>NZ_QRAP01000039.1 GCF_003363015.1 Enterobacillus tribolii | reverse complement strand
GTGTAGTCGGCGCCGTTCACCGTCACCGTCACCGTCTGCCCCGCTTCCGCGTTGCTGGTGCCGGTCAGCGTCAGCGCCTGGCCGTGTTCGGCCGCATTAAGGATATTGTCGCCGGCAACCGGGTCGATGGTCAGCGTCGGGGCCGTGGTATCGACCACAAGTTCCTGCGCCGCCGAGGCCGTGTTGCCCGCCTGGTTCACCACGCTCACCTGCACCTGGTCCGCGCCTTCGCGCAGCCCGGCCATATCAGCGGCCGGCACCGTGACGCTCCAGCTGCCGTCCGCCTGAACCACCGCGTCATAGCTGTGACCGGCGAACACCACCTTCACCACCTGACCGGCTTCCACGTTCTGCGTGGCGCCGTTGAGCACCAGGTCGGCACCTTTTTCAGTTGCGTTGATGACGTTGTCCAGCGCCACGGTGTTGATGGACACCGCCACCTCGCTCAGGTCGACCGTCACCTGGCTGTCCGTGATACTTACCGGGTTGCCGCTGGCGCTGGCCGCCTCCGCCGTGATGGTCAGCGTTCCCGCCGGCCAGGCCGAGACATCCGCCGCCGGCACGCTAACGCTCCAGGTGCCGTCCTGACCCACCGTAGCCGGGTAGCTGACGCCGTTGACCGTGACCGTCACCACGTTACCCGCCGGCACGTCGCTGCTGGTGCCGCTGATAATCACCGGCTGCTGATGCTCGATGGCGTTGACGATGTCGTCGCCCGCCACCGTGTCGATACGCAGGCCCGGCAGGTCAGCGTCGATGGTGAAGTCGCGGCTGCCCGTGCCGGTATTGCCGTGGCCGTTGGTCACGCTGACGTTCACCGTGATGCTGCCGTCGCCCAGCGCCTTAAGCGCGTCGCTGTCAACGCTCACGCTCCAGGTGCCGTCCGCGTTCACCGTGGTGGTGTAGGTCTGACCGCCCAGAACAATAGTGACGATATCGTCCGGCGCCGCGCCGCTGACCTTACCGCTCAGCGTCTGCCCGCTGTTGACTTCCGCCAGGTTCAGCACGTCGTCGCTGGTCACCGGGTTAAGGGTGATGGT
>NZ_QRAP01000038.1 GCF_003363015.1 Enterobacillus tribolii | reverse complement strand
TCCTGACATGGTTTTCTCTGGGCAGTCTGTGTTCCTTTGAGGGATGGGCAGCTCCGCTGAGTCCTTCAGACCGTGACACAATACAGCAACAGCAGCGCGAATTACTGCAGCAGAACCAGATGCAGCGCGAAGAGCTGGAGCGCAGCATAGCGCCGTCGCCACGGCGCGGTGCCGCGCTGCCTGAGAATACCGGTCCTTGCTTCCCTATCTATCATATCCGCCTTGCCGGCGCCCGTTTGCTGACGCCTGAACGGCAGCAAACCTTATTGGCGCCTTACCTCGATCAGTGTTTGGGCATTAAACAGATTTCACAGCTGACGCAGGATGTCTCCGACTGGTACATCCGCAATGGCTACATTACCAGCCGGGCATTTCTGACCGAACAGGACCTCACCCAGGGGCAACTGACGCTGCTGGTGATGGAAGGCAAGCTGGAAGAAGTGCGGATGAACGGCCAGCCCGACCGGACGCTGTCGACCACCTTCCCGCGGCTGGGCAACAGAATACTGAACCTGCGTGATATCGAGCAGGGGATGGAGCAGATAAACCGGGTGCGGCGCGAGCCGGTGCAGATCGCCATTCAGCCCGGTTCGGAGCCGGGGTATTCGGTGGTGGATCTGGAGGCGTCGAAGGAGATCCCGGTGCTGTTGAGCGCGGGCTTCGACAACAGCGGGCAGAAGAGCACCGGCGAAGAACAGCTGAACGCCTCGGTGGCGATCAATAACCTGTTCGGCCTTGCCGACCGCTGGTACGTGGCGGGTGCGCGCAGCAGCGCGTTCTCCAACAGTAAGGACGCGCAGAGCGTGCAGGCGGGCGTGAGCATGCCGTACGGCTATTTCACGTTTGACTACAGCTATTCGTACAGTGACTACCTGGCGACCATTGAGAGCCGCGGATATGAATGGCGCTCGACCGGCGATACGCAGACGCACCGGCTGAGCGGCTCGTGGGTGGCGTACCGCGACAGCGATATCAAAACCAGCCTGGTGCTGGGGATGAACCATCGCAGCAACAACAACTACCTGAGCGACGTGCGGCTGGAAAACAGCAGCTATAAGCTGACCAGCGTGCTGGCGGGCGTGAATCATGGTCAGAAACTGTGGGGCGGTTACGCCACGCTGAACCCGGCGTACAGCCGCGGGGTGCCGTGGCTGGGGGCGTCGGACGACGGCAGGCAGGCAGGTTCGCCGAAGGCGGAGTTTAATAAATGGATCGTGTCGGGCAGCTACTACCGCCCGCTCACGGACAACATAAGTTATCTGAGCAGTTTTTACGGCCAGTGGACGCCGGACCGGTTATATGGCAGCGAACGTCTGACGATAGGCGGGGAAAGTTCGGTGCGTGGCTTTAAAGAGCAATACTTGTCCGGGGACAAAGGTGGATACTGGCGTAACGAAGTAGACTGGACATTATTCAGGATGCCGGTAATAGGCGCGGTGGGCGTAGTGGCAGCCATTGACGGTGGCTATCTGCGTCATGACAAACAGGA
>NZ_QRAP01000037.1 GCF_003363015.1 Enterobacillus tribolii | reverse complement strand
CTGCCGTCCGCCTGAACCACCGCGTCATAGCTGTGACCGGCGAACACCACCTTCACCACCTGACCGGCTTCCACGTTCTGCGTGGCGCCGTTGAGTACCAGTGCCGCGCCCTTCTCGGCGGCGTTGATAACGTTGTCCTGCGCCACGGTGTCGATGGACACCGCCACCTCGCTCAGGTCAACCTTCACCACGTGGCCGATATCGCTGGCGTTGCCGCTGGCATTGGCCGCTTCCGCCGTGATGGTCAGCGGGCCGGCCGGCCAGGCCGAGACATCCGCCGCCGGTACGCCCACGCTCCAGGTGCCGTCGGCCATCACCGTGGCCGGGTAGCTGATGCCGTTGACCGTGACCGTCACTACGTTGCCCGCCGGCACGTCGCTACTGGTGCCGCTGATAATCAGCGCCTGCTGGTGTTCAATGGCGTTAACGATATCGTCGCCCGCCACCGTGTCGATACGCAGGCCCGGCAGGCCGGCGTCGATGGTGAAGTCGCGGCTGCTCTCGCCGGTGTTGCCGTGGCCGTTGGTCACGCTGACGTTCACCGTGATGCTGCCGTTGCCCAGCGCCGTCAGTACATCGCTGCCAACGCCCACGCTCCAGGTGCCGTCCGCGTTCACCGTGGTGGTGTAGCTCTGACCGCCCAGAACAATAGTGACGATATCGTCCGGCGCCGCGCCGCTGACCTTACCGCTCAGCGTCTGCCCGCTGTTGACTTCCGCCAGGTTCAGCACGTCGTCGCTGGTCACCGGGTTGATGGTGATGACCGGCAGGACGGTGTCGACCAGCAGCCCTGCGCTGCCCGTCACGCTGTTGCCCACGCCGTCGGTGGCGCTGGCCGTGACCGTGTAGTTCGCCTCACCCAGCCCGTTGAGGTCCAGCACCGGCACGCTGATATGCCAGTTGCCGTCTGCGTCGGTGGTGGCGGCGTAGTTTTTGCCGTTCAGGGTTACGGTGACCGGGGTGCCCGCCGCCAGGCCGTTGCTGCCGCCGCCGATCACCAGCGGCTCGCCGCGCTCAAGGGCATTGAGTACGTTATCGCCGGCCAGGTCGTTAATGCTCAGCGTCGGCGCGGTCAGCGCCACACCCAGCGCATGGGTGGCGTCGCCGACGTTGCCGGCCTTGTCCGTGACGCTGGCCGTGATGGTGTGGCTGCCTTCGCTCAGCGCGCCCACATCCGCCGCCGGTACGCCCACGCTCCAGGCGCCGCTGGCGTCCAGCGTGGTGGTGTAGTTCTTGCCGTTCAGGGTCACGATCACCGTGTCGCCCGCTGCCGCCCCGGCGCAGCTGCCGCTGATGATCAGCGCCTGGCCGTGCTCCGCCAGGTTGATGATGTCATCGCCCGTGATGTTGTCGTTGATGGTTACCGCCGGGCGCGTGGCGTCAACCAGCACGGTCTGACCGGCGTCGGACGGGTTGCCCGCCTTGTCGCTGACGTTCGCCGTAATGGTGTGGGTACCGTCCGCCAGACCGCTGGCGTCCACGCCCGCCACGCTCCAGGTGCCGTCGGCGTTCACCGTGGTGGTGTAGTCGGCGCCGTTCACCGTCACCGTCACCGTCTGCCCCGCTTCCGCGTTGCTGGTGCCGGTCAGCGTCAGCGCCTGGCCGTGTTCGGCCGC
>NZ_QRAP01000036.1 GCF_003363015.1 Enterobacillus tribolii | reverse complement strand
ACCGGCACCAGCAACGCGGAAGCGGGGCAGACGGTGACGGTGAGCGTGAACGGCGCCGACTACACCACCACGGTGAACGCCGACGGCACCTGGAGCGTGGCGGGCGTGGACGCCAGCGGTCTGGCGGACGGTACCCACACCATCACGGCGAACGTCAGCGACAAGGCGGGCAACCCGTCCGACGCCGGTCAGACCGTGCTGGTTGACGCCACGCGCCCGGCGGTAACCATCAATGACAACATCACGGGCGATGACATCATCAACCTGGCGGAACACGGTCAGGCGCTGATCATCAACGGGAGCTGCGCCGGGGCGGCGGCGGGCGACACGGTGACCGTGACGCTGAACGGCAAAAATTACACCACCACGCTGGATGCGGCGGGCAACTGGAGCGTGGGCGTGCCGGCGGCAGACGTGGGCGCGTTGACCGAAGGCAGCCACACCATCACGGCGAGCGTTACCGACAAGGCCGGCAACGTCGGCGATGCCACCCACAGCGTGGACGTGGCGCTGACCGCGCCGACCCTGAGCTTCAACGACCTGGCCGGTGACAACGTACTGAACGCCATCGAGCGCGGCGAGCCGCTGGTGATCGGCGGGGGCAGCAACGGCCTGACGGCAGGCACCACGGTGACCGTGACGCTGAACGGCAAAAACTATGAGACCACGGTAGACGCCAGCGGCAACTGGAGCGTCAGCGTACCGGTGCTGGACCTCAACGGGCTGGGCGAAGCGAACTACATGGTAACGGCCAACGCCACCGACGGCGCGGGCAATGGCGTGACGGGCAGCGCAGGGCTGCTGGTCGACACCGTCCTGCCGGTCATCACCATCAACCCGGTGACCAGCGACGACGTGCTGAACCTGGCGGAAGTCAACAGCGGGCAGACGCTGAGCGGTAAGGTCAGCGGCGCGGCGCCGGACGACATTGTCACTATTGTTCTGGGCGGTCAGACCTACACCACCACGGTGAATGCGGACGGCACCTGGAGCATCAATGTCGGCAGCGATGTGCTGACAGCGCTGGGCAACGGCAGCATCACGGTGAACGTCAGCGTGACCAACGGCCATGGCAACACCGGCGAGAGCAGCCGCGACTTCACCATCGACGCCGGCCTGCCGGGCCTGCGTATCGACACGGTGGCGGGCGACGATATCGTCAACGCCATTGAACACCAGCAGGCGCTGGTGATCAGCGGCACCAGCAGCGACGTGCCGGCGGGCAACGTGGTCACGGTGACCATTAACGGCGTCAGCTATCAGGCCACGGTAATGGCCGACGGCACCTGGAGCGTGGGCGTCCCGGCGGCGGATGTCTCTGCCTGGCCGGCTGGTCCGCTGACCATCACCGCGGAAGCGGCCAATGCCAGCGGCAACGCCAGCGATATCGGCCACGTGGTGAAGGTCGACCTGAGCGACGTGGCGGTGTCCATCGACACCGTGGCGCTGGACAACGTTATTAACGCCGCCGAGAAGGGCGCCGACCTGGTGCTCAACGGCGCCACGCAGAACGTGGAAGCCGGCCAGGTGGTGAAGGTGGTGTTCGCCGGCCACAGCTATGACGCGGTGGTTCAGGCAGACGGCACCTGGAGTGTCACGGTTCCTGCCGCCGATATGGCCGGACTGCGCGAAGGCGCAGACCAGGTACAGGTAAGCGTGGTCAACCAGGCGGGCAACACGGCGTCGGCTGCACAGGACATCGTGGTGGATACCACGGCCCCGTCGCTGACCATCGACACGATTGCCGGCGACAATATCATCAACGCGACGGAGCACGGCCAGACCTTAACCATTACCGGCACCAGCAA
>NZ_QRAP01000035.1 GCF_003363015.1 Enterobacillus tribolii | reverse complement strand
ACGGCCCCGGCGCTGACCATCGACACGATTGCCGGCGACAATATCATCAACGCGACGGAGCACGGCCAGACCTTAACCATTACCGGCACCAGCAATGCGGAAGCGGGGCAGACGGTCACGGTGAGCGTGAACGGCACCGACTACACCACCACGGTGAACGCCGACGGCACCTGGAGCGTGGCGGGGGTTGACGCCAGCGGTCTGGCGGACGGCACCCACACCATCACGGCGAACGTCAGCGACAAGGCAGGCAACACGGCCGACGCCGGTCAGACCGTGTTGGTTGACGCCACGCGCCCGGTGGTGACCATCAACACCGATGTGGCGGGCGACGACATCATCAACCTGGCCGAACACGGTCAGGCGCTGATCATCAACGGGAGCTGCGCCGGGGCGGCGCCGGGCGACACGGTGACCGTGACGCTGAACGGCAAGAACTACACCACGACGCTGGATGCGGCGGGTAACTGGAGCGTGGGCGTGCCGGCGGCGGACGTGGGCGCGCTGAGCGAAGGCAGCCACACCATCACGGCGAGCGTTACCGACAAGGCCGGCAACGTCGGCGATGCCACCCACAGCGTGGACGTGGCGCTGACCGCGCCGGTATTGGGTATTGATGTGATCGCGGGTGATGACATCATCAATAACACAGAAAAACTGTCTGATCTGACCATCAGCGGTAGCGTAACCGGCCTGAACGACGGTGATACGGTGACGATTACCCTGAACGGTCAGCAGTATATTGGTACGGTAAGTGGTAATACCTGGACGACCACCGTTCCGGCTGGCGATGTGGCTAATCTGGGCAACGCGTTCTATCAGGTGGTGGTCAGCGCCACCGACAGCGCGGGCAACAACACTGATCTGAGCCAGACTTTGCAGGTTCAGACCTCTCGTCCGGGTGTCACTATCGACATGATTGCCGGCGATGACGTGATGAACCTGAGTGAGGTTCAGGTTGAGCAGACGATCAGCGGCCGTGTGAGCGGCGTTGATGCGGGCACGGTAGTTACCCTGAATATCGGTGGTAAAGAGTATACCGCGATCGTTCAGGCTGATATGACCTGGAAAACAACGATTTCCTCCGCCGATCTGATTGCGTTGGGTAACGGCAGTATCACAGTTACAGCAAGCGTGCAGGACAGCGCCGGTAACCAGAGCGAAGTGGGTCGTGACTTCACTATCGACGCGGGTCTGCCGGGCCTGCGTATCGACACGGTGGCGGGCGACGATATCGTCAACGCCATCGAACACCAGCAGGCGCTGATTATCAGCGGCACCAGTAGCGACGTGCCGGCGGGCAACGTGGTGACGGTCACGGTCAACGGCGTCAGCTACCCGGCTACGGTGGGTCAGGACGGCACCTGGAGCGTGGGCGTACCGGCGGCGGATGTCTCGGCCTGGCCGGCCGGCCCGCTGACCATCATGGCGGAAGCGGCCAACGCCAGCGGCAACGCCAGCGATATCGGCCACGTGGTGACGGTGGACCTGAGCGAGGTGGCGGTGTCCATCAACACCGTGGCGCTGGACAACGTCATCAACGCCGCCGAGAAGGGCACTGCACTGGAGCTCAACGGCGCCACGCAGAACGTGGAAGCCGGTCAGGTGGTGAAGGTGGTGTTCGCCGGTCACAGCTATGACGCGGTGGTTCAGGCGGACGGCAGCTGGAGCGTGACGGTCCCGGCCGCCGACATGGGCGGCCTGCGCGAAGGCGCGGACCAGGTGCAGGTGAGCGTGGTGAACCAGGCGGGCAACACGGCCTCGGCGGCGCAGGAACTCGTGGTCGATACCACGGCCCCGACGCTGACCATCGACCCGGTTGCCGGCGACAATATCCTTAACGCGGCCGAACACGGCCAGGCGCTGACGCTGACCGGCACCAGCAACGCGGAAGCGGGGCAGACAGTGACGGTGACGGTGAACGGCGCCGACTACAC
>NZ_QRAP01000034.1 GCF_003363015.1 Enterobacillus tribolii | reverse complement strand
TCTGCGTCCACGCCCGATTCACGCAATGCCCGGCGGACCACCCAGCTCTGCATTTTAGGATTGGGTACGGTATACCCATTAACCTTGCCGCCATGGTTCAGCGCGCTGCCCTTGATCACGCCGTAAATATGGTCGCCGTCCGCCACCGCCTGCTGCAACGGCTTAAGCACCACCGCGCCGACCCCTTCGGCAGGAATATAGCCGTCGCCGCCTTCGCCAAAGCTTTTGCAGCGTCCGTGCGTCGATCCCGCCTGAATCTGCGACAGCAGCAGGTATTTATTCGGGTGTACGGAGACGTTCACGCCACCGGCCAGCGCCACGGAACATTCGCCACGGCGCAGGCTGTGGCAGGCCAGATGGATTGCGGTCAGCGAAGAGGAACACATGGTATCCACGGCCAGGCTTGGCCCCTGGAAATTGCAGAAGTAGGAAACGCGGTTCGCGACAGACGCCGCGCTGCCGGACAGCAACACCGGGCGTCCCTGTGTTTGCGCCTGCGCGCCGTAAAGCTGGTACTCTTCATACATCACGCCGGCAAAGACGCCGGTCATTCCGTTCTCCGCGCTCAGCCGTTGCCGGGTATAACCGGCATCTTCAATCGCATGCCAGGCACACTGTAAAAACAGGCGTTCCTGCGGATCGATATACTCCGCCTCGCGCGGTGAAATATTAAAAAACTGCGGGTCAAATTCATCCACGCCATCAATGAAGCCTCCCCAGGTGCTGAAACCAGCCAGTTCAATCTCACTGAGTTGCGGAAAATAACGCCGCCACTCCCAGCGCTCGGGCGGAATGGGCGTAATGCAGTCAACGCCGTTAAGCAGGTTACGCCAGAATTGATTCAGGTCAGTTGCGCCGGGATAGCGCCCGCTGATTCCGATAATCGCGATATCCAGCGATTGCGGGGCATTGCGGGCTGCGCCGCCGTTGCCCGTTGACGGCCACCCGCGTTGGCCGCGACGGCGTTTTTTCCCGTTCGGCGCAGCGCGCTCTTCCTGCGGCGCGTCCAGCAAGCGTGAAAGCGTCTGCCCATGATGGGCGATAAAGTAGCCTGCCAGTTCGTCGATGCTCTGATGCTCAAAAAACAGCGTGACGGGCAAAGGCCCGAAGAGGGCTTCCAGCTCACGGGTCAGCGTCAGCGCCATCAACGAGTCGATGCCGTATTTTTCCAGCGCCGCATGCGCATCAATTCTGGACTCTTCCACGTTGATCGTCTGGGCCAGGCGTTGCGTGAGATATTGCGCGACGCGCTGCCTGATGCATTCATCGCCCGCCGTCTCCTGCTGTGCAACATTACCGGCGCTCCCGGGCGCTATCGCCTGCGGCTGTTCCGCTACGTCCTGCTCCTGCAGAGGTGCCTGTATTTTCTGGCTTGCGCGTTCCATGAATCTGTCCTTATTTCTTAGTTCTCTTGAACGGGAAAAGTATCCAGCCCGGCTCCGGGCTTAACGGGGCGCATCGCCAGCCCCAGTAGTTGCATTACCGCCCTGCCTTCATCATCAACCAGGGTGATGTCCCACTCAGGGGTGGAGGCGCCATGCGCCGTACCTTTTTGCACGATGACCTGCGGCCGCTCAGGCAATGCCGACCAGCTCCGCGCCTCGCGTAAAGCGAACGGAAGCGCGATCTCGCCCTCCCGCGCGGTACCGGCGATGGCCTGTAACGCACCGTCCAGCAGCGCCGGCGACCACTGGCAGCCATCGCGGCGATCAACCGACGCCAGCGAAGCAAGGGCGATGCCTTCTCCGCCATGCAGCGTCTGCACCGTCCGCATCGTTGCCCCATAGTTCAGCCCCAGGCGGGCAAACTGGTCATATAACTGCGCGCCCTCTGCCATCTCCGTACAGCGTGCCGCCACGGGCGCCGTATCGAATACCGGCCGCTCGCTGTCCACCGCCTGCACCGCCAGGCCCCGGCTGTAAACCACCTCCCCGCCGTCTTCATCGCCGTAAATCTCCCAGCTCATCGCGCCATCGTCTTCAGGCGTCAGTTCAATACAGACTTTCTGCCATTCGGCGACCGCCAGTTGGCGCAGCCAAACCACTTTTTTCAGGCAGATATCCGCGCTGTCCGGTTCACCACCCAGCGCCAGGCTGACCGCCGCCCGCGCCCACTCCAGCTGAGCAACACCCGGCAGCACCGCGCGTTCCATAACCTGGTGATCGCGCAGGAACCACTCCTGCCCGGTCAGCAACGTGTCATAGCAAAAGGCGTGAATGTCGGAGATATTGCGGTGAACCAGAGGATGCAGAGAGGCCCCCGCCCCTGCTGCCAGAGTGGTGTTTTCCGGGAACCAGTAACGTTCGCGGGCAAACGGATAAGTTGGTAAACGCAGGCGGTTGGGCTGCCGCCCTGCATAAAGTTTTGGCCAGTCGATTTCAAAGCCTTCAACCCAGAGTTGCGCCAGCGTCTGCGGCAACGCATCTCCGGCAGCGGGATTTTCCGTTGGCGCCGACGTCACTTCGCCGCGCCAGATCCCCGTCGTCAACGTCCCGTCACACACGCCGCGCAACTGTGTCACCAGCGCTTCCTGCGACTCCGCCGTCAGCGCCAGACGATGCTCCATCGCGTCACGCCCTACCTGCAGCGTATACGCCAGATCCGTCAGGTTCACCGCCTGTTGCGACAGGTGCGCTGACAGCTGTTCCGCACGCCGCATCAGCGC
>NZ_QRAP01000033.1 GCF_003363015.1 Enterobacillus tribolii | reverse complement strand
GCTTCCGCCTTACCGCTCAGGGTCGGCGTCGGGTCATCGGTGGAAGCGCCGGACTTCAGCGGCCCCTGTACGCTGCCCACGTCGTCATAGGCCGAGTCGATGGTCGGCTTGGCCGGCGCGTCGGTGTCGATGGTGAAGTTCCAGTTGCTGCTGGACTCGTTGCCCATCGGATCCTTCGCTACCGCGGTAATGGTATGCGCGCCCTTGCCCAGGTCAACGGTCGGCGTGAAGCTCCAGGTGCCGTCGGACTTGGCCGTGGTGCTGCCCAGCACGTTATCACCGTCTTTAATGGTGACAATGCTGCCCGCCTTCGCCGTACCGGTGATTTCCGGACGGGTATCGTCGGTGACGCCGCCTTTGGCGATGCCGCCGGTGATATCACCCACGTCGTCGATCACCTTGGTGATCGCCACCTGGCCGGGAACCACGTCAACCACCACATTCACATGCTCGCTTTCCGGTCCGGTGTTGCCCGCCGGGTCGGTTACCGTGGTGGTGAAGTCGTGCGCACCGTTGTCCAGCGCCGTATCCGGCGTCCAGCTCCAGTTGCCCTTATCATCCACCTGCGTCGAGCCGATCACCTTACCGTTATCGATAATGTTGACCGTGCTGCCCGGCTCCGCCTTGCCACTGAAGGTCGGGGTGCTGTCATCGGTGGTGTCGCCGGACTTAAGCGGACCTTGGTAATCGCCCACGTCGTCGGTGATCACCAGGCCGGTAGCCGCATCCGGTGCGGTGTTGTCGATGCTGATATTAAAGCCGCCGGTCGGATCGCTGACGCGTCCCACGCCGTCGGTCACGGTGGCGGTGAAGTTATGGTTGCCGTCCTTCAGCGCGGTGCCCGGGGTGAATTCCCAGCCGCCGTTGCTGTCCACGATGGCGGTGCCGATCAGGGCGCCGTTGTCGTAGATGCTGATGGTGCCGCCAACCAGGCCGGAGCCCTTCAGGGTCGGGGTGGTGTCATTGGTGACATCGCCCTTCTGCAGGTAACCGATATGCGGTGCCGCGTCGTCATACACGGTATCCAGCGTCGGCGCCTGCGGCGGAACGGTGGCAACGATAATAACGTACTCGCCGGACGTGGAGGTATTACCCACCAAGTCGGTTTCCTTCGCGGTCAGGGTGTACTTGCCATCCGGCAGCGGCGTGGTCGGTTCCAGCGCCCAGTTACCGGAAGCGTCAACCGTGGTGCTGCCGATAACGGTATCGCCGTTATACACGGTGATCACGTTGCCGGCTTCGGCGCCGGTCCCCTTGATCTGCGGACGGTTGTCGTCGGTAACGTCACCGCTCTTAACAGAGCCGGTGACCGCGCCCACGTCGTCAATCACGTCGGTGATGACCAGCTTGCTGGCATCCGGCGGCGTCACATCCAGCGTCAGTTCGAATTTATCGGACGGATCGCTGGTGTTGCCTGCCTTGTCGGTGGCCGTGACGGTAAATGCGTGCTTACCTTCTGACAACGGCGTGGTCGGCGTGAAGCTCCAGTCGCCATCGACATTCACTTTCACACTGCCCAGCAACTTGTCGCCATCATAAATGTTGACGATGCTGCCGGCTTCCGCCGTACCGCTCAGGGTCGGCGTGGAGTCATCGGTGGAGGCGCCGGACTTCAGGCTGCCCTGCACATTGCCCACGTCGTCATAGACCGCGTCGATAGTCGGCTTGCTCGGTGCAACGGTATCAACCTTGATATCGAAGGCCGGGGAGGTGACTTCATTGCCCGCCGGATCGGTGGAGGTCACGATCAGGCTGTGATCGCCGTCCTTCAGATCCTGCTCAGGCGTGAAGCTCCAGGAGCCGTCCGGTTTCACGGTGGTGGAACCCAATACGGTATCGCCGTCTTTCACGGTCACGGTGCTGCCCGGCTTGCCGCTGCCGGTGATTTCCGGACGCGCGTCGTCGGTCACATCGCCCGGATTCAGCTTACCGGTGATCGGGCCTTCGTTATCAATCACGGAGCCAACGGTTACCTGGTTCGGGTCCGGATCGACCGTGATGGTGATACCCGGACTCGGATCGCTGGTGTTGCCGGCCGGATCGGTGACGGTGGTGGTGATTTCGTGGTCGCCTTTGTCCAGCGGGGTATCCGGCGTGAAGGTCCACTTGCCGTTGTCATCCACCTCAACAGAACCGATCTTCTCACCGTTGTCGTAGATATCAACGGTGCTGCCCGGTTCGGCGGTGCCGCTCAGGGTCGGGGACTGGTCGTCGGTGGTGTCGCCGTCGTTCACTTCACCCTGCTTGTCGCCCACGTCATCGGTGATGACGATGTTCTCAGCCGGCGCCGGGGCCGCGGTGTCGATCACGATCGGGAAGCTGCCGCTGTCTTTGTTGTTGCCGGCAGCGTCAGTCGCGGTGACGGTAAAGCTATAGCTGTTATCAGCCAGCGCGGTGCCCGGCGTGAAGGTCCAGCGACCATTTTCATCAGCCACAACGCTGCCAATAGCCTGGTTGTTAGCGTAAATGGTTACCAGTTCGCCTGCTGCGGCGCTGCCGTTCAGGGTCGGGGTATTATCGTTGGTGGCTTCGCCTTTCTGCAGCGGACCGGTGTGCGGTTCAGCATCATCAACCACGCTGAGGATCGCCGGCAGTTCAGCAACCGGAATAAAGACGTTCACGTCGTAGGACGGCGCCTTGCCTTCCTGACGGTTGCCCGCCGGGTCGCGCGTTTCCAGGGTCAGCTGGTTCATGCCTTCCAGCAGCGGGGTGTCCGGCGTCAGGCTCCACTTGCCGTTTGCATCCACTACCGCAGAGCCGAT
>NZ_QRAP01000032.1 GCF_003363015.1 Enterobacillus tribolii | reverse complement strand
TGCACCACCGCCGGCACCACGCCGCGACCCTGCACCACATGCTCACGCACAAAACGCTCGCCTCCCGTCAGCCGCGTGCTGTAACGCAGTTCACGGATATCCGACGTATTGCGCCCTATCAGCGGGTGCAGCGCCGCCTCCCTGCCCTGCGCCACCTCCGCGCCTATCCAGTAACGCTCCCGCGCGAACGGGTAACCCGCCAGGCTCAGCCGCACCGGCGCCTCTGCGCCAAACAGCCCTGACCAGCCCAGCGCATAACCCTGGCAGTACATCTCCGCCAGCGACAGCAGCCCCTCTCGCAGCCCCGCACGCTCCCGCGTCTGCGCCAGCGACGCTATCAGACCCTCGCCGTAAGCCTGCAGCCCCTTCTGCGCCCTGAACGTCCGTTCAACATGCCCCCGCAACAGGTTGCTGCGCTCACCGCCAGACAACGCCTCCGACAGCACATAGCGCGCCTCCTCCGCATCGTCCGCCACCCACGCGCACCGGTAAGCAAAATGCTGACGCCCGTTAAGCAGCGTGTGGCTCAGCGCGCTCAGCCTGCCCGCGTCCCACTCCCCCTCCGACAGCGCCGCCGACAGCTGCGACAGCCGCGCCGTCAGCGCGTCCGCCGTCTTCGCCGACACCACAAGCAGGTGACTCGACCGGCCGGCCGGCGCCGCCCGCGCACCCGCGCTCTCCGCGCCGCGCACCACCACGTGCGCATTCGTACCGCTCACGCCGAACGCGCTCACCGCACCCGTCCGCGCCGCACCCGCCCTCACCGGCCACGGCCGCGCCGAACGGTTGACGTAGAACGGACTCGACGACCAGTCAATATACCCGCTCTCCTCCCCGCTGTTCAGGCTCGCCGGGATTGTCTCATGGCGCAGCGACGCTATCAGACACGCCAGGCTCACCAGCCCCGACGCCGCCAGCGCATGCCCCACGTTCGGCTTGCACGACGTCAGCGCACAGCTCTGCGCCGCCACGCCCGCGAACGCCGCGTTCAGCGCGTTAATCTCCACCGGGTCGCCCAGCGCCGTACCCGTGCCGTGCGCCACCACGTACTCCACGCTCTCCGGCGCTATCCCCGCACGACGGTAAACCTCCCGCAGCAGCGCCGTCTGCGCCGCGCCGCCCGGCGCCGTTATCCCCTGCGTCCGTCCGTCATAGTTGATGCCGCTCCCCGCGATAACCGCCTGTATCGGGTCGCCGTCCGCCACCGCGCGCGACAGCCGCTTCAGCACCAGCGCCACACACGCCTCGCCCGCCACCATCCCGTTCGCCCGGCGGTCAAAGGCGTAGCACACCCCCTCCGGCGACAGCATCCCCGTCTCACTCATCGCATCCAGCACCGCCGGCGTCAGCATCAGGTTCACCCCCGCCGCCAGCGCCGTGTCGCACTCATCCGCCTGCAGGCTCCGGCACGCCTGATGCAGCGCCACCAGGCCCGACGAGCACGCCGTGTTTATCGCCATCACCGGGCCGTGCAGGTCCAGCACGTACGCCAGGCGCGCCGCCAGGATACCGTCATGGTTCCCCGTCACGCCCCCGCGGCCGCCCACCCGGCGCAGGTAGTCGCCCTGCTCTACCCCCACGAACATCCCCACCCGGTTTTGCGCCAGATGCCCGCTGCCGTAGCCCGCATCCTCCAGCGCACGCCAGGACTCCTGCAACAGCAGGCGCTGGCGCGGGTCCGTCAGTTCCGCCTCGCGCGGCGACATCTCAAAGAACAGCGGGTCGAACTCATCCGCGCCCGGCACCGCCCCCAGCCAGCGCGTCACCCCGTCATCCCCCTCCAGCCGCTCTGCCGGGTAAGGCCCGATAACGCTGCGTCCTGACGCCAGGATGTCCCACAGCTCACCCGTGGTACGCGCCCCCGGGAAGCGACCGCTCAGGCCGATGACCGCTATCGGTTCGTCGCCCTCCGCCGGGGCTGCCGCCGCAGGACGTTGCGCCAGCCCTTGCGGCGCTGATGCGGCTGGTGAAGATGAAGAAGAGGAGGACGTCGAGGAGGACGGCGCCTGGTAGAACGCCGCCAGGTCATCCCCGAACGTCGCCTGCAGGTAATCCGCGAACTGCCCCAGCGTCGGATAGCTGAAGAACAGCGACGGCGTCAGCACCACGCCGAAGTGCGCGCTCAGGCCCCGCGCATACTCCGTCAGCGAGATAGAATCAAAACCGTACTCCGTCAGCAGGCGCGTTGGCGCTATCTCATGACGCGGCAGCTTCAGCAGACGGTGCGCCTGGTCGGTCAGGTCCCACACCACCGCCTCCGCCACGTCCAGCCCCTTCAGCGCCGTTTGGGCGCCCCCGCCGGGCGGCAGCCGCGCCGGCCGCCGGGCCGACGGCCCGCCCGCGTGCGCCAGTTGCGCCACCAGACGTTCACGTTCGCCGTACAGCACCGCCGCGTGCGCCGTCGTCTGCCCCAGCAGTCGCGTCAGCGCCGTCACCCCCGCTTCCGCCGGCAACAGGCGCAGCCCGCTGTCGCGCAGCGCCGCCTGCGTCGCCGCCGTCATCCGCATTCCCGTATCCTGCCACTGCGGCCAACTGACCGACAGCGTGCGCCCCGGCATCCGCGCCTGGCGCTCACGGGCGAACCCGTCAAGGAAGGCGTTGGCCGCCGCATAGCCGCTCTGCCCCTGGTTGCCCCACACCCCGGCCAGCGAGGAGCACAGTATCATCCACTCCGGCGCCAGCGCCTGCGTCGCCGCGTCCAGCGCCTGAACCCCCGCCACCTTCGGCGCCATCACCCGCTGCAGCGCCGCCGGCGTCATGGTCGCCAGCAGGTGGTCTTCCAGTACGCCGGCGCAGTGCAGCACGCCGTTGAGCCGCCCGTGGCGGGCGGCGATATCCTGCGCCAGGGCGTTCACCGCCGGGGCGTCGCTGATGTCCAGGGCATGCAGTTCAACCCGCGCCCCGGCTGCCCGCAGTTCCCCGGCGAAGGCCTGATGCGCCGCCGCCGTCACGTTGCGGCCGCTCAGTATCAGCAGCGGGTCGCTGACCTGCTGCGCAATGTGCTGCGCCATCACCCGGCCCAGCCCGCCCAGGCCGCCGGTTATCCAGTACACGCCGCCGTCACGCCACGGGGTAACGGGGTCGGCGGCGGGCAGCTCTGCCCAGCGGCGCACTTCGCGCCGCCCTGCCCGGTAGCGCACCAGCGGCTCTGCCGCTGCGGCTTCCGCATCCAGCAATGCCGCCAGGGCGTCGGCGTCGCTGAGCGCGTCGCGGTCAAGGAGCAGCGTCTGGCAGCGCAGGTGC
>NZ_QRAP01000031.1 GCF_003363015.1 Enterobacillus tribolii | reverse complement strand
TCTGCGTCCACGCCCGATTCGCGCAATGCCCGGCGGATCACCCTCCCCTGTTGTTTGGGATTGGGTACGGTATACCCATTAACCTTGCCGCCATGATTCAGCGCGCTGCCCTTGATCACGCCGTAAATATGGTCGCCGTCCGCCACCGCCTGCTGCAACGGTTTAAGCACCGCAACGCCAACCCCTTCGCCGGGGACATAACCGTCGCCGTCTGCGCCAAAACTCCGGCAGCGCCCTGTTCCTGAGGCAAATTGCCCGCGCGAAAGCAGCACATATTTATTCGGATGCACGGAAACATTCACGCCACCGGCCAGCGCCACGGAACATTCGCCACGGCGCAGGCTGTGGCAGGCCAGATGGATCGCGGTCAGTGAAGAAGAGCACATGGTATCCACGGCCAGGCTTGGCCCCTGGAAATTGCAGAAGTAAGAAACGCGGTTCGCGATAGACGCCGCGCTGCCGGACAATACTATCTCCTCCCCCCGCGCCTGCGCCTGCGCGCCGTAAAGCTGGTACTCCTCATACATCACGCCGGCGAAAACGCCGGTATTATTGCCCTCAGCGCCCAGCGTCCGCCGGGAATAACCGGCATCCTCAACCGCATGCCAGGCACATTGCAGGAACAGACGTTCCTGCGGATCGATATATTGCGCATCCCGCGGTGAAAGATTAAAAAACAGCGGGTCGAACTCATCCACGCCGTCGATAAAACCGCCCCAGCTACCGTATGCGGCCAGTTTCTCCGCCGGTAATTGATGGAAATAGCGCTGCCATTCCCAGCGCCACGCCGGAAGGGTCGTGATGCTGTCGGTGCCGTTAAGCAGGTTACGCCAGAACTGATTCAGGTCAGTTGCGCCGGGATAGCGCCCGCTCAGTCCGATAATCGCGATATCCAGCGCACCTTCCGCCCTGGCCGCCGGCATCGCCCGTCCGGCGCCCGGCCAGGCTCCGCGCTGCTGCGTCCGGCGCAGGCTGCCGGTCTGCGGTTGTCCGCGCTCCCTACCGTTCTGCCGGGGAGCGGGCGGGGCAATAGCGGGCAAGGCCTGCAACGCATCACCGTGATGCGCCGTAAAGTACTGCGCCAGCCCGGCGATATCCTGATATTCAAACAACAACGTCACAGGCAAAGGGCCGAATACCGCTTCCAGATCGCGGATAATCGTCACCGCCATCACGGAATCAATACCGTAGTTCTCCAGCGGCGCATGCTCATCAATACGGGACGCATCCAACCCCAACGTGCCGGACAGGCACTGTTTCAGGTAGCGCGTCATGCTCTCCGGTGATGCATCATTACCGGCGGCCAGCGCTCCCGGCTTCTTCCCGGAAGGCGCCGGCCTGCTGCCGCCACTTAACCACTGCGACAATTTACTTTCGTCCCCGTGCCACACGGCAAGATGCGCCGCAGGGTAATCCAACGCTCTGGCAATCACCCGTGGCTCCTGCTCCTCCGGCAACGTGATCATCAACCCGTTACGCCGGAGATAAAAAAGCGTGGCTTCATCGGGCTGCATGCCGCCGCCACTCAGCAACGGCCAGCTGAGCGACAGCGTGCGGCCATGGCGCTCCCCTTTTTCCACCCATGACTGACGCAAACGGGCGAAGTGATCCATAAAACCGTTTGCCGCCGCATAGTTGCTCTGCCCCGTATTACCGGCAATCGCAGTCACGGAAGAACAGGCGATCAACCAATCCAGCGTCATGTCACAGGTTGCCAGATCGACGGCCGCCAGGCCGGAAACTTTAGGCGCCAACACCCGTTCCGCATCCTCAGCGCTCATCGCGTGAAGCAGGCGATCGCTTAACGCCCCCGCACAGTGGATCACGCCGTTCAGCCGTCCGTGACGGGCAATAATCCCCTGCGCCAACTCACGCATGGCCTGCGCGTCACACACATCCAGCGCATGCAGTTCCACGCTGGCGCCCAACGCGCGCAACTCATCGGCAAACTGTTGCTGCTCCCCGGCGTCAACGGAGCGCCCGCTCAGCACCAGTACCGGCTGCTTTACCCCGCAGGCTGACTGCGCCAGGCGGCAACCCAGCCCCCCCAGGCCACCGGTAATCCAGTACACACCGTTATCCCGCCACGGTGACGCGTCATCTGCCGCATCTTTGCCGTCCTCAATCGGCACCCAGCGTAAAACCTGGCGCGTATCGCCGGAGAAGCGCACGACGTCCCCCGCCGTATCCGCCTCGCGGCGCAGCATATCCATGCGTTGCGTGCTATTTATCCATCCGGCGGAATCCAACACAATCAGTTGGCCGCACAGCGCGGGATGCTCGCGCTGCACGCTGCGCAGCACCGCGCCCAGCCCCTGCATTACGCCGGCATCCCCTTCATCCGTCACGACCAGTTGCAGACGAACCGGGCGTGAGGGAGGGCGGATAATCTTGTCACGCAGCAACGCCAGCAACTGCACGGCGCAAGCGGTATAACGCCCGGCCACATCGCCCCCGGCGCTCAGCCAAACGCAGCGCGCCGGATCATAGCGACCGGCCGGTGAAACATCCGGCACCGCCTCAACGCCACAAAACACCAACCACAGATCATCATCGTGAAACGCTTGCCCGGCAGGCTGTGGCGGTATCGACGTCTGTTCTGCCCAGAGAGGCTCTAACAGGAATGTCTCCATCCCCCGGTTCACACTTTCCATGAGTCTTCCCTATGTTTCATTTCTTCATCAACCGATTCGTCACCGACGCGCTGCAGCGAAGCCGCACTGCCGCCCGTCAGGCGCATCGTGCAGCCATTCATCTGTATCGCTACCCGTCCTTCGCCGTCAGCAATAGCAATATCCCACTGAGGAACCGCGTCGGTATGCCCGCTCCCGGCCTGCACCACCACGTACGGGTTCTCAGGCAACGGCGCCCAGCAGCGAATTTCCCGCAGCGCAAACGGCAGGGCCAACGCGCCCTCCTGTGCGGCGCCGGCAACGGATTGCAGCGCACCGTCCAGCAGATCCGGCGACCAGAGATATCCGTCGCGCGGCGTACTTACTGCCAGCCTGGCAACGGCCAGCCCGTCGCCCCCGTGCAAGGTTTGCACCACGCGCAGACCCTCACCGTACTGCAGCCCCAGGCGGGCAAACTGCTCATACAGCGGATCGCCGCCAACGGTTAGCGCACAGCGCGCAGTCAATGCGGCCAGATCCAGCACCGGCGCTTCACCGCGCGTTGCCGGCGCAGCGTATCCCTGACCGTAAATCACCGTTTGCTCACTCTCTTCGCTGTAGATCTCATAGGCAATGCGCCCGTCATCCTGAGGCACCAGCGCGATACGGACCTCCCGCTCTCCGGCGACCGTCAGCGGGCGCAGCCAGGTCACGCTCTCCAGGCGAATGTCCGCGCTGTCCGGTTCGCCGCCCAGCGCCAGGCTGACCGCCGCCCGCGCCCACTCCAGCTGAGCAACGCCCGGCAGCACCGCGCGCCCCATAACCTGGTGATCGCGCAACAGCCACGTCTCATCCGTCAGCAATGAGCTATAACGTAATTCATTGATATCTGAGATATTTAGATGTACCAGCGGATGCTGGCGCCGTGCCGCCGTCATCATGCCCGGCGCCGCCTTTTCCGCGAACCAGCAACGTTCGCGGGCAAACGGATAAGTTGGTAAGCGCAGGCGGTTGGGCTGCCGCCCCGGGTAAAGTTGCGGCCAGTCAATTTCCAGCCCCTGAACCCAAAGCTCGGCCAGCTTGTCCAGCTTCCCTTTCGCGATCCAGGCATCAATGGCTGACTGCAGATCCTCATCCGTGCGGAATATCGACAACGTCTCGCCGGTGCGTCTGACTTCGCCGCGCCAGATCCCCGTCGTCAACGTCCCGTCGCATACGCCGCGCAACTGTGTCACCAGCGCTTCCTGCGACTCCGCCGTCAGCGCCAGACGATGCTCCATCGCATCACGCCCTACCTGCAGCGTATACGCCAGATCCGTCAGGTTCACCGCCTGTTGCGACAGGTGCGCTGACAGCTGTTCCGCACGCCGCATCAGCGC
>NZ_QRAP01000030.1 GCF_003363015.1 Enterobacillus tribolii | reverse complement strand
GACCTGACCAACGCCGGTACGCTTCAGGGCGCGACGGCGGCGGTTGAGGTGGGTGCATTAAGCAACAGCGGGATGCTGATGGGCATTGACGGCCTTTCCTTCAGCGTGGCAGATGTGCTGAACAATCAGGGCAGGCTGCTGAGTGAAAGGGATGTGACGCTGACGGCGGCGACCCTCAGCAATGATGGACAATTACTGGCCGGCAACGCGGTAAATCTGACGGTAGCCAACCAGGCTGCCAACACGGGCGTGATACAGGGAAAAACCCTCGCCGTAAATGCGGCAAGTCTTGATAATCAGGGCGACCTGACGGGCGTCAGCGCCCTGACACTGACGCTGCGCGATACTCTGGCCAACACGATGGCGGGCCGGATACTGACGCAGGGTACGGCACAAGTCAATGCGGCAGCCGTGACGGGCAATGGATTGTGGCAGGCGGAGACCCTGCGGATAACGGCCAATGAGGCCGCACTTGACGGTGTGATGCAGACCGCAGCATTGCTGCAACTGGATATCCAAAACCTGCTGAACATCGGGGAGGGCGGCAGCCTGACCAGCAGCGGCGAACTGCGCGCCAGTGCGGCCCATATCGATAACCGGGGCAGTGTGCAGGGGAAATCCACGACGCTGACGACGGCGGCGCTGACCAACGCCGGGACAATCACCGGTGCGGAGGCACTGACGCTGGCGCTGACGGACTTTACCCAGACGGCTTCCGGGCAGACGCTCTCCGGCGGGCAACTGGTGCTGGATACTCAGGGCTTTACGAACGCGGGCCGGGTACAGGGCGGCGATACGCGGCTCTCGATGGCTTACGGTGCCAACAGTGGTGCGGTGCAGGGCGTTAATCTGGCCCTGATCAGTCAGGGCGACTTTACCCATGCCGCCGGCGCGACGCTGCTGGCGTCTGACCACCTGACGTTCAACGCGCTGGGGCTGTTCAACCAGGGGCTGATGCAGGGCAATAACGGGGTGACGTTAACCCTGGGCAACCCGTTTATCAACGACGGGAAGGTGCTGTCGGGCGGCGACATCGCGCTGACCACGCCGCAGATGACCAACAACGGCACGGTACAGGGCGACAATGTGTGGCTTACCGCCGACGGGCTGACCAACAGCGGCACCTGGCTTGCCGCACGTGATACGACGCTGAGCCTGTCGCAACTGACCAACAGCGGACTGGTGCAGGGGGCGGCGCTTAACCTTAACGTACCGGCGGTGGACAACAGCGGTACGCTGTTCGCAACTCAGAGCCTGAGCATGTCGGGGAACCGCCTCGCCAACCGGCAGGGGGGTAAGCTTTATACCGCGGGTGATTTGAGCCTGACGTTCAACGACTTTACGTCTGCGGGCGACACCGTGGCGCTGGGCAACCTGACGCTGAACCTGGTGCAGGCTCTGCGCAACGGCGGGGTGCTGGCGGCGGGCAAGGTGCTGGCGGTGAACACCCGAGGCGCGGTTTTCAACGATGGCACGCTGCAGGGGCAGGGGATTGCGCTTGTTGCCGGTGGCGGCTTCACCAACCGGGGCACGATAACCGGGGGCAGCGACGCGGTGAGCGTGACGGCGCAGGACATCGCGTTGACACAGAGCGGAAGCCTGCAGTCGGGCGGCGACGTGACGTTAAGCAGCCGCGGCGCTATCACCAATGATGGCTTTACCGGCACGGCAGGGAATCTGGTGCTGAGCGCGGCGGGACAACTGACCAACACCGCGCTGCTGTATGCGGCGGGGGATATGAAGCTGTTTGCTGACAGCATTCAAAACCTGAAAGGGGATATCCTGGCGGGTAACAGCCTGTGGATGCAGCGCGATGCGGCGGGGAATGCGAACAGCCGGGCGCTGAACAGTTCGGGGACGATAGAGACGCAGCGTGGGGATATTTTTATTAATACCGCACTTCTGGAAAATAAATGGGAGTCACTGACAGCTGAAATTCAGGAAGAAAGAGCGATTGAGCAATATCCATGGGTTACCGAGTCTGGTGCTGACGTTCCTGTAAGTTTTTTACCTAAGGAGAATTATGGTTATGGGTATAGCCCATTCCCCCCTAATGCAACACATTTTGAACCTACATCAATTCCTATTCCTTATGACGATAAACGTGTCTTGGAGCTTCCGTTTTCTGAATCTTCAATAACGGTTACAGCAACGGGAGGAACGGCTCGCATTGCTTCTGGACGTAATTTGCATATTTTTGCTGATACGTTGGAAAATCAGGCTAGTAGTATTTTAGCTCAGCAGGATATTAGCCTGAGTGGTAACTCTCTTAATAATCAGTCTTGGGCATCAGGGAAGGAAACAAAATACCAAATATATATATATGGGTATGGGAAAGATGAGAGAGATATACCTAATATTGAAGGTGAATGGCCTCACCCTAATTATTATTTAGTTACAACGATTTTTTATACGGCTACAGGGCAAACACGAACTGAGCGCACAGATGATGATGGCTTGTATCGCTCAGTTATTCAAGCTGGTGGTAGTGTTGTAGCTGATTTTACTCGTGACATTAGCAATACGGTAACACAGGCTCATGTTGATAATATAGCTCATGAACCTACGACACCTATATTAAATACGTTAAAAACCCCTGATGCACTGCAGGGCGGTGAACAACAAATATTGCAGGATTCAGATAATTCCATTTTGGATATTCCAGCTTGGAATGACTTGGTGCAGGATACACTCAAGGACTTGGGGAGTAACAACGCACAGATTGAGAACTATCCTTTACCTAATAATAATAATGGTTTGTTTGTTACTAGCTCGGATCCGGACAGCCCCTATCTTATCACCACTAACCCGAAACTGGATGGTCTGGGCCTACTTGACGACAGTTTGTTTGATGGGCTGTATAGCATGCTGGGCCTACAGCCTGGTGCCGTACCGCGTGAGGTCAGTAACCAATACACTAATGAAAAGGCGTTCCTTGGCTCATCCTATTTTATGGATCGGCTGAATCTTAATCCGGACTATGACTACCGCTTTCTTGGCGATGCCGCGTTTGATACCCGATATATCAGCAATGCGATGCTGCAGCAAACCGGTAGCCGGTATATCAATGGTGTTGGTTCTGACCTGGAACAGATGGAATACCTGATAAACAGTGCAGTGGAGCAACAGGTCAAGCTAGGACTACAATTTGGTATCAGCTTAACAGCAGAGCAAGTTGCTAATTTGACAAAAAGCATTGTCTGGTGGGAGTCAGTGATCATCAACGGCCAAACCGTAATGGTACCTAAGCTTTACTTGGCACAAGGTGATGTATCTATACGTAATGGCAGTGTTATTCGTGGTGATAGTATAACTTTATCAGGTGGCGATATTGCCAACAGCGGCTCAACAATTCAGACTGATAAGTCCCTTTATATCAGCAGTGCCAGTGGGATTAACAACCTTGATGCAGGGTTATTGACAGCCGGTACAGATTTAAATCTCAGCGCGATTGGCAATATTAATAATATCAGTTCAACAATAGGTGCAAACCGTATAGAGCTAGAAAGTGTAACTGGTGATATTTTAAATCTGACACAAACACAGCAACGTTATGCTGCCGGTACGTCCGGAAAAAATAGTTATTTACGGGAAAATATAACCTTAAATTATACCGATGTAGGAAGTACAGGAGTAATTCAGGCAGCGGACTCTCTTACATTGAGAGCTGGTAACAACATTACTATTACTGGGGCTGAGCTGAGTGCTGGTAGTGATATGACATTAAAGGCTGGCAATGATATCTCATTGGCTGCAAATGCATTGCATCAGAATCAAGAGCTTAGTCATAGTGGACAAAGTAGAAAAACAGAAGCGGATTCAAATCAGAGAAGTGTTTTGACCGCCGGTGAAAACCTCACCGTCAGCGCCGGGCGCGACCTTAACGCCGATGCGGCGGCTATCGTTGCCGGTGAGTCCGCCGGGCTGATGGCCGGGCGCGACGTCAACCTTAACGCAGCCCAGAGCCGTGACTACACCGAGTACAAGGGCGGACGCAAGCAGGAAATCGACGAGAGCATCCGCCAGCAGGGCACGGAAATCGCCAGCGGGGCGGACACCACCATCGTCAGCGGCCGTGACATCAACACGCAGGCTTCGCAGGTGCAGGCCGGCGGCGACATCGCCCTGTCGGCAGGCCGCGACGTCAACCTCAGCACCGCAACGGAAAGCGACTATCACTTCTTCGAAGAGACCAAGGTCAAGAAGAAGCTGACTTCTTCCACCAAGACCCACATCGTGCAGGAAGACTACGCCACCCGCGAGGCAGGCACCCTGCTTTCCGGCGACAACGTGAAGGTCTCCGCCGGCAACGACCTGAAGGTCACCGG
>NZ_QRAP01000029.1 GCF_003363015.1 Enterobacillus tribolii | reverse complement strand
AGGCCGTCAATGCCCATCAGCATCCCGCTGTTGCTTAATGCACCCACCTCAACCGCCGCCGTCGCGCCCTGAAGCGTACCGGCGTTGGTCAGGTCCGGCGTCTTCAGCGCAAGCTGCCCGGCCGCCAGCAGCAGCCCCTGCGCCTGGTTATCCAGCCGCTCGCTGAGCGTCAGAGAAAGGTTATTGCCTGCCTGCATCAGCCCATGGTTGGCAAGCGACGCGGCATCCAGCGTCAGGTCATTACCCGCGGCGAGTTTGCCCGCGTTTGCTATCTGCGCCGTCGCCAGCGTCATATCGCCGGCGGCATTGAGAATAGCCCCGCGCTGGTTGGCAAGCCGTTGTGCAGCCGTGATGTTCAGCCGCTGTGCCGCCACCGTGCCGTCGTTATCCAGCGCCTGCACGTCAAGCTGCGCCTGCCCCTTCGCCAGCAGCGCGCCGGATTGCGTCACGCTCAGGGTGTCCGCCTTCAGCGTCAGTGGCCCGTCCGCCTGCAGCAGCCCGCCGTGGGTCATGTTCCCCGCCGTGACCGCCACATTCGCCCCGGCGCTCTGCGCCCGGTGCGTCAGCGAGCCGGCGCTGAGGGTAAGGTCGCCCAGCGTGGTGAACACCCCGTTCAGCTCGCCGTGCCCGGCGATATCCAGGCTTAATCCGCGCTGCGCCTGCGTCTGCGCGCCCGCCGTGCTGGTTAACGAGGAAGCATTCAGGGTCATCAGACCGTCGCTGGCCAGCAGGCCGCCAAGGCTGGCCGTGGTCGCCGACAGGCGCATATCGCCCCCCGCCAGCCACTGCGACTGCGCGCCGGTGGTCAGCACGCCGCTCTCAAGCCGCATGTCGCCCTGCGCGCTGGCGACGCCCGCCAGCAGGAAGCGCCCGGCGTTCACCGCCAGCCCCGCGCCGCTGAACAGTTCGCCGCCGCTCTCCACGTTCAGTAAATCAGTCACGCTCAGGGAGAGTCCGCCCTGCCCGCCGATAAGCCCGGCGTTGGTGACGGTGTCCGCCGTCATCGCAAGCTGACCGCCCGCCTGAATGCGGTCGCGGTTGGCGACGTTCGCCGCCGTTATCGTCTGCGCGCCGCGCGCCTGGAGCAGCCCGCGGTTATCCAGCGTGCCCGCCGTTACGCTTCCGTAGCGGTTGGCGGTCAGTTCGCCGCTGCTGGTGACGTTTGCCGCAGACAGCGTTACGTCCTGCCCGGCATTCAGCTTGCCGGACAATGTTGCGTCCCCGCTCAGCTGCGCGCGGATATCGCGCTGCGCCGTGAGCTGATTACCGGCGCTCAGCGTCCTGCCGGACACCACCACATCACGCCCGGCGCCGTTTTTACCGTTCATCGTCAGCGCCCCGCCCTGCACGGTGAGGTCCGTCTGCGCACTGACCTGCGACGCCCCGTCCTGCGTCAGCGACTGCGCGGCGCTGAGCGTGACGTTACCCGCTTCAACCTGACTGTTACTCCACTGCTGACGCGCCCCCTGAGCAGACAGCCTCCCGCCGCCGCTCAGCTTGCCCCGGGCGTCCGCGCCGGCCTGCAAACGGCTGTTGTTCACCGTCAGCTGGCCGTTGCCGTTAAGCGCTAAATCGCCGCCCGTGCTGAGCAGCGCATCGTTAACCGCCGTGCTCCCGCGACCGGTCAGTTGCATGCCTTGTTCGGCGCGGTGGCTGCCGCTGAGCGCCAGATTGCCGGCATTCACCTTCAGCTGTCCCGCAGCCAAAGAGTGTTTCATGCGCAAATCGCCGTTCACGTCCAGAATAATGTCGCCCTGACGCGCGTTGACGTCGCTGAGGTTCACCCCCAGCCCGGTTTCGGACGACACCAGCCTGATGCGGTTGGCGTACATGCCGCCCAGCGCGCCGGTGTCGATGGCGATTTTCGGCGCCTCGCCGGCCGGCGCAAGGGCCGTGACGTTGCCGTCTTTGTCCACCCGGTTGCTTCCGGCAATCACCGTCAGGTCTTTGGCGTGGATACCGGCGTTGATTTCCGTGGCGCGCGCAATCAGCTGCACCGCGTCGGCGCTCCCCGCATCCAGCCCCTGGCCCGCAATGGTGATAGTGCCGCGGCTGGCTTCCAGCGCCTGCAGGCTGCCGTCCGCGCCCAGCACCGGCTTGCCGGTGGTCAGCGTGGCGTGGGGCGTGTTGATAAACCCGCAGCCGTCGCAGGTGATGCCGTAGGGGTTGGCGACCATCACGCTGGCCGCCTTGCCGCCCACTTCCATATAGCCCTGGAGCTGGGAGCGCTTGTTCCCAATCACTTCGTTGATAATGCCCCTGGCTTCCTGCCCGGCTTTGAGGTTGGTGTTGTTTTGAATCAGCCCGCCGAGCTGGGTCTGGGTGAGGCGGTCGGTCGCGTTATTGAGGATGAGCCCCTCTTTGCCGACGTTAAAATCATTGAACGTGTTGTGCGAAATACCGGCCTGGTTCGGGGTAGCGATATTCATCACCGGCACGCCGTTGCCCGCTTTATCCATGTGGGTGTTGCCGCCTGCGACGCTCACGTTGGCGGCGTAGGCCGGCAGCACCGGCTGGGTTATCAGCAAAACGCTTATCAGGTAACTCAGCAGGCGAACCGGAAACGGCGCGCCCGCAGCGGGAGTGTGTGTCGTCATTGTCATTATTTTTTTCGCGTTCATGATGATTAGTCCGTTAATCCCCGACCGTGCCGTGGTGCCTACAGCACAAACCCAATCCGGTAATACACCGAAACCCGGTCCGGCGCGAGCTCGCCCGGATAACGCAGCGGCCAGCCCACCGTCAGCTGCGACGAGGCATAACGGCCGTTGCTGTACAGGCCGATGGCCCCGCCCCACAGGGTGCCGTGCGAGAAGTCGTCATCGGTTTTATGGCGCAGATAACCGCCGTCCACGGCGGCCAGCGCCCCCACCTGCCCCAGCCACGGCAGTTCGAACACTGTCTGGTTCAGCTCGTTGCGCCAGTAGCCGCCGACGTCGCCGGAGAGGTACTGCTCTTTGAAACCGCGCACCGAACTTTCGCCGCCGAGGGTCAGGCGTTCGCTGCCGTACAGGCGGTCATCAGTCCACTGACCGTAAATGCTGGTGATGTAATTGAGGTCGTTGCGCAGCGGGCGGTAATAGCTGCCCGACAGCGTCCATTTGGTGTATTCGGCGCGCGGCGCCTCCGGGTGCTTGCCTTTGTCGTCTTCCGCCCCCAGCCACGGCACGCCGCGGCTGTAGGCCGGGTTGAGCGTGGCGAAGCCGCCCCACAGTTTCTGGCTGTGGTTGAGGCCGGCCATCACGCCGGTGAGGGTACGGCTGCTGCTGCCAAGGTAAGCGTCGTTAAGGTAATTGCGGCTGACGCGGTGGTTCACGCCCAGCGTCAGCGCGGTTTTGATGTCGCTGTCGCGATAAGCCACCCAGGCGCCGTTCAGGCGATGGGTTTCGGTGTCGCCGGTGGAGCGCCAGGGGAAGCCGTTATTGTCAAACGTGGACACATATTCGCTCCACGAATAGTTGTAATCCACGGTGAAATAGCCGTACGGCACGCTGACCCCGGCCTGCACGCTCTGCGCGTCACGGCTTGAGGAAAATGCGCTGCTGCGCGCCCCGGAGACATACCATTTATCGGCAATCCCCAGCACATTATTCGCGCTCAGCGAGCCGTTAATCTGCCCCACGCCGGTGCTCTTCTGGCCGCTGTTGTCAAACCCGGCGCCAAATTGCAGCGGAAACGCCGGACGGGCCGTCAGGTTCACCACCGAATACCCCGGCTGGCTGCCCGGCTGAATTTCAATCTGTACCGGCTCGTTGCGCACCCGGTTAATCTGCTCCATGCCCTGCTCGATATCGCGCAGGTTCAGCACCTTGCCCTTCAGGCCGGGAAACGCCATCGCCAGCGTACGGTCCGGCGCGTTTTCCAGTTTGATGTCTTCCAGCCGCCCTTCCACCACTTTGAGGTTCAGGGTGCCGGACGTCAGGTTCTGCTCGGTCAGAAACGCCCGGCTGGTGATATAGCCGCGCCGGAGATACCAGTCGGAAATCTGCCGGGCCAGCTGATTGATGCGCGCCAGGTTCAGGCACTGATGGCGGTAGGGAGAAAGCAGGGCGTCGCGCGCATTGCCGGTCAGCTTATCTGCGCCGTCCAGTTCAATGCGGGAAATGGTAAAGCAGGGGCCGGCGTCGCTCACCGGGGCTTGCGGCACGGCGGACGGCAGCGTCAGGGTACGTTGCAGCTCCTCACGCTGCTGCTGATTCTGGCGCAACACATCACGCTGTTGCTGCTCAACGGCATCGCGATCGGACGGGCTTAAAGGCTGTGCGGCAAACACGCCAGACGGCAATAACAACGCCGCGGCGAGAAAAACATGACGTCCTGTCATATTATCAAACCTGAAGATATTGGTTATTAAATGATTAATTATTTATTGTCTTTTGCCTGTACCTTGCGATACGCAATGCTGACAAAAGGATAGTAATCGGTTTTAAATAGTACAGGCAAGCGGGATTTCCGTTAGCCGCGCTTAAGAAAAGACGAAATAATAATCAAAAATACCAATTCTGTTCGTCTAAACCATTTTTAATACTGGTTATACGGCGACTTGCCGGTTTACCGTCTCTTATTTCTTTTTTACGCCACAGATAAAAATAAC
>NZ_QRAP01000028.1 GCF_003363015.1 Enterobacillus tribolii | reverse complement strand
AACAGGCCGCTCTTTTTCTTCTCTTTGAGGTAGTAGTGCGATTCCTCTTCCGTCGCCGCTTCAATGGTGACGTTGTTGCCCGCATTCAGCGCCACGTTGCCGTCGCCCACCACCTGCGAGCCGGTGACCTTCAGGTCGTTGCCGGCGGAGACCTTCACGTTGTCGCCGGAAAGCAGGGTACCTGCCTCGCGGGTGGCGTAGTCTTCCTGCACGATGTGGGTCTTGGTGGAAGAGGTCAGCTTCTTCTTGACCTTGGTCTCTTCGAAGAAGTGATAGTCGCTTTCCGTTGCGGTACTGAGGTTGACGTCGCGGCCTGCCGACAGGGCGATGTCGCCGCCGGCCTGCACCTGCGCCGCCTGCGTGTTGATGTCACGACCGCTGACGATAGTGGTGTCCGCCCCGCTGGCGATTTCCGTGCCCTGCTGGCGAATGCTCTCGTCGATTTCCTGCTTGCGTCCGCCCTTGTACTCGGTGTAGTCACGGCTCTGGGCTGCGTTAAGGTTAACGTCGCGCCCGGCCATCAGCCCGGCGGACTCACCAGCAACGATAGCCGCCGCATCAGAGTTAAGGTCGCGCCCGGCGCTGACCGTGAGGTTTTCACCGGCGGTCAGGGTGCTGCGGGTGGTGTCTTCGCTGATGGCAAGCGAACCGCCGTTGCGGGAGGTGGCGTTCTTTTCACCGGTTTGCAGGTTCACGTCTCGACCGGCGACCAGCACGGCATCTGCGCCGGCGCTGAGGTTGCTGGCCTGCAGGGTGATGTCCTGACCAGCCTGGGCGGTCAGGGAACCGCCGGCGGAGATTTGGGAGGACTGGGTATCAGTTGTGGCTGACTGAAGGTATTTCCCTCTTCCGGTGTGACTACTGCTCTGAGTCACCTCATTGGCTACGATAGAGATATCGTTGCCAGCAGCTAATTGCATATCACCATCAGAAATGATTTTAGAGCCAATACTGGAGACATCGCGACCGGCCCCTAAACTCAAATTCTCTCCGGCCTGAATAGAAGCAATATCACCGACTTGTGTATCCGAAAGAGTGAGGGAGCGCCCCTGATAGCTATCATAACCACTTACTGACCATTGCTGCGTCAGCGTCTGGTTAAGGATACTGCCATCAATACTCTCCAAAGCGACACGATTACCGCTGATGGTTGAGCCGGTGTTATTGATATTACCGATAGCGCTTAAATCCAGTTCATTACCCGCAGTAAGGAGCCCGCCATTTACGTTATTGAACGTACTGTCGCTGTCCAGCCACAGATTATTATTTGCCCGGATCGTTGAGCCGCTGTTGGTGATGCTGCCGCCGGCCAGTTGCACGTTGTTGCCGGCAATCACGCTGCCGTTGTTAATCGTCACATCCGCCGCAGCCAGGTAGAGCTTCGGCGCCATCACACGCTGACCATTGATGGTCACCTGCTCCCACCACACGATGCTCTTGGTAAGGCTGGCAACCTGTTCTGCGCTCAGGCTGACACCGAATTGCAGCCCCAGTCGCTGTTGTTGTTCCGCAGCGCTGTTAATCAGGTATTGCATTTGCTCCAGATCGGAGCCAATACCGTTGATATATCGACTCCCCGTTTGTTGCAGCATCGCGTTACTGACATAGCGGGTATCGAACGCCGCATCACCGAGGAAGCGGTAGTCATAGTCCGGATTCAGATTCAGCCGATCCATGAAATACGCAGAACCCAGGAAAGATTTTTCGTCAGTAAACTGACGACCCGTTTCTCGTGGTGCTGCACCGGGTTGTAAGCCCAGCATGGCATACAGACCATTGAACAGGCTGTCATCAAGCTGACCCAGCCCATCCAGTTTAGGGTTAGTGGTGATGAGATAAGGACTGTCCGGGTCAGGACTGGTAACGAATAAGCCGTTATTGCCGTTAGGTAACGGGTAATAATCCAACTGGGCATTATTGTTACCAAGATCTTTCAGCACATTCTGTACCTGATCACGCCAGACAGGCGGGGCAACAGAGACACCATTGGTATCGACCAGCGACTGACCTTGCCTGCCCTGCTCAGCATCCAGCGATTTCAATGTATTCAATGTCGGCGTGGTCAGATTATGGCTGATGTTCCCTGCATTCGCGGTGGTGTTGGTATTACTGATATCCTGAGAGAAATCAGCAATAACATTACCTCCGGCTTGAATCACCGCACGATATGAACCGTCTGCGACATAATCGGTATCATGTCCGGTCAGTTCATAACGAACCGTAGTTTCTGTTGGTTTCGTTGAGGGTCTTTCAATCGGTGTATGTCCCGCCGTTCCTGGTGGCCGACTCCCATCCTTACGGATGCCATCCGTATATTCGTAGACCAGATACTCCGTTGCCGTACCAGCTTCATAGCTTTGATTATTAAGGAACTGACCTTTCAACAAAATATCGTTTTGCGCCAGAATTGAACTGGCTTTATTCTCCAACTGCCCGGCATAGATAGCCAGGTTGCGGCCGGAGATGATGGAACTGGTTCCGCCTTCAGCCGAAACAGAGAGAACCGTCTGCTTGTAGGCAAATTTCTGCTGTATATATTCATCCGTCGGGATGTAGTAATAACGGGGTTCTTTATATAAAAAGCACGCCGCGCCACCGCATGAGCCTTCTGCGATATAGCTGCTATAGTTTTTGAGGACAAGGTTATCCAGACCCAACTCATCGACAGGAATATAGGCATAAGCGTCACCCAACCAGCTATGTGTCAGACTGAGATCGATATCTTTTGATGTTGAGGTCAGCCCGATTCGTTCATTAACCAGACTGGCGGTATTAATAAAAATATCCCCACGCTGCGTCTCTATCGTCCCAGAACTGTTCACCACCCGGCTGTTCGCATTCCCCGCCGCATCGCGCTGCATCCACAGGCTGTTACCCGCCAGGATATCCCCCTTCAGGTTTTGGATACTGTCAGCAAACAGCTTCATATCCCCCGCCGCATACAGCAGCGCGCTGTTGGTCAGTTGCCCCGCTGCACTCAGCACCAGATTCCCTGCCGTGCCGGTAAAGCCATCATTGGTGATAGCGCCGCGGCTGCTTAACGTCACGTCGCCGCCCGACTGCAGGCTTCCGCTCTGTGTCAGCGCGATGTCCTGCGCCGTCACGCTCACCGTGTCGCTGCCGCCGGTCACCGTGCCCTGGTTGGTAAAGCCGCCACCGGCAACAAGCGTAATCCCCTGCCCCTGCAACGTGCCGTCGTTGAAAACCGCGCCCCGGGTGTTCACCGCCAGCCCCTTACCCGCCGCCAGCACGCCGTTGTTACGCAGCGACTGCACAAGATCCAGCGTGATACTTCCCAGCGCCACGCTTTCCCCGTCAGAGGTGAAGTTATTCAGCGTAAGATTCAGGTCACCACCGGTGTAGAGTTTTCCGCCCGCGCGGTTGGCCAGGCTGTCTCCCGTCATCATCAGGCTCTGGCTGGCAAACAGCGTGCCGCTGTTATCAACTACCGGCACGTTGAGGGCCAGCCGCGCGCCCTGGAGCAGGCCGCTGTTGGTTAACTGAGCAAGCGTAAATTGGGCGTCTCCGGCGGCAAGCCAGGTACCGGCGTTGGTGAGCGCGTTGGCATTCAGGAACAGGTTGTTGCCCTGTACCGTGCCGTTGTTGGTCATCTGCGGCGTGGTCAGGGTGATATCCCCGCCCGAGAGCACGCGCCCGTCGTTAGTAAACGGATTGCTCAACGTGAGGGAAGCCCCCTCATTGCCCTGAATCAGCCCCTGATTGAACAGGCCGAGCGCGGAGAGCTGCAGGGTACCCGTCGCCAGCAAGGAGCCCGTGGCGCTGTTGGTGAACTCACCTTCGCTACCGAGCGTCAGGCTCCCGCCCTGTACCGTCCCGCTGTTGTAGCCCGATGCCATTGTCAGACGGGTATCACCACCCTGTATCCGGCCGGTGTTGGTAAGACGCTGAGTGTCGGCAGTAAGCTGACCGGCAGAGAGTACCTGCCCGGCGTTGGTGAAATCATTCAGGCTGAGCGTCAGTTGATTCACGCCGGTTAACGTGCCCGCGTTGGCAAGCGTCCGGGCCTCCACCGTGGTGGTGTTGGCCTGTAAGGTACCGCGGTTATCAACCCTGGCGGCATTGAGTGCAAGCTGACCGCTGCTGCTCAGGCTGCCGGAGGCACCGACGCCCAGCAGGTTTTGGATATCCAGTTGCAGCAATGCTGCGGTCTGCATCACACCGTCAAGTGCGGCCTCATTGGCCGTTATCCGCAGAGTCTCCGCCTGCCATAATCCATTGCCCGTCACGGCTGCCGCATTCACTTGTGCCGTGCCCTGCGTCAGTATCCGGCCCGCCATCGTGTTGGCCAGCGCCTGGCGCAGCGTTAATGTCAGCCCGCTGACGCCCGTCAGGTCGCCGCGGTTGTCGAGGTCCGCCGCGCTCAGCGTCAGCGCCCCGCCCTGCATCACGCCGTCGTTGGTCACCCGGTTGGTCACCGCAACGTCCAGCCCGCTCCCCGCCAGCAGGTGCCCGGCGTTGGTAAAATCACCGGCATTGAGCGCCACGGCGCCTTCACCCAGTAATTTGCCCGTATTAGTCAGCGTGTTGTCGACGTTCAGCGCCAGGCCGTCAATGCCCATCAGCATCCCGCTGTTGCTTAATGCACCCACCTCAACCGCCGCCGTCGCGCCCTGAAGCGTACCGGCGTTGGTCAGGTC
>NZ_QRAP01000027.1 GCF_003363015.1 Enterobacillus tribolii | reverse complement strand
GATATCACGGTCGGCAAGCATACCCAGCTTGACGGCGCGGTGATAGCGAGCACGGCGGATGAGAGTAAGAACCGGCTGGATACCGGTACGCTGGGCTTCAGCGATATCGACAATAAGGCAGATTTCAAGACGGAGCACCAGGGTGGCAGTTTTAGCACCGGTAGCGGTATTTTAGGTAATGCGCTTGGCAACGCGGGCAACCTGACAGCGATTGGCGGGAACAATGAAGGACATGCCTCAGGCACCACGCAGTCGGCGGTGTCTGGCGGTAGCGTGGTGATTCGTGATGAAGCGAATCAGAAGCAGGATATCACGGACCTGAGCCGTGACCCGGAGAATGCGAACGGCAGCATTGCGCCTATCTTTGATAAAGAGAAAGAGCAGAACCGGCTGAAGGAGATTCAGCTGATAGGTGAGATAGGGGCGCAGGTTGGGGATGTTATCAGGACGCAGGGCCAAATCGAGACAGCTAAAGCCTTGAATGACCCGCAGGCTCAACAAGCTGCCAAAGAGGTTCTGGCAGGTCTGGGTAAACTGAATCCGACAGAAAAAGAGATAAATGACCAGATTAGCCGGGCGGTTATGGAAACCTACGGCACGGGCAGTTCACTGCAAAAAACCGCACAGGCTGTAACCGGAATACTAACTGGTCTGGCCGGTGGGGACATTGGTAAAGCCTTGGCGGGTGGTGCCAGCCCATATATTGCAGAGCAAATCAAGAAGTATACGGGTGATAACGATGCTGCCAATGTGATGGCCCATGCTGTGTGGGGGGCAATTGCGGCGGAAGTTAACGGCAACAGTGGGCTGGCAGGTGCTGCGGGTGTTACAGGTGGTGAACTGGCTGCCCGTTATCTGGCTGAGAAACTCTATCCAGGTGTCGAACCATCGCAATATTCGGAAGAACAAAAACAGACGCTCAGTGCGTTGGGTTCACTGGCAGCGGGCATGGCGGGCGGTATCGCTGGTGGCAGTACGGCCAATACGGTTGCAGGTGCACAGGCTGGCCAGAACGCGATTAACAATAATCTCATTGGTGGCAACGACGAAACTCAGACAAAGTTTGTGCAGGAGCATGGTAAAGATGTGCTCTCATGTGCGACTAACCCCGGAGGTGCGGAATGCCAGCGAGGGCAGGCGGTAAACAAAGCTATTGCTGGTGCACTGGTGGGAGGGGGTATTGCCAATGCTGCTCCTGCGTTGATCGCTGCTGCTCAGTCAGCGGCGAGTACGTGTGCATCTAACCCTCCATCGTGTGCCGTTCAGGTAAGTAACTGGGTTGTTGAGACGATTGGTGCCGAAGCGGTTCCTGCCGGGTTAACGGTGGCGGGTATCAGTAAGCTATCATCGGTGGAACTTGCTGAGCTTAAAGCTGTGATATCGATGGAGAAACAGCTGGGGAGTAAGGCGACGAAGGAGGCTGTAGAGGGGATTGTTAATAACTCAGCAGTTGGGAAGGGGACGAGTACCCAAATAGTCAAGAATAGCGATGGGTTAAATGAGGTTAAAATAAAAAGTACCCCTTTAGAGGGGCAGGATCGTCTTAATACCCCTGATCTTGGTGGCAGTGGGAAATTGAAGCCTGCCGAAGCCGCAACAGCAGCCCAGCTTGAGCCTGCATTAGGCCAAATGGAGCGCTATACGCCACCGAAGGGAGCGACTTCTGGCACATCTCCTGATTTTGTGATCACATCTGGCCCAAATAAAGGTAAAACAGTAGATGCTATGTATACGACTGATAAGTTGTCACAAAAAGAGATCGATGGGTTAAATAAATTTTATGAGAAAAATATGAGTTCTGGCTCGGGTAAAGATGTTATTCAAGACCATTTAAAAAAGGCCGATTTTGTTCCGGTTGATTTTAGGGTGCTAACACGAACCAATCAGAAAATTTTTATGGATTATATAAAAACACTGCCTAAAACACAGCAGGATAAAATTATTATTATGAGGTGATGTTATGGGGGCGAGTTTATTTATCGGTTGGAATAATAAAGAGCAGCGAGAGGCTGAGTTTCAAAGAACAGGCAGTTTTGTTAATGGAAGTTACTGGGATGCATTTGGTGATTTATTAGATGCTGTGTTTTTGCCTGATTATCCTAAATTGCATGAGATAATAAAATCTGAAGAAGGTGAATATTTAAAATTTTATTCATTTGTTGAGTTAAACAGGCATGATTTTAACCAAGCGGTTAAGTTAATTAGAGATTATATAAAAAAACAGAAAAAACCAACGGAATGGCAAAAAATGGCGCAGGTTGTGTGGGAAGAAATTGCAGAACCTTATATTATTCAAGATGATCGTTATCAACCAGAGTAAAGCTTACTAACGAAGGCTGTGCTAGCAATCTTTTTTTGGGTAAATTTCGAGCTGGTGAAGAGCTGACTGATTGCCAGAAATAAGGACTGGCCGGCCTTCTGACAAAGTGGCGACCTAGGCACAGCAAGATTTATTGGCTGAAATTAATAGTTTTACATCTAAATTACAGGCAAATAAAAATGCAACAATGGTTGGTGTATATGATCCAGTGACAGGTAAAACGGCTATAGGTAATAGCAATGCTAATATAACAGCAGAGGCTTTACATCCTAATACGGTTAAGTATATTGAGAAACAATTAGGTGTTGAGATAGATGAGTTTAATAAATAACTTCGCACATTTATGCTTCACTTCTCATCAAGTGAGGCCGGTACTGACGGGGTGCCACACTCCAGCGAGTGTAGCGCTATTATGCAAAGCTATTTGGCTTTTGTAAAAATAAATCTGGTGCATATGCCGAAGTTTCTGGTGCTGATTAATTAATTCGTCAAGAAGTAGCTCCAGAGCGAATTGAATTTAAAGATGCTGTGAGATCAAGAATAGTATATAACGAAGGAAAAATCACATCAGACGCAATTATAATGCCTTGTAAAAACTGTCAAATAACATGGCCAAAAGGAAAATAAACATGAGTGTCTTAAATGTTAACTGGAAGCCAGAGTTTGGAACGATATTCACTTGGTTTGCCATGGATAAATCTGAAAATATTGCGGTAATGGTGAATAACTGTTTTGGCGATTTACCTAAAGCTCTTTTGTCAATTAATGATGTGGAGAGTTTGTTAGATCAGTTAACACATTATATGTGGGAGGAATCCGAGCAGTTTGATTTTTACCCAGATAATAAGCGAGGTAGTACTATATTAGATCTCTATTCAGGCTTAAGATTTCATCATTTACCAATTCGAAAAGATGTTGAACAACTTATAAAAGGGCGTTCTAGTTACGACAGAAGTCCAAGAGAATGTAACTTGCCTTCAAGAAAAGGCTTTTTTGTTTATCATGGTATAGAAGGAGATAATCCAGGGCAAGATTATCCAGTTGGTTATGATGGTGAAACAAAAATGGGAGACTATTTTAGGTATTTAATGCCGACTGTTTATGCTTCTATTGAGGACTTTCCTAAAGAACTTCGTTATGGAATAACTGTTTCTAATACAGCTGATTTTACTACGGATAGAATATTTTTCAATGATAAAATCAATGAGTACTTTCCGAAAATGTATGGCGAATAATCTTAAAACGGCCTCGCCTAATGCCACTACACTTTTGCCAGCCCATGTTGACCTCTGGGGAATGGGCTCACGGTTTCTATAAAATAATGAACCTTGTTCAACAATCGCCACATCGAACAGTACTGATGATTTCGGAGGATCGTGTCGTGAAGCGACTGCCAGAGCAGTTCGGCGTGATTCACCCATGGCGAGTAAACAGGTTGATAAATTACTTTGGCTTCTGATTTTCCCTCATCCAGCGCCACGTTTTCCGGCTTTTATGGGTTGCGCAGAATATAGAACTGCAAAATGAGCTTCTACTATCTAATCCTAATCTAACACTTAAGGATATCAAATTTACACCCGCAGTTCGCCCGAGAACAGATGAGTTAGTTCCTCGCTGTGAGAACTGTACAAATATTTTGGGGGCTAAATAATTATGTATATGGATGATGAGTTTTTAGAATCTAATGATTTAGACTGGTTCTCGTCTTACAAAGATGGCCTTTTAGCGCACTTTGCAACAGGAGGAGGTTGTGAAATGCCAGAGGAAGTTAGGAGGTTCATTGATAATTATGAAATTATTTACGATTACTTTCATTCTTTGGGTGTGTCGACAGATATTGAGATAATTGAGGAGAACTTACCTTTATTTTTAACACAAGAGCAGCGCGAACGTTATTTACAGTCCTTTATCAATATAGCATGCAAAGGGATTTGTAGTTATGATATACGTAGGGATGATAGTTGCTATAAATTGATAGCTAAACCCAAAGTTTGCTTGAGATATGATCAACTTCCAGAGGAAGTAAGAAAGATAATATATATACTTCCTAAGGAAATAATGTCAGGTTCTGTAGTTGTAAAAAATCTGGAATAATAACCTCGATCCAATAAGATAAACCTTATCAAATACAATGAACTTGTACACTCCCGGCCCTAAGGCCGGGAGCCTGTTCTCAATGCTACGCTTCCGCCACCCGAACACGAACGACGCCCGCCGCAATCCCCACATCCAACGTGGTGCCCTCATCCGCGCCAATCTCCCGCAGCCATTCCCCTGCAATCGTGCAGGAAGACTACGCCACCCGCGAGGCAGGCACCCTGCTTTCCGGCGACAACGTGAAGGTCTCCGCCGGCAACGACCTGAAGGTCACCGGTTCGCAGGTGGTGGGCGACGGCAACGTGGCGCTGAATGCGGGCAATAACGTCACCATTAAAGCGGCGACGGAAGAAGAATCGCATTACTACCTGAAAGAGAAGAAAAAGAGTGGCCTGTT
>NZ_QRAP01000026.1 GCF_003363015.1 Enterobacillus tribolii | reverse complement strand
GTCTCTCACCAAAACACCTTCGGTGTTGTAAGGTTAAGCCTCTCGGTTCATTAGTATCGGTTAGCTCAACGCATCGCTGCGCTTACACACCCGACCTATCAACGTCGTCGTCTTCAACGTTCCTTTAGTGGACTCTAGGTCCAAGGGAGAACTCATCTCGGGGCAAGTTTCGTGCTTAGATGCTTTCAGCACTTATCTCTTCCGCATGTAGCTACCGGGCAATGCCATTGGCATGACAACCCGAACACCAGTGATGCGTCCACTCCGGTCCTCTCGTACTAGGAGCAGCCCCCCTCAATTCTCCAACGCCCACGGCAGATAGGGACCGAACTGTCTCACGACGTTCTAAACCCAGCTCGCGTACCACTTTAAATGGCGAACAGCCATACCCTTGGGACCTACTTCAGCCCCAGGATGTGATGAGCCGACATCGAGGTGCCAAACACCGCCGTCGATATGAACTCTTGGGCGGTATCAGCCTGTTATCCCCGGAGTACCTTTTATCCGTTGAGCGATGGCCCTTCCATTCAGAACCACCGGATCACTAAGACCTGCTTTCGCACCTGCTCGAGCCGTCACTCTCGCAGTCAAGCTAGCTTATGCCTTTGCACTAACCTCCTGATGTCCGACCAGGATTAGCTAACCTTCGTGCTCCTCCGTTACGCTTTGGGAGGAGACCGCCCCAGTCAAACTACCCACCAGACACTGTCCGCAACCCGGATTACGGGTCTACGTTAGAACATCAAACATTAAAGGGTGGTATTTCAAGGTCGGCTCCACGCAGACTGGCGTCCACGCTTCAAAGCCTCCCACCTATCCTACACATCAAGGCTCAATGTTCAGTGTCAAGCTATAGTAAAGGTTCACGGGGTCTTTCCGTCTTGCCGCGGGTACACTGCATCTTCACAGCGAGTTCAATTTCACTGAGTCTCGGGTGGAGACAGCCTGGCCATCATTACGCCATTCGTGCAGGTCGGAACTTACCCGACAAGGAATTTCGCTACCTTAGGACCGTTATAGTTACGGCCGCCGTTTACTGGGGCTTCGATCAAGAGCTTCTCCTTACGGATAACCCCATCAATTAACCTTCCAGCACCGGGCAGGCGTCACACCGTATACGTCCACTTTCGTGTTTGCACAGTGCTGTGTTTTTATTAAACAGTTGCAGCCAGCTGGTATCTTCGACCGGCTTCGGCTCCATGAGCAAGTCACTTCACCTATTGCCGGCGTGCCTTCTCCCGAAGTTACGGCACCATTTTGCCTAGTTCCTTCACCCGAGTTCTCTCAAGCGCCTGAGTATTCTCTACCTGACCACCTGTGTCGGTTTGGGGTACGATTTCGTGTTACCTGGAGCTTAGAGGCTTTTCCTGGAAGCAGGGCATCAACTACTTCAGCTCCGTAGAGCTTCGTCATCACGCCTCAGTGTTAAAGGTAACCGGATTTGCCAGGTCACCACACCTACACGCTTGAACCGGGACAACCGTCGCCCGGATAGCCTAGCCTTCTCCGTCCCCCCTTCGCAGTAACACCAAGTACAGGAATATTAACCTGTTTCCCATCGACTACGCTTTTCAGCCTCGCCTTAGGGGTCGACTCACCCTGCCCCGATTAACGTTGGACAGGAACCCTTGGTCTTCCGGCGTGCGGGTTTTTCACCCGCATTATCGTTACTTATGTCAGCATTCGCACTTCTGATACCTCCAGCATGCCTCACAGCACACCTTCACAGGCTTACAGAACGCTCCCCTACCCAACAACGCCTGAGCGTCGCTGCCGCAGCTTCGGTGCATGGTTTAGCCCCGTTACATCTTCCGCGCAGGCCGACTCGACCAGTGAGCTATTACGCTTTCTTTAAATGATGGCTGCTTCTAAGCCAACATCCTGGCTGTCTGGGCCTTCCCACATCGTTTCCCACTTAACCATGACTTTGGGACCTTAGCTGGCGGTCTGGGTTGTTTCCCTCTTCACGACGAACGTTAGCACCCGCCGTGTGTCTCCCGTGATAACATTCTTCGGTATTCGTAGTTTGCATCGGGTTGGTAAGTCGGGATGACCCCCTAGCCGAAACAGTGCTCTACCCCCGAAGATGAGTTCACGAGGCGCTACCTAAATAGCTTTCGGGGAGAACCAGCTATCTCCCGGTTTGATTGGCCTTTCACCCCCAGCCACAAGTCATCCGCTAATTTTTCAACATTAGTCGGTTCGGTCCTCCAGTTAGTGTTACCCAACCTTCAACCTGCCCATGGCTAGATCACCGGGTTTCGGGTCTATACCCTGCAACTTAACGCCCAGTTAAGACTCGGTTTCCCTGCGGCTCCCCTATTCGGTTAACCTTGCTACAGAATATAAGTCGCTGACCCATTATACAAAAGGTACGCAGTCACCCTGATAAATCAGGGCTCCCACTGCTTGTACGTACACGGTTTCAGGTTCTCTTTCACTCCCCTCGCCGGGGTTCTTTTCGCCTTTCCCTCACGGTACTGGTTCACTATCGGTCAGTCAGGAGTATTTAGCCTTGGAGGATGGTCCCCCCATATTCAGACAGGATGTCACGTGTCCCGCCCTACTCATCGAACTCACACCAACTGCACTTTCGTGTACGGGGCTATCACCCTGTATCGCGCGACTTTCCAGACGCTTCCACTACTGCAGCTGATGATTCAGGTTCTGGGCTTTTCCCCGTTCGCTCGCCGCTACTGGGGGAATCTCGGTTGATTTCTTTTCCTCAGGGTACTTAGATGTTTCAGTTCCCCTGGTTCGCCTCATTAACCTATGGATTCAGTTAATGATGATGCACAAGTGCACCGGGTTTCCCCATTCGGACATCGCCGGGTATAGCGGTTCATATCACCTTACCGGCGCTTATCGCAGATTAGCACGTCCTTCATCGCCTCTGACTGCCTAGGCATCCACCGTGTACGCTTAGTCGCTTAACCTCACAACCCGAAGATGTTTCGGGATGCAAGTTTGTTGAGAGACTCGTGATTAATCATAAAGACTAATCATCGTTTCAAATTTTCAGCTTGTTCCGGATTGTTAAAGAGCAAATATCTCAAACCAGACTTAGCAGTCTGCTTTGAGATATATCTGGCAACGCCTTTCACCCGTCACCACGCGTGGCGTCCCCTAGGGGATTCGAACCCCTGTTACCGCCGTGAAAGGGCGGTGTCCTAGGCCTCTAGACGAAGGGGACACAAAGTCTTCTTCGCAGACGCGCGCGCTCTGCACATTTCATCAGACAATCTGTGTGGACACGTCACAAAATCACGCATCATTAGGTAAGGAGGTGATCCAACCGCAGGTTCCCCTACGGTTACCTTGTTACGACTTCACCCCAGTCATGAATCACAAAGTGGTAAGCGCCCTCCCGAAGGTTAAGCTACCTACTTCTTTTGCAACCCACTCCCATGGTGTGACGGGCGGTGTGTACAAGGCCCGGGAACGTATTCACCGTGGCATTCTGATCCACGATTACTAGCGATTCCGACTTCATGGAGTCGAGTTGCAGACTCCAATCCGGACTACGACGTACTTTATGAGGTCCGCTTGCTCTCGCGAGGTCGCTTCTCTTTGTATACGCCATTGTAGCACGTGTGTAGCCCTACTCGTAAGGGCCATGATGACTTGACGTCATCCCCACCTTCCTCCGGTTTATCACCGGCAGTCTCCTTTGAGTTCCCGACCGAATCGCTGGCAACAAAGGATAAGGGTTGCGCTCGTTGCGGGACTTAACCCAACATTTCACAACACGAGCTGACGACAGCCATGCAGCACCTGTCTCACAGTTCCCGAAGGCACAGTCTCATCTCTGAGACCTTCTGTGGATGTCAAGAGTAGGTAAGGTTCTTCGCGTTGCATCGAATTAAACCACATGCTCCACCGCTTGTGCGGGCCCCCGTCAATTCATTTGAGTTTTAACCTTGCGGCCGTACTCCCCAGGCGGTCGACTTAACGCGTTAGCTCCGGAAGCCACTCCTCAAGGGAACAACCTCCAAGTCGACATCGTTTACAGCGTGGACTACCAGGGTATCTAATCCTGTTTGCTCCCCACGCTTTCGCACCTGAGCGTCAGTCTTCGTCCAGGGGGCCGCCTTCGCCACCGGTATTCCTCCAGATCTCTACGCATTTCACCGCTACACCTGGAATTCTACCCCCCTCTACGAGACTCAAGCTGACCAGTTTCAAATGCAGTTCCCAGGTTAAGCCCGGGGATTTCACATCTGACTTAATCAACCGCCTGCGTGCGCTTTACGCCCAGTAATTCCGATTAACGCTTGCACCCTCCGTATTACCGCGGCTGCTGGCACGGAGTTAGCCGGTGCTTCTTCTGCGGGTAACGTCAATTGCTGAGTGTATTAAACTCAGCACCTTCCTCCCCGCTGAAAGTACTTTACAACCCGAAGGCCTTCTTCATACACGCGGCATGGCTGCATCAGGCTTGCGCCCATTGTGCAATATTCCCCACTGCTGCCTCCCGTAGGAGTCTGGACCGTGTCTCAGTTCCAGTGTGGCTGGTCATCCTCTCAGACCAGCTAGGGATCGTCGCCTAGGTGAGCCATTACCCCACCTACTAGCTAATCCCATCTGGGCACATCTGATGGCAAGAGGCCCGAAGGTCCCCCTCTTTGGTCTTGCGACGTTATGCGGTATTAGCCACCGTTTCCAGTGGTTATCCCCCTCCATCAGGCAGTTTCCCAGACATTACTCACCCGTCCGCCGCTCGCCGGCGGGGAAGCAAGCTTCCCCCCGCTGCCGCTCGACTTGCATGTGTTAGGCCTGCCGCCAGCGTTCAATCTGAGCCATGATCAAACTCTTCAATTAAAGTTTGATGCTCAAAGAATCTTACTGTTAGTTCGTAATGAATTAACTGTTGTTCACTCTTCAAGACTTTT
>NZ_QRAP01000025.1:3642-5089 GCF_003363015.1 Enterobacillus tribolii | reverse complement strand
TCACGCCCTACCTGCAGCGTATACGCCAGATCCGTCAGGTTCACCGCCTGTTGCGACAGGTGCGCTGACAGCTGTTCCGCACGCCGCATCAGCGCCTCCTGACTGCGCGCCGACAGCACGATGACCACCGTTCCCGTCTCCGCCTCTGCCTCTGCCGCACGGGCCCGCGCCGGGTACTCCTGCAGCAGGATATGGGCGTTCACCCCGCCGAAGCCGAACGAGCTCACCCCCGCGCTGCGCCGCAGCGTTTCGCCATCGCGCCCCGCCGGGGCCGCCCACGATCGCCGCGTATCCACCACGTAGAACGGGCTGCCTTCCAGGTGGATATGCGGATTCAGCGGCTGGCTGTTCAGGCTGGCGACCAGCTCCCGGTGTTGCAGCTGCAGCACCGTCTTGATCACCCCTGCCACGCCCGCCGCCATTTCAAGGTGCCCGATATTGCTTTTGATCGTGCCCAGGCCGCAGCTTTCTGCCGCCAGGGGTTCACCGTCGCTCAGGGTGCGGAATGCCTGATGCAGGCCCTGCACCTCTATCGGATCGCCCAGCGCCGTGCCCGTCCCGTGCGCTTCGATATACCCTATCGCTTCCGGTTTAAGCCCGGCCTCCCTTACCGCCTGCACGATCAACCGCGCCTGCGCGTTCGGGTTCGGCGCCGTCAGCGAGGCCGCACGTCCGCCGTGATTTTCCGCGCTGCCCACGATAAGCCCGTAGATATGGTCGCCGTCGCGCTCCGCCGCACTCAGCGGCTTGAGCATCAGCATCCCGACACCCTCGCCGCGCACGTAACCGTCCGCCTGCGCCGAGAAGGTCCGGCAGCGCCCGCCCGGGCTGAGCATGCCCGCCCGTGAGAAAGTTTTATACGCTTCCGGCGACAACAGCGTGTTCACCCCGCCAGCCACCGCCAGGCTGCACTGCCCGCTGCGCAGCAGCCCCACCGCCCGGTGGATCGCCACCAGTGAGCTGGAGCAGGCCGTTTCGATCGGTTCGCTGGGGCCGTGCCAGTTCAGCCAGTAACTCATCCGGTTTGGGCCCATAGAAGAAACGATGCCCGACGCCGTATACCCCTCAACATTGCCGCCGTTGTTCAGCAAAAGCTGACCGTAGCCGCTGCCGCTGGTGCCGACCAGCAGGGCCGTATCGCTGCCGGACAGGCTCTGCGTCGAGTACCCGGCATCTTCGATAACGCGGCACACATGCTGCATCAGCAGCCGCTGCTGCGGATCCATCGACACCGCCTCGCGCGGTGAGATGCCGAAGAACAGCGGGTCAAAATACACCGTCTCCTCCAGCACCCCGGCCTGCGGCATCGTCTCCGCCGCCATCGCGCCCCAGCGGGCCGCCGGCAGCGTACTGATACAGTCCCGTCCTGCCCGCAGGTTGTGCCACAGCGCGTCAATATCCGCCGACTGCGGGAAGCTCCCGCTCATGCCGATGATCGCCACCGGCT
>NZ_QRAP01000025.1:0-3167 GCF_003363015.1 Enterobacillus tribolii | reverse complement strand
CGCCTGCGCCGCCAGCAGCATAACCCCGTCGCTCATCGCCTCCACGATTTGCTGCCCCGCCTGCGCGTAGCTGCGCACCCCGTAAAACCCCCGGGCCGTCAGCACCCGCCGCCACGTCTCCGGCGCCAGCGCCGGCGTACCCGCCACCCGCAGCGCCGTGTCCTGCGCCTGCCACCACCCGTCCAGCAGCCCGAACGTCAGGTGCGAGAACAGGCTGAACGACGTGATTTCATTGAGCAGCAGCAGCCCGTGACGCTTCATCACGCTCTGCGTATGTTGCAGCGTGGCGCGGATATCCGCCGTCGCATGCAGCACGTTGGCCGCCACCACCACGTCATACTGCCCCGCCGCTATCCCCTGCGCCTGCGGGCTGCGACTGATATCCAGCCGCTGCGTACGCAGGTACGGCGCCGTCCGGGCATAGTGCGTCTGCGCATGCGTCAGGAAGTACGGCGAGATATCGGTATAGGTGTACTCCGCTATCTGCTCCGCATAGGGCGCCAGACGCGCAAACAGCGTGGCGCTGGTGCCGCCTGTCCCCGCCCCTATCTCCAGGATCCGCAGCCGCGCCGACGGCCCGCGGGCGCGCACGTAGCTCTCCAGCCGGTCGGCCAGCAGCGTGTTGAACGCGTCGCTCAGCGGATCTCCGCGGTACACCGCCTCCACCAGGTTCGGCCCCGTCGCCGGGAACATCACCGCCGTCGCCGCCTGCTCGCCCTGCAGGATGGCCGGCAACGCCGTCAGCATCGCATTCACCAGCCGTATCTGCGGCGTCCCGCTCACCGGCGCAACCTGCGCCTCCCACGCCGCCCATGCCTCTTCCCACTGCGGGGGCTCCGCGTCCGCCGTCACCCCGGCCTCACGCAACAGCGTCAGCGAGGTCTCCCGCCAGCGACGGTAGGCCGCCGGCGCGACAAAGTCCGCCGCCAGCCACCCCAGCGCCGCCAGCCGCGCCCACAGCAACGGCACCAGCTGCGCCTCCGCCGCCATCACCGCCGTTATCGCCGCCGGGAGCGCCGGCGCCTGCCCGGCCGCCAGCGTCACCGCCTCCGCGGCCGGCGCCACGCACGCCTCCAGCCCGCTTTCCCCCGCCAGCGCCCTGGCCGCCGCGCCGCCGCTCACGTTCACGAACACCTGACGCGTCAGCGGCCCGTTCAGCAGCGCTTCCAGCGCCGCCATCGCCGGACCCGGCTCTACCGACCCCAGCCCCAGCTTCGCCATCCGCGCGCGGTAGCCCTCGTCCGCCACCACGCCCACGCTGCCCCAGTAGCCCCAGTGCATCACCTTCACCGCATAGGGCCGGCGCGCACGCTGCACATGGGCAAAGGCGTCCAGGAAGCAACACCCTGCCGCATAGTTCGACTGCCCGGGCGACTTGCTGAAGCTTTGCAGCGAGGAGAAATAGAGCATGAAGTCCAGCGCCTCGTCGCCGAACACCGCGTCAAGGTGCTGCGCGGTCTCCGTCTTCGCCCTCAGCGCCGATGCGAACCGCGCCTCGTCCATCCGCGCCAGGCTCTGGTCCGCCAGCACAATCGCGCTGTGCACCACTCCGTGTATCGCCCCCATCCGCTCGCGGATAACCCCGTGCGCCAGCGTCAGCGCGTCACGGTCGGTGGCATCCGCCTGCAGGTACAGCGGCCGCGGCCCGGCCGCCGCCAGCCGGTCGCAGGCCGCCCGGATGGCATCATCCTCTTCACGCCGCCCCAGCCACACCAGCCGCGCCTGGTAGTGCGTCACCAGGTACTCGCTGAACGCCATGCCGATACCGCCGGCCCCGCCGAGCACCACATACACCCCGCCCCGGCGGTAAGCCCCGCCCGGTACGGCCGCCGCCGGCGCCGCCCGGCACGGCACCAGCGTCTCACGCAGCCAGCGCCCGTCGCGCCAGGCCCGCGGGTTACCCGTGCTCTCCGCCGGCTGCCGCTGCCAGCCGCTCTCCGCCTGCGCTCCGGCCGGTAAATCCAGCACCCGCACCCGCCAGTGCGGGTACTCCTTCGCCAGCGCACCGAGCAGGCCATGCAGCGCGGCCTGCCCCGCATCCGCGTCTTCATCCGGCGCCGTTCCCAGCGCCTGGGTGGTCAGCACGCTCAGGCACAGCGGACGGGCGGCGTAGCCCCGCGCCAGCAGCGCGCTGACCAGCCGCAGGCCGGTCAGCACCGGCGCGGTATCCCCGGCGTGCACCGGCCACAGCAGATGTTGCGCTTCCGCCGGCAATGCCGCCGCCGGGTCGCCGCCGTCCGGGCCGGCAGTCAGCGTCACCGCCTCCGGCCAGTCCGTGGCTTCCCGCCCGTCGGCGATCCACTGCGGTATCAGGGTCATATCGCCCCGGACAGGGGCCGGTGCGGCATCAGCAACAACATCAGCAACCTCCGCCTCCCGGCGGGGCGCGTCATGCCCGCCGCCCACCGGCCGGGTGCTGAACCCGGCCAGGCGCATCACCTGCTGCCCCTGTTCATCAAGGATGTCGATGTCCCACTGCCCGCCGTCCTGCTGCGCCGGCCGCGCCAGCGCCCAGACCCGGGCCGGCATCGGCCCCTTCGCCGTTACCGCCTGCAGGGAGAACGGCAGCGCCATGCCTGCGTCGTCGCCCATCAGCCCGACCAGGCTTTGCAGGGCGCCGTCCATCAGCGCCGGATGCCAGCGGTAGCCGGACTCCCGGTCAGCCGCGAGCGCCAGCTCGCCCAGCGCCATCCCCTGCGCCGCGCCGAGGCGCCGGATAGCCCGGAAGCTGGCGCCGTAGTGCATCCCGCCGCACGCAAAGCGGTGGTACAGCTCTGCGCCGTCGATCTCTTCGCTGCACGCACTGCGCAGCGCGGCGAGATCGAACTGCGGCAGCGCCGGCGCATCACCGGCCCGGGCATACCCCTGCCCGTAAACCAGCGTCTGCGTCCCGGCCTCACTGTAGATCTCGTAGCGGATACGGCCGTCGTCGCCCGGCGTCAGCCCGATATGCACGGTTATTTCCCCGGACACCGCCAGCGGGCGCAGCCAGACCACCTGCTGCAGGCCGATCTCCGCCTCCGCCTTCTCTTCCCCGAGCGCCAGCGCCACGGCGGCGCGCGCCCACTCCAGCTGCACCACGCCGGGTACGATGGGCTGCCCCTGCACGACATGGTCGCGCAGGAACCATTCCCGCCCGGTCAGCGTGGTGCTGTAGCGCTGGCGGC
>NZ_QRAP01000024.1 GCF_003363015.1 Enterobacillus tribolii | reverse complement strand
TCGCACTTGTTCAGGAACACGATGATGTACGGAACGCCTACCTGACGACCCAGCAGGATGTGCTCACGGGTCTGCGGCATCGGGCCGTCAGTCGCAGCAACAACCAGGATCGCGCCGTCCATCTGGGCAGCACCGGTAATCATGTTTTTAACATAGTCGGCGTGGCCCGGGCAGTCTACGTGAGCGTAGTGACGGGTCGGGGTATCGTATTCAACGTGAGAAGTGTTGATGGTAATACCACGCGCTTTTTCTTCCGGCGCGTTATCGATCTGATCAAATGCACGAGCCTGACCACCGTAGGTTTTAGCCAGAACGGTAGTAATGGCCGCGGTCAGGGTAGTTTTACCGTGGTCAACGTGGCCGATAGTACCGACGTTAACGTGCGGTTTTGTACGTTCAAACTTTTCTTTAGACATCGATTGTCCCTCTAAGACACGGATAAATCGGTGATATCACCACATCAACCACGCCAGCTGACAGCAGGCATGCTTATTGAATTTTGTTTACAGAGTAAAATCAGGGGGGAGAATGAAGGAGTGGTGCTGATAGGCAGATTCGAACTGCCGACCTCACCCTTACCAAGGGTGCGCTCTACCAACTGAGCTATATCAGCACAAACTTGGAGCGGGCAGCGGGAATCGAACCCGCATCATCAGCTTGGAAGGCTGAGGTAATAGCCATTATACGATGCCCGCATCCTGGAACTCGGCTACCTGATTTTTCTGTAGAACCGGGAAGTCTGTTATCTGTTCCCGTTACTTTCTGAGACATACGGCCCAAACTACGGCCTGCCACATCTCATCATAAATCATTCGCGAAGGCGAAAATGGTGGTGGGAGAAGGATTCGAACCTTCGAAGTCTGAGACGGCAGATTTACAGTCTGCTCCCTTTGGCCGCTCGGGAACCCCACCTGATTTTTTCACTTGATGGTGCCGGCTGCCGGAATCGAACTGGCGACCTACTGATTACAAGTCAGTTGCTCTACCTACTGAGCTAAGCCGGCATCAAGTGCAGCGCATTCTAGGTAGTGGCGGCGCTCTATGCAACAAAAAAATTCAGTTTTGCGTATCTTCGGTCATAAAACGCTCAAAAACAGTGTAATCTCTGTTTTCTTTGCGATAATCATTCCAATTTTCCATGTTACCCCCGCTGAAACAGCGATGTACTCTGCACGAAAATCGGGACTCTGCGCCCTAATATTGGGCAGTCTTCTATAATAATAACGCGCTTCCTCCCTGAAGACCGGCCGCTTCACACTGGCCCGCTCTTTGCTTGATGAATAAATAACATTATCCCGGAGGGCAATCTGATGAAAATCGTCCAACTCAATGCGGCAACGCTTCCCATTTACCGGTCGGAACTGGCGCGACTTCTGACGGACGCCATTGCTCACGGAGCCTCGCTGGGCTACGACACGCAAATCGCACACGCTGACGCAGAAAGCTATTTTCACAGCTTACGGCCAGAAATCGCTAAGGGAACCCTAATGTTATGGATCGCCCGCGATACGGAAAGCGTAGTCGGAACCGCTCAACTGGCGCTGTGCCAGAAGCCCAACGGGCAGAATCGCGCGGAAGTGCAAAAGCTGATCGTTCACAGCCGCGCCCGGCGTTTGGGGATTGCCCATCAGCTAATGACGGCATTGGAAGCTGCCGCAATGGCGGCCCGGCGTGGCTTACTGTATCTGGATACTCAGGCGGGTTCTGCTGCGGAAGCGTTTTATCAGTCGGAAGGATATCTGCGCCTGGGGGAAATTCCCGACTACGCATCTTCGCCGGACGGGCGCTACCACCCAACCGCAATTTATTACAAACGCCTTTTTACCCTGGAACGCCAGGCCAAAGCCGGTTGACCCCCATTTTCCGGCAGCCAATATTCTGGCTGCCGCGTTTATCCCGCTCTCCTTTCTTGATCGTATAACCGCCATCACGTAGATTGATACGCGTTTTTCAAAAAAATACCGTGTATCAATTGAAGCCGTTTATAATGGACGACTTATTTCATCCGGAGTGAATCTGCTCCTGGTTCGCGCTGACAGGCAGAATTAAGACTATGAAGAAAGAGCAATCTCTGGCGACGCCTTACCTGCAATTCAATCGCCAACAATGGGCGGCGCTGCGTGATTCTGTCCCGTTGACCCTGACGGAAGAAGAGATCATTAATCTCAAAGGGATTAACGAAGACCTTTCCCTGGATGAAGTTGCCCAGATTTATCTTCCCCTTTCCCGCTTGCTGAACTTCTATTTCAGCTCGAACCTGCGTCGCCAGGCAGTTCTGGAGCAGTTTCTGGGAACCAATGGGCAGCGAATCCCTTACATTATCGGCATCGCTGGCAGCGTTGCCGTCGGGAAAAGTACGACTGCCCGCTTATTGCAGGCGCTGCTCAGCCGCTGGCCGGAACACCGTAAAGTCGAATTGATCACCACGGATGGCTTTTTGCATCCTAACCATGTTCTGCAAGAACGTGGCTTGATGAAGAAAAAAGGATTTCCGCTGTCTTATGATATGCATAATCTGGTGCGTTTCGTTTCGGAAATAAAGTCTGGCGCTCCGAAGGTTATGGCCCCTCAGTATTCCCATCTTATTTATGATGTTATTCCGGACCGTTACAAAGTCATCGAACAGCCGGATATATTAATTTTGGAAGGTCTGAACGTTTTGCAGAGCGGAATGGACTATCCCCATGATCCACATCGGGTTTTCGTGTCTGACTTCGTTGACTTCTCTATCTATGTCGACGCGCCGGAAACATTACTGCAGGATTGGTACATTAGCCGCTTCCTGAAATTCCGCCAGGGCGCATTTTCCGATCCTGACTCATATTTCCACCATTATGCACAACTGCCGGAATCAGAGGCGGTCGAAATCGCGACGGGATTATGGAAAGAAATTAACGGGCTGAATCTGACGCAAAATATTCTCCCCACCCGCGAGCGGGCCAGCCTGATTATGACCAAAGGTTCAAATCATGCCGTTGAATGCGTACGTCTGAGAAAATAAAACCCTTGCGGGAGAAAGAGCGTGCTTTCTCCCGCCCCAACAAATTTATGCCCCCCGCAGCGATATTTCCCCACCGATGTAAGGCACAATTTCTCCGTCCTGCTCCAACAGTAATGCCCCCTGAGCATCAATACCCCGGGCAATGCCATAAATCCTTTGCTCGCCGATTAACAGCTTCACAGGCCTGTCGATAAAATTATCCAGAGCCTGCCAACGTGCGATAAAAGGCGCCAGCCCCTGAACTTCAAATGATTTTAGCGTTTCGCGCAGGCACTTGAGCAACCGGGCTACCAGAACATTTCGATCAACCGAGATGCCGGCTTCCTGCAAATTTATCCATTGCTGGTTAACAACATCAGGATCGGGCGTCCGCATTGAGAGGTTAATTCCCGCGCCGATAACAATATTCGCCGCATCACCGGTTTTTCCCGTAAGCTCAACCAAAATGCCGGAGAGCTTCTTATCATTCAGGTAGAGATCGTTAGGCCACTTAACTTTTACGCCCTCCGCGCCCAGCTCACGCAGTACCTCAGCCATCACGATACCGATAACCAGGCTGAGCCCCATCGCCGCCGCGGGGCCCTGCTCCAGGCGCCAGAACATTGAAAGGTAAAGATTCGCGCCAAAAGGAGAAAACCACTGGCGCCCGCGCCGTCCGCGCCCAGCTTGCTGATATTCAGCGACACAGGCATCACCGGATTGCAGCCCGGCTATCCGGTCCAATAAATATTGGTTGGTAGAATCAACCACGGGCAGCACCGTCACCCGTCCTTCAGGCAACAGGGCAGATATTTTCTGTTCATCCAGCAAATGCATAGGAGCGGGAAGACTGTAGCCTTTCCCCGGCACGGTGAAAACATCGATGCCCCATTCACGGATCGTCTGGATATGCTTATTGATGCCCGCTCTGGTCATGCCAAGCTGCTCGCCCAGCTGTTCACCTGAATGAAATTCGCCGTCAGAAAGTACGCCAACCAGCTTCAGAGGAACCGTAATATCTTTCATGACAGAGCCTCCACAGCATCAACCTCACCCTCTGCGGCAATAAATCTCACTTCCGGCTCCAGGTCTACGGAAAAACGCACCATAACCTGTTCACGTACATGCTTCGCCAGCAACAGAATATCCTGGCTGGTCGCGTTATCCTTATTGATCAGCACCAATGCCTGCCGCTCATGTACGGCAGCCCCTCCGATATGAAAGCCTTTCAGATCGCAGCGATCGATAAGCCACCCGGCCGCTAACTTTACCGAGCCATCACGCTGTGGATAGGCGGGCATATCAAGATAGTTTTTCCGGATACCGTCTGCATGCTCAGCACTCACAATAGGGTTTTTAAAGAAACTCCCGGCATTTCCGGTTACCGCAGGATCGGGGAGCTTCGTTCGCCGCATGTGACAAACGGAGTCAAATACCTGACGGGGAGTTACCGTTTGAGGATCAAGCTGTGTAAGATCGCCATAACTTAACACCGGCTGCCATTGTTTGGGCAATTGCAGGCCAATAGCCGTAATCGCATACCCATCGTGATAAGCATGTTTGAAAATGCTGTCACGATAACCAAAACAACATTCCTGGGCCGTTAACCGTTGTGTATCTCCGTTACGCAGATTTAGCACGTCCACATATTCACACACATGCTGGAATTCAACGCCATAGGCGCCAATATTCTGGATCGGTGCGGAACCGGCGCATCCGGGAATTAACGCCAGGTTTTCCAGCCCAAACATCCCTTCCTGCAACGTGTACTCAACTAACCGGTGCCAATTCTCTCCCGCTCCGACGTGCAAATGCCAGGCATCCGCATGCTCAGAAGCCACGATGCCCTGAATACGGTTGAGGATCACCGTGCCGGAAAAATCATCCAGAAACAGCACGTTGCTTCCTCCACCCAATATCAGTACAGGCTCCTGCTGACGGTGGCTCTGTTGCCAGGAGGAAAATAATGCATCCGGCGTATCGACAGTAATCACGCGGTTAGCATGAACGTTGAGTCCGAATGAGTTGAAAGCAGTAAGAGAAGTATGGGCAGTGGACATGAAACGACAATCCCGTTGAATAAAACTGCGCTTAGTCTACCCGATCCGGGGCTGCTTTGGCCCTTATTGCGACGATAAAAGGCAAGATTCACGCTGCTTCCGGTTAGAACTCTGCCGGAAGCAGCGCAGCGGCATATTACTTCTCACCCAAAACGTGGGTGATTGCCTGAATTTGCAGCGCCAGGCTTTGCAGCCCGCCGCCGGAAAGATACCAAAGATCCGGCGTGAGGTAGGCAATCCGTTTATGCTGAGAAGCCGGAGTGCTCTTAATATTCTGATCTTCTTCAAAAGCCTTCAGATCCATCTTTTCCGCGCCAATAGCGGCGCTTCGGTCAATGATGAAAATAGCGCCGGGAGAAAGTTGTGCGATCTCTGCGGGAGTTACCGCTTTACGCTTGTTCTCCGTTCCTTTTTCAGCAGCCGGGAAGGCCAGCTTCTTCGCTTTCAGCACGTCAAAAATAATAGCCTGATGTGCCGGAAGCAGTTTGCCGTTATTGTGCATCAGGGCCAGAGAACGTATCCCTGCCCGTTCAATTTGCGTCTGGGACTGTTTCACCTGAACAAGAAGCTTTTCCCACTCTTTTCCAACGGCATCCGTTGCCCCAAAAATCTGCCCCAGGACCTCGAGATTGCCTTTCAGTGAAGACAGGTAGTCTTTACCGTTGATGCTGAGATTCAGCGTCGGAGCAATCGCGGATAAGGCGTCATAGGAAGCCCCCTGACGACCGGTAATAATGATCAGGTCCGGTTTCAGTGACGTAATCAGAGCAACATCCGGCGTTTTCATTCCACCGGCATCAGCCATATTCGCCGGTACATGTTGTTTAAGATAATCAGGAACATTTGCACCGGGAAGGGCAACAACGCGCTCATTAAGCCCGAGCTGAAGTAGCGAATCGTAGGTACCAAAATCAAAAAGCACAACGCGCTGGGGATTCGTCTTCACTTCCGTCGTACCCGAAGCGTGAACAATCGTCAGGCTGTCTGAATTGGTTACTGTGATAGAAGCCTGCTGAAATTTGGCGGCGTCCTGAGAAAATACAGAAGGAGTGGCAAAGGTTAGTGCAGAGGCAATAATCAGAGGGAACAATGATTTCATAATAAGCATCCAGGCTAACAATAGAAATCGTATTCTAGATGAACATTGCCTTAAATGATAATGAAAATCATTAATAAATCGAGTTGAGTAAAACCCATAATTGAGTAAAACCCACAAATGCAAAAACCCCGGCCTTCCGACCGGGGTTCTCACTGATAAAAGCCTGGCAGTTCCCTACTCTCACATGGGGAAGCCCCACACTACCATCGGCGCTACGGCGTTTCACTTCTGAGTTCGGCATGGGG
>NZ_QRAP01000023.1 GCF_003363015.1 Enterobacillus tribolii | reverse complement strand
CTGCACCACGCCGGGTACGATGGGCTGCCCCTGCACGACATGGTCGCGCAGGAACCATTCCCGCCCGGTCAGCGTGGTGCTGTAGCGCTGGCGGCTAAAGTCCGACGTGTTGCGCTGTACCAGCGGATGCAGCCCGCTGCCGCCCGCCGGCGGCGCTGACTGAGTCTGTGCCTGCGCGTCCGGTAACCAGTAACGGTCGCGGGTGAACGGGTACGTCGGCAGATGTAACCGCTGCGGCGGTCGTGGCCCGAACATCACCGGCCACGACAACGCATATCCCTGGCAATACATATCCGCCAGCGCCAGCAGCGTTTCCTGCATGACAGCTGGCGCTTGCTGCCCGGCGAGATGGGTAATCAGCGTTTCGCCATAGGTGTGCAGCGCCTTCTGCGCCGTAAAATCGCGCGCAACCCGCCCGTGGAACAGGTTGCTGCGTTTGCCGCCCTGCAACGCCTGCTGCAGGACATAACGGGCATCCTCCGCATCCTGAATCACCAACGCACAGCGATGAGCAAAATGCTGACGACCATTCAGCAAGGTATGGCTCATCGCCCTTAACCCCTGCGCGTCCCACTGCCCTACTGACAGCGCCGCCTCAAGCTGCGTTAAGCGCTGATGCAATGCTTCGGCTGTTTTTGCCGACACCACCAGCAGATGATAAGGCGGCAGTTCCCCGGCCGGCGGCGGCACCGCACAGCCTTCCGCGCCCTGAATCACCACGTGCGCATTGGTGCCGCTCATGCCAAAGGCGCTGACTGCGCCCAGCCTTGCCCGCGCAGCCTCAGCCGGCCACGAACGCGCCGCTTTGTTGACGTAGAACGGGCTTTCCGGCCAGTCAATATAGTCACTCTCCTGGCTGCAGTTCAGGCTTGCCGGAATGGTTTCATGGCGCAACGCCTGCACCAACGCCACCAGGCTGACCAGCCCTGATGCCGCCAGCGCGTGCCCGACGTTGGGTTTGACGGAAGTTAAGGCGCAGTATTGCTTACGCGGGTTGTAGGGTCTGAACGCATCGCACAACGCGTTAATTTCCACGGGGTCACCCAGCGGGGTACCGGTGCCATGCGTCACGATGTAGTCGAGCGCATCCGGGTTAATCCCGCTGCGCCGGTAAATGTCGTCCAGCAACGCGGCCTGCGCCGCGCCGCTCGGCGCGGTAATCCCCTGGGTTTTACCATCGAAGTTAATGCCGCTGCCCACGATCGTCGCATACACCGGATCGCCGTCCGCCTGCGCCTGCGCCAGGGGCTTAATCACCAACGATACGCACGCTTCACCCGCCACCATACCGTTGGCACGGCGATCAAAGGCATAGCAGGTTCCGTCTGATGACAGCATGCCGGAGCGGGCCATCACCTCCAGCGCCAATGGCGTCGTCATCAGGTTGACGCCGGCGACGATGGCCGTATCGCAATCTCCCGCCGCAAGGCTGCGGCAAGCCTGATGCAAAGCCACCAGGCCGGAAGAACAGGCCGTATTGAGCGTCATCGCCGGGCCGTGCAGATCCAGCACATAGGCCAGGCGCGCGGCCAGCATGGCATCATGGTTGGCCGTTAACGCCGCAGCCTCGGGTATCCCGCCATTCTGGCGGATATAATCCCCCTGTTCAGCGCCGACAAACATGCCGATCTTGTGCCGGGACAGTTGCAGGCTGCCGTAACCGGCATCCTCCAGCGCTTTCCAGGCTTCCTGTAACAACAGGCGCTGGCGCGGGTCCATCACCTCCGCTTCGCGCGGCGCGATGTTAAAAAACAACGGGTCAAACTCGTCAATGCCGGGCAGCGCCGCCATCTGCCCAACGGACGAACCTCCGGCGGCTCCGGCCCGCTCTTCGGGATAGGGCCCAATCACGCAGCGCTCTTGCGCCAGAAGCTGCCAGAAGGCATCCGCATCCCGGGCGTCAGGAAAACGACCGCTGAGGCCGATAATCGCAATCGGCGCCTGCGGCCCGGACACAGGCACAGGCACAGGCTCGGGCAATACGCTGTCGGCCGTCACCGGTAAGGGCTGAACCCGGCTGCCCGCCGGAGGTTCAGCCACCGTGCCGCTCTGCTGGTAAAACGCCGCCATACGTGCGCCGAACGCTTGTTCAAGATAGGCGGCCAATTGCTCCAGCGTACCGTGGCTGAAAAAGACCGACGGCGTCAGCGACAAGCCATAATGGGCATTGAGCAGCCGGGTGATTTCAATCAAACGCACGGAATCTACCCCGTATTCAGCCAGATTCGCGTCCGCCTCCAGCATGTCACGCGGCAGGTCCAGCAAGCGCTGCATATGATCGGACAGATCCCACAAAATGCACTGCGATAAGGTCAGCCCTTTCATTTCAGGACGATAGCCTTGCCCCGGTATAACCGGGTGCGCGTCATCCTCCGCCCCGACGGCAATAACACGGCGCGTCTGCGCCTGACGCAGCAACCGCTCCATGCGGGCGGCGTCGCCCGCCATCACCAGCGGCTGTCTGCCGTCATTCACGCCAAGAAAGCCCTCCAGTAAATGCAGGCCTTCGTCGCTTTCCAACGCCCGCTGACCGCTGGCGCTCAGGTAGTGCGCCATATCATCGCTGCGGCCGCTGCCCATTGCGCCATCGCGCCACAGCGGCCATCCGATGGCCAACGCCCCGTTGCCCCGCAAGCGGGCGTGGGCCAGCATAAAGCGGTTAGCCATGGCGTAAGCCCCGCCGCCAAAGTCGCCGATAGCGGCAGAAACGGAACTGAGATAACACATGAAGCGCGGCGGCTGTTCGCTGAACAACGCATCAAGTACCCGCGTACCGGTGACTTTCGCTGCCAGCACCTGACGGAACTGCGCGTCGCTCACCGTCAGAATATCTGCCTGATCCGCCACGCCGGCGGCATGAACCACGCCGTCAATCCGGTCAAAAAGCGTTTTCGCCTGACAGTAAGCCTCGCCCATCGCCTCAGCATCAGTCACATCGGCCTGCATGTAACAGGCCCTGACGCCGCAGGCTTCCAGTTCGGCAAGCAACGCCCGTGTTTCATCGTCTGATTCGCGGCGGCCGCTCAGCACCAGATTTACGCCGTGCTGTTGCGCCAGATAACGCGCAATCCGCGCGCCCAGTCCACCGTTTCCGCCGGTGATCCAACAGGTATCGCCACGGCGGAATACCGTTGCGTCGCGAACCGGCAGCGGCAGAGAAACCAGACTACAGACATGGCGTACGCCATCCAGATACAGCACGTCTTCATACGTTCCGGCGCTGACCTCAGCCCACAGGCGCGCCAGCCAGCCGCTGAACGCCGTTGGCTGCGCCGCCCGCTCGCTGATGGTTACCGCCGCCATCGCCGGGAAGCTGAACTTCAGTGAGCGCACCAGCCCGATGCGGGCTTCCAGAACAGCCTGCCCGGCGTCATCAGTACAGCCCCCGGCCCACAGCAGGCATTGGCAAACGATCTGTTCGTCATGCAGCGCCCTGAGCAAGTGCAGCACAGGCACGGCATCCTCATCAGCCGCCGTTGCCGAGCGCAAATCCAGCAGGACGTCGATATGACGCGCCTCCCCTGCGGCAGCGCGCAGCCCATCAGCCAGATCCCCATCGCTGACGCAACACACAACGGCCTGCGGCGCCGCATCAGAGAAATAGGTTTGCACCGCCGCTTCCTGTGCGGCGTCGCCAAGCAGGCAGACCACGCGCTTAACGGCGCTGCCGGCATCCCCTGCCGCAACGGGCTGCAGCGTCCATTCCTCACTGAAGCAGACCGGCTGCGGCGGCGCGCTACGGGGCGCGTCATGTTCTGCCGCCGATACCACATCGTCCGTAAGCCAGTAACGCTGCAACGCGAAAGGATAGGTCGGCAGGCTAAGGCGGCGCGGCGTGACCTCGCCATAAATCGACCGCCAGTCAACGGGCAGCCCCTGCACCCACAGTTCAGCCAGCTTCGCCAGCTTGCCTTTATCGATCCAGGTGGCGATGGCCCGGTGTAAATCCTCGTCCGAATTAAATATCGACAATACCGGCTGATTACCTTTCACCTCGCCACGCCAGACTTGCTCCGGTACGACGTCGCCATTGATCAGGCGGGCAAGCCGCTCAATCAGCGTCTGCTGGCTGTCCGCAACCAAAGCGATGCGCACCGGCATCGCATCACGGCCAGCCTGCAACGTCCATGCGAGATCGGTCAGGTTGACGTCATGAGCGCAAAGATGGCCATGGAGGTTCACGATACAGGCGTCCAACTGCGCTTTACTGCGTGCGGAAAGCACCACAATCACCGGCCCTGATGCGGACGGCTTCGTTGCAGGCGCTGCCTGATACTCCTCCAGCACCACATGCGCATTCACGCCGCCGAAGCCGAACGAGCTGACGCCGGCCCGCCGCGGCAGCGTCTTGCCGGCGTTATCGACCGCCGCCGCCCAGGGGCGCCCCTGATCAACCACGTAAAATGGCTGCCCCTCCAGGGTGATATGCGGATTACGCGGTTCACTGTTAATGCTCGGAACCAACTGGCGATGACGCAGTTGCAGCAAGACCTTTATCACCCCGGCAACACCGGCCGCCAGCTCAAGGTGGCCAATGTTGCTTTTGATGGTGCCCAGGCCGCAACCGGCAATAGGCAGCGCACGGTCTGATGCCAGATTGCCGAACGCCTGTTTCAGGGCGTCGATTTCCACCGGATCGCCCAGCGCCGTCCCGGTACCGTGCGCCTCAATGTAGCCCACGCTTTCCGGCGCAATACCGGCCTGACGCATGGCTTTTTCAATCAACCGGGCCTGTGCCTGAGGATTCGGCGCGGTCAGCGAGGTGGCGCGGCCGCCGTGGTTCTGCGCCGTACCACGTATCACGCCGTAGATATGATCACCGTCGCGTTCAGCGGCGCTCAGGGGTTTGAGAAGCAACATACCGACGCCTTCGCCGCGCACATAACCATCCGCCTGCGCCGAAAACGTCCGGCAGCGGCCCCCCTGACTGAGCATGCCCGCTAGCGTCAGCGTCTCAAGTAAATCACCGGACAACAGGGTGTTCACCCCACCGGCCACCGCCAGTTCGCACTCCCCGCTGCGCAGCAACCCGACGGCCTTATGAATGGCCACCAATGAGCTGGAACAGGCGGTCTCAATCGGTTCGCTCGGTCCGTGCCAATCCAGCCAGTAGCTCATCCGGTTCGGCCCCATCGATCCCGCCAGGCCGGTACCGCTGTGACCGCTGATGACTACGCCGGCCTGCGCCAACATTTTGGCGTATCCGCCAGTCATGGTGCCGACCAACAACGCCGTATTGCTACCGGCCAGGCTTTGCACCGAGTAACCCGCATCCTCAATGGCCTTATGAACATAGAGCATCAGCAGACGTTGCTGCGGGTCCATCAGCCGGGCTTCGCTCGGTGAAATGCCGAAGAACAGCGGATCGAATGCGCCAATGCTCTCAATAACACCAGCGTGGTTGATCGCCGGGCGCACCCCACCCTCCCAACGATCGGGCGGCAGTTCGGTAATACAGTCGCGGCCCGCCACCAGGTTTTGCCACAGAGCAGGGATATCCGGCGACTGCGGGAAACAACCGCTCATCCCGATAACCGCGATGGGTTCGGCATCCGCCGTTACGGCGCGGATAACCGGCGGACGGCGGCGGCGACGGACGGAAGGCGCCGCGCCGGACGCTGCTGCGGCAGGTACGGGCGACGCCGGGGAAGAAAACGCGGCTGCCAGCGCATCACGATGCTCACGGGCCAGATATTCAGCCAAAGCGCCCAGCGTCGGCGTTTCGAAAAAGACCGTGGGGCTGAGCACCAGACCGTAACGTTCGTTAAGCAATGAACCGAAAGACGTCAGCGTGATGGAGTCAAAGCCGAACTCTGCCAACGGCGTATCGCGATCAAGCACCTCCGGCGGCAGATGCAGGTGCGCGGCCACCAGTTCCATCATCACCCGTTCCACCTGCGCCGGTAGTTCGTCATCCTGCGCGGACGGTACGGCCGCAACGGCCTCAACGCGCTGATGGCGCCATTGCCGGATCGACGCTTCACCGTTTTGCAGCCACGCCAGTAAACGCGGACGCTCGCCGTACAGCGCGATCAAATAGGGCTGCGGCAGCATCAGCGCTTGCGCCAGCGCCGCCACGCCCGCGGCTTCCGGCATAGCGATCATGCCCGCCTGCCGGTACATGTGCCGCTGGCGCGCTTCGTCAGTCTGCATTCCGCTGCCGGCCCACACCGGCCAGCCAATTGACACGGTTTTCCCGCGGCGCTCGCCCCGTTCAACCAGCGACTGACGATAACGTGCAAAATGATCCAGATAACCGTTGCCGGCCGCATACCCGCCCTGGCCGATATTGCCCCACGCGCCGGCGATGGAGGAGCACAACACCATCCAGTCCAGGGCGACGTCACGCGTAGCCGCGTCCAGCTGCGCCGCGCCGTACACCTTCGGCGCCAGCACGTCATTCATCTCATCGTCGCTCATGTTTGCCAGCAGACGATCGCGCAGCACGCCGGCGCAGTGAATCACGCCATTGAGGCGTCCGTGACGCGCCAGAATTTCCGCCACCGCATCGCGCATCGCGTCTTCATCACTCACGTCAACCGCACGGAATTCAACCGTGGCGCCCAGATCGCGCAGGCGGGCGGCAAACGCATCCTGCTCAGCATCCGCCGTGCGCCGCCCGCTCAGGATCAACACCGGTTTGACGGCGCCGGCAATAGCCAGCGCCATGGCTCGCCCAAGCCCGCCCAACCCGCCGATCACCCAATAAACGCCATCCTCATGCCAGGGCGCTGCGGCTCCGGCATCTTTATTTTCTAGCGCTTCCCAGGTCGGGAGCAGCCGTTGTCCGTGCTGATAACACGCCGCCGGCGCTGCGCTGGCGGCTTCCGCCTGCAGGCGCAAATACAGCTGTTCCGCGCTCAGCGCCGCCAGATCGTCCATCACGACAATCTGTCCGTTCAGATGCGGGTATTCCATGCAGGCGCTGCGCAACAGCGCGCCCAACCCCTGCATGACAGCCTCTTCACCGGCGCAAGACGTCACGACCTGCACGCAACACGGCTCGCCGGGCGCGTTTTCCAGATGCTGCCGTAAAAGCTGCAACAGGCGTCCGGCATGTTCGGTATAACGCTGCGACAACGGCGCCGCCGGACTCAGGCGAACACAACGCCCGTCCGGGAAATACGCCCCGATGTCCGGTGCCGCGCCGGCGTCGCACAACATCAGCCAGTGCTCGCCGCCGTCAGACCGCGCGGCGCCGGCGGGTAAAGGCCCGGCAACCCAGCGGGGAGAGGCCAGCACAATTTCAGGCGCGGCAACGGCCTGCACGACCCGCGAGGTAAAACCGGTCAACCGCAGGGCAACCCTGCCCTGCTCATCGGTAATAACGATATCCAGCCTGCGCACGGCATCACCGTCACCCTCTCCGGGCTGAACAACGGCCCAGGCGCGATCGGGCAGAGGCCCCCATGACTCAATACGCTGCAAAGCGAACGGCAGCGCCAGCGCCTGTTCGCGGCCAAGCGCGCCGCTGGTTTGCAACGCGCCGTCCAGCAAACCGGCCGGCCACACCGTCTCACCCTGCGCCACCGCCGGTAAATACAGTTCGCCAATCGCCAGATCCTGCGCGAGACACACGTCCTGCAACACCCTGAATCCCGCGCCATAGCGAACACCCAGTTGCTCAAACGCCGGGTAGATTTCATCTTTTGCGAGTACGCGGCGGCATCCGGCCCGCATCGCCTCCAGTCCGATGCACGGCGCATCCCCGGCGGATGCGGTGAAGGCTTCACCCTGGCTATAAATCTGCTCGTCTTCATCGTCGCTGTAGATCTGATAACCGACACGTCCGTCATCGCCCAGATCCAGCGCGATATGCACGTCTAGCGCCCGTTCAACGACCAGCGGCCGTATCCAGGCGACGTTTTCCAGCACGACGCGATGGTCCGCCGCATCAGCCCCCAGCGCCAGGGCAACCGCCGCACGCGCCCACTCAAGCTGAACAACGCCCGGAACAATCGCACGCTCCTGCACCACGTGATCGCGCAAGAACCACTCCTCACCGGTTAAACGCGTGCTGTAGCGCTGACCATCAAAATCCGAGGTGTTGCGGTGAACCAGAGGATGCAGACGCGCTTCCTGCCCGCCGCCGTTCCCTGTCGCCGCCGACGCCCAGTAGCGTTCGCGAGCAAACGGATACGTCGGCAGACTTATGCGCTGCGGCGTTATTCCGTCATACAGGCGTCGCCAGTCAACGTCGACTCCCTGTACCCAGAGATCCGCCAGACGATCTAACTTTCCTTTGGCAATCCACACACCGAGGGTGTGTTGCAGATCGTCGTCCTGGCTGAACAGCGCCAGCCCGCCCGCGCTCTTTTTAACATTGCCGCGGAACAAGGTGCCGGCTTCAGCATCGCCTGTGCTGACGGCGCGAAGCTTCGCCAGTAATTGCGGAACGTCCGACACCACCATCGCCAGCCTTGCAGACATCGCCTCGCGCCCCACTTGCAGCGTATAAGCCAGATCGGTCAGGTTAACCGCTCGCTGCTGCAAGTCGTCGCACAGTTGGCTGATTCTGACGCGCAGCCGCTCTTCGTTGCGGGCCGAAAGCACGATCACCACCGGCTTCGTTTCCGGCGTTGCCAGGCGTTGGGGCGGCTGATACTCCTGCATCAGGACATGCGCGTTCACGCCGCCGAAACCGAAGGCGCTCACGCCGGCCCTCAGCGGCAGCGCGTTCCCCTGCGCATCGCGGCACGGCTGCCAGGGGCGGTTTTCGCTCACCACGCCAAACGGGCTGCCGGCCAGCGAGATATGCGGATTAAGCGGTTGGCTGTTCAGGCTGGCGACCAGTTGCCGGTGTTTCATCTGCAGCAATACTTTGATCATCCCGGCTACGCCGGCGGCCAGCTCAAGATGCCCGATATTGCTCTTCACCGCGCCCAACGCACAGTGCCCTTCAGGCAGGGCGCGATCGCCCGACAGCGCGCTGAACGCCAGCTTCAGCCCCTGTATTTCAATCGGGTCGCCCAGCGGCGTGCCGGTACCGTGGGTTTCAATGTAGTTCACGCTTTCCGGCGCCACGCCGGCATCACGGAAAGCGGCTTCAATCAGTTGCGACTGCGCGCCGGGGTTCGGTGCCGTCAGCGACGCCGCACGGCCGCCGTGGTTCTCGGCGCTGCCCAGTAACAGGCCGTAAATATGGTCGCCATCGCGTTCGGCGGCGCTCAGCGGCTTGAGCATCAGCATGCCAACGCCCTCGCTGCGCACGTAGCCATCCGCCTGCGCCGAGAAGGTGTTGCAGCGCCCGGACGGGCTGACCATCCCTGCCTGGGTGAAGCTTTCCATCGCATCAAGCGACAGCAGGGTATTTACGCCGCCGACGACCGCCTGGTCGCAATGGCCGCCGCGCAGTAAACCTATCGCCCGGTGTACGGCAACCAGCGAGCTGGAGCACGCCGTGTCGATCGGTTCGCTCGGCCCGTGCCAGTTGAGCCAATAGCTCATACGGTTAGGGCCCATACAGTTGCTCATCCCCGCCGCGCTGTAGCCCGCGACCGGCTCACCGGCGCTGCTCAACAACTGCCCGTACCCCGTCGCGGCCGTGCCGACCAGCAGCGCGGTATTGCTGCCGGAGAGGCTTTGCACCGAATATCCCGCGTCTTCCAGGGTTTTATACACATACTGCATCAGCAGGCGCTGTTGCGGATCCATCGACAACGCTTCACGCGGCGAGATACCGAAAAACAGCGGATCGAAGTACTCCACCGCATCCACCACCCCGCACGGCAACCCGCCCGGCGCGGTGGGCTTACCCCAGCGGGAAAACGGAAAATCGCCGATGCCGCTGCGCCCGGCATTCAGGTTTTCCCACAATGCGTCAACGTCGGGCGAACCGGGGAAAGTGCCGCTGATGCCGATAACGGCTATCGGTTCCGCTGTATTGTTGCGCGGCGCCGGCGCTGAACGTCCGGTGCGCCGCCGTTGGCGGACAGGTTTGTTTTGTACGGCGCGACATGCTTCGTCCGCCGGGGCTTCCCGCGTTTCCGTCAGGCGGTGCCCGTGTTCGCGGGCCAGGTAGACGGCCAGTTGCGCCAGCGTCGGCGCTTCAAAAAACACCGTCGGACTCAGCTCAAGATCGTAGCGTTCGTTGAAGTCTTTCAGGAACGACACCAGGGTGATCGAATCGAAGCCCAGTTCCGTCAGCGGCGTGTCACGCTCCAGGGCCGTTGGCGCCAGTTTCAGATGACTGACGATCCTGTCCCGCAGGAGGCGTTCCACCTCTTCCGTTATCCTGCCGGCGGACACCGGCCGCGCCACGGGGTCTGCCGGTACGGGGTTTTCCCTCTCACACAGGAAAACTCCGTCGCTCACGGCCTGCAACACCTGTTGCCCAAGCCCGTCCAGCTCTGGCGCCAGCTGCTGCGCCGAACAGAATCCGCTGTCGGCCAACACCCTGAGCCAGCTCTCCGTCGCCAGCCCCGGCGCGCCCTTCAGCCTCAGCCAGGGATCATCAGCCAGCCACCATCCGTCCAACAACCCGAACGTCAGATGGGTGTACACGCTGGCATCGGCCATTTCATTGATGAGCAACAGCCCGTTGCGTTTCAGCAGGCTTTTGGCGTGGCGCAGGGTATGGCGGATGTCCCGCGTGGCGTGCAGCACATTAGTAGCCACCACAATGTCGTAGCTACCGGCTTCCACCCCTTGTGCCGTCACGGCTTTCTCTATGTCCAGACGCTGCGTGCGAAGATAAGGCGCCAGTTCCCGGAACGCCGTCTGTGCATGGCTCAGGAATACCGGTGAAATATCGGTATACGTATATTCTTCAATATTGGCCGTGCATCCGGTCAGGCGTTTAAATACGCTGATGCTGGTCCCGCCGGTCCCGGCGCCGATCTCCAGAATGCGTAAGCGGCAATCCGGCTGTTGCGCCACCCGCGCCCTGACATATTGTTCCAGGCGCCCGGCCAGCAGCTCATTGAACAGCACCACTAACGGATGATCGCGGTAAACGCCGTCCACCAGTTCCAGCCCGCCTTCCGGGAAAATCACCGCCGTAGCGGCCTGTTCGCCGGATAAAATGGCAGGCAGCGCATTTAGCGTCGCATTAATCAGCCGCAGTTGGGCATCAACGCCGGGTTGCCCCGCCGCTGTGCCGCAAAAATCCTGCCATTGCGCCCAGGCCTCCTGCCAGCCCGGCGGCGGCGCAGATAAATCCTTGCCGTTTCGTTGCAGCAGATACAGGCCCGCATCACGCCAGCGCCGCCAGCCCTGCGGTACGGAAGCGTCGTCATCCAGCCAGGACATCTGCGCCAGCAACGCCAGCAGCAGGTCGCTCAGATGCTGTTCCATGACCCGCACCGGCGCTGTGCCGCCGGGCCGCGTCATGGGGGCCAGCGCCGGCAACGTAATTTCCGGTGCAACCGGAGCGACGGCAACCGTGACACCATCCGGCTCCGTTAACGAGCGGGCGACCAAAGCATCCGTGACACGGATAAACCCAACCTGGCGCAGCGGACCGGCAAGCAGCTTCTCCAGTGCGGCCATGGCCTGCGGCGCCTCTACGGAACCCAACCCTAACAACGCCATATGGCTGCGGTAAGACGCCTGCGCCACCACGCCGACGCTGCCCCAGTAGCCCCAGTGCATCACTTTTACCGGATACGGCCGGGCGTATTGATTGTGCGCGACGGCATCGGCATAGCAACAGCCCGAGGCATAATTCGCCTGCGCGGCGGCCTTACTGAAACTCTGCATGGCGGAGAAGAACAACATGAAGTCCAGCGGCAATTCGCCAAACACCGCCACGAGGTTATCCGCCGTCAGGGTTTTGGCGTTCAGCGCCTGGCTGAAGCGCGCCTCATCCATTTTTTCCAGCGGCCCATCGGCCAGGACTATCGCGGAATGCACCACGCCGTGAACGGGCCCGAACCAATCAGTAATCGTCTCCCGCGCCAGTTCCAGCGCATCCCTATCGGCGGCGTCAGCCTGAATATAACGCGGACGCGGCCCCAGCCCGCCCAGCTTATCGAGCCGTTCGCCGATGTCAGCATCCTCCGCCCGGCGTCCCAGCCAGACGATTTGTGCCTGATATTGCCGGATCAGATATTCGCTGAAGGCGCAGCCGATACCGCCCGCGCCGCCCAAAATGACGTACACGCCACCCTGACGAAATGCGGGCGACGCAACGTCAAAGGGCCGGCAAACGCGCAGGCAGGCCCGGTGCCAGCGGGAATCACGCCACAACAGGGCATTACCCTGTACATCGGCCGGCCGGCTTTGCCATCCGGTGCTCTCCAGCGCCTGACCGGCGGGCAGGTCAAGCAAGCGGATGCGCCACAACGGATACTCTTTCGCCAACGCGCCGATCAGCCCGTGAACGGCCGCCTGATCCGGATCGACGATCTCATCTTGTGCAATGGCTTGCCCCTGGGTCGTCAGCACCGTCAGCCGCAGCGGCTGACGTCCGTATCCTTGCGCCAGCAGCGCCTGCACCAGGCGCAATCCGACAACCGACGACGGCGTTCCCGCAATCGGGCTCACCTGCCAGAGCAAATGGGCGCAGGACGCAAACCCGGTCAGCTGCGCCCGCAGCGCCTCCGGCGTTGCATCGTGTTCGCACTCAATCTTCAGCACTGACGGCGACGGCCAGTCGCCGTCAGCCGCAGGCGCTTCCCCGGCAACCACCCAGTCAGGGAACAGCGTCAAATCACCCACCAACCCAGCGTCATTATCCGGAGCCGGCGTCATCATTCCGGCCTGCGCCGGTAACTCAGGCGCCTCAAGCGCCGGACCGGCGGCAAGCATCAGCACCGGACGTTGTTCGTCATCATAAATAACGATCTGCCAGGCCGGTTGCTCTGCGCTGCCGCTGCGCCGGATCTTCGCCGTCACGACCGGAGAAGAACGCCGCCAGCCGCGGATCTCGCTGACCTGCGGCGGTATTTTCGCCCCCAGCAGGCAGGTTGCCTGCAGCACGCCGTCAATCAGCGCGGGCGACCAGTCATAAACCTCCCTCTCCGCTTCCAGCGTGACGACCAGCGAGTCATCGCCAATCAGTACGCGCCGTACGCCGGGGGTTTGCGGCCATCCGGCATGCGCCAGGCGTTCATAAAACGCTTCCGCCGTCATCTCCTGCCCGTCCGGCATTCTCAGCGCGTCTGCTGCGGGCGTGAGCGCCGTTTCCCCGTTATCCGGATCGGCATAACCCCGGCAGTAAACCCGGGTCTGTCCATCTTCTTCGCTATAGATCTCGTAACTGATGCCGCCGTCGTCCAACGGCTCCAGGGCGATATGTATTTCGCTCTCTTTATTGACGACTAACGGCTGCACGCTGGTCACTTCCGTGAGGTGCAAGCCAACATTGCCGGCATGCCCTTCCAGCAGCAGGCTGACCGCCGCCCGCGCCCACTCCAGTTGCACCACCGCCGGCACCACGCCGCGACCCTGCACCACATGCTCACGCACAAAACGCTCGCCTCCCGTCAGCCGCGTGCTGTAACGCAGTTCACG
>NZ_QRAP01000022.1 GCF_003363015.1 Enterobacillus tribolii | reverse complement strand
CTGCACCACGCCGGGTACGATGGGCTGCCCCTGCACGACATGGTCGCGCAGGAACCATTCCCGCCCGGTCAGCGTGGTGCTGTAGCGCTGGCGGCCAGAGTCCGGCGCGTCCGGATACAGCCCGCTGCCGCCCGCTGGCGGCGCTGGCTGTGTCTGTGGCTGTGCTTCCGGCAACCAGTAACGGTCGCGGGCGAACGGGTACGTCGGTAAACTCAGGCGGCATGCACGCTTGTCCCGATGCAGCGCCGGCCAGTCAACCTCCAGCCCCTGAACCCAAAACTCCGCCAGCTTGCTGAGTTTTCCTTTTGCAATCCACGACTGCACGGCCACGCGCAGATCTTCATCCGCGCCAAACTGCGTCATCACGCCTTTACGGGGTTTGATTTCGCCCTGATAGGTGTCCGGCGGGATTGCCCCGCCTTTCAGTACACATTGCAGCTTATGGTTCAGATCCTGCGCGGAATGCACGACCAACGCCAAGCGGTGGGCCATGGCATCACGCCCTGCCTGTAGTGTCCAGGCCAGATCCGCCAGGTTCACATCCTGCCGTTCAAGGTAGTCATGCAGTTGCATAACGCGTTGATGCAGTTGCGGTGCGGTACGGGCGGAAAGAACGATGAGCAGCGGATACATCACGGCCGTCCCGCCATCCTGCGGAGGCTGATATTCCTGCACCACGACGTGCGCATTCACCCCGCCGAAACCGAACGAACTTACGCCTGCGCTGCGCGGCAAGGGGCGCCCCTTTTCATCAGTGGCAGCCTGCCAGTCGCGTGTTTCGCTGACCACGTACAGCGGCCCATCTTCCAGCCTGATGTTCGGATTCAGGGGCAAACAATTCAGGTTCGCCACCAGCTTGCGGTGACGGAGTTGCAGTATGATTTTGATCAGCCCGGCTACCCCGGCGGCCAACTCCAGATGACCGACATGGCTTTTAACCGATCCCACCCCGCAGCTTGCCGCCGGTAACGATTGTTCCTGCGCCAGCGTGCGGAATGCCTGCCGGATCCCTTCGATCTCTATCGGATCACCCAGCGGTGTACCGGTACCATGCGCCTCAATGTAACCAACGCTGCGCAAGTCGGTGCCCGCCTGACGGTGCGCCGCGACAATCACCTGCTCCTGGGCGAGTGGGTTAGGTGCCGTCAGCGAGGCGGCGCGCCCGCCGTGATTCTCGGCGCTGCCGAGCAACAGGCCATAGACGTGATCGCCATCGCGTTGCGCCGCGCTCAGCGGTTTGAGCATCAGCATCCCGACGCCTTCGCCGCGTACATAGCCGTCAGCCTGCCCGGAGAACGTGCGGCAGCGCCCGTTGGGACTGAGCATACCGGCCCGGATGAAGCTTTCATGCACCTCCAGCGATAACAGCGTATTGATGCCGCCGACCACCGCCTGATCGCACTGCCCGGTACGCAACAGTTGTATTGCCCGGTGCACCGCGATCAGGGAACTGGAGCAGGCGGTATCGATCGCGTTGCTCGGCCCGTGCCAGTCAAGCCAGTAACTCATTCTGTTCGGCCCCATGATGTCAGAGACACCTATGGCGCTGTACCCGGTAATCGGGCTGCCCGCCTGCGACATCAGGTTTCCGTAACCGGTGCTTCCGGTAGCCACCAGCAACGCGGTATTGCTGCCGGACAAGCTGCGTACGGAGTAACCCGCATCTTCAATAACGTGGTGCACATACGTCATCAGCAAACGCTGCTGCGGATCCATGGCCTGCGCTTCACGCGGCGAAATGCCGAAAAACAGCGGGTCGAATTCGGTCATGCCATCCAGCACGCCGGCGTGGCGTAAGGCGGGCAGCGGCCCCGGCCAGCGTTCAGCGGGCAGTTCGCCGATACAGTCGCGCCCTGCCATCAGGTTTTCCCATAACGCGTCGATATCCGCCGACTGCGGGAAACTGCCGCTCATTCCGATAACTGCAATCGCCTCTCTCTCCCGCGCCGTAACCGGCGCGGCGCGCAGACGGTGGTTAGCCGGCAATGCGATGCGCGGCAGGGCGTCACGCCGGAGGGGGCTGGCCGGCGGCAGAGAGGGCAGAACGGAAGCCGGGCGACGTGCGTCCGGTGCAGCAAACGCGCCGGCATGTTCACGTGCCAGGTATCCGGCAAACTGCCCCAGCGTTGGTGCGGTAAAGAAAACTGACGGCGTCAGCATCAGGCCGTAACGGGCGTTCAGCATATTGCCAAACGCGGTCAGGCTGACAGAGTCAAAGCCAAGATCATTAAACGACGTATCACGATCCAGCGCCTCTGCCGGCAGTTTCAGATGCGCCATCACCATCCCGCCGATCTGTTGCTCTATCCGTTGCGCCAGATCGTGATCCGCTTCCGGGACGTCGTGCCTGATCTCCTCCGCCGGCTGCTCTGGCATGGTGGAAACGGGCTGATGCAGCCACTGACAAAGAGAATGCCGCCGCCCGTACAGAACCACGCCGTACGCGGCCGGTTGACGCAGCAGTTGTGCCAGCGCCGCCAGCGCGTCATCCGTCGGCAGGGCAACCATGCCCAGATGTTCAAACAGTTGCGCCTGACGCCCGGCCTCCAGTTGCATTCCGCCCCCGGCCCACAGCGGCCAGCCAACGGACAGAGTCCGCCCGTGACGCTCCCCGCGTTCCGTCAGGGCCTGGCGATAGCGCGCGTAGCCGTCCATAAATCCGTTAGCCGCGGCATAAACGCTTTGCCCGATATTCCCCCAGGCTCCTGCCAGCGAAGAACACAGGATCAGCCAGTCCAGCTCCAGCGATCGCGTCGCCTCATCAATGATCTCGACGCCGCGGGTTTTTGCCGCCAGCCCCTGCCGCAAATCATCCTGCGTAATATTGGGCACCAGACGATCGCGCAACACACCGGCGCAGTGAATCACGCCGTTAAGCCGGCCGTGGCGGGCCACAATGTCGTTCACCCGTTGTCTGACCGCTTCCCGGTCGCTTACGTCGAGAGCATGGAACTCTACGACGGCCCCCCGTTCGCGCAACGTCCGGATAAATGCATCCTGTTCAGGTGTGTCCGCAGAACGCCCGCTCAGGATCAGCACCGGGTTTGCCTGACGGGCGATAGCCGCGGCCCACTGGCGGCCAAGACCGCCCAAGCCGCCGGTGATCCAGTAAACGCCGCCGTCCCGCCAGGGCAGCGGCGCATCTCCGTCGTTCTCCGGCGTAAGCCACGCCGGCACCTCGCGTCGGCCTGCCGAATAACGCACCACCGGCGCGCTACTGGCGGCTTCCGCTTTTAATAATTGAGCCAGGTGTTCCGCCTCATACCCTGCCGCGTCATCCATCAATACGGTTTGGGTTGCGAGAGACGGGTATTCGCACGCCACTACGCGCATGAAGGCGGCTAATCCCTGTATCGCTTCTCCGGCGCCGTATGCCGGCAACAGCAGTTGCAGCATGACGGGTCCGCGCTCCGGCAGCGCGGTGATGCGCCGGACGTGCTCCAGTAACTGCCGGACATAGTCGTCATAACGTTGCGCAAGCGTCCCCTCTGCACTCAGCACGATGCAATGATCCACGCCGGATACCACGTTCAGCCCGGGCGGCAATGCCGTTTCGCAAACCAATAATTCGTGCTGCCCGGCGAAGGGCGACAGCGGCGGCAGCGCCTGCGGCGTCCATTCAGGGATAGCCAGTAATCTTTCGGCCCCGGCGTTTCCTGTCTCAACATGAACCCCGGCGAGGTGCAGCACGATCCGCCCCTGATCGTCGGTTACCGTGATATCCCGTGAGCACGGTTCTGACCCATTCTGCGCCACGGGGCTGACGATCACCCAGGCGCAGGCCGGTAAGCGATCCCAGCCATAGATATCATTGATGGTAAAAGGCGCGTCTCCGTGCGCTCCGCCGTCCCAAAGCGTGTCACTGACCTGCAGCACGCCGTCCAGCGCCGCCATCGGCCAGAAACAGGCGCCATTGTCGTGATCGCGCGGGGTTTCCAGCCGCCCGAGGATGCGCTCCCCGCAACGGCTGACGAAACGCAGGGCGCGAAACGCATCGCCCGCGCCATCCGCCCCGGCGTAGAGTGCCGGAGCATCCAGCCGCTGTGACATCTGCGCGCGTAATGCCGCCACGTCAACAACCTGTTCCTCCTGACCGGCGATGAACGACGCATAGCCCCGGCAGAAAACCTGCGCGGGTTCCGCCGTGTCATCATAAATTTCCCAGGCGATGCGTCCGTCATCCTGCGGCACCAGCGAGATCTGCACCTCCCGCGGCCTGTCCACGCTCAGCGTTTGCAGCCCGTTGACATCGTGCAACGCAATGCACGTACCGTCATCAGACGCGCCACGGGCCAATGAGACCGCCGCACGCGCCCACTCCAGCAACACCGCCGCCGGCACCGTGCGCCGCGGGCCGATAAACCACTCAGCCCCCATCAGCCGGGTGCTGTAGCGCTGTTGGCTGAAGTCAGAAGTATTGCGGTGTAACAGCGGATGCAGGAAGCCTGCGGGAGCGTCGTTCAGCCGCCGCTGCGGTTGCCAATAAGACTCCCGGGCAAACGGATAAGTCGGCAGGCTCAGGCGCACAGGGCGCGTACCGCTGTGGAAGGCCTGCCAGTCAATGCTGACGCCGTTGGCCCAGCACTCCGCCAGCTTGTTGAGCTTGCCGCGCGCCATCCATCTTTTCATCACCTCGTGCATTTCATCATCAGAGGAGAACAGCGCCAGCAAATCCTGATGCGACTTCACTTCACCGCGGTAAACCTGCGGTGGCAGCGTATCGCCCTGTAACACCTGCCGTAATTGGCCGATTAACGCAGCCTGGGAATCCGCGACCAGCGCGATGCGCACGGCCATCTCCGCGCGCCCCACCTGCAGGGTGTATGCCAGATCGCGCAGGTTGACCGTATGCCGCTCCAGATACGCCAGCAGTTGCTGCATGTACGCCTGCAACCGTTCGCCGCGCCGCGCAGACAGGACCACGATGACCGGTGAGTCCGTTGCTGTATCAGGCTGCGCCGCCGGGTATTCTTCAACAATCAGGTGGGCATTCGCCCCGCCGGCGCCGAAAGAGGACACGCCGGCAATGCGCGGATACTCGCGCTCAACGCCGTTAAGGGTTACCACCGGGCGGGGCCAGGGCTGGGTTTGCTGCTGTACGGTAAACGGCGTGGCCCGGAAGTCGATATGCGGATTCAGCGTTTCGCTGTGCAAGCTTTTGGCGATCTGGCCGTGCTGCATCTGCATCAGCACTTTCGTCAAACCCGCAATGCCTGCCGCGCTTTCGCAATGGCCGATGCTGGCCTTAACCGAACCTATCGCGCAAAATCCCTTATCCTGGGTATGTTGACGAAACGCCCTGGTCAGCCCGCTGATTTCTATCGGATCGCCCAACGCGGTACCGCTGCCGTGGGCTTCTACGTAGCTGACACAGCGGGCATCAACGCCCGCCTCGCTGAGCGCCCGTTCGATCACGTCCGCCTGCGCTTTGGGGTCCGGTACAGTGAAACCGCCGGTTTTCCCGCAGTGATTCAGCGCGCTGCCCTTGATGACGCCATAAATATGGTCGCCATCCTCAACCGCACGCGCCAACGGTTTTAATACAGCCACGCCAACGCCTTCCGCATCGACGAACCCGTCAGCCCCTTCGCCGAACGCGCGGCATTGGCTGTCCGTCGACAGCATGGTCATGGCGGATAAGGTCTGATATTGCACGGGATCAACGATCAGGTTAACGCCGCCGGCGATCGCGCAATCAATCTCCCCCTGGCGCAGACTTTCCAGCGCTAGGTGAATCGCCGTCAGCGATGAGGAGCAGGCGGTATCCACCGCCAGGCTCGGTCCGCGTAAATTGAACAGATATGAAATGCGGTTAGCCAGCGACCACTGAACAGGCTGAACCGTGTAGTGACTGTTCATCGCGCCGATGAACACGCCTGCCCGGCCTTGCGGCGCCAGGGTGGCCGGGGTGTAGCCCGCATCTTCCAGGGCGCTCCAGGCGTATTGCAGCAGCAGGCGCTCCTGCGGGTCCATCCGCTCGGCCTCGCGCGGCGCGATACCGAAGAACTGCGGATCAAAAGCATCAGCATCATCAATAAAGCCGCCCCACTTGCTGTAGCTTTTGCCTTCCGTTCCCTTGCGTTCGTCAAAGTCGCGCCGCCAATCCCAGCGCTGAGCCGGAATCTCGCTGATGCAGTCCACGCCATCGCGCAGGTTTTCCCAATATTGTTCAAGGGTTGCCGCATTGGGGTAGCGTCCGCTCAGCCCCACAATGGCGACATCCCTGGCTCCGCTGGCGGCCTTCGCCGGCAGGGGCGCGATAAAGCGGCCGGCCGAACGGACAGCCGCCCGTTCGGAAGCCGGCGCCGGAGACGCAATGCCCAGCCATCGCTGCGTGGCCTCACGCTGCGTGGCGGTAAAATGCCCGGCCAGGGCGTCAATGCTCGGATGCTCAAACAATAACGTCGCGTCGACGCCGTCAAACACCTCGCCCAACGCCTGAGCCACCCGCACGGCAAGAATCGAATCCACGCCGTAAACACTCAGCGGTTCCTCCGCTTTCACTTGCGCCGCCGGCATTTTCAGCGTTTCGGCCACCATGTGCCGGAGACGGCGGACCGCCGCAGCCTTCAGGTCATCATCCGCCGCAGAAGGTGGTGGCGCGGTGCTGACGGCATCTCCCACTGCGGTGCGTCCCAGCCGTATGACGCCGTTACTGGTTGCCCGGATAATCTGCTGGCCCAATACATGCAGCCCATTTTCCGGCATCACCACGCCGCAAAATCCCGCGTCCTCCAGCACCTGCCGCCAGCTTGCGGCAGAAAGGGCCGGCGTGCCGTTCAGCCTGAGCGGGGCATCCTGCGCCAGCCACCATCCGTCCAGCAGCCCGAAGGTCAGATGGGCAAATACGCTGGGTGCGGCAATTTCGTTAATCAGCAACAGGCCATTGTTCTTCAGTAACGCTTTGGCGTTGTTTACGGTATTGCGGATATCGCGCGTCGCATGCAGAACGTTGGAAGCCACCACGATATCGTAGCTGCCCGGCATAAGATTCTGTTCAGCCGGTGAGCGCTCCACATCAAACAGGCAAGGGTTCAGATAAGGAATACGCTGCTGAAAACGGGTCCGGGCGTATACCAGGAAGGCGCCGGAGACATCGGTATAGGCATATTCTGCTATTTGTCCGGCCCAGGGAGCCAGGCGTTCGAACAGGACGGCGCTGGTGCCGCCGGTACCGGCGCCGATCTCCAGAATACGTACCGGTTCCTGAGGCTGGCGGGCCTGCAGCCAGGCAACCAGTTGATCGGCCAGCAGTTCGTTAAATGCGTCGGCCACGGGATGGCCGCGATAGACCGCTTCGACCAGATCGGCCTGCCCCTGCGGGAAAATCACTTCGGTTGCCGTCAGGTTGCCGCCCAGCACGTCACAGAGCACGCTCAGGGTCGTCTCCGCCAGCCGGATTTGAGCGCCAAGCACGGGATTTTCCCGCGCGGTTTGGCTCCAGTGCTGCCACTGCGCCCACACCGTCTGCCATAGTGGTGCAGGCTCGTCCGTGTTGACGCCCGCGCCGCGCAACAGCGCCAGCGCCGCATCACGCCATGAACGGTAACGCGGCGGTGAGGTCTGTTCGTCCAGCCAGCCGAGCTGCGCCAGTTGCGCCCACAGCAACGGCATCAGTTGCGTTTCCAGCACCGTAAGCTGCGGCAGCGCGTCGTCGATCAACGCCAGGCGGGCTGATGACGGCGCCACCTGATAATCCTCACCTGCGCAAGCGCGCGGCGCCAGGATAATTTCGCTCCGGGCTGAGCGGGATAACAGCCGCGTCGTCTCCGCCCGGGTGGTTTTCACAAACGCCATTTGTCCGCCGGGGTACGCCAGCAAGCGTTCCAGGGCGGGCATCGCATCTTCCGGTTCAATCGAACCAAAACCAAGCTGCGCCATTCTCGCGCGGTAGCTGTCTTGCGCGACAACGCCGACACCGCCCCAATACCCCCACGACATCACCTTCACCGGGTAAGCCCGGCTGCGCATGTTGTGGGCCAACGCATCGATGTAACAGCAGCCGGCAGCATAGTTTGACTGCCCCAGCGAACGCGACAGGCTCTGTATGGAAGAGAAGAACAGCATGAAATCAAGCGGCAGCGCCCCGAATACCGCGTCCATGTTGTCTGCGGTCACGGTTTTGGCCTGCAAGACGGCGGCGAAGCAAGGTTCGTCCATCATTGCCAGGGTGCGGTCAGCCAGTACGATGGTGGCATGCACCACGCCGTGGATCGCGCCGAAGCGGGCGACGATGGTTTCACGCGCCGCGTCGAGCGCCTGCGCATCGGCGGCATCCGCCCGCAGGTAAAGAGGACGCGGGCCAAATTCGCTCAGCCGTTCGCACTGGCTGCGGATCGCGTCGTCCTCTTCGCGGCGCCCCAGCCAAATCAATTGTGCCTGATAGCGCCGAATCAGATCCTCGCTCCAGGCAACGCCAAGCCCGCCCGCGCCGCCGAGGACGACATACACGCCGCCCTGGCGGTACGGCGCCTGCGCGGCTGCCGGCATATCCGGCTGAACGGGAAGCAGGCACTGTTGATACCAGCGGCCCTCGCGCCAGGCGCGCGTATTCCCCTGAGGGTCCGCCGGCTGGCTCTGCCAGTCGCAGTCCACCGCCCCGCCGGCGGGCAGATCCAACAGGCGGACCTGCCAGTGCGGGTACTCTTTCGCCAATACACCGATCAAGCCATGAACGCTGCTTTGCTGCGGATCGGCCTGTTCATGATCGAACACCGCCACGCCCTGCGTGGTAATCACCGTCAGGGCCAGCGGCTGCTTGCCATACCCGGCGTCCAGCAAAGCACGCACCAGGCGCAGCCCCGCTATCACCGGCTCCGGCAGGCCATCCGGCCGCCACAACAGGTGCCGGATAGTCTCTTCTGCCCCCAGCATTCCGGTGATTTGCGCAGGCGTCGGGTCATTATTCAGAATTATTTCATAAGGTTGCAGCCAGGAAGCCTGCGGCGTTTCCGGCTCATCCGCCGTCTGCCAGGCGGGAACGAAGGAGAGCGCCCCAACGTCGTCGGCAGAGGCTTGTTGCGCTGCGTCGCCCGCCACCGCCGGGCGCGTCGCGTAACCTTGCAGGCGCAGCGCAACGGTGCCCCGTTCGTCGGTAATGTCGATGTCCAGCTTACGCAGCGCCGGCGTGTCGCCGGCGCCGGTGCGTATCACGGCCCAGGCCGTGGCTGAAAGTGCCTGCCGGGATTCAATTTTTTTCAGGGAGAACGGCAGCGCTAAATCGCCGTCATTCATCATTCCGGCGCAGCTTTGCAGTGCGCCGTCCAGCATATCCGGTAACCAGGTGTAGTCACGGCTCAGCGTTCCGTCTGTCGCAACAAGTTCCGCCACCACCAACCCGTCACCGATGTGCAGTCGCTTCAGAACGTTAAACGCCGGGCCATAGTGCAGCCCCACCTGTTCAAAACGCTGATACAACGCCGCTCCGTCAAGCGAGCGCCCGCAGCGCCCGCGCAAAGCGGCCAGATCCAGCGTTGGTATGGAATCAGCCGCCGGCAGGCTGGCCCGCCCCTGGCTATAGACCTGCGGTTCGCCGTCGTCACCGCTGTAGATGCGGTATTCGATATCCCCGCCGCTTAACGGCGCCAGGGAGATATTGACCTGCGCGGTATCAACAACCGCCAGCGGTTGCAGCCAGGCAACGTCGCACAAACACAGCGCATGCCGGTCCGCAACACCTTCCAGCGCCAGGCTGACGGCAGCCCTGGCCCACTCCAGTTGCACCGCCGCCGGTACGATGGCATTGCCCTGCACCACATGCTCGCGCAGGAACCACGCTTCGCCATTCAGCCGGGTGCAATAGCGCTGCTGATGCAGATCGGAAATATTGCTTTCAATCAACGGATGCAGCCGCCCGCCCCCGCTGATTACGGATGCGCCAAAGTCCGGCACGCCCCAGCAACGCTCGCGGGCGAAAGGATAAAGCGGCAGACTCAGACGCCGCGGGCGCTGCGCCGGATGCAGGGCGTTCCAGTCAATGGTTGCACCGCCGGCCCAGGCGGCGGCCAGCGTATCCGCATCGCCACCGGTATGCGGCGCGGCGTCGGCCAGCGGAGCAGCCTCGCCCTGGTAGACGCCTGCGCCGCCCTCCCCGCCGTTTTGCAGCGCGTCCAGCCGTTCCAGCAGTTGTTGCTGAGACGTCACGACCAGCGCCAGCCTGACTGCCATTGCTTCGCGCCCGGTTTGTAACGTCCAGGCCAGATCCGCCAGGTTAATCTCATGGCGGCGTAAGTAGTCGCTCAGTTGAACCACTTTGGTGTGCAATTGCCCGGCTAACCGCGCCGACAGCACGATCACCTGCTCACCGTCGCTCTCCGCCGGAATATCCTGCGCCGGCCGATACTCTTCGACGATCAGGTGAGCATTGGAACCACCGGCACCGAAAGAAGACAGCCCCGCGATACGCGTCATGCCATCCGCGCACGGCCACGGCGCATTCTCCCGCTGAACCACGAACGGTGTATCGGCAAAAGAGATGTACGGGTTCAGTTCTTCACTGTGCAGGCTTTTCACCAGCCGCTGGTGCCGCATTTGCAGCAACAGCTTACTCAGCCCGGCAATACCGGCGGCGCTCTCACAGTGCCCGATGTTGGATTTGACCGAACCGATGGCGCAAAAGCCGGTGTCCCGGGTGCGTTCGCCGAAAGCCTGGCTCAGCGCCCGGATTTCAATGGGATCGCCCAGCGACGTTCCCGTTCCATGGGCTTCGATATAGCTGATACGCCGGGCGTCAACGCCTGACATATCAAGGGCCCGGCTGATAACACGGCTCTGCGCGACCGGATTGGGGACCGTGTAGCCGTTGGTTTTTCCGCCATGATTCAGGGCGCTGCCTTTGATAACGCCGTAAATATGGTCGCCGTCAGCGATGGCCTGATGCAGGGATTTAAGCACGACCGCGCCCACGCCTTCACCAGGCACATAGCCGTCGCCACCGGCGGCAAAGCTGGTGCAACGGCCTGTGCTGGAGGCGAATTGCCCCTGCGACAGCTGCAGGTATTTGTTGGGATGCAGCGAGACGTTGACGCCGCCGGCGATGGCGACGCGGCACTCACCCTGCCGCAGACTCTGGCAGGCCAGGTGAATGGCGCTCAACGAAGAAGAGCACATCGTGTCGACGGCGATGCTCGGCCCCTGGAAATTACAGAAATACGAAACCCGGTTGGCAATGGACGCCGCGCTGCTGAGCAGCACCAGATTGTCGCCGCGGGCCTGGGCCTGTGCGCCGTAGAGCTGATATTCCTGGTACATTACGCCGACGAAAACGCCGGCCAGCCGATCGCTTCCCACCAGATTGTCGCGGGTATAGCCTGCATCTTCCACAGCATGGTACGCGCACTGCAGGAATAAGCGCTCCTGAGGATCCGTTTTTTCAGCTTCCAGCGGCGACATGCCAAAAAACAGGGGATCGAACCGATCCATGCCGTCAATAAAGCCGCCCCATTTGCTATAGCTTTTCCCCGCGATCCCTTTGCGGCTGTCAAAATCACGTTGCCAGTCCCAGCGCCCGGCGGGGATCTCGGTGATGCTGTCAACGCCGTTGCTCAGGTTGTCCCAGAATGTATTGATATCTTCCGCGCCGGGGTAGCGTCCGCTCAGTCCGACGATGGCGATATCCCATGGCCCGTCCGCCGCCGGTGCAGATGGCCGGGGCTGGGCGTGCCGCCCATAGCGCCGGCCTGACGCCGTTGCCGTTGTAACGGGAGGCCGGCCGCGACCGTCGCGGGATAAAACGTCGCCCAGCGTACCCGCATGGTGCTGAATGAAATACTGTGTCAGCGCCGCAATATTCTGATATTCAAAGAACAGGGTGACCGGCAGCGGGCCGAATACCTCTTCCAGGTCGCGAACCAACGATACAGACATGACGGAATCAATGCCGTATTGCTCCAGCGGCGCCTGGGGATCGATACGTTCGGCGGGAATTTTCAGGGTCTGCGCCAATAGCTGGCTCAGGTAACGGCGCGCGACCTGCTCCTGCACTTCACCTGCCGCGGTGCCGCCCTCAGCAGGCCGCACGCGCCGCTCCGTTTCACCGGAATTCAGCAATTGCCGCAGGCGGGACGGAGCGCCATACAGGATCGCAATCTGCGCACCGTCCATGCTCAGCGCCTGTTCCTGCGCAGGCAGGGCAATCCCGCTGGGCAGCGCCTGCAAGCCGGCGTGCCGCGCCAGCCAGGCGCGTTTTTCCTCATCAGCCTGCATCCCGCCATCGGTCCATAACGGCCAGTTAAGCGACAGCGTACGACCCTGCCGCTTTCCGTCGTTAACCAGCGATTGCCGGTACGCGGCGAAATGGTCCATGAAGGCGTTCGCTCCCGCGTAGCTCGCCTGCCCCAGGTTGCCCCAGACCGCCGCCAGCGATGAGCACAGGATCATCCAGTCGAGAGGAAGATCGCCCACCGCCTGATCCAGCGCGATCGCCCCCTGCACTTTCGGCACGAAAACGTCCGTCAGCTCCGCGGCGTCAATTTGCTGGATCAGCCGATCGCGTAATATGCCGGCACAATGCACGATGCCGTTGATTCGTCCGTAGCGTTCGACCAGACGCGCCACGCACGCCGCCATTGCGGCTCCATCGCTGACGTCAACGGGATCGATCTCCACCGTCGCGCCGCCTGCCCGCAGTTTTTGGAGCAGTTCCAGCTCATCCGGCGCGGTAACGATGTCACTGAGGATCAGGATCGGTTTCGCCGCCTGTTGCCGCGCCATCGACGCCAGGTGGCGGGCAATACCGCCCACCCCGCCGGTAATCCAATAAACGCCGCCATCGCGCCATATCGGGCCAGGTTCGTCAGGCGCCGCCGCGGTTTCCCAGCGCATCGTTTCACGCCGGCCATCCGTATAACGAACTTCCGCATACCTGGCCGGCGCTTCAGCGCAGAGCATGGCGTGCAAACGCGATGCATCAAACGCATTGATATCGTCAAACGCGAGGACCTGAACGAATAAATTCGGATACTCCTGCTGCGCGCTGCGCAGTAAGGCACCCAGCCCACGCAGAATCTCCGCCTCTCCCGTCGCCGGGACGAGCAGTTGCGCCGTCACGCGCTCAACCGCCACATTGGCAATCTCATTGCGCAGCAACGTCAGAATCCGCTGCGCGCCGCCGGTATAACGTTGCGCAATGTCGCCCTCATCCGGGCAGCACGCAATACACCGCGCCGCGGGCTGTTTATCCGCCAGCGCCGGCGGCAGCGTGACGCCGCAGGCCAACACCCAGCGATCACCAACGGCGCCGGCTTGCGTGCCATGTTCGTCCGGCGCCTGAGTTTCCCAGACCGGACGGGCCAGCAGCAGACCGGCCTCTTCCTCCGCCTTAACCCGGCGCATGCTAAAACCATTGAGATAAATGGCCGGGAGCCCCTGTTCATCCAGGACGGTGATATCCCACTGCTGCGACGCTTGCGCTGCTTCTGCGCCATGGCGGGCTGGACTGACCCGCACCGAAGCCGCCGAAGAAAGCGGGCGCAACGCCTTCACCTCCCTGACGCTGAACGGCAGCATCAGCCCCGCGTCGGGGCTTAAGCACCCTGCGGTCTGTAACGCGCCATCCAGCAGCATCGGTAACCAGCTATACCCGGCATTGAGCGCCGCCGGCCCGGCCGCCAAAAGACCAACCGCCGTTTCGTCATGCACCCAAACCTCACGCAGCACATGAAAGCCCTGACCATAGCGCAACCCGCTGCGTTCAAACCGTTGGTACACACCGGCAATATCCACGGACTGTGCCTGTTCATGCCGCCACGCGGCGGTGTCCGGCAACACGGCTTCGCACTCTTCATCGTCGGGCGGAGAGGTTTGTGCGTACCCCTGACCGTAGACGATCTCTTCGCCCTCTTTACCGCTGTAGATTTCATAGCCGATGCGCCCGTCATCCAAATGCGCCAGCGTGATATGAACCTCAAGCGCCTCTTCGACGATCAACGGCCGCAGCCAGACAACGTCCCGCAGCGTTAACGCCATCCTACCGGCATGCCCTTCCAGCAGCAGGCTGACCGCCGCCCGCGCCCACTCCAGCTGCACCACCGCCGGCACCACGCCGCGACCCTGCACCACATGCTCACGCACAAAACGCTCGCCTCCCGTCAGCCGCGTGCTGTAACGCAGTTCACG
>NZ_QRAP01000021.1 GCF_003363015.1 Enterobacillus tribolii | reverse complement strand
CCCTGAATAACCTGACGCCGGAAGAGTACCGGTTGATGGCAGAAAACCCGGAATTCTCAAAAAGTGTGTGGAACTAAAACAGGTATGCTTACACCAGGAGCTCAAATCGTAAAAAGCCAAGCATATTGATTACTTAGTAGCGGTTCAGAATCACGAAAAGCACATTAAAGATTAGCACGGGGGTATCAGTAGAGCTTACAGTTGCTGTCATAATTTTTACCAAGCAATTGGGGGAAAAATGGCACGCCGAATTGAACTGCGGGGCATAGCTAATGCTCTTAATGAGAGCTTTGTGAGCCGTAACAACGATTTTAAAGGATACTGGACTATTGGTCAGTTAAAGTTATTAGCTATCAACTACAACCTCACTACGATGGATTTTTCCCTTACTCCTCCTAAAAGCGCCCCGCACTTTAATCTGATACATTATGTTGAACTGCACTATGCAGCCATGCTTGGACACTTGTTAAGAAAGCAACAAATTCCAGATATTTGGGTAAGTGAAGCTAGTATTACGCTCGATTTCAACGTTAATGCTAAACACGAGCAGTTGAATAAATGCTCAACCTCTGGTGAACCTTTTCAGTGCTGTTGTCAGATAATTGATGACACTGGTCGTGGTTACTCTTCCGTTGTTTATGGCCGGAGCCAGGTTCACTCATCTGTGAAAGAGCTAAAACGACTCGAAAACTAACTATATAAAAATCTGCTGAACTTCCGCTTCTCGCTCACAACGGACCTGATAGCCACGCAGCCTATCGGCTGCGAGCCTGGAGCGGACATTACTAACATCATTAGATCATCTTATAATTTATCTTCAGCCTCTTGGATCAGCTTTAAAAGTAGTTTCATATCTAGACAAATATGTCCGTATGTAAAGCTTGTCTCGACGACATTTTTTGTAGATTTACGCAGATCAGAATGTACATGATCAGGGCCGTAAGGTACTATGTGGTGATCGGCTGAATCGACCCTAGACAACTGTTTTCCTTCAGGGGTCATTATTATATAGGCATAATTCGAGGGAGATTGGTGTCTGATTACTACGGTGATCCCCGACTGTCTTCGGGCGGTTACAGTTTCCCCTACAACTTTCATGATAGTGCATTTGAAATTTACTTTGAGTATTTCGCAGGTCTGCTCAAGCATTTCTTCAGTAGTTAGTGGACGCATATTTGAGAACATAACTATTCCACCCAAATGATTCGAGAGATAATTGAGAAGAATTGATTGCTTCTGAGATTCCTCTTCATGTGTCAAACACAGATGCATACCAATCATCATCCCTGACTTTCCCCAAACAGTACTGGTCGCCATGCGATCGGCTTTTTCACCACAAACTAAGCACTTTCCATCAAAGGACAGCCATATAGCTTGATCTACAGCAGTATTCTTAAGCCGCCCTCCTAGCAGACCATCGAATAATCTCGAGTCAGCTTTCCTTTTTTCGTACCACGGCTTATAACGTTGTATATACCCCGTTTCATCAATGAGCTTTGAGAAACTGGCATCATCTACTGGAGTGAGTTTGATTCCGTTTTGTTCGAGATAAACACCAATATGGCCAAACCAGAAAAGGTTTTTTGATTTCATAAAATAAATTCTGGCTGCTGGAAAGCGGACAGTTGGTGCATACATTGCATTTACATGAAAAGTACCTGCGCTGATATAAACATGTACATTCGTTGCTCCTTGCATCATCCAAAGCAATATCTCTTTGCTCGAAACTTCAATTACCAAAACTGGCTTTTCTTTTCTCAGTATATTGCCACCAAAGCATTGAATAACATTATCTGTTGCAGCTCCACTTAATTTTAGCCTGATGCAGTCAGTAATTACATCATTAAGTCTCAAAGTGTCATCCTTTATTATTCAAAATGGTACCGCGCAGGGGCTGCGCCTAAGTTTTCCGTCAACTGATACACCAATACCACCTTGTTACCAGATAGTTTTTTACACCGCAAGGGAGGCATGTACGTTCCTCGCTCATAGTGGACCTTCAGATCAGCTAGCTTGCACGCTTCGAGCCAGAAGTAAACGTTCTAATTTTCATACCTCAGCTATGTACTCTGTACGTAACGGGACAAGAGGGAGTAGTTAGAGAACCCTGCTCGATTCAGATTCATAACAGCACTGAGAAATCAGACGAAGAAACCACTGAGATTACAACGCTATTTAGCAGATCGCCGATAAGATTTCGCCGCTTGCCAGGCATGTTTCATCTTCTCAATAAACTCCAGCTTCTCTTCAGGTTGGACGTTCCACACATCTATAGCCGTAATAATCATGTCATAACGTATAGACGTATTATAAGGGCGAAGATAGCCCGCTATTCGTCCTTTTCCTTTCAGATAGTCCCAGAGATAAACTAACTGAGTTTCATCATCTCGTGACATCCAGTCAAAATCTGTCAGAAAAAAATCATATTGCTCAAGCCAACGCTCATGCAGTTTTCTGAAATAAGAGATCTTATCTCCAAGTGAGCATGGAGCTTCATCAATGTATCTCATCACACCGTTGATCAGTTCACGCTCAGTTACCGGAGTGGGATTTGCTCCCGCGTTCAGATAAAATCGGGAGAAAACACGTTTCGGTTTTTTCGAAGCAGTAGCCTGTGGATTTGTTATCAAGTCCCAATCAATATCGTCCAAATCTATATTCAAATTAGAGAAATCAATATTGGTGAAGATATTATCGTCCATTAAAAGAGAATTAAAATCACTAGAACAACCGACGTCATTCCCCAACCCACCAAGCGTCAACCCTGCAGATTTTACTGGGTATTCAAAAATGTAATGGTGAGCAAACCACGATGCTCTAGGTGTACCTTCCTTTGAAACAATCAAAATAATCTTTATCAATCAGTTGCAGGTCAGCCCATTCTTTAAGTGTTTTCCGCGCAATTTTGATTCTGTCCTGAACGCCATGAAAATGCCGTTCAAGGATCTGAGAGATCAAGCGTCGAAAATCATCCGGTGTTTCATAAGTACTGCACAGTAACGAGTGATCTGTGTTGAAAATCCTATTCAGCGTTTTTAGGTACATTATCTCGTAGCGGATCATATCGTAATGCAACATCGTCTCTTCCCTCTAACTCTGGCTCCTGAACACAGATTAGCATGTACATCTTTTAGGTAGAGGGAGGCGGGTCACAGGCTGAGTAATGGCTGACTTTTTACTGATATCCTACTGATTTTATTGTGATAATACTCTGACGCCTTACTGCATTATTCCTGTTATTTTCACTCTACGACCCTCCTCTTTTCACCTCATTAGAATCGTTCAACAGCAAATATGAACATTTGGGTTTTTAGTATAATTAAGGGGTACTCCCTGTTTCTATACCACCCTGTTCACTGTTCCTTCCCCCCAACAAGCAACCCTGTCTGTATTCCCCTGGATACACGACTCCCTGTATCTGCCGTATCCCCTTCTCTTAAAAATTACATCTCATCCCAATCCTTTGTACTCCATCTGACAAAGGATAAATCAATGCACATACCTTACCCTTTTAACCCCAGATACACGATGAACTGGTTTCTGCTGTCTCTACTCAATGACCACCTGAATCAGCTACTGAACCGATACTCCCGAATACAGGCACTCAGACTCGACCTGTTCTATCAGAAAGGTACAGGACGCTATAAACATTATTCATGGAATGAAACCGAGCGAGAGGTGCGCATGCTGGTTGAACGTACCCTGCAGCACACAAATCTGGCAGGATATTTCTGGGTACTCGAGAACTCTGTAGACCACGGGTGCCATGCCCATATCGTGTTCTATCTCGACAGGCACCTTAACCAGGCTACCTACCCAATAGCTGAGAAAGTAGGAACAATATGGCGGGAAATAACGCGACGAGAAGGCTATTACAACCGCTGCGAATACAAACCCTCTTATGAAGTCAGTATTGATAGACCAGTGAACTACGATGATACCGAAGCCATTGATAACCTGCGCTACATCATCAGCTATCTCGCCAAAGAAGAGCAAAAGCACGGTCACTATCACTACGGAGCCAGTGAGGTACCGCCACCCAGTGGACTGGGGCGTCCTCGCACGTTGTAACTTACGTTCTGCACTTTTTTACGTATCAATCCATTGATGTGGAAGGGCTGGTAGTAACGAGCAATCAACCACCAGCTCAGAATAATCCCACAATGGAAGACAGCATTATGACAGAACAAATTTCTTTGCTTGATGACCAACTGGTGGATATGCGGTTCCTCACGAAGCTAACGGGACTTACGGATAAATGGTTCTATAAGCTGATTAAAGATGGTGACTTCCCCAAACCAGTCAAACTGGGGCGCAGTTCTCGCTGGTTAAAGAGCGAAGTAGAAAACTGGCTTCAGGAACGTATTAACCAGTCACGTAAATAACACCACTCTGACCTACCCCCCGGCAAGAAAATAATTATCCGACTCGTTCGGAGGTTTTCTGCTGTCTGTCATTAAAGCCAGAAGGAATATGAACAATGAAAGATTACAAACCACGTTACGAAGAACTTTATAAATATTATCAGGTCTGGTTGACTGATTTTACGAAGCTGACGGTCAGATCGGGTATGTGTCACCAGAATATCTACCACCATCATACCCTGACGGTTGGCAGCCTTAAGTTTCCGGGAGAGGAAGAGGTTATTGCTATTGTCCCCCAGTGCCTGCACCGGATTATTTATGGCAGAGCAGCAGCCCCACTGACTGTTAATGATGACCTGAGTGTCAGTTTATTTACCCAGGAGCATCTGCTGGCTCACCATCCCATGCTGGAGGGGATTTTGCTGTCTGAGTGCGTGCGTTTAAAACAACGCCCTCTGGCAAATAAGCTCATCAGTTTGTTCCGCCAGTTCGGCGGTAGCGAGCTACGTCTGAAGCTGGTCTGGCTGTGCTGGTACGATTTGATGCTGGGGAATTGCCTTGATGACTGGACCAACAACCTCAGGTTCAAAAAAGACAAAGAGATGGATATCTGGATCAATGACCGGCAGGTTGAAAACCCTGCGCTGACCAGTCTGATGGACGAGTATGTCTGCTTTGCATGGCGGACGACAGCGGAACCACTGAATCAGGCTTCATCCATAGTCATGCAAGGAATAGCAGCTTCACGCGCTAGCTTTAAATCACGGTGGCACTGACGAGGGAGTACCTAGCCTGCGCCCGCATTACGGCGAAGGTTTTTACAACGCTTACGTCAGAGACCCCGATGGCAACAAGCTGACATTCGCCTATTACACCGCACTATCCTGAGAACGTTAAACCGGGGCCTTAGCGCCCCATCTGAAACTAAACTTATCCCGTAGATTTCAGAGGAGCATTGGACGAGTTGATAAATGCCGAGATGTCTGAATGTTTTTACGCCAGAACTCCATAGTGTGCCAACCAAAGAACAGTAACGACACCCCACATACGCTTACTTCGCCTCCTCCGATAAAACCTAGCTAATCCGCCATTCACACCCTGCCCGCGTAGCCCGTACAGGGACTGCTGACGCCTGCGTGTTGTCTGGCAGCAAGGAACTATACAATGTACGCAAAATCCTTTATCGCTCTCGATGGTAACGGTCGCTTGACCGGTGCCCGTACTGCGCAGACCGCCTCTTACGACAAGTATACCTACCACCTCTGCGGCAATACGCTGCAATACCATCTTGAATACCAGACGGAACACCCGAGGTTTGCACACCGGCCCGATATGCAGACTCTTCATGTGATCCGGCCTGGTTTGAACACGACCAGCGCTCAGTGATTCAACATGTGCTGATGAACTGTGCCCATCTGGACCCGGAAGTGAGGGCGGAGGCTCGTCACAGAAAGTTATGCAACACCATCAATGGGCTGGATGCGTCGGTGACAACATGCTCTTGGTACTGTGTCTGGTGCAGTGGTCATTACTGCGAGGATAAGTATTGTGCGTCGTGTAGGACGGGCATTTACAGCATTGAACAATCCAGCTGGCAACTGAATTACTGCTGTAATGTCAGCCCTGAATAATCACTGTCAGCCAGGAAGACTAATACATTGCTGCCGCTGCTTTACGCGTGGCAAGTACCTACCGGATTTCTGTATGCCCCGTTGGGTACCCGCGGTGTTTAGCGACAGCTTCTTAAGAACTCCCCTGTTGCAGGCACTCACCATTTCGAATGGTGATGAGCAGGTTACCAGAGAAACAATCCATCCCCCGACTTTTCCGCGGAAGAACTGAACGCGAGTGTGTTTTACAAGACCCTTATTATCTATCAGAACAAAACTTTTCCTGAAAGTGCTGTCGGCATTCAGCTATTGCTGAACATATATCTCGTGCAGGCCGTATGTGATAGGTTATCGTGGTCTGGAATCCCCTTCCGGGTTGAAATCCCAAGTGTTCAAGACTTATAACATCGTCAGTCTTGATCCAGCCACGCTCACCATGCTCACCGATATTTCCCTCACGATAAACGATGATTTTCTCCGGGTAGTCAGGATTTTCACCTTCCTTCGAGAAAATCTTATAGCGGACATCGCCGGTGCGTTCATTGCTCAACAGCAGTACTTTTACCAGATTGAGTTGTACCATTGTTGCCTCCCGGTCCTCAGGACATACGTTGTTTTACGGATTTGAAGAACATATCCCACAAATGTTCTGCCATACCTTCATTAGTCAGTAATGTGTTATGACTGTTTCCGGAGAACCCCATCATCGTGCGAAAACCCAGAGACTGACCGTTATCCGCCAAACTTAGACTTTCGTTGTAGCTGTTTCGAACCATGCCGTCATGACTGAAACAGACTGAGCCTACCCCATGGAGTCTGTCACCACGCCAGACCCCACACTGCCCCGTCCGGGTACCGTGTAAATAAATCGCGCAGGTGAACGCGCTGGAGTCAACCGGTTGAAATTCCACTTCTATACCTGGGTTGCGTTGTTTTAGCTCGAAGAGAGAGTTTTCGAAATAGCGTGCAACATACTCAAAACCTTCACGGCTAGCCCGATCTTTATCGAGATCGCTGAATGTTTTTGGAAGCGAGAGGTTGCCGGATCGGGGCTTTAAAACTGAATTTACCGACGGTGATAGTTGAGCCTTTGATGAAGTTGAAGCGTGAGGCTCTTGGGTTGAATTGTTGGTATCAATACGGGCAGCAGCCTTTGATACTGCATCAACAACCTGCACAAACCCGTCATCATGACTGGGAAACTGAGTAATCGGTTTCCCATCTTTGGTTGCGGCCAGTAGCTTACCAAAAGGAAGATTGTGCCAGGCACAATTGCGCAAAATCACCGGGATGACTATCGCTTCCCCTCGTTCATGCCGCGCCATTGCATTCTTAATTTCAATATTCCAGCAATAATCCGATGCAATGAAGTCGCTACTGACTAACAGCAGAATAATATTGGCTTCGGCGAAATAGCGATCTATTTCATGCTCAAATTCCTGCCCAGGAGCAATACGTCGGTCATGCCACGCGCTGATTGTTCCCATGCGTTTTAACGGTGAGAGATGCGTTTCGAGCTCGTTACGCAAGTCTTCATCTGCATGAGAATAGGAAAAAACGAGGGTAACCATAAACGTTAATCTCTCCTTAAATATCCTTGATATCCAGCTATTGTAGTTAGTGTAAAAAGGGGCAAACAGCCCCTAACACGATTAACATGCACTCATCCCATCAGGAGGCATCTTAGGGTTGGCTGCAGCTTGGTTTACTAATTTAAGTATCGCTTCCTTGCCAAACTCCTTGCATAGACGAGCAATGTCCCTTTGTGCATGTGAACGTTTATGTTGCGCGTGTAACCTTGCGCATTTCCTCATAATCTCCTCCGGTTCGGATTTCAGAGAATGAAGATCCTCTTTACTGATGAAAAAAACCGCCTGATTGGTGATTCCACCAACATCAGAGCCCGTTGAAACGGAATTTGTTGAGACAGGGAGATTCTTCAGCTTCAAGGAGTGAATGACCGCAGATGCTCGTTTAACGCTAAAGTCGGCATTAATTTCATACCCTGCAGTTGTGATCGTTTTTCCATCACATAAGGCTGCAAATACGCACAGGCTTGATTTTTGCAAACGCTTTATCACGTCAAGCATGATGAAATTGCCTGAAAAATAAGCATTGAGCTTGTGCCGCGCAATTTCGGGTGAATACTGGTCGGTTACTTTTTCCATCAGTTACTCCAAATCGGTTTATTGGTACCGTTACTGGAGCCACGCTTGTCGATTACGTTGTGAATAACGTATACTCGAAATGCGATTAGCAGGGCTCAAGTGGCGGATTATTCCTCCGCAGAGGTTTTGTTTTTCTGGTGAAGGTTGTCTGCAAACAACCTTCACCATCCCTTCCAGAAGAAATACTCATACAGAACAATTGTTCTATCCAAATATTCCTCCAGAACGATACTGCTGATGATCAATTTATCAACAGGTGTCAATCCTAACTCATTGCAAGCAGTAGATCAACATGTGATAATTGACAGCATACTTAATGTATCATCTATCGGAGTGTTACGATGACAGAATTTCATGACGTTCATTTGGAACTGCTTGTTGAAGCCTATTCGCTTCCTCAGGCAGAGCGACTGGCGTACATCGATTTGTGTATACGCTACCTCGGCAGCATATCCAGGGCCGAAATTATGGCTGAGTTCAAAGTTGCACAGGCTGCAGCCTCAAAAGATCTTGCTTTATATCGGGAACTCAAGCCAGGTAACTGTAGTATTGATACGGCAACCAAAAGGACGATTATTTCTCATGGTACCTATACTCCATTGGTGCAGATTAGTGTTCATACGGCGCTGAATCTGATCCAGTATGGTTTCTCTCGTTCGGAGCTGATGCAAAAACGTCCGATGCTGCCGATTGATGAGATAGACCCGCTTTATCTACCTGAGCGTTTGAAAGAAGAACAGGTCTATGTTGTCACCAGGGCAATAAAAGGCCGCTATGCGATCAAATGCACATATGGCTCAGAAAGTGGCGAGCATGGCAAACGGATACTATTTCCATCAGCATTATTTGTAGATCGGAAAAACTGGTACTTCAGAGCTTATGATCGAAACGATTCGGATCCAAAACTGAGTGGGTTTAAAAACTTTAAGTTATCGAGAATTTTTGATGTTGAGCAAGAGGAATCGATACTGCCGACGGTTGCAGAGTTGACGGACAGAGAATGGAATGAGGAGGTTACCTTTATCATTGCATTCAAAAAGGATCTTCGACCTGAGATTGTAGATAAAATCTCTCGCGAGTTTTCGATCAGCGGTAATGTACATTCTGTTACATGTCGCGCTGCTTTGGCCTGGTACGTAAAGACCAACTGGAAAATAGATCTGACTGGAAATAACAATAATGGTTGGTTGTACTTTGATGTCCTGAATAAAGAAGCTTTACAAGAAGTTAAATGCCTGGAGAAGTTGTTTGAAGAGTAATATTTTCAGTCACTGCTCTTCCAAACTGGAGTTTGGTTGCGGATGGGCAAGTTATTGCGTCAACATTCGCTATCTACTGTCTTACGCTAGGTGTGGTTCGGGAGACGTCACATGTTGATGATGCATAGTAGCTGAGACTGATAACGATTCAGCTTGCCCGCTAGTGAGTAGATGTACAGGCTCTGTACTGCCTGAGCATCCTAAATTACTGATCCACTACAACCCGTATTTGCAGGTTGAGCGACCTTTGTGGATGGTTTCACCGAACTAAAGGTTCGTGCCATGCAGAGCTTTAGTCTGCGCTATCTGTGACTTCACCAGTTATCTGAGTTAATTGTGCAGAACCAGAACCGGCTACCGTTCTTCTGCCTTAGCGGCGTATTCTGGCCTGACATGGGCGTTGATTCCTAGCGAACCGCCGATCGACGTTCCAAGCGAAAACATGATCGACCAGAGCTGGATACGCAACTTTGCCACCATTCTTGATTTTCACGAAAAATTTCAGAGTCTGGCACGGCGGTTATCATTTTCAGTAAAGCGCGACAAATGTACTCAGGCAGTTAACAGAGAACGTGTAACATAGATACAAATTGAACAAACATTGTTGCCAGCCGTTCGGGGGTTGTGGAATACCGCATGGCCTGAGACGTGATAAATACCAAAAACAGGGAACACGATGAAATTCACCGAAGACACCCGGGTAAAAATCCCCGTCATCCTCCACCTGATACGGCTGGGCTACCGCTACCTGTCTCTGAAAGAACAACACTGGGACAAAGAAACCAACATCTTTCCTGACCTTTTCACCGCTGCAGTTGGCAGAATTAACCCCGGAATTGCGCCCGACGACATCGGGCGCCAGTTAAAAGATCTCACGCTGCTTCTCGACAACGACGACCTAGGCCGCGCCTTCTTCGAAAAACTCAGCGACCGTTCCGGCATCAAACTGATAGACTTCGATAACTTCAACAACAACAGCTTCCATGTCGTCACCGAACTGACCTGCGAAAACGGCGATGAAGAGTTCCGCCCGGACATCACGCTGCTGATCAATGGCATGCCACTGATCTTTATCGAAGTGAAAAAGCCCAACAACCGCGAAGGTATCGTCGCAGAACGCAACCGCATCAACGAACGCTTTAAGAACCCCAAATTCAAACGCTTCGCCAATATCACCCAGTTCATGATCTTCTCCAACAACATGGAGTATGACGACAGTGACCCGGAGCCGATTCAGGGGGCATTCTACGCCAGCAGCTCATACAGCAACCCGGTATTCAACTACTTCCGCGAAGAAGAACTCTTCAACCTGACCAACTTACTGAAACCGCTGTCAGAAGAAACCGAAATCGCCGTTCTGAAAGACAACAACCTGGAAGTCATTCGTACCAACCCGGAATTTCAGACCAACAAAGATCACAACCGCCCGACCAACCGCCTTTGCACCGCGCTGTTGAGCCGCGAACGGCTGGCATTTATCCTGCGCTATGCGCTGGTGTACGTCGCCGAACCGGGCAGCATCCAGAAGCACATCATGCGTTACCCGCAGCTCTTCGCCACCAAAGCAATCGAGCGCAAACTGAACGCTGGCGTGAAAAAAGGCATTATCTGGCACACCCAGGGCAGTGGAAAAACCGCACTGGCTTACTACAACGTGCGCTTCCTGACGGATTACTTCCAGAGTCAGCAGGTGATCCCAAAATTCTACTTTATTGTTGACCGTCTGGATCTGCTCCAGCAGGCGCAGCGCGAGTTCACCGCCCGTGGCTTAATTGTTCACCTTATTGACTCACGCGAAGCCTTCACCCGCGACATCAAAGCGGCGCAGGCGCTGCACAATCACCACGGCAAAGCGGAAATCACCGTCGTCAACATCCAGAAATTCCGCGATGACCCGGACGTCGTCACCATCAAAGACTACGACATCAACATCCAGCGCGTGTACTTCCTCGATGAAGTCCACCGCAGCTACAACCCCAAAGGGAGCTTCCTGGCGAACTTAAGCCAGTCGGACACCAACGCTATCAAAATTGGCCTGACCGGTACACCTCTGCTGGGAACGGACTACAACTCCCGCGACCTCTTCGGCGACTACATCCACAAATACTACTACAACGCCTCCATTGCCGACGGCTACACGCTGCGCCTGATCCGTGAAGAGATCGCCACCAACTACCGGATGATCCTGCAACAGGCGCTAAAAGACGTAGAAGTCAGAATGGGCGATGTAGATCGCAAATACATCTACGCCCATCCCAGCTTCGTCAAACCGATGCTGGACTACATCATCACCGACTTTGCCAAAAGCCGGGGCGCGCTGAATGATGGCACCATCGGCGGCATGGTGATATGTGACAGCTCTGAACAGGCCAAACAGATGTTTGAATTGTTCAACGCCGACTACGCCGAATCGCCCACCGTTGCCGATGAAGTTACCGACGAAATGTCTATATTACAGGCCGCAGAACCCGCTGCCGTTTACCAGATCCACGCCAAAGAAACACGGAAAATCAAACGCGCCGCTCTGATCCTGCACGACATCGGCAGCAAGCAGGAACGTAAAGAATGGGTGGAACAATTCAAGGCGGGTGAGATTGACCTGCTGTTCGTCTACAATATGCTGCTCACCGGCTTTGATGCCAAACGGCTGAAAAAACTCTACCTCGGGCGGGTGATCAGAAAGCACAACCTGCTCCAAGCGCTGACCCGCGTCAACCGAACATACAACCACTTCCGCTACGGTTACGTGGTGGACTTCGCCGATATCCGCCAGGAATTTGACGCCACCAACAAAGCCTACTTCGAAGAGCTACAGGCCGAACTGGGCGACGAAATGGAGCACTATTCCCGCCTGTTCAAATCGGCGGAAGAGATCCGCGAAGAAATTGAACACATTAAAGACGTTCTGTTCAGTTTCGATACGGAAAACGCAGAAATTTTCACTGACCAGATAAACCAGATCCAGGACCGGGAAACCGCGCTGGCGCTAAAAAACGCGCTGGCCGATGCCCGCAGCCTGTACAACCTGATCCGCCTCCAGGGCAACACTGAATTTCTCCAGGCGCTGGACTTCAACAAACTCAACATCCTCTACCGCGAAGCCAGCCACCGCCTCGACTTACTCAACCTGAAGGCGGATCTGGAGCAGGATGTTGACCTCTCCGGTCTGTTGAACCGTGCGCTGGAAGAGGTGATCTTTGAATTCCATAAAGTGGGCGAAGAAGAGCTGGTACTGGCAGATGAACTGAAAGAGACACTGCGCCGCACCCGCGAGGCGCTGGCCGCGAACTTCGATCAGCAGGACCCGCAGTTCGTCAGCCTGAAAGACGAACTGGAGCGCCTGTTCAAGAAAAAGAAGCTCAGTGAAGTCACGCAGGAAGAAATGGTTGCGAATATCGGCACACTCAATAAAATTCATGACCGCATCAAAGAGCTGAACCGCCAGAACAACCTGCTGCGCCAGAAATACCGGGGCGACGTGAAATACGCGCGTACCCACAAACGCCTGCGCGAGCGCGGCGGCCTGAGCGAACCGGAGCGTAAAATCTTCGAAGCACTGCTTGGCGTTAAGCTGGATGCGGATGAAAAAGTGCTGAACAACAGCCATATACTGAACAATGAAAGCTACTTTGAGCGCCAGATTGTGTCATGTGTACTTGACCACTTTGAACAACAGCAGCACATCACCCTCAGTGCGAAAGCGGCTGGCGACATCAACCGCCTGATTGTGGCGGAATACCTGAACGAATTTAATACCGGAGCACGTACGTGGTAGAACTGGAATTTAGAGACAAAACCAAAACCCTGATCGACAGCCTGAAAAGCATCTGTGCGAACTACGGTCTGGGCAACGACGGTAACGAATTCAAAATCATCACGCAGGCATTCCTGTACAAATTCCTAAACGACAAATTCGCCTTTGAAGCCAAAAAGGTGGATAAAAGCATCGCCAGCGCCGAAAAATGGGAAGTCGCGCTCAATCAGATGAGTGAAGAACAGCGGGACAAGCTGCAACTGAAGATGAGCGCCGACACCGCGCGTCTGAAGCCGCATCACTTCATTCAGTATTTATACAACCGTCAAAATGAGGCGAATTTCGCCACCACCTTTGACGACACCCTGATGGACATAGCCGCCACCAACAATGACGTCTTCGCGGTCAAAACCGACGGCGGCGCGAAAGTGGTGCTGTTTGAACGCCTCAGCCAGTACATCGCCGACGAATCAAAGCGCGATGACTTCTGCCGCGCCATCATCAACAAACTGGCCGATTTCAGCTTTGAACGCATCTTCACGCAGAAATTCGACTTCTACTCCACCATCTTTGAATACCTGATCAAAGATTACAACAGCAACGCCGGCGGCAAATACGCGGAATACTACACGCCCCACGCCGTGGCGCGCATCATGGCGGAAATCCTGGTGCCGAAAGCACAGCAGGGTGTGGTGCGCAACGTAAGCTGTTACGACCCGTCCGCCGGTTCCGGCACCTTGTTGATGAACGTGGCGCACGCCATCGGGGAAGATCGTTGCAGCATCTTTGCGCAGGACATCTCGCAGAAATCCTCCAGCCTGCTGCGCCTGAACCTGATCCTCAACAATCTGGTGCATTCGATCCCTAACGTTATCCAGGGGAACACCATTCTGCATCCGTTCCATAAGGACGGCGGCGCGCTGAAATGCTTTGACTACATCGTCTCCAATCCGCCGTTTAAGATGGATTTCAGCGACTTTCGCGACGAGTTGGACAGCAAGGAAAACCAGCAACGTTTCTTTGCCGGGATACCGAAAATCAAAGCCAAAGCCAGGGACAAAATGGAGATTTACCAGTTGTTCCTGCAACACATCATTTTCTCGCTGAAACCGGGTGGCAAGGCGGCGGCGGTGGTGCCGACTGGCTTCATCACCGCGCAATCAGGCATTGATAAAGGCATTCGAGAACATCTGGTGAAAAACAAGATGCTGGCGGGCGTGGTTTCCATGCCGTCGAATATCTTCGCCACCACCGGCACCAATGTGTCGATCCTGTTTATTGACGCCAGCAACAAAGAGAAAGTGGTGCTGATCGACGCCTCGAATTTAGGTGAAAAAGTCAAAGACGGCAAAAACCAGAAAACGGTACTGGCCGAAGAAGAAGAGCAACGCATCTGCGAAGTATTCAACAATAAGTGGAGCGAAGAGGATTTCTCGGTGGTAGTCAGCTATGACGACATCGCCGGGAAAAATTACTCGTTCAGCGCCGGGCAGTATTTTGATGTGAAAATTGAATACACCGATATGACGCCGGAACAGTTTGCCGCGAAGATGAAAGGGTTTACGGAGAATCTGGAGAGTTTGTTTAGCCAGTCGTGCGAGCTGGAAGCGGAGATTAAAAAGCAGATGGCGGGGCTGAAGTATGACGCATAGTTATATGACTACCATTGGAGAAATTGCTGAAGTTTTTGATGGGCCACATGCAACACCTAAAAAACTTCCTTCCGGCCCATACTTCCTAAGCATCTCAAGCCTGGATAAGGGGAGATTGGATCTTACGAAGTCAGCCTTTTTAAGCGAGGAAGATTTTAAAAAATGGACCAAACGAGTTACACCTGAAAAGGGTGATCTTCTTTTCTCTTACGAAACCAGACTTGGTGAGGCGGCACTCATGCCTTCTGGCGTAAGGGCGTGTCTTGGTCGACGCATGGGCTTGTTGAGGTTCAATAAAGCTAAAGCTATGCCAGAGTATGTTTTATATGCATATTTGTCGCCAGCATTCCAACAAACAATAAAAGCAAATACGCTCACAGGCGCTACTGTAGATCGTCTTTCGATAAGTGAATTTCCAAATTTTCCAATTCGCATACCGCCTCTTGAAGAGCAGAAAAAAGTGGCGAATCTATTAGGTAGTATCGATAAGAAAATTGCCCTCAACAACCGCATCAACGCCGAACTGGAAGCGATGGCGAAAACGCTGTACGACTACTGGTTTGTGCAGTTTGATTTCCCTGATGCCAACGGAAAACCGTATAAAACCTCTGGCGGGAAGATGGTGTATAACGCTACGCTGAAACGGGACATTCCGGTGGGTTGGAATTTAAAACCTATTCTTGAATGTTGTGATGTTATAGATTGTTTGCATTCTAAAAAACCAGAATCAAATTATTTCTCTAATGAGCATTATTTGCTTCAACTTGAAAACATTGAAGATAATGGACTTTTGGATATGTCTGTGAAATATTTCGTCTCTCATGAGGATTATATTAACTGGACTTCTAGAATTGAAGTAAAACAACATGACATTGTAATGACTAATGCCGGAAGAATTGCCGCGTTTGCTCAAATTCCTGAAGGAATTAAATGTGGCATTGGGCGTAACATTACAGCTATACGCCCCAAAAACATTAAGAAAAATTATTTTTTCTCTGCGCTTTCAGGTATAGATATACAAAGTCAAATTGCAAAGAACCTTGACCATGGCGCTTTCTTTAAAAGTTTTAATGTCAAAGGCATTAAACTTTTGAAAATAATAAAAACAGATAATGGTTTAGAAGATAAATTCGAGTCTTTAATTACTCCAGTAATTGAAAAAAGACAGCAAGTGCAACATGAAAATCAGATGTTAAAAGAACTCCGAGACTGGCTCCTCCCTCTGCTTATGAACGGCCAGGTCACGGTCAAATAATCCCCAACGTGTTTTTTGAGGCGCAGTCCAAATCCATACTGCGCCTCGTTCACCACAACCAAAACCTTGCCATTCATTTCTGATCGGGTATCATTCACATTTACCAGTATTAATTATTACAACACCCAACGACCTATAACTGTCATCAAAAACCTAACTTTTCACTATGATTAGACAGTCAATCCGGTTCAGTAAATCACCGAGATATACATCATTATGAATATCCCGGCGATTTAGAGTATATTTGTTTCCCTTGGTGGAATGAATATTGATGAGATGGTTCGTTCCAGCTTATCTCAATGGGTTGTTAGTTTTGGCATAGCCAAAGGGAGAGATAACTTCTTGCATATTCGCATCCAGATAATCTGCCCACCACTGCAGCATTAGCCTGCGCTCCCCCAAGTGTTCCGCTTTATGGATGTAAGCCGCCCGCACAGAGTTACGCTCCTGATGGCTCATCTGCCGCTCTACCGCATCCCTCGACCACAATCCCGATTCAATCAAAGAACTACACGCCATAGTCCCGAAGCCATGTCCACATACTTCCGTTTTCGTGTCATAACCCATCACTCGCAGAGCCTTGTTGACCGTATTCTCACTCATCGGCTTACGCGGATCGTGATCGCCCACGAAAATCAGCTCTCGGTTCCCGTTCATGCATTTGATCTTTTCCAGAATAGCTAAGGCCTGACGCGACAAGGGAACAAGATGCGGCGTCTTCATCTTTGAGCCACGCTGAGAGTATTTTGTAAGCATACCTGTTTTAGTTCCACACACTTTTTGAGAATTCCGGGTTTTCTGCCATCAACCGGTACTCTTCCGGCGTCAGGTTATTCAGGGAT
>NZ_QRAP01000020.1 GCF_003363015.1 Enterobacillus tribolii | reverse complement strand
CTGGTTGGCGGCACCATCAGCATCTACGACAACGGCGCCCTGATCGGCACCGCCATCGTGGACAGCAAAGGCGCGTGGGAATTCACCCCGGGCACTGCGCTGAAGGACGGCAACCATAACTTCACCGCCACCGTGACCGACGGCGTGGGACGCGTCAGCGATCCGACCGGCGGGTACGATATCGTTATCGACAACACCGCACCGGATGCAGCGACCGGCCTGGTGATCACCGACGACGTGGGCGACAAGCAGGGCCCGCTGACGTCCGGCGACACCACCGACGACAACACCCCGACCTTCAGTGGCAAGGCGGAGCCGGGCAGCACGGTCAACATTATCGATAACGGTAAGGTGATCGGCTCGACGCAGGTGGATAGTAAGGGCGACTGGAGCTGGACGCCGGATACGGCGCTGGATAACGGCGCGCACGACTTCACCACCACGGTAACCGACCCGGCGGGCAACACCGGACCGGAAGGCGAGCACGTGAATGTGGTGGTTGACGTGGTTCCCGGCCAGGTGGCGATCACCAGCGTGATTGACGACGTGGGTGATATCACCGGCGGCATCGCCAAAGGCGGCGTCACCGACGATACCCGTCCGGAAATCACCGGTACGGCGAAGGCGGGCAGCGTTGTCACCATCAAGGATGGCAGCAACGTGCTGGGCAGCACCACGGCCGACTCTCTGGGTAACTGGAGCTTCACGCCGACCGTTGACCTGGGCAAGGGCGCGCACACCATTACCGCGGTAGCGAAGGATCCGATGGGCAACGAGTCCAGCAGCAGCTGGAACTTCACCATCGACACCGATGCGCCGGCCAAGCCGTCTATCGACTCGGCCTATGATGACGTGGGTGCTAAGCAAGGTCCGCTGAAGTCCGGCGACGTCAGCGATGACCCGACGCCGACCCTGAGCGGCAAGGCGGAAGCAGGCAGCATCGTGAAGATCTACGATCAGAACGGGCTGATTGGCTCCGTCACGGCGAAAGACGACGGTACCTGGAGCTACACGCCGGAAGCGAAGCTGGGCGAAGGCAGCCACCAGTTCTATGTCAAGTCCATCGACAAGGCGGGCAACGCCAGCGTTCCGTCCGATAACTTCGAACTGACGCTCGACTTCACGCCGCCGGATGCCAGCAAGCTGGTCATCACCGACGTGATCGACGATGTGGGCGCGGTAACCGGTTCTGTCGGTAACGGCAAAGAAACCGACGATACCCGTCCGTTGATCAAGGGGACCGGCGCCGAAGCCGGCAACGTGATCACCGTATATGACGGCGACACCGTTCTGGGCAGCACCACCGTAGACTCCGAAGGCAACTGGGAACTCCAGGTGACCAAGGATCTGTCGGGCGGTACGCATACCCTGACGGCGAAGGAATCCGATTCGGCGGGCAACGTGTCCACCTCCGGTGACTACGTCATTAAGGTTATCACCGATGTGCCGAGCGAACCGGTACTGAGCACTGTAGAAGATGACGTTGAACCGCATACCGGCCCGCTGCAGAAGGGCGATATGACCAACGACAATCAGCTGTTGCTGACGGGTTCTGCGGATGCTGGCGTAACGGTACGTATCTACGGCGGCGCTGATGGTAAGACCCTGCTGGGGACTGCCGAAGCGGATGAAAATGGTCTGTGGAACTTTACGACCCCGACTCTGGAAGACGGTACGCATAAGTTCGTCGTTGATGCCATCAACAGCATCGGCCAGATCAGCTCTGCAACCGGCGGATATCCGGTCACGGTCGACACCAAGGCGCCTGGCGCGGTAACGGACTTCACCGTCACCGACGACGTCGGCGACTACAAAGGGCCGCTGAAGTCCGGCGATGCCACCGACGACAGCACGCCGACCATCAGCGGTAAAGCGGAACCGAACAGCAAAGTTCACGTTTACGTGAACGGTGTGGAAGACGGTACCGTGATGGCTGATGAAAACGGTAACTGGACGTATACCACGAAGGAACTGCCGGCGGATGGTGAGTACAAGTTCACCGCACGTGCCGAAGATGCGGCGGGCAACCTGGGTGCGGAAAACGCGGGTATTACGGTAACGTTGGATCAAAGCGTCACGCCGACCAACATCACCAACATGATCGATGACCAGGGCAGCATCACCGGCGACATCAAGCCGAATGATGTTACTGATGACGCCCGTCCGGAAATCGTCGGTACGGCGAAGGCCGGCAGCGTTGTCACCATCAAGGATGGCGATAATGTACTGGGCAGCACTACGGCTAACGCCGAAGGTAAGTGGAGCTTCACGCCGTCGGTTGCACTGAGCGACGGTAAGCACAGCATCACCGCCATCGCGAAGACGCCGACCGGTGCGGAAGAGCCTTCAGGCGCCTATGTGATCGAAGTTGACACCAAGGCACCGAACCGTCCGAGCATCGACTACGCGGAAGATCAGGTAGGCGCCGTTCAGGACAACCTGAATACCGGCAGCCTGACCGACGATCCGCAGCCGATCCTGCACGGTACGGCGGAAGCCAACAGCACCGTCACTATCTACATGGCGGACGGCACCAAGCTGGGCCAGGTCACCGCGGACAGCAACGGCGCCTGGAACTTCAAACCGTCAAGCGGTTTGCCGGAAGGTAAGAACACCTTCTACGTCACGGCAACGGATAAAGCCGGTAACATCAGCGATAAGTCTGCGGACTTCATCCTGACGACCGACTACACCGCGCCGGATGCCAGCAAAGTGGCGATTACTGACGTGATCGACAACTACGGCAGCGTAACCGGCTCGATCGGCAAAGGTGGCGTGCTGGATGATACCCGTCCGGTTATCAAGGGAACCGGTGCTGAAGTGGGCAACACCATTACGGTGTACACCACGGATGAAAACGGCGTCCGTAAGGTATTGGGCACCACGACCGTAGATGAAAACGGTAACTGGACGCTGACGCCGTCGGAATCGCTGTATGTCGGTTCGAACAAGCTGACCGTAGAGGAAAGCGATAAAGCAGGCAACAAGGCGAAACCGAGCGACAGCTACGATGTCACGCTGACCACGGCACCGGGCGCACCGATAATTGACGGCGCTACCGATGACACGGGTCCGTCGAATGTTGAAGTGAGCAACGGCGGTCTGACCAAGGACACCACGCCGACGCTGCACGGTACTGCGTCTGGCGCAGCCGGCGACATCGTTAAGATTTACAACGGTACGGAACTTATCGGCAGCACCACGCTGGATTCCGCAGGTAAGTGGAGCTTTACACCGTCCAAACCGCTGGCTGACAACACCTATGACTTTACTGTCACGGTGACCAACAGCTCCGGTCAGGAAAGTGATGAAAGCCAGGCTTACACCGTTGAGATCGACGGCACGGCGCCGGCTCCGGCAACTGACGTCAAGATTATCGACGATGTCAACCCGATCACCGGCGAACTGAAGTCCGGCGATGTGACCGACGACAATAAGCCGACCTTCAGTGGTAAGGCTGAAGCCGGCAGCACGGTCAATATCCTGGACAACGGGGTCATTATTGGTTCCGCGAAGACGGGCAGCGACGGTAAGTGGGAATGGACGCCGGAGAATGCACTGGATGACGGTCAGCACAAGTTCAGCACGACAGTGACTGACGCGGCCGGCAACACCAGCGCACCGACGGATGACGTTAACATCACCGTTGATACGCAGGCGCCGGAAATCGTTCTGTCCATCGACGGCTACTATGACGACGTGGGCACCAACACCGGCCTGATCCTGGGCAGCGGCACCAGCACCGACGATACCTCGCCGATACTGAAAGGCAGCTGGACCGGCGAACTGCTGGCGACGGAAAGCATCCGGATTTACCAGGATGGCGTTCTGCTCGGTACGGCAACGCTGGATCGCGGTCACCAGACCTGGACGCTGGCCATCACCGGTCTTGAAAACACCAAGACCTACAAGTTTACCGCTGCGGCGATTGATGCGGCCGGTAACGAGACGGGCCAGACGTCGGAATTCCTGTTGACCATCGACCAGGATCCGCCGACCCAGACCGTTACGATCACCAGCTACACCGATGATGTCGGCCTGGTGACCGGCAATATGGGCAACAATACGTCTACCGATGACCGTCAGCCGGTGCTGAACGGTGAAATCAAAGGCAATCCGCTGGATGAAGGGGATGAGGTTCGTATTTACGATACCGGTACCGGCCAGATGCTGGGCACCGCAACCGTGAGTGCAGGCAATTCCTGGAGCTTCAAGCTGCCGGCCCTGAATGACGATACGACCTATTCGTTCCGGGCGGTCGTTGCGGATAAAGCCGGTAACGAAGGTACGCCTTCAGGTAACTTTGTTATCACCATCGATCTGAACGTCGTGGTTAACACCCAGGATACCCTGGATACCACGCCGATCGTGTCGGGTTACACCGGCTTCGAGATTCAGGAAGGCGAGTACGTCGTGGTGACGATTAACGGTCAAAGCTACAGCTCGCAGAATGGCGATGTTGTTGTCGACCCGCGTAACAACACCTGGTACGTGCAGATTCCGGATGATAAGGCATTGAGCGTAGGTACTTATGACGTTCAGGCAGTGCTTTACTCTAAGGACGGCGTGAAGATCACCACCGATGACACGCTCAACGAGCTGAAGGTTTCCGCGACGCCTCAGGTAACGGTAGGCGCCGGCGGCGGCGACCCGAACCAGAAAGCAACGGCGGTAACGCTGAGCGAGGATGGTGTATGGCGTATCCATACCAACCAGAGCATGCTGGATTCGACGGCGACGTCTTCGTCTTCGTTGGGTGATTTCTCGACGACCAAGCTGGTGAGTAACAGTGGTACCGGTTATGCCGCGAACAACTATGTACAGAACGCCACATTCGTCGACTACAACCGTGATGGATTGATGGACCTGTTCACCGTCGACAGTAACTACGACGACGGTCAGCAGATGTTCTACTACAACGGTTCAATCTACAAGGGCTACCAGGTCGGGGCATTTACCAACGCGCCTCAGACCGGTGAGTTTGCGGGTAACGCGAACACCGATAACAGTGCGAACACCTGGAGCTGGTACGGCGGCATCATCGCCATCGACAAAGACGGCGACGGCTACGTCGATATCATCAACGGCGACCAGACGCCGAACGACAGCGCCATCCGTGGCGGCTACGGTTCGCAGATCGTACTGAACAACGACGGTACGGTAGCCGGTATGACGAAGGACGGTACGTTCGCGACCGACTATGCGAGTAACGCCGCCCATCGTCCGATTGGCCTGGATCAGTCGCAGCCGGATATGGAACTGTCGGGCGTCGACCTCAACAACGATGGTATCGTTGACTTTGTTATGCACAGTCAGAACATCGTTGCGGACGGTTCCCGTATCGAAGTTGACGGCAAGGTGTCGATCAGTACCAACCAGTCCCGGCTGGTCGTGGTCAGCGGCAACAACAAAGGAAGCTGGGACGTTTCCCAGATCGTGGATAACGTCTTCCAGCGCGGCTCCGACGATGACCCGGGTATCGGTAACGGCGTAGCCATGACCTGGGCTGACTTCAACGGCGACGGTTACATGGACCTGTTCCTTGGCAGGGGCAGCGCCAGTACCACTGCGGCGACGGCAGCAGGCAACTCCGCCGGGGAACACGCCAGCCGGATCTACTTCAACGACGGTACCGGCAAGCTGGTATACGACGATCCGAATAATGACGGCATCGGCAACCCGACTGCAGCGGGCATGTACACCTTTAACGATAATTTGGCCGGCGGTGCGTCTATCGCACTTGACTGGAACCACGACGGTAAGATCGACGTGATCGAACTGCCTGGTATGTCGGCAGGCGTCGGTGGCCTTAACGCAGCCTCTGCAACCGGGCCGGTTAACCTGTATACCAATACGTCGGTTAACGGTACGACGAGCTTCAACACGTCCAACATGCTGACGCAGGTTGGTAAGTCGACGCTCGGCGGCTCGACGACGGCGGTGCAGGTAACCGGTGGTATCGCAGTCGATGTTGACTGGGACGGCGACCGTGACCTGCTGGTGTTCACCACCAACGGTGTTACCACTTATATCGAGAACAAGAATCAGGTTGAGTACGGTACTGCGATTCACCTGCGTATTCTCGACGGCGAAGGCATCAACTCTCTGTACGGCAACACGGTACAGCTGATTGATGAAGCAACCGGTAAGGTGGTCGCGACGCAGATGATTAACCCGCAGTCCGGTAACCAGACCAACGACAGCTCCGCACTTGTGGACTTCTACGGCCTGGATGCCAGCAAGACGTACAGCGCGGTGGTCCTGCGTTCAAGCGGCGGCGAAGTGGCTAACGTCGGCGGTGTTGCGACGGCAGGCACCAATGCGGTGCAGATCGTCAACAGTTCCTGGGGCGGACTGAAGGCGGGAGCGGCAAACAGCGCTTACGTCCTGACGGCTGAGTCGGAAACTAACGTGGCGAACGCCAGCACCAACGGCGGCACCAATAAGTCGGGTATTGTGGGTACCGGTTATAACGATACCTTCTTCGCTACCCTGGGCAACGATATCTACAACGGCGGCGGTGGTACTGAAACCGTCTCCGGCGTGAAGTCCTGGAGCAACACCGGCGGCCTGGACATCGTTGACTATAAACTGGCGGGCAATGCCGCTCTGACAATCGACCTGAGCAAAACGGGTATGCAGAGCACCGGCTTCGGTAGCGCGCAGTTCGTGAACATCGAAGGGATTGCCGGCGGTGGCGGAAACGACACCTTCACCGGTAACGCGGCCAACAACTACTTTGAAGGCCGTGGTGGCAACGATACCTTCTATCTCGACAACGATAAGAAGGGCGGTGGCCAGGATACCCTGATGTACAAGGTACAGAAAGGCATGGAGCGTGACGGCGCCGGTGGCAACGGCCATGACACCGCACACGGCTTCTTCATCGGTACCGTGGAAGCGACGAAGGGCGCAGACATCATAGACGTCAGCGACCTGCTGATCGGCTATATGGCTGACGCGGACGGCGCTGCCCACTACATCAACGGTGTGGCGACGATCGATGCCAACGATCCGATTACTCAGTATCTGTCCGTAGCCTATAACGGCAAGGACACCATCCTGAGCATCGACCGTGACGGCAGCGGTTCGGGTTACAGCTCAACTGAACTGTTGACCCTGGTTGACACCGAAGTTGACCTGGCGACGTTGCTGGCTAACCACCAGATCGTCCTGGCTGCAGAAGGCGCGTCCAGAAGCGCGAACTTCAGCACCCTGAGCGAAGGCATGACGGCCAACCTGTGGACCGGCATCACTTCGGTGGGTGAGCAGCTGGAGAACGTGACGGCGCTGGTCGGCACCAGCGGCAACGACATCATTACGGATAACTCCGCAGACAACATTCTGGAAGGCGGAGCCGGTAATGACACCTTCTACCTGATGAACGGCGGTAACGACGTTCTGATGTACAAGGTGCTGGAAGGTATGGAAAGCGACGCTACCGGCGGTAACGGTCATGACACGGTTCACGGCTTCACCGTGGGCGATGTGATGAAACATGGCGACGCTGACCTGATCAACCTGAGTGACCTGTTGGATTACAGCGGTTCTATCTCCTTCTCCGAGAAAGACGGGAAGCTGGAACTGGATGATGCATCCAAGGGCCTGATGGATTACCTGAAGGTAGACGTTGTCGGCAACGACACGGTGATCAGCATCGACCGCGACGGTCAGGGCGGACAACACAGCTTCACCTCGGTTGTCACACTGGCTGATGTACAGACCGATCTGGTCACGCTGTTGCAGAACAACCAGATCACGATTTAACCCAGTAACCCCGCCATCTGCGGATGGCGGGCTACTCTCCCACGGCGGCGACGCGGCGGAAGGGTGGGATTAACGGAGTTTTATTATCTGGTTCCGGATTTGCGCCCGTAACGGGCGCAACTCTGGCAAACATAATCGTCATTTACGGATGAATAACTGGGTGAATCTGGGAGTTAAAGATGAAAGCAACCCGTCAAACATTTAAACATATCAGGCTGGCGCTGTGTGTTGCGGTGGGGCTAAGCGCCTTCGCCGCCCAGGCAGAGCCGGAATTTTTACAAGAAAATGCGCTAAGCAGCCAGTCCGCCACCCGCGGCGGAGCGGCTACCGTGCCGTACAGTCCGGTCGCTACCGTCGTGCCGGCCATGGCGCAGGTGGTAATGTACTATCCCGAAGGGCGTGAACCCGCAGCGGTGTATGTAGACCGTGAGCTGCAGTCCGCGCTGCTGCCGGGTGAGTTCACCGTGTTCTGCGTGGCGCCGGGCGTCCATACGATTGAGTCGTACTTCAACGATCAGCCGTTGTATCAGGGCAAGCAGAACCCGCATCAGCAGCTGAGCACCGGCGGCGGGCAGACCTACTTCGTGCAGGTCAACGCCGGCAGCACCGGCACCACTGCGGCGCTGGCGGATCGCGGCCTCGCGGAGTCCAAACTGGCGTCGCTGTATAAGCATCAGCGTATCGTCAACCGCGCCTCTCAGGTGCAAGCCTGCGAGTATGTCAACGGCGGCGGTGACGTGCTGCTGCGTGAAAGCGTGCTGTTCCGTTTCGGCAAGGGCAACCAGGCCGGTATTCTGCCGGAGTCACGTTCCAAAGTGGAAAGCGTGATGAAGTTCGTCGGGCAGGCGAATCGGATCAGTGAATTCCAGATTCTGGGATACACCGATGCAATCGGCAGCCGCGAGGCTAACCAGAAGCTGTCGGAAGCGCGTGCCAATACGGTGAAAGGCATGTTGATGAACAAAGGGATTAACCCGGAGATGATCAATAACACCTCTGGCCTGGGCGTAGCGCCGAGCGCGGAAGGCTGCAGCACCAAAGCCAGCCAGCAGTCCGCTCCCTGTAACGTCGAGAGTCGTCGTGTAGATATTCTCGTCAGGGGTAACTGATAACCTGGCCCTGTAAATAAAAAAACGGATCACTTTATGGTGATCCGTATTTTTATCTCATTTGAGCGACATCAATTTATTAATGCTTTTTTCTTTTTTTATTATTCCACCGAATTAAAAAAGAAAAAAACATTCTTATTTGCGGGAATATTCCTGTGGAACGCTATTCGTATTTTTTCATTATCGCATCATGGAGGAGTTATGCTTAGTTTAAAAGGCATCAAGCGTATTGTTGTGTTGGGAGGAGGTACTGCGGGTTGGTATACGGCGCTGTCACTGCGGAAAATCTTCAGCGATAACGTAGAAATTCGCGTGGTGGAATCGACTGAACTGGGTATCGTTGGCGTGGGCGAAGGTGGTCTGCTGAATTTCCAGAGCGCATTGCGGTCGATTGATATCGACCTGAATGAGTTTGTCCGGGAAACCAACGCGACGTTTAAGTGGGGGTTCTGCTACGAAGGGTGGCGTACCGGTGAGAAAGACGACAAATATTACCATCCTTTCGCTTCGTCGACCGGCGCAGCGTCGCAGTGGGAAAACCTGGGCCATTATCCCCTGTTCTCCGCCATGATAAATCACAGCATTCCACTGACCTCTTATCTCAGAGGGTTTGATCTGATCGTTAATAACGCCAGCCAGGCAGAGGCTGCACTGGCCCTGAGCAGCCAGAGCGTGGATATCATCAACTCATTCCACTTTGATAGCTATAAGATCGCAAAATATTTCAAGAAAGTGGCGCTGGAGCGCAACATCATCCATCAGGATGTCATCGTTGAACATGTGGAAACCGATGAACGCGGGCACGTCACCGCGCTGATTACGCAGGAAAATGAAAAGATTGAGCTGGATTTCCTGGTCGATGCCACGGGCCTGGCGCGTAAAGTGATCGATAAAGTGGTGCCCAGCGAGTGGTTCTCTTTTAAAGATCATCTGCTGTTGGACAGAGCGATTCCGTTCTACATGCCGCACCCGCTGGAAAACCCCTATCTGGTCAGCCGTGCTATTGCCATGAAGTCCGGCTGGATGTGGCAAATTCCGCTGCAAAACCGGGTCGGCGCGGGCTATGTGTATAGCAGCAAACACATTTCTGACGAAGACGCGTTACAGGAAATTAAAGACTATCTGGGTTTTGATATTGAGCCTCAGCAGAATGTGATTAAATTCGAACCGGGATGCTACCGCCAGATTTGGGTGAAGAACGTGCTGACGGTCGGCCTGGCGTCCGGTTTCGTAGAACCGCTGGAAGCGACGTCCATCGGTCAGATGATTGAAACGGTGCGTAATTTCATCCGTATTCTGGTTACCAGCCAGGGCGTGGTGTCGGATAATGCGGTGCGCGAGTTTAACGAATCCAACTTTACGTCGTGGATGGAAATTCTGGATTTCCTGCGTATGCATTACGACTGCCCGCGTCGCGATACCGAGTTCTGGCAGGACGTTGCCAAAACACCGCTGACCGAAAACTACCGCGCCTTTAAAGAATGTATGCAGGCCCGGGCGCCGCGCCTGATGGACGTGGAAAGCTACCTGCTCTACGGTCGCCGCGGGATGTTCCATATTGTGAACTGGATGTTCGTGGCGGTCGGATTGGGATTGATACCGCATACCGCGGTTGTCGGCGACCTGATGGCTCTGCCGCCGGAAAGTAAGCAGAGGGCGCAAAACTTCCTCGATTCGCTCAAGAAAGATTGATCTGGTCATCAATGATCAACCCCCGTTTATCGGGGGTTTTTATTTTATTCAGTGCAAAACGTCATACATCATAGAAAATGAAAAAACACACAGCGCCAATGAGGCCGTACGAAATATCAGTACCGGCGAAGATTTTTTGCGACCGTGTGCGCCCGGGTAAAACAGGCTGCCGAGCAGGCACCATAAAAGAGAAACCGGTATCAGTACCGCGACAAATGCGGACATTACCGGAATACAGGCACTGAGCCGGGTAAAGGTGCCGGCGGGAAGAATATAGGAAGCAAATAAAAATGCTTTGGGATTCACGAGGGTAGTGATGAAAACGTTTTTCAGCGTTATGTTCGGTTTGGCGGCGACAGCGCCGTTGAATGTCCAGACTTTCAATGCCAGGTATATAACGTAAATCGCGGCGATGATTTTCAGCGCCGGCGCGAGCCATGTATAGCTGGCCGCCAGCTGTAACAAGGCATATCCCCAGCAGCCGATCGCCAGTAAATAGCCACATACTTCGGCAGCGATAAGCCGCAGCGTTTTGTGAAGCCCTGTGGCCGCGCCGGAGGAGAAAAGCAATGTGTTCGTCGGTCCGGGAATGATCAGAATAAGCCCTGACATTGCGGCAATATGGAAGTACTCACTTAATGTAAGCATAGCATTATTCTTCAGAAAGAATTGATAAAGGGTTCTGTTTAGAATTCGGGTTGTGCAGACTGGTTAATCAGATGTTATTTATTTTAAGAAATATCTGTCAACTCATTGTTTTTTATCCTGATGGTGTTTGGCTAATTTATTAATGACATCTTTATTTTATTGTCAGAATAGCGTGTTGCTTCTTTTGGGTCATTGAGGCTTTCCTTGTTTTTTCCTTATTCTTGATGGAGGAGAATCATCTGTTACGTTCTTTTCACCCTTCCTTTCTGAATCTTAATATGTATATATTTATGATCCGTTCATGATTAATTAAAGGCAGAGGTGAATAAGTCTGTTAGCTGTCTAAAGTATACTTCTGCTGAATGATTTATTTATTTTATCATGATATATCATCATGTTTTCTTAAAAGAGCGCTGCAATAGAATTCTTCCTATCTCATTTTTCTAATCATGCATAATCTCGTTATGTTGTTAATTTATTGATATTTATAATTATTTTTTGATAATTATCCTCGTTCGTTGCTGGGTGAACGACGATGCAAGCGCTTTTTCTCATACTTTTTCTATATATTTGTTATCATTTATTTCAGCGGCAATTAAATTTTTTGGTGATTCATCTTATTCGCTATTTTAGGTGTTTTAATCCTACTTTTTCTTATTTTTATTGTATTAAATAAGTGTATTCCTATGTCAATTCCTCATATTAATTAAGTACATTATGCTATGATAATTGCAAAGGAAGGCATGCTCTGAAGCGCATTGCCATAAGGATTTGTAAGCCAGTCAGGGAACGATGATGAACGTACAGCCAACGGCTCAGGTTTCTTCGCATCAACATTTTGAAAATGTAGAAGATCACGGAAAAGACTCGCTCCTGTGGGGAGTTGAGTGGCTCTGTACCCACCATAATAAATTGGTTAGTAAGGAAGTTTTGTATTCTGGTTTGCCGCGTAGCGAAAGGCTCGATCCTGAGACTGCGTTGCAGATGATGGATCAGGTTGGTATTTCCGCCGGTTGGGTAAAACGCGACCTGAATAAGCTCTCCTCCTATCTCTTTCCCCTGATGATTGCCCGTAATGACGGCAGCTATTGCATCGTTGCGTCGCGCAAGGGCAAACGCGGGCAATATCAGTATCAGATCGTGGTGCCGGAAAGCGGCGGCGCCGTTTTGGTCGACGAAGCTGAACTGAAGGAAAGCTACGGCGGCTATGCGATGGTCGCGACGCCGAAGCCGAAGCTGGATGCGCGCGGAGACGATCAGTTGCTGCCGGAAGCGAGGGGAGAAGGCCACTGGCTGTTTTCTACGCTGTGGCGCTACCGCCACTATTTTTACAGCGCGGCGCTGGCGGCGTTGCTGGCAAACGTCCTGACGCTGGCGACCACCTTCTTTACCATGAACGTGTATGACCGCGTTATTCCCACGCAGGCTTACGTCACGCTGTGGTCACTGGCGACCGGCGTGCTGATTGCCGTGGTGTTTGAGTTCACCAGCCGGCAGGTACGTGCCTATCTGATCGACGTGGCGGGCAAAAAGGCTGACCTTGTGTTGGGCGCGAAGCTTTTCCGTCAGGTGATGTCGATGCGGATGGAAAACAAACCGCAGTCGTCCGGGACATTTGCCAACCAACTGCGTGACTTTGAATCGGTGCGTGATTTCGTCACCTCTGCAACGCTGGCGACGCTGTCCGACCTGCCGTTCTGTCTGTTGTTCATGTTCATCATTTATATGATCGGCGGTTCGCTGGCGATTGTTCCCATCACGGCGATTCCGATTATTTTGATCGTCAGTATCCTGATCCAGTGGCCGCTGGGCCGCTACATGGAAGAGAACATCCGTGAAATTTCGCTCAAGCAAGGCTTGCTGATTGAAAGTATTGAAGGGCTGGAAGCGCTGAAGGCCGCACGCGGCGAAGGCGTGATGCAAAAGCGCTGGGACGACTTCAGCGCGCTGGCCGCGGCGTCGTCGATGAAGACCCGCTATCTTTCCATGCTGACGTCTAACTTTGTGACGTTCATTCAGCAAGTTACCACCGTGTGTATCGTGGTGTACGGCGTGTATCTGATCCATGCCGGCGATCTGACCATGGGGTCCATGATCGGTGTGGTGATCCTCTCCAGCCGTTCGCTGGCGCCGCTGGCCTCGGTGGTGGGGCTGGCGCTGCGTTATCAGCACGCCAAAACGGCGCTGAAGTCGCTTAACCAACTGATGGAAATGCCGACAGAGCGCGACGCCAATATTACGTACCTGCCGACGCCGAAGTTTTCGGGAAATATGCGCCTGAAGAAGGTGGGGTTCTCTTACCCGGTGCCGGGCATGATGGTGCCGCCGCGCATTCTGGACAATATCAATATCTCCATCCAGGCCGGTGAACGCATCGCTATTTTGGGCAAAATCGGCAGCGGTAAGTCTACCCTTTTGCGCCTGATGGCCCGTCTCTATATGCAGGGCAGCGGTCAGATCTTCATCGACGGCGTGGACGCCACGCAGGTCGATCCGGCCGACTGGCGTGCCGCTGTCGGGTACGTGGGCCAGGATTGCCGCCTGTTTTACGGCACGCTGCGTCACAACGTTATCATCGGCAACCCCAGCGTCAGTACGGAAGAGTTTTTGCGCGTGGCGCGCCTGACGGGGCTGGATCGCATTGCGGCCAAGCATCCGCTGGGCTTTGACATGCCGATCGGCGAGATGGGCAACGGGCTGTCCGGCGGGCAGAAGCAGCTGGTTGCGCTGGCGCGCTGCCTGTTGCTGCGGCCGAAGATTTTGTTGATGGACGAGCCGACCAGCTCGATGGACGCCATGACCGAAACCCTGTTCCTCCGCCGTTTGCAGGAGGCGACGCAGGGCCAGACGCTGGTTATCGTCACCCACCGTATGTCGGTGCTGAGCCTGGTTGATCGTTTGATCGTACTGGAGGACGGACACGTGGTGAAAGACGGTCCCAAGGACCAGGTGATCGCCAGCCTGAACGCCAACGGCCAGAAGAAAAGCCAGCCGCAGGTTCAGGTCCAGGTTAAGAAAAATGAGCAGTAACGGGTTATTACGCGCATCAGTAGCGGAAAGAAGGTAGGAATGATGGACAAGGATGAAGTGAACGGTAGCGCATCAAAGGATACGGCGAAACAACCCGTTGCGGCGCCGTCCCCTGAGCTTAAAAAAATTGGCGCAGCGCCGTCCGGAAAAGGACAACCGCAGCAGGAGCAGAAAGAAAAAGCCACCGGCGAAGTCACGCCGGATGACCTGAAGTTCATGCACGATTTGCAGGGCGCGCTGATTGCCCAGAAAACGCCGTTCAGCATGATCATGCTCTACATTATTGCGTTGATCGTGGTGGTGGCGCTGGTTTGGGCGAATTTTGCGCGCGTGGAAGAGATCACCCGCGGCGACGGCAAGGTGATCCCCGCCAGTCGTGAGCAGGTGATTCAGAGCCTGGAAGGCGGGATCCTGGAAGAGCTGAACGTGCACGAAGGGGATGTGGTCGAGAAAGGGCAGGTATTGCTGAAGATCGACCCGACCCGCGCCGGCGCCAGCTATGGTGAATCGCTGTCGAAGGTGCAGGGTCTCAAGGGCAGCATCGCACGTCTGCGGGCGGAAGCTTACGATACGCCGCTGACGTTCCCGCCCGATATCGCCAAAATCACTTCAATTGTGCATGACGAAACGCAGGCTTATAACGCGCGGCTGAAAACGCTCAATGAGAGCGTGGAAGCGCTGCGGCGCAGCCTGGCGCTGGCGCAGAATGAAGTCAGTCTGTCAGAACCGCTGGCGCGTAAGGGGCTGATGTCCGATGTGGAAATCCTGCGTCTGAAGCGTCAGGCGAACGAATTTCGTCTGCAAATAGCCGAGCGTACCAACCGCTTCCGCTCCGATGCCAACAGCGAGCTGAACCGTCTGGAGTCTGAGCTGGCCCAGGCCGAAGAGATTCTGCGCGGCCGTCAGGACGTCATGGATCGTACCACGGTGGTGGCGCCGGTGCGCGGCACGGTCAACAATATCCGGGTGACTACGCGCGGCGGGGTTATCCAGCAGGGCGCTGAGATCATGACGATCATCCCGCTGGAGGACAATCTGCTGGTTGAGGCCAAAATCAAGCCTTCCGACGTGGCGTTCATTCACCCCGGCTTGCCGGCCACGGTGAAAATTACCGCGTATGACTACGCGATTTACGGCGGCTTAACCGGCGTGGTGGAGCACCTCAGCTCCGACACCCTGATCGACGAAGAGAAAGCCCGCATGGGACGCGGTGATTCGACCTATTACCGGGTGTACGTGCGTACCGATCAGGCCGAGCTGCACGTGAAGGACAAAGTATTTCCGATTATGCCAGGGATGGTGGCTAACGTTGAAATCAGAACCGGGGAAAAGACGATCCTGTCTTATATCCTCAAGCCGGTGCTGAAAGCGCGTGAAGCATTCAGGGAGAGATAAGATCATGGCCCGCAAACGTAAAGAACGCCGTTGGGCGAAGGTGGCGACAGCGGTAGCACTCTGCCTGCCCTGTTCCTCTTTTGTCGCTTTCGTTGATGCTAACGACGCGGGTGTGAATGAGTTGGCGCAGTTGCTGGCGGACTCTTCGCATTCCGCGCCCGGCGGATCCGGTTATAGCGGTGAAAGCGGGGCGGCATTGCTGGATGCGCTGACGTCGCAGGCGCCGGCGCGTAGCGCTGCGAATACTGCGCCGGTGGCCGCGTCGCCGTCGTCGTCCGGGAGTCTGTTTTCTTCCGGCAGCACGCCGGCGGGGCCCCGTCCGGTTGCGACGGAAACGCGCCCGGCGCCGGTGTCATCGGGTTCATCGTTGATTTCTTCCGCGCCGGTGAGCACGAATGTGCAGCCGGTGGTGGTGGAAACGCGCCCGGCGCCGGTGTCATCGGGTTCATCGTTGATTTCTTCCGCGCCGGTGAGCGCGAATGTGCAGCCGGTGGTGGTGGAAACGCGCCCGGCGTCGGTGTCATCGGGTTCATCGTTGGTTTCTTCCGCGCCGGTGAGCACGAACGTGCAGCCGGTGGTGGTGGAAACGCGCCCGGCGCCGACTTCTGCGCCTTCCGGTTCCTTCTTTACTTCCGGTAGTCAGCGCAGTACGGGCGTTGCTTCGGCGCCGTCCGCGGCGCCGGAAGTGAAAACGCTGACGCCGGGAGCAGAAGGGCGCGCCATCGTGACAACTACCGCATCGTCATCTTCCGTGCGGCCGGTGAATGCGAACGTCAATACCGCGCAGCAAACGGTAGTGACGCCGCCTCCGGCTTCCACCGTGAAACCGGCAGAAGCGCCGGCGACCTCCGGCAATATAGCTTCCCTGCCGTCAATGCAAACACAGACGCAGTATATGAATTCGCCGAGAACCGCCCCGGCGGAGAACCGGGCGGCGGACGCTTCAGCTTCCGGCAGCCAACGCGCTGCGACAACGGTGAACGAAGACTATGCTCGCGTCAGCGCGCCGGATACGTCGTCGTCTGTAAGCGCGTCCGGCGCGGCACGGCTGGACCGCGACGCGCTCAGGCTGCAAAGCGCATCATCGCCTGCGAGCCCGCAGGAAACGACGGGGAATAAGGCGGCGCTGAAGAAAAACTATGATTTCTTCCCGCCCGTTACCGAGTATTACAAGCCCGATCCGACCTACGATAAAGTTCGCTGGCAGGGTGAGTCGCCGGAGGGCGGCGAGCGCCGCAGCGTGAAGGGAGATATGTCCCGTCAGGCGTTCGGCGCCCGCAGCAGCAGCCCTTCGCGCGCCTTCCTGCGCAGTATGGTCGCCAGAGCGCTGGCGTACAGCCCGGAAATGCGCGTCGCCACGGCAGAGGTGCTGGCCGCGGAGTACAACATCGATCAGGCCAAAGGCCAGCGTTGGCCGCAGGTCAAATTAGGCGTGTCATCGCCGTTTACCTCGGTCGGCGGTGACAGTTCAACGTCGCGTAACAACAAACATATCAACGACACCAGCGGTTCGGTTTCTGTTTCCACGCCGATTTTCGACTGGGGGCGGATCAGTAACCAGGTAGACAACGCGGAAGAAACGGCGAAAGCCAGCCGTTATTCGAAAGATTACTCCCGTGAGCAGATGGCTTACACCACCATCTCCGAGCTGATGAACCTCAGCCGTTATCAGCAGAGCCGGGTGGTGGCGAAGGCGTACGTTGACCGGATGAAAGAGCTGGTCGATATGTTGTCGCAAATCACTCAGGCCGACCCCGGTCGCGCCAGTGAACTGGTTCAGGCGCGGGCGAAGCTGATGTCGGCGCAGGCAAGCCTGGACAACATCGAGCATCAGTTGAGTACCAGCCGCATTAAGCTGGTGCGTCTGCTGGGCGTGGAGCCGAAGCTGCCGGAAGACATCACCTGGCGCGACACCGTGATCCCGGCGTCCACGGCGATTTCTTCGCTGGATAAGAACCCGATGATGCTGAACCTTCAGGCGCGGGTGCGGGCGGCGGAGCATGAGGCGAACAGCATCAAATCGTCCAGCCTGCCCCAGGTGAACTGGGTTATCTCCAAGAGCACCGCCAAAGACAGCAATGGGGATGAAAGCGGCTGGTACACCGGGCTGAACGTGGAGTGGAACGCCTTTAGCGGCGGTTCGCAGAGCGCAGCGCAAATGTCGGCGCGGGCCAAGGCCAACGCGGCTCAGCAGCAGTATGAAGTGTCTTACCGCGATCTTGAATACCAGATTAATAACCAGGTTCAGATCCGTGATTCCTCATTCCTGCGTGCGGACGATTACGATCGCCTCTCATCGGAAACCGACCGGGTTCGGCAAATGTTTTATGACCAGTGGTATCACCTTGGTAAACGTACTCTGCTGGATGTGTTAACGGCGGAGAATGACCACTTTAACAACCAACTTTCCGCTATTAACAACCGTTACGACGGATATATCTCCAACATCAACGTGATTTCCAGCGCGGCGATGTTGCTGAGTTGGGTTGGCATCGCGCCGGAGTAACAAGCGGGATGAGTGACGATTGACGGACGGCGGGGAACGGATGTTCTGGGGCGTTTTCCCCGCTCCGGCCAGGATAAGGGATTATCATGATAAAGAAAATCTATGTAACAACGGAGGATGAGTACCTGTTAGACGGGATTCATGCCGTTTTGAAGCAGGGTGGATTTGACGTATCCGTTGAAGTCATCCGCTTGCCGTTGAGCGAACTGAAAAATGAACTGGAAATGAAGAATGCCCTGGCGACGCTGAGGCTGGATGAACTGAATGCGTATTCGCGCGAGCGGCTGTTCGTCGTGGATAAGAACATCCGCGAGCTGCTGTGCTCGTTTGCCATCGCGAAAAATGTGCTGATGGTGCAGGACAACCTGTCCTGCCAGGACTTCATGGACGTGCTGGCGCAGGGCGAGGAAAGCCACGTGCTGGCGCGCCAGGCGGAAGGCCACTATTTTCTGACCCCCGGCGAGAAGAAGGTGTGCCATTATCTGGCGCTGCAGCTGCGTCAGGGGGCGATAGCCACGATGATGGGGGTTTCGACGCAGACGGTCAGCCAATATAAGAAAAACGCCATGCGTAAGCTTCAATGCGATACTAACGTAGAATTTATTAATAAAATTCAGGTGCTTTACTACTTTTAGTCCAGCCCAAAATGCCCGTCGGCGGAGAACCTGCCGAGGGGCATTGTGTTGATGACGGTGGATGTCCCTTCTTCGGTCCCCCCCGGAATTTATTTCACGCAAATAGTTTTTCCTGTTATCAATTAGGCGAATTTTACTTCAATGGAAAACCCCGGGTTATCTGATTGATGATGTTTTCCTCAATTAGCTTTGCTCTTTATTTACTCAATAGTGGTATTTTATTAATAGGAAAATAGCCCGCAATAATCATCCTTATCTGTGAGACTCTTCTTATGCTGAGAGGTTTTCTGCGTAATATCAGACTTTATAAGCATTATTCAGACATTAGGGGGATTTCTGTACACTGTAAAATAACTTATATTCTGGATAGCGATGATAACATGTGATGTACGCGATGAAGTATCACCTGCGACAGGGCGTTGCAGGGAGAAAGGAGCGAACCAGGGATAAGGTGCGGCAACAGGTTCGTTCCGTTTTGCGGATTGTAAGGATATCAGATGGATATGAATGCAGCCGTACCGGCCGGCGGTGTGATGAAGCTGGCCAGAATGCTGTCGGTTTTGCTGCTGCTGATCGGCAGTTATTTTATGATAATGCGCCCGGAGTCGGCGTTCAGCGCGCTGTGCGCTACGTTGGCAAGCCTGGCCATTATTGGCGTCGTCGCCTTGCTCATGCAGATAAGGTGGCGAACGATTGAACGCACGGAAGGGGCGAGATATTTCAGAACCGCGCTGGGTTGTATGATCCTGCTATTGGTGGAATATTCCGCACTGATGTTTTTTTATATTACCAGACCATGATGGCGGTGGATGCGCCTTTGTTCTTAAGCGTGCCTGATGGCATGAGATTTCGGAGGCGCGTGGTGATCATAGGGAAGTGAAAACAAGGGTAAAAAAGTACGTTTTTCGATATTTACGAAGCAACTGTTCCGCGCGAAATCTTGTTATTTTTTACAGGAGCAGTGGTATTTTATCGTTGTTTTCTGGAAACATCCCGTCATAATAATGCTCTTCTTAGAGCAAGGATGTCTTTATGACGCGGAAAGGAATTTATTTCCTGACATGGTTTTCTCTGGGCAGTCTGTGTTCCTTTGAGGGATGGGCAGCTCCGCTGAGTCCTTCAGACCGTGACACAATACAGCAACAGCAG
>NZ_QRAP01000019.1 GCF_003363015.1 Enterobacillus tribolii | reverse complement strand
GCTACCGTCCGCAGTTCTACTTCCGTACGACTGACGTGACTGGCAACATCGAACTGCCGGAAGGCGTAGAGATGGTAATGCCGGGCGACAACATCCAGATGGTTGTTACCCTGATCCACCCGATCGCGATGGACGATGGTCTGCGTTTCGCAATCCGCGAAGGCGGCCGTACCGTTGGCGCGGGCGTTGTTGCTAAAGTTCTGAGCTAATCGCTAAGAGCTTGATGCGCAAAGCAGTAAAGGGCATCACTTGATGCCCTTTTTCTACACCCTGTACCAGAGCCTGGCCCATCAGTAATTTTTTGTGCTGAATGGCTGATGAGACAGGTTTTGCCGGTTCTTTGAGGATGAGGGTTTTTTAACACCCCGGAGTCCTGTAATATCCTCAGTCCGGTTTGTTTTGTCCCGCCCGGCGGGGCGAAGTGGATTATCATTCTTTTTGAAATCATAGTGACAGGTTGGTTTATGAGTGCGAATACCGATGCTCAAGGGAGCGGGCGTGGCCTGGATGCGCTGAAGTGGTTGGTTGTGGCTGTGCTGCTGGTTGTGGCTATCGTCGGTAACTATATCTACCGTGACGCAAGCCTGCCGCTGCGCGCGTTGGCGGTGGTGGTGATCATCGTAATTGCGGGCGTCGTTGCATTAATGACAACGAAAGGCAAAGCAACGGTCGCGTTTGCGCGCGAAGCCCGTACCGAAATGCGTAAGGTGATTTGGCCGACCCGCCAGGAGACGCTGCATACGACGTTGATCGTGGCTGCGGTAACGGCGGTTATGTCTCTGATCCTGTGGGGACTGGATGGAATTCTGGTCCGTCTGATTTCGTTTATTACTGGCCTGAGGTTCTAAGATGTCTGAAGCCCCGAAAAAGCGTTGGTACGTCGTTCAGGCGTTTTCCGGTTTTGAAGGCCGCGTAGCGCAGTCGCTGCGTGAGCATATTAAACTGCACGACATGGAAGAGTTGTTTGGTGAAGTCATGGTACCGACCGAGGAAGTGGTTGAGATCCGTGGCGGCCAGCGCCGTAAAAGCGAACGTAAATTCTTTCCAGGCTATGTACTGGTCCAGATGGTCATGAATGACGCCAGCTGGCACCTGGTACGCAGCGTTCCACGCGTGATGGGCTTTATTGGCGGGACGTCCGATCGTCCGGCGCCGATCAGCGATAAAGAAGTAGATGCGATTATGAACCGCCTGCAGCAGGTGGGTGATAAGCCGCGTCCGAAGACTCTGTTTGAGCCGGGTGAAATGGTGCGCGTCAACGACGGCCCGTTTGCCGACTTCAACGGCGTGGTGGAAGAGGTCGATTACGAGAAGAGCCGCCTGAAGGTTTCCGTGTCGATTTTCGGCCGTGCAACGCCGGTCGAGCTGGATTTCAGCCAGGTCGAAAAAGCCAACTGATTTCGATAAAGCAGCCCGTTACGGGTTATGCTTGTCAATAGCGCGGGGTTGTTTTACAATTCCGCGCTATTTATTTTCACGGGGAGCCTTTTCAGGGCGCTATTACCCATATTGAGGAAACTTAAAGATGGCCAAGAAAGTACAAGCCTACGTTAAGCTGCAGGTTGCAGCTGGTATGGCTAACCCGAGCCCGCCGGTTGGTCCGGCTCTGGGTCAGCAGGGCGTTAACATCATGGAATTCTGTAAAGCGTTCAACGCCAAAACAGACAGCCTTGAAAAAGGTCTGCCGATTCCGGTTGTTATCACCGTTTATTCTGACCGTTCCTTCACCTTCGTAACGAAGACCCCGCCGGCAGCCGTACTGCTGAAGAAAGCGGCTGGCGTTAAGTCTGGTTCCGGCAAGCCGAACAAAGACAAAGTGGGTAAAGTGACCCGTGCTCAGGTACGTGAAATCGCAGAAACCAAAGCTGCGGACATGACTGGTTCCGACGTAGACGCAATGATGCGTTCTATCGAAGGTACTGCTCGTTCCATGGGCCTGGTAGTGGAGGACTAATAGATGGCTAAGCTGACCAAGCGCATGCGCGTGATCCGTGAGAAAGTTGATGTAACCAAGCAGTATGACGTCAACGAAGCCGTTGCTCTGTTGAAAGAGCTGGCCACCGCTAAATTTACCGAAAGCGTGGACGTTGCCGTAAACCTGGGCATCGATGCACGTAAATCTGACCAGAACGTACGTGGCGCTACCGTACTGCCGCACGGCACCGGCCGCACCGTTCGCGTTGCCGTATTTACCCAGGGCCCGAACGCCGATGCTGCGAAAGAAGCCGGCGCTGACCTGGTAGGTATGGAAGATCTGGCAGAGCAGATCAAAAAGGGTGAGATGAACTTCGACGTTGTTATCGCTTCTCCGGATGCGATGCGCGTTGTTGGTCAACTGGGCCAGATCCTCGGTCCGCGCGGCCTGATGCCGAACCCGAAAGTTGGTACCGTAACGCCGAACGTTGCTGAAGCGGTTAAAAACGCTAAAGCCGGTCAGGTTCGTTATCGTAACGACAAGAACGGTATCATCCATACCACCATTGGTAAGGTTGACTTCGACGCCAACCAGCTGAAAGAAAACCTGGAAGCGCTGTTGGTTGCCCTGAAGAAAGCTAAGCCGACCACTGCTAAAGGCGTTTACATCAAGAAAATCAGCCTGTCCACGACCATGGGCGCTGGTGTTTCAATTGATCAAAGCACCCTGACGGCAGCTGCTTAATCCTGACGGATAGCATTTTCGCTTTACGCGGGCGTTGATTTTGTCTAGAATCTAACGCCCGCGAGTTCTGCGCACTTGTTGCGCGAAATAATAAGCGAACGAATTTTCGGTTGGAGCCTGGCCTATCCAGGCCTCCGTCCAAGACCGCAGGTGCGTTGCAAGACGCTTAATTTCCCTGCGTAGACGGTGACAGAGCCTAAAGAAATCTTTTTAGATGACTGGATTCTGCTCACCGTATTTCAGTGCTTACTCTGTCCGGCGGTTTATCCGGCGTTCGGGTAAGTGAAGTGAGTTCCGGGAAATGTTTCCCGGCTAAATCCAGGAGCACAAGCTAATGGCATTAAATCTTCAAGACAAACAAGCGATTGTTGCTGACGTCATCGAAGTAGCCAAAGGCGCGCAGTCTGCTGTCGTTGCGGATTCCCGCGGCGTTACCGTAGGCAAAATGACTGAACTGCGTAAAGCAGGTCGTGAAGCTGGCGTTTACATGCGTGTTGTCCGCAACACCCTGCTGCGCCGCGTCGTTGAAGGTACTCCGTTCGAGTGCCTGAAAGACACGTTTGTCGGTCCGACCCTGATTGCATTCTCTATGGAACACCCGGGCGCTGCCGCTCGTCTGTTCAAGGCATTTGCCAAAGACAATGCAAAATTCGAGGTTAAAGCCGCTGCCTTTGAAGGTGAGCTGATCCCGGCGTCTCAGATTGACCGCCTGGCAACTCTGCCGACTTACGAAGAAGCAATCGCACGCCTGATGGCGACCATGAAAGAAGCCTCTGCAGGCAAACTGGTTCGCACTCTGGCTGCTCTGCGCGATCAGAAAGAAGCTGCTTAAGCCTTTCTTTTCCGTTGCTGATTCTTACGTATAAACTATTTCTAAACTTTAGGAACAATTGTTATGTCTATCTCTAAAGACGATATCCTGAACGCAGTTGCAGAAATGTCCGTAATGGACGTTGTTGAACTGATCTCCATGATGGAAGAAAAATTCGGCGTGTCTGCCGCTGCTGCTGTTGCAGTTGCTGCTGGCCCGGCTGCTGCCGCTGAAGAAGAGAAAACTGAGTTCGACGTTATCCTGAAAGCTGCTGGCGCTAACAAAGTTGCCGTTATCAAAGCAGTTCGTGGCGCTACCGGTCTGGGCCTGAAAGAAGCCAAAGACCTGGTTGAATCTGCTCCGGCCGCTCTGAAAGAAGGCGTGAGCAAAGATGACGCTGAAGCTCTGAAGAAATCCCTGGAAGAAGCTGGCGCTGAAGTTGAAGTTAAATAAGCCAACCCTTCCGGTTGCAGCCTGAGAAATCAGGCTGATGGCTGGTGACTTTTTGGTCACCAGCCTTTTTGCGCTGTAGGGTGCCGCCAGTATTTCGCACTGTTTAACTGCCGGCAAACCCCAATAGTTGTTTCTATCGACGCCTTAATATATTGCCCATGTCGGGAGTTCCGGCATATAGCGCAACGAAATGGTTTAAGAGTGATAGAAACAGGTATTGCGGAAAGCGTTCCTGTTTTCCGATCGACAAAATGGTGTTGCACGAACCGCTCCGTCGTGAGCGGACATGGGTCGACTTGTCAGCGAGCTGAGGAACCCTATGGTTTACTCCTATACCGAGAAAAAACGTATTCGTAAGGATTTTGGGAAACGTCCGCAGGTTCTGGACATTCCTTATCTCCTTTCTATCCAGCTTGATTCGTTTCAGAAGTTTATCGAACAGGATCCGGAAGGCCAGTATGGCCTGGAAGCGGCGTTCCGCTCCGTATTCCCGATCCAGAGCTACAGCGGTAACTCTGAACTGCAATATGTCAGCTACCGTCTGGGTGAGCCGGTATTCGACGTTAAAGAATGTCAAATCCGCGGCGTAACCTATTCCGCGCCGTTGCGCGTGAAGCTGCGTCTGGTGATCTACGAGCGCGAAGCGCCGGAAGGCACCGTTAAAGACATCAAAGAACAAGAAGTTTACATGGGCGAAATTCCGCTCATGACCGACAACGGGACTTTCGTCATCAACGGGACCGAGCGTGTTATCGTTTCCCAGTTGCACCGTAGTCCGGGCGTATTCTTCGACAGCGACAAGGGTAAGACCCACTCATCCGGTAAAGTGCTGTATAACGCACGTATTATCCCTTACCGTGGTTCCTGGCTGGACTTCGAATTCGACCCGAAAGACAACCTGTTCGTGCGTATTGACCGCCGCCGTAAGCTGCCGGCCACCATCATCCTGCGTGCGCTGAATTACACCACCGAGCAGATCCTCGATCTGTTCTTTGAGAAAGTAGTGTTTGAAATTCGCGACAACAAACTGCAGATGGAACTGGTGCCGGAGCGTCTGCGTGGCGAAACCGCCTCTTTCGACATCGAAGCCAACGGCAAAGTGTATGTCGAGAAGGGCCGTCGTATCACCGCGCGCCATATCCGCCAGCTGGAAAAAGACAACATTGAGTTGATCGAAGTTCCGGTTGAGTACATCGCGGGCAAAGTCGCGGCGAAAGACTATATCGATCAAAACACCGGTGAATTGATCTGCGCAGCCAACATGGAGCTGTCGATGGATCTGCTGGCCAAGCTGAGCCAGGCCGGTTACAAGCGCATTGAAACGCTGTTCACCAACGATCTGGATCATGGTCCGTACATGTCCGAGACCGTGCGCGTCGACCCGACCACCGATCGCCTGAGCGCGCTGGTTGAGATCTACCGCATGATGCGTCCTGGCGAACCGCCGACGCGTGAAGCTGCGGAAAATCTGTTCGAGAACCTGTTCTTCTCCGAAGATCGTTACGATCTGTCCGCTGTGGGCCGCATGAAGTTCAACCGCTCCCTGATGCGCGAAGAGATCGAAGGTTCCGGTATCCTGAGCAACGAAGACATCATCGAGGTGATGAAGAAGCTCATCGATATCCGTAACGGCAAAGGCGAAGTGGATGATATCGACCACCTCGGCAACCGTCGTATCCGTTCCGTGGGCGAAATGGCCGAAAACCAGTTCCGTGTAGGTCTGGTGCGCGTTGAACGTGCGGTGAAAGAGCGTCTGTCCCTGGGCGATCTCGATATGCTGATGCCGCAGGATATGATCAACGCCAAGCCGATTTCCGCGGCGGTGAAAGAGTTCTTTGGTTCCAGCCAGCTGTCTCAGTTTATGGACCAGAACAACCCGCTGTCCGAGATCACCCATAAGCGCCGTATTTCCGCGTTGGGCCCTGGCGGCTTGACCCGTGAGCGCGCGGGCTTCGAAGTACGTGACGTACACCCGACCCACTATGGCCGCGTATGTCCGATCGAAACCCCTGAAGGTCCGAACATCGGTCTGATCAACTCCTTGTCCGTCTACGCGCAGACCAACGAGTACGGTTTCCTTGAAACCCCGTACCGCCGCGTACGTGACGGCATCGTGACCGATGAAATTCATTACCTGTCTGCCATTGAAGAAGGCAACTTCGTTATCGCCCAGGCGAACTCCAACCTGGATGACGACGGCCACTTCATGGAAGACCTGGTGACCTGTCGTAACAAAGGCGAATCCAGCCTGTTCAGCCGCGACCAGGTTGACTACATGGACGTTTCCACCCAGCAGGTGGTTTCCGTCGGTGCGTCCCTGATCCCGTTCCTGGAACACGATGACGCCAACCGTGCATTGATGGGTGCGAACATGCAACGTCAGGCCGTTCCGACCCTGCGCGCTGACAAGCCGCTGGTTGGTACCGGTATGGAACGTGCCGTAGCCGTTGACTCCGGTGTTACCGCAGTCGCTAAACGCGGCGGCGTGATCCAGTACGTGGACGCTTCCCGTATCGTTATCAAAGTTAACGAAGACGAGACCGTTCCGGGCGAAGCCGGCATCGATATTTACAACCTGACCAAGTACACCCGTTCCAACCAGAACACCTGCATCAGCCAGATGCCGTGTGTGTCCCTGGGCGAGCCGGTTGAGCGCGGCGACGTGCTGGCTGACGGTCCGTCCACCGATCTGGGCGAACTGGCGCTGGGCCAGAACATGCGCGTAGCGTTCATGCCGTGGAACGGCTACAACTTCGAAGACTCCATCCTGGTGTCCGAGCGCGTGGTGCAGGAAGACCGTTTTACCTCCATCCATATCCAGGAACTGGCGTGTGTGTCCCGTGACACCAAGCTGGGGCCGGAAGAGATCACCGCCGACATCCCGAACGTGGGTGAAGCAGCGCTCTCCAAACTGGATGAATCCGGCATCGTGTACATCGGTGCGGAAGTGACCGGTGGCGACATTCTGGTTGGTAAGGTAACGCCGAAGGGCGAAACCCAGCTGACGCCGGAAGAGAAACTGCTGCGTGCGATCTTCGGTGAGAAGGCGTCCGATGTTAAGGACTCTTCGCTGCGTGTGCCGAACGGCGTATCCGGTACGGTTATCGACGTACAGGTCTTCACCCGCGACGGCGTGGAAAAAGACAAGCGTGCGCTGGAAATCGAAGAAATGCAGCTCAAGCAGGCGAAGAAAGACCTGACTGAAGAACTGCAGATTCTGGAAGCCGGCCTGTTTGCCCGTATCCACGACGTGCTGGTTGCCGGCGGCATCGAAGCTGAGAAGCTGGCCAAACTGCCGCGCGATCGTTGGCTGGAACTGGGTCTGCAGGACGAAGAGAAGCAAAATCAGCTGGAACAGCTGGCTGAACAGTACGACGAGCTGAAAGCTGAGTTCGAGAAGAAGCTGGAAGCCAAGCGCCGCAAGATCACCCAGGGTGATGATCTGGCACCGGGCGTACTGAAGATCGTCAAGGTTTATCTGGCCGTTAAGCGCCAGATCCAGCCGGGCGATAAAATGGCGGGCCGTCACGGTAACAAGGGTGTTATCTCCAAGATCAACCCGATCGAAGATATGCCTTACGACGAAAACGGTACGCCGGTCGATCTCGTTCTGAACCCGCTGGGCGTACCGTCACGTATGAACATCGGTCAGATCCTGGAAACCCACCTGGGTATGGCTGCGAAGGGCATCGGCGATAAGATCAACGCCATGATCAAGCAGCAGCAGGAAGTAGCCAAACTGCGCGAGTTCATCCAGAGAGCTTACGATCTGGGCGATAACGTCCGCCAGAAGGTTGATCTGAATACCTTCAGCGACGACGAAGTCATTCGTCTGGCAGAAAACCTGAAGAAAGGTATGCCGATCGCCACACCGGTGTTTGACGGCGCGAAAGAGAAAGAGATCAAAGAGCTGCTGGAGCTTGGCGGCGTTCCGACCTCCGGTCAGATCACGCTGTATGACGGACGTACCGGCGAGCAGTTCGAGCGCCCGGTTACCGTCGGCTACATGTACATGCTGAAACTGAACCACCTGGTCGATGACAAGATGCACGCGCGTTCTACCGGTTCTTACAGCCTGGTTACCCAGCAGCCGCTGGGTGGTAAGGCGCAGTTCGGTGGTCAGCGCTTCGGTGAGATGGAAGTGTGGGCGCTGGAAGCATACGGCGCCGCCTATACCCTGCAGGAAATGCTGACCGTGAAGTCCGATGACGTGAACGGCCGTACCAAGATGTATAAAAACATCGTGGATGGCGATCACCGGATGGAGCCGGGCATGCCGGAATCCTTCAACGTACTGCTGAAGGAAATCCGCTCGCTGGGTATCAACATCGAGCTGGAAGACGAGTAAGCACTCGAATCCGTACCGATACAGGACGCCCGGCCGGGCCGGGCGTCTTAAGAGTTCTCACTCCGACGGGAGCTAATCCGTGAAAGATTTATTGAAGTTTCTGAAAGCGCAAACCAAAACCGAAGAGTTTGACGCGATCAAGATCGCTCTGGCATCGCCGGACATGATCCGTTCCTGGTCTTTCGGTGAAGTGAAAAAGCCGGAAACCATTAACTACCGTACGTTCAAACCTGAGCGTGACGGTCTGTTCTGCGCCCGTATTTTCGGGCCGGTAAAAGATTATGAGTGCCTGTGCGGCAAATATAAGCGCCTGAAGCATCGCGGCGTTATTTGTGAGAAGTGCGGCGTTGAAGTGACCCAGACCAAAGTGCGCCGTGAGCGTATGGGCCACATCGAGCTGGCTTCTCCGACCGCGCACATCTGGTTCCTGAAGTCGCTGCCGTCCCGTATCGGCCTGCTGCTGGATATGCCGCTGCGCGACATCGAACGCGTGCTGTACTTCGAATCCTATGTGGTTGTTGAAGGCGGCATGACCAACCTGGAGCGTCGTCAGATCCTGACTGAAGAGCAGTATCTGGACGCGCTGGAAGAGTTCGGTGACGAATTCGACGCCAAGATGGGCGCCGAAGCGATCCAGGGCCTGTTGAAAAACATGGATCTGGAAGCTGAGTGCGAGCAGCTGCGCGAAGAGCTGAACGAAACCAACTCCGAAACCAAGCGTAAGAAGCTGACCAAGCGCATCAAGCTGCTGGAAGCGTTCGTGCAGTCCGGCAACAAGCCGGAGTGGATGATCCTGACCGTGCTGCCGGTGCTGCCGCCGGATCTGCGTCCGCTGGTTCCGCTGGATGGCGGCCGTTTCGCTACGTCGGATCTGAACGATCTGTATCGTCGCGTGATCAACCGTAACAACCGTTTGAAGCGTCTGCTGGATCTGGCTGCGCCGGATATCATCGTACGCAACGAAAAACGTATGTTGCAGGAAGCGGTCGACGCCCTGCTGGACAACGGTCGTCGCGGTCGTGCGATCACCGGTTCCAACAAGCGTCCTCTGAAATCTTTGGCCGACATGATCAAAGGTAAGCAGGGCCGTTTCCGTCAGAACCTGCTCGGTAAGCGCGTTGACTACTCCGGTCGTTCCGTTATTACCGTGGGTCCGTACCTGCGTCTGCATCAGTGCGGTCTGCCGAAGAAAATGGCGCTGGAGCTGTTCAAACCGTTCATCTACGGCAAGCTGGAGCTGCGTGGCCTGGCCACCACCATCAAAGCGGCCAAGAAGATGGTTGAGCGCGAAGAAGCGGTAGTGTGGGACATCCTGGATGAAGTCATCCGTGAGCACCCGGTTCTGCTGAACCGTGCGCCGACCCTGCACCGTCTGGGTATCCAGGCGTTTGAACCGATCCTGATCGAAGGTAAGGCTATTCAGCTGCACCCGCTGGTGTGTGCGGCATACAACGCCGACTTCGACGGTGACCAGATGGCTGTTCACGTACCGCTGACGCTGGAAGCCCAGCTGGAAGCGCGTGCGCTGATGATGTCCACCAACAACATCCTGTCTCCGGCGAACGGCGAGCCTATCATCGTTCCGTCTCAGGACGTTGTACTGGGCCTGTACTACATGACCCGTGACTGTGTTAACGCCAAGGGCGAAGGCATGGTGCTGAGCGGGCCGAAAGAAGCTGAGCGTATTTATCGCGCCGGCCTGGCGTCTCTGCATGCGCGCGTTAAGGTGCGTATTACTCAGCACGTTAAAAACGTTGACGGCGAGTGGTCGCAGGATACCAGCCTGGTGGATACCACCGTTGGCCGCGCCATCCTGTGGATGATCGTGCCGAAAGGTCTGCCTTACAGCCTGGTTAACCAGGCGCTGGGCAAAAAAGCGATCTCCCGGATGCTGAACTCCTGCTACCGTGCGCTGGGCCTGAAGCCGACCGTTATCTTCGCTGACCAGATCATGTACACCGGCTTTGCCTATGCGGCCCGCTCCGGCGCGTCCGTCGGCATCGACGACATGGTGATCCCGGCGAAAAAAGCGGAAATCATTGCCGAAGCGGAAGCCGAAGTTGCCGAGATCCAGGAGCAGTTCCAGTCTGGTCTGGTTACCGCCGGCGAACGTTATAACAAAGTCATCGATATCTGGGCTGCGGCGAACGAGCGTGTTGCCAAGGCGATGATGGAAAACCTGTCGACCGAAGTGGTTATCAACCGCGACGGCGAAGAAGAGCGTCAGGTTTCCTTCAACAGCATCTTTATGATGGCCGACTCCGGTGCGCGTGGTTCTGCTGCCCAGATTCGTCAGCTGGCCGGTATGCGTGGCCTGATGGCGAAGCCGGACGGCTCCATCATTGAAACGCCGATCACCGCGAACTTCCGTGAAGGTCTGAACGTACTCCAGTACTTCATCTCCACGCACGGTGCGCGTAAAGGTCTGGCGGATACCGCACTGAAAACCGCGAACTCCGGTTACCTGACCCGTCGTCTGGTTGACGTGGCGCAGGACCTGGTGGTTATCGAGGACGACTGCGGCACCATGAACGGCATCGTCATGACCCCGGTTATCGAGGGTGGCGACGTTAAAGAACCGCTGCGTGAGCGCGTGCTGGGCCGTGTAACGGCAGAAGACGTGCTGAAGCCGGGTACGGCGGACATTCTGGTTCCGCGTAATACCCTGCTGAACGAAAAATGGTGTGACCTGTTGGAAGAGCACTCCGTTGACAGCGTGAAGGTACGTTCCGTTGTTACCTGTGAAACCGACTTCGGCGTGTGCGCCAACTGCTACGGCCGTGACCTGGCGCGTGGCCACCTGATCAACAAGGGTGAAGCCATCGGCGTTATCGCGGCACAGTCCATCGGTGAGCCGGGCACTCAGCTGACCATGCGTACGTTCCACATCGGTGGTGCGGCATCGCGTGCGGCTGCTGAGTCCAGCATCCAGGTGAAAAACAAGGGTAGCATCAAGCTGCACAACGCGAAGTTCGTCGTTAACACCGACGGCAAGCTGGTTATCACCTCACGTAATACCGAACTGCGCCTGAGCGATGAATTCGGCCGTACCAAAGAAAGCTACAAAGTACCTTACGGTGCGGTGATGGCGAAAGGTGACGGCGCGGAAGTCAACGGCGGCGAAACCGTGGCTAACTGGGACCCGCATACCATGCCGGTTGTCTCTGAAGTCAGCGGCTTCATCCGCTTTGCCGACATGATCGACGGCCAGACGATTACCCGTCAGACCGACGAACTGACCGGCCTGTCTTCCCTGGTGGTGCTGGACAGCGCAGAGCGTACCGGTAGCGGTAAAGATCTGCGTCCGGCGCTGAAGATCGTTGACGCCAACGGCGACGACGTTCTGCTCCCGGGTACCGACATGGCGGCGCAGTACTTCCTGCCCGGCAAGGCGATCGTACAGCTGGAAGACGGCGTACAGATCGGCGCAGGTGATACCCTGGCGCGTATTCCGCAGGAATCCGGCGGTACCAAGGACATCACCGGTGGTCTGCCGCGTGTTGCCGACCTGTTCGAAGCCCGTCGTCCGAAAGAGCCGGCGATTCTGGCGGAAATCAGCGGCGTTATCTCCTTCGGTAAAGAAACCAAAGGTAAGCGTCGTCTGGTTATCACCCCGCTGGACGGAAGCGATCCGTACGAAGAGATGATTCCGAAGTGGCGTCAGCTCAACGTGTTTGAAGGCGAACGCGTAGAACGCGGCGACGTCGTGTCTGATGGTCCGGAATCCCCGCATGACATTCTGCGTCTGCGTGGCGTTCAGGCCGTGACCCGTTACATCACTAACGAAGTGCAGGACGTATACCGTCTGCAGGGCGTTAAGATTAACGATAAGCACATCGAAGTCATCGTGCGTCAGATGCTGCGTAAAGCAACCATCGTCAACGCAGGCAGCTCCGAGTTCCTGGAAGGCGAGCAGGTTGAAGTATCGCGCGTCAAGATTGCCAACCGTCAGATTGACAGCAACGATAAGATCCCGGCAACTTACGCACGTGACCTGCTGGGTATCACCAAGGCTTCTCTGGCGACCGAATCGTTCATCTCCGCGGCTTCCTTCCAGGAAACCACGCGAGTGCTGACCGAAGCGGCCGTTGCGGGCAAACGCGACGAACTGCGCGGCCTGAAAGAGAACGTTATCGTTGGCCGTCTGATCCCGGCGGGTACCGGTTACGCTTACCACCAGGATCGCATGCGTCGTCGTCAGGCAGGTGAACTGCCGAGCGCGCCGCAGGTGAGCGCTGAAGAAGCGACCGCCAGCCTGGCTGAACTGCTGAACGCCGGTCTGGGCAACAGCGACGACGAATAATCGTCGTTGGCCTGGCCTCTGAAAAACCGCTCCCCGGAGCGGTTTTTTTATGCCCGTAGTCCGGAGAAAGAAGGGCCGGCGTACGCGGGGGATGGTGCGTACGCCGGCATTAAGGGCGGGGCCAGAGGAAAGGCGGTGGCCCCGACTGAAGCCGTTGTGACGTCAGTAGCGGCATTGTGTCCGCCCGCGAAAAAAGATACGAGCGGAGATATGCGGATTTCCGGGAGGCGTTGACCGTTATCTTTTTTTGTTGCAGCCGTTGCCTATCCACCGGAAAGTACGCCGCATTTATTCTTCCCTCTGCTGTCAGGCGGATGTCCTGCCCAGGTAGCCGTCCCAGTCTTTCCAGACTGGTTGCAGACCCGCAGCGCTCAGTGCGGCGGCAACCTGCTGCGGCGTCCGGTTGTCATCGGGAGAAAATTGCTCCAGCTCCGGATGTGCATCCGCGTAGCCGCCAGGCTGGGTGCGGGAGAACGCGCTGACGTTGTTGATTGCCAGCGGCACTGCGTGATCGCGAAAGTGCGCGGACTCCCGGGTAGACAGCGAAAGCTCGACATCGGGCGCGAACAAACGGAAGGCGCAAATTACCTGTAGCAGTTGCGCTTCATCCATCAGCGACGCGGGCGGTATACCGCCTGCGCAAGGTCGCAGGCGCGGAAAGGAGATGGAATAACGGCTGCGCCACCATGTCTGCTGCAGCCAGGCCAGGTGCTCGGCCAGCATCAGGCAATCGCTGCGCCAGTTATCCGACAGGCCAATCAGCGCGCCAAGCCCGATCTTGTCGATCCCCGCGGCGCCAAGGCGATCGGGCGTTTCCAGCCGCCAGAAGAAGTCCTGTTTGTGGCCGCGTAAGTGATGCCTGGCATAGGTTGGGAGGTGATAGGTTTCCTGATAAACCATCACGCCGTCCAGCCCCAACGTTTTCAGTTCGGCATATTCCTCCTGCGCCAGCGGCTGGACTTCCATCATCAGGGTGCTGAACTGCGCGCGGATTTCCGGCAGGTGGCGGCGGAAATAGGACATGCCGACCTTTGACTGATGTTCGCCGGTGACCAGCAGCAGGCTGTCAAAACCCAGATCGCGGATGGCGGCGCATTCACGGGCAATCTCATCACCGCTGAGCGTTTTGCGCTTCAGATGATTGCTCATGGAGAAGCCGCAGTAGGTGCAATCATTGGCGCACAGGTTGGAGAGGTAGAGCGGCACATACATGCCGACCGTATTCCCGAAGCGCTGGCGGGTCAGGCGTTGCGCTTTCTGCGCCATGCTTTCCAGGTAGCCGGCGGCGGCGGGAGAGAGCAGGGCCATCATATCGTTGATATCAGGGTGGGCTGCGCCCAACGCGCGTTCCACGTCAGCGGCAGTTTTGGCGTGGATGCGTAACCCCGTGTCATCCCAGCCCAGATTCTGCCAGCGTTGGGTGAAGGTTTTCATCATCCGGCATCCTGTGTGGCCGTGAGGAAGGCGGTCAGCGGGCTGGAAGCCTGAGCCTGGCTGCGGCGGCCTCCCGGCCCGGCGTTACGCGCGATGTTTCCTGCCTCTACCGCCAGCCGGAACGCGCGGGCCATGGCGACCGGATCGCCGGCGACGGCAATCGCGGTATTGACCAGGACCGCATCGGCGCCCATTTCCAGCGCCCCGGCGGCATGACTGGGCACGCCGATACCGGCGTCCACCACGACGGGAATGCTGGCCTGTTCGATGATAATATTCAGGAAATCGCGTGTTTTCAGCCCTTGATTGGAACCGATCGGCGCGCCGAGCGGCATAACGGCTGCGCAGCCTGCTTCTTCCAGACGTTTACACAGCACCGGATCGGCGCCGCAGTAAGGCAGGACGACAAACCCTTCGCGCACCAGCATTTCGGCGGCACGCAGGGTTTCTATCGGATCGGGCAGCAGATAACGTGCATCAGGGTGAATTTCCAGCTTAATCCAGTGCGTTCCCAGCGCTTCACGTGCCAGCCGCGCGGCAAACAGTGCCTCATCTGCGGTTTTTGCGCCGGAGGTGTTGGGCAGCAGGCTGACGCCCAGCTGTTGCAGCGGCGCTAAAATCGCGTCGTTGCCGCCGCGCAGGTCCACCCGCTTCATTGCCATCGTAACCAGTTGTGAGCCCGACTCACGCAGGGCATCAAGCATCACGGCGGCGGAGGAAAATTTCCCCGTACCGGTAAACAGCCGGGAAGAAAAAACTTTATCAGCAATTCGTAACATCTCAGCCTCCTGCAATAGCCTGAAAGATAACCAACTCATCCCCGTCGCGCAGAGCGTGATGTTCCCATTGCGTGCGCGGCAGGATGGACGCATTGAGCGCCAATGCGGTTCCGGGAGCGTTGAGCGCCAGTTTTTCCAGCAGCCTGAGGACGGTCGTGGCCTCTGCTTGCGTGATTTCATCGCCGTTGACGGTAATCTTCATCCGGCCTCCCCGCACACCGGGCAGGCGTGGTCACGGTTCAGATGAAACGTGCGCCAGTTTTGCTGGCGGCCGTCGAACAGACGTACCTGGCCGGATAAGGCGGACGGCATTCCGGCCAGCATCTTGAGCGCTTCCAGCGCCTGTAATGTGCCGATGACGCCGACCACCGGGCCAAGTACGCCCGCATTGCGGCAGTTGCGCTCTGGCTCTGCTTCGTCCGGCCAGAGGCAACGGTAGCAACCGGAGGTATACGGCGGCTCCAGCACCATCAACTGGCCGCCGAACCCGACCGCGCTGCCGCTGATGAGCGGCTTTCCGGCTTGTACACAGGCCTGATTAACCGCCTGACGGGTCGCCATATTGTCGCTGCAATCCAGCACCAGATCGGCGTTTTGCACCGCGCCGCGCAGCGTTTCGCCTTGCAGGCGCGCATCAAGCGCAACGACGTGGATTCCCGGATTCACGGCGAGCAGGCGGCTGCGCGCCAGTTGCGCCTTCGGCTGGTTCAGTTCCTGGTTGCTGTACAGAATCTGGCGTTGCAGGTTGCTGACGTGAAGGCGATCGTCGTCAGCCAGCGTCAGGTTTCCCACGCCGCCGGCAGCAAGATAGAGCGCTGCCGGCGTGCCTAGCCCGCCCATGCCGACGATGAGCGCTTTGGCGTTTGCCAGTCTTTCCTGGCCCTCCGGGCCAATCTCCTCCAGCAGCAGCTGCCGGCTGTAGCGCATAAAGTCATTATCGTTCAGCATCGCAGGCCCGCCTCCCCTCCGTTAGCTGCAGCAGGGTATCGGTGGCTGCCAGCCAGTCCGGAGCCTGAGTAATGGCGCTGACCACGGCCACGCTGCCCACGCCGCATTCCAGCACTGCGGGAACCCGGTCGATGCTGATCCCGCCGATGGCGACAGTGGGATAGCCGGGAATGCGTGCCACCTGGCGTTTCAGATCCGCCAACCCCTGCGGTGCGGAGGGCATCACTTTGGTTTGGGTCGGAAAGATGTGGCCCAGGGCAATATAGGAAGGGTGGAACGCCAGCGCGCGATCCATTTCGGCATCGTCATGGGTCGAAAGCCCCAGACGCAACCCCGCCTGACGGATTGCCGCCAGATCGGCCACGTCGAGATCCTCCTGCCCCAGGTGTACGCCATAAGCGCGGTGCTTCACGGCCAGGCGCCAGTAATCATTGATGAACAGCCGGGCCTGGTAGTGGCGGCCCAGCGCGATAGCCTGTATGACGTCTGACTCCACGACCTCATCGCGTTTATCTTTGATGCGTAACTGGATGGTGCGTACGCCGGCCCGGAGCAGGCGTTCGATCCATTCGATGCTGTCGACGACCGGATAAAGTCCGAGCTTATGTTCCGTGGCGGGGAAGGCATCCTTGTTCATAGACTTTTCTCCTGACGTAATGTGTCTGCGGTGTGGTAAATCTCGCCGCCTCTGGCGCGAAAGGCTTCGGACATTTGTTCCATATTCGCCGCGTAATCCCGGACTTCCTGCGTGATTTTCATTGAGCAGAATTTTGGACCGCACATGGAGCAGAAATGCGCGATTTTCCCGGAGGCCTGGGGCAACGTTTCATCGTGATAAGCACGGGCGGTGTGGGGATCGAGCGCCAGATTGAACTGATCCTCCCAGCGGAATTCGAAGCGCGCTTTTGACATGGCGTTATCGCGGATCTGCGCGCCAGGATGACCTTTGGCGAGATCGGCGGCATGGGCGGCGATCTTATAGGTGATCAGCCCTTGCTTGACGTCCGCTTTGTTGGGTAAGCCGAGGTGCTCTTTCGGGGTGACGTAACACAGCATGGCGCAGCCGAACCAGCCGATCATCGCTGCCCCGATGCCGGAGGTGAAGTGATCGTAACCCGGCGCGATGTCGGTAGTCAGCGGCCCGAGGGTGTAGAACGGGGCTTCGTGGCAGTGCTCCAGCTCTTCTGTCATGTTGCGGCGGATCATCTGCATCGGCACGTGACCGGGGCCTTCGATCATCACCTGTACATCATATTCCCAGGCGATTTTGGTCAATTCGCCCAGCGTGTGCAGTTCGGCGAACTGGGCTTCATCGTTGGCATCCTGAATCGAGCCGGGGCGCAGGCCGTCGCCGAGCGAGAGCGCAACGTCATAAGCGGCGCAGATTTCGCAGATGTCGCGGAAGTGCTGGTAAAGGAAGTTTTCCTGATGATGGGACAGGCACCACTTCGCCATGATGGAGCCGCCGCGCGATACGATGCCGGTCAGGCGCCGGGCGGTCATCGGTACGTAGCGCAGCAGTACGCCGGCGTGAATGGTGAAGTAGTCCACGCCTTGTTCGGCCTGCTCCAGTAAAGTGTCGCGGAAGATGGCCCAGTTCAGGTTTTCCGCGATGCCGTTGACCTTCTCCAGCGCCTGATAAATCGGGACCGTTCCGATGGGAACCGGGCTGTTGCGCAGGATCCATTCGCGCGTTTCGTGGATATAACGGCCGGTGGAGAGATCCATGACGGTATCCGCGCCCCAGCGCGTGGCCCAGACCAGCTTCTCCACTTCCTCTTCAATGGACGACGTCACCGCTGAGTTGCCGATGTTGGCGTTCACCTTCACCAGGAAGTTGCGGCCGATAATCATTGGTTCGGATTCGGGATGGTTGATGTTGGCGGGAATGATGGCGCGGCCGGCGGCGACTTCCTGGCGAACGAATTCCGGCGTGATGTCCGGCGGGAGCAGCGCACCGAAGCTCTGCCCCGGATGCTGCCGGCGCAGGACGTCCGTGCGGATGCGTTCGCGTCCCATGTTTTCGCGGATGGCGATAAACTCCATTTCCGGCGTAATGATGCCCCGGCGGGCGTAGTGCAGTTGGGTCACGCGCTGGCCTGCTTTGGCGCGGCGCGGGCGGGGCAGGGCGTCGAAGCGCAAATGATCCAGGCCGTCGTCGGCCAGACGTTGCTGCGTGTAGTCTGAGCTGAGCGCGGGAAGTAATTCGGTATCGTTGCGCTCCTCAATCCAGCCGGCGCGCGGTTTATCCAGGCCGCGCCGTACGTCCGGCGTGGCATCGGGGTCGCCGTAAGGGCCGGCGGTGTCGTAAACCGGCACCGGTTCGTTTTCTTCATATTGCGGCTGTTCCTGCGTGCCGCCGACCGGCGTGGGCGAAAGCTGGATTTCCCGCATCGGCACCCGGATGTCTGTGCGGGAACCGGTCAGGTAAATCCGGCGCGAACTGGGGTAGGCTTCGCCGCGCAGGCCGTTAATAAATTCCTGCGCCCGGTCGCGTCGTTCACGGCGGGAAAGGGGTTGGGTCGATTCAGTTTCAGCAGAAGCTGTTTTGGTAGACATAGCAAAATCCTGTCGGTTAAGACGCTGGCCAGCGGGCAGTACGTCGCGGAGAAAGAAATTGCTTGTCTGGAGTTCGGCAGGAGTAATGAAAAGAATGTCGCAGATCGGCGTGGAGCCGGGGGCGAAAATTACTCTTGTTCCCTTCGCGGGTATTAACCCGATCAGGTTCCGCGGATCCCGAATTAACGGTCTCAGCCTGTGGTAAACGTGCGTTCACCAGCTAGGCCCTCCGACAAGAAGCGTCAGTATAGAAGCGTATTAATCAGAACTGCAAGCCCGGTGGGGCGTTATGCCGGCTGATTCAGCACCTCGTGTTCATTGTTGTCTGATGGCTGATTGTGTTGCCATACTTCAAAGGCCACCTGGATCAGGTTATCTTCCAGAGCAAAGCGCGCCGCGAGCGTTTCGCCGATGTGGGACAGCGCATCATGCAGGGCGAGGCAGGCATCTTCATCGATTTCATCGGTGGTGAAGCGGTCATGGAAGGCCATGATAACTTTGGTATTGTCGTGCAGTGCCGGATAAATTTTTTGTGTGATCGTCAAATGCGGGCTGTCTTTGCCCTCAACCATCTCTACGATGCGGTCATAGATGTGAAAGTGGCCGGCGGAGAGGTAGTCGATCAGGTTGTGGCAAAAATTCTCCAGCGCTTTTTCGTTGAGAGGGGTATGTTTCTCTTTATTCGGTTTCAGCCCAACTAACGCATAATAAGCGACGATCAGCTGTTTTCGTGCATGTAACCAGTGGTCTATCAGTTCATTACTGCCTCCGACGCGTTGCGCCAGGTTTTCCAGATGGTTGAGCATATAATGACTCCATAAATAAATGTTACAAAAAAGCAACAATCGATTACCAGATTAGCAGAGGTTGAATGCCAAAGATATGGAACAACAGTTAAAAGATGATGACAGCGGTTGGTGGGTCATCAGCAGCGAAAACCGCATCTGGCTTCCTGAAGGCGATCTACCGGTGGGCAATGCCTCCCGCTGGCAGTTGAGTGGTAAAAGAGCGTTTCGTATCGGTGAGTGGCAGGGGCAACCGATGTGGTTGTTACAGGAGTCGCGGCGCCAGGATATGGTGTCGGTGCGGCAGTTGATCGACCGCGAGCGCGGATTATTTCAGCTTGCCGGACGCGGCGTACAACTGGCCGAGTTCTTTCGCTCGCACCGGTTCTGCGGCTATTGCGGCAGCGAAATGCGCCCCAGCGGGACGGAGTGGGCCAGCCTGTGCAGTCACTGCCGGCAGCGCTATTACCCGCAGATCGCCCCCTGCATCATTGTTGCCATCCGCCGCGGAGAGGAGATTTTGCTGGCGCAGCACAATCGTCACCGTAACGGCATTTATACTGTGCTCGCCGGCTTTGTCGAGGTCGGGGAAACGCTGGAACAGGCCGCAGCGCGTGAAATCATGGAAGAGAGCAATATCCGGGTGAAAAACCTGCGTTATGTCGCTTCCCAGCCGTGGCCGTTCCCGCATTCCCTGATGATGGCCTTCATGGCGGACTATGATGAAGGTGAGCTGCATCACGATCCGAAAGAACTGTTGGATGCCGGTTGGTTCCATTATGACCGCCTGCCACAGCTTCCGCCCGCAGGAACCGTGGCCCGCAGGTTGATTGAGGACACCGTGGCGTTGTGTCGGGCGGAGAGCGAATTGCGGCGTTAGCGTGTTACAATGCCGCCCATTGATTTGCAGAGGGAACATGGGATGACCGAACTGAAAAACGATCGTTACTTGCGTGCGCTGTTGCGCCAGCCGGTAGATGTTACGCCTGTATGGATGATGCGTCAGGCCGGGCGCTATTTGCCGGAGTACAAAGCCACTCGTGCGCAGGCCGGTGATTTTATGTCGCTGTGCAAAAACGCCGAACTGGCCTGTGAGGTCACGCTGCAACCGCTGCGCCGTTATGCGCTGGATGCCGCCATCTTATTCTCCGATATTCTGACCGTTCCTGATGCCATGGGGCTTGGGCTGTATTTCGAAACGGGGGAAGGGCCGCGTTTCGAACGTCCCATAACCTGTAAGGCAGACGTTGATAAACTGCCGGTGCCCGACCCGGAGCAGGAACTGGGCTACGTGATGAATGCTGTGCGTACCATCCGGCGTAACCTGGACGGGCAGGTACCGTTGATCGGTTTTTCCGGCAGCCCCTGGACGTTAGCGACATACATGGTGGAAGGCGGCAGCAGCAAAGCCTTCACCAAAATCAAAAAGATGATGTATGCCGAGCCGGCAACGATGCACGCCCTGCTGGATAAGCTGGCGGACAGCGTCATTCTGTACCTGAACGCCCAGATCCGCGCCGGGGCGCAGGCGGTGATGATTTTCGATACCTGGGGCGGCGTCCTGACCGGGCGTGACTACCGCACTTTCTCCCTGCATTACATGCACAAAATCGTCGACGGCCTGCTGCGCGAGCATGAAGGACGCCGCGTGCCGGTTACGTTGTTCACCAAAGGCGGCGGACAGTGGCTGGAAGCGATGGCGGCGACGGGATGTGACGCGCTGGGGCTGGACTGGACGACCGACATCGCCGACGCGCGCCGCCGGGTGGGCGACAAGGTTGCCCTGCAGGGCAATATGGATCCGTCCATGCTTTACGCGCCGCCGGCCCGTATCGAGCAGGAAGTCGCCGCGATTCTGGCGGGTTTTGGCGCCGGCAGCGGCCACGTTTTCAACCTTGGTCACGGCATTCATCAGGATGTGCCGCCGGAGCATGCGGGAGCGTTCGTGGAGGCCGTCCATAAGCTGTCGGAAAAATATCACCGCTAAGGCGTAAGACGATGACGATAGATACTGCGGCGCTGAGGGCGGAGCAACTGGCGAAGGCCTCCGGGGTGATTTGCCGGGATGATTTCGGCGCTGAGCCGCTGCAACTGATTGCCGGAGCCGACGTCGGCTTCGAGCAGGACGGGGAAGTGACCCGGGCGGCGTTTGCCGTGCTGCGCTACCCCTCCCTGGAGCTGGTGGAATACCGCATTGCCCGGATCGAGACGCAAATGCCTTATATTCCGGGCTTTCTTTCGTTCCGCGAGGCGCCTGCGCTGTTGGCGGCGTGGGCGATGCTGGGGCACCACCCGCAGTTGGTGGTGGTTGACGGCCACGGGCGCTCTCATCCGCGCCGGCTGGGCGTCGCCAGCCATTTCGGGTTGCTGGCGGACGTGCCGACTATCGGCGTGGCGAAGCGTCGCCTGTGCGGTAAATTTGAACCGCTGGCGCCGGAGGCAGGAGCCTTGCAGGCGTTGCGCGACAAAGAGGAGCAGATTGGCTGGGTATGGCGCAGTAAAGTGCGCTGCAATCCGCTGTTTATCTCTACGGGCCACCGCGTCAGCCTGCCGACGGCGCTGAGCTTTGTGCAGAGCTGTATGCGCGGATATCGCCTGCCGGAACCGACCCGTTGGGCCGATGCCATTGCGTCCCGCCGCCCCGCCTTTCAGCGCTGGCTGAAAGAACATCCGCAGAGCGATGCGCAATAATGGGGTTTCGCCCTTTTTTCAGTTACACTGCGCCGGAAAATTTTTAATGAGACTTCAGCATGCTGCGTAACCCGATTCATAAACGTCTGGAAAAGCTGGAAAGCTGGCAACACCTCACGTTCATGGCTTGTCTGTGCGAACGGATGTATCCCAATTACCAGGTGTTTTGCCTGCAAAGCGGCTTCGGCGACCCGATGGTTTACCGCCGGATCCTGGATCTGGTCTGGGAAACGCTGGTGGTGAAAGACGCGAAGGTGAACTTCGACAATCAGCTGGAGAAGCTGGAAGACGCCATCCCGAGTGCGGACGACTACGACATCTACGGCGTCTATCCGGCGATTGACGCCTGCATTTCGCTGGGGGAGGTGATTCACTCCCGGCTGAGCGGCGAAACGCTTGAGCACGCCATTACCGTCAGTGAAACGTCGTTGCGTACGGTAGGCATGCTGGAAATGACGCAGGCCGGCCGGGAAATGACCGACGAAGAGCTCAAGGTTCTGCCCGCCATGATGGAAGAGCTCGATATTCAGTGGGAGATTTTCCGCCTGCTGGCCGAGTGTGAAGAGCGCGATTTGGAGCTGATTAAAGGGTTGCGATCTGACCTGCGCGAGGCCGCGGTGAGCAATATTGGCGTAAATTTAGCCGGATGAGGCAATAAACGTGATTTAAAGCCTGATTTGTCATGCCTTAAGGCTTCACATCAGTACCCCTGTTGTTCTACATTGGGGGGCGTAAAAAAAGTGGCTATCGGTGCGTGTATGCAGGAGAGTGCTGTCAATCGGCATATCCGTCGCACTCGATGCTTTGCAAACGATAAACACACTGTAAGGATAACTTATGAACAAGACTCAACTGATTGATGCAATCGCAGAAAAAGCTGACCTCTCCAAGGTGCAGGCTAAGGCTGCTCTGGAATCCACCCTGGCTGCCATTACTGATGCTCTGAAAGAGGGTGATGCTGTGCAATTGGTTGGTTTCGGGACCTTCAAAGTAAATCATCGTGCTGAGCGTACCGGCCGCAACCCGCAAACGGGTAAAGAGATCAAAATCGCTGCTGCTAACGTACCGGCATTCGTTTCCGGTAAAGCACTGAAAGACGCCGTTAAATAAGACGGGACAGTCCGTGCAGGTTATAAGAAGAGGGGCATTACGGCCCCTTTTGTTTTTTCTGCGGATGGGACTGATGCTGGCTCTGGTTGCCGGCCTGAGCGCGTGCGGTTCATCGTCCGCCCCCCCGCGTTTCCTGGCGACCGGCTATGTCGCCGATCAAGGCATCATGCGTATCTGGCGCAAGGACAGCGGCAGCGGTCAGCCGCTGGCGTTAATGAGCGTTTATACCCCGCTGCGCGACAATGATACGGTGGTCAGCCACTATGAATATACCCACGGCAAGCTGACGCAGGTCCGGCAGAGTCACGGCGGTGGCGGCCATGAGTCCCTGCTGTTACGCTTTGATGAGAACGACGAAGTCATCTTTATGCAGCGCCAGTTGAGCGACCGCAAAGAAGTGCTTTCCGCGGACGATATCACCCGCGCCCGCTTTCAGGCGCGTCATGCGCAGGAGCTGTCCGACACCCTGCGCGCCGGCCAGGTTCGTCTCCAGCAGGGGCGCTGGAGCAAAGGGCAATATACCTCCTGTGCGGGAACGCCGCAGAAGCTGAAGCTGGATGCGTGGCAAACGGCCTGGATTGAGCAGCGTGCGGCGAGAACGGCCATGCCGCTGGGCATTGCCTGGCTGGATGCGCCGGAAGGGACGCAGTTGCTGCTGGTGGCGAACGAAAACTTTTGTAGCTGGGAACCGACGGAAAAGTCGATGTAAAGCGACCGGGAGCCTGAAGCCCCCGGTAATAAGGCGGCGTTACTTACGCCCGATGGCGCGGTAACCGATGTCCTTACGGCAGAAGCTGTCCTGCCAGCCGATTTGTTCGGCGCGACGATAGGCGTTTGCCTGCGCGGCAGCGATGCCGTTACCCAGCGCGGTCACGCACAGCACGCGTCCCCCGTGAGCCACGACGTCGTCACCCTGCAGACGGGTGCCGGCATGGAATACCTTCACGCCGTCATCGTCCGGCAGATCCAGGCCGTGAATGACATCGCCGGTTCTGTAGTCTCCGGGGTAGCCGCCGGCGGCGAGTACCACGCCCAGCGCGTCCCGCTCATCCCACAGCGAATCTTTCCCAGCCAGCTTTCCTTCCGCTCCGGCCAGACAAAGTTCGACCAAATCAGAACGCATACGCATCATGATCGGCTGGGTTTCCGGATCGCCGAAACGACAGTTGAATTCGATCACCTTCGGCTGTCCCTGGGCTGAAATCATCAGGCCCGCATACAGGAAGCCGGTATAAGGATTGCCTTCCTGCGCCATGCCGTGCACCGTCGGCCAGATTACTTCATCCATCACGCGGCGGTGGATTTCGTCGGTCACCACCGGCGCCGGCGAGTAAGCGCCCATGCCGCCGGTGTTGGGGCCGGTATCGCCATCGCCGACCCGTTTGTGATCCTGACTGGTCGCCATCGGCACAACGTTTTCGCCATCGACCATGACGATGAAGCTGGCTTCTTCCCCTGTCAGGAACTCCTCAACCACGATGCGGTGCCCCGCATCGCCGAAGGCGTTGCCGGCCAGCATATCGTGTACGGCGTGCTCCGCTTCTTCCAGCGTCATGGCGACGATCACGCCTTTGCCGGCGGCCAGGCCGTCTGCCTTGATGACGATCGGAGCGCCCTGGGCGCGGATGTAGCTCAGCGCCGGTTCGATATCGGTAAAGTTACGGTATTCCGCGGTCGGAATACGGTGACGGGCGAGAAAGTCTTTGGTGAAGGCTTTGGAGCCTTCCAACTGTGCGGCCGCGCGGCTGGGGCCGAAAATCGTCAGGCCGGCGGCGCGGAAGGCGTCCACCACGCCGATAACCAGCGGCGCTTCAGGGCCGACGATGGTCAGGCCGATGTCATTTTCCTGCGCGAACTTTACCAGCCCGTCAATATCCGTGGCGGCAATGGCGACATTTTCCAGCGCGGGTTCCCGTGCTGTGCCGGCGTTACCCGGCGCGACGTAGACCTTGTCCGCCAGGGGAGACTGGGCGGCTTTCCATGCCAGAGCATGTTCGCGCCCGCCGTTACCAATGATTAATACGTTCATGGCGTTACCTTTTTACGGAGATTAATGGCGGAAGTGGCGCATGCCGGTAAAGATCATGGCGATGCCGTGTTCGTTGGCGGCGTCAATGACCTCGTCGTCACGGATGGAGCCGCCCGGTTGGATCACGCAGGTAATTCCCACGGATGCCGCGGCGTCGATGCCGTCCCGGAAGGGGAAGAAGGCGTCGGACGCCATGACGGAACCGGCAACCTGCAATCCTTCATCGGCGGCTTTGATCCCGGCGATTTTGGCGGAATAGACGCGGCTCATCTGCCCGGCGCCGATGCCGACAGTCATGTTGTCGCGGGCGTAGACGATGGCATTGGATTTAACGAACTTGGCGACCTTCCAGCAGAACAGCGCATCACGCATCTCTTGCTCAGAAGGCTGGCGGGTAGTTACCACGCGCAGTTCAGATTCCCCGACCATGCCCAGATCGCGATCCTGGACCAGCAGGCCGCCGTTAACGCGTTTAAAGTCCAGGCCCGGCAAACGCGTTTGCCACTGACCGCAGGCCAGAACGCGTACGTTTTGTTTGGCGGCGAGCAGTTCCAGGGCCTCTGCGCTGACGTGCGGCGCGATGATGACTTCAACGAACTGACGGCTGATGATGGCCTGTGCGGTTTCTGCATCCAGCTCGCGGTTGAAGGCGATAATGCCGCCGAAGGCGGAAGTGGGATCGGTGGTATAAGCGCGCTCATAGGCGGCGAGGATGGAGTCGCCGATGGCAACGCCGCAGGGGTTGGCGTGCTTAACGATAACGCAGGCCGGCTCGCTGAACTCTTTAACGCACTCCAGCGCCGCATCGGTGTCCGCAATGTTGTTATAGGACAGCGCCTTGCCCTGAAGCTGTTCTGCGGTGGCGACGGAAGCTTCCGTCAGATTCTCTTCAATATAGAACGCCGCTTCCTGATGGCTGTTCTCGCCGTAACGCATATCCTGCTTCTTCACGTAGTTCAGGTTGAGCGTGCGCGGGAAACGGCCGGAAGGCTTGTCTGTTTCACCATAATAAGGGGCAACCAGAGTACCGAAGTAGTTGGCTATCATGCTGTCGTAGGCGGCGGTGTGCTCGAATGCCTTGATGGCTAAGTCGAAACGGGTGTTCAGGGAAAGCGAACCGTTATTGGCGTCAAGCTCTGTGATAATCGCGGCATAGTCGTAGCTGTTGACCACGATGGCGACGTCTTTATGGTTTTTGGCCGCCGAGCGCACCATGGTCGGGCCGCCGATATCAATGTTTTCCACGGCGTCGGCGAGCGTGCAGTCGGCGCGGGCAACCGTGCGGGCGAACGGATAAAGATTCACAACCACCATATCAATGGGATTGATCGCATGGCGCGCCATGACGTCGTCATCCTGACCGCGGCGCCCCAGGATCCCGCCGTGTACTTTGGGGTGCAGGGTTTTAACGCGTCCATCCATCATTTCCGGAAAACCGGTGTAATCGGAAACTTCGATTACAGGCAAACCCGCTTCAGCCAGCAGGCGGGCTGTTCCTCCGGTAGAGAGCAGCTCAATGCCACGGGTGCTCAGCGCCTGAGCAAACTCAACAATGCCGGCTTTGTCAGAAACACTGAGCAGCGCGCGGCGGACAGGGCGGTGTTGTTCTTGCATGATGGTGTTATCCCTCGGCTTTAGATCGCAAAGAAAGAATGAAGAGCGTTATCGGAGCTAAAAATGATCGCTTTGACTCTGATAACGATCCTCTCCCGGCGATCGGATCGGATGATGAATAGTGCGGGCTGATTGTAGCGAAAACGTTTGCGTGATGCTCGTCAAATTTGCTTCGGATCCTTTATCTGTGAATAACGCTGTGCATAACTCGGTATAAAGCGCCATTCTGCTGTGGAAATCAGCAAACGATCTTTTTTAGGCAAAATACCGGTTGCGGCGCGTTGGGAACAGCCTATAATGCGCCTCCATCGAAACGGCGAATGTGGAAAAGCTCCCAGACGAACGACGATGAAAAGCAGAATAAAAAATCCTGAAAACAGGATTGACTCTGCGAGAGGAAAGCGTAATATACGCCACCTCGAGTTGCGGCGAAGCCGGTGACTCAACGCTCTTTAACAATTTATCAGACAATCTGTGTGGGCACTCACAAGACATTGTATCCATGTCCCTTGGACATTAAACAAATCAAAAGTCTTGAAGAGTGAACAACAGTTAATTCATTACGAACTAACAGTAAGATTCTTTGAGCATCAAACTTTAATTGAAGAGTTTGATCATGGCT
>NZ_QRAP01000018.1 GCF_003363015.1 Enterobacillus tribolii | reverse complement strand
CCGCCGGTAACGGAAACGCCGACGCCGCCGGTAACGGAAACGCCGACGCCGCCGGTAACGGAAACGCCGACGCCGCCGGTAACGGAAACGCCGACGCCGCCGGTAACGGAAACGCCGACACCGCCGGTAACGGAAACACCGACGCCGCCGGTAACGGAAACGCCGACACCGCCGGTAACGGAAACGCCGACGCCGCCGGTAACGGAAACACCGACGCCGCCGGTAACGGAAACACCGACGCCGCCGGTAACGGAAACGCCGACGCCGCCGGTAACGGAAACGCCGACGCCGCCGGTAACGGAGACGCCGACGCCGCCGGTAACAGAGACGCCGACACCGCCGGTAACACCGACGCCGACGCCGCCGGTAACGCCACCACCGACGGACACTCCGAGTCCGACCTCAACGGATTGGGTTGAAGCCAGGGCGCCGTTACCACCCGGGGGGCCATGGTCTGCGGACTAGTCGTATTAACACGTCCGGTGCGATCGTGCGCCGGGCAGTTATCTGATGAACTGAGGAGGTACGTATGTCACAAAATGCAGCCAGAGTGGGTGACTGTACAACGCACGGCGGCGCCATCGTGAGCGGCTCCGGCGATGTATTCATTAACAGCAGCTCTGCCGCTTTGGTTGGCGGCAGTATTGCGACCTGTGCTGTATTGCACGGCGCCGCACCGCTGGCGTGTGGGTCCGGCTCCGTATTCATTAACGGAAGTTCGGCAGGTCGCCTTGGCGATGTAACCGGATGCGGTGCCGTAGTCGCAACGGGATCCGGTAATGTCTGTATAGGCGGCTGATTATGCGATTGATTCTCACTTGGCCGGATACCCGGGCCGCTATCGGGTTGAATGACACGCTAACGCGGGAGAACGCCGTGAGTTTCGACGTGGTTCGTGGGGTCTTCGGACCCCACCAACCGGCGCAGGACGGCTATGCGATGGTTTTTTACTGGAAAGCCTCCGGGCCGGTACTGGTAAACCTGTGTCAGAAGCATGTTTGCCTGTTGGACGGCGCGGATGTGGAGTATGGCGCGATACATCCTCTCCGTATTGGTCAGAAGCTCCAATGCGGCCATTTTAAAATCGGCGTTGTCGTTGATCATACCAATCTCACCGACGACGTGTGGCAGCGCGACTGGCTGCTTTCACAGGAAACCGCAACCGATAACATCCCCAGGGTTGAAGATATCCTGCCTAATGGCGGGCATTACCTGACGGATTTGCGCTACTTCAACGATGTTACTGCTGCACAAAATAACAGCGATGACGTGCTGAAAACGCTGGAAGTGGAATATAAGCGTTTCCTGATCTGGCATGAACAGGGCAGGGGAGGCTTCTCGAACAATATTCACGATCAGGAAAATCGTTTTTCCGTGGGTGATGAGCGTTTTGATCGTGACAGAGAACAAAGCAAAAGCAAGACGCTGACCGAGTGCATTATCGATACGCCTTTCCTGATCGAGAGAGTCTGGGAGGAGCTGGATATGGAAAACAGCACCAGTGAAATCCTCGATGAGGAAGAGAAGATCGATATTCTGAAATCACTGGCACCGGACGATGTGGCGATGAAAGAGAAGAAAAGCGTGCCCGAACTGGTATTTCGGGATTTCTACAAGGTTGGGCTTGATAGTCATTATTAATCATATCGTTAAGGGAATTATTATAAATGCAGGATACTACTACACTGGCACAATTACTGAAGACTTCTCATCTGGGCGACGTGTTGTTGGCCATGCTGGAAAAGGTGAAAAAATTTCCGCAGGACACCGGCGCGCGCGAGACATTATTCAAGATGTATTGTGCTGACGGACAATGGAGTAAAGCCCTGACGCAGCTCCAGACGTTGGGTGTCATTGACAACGAGCGCAGTAAGCAGATCGAACTGTTTAAAAACCTGGTATTCAGCGAAATGCTGCGTGTTCAGGTGCTGAGTGGCGAACGCAAGGCGGGAATGCTGCATGAAGGCGACGCGCCGGAGTGGATGAGTAAATTGCACAAGGCTAACCTGGCCAGCCATAAAGGAAATACCGATGAGTCCGAGGCGTTGCGCGAGGAAGCGTTCGATCTGGCGCCGATGAGCGGCGGAACGGGAGAAACCTCCGGTCAGTTTGAATGGATTGCTGACAGCGACGGTCGCCTGGGACCGATTTGTGAATTCATCAGCGCCGGCGGATATCGCTGGGTGCCTTATGCAGATATCCAGAGCATGGAGATCTCCCAGCCGAAGGATCTGCTCGACTTAATCTGGGCACCGGCGCACATCAAGGTAAACGATCAGGTTTACTACGGTTTTATTCCTTCCCGTTACCCGGTGAGCGAAGCAGCGGAGCAGGAAATTAAGCTGGGCTACAAAACCGAGTGGAATCAACTTTCGCCGCTGCTTTCCGTTGGGAGCGGAAGGAAAGTGCTGATCACCGATCAGAACGAATATTCGTTGTTTGAAACCGGCAACATCACGTTCGGCTAAACGATCCGCGTATGGAAAAGAAAAAGCAGTATCTGCCCACTTTGTTGGAACGACTGTTGGATGATGAACCGAAAAGCGTACGCGAGCGTTTCGATCAAAGTCATCTGGATTCGCGGGCGATGCGCGCTATCGTGCAAAAAGATATCGTGAACTTGCTGAATCATACCAACGTTGAAGATCGGCTTGTGGAAGAGAAGCACCAGCTTATCGCCGAGTCGGTGATTAACTATGGCATTTCCGCCTTAATCGGTACGTTTGAAAATCATCGTAACTGGAATGTTATAGAAAAAGTGGTGCGTAACGCGATACTTCGTTTCGAACCGCGGATTATACCGGAATCATTGCTCGTACGCTCTTTACAGGAGAAAGAGCATTTGGCCAGAAACGCACTTATTCTTTTTGAAATTCGAGGGTTTATTTATTGGGAACCTTATCCTATCGATCTTTGTATGCATGGTCGGTATGACACGGAATCCGGATCAATGGACTTGAAATTACTCTGATTCAATAGAGCGTTCAGAGAACACTAAAGAGCCAAACACCAAAGAGCCAAAATGGTTGTCACGCTTTTTCAGCGGCGAAACATGTCGTTTTAATGTTTATTGGCGACCATTTTGACCTTTTTTATATTACTGGTGTTTTTATTGTCTCTGTTTTTTGTTGGGATAAAACTGAGAAAAAAAAGAACATCCCCAAAGTTAGAACATATTTTGTATGGAGAGATTGTATGCGGGGTAAATAACCTTTATTAGATTCATATTTATTCTGATAATAAACGAATTGATTAGCATGAAAAACTTAACTTTTTCGTGATGGTGGTTTTTTATGCTTAAAATGTGCTATTTTTCTTTTTATTTGATCGTTTTATCAAAAGGAACTAGAATAGTTTTTATCTTGGGATTTGTAAGAATCATAGCGGGGAAGGATTTTTCGTTACTCTTAGCAGAACCTGAAAATTTTACTTTTCTAATTTTATAGACCTAATCGTATCGCCATAAAATTATGGTGAGCGATAGTTACACCCTATGAAAAAGAGGTGTTAAAAAAATATTAAAGATACATTTTAGTAGTGATTTCGATTAGTGACTTTACTTCAAAGCAACCTTTTTTGATTATCCGCTGTTTTTTTATCAGTGGTATTCGTTTGGTGCGTAATGCGACGCATCATGATGTTGGTTGTTTTTAGTTCAGATCGCTTTGTGATATTTGCACCAGGAGTATAAAAAAATAATAATCATGGAGAGATTAATGTATGTTGAATGTATTAATAGTGAACTCAAATTATTATCAGCTTGCCGGCCTGAGCGAGCTGCTTTGGGATGCTTTGACGGACAGCCAGCACGACCTATTCTTCCTGTTACCTTCATGCGAGCAGAATAATGCTGAGGCAGATATTATCTTCAGGGACAACATGGCCAGTATTAACATTTTTCGTAACAAACCGGCTTCCCCGGATGGTTCCGAAGAATGGCGCAGCGGAGAAAAAATCACCGTTCATATCCCCTTTGGTTATAAGCAGGACAGCCTGAAGAACACGTTGGCGAAGATAGAACAAATCCTGATGATTGCGGATCTCGATTACCAGGCTTTCGTGAGTAAAGACGTGTATAAGATGATCGGGTTAAAACAGTATTCTCAGCTATCCATGACTGAGAATAAGATTATGTGCCTGATTGGTAAGGGATATAGTAATAACGCCATCTCCAAAATCCTGAACCGTTCGGCGAAGACCATCAATACGCACTACCGCAACGCCAGCAGAAAAACAGGGTTGGCTAACCGGGCGGAATTTTATAAATACGCCTCATTTATTGCCAACTGCGGAAAAAAAGAAAGGAATACGCTGTGCTTATGATGAAGGAAACGATCGGTTAGGCCACGATACACTTCGTCCCAGGGATACATCCGGCATGGGCTGCGTAGCGCTCACCGGATGCCCTGACTCAGCTTCTCCCGCCTCTTGCCGACCGCTATTGCTGCGGAACCCGAATCACTTCTATTCCCATCTTATGCAGCCGGGTCAGGTCTTCCGCCGCGATGCCTTCATCAGTAATGATCATATGGATACGGCTGGTATCAATGATTTTGTGCAGGCTGGAGCGGTTGAACTTGCTGGAATCCGTCACCACGATGATACGCTCTGCAACTTCACACATCCGGCGGTTAAGGCGCGCTTCATCCTCATTGTGAGTGCTTACTCCCCTTTCGGGATCCATGGCGTCCACGCCGAGGAACAGCATGTCGAAATGGTAGTTTTGCAACGAGCGATCGGCCTGTTCGCCATAAAAGGAGAGCGATTGGCGACGTAAATGCCCGCCGGTCATCAGCAACTCCACGCCTTCGGCTTCCAGCAGTGCGTTTGCGACGTTGATTCCGTTGGTCATGACGATCACGTTCTGATAATGGCGCATATGGCGCGCGATTTCATACGTGGTGGTGCCGGAGTCGAGAATCACCCGGTGCCCCGGTTGGATGAGCGCGGCCGCCACGCTGGCGATGCTTTGTTTGATCGAGGTATTCAGCGAACTCTTGTCCGCCACCGTCGGCTCCGCCGGGGGCGTGCCGCCGTCGCAGATTAATGCGCCGCCGTAGGCCCTGACCGCGATCCCCTGTTTCTCCAGGAAGGCGAGATCGTTACGGATAGTCACGGTAGATACGCCAAAAAAATCCGCTAAATCATTAACCTGAACGCTTCCGTGCTGGCGCAACCTCTGGATAATCTGTTCACGCCGTTCGCTGGTTCCCCCGGTACGTTTGTTCCGGGATAGCGCGTTGTCACTCATTCCTTCTTACCCTGTGATTTCTTTCGTTTTATTTCGATTTGCCTATTAACGCCTTTCTTCCGGGACATTGCAAGCCTTAACGATGCAGCCCCGCCCGCATTTGTTTCCTTTCGTTGTGTTTCTTTTGTGAAATGGATCGAAAAAATGAAACCTTTCGTTTTATTTCTATCGCAGAGTGGTTAACTATCATTGGCAATGAATCGAAAGGTTTGTGGGCAAAAAAACGAGGACGGAGAGGAAAGTGAAACTACTAACTGAGCGGGTTGCTGAACACAAACGGGGAACCGGAACGGGGATCTATGCCGTATGTTCCGCCCATCCTCTGGTGCTTGAAGCCGCGCTGCGTCTGGCACGGGAGCGGCAGCAGCCGCTGCTGGTAGAGGCCACCTCCAATCAGGTCGATCAGTTTGGCGGCTATACCGGTATGACGCCCGCGGATTTCCGTGATTTTTTATACCGGATGGCAGAGCGTCATGATTTTCCGCATGATGCATTGATTCTGGGCGGCGACCACCTTGGCCCGAACCGTTGGCAAAATATGGCGGCAGACCCGGCGATGGAAAATGCGCGGGCGCTTATCCGCAGTTATGTAGCCGCCGGTTTTAAGAAAATCCACCTTGATTGCAGTATGTCTTGCCTGGGCGACCCGGTTCCGTTGACGGACGAGATCGTGGCCGGACGCTCTGCGCAGTTGGCCGGCGTGGCGGAGCAAACCTGCCGGGAGTGTTTCGGCGAAGTCGATCTGGCCTATGTGATCGGAACCGAAGTTCCGGTTCCCGGCGGCGCGCATGAGACGCTGACTGCGCTGGCGGTAACGACGCCGCAGGCGGCGGAAAATACGCTGACCGCCCACCGTGATGCTTTCATGGCGGCCGGGCTTGACGGCGCCTGGGGGCGGGTGATCGCGCTGGTGGTACAGCCCGGCGTTGAATTCGACAACAGCCATGTTGTGGATTACCAGCATGACAAAGCGCAGGCGCTCAGCCGGATGATTGAACATCATGACGGGTTGGTGTTTGAAGCACATTCCACCGATTACCAGAAAACCAGCGCGCTGCGTCAATTGGTGACCGACCACTTCGCTATTCTGAAGGTCGGGCCGGCCCTGACCTTTGCGCTGCGCGAGGCGCTGTTTGCCCTGGCCGGTATTGAAGAAGAACTGCTGAGCGCCCGTGCCTGTTCCGGGCTGCGTCAGGTATTGGAAAACGCCATGCTGGATAAGCCGGAGTATTGGCAGAGTCACTATTCCGGCAATGCCGGTACGCGCCGGCTGGCGCGCAGCTACAGCTATTCCGATCGCGTCCGATACTATTGGCCGGACCGGCAGGTGGATGAGAGCTATGCGCGCCTGATTAAAAATCTTGAGAGCGAACCGATTCCCCTGCCGCTGATTAGTCAGTACCTGCCGCTGCAATACCGTAAAGTACGTGAGGGAGAGCTGGCGGCAGTGCCGCACGAGTTGGTTATCGATCACATCCAGGAAGTCCTGCGTCAATACGACGACGCCTGCGGCGCAGCACAGCACGCCGGCGCCGCTTCACAATTATACGAAGTCAGTCAGTAATTTTGGGGGAATGTGTATGCCAAACATTGTGTTATGCCGGATTGACGAGCGTCTGATCCACGGACAGGTCGGCGTACAGTGGGTCGGCTTTGCCGGCGCGAATCTGGTGTTGGTCGCCAACGATGAAGTGGCGAATGACACGGTACAACAAAACCTGATGGAGATGGTTCTGGCGGAAGGCATCGCCGTACGCTTTTGGCCGCTGCAAAAGGTGATCGACAACATCCATCGTGCCGCCGATCGCCAGAAAATCCTGCTGGTGTGCAAAACGCCGGCGGACTTTTTACGGCTGGTGCAGGGCGGCGTGCCGATCACGCGGATCAACGTGGGCAATATGCATTTTGCCGAAGGAAAACGTCAGATTGCGAAAACCGTCTCCGTGGATGACGACGATCTGGCGGCTTTTGCCGGTCTGAAAGACGCGGGCGTTGAATGCTTCGTTCAGGGCGTTCCGACGGAACAGGCGCAGGATCTCTACAAACTTCTCTGACAGCGGGGGCGTTATGGAAATCAGTTTATTGCAGTCAGTGTTATTAGGCCTGCTGGCGTTTATCGCCGGGCTGGACATGTTCAACGGCCTGACGCACATCCACCGCCCGGTGGTGTTGGGGCCGCTAGTCGGGCTGATTCTCGGGGACCTGCACACCGGCATTCTGGTGGGAGGTACGCTGGAACTGGTATGGATGGGGTTGGCGCCGCTGGCCGGCGCGCAGCCGCCGAACGTGATTATCGGCACCATCGTCGGCGCTACATTCGCCATCAGCACCGGCGTGAAGCCTGACGTGGCCGTCGGCGTCGCGGTGCCGTTCGCCGTGGCGGTACAGATGGGCATCACGTTCCTGTTCTCGGTGATGTCCGGCGTAATGAGCCGCTGCGACCGGATGGCGGCGGAGGCCGATACCCGGGGCATTGAGCGGGTCAACTATATGGCGTTGCTGGTACTGGGATGTTTTTACTTTCTGTGTGCGTTTCTGCCGATTTACCTCGGCGCGGAGCACGCTAAAACGGCGGTGGACATGCTGCCCGCGCGGCTGATCGATGGTCTGGGCGTCGCCGGCGGCATTATGCCTGCCATCGGTTTTGCCGTGCTGCTGAAAATCATGATGAAGAATGTCTACATCCCTTATTTCATTCTCGGTTTCGTCGGAGCCGCCTGGCTGAAGTTGCCGGTGCTGGCAATTGCGGCGGCGGCGCTGGCTATCGCCCTGATCGATTTCTACCGTAAAGGCCCGGCGGAACAACCGGCCGGCACGCAGCAAGAGGAGTTTAGCGATGGCATCTGAACATACCGTCCGGGCTCAGGAACGGGTTACGCCGGCTGAGGTATCGGACAGCATTGATAACGTTTATGAAGATCAAAATATCGGTGCGGATCTGACCAAAAAAGACATTAACCGTATGGCCTGGCGTTCCATGTTATTGCAGGCCTCATTTAACTATGAGCGTATGCAGGCTTCCGGCTGGCTTTACGGCCTGTTGCCCGCGCTGAAAAAAATTCATACCAACCCGCGTGATTTGGCCAGGGCGATGAAAGGGCATATGGGGTTCTTCAACACCCATCCGTTCCTGGTCACCTTCGTTATGGGCATCATTCTGGCGATGGAGCGCTCCAAACAGGACGTCAACAGTATTCAGAGCACGAAAATCGCGGTCGGCGCGCCGCTGGGCGGCATCGGCGACGCCATGTTCTGGCTGACCCTGCTGCCGATTTGCGGCGGGATTGGCGCCAGCCTGGCCTTGCAGGGATCAATTCTCGGCGCCGTCGTCTTTCTGCTGCTGTTCAACGTGGTGCATTTCGCCCTGCGTTTTGGGCTGGCGCATTACTCTTATCGCATGGGGGTAGCGGCCATTCCGCTGATTAAGGCCAATACCCGCAAAGTGGGGCATATGGCGTCGCTGGTGGGGATGACGGTCATCGGGGCGCTGGTTGCCACTTACGTCAGGTTGTCCACCACGCTGGAGATCACCGCCGGGGATGCGGTGGTGAAGTTACAGGCTGACGTGATCGACAAGCTGATGCCGGCGTTTTTGCCGCTGGTTTACACCATGATGATGTATGCGCTGGTGCGTCGTGGCTGGAGCCCGCTGCGACTGATTTGCGTCACGATTGTACTGGGTATTGTCGGTAAATTTGCCCATTTCCTGTAAAAGCAGTCCGGGCCGCATGCGGCCTGGTAATAAGGAGTCGCGTGATGTTAGGCATTATTCTTTGCGGCCATGGCGGGTTCGCATCCGGCCTGGCGCAGGCAATGCGGCAGATTCTGGGAGAGCAGTCCCACTTTGTCGCCATCGATTTTCCGGAAAGCTCCACCACGGCGCTGTTTACCCGTCAGTGTGAAAAGGCGCTCGGACAGCTCAGCGACTGCGAAGAGATCGTTTTTCTGACGGACTTGCTCGGTGGCACGCCGTTTCGCGTGTGTTCCACCCTGGCGTTGCAAAAGTCAGGGCGGGAAGTGGTAACAGGCGTGAACATGCAGCTCTTGCTGGAGATGATCCTCGACAGAGATGGCCTGAGTGCCGGCGAGTTCCGGGTGCAGGCGCTGGCCTGCGGCCACCGGGGGCTGACCAGCCTGGCCGATGAGCTGGGTAACTGCCGGGAGAAAGAGCCGGTAGAAGAGGGGATCTGAGCGGCCTCCCGTTAAAGCCGCAAACTTTCGTTTTCTTGACATGAGGATGGCTGAACCGCCGTCCGGGGTTCCGTCGCGCTAAAAAGTCCCCGACGGAAGCACGAGCAACCTGGTTTTTTTCGTTTTCTTTATTTGGCCGTTTTGGCAAGACACAGGGCCTGTGTGAGTCGAAACAAAATGAAAGGTTCTGGTGGGGGATAAGCCCCGGCGCAGAACCCATTTTTAGCGTTAAGGAATCTGTTATGAGCGAAATCCGTTCTTCAGCCATACCGACATTCTCTACCTGGACGGAGGGAGAAATTCGCCAACAGCCGGATATGTGGCTCAGGGCGTTGCAGGATATTGAAACGCGGCGCGCGGCGCTGGATGCGTTTCTGCGCCCCGTTCTGGCGCAGGAAAACCTGAAAATCATTTTCACCGGCGCGGGGACTTCCGCCTTTATCGGCGACATTATTGTTCCCTGGCTGTCGCCCCGTCTTGACGCGCAGCTCGCCGCGATCCCGACCACCGATATTGTGACGAACCCGGCAGATTATCTGCCGCAGGATCGGCCGGTGCTGCTGGTGTCATTTGCCCGTTCAGGCAACAGCCCGGAAAGCGTGGCGGCTGTCAGCCTGACCAATCAATGCGTTCCGCACTGTCACCACCTGATTATTACCTGCAATGAAGGCGGCGCGTTGTGCCGTCACGAAAACCACGGCGGAAACGCCTTCGTGTTGCTGATGCCGCCGGAAACCAACGATCGCGGTTTTGCGATGACCAGCAGTATCTCAAGCATGATGGCCGGTGGCCTGGCGGTTTTCGCGCCGGATGAAATCAATGCCGCGCGCTTTGCCTCCCTGGCGGCGCGTTGCCGCGACATCATAACGTCTTTGGGGGACTTTTCAGCAGGGCCGTTCGGCGAAATGCCTTACCGGCGCGTTGCCTATCTGGGGAGCGGCTGCCTGCAGGGGGTTGCGCGGGAAGCATCGCTCAAAGTGCTGGAGCTGACCGCCGGGCAGGTCGCCGCATTTTATGACTCTCCGGTCGGTTTTCGTCACGGCCCCAAGTCGCTGGTGAATGATGAAACGCTGGTGGTGGTGTTTATCTCCGCGCATCCCTATACCCGCCTTTACGACCTTGATTTGCTGACGGAATTACGCCGGGACAAACAGGCTATGCGGGTAGTGGCGATATCGGCGCAGCGCAACGCCATTGTTGAAGAAGGCGAGCATATCTACATTCCGGGCGGCGGTGATGTAAATGACATCGAGCTGGCGTTCTGTTTCCTGATTTACGCGCAGATCTTTGCCCTGACGCAGTCGGTTAAGGCGGGGATTACGCCGGATTCCCCTTCGGTGAACGGCACCGTTAACCGCGTGGTGCAGGGTGTGGTGATTCATCCCTGGGTGGGCTGAGGGCGTTCCGGCCATTTTTTGAGGTAAAGATGATGGGTATTATTTCAACGAAATATCTGCTGGCTGACGCGCAGAGCAAAGGTTATGCCGTACCGGCGTTCAATATTCATAACGCCGAAACCATCCAGGCGATCCTGGAAGTATGCCGCGAGGAAAATTCACCGGTCATTCTGGCGGGGACGCCGGGCACGTTCAAACATATCCCGTTCAAAGAGATTCTGGCGTTGTGCCAGACCTATTCCGATTCTTTCGACATGCCGCTGGCGCTGCATCTGGATCATCATGAATCTGCGGAAGACATCGCGCACAAGGTGTTGGATGGCGTGCGCAGTGCGATGATTGACGGCAGCCATTTACCGTTTGATAAGAACGTCGAACTGGTTAAGCGGGTGGTAACGTTTTGCCACCGTTATGACTGTAGCGTTGAGGCTGAGCTTGGGCGGCTGGGCGGCGTGGAAGATGATATGGCGGTGAATGATGAACAGGCATTTTTTACCGATCCCCATGAGGCCCGGCGCTTCGTTGAGCTAACCGGGGTGGACAGCCTGGCAGTGGCGATCGGCACTGCGCATGGCTTATATACCCGCACGCCTAAAATCGATTTCGAACGGCTGGCGGAAATTCACAGCATGGTCAGCGTACCGCTGGTGCTGCACGGCGCCAGTGACGTGCCGGATGAGTATGTGCGGAAGGCGATAAGCCTGGGGATCTGCAAGGTTAATGTGGCGACGGAGCTGAAAATCGCGTTTGCCGGCGCGGTAAAAACGTGGTTTGCGGAGAATCCGCAGGGTAACGATCCCCGCTACTATATGCGTATCGGAATGGAGGCGATGAAAGCGGTGGTTCGGCACAAAATTGCCGTATGTGGTTCGGCGCAGCGTCTGACATCGCTGGCGACGGCGTAAAAGCAGGGCGCGGCCGGTAAGGCCGCGCAGGAATTCAGATTTCGGGCATGGCGGATGAGTGGTGGGTGGAGATCCGCCAGTCTTTGCCGTCCCAGGCGTAGGTGAAGGTGTAACGTGCCGAGACCGTGGAATTATCAGCAAACGTGAACGTATAGGTGCCGGTGTCGATCGCTTTGTTGCATCCGGTACGGATCGTGCGGCTGTCGATTTTCCCGGTCGGCTTTTTCGCCAGAAAATGCTCGAAATAATCTACACGCTCGGCGTCGGTAAGCCGTATCTGATTTGATACCGTGGGCAGCAACACGGCATCGCTGAGGTAATTATCCGCAACCCGCCTGGCGTCGCCGCTTTGCAGTGATGCATTCCAGCGATCAAACAGCTTTTCTACTTGTGCATTGTCGGTGGTCACGCAGGAAACGGTTTCTTTTGCCAGGGCGGGGCCGGAAAACAGGGGGGCGGCTAATGCCAGCGTCATTATCTTTTTCATTGTATTTCCCTTATTTCATCAGAGGTTATGTCACTGAAACTACAGACGGGGAAACAATGGCGCCACTTCTTTTACAGATAATTACATTGGGTTATTATCACTAAGTAAAATTTGTTGGCTGATAATATAAAGCGGCCGGGCACCGCGGTGCGCCGGTCCGCTGGAGGTCTTACTGTGCGGCGGTATCGCAGTATGATGAAGCTACCTGACGCTTAACGCTGACGGTAGCATCGGACAGGCCGAACTTATCCGAGCAGGTGGTGGTTTGGTAGCACACGGACTTGTCGTTTACCATTTCTGCCTGGTAGTTAGTTTCACAAATCTGACGCAGTGCGCCGCCAACGATAGTTTCTGCTTTTTTCATCGCAATCTTTTTCATTACAACATCCTTATAGATAAAATTAATAAAAACAACGAACATTAACGGCGATAACTCAGCCATTAATACTTTTAACGCTATCTTGTGACCTTCATTTCATTTAATTGGTGAGGGTTGGCGTTATTTAGCAATGGGTTATTCTCTGATTAATTCGTTAATAAATGATAAGAATATTGTCCATTTGTCGCAGTATAATATTTGGTATTTATAATTTCAAATACAAAAAACTAAGAAATATCATTGTGTTATTGGTTTTTTCCGTGACGTATGGAAATAACTTTGCGCCCCGTTATTATAAGATAATCTTTGTCTTTGATTATTAAGAAATAGCTTTGTATTTCGTCTATTAGAAAAGCTTAATTATTATTCTTAGATAGCGATCATTATTACCGGCTTTAGGCATGGGGAATGATTCTGCTTTAATTAAATTAATTATCATCCTATTCCGATGGAAGTAAATAAGCACATAGTGATAACTGGTAAATCCCATGAGCTTAGTTAGATGTGCTTTTTATTTTTGTGTTTAAGAACGGTTATCCCATCACGAAGATAAATATGGCACAATAATACGTAAGAACAGGCGTATCGGATCGCTAAACCGCGTCGGTAATGGACGCGGCTTCCGGCAGCTTTGCCGGAGTCGCGCTGAGTACCGGAAGAACGGGGGGAATGGATCTGGCTATGCCGGGTAGCGCGGGAGCGGTGAAACGTAGTGGTTTGCGATTCATTAATTACAGCGGAATGTTTACGGGCAACCGTATTGTGAATCGTTGTTTATGAAAATGAAGCCGCCGTGTACGGAACAATGCTCATCAGGCCATGACGGAAAATTCACAGGAACGATATGAATCCGCCAGAATTTAATACGAATGTCATCACTGAATTGCTTTCCTGGATTGAAGATAATCTGGAGCAACCTTTATTGCTGGACGACGTGGCCCGTAAGGCGGGTTACAGTAAGTGGCACCTGCAACGAACCTTTAAGAATATTACCGGATTAGCGCTGGGCGGATATATTCGCTCCCGCCGTCTGTGCCGTGCGGCGATCGCCCTGCGCCTGACCCGGCAGCCTATCCTGAATATTGCCATTCAGTATCAGTTTGATTCCCAGCAGACGTTTACCCGGCGTTTTAAGGCGCATTTTAATATTACGCCGGCGGCTTACCGCCGTTCCCCGTATTGGGATGCATCAGCCCTGCAACCGCCGCTGGATCTCCACATGACGTCGCTGCCTGTGCCGCACATGATGGATCTGCCGGCATTCTCCCTGTATGGCAACACCTACCATTATGCCTGTCCGCTGGAGCATGTGAGCAGCGTGCATGCGCAGATCAGAAAGCGCTTCTGGATAGATTTCCTGAAAAAACTTACGCCAACGCCCAGCTTGTGTTACGCCCTGACGCACTATGAAGCCGGCGATCGTGAGCATGAACCGGTGGATATCAGCTACACCATCACCACCGAAAGCCCGGCGGCGGATCATTTGACGCATATCGAGATCCCGCCGGGGCGTTACGCCTGCTTCCATTTTGACGGTTCAGTGGAGGAGTACCGGGATTTCGCCCTGAAGATCTATATGTATGTTCTGCCGAACTTAAAGCTGCTGCGGCGTGACGGGCATGATATTGAGCGTTTCCGCGTTGAACAGGGCGACTTTAATGAAGCGGTAACGCAGCTGTCGTGCGATTACCTGGTGCCGGTACTGGACCAATATTCCCCGGGCGACAAAGACGGGTGTTAGGCCAGCCCGTCTTCCCGCAACCGCCTGAGAACGTCGTCCACGTAGTCATCCAGATGCCGGATAAAGTCATCGACCAGCCCTGATGACGGGCGGTGCTTGGGCAGGATCAGGCTGAGGGTGAAAGGCACGTCGGTGCTGAAGCGGCGCAGCGCCACGCCCTGGCCGGCGAAGTCCAGGGCGGTCAGGGGGTTGACGATAGAAACGCCGACGCCCAGCCTGACCATGGCGCAAATCGACGCCGCGCTGTGCGTCTCCGCGATCATCGTACGGCTGATGTTTTCCCGCTGAAAGAGCGCATCCAGAATCTGACGATAGCTGTCGCTGCCCGACAGGCTGATGTAGCGCTGTTGGCTGAAGTCCTGCGGCGTCAGGCATGCCTTTTGCGCCAGCGGATGATCCGCGGGCAGTACGCAAACTTCATTGAAGGTCGCCAGCGTGCGGCGTTCGGTTCCCGCCGGCGTGTGCGTGTTCTCCGTCAGCCCCAGATCATAACGCTGTGCGGAAAGCCACTCTTCCAGCAGCGGCGATTCCTGGGGAATGATGCTCAGGCTGACGTTTTCATGCCGCTCCAGGAATGAACGGCAGACGCCCGGCAGCAGCGACTGGGAAAAGGCGGGCAGGCAGGCCACGGAGAGCTGCGCCTGCCGGTACTGGCGGATATTGAGCGCGGCATCCCGGATGCGTTCCATGCCGTAGTACGAACGCTGTACCTCCTCAAACAGGCGCAACCCTTGCGCGGTAGGCCGCAGACGGCCGCGGACGCGATCAAACAGCGGCATCTGCAACAGCTTCTCGAAACGCGCCAGCTCACGGCTGACCGTGGGCTGTGAAGTATGCAGCAAGGCGGCCGCTTCGGTCAGATTACCGGTGGTCATGACAGCGTGGAAAATTTCTATCTGGCGCAATGAAATATCGGGCATGACGTCTCCGGAAGCGGGCGGGAAGCGCAAACTAACCGAAAGCATATCAGAAATGAATAGAGTCGCCTAAAACGGATATTTTATTTCCGTCCCCTGACGCGGCAATAATGAAAAAAAACGCATCACCGACAACGAGAGGATGTTATGCCGCGCTCCCTGAACGACCGCACCACGGCGCTTTATGCCGGAAACCTGATTGAACTGCCGCAACGCTTCGGTTGCCCGGTCTGGGTATACGACGCGGAAATCATCCGGCAAAAGATTGCGCAACTGCGGGAATTTGATGTGGTGCGTTTTGCGCAGAAGGCGTGCTCAAACATTCATATCCTGCGCCTGATGCGTGAACAGGGCGTGAAAGTAGATGCGGTTTCCCTCGGTGAAATTGAGCGGGCGTTGCTGGCGGGTTATCAGCCGGGCGGCGATCCGGCGCAGATCGTCTTTACCGCCGACGTATTGGACGCGCCGACGCTGGCGCGCGTGACGGAGCTGAAAATTCCGGTCAATGCCGGCTCTACCGACATGCTGTGGCAACTGGGCGAACGTTCGCCCGGCCATCCGGTGTGGCTGCGCGTCAATCCGGGGTTCGGCCACGGACACAGCCAGAAAACCAACACCGGCGGTGAAAACAGCAAGCATGGCATCTGGTATGAAGATTTGCCGCAGGCGCTGGAGCTGATCGAGCGCTACGAACTGCAACTGGTCGGGCTGCATATGCACATTGGTTCCGGGGTGGATTACCAGCATCTGGCGCAGGTGTGTGATGCGATGGTGCAGCAGGTGATCGCCCTGAACCACGATATCCGCGCGATTTCCGCCGGTGGGGGGTTGTCTATACCGTATCAGACGCAGGATGAGGCGATCGACGTCTCCCATTATTACAACCTGTGGAATGAGGCGCGTAACCGTATTGCCGCGCATCTGGGACATCCGGTGCATCTGGAACTGGAGCCGGGGCGTTTTCTGGTGGCGGAGTCTGGGGTGCTGATTGCTCAGGTTCAGGCGGTAAAAGAGATGGGAAGCCGTCATTTCGTGCTGGTGGACGCCGGCTTTAACGATCTGATGCGCCCCGCGATGTACGGCAGTTATCACCACATCTCCCTGCTGCCGGCGGACGGGCGCGATACCGAACATGCACCGCGTGTTGACACCGTCGTCGGCGGGCCGCTGTGCGAATCCGGCGATGTCTTTACCCAGCAGGCCGGCGGCGGCGTGGAAACGCGCGCGCTGCCATCGGCCCGGGTAGGCGATTATCTGGTGTTCCATGACACCGGTGCTTATGGCGCGTCGATGTCCTCCAACTACAACAGTCGTCCGTTGCTGCCTGAAGTGCTGTTTGACGGCGGAGAAGCCCGCCTGATCCGCCGCCGCCAGACGATTGAAGAACTGCTGGCGCTGGAAATCTGTTGATGCCCGCTTTACGCGCCGTCATGCGGCGGCGCGTAAACAAGGCAGGCAATTGATAACAATAACTATTAACTATCCGGTTTTAAGTCGCTAACCCTGTTTTTATTAGCCGTTGTCATGTTATGCCTTACCGGCTAGGCTTAAAATTCTTTCCCCTGCCTCTTTTCACGGTCTGATATGTCCGCGACAAACGATCTTCTGCCGCACGTTGTTCTCTCCGGCGACCACCGCGCCCCGGGGGCAAATAACGCATCGTTGTATTCTGTTTTATATAGCGTTTTGACGATAAAAAGCCTGCCTGCATTATTGGATGTTTTACAGTGTGCGGCCATTGAAATCATGGGGGCGGAAGAGGTCAGGATTCTGCATTATGAGCCGGAGCAAAACCGCATTATGTGCTACGGCTATGACAAAAATCATGAGTCTTTTTTATCTTTTCCTCAGGAGGACGACACGCCGCCGGCGGCGTTTTCTTCCGCGCTGCGCCATCCTCTGGTCACGCCGAGTCAGCGGTTGGGCGATATCATGTTTCTGCGCAGTGATCCTTTCCGCGATGAAGAACGCGCCACGGCGGTGATGCTGGCCGATGTCACGGCCATCGCGCTGGAAAATCTGCTGGAAAAAACGCTGGCTGAGCAGGAAGAGGCGCGGCTGCGTCACGAACGCGATCATTGCCGCATCCTGGTGGATGTGACGAACGCGGTGACCTCCAAGCTGGAGCTGGATGCGCTGGCCGGTGAAGTGTCGCGTGAAATTCACCGTTTCTTCGGCATTGATTACATCGGTTTGTCGCTGTTCGATCAGGATGACAGCCGGTTGAAAACCTACGTCGCCAGCTATCAGCGCGGTAAGCCGGTGCTGCATGAGCAAACCTGGATCCCGTTGGCCGGGTCGCTGGCGCAGCAGGTGATTGAAAGCGAAAACATGCTGTTGATGGATCTGCATGATTCCACCCGCCTGGCGCCGCACGATCGACAACTTGCACAAATGCTGGAGCTGGGGCACCAAACGATTTGCCAGCTGCCGCTGGTGTTCGGCCATAAGGTGCTCGGCGTTCTGAAATTGGCGCAGTGCCGTTCGTCCGTGTTTGACGAGGACAACCTGACCTTGCTGCGTCAGATTGCCGCGCGTATTGCTATTGCGGTGGACAACGCGCTGGCCTACGCCGAAATTTCCCGTCTGAAGGATAATCTGGTGCATGAAAACCACTACCTGACCGAACAGATTCGTCAGGAGGGGGATTTCAGCGAGATCGTGGGCCAGAGCCGGGCAATCAAAGCGGTGCTGGAGCAGGTGGAGATGGTGGCCGCCAGCGATACTACGGTGTTGATTCTGGGCGAAACCGGCACCGGTAAAGAGCTGATCGCGCAGGCGGTGCACGACCTCAGCGGGCGCAGCGATAAACGCATGGTGAAGATGAACTGTGCGGCGATCCCGGCAACGCTGCTGGAAAGCGACCTGTTCGGGCATGAGAAGGGCGCTTATACCGGCGCGGCCCAGCAACGGATGGGGCGCTTTGAACTGGCGCATCAGGGGTCGCTGTTTCTTGATGAGGTCGGTGACATTCCGCTGGAGTTACAGCCCAAACTGCTGCGCGTGTTGCAGGAAAAAGAGATCGAACGGCTGGGCGGGAATAAAGTGATTCCGGTGGACGTGCGCCTCATTGCCGCAACCAATCGCGATCTGAAACAGATGGTGGAAGATCGGGAATACCGCAGCGACCTTTATTACCGCCTTAACGTCTTTCCCATCATGATCCCGCCGCTGCGCGAACGGCCGGAAGATATTCCGCTGCTGGTGAAGTTCTTCACCGCCAAAATCGCCCGGCGCATGAACAGGACCATTACCCGCATTCCCACGGAGGCGATTCGCCGGCTCAGCGCTCTGCCGTGGCCGGGAAATATACGTGAGCTGGAAAACATCATCGAACGGGCGGTGATCCTGACGCGCGGCCCGGTGCTGGCCTTGCCGCTGGACGCGTTTTCATCCGCGCGGCCGCAACCGGTGGCGCTGACCGTGCCGGCGGCGGATGCCGGCGGTGATGAACGGGAGCGTATCTTACAGGCGCTGCGCGACGCCAACGGTATCGTGGCCGGCCCGCGCGGAGCGGCCACGCGCCTCGGGCTGAAGCGCACCACGTTGATCTCGCGGATGCAAAAAATGGGGATATCGGGGAAGGATTATCTGAAATAAAGTCCCCGCCGGAGAGCGGGGTAAAAATGGGCGCTAGTGCGATCTATTCCACTGTCGCTTGTTGTTTCTTTCCGTATTCTTTGCGGTAAAAATCCAGGCTCCGGTTGAACTGTACGCGTTGCTTGTCGTTCATATTTCCGGTGACTTTCCCCGTGTCGACGATTCGATGCTGTGCTTCCATTAAGGCGACGCTTGCAGCGAGAAAATCCATTTCGTTTGCGCCAAATTTTAACTGATGGGTCTCACTCATACGCACACTCCTCGTTTCCTGTCAGTAAGAAAAAGTCATATGCTCGTTTAGTACACTATCTCCCTCATCTGAATTTCTTTTTTTACAGAAAATGCTCAATTCTTAAACGGATATTGGCTTTCTCTATAGCAAATCATGCTGCCGACTATGCCGTTGATACATCGTCAAAAGTGTCGAACCGTTACTCCCTGTGTCGACATTTCTACCTATTAAGTGTTATTCCCTTGATTGCTAAGGAAATAATATGTGGCACGTTTCCTGCTTAGGGTTCCGCATTATCCATCTATCCGTAGTCTGAATCTGAGGACTGAACATGAACCGCTTTGTTATTGCGGAGCCGGCGTTGTGTATCGGGTGCAATACCTGCATGGCTGCATGTACGTCGGTGCACAAGGCGCAGGGGTTGCAGGCGCATCCCCGGCTGACGGTGACGCGTGCGGGGGAACATACGGCGCCGATGCTGTGCCGTCACTGTGAGGACGCTCCCTGCGCCCGGGTCTGCCCGGTTAACGCCATTACCCACGGCGAAAACGCCATCGTACTCAACGAAAGCCTGTGTATCGGCTGCAAGCTGTGCGGGCTGGTTTGTCCGTTCGGCGCGATTGCGCCATCCGGCAGCAAACCCGTCGATGTCCCGGCGCTGTACGAGCAGTATGTGCCGGAAGAGATGCTGGCCGACGAGCCGGGCAGCAATGCCGCGGCGAACCCTTATCTGGCCTGGAATGCGGGCGTACGTACCGTAGCGGTGAAATGCGATCTGTGTTCGTTTCAGGAGCAGGGGCCGGAGTGCGTGCGGGTTTGCCCGACCAACGCCCTGCATCTGGTGGACGAGCAAGCCATTGATGGGAGCAGCCAGGCGCGTCGTCTGGAGTCGGTACTGATGTCGCCGCCGGATCTGGCGTTCTTGTCCAACCGTCAGGGAGGTGGAGAATAATGGCGTCTTCATTGCAGTTACTGCTTTGGTCGGTGATTTTTTACGTGGCCGGCGGCGTGATTTCCCTGCTGTTGGCGCGCCGCGAGCGGTTGTCGATCAACGTGGCGGGGATCACGGCCATCATCGGCGGCGTGCTTGGGCTGTGCAGCGCGTTTCCCGTATTGCTGAGCGGCCATGCGCAGGCGTTCGCGACGCCGGGGCTGTTTCCCTTCGCGGCGTTTACCGTGCGCCTGGATATGCTGGCGGCGTTTATGGTGATGGTGATTTCGCTGCTGGTTACCGTTTGCGCGCTTTATTCCCTGTCTTATGCGCGGGAGTACGAAGGGCGCGGCGCGGGCAGCATGGGATTCTTTATGAATCTGTTCATCGCCTCGATGGTCGGCCTGGTGGTGATGGATAACGCGTTCTATTTCATCATTCTGTTCGAAATGATGTCCCTGGCCTCCTGGTTCCTGGTGATCGCCGAGCAGGATGACGAGTCCGTCAGCGCAGGGCTGCTGTATTTCTTCATCGCCCATGCCGGTTCCGTGCTGATTATGATCGCTTTCTTCCTGATGTGGCGGGAAAGCGGCAGCCTCGACTTCGATTCTTTCCGTGAACTGTCGCTGTCGCCGGGTATGGCCTCCGTGGTGTTCCTGCTGGCGTTTTTCGGCTTCGGCGCCAAAGCGGGGATGCTGCCGCTGCACAGCTGGCTGCCGCGCGCTCACCCGGCGGCGCCGTCCCATGCGTCGGCGCTGATGTCCGGCGTGATGGTGAAGATCGGTATCTTCGGGATCATCAAGGTCGGTATCGATTTGCTCGGCGCGCCGGAGCTGTGGTGGGGGATTCTGGTGCTGGGATTTGGTGCGGTGTCGGCGGTGCTGGGCGTGCTTTACGCCCTGGCCGAGCATGATATCAAGCGCCTGCTGGCCTGGCACACGGTAGAGAACATCGGCATTATCCTGATGGGCGTCGGCGTTGGTATGGCGGGCATCGCCACCGGTCATCCGGTGATGGCGGCGCTGGGTCTGCTCGGCGCGCTGTATCACCTGATTAACCACGCGGTGTTTAAAGGACTGCTGTTCCTCGGCGCCGGCGCGGTGATTTACCGCGTCCACACCCGCGATATGGAGCATATGGGCGGTCTGGGTAAGTTAATGCCCAAAACCGCGCTGGCTTTCCTGATTGGCTGTATGTCTATTTCCGCCTTGCCGCCGCTCAACGGGTTTATCAGCGAGTGGTATACCTACCAGTCGTTGTTCACCATGAGCCATGACGGCAACTTCCTGATGCGCCTGAGCGGCCCGGTGGCCATGGTGATGCTGGCCATTACCGGCGCGCTGGCCGCGATGTGCTTCGTTAAAGTTTACGGCGTGAGCTTCTGCGGCGGTCCGCGCAGCGAAAAAGCGGCGCAGGCCCGCGAAGTCCCCTGGCCGATGACGGTTTCCATGTTGCTGCTGGCCCTGTTCTGCGTGTTGCTGGGCGCGGGCGCCTCGGTGGTGGCGCCGGTGCTGGCGCAGGTTGCCGCTTCGCTGAGCGGCGCGCAGGAACTGACCGTCGCGCAGGGCGGCTTGCTGGTGCCGCAACAGGCCGCGCAGGCCATGCTGTCGCCGGCGCTGACCTTCATTCTGCTGCTGGCCCTGCCGTTGCTGCCGCTGGCTGTCTACCTGATCCGTAAAGGCGGGCAGCCCGGATTCCGCCGCCGCGGCGATCCGTGGGCGTGCGGGTATGGCTGGGAGCAGGCGATGGCAGTGTCTGCCGGTGGCTTTACCCAGCCGCTGCGCGCCATGTTCGCTGCGCTGTACCGTATGCGCAAACAGCTTGATCCCTCTGCGGCGCTGAGCCGGACGCTGGAACGCACCACCGCCGGCGCGGCCGCCGCGGAACCGTTCTGGGATGAGCGCATCATCTATCCGCTGGTGCGCGGGGTTCAGCGTATTGGTGCGCAGATGCAGCGCCTGCAGAGCGGGGATTTCCGTCTCTACTGCCTGTACGTGGTGGCCGCACTGGTCGTGCTGCTGCTGGCTATCGCGGTGTAAGGAGAATGATCATGACAATGCAAGAAACGCCGTCATTGATGATGGGACTCTTTGCCCTGGCGCAGGCGGTTATTTTACTGGCGCTGACGCCGCTGTTTACCGGCATTTCCCGCCAGATCCGCGCCCGTATGCACTCACGGCGCGGGCCGGGGATCGGGCAGGACTACCGCGATATCTTCAAGCTGCTGAAGCGCCAGGAAGTGGCGCCGGCGCAGTCCGGCGCGGTGTTCCGCGTGATGCCTTACGTTTTGCTGGGCAGCATGTTGCTGGTGGCGATGACGCTGCCGGTATTCACCCGCACCTCGCCGTTCGGCGGCGCGGGAGACCTGATTACGCTGTTGTACCTGTTCGCGCTGTTTCGCTTCTTCTTTTCCCTCTCCGGGCTGGATACCGGCAGCCCCTTCGCCGGCATCGGCGCCAGCCGCGAGCTGACGCTGGGCGTACTGGTGGAGCCGACGCTGATCCTGGCATTGCTGGTGGTGGCGCTGATTGCCGGTTCCACCAATATCGGCACGATCAGCGCTGTACTGACCGACGGCTGGGCATCGCCGACCGCGACCCTGCTGGCGCTGGTGGCCTGTGGTTTTGCCGCCTTTATCGAGATGGGCAAAATTCCGTTTGACGTAGCGGAGGCGGAACAGGAGCTGCAGGAAGGCCCGCTGACCGAATATTCCGGCTCCGGCCTGGCGTTGGTGAAGTGGGGGATCGGCCTCAAGCAGGTGGTGGTGGCCGAACTGTTTCTGGCGGTGTTTATCCCGTTCGGCAAGGCATCTGAGCTGACGTTTGCCGCGTTGCTTCCGGCGCTGGGGATCATGCTGGTGAAGCTGCTGGTGGTGTTCGTGATCGCCTCGCTGGTGGAAAACAGCCTGGCGCGCGGGCGCTTCCTGCTGACCCACCGTGTTACCTGGCTGGGCTTCGGCGTTGCGGCGCTGGCCTTCGTGTTTTACCTGACCGGTCTGTAAGGAGCCTGGAAAACCATTATGGAAAATTCATCCTTTATGACCACAACGGCGTTAGCGACCCTGTTGCTGCCGTTCATCGGCGCGCTGTTAACGGCGTGCCTGCCGCAGCGCATGGCGAAGTGGCTCGCCACGTTCTTCGCGTTGCTGGCGACGCTGGGCACCGTGCTGATGGGCTGGGGATTCCTGGCCCATGGCAAGGCCGATGTAACCGTCACGCTGCTGAGCTACGGCGACGTGGCGTTGTTCGGGTTCACCTTTGATCGCATCAGCACGCTGATTGTTTTTGCGGTGGTCTTTCTTGGCCTGTTAGTGAGTCTTTACTCGACCGGTTATCTGACCGCCGGCAACCGCGAACATCCCCATGAGGGCGGCAATCGGTATTATGCCTTCCTGTTGGTGTTTATCGGCGCGATGGCGGGGCTGGTGATGTCATCCACCATTCTGGGGCAACTGTTGTTTTTCGAAATTACCGGCGGCTGTTCCTGGGGGTTGATCGGCTATTACCAGACGCCGAAGTCGCAGCGCTCCGCGATGAAGGCGCTGCTGATTACGCACGTGGCGTCGATTGGTCTGTATCTGGCGGCGGCGACCCTGTTCCTGACCACCGGCACTTTCGCCCTGAGCGCGCTGGCGCAGCTCAGCGGCACGCCGGCGCTGATCGTATTCGGCGGTATCCTGTTCGCAGCCTGGGGGAAATCGGCTCAGTTGCCGTTGCAGGCCTGGCTGCCCGACGCGATGGAAGCGCCTACTCCCGTGAGCGCTTACTTACACGCTGCGTCCATGGTGAAGGTCGGGGTGTACATCTTTGCCCGTGCGATCCTGGAGTCGGGGAACGTGCCGCACATCATCGGCTGGATCGGCATCGTGATGGCGGTGATTACGATGATTTACGGCTTCCTGATGTACCTGCCGCAGAAGGACATGAAGCGTCTGCTGGCGTGGTCCACCATTACGCAGCTTTCTTACATTTTTCTGGCGCTGTCGATGGCGGTGTTCGGTTCGCGCGAAGCGTTTGACGGCGGCGTGGCGTATATCTTCAACCATGCGTTTGCCAAGAGTCTGTTCTTCCTGGTGGCCGGCGCCCTCAGCTACAGTTGCGGCACCCGCATGTTGCCGCGCCTGCGCGGCGTGTTGAGCAAGATGCCGCTGCTGGGCATCGGCTTCTGCGTGGCGGCGCTGGCGATTACCGGCGTGCCGCCGTTCAACGGCTTCTTCAGCAAGTTCCCCATTTTTGCCGCCGGTTTCGCGCTCTCCCATGAGTTCTGGGTGATGACGCCGCTGATGGTGCTGGTGCTGATTGAGTCGGTCGCCAGCTTCGCCTGGTTTATCTACTGGTTCGGACGGGTGATCCCCGGTCAGCCCAGTGAAGAGGTGGCGCAGGCCGGCCCGGTGCCGGCGGCGATGCGCCTGGTGCTGATCGTTCTGGTGGTGATGTCGCTGTGTTCCAGCGTGATTGCCGTAGCCTGGCTCGGATAAGGGGGGATTGATTATGACCGGATCGCTTATCGTCAATAATCTTGCGGGGCTGATGATGATCACCTCGCTGCTGGTGATCGGCGTCAAACGCCCCATCGCGTCCTGCTGGCTGTATGCCTTGCAGTCGCTGGTGCTGGTGCTGATCTTCGTTACCCTTGGTCAGACGCTGGGGGCGCATCAACTGTCGATGTGGGCCGTGAGCGCCTTTATCACCAAGGTGGTGCTGGTGCCGGTGATTATGGGGTATGCCTTTCGCCGTATGGCCGACCCGTCCGCCGACGGCAGCCTGATCGGCCCCGTCGGGCTGATGATCGCCGCCGCGGTGATTGTGGTGCTGTGCGGGTTTGTGGTGGAGCCGGTGAATGTGCCGCTGGTGGCGACGCTGAAACCGGCGCTTGCCGTTTCGCTGGGCCATTTCTTGCTCGGCCTGCTGTGCATCGTCACGCAGCGCAACATTCTCAAGCAGGTGTTCGGCTATTGCCTGATGGAAAACGGTTCGCACCTGACGCTGGCGTTGCTGGCTAACCGTGCGCCGGAGCTGGTGGAGATCGGCATCGCCACCGACGCTATCTTCGCGGTGATCGTGATGGCCGTTCTGGCCCGCAAGATTTACCGCACGCTCAATACGCTGAGCGTTGAACAACTGACCGCGCTGAAGGGGTAAGGGGATGAGTCACACGACCATACTTTCGTTGTTATTGCTGACGCCGCTGGTCTTTGCCCTGCTGAGCTTCGCCTGCCGCCTGCTGGGCGGCGCCGCGCGTGCGGTGGTGACGTTGCTGCACGTTGTCGGCATCGTTGCGCTGTTGGCGGAATCACTGTGGGTGGTGTCGCTGGTCTGTACGCAGGGCGACATCCTGGCGATGCAGCAGTGGCTGCACATTGACAGCCTGGGCGCGCTGTTCCTAGCGATCCTCGGGATTGTCGGCTTCCTCACCGGGTTGTACTCCGTGGGCTATATGCGCCATGAGGTGGACGAGGGGGAAATTTCGCTGCCGACGCTGTGTAACTACTACGGCTTCTTCCACCTGTTCCTGTTCACCATGTTGTTGGTGGTGACCAGCAACAACCTGATTATGATGTGGGCGGCGATTGAAGCCACCACCCTCAGCTCCGCGTTCCTGGTGGGGATCTACGGTCAGCGTTCGTCGCTGGAAGCCGCGTGGAAGTACATTGTCATCTGTACCGTGGGCGTGGCTTTCGGCCTGTTCGGCACCATTCTGGTCTATGCCAACGCCGCCAACGTACTGCCAAACGCCGCGGACGCCATTTTCTGGACAGAAGTGCTGAAGCACGCGTCGATGCTTGATTCAACCCTGATGCATCTGGCGTTCGTTTTCGTGCTGATCGGTTTCGGCACCAAAACCGGCCTGTTCCCGATGCATGCCTGGCTGCCTGACGCGCACAGTGAAGCGCCCAGCCCGGTCAGCGCCCTGTTGTCGGCGGTGTTGCTGAACTGCGCGCTGCTGGTGATCCTGCGTTATTACGTGATTATCAGCACCGCGATCGGCAGTTATTTCCCTGACACGCTGCTGCTGGTATTCGGCATGCTTTCCGTGGCGGTGGCGGCTTTCTTTATCCTGGTACAGCGGGACATCAAGCGCCTGCTGGCCTATTCCAGCGTAGAGAATATGGGCCTTATCGCGGTGGCGCTGGGTATCGGCGGGCCGTTGGGCGTGCTGGCGGCGCTGTTGCATACCCTGAACCACAGCCTGGCGAAAACCCTGCTGTTCTGCGGTTCCGGCAATGTGCTGCTGAAGTACGGCACGCGCGATATCGGCGTGGTGAAAGGAATGCTGAAGGTTGCGCCGTTCACCGCGGTGCTGCTGACCGGCGGTGCGCTGGCATTGGGCGGTATGCCGCCGTTTAACGTGTTCCTCAGCGAGTTTATGACAGTCGTCGCCGGGCTGGCTCAGGGGCATATTGCGCTGACCGTAATTCTGTTGCTGCTGTTGACCGTGGTGCTGGGCGGGTTGGTGCGCATGGTGGCCGCCACCGTGTTCGGCCCGGCGCCGGAGGCCGTCAGTAAGGGCGAGCTGGGTATTCTGACCACGCTGCCGATGGCGATTCTGCTGGTGCTTATGCTGGTGATGGGCACCCATATTCCGCAGCCGGTTACGCGCTTGCTGGAAAACGCCGCTACGCTTGTATTACATCACGGCCAGGGCGATTCAAACCCGCACTTTAACTGGCCCTGGGCTGCCGGCACCGCCGGTCAGGCTGCCGTCACAACCCCGTCAGGAGAATAAAGTGAGTTACGAAAATCACGTTAATGCCGTTAACGGCGATGAAAAACTGGGCCGCGGATATCTGGCCCAGGTACGCCAGAAATTTCCTGCCGCGGTTCTGGATGAAGAGTGGCAAACCGCCGACCAACTGACGATTACGGTCAAAACCGAGTCGCTGCCGGAGGTGGTGGAGTATCTCTATTATCAGCTCGGCGGCTGGCTGCCGATGCTGTTCGGCAACGATGAGCGTACGCTGACCGGCGATTTCGCCGTGTATTACGTGCTGTCGATGGAAGAAGGCGAGAAGTGCTGGGTGATCGTTAAGGCGCACGTCAGCCCGATTACCCTGGAATTTCCCTCCGTGACGCCGCGCGTTCCCGCCGCCGTGTGGGGGGAACGCGAGGTGCGCGACATGTACGGCCTGATCCCGGTTGGTCTGCCGGACGAGCGCCGCCTGGTATTGCCGGATGACTGGCCGGACGATCTTCACCCGCTGCGCAAAGACACCATGGATTACCGTCAGCGCCCGGCGCCGACCACCGACACTGAAACCTACAAGTTTGAAAACGCCGGCAGCAGCGAGGCGCGCGTGGTGCCGATTGGCCCGATGCACATCACATCCGACGAACCGGGCCACTTCCGCCTGTTCGTTGACGGCGAGCAAATCGTGGACGCGGATTATCGCCTGTTTTACGTACATCGCGGCATGGAGAAGCTAGCGGAAACCCGCATGGGGTACAACGAAGTCACTTTTCTGTCCGACCGCGTGTGCGGCATCTGCGGCTTTGCACACAGCGTGGCGTACACCACGTCGGTGGAAAACGCGCTCGGCATTTACGTGCCGCCGCGCGCGCATGCCATCCGCAGTATTCTGCTGGAGGTGGAGCGCTTGCACAGCCACCTGCTCAACATCGGGCTGTCCAGCCACTTTGTCGGCTTCGACACCGGCTTTATGCAGTTTTTCCGCGTGCGTGAGAAATCGATGACCATGGCGGAACTGCTGACTGGCTCGCGTAAAACCTACGGTCTCAACCTGATCGGCGGCGTACGCCGCGACATCCTCAAAGAGCAGCGGGTGAAAACCATCCAATTGATCAAAGAGATGCGTGAAGACGTAACGCAACTGGTGGAAATTCTGCTCGGTACGCCGAACATGGAACAGCGCACACGGGGCGTCGGTTTACTGGACCGTAAGGTCGCGCGCGATTACAGCCCGGTAGGGCCGATGATTCGCGCCAGCGGCTTTGCCCGCGACTTGCGTTTCGATCACCCGTACACCAACTACGGCGCGCTGCCGAAGACCCTGTTCTCCCTTGACGGCTGCGACGTTTACTCGCGCGTGATGGTACGGGTGCAGGAGACGCTGGACTCAATGGCGATGATCGAATACGCGCTGGACAATCTGCCGGAAGGCCCGCTGCTGACCGAAGGTTTTACCTACCGGCCGCACAAATTTGCGCTGGGCTATGTGGAAGCGCCGCGCGGCGAGGATGTTCACTGGAGCATGCTGGGCGACAACCAGAAGCTGTTCCGCTGGCGCTGCCGGGCGGCCACCTACGCCAACTGGCCGGTGCTGCGCTATATGCTGCGCGGTAATACGGTGTCCGACGCGCCGCTGATCATCGGCAGCCTCGATCCCTGCTACTCCTGTACCGACCGCGTGACGCTGGTGGATGTGCGCAAACGCCAGTCTAAGACGGTGGCGTACAAGGAAATCGAGCGCTATGGCATCGAACGTAAAAATTCGCCGCTCAAGTGAGGGATGAACCATGCTGAAACTGTTTAAAACCATCCTGAAAGCGGGTGAAGCCACGGTTAAGTACCCCTTTAAACCGCTGGACGTCACGCCGGGTTTTCGCGGCAAACCGGAGTACGACGCCCGGCAGTGCATCGCCTGCGGCGCCTGTACCGTCGCCTGCCCGGCCAACGCGCTGACGATGGAAACCGACGAAGCGGCCGGCAGCCGTACCTGGCAACTGTTCCTTGGCCGCTGCATTTTCTGCGGCCGCTGTGAAGAGGTTTGCCCGACGCGGGCGATCGTGCTGTCGGAAGAGTTCGAGCTGGCGGTGACGAATAAGCCGGATCTCTACACCCGCGCCACGTTTACCCTGCTTAACTGTCGCACCTGCGGGCAGCCGTTCACGACGGATAAATCGGTGGCGTACGCGATGGCGTTGCTGGCGCATTCCGGCGTGGACGAAGCCAGCGTAGAGGCGATGCGGCCGCAGTTCGAGACCTGTCCGGACTGCAAGCGTAAAGACAACCTGCATCACCATGGCCGTATGAACCTCAGCTATCACGTAGGGGAGAAACGTCAATGAGCCTGCCGGAAATCAAGGTAAATCATCACGTCAGCCAGCCGATAACGCTGGATGCTCAGGCGGTGGAGCTGAAGGGAAAACTGCTGAAGGATATTCAGCGCTCCGCCTATGTTTACCGCGTGGACTGCGGCGGCTGTAACGGCTGCGAGATCGAGATTTTTGCCGCCATTACGCCGCTGTTCGACGCTGAACGCTTCGGGATCAAGGTCGTTGCCTCTCCGCGTCATGCCGATATCCTGTTGTTCACCGGCGCAGTAACCCGCGCGATGCGAACGCCGGCGCTGCGTGCCTATGAGTCGGCGCCGGACCCGAAAATCTGCATCTCCTACGGCGCCTGCGGCTGTGGCGGGGGGATCTTCCACGATCTTTACTGCGTATGGGGCGGCAGCGAAAGTATCGTTCCCATCGACGTCTGGATCCCCGGTTGTCCGCCGACGCCGGCGGCCACTATTCACGGCTTTGCCGTGGCGCTGGGGCTGCTGGAGCAGAAGCTGAAAGGGGAGAACCACGTGCAGGCGCAGGGCGAGCGTGCGGCGCTGCTGCTGCCCTCCATCCCGCTTGCCACCCGTACGCTGATTGAGCGCGAAGCGCGCCGGCTGGCGGGATACCGTCAGGGGCGGGAAATCAGCGATCGTTTCCTTTCCCTGCTGGACGGCGTTGACGCCAATGCCGCCGCCGGAAAACTGGATGATTGGCTGAAGCAGGCTGACGATCCGCGCCTGCGTGAAATCGTTCACTGCCTGATGCGCCTGTTGCAGGGAGGAACGGCGTATGCGTGAGGACGGAAAAGTTATTTTCTGGTCGCTGCGGCAGAAATTCCTCGACAGCGACGACGATATGCCAGCGCAGGCGCAGCAGGTGATGTATTACTCGCTGGCGATTGGTCATCACGTCGGGGTGATCGACTGCCTGAAAAATGAGCTGACCTGCACGCTGGAGCACTACCCGGCGTGGCTTGAGCTGTTACCGGAGGGCGAAGCGCGGCGTAAGCTGCGCGGCCTGCTGACCTTCGGCGAAATTACCATCGACTCCACCCACACCAGCCTGCTGGCTAACGCGCTGGCGCCGCTGTGCGCGCCGGGGCAGCCGGAACCTTTCCGTGAGTGGAGCGAAACGCTGATACGTCTGCTGGGCGAAATTGAGAGGGAACCGGCGATCTATCTCATTGTGAGAAAAGTGGCATGAGCGAAATGATAAATTCCGTCCCGGACGTGGTACTGGCGGTCGGCAACAACATGATGGGCGACGACGGCGCCGGGCCGTTACTGGCGGAGATGATGGAGGCCGGCCCGGTGGCGGGCTGGATGGCGATTAACGGCGGCTCTGCGCCGGAAAACGTAGCGCATCAGGTACGGGCGCTGAAACCGCGCAGGGTGCTGATCGTCGATGCGGCCGACATGGCGCTGCAGCCCGGGGAGATTCGTATTATCAATCCGGATGATATTGCGGAGATGTTTATCATGAGCACGCATAACATGCCGCTTAACTTTCTGATCGATCAGCTTAAAGAAGACATCCCGGAGGTTATTTTTTTGGGGATTCAGCCGGATATCGTGGCGTTTTATTGCCCGATGACGGAAAACGTCAAACACGCGGTGGAGACGGTTTACCACCGCCTGCCGGGCTGGGAAGGCTGCGGCGGTTTTGCGTTGCTGGAGGCGGATGCGCCGTGATGCGGCGTGTTCGACAAAAATGTCGAACGGTGCCGACACAGATGTTTGACCTGCCTCATCCCGTAGCCGGAGACTTTATAGTTCAATGAATTACCTCCGGCTACCGTAATCGCCGATTACTGGCATAAACCCTGCATAGAATCAGGGGTGATATCAGCCGGATGCCGGCAATTGATAAAAAAGAGCCGGGAACCGCGTTTCTCAGCTTTGGCAATGATAGGAGCAATGTTGATGAAAAAAGTCATCACGGTCTGCCCGTACTGCGCCTCAGGTTGCAAAATCAACCTGGTGGTGGATAACGGCAGAATCGTCAGGGCCGAAGGCGCTGACGGCGTGACCAACCAGGGTGAGCTGTGCCTGAAAGGGTATTACGGCTGGGACTTCGTCCATGACACCAAAATCCTGACCCCACGCCTGAAAAGCCCCATGATTCGCCGCGAGCGCGGCGGCAAGCTGGAGTCGGTTTCCTGGGAGGAGGCCATTGAGTTCGCCAGCTCCCGTCTGAAGGCGATAAAAGAGAAATATGGCCCCAATGCCATCATGACCACCGGTTCATCCCGTGGTCCGGGCAATGAAGCCAACTACATCATGCAGAAATTTGCGCGCGCGGCGATTGGCACCAACAACGTCGACTGCTGCGCACGTGTCTGACACGGCCCTTCGGTTGCAGGTCTGCAGCGATCGGTCGGTAACGGCGCCATGAGTAACTCAATCGTTGAGATTGAGGATACCCAATGTATTTTTGTCTTCGGTTATAACGCCGCGGACTCTCACCCCATTGTCGCCCGCCGCATCATTAAGGCGAAAGAGAAGGGGGCGAAGATCATCGTGTGCGATCCGCGCTATATCGAAACTGCGCGCATCGCCGATATTCACCTGCCGCTGAAAAACGGCTCCAACATCGCGTTGCTGAACGCGCTGGCTAACGTAATGATCACGGAAGGCCTGTACGACAGCGCGTTTGTGGAAAACCACACCGAGGAGTTTGAGGCATACCGCGACATCGTCGCGAAATATACCCCGGAGTCGGTGGAGGCCATCACCGGGCTGAGCGCGCAACAGATCCGCGAAACCGCGCGTATGTATGCGTCGGCGCCGACGGCTACCATTCTGTGGGGCATGGGCGTGACCCAGTTCTATCAGGGCGTGGAAACCGTGCGTTCGCTCACCAGCCTGGCGCTGCTGACCGGTAACCTGGGCAAGCCCAACGTCGGGGTTAACCCGGTGCGCGGCCAGAACAACGTACAGGGCGCCTGCGACATGGGGGCGTTGCCCAACACCCTGCCGGGGTATGACAACGTTACCGATCCGGTGGCGCGTGCGCGTTTCGCCAAAGCATGGGGCATTGACGCCATGCCGGAAGAGATCGGCTATGCGCTCAGTGAAGTGCCGCATAACATCGAGCACGGCAAGCTGAAGGCGCACTACGTCATGGGCGAAGATCCGCTGCAAACTGAGCCGGATCTGGCAACCATTCGCCGCACCTTCGAGAAGCTGGAACTGCTGATCGTTCAGGATATCTTCATGACCAAGACTGCGTCGATTGCCGACGTGGTTTTCCCTGCGACGTCATGGGGAGAGCATGAGGGCGTCTATACCGCTGCCGACCGTGGCTTCCAGCGCTTCTACAAAGCGGTGGAGCCGGTGGGCGACGTGAAGACCGACTGGCAGATCATCAGCCTGATGTCTACGGCGATGGGCTACCCGATGCACTACGAAAATACGCAGGAAATCTGGGATGAACTGCGCGGTGTGTGCCCGATCTACTACGGCGCGACCTACGAGAAAATGGCGGATTTGGGCTACATCCAGTGGCCGTGTCCGACGGAAGATCATCCGGGGACGCAGTACCTGTACAACGGCGGCATTTTCGATCGCGCCGGCGGAAAAGGGGAGTTCTTCACCTGTGACTGGGCGCCGCCCATCGATCAGGTCAGCGATGAGTTCCCGATGGTGCTGTCAACCGTACGTGAGGTGGGGCATTACTCCTGCCGTTCCATGACCGGTAACTGTAAGGCGCTGGCGGCGCTGGCCGATGAGCCGGGGTTTGTGCAGATCAACACGGAGGATGCGGCGCGTCAGGGTATCGTCGATCAGGAACTGGTCTGGATCTGTTCCCGTCAGGGCAAGGTGATCAGCCGGGCCAACGTCAGCGATCGCCCCAACCAAGGCGCGGTGTATATGACGTATCAGTGGTGGATCGGTGCATGTAACGAGCTGGTGGCGGAAAACCTCAGCCCGATAACCAAGACGCCGGAGTACAAGTACTGCGCGGTGCGGCTGGAGCCGATTAAGGATCAGCGTCAGGCCGAACATTACGTGGTGACGGAGTACAATAAGATCAAACAACGCCTGCGGGAAACAGCGGAAGGCTGATAACGCCGCGTTGATTGATACAGCATCGGGCTGCCTGCGGGCGGCCCGATTTTTTTGACCGCAATTTTCTTCTCAGGGCAGGGGATGCCATCCCGATAAAACCGGGAGAGTTCTTAATCTTCGTTATTTTTATCTGTGGCGTAAAAAAGAAATAAGAGACGGTAAACCGGCAAGTCGCCGTATAACCAGTATTAAAAATGGTTTAGACGAACAGAAT
>NZ_QRAP01000017.1:30822-41009 GCF_003363015.1 Enterobacillus tribolii | reverse complement strand
CGGGCTTTACGCATGGTGATCTCCTCAGGGAACATAATCAGTATGTCCGGAAGATATCTAAAAGTGAATGGTTCGGTTTAGTGGGATACTTACAATTTAACCCCCTCCAGCGGTTCACGCTCACCCGGAATCGTCCACATGGCCGTTTCAAAATCCACTTCTGACCAGCGAGCAAAACGAAGCTCGCTTGAACGGATGAAAACCAACAAAGTGAGTTCAACCGCCAGTCGGGTTAACGGCCTGCCAGAATAGTGATCAATGCGGTGAAGTAATTCAGGAATGCGGTTAAGTTCTAATGCAGCACGGTGCTGTCTTTTCGCCGTAGCAACCGCACCGGCAATCTCCTGCGCGGGGTTGTAGTCGATTAAGCCGCTCTGAACGGCAAAGCGCATAATCGCGGTAGTACGCTGCTGTAAACGGGCGGCGACTTCGAGACGCCCTGATGACTCTACGGCTTTAATGGGTACAAGCAGATCCCTTGTCTTCAATTCAGCAATGTTCCGCTTACCGATAGCAGCAAAGAGATTATCTTCGAGGCTTTTCAATACACGAGCGCTATGCGATGTCGACCATTTCTGATTACTGGCGTGCCATTCTCTGGCAACCACTTCAAACGTTATTGCCTCTTGCTCCTGCTCTACCTTAACGGCTTTCTTGTTCTCACTGGGATCGACGCCATGAGCTAACAGCTTACGGGCTTCATCCCGGCGCGCCCTGGCATCCGCCAGCGAAACCTCAGGGTATTTCCCCAGCGCCAGCATCTTCTCTTTGCCACCGAAGCGATAACGCAGTCGCCAGTATTTGGAGCCGTTAGGGTGAACCAGCAAAACCATGCCATCACCATCAGTAAGCTTATAGGCTTTTGCTTCAGGCTTAGCCGAACGAACCTTCACATCACTCAGAGCCATGATGAGTATCCTTTCAAGGATTCTGTGTGGGTACAATCATAATCGAACCGGGATATACCCGCAGTTGTACCCACATCAGAAGTTGATGTAGATTGAATCAGGTTGACTTAGGTTGAGTGAAAAAGCGAGGAAAGCCTTGCGGATACTGGATTTCAGGCACAAAAAAAGACGTCCGTTGACGTCTATTGATGTTCCGATGGTGCCGAAGGCCGGACTCGAACCGGCACGTATTTCTACGGTTGATTTTGAATCAACTGCGTCTACCGATTTCGCCACTTCGGCACTGAAGAGGGTGCGGAAAACGTGAAGGATTATACCTGTCGCACGCTGCCATGCAAGCAACACTGTGCTTACATCCTTCTAAATGCCGAAAAAATCATCGCCGGGGGATTTTATTGCTAATTCAGTCACGTTTTCCTCCCGCTCCCAGCAACACCGCCAGGCCAGAGCGCGCACACGCACAACGGGATAACAGCGCAGGGAAGAGAGCAAAAGGAGAGGTTCTTCAATCCCCCACACAGCCAGGCGTACTGAAGAATCAAAACTGCAGCCCGGCAGCACACAGCCGCCGGGCAGCTTAAATCAGTTCACCTTAACCGGCATACCGGAACGCGCTTTCAGCGCATCATCCAGCGTCTGCTGGTTAACGCTGGCATCCGCCAGCACTTTACCGACCTGCTGGTTAATCGTGATCGGCACCGGCGCTTCGGAGTTAAACTGCTCTTCCGTCATAGAAAGCGGGTTGTGTACTTCCACATAACGGGTGCCGTCCGGCTCGGTCCAGGCCTTCACCGGTTCGTTGATGAACTGGAGGCGCGTCCCTACCGGCACGTTCTCAAACAGCCATTTGATGTCCGGATCGCGCAGGCGCACGCAGCCGTGGCTCACGCGCAGGCCGATGCCGAAGTTGGCGTTGGTGCCATGCACCGCATACAGGCGGCCCACGTACAGCGCATACAGCCCCATCGGGTTATCCGGGCCGGCCGGGAATACCTGCGGCAGGGTTTCGCCACGTGCGGCGTATTCGGCGTGCATGCCTTTGGTCGGCGTCCAGGTCGGGCCGGCCTTCTTGCGTTCAACCTTGGTGACCCAGTTCAGCGGGGTATCTTTACCCAACTGGCCGATACCTATCGGCAACACGACCACGGTGTTGGTGCCTTTCGGGAAATAATAAAGACGCATCTCCGCGCTGTTAATGATGATGCCTTCGCGCGGCGTGTCCGGCAGCAGCAATTGCTGGGGGATGATCAGGCGGGTACCGCCCGCAGGCAGGTAAACGTCCACGCCCGGGTTGGCTTCCAGCATGTTGCTCAGCCCCATCTGGAACTTGGCGGCGAAGTGTTCCAGAGGATACTTGCTGTCCTCCGGGATGGTGTATTCAACGTTTTGCCCGATCAGGCGACTGTTTTTCGCCGGGAGGGGATACACAACGGCAAATGCAGACTGACAGAACGCCGCGGTTGCCAGAAGCACCGTGAAAAGCGCACGGATACTCATTTTCATGTTCTAGGTTCCTGTTGGGGTTTATTTGCTGTGCAGGTTGTCAGGGCCTTACTTCCCCCGCGTTTCGCCGGAGAGGGTGGCCTCTAAGCCAAATCTTGAGTAACGGATGCGCATTATATGTGCATGAATGCCCCGTAGGGAAATAATAGTGTGCCGAAATACCTTTTAGTTTTGTAAATTTTGGCCGATCTTCTTATACCTTACTTGCGGCGATCGCAACCGGCGCTTGATGTACCCGTCAGGCTGGCTTATAAGATGCGTTGCGCCAGCGTGCGAAAACCGCTGTCGTTCGTTAAGTATAGGCCCAAACTGTTCACTTTCTTTTTATCGTTGAAATGGATACACGCGTGTTGAAGACTTTCTCCGCTACTTTGCTGGCCCTCGCCTGCGCCGTATTTTCCCTGCAATCCCAGGCCCGGCAGTTGGATCCTCTGGCGTCCCAAACCGTCGATGAGTACGCCGAGCATATCTTTTATAACAGCGGAGCCGCCGGCATGGCGCTGGTCGCCATCGACGGCAATCAGCAAGTGTTCCGCAGCTTCGGAGAAACACGGCCGGGCAACGATACGCGTCCGCGCAAGGATTCCGTTATCCGCATTGCCTCCCTGACCAAGCTGATATCCAGCGAGGTGATGGTGAAGATGGCGGCCGAAGGCAAGGTTAATCTCTACGATCCCCTGCGTAAGTATGCCCCCAAAGGCGCACGCGTGCCCGCCTACAACGCCAAGCAGCCCATCGTGTTGATGCACCTGGCGTCACACACCAGCGGCCTGCCGCGCGAGCAGCCGGGCGGCGCGGCCAACCGGCCGGTCTTTACCTGGCCGACGCGCAGCCAGCGCTGGGAATGGCTGAAAACCGCAAAGATTACCGTTCCGCCCGGGGTGCGTGCCGGGTATTCCAATCTGGCCTATGACCTGCTGGCCGACGCGCTTTCCCGTGCGTCCGGCAAGTCGTTTCCGACGCTGGTGCGCGATTACGTCACCCGTCCGCTGGGCATGAAGGACACCACCTACACCCCTTCGGCGGATCAATGCGCCCGCCTGATGGTTCCCGAGCGCGGCGCCAGCCCCTGCATGAGCTCGCTGGCCGCCATCGGCAGCGGAGGGATCTATTCCACGCCGGAAGATATGCAGCGCTGGATGCAGCAGTTCCTCAACTCCTCAGTGCAGCCGCGTTCGCCGATGGCCGATCACCTGCTGAAAATGTACTACCAGCGTCAGCAACTGACCCAGGTTGTCGGCATGGACGTGCCGGGCCAGGCCTCCGCGCTCGGCCTCGGCTGGGTTTACATGGCGCCCAACCCTGCCGCCGGCCTGCCCGGCATCATCCAGAAAACCGGCGGCGGCGGTGGGTTTATTACCTACATGGCGCTGATTCCGGAGAAAAACGTCGGCGTCTTCGTCGTGGTTACCCGCACAGAGCTGACGAAGTTCACCAATATGAGCGACGGGGTGAACAGCCTTGCGGCGGCGTTGGCGGGGCCGCGGTAGCCCAACGTAAAACGGACACCCTGGGGTGTCCGTTATTTACATTCCAGCGATAAGCCGAAAATCAGTTGCCTCTGACGACAATATCCACACGCCGGCTGTTTACGTTACAACCTGCACCCTGCTGGCTCGCCTTGGTGCCACAGCCTTCCGCCGTTTGCGCGACGCCCATGCCCATGCTGTTGTTGATCATTGAAGGATTGATCCCCCGCTCGACCAACATGGCGCGTACGGTGTCCGCACGGGCCTCAGAAAGGCGCTGGTTAGCCGCACGGCTGCCGATGGCGTCGGTGTAACCCACGATCTGGATCTCACTCACGCTGTTCGCCTGCTTGATGAACTTCGCAACATTATCCAGCTTGGCGCGCGACTCCGGCAGGATGCCCGCCGGGTTGCTCTTGGCAAAGCGGAACAGCATCTGCTCCTGAATCAGCACCACGCCGCCGTTGTTCACGTAATCACAGTTTTTCACCTGTGATGCGCGGTTAACGATGCGGGCATGCTTATACAAAGAGGCCAGCGTAGACTCCGCCTGAGCGCGTTCAACCAACGCTGCGGTATTGCCGGTCGAGCCGGGGTTTACCTGCACGAAGTAGGTTGTCGCGCCGGAGGTGCTCAGCTGGCGCGCCGGGTTCTGCTTGCCGTGATACAGCGGCTGATCGTTAAAATAAGACTCGATCGTGTGCACCCCGGGCGCAACGCAGAACACGGTAAACTCACCCGGCAGCAGCGCGGACTGCAGCTCGCGATCGACGTAAACCGTTGCCGGTACGTTGCCCTGCGGGTAGTACATCACCACCTGCGCCAGCTCCGGCACCACCGTCGCAACCGGGCGATAAGGCACGGTCGCGGCGCCGCTGCGGGCCGCCGGGGCGGAGGCGTAGTTGTCAAGCGCGTTATCAGCGCCCTCTTGTGCATATTGCAGCTCAGCGTGGGCGGCAAAGCTGCTCAGGCCAGCCGCTACGCATAAAGCCAGGGTAAATTTTCTAAAATTGTGACGGGCTATTTTCATGTTTAACTCCAGACTCACCCAGTTATTCATCCGTAAATGACGATTTATGTATGTCGGCTTTTCCGCTTCTGCGAAAAAAGCCTTGGCCAGACAATAAGATTTCGTTAATCCCTACCACCCGCGCCCTGATTGCTGACGCGGGCGGATAGCCCGCCATCCGGAGATGGCGGGGGTTACTGGGTTAAACCATGATCTGGTTGTTTTGAAGCAAGGTGATCAAATCAGTATTCACGTCTGCCAGTGTGACAACCTGCGTGAAGCCATGTTGTCCGCCCTGACCATCGCGGTCGATACTGATAACCGTGTCCTTACCGTTGTACTCCACCTTCAGGTAATCCAGCACGCCTCTGGAGGAGTAATCCAGCTCCATCTTGCCGTCATCCTGGAAGAAGGAGATAGGACCGGTGTAATCCAGCAGATCGCTCAGGTCGATCAGGTCTGCATCGCTGTCGGTCATCAGGTTACCCACCTTGAAGCCATGAACCGTGTCGTGACCGTTACCGCCGGTGCCGTCACTTTCCATGCCTGCCAGTACCTTATACATCAGCGTATCGTTACCGCCGTTGACCAGGTAGAAGGTGTCGTTACCGCCACGGCCTTCAAACAGGTTGTTAGCCGAGTTGTCGGTAAATACGTCGCCTTTGTCAGTACCAATCAGGCCTTCGATGCTGATCAGCTTATCGTTGCCATGACCGGTCGCAGTACCCGTCCACAGGTTAGCCGTGACGGCACTCGGTGCACGGCTGTAGTCAACGATGTCCATACCCGCGGTCTCGCTCCATACCGCCTTACCGCTGACGATCTGGTTCCAGCCGCCGCCGCCGTTGTAGGTATCGTCACCCGCCGAACTGAAGAAGGTGTCGTTATACCCGGTACCCACGATGCCGTTAGCACCGGTGGTATTGTTGGCGTCGTTGGTATTTTCCGCCGTCAGCACATAGGCATCATGCGCTTTACCGGTGGTCAGGCCGCCCCAGGTCTCGTTAACCGTACCGTTGGTATAACCGCCGATGCTTGCGGTTGCCCCGACATGGTTAGTCTGCCCGTTGGTGATACGCAGCAGCTGTACCGAGTAAACTTCATTCGGATCCAACCCGAAGAAGCTGACCAGGCCCATACTGTTGCTGGAGCCGGACGCCTGCGGGTTAATCAGCTGCGTCGCCACGCACTCACCGGCGGAGTTATACAGCTTGACGGTGTTGCTGTAGAAGGTATTGATGCCGTTGCCGTCAACAATACGAATCTGCAGGCTGGTGCCGTCGGCCGCGATGTTGGTGTTTTTCACCAGCAGCGTCGGCGCTGCGTTGTCGCTGGATACCACTTTGGCGTCATCGCCGGCACGGTACAGAACCAGGTCCATTGAGCCATCCCAGTCGTAGTCAAGCGCTACCGCACCGGTCAGGTTGTTGAACTTCTGGTCGCCCGTCAGGCTTACCGCGTTGGCTCCCCAGGTGCCGTTACCGGTGTTGGTATACAGTACCGGGCTGCCGTTCACGCCAGAGCGCGGAACTTCGATGATGTCCATCTTACCATCGTGGTTCCAGTCCACCGCCAGCGAGGTTCCGCCGTCCAGGGAGTCGCCAAACCACAGCGCCTGAGCGTCAGTTGCCTTCAGCTTACCGGCACCATCGTTGAGGTAGATGCGGCTTTCATCGCTGTTGCTGCCGTTCTTCGAACCGCGGCTGAGGAACAGGTCCAGCCAGCCATCGCCGTTGAAGTCCGCATAAGTCATCGATATCGACAGGTTGCCGTAGTCTTCATGCCCGTCGTTACGGAACACGTCGGCGTAGTAACCTACCTCACCGAAGTTGGTCTTCGATGTCCCGGTGGTTTGGTTATACAAAATCCCCAGACCACGCGAGTTGTTACCGACGTTACTACCCGCTCCGTTGTAGTCGATGTGAGCGGTAATATCGACGGTACCGTTGTTGTCGATATCCACCGCACCGACTTCGTGCATGATACTCAGGCTGGACGGAATCGCGCCGCCGGGGTGTCCGTTACTAAAACCGGAGACTTTCTCATAGGTCAACGTACCATTCTCGTTCTTAATAAACGAAATGGAGTCTGCTTCAGAGTCCGCCAGCACGAAGTCCAGATAGCCATCGCCTTCACGGTCATAGGCCACCACGCCGCCCAGGTGGTTCAGCGTTCCCTGGTCGAGAGACTTCGCCGTATAGCTGCCATCCGCGTTTTGCATCCAGTATGCCGTGCGTCCACCGTTGTCATACGCACTGACCTGCGACATCACGTCGGTATAGCCGTCGCGGTTGATATCCGCGAACACCGCCGAGTTGACGTAATGCTCGTAAGAGTCGTTCCTGACATCTGACGGTTCAGCCAGATAAGTGGATACATAATCCTCGCGCGTTACAGAATCGTATACGCGTCCGGCGTTTGCCCGCGATGTCCCGGAGGTACCGCGCGCACTCTGGAAGAACGACCACAGACCGTCCTGACCGATGGTGACCGCCGCCGCGTTCAGGCCGCGACCATCACCGTCCGTCGTACCACCCCACTTCTGCTCAATCAGCGTACTGCCGTCACCGTCAGTTACCCCGGTGCTGGTGCTTGCACTCATGGTTGAACGGTTACCCGCCTCATCCCAGACCACAAACGCCAGGTTATGGGCGCCCGCCGGCAGCTTGGTGCTCAAACTCCAGCCGCCGTTTGAATCCGCCTTGGCGAAGCCAATCACCTGATCCAGGCCTTCCTGGTAGGTGCCGTTACTGTTCACATCACTGATCAGCGAGACGATGGAGCCCGCCTCAACGGTACCGTAACGGGTACTGTCAAAGACGTACGAATCGTTGCTGCTGACGTGCTGCGGAACGTCCGGCGCCATCGAGATGCCATCCGGCGCATCCAGATCGATCACCACGGTGTAGCTGTCGGCAAACTTGGTGTTGGTACCCACGCTACCCGCACTGCCGATAACCTGCAGTTTGTAGGAGTAGGTGGTGCTGGCCGTTACTTCCGGCAGACCGAAGGACCAGTTGGTGCCGTTCAGGGTCACCGTCTGCCAGGTCTTACCGTTGTCCAGGGACAATTGCAGCATTTCACCCGTCTGCAACGCAGCGCTCAGGGTACCGCTTACCGTAACGGTACGGTCACGGGTCACCATGTCGCTGTTGGTTGCCGTGGCGCTGTGGCTGAAGAGGTCGCCAACCGCCAGACCGTGGCTGGTATCCGTGGTGATCTTCACCGTGGTATCCAGGCCATTCATGTCACGGCCGCCGCTTTCAATCTTCAGCGCATGCGAGTCTGTGCTGCCGACGTTGCCGGCCTGGTCCACGACGCGGGCTTCGATAGTGTAATCACCATCAGCCAGCGGTTTGCTCTGCAGGTCAACGGTCCAGTCAGTGCCGGTAACCGAGGCCGCGGAGGTCCAGGTTTTACCACCGTCCAGACTGACTTCTACCCACTCATCCGCCAACAGCGCTTTATCCAGGGAGCCGTTAATCAGCAGTGTGTTATCGCTGGTAATGAAGTCATTATCCGACGCGCCGCGATCTTCTGTGATGGAGGTAATCGTGATAGCCGCGTCAGAAACGGTGGTATCAACGATAATGCTCCATACGTTACTCAGATCGCTGGTGTTGCCGGCGGCGTCGGTTGCCGTCGCGACCAGGTTATAGGTGCCTTCCGCCAGCGCCTTATCATCGGCAATCTGCAATACCCATTGACCGGTTGTGGCATCGGCGACGGCCGTGCCCAACAGGACGCGGTTATCCGCATCAACCTGATGGTAAACGTTAACGGTGCTGCCCTTCTCCGCCGTACCGGAAATTTCCGGCGTAGCGTCGTTGGTGGCTTTACCGTTGGCGACCTGACCCTGTACCGGCTCAACGTTGTCCTGAACATCAGTAATGGACGGCGCGTTCGGTGCAACCGTATCGATGACCAGGTCGAACTCTACCGGCGTCAGCGGGTTGCCGGACGGATCGGTGCCGCTTACCACAACCGTGTGCGCACCTTCGGTCAACGCTTTACCCGGCGTGAATTCCCAGTCACCGTTCGAATCAGCCTTCACGCTGCCCAGTATCGCGCCGCCCTTATCGGTCAGGGTCACGATGCTGTTCGCCGTCGCTGTACCGACGAAGGTCGGCATGCTGTCGTTGGTGGCTTCACCGTTGGTCAGCGGACGGGAACCGTTCTCTTCTTTAACGTCATCAATAACCTGAATCAGTTTCAGATCGCCCGGTTCGGTGCTGATGGTCACACTGATGTCATCCACCTTCGCACTGCTGTTGCCGGCCTTATCCGTCACCTGCGTGGCAAACGTGTAAGTACCGTCGTCCAGCGCCGTATCCGGCGTAAACGTCCAGGAACCGTTCGTGTTAGTCACTACCGTACTGCCGATAACCTTGTCGTTGGCGTAAATGACGACCGTGCTGCCGTACTCGGCGTTACCCGAGAAGGTCGGCTTGTCATCATCCGTTACCATGCCGTTGGTCATCTTGCCGGTCCAGTTACCAATATCGTCGGTAATCTCCAGGCCGGAAACCGGGTTCGGCGGCGTAGCATCGATGGTGATGCTATGCGACGGGCTGCGATCGCTTTCCTGACCCTGGCTGTTGGTGCTGGTCACGGTGAAGTTATAGTCACCGTCCTTCAGCGCCGGACTCGGCGTGAAGCTCCAGGTACCATCATCCTGTACGGTCGTGGTGCCCAGCTTCTCATTACCGTTATAGACGGTAATGGTGTCGCCAGGTTGGCTATCGGAGCCGTTCAGGGTCGGCGTGTTGTCCTTGGTCAACGCCCCGTTGGCCAGGTTAACATCGCTGTCGCCCGTATCGTCCACCACGTTGCCGATGCTCGGCGCGTCCGGGGTATCTGACATCGTGACATCGTAGCTGCCCGCAGGCTTGGCGACGTTACCGGCCTTGTCGATTTCCTCCACGGTCAGTTTGTTGATCGAGCTGCCATACAGCGACTCGCCCGGCGTCAGTTCCCACTTACCGTTTGCATCAACGGTGGTAGAGCCCAACAGCTTCGTATTGCCGTCCTTATCCGTGGTGTACACCTTAATGATGTTGCCCACTTCATCACCGGAACCGTTGATAACCGGACGCGGATCGTCCAGCACGCCGCCAGGTTTAACTTCACCGGTCGCGTTGCCGAAGTTATCGGTCACCATGTCGATCGTCACGTTATCCGGGTTCGGCGGCGTGTAGTCGGTGGTCAGAACGAAGTCGGCTGACTTCTCGCTGACGTTACCGGCCTTGTCCGTCGACGTGGCATAGAAGGTGTTCTTCCCTTCCGGCAGCTTGGTAT
>NZ_QRAP01000017.1:27412-30724 GCF_003363015.1 Enterobacillus tribolii | reverse complement strand
GTGGTCAGAACGAAGTCGGCTGACTTCTCGCTGACGTTACCGGCCTTGTCCGTCGACGTGGCATAGAAGGTGTTCTTCCCTTCCGGCAGCTTGGTATCCGGCTTGAAGTTCCACGCTCCGTTACTGCCGGCGGTGACAGAGCCCAGCAACGTACCGTCGGCCGTGTAGATCTTCACAACGCTGTTCGCTTCCGCCGTGCCGTTCAGGATTGGCTGCGGATCGTCGGTCACACTACCGCTGTGCAACGGATCCTGAATCAGGCCTACCTGATCGTCAGCGGAGTCGATGCTCGGGCGGTTAGGCGCCACGGTATCGACGTCAAAGACGAAGGCGCTGGAAGTATCCGTCTTACCGGTCGGATCTTTCGCCGTTGCGGTAATGCTGTGCTTACCTTCACCCAGATCCACGCTCGGCTGGAATTCCCAGTTGCCGTTTTCATCTGCCGTGACGGAGCCCAGCACGTTAGTGCCGTCCTTGACGGTAACAACGCTGCCGGCCTTCGCCGAACCGTTGATCACCGGACGCGCATCATCCGTGACGTCGTTCGCTTTCAGAGCACCCTGCTTGTCGCCCTTGTTGTCCATAACCTCGCCAATCGATACCGGTACATCAGAGGTATCAACGGTGATCGTCATGCCGGTGTTCGCCGGACCCAGGTTTCCTGCCGCGTCTTCAGCACGGGCCGTCAGGGTGTAGTCCTTACCGCCGCCGCTGCCATCGAGCGTACTGGTCGTGTACTCCCAGTTGCCGTCTGCATCCGCGGTGACCGTGCCGTCTTCCTTACCGTTTACATAGACGTGGACGGTACTGCCCGGCTCTGCCTTGCCGCTGATGGTCGGCGTGGCATCGTCAGTCCTGTCGCCGTCGCGCAGTTCACCCACCTGCGGGCCTTCATCATCCATCACCTTGAATCCGGTGACGGCATCAGGCGCCTTGGTGTCTACGGTAACCTGGAAGCCGCCGGTCTGCGGGCTGACCTGACCAATATCGTTGACCGCTTCAGCGACAAAGGAATGCACCCCGTCAGCCAGCTTCGGCGTGGTAAAGGTCCAGGCACCGCCTTCAACCTTGGCCGAGCCCAACAGCGTCTTGCCGTCGGCGCCGCCGTAGATACGGACCACCGTACCGTCTTCCGCCGTACCGGTCAGCTTCAGCTCGTTATCGTCAGTGAAGTCGCCCTTCTGCAGAATACCCGTCTTCGTGCCCACGTCGTCTTCGACCGTGCTCAGCGTCGGCGCTGCCGGCTGACCACCCTGGTCAATTGTGACTACGTAGTCGCCCTTCGGACCGGATACGTTGCCTACCGGGTCAGTCTCGCTCACCGTGAAGGTATATGTTCCGTCCTTCATCGGCGAGGTGACCTGGAACTCCCACTCACCGTTAACCACCTTGGCCGAGCCCACTTCCGTGGTCGCCCCCGCCGCGTTGGTGGCATAGATCCTGATGATGTTGCCATCCTCAGCACCGGTCCCCTTGAGCAGCGGCGTGTTGTCGTCGGTCTTGCCGTTTTGTGCAACGGAACCCTGGCGCTCGCCGTAGTCGTCCACCACGTCAGTAATGGACAGCTTGGTCGGATCCGGCGGCGTGTAGTCAGTGGTCAGAACGAAGTCGGCTGACTTCTCGCTGACGTTACCGGCCTTGTCCGTCGACGTGGCATAGAAGGTGTTCTTCCCTTCCGGCAGCTTGGTATCCGGCTTGAAGTTCCACGCTCCGTTACTGCCGGCGGTGACAGAGCCCAGCAGCGTACCGTCGGCCGTGTAGATCTTCACAACGCTGTTCGCTTCCGCCGTGCCGTTCAAGATTGGCTGCGGATCGTCGGTCACACTACCGCTGTGCAACGGATCCTGAACCAGGCCTACCTGATCGTCAGCGGAGTCGATGCTCGGGCGGTTAGGCGCCACGGTATCGACGTCAAAGACGAAGGCGCTGGAAGTATCCGTCTTACCGGTCGGATCTTTCGCCGTTGCGGTAATGCTGTGCTTACCTTCACCCAGATCCACGCTCGGCTGGAATTCCCAGTTGCCGTTTTCATCTGCCGTGACGGAGCCCAGCACGTTAGTGCCGTCCTTGACGGTAACAACGCTGCCGGCCTTCGCCGAACCGTTGATCACCGGACGCGCATCATCCGTGACGTCGTTCGCTTTCAGAGCACCCTGCTTGTCGCCCTTGTTGTCCATAACCTCGCCAATCGATACCGGTACATCAGAGGTATCAACGGTGATCGTCATGCCGGTGTTCGCCGGACCCAGGTTTCCTGCCGCGTCTTCAGCACGGGCCGTCAGGGTGTAGTCCTTACCGCCGCCGCTGCCATCGAGCGTACTGGTCGTGTACTCCCAGTTGCCGTCTGCATCCGCGGTGACCGTGCCGTCTTCCTTACCGTTTACATAGACGTGGACGGTACTGCCCGGCTCTGCCTTGCCGCTGATGGTCGGCGTGGCATCGTCAGTCCTGTCGCCGTCGCGCAGTTCACCCACCTGCGGGCCTTCATCATCCATCACCTTGAATCCGGTGACGGCATCAGGCGCCTTGGTGTCTACGGTAACCTGGAAGCCGCCGGTCTGCGGGCTGACCTGACCAATATCGTTGACCGCTTCAGCGACAAAGGAATGCACCCCGTCAGCCAGCTTCGGCGTGGTAAAGGTCCAGGCACCGCCTTCAACCTTGGCCGAGCCCAACAGCGTCTTGCCGTCGGCGCCGCCGTAGATACGGACCACCGTACCGTCTTCCGCCGTACCGGTCAGCTTCAGCTCGTTATCGTCAGTGAAGTCGCCCTTCTGCAGAATACCCGTCTTCGTGCCCACGTCGTCTTCGACCGTGCTCAGCGTCGGCGCTGCCGGCTGACCACCCTGGTCAATTGTGACTACGTAGTCGCCCTTCGGACCGGATACGTTGCCTACCGGGTCAGTCTCGCTCACCGTGAAGGTATACGTTCCGTCCTTCATCGGCGTGGTGACCTGGAACTCCCACTCACCGTTAACCACCTTGGCCGAGCCCACTTCCGTGGTCGTCCCCGCCGCGTTGGTGGCATAGATCCTGATGATGTTGCCATCCTCAGCACCGGTCCCCTTGAGCAGCGGCGTGTTGTCGTCGGTCTTGCCGTTTTGTGCAACGGAACCCTGGCGCTCGCCGTAGTCGTCCACCACGTCAGTAATGGACAGCTTGGTCGGATCCGGCGGCGTAAAGTCCAGCGTCAGGTCGAAGTTATCTGAACGCACGCTGGTGTTGCCCGCCTTGTCGGTCGCCGTGACATAGAACGTGTGCTTGCCTTCCGACAGCAGCGCATCCGGCGTAAAGCTCCAGCTGCCGTCGCTC
>NZ_QRAP01000017.1:23263-27317 GCF_003363015.1 Enterobacillus tribolii | reverse complement strand
CACGCTGGTGTTGCCCGCCTTGTCGGTCGCCGTGACATAGAACGTGTGCTTGCCTTCCGACAGCAGCGCATCCGGCGTAAAGCTCCAGCTGCCGTCGCTCTTCGCCGTTACGGAGCCAATCAGCCCGCTCTGGTCGTAGATCTTCACAGTGCTGCCCGCTTCCGCCTTGCCGTTCAGCGTCGGCGTCGGGTCATCCGTGGCGCCGCCGTGCTTCAGCTCGCCCTGAACGTTGCCCACGTCGTCGTAAGCGCCGTCAATGGTCGGTTTCACCGGCGCATCGGTGTCGATGGTCAGCGTCCAGCTGTTGCTGGTCGACTCGTTGCCCATCGGGTCTTTCGCCTTCGCCGTCAGGGTATGGCTGCCCTTGCCCAGGTCAACCGACGGCGTGAAGCTCCAGCTGCCGTCGCTCTTCGCCGTGGTTTCGCCCAGCTTATTCTCGCCGTCCCAGAGGGTGACGATGCTGCCGGCCTTCGCCGTACCCACAAGCTGCGGACGCGTGTCGTCGGTCACGCCGTTCTGCGCGATGTCGCCGGTGACGCTGCCCTGGTCATCCACCACCTTCGTGATGGTTGCCTTGGTCAGGTCGCCATCCACCTTCACCGTCAGGTGTTCGCCTTCCGGCCCGGTGTTGCCCGCTTCGTCCGTTACCGTGGTCGTGAAGTCATGGTTACCATTATCCAGCGGCGCATCCGGGGTAAACGTCCACTTGCCGTCATCACCCACCGTGGCGGTGCCGATAACCTTACCGTTGTCGATAATGTTCACCGTACTGCCCGGCTCTGCCGTACCGCTGAAGGTCGGCTGACGATCATCGGTGGTTTCACCGTTTTGCAGATCGCCCGTCTTGTCGCCCACGTCGTCATGCACGGCCAGACCCTTAACGGCATCCGGCGCCGTAGCGTCGATACGGATATCAAACTCACCGGTCGGCTCGCTGGTGCGGCCCACGCCATCGGTCTGCGTGGCGGTAAAGTTGTGCTTACCGTCCGTCAGCGCGCTATCCGGCGTAAACTTCCAGTTGCCGGTGCCGTCCGCCTTGGTGCTGCCAATCGCCTTGCCGTTGTCGTACACGGTGATAGTTGCACCGGCCAGGCCGGTCCCGCTCAGGGTCGGCATGTTGTCGTTGGTCAGGTCACCCTTCTGGATGTTACCCACATTCGGTTCTACGTCGTCATAGACAGAGTTCAGCGTCGGCGGCGCCGGCGGAACGCCGTTCACCTCAATAGCGTACTCGTTAGACGGCCCGGACACGTTGCCCACCGGATCGCTTTCTTTCGCCGTAAAGGTATAGGTGCCGTTCGCCAGCGGCGTCTCCGGCTCCAGTTCCCAGGTGCCGTCGGCTTTCACCTTGGTCGAGCCAATCACCATCTCCCCGTTATAAACGGTAATGATGTTGCCTTCTTCCGCACCGGTTCCTTTAATGGTCGGGCGGTTATCATCCGTCTGTTTACCCTGGTCAACCTTGCCGGTCACAGAGCCGTAGTCGTCATAGACTTCGGTAATGGACAGCTTGGTCGGATCCGGCGGCGTAAAGTCCAGCGTCAGCTCGAAGTTATCTGAACGTACGCTGGTGTTGCCCGCCTTGTCGGTCGCCGTGACATAGAACGTGTGCTTGCCTTCCGACAGCAGCGCATCCGGCGTAAAGCTCCAGCTGCCGTCGCTCTTCGCCGTTACGGAGCCGATCAGCCCGCTCTGGTCGTAGATCTTCACGGTGCTGCCCGCTTCCGCCTTGCCGTTCAGCGTCGGCGTCGGGTCATCCGTGGCGCCGCCGTGCTTCAGCTCGCCCTGAACGTTGCCCACGTCGTCGTAAGCGCCGTCAATGGTCGGTTTCACCGGCGCATCGGTGTCGATGGTCAGCGTCCAACTGTTGCTGGTCGACTCGTTGCCCATCGGGTCTTTCGCCTTCGCCGTCAGGGTATGGCTGCCTTTGCCCAGGTCAACCGACGGCGTGAAGCTCCAGCTGCCGTCGCTCTTCGCCGTGGTTTCGCCCAGCTTATTCTCGCCGTCCCAGAGGGTGACGATGCTGCCGGCCTTCGCCGTACCCACAAGCTGCGGACGCGTGTCGTCGGTCACGCCGTTCTGCGCGATGTCGCCGGTGACGCTGCCCTGGTCATCCACCACCTTCGTGATGGTTGCCTTGGTCAGGTCGCCATCCACCTTCACCGTCAGGTGTTCGCCTTCCGGCCCGGTGTTGCCCGCTTCGTCCGTTACCGTGGTCGTGAAGTCATGGTTACCATTATCCAGCGGCGCATCCGGGGTAAACGACCACTTGCCATCATCACCCACCGTGGCGGTGCCGATAACCTTACCGTTGTCGATAATGTTCACCGTACTGCCCGGCTCTGCCGTACCGCTGAAGGTCGGCTGACGATCATCGGTGGTTTCACCGTTTTGCAGATCGCCCGTCTTGTCGCCCACGTCGTCATGCACGGCCAGGCCCTTAACGGCATCCGGCGCCGTGGCGTCGATACGGATATCAAACTCACCGGTCGGCTCGCTGGTGCGGCCCACGCCATCGGTCTGCGTGGCGGTAAAGTTGTGCTTACCGTCCGTCAGCGCGCTATCCGGCGTAAACTTCCAGTTGCCGGTGCCGTCCACTGCAGCGGTACCGATAACCTTACCGTTGTCATATACGGTGATAGTTGCACCGGCCAGGCCGGTCCCGCTCAGGGTCGGCGTGTTGTCGTTGGTCAGATCACCTTTCTGCACGTAACCAATGTTTGGTTCAGCATCATCATAGACAGAGTTCAGCGTCGGCGGCGCCGGCGGAACACCGTTAATGATAACGGCGTACTCCTTGGACGGTCCGGAGGTCAGGCCAGCCGGATCGGTCTCTTTCGCCGTAAAGGTATAGGTGCCGTTCGCCAGCGGCGTCTCCGGCTCCAGTTCCCAGGTGCCGTCGGCTTTCACCTTGGTCGATCCAATCACCTTGTTACCGTTGTAAACGGTAATGATGTTGCCTTCTTCCGCACCAGTACCCTTAATGGTCGGGCGGTTGTCATCTGTTTCTTTACCCTGCTCAACCTTGCCGGTCACAGAGCCGTAGTCGTCATAGACTTCGGTAATGGACAGCTTGGCCGGATCCGGCGGAGTCAGATCCAACGTCAGCACAAATTCATCAGACGGCTTACTGCTGTTGCCCGCTTCGTCGGTCGCCGTTACGGTGAACTTATGCTCACCTTCCGGCAGCGGCGTAGTCGGGGTAAAGCTCCAGTCACCATCGTCATTTGCCGTGACGCTGCCCAACACCTTCTCACCGTCCTTGATGGTCACGATACTGCCCGCTTCCGCAGTGCCGTTCAGGGTCGGGTTAGAATCGTCGGTTACACCGCCGTTCTTCAGTTCGCCGGTGATTGAGCCTACGTCATCAATGATAGAGCCGATAGACGGCTGCTCCGGCGCAATGGTGTCCACAACCAGATCAAACGGCGGAGTGGTCACTTCATTACCCGCCTTGTCGGTCGCCGTGGCGGTCAGGCTGTGCTCGCCTTCACCCAGATCTTCCTCTGGCGTAAAGCTCCAGGAGCCGTCCGGTTGTACGGTGGTGGTGCCCAGAACGGTCTCACCGTCCTTCACGGTCACGGTGCTGCCCGGCTTGCCTTCACCGGTAATTTCCGGACGCGTATCGTTGGTGACATCGCCCGGGTTCAGCTTACCGGTAGCAGGTTCTTTGTCGTCGATCACCGAGCCAATGCTCACTTCCACCGGCGTGGTGTCAACCTCAATCACGATCGGATCAGACGGCTTGCTGGTGTTGCCCGCCGGATCGGTGACTTCGGTGGTGATTTCATGCGGGCCCTCACCCAGCGGGGTTTCCGGGGTAAAGGTCCACTTACCGTCGTCGTCTACCGTGGCAGTACCGATGACTTCGCCGTTGTCGATGATGGTCACGGTGCTGCCCGGCTCGGCTTCGCCGTTCAGGGTCGGAGAGGCATCGTCGGTGGTGTCACCGTCTTTCACTTCGCCCTGCTTGTCGCCAACGTTATCTTCAATAACGATGTTTTCCGCCGGCTTCGGCGGTACGGTGTCGATAACAATCGGGAAGCTGCCGCTG
>NZ_QRAP01000017.1:0-23166 GCF_003363015.1 Enterobacillus tribolii | reverse complement strand
TCACTTCGCCCTGCTTGTCGCCAACGTTATCTTCAATAACGATGTTTTCCGCCGGCTTCGGCGGTACGGTGTCGATAACAATCGGGAAGCTGCCGCTGTCCTTGTTGTTGCCGGCCGCATCGGTGGCGGTCACGGTCAGGTTATGGTTGCCGTCTTCCAGGCCGGTTTCCGGCGTGAAGCTCCACTTGCCGTTCTCGTCAGCCACAACGCTGCCGATCGGCTGGCCGTTATCCTTGATGGTCACGATGTCGCCCGGTGCGGCGGCGCCGCTCAGGGTCGGGGTGCTGTCATTGGTCACATCGCCCTTCTGCAGCGGGCCGGTGTGCGGTTCAACGTTATCGACCACGCTGCCGATAGACGGCTCGGTGCTGACCGGGATCAGGATATTGACGTCATAAGACGGCGCCTTACCTTCGATACGGTTGCCCGCCGGATCGCTGCTTTCCAACGTCAGCTGGTTCAGCCCTTCCAGCAGCGGGGTATCCGGGGTCAGTGACCACTTACCTTCGCCGTTCACGATGGCGGAGCCGATCAGGTGCTTGCCGGCGGTGTCGGTGCTGTAGACGTAAACCGTGTTGCCGGCTTCGCCGATACCGCTGATAACCGGCTGGCTGTCGTCGGTGGTGTCGCCGCTCGCCACGTTGCCCTGGTTATCGCCCACGTTGTCTTCCACGCCGGTGATCTTCAGGACATCTTCACCCGGATTCGGCGGGGAATAATCGGTGGTCAGTACGAACTCTTCTGACGGCTTGCTGGTATTGCCCGCTTCGTCCGTTGCCGTGGTGGTGAACTTATGTTCGCCTTCCGGCAGCGGCGTGGTCGGGGTGAAGCTCCAGGCGCCGTTTTCATCAGCAACAACGGAGCCGATCAGCTCGCCGTTGTCGTAGATATCTACGCGGCTACCTGCTTCCGCTTCCCCTTTCAGGGTCGGGGTTGAATCGTCGGTGACATCGCCATTGTTCAGCTCACCACGTTTCTCGCCCACATCGTCAGTGGCGGAGCCGATAGACGGCTGGTCCGGGGATTCGGTATCAACCGTCAGTTCGAAGGCCGGGGAGGTCACTTCGTTGCCTGCCGGATCGGTAGAAACAACGGTCAGGCTGTGCTCGCCTTCACCCAGATCTTCTTCCGGCGTAAAGCTCCAGGAGCCGTCCGGTTTCACGATGGTGGTGCCCAGAACGGCGTCGCCGTCCTTCACGGTCACGGTGCTGCCCGGCTTGCCTTCGCCGGTGATTTCCGGACGTGCGTCATCGGTGACGCCACCCGGTTTCACGTTACCGGTGATCGGACCCTGGTCGTCTTTCACTGCGCCGATGATCACTTCATTCGGTTCCGGATCGACGGTGATGGTGATACCCGGAGTCGGCTCGCTGGTGTTGCCGGCCGGATCGGTGACTTCGGTGGTGATTTCATGATCACCCTTATCCAGCGGGGTTTCCGGGGTAAAGGTCCACTTACCGTCGTCGTCTACCGTGGCAGTGCCGATGACTTCGCCGTTGTCGATGATGGTCACGGTGCTGCCCGGCTCGGCTTCGCCGTTCAGGGTCGGGGTGCGATCGTCGGTGGTGTCACCGTCTTTTACTTCGCCCTGCTTGTCGCCAACGTTATCTTCAATAACGATGTTTTCCGCCGGCTTCGGCGGTACGGTGTCAATAACAATCGGGAAGCTGCCGCTGTCCTTGCTGTTGCCGGCCGCATCGGTGGCGGTTACGGTCAGGTTATGGTTGCCGTCTTTCAGACCGGTTTCCGGCGTGAAGCTCCACTTGCCGTTCTCGTCAGCCACAACGCTGCCGATCGGCTGGCCGTTATCCTTGATGGTCACGATGTCGCCCGGCGTGGCGGCGCCGCTCAGGGTCGGGGTGCTGTCATTGGTCACATCGCCCTTCTGCAGCGGGCCGGTGTGCGGTTCAACGTTATCGACCACGCTGCCGATAGACGGCTCGGTGCTGACCGGGATCAGGATATTGACGTCGTAAGACGGCGCCTTACCTTCGATACGGTTGCCTGCCGGATCGCTGCTTTCCAGCGTCAGCTGGTTCAGCCCTTCCAGCAGCGGGGTATCCGGGGTCAGTGACCACTTACCTTCGCCGTTCACGATGGCGGAGCCGATCAGGTGCTTGCCGGCGGCGTCGGTGCTGTAGACGTAAACCGTGTTGCCGGCTTCGCCGATACCGCTGATAACCGGCTGGCTGTCGTCGGTGGTGTCGCCGCTCGCCACGTTGCCCTGGTTATCGCCCACGTTGTCTTCCACGCCGGTGATCTTCAGGACATCTTCACCCGGGTTCGGCGGGGTAGTATCAACTTCAAATTCCAGCGGATCGGAGGATTCACTGACGTTACCAGCCGGGTCGCTCTGGGTTACCGTGATGCTGTGATCGCCTTCGGACAGCGCTTCGTCCGGCGTAAAGGTCCACTTACCGTTTTCGTCAATGGTCGTGGTGCCCAGAACTTTGTCACCGTCGTAGATAGTGACTTTGTCGCCAGGTTCGCCGCCGCCGCTGAATACCGGTTTGGTTTCATCGGTAACGCCGCCGTTCTGGATCGGGCCGGTAATGGAACCGGTGTTGTCCTGAGCATTAGCAACGTCCGGCTTGTTCGGCGGGGTGGTATCAACTTCGATTTCAATCGGGTCGCTGCGATCGCTGGTGTTGCCGGCGGGATCTTTCTCGCTGACCACCAGCTCATGTTTACCTTCGTCCAGCGGGGTTTCCGGGATGAACGTCCATTTTCCGTCGTCATCAACGACGGTGGAGCCAATCACTTTGCCGTTATCTTCGATGATGATGGTATTGCCCGGCGTACCGTCACCGTTAAACGTCGGCTTAGTTTCATCCGTTACGTCGCCGCTATGCAGCGGGCCGGTGATTGAACCCGTATTATCAAGGATTTCAGGCAGTTCCGACTTATCCATCAGACCGGTAATTACGTTGAAATCACGAATGTCGGAAGGATCGCTGACGTTGCCCGCTTTGTCGGTCTGCGTAACGGTAATTTTGTGCTGACCGTCAGCCAGCGCGGTTTCCGGAATGAAGTACCAGCGCCCGTCAGAATTGACTTCAGTCTGGCCGATAACCTTACCGTTGTCGTAGATAGTGACCGTCGCGCCGACTTCACCAGTACCGCTGATTTCCGGCTTCGCGTCGTCGGTAGCGCCACCGTTGTTGATTTCACCGGTAATGTCGCCAACTTTGTCCATGATGTGTTCAATGGTGGGCGCAGCCGGGGCCGTGGTATCAACGTCGAAGTCGATGGGCGCGGAGGGCTCGCTGGTGCTGCCGCGAGAGTCGGTTTCAGTCACAGTAATTGCGTGTTTGCCTTCGCCCAGCGGGGTTTCCGGGGTAAAGGTCCACTTGCCGTCGTCACCTACGGTCGTAGAGCCGATGGCTTTACCGTTGTCGTAAATGGTAACCGTGTTGCCCGGGTTACCCGTGCCGCTCATTACCGGCTTGGTTTCGTCAGTGACGTCGCCGCTTTTGATCGGACCGGTAATGGAACCCGTGTTGTCCATAACTTCGCCGATTGACGGCGCATTCGGAGCAGAGTGATGGTCGTCATCGTCGTCATCCGCGATGGCGGCCGCAATTCCGCCGATAGCGGCGGCGGCGGCGAGCCAGCCCAGGAAACCAAACAACATGTCGTTGTCGTCATCCGCAGCGGCAAAAATGCCACTGCCGGAACCCAGGGATTCTCCCCCCAGCGCTACCGGAGAGAGCTCTCCGTCAGCGATCAAATAGCCTGTTTCGTAACCTTCACCGGAGATGGGAATGTATGAGTAGAGCTGGCCATCCTCCGCCATTCCCAGCAATACCGGGTTGTTCGCATCACCGTTGAAGTAGTCTTCGATGATGATGCTGGGTTGCGTATCCCCTTCCTGAATCACGTGTAATGCATTACCCACGCGCTTAAGTGTAATGTTTTCCGGCGCGAAGTCGTCATTGACGTTCTTCAGCAGATACTTGTTGCCGTGAAGCAGTTTCACCTTAACTGCCTTGGCCGCATCCGCGGTCAAAAGCCGAGTTTTTCCTTCTCCGCTGTTAACAGCCAGAACTATTTTTTTTTCCGTCATATATAACTCCAAGCATCATGCTATGAATCTAGTTCGTTTCCTTTTTTTCCCGGATAAGAAATACCCTTACCCAGAAGAGGCCGTTTATAACTTACCATCGATTATTTTGTGAAAACATGGAGGTAAAAACTCAGAAACTTTCGCAGACAATGAAATCTAAGAGCCACCCATTCACCCTAGCACTAACCAAAATTACCTAACCAATTGTTTATGATCGCTTTTTCCATAAAAATCTGTAATAACCAATATTAAAAACCTGGTAAAAATGTAAAAAATTAATAAGAAAAAATAAGTAAAAATAGACAGCAAGAGAATTTTCTTACCTAACCAAAAAATAAATTACGATAATTACCACGCGTAAGATCTTTAAACAACCCAAATATAAGCTTGACAAAAAACGCCTGATTTAAAATAATCAAATCGTCAGTTATGGCATCATGTCAGTTACTTTTCGCACCCATTCCTTATGTTGACTAGCTACCAACAGAAGAGTAATTTTAACTGATAAAAAGGGGCGGGCAAACCGCCCCTTTTTTCAAAATAAAACACAATTTATTGATTTTTAATAAAAAAAATATAGAGAAATCCATAAGTTAAAAAAATCATCACAATTAAAAAAGCACGTTAACATAAGAAAAACTATTAATTTATGTGAGTAAATTATCTAATTATAATGAAACAAATTATTTGTATGATCTAATAATACAAAAATCATTTAATCGATAATCAAATAACATAAGATATAACCGTGTAGACACATTATAGCTAGATAAGATGACTACGAATGTACAATTTTAAACCAGAAAAATGACTTACTCCATTTAAGCAATAACCAATATGAGACCATTCAACTTGTAGATAATTTAAAGCCATTTTTATGGGGCATTTTTATAGACACTTTAAACTTAGATAACCCATTTCAGGACTATTAAATCCATACTATATGGACAAATAAAGCAAGAGTAGGAAAATTAAACTCTAGATACCTCTGAGTCAAAATGGAAGACATGAAAAGAAGGTAAATATGAGCGCAAAACGCTATCCCGATGAATTCAAAATCAAAGCGGTTAAGCTAATTACAGACGACAAACTTTCTGTCGCAGATGTAGCCCAGCGACTTGGCGTAACAACACACAGCCTGTATGCCTGGATGAAAAAGTTTGGCCCCAATGCGTCCTCGCATAAAGCAGAGGCCGACGTTCAGTATGAGCTCCGGCGGCTTCAGAGAGAACTGAAGCGCGTCACCGAAGAGCGGAATATGCTAAAAAAAGCGAAGGCGTACTTTGCAAAGCTGTCCGGCTAAGGTACGCCTTCATTAAGGACAACAGCCATCGCTGGCCCGTACAGCGACTATGCCGGCTGATGGACGTGCATCCCAGCGGCTACTATGCCTGGCGGCATGATGCCCGCCTCATGAAGTCAAAATGATGAAATAGCAGGTTACGGTGGCGGCGGAGATAACGCAGACTTTGCCGCCAGTGAACATTCCGTCAGCGCCAGGCTGATGAGATCAACCGACAGGCATCGGCAGTAACGATTGTGCCGCGCACCTACCGCAAACCTCCCTGCCCGCCTAACCTTCCCCTTATCGTTACAGTAACTCTATGTAAATAATACCTTTTAAAATTAATCCTGCTAATAATCACGGTAAAACATAAACAGACAATAAACATTATCGCCAGAAATATAAACAATCGTTCAACATCTCCGGAGAACAAAAAGCACCGATTTCAGGCATCGATATAATCCCTCCTGTTCCATACCCTGACTCCCTCTCGTTGCAGACAAACGGCAAGGGAGTAAGCCTCCCGAAGCTTGTGTCACCGATACCTCTGCAACGGGTAAGCATCACGGGTAAATCCCCTTTTCACAGGCTGGAGATGTTATGACCCCTTACGAAGAACAACTGCTGGCGGATGAAGCGAAGTATTGCTCCCACGGTGATACCGTTCACTATGTTAACCCGCCGAAGATTTTCGACAGCTGCAAGGGCAGCTATCTGTTTGACGCCGAAGGCACGCCTTACCTGGACCTCCAGATGTGGTACTCCGCCGTTAACTTTGGCTACGCGAACCCGCGCCTGGACAATGCGCTGAAAAAGCAGATCGACGTTTTGCCGCAGATCGCCAGCCAGTATCTGCACCCGACCAAAATCGAGCTGAGCAAAATCATCGCGCAGGATATGGAGAAGAAGTTCGGCCTGCCGGGGCGCGTGCACTATAACGTCGGCGGTTCACAGTCAATCGACGACTCGCTGAAGCTGGTGCGTAACTTCTGCAACGGCAAAAGCCGTATGTTCGCCTTTGAAGGCGGCTACCACGGCCGTACGCTGGGCGCCTCTTCCATCACGTCCAGCTACCGTTACCGTCGCCGCTTCGGCCATTTCGGCGAGCGCGCCCAGTTTATCCCGTTCCCGTACCCGTTCCGCCGCCAGAAAGGCATGACGCCGGAAGAGTACGCCGACAAGCTGATTGCTGACTTCGCCCGCTTGTTTGAGAACGAATACCACGGCGTCTGGGACCCGAAAGTGGGCCAGTCCGAGTTTGCCGCGTTCTACATTGAACCGATCCAGGGTACCGGCGGTTACGTGATTCCGCCGCGCAACTTCTATAAAGGTCTTAAAAAGGTGCTGGACGATCATGGCATTCTGCTGGTCGTTGATGAAATCCAGATGGGCTTCTACCGCACCGGTAAACTGTGGTCCGTGGAACACTTCGGCATCACCCCGGATGTGCTGGTGTTCGGTAAAGCGCTGACCAACGGTCTGAATCCGCTGGCCGGCGTCTGGGCGCGCGAAGAGATGATCAACCCGACCACCTTCCCGGTTGGCTCTACCCACTCGACCTTCGCCTCCAACCCGCTGGGCACGTCGGTGGGCCTGGAAGTCATGCGCATGCTGGCGGAAAAAGATTACGAGAAGCAGGTGATGGAGAGCGGAGCCTACTTCCTCGAAGGGCTGAAGACGTTGCAGTCGCGCCACCGGGAAATCGGTGACGTGGATGGCCTGGGTCTGGCACTGCGCGCCGAGCTGTGCGAAGCCGACGGCTTTACGCCGAACAAGGCGCTGCTCGACAAAATGGTGGATATCGGTCTGTCCGGCACGCTGGACTATAAAGGCCAGAAAAGCGGCCTGGTGCTGGACGTGGGCGGTTACTACAAAAACGTCATCACCTTCGCGCCGTCGCTGGAAATCAGCCGCAGCGAGATCGATCAGGCCATCGAAATGCTAGATCAACTGATCGTCCGGGCCAAGCGCGAACTGTAAGCGCGCCGGGCTTTGCTTCAAAAACGCGACTCAGGAAAACACACGGGCGCACGCAGGTGCGCCTTTGTCATCCCCGACGGAACAACGACTGATGACCGATGACGAACGCGCCGTGATTCACTATGCCAACCATATGGAATCCCGGCATCTGATCGACGCTTTTTTGCATCATCCGCCACAGGGCTTCACCGCCCGGATTTCCGCACACGGCGTACCGCTCTTTTCCGCGCCCTTCGATCTGCTCACCACCGCCGACGAAGCGTTGCGCAAAAAACTGCGCAGTTGGCCCGGCTTTCGTTGGTGGAGCCGGTTTTTGACGATAGACACCTGCTTCGCCGGCACGACCGTCAGCGAATACGCGCCGTTTCCCACCCACGTTCGCCCCGATGAAATGAGCCATTTGTTGCGGAAATGCGCACCGGAGAAAAAGCTGGTTATCGTCAAAGATCTTCCGCAAAACTCGCCGCTGCTCTCAGCCGGCGACAACAATTATTCGCAGGCACTGTATAACGCCTGCATCCGGCAGGGCTTTATCGGCGTCGAAGGTCAGGCGCTGGCCTACGTGCCGCTCAATTTTGATGATACGGACGAATACCTGAGCCGCCTGTCACGCAGCCGGCGCCGGGATATCCGCCGTAAGCTGCGCAGCCGGGATGCGTTGCGCGTCGAAATTCTGACCACCGGCGATGCGCGCTTTTCTGACGAGGCCTGGCGCAAAGAGCTTTACCGGCTCTATCTCGCGGTCTATGCCCAGAGTGAAATACACTTCGACCTGCTGACCGCGGACTTTTTCAGCACGCTGCTCACCGACGCCGGCAGCGGCGGACGGATGTTCCTCTACTGGCACGGAGAGACGCTGGTCGGCTACAACCTGTGCTACCAGCAGCATGATAAGCTGATCGATAAATATATCGGCCTCAATTACCCCCTGGCGCTGGAGCACCATCTCTACTTCGTCAGTTGGTTCGTCAACCTGGAATATGCGCTGGAAAACGGGCTGCGTTTTTACGTCGCCGGCTGGACCGATCCCGAAGTCAAAGCCAGCCTGGGCGCCAGCTTTACCCTGACCCGCCATCTGGTCTGGGTCCGTAACCCGCTGCTGCGCCGGATTCTGAACCGTTTCAGGCACCATTTCGAAAGTGATGCGCACTGGCATCAGGAACAGACGTTATGACGAACTCCCGTACTCCGGTCATCCTCAACTTCGACCATTCCGTCAATGACATACCGGACGCCGTGAACGTGCCGTTGCAGACGTGGCAGGAGCTTATCCGCTTCGGCTGCCGCTGGTCCGCCTTCCGGCGGCTGAAACCGCTGCTGAGCAGCCTGTTGCCGCCGCAATACGGCTGCGTGTTTACCGGCAGCGGCGATTACCACCATCTGACCTGGCTACTGCTGAAGCACCTCAATATGCAGGAAGACATTCAGTTGATCGTTTGTGATAACCATCCGGACAACATGCGCTATCCGTTCGGCATTCACTGCGGCTCCTGGGTTTACTGGGCCAGTCGTCTGCCGCGGGTAAAACACATTCACGTTATCGGTATCGGTTCCGCGGATATCACCGCCCGTCATGCCTGGGAAAATCACTGGTCGCCGCTGATGAAGGGCAAGCTGACTTACTGGAGCACCGGTGTTGACGCCCGCTGGCTGCGCTGCCTGGGCGCAGCAGAGCAAGCGCTTGCTTTTCCTGATGCGGACAGTCTGATGAATGCCTTTTTGCAGAAAATGGACGCTACGTTGCCGGTCTACCTTTCTATCGACAAAGACGTCCTCAGACCGGAAGTGGTTAACACCAACTGGGATCAGGGCATGTTTCTGGAAGCGCATCTGCAACGGCTGCTGACCGCCTGTCAGGGCCGCTTGGTCGGCGCGGATATTACCGGCGATGTCTCGGCCTATCAGTATCAAAGCCGCTTCAAACGCTGGCTGAGCGCCGCCGACGGGCAGGAAACGCCGTCTGACAGCGTGCTGCGGCAATGGCAGCAACGGCAAAATGCGCTGAACTTACGCCTGTTGGCGCAAATTAACGCCGGATGGCGGCAATGACGCGCTTATTACCCGCACAATTTCGTCGAAGGTCTCGTCATCCAGCCAGTGGCTGTTCGTGATGGACAGCGTGCGGGAGGCGAATGCAACGGCGTTCGGGGTATCGCCGGTATTAAGCAGTAATGGCGCGACATCCGGGTACCCCGATAACGGGCGGATAAACAGCCGGGTAACGCCCACACCGGCGGTCCATAGCTGCGCCATCACGGCATCGCGGGCAGCCTGCGTCGGCATCATCACCAGCAGGAAGGGCCAGACGCCCTGCTGCCCGGCACCGTCGCTCAGTACCTGCACGCCATCTAGCGCACAGAGCCGCGCCGCACGGCGTCGCGCCCGTTCCCGCGCCCGCTGCTGGTAATCCGGCAGGCGCGTCAGCGCGGCCGCGCCTGCGCGTTGCCGGTAGCGGCCCAGCGAATGCAGCGGAATATCGCGCACCGTAAAGTCGTCTCCGACCGCGCCGATTTCATCTCCCCGCGCCAGCGCGGTTTGCAGCGCTTTACCGTACACCCGGAACAGCCGCTGCGGACGGTAAAACCAGGCGTATCCCCATAGCTCCGCGCAACGGCGGATTTCCCAGGCCAGGCTGAACGGCAAATCGCGGCGGCTGCGTTCATGCAGCAAACTGTGCAATTCCTCATCACGGCTGAACAGTACGCCGCCTTCCGCGGTCGTCAGCCCTTTTCCCAGCGCCATGCTGAAAAAGCCGACATCCCCCTCCAGCCCGACGCTCTGCCCCTGATACCGGGCACCCATCGCCTGCGCCGCGTCCTCAATCACGCGCGCGCCCGTCGCCGCCGTAATGCGTTTTACGCCCGCTACGTCGGCCACGCGCCCGGCCAGGTGCGTCACGACCACCGCCAGCGTCTGTTCATCGCACAGCCGGCGCAGGGCATCTTCATCCATATCAATGCTATCCGGGCGTAAATCACACGCCACAACCCGCAGCGGCGGGCAGTGAAAGGCGGCCAGCGCCACCAGCGGGCAGGTATAGGCAGGAACGATGATCCTGGTACGACCGGGAGACAGGGCCTGTAAGGTGCGTAACGTCACGATCAGCGCCGCCGTGCCGGAACAGGTCAGTACGGGCAAAGGGATGCCCAGCCAACGGGAAAGGGGCTGCGCCAGACCGGTCTGCGCGGGGCGCAACAGATCCCGCCAGCGCGCAGGCAGCCCCGCCGTAGGCGGGATTTCCTGCCGGCGGGAGGAGAACGTCATGAGCGGGAAGGCTCCGCAGGGGCCGCGGATTCAGCCGGGAGGGTGGTTTCGGCCTTCGCCAGGCACAGAATACCAGCCAGTATCAGCGAACCGCCGATCAGTTTAGGCAACGTCAGCGTGTCGTCAAACAGCCAGACGGATACCAGCGTGACGCTGATAATCTCCAGATGAGAAGCGGCAAATGCGGGGCCGACCGGCGCATACTTCAGCAACGTCATCCAGGTGAAAAAGGCGCCGATATAACCGACAAACGCCCCGTAAATCCAGGGATGCCCAAACACGCGCACCAGCCAGGCAGCATCCAGCGTCAATGGCTCGGCGTGCAGGGAAGCATATTTGAAGCTGACCTGCGCCAGGGTGTCGAACAGCATCAGCGCCAAAAAACCGAACAGGTAAAAGCGTTTCATTATTCAATCCCCACCACGGCAACGCCGCAGGCAATCAGCAGGATACCGATCAGGCGCCATTTACTCAGGCTCTCTTTAAACCAGATCCGCCCGGCAATCATGATCGCGACGATGTTAATCGATCCCAGCATCACCCCAACCGACAGCGGCACCAGCGAAAGAAACGCCAGCCAGAGCACAAACTCCAGGACATAGCTGCCGACGCCGATCCAAATCCAGGGCTTTTTCAGCATGTACCGCCAGTGAGCCATGCCGGAGTAGTTTACGCCGGAGGTGGCGGCGGCCTTGAACGCCAACTGCCCTACGGTGTCGACGATGACGTTCAGAATCCAGAGGATGATGGTTAACTGACTCATAAATTACCGCTTTTGCCGGCCGTTACGCGCCCAGCGCAGAGGAGTGCAATGCCGCCTGCAACGCAGCGCCGCCGGTATCCGGCGCTTCGTCATGACGTTCCGGGACGTGGTGTTGGATAAAATCCACCGAACGCGTAATCAACTCGCGTCGATCGTTATCGATGGTGATCATGTGGTAGCTGTTTTTCAGCAACACCATTTCCACCGGCCCGCTGACGTTATCGCGCACCAGCTCGCCGTTACGGCGGTGGGCGATGTCGTCCTCCTGCGCGTGCAGGATCAGGCAGGGCGACGTCACCTTATGCAGCGACTTACGTACGTTGCGTGAAAGATGGATCATCTCGCTGAGCGAAGGCCAGGGGTTGCCGGGTAAGCCCGCCGCGCCGCTGTCGCCGCTCAGCATGCTCTGCGAAATACGTTTGCGCAGTTGCTCATTGCGGATGCCGTACGGCGGTTCCTCATTGAACATGCGACGGCGGCCAATGCGCAGAAAACCAGCCAGCGGCAGGAACCAGGGCGCCAGAAACTGCGACATGGCCGGAATACTCCAGCCGTCATAGCGAAACGTCGCGCCGTAGACCAAGACACCCTGCACGCTGCGCGGAAAATCAGACGCATACTTCAGCGCCAGCACCGCCCCCATCGACAGGCCGCCGACAAACAGGTAATCCACCTGTTCGCGCAGCTTTTCCGCCGCCGCGATAACGCTTTGATACCAGTCAGACCAGCGGGTGGCGATCAGGTCGTCCACGTCGCCGCAGTGCCCGGCCAGTTGCATGCCGTAAACCGTGAAACCGGCGCGGTTCAGCTCACGCCCGACGCCGCGCATTTCCGTCGGCGTTCCGGTCAGACCATGGATGAGCAACACGCCGATCCGGTTGCCCGGTAACAGAAAATCATGATGTTCGATCACGCATCCCCCGGAGTATCAAAAGTTCAACCGGCGTGAAATGCGCCATGTCCGGCTGTTCCAGCAGCCAGTCCAGGCGCGCCGGAGCCTGGGCGAAATCCTCCATGACGGTAAAGGGAACGCCGGAGCGCTCACACTCAGCCACCAGGCTCTTTTTGGCAAAAACGTGATCGGCAATCTGCGAGACGCAAAAGTCTGAGCGCCCGTCGCCGATCATCAGAAACTTGTCATCCGCCACCGCCTTGGCGACGGCGCATTTGCAGGTGCCGCTCGCTTTCAGGCAACCGGCGTTGTGATAAGGGAAATCCAGGCTCCAGCGGCGGTCGCCGGTCTGGCGCAGTTGGTTGGCAATCACCGGAATTTCGCTGACGATGCCGTTGGCGCGCAGAATATGGCGAATGGCGTAATCCAGGCCGTCGCTGACGATATGCAGCGGTACGCCGCGCATCCGCGCATGCGCCGCGAAACCGGCAAAAGCGGGGTCGATAGCGATGCCGGCCAGGCACTCATTCAGTTCGTCCGGCGAGGCGTCCAGTAAGGCGATTTGCCCGGCCATACACTCCTGCGAACCGATCTCGCCGTCTTCCCAGCGTTGTTCCAGCGCTTCCCAACCCGGCATACCAAAGGCTTCCAGCAGCGTGTCGGTAACGTCTTTGAAACTGATTGTTCCGTCAAAATCACACAGGATCGTCCACGGATGGCGGCGTGGCGCGGAACGGATGGATTTAATAACCATAAGCGCGGAAAGGACCGTTAATGGAAAGACAACCTCACCCTGTACGATGGTGAGAATTTTGCTCCATACGTAAAGAAAATACGTACTTCACGATTTCAGACAGTTTAACGGGGGCCGGATAAATGTTTTTTAAACAGGCGTTTAAAAAACGCCGGCAAGAAGCGAAGGAAAGCCCTTTAAAAATAAAGAGTTGTACTTAATGACATCTCTCCTCCGCACTCTGCGTTAAAAGTTATATTTCACGCCGACGCCGTAAGCGTATGTTTCACTGCGGTCGATCATCGGGCTGTTGCGCACCGAGGAAGGCAGCCAGTCTACGCGGGCGGAAGCGTACGTTTCCCAGTGCGCGGTGAGCTGGTAGTCCAGCGTCAGGGAGAGATAAGGCGTAAACGCGGAGCCGGGGCGATAGGTTGCGATGTTCGCCCGCCGGGCTTCTTCTGAAGAAATACCGTAGTAATAGCGATTCTGCTGAGCGTTCGCCCAGTCAACGCCCAGTTCCGGCACGACGGTAAACGCGCCGCAGGTCAGCATGTTCAGATAAGCGAAATTCGCTGTAACGCCCTTGCTGTTGTTCAGCACGTCGGCGGCGACCTGAGTACGGACCGCCCCGAAAGGCAGGGTGTACTGATAACTGGCGCCGGCCATCAGCGTGGCGTGGCGATCGTTCAGGCTGCGCATCATCGCGCCGTGGCCGTCGTCGGCGTCATAGGATTTGTCGTCGTAAAACGTCTTGAGCTTCAGCTCGTTGGTGTCGTCATTCAGAACGTAGTAACCGGCTTCCGCGCCATCGATGTACCAGATGTCGTTGTCATAGCTGAATGACGGCAACGCCATGTAGTCGGTATGTTTGGCTTTATACGCAGAGACGGACGCCATGCCGCTGACGCCGAGCGAAATATCCGCAGCCCGGACACCCGGCGACGCCAGGCAGCTCAGGGAAAGAAGCGGTAATACATACGGTTTTAACGGAAAACGTTTCATTATTATCTTTGTCATTGAGGAACCTCACCCATCGCATCATCCTTGTTTGCCTAAATGACGGGCGTACGCCCGCGGAAGAAGCCTTCACTTTAGCCGCAGAAGCATAAACTCCAGCACAACAGACGTCATCGGACACCGGATACAGATTCGTCCAAAAGCCACGTAAAGCGCTTGCCCGCCCGCCGTTATAAACCTAAAGTAAACGCCCACTCTCACGATACGGGCATCCGGATTGAGCACCACCACCCAGCGGGAACACTATCTCGACTATATCCGCGCAGCACTGATGTTATTAGGCATTCCCTTCCACGTTTCCCTGATTTATTCCAGCCATCACTGGGTGGTCAACAGTACGCCGGAAAGTCTGCCGCTCAGTCTGTTTAACGACTTCATCCATGCCTTCCGCATGCAGGTCTTCTTCGTTATCTCCGGCTACTTTTCCTGCATGCTGTACCAACGTTATCCGCTGAAGAAGTGGCTGAACGTACGCCTGACGCGCCTGCTGATACCGATGCTGACGGCCATGGTGTTGATCACCCTGCCTCAGTTCATTTTCGTTCTGCGCCATACCACGGCCATCAGCGACTGGGGAGACGCCGGTTTTTGGCAGCGGGTGAATATCAGCGTCTGGTATCTGGTGTCGCATCTCTGGTTTCTGCTGACGCTGAGCCTGATCACCGTGCTCAGCGCACCGGTGCTGCGTGCCATTTTGCAGCGCGGGTTGTGGTCGCACGTCGCCCCGCGCGCGCTGCCCCTGATTTTTGTCGTACTCGGCGGCGCTTATGTGCTGTTTCAAAAACTGAGCGCGGCCCTGCTGCCCACAATCTCCTCCAGCGCCGCTTTCAATTTTCTGGTGATGAATACCCTGCTGTACATTCCGTTTTATCTGCTGGGCGCGCTGTCCTTCACCCACAGCGAGCATAAGTCGAACCTGACGCGCCTCACGCTGCCTGACGGCCTGCTGACGTTATTCGTCGTCGGGCTTTTCCTGCTGAATGAAAATACCCGGACGTTCGGCGAATACGCCTTCAGCGTGCAGTTGTTTTTACTGTTTATTATCGGCCTGATGATGACCAAGGCGGTCCTGGCGCTGGGGCACCGGCTGCTGAACCGGGAATCGCGGGTCGTCACGTATTTCGTCACCGCGTCGCTGTTTATCTATCTGGTCCACCATCCGCTCACAATTCTGTACGGCAGCATCATGGAGGAATTCCATCTGAATCCGGCGATCGGTTTTCTCGCAGGCGTCACGCTGGTGGTTATCGGTTCAGTGGTTCTGTATGAGTTGCACCGCCGCATTCCCTTGCTGCGTTATCTTTTTTCCGGTAAACCACAGGGTAAGTCATAGGCGCCCGCCCGGACGGCGGGCGCCGGAAGGAAGGTTATTCCTGACTGGCCGGCGTCACTTTTTGTGACAAGACCTCGGCCTCGTAAGCTCTGGCTTTTTTACTGTCGAACTGATGTTCCCACTTGGCGACAACCAGCACCGCCAACGCGTTGCCGATTACGTTCAGCGCGGTGCGCGCCATGTCCAGAATACGGTCTACGCCGGCGATGAACGCCAAACCTTCCAGCGGAATACCGACGCTGCCCAGCGTCGCCAGCAGAACGACGAAAGAAACGCCCGGTACGCCGGCAATCCCCTTGGACGTCACCATCAGCGTCAGCACCAGAATGATCTCCTGGCCGATGGACAGGTTAATGCCGTACAACTGGGCGATAAAGATGGCGGCGATACTCTGATAAAGCGTGGAGCCATCCAGGTTGAAGGAGTAGCCGGTCGGCACCACGAAACTGGTGATCGACTTCGGCGCGCCGTAGGCTTCCATTTTTTCAATGATGCGCGGCAACACGGTTTCCGAGCTGGCCGTGGAGTAAGCCAGGATCAGTTCATCCTTCAGGATGCGAATCAGCGTCCAGATGCTCAGTTTACAAATGCGCGCCACGAGCCCCAGCACCACCAGGGCAAAAAACAGGATGGCGAAATAAACCAGAACTACCAGCTTGGCCAGCGGCACCAAAGAGGCGAAGCCGAAGTTGGCGACCGTGACTGAAATCAGCCCGAAAACCCCGATCGGCGCGTAACGCATGATCATGTGCGTCACTTTGAACATACTTTCTGAAACGCCTCTGAAAACTTTCAGCAGCGGTTCTTTGGTCTCTTTCGGCAGGGAAGAAAGCCCTAATCCGAACAAGACAGAGAAGAAGATAATCGGCAGCATGTCCCCGCGCGCCATGGAGGCGAACACGTTGGAGGGGATAAGCGACAAAATCGTGGCGATCAGGCTGTGGGAGCCGCTTTGCACCTGCTCCGTCGTTCTTTCGTATTGGGAGATATCCGCCACCGCCAGGGATGACATATCAATCCCCTGCCCCGGCTGGAACACGTTGGCAAAGGTAATGCCGATGATGATCGCCAGCGTGGTAATGATTTCAAAGTAGATGATGGTTTTCAGGCCGATGCGGCCCAGTTTCTTGGCGTCGCCGACGCCCGCAATGCCGACAATCAGCGTGGAGATAACGATGGGCACCACGATCATTTTGATCAGCCGGATGAATATATCCCCCGCCGGAGATAATATATTACTCACCAACCATTCGCGGGACTCGCCCTGATTGTGCAATATTGAACCAAGAATAATACCCAGAATAAGCGCGATTAAAATCTGCCAGGCTAACGTGAATTTGAAATTCTTCATTCGTCGAAAAGTCCTCGATATTTCTGAGATCTTTTGATCTCTTATATTTATCTTTTACCCTGTTGCCGGAGCCGGAATCTCCGTCATACCATCGCGATGACGACGGGAATCTTATCTTCTGTACCACTTGCGGCCGCCATTCTGCAAGCTTTTATTATAGGGCACTGTACGCCAAAGGATGATTAAACGTCTTAAAAAACTCAAATTTGCAAAACAAAACCCATGAAAATCATGTCATTGAATTTGTATTATGATTAACAATGCTATTTGTCATTTTATTGTGAATAATTTGCGAAAAGATTTGAGCAAGGCCGTACATGCCATTATTTATACACGAATAATCTGAGTTATTATCTCATCAGGTAATAGCCACTAATATAGTGTCTAACCGGATTGAGGTAGATATAAAAATTGATCTTTCGCAATAAATTTGGTTATTAAGGCAAGAAATACGCCTTTTCTTATTTTTCTATTTATTCAATAAACCAATAAATACGCCCACGTTAACTTTCTTTATCTTCTTATAATTCCCAATCACTCCCCTCATCCGCATGCAGCACACTTCACGCCAATCTGCCGATGAAACCCCCGAGGCAGGTTGAATATCTTCATTGCGTGATCAATCGCGCAAAAAGACAACAAAGCGCTACGGCAAACTACAATTAACCTTATATTGACATATCATTAACATCCGCAAGGAGGATAACGATGAGCCTGGTCCATAAGCACCCTATTCCTGCAAACATTGCAGAACATACCCTGATAAACCCACAAGAATACCATCAGCTTTATCAGCGTTCGGTAAAAGATCCGGACGGTTTTTGGGCTGAGTACGGCAAGATCGTTGACTGGATAAAACCATTTACCAAAGTAAAAAACACGTCATTCGATCCCGGACATATCAGTATTCGCTGGTTTGAAGACGGCACCCTGAATCTGGCCGCCAACTGCCTTGACCGCCATCTGGCAGAGCGCGGCGAGCAAACCGCGATTATCTGGGAAGGCGACAACCCGGAAGAAAGCGAACTAATTACCTACCGCCAGCTGCACCATGAAGTTTGCCGCTTCGGTAATGTGCTGAAAAAGCTGGGCGTTAAAAAAGGCGACGTGGTTGCCATCTATATGCCGATGGTGCCGGAAGCGGCGATCGCCATGCTGGCCTGCGCGCGTATCGGCGCTATCCATTCGGTTATCTTCGGCGGCTTTTCTCCGGAAGCGGTTGCCGGGCGCGTGGTGGACTCCAACAGTAAAGTCATCGTTACCGCCGATGAAGGCCTGCGCGCCGGTCGCACCATTCCGCTGAAAAAGAGCGTGGATGACGCGCTGAAGAACCCGGCGGTGACGAGCGTTGAACACGTGGTGGTTTTCCGTCGTACCGGTAAAGAGGGCGACTGGAACCCGCAGCGCGATAAGTGGTGGCATGAGCTGATGGAAGGCGTTGACGCCGACTGCCCGCCGGAAGAGATGAATGCGGAAGATCCGCTGTTTATCCTTTATACCTCCGGCTCCACCGGGAAGCCTAAAGGGGTGTTGCACACCACCGGCGGGTATCTGGTGTATGCCGCAACGACCTTTAAGTACGTTTTCGACTATCACCCGGGCGATATCTATTGGTGTACCGCAGACGTCGGCTGGGTCACCGGCCACAGCTATCTGCTGTATGGCCCGCTGGCCAACGGCGCCATTACGCTGATGTTCGAGGGCGTGCCGAACTACCCGGCGGTCAACCGTCTGTCGCAGGTCATCGACAAGCATCAGGTCAATATCCTTTATACCGCCCCTACCGCCATTCGTGCGCTGATGGCGGAAGGCGACAAAGCGATTGCAGGCACCAGCCGTGAGTCCCTGCGTATTATGGGTTCAGTTGGCGAGCCGATTAACCCGGAAGCCTGGGAATGGTATTTCAACAAGATCGGCAACGGCAAATGTCCGATCGTCGATACCTGGTGGCAGACCGAAACCGGTGGTTTCATGATTACTCCGCTGCCGGGCGCCACGGAGCTTAAAGCCGGCTCCGCCACGCTTCCCTTCTTTGGCGTACAGCCCGCGTTGGTGGATAACACCGGCGAACCGATTCCGGGCGCCTGTGAAGGGAACCTGGTGATGCTCGACTCCTGGCCCGGCCAGGCACGCACGCTGTTTGGCGATCACGACCGTTTCGAACAAACCTATTTCTCCACCTTTAAAGGAATGTATTTCAGCGGTGACGGCGCCCGTCGCGATGAAGACGGTTACTACTGGATCACCGGCCGCGTCGATGACGTGCTGAACGTGTCCGGTCATCGTCTGGGCACGGCTGAAATCGAATCCGCCCTGGTTGCGCATCCCAAAATTGCCGAAGCGGCCGTGGTCGGTATTCCGCACAGCATCAAAGGGCAGGCGATTTACGCCTACATCACCCTCAACCACGGCGAAGAACCAACCCCGGATATGTACAACGAAGTCCGCAACTGGGTTCGTAAAGAAATCGGCCCCATCGCCACGCCGGATATCCTGCACTGGACCGATGCCCTGCCCAAAACCCGTTCAGGAAAAATCATGCGCCGTATTCTGCGCAAGATCGCCTCCGGGGACACCAGCAACCTGGGGGACACCTCAACGCTGGCGGATCCGGGAGTAGTAGAGAAGTTGCTGGAAGAAAAACAATCAATGCAAACATCATCGTAGCGGTAACAACGCTATTTATGGCAAAAGCCGCCTGAGCGCGGCTTTGTTCAATCAATGCCTCACAGGAGACACAGTTGATGAATGATGTCATTTATCAAAGGATTGAAACTAACCCGCGCTTCAAGGAATTAGTGCAGAAACGAGAGAAGTTCGCATGGATATTGTCATTAATCATGCTGATTGTGTATTACGGCTTCATCTTGCTCATCGCCTTCGCACCAGAATGGCTCGGCACGCCGTTGTCGCCTGACTCCAGCGTAACCCGCGGCATTCCCATCGGGATCGGGGTTATCGTCATTTCGTTCGTACTAACCGGTGTTTATGTCTATCGCGCCAACGGCGAGTTCGATCGCCTTACGAAAGAACTTCTGTCGGAGGTAACGGCATGATTCGCAAAATTTGGGGCGCGCTTTCCCTGCTCAGCCTGCCGCTCTTTTCCCATGCAGAGGCCATCTCTGGAAAGGTAGAAAAACAGCCGCTGAATATTCAGGCCATCGTGATGTTCCTGCTGTTCGTCGGACTGACGCTGTACATCACTTACTGGGCGTCAAAACGTACCCGCTCCCGTCATGACTATTACACCGCCGGCGGCAGTATTACCGGCCTGCAAAATGGTTTGGCGATGGCGGGTGACTTTATGTCCGCGGCGTCTTTCCTTGGTATTTCCGCACTGGTTTATACCTCCGGTTACGACGGCCTGATTTACTCCCTCGGCTTCCTGGTGGGCTGGCCCATCATGCTGTTCCTGGTTGCCGAACGCCTGCGTAACCTGGGGCGCTATACCTTTGCCGATGTGGCTTCCTACCGGTTGCAGCAAAAGCCTATCCGCACGCTTTCCGCCTGCGGCTCTCTGGTGGTAGTGGCGCTGTACCTCATCGCCCAGATGGTGGGCGCCGGCAAGCTTATCGAGCTGTTGTTCGGCCTCAACTATCATGTCGCCGTGATCCTGGTCGGGGTGCTGATGATGCTCTACGTATTGTTCGGCGGTATGCTGGCAACAACCTGGGTGCAAATCATCAAAGCCGTACTGCTGCTGGCCGGCGCCTCTTTCATGGCCATTATGGTGATGAAGTCGGTTGGTTTCAGCTTCAGCACCCTGTTCAATGAAGCAATGGCCGTGAACCCCAAAGGGGCCGCCATTATGCGTCCGGGCGGCCTTGTCTCCGATCCGATATCCGCGTTCTCACTGGGCCTGGCATTGATGTTTGGTACGGCGGGCCTGCCGCACATCCTGATGCGTTTCTTCACCGTTCAGAACGCCAAAGAAGCCCGTAAGAGCGTATTCTACGCGACCGGATTCATGGGATATTTCTACTTCCTGACGTTTATCATCGGTTTCGGCGCCATCGTGCTGGTCGGCGCCAACCCGTCGTTTAAAGACGCTGCCGGCGCGCTTATCGGCGGCACCAATATGGCGGCGGTGCACCTTGCCGATGCCGTGGGCGGCAGCTTCTTCCTCGGCTTCATTTCCGCCGTGGCCTTCGCCACAATTCTGGCGGTAGTTGCCGGGCTGACGCTGGCGGGGGCTTCTGCGGTTTCTCATGACCTCTATGCCAACGTATTCATGAAAGGCAAAGCCACCGAGCGCAACGAGCTGAAGGTGTCGAAAATTACCGTGATCGTGTTGGGATTGGTCGCGATTTTCCTGGGTATTCTGTTTGAAAACCAGAATATCGCCTTCATGGTGGGCCTGGCCTTCTCCATCGCCGCCAGCTGTAACTTCCCCATTATCATTCTTTCTATGTATTGGTCGAAGTTAACCACCCGCGGCGCCATGATCGGCGGCTGGTTGGGGCTGATTGTCGCCGTCGTGCTGATGATCCTCGGCCCGACGATTTGGGTGAAGGTTCTGGGGCACGCAACGCCGATTTATCCGTATGAATACCCTGCGCTGTTCTCCATGCTGGCGGCCTTCGTCGGCACCTGGTTCTTCTCGATAACGGACAGCAGTGACGCGGCGCGTCAGGAGCGGGCGCTTTTCTTCCCGCAGTTTGTTCGTTCTCAAACCGGCGTGGGTATTTCAGGTAGCGTCTCTCACTAAAATCACGCATTTTGACTAAGGGCCCATTCGGGCCCTTTATTTTTGATTCTTCGTCATAAGTGTTTTGCCTGTTCGGTGGCATTCGGGAGAGGCTCGATCGATTAAGGTAATGGAACAGAGTGAAAGCAAGGAGGATAAGATTCCGATGATAAAAACTGAAGCCTGGCAGTGGAGACGGCATGCCGATCCCACCCTGCTTGAACGTGATGACAAAATGCTGGCTGAGTTGAGTGACGATCAGGTGTTGATTGAAAACCGGGCCATCGGCCTCAACCCGGTCGACTGGAAGCTGATGGCCGTGCCTCCCGATGCCTGGCAGGACATGCAGATTCCCGGTGTGGATGGCATGGGCGTTATCGCCGCCACGGGGAAGAATGCGGCGCACCTGCGGCTGGGCACCCGGGTAGCCTATCATACCGACCTGCGTTTCGATGGCAGCTTCGCCCGCCATACGATCGTCAGTGCCAGGGCGCTGATTGTCGTACCGGATAGCGTCAGCGACGCCAGCGCAGCGGCATTTCCCTGCCCAGGGCTGACCGCCTGGCAGGCAATGCGGCGCGTGCCGTACCTGGAGGGAGAAAATGTATTGGTCAGCGGGGCCGGCGGAGCAGTCGGAGGCATTCTGGCGCAGTTACTGGCCCAGGCCGGCGCTAAAGTTTACGTAACGGCCAGCCCGCGCCATCATGACGCATTAATTACCGGCGGCGTTGTTCGGGTATTCGATTATCACGACGCGCTGTGGCAGCAGGCGCTGAGCCGCTCTTTGGGAGAGCAATCGCTGTATGCCGCTTTCGATACCGTTAATCAGCAGAGCGCAATATCTCTGGCGGATCTGTTGGGCTACTACGGCCACTTAGTCTGCGTACAGGATCGCATTGAGCAGTCTCCGCTTCCCGCTTTTACGTCCAGCATTTCACTGCATGAGATCGCTCTTGCCGCCATTCACCCTTACGGTAGCCATAAGCAGTGGGGAGAATTGGTTCAGGCAGGTGAAGAGATGCTAAAACAGGTCAGTTGTGGGCAGCTGGTTTTACCGCGTATTCAAACGGTTGCCTTCAATGAAATACCGCAGGCGCTGGAACTGCTCAAACAAAACAATGACGGCACCAAGTACGTCGCCGTTATCTGAATCCGGCATGACAAGGCCGTTCACGCGGCCTCTTTCGCGCTATCACGGTACATAGAGACAATAGCAAAAAACCCCAGCCTTTCGGCTGGGGTTTCTTACACAATTAAAGTCTGGCAATGTCCTACTCTCACATGGGGAAGCCCCACACTACCATCGGCGCTACGGCGTTTCACTTCTGAGTTCGGCATGGGGTCAGGTGGGACCACCGCGCTATCGTCGCCAGACAAATTCTTTTTTCGCCGAACTTAAACCCAAATAACTGGTGCTGATACCCAGAGTCGAACTGGGGACCTCACCCTTACCAAGGGTGCGCTCTACCAACTGAGCCATATCAGCACACTAAATTAAAAGCCTGGCAGTTCCCTACTCTCACATGGGGAAGCCCCACACTACCATCGGCGCTACGGCGTTTCACTTCTGAGTTCGGCATGGGGTCAGGTGGGACCACCGCGCTATCGCCGCCAGGCATATTCTGTTATTCCAGCCGCTTAAGCTTACTTAAGCCACCAGAACCAATCTCAAAACAAGCTAAAAATATTCTCTTTCTTGCGTCTCTCACCAAAACACCTTCGGTGTTGTAAGGTTAAGCCTCTCGGTTCATTAGTATCGGTTAGCTCAACGCATCGCTGCGCTTACACACCCGAC
>NZ_QRAP01000016.1 GCF_003363015.1 Enterobacillus tribolii | reverse complement strand
GCTACCGTCCGCAGTTCTACTTCCGTACGACTGACGTGACTGGCAACATCGAACTGCCGGAAGGCGTAGAGATGGTAATGCCGGGCGACAACATCAAAATGGTTGTTACCCTGATCGCTCCGATCGCGATGGACGATGGTCTGCGTTTCGCAATCCGCGAAGGCGGCCGTACCGTTGGCGCGGGCGTTGTTGCTAAAGTAATGGCATAATAGTTTTATATTGTTGAAAGGGCGCCTTCAGGGCGCCCTTTTTCTTTTTGGTATATTAGTGCTGTTACTTCTACATAAACATTCATTAGTTACCAAGAAAGAAAATTATATTATTTATCCCTTCTATAATCTCATCTTATTCTTCGTAATGCTTCCAGCTAAAGATCATCTTTCCTTTTATTAATTTTATTTCTTACCTGTATGTTTTTCGGTTTTTAATCGTATTGTTTTTATTATTTATCGGTGGTTATTACGTTTTTTTAAAAACCTTGTATTAATGTGTTGGCGTTTTATTTTTTATTGAATTACTATGCGCATTATTAATTTCGTTATCATTCTCATGATGTAATAGTTTCATTTCCTCATGAGTAATGCATCATTGATTATATTTTAAATGTGTGTGTTTTTTCGGTAAATATTATTGTCTCTGATAAATTCATTCAAGAATTAATCTGTTGCCTAAATATCATCGCATATTCATGCTCATAAACGGTATTTCGCCGTCTTTATATAGGGTTGGTTTGTTGTAAGCAAGGGCGTTAGTAGCCATAGGGTTATTAACGATTGGGTTGGAATTATAATGGATATAAATATGAGATTAAATAAAGTTACATCAGTAATGGTTCTGGCTGGGTTGATTATGTCATTCTCTGCTTCATCCGCAACTCTTACGATGAATGATGATACCAATACCATTTCAGGATTAAATACATCCCAGATGCTTTCTAAAAATAATGGAAGTACGTGGGTGGCTTATTCTGATGCCTCGCAGAATAGTTTCCCTGGCAAAGTAACCATTGCCGTGGCTGTGAAAGATGATATGGCGATTAAGGCCGTAGATTGGGACCCTAATATTGCTTACTCTACTGAAGATGGCGTTGATACCGTTCGCTATAATGGCTATTACTGGACGAACAAATGGTATGCTGACGGCAGTAATGTTCCCGGGCAAGGCGATCCCTGGGTACAGGCGGGAAAAATAGAAATAAATACGCTGGCCACATTCAACTTTACGCCGTGGTCAGGTCAAAAAGCGACGGATTTCCAAAACAGCGAAAAAACAAAAGTTGCAAACCAGCGTAAGGTTATCGGTTATTTCCCGGAGTGGGGCGTCTATGATGCACATAATAACTTTACGGCAAACAAAGTTGATTTCTCTCGGTTGACGCACCTGAACTATGGATTTGGCATTGTCAGCAATACCGGTGAAATTAGTATTCAGGATACCAATGCGGCTTTGACTAAAGGAACGCTGCCAGACCTGGAGAAAATGTCTGAAGCAAATGGCGTTACCTTTATGATTTCGTTTGGTGGCTGGAATAATTCCGAGCAAGGCGTTTTTGAAGCGGCAACCGCAACGACCGCAGGTATTAATACACTTGCAGATAACATGATTAGCTTCATGCAGCAGTACGGATTTGATGGGATTGATATTGATTGGGAATACCCGGATACCAATGCGGAAAAAGCGCAGTTCACTCAACTGATTCAAACGCTGCGCAGCAAACTGGATACGTTGGGTAAATCACAAGATAAGTACTATCAACTCTCTGCGGCTGTGACCACCAATCACAATAACATTCAGTATATCAACCCGTCGGTGACCGCCGGGCTGCTGGATAGCGTCAATGTCATGGCTTACGATATTCACGGTGCGTTCGACCCGATTACCGGCCACAATGCGCCGTTATTTGCCAATAGCAAAGACAGCGATCCGTTATTGAACGTTGCCTCCGCCATGAATGAATACAGCGAAACCTGGGGAGTGCCGAAGAGCAAGCTGATGATGGGGATTCCGTACTACGGACGCGGCTGGGGCGATGTTGAGCCGACGATAATCGTCAAAGGGCTGCCCGGTCTGTTTGCGAAAGGTTCGGCAACTGTACATGGTGCCTGGGATGATACCGATCAGTACACCGGCACCAACCCTTACTATGATCTGAAAACCAAACTGGCGAGCGGTAAATATGTTCGCTATTGGGACAATGAGTCTAAAGTTCCTTATCTTTATAATCCGGCGACTAAAGAATTCCTGACTTATGATGATCCTGAATCTATCCAGGCTAAAGTTAACTACCTTAATCAGCAGGGTTTTGGTGGCGCCATTATCTGGGATCTGAGCGGCGATACTTCAGATTATGAGCTGGGTAGCATTGTCGGTACGCTGAAGGGAAGCGAAATGCCGGATGGTGAGGGCGGGGATGATAATCCTGCGTTATCTATGCAAGCCGGGGTTTACAAATCCGGCAGAAATAACCTGTGTATTAAGGTTCTTTACAGCCATGTAGTCTCGAATCAGCCTGAAACCGCGGCCTGCAGTAACGTTAGCGATCAATTGCTCAGTGGTACCTCTTTCAATGAGATAAAAGTTGGAAGCAGCGGCTCGACGTGTCTTACGGTTACTGATCAGAACGTGATTAGAACAACATTCTGTGCTCAGCCATCCAGTGAGAGCGCGCCAAAAGCGCAGCAGTGGTATGTTGAAAATAACCGTTTCGTAAATAACGTTAATGGCCAGAAAAAATGCATTTCCGTTACTGATAATAATGGGTTAGTGGCTTCGACATGCGACAGTGGCAATGGCGCTCAGGTATTCTCTAAAACAGATGTATTTAATACGGGATTCTATCAGTCAGCATCAAACGGGAAGTGCATTGACGAAAACACCAAATACCCGGGCACGTCAGCAACGGCAACGTGTGATGGCAACATTGGGCAAAAGATCACGCTTACATCAGATGGCTCGCATTTCATGAAGCGGGTTTCTAAGCGGGGAGTGACATCGTGTTTCAATGTCCCGGCGAGCAATCTTCAAACCGGATACCCTGTTGTTTTAGGTAATTGCTTATCAAACTACCAAGGCATGAAGTGGCAGTATGAGGATGGTAAATTTGTCAGCCTGGTTAGTGGAGATAAATACTGCATGTCTGCGGGTACTGCTGCAAACGCATACGTCACGTTGAAGAAGTGCGATGATAGTGACCAGTCACAGATATTTAAAGAAGTGAATGTAAGTAGATAAGCCTCCTCGCGTTTACAGGCTCCCTGCCGGATCGGCAAAGGAGCCTTATTTAAAATTATCCGGAATATTTTAGCAGGAGACTTTGTAGTAAGTATCGATGTGAGCTAACATAAACCCATTGGATGCTAATGATTATCATTAGTGATAGCGAGCCGGGCTTGAGTGATAGTAGCTATGTACGTCTGCCTTTGTAACGGTATCAGTGACAAAATAATTCGCCAGGTGGTGCGCCAACACCATCCTCAGACTTTTCGCCAACTGTGCAAACTTATTCCTTTGGGAAACCAATGTGGTAAGTGTGTCCGTGCCGCCCGTGAAGTGATGCACGACGAAATGTTACACACCTCCGAATTTAAAGAAACAGCCTGAGCCTTGCTTTGACTTCACCCGTATGCCTTCTAAGCTTTTTAGAGAGTGGAAGCGGAGGAAGTCATAATGAAAGGTGATGCTAAGATAATAAATCATCTCAACAAGTTGTTGGGAAACGAACTTATTGCAATCAATCAATATTTCCTGCATGCCCGGATGTTTAAAAACTGGGGACTAAAGCGGCTCAATGATGTGGAATACCACGAGTCGATCGACGAGATGAAGCATGCCGATCAGTATATTGAGCGCATCTTGTTCCTTGAGGGGATCCCAAACCTTCAGGATTTAGGCAAGCTGAACATCGGTGAAGACGTTGAGGAAATGCTGCGTTCCGATCTGAACCTGGAACTGGAGGGGGCGAAAGATCTTCGCAAAGCCATCGCTTATGCCGATTCAGCTCATGATTATGTAAGCCGGGACATGCTGATAAATATTTTAGCCGATGAAGAGCGGCATATTGACTGGTTGGAGACTGAGCTCGATCTGATCCAGAAAATGGGAATTCAGAACTACCTTCAGGCACAGATCCGGGAAGAAGAGTAAACGATGGGCAGAGTGTCATGGCTCTGCCTTTTGTCTTGTTAGTGGAGCATCAGCCGGCAAAGCAGGATAAAACCTGCGATAGCCAGGGGCGGGCCAAAAGGGACAGGTTGTTGATGTATGCCTGCGTGGCGGGCATGACATAACGTCAGTACTATGCCGGTTAATGACGCGATAACCAAAATCAGCGGGAGGCTCTGCCACCCGCACCATGCGCCGCAGGCCGCCAGCAGTTTAAAATCGCCGTATCCTAACCCTTCGCGCCGCGTCAGCAGACGAAAAATATGGTAAACCGCCCATAAGCTCAGATAGCCCGCCACGGCGCCGTATATGACGTCCGGCAGCGGCAGCGTATTGCTCAGGCTATGGTATAGCAGCCCCAACCACAGTAACGGTAATGTCAGCATATCGGGAAGCAGCATAGTCTTCAGGTCAATCAGACTGAGTGCGTATCCGAACCAAAAAAAGCAGGCTAATCCAAACGCGGGCAGGCCCGGCGGGAAGGCAACGGCGATTGCGGCGAACCCCAGCATTGTAAAGAGTTCTGTTGCCGGATAGCGCCAGCTAATCGCAGCATGGCAATAGCGGCAACGGCCTTTCAGTGACAACCAACTGAATAACGGGACATTGTCATACCAGGCGAGTGAGTGTTGGCAGGTCGTGCAATGAGAACCAGGCCACCATAGCGACAGCCCGGCGTTTTCCTCCATAATCATGCGGGGTAGCCGGTACACCACAACGTTCATCAAGCTTCCGGTAAGCAGCCCCAATAACCCCATCCAGGCAATCCATTGTTCACTTAATAGCATAATTCACTCTGCTTTCTTCAGGCGCAATATCACGACATCGACATACTGTTTACCTGCGCCGCTTGCATCAAAGCGCAGCTCAACGGGATAGATCCCGTCATCGGCTTTAAGCTTTTCAAGCCACTGAGTCAGCTGCGACAAAGGGAGCGCTTCAAGGGTGACGAGCGCGGACTTTTGTTCCGATGTTTTAACCTGTAATACCAGCCCGGCTTTTTTGCCGGATTGTATGACGCTTTCTTCCAGCGTTACATTAGATGGCTTCACTGCAATAATGCCTGCCAACGCGGCCTGTTCATTCAGCCATTGCCGCTCTTTGCTGAGTTTCTTGTTTTCCTGACGTAGGTTAGTCGTGAGATGGGTCAAAGGCGTAAATATGCCGTACCAGACGATGACGATCAGCGAGAAGCAAGCCAATAACATCAATCCGCGTTGTTCCCGTTGGTTTTTGCTTTGCCACCATTGCTTCATGTGTTCTTCTCGCTTTGTAAGTGGTAAACATCCCCCTGCGCGGGCTGGGCGAGAGAGAGATGCAACTGATCCCGGCTGATTTCCAGAAACTGATCGATGGACTGTTTGCTGTCGGCACGGAGCGTTAAATGCAGTTCTCCCGTCTCTTTATTGCTGGAAAAACGGGCAACCTGTAAGCCGGGAACTTGCTGAAGAAGCTTTTCTATTTGCTTTAAACGGATTAGCGCATCGGGGGCTGGTTGCTTTACTTTTTGGCGGAAGAAAAAACGATAGTTCCCCTGCCGTTTGTCGCCGGGAAAGTAGCTTTGCCATGTATTCCGTAATGAGGTCGTCAACTGCTGTTTTTGCGAGTACTGCTGCCAGACGACGATGGTCTGGGTGAGAAAAAATGAAAATAAAGCGAATGTGGCAATGCTGATAATCCCTTTCCGCCAGGTCGGGGGAATACCTAAGGCAGGTATTTTTACGCGGAATTCGCCATGCAGCAGATTAAGGGGCGGAGCGGAGAAGCGCTCGTTATAGAATGCCAGGGGGGAGCGCCAGTCGCGATACTCGGCAGCGAATGCAGACGATGGGGGACTGTAGCAGACTAATTGTGGTGGGGAGAAATGCTCAAACAGCGGGTGCAATGCGGTGTCATTTATCATGCTCCATTGATAGTCTGAATGGCGGACCAGCCAGTGTTCGTTCAGGCGGAGTGCAGACCATCCTGCTTCGATAACAGGAAGGTAAAGACCATCCGGGACGACGGCCTTTACCGATATGCCAGCATGCCGGCAGTCTTCAAGCAGGGTGCGTAAACGCTGTTTATCCACTCCGACGACATCTGCATATTCGTCATGGCGCTGCGTCATCGTCCAGTGAATATCCTCGCTGTCGCCAATTACGCTGTCTTCCACCAACCAGGCGATGGCCTGCGATGATGCATTGAATTTCTGAGGGGGAATGCTGCACCGGCGGTAAATAAGGCCATCAACCGGCAGCAGCAGGCAGGCATTATCAGCGCCGCTGAGTAAGCCAATCTGCCGTAGCGCATCGGCTCCGGAGGATTGATATAACTGACCCGACAGACACCATTCTGTTACGGGACAGGTTGGCGTTTCCGGGCGGATAACCAGCGTTGTTTGCTGCATAAAATGTATTCCTGCCTTACTCATCGTTGAACACTCGCTGGTGTGAATACACCCATAGCTCACGACTTTTCCGTTGATAAAAGAGGTCACTCCTGCGCGTGAATATTTTGTCATCCCGTGAGATGCGGCTTATCAACACAAAATAATCACTTTGGGAAGTTAGCCCTCCTTTGGCGACGTTAACGGCGTCTTTGAGGTGCGGATAGGCCCGATCCGTGGCCGTTAATAGTTGTTCCGGAGCACTCCACCCGAATTCCGGCGCATTGAGTAATACTTTGCGGGCATCGTCGGTACTCAATTTGTTGAGGAAGAGTGCGGCTACGAGGGGGGCTTTGTTGGGCGTTAAAAAGCTCACGTTGATTTGCAGAACCGTATTTTCCTGCACGCACAGCCAGGGCAAAAGTTTGTTATAAAGCGTGGCGCTCATGCCTTTAATTGAGCGGATTTCACTTACCGTGAACAGCGGCTGATTGGCAACAAACCGCATGGGTTTATCGCTGTAATCATCATCTTCCGCACCGTCGCGGCGCCGGATGTTGTCTTTGTCGATATAGTCCGCAATCGCATCAATCAGTGCATCAGCGTTAAGCCCCTCCACGCCGGCTTGTGCCAAAATGGCACGGAAGACGGCGACGCTATAAGGCTCTTCTTTCTGGCTATCGGTAGGCACATTCGCCAGCGCGTTGAGGTTATAACAGTCCTGCCCGCTGTACAGTTGCCAGGTGAGACGAGTGCGTTCATCAATTTCTAGCGACTGAGGCTGAGCCCAAAATTGTTCCCGGGATGTCAGCTTTGGACTGTCTTCCAGTGATTGGCGCAAAATCGCCAATGCGCGTTCTTCCGCCAGACGAAACAGCCATTGATGCTGTAAGTCCTCGCCCTGGAATTCCGTGCGTTTCAGGTTTGTCTGGAAGCGGGTCGTCATGTTTACCGCCAGCGCAGACATGATGCCGAGAAACATTAAAACCACGAGTAATGCAAAGCCTTCCTGTTTCATTGCGGCTTTACCTCCGGATTCGTGAGCGTGGCGGCGGCGGTGTCATCGGCCGGCAGAACCGTCGGCCATGGGCCGGGAAGTGGAAAGCGGCGGGTGATTGTCTGTTTATTTTTGAGGGTTAGCGTCACTTCCAGTCCGGTCGGCAGTGGCGATGAATGTGTGAAGGCCGTTTTGCCCTGCTTATTTATGTTGCGCCATTCGTTCAGGAAATAACGGAAGGTTATCGAGTCGATGTCTTCAAGGATTAAAGCGGACGCGCTTTCTTTCGTATTATCCGGGTAATAATGGATTGCACGAAACAGGGCGCCGTCTTTGAGATACCAGCGGAGGGTCTGAATGCCTGGCGCACAGCAGGTAGGCAACCTGTCGCTCCAGTTGCGTGAGGTAAACATGAGCGAATTGGCGTCGAGGGATAAAATGGCGTTTTGTGACCGGGATTGCCGTGGGACAAAGCCGTCTACATCATTGGTTAATAGGAGTATGGCGCGCTGTAATTGATTGAAACTATGGGTAATCTGCTGACTTTTCTCATTCGCCCGCAGCACGCCGGAGAGTACCAGCCAGCTCATCAGGCTTAACATGGCGAAAACCGTGATGGCGAGCAGCACTTCCAGCAGCGTAAAGCCATGTTGTGCTTCAGGGTGTCGCGGCATGACCCTTGTCCTGTACAAAAGGCGCTAAACCATGGAGCTCCACCATCTGGCCGTTTCCGGTGCTGACGCGGATGCGTTGCAGGGAGAACATACCGTCTTCATCTTTGATGATGTCGCTCACCCAGGGCCACTCATCGCCGGCCAGGGCGGTGACGCCTTGTGCCGGAAGTCTTTTCCCGTAAAGACAGGATTCCGTTAATGCATTATCGGCGACCCATAAAGCCAGCGTTCGCTGGCGAAGATTTTCCTGACCATTCAACATGCCGTTGAAGCTGTTCATTAATGCCAGCGAGGCTACGGCAAAAATAACCAACGCCAGCAAAACCTCAAGTAATGTCATACCCTCCTGACGCGATTTCACTTCAGGCTGACTCCGTTATCGTGAGCCAGCGGTAAGAACCCATTGCTGGACAGAGAAGCCAGCTCCCGTTGTGACTCCTTGTCCGTGATATACAATGAGAAAGGTGTGATCTCACCGTTCGGCAAAATGAGTATCTGGGGATGAGGGTGCGGGTCGTCTTTATCCATCATCACTTGCGGCAGTAGCATGATATTCCAGTTACTGTCCCAATTACCGTTTGATGGCAGACGGCTCTTCTCCGAAAAAGGGCGCCAGCGTGACTGTACGGATTCCAGTAACTGCCAACTGTGCTGCGTAATACTCAGGCCCAGCGGTTGCCCCCGCATGACGGACCAGTCCGATGCGTACTGCATCAGCTCGTCAAGGCGTTCCGTTTGCAGGGAAGCCTTGCTGAGCGCTCCTTGCCGATTTCCCCCCGCCGAGATGATCAACGAGGTGCTGGCGGCCAATACAACCAAAACCAGCATAATTTCCAGTAAGGTAAATCCGCTCGTTTTCTTCATGGCTTCACTTCTTCTTGTCCAGTTCCCAGTTATTGACGTCATCGGCGGTGCCGGTCTCGCCGTCCGGGCCGGAGGCAATCAGATCGTAGGAGCCATGTTCTCCCGGGTTGACCAGCACATACTCATTGCCCCAGGGGTCGGTGGGTAAGCGTTTGATATAGCCTTCAGCATTGTAATTGGCGGGAACCGGATTACTGACCGGCTTTGTCACCAGCGCCTCCAGCCCCTGCTCGGTGGTGGGATAACGATGATTGTCGAGTTTGTACATATCCAGTGCGTTCTCCAGCGCTACGATATCGCTGACGGCTTTTTGCCTGTCTGCGCGCTCTTTATTTCCCATCAGGTTGGGAACGACCAGGCTGGCGAGTATGCCAAGAATGACGATGACAACCATCAGTTCGAGCAATGTAAAACCCTGCTGCTTTTCCCTGTGTAATTCCATATGTATTTCCTTAACTGACAAGCGTATTTAACTGAAGAATTGGCTGTAATACGGAGGCGACAATGAACAGCACCACCGCAGCCATTGTGATAATCAGCGCAGGCTCGAAGAGCGCCAGCGCCAGAGAAAGACGGTTTTGCAGCAGGGTGTCCTGGTTATCCGCTGCACGAGCCATCAACTCACCGAGCTGACCGCTTTTTTCGCCGGTTGCGATCATGTAAAGCATCATGGGTGGGAATAGCCCGCTGTTTTCCAGGGCTAGATGAAAACTGTTACCCTGGCGTACGTGCTCGGCGGCGGTGAGCAGGCGATGGTGGACCTCCAGATTGATGATCCCTTCCGTCGCGATATTCATAGCGTCCAACAGAGGAACGCCGCTGGATTGCAGGATGCTCAGGGTGCGGAGATAGCGCGCGCCGTTAATCGCGCTTATCAGGCCGCGGCACAGGCGCAGCGTTAATAAAAAACGGTGAAAGCGATGGCGGTTGCCGGGGCGGCGCAACCAGAGGGTCAGGGTGATGAACGCCATGATTAATGCCATAAGCAGCCATGGCCCCCAGGTTTGCAGCCCGTTGCTGATCGCCAATAAGGTCCGGGTCGTTACAGGCAGTTGTTGTTTCATATGAATGAACTGTTCTGTGACTTTAGGAACCACGGTCGTCAGTAAAATAATCACGACGGCAACAGCGATGGTGCTCAGCATTACCGGGTAAATCAGCGCCTGCGTGAACTTCGCGCGCATTTGCTGGCGGATCTCGTTGTAATCGGCGAGTTTTTCCAGAACAAACCCCAGCCGTCCGCTTTTTTCTCCGGCTTTCACCAGCGTGCGATAAATGGGATCAAAAATGCGCGGCCAGCTCAGAAGCGCATCCGCCAGCGAATGACCGGCCAGAACTTTTTCGCGTATTTGTTGCAGAATGCGGGTGAGTTTACGGTTTTGGCACTGGCGGGCGATAACCGCCAATACCTCCTCCAGAGGTAAGGCCGCTGCGGTGAGGGTGGCGAGCTGACGCGTCACCAAAGCGAGGTCCGCACTGCTGATTTTTATGCGTGAGGTTGAGGAGAACGGCAGTGCGGCGGCATTTCTTTTCGGTGCCAGCGATTGGGGCGTCAGCCCCTGCTCTCTCAATAGCTGGCGTGCCTGACGTGGCGTGTCGGCCTCCAGGGTGCCGCGCCGGCGTTGCCCCTGTGCGTCCAGAGCCTGCCATGAGAACATCATTGTTCACCTTCCTGTGTACCGCCGTGCTGTGCGGTTACCCGGATGACTTCCTCCAGAGAGGTTTCCCCGGCCAGGACTTGTAGCAAGCCGTTTTCCAACAGCGTCCGGCTCTGCTGGCGGAAGGCGAGGGCGATATCTTGTTCACTGGCATTGTCATGGATGGCGGTGCGCATGCCGTGATCCACGATCATCAACTCATATATCGCGAGCCGCCCCTGATAACCGGAGTGACGACAGTCCGCACATCCCGTTGCCGTCCATATGTGGTCGGGTTTAGGTTGGAAGCCGGCAAACAACGCAGCATGCTGGGGTAAAAGCGGTGACGGCTTACGGCATGACGGACACAGGCGGCGAACAAGGCGCTGCGTCAGCACGCCGATCAGCGATGAAGAGAGCAGGAACGGCTCGACCGCCATGTCGCGCAAACGCGTAATTGCCCCGGCGGCGCTGTTGGTATGTAACGTTGATAAAACCAGGTGGCCGGTCAGGGATGCCTGAACGGCGATCTGTGCGGTTTCGTTATCGCGGATTTCACCCACCATCACTACGTCAGGGTCCTGGCGCAGAATCGCGCGCAGCCCACGGGCGAAAGACATATCTACCCGCGTGTTAACCTGCGTCTGGCCTATCCCTTCCAGTTCATACTCTACGGGATCTTCAACGGTAAGTATGTTGCGCTCAGGGCTGTTAAGCGCCGACAGGATTGCATAAAGCGTGGTGCTCTTTCCCGAACCGGTGGGGCCGGTAACGAGAATGATCCCGTGTGGCTGGCGGATGACCTGATCAAGACGGCGGAAATCCTGAGCGGACATACCAAGCTTATCCAGTGTTAACGTCAGGTTGTTTTTATCTAATAGGCGCAGGACCGCGCGTTCCCCGTGCTGCGAGGGTAACGTTGAGACCCGGACGTCGATATTACGTCTCCCCAGCCGGAGCGTAATGCGACCGTCCTGCGGCAACCGTTTTTCCGCGATGTCCAGCCTGGCCATGACTTTGATACGCGACAACAGGAGCGGCGCCAGTTTCCGCCCCGGCTGCAATACCGGGCGCAATACACCGTCAGTGCGAAAGCGGATGCTCAGGGAGCGTTCAAATGTTTCGATATGGATATCGGAGGCGTTTTCTTTTACCGCCTCGCTGAGTATGGCGTTGATGAGCCGGATAACCGGGGCGCTGTTGTCATCCGAAAGCAGATCTTCGTTATCCGGGATCTCTTCGGTGAGCGACATTAAGTCGACATCCTGATCCATGTCCTGAGCGATTTGCTGTGACTCCTCGCCCGATCGTTGAAACGCTTTTTCGAGATACTCTTCAAACTGTGAAGCGTTCAGACGGGAAAGAAGAACCGCGTCCGGTGAAAGGCGCAGCGCTTCCAGCATTGCCTCCAGCGAGGCGTCATCCCGGTAGATGATGCCGTCATCGGTGATAAAAAAGCCAAGCTTCTGCGCTTGTGCCCAGGTGATGAGCGGGCGGGGTAGCGGCTTTATTGCATCTGTGATTTCCATTTCACTCATTCTTTCAGCCATGAAACGGATTACGCGGCGCGGAAGAGGGGGATGTTTCCGGTTGCGTGGCTTTTTCAGCGGGGGGGAAGTTAAGCTCATCCAGCACGGGTTCTTCGCCGACGCTGATAATCCCCGGGCTTTTCTTGTCCAGCCGCTCTTTTTGCAACGCTCTGTAGCGCGAGTATTTCTCCCCTGAAATAGAGCGATAAACATCATCATCGCGGACAATGGTTGGCCGAATGAAAACCATCAGGTTGCGCTTGGCCTTATCGGTGGCGGTATAGCGAAATAGCTGGCCGATTAACGGGATGTCTCCCAGCAGAGGCACCTTGGAGACTTGCTCCTTCGTCGAGTCGTCAATCAGGCCGCCCAGCACCACGGTTTCCCCGCTCTTAACCAGCACGGCGTTTTGGATCGTTCGGGTATTGAAGGTAGGGCCGAGTGAAGATGATGTACCGCTGGATGTGTCAACGCTGGAGACTTCCTGCTCGATCTCCATCAGTACCGCATCGCCTTCATTAATTTGCGGAGTGACCTTCAGCTTGGTGCCGATGGTTTTGCGCTCAACGGTGTTAAACACGTTGTCGCCGGAGGTCGTCTGTGAGCCGGATAAAACCGGAACATCCTGCCCTACGTTGAATGAGGCTTCTTTATTGTCCAGCGTAACGATGCTGGGGGTGGAAAGAATATCGTTTTTACTGTTGGAGGAAAGCGCGCTCAACAGCACTCCCCAATCGCCGTCGAAGAACCCGGCCGCCAGTCCGTTAAAATTGCTGAGTGCGTTGTAAACCGGGTTGTCTGTACTGAGCGAACCAGATTGGTCGTACTGCTTTTTACCTGCTGCTGCGTTAAATACCGGGAGATTTGTGCCAGTGAATTGCTGCATGCCAACGTTCCTGTTAATCCATTGCACGCCCAGGTTCATTCCGCGACCATCCTGAACTTCAACGATGATAGCCTCCACCAGAACCTGAGCACGGCGGATGTCCAGCTTGGCGATAATTTTGCCCAGTTGCTGGATTTCATTGGGTTCGGCGGTAATGACCAGGGAGTTGGTTTGCTCGTCGGCAGTGATGGAAATATTGGAGCTGGCGGTTGGCAGCGCCTGTACATTGCCTTCTTTATCGCCCGCGAGTTTCTCAGATACGCCGGTCAGCACTTCGACGAGTTTGTTCGCCTTCGCATACTTGAGATAAAATACGCTGGTATTACCTTGATTCTCCTGCTCTTTATCGAGACTTGCCACCAGGTTGGCGAGGCGTTGGCGAACGTGTTGCGGGCCGCTGATGATCAGCGTATTGGTGCGTTTATCGGCGACGACTTTAGGCATTAACCACTGGGTGGTTTTGTCGCGTGTTTCTTCGCGGATGAGGTTTGAGAGGACTTCGGCCAGCTCGGTCGCTGATGCATAATGCAGCGGGATAAGCTGGCGCTGTTGATCGCCCATGACGTCGACTTTGCGAACGATCTCCAGCAGGCGGTTAACCAGCGAGGCTTTGCCCGTCAGCATTAATGCGTTGGCCGCTTCATAATGAACCACATTCCCAACGGAACTCCCTTCGGTCATTTGACGTAGCAGGGGAGCCAAATCTTTTGCCGGCACATACTGAAGCGTAACGACGCGGGTAACGATTTCGTCGCCCTTACCCGGACGTTCGGCGTTGCCGAGAAGCCCCGGCGCGTTTTTCAATGCGGCTGAACGCACCACTTTAAGCAAACCGTTATCAAGCGTAGTGACGGAAAAACCGTATATATCCAGCACGCTCAGAAAAAATTGGTAGTACCCGGCATCGTCAAATGTGTCGTAGCTGCGGACCGAGATCGTTCCCTGAACGGAAGGGTCGATAAGGATGGTCTTGCCGATGTTGTGGCTTATCGTATCGATAAACTCACGAATATCCGCATCTTTAAAGTTTGCTGTATATTGGCCGGCACTGGCGTAGCAGGTATATATTAATGATAATAGCGTCAGGTAACATATAATCCTCCTTAATCTTTTCATTGTTTTTTAGCGTCCGTGTTATTTATAAAGTCCTGCGCTGATACCGTTGCCAGAATGGGTTGCCCATTTCTTAATAGTGTGAATTCAATTGTTCTGAGCTGCTTTATTTCGTTAAGTGCTTCATTGGCTTGCTCAATATTTTCAATTATATGATTATTAATCTTTATTGCGATGTCTCCCGGTATAAGCCCTGCGGCGCGAAATACGGCTGGGGAGACTTTATTATTTAACCGAATGCCATTCGGGATATGACTCTCCGAATACACAATGGCAGGGAAAATATAATTTTCTAAACTAATGGATTGATTCTCGCTATTGGGTTGAATTAGGCTTTCATCGGATGAAGACGTACTGCTCTTTTTCTCCGTCAATGCAAGTATCTGTAGCTGACCATTATTATTAACCGTAACCTTATCAGGATCGATTTTTTGCAGGAAGACATTCTCGTACCCCTCAATTGGTTCTTCTGTCGCATAACTGCGCTGGCTGCGCTCGTTTTTCAAGATAGCCCTGGAACCTTTCACCTCGTTACTGTAGATGATTCCGGTCACTTGTATATTGATGACTTGAGCACTCTTGGTCACTACATGGGTTTCCTTTCGCTGTGCGGGGGCGTTAGTCACTCTGCTCAATGGCAGAATCAATTTCTGCTGCGGATATATATTATTAATATCATTTTCAATATTATTTTGGCTTATATCTATAATTAGAGTATTGGCGCAATAAATAATTAAGCTAATGCTCAGCAGTACAATAACCAAAGCAATGGCTCTGACTCTCTGTGCCAGCAGAAATGAAACAAGGTTATCTAACACAATATTTAATTAAACCCTCAAAAGGGACATCATATTATTATCGAGATTGCTAATGTGCAAGTTGCAGGTATGATATCTCAGCTTGAATATTTTCTCGATTACATTTTTCCATTAAAGAAACTCATGCCTATCGATGTATGAAATAGTGTATTTCAGAGTTATTATTATTGATTATGTGTTTGCGGCATTATTGCGGTGAGATGTATTATCTATATGGTATTTCCAGTGTTTACACATGAGTTTATTGAAAACTATTTACAGCAGGAATTAAAACCCGCAAGCATAATTGTTCTGTCGGGAAATCCCGGGTGTGGAAAATCAACGTTGGCGCAGCGTATTGCCGCTGAGTTTGACGGTAATGCGGTAACCTTTATCGCTTTGCGGGGGAAAAAGGACCATAGCATGTTGATGAATGCCTGCGGTGGTAATTCGCTGAATATGCAAATGGGAGATACCTGCTCATTATCCGCATTCTGGCATGACGTCTTGGGCAAAATACCTTGTGGCGAACGCAGCTGTTTAATCGTGATTGATAATGCTCACGATCTTGCGGAAATAGAACGGTTTATCGATCTATTTTACCAGGCTGCAATATATCACCCTCAAAAACCCACGCTGCTGCTGGTGGGGGACAACAGCATGAGTGACCGGAAGAAAATGCGTAAGTTGTGCCCCTCCTGGATCAGAATGCCGTCGCCCGCGACGTATGATGATGAGCGACTCCCTGCCGTACCGGGAACACACGTATCGGCGGAAAAACAAAGAATGGTTGCGAAGGTTGCGCAGCTGTCGCGGGGGAATCTGCGTTTTATGGCCGTTGCCGCGAAGGGGTTCCAACGTTATTTCTCTCATGAAGATGCTGAAAAGAAGGATGTGCGCCGGCTAACGGCAGCGGTCGTGGAGAACGTTCAATATGCTTTCCCGGCAGCGCGGCGGACGCTCGCTCTGATGGCGGGGTATGCCGTCTGCGCATTTGCACTGGGATGGATGCTGACCGGCATTTGGCGGCTGCCGGTTCCGGTGCCGCACTGGATAAGCGGGAATCCCCCGGCTATCGCAAAAAAGGCATCACCGCCGAAAATCACCGACCAGCTCTCCGACGAACGGAGCTCGATGCAGGGGCTGTTTTCTGCCTGGGGATATGAAGTGACGCGCGATGAAGCCTGGTGCGATCAGGCCGTGCGGGCCGGGCTGATTTGCCATAGCGGCGAAAACACGCTTGAACAATTATCGAAACAAGGCCTGCCATGGATTGCCCGTCTGGAAGGCGATAAACGTCCGCTTTTCGCCGTAGTCATGAGCGCTTCGCCTGATGAGCTGGATTTACTGATAAACCAGCGGATATGGACGGTTAAGCGGCACTGGTTTGAGCAAGTGTGGCACGGGCAAAACACAATTTTGTGGAAGACGGCGCCGGATGGCGCGACGCACATTGGGCGGAAAAGTGATGTGGGGCATATCATATGGCTTGATGCCATGCTCAGCAAAGCAATGAATATACCGGCAACGCCTGTGGACCGCTGGCAACCGATACTGGCCGAAAAGCTTAAGTCATTTCAGGCCAGCCATCATCTTCCTGCGGACGGTATCGCAGGGAGGATGACGCTCATCCGATTGATGCAGGTGTTGGGTGAAAGCCCGAAACTCACGTTGGAGCCGTCGGCGCAGGCAGAAAACCCGGCTAATCCGGAGAAGCCGCGATGATCAGGATTTTCGCCGAGTCGTATGCAAAAGAGTATGGATTCCCCTCCGGAAAGGCCGGACGCGGTTTCCGAATCCGAAGAACACCGTTGCGCTGGCTGGTCGTCATTATGCTGTGGGCGGTTTGGTTTTCTTCCCTTTATATAGCAGGTTTCTATGCCCGGCATTTGTGGCTGCGCTACTCGCCGCCTCCCGCTGGGCAACAACAAGAGGCCGCCCGGCCTGATTATTATCTGTCGCCGCAGCAGTACATCGCCAAAAAGCAGCCGCTACCACAAGCTGATGTGGCGAGCGATCCAGATGAAGAACTCCCCGCTCCGGAAGAGGACGCCTCAGCGAATATCGCTGAAGAGCCCGCGCCCGTAAGCGGAACAGATGATGTACTGCGGCAACGCGTCAGAGAGGCGCTGCGCATGAGCGAAAAGACGTCGTATTGATAGATCAGGGTGGCCGGGCGGTAAATGGCTACTTTTTATCCCATCCCGCTTGCATCCTGGGTTTCTATCCGTATAATACGCGGGCTTGTCGTAATTGACGGCTGGTTCTTATGAACCCCGGCAGTGCAATTTACTGCCAAACAATGTTCCCAATCGGGGAACTATGCAAGAACGATTACACTCTCCCATCAATCGTAATGGGTACGAGGAGTAATCATTTTCGTCTATAAATAATTGGAGCTCTGGTCTCATGCAGAACCAAAGAATCCGTATCCGCCTGAAAGCGTTTGATCATCGCCTGATCGATCAATCAACCGCGGAAATCGTTGAGACTGCCAAGCGCACTGGTGCGCAAGTTCGTGGTCCGATCCCGCTGCCGACCCGCAAAGAGCGCTTTACTGTTCTGATCTCTCCGCACGTTAACAAAGACGCGCGCGATCAGTACGAGATTCGCACTCACAAGCGTCTGGTTGACATCGTTGAGCCAACCGAGAAAACCGTTGATGCTCTGATGCGTCTGGATCTGGCTGCCGGTGTAGACGTGCAGATCAGCCTGGGTTAATCAGGTCATTGAACGATTGAGAGGTTGAAACAATGATTGGTTTAGTCGGTAAAAAAGTGGGTATGACCCGTATCTTCACTGAAGACGGCGTTTCTATCCCTGTAACCGTTATCGAAATTGAAGCAAACCGCGTTACCCAGGTTAAAGATCTGGCCAACGACGGTTACCGTGCTATTCAGGTTACCACCGGTGCTAAAAAAGCAAACCGCGTAACTAAGCCTGAAGCAGGTCATTTTGCTAAGGCTGGCGTTGAAGCTGGTCGCATCCTGCGTGAATTCCGTCTGTCTGAAGGCGAAGAGTTCACCGTAGGTCAGAGCATTAGCGTTGAAATTTTCGCTGACGTTAAGAAAGTTGACGTTACGGGTACTTCCAAGGGTAAAGGTTTTGCCGGCACGGTTAAGCGCTGGAACTTCCGCACTCAGGATGCGACTCACGGTAACTCCTTGTCTCACCGCGTTCCGGGTTCTATCGGTCAGAACCAGACTCCGGGCAAAGTATTCAAAGGCAAGAAGATGTCAGGTCAGCTGGGTAACGAGCGCGTAACCGTTCAGAGCCTGGACGTAGTACGTGTTGACGCTGAGCGCAACCTGCTGCTGGTTAAAGGTGCTGTCCCGGGTGCGACCGGTAGCAACCTGATCGTTAAACCGGCTGTGAAGGCGTGAGGAGATAGCAATGGAATTAGTAATGAAAGACGCGCAAGGCGCGCTGACTGTTTCCGAAACTACCTTCGGTCGTGATTTCAACGAAGCGCTGGTACACCAGGTTGTTGTTGCTTATGCAGCAGGCGCCCGTCAGGGTTCCCGTGCTCAGAAGACCCGTGCTGAAATCACTGGTTCCGGCAAAAAGCCGTGGCGCCAGAAAGGTACCGGCCGTGCGCGTTCAGGTTCTATCAAGAGCCCGATCTGGCGTTCTGGTGGCGTGACCTTCGCTGCGAAGCCGCAGGACCACAGTCAAAAAGTTAACAAAAAGATGTACCGCGGCGCGCTGAAAAGCATCCTGTCCGAACTGGTACGTCAAGATCGTCTGATCGTTGTCGAGAAGTTCTCTGTAGAAGCGCCGAAAACCAAGCTGCTGGCACAGAAACTGAAAGAAATGGCTCTGGACGACGTGCTGATCGTAACCGGCGAAGTCGACGAGAACCTGTTCCTGGCTGCGCGCAACCTGTACAAGGTTGACGTACGCGACGTAACGGGCATCGATCCGGTCAGCCTGATCGCCTTCGACAAAGTCGTTATGACTGCTGATGCTGTGAAGCAAGTTGAGGAGATGCTGGCATGATCCGTGAAGAACGTCTGCTGAAAGTACTGCGCGCGCCGCACGTTTCTGAAAAAGCGTCTATGGCGATGGAAAAAAGCAACACCATCGTTCTCAAAGTTGCCAAAGACGCGACTAAGGCAGAAATCAAAGCCGCAGTTACCAAACTGTTTGAAGTCGAAGTTGACACGGTTCGCACCCTGGTTGTTAAAGGGAAAGTGAAGCGTCACGGTCAGCGTGTTGGTCGTCGCAGCGACTGGAAAAAAGCTTACGTCACCCTGAAGGAAGGCCAGAATCTGGACTTCATCGGCGGCGCAGAGTAAGTCGGAGGAGTAAAGAACAATGGCAATTGTTAAGTGTAAACCGACATCTCCGGGTCGTCGCCACGTTGTTAAAGTGGTTAACCCTGAGCTGCACAAGGGCAAGCCGTATGCCCCGTTGCTGGAAAAGAACAGCAAAAGCGGTGGCCGTAACAACAATGGCCGCATCACTACCCGTCACATCGGTGGTGGTCACAAACAGCACTATCGTCTGGTTGACTTCAAACGCAACAAAGATGGTATCCCGGCTGTTGTAGAGCGTCTGGAGTACGATCCGAACCGTTCCGCGAATATCGCGCTGGTTCTGTACAAAGACGGCGAGCGTCGTTACATCCTGGCCCCGAAAGGCCTGAAAGCTGGCGACCAGATTCAGTCTGGCGTTGATGCTGCCATCAAACCGGGCAACTCCCTGCCGATGCGCAATATTCCGGTTGGTTCCACCGTTCATAACGTGGAAATGAAGCCGGGTAAAGGCGGTCAGCTGGCTCGTTCAGCCGGTACTTACGTACAGATCGTTGCTCGTGAAGGCTCTTATGTCACCCTGCGTCTGCGCTCCGGCGAAATGCGCAAGGTGCCTTCTGACTGCCGTGCAACGCTGGGCGAAGTAGGCAACTCTGAGCATATGCTGCGCGTACTGGGTAAAGCTGGTGCAAGCCGCTGGCGTGGTATTCGTCCGACCGTTCGTGGTACTGCCATGAACCCGGTGGATCACCCGCATGGTGGTGGTGAAGGTCGTAACTTTGGTAAGCACCCGGTAACGCCGTGGGGCATTCAGACCAAAGGTAAGAAGACTCGCAGCAACAAGCGTACTGATAAATTCATCGTACGTCGCCGTAGCAAAAAATAATTTTAGAGGATAAGCCATGCCACGTTCTCTCAAGAAAGGTCCTTTTATTGACCTGCACTTGCTGAAGAAGGTAGAGAAAGCGGTGGAAAGCGGAGACAAGAAGCCTATTAAGACTTGGTCCCGTCGTTCAACGATCTTTCCCAACATGATCGGTTTGACCATCGCTGTCCATAATGGTCGTCAGCACGTTCCTGTTTTTGTCGCCGATGAAATGGTCGGTCACAAACTGGGTGAATTCGCGCCGACTCGTACTTATCGCGGCCACGCGGCTGATAAAAAAGCCAAGAAGAAATAAGGTAGGAGGAAGAGATGGAAACTATCGCTAAACATCGCCATGCTCGTTCTTCTGCTCAGAAGGTTCGCCTGGTGGCTGACCTCGTTCGCGGTAAGAAAGTGTCGCAAGCTCTGGAAATTCTGACCTACACCAACAAGAAAGCTGCTGGTCTGGTTAAGAAGGTACTTGAGTCTGCTATTGCTAACGCAGAGCACAACGATGGCGCTGACATCGATGATCTGAAAGTTGCGAAGATTTTCGTCGACGAAGGCCCGAGCATGAAGCGCATTATGCCGCGTGCAAAAGGTCGTGCGGATCGCATCCTGAAGCGCACCAGCCACATTACTGTGGTTGTGTCCGATCGCTGAGACTCTGGAGACTAGCAATGGGTCAGAAAGTACATCCTAATGGTATTCGCCTGGGTATTGTCAAACCTTGGAACTCTACCTGGTACGCGAATACTAAAGAATTCGCTGACAACCTGGACAGCGATTTTAAAGTTCGCCAGTACCTGAACAAGGAACTGGAAAAAGCGTCTGTTTCTCGCATCGTTATCGAGCGTCCGGCCAAGAGCATCCGTGTGACCATTCACACTGCTCGCCCGGGTATCGTTATCGGTAAGAAAGGCGAAGACGTAGAAAAACTGCGTAAGGTCGTCGCGGACATCGCGGGCGTGCCGGCGCAAATCAACATCGCCGAAGTTCGTAAGCCGGAACTGGACGCTAAACTGGTTGCTGACAGCATCACTTCTCAGCTGGAGCGTCGTGTGATGTTCCGTCGTGCTATGAAGCGTGCGGTACAGAACGCCATGCGTCTGGGCGCTAAAGGTATTAAAGTTGAAGTCAGTGGCCGCCTGGGCGGCGCCGAGATCGCACGTACCGAATGGTACCGTGAAGGTCGCGTTCCGTTGCACACGCTGCGTGCGGACATCGACTACAACACCTCTGAAGCGCACACCACTTACGGTGTAATCGGCGTTAAGGTATGGATCTTCAAAGGTGAGATCCTGGGTGGTATGGCTGCTGTTGAACAACCGGAAAAACCGGCTGCTCAACCGAAAAAGCAGCAGCGTAAAGGCCGTAAGTAAGGAGAGTCGCTGATGTTACAACCAAAGCGTACAAAATTCCGTAAAGTGCACAAAGGCCGTAACCGTGGCCTGGCTGCCGGTGCGGATGTGAGCTTCGGCACTTTCGGTCTGAAAGCTGTTGGCCGTGGCCGTCTGACTGCTCGCCAAATCGAAGCAGCGCGTCGTGCGATGACTCGTGCGGTTAAGCGTCAGGGTAAGATCTGGATCCGTGTGTTCCCGGACAAGCCGATCACCGAGAAGCCGCTGGAAGTTCGTATGGGTAAAGGTAAAGGTAACGTGGAGTATTGGGTTGCCTTGATTCAGCCGGGTAAAGTCCTGTACGAAATGGATGGCGTGCCTGAAGAGCTGGCCCGTGAGGCCTTCAAGCTGGCAGCAGCGAAACTGCCGATCAAAACCACCTTTGTAACTAAGACGGTGATGTAATGAAAGCAAAAGAGCTGCGTGAGAAAAGCGTTGAAGAGCTGAACGCCGAGCTGTTGAACCTGCTGCGCGAACAGTTCAACCTGCGCATGCAGGCCGCAAGCGGCCAGCTGCAACAATCTCACCTGTTGAAGCAAGTGCGTCGTAACGTCGCACGCGTTAAGACTTTACTGACTGAGAAGGCGGGTGCGTAATGACTGATAATATCCGTACTCTGCAAGGTCGCGTAGTCAGCAACAAAATGGAGAAATCCATCGTTGTTGCGATCGAGCGTATGGTGAAGCACCCGATTTACGGTAAATTCATCAAGCGTACGACCAAAATGCACGTACACGACGAGAACAATGAATGCGGTATCGGCGACGTTGTAGAAATCAGCGAATGCCGTCCGCTGTCCAAGACCAAGTCCTGGACGCTGGTTCGCGTTGTAGAGAAAGCGATTCTGTAATACAGTAAGCGCTTTCAAAATAAGATAAACGGCTCAGCTACTGGGCCGTTTATTTTTTCTACCCATAATCTGGATGCGGTGTTATAATGCTGCGCCCTTAATTGTGGGGGTATTTTAACGACCCATTCCGGGTCATGAAGTAGTAGTTGACATTAGCGGAGCACTGAAATGATCCAAGAACAGACTATGCTGAACGTCGCCGACAACTCCGGTGCACGTCGCGTAATGTGTATCAAGGTTCTGGGTGGCTCGCACCGTCGCTACGCAGGCGTCGGCGACATCATCAAGATCACCATCAAGGAAGCAATTCCGCGTGGTAAGGTGAAGAAAGGCGATGTGCTGAAGGCGGTGGTGGTGCGCACCAGGAAGGGTGTTCGTCGCCCTGACGGTTCTGTCGTTCGCTTCGACGGCAATGCTTGTGTACTGTTGAACAACAACAGTGAGCAGCCGATCGGTACGCGTATTTTTGGGCCGGTAACTCGTGAGCTTCGTTCTGAGAAGTTCATGAAAATTATCTCCCTGGCACCAGAAGTACTTTAAGGAGCGAATCCATGGCAGCGAAAATCCGTCGTGATGACGAAGTTATCGTGCTGACCGGCAAAGATAAAGGCAAGCGCGGTAAAGTTAAGAGTGTCCTGTCTTCTGGTAAGGTCATTGTTGAAGGTATCAACCTGGTTAAAAAACATCAGAAGCCGGTTCCGGCCCTGAACCAACCGGGTGGCATCGTTGAAAAAGAAGCCGCTATTCAGGTTTCTAACGTTGCAATCTTCAATGCGGCTACCGGCAAGGCTGACCGTGTAGGCTTCCGGTTTGAAGACGGCAAAAAAGTCCGTTTCTTCAAATCTAACAGCGAAACTATTAAGTAATTTGGAGTAGTACGATGGCGAAACTGCATGATTACTACAAAGACGAAGTAGTCAAACAGCTGATGACTCAGTTTGGCTACCATTCTGTCATGCAAGTCCCTCGGGTCGAGAAGATCACCCTGAACATGGGTGTTGGTGAAGCGATCGCTGACAAGAAACTGCTGGATAACGCAGCAGCTGATCTGGCAGCAATCTCCGGTCAAAAGCCGTTGATCACCAAAGCACGCAAATCTGTTGCAGGCTTCAAAATCCGCCAGGGCTATCCGATCGGCTGTAAAGTAACTCTGCGTGGCGAACGCATGTGGGAGTTCTTTGAGCGTCTGATTTCTATTGCTGTACCGCGTGTCCGTGACTTCCGTGGCCTGTCCGCTAAGTCCTTTGACGGTCGTGGTAACTACAGCATGGGTGTGCGTGAGCAGATCATTTTCCCGGAAATCGACTATGACAAAGTCGATCGCGTACGTGGTTTGGATATTACCATTACCACCACAGCGAATTCCGATGAAGAAGGTCGTGCGCTGCTGACCGCGTTCAACTTCCCGTTCCGCAAGTAAGGGTTACTAATGGCTAAGCAATCCATGAAAGCGCGTGAAGTTAAGCGCGTGAAATTAGCTGATAAGTTCTTTGCTAAACGCGTTGAACTGAAAGCGATCATCTCTGATACGAATGCTTCTGACGAAGATCGTTGGAACGCTGTTCTTAAGCTGCAGACTCTGCCGCGTGATTCCAGCCCGAGCCGTCAGCGTAACCGCTGCCGCCAAACTGGCCGTCCGCACGCTTTCCTGCGTAAGTTCGGGTTGAGCCGTATTAAGGTCCGTGAAGCCGCTATGCGCGGTGAAATCCCGGGTCTGAAGAAGGCTAGCTGGTAATTGTCACCAATTGAATCACGGGAGTAAAGACAGATGAGCATGCAAGATCCGATCGCGGATATGCTGACCCGTATCCGTAACGGTCAGGCCGCGAACAAAGTTGCGGTCACCATGCCTTCCTCCAAGCTGAAAGTGGCAATTGCCAACGTGCTGAAGGAAGAAGGTTTTATTGAAGAATTCAAGATTGAAGGCGACACCAAGCCTGTTCTGGAACTGGTACTGAAGTACTTCCAGGGCAAGCCGGTGGTAGAAAGCATTCAGCGTATCAGCCGCCCTGGTCTGCGCATCTATAAGAAAAAAGATGAGCTGCCGAAAGTTATGGCCGGTCTGGGTATCGCAGTTGTTTCTACCTCTAAAGGTGTTATGACTGATCGTGCAGCTCGCCAGGCTGGTCTGGGTGGCGAGATTATCTGCTACGTAGCTTAATCCGGAGGAAAGAATGTCTCGTGTTGCTAAAGCACCCGTCGTCGTTCCTGCCGGCGTAGAGGTAAAACTCAACGGTCAGGTAGTTACGATTAAAGGTAAAAATGGCGAGCTGTCTCGCACTATCCATGAAGCTGTTGAAGTGAAGCATGCTGAAAACGCATTGACCTTTGCTCCGCGCGAAGGCTTTGTGAACGCATGGGCCCAGGCGGGTACCACGCGTGCGCTGCTGAACGCAATGGTGATCGGTGTTACCGAAGGCTTCACCAAAAAGCTTCAACTGGTAGGTGTTGGTTATCGTGCCGCGGTCAAAGGTAATGTAGTAAACCTGTCTCTGGGTTTCTCTCACCCGATCGATCACGAACTGCCGGCAGGCATCACCGCTGAATGTCCGTCTCAGACTGAAATCGTGCTGAAAGGCGCTGATAAGCAGCTGATCGGTCAAGTTGCGGCTAACCTGCGCGCTTACCGTCGTCCTGAGCCTTACAAAGGCAAAGGTGTTCGTTACGCCGACGAAGTCGTGCGTACCAAAGAGGCTAAGAAGAAGTAAGGTAACACTATGGATAAGAAATCTGCTCGTATCCGTCGTGCGACCCGCGCACGCCGCAAGCTCAAAGAGCTGGGTGCTACTCGCCTGGTGGTACATCGTACCCCGCGTCATATTTACGCACAGGTAATTGCACCGAATGGTTCTGAAATTCTGGTTGCCGCTTCTACTGTAGAAAAAGCAATCAGTGAACAGCTGAAATACACCGGAAACAAAGACGCCGCTGCCGCAGTAGGTAAAGCTATTGCCGAGCGTGCTCTGGAAAAAGGCATCAAAGACGTTTCTTTTGATCGCTCTGGTTTCCAATATCATGGTCGTGTCCAGGCACTGGCAGATGCTGCCCGTGAAGCTGGCCTTCAGTTCTAAGGTAGAGGTGTAAGATGGCTCACATCGAAAAACAAGCTGGCGAACTGCAGGAAAAGCTGATCGCGGTAAATCGCGTATCTAAAACCGTTAAGGGTGGTCGTATTTTCTCCTTCACAGCTCTGACTGTAGTAGGCGATGGTAACGGTCGCGTTGGTTTTGGTTACGGTAAAGCGCGTGAAGTTCCGGCAGCGATCCAGAAAGCGATGGAAAAAGCCCGTCGCAACATGATGAACGTCGCGCTGAACAGCGGTACTCTGCAGCACCCGGTTAAAGGTGCTCACACGGGTTCCCGCGTATTCATGCAGCCGGCTTCCGAAGGTACCGGTATCATCGCCGGTGGTGCAATGCGCGCCGTCCTGGAAGTCGCTGGGGTACATAACGTTCTGGCTAAGGCATATGGTTCCACCAACCCGATCAACGTGGTTCGTGCGACTATCGATGGCCTGGCCAGCATGAAATCCCCGGAAATGGTCGCTGCCAAGCGTGGTAAAACCGTCGAAGAAATTCTGGGGTAACAGACCATGGCAAAGACTATTAAAATTACTCAAACCCGCAGTGCGATCGGTCGTTTGCCGAAGCATAAGGCAACGCTGCTTGGCCTGGGTCTGCGTCGTATTGGCCACACCGTAGAGCGCGAGGATACTCCTGCTGTTCGCGGTATGGTTAACGCGATTTCATTCATGGTTAAAGTTGAGGAGTAAGAGATGCGTTTAAATACTCTGTCTCCGGCCGAAGGGTCCAAGCACGCTTCCAAGCGTCTGGGTCGTGGTATCGGTTCTGGCCTGGGTAAAACCGGCGGCCGTGGTCACAAAGGTCAGAAGTCTCGTTCTGGCGGTGGCGTACGTCGTGGTTTTGAAGGCGGCCAGATGCCGTTATATCGTCGTCTGCCGAAATTCGGCTTCACCTCCCGCAAGGCAATGGTTACGGCAGAAATTCGTCTGTCTGACCTGGCCCGCATGGAAGGCGACGTTATCGACCTGAACGCGCTGAAAGCAGCTAACGTAATCGGCCCGCAGATTGAATTTGCTAAGATCATGCTGTCTGGCGAAATCAATCGCGCTGTGACCGTTCGTGGCCTGCGTGTGACCAAAGGTGCTCGCGCTGCTATCGAAGCTGCTGGCGGTAAAATTGAGGAATAAGTAGCAGATGGCTAAGCAACCAGGATTAGATTTTCAGAGTGCCAAAGGTGGTGTTGGCGAACTCAAGCGCAGACTGTTGTTTGTGATTGGGGCGCTGATTGTATTCCGTATTGGCTCTTTTATTCCGATCCCTGGTATTGATGCCACTGTACTTGCCAAACTGCTTGAGCAGCAGAGAGGCACCATCATTGAAATGTTCAACATGTTCTCTGGTGGTGCTCTCAGCCGTGCTTCTATCTTTGCACTGGGTATCATGCCGTATATTTCGGCATCAATTATTATCCAGTTGCTGACGGTGGTTCATCCGGCGTTAGCGGAGATTAAGAAAGAAGGGGAGGCTGGCCGTCGTAAGATTAGTCAGTATACCCGTTACGGCACGCTGGTATTAGCCATATTTCAGTCGATCGGTATTGCTACCGGTCTGCCGAATATGCCGGGAATGCAAGGTCTGGTGATTAATCCGGGCTTTGCTTTCTACTTCACTGCGGTAGTGAGCCTGGTTACCGGGACGATGTTCCTGATGTGGCTGGGTGAGCAGATAACTGAACGGGGTATCGGTAACGGTATTTCAATCATTATCTTCGCGGGGATTGTGGCGGGTTTACCGCCGGCAATTGGCCATACTATTGAGCAGGCGCGGCAAGGCGACCTGCACTTCCTCCTGTTGCTGTTGGTTGCAGTTTTGGTGTTCGCGGTAACCTTCTTCGTTGTTTTCGTAGAGCGTGGTCAGCGTCGTATCGTTGTTAACTACGCCAAGCGTCAGCAAGGTCGTCGTGTTTACGCGGCACAGAGCACACATTTACCGTTGAAAGTGAATATGGCGGGTGTTATCCCGGCAATTTTTGCTTCCAGCATTATTCTGTTCCCGGCGACCATCGCGTCATGGTTCGGGGGCGGTACCGGTTGGAACTGGCTGACTACAATTTCGCTGTATTTGCAGCCTGGGCAACCGCTTTATGTGTTACTCTATGCGTCTGCAATCATCTTCTTCTGTTTCTTCTACACGGCGTTGGTTTTCAACCCGCGTGAAACAGCGGATAACCTGAAGAAGTCCGGGGCATTCGTACCTGGGATTCGTCCGGGAGAGCAAACGGCGAAGTATATCGATAAGGTTATGACGCGTCTGACTCTGATTGGCGCCTTGTATATTACCTTTATCTGCCTGATCCCGGAGTTCATGCGTGATGCCATGAAAGTACCTTTCTATTTTGGTGGTACTTCACTGCTCATCGTGGTTGTCGTCATCATGGACTTTATGGCTCAAGTGCAAACTCTGATGATGTCCAGTCAGTATGAGTCTGCATTGAAGAAAGCGAACCTGAAAGGCTTCGGCCGTTAATGTTCGTCTGAGAAGTTACGGAGAGTAAAAATGAAAGTTCGTGCTTCCGTCAAGAAATTATGTCGTAACTGCAAAATCGTTAAGCGTAACGGTGTAGTTCGTGTGATTTGCAGCGCCGAGCCGAAGCATAAACAGCGTCAAGGCTGATTTATCTCGCATATTTTTCTTGCAAAGTTGGATTGAGCTGGCTAGATTAGCCAGCCAATCTTTTGTTAGTTGCTGCAGCATCTTTTGAGTATCCTGAAAACGGGCTTTTCAGACTGGTGCTGTTGTATATGAATTATAGGAGTGCATAGTGGCCCGTATAGCAGGCATTAACATTCCTGATCATAAACATACCGTTATCGCATTAACCGCGATTTTTGGTGTCGGCAAAACCCGTTCTCAGGCCATCTGCGCCGCAACGGGCATTGCTGAAAATGTTAAGATCAGTGAGCTGTCTGAAGAGCAAATCGATAAGCTGCGTGACGAAGTTGCCAAATACACTGTAGAAGGTGATCTGCGTCGTGAAGTTACCCTGAGCATCAAGCGTCTGATGGACCTTGGTACTTATCGTGGTTTGCGTCATCGTCGTGGTCTGCCGGTTCGCGGTCAGCGCACCAAGACCAACGCTCGTACCCGTAAGGGTCCGCGCAAACCGATCAAGAAATAATCGGGGTGATTGAATAATGGCAAAGGCACCTATTCGTGCACGCAAGCGTGTAAGAAAGCAAGTCTCTGACGGTGTGGCTCATATCCATGCTTCTTTCAACAACACCATTGTGACTATTACCGATCGTCAAGGTAACGCTTTGGGTTGGGCAACAGCCGGTGGTTCCGGTTTCCGTGGTTCTCGTAAATCTACTCCGTTCGCGGCTCAGGTTGCAGCAGAGCGCTGTGCAGAAGCAGTGAAAGAGTACGGTATTAAGAATCTGGAAGTTATGGTTAAAGGACCTGGTCCGGGCCGTGAGTCTACTATCCGCGCATTGAACGCGGCTGGTTTCCGCATCACGAACATTACTGATGTGACTCCGATCCCTCATAACGGTTGTCGTCCGCCGAAAAAACGTCGCGTATAACGCGGTCGTTTTCTAGGATTGTTGGAGAAATAAAATGGCAAGATATTTGGGTCCTAAGCTCAAGCTGAGCCGTCGTGAGGGCACCGACCTGTTCCTGAAGTCTGGTGTTCGTGCGATCGATTCCAAGTGTAAAATTGAACAGGCACCTGGCCAGCACGGCGCGCGTAAACCGCGTCTGTCTGACTACGGTGTGCAGTTGCGTGAAAAGCAAAAAGTTCGTCGTATTTACGGTGTTCTGGAGCGTCAATTCCGTAACTATTATAAAGAAGCAGCCCGTCTGAAAGGCAACACAGGTGCAAACCTGCTGCAACTGCTGGAAGGCCGTCTGGACAACGTTGTTTACCGTATGGGCTTTGGCGCCACGCGTGCGGAAGCACGTCAGCTGGTGAGCCACAAAGCTGTCATGGTAAATGGCCGCGTTGTTAACATCGCTTCTTATCAGGTATCTCCGAATGACGTAGTCAGCATCCGTGAGAAAGCGAAAAAGCAATCTCGCGTTAAAGCCGCTCTGGAGCTGGCTGAGCAGCGTGAAAAGCCGACTTGGCTGGAAGTTGATGCTGCTAAGATGGAAGGCGTGTTCAAGCGTATGCCTGAGCGTACCGATCTGTCTGCGGACATTAACGAACACCTGATCGTCGAGCTTTACTCCAAGTAAAGCTTAGTACCAAAGAGAGGACACAATGCAGGGTTCTGTGACAGAGTTTCTAAAACCGCGCCTGGTAGATATCGAGCAACTGAGTTCGACGCACGCCAAGGTGACCCTTGAGCCGTTAGAGCGTGGCTTCGGCCATACTCTGGGTAACGCACTGCGCCGTATTCTGCTTTCATCAATGCCGGGTTGCGCGGTGACCGAGGTTGAGATTGATGGTGTACTGCATGAGTACAGCACCAAAGAGGGCGTTCAGGAAGATATCCTGGAAATCCTGCTCAACCTGAAAGGGCTGGCGGTGAAAGTTCAAGGAAAAGATGAAGTTATTCTTACCCTGAATAAGTCTGGCATTGGCCCTGTGACTGCAGCCGACATCACCCATGATGGTGATGTCGAAATCGTCAAGCCGCAGCATGTGATCTGCCATCTGACTGATGAAAATGCATCTATTAGCATGCGTATCAAAGTTCAGCGTGGCCGCGGTTATGTGCCGGCTTCTGCCCGAATTCATTCGGAAGAAGATGAGCGCCCGATCGGCCGTCTGCTTGTCGACGCCTGCTACAGCCCTGTAGAGCGAATTGCCTACAATGTTGAAGCAGCGCGTGTTGAACAGCGTACCGACCTGGACAAGCTGGTAATCGAGATGGAAACCAACGGCACGATTGATCCGGAAGAATCAATCCGTCGTGCGGCGACTATCCTGGCTGAACAACTGGAAGCTTTCGTTGACCTGCGTGACGTACGTCAGCCGGAAGTGAAAGAAGAGAAGCCGGAGTTTGATCCGATTCTGCTGCGCCCTGTTGACGATCTGGAATTGACTGTCCGCTCTGCGAACTGCCTCAAGGCAGAAGCTATCCACTACATCGGTGATCTGGTACAGCGTACCGAGGTTGAGTTGCTGAAAACGCCGAACCTGGGTAAAAAATCTCTTACCGAGATTAAAGACGTGCTGGCCTCACGTGGTCTGTCTCTGGGCATGCGCCTGGAAAACTGGCCGCCGGCAAGCATTGCTGACGAGTAACCGGATCACAGGTTAAGGTTTTACTGAGAAGGATAAGGTCATGCGCCATCGTAAGAGTGGTCGTCAACTGAACCGTAATAGCAGCCATCGCCAAGCTATGTTCCGTAACATGGCCGGCTCTTTGGTTCGTCATGAAATCATCAAGACGACCCTGCCGAAAGCGAAAGAGCTGCGTCGCGTGGTTGAGCCGCTGATTACTCTTGCCAAGACCGACAGCGTTGCTAATCGTCGTCTGGCATTCGCCCGTACTCGTGATAACGAGATCGTGGCAAAACTGTTTAACGAGCTGGGCCCGCGTTTCGCGAGCCGTGCCGGTGGTTACACTCGTATTCTGAAGTGTGGCTTCCGCGCAGGCGACAACGCGCCGATGGCATACATCGAGCTGGTTGATCGTGCTGAGTCTCAAGCAGAAGTAGCAACTGCGGAGTAATCCGTACGTTGCTTGAAAAAACCGGGCTTAGGCCCGGTTTTTTTATGCCTGCGATAAGAGGAACACTTTATTTTATCTCTTGCAGCTCTTAAGCTGGCCCGGAAGTAGCCGGGAAATTCGGAGGAAACGTGTGGCTGATTGACGAATGGGCCGAAAGGCACATTAGCGAGGCACAGAAGCGTGGCGATTTTGATTCTCTGCCGGGCAGCGGCGAGCCTTTGAATCTGGATGATGACAGCCATGTTCCTCCGGAGCTGAGGGCGGGTTATCGTTTGCTGAAAAATGCCGGTTGTCTTCCGCCTGAGCTGGAGCAACGTAAAGAAGCTGTCACCATCAGCAATATGCTGCGTTATTTATCTCCTGATCATCCGGATTTTATGGTGCTGAGTGGTCGCCTGGCGTTACTGGCGTTTCGCTTGCAGCAAGCCGGAATGGATACCACGTTTTTAAGCCGGGACTATGCCAGCGCTCTTAGCGGGCGTTTTGCTGATCAAGGTAAGGAAGGTAAGGAAGGTAAGGAAGGTAAGGAAGGTAAGGAAGGTAAGGAAGGTAAGGAAGGTAAGGAAGGTAAGGAAGGTAAGGAATGATGTATCGCATAGGACAACTTGCCAAGCTTGTTGATGTTACGCCTGATACGATCCGCTACTACGAGAAGCAAGGGATGATGGGGCATGATGTGCGTAGCGAAGGCGGGTTTCGCCTTTACAACGAGCAGGATCTGCAGCGACTGCGTTTCATCCGTTATGCCAAGCAGCTTGGCTTTACGCTTGAGGCTATCCGCGAGTTACTCTCTATACGCGTTGATCCTGAGCATCATACCTGTGAGGAGTCAAAATCTATAGTAGACGCCAGGCTGGCCGAGGTGGAAAATAAGCTCCGGGAACTGGCGCGGATGCGTGATTCTCTCAAACGGCTGAGTGATGCCTGTTGTGGTAAGGCTCATGCCAGTACATATTGTTCCATTCTGGAGACCCTGGAGCAGGGGGCTGCAGAAAAGTTGTCGCATATTGATTTACGCGGCCATCTAAATAAAAAACCATATTGAGAAGAGGTTTACTATGGCGAAATATCGTCACACAAAGGGGCAGATTGCTGATAATGCACTGCATGCTCTGTTGCATGACCCGTTATTTAAACAGCGGGTTGAAAAGAACGTGAAAGGCAAAGGCAGCTATCGTCGCAAAGAGAAACATGGCAAATCGGGCGGCTGGGAGGCCGGACATAAGCGTCATTGCGATGGTGTTTATGTCCGTTCTTCCTTCGCTTTCTGTTATTAAAAAAAGCCGCTGCAGCGGCTTTTTTTAATGTAGGCATTCAGAGTTTTCTATTTCTTCTCTTTCAGCAAATCACGAATTTCCGTCAACAGTTTTTCTTCGGCCGTCGGCTCCGGCGGTGCTGCGGGTTTTTCTTCTTGATTACGACGCAGCTTGTTCATCAACTTGATGGCGAGGAAAATAGCAAAGGCGACGATGATAAAATCAAAAATATTCTGAATAAACTGACCGTAGTTCATCACTACTGCGGGCACTTCGCCTTGCGCTGCGCGCAAAATCCAGTGGAACTGTTTGAAGTCCACCCCACCAATCAGCAGTCCCAGAGGGGGCATAATAATATCGGCAACCAATGAGGAAACAATCTTTCCGAACGCGGCGCCGATAATAACACCCACTGCCAGATCGACGACGTTGCCACGCATGGCAAACTCACGAAATTCTTTTAAAAAGCTCATTGTCCACTCTCCTTGAAAAAGTAATATAACAAGTTTAACCAAAGCTTATATTATTTGCCAAAAGCAGATGCCGTTAAAGAGCCATTTTGCAGGCAAGGAAATTGACGTATGAAAATAAGGGTTATCGTCATAATGCCCTGTTGAAGGACATTATGACGTAAATGTGATGGCTTACAGGAAGAAAGGACTGGGCTGGAACAGGCGTTCAACGTCAGTAATAAATTTCTTGTCTGTTAAAAACATGATGACATGATCGCCTTGTTCAATACCGGATTCGCCATTAGCAATAATGACCTCGTCTCCGCGAACGATCGCACCGATAGTCGTGCCGGGAGGCAGTTTGATCTCCTCCACTTTGCGACCCACAACTTTTGACGTGCTCTCGTCACCATGAGCAATAGCTTCTATTGCTTCCGCAACGCCGCGGCGTAATGAAGAGACGCTGACGATATCCGCTTTACGCACGTGCCCCAGCAAGGCGGAAATCGTGGCCTGCTGTGGCGAAATAGCGATATCAATCACGCCGCCCTGAACCAAGTCGACATAGGCGCTGCGCTGAATCAGCACCATCGCTTTTTTGGCGCCGAGCCGCTTGGCCAGCATGGCGGACATAATGTTGGCTTCATCGTCGTTGGTTAGCGCGATAAACACATCGACCTGCTCAATGTGCTCCTCCGTAAGCAGCTCTTGATCGGATGCATCGCCGTAGAAGACGATCGTGTTGTGCAGCTTTTCCGCCAGCTCTGCTGCCCGCTGTTGGTTACGTTCAATCAATTTGACGCTGTAATCCTTTTCCAGCCTCTGCGCCAGTCCGGCGCCTACGTTGCCGCCTCCAACAATCATGATGCGTTTATAGGGCTTTTCCAGCCTCTGCAGCTCGCTCATCACTGCCCGGATATGCTGTGAAGCGGCAACGAAAAAGACTTCATCGCCGGCTTCGATAACGGTAGAGCCCTGGGGGCGGATCGGCCGGTCCTGCCGGAAAATAGCGGCTACCCGGGTGTCGATATGCGGCATGTGCTCTTTCAGGGAAGAGAGCGCATTACCGACCAGCGGGCCGCCATAGTAAGCTTTCACTGCGGCCAGGCTGACTTTCCCTTCGGCAAAGTTCACTACCTGCAAGGCTCCGGGATATTCAATCAGGCGGTAAACATAGTCGGTGACCAGTTTTTCCGGCGAAATCAGGTGGTCAATAGGCACGGCTTCCGCGTTAAACAGCCGGTCTTCTTCGCGCAGATAATCGGTAGCGCGGATACGGGCGATGCGGTTGGGCGTATTGAACAGCGTATAGGCAACCTGACAGGCGACCATGTTCGTTTCGTCGGAGCTGGTGACGGCAACCAACATGTCCGCGTCATCCGCGCCTGCATCGCGCAATACTCTTGGATGTGAGCCGTGGCCCTGTACGACCCTCAGGTCGAATTGATCCTGTAGCTGGCGTAAACGTGCGCCGTTGGTATCGACAAGGGTGATGTCGTTATTTTCGCCGACTAAATTTTCCGCTAACGTGCCGCCGACCTGGCCGGCTCCGAGGATGATGATTTTCATAATGTTTCCTGGCTGTTGCCCGCGCCTTTCGGACGCATCGTTCAGACCTTAATCAGCTTAGCGTAAAAGAAGCCGTCTCCCTGCTGGGGAGCGGGTAAATTTTGCAGCCCCGGATGCGCCGGCGTGCCCGTGTCTTCCAGTTTGGCATCCGGCGTGGATGCAAGAAACTGCGCAATTTGCAGCGCATTTTCCTCCGGCAGAACGGAACAGGTAGCGTAGACCATCGTTCCACCCGACTTCAGCCGGGGCCAAACGGCCTGCAGAATCTCCCGCTGTAAGGCGGCAAGCTCAGCGATATCGGCATCGCGCCGCAGCCATTTGATATCAGGATGACGGCGGATAACGCCGGTAGCCGAACAAGGCGCATCCAGCAGAATGCGATCAAACTGACGCTCTCCGGCCCAGGCGTGCGGATCACGCCCATCGCCGCAACGTACTTCAGCCTGTTGCGAAAGACGATGCAGGTTTTCCCGCACGCGGGCAAGCCTTCCTTCGTCGATATCCACGGCCAGCACCTGTGCTTTGGGCGCAGCTTCCAGGATATGCGTCGTTTTTCCGCCCGGCGCGCAGCAGAGGTCAAGGATTACGTCATGATCTTCAGGTGCCAGGAGGTCGACGCAGTGCTGGGCGCTGGCGTCCTGGACCGTAACCCAACCCTGATCAAAGCCGGGAAGTTGCTGTACGCCGAGCGGCGTTTCCAGCCGGATGGCATCCGGGTAAGTTTCGTGGGGAAACGCCGTGATGCCCGCTTCTGCTAAAAGCGAAAGGTAATCGGCCCGGCTGTGGTGATTACGGTTAACGCGCAGCCACATCGGTGGTTTTTGGTTATTGGCCTCGATGATTTCCCGCCATTGTTCGGGATAAGCATGTTGCAGACGCTTGAGCAACCACTCCGGGTGCAACAGATGGTTGCGGACATTCTGCACCCGTTGCAGCAGATCGTCCTGCTGCCGCTGAAACTGACGCAGCACGCCGTTAATCAATCCCTTCAGCTGTGGCTTTTTCAGGGCAACCGCGCCGTTGACAGTTTCCGCCAGAGCGGCATGGGGAGGGATTCGGGTATAGACCAGTTGATAGATGCCCACCATCAGCAGGTAATGCAGAGGACGCTGCTTGCCCGTCATCACTTTTGCCATCAGTTGCTGAATGCACCATTCCAGCAAAGGAAGCGTTCTCAGCACCCCGAAACTTAACTCCTGGAGCAAGGGCTTATCTTTATCGCTGAGTGAACGATTAAGTTCAGGAAGTACGTTGCTCAGGGACTGCCCCTGATCCAGAACTTGGTAAATGGCTTTGGCGGCGATCGCCCGAACGTTATAGGGAGCGTTTTTCATGGCGTATGGATGCTGATTGCGTCAGACAAAAATAATATGAGGGGGAGTGTACCGCGAACCGGGAGGTTGAGAGAAGCGGTGCGCACCATACCGGGACGCACCGCGGAGCGTTTAGTCCAGCAGATTACCCGGCGTAAACCATTCGCGGCGGGAGTTCAGCAAGTCCTGCGCCAGCATGCTTTTTTTGCCTGCGGGTTGCAGCCGGGTCATCAACAGTGCGCCTTCTCCTGTTGCGACGGCGATACCATGTTTGTCTGCGCTAAGCAGAGTGCCCGGCTGTTTTCCTCCGTTATCTGCGAGGACCTGAGCCTGCCACACTTTTACCGGCTGTTCGTCGATAACAAAATAACTCACGGGCCAGGGGTTGAACGCGCGAATACAGCGTTCCAATTGTGAGGCCGAAAGCGTCCAGTCCAGGCGGGCTTCTTCTTTACTCAGCTTTTCTGCGTAAGTTACCTGCGCTTCGTCCTGGGTTTCCGGTGCCGCCGTACCATCGGCAAGCTGAGTCAGGGTTGCGAGCAGCCCCTGAGGCCCCAGTTCGGCCAGTTTATCGTAGAGCGTGGCGCTGGTGTCTTCCGCGGTAATGTCGCAGGATACTTTATGTAGCATGTCGCCGGTGTCCAGCCCCACGTCCATCTGCATGATAGTCACGCCGGTTTCCCGATCGCCGGCCCACAGGGCGCGCTGAATCGGCGCTGCGCCGCGCCAGCGGGGCAACAGTGAGCCGTGCACGTTAATGCAGCCCAGGCGGGGCATGCTGAGCACCGTTTTGGGCAGGATCAGGCCGTAGGCCACCACGACCATAACGTCCGCTTCCAGCGCGGCCACCAACGCCTGATTCTCTTCCGGGCGCAGCGATGCCGGCTGAAATACCGGCAGGCCGTGTTGTTCCGCCAAGACCTTTACCGGGCTGGGCGTGAGCTTGTTTCCCCTGCCGGCAGGGCGGTCCGGCTGGGTAAATACGCCAATGACCTGATGTTCAGATGAAAGAAGCGCGTCAAGATGACGCGCGGCGAAGTCGGGGGTTCCGGCAAAAATAATGCGTAGCGGTTTGGACACTGTGAATTCCTTTAATCAGCGGGCTGGCTGCCGTGAATCTCTTTCCTGCTGCTTATAGAGCTTTTCCAGCTTCTGGCGGATGCGCTGACGTTTCAGCGGTGACAGGTAGTCGACAAACAGTTTTCCAATGAGATGGTCCATCTCATGCTGAATACAAATCGCCAGCAGGTCATCCGCTTCCAGTTCGAAGGTTTTGCCTTCACGGTCAAGGGCGCGAACTTTCACTCTTTCCGCACGGGGAACCAGCGCCCGGTGTTCAGGAACGGACAAACAGCCTTCTTCAATGCCGGTTTCACCGTCGCTTTCCAGCAATTCCGGATTAATCAGCACCAGACGCTGATCGCGGGTTTCAGAGACGTCGATAACGATAATGCGTTGATGGACATCCACCTGCGTGGCGGCCAGACCGATCCCTTCCTCAGCGTACATCGTGTCAAACATGTCATCGACGATTTGCTGAATTTCGGGGGTAACTTCTGCAACGGGTTGCGCTTTGGTGCGCAAGCGCTCATCGGGAAAATGTAATACCTGCAATACAGCCATAAATGTTTTCGATCGCGTTCCGGGTTAATAAATGATTTTCACTCTCTATTCTAGACAGTTCCTGGGCTGATTGACAGTATTGTCTACCTATCGAACAAATCGGCGCAGGCCGGGGGATACCGTGTTTTATGGAGTGGCAGGAAGCCTGGTTGTGCGCATTAATGGTGAAGGGGCTGACGCGGAAAAATCGCGCTATCGTTGCTCAGCAACTGATGTCCGGGGTTGATGGCGCAACGATTGAGGCCGCGATGACGCCTGAACAGGCCGCCAGCTTCCGCACCGTTGATGCCGACACGTTGGCACGTAGTCTGGCGTGGCTTTCCCGGCCGGGTAATCATCTCTTGCCGTATGATTCACCGGGCTATCCTTTTTTGCTTAATGAGATTAATTCAGCGCCGGCAGCGTTGTTTGTGCGCGGTAATCCGGACTGTTTGTCTGAAACGCAGTTGGCGATGGTCGGAAGCCGCAAATACAGCGCATATGGCGAACAATGGGCTGCTTATTTTGCCTCCGAGCTTTCCGCCGCAGGTTTGGTTATTACCAGCGGCCTGGCGCTGGGGATTGACGGCGTTTGCCACCGGGGCTGTCTCAGTGCCGGCGGCGTGACGATCGGAGTGCTCGGCAGCGGCATTGCGTGTTTGCATCCTGCCAGTCACCGGCCGCTTGCTGAACGCATCGTCGAACAGGGCGGCGCATTGGTTTCCGAATTTCTGCCTTACGAGCGTGCCAGGCCGGAATATTTTCCCCGCCGTAACCGGATTATCAGCGGACTGAGCCGGGGTGTCCTGGTTGTGGAAGCCACGCGCAAAAGCGGATCGCTGATTACGGCGCGTTATGCCCTGGAACAGGGACGTGAAGTTTTTGCGCTTCCCGGTGGTTTGGATCGTCCTGAAAGCGAGGGAACACACTGGCTGATTCAGCAAGGCGCTTACCTTGTGTCGACGCCTGCGGACGTGATAGAGCAACTCTCAGGTTCATTATGCTGGCTTCCCGTTGCCGACCCGCAAAAAGAAGAAATTATTTCCGCACACGAAGAGGTTACGCGATTGCCATTTGCCCATGTGTTGGCTAACGTAGGAGATGAAGTCGTATCAATAGACATCGTCGCCGAACGCGTTGGTCAATCGATTCCTGAAGTGGCGGTTGCCTTGCTGGATCTGGAATTAAACGGTTTGATTGAGGTGGTTTCCGGTGGTTATGTCCGAGTCAGGAGGGCAGGCCATGTTCGACGTTCTAATGTACCTGTTTGAAACCTATATTCATACAGAATCGGGGATGCGTGTCGATCAGGATAAGCTAACGGATGATCTGACCCGCGCAGGATTTGATCGAGCAGACATTTTTAATGCCCTTAATTGGCTAGAAAAACTGGCGATGTTGCAGGATGTCGACGTCCCGTCTTATTTGACGGGGGCGGATCCTCAGGCATTGCGGGTTTACACGGAAGATGAATGCGTACGCCTGGACAGCGAATGCCGTGGATTCCTGCTGTTTCTGGAACAAATTCAGTTGCTGACGCCTGAAGTCCGCGAGATGGCTATCGAGCGGGTGATGGCGCTGGATACGCCGGAATTTGATCTGGATGATCTAAAGTGGGTGGTGCTGATGGTGTTGTTCAATATTCCGGGGCATGAGAATGCCTACGAGCAGATGGAAGAACTTTTGTTTGAGGTTAACGAAGGCTACCTGCATTAATGGCGGGAAGGATAAAAGAAGCCGGTATGAGCAACAGCAGCACGTTATTTGCGACAAAAAACACCGAAACATGCCCGGAATGCGGGGCCGAACTGGTGATCCGGAGTGGTCGCCACGGCCCGTTTCTCGGCTGCAGCCGTTACCCTGAGTGTCAGTATATCCGCCCGTTGCGGGCGCAGTCTGATGGCCATATCGTCAAAGTGCTGGACAGGCAGCTTTGTCCGGAATGCGGCGCGACGCTGGTACTGCGTCAGGGGCGCTATGGCATGTTTATCGGATGCAGTGAATACCCGGCGTGCACCCACACGGAGCTGATCGATAAACCGGATGAAACGGCAATAACCTGCCCGCAGTGCCAACAGGGAAAGCTGTTACAGCGTAAGTCGCGCTATGGGAAAACGTTTCATGCCTGCGATCGCTATCCCGAGTGCCAGTTTACCATTAACCTTAAACCGGTCGCCGGTACGTGCGTTATCTGCCAATATCCTCTTTTAGTTGAGAAACGGACAGCTCAGGGTATGAAACTATTCTGCGCCAGCAAGTTGTGCGGCAAGCCGGTTGCAGAATCCGAATAAACCGTTATTGAGTCACTATGTCCATACAGAACAATTCTTCATTGGCGCAGGCGATTACAGCGCTGCGCGACGGGCGGGTTATTGCGTATCCCACTGAGGCCGTATTCGGTTTAGGCTGCGATCCCGACAGCGAAAACGCGGTGCAATCATTATTGCAGCTCAAGCAGCGTTCCTGGGAAAAAGGTCTGATCCTGATCGCCGCTGATTTCGAACAGTTAAAACCCTACGTTGATGATTCCACGTTATCGCAAGCCCGTAAGGCGGAAGTCTTTGCCTGCTGGCCCGGCCCGGTTACCTGGGTATTTCCTGCCAGAAGCAGTACGCCGAAGTGGCTGACCGGCAAATTTTCAACGCTGGCGGTGCGCGTCAGCGATCATCCTCTGGTGCGTCGTTTGTGCCTTGAGTACGGTAAACCCGTGGTTTCTACCAGTGCGAATCTCAGCGGCTTGCCGCCGTGCCGCAGCGTCAGTGAGGTAAAGGCGCAGTTCGGCGCCGGATTCCCGGTTGCAGAAGGTGAGGTCGGAGGAAGGCTGAATCCATCGGAAATCCGGGATGCCGCCACGGGGCAACTTTTCAGACAAGGGTAAGGTCAGGCAGGGATATGAAGCAATTCGTCGTTTTTGGTAATCCGATAAAACACAGCAAGTCTCCCCGGATCCATGCATTATTTTCCGAACAAACCGGTCTGGCGCTGACCTACCGGACAATGTTGGCGCCGCATGATGCTTTTGAGCAGGCAGTGACTGAGTTTTTCAGCGCGGGAGGCGCCGGGGCCAATGTGACGACGCCGTTTAAAGAGCGTGCTTACCAGATGGCGGACGAGTTGACGGAACGCGCCGGACTTGCGGGTGCCGTGAATACGCTGAAATGGCTGGATGATGGCCGGTTGTTGGGTGATAACACCGACGGCGTTGGTTTACTGAGTGATTTAGAGCGCCTGGGCATGATAACACCCGGTAAACGGGTGCTGCTGGTGGGCGCCGGCGGCGCGGCGCGGGGAGCTATCCATCCTCTGTTGTCGCTTGATTGCCCGGTAACGATCGTCAATCGCACGCCGGAGCGTGCCAGGCAATTGGTTGACGTGTTTCAGCATGCCGGGGATATCCGGGCGCTGACGTTCGAACAATTATCTGACGCTCAATTCGATTTAGTGATCAACGCCACGGCTTCCGGGTTACAAGGGGAGATCCCGGCCCTTCCGGATTCGGTGGTGAACGGCAGCGTCGCCTGCTATGACATGTTTTATCAGCAAGGGCTGACGCCGTTTCTTGACTGGGCATTGCAGCGGCAGGCCGGTCAGTTGGCTGATGGCTTTGGTATGCTGGTGGGGCAGGCGGCTCACGCTTTTGCGCTGTGGCATGGTGTAATGCCGGAGATAGCTCCGGTATTGGCTGTATTACGCGAAGAAGCGGCGTTATGAACCAGGCTATCCAGTTTCCCGATCGCCGGCACTGGGATGAAGAACGGCAAGCCGTTTGTTTTCCGGCGTTGGTAAACGGGTTTCAGGTACAGTGCGCCGTGACGCTGAGATATCTTACCGTCCTGAAAGAGGGCGCGGATCCGCTGACGATCTTCGATGATATGCGCTGGGATCTTGAAGATCTGACCGAGCAGCGGATCCTTGCCGAAGACTACGATGCGTCAGGTTGGATCTGGCTTGACGTATCCGCCAGATAATCATTCTTCCATTTCACATAGTTATTGGCTGAATAAAGTAATCCCTCCCGCTCTTCGGGTGTCAGGGGTCTGATCTGCCGGGCCGGGCTGCCAAAGTAGAGATAGCCGCTGACCAGACGTTTACCGGGTGATACCAGGCTTCCGGCGCCGATAATCACGTCATCTTCAACAACTGCGCCGTCAAGCACGACGCTGCTCATACCGACCAGAACGCGGTTGCCGATGCTGCAACCATGCAGCATGGCTTTGTGGCCCACGGTCACGTCCTCGCCGATGAGGGTGGGGAAACCGTCCGGGTTCTCCGTGGTTTTATGCGTAACGTGGATCACTGTCCCGTCCTGAATATTGGTACGGGCGCCGATCGCAATGAAGTTAACATCACCACGGATGGCAACCAGCGGCCAGATACTGACATCATCGGCCAGCGTTACGTCACCAATAACCACGCTGGAAGGGTCCACGAATGTGGATGAGGCGACTTGCGGAAAGGAAGAGCGGTAAGCCCGGAGCGACTGAGACATATAAAACACTCGTTTAAAGATAGATGCAGGCCTTCATACTAATCACTGACGGCGGAAATTCAATCAATGTGCAGAGGGAAACGCAGCCGGATCGTTTAAGATCCAAACGCAAGGGCGGAAAAATAGGCGATCGAAATAAAAAGATCAAAAAGCAGTTGTCTGGCGGCACAAGATCCTTAATAATGCGCCTCCATCGAAACGGCACATGTGAACATCATCACAAAGCAAACGAATCGATGCTGACGAGAAAATCTCATAAAATGGGATTGACTCTGAAAGAGGAAAGCGTATTATACGCCACCTCGAGTTACGGCGAAGCCGGTGACTCAACGCTCTTTAACAATTTATCAGACAATCTGTGTGGGCACTCACAAGACATTGTATCCATGTCCCTTGGACATTAAACAAATTAAAAGTCTTGAAGAGTGAACAACAGTTAATTCATTACGAACTAACAGTAAGATTCTTTGAGCATCAAACTTTAATTGAAGAGTTTGATCATGGCT
>NZ_QRAP01000015.1 GCF_003363015.1 Enterobacillus tribolii | reverse complement strand
AGCAATACCCAGAAATACGATATTCATGGTGATTCTCCTGCTGAGCATATTTCGTACAGTTAACCGTAGAGGGAGGAGGTAGTCCATCCCATTAACTGGAAATCCAATAACGAGGAGCGTCCGCATAGCTCACTCGGTGATATACCGCCAGTTATCTATGCAAGACAAAAACTGGCCGGGGACTCTAACTGGCAATGGTACTAAAAATCAGAGGGACTACAGTGCAACTGGATTCTATATATAGTGAAAGCAGAACAGTTTTATTGAAAAAATGGAGAGTAAAAGAAGTGATCTGCGAGGAGAAAGAGTACTGACAAAAACTGTCACAGCTAATTTGTATACTAACCCAGATGAAAGACTCAATTCTACTTCATAGGGGGAATTATGAATTTTCAGAATAAAGTTGCTGTCATAACAGGAAGTACCGCAGGTATAGGTGAGGCAGTCGCGGATCAATTACACAAACATGACACTAAGGTCGTTATTGTATCCCGCTCGTCAGAGCAGGCTAAACAAAAAGCGAAACGATTATCTTCACAGGGACAACAAGCGATAGGGATCGGATGTGATGTGTCACAGCCTGAACAAGTACGGCAAATGATCGATGAGGTTATCAAACATTTCGGCAGACTTGATTATGCTGTAAATAATGCAGGCTTAACAGGTGAACATGGTAAAAACATTACAGAGCAGACTGTTGAAAACTGGGATAAGGTTATTGCCACCTCATTGAGCGGCGTTTTTTACTGCCTTAAATATGAAATACCTCAGATGATGAAGTTTGGTGGATCTATTGTTAATTTATCCGCAGTAAATGGCCTGGTTGGTATTCCAGGATTAGCACCTTACACCGTGGCTAAACATGGTATAATCGGTTTAACCCAAACCGCAGCACTAGAGTTTGCATGTCAAGGTATTCGAATCAATGCGGTCGCTCCGGGCTATGTCCAAACCCCACGAATGAGTGAATTTCCTGAAAATATCGTACGTAGTTTCGCAAATAGCCACCCGATGAAAAGGATGGCAAAAATGCAAGAAATAGCAAACTTCATATTGTTTTTGCTGTCAGATAACTCAGCGTTCTGTACCGGAGGAGTTTATCCAATTGATGGCGGGTATTTAGCCGAGTAAAACTCCCCAAAAGTCCTTTTAAACTGTAAGAATTGCCTAACCAAAGTAGTAGACTCAATGGGAGTGTTAGAATATATAGTTAGCGCTTCCGTTGCAGGGCCAGTGATAACAATATTTCCAGTATGGATTAACAGGAGCATAGATGATCGGCTCTCCATTGGTTCATACATCATGCCATTAACAACTTCCGCTTCTGGCACGAAACGGGCTAACTGAGCTGAAGCTCCGCTGTGAGCGAAAAGCAGACATTTGCTTTGCAAAAAGCATTCATATAGTGCTGGCTCAGCGTAACTGGAACAGATTAATCAGTTATCTACGCCATAGCCCAAGAAAATTCTTCACTAAAAAGAGTGTAACACTCAGTAGGAGCTGAAGCCCAATCGTACGTTTTCAGGCTATTGGGCTTCAGAAAGGTTAAACAACGATATAAACTTCAATATTGCATTAAGGTCGTTTTGCCGGTTTTAACGGAGGAACATGTTTATCTATAGAATTTGGATTCTTAGGATCTACACGCTGCCGGCGATCACGTTCTTCTTTCTCTGATTCTTCTGTTGTGCGTTTTGGACCAGGCTTAAGACTCATGGTAACTCTCCTTTATATTCCTAGAGGAAATCCCTCCATGTGAATATGTGAGGGTGTACTAAAAATTATCAAGATGAATTGCAAAAAAAAACTCTAAATTCGATAGATTCTCCATCCTTTTAATATAATAATGGAGCTTATATCCTAGTCTTTTCATTATCCTGGGTTTTACGCCTAAAAATTATATTTTCTGCAACCAGTAATAAAAAAGGTTATCACATAAACGACCGGTTGAGTGACAATTACTGAAGATTGCATAACTCTCCCCTCCCCTAAGTCTCATCTCATCTGTCATCATTAATTAACCATCAACCACAGAACTAAATATTACAGATAGGGATTAAAACAACCCTGCGCAACAGCAAAAAATCACTCCACGATACACACCAGGCCGAATGAAATAGAAAAAGTTTGCACTACACTTAACATCCCGCCACGAAAAAGAAAGGAACCCTCATGAAGCTATGGCCTGTTTTGACCGGAGTCGCTCTTATGCTAACGCTGGTTGCCTGTCAGTCCCCGACACCGCCAAAGGGGGTGCAGCCCGTCACTCACTTCGATGCCAGCCGTTATCTGGGGAAATGGTATGAAGTCGCGCGTCTGGAAAACCGCTTCGAACAAGGCCTTGAGCAAGTTACCGCCACCTACGGTAAACGCAGCGATGGCGGCATCAGTGTGCTGAACCGTGGATACAATCCATTAAAAAATAAGTGGAATGAAAGCGAAGGGAAAGCATATTTCACTGGCGCCACAACCACCGCAGCGCTGAAAGTCTCATTCTTTGGGCCATTCTATGGCGGTTATAACGTGATCAAGCTGGACGACAACTACCAGTACGCGCTGGTCAGCGGCCCGAATCGTGACTATCTGTGGATACTGTCACGTACGCCAACGATTCCGCAAACCGTAAAACTGGATTACCTGAATACCGCGCGCATGCTGGGTTTCAATGTCGATCAACTCGTATGGGTGAAACATTAACGTGACGGTATGAAAGCACAAAATTTAAACCGGCATTGAGTATCAGCACACGTAATGCCATATCCCCTGCTGCTCAATACTCACATTGAATTACCATCAAAACGCCTGGCAGCCTCAAAGGCCGCCAGCGTATCCAGCCGCGCCTGGCGGTGATCGACGATTGGCAGTGGATAGTCGAGTTCCCGTCCCTCCTTTTGCGCCCAACGATGCGGCTGATGAATATCTTTATCTGGCACCTCCGCCAGTTCAGGCAGCCAGCGGCGGATGAAATGCCCCTGCGGATCAAAACGCTCGCCCTGAGTCGTCGGATTAAAAATACGAAAATAAGGCACCGCATCGGTGCCGGTGGAAGCCGCCCACTGCCAGCCGCCGTTGTTAGCGGCCAGATCGCCATCCAGCAGTTGGGACATGAAATAACGTTCGCCCGCGCGCCAGTCAATTAACAGATCCTTGACCAGAAAGCTGGCGCAGATCATCCGCAGCCGGTTATGCATCCAGCCCGTGTGATTAAGCTGGCGCATGGCAGCATCGACGATCGGATAGCCGGTACAGCCCTGCTGCCAGGCCTGTAAGTCTGTCTCGCTGCGGTTCCAGCGTATCCGGTCTGTCCACGCGATAAAGGGGCGCTGCATACATAATGCGGGATGCGCCACCATCAGATGACGATAGAACTCCCGCCAAATCAGCTCATTAAGCCAGGCAAAAGCTCCGCTTTGCGGCTCCTCCAACACCCTGGGGCACTCCGCGCGCAGGCGGTTGAAACACTGCCGGGGAGAAAGCACGCCAATGGCCAGATACGGAGAAAGGTTGCTGGTTCCGGCAATGGCGGGAAAATCGCGCAGCTTCAGGTAATCGGCTACCTGTTCACGACAGAAAGCCCGCAGCCGCCGCAACGCCGCCTCTTCGCCCGCGGGATAAGCGGCTCCAGCCTCAGCCGGCGGATAGTTAAACGCGCCCACACCAGCATTGGCTATGACTTTTCCCCTCGGGCGCGGAGGTGGCAGAGAAGTCACATCAGACTCCGTCAGCCGCTGAATAAAGGCCCGGCGGAACGGGGTATACACCTTGTACATCTCACCGCTGCCGGTCTTTACGTCACCCGGCGGGAGCAACAGTCCGTCGTCAAAGCCGTGGCAGGTCGTCATGCCTGTCAGTGCCTGCTCAAGTTGCTCATCACGCCGGCGCTCATTAATTTCATACTGCCGGTTGTAAAACAGCGCCGATACCTGCTGCTGACGGCAAAAACTCACCAGCCAGTTTACTGCGGCGGGAAAGTCGCTGCATTCCTGGCTGACCAGTTCAATACCGCGCTCAGCCAGCGCGCGCTGTACTTCCAGCAAGTTGGCATGGATAAATGCCGCCTGACGGGGAGCCATATGATGGCGCTTCCACTGCTGTGGCGTCGCAATGAACACGGCCAGCACCCTGGCGTCAGGATTGCTGCAGGCCGCATGCAACGCTTTATTATCCGTAATGCGCAGATCGTTACGTAACCAAACCAGATGAGTGATCATAATATGTCTTAGCCGCTAATAGCCGTAGCGCAGGCATAGCGCCTCCGGATAGGGTTCAAAGTAACGCTGTTGGGCCAGATAGCTGTCCGGATATTCGGCCATATAGTGCTTTATCAGCGTAATCGGCGCCAGCAGCGGTTGCATCCCCCGGCGATAGCGATCGATCAGGGCTGCCAGTTCCTGGCGCTGCGCGCTGCTGAGATAGCGGCGGAAATAGCCCTGTACATGCATCAGCACGTTGGTGTGATTACGGCGGGTCGCCTTCTGACGCAGGATCGCCATCAGCCGGTGACGGTACTCCTGCGCGAACGCCTCAAGGCTTTCGCTGTGTTCGATATTCGCGACAAAGCGTCCGAGTTCGCGATATCCTGGTTGCGAATGCGCCAGCAGCGAAAGTTTGTAACGGCTGTGAAAAGCAATCAGGCCTCCGCGGGTTAATCCACCGCGCCAGAGTGTATTCAGATCGTGGAGCGCAAAAATCCGCTCGATGAAGTTCTCCCGCAGCCCGGCATCGTTAAGGCGGCCATCTTCCTCCACCGGCAGCCATGGCATCTGACGTAACAGCTCGGCAGTAAACAGCCCGGTGCCGCTTTTACGCACCCCGGCACTGTTTTCATCATAAACTTTAACCCTTTCCATCCCGCAACTGGGCGATTTGGCGCAGACAATATAGCCACACAGCCACCGCAGGCTGGCGATGCGCTGCTCTGAAAACGTCTGCATTTGCCCGGTAAGGTCAACGCTGCGGTCATTGGAGTAACACAAGCGCACCTGTTGCCGGTCTTTATTCAAGCGCAGCGCTGGCCGCGGCGTCGGCAGACCGATCGCCATTTCCGGACAAATCCCCTCAAACTCTACATAAGGAGCCAGCTGCTCCACAGCAAATTCGCAGCGCTTATGACCACCATCAAAACGTACCGCATTACCCAGCAGACAGGCACTGATTCCGATGCTTATGCCGTCACTCATATCACTTCCCCGAAAGCGGATCGTGTTAGCAGTGTAGAGGAGTTTGTTGAGATGTACCCGCTTGATACCCTGAATTAATTTTATTGTCCGACGAATGAGTACGGGCGCCATACTCAGTAATAGTTCACCATAAACGTTGCCGCACCGTTTGCTTTACCCGGTGTTAGTGTATTTTCTGTTGCAATGTAACGCGCTGACACCGGGATCCGGATAGTCGCCTGCCCTGTTTTCGGCAGCGGCAGGGTATTTTCCCCGCTAAAGTCAAACGGCACCGGCGTTGCATCCGCGCTTCCCCATCCCAGTTGGATCCCGACGCCGCTCGCGGCGTTGGCGTCCGGCGACAGCGTCATGATGCCGGCGGCGGCGTTCACGACCTGCGTTGCCGGCGTAATACGCACGCGGACTGAGTTGCTCAGCGCTTCCGTCGGCGTCGCGGGCGGCCCGTTCAGGTAAAGCTGAGACGGGTTTCCGGTTTTGTAATACCCGTGGAATACAGGGCAGTTTACCAGTACGATCGACGCATCAACCCAGGATGTTGTCGCCCCTACGTTCGTAAACCGGGTAATGTCATGCGATCCCAGCGCAACGTTAACGTCCGGCGTCTGACAGGTTTGCACGTTCATCGTGATATTCCCGCTAAAGCCTACCGTTACAACGCGATGAGGCAGCCCCGTTATGTCGCTGCCGTTATTTTCCCAGCGGTAACTCAGTTGGGGAAAATCCGCATCACTGAATGTATAAATACCGGGTTGCACGGGGCCGATCTTCACCAGCGTCGCGTAGGCGGTAAGCTTAACGGTGCCTGGCGACGATTTAGGGGTATCCGGGCTGAGCATTTCATTAACGGTTGCCAGCGTGTGTGCCACGTTCTCCGTCAGCCCCCCGGAAGAACCTGCGGAGACCACAACACCAATACCGGGCACGCTGGTCTTATAAATTCTCCCGTTATCCGGCGAGCCGGGAACGGGATCAGCCATACCGTAGGCTGACCCTCGTGTAACACGCCACACGGCTTTTATGTTCAGCCTCTCCGCGCGATTGCTGATACACGATACTTCGCCCATGAATTGGCTGCTGCGTTCATAGCGCCCTTTATACACCTCACCACCAACCGGAACATCGGCGCCGGCGGAAATGTTTGCCGGCGCGATATTCAAAATATCGGTGATCCCTGCCGGCCCGGTGGCTGAACAGTGAATCAGCGCATGGGCCTGCACGCTGAACAGGAACAGCAGCAGGCTTTCTGCACAGAACAGCACCATTTTTCTCATCCGGACTGAAAAGGTGATGCTCTTGGTTACGCAATAATACATGACGTCGACTCCTGTTTAGCGACACACTGATGTGAAGGGGGTAAGATCTTTTTGTGTCGCCGGTAAGGCATAATTTATCGTGCACAACGTTGCGTCATCCTCTCCCCACTGAATACGCAGCTGACCCTGTGTTTGTGTCACCCTGGCAAAAACCTGCCCGGCCTGCCCGACGCTTCCCACGCTTTCATTCAGGTCGTTAAAAACCCGGGAGCCGAACGGCAACGGCGCCCCCTGGTAGGTGGCGTAGGTTAACAACGGTATGCCCCGCTCAGTGTGATAATTGAGCTTCACAACGGCGCCTGAATAGGGGGCTGTCTTTTGCATCGTATTTTTCAGTTCCACATGATGTGACATCCCTTTGGGATCGATGCTGATTTCATTCATCTGATACGGGGTCAGGTAAGGAACTGCCGCATAACCGCGCCGGTCTACCCGTATTCCCGGGTAAGAGGAGACTTTGGCTCCCGTCGCGCCCGGGGCTTCAACCAGCGCGAAGGTATCGCTGGTATAGGGTGTCAAGGTGATGCCTCCGGCATGGGCCAGGAGCGTCCCCGACAGCCCGGCCGATGCGCTGCTGTAGTGATTACCCCGGCTGAATGACGCAAATGCCTGTGTCAGCGGGCTACGGTACTGGCCATTCAGGGTCGCACTGCTGCCGGCGCCGTTGTTGGCATAGGCCAGCGTCGTGTTGTAGCTGAATGCGCTGTCCTGACCCAGGGTGCCGGAAAGCGAACTCTGCGTCCGGCTGCGGCCCCCGGTATCGTGCGCCAGATCAAAACGCATTTGAGGCGTATTCGAAACACCGCTGCGCCCCAGCGGAAAGCTCAGGCTCAGCATGTAAGTATCCTGCGTGCGGCCGTTATTATCCCGGCTGCGATTGACGTTCAGGTTGTAGGTCACATTTCTGAAGCGGTGGCTATAGCCAACCTGAAACTGCCGCTCATAGCCCCCGTGATACCAGTAGTTTTGCAGTGAGGCACTGGCGTAAATCTGCCCCAGGTTTTCGGGCAACCCCTGCCCCAGCGTCAGCGTAACGCGGTTCTTCGCCCGCCAGATGCTGTCGGCGGCGTCACCGCGACGCAGTGCAGCACGCGATTGCATTGCGGTCATGAAATCCATGTAGTCGCGCGTTGAAAAACGGTACGCCGCCAACGACAGGTTGCTGTTCGTTTCCTGAATGGCCTTACTGAAGCTCAGCCGGTAACTCTGCCCTTTCCGTGTTCCGCCGCTGCGGGTGCCGTCTTGCAGCATCAGCCCGGGCATTGCCGCCCTGGCCTGCGTAACATCAAAGGCCAGCGCCCCGAATGACGTGGCGAAAGACGCGCCCAATTGCAGCGCCGCATAGTGCGTACTGGCCTGAAGCCCGCCGTAGGCGGTGATGGCGTTGGTCATCCCGCGCTGATACGTTGCTTCATAAAACTCAGGCTTTGAGGATAAAGCGGCAGAACGCAGCTTTCCTGCCGTGACCGAATAGCGTTCAGCGCCAGGGCGCAGCAGCTGCGCCAATGAAGCATAAGGCACGGTAAATGTTTGCATGCTGCCGTCTGCTTCACGTACGTTGACCCGCAGATCGCCGCCGTATCCTGTCGGATACAGATCATCAATAACAAATTCGCCGGGCGCTACGGTGATTTCATAAATCGTCTGGTTATTCTGTATTACCTCTACTTTGGCGTTTGTCCTGGCTACGCCGCGTATTTCAGGGGCATATCCACGCTGCGACTCTGCCAGCATGCGCTCGTCGCTGGCTAATTGAATACCGCTGAATGGCAGCGTGTCGAACAGGATACCGGTTGTATTGGACTGCCCCACCAGCAGACGGGCGCTTAATGACGGAATATCGCGTTGCAGGTAGGTATTGATGGACTCATATTGGTGGGCGCTGTCTGAGGCCCACATGTAGCTACCATTATGACGCAGATACCAGGCGCCTAAATTAAGGCCGCCGTTGAGTCCCGCATAGATAGAACGGTAGTGCCTGCCCGCCACTTCCCGGGTATAGCCGTTCATGTTATAGCCCAGCAGCAACGCAGGAATGCCGCTGTCCCACAGTGCGGGGTTAACCATTCCTCTGGCCGTTTTGAGCAGGTATTTTTGCGGCACAATAATGTCCAGCCGCAGCATTGAGCTATTAAACGTTACCTGACCGACAGGCAGCAGAGCGGCAAGATCGATACACGCCTCTCCGGCCGACGGAACAGCCGGTGTATCACCGATAGCGGCAAAATCCACGTGGCGTAAAACTGCCGGGCTGACGCACGGAAATGTTGTTTTATCAGCCCGCTCACGAATTTCAATCATCTCACTTCCCACCTGTTGTGAGTTGATATAGATCTCTGCGTTATACTTCCCCGGCTGCGCGGCCGCACCGCTGCTGAACCGGGATAAATCAACAGAGCCGGCCTGCCTGAGGTTAAGAAAAACCGGGTCGAATTCGACGACGTCAATATCAGTTTCCGCAACGCAGAGAGGGGATGAAAAACTGACGACGATGCACAGCAATCCGAGAGGCAGTATCAGCCGGCCCCCTCCGGATGCATCCTTTTCCACACAGGTATCGTATCCTTGATACATAAGTGTTCATCCTTAATTAAGGGTTATCCGCTCAATCTGACCATCATTTTATTTATTGCGCCGTAATCATTCACAAACTCAACATTCAATGATTGCCCGCTATATTCATGACGCATTTCGTTAAACGGAATTTCCCGGGTACTTTGAGGCTCCAACATTTGGCCCTCAATTATTTTTTCGCCATGCGGTGTTTTAAAAGCCAGGGAAACAAGCGATATATGATAAGGCGTAGGATTGGTGACGCTTATCTTCCCGTTGGCTGAATACCACTGTGCTTCCTTAATCGCTTCATTAGCCTTGCCCTTCAGCCCTTCCGGGCGGTAAAAGAGTTTTATCCGCGTACGAAATGCCATCTGCAGATGATTTTGCATCTGCTCGGCACGGACCTTGGCGGGCAACTCCAGCACGTTGAGCCAAAAAACGGACTCACGATCTGCCGGTAGCGCGGGGCCGGTAAAACTCAGGCGCAACATTTGGCCCTGGTCAGGGTTAACGCGATTAATCGACGGCGTAAGAATAAAAGGAACACGAATAGACTCCGGGCTTTCATCCGTATTCCCGCGATCGATCCAGGCTTGGATCAAAACAGGTTTTTTCCCCACGTTGGTCAATTTTACTGTGACTTCTTTTTGTTCTGCGGAATAAATAACCCGTGTGCCGCTAATAATAATACTGGCCATACTGTGCACGCTTACCATCATGATCAACAGACCATAGATGATTCTCAGAGGCCACAGCCCGTATTTATTCATAAGTACGGTTCCTGCATGGATGATAAAAACAAAGGGATGTCAGCCATCCCTTTCTTGATATATCTGAATATATTCAGTTTGTTACAATAAGAAAAAATATATCAGACGGGCGAAACCAAACCGGATTACGATGCCCTGAAATAAAGGCATGGCAGTTTTCGTTATTTATATTGAATGGAATACACCACCTTACTCACAACGTCTCCCGGCGTGGTTTTCCCTTGTGCATAATATTCCACGAGGTAGGGCAGCGTTGCTGTACCTGAGGAGGTATCAACATAGGTCATTGACATTGCCTGCTCCTGACTGCCCGCTTTAATGATGGCATTTTTGGAGCTTGAGCCATCACGTAGCTGAAGCTGCACCAATTGCGCTGAACCGCTGTTATTCAGGCGACCGGTCGCCACGTCAACATTACCGCCACCGGCCTCAAAAAATGCGGATGCAGATGACAGGGTACCCGAGCAGCCACTCAGTGCCATATTGAATGATGTGCTACCGGCAGTTTCCCCCAGAGCACTTAATTGGTTTACGCCAATCGTGGGGAGTTTAACCAGAGCATCAGCACCCTGACCTTCAATATCAATTTTGCAGGTTGTGGCCGTGAGTTTTCCGTTAAACGTTATCGTTCCGCCTGTGGCGGCAATGACCATTGGAGACGATATAATGAGCGACGAGATTACTGCGAGCGTAATGTTTTTCATGACTATCCTTAATTTAACAAATCCATGGGTTGCATCGGGAATATCACTTCTGTTCTGGCAGTATTGCCCATCTGGAAAGTCACACTCTTCCGATGAAAATTTAATGAAAATCATACTACAACAATCAGAATCACCTACTTCAGACATGTTTGCGCGGCCGCTTAAAAAAACAACACTTCAAAAAATGTTATACAAATAAGCAACAAAAACAACAAACACTATATTTATGAAATAGGATTAATCCAACCAAATTGATTATATGATTTTCAGGTATTAATGCAAAAAAACATAACACAAACTTAAAGCCATATATATCAATGCATTATGACAAAATCAGGTGATTTATCTTTACTATTTCACTTAAGTAAGCGCCTATATCCACTCAACAAACTGACAGTAGTTAAAAAAGAAATAAAATAAAAATGGAACTGATAGTTTTAGGTAAATAATAATTCAATCAGAATGATTTCTGACATCACTATAATTCAAGAAGATAGAAATGACACCTTTCAGTGCAGAAACTATACGCCTTACCCAATAAATACCCCTGACTTCAGGTTTAGTTTTTATGCGCCGCCTGATTCATGAGGAAATCGATCAGTGTTCTCACTCTTTTGGTTTTCCCGGCGTTCTTTTGATAATAGAGATAAACGCCTGGGTAAGTTTTCCAGTAATTCTTCATGACAGGAATAAGTTTCTCTTTGTCTGGCTGTAACTGATGAATGGGCTCAAACAACCTTCCTATTCCTAACCCGTTACGTATCCCGTCAGCCATCACGTCAATATCATTGCTGATTAAATGCCCCGGCATCTCAACCGTCAGCGGTTTCCCCTCGTCATCCAGCATCAGCGGCAGGATGCGGTTATTGGTGATAAATCGATAGCCAATCAGCTTGTGTTGTTGCAGTTCAGCGGGCGTCGTTGGTATACCGAATGTTTTAAGATAGGCCGATGACGCATAGAGCCCCTCCCGAAACGGTTTCATTAACTGGCGGGCCACTACGCTGCCTTCCAGGATATCGCCAAAGCGGATCCCCAGGTCAAAGCGGTCATCGATAATATTGACCGTACCGTCGTAAACGGAAATTTCAAGCTGAATACCGGGGTATCGCTGGCAAAACGCCCCCATGACCGGTTTGAGTATCAGTAAGTAAGCAAAGCGTGAAAGCGTAATTCTGACCAAACCGGAGGGTTCCTGATTTTGATTGCGGATATTCTCCAGCGATTTTTCCAGTGAATCCACTGCTGCTGCTGTCTGATCCAGCAACTGTTGCCCGGCATCCGTCAGTTCAATTCGTCGTGTTGTGCGCACAAAAAGCGGGTGACCGATATGTTCCTCAAGCAGCTTAAGCGCTTTGCTGACGGAAGGAGGGGTAATCTCAAGTTTCCTGGCGGCAGCAGAGATGCTGCCTTCCCGAGCAATGCTTTGAAAGATGCGTATTTGGTTATAAATCACGTTATTCATCACGTCATCCCTGAAGAAGTCGTCTGATGATTCTTAACGACGGGCTAAGCCGCTGTGGTTATCTATTTAAATCAAAAAATTACGCTTAATCTGGTACATCAGGATTAGTCATCATGATGGAATAATGACGATGTATCTCCACCGCGCACCAGGCCATTGTTAGCTTTTGGCTAAAAGTGATTAAGCTATTGATGCACTAAAAAACAGAATACGCCCGACATAGACTGAATGCCAGCTAAGCCATTAACCATTAGGAGAAGCAAATGAAATGGACCCGCTTACACAAAGCAGCAAATCTGATTACCTTTATTTTTATATTTCTGTTACCAGTCAGTGAAGCGATCAGTGCAGATAAAACCGATATAAAAACGCTCGTTATCGTCTCTCATCCTTATCCTGAGAGGTCAGTATTAACGAAAGGATTACAGAGCGCGGCGGAAAGCGTTGAGGGCGTGACGGTGCGTAACCTTGAAACACGATATGGTTTTGACACCAGCACAATCAATGCTGATGAAGAACGCCGGATGATGCGTGAACACTCACGTATCGTTTTTATATTCCCGACTCACTGGTTCAATATTACGCCGATGATGAAAGCCTGGCTAAATGATACCTGGGGCAGCGTCGGGCCAGGCTTATGGCAGGGAAAAGAGATGTTAATTGTCAGCACCGCCGCAGGAGGAGCATCGACTTATGGTGAGGGAGGAAGAATTGGCATTACGCTTGCCGATGTGTTTTGGCCGATGAAAGCCAGCGCCCGGCATGCCGGTATGACTTATCTTCCCCCGCTCGTTTTCGAAAATGCCCGCAGTAGTGAGCTGGCGGAATATCAGCGCCAATTAATTGAACGCCTGAAAATGTAATTCATTTTATTGGCTTTCGCCCCCCTGGTCCCCGGTTTAAAGAAAAATAACTTGCTGAGTAGCTCCAGGAGCTACTCAGCAAGGCGATATGTCTTGCATTACAATCATTGAATTCAAGATTAGTTTGCAACATCGAATGTCACATCAATATTGCCGGTATGCCTGAAAACCTCCACGCCGGAATGGATATATCCAACCTTCTGAAGATTACTGATTTGTTCATGGTTTTGTTCATACATGATGACGAAGCTATGGCGCGGCGCCCAGTAGACAATATCGCCTACGTTATATCCGCTGGTCTGTATTTCGTTGGCTGGCAGTGCGTCGGGAAAATGGTAACACATCTCACGATCATATAAATCTTCCATAGGCAACGTCAGCGGGAATCGGGAGACAAGCGCCCGCGTGGTTGCATTGTCATAAAACGTTGCCGTCATTACCTGGTCACCGACGGTGATCTTCACCTTGATGCCTTCAGCGTCAGCAGCCATTGATGAGAATGACACAACCGTCAGGGAAGCCAGGGCAAACAGGATCGGTTTGAACATAAAACGCTCCATTTTATTTATAATTTTTAGTTAAACGGCACAGGAAACCGTGCCGTTTAAACAACACATCATGTATTCGTATTCAGGTTTAGCGTAAAGAATGAGATCAGCTTATCCCACGGAATCAGGTCAGTGCGGTCATACAAATCGACATGGCCTGCACCCGGAACAATATAGAGCTCTTTCGGTTGACCTGCGCGCTGGTAAGCATCTTCGCTAAACTCCTTCGAATGTGCCTGCCCGCCAGTAACAAACAACACCGGACGCGGTGAAATCGTTTCAATATCGTTAAACGGGTAGAAGTTCATAAACTTACCAATGCTGCTCAACATAGGTTTGGTTGTCAGTTCTTCTTTCTCGCCCTGTGGGGTATATCCGCCCCGCTCAGTACGATAGAAATCGAAAAACTCGCGCTGAATAGCCGGTGTTGACTCATCCAGTTTATTAACGGTCCCCGGAATATAGGCCTTCTCTGCACCGTTGAATTCTGCAAACCGCTGTTCGATTGCTGATTTAATAAAGGCCGCACGCTGCGCGGGTGTCTGGGCATGATTCAGGCCATTGCGGAAAGCAGAACCCATGTCATACATGCTGATAGTGGCAATCGCTTTCATACGCGGATCAATTTTAGCCGCGCTTATTACGAAGCTGCCACTGCCGCAGATACCCAGTACGCCGATATTCCGGGGGTCAACATATGCCTGGGTACTGAGAAAATCGACTGCCGCGCTGAAGTCATCAGCATAAATTTCCGGCGAAATCAGATGACCCGGTTTGCCCTCACTTTCGCCCCAGAAAGAGAGGTCAATCGCCAGCGTTACAAAGCCCTGTTCCGCCATTTTTTGCGCATACAGATTCGCGCTTTGCTCTTTTACCGCGCCCATCGGATGACCGACAACAATCGCCGGATTTTTAGTATTCTGATTCAGCGTTTTGGGGATAAACAGATTGCCCACGACGTTCATCTGATACTGATTTTTAAACGTCACCTTTTGCTGGGTAACCTTATCGCTGTTATAAAAGTTGTCCGTGTCTTTTGATATATCCGCCGCGGTGGCGGCGAATGCGCTGACGAACAGCCCCAGCGCCAGAGTGATATTTTTCATGGAATTCATCCTTTAGTGTGTGATGTGCTGTACGTGATGCCAGAGATGTCACCTCTGCTGCCCCTGAATACCGGCCCGGCAGAATTCAGGTAAGCCCCGGCCGGGCGCTATTCACGGGAATAACACCAAAAAAGCGCATTAAAATAGAACGCATGATTCACGATTATCTCTTGATGAAAGTTTTACACGATGCGTGTAGGCTGACTAGCTAATGAATACTTAATGGGCTTATAACCATAGCTTATTAATCGGAGGCGCCGGCCAGATGAAACGCAATCTGAATGACCTGCTCTACTTTGTCACCGTCGCGCGCGAAAGAAGCTTTACCCGCGCGGCGGCTCATCTTGGCGTAACACAACCCGCGCTCAGCCAGGCGATTTCCGCGCTGGAAGAGCGGATGCAAATTCGTCTCCTTACGCGAACCACCCGCAGCGTGTCGCCAACCACTGCCGGAGAACGGTTGTTGCAGGCCATCGGCAGCCGCCTTGATGAGATTGAGGCAGAGTTGGAACTGCTCACGGAATTGCGGGATAAACCCGCCGGCACGGTGCGAATCACCTGCGGGCCGGACGTTTTACGCAGCACGCTGTTACCCAAACTCACGCCACTCCTGCGCGAATATCCGGATATCCATATTGAGTTCGACGCCAACCACGGTTTCCGCGATATTGTTGCCGACCGTTTTGACGCCGGAGTGCGCCTGGGCGACACCATTGATAAAGACATGATCGCCATCCCGATTGGCCCGGAATTGCGCATGGCGGCCGTGGCTTCTCCGGCGTATTTCTCGCGTTACCCTATCCCGCAAACACCGCATGAACTGACACAGCACTGCTGTATTAACCAGCGCATGGTCAGTTCCGGTGGGCTGTACGTCTGGGATTTTGATCAGGACGGCGGCGATTTGAACGTGCGCGTGAGCGGGCAGGTGACGTTTAACACTTCAGAACACATTATTTCTGCCGCGCTGGCAGGGCTGGGGATCGCGTTTTTACCGGAGGAAGAATTTGGTACTCACATTAAGGAAGGTCGCCTGATCCGGGTACTTGAATCGTGGTGCAAGCCTTTCCCCGGATACTATTTGTATTACCCCAGCCGTAAGCAACCTTCCCCGGCATTTTCACTGGTGGTCGACGCCCTGCGCGTTTACCGGGAGCGACAACCGGTAAAGCAGGTAACGTGACTGAGGAAAACCGCAGCTTTCACCCGGGCCTGCAATACCCACAGCCAGGGCCTGAGCCAATCACACAATCCCTTTCACGATATCCATCAACCTGACAACGTCTTCCGGCCGCGTTCTCCCCGTTGCTGGATCGATAATCGAGCTATAAACATGCGGCATCACTTTGGGCATCCCGGCCCGCAGGCAGCACTCCACGATGACACCGAAGTTATCCAAATCAATGCCGCCGGTCGGTTCAATCAGGATCATACCGTTTTTCGCCGCCGCTTCTGCCAGCACGTTCAGCTCATCCAGTGACTTCTCGCCGCCCATCGGGAAAAACTTGGCGGCATGCGCCCCCATGTCAGTCATCATCCGTACTGCACTGTCACAGGAAACCCTTGCCGGCGTACCCTGCCCGCTGATAACCCCGGTGGAGATCAACACCTCACCCGGCGTACCGGTCGGGCTGACCAGCGCGTTAATGTAAGTTCCCCTGCCGCCGGTAGCCGCCAGCGCACCGGCGGCAAAGCCGCAGCCGGTAAACGTTTGGTTGAGATGCGCCGGACGGGTGCCCGCAGCAATCATCGCCGCTTTGTAATATTGCGCCGGATCGCCCGCGCCCAGCCCGACGGAAACCGAAGGCACTTCCGCCATCCAGCGCTTAACTTCCGCGATCCCCTGCTCTGCATCACTGAACTGCGCGGAAAGAATGCCGATGACCGCATGCCCTTGCGCCGCGTCATAAATCTCACGGGCGTTGGCAATGTCTTTCGCCAGCACGTTAATCGCTACCCGCTCACGGTAAAACTTAATCGACTGCATCGGTTTTCTCCTGTGCCTGCGCAATTTCCCGCAAACGCGCCACGATCAATTCCAGCTCCGCCTGCGTCACCGTACGCGGATCGAGGCTGAATACGCCCTGATGCAGGAAATAACGTCGGGTATAGATCGCGATGTCCCCCTGGCGCAACAACGCTTCAACCTCACGCGCATCCAGCCCAAGACGCTGCGGCAATACCTGAACCCGGACACGCCAGATGGCGCGCCCCGCTTCATCCTGCTCGATCTCCGCAGCAAATCCGGGAATGGCGGAGATCGCATCGGCGATCGGTTGCAAAACCGCCACGCCCGGCGCATCCTCCCCCTGCTGATAGCGATCCAGCGCGGCAATCAGACCGACCATGTTCTCCTTGCCGATCTTCATCGCGCGCGCAATGCCCTCATGCTGCGCTTTGCAGGCGGCAATCCAGGTTTTGCGGCCGGTAATGAAACCGGAGGTCGGCGCATTGAACGCCTTCGCGCCGCTGTAAACCACCATGTCCGCGCCGCTGGCGACCCAACTGCGTAAATCCTCTTCCGCCGCCGCGTCAACGATCAGCGGGATCCCCTTCAGGCGCGCAACCTCAACAAAATCCCCGATCGTCAGCATCCCCTTCTGCACGCAGTGATGAGACTTCACGAACAGCAGCGCCGCGGTCTGCGGCGTTACCGCGCTTTCCAGTTGCCAGCGGTAGGCCAGATTGCTCTGCCCGACCTCCACCACCCGGCCGCCGCCCAGCCGGATTGCCGTCGTGATGGGCGCGCCGTAATCCACGTTATGGCCGCGCAGCATCACCACTTCATTCGCCAATCCGGCGCTGTCCGGCATCCGCGCCACCAGCCAGGGTTTTCCCCCGGTGACGGCGGCGGCGACCGCGATGGCGATCCCGGCGGACGCACAGGAGGTTATGTAACTGTCCTGCGCGCCGGTATGTTGTGAAACCAGCTCACCGCCGCGCTCCACCAGTTGGTCAATCTCCACGAACGCGCCGGCCGCGCGGGCGGCGGCCTGCATCACCTCCTCCGCCACCGCCGACACGCCGAGAATGGTCATCTTGCCGCAGGCGTTGATCACCCGCTTAAGGCCCAGACGCTGATAGATATTTTCCGTCATGGCTTACAGCACTCCCAGCAGCGAGCAGGCAATACTGATTGCGACGATGGACAACAGAATCGTGGTATAGCGCGGCCCTTTCTTCACCAGATAGAAGTAGATGGCGAACACCGCCGCCAGCGGCAGCAGGCCGGGTGCGATAGAGTCCAGAATCTGCTGCACCACCACTTCGGAGCCTTCCAGCGCGCTCAGCTTCAGCGGCGTGGTGATTTTGACGTAGCTGGCCGACAGCGCCCCCATCATAATCAGGCCCAGCACGTTAGCGCCGTAGATCAATTCCTTGATGCGCCCCCCCTGCAGCAGGCCGACAATCGAGTCGCGCCCCAGCGTATAGCCTTTGTGGATCAGCCCGTAGCTTACCGCCAGCGTAATGGCGGGATAGAGGATCAGCGGCATAATCCCGCCGAACGCGCTGCCATTGGCGGCGAACGGAATGAAGATGGCGATCAGCAGCGGCATGACCGCCGCCCAGATGACCGAGTCGCCGATGCCGGCCAGCGGCCCCATCAGGCCGGTTTTGATGCCGGTGATGGAGGAGTCGGAAATCGGTTCGCCGCGGGTTTTCTGCTCTTCCATCGCGATGGCGATCCCCTGGATCACCGCGCCAAAGGTCTGTTCGCTGTTAAAGAAGTTCAGGTGACGCTTCAGCGCCTCCACCTGCTCCTCCTTCTGCGGATAGAGCTTTTTGATAATCGGCGTCATCGAGGCGCAGAAAATCAGGCTTTGCAGACGTTCATAAGAGTTGGAAACCTCTGCGCCCAACCAGTAAATAAACCAGGCTTTAGTAATGTCGCGCTTGGTCAAAACGTTGGTCTGGCGCGCGCGTTCAACCAGTTCGTGTTCCATGATATCGCTGCTCATGATGCCGCTCCTTCATTCTTAGCCAGGCCTTTCACCAGGAATGCCACGCAGGTGCCGAAGATAGCCATCGCCATGATGTCAACCTTCAGGTACAGCACTGCAAAGAAACCACCGATAAACCACGGCAGCAGGCTTTTCTTGCCGATAACCATGATGGTGATGGCAAAGCCCAGCGCCGGCAGAATGCCGCCCATGATTTCAAACGAGTGGGTCAGCCAGTGCGGCATCAGCGCAAGGAATTTTTCCACCACGTCCTGGCCGAAATAGTTGGCGGCGAACACCACCGGGAAGCGCAGTACCAGCCCCAGCAGCGCCGGGTAGATGAAGGCGCAGCGCATAATGCCGGACATATTGGCGGTTTCCGCATGCTTGTCCGCCATGTGTACCCAGGCGGCGTTCAGCGTACGGCGCAGCTGATCGAGGAACACCCCGATAACGCCGAACGGAATAGCCAGCGCGATCGCCAGGTTAGGGTCCATCCCGGCCTTCACCGCGATGGGAATTGAAATACAGGCCGCCAGTGCCGGATCGGACGGCACGTTGCCCCCCGGCGTGGAGGTGACGCCCAGATAAACCAACTGCATCCCGGCGCCGATGATCATCGCCGTGTGCATTTCACCCAACAGCAAGCCGACGAACACCGCCACAACGATCGGTTGCAGCAGCATGGCGGAGAAGGTGTAACCGAGGCGTAACCGGGCAAACCAGTAGTACAGCCCCATAAAGACTGCGACAAGTAACGTATCCATGATCTTTTCCTTTTATCAGGGCAATCAGAATTTTTTCAGGATGTCCTCAAGCGCCTGCGGCTTGTCTTCCGGGATGGTCTGGAAGATTACCCGGATACCGCGCTCGCTGAGATCCCTGAGAATAACGACGTCCTTCTCATCCAGCGTGATGTTCTGGAACACCGCCTTGCGGTTCGGTCCGCCGCCCAGTCCGCCGACCTGAATGCCGTCGACGCTGAAGCCCTGCTGCACCACGTACTGAATCGCCGCCAGCGACGGAAACAGCACCAGCACGTTGCCTTCACCCAGTTGGTTTTCTTTCCAGGCAGCGGCGAAGCTGTCGTTGCCGTAGCAGTCCACCTTGATGCTGGGCGGCGCCGCCATCAGGTAGATATTTTTCATAAACGGATCGGCTTCCAGTTCATCGCTGACCACCACGATGCGGTTGGCCTGAGACTGCCCCACCCATTTGGTCACCACCTGGCCGTGGATCAAACGGCTGTCAATGCGACATAACACGATGTTTGCCATAATAATTTTCCCCGGTGTTTATACGTTTTGTTGTAAGTTGCTAACGTGAGCCACGACGTCAAGGCAGCTGCCGCGCCCGGCCTCAACCAGCTCGGCAATGCAGCCGGTCAGCGGCCCGGATTCCCTGCGCTCAAGCGCCTCCAGCAGCAGCGAGGCGTTAAGGCCGGAAATCACCCCGACGGGGTAGTCCACGCTCAGGCGCGCCGCCACGTTGGACGTGGTGCCGCCGATAAAGTCGGTCAGCACCAGCGAACCGGCCGGCATGGCCGCCACGGCCTGTTCGACGCGCTGAAAAAATTCCCCCATGGTGTCAACCGGCATCAGGGCGATGTCCGTTACGCCCGCGATTTCACCGGCGACCATGCGCAGGCTGTCGCAGAGCTGTTTGCCCCACCCGCCGTGCGTCAGCAGCAGGATCTGCGGTAAGGGTCGGGTTGATGAAGTTGCTGTCAAAATAGCCTCCTGGCGCTGTAGTTCGTGTCGTTGCCAACGGTTATTCACTGCCGGTAACGGTGGGTTATTCACTACAGAGCAAGAGGTGTGCCAGAAAATGTGTCACGCGGGGGAATGAAAGGCGGCGACGGGGCCGGAAGCCCCGCCGGATGCGGGTTCAACCGTAAAGCAGTTCGTAAATATAGAAATATTCCGCGTCGGATAAGCGGATGGAATAGGCTTCCTCAACCGGCAAAAAGGCGTTTTTAATGACAGTAAAGGCCTGCATGTCCATATCCGGCTTCATCTCCAGCGCCATCTGTAACGGTTTGCGGCTGATGACGATACGCTCCACCATGCAACAGCAGTGGATCAGGAAGCGAAGTGTCACCTGCCGGCTGGGTTTGAGCGCCAGCACGCCGCACAGGTGATGCAACACTTCCTCCATCTCCTGCAAAATGCGCTGCGGATTCAGCACGGAAATGTGGTTGATGATGCTTTCCATCGTCAGGGCGCTGATAAAGCGCATCGAGCTGCGCTCCACCTCCAGCCGGCGTTCGGCGCTGGAAAGGTCCGGGTTCAGCAGGCTGAGCACCAGCTCCGGCCCCTGTTCGGAAAACAGTTCCTCCAACGAAATGAAGGGAATATCCGGCAGCCCCGGCTGGAAGGTTCCGACGATGCCGACCAAACGTTCACGGGCGTTCAGCGCCTGCTGTACCCGTTCCAGGCTGCGTACCTCGTTGTAATCGAGGATGGTCATCCGGGTGTCCTGCCCCATCAGTTCGCCGAAGCTCTCTTCCAGCACCTTTTTGATCTTTTCCGCCGTGCCCATGCCGGTGATGCAGGAAATAACCAACACTTTGCCCGTGGTTTCCTGACGCGGCGTACACAGCTGGCAGGGAATGCCCTTTTCCTCCATCAACGCCGCCAGCGGCGCCAGATCGCTGGTTTCATAGCTGAGGTCCAGCCCGACTTCCAGCAGGCTGGTCAGGTTGATGTTCGGCATCAGTAAAACGTCAATCTGGAACAGCTTGCTGACGGTACTGCCGAAGTGCACCAGCGAACCGATATCCACCATCAGGATCAGCCGCCGGTAGCCGCGTTCGCGGATCGTCTGAATCAGGGCTTCCAGCGTGTCGTGCACCGACTGCTCAAACGGCATGTCGATGGCGCTGAACAGCTCCCGCTCCAGCACCCGGTTGACATACTGCGCCATGCTGGTCGCGGTGGTGGCACCGTGGGCGATCAGGATAATGCCGCATTCCGGGCTGGCGTCGATGCGCTGGCGGTAATGGCGGCACTCTTTGAGGAACAGGCACAGATAAACCACCTCCGTGGCCGGGCACTGAATATGAAAAATCTCATCAATGCGGCGGCACAGCAGGGTGGCGTTGTCATACTCATCCTTACAGTGGTCAAGAATCAGGCTGGAAGAGTAAAGCTGCGGTATCAACCCGCGTTGCACGTAGTTCAGCAGCGCGAGAAAGTGCTTACGTAACGGATTGACCAGATTGGCCGGCAGCGGGAAACCCAGCACCTGCTCCACGCAGCCGATCAGCAGCGTGACGCGTTCCTCCACCTGCCCGCCGTAGCCCTGAGGGCGGGAATCGCTGTCGCGGCTGTACAGCCCGTACTCAAAAATGGAGCTGAGCTTATTCTTCAGAATCGCCAGGGTTTCCTGCGGCGGCACGTTGCTGTTGCGCAGGTTAACGTATTCACGGGTCAGGAAGCTGTAAAACAGATCGCTGTCATCCGGCCCGGCCAGCGGAGATTTAAGCACCGGCAAAGTACGGGCATCAATGCTCAGCCACTCCCCGCCGTCGAACAGGGCATCGATCAGCTGACGCTGTTCGGCGCCTGCGCTGAAGGGTTCGCCGGCCAGACGTTTGTCCAGCGTGAGATCCGCGTCCTGTTGCCCCATTCCCGCCGCCCAGGCCTGCGCGCACAGGAACTGGATATCGCTTTTCAACTGACCGATATTGCCTTCCAGCGGCTTGTTCAGCAGCCAAAGCAACAGCGTTTTATCAATGCGGATAGTACGCTCGATTTTGCGGCTTTCCCGTTGCAGGAAACCGGTGATCAGCTCGGCCTGTTCCCCCAGTGAGCGCTCACGTAACGCCGGTAAATCAATATTTACCTGAATGCGGCGCTGGAAGGTGCGCAACAGGGCGGAGCTGACCGGTTCGGTGGTGGCGCAAATCAAACGTACGCTGATGGCGCGCGCTCTGGCGCTCGACCCCAGCGGGCGGTATTCGCCCTTGTCCAGCAGGGAAAACAGCTTCTCCTGCCCTTCATACGGCAGCCGGTGGACTTCATCAAGCAGCAGATAGCCGCCGTCCGCCTGCTCAATCAGTCCGGTTTTATTCTCGCTGGCGCCGGTGAACGCCCCTTGCCGGTGGCCGAAAAGCTGGGAGGAGAGTAACTCAGGGTTATTGGCATACTCCGCGCAGTTAAAATACACCAGCGGAACGGCGTCGTTGCCCGTTTGCTGGCAGGCATAGCGGTGCATCAGCTCGGCGAAAAAGGTTTTACCCACGCCGGACGGCCCGGTCAGCAGCACATGCAGGCCATGCGGGTACAACACCGCCGCCCTGCCTTTCTCCACCGCCGCGCGCAGGCTGCGATCGTGGCCAATCAATGCGGTGAACGGATCTTTCTCCTCCGCCGGTCCGGCACGTTGCGGCAGCAATTCCGCCACGAAGCGCACCTCCGGGCAATCGCCGGCGATGCGGGAACCCAACAATGCCTCCACCGTAGCGCGATGCAGGAAGAAAACCGGCCGGGTTTTCACCTTGATGACCTGCCCTTCGCTCCACAGCTGGTTTAAATCCTTGCTGACCGAATTGCGCGCCAGACCCAAATTAAACCCGATGCTTTCCGCTGTGAACGCGACTTCTTTCTCCAGATCGGCCAGGCTCAGCGCCTGCGTCAGCCGCTCCAGCTCCCTGCCAATGACCTCAATTCTTTTCATGTATGCCTTTTTATTATGACTCCGCCCCGGTTTCTGAACATACCATATCAGTACCTGATGAAAAGCGCAGAGGCGTCAAGCTGTGAGCAAGGAGTCAGGCGGCAGGGTCGGTTCCGGTATAACGGGCTACGGCGAAGAGTTCATCGTCGTTCGATACCTCCAGCTTTTTCATGATATTACGTTTGTGCGTACTCACCGTCTTTACGCTGCGCCGTATCTGGCCGGCGATCTGCGCGATGTCATAGCCCGCCAGCAGCCATTTGAGCACCCGCCGTTCGCTTTCCGTCAGCCCCGAGGCGATTTGATGGCGGATCGCATAAGGGAAAGGATTTATCATTCGCAGTATCAGCGGGCTGACCGCATTTTTTCCGCGCAACGCGCCGGCGATCAGGGCGATGGACGTCTCCTCCGGCTCGCGCGGAGACAGCAGGGAAACCGGTCGCCCGGCGAACAGGTTCAGCAGCAGATCCATATCTTCGCCGCCCGTCATGACGATCAGCGTCTGCAACGCAGTGTTACGCTGCAACCACAGCAAAATTTCCGCGTGCTTTACCGCCGGCTCCATCAGTTCCGCGATGAGCGCTTCGGCGGCGTTGACTCCCCGGCTTTTCAGCCCTTCTTCCAGCGAGGAAAAACAGCAGCTCACCGACACCGGGAAAGGTAATTTTCCGGCCAGGCAACGCAGCCCCTGCAACATCAGCGGATTGGAATGCATCAACGCCAGCTGTAATGGTTTCATGGTTGCCTTACCTCATTCAGGTGGCCGAAGCGGGCCAGGAGCCTGGCAAGCAGGCGCAGTTCATGAGGTTGGTCCATGCGCAGTTTAACAACGGCCCGCTGCTTGTATTCGCTGACCTGGCGAATATCCAGCGCCAGCAGCCCGGCAATGAAGCCCAGGCTATCGCCGGACAAGATATGCCGAACTATCAGCCGCTCACGCGGTGTGAAGCGGCTTTCTCCGTCACGGGTGTACGCCGGCCCGGATACCATCCTGAGATAATGCAGCAACATCGCGCCCGAGCAATCCGACGGCAATACCTCGTCGGCGCCGAAGGCCGTCAGCAGCCGCATCAACAGCGGGTTCGGATTGTCCATCCGGATGATCACCGGAGAGTTATCCCGCCCCGCCCGCTCATCCGATAAAAAGCCGAGCAACTCCGCCAGATTCGCGTTTTTGTGTCCGCCGGAAAGCAGTAAAATGCTTCCCCCGACACCGCGGGCAAGGGCGGAAGCTATTTCCGCCATGGTATGCACCCGTAAGATATGATTACGCTTAACGCCAGCCGATGACAGGATGTCGCTGATGCCTAAATACACGGCGGTATAAGGCTCAAAAAGCAGAATATGCATATCTGACGGCAGCACGATGCCCGCCATTTCCGTTGGTTTCGTCATTTCAACATCCCTCCGGGGGCATAAATGCGGCACTTACATCGCCACCCCCTGGCTCTTCCCGTTTTTCTATAGTCTTCCTTTCAGCACGAAAATCGCACTGAACCGCAGGTGGCTCTAAAGATAAATATCGCCAGTAGCGACAATATTCTTTTCATCGGCAACGCCAACGGCATTCCGATGGATGATTCTGCTACGCCAGGCAAAACCGACGCTGACGAGAACCAGAGTTATACTTTTCGATAGCCAACTTAAGTATAGAAAAAATCATGAAATGACGACGTATTTACCTATCAGCACAGGCATATTTTCCATCCTGCCTCCTAACAGGCTGATTAACCGGGTATATAACGCAACACCTGCCTCACCCTGTTGATCTTATGCATATGTATTTTTCAGCAATGTAATACCTTCCGTAGTTAACGGATTATCGGCAGGGAGACAGAAAACAGTGAGTAAAAAATGGGTGGGAAAGCGATTAAGGCGCGGTGGCGCGTTCCAGAGTGATGAGATAGGTCAGTGCATCTTCAGCCGTGTCGCCACACATCTCCTTTTGCGGCCGCAGTTGTCCGCATACCGCAGGACGCAGGGGAGAACCGAAAATGCGGCAACGCATCTGCTCGTCGAGCTGCACGCAGGGAACGTTGGCGGGTTTACCGTCCGGCATGCCCGGAATCGGGCTGGATATGGAGGGTGCGATACAGCATGCACCGCAGTCAGGGCGGCAATTCATGGACAACTCTCCGGCAATCGCGTTCGGCGTGCCGGACAGACTAACAACCTTCCCCGCCAAACACCAGCACGGCGCCGGTGACGCATGCTTGCCAGCCCCGGATACGCCACTGTACATAATAATTTCCGCTTCCCGCCACCTCCGCCACTTCCCGCTTCCCCGTCCTGGTTTACTTCCGGCATTCGCTCCAGTACCATTCAGCTAGTACATGAGATTGACCATTCTGGTCATCAGGAGAACAGGTAATGACCATGGAGAACGCTTTGTCGTCCGCCCCCCAGCGCCGCCCGTCCGTATTAGGCGGCGCAATGATTATCGCCGGCACCGCCGTAGGCGCCGGTATGTTTTCAATTCCCGTGGTCACCTCCGGCGTGTGGTTCAGCGGCTCCGTCGCCCTGCTGGTTTATACCTGGTTTTGTATGTTCTGCTCCGGCCTGATGATTCTGGAAGCTAACCTGAACTATCCGACCGGCGCCAGCTTTCACACCATGGTTAACGATCTGCTGGGCAAGGTCTGGGGGTCCGTCAACGGTCTGTCCATCACCTTCGTGCTGTATATCCTGACGTATGCCTATATTTCCGCCGGCAGCTCCATCATTACCCACACGCTGGAGTCCTATCTGGCGCTCAGCCAAACCGTCGCCGGCCTGATTTTTGCCGCGCTGGTGGCGTTTATCGTCTGGATCTCCACCCGCGCGGTCGATCGTCTGAGCACGATCCTGATCGGCGGCATGGTCATCACCTTTGCGTTGTCCATCGGCGATATGTTCACCCATGTCGATAAAGCCATTTTGCTCAACAGCGCCGACGGCGACGCCAGCTATCTCCCTTATGCCCTTGCGGCGCTGCCTTATCTGCTGACGTCGTTCGGCTACCACGGCAACGTGCCGGGGCTGGTGAAGTATTATCACAAGGATGCGCGCTCCGTATCCCGCAGCCTGCTGTACGGAACGCTGATCGCACTGGCGATTTATGTGTTCTGGCAGTATGTGATTCAGGGCAACATCAGCCGTGATGCCTTCCGTCAGGTGATGGCCGAAGGGGGCAATATCGGCAGCCTGCTGCGCCAGATGGGCGACGTCGCCAGCAGCCCGCTGATCACGCAACTGCTGAACGCTTTCTCGTACATGGCGTTGGCCAGCTCATTCTTGGGCGTTTCCCTGGGACTGTTTGACTTCATCGCCGACTTTTTCAGGTTCAGCGACGATAAAGGCGGGCGCACAAAGTCTGCGCTGATCACCTTCGTACCGCCGACCGTTTTCGCCCTGCTGTTCCCGAACGGGTTCCTGTACGCCATCGGTTTTGCCGGATTAGCGGCGACGATCTGGGCGGTCATTGTGCCGGCGATGATGGCGCGCGCCAGCCGCCGCCGTTTCCCGCAGGCCACGTACCGGGCGCCGGGAGGAAGTACGCTGATTTACTTCGTGATTCTGTTCGGCGTCATCAACGCCGTGGCGCATTTGATGGCGCTGGGAGATCTGCTTCCGGTTTATAAATAACGGTTCAGCAACGCCGGTATAACCGGCGTTATTACCGGCCTGAGGGTGACGCCTGGTCGTCCTCTTCTCCCCCTGCATTCACCTGCGTTTTCCGCCTCATTTTTTTCGTTGTTCCCTCTTGCCTCACTGAACGTGCGCGAGTAACGTGTCGCCACTATTCTTAAACTCATATCTGACGACATCTACAAGGTTTTTCTATGGCAAGAGCTAACGAAATCAAACGCGGCATGGCAATTAACTACAACGGCAAACTGTTGTTAGTACGTGATATCGATATTCAGAGCCCCAGCGCCCGTGGCGCCAGCACACTGTACAAAATGCGTTTTTCCGACGTCCGTACCGGGCTGAAAGTAGAAGAGCGTTTCAAGGGCGACGACATTCTCGATACCATCACCCTGACCCGCCGCACCGTGACCTTTTCCTATATTGATGGCGACGAGTACATCTTTATGGATGATGAAGATTACACGCCGTATACCTTCAAGAAAGATCAGATTGAAGACGAACTGTTGTTCCTGCCCGAAGGCGGCATGCCGGGGATTCAGGTGCTGACGATGGAAGGCCAGGTTCTGGCGCTTGAACTGCCGCAAACCGTCGACCTGGAAATTGTCGAAACCGCGCCGGGCATCAAAGGCGCATCAGCCAGCGCCCGCAACAAACCGGCGACCCTCAGCACCGGGCTGGTGATCCAGGTTCCGGAATATCTGAGCGCCGGAGAGAAAATCCGCATTCACATCGCAGAGCGCCGCTACATGGGCCGCGCGGACTAAATCCGGAAAACAAGCCCGGCAAACAAGTCCGGAAAACAAGCCCGGTGCTAATAAAAAACCCCGTCACCGGGACGGGGTTTGCTGTAATCCGAAGCGCCCCGGGGCGCTTTCTTCATTACTGGGAATCAATGTCTTTCAGATCGTCCTGAATCGCCTGTGCGTTCGGGTTGTCCGTTGCTTCGACCTGACCGCCGTTAGCCAGGAAGTCGTGACGCTGGAAGTATGCTTCGCGCATCATGACATACGGGTCGGTAGAGTTGCGCAGCAGGCCGTCGGAATCCAGCAACTGAGCACGGGTTTCGATGCCTTCCACCATCCATTTGCCCGCCGACATCCAGAACGTCAGCCAGCTCAAAGGCGGATAAAGATTATCCACGTAGCCGCCGGCGTCCTCACGCAGCGTGAAACCGCCGTACCCCGGCAGCACCACATACGGGCCGTAGCCAACGTTGTAATAACCCAGCGTACTGCCGAAACGGTGCGGATCTTCCTTCGCCAGTTTCGGGTTCGCCATGGCCGCGACGTCAATCAGACCGCCCATCCCCAGAATGGTGTTAAGGAAGAAACGGTTGAAGTGTTTGAAGCCTTCATACACTTTGCCTTCGGCAAAGTTGTTTACCATGCTGGCCGGTTCCGACAGGTTGACGAAGAAGTTGGTCATACCGTTACGCGCCGGCACCGGCACGTAATCACGCCACGCTACGGCTACCGGACGCAGCACATAGGGATCCAGATAGTTGTAGTTGACGTTGAACATTGCGCGGTTAAAACCTTCAAACGGGTCCGAACGTTGACCAGCCTGATCCGGATTCGTGGCACATCCGGCCAACATCACACTTGCCAAAGCTACCCCAGCCAGGCGGTATTTCATATGATTCTCCATGAATTCAGGCCGCCGCCGCGACCTGATTATTATTCTTTCATGCCTTGTCTGATTATGGCACCTGACGGTCAATCTGTATGTCTACCTTACCTTTTTTATCATAAGGCACGACCGCGCTGTCCCCGTACCAGTCACCCGACTGGGGCGTCGCAAGGCCATCGCGGGAAACCCGCACATGCACTTTGACCTGCTTCATCCCGGAAAGCAAACGTTCCGGCATCATAGCATTTGTATCGTCCAGCGACACCGTCAACGGAAAACGGCTTAATGGTAACTGTTTTACCGCCACCGGCACAGGCATGGAACCATCGGTAACGGAAATCACCAGCACCGCCTGCGGCGGCAGGGTGGTTTCCACTTCCGGCGACATCGTCACGTTTACGGTCAGGTTGGCATTATCCACGCCGGATTGCGCTTTGGCTTGTTCAATGCTGCGCTTGATCACCTCACGCCGGCTGTCGTCGGCAGGCAGCAGCTTCAGCATCATTTCCCAGGCGCCGATCGCCTTCTTGAAGTCGCCCTGCTCAAACGCATTAAACGCCAGCAGGCTCAGCGCCCTCACATCCTGATGGTTACGGCCCAGCATACCGCTCAGCATATCGGCAGCCTTCTTGTTATCCAGCGGATCGCTGGAACGCGTCAATACCTCAGCGTACCCCATCGACACTTCCGGCAGCTCGGGCGCCAATTGATAAGCATGCGCAAACGCCTGGGTCGCCGTCGTGGCGTTGTTCAGCGCCAGACCGACGCGCCCCAGCATCACCCAGTCCGCCACGTTGCGCGGATCCTGTTGCAGCTCGGTTCGCAAGCCCAGCCCCAGGCGGGCGATCTCTTCCATCGTCAGTGGCTTTTTATCCTCATTCATGACCCGCTCGCGCAGCTGCGGCATTTCCTGCATCACCATCTGCCAACCCTGCACCTGCGCTAACCCGCCGCTTTTCAGATAAAAGGCCACTGCGATCACTACCATCACGATGACGCCGGGCAGCAGCGTCCAACGGCTGAGCGGCTGGGATTGCTGTACGGCGGCCTGCTGCTGCGGAATGTCGCTGAGTAAATTCTGTTGCAGCTCCTGCACCATGGCGCCGCGTTCTGCTACGACGCCCTGATCTTCATCTTCTTCCAGCTCGCGCAGACGCTGCTGATAAAAACTCTTGTTGAGACGATCGCGATCGAGCACCTCATCCCGCTGCGGTTCACGCAGCACCGGGAGCACCAGCAGCGCGGCGGCAATCACCAATAACATCAGGACAACGAACCAGAATGCCATCATGAAGATTGTCCCCTGTTTTTCTCATCCAGCAATTGCTGCAAACGTTGTTTCTCCGCATCATTCAGCTCAGACGAAGCCTGAACGCCCGCCGAGCTGCGACGACGCGCGCGCATAACCACCACCGCGCCGCCGATCAGCACGAACAGCAACGGCCCGGCCCACAGGATCACCGTCGCCGGCGTCACCGGCGGTTCATAAGTAACGAAGTTGCCGTAGCGCGCCACCATGTAATCAATCACCTGCTGCTGGGTATATCCTTCCTGCATCAGTTCATACACTTTCTGGCGCATATCGGTGGCGATGACCGCATTCGAATCCGCAATGCTGTTGTTCTGGCACTTCGGGCAGCGTAATTGTTCGGTCAGATGGCGATACTGCTGCTCCTGCTCCTCGGTTTTAAACGAGTAGGTATCGATCGCCGCGCAGGCATTCCAGCTCAGCAGCGCGCCCAACAAGGCGCCCGTCAGGTATCTTATGCGCATTATTGCCCCCCCTGATATTTTTGATACAGCGGCAATATTTCCTGCTGCCAGACGCGCTCATTCAGATCGCCGGCGTGGCGATAGCGGATAATCCCCTGGCCGTCGATCAAAAACGTTTCCGGCGCGCCGTACACGCCAAGATCCAGGCCAAGCATGCCGTTGCCGTCATACAGACTCAGGGCATAAGGATTTCCCAGCTCATTCAGCCATTTGATCGCTTTCTGACGATCATCTTTATAGTTCAGGCCAGCCACACGAATTCCTTTGGCCGCCAGCGTATTCAGGTACTGATGCTCGGCGTAGCAGGTCGGGCACCAGGTCGCCCAGACATTAAGCAGAATCGGCTTGCCGTCGCGCAGGACTTTTTGATCAAACACCTGCCCCGGCTTGTCCAGCGACTCCAGCTTAAACGCCGGCACCGGTTTGCCGATCAGCGCCGACTCCAGCATCGTCGGGTCTTCACCGCCGGCGTTGCGCTGCAACTGCACCACGAAGGCCAGCACCAGCAGCAAAAACAGGACCAGCGGGATAAAAAGCAGCTTACGGTTCATGCTATCTCTTCCTTTTTCTCCTGCTGACGACGGGTGCGATAACGCGGGTCAAGAATACACAGTATCCCGCCGATCGCCATAAATACCCCGCCGTACCAAATCCAGCGCACAAACGGTTTATAGTAAAGACGTACAGCCCAGGCGCCATCGTTCAACTCTTCACCCAGCGCCGCGTAGAGATCGCGAGTCAGCCCGCCGTCGATGGCGGCTTCCGTCATCATGCTGCGCGCGGTGGTGTAGTAACGTTTTTCCGCACGCAGTACCGCTTCCGGTTTGCCGTTGCGCGTGACGCTGATGATCCCGACGCCGCCGGTATAGTTGGGGCCGGTGATCTCATGCACGTCGCGGAATTCAAACCGGTAATCGTGAATGCTCACGCTGTCGCCCGCCTTCATGCGTACGTCGCGCTCAATGCTGTAGCTCTGGCTGAACGCGATACCGATGACCGTTACCGCCACGCCCAGGTGCCCCAGCACCATGCCCCAGTGGCTGCGCGACAGCTTTCTCAAGCCAAGCCAGAAACCGTGGCGGTGGGATGCGCGTTCATGCAGTTCCACCAGCGTAAGGATCACGACCCACAGCGCCATAATCAGCCCGATAACGGTCATGGCTTCGATGCGATCCTGCATCAGCCAAGGCAGCAATACCGACAGCGCGACGGTCACCACCAGCGCAACCACCAGGCGTTTCCAGAACTTCGCCGGTTCGTCACGACGCCAGCGCACCAGCGGACCGACGCCCAGCAGCAGCGCAAACGGCGCCATCAGCCAGGTAAACATGCTGTTGAAAAAAGGCTCGCCGATGGAGATGCTGCCCAGTCCCAACTGTTTGTGCACCAGCGGCAGCAGCGTGCCGAGCAGTACCACCAGCATGGCGGCGATCAGCAAAACGTTGTTGCCAAGCAGGAACGTTTCACGGGAAAACACTTCGTGCTGCACCCGGCTGCGTACCTGACCGCCTTTCAGCGCATACAGCAGCAACGAACCGCCGATAACAATGACCAGATAGGCCAGAATAAACATACCGCGCGCCGGATCGGAGGCGAAGGAATGCACGGAAACCAGCACCCCGGAACGCACCAGGAACGTCCCCAGCAAACACAGCGAAAATGCGGTGATCGACAACAATACGGTCCAGGCTTTAAACGTTCCGCGTTTTTCCGTCACGGCCAGAGAATGCAGCAACGCCGTTCCCGCCAGCCAGGGCATAAACGACGCGTTTTCTACCGGATCCCAGAACCACCAACCGCCCCAGCCCAGCTCATAGTAAGCCCAGGCGGAACCCAGCACGATCCCCAGGGTCAGGAACACCCACGCGGCCAGGGTCCACGGCCGCGACCAGCGCGCCCAGGCGGTATCCAGCCGCCCTGTCATCAGCGAAGCGATAGAGAAAGCAAACGCCACGGAGAAGCCGACGTAGCCCATATACAGCAACGGCGGGTGGAAAATCAGGCCGACATCCTGCAACAGCGGGTTAAGGTCGCGCCCGTCGATCGGAAAATCCGGCAGGGTGCGGGTAAACGGGTTGGAAGTCAGAATAATGAACAGCAGGAAGCCAATGTTGATAAGCCCCATTACCGCCAGCACGCGCGCCACTGCATCCTGCGGCATGGCCCGGCTGAACAGCGCTACGGCCAGGGTCCAGACGCTCAGCAGCAGCACCCACAGCAACAACGACCCCTCATGCGCCCCCCAGGTCGCCGCAATGCGGTAGTAAACCGGCAGTTGGCTGTTGGAGTTGGACGCGACGTAAGCCACGGTAAAGTCGTTGGAGATAAAGGCATACACCAGGCAACCGAACGACAGCGCAATGCTGGCGCACATGCCGTAGGTCAACGGACGCGCGGTCGCCATCATACGCATATCGTGGCGCGATGCTCCCCACAGCGGATAAATACTCAGCAGCACCGCCAGAGCTAACGACAACGACAGCAGAAAGTTACCAATCTCAGGTATCATGAACCGGAACTCCCTGCCTGCGCGCCGTTATTCTGTTGATATGATTCTGCCGGACGGACATGGTTCTCTTGCATCGCTTCTTTCACCTCCGGCGGGGTGTAGTTTTCATCATGCTTTGCCAGCACTTCTTTGGCGTGTACCACGTTGCCCTCAGCGAGCACGCCCTGAGCCACCACGCCCTGCCCTTCACGGAACAGATCGGGCAAAATGCCGTCGTAGGTCACAGAAATAGCGCCGCGCGCGTCATAAATGCTGAACGTCACTTTCAGGCTGTCAGGATCGCGCTTGACCGACCCCGGCATTACCATACCGCCAATGCGCAGGCGCTGCCCGATCTCCGGCTTTTCATGCGTTTCGCCTTTCCCCTGAAGGATCTCACCCGGGGTATAGAACAAATCGATATTGGAACGCAGCGCATACAGCACCAGCGTTGTGGTAATCGCAATACCGAACAGCACGACGATCGCCAGATACAACCGGCTTTTCCGGCGTGGATTCATGATCAGTTCTCCCCTTGTTGTTCTGACTTATATCGTTCTGACGTCGTTTCTTCCCGCTTGCGCGCCTGAGCGATGCGCTGCTCACGCGCCCCGCGCCGGCGAACCTCCGCCAGTAACTGACGGCGCTGAATCATGGTATGCAACACCAGCCCCGCCAGCGGCAGCAAGGTAGCCGCCACGGCAATCCAGACATAAAAGCCGTACCCGCCCATGGCGAAAAAATCCTGCCAGGATGAAAAAGCCCACGTCATGATGAGGCCTCCTTATTGCTTTTCTCTTCATCACGACGGATCCCCACCAGCGCACTGACCCACGGGCGGCGACTTTCCTGAATCAGAATCAGGTTACGCAAACGCATCAGCGTCAGCGTAATAAAGAAGAACAGATAGCCGAAAATCGCCCAGCGCAGCGGATAGCGCATGCTGGGATCGATGCTCTTTTGCATATTGGTGGAACCCTGATGCAGGGTATTCCACCACTCTACGGAAAAGTGAATGATGGGCAGGTTCACTACCCCGACCAGCACCAGAATGCCGGCGGCGCGGCCCGCCAGGCGGCGGTCTTCAAAGGCATTGTACAGGGCGATGGCGCCCAGATAGAGAAACAGCAGAACCAGCTCGGAGGTCAGGCGTGCGTCCCACACCCACCAGGCGCCCCACATGGGCTTGCCCCAGGCGGAACCGGTCGCCAGGGCGATAAAAGTAAACACCGCCCCGACCGGCGCCATGGCCATGCTGACCAAATCCGACATTTTCATCTGCCAAATCAGGCCGATAAATGCGGCGATCGCCATCGATGCATAGATCCCCATCGACCAAATGGCCGCCGGGACGTGGATATACATAATGCGATAGCTGTTGCCCTGCTGGTAATCCTCCGGGGCGAGGCCGAAGCCCCAGATCCAGCCAATCAGCAGGCATGCTGCCCCGGCCAGCCCCAGCCAGGGCACGAATTTGCCGCATAAATGATACAGCCGTTCAGGCTTGGCAAGTTGGTGTAGCCATTTCCACATAGTGTTCTTGCTCACATCAAAACTGTGTCTCGTCTGCCGTGGCTGCACGCCGCGGCGACCCGTGCGGGGCAATCTTCTGGTTTGTTGCCTGCCGCCTGCCGCCAACCCGGCGGCGCAACAACTCAAGCGATATCGTTCAAATAAAACAAGCTAAAACTAACATAAAAACTTCCGCCGTTTACTGTACGCTGACGCGTAATGCGGCAGCGGCCGCAAATGGCGCCAGCGTCATGCTTCCGGCCAGCATCGCGCCGAGGATCGCCAGATAGCCGCCGATAGGCAGTCCCATCGACGCTGCATCAATAGTAGACGTCGCGAAAATCAGCACCGGAATATACAACGGCAACACCAGCAGGCTGAGCAGCACCCCACCCTTGCGTAAACCAACCGTCAGCGCCACGCCGATCGCGCCGATGAAGCTCAGCGTCGGTGTGCCCAGCAGCAGGGTTAACGCCACCGCGCGCCAGGTCGCGGCGTCGAATGCCAGCAGCAGCGCTACCAGCGGCGACAGGATCAGCAACGGCAGGCCGGTCACCAGCCAATGCGCGATCACCTTGCCCAGCACGGTCAGCGCCAGCGGGCTCGGCATCAGCATCAGTTGCTCCAGCGAACCGTCCAGGTAGTCATCCTTAAACAACCGCTCCAGCGACAACAGCGACGCCAGCAACGCGGCTACCCATACCACACCCGGCGCGATACGCGCCAGCAACTGCGGCTCCGGGCCGATGCTTAAGGGAAACAGCGTGATAACGATCAGAAAAAACCACAGCGGGTTGATAATTTCAGAGGCATTGCGCAGGGCGATTTTCAGCTCGCGGCGTAACAGCGTCATTAACATACGGCAACTCCGTCGCCAGGCAAGCGCAATTTGCGCAGTTTTCCGGCCTGCGTATCCAGATCCTGGTGAGTCGTCAGGAGAATCATGCCGCCGGCTTCCACATGGCGGTAAAACAGCGCCACCAGTTTAGCCACGCCGGATTTGTCGATGGCGGTCAGCGGCTCGTCCAAAATCCACAGCGGCGCGCGCGTCAGCCACAGGCGCGCCAACGCCACCCGACGCTGCTGGCCGGCGGAGAGCTGCGCCACGGGCACATCTTCGAAACCGACCAAGTCAACCTGCGCCAGCGCGTCCCAGATGGCATCCTGCTCCCCTCCGCCCTGCACCGCCATATAAAACGCCAGATTCTCAAACGGCGTCAGCACGCTCTTCACCCCGGGATGATGGCCGAGGTAAAGCAGTTGCTGATTAAATAAATCACGCTGACGGTGAATGGCGACGTTCTGCCAGGAAATTTCGCCCTCCTCGGGCTGGGACAGGCCGGCCAGCATGCGTAGCAGCGTCGTTTTTCCCGCGCCGTTCGGCCCTTCGATTTGCATCATTTCCCCGGCCTGAAGCTGAAAGCTGAGATCGCGGAATAACACGCGTTCATCGCGGCTGCAGGTAAGGCGGGAAACGGTCAGCATGGAAAGCGAGACTCCTGAAAACTAAAGTTTATCTATCATAGCATAGGCTCATCCAGTGCTCGTACCCGCGTTTTTTCAGGATTGCACGACAATACGAAACCTACGGTACATTAAATAAACAAATTTGCGGCGACATTTATTCACCGCCGGGTTATCCATAGAATATGCTCTGGCTATTTATACCAGAGCCCTTCTGAATTAAAAAAGTATTATTCATGCAATAATGAAAATGTTTGCTATTAATCACAATTGACTGAGTGACGCTTTTTATCATTATTTTAAAAAAAGCTATTTCCTTGATTAACGTCAAAATAACAAATACCTCTTAATAATTATCCCCTATCACTGTCATAATGAAATCCTGTTTGACTAAACCCCATAAAAATCAATCAGTAAAAAAACCAGCATAATACTCTGTATTTATTTTTGATATATCAAAAATTATCCGGCGAAATGCAGGGCACACCTCAAACTTCACCGTTCCCTTTTTAGCTAATATCGCGCCATATTTAACTATAAAGGAGTATAAGAAATGAAAAAGACGGTTGTTGCGACGCTGTGCGCCTCACTGTTTTTTCCCGCGCTGGCGTTTTCCGCCTCCGCCATTACTTTGGATGGTCATTCACTCACTTTGGAAGATGCCTGGGCTGTCGCCCGCGGGGAAAAACAAGTTGAAATTGCGCCGGACGCCATGAAACGCGTGGAAAAATCCAACGCATTGCTGATGATCGCGGCGGGGAAAGGCGTTCCGGTTTACGGGCTGACCGTCGGCGTCGGGCTGAACAAAGACAAATCGTTGTTCGACGCCCATGGGCAGCTTACGCCGGAAGTGCTTCAGGCCTCACGCGAATTTAACGTCAACGCCCTGCGCGCCCACGGCGCCGGCGTCGGCCCCGCCATGCCGGATGAGCTGGTGCGTATGGCGATGGTTATTCGCCTCAACACGCTGCTGGTCGGCAGCACCGGCGCCCAGCCGCAGGTTGCTACGCTGTATCAGCAGTTACTCAATAAAAACATCACCCCGGTCGTTCCTTCTCGCGGTTCGGTGGGCGAAGCCGATATCACGCTGGCCTCGCACATCGGCGATGTGATGATTGGCGAGTGGCGCGTGCGGGTCAACGGCAAGGAAATTGACTCCGCCAGCGCCCTGAAGCAAGCGGGTATCGCCAAACTCGATCCGGTCGGTAAAGACGCGTTGTCCATTTTGTCCACCAACGCAATCTCCGTTGCCTACTCTGCGCAGGCACTGCTGGAAACCCGTCAAATCATCAACATTACGCCGGCGGTGTTCGGGCTGTCGCTGGAAGCGCTCAACGGCAACGTCGCGCCGTTCCTGGCGCAAAGCCTGAGCGTACGTCCCTTCCCCGGTATTCAGGACACCGCGGGCCACCTGCGCGATGCGCTGAAAGGCTCTTACCTCTGGCAGCATCAGGAAGGCCGTCCGTTGCAGGATCCGCTTTCATTCCGCACCACGGTCTTTGTTCTGAACGAAGCGCGGCGGGAATGGAACGAAGCCTATCAGATGCTGGAAATCCAGATGAACAGCTCTGACGACAACCCGGCGGTGATCGTCGACGCCGACCGGACGCTGGCGGACAATAGCCAGGTGGCGCAATACTTCGTCAGCGCAAAAGACGCCAGCGGAGAAACCCTCAGCGGCGCGATTTTCCCAACGTCCAACTTCGAGCCGTTGCCGCTGGCGCTCGCCATCCAGAACCTGTCCCTCTCTCTGGGGCATCTGGCGCACAACAGCGTACAGCGCACGCTGCACCTTTCTGACGATCATTTCACCGGCCTGAGTCGTTTCCTGGCGGCGGACACCAATCAGCAGGGCCATGCCTTCGGCGCGATTCAGAAACCCCAGGTCGCACTGCTGGCCGACATCCGCGATCTGGCAAACCCGGTTTCCCTCGACGGGCAGCCGATGGCCGGCACCATTGAGGACACCTACACCAACAACCTGCGCGCGTCCAAACGCCTGAGCCAGATCGCCGGCAACCTCAGCAATATTTACGGGCTGGAACTGCTGCACGCCAGCCAGGCGATTGATCTGCGCAAGCAGAAAAATCCGGCGCTGAAGCTGGGTGAGCAGACGGGCAAAATCTATGCAGCCTACCGCGAGAAGGTGCCCTTCGTTTCTCAGGACCGGATTTTCAGCGACAACATTCAGGATTCCGCCACGCTGGTTGAAACTTTCCCGGCCGGAAAACTGGTGAGCGATGAAACGGGAAGTAAGGGGAAATAATGAAAAAAACCGTCAATGCCTCGCGGCGGGCTTTTCTGACCAAAAGCACGGTTTTAGCTACCGGCGGCGCCCTCGCGGCGCTGACCGGCCCGGCACGGGCGCTGGGAGATCGTGCGCTGGCGCCGGCCGTCCGCTATCACAAAATCTATGACGTCATCGTGGTGGGCAGCGGCTTTGCCGGCCTGGCCGCCGCGCTGGAGGCCGCATTGGCGGGCCGCAGCGTACTGGTGATTGAGAAAATGCCGGTCTGCGGCGGCAACTCGGCCATTAACGGCGGCGCGGTGGCCGTCGCCGGTTCGCCGTTGCAGCAAAAAGAAGGCATCACCGACTCACCAGAACTGATGTACCAGGACATGTTGAAAGCCGGACGCGGGCTGAACGATAAAGAGCAGCTAAAAATACTGGTCAATAACACCAATGCCGCCTATGAGTTCACCCTGCAGCACGGGGTGGAATACAAGCCGTTCGTTCAGCACTTCGGCGGTCACTCGGTGCCGCGCACGTTGCAAACCGTGCAAAGCTCCGGCGCTGGCATCACGCGGCCGTTGAAAGATTCGGCGACAAAGCTGGGCGTTATGTTCCGTACCCGCTGCAAGCTGGAGTCTTTTGTTCAAAATGCGGACGGGCGCGTTATTGGCGTCAAAGTGCGCGACGGCTATCGCTTCCCCGATGAACAAAGCGGCCAGATCCGCCATTACGGCGCCCGTTACGGCGTGGTGATGTGCTCCGGCGGTTTCTCCAACGACCTGCGTTTTCGCAAAATGCAAAACCCGAAGCTGGACGAGCGCATGGACTCCACCAACCATCCCGGCGCCACCGCCGAATGCCTGGTGCAGATGATGCGCATCGGCGCCACGCCGGTACAGCTCGACCTGATTCAGCTCGGCCCCTGGTCATCGCCGGATGAGAAAGGTTTCGGCTATGTATCGCAGTTCAACACCATCGCCGGTTTTCCGCACGGCATCATGGTCAACCCACGTACCGGGCGGCGCTTCACCAACGAACTGGCCGACCGCAAAGAGCGCGAAGACGGCATTCTGGCGCAGGTGGATGAGCAAGGGAACCCGGAATACCCGATTTGCTTCACCACGCTGGAAGGCGCCAAACAGGCGCAAAGCCTGGTGCATGCCCTGCATTACGACGTCGCCTGGCAGTTCGACACGCTGGAACAGTTGGCAACCCATTTCGGTACGCCATACGCACCGCTGAAGGAAGAGGTGGACGAATACAACGCGGCGGTCGCGCGCAAGGGCGGCGACAAGATGAAGAAAGACGTCAGCCGCGCCGTGTCGCTGGAACGCGGGCCGTACGTTGCAGTGCGCGTCTGGCCCAAGGTGCATTACGTCATGGGCGGCGTTCAGATCAGCATGAAGGCCGAGGTGCTTAACGCCGCCGACAGCAAGCCGATTCCGGGGCTGTATGCCGCCGGAGAGGCGACGGCGGGATCGCACGGCGGCAGTCGTCTCGGCAGTTGCGCCGTTGCCGACTGCCTGGTATTCGGCCGCATCGCCGGCGCCAGCGCCGCTACGGCGGCGCCGGTTACTGACAATTCGTATAACGCCGGGGAGATTTAACATGACAAAGATTTGGACCGCCTTACTGATGTTGCTGGCGGGCATGTTCACTGCGCCCCTGTTTGCCGCAGATGGCGAAGCGGCATTTCACCAAAGGCTGAACGATATGAACGTGAAGTCTTATCACCAGTCGTTGGGAGCAACCGGCCGCGATACGTCATGTCAGCTCTGCCATGGCACCAAAACGCCGGTCTCTGCGCCGGACGACAGAACCTGCCTGAATTGCCACGGATCGCGCGATCAAGTCGCCGCGCTGACCCTGCCGGACCCGAAGGACAAAAACGCCGAGCCGAACCCGCATGATTCCATGCATTACGGCAAGGATGCTCCTTGTACCATGTGCCATAACGAACACCGGCCTTCGGAAATTTATTGCAACAGTTGCCATCTTTTCAAATATCCGAACATGAAGCCATGAGAGGTTCCATATGAGGTACTTAATGCGCGGATTGTTTAGAAACGGATTCCGGTTTAAAAGCCTGTTTGGCCTCCTGCTGGGGCTGATGGTCTTTCCCGCGCTGGCCACGCCTATCCCGCTGGGCGTACAGGTTGAGGATATGAACCGGGCATGTATGGAATGTCATGCCGACAGTGATATTCAGGGCGCTTCGTCAGATAAGCCGCAGGGGCAGTTGTTCGTCGCCCCTGCGAAATATCATGACAGCGTACACGGCGGTGTGCCGTGTATCGCCTGCCACCAGAGTACGCCCGGCAGTAAGGGGTTTGCGGTAACGCCCCACGAGCTGGAACCCCGCCCTGAAGCGATGTGCGAAAGCTGTCACGCCGTTACGATGCGCGATACGGTGCATGCCGTACAGCAAAGCGTACACGGTGAGAAGATCGCGAAGGATCTGTTCTCCTGCACCTCCTGTCATGATGCCCACACCATGACGGCCGGCGAGATCACGCAGCCCGGTAAACGCCAGATGGCGGAAAGCAACCTGATATGCACCGACTGCCATTCACGCGCCGGCGTTTATACGCAATTGTCTAAAGGGAAAGCGTCCAAAACTCAGGATATGGCACATGCCGCCCTGCCCTATGCGGCACAGCATCTGGACAGCCTGCGTTGCATCGACTGTCACGCCGACACCGCGGACAGCACCCTGCACCGCATTCTTCCTGCCGAACAAGCCGTCAGTTGCGAGCAGTGCCACCAGGATGGCGCCCTCCTGACAGCACGGCTGAAAACCCCGGCGCCAGACGAAGCGGCAACGGCGGGCAGCATGCTGGGCAAGAAGTTGTTTGACGATCGGGCGCTGATTGCCAAACTGGCGGCGGTTCCCGCAGACAAACCCGCCGTACGTCAGGTTGACGGCACCTGGTTCAGCGATAGCTATATGATCGGCAACAACGGCAGCGACCGCTTTGACGGGCTCTACGCTTACGCGCTGGCCGGGCTGATCGGCGTTCTGCTCTGCCATGGACTGGGGCGGTTCATCACCCGCCGCCGGCCTGCGCCTGGCGCCGTGACAGAGAAAAGTTATCTCTACACGCTGCCGGTACGCTTCTGGCACTGGCTGAATGCCATCTGCTTCGCCGTGTTGCTCATCAGCGGTTTCGCCCTGCACTGGGTGAGCGGGAAGTTCTCGCTGTGGGTAGACGTGCATAACGCCGCCGGCCTTACGCTGTGTGCGATCTGGGTCGGGTTTATCATCGTGGCGCTGTGCGGCAACGGGCATCACTACCGGGTACGTTTGCAGGGAATTACCGGCCGCCTGATCCGTCAGACACACTATTACTTATACGGTATTTTCCGCGGTGAACCGCATCCAGAACACGCATCGCCGGATGCCAAGTTCAACATTCTGCAACAGCTGGGATATATCGGCGTGATGTTCATTCTGGTGCCGTTATTGATCGCCAGCGGGCTGCTGATGATGTATCCGCACCTGACTCCGGAGCATATCTTCACCCTGCCCGGTAAACAGGTCATCGCCTATCTGCATTACGGCATTGCGCTGATTATGGTGATGTTTATTGCGGTACACCTCTACCTGTGCAGTACCGGCGACACAGTAGGCGCACTCGTGAAGGGCATGATTGACGGCTTCCACCGTACGCTGAAATCACCGGATGCGGCCAAGAAGGAGACAAATAAGCACCACTAATTCAGGCTGCGGGGGAAACCGAAAGGTTTTCCCCCGCACTTGGCTCATCGTTACTTAACTACAATCCCCAGTTTTTTTATCTTGCTGTACAGCGTGTTGCTGTTAACCCCCAGAAGCTCTGCGGCCCCACCTTTGCCGGATATTTTTCCCTGACACTGACGTAACGCCAGCAAGATATGCTGACGCATAGCCTCATCAAGCGGAACGATAGCGTCGCTGTTCTGCGGGCCGGGCAGCGAAATATTCAGTTCGTGGGATGCTCCCTGAAAAAATGCATTTTCCAGCAGGGCGATCAGCTCAGAAATATTACCCGGCCAACGATATTCCCACAGCAGGCGCTGGGTTTCATTTCCCAGCACCGGCAGCGAAGTACGGTTGTTAAGCCGCGCTAACCGGGTCAGGTAGTGCGTTAATAACAGGGGAATATCTTCATGGCGGTGACGCAGCGGCGGCAGCGTAATCACCTGACAAAAAACATCGCCATAGCGACGGCTGGTCAGGTAGCAGGGATCGGCGTCATAGCCACCCTGCCGATGGCTGACCTGAGCGGAAGAAAAAGACTGCGTCTGAAGCGCGATCACCTGTATCCGGCAATACGCGCGATAGTACGAGGCCAGCCGCAGTAAAAAGGTTTGCCAGCATTCCGGTAACGTAAGTAGCTCATTTATCTGCAGCGATCCCTGATGTAACGGCAGGAACAATGCGATATCCGGCGGCTGACTAAAATCGAGCGACACACTGCGCTCCGTTTCCCCGTCTTTAATGATGATTAAACGGCTTCCGATGGCATCAAGAACGCCATGCCAGCCGTTATGACGGGGCATACGCTGAAGCAGGCAGGCGGCAAAGGTTTTTTTCCCGACGCCCTCTTCTCCCAAGATTAATACCGGCTGCTCGCTGCGCGCCAGTTCATCCAGCGCCGTATAAAGTTGATACAACGGGCCATTAGCCGGGCTAACGACGAACGGCTCGTCCTCTGCCACATCAAGCAACGCCGGCACCGGCGTCGCCTGTGGTAACGCATCATCACGAGCCAACAGGTTATGGCGCGACAACGCAATAAACGCCAGCAGGGAAAGCTCGCCGCGCACCGACTCAAACAACTCCACGTGCTGCGGCGTAAAGGCATTGGCCCGATAGCTGAACACGCCGAGAGCGCCCAGACGCAGTCCATCCAGGTGCATACGCATCAGAATCAGCGATTTTATATTGCGAAAGCTGGTGCTGACGACATACTCCGTCAACGGATCCTGGCTGAGATCGTTGATCAACTGGGTTGAAAAATTATCCATGCAATCAAACTGACGGGCGATATTCTCCGGGATCGGAACCACATCCCACTTCAGCCGCGCCGCCTTATGTGTTGCCAGTGCCAGAAACTGAATGCTGCGGATATCATGGCGATAATAATTGAAGAAAATGCCGTCGCAGACAACAGAATCCGGAATAGACTTCAGGCAGGCGTACATGGATTTCTCCAACTGTGTACTACTGCATAACGCCGCCCGCAAATGTGACGAACTCCGATCCATAGCGCACCCATTGTTCACTGTGCTGAATACAATTTGCAAAATTTAGTCATCATTAGTAACAACTAACGTTCTTTATTAAAATAATTTTGATAGAAAATAATGACATAGATAACTATGCCATAACCACAGAGGGAAGGAGAAGCGGGTTTCGGATGACGATGCGGACCTCTTCGCAAAACGGGTAGCCAACCGGTTTCTGCGGCATATTTGCCGCTATAGTGAGCAAACGGTATGCCGGCGTCTTATTCTCCGGCAAAAAATGCGTATAATGTAGCGCGCTGTCTCCGTAGTTAAATGGATATAACGAGCCCCTCCTAAGGGCTAGTTACAGGTTCGATTCCTGTCGGGGACGCCAGAATCTCTTCCCATGACGCCTCAGTTTGTAGCTATCCCGTTGATTTAAATTAATTAATAAAGGGTTCACGTCTCCTATCGTTAAATGATCATCCGTTGCATCTCATACATTTGATGGTATGCCTGATGGTGATCTTCCCCCATAATTCATACTCGCCACGCCAGACAATCTCACCCCCCGTCACTGGTCAACTCTTCCGGCAGGCCATTCAGATGTGCGTGATAATAGTGGATTTCCTTGCGGGATTTACCATCATGACTCAACGTGTCTACCCGCGCCAGTGGCTCATAGCCTCCTGCATTGTAAACATACAGGCATTGCTCCCACAAAGAGCCATCCCGCTTTTCACCGCACAAACGCATACCGCTCCAGTAAAACGTGACGTTCTCTGGTGGGGCAGCCGTTTACCAACGCGCCGTCCCAGAATATCGTACGTATGTAAGTATCCCACTAAACCGAACCATTCACTTTTAGAGATCTTCCGGACATACTGATTATGTTCCCTGAGGAGATCATCATGCGTAAAGCCCGATTCACCGAACACCAGATTATTGCCGTTCTGAAATCCGTCGAAGCCGGACGAACCGTCAAAGATGTCTGCCGCGAAGCCG
>NZ_QRAP01000014.1:94959-95805 GCF_003363015.1 Enterobacillus tribolii | reverse complement strand
GTGCCGGTGATCACCATCAACACTATCGCCGGTGACGACATCATCAACGCGGCGGAGCACGGTCAGGCACAGCTTATCAGCGGCACCTGCACCGGTGCGGCGGCGGGCGATACGGTGACCATCACCCTGAACGGCAAAACGTACACCACCATCCTGGACGCCAACGGCGCCTGGAGCGTGGGCGTGCCGGCGGCGGACATCACCGCGCTGGGCAACGGCCAGTCTTATGCGGTGGACGTAACGGTGACGGATAAAGCGGGCAACAGCAGCAGCGAGAGCCGCGATATCAGCGTGAACACCTCGCCGATCGCCCTGACGATCGATGCCATTGCCGTTGACGACATCATCAATGCGGCAGAAGCAGGACAGCCGCTGGTATTGTCCGGTACGGCGAACGCTCTGCCAGAGAACACCGTAGTGACCGTTACGCTGAACGGAAAAACCTACAGCGCGACCGTCACGAACAGCGGAACCTGGACGCTGACGGTCGATCAGGCCGACGTTGCGGCATTGGCCGACGGTAACTATACCGTGACGGCCTCGGCGGTTGATGCGGCGGGTAACCACACCAACGCCAGCCATAACGTCACTGTGGATACCACGGCGCCTACGCTGACCATCAACGATATGGCGCACGGTAACGTACTGAACGGCACAACGGCCGGTGAAGCGCTGGTTATCAGTGGCAGCACCAGCGCGGAACCGGGTCAGTTGGTCACCGTCGAACTGGGCAGCAACACCTACAGCGCGACGGTCAGCGCAGACGGCACCTGGACCCTGACGGTACCGCCGGCCGACCTGGCGTTGCTGAACGACGGCGATCTCACCGTAACGGCGAGCGTCACC
>NZ_QRAP01000014.1:0-94861 GCF_003363015.1 Enterobacillus tribolii | reverse complement strand
GACGGTCAGCGCAGACGGCACCTGGACCCTGACGGTACCGCCGGCCGACCTGGCGTTGCTGAACGACGGCGATCTCACCGTAACGGCGAGCGTCACCGACAAGGCGGGCAACCCGGTGCAGGCCGATCATGGCCTGACGCTGGATACCAGGGCGCCCACGCTGAGCATCAATACGATTGCCGGCGATGACATCGTTAACCTGGAAGAGCAGCAGTCGGCCCAGATTATCAGCGGTCACACCGACGCTGAGCCGGGCCAGACGGTCATCGTGACCTTCAACGACCGCACCTACAGCGCCACGGTAGACAGCAACGGCGACTGGCAGGTCTCGGTCCCGGCGAAGGACTTCCTGGGATCGGTCGGCGGTCAGTACAGCGTCAGCGCCACGGTCACCGACAAGGCCGGCAACAGCGTTACGGCGGACAAGTCGATCACCCTGAGCGGCGAAGCGCCGACCATTACCATCGACACGGTTGCCGGTGACGACATCATCAACGCAGCCGAACACGGTGCGCCGGTGGTGCTGAGTGGTACCAGCAACGTGACGTCAGGTCAGGTAGTGACCATCACGCTCGGCAGCCAGACTTACTCCACCACGGTGGATGCGTCCGGCAAGTGGAGCTATACGCTGGACGCCAGCGTGGTGCAGGCGTTGACGGACGGCAATTACACGCTTTCCGTCAGCGTGGCGGATACCGTGGGCAACGCGACCAGCGCAGATAAAGCGCTTGTGGTGGATACCCTTGCACCGCAGGTGACCATCAACAAGATTGCCGGTGATAACATCATCAACGCGGGTGAACACGGCCAGGCGCAGATTATCAGCGGCACCTGCGTTGGTGCAGCGGCAGGCGATAAGGTGACCGTGACCCTCAACGGTAAGGACTACACCACCGCGGTCAATGCGGACGGTACCTGGAACGTCGGTATTCCGGCGGCGGCAATCGGCGAGCTGATCGATGGTGATTACATCGTGACGGTGAGCGTCACCGACAAGGCCGGCAACACCGGTTCGCAGACTCAGGGTGTTGAGGTGAATACGGCGGCAGTCGCCCTGACGATCGATGCCATTGCCGTTGACGACATCATCAATGCGGCAGAAGCAGGACAGCCGCTGGTATTGTCCGGTACGGCGAGCGATCTGCCGGAGAACACCGTAGTGACCGTTACGCTGAACGGCAAAACCTACAGCGCGACCGTCACGGACAGCGGAACCTGGACATTGACGGTCGATCAGGCCGACGTTGCGGCATTGGCCGACGGTAACTATACCGTGACGGCCTCGGCGATTGATGCGGCGGGTAACCACGCCAACGCCAGCCATAACGTCACCGTGGATACCACGGCGCCGACGCTGACCATCAACGATATGGCGCACGGTAACGTACTGAACGGCACAACGGCCGGTGAAGCGCTGGTTATCAGCGGCAGCACCAGCGCGCAAGCGGGTCAGGTAGTTACCGTAGCGTTGGGCGACAACACCTACAGCGCAACGGTCAGCGCAGACGGCACCTGGACCCTGACGGTACCGCCGGCCGACCTGGCGTTGCTGAACGACGGCGATCTCACCGTAACGGCGAGCGTCACCGACAAGGCGGGTAACCCGGTGCAGGCCGATCATGGCCTGACGCTGGATACCAGGGCGCCCACGCTGAGCATCAATACGATTGCCGGCGATGACGTCGTCAACAGCACCGAACAGCAGGCGGGTCAGATCATCAGCGGTCGCACCGACGCTGAGCCGGGCCAGACGGTCATCGTGACCTTCAACGACCGCACCTACAGCGCCACGGTGGACAGCAACGGCGACTGGCAGGTCTCGGTCCCGGCGAAGGACTTCCTGGGCGCGGCAGACGGCCAGTACAGCGTCAGCGCTACGGTCACCGACAAGGCCGGCAACAGCGTTACGACGGACAAGCCGATCACCCTGAACGGCGAAGTTCCGACAATCGTCATTGATACTATTGCCGGCGACGACGTGATTAACGCCGCTGAACACGGGGGCGCGGTGGTACTGAGCGGTACTTCCAACGCCATCGGCCAGACGGTAACCATCACGCTGAACGGTCAGACCTACACCACCACGGTGGGGGCTGACGGTAAGTGGAGCCACACGCTGAGCACCGCCGATGTACAGGCGCTGGCGGACGGCCAGTCGTATGTCGTCAATGCGTCGGTCAGCAACAGCATCGGCAACAGCGTCAGCGATACGCACACGGTCAGCGTGGACACCACGGCGCCGCAGATGAGTATCGCCATCGACTCGGTGGTCAATGATACCGGCCTGAGCAGCAGCGACTTCGTAATTAATCATGCGAACGTGACGCTCAAAGGTTCACTGGGTGCGACGCTGGGTGCGGATGAGAAGGCGCAGATCAGCCTCGACGGCGGTACTACCTGGATCGATCTGGTGGTGAACGGCACCGGCTGGAGCTATACGGACGGCCGTACGCTGGCGGACAACGCCTACGATTACACCGTACGGGTCATCGATGCGGCCGGAAACGTCGGCGCAACTGCTGATCAGACCGTGGTGATCGACACCGTAGCGCCTGACGCTGCCGTGAAGACCATCACCATCGATGCCATCAACACCGATACCGGTCTGAGCAACAGCGACTTCGTAACCAGCGACAACTCACTGGCCATCCGTGGTCAGCTCGGTGCGGCGCTGGCGGCGGATGAACACGCCCAGATCAGCATCGACGGCGGCGTGACCTGGATTGACGTTGAGGTCAGCGGCCTGAACTGGACCTACGTTGATACCCGTTCGCTGGCTGACGGTAAATACAACTACATGGTACGGGTGGTGGATCAGGCCGGAAACGTCGGCGCGACCGCCAGCCAGGTTGTGACGGTAGATACCGTGGCGCCGGATGCGGCGAAGACCATCACTATCGACGGCATCAGCGATGATACCGGTCTGAGCAACAGTGACTTCGTGACCCGCGATACCTCGCTGACGTTGCGCGGTACGCTGGGCGAGACCCTGATGGCGGGCGAACACGCCCAGATCAGTCTGGATGGCGGCCTGACCTGGCAGGATGTGGTGGTTATCGGCACCGGCTGGACCTTCACTGATACCCGGTCGCTGATTGATGGCACCTACACTTACCATGTGCGTGTTGTGGATCAGGCCGGCAACGTGGGCCAGGTGGCGCAGAAGGACGTGGTGATTGACACCGTTAGCCCGGAAAGCGCTAAGGGTATCGCCATCACCGCGATCAGCAACGATACCGGTCTGGATAACAACGACTTCATCACCAGCGATATCACGCTGACGATTAAGGGAACGTTGGGCGCCTTGCTGGCTAACGACGAATATGCGCAGATCAGCGTAGACGGCGGCGTGACCTGGACTACCGTGGTGGTTGACGCCAGCGGCCTGAACTGGAGCTACACCGACGGCCGCACGCTGACCGAAGGGTCCCATGAATACCGGGTACGCGTGGTGGATCTGGCGGGCAACGTGGGTGAAACCTCGTCGCAGGTGGTGCTGATTGATACCACGGCGTCGGCGGAAACCATCACCGTTGACAGCATTTCCGAGGATACCGGCCGCTCGGCCAGCGACTTCATCACCAGCGATACCTCGCTGACGGTGAAAGGCTCGCTGGGCAACCCGCTGGCGGCGGACGAGTTCGTCCAGGTCAGCGTGGACAACGGCGCCACCTGGCAGTTCGCCAGCGTTTCCGGTACCCAGTGGACCTTCGTGGACGGCCGTACCCTGACCGACGGTAATCATGTCTATCAGGTACGTATCATTGATACTGCGGGCAACACCGGTACGGTGGTATCGCAGACGGTCGTGGTCGATACCCTCGATCCGATCGCGGAGCCGGGCATTGCGTCTTATAGCGACAATGTCGGCGACCGCACGGGAACCTTCGACGCCAGCTATATCACCGATGATACCTCGCCGCTGCTGAACGGTGTGTTGTCCGGTCCGCTGGCCGACGGGGAGATCGTTCAGGTCTACCGTAACGGTATTCTGCTGGGCGTAGCGACCATGACCGGCTCCATGACCTGGACCTATCAGGACAGCGGGCTGACGGATGCGACCTACACCTACACTGCGCAGGTGGTGGACCTGGCGGGCAACGTAACCAAGTCCAGCGACTTTGTGCTGAACGTGGATACCAGCATCCCGGATACCCGGGTGCAGATCGCCACCGTGGTGACGGACGACAAGACGCCGATCGCACACGGTACGCTGTCGAAGGAATTGGTTGATGGCCAGATCCTGGTCGTCACGATCAACGGTATTGAGTACAGCAGCGACAGCCACGCCAGCGACCGGGTAGTGGTCGATCCGCTGAACAATACCTGGTATGTGCAGATTGCAGACAACGATGCCCTGCAGGCAGGTAAGTACGATGTTTCCGCCCAGGTCATCAGCGCCGCCGGTAACGGTAACCAGAACGGCCTGACCACCGTGACCGATGCGTTGCAGATCACCAATACCACGGTAACGGCGGATTGGGGCACCAACGCGGGTCTGGCGTACACCAACGGGATGAGCTACACGCTGGACGCCAACGGCATGTGGAATATCGCGGCGAACGGTACGGCATATTTTGCCCAGGACATCAGTTCTTACAGCGGTACCAAGCTGGATCAGGCGGCGACGCATACCGCCAGCGCGTACTATCCGATCAGCCTGACCTGGGCGGACTATGCCCGTAGCGGTTACGCCGGGCTGTTTGCGACGGAGAACATCTACACCAACAACTTCCAGGAAATGTGGATCCAGGATGCGGACGGTACCTTTACGCCGATGCAGTTGGGGAACGTGAACTCGGATACCAGCATCATGAAGCCGGGCTCCACTAACGCCACGGCAACCTGGTACGGGGCTATCGTGTCCATCGACCTGAATGGCGACGGTTATGCTGACATCATCTGGGGTGACGGCACGCCTGACAGTACGGTGCCCTGGATGCTGAACAACGGAGATGGTTCTTACTCCATCTTCAGCGCCACCACCTCCCTGGCAACGGCGGGGGGAACCTCGCGTAACCAGTCCGGCGTGGATTTGAACAACGACGGCTCTGTTGATGTGGTACAGCAGGTGGGCGCTTATAACCTGCGCACCGTCATCAACAACGGCAATGGGACGATCACTGCCGGTCAGACCATGACCAATATGTTCGGGGTTTCCGGGGCAGCCAATACCAACAACAACGGTGCGGTTTCCATGACCTGGGCTGACTTTAACGGTGACGGCTATCTGGACCTGTATGTCGCGAACTACTACAGCAACACTACCCAGGGTGGTTTGTTGTGGAACACCAACGGTACGTTGTCAACCACCTTTACCAAGGTGGGGGCAACCTTTGGCGGAAGCTTCTCACTGGCGGTGGACTGGAACCATGACGGGGCGATGGACATCGTCAAGTTCGCTGATACTGCGGCGTCGGCGGTCGTTAACCTCAATAATGGCAACGGCTCCAACTGGGCTCCCACGACGATCAGCACCGGTACGGACACCACGCGCGTGACCGGCGTGGCATCCATCGACTACAACTGGGATGGCGCGACGGATCTGCTGGTTTCCCGCCAGAGCGGTAAAATGTCGCTGGTGCTGAATACCAACAAGGTGGAGGACAAGACCTCGCTGGTCGTCAAGATCCTGGATGCCGAAGGCATCAACAGCTTCTACGGCAATACGGTGCGGCTGTATGACTCGCAGGACAGACTGGTGTCGACCCAGATGATCAACGCCCAGTCCGGTTTCGGCAGCAACGACTCCTCGGGCCTGGTCTACTTCTACGGGCTGAGTGCGACGGAGCAGTACCGGGTTGAGCTGGTGCGCGCAGTGAACGGCGTAGCGCATAACGAAAACTGGGGAGGCCTGACCACGCAGAACGCCAACGAAAGTTATGTGTTGACGACTGACGTGATCAACAGCCAGAGCCTGAAGGGAACCATCACCGGTACCGGGTACAACGACCGCTTTATCGTTGAGGAAAACAGCAACTACGTCTACAACGGCGGCGGCGGCACCGAAGTATGGTCCAATAACAGCCAGTGGAGCGCTACCGGCGGCGTAGATACCGTTGACTTCATCAAATCAACGGTGGGCGTCACGGCTGACCTGAGCAAAACCTCGGGTCAGAACACCGGGTTCAACACCTCGACCTTCCAGAACATCGAAGGACTTGCCGGTTCTCACTTCGCGGACACCCTGTCCGCAGGTAACGGCAACCACTTCATCGAAGGGCGCGGCGGTGATGACATCATCAATCTGGGCACGGGCGTGGGTCATGCGACGGTTCTGTTCAAGATGATCGATGCCAGCAACGCCACCGGCGGCAACGGCGCCGATACCGTTAACGGCTTTACCCTGGGGACCTGGGAAGGAACCAAGGATACCGACCGTATCGATATCCGCGAACTGTTGCAGGGCAGCGGTTATACCGGTAACGCCAAGGCCAGTTACGTTAATGGCGTGGCGCAGATGGATAGCAGCAGCGACAACATCGGCGACTTTGTGAAGGTGACGACCAGCGGCAGCGACACGGTGATCCAGATCGATCGCGACGGCAGCGGCGGTTCCTTCTCGCCGACGACGGTGGTGACGCTGACCGGGGTGAATACCGACCTGGCGACACTGTTGGCGAACCATCAGCTGTTAGTGGTGTAGTTTAGGCGGAATATAAGGCGGGGGGGATAATCCCCCGCCTTTTTATTTTGGAATTTTCTTATCAATGAAGCTTTAAATATGGTAAATTCTAAGAATAATCCTGAGATATATTCACGCTTAATACGTGAAGCCCGAATTGACAGTGCCGGCATCATGATGATGCCGTCTTATTTTTTCTGACAGAGGACGTCAGCACTATGAGTCATTCCACTCCCTCCGTTGAAGCCTGGCTGGAAGCGATGCTTACCGTCGCCCGGCATTATCGTCTCGACTACTCGGAAGAGAATGTCCGTACTACCGTAAACTGGGAACGTAACAGTAAGCGTGATGACCTGTTGGCGGATATGGCGCGTCAGCTGGGAATGGGACTGCGTCTGAGCGATTTCAGCGCCAGCTTCCTCGACCCGTGGCGTATGCCGCTGCTGGCCCGCTTTGATAATGGTCAGATCGGGGTATTGTCGCGCATGGACGCCGAAGGCAACGTCTGCGTCAGCTTCAGCGGCGATAAGGGGCTGGAAAGTACCCTGAGCGCCGAGGAACTGGGCGCACGCATCCGCCAGGTGGCGATCCTGAAACCGCTGAGCGCCATCCCCGACGCGCGCGTCGACGACTACATCAAACCCTATAAAGAAAACTGGTTCTGGAACCTGGCGCTTAAGGACTGGAGGCGTTACAGCGATATCATGCTGGCCTCGCTGGTTGCCAATATTCTGGCGCTGTCCGGTATGTTGTTTTCCATGCAGGTTTACGACCGTGTCGTACCATCGCAGTCTTATCCCACGCTGTGGGTGCTGTTCGGCGGGGTTATGCTGGCGATTCTGTTTGAGTTTTCCATGCGTATGGTGCGGGTGCATATCTCCGATATGGTGGGTAAGCGCGCGGACCTGCGTATTTCCGACCGGGTATTCGGTCATGCGCTGCGGATTAAAAATAACGCGCGATCCAAGTCCACCGGCTCCTTTATTTCCCAGATCCGTGAGCTGGAATCGGTGCGGGAACTGATTACTTCCACCACCATCGGCGCCATTGCCGATCTGCCTTTCTTCTTACTGTTTGTGTTTATTCTGTGGATGATCGGCGGCCCGCTGGTCTTCGTCGTACTGCTGGCGCTGCCGCTGCTGCTGATACCCGGACTGCTGGTACAGCGTCCGCTGGGGCGTCTGTCCACCGAGGGAATGCGCGAGTCTGCGGTGCGCAACGCCACGCTGGTCGAGGCGGTGGAGTCCATCGAAGACATCAAGCTGCTGCGCGCCGAACAGCGTTTCCAGAACCAGTGGAACCACACCAACGATACCGCCGCCACCATCAGCATGAAGCAGCGTTTCCTGACCGGGTTGCTGCTTACCTGGACACAGGAGGTGCAGTCTATTGTTTATGCCGTGGTGCTGCTGGTTGGCTGTTTTATGGTGATCAGCGGCGACATGACCACCGGTGCGTTGGTGGGGACCACCATCCTGGCGTCGCGCACGATTGCGCCGCTGTCACAGATTTCCGGCGTTCTGTCGCGCTGGCAACAGGCCAAGGTGGCGCGTAATGGTCTGGATGAACTGATGAAGCGCCCGGTGGATCAGCCGGAGCACGGCAAGCTGGTGCATAAGGCGGTGCTGAACGGCCACTATAAGTTCAGTAACGCGGTGTTTTACTACAACGAAGAAGAGAAAATTCCCGATATTATTCTGCCCAAACTGGAGATTAACGCCGGTGAGAAAGTGGCGATCCTGGGGCGTAACGGCGCGGGTAAGTCAACGTTGCTGCAACTGCTTTCCGGTATGCAAACGCCGCAGCAGGGGCAGATGCTGCTCGACGACATCGGCATTAACCAGCTCGACCCGGCGGATCTGCGCCGCGATATGGGGTATCTGAGCCAGACGGCGCGTCTGTTCTTCGGCACCGTCCGTGAAAACATCACCATGGGCATGCCGGAAGCCACCGACGAAGATATCATGCGCGCACTGGTGATGAGCGGTGCGTTGTCGTTCGTACAAAAACAGAAAGACGGCCTCAACTACCAGATTATGGAGGGCGGGCTGGGGTTGTCCGGCGGCCAGCGGCAAACGCTGTTGCTGGCGCGCGTGCTGATTCGTCAGCCCAACATTCTGCTGTTGGATGAGCCGAGCGCTTCGCTGGACGAAATGTCGGAAAACTACCTGATCGAACAGCTTCATCAGTGGACGGGGAACCGTACGCTGGTGATCGCTACGCACCGCATGGCGATGCTGCACCTGGTCGATCGTATCATCGTGATGGATAACGGACGCGTGGCGATGGACGGCCCGCGCGACGCCATTCTGAACGCCCGGCCGGGGCAGGAAAACGCGCCGGCCGCAGCGCCACAACCTGCCGCCGCCAAGAGCAATGCCCCGGTGCGGCGCGTGATGCTGCAAAAGACGGCACAGGCTAATTCTGATCAGGGAGCGACGGCATGAGCGGACATATTCAATACAACCGCGGCCTCAGTGAGCCGAAGCTGCCGCGCTCCGCGCTGGCGGCGCGCGTCGTGGCGCTGATGCTGCTCTGTTTTCTCGGCTGGGCCTATTTCTTTGAGCTGGATGAAGTCACGACCGGCACCGGCAAAGTAGAGCCTTCCGGTCATGAACAGGTGGTGCAGTCGCTGGAAGGCGGGATTCTGCACAAGCTTGACGTTAACGTCGGGGATATCGTGGAACGTGGTCAGGCGCTGGCCCAGCTTGACCGCACGAAAATGGAGTCCGGCGTGCAGGAGAGCCTGTCCCGCCTGTACGCGGCGCTGGCTACGTCGGCGCGCCTGCGGGCGGAAGTCGGCGGCGAAACGCTGGTGTTTCCCGCAGAGCTGGACAACGCCCCTGAGTTGATTAAATCGGAAACCGCGCTGTACAACGCCCGCCGTGAAGGGCTGGAAAAAACGGTGAACGGGTTGAAGGACGGTATCCGGCTGGTTCAGCGCGAGCTGGCGATGACGCAGCCGCTGATCAAACAGGGCGCGGCCAGTAACGTCGAAGTCCTGCGTTTGCAGCGTCAGCTCAATGAGATGCAGAGCAAACTGACTGAAACCCAGACGCAGTATTACGTACGTGCGCGTGAAGAATTGGCTAAAGCCAACGAAGAGGTAGAAGCGCAGCGTTCGGTGATGCGCGGGCGCGAAGACTCCCTGACGCGCCTGAAGTTTAACGCGCCGGTGCGCGGCATCATCAAGGACATTGAAGTGACCACGGTTGGCGGGGTCATTCCGCCCAACGGCAAACTGATGACGATTGTGCCGCTGGACGATCAATTACTGATTGAAGCCAAGATTTCTCCGCGCGACGTGGCGTTTATCCACCCCGGCCAGCGGGCGCTGGTGAAAATTACCGCCTACGATTACTCGATATACGGCGGCCTGGACGGTGAGGTAACGGTTATTTCACCGGATACTATCCAGGATGAGGTACGGCGCGATGTCTATTATTATCGGGTTTATATTCGTACTTACAGCAATCATCTGGAGAACAAAGAGAAGAAATCTTTTCCAATCTTTCCGGGTATGGTGGCAACGGTAGATATCCGTACCGGTAAAAAGACGGTTCTGGATTATTTGCTGAAGCCGTTTAATAAGGCGAAGGAGGCACTGCGGGAAAGATAAATAACAGAAACAGGCCGGGCTGCGGATCGTCCGGAAGAGTTGACTTTCCTCGTTTACGACAGACAATATTCTGACGGATATTGTCTGTTGGCATTCAATTAGGGTATATGAAGTGATTATCCGGAAAGGTGAATTATGAACAAAACACAGGAGTTGGTCAGTACACTGTGTTCATACAGCACACAGATACAGCGCTGCGACGGGTTTGATGACGTATTGGAGTATCATTACCACCTGCTTACTACCATGTATGAAAAGAATTCTCTTTTTTATAAGACGGTGCTGAAAGAAAGTCGCATTTATATAATAATGACATTATTGTGTTTCTATTATACCCGGGGTGAAACCAGTCAGGCAGAGGTGAAGGAGTATTGCACCTCGATGAGGTTTGCCAGCGGCAATAGTATCGATTCGATGATGTTTTTCCTGCGCGTCAGCGGCCGGATGAATGCAGAAAGAAACGAGAAAAATAAACGTGTTCTGATGGTTTCACCAACGGAAAAAGGGTTAAAAGAGGTGGGCAACTACCTGCTCAGCGCATTGCTGCCGTTGAACAAAGCTTATCCTTTATTGAATCTGTCGGTGGAAACGGTTAATGACAAAGAAATCCTCTCGATGATGTACCGCAATATGTATGATCTGTTGATTAACCGCATCATCATTAACCGTATTTTGCCCGATATACACCTGTTCACCGAAAAAGATTCAGGGCATATGGTGATTCTCAGCCTGTACCTGGAGGCCCTGAAGCACAGCGATAACGGTGTGTTGCGGATTTTTGAGTACCCGTATATTGCGGTGAGCAAAACCATCGCCGTTTCGCATACGCATGTTCGCCGGATCGTCAGTGCCGCAGCCGGGGCAGGCTGGATGAAGATGCACGGTAAGTCCCAGATTGAAATTCTGCCGGAATTTATGCAGTTGGTGCGCGAATATATGGGGCTCTACTTCTCGGTTTGTATGCATGCCCTGGAGTTTGATCCCCATAAGCACTCAACGCCGGATACTCCCGCCTTATAAATTTATTATCTTCCAACGGGGGGCGGTAAAGGGAATGGACTGAAATGGGAAATACCGCCCTGAGATAAAAATTTTTCTACCCTTTTTTATATCATCGTAAAGCTTAGCGTAAGACCCGGGATATAAAATAGGGAAGGATGAAATTGAATAGCGTTAAAAAGTATATTTTTTTGCCGGGAAGGTACAATTTGGGGAGGTATATCAAAAGTCAGAATTAATTTTGGCGCCAATAAAAAAACTGCCAGGCCTGTCGTTGATTCTCCGGATATAGGGTTGACCCCATGATGTCAGCCGCCGGCGGTAAACAATTACAATATCAACGCCAAATCCGCCGCCGCGTGCTGCAAAGCCGGCAATATACGCTCCTTCAGTGCGTTCACCGTCACCTGAGATGCATGAACCTCGACGCTCATTGCCGCCACGACTCTGCCTGAATACGAATACATCGGCACCGCAACGGAGCGCAGGCCAATCCCGACCTGCTGATCGTTAATCACATAACCCTGCCGGCGGATCTCTTCCAGCGTTGCGCGCAGCTGGTCGGCATTCGTTATCGTATATTGCGTATGAGGAATAAATACCGTACGCGCTAAATAGGCATCCAACGCCTCCTTTGTTAATCCGCATAATAAGATTTTTCCCAATGCGCAACAATAGGCGGGCAGGCGGCAACCCCTGCCTAAATCAATGTTCATGGACGGCCCGGTTGAGGCCCTGGCGATATACAGCGCATCACCGCTTTCTAATATGGCAACCGAACAACATTCGTTCAGCGTCTGGCATAAATGATCCAGCGTATTTTGCGCCGCCTTAGCCAACGGCGTCGACATTAAATAAGCATGACCAAGCGTCAGTACCCTGGGCAGCAGTTCATAATTACGCCCGTCGATGCTATGAACGAATCCCAGCGCTGAAAGGGTATATAGACAGCGACGAACCGCCGCGCGTGATATCCGTGTTTTCTGACTTAGTTGCGATACCGACAGGCGCTGCCTGCGCGGGGTAAATGATTGCAATATTTCAAGGCCGCGGGCGAGGGACTGCATGAAGTTAGGGTCACCGTGAGCAATGGAGAGCGCCGTCGTTAGCGTATCGGTTGTTTCCTTAGTGTTAAAATTATGTGTATCCATGCTATTTATTCCCCGCTGCGATATCGCCTTTCAAGAGAGTAACATCATGACTACACCCTTTACCGCCTTATCATCCATCGACTCTTATCGGTTTTCCCACATCGATCACATTAATAACATATCAATAACATTTTGTTCGATAATCGCACGCTATTTCAGGCGGTGTTATTGACGCAGAGGGTTGCCGCTCTATATTTTCATTTAACGCTGGCTTTAGTCTGAATTTATCTTCCTGTTTTACTGTCGGGAGTAAATGTGTCCTTATTAATTATTGAAATATTAATTTTCCGAAATCGCGCGTTCAGCATATAACGCCATTATTACAATTTTAACGTTATTGTCCGGTTTTTATATTATCCCGGAATCTATCAATCCAAATAAACGCATCCGTGCATTAAATGCAATGACGGTGGTGCGTCGTTTCCGGCAGCCGACTGGTGGAGATATTACATGAGTAATCAAATTAATAACGCGGAAGAAATAATAAAGAATGCGCTTTGGGTCGATAAGGAAAAAGGTATTTATCGTTGCAACCGCAAGATATTTACCGATGCCTCGCTGTTTGAGCTGGAAATGAAATATGTGTTTGAAGGGAATTGGGTTTATCTGGCCCATGAAAGCCAGATCGCCGAACCCGGCGACTATCTGACCCTGACCCTCGGCCGCCAGCCGATCGTCATTACCCGCGATAAAAACGGCGAACTGCGCGGCCTGATCAACGCCTGTACTCACAAAGGCGCGACCCTGTGCCGCCGCAAGTCGGGCAACAAAAGCGCGTTTACCTGCCCGTTTCACGGTTGGACATTCAGCAGCACCGGCGCGCTGCTGAAGGCCAAAGACGAAAGCACCGGAGATTATCCGGACTCGTTCAAAAAGGAAGGGGCGCAGGATCTCAAAGCCTTACCGCGTTTTCAGTCTTATCGCGGCTTCCTGTTCGGCAGCCTGAGCGACGACGTGCTGCCGCTGGAAGAGTACCTGGGCGACACCCGGGTCGTCCTCGATCTCATCGTCGATCAGGCGCCGCAGGGGCTTGAGGTTCTGCCCGGTTCGTCCACCTACGTATATAACGCTAACTGGAAATTGCAGGCGGAGAACGGCGCGGACGGTTACCACGTCGGCGTGGTGCACTGGAACTATGTTTCCACCATGACGCGCCGCAACTATGAGGACAACGGCACTCAGGCCGTCGATGCCAATTGCTGGTCGAAAAGCATTGGCGGCGGCTATGGCTTTGAACACGGGCACCTGCTGCTGTGGACCAAACTTATCAACCCGCAGGTGCGTCCCGTTTATCAGCATCACGGGCGCCTGCTGGAGGAATTCGGCGAACGCCGCGCCGATCTGATGGTCAATGAAACCCGCAATCTGGGCCTCTATCCCAACGTTTACATCATGGATCAGATCTCCTCGCAGATCCGGGTGCTCAGGCCGATCGCCGTGGATAAAACCGAAGTCACGATTTATTGCTTCGGCCCCAAAGGGGAAGATGCCGCCTCGCGTGCGCTGCGCATCCGCCAGTATGAGGATTTCTTCAACGTCAGCGGCATGGGAACGCCGGACGATCTGGAAGAGTTCCGCGCCTGCCAGCAGGGCTTCAACGGTGAAAACCTTGAATGGAGCGATCTGAGCCGCGGCGCCAAACACTGGGAGGCAGGGGCCGATGAACACGCGCGTTTTGTCGGTATGAATCCCGCCATGAGCGGCTGCCGCTCCGAGGATGAAGCGCTGTACATATCCCATCATGCCCACTGGCAGAAAACGATGCTGGCGGGCGTCGCTAAAGCCAGGGCGGAGAAGGCTTCCCTTGTTCAGACGCTGGAGATCATGCCATGAGCCTCGACCTGCAATCCATCACCGCGTTTCTCTGTTACGAAGCCCGTCAGCTTGACGATCGCCAGTGGGACGAATGGCTGAGCTGCTACAGCCCGAACGTCGAATACTGGATGCCCTGCTGGGGAGACGACGACCGGCAGACGGACGATCCGCAAACGCAGATGTCGCTGATGTATTACCCCAGCCGCGGCGGTCTGGAAGACCGGGTGTACCGCATCAAGACTGAACGTTCCAGCGCCAGCACGCCGGAGCCACGCACCACTCACATGATCGGCAACGTCGAAATGTTGTCCGGCGACGGGCAGCGCGCCGAGGTGCGCTACAACTGGGTGACCTACAGCCACCGTTATCACAGCACCGACATGTATTTCGGCACCACCCACTGCACGCTGGAGATGCGCGACGGCAGGCCGGGCATCGTGAAGAAAAAGATCCGGCTCAACAACGACTATATCAATCAGGTTATTGATATTTATCACGTTTGAAAACGATGAATCGTATGTGAGGTAAATGCGATGGCGTATACCGTTGCCCTGAATTTTGAAGATGGCGTTACCAACTTCATTGAGTGTTATCCCGGTGAAAAAGTGCTGGATGCCGCCTACCGCCAGCAGGTCAACCTGCCGATGGATTGCTCCGACGGCGTGTGCGGCACCTGCAAATGCCGCTGCGGGCAGGGCGAGTATTCGCTCGGCGATGATTATCTCGAAGAGGCGTTGTCCGGGTGGGAAGCGAGTCAGCGGCAGGTGCTCACCTGCCAGATGGTGCCGATGTCGGACTGCGTGATCGACGTACCGTTGTCATCCGCCCAATGCAAAACCGGCGTAAGAAGCTACTGCACCACGCTGGCCGCCGTCCGGCCGCTTTCCGACAGCGCGACGGAGCTGTGCCTGCGGCTGGCGCCGGGGCAGGAGCTGCAATTTCTGCCGGGTCAGTACGTCAACATTCAGGTTCCCGGCAGTACGCAGGTGCGGGCCTATTCGTTCAGCTCCCTGCCGGGCAGCGGCGATCTCGCGTTCCTGATCCGCAACGTGCCGGGCGGCCTGATGAGCGGCTACTTACAACACGCCTGGCGACCGGGCGACGCGCTCTCCCTCACCGGGCCGATGGGCAGTTTTTACCTGCGTCCGGCGACCCGTCCTCTGCTGTTCCTGGCCGGCGGCACCGGGCTGGCGCCGTTCCTGTCTATGCTGGAGTCCCTGGCGCAAACCGGGTGCGACCAGCCGGTCAACCTGATTTACGGCGTCACGCATGACGACGATCTGGTGAAGCTGGACGCGCTGGATGCCGCGGCGCAGCGCCTGCCGCAGTTCCGTTACCTGACCGTGGTCGCCGATGACGCCTCATCCCATGCGCGCAAAGGGTACGTTACCCGGCATTTCTCCCCTGAAATGCTCAACGACGGCGATGTCGATGTGTATCTGTGCGGCCCGCCGCCGATGGTCGACGCCGTGATGCGCCACTTTACGCAGCAGGGAATAACCCCGGCAAATTTCTACTACGAGAAATTTGCGCCCAGCCTGAAAGCGGCATCCTGAGCGGGAGGAAGAACATGACACAGCGAGCACGTTTTACCGGCAAAGTCGTCGTTATTACCGGCGCGGCGCAGGGCATCGGCAAACAGGTTGCCGCGCAGGCCGCCGCCGAAGGCGCCCGTCTGGCATTGATTGACCGCGCCGGTTACGTCAACGACGTGGCGCGCGTGTTAGCCGCAGAGGGTGCGGAGGTGATTACCGTTCTGGCTGACCTGGAGCAATGGGCGCAAACCGAGCAGGCCATCGCGCAGGTTCACCGCCGCTACGGCCGCATCGACGTGCTGGTCAACAACGTCGGCGGAACCATCTGGGCGCGCCCCTACGCCCATTACCGGCCGGAACAGGTTGAGGCGGAAATCCGCCGCTCATTGTTTCCGACCCTGTGGGGATGCCGCGCGGTGCTGCCCCTGATGCTGGAGCAAAAGGGCGGCGCGATCGTCAACGTGTCATCCGTCGCCACGCGCGGCGTCAACCGGGCGCCTTACGCGGCGGCCAAGGGCGGCATTAACGCGTTGACCCAGTCGCTGGCGCTGGAATACACGCAGCACGGCATCCGTATTAACGCCACCGCGCCCGGCGGCACCGACGCGCCGCCCCGGCTGACGCCGCGTAACAACGAGGTCGCCGACCAGCAGGAAGCGGCGTGGTATCAGCAAATCGTCGATCAAACCGTCAACAGCAGCCTGATGCACCGCTACGGCACGCTGGCGGAGCAGGCCAACGCCATCCTGTTTTTAGCCAGCGACGAAGCCAGCTACATCACGGGCACCGTTCTTCCGGTCGCCGGCGGCGATCTGGGTTAGCGCTATGCACCGGATAGAAATTGAAAACACGCGCCAAACCTACCTCTGCGCGGCGGAGAACGATCTGCTGCGCGGCATGGAGCGGCTGGGCGGAAAAGGCATTCCGGCCGGCTGCCGCGGCGGCGGTTGCGGCATCTGCAAGGTACAGATTCTGACCGGTAGTTGGCGCTGCGGAAAAATGAGTACCGCCGTGCTGACGCCGGAGGAACGGCGGCGGGGCATCGTGCTGGCGTGCCGCTGTTATCCCGAAAGTGGCCTGGTGCTGAAAGTAATCGGAAAAATGAAATACCGGCTGGAAAAATTCAGCGACGGCTGACGTCACGCGGACTGACTTCGCCCACCGTTACCCCTGAATAACTAACGTATTGAGGAGAAAGGATATGCCGATTAAAGGTGTATTACGCCCGGGCCACGTGGCCATACGGGTACTGGATCTGGAAGAGGCCGTTAAGCATTACACGTCGATCGTCGGGCTGCGCGAAGTGGCCCGCGACGGCCGGGGACGGGTGTTTCTCAAGGCCTGGGATGAATGGGAACATCACAGCGTAATCCTGCGCGAAGCCGGCCAGGCAGGCATCGACTACATGGGCTGGCGCGTCACCTCGCCGGAAGTGATGAAGCAACTGTCGCTGGACATCATTGAGTCCGGGCTGTGCAGCGACTGCAAATGGTTGCCGGCCGGCGACGATCCGGGCACCGGGGAGCGCTTCAGCTTCGTCATCCCGACCGGACACACCATGGAGCTGTACGCCGAAAAAGAGATGATCGCCAGCGAGGTAGGCTACCTGAACCCGGAGCCCTGGCCGGAACACGGCGTCATCGGCATGTCTCCCACCCGCTTCGATCACTGCCTGTTGTACGGGGACGACATTGACGGCACCACCAAACTGTTCACCGAGGTACTGGGTTTTGACCTGAGCGAGAAGGTGGTCGATAAAAACGACGGCAGCCTGGCCGGGGCGTTTTTCGCCTGCGCCAACAAAGCGCACGACGTGGCGTTCATCCGCTACCCGGAGAAGGGCAAGCTGCACCACATCTCATTTTTCCTCGACTCCTGGAACGACGTGCTGCGCGCCGCTGACCTGATCTCAATGAACAACGTGTCGCTGGACATCGGGCCGACCCGCCACGGGATCACCCGCGGCACCACCATCTATTTCTTCGATCCGTCCGGCAACCGCAACGAGGTTTTCTGCGGCGGCTACATCCAATACCCCGACAAGCCGGTAATTCACTGGGATCTGGACGAGCTGGGCAAAGGCATCTTCTATCACACCCGCCAACTGAACGAAGCATTTCTGACGGTGGTGACCTGACCCGCCGGAAGAGAAACATTTATCATCAAGGAGTTACGCGCAATGAAAGCATTCCGAAACTACATTAACGGCCAGTGGGTAACGACGGCGAAGCAGTTTGAAGACCGTAACCCCATCGATAACAGCCTGGTCGCGCTGGTACATGAGGCGGGCAAAGAGGAGGTGGACGCTGCGGTCAACGCGGCGCGTGCGGCGCTGAACGGCCCATGGGGCAGCATGACGCAGGCCGCGCGCGGCAACATGCTGGTGGCCGTCGCTGATGAAATCCGCCGCCGCTTCGACGATTTTCTGGCGGCGGAAATCGCCGATACGGGAAAACCCAAAACGCTGGCGAGCCGGGTTGATATTCCGCGCGGCGGCGATAATTTCCGCGACTTTGCCGATCTTAGCCAGCGTTTCCCTACCGAAAGCTACATGTTCGATACGCCGGACGGCGGCAAAGCGGTGAACTACGGCGTGCGTACGCCGCGCGGCGTGATTGCCGTCATCAGCCCGTGGAACCTGCCGCTGTTGCTGATGACCTGGAAGGTCGGCCCGGCGCTGGCCTGCGGCAACACGGTGGTGGTCAAGCCCTCGGAGGAGACGCCCGCCACGGCCACGCTGCTGGCGGAGGTGATGGAAACCGTCGGCGTACCGCCGGGCGTGTTCAACCTGGTGCATGGCTTCGGCCCGGATTCGGCAGGCGCCTTCCTCACCGAACATCCGGGCGTTGATGGCATCACCTTTACCGGGGAAACGCGTACCGGCGAGGTGATCATGAAAGCGGCGGCCAGGGGCGTCCGCCCGGTGTCGCTGGAGATGGGCGGCAAAAACGCCGGCATCGTGTTTGCCGACTGCGACTTTGACAAAGCGGTGGCCGGGATTACCCGTTCGGCGTTTGAAAACACCGGGCAGGTGTGCCTGGGCACCGAGCGCGTCTATGTGGAGCGCCCGATCTTCGACCGCTTCGTCGCCGCGCTGAAGCAAAGCGCCGAGTCGCTGAAGCCGGGCAACCCTTACGACGACGGCATGAACTTCGGGCCGCTGGTGTCGCTGGCGCATCAGCGCAAGGTGCTCTCCTACTATGAGAAAGCCGTGGCTGACGGCGCGACGGTGGTTACCGGCGGCGAACGCTGGGCGCTGCCGGGCGCGCTGGCCGAAGGCGCCTGGGTGAAACCGACCATCTGGACCGGGCTGCCGGAGACGTCTGCGGTGATCCGCGAAGAGATCTTCGGCCCCTGCGTTCATCTGGCGCCGTTCGACAGCGAAGAAGAGGCCGTTGCGCTGGCGAACGATACGCCATACGGCCTGGCGTCTACCGTCTGGACGCAGGACATCGGGCGCGCCCATCGTCTGGGCAGCCGGATTAACGTCGGGATTTTCTGGATCAACAGCTGGTTCCTGCGCGACCTGCGCACCTCGTTCGGCGGCGCCAAACAGTCCGGCATCGGCCGTGAAGGGGGGGCGCACTCCTATGAGTTCTATACCGAAACCCGCAACGTCTGCGTCAAACTGTGAGGTGAGAAATGGATGACAAAATCGCGCATTACGGCGATGCGCTGTATGAGGCGTGGAAAAACGCGGCGGCTATCGGCCCGCTGATTGCGCAGGATGCGTCGCTGACCATCACCGACGCCTACCGCATTCAGCAACGCATGATCGCCCGCCGCCTGGAGGCGACCGGGGAACGCATCATCGGCAAGAAAATCGGCGTCACCAGCCAGGTCGTGATGCAGATGCTGGACGTGCACCAACCGGACTTCGGCATGCTGACGTCCGGCATGGTGTACGACCACGGCGCGGCCCTCGATGTCCGGCCGCTGATCGCGCCCAAGGCGGAGGGCGAGATCGCCTTCATTCTGAAGCGGGATCTGACCGGCCCCGGCGTGACGCTGGCCGATGCGCTGGCGGCAACGGAGCTGGTGGTGCCGTGCATCGAAGTGGTCGATTCGCGCATCCGCGACTGGAAAATCAGCATTCAGGATACGGTCGCCGACAACGCCTCCTCCGGCCTGATCGTGCTGGGCGACAACGCGGTTTCTCCCCGCGGGCTGGATCTGGCCCTGGTCGGCATGACGCTGGAGAAAAACGGCGAAGTGGTTGCCACGGGCGCAGGGGCCGCCGCGCTGGGGCATCCGGCCAATGCGGTAGCGTGGCTGGCGAATACCCTGGGCGCGCTGGAGATCCCCCTGAAGGCGGGAGAAGTGATCCTGTCCGGTTCACTGGCGGCGATGGTGCCCGTCGGCGCGGGGGACTGCCTGAGCATCTCGCTGGGCAGTATCGGTTCCGTCAGCGCACGTTTCATTTAAGGAGCAACCCGATGAAGTTAGATCAAACCACGCGCGAACAGCTGGCGACCTACCTGGAGAACGCCGAGCTGCAACGCGAAGAGGTGACCAAGATCACCGACCAGTACCCGGACATGGACTGGGAGGATGCCTATGACATCCAGGATATTATCCGCGCCCGCAAAACGGCGCGCGGGGTCAGGATCGCCGGGCTGAAGATGGGGCTGACTTCCCACGCCAAAATGAAGCAAATGGGCGTTACCGAGCCGATTCACGGCTTTATTACCGACTATGGCTCGGTGGCCGACGGCGGTGAAATTCCCTGTTCCCGGCTGATCCACCCGAAGGTGGAGGCAGAAATCGCGTTCGTGACCAAACGTGCGCTGAAAGGCCCCGGCTGCCACATCGGCGATGTGCTGGCCGCAACCGACTTCGTGCTGCCGGCCCTGGAAGTCATCGACTCGCGTTATAAGGATTTCCGTTTCGATCTGAAAAGCGTCATCGCCGACAACACTTCGTCGGCGCGTTACGTGCTGGGCGGCTACAGCCGCAGCCCGATTGGGCTGGATCTGCGCAACCTTGGCGTTGTGATGTACAAGAATGGCGAAGTGGTGGCGACCGCTGCCGGTTCCGCGGTGTTGGGGCATCCTGCCAGCAGCGTGGCGATGCTGGCGAATATGCTGGGCGCGCGCGGGCGCGAAATTCCGCCGGGGACGCTGATTCTGACGGGCGGCATGACCGAGGCGATCCCGGTTGCTGCCGGCGACAATATCAGCGTCGGCTACCAGAACCTGGGCAGCTTGTCGGTGCGCTTCACCGCCGGGTAAGTCTGCCGTCAGCGCTTCAGGGAGCGCGGCCGGAAATGCTCCGCGCGGCGCTCTTGTCTCCCTTATTGATGAAGGTGGCAACATGCCGATTATTCAGGTCAACCTGATTGCCGGTCGCAGCGATGAGCAGAAGGTGCGGCTCATTGCAGAACTGACCGATGGCGCCGTACGGGCGCTGGACGCCCCGCGTGAAAGCGTGCGGGTATTGATTTACGAACTGCCGGGCGCGCACTGGGGGGTGGGCGGCAACGCCAAGGGCAACGCGGCGCAAGGAGGCGGAAATGAACAGCGCTAGGGTTAAGGTTGCCATCATCGGCTCGGGCAATATCGGCACCGATCTGATGATTAAAATTCTGCGCCACGGCGACCATCTGGAAATGGCGGCGCTGGTGGGCATAGATCCGGCGTCGGACGGGCTGGCGCGCGCGGCGCGTATGGGCGTTGCCGCGATTGATACCGGCGTGGAGGGGCTGCTTGCCATGCCCGGTTTCGCCGACGTCAAAATCGTTTTCGACGCCACCTCGGCCTCTGCGCACCTGCACAATAATGCGCTGTTGCAGCAGCACGGCGTGCGGGTGATTGACCTGACGCCGGCGGCCGTCGGCCCTTATGTCATCCCGGCGATTAACCTCGACGACCAACTGGACGCGCCCAACATCAACATGGTGACCTGCGGCGGTCAGGCGACGATTCCGATCGTCGCCGCCGTTGCGCGCGTGGCGAAGGTGCATTACGCCGAGATCGTGGCCTCGATCGCCAGCCGCTCCGCCGGGCCGGGAACGCGCGCGAACATTGATGAGTTCACCGAAACGACTTCGCAGGCGATAGAACGCGTCGGCGGCGCGGCGTGCGGCAAGGCGATCATCATCCTCAACCCGGCCGAACCGCCGGTAATGATGCGCGATACGGTATTTACTCTGTCTGACCCGGCCGACCGCGCTGCCATTGAAGATAGCGTAGAACGGATGGTGGCCGCCATTCAGCGCTATGTTCCCGGTTACCGCCTGAAGCAAAAGGTACAGTTCGATCTGCATGACGAGGCGAACCCCGTGACAATACCCAGACTCGGAAAGATGACGGGCCTGAAAACCTCCGTCTTTCTGGAAGTGGAAGGCGCGGCGCACTACCTGCCGTCCTACGCCGGAAATCTGGACATCATGACCTCGGCGGCCAAAGCCTGCGCGGAGCGTCTGGCGCAAACCCGCTTACTGTAAGGAGTCGGCATGTCTATGATGAAAGAGAAAAATCTATGATGAAAGAGAAAAAGCTGTTCATTTCAGACGTTACGCTGCGTGACGGCAGCCATGCCGTGCGTCACCAGTATTCGCTGGAACAGGTGCGCCAGGTGGTTCATGCGCTGGATCAGGCCGGTGTGGACGCCATTGAAATCGCGCACGGTGACGGGCTGGCCGGCTCCAGCTTCAACTATGGTTTCAGCGCGCATACCGATTTGGAGATGATTGCGGCGGCGGCGGAAAGCGCGGAGCGCGCGATGCTGGCGACCTTGCTGATTCCGGGGATCGGGACGGTGCATGAACTGCGCGATGCCTGGGATGCCGGGATTCGCCTGGTACGGGTAGCGACGCACTGTACCGAAGCGGATATCTCCCGTCAGCACATTGAAGAGGCGCGCAGGCTGGGCATGGATACCGTGGGTTTCCTGATGATGAGCCATATGACCACGCCGGAGAACCTGGCGAAACAGGCCCAGAAGATGGAGAGTTACGGCGCGACCTGTGTTTACGTGGTCGATTCCGCCGGCGCGATGACCACGGCCGACATTCGCGAACGCTTCCGTGCGCTGAAGGCCGTCCTGAAGCCGGAAACCCTGACCGGGATGCACGCCCACCATAATCTGGCGCTGGGCGTCGCCAACTCGGTCGCCGCGGTGGAAGAGGGGTGTGACCGCATCGATGCCAGCCTCACCGGCATGGGCGCCGGCGCGGGCAACGCGCCGCTGGAGGCCTTTATCGCCGTGGCGAACAAGCTGGGCTGGCAACACGGTTGTGACCTGTATCGTCTGATGGATGCCGCCGAAAGCCTGGTACGGCCGCTTCAGACCCGGCCGGTGCGGCTGGATCGCGATACGCTGGCGCTGGGCTATGCCGGGGTTTACTCCAGTTTCCTGCGCCATGCCGAGGCTGCGGCACAGAAATATCACCTTAATACCGTTGATATCCTGGTGGAGCTGGGCAAGCGGAAAATGGTCGGAGGGCAGGAGGATATGATCGTTGATGTGGCGTTGGATCTGCTGAACCACTGATGTGAGCGCCAAAAAACGAACCCCATGCGTCTTATCGTCATGGGGTTTCGCTTTGTTACCGCACCGGGCGTTTTAACGGCGCCACAGGCGTGACCAGGTATGCGGACCGACGACGCCGTCAGGCGTGATGCCGGACTTACGCTGGAAGCCGATAACGGCCGCACGGGTTTTGGCGCCGAATACGCCGTCGGTTGACAGCCTGGGGGTGACGCCCAGAGTATTCAGCTGTTGCTGAACCTTGGTGACGTTCGTGCCGCGGCTGCCCTGCGACAGATTGGTGGTGAAGCCGGGAACGGCTGCACCCACACCTGCGCTGCCGGTAGCGAACAGCGCGGCCCAGGTTTGCGCGCCGGCGATGCCGTCGGGGGTTAGCCGGTTGCGGCTTTGGAAAAGCTTCAGCGCCTGGTAAGTTTTATCACCAAAGTGATTGTCTACCGTCAGCATCGAACCCTGCTTGTTCAACTGTTTCTGGATCAGGCCGACGGTCTCCCCGCTCTGGCCTTTTTTCACCGGGGAACCGGGGTAGTTGGTTCCTCTGGCCGCCGGCGCCGCCGCGCCCGTTGCGCTGGCGTCTGACAAACCGGCTGCGCTGGACCACGGCCAGGCAGAGACATCGCTGCGTTTGTCATTCTTAATGGAGACATGCATATGTTTGGTGTGGGGGTTGGCGCCGTTATACGTACGCCAGCCCTTGCCGTCGAGGCTGTTGATCTGGCGGTTGTAGATAACGTATTTCACCCTGGAATCCTGCAACACGTCGCGGGAAAGTGTGGCGCAGTCAACGCCGTTCAGCGGATCGTGGGTCAGGTCAAAGGCGTTGCCTTCGTTGTGGTCGCTGCGTCTGGCCTGGTGGGCGGCGTCGCCCATAATGCCATCGGCAGCCCGGTTACGGTTGGGCCATTTTTGCGTTGCGTCGAGTAGTGCTTTCTTACATGCCGGAGCCGGAGAAGCCATAATGGATTCCTTCTTTATTTAAAGTAATTCCATATTTTATTGAGACTGCTATTACTCAGTGGGCAAACAGGGTTTATTTGCCGCATTGTCCGCCACTTGATTCGCTTCCTCGGTCGCTTTTTCTTGTGCGGCATTGATCTTATCGACCACGCAAATTTGGCTCTGAGTAATTTTGCTAATCATCAGATGAGACGAACGTACAGGGTTGTTGATATTACTCTGGTCGGTGGTATCAACCCGGACGATCAGGGCAAAAGGTTTTCCGTCTTTCATCCGCCATTCGGCATTGCTGGCCAGGGAAGATGAACCTGAGGGTAAAATGTCCCAGAGATTTAACGGATGGGTGTTCTGATCGGGCGTAATGATATCGAGCGACATGCGATTATCATCATAAAGAATATCCAACTGATAATTCGCAACGCCAGGGCAGCGGTCTGCCGTACTGCCGGTCACTTCCTCTAGCACGCGCTGCTGGCACGTTGCGCCGGAAAGCGGGGTATAAAACCGGTTGGCGTTGGTGTCTTGATCCTGCTGGCATGCGCTCAGTGAAACACCAAGGATAATGGGGAACAACAACTTGTTAATATATCTTTTCATTAATTATGTCTGCCTGCGATGAACGACGATATCAGGGACTAATAAGACGAATGAATCCGCCGATTAGAATCAGAAGCTTTGCAACGTAATTATGAGGCATAAATCATACGTCTTAACCATGAAATATGCGAGTGGCTTTATCTGCTCTTTTATTTTTCGATAGATGATACCGTCATTGATTCATGAGTTGGGTTTTATCCTAATCATCAAAAAATGCCAGATGAAAATATCGCACAGATGCAGTGAAATCTGCGCGATTAATAATATAGGGATATTCTGTAAATAGACCGGAAGAAGCGGATTAGCGCATGTTTATTAATTATCCATCGCGAGGAGGCGCTTATTAACAACGCATCTTTACGGGATTAATGCCGCACGGCATAACGTTGTGCGGGGCAGGTGCAGATAATCAGGCTGTGGCTTTCAGTTTGCGCCCCACATATATCCAGCAAACGCCGGCAAGGCAGTAGCAGATAAAGATCACCCGGGCCAGGGAAATAAGCGAAGCGCCGCCGGTGCCCGTCCTGCGATTGCATCGACGCCGCGCCAGCAACGCCCTGAGACAATAAGCTGCACGATGTCGCCAGCCAGCGCGTACCACAGGGACATCCGCGTGAACAGCAGCGGCGGTTTGCGTCAGCCGGGACGGGGAGGTGCTTGCCGCCAGGTGTGCCGCTACGTCCGGCTGGGCGGGAAGAGAGAAATTGATACATAGCGGACCGGGCGCCTGTATCTCCGTTTTCGTCTTATAAATCCGTGCAATAACACAACATAAAAACCCGCGCCTGAAACAGGAGCGGGTTCTCCCGGCTTGCGGTAATTAAACGGTTACATAAAGAAACGCACCGCCTGGCGCAGGGTCATTCCCATGCCCCACAGCAACGGAATACCGACGGCGATCCAGCTCAGCGTCATCAGCGCATAGGAGGGGCGTGCTTCCCAGGTTAACTGCGCATCTTTATTGACGGTGTACATGCCTTTCGCCTGCTGCTGCTGTTCTTGTGTCATCGCGTGCTTTTCCGACACCGGCCGTACCAGCTGGTTACAGATAAACCCGATGACCAGCAACCCGGTCAGTACCATCAGGGTGATGTCATACACGTTTTCCGGCGCGATCCCCTGCGCAAGCTGGTATTCGCGCAGGTAGTTGACCAGCACCGGGCCGCTGATGCCGGCGGCAGACCAGGCCGTCAGCAGGCGGCCGTGAATTGCACCCACCATCTGAGAGCCGAAAATATCGGCCAGATAGGCGGGAATAGTGGCGAATCCGCCGCCGTACATAGAGATAATCACGCAGAACGCGCAGACGAAAAGCGTGACGTAGCCGGCGTGATTAATCAGCGGCACGGAGCCGTACAGCACGGCGCCGAGCATAAAGATGATGGCAAAGGTCATCTTTCTGCCGCAGGCGTCCGACACCGACGCCCAGAAAAAACGGCCGACGATGTTAAACAGGCTGAGCAGCCCGGTAAATCCCGCCGCGATGGTCGCGATGCGGCGCAGCTGGTCGTCATTCAGCTCCTGCCAGGCGAGATCGAGCGACAGCAGCTTACCGGCAAAAATTTCCTGCAGCATTGGCGAAGCCATGCCCAGCAGGCCGATGCCGGCGGTGACGTTCAGCCACAACACCAGCCACAGCAGCCAGAACTGCGGCGTGCGCCAAGCGACGCTGACATGAACCTGAATCGTGTGGTTCCGGCTGACCGCTTTCTGCGCTTTATCCCCTGACGGGTGCCAGCCGAGCGGCGGCAGGCGGTAGCCGAAGGTGCCGCAAAACATGAACAGCGCATAGATCAGGGAAAGCGTCAGAATGCTTTGCCAGACGCCATTACCGGTGGCGTCGGCGAAAAAGTTCATCAGCCAGTTTGCCAGCGGGGCGCCCACCAGCGCGCCGCCGCCGAATCCCATAATCGCCATCCCGGCCGCCATGCCGCGTTTGTCGGGAAACCAGCGCAGCAGGGTCGACACCGGGGAAATATAGCCCAGACCCAGCCCGATACCGCCGATCACGCCGGCGCCCAGCCACAGCAGCCAGAGCTGGTGGTAATAAATTGCGACGGCGGAAAGCAGCAGCCCGCCGCACCAGCAGAGCGTGGCGACGAAGCTGACCAGGCGGGGGCCGACTTTCTCCAGCCAGCTGCCCCACAACGCGGCGGAACAGCCGAGGAACACGAAGAACAGCGTATAGGTCCAGCCGAGCATGGAGATTTTCCAGTCGCAGCTACGGGTTACCAACTGCTGCCAGAACGACATATCAACCGGGCACACCAGGGGTTCGCTGCCGCCGATTAATTGCGACATCGGCAGCCAGTACACGGAAAAGCCATAAGCCATACCGATACACAGGTGCACGGCCAGCGCAGCCGGCGGCACCAGCCAGCGGTTAAAACCGGGTTTGGCGATGATGCGGGGTTTAGCGAAAAAACTGCCAAGGGGGGAAATAGGTGGGGTCGTTATAGTTTCATTTATTTGCGCCATTTTCCTGTCCTTTTCACGTTTAGGTATTCCAGCCACCGCGGTGGCTGAAGGCAGAGTAATAAAGGCAAGAACAGTGCCAGCCATGCCGGAAAGGGCGAAGAAAACGGCCGCAGGACGTGAAGAAACGATACAGCTACTGAATTTATTCCTGGTTAAATTTCATTCTTAAATTGTTTAATAAATAAACTTGCCAGGCTGTATCAGAGGGATGCGAATTTGATAGGCGCGACTCTCATACTGAGAGCCGCGCAGGGGGAATTATCTTTCCGTGACGTCTTCGTGTTTGGCCTGAAAACGCTTCAGCAGCAGCCACACCCGCACGGTGCGGATAGCAACGTCGCGTGCCGCAGTGCTGTTCGGGGTTGAGGTGTCAGGCAACGTGCATTCACGGCAGCCGGGAATTTTGGTCTGACGATCAAACCCGTTGAGGATCAGGTTAGCGAGAATGGCGACGATGGTGCCGACGGTGATACCGCTGTGCAGAAACATCTCCGCCGCGGGCGGCAACTGGCGGAACAACTGCGGCACCAGCACCGGCAACATGCCGATGCCCAGCGTCAGGGCCACGACCATGCCATTATTGTTGTTACGGTAATCAACCTGCCCCAGCGTACGGATGCCGGAAACGGCCACCATGCCGAACATCACGATGCCCGCGCCGCCCAGCACCGGCTTCGGCACCGCCACGACCAGCGCGGCGAGCTTGGGAAACAGCCCCAGCGTAATCAGGATCAGCCCGGAGACGCCGACGATAAAACGGCTGCGCACGCCGGTCATGCTGACCAGCCCGACGTTCTGGGCGAAGGCGGCATAAGGGAACATGTTAAAGATACCGCCGATCAGCGTTGCGCCGCCGCAGGCGTACAGCCCGCGCTTGAGCGTGTTTTGATCGGCGGGGCGCTCGACGATGTCGCCCATCGCCATCATCGACGACATGGTTTCCACCATCACGACGATCATCACCATCGACATCAGCATCGCCGGCATCAGGTGAAATTCAATCGCCGCGAAGCGCATCGGCCGGGGAAACGCCAGCCAGCCCGTTGCGTGCAGGTTGGACAAATCCAGTTTCCCCATCGCCAGATAAACCAGGGTGCCGGCGATGATGCCGATCAGAACGGCGATGTTCTTCACCATGCCGCTGCCAAAGGTGTAGACCAGCAATACGACCAGCAGCGTCAGCGTCGCCATCAGCAGCGAACCGCCGCTGCCGAAGCTGACGGCGTCCAGATCGCCGCCGCCGATCCAACCGCCGGCGACGGGCAGGATGGACAGGCCGATCAGCGTAACAATGGTCCCCATGACGGCCTTGGGAAAGAAGCGCACCAGCTTGCACACCCAGGGGGCGCACAGCAGGGTGAAGATACCCGCGACGATAACCGCGCCGGAAATGCCCCCGATGCCGTATTGCTGACCGATCAGCCCCATCGGCACCAACGCTGCGAAGGTACAGCCCTGCACGATGGGCAGACGGCTGCCGATCCAGCGGCCGATGCCGATGGATTGCATGATGGTGGCGCAGCCACAGATAAACAGGTCGGTGCTGATCAGCAAAATGATTTGATCGTTGGTCATTCCCACGGCTTTGCCGATGATCAGCGGCACGGCGATTGCCCCCGCGTACATCACCAGCACGTGCTGGAAACCGTATACCAGCATCTGCCCCAATGGCAAAATCTCTTCAACCGGCTCAACATGCTTATTCGCGGATGTTGCGTTATCCGCATGGAAGTACTTCTCTGAGATGCCCACGTCGGCTCCTTAAATGTTCACTGACTTTGCGGCAAGTGGCGTCGCTGTTTCCGGGTGCTGTCGTCATGAAGATGCTCAAGGTGTGCCAGATTGTGGGTTAAATGCGGGCAGGGCGGTAAAGTGTGAAAGTCATCACGTTATAGCGCGGATAAGGGGAGATAACAGGGGGCGTGATGAGGCTGTGCAGGAAGGGCGGCAGGGGGATTGATAAATTTATCTATCATATTGAGAGTGATGATACGGCTTATCACCCGACGTAAACAGAAGCGGCGGAGGAGGCGCCCTCCGCCGTATTGGGGTTAACCTGCCGGCGCGATCAGCCAGGTGCCGGGAGCATTAATGGTAATCTGCTGGCGGCGCGGGGTATGGCCATCATTAAGAATTTCCAACTGATAATCCCCTGCCGGCAGATTCAGGCTGGCGTACCCGTTGCCGTCCGGGTAAATGCTTTGCGTCTGGCCGTTCATCGAAACGCGCTCGCCCGCCTGCAGACGGAAATAAACCCGCGCGATGGGCGCCCCGGCAGGCGGGGCCGTCACGTTCGTGGAATCCGGCGCCGTGGTTGTGGGCGGTTGTGTTTCCGGCGCCGGGTTGGTATTTGACGCCGTTTGCCCCGGCGACGCTGGTTCTGTCGGCGGCGTTGGGGTGTCCGGCGGTGGCGGCGTCTGCGCTACCGGCGGCGCGGGCGTATGGCCGCCGGAGTTGCTGCTGAACCAAACGAACGCGCCCGCCGCCAGCAGGGCGACAATCCCCACGCCGGCCAGCAACGGGTAGAACGCGGAGCGGTTGTGGGCCGGGAGCTCATTGACCACCGGCATGGGCGCGGGGGTGGGGACCGGCCGGTTCTCCGGGATGACTGCCGGCGGCGTAATCACCTTGGCTTCCATGGCGATAGGCAAACGCAACAGGTCGGCCAGTTCGGTAATGTTTTGCGGACGATCTTCCGGCCTCAGGGCGAGCGCGCGGTCGACGGCATACAGCAGCTCCAGCGAATAGCCCTGCGGGCGCAGTTCCATCAGCGGTTGGTAGCTGTCCTCGATGCTGCGCACCACGCTGACCGGCGGCGGCGTGCCGACGATCAGGGTATGCAGCACCGCGCCGAGGGCGTAGATGTCGGTCCAGGCGCCCTGATCGCCGTCATTATTGTCGGTGTACAGCTCAATCGGGGCGAATCCCGGCTTAAGCATGATTTCCGTTTCATCGGACAGGTTGCCGATCTCTTTGCGCGCGGAACCGAAGTCCAGCAGCACCGGCAACTGATTATCCTGGATCTGGATGTTGTCCAGCGAGATATCACAATGCAGGTAGCCGGCTTTGTGCAAGGTATTGATGGCGCTGAACAGCGGCGGCAGCAGGCGGCGGATCCAGGTTTCGTTGATTTTGCCGGGATGCTCCTGATGGAAATTTTTCAGCGTGGTGCCGGTGTAAAACTGCGTCCCCATGTAGGCGGTGCCGTTTTGCTCCCAGAAACGCAGCACGTGCAGCAGGCCGGGGTGGGAGAAACGCGCCAGCAGGCGCGCTTCCTGGATAAAACTGTGCAGACCGGCCTGAAACGTTTTGCTGAAACGTTCGCCGCGCAGGGAAAGGCTGAGATCGTCATTACGCATCACCAGCGTGGAGGGCATGTATTCCTTGATGGCGATAGTGCGTTCCAACTGGTGGTCGTACGCGCGATAAACGATGCCGAAGCCGCCTTCGCCGATGACTTCCTTGATTTCAAACTCGTTGAAGCGGTAACCGACAGGCAAACCGTTCGAGTTAGGCTTTCTGATTCCGTTATCTGACATAATGTTCACTCTCTGCGAACGCGGAACCGCATGGCGCGGTCCGGGTTATACCTGAAATTGACAATCGAACTCGTTGTTTTGCAGCCCGATGTGCAGCGCGCGATAGCGTTGGTCGCCGGCGCTGGCGCTGAGCAGGGTATGGCTGACCTGCGGCAGCAGGGTGTTGGTCAGGATCGCGTCGACCATACGGCCGCCGGATTCCACTTCGGTGCAGCGGCTGACGATCATTTCCACCACGGCGTCATCGTAGGTGGTGACGATATCGTGGTTTTCCGCCAGCCGGCGCTGAATGCGGCCGAGTTGCAGACGCACGATGTTGCCCAGCGTGCTGTCGTTGAGCGGGTAGTAAGGCACCACCAGCAAACGTCCCAGCAATGCGGCGGGGAACACTGAAAGCAGCGGCGGGCGCAGGGCGGCGCTCAGGGCGTCCGGCTCTGGCACCAGTTCGGGATCGCTGCACAGGCCGCTGATCAGTTCGGACCCGACGTTGGAGGTCAGGATGATGATGGTGTTGCGGAAGTCGATATGACGACCTTCGCCGTCCTCCATCCAGCCTTTGTCGAAGACCTGGAAAAAGATTTCATGCACGTCCGGGTGCGCTTTTTCGATCTCGTCCAGCAGCACCACGCTGTAAGGACGACGACGCACCGCTTCGGTCAGTACGCCGCCTTCGCCATAGCCGACGTAGCCCGGAGGCGCGCCTTTCAGGGTGGAGACGGTGTGCGATTCCTGGAATTCGCTCATGTTGATGGTGATGACGTTCTGCTCGCCGCCGTAAAGCGTTTCCGCCAGCGCCAGCGCGGTTTCCGTCTTACCGACCCCGGAAGGGCCGGCGAGCAGGAACACGCCGACGGGCTTATTGGGGTCGTCCAGGCGTGCGCGTGAGGTCCGTACCCGGCGGGCGATCAGGTCGAGCGCATGACGCTGGCCGATAACGCGTTGGTTCAGGGTATCGGCCAGACGCAGCACCGCTTCAATTTCGTTTTTCACCATACGGCCCAGCGGGATACCGGTCCAGTCGGCCACGACCGCGGCCACGATGTTGGCATCGACGGCGGCGAAAATCAGCGGGTTTTCACCCTGCAAATCCTGCAACTGCTGCTGCAACGTTTCCAACTGAAGACGCGCTCCGGCAGCGTCAGGAACTGCGTTTTCCGCCGTTTCCTCCGCCTGCTGCGGGCTTTCGGTTTGTTCTGCCTGTTCTGCGCCTTCTGCCGTTTCGCTGACTTCCGCCGCGGCATTCTGTTCTTCCTGATGGAGACGGGCACGCAGGTCGATAATCTGCTGGATCAGATCCAGCTCCTGCTGCCAGCGCTCGGTGAGCACTTCCAGCTCCGCGCGCAGCGCTTCCAGCCTGGCTTCGATCTCCTCCGGACGTTTGGCGTCGCCGATGCCGACCTTCACCTCGCGCTGCGCGATATGCAGCTCGATTTCCAGCGCGCTGATGCGGTGCTCGCAGTCTTCAACCTGCGCCGGTTTGGCGTGCTGACTGACCGCCACGCGCGCGCAGGCGGTATCCAGCAACGCGACCGCTTTGTCGGGAAGCTGACGGGCCGGAATATAGCGGTGGGAAAGACGCACGGCGGCATCGACCGCCTCGTCGAGCAGCAGCACGCGGTGATGCTGCTCCAGCGGGCTGACGGTGCTGCGCAGCATTTGCAGCGCTTTCTCCTCGCCCGGCTCCAGCACCTGCACGACTTGGAAACGGCGGGTCAGGGCAGGGTCTTTTTCAATGTATTTCTTATATTCCGACCAGGTGGTGGCGCCGATGGTACGCAACTGCCCGCGCGCCAGCGCCGGCTTCAGCAGGTTGGCGGCATCGCCGGTTCCCTGCGCGCCGCCGGCGCCGATCAGGGTATGGATTTCGTCGATAAACAGAATGATAGGGGTAGGGCTGGACTGCACCTCGCTGATCAGCGACTGTAAGCGCTTCTCAAACTCGCCTTTCATGCCCGCGCCTGCCTGCAACATCCCGATATCCAGCAGATACAGACGCACATCGCGCAACGGCGGCGGCACTTCGCCGCTGGCGATGCGCAGGGCCAGGCCTTCCACCACGGCGGTTTTGCCGACGCCGGCCTCACCGGCCAGCAATGGGTTATTCTGACGACGGCGCATCAGGATATCGATGATCTGGCGGATTTCCTCATCACGGCCGGTAACGGGATCGATTTCGCCGCTGCGTGCGCGGGCGGTCATATCCTGCGCATACTGCGCCAGAATACCGCCGGCGGCCTCCCCGCCGGGCGCACCGGTTCCGGTGCCTGCCGACGCTGGCGCGGCTTCATCCTGAGGCAATGAATTCTCGGAGGACGATGCGGTGACGGCAGGGAACTGTTCCATCAATATATCGGCATTGATGCGATCAAACTGAGGCGAGATCGACTTAAGCAAATGACGCAGATTATAGGTTTTCAACAACCCGAGCAGCAGATGCCCGCCGCGAATACGCGAAGCGCCGAACTTTAGCGAACCGTACACCCAGGCACGCTCAACGGCGCCATCGATATGCTCGGAAAGATCGGAAATGGCGCTGGCGCCGCGCGGCAAACGATCCAACGCTTCCACGATATCGGCGGCCAGACGGGCCTCATCGAGCTTATAATGACGAATGATATGCTGCAAATCGCCCTCTGGCGCCTGCATCAACTGATGCAGCCAGTGCGCCAGCTCAACGTAAGGATTGCCGCGCAGTTTACAGAAGGCGGTGGCGCTTTCCAGGGAAGTGAACAGCAAACTATCCAGTTTGCCGAAAAGAACTGAGCGGCTGATTTCAGACATAAAAATCCTTAAAGAATTAATAGATTATTAGTAATGAAGCTCTGACAAACGGGACTCCGCCCGCCAACATAAAACCCGAACTGCAAACCTGTTTCTGTGTGTGTCAAAAATCAAAAAGAACAAACCTCAACCAACAACACCTGAATATTTTTCTTCTCTAAAAATCATCACAGTTCCACCCAAAGCCACTGGCCTCCTGAACCGCTGACGAACGCTTCGGGCCGGCACTCGCCGCAGGGATGCGGCGAGAGGCGAGGAGGCACAGGATGTGCCTTCCGCAGCCGGTGCCATAAGGCCCGAAGGGTGAGGAAGGGACCCGCGAAGCGGGCGGGAAAGGCGGCCCGCACCCAAAGCGCGGGAGTGCAGAGGGTGGCCGCCGCCACCCTTTGCCCGGTCGCCCGCAGCGGCCTTGTAATACGGCACGGAGCCCCCGGCGCCCGGAACCCCACCAAACCCCAAAAGGATTACCTCATTCCCTCAGGCACCACCCGCCCCCCAGAATTCTCCAATCCTTCCAAACTAAACACCAAATCCCCCGCATCCCGCCGGCTCTTCTCCGTCACGGACCAACTACTCAACCCCAGCTTTTGCCCCCCTCCCAAACTCATCCCACCATGCGACGCCTTCGCCAAAATCAACTTAACTTCCCACACAAACTCAATCCCGAGATACTGCCGCACCCAATCCCGCAGCTGCTGACACAGCTTCCCTCCCGGCAGGAACCCTTCATACGTCTCCAGCGGCATCGGCCCCAACTCAATGCGGAACTTATGCTGCACGTCCCGCACCGCAATCCCGAGAAACGAAGACTGCCCGAGCCGGCGCGCGGTGCGCCCCTTCCTCAGCTGCGCCTGATCCCGCCTGTCTACCATCATCCACTGCGGAACGTTCTCCACGATCCGCACCGGCACGCGGAAATAATGCCGCAAAATCTTACTTAACCCTTCCGGGTCGCGGCTGTGCCGCGTCAAATGCCCGGTCATGAAATGCTTGGCGTGATCGCTGAGGCTGTCGCAGTTCCGCTGCGCCGGCTGACCATTCCCGATCAGGCTCGACATATAATCATCAAACTTATGATTATCCGGCCGATCCAGCGACACGGTCGGCTGCGCGTCGGCCCAGGCGCGGTAAAACAGCAGCGTCAGCCGGTGGTGAAACAGGTTGGCGAAGTCCGCCAGCGCGGTGTCATGGTGATGATGAATGCGCCCGCGCACGTATTCGGTCAGGTGCAGCGGCAGCGGGCCGTTCGGCCCGAACAGGCCGAAACTGTAAATCGAAACTTCATGCAGCGGCGTACCGGGGCGCGGACGTACGCCCGAAAGCGTGGACGGCGCGAACGACAGCGACGGTTCCTGGCCCAGCCGCAGCATTTCATGACGCGGCAGCGGGGCGCGCCCCAGCGGGTATGCCTGCCCGCCCTGCGCATCAATACGGCGCAGCAACTGAAACAGATCGGTCTTATACGGCTGAGCGATCAGGCGCGGCCAGAAGTCATCCGGCAACCGGTACAGCGCATTGATGCGCGGTGCGGCGGATTCGCTCATATCAGCGTCCTCTTACCCATGCGCGCGGGCCAGCAGGCGATTTCTCCGCGCTGCTGGCTGAACATCGTCACCTGAGTGAAGGCGTTGATCGACACCAGGCGGGAGAATAAATACTCCAGTACGCTGCCCAGCAGGTAAGGGTTGCCGCCGGAAAACGCCTGCTCGTCGATGGTGAGATCGATGGCAATCCCGCGGGCAAAGACGATTGGCCCCGGCACCGGAACCCGCTGGTAAGACGGGCGCAGCTTGCAGTGGCGGATGCCCTGAATCTGCTTGGCGACGGCCGGCTCGCTCAGATCGCCATACAATCCGAGCAACTGACGCAGGGCGGCGGCGCCCTGTTCCGGATCGCCGTCCATAATGCTGAGGTAGTTAAGCTGTAGCTGGCTGATCAGGCGCCAGGTGATCATATCCTCAGCCAGCGCCGGGCGCGGCGCGGTCGGCCCTTTTCTCAGCACCACCTTGCGGATGGGAATCGAGTCCGGCATCACGAAGTTGCCCTGTTCCTGCTGTTGCAGCATCAGCGGCAGATCGCGGCTGGTGCACAGCACGTCAGCGCTGAGGTACTTCAGCGCGCCGTGCCACGGCGACTGGCGCTCGTCAACCAGCGAAACGAACACTTCGGAACCGATATAGCCGGTGCGGGTGCCGTACTGACGCGCGTGATCCGACAGGGTGCGCTGTTCGCGGCGCAGGGAAAAGTAAGCGCCGTAGTTGCCGTCGTCGTCGTTCAGGGTGTTGTAGAACGGGCGGAAATCCTGCTCGAAGCGTTTTTCGCTCGCGCTGCCGCGCAGGCGCTGGATGGAGAACACTTCGTAGTCCAGCGGACGGATGTTATCCACCACCAGGTGATATTCATGATTCTTCTCGCTGACCGTGATGCGATCGGCGATTTTGGGAAACAGGTTGATGACCGGCGTACAGTTCAGCGCCAGGTGATTGACATCGACGACGCGCTCCAGCGGCACGTCCTGTTTGTCGAGCAACACCACGATGTCGAACTGGCGCACCTCTTTACGCTCTTCGCCCAGGTTGTTCAGCAGGGCGCTCAGGCCGCTGATGCTGAAAAACTGGAAACGGGCGGGAAAGGCGAAATATTCCTGTAACAGCCGGTAGCCGTCGAAGTTACGCAGATCGTTGGGCAGCAACGCCTGATCCGCATCGAACCCTTCCTGACGCAGCGCGTCGTCCGGCAAAATGCGGCGCAGCGGCTTGGCTTCCACCGTCTGGCAGATGATGCCGGTGGCGTGCTCCATCAGCAGTTCCAGCAACTGCTGGGCCTGCTGATCGGGGCCGGAGAGATAAAACACCAACTGGTCCAGCTTCAGGCTGTTAAGCGTGACGGTTTCAAAACACTCCAGGCGGATACGCAGCGCGCTGACGGCGCCGTCGTGCTGCATGCCCAGCTCGGTCATCGGCAGGTCTGCCGGAATGCTGCCCAGCTCAATCTGGGCCAGCCGTACCGGTTGCAGGGTTACGTTGTGCGCGGTGGTGTAGCTGCAGGTAATGCCGTTCTTTTTCAGCGTCTGGCTGTCCATGGTGGTGCCGCGCGGAATGACGAAGCCGGCGCTGATGTCGCCCTTGCTGCCGTCCGGCAGCAGTTCCGCGATAGCCATCGACGGCGTGGGCGCCAGGTAGTTCGGGTAAATGATTTCCAGCAGCCGCTGGGAAAAACGCGGGAACTCCGCGTCCATCTTCAACTGTACGCGCGACGTCAGGAAGGCAAACCCTTCCATCAGGCGCTCGACGTACGGATCCGCAACGTCGATGCCGTGCATACCCAGGCGTCCGGCCACCTTCGGATATTTTTCGGCGAATTCGCCCCCCATCTCGCGCAGGTAGGCAAGTTCACGGTTGTAATATTCCAGCTGCTTCCTTTCCATGCCTTACCCCAGGTCTTTCATCTCGAAGTGACCGTTTTCCAGATCAACGTCAGTGCGGAACAAAAAATCCAGCGGATAGGGTTCGCACCACAGTTGTCCTTTGATCTCAATGGTTAATACGTTGTGTGTTTCCAGCGAACCGGTGTCGGAGAGGCAGCGCACCTGCAATCCCTCCGACAGAATACGCGGCTCAAAGTGCAGGATGGTTTCCGTCAGCGCGCGCTGGATGTCCGCCCATTCGATGTCCGACATCCGTTTCCCCGCCAGCGAGGTGATGCCGTAGTTGATGGTCGAACGGCGCACGTGCGGGAAAGCGCTCAAATCCGACGTTGACTCGTGGCTGACGCAGTTAAACAGCCATTGCAGGTCGCGCAGTACGCTTTTGCGCAACTCGCCGTGGCTGAGCAGGTTGCGGCCCTGCGCTTCCTTTTTTTTCTGCGGCTCGTCGTCGGTCAGCAGGTCGAGCAGCACCGGCTGCATGCGGTCGCGGGAGGTAACGCGTTCGCCGTTGTCGCGAAAGCGATACCCCTGGCTGCGCAGCTTGCTGTTATTGCGCGGCGATAACGGAAATTTGTCGCTCATTTGCCCCCGTCCTGTTCCTCGCCGCCGTCCTGCCCGAAGCGCAGGTGGCGCAGGGTGTGCAGCGGAAACTCGCCGTCTTCGCTCAGCCAGGTTTTTTGCCCCAGCCCGGCGTAGTGCGGGGTGTCGCCCATCGGCACCCACTCGGTACGTCTGGCGAGGCGCAGGGCATCGTCGGCGTCGTCCGGCAGCGGGTAGCGGGCCGGTAGCTGGCAAACTTGTTCGCGGCCGTCGCTCAGCCGGATCAGCGCGTGGCTCCAGACCAGATCGATAGCGCTCTGCGGGGCCTGGAAGCGGATTTCTTCGATGTCGGAGAAGGGAACCCAGTGATAGGTGCCGTTCAGCAACGCCTCGCACAGCGGGCCGAGGCGTCCGTCGCCGTCCATCAGCCAGTCAAAACTGACGTCGCGCTCTTCGCCGCCTTCCGCCAGCGTCAGCGAGCCACGGGTGGCCGGCGCTTCTTCCAGCGCGCGGTCGCGCATTTCCTGCGCGGCGGCGGCATCGCCGTTGGCGTCGAGACGCAGCGCTTCGGCCATCAACGGCAGCCAGCTTTGCTCATACCCCTTGAATGACGGCGCCGCTTCACCGGCGAATACCGCCTGGCGCTGAATTTCCGCCTCTACGGACTGCGTCAGCAGCAGCACCGTCGGCTGGGCGATGGGTTTGAGCGCCTGCCAGGATTTCAGCTGCGCGCGGGCGCGCTGCCAGTTGCCGCTCAGGCACAGAAGCTGCGTCAGGGCGGCGCGTTTGTCGGCGTCGGCCGGCGCGGCCTTGATGTCATTTTCCAGGGAAATGATTGCGTCGCTGAGGGAGGCGTCTGCCAGTAAGTGGGTTAATGAGTTCACTTCGTACTCCTTGTCGTCAGTAGGCGCTGCTGGTGACGGATTTATAGCTGCCGCTGGCGGGATCGACCCGGTCAGTCGCCAGCGATTCCACCAGCTTGAAGGTCAGCACGGATTGCTGGCTGAGCAGGGGTTGCCAGGCGCTGAGCGCCTGTTCGACGCGTAACTCCGTTTTCTCCGCGTCGGCGGCGTCCTGGCGCGGCATTTCGACGATCACCGTGCCGTTGAACGCCCAGGCATGCAGGCGGGAGTCGAACGGCAGCAGCAGGTAGCTGCCCGTCGCCTGGCGGCTTCCGCCCAGCACCAGACGTTCACGGTTGGCGCTGATGACCATCAGCGGCTGTTCGCCGATGCTCAGGTTGAGCAGCGGATAACCCTGGAAAAAGGTCAGGGAAGAGGTTTGGCTCTGGCCGTTCAGGTGCAGGGTCGAGGAACTGTTGCCGTTCAGCCAGCCGTCGGTGCAGCGCAGCGCGTTGTCCGTCGGAACGAACAGGGCGTTGCCGCCGCCGGCGTTATCCCAGTGGGTGCGGAAGCGGCAGCCCGGCGTAAGCTCGAAGGTTTGCAGCGGCGCGCTGTCGGCATGGGGCGAGGTGACCGGCACCGCAGGCGGAACGGCGGGCGTCAGCGTCTTGGCATTGGGCGCCCAGCGCTTGGCTTTGGTAGCTTCCCCCTGCGCCAGTACGTTGCCGGGGGCATCCACCATGGTCCAGGGCAGGCGGGTAGCCTTGGGACACTGGCGCTCCACCAGGCCGCCGAGGCGCGGCAGGAAATCGTTCAGTACTGACGGATCGGTGCTCTGGCGCGAGACGATACGCAGGGTGATGCTTCTGTCGCACCAGTGAACCGGCGCATCGCTTTGTACGTTATCGACGTAGACCTCAAGTTGCTGGCTGGGGGAGTACGCCATCCGATAGTCCAGCGCGTGTGCGCCGGAGGCCGCCATCATGGCGACGAGACCTGTCATCCAATATTTCATAGTTAGCCTTGTAGGTATCTTATCCCTGTGGTGTAGCGGGAAAAAAGGGTCAGTCACGTAACAGGAAACGCTCGGCGTCCGTCAGGGAGTGCAATAACGTGGTCTCCTGCGGCGAGCCAATCCAAACCGCGATGGCGCTGTAATTGTCGCTGTCGCTCTTTTCAGTCCAGGCCTGCTGCATCAGGGCCAGCCACTCGCCGGGCGAGTTGACCATGCGCAGCGATTGCTCCAGCTCGGCATGGGTAAAGTTGTGCCAGAAGCCGTCGGTACACAGCAGAAACACGTCGCCGTCTTCCAGTTGCAGCACGTCGCCGTAGCTGGCGTCGCGCTCTTCGTGCATACCGAGCGCGAAGTAAAGCAGGTTGTTGTTGATGCCGCCGGTCTGGTAACCGGCGTCCCGCATCTGCTGCACCAGGCTGTGATCGGTGGTGACGCTGTGCAGATAGCCGCGCCGGAACAGGTACAACCGGCTGTCGCCGGCGTGCGCCCAGTAGGCGAGCTGGAAGTCGCGGTCGATAAACAGGCTGACCACGGTGGTGCCCATTTTGGCGTGCTCTTCCGAGTTCTGTTGTTCCTGATGAATGGCGGCATTGGCGCGGGCGATCTGCTCACGGATGCTCTGGGCATCCAGGTGCTTTTCGCCGTCAAAATGTTGCAGGATGCTGTCGCGCGCCAGTTTTGCGGCGATGTCGCCGCCGGGCGTGCCGGCAATGCCGTCGCAAACCACGAAGCAGGCGGCGCGTTCGCCGATGGCTTCGCCGGTCTGATCCTGGTTGCTGTCTCTGCTGCCCTGATTACTGGTGGAGGCTACGGTGATGTTCATGGCTTATCCGGTTGAGTCTGCGAGTCTTTGTATTGGTTTACTTCAACGTCGTAGGCGTGCAGGAAAGCTTCGCCAAACAGGGTATGGAAATCGTCCTCAATTTCACCGGCGGTTTTTTGATAGCGCTTGGTGAAGTAATCCCACAGGGCCGCCTTGCGCCCGGACGGCAGCGACAGGCGCGGCGCAACGCCGTCTTTGCGCGCTTCTTCCTCCAGCCGCTCCGGGTTAAAGGATTGCAGCATGGCGGCGATGATGGCGCGGATGCCGGCGATCATGCCGAGCTGGTGGGCCTGCAGGTCGATCAGCGCGTCGCGCACCGCCTGCTCCGGCGGCATAAAGCCCGGCATACGGGTGCCGAACATCTGCATCAGTACCGTTTTGCCGGAGGGCAACAGCTTGAACGGGTTGTTGGCCTCGTCGAGGATCATGGTCATCTCCGCCTTCACGCCGCGCTTGAGGATGGAGCGCGAAGAGAGCAGGGCGACCGTTCCCTGCGAGAACAGGCTGAGCATGCGGCCGACCTGCTGCACCTGCTGCTCGTCGAAATGCGGCGGCGGTTGCAGATCGTCCAGGCCGATGCCGCGCAACAGCGCGCTCAGCATCGCGCCGTCGAGTTCGGAGCTGCCGTCGCCCATGACCACCGGCGCCTGCTTGAGCGGGCTGTCGATGGGGTCGATACCCAGCCGGTTGGTGGCGCGACGTGTTTTCTCTGGGCGCGGCTCCAGCTGTATGGCGGGCGCTGGCACAGGTTCCGGCGGGGGCGGCGGCATATGGATCACCGGCGGCGGTTCGGGCCGGGGCTGACGGGGCGGTTCCGGCATCGGCGGCGCGGCGGTGACGGGCGGAACCATCGCGATGCCCGGTTCCGGCTCTGCGTCCGGACGGGCGAGCGGCACTGCGCCTTCCGTCATCAGGCCGAGCGGATCGTCTTTGCCCAGCGCGCCCGGTGCAACGGGGGCCGGCGAGGCGCCGAACAGGGCCAGCGGGTCCAGCGCCTGCTCGTCGGCGTTCGGCGCGTCCGGCAGCAGCGGCGCGCCGGGTTTGTCCGCCAACAGCGCGCTGGGCGTAGTGTCGTTGAGAATGTTATCGCGCGCGAAGGTGCTGTCGCCGTGGAACAGGGCGGTCGGATCGGTCTGCTTTTGCTGCAGCTCGTGCAGCCCGATGCCGCCGGCAAGCTGGGCCAGCGGATCGGCAGGGTTCAGCTCGCTGGCCGCCGGCGTCAGCAGCGGATTATCGATGCTGAGCGGCGGTTCGCTGACGGGCTGCGGCGCTTGCGCCGCGGCCGGGGTGAACTCGTCCACCAGGCTGTCCCAGATTTCATTGGGAATGGTGGAAATGGCTGCCGGCGCGGCGTCATCGCGCGGCGCCGGCGCAGTCTCCTGGGCTGGCGGCACGACGGGCTGTATGGGCGCGCTGACCACCGGCGCGACCGGGGGCGGAACGGCCTGTACCGGCGGCGGAATATCCTGAAGCGGCGCGGCGGCGTATGGAGGCTCCGCCGGCGCAGTGCGTTGCTGGGGAATGCTGACCTGGATCTGATAATCATCAATGCCCAGGGTATCGCCATCCTGCAATTCAACCTGACGCCCCCGCTCCAGCGGGATATCGTTCAGCATGACGCGGGTAACGTTGCCGCGGTTGGTGATGCGGCACTCGCCGTCGGCGGAAATATGCACAATGGCCTGCAGGCGGGAAATAGAACGGTCATCGTCGGGTAATACCAGATTATTGTCCACGCTGCGGCCGATGGTTCCGCCGGGCGGCAGAAAATCGCAGCTATTTTGCGGCGGGGTATGGCCGTTTTTATTTTTTACAATAGTGAATCGCATAAAGGCAGTCCTGCAAATATCAATCCGGGTACAGGGTTATTCCGATCGTATAACGGTGGGAATAATCAGCGAAATAAGGTCAATGGCGACGTTCGGATAATGAATTTCGTTGCGTCAGGTAAATAAAAAATAGGCCGTAAAACGATTTATTTTTTATTTATCCGCCGTGGTAAAACGGATATCCCCCGGACGAGCCGGGGGATCGGGGAATTATGCTTCGCAGTTTTCTTTGATGTTCCAGCCTGCGCTGCTTTCGGCACCTTTGCCGCCTTTGCCCGTCTGCTCCCAGTACTGCTGCTTCACTTTTGCAGCCTGGAAGGAGTAGGTCAGGCCCAGCGTGTCTTCACCCTGAGCACCGTTGTACTGTACGTTGGTGACCAGGACTTCTTCCAGCGTGATGCGGGCATATTCGATCTGCTCGCCGCCGGCTTTACACACGGAAACTTCGACTTTGGCCAGGTGCTTACCGCTGGCGCAATGCTTCAGCAGAGCCGGGGTGGATTTGTCGATCAGCGCGTTAACGTGCAGGTCGTTGAAGTTGACCTTACCGGAACCACCGCCGCCGCCAACACCCATGTTACCCGGCTGGGAAGCGCCCCAGGTGAAAGAAGTAATATCAGTCCAACCCTTATGGTTAGCATCCTGAGATTCACCACTAGCACCTTCGACTTTCATAAACATATCAATTGCCATAATTACTTTCCTTTTTATGGTTTGGTGGTATATCGGTGATATACACGAGGTTGAGATATGAGAGATTTCATATCCTATTGACCAAGTTGCCGGCCAATAATCAGGGTGTCATTTTTTAAGATGACGGTTATTTACTGAGATTATTTGCTGTGTGGTGTCCATAAAAATGTGTGGAATAAAGTAATTTTCCATGGGCTTATTCGGGGTTTCCCTACATCGGTTGTCCATCATTCCATCTGCGCCGGCTTTGCCCCTTTCGCGCTCCTGATATTGCGTAAGGAGCGACAAGCCGGCGGCTTATTGGTGTTACTGAACGGCTTCATCGCGCCCGTAAATCAGACGGGCGCTCTGACGCCGGTCAGCTATTGCCCTGCTTCAGTGACGGCAGCTTTGAAACCAGTCTCAGCGACACCGTCAATCCTTCCAGCTGATAGTGCGGACGCAGGAAGAACTTGGCGCTGTAGTAGCCCGGGTTATCCTCGATCTCATCCACCAGTACCTCGGCAGCGGCCAACGGCTTACGCGCTTTGGTATCCTGCGACGAGTTCGCCGGGTCGCCGTCCACATAGTTCATGATCCAGTTGTTCAGCCATTGCTCCATATCGTCGCGCTCGCGGAATGAACCGATCTTGTCGCGGACGATACACTTCAGGTAGTGTGCAAAGCGGCAGCAGGCAAACAGATAAGGCAGGCGTGCAGCCAACTGAGCGTTGGCGGAGGCGTCCGCGTCATAGTATTCCGCCGGCTTTTGCAGCGACTGGGCGCCGATAAAGGCGGCAAAGTCGGAGTTTTTGCGGTGGATCAGCGGCATAAAGCCGTTCTTCGCCAGCTCGGCTTCACGACGGTCGCTGATGGCGATTTCGGTCGGACACTTCATGTCCACGCCGCCGTCGTCGCTCGGGAAGGTATGGCACGGCAGGTTTTCCACCGAACCGCCGGATTCCACGCCGCGAATCGAGGTACACCAGCCGTACTCTTTGAACGAGCGGTTGATGTTGACCGCCATCGCGTAGGCGGAGTTGGCCCAGGTGTAATTGCTGTGGTTCGCGCCGTCGGTTTCTTCCTCGAAGTCGAATTCATCAACCGGGTTGGTGCGGATGCCGTAGGGCAGGCGTGACAGGAAGCGCGGCATGACCAGGCCGACGTAACGGGCGTCTTCCGATTCGCGCAGGCTGCGCCATGCGGCGTATTCGGTGTTCTGGAAAATCTTGGTCAGGTCGCGCGGGTTGGACAGCTCCTGCCATGACTCCATCTGCATCACGCTCGGCGCGGTGCCGCTGATGAACGGGCAGTGCGCTGCGGCGCTGATCTTGGCCATCTCGCCCAGCAGCTCCACGTCCGGCGGGCTGTGGTCGAAGTAGTAGTCGCCGACCAGGCAGCCGAACGGTTCGCCGCCGAACTGGCCGTATTCTTCTTCGTAAATCTTTTTGAAGAACGGGCTTTGGTCCCAGCCAACGCCTTTATAACGCTTGAGTGTGCGGCCCAGCTCTTTTTTGGAAACGCTCATGAAACGGATTTTCAGCATTTCATCGGTTTCGGTGTTGTTCACCAGGTGGTGCAGACCGCGCCATGCGCCTTCCAGCGCCTGGAAATCTTCGTGGTGGATGATCTGGTTGATCTGACGCGACAGCTTTTCGTCGATCTCCGCGATCAGCGCCTGAATGGTGCGGTAGGCGTCCGAAGAAATGGTGACGGTATTTTCCAGCGCCTGGTGCGCCAGGGTTTTCACCGCGTGTTCTACCGCCGCTTTGGCCTGGTCGGTCGCCGGGCGGAACTCTTTATTCAGCAGCTCGCTGAATTCGTCGCTGGTAAAGACGTTGGCGGCTTGCTGCTGTTGCTGTTGTTGAAGCGGGTTGCTACTCATCGGTTACTCCTCCCGGTCCTGAGGTTCGGCTTGTTCCGCCGGCCTGGGGGCATTGGTCAGGGACTTCAGCAGCTCCGGATTTTGCAGGATTTGGGAAATCAGTTCTTCCGCGCCGTTTTTGCCGTCCATATAGGAAAGCAGGTTGGAAAGCTGGGTACGCGCTTCCAGCAGATTGTTGAGCGGGTCCACTTTGCGGGCGATATTGGCCGGGTTGAAGTCGTCCATGCTTTCGAAGGTCAGCTCAACGTTGAGTTTGCCTTCGTCAGTCAGGGTGTTGTCCACCTGGTACGCCACACGTGGTTTCATCGACTTCAGACGCTCGTCGAAGTTGTCGATGTCGATTTCCAGGAACTTGCGGTCGTTGACGGCTGGCAGCGGGTCCAACGGTTTACCGGCCAGATCGGCCAGAACACCCATGATGAACGGCAGCTGGATTTTGCGCTCCGAACCGTAAATCTCCACATCGTATTCAATTTGCACGCGCGGTGCGCGGTTGCGGGCGATGAACTTTTGCCCGCTGCGGGATACTGCACTCATGAGATACTCCGTCGTTATGTCAGGGTCCTTCCGGTTACGGAGGGAGGACGTCTTTACCAGGGGTTATATCCGTAATACTTCAGGTTGCCGGTGTGTTTTCCCGGGGGCCGGCGTTTTACCGCTTTCCTGCAACCCGAATTATTTGGGGGTATATCGGGAATGTTGAATGTTAATCGTGTTCGTCATCGCCATCGCCGGAATGACCAAGGATGGTTTCCAACTGACGCAGACCGTCCGGCGCCAGGTCGCTGACGAGCTGCATAAAGTCCATTGTCACCAGGCGCTGTACCCGAGCGATCATCAGCGGCGCCGGGTGGCTGGGTTCGTTCTGGCGGAAATATTCTTTAATCTTTTCCAGCATCAGCACCACGTCGTCGCGCGTCTGCACCTGTGCGCCGTGCCAGCTGAACGGCGCGGAGGCGGCAACCGGCGCCATCACCGGCTGTGCGGCGGCTGCCGGGGCCGCTGCTGCGGGCGCGGCGGGTTCCGGCGCGCTTTCCGGCTGCTCGGCGCCGATCTGGCTGGCGCGGGAAAGCATGTCGAACAGGCGCAGTACGCCGCTCATTTCCGGCAGGGCGCTTTCGCCCAGATGACGTGTGACTTCCGCCCGGATGCCGGCCAGCAACTGCGTGACGCGCTGGATCTGTATTGCGGCCGGATTATCCGGGCGCGCCAGTTCGTCCTGCAGGCGGGGCTTGCCGCCGGGGAAGTTCGGGCATTCGTGCTTGGTGCCGTCCAGCAGGGCGCCGGCGTCGCGCAGCGAGATTTCACCGGCCGGGCCGGACAACAGCAGCGCGGCGCGCATGCTGCTGGTCAGCGCTGCATTGTCGCCCAGACCGGCCAGCGCGTTGAGGCGGAACATGGGATCCGCTTCGCCATCGAACTCCAGCAGCGGCAGGAGCGGTTCCCAGTAACGCACCAGCGCCTGATGAACCAGTTCCAGTCCGTCGGCGTAGCCGGTCAGACCGCGCAGCTGGCACCACGCCCGGGTGAGGTACAGCATGACGCGCAGATCTTTGGTGCGCGCCAGCAGCGCGGTGGACAGCCGCTCCACCAGCGCCCAGTCCGGTGCTTCCGCAGGGATGATGGTGCTGCCGAACTGCTGCTCGGCCTTGCCGGTCGCGGCTTTTTCCAGCGCCTGAAAGTCGGCGTCGTATTCCAGGTTGTCGCCGCAGGGGTTATCGGCGGCGATGGGGGACAGCAGGGTTTCAATCGCCATAGTGCTACTCTTGATAAAATAGTTACTGATAAAACCGTGATTAATCAAACATCTGAGGATATTGCCCACCCCGTCCGGGGCGGTTCCAGACGGTGGGCTCGAACAACTGGGTGAACAGTTGCACCGTCAGGTTGCCGCTGTGCACGTGTGTGTAAAGCGGCGCGCCATCGGCCTGGTTGGTCCACCAGAAGCTGCTGTACTGCTCCGGATCGAAACAATCCGCGACCTGCTGCCAGCTCAGCGGCGGTACGTCCGGATGCTGAAAGCCGATCACGGAAAGGATTTCCGCGCCGGATTTTTCCGGCGGGCCGGACAGGGGCATCAGCGCTTGCAGGGACTGGTCGACCTGCTCAGCCGACAGAATGTTGCGTACGCCGCGCAACAGGGCAAAGCCGAGATGCTGATACCACTCCGCCGACATATTGAGCTGGTAAGGGTGCCAGTCATCCGGGCTGAACAACTGCATGGCGCACACGGGGTAGTTGCGCCCCACGCTGTCGCAGGCCGGCATCATGCATCCCATCTGGATATAGCGGTTGCCGAGCGTAGCGGGCACGACGAAGTTCCACACCGGCGCAGCGCTGAATGGCGGAAGCTCCATCTCTTCCTGACGACGCTGACGCCCGGCAAGACCGTTGTGAAACCACTGCGCCCAGTGGTTGACTACGGGAGCCGGCAGACGGCGTTGCAGGAAATCGCCGGTTGCCGGAAGTTTTCCGTACCATCCGGGGGCTGTCGTCGTGTTTTGAACGCTGTTCATCATAGCTCCTCGGTGTTAGGGGCAGGAAAACGCCGGTATCTGGAACGGGTTGCGGATACTGTTGGCGGTAAACTCCAGCGTAACGTTATGCCCGTCCAGGGTGAACGTGGCCTGACGGCTGAGGCTGCTGCTGCCGGCGCTGGTTTTCGCCATATCCATCATACGGTTCAGCGCCCACGGGCCGCTGGTGACCAGGCTGGCGGTGCTGCCGTTGGTCAGCGCCAGTTGCAGGTGCACCTGATTGGTATTACGCGTACCGGGCCAGCTCACGACCAGCGGAACCTGCGGGCCGTGGCTGTATTTGAACAGCTGGCCGTCAATGTCCAGCGTCATGTTGAGAATGTTGGTGTCCATGCGCACCGGGCGGACCGTCACCCGGAATGACGGCGTAGCGGTGCCGTTGGCGAAGAACGCATCACGGATGCGCTGCGCCTGCTGGAACGGACGCAGAATGCCTTCGCCGCCCGGCAGGGTTTTGCCGTCGACGCCGGGGGTAAAGCGCCATTCCGCGCGCGTGGTATCAACCTTGCCCTGCAGGTTCTCGCGGAAGAAGGTATCCATCAGCCCGGTATTGGGGGCGAACATCCGCGCCAGATCGTCCGGGGTGACATCCTGACGGGAGCGTGCGGCCAGCGGATAGCGCCCGGCGATGGCCTGGCGGCAGAAGCTGCTGACTTCCACGCTGATGCGCTTCTTCACGTTCTCCATCTCTTTCTGCTGGGTGTCGCTGCTGGCGCCGATGGCCAGTTGCAACAACATTTGCTTGAACGGGGCCGGTAAGCGCCCGGACTCCGCCTGCAAACGCGGGATCACGTCACTCGGCGGCGGCGACATGCCGCTGTTGGCCGCGCCCTGAACCGCCGTCAGGTAGCTGTAAAGCTCATCTACCTGCTTGAGGATATTGTCGAACGGGATGGACTTGTCGCCTTCACCCTGGCTCTGGGCCAGATCAAGCAGCGGGGCGAAATGGGCCATCACCACCTGTTCCGGCTGGGAAGAGACGTCGCCGTCGGCGCTGTGGCGCTGGGTGGCGAACAAGGCCTCCAGCGTGCGGTTGGCGCTTTGGTTGATTCTGTCGCCGGTTTTATTCAGCAGCGAACGTCCGTCGCTGTCGTTCTTTTCATCACGCAGGGTGACGTTTTTGGCCGTGTTGAGCACCAGATTGCGCAGCGGCGACGGGTTGCCGGAGAGCAGCCGGGCGGTGCTGATGCGTTGGTCCAGGCTGTTGATGCGGGCCAGCTGCAAATCCGCCAGCAGGACGTCCCATTCGCGGATAAAGTCCTGCATATACAGCTGGCGGATGGTCATGGTCAGGTCCGCGCTTTTCTGCGGCGGCGTTTGGGTATTGAGCACCCAGACATCTTCCTGGCGCAGGGTGTCCGTCACCTGTTCGATGTTGTTGTCGAACATTTTCCAGTAACCCTGCGGGGTATACAGCCCCGGCACGCCTTCGGTCAGCGGAACGCCGCTTTTGCGGGTAAACGCCAGCTCGGCCTGCGGGCCGGCGAGATTGACCACGCTGACCGGTTTGATATCGCTCTGCTTGAGCAACAAACGCTTCAGGCGGCCGTAAACCCGCTGCGACAACGCCGCGCGGTTGATGGCGGCCTGCGCCTGCGTGACCAGCGCTTCGTCCCTGGCGTAGGGCGAGGACTGGATCTGCTGGTCCAGCAACTGGCTGAGGTGCCATTCCAACTGTTGCAGCTGTTTCTGCGTGCTGCCGTGCGGCAGGTTGCGTTGCAGGTTGATCATCACCCAGGCGCGCAGGAATTTGCCGTCGTAATGTTTGGGTTGATACAGCATCTGGTACGCCTTGAGCGCTTCATAGCTGAAATCGGCGTCGGCATGGTTGTCGTAGCGCAGCGTACGGGTAATTTGCTGGGCCACCTGCGGCAACAGCAGCTCCTTCAGGGCCTTCTGGTACAGCGCTTCGCTGGCGTCGTCCACCTGATTGCCGCGGTACAGCCCTGCGCGGTAAGAATAGGGCGGGCTCTCCAGCGAGAAATGCTGGCTGTCGGGCAGATGCAGCAGGGTATTGAGGAACGGCAACAGCGACAGCATATCGCCGCTGCCGAGCCGTGACAGGCTTTGCCCCTGTTGTTCTACCGCTGGCAGCTTGGCGCTGACCTCTTCGAGATAGCTTTTGTTGTTGCCGTAGCTGGTGAACCACAGCATGCTCAGCCCTGCCAGCAACAGCGCCAGAATAATGTAACCCGCCCAGTGAATGGCGCGGTTGCGGTACTCCCACCAGCGGTTGCTGCCGGCCAGGCCGGCTTCCTGGAAGATCACGCCTTCCAGCAGCTCTTTCAGGAAGAAACTCTGCCCTTTGGCGCCCGGTACGGGCGCTTCTTCGCTGATGCCGTCCCAGGCGGTGTGCATGCTTTCCTGACGGCCCGCAGAAGCGAGTTGCAGATAGCGGTTCAGGTCGCCCATCACCCGGTCGAAGGGCAGCCCTTCCTGGGTGGCGCTGGTCAGGTAAATGCCGCGCGGGGTGAAGCGGGTTTCAAAGCTCGATGCGGCAAATACGGTTTCCAGATAGTTGTGCAACAGCGGGCGCAGCGCGGCGAACTCCTGCGGGAACAGGTAGGCGTTGGCGCGCAGGCGGGCGTTGCTTTCGGTGATCAGAATGTCGGGCAACGCGGCGTCAAGACGCTGTTGCAGCAGGGAATACTGTTCTTCGAACGCCTGCATCAGGCTGAAGTCCGGCTGGCGCGATTTTTCATACGGGAAAGTGAATCCCCAGATTTGATCGCGCTGCGCTTTATCGAAGCCGGAAAAGTAATCCATAAATCCGTTGAGCAGGTCGGTTTTGGTGAGCATCACGTAAACCGGGAAATGGATTCCCAACTGCTCATGCAGTTCGGTCAGGCGCTTACGCAGCGCCGTGGCCTGCTGAGCGAGGGCATCGCTGCTTTCGCTCAGCAGGTCGGCCACGCTGATGGTGACGATAACGCCGTTGATCGGCTGGCGCGTACGGTATTTTTTCAGCAGGCCGACAAAGCTTTTCCATTCGCCGGCGTCTTCTTCCCGCTGGCTTTCCTGCGTGGTGTAACGGCCGGCGGTATCCAGCAGCACCGCCTCGTTGGTGAACCACCAGTCGCAGTTGCGGGTGCCGCCGACGCCGCGCAGGGCGGCCTTGCCGAACTGTTCGGCCAGCGGGAAATGCAGCCCGGAGTTCACCAGCGCGGTGGTTTTCCCTGCGCCGGGCGCGCCGATGATCATGTACCAGGGCAACTGGTACAAATACTGGCTGCTGAAACGGCTCATCCAGCTGCGCTTTTCACCCTGTCCCGGCGCGAAACGCGCTTTTTTCAGCAGGCGGGCCGCTTCGTCGAAGCGCTGCGTCAGCAGTTCATCGTGACGCGGATCGTCCTTGGCTTCGATAGCCGGCACTTCACTGCTGGCGCGCAGGTTGCTCAGCATCCGGCTGTTGAACCAGGCGCTGTAGAGGCGCGGGATCAGGCGGCATAACACCCAGATCAGGTAAAGCACGCCGATGGCGATAGTCCGGTTCAGTTCCGGCTCCAGCGGGCGGTAATCGCCGATGGCGATCAGCGGGCCGATGGTCCAGATAATGAACGACAGGGCGGAGATGCCGACAAAACCCCACAGCAGGCGACTGGTAAGAATGGAAAAAAGCTTGCTAAGCATTACTGTCCGTTTCCTTGCTGCATTCCGTTAAGTTCCGCCCGGGTGCTTTCCGGCGCGACCAACAGCGTGATTACCACCCGGCGGTTCAGGGCACGATTCTCTTTGGTGTCGTTAGCGGCGACGGGGTCGCTGTCCCCGCGGCCTTCCGCTTTCACCCGCTCTGGTTCGGAGAGGTATTTCTGCAACTGAATGCTGACGGCTTCGGCGCGGGCCAGGGAAAGCTCCCAGTTGGAGCCGAAGCGCGCGCTGCGGATCGGTACGTTGTCGGTATAACCGGTCACCAGAATTTTGCCGCTGACGCCGTTCATCGCTTTGGCGATGCGGTCGATCACCGGCAGATAAACCGGACGCACCGTGGTGGCGCCGGAGTCAAACAGGCCGTCGCCCTTCAGGATCACCACGCTTTGCTGCGCTTCGTCGCGCACCACCACCAGCCCTTCGGCGATCTCCTTGCTCAGGAAGCCTCTCAGCCTCATCGTCGGCGGCGCCACCGGCGCCGGGTTGCTGATGGCTACCTGAGGCAGGCTGGTCTGGTAAATTTTTGCCAGCACCGGGCTGGTGACGTCGCCCAGCCGCCAGTTCAGCACGATAAACAGCAGCGAGGCGAGGAATCCGGCCAGCGCTGCGCAGGCCCACAGCGGCACCAGCGGGCGCCAGCGTTTGAGCAGCACCGGCAAGTCCGCCGCATTGGGCGACAGGGGAAAGGCGTAACTGCCGCGCACCGAGCGGATCAGTTGCAGCAGGCGCTGTTTCAGGGTTTCCAACTGAGAGCGGCCGTTGTCCATCACCCGGTAACGCCCTTCGAAGCCGAGCAGCAGGCAATAGTTGATCAGCTCCAGCAGTTGGATATGTTCGCGCGGCGTCTGGGAAAGCTTGGCCAGCAGTTGGAAGAACTTCTCCCCGCCCCAGGTTTCGTTGTGGAACGTCACCAGCAGACCGCTGCCGGACCAGACGCTGTTGCTGCCCCAGGGCGTGAGGGCGGCGGCTTCGTCCAGCGCGGTACACAGGCAATAACGCGCGCCGATGATCGTCTCATACGAGAGGTTGGCGCGCTGGCCGCGGATTTCAAAGCGGCGCATTTCATCAATCAGTTGCTGACGCAATTGGGCCGGGTTGGCGTGGCTGGCCGACTGGCGGATTTGTGAAATCGCGTTCAGCAGCGGGTTGGCGGCGGCCACCAGCGGGTTATCCCAGTGAGTGGATTGCGTCATTGTTTAGCGCTCCGAGTTGCTGCGAATCGCCCAGAGTTCCATATCCAGCGCGGGGAATTCACCGGCCAGGTGCAGGGCGAAGGCGCTGGATTTTTCCAGTTGCTTCCACAGGTCGCCGCTTTTCTCCAGTTCAAAATAGGTGTAGCCGGCGCTGTACGGGATTTGGCGCGGCGCGGAGGACATGGTGCGCAGGCCGATGCCGGGAAGCTGTAGCTGAACCAGATCGCGGATGCGGGTGACCGGGGCGATTTTCATCTGCGCCGGGAAGTGCGACATCAGGACGTCCGGCGAGACGTCGGCGCGCACCGCCAGTACGAAGCCGAAGTCGAGCATCATGCGTGAATCCTGGACGGTGGCGACGTTCAGGCCGTGCGAGCGCTCCACCAACGGCAGGCGGATGGCGTTCTCTTCCAGCACCACCGACAGCCCCTGACGCAGGATCAGCATCAGTTTGCCGAAGCACAGCGCCAGATTGTCGTGATCGTAGACCGGCAGGCGATCCTCCGGCGTACGCCGGGCGGAGAAGGTCGCCAGCTCGGTGGCGAATTGCAGCCAGTCGTTGTACAGCCGCTCCGGGTGCAGGTGGTCGAGGCTTTGCGCGTGACTGACCTGGCCCAGGTAACGGTTAACCAGTTGCAGCAGCATAAAGTCGGCCATTTCCGAACTGCCTCCGCGGCCGGGCTGCGACAGGCGCTGGCTCATCTGCTGGCTGCGCTGGCGCAGCATGCCGAGCAGATCGTTGATGAAGGACTCCAGTACCGGACTGGTGCGGCAATTGAGCACCGGCGGGATCAGCTCAGGGTCCAGGCGCAGGCTGCCGTCATTGCGTTTTTCCACGACGTTGCCCAGGGTCAGGGCGCTCCATTCGGCGTTCAATTCACTCTCCGGCATCAGGCGCAGACGCAGGCGGCCGAACTGCAGCTCGGCGCTGCCGACGGTGACGGCGTTCAGGTCGTCCACTTCCCGTTCGTAGGCTATGTAGCGCGCCAGGGTGTCGGTTTTTTCCTCGAAGATGACGTCTTCCCGGCCTTCGCGGAAGGTGGGCAGCGCCAGTACGATGTTTTCACCGGCCTTGTTGTCCGCGATGAGCAGCGGGGCGGGCGCCTGCCTGGCATTGTTGAAGCAGAACGGCGTGCCGTCCGGCATGATGCCGCTGGCGCGCGTCAGCGCGACTTTTCCCTGGCGCAGCAGCGTTTCGTCCAGCTCCAGGGTGAGGAATCCCCAAAAACAGCCGTTGAACGACTGCCCCCAGGTGCGCACGTAGTTTTCGAGGTAATTTTCCGCCTGCTGGAAATGATGCGGGCGCAAGAACATCCCTTCAGTCCAGACCACTTTATGAGCATCTTTCATCATTACACCTAACTTGTTCGTGCCAGCCAAACGGGAAGATTACTTTTTCCCTTCGGCGGTATGCAGACCATTAATCCCGGCAATGATGTGTGCTTCCAACTCATCCGGTGAGAACTGCCATACTTTGTAGAAATTGGTTTCAGTTGGTTCGGGCAGCGGCAGCGACATGCGCCACACTTTGCCGTCAAGCTGCTGATATTCGGCGATGATGCCGATATAGCGGGTTTCCAGCGTGCTTTGCCCGCCCAGCTTTTTACCTTTCTGCCCCGGCGTCAGGAAAAACTGATCGCTGTCGAGCAGGCTGTTGCCAAGTACGCTTTTGGCGTCGTTTTGCAGGCTGAAAAAGTCTGCGTCCATAAATTCCGCGTCCGAGCGTAGCAGCAGCACGCGGACTTTGACCGGCGCTTCGGCGTTGGCTTTGGCATCGGCATCGAACACCAGGCTATAACGTGAAGGCACGCTTTTGGCTGAAGACATACAGCCAGTCAGCATCAGCGCGGCCAGGATAAACAGCAGCCAGGAGCCGCGGTGGGCGTTTTTCAGTAATCCGTTCATGATGTTTCCCGAGACGCGGTGTGAATCACTATAAAATCCAGGTAGAGGTGCCGGTATCTTTACAGGCAGTACCGTCACCGGCATCTACGCAGTTCTTTTTCTTCGGCGCAGGCGCAGTGGTGGCCGGCTTGCTGGTACGACGCACGCGGCGGTCTTTGAGTACGGTGGCGCGGTGCTTGTCTTTCAGTACGCCGGCGTTACCTTTGACATAGCCGATGAGGTTGCCGTCGCGAATGGCGGAAATCGCCAGCCAGCCGCCTTCAACTTCGCCCAGCGCGTAGAACGGCGCGGCGTTGTCCAGATAGGTGATGATGTCGCCGCCGTAGCCCGGGCGGTCCATGACGCTGGCGCTGTACAGGCTGCGGTACTCTTCATTGATCGGCTTAAACTCTTTGGGCGCCTGGACGCCGGCGCGGTGGTTCAGCGTGACGCCGTTGACTTCACTGGTGATGATAGTGTCTTTGTCGACCGGCGGCGGTGCTTTCGGCACACAGGCGGAAAGCGTCAGGGCGGCGAGCAGGGCTAAAGTAATCCGTATTTTCACGATATCCTCGACTTCTTTATGTTGTGGGGGGAAAGAGACGTTGTTCGGCAGCCTACGGCGCCAGCAGCAGCACTTTGAGCTGACTGGGAACAACGCGCATACCGGGTGCATTGGTTGAATTCTGTATGCTGACGCTGGTCAGACGGGTGGCCGGGGTGCCTTTAATCAGTACCGTAAATGCCGCGGTAACGTGGCGCGACGGCCCCATGACTGAACCAGAGGCCACGCCCAGCGCGACGCCGGCGTTGTCGCCGTTGGTCAGCGGGGTGACGGTTGCCATGTTGTGGGCTGGCATGCCCATGAACAGAATATTGACGGCGTTTGGGATCGCGGTTGGCCCCAGCGCCACGTTAGGGTAAGGGATTGGCGTCGGAGCCGGCATAGGTGTGAGGCAGACATCGGGAAAAGCAATGTCGATGCCCATCAGTTGGCAGTTGGCAAACATCCTGTTACCCCATATGAATTTGTTCTGAATCGACCTTGGTGATGCCCTTGGCGGTGATGAACGTGTTTTGCGCGTGGGCGCGCAGGTAGTCTTCGGCCTGCATGTCGAGTTGGCCGGCGCGGACCTGCTCAATTGTCTGAGTGCGGCGCAGCAGGCGGTTGCTGAGCTGCGTGACGGTCTGCCAGACGGACTCGAACTGCCCGCCGACGATGCGCGTCAGGCTGAGCCAGGCGGTGAGCGACTTACCGCTGTAGTTCATAGCGTCGATATGACAGTCGCCGCTTTCGGCGGTGACGTTCAGCTTTCCGCTGCTCAGGCTGAGATCGCCGGTCGGTGCGATTCTGAGGTCGCCTTCGACGCTGAGTGTTGCTGGCTGATGACTTTCGGCACGCTCCAGTACGGCCAGCAGCCAGAGCTGTTCGCCGGCAGAGGCAATCAGCACCCGATCGCCGCACTCCGGCGTCATCAGGCAACTGGCTGCGCGCTGGCAGTGCCAGCCGCGGCCGTCGCATTCCACAATCATACTTCCGTCGCCGAACAGATTGACGACCTGACCGGCGGCTTGCTGCGGCGGCGAAACGGGTAGAGCAAAGGAAGGGATGGCGTTACTCATGTTCAGATATTCCTTGTCAAATACGACTATTGCGCTGCGCACTCCAGGTTTCCGCGGCCAACAGCTCCGGATCATTCTCAATAATGCCCTGGCGGTCGGAAAAACGTGCGCCCGGCTGATGACTGCGGTGGAAGAGGGTGCGCATAAAGCGCGCCCGGCGGAAATCGGTGTTGCTGACGTCGGCGTAGGAGAAGTCGGCGTATGTCAGATCGCTGTCACAGAATTGGGCGCCGTTGGCACGTGCCTGTTTTAATACTGCCTGATACAGCCGGCTTTGCGAGAAATCAGCCTGTTCCAGATTGGCTCCCACAAAGATCGCGTTATCAAAGCGGCTTTGCCGGCACCGCGTTTGTGTCAGGTCTGCGTCGATAAACAACGCCTGCGATGCATCGGCACCATCAAAAAGCGCCTGTCGGAGCGAAGCGCTCTTAAAAACGCACTGAATCAGCGCCGCCTGACGAAAATCGGTGTTATCAAGCAAATTATCAGTGAACTGGCAGCCGGACATTTGTTGAGCTCGGAAGCTTTTGCCCCGTTGGTCGCACTCAAAGAAGGCAACACGTTCGAAACTGGCTCCGGTAAGGTTAGTGGTACGTAAATCAAGACGAAAAAAGGTGGTCAACAAGCTACCTGCATCGTTAAACCGGGCGTTCTCTATCGCGCTAAGAAAGAAAACTCCGCGATCCAGTGTGGCGTGACTGAAATCCACACCGTGCATATCGCACTGCATAAACTGCGTTTTGTCGTGACAACTATGGGAAAATATGGCTTCACCTAGCTGGCTTTGATTAAAAACACAATCTGCTAATGTCGTATCCGCGAAACAGGTTCTCTCCATTTCACACTGATTGAATACGGTTTCTGCCAACATCGCACCGCGGAAATCGGCTGTGTTCAGCCTGCATTCATTGAAGACGGTTTCACGCAGGTTTGCGCCGCTGAAGTCCGTACCCCGAAAATCTGCGTCAGTGAAAATACCGCCGGAGAGATCTTTTCCCCGTAATGACTGACCGGCAACGGAGAAGCCCTGAGGCGTTTCTCCTTGCTTAACCTGCTTCACTAATTCATCGGGAGCTAATATGTTCATATCAACACCTGGCTACGCTTGGGCAGGGTTTTTGTTCGTTTGGTATAGGCGCTGTCCAGTCGGGTCGTCGCGTCGATGATCGATTGTGAAAGATCTGCGCGAAAAAGATTGGCGTGACGCAGATCGGTGCCACTAAAGCAGCACTTTTGCATCAGTGCGCCGATAAAATTTCCGTCGCTGAGATTGGCTGTCCGGAAATCAGTGCGAATGAACAGGCTGCCGGCGGCATTTATCCTGTGCATATTCGCATTCAGGCAGTTCGCTTCGCTCAGGTCGCTGTTGTCCAGTTTGGCCATTTCAAAAGAAGAATCTGTCAGTACCATCTGACGCAGATTACACTGCGTGAGTGTGGCATGGCTGAAATTAGCTTTTGCCAGCGTTGTTTCACAAGCGAATGAGCATGTTTTCAGTTCAGACCGTGCGAAGTGCGCTTTTTCGGCGCGGGTACCAACCCAGGAGCAATCTTCCAATCTGGCGTGTTCAAAACTGGCGTTCTCCAAAACGCACTGGATAAAAGCCACTTTGGCGAGGCGGGCGGAGGAAAAATCGAGGGCGGAACCTGCCAGTTCATAAAATAAGACGTTATCGATGCTGGCATGATGAAAGCGGCAATGTGACAAGCGGGTTTGATAAAACATGATTTCCCGCCAGCGGCTTTCGTCAAAGACACAGTTTTCCAGCAGAGTTTGCTGTAATTGAACGTCATTCAGGCTGGCTCCGCTGAAATCGCTGTCACGGCACTGTGCCAATGTGAGGCAGGCATGATCCAGAATGGCGTTACGTAAGGAGGCGCCGGTAATATCGGCCCTGCCCAGCATTGCTGCACTAAAGTTCGCGTTATCAAGCTGACTGTTGTTGAGATTCGCACTTTCCAGCAACGCGTGGGAGAAGTCTGCTCCGCGTAAATCCATCCCGGAAAGATCGGCGCCAGTCAAATCCAACCCGCTGAAATCTCCTCCCCGAGCCATCGTCGCCTGCGCGTGCTGACGGATAATGAGCGCCAGATCTCCCGTCATACGGAGAGCCGGTTGCTGTGCCTGTACCGACATCAGATACATTTGATGCAATGCCTGCTCGGTCTGCGTGAGTTTCTTATCCGATAGCTCATGATCGCCGTTATGCAGAGATTCCAGCATGTGGTGCATACTTTCTGGCCCCCTGGGTAGATCGTCGGGATTATGCTCAGGAACGTCATCCTGTGCGAGCATGCGATCATTCAGTTCGGCCTGCATTTTTTGCGCTGACAATTCCATTTTCTCTATGAATTCGGAGAGATCTTCAAGCGCAGGCGGTGTTGTTACATCGAAAGCCGCAAGTTTGTCATGTATGTCTTGTGCCCATTCTGCCCCGTGATCCCGATGTGTTTCACGCAGGCGCCGGATGCGTGCCTGCATGTTGTCATGCGATGGGCTTTCATTTTGCGGAATATCCGTGTCCAGCCAGGGGCCGATAATCTGCTCCGGCAGCAGATCTTTCTCGCGAAAAGCGAGCAGGGCGCCTTTTTCTTTATCCAGCCTCTTTTGCAACACCTCGCGATAATGTGCGATCGGACGCGGAGCGTTGGCGATTTCAAGTGCGGGCATCAGGTGTAAGACGTCGGCGGCATCATCTTCGTTAATAGGGACGCTGCCATGCCAGATTAAAATCATCTGTTCCCGGTGAGGGAAAAACCACACCGTTGTGGCGCGCAAAATGACTTCTTCAGAAATCGTCTGGTCGGCGCGCAGGCGGTTAATGAAGCAGCGCGCACGCCAGGGAGGCAATTTACCTTCTTGCAGCGGATGTTGCGGATGCATATTCCAGATGCGCCATTCAGCGCCTGAGGGAAGGGCATCACAGTCTTCCCACCATTGATCGCGGGCGGCGGCGTTAAACAACCGCCAATCAATATCGCGGGCAAATCCGGGAAATTCATTCTGAAGCCAGAGGGCATCGTATTGCTTGCCGATACGGCTGAAACGTGACGGTGCCATTAAGTCTGTAGGTCCGAAGCCGGCAGGTTCGGGCGTTTGCCGTATACTGGTAATTCGCTGGTGCAGCGATTCGATATTCGGCAGGCGATGTACTTTCATTCCCCCTATCATTTCTGTGCCGGCACCGATGCCATACTGATTATCGGCAAACTCAGGACCGCCATAGGCACGGCTGCCGTCCAGACGCATTTGTTCAAAAGGTAAGGGTGTACTGGGGGTATTATTTACCCAATATCTGTCGCCGAAGATTAATAGCGTTTTTTCCCGCTGTGCTAATTGTATTTTTACTGCACAAGCATTTTTTTCCTGCTGGTGATTAGTATAGGCATAGCCCGTCGCCAAAAACTCCGGACAAACTTTCGGAATTGCAAGGTCAAGAATTCCACCACTAAGTTTTAACTCATTTTCAACCAATTGCCACAATTCTGGTTCAGGACGCAGGCACGGGGTATCTCCCATATCTGTCAACGCCAGAACGGAAATGCCCAGATGGTTTTTCCCCTGCCAGCGATAGGGGCGGTTTAATATGCTGAGTCGAAGCGGCTTTACTACTTTCATTATGCATCCTGCAAAATTTTAATGCCGAAGCTATCATGATACGCGGTTATTTGCCGATACACTGGAGAGCGTGAAAGACTTTATGTCGGCATTCTTTCTATTTCGTTTTCAGCGTAATAGAAAAGGCATGTCAGTATTGCTCCGCACTAATAAAGAGGATTGTTATTAATTGCAGCCCGGCGCGGATTTTTTGGGTCATATTTTATATCTATATATTGCCCAGGTTGAAAACGGGCCAGCTCCGTCAGGCTGACAGCCTCTTTTATCATCGCAGCATGGCTGCGTCCATCTTTGGTAATATGCTTAACTTCTATTTCCAGAACCGGTTGGTTGCCGTACCACAGATCGCTCTGCTTTACGCTGACGATTTGTCCGGAGGTTGAAATGCCGTCTTTCGTCAGTTTCATCGGGCTGAGAAACTGGCTGATAATCCGCCACAGGTCGACAGTGATAAATTTGAAAAAGCCTACCAGGCCGAGAAACGGAGCGGCGATAATAAAACCGATAACTGTGATAATGGATTTAATCTTTGCCATATTTCCCTACACAAAAATGGCCAGTGCCATGCTGCTGTAACGCAACGCGCCATTGGTAAGCAACGCTGCCGTTTGCGTGTAATTCATCGGCGTGTTGCTGATTTTAACATTAGTCTTATTAATGGAAATAGGGGAGTGCGAAATATCTGCTGTGGTATGCCGCACATTCAGGCCATTAATGCCCAGACTCATGCCATTGAAAGAAAGATTAAATCCTGTTGCACTCCACCTGAGTGCCTTACAGTTGTCTGTCCATGACGGGCTGGAGATTGAAACGCCGGTATCACTGGTGATGCTTACATCAGCGGCATGGATGTTGAGCGTGCCGGTGATTTCCGTTGTCTGATCATTGTTATATGTCTCCAGCACATCGCCGGTTATTGTCGAGGTTTGCCCGCCGGCGTTGACCGTGAGGGTCTGGCCACCCGCTTCAATGAGCGTGGTCTGTCCACCGGCGGTCACGGTGGTTTCTTGTCCGCCTGACATAATGGTAGTGATTTGGCCTGACTTGATATGATTCGTCTGGCTGCCATCGGTGATATCAAGCATCTGGTTATTTTTGATGGTGACGTGCTGTGTGTCGTCAATGGTTTGTGTTTGGGCACCTTTCAGTGTGAATGTCTGATCGCCTGTGATCTCAATCTCGTCGCCACCCGTAATAACCATCTTTCGACCATTGTTGACAGTCATGTCCAGATGATTGTTAAAATTAACGGTTTCTAACCCATCTGTGGTGGTCGTACGCGAGGATTTGAAGTGAAATGTCGCCGCATCAGTGATGGAGTCATCCTGTTTTCCCCCAATAACCGTCGTCCTGGTCCCATCAATCGTAACAAACTGATCCCCTTCCACCGAAACATTCATATCCTTCTCGGCATGCATATCAAACGACTCATTGCCGGGAGAATCTTCAAAGAACAGGTAGCTGGCATTATCCGGGCTGCCGTTGGTGCTGCGCGACATAAAGCCCATCTTAGTGGCATCGTTAGGCAGATCCCATGGGGGCATGTTGTTTTCGTTGTAAACGCGGCCGGTGATCATCGGGCGGTCCGGGTCGCCGTTGATAAAGTCCACCACCACTTCTTCCCCGACGCGGGGAATCTGCACGCCGCCGTATTTCCAGCCCGCCCAGGCGCTGGAAACACGCACCCAGCAGGAGCTGGTGTCGTCGCCGGTGCTGTGGCGATCCCAGCGGAATTTCAGTTTTACCCGGCCGTATTTGTCCGTCCAGATAGGTTGCCCTTCCGGGCCGACCACTTCGGCGGTTTGCGGACCGTGGGTTTTCGGCCACTGCGTCACGCGCGGCGGACGCCAGCTGACGCTGTTCGGGATCACTGAAAACTCAAGAATGTGCTCCGCCATGCTCTGAGCGCTGCTGGAATAGGCGTTTTCCGTCAGAAAATACTTAACGTGCGTCGTCAGGTATTCGCGGTTGTCTTCCATACGCGGCGCCTGAGTCAGCACGAAGGTGTGACCAGGCGCGAATCCTAATGAGGAGCCTTCGCCGCTCATCTGCTCATGGCGGGCCTCAAACTCTTCCTGGCGCACGCGCACGTAAAACTGGCCGTGTTCGCGGTCGGTAAAGCGGCCCGGCCAGTCGAAGACTTCGGCTTTGTCTACGGCGAAAGAGTTGGGATTTTGGCGGGTTTCCAGCAGACGGGCGCGGGGTTTACGGAAGTCGTAATCATCCAGGCTGTACAGGCTGGGAGTGATAATATCGGAGACGCTCCAGCTGTGAACGCTTTCGGTGTTTTTGTGCTGACCGCTGTCGACCGGCTGGTAGGGAATAAAACCATAACCCGGCAGCGCTTCATGCGCCTGAGGCGCATCTGCCAGCACCAGCGTATGGCTGTCGCGTTCATGGATGAAGTAGTAATAGATGCCTTCGTGCTCCATCAGGCGGCTGATAAAGTCGAAGTCGCTTTCCTGATACTGCACGCAGTATCCCCACTGGCGGTAGTCCCAGGTCAGTTTGTTTTCAAATTTAATTTGATAGCTGGATAGGACGCTGGCAATGATATCGGGGACGGATTTTTCCTGCCAAATGCGGAAATCCCTGTTTTGCGTCAGATACCATAATCCCGGACGAACTGTGGCACGGTAAATATAGTACCGTTCGCCGCTGGTTTCGCGCCCGGTGAGGGTCATGCGGGTGATATAACCATTAAGGAATCGTGGTGTCAGCGGTTTTCCGCGTAATTCGACAGTCAGGGATTTCCCTAATAAATTTCTTAAATTCAGGTTATTGCTCTTATTTAAAAGCTCAACCTCAAATTCAAATGCTTCAGATAATCCTTCCTGCCCGGTTAATGACTTAAATAGTAGCTCGCCGCTGTCTGCCGGAGTATGTGCAATAATGGCTCTGTTCATTGAATATCCTTTTCTTTAGGCATAGCTACCGCACGGGCTCAGTAGGAAATTGAGCCGGAATTAAGGAATTTTCGCGATTATACAATGCATTACGAGTGATAACAATATTAAACCCTCAGAGGGGTAAATACCCTGTTGCGCGATATTAAATATCGTATGTGTGATATTTTGAATTGCTTATGTCGTAATTATCTATTCGCATGGTGACAAATAAAGCACGAAAGCTTTTTGAAAGAAATGAAAGGGAGCTTTCTTATTTTTCGGGGTTTTTTCTTGGTGAATCATTTTGAGAGTCAGGTCAAAATATACACGATAAATGAGATTAAGTAATTACTATATTGATAAATCCGGAGATAAAGATTCTGTATTAGCGCATTTTTAGGGTTGAATTATACAAAATATCCATATTGGTAAATTAATTGTCGCTGTCAGCAAAAATTTAATGGGACAAGGTATGGATGATAAATAAGGAAAACAATGTATTTCCTTAAGGTTAAAAATATGAAGCAGCGCACGGTTTAAAAAATATCCGTAAAATGATTTTTGCCAAATGTGATTTCCTTCGCTGAATGATGTGCGAATTTCTTTGCCGGGAAGTGAGTTTGCGCCTCCTTATCCTCATCGGCGGCGGAACGGGATTCCCGCGAAGACGTATAATAATGAAACTATTGGCGGCTACCGTGTTAACGCCGGTCAGCGCTTTTGCTCAGGCGGAGGAAAAAATGAAAATTCAGTACAGTGGTTCACAACCTTCTCAACCCGGCCCGGAAAGCTACTTCACTGGGAGAGTACGCATCGACGCGCCGTTTCAGGCCGCGGCTCCGGCCCGCACCGGGGGGGCGACGGTGACGTTTGAGCCTGGCGCACGCACCGCATGGCATACGCATCCGCTGGGCCAGACGCTGATCGTCACGCAGGGGCGCGGTTGGATCCAGGAGTGGGGCGGAGAGATCAAAGAGATGAATCAGGGGGATATTGTGTGGATCCCTGAAGGCGTTAAACACTGGCACGGCGCTACGCCGGATACGGCGATGAGCCATATTGCGATAGCTGAAGCGCTGGAAGGCAGCGTGGTGGAGTGGATGGAGAAAGTCAGTGACGCGCAGTACCGTAAAGGCGGTGAGAACTGACGCAGGCTAAACAAAAAACTCCATAACGCACTGAAACAGGTCGCGCACCACCACTTCGGCAACGGCCGTCAGCGCCAGCCCGCTCAGGCAAACGACGATGAGGGCGATGGCCATAAATGCCTGTTCATAATCGGCCGTCGGGAGATATCCGGCGGCCAGCAAGCTTCTTACCGCATTGTCGATGGGATTTACCCATACCCGGCTGGCGATAACGGAAAGAAACATGACGATAAACGCCAGAATGCGTAGTACCCATTTCTCTGCGTGGTTGAACATCCTTATCCTTCCCTTAACGTTCCTGTTACCCGGGCATTGAAACCTCTGATGCCAAAGTTTCCGGTGTCAATTTATAGCATTCCTCCCCGGGGACCTACCGGAAGAATGTAATTGAGCATTACACAATCAAAGGAAATGTTAAAGATGATAACTCTTAGACGATGGCAGTGTTTAACTGATTGATATTATGAATATATTGACGATTATTGATATGCCCTGAGCCGACGGAAAGCCGGCTCAGGGGGATGATATGGCTTACTCCCTGGCGAGGGCTTCAACCGGGTCAAGCCGCGCCGCACTGCGGGCTGGCAGCCAGCCGAAGATGATGCCGATGGCCGTAGAGCAAACAAATGCGCTGATCAGTGCGCCGGGCGGGAAGCGGATGCTCCAGCCCGGCAGGAACAGCTGAACCAGCAGCCCCACCAGCAGCGAGAACATAATTCCCAGCAGGCCGCCGACCAGGCAAACCAGCACGGCTTCAATCAGGAACTGCTGCATGACGTCGCTGGTGCGTGCGCCGACGGCCATACGGATGCCGATCTCACGCGTGCGCTCGGTGACGGACACCAGCATGATGTTCATGACGCCGATGCCGCCCACGACCAGCGAAATCACCGCCACCAGCGTGAGGAACAACTGCATGGTGCGCGTGGTGCGTTCCATGGTTTTCAGCAGGCTGTCCATGTTGTAGGTGAAGAAGTCCTTTTTACCGTGGCGCAGCGTCAGCAGGCGGTTAATCTGCTGTTCCGCCTCCGCGCTTTGGTATCCGTCGCGCAGCTTCACCGTGATGCCGTTCAGCCAGCGCTGGCCCATCATGCGGCTGCTCATGGTGGTATACGGCACCCAGGCGCGCAGGTTTTTGCTGCTGCCGAACATGGACGATTTCTCTTCGGCCACGCCGATGACCGTCGCGGGCATGTTGCCCAGCAGAACAACCTCGCCGATCACCGTTTTCTTATGCGGGAACAGCCGGTCACGGGCGTTTTTGTCCAGCACCACCACCTGCGCCAGCGTATCCATTTGCAGGCTGCTGAAGGTGGCGCCCTGCGAGAATCCCATGCCGTACACCTGAAAATATTGCGGGCTGACCCCTTCAAGGCTGACCGGTACGTCGATGTTGCCGTAACGCAGGCGCGGGCTGGAAGAGAGCGAAGGCGTGGCGCCGTCTACGTAACTCTGCTGGGACAGGGCTTCCATATCGTCATAGGACAGCGTCTGCCGGTTAGCCGGGTTGTCGTCGCCGAAATCGGTGCCGGGATAGACGTTGATGGTGTTGGTGCCGATGGAGCGAATGTCGCTCAGCACCAACTGCTGCGCCGCGTCGCCGATAATCAGGATCGACACCACCGACGCGATGCCGATGATAATACCCAGCATGGTCAGCAGGGTGCGCATTTTGTTGGCCAGCATGGCGCGGGACGCCATGGTCAGCGCCTCGCGGAAGCGGCCGACGATCTGCTGCCAGCCGGGGGCGCGATCGTCAAAATGCAGGGGAGGGGAGGTGCGTTCCTCGCGGCGGGAAACGGAATCGCTGATGATTTCGCCGTCGCGGATCTCCACGATACGCTCCGCCTGCGCCGCTACGGTCGGGTCATGGGTGACGATAATCACCGTATGACCGCGTTCGCGCAGCTGCTTCAGGATCCCCATGACTTCTTCGCCGGAATGGCTGTCCAGCGCGCCGGTCGGTTCGTCGGCCAGGATAACCTGACCGCCGTTCATCAGCGCCCTGGCGATGCTGACCCGTTGCTGCTGCCCGCCGGAAAGCTGGCCGGGCTGGTAGTCGGCGCGATCGGCCAGCCCCAGCCGGGTCAACAGTTCCCGCGCCCGTTCGCGCCGCGCCGCGTTGCCGGTGCCGGCATAAACGGCGGGAACCTCCACGTTATGGGCCGCGCTCATGTGCGGCAACAGGTGATAGCGCTGGAAGATGAAGCCGAAGTGCTCACGCCGCAGTTGCGCCAGCGCATCGCCGTCGAGCAGGGAAACGTCCTGGCCGGCGACCCGGTAAACGCCGGAGGTGGGTTTATCCAGGCAGCCGAGAATGTTCATCAGGGTGGATTTACCGGAGCCGGAGGCGCCGATGATCGCGACCATTTCCCCGGCCTCGATGGTGAGCGAAACGCCTTTCAGCACCTCCACTTCGCCGTCGCCGGAAGGGTAACAGCGGCGGATGTTCTCCAGACTCAGCAGCGCGGCCATTACTCCGCCTCCGCAGCGCCGTAGCCCGGAATGACCTTATCGCCTTTCTTCACGCCGGAGATCAACTGGACGTCAATGTTGTTACGGATACCAATGGTGACTTCGCGCATCACGGGTTTGCCGTCTTCCAGCAGCGCGATGTGATAACGGTTGTCGCTGATTTGATCGCCCAGCGCAGAGAGCGGGATAACCAGGGCATCGGCGACGGAATCCAGCATAATGTGAACCTGCGCGGTCATGTCCAGGCGTAATAAATGTTTCGGGTTGGGAACTTCAAAACGCGCGTAATAAAAGATGGCGTCGTTGATTTTTTCCGGCGTGGGCTGAATGTCTTTCAGTGTTCCCTCGTAACGGGTGTTGGGATCGCCCAGCACGGTGAACCAGGCTTTCTGCCCCGGACGCAGGTGAATCACGTCGGCTTCAGACACCTGCGCTTTAACCAGCATAGTGTCCAGATCGGCCAGGGTGAGAATGTTGGGCGCCTGCTGCGCCGCGATCACGGTTTGCCCCTGCAGGGTGGTGATCTGCGTGACCACGCCGTCCATCGGCGCCACGATGCGGGTGTAGTCCAGGTTGGTTTTGGCGGTGCCGAGCGTGGCTTTGTTACGGGCGATCTGCGCTTCGATGGTGTCAATGGCAGCCAGCCTGACTGCGACGTCGGTGTTGGCTTCGTCCAAATCCTGGCGGGAAACCGCCTGGCGGCGGGCCAGCTCCTGCTTGCGTGACGCTGTGGCGCGTGAAAGCTGATACTGGGCGCGGGCCTGTGCGAGCTGCGCGTTGAGTTCACGCAGCGTTCCCTCAGACTCCTTCACCTGGTTTTGCGCCTGCTGCGGATCGATCTCCGCCAGAAGCTGCTCTTTTTTCACCGTGTCGCCGATTTCAACGTACAGACTCTGCAACTGACCGCTGACCTGCGCGCCCACGTCGACTTTACGGACAGCGTCCAGCTTGCCGGTAGCCATGACGTTTTGCTCCAGCGTACGCTGCGCCACGTCAACCGTTTTCCATTGTACGGGCGCGGGGGTGAGATAACGCCAGAGAATCAGGGCGGCGATAATCAGAACGATAAGAATGATAAGCCAGCGGCGACGGGAAGGTTTTACGCCCGTTTTCATTGTGGTTTCTCCAAAATAAAACAACCTGAATCCCAAAAGGTTTATGCGGGATAAAAAAGGGATATCAGAACCTGATCCCAGGTTCGGAAAAATGGCTGGGAACGCAATGATTCCCCCGTGCATTTCTGTGGCGCTGCCATCACGATATCCGTTATCATAACCGGCGGAAACGTAGTCTGTCGTGAATGGTGTGAAATATCCAGCGCTTTACGCGACTCATTTAGCTCTTGTAGAGACTGAAAAGACGGCCGTATACAGCTTAATTTCGCCGCAGAAAATGGCGGCGCTGACCAGGGATGGATCGTGATGAACGAAAGTGCTGTTCCCGCCAAACGCGGATCGGGTAAACGTTGGCTGATTATCGTTGCCGGCATCCTTATTGCGGGCGCCGTTGCGGCAGTGACTTATCACCTTAACCGCGCCTCCGGTTACAATACCCTGAAAACGCTGGTCCGGAACAATAACCTGCAAATTGATCCCCGCCATCCCGACGTCCTTATCGAAAGCGCCTCCCTCAGCCGCCTGCCGCGCGATCTGCTCAGCATACCGCTGCTGCGCGATACCCTGACGGAAGATTTCGTCTTTTATTACCAGCATAACGCCGACAAGCTCGGCCTGATCGGCAGCCTGCGGCGTATCATTTTCGAACATAACCTGGAATTACGCGACGCGTTGATCGAAGAACTGCTCGATCAGCCGGCCAACGTGGCGCTGTGGCACGACGCTAATGGTCGTCTGCGCCATTTCATGATTGAAATCCGCCGCGGCGGTCTGGCGAAAGTGCTGGAGCCGCTGGCGTTCGCCGCCGCAGATGACAGCCAACTGAGCAAAACGAAACTGAGCCAGATACAGGTCGGCGGGGCCGGGGCGGCGATTTACCAGCTGCGTTACGGCGGCAAGAGCCTGCTGTTCGCCAGCCACGACGACAAACTGCTGCTGATGTCCGGCGTTGACATGATGTTCGACGGCGAAAAACATGCCAGCGACACCACGGAGGTGGCGCAGGCGGTGCTGGCCGGCAATGCGCCCTGGGCAGAGAGCTTCGGGCTGACGCCGCGTGCTGCGCAGGGCGGGGAAACAGCGGCGCCGGAACACCGCATCGCGGTCAGCGCCAACTATCTTGGCTTCGGCTATCAGCGCTTTATGCCCGCGTTTGCCGGGGTGCGTTTTGAAATGACCGGGCAGGGCTGGAACAGCTTTCTGGCCCTGAACGATCGCGACGCGGCGGCGGATACTTCATTTAATTTCACGCCGGTATGGCAAGCCATGCCGATGGGCGCCAGCTTCTGCGTTGCGCTTCCCGTGGCGCGCGGCGTGGCGGAGGAGATGCTCGGCCGGGTCGGCGGCAATGAGGAACGCGCGGGCGTGCTGGCTCAGCACCTGACGGGCGCGGCCGGCATGTGCTGGTATGCGGATTCGCGCCTGTATACGCCGCTGCTGGTGACCCGGCTGGACGACGCGGCGGGCAGTCAGGCGGACGACGGGCTGGGCGCGCTGTTTGACCGGACGATCGGCGCGCCGGAGAAAAAGGCGCCGCAGGGCGTGTTGCCGATGCGCGAAACCCAGACGGAGCAGGCGCACAGCTGGCGGCGGGAGGTCAGCTCCAGCTACGGACAATATAATGCCGGTGAATCCGAGGCGGGCGAAAGCATGACCGCCAGGAAATTCTTCCGCGTCACGCTGGCGCGGGAAGGGCAGACGCTGCTGTTCTCGCTGGACGATCGTCTGGTGGAGAAAGCGCGGCAAACCCTGGGCGGAAACTTCCCGCCGATGGCCGAAGTATTGCCCGCCAATGCCGTAGTACCGCTTTATTTGGCGCCGGAAGGGCTGTCCGGCCTGTTCCGGCACGAGGCGTTCGACAGCCTGCCGAAGGACGTTGAGCCGATCTTTTACAATGCCGCGCAAACCCTGCTGGTGCCGAAGCTGGAAGCGCTGGCGGGGCACGGCAGCTATGCGCTGACGCTGCCGGCGGACACGTCGGCGGATGATGCCTGGCAGTGGATCCCCATTGAGTGGCGGGCGTTATGATCCGGCGCGCGATGCTGGCGGCGGGGTTATGGTTGCTGGCGCAGTGCGCGCTGGCGGCAAACCTCACGCTGGACGCTGAGCAATCGCGTATTTTTCGCGCCTGGTTCGTGCGCATCGCGGAAGAACAACTGCGCCAGGGACCGAGCCCGCGCTGGTATCAGCAGGACTGCGCCGGCCTGGTGCGCTTCGCCGCCAATGAGGCGCTGAAGGTACATGACGCCAGGTGGCTGCGCAGCAACGGCCTTTCCAACCGCTACCTGCCGCCGGAGGCGACGCTGAGCGACGAGCAGCGCCTGCTGGCGCGTCAGTGGCAGCAGGGCGGCGGCAAGGTCGGCCCCTACGTGGACGCCATTAAGCTTATTCAGTACAACAGCCGGTTTGTCGGGCGTGACCTGAATCAGGCGCAGCCGGGCGATCTGATGTTTTTTGATCAGGGTGATGACCAGCATCTGATGATCTGGATGGGGCGCTACATCGCCTATCACACTGGAACCCGCACCAAGACAGATAACGGAATGCGTTCGGTCGGCGTGCAGCAACTTATGACATGGAAGGACACACGATGGATACCCGACGAATCCAATCCCAACTTCATTGGCGTTTATCGGCTGGACTTCCTCTCCCGCTGAGCCGGCGTCTGATGCGCGGGCTGGCGGCGTGCGCGTTGTTGCTGCTGGCGTCCGCCGGCGCGCGGGCCGGCGACGGCCTGCCGCCGAGCGGTTATTCTCCGGCGGATGAGTCTTTCTTCCTGCTCTCCGACAGCAGCTTCACCAGCGAAGAGAGCGCCAGGGTGCGGCTGGAAGCGCCGGGGCGCGACTACCGCCGCTTCCGCATGGAGGAATACGGCGGGGCGGATATCCGCGTTTACCGCATTCCCAAACCGACCGAGTTTCTGCGCAAGCAAAAGAACCTGCACCGGATAAAGGTGGAGCCGAATTACCAGGGGGAAGGGTTGTCCAACACCCTGACCTATCTGTGGGATAACTGGTACGGCAAATCACGCCGGGTGATGCAGCGTGCGTTTTCATCCGACACCCGCACCGAGGTGACGCAGGCGTTGCCGGAGCTGAAGGTGGGCGATGCGATCCTCAGGCCGGGGCCTTTCGTGCAGCAGCCGCAGTTCGCGCCGCTGAAAAACCTGCCGCTGGTGACGGAGTTCCGCTATCCGCTGTGGGACGCCAAAGGCGTTCAGCCGCCCGCAGACGTCAGGATGCAGGGCTCTTCCAGCGAATTCCTCGAACCGGTGCCGGGTAACGTTTACGTTCCGCTGGGCAAACTGAAGCCTGGGCTGTATCTGGTTGAGGCGCTGATCGGCAAATACCGCGCGACCACGCTGGTGTTTGTGGCCGACAGCGTGGCGATGAGCAAAATCGCCGGCGGTGAATTGCTGGTATGGGTAGCGGACAAGAAGGCGGGTACGCCCCTGCCGGGCGCGCGCATCCTGTGGAGCGACGGCCTGGGCGTGATGAGCAGCGGCGTTACCGGTGACGATGGCACGCTGCGTCTGCGCCATGCCTCGCCTGAGCGTTCTTACGTGCTGGGCGAAGATCGCGACGGCGGCGTCTTTGTGTCGGAAAACTTCTATTACGACAGCGAAATTTATAACACCAAGCTGTACGTGTTCACCGATCGTCCGATGTACCGCCCGGGAGATTGGGTTGAGGTGAAGGTGCTGGGGCGCGAGTTCAAAAACGCGCGTGACTCGGTGGCGATCCAGCCGGCGCAGGGCAAACTGACGGTGCTGGACGCTAACGGCACTCCGCTGCAAACCCTGAACGTCAGCATTGACGGCCAGTCCGGCGGGCAAACCCGCTTCCAGCTGCCCGATAGCGCGGTGGCGGGCGGGTATGACCTGCGCATGGAATATCGCGGGCAAACCTATGCCAGCGCTTTCCGCGTCGCCAGCTACATCAAACCGCATTTTGAAATTTCGCTGGCGCTGGATAAAGACGATTTCAAAACCGGCGAACCGGTGACCGGCAACCTGCAACTGCTTTATCCCGACGGCAAGCCGGTGCCCGGCGCGCGTGTTCAGATCGGCCTGCGCGCCCAGCAAATGTCGATGGTGGAGAACGATCTGCAATACCTGGGGCAGTTCCCGGTTCAACTGGACAGCACCGAACTGGTCAGCGACAGCAAAGGCCGCGTACCGCTCAGCCTGCCCGCCGCAGATAAACCCAGCCGCTATATGCTGACGGTGTTCGCCAGCGACGGCGCGGCTTACCGGGTAAAAACCAGCAAAGAGATCCTGATCGAACGCGGCAGCGCGCGTTATCGGGTGGAAACGCCGGCGCGCTTCAGCAGTGCCGGAGAGGAAGTGACGTTCAGCTATCGCAGCGAGCAGCCGACGGATGTCGTGCCGGTCCGCTATGAGTGGATCCGGCTGGAAGATCAAAAACAGGAACAGGGGCAGCTTGCCGCCGGTGAGCATTCATTCCGCATTCGTTTCGCGCAGCCGGGCAATTACAGCATCACGCTGCGTGACGAGCACGGGTTGATCCTCGGCGCGGGCAGCCACGCGGTCAGCGGTGAAGGCGCGCTGGCGACGGCGGGCACGGTCGCTATCGTGTTTGATAAAGCCCAATACCGCACCGGTGAAACGGCGCGGGCGCTGGTGACGTTCCCCGAGCCGGTCAGCGAGGCGTTGCTGACGCTGGAGCGCGACCGGGTGGAAAATCTCGCCCTGTTGAGCCGTCCGGCGGACTGGCTGAAGGTGGAACGCCTGAACGACGCGCAGTATGCCGTCATGATTCCGGTGAAGGATAACTTTGCGCCGAATCTGACCTTCTCTGTGCTGTACACCAAAAATGCGCAATACAGTTTCCAGAATGCGGGCATTAAGGTGGTCACGCCGCAGATTGACGTGCAGGTCAAGACGGATAAAGAGCAATACCGGCCGGGCGATGTGGTCAGCGTGGATATCGCGACCCTGTTCGACGGCAAGCCGGCGGCGTCGAGGCTGACCGTCAGCGTGGTGGACGAGATGGTTTACGCCCTGCAACCGGAGATCACGCCGGCCATCGATCAATTCTTCTATCATCCGCGCCGCAACAACGTGCGCACCAGCGCCAGCCTGGCCTTCATCAGCTACGACCTGGCGCTGCCGGGCGTTCCTGTCGCGCCGGGGCGGGCGAACCGCAGCGAACGCGGCGTGAAAGTGCTGGAGCGTCCGCGCCGTGAGGATGTGGACACCGCGGCCTGGCAGCCGGATTTGGTGACCGACGCGCAGGGGAAAACGCGCTTCAGCTTCCGTATGCCGGATTCGCTGACGCGTTGGCGGATTACCGTGCGCGCGCAAAACGCGGACGGGCAGGTTGGGCAGATGAAGACCTTCGTGCGCTCGGAAAAAACGCTGTACCTGAAATGGAGCGCGCCGACCTTGTTCCGCGCCGCAGATAAGCCGGTGCTGGGCATGTTTGTCTTCAATCAGGGCGAGGCGGTGAACAACGCTGAACTGCTGACTGATTATGCCGATCACGAAGTGCGCCAAAAGATTACGCTGCATAAAGGCGCTAACTACGTGAAGGTGCCAGTCGAGGCGTTGCGCAGCGGCGTTATGTCGGTGCAGTTGCTGCAAAATGGTCAGGAGGCGGATGCGTTGCAGGTGGCGTTGATGGTGACCGATGATGCCTGGCCGCTGGCGCGTAAGCAAAACCTTCAGTTGGAAGGTGGTGAGACGCCGCTGGTGCTGCCGCAGGACGCCTATAACCTGCGTCTGCGCATTAACGACACGGCCCGCGCGGTGTTCAACAACAACCTGGACGATTTGCTCAGCGAGCCATACGGCGGCGTGATTAATACCGCCAGCCGCTTGTTGCCGCTTAGCCTGGTTTACCCTTCCATGCTGCAGGCGGATGAAAAAGCCGCCCGCCATCTGCGCCAGATCATGCAGGACAACCGGCTGCGTCTGCTGCAAATGGCCGGCCCTTCGGCGCGTTTCGCATGGTGGGGCGGCGGAGCGGATGCTGATGCTTTCCTGACCGCCTATGCCTATTATGCCGACTGGTACGCCAGTCAGGCGCTGGGCGTGGCGCTGCCGGCGGATCACTGGCAGCGGGTGCTGGACATTTACGGCGAACAGGCCGGCACAATGCCGCCGTTGCAACGCGCGCTGGCGATTTCCTTCGCCCGCGAAATGAAGCTGCCGGTCGCCAGCCTGCTGCGCGGGTTGGCTTCCACGCTGGAGAATAAACAGGACAGCGGACGCGTTTTCCCCGACTTCGACGATCGTCTGGACAGCCTGGTGATGTTTGCGCCGGACTCTGCGCTGGGCGATGCGGTGGCGCGGGTGCTGACTGCATCGCTGATGCGGCAGGAGAATATTTCGTCTTCCGCTCTGGAAGCGCAACTGCCGCGGGCAATGGCACTGATTGCCGCCAGCGAACAGCCGTTCGCTCATATCGTGGCGTTGCTGGAACAGGGCGGCGACATGCAGCGCGTGGTGGAACGGCTGCGGGAACTGGCGCCTGCGCAGCCGGGGCCGGAACGCGCGCTGGCGATGACCTGGTTGTTTAACCGGGCGGGCGCATCGCAGAACACGGTACTGCCTGAGCCGGGCGCCGGCTGGCAGGAGCGGCGCGGTGCGGGCGGCGAGCCGTACTGGCAGTGGACAGGGAAAGGGCTGCCTGCGGCGATCGTTATGCCGGAAGGGCTGTTCCCGCCGCTGAATGCCGTGCTGAGCTATGACCGCCCGCAGGACGCGCAGGCTGAGGCCTCGTCCGAAACGGCTACACTGACGCGCCGCTTGCTGAAGCTGATCCCCGGCGACAGCGCCTTTACCTTCACCACCGAAGAAGTGACCGACGGCGTGGTGTCCAGCGATGCGCTCTACCTTGACGAGATCGTGCTCAGCGGGGGCGAAGAAACGCCGCTGCGCTACGGTATGCTGGAAATACCGTTGCCGCCGGGCGGCGAAGTCGAAGAAACGACCTGGGGAATCAACGTCAGCCTGACCAACGACGGCAAAGATGCGGCCTCGCTGGAGAAAGCGCGCAATGAAAACGGCCGTCTGGCGTATATGGTGCCGGTCAGCCGGTTGGAAGGCGAGGTGGTTTACCGCCATCTGCTGCGCTTCTCGCAAAAGGGCAGCTTCAAGATGCCGGCGGCGCGTTACCTGCGGGCCTATGCGCCGCAGGAGCAGGCGTTGGATCAGAGCGGTTCAATGCGCAGCGTAACGGTGAAATAACGATGCGTGCGGCCGGGCTGCTGTTGCTGATTGCCGCGCCGTTGCTGGCCCTGGCCGCGGAGCCGACGCTGCAACTGGCCCGGCGCGACGGCCAAGAGGACGTGCTGCTGACGCTGAACCGCCAGCAGGTATTGTCCCGGCAGGCTCTGCCGGCATCGCTCTCCGCGCCGCTCGGCAGTTTGTGGAAGCTGTTCGTGTATGCCTATCAGACGGATCTGGCCCGGACGGAAGCGCCGTATCACTGCAGTGGGCGGGATCGCGAAGAAGTGTACTGTTGCGAGCCGGGGCAATCTGTTGATCGCGGGCAGGCGCTGGTGAAGTCCTGCGGGCTTTACTTCGCGCCGCAGCGGCTGGAGATCACGCCCGCAGCCTGGCGACAGTATTGGCAAACGCAACAGGCGCCTGACTGGCTGACGGAGCTTTCGCGCCTGACGCCGGAAACACGGGTGCCGGTTCATGAATTATTACGCGTGCTGGCGACATTGCCGGGGCGCGACCAGGCGCAAAATTTGCTGCTGGACGTGACGCTTAACGCAGGCGGCGATCCGGCAGGCGCGCTGGGGAGCGTGCTGCGGGTGAAAACCTGGAGCTGGCATGAAAATGGCGATGCGCAAACCCGCGTGGGCGGTTTTGCCGGCTGGCTGAGCGACGGCAGCCCGGTATGGGCGCAGGGAGCGGGAACCAGCAAAACGGTTTTGAATCAGTATGCAGACGCCCTGGCCGCCGCATTGCCGCCGCCGGCGCTGAGCCGGACGGCGGATGACGGATGCGTGGTGGTGAAACTGTTCAGCCGCTATCCGTTAACGTCGGTGATGCGGCAGGAGGATGGACAAACGGCGGCGCAGGGCATGCTGCGCGGGCGCTATGACGTGCTGTTCGCCAATGGTAACCGCCTGGCGCTGGAAAGCCGTGGAGAACTGTTTTTGACGCGTGAGGGCGATGCGCCGCGTCTGACCGCCCGGCTGACGCGTGAGGAGTACGTGGCCCGCGTCATTGAGCGGGAAGCGAAAACCGAGCCGGAAGAGGCCGCGAAGGCGATGGCAGTGGCTATTCGCAGCTATTTGCAGCAGAACGCGCGGCGCGAGGGCGAATGCCTGCTGATTGATGACAGCAGCGCCAGCCAGCGCGTGGCGCCATCGCCGGCCGGTACGGCGGCGCGGGCTATCGCGGCGCGTACGGCGTCGCTGGTGCTGGCCGGAACGACGGTGAATTATCACTACGACAACGCGGGCGAGGCGCGAATGTCCTGGCTTCAGGCGGTGGAACAGGCAAAGAGCGGCATGCGCTATAACGCGATTCTGGCGCAGGCGTTTCCCCGCGGCAATCTGAGCCGCTGGGATAATCCGCAGGCGTCCTGCCAGCCGTTGCCTGATGCCGAAGCCTGGCTGCGCGGTCGTCAGCGCGACTGGCGTATAACGCTGAACCGCGAACCGGGGTACGTCGCTACGGAGGTGTTCGCCGTTTGCCGCCTGGCGTCGGGGCGGCCGTATACCGATCGCGCTCAGCGGCGCATTTACGTGCGCAATTTTTATTCGTTACAGGATCGGCTGGATTTGACCCATGAATACTTACATCTGGCTTTCGACGGCTATCCCAGCAGTCAGGATGAGCACTATATCGAGAGCCTTACCCGTCAACTTTTGTTGGAATAATGCTATGCGCTACGCTTCCCTGTGCTTACTCGTTCTGTCCGGTTACCTGCCGCTTGCCGCGGCGGAGCAGGACGTGCGTATTGACGCTCCGCTGTCGGGCTGGCGGGAGAATACCGGCGACAATGCGCATTACTCTCAGCAGGTGAACTATCCTGCTTCTTCGGTGAATATCGCCGCCGATCAAAGCGAAACCGCCAAAATCCGCGGGCAGATCGCCAACATGCCGAAGCAGAATACGGCGCCGGGGCGGCTGGTGGTCAACGGCATCAGTATGCCGCTGAAGATTGAAAGCGACGGCTCTTTCGCGCGTCCGTTTATTTTCTCTGAAGGCAGCAACAGCGTCGAGGTACGCAGTCCGGATGGCACTCAGACCGGTCGCCGGCAGTTTTATGCCAGCCAGGGGGCCGGGGCGGTATCTTCGCGCCTGCGCGTGGTGCTGTCGTGGGATACGGATGATACCGACCTCGACTTGCATGTGGTAACGCCGGACGGTGAGCATGCATGGTACGGGAAGCGTAATCTGGACAATGGCGGGGCGCTGGATATCGACGTAACGACCGGCTACGGGCCGGAGATGTTCGCAACGCCGACGCCGTTGCGCGGGAAGTATTTGGTTTACGTGAACTATTACGGCGGCCGTGGGGAACAGGAGCTGACGACGGCGCATCTGAGCGTGATTACCGAAGAGGGAACGCTGAACGAAAAGCAGGAGACGTTCGTGGTGCCGATGCGTAACCCCGGTGAGCTGACGTTGGTGAAGGGGTTTAGTTATTGAGGGGGAATGACGGCTTGGCTTGTTGGATGGCCTACGCACGCACGACTGAACCCTACGTCCGGATATCGAAGGTAGCCGTGTTATGACCTCTTTTGTAATTTATACCATCATTGCCGCAGTGATTACCTATATTGGCTATCAATTTTTTCGGGACTGCCAGATAGATAAAAACGGAGTGGCGGCCATTGCAGAAATTCTTGAAAGCCGGGTTATCAGCGCTAACCAACAGGGTAGCTCCAATGTATTCTTTGTGTTGTCATTTGTTGATCCGTTTACCCATGAAAATAAAACCATCAGGGGGACAGAAACGGTTCCTGCATTCTACGCCAGCCAACTTCAGGCCGGTATGAAAGTAAAAATCAGATACCTTAAAAATATGCCCGACAAAATGGCCTTCATTTTTGATAAGTAATGAAGTTTCATCAAAGGATTATGGGCTGAAGCACATGACCAGCCGACGGGTGCTTAAAACAGGATTTCAGAGCGTACATTTCAACGATAAATGATGAAAAGAAACATCATTGTAACATCCGGTTTTATTGTATAAGTACCAGTCTGAACTGCGCAACTCTGTCTAACCCCTTGCCCGCCGCGCCTTGCGGAAATTTTCGATGACGTCACACTTTTTCCTTTTAACCTGAAAAGTACAATTGTTCACCTGAATTTTACATTCCATTAAAAATTCATTTCCTCATAATCCTTCTTAACACTAAGGAAGCAGGCTGCGAAGACAGCCGGAACATAGCCGGATAACTCCGGCTGCCATGTACCCTACGATAATAAAAGGGAGTCCGATAATGACAACCAATAACCCGATGCTGGACAAATTACGCCCGATTTTACCGTTGATCGCTGCAAACGCCGCTCAGGCGGAGCGCGATCGTAAAGTGCCAGAGGAAAATATTAAGCTGCTGAAGGGAATCGGTATGCACCGCATGTTCCAGCCTAAGAAGTACGGCGGGCTGGAAATGTCGCTGCCGCAGTTCACCGACTGCGTGGCCGCACTGGCCGGCGCCTGCGGCGGCACCGCCTGGGCGTTCAGTCTGTTGTGTACCCACAGCCATCAGCTGGCGATGTTTACCCAGCAGTTGCAGGATGAAATGTGGCTGAGCGATCCGGATGCCACTGCGAGCAGCAGCATCGCCCCTTTTGGCCGTATCGAAGAAGCGGAAGGCGGCGTTTATCTCAGCGGCGAAATGGGCTGGAGCAGCGGCTGCGATCACGCCGACTGGGCCATCGTCGGCTTCAACCGCTTCAACGAAGCCGGTGACAAGATTTATAGCTTCGGCGTGATCCCGCGGAAAGACTACGAGATCCGCGATGACTGGTATGCGGTGGGCATGAGCAGCAGCGGCTCCAAAACGCTGGTGATTAATAACGTCTTTATCCCTGAGCACCGCATCGAAGTCGCCAAAGATATGATGGAAGGACGTTCCAAGGGTTATGGACTGTATCCGGACAGCGATATTTTCTATACGCCGTATCGTCCGTATTTTGCCTGCGGATTCGCCGCAATCAGCCTGGGCGTGGCGGAACGTATGCTGGTGGCGTTCAAAGAGAAAACCAAGAACCGTGTGCGGGCTTATACCGGCGCTAACGTCGGCACCGCGACCCCGGCGCTGATGCGTTTGGCTGAGTCAACCCATGAGGTTGCCGCCGCCCGCGCATTCCTGGAAAAAACCTGGGAAGAACATGCCGAATTCGGGCGTCAGCATCGTTACCCGACCCGTGCGGAGTTGGCGTTCTGGCGCACCAACCAGGCGTTTGCAGTGAAAATGTGCATCTCCGCGGTGGATCGCCTGTTCAGCGCAGCCGGGGCCACCAGTTGGATGACCAATAACGAAATTCAGCGTTTATTCCGCGATTCCCACATGACCGGCGCACACGCTTATACCGATTACGATATCTGCGCCCAGATCCTGGGGCGCGAGCTGATGGGGCTGGAACCCGACCCGACAATGGTTTAAAAGGCAGAGGATTTTTAAGCATGACGCATCACTCTGGAGATGTCCTTGACCCGCGCGCTTTCCGGCGCGCGCTGGGAAATTTTGCCACGGGCGTTACCGTGGTGACGGCCTGCGCCGACGACGGCAGTCGCGTCGGCGTGACCGCCAACAGCTTTAACTCGGTGTCTCTGGACCCACCGCTGGTACTGTGGAGCATTGATAAGCGTTCGGGAAGCTATTCGGTTTTCGAGCAGGCGACGCATTTCGCCGTGAATATTCTGGCCGCTGACCAGATTGTGCTTTCCAACCGTTTCGCCCGTCCGGGCGAAGATAAGTTTGCCGGGCTGGACTACGACGCCGGGGCCGGGGGGGCACCGTTGCTGCATGACTGCTCGGCCCGCTTTCAGTGCGAGAAATACCAGCAGACGGACGGCGGCGATCACTGGATCCTGATTGGCCGGGTGGTGGCGTTTGATGATTTCGGCCGTGCGCCGCTGGTGTACCATCAGGGCGCTTATTCGATGGTGTTGCCGTATCCGCGCGCGCAGGAAGGCAGTGTGCCGCCGGGTGAAGCCAGTTGCCGTCAGAAGCGCCTGGAAGATAACGTCTACTACCTGCTGACGCAGGCGCTGCGCAGCTATCAGTCGTCGTATCAGCCTAAACAGCTTTCCAGCGGGCTGCGCACCAGCGAGGCGCGGATGCTGATGGTGCTCAGCAGCGACGAGCATATGAGCCAGAATGCGCTGTTGTGTGAAGTCGCGATGCCGGCCAGGGAAATTGAGGAAGCGGAAGAGATTCTGTGCCGTAAAGGGTTGGTGACCAATACGGATGCCGGTTACCGTCTGACGCCGGCGGGTGAAGAGCAGGCCGCCGTGCTGAGGGAGATCGCCGTTAAACAGCAGGAGCAGGTGTTGGCGTCGTTCAGCGCGGAGGACGTTGCCGTGCTGAAGAAGCTGTTGCGCGGTATCCGGGATAACGCGTAAGCCCGGACTGTTTGAATAAGAAAGCGCCATGTCCGTTGCGGAACATGGCGCTTTTTCTGTTTATGAATATCAGAAGTGATATTTGATGCCCATCATGACCTGCGTGTCGTTGTAACCTTTGTCACCGGCCTGATAGCCGACGTTACCCCACAGGTTCAGCCGCTTGCTGGTCTGGCCTTCCACACCGACCTTAACTTCACCGATGTTTTTGGCGCCGCGCATGGCGTTGTGCTCATCGTTCATTTTCACGCCGAAGTCTTTCGTGTTGTGGATCCAGTTCAGTTCGACGAACGGCTGGAAGGTACGGTCCTTACCATCATCGATGGCGTGATGCCCGCTGGCGTAGGCGCGAACCCCCAGACGCGTCATCAGGTTGCCGTCGCCTTCGCCGCGAACGCGGGTTCCGTTGTGCTCGCGGTGATCGTCGGCTTTAACGCCCATCCAGGTAAGCTGCGCCTTGGGCTGCAACCAGTAGCTGGCACGCTCGTTTGCACCGAGTTTGAAGGTGTAGCCGCTTTCCAGCGAGGCGGTGAAACCGTCGGAGTCGTACTTCTCGGTTTGCAGCGCATCGCCGCTGACCCGGTTTTTAAACCAGCTGTAGAGCGCCCAGGTATCAACGTACAGACCGGTTTTATCTGCCTCATTATGATACCAGGTACCGTACAGGCCGACGCTGTAGCCGTTGACGTGTCCGCGTGAACTGTAGCCCGTCACCGAAGAGCGGGTTTTGCTTTGGTTATTGGCATAGCCTGCCATCAGGCCAAGGTGCCAGCGATCCTGCCCGTTGCTGGTCCATTGCGCCAGATCGCCGCCGATTTGCAGCACGTAGCGGTTGCCGGTGGTGCTCAGCTGGCCGCTGGCATCGCGGAAGCGGTTATGACCACCTTCGTTGCGCATCCACATGCTGGTGACTTTTTGCTCACCGGTTAAGACATCGGTGTACTGGGTTTCACCCAGACGATCGTGGAGGCGGGTGATGAACATCGTATTGGCCGCCGCCAGGTTAGCGATGTAGCTGCCGGATTCCGGACGCTGAACGTGTTCCGGATCAGGCTCAGGTTCCGGCTCAGGTTTTGGTCCAGGTCCAGGTCCGGGGCCAGGTCCCGGCCCCGGTCCAGGGCCCGGACCGGGTTCTGGCTCAGGTTCCGGTTCAGGATCGACCGGGGGTTGCTCCTTGTAACTGGTCAGATACCAGTTACTGTCCTTTTTCACGATGGAGTAGTCATAGCTGCCGGCAACGATGCGGGTGCCATCCAGTTTCTGGAAGATACCATCAGAATCGCCCGCTACGTTGACGATCTCAATCCCTTCAATCGTCGTAGCGCCCGCGCCGCCGATGTTGTTAATGATCATGTTGGTGGTGCCGGAGGTTGAGCCTTTGACCACCAGCTTGTCGGTTTTGGAGTTATCGTCGCCCAATACCGTATTCATCGCGATGATGCCGCCGTCGCCGTCATAGTTACCTGTGACGGTGAGGATGCTGGGGACGAAATTCTCCGGGTCGTCGACATCCGCAGGCGGGGCGAAGTTCAGCCGTGAACCGTTCAGGGAGAAGGTGGAAACCATGGAGTCCTGCGTCATGTTCCAGATGCTGCCTGTCGACATCGTGACGTTAATGGTGCCGTTGTCCGGGTTGGCTGCGCCTTCTGCGGTTCCTGCATTGGCATAGCCGGTGAACGTGCTGGTGTTTTGCATCGTCAGGGCGACGGCGCCTTCGGTTGCCGCGCTGAGGTTGCCGGTCAGGGTGCTGCCGTTATCCAGCTGCAGGCTGACACTGCCTTTATCGGTAGCGTCAGCGTTGCCGGTGAACGTGCTGGTGTTTTGCATCGTCAGGGCGACGGTGCCTTCGGTTGCCGCGCTGAGGTTGCCGGTCAGGGTGCTGCCGTTGTCCAGTTGCAGGCTGACACTGCCTTTATCGGAGGCGTCCGCGTTGCCGGTGAACTGGCTGGCATCCGTCAGCGCCAGACGGGCATTACCCTGTGCAGTGGCATTGATGTTCCCATCCAGGCTGCTGTTATTGGCCATGGTTAAATCTATGAGGCCGCTGTTCAGGGCGTTGACGTCGCCTGTTACCATGCTGCTGTCGATCATGTTCAGCGCGATCTGTCCCTGCTCATTGGCCAGCAGGTTGCCGGTGATCGTGAAAATACCCGCGCTAGCGCTGTCGGTTTCCGCGTCATAAGAGTGAACAATGGCGTCTTCGCCGTAGACCGAAATCGCGTTGGATTTAGCGCCCAGCACGGTGATGTTGGCGCCGCCGAGCAGCTCAATGCTGCCGCTGTTGTAGTTGATTTCGGTGCCTTTTTCCGCGTGCAGACCATCAGCGACCGAATTGGCGCCGGTGTTCTTGGTGAGAACGGTGACGTTATCGCCGAGCACGACCCGTCCGCCTTTGTTGGCGAACACGCCGTGGGCATTGGACCCGGCGGTGGTGATGCTGCTGTCGGCGCCGATTTTCACGATGGCCTGGCCGAGCTGGACGCTGTCTTCCTTCGAACCGGACTCATTACTTTTTTGGCGGTTACCGGCATAAACGCCGTAGCCTTCGCCGCTACTGGTGTTGCTACCGCTGCCGTTAGTGGTGATCACCGCGCCGCGGCCGATTTCGATCAGGTTCAGGATAGAGTCCCGATCGCCCAGGTTTGCACGTACCCCCATGCCGTAGGTGGTCGTGATCTTTGCGTTTTCACCGATGATGACGGCCATTGAGCCAGAGCCATAGCCAATGTTAATGCCATCGCCGGAAATCCCCGTGGCCTTTAGCTGGGCGTTATTGCCGACGACGATTGAAGCATCAACATCGTTGCCGGCTTTAGTCATAATAACGTCGGCGCCGCTGCGCAGAAAAGAACCGGTAGTGGCGACGAGGTTATCTCCGAACACGATACCGGTGCTCCTGTCGCCGGGAACCGCGTTGTTGGCGTTTTTGTAGATTGCCGATCCCTGGTAGCCGCCGCTGTTGGCACCCGTGATGGTGTAATCGTCACCATAGCTGCCGTTGCTCCAGATGAAGCCGGTGTATTGCTGGCCGGCATGTACCAGAGGGGGGAGGACAAGGGTCCCCAGAGCCAGGGAGATGTTAATTGCGATGAAGGAAAGATTTTTCCTATAGAGAGACATGATTATTCTCCAATTCCTTTTTGAACAGGCATCTGGCGATGCATATCGTCAGTCATTGACTAAGAGCATTCTTATTCATCGGGTATAATCTTATATTGATCGGGATCATTTTATATGTGAGATCTATTCGTGCTAATTATATTAAGGGCTTTCATGCTGTTTCTTCTGTTTTAATGGCGGTAATCCCTTAACTTATCCATTTTATGGTGATAAATTCGTTATTTTCACCAATCCCTTTTTATTTCGCGATAAAAAGGTGTTGCTTTCCGGGCGCGTTGCGGTGGGTGGATTGCTCATTAATAATACGGACCAGGCGGTCTGAATGCGTAATCAATCAATAACGCTTAATCATTGATTTTATAATCCATAGGGACGCTATGGATTATTCCGGCAATACTGGATGATTCTGATGTATTTCTTATTTTCCCTTCTCTTTACCGGTATTGAGAGGTAAAATGACGCCGAAAGTAAGGTTTCCTGTTAAAAAAATATAAATATGTCAAAAGGATAGGCGCAGGGATGCAAAATAATCCGTCGGTGCCTGTTCATTTATGAATCCAGGTGGCCGGGCGTAATTGATTAGTAGAACTGAGTAATCGCAATGACATTATCCGATCTGATTAAAAGAGCGATTCCGGCGACTCCCTGGCAAAGCGGGGAGAAAATTCCGTGGAATGATGAATCATTCAGTGTGCGCATGCTGGAAAACCACCTTTCCCAGGAACATGACTGGGCCAGCAGGCGTTTTCGTGTCATTGAGCAACAAATTCATCAGATTACCGCCCGTTTGGGCAGCGATCGGCGCCGCGTGCTGGATCTCGGCTGCGGGCCGGGGTTTTATCTGCAACGCTTAGCGGCCAAGGGATACCGGTGTACCGGGGTGGATTTTTCACCTGCGTCGATTCGTTATGCCAAAGAGCAGGCGGCGAAGGACGGCTTTAATATCGATTACGTGCTGTCTGATATTCGTACGTATCACAGCACGGAACGGTTTGACTTCATTATGCTGACGTTCGGCGAGTTCAACGTATTCAGCCGGGATGATATTGAGCGGTTGCTGCCTCAGGTGGCATCAATGCTGAACCCTGGCGGTATGTTGCTGACCGAAGTACATACCTGGGATGAGGTTTGTCGCCAGGGAATGCAGGAAAGCAGCTGGCAGACGCTTGAGAGCGGTCTGTTTTCCGCTGCGCCGCATCTGTTGCTGCAGGAGAATTTTTGGGACGGGGAGCAGCAGATAGCCACGTCGTCCTATTGGGTCATCGAAGAGGGTGACAAGGTCAGCCGTTACGACTCCAGCATGCAGGCGTATACGCAGGACGGGTATCGCAAGCTGTTTGCCTCCTGTGGTTTTGCGCCCGTCGGCACACAGCCGTCGGCGTCGTGGCAGCCGGGTGAGGAGTTTAAGAACAAGCTGGATGCCTATTGGTGGCAGAAGGCGTAACGCCGGGCTAGCGCCCGGTCTGTAATGCCAGCCGCAGCACGTCCAACACGCCCTCGCTGAGCGGGGGCGGTTCCCGCATCAGGTCGCTGGTGACGAACCAGCGGGCCTCCAGCGCGTCGTCCCCGGCGCGGATTTTCGTTTCCCCGTGACAGCAACGACACAAAACGGCAACCAGAATGAAATGGTGCCTGAGTTGCCCGTTTGCGGCATAGTCGAGCGCATCCAGCGTGGTAAGCACCGGACCGGCTTCGGCGATGAGGTTGGTTTCTTCATGCAGCTCGCGCAGCGCGGCGGCAGACAGTGTTTCTCCGGCCTGAATTTTTCCGCCGGGAAATCCCCATAATCCCGCATCGGGCGGATTTGCCCGTCGCACCAGCAAAACCCGGTCATTGTGTACGACCACCGCAATAGTCGCCGCAACGGGGCTCACGACTTCCGCCATAATTTACTCCCGGATGGCCGGCCGCGGTATTGCCCTTGCGGGCAATACCCTGCGTGCCTGGCTGGATTTGTGCAACTGATTGGTATGTACAAAATACGTTACTGAAAGAAAACTTTGACCTGTTCGAAAACCATCACGTCTTCGTTATGGCGATGAATCGCCAGTACATCCTCCAGCTTATCAACCTGATTGATCATCTGCGGCAGACGAGCGTCGTCAAGCACCAGCAGCCAAATCCGGCTTTTATCGCCGTCTTTCAGCGGCATACACAAAATGCCTTCCAGGTTGAAGGCGCGGCGGGCAAACAGGCCGCAAACGTGCGTCATAACGCCGGGATGGTTTCTCACCGTGAGTTCAAGCACCACCGGAGTATTTTGATGTTCGGACATGGCTTACTCTCCAATCATGTCAATGTTGGCGGCGCCGGGCGCAACCATCGGGAAAACTTTCGCCTCAATGTCAATCAACGCGTGAATCAGGCACGGACCGGGACGTTGGATGGCTTCCCGTAAGGCCTGGCGGGGATCGGCTGCGGCGTTCAGATCGCAGGTATCCATACCGAAACCGGAGGCGATTTTAATGAAATCTGTGCTGTAGGGATACGTTGAGGCAAAAATATGCTGTTGATAGAACAGGGTTTGTTGCTGATGTACCAGCCCCAGCGCCTGATTGTTCATCAGAATGATTTTGATATCCAGATTATGTTCAGCTGCGGTGGCCATCTCCTGAATATTCATCATGATGCTGCCGTCGCCGGAAAAACACAGCACTTTGCGTTCCGGCTGCGCCAGCGCGGCGCCGATGGCGGCGGGCAGGCCGAATCCCATCGTTCCCAGTCCGCCGGAGGTCAGCCACTGGCGCGGACGGCGCAGCGGATACGCCTGAGCGACCCACATCTGATGCTGGCCGACGTCGGTGGTGATAATGGCGTCATCGTCCACGGCGTCGGCCGCGGCGCGAATCAGTCCGTAGTGGCTGAGCGGATCGTCGATGTTGTTCGGCGTGAAGGGGAAATCGCGTTGCATATCGCGCATTATCGTCAGCCATCCGGCGCGCGGCTGTGCTTCGATATGCGGCAACAGCTGACGCAGAACCTCACCGACGTCTGCATGCAGGGTGACGTCCGGCTGGCGGATTTTGCCCAGCTCGGCGCGGTCGATGTCAACGTGGATAACTTTGGCGTTGGGGCAGAACTGCTCCATTTTGCCGATGGCGCGGTCGTCAAAGCGGGCGCCCAGTACGATCAGCAGATCTGACTCGTGCAAAATGAAGTTGGTGCTGCGCGCGGCATGCATGCCCAGCATGCCCAGCGACAGCGGATGATCGCCCGGCAGGGTGCCCAGCGCCATCAGCGTCATGGCGGTAGGGATGTTGGCGCGCTCCGCCATTTCCCGCGCCATCGCCTGCGCCTGGCTGTTGATGATACCGCCGCCCAGGTACAGTACCGGCCGCTGTGCGCGGTTGATCATGTCGGCGGCGCGCAGCACCGGTTCATTGGCGAAAGCCGGCGGGGCGTCGGGCGTGGCGATGGGCGGCAGTTCGTCCAGCTCAATTTCGGCCGTTTGCACATCTTTGGGGACGTCGATCCACACCGGGCCGGGCCGTCCTGATTCCGCGATGCGGAAAGCATCGGTAATGACCTGCGGCAGCTCGCGGATGTCGCGCACCAGATGGTTGTATTTGGTGATGGGAATGGAGATCCCGTACGTATCCACCTCCTGGAAGGCATCGGTGCCGATCATCGAGGACGCGACCTGGCCGGTGATGCACACCAGGGGAATGGAGTCGAGCTTGGCGTCGGCAATAGCGGTAACCAGGTTGGTCGCCCCCGGCCCGCTTGAGGAGATACAGACCGCGGCTTTGCCGCTTACCCGCGCCATTCCCTGAGCGATAAACCCCGCGCCTTGTTCATGACGGGCCAGGACGTGATGAATAATCCGGCTCTGGCTCAGCGCGTCATACAACGGCAGGGCTGCGCCGCCAGGAATGCCGGCGAGAGTGGTGATACCCTGCCGTTCCAGCAGGTGAACGATCAATTGCGCGCCCGTATAACGTTTGCGTTGTGTGGATGTCATTGCGTCTTCGTCCTTCTTCTGGGCCGGGGCGCCTCAGGCAGGACTCACAGAAGAGAAAACCCCGCCCGGTTTGCGCCGGCGGGGTTTTGAGAATCGTACGTTGATTCGGGACCCGTTACGGCGCATTGCCGACGACCACCACCACACGCACGACGACCACCGCGGCAGGTTGCGCGGTTAGTAGCAGGCTTTGGGTTGGCAGGGTCGTAGTCACGGGATTCCTTAATCAATAAACTATCAACGATGTTTTTTATAAAAGCATAAGCCGGAAAATGGCACAACGTTTTTGCCTACGCAGACGAAAAAATGCGGTTCCGGTCACTTTTTCGGGTCTGAGCGGATTGAAGATGGCGGTTTTTTATACTCAGAAAAACAGGAAGATAAGCGCAACGGGGAAGCTGAGCGGCCAGGTGGTGCCGATAAGCAGGGCGGCGAGCAGGCGCATTTTGATGGAATCACGGCTGAAAAAGAAAATTATCAGGGCAGTGACGGCCATACCGATAAAATAAATGGATCTTATGGTGTCCCAGTGGGAAGACATCGGAAAAACCTGCTACAACAAAGAATGACGCGGATCATTGTAACGGGTCGGATTTAAAGGGGCAAACGAACATCATTTCTGCCGGATTTGGATAAAAACCATAGATATCAATTTATTGAATATTCTTTTAGTGAGGGCTAATGATGGTGATTAAAATTTAATTGATTATTTGCGCAATAATTTTATCGGGCGTAGACTAAGAAAAGTACAGAAACAAACAGGAGGGTCCTTATGCTATCCCTCAAAATTCAATCCCTCAGACTTTTTATCGCAGCCCATGCGCAGTTCATGACGGCCTTCTGGTCGATTTTGATCATCATTATGGAAGCATCCATCGCGCTCTACATTCTTCGGAATATTTAAGTATATAAAGATTTTTGTTTAGCATTTAATCACGCTTGTATTAATTTATACGATAAATTAGTTTAAATACTGGCTGTGGTTATTGCCGGGAGAGTGGTGTGTTAACCCGAAAACTGTTGGAGTCTGACGAGTTCGCCAGGACCTATTCAACGCTGGAAAAGATGTTCCTGACGCCCGAGCAACTGAACTGCTCGTTGCAGGAAACGCTGAAGCGTTGCCCCGTCACGCAGGATGTGTGGATTTTTGGTTACGGTTCGTTGATTTGGAATCCGCTGCTGGACTTCGCTGAAGCACAAACCGGCCGCCTGAACGGCTGGTCGCGTGATTTTAACATTCGTCTGCTGGCGGGGCGCGGGTCTGCGCGCGCGCCGGGCAGGATGCTGGGCCTGAAGGCGGGCGGAGAAACCTGCGGTATCGTGTTCCGGCTTGATGCAGACAAGGTGCAGCAAGAGCTTCGCCTGCTGTGGATGCGGGAAATGCTGGCCGGAGTGTATAACCCGTGCTGGTGCAACGTACAACTGGCGGACGGGCGCAGCGTTTGGGCGATTACTTTCGTAACCAATCCCTCGCATCCTCTGTATGAGGCGGATACCACCTGCGGAGTTGTTGCCGGAATGATTGCCGGCGCGTGCGGCGCGCTCGGTTCGAATGCGGAATATCTGTTTTCGCTGGAGCAGGCGTTAATTCGCCTCGATATTGAAGATCCTATGATCGGAGAATTAGCGGAATACGTGCGTTTAATTCAAAACGATGGGCAGGCAATAAAGCAAGACGGATAAAAAAAACCGCCGGTGAAAACCGGCGGGAGAATGTGATGATGAACATAAAATAATAGTTATCGGTAGGTATTAAACGTTTTTAACTGCGGCAAGGCAATGGCTGATATTCTGAAAACTCCTATGGCGCTTATCCTAAATTTATGCTTGTAAGTCTCAGGCTATATTCTGAAATGCGCGGGAATGCACTTTTTGCTCATCATTGCGGCAGATGAAGGAGACGTTTTCCTCTTATATTATTGCTCTCCCCGGTGTGGGGCGGGATATATAAATATAAGAGGAATGGATGCAACACTATAGCGATGTAGAAAAGTATTTTAACCGCGAAGGGCATATCTCGGTAGAGATTGCGGGATATCCTCTCAGGCTTGATTTGGCTAACCAGTATGAAAGGCGCTGCGCCTTATGCCTGCTTTGTGACGTAACCCATCCGCAATTTGATATTACACGATTTCTTATCAATCATTTGGTAAAAAAAGGCGACCGGGTGCTGGATGCGGGCGCGAATATTGGGTTAACCGCGCTGTGGTTACTTGCCGCCGGAGCCCGGAACGTCACTGCCGTAGAGGCGTTTCCGGCATTTGCCGGGAGAATAGACGCGCTTGAACATCCGGATATTACCTGCATTAATGCAGCGCTTTGCGGGGAGATTGGCGAAAAAGAGATGTTTACTTCGCCGGTTTATGAGCAGGGGGCAACCTGCGATCCGGAAATTGTTGATCGTCTCAGATGGCTTTCAGAGGAGCCGCCTGTCACGATTTCCGTGCCGGCGCTTGGCGTGGATGCTATAGGAGAAGCATTTGATATCTGGAAACTGGATATTGAAGGCGCGGAAATCGATGTGATTCAGGGCGCGTCCCGCTCCCTGGCGAATAATCCGCCGAGAGCGATCTGGGCTGAGATAGATGATGATAAATTCAATGTATTCAATGGCATCATCAAGAAAACGCATCCTTACGTTTATCGTGCGGGGATAACGACCAAGGACCATACCTTAGCGATAATGGAGCCGGAAGCGTTTAAAGAACACAGCGGCGATTTTCATGACATATCGCCGACGTATATTTTCCTGCGCGAAGAGCCTCATCCGGATGATATTCCCCGTCATACCTGCGCTTGCCAGGAGCACGCAGAGAAATAACGGAAAGTGTGTAACCCGTCGGAAATCCGGCGGGTTAGTTTTATTGCATGCCGCGGATGATTTATTTACCTTAACCGGGATGATAATGATCTGACTTATTCTTATTTATATAAGAATAAGCCCGGTATTTTTTGTCTACAGACGCTTTTTTGCTCCGGGCATTAATTGACGCCGTGCCAACGATTCCAAAACAAAATCAACAGCCAGGCTGCGGCAACCCAGCAGACGACGGCGCCTGTCAGGGCCCAGGGCAGGCGTACCCAGCTGATTAAGACCAGTAAAGACGCCAGATAGATAAAATAAGGAATGATCGCCCACATACCAAAGATAATGGTGGCGCGTAAGGCTTCAGTGCCACGTTCGCTTCCGACAATGTAATGCGCGATTAACGCAAATGTCGGAAAAAGGGGGATCAGACCGGCAATGTAATAATTACGGGTTTTCGATAAAACCCCGATCAACACGACCACCAGTGCGCCAAGAATGGCTTTTAAAACAAGTCCCATGGCCATTTCCAAGTCTTATCCCGCGTGGCGCAGGTGCTGCAGCCGGAGGGAAGGGCGAACGAAACGACGCGGGGCCAGCAGCGTTACCGGGCGCTGGCCGTTGTCGCATAGCTTATTTACGGTATTCGTGGATGATTTGGCTGAGGGTGCGGTTAAACGCTTCCGCTTGTGCCGGATCTTCAAGCTGGGCAGCGAATTTCTGCGTATTAATGATGACTTTGCCGGCATCTGCCTGGCCCATGGCCTTCAGCATAAACGTCAGGGTGGCTTTGAGGCAGGCCACTTCGTTTGCCAGGGACTCAATCGTGGGCTCAGTGGAAAAGTCGACGTTGCTCATATAATATCCTTTCTCATAATGTGTTCATACAGACTGCCGCCCCGCCGGATGCGGGCCGGGCTGCTCGGCGTGAAGTATATCACAACCCGTGATAATAGCGTGCGCCGCCGCCGGGCGAGGCAGCAGCAAAAGTAACAAAAGTGTCGTTTCTGCTCATATTATGGAATGAATTATCATTATACTTGCCGTTTTTTCAGGATGTTTCCGTATTATTTTTATCGGCACAACGGACTGCGCGTGTTAAAATCGTTTCCGGCTATTCACCGTTGGGAAAGCACAGAATGCAAAACCAGTAGGTGTCAATATATTCATAGCAATATACAACAGTTATTTTTATAATTATTGTATGTTGGCTAAATGTTGATTATGTTGCCGATTTATTGGAATGCATGCAGGGAGCGCTTTTGATGCACTGTTAATACGATTTTACCTGCGTGATTTACGCGCAAACGCGGATAAACGCAAATTAAGTGGCTGATAATTAATCTGGCGCGAATAAATGCATTAGTAAATTCACTATTCATTATTGGAACAAAAACCAGTATTATCTACTAAACTTGATTGATGAGCAGTGCTGTTATTCTCTTCATTATGTTGGAGATTTTTCTTTGATAAGCGTTCTTCTTGTTGATGACCACGAACTGGTGCGCGCAGGGATCCGACGCATTCTTGAAGATATCAAAGGGATTAAAGTTGTTGGCGAGGCCCAGTGCGGCGAGGATGCCGTTAAATGGTGCCGCAGCAACAACGTTGATATCGTACTCATGGATATGAACATGCCGGGCATCGGCGGGCTTGAAGCGACTCGCAAAATTTTGCGGCATAGCCCGGATGTCAAGGTGATCATGTTGACTATCCACACTGAAAATCCGTTGCCGGCGAAAGTCATGCAGGCGGGGGCATTCGGCTACCTGAGCAAAGGCGCCGCGCCGCAGGAAGTGGTGAACGCGATTCGGGCGGTGCATGCCGGCCAGCGCTACATTGCTTCCGATATCGCGCAGCAGATGGCACTGAGCCAGCTGACGCCGCAAACGGAGACGCCTTTCAGCAGCCTGTCGGAACGTGAACTGCAAATCATGCTGATGATTACGCAGGGGCGTAAGGTCAACGAGATTTCAGAGCAACTGAACCTCAGTCCGAAAACGGTAAACAGCTATCGCTACCGTATGTTCAGCAAACTAAACATCAATGGCGACGTTGAGCTGACGCATCTGGCAATCCGTCACGGATTGTGTACGGCAGAGAAGTTACGCGGAAGTGAGTGAACCGTTTGATCCCAGAGCGTTTCTGAAAACAGTCACCAGTCAGCCGGGCGTCTACCGTATGTATGATGCCAGCGATACGGTGATTTATGTTGGCAAGGCAAAAGATCTCAAAAAACGCCTCTCCAGTTATTTCCGGCAAAATCTCGCCAGCCGTAAAACGGAAACTCTGGTAAAGAACATCGCGCAAATAGACGTAACCGTCACGCATACTGAAACCGAAGCGCTGCTGCTGGAACATAATTATATAAAATTATATCAGCCGCGATATAACGTTCTGTTGCGGGACGATAAATCCTACCCATTGATTTTTCTTAGTGCAGACACTCATCCCAGAATCAGTATCCATCGTGGTGCAAAGCACGCCAAAGGGGAATATTTTGGGCCTTTCCCTAATTCTTACGCGGTAAGGGAAACGCTGGCGCTGCTGCAAAAACTTTTCCCGGTTCGCCAGTGTGAGAACAGCGTTTACCGCAACCGTTCGCGCCCCTGTCTGCAATATCAGATTGGTCGTTGTCTTGGCCCCTGTGTAAAAGGGCTGGTCAGCGAAGAAGAGTATGCGCAGCAGGTGGACTATGTGCGTCTGTTCCTGTCCGGTAAAGATAATCAGGTGCTGAACTCCCTGATTGCGCGGATGGAAGAAGCCAGTAAAACGCTGAATTTTGAAGAGGCCGCACGCATTCGCGACCAGATTCAGGCGGTGCGCCGCGTAACCGAGCGGCAGTTCGTTTCCGGCGACAGCGACGATCTGGACGTGATCGGCGTGGCATTCGATGCCGGCATGGCCTGCGTGCACGTGCTTTTCATCCGGCAGGGAAAAGTGCTGGGCAGCCGCAGTTACTTTCCCAAGGTGCCCGGCGGTACGGAGCTTGGGGAAGTGGTACAGACATTCGTCGGCCAGTTTTATCTGCAGGGCAGCCAGGTACGCACTTTACCCGGTGAGATTTTGCTCGATTTCAGTTTGCCGGAGAAAGACCTGCTGGCCGAGTCGCTGACGGAGCTTGCCGGGCGGCGTATTCAGATCCAAAGCCGTCCGCGCGGCGATCGGGCGCGTTACCTGAAGCTTGCCAGAACCAACGCAACGACGGCGCTGACCACCAAACTTTCCCAACAGTCGACCATTCATCAGCGCATGAGCGAATTGGAAAAAGTGCTGCATATTTCCGAGATCCGGCGTATGGAGTGTTTCGACATCAGTCATACAATGGGTGAGGAGACGGTAGCCTCCTGTGTCGTATTTGACCGTAATGGCCCGGTGCGCGCGGAATACCGTCGCTATAACATCACCGGCATTACGCCGGGGGATGACTATGCGGCAATGAATCAGGTGCTGCGCCGCCGTTACGGTAAAGCGCTTGATGAAGAGAAAATTCCTGACGTGGTATTTATCGATGGTGGGAAAGGGCAGTTATCGCAGGCGAAGGACGTTTTTTCCTCGCTGAACGTGTCCTGGGATACCACGAAGCCGCTGCTGCTGGGTATCGCCAAAGGCAGCGATCGTAAAGCCGGCCTAGAAACGCTGTTTTTTGAACCGGAAGGCGAAGGGTTTTCGCTCCCGCCGGACTCACCGGCGCTGCACCTGATTCAGCACATCCGTGATGACTCGCATGATCATGCTATTACCGGCCACCGTAAAAAACGCGCCAAAGTACGCAACACCAGTTCTCTGGAGACGATAGAAGGGGTGGGGCCGAAACGGCGGCAGCAACTGCTCAAACACATGGGCGGGTTGCAGTCTTTAATGAATGCAAGTGTCGAGCAGATCGCAAAAGTGCCGGGTATTTCGCTTGCACTGGCAGAAAAGATCCACAATGCGTTGAAACACTAAGGGTATTGTAGCAACATAGTACGATATCTCCTTAGGAAGATTTTTATCTCACGCTATGCAATTTAATATACCTACGTTGTTGACCCTGTTCCGGGTTATTTTGATCCCGTTTTTTGTCGTGGCGTTTTATCTTCCCTTCACCTGGGCTCCTTTTGTCTGCGCGCTGATATTCGTAATTGCGGCCATCACCGACTGGTTTGACGGTTTTTTGGCGCGCCGCTGGAAGCAGACCACGCGTTTTGGCGCTTTTCTCGACCCGGTGGCGGACAAAGTGATGGTTGCTACGGCATTGGTGCTGGTGACCGAGCATTTTCACGTATGGTGGATCACTCTGCCGGCTGCGACCATGATTGTGCGTGAGATTATTATCTCCGCGTTACGTGAGTGGATGGCGGAGATAGGCAAACGCAGCAGCGTGGCGGTTTCCTGGATAGGCAAAGTGAAGACCTCGGCCCAGATGCTGGCGCTGGTGGGCCTGCTTTGGCGGCCGGACAGCTATATTGTGGCCGCTGGCGTTATCGCGCTTTACATTGCGGCGGTGCTGACATTCTGGTCTATGTTCCAGTACCTGAATGCGGCGCGCGGCGATCTGCTTGAACCCTGATCGAAGCGCGTTAAAAAGCAGCAAACAGACGTGTTATACGAAAATTGGTGTTGACGCAGTGCGCCAGATAAGTAGAATGCAACGCATCGAACGGCGAAGTGAAAAGCCAGAAGATACAAGTAAATAAGTTCTGAATGAATGACTTATTTACCAAAGCGGGAATAGCTCAGTTGGTAGAGCACAACCTTGCCAAGGTTGGGGTCGCGAGTTCGAGTCTCGTTTCCCGCTCCAAATTAAAGAAATTTGCGCATAGCGCAGGTTTTAGCTCAAAGAGCGACAGATTTGGCGCGTTAACAAAGCGGTTATGTAGCGGATTGCAAATCCGTCTAGTCCGGTTCGACTCCGGAACGCGCCTCCAATTTTCCCAGAGCCCGGATGGTGGAATCGGTAGACACAAGGGATTTAAAATCCCTCGGCGTTCGCGCTGTGCGGGTTCAAGTCCCGCTCCGGGTACCATTGGAAAATAGCAGAATAATCAAAGCAATAAGCAGTGTCGTAGAACCGCCGGAAGGCGGTTTTTTTGTGATCTGAACTCCTTTTCCTAATATCCGTCCTAATATCTTTTTCCCATACTTCGGTAAAAACGAATAATCACTGACCACCAACAACCGGCACAACCTGAATTTTTCGGTCATATCTGGTCGTTTTGTAGTCCCTTCGATTTGAACATGAGGCCGAAACCATACGCTGGATACTGATGTGCCAGCTTTTGCAATGCCTAGATCACTGAAATATCCCGTTCGGTATTCGGGCGATAGTGTAAAAGGCTTCGACTAATACCGATAATACGGCACCCGCGTCGCTCACTGGCCTGATGTTCCGCCATAACATAGCGCACCAGCTCACGCCTCTCAGGTACCGTTAAAGTTTTTTTGCGACGACATCCTTAAGGATTTCATGATCCAGGCTCAGAGATGCATACATTTGTTTTAATCGACGTTTTTCTTCTTCCAGCTCTTTCATCCGCTTGATATCAGAGGATCCCATCCCACCGTATTTGGATTTCCAGTTAATGGGATGGACTACCTCCTCCCTCTACGGTTAACTGTACGAAATATGCTCAGCAGGAGAATCACCATGAATATCGTATTTCTGGGTATTGCT
>NZ_QRAP01000013.1 GCF_003363015.1 Enterobacillus tribolii | reverse complement strand
AGACCTCCGGGCTGACGGTCGCGTTGTCGGGTGCGGCGGGCAGTGCGCTGAACACGGCGGTGAGCACGGAGCAGGATGCGAAGAAGCAGAGCGACGGGCGTCTGGCGGCGCTGACCGGCACCAAGGCGGCGCTCTCGGGCGTGCAGGCGGGGCAGGCGGTGGCGCTGGCGGATGCGAAAGGCGAAGATTTAAAGAGCACGGTGGGCATTGGCGCGTCGCTGGGCAGCCAGAAGTCGTCGTCGGAGTCGCATCATCAGTCAGATACGGTGAGCGGTTCGACGCTGTCGGCGGGGAATAACCTCTCCGTGACCGCGACGGGCAAAGGCAGCGGCGCCACTAACGGGGATATCCTGATTGGCGGCAGTCAGCTGAAAGCCGACGGCGACACCACGCTTAGCGCAGAGCGCGACGTGCTGCTGGCGGGCGCGGCGAATACGCAGGAGACGACGGGCAAGAACAGCAGCAGCGGCTTCGGCGTGGGGGTGGATGTTTCCTTCGGACAGGAAACCAACGTTGCGGTATCAGCCAACGCCAACAAGAGCAAAGGCTCGGAGAAGGGCAACGGTACGCAGTGGACGGAGACGACGGTCGACAGCGGCAAGACGGTGAGCATCATCAGCGGGCGCGACACGACGCTGGCCGGCGCGCAGGTGAGCGGCGAGAAGGTGGTGGCGGACGTCGGCCGTGACCTGACGCTTTCCAGCCAGCAGGACAGCGATTACTATGACTCGACGCAGAGCAGTGTGTCGGGTGGTGTCTCGGTGCCGATAGGGTCGGGGCTAGGTGGTGGTCTGCAACTGTCGGGCAGCCGTGACAAACTGCACAGCAACTATGACTCGGTGCAGGAGCAGACGGGGATTTACGCCGGCGAGGGCGGTTTTGATATCACGGTCGGCAAGCATACCCAGCTTGACGGCGCGGTGATAGCGAGCACGGCGGATGAGAGTAAGAACCGGCTGGATACCGGTACGCTGGGTTTTGATAACATCCATAACCAGGCGGACTTCAAGACGGAGCACCAGGGCGGCAGTTTTAGCACCGGTAGCGGTATTTTAGGTAGTGCGCTTGGCAACGCGGGCAACCTGGCGTCGATTGGCGGGAACAATGAAGGGCATGCCTCAGGCACCACGCAGTCGGCGGTGTCTGGCGGTAGCGTGGTGATTCGTGATGAAGCGAATCAGAAGCAGGACATCGCGGACCTGAGCCGAGACCCGGAGAATGCGAACGGCAGCATTGCGCCTATCTTTGATAAAGAGAAGGAGCAGAACCGGCTGAAGGAGATTCAGCTAATCGGGGAGATAGGGGCGCAGGTTGGGGATGTGATTCGCACGCAGGGTGAGATAGCGGCCAGCAAAGCGCAGAATGATCCGAAAGCGCAACAGGCCGCGAAAGATCTGCTGGTCTCGCAAGGAATTAAAGACCCAACGCCGAAGCAAATATCAGACCAGGTTAATGCTACGGTAATGCAGCAGTATGGCACCGGCAGCGATCTACAAAAGGCGGCGCAGGCGGTGACCGGTATCCTGACGGGCCTTGCCGGTGGGGATATTGGTAAAGTGTTGGCCGGTGCCAGTGCGCCTTATCTGGCGGCGGAAATCAAGAAACAACTGGGGAACGATAACCCGGCGGCGAGCGCGATGGCGCATGCGGTGGTCGGTGGGATCATCGCCGAACTGCAGGGCAATCGTACTGCATCCGGAGCCGCAGGTGCGGTCGGCGGTGAGCTGGCCGCACTGGCGATCATGAAGGCGTACTATCCGGGCAAGACGGCAGAGATGTTGACGGAGAGGGAGAAGCAGACGATCGTCGGGCTGGCGACAATAGCTGGCGGGCTGGCCGGGGGGGTAGCCGGAAACAGTACGGCGAATGTGGTGGCCGGAGCGCAGGCAGGAAATAATGCGGCGAGCAATAACGCAGTTGTTATCCCAATTCCTGTTCCACCACCGGTAGCGGGTTCTAATACCGGTGTAAATGGGGCAGGAGGTAATGAAGCCTGGGATACGGATGACGGTTCGGATCCCACTAAATCACGGGAAGAAAACACGCATAATCCGAATCTCGGTCAGGATGAAACCGCGAAGGAAATTGCCGGCGATGGCGGAACAAACTCAACGCCGCCGGATTGGGAGCCTGATGATGAACAAAACGCCAGAAATAAGGAACTGGCCGAGTATCAGCAGCAGAATCGATTTAATGAACTGACAAAGATCTATGACAAGGGGCATTCAGCTCAGGAATTGACGATCGATGGGCAGACAATCCGTCAAGGCGAGGGTGCCAGTCGTTACGGCACGACAAAGATCTTTGAGAGCCAGAACCTAACTGACAAGCAGATTTATAACTATGTGCAGGAGTTAACGGGTAATACGCCGCTTCAGCAGGTGAGGCCAGGTATTTACACCGCTAAACTTGGTGACGGAACAACAGTGACATTACGTAGTGTTTCAACTTCAGAAGTTCAAACAGGAGCGAGGTGGACTGTTGATATCAAAGGTAATAATCAATTAGGTGATGTAGCTAACAAGTATAAGACTGGCGTGGAAATTAAGTTTAGGTGACTTATGTTGAATGAGGATAACTTTGACGATTTATGCGAGGCCTTGGAGGGGCGCAATCTTCAAGTTGGTTGGTGGTCAACAGAGACTTTCGTAAATGAATATGATGCTAGGACTAAATACTTTTTTTGGCTGCTTGAACGTCTTTTGAAAGAGGGACGTATCAGACTCGCCAAACATGGCAAGTTCCTTGAAGGAAGCGTGGATGAACAGTTAGAACGCTTCCGGCAGACGTTCCCCAAAACGGAAGCCGAGATGGAAGACGGTATCTGGTTCTTTGATGAGGAATGTCCCGGCGGGGCCGTCTGGGTGCTTGAGGATGGCTCTCTGGAGTGGACTTAACTAAACAGCTCGGTCAGAATAACCGAACTTCTGTCCGTTAATGCCAGCCTTCAGCCAAACGGACCCGGATCATCCCCGGTGCAGCAGCTAGCCACGTGCCGGCCAGATACAGCGCGCCGTCGTCACGAACTGCGTCAACAGCCAGCGCCAGATCTTCGCTGTGGCAAAGTTCCAGTCATAGCTGCTCATCGGGAACCGATGTTACCCAAATCATCTGATGTGCTAGCTGGATCTTAACCGGCGTTCCTGCCACAAAGCCGTTCTGCGCCAGCTGCGAGCCGCGTAACTTCAGCTCCGGAAAATCCGCATCATGGCGGTAGCTTATCTCTATAACGCCCCTCCGTGACAACCAGTCTGCCGGGTAGCCCTTCAGCCACTGACCTCCACCCAATAGAGCTTCATATTTTCTGTTCAGTGTTGTGGCTGACCTCCCCTCTTTAAACAGGACATGTGTAAATGTAAGTACCCCACGAAACCGAACCATTCACTTTTAGAGATCTTCCACCATACTGAGAATGTTCCCTGAGGAGCCAGCCCGTAATTCTATATTCCCCCATCCCTCATGCCTGGCGTCCACAGCAACCGGCTCCCCGGTACAGCCCGCCAACTTCCCCTCACAACTCCCGGACAGAAATCCCCAACCGCTGCATTCTTGACAACAGCGTCGTCCGCTTCAGCCCCAGCTTCACCGCTGCGCCGCGCGGCCCCGCCACGATACCGTTCGTTTCGCGCAACGCCTGAATGATACGCTGCCGTTCCTCGTCGTCGGTTTCCGGTGGCGGCAGTTCATGGCTTTTCTTCTCAGCAACGATTTCCGGCTCCGCTACGGGAGCGGCGGATTGCAGCTCATGCAACTGAATATTCAGCGTCGAACCACGTGTCAGAATAACGGCGCGTTCGATGACGTTTTCCAACTCCCGCACGTTGCCCGGCCAGGGGTATTGGCTTAGCTGACGCAGGGCAGCGCTGGGAATGCTGTCGATCGTGCGGTTCATCCGGCGGGCGATTTTCTGGGTGAAGAATTTTGCCAGCAGCGGAATGTCTTCCGGCCGCTCGCGCAGCGGCGGGATCAGAATGGGGAAAACATTCAGCCGGTAGTAAAGATCGCTGCGGAATTCGCGGTCTGCGGCCATTTGCTTCAGATCGCGGTTGGTGGCGGCGATCAGGCGTACGTCTACCGGGATGACGGTGTTGCTGCCCAGACGTTCGATTTCCCGCTCCTGCAAAACGCGCAGCAGCTTAGGTTGCAGTTCCAGCGGCATATCGCCGATTTCGTCCAGGAACAACGAGCCGCCTTCGGCCATTTCGAAACGTCCGGCATGGGCGGTGGTCGCGCCGGTGAATGCGCCTTTGTCGTGCCCGAACAGATCGCTTTCCAACAGGCCCGAAGGTACGGCGGCGCAGTTCATTTTGATCATCGGGCCTTTACCGCGTGGGCTGAGTTTATGGATCGCCCTGGCGATCAGCTCTTTACCGGTGCCGGTTTCACCGAGGATCAGCACCGTACTGTCGCTGGCGGCGACCATTTCTACCTGCTCCAGTACCGTGCGCATCGCCTCGCTTTGGCAGAGGATATCGCTGAGGTTGCCGTTGTTCTGGATTTGCGCGTTCAACCAAATATTTTCATGCTTCAGGCTGTCTTTCAGGCGGGTGATCTGGCCGTAAGCATCGGCGTTGTCCACCGCAATCCCGATACGTGCCGCGATTTGGCGCAGCAGGGGGAGGTTATCGCCCTGAAAGGGCGCATCCCGCTCGTGAGCCAGAATCAGGACGCCGATCGGCTTGTGGTTGAACGCCAGCGGCAGCAGGCAGACGGCGCTCAGGCTTTTATCTTTCAGCTCACCACACAGGAATTCAGGCGCACCGGTATCTCCGGAAAGGTTAAGCAGCATGGGCTGATTATCGTTGAGCGTTTGTTCGACCGCGGAGCCTTTCAGCGGCAGTTTTTTCTGCTCATGGCGTGCTGCTTCGCCCGGCGCATAGTAGCTGGCGTAGACGTCGAAATCCGGCTGCTTGCCGCGGTTACGTAGGGCCATGCTGATGTAATGAATACCGAAAAAACGGTGAATCTCTTTGGCGACTTCGGCGACCAGGGCATCCATTTCCAGATGAGACAAAACGGAGTTTGTGACATCAACCAGAATGCGGAAATGATCGCGCTGATGGCGCAGCGCCTGCTGCCGGAGAAGTTGCGTCAGTACGCCGTCGGCCAGTTGGGAAATCGCGTCTAAAAAATGGTGCTCCCACGCGGTGAATCTGCTGCCATGGTCATGGATAAAATACAACTTCCCCTGAATCACCGCCGTCAGCGAAACAACGTGTCCGTTGCCGGGCGTGATGTCTGCATAGTCGCCGAAGTGGCTTTGGCCGTTTTGGCGGTCATAGCGCCATATGCCATGACCGGGCAGATGCATCTCAATGCTATGGCACGGAGAAAGCGGGGGGAAAAAGGCGGCAAGTGCGGACAGCAGCGACGGGATGTCGGGTTGCCGTTGCAGGGAAGCGGCAGCCTGTATCAGCAGATCCTGGCTGATATTCTCGTTACTGATATCGGGCGAAAGATTGGGTAACGTCATCGTAGCGTACTGCGGCCTGAAATTTGCCTGCATAGTAATACATCCTGGTCAGGATAATATAAATCAACTGGTGAAATTTGATCTGAACCGGTGTTTCCGATTCTTGTCACGTCAATTTATGGGCAAAAGCCCTATGGCAACGTCCTGTTTTTCTTTATCACGCCAGTATCATTTTGCGACGTCCGGCGGTTAATGTGAGTTAACCGCGTCCCGATCAAAACGCGTCCGGCAGGGGGCGGGTAGAATTTTAACGACGTAAAGCAAGGCATCCGTGTCGTCATTAGTGTCGAAACTGTCGATATGAGCAGCGTCAGCGGAGACGGGCATGGCACGGGAAGGGGCGAACTCCCGGATTTACAGCGAACAGCTAAAACTGGCACAAAGTGTGCTTTATGTTTTACAGACAGCGTTATAGCCAGAAAATGACCAAGCAATATTACCAAACAATGTGAGCGAAGATCAGGCTTGGCTTGATCTGTTAATAATAAAGAATCAGGAGTGAAATGATGAACCGGTTCATCATCGCGGATCCGAAGAAATGTATAGGCTGCCGTACCTGCGAAGTCGCATGCGTTATGGCCCACCATCCCGACGGCGATCTTGATTCGCTGGACGTGGGCAATTTCTCGCCGCGCATTCATGTGATAAAGGGGTACAACGTCAGCACCGCCGTGGTTTGCCGGCAGTGTGAAGACGCGCCTTGCGCCAACGTCTGCCCTAACGGCGCCATCAGCCGCCGGGATGACTTCATTTATGTTTCGCAGGAAAAATGCATCGGCTGCAAAACCTGTGTGGTGGCCTGCCCGTACGGCACGATGGAAGTGGTTAACCGGGCATTGCCCCGTGGAGACGGCGCGCTGGCGGTGTCGGCCACCAAAGCGGAGGCCAATAAATGCGACCTGTGCCATACCCGCGACGGCGGTCCCGCCTGCGTCGAGGTGTGCCCGACGGAAGCCCTGCGCTGCGTTGACCCGCGCGCGATGCAGAGCATGATTCAGGAGAAACGCCGCCGCGCCGCGCTGGACACCGCCGCGGATCTGTTGTTCTGATCCTTTTGCCGGTTGATGTGAGTCGTTTGTGATTCACATCAATCCGCATGCTTCAGGGCATTTGTCGTTATTTGACCGACATTCTGCCTCACGTCAAAGTTACGGCCCGGAAAATTTCCGATAATAATTACCATAACGGGCGCCGGCTGGTGCCATCTGTCGTTTTGGTTCAGGAGTTATCTTTGGGGCATCAGGCAATTGCACTGCGGATTAAGGGCAAGGTGCAGGGCGTAGGGTTTCGTCCCTTCGTCTGGCAATTGGCCCGGCGCCTGGGGTTGCAGGGGGAAGTCAGCAATGATGCGCAAGGCGTGCTGGTGGCGTTGCGCCTGCCCGCGGACGTAAGCGCCTTTTGCGCATTGCTGCGGCATGAGTGCCCGCCGCTGGCCCGGATCGACAGTATTGATGAACAGCTCTGGCACGGTGGTGAACTGCCGGATGATTTTCTTATCGTCCACAGCGGCCAGGGTAAAATGGACACCCAAATCGTGCCGGACGCGGCGACCTGTCCGGCCTGCCTGCAAGAAATGGCGACGCGCAGCGACCGCCGCTATGCTTATCCTTTTATCAACTGTACGCACTGTGGGCCGCGTTTCACCATTATTCGCGCTATGCCTTATGACCGCCCTTTCACTTCAATGTCGGTATTTCCCTTGTGTGAGCGCTGTGCGCGGGAGTACCGCGATCCGGCGGACCGTCGCTTCCATGCCCAGCCGGTCGCCTGCCCGGACTGTGGTCCGCAGATTATGAGCTGCCGGCGGGACGGAGAAGACGCAGCCTATGGGGAAGCTGCCTGGGCGCAGATTGTTGAAACGTTGCTGGGCGGCGGAATTGTTGCGGTGAAAGGGATTGGCGGTTTTCATCTTGTTTGCGATGCCCAGAATCCGGATACGGTAAGTCGCTTACGCGAGCGCAAACACCGCCCCGCGAAGCCGCTGGCTGTTTTGCTGCCGGATGAGCGCTGGCTTGCCGTTTACGCCAGAGCGCCGGTCACGCCGGACATCGTGGCGTTACTGAAAAGCCCGGCGGCGCCGGTGGTGCTGATCGCCGCTTCAGAGCAGGTGCCGGCCGGGTTAGCGCCGGGGTTGGACGAAGTCGGCGTAATGCTGCCTTCCAACCCCCTGCATCATTTGCTGGTGCAAAAGATGCAACGTCCGCTGGTTATGACCTCGGGCAACACCAGCGGACTGCCGCCGGCGCTCAGCGACGAGCAGGCGCTGGCGGATCTGCGTGAGATTGCCGATCTCTGGCTGCTGCATAACCGCGAGATCTTGCAGCGTGCCGATGATTCCGTGGTGCGCTGCCTGCCTGACGGGGCCGAAGTGTTGCGGCGTGCGCGGGGCTACGTTCCGGACGCCATCGATCTTCCCCCCGGTTTTAACAACCTGCCGGCTATCGCCGCCGCCGGCGGAGATTTGAAAAATACGTTTTGCCTGCTGCGCGGAAACCGCGCCGTGCTGAGCCAGCATTTGGGCGATGTCGCCGATGAACGGGTGTTACGGCAGTACGACGCCACCTGGGCGCTGTTCCGTCAGATTTATGATTTCACGCCGGAACAATGGGTGTGCGATGCGCATCCCGGTTATGTGACTCACCGGTTGACGCAGGAGCGTGCGCGCCGCGAAGGCGTTCCCTGTCACACCGTCCTGCACCATCACGCGCATCTGGCGGCCTGCATGGCGGAGTACGGCATTCCTTTGGATGCGCCGCCCGTGCTGGGCATGGCGCTGGACGGCATCGGCTATGGCGAAAACGGAGAGCTGTGGGGCGGCGAATGCCTGCGTGCGGACTACCGCAGCGTCCGGCGCCTCGGCGGTTTACCGGCTGTGGCTCTGCCCGGCGCAGACGCCGCGGCGCGTCAGCCGTGGCGCAACCTGTTGGCGCAGATGCTGCGCTTCGTACCTGACTGGCAGCAGCGCCCGGAGGCATTTTCCATTTTGCAGAATACGTGGCAACCGCTGGCGAAAGCGGTGGAGCGGGGGATTAACAGCCCGCAGATTTCTTCCGCCGGGCGTTTGTTCGATGCGGTTGCCGCGGCGCTGGGGATCAGCGCGCAGCGGCAAAGCTGGGAAGGCGAGGCCGCCTGCGGCCTGGAGGCGCTGGCCTGGCAAAGCGGTGATGAAGAATTTCCCGTCACGATGAGCGTGAACGGGGAAGGGGCGCTGGAAATGGCGATGTTCTGGCGGCAATGGCTGGATTTTCGCGCCGCGCCGGCGCGCCGGGCGCGGGCTTTCCATCACGCGCTGGCGGCGGGCATTGCCGCGCTGATCCGCTTTCACGCCGCGGCGCATGAGCGTACGGTGGTGTTGTCCGGCGGCGTCTGGCATAACCGCTTGCTGCGTTGCCGGTTGCAGCGGGAATTGGCGGATTTCACCCTGCTTTTCCCCTGCGCTTTACCGGCCGGCGACGGCGGGTTGGCGCTGGGGCAGGCGGTAATCGCGGCGGCGCGCTGGATTGAGTGCGAGAAGGATCGCAAAGACGGCGCGTCGCCGATACAAGATAGCGCCGATAATGGTACAAGTTAGCTCACTTTTTTTACGGGTAATGCCGTGACCGGCGCTACCACAGGAAACCAAACATGCATGAAATCTCATTGTGTCAAAGCGCGCTGGAAATCATCGAGCGTTATGCCCGTGAGAATCGCGCGCGGCGCGTGACCGCGGTCTGGCTGGAAATCGGCGCGTTGTCCTGTATTGAGGCTGATGCACTGAGCTTCAGTTTTGATATTGTCTGCCGCGATACGCTGGCTGAGGGTTGCCGGTTGCATATCAGCACGATACCGGCCAGAGCCTGGTGCTGGGATTGCAGCTCGGCGATCTCCGTTGAACGCCATGATGCGGGCTGCCCGAACTGCGGCAGCCGTAATCTGCGTGTCGATGGCGGTGATGACATGCAGATTAAACAAATAGAAATAGAGTAACCATTCACCCGGGAGTCGAATTATGTGTACAACCTGTGGCTGCGCGGCCGGGGAACAGCGCATTGAAGGCGACGATCATCACGATCACGCCCATTCTCATCATCACGATCATCCGCATGCGCACCCTCATGAACATCATCACGGGCAACCGCAAACGATCGTTGTTCATCACCACTACCACCACAGTGGCGACGTGCATCATCATCACTATCATGGCGCGCCTGAGGCGGAACGCGAAGAAGCCGGGCATTCCCACGCACATCATCATGGGCATGAGCATTCTCATGAGCACGGGCATCATCACAGCCACGATCATCAGCACGGGCACGAATTTCGCCCTAAAGTTATTTTTGCGCCGCAGCGCCGGAATAACGACCTGGACTACGGCCAGGGCGAAGCGGGTGGGCACGCGCCCGGTATGACGCAGCGCCGCATGGTGCAGATTGAACAGGACGTGCTGAGCAAGAACAACCAGATTGCGGCGCATAACCGCGAGCACTTCGAAAAGCAGCATATTCTGGCGCTGAATCTGGTCTCCAGCCCGGGTTCGGGCAAAACCACGCTGCTGACCGAAACGCTGAAACGTATTTCCGCCAAACATGCCTGTGCGGTGATTGAAGGCGACCAGCAAACCACCAACGATGCGGAACGTATCCGCGCGACCGGCGTGCCCGCCATTCAGGTGAATACCGGTAAAGGCTGCCACCTGGACGCCCAGATGGTACATGATGCCATGCACCGCCTCGCACCGCAGGACAACAGCCTGCTGTTTATCGAAAACGTGGGCAACCTGGTTTGCCCCGCGGGGTTTGACCTGGGCGAACGTCACAAGATTGCCGTACTGTCGGTGACGGAAGGGGAAGATAAGCCCCTGAAGTATCCGCATATGTTTGCGGCTTCTTCGCTGATGATCATTAACAAGATTGATTTGCTGCCTTATCTGAATTTTGACGTGGATGCCTGTATCGCCAACGCGCAGCGCATTAACCCGCAGATCAAGGTGATCCGTCTTTCCGCTACCGGCGGCGAAGGCATGGACGCGTGGCTGTCGTGGTTGGAGTCGGAATTATGTGCTTAGGCGTACCGGGAAAAGTGGTTCAGGTCGGCGACGACATTCATCAGATGGCGCAGGTTGACGTCTGCGGTGTACGGCGTGATGTGAATATTGCCCTGATCTGCGAGGGCGAAACCAAAGACATGCTGGGCAAATGGGTTCTGGTGCATGTCGGTTTTGCGATGAGCATCCTGAGCGAGGAGGAGGCGCAGGAAACGATGGCGGCGCTGACGGCGATGGGCGAGGTTGAAGAAGACGTGCAGGCGTTTTTGCGCGGCGGGAGCGACGGTGATGCAGTACGTTGATGAGTTCCGCGACCCGGCGCTGGCCAGGGCGTTGGTTAAACGTATTCATGCCAGAGTAAAAAGCCTGCCGGAAGGGCGGCGTTTGCCCCTGCAACTGATGGAAGTGTGTGGCGGGCATACCCACGCGATTTTTAAATTCGGTATCGATCAACTGCTGCCGCCGGAAATTGAGTTCGTACACGGTCCGGGTTGCCCGGTATGCGTACTGCCGATGGGCCGTATTGACGCCTGTACTGAAATCGCCCGCCATCAGGACGTCATTTTTTGTACATTCGGCGACGCCATGCGGGTGCCGGGTCGCAATGGTTCCCTGCTCGATGCCAAACGCACGGGCGCGGACGTGCGTATCGTGTATTCGCCGATGGATGCCCTGACGCTGGCGCGCCAGACGCCGGATAAACAGGTGGTGTTTTTTGGCCTGGGGTTTGAAACCACCATGCCCAGCACCGCCGTGACGCTTCAGCAGGCCAAGGCGCTGAACGTGGAAAACTTCAGCGTGTTCTGCCAGCACATTACCATTACGCCGACGCTGCGCAGCCTGCTGGAGCAGCCGGATGTACGTATCGATGGTTTTCTGGCGCCGGGACACGTCAGCATGGTGATTGGCGCTGAACCCTACCGCTTTATTTGCGACGAGTTCCATAAGCCGCTGGTGATTACCGGTTTCGAACCGCTGGATATCCTCCTGGCGCTCGACATGCTGATTGCGCAGCTCGCCGAAGGGCGCTGCGAGGTCGAAAACCAGTACCGGCGCATCGTGCCGGATGAAGGCAACCGTCTGGCCCAGAAGGCGTTGGCGGAGGTTTTCGTTACCCGCGACAGCAGTGAGTGGCGGGGGCTGGGAGAGATTGCGCATTCCGGCGTGGCGCTGGCTCCGGCTTACGCCGGGTTTGATGCTGAGCTGCGTTTTAACCCGCAGGCGCAAAAAGTGGCTGACGATCCGCGCGCGCGCTGCGGCGAGGTACTGACCGGCCGCTGCAAACCGGCGGATTGCCCCTTATTCGATGCGGGCTGTAATCCGCAGAATGCCTTCGGCGCCCTGATGGTGTCATCCGAAGGAGCCTGTGCGGCGTTCTATCAATACCGGCGGGGAATGAATGCATGAGTAATGCGATGAATGAAGCGGTGATTACCATGGCGCACGGCAGCGGCGGGAGGGCGATGCAGGAGCTGCTGGATTCGCTGTTTCTGCCGTTGTTCAGCAACCCGGCGCTGGATGAGCGTGAAGATCAGGCGCGTCTTCCGGTTGAGACACTGGCGCGGGCCGGCGATCGCCTGGCTTTCAGCACTGACAGCTACGTGATTGATCCCATTTTCTTCCCCGGCGGCGATATCGGCAAACTGGCGGTATGCGGCACCGTGAACGACGTCGCGGTCGGCGGGGCGCAGCCGCTGTACCTGTCATGCGGCTTTATTCTGGAAGAGGGGCTGCCGCTGACCGATTTGGAACGCATCGTGCGCAGCATGGCGGAAACAGCCCGTGCCGCCGGGGTGCAGATCGTTACCGGAGACACCAAGGTGGTGCAGCGCGGCGCGGCGGACAAAGTGTTCATCAACACCGCGGGTATTGGCGCTATTCCGGCCGGCCTGGCGTGGGGCGTCAGCCAGATCCGTCCCGGCGATCGTCTGATTGTCAGCGGTACGCTGGGCGACCATGGCGCCACCATCCTCAACCTGCGTGAACAGCTGGGGCTTGAAGCCGGGCTGAGCAGCGACTGCGCCGTACTGACGCCGCTGATCGCGCCGCTGAGAGACATTCCGGGCGTCAGGGCGTTGCGTGACGCGACGCGCGGCGGCGTTACGGCGATTCTGCATGAGTTTGCGCAGGGCAGCGGTTTTGGTGTGGAAATTTCAGAGCAATCATTGCCGGTGAAAGAGGTGGTGCGCGGCGTCTGTGAATTGCTGGGGCTGGAACCGCTGAACTTTGCGAATGAAGGTAAGCTGGTGATTGCCGTTGCGCCGGAAGCGGAACAGGCGGTGCTCGACAGCCTGCATTCTCATCCGCTGGGGCGGGATGCGGTCACGATTGGCAGCGTCACTGAGCGGGCCTCCGTAAGGCTGAACGGGATCTTCGGCACCTCGCGTTTGCTGGATTTACCGCACAGCGAGCCGTTGCCGCGGATCTGCTGATCGTCTCTTCAATCTCTTAAAAAAACGCCGGTCTGTTTACCGGCGTTTTTTCTTCTGCATTATCCTCTCGGCGGCGTCACCGAATGCCGGCAGACCAGCGTCGGGCTGAACATATTGGTAATGTCCGGCAGCGGTTGCTGTGCGGCTAATGCCAGCGCCAGCTCGGCAGCCTGCGTCGCCATGGCGACCACCGGGTAACGGATGGTGGTCAGGCGCGGGCGCAGGTAACGGGAAATCAATACGTCATCGAAGCCAATCAGGGAAACCTGCCCCGGTACGTCAATGCTGTTGTCACTCAGCACGGAGAGGGCGCCCGCCGCCATCGGGTCGTTATAGCAGGCGACGGCGGTCAGGTTTTTGCCGCGTCCGAGCAGCTCGGTCATTGCCAGCTCCCCGCCGACTTCATCCGGGCTGCCGTAGGCAATCATCCGCTCATCCACCGGAATATCGTGTTCTTTCATGGCGTCAAGGTAGCCCTGCAGGCGATCGCTGGCGTCGGAGATCGGGTGGGTCGAGCAGATGTAGCCAATGCGCCGGTGCCCTTGCTGAATCAGGTGGCGCGTCGCCAGCCAGCCGCCGTAGCGATCGTCCAGCGCCACGCAGCGATTGGCGAATTCCGGCAGCGTGCGGTTAATCAACACCATGCCGGGAATCTGCCGCATCAGCTGCGTCAGTTCCTGATCGGGGATCATTTTGGCATGTACCACCAGCGCCGCGCAGCGGTGGCGGATAAGTTGTTCAATGGCCTGACGTTCTTTGTGATCGTCGTGATAGCCGTTGCCGATCAATAAGAAATTGCCGGTTGCGTAAGCGACCTGCTCGACGGCTTTAACCATCGCGCCGAAAAAAGGATCGGAGACGTCGGAGACGATCAGGCCAATCGTTTCAGTAGACTGCTGAGCCAGGGCTCTGGCGTTGGCATTGGGGTGATATTGCAGTTGCTCCATGGCGTCAAGCACCGCTGTGCGCGAGCTGTCGCTGGCTTTCGGTGAATTGTTAATAACGCGGGAGACCGTGGCTACAGATACGCCCGCAAGCCTGGCAACATCCTTTATGGTAGCCATGTGAATATCCGGAATGAAGAAGGGTAAACGGTTACATCGCTCCAGTGTTGCGGAAATTACCGGACGCTGCAACCTTTCACGTCACACTGTTTATCTTCAGGTATCTTCATGGCGAAAAATCATCAGCGCTTACACGTTCTGGGGGGCGTTTTTGCCTGACGGTTTGCTTAGGGGGAAATAATTAATTAGCAAAGTACATGTTTTTGATGAATGTTTGAGCTGTTTTTTTCACCGCATTGTTGCAGGGGGTCCACACATTTTACAGATGGTTGCATTTGGAATGCGAATCTTGCCATTTCCGCATAGTGATCCACCGTCCCCTTCTCTAAAGTAAGAAGTCCCAGAGGTATTGATTGGTGATTGTTCGGTAGGTATGCCGGAAACTGATTCTGATATGCCTGTCGCAACCAACACATTACACCAACCTACGCGGATGCGTAGGTTTTTTTTTGCCTGAATTCTACACAGTTATCTCACCCACGCTATCGTATTTTCCATGACTGCTATAGTATTTGTGCTCATCGGGTAAGGTCTGTCCGGACCGTTCGCCTAAACATAGGGAGATGTGCATGTTTTACCGTTTTTTCCGTGCCTTATTTCAGTTCTTATACCGTATCCGCGTGACTGGCGCTGAACGTTCCTTCGACTACCCGAAGATTATCATTACCCCGAACCACCTCTCTTTTCTTGATGGAGCGCTGATTGCGCTGTTCCTGCCGGTGCGTCCGGTATTTGCGGTGTACACCTCCGTGGCGGACACCCGCACGATGAAGTTTGTCCGTCGTTTTATTGACGTAGTGCCGCTGGACCCCACCAAGCCGATGGCTATCAAGCATCTGATTCGTCAGGTGGAGATGGGGCGGCCGATCGTGATTTTCCCGGAAGGGCGGATTACAACGACCGGCTCCCTGATGAAAATTTATGACGGCGCGGCCTTCGTGGCGGCGAAAACCGGCGCCACGGTGATCCCCGTACGCCTTGAAGGCGCGGAGTTCTCGCCGTTTAGCCGGGTGCGCGGTCTGTTTCGCATCCGCCTGTTTCCGCAAATCACCATTAACGTGCTGCCGCCCACGCAGATCCCTATGCCGGATGCGCCAAGGGCGCGTGAGCGCCGGGCGCGGGCCGGCGAACATCTGCATGACATAATGATGGCTGCGCGTATGGCGTCTCAGCCTCAGCATACGCTGTATCAGGCATTGCTGGCGGCGATGAAGCGCTACGGCGCGGGTAAAGCGATCATTGACGATGTCAATTTCAAGGAAGACAGCTACCGGTCGCTGCTGAAAAAGATCCTCGGCGTCAGCCGCATTCTTGAACGCTTTACGGCGGAGAAAGAGCACGTCGGCGTGCTGCTGCCCAATGCCACCGTCGCGGCCGCGGCCATCTTCGGCGCCACCATGCGCAACCGGGTGCCCGCGATGCTGAACTATACGTCCGGCGTTAACGGCATTAAAAACGCCATGCTGGCGGCGAATATCAAGACGATCGTGACATCGCGCCAGTTTCTGGAGAAAGGCAACCTGACTCACCTGCCGCAGCAGGTGACCGAAGCGAACTGGGTTTACCTGGAAGATCTGAAAGACACGATAACGCGCGATGACAAACTGTGGGTGCTGCGCCATCTGCTGTTCCCGGCGCGCGCCATGCTGCCGCAACAGCCGCAGGACAATGCGGTCATTCTGTTTACGTCCGGCTCGGAAGGGTATCCCAAGGGCGTGGTGCATTCACATGCCAGTTTGATGGCGAACGTCGAACAGATCCGCACGGTGGCGGATTTCACGCCGCGCGATCGCTTCATGTCCGCTCTGCCGCTGTTCCACGCCTTTGGCCTGACGGCAGGGCTGTTGACGCCGCTGATGACCGGCAGCCGGGTGTTTCTCTATCCCAGCCCGCTGCACTATCGCGTGGTGCCGGAGCTGGTGTATGACCTGAACTGCACGGTGCTGTTCGGGACGTCGACCTTCCTCGGCAACTATGCCCGTTTCGCTCATCCTTACGACTTCGCCCGTCTGCGCTACGTGGTGGCGGGCGCAGAGAAACTTTCCTCCACGACGCAGAAAATCTGGCAGGAAAAATTCGGTATCCGCATCCTGGAAGGGTATGGGGTGACCGAGTGTGCGCCGGTGGTGTCCATCAACGTGCCGATGGCGACGAAACTGGGCAGCGTAGGGCGTATCTTACCCTCAATGGAGGCGCGCCTGATCACGGTGAACGGCATTTCGCAGGGCGGGCGCTTGCAGCTGCGGGGGCCGAACATCATGAAGGGCTATCTGCGGGTGGAGAATCCGGGCGTGCTGGAAGCGCCGTCGGCGGAGAATGCGCAGGGCGTGAAAGAAGAAGGGTGGTACGACACCGGGGATATCGTCACGCTGGACGACATGAACTATTGCACCATTCAGGGGCGTGTAAAACGCTTCGCCAAGCTGGCCGGAGAAATGGTGTCGCTGGAAAGCGTCGAGCAACTGGCGCTGCGCGCCTCGCCGGATGCCCAGCATGCCGCGACTTCCCGTGCCGACAGCAGCAAAGGGGAAGCGCTGGTGCTGTTTACCACAGATACCAACCTGAAGCGCGATGCACTGCTTGCCCAGGCGCGCGCGGCCGGCACGCCGGAACTGGCGGTTCCGCGTGATATCCGCTATATCAAAGCATTACCGCTGCTGGGCAGCGGCAAACCTGATTTCGTTACCCTGCGTCAGATGGCGGAACAATCCGCGGAGGAAGCCAATGCATGATTCAACCCAGACTGCGGAGCCGCTGCTGAACCGCAGTATGCTGGCGGTGATTCTGGCTCAGTTTTTTTCCGCGTTCGGCGACAACGCGCTGTTGTTCGCCACGCTGGCGGTGATTAAGCAGCAACTTTATCCGGACTGGAGCCAGCCGGTGTTGCAGATGGCGTTCGTTGCGACCTACATTCTGCTGGCGCCGTTCGTTGGGCAGATCGCCGACAGCTTCTCCAAGGGGCGGGTGATGATGGTCGCTAACTCGCTGAAACTGCTTGGCGCGCTGGTTATCTGTTTCGGGTTCAATCCGTTCCTGGGGTATACCCTGGTTGGCGTGGGGGCCGCGGCTTACTCACCGGCCAAGTACGGCATTCTGGGCGAAATTACCCGTGGCGATCAGTTGGTGAAAGCTAACGGATTGATGGAAGCATCGACCATTGCCGCGATCCTGATCGGTTCCGTTGCGGGCGGCGTGCTGGCTGACTGGCACATTCTGGCGGCGCTGGGGCTGTGCGTGGTGGTGTATGGCGCGGCGGTAGTGGCTAACTGGTTTATCCCGCGTCTTCAGGCAGCGCACCGTGCAGCGTCCTGGCGTCCGGGGCGGATGTTCAGCACGTTTACCGGCGCCTGCCGTACGTTATGGAATAACGATGATGCCCGTTTCTCCCTGGTGGGCACCAGCCTGTTTTGGGGCGCCGGGGTTACGCTGCGTTTTCTGCTGGTGCTGTGGGTGCCGGTGGCATTGGGCATTGCGGATAACGCCACGCCGACCATGCTGAACGCGATGGTGGCGGTGGGGATCGTCGCCGGTGCCGGCGCTGCGGCGCGCTTTATTACCTTGCAAACGGTGAAGCGCTGCCTGCCGGCGGGCGTGTTGATTGGCGTAACGGTTGTTATTTTCGCCCTGCAAAGCAGCATGACGTTCTCCTATCTGCTGTTGGTGCTGGTGGGGATTTTCGGCGGCTTTTTCGTCGTACCGCTCAATGCGCTATTGCAGGAGCGCGGCCGGGAAACCGTGGGCGCAGGCAATGCGATTGCGGTTCAGAACCTGGGTGAAAACGCCGCGATGCTGCTGATGCTGGGGCTTTATTCGCTGGTGGTGAAACTGGGTGCGCCGGTTATTGCCATTGGCGTGGGGTTCGGCGCCCTCTTTGCGCTGGCGATAGTCGGCGTATGGGCCTGGCAAATCGTTCGCACGAAGCGGATGAAAAAAGCGTCAGCCAGATAAAAAACAAAAGCCGGCGATATTGCCGGCTTTTTTAATTAGTCGCGTTCAGATAGGTTCAATCTCTGCCTGCGTTTATCCCTTCAGCTTTGCGGTGGCCGCGGCTTCCACGTTATCGATCTCATCCACCAGCTCCATCCATTCCGGCTCAAGATCCGGCACCGGTATGTCCTGCCTCAGTTGCTGTTCGATGTAGTGGCAAAGCTGTTTCAGGCGCGGTACGCCGCTGTAGCTGCAACTGCCGTGCAGTTTGTGGATCAAATCAAGGATGGTCGCATCGTCGGCGCCATCAATGATTTTCTGTACCCGTTCGCGCACCTGCGGTAAAAACTCGATCAGCATTTCCAGCAGGTCGCGCGCCAGCTCCTCTTTGTTCGCCGCCTGACGCAGCGCCAGCTCCCAGTCGAGGGAGAGGTTTTTGTCGCTGTGCGTCATCTGGGGTGGGGCGCTGGTTTCTATCGGCAGCACGTCATGGTGATAACGCGCCAGCAACTGGCGCAGCATGCTTTCATCAATAGGCTTAGCCAGATAGTCATCCATACCGGCGCGCAGCAGGCGATCGCGTTCGCCGTTCAGCGCGTGGGCGGTGACCGCGATGATGGGCGTGTCCGCATGGCGCGGCTGTTTACGGATAAACTCGCTGGTGCGGATGCCGTCCATTTCCGGCATCTGTATGTCCATCAGGATAATATCCAGATCGTTATCGCGCGCTTTGGCGATGGCCTCTTCGCCGCTGTGGCACAGCAGTGTGGTTTCCACCAGCTCTTCCAGCAGGGCGCCGATCAGTTTGAGGTTGGCGGGGTTATCGTCAACCGCCATAACCGTCAGCGGGAGCCGTTCCTCCGCGGCCTGCGGCAAAGATTTAGCCTGCGGCACCGGGCTTTCCACCAGGATCGGGAACAGGCGGTTGCTGCTCAGCGGCTTGGCGATGCAGCTTTCCACGCCGAGCGCCTTGATTCTGTCCATTTCAATCATGATATGGCTGGGCATGGCGAGCAGCGTACGATCTCCGAAACCCACCAGGGTATTGATTCTCTCGTAGTCAACCTGGTTGTTGATGTCAAAAGTGACCGGAACGCCGCCCAGCACGATGTCGTAGTGGGCATCCGGCGGCACCTGCAACAGCGAGGCGTGATAAACAACCTCCAGCGGCGTGCTTTGCAGCATGTCCATGGTGCACTGTGCCGCGGTCGGGTTGCCCTCAATATAAAGCATACGCAGCGACGCCAGGTGCTCCATCGCATAGTGACGATCCGGCGCGTTGTGATTCAGCTCCAGCTGAATATGGAACCAGAAGGTAGAACCTTTATGCGGCTGGCTGTGGAAGTTGATGTCGCCGCCCATCTCCTTAACCAGTTTCTGGGTGATGACCAGCCCCAGCCCCGTACCGCCGTGGCGGCGGGAAATACTGGCGTCGGCCTGGCGGAACGCCTGGAAAAGCTGTGACTGCTGGCGTTCGGAGATGCCGATACCGGTATCGTGCACCTGGACCTCCAGCTCAATATGCTGATAGGTGCTGCTGCGCAGTTCCACGCGGACATCGATGTTGCCTTTTTCGGTGAATTTGATGGCGTTGCCCAGCAGGTTGGTAAGCACTTGCTGGATGCGCATCGGGTCGCCGACAACGTAGTCGGGCACATCGCGCCGGATGTTGAGCGTTAGCTCCAGCCCTTTCTCATGGGCGCTCGGCGCCAGTAATATGGTCACTTCGTCCAGCGTTTCGCGCAGCGGGAACGGAATATGCTCCAGAACCAGCTTGCCGGCTTCCAGCTTGGAGAAGTCGAGCACGTCGTTAATGATGGTCAGCAGATTGTTGGCCGAGCGTTCGATGGTTTGCAGGTAATCGGTCTGGGTCGGCGTCAGGGGCGTTTTCAGCATCTGGCGGGTAAAGCCGATTACCCCGTTCAGCGGCGTGCGCAGCTCGTGCGACATATTAGCCAGGAACTCGGACTTGATGCGCGCCGCTTCCTGCGCGCGTTTTTTCGCCAGATCCAGCTCAACGTTCTGAATCTCCATCTGCTCCAGCGTTTCGCGCAGGTCGGACGTCGCCTGGTCGATGTTCTGCTGCATCTCTTCATGATAGGCGGTCAGCGACATCGCCATCGAGTTGATACCGTTTTTGAGCATATCAAGCTCGCCGAGCATGTAGCCCTCCACCCGGCTGTCGAGCTGGCCGCGGCGGATACGGTCTACGGTATTCACCATGTTGCGGATCGGCCCGGTCACGTCGCGCATCAGGCGGTAGGCGAACAACATGGCGATACACAGACAAATCACCAGCAATAAGGTGGCGACGAACACTTCTTTATATTGCTGCAGGCGCACCGAGCTTAGGTCCAGCTCAATGGCGATATAGCCCAACTGCTGGTTCAGGTTGGGGTTGGTGTCGTTATCTGAAAAATGATTCTCTGAAATGATCGGCGTACGCAGGATCAGCGAATCGCCCCGCTTGGCGAGCATTAAATCGGTCGGCATCGCCATGCCTTTGGGCAGCTGCAGCAGGGTATAGTTGTGATGATAGTTAGAGGTAACAAACAGGTTGTTCTGCGCGTCGAAAACGGCGATGGAGCGAACGATGTCGGAATGCCGCCGGTGCAGCAAACCAATCAGCTGACGTACCGCTTCCCGGCTGCGGAACGTCATGCCGTATTCACTGGCGACCGCCAGCGGCTCGATGATGCTGGCTCCTGAATTTACCAACTGCTCCTGAAGCTCATTGTAACGGTGCACCACAAAGAAGGTACTGAGCAACAACCCGATCAATAACGTAGGGGCCAGGATCAGTACCATCATGCGCGCGCGCAGGCTGTATTTGGTCATGGGGTTCCAATGTGGGAGAATTAGCGCCGTTCAATACATTAGAGTAAATCAATCGACATTATGGCGCTATTCTACTCTCCCGGCCGTCGCGTGGCGACCCGCCAGATCATAACTGTGACGATTAACGATCTTGACCCGTTTGGTCAGGGCGTCGCCCGTCATAACGGTAAAGCGATATTTATTGAAGGCGCGCTGCCCGGCGAACAGGCGGAAGTGCAGATCACGGAGGAGAAAAAACAGTTTTCCCGCGCCCGTGTGAAGCGCCTGCTGACGACGTCTCCTGAACGGGTTGACGCGCGTTGCCCCCATTTTGGCGTGTGCGGCGGCTGCCAGCAGCAGCATGCCTCCGGCGCCCTGCAACAGCGCAGCAAATCGGCGGCGCTGCAACGGATGATAGCGCGTGAAACCGGCCAGGACGTAGCGCCTGAGGCGGTGATCGCCGGGCCGGAATACGGATACCGCCGGCGCGCGCGGCTCGGCCTGCAATTTTTACCCAGGCAGCAAAAGCTGGCGATGGGGTTTCGCAAAGCGGCATCCGCCGAGCTGGTCGATATTCAGGTTTGCCCGGTGCTGGCGCCGGAGCTGGCATCGCTCTTGCAACCCTTGCGTATCTGCCTGAACAGCCTGAAGGCGGTGCGCCGCCTGGGGCATGCGGAGTTGGTGTTGGCCGATAACGGGCCGGTGCTGGTGTTGCGCCATCTTGACGCCCTGAATGAGGGCGATACGGCGCTTTTGCACAATTTTGGTGCAAAAGCAGGTTTGACGATTTATCTTGCACCCGATAGCGATCGATTGATTAAGTTGTGCGGTGAGGCACCGTATTATCAGGTGGATGATCTACGCTTGGCATTCAGTCCGCAGGATTTTATTCAGGTAAACGATGCGGTAAACCGACAAATGGTCGCGCAGGCGCTGGAGTGGCTGGACGTTCAGCCGGATGAGCGCGTGCTGGATCTGTTTTGCGGAATGGGGAATTTCACCCTGCCGCTGGCCCGGCGTGCTAAACAGGTAACGGGCGTGGAAGGCGTTGCTTCGCTGGTGGCGCAAGGGCAGTATAATGCGCAAAGTAATACGTTGAATAACGCGGAATTTTTTCACCATAATCTGGAAGAGGACGTCACCCGGCAACCCTGGGCGCAACGCGGATTTGAGAAGGTTCTGCTGGACCCCGCGCGCGCCGGCGCGGCCGGCGTTATGGCGCAGATTGCCAAGCTGGCGCCGAAACGCGTGGTTTACGTGTCCTGCAACCCGACCACGCTGGCGCGCGACAGCAAAGTATTGCTGGCGGCAGGATACCGTCTGGAGCGGGTGCGGATGCTGGACATGTTTCCCCATACCGGGCACCTGGAGTCTATGGCGTTATTTACGTTGGTTTCATGATTTCTCGAACTGAGCAAGGGAGAGGTGGTATATGGTTGCGGTAAGAAGTGCACATTTGAATAAAGCGGAGGACTTTGCGCTTGAGGAGTGGATAGCGAGCCTGAACCTGTCCGCCCAGTCGTGTGACAAGTTAGCTGCAACCTGGCGTTATTGCGAACAAAAGGTGCGGGGTCATGATGACGCCGGGCTGTTGTTATGGCGTGGGGTAGAGATGGTGGAGATTCTCTCCACGCTCAGTATGGACATCGACAGCCTGCAGGCGGCGCTGCTGTTTCCGCTGGTGGAAGCGAAGCGGATGGATCGCGAAGCCTGCGAGACGGATTTCGGCAGCGGCATCACCAATTTGGTGCATGGCGTGCTGGAGATGGACGCCATCCGCCAACTGAAGGCCACGCAAAATGACTCTGCGGCCGCGGAGCAGGTGGACAACGTGCGGCGTATGCTGCTGGCGATGGTGGAAGACTTCCGCTGCGTGGTCATTAAGCTGGCGGAGCGCATCGCGCATTTACGTGAAGTGAAGGATGCCCCTGAGGATGAGCGCGTACTGGCGGCGAAGGAGTGTTCCAATATTTATGCGCCGCTGGCTAACCGCCTGGGCATCGGCCAACTGAAGTGGGAACTGGAAGATTACTGCTTCCGTTACCTGCATCCGGACGAATACAAGCGCATCGCGAAGCTGTTGCACGAACGCCGCATCGATCGCGAGCAATACATTGATAGTTTCGTGAAGACGCTGCGCGATGCGATGGCGGTAGAGAACATTAAGGCGGATATCTACGGACGTCCGAAGCATATTTACAGCATCTGGCGCAAGATGCAGAAAAAATCACTGGCGTTTGACGAGCTGTACGACGTACGCGCGGTGCGTATTGTCGTGGAACGTTTGCAGGATTGCTATGCGGCGCTGGGGATCGTACATACCCATTACCGCCATCTGCCCAACGAGTTCGACGACTATGTCGCCAACCCGAAGCCCAACGGCTATCAGTCGATTCATACCGTGGTGCTGGGGCCGCGCGGCAAAACGCTGGAAATTCAGATTCGTACCCGCCAGATGCATGAAGACGCCGAACTGGGCGTGGCGGCGCACTGGAAATATAAGGAAGGCGCGCAGTCCGGCGGCCGTTCCGGCTATGAAGAGCGCATTGCCTGGCTGCGCAAACTGGTCGCCTGGCAGGAAGAGATGGCGGACTCCGGTGAAATGCTGGACGAAGTACGCAGCCAGGTATTCGACGACCGGGTTTACGTCTTTACCCCGAAAGGGGACGTGATCGATTTGCCGGCCGGTTCTACGCCACTGGACTTTGCTTACCACATCCACAGCGACGTGGGGCACCGCTGCATCGGGGCGAAAATCGGCGGGCGCATCGTGCCGTTCACCTACCAGCTCCAGATGGGCGATCAGGTAGAGATCATCACCCAGAAACAGCCCAACCCCAGCCGCGACTGGCTCAACCCTAACCTGGGCTACGTCACGACCAGCCGCGGGCGCGCCAAGATTCATAACTGGTTCCGCAAGCAGGATCGTGACAAGAACATCGCCGCCGGGCGTCAGATCCTCGACGACGAACTGGAACGGCTGGGCATCAGCCTGAAAGAAGCGGAAAAACTGCTGGTCCCGCGTTATAACGTGAACTCGCTGGATGAAGTGCTGGCGGCGATCGGCGGGGGCGATATCCGCCTCAATCAGATGGTGAACTTCCTGCAAGGGAAAATTAACAAGCCCAGCGCGGAAGAAGCGGATCGCGAGGCGCTCAAGCAGCTTACCCAAAAAGGTCAGGCGCAGTCGGCGTCGCGGACCGATCAGGGGAGTGGCCGCATCGTGGTGGAAGGCGTTGGTAACCTGATGCACCACATTGCGCGTTGCTGCCAGCCGATTCCGGGTGATGAAATCGTTGGTTTTATTACCCAGGGCAGGGGGATCTCCATTCACCGGGCGGACTGCGATCAGCTGGAAGAGCTGCGTAATCATGCGCCGGAGCGCATCGTGGACGCGGTGTGGGGAGAGAGCTACTCAAGCGGCTATTCGCTGGTTGTGCGCGTAATGGCGAACGATCGCAGCGGTTTGCTGCGCGATATCACCACGATCCTGGCGAACGAGAAGGTTAATGTACTTGGGGTCGCCAGCCGTAGCGACACCAAAAAGCAGGTGGCGATGATCGACATGGAGATCGAGATTTATAACCTGCAGGTGCTGGGGCGGGTACTGGCGAAGCTGAATCAGTTGCCGGACGTGATTGACGCGCGGCGGCTGCACGGCGGGAAATAATACGGGTTCCCGCGTAGCGCGGGAACCCGTTGGTTTCTGTTATTGCCTTGGGCCCAGTGGGGCGATCAGTACGCCCCACATAAAGTCGAACTGCTGTGAACCGGATAAAATTCCGGGAATCGGCTTACCGTTAGGGTTGTAGGAAATCATGGCCTTGGCCTGCGGGCGGGGGATGCCGCCCGGGCCGAAAGAAGCATAGGCGTGGCAGGCAATACAGGATGCCGAGGCCACGTTCACATTCGCTGTAATCCCCTCAATGACCGAGTTCGCCAGTACGTTTGGCGTACCGTCTGCAGATGTGTAATCCACCTGCGTCGACTTCAGGCAATAATTCGCCCAAACAGGCGCAAGATTGGCGTTTTTCATTTCCGACGTCAGCGCATCCGTTTTGGCGCAGGCGCCATACTGGGTATTGGCCTGGGAACGATCGGGCGGAACAACCGGTTTCTGCGCGCCGAAGCTGTCATAGCAGCCGATACTGTCGCAGCGTCCCGGATTCAACTGATGCTCAAACGTAGCCCAGACCCACTTGGGGTTTTGCTTGCTGCTGATGTGCATCGAAACCAGGCCGTAGGTCGTGGTTTGGCCGTTTTCGACGACTGTCGCTGTGTAATACTGGCTTTTCACGCCATCTGCGTTTTTGAGTTGCGGAAGCCATTGCACCAGGGTTTGTGCGGGGACCCAGTCTGCCTTAACCGACACGGATGAAACCGGCATATCCACCTTGAATTTGTTGCCGTAGGCCTGAAGCAGGCCGTTTTGCGTATACAGATCGTGTTTGACGATGTAGTCAAACTGCGGGCGGTTGCGCCGGGTTTCCTCCGCAATACAGGGCGCAGGCGTTCCGGTCAGCGGAAATCCGCCCACGCCCGGATTCCCCGGCGGGCTGCAGTTGAGCGCCGGCGGGGTATGCGGGTTATTGACGGTCAGCAGCAGGCTTTGGTGCAGCTTTTTCGCTGCGCCGGCCGCCGGCCAGGCCGGTTTAAGCGTGAAGGTGTCTTCGTCGGAGGCCCAGGTTTCAAACTCCACCAGGGCTGGGTTGCCGGGCGCCGGTGTCACGGTTTGCGTAAACACGTGCCACATAAAGGCATCTGAATTTTCGCTCCTGCCGTTAACGGCTCCCGCTTGCGCAGGTACGGTTACTACGGGAAATTTGGCGCTGTCCGCATGACCGGCATTCGGTGCAATGGCGGCAATCAGAAAAGCGAATGTTTTACCGAAGGAAATTCTTGCTGTGGATGTAGACATAATAAATGCCCTGAGAAGAATATGCATTGTATGGCCGAAAGAGAATGTTCTCCTGACCGGAAAATTTCATGGGTTTTACAATGACTTTTGCTGTGCGAACATCAGCGTAATCCCGTCGGGGTACGCTGATGATTCAGAGTGAGATTATAGATGATGTTTTAGTTTTTACCTGGTAATGATAAGTTTTGTTAATCTGTTTGCTCAGGGTGCCGGGATCGTATACTGCCGGTGAATATCCTCCAACGCCTGCATCACGTCCTCATCCAGCACCAGTTCCCGGCTGGCGATATTGGTCTTCAGTTGCTCCAGCGTCGTTGCGCCCACCAGCGTGCTGGCGACGAACGGCTGCTGACGCACAAATGCCAGCGCCATCTGGGCCGGGTCCAGCCCGTGTTTGCGCGCCAGAGCGACGTATGCGGCCACGGCCTGCTCCGTTTGCGGCGATGAATAACGGGTAAAACGGCTGAACAGGGTATTGCGGGCATTCGCCGGTTTCGCCCCGTTGAGGTACTTGCCGGTCAGGGTGCCGAAGCCCAGCGCCGAGTACGCCAGCAATTCCACGCCTTCGTGCTGGCTGATTTCCGCCAGCCCGATTTCAAAGCTGCGGTTGAGCAGGCTGTACGGGTTTTGGATCGTAACGATGCGCGGCAGTTCATGCTTTTCCGCCAGTTGCAGGTAGCGCATCACGCCCCACGGCGTTTCGTTCGACACGCCGATGTAGCGGATTTTCCCTGCCCGTACCTGCTCGGTCAGCGCTTCCAGCGTCTCCAGCAGCGTTACCACGGGTTTCGCGTCGCTATAGGTATAACCGAGGCGGCCGAAGCAGTTGGTCGAACGCTGCGGCCAGTGCAACTGATAGAGATCGATATAGTCGGTGTTAAGGCGTTGCAGGCTGGCATCCAGCGCTGCGCGGATGTTCTTCCGATCCAGCGCCTGCTGCGGGCGAACTTCCGCATCCGAGCCGCGCACGGGGCCGGCGATCTTTGTCGCCAGCACCACTTTATCGCGCGCACCGCGCTTCTTCAGCCAGGAGCCGATAAATTCTTCCGTTCTGCCTTGTGTTTCCGGACGTGGCGGCACCGGATAGATTTCCGCGGCGTCAATCAGGTTAATGCCGGCGGCGACAGCCAAATCCAGTTGTGCGTGGGCATCGGCTTCGCTGTTTTGCTCTCCGAACGTCATGGTACCGAGACCCAGCTCGCTGACTTCCAGCGTACTGTGGGGGATACGGTGATAGTACATGGCCGATTTCCTCGTGGGTGGTGGTGTTTGCTGAATTATCGTTGTACTGCCAGTGTGTCACAAAAACGTCACTCAAGCTGCCTATACTCGCGCTCAGTAGGATGCGTTCTGCATAACACCCGATTTTGATATTTAAGCGTATTTTTCTACAAGGAGATAGTTCGGTGAAAAAAGTGGCTTTCCTTTCCCTGTCTGCACTGAGCCTGCTTGCCGCAGTTCCGCAAACCGGAGCGGCGAATGAAGCGCTGCCGGCCGCCAGAGCGGCGCAGGGCGATATCACCCATTTCGGCGGCGCGCGCCGTCTGAGCGGGGATCAAACCGCGGCGCTGCGTGGGTTGCTGAACGATCGCCCGGCCAGAAACGTGATTCTGCTTATCGGCGACGGCATGGGCGATTCAGAGATCACCGCCGCGCGTAACTACGCGGAAGGCGCGGGCGGCTATTTTAAAGGCATTGATGCGTTGCCGTGGACCGGACAGTACACGCACTATGCGCTGGATAAGAAAAGCCATAAGCCTGACTATGTGACGGATTCCGCCGCGTCCGCTTCCGCCTGGAGCACCGGGGTGAAAACCTATAACGGCGCGCTGGCCGTGGACGTGTACGGCAAAGCACATACTACGCTGCTGGAAATGGCGAAGGCGGCAGGTAAGGCGACGGGTAATGTCTCCACCGCGGAGTTGCAGGACGCCACGCCGGCGGCGTTAGTGGCGCACGTGACGGCGCGCAAGTGCTACGGCCCGAAGGCCACCAGCGAAGTCTGCCCGACGGATGCGCTGGAAAACGGCGGCCTGGGATCGATAACGGAACAGCTCCTGAACGCCCGCGCGGACGTGACGCTCGGCGGCGGAATGAAAACCTTCGCCGAAGTGGCTAATGCCGGAAAATGGCAGGGCAAAACCCTGCTTCAGCAGGCGCAGGAACGCGGTTATCAACTGGTGGATAACCTGACGGCGCTGAACGGGCTGACGCAGGCCAATCAGCAAAAACCGGTGCTCGGACTGTTTGCCGACGGCAATATGCCGGTGCGCTGGCTGGGGCCGAAGGCGAGCTATCACGGCAACCTGACGGATCAGCCCGTGGTGTGCGCCGATAACCCGAAGCGCAATCCGGGTCAGCCGACGCTGGCGCAGATGACTGAAAAAGCGATTGATTTGCTGAAGGTAAACGACAAAGGCTTCTTCCTGCAGGTTGAGGGCGCCTCGATTGACAAGCAGGATCACGACGCCAACCCCTGCGGGCAGTTTGGCGAAACCGTCGATTTAGATGAGGCAGTACAGGCAGCGCTGGCGTTTGCCGAAGCAGACGGTAATACGCTGGTCATCGTTACGGCAGACCACGCCCACTCCAGCCAGATTATTGCCGCCAACGCGAAGGCGCCGGGGTTGACGCAGCTGCTGAAAACCCGCGACGGAGCGCTGATGGCGATCAGTTACGGTAACGCTGAAGGGGACTCCCAGGGCCATACCGGCACGCAACTGCGGGTAGCCGCTTACGGCCCGCGCGCGGCGAACGTCAGCGGATTGCTCGATCAAACCGATCTGTTCTTTATCATTCGTGATGCATTGAATCTGAAATAATTCGCTGAGTGATCAATCTGTTGCCGGGGAAGCTAACGCTGACCCGGACAGTATGACTCTTCGCTGCAGGTGAAGGGGAAAGTGCGGACAGAAAGTTTCACTACGTTATTTATAATTATAATGATATGTTTGTTAACTGTATATTATCCCGATTATAACGTTGTACAGTTTCTGAAATGAGACCCCGTGAACCGATATATTCAGCGGAGCCTGAAATATCACCAGCACAAACGGACTTGCCGGAACATTTACGTTTTTATCAATTGTGCGGCATTATTGCCGCCGTCATCTCAGCATTGGTTTCGGTGCTGCTCTATCTGCTTGATGTCGAGGACTTTGATTCTCCCCCGTTGCTCGTTGCCTTTATAATCGCCGGCCCGGTAACGCTGTTGCTGTTGCTGGGAATGGTGAAATTTCCGCGTGTCTGTGCCTGGTTGCTGCTGGGGAGTTTCTCCGGGGGGATACTGTATCTGTACAGCCAGGGGGTGTTGTTTAACCTGGTTATCACCGTCCTTTTCACCTGTTTTTATCTGTTTGGCGCCGTGGCGGCGAGCGGGAGTCGCCGGTTGCTCAGCGGAAAGCCGTTGTGGCTGGCGGGGAAACGGTACCGCGAGGTGCTGACGCTGCTGCTGCTGGCGGTGCTGCTTTCATTGTGCAGCAGCGGTTATCTGCTACGCTGGGCGCAGGCGAAGAAGGATAACCCGCTGCAATGGGTGGAATACCGGCGCACGATGGTTGAGCGCTACATTGATAACCGCCCCGACGCCGGGCTCAGTTCCAAAGAGATTGAGCTGAAAAAGGTGCGTCTGGAGAACAAAACGCTGGTGTTTGTCTATCGCATTGCCGGGGATGTCATGATGGATGAGTCTCATTTGTCCGTACTTGCCCGCAAGGCGTTTTCTCCTCATTGCGCGGAGCGCGGCGTGAAGGAGTTCAATATGAAGGTGATGCTGGTTTACCATCAGGGGCAGGCGGAGAGCGTCTTTGTCTTTGATAAAGGGGATTGCCCGGTTTTCGCAACACAGATGCTCCCGCCGACGGGGTAATCCGCGTTATTTCTCAACCATTTCTGAAACTTCATCGGTATTGATCTGACGGGCGTTGCCGTCTTGATCGATATAGCTGGTCATGCCCGTTTGTTTATCGATTTTAGGCTTGCCTTGAGTAACGATCATCTGACCGCTTTTGGTCGACATCACGTAGTCACTGGAGCAACCGCTGAGCACGATGGCGATAGCCAACGCGGTGAACAGATGTTTGTGCATGGAATCCTCCTGATATAAACGGACGCAACCCGCCCGTAGCATTAAGCGTAGCAAACGGGGTGAAAAAGTCGGGTTTATATCAGGAAGTGGCGTGCCAGGATGGCGGCGGTGAAGTTCTTCTTCAGGTAAAAGCCGCGCGGCAGCGTCATGATCGGCTCGCCCCGTTCGCCTACCGCTTCCGTCAGGGCGCGGCTGTTGGCCGCTTTGGGGCGGATCTGCATCACTTCGCCATGACGGGCGGTGATGCGTTCCACCTTACCGAGCACGATCATATCCATCAGTTCTTCCCAGTCGCGGCGCAGGCGCTCCTCTTCTTCCTCATCCGGCCGCCACAGCAGCGGCGCGCCCACGCGGCGTTCGGCGAGCGGAATGGCCCGTTCGCCTTCAACCGGCACCCACAACACGCACTGGAGCTTATGCCGTACGTGGCTGGATTCCCAGGTAATGCCGCTGTTGCCGGTCAGCGGCGCGACGCAGACGAAGGTGGTTTCCAGCGGTTTTCCCGCCGCGTCGATCGGAATCGTTTTCAGCTCGATGCCGAGATCGGGGAAGTCCTGCTCCGGTTTGCTGCCCGCGCTGGCGCCCAGGTACAGTTCCAGCAACATGCCGACCCAACCCTTGTCACGCCGCAGATCGCGCGGAATCGCCACGCCGGCCAGCGTGGCAAGCTCACCCAGGCTGTAACCCGCCAGCGCGCGGGCGCGTTCCAACAGCTGAGCCGGGCTGGAAGGCGGGGTCTGAGAAACCGAAGGGCCGTTCATCGGCGGATTTTCATCCTGCAACATTGTTGTCGGAGAGCGTTCTTCATTGGCAACCCTAACGTTGAAAGAGTGAATGCGGAGTGGTTAAAAAATGAGCTGAAATAATCGCTTTTACTGCCGCGTTATCGCCATCACCACGAAGTTATCAATAATACCATGATTAACAAACAGTTTTATTTTTCGTTGTGTGCGTAAGTGAGCGGCGATTTTCTATTGTGCACGGATAGACACTGACAATGAACAGGATCTTACACTAAGTTATCCACAGATTTTTGGGATAACGGCCAGGTTATCCAATCACTGGTTTGATTTACAGGCTTGACTGGGGCGGTTTTTTGCGAAATTGACGCCTCTGCACACAACTTTGACAATCAATCTGTGGATAAAAAAGGCGTTGATTGATCTTTCGCCACAGCAATGCATAGAGTTGCTGAATATCACATTTTTATACGTTTCCATGCTGTGGGGAAATCACTATTTATTTGAATAATAAAAAGTAAAATAACTTTATTCTTTTCCCCTCCGTAAGGTTATCCGAAGTTTTACCGGCTTTTCCCTTAAGTTCTGCACAAATATATCCACAGAAAAAGTGAATAAAACCGCATTTCCCGCCATCGGGCTGTTCATAACTCGGGTGGCCGATCTGAGTTATCCAGATGTCGTCCAGCGCTAACTCCTGTGAACCAGTGGTTTACCGCCACCGGGGAGTGTGAAACAATCATCGTATCTTGCGATTTGCGTTATTGAGGTAGTCCGGTGATCGATGATGATGGCTACCGCCCGAATGTTGGTATCGTAATCTGTAATCGGCAGGGGCAGGTAGTATGGGCCCGTCGTTACGGTCAGCACTCCTGGCAGTTTCCTCAGGGCGGAATAAATCCCGGCGAAACGGCTGAGCAGGCGATGTACCGTGAACTGTTTGAAGAAGTGGGGCTGGGGCGCAAGGACGTAAAAGTATTGGCCTCAACCCGCAATTGGTTGCGCTATAAATTACCGAAACGTTTGGTGCGTTGGGATACAAAACCGGTTTGCATCGGCCAGAAACAGAAGTGGTTCTTGCTGCAATTGCAGAGCGGCGATGCTGCGATTGACGTGCAGCAAAGCAGTACGCCCGAGTTTGACGGGTGGCGCTGGGTAAGTTTTTGGTATCCGGTGCGACAGGTTGTATCTTTTAAACGAGATGTTTACCGCCGGGTGATGAAAGAGTTCGCGCCGGTGGTTCTGCCGTTGCAGGAGAGCGTGCCGCCGTCCGGCCGCAATGCGCCTGCTCATCGTCGTCGGAGAGGTTAACGGGCAAAATGCTCACGCGCTTGCGGGAAATCGTGGAGAAGGTGGCTGCGGCCCCCGGCCTGGATGAGGCACTGGAAGTGCTTATCAATGAAACCTGTCTGGCGATGGATACGGAGGTGTGCTCCGTCTATCTGGCTGACAATGACCGCCAGTGCTACTACCTGATGGCGACGCGCGGGCTGAAAAAGCCGCGCGGCCGCGTGATTACGCTGGCGTTCGACGAAGGGATCGTCGGCCTGGTCGGCCGCCTGGCCGAACCGATCAACCTGGCTGACGCGCCCAGCCACCCCAGCTTCAAATACGTCCCCCAGGTGAAGGAAGAGCGTTTCCGCGCTTTTCTTGGCGCGCCAATCATCTATCGCCGCCAGTTGCTGGGCGTACTGGCGGTGCAGCAGCGTGAACCGCGCCAGTTCGATGAGAGCGAAGAGTCATTTTTGGTGACGCTGGCGACGCAGTTGGCCGGCATTCTCTCCTCCGCCCAACTCAACGGCGTGTTCGGGCGGTTGCGCCACAGCCGCATCCGGGCCATTGCGGCGTCGCCGGGCATCGCGGTGGCCGAAGGCTGGGTCGATATCAGCCAACCCTCGCTTGATCAGGTGTACCGGGCTTCTTCGCTGGACCCTGAGAGCGAGCGCGAGCGCTTGACGATCGCGCTGGAAGAGGCCAGCAATGAATTCCGCCGCTTCAGTAAACGTTTTACCGCCGGCTCCCAAAAAGAGAGCGCGGCGATTTTCGATCTTTATTCCCACCTGCTGAATGACGCCCGGCTCAAGGGCGAGTTGATGAAGGAGATTGACGGCGGCGCCGTCGCTGAATGGGCGGTCAAACAGGTGATCGAACATTTTGCCGCCCAGTTCGCCAGTTTGCAGGACCCCTACATGCGCGAGCGGGCGGGCGATCTGCGCGCGCTGGGTCAGCGCCTGCTGTTTCATCTCGATGACGATATTTCCAGCCCGAATCAGTGGCCGCCGCGTTTCGTGCTGGTGGCCGACGAACTGACAGCCACCATTCTGGCCGAGGTGCCGCCGGAACGGCTGGCCGCGGTGGTGGTGCGCGATGGCGCGGCTAACTCCCACGCGGCGATCCTGGTGCGTGCGATGGGCGTGCCGACGGTGATGGGGGCGGACATTCAGACCTCCCTGCTGCATCAGCGTTTGCTGATTGTGGACGGTTACCGTGGTGAGGTGGTAGTCGATCCTGAACCGGTGCTGATTCAGGAGTATCAGCGCCTGCTGAGCGAAGAAAGCGAGCTGAGCAAACGTGCGGAAGATGATGTAGAAAGCCCGGCTTACCTGAAAAGCGGCGAACGCATTCTGGTGATGCTCAATGCCGGCCTGAGCGCGGAGCACGAACAGCGCCTGGACAAACGCATCGACGGCGTCGGCCTGTACCGCACGGAAATTCCCTTCATGCTGCAAAGCGGTTTTCCCTCGGAAGAGGAGCAGGTGGCGCAGTACCAGGGCATGCTGCAGCTGAATCCGCAAAAGCCGGTAACGTTGCGTACGCTGGACATCGGGGCGGATAAACAACTGCCTTATCTGCCGATTAACGAAGAGAACCCCAGTCTCGGCTGGCGCGGCATCCGCGTCACCCTCGATCAGCCGGAAATTTTTCTGGTGCAGGTGCGGGCGATGCTGCGCGCCAACGCCGCCAGCGGCAATCTTAATATCCTGCTGCCGATGATCACCACGCTGGACGAAGTCGATGAAGCCCGGCGCCTGATAGAACGCGCCGGCCGCGAGGTGGAGGAGATGATTGGCTACGCGCTGCCCAAGCCGCGCATCGGCGTGATGCTGGAAGTGCCTGCGCTGGCGTTTCTGCTGCCGTATCTGGCCGGGCGGGTGGATTTTATCTCCGTCGGCACCAATGATTTAACCCAGTACCTGCTGGCCGTCGATCGCAACAACACGCGCGTGGCGTCGCTCTACGACAGCCTGCATCCGGCCATGCTGCGCGTGCTGCACTATATCGCCACCGAGTGCCGGCGCCTGGAGTTACCGGTCAGTATTTGCGGCGAGATGGCGGGGATCCCCATGTGCGCGTTGCTGCTGGTGGGCATGGGCTACTGCAACCTGAGCATGAACGGTCACAGTATTCCGCGCATCAAATACCTGTTGCGTAATATCACGCTGGATGAGGCCCGCTCGCTGGCAGAGCGGGTGCTGGAAACCCAGATGTCGACCGAGGTGCGCCATTTGACGGCGGCTTTTATGGAACGACGCGGTCTGGGCGGCCTGATCCGGGGCGGAAAGTAGTCAATACCGATACATTTTTCCGGCATAACAAAAAGAATTGGCTGAAAGTTATCCGGAGCGGGGCGAAAAGGCGGTGAATTTGGCCCACGGTGTGGAGTCCGGCTAAAAGTTATGGGATGATTGCTCGGATTTTCAGGGGGCGTGGATGGGTAAATTAACGCTGTTGCTGTTGGCGCTGTTAGGGTGGCTTCAGTATTCGCTTTGGCTGGGTAAAAACGGCATTCATGATTACGTGCGCGTTAAAGAAGACGTGACGGCCCAACAAGGCAATAACGCCAAGCTGAAAGCGCGCAACGATCAGCTTTTTGCTGAAATAGACGATCTTAACGGTGGCCAGGAGGCTATCGAGGAACGCGCACGCAATGAACTGGGCATGATTAAGCCCGGCGAGACTTTTTATCGCCTGGTGCCGGAGCAGAGCCGGCGCAGCAGCGCTCCGCAACCGGCGGCGAACAACCGGCTATACTCTTCGAATTCCGCCCGTAACTGATGATATTTCGCCGTTTTCCCGTTCGGGTATCCCCGTTTCGTTGTTGAATACGGCGTTCATTGACTTAATGTTGATCCTATAAAGAAGCGATCCTGAAATAAAAAGCCGATAACGCATGATAAATCCAGCGATCTCCCCCGTTTCCGACATTGTCGCCATCGTTCCCGCCGCCGGTACGGGCAGCCGTATGCAGAGCGAACTTCCTAAGCAATATTTGTCTATTGCAGGGAAAACGATACTGGAGCATGCCGTCGGCGCATTGCTTTCCCACCCGGCGGTTTCCCGCGTCGTCGTGGCGCTGAATCCCCGTGACCAACATTTTGACGCGCTGCCTCTGGCGCGCGATCCGCGCGTTCAGCGGGTGGTGGGCGGCGCGCAGCGTGCCGATTCCGTCATGGCGGCCTTGCGCGCCGCGCCGGGGACGCATTGGGTGCTGGTGCACGACGCGGCGCGTCCGTGCCTGCACCGCGACGATTTAGAGCGCCTGCTGGCGATCCGCGCGCATTCGCGGGTCGGCGGCATTCTGGCTGCGCCGGTGCGCGACACCATGAAACGCGCCGAAGCCGGGGAAACGGCGATCTCGCATACCGTTGACCGCGAAGATTTGTGGCATGCCCTGACGCCGCAATTTTTCCCAGCCGAACTGCTCGCCTTGTGCCTGGAGCGTGCCCTGCGGGAAAACGCCATCGTGACCGACGAAGCATCGGCGCTGGAGCATTGCGGTTATCACCCCCTGTTGGTTCACGGACGTTCTGATAATATTAAGGTTACCCGTCCGGAAGATCTGGCCCTGGCCGGGTTTTATCTGTCTCAATTCACACAATGGCAACGTTATTCACAGGAGAATGCCTGATGCGAATCGGTCACGGTTTCGACGTGCATAAACTGGGCGGAGAAGGCCCTTTGATCATCGGCGGCGTGCGCATTCCTTATGACATGGGATTGATTGCGCATTCCGACGGCGATGTCGCCCTGCACGCGGTGACTGATGCGTTGTTGGGCGCGGCGGCGCTGGGGGATATCGGTAAACTGTTTCCGGACACCGATCCCGCCTTTCGCGGCGCCGACAGCCGGGAGCTGCTGCGCGAAGCCTGGCGGCGCATCCGTGAAAAAGGCTATCGCCTGGGCAACCTGGACGTCACGATTATTGCGCAGGCGCCGAAAATGGCGCCGCATATCCCGCAAATGCGGGTAAACCTGGCTGAAGACCTGCTGTGCCACATGGACGATGTTAACGTCAAAGCCACGACTACGGAAAAACTGGGTTTCACCGGCCGCGGCGAAGGCATTGCCTGCGAAGCAGTCGCGCTGTTGATTAAGGAGTAAGCGGATGGGGTTTGACGCGACGGAGTTGAATCAGCTTACCTTTCTGCACGGGCAGCCTTGCGCGCACGGCGTGGTGAAAGCGTTTCCCGAAGATTTCTTTGTTTCCGAAGATTTGGGATTTGAACCGGACGGCGACGGCGAACATCTTCTGGTCAGAATCCGCAAAGAGGGATGTAACACTCAGTTTGTCGCGGACAATCTGGCCCGTTTTTGCCATATTCCCGCCCGCGCGGTGAGTTATGCCGGGCTGAAAGATCGTCATGCGGTTACCGAGCAGTGGTTCTGCCTGCATATGCCGGGGAAAGACGATCCCGACTTCAGCCGCTTCCTGCTGGAAGGCTGTGAAGTGCTGCGTTACGCGCGCCATCGCCGCAAGCTGCGGATTGGTACGCTGAAGGGGAACCATTTCCGCCTGGTGTTGCGCCATATCAGCGAGCGTGATGACGTAGAGCAACGTCTGCAGGCCGTGAGCGCCGGCGGGGTGCCGAACTATTTCGGCGAGCAACGTTTCGGCCACGGCGGCAACAACGTCGTTCAGGCATTGCGCTGGGCGCGCGATGAAATCAGGGTGAAAGAGCGCGCCAAGCGCGGCTTTTATCTTTCCGCCGCCCGCAGCGCCCTGTTTAACCACATCGTCAGCGAGCGCCTGAAACAGGGGTTGCAAGCCACGGCGTTGCCCGGCGACGCCCTGCAACTGGCCGGGCGCGGCAGCTGGTTCGTCGTCAGCGACGAAGAACTGGCCGATGCGCAGCAGCGCCTTGAGCGCGGCGAGCTGCATATTACCGCGCCTCTGCCCGGCGATGGTGAACCGGGCACCCGCGATCAAGGGTTGGCGTTTGAGTTACAGGCTCTCAATGGCGCGGACGATCTGTTAACGCTGCTGCGGCGTGAACGCGTTGAGCCGGCGCGGCGCGCCTGCCTGTTGCTGCCGCAGGCAATGCGCTGGTCGTGGTGGGACGATGCGACGCTGGAGCTGGAGTTTGCGCTGCCGGCCGGCAGTTTCGCTACCAGCGTGGTGCGTGAGTTGCTTTTACGGGACGATAGCGATGCGCATATTGCTGAGTAACGATGATGGCGTAAACGCACCCGGCATTCGCGTGCTGGGCGACGCGCTGCGTCAGTTTGCCCAGGTTCAGGTGGTGGCGCCCGATCGCAACCGCAGCGGGTCATCCAACGCGCTGACGCTGGAAACCCCGCTGCGTACGCAAACGCTGGAGAACGGAGATATCAGCGTGATTGACGGTACGCCGACAGACTGCGTTTATCTCGGCGTTAACGCCCTGATGCGCCCGCGTCCGGACATCGTGGTGTCCGGCATCAACGCCGGCCCTAATCTGGGTGACGACGTTATTTATTCCGGGACGGTGGCGGCGGCAATGGAGGGGCGGCATCTCGGTTTTCCCGCGCTGGCGATCTCCCTTAACGGTACCCGCCATTTCGCCACGGCGGCGTCGGTGGCCTGCCGTTTACTCAAGGCGTTAAGCCAATATCCTCTGCGAACCGGACGGATTCTGAACGTCAACGTTCCGGATCTTCCGCCCGGAGAAATCAAAGGCATCCGGGTGACGCGCTGCGGCAGCCGCCATCCGGCGGAGCAGGTTATCGCGCAGCAGGATCCCCGTGGCCGGCAGCTTTACTGGATCGGCCCGCCCGGCGAAAAACAGGACGCCGGGCCGGACACCGACTTTGCCGCGATTGAACAGGGTTATGTTTCCGTGACGCCGTTGCAGGTAGACCTGACGGCGTACGGCGCGCAGGAGCGGCTTTCTGCGTGGCTGGACCAGGCGGAGATCAGCGAAATATGGTAGACAAGCGTATACAGACTTTGTTGCACTCTCTGCACCAGCTGGGCATTCAGGACGAAAGGGTACTGGAGGCCTTGTCCAGAGTGCCGCGCGACCGTTTCATCGACGAGGCGATGTCGCATAAGGCCTATGACAATACCGCGCTGCCTATCGGTTCCGGCCAGACGATTTCCCAGCCTTATATGGTGGCCAGGATGACGGAGCTGCTGAAGCTGCGTGCCGACTCCCGCGTGCTGGAGATCGGTACGGGATCCGGTTATCAAACGGCGGTGCTGGCGTATCTGGTTGGTCACGTTTGCTCCGTGGAGCGGATTAAAAGCCTGCAATGGCAGGCGAAACGCCGCCTGAAGCAGCTGGATTTACACAACGTTTCGACGCGCCACGGCGACGGCTGGCAGGGTTGGGCATCACGCGGGCCGTTTGACGCCATCATCGTCACCGCGGCGGCGCCGGAAATTCCCGCCGCGTTGCTGAGCCAGCTGGCGGACGGGGGGCGCCTGGTTCTGCCGGTTGGCGAACAGGAAAAAACCCAGTATTTACAATGCGTACAGCGCCGCGGGCAGGACATATTCGTGGAAAACGTCGAACCGGTACGCTTCGTGCCCCTCATTAAGGGAGAATTGGCCTAAAGTGAGGGAATGTATATTGCTGAATTATTCTTATTTGACCCACTATATCTTTTTGGTGTCCAATTCATTACGTTAGGCCGTGTGCCGATACGGCGGAGAGCCTCCGCTGTTTTGCCGGTTATGTTATTCCGGCTCCGGATCGCCATAAGGCGACACGGGAACCGGTCTGGATTTATCGCTGATTGATATTGCTATCATGGGGGAAGCATGAACGCGGGAAGCCCGATGATTAAGTGGCGCCGGATGGCGGCGTGCACCTTGGTTACATTATGGCTGGCAGGATGTACAGGGGGCGAGAATACTTCTGCGCCGATCAGTTCGGTGAACGGAGGCGGCGCAGACGGCGGCGGCGGAAAAATGCTGCCTGCCAGCAGCAGCGGCGGCGGTGGGGTACAAACCGACGCCGACGGGCGCATCGTTTATAACCGCGCTTACCAGAATATCCCGAAAGGGAGTTACAACGGCGACACGTACACGGTCAAACGTGGCGATACGCTGTTTTACGTCGCCTGGATTACCGGTAATGACTTCCGCGATCTGGCGGCCAAAAACGATATTCCTGCGCCTTACAGCCTGAACGTGGGCCAGGTCATCAAGCTGGGCGGCAACGGCGCGGCCAGCGGCGGTATGTTGGCCGCCAGTGACGGAACCAACGGCGTGCCGAGACCGCCTTCAGGAAATCAGATTCAAACGACGAGTGTTGCTTCTCAGCCAACCAGCGCGTATTCTGATAATTCGGGTAAACAGAATGTTGGCAAAATGTTGCCTTCATCTGGCGCTACGGCAGCGACGGCGACCACCGCCACTGCGGCAGCGACAACACCTAGCTCGTCAGGCAGTGAGGCCCCCGTGGGAACGTGGCGTTGGCCCACTGATGGCAAGATCATCGACAACTTCTCGTCAGCGGAAGGCGGCAATAAAGGTATCGATATCGCGGGCTCACGCGGGCAGGCGGTCCAGGCTACGGCTAACGGCCGTGTGGTTTATGCCGGTAACGCGCTGCGTGGTTACGGTAATCTGATCATCATCAAGCACAATGACGATTACCTGAGCGCCTACGCCCACAACGACACAATGCTGGTCCGGGAACAACAAGAAGTGAAGGCGGGACAGAAAATCGCAACCATGGGAAGCACCGGTACCAGTTCAGTTCGCTTGCACTTTGAAATTCGTTATAAGGGGAAATCCGTAAACCCGCTGCGTTATTTGCCGCAGCGATAGTCTGAGCGGGACGTGAATCCTGCTCTCACAAAAACACGGGTAGGATACAGCTATGAGCCAGAATACGCTGAAAGTTAACGAGTTAAATGAGGATGTCGACTTCGACGAAGGCGGAGAAGAAGCGTTTGACGAGAAGGTACTCGTTGAGGAGCCCGTGGACACAGAAGCTCTGGATGATGAGGTTTTGTCTCAGGGCAGCGTGTCACAGCGCGTTTTGGATGCAACCCAGCTCTACCTGGGAGAAATTGGATTTTCGCCGCTTCTGACCGCAGAGGAAGAAGTCTTTTTTGCCCGCCGGGCTTTGCGCGGAGACGAGGCGTCGCGCCGCAGGATGATCGAAAGTAACCTGCGGCTGGTGGTGAAAATCGCCCGGCGCTACGGAAACCGCGGATTGGCTCTGCTGGATTTAATTGAAGAGGGTAATCTTGGTCTGATTCGCGCAGTGGAAAAATTCGATCCGGAGCGCGGATTCCGTTTTTCCACCTACGCAACCTGGTGGATCCGGCAGACCATTGAGCGGGCAATTATGAACCAAACCCGGACGATTCGCTTGCCGATTCATATCGTAAAGGAACTGAACGTTTATCTGCGCACCGCGCGTGAGCTGTCGCATAAGCTGGATCACGAGCCGAGCGCTGAAGAGATCGCCGAGCAGCTGGATCGCCCGGTGCATGACGTCAGCCGCATGCTGCGCCTGAATGAGCGGATCACCTCGGTGGATACGCCGCTGGGTGGTGATTCAGAGAAGGCGCTGTTGGACATCCTGACCGATGAAAATGAATCTGGCCCGGAAGATACCACGCAAAATGACGATATGAAGCACAGTATCGTTAAGTGGTTGTTTGAGCTGAATGCCAAGCAGCGTGAAGTTCTGGCACGTCGTTTCGGGCTGTTAGGCTACGAAGCGGCAACGCTGGAAGATGTGGGCCGGGAAATCGGTTTGACGCGTGAACGCGTGCGTCAGATTCAGGTTGAAGGTCTGCGTCGTCTGCGTGAGATTCTGCAGTCTCAGGGGCTGAGCATTGAGGCTTTGTTCCGCGAATAAGGTTTCAGGGCTGACAGACGTTGAATAAAAAACGGTAAGGTGATGAGCCTTACCGTTTTTGTTTGCGTGCTTTTCGCGCCGCCGGAAATGCCGGAGGGCATCTCCGGCGTTCCCGGCCCGCATCGCGCAGGCGGTAACGGGCGTCAGGACACCATGCCTTTCAGCCGGTAAATCCAGTCCAGCGCCTGACGCGGGGTGAGGGTATCCGGGTTGAGCGCTTCCAGCGCTTCCACTGCCGGAGAGGGCTCATCCTGAGCTAGCAACTGCAGCTGGGAGCCGTCGATCTGGCTGCCGCTGGTTTGGCTGGAGATAGCTTCCAGCTCTTTCAGTTTCTGCCGCGCGCGTTTGATCACCTCACGCGGAACGCCGGCCAGGGACGCGACGGCCAGCCCGTAGCTTTTGCTGGCCGCGCCATCCTGAACGCTGTGCATGAAGGCGATGGTGTCGCCGTGCTCCATCGCGTCCAGGTGAATGTTGTATACCCCTTCCAACTGCTCCGGCAAGGTCGTCAGCTCGAAATAGTGGGTGGCGAACAGAGTCATCGCTTTGATTCGGGTGGCGAGGTTTTCCGCACAGGCCCATGCCAGCGAAAGGCCGTCATAGGTGGAGGTTCCGCGCCCGATTTCGTCCATCAGCACCAGGCTGTGCTCCGTCGCGTTGTGCAGGATGTTGGCGGTTTCCGTCATCTCTACCATGAAGGTGGAGCGCCCGGAGGCCAGGTCGTCCGAGGCGCCGATACGGGTAAATATGCGGTCAACCGGACCGATTACCGCCTTCTCTGCCGGAACGAAGCTGCCGATGTGCGCCAGCAGCACGATCAGCGCCGCCTGTCGCATATAGGTACTTTTCCCGCCCATGTTCGGCCCGGTGACGATCAGCATCCGCCGCTGCGGAGAGAGGGAGAGCGGGTTGGCGATAAACGGTTCTTTCAATACCTGTTCCACGACCGGGTGACGGCCGCCGCTGATTTGGATCCCCGGGCGTTCGCTGAGTTCAGGGCAAACATAGTTCAGGGTTTCGGCCCGCTCGGCCAGATTGCTCAGAACGTCAAGCTCCGCCAGGGACGCTGCGCTGATCTGCAACGCCGCCAGGTGCGGCAGCAGCAGGTCAAACAGTTCGTCATACAGCGCCTTTTCCAGCGCCAGCGCTTTCCCTTTGGAGGTCAGCACTTTGTCTTCGTACTCTTTCAGCTCCGGAATAATGTAACGTTCGGCATTTTTCAGCGTCTGACGGCGCACATAGTGAATCGGCACCATATGACTCTGGCCGCGGCTGACCTGAATGTAGTAGCCGTGCACCGCGTTGAAACCCACTTTCAGGGTGTCGATACCCAGCTTTTCCCGCTCGCGGATTTCCAGCCGATCCAGGTAGTCGGTCGCGCCGTCGGCCAGTGAACGCCATTCATCCAGCTCGGCGTTGTAGCCGGGGGCGATAACGCCGCCATCGCGCACCAGCACCGGCGGGGTTTCGATGATAGCCCGCTCCAGCAGGTCGCGCAGTTCGTCAAACTCACCGCTTTGTTCCGCCAGACGGGTGATATATTCGCAGTGGCTTCCGGCCAGCAGCGCCTGAATATCCGGCAGTTGCTGGAAGGCAAAGCGCATGCGGGCCAGGTCGCGCGGGCGGGCGGTACGCAGCGCCAGACGCGCTAATATGCGCTCAAGATCGCCGATATGGCGCAGCAGGGGCTGTAACTCCGGCGTTAAGGGCTGCAACGTCGTAATGGCCTGCTGGCGGTTACGCAACAGGGTGAAATCGCGTACCGGCATGTGCAGCCAGCGTTTAAGCATCCGGCTGCCCATCGGGGTAACGGTATGGTCGAGGACCGCGGCGAGAGTATTTTCCACGCCGCCCGCCAGGTTCTGCGTCAGCTCAAGATTACGGCGGGTGGCGGCGTCCATGACGATGCCGTCCTGTTGCCGGTCGATGGTAATGCCGCGAATGTGGGGCAGGGCTGTGCGCTGAGTGTCTTTCACGTATTGCAGCAGGCACCCTGCCGCGCGCAGCGCCTGTGTGGCCTGCTCGACGCCGAACCCGTTGAGGTCGCGGGTGCCGAACTGCATATTCAATTGCTGACGGGCGGTTTCCAGCTCAAACTCCCACAGGGGGCGGCGACGCAGGCCATGACGCTGTTCAATCAGGTTCATCGCGGTGAAATCTTCCGGATACAGCAGCTCCGCCGGATTGGTTCGCTGTAATTCGGCGGACATGCCTTCCGCATCTTCTGGTTGGGTCACGCGAAAACGACCGGAGCTGATGTCGAGCGTGGCATAGCCGAAGCCGCGCGCATCCTGCCAGATTGCCGCCAGCAGGTTATCCTGACGCTCCTGCAACAGCGCTTCATCGCTGACCGTACCCGGCGTGACGATGCGCACCACCTTACGCTCCACCGGCCCCTTGCTGGTCGCCGGGTCGCCGATCTGTTCGCAAATCGCGACGGATTCGCCGAGCTGCACCAGCTTCGCCAGATAGTTTTCCACCGCGTGGTGGGGAACGCCGGCCATGGGAATCGGCTCCCCGGCTGAGGCGCCGCGCTTGGTCAGCGAAATATCCAGCAACTGTGAAGCGCGCTTGGCGTCGTCGTAAAACAGCTCGTAGAAGTCGCCCATGCGGTAAAACAGTAAGATTTCCGGATGTTGCGCCTTAAGGCGAAGGTACTGCTGCATCATCGGGGTGTGGGCGTCAAGGTTGGCGTTGTTGGTCATGCGCTTAGTCTTTTAATCCATTGAATATAAGTGAGTTGTGATCTCTGTTGTTCTCGTTATGCGCCACATAGTCATTAATGAATGCATCGAATCCGACGCGTTGGCGTAGGTTGAAACGCGGGTTGCCATTCAGGGCGGCACGGCAACGCACACAACCTACATTCCCTGGAGTAAAGCATCAAGTAAATCAGTTGGTTGGTCATGAGAATGGCGCATGTATAACCGATATGCCGATCGGCAGGAAATGGCCGGCTATACAGGATACCACGGGGTAAGACCTTATCCGTCGTTATACTAGCCCAGCAGCCGGAAAACTGACACAGGTAAAATCTGGGAGCTTTTCGCAAAATGCACGTGCAACGGACCGGGTGAAGTTGCAGGCGGTGGGGTCAGTCAGGAATAAAGGGCGCAGCCCCGCAACTGAGCTGAATGGGCTGGCCCTGCCTGCTTGATTAACCGGCCAGCTATAGGGCTGGTTGTGGATTGTCACGGGCGCCAGGCAACATTACGGCAATGGACAACAATGAAATGAGGCATAGCAACACATTAACCAGCAGTCCCGACGTGGCCGCTATGGCAGGGTCGTAAGGCTGGAGCAGGCTATAGACCGACCCGGAAATAGCCAGACCGAAGGCGGCGCCCAGCGAACTGGCCATTTTGTAAATGCCGGAGGCGACCCCTGCTTTATCTGCTGGCGCGCTATCTACCGCGGTATCGGTGGACGGTGTGGCGTAAATACCCAGTCCGATGCCGAATAAAATGTAGCCGATGAAAACGCTGATGGTATAACCCTGATTCGGCAAGAAGGTCAAACTCATTAGCGCGATGCCGATGCCGGCGGTCAGGGCACCAAACATCATCGGTTTCTTGGCGCCGATTCTTTGCTGAAGCTTTTCTCCGACACGGATGCTTAACAGCACCGCGACAAGATAGCCGAGGGTCAGCGCGCCGGCCTGAAAGGCGGTAAATCCGCGTCCTTGTTGTACGTAAAGGCTGGAGATGATGAGCGTTCCGCCGGCGGCGTTGAGCATAAAGTTGGAAAATGACGCCGTGCTGTATAACCGATTTGCAAACAGTGAAAAGTCGATAAAGCCTTTGCTCTTTTTTTGCCGCTCGGTTTTAACAAATAGCCAGAAAAACAGCACGAAGATAATCAGCGAGCCGGTGGTCGGCAGGCTTTGCCATCCCCAGGCGCTGCCTTTGGTGATCAGCAGATTAAGAGAAATCAGGGCGATGATAAAGGTGATCAGGCCGCTGACGTCAAAGCGGTGGGATGTTTTATCACTGCTTTTGCTTTCCGGCGTGCCTTTGAGCAACAGCATACCGATCAGCGCTAAAACGATAGAAAGAACAAAAATCCAGCGCCAGTTGGCCCATGTGGCGATGGTTCCGCTAACCAGCGAACAGAGTCCTGAGCCTCCCCATGAGCCGATAGACCAAAAGCTCAGCGCCTTTTGCCGCTCTTTGTCCTGGTAATAGGTTTTCATCAGCGCCAGGGTCGACGGCATGATACACGCGGCCGAAATTCCCTGAACCGCCCGTCCAAGGGAAAACAGTATTTCTTCTTTGGCGGCTATCACCAGCAGGCAGCCGATAATGCTGAGAATAAAGCCTATATAGGTGACCCGGACCCGGCCAAATTTATCTGCCAGGCCGCCTGCGACGACGATAAAGCAGCCGGAAAGCAGCGCAGTGAGGCTAATGGCGAAATTTAACGCGCTGGACGGAATATCGACATCGGAGCGAATCGCCGGCACGATATTGACCATCGACTGGGCAAACAGCCAGAAGGTTAATACCCCCAGCACAATACCGAGCGTCAGGCGGGCGTTGCCGTGGTATGACGGTTGAGTGATAGCATTTTGTTGCGCAGACATAGAATTTTCTCTTCGACAGTAGTCAGATCGCGATGCGAATAAAAAGCCCGGATAGCTTAAGGGGGAGCACTATCCGGGAAAGCGAGTAAGTCGTTGAATGCGGTTATTTGAGATAGCTTTCGGTCAGATGGCACCAATAGGCCGCAGCAGGGGCGATGATGCTGTCGTCAAAGATATAGTCGGGGCTGTGTACCATGCTGCAATCGGGCTTGTCGCCATCGCCGACGATCAGGTAGCACCCGCGGGGGTGTTGTTCCAGCATAAAGGCAAAGTCTTCGCTGCCCATCAGCGGAGCCGTATCGGTATGCACCCGCTCGGAGCCGAAGAACTTGTTGGCCACGGAGATGGCGAAATCGGTTGCAGTTGCATCGTTGATGAGCACCGGGCTGCCGTTCACATGCTTTATCTCGGCGGTTGCGCCAAAGCTGGCGGCCTGCGCGTGGGCAAGATCGGTAATGCGCCTGAGCAAAAGCTGGCGCACTGCGGGGTTCAGGGCGCGTACCGTCAGTTTCAGCAGAGCGAAATCATTGATGACGTTGGGCGCGCTGCCGGACTGAATGCATCCGACGGTAATCACGGCAGCCTGCTGTGGCGACACATTGCGCGAAACGATGCTTTGCAGCGCAATGGCGATGTAACAGGCAACAAGCCCGGCATCGATGGTTTTTTCAGGAATGGCGCCGTGGCCGCCGACGCCCCGGATCTCGATATGTACCGTATCGGAAGACGCCATCATTGCGCCTTTACGAAAGTAGAATTCACCCGTTTTCATCCCGGGCATATTGTGCAGGGCGAAAATAATATCGCACGGAAAGTGGGTAAAGAGGCCGTCGTCCATCATCACTTTGCCGCCGTAAAGCAGCTCTTCCGCCGGTTGGAAAATAACGTGCAGCGTGCCGTTGAAGTTTTTGGTCCGGGCCAGATATTCCGCAGCGCACAGCAGGATGGTGGTATGACCGTCGTGGCCGCAGCCGTGAAATTTACCCGGAATGGTGCTGATCCAGCTTTTATCGTTTTGCTCCTGAATCGGCAGGGCATCCATATCTGCCCGTATTCCCATACGCAACTGACCGTCGCCGACTTTAAGCGTGCCCACTACGCCGGTTTTGGCAAACCCACGGTGTACGTCATAGCCCCAGGACTTTAGCTTTTCTGCGACGATGTCGCTGGTGTGATGCTCTTCAAAACCTAACTCAGGGTACTGATGCAGCTTTTGGCGCAAAGCTATCCATACATCTTTGTTTTTATTGAGTTCGTCAAGTATTTTACTTGTCATCGTCATCACCTTCTCTGTTTAGGAATCGATGCGAAAACTGTAAAAGAAATACTCAAAGGGCAGTATGCTGGTTGTCCGGCAAAGAGGGGTTTTAATTGACCGTTCTGCCATTGATATATCGGCAGAAAACAAAAAAAAGCGTCATTTTTTTGATGTATGTATTCGTCACATATGGCGTATCGGGTAACGAATACCGAACCCAGGGATAAAATATGAGAAATGTCAGTTATATGGATAGTCAGATTAAGCTGGTTAATTTCATTGAGTTTTATCCCGATTCGGAAAAATTTGTGACCCTGGTGTATCTGCTCGCGGGTAGCGTGCGCCTGACGCTGAATGGAAAACAGAGCGAACTGCATGCGGGGCGGGTGGTTGTCATTAATAAAGGCGACCAGGCCCGCTTTTGGCATGAAGAGAAAAATATGGCTGTCGTGCTGGAAATCGCGTGCGACTACTTTTTTCAGCAGTATCGCGACTTTTATTCGACAAAATTTACTCTGCCAGACGAAGAGTGCTCCAACTATGCGCGGGTAATGATTGAACAAATGCGGGTTAAGCTTGCCAGCATGGCGATAGCCAGCATCCGGACCGGGCAAAACGGCCATGTGTTGGAAATGAGCCGCTGCCTGTCGGAGATTATGCTGACTCTGGTGCGTTATTTTAACTCCCCAAGAAAGGAGTGCGCGCCGTTTTCGGTGCGTTACAGCAAGCGAATCGAGCAGGTTATTGCCTGGATGACGGATAATTATCGGCGCCCTATTAGTCTTACCGAAGCGGCAGACCGGGCGTTTGTCTCTTTCTCTTATCTTTCACGTCTGTTTATCAAAGAAGTGGGTATTAATTTTTCCGACTATTTGCGCCAACTGCGTTTTCAGCATTGCCTGCATGAGATTGCGACGGGAAACGACACAATCAGCCGGATCGCTCTGCAGCAGGGGTTCACCAACGTGCGCCAGCTGACGTTGTTGTGTAAACGGCATTATGGAAAAACGCCGGTACAGATACGACGCGACTACAAGACTGGCGTAGCGGCACTGCCTTCGGCACAGACAGCCCATGTACCGCCTGCAAAGGGAAATCGCTTCGGGCCGGTCGATTTGGTAGACGCGTTTCCCTTATTAACGGCCGGCACCAACCCGCAGTGCCGCGATACGCTTGCGCCCTATATGCACAATGAAGAACAGCGGGTGATCGTGCCGGCCAGGGGGAAAGGCCATGCACCGAAGGAACCGCTGGCTTATATCGTCACGATAGGCGGACTGGAGGAGGTGCTGAAAGATAGCATACAGCGGCAGTTGCGCTCCGTTAAGGAACAGATTGGCGCATACTATCTGGACTGCTACGATTCGATTTTTAGCCGGCCGGTGCCGGATATCTACGCTTTACCCCCCAAGACCTTTCACACCGTTTGTTATAGTGAAACCGAACGGGCGCTGGCCTATTTGAACACTATGGATATCCCCCTGGTCGTGCGTATCGGACAGGATGTGACGCTCGCGGTTCTCGACGGTTTTTTGCGTTATTGCGTCAATGCGTTTAGCCGGGAGTGGCTGCAAAGGTGGCGTTTTATCGTTTATCCGGCCGCCTGCGCCAAACCGCAAGACGATGCAGAGCATTTTCGGCACATCAGCCAATTGATTAACCGTTGGCTGGGGGCTGCGAAGTTGGGCGTGTTTCTTTCACTGCCGGATGAGATAACGGATTTTTCAGCATACCTGACACACCGGCACGACAGCCTGAAACAGGCCGATTTCATCGGTTATTGCGCGAATGCCAACCTGCCCAACGAGCGGCGCCTGGCTTCTCACTACGTGTTCACCCAAAGCGAAATGCATATCAGCCGGGTGACCGAAGCGCTGAGCCGGGAGTTGAGAACCCTGGGCCTGTTGACGCCGCTTTGTTTAGTGGAGTGGAATACCCTTACGGGAAGCTCCTATCGAACTAACGGCAGTTTTTTTCGCGGCGCGCTGATATTTAATACGCTGATGACGTTGCCCGCGCAGGTCTGCGCCGTAAACGTGTGGCTGAATTTGGAAAGCCAGCGTTGGGCTTTACAGGATATCCCCAGCGAGATAGGCAGCCTGGCGCTGTTTCACGTCTTTAATATACCGCGTCCGGTGTTCCACGCGATCCGGCTGCGTGAGCGCTTAAAGGGAGAGGTATTGACCTGCGGCAGTAATTATCTCGTTACCATGACAGACTTCGGCTATCAGTTGGTCTTGAGTAACACCATCACGTTCGATCCGCAGCTAACGGCGGAAGAAGATCTGTTTAGCTGTTTTAAGAAGCAAATTACGCTAAAAGTTATGAACTTTCAGCCTGGCCTCTACCGTATAAAACGCTGGCAGTTCGACCAACAGCATGGGGCGCTTTTCTGGCAGTTGGAGCAAACGTCGACCTGCTACTGGTGGGACGATGAAATCGTCGAGACGATTAACCGCAATACAGTACCGACGCTTAGCGTCGTTGATGAACATATTGCGCAGGAGTGGGTGACGGTGAACAAACTGGATATCAATGCACTTATGTTTTATGAGCTGTATCGGGTTTATTAATTAAGCATTCCGGTGTTGGCGTCATTCAGGGCGTTTATGACGGAACCCGGGCCGGATTGTCCCACGTCATTAGCACCATGATTAACTCCGTGGATGTTGATGCTCACGCCGATATTATCGACCTGGATGAAACCCGCCATCAGGGGTGGAACAATGCATTCCGGGGAAAGCGGGTCCGGACGGACCCGCTCAAAAGCTTACAGAATTCCCGCGCCGATCGGGAACAGCGGATCAACGGAGTCGTGCGGTACGTCCTCTTTCTGATCCAGCACCGCCTGCCAGCTGGAGGGCAGTTCGAAGGGCATTTTACCCTGCGCCTTGCTCTTACCGGTGATCACGTCCAGCACTGCTTCGTCGGAAGCGCCGAAGTTAGCCAGCAGAACATCGGTTTTGTCTACGATATTGGTCAGGATGACCGGGCGATCGACGTAAACCGAAATCACGGTAGGAATGTTCAGCGCCTTCACCTGCTTGATAAGCTGATAATCTTCGCTGCCGGTGTAAGTTCCGGATTTTTCATCCAGCACCACGTCGGCGGCATCAGCGAAGCCGAGCTGGCCGAAGTTCACCATACCGAAGGGGTAGTGCGGCTCATTCTGGTGCGGGGTGTCTACGCGCAGGATGGCGATTTCCGCCTGATCCGGGCTGTCTACCACCTGCAGGCCGTAGCGTGCGGCGACGATGGCGTTCACGTTATGCAGGAAGACTTTCTTGCCGCTCAGCGCCAACGGCAGCAATCCGTTGTTGTTTTGCAGCAGAACCTGCGAACGGCGCTGCGCGTCGTCGGCTTTCTGCTGGAAAGTGCTGTTGCCGACGATGCTCACCGCTTTGGTTTCATCCACGAACGGTTTTTCAAACAATCCCAGCTCGAATTTCTGCTGTAAAATGCGCGTGACGGAAGCATCGATAAGCCCGGTGGCAAGCTGCTGCTGATTGATGGCAGCGATCAGGTCGCTGGAGTCAGTGGTGCCGCCGAATTGATCGATCCCTGCTTCAACCGCCTTAACCACGCGTTCCTGGCGGGTCAGGTTTTCCACGCCCCACGGCATGCCGATGCCGGCTGTCCACGGAGAAACGCCTGCGGCGACTTCTTCATCGCTCAGGCCGTTGGCGCATTTCCCGACGCAGGTTTCCAGGATCCCCCAGTCGCTCAGGATCACGCCTTTGAACGCGAAGCGACCGCGCAGCATGTCGGTCAGCACCTGCTTGCTGAAGCCGAAACCGACTTCCTCAATCAACTGATCTTTGTACCACAGGTTGATGGGCTGGCCATAGTAGGGCATCACTGACGCTACGTTGGCGGCGAAAGCGCCTTCAAACGGCACCAGATGGTATTCCAGATTCTCGCCGGGATAGACCTGCTCTTTACCGTAGGCGTTATGCGCATCCAGTCCTTTCATCTGCGGCCCGCCGCCGGCGAAGTGTTTCACCACGGTGATCACGCTGTCCGTGTTCAGCCCGCCCGCGCCGTTCTGGAAGCCTTCGATGTAGGCCTGTACCAGCCGCTTGGCGACCTGATTGTCCTCGCCGAAGGTGCCGTTGATCCGGCCCCAGCGGGGTTCGGTGGCAAGGTCCGCCTGCGGCGACAACGCCATGTGGATGCCGACCGCGCGGTACTCCTGGCGTGCGATATCGCCGAAGGTTTTCACCAGCGCCGCGTCGTCAATTGCCGCCATGCCCAGGGTTTCCGGCCACTGGGAGAAGCTGCCTGCCGCTACGCTGGTGGCGTTGGGATCGTTGACGAAATGGTTGCGCGGGTCGGTACTGATGGTGATGGGAATGCCCAGACGGGTATTCTCTGCCATTTCCTGTAACTTGTTGTTATCCGCAGAAATATGCTGAGGGTTGCCCGCCATGCGCGTGATGAACGTGTTGGCGAGGCGCTGATTGATGTCTTCGTCCGTGGCGGTGAAATCGACGCGCCCGGCGCTGTCCAGCGTGATGGTGCCATGCATCATCGCCCCGGCTTTTTCTTCCACGGTCATGCGTGAGGTGAGATCTTTCGCGCGGGTTACGCTGTCGAGACGCCAGTCTTCATACGGTTCAAGCTGACCATTCTTATTCAGATCCTTGAATTTGAGCCCGTCGACGGTTAACAGCGAAATATTACGGACCTCCAGGTCAGCCTGTTTCGTGCTGTTGTCAGGATAAAACTCGCGGCCGTCATCGCACCCCGTTAAACCTGAAATCAAAAGGCCACTGAATATAAGGACCGATTTCCTTTTAAATATCATATGACATCTCCATTTTTACAGAGGGAAATAGAAAGCTAAGGCAATTATTGCGATGTTAAATGGTGTTGTATAAAAACAGGTGTCTATGATTTTTATAGTAAAAACAAATAATTATGTGTTTTCTTGTGTTTTTTTCAATTATGTCACTTTTTTTTCGATCTATGAAATAAATGCATTGACGATTTGTGACTATATTCACACATTGATCATTTATTATTATATTTTTCAAATAGAACTCGGTAAAAGATAACCTGCGAAATAATGGAACTGATTGAGTTCTAAGAATATTGGATCTCAGGATTGAAATGTCGGGGGATAAATGAATTCAATAATTTTTAATCGTAAAATAAACCTTATTTATCATTTCCTAATGACGCGATAACGTTGAAACAGGAATTATCTGCGCTTATTCCGCCGCTGCTCAGGGTATTAACCGGGGTTTTACTGGCGTGGGCAGCATGGCTGTCGGCCCAGATTAGCTGGCAACTGATTTTTCCGCCGGAGAGCGTAGCGGTTCCGTCCCCTGCCGGAAAGACGGCGCCGCCGCCGGCGCTTTCCCGCGGGCTGTTTGGCGCCGCCGCAACGACGGAAGAAACGCCGGTTTCCCCGGCGCTGTCGCCGACGACGCTGCCGCTGACGTTGACCGGGCTGGTTGCCAGCAGCGATGCGCGGCTGGCGCTGGCTGTGATTCAGTATCAGGGGAAGCAGGCCAGCTATGCGACGGGAGATACGCTGCCCGCAGGAGGCGCGCGTATACGGCAGATTACGCCTGAGGGCGTAGTGCTGACGGAGGGCGCGGGAACCACGATGTTGCGCTATTCCCGCGCTGCGGCGCAGCAGGGGAAACCGGTTCCGGGCGATCTCAAGCGCCAGCTGACGCAGCGCCCTGCCGAGATCGCCGACTACCTGACCGTGGCGCCGGTGCGTGAAGGCGGCGAACTGCGGGGTTATCGCATCAATCCGGGACGTAAGCCGGATCTGTTCAGCAAGCTGGGTTTTGAGCCGGGGGATTTGGCCGTGTCGATCAACGGTGCGGATCTGAGCGATAACCAACAGGCCCAGCAAATTTTGTTGCAGTTGCCCCAGCTACGGACGCTTACCGTTTCCGTGGAACGCGATGGGCAACGTTATGACATTTCAGTTTCACTGGACGAGGGATCGTGATGGGACGATTTTGCCGTTGGTTGATACTTGGGCTTTGCCTGGCGCTGCCTCTGCGCGCCGCGGAGTTTTCCGCCAGCTTCAAGGGCGTTGATGTGCATGAATTCATCAACACCGTCAGCAAGAATCTCAACAAAACGGTGATTATCGATCCCGGCGTGCGCGGCACCATTACCGTGCGCAGCTACGACATGCTCAACGAGGAGCAGTATTACCAGTTTTTCCTCAGCGTGCTGGACGTGTACGGCTTTGCGGTAGTGCCGATGGAGAACGGCGTGCTGAAAGTGGTTAAAGCCAAAGACGCCAAAAGCGCGTCGGTGCCGGTGGTGGACGACAGCAGCGCGGCGCGCGGCGACGAGGTGGTGACGCGCGTAGCGCCGCTGCATAACGTTACCGCGCGCGACCTGGCCCCGCTGCTGCGCCAGTTGAACGACAACGCCGGCGTCGGTAACGTGGTGCATTACGATCCCTCCAACGTGCTGTTGCTCACCGGGCGGGCGGCGGTCATCAACCGGCTGATGCAGATTATTGAACGTGTCGATCGCGCCGGCGGGCAAACGGTGCAGACGTTGCCGCTGAAGCATGCGTCGGCGGCGGAGGTGGCGCGCCTGGTGACGCAAATGGCGCAGGACGGCAACAAAAACGCCGCGCCGCCGGGTCGTATCGTGGCCGATGAGCGCACAAATACGGTGATGATCAGTGGCGACGATCAGGCGCGCGCCAGGCTGGCCACGATGGTGCGCCAGTTAGATAAACCGCAGGTCAGCCGTGGCAATACGCGGGTGATCTATCTGAAATACGCGAACGCGGAAAAGCTGGTTGAAGTGCTCACCGGCCTCAGCGGCAGCCTGGAAAGCGATTCGCAGGGCGCCAAAAGCGGCGTCGCACTGACCAAAGACACGGTGGTTAAAGCCGATCCGCAAACGAACTCCCTGATTATCAACGCCACGCCGGACATCATGAACGAGCTGGAGCAGGTGATCGCCAGCGTGGATATCCGCCGTCCTCAGGTGCTGGTGGAGGCGATTATCGCTGAAGTACAGAACGCCGATGGCCTGAACCTGGGCATTCAGTGGGGCCATAAATACGCGGGCATGACGCAGTTCACCAATACCGGGCTGCCGATCAGTTCCGTGGTGCCCGGCGTCGATCAATACCGTAAAGACGGCACGGTGCCGACCACGCTGGCGGGGGCGCTGGCGGCGTTCAACGGCATCGCCGCCGGATTTTATTCCGGCAATTGGGCGATGCTGCTAACCGCGCTGTCCAGCGACAGCCAGAACGACATCCTGGCGACGCCCAGCGTGGTGACGCTCGACAACAAAGAAGCCACGTTCAACGTCGGGCAGGAAGTGCCGGTACTGAGCGGCTCTCAGACCACCTCCGGCGATAACATTTTCAACACCGTGGAGCGCAAAACGGTAGGGATCAAGCTGCGGGTGAAACCGCAGATCAACGAAGGCGACTCGGTGTTGCTGGAGATTGAACAAGAGGTGTCCAGCGTGGCGGAAGGCGTCAGCAGCAGTACCAGCGATCTGGGCGCGACGTTCAACACGCGCAGCGTGAGCAACGCGGTGCTGGTGTCCAGCGGCGCTACGGTGGTGGTGGGCGGTTTGCTGGATCACAGCAGCCGGGAAACCACCAGCAAGGTGCCGCTGCTGGGCGATATTCCGGTGGTGGGCAACCTGTTCCGCTCCAAAAGCAAAAGCCGGGAAAAGCGCAACCTGATGCTGTTCATCCGGCCGACTATCATCCGCGATCAGCAACACTACGATCGCGCCTCATCCGGAAAATATCAGCAGTTTCAGCGTGATGATGTAAACACGCCGGAAGATGCACTGTGGCGCAGCAATGGCGGGGAGCGTCTTGATCTGCCGGAACTGGGCACGGGCCAGGGGTTCAATAACGTGCGCAGCGCCATCGCCCTGTTTTACGCCACGCAGACGGGGGCGAAGCGATGACGGAACCGTTGCTGAGCGCCGCCTTCGCCCGTCGCCACGGCGTGTTGCTGACGCAAAACGAAGAGGGCGGCGCACTGTTGCTGTGCCGCGCCGGCGTTACGGCGGCGGCGTTGCAGGAGGCCCGGCGCGTGGCCGCCGCGCCGTTGCGGGTTCAGGTGGTGGAAAACGACGACTTTGAGCGGCATCTGGTTGACGGCTATCAGGCGGGAAATGGCCAGGTACGGCGCGTAATGGCGGAGCTGGGCAATGAAATGGATTTCTACGCGCTGGCGGAAGAGTTGCCGGAGCAGAATGACCTGCTGGAGAGCGATGACGGCGCGCCGATTATCCGCCTGATCAACGCCATGCTGGGCGAGGCGATCAAAGAAGGGGCGTCCGATGTCCATATCGAAACATTCGAGCGCCATCTCAGCATTCGTTTCCGCATTGACGGCGTGCTGCGCGAAATTCTGCAACCGCAGCGCCGCCTGGCTGCGCTGCTGGTTTCGCGCATTAAGGTCATGGCCCGGCTGGATATCGCGGAAAAACGCATCCCGCAGGACGGCCGCATCGCCCTGCGTATCGGCGGGCGCGCCATTGATGTGCGCGTGTCCACGCTGCCCGCCAATCATGGCGAACGGGTGGTGCTGCGTCTGCTGGACAAGAACAGCGTGCGGCTGGATCTGGCCGCACTGGGAATGACGCCGGCGCTGCGTGAACAAACCGAGGTGCTGCTGGCGCAGCCGCACGGCATCATTCTGGTCACCGGGCCGACCGGTTCGGGGAAAAGTACCACGTTGTATGCGGCACTGAGCCAGCTCAACAGCAAAGAGCGCAACATTCTGACGGTCGAAGATCCGGTCGAATACGATCTGCCCGGCATCGGGCAGACCCAGGTGAACGGCAAGGTCGACATGACCTTTGCGCGCGGCCTGCGCGCTATTTTACGTCAGGACCCTGACGTGGTGATGGTGGGGGAAATCCGCGACGGCGAAACCGCCTCGATTGCGGTACAGGCTTCGCTGACCGGCCATCTGGTGCTTTCCACCCTGCATACCAACAGCGCGGCGGGCGCGGTGACGCGTCTGCGTGACATGGGCGTCGAGCCGTTTTTGCTGGCGACGTCGCTGCTGGGCGTGATGGCGCAACGCTTGGTGCGGGTGCTGTGCCCGGAATGCCGCCGCCCATACAACGCCGGTGAAGACGGGCCGCTGCCCGCCGGCAGCCGGGTTTTCCGCGCGGTTGGCTGCCCGGCCTGTAACTTTACCGGCTACCGCGGGCGTACCGCGATCCATGAATTGCTGCCGGTTGATGATGTTCTGCGCAGCATTATCCAGCGCGGCGGCGATGAGGCTGAACTGACGCAGCGCCTGCGCGGCGTAACCCTGTACCAGAGCGGCCTGGAGCGCGTGCTGGCGGGCGTGACGTCGCTGGAGGAAGTCACCCGCGTCACCCGGAGCGCCTGACATGGCTGAATTCCGCTACCAGGCCAGGGACATGAAGGGGAAAACCCGGCGCGGACGCGTTACGGCGGACGGCGAACGGATGGCCGGGCTGGCCCTGCGGGAGCAGGGGCTGCTGGTGACGGCGTTGTCGCCGGTCGCTCCCCGCGCCGTACGTTTCCCGGCACGCGCTATTTCCGGCGCGTCGCTTGCGTTGATGATGCGTCAGTTGGCGACGCTGACGGGCGCCGGGTTGCCGCTCGACGAATCGCTGCTCGTTGCGGCGCAGCAAAGCGAAGAAAAACGGGTCAGGGCCATCTTACAGGCCGTGCGGGCGCGGGTGGTGGAGGGGTTTTCCCTGGCGGACGCGCTGCGCGAACATCCGCGCGCGTTCGGCGATCTTTACTGCGCGTTGGTGGAGGCGGGAGAGGCTTCCGGCCAGCTCGACGGGGTACTGCTGCGGCTGGCGGACTACGCGGAGCAGCGCCAGCAGATGAAAAGCAAGCTGACGCAGGCGCTGGTGTATCCGCTGTTGCTGACGCTGGTCGCCATCGGCGTAATCTCCACCCTGCTCAGCGCCGTGGTGCCCAAGGTGGTGGAGCAGTTCATTCATATGAAGCAGACGCTGCCGTGGAGCACGCGTTTGCTGATGGCCCTGAGCGACGGCGTGCGCGGCGCGGGGCCGTGGGTGTTGCTGGCGCTGTTGTGCCTGACGCTGGCGGCGCTGCGGCTGCTGCGCGATCCGGCGCGGCGGTTGGCCTGGCACCGTCATCTGCTGCGGCTGCCGCTGGGCGGTCGTTTGATCCGCGAGCTGAACACCGCCCGTTACGCCCGCGCGCTCAGCATTCTCTATAACAGCGGCGTGCCGTTGTTGCAGGCGATGCACATCGGCGCGCAGGTGCTCAGCAACATGCGTATCGCGCAGTTGCTGCGTGAGGCGGAAGAGCGCGTACGTGAGGGCGTCAGCCTGCAACAGGCGCTGGAGCGGACCGCGCTGTTTCCGCCGATGATGCGCCACATGATCGCTTCAGGTGAACGTAGCGGCGAACTGGGCGATATGCTGCTGCGCGCGGCGGACAATCAGGAAAGCGCCTTCGGCGCGCGTATCACCCTGTTTTTCAGCCTGTTCGAGCCGCTGCTGGTGGTGGCGATGGCCGCGGTGGTGCTGTTTATCGTACTGGCGATTCTGCAACCCATTTTGCAACTCAATAACATGATGACGCTGTGAGCGCACGGAGGTGAAGATCATGCAACGTACTGCGGCCAAAGCGCCGTCCCAGGCGGGGTTTACCCTGCTGGAAGTGATGGTGGTGATTGTGATACTCGGCATTTTGGCGAGCCTGGTGGTGCCGAATCTGATGGGCAACAAAGACAAGGCGGATCGCCAGAAAGTCGTCAGCGATATCGCGGCGCTGGAAAGCGCGATGGATATGTACCGGCTGGATAACAGCCGTTATCCCACCACCGAGCAGGGGCTGGAGGCGCTGGTGACGAAGCCGGTTGTCGCGCCGCAGCCGCGCAGCTATCCGGAAGGCGGATATATCCGCCGCCTGCCGAAAGATCCCTGGGGGAATGCCTATCAGATGCGTCAGCCGGGCGAGCATAGCGCGGTAGATATTTTCTCGGCGGGCGCCGACGGTGAAAACGGAACGGATGACGATATTGGCAACTGGGATCAAAACGGCTGAGACGTACGGCTTCACCCTGCTGGAAATGATGCTGGTGCTGTTGCTGCTGAGCCTCGGCGCCATGATGGTCGTGGCGAACTGGCCGGGCGCGCAGTATCGCGCCGGTCAGGAGGGGCAGCGGCTGGCGGAACGCCTGAACGGGCTTAACCGGCAGGCCGCGCTCAGCGGTAACGCTTACGGGCTGCGGGTCGGCGCCGATCGCTGGCAGCTAAAGGTGTGGCGGGCGCAGGGGTGGCAGGACTTAACGCTGCCCGGCGCCGGTGCCGGGCAGACGCTGCCTGACGGCTGGCGTCTGCGGCTGATCGCGCCCGGCGCGGAGGCTGCGGGTAATGCGCCGCAGGTGTTGCTGTTGCCGGGCGGCGAGATAACGCCGTTCCGGCTGCGCTATGTTTACAACGATCGGCTGATGGCGGAAATCGCGCCGGACGAAGACGGGGTTATCCATGCGACGGACGGGCAGGATGAAACGCCTTAGCGGCATGACGCTGCTGGAAGTGCTGGTCGCGCTGGCGATTTTTTCCCTGGCGGCGCTGGCATTGTTGCAAAGCCTGGGGCAGCTCTCGCTCGGTACGGGGCGGCTGGCGGACAAAACCTGGGCTGACTGGGTAGCGGAGAATCAGATGGCGGAGCTGACGCTGCAAAACGTTTGGCCGCCGCTGACCTGGACATCAGGCGAAAGCGAGCAGGCCGGGGAGCGCTGGTATTGGCGTTGGCGCGGGGTGGAAAGCACCCGCCCGGGCGTGCGGATGCTGGAGATCGAAGTGGCGCGGCGGCGTGAAGGCGCGCCCGTAACCGTGCTGCGCACCTATGTGGTGCGCCGGTGAAGCGGCGCATCGCGGGGTTTACCCTGCTGGAAATGGTGCTGGCGCTGGCGATTTTCGCCCTGCTGGGCGTGATGGCGAATCGTCTGCTGCAACAGGGTATGGCGCTGGAGCGGTTTTCCGCCCGTCATGCCCAGCGGCTGGCGCAGATCCAACATGCTTTCACGCTGATGGAGCGGGATTTTTCCGCGATGGTGCCGCGCCCGGTACGAACGCCGGGCAGGCTGGCGGGGGCTTCGCCGCGCGTGAGCGAGGGGCGCAGCGGGAATGACAGCATCGTGTTTACCCACGCGGGCTGGCTCAATCCCGGCGGACAACTGGCGCGATCGACGCTGCAACGGGTGGGTTATCGTTTTGAATCCGGCGCGTTGATCCGCGAATACCTGGATTACCCGGACATGCCGACGGAAAACGGCGTTCATCGTCAGCGCCTGCTGCGCGAAGTGACGGGCCTGCAACTGCGTTACTGGCATCAGGGAAAGTGGCAGCGGCAGTGGCAGGAGGATGAGGGCATGCCGCAGGCGGTGGAAATTACGCTGTCGCTGACGGAGGGGAAAACGGTGATGCGCCGCTTTCTTCTGGCGGAGGGAAAATGAAGCAGCGCGGCATGGCGTTGTTGACGGTGCTGTTGCTGCTGGCGGTGATGGTCGCCCTGGCCGCGGTGGTGACGGAGCGCTGGTTTTTCAGCTTTCAATACAGCCTGCATCTGCACCAGCGTTTGCAGGGGAAATGGTACGCCATCGGCGTGGAAAATGTAGCCGCCGGCCTGCTGCGCCTGGATGCGGCTGATGATGGGCTGCATACTCACCTGTCGCAGCGCTGGGCCACCACCGGGCCGCGTTTTCCTCTTGAAGATGCGGAGCTGGAGGTGCGTATCAACGACGCTCAGGCCTGCTTCAACCTGAATGCGCTGGCCGCCGATGACGGCGCGCGAAAGATTTTTACCCGCCTGCTGGAATTGCAGGAGATCGAACCGGCTCAGGCGCATAACGTCAGCGCCGCCGTAACTGACTGGATGACGGACAGCGATGAAGCAAGCCCCGGCGGCGCGAAGGATAATGAATATGCGGCTTACGATCCGCCTTATCTGACCGCGGCCCAGCCGTTGCGCCACGTTAGCGAACTGCGTCAGATCCGGGACGTGACGCCCGCCGTGCTGGCCCGGCTGCGCCCGCTGGCGTGCGTTCTGCCGGAAAAGAACCTGAGCATCAACCTTAATACGCTGACGGAAGAACAGTGGACTTTAGCGGCGGCGCTGGCGGAGGACGCCAGCGAAACGGAGATTCGCAACTGGCTGGCGCAGCGCCCAGCAGTGGGCTGGGAAACGCTGGAACAGGCGTTCGCCGGGTTAAAACCGTTGGCCGGTCAGCGGCGTTATCTGGTTCTTAACAGCGATTACTTCAGCTTGCGTATTGCGGCGCGCATGGCGGATGCGGGGTTTCGGCAGGAGAGCCTGCTGCAGCGCAAAGGAGGGAAAGTCAGCGTGGTGATGCGTTACTGGGAGGCGGAAGAAGAATGAAGCGTGGCGTCCGGGAAGGGCATCATCTGGTTTTGCATGCCGGTGCGGCGTCTGCGCAGACGCTGGCGTGGATACGGGTCAATGCGCGCGGCGAACCTGACGGCCAGCGCGGGGAATCGTCGCCGGAAGAACTGGCGGCGCGCTTTCCCGGCGATACGTTCCACTTACTGGTGCCGATGGCCGATGTGACGATTCACTGCGTGCGTCTGCCCGGACGGCATAATGCGGCGGGCATGCGTGCGCTGCCGTGGCTGCTTGAGGAGAAACTGGCCGTTGCGGCGGACAGTATGACGTTGGTTCCGCTGGCTTCCGCCGGGGAGAACGTCTGGGTCGCTGGCGTGGCGAGCGCCCGGCTGGCGCAGTGGACGGCGCCTTTCACCGCGGCAGGCGTTGCTTTGTGCCGGGTGATTCCGGACGCGCTGGCGTTACCGCTGAGCGGCGACGGCATCAGCGCGTTGCGCTGGGACAATCGCTGGCTGCTGCGTACCGGGCAGTGGCAGGGCGCGGAAGTTGAGCCGGACTGGCTGCCGTTGTGGTACGCCGCCTGGCAGAACGAACACCCGGATGCCGTGAACGTGAACTGTTACGGCAAGCCGCCGGCGGATATGCCGCAGTGGCGGAGTTCACCGGAAGCAGACCCGCTGGCGTTGCTGGCGTATGGCGCGGTGCGGCAGACGTTGTCTTTATTGCCGCAGGCGGCTGCGCCGCGCCGTTTTGCATGGCGAGCGCCGTTGAGTGCTGCGGTGGCGGTTCTCGTCTTATTATTCGCGCAGCAGGTTGTGACCTGGCGGCAGTTGGCGAATCAGGCAGAGGCATTGCATCAACAGCTTCAGCCGCGTTTCCCCGGCAAAACGGAGGCGGACTGGCGCAATGCCCTACGGCGGGGAAATCACGGTGAACTGAGTTCCTGGCTGTCGGCGTTACCGGCGTTGCCGCAGAGCGTAACGATTGAACAACTCCGCTATGGCGCCGCGCCGCCGCAGTTGCAGCTCCGCCTGCGCGGCGAGGCGGCGCAGGTTGGCAGGGCGCGGCAGGCGCTTGCTGCGGCGTTTGTCGTTCAGCCTGCAGAAGATGGCGCGCTGATGCTGACGCAAAAGAAGGAGCAGCCATGAAACGACTGTGGGATGCCTGGTCGCAGCGCAGCGTGAGTGAACGGTGGCTGATGCTGTTATTGTGCGCCGTTTTGGTTGCTGCAGGCGTGTGGAAGGGGGGATGGGTGCCGCTGCAAAACGCGGTTGAGGAACAGCAACAGCGGTTGCGCCAGTTACATCAATTCCAGCGCCTGGCGCCGCAGATGCCGGTCATTGCCGATCTGCCGGGAATGCTGCGCGCCCGGGCGGCGGCGGAGGCGATTGCGCTGGCATCCGTGCAGGAACAACAGGACGGACGGGTACGGCTGACGACGTCAATGACGCAGGGTGATGTGCTGCTGGCGTGGTTGATGCGGCTTGAGGCTCAGGATGGCCTGCGGGTTCTGGACATGGATCTGCGTGCCGCTGCGCCGCCGGACGGGCGGGTGACCGCAACGCTGTTGCTGGAGCAGCGCTAAGATGACGCGCGGGTGGCGTTACGCCGCATGGTTTCTGCTGCTGTATGGCGCGGCGCTGGTGATAAACCTGCCGGCGCGGCTGTTGGTTCGTTTTCTGCCGCCGCCGGTTCAGGTAACGGCGGTCAGCGGTACGGTGTGGTCTGGCAATATAGGGCAGTTGCGCTGGCAAACGCTGAGCCTGAACAACGTCAGCTGGCGCTGGGCCTGGCCCGGCATAAGGATAACCGCGCAGGGTGACGCGGGGCGCGGCGGCGTCACGCTGGGATGGACGGGCGCATGGCGTTTGTCCGACGGTCGCTGGCAGACGCCGTTGCAGGCCGTGATGGACCTGACGGGGTTGCCGCTGCCGGTAGGGGGCGGCGGTGATTTGGTGTTAACGCTGGATCGGATGCGCGTTGACGCCGGAGGATGCCGCGATCTGGCGGCGACCCTGACATGGCAGGGCGCTGCTCTGATTGCCGGAGAGCAGCGCGTGGCGCTGGGCGAACCCCGGGCGCAGTTCGGCTGCCAACTGCGGCAACTGACGTTCGAACTGCGGCAGATGCGGAACGCGCCGCTTTTAACCGGGCAGGGCAGCTTTGACGCCGCCGGCTATCGGTTCAGCGGACGTATCGGTTTGCCGGACGCACTGCCGCCGCTGTGGCGGCAGATGGTGGAGAACGCCACCCGGCCGGGCGATAACGGACAACGTATCACGGAGATCTCAGGAACATGGGCACTTCCCCGCCGCTGAGCGGATACCGCATCCCGGCCTGGCTGCTGGCGATATACGGCGTTTTGTTTACCGCGCTGGGTTGGTTCGGCGCCGGAATATGGGCGGACTATCAGACGCAGCCGCGCAGCGCAAAACCCGACTTCGCCTCCGTCATCACGATTCCTGCCGCGCTGATGCAGCAGGAAACACCGCCGCCGTGCGCTGAAGGGGAACTGATGCCGCTGCGTTACAGCGCGCACGTTTATGCGGATGAACCGCAGCGGCGCAGCGTGACCCTGAACGGGCGGCAATACCGCGAGGGCGATACGCTGACGTGCGGCGGCGAAATCGTAGAGATTCAACAGGCGCTGACGATACTGAGCTATGACGGGCGGACGGTGCTGCTTGATGCGCTGGAGGACTGGCCCGGCGGCCCGCCGGAAAACACGGGAGATGAGGGATGACTGACGTTGGCTGGGTGGCCGTGATGACGTTGCTTGGCCTGCTGGCGGGCAGCGTGCTGAACTGCGTGATCTGGCGTTTGCCGCTGATGCTGAACAGAACGGAGAACGACGGCTTGCCTGCGCGTTTCAATCTGTTCTTGCCGCGTTCGTGCTGCCCGCAATGCCTGCATACCATCCCGTTTTACCACAACGTGCCGCTGCTGAGCTGGCTGCTGCTGCGCGGGCGCTGCCATCGCTGCCGGGCGTCTATCGGCCTGCGCTATCCGTTGACGGAACTGGCGGCGGCGTTATGCAGCGGCTGGGTTGCGTGGTGCTGGCCGCCCGGAGAAACCGCGCTGGCGCTGGCGTTGGCATCGTGGATTTTGATCGCTTTGCTGTGTATCGATCTCGACCATTTATTGCTGCCGGATGTCCTGACGCTGCCGCTGCTATGGTTGGGGCTGCTGGCGAATCTTTCCGGCGCGGTCACGCCGTTGGCGGACGCGGTGATCGGCGCGGTTGCCGGCTATTTGTCTCTGTGGGGCGTGTATTGGGGCTTCCTGCTGCTGACCGGACGGGAAGGGCTGGGCTACGGCGATTTCAAACTGCTGGCGGCGCTGGGAGCCTGGTGCGGCTGGCAACGCCTGCCGGTGCTGGTGCTGGGGGCATCGCTGGCGGGGATTGGCCTGATTATGCTGCTGCGGCTAAAGGGCAAAACCGGGCGCGGCGAAGCTTTCCCCTTCGGGCCGTGCCTGGCGGCGGTTGGCTGGTGGCTGATTGTTACGCCCGCGGCAACGTGGTGATAAACGGTTGCAACAGTTGGCGGAATTCTTCGCATTGGGTCGCCTGCGGCGTTTTGTCGCGCAGCAGTTGCTGATACAGGTTTTCGCTGCGATCGCCAAGCCCGCCGGGCAACGTCCAGCCGCGCTGATGGGCGGCGCCGTAGGCCGCTTGCTCGATCTGCCCGTCAGAGGGCAGGCCGGGGTAGGCGCACTGGGTTTTCAGGTAACGGGTGCCGGCGATCAGCGCGGCGATTTGGTGGGACTGCGCTTCCTGTGTTGCCGGCGTGGTTTGCGGGGCACGTTGCTGGCAGGCGCCGAGCAGCAGGGGAAGAATGACCAACGTTGATTTTATCGCCCCGCGCATAGCAAATCCCTCTGTTCAGAAATGTGAGTTTAAATCCGTTACCCACTGATTTTAATTAAATTACCCGGCGAGAACAATCTTTTCAGCAGGTTATCAGGTCAGGTTCGCCGGTAAATATCCGGGCGCACGGTATGCCAGACAAAATTCTCCCGGTTAATTTAAGCACATCTTGCCATGATTCTTACTTGTCCATTCCCGCTGACGCGCTACCATAGTGATTATTGTTTTTTGCATATTATATGGATATCTGATGCGTCGTTCATTCGCACTCCTGCCGTTATTAGTTTTATTGTCCGCCTGTAGTAGCAAACCTGAGCCTGTTTCTTCCCCGGCTACGCCACAAACGCCGCCGGGAGGCTTCATGCTGGAGCCAGAACATGCTTTCCACCCGCTGGCCGGTGATTTTGCTGCGAATCCGAATACCGAACGTTTCATTAATCAGATGGTGAGTGTGCATGGCTTTAACCGTCAGCAGTTGCATGACGTTTTGTCACAGGCAAAGCGGCTGGACTGGGTTATCCGCCTGATGGATCGTCAGGCGCCGACCGCGACGGGTCCATCCGGGCCGAACGGTGCATGGCTGCGCTACCGTAAGAAATTCATCACCCCGGATAATATCCAAAACGGCGTGGTGTTCTGGAATCAGTATGAGGGCGCGCTGCAGCGGGCCTGGCAGGTGTATGGCGTGCCGCCGGAGATCATTGTGGGGATTATCGGGGTGGAAACCCGCTGGGGCAAGATCATGGGGAAAACACGTATTATCGATGCCCTGGCGACGCTGGCCTTCGACTACCCGCGCCGGGCCGATTATTTTGCCGGCGAGCTGGAGCAGTTTTTGCTGATGTCGCGGGAGGAACAGGACGATCCGCTGAGCCTGCGCGGTTCTTACGCCGGAGCGATGGGATACGGCCAGTTTATGCCGACCTCGTTTAAAAACTACGCGGTAGATTTTAACGGCGACGGGCACATCAACCTGTGGGATCCGGAAGACGCGATCGGCAGCGTGGCGAACTATTTTAAAGCGCATGGCTGGATCAAGGGCGGCAAAGTCGCGGTGCCGGCCAGCGGGCAAGCGCCGGGGCTGGATAACGGCTTCAAAACCAAATACCCCGTCGCTACGCTGGCGGCAGCGGGTTTAAGCCCGCAAGGCTCCCTGGACGGCAACGCGGAAGCGAGTCTGTTACGCCTGGATATGGGAAGCAGCTACCAGTATTGGTACGGACTGCCTAACTTCTATGCCATTACCCGTTACAATCACAGTACGCACTATGCGATGGCGGTGTGGCAACTGGGTGAGGCCGTCGGCCGGGCAAGAAAGGGATACTAACGAATCACGATACGCCTCCCGGCCTTCTGGCGCCGGGGGCGTTGGCCCCCGTCATTCCCGCTTCGCCTTTTCCGCAACTTTTACATCTTTTTGACACCTTTATACAGTTAACAGACAACTTCTCCGCCTGCCTGAGACACACTGGACGCGATTCTTTTGATAAGGAGCAGCACATGAATCTGAAACGATTTTTCCCCCTGCTGGCGCTGTGCGTCCTGCCCTGGGGTACGGGTACACAGGCCGCGGCGGCTTCCAAAGTAACTATCCGTTCTGAACTGGCTTCGCCGGTGATTCTGGAAAACACCCAGGATAAAAACTATTTAAAAATCTCTCTGGTGGGATACCCGCGCGCGGTTGAAAAACGCAGCCCGATCAACCTGGCGCTGGTGATTGACCGCTCCACCTCAATGAGCGGCGAACGCATCAAAAAGGCCCGCGAAGCCGCAGTGATGGCGGTGAACATGCTGAATGAGGACGACACGCTGTCGGTGGTCACTTATGACAGCGTGGTGGAAGTGATTGTCCCGGCGACAAAGGTGAAAAATAAGGCGCAGCTCATCAAGAAGATTGAAACCGTTCAGCCGCGCGGCATGACGGCGCTGTTCGCCGGGGTCAGCAAAGGGCTGGATCAGGTAGGCAAACATCTGGACAAAGAGCAGGTTAACCGCATCATTCTGCTTTCGGACGGCCAGGCGAACACCGGGCCGACGTCGGTCAGCGAGCTGGCCGGGCTGGCGCGTATCGCGGCTAAAAAGGGTGTCGCCATCACCACGATGGGGATCGGCGAAGGATACAATGAAGACCTGATGACGGCGATCGCGCAGTACAGCGACGGTAACCACACTTTCGTGCAGGCGAGCAGCGATCTGGAAAAGGCGTTTGCCCGCGAGTTTGACGATGTGATGTCGGTGGTGGCGCAGGACGTGGAAGTGGTCATCAAAACGGCAGATCAGGTAACGCCGGTGCGTCTGCTGGGGCGTGACGGCGAGATCCGCGGCAATACGGTGACGGTTAAGCTCAATCAGCTGTATGCCAACCAGGAGAAATATGTTCTGCTGGAAGTGATTCCGCCCAAGGGCAGTAATGACCAGAACAAACCGCTGGCCGACGTGAGCGTTAATTACAATAACCTGAGCACCAACAAAAAAGACACGTATAACGAGCAGGTCGCGGTCCGTTACACCAGGTCCGCCGAGACGGTGAAGCAGGCGCTGGTGGAAGACGTGGTAGTCGATTCCGCCATTCAGAAGGCGGCGGTAGAGAATGAGCGCGCCATCAAACTGATGGATGAAGGAAAAATGGCGGAAGCCAAAGAAGTGCTGAACCAGAACGCCGTAGCGCTGGAGTCCTTGCCGGTGAGCAAGCCGGAGGCGAGAATGAAGGCTCAGCAAAACGCGGAAGCGAGCAAGGTGCTGGTGGAAAAAATGGATACCGACAGCAGAGAAGCAGTACGTAAGTCGGTGAAAGAGAAAAGCTTCGACATCAAATCGCAGAGCAACAAGAAGTAACGCGCTGCCTGAATGTTGAAAGATGGCCGCCGGTGATTCGCCGGCGGTCCGGAGGAGAGGATGCCCAGAAGTCAGACCATTTTTATCGTTATCACGCTGGCTATTCTGGCCCTGATGGCCTATCTGGGCTTCCGCACCCTGGAGCATGAAGTTTTGCTGCGCCATTATCAGGCGCAAACCCTGGCGCAGTCGCGTACATCACAGGCGGAAGCTTATATCGCCGGGGCGTTACGGCAGAAGGCCACGCGCCTGGACGCCATCAGCGAATACGTGCAGGTGAACGACGCCGCCGCGCTGCGCGAGCTGGTCAGCAAGGACGGCGATATCGATAACGTTTTCGTCCTGCGTAAGAACCGTCTCCTTTACCCCGATGAGAATCAGCCGCTGAATCAGGACGAACAAGCCTGGGTGCGCCTGATTACCCCGCTGGCGCACGACCCCAGCCTGCTTTACAGCCACAATATTCAGGACGAACGGGCAACGCCGCGCGTCGGCTGGTTCGTGACCCATGAAACGCAGGACCCGCTGTTACTTTACTGGCGCTATCAGGGGGACGTGATCATCGGCTTCCGGGTGTCTTACATCAATCTGATGATGGAAATTCCCAACGGCCTGCATGATGCGATCGGCGTGACCGGTGACACGGTGGTTCTGACGGAAAACGGGCGCTTGCTGTATCAGAATCAGGAGGCCGATCTTTCCGCGCTGACCCTGCTGGATGCGAAACCGCTTCCTTACCCGCTTTCGACCTGGCAGTTTTCCGTGTACGGCAAACGCATCAGCGCGCTCGATATCTACCTGTGGGGCGGGTTGTTGATTGCGGTGTTGCTGGCGGCGGTGGCCTTAATCATCTGGCGCATTTACCGGGAATATACCCGTTCCGCGCAGTTGGCGCGTCAGCAGGTTAACTTCGTCAGCCAGGTTTCTCATGAGCTGAAAACGCCGCTCACCAATATCACGCTTTATGCCGAGCTGCTGCGCGAAGCGCTGGATGACGATCAGGCGTCAGAACGGCGCTATGTGGATGTGATTACCAGCGAAGGGCAGCGCTTGTCGCGGCTGATTCAAAATATTCTGACCTTTACCCGCGCGCCGAAGTTGCATTGGCAAACGGTGGACGTAAGCGCCCTGATGACACAGATCGCGCATATCTTTACCCCCTCACTTAACGCGCGCGGTATGACGATTGAGGTTCACAGCGGTCAGGGCGTGACCTTGTATACGGATCTGGATCGTTTAACCCAGATCATCAGCAACTTTCTCAATAACGCCGAAAAATATGCCGCGCAGGGGAAACGGGTTGAGGTGACGGTGGAAGAGCGCTCGTCGTGCGTGGACATTCACGTCCGTGATTATGGCGCCGGCATGGCGGAAAAAGAGCTGAAGCTGATTTTCAGGCCCTTCTACCGCGTGAAATCAGCGATTACCGAAGGCGTGGCGGGCACGGGTATCGGGCTGACCATCGCCCGCCAACTGGCGCACAGTCTGCACGGTGAAATCACGGTAACGCGCGAAAACCCCGGCATGCGTTTTACGCTCAGCCTGCCGCGCCGGGCGGAGGAACATCAGGGAGGACAGGATGAAAATACTGATCGTTGAGGATGATAATCATATCCGCGAAGGGCTGGTGGAAGCGCTGTCGCGTGAAGGCTATACGCTGATTGCCGCTGAAAACGGCCGGGTGGCGCTGGAGCGCTACCAGCATGAAAAGCCGGACTTTATCATTCTGGACATTATGATGCCGGAACTGGACGGTTATTCGGTGTGCCGCGAAATCCGCCGGCATGACGAGCAGATCCCCATCGTATTTTTATCGGCCAAAGATGAGGAGATCGACCGGGTTGTCGGGCTGGAACTGGGGGCGGATGATTACATCAGCAAGCCGTTCGGTATGCATGAAATCCGGGCGCGCATCAAAACCATCGCCCGCCGCTGCCTGCGCAGCGCGGCGGCGCAGCCGGATGCCGCCTTTGCCTTCGGCGATCTGACGATCTATCCCAATGAACTGTGCGCTCAGCGTCAGGAACAGCGGCTGGAGCTGTCATTGCGCGAGATTAAAATTCTGGAGTGCTTGTATCAGCACCGTAACAAGGTGGTGACCCGCGATATGCTGTTTGATGCAGCGTGGGGTTATGATTATGTTCCGAACAGCCGTACGTTGGATCAACATATTTCTAAACTGCGTAAAACGATTGAGCGCGACGCCAATAATCCGCAATTAATTCGTACCGTCCATGGGGCGGGATACCGTTATCAGACGGAATAGCCGGTTGCTGTTTCTTACTCCAAGTTTAATTTAAATAAATCATAGTAATAGGGCGGGGAAGTGTTTCTTTCCCGTCTTTCGTGGATCATTACTATTACTTCTGGGGAAAAGCGCACTATTAAAGATGATTATCCCTGTTGTATTTGTGCCATCAAACTGTCATTTATGAATAACCAGTCCGTGGAAATATGCTGCAATACGAATTAATTTCATTTAAATATGCTAGGTTTTGCTGCATGTTCGTTATTCATTGGTGAAAAATAATTAAACATCAATATTTATAAAAAGGAGGCGGCGGGCTGGTATTCCGAAAATATCTGACAGCAGGAGAAATATCATGAACAGTGATGTTCAGTTTTTAAATAATGTATGGCGCTGGCTGAGCGGGGGGATGGAACCGCTGGGATATCGTCCGGGAATGACGTTGAGCCAGGTTGAGCAAAATTTACAGCCTTATGAGTGCAAGCGGCTTTCCGATCGCCTGTTGCATGTTCATTGCCCGCACGGACTGACAATTGAGGTTCAGGAGCGGGTAAACCGCCAGTTTCGGTCATTCAGCGTTAACTGCCATTTCCGCCTGCGCGGATATACTTCACTGCGCCAGCCGGTTTCCCTGCGCTTCAAAAACGGAGACCTGCTGGGCCGCCAGGAAACGCGCTGCCGCGCCAAAATCGATAATGACGCGACCCGCCATGTGCAGGCGGTGCTGTGCAGCGACGCTCAGCTTATGGCGTTGTTGGCGCGCTTACAATTTCGCGCTCTGACGGTGAAGGCGGATCGGGGCGAGTGGGTGCTGGATATCGAGCATTTCGCGGCTTCTGAACTGGTCAGCGGTATTCCGATCGGCAACAGCTATCAGCGCCTGTCTTACGATCAGCGCGTGCTGATGATTGACGTTATGCGGCGCGCCGGCCAACTGATGGAGGACGTTTCCTCCCTGAGCATGGCGGCCTGATTGTGCCCCGGTTACCCAATCGGCACAGACATTCCGCTTCCCGTTCGCTATAGTGCCGGAAGGTTTTTCCGGACTATAGCGGCGGTCAATTGATGAATTTTTCACCCCGGCAGATTTCCGATATCAACGCACTGGCGGCGTTCCTTGCCTGCGATCAAACAGGGGGAAGCCGGCCGGAACGGCTGGCGTCGCAGTGGCATGAAGACGCGCCCGGGCTGGCGATATTGCTGGGGAACGCGGTGCTGGAAACCGCGGAACGGCTTTTTCTGGCGATGGAAAACGGGCTGACGTGCCGCTTGTTGATCGCCGGGGGAATCGGGCATTCGACGCCGCTGTTGTACCAGGCCGTGGCGGCGCACCCGCAATATCACTGTATTGCGGTGCAGGGGCGGCCCGAGGCCGACATTCTGCGCGATATTGCCGTGAACTTCTGGCGGATTGCGCCGCAGCGTATTCTGATTGAGAACGTTTCCACCAACTGTGGCGATAACGCCATCCAGGCCGCCCGTGTGTTGCGCGGGCAGGCGCTCACTGCGCATCACATTCTGCTGGTGCAGGACCCGCTGATGCAGCGCCGCAGCGATGCCAGCTTCCGCCAGGTCTGGCGCGATTTCCCCGCCGTACGCTTTACCAACTGGCCGACGTTTGTTCCCCGGATTGATGACGGCGGGAACGGATGGGCCGATCCTGCGTTACACGGACTGTGGTCCTGGCCGCGCTTCATCTCCCTGTTGCTGGGCGAAATCCCGCGCCTGCGCGACGCGCCCGGTGGTTACGGCCCGCGCGGCGCGGGATTTATCGCTCATGTCGATATTCCCGACGCCGTCGAACAGGCTTATCGCCGGTTAAATGCCGATTTCGGGCAAGCTTTCGGCGATCGGGCCTGACCTGAAACTGAACCTCATTTAAACGGGCCGGTGGTTTTTTTGCGTCTTCCTTGAGATGTCAAAAAATAGTATGTTAGCCTAACTAAATTGTGTGGAGTCCGCGATGGAACTGACCGAAAGCCTGAAGTGGCTGCAATGGCATATGTGGGATTTGTGGCGTGAAAGCGCCCGGCGCAGCGGCAGTATGGACCTGACCAACAGTGAATTTGATTATCTGTATGCCCTGATTTCCCGCCGGGAGGGGATGCGCCTGACAGAGCTGGCGGCGTGCATGAAGGTGAGTAAAGCCTCGGCCAGCGCCATGGTCAGCAAGCTGGAAAGGCGGGGCTACATTCGCCGCGTTCCCTGCCCGGACGACGGCAGAGCGGTGCGTTTGCAGGCCACGAAGAAGGCTGCGGCGCTGGAAAAAGAGGAACTTGATATTTATGCCGCTATGGCGCGGACGCTCTCCGCCGAACTTGATGACGCCGAACTGGCGCAGTTATCCCGTTTGCTGGCAAAGGCCTGCGTGAATCTGAAAACGGACTGATTCTATTTGTTTTACCCATCCATTCAGGAGTTTTGATGTTAAGCCAAAATGTGACCCGTGATTTCTGGCGTTACACCTTGCCAGCCGTCGCGGCATTGGTGGTCAGCGGGTTATATCAGATTATCGACGGTATGTTTATCGGCCGCAGCATGGGGGCGGAAGGGCTTTCGGCGATCAACATGGCCTGGCCGTTGTCCGGCATGCTGTTTGCCGTTGGCATGATGATCGGCATGGGATGCGGTGCGGTATGTTCCATCGCGCAGGGCGCACGGAAATATGAACGCGCGCGGCAGGCGCTGGCTCAGGGGTTACTGCTGATCGTCGTGCTCGGCGTGGTGCTGGGCGCGGTCGTGGTATGGCTGGCGCCGGCGTTTATGCGCATGCAGGGCGCGGAAGGGCGTATTGCGCAGCTGGGCGTCGATTTCCTGCGGGTGGTGGGCATGGCGGGGCCGCTGGTGCTGGCAAGTATCGCGTTGCCATTGCTGGTACGTAACCTCGGCGCGCCGCGCCTGGCGACGCTGGCGATGATTACCGGTTGTATCGTTAACGTAGCGTTGGGCTATCTGTTTATTATCGTGCTGAATGGCGGGCTGAAAGGGGCCGCGCTGGCGACGGTAATTGGCGAGAGCGCGTCGATGCTGATTTGCCTGACATACGTTTTCAGCCGCCGTAACCGGCTGCGCCCGCAGACGCAGGACGCGGCGCCGCAGCCGCGCTTGTGCGGCGAGGTGTTGAGCACCGGCGTTTCCAGCATGCTGATGTATCTCTACATCAGCCTGGTGGTGGTTCTTCACAACCTGCTGTTCATGAAATACGGCGGCCCGCTGGAAGTAGCGGCTTATGGCATCACGGGATATCTGCTGGCCTTCTACTATATGCTGGCCGAGGGGATATGCGGCGGAATGCAGCCGCTGGTGAGTTATTATCATGGCGCGCGCCAGCCGCGCAACGTGCGTAAGGTGCTGCGCCTCGGGCTGATGAGCGGCGTCGGATTCGGCGTGGTCTTCGTCGTCCTGCTCATGCTGATGCCGTGGCTGTTTGCCGGTATCTTTACTGCGGGTGATGAGGCGTTGATGGCGGTGACGGTTCAGGGCATCCGGCTGCATCTGTTCGTCCTGTTTCTGGACGGTTTCATTATTCTGGCGGCCACGTTCTTCCAGGCCATGGGACGGGCGCGCAACGCAACGTTGATCACGTTGAGCAATATGCTGATTCTGTTCCCCTTCCTCGGCGTTTTGCCCTTGCTGTTGGGGCTGAACGGTATCTGGCTTTCGCTGCCGATCTCCAATATTTGCCTGGCATTGTTGGTGGGCGTGATGTTGTTCCGGCAGGTACGCCGCATGAGTGCGCCGCAGGGCGCGTAACGCAGAGGTTTTTTGCGCCATACCGGGACAGATACCGGGCGGCGGCGTAATATTGATAACGTTTACCCGATTTATCTCACCGGATTCTTTGAGGAGCAGATTATGTCACTGTCAATTTATGCGCATGCGCCGGCTCAGTTTATTCGTGGCCTGAGAATTCTTTCCGAGCTGCTGCACAAGGGGGAGGCTTATCTCAGGGACAAGCAACTGGACGAGGGCACGTTGCTGGAAGCCCGCCTGGCGCCGGATATGTTTCCGCTGCTGCGCCAGGTGCAAATCGTCAGTGATACTTCGAAAGGCGCGGCAGCCCGGCTGAGCGGGCGTGAAGTGCCTTCGATGCCGGACACGGAAACCTCATTCGCCGAGCTGCAGCAGCGCATTGAGAAGACCATCGCCTGCCTGCGGGAATTCAGCGCGGAGGACTTTGCCGACAGCGAAGGGCGCACCATCGTCCTGAAAGCCAAAGATCGTGAGCTGACTTTTAACGCGCAGGACTATTTGCTGAATTTCGCCATTCCTAACTTCTATTTTCACCTGACGACGGCGTATGACATCCTGCGTCACCGCGGGGTAGACGTTGGTAAGATGGACTACCTGGGCGCGCTGTAATCTTCCTCCCACGGGGAGCGCGCCGGCGTTCCCCGTTTCGCCACCGTTTATTCCTTACTAAATGAAATGCCCAGGCTTTTTTCATTGATTTACTCGATCGTCCCCGGCGTTTGCAAAGCACAGGCGATAAAACGCCGATAACGCATGTTCCCTGAAAACGGGAAGTGCTAACATTTCACGTCCCGCTCGTGCGGCCGTGAAATACCAGAATGACAAACGGGAGATACCGGATGGATAACGACGAGTTATACCAATTGAGTGTTACGCTGGGTGAACGCCTGAAGGCGAAAGGCGCGTGGTTTACCTGCGCGGAATCCTGCACCGGAGGGCTGATTGCCAAAACCGTGACGGACGTGGCCGGGAGTTCCGCCTATTTCGACCGGGGGTTCGTGACCTACAGCAATGAGGCGAAGCACGAACTGCTGCGGGTGAGCCGGAGCGTGCTGGAACGCTACGGCGCCGTCAGCGAACAGGTGGTCGAGGAAATGGCCTCGGGCGCGCTGGGCGCGGCGGGGGCGGATATTGCGGTTGCGGTCAGCGGAATTGCCGGGCCGGACGGCGGAACGCCCGATAAGCCGGTAGGCACCGTATGGTTTGGTTTTGCCGATAAAGAAGGCAGAATTTTCGCTTCCTGCCAACGCTTTCCCGGAAGCCGCCGGGAAGTCCGCTTCCGGGCCGCAGAGTTCGCGTTGCGTACGATAATTGACAAATTTCTCTAAAACGGACTTGATACTGTATGGTCATACAGTATAATCACCGTTAAATTCTGATTCGCTATGCCTTGGAGTAATCGATGGACGACAACAAACAGAGAGCACTGGCCGCTGCGCTGGGACAAATTGAAAAGCAATTCGGAAAAGGGTCTATCATGCGTCTCGGTGATACTCAGACGCTGAATATTGAATCTGTATCAACCGGTTCTCTGAGTCTGGACATCGCTCTGGGTATTGGCGGCCTGCCGATGGGCCGCGTGGTTGAGATCTTCGGGCCGGAATCCTCCGGTAAAACCACGTTGACGCTGTCGGTGATTGCTCAGGCGCAGGCGGCAGGTAAAACCTGTGCGTTTATCGATGCGGAGCACGCGCTGGACCCGATTTATGCGGGAAAACTGGGCGTTAAGGTAGATGACCTGCTGGTATCTCAGCCGGATACCGGTGAACAGGCGCTGGAAATTTGTGATGCCCTGGTGCGCTCCGGCGCGGTGGACGTCATCATCGTTGACTCCGTGGCGGCCTTGACGCCGAAGGCGGAAATCGAAGGTGAAATGGGCGATTCCCACGTGGGTCTGCAGGCGCGTCTGATGTCGCAGGCGCTGCGTAAGCTGACGGCCAACATCAAGAACGCCAACTGCCTGGTTATCTTCATCAACCAGATCCGTATGAAGATCGGCGTTATGTTCGGCAACCCGGAAACCACCACCGGCGGTAACGCCCTGAAATTCTACTCCTCCGTACGTCTGGATATCCGCCGTATCGGCGCGATCAAAGACGGCGAAGAAGTCGTGGGTAACGAAACCCGCGTGAAAGTGGTGAAAAACAAGGTCGCTCCGCCGTTCCGTCAGGCTGAATTCCAGATTCTGTACGGTGCCGGTATTTCTAAAGAGAGCGAGCTGATCGACCTTGGCGTTAAGCATAAGCTGGTTGATAAATCTGGCGCCTGGTATGCCTACAACGGTGACAAGATCGGCCAGGGCAAAGCGAACTCCATGAAATATCTGCAGGAAAACCCGGCTGTTTCCGCCGAGCTGGAAAACAAACTGCGGGAGCTGCTGTTGAACCATGCGGCTGAGCAGGGCGCCGATTTTGATCCGGCAGAGGAAGATGAGGATGCTTCGGAAGACGAAGCGCTCTAATCTGCCTGCGCTATAATTATGCTCCGGGGTGAATACCGCCGGAGCTTTTTTTTGGTGGGTAATTCAAGTGTAGATCAACCGCGTATGCGCCTTCTGGGTGTCGTGAAGGGGAAATTCAGTGAGTGAAGTACTGAATCGGGCAATGCGGTTACTCGCTCAGCGTGATCACAGCGAAGTGGAGTTACGCCGCAAGCTCGCGGCGCAAAATGCGGCTGAAGAGGACGTTGAGCAATGCATCGCCTATTGTTATGAACACCACTGGCTGGACGACGGCCGGTTTGCTGAGCGTTATGTGGTTCTGCGCAGCCAAAAAGGTTATGGCGCACAGCGGATTCAGCAAGAGCTGATGATGAAAGGGATATCCCGCACAACGATCAGAGATACCCTGCAAGAGTCCGCCGTTGACTGGGAGAACCTGGCCCGAAAGACGGCGCATAAACGATTCGGTCCGGTACTGCCGGGAGCGTGGCAGGAACGGGCAAAAGTTCAGCGTTTTCTGCTTTACCGCGGCTTCTTCCTGGAAGAAATCCAGTCTGTTTTCTCTGATTCCGCCGATTGAATGCACGCGGGATTTTACTTCGCAGTGAAGAAAATTTATCTTATCCCCACTTTAATCTATTCGTGAGCGGTTATCGGCATCGATTGACGATATATTGCTGCTTGCGATCCACTTCTTTTATATCCTGACCGGGACGATTATGAGCAAGAGTACCGCTGAGATCCGTCAAGCGTTTCTCGATTTTTTCCATACGAAAGGGCACCAGGTAGTCTCGAGCAGCTCGCTGGTCCCGAATAACGATCCGACATTGCTGTTTACCAATGCCGGGATGAACCAGTTTAAAGACGTATTCCTGGGCATCGATAAACGTAACTATACCCGTGCGACTACGGCGCAGCGCTGTGTCCGTGCCGGGGGCAAGCATAACGATTTGGAAAACGTCGGTTATACCGCGCGTCACCATACGTTCTTTGAAATGCTGGGTAACTTCAGCTTCGGCGATTACTTTAAGCGTGATGCGATTCGCTATGCCTGGGAATTGCTGACCAGCGAGCAGTGGTTCAACCTGCCGAAAGAGAAGCTGTGGGTGACCGTGTATGAGACCGATGATGAAGCCTATAACATCTGGGCGGATGAAGTCGGCGTGCCGCGTGAGCGTATCATCCGCATCGGAGATAACAAGGGCGCGCCTTATGCGTCGGATAACTTCTGGCAGATGGGTGATACCGGCCCGTGTGGTCCGTGCAGCGAAATCTTTTTCGACCATGGCGATCACATCTGGGGCGGGCCTCCGGGATCGCCGGAAGAAGATGGCGATCGTTATATCGAGATCTGGAACATCGTGTTCATGCAGTTTAACCGCCAGAGCGACGGCACCATGCTGCCGCTGCCGAAGCCTTCGGTTGATACCGGTATGGGACTGGAGCGTATCGCCGCGGTTATGCAGCACGTGAACTCCAACTACGATATCGATCTGTTCCGCACCCTGATTGGCGCAACGGCCAAAGCGGTCGGTGTAACGGATCTGACCAGCAAGTCCCTGCGCGTGATCGCCGATCACATCCGTTCCTGCGCATTCCTGGTGTCCGATGGCGTGCTGCCTTCCAACGAAGGGCGTGGTTATGTTCTGCGTCGCATCATTCGCCGGGCCGTGCGTCATGGTCACATGCTGGGCGCCAAAGACACGTTTTTCTACACGCTGGTTGCCCCGCTGATTGAGGTGATGGGCAGCGCTGCCGATGAACTGAAGCAACAGCAGTCGATGGTTGAGCAGGTGCTGCGCACTGAAGAAGAGCAGTTTGCCCGTACGCTGGAGCGTGGCCTGGCATTGCTGGATGAAGAGCTGGCGCACCTTGACGGGGATACCCTGGACGGCGAGATTGCTTTCCGTCTGTATGATACCTACGGATTCCCGCTGGATCTGACGGCAGACGTGTGCCGCGAGCGCAATCTGAAGGTGGATGAAATCGGTTTCGAGCGTGCGATGGAGGAACAACGCCGCCGTGCCCGTGAGTCCAGCGGCTTTGGCGCTGACTATAGCAACATGATCCGCGTTGACGGCGCTTCTGTGTTTTCCGGCTATGACCATACGCACCAGCAATCAACCGTAAGCGCGCTGTTCCGTGACGGCGTCGCCGTGGAAGCGCTGCAGGCGGGGGAAGAGGGCGTCGTGATTCTGGACGAGACGCCGTTTTATGCCGAATCGGGCGGTCAGGTCGGCGATAAAGGCGAACTGAGCGCGCAAGGCGTCCGTTTTGCCGTGACCGATACGCAAAAATACGGTCAGGCCATCGGCCACCAGGGGAAAGTCGCTCAGGGGACGCTGCGCGTCGGCGAACGTCTGGAAGCGACTATCGACGAAGCGCGCCGTAACCGCATCCGGTTGAATCACTCCGCTACGCACCTGCTGCATGCGGCGCTGCGTAAGGTACTGGGCGATCACGTCGCGCAGAAAGGCTCTTTGGTTAATGACGCTTACCTGCGCTTTGACTTCTCTCATTTCGAAGCCATGAAGCCGGAGCAGATCCGTCTGGTGGAGGATATGGTCAATGCCCAGATTCGTCGTAACCTGCCGGTAGAAACGGAAGTGATGGCGCTGGAGGCGGCGAAAGCCAAAGGCGCGATGGCGTTGTTCGGTGAGAAATACGACGACGACGTGCGTGTCCTGACCATGGGCGACTTCTCGACCGAGCTGTGCGGCGGTACACATGCCAGCCGTACCGGTGATATCGGCCTGTTCCGCATCAGCTCCGAGGGCGGCACCGCGGCGGGGATCCGTCGTATTGAAGCCGTTACCGGCGAGGGCGCCGTTGCCGCTATGCACCAGGAAAGCGATATGCTTCATGAAGCTGCCGGACTGGTAAAAAGTGAAACGGTGTCTCTGGCGGATAAGATTCGTTCGGTGCTGGATCGTTCACGTCAGTTGGAGCGCGAGCTGCAACAGCTGAAAGATCAGCAGGCTGCGTCGGAGAGCGCGTCGCTTTCCGGTAAAGCGGTAGAGGTTAAGGGTGTGAAGCTGTTGGTGAGCCAGTTGGATAACGTGGAAGCCAAAATGCTGCGCACCATGGTTGATGATCTGAAAAATCAGTTGGGTTCCGGTATCATCGTGCTGGCGACGACGGCGGAAGGCAAGGTCAGCCTGATTGCCGGGGTGACCAAGGACCTGACGGATAGGGTAAAAGCCGGTGAGCTTATCGGGATGGTAGCTCAGCGTGTCGGCGGGAAAGGTGGTGGCCGACCGGATATGGCTCAGGCCGGAGGCACGGATGTAGCGGCGCTGCCGCAAGCGCTTTCAGGTATTGAAGCCTGGGTGGCCGGCAAGTTGTAATTGTACTGATAGCTTAGGAGCGAAAACGCCGTAACTTTTTACGTTTTATGGCGTTTTTGTTTTTATTGTGCGCAATCGTGTTATAAATATCACTACAGTGTGTGGCATTTAGACTAGACTTGTATTTACTGTGCAATGGGTTTAGGTCTGTTTACATTTTGTGAATCTGTAATGGCTTACGTTTTCACTGTAGATGATGGATAATGGCGGGTAGTTGAGATACCCGACGCTAATTCAATTTTCAAGGAGCAAAGAATGCTTATTCTGACTCGTCGAGTTGGTGAAACCCTCATGATTGGCGATGAGGTAACCGTCACCGTGCTGGGTGTAAAAGGAAACCAGGTTCGTATCGGGGTGAACGCGCCTAAAGAGGTTTCTGTGCATCGCGAAGAGATTTATCAACGCATTCAGGCGGAGAAGTCCCAGCAGACGACTTACTGATATGCAGGCTATAGCGTCTCGCCATACTGCGGGGCGCTATTGCTTTCCCCTTCCGCACCTTTCTTTTCCCTCTCTTCCCCGTCGTTTTTAATCCTTTTGCTTTTCCCTCTGTGTCATTGCAGGCGCATGATTGTTTTTTATGCTGACGATCTGCTGATGAAATCAACGGTTTGTCGTTAATCTGGGCTTTTTGTGTGTGATTTGCTCAAACAAACCGGAGGCAGGAAAAATTGTTTGACTTATAAGTGTGGGAAAGTAATATGTGCGCCACGCAGTGCCGATGAGCTTAACAAAAAGTTCTGGTACATCCCGGAAGGGATAGCGTACGGTGAGGTGGCCGAGAGGCTGAAGGCGCTCCCCTGCTAAGGGAGTATGCGGTCAAAAGCTGCATCGAGGGTTCGAATCCCTCCCTCACCGCCATTTTGCATCCGTAGCTCAGCTGGATAGAGTACTCGGCTACGAACCGAGCGGTCGGAGGTTCGAATCCTCCCGGATGCGCCATATTCAACAGTGTGACAGGATACGTCGCGCTGTATCAGTAAAAAGTTTTGTGCATCCGTAGCTCAGCTGGATAGAGTACTCGGCTACGAACCGAGCGGTCGGAGGTTCGAATCCTCCCGGATGCGCCATCTTATACCAACGTTAACAGCGGATGTGAAACGTAGAACAAGCCCTGGTTTGTTCGTTGCAGGGACGTGTGACGCCATCGGCGTTATGTCAGTGTTGTTTTATGATGCATCCGTAGCTCAGCTGGATAGAGTACTCGGCTACGAACCGAGCGGTCGGAGGTTCGAATCCTCCCGGATGCGCCATCCCTCCCAAAAAAGTTATCCTTCGCTGCAATCTATCTTCAATTTCCATTCACCTTGTTGATTTTTCTAATTATTTCTTCCTAATGCAATCGGCGACAATTTATTTACTTTGCGTTAAAGTAGATCACTTCAAATGTTGATTATTCGCGCGGAGAGCACGATGTACGATCGTTACCAGGGATTGATTTTTGATATGGACGGAACGTTGCTCGACACCGAACCGACGCACCGGCTGGCCTGGAAGCAAGTATTGTCGCGCTATGGCATGTTTTATGATGAGCCGGCCATCGTTGCACTGAATGGCTCTCCCACCTGGCGGATTGCGCAGGCGATTATTGAGAGTAACGCCGCCGATATGGATCCGCATTATCTCGCTACCTTGAAAACACAGGCCGTAGAACACATGTTGTTAGACACCGTAACGCCGCTCCCGTTAATTGACGTGGTGAAGGCTTATTACGGGCGCAGGCCGATGGCGGTGGGCACCGGCAGCGAACACCGGATGGCGGAGGCATTGCTGAGCCATTTGGGGCTGCGGGACTGTTTTCAGGCGATCGTCGGCGCGGATGATGTAACGCGGCATAAGCCCGCGCCGGATACGTTCCTGCGCTGTGCGGCGCTGATAGGCGTGCCGCCGGAGCAGTGCGTGGTGTTTGAAGACGCTGAATTCGGCATCCAGGCGGCGCAGAGCGCCAACATGGACTGGGTTGATGTTCGTAAGTTGTGAATGATTTTCTGACGCTGGGCGGAATGTTCGCCAGTAGCTTTTTAAGCGCTACGTTGCTGCCGGGAAATTCGGAAATTGTGCTGACCGTTCTGCTGCTGGCAGAACGGTTTTCGCCTTGGTTATTGGTCAGCGTTGCCGTGGTCGGCAACGTGCTGGGCGGGATGACGAACGTCGTTATCGGCCGTTTGCTGCCGGAAATCAAGCATCAGCGTGGCCTGGCGCCGGCGCGGAGATGGCTTGAGAAGTACGGCGCGCCGGCGCTTTTGCTCAGTTGGGTACCGGTAATCGGAGATTTACTTTGCGTGTTGGCAGGTTGGATGCGGTTGTCGTGGATGCCGGTGGTGGTGTATCTCACCGTCGGAAAAGCGTTGCGCTATGTTGTTGTGGCGGTGGTGACGCTTTACGGTATACAGGGCTGGAGTAATCCAGGGTGATATGGCCCATAAGCAGAACAATAATGCTGGCAGTTAATTGTTATTATCATAGCGGGAGGTCAATTTGATCCCGGACGTATCTAAAGCACTGACTTGGCTGGAAGCTCATCCCGACGCCCTTAACGGCATCCGCCGGGGCATTGAGCGTGAAACACTGCGCGTAACCCCGGACGGCCACCTGGCGCAAACCGGGCATCCGGCGGTATTGGGTAAAGCGTTTACGCATCCCTGGATCACCACGGACTTTGCTGAAACGTTGCTGGAGTTCATTACACCGGTCGATGCCAGCATCGATCACATGCTCGCTTTTCTGAGGGACATTCACCGTTACGTTGCGCGTAATCTGGGAAATGAGCGCATGTGGCCGATGAGTATGCCTTGCTTTATCGGTAAAGAAGAAGACATCGTTCTGGCGCAATACGGAACGTCCAATCAGGGGCGGTTTAAGACGCTGTACCGTGAAGGGCTTAAGAATCGTTATGGCGCCCTGATGCAGACGATTTCCGGGGTGCATTACAATTTCTCCCTGCCGATTGAGTTCTGGCAGGCCTGGGCCGGAGTAACGGACGCAGAAAGCGGCAAGGAAAAAATCTCTGCCGGCTATTTCCGCCTGATCCGCAACTATTACCGTTTTGGCTGGGTGATCCCTTATTTGTTCGGGGCTTCTCCGGCGATCTGCTCCTCCTTCCTGAACGGGCGGGAAACCAATCTGCCCTTTGAGCGTTCCGGAAAAGGGATGCTGTACCTGCCTTATGCGACGTCGCTGCGTCTGAGCGACCTGGGCTATACCAATAAGTCGCAAAGTAATCTGGGGATTACGTTCAACGATCTGGACGGCTACGTGACCGCGCTGAAGAAGGCCATTCATACGCCGTCTCCTGAATTTGCCCGTCTGGGCGTCAACGTGGACGGACATTACCGTCAGTTAAACGCCAACGTTTTGCAGATTGAGAATGAACTGTACGCGCCGATTCGCCCCAAACGCGTGACGAAGGGCAGTGAGTCGCCTTCGGATGCCCTGTTGCGCGGCGGTATTGAATACATTGAAGTCCGCTCACTGGACATCAACCCCTTCACGGCTATCGGCGTGAATGCGGAGCAGTCCCGTTTCCTGGATCTGTTCCTGATTTGGTGCGTGCTGGCGGATGCGCCGGAGATGAGCAGCGAAGAACTGATGTGCACCCGCAAGAACTGGAACCGGGTTATCCTGGAAGGGCGCAAGCCGGGGCAGACGATTGGGATCGGCTGTGATTCGGCGCGCGAGCCGCTGGATAAAGTCGGTAAGTCGCTGTTCGCCGATCTGTACCGCGTTGCCGAGGTATTGGACAGCATCAACGGAAATGAGCAATACCAGCGGGTTTGCACTAAGCTTGTCACTTTCTTCGATGATGTATCTCAGACCTATTCGGCACGCGTGCTGGAAGCGATGAAGTCGCAGGGCATCGGGGGATTCGGTTTGTCTTTGGCGGAAGGATACCGTGAGGCGCTGTGCCACGAGCCGTTTGAAGTGCTGACGCCGGCGATGCTGGACGAGCAACAGAAGAAGTCCGTTGAGAAGCAGGCGATGCTGGAAGCGCAGGATACGATCTCTTTTGAGGAGTACCTGGCGCTGCATGCCGGGCGGTAGAAAAAGAAAAGGCCACAATACCTGTGGCCGAATATGCATCTCTATTAACAGGGATGATGATAACAAATGCGCGTCTTTCATAAATTAAGACTCGCTGGATTGGAAAAGGTTTCGTAAAAAGCGAAAAATTTTTTAGTGAGGAGGTGACGTATGCCACTACTGGATAGTTTTACCGTAGACCATACACGCATGGCTGCACCTGCCGTGCGCGTAGCTAAAAACATGAAAACCCCGGGCGGGGACAATATCACGGTGTTTGACCTGCGCTTCTGTCACCCGAACAAAGAAATTCTGCCTGAGCGTGGCATCCATACCCTTGAGCACCTGTTCGCCGGTTTCATGCGCGATCATCTGAACGGTGACGGCGTTGAGATTATTGATATATCCCCCATGGGATGCCGTACCGGCTTCTATATGAGCCTGATTGGCACGCCTGACGAAAACCGGGTAGCAAAAGCCTGGAAGGCCGCGATGGAGGATGTGCTTAAGGTAACGGATCAGCGGAAGATACCTGAGCTGAACGAGTATCAGTGCGGCACTTATGAGATGCACTCGCTGGAGGAAGCTCAGGACATCGCCCGGCATATCCTGGAGCAGGGGGTCGGCATCAACCGGAATGACGAACTGGCGCTGCCCAAAGAGAAGCTGGCAGAGCTGCATATATAGCGTCACAGCGATTCGCCGTTGTATACCAGCCCTGCGCGAAAGCGCGGGGCTTTTTTGTTGCAAAAAGTGTCATTCCCAGAGCTGACACCGCGGGCTTGCGTAAGATTCATTTCATTGAAATAACGTTATTTTTACTGACTCAGGCGATTGTGTGGAACAGGGGGGCCATATGTTCTCCCGCCGTTTTGTTGCCAGCCATCCCTGATGTCCTTACACGGCTTTCCGTATTTGAAGTATAAGTGAGCGTATTTTTATGCGAGAATTTTAATATATGCCAAATTGGAAAATTCTTACTTTGTGTAAGTATTATTGTTTATTATAAGGGTATTCTAGTATTTGTTTTTCCTGTGATTCTGGTGGTTTGTGTAAATATAAACCACATCATTAGTGCGTGAAGTCGCTAAGATAATTAAGATCAATCTCTGTACCGAAAAGAACTATAACTCATTTCTATTTTTGATAGATAGGGGTAAACTCACTGCGCGAAAGGCCTGTTGGGTAAAAATATAAGCGGGATAGGTTAGGCTGATATGCGGCGTGTGGCGGAGTTTAAATATCCTTGTTTATTATGTGCTTGAGCGGAGGGCTCCTTTCTTAAGCAGAGGGGAAGGCATCTCCCCTTACATCAAAGGCTTATAGGAAAATGCTTATTTTTATTCAGGATAAACCAGAATAGGATTTAATTGGCCTGCGAGTCGTTTGGGCGATTCAGTACAGCGCCGGCGTCATTGATAAACAAATAGTTTCGGTAAACAGAGTCAGTGTATTGGTAGCTGTAGAGCCAAGGGCGGTAGCATAGCTTTAATATTTTGTCATGCGCTCTGATGTATTTTTAGAAAAATCTTACAGGATGTTTTATTTGCCCAGACGATGCCAGATATTGAGATGGTATTTTTGTGGTCTTTACGGCCTTGGCATGTTTGTGTAAGGGATAATGAGCGTACCTGCCCGGATAAACCGGATGTTGCGTGGTTCACCCCTGAATGATAGAGGCCGGTTGATCGCGTTTCGTGCAATGAACACCCGCCAGGTTAAACGTTGAGTATAGCTAAGCAGCTTTGGGGCGCCGTTTGATGAGCAGCGGCGCAGAAAGGTCACACTAGGGATAGAGAGCGGGAAGGTTAAGACACAATAAAATGGAAAGCACGTTTTTATCATGTTGATGACGATACGGGGCATGAGGTGAAGGACAGCCTGTTTTTTTACTCAGTCTCTGGAAATTACGTTGTGCAAATCCATTCAATTTGAGTCAGTGCCGCTTCTATGCTGGTTGCAGAGAAGGTAAACGGCTATTCCCCTTAACAAAAAATGAAATCCCGTCTAAGTGTTTGCTTAGCATTGAGGTGGAAAATGAAAGTTCTCTTTTTTGTGAATGCAGCCTGGTATTTTGATCTGCATTGGCTTGATCGCGCTAAATCTCTTGTTGAAGAGGGCCACGAAGTTCACGTGGTAACGTCGGTTGCCGACGAGGCGATAAGAGAAAGTATAGAGAACCATGGCATTACATGTTGGAGCATCGAGGTTCCCCGCTTTTCTAAGAATCCGGTACTCAACATAAAAATACTTCTGGCTTTCCGCCAGAAACTTAAAGAGATAAAGCCGGACCTGGTTCACCTGATAACGATTAAGCCTATTCTTCTTGGCGGATTACTCCTGCGCTTTACCCACATCCCCTTTGTGGTGAGTTTTGTTGGACTTGGCCGTATGTTCAACAATACGCACCGGGCCGCTGACACCCTTCTGAGACGCATGATTACAACGTTCTACAGTGTGATTCTTTCAAAAAACAAGAATGCCCATGCGATTTTTGAGCATGTCGATGATTATAAGACATTGAGCCAATATGTTGATTTTCTTGATGACCAGGTTCATATCATCGACGGCGCCGGTATTGATATTGAAAAATATAAGTATCAGCCGGAGTGTGAGGCTAAAGTGCTTAACATCCTTTTTGCCAGCCGGATGCTGTGGTCAAAGGGGTTGGGCGTGCTTGTTGATGCCGTTGAACTGGTTAAGCAACGTGGTATCGCTGTCAACCTAAAGGTCGCGGGCATTATTGACAGTAATGACCCTGATAAAATTGATGCCTCCGTGATTAGCTCCTGGAATGATGAAGGAAAAATCCAGTGGCTGGGAACGCGCAAAGATGTGGAAAACCTTATCAGGGACTCGAATTTGGTTATCTTGCCGACAAGGTATTCGGAAGGCGTGCCGCGAATTATTCTGGAAGCGTGTTCCATGGGGCGGGCCTGCATCGTCAGTAACGTACCGGGATGCAAGTCAGTGATTCAGGATGAGGTTAATGGCCTGGTGCTGAAAAAAGGAACGGCGGCAGAGTTAGCTGACTATATCGAGAAGCTGGCGGTTAATGAAACGCTGCGCAGGAACTATGGTCTCATTTCTTCCAATATCATCAAACAGCGATTTGCAAAAGACATCGTTATTGAAAAGACAATTTGTGTGTATGAGTCTTTGCTGCGTAGTCACACCATCTGAGGCTTCCCCTTTTTACTATCACAATAGTTAGCGTTGGTTATTTTCGAGCGACTCTGTATCGCCGTTGGATTTATGGCGATCTTTTTTGTTGCTCATAGGATTTATCACTATCTGGATAATTCCCGGCGAGATACGCTTGACGTATCACAGTGATATACCAGCAATTTATATTTGATATGGCATGTTGAGCAATAATATGAAGTTAAATTTAGGCTATTTGTTTGACTTGGTGTTTGTTATAACGGAAAAGGACTTAAAAGTTCGTTATAAAAGTAGTTTTCTTGGCTATCTTTGGTCCATCGCCAATCCACTGCTTTTCGCAATGATCTACTACTTTATTTTTAAGTTGGTCATGCGGGTACAAATTCCCAACTATACGGTCTTCCTGATTACCGGATTATTTCCGTGGCAGTGGTTTGCAAGTTCGGCGACGAACTCGCTGTTTTCCTTTATTGCCAATGCGCAGATTATTAAGAAAACTGTTTTTCCCCGCTCGGTAATCCCTCTGAGTAACGTTATGATGGAGGGGTTGCACTTCGTGTGTACCATTCCCGTCATCATCGTTTTTCTCTATGTTTATGGCATGTCTCCTTCATGGTCATGGCTATGGGGTATCCCGCTTATTGCCGGGGGACAAATCATTATTACCTTTGGCCTGGCGCTGCTGTTTTCTACGTTGAACCTGTTTTTCAGGGATCTCGAAAGGTTTATTAGCCTGGGAATATTGCTGATGTTCTACTGCACCCCGATTCTTTATGGTGCGGACATGATACCCGCTAATTTCTCGTGGATGGTGGATTATAACCCGCTGGCCAGCATGATCCTGAGCTGGCGGGATCTGTTCATGAACGGAAACGTAGAGTATGAGCGTATTACCTTTCTTTATTCATCAGGTGTTTTTGTTCTGTTGATAGGCATGTGGACGTTCAATAAACTTAAATATCGTTTTGCTGAGATTTTGTAATGAGTGCAGTCATTGAATTTCGCGGTGTGACGAAAGAATATCCGCTCTACCATCACATCGGGTCAGGCGTTAAAGATCTGATATTCCACCCCCGGCGGGCATTGAGTTTGTTGCGTGGGCGCAAGTACCTTGCGATAGAGGATATTTCTTTCAGCGTTAATAAAGGTGAGGCCGTTGCCTTAATCGGCCGTAACGGCGCCGGTAAAAGTACCTCGCTGGGCTTGGTTGCCGGGGTTTTGAAGCCGAGTAAGGGAAGCGTCAGCGTTGAAGGCCGGGTTGCCTCTATGCTGGAGTTGGGCGGTGGATTTCACCCTGAACTCACGGGGCGTGAAAATATCAAACTCAACGCGACGTTGCTGGGGTTAAGGCGTAAGGAAGTTAATGCCCGTTTGGATAAAATTATCGAATTCTCCGAGTTAGGCGAGTTTATTGATGAGCCTATCCGGGTTTATTCAAGCGGTATGCTGGCAAAACTAGGCTTTTCAGTTATCAGCCAGGTTGATCCTGATATCTTGATTATTGATGAAGTTCTGGCGGTAGGGGATATTTCCTTCCAAAAGAAGTGCATTAATACAATCAATGATTTTAAGGCCAAAGGCGTTACGATTTTGTTTGTCAGCCATAACATGTCTGATATTGCAAAAATATGCGACAAAGTGATTTGGATTGAGAATCACAAATTGAAAGCTACGGGTGATGCTGAGACGGTCATCGCGCAATACAAAGCCGCCATGCTTTCATCCTAAGAGTAAGACTTGCAAAGGAATGCGCTGCTATTCAACGGATTAGCAGATTGTTATAAATCAATGGCTATGTGGCCTGTCATTATTATTTTTGGAATAGATTAATGAAAAGTATTAAAATCTATACTTGTCACCATAAGCCCAGCGCCTTTTTGAGCGCTGACTTGGTGCATCCTCTGCACGTTGGCAAGGCCAACAGTTATAATGAAATTGGCTGCATCGGCGATGATACCGGCGACAATATTTCCTTTAAAAACCCGTTTTATTGTGAGCTCACGGCGCATTATTGGGTGTGGAAGAATGAACAACCAGCAGATTTTGTCGGTTTCATGCATTATCGTCGTCACCTGAACTTTTCAGAGAACCAATCTTTTCCGGAAGATAACTGGGGCGTCGTTAATTACCCGGTGTTAAACGATGGCTATGAAGCACAGTTTGGCTTAGACGATCAGAGCATTGCCCGCTGCTTGCAAGATGCAGATATTATCGTACCTAAAAAATGGGCGGTAACGGCGGCAAACAGCAAAAATAACTATGACCACTATGAGCGCGGCGAGGCGTTGCATATCAAGGATTACCAGGCGGCGCTCGATGTGCTGGATGAAATGTATCCTGAGTATATGCCGGCCGCCGAGCAGTTTAACCATGCCGTTGACGGTTACTATACGAACATGTATGTGATGCGTCGTGACATTTTTGAGCATTACTCAGAGTGGCTTTTCTCTATTCTGGATAAGCTGGAAGATCGCATCGCGTTCAATAACTATAATGCACAAGAGAAACGCGTCGTCGGGCATATTTCTGAGCGGCTGTTCAATATCTACCTGATTCATCAGCAGGAAAACAATCACTACCGGCTCAAGGAACTGCAACGTACGTTCATTATGCAGGAGACGTTCAACGGTTCCCTGTCTCCCGCTTTCGAAAAGAATAACGTGCCGATCGTCATCTGTTTTGATGACAACTATGCCCTGAGCGGCGGTGCGTTACTGAATTCTGTCGTTGCCAATGGCACCCCGGAGCATAACTATGACATCGTGGTGTTGGAGAACAATGTTTCGGCGTTAAGCAAGCAGCGTTTGAATATGCAGGTTGCCGGCCGGGAAAATATCAAGCTACGTTTCTTTGATGTGAATGCGTTCTCTGAAATTAAAGAGGTGTTCACCCGCGCACATTTTAGCGCCGCGACCTACGCCCGTTTGTTCATTCCCCGTTTGTTCCGCGGGTATGACAAAGTGGTGTTTATCGATGCGGATACCGTGGTGGAAAGCGACGTCGCCGAACTGATGCATACTGATATCGGCAACAATCTGGTTGCTGCGGTAAAAGATATCGTTATGGAAGGCTTCGTTAAATTTGGTGCGATGTCCGACTCTTCCGATGGCGTGATGCCGTCAGCGGAATACCTGCAAAAATCACTGGGAATGACTAATCCTGATGCCTATTTTCAGGCCGGGATTATCGTCTTTAACATTCACCAGATGAACATGGAAGGCACGTTTGAAAAACTGATGTTCGCGATGAAGGAAAAGAAATACTGGTTCCTCGATCAGGATATCATGAACAAAGTGTTCTACGATCGCGTCCATTATCTGCCGTTGGCGTGGAATGTTTATCACGGCAACGGTAATACGGATGACTTCTTCCCGAACCTGAAGTTTTCTACCTATATGGCGTTTCTTGAGGCGCGCTGTCAGCCTAAGATGATTCACTATGCCGGAGAAAATAAACCCTGGAATACGACCAAGGTGGATTTCTTCGAAAACTTTATGAAATACATCAGCAATACGCCGTGGCAGAGGGACGTTTATCTGCGCCTTAATCCTGTGGTTCCGGCCGGCGCGCCTGCCGCAGAAGCTCATCATGCCCCTGTGCTGCTGCAAACAAAAATCAAGAGACGTCTTATGCCGTATCTGAATCGCGTTGCGCCTCAGGGAACTGCCCGACGTAATCAGTTAACGAAATACTATTACAAAGTCCGCCGTGTGATTTTAGGTTAACGTAAGCGATAAGAGCGTCTTTCTATGAGTAATAAATCTATTTTGATCGTTGGCGCGGGTTTTTCCGGCGCCATTATCGGCCGGCAGCTGGCTGAACAAGGCCATAAGGTTCGTATTATTGAACGCCGTGCGCATATTGCGGGAAACTGCTTTGATGAGCGTGATGGTGCGACCGATGTAATGGTGCATGTTTATGGCCCGCATATTTTTCATACCGACAATCAACGGGTGTGGGAATATGTGAATCGTTATGGGCACATGATGCCTTATGTTAATCGCGTCAAGGCGACGGTTAACGGCCAGGTATTTTCCTTACCGATCAATCTTCATACGATTAATCAGTTTTTCAAAACCACGTGTTCCCCGGATGAAGCCCGGCGCCTGATTGAGGAGAAAGGCGATAAAAGTATCTCCGATCCCCAAACCTTTGAAGAACAGGCCCTGAAGTTTATTGGCCGGGAATTGTATGAGGCTTTCTTCAAGGGCTACACCATCAAGCAATGGGGAATGCAGCCCAGTGAATTACCGGCCTCTATTTTAAAGCGTTTGCCGGTACGCTTTAACTACGACGATAACTACTTTAACCATAAGTATCAGGGTATGCCGAGAGACGGCTATACCAAAATGGTTGAGCAGATCCTCGCACACGAGAATATCAGCGTTGAGTTGAATACGGAGTTCGATCGTCAGGAGGCGGGCGATTATGATCACGTATTTTACAGCGGCCCCCTTGATGCCTTCTATGGCTACCGTCACGGGCGGCTGGGATACCGCACGCTGGACTTTGAAAAGTTCATCTACGACGGCGATTATCAGGGATGCGCCGTGATGAATTACGGTTCCGTCGATGTTCCTTATACCCGGATAACGGAGCATAAATACTTCTCTCCGTGGGAAAAACACGAAGGTTCCGTGTGCTATAAAGAATACAGCCGTGCCTGCGGCGAGGATGATATTCCTTATTATCCTATTCGCCAGGTCGGAGAGATGGCATTGCTGGAGAAATACCTTTCTCTGGCCGAGCAGGAATCTGCTGTAACGTTCGTCGGACGCCTCGGTACGTATCGTTATCTCGATATGGACGTCACGATTGATGAAGCGCTGAAAACGGCGGATGCTTATCTGGCATCATTGGCTGATGATTCGAAAATGCCGGTATTCGTGGTTAATGCCCGATGAATGTTGTTGCGCTGATTGTCACATTTAACCGTCTTGAAAAGCTTCGTACCTGCCTGGCGGTAACGCTGGGCATGGGATTCCGGAGCGTCGTCGTGGTTGATAATGCTTCCGGCGACGGAACGGGTGACTGGTTGGCGGGGCTCAGGGATGAGCGTTTACATTGCCTCACGCTGGACAGCAATATCGGCGGGGCAGGAGGATTCAAAAAAGGGGCAGAGTACATCACTCATCATCTGAATTGCGACTGGGTTGTTTTCTACGATGATGATGCGTATCCGGATGCTAATCTGCTGAGCATTTTGCCGGGCCTTTCTGATACTCATCAGGTATTTTGCTGCCGTGTGACGGATCCGCACGGCAATATTTGCCGGATGAACCTGCCTTTCCGCCATCTTCCCCACTCGTTAGCGGATCATATTCGTTATGCATTAAAACCCGCTGACTTCATTCCTGCGCCGGATACGCCATCTTTAGTGGAAACTGTGTCATTTGTCGGCGTGATTTTTTCCCGCAGCGTATTAGCTGAGCACTGGCACGCCATTCACGACGAATTATTCCTGTATTATGACGACCTCTATTTCGGCTATTATCTGACGCAGTCAGGCATCAACATCCGTTATTCTCCCGAAATAACCTTCGTTCATGACATCTCTTTAGCCGGACGTGACATCCGCCCGCAGTGGAAGGTGTATTATTTGATCCGAAACCTGCTTCTTTCCCGGCGCTGTTTTAAAGAGCGTCCTCCGTTCAGCTGGCCATCTATCGGGTTTCGGGTAATTAAATATTGCTGGCTGAAGGGGCAAAGCGGGAAAAGAGCCTATGTTGCTTATTTATGGCGCGGCATCGTTGATGGGCTGCGTCAGCGAAGCGGTATGCGACACTAACCGGTGACATGGCTATTATTATTTATAGTGACGTTTAATTCATAGCGACGGATATTTTGCCAGGCACTAGGAACGTGCGGCGCGGCGGCTGAGGGGCAGGTGAAAACGGATGGCATCACTCAGTCAGCTATCCTGTGGAATAATGGTGCATTAATAGAACAGTATGAGATAGGTATGCTAAAAAAGATAGTGGTAGAGGTACCCGTTTCCTGGTTTGATAATCCGGTAGACGGAGAGAAAAACCGGGCTTTTTTCGCCAATTTCCTGATTCAACTTAGCAAGTTTAACGTTCCGCTGCATCTGATAAAAGTACCGTTTGGTGCCGACAGCGCGGCCCGTAAACCGGAGAAGGGCGCGTTGGTTTTCTCCTATCACTCGTTTGGCAAAGAGAAGAATGTCTGGCACCTGAAGGAAGCACCGGTAACGCCGCTTTTCAGTATTGACCGTTATGGTTATTCCGGTTGGGCAGAAATCGCTGATCAACCGCGTGCGTGGCAGGATATCTCCGACGTCAGTGATGAGCATGCTGAGCAGGTGATCGAGAAATATCGCCAGCAGTTTAAAGAAAAACGGATATCAAAATATCCGCAGCCGGATGAACAGAATGTAGATTTGCCGGCTGAATATATCTTTTTCCCCCTTCAGGTTTCTAATGATCCCGTCAGCCAGTTCAGCCCCTTCAATATGCTGGATATGCTGAAACGGGCGGCAGAAGCAGCCCGCCGAACCGGTATCACGCTGTTGGTGAAACGCCATCCGTTTTGCTCGTCCGTTGCCGTGGAGAAAACACTTCAGCAACTGGCGGAAGATAACCCGCAGGTCAGGGTCGTTAACCTTAATGTCCATACGTTAATTGAGCATGCCAGGGCCGTGATGACGGTAAATTCCGGAGTGGGTATTGAGGCGTTGATTGACGGCGCGGCGGTTTATGCGTCGGGCAAAAGCGAGTGGTTTGAGGCCGCCAATGCCATTACTTCACTGGAAGATATCGACGCTATTTTTAGCCAGGCTCCCCGTCACATGGATAGCTGGCAGAAAAAGCTGATTGCTTTTTTGTTAGACAGCTATTGGGTCGCGCCTGCGGACTATGCGGCTATAGAGCGTAAGATTGAACAGAGCATCGCGCAATTCGATCCTGACTATGGTATTGATTCTGCCCTGTCCGATGTTTCGGAAATATTTTTGCCCATTGTGCTCGATCTTCAGGGGCGTCTGGAATATGAGTCCCGGCGTGCCAAATTAGCCATATTTGATTTCGAAGGGCTTAACGGAAACATTGAACGGCTGGACGGAATGCGTGCGGAACAGGCTGCCCAAATTGCCCAACTGCGTCATGAAAGCGAACAGCGTATCGCCGACCTTGAAGCGCAGGTTCAGCAAAAACAGCAGGAAATTGAACAGAAAGACAGTGAGCTTGAGCAGAAAGAAAATGAAATTGCGCGGATGAAAGCCGGGCTGGAGCAACATCAGGCGCAATTAATTTCATTGGCAAACGATCTTTCCAATGCCCGGATGGAGAGTGAACGCCTGCATTCAGCGCTGAACCTCAAGGATGAACAAATGGAAGCGCGAATGAGAGAACTGCGGGAAAGCCTGACCAGCGGCAAAAAGAGAAAGTGGTTTTAATCGGCGAATCGCATCGGGGGCGGTTATTCCCCCCGATGTACCGTTGTTGAATCATTGATGAGGCGCCAGCGCCGTCGTTACTTTTACCTGCCGGATCATATTATCCTGTACGTCCAGAATATCGATATTGTAGTGCCCGATCGTTACTCGGGTATCCGGTAACGGGATATCCTCCAGCTCTTCCAGCAGCAGCCCGTTTATTGTGCGCGGGCCATCAGAAGGCAGATTCCAGTTGAACGCCTTGTTCAGCTCACGGATGTTAGCCGTTCCGTCAACCAGGACGGAACCATCGCTCTGCGGCAACACTTCTTCCGCCAGGGAAGGAGACATCGACGTCGTAAAATCGCCAACGATTTCCTCCAGAATATCCTCAACGGATATCAGCCCTTTGATATCACCGTATTCATCCACCACAATGCCCACTTTTTCTTTATTGCGCTGGAATTTCAGTAATTGCACGCTCAGGTGGGTACTTTCCGGAATGTAATAAATCTCATCCGCTGCGCGAATCAGGTTTTCTTTATTAAACTCTTTTTTCTCAATCATCAGCCGGTACGCTTCGCGCACGCGCAGCATACCGATAATATCGTCGAGCGAGTCACGGTAGAGCACGATGCGCCCGTGGGGAGAATGCGTCAGCTGGCGCAGGATGGACTTCCAGTCATCATTGATATCAATGCCGACGATTTCATTACGCGGCACCATGATGTCATCAACGTTAACTTTTTCCAGGTCGAGCACTGAGATCAGCATGTCCTGATTGCGGCGTGAAATCTGTGACTGGGATTCATTGACGATAGTGCGCAGCTCTTCTTTGCTGACGGCGTCGCTGGGGCGCACGTTGGAACGAATGCCGAACATGCGCAGCAATATGTTGGTGATGCCGTTCAGCAGCCACACCAGCGGCATCATGATTTTCTGCAACGGCAACAACATGATGCTGCTGGGGAACGCCACCCGCTCGGGATACAGCGCCGCGAACGTTTTCGGCAGCACTTCGGCGAAGACCAGGACGATAAACGTCAGAATACCGGTGGCGAGCGCCACGCCGGCGTTACCGTACAGACGGATGCCGACGATGGTCGCCAGCGCTGAGGCGAGGATATTCACCAGGTTATTGCCGATCAGCACCAGGCTTATTAGGCGGTCAGGGCGTTTAAGCAGTTTTTCCACCCGGCGGGCGGCGCGGTTGCCCTGTTTGGCGAGGTGACGGAGACGATAACGGTTGAGCGTCATCATGCCCGTTTCGGAGGCGGAAAAGTAAGCCGATACAATGATCATAACGATCAGTATGGTAATTAATGTCGTGGTAGAGACATGCTCCACGGAAGCTTCCTTTTGGTGGCCGACGCTCCTTTCATCATGGTGGGGGAACCGCGCCGGCGCAAGAAAAAATCAACGCAGGGTGATTTCCTGCAACAGGCGGCTGCCGAAATAGGCCAGCGTCAGCAGAAAAGCGCCGGCGAAGCTGAACCACACCACGCGGCGGCCCCGCCAGCCTTCACGGTAGTGGCCCCACAGCAGAACGATATAAACAAACCAGGCCAGGATGGACAGAATCGCCTTGTGTACGTTCTCTTTACTGAACAGGTTGTCCATGTAAAGCAGCCCGGTACACAGCGTCAGGGTCAGGAGCACCACGCCGACCTGCGTAATATGGAACATCTTACGCTCAATGGTCATCAGGGGCGGCATCTCCGCGGTGAAGGTCAGCTTCTTATTCTTCAGCAGGTAGTCCAGCCAGGCCAGTTGCAGGGCGTACAGCGCGGCGATAATCAGCGTGGCGTAGGAGAACAGCGCCAGCCCGATGTGGAACAGCAGCGACGGCGTGGCTTCCAGGTGGGTAATAAACTCACCGGGAACAAAGCTGGCGAATGCCAGGTTGATCAGCGCAAAGCTGTACACAATCGGCAGCAGGAACCAGCCGCGATCGCGCGAAGCCACGATGGTCATGACGGCGCAGATGATCAGGCTGACGATGGAGCCCATATTCAGCAGGCTGAGGTTTTGCCCGGTGCTGACGTCAAATATCCGTTGCTGCAGTGCGACCGCGTGGCTTGTCAGGGCGATGACGGCAAAAAACAGCGCCAGCCGGCGATAAGCGCGGTGGTTGCGTGCCAGACTGGGGATAATAAGCCCCAGGCTGAGTAAATAGGCAATCATGGACAGTATGGCGAATGCAGGCATATCGAGTCGGCCGTCGCTTGAATAAGTAAATGAGGTTAGCAGTATACCGCCAGCGGCGTGATGCTCCAACCAATCTGCATTGACCTGCTACGTCAGGGGAGAAAGAGGGCGGCTTCGTGTTATACTCGCCGCCAGATTATTTGTCTAAGCCGGGAAGCTCCTGTGGGTGCGCCGGGCCACTGTCCATGTTGATAGATATCCATGTTGAGCGAAAACCATGTTTGAAAATTTAAGCGATCGCTTGTCGCGCACGTTACGCAACATCAGCGGCCGGGGGCGGCTGACCGAAGACAACATTAAAGATACCCTGCGTGAAGTGCGCATGGCGCTGCTGGAGGCGGACGTCGCCCTGCCCGTGGTGCGCGAATTCATCAACCGCGTGAAAGAAAGCGCGGTGGGGCACGAAGTCAATAAAAGCCTGACGCCGGGTCAGGAGTTCGTCAAAATCGTCCGCCATGAGCTGACCTCCGCGATGGGGGAAGTGAACACGGAACTGAACCTGGCCGCTCAGCCGCCGGCGGTAGTGCTGATGGCGGGCCTGCAGGGAGCGGGTAAAACGACCAGCGTCGGCAAGCTGGGTAAATTCCTGAAAGAAAAACAGAAGAAAAAAGTGCTGGTGGTGTCCGCCGACGTTTATCGCCCGGCGGCGATTAAACAGCTGGAAACCCTGGCAGGGAGCGTCGGCGTAGACTTTTTCCCGTCTGACGTTCAGGAAAAACCGGTTGATATCGTCAGCCGTGCCTTGCAGCATGCCAAACAGAAGTTTTATGACGTTCTGATCGTCGATACCGCCGGTCGTTTGCACGTTGACGAAGCGATGATGGACGAGATCAAGCAGGTCCATGCGGCGATTAACCCGGTGGAAACGCTGTTTGTGGTCGATGCCATGACCGGCCAGGACGCGGCCAATACGGCGAAGGCGTTTAACGAAGCGCTGCCGCTTACCGGCGTGGTGCTGACCAAGGTTGACGGCGATGCGCGCGGCGGTGCGGCGCTTTCCATCCGTCATATTACCGGTAAGCCGATTAAATTCCTCGGTGTCGGCGAGAAAACCGAGGCGCTGGAGCCGTTCTATCCGGATCGCGTCGCTTCGCGCATTCTCGGTATGGGCGACGTGCTTTCGCTGATTGAAGACATCGAAAGCAAAGTTGACCGCGACCAGGCGGAGAAACTGGCGCAAAAGCTGAAAAAAGGCGATGGCTTTGATCTGAGCGACTTCATGGACCAACTGAAGCAAATGCGCAATATGGGCGGTATGGCCAGCATGATGGGAAAACTTCCCGGCATGGGCCAACTGCCGGACAACGTGAAGTCCCAGATGGACGACAAGATTCTGGTACGCATGGAGGCGATTATCAGCTCCATGACGCTGAAAGAGCGCGCCAGCCCGGAGATTATCAAGGGATCGCGTAAACGGCGCATCGCGCTCGGCTCCGGCGTTCAGGTTCAGGATGTGAACCGCCTGCTCAAGCAATTTGACGACATGCAGCGCATGATGAAGAAGATGAAAAAGGGCGGACTGGCAAAAATGATGCGCGGAATGAAGGGCATGATGCCGCCGGGATTCCCCGGCCGGTGAGGAAAAGTTCCCGTTTTTTCCGATAAATTACCGCGGCGCCAGTGCGCCGCGGTTGCTTTTCGCGGCAAAATGAGTAAAATTTTCGGGCTTTTTATGTTCGTATGAACACTGACACCGGGCTCCGTTCCTCGATGGGGTCTGGTGTTTTATTAACTAATGAGGATGTTATGGTAACAATTCGTTTGGCACGCCACGGCGCGAAAAAGCGTCCGTTTTATCAGGTAGTAGTGAGCGACAGCCGCAATGCGCGCAACGGTCGCTTCATTGAGCGCGTAGGCTTCTTCAACCCGATCGCTTCCGGTCAGGCTGAAGCACTGCGTCTGGATCTGGACCGTATCGAACATTGGGTCGGCCAGGGCGCTACCGTTTCTGATCGCGTTTCCGCGCTGATCAAAGAAGCTAAGAAAGCAGCTTAATCCGCCGCGGTGGTCGCAATGAGCAAACAACTTAATCAGGTGGTGCTTGGGAAACTGGGTTCTGCCTATGGCATTCGTGGTTGGCTCAGAGTGTTTTCATCCACCGAAGAAGCCGAAAGCATTTTTGACTATCAGCCGTGGTATATCCAGCAGGCGGGTCAATGGGTACAGATCGAGCTGGAAGGCTGGAAGTACCACAATCAGGATATGGTCATCAAAATTAAAGGTGTTGATGATCGTGATGCGGCGAATGCCCTGACGAATCGTGAGATTGTCGTGGATGAGTCGCAGTTGCCGGAGCTGGGCGAAGGCGATTACTACTGGCGCGACCTGATGGGTTGCAAGGTAGTCACCGTTGCCGGTTATGAACTGGGTAAAGTCACTGACATGATGGAAACCGGTTCTAACGACGTTATGGTCGTGAAGGCAAACCTGAAGGATGCGTTTGGCATCAAGGAGCGGTTGATTCCGTTCCTCGACGGGCAGGTAATCAAGAGAGTCGATCTCACTGCTCAATTGATTGAAGTAGATTGGGATCCTGGTTTTTAACCTCCGGACGTTGGTGCGGGGTAATAACATGACGGGGATTAGGTGATGTGGGTTGGTGTAGTCAGCCTGTTTCCTGAAATGTTTCGCGCCATAACCGAGCATGGGGTGACTGGCCGGGCAGTAAAAAATGGCCTGCTGAGCGTGCAGTGCTGGAGTCCGCGCGACTTCACGTACGATCGGCATCGCACCGTGGACGATCGCCCTTATGGCGGCGGCCCGGGGATGCTGATGATGGTGCAACCTTTACGGGAAGCCATCCATGCGGCAAAAGCAGCGGCAGGCGAAGGGGCGAAAGTGATTTATCTCTCGCCGCAGGGGCGCAAACTCGACCAGCAGGGTGTTTGCGAACTGGCAACGAACGAGAAGCTGATTCTGGTTTGCGGCCGTTATGAAGGTATTGATGAGCGCGTGATCCAAACCGAGATCGACGAAGAGTGGTCTGTCGGCGATTACGTTCTCAGCGGTGGTGAATTGCCGGCCATGACGCTGATTGATTCCGTTTCACGGTTTATACCGGGAGTTTTGGGACATCAGGCGTCAGCGGAGGAGGATTCATTTGCCGACGGGTTGCTGGATTGCCCGCACTATACCCGCCCTGAAGTGTTAGAGAGCATGGAAGTACCGCCGGTGTTGCTGTCGGGAAATCATGCGGAGATACGTCGCTGGCGCCTGAAGCAGTCGTTGGGCCGTACCTGGCTTAGAAGACCTGAACTTCTGGAAAGCCTAGCTCTGACTGACGAGCAAGCGGTGCTGCTGGCAGAGTTCCAACGGGAACATGCAGAGCAGCAAGACCATCAGGGGAATGTTTGAGCTGTGGCTTGAACCCCCATATATCAGTTTACCTAGGGTAAGAGACATATTATGAGCAACATTATCAAGCAAATTGAACAAGAGCAGATGAAGCAAAACGTACCTTCATTCCGTCCGGGTGATTCCGTGGAAGTTAAGGTATGGGTCGTTGAAGGCACCAAAAAACGTCTGCAGGCATTCGAGGGCGTGGTTATCGCTATCCGTAACCGCGGTCTGCATTCTGCATTCACTGTTCGTAAGATTTCTAACGGTGAAGGTGTTGAGCGTGTATTCCAGACGCACTCACCGGTTGTTGACAGCATCACCGTTAAACGTCGTGGCGCCGTTCGCAAAGCGAAACTGTACTACCTGCGTGAGCGTACCGGTAAGGCTGCTCGTATCAAAGAGCGTCTTAACTAATCAGTGGCTCACGCCACATCCAAAGGTTAATACGAAACAAGGGGGTTGGCATTATGCCAACCCCCTTTTTTGTGGCTATGCAGGCATAGCCGGATACCCGGATTTACTCGCCTTCAATATTGATGGCGTCACATCCCGAAGACTTGTTCTTACGAATCGAAAGCACAGAAGGCTTTCCTTGCAGATAAGAAACATCCAGTATCACCTCTCCGCCCTTTGGTACTTCCGCTTTTTCAGAAGGTAAATCATCACCGCCAACTTCAACCAGGATGGTATCGTCGGTGTTGCAGGCGGTGCTTATTGATTTTATTTTCAGGTGGTTTACGCCATGAAGCGTCCAGAGCACGGTCGTTGGCGTGTTCTCTCCGGGATGTGCGTAGATGATCCCATTGCCATCAACGGTGAACTCCCCCCATATGTCGCCTTTTTTAATCTGAGCGCTCAGGAAGGCGTAGAACACCCCGCTGTCGTACCGGCCTTTCCACTCCGGGTAGGATGGATAGAATAAATTTAAAAATTCGTCCAATTCCTGCTGGGTAAAAGGGCGTTTCTTTTCATAAATCCATGCGCTGACGTTATCAGACAATTTATATTCGCGATCAAGGCGCCGGAAGGCTTTCCCTATGTTTTTCCCCTCCAGCAATGCGCTTGCCGGCAGGGTTATTACGCGCTGCCCTTCTGGCCTGACATGCGTTTGGATGGGGTTTGCCACAATGAGGTACCGGGCATTTAATGCATTAAAGTTGATGCCGTCACGCAGGTCGATTTGCGAAGTAAAAACAAGGCGCTCCCCCATTTTTCGATCGGTCAGCGTGCTGAGCATGTCGTCATTAAGGGTATTGCTTGAACTTAACACGGCAACTTTGCTGCCGTCTCCGGAGAGCCTGAGGACATCATCTCTCAGCGCCAAATACTCGGGGTAGTTCTGTACCCTGAGCGGGAGCGTTTGGGCGGGCAGGCAGGCGTTTAATCCGTCAGGTGTCTTTAAGCCGAACAGTGAATGTTGCTGAATGAGACATGCAAAGAGCAGCGTTACGCCGAGGCAGGCATATTTTATTCCTTTAGATTTGATCATTCCCAGCAGCAGCGATATTCCCTGTGCGACCACAAGGAGCATCCACAGCGCAAAGGGGAGGTTATGTTGTATCCCCGGGCTTTGCGTGCGGGTAAACAGAAAGAAGCTGAACAATAAGTTAAACGTGCAGAATAGGGCGAATACTATTTTTTCTTTGCTCTTGCTGAAAAAAATCAACGCTATTGATGCAATAAAGAGCGGGAGGAACATGCGCCCCACGCTGTTAATCAGTGAATGAAAAGACGCGATAAACGGGAATTGATAGGCTGAGTAGATGTAAGCATAGTCCGTGGAGATAATCCGCAAAAGAAGCGGCCACTGAAGAATGAGTGCAAAAATACAGCTGAGTACGCCAGAGATAAAGAAGTTAAAAATGATCCTCTTGGCCGATTCAACATCAATACCCCGGTTCTTATAGAGAAAATAGTTAAGTATGGGCAGAGAGAAGTACAACGACACCACGGTATAGGCATACCACCGGCGCAGAAGAAAAGGCGCCCAAAGAAGGATACCGAGTATGATGGCTTGTCTGATTTTTACGCGCTCGGCCAAATTTGTTTTGGCGCAATAGAGCACTGCCGCAATAACAAAAATGAGCCCGCAAATGTCCGGATACCCGCGTAATGTGGGCGCCCAGAATGCGGTAAACGTTGCGGCCAGCGCCATATAAAGCACGGTGTTAAGCTTTTTATCTTGTGGGTTAAAATATGTGCTGAGCAAGGCAAAAAGATAAACCGTCGGGATGACATAAACGACGAATAAAGAAATGATGTAGCTCATTCTTGAGCCGAAGGGGAGTGCATTGAATATTGTCGTGATGGTGATGGGAATGACGTTGTAATCATCATGACGTACAGAGCTAAGGATGCCGTTCAGCGCATCGAGCGGCGCTTGGTAAATCAGTTGGGACAAGCTCTGCCAGTATCGCCAATATCCGTTGTAGTCCCAAAAATAAATATTTTGTTCTTTGCTGATGAAGTAACAGGCAACGGCCATCGTATAGACGATCAACAAGAATAGCGGCATAGCCCTCTTAAGCGCTTTCATTTTGATCCTCATACGTCATTTCTTCAATAAAGAATTTGGGCCGGTCTTTGGTTTCAATGTATATCTTTCCGATGTATTCACCGATCACGCCCAGGCTGAGTAACTGCACGCCGCCCAGAAAAAAGATGGAGATCATCACTGACGTCCAGCCTTCAATGGTGCTGCCGCGCATTTTTTCAAACAGGGCATAAAAGCTGGCGATGGCGGCAATAATGCAGGTAATAAAACCCAGGGCGGAAATAATACGCAGCGGCGTTACGGACAGAGAGGTAACCCCCTCCATAGCCAACGCAATCATTTTTTTGAGCGGGTACTTTGACTCACCGGCTACGCGTGAGCTGCGGCTGTAATAGACCTTGTCAGAGGTAAATCCGATAAGCGGGATCATGCCGCGAATATAGATATTTTTTTCTTTGTACTTTAACAGGCTGGAAAGCGCCCGTTTGCTGAGTAACCTGTAATCGGCATGATTGGCGACCTGACTGACGCCCATGGCCGTCATAAATTTGTAGAAAGCGTTGGCCGTTGAGCGCTTAAAAAAACTGTCGCTGGAACGATCGTTACGGACGCCGTAAACAATTTCATTGCCCTGCATATACTTTTCTACCATTTCCCGAATGCAGCTTGTGTCATCCTGCAGGTCGGCATCAATGCTGATGCAGATGTCCGTCGTCACGGTAGATAAGCCCGCCATCAAGGCTAACTGATGTCCGCGGTTGCGCGAAAGCTTGACGCCATGAATCCGTGAATTCTGTATTGAGGCCTGTTTGATGAGCGCCCAGGTATTATCTTTGCTGCCATCGTCGACAAAAATAATTACGCTTTCTGGCCTGATGCAATTATCTGAAATAAGCGCCTGAATGACTGAATCAAGTTCCTTTACACAGGCGTCAAATGCCTCTGACTCATTATAGCAAGGAACGACGATAGACAGACTGGGGATTTTCTTCCCGTTGAGTGAACGAGAATATGCTTTATTTTCTTGATATGCTGCAGGTTCAAGATTCATTTCATGGCCCATTTTTTATTCATATAAAAACCGGTTATGGTATACAGCGCCATCCCGATTAGCTGTGCAATATAGATGTAGCCGGGATTAATAAATAGCACTGTCTTAATCGCAACCAGATTTACGATATAGCTAATTGCACAGACAAGAAGGAATTTTATTAGCCTGTTCGCGGAGAGTTTTGCTGAGAATGTGAATAGGGTATTGAGAACAAAGCTAAGACATATGCCGGCTATATAACCTGTGGCATTTGATAAATAAATCCCCCTTCCTAGGTAGGTAAGTAATAATATGATTGCGGCTGTTAAGCCGGTATTGGCAAGGCCGACAATAATATATTTTGAAAAGGTCTTGCTCATATATCTATATATCTGAAATTAAATTTTTCGCATTATGGCATATCAAAAAAATCTTTTGAAGGATTTTTCCTGTTTTGTTTATTTATTATTCAGAGAATAATCTTATTTTTATGTGGGTGATGATGATGTTATTTATCTTTTGCTCCTCATTTTAATCTTTAAATTCAATGAGTAATGCATGGTTTTTGCTCTTTATTTATCTGTTCTGGTTTATGTTGTTTTATGTTTTTGGTTTGGGATTATTCTTGTTTTTTTGAGATTGTTAATCTTGTTTATTATGTGGGATTAGAGGTGTGCAGAGACGGTTCTGTTGAATATAGATTGGTGAGCGAATTGATACTGGGAATATGGAAATAAAGGTTGTGGCCGCCCAGGGTTAGTGTCTCTTTGTGAGAGAAAAGAGGGCCGATAATACCGGCCCGGGATGGAATTCACATATTATAACGCAGCGTAACAGCTGTTGTCGTATCTGTCTTTTTCGGCGCGCTGGCCGGCGGTTCGGTGTTGTAAACCACGTTGTAAGAGAGGCGCAGGGAGAAGGCGTCGTTAATCCCGACATTCAGTGCCGTTTCTGAGTTTAACGTGGTTTGATCGTTGGCGAGCGCGGAGACGCCCTGCGTAAACTGTGCGTTTTTCGTTAACTGATAGGCGTAGTTGGCGGCGCCGTAGGCCAAGCCCCGGGTGCTTCGTCCCCCGCCGTAGTATTCGTCATGGCGTACGCCAGGGCCGAATTCTACGCGCAGATCCTGCTCCGGGTCACTCCATATCTGGCGGCCGTATCCGGCTGTTGCCGTCGTACGCGAGTCGTACCCGCCGTAGCGGTCGTTGAGCCAGTTTGCCTGGCCGAACAGGTAGTTGTCAGGGTTTACGTTGTAACGGGAACGGCCGCCGGCCTGATACTTCTCTGATGAGCGGGTATCGCCGGATTTGGTGTTATTTGCGGTTCCCCACAGACTGTACGCCGTTTCGGGATGAAACCAGGTCATGGTCGTGCTGGCCATCAGCGCTGAGTTGCTGGAGTTACCGCTTTGGGCGTTGTAGCCGGCCTGCGCGTTGCCTTCAAACGGCTTTTTAGCGCTGGAAGGGTCGTCCAGTGCGGTAAACAGCGTGGTGTCGGCAAATGCGTGAGTGGCGGTCAGGATGCTTAAACAAACGGGCAGTGCGTATAAGACGCGGGAAACATGCATGATTAATCCAATTGAAACCGGGAGAACAGAGTGACGAGCGTCACATTATAGCGATTGGCATTGCGGGGAAGAACTCTCGCGGTTAGCTTATTTTAAGCAAATAGTTTTCTGGATTAGATGCTTTTTGCATATGTACCGTAAGGCTCCGGGGGAGCCTTACGGGGGAGAAGAATCAGAGGAAGGTAGCAACCAGCAGGTAGCCCATACAGCAAGAGCAGAGCACGCCGATCAGTCCGGGGATGATGAAGCTGTGGTTGATAATGAATTTGCCGATACGGGTCGTTCCTGAACGGTCAAAGCCGATACAGGCCAGATCGCTGGGGTAGGTCGGCAGAATAAAATAGCCGTACGCCGCCGGGAAGAACGCGATCAGCATTTTGGGGTCAACGCCCAGTTGCAGGCCCATCGGAGCGATGGCCGTCAGCGCCGCCGCCTGGCTGTTTACCAGCTTGGACACCAGGAACAGCACCAGCGCGTAGGTCCAGGGCTGCGTTTTAACCACGTCCTCCAGAACGAACTTCAGCTCGCTCATGTGCGCCTGGAAAAACGTATCGCTCATCCATGCCACACCGAATACGGAGAAAATCGCGACCATGCCGGCCTTGAATACCGCACCGTTAGAAACTTCAGAAGGTTTCACTTTGCAGCCGACCAGGATCACCGCGCCGGCGATCAGCATCATCATCTGAATCACCAGGTTCATGGACAGCGGCTTCAGCGCGCCTTTCACCTCAAATGAGGGACGCAGGTCAGAGAACGCGCCCAGTATGACGACGAGCAGGATCGCGGTGAAGAATACCCAGGTTGCCCAGTAAGCCTGCTTGGGGAAAACCTGATCCAGCAAGGTTTCGTTGCCGCCGAAGATGAACTCGCGCTGTTTGGGATCTTTAATTTTCTCCTGAAACTCAGGGTCTTTATCCAAATCCTTACCGCGACGCAGGCTCCACAGGGCAGCGACTATGACGCCGCACAGTGAGGCGGGAACGGAAATCGCCAGTATCTCCAGTATGCTGTAAGCATGCCCGACGCCGTGCGCGGCGCCGATGATGGAAACCAGTGAAACAACAGCAACGGAAACCGGCGATGCGGTAATGGCCATCTGTGAGGCGACGGAAGCCACCGCCATCGGGCGCTCGGGGCGGATACCCTTTTTCAGCGCGATATCGCCGATGATCGGGAACATGGTGTACACCACGTGACCGGTTCCGCACAGAAACGTCAGGCTCCAGGTGGTGAGAGGGGCGAGCAGGGTGATGTGTTGGGGATGTTTACGCAGCAGCCGCTCGGCAAACTGCATCATGACGTTAAGGCCGCCAGCCGTTTGCAGTACCGACGCACAGCCGATAACGGCCAGAATTGTCAGCATGACATCGACGGGGGGTTTACCTGGTTCCAGTCCAAAAACGAAAGTGAGTAAAAAAAGACCAATGCCGCTGATTAGACCGAGCCCCATACCGCCATAGCGGGTCCCGACTAACAGGCAAAGAATGATAATTGCAAATTGTAGTGTAATCATGGGAATCCTTGCTCATTGATTTATTATTTAAATCCAGAGGAACTTTACGTGCTAGCCTAATAGTTATTAATTTGGCTGGTTAATTCTGCGATTCCGCTCTCTGTTTAATCATGGCGGTAAAAAATTTTTTTTGAGAATGAAAATGAAATGCGAATTTAATAAATAAACATGATTTAATTTGTTATTTATTTGTTCTTTTCATGTTCTTTAGTTTTTATGATGTTGGTCGGCGGCATGCAGCCATTCCTGATAAAGTTGTTCCGTGTCTTCACGGGCGCTACAGCTTTCAGGAAAGTTTTCTCCCGAGGCTCCCCGTTTACGTATTTCGGCAGGACGGCATAATATATTTTGCCCGGCGATATACCCGTGAATGTAATCATTCCGTCCGGTATCTGAGCCTGATATTCCATACCATTCCGTTAATACGGCATCATCACGGATAAAATAGCCGTGCATGGCATCTTCGCGGCCGATATTGAACCAGACGGATTTATCATCATCGCCGGATGATTCCGGGGGCAGGGAATGACATGCGCTGAGAAAAAGAGCAGACAACATGATACCTAAAAACTTTTTTCCCGTATCCATACAGAAATATATCCTTCATGAATGTAAGCAATCAGGCGATGCCGAGACACTCTTTCAATGATTTCAGGTAGCGCCGGCTAACGGGTATACGCTTTCCGCTGTCGGTGATCACTTCCGCGGCGCCGTTATCCAATAGCTGAATTTCACGCAGTTTATCCGCATTAACCATATATTGCCGGTGGCAGCGTACAAACGGCGTTTTCTCTTCAAGCGTTTTCAACGTTAGCTGGGTATAGCCGCTTTGTCCGTTGCCCACGACGTGGATCCCGCTCAGCTCCGAACTCAGGTATTCCACCTCTTCCAGCTTCAGCAAGAAAATGCGGTTCATTCCGTGGCAGGGAATGTGCTTAAGCTGGGTGCCGGCCAACGGGCTCAGGTTTTGCTTCAGGCTGCGGCCTTTACGCAGGCGCTCCAGGGTTTTCTCCAGGCGGGCCATGTCGATGGGTTTAAGCAGGTAGTCAAAAGCATGACGTTCAAAAGCCTGGATGGCGTATTCGTCAAAGGCCGTCACGAACACGATATAGGGCAGGGTATCCGGATCCAGCATGGAAACCAGCTCAAGACCGCTGATTCTCGGCATCTGAATATCCAGAAACACCACGTCGGGCTGCTGGCGGTGAATCGCAGGGATAGCCTCCAGCGCATTACCGCATTGAGCAACAATCTCAATATCCGTTTGAGTGGACAACAAATTATGCAACTCGTCGCGAGCGGGTTGTTCGTCGTCGACGATGATGACTTTCAGCATGCAACCTCCGCAGAATTCAGCATTCTACCATCGATGCCCGGCGCTGTGATGCTCATGCTGATGATTCTGCGCAGCGCTTCAAGTTTTGTTTAAAAGTGTAGTGTAAAGTTTACGGTAATTATTTCTTTACACATATGGATTGCAAACTTTACATGGCGTGGGTAATGTATTTCTTACTGTCACGCAGGCAGTCATCATCCATATAACCATCACGAATAAGGTCGCTATCATGATTATGCAAAAAGACGCACTGAACAACGTGCACATCATTGAAGAACAGGTGCTGATTACGCCGGAAGAACTGAAGAACCGCTTCCCTCTGGATGACGGGCTGCAACAGCAGATCGCCGCTTCCCGCGCTACGATCGCCAACATCCTGAAAGGCGATGACCACCGCTTGCTGGTGGTATGTGGCCCTTGTTCTATCCATGACCCTGATGCTGCCCTTGACTATGCCCGTCGTTTACAAGCCTTGTCAGTTGAACTGCGTGACCAACTGTATATCGTGATGCGTGTTTATTTTGAAAAGCCCAGAACGACCGTGGGCTGGAAAGGGTTGATCAACGACCCTTATATGGATGGTTCGTTTGACGTGGAAAACGGGTTGATTATCGCCCGTCAACTTCTGCTGTCGTTAGCGGAAATGGGGCTGCCTCTGGCGACCGAAGCCCTGGATCCCAACTCCCCGCAGTACCTCGGCGACCTGTTCAGTTGGTCGGCGATTGGCGCGAGAACCACGGAATCTCAGACCCATCGCGAGATGGCGTCGGGGCTTTCGATGCCGGTCGGCTTTAAAAACGGCACCGACGGCAGCCTGGGAACCGCCATCAATGCGATGAAGGCCGCTTCAATGGGGCATCGTTTTATGGGGATCAACCAATCCGGCCAGGTTTGTCTGCTGCAAACGCAGGGGAATCCGGACGGGCATGTGATTCTGCGCGGTGGAAAAACGCCGAATTACGCGGAAGAGCACGTCAGCGACTGCGAGCAGCAAATGCAGAAAGCCGGGCTGCGTCCTTCCCTGATGGTCGATTGCAGCCACGGTAACTCCAACAAAGACTTCCGCCGTCAGCCGGCGGTGGCGCGCTCGGTGGTGGAACAGATTAACGCAGGGAACCGATCGATCATCGGTGTTATGCTGGAGAGCAATTTATTTGAGGGCAACCAAAGCTCGGAGCAACCGCGCAGCGAGATGCGTTACGGCGTATCGGTCACCGATGCCTGCATCGACTGGGATTCCACCGATGAACTGCTGCGCGAGATGCACCAGAAACTGGGTAATGCCCTGCGTGCACGCAATGCGGGAGAGTAATACTGATGGTGGCTGAATTAACCGCGCTACGCGATCAGATCGATGAAGTGGATAAAGGATTGCTGGATTTACTGGCCCGCAGGCTGAAGCTGGTCGCGGAAGTCGGTGAGGTTAAAAGTCGTTACGGTCTGCCGATTTACGTTCCTGAACGCGAGGCCTCTATGCTGGCTTCGCGCCGTCAGGAAGCGGCGCAGATGGGGGTGCCGCCCGATCTGATCGAGGACGTGCTGCGGCGCGTAATGCGGGAATCCTACTCCAGCGAAAATGACAAAGGCTTTAAGACGCTGAAGCCGGATCTGCGCCCGGTGGTGATTGTCGGCGGCCGCGGGCAGATGGGGGCGCTGTTTCAGCGTATGCTGACGCTGTCCGGTTATCAGGTACGTATTCTTGAGCAGGAGGATTGGCCGCAGGCGGAAACGCTGCTGGCGGATGCCGGCATGGTGATCGTCAGCGTACCGATTCACCTGACGGCGGAGGTTATTTCCCGCTTGCCGCCGCTGCCGGACGATTGCCTGCTGGTGGATCTCGCTTCGGTGAAGAATCAGCCGTTGCAGGCGATGCTGGCGGCTCACCGCGGGCCGGTACTGGGGCTGCACCCGATGTTCGGCCCCGATGTCGGCAGCTTTGCCAAGCAGGTCATTGTGTATTGCGACGGACGTCAGCCGGAGTCTTATCAATGGCTGCTGGAGCAATTGCAGGTCTGGGGCGCGCGGCTGCACCGCATCAGCGCGGTCGAGCATGATCAGAACATGGCGTTCATTCAGGCGCTGCGTCACTTCGCCACGTTCGCTTACGGGCTGCATCTGGCGGAAGAAAACGTTCAACTGGAGCAGTTGCTGGCGCTTTCCTCGCCGATTTACCGGCTGGAGCTGGCGATGGTAGGGCGTTTGTTTGCGCAGGATCCCCAACTTTATGCCGATATCATCATGTCGTCGGGGAATAACATTGCGCTGATCAAGCGCTACTACCAACGCTTTGGCGAAGCCATTTCCCTGCTGGAAAACGGCGACAAGGCTGCGTTTGTTGAAAGCTTTTCCCGCGTGGAGCATTGGTTCGGCGACTATGCGCGCCGTTTCCAGGAAGAGAGCCGTTCGTTGCTGCGTCAGGCTAACGACAGCCGGGCATAATGGCGGCGGATGAATAAAGCAAAAACCCCGGCGATATCGCCGGGGTTTTTTTATGCTCTGCGGGGTTCCACAGGAACCACGTTTTCGCTCGGATAGCAGCCGAGCACCTTCAGTGAGCGGGTTATGGGCTTGAGATCCTCCAGCGTGTTCTTCATGTCGCTGTGATTCAGGTTGGCCTGTACGTCCAGATAAAACATCTCTTCCCAGGGGTTGCCGTAGATCGGGCGGGACTCCAGCTTGGTAATCACGATACCGTGATTGCGGAACACCATCAGCGCGTCGACCAGTGCGCCGGACTGCTGTCCGGTAGCCATAAGCAGTGTGGTTTTGGCCGGCACCTGCGACACCACGTCGACGGCTTTACGCGACAGAATGATGAAGCGGGTGATGTTTTGTTGCTGATTGGCGAGGTTATGCTCTAGCACCTGCAGTCCATACAGGGCGCCGCCGGCTTCGCTGCCCAGCGCGGCAACGTGAGGGGAGTTTTCGGCGGCAACTTTTTCCATCGCGGCCGCGGTGCTTTCACAATACTCAATTTTCCAGTCCGGAAAACCGTTCAGGAACTGACTGCACTGCTGAAAGGGCTGCGGATGGCTGTAAACGGTGCGGATCTCATTCAATGAGGTTGGCGTGGTGACCAGTACGCAGTGATCGATAGGGATCGTCATTTCACCAACGATGGACAAACTGGTGTTCTGAAGGAGATCGTAAACATCGTTGATGGAGCCGGAACTGGTGTTTTCGATCGGTACGACGGCATAGTCTGCCTGCCCGGTTTCCACCTGGGAAAAAATATCCTGAAATCGGAGGCAGCCGCATTCAATCAGTTGCTCAAAATGGCGCGCAGCGTACTGGCGGGCCGCAAGGTGCGAGTAAGAGCCTTTCGGGCCGAGGAAGGCGATACGGGCTGAACGCAGCGTGGTCTGGTTATGCTGTTGCTGCAGCAGGGCCTGCTGGGTCAGCACGGAGTCTTCAATGATAAGCTGGAACAGGCGGGTGATGTAGTGACCGTCGAGGTGCAGCTTCCTGCCTTCTTCGACCAGCGTGCTCAGCAGCTCCTTCTCGCGCTCTTTGTCGCGAATAGGGCGATGCGTTGCCTGCTTGGCCCGGGCAACCTCCAGCGCCAGTCCATGGCGATCGCTCAGCAGTGCGAGAATTTTTTTATCCAGGGCGCTGATACGTTCGCGCAGGTTAAGTAATGGGTTATCTGTCATAATGTCTGCCTTGTTCCGGGTATAAAAAAAGCCTCCCTTTGGGAGGCTTTTTGTTTTTCTTCGCATGCATTCTTACGCGAAAAAGCGCCTCCCAGTCAGGGGAAGGTAAAAAAGAATGCGAAGAAAAACGGTACATGCGTCATGGGTAATCTTAACTTTACATAAAATTCTGCACTTAACTTACCCGTCCGGCTTTTGCCGTGTCAACAAAAAACGCGCCGGCTGGCGCGTTTATCCACAGTTTCGTCGTCAGGAAAGAAAGGATTATTCGGCGTCTTCCTCTTGTAAATTCGCTTCTTTCACACTCATGGTGGCCCGGCGGGCTTCACCTTTGTGCTGTACCTTGTTCAACTGCCGCTCCAGCTTGTTGAGCAGCTCATTGATGGCCGTGTACATATCCCCATGTTTGGCTTTGGCGACCAGCGTACCGTTCGGTGTGTTGATCGTTGCGTCGGCGATGAAGCCGTCAGGCGCCTTAGACAAAATTATGTGTGGATTGATTAGGTGCGTTTGCCATTTCTCCAGTTTACTCAGACGGTCTTCGACATGTTGGCGAATTGCAGCGGTGATTTCCATTTGCTTACTGGTGATATTGATTGTCATAGAGTCTACCTCTCTGTCTTTCCGTCTCGTTGAATTCAGCATAGCGCTACCCGGACGAAAATGTGAGAGTAAAATCACGAATTTTCTTCAGTTTTTGCAAAGTTAAGTTGAATTGTGATTCCGCATAAATCCTGATGATTTAGCGCTTGAGCCGACGCGCGGAATCGCGCATAGTGGTTGGATTGGAGCAAAGGTACGGCGCGGTTCCGGTTATTTTTGTGTCTGTTGCGGGTATAATAATTGTACAGAATAAAAAACGGCAGCGATGGCTGCCGTTTTGCGTTTTAGCGGGGATGTTTCAGCTCCCCGACGTGCCCGGGTTGGCGGCGATAATTTTCGCCACTTTCTCTGCCTGACTGAACAGATGCAGCTGCTTGTAAGCATTTTCCATCAGCGGCAGCGCATCACGCGTTGCCCGGGTATCCGGATAATCACGCAGCATCTGCTCTACGCGGTTAACGACGGCGACGTAGGCGCCGCGCTTGGTGTAGTATTCCGCCACGGACAGCTCATACTTTGATAAACGGTTTTTCAGGAAGATCAGGCGCTTGGTTGCATCAGCCCGGTATTGGCTGTTCGGGTAGCTCTGCACCAGCTGAGTAAAGTCGCGGAAAGCCTGACGGGCGTGTTCGGGATCGCGATCGGAGCGATCGATGCCGAAGAAGCCCTGTAATGCGCTGTCGTCCATCGCCATGTCGGTCAGACCGCGCATATAGAGTACATAATCAATGTTAGGGTGAGTCGGGTTCAGACGCATGAAGCGATCGATGGACGCTTGAGCCATCGCCAGATCCGCAGATTTATAGTAGGCGTAGATCAGATCCAACTGCACCTGCTGGGAATACGGACCAAAAGGATAGCGGTTATCTAACGCTTCCAGTTGCGTTATCGCGCCTTTAAAGTTACCGTCCTGCAACTTTTGCTGCGCGGTGGCATAGATATCCGCCGGCGGACTATCAGGCACCGCATCTTTGGAACTGGAGCAACCTGCCAGCATCAGGCTTAATGTGGCGGCAGCCACCAGATATTTCATACGCGTCATGACGTTTCGATTACCCTTTTTGTGTTGTTCCGGGAGTCTCTCCGTTAAGCTCCCGACAAAGACCAGCTACAATAGCACACTATTTTAAACGGCAACGCTGAGAAAACCCAACGTTAACTGAAGAAATCACATATGGCACAACAAGTACAGCTTACCGCGACGGTAACAGAATCACAGCTCGGCCAACGGTTAGATCAGGCTTTGGCCGAATTGTTCCCTGATTATTCACGATCACGCATAAAAGAGTGGATTTTAGACGATCGCGTCACGGTTAACGGCATTATCATCAATCGGCCGAAGGAAAAAGTGCTGGGCGGGGAGGATATCGCCATTGACGCGCTGATTGAAGAAGAAGCGCGTTGGGAACCGCAGGATATCGCGCTCGATATCGTATATGAAGACGAAGACATTCTCGTGATCAACAAGCCGCGCGACCTGGTGGTTCATCCGGGGGCGGGTAACCCGGACGGCACCGTGCTGAATGCGCTGCTGCATCACTATCCTGAAATCGCCGACGTGCCGCGTGCCGGCATCGTGCACCGTCTGGACAAAGACACCACCGGCCTGATGGTGGTAGCGAAGACCGTTCCGGCTCAGACCCGCCTGGTGGAATCATTGCAGGAGCGCGAGATCACCCGTGAATACGAGGCCGTGGCTATTGGCACCATGACGGCCGGCGGTATGGTCAACGAACCGATTTCGCGCCACCCGACGAAGCGTACGCATATGTCGGTGCATCCGATGGGGAAACCGGCGGTGACGCACTACCGCATCATGGAACATTTCCGCGCCCATACCCGCCTGCGTCTGCGCCTGGAAACCGGGCGTACGCACCAGATCCGCGTCCACATGGCGCATATCAACCATCCGCTGGTGGGCGATCCGCTTTACGGTGGTCGTCCGCGTCCGCCCAAAGGCGCTTCGGAACAGTTTATCAGCGTGTTGCGCAAGTTTGATCGCCAGGCGCTGCATGCCACCATGCTGCGCTTATATCATCCGATCAGCGGCATTCAAATGGAGTGGCACGCTCCGCTCCCGCAGGACATGGTGGAGCTGATTGAAGCGCTGCAAGCCGACACCGAAGCTTTCCGCGATCAGCTTGACTGGCTATGAGTCCGCTGATTTTCCCCGTCTGGGACGCGCCCGCGGGGGTGATGGCATACAGCTCTACGCGCCGGGGCGGCGTCAGCCGTCCGCCCTATGATTCATTGAATCTGGGAACGCATGTCGGCGATGAGCCTGACGATGTTGAGGAGAACCGTCGTCTGCTGGCAGGTATGGCGGCGCTCCCCGCGCAGCCGTGCTGGCTGGAGCAGATCCACGGCACACGGGTAGTGACGCTGGACGGGCTGCCGGTTGCCGATACGCGTGCCGACGCCGTCTACACCCGGTTAGCCGGGCAGGTTTGCGCGGTGATGACGGCGGACTGCCTGCCCGTACTGTTCGCCTCCCGCCGGGGGGATGAGGTAGCGGCGGCGCATGCCGGATGGCGCGGGCTGTGTGACGGCGTGCTGGAGCAGACGGTGTCGTGCTTCTCCGCCTTACCGGAGGAGATCGTCGCCTGGCTGGGGCCGGCCATCGGACCTACGGCCTTTGAGGTCGGCGCGGAAGTGAGGGCGGGCTTTGTGCACCGCGACCCGCAGGCTGCGCAGGCCTTTGTTCCGCGTGGCGACAAATATCTGGCCGATATTTACCTGTTGGCGCGCCAGCGCCTGCGGGCGCTCGGCGTTCATTCCATCAGCGGGGGCGAATATTGCACCGTGAGCCAACCGCAGGACTTCTTCTCTTATCGCCGTGAGCGGGTGACCGGCCGCATGGCGTCTTTCATCTGGATAAAATAATTTCAAGAAATTGTGATTTTTTAGCCAAAAAAAGTGTGACTCAGTGCCAAAATTAACTTGAAAAATTTTTGCCCGGCCTCATCTATTAGCCAGTAGAAGTTTGACATGCCATTGGAGGAGTTATGCGTCTGGATCGTTTAACTAACAAGTTCCAGCTTGCCCTCGCTGACGCCCAATCTTTAGCCCTTGGGCGCGACAACCAGTTTATAGAACCGTTGCATCTGATGAGCGCATTGCTGAATCAGGAGGGGGGCACGGTTCGCCCGTTATTAACAGCCGTCGGCGTGAACGCGGCGAATTTACGTAACGAAATCGAGCAGGCGATTGGTCGCCTGCCACAGGTGGAAGGGACCGGCGGCGATGTTCAGCCCTCCCACGAACTAATCAGGGTGTTGAATCTGTGCGACAAGCTGGCGCAGAAGCGTAATGACACCTTTATTTCCTCAGAGTTGTTTGTTCTGGCCGCACTGGACGATCGCGGCAGCTTAAGCGATTTGCTTAAAGCGGCGGGTGTGACTGAAGCCAAAATCAACGCGGCCATCGATCAAATGCGGGGAGGTGAAAAAGTGGAAGATCAAAATGCCGAGGATCAACGCCAGGCATTGAAAAAATACACCATCGATCTGACCGAAAGGGCAGAGATGGGCAAGCTGGACCCGGTGATCGGGCGTGATGAAGAAATCCGCCGCACCATCCAGGTATTGCAGCGTCGTACCAAGAACAACCCGGTGTTGATCGGGGAGCCGGGCGTCGGGAAAACGGCGATCGTTGAAGGACTGGCCCAGCGTATCATCAACGGTGAAGTGCCTGAGGGGCTGAAGAACAAGCGGGTTCTTTCGCTGGATATGGGGGCGCTGGTGGCCGGTGCGAAGTATCGCGGCGAGTTTGAGGAGCGCCTGAAAGGCGTACTCAACGACCTGGCGAAACAGGAAGGCAGCGTCATTTTGTTCATTGATGAGCTGCATACCATGGTCGGCGCCGGTAAAGCGGACGGCGCGATGGATGCCGGTAACATGCTCAAACCCGCGTTAGCCCGCGGCGAGCTGCATTGCGTCGGCGCGACGACGCTGGACGAATACCGCCAATACATCGAGAAAGACGCCGCGCTGGAACGCCGTTTCCAGAAAGTATTTGTGGCGGAGCCGTCAGTCGAAGACACCATTGCGATTTTGCGCGGCCTGAAAGAACGTTATGAGCTGCATCACCATGTCCAGATCACCGATCCGGCCATCGTGGCGGCGGCAACGCTTTCACACCGCTATATTGCCGACCGGCAACTGCCGGATAAAGCGATCGACCTGATCGACGAAGCCGCGTCCAGCATCCGTATGCAGATCGACTCTAAACCAGAAGCGCTGGATCGTCTTGAGCGCCGCGTTATCCAGCTTAAGCTGGAGCAGCAGGCGCTGAAGAAAGAGTCGGATGAGGCGAGTAAAAAGCGTCTTGATATGCTCAATGAAGAATTAGAGCAAAAAGAGCGCGATTACTCTGAACTGGAAGAAGAATGGAAGGCGGAGAAAGCGTCGCTGACCGGCACGCAAAACATTAAAGCCGAACTGGAACAGACTAAGATTTCGCTGGAGCAGGCGCGCCGTATGGGCGATCTGGCCCGGATGTCGGAAATTCAGTACGGCAAAATTCCCGCGCTGGAAAAACAGCTGGCGGCGGCAACCCAGGCCGAAGGCAAGAGCATGAAGCTGCTGCGCAACAAAGTCACCGACGCGGAAATCGCCGAAGTGCTGGCGCGCTGGACCGGTATCCCCGTCTCCAGAATGCTGGAGAGTGAGCGGGCCAAGCTGTTGCGTATGGAAGATGAACTGCATAAACGTGTGATCGGGCAGAATGAAGCGGTTGAGGCCGTATCTAACGCGATTCGCCGCAGCCGTGCCGGGTTATCCGATCCCAACCGTCCGATTGGCTCATTCCTGTTCCTCGGGCCGACCGGGGTCGGGAAAACGGAGCTGTGCAAAGCGTTGGCTAACTTCCTGTTCGACAGCGACGATGCGATGGTGCGTATCGACATGTCTGAATTCATGGAGAAACATTCGGTGTCGCGTCTGGTCGGTGCGCCTCCGGGATATGTCGGTTATGAAGAAGGCGGGTATTTGACGGAGGCCGTGCGTCGCCGTCCATACTCGGTGATTCTGCTTGATGAAGTGGAGAAGGCGCATCCTGACGTATTCAATATCCTGTTGCAGGTGTTGGATGACGGGCGTCTTACCGACGGGCAGGGCCGGACCGTCGACTTCCGTAATACGGTGGTTATCATGACCTCGAATCTGGGGTCCGATATGATTCAGGATCGTTTCGGTCAACTGAACTACGACGAGATGAAAGAGCTGGTGATGAGCGTGGTGTCGCACCACTTCCGCCCTGAGTTTATCAACCGTATTGATGAAACCGTGGTTTTCCACCCTCTGGGTCAGGAGAATATCAAGGCGATTGCCCACATCCAGTTGCAGCGCCTGTATCAGCGCCTGGAAGAGAAAGGGTATCTGGTCAAAGTCAGCGATGCGGCGCTGGATCATCTGGCGAAAACCGGGTTCGATCCGGTATATGGCGCGCGTCCGCTGAAACGCGCCATCCAGCAGGAAATCGAAAACCCGCTGGCGCAGCAAATCCTGTCCGGGAAGTTGTTGCCGGGGCCGGTGATTACCCTGGATGTAGAAAACGATGCGATTGTGGCAAAACAGCAGTAAGCGTATTTGCCCTGAGAGGCGGCCGGTTGGCCGCCTTTGTTTTATGAGGGGGTTAAAACGAGTTATTGCTCACAAAAACAGCGATCAAACATTTTTTTTAAATTAACACTTGTCAGCCATCAGGAAGTCCCTATAATGCGCCTCCACTGACCGGCAAACAGCACGGCTCAGCAGCGAGGCAGCCCA
>NZ_QRAP01000012.1 GCF_003363015.1 Enterobacillus tribolii | reverse complement strand
GTGCTGTTTGCCGGTCAGTGGAGGCGCATTATAGGGACTTCCTGATGGCTGACAAGTGTTAATTTAAAAAAAAACGCTAAGCGCTTTTTTTTTCAGCAACATCACAAAATTCACGGTATTTTCCGGGCAAAAACTCAGCGGGAAGCCGCTAAACGGGCGAAATCCTGTGCAAAATGGGCAACCTGCTCCCAGTCGGTATACTCGATTTCTTTCGTGGTATCCGTTTCCCCGCCGGTCAATTTCATAATAAAGCGGATCATGACCTTATCAATCCAGCGATAATGCGGATAACGCAATGCGCCGGCAAACACCGCACACAGCTTCGGCGTCCACGGTGAAGCCAACAAAAACTTGCGGGTATACGCATTGGTTTGCGGTGAACGCTTCTCCGGCTTGCGCGCCGTCAGGTTTACCGTAAATAACGCACTCGGCATGGCGTTCAGTTTTTCTGCATTGCGACGGACAAATTTGTGCAATATCCGCGAGAAATGGCCGTAACGTACCGACGCGCCGATCAGCACGGCGTCAAAATTTTCCAACCGGATATCCTGCGCATCCCGCAAATCATGCATTTCACAGCGCATCTCTACCGCCAGCGAGGAGGCAATAGAAGAGGCAATGGCCTGCGTTTGTCCATCCTGGCTGGAGTAAAGAATCAGCGTTTTCATATGTCTTCCCTAGATCAATTGCGCCAAAAAGTCGGAGTAAACAGTACTAACAGGGTGAATACTTCCAGACGACCAAACAGCATCGTTACAATCAGCACCCATTTGGCAGCGGCATTCATCGTCGTGAAGTTATCCGCCACCACCCCAAGCCCTGGCCCCAGGTTATTCAGCGTGGCAACCACCGCAGCAAAAGCAGAGAAGTCGTCAACGCCGGTTGCAATAACCGCCAGCATACTGATGATAAACACCAGCGCATAAGCGGAGAAAAATCCCCACACGGCTTCCAGAATCCTCTCCGGCAGCGCACGGTTCCCCAATTTTATCGTGTAGACCGCATTCGGATGCACCAGGCGTTTCAGCTCGCGGGAGCCCTGCAAAAACAGCAACAGTATCCGGATAACCTTCAACCCTCCGCCCGTAGACCCCGCACAGCCGCCGATGAAAGCGGAACACAACAGCAATACCGGCAAAAACAGCGGCCAGTGGGCGATGCCATCGGTGGTGAAGCCCGCCGTCGTCGCCATAGAAACTACCTGGAAGAAGGCCTGGTTCAGCGCCTGCAATGGATCTTTATAAGTATTATGCAACCACAATACGAGCGTACAAACCGCCACCAACGTAAACTGGACGAAAATGAACATGCGGAATTCCGGATCGCGCCAGTACACCCTGAGGCTACGACCGCTGAGCACGGCAAAATGCAAACCGAAGTTACAACCGGAAATCAGCAGGAAAATGGCGACAATGGTATTGATCGTCGGGCTGTTGAAATAGCCGATACTGGCATCATGGGTAGAAAAACCGCCGATGGCAATGGTGGCAAAGCTATGGGAGATGGCGTCAAACACATCCATCCCCGCCCCCCAGAGGGCAAGCGCGCAGGCGATCGTCAGCAATACATAGATCAGCCACAGCGTTTTTGCCGTTTCAGCGATTCGCGGCCGCATTTTATTGTCTTTCAGCGGGCCCGGCATTTCTGCCCGGTACAACTGCAGCCCCCCGACGCCCAATATCGGCAAAATCGCCACCGCCAGCACGATGATCCCCATACCGCCGAGCCATTGCAGCATCTGCCGGTAAAACAGAATCGCTTTGGGTAAATGATCCAGCCCGACCAGCGTGGTCGCGCCCGTCGTGGTCAGCCCGGAGAACGACTCAAAAAAGGCATCCGTCACCCCCAGATTCGGGCGCTCCGAAAACAGGAAAGGTAAGGCCCCCACGCTGCCCAGCACCGTCCAGAACAGCACCACGATCAGAAAACCTTCACGCGGCTTCAGTTCATGCTTTTGCTTACGCTGCGGCCACCAGAGGAAAAGCCCGATCGCCAGGGCGACGAAGAAAGTCTGGGTAAATGCCCGCCCTGCGCCGTCGCGATAGATGAGGGCCACCAGCCCGGGAATAAACATCGTTCCGGAAAAGAGGATGACGAGTAGACCGACGATGCGGATAATGGCACGAAAATGCATTCGGGCACGTTCCTTGCTCAGAAATGTGAATCTGTCAAAAACAAATACCGGGAAATCACGGCGTCACCGCCCGGAGATGTAACTCACCCCGGCTCAGGTTACGCAATTTCCTCTCAACTTCGTCCACCGCCGCTCGCGGCAAACTCAGCGTCAGTGTCACCCCTTCAGCAAACTGACTTTGCAGTATGTCGCCATCCGCCAGCCGGATCAGGGATTCAATCTGGCTGAGTAACGCATAGTCACACGACAAAGTATACTCACTCTGAGGAATTTTTTGCTGCGTCGGCAGCTGCTTCAGCGCCTGCTGCACGCCGCCGCCGTATGCTTTCACCAGTCCGCCGGTGCCCAGCTTGATTCCGCCATAATAACGCACGACCACGGCGGTAATCTCGCCGATCCCACTGCCCATCAGCAGGGAGAGCATCGGTTTTCCCGCCGTACCGGACGGCTCGCCGTCGTCAGAAAAACCGAGTTGCTGCGAATCCTGCGGATTACCGGCAACGAACGCCCAGCAATGATGCCGGGCATCCGGATGCGCTGACTTAATTCGCTGAACGAACGCCCTCGCCGCTTCATTACCGGGAGTATGCCCCAGATATGTAATAAAGCGGCTTTTCTTAATCTCCTCGCTGATGCAAACATCGTCAGCGGGGATGGCATACCCCTGGCTCATTAATCAAGGTGCAGATCACGCGTCATATTTTCCACGCGTTTTTCGTGGAACACGACGTTATCTTCAATACGGATGCCGCCGAACGGCTTCATCGCCCCGATTTTCGCCCAGTCGAAATGTTTTCCGTGTTTCCCGGCTTTCCATGGCTCCAGCAGGGAGTCGATGAAATACAGCCCCGGCTCCACGGTCAACACCATACCCGGCTCCATCACGCGGGTGCAGCGCAGGTAAGGATACATTTCCGGCGCCGCCATATGGGTGCCGTTTTCATCCTGCATAAAGCCGGCCACGTCATGTACCTGCAGCCCCAGCGGATGCCCCAGGCCATGCGGAAGGAAAGGCGTGGTCAGCCCTTCGGCCACCGCAGCCTCTTCGCTGATATCCACCAGAAGCTGATGTTTCTTCAGCAACCTGGCCAGGCGCTGATGCATCTGAATATGATAATCGGTGTAACGCACGCCGACTTTAAACGTGCCAATCAGCGCCTGCTGTTCCTGATTAAGATCGCGCACCAGCGCCCCGAAATCGCTCTCAGGCTTCGCGGCATAAGTACGGGTCAGATCGGCGGCATAACCGTTGTATTCCGCACCGGCGTCAATCAGGAAGCTGCGTACTTCCTGCGGCAGACGATGCTGCAGCGTCGTGTAATGCAACACCGCAGCGTGCTCATTCAGCGCCACGATATTGTCATAGGGAACGTCCAGATCGCGGTGCCCGGTGGCCGTCAGGTACGCCTGGTTGATGTCGAACTCGCTCATTCCGGACTGGAACGCCTCAAATGCCGCGCGATGTCCGGCAACGGCCGTTTTTTGCGCTTCGCGCATGCAGGCCAGTTCATAACCGGTTTTGTACGCGCGGTGATAGTGAAGGTAATCCAGCACCGGCTGAGGGTTAATCAGTTCCGCTTTGATCCCTAACGCCAGCGCACGCTGGGGAATGTATCCGATATACGCCACGCGCTCGCGGGCAGCCGGTAATAATTGCGCAATATCATCGGGCTTACGCAGCGCGGTCAGTTCCACATGCGGCGTCCAGAACGCCTCGGGCAGCGGCTCCACGCTGTACCAGTAATCAACCGGAGAATAAAACCACAGTTTGGGCTTATTGACGCCGTCAATCCACAGCCAGCAATTAGGCACCTGAGTCACTGGCACCCAGGCCTTGAACTGCGGGTTTACTTTGAACGGGTAGTCACGATCGTCCAAAAACAGCGTCAACAATTCACCGGAATGAATCAGCAACGCATCCAGTTGATTGCGTTCCAGCACCACGCGCGCGCGTTGCTGAAGTGTCTCAAGATGCTCCGAATACAGTGAAGCCAGCGTTTCCATGTGTATCCCCTTTTGGCCACAACGAATTTTTCATTTTACCACAGCCCGGAACCGAAGATCGCATTCCCGGAGAGCTGTGATCATGTTTGCAAATTTTTAATAACAAATTTGCAATTTATTAACATAGATTCCACACTCGAAATCATCTGGTCATACCAGATCACTTGCGCTGATTCAGGAGATCACGATGCTCTACCAAGGCGAAAACCTCTATGTTAACTGGCTCGAAGACGGCATTGCCGAGCTGGTATTTAACGCCCGGGCCGCTATCAACAAGCTGGATACGCATACCGTCTCCAGCCTGGGCGACGCCCTGACCGTACTGGAACGACAATCGCAATTGCGCGGTCTGGTACTCCGTTCCACCAAAGACGCCTTTATCGTCGGCGCGGACATTACCGAATTCTTATCGTTATTTGCCGCACCGGCAGAGACGCTGGCTTCATGGTTGCGCCATGCCAACAGCATTTTCAATCGTCTGGAGGACTTACCGGTTCCCACTCTTTCCGCGATCAACGGTTATGCGCTGGGCGGCGGTTGTGAATGTATTCTGGCGACCGACTTCCGCATCGCATCGCCGGATGCCCGCATCGGCTTACCGGAAACCCGCCTGGGAATTATGCCCGGCTTCGGCGGTTCGGTTCGCCTGCCGCGTTTGATCGGCGCCGATAACGCGCTGGAAATCATCGCCGCCGGTAAAGATGTCGGCGCGGAGCAGGCGCTGAAGCTCGGTTTGGTCAATGCCGTCGTCGCCCGGGATAAACTGACATCCGCTGCGCTCGTTACGCTGAAGCAGGCGATTGCGGGTCAGCTCGACTGGCGTGCGGCCCGCAGTCCCAAGCTGGAGCCGCTCAGGCTCAGCCCGGTGGAAAGCGCAATGTGCTTCGCCACCGCAAAAGCGGTCGTGATGCAAACCGCCGGTAAACATTATCCCGCCCCGATGACCGCGGTAAAAACCATCGAAGCTGCCGCCGGCATGGCGCGTGATGAGGCGCTGAAACTGGAAACTGCCAGCTTTGTGCCGCTAACCCGCACCAATGAAGCACGGGCGCTGGTCGGTATTTTCCTCAATGAACAAACGGTAAAAGGCAAAGCCAAAAAACTGGCTCAGGCCGGCGCCGTTCCCACCCACGCCGCCGTACTGGGCGCGGGCATTATGGGCGGCGGCATCGCCTATCAGTCCGCCCTGAAAGGCGTGCCGGTCATCATGAAAGACATCAGCGAAAAATCATTGACGCTGGGCATGACCGAAGCCTCTAAATTACTGAACAAACAGCTGGAGCGCGGCAAGGTCAGCGGTATGAAAATGGCGCAGGTATTGTCAACGATTCAGCCCACGCTGGACTACGCAGGCATCAACCGTGCGCAAATCGTGGTTGAAGCCGTGGTGGAAAACCCCGGCGTGAAGGCCGCGGTATTGTCGGAAACCGAAGCCCTGCTGCCGGATGACGCAATCCTGGCATCGAACACGTCGACCATTCCCATCAATCAACTTGCCGCGGCGCTGAAACGGCCGGAAAACTTCTGCGGCATGCACTTCTTCAACCCGGTTCACCGCATGCCGTTGGTTGAAATCATCCGCGGTGAAAAAACCTCCGACCGAACCATCGGCAGCGTCGTGGCCTATGCAACCCGGATGGGAAAAACACCGGTCGTCGTCAATGACTGCCCGGGGTTTTTCGTCAACCGCGTACTGTTTCCCTACTTTGCCGGCTTCAGCCTGCTGTTGCGTGACGGCGCCGATTTCCGCCAGATCGACAAAGTGATGGAAAAACGCTTTGGCTGGCCGATGGGCCCGGCTTATTTGCTGGACGTGGTCGGCATTGATACCGCGCACCATGCCCAGAACGTCATGGCGCAGGGTTTCCCGCAACGCATGGCGAAGGCGTATCGCGATGCCATCGACGTAATGTTCGAACAACAGCGCTTCGGCCAGAAAAACGGCCTGGGTTTCTACCGTTATCAGGAAGACGCCAAGGGCAAACCGCGCAAAGAGGCGGATGAACGGGTTCAGCCCATACTGTCTTCCGTTGCCCCGGGCAACCAGAGCTTCAGCGACGAAGAGATCATCGCCCGCATGATGATCCCGATGGTTAACGAAGTCGTACGTTGCCTGGAAGAAGGTATCGTCGCATCACCGGCGGAAGCGGATATCGCGTTGATCTACGGCATCGGCTTCCCGCCGTTCCACGGCGGCGCCTTCCGCTACCTGGACACGCTGGGCAGCGCACAGTACGTAGAAATGGCGCATCGCTATCAGCACCTTGGCCCGCTGTACCAGGTTCCCGCCGGGCTGCGTGCCAAAGCGGAAACCAACGATAGCTACTATCCCGCGGTGACGCCCGCCGCAACCCTGAATACCGGCACCCCGGACTGAGGACGCAAAGATGGAAAACGTAGTGATTATCGACGCCGTGCGCACTCCTATGGGCCGCTCCAAAGGCGGGGCTTTCCGTCAGGTTCGCGCGGAAGATCTTTCCGCCCGGTTGATGCGCGCACTGCTCAGCCGCAACCCGCAGGTTGATGCCAACACCATTGACGATATTTACTGGGGATGCGTGCAGCAAACGCTGGAGCAAGGGTTCAATATTGCCCGCAACGCGGCGCTGCTGGCGGAAATTCCGCACACCGTACCGGCCACCACGATCAACCGCCTGTGCGGCTCCTCGATGCAGGCCATTCACGATGCGGCGCGCGCCATCATGACCGGCGATGCCCATATCAGCCTGATCGGCGGCGTGGAGCACATGGGGCACGTTCCGATGAACCACGGCGTGGACTTCCACCCCGGCCTGAGTCGTACGGTGGCGAAAGCCGCCGGTATGATGGGGCTGACCGCTGAAATGCTGGCCAAAATGCACGGCATCAGCCGGGAAATGCAGGACGAGTTTGCCGCGCGCTCGCATCAGCGCGCCTGGGCGGCCACAACCAGCGGCGCGTTCCGCAATGAGATTGTCCCCGTGCCGGGTCATGATGCTGACGGCGTGCTGAAGCTGCTGGAAACCGATGAAGTCATTCGCCCGGAAACCAGCGTCGCCAGCCTGGCCGCGCTTAAACCTGCGTTCGATCCGGTTAACGGCACCGTCACCGCCGGCAGCTCATCCGCGCTGTCCGACGGCGCCGCCGCGATGCTGCTGATGAGTGAATCAAGCGCCAGAGCGCTGAACCTGAAGCCCCGCGCCCGGATCCGCGCAATGGCGGTGGTTGGCTGCGATCCGTCCATCATGGGCTATGGGCCGGTTCCGGCCACTAAGCTGGCGCTGAAACGCGCCGGGCTGGCGCTTTCTGACATCGGCCAGTTTGAACTGAACGAAGCGTTTGCAGCACAGACGTTGCCCTGCCTGAAAGATTTAGGGCTGTTGGATCAGCTTGATGAAAAGGTGAATCTGAACGGCGGCGCTATCGCGCTAGGTCACCCGCTGGGTTGCTCAGGCGCGCGCATCTCCACGACTTTGCTGAATCTGATGGAAAAACGCGACGTGCAGTTCGGGCTGGCAACCATGTGTATCGGGCTGGGGCAAGGCATCGCAACGGTGTTCGAACGCATCGGATAAATGCAAATCGGGTTTAGTTGCCGTACTTCCCGCCTGTCAGGGGCGGGCTTTTTATTTTCGGGGTTCGGGCGGGGAAAGCTTCCCGCCCGTCTCAATCAGATAAACGCAAACGCATCGCCGAATAAATGTTCTTCACTGACGTCCCGCTCGGCGCAGAAACGCTCACGGGCTATCTTCGCCATTTCAAAACGCCCGGCGATGTAGATGTCATAATCCGCCAGAGAGCCGTAATCATGCAGCACTGCGCCCAATACGGTACCGGAACGCCCTTTCCATCCGGCTTCAGGCTGTTCCACCACCGGCACGACTTTCAGCTGCGGGTATTTCTCCTGCAACGCATACAGTTCCGGCAGATCGTAGAGATACTTCGACTCGCGCCCGCCCCAGTAAATCGCCGCTTCACGCTCCGGCTGCTGCGCCAGCGCCATCATCAGAATGGAGCGAACGTAGGAAAAGCCGGTGCCGCCGGCGATTAGCAGTAAAGGACGCGAGCTCTCCTCACGCAGCCACGCCTCCCCGTAAGGCAGATCGATGGTGATTTCGCGCTCTTTCAGTATCCTGTCCATCACCGCCATCGCATACAGGTTAATCTCCGAAGCCCCGATATGCAGCTCCAGATAATCCTGTTGCAAAGGCGTGGAAGCGATAGAGAACGGACGTTTATCACGCTCATCCATCTCCACCATCAGGTACTGCCCTGCACGAAATGAAAAGGGGGCGTCGGGAACCAGCCGGACCCGGTAAACCGTGTCGGTGATAGCCTCAACCGAAGTCACTTTACAGCTCATCGTTGTCATGTATTCACTCTGTCGGGTAATCGGTACTTATCTGGCTAAACAGGCAATCATTTATTACCGCTTCTGTCGCCGCTGACAATAGCTAAATCATCCCAGATGGCATCTATCCGCGTACGTACGTTTTCATCCATTATGATTGGCCGGCCCCACTCGCGCTGTGTTTCGCCCGGCCATTTATTGGTAGCGTCCAGCCCCATTTTCGAACCCAGACCAGACACCGGCGAAGCAAAATCCAGATAATCGATCGGCGTATTTTCCACCATTACGGTATCCCGCGCGGGATCCATACGGGTCGTAATCGCCCAGATCACGTCTTTCCAGTCGCGGGCGTTGATATCATCATCACAGACAATAACAAACTTGGTATACATAAATTGGCGCAAAAATGACCATACGCCCATCATGACGCGTTTTGCATGCCCCGGATACTGCTTCTTCATCGTCACCACCGCCATACGGTAGGAGCATCCTTCAGGCGGCAGATAGAAATCGGTAATTTCAGGAAATTGTTTACGCAAAATCGGCACGAAGACTTCGTTCAATGCCAATCCCATTACCGCAGGCTCATCCGGCGGGCGTCCAGTATAGGTGGAATGATAGATGGGATCGCGTCGCTGCGTCATATGTGTGATGGTGAACACCGGAAAGCTATCTACTTCGTTGTAATAGCCGGTGTGATCGCCATAAGGGCCTTCCGGCGCAACTTCACCCGGTTCGATATACCCTTCAAGCACGATTTCCGCGCTGGCCGGAACTTCAAGATCGCAGGAAACACACTTCACCACTTCGGTTTTAGTGCCGCGCAACAGGCCGGCGAAAGCATATTCCGACAAGGAGTCCGGCACCGGCGTCACCGCACCCAGCATCGTCGCCGGATCGGCGCCCAGCGCGACGGCCACGGGGAAGCGCTGCCCCGGATTCGCCTGGCGCCACTCCTGAAAATCAAGCGCGCCGCCGCGGTGAGAAAGCCAGCGCATGATAATTTTATTTTTTCCCAGCACCTGCTGACGATAAATCCCCAGGTTCTGGCGTTCTTTATGCGGGCCGCGGGTCACCGTCAGGCCCCAGGTGATGAGCGGCGCAGCGTCCTCCGGCCAGCAGTGCATAACGGGAATGCGGCCAATATCCACGTCATCCCCTTGCCAGATTTGCTCCTGACACGGCGCGGAACTCAGGCGCTTGGTCGGCATATTCAGCACCTGCTTGAACTGAGGCAGCTTATCGAACAGGTCGCGAAAACCTTTCGGCGGCTCCGGCTCTTTCAAAAAAGCCAGCAACTCCCCAACTTCGCGCAGCGCGCTGACTTCTTCCTGCCCCATTCCCAACGCCACCCGTTTAGCCGTACCAAACAGATTGCACAGCACCGGCATGTCGTGGCCGACGGGGTTTTCAAACAGCAATGCCGGCCCGCCGGCCCGTAGCGTACGGTCAGCGATTTCCGTCATTTCCAGATAGGGATCAATCGGCTGGCTGATACGTTTTAGCTCTCCCCTTTGCTCCAGCAACAAAAGGAATTCACGCAAGTCACGGTATTTCATAACTTTCTTGTAAGAACGGGTGAAGATGCCATTATAAGCATTCTTCACCCGGCTTGCTGCACTTTCGTTACAAACAAATAACGCGCCGTTTATTCAGGCGTTTTATCTGCCGCTATCAGGCGCAATGAAACGGCACCAGCTCAGCCAGGGCCTGAGCGTCATAATACTCACGGGTTTCCTGCTGATGGCGGAAAATCTTGTAGCCCTCTCCGCGGCTGCTGTAGTACTCCAGATGATTACCGGACACATGCAGCATGCTGCCCTCACGCAGGGCAATCACCGACTCGGAAGGGTTGATTGCGCAAAACTCAGCCAGACGCTCATCGCGGGTTTCACCCATGTGGCCGCTGACGTGCGCATCAATATAGTGCGGGTTAATTTGCACCGGGAACAGGCCCAGCGCGGGAAGAACGGCGCTGCTGCGCACCGGCATATCATTGGTCGTGCGAATGCTGGGCGTCGCCACATTACAGCCCGCACTCCAGCCGATATAAGGCACATCACGTTCCCGAACCGCCCGCTGCACGGGAACAACCAGCCCCAGCTCATGTAATTGCTGATTAAGTACCCAGGTATTACCGCCGCTGACCAAAATACATTCCGCCTGAGCGATAGCTTCCGCCGGGTCGGCAAAATGGTGCACGCTTGTGACCTTGATCCCCAACGAGCTTTCCAGTTCTTCCGCCCTCGCGTCGTAGGTGCTGCGGATAACGGCGTAAGGAATCAGCACCGCGGAGCGGATTTTTTTGCGCAGCAGCATCGCCTGAATCTGCGCCTTCGCGTACCCAAGCAACTCCGACTCCCCGGAAAGTTTGCCGTTACTTAATAAAAATAGCTCCATGAACGCCTGCTCCTCCAATGATGAATAATTCGAGAATCGTATTTATAACCAAATCTTTTCTCAGTTGATGTGATCTTCTGCCTATTGTGCTGATAAGAGAAGAATATAGTGAATTCTGCGCTATGTTCCGCTAAACGCTCCCACTCACCCTATTTATAAAATACGGCTTTTGCTATGCTTATTAATTAACAGGCGTATTGAATGTTGGATGATTATGGAATCGTGGTATCTGCTTTATTGTAAACGGGGACAACTTCAACGAGCCAAGGAGCATTTGGAGCGGCAGCAGGTGCCTTGTTTTACGCCGATGATCAGCCTGGAAAAAATCGTACGCGGAAAGCGCCTGACGGTCAGTGAGCCGTTGTTTCCTAATTACATGTTTATTGAACTGGATCCTGAACGCATCCACACCACCACGGTGCAATCTACCCGCGGCGTCAGCCATTTCGTTCGCTTCGGCTCTCAGCCGGCTACGGTGCCTTTCCGGGTGATAAAAACGCTGATGAACGAACTGCCGACCGATGTGTTCGATCCCAAAACACCGATGCCGGGCGATGAGGTACTCATCACCGGAGGCACCTTTGAAGGCATGAAAGCCATTTATGCTGAACCGGACGGGGAGAAACGCGCCCTGTTGCTGTTAACGCTCCTGAATCAGCAGGTTACGCAAAGCGTGAATAACGTTAATTTCGAAAAGCTGTAATCTCGCGCTCAACAGACAAAAAAGCTCCGGAAATCCGGAGCTTTTTTACGTCGCTGAACGGCCGTCAAAACGATTAGCGGTTCATCTCCGCATCATGCAGCCACTGCGCCACACGTTTGGCGAAGTAGGTCAGCACGCCGTCAGCACCGGCACGTTTGAAGCACAACAGTGACTCCATAATTGCCGGCTGCTCCTGCAACCATCCGTTCTGAATCGCCGCCATGTGCATGGCATACTCGCCGGATACCTGATAGGCAAAGGTCGGCACGCCAAAGGTATCTTTCACCCGGCGAACCATATCCAGATAAGGCATACCCGGTTTCACCATCACCATATCCGCGCCTTCCTGCAAATCTTGCGCGACTTCCTGCAGGGCTTCGTCACCGTTAGCCGGATCCATCTGGTAGGTTTTCTTGTTTCCGCCCTTCAGGTTGCCGGCGGAACCCAACGCATCACGGAACGGGCCGTAATAGCAGGACGCATACTTCGCGGAATAAGCCATGATCTGGATATTAACCAGCTTCTGCGCCTCCAGCTGATCGCGGATGGCGCCGATACGTCCGTCCATCATGTCGCTGGGCGCCACGATATCTGCGCCGGCCTGCGCGTGGGACAACGCCTGCCGTACCAGAATCTCTTTGGTGACGTCATTGATCACATAGCCGTCTTCATCAATCACGCCGTCCTGCCCGTGCGTGGTGTACGGATCCAACGCGACATCGGTCAGAATACCCAGCTCCGGAACCGCATCCTTCAGCGCACGCACGGTACGCTGCACCAACCCATCCGGGTTATAGGCTTCTTCGGCATGCAGCGATTTCTTGTCGGTGCCAATCACCGGAAACAAAGACAACACGGGAACGCCCAGTTTGGCAACGGCCTCGGCTTCCTTCACCAGTAAGTCGATGGTCATGCGAGAAACACCCGGCATGGATGCTACCGGCTCCTGATGATTTTTCCCTTCCATAACGAATACGGGATAGATCAGGTCGTCGACGGTCAGGACATTTTCCGCCACCAAACGGCGGCTGAAATCATGACGACGTACACGACGCAGGCGGCGGCCAGGAAAGGCGCCAGGGAATGCATAGCTCACTTTTTTCTCCTTACTCAAGCCAACCGGAACAACCGGCGGGCATTGTCTTCGGTCACCTGCGCCAGCCATGAGGCGTCCTGTCGGCGCCAGCCGGCTACCTGCCTGACGATATGCGGCAGAAAACAGGGTTCATTACGCCGTGATTTGGGTTTGTGTTCTAAATCCCGCGGCAACAAATAGGGGGCATCGGTTTCCAGCAACAGGCGGTCATCGGGAATATCGGGCAGCAGCGCCCGCAACGCCAGGCCCCGACGCTCATCGCACACCCAGCCGGTAATGCCGATATGCAGGCCCAGCGCCAGGCACTCCATCAACTCATCACGGCTGCCGGTAAAGCAATGCACGACTGCGCCGGGTATCCGGGTCAGCCAGGGTTTCAGCATGGCGACAAACCGCCCGTGCGCCTCACGGCAATGCAGAAATACCGGTTTGTTCACCTCGGCGGCAAGCGCCAACTGGGCGTCAAACGCCCGTTCCTGCTCTGCCGGGGTGGAAAAATTACGATCAAAATCCAGGCCGCATTCACCGACCGCCACGATCTCCGGCATCGCCGCCAACTGCGCGATGCTCTGTGCGGTAGCCTCATTCCAGCTACTGGCATCATGAGGGTGCACGCCGGCGGTAGACCAGCAATATCCGGGATGCTGCCGGGCAAGCGCCAATGCAGCGCCGCTTTCCTTCAGGTTGGTGCCGGTAATCATCATACCACTGACGCCGGCCTGCCGCGCCCGCGCCACGACGTCATTGGCATCTTTGGCAAATTGGCGGCTGGTCAGATTTACACCGATATCCAGCATGACATGCTCCCTAAAACAGAGACCGCCCAAGAGGGCGGTCCGTAATGACTCAACAGATTACTCTTTTTCCGGGCGCTCAGCAGCATCCGCCCCGTTTTCGCCTTCGTCGGCGTCGTCATCTTCGCTATTGCGTGGACGACGCTTACCGACGTAAAAGCGGGCAAAGAACACACCCACCTCAAACAACAAGCACATCGGTATCGCCAGCAGGGTTTGCGAAAACACATCCGGCGGCGTTAGCAGCATCCCGACAACGAAGGCCCCCACAATCACATAAGGGCGCTTCTTGCGCAGCTCCGCCGGCGTAGTGACGCCGCTCCAACACAGCAGAATAATCGCAACCGGCACCTCGAACGACACGCCAAACGCCATAAACAGCGCCATAACAAAGTCGAGATATTTGGTAATGTCCGTCGCAATCATTACGCCAACCGGCGTGGTCTTGGCAAAAAAGCCGAACGCCAGTGGAAACACAACGAAATAGGCAAACGCCATGCCGACGTAAAACAGCACCGAACTGGAGAACAGCAGCGGCATCAGCAACCGGCGTTCATGCTTATACAGCGCCGGCGCCACGAAAGCCCAGATTTGATACAGGATCATCGGCGCCGAAACGAACACCGAAACGATCATCGTCAGTTTGATCGGCGCAAAAAACGGCGATGCCACGTCCGTCGCAATCATGCTTGCGCCGCTCGGCATCTGCTTGAGCAAAGGTGCGGATATCATGTGATAGATATCATTGGAGAAATACACCAATGCCAGGAAAACAACCAGAACGCAGATAAGCGAATTTAACAGCCGCTTACGCAGTTCGATTAAGTGGCTAATCAAAGGCTGGGTATCATCAACGGCCATGTTTTAACGATCGCTTGTGGTGGATTGCGTGGAGGCCGGAACATCCGGCTTAACCGTTGCCGGGGGGTTACCCTCAGCAACCGGGGGCGTTTTTTCAGGTTCAGGGGCCGCAGCAACATCCGCAGCAGGAGCCCGTGAAATGCCGTGCTCCTCCTCATCATGCATAGCTTCCGGATCAACCCCGCCCTTCGGAGGCGCCTCCGGAGCTACGGACGCTCCAGAGGGTTCTGACATGTTATTGGGATGATAGCTTTGCTTCATCGCCTGCGCGGCTTCTTTCAGTTCATCCATCGACGCCTTCAGCTCCGGCGTCAGGTTCTGCAACCCGGCCTGCTCCGCCTTTTTCAGGCTGTCCTGCAATTCCTGTAGTTTCAGTTCCTGCGTCAGCTCATTCTGAACCGACGCCGCCAGCGACCGCAGGGCGCGGACCCAGCCAGCAACCGTTCGCACGGCGACAGGCAACCGTTCCGGCCCCAGGACAACCAGCCCGATGACCATCACCAGCAACAGCTCACTAAACCCAATGTCAAACACGGTTTATACCTGCTCTTTGTCCTGAGTCTTCGTCTCTTCTTTTTTCATGCCGGATTGTTGTTCGGCAATGGATTTAAAATCCGCATCCTGAGACGTGGAAGCCGTGTTAGTCGGCTGCGGAGGCGTTTTGTCTTCGTCCCCGATAGCCTTTTTAAAACCTTTGATGGAAGCTCCGAGATCGGAACCTAAAGTACGCAGCTTGTTAGTACCAAACAACAGCACCACGATCACCGCAATAATCAACAACTGCCAAATGCTGATACCGCCCATTATCATTCACCTCTACTTACAGGGGTTTATTCGTGCTCCGCATTATACGGTACTCGCACGGATATTTTTCAACTATATCGACCGGGAATATGCGGTCAGAGGGGGAAATACTTACTAATAGGTATAACCCGTTATTATTCAAGCTATGCCGGGACCCGGCACGGCGTGAAACCTACCGTGTATAGCACCACCCGGCAATCCAGACGGCTACGCCGCCGCCGATCACCCAGGCCGGCCATACCGCGACTTGCGCCAGCAGCAAAATCGTACCACTCAGTACTAGTGTAGCGCCAATCCCGAATAAATAACGTGATCGACCCTGACGGCTGCGCTGCTGGCTCAGTTGCGCAGCCACACTATCAATGCTGCGCTGCAGGGCCTTATGCTGTTGCAGACTGTCGTAGAACAGCTCAGGCAGCTCAGGCAACTTTTCCGCCCAAAATGGCGCTTTCTCTTTCAGCGCACGCAGCACCGACGGAATCCCCACCTGGTCACGCATCCAGCTTTCCAGAAAAGGCTTGGCCGTCGTCCATAAATCGAGCTGCGGATACAATTGGCGCCCCAGTCCTTCAACATACAGCAGCGTTTTTTGCAGCAGCACCAACTGCGGCTGCACTTCCATGTTAAAACGACGCGCGGTATTGAACAGGTTCAGCAATACGTGACCGAATGAAATCTCCGACAACGGTTTTTCAAAAATCGGTTCGCACACGGTACGAATGGCAAACTCAAACTCTTCCACGTTGGTATCACACGGCACCCAGCCGGAATCAACGTGCAGTTCGGCAACCTTACGGTAGTCACGGTTGAAAAAGGCGATGAAGTTCTCCGCCAGATAGCGCTTATCGTCTTTATTCAGGCTGCCGACAATGCCGCAGTCGATGCCAATGTACTGCGGGTCATCAGGATGTTCATAGCTGACGAAAATATTACCGGGATGCATATCGGCATGAAAAAAGCTGTCGCGGAAAACCTGGGTGAAAAACACCTGAACCCCGCGCTCCGCCAGCAGTTTCATGTTGGTATTCTGGGCATGCAGCGCAGCGATATCCGAAACGGGGATGCCGTAAATACGTTCCATCACCAATACGTTTTCGCGGCAGTAATCAGAATATACTTCCGGCACGTACAGCATCGGGCTGCCGTCGAAATTACGCCGCAGTTGGATCGCATTGGCCGCCTCACGCAGCAGGTTCAGCTCGTCCAGCAGCGTTTTTTCATACTCACGCACGACTTCCCGTGGGCGCAGGCGGCGACCGTCCGGCAGCAATTTCGGCACCCATCCGGCCAGGCGGTACATCAGGCGGATATCCGCCTTAATCACCGGCAGAATATCCGGACGAATCACCTTCAGCACCACGTCGCGCCCGTTCTCTTTCAAACGCGCCGTATGCACCTGCGCAATGGAGGCGGAAGCCAGCGGCTGCTGATCGAAATCATCAAACCACTGTTCCAGCGATCCTTCCATCGCTTGTTCAATCTGCTGGCGCGCCAGGGCGCCATCAAAGGGAGAGACCCGATCCTGCAACAGGGTCAGTTGATCGGCAATCATCGGCGGGAACAGGTCGCGACGCGTGGAAAGCATTTGCCCGAACTTGATCCATACTGGCCCCAGTTCCTGCAAAGCTAAACGCAGGCGTTCGCCCAGCAACTTATCCCGGTGCTGATTGCGCATCCAAAACAAAAAACGGCGACCGAAGCGTAACGGCAGCGTGATGCGCATCTTCGGGATCAGTTCATCCAGGCCGTAATTCAGGAATACCCGAATGATCAGATACAGGCGGCGCAACTCCGATGGCGTCATTACTTCTCCTCCAGTTTTTCCAGGCGCTTCTCCAGCTTAACCGCTTCGCGTGCCACGGCGTCCGTTTCTCCATTAAACCAGGCAACTTCCAGCGGCCCGGGCGCAAGGCGCCACTCTTCCGTTAATGCTTCCGCCAGGTAGTTTTGCTGGCGTCGCAATCCGGCGTTCAGAAAGCCGATGCCTTTACGCAGCGCCATGCCGATACCCTGGGCAACGACGTCCCCCGTATACGGCGCCAGAACTTCAGCCGGATCCCATTCCGCCAGATCGATCAGCGTAACAAATTGCTGCACGACCTGAATGTCACCCTCCACCACCAGATCACCGCTGCGGATGAGCGCCGCTAATTGCTGGCGGTCACGCAGCTCAGGCAAAACGGCCATACGGGTGCTGACATTACAATCCGCCGGCCCTTCCCAGCGGCCCAGAACATCTACCTGGCGCTCGCTAAAAATCAGATACAGCGGCGTATCCAGTTCGCGCACGGAAACGCCCAACACCTTACCCGCCAGGCGCAAACGGGCTGACTGCAAAGCCCGGTCGCGGTAGAGCAGCGAATTAAGCGCCGTTTCAATGCCGGCGGTAAGTAATGGGATTAACATAGCGTCCCTTCAGTTAAAACTTGTAGCCACGGTGCAGTGCAACAATACCGCCCGTCATGTTGTAGTAACCCACGTTTTCAAACCCGGCATCTTCCATCATCGCTTTCAGGGTTTCCTGATCCGGATGCATACGGATGGACTCCGCCAGATAGCGATAACTTTCCGCATCATGCGCCACTACCTCGCCGATGCGCGGCAGCACGTGGAAGGAATAGGCGTCATAGGCTTTATTAAGCACGTCGATCAGCGGCGTGGAAAACTCCAGCACCAGCAGGCGGCCGCCCGGCTTGAGCACGCGGAACATCGAACGCAGCGCTTTATCCTTGTCGGTCACGTTACGCAGGCCGAATGAAATGGTAATGCAGTCGAAATAGTTTTCGGGGAACGGCAGCGCTTCGGCATTGGCCTGCACGTAGTTGATATTGCCAACCACGCCCTGATTCCGCAGCTTTTCACGCCCCATCTTCAGCATGGAACCGTTAATGTCGGCCAGAACCACCTCGCCCTGCTCGCCGACCATGCGGGAGAACCTGGCCGCCAGGTCGCCGGTGCCGCCCGCCAGATCCAGCACCCGCTGTCCCCGGCGCACACCGCTACAATCAATAGCAAAACGCTTCCAGATTCGATGAATACCGAAAGACATCAGATCATTCATCAGGTCATATTTTGCCGCCACAGAGTGGAAGACTTCTGCCACCATGCCCGCCTTTTCGGCTTTGGACACCGTACGGAAACCAAAATGCGTGGTTTCCTGCGTTTGATCCGTCATGTTAGTTTGCCTGCTTTTCAGTCGTGGAGCGCAAGTGTATCAAAATCACGCAAAGAAACCGTGCTTAAAACGGCGCTGACCGAATCAGCGATCTTGCTATCGCTACCCGTTATTCTCTGCGGTTTCGTTCTCGGAATACTGCCCGGCGCCGGGAAGAATATCCTTATCTTCCGGCGATTCTTCCGGTTCCGCCTCCCCGATCAGGGAGGGGTTGATAGGACGTTTAACCTCAACGCCCAATGCGCGGAATCCTTCAATTTGGCCAATCAGGTTACCACGTCCCTGGCCTAATTTGTTCATCGCCAACTGATAACTTGTCTGCGCTCTCTCCAGGCTTTGCCCCAGCGTGCTCATATCATCAACGAACAGGCGCATTTTATCGTAAAGCCGCGCCGCACGTTCGGCGATCTTTTGCGCATTTTGGCTCTGATGCTCGTAACGCCAGAGGTTGCTGATCGTTCTCAGCGCCACCAGCAACGTCGTCGGGCTGACCAGCATAATGTTGTGGCGCAACGCCTCATTGACCAGCTCCGGCTCCCGGTCAATCGCAGCCAAAAACGCAGGCTCCACCGGAATAAACATCAGGACGTAATCAAGGGAACGCAATCCCGGCAACTGATGATAATCCTTACGCCCAAGTTGCCGGATATGGCCGCGCACCGACGCAATATGCTCCTGCAGCGCGATCTCGCGCATCGCCTCATCTTCCGCATTGAAGTAACGCTCATAGGCCACCAGCGTCATTTTGGCGTCGATAACCACGTCTTTGCCCTGCGGCAGGCGTACGACAACATCCGGCTGCATGCGGGAGTTATCTTCCGCCTGCATGCTGACCTGTGTGTGATATTCATGCCCTTCGCGCAGGCCGGACGCCTCCAGCACGCGGCTGAGCACGACTTCGCCCCAGTTGCCCTGCGTCTTGTTGTCGCCCTTCAGCGCACGGGTCAGATTGACCGCCTCGCGCGCCATCTCCGCATTCAGTTGTTGCAAGTTGCGGATTTCATGAGCCAGCGTATGCCGTTCACGCGACTCCTGACCAAAACTGTCCTGCACCTGACGGCGGAACCCGTCGAGCTGATCGCGCAACGGACGTAACAGGTTATCCAGGCTCTGCTTATTCTGTTCATCTACGCGCCGCCCGTTATGCTCAAAGATGCGGTTCGCCAAATTTTCAAACTGGGTGGTCAGACGTTGTTCGCTGTTGATCAACAGGCGCTGCTTCTCTTCCGACGCCAGGCGGCTCTCTTCCAGCCGGATCGTCATCTCGCGCAGTTCTGCCTCCTGCGCGCTGTTCACGCCGAGCTGAGCGCGCAGTTCCTGATTCAGTTTTTCATACTCTTCACGCCAGATTTCCTGCTGCGACAGCTTCTCCTGCGCCGCAGCCAGCCGGCTGTGCAAAGCGCGCAATTCCTGCTCGCTCTGGCGCAAACGCTGTTCCTGGTGCTGAATCTGCTCCGCTTGTTGCCGGATCTCCTGCCGCCCCTGCTCAGACTCCTGCTCACACAGGCGCAGTTCACTTTCCGCCAGCAGGCTGTGACGTTGCATACGCAAGCTGGCAATCAGCCAGCCCAGCAAGAGCCCCGTCAGACCGCCGCCTATGCCATAGAAAATGCTGATATCCACCGCCACCCCGTTTTTTATGCCTTTTCCGTCAAGGTAATGAGATACTGTATGGATGTCCAGAGAGAAGATACAAAGGCTGCGCGCCTGTTCGCAAAAGCAGCGAAAACACGCGCGGGGTTAATCAATCCAATTATGCAGCCACTGCATGCCGAACATGCCCGGCGCCAGCATACCGAAACCCCAAATCAATGCGGAAACAAGATTGGCGACCTGAAAATAAACCCGCGGCATTCCGCAGATCCCGGCAACCAACGGCACCACCGCACGCAACGGTCCGAAAAACCGGCCGATAAAGACACCCCAGACGCCCCAGCGTTCAAAGAACAAATGCCCTTTTTCCAGCATGTGCGGATGACGGGAGAACGGCCACATATGTTCGACCTGATGCTGATAGTGCTTTCCCAGCCAATAAGAGAACCAGTCGCCGAAGAACGCGCCGGCAGACGCCGCCAGCCAAATCGGCAGAAACGCCAGCCCGCTTTCGCCGAATAAGGCTCCCAGCCCCAGCAGGATCACGGTTGCCGGCAGCAACAGGGAGAGAAACGCCAGTGATTCGCCAAAGGCCAGCACAAACACGATCGGCAGCGTCCAGTGCTGATGGACACGGACGAACTCCACCACCGCGTGAATAATAATATCCAGATTCACCTTATCCTCACTTCTTCCTTAGCGTAACGCTACGTGAATAAGGATACGGAAAGTTATGGCTTTTGTGGATTAACCAAAAATAAACGGCCGGAATATCCGGCCGTTTATTCGGGTTATGGCAGAAAATAACGCGGAATCAGACGTTCGCCGAGGCTTCCTGCATAACCATCTCTTTACCGCGGGCGCTCCACAGCTCACGCCATTTACGCAGGGCGGCAATCAGGATCACAAAGCCCAGAACCAGCATGATGATGGAAATCGTGCCGTTAAAGATGTTGTACCCTTTCGCCGCAGAGTTGAAGTAAACGTTCTTCACCATCCAGTAACCGGCATAGTTTACCGTCACGAACAGATACGCCAGCGGAATCACACAGGTCAGCATATAAATACGCTTGGTCGCCAGACGCAGGATGATGGTCGCGCCGATGATCAGGCCAACAGACGCCATCAACTGGTTGGACACGCCGAACAACGCCCATACGGAGTTGATATCGCCGGAGTTCAGCAGGTAGCCCCACAGCGCACAGGCAATCACGGAACAGAAAATCGAGCCGGGTAACCAGTCGGTACGCTTAAGCGGCGCCCACAGGTCGCCCAGGAAATCCTGGAGCAGATAGCGCGCAACGCGGGTACCGGAGTCGACTGCGGTCAGGATAAACACCGCTTCAAACATGATAACGAACTGGAAGAAGTACGACGCCAGGCTGCTGAACCAAGGTACGCGGATAAAGATGTCCGTCATCCCTACCGCCAGGGTCACCGCACCGCCGGTACGGCCATACAGATCCAAACCGATTTCTTCGCTCAGCTTCGGCAGGTGTACAACGTCCATACCCAGCGCCGCCCAGGCTTCCGCGCTGGAGTTAATAGCAAAGTAATCCGCCGGATGCAGGGAAGTTGCGGCGATTAACGCCATTACGCCCACTACGCACTCCGCCAGCATCGCGCCAAAGCCTACCGGCAGGATGTCGCTCCACTTATCAATCTGCTTCGGCGTGGTGCCGGAACCGATAAATGCGTGGAAGCCGGAAATCGCGCCACAGGCAATGGTAATAGAGATAAACGGCCATACCGGACCAGACAGAACCGGGCCGCCGCCGTGGATGAACTGAGTAATGGCGGGGAACTGGATCTCAGGGTTGATAAATACCACGCCCACCACCAGCGCGCCGAACACGCCGATCTTCATAAAGCTGGAGAGATAGCCGCGCGGCGTCAACAGCATCCACACCGGAAGCGCGGTCGCAAAGAAAGCATAAACCGGCAGCAGCAGGCTAACGGTAGACGCCTTCAGGGTCAGCCATTCGCCGAACGTGGTGTGCTGGATGTACGGGCCGGCAAATACACAGACGATAATTGCGGCGATACCGACATAGGTCGCGCCTTTCATGCTGCCGGTTACGCGCTCCCACAGTCCCACGCCGATCGCGATCGGAATGGTCATGAACACTGCGAAAGTGCCCCACGGGTTACGTTCCAGCGCATGCACCACCACCATCGACAGACCAGCCATGGTGATAGTAATAATGAATAGCATCGCCAGCCCGGTGCACCATCCGGCGATCGGGCCCAGCTCAGATTTCGCCACTTCAGACAGGGACTTGCCCTGATGCTTCATGGAGGCGAACAGCACGACGGTATCGTGCACCGCACCGCCGATGACGCAGCCGATCAGCAGCCACAGAAAGCCCGGCAGATAGCCGAACTGCGCAGCCAGTACCGGCCCGACCAACGGCCCCGCCGCGGCGATTGCCGCAAAGTGGCTGCCAAAGTTAACCCACCGTTTGGTAGGCACATAATCTTTCCCGTCTTCAAAGGTATGTGAAGGCGTCACTTCATTATCATCGGCACGCAGTACCTTACGCACGAAGAAGATACCGTACAGACGGTAGCAAATCGTGAGGATACACAGCGTCGCGATAACAAACGTAATCGCATGTTGCATCGTTATTATCTCCTGAGGGTTTTCTCAGGCGCTAACATACGTCGCGCTATCCGGAAAAGGCGGGAGATTTGATTAAGCGGTATGTTTGTGCAGTAAGCGGTCAGAAAGATGGGGTAAGCGGCGAGCGGAATAATCGCCTAACGGACTGATTAGCGGAGGAAAATGTGACAAAGATCTCAGTATGGCGCGAAAGGGCCGGCGGAAAAATCGCCGGCCCGGCCGTTTACGACTCCAGATAGCGCTGCTGCAGTTGAGCACGCACGCCGGCATCAAGCCCGTACTCCTGCTCCAGCCAGTTATCTACCGAGCTGTAGCGCTGCGTGATTTCCTTCATCGCCGTCACCAGGAACTCTTCCCGTGCCGACAACACATAGGCAAACTGCCCCAGCGCTTGTTCATTCAACTGTTGGGAAAGGTGATCCAGCAACTCGCTGCGGAACGGCGCCAGCGTGGTTTCCGTCAGCAGATAATCTTCCATCACCGTCGCTTCATCGGCGCCCAACGCAAACAGGATCAACGCGGAACCCACGCCAGTACGGTCCTTACCCACCGCGCAGTGCTGAACCAGCGCGCCATCGCCAGGGCTCTGCAACAACGTGCTCAGCAGTTGGTAAGCCTGATTGCTGAACGGCAACCGGCGGTACAGCTCCAGCATAAATCCCTGCGCGTCAAAGTTCGCCAGCGTTTCATTGCTCAGCTTTTCCAGATTGGCGTTAACCTCTTCGCTCAGCGGATTGGCCGGCAAATTCAGGTAACGGGCGCCATGCCAAACGATATCCGGTTTACCCGCCACTTCATCGGCGTCGCGGTAATCCAGAATATGCTGCACGGGTACGCCCTGCAAAAAATGACAATCACTCTCCGTCAGGCGATCCAACGAACCAGAGCGAAAAAGTTTTCCGCGCTTAATTCTGCGCCCGTCGGCGGCAACATAACCCCCGAGATCGCGAAAATTAATACCGCCCTCCAGCGGGGCAATCGACGGATGCAAAATAATCGTTGCTGTCATCATGACCTCTTCTTATCAGGTGATGCAGTCATTTGCATAACCAGGATGAATAACACCTTAACAGATTACGAGGTCGGCGGGAAAACCAGAAAAACGCGGACCGATCCGGCCCGCGCGAACGGTCACTCAGGCAATACCACCGTGGCGGGCAAACCATGCCAGCATACGCTGCCAGCCATCCTGAGCGGATTCCGCCTCATAGCTGGGGCGATAATCGGCGTTAAATGCGTGCCCCGCCTGGGGATAAACCACGATCTCAGCCTCGGCGTTAGCCGCGCGCAGCGCCTGACGCATGGTGTCCACGCTCTCCTGCGGAATGCTGCTGTCCAGCGCGCCATACAGGCCCAGCACCGGCGCACTCAGATCTTTCGCTACGTCCACCGGCTGCTGCGGCGAATTAAGCGTTTTGTCTCCCACCAATTTACCGTACCAGGCAACCCCGGCTTTCAATTGCGGATTGTGTGCGGCATACAGCCAGGTAATCCGTCCGCCCCAGCAGAAGCCGGTCACGAACAGCCTGCCGGCGTCGCCGCCGTGACGCGCCGCCCAATGAGCCGCATGATCCAAATCGCTCATTACCTGCCTGTCCGGCACCTTACTGACCAATTTCTGTAACAGTTCGCCGATATCCTGATATTCACGGGCATCACCCTGGCGAAAATAGAGTTCCGGCGCAATCGCCATATATCCCTGTTTCGCCAACCGGCGGCAAAGATCCTGAATATGCTCATGAACCCCGAAAATTTCCTGCACCACCAACACGACCGGTAAGGGGCCGCCGGCCTTCAGCGGCTTCGCCATATAGGCAGGCAGCTCGTCCCCCTGGGAGGGGATCGTGGTGAATGCGGCATGTAATCCTTCGCTGTCCGTAAGGATCGCGCTTGACGCCACTTCTCCCGCCGCGGGTGCGAATCCGGGCGATTCGTTACCATGCTCAGCCACAACTTCAGTTTTCATCAGCAGCTTCCTGTCAAAAATATATTGCCTGAATGTTAAATATAAATAGCAATATTTCTGCTGTTTGAGAATCAAACAATCGCATCCGGCATGAATATCCCCTTTTCTGCTAAAGTGAACAGGTTTTCAGCATCGTTTTCCTTCGGATGAAAACGAAATGTGATTAGCAAAACATCACACACGCCATTATTTGTGATAAAAATCACGTATTAATGTATACAATGTGATTGTTTCTTCATTATGAGTGACAAGCATCACGCATTTACCCGCCGGATTTCAGTAGAGTGCTTTTTTGTTCCTCAACTACAAATAACGCGATGACAGAGGAGTCGATTATGTCCAAATCTGACGTTTTCCATCTTGGCCTGGTAAAGAGTGACTTACAGGGCGCAACCCTGGCGATTGTTCCCGGCGATCCGGAGCGGGTGGAGAAAATCGCCCGTCTGATGGATAACCCGGTAAAACTGGCATCCCACCGCGAGTTCACCTCTTGGCGGGCGGAAATGGACGGTAAATCCGTCATTATCTGCTCCACCGGCATCGGCGGCCCGTCAACCTCCATCGCAGTGGAAGAACTGGCGCAGCTGGGTATCCGCACCTTCCTGCGTGTCGGCACCACCGGCGCCATTCAGCCGCACATCAATGTAGGCGACGTGCTGGTCACTACCGGCTCCGTGCGCCTGGACGGCGCCAGCCTGCACTTCGCGCCTATGGAATTCCCGGCCGTCGCTGACTTCACCTGCACCACCGCACTGGTCGAAGCGGCTAAGTCTGTCGGCGCCACCACGCATATCGGCGTCACCGCGTCTTCCGATACCTTCTACCCTGGTCAGGAACGTTATGACACCTACTCCGGCCGCGTCGTGCGCCAGTTCAAAGGCTCGATGAAAGAGTGGCAGGAAATGGGCGTAATGAACTATGAAATGGAATCAGCAACGCTGCTGACCATGTGCGCCAGCCAGGGGCTGCGCGCCGGGATGGTGGCCGGAGTGATCGTGAACCGCACCCAGCAAGAGATCCCTAACGCCGAAACCATGAAACAAACCGAAAGCCATGCGGTGAAAATCGTCGTGGAAGCGGCCCGCCGTCTGCTGTAATCCTTTCTTCCTGACGGCGTTTCCCGCCGTCAGGATTCCAGTTGTTCAATGATCCCTTTGCTGCGCCGGATGTATTGCCGGCTGCGTTCGCCGTCTCCCTGCAACAGGCAGACAAACAGCAGATCGGTAATCGTGTTCTGTGCGGTCCGCACGGCAATGGACGAGCTGCGCCAGCGAGACTCTTCGGCCAGCGTATCGAGCGTATAATCCGCCATTTTGCGCAGCGGGCTTTCCTGCAACGACGTCACCGCCACCACCTTCGCGCCGTTTTTACGCGCCTCACCGGCGGCCAGTGTGATCTCCTTCAGGTTGCCGGAAAAGGAGATGACCAGCTGAACGTCGCCCTCGCCCAGAGACTGAGCGACGGTAAGCTGCACATGGCTGTCCAGCTCATTCATCACCGGATAACCGACCTTCATCATTTTATAGGCCAAATCCTTCGCCACCAGCGATGAGCCACCCACCCCGATGATCTGTATCCGCCCCGCCTCCCGGATGCAGGCGACAACCTGTTCCAGGCTGGCATAGTCGAGGTGTTCAGTGGTATCGCGCAGCGCCTGCTGCTTCTCGCGAAACAGTTTTTCCGCAATCACTGCTGGCGTATCGTGGCTGCTGATGTCGTTATGCAGCTGCCCGTCCTGCGCCTCCGTCTGCTGACTTTGCTGCCCCCACTCCTCAATCAGGGCGATTTTCAGGCTGGGGAACCCCTTAAAACCCAGGCGCTGGGCAAACTTGATGATGCTCGACTGGCTGATGCCCAGGCTGGCGGCCAACTCCTGCGACGAATACGCTTTCACCTTGTCAGGCTGCGCCAGAATGTAATCCGCGATTTTGCGCTCACCCGGCGTAAACAGCGCTTTATTAACGATAATTTTTTGCAGACAACGCATGAAAACATTCCCCGGTTAATCGGCATGCAAGAGGGAGTTATTCCCGCAGGACAGTCTATTTTACCCCGCCGCCGGCGTAATCAGGGATTTCCCGTTTCACCTTTGAACCAGATCACAAACCGGCCGCCAAAAATAATAAATTCTTTATTGATCGAATTAATTGGAATAATTTATTCCAAACTCATTCTACAGCGTATTCTTCATCATGACAAAAATCGACTTATCCCGCCTGCAAACCGAAGGCCGCAACCCGGCAAGTGAAAACATCGACATGCTGTCCACCATGGACATGCTGAAAGTCATTAATCAGGAAGACCAGAAAGTCGCCCTGGCCGTTGAGCGGGTATTGCCGCAAATCGCTCAGGCCGTTGATGCCATCGCCGCTGCGTTTATGAACGGGGGAAGATTAATTTACAGCGGCGCGGGAACCTCCGGACGCCTGGGGATTCTGGACGCCAGTGAATGCCCGCCGACCTACGGCACGCCGGCGGAACAGGTGGTCGGCCTGATCGCCGGGGGGCATAAAGCCATTCTCAAAGCGGTTGAAAATGCGGAAGACAACGCCGGACTGGGGCAGCAGGATCTGCGCGATCTGAACTTCGGCGCCAACGACGTTCTGGTCGGTATCGCCGCCAGCGGCCGCACGCCTTACGTTATCGGCGCGATGGAGCATGCCCGCAGCACCGGCGCGACAGTCATCTCACTCACCTGTAACAGCGGCAGCGCCATGAGCCAGCTGGCCGACATCGCGATTGAGCCCGTTGTCGGCCCGGAAGTCGTTACCGGCTCATCACGCATGAAGGCCGGCAGCGCGCAAAAAATGGTGCTGAACATGCTGACGACCGGCGCCATGATCCGCACCGGCAAAGTGTACGGCAACCTGATGGTTGACGTTGAAGCCACCAACGCCAAGCTGGTACAGCGGCAGATTAATATCGTCATGCAGGCGACGGAATGCGAACGGGAGGCTGCTATCGACGCGCTCGCCGCATGCAACGGGCACTGCAAGACCGCCATCGTGATGATCCTGGCTGGGCTGGAAGCCGCGGACGCAGCGGCGCTGCTGGCTCAAAACCACGGGTTTATCCGTCAAACCCTGCAATCCACCCGGGGATAAACCGATGGCGAAAATTACCGAAGCAATGATGACGCAAATCTTGCAGCTGGTCGGCGGCGCTCACAACGTTGCCGTTTGCGGCAACTGCATGACGCGTTTGCGTTTGACGCTGAAAAACCGGGCGTCAGCCGATCATGGCGGGTTGAAAAAGATCCCCGGCGTAATGGGCGTCATTGACGGAGACGACCAACTGCAAATCGTCCTGGGGCCGGGCAAAGCCCAGACCGCCAGCGAAATGATGAACGCCCTGCTGAGCCGGCAGCCCTCCGCCACGTCCGACGCCGCACCGGCGGCCGATCTCGGCGCCCTCGCCAGCGCCAACAAAAAGCAAATGAAAGCCCGGCAAAACAGCGCCGTGCATAATTTCCTGACGAAATTCGCCACCATCTTCACCCCGCTGATCCCCGGCTTCATTGCCGCAGGCCTGATGCTCGGCGTCGCTACCCTGCTCCAGCAAACGCTGGCAATGGAAGGCACAACGCCCGCCGCCTGGCTGACCGGCCTGATCGGTTACCTGAAGGTTTTCAGTACCGGTATGTTCACCTTCCTCAGCATTCTGGTCGGCTATAACGCCCAGAAAGCCTTCGGCGGCAGTGGGGTTAACGGCGCGATTATCGCGTCCCTGTTTATCCTGCGCTATGTCCCGGAGGGAACCACCGGTTACTACGCGGGCATCGACAGCTTCTTCGGCCTGACCATCGATCCGCGCGGCAACATCATCGGCGTGCTTTTAGCCTGTATTCTCGGCGCGTGGATTGAACGTCAGGTACGCCGGCTGATCCCCGACAATCTCGACATGATCCTGACATCATCGATCACGTTATTGATTACCGGCGCGCTGACCTACGTCGTCATCATGCCGATCGGCAGCGAGCTGTTCAAAGGCATGTCGTGGCTGTTCCTGCATCTTAACGGCAACCCGTTCGGCGCCGCAGTGCTGGCCGGGCTGTTTTTAATTGCGGTGGTCTTCGGCGTTCATCAGGGGTTCGTCCCTGTTTACTTCGCGCTGATGGATACCCAGGGGTTCAACTCTCTGTTTCCGATCCTGGCGATGGCGGGCGGCGGGCAGGTCGGTGCGGCGCTGGCGCTTTATATGCGCGCCCGTGCCGGCTCTACGCTGCGCATTCAGGTAAAAGGCGCCATCATTCCGGGGCTGCTCGGGATCGGCGAACCACTGATTTACGGTGTGACGCTGCCGCGCCTCAAACCCTTCGTGACCGCCTGCCTCGGCGGCGCAACGGGCGGCTTCTTTATCGGTCTGGTCTCTTATCTGGGCCTGCCGGTCGGGCTGAATACCGTTTTCGGCCCATCGGGCCTGGTATCCATTCCCCTGATGACGTCCGGTCAGGGCATCTATGCGGGTATGGCGGTTTACGTGGCGGGGATACTGATTTCTTACGTTGCGGGATTCGTGTTTACCTGGTTCTTCGGCAGTAAAAACGTAGACCTGAGCTAACCGGAGCGAGAGGCGGCCCGGCCACCTCCGCTACCCGTAATCACAAATCCGTTGAGCCGAATGCCTGTTTCCAGTCCTGCTCGAATTTCACGACCGCAGCCTCTACCGCCGGTGCGGAAAGGAACTGCTGGGCGACGTCCAGCGGCAGCGTGATCGCTTCGCAGCCCGCCAGTAAGCAGTCCAGCGCCTGACGCGGCGTTTTGAAGCTGGCCGCCAGAACTTTAGCCTGTGGCGCATGCAGTTTCAGCAATGACTGAAGCTCCCGCACCATCTGCAAGCCATCGCCGCCTTGCGCATCCACCCGGTTTACATAAGGCGCGACATACTCCGCCCCGGCCAGCGCCGCCAACAGCCCCTGCGCTGCGCCGTAAACGGCGGTCCCCAGCGTAGGAATACCTTCCTGTTTCAGGCATTTAATCGCCGCCAGACCTTCCGCCGTTACCGGCACTTTCACGACGATTCCCGGCACCCGCTGATGAAGCTGACGCGCCTCACTCACCATCTGCTCCGCCGTGCGGCCCATTACCTGAGCGAACAGCGTTCCCTGCCCGCCCAGCGCCTCCTGCAACTGCGGCAATACCTGCCACACCGGCTGCCCGCCCTGCGCCACGATGCTGGGATTGGTGGTTACGCCGCTCAGCGGAAAAATGCGCGCCAGGCGTTTTACAGCGGCAACGTCCGCGGTATCGAGATAGAGTTCCATAATATTTCCTTCAACCCATTGAATTTAATTACAGTTCCAGTTCACGCGTCAGCAACGCTTCAATCTGTGCGGCATCGGTCGCTTCCACCAGTGCACGCCGGAATTCCTCATGCATAATGCGGCGCGCCAGGCGGGAGAAAATCCGCATGTGCTGATCGCCGGCAGCGTGCTTATTAAGCGTCAGCATAATGACGAACTCCGCCTCTTCATCGCCCCATGCCACCGGCTGCGGCAGCTTAGCCACGCTGATCGCCGACTGTTCAATATGTTCCGATTTGGTATGCGGAATGGCGAAGCCAAATCCCAGCCCGGTAGAAAACACCGCCTCACGCGCCCACAGGTCCGCCTCCAGCTTACGCGGATAGCGGCAACGTCCGGCCAGCAGCAGGTTATCCGCCATGCCTTTAATCACTTCCTCTTTGCTGCGCCAGTCGTTATTCAGCGAAATGCAGTCGCGGCCAATCAACGGGGCATCCTGACGGGACAAGCGGAACTGCGCCAGCAGATGCTCTACCTCCAGCGAGGTGCGGCAGGCCATCGCTTTATTCAGCAACAGACGGCATTCGCGGCTGTCCAGCTGCGCCAGCCGGGCCTTGGTTGCCGGAACCGACGGCGCGCTCATGCTGATTTCATCCAGCCCCATTCCGACCAGCAGGGGCAGCACCGAACCCTTGGCGCCTAATTCACCGCACAACCCGATCCACTTACCGTGGCGGTGAACTTCACGCACCGCATGATCGAGGGCGCGCAGAAACGCCGGATTCAGGCTGTTATAATGTTTGGTGACTTTGGCGTTGTCACGATCCACCGCCAGCAGGTACTGGGTCAGATCGTTACTGCCAATGCTGAAGAAATCGATCTCTTCACAACACTGATCGATGATAAACATCACCGACGGCACTTCCAGCATGATCCCCAGCGGAATCTTTTCATCAAACGGGATCTGCTCGGCGCGCAGTTTCTGCTTCACCTCCGCCAGTTGATCCTTCACCCACAGGATCTCTTCCATGGAAGAGATCATCGGGATCATGATCTTCAGGGAACCATGTGCCGAAGCGCGCAGGATGGAACGCAACTGAGTATGGAACAGGGTGAGAAACTCCTGATAGATGCGTACCGCCCGGTAGCCCAGGAACGGGTTGTTTTCCGCCGGGATATTGAGGTATTCCACCGGCTTGTCGCCGCCGATATCCATCGTCCGCACGATAATGCTGCGCCCGTCCGCGCTTTCCAGCGCCTGGCAGTAGATGTTATACAGCTCATCCTCCGCCGGCGCGTGGGCGCGATCCATATACAGCATCTCGGTGCGAAACAGCCCGATGCCTTCCGCGCCATTGGCAAACGCCGGCGCGGCTTCCACGGAATGCGCAATATTTGCGGCCACTTCCATACGAATACCATCGGCGGTGCGTCCCGGCTGCTCCAGAAAGGCCCGTTGCTGCTGCGCGATAGCCTCTTTAACCTGCAACTCCTGGCGATAGTAACGGCGCACCGGCTCCGTCAGGTTTACGGCAACCAGCCCCAAATCACCGTCCAGGCACACTTCCTGCTGTAACCACGGCATCAGCTCCGCAGCCTGCACGCCCACCAGCGTGGGAATATTGAATGAGCGTGCCAGAATCACCGTATGCGACGTACTGCCGCCGCTGCTCAGCAGCAAGCCCTTCAGCATGGACTTATCCAGCTCCAGAAACTGGCTCGGCGTCAGTTCATCCGCCATGCAGATACTCGGCCCCTGCAGCGCCCGCTGGGACGGAAAGTAGGTTTCACCGTAAATCTGTTGCAGCAATTGATAGCTCACATCACGCACGTCCAGCGCCCGCTCCTGCAGATAGGCGCTGGATGACTGCGCAAACTGCGCGCAGAAATACTCCGCCGCACGCACAATGGCCGCCGCACAGCCTGCGCCCTGCAACACGCCTTCCAGCAGGCGGGTACGCAGCGAAGCATCGCTCACCAGCGAGCGGTGCGCCTCCAGTACGGCGGCGGCGGTGCCGCAGTCTCCCAGCAGTTGCAGCTCAATGGTCCGTTGTAATGCGTTCAGGCCGCTATCAAGCCGCGCCTGCTCGCTTTCGATACTTGCCGCTTCAGGCAGATTTTCCGGCAGTTGCAGGGCCGGAGCAGCCAGATGCACCAACATTCCCGTTGCAATCCCGCCGCTGACCGGACGTGCGCGTATCACCTGCGGGTTAAGGTTGCTCAGCGAAAACGGCAGGGCATCAAGCGTATCCTGTGTGGTTGCCTGCTCCAGCGGCGCATCGCAATGGGGAAATTCCTGGCTGATAAACTGACTGAAACGCGTCCAGGCCGCCTCTTCGTCATCACCGCTGATGGTGACGTGGCACTCGTCGTTAAGCAGCGTATCCGTACCAATCAGCGCCAGCGCGCTTTTCGCATCGCCGCTGCGACCGGTGCGGACGTTATGCCAGGAAAACGTTGCAACGTATTGATTACACAGCGTCTCAACATGGCTGGCAGGACGGGCATGCACCCCGTTGGGTAATTCGCAGACAAACTTCACTACTTTCGCCATAAACCTTTTTCTCCTCGGAGGAAGCGCGCTACCGCGACATGAATGGCTACAGCATAAAAGTACGATCGCGTTGGTGGCTACGGGACAAAACTGCCAAAAACTGGATAAATGTAAGCTTACGGATGAAATGGGATATGGCTCACAGAGCCGCATTGCAGGTATAGATGCTGTGAATACGTCACAACGTTGAGGTGGATCGCATTTTTTACCGGACATTACAAAAATCCAGTAAATGGCAATTTTCTCCACTGTCTGCCCACGCCGCGATTGCCTATTGTGAAAACCAATTCAGTTTCTTCACCGGGATCGCCCCGGTGGCGCACTACCCACAGCCCACAGAGGCCGGAGAGTCAACAATGAAAGAGTTGGTTCAAATTCTCAGAAATACACGTCAACACCTGATGACCGGGGTATCGCACATGATCCCCTTCGTGGTTGCCGGCGGCATCCTGCTGGCGGTTTCCGTTATGCTTTACGGGAAAGGGGCCGTCCCGGACGCCGCTTCCGACCCCAACCTGAAAAAACTGTTTGATATCGGCGTGGCCGGTTTAACCCTGATGGTGCCTTTCCTGGCCGCTTACATCGGCTACTCCATCGCCGACCGCTCCGCCCTGGCTCCCTGCGCCATCGGCGCCTGGGTCGGTAACTCGTTCGGCGCGGGCTTCTTCGGCGCCATCATCGCCGGCCTGCTCGGCGGCATCATCGTGTTCTACCTGAAAAAGATCCCGGTGCCCAAAATTCTGCGCTCCGTGATGCCTATCTTCGTCATTCCAATCATCGGCACCCTACTGACCGCCGGGATCATGATGTGGGGGCTGGGCGAACCCGTCGGCGCCCTGACCAACGGCCTGACTCAATGGCTCCAGGGGATGCAGCAAGGCAGCATCGTGGTGCTCGCTGTGATTATGGGCCTGATGATCGCCTTCGATATGGGCGGGCCAGTTAACAAGGTCGCCTACGCCTTCATGCTGATTTGCGTGGCGCAAGGCGTGTACACCGTGGTGGCTATCGCCGCCGTCGCCATCGCCACCCCGCCGCTCGGCCTGGGGCTGGCAACGCTGATTGGCCGTAAGTATTACGGCATGGAAGAACGTGAAGCCGGTAAAGCTGCGCTGCTGATGGGTTGCGTCGGCGTCACCGAGGGCGCGATCCCCTTCGCCGCCGCCGATCCGCTGCGCGTTATCCCCTCCATCATGATCGGCAGTGCTTGTTCAGCCGCCGCCGCCGCACTGCTCGGCGCGCAATGTTACGCCGGTTGGGGCGGTCTGATCGTCCTGCCGGTCGTGGAAGGAAAACTGGCCTATGTCGCCGCGCTGGCTATCGGCGCCGTCGTCACCGCGCTGTGCGTCAACCTGCTGAAAAGCTTCGCAGCGAAAAAGCAGGCGGAGCAAAGCGCCAAAAATGACGACCTGGACCTTGATTTTGAAATTAACTGATTACGCGTGAGGAAAAGATTATGACTAAAATTATTGCCGTTACTGCCTGCCCGTCCGGCGTCGCCCACACTTACATGGCCGCCGAAGCCCTGGAACGCGCGGCAAAAGCCAAAGGCTGGGAATGCAAAGTGGAGACGCAAGGCTCCATCGGCCAGGAAAATGAACTGACCGCCGACGATGTCGCATCCGCCGATATGGTGATCCTGACCAAAGACATCGGCATCAAGTTTGAGGAAAGATTCAAGGGCAAGACAATCGTGCGCGTCAACATCAGCGACGCGGTGAAGCGCGCCGACGCCATCATGAGCAAAATCGAAGCGCATCTTACCCAGACTGCCTGAGCATCAACCCGCCGGGCGCCGCACAGGCTGCCCGGCCACCAAGGAGAACATGATGACCGCCCGCATTGAACGCCTTAAAGCCGCCCTGTTCGCCAACCCGCGTGAAATTTCGCTGGAACGCGCCCTGTTGTATACCGCCAGCCATAAACAAACGGAAGGCGAACCCACCATCCTGCGGCGTGCTAAGGCCACGGCCTATATCCTCGATCACGTGGAAATCTCGATCCGTGAGGATGAATTGATCGCCGGTAACCGGACGGTCAAGCCACGGGCGGGCATCATTTCCCCGGAAATGGATCCGTACTGGCTGCTTAAGGAATTGGATCAATTCCCGACCCGTCCTCAGGATCGCTTTGAAATTTCGGAAGAAGATAAACAAATTTATCGCGAAAAGCTGTTCCCTTACTGGGAAAAGCGCTCAATGAAAGACTTCATCAACAGTCAGATGACGGATGACGTTCGCGAAGCCACTCAAACCCAGATTTTCAGCATCAACCAGACCGACAAAGGCCAGGGGCATATCATCATCGATTATCCCCGCCTGCTGCAAAACGGACTGGGCGCACTGACCGATGAACTGCGGGTATTGAACGCCCGCGATCCGGGTAACGCCTTTTTCCGGGCCACCCTATTGCTGCTCGAGGCTTCTCAGCGCCACATTCTGCGCTACGCCGCGCTGGCGCAGGAAATGGCGCTCAACTGCCGCGATGGCGAACGTCGGCGCGAACTGACGACGCTCGGCGAGATATCCCGCCACGTCGCCGTGCACCGCCCGGAGGATTTTTATCAGGCCAGCCAGCTGTTCTGGTACATGAACGTGATTCTGCAATATGAATCCAACGCCAGCTCCCTGTCTCTGGGACGCTTCGATCAGTACATGCTGCCGTTCTACCAGGCATCGCTCGATCAAGGCGCCGATCCGGCGTTCCTGCGCGAGCTGCTGGAATCATTGTGGGTGAAGTGCAATGACATCGTGCTGCTGCGTTCAACCTCCAGCGCCCGTTATTTCGCCGGTTTCCCCACCGGTTACACCATCCTGCTGGGCGGGCTGTCAGAAAACGGGCGCAGCGCGGTAAACACGCTGTCATTCCTGTGCCTGGACGCCTATCAGACCATCCGCCTGCCGCAGCCCAACCTGGGTGTACGGGTGAATGAGCTTATCGACCGGCCGTTCCTGTTGAAAACGGCGGAAACTATTCGCCTCGGAACCGGCATTCCGCAAATATTCAACGACGAGGTCGTGGTGCCCGCGTTCCTCAACCGCGGCGTGTCGCTGGAAGATGCGCGAGACTACTCGGTGGTCGGCTGCGTTGAGCTTTCCATTCCCGGCAAAACGTATGGTCTGCACGATATCGCCATGTTCAACCTGCTGAAGGTTATGGAAATCGTGCTGCTGGAAAATGAAGGCAACCCGGACGTCACTTACGACAGTCTTCTGGGCCAGATCCGCGAGAAAATTTGCCATTACGTCCGCCTGATGGCGCAGGGCAGCAACATCTGCGACATCGGCCATCGTGACTGGGCGCCGGTTCCGCTGCTATCCTCATTCATCAGCGACTGCCTGAAAAACGGCAAAGACATTACCGAAGGCGGCGCACGCTATAATTTCTCCGGCGTGCAGGGGATCGGCATCGCCAACCTGAGCGACTCCCTCCATGCACTGAAAGGCATGGTCTTCGATCAGCAGCGCCTGAGCTTCGATGAACTGCTCGCCACGCTGAAAGCCAATTTCAGCACGCCGGAAGGGAAACAGATCCGCGCGCGATTAATTAACCGCTTTGATAAGTACGGCAACGATATCGACGATGTCGACAACATCAGCGCCGATCTGCTGCGTTTCTACTGCAAAGAGGTGGAATCTTACCGCAATCCGCGCGGCGGCCAGTTCACGCCCGGTTCGTATACCGTTTCCGCCCACGTGCCGCTGGGCGCGGTTGTCGGCGCAACCCCGGACGGGCGCTACGCCGGCGAGCAACTGGCGGATGGCGGCCTGTCGCCGATGTTGGGCCAGGACAGCCAGGGGCCGACCGCGGTACTGAAATCGGTCAGCAAGCTGGATAACTATCTGCTATCCAACGGAACGCTGCTGAACGTGAAATTCACGCCCTCTACGCTGGAGGGGCAACAAGGGCTGAACAAGCTGGCGGACTTCCTCGGCGCCTTTACCAAACTGAAGCTGCAGCACATCCAGTTCAACGTGGTCAACGCGGATACCTTGCGCGAAGCGCAGGCCCGGCCGCAGGACTACGCTGGCCTGGTGGTACGCGTAGCCGGTTATAGCGCCTTCTTTGTAGAACTGTCGAAGGAGATTCAGGATGACATCATCCGTCGCACCGCGCATCAGTTGTAACACCCTGTACGATGACGGCGACGCACGTCCGGGCCAGGATACGGCCCGGATTTTCAACATTCAGCGCTATTCGCTCAACGACGGCGGCGGCATCCGTACGGTGGTCTTTTTCAAAGGCTGCCCACACATCTGCCCGTGGTGCGCCAATCCGGAGTCCATGTCGCCCCGCATCCACACCGTCCGGCGTGAAGCCAAATGCCTGCACTGTACGCCATGCCTGAACGATGCGGATGAATGCCCGGCTGCGGCAATGGAGCGCATAGGCCGCCAAGTAACGCTTGATGAGCTGCTGAAAGAAGTGCTGAAAGACGATGTATTTTACCGGGCTTCCGGCGGCGGCGTGACGCTCTCCGGCGGTGAAGTGTTGATGCAGGCGGCGTTTGCCACCCGCTTCCTTGAGCGGCTACAGGCGTTGGGCATCCATACCGCCATGGAAACCGCCGGTGATGCGCCGGCAAACACCCTGACGACGCTGGCCGGACACTGTAATCAGGTTCTGTTTGATTTAAAAATTATGGACCCGCAGCTGGCCCGTACCATACTCAACATAAATCAGCAGCGCGTGCAGGAAAACTTTGCGCTGTTGGTGGCGCGGGGAATTGACGTTATTCCCCGCCTGCCGCTGATTCCCGGCTATACGCTTAGCGAAGAAAACCTGCGCCGCGCGCTCGATTTCCTGGCGCCGTTTAAGCTGAAGGAGCTGCATCTGCTGCCGTTTCACCAGTTTGGCGAGGCCAAGTACCGCCTGCTTAATCGCGATTATGCCATGCGTGACGTACCGGCCCCGGACGAGCAGGAAATCACTCCGCTACGGGAAATGGCGCAGGCGGCGGGATATCATGTCGTCACCGGCGGTTAAACGTAATACACTGACATTGATGCCAAACTTCGGTACTCCATTTCAACGTTTAACTTCAAGTAGTTAACTTCTGGACTGGCGACCTAAACATGCGGGGGATGCGATGACACTCAAACTGATTGCCGTGACCGGCTGCATCAGCGGCGTCGCTCACACCTACATGGCCGCTGAACGTCTGGAAAAGCTCTGCCACCAGGAAAAATGGCTGGTCAAAGTCGAAACCCAGGGCGCGCTGGGCACCGAGCATAATTTGTCAGCGGAAGACATCAGCAATGCCGACGCAGCCTTGTTAATCGCCGACATCGAGCTGGAAGGCATGGAGCGCTTCGCCCACTGCCGCTGCGTGCGGATTGGCATCAGCACATTTCTGCGCGCGCCGGATAAAGCCGTTCAGGCGGTAAGAAAAATTCTCGCCTCACCTCAGGCAACCCATATTACGGTAAGTTGAACAGTGCCTGCCCGGCGATTTCGTCCTGATGTTCAAGCAGGCGTACATAGTATTTCACCCGCTCCGGGTTGCGGGACGCCCGCAGTTGCAGGGCCAGATTGATCTCCGCCAACGGCCGGGCGCAGGCGACCCGGGGATCGTCCTCCGCCAGACGCCCGTGTTGCACTAACCAGTCCGCAACCGTATCCCAGTTCCACAACGGTGAATTCCCCTTAAGGCGCTGAACAGGGTTCGGGAAATTGCGCGGCCCCCGGTTGCCGTCTTTCAGTAACGCCACGGCCTGGCGCGACAGCCCGGCCAGATCAGCAATATCACTAAGGCCAACCAGCAGGGAATCCACCGACTCAACACGCGCGCCGATGCCTGCAGATTCAATATCCCGGATTGCCGTCAATACGGCGACAGGCAATGCGTCGCTGTCACGGTCGAACTCCAGATAAACGGAAGTCCCGTAAAAATAAACCAGCGCATCACCGCAGCCGCTTTCAAACAAAGCATCTTCCAACCCTTCGGTCGCGGAAGTTACGCCGGAAAGCGTCAGCGTGAAGTTATAAAGGGGCATAAATCTCTTTTTCTCCCTGACGGAATGTGAAAGGCGGTTGCCCGCCTTGGTTAACGAGATTATTCAGGCGTGCAACGGATAATCATCCTGATAATCTGCCTGGCATGGTTTTCCGGGCTTCTTGGCGTGGACCAGACACTCATCTGATGCTCCCTGTGCCCGGGGATACCGCACCGGATTCGGCCAAAGCAGTGTGAGCTTCTGCCTCCGGCATCGAAATCCCAGCCTCTGGAGATCGCATATTCAATGGCTGCCTGAATATGTTTGTTGGGATGTTCCTTCATCAACCTCCTGTCGTACGTAATATAGCCACATTGTTGACATTGGTCAACATTCTCTTTTTCACGACTCTCCGCTCAGGGAGGCCCGTGTGCGCCGACTATACGCCCGGAGCCGGTGTCATCGCCGCAGGCCATTTACGGTTCCCAAAAGGGCTTTCCAAAGTATTTCATCGCATACATTGCATTTGCATAATCCTGCGAAACAATGCGCAGCAACAGTCTGACGTTTAAGGGGAATGGCGGATGAGGGGTTTAAGTAAATAACATTGATGGTATATTCAGTGGGCTTTTTATCTCACGACGGAATATCCCGGTGTATAAAATCCTCTTTGCCTGTTTCATTGCATTATTTGGCGGCCTGGCCTGCGCGGCGGAGTTCTCTGCGGTGGATCTATCCCGCGAGTTTGCCAGAGATCCCGACGCGTTCAGCGAGCAATATCAGTATGAAAACGACTTTACACTGCACGGCGTCTTCCGCGCCCTCGACGACACCGCCAGCGGGAAGGTCGTGTTGATGCTCGGTCTGCCCTCAGCGGAACTGACGGAAGAATACGATCCGCGCGGAATTATTCAGCTGAACCCTGATCCGGCGGGCAACCGGCGCTTTCTGGGGTTTGAGATGGGAGACCGCATCACCGCACATTGCAGCAGCCTCGACACGACCATCGGTTTTCTGATGTTCCGTGGTTGCACGTTTTCCTTTACAGAATAGTCAGTTATCGTCCAGGTTCGTCAATTGACTGCGGTACTGGCTGCGATATTCCGATGGTGAACGTTCGGTATTCTTGCGAAACAGACGGCAAAAGTAGTTGCTGTCGACAAAACCGCAGGCGTGCGCAACTTCCTTCACCTTCATGTCATAGCGCTTGAGCAAGTGCTTGGCCTGTTCCAGCCGGGTATGATTCAGGTATTCGTTAAACCCGACGCCGCCCGCTTTCTGGCAAAGATGGGACAGGTAGTTCGGTGAAATATAAAAGGCCTGCGCGACAGACTCCCGCGTCAGCGGCTCGTGGTAATGCTCGTCAATATATTCACGCACGGCGTCAAACAATGCCTGACTGCGCGACGCCGTCTGCGCCAGGCTGCCCAGCAGATCCATGCTGTGGCTGAGCAGGCTTTTAACGATGAAACGCGCGGTGCCCTGATCGCTCTGATGCCAGGCCAGTTCATTCAGCGCCTGTAACAAAAACGACCCCACGCGCGGCCCCCGGCGCGCCACGTTTTGCCGCCCCAGCGTCCTGAACTCGCCGCCGTCCCAATGCAACAGGCTGAACCCAAGCTGTTGTTTGCCAAACAGCACGCTCAGCGTCGTCACCGGCGTGTCCCATACCGGGTTATTCCAGCCTCCGGCCGGCACGAACAACACATCGCCGGCCACCAGCGTTTGCTCCAGCGTCATTCCTTGCCCCTCTTCCCAGATCATGCGCTGCTCGCCTTCCACGATGATCTCCAGACGGGGGAAATTGACCTGATAGGCCAGTTCCGGCGCCTGATGCTGATTGCCGGCAAAGCGCACCTGGCCAATCCCGGCGGGATCGTCCAGCAGTTTGGCAAGCACCTGGGAGGGATCGTAATTCATGGTCAAACCGGCATCAGAGAATGAGTTCTCTGATTATCCGGGGAATGTGGCGGGATGCAAGATACGAAAAACCGGGCCGCACGGACCCGGTTTTCATTATGCACCAGAGAATTACAACGCTCTCAGTCGCTGTGCCGCTTTCACCATGTTCCCCAGCGCCGCACGGGTTTCCGGCCAGGCACGGGTTTTCAGGCCGCAGTCCGGATTCACCCACAGGCGTTCGGCCGGAATGCTGTCCGCCGCTTTGCGCAGCAGCGCCTCAATCCATTCCACGCTCGGCACGTTGGGAGAGTGAATGTCATACACGCCCGGCCCGATTTCATTCGGATATTCAAAGTCACGGAAGGCATCCAGCAGTTCCATGTCGGAACGCGAGGTTTCAATGGTGATTACGTCCGCATCCAGCGCCGCAATGGAGTCCATGATGTCATTGAATTCGCAATAACACATATGCGTGTGGATCTGCGTGTCGTCACGCGCAACTGCCGCATTCAGGCGAAAAGCGTCCACCGCCCAATCGAGATAGGCCTGCCAGTCAGCGCGGCGCAGCGGTAAACCTTCACGCAGGGCCGGTTCATCAATCTGGATAATACCGATGCCCGCCTGTTCCAAATCTGCAACTTCATCACGCAGCGCCAACGCGATCTGTTTGGCGATGGTCTCCCGGCTGACGTCTTCACGCGGGAACGACCAGCAGAGAATGGTTACCGGGCCGGTCAGCATGCCTTTTACCGGTTTGTCCGTCAGGGACTGAGCATATTTGGCCCATTCCACGGTGATCGGCGCCGGGCGGCTGATGTCGCCGATGATCACAGGCGGTTTTACGCAGCGTGAGCCATAGCTCTGCACCCAGCCATTCTGGGTAAAGATGAAGCCGTCCAGATTCTCGCCGAAGTATTCCACCATGTCGTTACGTTCGGCTTCACCGTGCACCAGCACGTCCAGCCCCAGGCTTTCCTGTTCGGCGATGGCCTGTTTGATATGTTCGCTGATGCCGGTGCGGTAACGCGGCGTATCCAGACGGCCTTGTTTGAAATCCAGACGCAGCGTACGGATCTCCGTGGTTTGCGGGAAAGAGCCGATGGTGGTCGTCGGCCATGCCGGCAGATTGAAGCGCTCGCGCTGTAACGCCGCACGCTGCGGGTAAGGTTGGGCGCGCTCGCTGTCGCGGGCGGTAATGGTGGCAAGACGCTGCTCCACCAGAGCATTATGCACACGCGTTGAGTTGCGACGGGCGCGGATCGGCGCGCTGTAGGCCTCCAACTTCGCCAGATTCCCGGCCTGCGGCGCGTTCAGCGCACCGGCCAGCAATGCCAGTTCCCCGCACTTTTGAATGGCGAAGGCGAACCAGCTTTTTACTTCATCGTCCAGGCGGGTTTCCGTGCCGAGATCAATCGGGCTGTGCAACAACGAGCAGGAAGATCCCACCCACAGTTGGCGCTTCGCCGCCAGCGGTTGCAGACGCGCCTGCCACTGCGCCAAATCGGCGCGCCAAACGTTACGCCCGTTGATCGCGCCGACGGAAAACACCCATCCCTCCGGTAAAGCGGCTTCCAGTGCGTTCAGATCGTCATGACCTGCAACCGCATCGACATGAAGGCCGTCCACCGGCAGTGCGCGGAGGGTGTCGAGGTTATGCGTTACCCCGTCGAAATAGGTAGTCAGCAGCAGCTTCACCTTGCCGGCCAACGCCTGATAGGCAGCGTGATAAGCGCTCAGCCACTCACGCGGCAGCTCCAGCACCAGCGCCGGTTCATCAATTTGCACCCACTCGATGCCGCGCTGCGCCAGTTCAGCCAACACCTGCTGATAAACCGGCAGGATATCTTTTAACAGCGTCAGGCGATCGAATTCTTCCCCTTTCACTTTACCCAGCCACAGGTAGGTCAGCGGCCCCAATAATACCGGCTTAATCTTATGACCCAGCGCCAGGGCTTCGTCCACCTCATCCAGCAGTTGCGTCCAGCTCAGGGAGAAACGCTGTCCGCGCGTAAACTCCGGCACGATATAGTGATAGTTGGTATTGAACCACTTCGTCATTTCCGACGCGGCGGCCGGCTCCCCGCTGGGCGCCCGGCCACGGGCGATGCGGAACAGGGTATCCAGGTCGATGCTGTCGTCTGCATTGCGGTGACGGGCAGGTACGTTGCCCAGCAGCAGGCTGGTCGTCAGCACATGATCGTACCAGGCGAAATCACCGACCGGCAGTAAGTCTACCCCGGCGTCCTTTTGCTGCTGCCAGTGGCGGGCGCGCAGCGCTTTCCCTGCCTCCAGCAGTTCTTGTTGCGACAACGTGCCGGCCCAGTAGCTCTCTTGTGCTTTCTTCAGCTCACGGCGCAGACCCACACGCGGAAATCCCAGAATATGACTGATTACGCTCATTATTTAACCTCTTCGGATATTCGGTTCCGGCTTCTCTCTTGCCTTATCGTCACAAGTTTTAGCCATCCAGATGTTTACACATCCATAATCCGCAGGTAGTGTATATCTCACAAGCGCAAATTATTCACATTCAAAATGAGTAACCTTCATGATCGAGCTGAAACATTTGAGAACGTTGCAGGCCCTGCGCAGTACGGGGTCGCTGGCCGCCGCCGCCGCTCAGGTTCATCAGACCCAGTCAGCGTTGTCGCACCAGTTCAGCGATCTGGAGCAACGTCTGGGTTACCGGCTGTTCGTACGTAAAAGTCAGCCTCTGCGCTTCACTCCGCAGGGGGAAATTCTGCTGCGCCTGGCGGAACAGATATTGCCGCAAATCCAACAAGCGCTTCAGGCCTGCCATGAACCGCATCAGACGGCGCTGCGCATCGCCATTGAGTGCCACAGTTGCATACAGTGGCTGACGCCGGCGCTGGACAACTTTCGTCGCCTTTGGCCCGACGTTTCGGTGGATTTTCAGTCCGGCGTCACCTTCGATCCCCAACCGGCCTTGCAACAAGGCGAGCTCGATCTGGTGCTGACCTCCGATATTCTGCCGCGCAGCAGCCTGCACTACACGCCGATGTTTGATTATGAAGTGCGTCTGGTGCTCGCACCCGACCACCCGCTGGCGCGTTATGAAGAGATCGTCGCGCAGGATCTTGCTCCTGAAACGTTGCTGATTTATCCGGTACAGCGTCAGCGGCTGGATATCTGGCGCCACTTCCTGCAACCGGCGGACGTCTCCCCGGCGCTGAAGAACGTCGATAACACGCTGTTGCTGATCCAAATGGTCGCGGCCCGCATGGGGATCGCCGCCCTGCCGCATTGGGTTGTGGAAAGTTTTGAACGTCAGGGGCTGATCGTCACCCGGACGCTGGGTCAGGGTCTGTGGAGCCGCCTGTACGCCGCCGTACGCGACGGCGAGCAGCAGCATCCGGTAACCAGCGCGTTTATTAAGTCGGCCCGCGATCATGCCTGCACGCACCTGCCGTTCGTACGCAGCGCGGAACATCCGGCAGCGGCGCGGGCAACGGCCCCGGTTCGTCATGAGGCCCAGTCAGCCTGATAATTTGACGTTCCGCACGCATTGCGCCATGTGAAATCCCCGGGCAACGATTAGAATCTGAAGACGTGACGTGTTCCTGCTCTCCCGAGGCTTTCCATGAGACTGTTGTCTTATCTTTTTTCGCTGTTTGTAGTCATTGTGCTGGCAGGAAGCCCTCCCTCATACGCCGCTGATGACGCGCCCTGGCCGCGCAGTTTTACGTCATCCGGCACGGATATCATGCTCCACCAGCCCCAGCTTGACGGCTGGCAGGGCAACAAATTGCAGGGAAGGCTGGTCATGGCGGTGAAAACCGGCACCGTTACCGGCAATGACGGCAAACCCAGGGACAAAATCAGCTACGGCGTGGCCTGGTTCAGCGCCCGAACCGACACCGATAAAGAGCGGCGTCAGGTGACGCTGAGTGATATCAACGTCAGCAAAGTCAACTTTCCGACCGATGCCGCCAATCAGGCGCACTATTTAGCGCTGTTACGCCAACTCATTCCCCACCATCCGCTGGTCATCAGCCTTGACCAACTTGAGTCCGATCTGGCCATCCAGAATAACAGCCCGCAGCAAAACATCCGGGTAGACAATTCGCCGCCGGACATTCTGTTTGCCTTTCAGCCTACGCTGCTGGTCATGCTCGACGGCCAGCCGGCCTGGCAGGCAACCGGTCAGAAAGGCGTGGAGCGGGCAATCAACACCCGCTCGCTGCTGCTCAGGGAAAGCGGTAATTATTACATCTGGTTCAGCGGGCAGTGGTACAGCGCCACTGCGCTTACCGCCGCGTGGGCGGTGCAGTTAGAGGTGCCGGCGGAAATCAATTACGCCATGCAGGCCGCCATTAAAGATACACGGCTGGACACCGGACCGAAGCAGGCGCAGGTCAAACCCGCGGTGGTGCAGGTGGTCACTAAACCTGCCGAACTGATTCAGATTAACGGCGACCCGCAGTTCATGCCCATTGCCGGCACCCGCTTGTCTTATGTGGCCAATACCGCGTCGGACGTGTTCATTGACGACGCGGAAAACAACGCCTGGTACGCGTTGATCTCCGGCCGCTGGTTCCGCGCGGAAACCACCAAAGGCCCCTGGCAGTACGTCGACGGCGCAAAATTACCCGCCGATTTCGCCAAAATTCCGTCCGACAGCCCGAAAAGCGCCGTGTTGGCCTCTGTTCCCGGTACGCCGGAGGCGCGCGAGGCGCTCATTGCCAATGCCGTACCGCAAACAGCGGCGATTTCGCGCAGTAAGGCCGCGCTGAAAGTGAGCTATGACGGCGGCGCGGCAAAATTCAAACCGATCGCGGGTACGCCGTTGAAATACGCCTGGAACGCTGACGTTCCGGTTATTGAAGTCGACGCCCACAGCTATTTCGCAGTGAAGAACGGCGTCTGGTTCAGCGCTACCGCGCCTTCCGGGGTATGGAAGGTCGCCGCCAGCGTTCCGGCGATCGTTTACACCATCCCGCCGGATTCACCGCTGCACTACGTCACCTATGTCCGGATATACGGCAGCAACGACGATACGGTCTACGTCGGCTATACCCCCGGCTATTACGGCACCGTGGTGAGCGGCAACGTGGTGGTGTACGGCACCGGCTACCCCTGCAATGCCTGGGTCGGCAACGTCTGGTACAGTTGCCCAGCCACGTACGGCTACGGCAGCAGCTTCGCTTGGGATCCCGCCATCGGCTGGTCGTTCGGCTTTATCAGCGGCTGGATGTGGGGAAGTTACTGGAATTCGCCGGGATGGGGGCCATGGAGCTATAACTATCCGCCGTATCCGGGCTACTGGGGCGGCGGCGTGTCGGTGTATAACGTCTATAACCACTGGGGCAACACCGTCGCTCAGGGCGTTCGTACGGACTGGAGCAACCCCTGGACGGGTAATCACGGCAGTCAGGTACGCGGCAGTTTCTATAATCAGGCCACCGGCGGGCACGGCTACGGCTATGCGGGTAAAGTAACCAACGACGGCACGGGAATCACGCGGGGCGCCGCAGGCAACGTACGCTTTAACCCTGAAACCGGGCGCGCGGTCGCCGATCGCAGCGCCGGCATCAGTAATCCCGGCACCGGCAACGCCGCCGCCGTAAACGCCCGTAACAGCGTTAACGTCAACACCGGGCGCGAAACCCACAGTCAGAGCATCGCGGGCAGCACGCCGCAGAGCGCGGGCAAAGCCGGCAGTTTCACCTCGCTCGGCGCAGGCGGCGCCGTACATGGTTCAGGCTACGTGCACTACGACAAGGAAACCGGCCAGATCAATCACGGCGGCGCTATCGCCGGGCCGGACGGAATTTACGCCGGCCACGACGGCGCCGTCTATCAGCATACCGCCGACGGCTGGCAGAAGATGGACGCCAGCGGTAACTTCGTCAGCAGTAAACCACCGGCGGAAGTCAGCAATGACTATCAGGCCCGCCAGCGTGGCGGCGAACGCCTGAATGCCCGGCAAAACGCCATTGCCGCCGCTCCGCGTCAGCAATGGCAGCCCACAGAGCATCAGCCATCACAGGCCGCCGGGCAACGCCGGCAGGCGCTGCAACAGCGTCCAGCCTTTCAGGAGCGTCACTTCGATCGCAGTAATTACGAGCCGCGCTTTCGCGGTCGTATGGGCGGCAGACGCTGATTCAGCGCTGAAGCGGCACAACCCAGCGGCGGTGTACCCACAGGGAAAGCGCGATAACACCGCCGCCGGCGATCAAACGCAGCCAGTCGGGATGCTGTTGCCAGACGGCCAGGTTTACCAACAACCCGGCCGGAATCAGCACGTTGTTCATGATCGCCAGCGTACCGGCGTCCACTTTGGTGGCGCCGTAGTTCCACATGAAATAGCCCATCCCGGAAGCGCCGATACCCAACCACAGCAAAATACCCCACTGCAATCCGCTGGCCGGCAATTGATGGAAATTGCCGAACAGCAGCCAGGCCGGCAGCGCCACGCACAGCGCGCCGAGATAAAACCAGGAAAACGCGTTGTGCTGCGGCATCGGATAGAGCTCCATCAGCCGCTTATACCCCACCTGACCAACGGCAAAGCAAATATTGGCGCCCTGAACCAGGCAAAATCCCAGTAAAAATTTCTGGCTCAACGGGTTATAGCGAATGATCAAAGCGCCGAATACCGCCAGCAGGGCGCTGAACAGGTATCCCCAGCGCAGGCGGTTCCCCTGCAACAGGTCATAAATTAACGTGACGTAAATCGGCGTCATGATGGTAAACAGCAAGATTTCCGGCACCGAGAGGTAAAGAAAAGACTGGTAGTAGAACAGGTACATCACCCCGAGCTGGAAGGCTCCCACCGTCATATACAGCAGCGCCTGCCGCGGCCGCACTCCGCGCAGGCGTAAAAAGGGCAGGAAGACCACGCAGGCCAGCGCCACGCGGATCATCACCGCAAACCAGGCATCTACCTGACCGGCCAGATATACGCCAATCAGGCTAAACGAGAAAGCCCACAGCAGGGTCGTCAAAAGCAGGAAAACCACGCCATCATCCACTATTTGCCGAAAGAAGGCGCAAGTTTACCGAATCCGCGCACGGCATGCGCAGGCAATAAGGTTTACATCCGGATGAATTTTCGCCACTCAGCGTGTTTCCGACAATTCCCTGGCATCTACGGCGCGCGCATGCAGCGCCAACGCGGGAAAATCACGATAGGTGTAGTAACGGATGGGAGGCGGAAGGTTCTTCATCGAACTACCCGGCCAAATCTGCAACTCGCCCAGTTCATCCAGCGAAAAACCGCCCACGTTATCCGCCAGTTGCAGACGCAGCGGCGGCGTTTTTTCGCCCGGCACCGCGGAAGGCAGACGATTATCGCCGGTTTGATAATTGCGGAACAACACCAGGTATTTGTCCGGCAGGCGACGATGGCTGTTCCACCAGTTGCCGTCCAGCATATCGAAATGGAAGCGGGTTTCCACCGCCGGCACCGCCTCCAGCGTATGCAGCGCCTGCGGAAGAATCCTCTGCATCGCCAGGTTATAGTTTTCCAGGGAGGAAGCATGACCGGCCAGAATCACGCTGATGGCCAGCCGCGCGCCGAGCAGGTTGGAGTAGAGATCTTCCGGTGAAAAAGCAGAGACGCCTTCGGAAAATCCGGGAACGGATTCATAACCATACCACTGCGCCACTTCATGCCAGGCCGCAAGCTGAAACGCCAGCCGCGCCGCCAGCGCAGCGGCCAACTGATAGCGCTGAACCGGATCGGAGGGCGCGGTGAACGCCTTAAGCACAATGCGGCGTTCGCCAAGCTCGTTACCCAGGGTGATATCATTACTCAAACCCAGCCGCGGCCAGATATGCGTGAAAAGAAACAGCGTGTAGTCCGCGGTATCGCGCACGTGGGCCAGGTCGATAAAGCCGCCGCGACGGGTGTAGAGCAAGCCGTCAACTTCGCTGCTCAGCCCCATCAGGTTGGCGACCGCGCCGAGCATGCTGTCATTGTAATGATGCTCGCCCAGGCTGTCGGCCTCAACCACGTTGCCCAGCATGTAGAAAGGCACCGGAATGCCCAGCGCCTGCGCTTGCAGATTGTAGCCGAAGGCGCAACAAGGGCGCAGCCCGTCCGGCGTGGAAAGCGGCGGCGCCACCGGCCAGACGCGGGCTGCCTTTTCCTGCGGCCGGGTGTGCAGATCAGGAAGGATCGGGAGCGTGGACGATGCCTGTCCCTGACAACCAATCAGCAGTAACGATCCTAAAACCAACGCGCCAATACGCACTTAAAACGCTTCCCCGACCTGAAAATAGAATCCCGAACTGCTTTTCCCTACGCCGAAATCCAGCCGCACGTTCATGCGCGGCTTGAACTCAAAGCGATACCCGGCGCCGACGGACGGCAACCAGGCACCCTTACCCAGGTCGCCTGAACGATGCGCCAGGGTGCCGGTCCCTAACCAGGCCACGAAACCGTGCCGCCAGTCCAGCTTACGCCGGTATTCTAACTGAGTACTGACAGCATCGCGATCGCGATAACGTCCTTCATAATAGCCACGCATACGCTGGTCGTTGCCCAGCAATGACATCATATTCCACGGCACGTCGCCCTGCGTAAAGCGGCCGTAGAGATCCCACGCCAGCACCGTTTTATCGTTAAACGGATAGTACAGGCCATAGCGGCTTTCCAGCACGTCAAAACGGTCATCGCCGCCCAGGTCGGGAGAATAGTGGGTGTACGTCAGGTCTGCAACCTGACCGCGGGAGGGGTTCGGCACGAAGTCACGCGTATCGTAGGAAAGCGTCGCGCTGGCGCCGGAGCTGAACACCGAGGTGCCGCCCGGCGCACGCTGAAAATTCCCTTTCCAGACATCCTTCACCGATGCGGCATCCTGCGCAGAAAGCGACCATCCCAGTCCGAAATAAGTATCTGCCGCAAGCCGGCGCAGCACCGTCGGCGCTAACGCGAACTCCTTCGACGTATATTCCTGCTTGTGATTATCGTTTTTCCCCGCTCCGTAGCCATCGCCCCAATAGTATGTGGGCATGTTTTTCAGGCTGCCGTTCAGGTAAAAGCGCCAGCGATCCTGCGCAAAGAAACTGTAATTTTCAAAACCGGCGCCAAAGGCGCCGGTTGAACTGACAAAGCCCGTCAGGGAAAGCGTCGAGTTCTGGCTGACGCTATCCGTCGCATCCGGCCGGTACATACCCACCACGGCGGCGCCCAGCCCCAGGCCAAGCTCCGGGGTATAAAACGGGCCGGGCATCACGCCCCAGTCGATGCCTTTGCTGGCGTCAAACTGATTGTCGGAACCCAGCCCCTTCAGCCACCCGTCGATCTGCGCCCGATCGGGCAACAACCCCGCCTGCACATTCACCGTCGCCAGCAAAAACAGCCAGGGTAAAAACGCTTTGCCCATCAGAAACGATATTCCGCCGATACGAAGAAGCTATTACGGTCGGCAAAGCCGAATTCCGTAGCGACGTTAAAGTTGCGGGTAATCTCATACTGCGTTCCCAGCAACACGTTCCAGGGCGATTCAAGATGCTGTTTAACCTTAAAGCGGCCTTTGCCGTCCGAATCCGCCAGCTTCATCAATTGCTGCAGCTCAGCCGGCATATTCAGATCGGACAGGCTGCCGCGAAACTCCTGCTGCACGTCCTGATACATCGAGCCTACCCACACGCTCAGCTTCGTTGGCCCCAGGTGCAACGCCGGCATCTCGGGAATATCGAACTTATAGCCCACGCGCGGAGACACCGTGAATGCGTCAATGCTGCCGTCCAGAATGTCGAAGCGGGTTTGGGTATAGTTGATGTCGGTCAGAAAGAACCAGTTTTTATAGCCGCCGGCCAGCACCGTACCCGCACCATAGGTCACGCCTTTAAAATCCAGGGTGAAATCCAGATCCTTCAGCTGTCCGCTTTGGTTCATGTTGTGGATAACGCGGGAAATAATGGTGTTCAGGAAGTTGCCGGAAAACTTGGAAGGGTCGGAGTCTACCGAAACTTTTGAAACCGAGCTGCCCTTGGTGTAGCCCACCAGGCCATAAATGTTCATAAACGGCAGCACCCAGGCATCCAGCTTGAGCGTTTCGGTTTTGCTGCGTTCACGGGTATGCCCTACGCTGATGTCAAACAGTTCAGACGGCAAGGGCGTGAAGCTGTTGCCGGAACCTAATCCAAGACCGGAGAAGCGAATGCTGTCAACGTCGATATTCTGCCGTATATTCATGTAATTAACGTTGATACCGAACGGCTCGGGTAAATCATACCCCTGCGCCCGGGCTTCATCTCCCCAGAAAGGCAGGACAGAACCGCCGCCGTCGCTTTTCTGCGCATCTGCCGCTGCCGGCACGGCAGCTTTTTCGGCACCAGATGCCGCGGCGGTACCCGGCTTATAGGTATCCGCCGTTGTAAAGGCAGGCCGGGCTGCACGGTCAATCAGGATATCCGTGGCATCATCGGCCAGAACGGTGCAAGCAAAAGAAGATGAGAACGCCGCGCAGGCAAGCGGAAACAGCATTTTTCTTTTCATTTTTCGTCGTTTCTGTTGGTCAGTGGGGAATGACGCAGCAGTCGGCGCCATAGTTAGGATTAATCTGGATATATTACAAAAAAGTGGCGGAATTATAACAATCTTTAAGGGGATTTCGGTTCTTTAAGTGCTTAACGCGGATACTGTCACGGTATCCGCGTTAAGACATCACAACAACACATTAGAAAATCAGAATTTTTTCGCCCGTAACAAACGCAGGGCGTTCGCCGTCACCAGCGCCGTTGCACCGGAGTCCGCCAGTACCGCCAGCCACAGGCCGGTTAATCCTAACAAACTGGTTACCATAAAGACCGCTTTCAGGCCGATAGCGATGGTGATGTTCTGACGAATGTTCGCGTGCGTGGCGCGGGCAAGCGCAATCGTCTCCGCCAGCCCGGTCAGGCGGTTATGGGTCAGCGCGGCATCCGCCGTTTCCAGCGCCACGTCTGAGCCGCTGCCCATGGCGATCCCCACGCTCGCCGCCTTCATTGCCGGCGCATCGTTGATGCCGTCTCCGACCATCGCGGTAACGGAATTCACACTCAGCGCCTCCAGCGCTTTCACCTTGTCTTCCGGCAACAGACCGGCGCGGAAATCAATACCCAGCGTTGAGGCGATCGCCGCCGCCGCGCGCGGATTGTCCCCGGTCAGCATCACGCCATTGATACCCAACAGCTTCAGGGCCTGCAACGCCTGAACCGCATCGCCCCGCAGCGTATCACTCATGGCGATAAGGCCGCAGAGCTGTTCATCGCCCACCACGGCAACCACGGTCTTGCCCGCATTTTCCAGCGTTTCGATCTGACGTCGCGTGGCGTCATCAAGCTGCGCCGGCATCAGTTTGGCCGGCGTCATGACCTGAACCCACCGCTCCCCGATCCTTCCCTCAACGCCGATTCCTGCCTTAGCCTGACGTTCAAGCGCAACCACCGGCGTTACGCCATCCTGCTCCGCGCGTTGAACGATCGCCTGCGCCAGCGGATGGTGCGAGCCGATTTCCACTGCCGCCGCCAGGCCGAGAATTTCCGTTGCGGACCCGCCAGCCAGCGGCAGCACGTCGGTCACCTGCGGTTTTCCCTGCGTCAGCGTGCCGGTTTTATCAAACGCCACGGTTTGCACCCGGCCCAGTTGTTCCAGCGCTGCGCCGCCCTTAATCAGCGCGCCGCGCCGGGTGGCTGCGGCCAGCCCGGAGGTAATGGCTGCCGGAGTGGAAATCACCAGCGCACACGGGCAGCCGATCAACAGCATCGCCAACCCGCGATAGATCCAGGTTTCCCACGGCTGAGCGAAGACCAGCGGCGGAATCAGAATCACCAGCAGCGCCAGCAGCATCACCGCCGGGGTGTAATAGCGGCTGAAACGGTCAAGGAAACGCTCAATAGGCGCCCGGCGTTCCTCCGCTTCCTCGATCAACTGCAGGATGCGGTCAATAGCGTTGTTGCCCGGTTCCGACACCACCCGTAACTGGCACACGCGATCGACCACCAATGCGCCAGCGGCGACTTTCTCCTCGCGCTGGCGCTCCACCGGCACAGATTCGCCGGTCAGCGCGCTTTCGTCGAAGCTGGCGAAAGCGTCCGTTAACACCGCATCCGCCGGCAGCCGCCCACCGGGCGCGACTTCGATAATCTGCCCCGGACGCAGGGAAGCCACGGCAACACGCCGGCGCGCTTCGCCGTCCACCAGCACCGCCTCTTCCGGCACCAGCGCCATCAACGCGGCAACCCCCCGGCGCGCCCGGCCGGCGGCATAGGACTCCAGCAGTTCTCCGATCATAAACAGCAACAGCACCATCGCCGCTTCTTCGGTCGCGCCGATGAACAATGCCCCCAGCGCCGCCACGCTCATCAGGGTTTCAATGGCGAAAGGCGTGCCGCTGCGGATTAACTTCCAGGCTTTGGAAACGATCGGGACCAGCCCCACCAACGTAGTGGCAATAAAGGCAATGCGACCCAGTTGCGGGTTGAACTGTTCGACCACATAACTCAGCACCATCATTACTGCTAATGAGATCAGGAAACCATACTCACTCCAGCGGCTTTCCTGTTGTACAGCAGCGCGTTTCTCCCCCGGCCCCGCCAGCAACGTAAACCCGGCACGGGTGACGGCGTTGCGCACATCCGCCGTAATGTCCGCGTTCGCATCTACTACCAGTTTCTCCGTGGCGAACAGCACGGCGGCCCGCTCCACGCCGGGAACGTTTTTAACCGCATTTTCAATTTTGCGCGCGCAACTGGGGCAATCCATGCCGCTGACCTGCCAGCTGAAACGCTGGTTTCCGGTCAGCGGCGGCAAGGGCGGCTCCTCTTCCCCCCCGCCCTCTTCGCTATGGCAATGATCTTCGCCACAGCAGGCCGCCGGCTCCTGCGCCGGCGCGGCGTGCTGGTGGGGTACGGCACTGCTGCAACCATGTTGCGTTTTGGCATGTGCGTGGCCGCAGCCGCATGCGCCGTGCCCGTCTTCATGATGAGTATGTTCTGACATAAAAGCCTCCGGGTATCGCTGTCGGGAGATTGGGTTTTCCTTAACTCTACACTCTGGAGTCAACTCCAGAGTCAAGGAAATAAAGCGAAAAACGTCACCGCCTTTCTTAATCGATTTTTTTGAACAGAGGAGTGAGTTTTTTAGGCTTTCATATTTTCAGGTTAGGTCTAGACTAGTAAAAAACGTTGAGGAGATTTGATTATGATTTACGTACGCAAGGCACAAGACCGCGGTCACGCTAACCATGGCTGGCTGGATACGTGGCACTCCTTCTCATTTGCCGATTACTACGATCCGAACTTCATGGGCTTTTCCGCGTTGCGCGTGATCAATGACGACATGATTGCCGCCGGACAGGGTTTCCCCACCCATCCGCACAAAGACATGGAAATCCTGACCTACGTGCTGGAAGGCGCCGTAGAACACCAGGACAGCATGGGCAATAAAGAACGCGTCAACGCCGGTGAGTTCCAGATTATGAGCGCCGGCACCGGGGTACGCCACTCTGAATACAATGCGCTTCAGGATCGTAACCTGCATCTGTACCAGATCTGGATTATCCCGTCAGAGAAAAACCTGACGCCGCGCTATGAGCAGCGCACCTTCGACGCGCCGCAGGGCCGCCAGTTGGTGTTGTCGCCCGATGCCCGTGACGGCTCACTGAAAGTCTTTCAGGACATGACGCTGACCCGCTGGGCGATGTTGAAAGATGAACAATCGGTGTACCAGATCCAGGCGGATCGCCGGATATGGATCCAGGTTGTGAAAGGCAACGTATCCATTAACGGCCAGAAAGTAGAAACCGCCGACGGCGTGGCGATTTGGGATGAAACGGCGATCTCCGTTCACGCGGACGACGCGGCCGAAATCCTGCTGTTTGATTTGCCGCCGGTATAACACCCGGCTCTCAGGCCGCGGCCGGCAACGCCGCAGCCTGAAAACCTGCAAAAATAACGATAAAACGCATTACCCTCAAAATTGACACCCTGTCAGTCACCGCTCCCGGAAGGGGCGGTGCTTTTTCTTTGTTACTCCTGAAGATATCCGTAACATTATTTTTTTGCTACACTGCGATCCCTACGGAACAGTAACTCATCTGATTGGAAATGAAGAAAAAACGCCCGGTGCTTCAAGATGTTGCTGACAGAGTTGGTGTGACCAAAATGACGGTCAGCCGTTACCTGCGCAATCCCGATCAGGTTTCCGCTCCCTTGCAGAAAAAAATCGCCGTCGCGCTGGATGAACTGGGCTATATCCCTAACCGTGCGCCGGACATTCTTTCCAATGCCACCAGCCGCGCTATCGGCGTGCTGTTGCCCTCGCTGACCAACCAGGTTTTCGCCGAAGTGCTGCGCGGCATCGAAAGCGTCACCGACGCTCACGGCTACCAGACCATGATCGCTCACTACGGCTACCAGCCGGAGCGGGAAGAGGAACGCCTGACGTCGCTGCTCTCGTATAACATCGACGGTCTGATCCTGTCCGAACGCATTCATACCCCCCGCACGCGCAAGATGATCGAAGTCGCCGGCATTCCGGTCGTTGAATTGATGGATTGCATCACGCCCTGCATCGACATCGCCGTCGGGTTTGATAATTTCGCCGCAGCGAAAGCCATGACGCAGGAAATTATCAAACGCGGGCACCGGCATGTGGTCTACTTCGGCGCCCGTCAGGATGAACGTACCGTCATCAAACAGATGGGCTATGAAGCCGCCATGCGTGAAGAAGGACTGGAACCGAACAGCGTGATGGTGCCGGTCAGTTCGTCTTATTCCACCGGTGGAGAGCTGATGCGCATCGCGCTTGAGCGTTATCCCGAAATGGACAGCATCTTCTGCACCAACGACGACCTGGCGATAGGCGCGGCTTTTGAGTGCCAGCGGCGCGGCCTGCGCATTCCTCAGGATATGGCGATCGCCGGCTTCCACGGTCACGACATCGGCCAGGTGATGGAGCCGAAACTCGCCAGCGTGTCCACGCCGCGTTACCGCATGGGGCAGATCGGCGCAGAGCGCCTGCTGGCCCGGCTGCGCGGCGAGCAGATCTCATCGCAGATGGTGGACGTCGGCTTTACCCTGCTGTATGGCGGCAGTATCTGATCCCAACGCCCTCTAACCTCTTTACGAAGACAAAGTAACTGCGATTAACATCACAGTTATTCATTTTCGTTTACGCTGACTGTTGCTTATCCGCACAACAATCCCGACAATGTTACCCATAACAAGTTACCAGTAACATTCCTTAAAAACCCTTTCATAACGCGCTGGAGGAGAATATGAGTGACGTCAAACAGCCGCATCACGTGTTTGTTCTGATGGGCGTATCAGGCAGCGGAAAATCTGCCGTTGCCAATGCAGTTTCTCAGGAAATGGGCACGGCGTTCCTGGACGGCGACTTTCTGCATCCGCGCGCCAATATCGTCAAAATGTCGGAAGGCCATGCGCTGAACGATGATGACCGCAAACCCTGGCTCAAAGCGCTCAACGATGCGATTTTCGCCATGCAGCGTACCAATGATATCTCCCTGCTGGTTTGCTCAGCCCTGAAAAAGAGCTATCGCGACATGCTGCGCGAAGGCAACAAGCACCTGCACTTTATTTACCTGAAGGGAGACTTCTCGCTGATCGAAAGCCGGCTGAAAGCGCGTAAGGGGCACTTCTTCAAACCACAGATGCTGGTAACACAGTTTGCCACCCTGGAAGAGCCGGGCAACGACGAAGCCGACGTACATACCGTCCATATCGATCCGCCGCTGGACGGCGTTGTGGAAAGCACGGTTAAAGTCATCAAAAACGTTATCGCCGGCAACGCCTGAAAACTTCCCCGGCGTTATGGCCGGGAAAAGATCAGATGTAGGCCAAATCCGGCAAACAGGACGCCGGCAACGCCGTCAATCCATTTGGCCAGACGCTGATAACCGCGACGCATCACCGGCAGGGCGAACACCAATGCCACCGCGCTGAACCACAAGAAGGTTTCAGCCACGATCAACAAAAACAAACCGGCACGTTCGCCGCCGCCGAGATTATCCCCGATAAACAGGGAAAACACGCTGCCGAAGTAGATGACCGCTTTCGGGTTGGACAAATTAGTCAGGAAACCACGCAAAAAGGTTTTGCCGCGCGCCGGCAGCGCGACTTCCGCGCCGCTGGCGTCCAGAGCGCCTTTAGCACGGGCCGAACGCAGCAGCTGATAACCCATCCAGCACAGGTACAGCCCCCCGCCCAGGGTAATCACCCGATGCAGCCAGGCCATTTTCATCAGGATCAGGTGCAGGCCCATCAACGCGACGCCAGCCCAAATCACGATACCGAGCGTAATCCCCAGCACACCCAGCATCGCCTCTTTACGCGAGCGGCTGGCCGCCGTTTGCGAAACGAAAAAGAAATCGGGGCCGGGGCTGGCCAACGCCACCAGATGCACCAGCGCGATTGTGAAAAATAACACCATTGCCGTGTCCTGCCTGATAAAAAGGAAAGTCGTTATACTAGCGCCGATAACGGCAAGTAAGAAAGAGAATACGGAGGCAAGACGCCGGTTCTTTACGCCTGGCGCTTACTCATCGTCCCCGTCTACGTGTTCCCGGATCACCGTCATAAACGCCTGACCGAAGCGATCCAGTTTACGCTGCCCGACGCCGTTGATGCTCAGCAACTCTCCGGGCCGGATCGGCATCTGCTCAGCCATCTCCAGCAGCGTGGCGTCGTTGAATACCACGTAGGGCGGAATGTTTTCTTCATCGGCGATCGCTTTGCGCAGTTTACGCAGCTTGGCAAACAGTTTGCGATCGTAGTTACCGCCATAGCTTTTCGGCTGGCTGGTACGGGATTTCAGGTTAATAATGCGCGGCACCGCCAGTTGCAGCGGGACTTCGCCGCGCAGCACCGGCCGAGCGGCTTCAGTAAGTTGCAGGGCGGAGTGCTGGGCGATGTTTTGCGTGACCATTCCCAGGTGGATCAGCTGACGCAGGATGCTGATCCAATGCTCCTGAGACTGCTCTTTCCCCAGGCCGAACACCGACAGCTTGTCATGGCCGAATTCCCGGATACGGGCGCTGTTGGCCCCGCGCAGCACTTCCACGACGTAGGCGATGCCGAAGCGCTGCCCTACGCGCGCAATCGCGGACAACGCTTTTTGCGCATCCATCAGCCCGTCATAGCGTTTGGGCGGGTCCAGGCAGATATCGCAGTTACCGCAGGACTCCTGACGTCCTTCGCCGAAATAGTTCAGCAACACCAGGCGCCGGCAGGTTTGCGCTTCGGCAAACGCATTCATGGCGTTCAGCTTGTGGCGTTCAATCTCTTTCTGCTGCCCGTCCGGCTTTTCTTCCAGGCAGCGGCGCAGCCACGCCATGTCCGCCGGATCGTAAAACAGCACCGCTTCGGCGGGCACGCCGTCACGCCCGGCCCGTCCGGTTTCCTGATAATAGGATTCGATATTACGCGGAATGTCGAAGTGCACCACGAAACGCACGTTGGGCTTGTTGATCCCCATGCCGAATGCCACGGTGGCAACGACAACCTGCAGGTCATCGCGCTGGAAAGCTTCCTGCACCTGCGCCCGGCGGTCATTATCCAGCCCGGCGTGATACGCCGCGACGCTAAGCCCGCGGCTTTGCAGACGCGCTGCGGTGTCTTCCACCTTGGCGCGGCTGTTGCAATAGATAATGCCCGACTTCCCCTTCTGCCCCTGAATGAAACGCCAAAGCTGATCGAGCGGCTTAAACTTTTCCACCAGGGTGTAGCGAATATTCGGGCGGTCGAAGCTGCTGACCTGAATCAGCGGGTCGTCGAGCGACAGCAGGCGGGCAATATCATCACGGGTTGTGCTGTCGGCGGTAGCCGTCAGGGCGATAACCGGAATGGAAGGGAAACGTTGCTTGATTTGCCCCAGCGCCCGGTATTCTGGCCGGAAATCGTGCCCCCATTGGGAAATGCAGTGCGCTTCATCCACCGCCAGCAGAGCGGGATTCCAGTGCGGGAGCTGATCGAGAAAGTTATCCATCACCAACCGTTCCGGCGCAACGTACAACAGCTTGATTTCGCCGCTGCGGCACCCGGCAAACACGGCCTGCTGCTGCTCCCAGGTTTGCGTGGAGTTCAGGCAGGCGGCGTTAACCCCGTTGGCGAGCAGCTGATCGACCTGATCCTTCATCAGCGAGATCAGCGGCGAAACGACCAGCGTCAGCCCTTCCAGCACCAGCGCCGGGATTTGGTAGCACAGTGATTTACCGCCGCCGGTGGGCATCACCACCAGACAGTCACAGCCGGCTAACGCAGCATTGATAATTTCCTGCTGACCCGGACGGAACTGCTGATACCCGAACGTATCCCGCAATACCTGCTCTGCCAGCATCTCTGCGCTAATGACCTCTGCCGTTACCACGCTACCTCTTCTCTGTTTGTTACCGGAAAAACACAGGGTGCTATTCTAGGCGTCCGGAGCCGGTTTGTCGTTAACGGAAGTAATGTCCTGCGAAGGTTTCCGCAATTACATAATATCATTCAGCATGATCCCAACGCCGGCGCGGGTCTGGCGGAAATCATAATCAATCATCGATTCACCATAGCCGCTGAACAACTGGGTATAGAGGCGGATATGCTTCGTCATCGGGTAGCTCCATCCCATCTCAGCGCCGCCGTAGCCGGTGTTCCAGTTGTAATGCCCCTTGACGCTGAACACGCTTTTGCCCCAGCTGTAGCCCAACTGCAAATCGTAGTATCCCATGTACTTGGTGATATCGCGGTTGTCGTCCTTGCTGCTGTTCTCCGGGATACGATACCAGGGCTTGACCTGCACCTGGAAATTACCGCGTTCCGCCATCAGGCGGGTATAGATCCGGTTCCAGCTGCGCGACGTAGGATCTGAACGCCCGTTGGACTGATGATTAAAGCCGAACTCGACGTCACGCAGGGTCCAGCCCATATAGTCGTAATCCGTCGCCCAGCCGATAAACAACTGCGGCTCGTAGTTGGTTTCGCGAAACGGCGAAGACGCGCTGCGGTTAAACGCCTGCCACCAGGAGCGCTGGGTATAGGAAGCCGCCAGCACCGAGTTGTCGCCCAGCAAGCCGCGCCAAATGGGGAAAGCCAGGCTCAGCTGAAACTTAACTTCGTCCTTGCGTGCTTTGTCAGCCCAGTCATAAGAATGGATAGCTTCTTTATTCAGATCGCTGGTATTGGTGTAGAGCAAATAGTTGGTGTCATAGGGGTAGAGCGTAAAAGGGTTATCATATTCCTGCATCAGGTTCGCGATAATGCTGCCCCGGTGCGCAGGTATATTATTTTCGCTTTCGGCCAGCGCGCATCCGCTCCAGGCCAACAACGCCACCATGGTTCCCCATCCTTTTCCCATCAATGAATTCCTCACAAAAAATTATCAATCCGTGCTCAAAATATCCGCCATTTTACACAGAAATCCTCTGTACGCCTCGGGATGTCGTCGGAATTATCGTCAGCGCTGGAAAGCAACAATAAACAAGCATATTATCAACAAATAATTAACCTAAAAATATCGACGCCCCGTTCTGTCGTTACTACCGGAAGGAACTTATGTCTGCAACCTTGCTCTCCCGCGAATCGGCCCGTCAGTTAATCGGCGAGATTTTTATTTATCACATGCCCTTCAACCGTGCGCTGGGTCTGGAGTTGCACCGCTTTGAGACGGACTATGCGGAGTTGGTGGCCGATGCCAGAGAAATGATGATCGGCAACGCGCACCAGCGCATTCTGCACGGCGGCGTCATCGCGTCTATGCTGGACGTCTGCGCCGGGCTGGTTTGCGTTGGTTCAACGCTGCTGCGCAGCGATACGATTGCCGAAGAGGAGCTGAAGCAGCGGCTGTCGAAAATGGGCACCATCGACATGCGCGTTGACTACCTGCGTCCGGGCCGCGGCGAGCGCTTCGTCGCCAGCGGCAGCCTGCTGCGGGCGGGTAACAAAGTCGCCGTGGCGCGGGTGGAACTGCATAATGAGCAGCAATTGCACATTGCTTCTGCCGTTGCCACTTATATGGTGGGCTAACGGAATATTTTCCCGATTTATTTCTTCCTGGCGGAATAATGGCGGGTAATCATTATCGTTTCAGCCGGAACCGAGACATCCATCAAAAAACCAGTAAACTGGCAGTCCGCACTTTTATTTTCGGATCTACCCAATGGATGCCCAACAAACCCGCCGCGGCATAATGTTTGCCCTGGCCGCCTATTTTATCTGGGGTATAGCCCCGGCTTACTTCAAACTGATTCAGCAAGTGCCCGCGCCTGAAATCCTGACGCACCGGGTGATTTGGTCATTCTTTTTCATGATTGCGCTACTTTCCCTGAGCCGCGGCTGGGGCAAGGTGAAGGCGCTGTTCAATACGCCGGTTAAGCTGCTGTTGTTGGCCGGAACGGCGGTGCTGGTCGGCAGCAACTGGCTGCTGTTTATCTGGGCGGTTAACAATCATCATATGCTGGAAGCCAGCCTGGGCTATTTCATCAACCCGTTGGTGAACGTGTTGCTCGGCCTGATCTTTCTCGGCGAGCGTTTCCGCCGCATGCAGTGGCTGGCCGTGTCGCTGGCGATTTGCGGGGTGCTGGTGCAACTGTGGCAGTATGGCTCGATCCCCTTTATCGCCCTCGGGCTGGCATTCAGCTTTGCGTTTTATGCCCTGATACGCAAAAAGATCGGCGTGGACGCCCAAACCGGCATGCTGATTGAAACGCTGTGGCTGCTGCCCATAGCCGGGATTTATCTGTTCGGCATCGCCGACAGCGCGACCAGCCACCTGAGCGCCAACCCGCTTTCCCTGAACCTGTTGCTCATCGCGGCCGGCGTGGTTACCACAGTGCCCCTGCTGTTCTTCACCGCCGCGGCAACCCGTCTGCGCCTTTCCACGCTGGGCTTCTTCCAGTATCTGGGGCCGACGCTGATGTTCATTCTGGCCGTCACCTTTTACGGCGAGGTCATGACCGAAGATAAGCTCCTTACCTTCGGCTTTATCTGGACCGCGCTGATCGTGTTTACCCTGGATGCGCTGTATACCCAGCGCCGCCTCAGGACGCCGCCGCTCGCCGTGAAATCCAACGCGCCATCGCCGGGCCGGTAAGCAGAATACTGAACAGGCGCAGCGTCTGCATTGCCATCACGAAAGACATGTTGACGCTGCTGCCGGCCGCGATAATGGCAATCGTGTCCAGCCCGCCGGGGCTGGTCGCGAGATAGGCGGTTAACATATCCACCGGCAGCACCCGCGTCAGCCCCCAGGCCATCAGGCCGCACAGCGTCATCAGTCCCACAATGGAAACGATCATTTGCGGCAGGGTGCGCAGCGCCAGCAGAAAAATCGGACGGGTGAACAGCAGCCCCACGTTCCAGCCAATCAGGGTATAGGCCAGCGCCAGCAGCCATTCCGGGATCTGCAACGTCATTACGCCGCTGGTGTTCAACCCTGCGCCGATCAGCATCGGCAGCAATAACGCCCCGGACGGGATACGCAGCTTTTTCCCCAACCATGCTCCGGCAACGGCCAGCAGCAACGTCGCGGCAAAGCGCCAGTCCAGCGGCGGAAACCATACCTGCGCGGCGCTTTGCGCCGCCGCCTGATCGCCCAGCCCAATGCGGGTGACGATCGCCGCCGCGGTCGCGACAAACAGCACCCGCAGGTACTGCATAAACGCCACCAGCCGCACATCGGCGCCGAAGTCGCCGGCCATCGCCACCATCGCCGATGCCCCGCCGGGAGAAGAGCCCCAGGCGCCGGTCGGCCCCGGCAGATCGCTGAAACGCATCAAAAGCCAGCCGGAAAGACCGCTGGCCGCCAGCGTCGTCAACAGCACCAGCAAAACAATGGGCCAGTCATCAAGCAGCGGCGTCAGAACGGACGGAGAAAGCGATTGTGCAATCAGGCACCCCAGAATGGCCTGTGAAGCAACGAAAAGCTTGCCAGAGATACGGATAGATGCGCCGAACAGACCCATGGCGACGCCGACGATCATCGGCCCGAGCAGCAGCGCCGCCGGAATATGCCAGATCTGAAATAATGTCCCGAGCAACAAGGAGGCCGCGATCAACACAGTCCATTGCACGGGCGCGGAAAAACGTAACATTGCACCCCCATAGCGCATTTACGGAGGTCCATTATAAAAGAACAACCCGCGGAAGTAATGGCTTCCAGCGCAGAGGAAGCGGCCCGGCGGGCCGCCACGCATTAAAGCCAGTTTTTACGTTTAAAGTAGAGATAAGGCGCCAGTCCGGCCAGGATCATCAGCCCGATGGCCGCCGGATAGCCGAACGACCATTTCAGCTCCGGCATAAACTCGAAGTTCATGCCGTAACTGGAGGCCACCAGCGTCGGCGGCAGGAAGACCACGGAAACCACGGAGAAGATTTTGATGATGCGGTTCTGCTCGATGTTGATGAAACCCATCGCGGCCTGCATCAGGAAGTTCACCTTCTGGAACAGGGATTCGTTGTGCGGCAGCAGGGATTCGATATCGCGCAGAACCTCACGGGCCTGTTCCAGCTGGCTGGTCGGCAGGCGCGCCTTGCGCACCAGGAAGTTCAGCGCGCGCTGGGTATCCATCAGACACAAGCGCACCTTCCAGCCGATATCTTCCAGTTCCGCCAGTGTAGACAGCGCCTCGTCGTAATCATCGCCCTGACGTCCGTCCATAATCACCCGGCTGAGCTTTTCCAGATCGCTGTAAATGTTCTCGATCTCATCCGCCAGCTGTTCGATTTTGGTTTCGAACAGATCCAGCAGCAGCTCGTACGCGTTGCCGTCCATCAGCATCTGGTTGCGCGCCCGCATACGGTAAAGACGAAACGCAGGCAGCTCGCGCTCCCGCAGGGTATACAACCGGCCGTCGCGGATGGTGAAAGCCACGGTGGAGTTACCGGCGTGGTCCGCGGCGTCCTCAAAATAGAAAAAGGAGTGGATATGCAGGCCGTCTTCGTCTTCGAAGAAACGTGCGGAGGCCTCAATGTCGTCCAGTTCCGGACGGGTCGCCAAACTTTGGCCGAGTTCATCTTGTACCCGCTGACGCTCTTCGTCTTCCGGCTCAACCAGATCGACCCAAAGCGATGATCTTAAATCATCCGTGTCATCCAGCTCCAGACGGGATAAGCGGCAGTTATCTAATCTAAATGCACTCAGCATTGCCAAAAACTCCGTTGCGGTGACTCGAGGACACGCATGGAGCACATAAAACGAACGGGGAAGATGTCACTGTCACCTGTCAGTTTCAGACCTATCAGACCTGACTCAGCGCGACGGGAGGGTCGCTGACAACCACGAAGGCTATCAGCAAAGAGAAATAGCCTTAGAAGTTGTACCCGTTAACCGGGTTATGGAGCCAGTATCGACTGGGTGCGTCCAAGGTGTATATCCTCATAAGATAATAGTGGGCGCATGTTACGCCCAGAGGAAAAAGGCGTCAACAGGCGGTTAAAAGTAATTGACCGCTGGCAAGAAAGTGCTGTTGCCCGCTTCCCTTTTCTGGTGTGATGATGCCGATGATTACTCCATTTGCCTGATTCAGAGCGCCATAATGAGCATGAAACAAATTACTTTCAGTGAATTGACCGAACAAAGCACCGCAGCCGCCCAGTCGCCACGCCTGCGCGCACACCGCAACCTGCATCCTGAATTAAGCGACCCGGTGCAGCGCCTGGCTATCGCCATGGAGCCGGGAACCTATATCCGCCCGCACCGGCATCCTCATACGTTCGAGCTGCTTATCCCGCTGCGCGGGCGCTTTGTGGTGCTGAACTTCGACGATGAAGGCACGGTGATCCGCCGCGTAGTACTCGGCGAAGAGTGCGCGGCGCTGGAAATGGACGCCGGCGTCTGGCACGCCGTGCTGTCGCTGGACCCGCAGGGCGTGATTTTTGAAGTGAAACACGGCGGATACCGGCCGGTAGAGGAAGGGGATTATATGCCGTGGGCGCCGGCGGAAGGCATGGACGGCACCGAAAACGTCATGGCGTGGTATGCCGTCGCCCAGACGGGCGAAAAATACCCCGGCTGACCCCCGTACGCTGCGGCGTACCCGGTTTTACATGGTCTCCAGTTTGGCGTACGCCGCCACCAGCCACTTAATGCCTTCTCCCTGGAAAGCGATCTGCAACCGGCTGTGTTCGCCGCTGCCTTCCAGATTGATGATGGTGCCTTCGCCGAATTTGGGATGCTTAACCCGTTGCCCCAGCTTGAAGCCGGTATCGTTGCTGCTGATCGGCGTTCCCATGCGGCTGTGGCTGACCGGGCGCGATACGCTGGCGCGCAGGCGCACTTCCTCCACGCACTCTTCCGGCAGTTCGCCGATGAAACGCGACGGGCGGTGATAAACCTCTTTACCGTATAAACGGCGGGTTTCGGCGTAGGTCAGCGTCAGCTTGCGCATGGCGCGCGTAACCCCAACGTAAGCCAGCCGGCGCTCCTCTTCCAGCCGTCCGCCTTCTTCCATCGACATCTGACTGGGGAACATGCCCTCTTCCATGCCGACGATGAATACCTGCGGGAACTCCAGCCCTTTGGCGGAGTGCAGCGTCATAAGCTGTACCGCATCCTGATAGGCATCCGCCTGCCCTTCGCCGGCTTCCAGCGCGGCATGAGACAAGAACGCCTGCAGCGGCAGCAGATCCTGATCTTCGTCGTCATAGCTGAACTGACGCGTCGCCGTCACCAGTTCCTCCAGGTTTTCAATACGCGCCTGGCCCTTTTCACCTTTTTCCTGCTCGTACATCTGCCACAGGCCGGAATCCCGGATCACACGGTCGGTTTGTACGTGCAGCGGCATCTCCGCCGTGTCCCGCGCCAACGCATCAATCAGCTCAAGGAAACGTTGCAGCGCGGACGCCGCGCGGCCGGCAAACACCTTCTCCTGCAGCAGTTCGCGCGTCGCCTGCCACATCGTCAGCTGGCGATCGCGTGCGGCCTGGCGCACCACGTCCAGCGTACGATCGCCGATCCCGCGGGTCGGCGTATTAACCACGCGCTCAAAGCCGGCGTCATCATTGCGGTTGGCGATCAGGCGCAGATAGGACAGCGCATCTTTGATTTCCTGACGTTCAAAGAAGCGCATGCCCCCGTAAATCCGATACGGCATGCTGCCCTGCAGCAACGCTTCTTCCAGTACGCGCGACTGGGCGTTGCTGCGGTACAGGATCGCGCAGTCATTGAGCGCGCCGCCGCCTTCATGCCAGGTCTTGATTCGATTGACCACGAAACGGGCTTCATCCAGCTCATTAAAAGCGCAATACAGTGAAATCGGCTCCCCGTCGCCATCTTCGGTCCACAGGTTTTTCCCCAGGCGGCCGTCGTTATTTTCAATCAGGGCGTTGGCCGCTTTCAGGATATTGCTGGTCGAACGGTAGTTTTGCTCCAGGCGGATCGTCTCCGCGCCGGGGAAATCGTCGAGGAAGCGCTGAATGTTTTCCACCTGCGCGCCGCGCCAGCCGTAGATTGACTGATCGTCATCCCCGACGATCATCACTTTTCCGCTGTTGCCCGCCAGCAGGCGGATCCAGGCGTACTGAATGCGGTTGGTATCCTGAAACTCATCCACCAGAATGTTGGTGAAGCGGTCGCGATAGTGTTGCAGGATCTGCGGCTTATTCAGCCACAGTTCATGAGCGCGCAGCAGCAGCTCGGCGAAATCCACCAGCCCGGCGCGATCGCAGGCTTCCTGATAAGCCTGATAAATGCGCAGCCAGGTCTGCTCCACCGGGTTGCCGTAGCTTTCAATGTGGTTCGGACGCAGGCCGTCGTCTTTTTTGTTGTTGATGTACCACATGCCCTGGCGGGCCGGCCACTGCTTGTCGTCCAGGTTCAGCGCTTTGATGATGCGCTTGAGCAAACGCAGCTGATCTTCGCTGTCGAGAATCTGGAAGTCCTGCGGCAGGTTGGCGTCCAGATGGTGAGCGCGCAACAGGCGGTGCGCCAGCCCATGAAACGTGCCGATCCACATGCCGCCCTGGCTGGTGCCGACAAGGTGCTCAATGCGGTGACGCATTTCCGACGCCGCCTTGTTGGTGAAGGTCACCGCCATGATGGAATACGGTGAACAGTTTTCCACCGCCATCAGCCAGGCAATACGGTGCACCAGCACCCGGGTTTTGCCGCTTCCGGCTCCGGCCAGCACCAGCAGGTTGCTGCGTGGCGCGGCAACGGCTTCACGTTGTTTATCGTTAAGGCTGTTCAGCAGATCGGAAACGTCCATAGGCACCGTCGGTCAATAGCGGGAATCGCCAAACACGGCGATTCCACTGGAGATTTATACAGAAAACGGAAGGAATTATATCAACGCCGTGAGCGAATCCAACCTGGAAATCTCAACATGCGGCAATAAACGGCCATCATCGGCTTTGGTCAGGCTGCGATAATGGTCGTTGATCCAGCAGGATTGCATGCCGCAGCGCACTGCGCCGGCCACGTCCGTCGTCAGATCGTCCCCGACGTGAAGAATCCGCGCCAACGGCATTTTCAGTTTATCGGCCGCCGTTCGGTACATATCGGCGTACGGTTTGGCCCGGCCATCAGGGCCGGAACGCAGCACAAAGCGGAAATAATCGCTGAGGCCGAACAGCGCCGGATTGGCGTTGCCGTTGGTGATCGCCGCCAGCGGCACCTTTTCCGCCAGCGCCCGCAACGTACGGTGGGTCTCTTCCGGCACGGTGACGCAGCTGCGCCAGCGGGCGAAATTATCCATCGCCGTATCGGCCGCCTGCGTCGCCTGCCGATCATCATAACCAGCGCGGGTCAGCGCCAGATGAATCGACAGCCAGCGCCAGCGCGTAACGTCATGATAGATTTCCGGATCGCGCAAGCGCAGCTCGGCGCGCAGTGTCTTCCATTCAGCCGGGCCGAAATGACTCAGCGGTTCGTAATTGTCCCGCAGAAAGGCCAGCGATTCGTGTTCGGTGCGTTGGATGACCGGTTGGTTGTCGTACAGCGTATCGTCCAGATCGAAAGTCAACGCCGCCACCGGCCCCAGTGCGCGGTAAAAGTGCATAAGCATCCCGTCTTCTCAGGCCCATCCCGGCGCGCCGCCGGTTAAGATTTCCCGCGTTTGGCCCGCGGATGCGCCGCGTCGTAGACCGTTGCCAGGTGCTGGAAATCCAGATGGGTATAAATTTGGGTGGTGGACAGGTTAGCATGTCCGAGTAATTCCTGCACCGCGCGCAGGTCGCCGCTCGATTCCAGCATATGCGTGGCGAAGGAGTGACGCAGGCGGTGCGGGTGAACGTGGCTGGTCACACCCTGACGCACACCCCATTCGGCGAAGCGTTTTTGCACGTTACGCATCGAGATGCGACTCCCCTTGCTGGAGATAAAGAGCGCCGCGTCTTCCGGCTCATACAGTTCGCGCATCGGCAGCCAACGGCGCAACCATTCCACCGCAGTCCTGCCCAGCGGCACCTTGCGCTCTTTGCTGCCTTTGCCCAATACCCGCACTTCCCCGGTGTCGAGATCGGCGCTGCCGAGATCAAGCCCCACCAGTTCGGAGAGACGCAGGCCGGCGCCGTACATCACTTCCAGCATGGTACGATCGCGCACCGCCAGCGGATCGTTCATGTCGATCTCCAGCAGGCGGTTTACCTCATCCACGTCCAGGTTTTTTGGCAGATGGCGCGGATTTTTCGGCGTCGTGATGCCCTTGGCCGGGTTGGCCGGTAATGCGCCCTGGCTGACCTGCCAGTCGAGGAAACTGCGCAGCGCAGAGAGCCGCTGCGCCAGGCTGGCCGGTTCCAGCCCTGCGCGTTTGCTGCGCGTTACCACCGCACGTACGCGGGTGGCGTCCAACTGCCGCCAGTCGCTGACGCCGGACTGTTCGAGCAGCGCCATAACCGCATTCAGCTGGCGCTCGTAACTTTCCGTCGTGTAATGGCTGAGACGGCGCTCCACGCGCAAATAGGTAAGGAAAGCCCGTACCGGCGCGGCCAGTTCGTCGGCGCTCATTGGCGTTCGATCCAGCGTTCCAGCAGCGTCGGCAACAACAGGGCCAGTTGATCCAGCATCGTCGTTCCCATCCCCGGCTGATAATGTTGCCCGTCGCGGCTGCTGAAAATCACCAGCCCCAAATCGCCGTTTTTACCCATCAGCGACAGGGCGACCGAGGCAACCTGTTTTGCCTGCGGTAACAGCAGCAGCAGTTCCGGCCCGTTAAGGGAACCCAGGTAGTGATTCTGGCTGCCCATCCGCTGAATGCGCAGCGGCTCGAAGTCATTACGCGCCAGCGCCAGGTGCGTAAAATCGGAAGGCGCGCCGATGCGCCACTTATCGCTGAACAGACGGACGTTAGCGCCCACCAGCCCGAAAGAACGCGCCCAGCGGTGGAAGCGCAACAACAACTCCTGCAGACTGCCGGCGGCGGCCAGGTCCCCCTGCAACGCCAGCAAACGGCTGAACAGCACCTCGTTGGCGCTGGCCTGCTCCATCAGCAGCGTGATCTCCTCCTCCAGATCGTGAATATGATTACGTTGCCGCACCATATGCCACTCAACCAGAGAAACCGAGCCGCGCACCGCATGGGGAACGCGCATCTGCTCCGCCATCCGCGCATTGCGGATGAAGAAATCCGGGTTTTGCAGCAGGTATTCCGCTACCTGCGCATCATTCAGCGCCGTCAGCAACGCCGGTTGCGTATCCAGCGTCCGGTCCTCGATATCACTCATAACGCACTGTCACTCACAAATGGATAGAGCCATCATAAACATGGGTCGCAGGCCCCGTCATGAACAGCGGGTTGCCCGCGCCTTTCCATTGAATTTGCAAACTGCCGCCCGGCAGCTCTACTTTGACGTCCTCATCAAGCAAGCCCTGCACGATCCCAACCGCAACCGCGGCGCAGGCGCCGCTGCCGCAGGCCTGGGTTTCTCCCGCACCGCGCTCATAAACCCGCAGGCGGATGTGCCGGCGGTGTATCACCTGCATAAAACCAACGTTGACCCGCTCCGGGAAGCGCTCATGGCTTTCCAGCACCGGCCCCAGGGTTTCAACGGCTGCGGTATCAACATCGTCCACCTGCAGCACGCAGTGCGGATTTCCCATCGACACCGCGCCGCACAGCACGGTTTGCTCCGCGGCCCGCAAAATATAGGTTTTCTCGGCTTTCTGCGCCTTAAACGGGATTTGCCCCGGTTCAAACACCGGTTCGCCCATGTTGACGGTCACCTGGTCGTCATTGCTGACCTTCAGCACCATACGGCCGTTTTGCGTGCTGACCCGGATTTCGCGTTTGTTGGTCAGCCCTTTCAGGCGCACGAAGCGGGCGAAACAGCGCGCGCCGTTGCCGCACTGTGCGACTTCGCTGCCGTCGGCATTAAAAATCCGGTAATGGAAATCCAGTTCAGGGTCGTAAGGCGGTTCAACGATCAACATTTGATCGAAGCCGACGCCGGTGTGGCGATCGGCAAGGCGGCGGATCAGCTCCGGTGAAAAGTAGACATTCTGCGTAACCGCATCGACCACCATGAAATCGTTGCCCAGCCCGTGCATTTTGGAAAACTGCATATTCACTCCCTCACTGCGTGAAACACGCTGCCAGGCTGTTATTTACTGACCGACGACCGGCTCCCCTGAAGTCTGCGCATTGGTTTGCGGCGTTTGATCCTGAGGCGCGGTCTGGACCTGTTTGGTCTCAGGCTTATTCTCCGGCGGATAATAAAGCGGTCCTTTCAGGCCGCAACCGGCCAGGCCAAACAGGGAAACGGCAAGCATGGCCAAACGGATTTGTTTTTTCATTGTATTAATGCCTGTTATTTCTGCGTTCAAGCTCTCTATAATCGCAGTTGGATCGTGAAAAGCAACAGGAATCGAAAATGAATGACAGTGAGTTTCACCAATTAGCCGACCAGTTAATGCTGCGTATTGAAGAAGTGCTGGACGCCTATGACGGCGATGCCGATATCGATTATGAAACAAACGGCGGCGTCATGACGCTGACGTTCGAAAACGGCAGCAAGATCATCATCAACCGTCAGGAACCGATGCATCAGGTCTGGCTGGCGGCCAAAGCCGGCGGATACCATTTTGGCTATCGTGACGGCGGCTGGTTCAGCGACCGCGGCGGCGAAGCCTTCTTTGACGTGCTGTCGCAAGCCTGCAGCGCCCAGTCGGGCGAGGACATTATGCTGGCCTGAACAGGGGGCCCCGGCTCACATAAACACCGAGATAGCCTCAGCCAGTCTCCCAGCCTGGCTGTTCATACTCCCTGAAGCCTCTGAGCTTTCCTGAACCCGGGTAGCATTCTGCAGCATGATGCCGTCCAGTTCCTTAACGGCCTGGCTGACGTCTTCAAGCGCCTGCGCCTGTATGCCCGTCGCGGTACTGATTTCGGCGATAAGTACGGTGACGTTTTTTATCCGCCCGACGATCTCCTCGATTTTAAGACCGGCCCCTTCCGTCGCTTCATTGCCCGACACCACCTGCGCCGTGCTGGTATCCAGCAGGCACTTAATGTTGCTGGCCGCATCCGCGCTGCGCTGCGCCAGATGCCGGACCTCTTCAGCAACCACCGCAAACCCTTTGCCCTGCTCTCCGGCCCGCGCCGCCTCTACCGCGGCGTTGAGCGCCAGAATATTGGTCTGAGAGGCAATACCATCAATAATGCTGGTGATATTCGTTATCTGTTTGGCGTTGTCAGTGATTGCCGTCATCACATCAATGATCATACTCATCGTCTTTCCGCCTTCGATGGCGGACTCGCGGGTCTCGTGTGAAAGCACGTCCGCGACGGAAGCCTTTTCGGTATTGCTTTTAACCGTCGCCATCATCTCTTCCATCACCGCAGCCGTCTGTTGTACGTTCATCACGGCTTTTTGTGTTCTGGCGTTCAGATCTTCGTTCGCAGAACATAAAACGTCGGAAGCCCTGGAAACGGCCTGAGCCTGATTGCTGACATCGTCAACCAGCCAGCGGAACATCAGCCCCAGCTGAGTGACGGTCCGCAGCGTCATGCCAATCTCATCGACGCGATCCATTTGTTCCGAATGAGAATAATCGCCCGTTACCACGCGCAGGGCCTGACGATAAAGCCGTTCAACAGGGCGGGAAATCCGGAATTCCAGAAACACACCGGTCATCAGCATGATCGCTGACATCACGGCAGCAAATACGGCCAGCGTCCCTGTTCCGGGAATAAGCAGTGCTCCCGCCAGCAAGCTCAGCATCCACAACGCCAATAACGTTCCCCGCAGACACCAGCGCAGCGGCAACGTTTTGAATACGGAGCACCAGCTGAAAAAACCGCGCCGCAGGATAATGCCCTTATAGAAGCGCTTACTTTGCTTCTTTTTGTCACGAAACGTCCGGTAACACGCTTCTGCCACTTCGACCTCATCCTTTCCGGGATGTGTCCGCACGGACATGTAGCCCTTCACCCTACCGTTACGAATAACGGGAACGGCATTCGCCCGAACCCAGTAGTAATCGCCGTTTTTCCGGCGATTTTTCACCAAACCCGTCCAGGGTTCCCCCTGTTTCAGGGTGAACCACATGTCTTCAAAAACGCAGGGCGGCATATCCGGATGACGGACGATATTATGCGGCTGGCCGGCGATTTCCTCATGGCTGAAGCCGCTGACCTTCATAAAAGCGTCGTTTGCATAATTGATATAGCTGTCAGGATCTGTGGTGGTCATCAGCGTTGCGTTAGCGTCGAACAGATATTCACGTTGAGTTACCGGCTGATTGTTACGCATATTCGTCACCTGTTGTTATATTGTTACAACAAATATCGGCGATTTTTGATGGAGGTTTAGCGGTATGCTCGAAGAATTTTGTCGATAGCAGTCAGACTTAAGGCAGGATCCACAGCGAAAAACGAATAATCATGATAGTTCTGTTCTGCCGGCAGCAGGAATACCCTGCCATTCCGACTCAGTGCAGTTGAAAACGCTGTTTTAGCGGCGAGGTAGCCTCACCCTCGTCGGTATTCATACACAGTTGCGACAATGATGTGCTCCGGAACGGCACCACCTGCGCCTGACCGTCGATATTCACGATTTGATAGAACTGCGGCAGGTTGAAGTTGATGAAGCTGGAGCCGTAGGTAAAGCGATCGTGCGAAGAGGAATAGAAACGGCTGACGTCGCGCACCAACTCTTCCTTGCTGCCTTCGCAGTGGTGGTACACTTCGACACGGTTGGTTTCGTCGAGGATGTAAATGTTAAAGCCCTCGTCGTCGCCGTCTTCAAAGAAAAACTGAATGATGCCTTCGCTGGCGTAACCGTCCACCACGCCCGGCAGATGCACCTGTTTGGTTTCTACCTGTACCGTCGGCAAACCGTGCAGCTTGTTGTTGGAGATCGCGCCATAAAACTCAATGGCGTTTTCCAGCTTCTGCACCGACACGCTGAGGCGTTCAAAGAACAATCCCCAGGTTTGACCCGCCACGCGTACCGCTTTAAACCGGCCCGGTTCCAGACGGGTGCTCGACAGGCGCAGCTCAATACACTCGGAGACCAACTGTTGCAGGCGGGTGCGGATTAAGCCGCGCAGGTGCGCGCTGTAGCAGAACACTTCGACCGCTTCCGGCGGCGCGGCATCCTGATGCATTTTCCCCAGGATAGTCTTCAGCGCTTCCAGCACGGCCTGCTCGCCGCTGAAGTGCAGCGTACGCACTTCATTCCACGAGTTGCGGTACAGCAGATCAATGCTGCCGATCAGGCATTGCTGTTGCTGGCCGAAGCTGAACACGTCCAGCTTGCGGAAATCAAAATGCACCACCTGATTGCGGAATGCCGACGTCGGGTCGTTTTCCAGGTTGACGATAATCGCCAGATGCCGGATTTCACACGGGCTGTAAAGCGCCTTGGGCGTTGGCGCCGGAAGCCGGATAGGAAAGTGCTGCCCGACGTCATGCACCAATTCCTGAAGCTTATTCAGGTCGCACAGATTGTTGCTGCTCTTGATGTGCAACTGGGTATCCGGCATCAGCAGCCCATTGAAATAGGCCCAGGCCACCAGCTTGTTGAGATAACGGTTATATTCCAGCGGCTGATGGCTGATGATGGTTTCGATGGTCGGCGCGCGGTTGTATAAATACCATCCCGCACGGTTGGCGCGGCCGATGGGAACATGCACGAACGTCAGGTGTTTTTCCGACAGATCCGGTGAAATCTGCGGGTTGACCAGCGTGACTTTGCCCGGCAGCGCTTCAAAAGCCGCGTACAGTTTACGGGTCAGCACGCCGATGTCCTGCGGGCTGGCGCTGACGCTGAGGTTATTGCGGCGGGCGAAACGAATCAGGTTGCGGTAGCTCTGCATCATCGCGTCCAGCAACTCGTTATGCGCCTCACGCACCTGCTCGATTTTCCAGTTGGCGCGGTTGTCCAACATCTCAATGCGTTTTTCGTCCCATCCCCACTGCGCCACCAGCTGAGTCAGGATTTCCCGCCGCCAGCCCACGCAGGCGCGCGCACGGGACAATTTTTCACAGACCTTGAGGTAAAAACAGCGGCGTACCAGATCAAGCCGGGTGGGATCGTTAATCAGTTCCAGATAACGTGTCACCCGCTCCAGCATCATGCAGTACGGGTCCAGACCGAAGGAGACGATCTCGCCCTTATGCAGACGCTGTTTAATATCCATGGCCAGCAGGTCGGTATTGGGGTATTCCCAGGAGTAAGCCTCCAGCAGCAGCGTCTTCAGCACCGCCTTATACGGGGAATCGATACTTTTATACAGCTGCCACAGACTGGCGCCGAAGTATTCCTCCGCCGACAACGTGCCCAGCCCGCCCAAATCAAGCCACTCGTTGGGCGTCAGCGCGCCGCGGGCGTACAGGGACAACACATACTCGTCGTAATGCGCTTCTTCCTCGCAGGGCACCAAATTCCACAGGATACGTTTACCGGCCATGCGCACCGCGGTGCGGTAAAATTCGTCCAGCAGCAGGATGTGTTGGGTAGAACCGCAGTCTTCGCCGCCCAGGCTGCCGCTTTCATTGTGGCGGAAGCGGTTTTCGTCGATCAGGAAGAAACTGACGTCAACGCCCAGCGACGCGGCCCATTTTTCCAGGCGGGTACATTTCTGTTGCAGGCGCTGGCGCTCATCCGCATCCAGCCAGGATTGGTGGCACACCCAGATATCCAGATCGGAGCTACAGCTCTGGCCGACGGACGAGGTGCTTCCCATCGAATACACGCCGGTAATCGGCGGTTCGCCCACCGGCTCCGCATTCAGATCGCCGGGCTGGCGCTGCATAATTTCGTTGAGGTAGGTTTGTTGCTTTTCATCAGGCGCGTAAAAGCAAATGCCGTGGGGAACGTTACCATCAAGATAACCTGGCATTAGCGGGTGGTGGTAATGAAGTAAGGTTGGCAGCAAGCCGTAGACTTGCCTGAAGGCTGGCCCCATAGCCGCCAAAGCGCGATCAACCCGCAATTGGTTAATCGCGTCCAGCCTCTGTTTGAGTGTCTCAATATAGAGGTACAAGACTATTCGCCTGATTGTTCCAGTGTCGTCAGTAAAGAAACCCGTTCCCCGGCTCCATCACTGTGTTAATTAGATATATGGGATGAATTATTGCCGGAAACGTGATCAATCTAACATCTTGCCGGTTGACCGTAAAGTAGCTGACGCTTCCTGCTTCAACCTCCCCTCCTTGCTATCCCCCGATTTTACCGGCTTTCCTCCGCTTTGAATATTTTTTGAGCACGTTTAGTACCAAAATGGCTCCGGTGCAGCTTTGCTACCAAAATGATAGGATGTCGGGCAACGATAAAAATGGATATCCACATGCAAGATAACAACATTATTCGGATCGCCACCCGCCAAAGCCCGCTTGCGCTCTGGCAGGCACATTATGTACGCGATCGCCTCACGGCCCGCTGGCCGGAGCTTCAGGTCGAACTCGTGCCGATGGTGACCCGCGGCGACGTACTGCTCGACACGCCGCTGGCCAAAGTTGGCGGTAAGGGATTGTTCGTTAAGGAGCTGGAGCTGGCTCTGCTGGAAAACCGCGCCGATATCGCCGTGCATTCCATGAAGGATGTTCCGGTAGAGTTTCCTGCCGGGCTGGGCCTGGTGACGATTTGCGAGCGCGAGGACCCGCGGGATGCGTTCGTTTCCCCAAATTTCGCCAGCCTGGACGATTTGCCCCACGGCAGCGTAGTCGGTACTTCGAGCCTGCGCCGCCAGTGCCAGCTACGCGCGCTGCGTCCTGATCTGGTGATCCGCGACCTGCGCGGCAACGTTGGCACGCGCCTGTCTAAACTGGACAACGGCGACTACGACGCCATTATTCTGGCCGTCGCCGGCCTGAAACGCCTCGGCCTGGAGTCGCGCATCCGCAGCGCGCTGGCGCCGGAGCAGTCGCTGCCGGCCGTCGGCCAGGGCGCCGTAGGCATTGAGTGCCGGCTGGATGATACGCGCGTTCAGGCGCTGTTGGCGCCGCTGAACCATGAAGCTACCGCGATTCGCGTAATCGCAGAGCGCGCGATGAACACCCGTCTCGAAGGCGGATGCCAGGTTCCGATCGGCAGCTACGCCGAGCTGGAGGGCGATTCACTTTGGCTGAGGGCGCTGGTCGGCAGGCCGGACGGCAGCGAGATCTTATACGGCGAACGCCGCGGCCCCGCAGAGCAGGCCGACGCACTGGGGGTTTCTCTGGCGGAAGAGCTGCTGGAGAAGGGCGCCCGGGCGATCCTCCATGACGTTTATCAGGGGCAGGCGCCGCGATGAGTATTCTGGTCACCCGCCCGTCGCCTTCCGGCGAACAGTTAGTGAGCCGGCTCACCGCACTGGGCCGGGTGGCTTACCACGCCCCGCTGATCGATTTTTCCCCCGGTTCGCAGCTGGAACACGTTCCCGGGCTGATTGCCGCACTGCGTCAGGATGACCTGGTTTTTGCCCTGTCGCAGCACGCCGTACGCTACGCCCACGCCAGCATGCAACGCAGCGGCCAGGGTTGGCCGGACACCTTACGCTACTTCGCCATCGGCCGTACGACCGCACTGCGCCTGCATACCATCAGCGGACGGGACGTCGAATTTCCTCCCCCGCCGGAAATCAGCGAAGCCTTATTACAGCTACCGGCATTGCAGAATGTCGCAGGCCGCCGGGCGCTGCTTCTGCGCGGCAACGGCGGGCGCGAGCTGCTGGCGGAGACGCTGGAACAACGGGGCGCGACGGTAACGCTGTGCGAATGCTATCAACGCTCCCCCATCCACTATAATGGAGCTGAGCAGAGCGCCCACTGGCAGCGTCAGCAGATCTCCACCCTGGTGATAACCAGTGGTGAAATGCTGCAACAACTGTATGATTTAGTTCCTGAACACGATCGCCTGGCCTGGCTGTTACAGTGCCGCCTGATAATCGTCAGTGAACGGCTTGCCGGACTGGCCCAGAAGCTAGGATGGCAAGATATCCGAATTGCGGAAAGCGCTGACAATGATGCGCTGATTCGTGCGCTACAATAACTGACTGTAACTGACTATGGGAAGCAACAAAATGACGGAACCGAACACCCCACAGACAAAGGTCGAGGACGCGGCCGCAGCAACGGGACAAGAGCTTAAGTCAGAGCCGGCCGTTGGACAGACCGGACAAAAAACACCCCGTGAAAAGGCCAAAACGCCGGTGCTGAGCATCGTGGCCATTGTATTGGTTATCGCGCTGGGTGCCGGTATGTACTATCACGGCCACCAGCAGGCCGGCGCGCAAAAAGCGGAAAACGCCACACTGCGTGAAGAACTGAAGGCTCTGCACACGGCTCAGGCGCAGGAAAAACTGCGCATTGACGCGCTCTTGGCCCAGCAAAGTAAAGCGATGGGCGTTGAAGAGCAGCTTCAGAACACCCAATCCCAGCAGTTGAAGATGCTGGAAGACAAGGTTGCCGAAATGTCCGGCAACGACGCCAAAACCTGGCTGCTGGCGCAGGCTGATTTTCTGGTGAAACTGGCTGGTCGCAAACTGTGGAGCGATCAGGACGTCACCACCGCTGCCGCGCTGCTTAAAAGCGCTGACGCCAGCCTGGCGGAAATGAACGATCCCAGCCTGATGGAAGTCCGCCGCGCGCTGACGGAAGACGTCGCGTCCATCGCCGCTGTCAGCCAAATCGACTTCGACGGCATCATTCTCAAGCTGAACCAACTGACCAATCAGGTTGACGACATGCGTCTGGCGGATAACAACAGCGACGGCGCGCCAATGGATGAAGACGACGGCGAGCTGACCGCTTCCCTGAGCGAATGGCGGCAGAACCTGAGCAAGAGCTGGCATAACTTTATGTCCGAGTTCATCACCGTCCGCCGCCGTGACACCAGCGCCGAGCCGCTGCTGGCGCCGAATCAGGACATCTACCTGCGCGAGAACATCCGTTCCCGCCTGCTGGTTGCCGCGCAGGCGGTGCCGCGTCATCAGAACGAAGTGTACCAGCAGTCGCTGGAGGCGGTTTCAAGCTGGGTGCGCGCTTACTACGACGCGAATGACGCCAACACCAAGGCGTTCCTCAGCGATATCGACGCGCTGAGCCAGCAGTCCATCAACATGGATGTGCCTGATCAGCTTAAGAGCCAGCCGATGCTGGAGAAACTGATGCAAAGCCGCGTACGCGGGCTGCTGGCCGCACCAGCCGCCGCACCCGCACAGCAACACGCGCCTGAGCAACAGCCCGAGCCGGAACAACAACAGGCTCAGGCCCCGGCACAGGAGGGCTGATTATGTTACGTGTTCTCCTGCTGTTTATAGTATTAATCGCCGGCATCATTCTCGGGCCGCTGGCCGCCGGCCATCAGGGTTACGTCCTAATTCAGACCGACAGCTACAACATTGAAACCAGTATCACCGCGCTGGGCATCATGATCGCGCTGCTGGTGCTGGTTCTGTTCGCCGTTGAATGGCTGTTACGCCGCATTTTCCGCGGCGGCGCCCGCACCCGCGGCTGGTTTATCGGCCGTAAGAGCAAACGTGCGCGCAAGCAAACGAATGAAGGGCTGATGAAGCTGGCCGAAGGCGATTATCGTCAGGTGGAAAAACTGCTGACCCGTAACGCCGATCACGCCGAACAACCGGTGGTGAACTACCTGCTGGCGGCGGAAGCGGCGCAGCAACGCGGTGATGACCTGCGGGCCAACCAGTATCTGGAACGCGCCTCGGAAACGGCGGATCACAACCAACTGCCGGTGGACATTACCCGCGTACGGGTACAGCTGGCACGCGGCGAAGATCACGCGGCACGTCACGGCGTCGACAGCTTGCTGAACATCGCGCCGCGCCATCCGGAAGTGCTGCGCCTGGCGGAACAGGCTTACCAGAAAACCAACGCCTGGCAGTCGCTGCTGGAAATTCTTCCCTCAATGAGCAAAGCCGGCATCCGTTCAGATTCAGAGATCGAGGCATTGCAGATTCAGGCCTACACCGGGCTGATGGATCAGGCGATGGCCGATGGCGGCAGCGAAGGTTTGAAGAACTGGTGGAAGATACAAAGCCGCCGCACGCGCCATGAGCCGGCGTTGCAGGCCGCCGTCGCCAGCCATCTGATCGAATGCAACGATCATGACGCAGCGCAGGCGGTAATCGTTGAGGGGCTGAAGCGCCACTTCGACGAACGCCTTATTTTCCTGCTGCCGCGCCTCAAGTCCGGTAATCCGGAGCAACTGGAAAAACTGCTGAATCAGTACATGAAGCAACACGGCGCCACCGCCCTGCTGAACAGTACGCTGGGCCAGTTGCTGATGAAGCACGGCGAATGGCAGCAAGCCAGCGATTCCTTCCGCGCCGCGCTGCAACAGCGCCCGGATGCCTACGATTACGCCTGGCTGGCCGATGTGCTCGACAAACAGCACCGTCCGGAAGAAGCGGCTAAAATGCGCCGTGACGGACTGCTGCTGACGTTGAAGCAGGAAAACCCACCAGCCTGACGGCTGTCCTCCTAAAAACCCGCTACGGCGGGTTTTTGCTTTTCTGCGGGCAAAAAAAAACACCTGCCTGCCGGCAAGTGTCTAAAAAGGACAATCAGATCTATAGGACAACAGATTGGTGCCTCACTCAACGTTGTGTCCACAGGCTGATGATGTGTGTTAACACGCTTCATCGGATTCGGACAATAGGCACCGCAATCGGCTCTGCGTCATTCCCGGGTTTATGAGGCTTGCGCGAACATAAGAAATGGAATGAGCATCTACATATTAGATAATGCAACCAGCGTGCCAACTTTGAAATCACGCTCCGGTGCGGTGTTCAGGCCATGCCACGACAAGGATTCGTCGCCGGGCAGCGACAGCTAAACACCGAAAACATTTTATCTTTAATAAACAGATGGTTGGATGTCATCGATTAACGACACCGTATTTTCCTGTTGTCGCCGGAGGGTTACACCACCGCCACCAGGGATTTTGAGGAGGGACAAAAACAAAAAACCCTGCAAAAGCAGGGTTCCTGTAAGATGCTGGTCGGCGAGAGAGGATTCGAACCTCCGACCCACTGGTCCCAAACCAGTTGCGCTACCAAGCTGCGCTACTCGCCGGATCAGTTTCTGTTTAGGGTGGTGCGAAGAGAGGGACTTGAACCCTCACGTCCGAAGGACACTAACACCTGAAGCTAGCGCGTCTACCAATTCCGCCACCTTCGCATTGCCACAGAATCTGGGGTGGCTAATGGGACTCGAACCCACGACAACTGGAATCACAATCCAGGGCTCTACCAACTGAGCTATAGCCACCATATTTCTTAACGCGGTAATGATACCACCGCAGCTCTTGCGCACAAAAGTAAATGGCGCGCCCGACAGGATTCGAACCTGAGACCTCTGCCTCCGGAGGGCAGCGCTCTATCCAGCTGAGCTACGGGCGCGTAGCGCCGTTGCGGGTGGGGATAGTACGGTGATATTCAGTGGCTGTCTAGTGCTTTTTCTCAGAAATGTTGCGATTGGTTATGCTTTGCGCATTCTGAATCATTAAACAACGCACCGCCGCTATCCCAGCAGGTTACCGCCCCGGTATTTCCCCCGCATTGCGGGGGAAAACATCATAACATACAAGCACTCCCGGCGGGAATCTTAAACACGCCCGCTTACAGGCGGCCGGTGTAATGATAGGTCAGATACTTTAACAATTTAAGCTGACGCCGCCAGCGGGTCGGCTGGGACAACAAACGGTACAACCATTCCAGACCCAGATCGCGCCATACCTTCGGCGCGCGTTTCACGTGGCCGGTAAACACGTCATAGGTTCCGCCGACGCCCATATACAGCGCATCCGGGTACACCCTGCGGCAGTCACGCATCAGGATCTCTTGCCTGGGCGAGCCCATCGCCACGGTCACGACCCTGGCGCCGCTGGCGCGGATGCGCTCAAACAGCGCTTCGCGATCTTCCGGTTTAAAGTAGCCGTCCTGGCTGCCAACGATGTTCACGTTCCATTGAGTGCGCAGTTTCTCTTCGGTTTCAGCAAGCACTTCCGGACGACCGCCGATCAAAAATACCGGCGTCCCCTCTTTACCCGCGCGCTCCATCAGGCCTTCCCACAGGTCCGCACCCGCCACGCGCGACATCTGCGCGCCCGGATACTTACGCCGTACGGCGCGTACAATGCTGATGCCGTCTGCGAACTTATATTCCGCGCCGTCAATCAGCTCACGCAGCGCCTTGTCCTGTTCGGCGGTCATCACTTTTTCCGCGTTAATGGCGACCAACGTGCCGGTTTTCAGCGCGCCGGTTTCATACAGATGGTCCAGAAACTGCGCCATATCGCGGAATCCCCAGATGTCGATGCCACGGATGTCGTAATGCGGGATCGTATTCGTATTTTCCATAGCAGTTACCTCTATAGCGCTCTGGCAGAGCCCGGCGTAGCGGAACGCCCGCGGCGGATGTGGGTCCGGACTAATCCGGCCGCTTCAAATAACCAGTACAATAGCTTGGCGATAATCAGACACAGGCCGAAAACCAGGCAGAAAAACACCACGCGGGAGACAAACGAGTCCACGCCTTCACGGGCAAGCACGATAATATTGAACACCGCCCCAAAGCAAAATGCCTGCATAACGGCCGCCTTATAGCGGTTGGCCTCGCTCCGGCCTTTCTCATACAGCCAGTCAAACCATTTGATGATTAGCCCCACCGCCACCGCGCCCAGCGGAATAAACCAGACGCCGCCCATCACCACCAGCGAACCGATCAGCGTGGGGGAAATCGCCAGCCCGGAGTGATTGTTCAGCACTTCCCAGGTGAAGTAGTTGGCCGTATTCAGCACCTGATCGGGCCGTCCCGGCCAGAGCCAGCCGGGGATGAACACATAAAAATCGCGCACGATGGGCGCCAGCCCCTGGAAATCGATCTTGTCGTAGTTTTGCAGCAACAGACCCAGGTTCTCCCAGGGCGAGAAGGTGTCGCGCGTCAGGTACAGGAAGGTGTAAAACGCTTCGGCGCCGTTCACGTTCAGGCCGTAGCGCTTCAGCGCCAGCCAGAACATCCCTACGATGCCGAACACGCCGGCGGCAACCAGCATCCACAGCGTAATCCAGCGTCGCACGATGCCGATAAACAGGAACAGGGCAAACGCAATGATGATATTGGCACGGGTGCCGCCGACGATTACGTAGGTCAAAATACCGAACGCCACCGTGCTGACCAGAAAGAACAACCAGGCGCGGGGCGTCTGCCGCAGAAAATAGACCACCAGCATGGCGGGAATGAAGAAGTAAAAGAAGCGTTTGAGCGCTACGCCGGAAACGTCTTTGGAAAAGATCTGACTGTAGGAGCTGAGCTTAAACAGCAAAAAGCCGTTCTGCATGAAGAAAAGCCCCACGGTGCCTGCCGCGACCAGCGCCAGCAACAGCCAGGTCAGATGGGTTTCCACCCGGTTCATGGTGAAGAGCGGCGTACCGCCGGCTTTCCCCGCCCGCGTCAGGCGCGTTTTGTACGTCACATAATAAATCGCGTAAAACGCCGTGGCCGACAACAGGGCATACAGCAGGTTCTCCACCGGTACGATGCCGACGTCAAAGCGAAACACCAGCGCACAGGTCAGGGGAAAACCAAAATAAAACGTCAGCAAAAACAATAACGAGAAGAAAACGTTGAAGTTAAAGCGTACGCGGCGGAATTCCTGATAGGTCAGGAACAGTACGAAGACAACGCAGCAGAAGTAAACCAGCGTCAAGCCGCCGAACTGGGCCAGCGTCATACCTGCTCTCCCGCCGCAAGCGCCAGCGCCTGTTGCCAGCCGGCGATATAGTTGGGGTTGAAGAACGCAATGTTGCCGCGATCCGTCAGCAACAGCTGGCGCTGCGCCTCACGCACCACGTCTTCATTGAGCGTATCGCCGTAGAACAGCACCGGAAGGTGCTGCTCCGCCAGATCCTGCCAGAACGGATTTTTGCGGCTCAGTACGAACGGCACGCCGAACTGAATCAGCAGGCACAGCGTACCGATACCCTGCTGACGATCAAAAATGAAATAGCCCAGATCGCAGCGGCGCAGGATATCCAGGTAGGCCACAAAGTCGACCTGTTCAGTCAGCAGCTCAATGTTCTGCACGGGAAACAGCCGCTCCGCCGTTTGCCGCACCTGTGCGATATAAGCGTCATTATTGGCCGGATAGCCCATCGGAATGATGACCCGGGTATCGCCGCCGAACTGCCGCGCAATCGCCTCCAGCGCTTCACCATGACGATTGGTGCGATCGCCGGAGTTACCGACCAGAATCGTCAGCGGGCCCTGCTCCGGGCGACTGATGTCGTTTTGGGTCAATGCCGGATCCATGCGCGTCGGGAAATAGAGCAGCGATGCAGGAACCCGCGGGTGACGCTGCTGATAATGAATCAGGTCGCCGCGGGTCGCAAACACATGCCCCACCCGCCCCTGCGCTATCCGCCGCAGCACGTAAAACAGGCGGAACTTCCAGCTGGTCGCGCCTTCGTAGAGATCGGCGCCCCACACGTGCCAGCATACCTGGTGCGGCTTGATTTTACCGCTCAGCAACGCCAGCCACAGCGCAGGGTTAAACTGGCCATGCCAGAAGAAACGCGTAGTGCGATCGGCGCGCGCGCGCGCAATCACCGCCTCCGCCAGAGACTTCTTATCCGGCCAGGTTTCGATATTCAGACGATCAAAACCGGCAAACGGCGCGGCATCGCGCGCGGCAACCATAAAATTACGCACCAGCTCTTGCGGTGCGCATTCAGCCAGCACGTCGTTGAAGAAGCGCAGTACGGTCAGGTTATGGTGGGGAATATCAGACCCCAGGACGTGAATCAGTACGCTCTTTGTCACAATGGTGCTCATGTCCGTTTACTGTAAATCAGAAACACGCTGCCGCAGAGCAGGAAATAGACGATATAGGTCGCCATATATGCCTGCGCCGCCCCCAGAGAGCCATGCAGCGGAATTAACCAATGAGAGAACAACGTCAGCAGCAGGAACTGACTGACCTCTGCCATAATATAAAAACGCAGCGACGCCTTGGCGATCACCAGATAGCCGAAGACGTAAGCCCCGACCTTCAGCACGTCACCCACCAGTTGCCAGGCAAACAGATCGCGCATCGCCGTAAATTTATCGGAAAACAGCAGCCAGATGGCGAAATCACGCAGCAGCCACACGGTAAAACTGGCCGCCGCCACCGCCGGCAGCACGAACTTCAGCGAACGGCCGATCTCGCGCGCAATATCCTGCTTACTGGTCAGCCGCGCCAGCGTCGGCAGCAGATAAACGCTGAACGACGCGGTGATAAATTGCAGGTAGGCATCGGAAATACTGCTCACCCCTTGCCAGATCCCGACATCATCCCAGCTGTAATGTTCGGCCAGCAGGTTTCGCATCATCACATACGCTACCGGCAGGGTAACGGAGGTAATCAGCGCCATCAGGGTAAACTTGCTCAGGTTACCGGCCAGCGCCTTATCCCAGGATGGCCGGAAAGCGGAAAGCGGCACTACCCCGCGCTTTATCAGTATTCCCAGCGCGGGCAACACCGCTACCGCGGGCACCACGGCCAGCCCCAGCAATGCGCCGGCATAACCGCCCATCAGGTAGCACACCACGTAAGCCGCCACGCCGATCAGGCTGCCGCCGATGATAGCCAGCGCGTTGCCCATGGCATCGCGGTAGCCCTTCAGCACCGCCATAAAGTAGTTGGCGTAGGCGATCCCCATCTGAATAAACGCCACGCCGCGCACGACGTTGCGGTATTCATCACGGCCGAACAGCGCGGTGCTGATCGGCCCGGCGGCCAGCAAAAAAACCAGCGCCAGTAAGGTCGAAAAGCCCAAAATAAGCGTAGACGACGTACCCAGCACCGCCTTCAGCCGCTCCGGGTTCTGATGGTGTTCGGCGACGTACTTGGTCACCCCGTTGAAAATACCGGCGCCGGACAACACGCCCAGCACCGTAATCAGCTGACGGAAGTTACCGGCCTGACCCACACCGCTGGGGCCGAATGACACCGCCAGCAGCTTTACCACCAGCAACCCCACGCCGATTTTAATCAGCGTGGAGGCGGCGGTCCAAACGGAGGCTTTAGCCAGAGACATCAGGCAAAGAAGCTCAGGATGGTATTGATCACGGTGCGCTGATTCACCTCTGTCAGATTATAAAACAGCGGCAGACGGACCAGGCGTTCGCTCTCGCGCGTGGTAAAACGGTTTTCGCCGCTGAAACGGCCAAACTCCTTACCGGCCGGGCATTCATGCAACGGAATATAGTGGAACACCGTCAGGATTTCCGCCTCTTTCATGTAATCGATAAAGGCAGTGCGCTGCTCCACATCTTTCAGCTTGATGTAGAACATATGCGCATTGTGACGGCAGTCCACCGGGATCGACGGCAAATCAATTAACCCGCGCTGCGCCAGCGGCGCAAAAGCGTCGTGGTAGTTCTGCCACTGCGTCAGGCGGCGCGCATTAATACGCTCCGCCGCCTCCAGTTGCGCCCACAAATAGGCGGCCTGCAAGTCTGCCATCAGGTAGCTGGAGCCGATATCGCGCCAGGTGTATTTATCCACCTGACCGCGGAAGAACTGGCTGCGGTTGGTGCCTTTCTCACGGATGATTTCCGCACGTTCCACCAGTTCCGGCACGTTGATCAACGTCGCCCCGCCCTCGCCGCCGGAGGTGTAGTTTTTGGTTTCATGGAAGCTGAAACAGCCGATATGACCGATAGTACCCAGCGCTTTGCCCTTGTAGGTGGACATCACGCCCTGCGCGGCGTCTTCCACCACATACAGGTTGTACTTTTTCGCCAGCGCCATGATGGTGTCCATTTCGCAGGCGACGCCGGCGTAATGCACCGGCACGATCGCGCGGGTTTTGTCGGTAATCGCCGCTTCGATCTTGGTTTCGTCAATGTTCATGGTGTCCGGACGCAGGTCAACGAACACCACCTTCGCCCCGCGCAGCACGAACGCGTTGGCGGTGGAAACGAAAGTAAAGCTCGGCATGATCACTTCATCACCCGGCTGGATATCCAGCAACAGCGCCGCCATTTCCAGCGATGCGGTACAAGACGGCGTCAGCAGCACCTTGTGGCTGCCGAAATGCTGCTCCATCCACTGCTGGCAGCGGCGCGTAAAACCGCCGTCCCCGCACAACTTGCCGCTGTTCATGGCGGCCTGCATGTACTCAAGCTCAGTTCCTACCACGGGTGGTGCATTAAACGGAATCATGTGTTCACCTGTATAACCAATATGCGGTGCTGGTTATCTGCGCACCGCTGCGAATATAAAGCCGCAGGGCGCCGACGTTACCGGTTTGCGTCGCGACCCGCAGTGTCCTTTTGTCATGTTGCCGGCACCAGGCCGTGGCGGCGCCCATCAGTTGCCCGCCCACGCCCCGGCCGGCGGCTCCGGGCGCGACGGCCAGCAGCCCGATGCGGACGTCATCGCCGTCCAGATCGCGCAGCGTCACAAACCCCTGAGGCGCGCCTTGTTCGTCACCGACGATCAGGCAGCGATGATCAAACGTGCCCAACACCGCCTTTTCTGCCCACAGCGCATAAAACCGGCCGCTGTCGCCGTTCTGATACCAGGGCGCACGAAAACGACTCAGGGCAAATGCCTGAGCCGCCTGCTGTTTCAGCCAGGAAATATCTCCTTCGCCGGCAAGACGCACGTTCTGTCGTTCTGGCGCGGAGATTTCTGCATTTTCCGTGCCAATTGAGACGGCCAGATCGACCTCGCCCTCGACCAGACGAAAGTTCAGATCGGCCAGCGCATCGGCCAGCGCTACCTGATTCGCCGCAATTTTCGCCTGCACCACGTCAAATGCAGCCAACTGCGACGCATCAATCACGGGGGCGTCAGCGGAAAAATTCAGCCTGGCGCAGCGGCGGTGAAAGAATTCGCTCTCCCAGGCTAGCGCTTCAATACTGGCGTGGACGCACATGGAGCAAATCCATCAGGTAAGTGCCGTAGCCGGTTTTAGACAACTGCCGCGCCGCGCGCTCTACGCCGGCGTCATCCAGCCAGCCGTTGCGCCAGGCGATCTCTTCCAGGCAGGCAATTTTGAAGCCCTGACGTTTCTCAACGGTTTGCACGAACGTGCTGGCTTCAATCAGGCTGTCGTGCGTACCGGTATCCAGCCAGGCGAAGCCGCGTCCCAGCAGCTCGACGTTAAGTTCGCCGCGCTCCAGATACATCTGGTTGATGCTGGTGATCTCCAACTCGCCGCGCGCCGACGGCTTAACCTGCCGGGCGAAGTCGACCACCTGACTGTCGTAAAAATAGAGCCCGGTGACGGCCCAGTTAGACTTGGGCTTAACCGGTTTTTCCTCGATGGAAAGGGCGCGGAACTGGTCGTCAAACTCCACAACGCCGAAACGCTCCGGGTCCATCACCTGGTAGCCGAATACCGTAGCGCCTTTATCCCGCGCCACCACGCTGCGCAGTTTCGGGCTGAACGCCTGACCAAAATAGATGTTGTCGCCCAACACCAGACTACAGGCGTCGCCACCGATAAACTCTTCGCCGATCAGAAACGCCTGCGCCAGTCCGTCCGGGCTGGGTTGCTCGGCATAGCTGAGACGAATACCGAACTCATCGCCATTGCCCAGCAGGCGGCGGAAAGAAGGTAAATCGTCCGGGGTAGAGATGATTAAGATATCGCGGATACCCGCCAGCATCAGCACTGACAGCGGGTAGTAAATCATGGGCTTGTCGTAAATCGGCAGCAGTTGCTTCGATACGCCGCGCGTTATGGGGTATAGCCGGGTGCCAGAGCCGCCGGCCAGAACAATGCCTTTCATTATGCCTCCTTGATCCACGCCCGGCCGTTAACGGGCCGTACGCGGTTAGGCTCGTTCAAACGACGCACCGGCGCCGTTTGTCTCTTTATTGCAGACCTAAACGCTCGCCGGCGTAGGAACCGTCCTGCACCCGGCGCCACCAGGTTTCATTTTGCAGATACCACAACACGGTTTTACGGATCCCGCTTTCGAACGTTTCCTGCGGTTTCCAGCCCAGCTCACGCTCGATTTTACCGGCGTCAATGGCATAGCGCATATCGTGGCCGGGGCGATCGGTCACGAAGGTGATCAAATCGGCATACCGGGCAACGCCGGCCGGCTTCTGCGGCGCCAGTTCTTCCAGCAGCGCGCAGATGGTGCGTACCACGTCGATGTTTTTACGTTCGTTGTGGCCGCCGATGTTGTACGTTTCGCCCACTACACCCTGCGTCACCACCTGGTACAGCGCCCGAGCATGATCTTCCACATACAGCCAGTCGCGCACCTGCGCGCCGTCGCCGTATACCGGCAACGGTTTTCCGGCCAGCGCGCTCAGGATGGTCAGCGGGATCAGCTTCTCAGGGAAATGATACGGGCCGTAGTTATTGGAACAGTTGGTGATGAGGGTCGGCAAGCCGTACGTCCGCAGCCAGGCGCGCACCAGATGATCGCTGGACGCCTTGGAGGCGGAATAAGGGCTGCTCGGCGCGTAAGGCGTGGTTTCGGTAAACAGATCGTCCGTGCCATGCAAATCGCCGTAAACCTCGTCGGTGGAAATATGGTGGAAGCGAAAACGCGATTTGCGCTCCGCGTCCAGAGGGTTCCAATAATGGCGCGCGGCTTCCAGCAAGGTATACGTACCCACAACGTTGGTTTCAATGAACGCCGCCGGGCCGTCGATAGAACGATCGACGTGGCTTTCCGCCGCCAGGTGCATCACGCAGTCAGGCTGATAACGGGCAAAAATCTGCTCCATCGCCGCACGGTCGCAAATGTCGGCCTGCTCGAACGCATAGCGATCGCTGCCCGCTACCGGCGCCAGCGACTCCAGGTTGCCGGCATACGTCAGCTTGTCCACCACCACTACGCTGTCGTCGGTGTCGTTGATGATGTGACGTACCACGGCCGAGCCGATAAAGCCGGCCCCGCCGGTGACCAGAATCCGTTTCAACGCCAGACTCCTTTGGTGTCGACGATAAACTGCTGCTTCACGCTGTCTGCGGCAATGGCCTTAAACTGTTTATGATCCACCAGCATCACCAGCACGTCGGCCTGACGCAGCGCCTCTTCGGTGCTCGCCAGCTCGGCATGGCCCACCAGTTTCTTCGGCAACTGTGCAATGTTCGGCTCCACCAGCAAGGTCTGGCCGGTATGCCATTCGGCGATCATATGGGCGATTTCCATCGCCGGGCTTTCACGCAGATCGTCGATATCCGGCTTGAATGCCAGACCGAAACAGGCGATTTTCACTTCGGCAGCGCGTTTGCCGCTCGCCGCCAGGCAATCGGCCAGCGCGGCTTTAACTTTATCCATGACCCACAACGGCTTACCGTCGTTTACCAACCGTGCGGTATGAATCAGGCGCGCCTGCTGCGGGTTTTGTGAGACGATGAACCACGGATCGACCGCGATGCAGTGACCACCGACGCCCGGGCCGGGCTGAAGAATGTTCACGCGCGGATGGCGGTTCGCCAGCGCGATCAGTTCCCAGACATTAATGCCCTGTTCGGCGCAGATCAGCGACAATTCGTTGGCAAACGCGATGTTAACGTCACGGAAGCTGTTTTCCGTCAGTTTGCACATCTCCGCGGTACGGGAGTTGGTAACAACGCACTCGCCTTCCAGGAAGATTTTATACAGCTCGCTGGCGCGGGCCGAGGATTTCGGCGTCATCCCACCGATCACGCGATCGTTTTGGATCAGTTCGATCATCACTTTGCCGGGCAGCACGCGCTCCGGGCAGTATGCGATATCAATATCGGACTCCTCGCCGGCCTGTTGCGGGAAGGTCAGATCCGGGCGTGCTTCCGCCAGCCAGGCGGCCATTTGCTCGGTAGCCCCGACCGGCGAAGTGGATTCCAGAATCACCAGATCGCCTTTTTTCAGCACCGGCGCAACGGAGCGGGCGGCCGCTTCCACGAACGCCAGGTCCGGCTCGTGATCGCCCTTGAACGGAGTCGGCACCGCAATCAGAAAGGCGTCCGCCGCTTCAGGTTTGGTGACGGCGCGCAGAAAACCGCCTTCCACGGCCTGCTTCACCACCTTGTCCAAATCAGGTTCCACGATATGAATGGCGCCGCGGTTAATGGTTTCCACCGCATGGGTGTTAACGTCAACGCCAATCACGTTTTTCTGGCGGGACGCGAACGCGGCAGCCGTCGGCAAACCAATATACCCAAGTCCAATAACTGAAATCGTTTCAAAACTCATAGCGTCACCTGATGATTTTTTAGTGCATTCAAAATTCGCTGACAGGCCTGCCCGTCGCCGTAGGGATTGTGAGCCCGGCTCATCGCGTGGTACTCGCTGCTGTCCGTGAGCAGTTGGGTTACTTCTTGCAAAATCTTTTGGCTGTCCGTTCCGACCAGCCGCACCGTACCGGCGGTTACGGCTTCCGGCCGCTCGGTCGTGGAGCGCATGACCAACACCGGTTTGCCCAGCGAGGGCGCTTCTTCCTGAATGCCGCCGGAGTCAGTCAGAATCATGTAGGCGCGGTTCATCAGGTACACGAACGGCAGGTAGTCCTGCGGATCGATCAGGAAAATATTGTCGATGCCGCGCAAAATACGGTTAACCGGTTCGCTGACGTTAGGGTTGAGATGAACCGGGTATACCACCTGAATCTCATCATGCGTACGGGCGATCTCGGCCAGGGCGGTGCAAATGCGCTCGAATCCGCCGCCGAAGCTTTCCCGGCGGTGGCCGGTTACCAGCACCATCTTTTTGTTCTTGTCCAGAAAAGGGTAGCGACGCTCCAGTGATTGTTGCAGCGCCGCATCGCCCAGCACCCGGTCGCGCACCCAGAACAGGGCGTCAATCACGGTATTGCCGGTAACGAAAATACGATCGTCGGGAATTGACTCCCTCAGCAGGTTTTGGCGGGAATTTTCGGTCGGAGCGAAATGGTACATCGCCAGATGCCCCGTCAGTTTACGGTTCGCCTCTTCCGGCCAGGGCGAATAGAGATCGCCGGTACGCAGCCCGGCCTCCACGTGCCCCACGGGAATGCGCTGGTAAAACGCCGCCAGGCTGGTCGCCAGCGTGGTCGTGGTATCGCCGTGCACCAGCACCACGTCGGGGCGGAACTCTTCCAGTACCGGTTTCAACCCTTCCAGAATACGGCACGTTATCTCGCTCAGCCCTTGTCCGGGCTTCATGATGTTAAGGTCGTAATCCGGCACGATATCAAACAGCTTCAGCACCTGGTCCAGCATTTCACGATGCTGCGCCGTCACACAGACTTTCGCTTCAAAGGTGCTGTCCTGCGCCAGAGCATGAACCAAAGGCGCCATTTTTATCGCTTCTGGGCGGGTACCGAAAACGGTCAACACTTTCACAGAGAGTCTCTTTTTATTGATGGTTTTGACATAAATTTCAGGCCGGGCATCCTTATTGCCGCGGCCTCCTATCCCTTAATTTCATCACTGTTTCACCGGCGCTCAGCCGGATCGATCAGGCGGCTTTTCCTGAACGCCGCACCAGCGCAACGCCTGCGCCAATCAGGCCGCCGATGGCGCCCCACATAATCAGCATAAACACCCGGCGGGGACTGTCGCGCTTCACCGGTTCCTCCGGCGTGCGCAGATAGCGGTAGGTCTGGAACTTGGCGTCCAGCACCGGGCCGACGTTCAGCGTGTTAAGCATAGCGCGGTTTTGATCGTATTCGACGTCATAAGCCGGGCCGGAAGCCTGCAACGACTCCAGCCGCGCCTGTAACAAAGGACGGCCCAGCAGGAACATATCCGAAGCAGGAACGTCCTGAGCGGGCGTATCGGTGCGGGTGGTATCGATGCCCTGCTTCTGTGCGATCTTCAGCGCAGCCTCCACGCCGCTCAGCTCGCGCTGATAAACCGACTTCGCCACTTCATCCTGGCGCTTAACCTGCGCTTTGAGCGAAATCGTCCGCGCGGCCCATGCGCCCTGAATCTCTTCGTTCAGATGCGTCGCCGCCCGCTGGCTGGCAAACGCCACGTACTGGCGCAGCAGCGTGTTCGCGTCCGGCGCGGTTTCGGCAATCAGCTTAACGCTGTCATTCACGTTTTTGGTCATGTCGCGCGGCGTGAACTGAATGTCGGCGATCAGCTCATCCAGCAAAGCGGCATCCGCTTTGGCGTCGCCCTCTTTGCGATCCTGATAGTATTTGCTCTGCAGCCAAAAGTCGCGCCGCGTATCATACGCCGCCAGTTGCATGACAAATTCATTGTAGGCTTCATCAGCGATGCTGAGATCGGGCGCTGCCGCATTGCTCAGCAGGCGCTGGTCCAGATTGCGCAAAAATTGCTGCTGGGAGTAGTAACCGCCCAGCATGTTGACCGTCGGCTTATCCGTAATCGCCGTTGAGCTCCACTCCTGTTGCATCAGGAAAGAAGCGACCAACGCCGCCGCGCCGAACAAGGCGCCGATGCCGACAATCCATGCTTTTCCGTTCCACAACGTCCGGCATAATCCGCGGATATCCAGCTCATTATCAATCAGTTGCTCGTTCTCGTTAGATCTCATCACCACGCCCGAATCTCTGAAATTATGATACATGCTTGCCCTGGTCACTCTGCCCGCGGGTGCGACCGCCGCATCCGGCGTTTCATCCGTTTAACGAAACGGGCGACGCGCCAGGCGCGCTTGATGCAGTAACCGTAGAGTACAAAAGCCAGCAAAAATAATACCAACATTACCCATTCTGGTACAAAACCCAACCGCTCACCGGTTACGCCAATCGCCGCCAACAAGGCTGCCGCCAGCGTAATCAGAACAAATGCCTGCCGGGAGGTAAAGCCGGCGCGCATGATCAGGTGATGAATATGCTGGCGGTCGGGTGAAAACGGGCTCATGCCTTTACGCAGCCGGCGATACATGATGGCGATCATGTCCATCAGCGGAATGGCAATCACCCACAGCGCCGTCACCGGATTCATCGGGTGGCCGCTGCCCTGCGTACTTTCCAGCAGGATCCAGATGACGGTGAAACCAATCAGCGTACTGCCCGCATCCCCCATAAAGACTTTGTACCGCCGACCCAAAATCCCCAGGTTAAGCAAAATATAAGGCACTATCGCAGCGATAAAGGCAAAACACCACATAGCCAGATCATGCTGCCCGTCCTGCCACAACAGGATACCCATGGATAAAAAGGTGACGCACGACAGCCCGCCCAGCAAGCCATCGATGCCGTCAACCATGTTGAATGCGTTGATTGCCGCCCAAACGGCGAACAGCGTGACCAGGTACCCGAAAGGCCCGAGCGTCAGTTCCCAGGGGCCGAAGATTTGCCCCAGGTTGCGTAAATACAGCCCGCCCACCGTCATCATCGCAATGGCGATCAACGCCTGTACAGTGGCGCGGATTTTCACACTGATATCGAAACGGTCATCAAGCGCGCCAACCAGCACCAGCGCGCCGGCGCATAGCAGGTAAAGGCGGAAATGGGGGATGTAAGGCTGGAAAAACAGAAAAGTGAAGCAGATTCCCGCATAAACGGAAATACCACCCACCAGCGGGATTAACCCCTGGTGACGCTTACGATAGTTCGGCTTATCGACCAAACCGATCTTTTTCGCGACTTTACGCGCACAAAACAGGAACGCCAGCGAAAACAGAAAAACAACGAAAAGATCGCTACTCGTAGTGAGTAAATTCACAGAAACTGCTCTCTTTCAATCAGCTGTTTTGTGTCGCTTATTTACGACACGCCAAGATTACATACAGCGCCGGTTCAAGGCCCTGAAAGAACCGTGCTATTGTCATCCAAGTCGTTCTTTTTGCCTAATCTAATTACAATAATTCAGCGGCTAAAATAAAAAAAGACGGCTAACCGTCATTATAAGTTGGGACAATCGATAAGAACCCAGAATAATCTGAACACCTTCACGGAAGGCGCCGAATTTCTCCGGCGCTTTCCGTATGAATGACGGCCCGTTATGAGCGCTTCATCATATCGAAGAACTCATCATTGGTTTTGGTCATTGCCAGCTTATTAATAAGGAATTCCATCGCGTCGATCTCACCCATCGGGTGAATGATTTTGCGCAGGATCCACATTTTCTGCAGCTCTTCCGAGGTCGTGAGTAATTCTTCTTTACGGGTACCGGAGCGGTTGTAGTCAATCGCCGGGAACACACGTTTTTCCGCGATCTTACGGGAAAGGTGCAGTTCCATGTTGCCGGTGCCTTTAAATTCTTCGTAAATCACTTCGTCCATCTTCGAACCGGTATCGATCAGCGCGGTCGCAATGATGGTCAGGCTGCCGCCCTCTTCCACATTACGCGCGGCGCCGAAGAAGCGCTTCGGACGGTGCAGGGCGTTGGCATCCACACCACCGGTCAGCACTTTGCCGGAGGCCGGCACCACGGTGTTGTAAGCGCGGGCCAGACGGGTGATGGAGTCCAGCAGGATAATAACGTCTTTCTTGTGTTCGACCAGGCGCTTCGCCTTTTCGATCACCATTTCAGCAACCTGAACGTGGCGGGAAGCCGGCTCGTCAAACGTTGACGCCACGACTTCGCCTTTCACCAGACGCTGCATCTCCGTCACTTCTTCCGGACGTTCGTCAATCAGCAGCACCATCAGCACGCAGTCAGGATGGTTGTAAGCAATGCTCTGCGCGATATTTTGCAGCAGCATGGTTTTACCCGCTTTCGGCGGCGCCACGATCAAACCACGCTGACCACGACCGATCGGCGAAGCCAAATCCAGTACGCGGGCGGTCAGGTCTTCGGTGGAACCGTTGCCGCGCTCCATCCGCAGGCGGGAATTCGCGTGCAGCGGCGTCAGGTTTTCGAACAGGATCTTATTACGGGCGTTTTCCGGCTTATCGTAGTTAACCTCGTTCACCTTCAGCAGCGCAAAATAGCGTTCGCCTTCTTTCGGCGGGCGGATTTTTCCGGAAATGGTGTCGCCGGTGCGGAGGTTAAAGCGGCGGATTTGGCTGGGAGAAACGTAGATATCATCGGGACCGGCGAGGTAGGAACTGTCTGCGGAGCGGAGGAAGCCGAAGCCATCCTGCAATATCTCCAGCACCCCGTCGCCGAAGATATCTTCGCCGCTTTTCGCATGCTGCTTAAGGATGGCGAAAATGATGTCCTGCTTGCGCATACGGGCCAGGTTTTCCAGTCCCATGTTTTCGCCGAGAGTAATCAACTCAGAGACCGGCGTATTTTTTAATTCGGTAAGATTCATAATGGTGGGTTCTTTAAACTCGGGGTATATCTCGAACTGTTTCGGTGAATGGTATGACAGGGGTCATCCATGCCTGTTTGTGGGCCTTCATTATCCCGGCATATGAATCACGCATAAGATCAACATGAGCATTAGCCATGTGAATCACGGGAACACAAAGGAGCCTTAAATTAAGTAAAGCCGAACGGTTTAAAACCTATGTTTTAGTTTGCTCGCCATGAGCGGAACGCAGAGTTCAGACAAAGGTTTCAAAACAGAGTAAAACTTAGATTCTAACTTTATGACTCAAACTACGGATAAGTTCAAATATGTGCAGTGCGGTAAACTTAACACGCTTATTGCCGGACGTCCAGCGGACAAGAGAGAAAACTCAGGGCCGCCGGCGTCCGCAGTAATGATTACAGATTGGTGTCCAGGAAATCTTTCAGTTGGGTCTTGGACAGCGCCCCCACTTTCGTGGCCGCCACTGCGCCGTCTTTAAACAGCAGCAGGGTCGGGATGCCACGGATGCCGAACTTCGGCGCCGTTGCCGGGTTTTCATCGATGTTCAGCTTGGCGATGGTCAGCTTCCCTTCATATTCAGCGGCGATTTCATCCAGGATCGGCGCAATCATTTTGCACGGACCGCACCATTCGGCCCAGAAATCGACCAGGACGGGGCCTGCAGCTTTCAGGACATCAGTCTCGAAGCTACTGTCACTCAGGTGAACAATTTTATCGCTCATGCTCTACTCCACGGGATTAAGTCTGCCTTGTTGGTGTAGTATTAGGCGGTGTCCGACAGACACGCGCAATTTACTCAGCAACAAAGTGCTGACTTTATTTCACCGGATACGCTTTCGTAAAGCAATACTTTCGTGAAGATACGGTTAACTGATACTCTACGCCATTATGAGCAAAACACACTTGACTGAACAGAAGTTTACCGACTTCGCCCTGAACCCTCTGGTAATCAAAGCCCTTGAAGAGAAAGGCTTTCATAACTGTACGCCGATTCAGGCGTTGGCATTGCCCCTGACGATCAACGGGCGCGATGTGGCTGGGCAGGCGCAAACGGGTACAGGCAAGACGCTGGCGTTTCTGGCGTCTACTTTCCACTATTTACTGACGCACCCTGCCATTGCGGAGCGCAAAACCAATCAGCCGCGCGCGCTGATTATGGCGCCGACCCGCGAGCTGGCGGTGCAGATCCACTCCGATGCGGAAGCACTGGCGCACAGCACCGGTATGAAGCTGGGGCTGGCCTACGGCGGCGACGGCTACGATAAGCAGCTGAAAGTGCTGGAAAACGGCGTGGATATCCTGATCGGCACCACCGGCCGGTTGATCGACTACGCCAAGCAGGGTCATATCGATCTGGGCGCGATCCAGGTCGTCGTACTGGACGAAGCCGATCGCATGTTCGACCTTGGCTTTATTAAAGACATCCGTTGGTTGTTCCGCCGCATGCCGCCGGTTACCCAGCGCCTGAATATGCTCTTTTCCGCTACGCTGTCCTACCGGGTGCGTGAGCTGGCGTTCGAACACATGAACAACGCCGAATACATTGAAGTGGAGCCGGAGCAGAAAACCGGGCACCGCATCAAAGAAGAGCTGTTCTACCCGTCCAACGAAGAGAAAATGCGCCTGTTGCAGACGCTGATTGAAGAAGAGTGGCCCGATCGCTGCATCATATTTGCCAACACCAAGCACCGCTGCGAAGACATCTGGGGCCATCTGGCCGCCGACGGGCATCGCGTGGGCCTGCTGACCGGCGACGTGGCGCAGAAAAAACGCCTGCGCATTCTCGACGACTTCACCAAGGGCAACCTGGACATTCTGGTCGCCACTGACGTCGCGGCACGCGGTCTGCACATTCCCGCCGTTACCCACGTGTTCAACTATGACCTGCCGGACGACTGCGAAGACTACGTCCACCGCATCGGCCGTACCGGTCGCGCGGGCGCAAGCGGCAACTCCATCAGCCTGGCCTGTGAAGAGTACGTGCTTAACCTGCCCGCCATCGAAGAGTATATCGGGCATACCATCCCCGTCAGCAAGTACAACAGCGAAGCGCTGATGAACGATCTGCCGGCGCCCAAGCGCCTGTCACGCAGCCGCGGCAACAACGGACCGCGTCGCGGGGGCACGGGCCAGCGCCGCAGCGGCGGCGCCATGCGCGGCAACCGTAAACGGCAGGGCTAAACAGACATGCTGAGTTCCACCTCACAATATGCGGCAATAGATCTTGGCTCCAACAGCTTTCACATGTTGGTCGTACGTGAGGTGGCCGGCGGCATTCAGACCCTGGCGCGCATCAAGCGTAAAGTCAGGCTGGCGGCCGGGCTGGATTCTGAAAACATCCTTTCTGACGAAGCAATGCAGCGGGGCTGGCAGTGCCTCAGGCTGTTTTCTGAGCGTTTACAAGATATTCCCCGCGATCAAATCCGCGTGGTCGCCACCGCGACCCTGCGTATTGCGCGCAATGCCGATGTCTTCATTGAAACCGCCGAACGTATCCTCGGCCGGCCGGTGCAAATCATCAGCGGAGAGGAAGAAGCCCGCCTGATCTATCAGGGGGTGGCGCACACCACCGGTGGCCCGGATCGGCGTCTGGTCGTTGATATCGGCGGCGGCAGCACCGAACTTGCCGTTGGACGCGGAGCCAGGGCTGAATCGTTAATCAGCCTGCCGATGGGCTGCGTTACCTGGCTGGAACGTTACTTCACCGATCGCAGCCTGACGCGCGAAAATTTCGAACGGGCGGAGCAAGCCGCTTATGAAATGCTGTTGCCCGTCGCCGGAAAGCTGAAGGCGCAGGGCTGGCAGATTTGCGTCGGCGCGTCCGGCACGGTGCAGGCGTTGCAGGAAATCATGGTGGCGCAGGGAATGGATGAATGCATCACCCTGCCCAAGATGAAACAACTGCGCCAGCGCGCCATTCAGTGCGGTAAGCTGGAAGAGCTGGAAATCCCCGGCCTGACGCTGGAACGGGCGCTGGTTTTCCCCAGCGGTCTTTCCATTCTGATTGCGATCTTCGAAACCCTGAACATCGACGCCATGATGCTGGCCGGCGGCGCGCTGCGCGAAGGGCTGATTTACGGCATGCTGCACCTGCCCGTGGAACATGACGTCCGCCGGCGCACCATCCGCAACCTGCAAAGGCGCTATCAGTTAGATACCGATCAGGCGCTGCGCGTTTTTCAGTTGGCGGATGGTTTCGTGCGCCAGCTTGCGCCGGCCTGGGGCCTGAACGTACGCTGCGCCGAGCTGCTGGAACTGGCCTGCCAGCTGCACGAAATCGGGCTGAGCGTAGACTTCCGCCAGTCGGAGCAGCACGCCGCCTACCTGATCCGTCATCTTGATCTGCCGGGCTTCACGCCGGCGCAGAAGCGGTTGTTGGCCGTACTGCTGCAGAACCAGAGCGGCCCCGTCGATCTGCCCGCGCTCAGCCAGCAAAATGCGATTCCGCCGGCTCAGGCGGAGTATCTGTGCCGCATCCTGCGCCTGGCGATCATCTTCGCCAGCCGTCGGCGCGACGACACGCTGCCGGCGGTACGTCTGCAAGTCAGCGGCAATGAACTGCACGTGGTATTACCGGTCGGATGGCTGGAGACCCACCCGTTACGGGCGGAAAACCTGCATCAGGAAAGCCTGTGGCAAAGCTACGCCCACTGGCCGGTGTTTATCGAAGAGTCCGAATAATTCACACGCAAGGCCGTCGCCGGCCTTCGTTTACTCCTGCCCTTTGGCTTTCGCCAGCTGCGCCCGGATTTTCTCAAGATGGCTCTGCCCGCGCTGCATACGCTCCTGCGCGCTGACGACTTTCCGCTCCGTTTCCCATTTAAGATCGTCCTGCGGCAGTTCCAGCAGAAAACGGCTCGGTTCCGGACGCACCAGTTCGCCAAACTGACGCCGCTCCCGGCACAACGTAAATACCAGTTCCTTCTGCGCCCGGGTGATGCCCACATAGGCCAGGCGGCGTTCTTCATCTACGTTGTCTTCGTCGATGCTGCTCTGGTGCGGCAACAACCCTTCTTCCATTCCCACCAGATAGACATAGGGGAATTCCAGCCCTTTTGAAGCATGCAGGGTCATCAACTGGACCTGATCGGATTCGTCATCGCTTTCGCCGCGTTCCATCATGTCGCGCAGGGTAAAGCGCGTCACGACCTGCGTCAGCGTCATGGGTTCCTCCAGATCGGAACCGGCGAGCATTTCCGTCATCCAGCCAAAAAGCTGATTCACGTTCTTCATGCGCATTTCGGCGGCTTTCGGGCTTGGCGAGGTTTCGTACAGCCAGCTTTCATAATCGATGCCGTGGATCAGATCGCGCACCGCTGCCGTCGGTTCGCGCTCGGAAAGGCGGGCAACCTCCTGCATCCAGCCGGTAAATCGCTGTAAGGCCTCCAGGCCGCGCCCGCTCAGGGTTTGGCTCAGCCCCATGTCGAAACTGGCGCGATACAGGCTGATGCCGCGCTGGTTAGCCCACTCGCCTAACTTTTGCAGCGTCGCCGGGCCGATTTCACGCTTTGGCGTATTCACGATGCGCAGGAAAGCGCTGTCGTCGTCCGGGTTGGTCAGCACGCGCAGGTAGGCGAGCAGGTCTTTGATTTCCGCGCGCGAAAAAAACGACGTTCCGCCGGAAATACGGTACGGAATGCGGTTTTGCATCAGCATCTTTTCGAACACCCGCGACTGATGGTTGCCGCGGTAGAGAATCGCGTAGTCGCGATAGGCCGTTTTATTGATGAAGTGATGGGCAATCAACTCGCCGACGACGCGCTCCGCCTCATGGTCTTCATTATTAGCGGTAACGACCTTCAGTTCCTCGCCGTAGCCCAGCTCGGAAAACAGCCGCTTTTCAAACACGTGGGGGTTGTTAGCGATCAGGATGTTGGCCGCTTTGAGGATACGCCCCGACGAGCGGTAATTTTGCTCCAGCTTGATTACCTGAAGCGCCGGAAAGTCCTCTTTCAACAGCACCAGGTTTTGCGGACGCGCACCGCGCCAGGAATAAATTGATTGATCGTCATCCCCGACCACGGTGAAGCGCGCGCGGTTGCCCACCAGAAGCTTCACTAACTCGTACTGGCTGGTGTTGGTGTCCTGATATTCGTCCACCAGCAAATAACGGATACGTTGCTGCCAGCGCTCACGCACTTCCTCGTTGCGTTTGAACAGCAGGGTGGGCAGCAAAATTAAATCATCGAAGTCGAGGACGTTGCAGGCTTTGAGCTGCACGTCATACAACCCGTAGCAGTGCGCGAACAGCTTATCGCGCTCAGAGCGGGCGAGCGCCGCCGCCTGTGGTGGGTCGATCAGATCGTTCTTCCAGTTGGAAATCGTAGAAACCAGCTGTTGCAGCAAAACCTTGTCTTTCTCCAGCCAGCGTTCCGTCAGCTCCGTCAGCAGCGCCAGCTGGTCCTGATCGTCAAACAGCGAGAAGTTCGCCTTCATCCCCAGCGCTTTGTACTCGCGCTTAATCACCTCCAGCCCCAGCGTGTGAAACGTGGAAATCATCAGCCCGCGTGCTTCTTTACGCCCCAGCGTCTGCGCCACGCGCTCTTTCATCTCGCGCGCCGCCTTGTTGGTAAAGGTCACCGCGGCGATGTGGCGCGCCTGGTAGCCGCACTCGCGGATCAGGTGAGCGATTTTATTGGTGATGACGCGGGTCTTGCCGGAACCGGCTCCGGCGAGGACCAGACAGGGTCCGGTAACGAATTCAACGGCCTGCTGCTGACCTGGATTTAAACGCATGCGTGATTAACCTGACTGACAAACACGGACGGGAGCGGGATTGTAGCAGAAAGCCGGCGCTGAAAAAAAACTCAGCGTGACGATTCTCCCTTCAGCGCGTTATACACCGATGCGCGGGAAATACCCAGTTCTTCCGCCACGATTTTGGCCGCCCCGCGCAGTTGCAGCAGGCCTGACGTCGCCAGATGACGGATCAGGGTTTTGCGCTGTGACGGCGAGAGCGCCCGCGGCTGCGATGACATCGCGGCGGAGTAGTCCTCGATCGCCCGCCGGACGTCATGAGGGCCGAAGCGGGAGCGCAGCGTTTCATGCGTGGGCGGCTCGGAATTGTCCACTGCGGTCAGTTGGGCAAGCACGCGCTGCACGGAGTCCAGCAGTGAGACGTCCATATTCAGGCACAACGCGGCGACGAATTCGCCCCTGCCGTTGCGCAGCCCGATAGACGTGCTTTTGGCCGGACGTCCGTCAGGAAAACGGTTGGCGTAGTTTTGCACCACATCGGGATAGTTCGGATCGTGGATGCGCGCCAGGCCCATTTCCGTCGTGGAATCGCCGACGCTGCGCCCGGACAGCGGCTGCTCTATCGCCACCACCGAATGTTCCGGGTTCGTCAAATCGTGCAGCACCACCTCGCAGGTCGGCGCAAACATCTCCGCCAGCGCTTTGGCTATTTTCTTGCCTTCGCGCAGTAATAATTCGTTTTCGGTCAGTGTCTCCTGCGCGATGTTTTCATTTTTTTTCATGGATCCCCTTTCTTTTATTTTTTACTGATCGTATAAAATTATACAAAATGACAAGACAAAATGCACGCAGGAGAAAACCAATGCCCTTATTGCCCATGTCCGTTACACCCGCCGATCTGCTTGAAGCAGAAAAAATTATCGAAGGCCACGCCCACCGTACGCCGGTGTTGACGTCATCACAGGCCAACCAGCTCACCGGGGCACAGATTTATTTTAAATGCGAAAACTTCCAGCGCATGGGCGCCTTTAAGTTTCGCGGCGCCTACAACGCCATCAGCCATTTAACGGCAGAGCAGAAGCAGCGCGGCGTAGTCGCCTTTTCCTCCGGCAACCACGCGCAGGCGATGGCGCTGGCCGGTAAGGAGCTCGGCGTATCGGTAACCATCGTAATGCCGCACGACGCCCCGGCGGCCAAGCTGGCCGCGACCCGCGGCTACGGCGCGGAGGTCATTATTTACAACCGTCAGACGGAAGACCGCGAGGCTATCGCCGCCAAACTCGCGGACGAACGCGGGCTGAGCGTCATTCCGCCGTTTAACCATCCTCACGTTATCGCCGGCCAGGGCACTTCAGCGCTGGAGCTGTTTCGTGAAGTCGGCGAGCTGGATTATCTGTTCGTCTGTACCGGCGGCGGCGGGCTGTTATCAGGCTGCGCGCTGGCCGCCCACCACATGGCGCCGGACTGCGTGGTCTACGGCGTGGAGCCGGAAGCCGGCAACGACGTTCAGCAATCGCTGCGCAACGGCGAACGGGTTTCCATCCCGGTGCCCGCCACCATTGCCGACGGCGCGCAAACCCAGTGCGTTGGCGAACTGACATTTCCGATCATCCGCAACTACGTGAAAGATATCCTTACCATCAGCGATCAGCAGTTGTGCAATCAGATGCGCTTCTTTATGGAGCGGATGAAAATGGTCGTGGAGCCTACCGGCTGCCTGGCGGCCAGCGCCGTGATGCAGGGAAATCTGCCGCTTAAGGGCAAGCGCGTCGGCGTGATCATCAGCGGCGGCAACGTCGATGCCGTTTCCTACGCCGATTTCATCCGTCGTGCGGAAGCGCTGCTATGAAAGCGATATTCTCACCCCGTTTGCCACCGCCCGCCGGGCATTATTCCCCGGCGATGCAGAGCGGAAACACGCTCTTCATTTCAGGGCAATTGCCAATCAATGCTGAGGTTACCCAGCCTGCAGGCGATCTCGCAGCTCAGGCGGCGGTCGTTTTCGCGAATATCGATGCGTTACTGGAAGCGGCGGGCACCACTAACGCCAATCTGGTTAACGTGCAGGTCTACCTCGCCGATGTCGCCCTGTGGCCGGAGCTGAACCGGCTGTACGCCGCCTGGCTGGGCGATCACCGCCCAGCCCGCACCGTGGTTCCCTGCCCTGCTCTGCATTACGGCGCATTGCTGGAAGTCAGCGCCGTTGCGGCGCTGTAAAAGAAAAAGGCGCTTACGCGCCTTTTTTCATTCCGTTACGGGCATTATCACCCGGCTACGGCAATACGCTTCATATCGGTCATGTAGCCGCGCAGTTTACGGCCCACAGTTTCGATCGGATGGTTGCGGATCGCTTCGTTGACGTCACGCAGCTGCGCGTTGTCTACGCCGGAAGCGGCAACGGCCTTACCCAGATCGCCGGTTTGCAGGGAATCCATAAACTTTGCCTTCAGCAACGGCACCGCCGCGTTCGCAAACAGATAGTTGCCGTATTCCGCGGTATCGGAAATAACCACGTTCATCTCATACAGACGCTTACGCGCGATGGTGTTGGCAATCAGCGGCAGTTCGTGCAGCGACTCATAGTAAGCGGACTCTTCGATGATGCCGGAATCCACCATGGTTTCGAATGCCAGTTCAACGCCGGCTTTCACCATGGCGATCATCAGTACGCCCTGGTCGAAATAATCCTGCTCGGCGATTTTGCCTTCGTACTGCGGCGCGTTTTCGAATGCGGTTTTGCCGGTTTCTTCACGCCAGGTCAGCAGTTTCACGTCGTCTTCCGCCCAGTCAGCCATCATACCGCTGGAGAAAGCGCCGGAGATAATGTCATCCATATGCTTCTGGAACAGCGGCGCCATGATGGTTTTCAGCTGCTCGGACAGCGCATAAGCACGCAGTTTCGCCGGGTTGGACAGGCGATCCATCATCAGGGTAATGCCGCCCTGCTTCAGCGCTTCGGTGATGGTTTCCCAGCCGAACTGAATCAGTTTTTCCGCGTAGGACGGCTCGGTGCCGTCGGCCACCAGCTTATCGAAGCACAGCAGAGAACCGGCCTGCAGCATACCGCACAGGATCGTCTGCTCGCCCATCAGGTCGGATTTTACTTCCGCAACGAAAGAGGACTCCAGCACGCCAGCACGATGACCGCCGGTTGCCGCAGCCCAGGCTTTGGCAATCGCCATGCCTTCGCCCTTGGGATCGTTTTCCGGGTGAACGGCGATCAGGGTCGGCACGCCGAAACCGCGCTTGTACTCTTCACGCACTTCGGTGCCCGGGCACTTCGGCGCCACCATCACTACGGTGATGTCTTTACGGATTTGCTCGCCGACTTCAACGATGTTGAAACCGTGGGAATACCCCAGCGCTGCGCCGTCTTTCATCAGCGGCTGTACCGCACGTACTACGGCAGAGTGCTGTTTGTCCGGCGTCAGGTTAACTACCAGGTCGGCCTGCGGGATCAGCTCTTCATAGGTGCCGACCTTAAAGCCATTTTCAGTCGCCTTGCGCCAGGAGGCACGCTTCTCCGCGATGGCTTCCGCACGCAGCGCGTACGCCACGTCCAGACCGGAGTCACGCATGTTCAGGCCCTGGTTGAGACCCTGCGCGCCGCAGCCAACGATCACCACTTTTTTCCCTTTCAGGTAGCCGGCCTCATCGGCAAATTCATCCCGCGCCATAAAACGGCACTTGCCCAGTTGCGCCAGCTGCTGACGCAGGTTCAATGTGTTGAAGTAGTTAGCCATCGGTGTGCTCCGTCGTGTTCTGTGTTTGGTTATTATTCTTTCACATCCCCGCCCTGTCTGCCGGGGAAGGTATGAATCCCATCATATGACAGGATCTGTATTGCTTAAATTGATATATTGAGAAGATGTCATTGCATTTTCTGCAACATCATCCGGTATCGTAACTATGGACCTGCGCGATCTGAAACTTTTTCTTCATCTGACCGAAAGCCGTCATTTCGGCCGTACCGCCAAAGCGGTGCACGTCAGCCCGTCCACCCTGTCGCGCCAGATCCAGCGCCTGGAGGAAGAGCTGGGACAGCCGCTGTTCCTGCGCGACAACCGCGATGTGCGGCTTACCGACGCCGGTGAACGGCTGAAAGCCTTCGCCCAGCAAACCCTGCTGCATTACCAGCAACTGCGCAATGCGCTGGGTCAGGCTGGCCCGGCCCTGAGCGGGGAATTGCGTCTGTTCTGTTCGGTGACCGCAGCATACAGCCACCTGCCCGCCATTCTCGACCGCTTCCGCGCCCGTCATCCCCTGGTGGAGATCAAACTCACCACCGGCGACGCCGCCGATGCGGTCAGCAAGGTACAGTCTGATGAGGCCGATCTCGGCATCGCAGGCAGGCCGGAAAGCCTGCCCACCAGCATCGCCTTCACCAAAATCGGCGAGGTGCCGCTGAAGCTGATCGCGCCGGCGCTGCCCTGCCAGGTACGCGAACAGGCCTTACAGGACGATCCGGACTGGTCGCAGATTCCGTTTATCCTGCCCCAGCACGGCCCGTCGCGTAAGCGCATCGACATGTGGTTCCGCCGTCAGCGCATCGTCGCGCCGCAGATTTACGCCACCGTCTCCGGCCATGAGGCTATCGTTTCTATGGTCGCGTTGGGCTGCGGCATCGCGCTGCTGCCGGAGGTGGTGGTCGACAACAGCCCGGAAGCAGTGCGTTCGCGCATTATCATGCTGGATCACGTACCGATGGTCGCGCCGTTTGAACTGGGCGTCGGCGTACAGCGCAAGCGGCTCAGCGAGCCGCTGATTGAAGCGTTCTGGCAAACCTTGCAGGACGCTTCATAGCGGCCGCCGGTATCAGTTTCCCGCCAGGAAGAAGCGGAAAGCCGGGTTCGCCGTCTCTTCGTGGTACTCGTACCCCAGCTCAGCAAGATGGCGATCGAAGCTTGAGTCCTGCTGCGGCAGTTCGAACGCCGCCAGCACCCTGCCATAGTCCATGCCGTGGTTGCGGTAGTGGAACAGCGTGACGTTCCAGTGTGTGCCGAGCGTGTTGAGGAAGCGTATCAACGCCCCCGGCGCTTCGGGAAACTCAAAGCTGAACAACCGCTCCTGCAGCGCCCTGGAAGGACGGCCGCCGACCATATAGCGCACGTGCAGCTTCGCCATTTCGTCGTCGGAGAGATCGATCACCTGATACCCCCCTTCACGCAGGGAAGCGACGATCTCCTGCCGCTCCGCCACGCCGCGCGTCAGACGCACGCCGACGAAAATGCAGGCATTATCCGCATCCGCGTAACGGTAATTGAACTCCGTCACCGCACGGCCGCCCAGCAACTCGCAGAAATTGAGGAAGCTTCCCTTTTGCTCAGGAATGGTCACGGCCAGCAGGGCCTCACGCTGTTCACCCAGCTCGCAACGCTCGGACACGTAACGTAAGCCGTGGAAGTTGAGGTTGGCGCCGGACAATATGTGAGCCAGCCGTTCGCCTTCGATACCGTGCTGCTGCACGTATTTCTTCATCCCGGCCAGCGCCAGCGCGCCCGACGGTTCAGCCACGGCGCGCACGTCTTCGAACAGGTCTTTCACCGCAGCACAGATGGCATCGCCGTCCACGGTAATCACATCGTCCAGATATTCACGGCACAAGCGGAATGTTTCATCGCCGATACGCTTCACCGCCACACCCTCGGCAAACAGCCCGACGCGCGCCAGCTCGACCGGCTGACCGGCATCCAGCGCGGCCTTCAGGCAGGCGGAATCTTCCGCCTCCACGCCGATGACCTTAATCTGCGGCATCAGTTGCTTGATCAACACCGCCACGCCGGCGGCCAGGCCGCCGCCGCCAACGGGAACGAATACCCGATCGAGATGTGCGTCCTGCTGCAACAGTTCCATAGCCAGCGTGCCCTGACCTGCGATCACCAGCGGATGATCGAACGGCGGCACAAAGGTGTAGCCCTGGCTGCGCGCCAGCTCGATGGCATACGTCTTGGCTTCATCGAAGTTAGCGCCGTACAGTACCGCTTCACCGCCGAAGCCACGCACGGCGTCAACCTTGATATCCGCGGTCGCAACCGGCATCACGATCAAGGACTTGATGCCCAGCCGCGATGCGGAAAGCGCCACGCCCTGTGCATGGTTGCCGGCCGACGCCGTCACCACTCCGCGGGCCTTCTGTTCTTCCGTCAGGTTGGCGATCATGTTGTAAGCGCCGCGCAGCTTGAAGCTGTGCACCGGCTGGCGATCTTCGCGTTTCACCAGCACCGTGTTGCCCAGGCGCTCGGAAACTTTCTCCATCACTTCCAGCGGCGTGATTTGCGCCGCCTCATATACCGGCGCGCGCAGCACCGCACGCAGATACTCCGCCCCGCAGGGTTGCGCGGAGAGAGGTTGTGATTCCGCCATGGTTCTTAGCCTCCCAGCTTACTTTTATCACGCACGGCGCCTTTGTCGGCGCTGGTCGCCAGGCTGGCGTAGGCCCGCAGGGCGAAAGAAACCTGACGTTCACGTTGCTTCGGCGTCCAGGCCGCATCGCCGCGCGCCTCTTCACGCTCACGACGCTGCGCCAGCTCGGTGTCGCTCACTTCCAGGCGGATGGTGCGTCCCGGAATATCGATGTCGATGATATCACCGTCCTGAACCAGGCCGATGGTGCCGCCGTTAGCCGCTTCCGGCGAAGCATGGCCGATGGACAGCCCGGACGTCCCGCCGGAGAAACGGCCGTCGGTGATCAGGGCGCAGCTCTTACCCAGCCCCATCGATTTCAGGAAAGAGGTCGGGTACAGCATTTCCTGCATGCCGGGGCCGCCTTTCGGGCCTTCGTAACGGATGACGACCACATCGCCGGCCACTACTTTACCGCCCAGAATCGCCTCAACGGCGTCTTCCTGGCTTTCATACACTTTGACCGGGCCGCGGAATTTCAGGCTGCCTTCATCCACGCCTGCCGTTTTCACGATGCAGCCGTCTTCCGCCAGATTACCGTACAGCACGGCCAATCCGCCGTCCTGGCTGTATGCATACTCACGGGAGCGGATGCAGCCCTCGCGGCGGTCGGTGTCGAGTGAATCCCAGCGACACTCCTGCGAAAACGCCTGCGTGGTGCGGATACCCGCCGGGCCGGCGGAATACATTTTTTTCACGCCTTCGTCGCGGGTCTGCATGATGTCATAGGCTTCCAGCGTCTGCGGCAGCGTCATGCCCAGCACGTTATTGACGTCGCGGTTCAGCAGACCGGCGCGATCCAGCTCGCCCAGGATGCCGATCACCCCGCCCGCGCGGTGGACGTCTTCCATATGATATTTCTGCGTACTCGGCGCCACTTTGCACAGGTTGGGGACCTTGCGCGACAGGCGGTCGATGTCCGACATGGTGAAGTCCACCTCGCCTTCCTGCGCCGCCGCCAGCAGGTGCAGTACCGTATTGGTGGAGCCGCCCATGGCGATATCCAGCGTCATCGCGTTTTCGAACGCGGCCTTGCTGGCGATGTTGCGCGGCAGCACCCGCGCGTCGTCCTGCTCGTAGTAACGTTTGGTCAGCTCCACAATGCGCTTGCCGGCGTTCAGGAACAGCGTCTTACGATCGGCATGGGTCGCCAGCAGGGAGCCGTTGCCCGGCTGGGACAGGCCCAGGGCTTCGGTCAGGCAGTTCATCGAGTTGGCGGTGAACATGCCGGAACAGGAGCCGCAGGTCGGGCAGGCGGAGCGTTCCACCTCGTTGCTCTGCTCATCGCTGACGTTGGGGTTGGCGCCCTGGATCATGGCGTCGATCAGATCCAGCTTGATGATCTGATCGGACAGTTTGGTCTTTCCGGCTTCCATCGGACCGCCGGAAACGAAAATCACCGGAATATTGAGGCGCAGAGAGGCCATCAGCATCCCGGGGGTAATTTTGTCGCAGTTGGAAATGCATACCATGGCGTCGGCGCAGTGCGCATTCACCATGTACTCCACCGAGTCGGCGATCAGCTCGCGCGACGGCAGTGAATAGAGCATGCCGCCATGCCCCATGGCGATGCCGTCATCCACCGCGATGGTGTTGAACTCTTTCGCCACACCGCCGGACGCCTCAATCTGTTCGGCCACCAGTTTGCCCAGATCGCGCAGATGCACGTGGCCCGGTACGAACTGGGTAAATGAGTTAACCACCGCGATAATGGGTTTGCCGAAATCGGCGTCGGTCATCCCCGTGGCGCGCCACAGGGCGCGGGCGCCGGCCATATTACGGCCGTGCGTTGTGGTGGCGGAACGATACTTGGGCATGCTCACTTCACTCCTGCATTCGGAACCGCAGGCGGGGAACGTGCCGCCGGCGGTTCGTTTTGGTATTAATACATTTTTTGAAAAATGACCCTGTCTTGCGCGAACGGCTTACTGATTGATCGGATCCAGCCAGCCCCACTTGTCTTCGGTTTTGCCGCTGAACAGGCCGAAGAATGCCTGCTGAACGCGCTTGGTGATCGGACCGCAACGACCGATGCCGATTTCAATGCCGTCTACGCTGCGTACCGGCGTGATTTCCGCCGCAGTACCGGACATAAAGACTTCGTCGGCCAGATAGAGCGCTTCGCGCGCCAGAACCTGCTCACGCACTTCAATGCCGGCATCTTTCGCCAGCGTGATGATGGCGTCGCGGGTGATGCCCGGCAGCGCGGCGGAGGTGAACGGCGGGGTAAACAGAATGCCGTTTTTCACCATAAACAGGTTTTCGCCGGCGCCTTCGGAAACATAGCCGTGAACATCCAGGGCAATCCCTTCCTGATAACCGTGACGGCGTGCTTCAGAACCCACCAGCAGGGAAGAAAGATAGTTACCGCCCGCCTTGGCGCCGGTCGGAATGGTGTTCGGCGCAGCGCGGTTCCAGGAGGTGATCTGCGCGTCGATGCCGGCATCCAGCGCATCTTCACCCAGATAAGCGCCCCACGGGAACGCGGCGATGATCACGTCGGTGTTGTAACCCGCAGGCGGGTTAACGCCCATACCGACATCGCCGATAAACACCAGCGGACGAATGTAGGCGCTGCCCAGATTGTTTTTACGCAACGTCTCGCGACAGGCAGCCATCAGCTCGTCCACGCTGTAAGAAACCGGCATCCGGTAGATTTTGGCGGAATCACGCAGGCGCTGCATGTGTTCGCGGTGGCGGAAGACGGCCGGGCCGTTGTTCGTCTCGTAGCAACGCACGCCCTCGAACACCGACGTCCCGTAATGCAACGCGTGGGACATCACGTGAACCTTCGCCTCCCCCCACGGAACCATTTCCCCGTTAAACCAGATGTAATCAGCTTTCTTGGTGGTCATTCTTCTGTTCCTTGTCGCGTCTGTGCGCGTAAATTGTTGTGTTTAGTGTTAACAAGCTGCCTGTTGGCGTAGTGTTGCAGAATGCCGGACCTCAACGCAGGCGACATCCATCAGTTTATTCAGTTGCGACGACAGTAACCCGACCGGGCGCGGACTGGCCACCGTGAGTTCGATACTAACATTATCCGAATCATGTACCGGAACCATATTCATAGCACAGACCCGAAAACCGCGATGACGGACCACTCGCAATACGCGCTCCAGCGTTTCGGGGCGGAAACGGGCCTGGATGGACAACTGATGCTGCGGGCTGACTTCGTTCATCATGATACTTTCTCCAACATAGATTCATTGCCAGCTCCCGGCGGCACCAGCGGCCAGACATTCTCCAGCTCGTCGATCGCTACCTGAAGCAAATAAGGGCCATCGCTGTTGATCAGCGCATCCAGCGCCGCATCCACCTGGTCCTTGCGGGTGATGCGCTGGCCGGGAATGCCGAAGGCGCTGGCCAGCACCAGAAAATCGGGGTTATCGGACAGGTTCGTTTCGCTGTACCGTCCGTCGAAAAACAGCTGTTGCCACTGACGCACCATGCCCAGGCGCTGGTTGTCCAGCAGCACGATCTTCAGCGGCAGTTGTTTGCGTTTGATGGTGCCCAGCTCCTGAACGTTCATCATGAAAGAACCATCGCCGGACACGCAGAACACGCTGTCATCAGGGCGGGCGACCTGCGCGCCGACCGCAGCGGGAATGCCGAAGCCCATCGTGCCCAGCCCGCTGGAGGTGATGAAATTCTCCGGGCGGGAAACCGTCATGTGCTGCGCCGCCCACATCTGATGCTGCCCAACATCGGTGGTGACTACCGCGTTGGCTGGTAAACGCTCTGAAAGCTGCTTCAGCAGCAGCGGGGCATAGATGGCCTCGCCGGGATGATCGTAGCGCCAGGCATGTTCGGTTTTCAGCGCCTGTACGCGCGCCTGCCATTCGGCGATCTCCATCGGCTGCGCTAACGCAGGCAGCATGTCGCGCAGGTCGCCGCACAGTTCGACGTGTACCTGGCGCAGTTTGTTGATTTCCGCCGGGTCGATATCCATGTGGATCACCCTGGCATGAGGCGCGAACGCGTTCAGCAGGCCCGTTACGCGGTCGTCAAAGCGGGCGCCGACGGCGATCAGCAGGTCACATTCCTGTACCGCCAGGTTTGCCGCCTTGGTGCCGTGCATGCCCAGCATGCCCATGTAACCCGGGTCCGTCGCATCGGGCGCGCCCAACCCTTTCAGGGTGACGACCGACGGGATGCCTGTCGCCGCAATGAAGTCGCGCAGCGCAGGAACGGCGCGCGCCATACCGACGCCGCCACCGGCGTACACCACCGGCTTATGCGCCGTCGCCAGCATTTCGCGCGCCTGCTGCAACTGACTGGGACAGCAGGCCGCAACATCGGCGACCGGCGTCAGGCGGGTGGGAATGTCGCCCTGCGCCAGCTGGATGTCTTTCGGGATGTCGATCAGCACCGGGCCGGGACGGCCGCTGGTTGCGATGGCGAAAGCCTCCGCCATGATTTCCGGCAATGACTCCAGCGAGTCAACCAGAAAGCTGTGCTTGGTGCAGGCCAGTGACAGGCCAAGGACATCGATCTCCTGAAAGGCATCGGTACCGATCAGGGCGGAGCCGACCTGGCCGGTGATGGCGACAACGGGAACAGAATCCAGCAAGGCATCGGCCAAACCGGTGATCAGGTTGGTGGCGCCGGGGCCGGATGTCGCAATGCATACGCCGACTTTCCCCGTTGCTCTGGCATAACCGATGGCGGCAATCGCGGCGCCCTGCTCATGCCGGCACAGCAGGTGTTCTACGCCGCCGTCGTACAATGCATCGTATACCGGCATGATTGCGCCGCCCGGATAACCGAAAACCTTGTCCACGCCCTGTGCCCGCAATGTTTGTACCACCCACTGTGCGCCATTCATAGTTTATCTCCCCGCTTCTCCGGCGGAATTACAGAATTTTATGCTAAAAACCATTACTCCCCCTGCTCACTGTTTCTTTATGCCAAAAAAAACCCCCGGACCTTTCGGTGCGGGGGTTCTCGTTTGATTCAGGCTTGATTTTTAAGCCTTTCTTCGTCCAAGTGCAGCCCCGCACGGTGTGATAATAATCACGACCACGCTAATCACGACTAGGCTGAGGAGTTGGACGAGTTTGTTCATATTCAGGGTGTTCTGCTATCTCTAATCGAACGAATACCTAAAGAGGTATCACAGTTTTTCGTCTTCTGACAATACTTTTTTTACGCCGGCATTCGGCCAATGGCCGGATGCCGCTGACTATTGTAATGATTAATCAGGATTTTATTACCAATCCCGTACCAGAATTATTTCCGCTCAGTGAAGCGCCCCGCGTATCGCGCCCGAAGAAAACCAGCAATGCGATCACGATCGCAACCGTACCGGCGATGATCGCCATCGCCAAGCCATAATTTTGCCCATGATGTTCCGCAATGGTTGCCTGCAACGTGGCGTTCACGGAAGCAATCAGGTTCCCCAGCTGATAGACGAACCCCGGCAGCACCGCGCGGGTATTGGCGGGCACCAGCTCGTTGAGGTAGGTCGGAATAACGCCCCATGCGCCCTGAACCATAAACTGCATCAGGAAAGCCCCGATGCCCAGCGCCAGCGAACCACCGGAGAATGCCCACAGCGGAATCACCGGCAGAGCCAGCAACGCCGCAATGATGATGGCTTTTTTACGCCCGATTTTTTCTGACAGAGTGCCGAAAAAGATCCCGCCCAGAATAGAGGCGATATTGTAGGAAATAGCAATAATGCTGATGGTTTTTGGATCAAACCCATGCTGCGTTTTCAGAAAAGTCGGGTAGAGATCCTGCGTACCGTGGCTGAAAAAGTTAAATGCGGCCATCAGCAACACCAGATAAATACACAGTTTCCAGTGGCTTTTCAGCACCGGCAACAAGGCGGTGCTCTCTTTACGGGCGCGCGCGGCCAGCCATACCGGAGACTCCGGAACTTTGAAATAGATAAACGGCAGTAACAGAACCGGCACCGCGCCGATGATGAACATGCCGCGCCAGCCAATCAGTTCAAACAAGGCGCCGTACGCGACCGCCGCCAGCAGGTAACCGAAGGGGTAGCCCGCCTGGAAAACCCCCGACATCAGGCCGCGTGAGCGGTCCGGTATCGTCTCCATCGCCAGTGAGGAGGCAATGCCCCAAATACCGCCCATTGCAACGCCGTAAAGCACGCGCAGCAGCAAAAATATGGAAAGATTAGGCGCCGCTGCGGAAAGTAATTCGAAAGCGGAGAAAAACAGAATATTCAGCATCAGGATCGGCTTACGGCCAAACCTCTCCGCTGCGCGTCCAAACAACAGCGCGCCGATCGGACGGACCGCCAGCGTCAGCAGAATCGCCAGCGTCACCTGCTCCATACCAACGCTGAACGCCTGGGCAATTTCGCTAAGCAGGAATACCAGAACAAAGAAATCGAAGGCATCCAGAGTCCAGCTCAGGAAGCACGCTATCGCAACATTGCGTTGCTGGCTTGACCAACCAAACATTATTCATCCCTACCGTAGTGTACGGGGTATATCATTATTTGCGCATCACAGTTGTTACGGTGAATGTCTTTTTGTATTACAAATGTTAAATATACCCCTCTCAATAACGAGGACAAGTCGTTAGCAGGCTAACATTGTTACCTTTGTGACTATTTTGTTAAGTTTTATTTCTCGCTTGCATTTTCCCGCACAAAATCAATCAGCAAGCTTTTCGTTGCATCTTCTCTTTGCGCACCCTTGCGCAAAAAACAAATCCGGGCAGTGCCCGGCCCGTACGGCTGCGCCATGATAGCCGCGGGCAAAAGGGAGAAGAAAAACGATGGCACTGGCATTGGTAAACACCCGGGCTTCGATTGGTATGCAGGCGCCGGTGGTCAGTATTGAGGTACATATCAGTAACGGGCTTCCCTGCTTCACGTTGGTGGGGCTGCCGGAAGCGACGGTCAAAGAGGCGCGGGATCGGGTGCGCAGCGCCATTATCAACTGCGGCTTTACGTTTCCCGCCAAGCGAATTACCGTCAACCTGGCGCCGGCGGATTTGCCGAAAGAAGGCGGGCGCTATGACCTGCCCATCGCCCTGGCGATTTTAATCGCGTCAGAACAACTCCCGCAGGATACCGCCAACGAGTTTGAGTTCCTGGGGGAGCTGGCCTTGTCCGGCGCGCTGCGCGGCGTTAAGGGCGCGATTCCGGCGGCCATCGAGACTTACAGACAAAAACGACGGCTGATCCTTTCAACAGAAAATGCTGCGGAACTGGCGCTTATCCCTGACTCTCCGCATTTGGTCGCAGAACATCTGCTGCAGGTTTGCGCCTTCCTGCGCCGGGAAACGACGCTGAGCACACCGGTACGGGAAACTGAAACCGGCGATGATGTCGCTCCCCCGGATATGAAAGATCTTATCGGCCAGGAACAGGCGCGAAGGGCGCTGGAGGTCGCCGCAACGGGCGGACACAACTTGCTGTTGCTGGGGCCGCCGGGAACGGGAAAAACCATGCTCGCCAGCCGCCTGACCGGCATACTGCCCGATTTGACGCCTGAAGAGGCGCTGGAGAACGCCGCCATTACCAGCCTGACCCACACCTCCCCTGGTGCGAAAAATTGGCTTCAGAGGCCGTTCAGAGCGCCACATCACAGCGCATCGATGGCGGCGCTGGTCGGTGGCGGAAGCTTGCCCCGGCCCGGTGAGGTTTCGCTGGCGCATAACGGCGTGTTATTTCTGGATGAATTACCCGAATTTGAACGCCGCGCGCTGGACGCCCTGCGGGAGCCGCTGGAAGCCGGAGAAATTATTATTTCCCGTTCCGTCGCCAAAGTTTGTTTTCCTGCCAGGGTGCAGCTTGTAGCGGCAATGAACCCCAGTCCGACGGGACATTACAAAGGCACACACGTTCGGACGCCGCCACAGCAGGTGCTGCGTTACCTGGCGAAGCTGTCAGGGCCATTTTTGGATCGCTTTGATATTTCGATTGAAGTCCCTCTGCTACCGACCGGCGTGCTGAGCGCCCAAAAGCGTTGCGGCGAAGCGAGCGAGCAGATCCGGCAAAAGGTGCTCACGGCACGGGCGTATCAGTATGCCCGCTCAGGCGTGCTGAATGCGCACCTGCAGGGCGCCGTCATGGATGAGGTCTGTCGTTTGGATGAACAAGACGCGCAGTTTCTTGAACACGCGCTGACCAAGCTTGGTCTGTCCGTGCGGGCATGGCACAGGATCCTGAGAGTTGCCCGCACGATTGCGGACCTGGAAGGAAACCGGACTATCCGCCGCCATCATCTTGCTGAAGCGCTCAGCTACCGTTCAATGGACAGGTTGTTACAACAACTCCACCGGGCGCTGGCATAAGAAACGGGACCCGCAGGTCCCGTTTCTTATTAATCATCGCTGTCGCTGTATTCTTCCACCGCATCCATCTGCGGTTTACCGCCGGAAAGCGTGTGGAAGCGCTTAGGACGACGAATTCGTGCAAGATACTTTATCCACACTTTTTCAGCCTCGGTAGCCGGCTCACGCTCGCCACGGCAAACGGCAACAAAAAGGGTTTCCTCTTCCGTCTGCGGTTCACGTTTCCCCAGATCCAGCTCATTAAACGCATTACCGCAACGCTCCAGTAACTGAGCTTCTTTAATGGTGAAATCACCATGGCGTGAAAAACCACGCGGGTAATGTTTGTTGTCGAAAAAACGATGAGTAGTGTTGAAGCTTTCCGCCATCTGACACGCTCCTAATTCTTTTATGGCCGTGCTATTTATGGCGCGGAGTATTAGATAGGCTTGACAGCGTGTAAAACAAAAGATTTAAATCGTGACGATAATTTATTTTTGGAGATGGACGTGGATACCGAATTGTTGAAAACCTTTCTGGAAGTCAGCCGGACGCGCCACTTTGGTCAGGCGGCTGAAACGCTTTATCTGACCCAGTCAGCCGTCAGTTCCCGTATCCGGCAGTTGGAAACACAATTGGGCGTCAACTTATTTACACGTCACCGTAACAATATCCAGATGACAGACGCGGGCGAACGCCTGCTCCCCTATGCCGAAATGTTGATAACTACCTGGTTATTGGCGAAAAAGGAGGTCCAGAACAGCCCGCAGCACAAGGAGTTGTCCATTGGCGCTGCGCCCCTGCTTTGGGAGTCGCTGCTTACGGAATGGCTACAGGATATTTACCGCCAATTTCCCGGCATTCAACTTGAAGCAAGGATCGGGCAGCGCCAGACACATGTAAAACAACTGCATGAGCGTACGCTTGACCTGCTGATAGCTACGGAATATCCAAAGATGGATGAGCTTTCCGCACGCAAGATCGGTGAACTTGTTTTACAGCTTTTTACAAGCGATCACGGAAAGAAAAAGGCATTGCCGTTCATTCGTCTTGACTGGGGTGCTGATTTTACAGCCCCGGAGGGTGAATGGATAAACAATGAAAAGCAGGCGGAGTTAACCACTTCCTCCGTGATATTGGCTGGAAAGATTATGGAAGCCATCGGCGGAAAAGCGTTTCTTCCCAGTCGTATGGGACGGAAGTTACCGCACGTCACCCCAGACGAACACGTCCGTATCGTACGCCCTATTTACGCCGTATGGCTGCACAATAGCGATCGGGGGCAGGAGATCAGCAGCCTGTTAAGCATGCCGTTAAAGGATGCTGCCGGCTGAATTCCGGCATAAAAAAAAGCCTTCCGCACATGCGAAAGGCTCTATATTTGGCAGGGGCGGAGAGACTCGAACTCCCAACACCCGGTTTTGGAGACCGGTGCTCTACCAATTGAACTACGCCCCTAAGGCTTATATTTTTACTAATTAAGTGGCGGAACGGACGGGACTCGAACCCGCGACCCCCTGCGTGACAGGCAGGTATTCTAACCAACTGAACTACCGCTCCACCGTATTTCTTTTCA
>NZ_QRAP01000011.1 GCF_003363015.1 Enterobacillus tribolii | reverse complement strand
AGCCATGATCAAACTCTTCAATTAAAGTTTGATGCTCAAAGAATCTTACTGTTAGTTCGTAATGAATTAACTGTTGTTCACTCTTCAAGACTTTTGATTTGTTTAATGTCCAAGGGACATGGATACAATGTCTTGTGAGTGCCCACACAGATTGTCTGATAAATTGTTAAAGAGCGTTGCGCCATCGGGTTTAAAACTCGCAGACGCGGGAGTCGCATAATACGTTTTCTCCCTGAAGAGTCAAGCTTTTCTTTTTCAGAATTCGCTGTGCAAATCCGCTTTCTCTTCTCCTGCCGGGCACTTATCGCCGGTCAGTGGTGGCGCATTATAGGGACTTATCGATAACAGACAAGAGCTAATTTCAAAAAAAAATTCAAATGCCGATTCTTTAAACAAAACATCCGGATTCGGCGGTTAAAGCGGCAAGTGGTCAAGCGTTGCCAGCCCTCTCTGCTGCAAAACGGGCAATAACGCATCGGTCTGCGTATCCAGCCGGGTAGCGTAAGCAAAACCGGGCTGACGGCCGGAAAGTTTATTTTCCTGATTGGCGATAAGCCAGGCGACGCGACGGGCAATCGCCGCGCCGGAGTCCACCAGGCGGGTGCCGTCCGGCAAGACATCACTCAGCTCATCTTTCAGCAGCGGGAAATGCGTGCAGCCTAACACCACCGTATCCGGCGGCTCGGCCATCGACAGCCACGGCCGCAGGATTTTCTTCAGCGCGCTTTTCTCCACCGGCATGCCATGCAGCTTCGCCTCGGCGATTTCCACCAGCTCCGACGAGCCCAGCAACCGGATGTCACAATCTGCTGCAAACCGGGCAATCAGTTCGTGCGTATAAGCGCGCTGTACCGTGGCTTTCGTTGCCAGCAGGCCGACAATACCGTTACGGGTCAGCTTCGCTGCTGGTTTAACGGCAGGCACGACGCCCACCACGGGGAAAGAAAAACGTTCACGCAGCGCCGGCAGCGTGACCGTGCTGGCGGTATTACAGGCGATGACCACCGCGGAGAGCGGATGACGCCGCTCAATTTCCTCCACGATCTTCACCACGCGTTCAATGATGAAAGCGCCCTCTTTCTCTCCGTAAGGAAATCCCTGGTTATCGAATGCATAGATGTAATGAAGATCAGGCAACAATTGCCTGATCTCATCATATACGGACAAACCACCGACGCCGGAGTCAAAAACCAGCACGGTCGGGCTGAGATCGCTTAGCCGATCAGAAGGAATAGGTTCCGGTGAAGAAGTATTCCCGCCCAGGTGTGTGGTAGCCATAAACCGTCTCGTAATCTTTATCGAACAGGTTGGCTATTCTACCACGAAGCGTAAGCTGAGAGGTGACCGGATACGACACTGCGATATCCCACAGGCTGACGCCGCCCATCTTCACCGTTTCGGCGGGATAGGTGTTGAAGTTCTTGTCATAACGCTGACCAAGGTATTGATAGGTCAGCGCCCAGTCAAAGTCATACACCTGCCAGTCCAGCTCATATTTGAACTGCTGTTTGGCGCGCCGCAGCAAAATTTCATTGGTTTTACCGTTACGCGGGTCGACGTAGTCGTAAGAAACACGGTGCGTCAGCGGGCCGGTGTCGAAGGAGGCCGTGGTTTCCACACCCTTAATCGTCGCTTTGCCGATGTTGTAATAACGGTATGTTGTCGGATCGCTGTCAATCAGGTTGTCGATATTACTGCGGTAACCGGATATCCGCCAGCTTACCGGCCCCGTCAAACCTTCAAAGCCCCCTTCCCACTGTTTGCTTTCCTCCGGCTTCAGGTCCGGGTTGCCATAATAGTTGCTGTAGAGCTGCCCCAGATTGGGCGACTTATACGCCGTGCCGTAAGAAGCAAACACGCGATAACCATCGACGAACTCCCAGGCCGCGCTGGTTTGCCAGGTTCCGTGCCAGCCGAACTGCGAGTTATCGTCACCGCGCACCGCGCCTTCCAGCGTCACCGGCCCCACCATCTGCATCGCTGTGGCATAGACACCGGTATTGCGCAGGGTATACCCCTCCGCCAGAGAACTTGTGCCCGGCTCAGTGCTCTGTTTTTGCCAGTCTACGCCGCCGCTGACGTTACCGTGACCCATCTGATAGCTGTTTCCCCACTGCACGTTGTATTGCTTGATTTCATCCAGCGTGGCGGAGGCATCGTAAGGGCCGTACTTGGGATCGTAGTTGTAATCCTTGCTGTGGCTGTAACCGGCCACCAGTTGGGAAGCGAACGCGCCTTCATGGAAGCGCAATCCGGTATCCCACGTCTGGCTGTAAAGTTTACGGGTATCCGCCAGCGCATAAGGGTAGTAAAAGTTAGAGGTGCCGTCATACGCCGTGCGGTTGTCATAACCATAGCCGCGAACGAAACCGCTGATTTGATCGCTGAACTGCTGCTGGACGGAACCAAAAAGCGATTTGCTCATGAAACCATCGCGGTCAGACTGCGCGGGGTTACCGTAGTTATCCGGCAGATTTGCCACCACGTCATAACCGTGGGTATAGGTGTAGTTGCCCGCCAGCGTCACCCGCGTGTTTTGGCCCACCAGTTGCTGGGTAGCTGCGTCATAGGATTGATACCCGTTCGACCCCAGCCCGGCCGACAGCGTGGTGCCGTCGTTTTCACGCGTGGTGATGATATTAATGACGCCGCCGATGGCATCCGAACCATACATCGCAGAGCGCGGCCCGCGGATATATTCCACCCGCTGTACCAGCGACACCGGAATCTGGCTGAGATCGGACGACCCGCTGACGCCGGCCTGATTCATGCGAATGCCGTCAATCAAAATCAGCACGTGGCTGGAGTTGGTGCCGCGGATATAGAGCGAACTCAATTGCCCCATCCCGCCGCTCTGCGAGAAATCCACCCCTGGCAGACGGCGCATCACGTCCGTCATACTCTTCGCCTGCCAGCGATCGATATCCGCACGGGTAACGACGCTGATCGGCGCAAGCACGGTAGAAACGGGTTGGGCAAAGCGGTTGGCGGTCACTACTACGGTGTCATCATCGTTCCCGGAGGAAGAAGGGGCTGTCACTGCGCTGTCCTGCGCCCATCCCGGAAATGCTGCGGCAGACAAGGCAACCAGCAGCGTATTTTTATTGATTATCATGTAAATACCAGCATCCAAACTGAATTGGCAGGATGCCGCAAGCCATGGCAATAATTCGCGAAAGCCATGTGAGCGACGTGTCCGGCAGGTATTCGGGCTTGGGATTTGTATAAAGGCGCTTATACACCGGGCGATGACTTCCCATCCCGCAGGACAGTGTCAAACTATCGCCGTGACTTCCCCTTACCGCTGCGCGTCAGCTCCGGATTTACACCGGATTCCCTTTTAACTCTTTGGCTGAAGACCGGGCAGCCATGCTAAGATAAAGGATGTTGGATGTCTAGACTTCTATTCTGCCGACAAGGCTGGACATCGACGCCCCATTCCCTACAATCGCCCTCTGATTATTTTTTGCCGACGAGACCCCCGATGACGCCTGACGTATTGCCGATCGAACATTATGATGAGCAACTAGCAGAGAAAACCGCCCGGTTGGCCGGCATGATGGCGCCCTTTGATGCCCCGCAGGCGGAGGTTTTTCGTTCTCCGGTCAGTCATTATCGTATGCGGGCGGAGTTTCGTATCTGGCACGACGGCGACGATCTGTACCACATCATCTTCGATCAGCAGACCCGGCAGCGGATCCGCGTCGATCAATTTCCGGCGGCCAGCCAGTTGATCAACGACCTGATGCCGCGCCTGCTGGATTTGCTGCGTCCGACTCCGGTATTACGCCACAAACTTTTCCAGATCGACTATCTCTCTACGCTCAGCGGTCAAGTGGTGGTTTCCCTGCTGTATCACCGCGCATTGAGCGACGAGTGGCGCGCAGAGGCCGAAAAGCTGCGCGATGCCCTGCGGGCGCAGGGGTTTGACCTGCACCTCATCGGGCGGGCGACCAAGACCAAGATTTGCCTCGATCAGGACTACGCCGACGAACGCCTGACCGTTGCCGGCCGTCCGATGATCTACCGTCAGATAGAAAACAGTTTCACCCAGCCCAATGCCGAGGTCAGCGTCAAAATGCTGGAATGGGCGCTGGACGTCACCCAGGGCGCGTCCGGTGACTTACTGGAGCTGTACTGCGGCAACGGCAACTTTTCCCTGGCGCTGGCGCGCAATTTCTCCCGGGTGCTGGCGACGGAAATCGCCAAGCCGTCGGTCGCCGCCGCCCAGTACAACATCGCGGCCAACCAGATAGAAAACGTGCAGATTATTCGTATGTCGGCGGAAGAATTCACTCAGGCGATGAACGGCGTGCGCGAGTTCAACCGGTTGCAGGGGATCGATCTGAAAAGCTATCACTGCGAGACGATTTTCGTCGATCCACCGCGCAGCGGGCTTGATGATGAAACGCTGAAGATGGTGCAGGGCTATCCGCGCATCCTTTATATCTCCTGCAATCCGGAAACGCTGTGCGACAACCTGCGCACGCTGAATCAAACCCACCGGGTCACGCGCCTAGCGCTGTTCGATCAATTTCCTTATACCCACCATATGGAAAGCGGCGTTTTGCTGGAAAAACGCACCTGAAAAAAAGCAGCCATCCGGCTGCTTTTTTTCGCGTTTATTCCTGACCGGACTCCACCGGCATCGCCTGCCGCTTCATCGACTTCACCCGGCTGCCAATCCACAGAACCAGAGCCACGCACAGCAGCGAAGGCAGGAAATTGGAGCCGATGGCCGGGTACTCCGCGCGCACGATGGCGCTGTACAGCAGCAATCCCAGCAGGAAGCAGGAGGCGGAAAGCAACGGCATGCCCTCCGGCATTGAATGGTTCAGGTAGCGCTGATGCAGGCAGTACACCGACAGCGCCAGGGCAATCAGCGGAAATACGGAGAAAGGAATCAATGAGCTAAACAGGGCTGAAAACGAGCCGTTAACCGACAGCCCCGCGATCAGTGCCAGAATCAGAGTTCCAGTGTCCATACGGTGATTCTCGTTCATCTTTCCCTTCTCCTCTTTGTTGTTCGTTAGGGTTATTCGCTCTGCAATAAGGCAACGCCGGTGTGTGCCTTCTCTTGTTCACGCCGGTACCAGTAATAAGCGCCCTTGGAAATCATGCGCAGCTGCAATACTAACCGTTCTTCAAGCTGGCGACGCTGCTCCGCGTCAATATCCAGCGCTTCCGCACCGGCGCTGAACACGATAGTAACCATCGCTTCCGCCTGAGCCTCGGTAAAACTGCGCGGCATGTGATTTTCGATTTCAAGATAATCGGCGAGTTCCGCGATGAAGTGCTGAATTTCACGCTGCACCGCGGCACGAAATGCGGCCGATGTTCCCGAACGTTCACGCAGCAACAGGCGGAATGCGTTGGGATTGTTACCGATGAATTCCATAAACGTTGAAACGGAGGTCCGGATAACGCTGCCGCCCTTGGCGATACGCTGACGGGCCTGGCGCATCAGTTGACGCAGCATCAGGCCGCTTTCGTCCACCATGGTCAGCCCCAGCTCATCGACATCGCGGAAATGACGGTAAAAAGACGTCGGCGCAATGCCCGCTTCACGGGAAACCTCACGTAAGCTCAGGCTGGCGAAACTGCGCTCGGCGCTGAGCTGATTGAAGGCGGCTTCAACCAGGGATCGGCGGGTTCGTTCTTTTTGTTGCGCTCTGACGCCCATTTTAATTAATCCGTATCAATAATATGTCTATGTCTGAATCGTAAGAATTCCATCACTATACCAAATTTTACCTCAATGGCTGTTAGCCAAACGGGATGTCACGTAGGAATTACAGTCAGCGCCGGCGCCATTGCCACGAAAAGCATAGGGATGATTGGGGATTCAGCGATATGATGTTAAAGTATCGTTGTAAGTTTGTATAAGAAGGCCAACCCTACATGCAACAACATCTCTCTTTTGATGCCATCGTCATTGGCTCAGGGCCCGGCGGCGAGGGTGCCGCCATGGGACTGGTGAAACAAGGTGCGCGCGTGGCTGTCGTAGAACGCTATTTCAGCGTCGGCGGCGGATGTACCCACTGGGGCACCATCCCCTCCAAAGCATTGCGCCACGCCGTCAGCCGCATCATTGAATTCAACCAGAACCCGCTTTACAGCGACAACTCACGCATCCTGAAGTCCACCTTTCCCGACATCCTGCGTCAGGCGGACAACGTCATCAATCAGCAAACCCGTATGCGTCAGGGCTTTTACGAACGCAACAACTGCGAGATTTTTTCCGGCGAAGCGCGCTTCGTGGACGCCCATTCCGTCAGCGTGACTTATCCGGACGGCACGCACGATGTTCTGACGGCCGAAAATATCATTATCGCCTGCGGCTCGCGCCCGTACCATCCGCCGGGCGTCGACTTCAGCCACCCGCGCATTTACGACAGCGACTCGATCCTGGAGCTCAACCATGAGCCGAAGCACGTCATCATTTACGGCGCTGGGGTCATCGGCTGCGAATATGCGTCGATCTTCCGCGGGCTGAGCGTAAAAGTCGATCTGATCAACACCCGCGATCGCCTGCTGGCGTTCCTCGATCAAGAGATGTCGGACGCGCTTTCCTACCACTTCTGGAACAGCGGCGTCGTTATTCGTCACAACGAAGAATTCGAACACATTGAAGGCGTTGACGACGGCGTTATCATGCACCTGAAGTCAGGCAAGAAGGTGAAAGCGGACTGCATGCTGTACGCCAACGGCAGAACCGGCAACACCAATACGCTGGGGCTGGAAAACGTCGGGCTGGAAGCGGACGGCCGCGGACTGCTGAAAGTGAACAGCATGTACCAGACGGCAGTGCCTCACGTTTACGCCGTCGGCGACGTTATCGGCTATCCCAGCCTGGCTTCCGCCGCTTACGATCAGGGTCGTATTGCCGCTCAGGCCATTGCGAAAGGCGAAGCGAATGTGCATCTGGTGGAAGATATTCCCACCGGCATTTACACCATTCCGGAAATCAGCTCTGTAGGCAAAACCGAGCAGGAACTGACGGCGATGAAAGTGCCGTATGAAGTGGGCCGCGCCCAGTTCAAGCACCTGGCCAGAGCGCAAATCGCCGGTATGAACGTGGGCAGCCTGAAGATTTTATTCCACCGGGAAACCAAGCAGATCCTCGGCATCCACTGCTTCGGGGAACGTGCGGCGGAAATCATCCATATCGGCCAGGCCATCATGGAACAGAAAGGCGAAGGCAATACCATCGAATATTTCGTGAATACTACCTTCAACTATCCCACCATGGCCGAAGCCTACCGCGTGGCGGCGTTAAACGGATTAAACCGCCTGTTTTAACGTCTCGCTCTGCGCTATGACGCCCTGCATATGCTCGCGGACAGCCTCCGCGAGCTGCTCATAGCGGGCGCGCAGCGGCGAACCGGGGCGATACACCAATGCAATGGTGCGTTTCGGCTCAGGGCGATAGCATTCCAGATAACACACCCCGTCGCGCTGACGTTCCTGCGGCACCGCCAGCGAGGGCAGCAAAGTAATGCCGCTGCCGGCGGAAACCATGTTACGCAGCGTTTCCAGGCTGGTCGCACGGAAATGCGTGTCCTCATCGGCGCCGGCTTCAAAGCAGAACCCCATCGCCTGATCGCGCAGGCAGTGACCGTCTTCCAGCATCAGCAGACGCTCTCCCGCCAGCTCATGCATGGCGATCTTGTCCTTTTGCGACATCGGATGGCCGTCGTAAACCGCCAGCTTCATCGGTTCGTCAAACAGGGGAACTTCGATAAACGCTTCCGTTTCTTTAACCAGAGCCAGGATCGCGCAGTCCAGCTTCCCGCTGTCGAGCTGCGCTAATAGCTGATGCGTCTGCGCTTCATGCAGATACATCTCCAGCTTGGGAAAGGTTTGATGCAGCATGGGAATAATGTGCGGCAACAGATAAGGCCCGACCGTCGGGATCAGGCCGATGTGCAGCGGGCCGGACATCGCCTCGCCCTGCTGGCTCGCCATCTCCTTGAGCACCTTCACCTCACGCAGCACGGTGCGCGCCTGCTCCACCAACAGTAAGCCCGCCTGGGTAAACAGCACCTTGCGGCTGGTCCGTTCCAGCAGCATGACGCCCAGCTCATCCTCCAGCTTGCGGATCTGGCCGCTCAGCGTCGGCTGACTAACGTGGCAGGAATCCGCCGCCCGCCGAAAATGGCGATGTTCGGCCAGCGCCACCAGATACTCCAAATCACGAATGTTCATAGTTATCCTCCCGGGCCATGATAGCTCATGGCGATAAATAAGATAGCAATGAACGATTAGAACTATCAAGCCCTGGCGGGAATAATATCGGCAACAAGGGACAACGGTCCGGCAGAAAAAAATTTCTTATTGGATAATTAAAGGGTTAATCAATGTTTACGAGCCAAGAAGGTAAAAAAGTTCCGCAGGTCACTTTCCACACCCGTCAAGGCGACCAGTGGATTGACGTAACCACCGACGAGTTATTCAAAGACAAGACCGTCATCGTATTTTCGCTTCCGGGCGCGTTCACCCCGACCTGCTCTTCCAGCCACCTGCCGCGTTACAACGAGCTGGCTCCGGTATTCCACCAGCACGGCGTTGACAGCATCCTGTGCGTTTCCGTCAACGACACCTTCGTGATGAACGCCTGGAAAGCCGATCAAAAAGCTGAACACATTACCTTCGTACCGGACGGCAACGGCGAATTCACCAAAGGCATGAACATGCTGGTCGAGAAAGCCGATCTTGGCTTCGGCCCGCGTTCATGGCGTTACTCCATGCTGGTACGTAACGGCGTGGTAGAAAAAATGTTTGTAGAACCCAACAAGCCGGGCGACCCGTTTGAAGTTTCTGATGCCGACACCATGCTGAAATACCTGGCGCCGGAGGTGAAACTGCAGGAGTCCGTGTCTCTGTTCACCAAACCCGGTTGCCCGTACTGCGCCAAGGCGAAGCAAATGCTTCAGGATCGCGGCATTCAGTATGAAGAAATCGTCCTGGGCAAAGATGCTACCACCGTCAGCCTGCGCGCCGTAACCGGCCGCGCCACCGTTCCGCAGGTCTACATCGGCGGACGTCACATCGGCGGCAGCGACGACCTGGAAGTTTACCTGCAACACGCTTAATGACATGAAGAAGCCGTAAAGGCTCAGAAAGCCAACATATTCGGCGGGCATGTCCCGCCCTTTTTTTTCGGTGCAGGAGCGAAAACCATGAAAGAACTGAACGTAGACGTCGCCGTGATCGGCGGAGGAACCGCGGGTCTGGGCGCCTATCGCGCGGCTAAATTATCCACCCCCAGCGTGGTTATGATCGAAGGCGGCCCCTTCGGCACCACCTGCGCCCGCGTCGGCTGCATGCCGTCGAAGCTGCTGATCGCAGCGGCGGAAGCCGTGCATCAAATCGAGCGCGCGCCGGGCTTCGGCATCCATCCCCAGGGAGAAACAAAAATCAACGGCCGTGAAGTCATGGATCGCGTTAAGCGCGAGCGCGACCGTTTCGTAGGCTTTGTACTGGAAGGCGTAGACAGCATTCCTGACAGTGACAAAATCCGTGGCTACGCCCGCTTTCTCGACGACAATACTCTGCAGGTTGACGATCACACCCGCATCGTCGCCAAGCGTATCGTCATCGCCACCGGCTCCCGCCCCGCCTGGCCGACGCCGTGGAATGAACTGGGCGACCGCTTGGTTATCAATGACGACGTATTCAGTTGGGATGACCTGCCGCGCTCCGTGGCCGTCTTCGGTCCCGGCGTTATCGGGCTGGAGCTGGGCCAGGCGCTGCACCGCCTCGGCGTTGAGGTGAAAATGTTCGGCGTCGGCGGCGCTGTCGGTCCGCTGACCGACAGCGACATCCGCGATTACGCCACCCGTGCCCTGCGCGAAGAGTTTTACCTCGATCCGGACGTTAAGGTCGAACGCATGCAGCGCGAAGGCGACCGCGTTTCCATCCGTTACCTGGATTTGACCGGCAAGCCGCAGGAAATCATGGTTGACTACGTCCTGGCCGCCACCGGGCGCCGCCCGAATGTCGACAACCTCGGCCTGGAAAACACCGGCCTGAAGCTGGATGCGCGCGGCGTTCCCGTCGCCGATCGCCTGACGATGCAAACCAGCGTTGAGCACATCTTCATTGCCGGCGACGCCAGCAATCAACTGCCGCTGTTGCACGAAGCCAGCGATCAGGCACGTATTGCCGGCGAAAACGCGGGCGCGTTCCCAGAAATTAAGTCTGGCTTGCGCCGCAGCGCAATCTCCGTGGTATTCTCCGACCCGCAGATCGCGATGGTCGGTTCAACGCTGCGTGAACTGAATCAGAAATACGGCGTGTGCGGCTGCTTCGCCGTTGGGGAAGTCTCCTTCGAAAACCAGGGCCGCTCCCGCGTTATGCTGCGCAACAAAGGGTTGCTGCACGTTTACGGCGAACAAGGCACCGGCAGGTTCCTTGGCGCTGAAATGATAGGGCCGGATGCGGAACATATTGCGCATCTGCTGGCATGGGCGCATCAGCAGAAGATGACGGTAGATCAGATGCTGGATATGCCGTTCTACCATCCGGTCATCGAAGAAGGGTTGCGCACCGCGTTGCGCGACCTGCAGAGCAAGCTGCGTTTGGGTAACGAGGAAACCGAACGTTGTATGGCTTGCCCCGGAGAATAATAACTAACCTCGTGTTACTCCTTTAATTACCGGGCTTGGCCCGGTTTTTTTTTACACTCAATGATACGCATAAAAAAGCGGAGCCTGGCTCCGCTTTTTTCATTACGCCAGGCGCCCTTTCGCTGCCGCGATGGCCTGTGCAACCTGCTGCGGCGCTACGCCGCCCTGCGCATTACGTTTATCCAGGCAGGACTGCAGCGACAGCACTGGATACACGTCCTCGCCGATCGTCGCACTGAACGCCTGCAAATCCGCCAGGCTGAGCGCCTCCAGCGCCTTACCCTGCCGGATAGCCTCCACCACCGCTTCACCAACGATGTGGTGCGCCTCTCGGAACGGTACGCCCTTCGCCACCAGGTAATCCGCCAGTTCGGTCGCGTTGGCATAACCCTGCTCCGCCGCCTCCTGACAACGCGGGCGCTTCACCTGAATGCCATCCAGCACCAGCGCCGCCATGTGCAGGCAGTCCAGCCAGGTATCAAGCGCATCGAACAGGCCTTCCTTATCTTCCTGCATGTCTTTGTTGTACGCCAGCGGCAGCCCCTTCAGGGTCATCATCATCCCCGTCAGCGCACCCTGCACGCGGCCGCACTTACCACGGATCAGCTCCAGCGCGTCCGGGTTCTTCTTCTGCGGCATCAGCGAGGAACCGGAGGTCACGCGGTCGGAAAGCTCTACGAATCCGGCTTCACCGCTGTTGAAAAAAATCAGATCTTCGGCAAAACGCGACAAATGCACCATGCCGATGGACGCATCGGACAACAACTCCAGAACGTGATCGCGGTCGGACACGCTGTCCAGGCTGTTGCGCGTCGCGCCGGCAAAGCCCAGCCAGCCGGCCAGTTGTTCGCGATCGATGGGGTACGCGGTTCCCGCCAGCGCGCCGCAGCCCAGCGGGCTGACGTCAAGCCGCTTCAGTGTATCCTGCAAACGACTCTCATCACGGGCCAGCATTTCCACATAGGCCAGGCACCAGTGCGCGAACGTCACCGGCTGGGCGCGTTGCAGATGGGTATAGCCCGGCATAACGGCGTCCTGGTTCGCCTGCGCCGTTTCCACCAGCGCCTGCTGCAACTGCCGCACCGCCTGCAGCAGTTCACCAACCTGTTCTTTACACCACAGCTTGAGGTCCGTCGCCACCTGATCGTTACGGCTGCGCCCGGTATGCAGCTTTTTCCCCAGGTCGCCGACCTTATTGATCAGTTGCTGCTCCACCCAGCTATGGATATCTTCCGCATCACTGGCGAGAATAGCCTGTGGATTGGCGCGCACCTCTTCCAGCAACGCAGCCATCGCCTGCTCCAGTTGCTGCTGCTCGCCGGCGGTCAGCACCCCGACCGTCACCAGCGCCTTCGACCAGGCGACTGAACCCACGATATCCTGCTCGGCCAACCGATAGTCAAACCGCAGTGAGTCATTAAATTGTTTAAAACGCTGATCCGCCGCCTGACTGAACCGTCCGCCCCATAGTGCCATAGTGATGCTCCATTCTTTCTGTATGTTATTGCAGACGGGCCGCATAAGCGGCCCGTTTCAATGCTGGATGATACGACGCCTTACTTCTTCTGTTCGTTCAGCGCGCGGATGCGTGAAGAGAGAGAGAACAGGCGGATAAAGCCGCCGGCGTGGCTGTGATCGTACACTTCGTCTTCGCCGAAGGTAGCAAACTCTTCGTTATACAGGCTGTTGGCGGATTTCTTCTGAATCGCCGTTACCTGCCCTTTATACAGTTTCACCACCACTTCGCCGTTCACTTCCTGCGCTAGGGAATCTGCCGCCGCCTGCAAAGACTGACGCAGCGGCGCAAACCAACGGCCGTCATACACGACATAAGCCATTTCCAGACCCAACTGCTCACGCCATTTGAAGCTGTCACGGTCAAGCACCAGCTGCTCAATGCCGCGCAGGGCCGCGATCATAATGGTGCCCCCCGGCGTTTCATAACAACCCCGGGACTTGATGCCCACCAGACGGTTTTCCACGATGTCGATACGGCCGACGCCGTGCTTCGCGCCCAGCGCATTCAGCGTTTCCAGGCAGGCATACGGGCTCATGGTCTTGCCGTTAACGGCAACCACTTCGCCTTTTTCCACGCCGATGGTCACCAGTTCCGGCTCATCCGGCGCTTCCTGCGGGTCAACGGTCCACACCCAGCAATCTTTGTTGGAGGCATTCCACGGGCTTTCCAGCACGCCGCCTTCGGTGGAGATGTGCCAGGCATTGGCGTCACGGCTGTAGATTTTTTCCAGCGACGCGGTAGTCGGGATGTCGCGCGCTTTCAGGTAGTCCAGCAGGGCTTCACGGGAACGCAGATCCCATTCACGCCACGGCGCGACGACCTTCAGCTGCGGCGCCAGCGCGGTGTAGGTGGTTTCGAAACGAACCTGATCGTTGCCCTTGCCGGTCGCGCCGTGGCACAGCGCATCCGCGCCGAGCTTCAGCGCCAGTTCAACCTGCGCCTTGGCAATCAGCGGACGCGCCATCGACGTGCCCAGCAAATAGGTGCCTTCATACAACGCGCCGGTTTTCAGCACCGGATAAACATAGTCGCTGATAAACTCATCGCGCAGATCGGCGATGTAGCAGGCGGACGCGCCGGAACGCAGCGCCTTCTCTTCAATCCCTTCCAGATCTTCGCGCTCCTGACCGATATCGGCCACGAAGGCGATTACTTCGCAGTCGTTATAGTTTTCTTTCAGCCAGGGAATGATGGCGGAGGTGTCCAGACCGCCGGAGTAGGCCAATACAATTTTGCTGATGCCCGTCGTTTTCGTCGCCATAACAATACGTTTCCTTGATTACCGTTCTTAAAATTACGCCAGAATCCGCGTGCCGATCGCCACGCCGTTAAACAGCGCCGGCAGTTTCTCCGCATGGCGCCAGCTGGCTATATCCACCGGCCGGCCCAGCGAGCGGGCGGCCTCCAGGGCGGCATTGACCTTGACGATCATGCCATCGGTGATAATGCCCTGAGCAATAAGTTGTTCGGCCTTTTGCGCCGTCATTTCAGCAATGCGCTGGCCTTTGCCGTCCAGAATGCCGCTGACGTCCGACAGCAGAATCAGATCCGCGCCCAGCGTGGCCGCCAGCGCCGTCGCCGCCTGATCGGCATTGACGTTCATCAGTTCGCCATCGTTCGTGATGCCGATCGAGCTGACCACCGGCAGGTATCCCGCCGCCAGCAGGGTATCCAGCAACGCGGGCGATCCCGCCTTCGCCTGCCCGACATGACCAAGCTCTGCGGCGAGCGGCGTCACGCTGACCATATCGCCGTCGCCCAGCGACAGCCCCACCGCCGGAATGCCATGCGCCTTCGCACCGGCCAGCAGCGTTTTATTCGCCGTACCGGCCAGCGCGCCGGTGATGATGCCAATCTGATCCGCCGGCGTTACCCGCAGGCCGTTTTTCTTCACCACCGGCAGGTTAAGCTGCTTCATCAGCTCATCCACCAGGCACCCGCCGCCGTGCACAATCACCAACGGGCGCTGATGGCTCTGGCGATAGGTCACCAGTGCCTGAAACAGACGCTCCATCGCCTCTTCGCTGTCGAGCAGTACGCCGCCTAACTTGATGATTAACGGATTCATAACCTTCTCACTTCATCTGTTTAATTAAAAGAGTGATTGCGTTTCGTCAAAGCCAAAACGAATATTCATGCACTGTACCGCCTGCGCTGCGGCGCCTTTCAGCAGGTTATCCTCCGCAGCCACCACGATCAGATGATCGTCCTGCAACGCGAAGCCGATATCGCAGAACGGCGTTCCCGCCACAGCGCGGATAGACGGCATTTCCCGCCCGAATAACCGCACCAGCGGTTTGCCGTCGTAGGCCCGGGCGAACGCTTCCGCCACGCGCTCCGCCGTCACGCCCGTCTTCAGCCGGCAGGTGATGGTCGCCAGAATGCCGCGCGGGAAGTTCCCCAGATGCGGGGTAAAGATGACCTGCGCGCCCAGGTGCGCCGAGATTTCCGGCTGATGACGGTGCGTAAACACGCCGTAAGGCTGCAGGCTGACTTCGCAGAAACTGGTGGTCATACTGGCCTTGCGCCCGGCGCCGCTGACGCCGCTGACGGCGTTGATCACCGGCCACTGATTCAGGTCCAGCAGATCGCTTTCAATCAGCGGTTTCAGCGCCAGCTGCGACGCCGTCGGGTAGCATCCCGGCACGGCAATGAGCTGCGCCGTGCGGATATCTTCCGCCCGCCATTCCGCCAGCCCGTATACCGCTTTGTCGAGCCAGTCGGCATGCTGATGCGCAAACCCGTAATATTTTTGATAAAAATCACTCTGATTCACCCGGTAAGCGCCGGAGAGATCGAACACCGCGCATCCCGCCGCCAGAAACTGCGGCGCCAGATCGTGGCTGACCTCATGGGCCGTCGCCAGAAACACCACGTCCACGCCCTGCGCCAGCGCGGCAATGTCGTCCGTCATCGGCTGCAGCGGCAAATCAATGATGCCTTTCAGCACGGGATGCAGGTCGGAGAGCCGTTTTCCCGCATCATGACTTTGCGCGGAAACCATTAAACCGGTTATGTTCACATTGGGATGACGCTGTAAATACGCGGCGAGTTCCGCGCCGGTATAACCGCTGGCACCTATAATTAACCCGTTTAACGTCGACATAGACCTGCTTCACCTTCTTGGTTGGTGTGATAGGGTGGATTCATTCCACATGAAAATACACATTCGCGGCGGAAAGCGGTTCCGGTTTTATTCATTTTGCTCATAGTGTATTTTTATTCAAAAATAATGCATGAATATTGATACTATCCTAACCTGAGGCTGTCAACAGTGAATATGAAATTACCCCCATTTATTGAGCTGTACCGGGCGTTGATCGCCACGCCGTCCATCAGCGCCACCGACAGCGCCCTCGATCAGAGTAATGAGGCATTAATCAATTTGCTGGCAGGCTGGTTCAGCGATCTCGGCTTTCGCGTGGAAGTGCAGCCGGTGCCGGACACACGCAATAAATACAACCTGCTGGCAAGCCTGGGAGAAGGCAGCGGCGGCCTGCTGCTGGCCGGACACACCGATACCGTGCCATTCGACGATGGCCGCTGGACGCGCGATCCCTTCACGCTGACCGAACACGACAATAAGCTGTACGGCCTGGGCACCGCGGACATGAAAGGCTTCTTCGCCTTCATCCTGGACGCCGTACGCGATATAGAAGCAGGAAAGCTGACCCGCCCGCTTTACGTACTGGCTACTGCCGATGAAGAAACCACCATGGCCGGCGCACGTTATTTCTCCGCCACCACCCACCTGCGACCGGACTGCGCCATCATCGGCGAACCGACGTCGCTGAAACCGGTACGGGCGCATAAAGGACACATTTCCGAAGCCATCCGCATTACCGGGCAGTCCGGCCACTCCAGCGATCCCGCGCGCGGCATCAATGCCATTGAGCTGATGCACGACGCCACCGGCCGTCTGCTGGTGCTGCGCGATACCCTGAAAGAACGCTTCCATCACGATGCCTTTACCATTCCTTATCCCACCATGAACCTGGGGCATATCCACGGCGGCGACGCGGCCAACCGCATCTGCGCCTGCTGCGAACTGCACATGGACATCCGCCCGCTGCCGGGCATGACGCTGAGCGACGTGAACGAGCTGCTGCATCAGGCGCTGGAGCCGGTCAGCCGGAAATGGCCGGGGCGGCTGGAAATTACGCCGCTGCATGCGCCGATTCCGGGTTATGAGTGCCCGGTGCATGCGCCGCTGATTCAAACGGTGGAGAAGCTGCTGGGAGAACGCGCCGAAGTGGTCAACTATTGCACCGAAGCGCCGTTTATTCAGGATGTGTGCCCTACCCTGGTGCTTGGTCCGGGGTCGATCGAACAAGCCCACCAGCCTGACGAGTTCCTCGCTACGTCGTTTATTGCGCCTACGCGGCAGCTGATCGGGCAGGTCATCGAGCATTTTTGCCGCCGGTGACGGAGCATTATCCGGGATATGAAACACGTCGTACGCCGGCAGCTGAGGGTTATTAGTTCAGCTACTGATCGTACGGCATGTAATTAATTTTCAGATAAATAACAAAAAACAATATATTTCTATCCAAAAATGTGACATTTGACGTAGACAAGGGAACGTGGTTACTTAAAGAAAGCGCGCTACCCATTAAGGGTGAAAAAAATTTACATAATTTTGGAGAGACAGGGTCCTATGAACGAACAGTATTCAGCAATGCGAAGTAACGTCAGTATGCTGGGGAAGCTGCTTGGCGACACGATCAAAGATGCTCTTGGCGAACACATTCTGGAACGCGTGGAGACCATCCGTAAGTTGTCGAAATCTTCCCGCGCGGGAAATGATGCCAGTCGTCAGGAGCTGCTGAAAACCCTGCAAAATCTGTCCAACGATGAGCTGCTGCCGGTAGCTCGCGCCTTCAACCAGTTTCTTAATTTCGCCAATACCGCCGAGCAATATCACAGCATCTCCCCGCACGGCGAGGCGGTCAATAATCCGGAAGTCTTGTCGCGCCTGTTCACCCGGCTGAAAGACAACAAGCTGACCGACGAACAACTGCGCCAGGCGGTGGACGATCTGTCCATCGAGCTGGTGCTGACCGCGCACCCGACGGAAATCACCCGTCGTACCCTGATTCACAAGCTGGTTGAGGTGAACACCTGCCTGAGCCAGCTCGATCATGACGATCTGGCGGACTACGAGCGTAACAAGATCATGCGCCGCCTGCGTCAGTTGATTGCGCAGTCCTGGCATACCGATGAAATCCGCAAAAACCGTCCGACGCCGATCGACGAAGCCAAATGGGGCTTTGCGGTGGTGGAAAACAGCCTGTGGGAAGGGGTTCCGGCCTTTTTGCGCGAATTCAACGAACAGTTGGAAAGCTCGCTGGGCTACGAACTGCCGGTAGAAGCCGTACCGGTACGCTTCACCTCCTGGATGGGCGGCGACCGCGACGGTAACCCGAACGTCACTGCGGAAGTTACCCGCCACGCCCTGCTGCTGAGCCGCTGGAAAGCGGCCGATCTGTTCCTGCGCGATGTGCAGGTGCTGGTTTCCGAGCTGTCCATGTCGGAGTGTACGCCGGAGCTGCGCGCGCTGGCTGGCGGCGATGACGTCCCCGAGCCTTACCGTGAGCTGATGAAGCGCCTGCGCAGCCAGCTGATGGCGACGCAAAGCTACCTGGAAGCCAAGATTAAAGGCGAACGCGTTACCCGCCCCGATAACCTGCTGGTTCACAACGATCAGCTGTGGGCGCCGCTGTATGCCTGTTACCTGTCGCTGAAAGCCTGCGGCATGGGCATCATCGCCAACGGCCAACTGTTGGACACCCTGCGCCGCGTGCGCTGCTTCGGCGTGCCGCTGGTGCGCATCGACGTGCGTCAGGAAAGCACCCGCCACACCGAAGCGCTGGGCGAGCTGACCCGCTATCTGGGACTGGGTGACTATGAAAGCTGGTCAGAAGCCGACAAGCAGGCGTTCCTGATCCGCGAGCTGAACTCCAAGCGTCCGCTGGTGCCCCGTCACTGGGAACCCAGCCCGGACACGCAGGAAGTGCTGGAAACCTGCCAGGTGATCGCCGAAGCGCCGGAAGGCGCTATTGCCGCGTATGTGATTTCCATGGCGCGTACGCCGTCCGACGTGCTGGCCGTACATTTGCTGCTCAAAGAAGCGAACTGCCCGTACATCATCCCCGTCGCGCCGCTGTTCGAAACGCTGGATGACCTGAACAACGCGGAAGACGTGATGACCCAGTTGCTGAATATCGACTGGTATCGCGGCTTTATTCAGGGCAAACAGATGGTGATGATCGGTTACTCCGACTCCGCCAAAGACGCCGGCGTGATGGCCGCCTCCTGGGCGCAGTACCGTGCGCAGGAGGCGCTGGTGAAAGTGTGCGAAAACGCCGGCGTAGCCCTGACGCTGTTCCACGGACGCGGCGGTTCCATCGGCCGCGGCGGCGCACCGGCGCATGCGGCGCTGCTTTCCCAACCGCCGGGCAGCCTGAAAGGCGGCCTGCGCGTGACCGAACAGGGTGAGATGATCCGCTTTAAGCTGGGCCTGCCGGAAGTCACCATCAGCAGCCTGGCGCTGTACACCTCCGCCATTCTGGAAGCCAACCTGCTGCCGCCGCCGGAGCCGAAACAGGAATGGCGTCGCCTGATGGATCAACTGTCAGACATCTCCTGTGATATGTACCGTGGCTACGTACGGGAAAACAAAGACTTTGTTCCTTATTTCCGTTCCGCCACGCCGGAGCTGGAACTGGGCAAACTGCCGCTGGGTTCGCGCCCGGCCAAACGCCGCCCTAATGGCGGGGTAGAAAGCCTGCGCGCCATTCCGTGGATTTTCGCCTGGACCCAAAACCGCCTGATGCTGCCCGCCTGGCTGGGCGCCGGCGCGGCCCTGCAGGCTGCCGTTGATGAAGGTAATCAGGCCACGCTGGAAACCATGTGCCGCGACTGGCCGTTCTTCTCCACCCGCATCGGCATGCTGGAGATGGTATTCGCCAAAGCCGACCTGTGGCTGGCGGAATACTACGATCAGCGTCTGGTAGAGAAAGAGCTGTGGCCGCTGGGCGCGCAGTTGCGTGAACAGTTGGTGAAAGACATTAAGGTAGTGCTGACCATCGCCAATGACGATCACCTGATGGAGGACCTGCCGTGGATTGCGGAGTCTATCGCGCTGCGTAACGTCTACACCGATCCGCTCAACGTGTTGCAGGCGGAACTGTTACATCGTTCACGCTCGCAGGAGAAGCCGGACGCCAACGTAGAACAGGCGCTGATGGTCACGATTGCCGGGGTAGCGGCCGGAATGCGCAATACCGGCTAAACGCTTATCGGTACCGGGGTTTGAGGGCGAACGGAACGAATACATACGCTGAGAAGGCGATTTATTTCGTACGGTTGGCTCTCAAACCCCAGCCATATTCTGAATCAGAAGAAATATTTCGCGCCAATACGAATCTGGTTTTGTTCCCTGTGGTAAGGCTCCACGTTGCGATCCAACCAACGTAGCTCTAAATAAGGCAGCCAGTTTTGGTTAATCCGGTACCTGAACGTATTGGTGATCTCCCAGTGATAATCTTTGCCATTGCTGCTGTGAAAATCGTTTATCCGCATAAAATAGTGTGGTTCAAACGTATAGGAAAACTTGTCCGTAATAATAAAATTCCAGTAGTTGCCGATTTCATAGGTGTCATTATTATCCTGTTCGCCGTTCAGATCGGTTGAGCTGTAATTATGATGGTTATACCGGTTGCGTACGGTCAGATTAAACCAGGAGGTAAATTTATAATTAACGTCGAGATAAACGGCGCCACTGGAACCAATGCTTTTGTCGGTAATTAATCCTCCGGGCTGAATAGTTAATTTATCCGTCGGTTTGAATAACGGATACCAGCCCTCGATTTCGTTATAGCCATGTTTTAGCTCATCCTTACGTTGCAGAGTATAGGTGTTGGTGAGCATGAGGCCCGCCCCCATATCAAAATTGTAGCCAACGCGCAGCATGATCTCTTGCTGATCGGAGGCAAGGTTATAGGCCTCGCGATTTTCCACATAGGCGCCGGCAAAAACCGGGGCGGAGGCTATATAAGACAACAGCATGATGGCATTTAATTTTTTCATAACAAATCCATTTTTAACACGTAGGGAGCCGCTACCCATCAAAATGGATAGAGCGGCAATTGTTTTTATTTAATTTGTTTTAGTTAATTACAACACCTGGTTGCGTCGTTTGTTTTTTCCGTTGGCTGATTTCCTCAATAATAAAAGCAAAGCGCGTTTCATTAAGCTTATAAAAGAAACCCATGGTGAGTGCTGCAATAATGGCAAGCCCGCAGGGCCAGAGAAAAATAAGCTGACGCAGGCCAAGCAACGTGGCGTCGCTTTGGGCGATGTTGGGGACATAACCAATTTGCGTCAGCATAATGCCGGGCAGGAAACCAGCAAGCGCGGCGGAAATTTTCCGTGAAAAGGTATAACCCGTATAAACCGACCCTTCCGCACGAATTCCTGTTTTCCATTCCCCATAGTCAACCGTATCCGGGACCAGCGCCCAGTTCAGGCTGTTAACGAAGGCGGTCCCGAAGAATGCCATGCATGAGAAGCCGACAAATAAAAACGATGTTCCGCCCCAGAAAAAATTCAGCACATCGCCAATCGCCCATAACGTCAGGCCGCCGAGATAAACCTGTTTTTTACCAAAGCGTTTCACGGCGAGGGGAACCAGCAACACGCCGACCAGAATGCATCCCATGCTAAAGAACCCCATCCATGACAGCAGATGAATATCGTTGAGCACGTACTGGGTATAATAGACCTGGATTGCCAGCTTGATATTGAATGCCGCCAGCGTACACAGGTTGGCAATGCACAGCACCAGCAGGGGAGGGTTGTGGAAAATCGCGCGAAACGACTTGAGAATACTGGGTTTGTGATGATCCGGCACGATTTCAATATAACGCTCCCGTACCCCGCTAAAACACCACCACATGCTGAACACCCCGCAGGTAGAGAAAATCAGGGCGGCAATCAGGTAACCAAGCGAAGGTGAACTGCTAAAAAGCGCCTGAATCGGCATAAAACCCACGGTACACAACAGCAGGCCGATAGTCGCCCCACCCTGACGCCAGGCGGCGAGTTGCGCGCGCTCATGCGGGTTTTTGGTGATCGCGGGCACCATTGCGCCGTATGAACAATTCATCAGGCTGTAAAACAGGCCGAACAACATAAACAGTCCCGTCGCCAACGCCGTTTTGACCGTCAGCGTAAAATCTGTGGCTAAAAACTGCGCGGTAGCAACCAGCGCGACGGGAAACGACGCATAAAGAATAAAGGGTCTGAATTTCCCTTTTGCACCAATATTACGCCGTGAGTCCAGCAATACGCCGGTCAGCATATCGGTGAAGGCGGTGAAGAACTTCGCCACCAGAAAGATAACGCCGCCATAGTACGCGGGCATCCCCAGCTCATCGGTATAAAACTTAAGCAGATACAGTGTACCGATACACAGCATCAGATTTGAGCCAAAGTCACCCACGCCATAGGCACATTTTTCCCGCAGGCTCAGTTTTAGCGTCAGCGGATCATGGTCAGACATAATCGCCCTCAATAACGCCCCGCAGGGCGTTGTATGTTATTGTTATTAAGCAGTTTGTTTCCTGGCCTCTATCTCTTCTACAATACGCACGTACATCTTCTCATTGAGATTGTAGAAACAGCCCATCGCAATAATGGTGACAACGGCCAGGGCGCACGGATAAATAAAGATCAATTGACGCAGACCTTCGACGGTCCCCGCTGACTGCACCACATTAGGGACGTAGCCAATCTGGGTCAGCATCCAGCCGGGGAAAAAGCCCGCCAGCGCCTGCGACACTTTGCGGAAGAAGGTGAAGCCGGTGTACACCGTGCCTTCAGAACGCACGCCGGTACGCCATTCGCCATATTCCACCGTGTCGGAAACCAGCGCCCAGTTCAGGCTGTTTACGAACGCCGAGCCGAAGAAGGCCAGGCAAGAGAAAGCCACAAAGCTGACCGATCCACCGCCGAAGAAGTAGTTGAGCAGATCGCCTGCAACCCAAATCAGCAGGCCGCCGACGTAGACTTTTTTCTTGCCGAAGCGTCTGACCATGCCAGGCATTAAGAAAACGCCAATGAAAATACAGCCCATGCTGAAGAAGCCCATCCAGGAGAGGAGAATGGGGTCGTTCAGTACGTACTGGGTGTAATAGACCTGAATCGCCAGCTTGACGTTAAACGCGCCGAGCGTGCAGAGGTTGGCAATGCACAGAATAAACAGCGGGCGGTTGCCGGCAATGGCGCGGAAGGATTGCAGTAATCCCGGTTTCTGTGCCGCATCCGCTGGCTTAACGTCCACATAGCGTTCTTTAACCCCGGCATAACACCACCACATAAAGAACAGCCCGAACAGCGAAAACAGCGTAGCGGCGAAGATGTAGCCCAGTTGCGAATTTCCCTCAATCAGGTTCATCACCGGCACAAAACCGACGGTACACAGCAACAGGCCGAGGGTTGCGCCGCCCTGTCGCCAGGCGGCAAGCGACGCACGCTCGTCCGGGTTTTTGGTAATGGCGGGCACCATCGCGCCATAAGAGCAGTTCATCATGCTGAAAAACAGCCCGTACAACATAAACAGCACCGTTGCCATCACGGTTTTTCCGGTAATTTCAAACGGGGTGCCGATAAAGTTAGCAATGGCCAGCAGGGTGACCGGGAAAGCCGCATAAAGGACAAATGGCCGGAATTTACCTTTTGGTCCGATTTTACGCCGCGAGTCAAGCATAATGCCGGTTCCCATATCGGTAAACGCGGTGAAGAACTTGGCGATAAGGAAAATAATGCCGCCGTATGTACCCGGCAAACCAAGGACATCGGTATAAAACTTCAGTAAATAGAGCGTGCCAATGTCCAGCAGGATGTTAGAACCTAAATCCCCCATTCCATAGGCGAGTTTTTCTTTAAACGGTAAGCGCAAAGTTGCCGGATTGGCTGTATTTTGACTCATGATTATCCCTCATTTGCCCGTAAGTTTCCCTACGGGCGAGCCGTATTAGATGTTGCGTAACGAAGCAAACAGTGACGCCCACTCACTCTGCGCGCGATAAAAGACCGGAGGTTTGCCGATTGGCGCATCTACGGTAATTTCGCCACCCTGGTGAGCTTCCCCGGTCCAAACGTTGACCCAGTTATCTTCTGGCAAATACAACGTCCAGTCGTTGCGTCCCTGTTCGTGAACCGGCGCAACGAGCAGATCCTGCCCCAGCAGGTACTGATACTTCAGGGTGTAGGTTCGCGCATCACCTTCATAATGCAGGAACAGCGGACGCATGACCGGCAGCCCGGTGGCGGCATTCTGCGCTACCGCCTGCTTGAGATACGGTTTCAGGGAGGTGAAAACCGTCGTCATTCGGGCAAAGTGCGCGATAGTTTCGTTATCGCTGTCAAACTGCCAGTTATCGCCGGGCCGGTTGCCTTCGTGGGTACGCATCATCGGCGTGAAGGCGCTGAAATCACACCAGCGCAGCAGCAGTTCTTTGCTGCGTTTCATTCCATACAGCGTGGTGTAACCCCCGATGTCGCTGTGGTGCAGGCCGTGACCGGTCATCGCCAGCGATAGTGCGGCGGGGATAACAGAAGCAGGACCATCGTCCAGACTCCAGTCAACGTTCTGATCGCCCGCCCACATCATGGTGGAGTACTTCTGGCTGCCGGTATAACCGGCGCGCATAAAGAACAGGCTCTCGCCAAGCTTGCCGGTTTCCTGCAGCGCTTCGTAGTTACACTTTGCCCATAGTGCAGGCCAGGCGTTATGCATGATTTCGGCACTGACGCCGTTGTACAGGTAGGTATCGGTCGGCAGGTATTCGCCAAAGTCCGCCATCCAGCCGCCACAGCCGAGCGCAATCATGTTCTTTTTGATGACGTCTTTGAACCAGTCGTAAGCCTTCGGGTTTGTCAGATCGACCACACCGCCGTAAAACTCTCCGAATTCAACGAGATAGTCATTACCAGCAGCATCTTTTGCCAAATAGCCATGCTTTGCCGCCTCAGCGCAGAGTTCTTTATCACTGGCAACATACGGGTTGATATAAGAAAGGAACTGCACGCCCTCTTCGTTCCACTGCTTAATACGACTATCCAGCTGCGGGTAGTCGTCGCTGTTCCACTTCCAGTTCCACATTACGCGTTTGCCAAACGAGGTCATGCGGGTCCCGGACCAGTCTTGCGCCCAGATGCCGTTTACCTTCACACCGGCATTACGCATGATGTCCAGCTTCTTCTGGCAAACCTCGGTGCCGCCCTGAATACCCAGCGTAACGCCGTCGTAAACCCAGTCCGGTAACTCCGGCTGGCGGCCTAACAGCGCTGTCAGTTTTTCCAGCAGGGAGATGTAAGTGTCCGCACACTCAAAACGCAGCGTGGCGTTGTCTTCCCACAACGCCAGCTCGTGGTACGCCGGCGCGCTGAAGTCGAAATTCATGTAGCAACTGTTATCGACGTGGCAGTAATACTTTTGCGTGCTCACGAAGGTCGGCTGCGGGAAGAAGGTCCAGTAGTAGTCACCCCCTGCATTCTCTTTGCAGTCGGCCTGCCAGGTGACATAGGTGCTCTTGTTGCGGCCCACGCCCTGTTCGCTGGTCCACAGCGGGAAAGGTTTGCCGCGTAGGTCGAAATAGGAGAATTGTTCGCCGCAGCCGTAGATATGATCGTCCGGGTTGGCGGCCAGACGCAGCCAGATACGGTTGTGGTTGAGATTGTCGTTTTGCAGGTTCAGCGTCAGGCGTCCCATCTCATCGATTGAAATTTTCAGCGTCGCGTTGATGGCTGCGCCGCGGCTGAAATGCACCTGCCAGCCGTCCGGGAGTTCGCTGAGGGTTGCGTTTGTCAGCGCGATCTTTTCATTGAGTTTGTCTTTAATGCTGAAGTTGCCGCGGAACATATCAATATCGGCGACACCGGCGCCAATCCACAGGCAAGGGTTTTCTGTACTGTGACGTAATATCAGGCGCTGTTGATATGTCAGCGCGAATCCATCCTGTAACGTCGTAAGTTCTAAAGCGCTTGACCGTTGTTGTAGCGAATTCATTATAATCTCCGTAAATATAAGGTAATTCGGTAATCTGTCGGAACTCTGCTATTCACTGCCGATTAAAAAATGCAGCTGATGCGCCTCTCCTGGTGCGAGATGAATCAGGCCAACCCCGGAATTAAAGGCGTCAGGCGGGCAGGTCATTGGCTCCACCGCCAGACCGCGCCTGCCCAACTTTTCGCCCGTGTACACCTGTAACCAGGGTTGATTGCTGCGTAAAAACGTGGACATGTTTTGTGAAGGGCTGGTGATTCTGACCTCCCACGCCTCCCCGAGGGAAACGGCCTTAAGCGTATGATCGAGGGTCGTTTGCCCGATGATGCGCGGCGCAGCAAAATCCAGCCCGGCGCACGGGGTTTCACCGGACGGAAGCGTTAATTCGCAGATATCGATGCGTTGCCGGTCACAGGTCAAATAGGGATGCGCTCCTGCGCCATAAGGGGCCGCCCCGTCGCCCACATTCTGCGAGCGAATCAGCACGTGCAGCCCGCTGGCGGCGTCCAGCCGGTAAACCACGTCTGAAACCAGCGCAAAGGGATAGCCATAAGAAGGCGGCAAAAAAATCGTCAGCGACACTTCTGAAGCCGACTGATGGTTAATCTGCCAGTCGCGCCAGGCCAGAAGCCCATGTATGGCGGTATGCGAAACCGAGTCGTTAACGGCCAGTTGGAAGACCTGGCCGTTGTGCTGATAGCAGCCGTTTGCCACACGATTCGGCCAGGGAATTAACACCTTCCCCAGATGCGCCAGCGGCATCTCTTCCGGCTTGTGCGGGATAACGACATGACGGTTGCGATGTGTCAGTTCCGCCAGACCCGCGCCGACCGTCACGATTTTTGCCTGGTAGTGACCCGCCTGAAGCTGAATGGTTTTTCCGCCGCTATGCATGGCTGCTATCCTCATGGCCTATTTGGCGTTTACGTCCAGCAAACCGGCGGCAACCGCCGGAGCCAGTCCCGGAGCCAGCGGCAGACGGGGGATCACCAGACAATGCAACAGGTGGTAAATATCCTGCTTACCGTCCCAAACTTTGGTCGTCACCTGGTTGTTGGTGTCCAGCTCCTGCCACCATGAGCCGGTTTCGTAATCCATCAGATAGGTGATGCAGTAATCCCACCATTTCTGATACCAGGCTTCATACTGGCTATCGCCGGTGAGGGTATACAGGGCGTAGGCCGTGCCCATCGCTTCCACAATCGGCCAACGTACTCTTTCACGGACGATGGGCTTGCCATCCCAGTCCACCGAGTAGACAAAGCCGTCCGCGCCGTCCGGCGCCCAGGCATCGCGAATGGTGGCGTGGAACAGGCCTTTGGCATCCTCCAACAGCCAGGCGGGCGGGGTTTCAAAACGCGCTTCCAGAGCGGCATGCAGGTGCAGCATCAGACGCCCCCACTCAATCCAGTGGCCCGGCGTACCGCCGTAGGCGCGGAAGCGATGAGCGGGGTTATCTTTGTTGTAATCGCGGATGGGGTTCCACTGTGAGTCGAAGTGCTCATTGACACGATATTCGCCGCGGCGGGCAACATCGTGAATAATCACCGAAGCAATACGCAGCGCGCGATCGAGCCATTTGCGGTCATGGGTGACGTCATAAACAATCAAAAACGCTTCGACGGCATGCATATTGGCGTTACCGCCACGGTAATCTTCCGTCTGACTGAAGGCTTCGTCCCAGGATTCCAGGCACATCTGCTCGCCTTCGCTCCAGAAGTACTTTTCAATCACTTCGATAGCATCATCCAGTAACTGCCTGGCCTGCGGATGGCCGGTGGTGACCGCGCTGGCCGCACCGAGTAATACGAAGAAATGCTGATAGCCCTGCTTAGAGGCATCCTTGACGCCGTCATCGCTCACGCAGGCGTACCAGCCGCCGTAGCGTGTATCGCGTAATGCGCCATTCAGCGCCTTAATTCCGTGTTCAACCAACTGATACGCGCCGGGGCGGCCCATTGACGCAGCAACGGAATAGACGTGCAGCATGCGGGCGGTGATCCACAGATGCGTCCCCATCTCCTCCCTGACCTGACCATTGTTTCCCAGCCAGCCAAATCCGGTCGGCACTGCCGCGTTCTTGCCAAAATTGAAAATGCGGTCGGTTTCCTGCTCCAGCCAGCGATTGTGGCTCAATGTATTAAACCATTTCATTCTTTCATCCTTGTATTAACGGCGGCGGGCCATCATTTCATCGACGATATCGCCCAAACGCTGCAATTTAGGCGCGGAAACGTCGCGCAGCATCAGTTCGGTATCCGGCAAACCAATCACGGATGACCAAACGGCGCGGCCGGCCAGGAAGCCAGAGGCGCCGGCCGCCATCGCAACGCTGACTGCGCGGGGGAACAGCTTTTCATCGACGCCGGAAGAGAGAATGACCCACGGCATATTGATATGCGTATTCAGCCGTTGCGATGCGGCGAGCAGCTCTTGCTGTGTCCCCTTGCCGTAAAGCGGCATCTCGACTTTGTAGAGATCGGCGCCGCTGTCGCCCAGCTCTTTTGCCGCGTCGATAATGGCCTGTTCGCGATCGAACTTATCGCCACGACGCGGCGGACGGACTACCGGTTCGATGATGCTCACCAGCCCATTGGCATGACACATCTCATTGAACTCTTTCACCATGTCCAGACGCTGCTGGGCATCTTCATCGCTGCGCCAGAGCACCAACAGCTTGAGGGCTTTACCGCCGTCCTGCTTCACCGCCCGTGGATTGATTTTTTTATCAATAACGACGCTATCGACGGGAATACCGTTACCCGGAATAAATTCATCGGCGGCCACAATCATGGCGCAGTTTTTGGCCACAGCATTTTGTTCAACCACCTGGCGGTAGCAGAACTGCTGATCCACCAAAATGGCGGAAGCATACGGAGAGAGGATTTTCGCCGCATTCACTTTGAAGTCAGTCAAAACGCTGTCGGTAACCGGTGATTTTGCACCAGCAACAGCAAACATTAAGCGCATAGCTTCACGCTGATCGACGGCCAGCATGGCAAAACCGCCGGATGCGCGCGTAATGTCTTTGATGGTGTAGTTGTTCATTCAATTTTCCTTTATACAGTCGTTACATTTTTACTTTGGCAGTAAGCCCGGCGCTGTGACGCACCTGCTCCAAAATAGCGGTCCAGTCTTCCCGGCCCCGGCCCGCCGCGCGCGCCTGGTTATATACTTCACGGGAGGCAGCGCCGAGCGGCATCGGAACATGCAGTTGGTTCGCGACATCCAATGCAATGCCAAGATCTTTGTGAGCCAAATCGATCATGAAGGCGGGGGAAAGGTCGCCCTTCAGTACTTTATTCGGCCAGGACGTGGTGAAGTGGCCTTTGCCGGCAGGCGTGCCGCTCATTACTTTTAAGGCCACGTCGAAGGAGAGACCCAGCGCTTCACACAACGTGGCGGCCTCAGCGGAAAGGGCATTCAGGGCAATACTCATGTAATTGTTGATAAGCTTCACGCGGATCCCCATGCCCGGTCCGCCGGCGTTGATTAACTCGTTGCCCATCGCCATCAGCACCGGCGTAGCGCGCTCAACCTGTTCTGCCGATCCCCCGGCCAGCAGCAGCAACGTGCCTGCTATCGCGTGATCGGAGGTACGCCCAACCGGAACGTCCATCATGCTGAAGCCCTTATCACGCATGTCGGCAATCAGTTTGTCGGTCTGTAAGGGATGGATCGTCGACATATCGATCACCAGCGCCTGTGAAGAGAGGCTTTCGCAGACCCCCTGCTCCCCGAATAAAACGGTACGCACCAGATCGCCGTTTGGCAGCATGGTGATAACGAACTCAGCGCCTTCTGCCGCCTGCGCCGGGCTGCTGGCAGGTTGCGCTCCCTTTTCCGCCAGACGCTGAACGGCATCCGGGTTAACGTCAAAGACGCTGAGTTGGTGACCCTGCTTCAGCAAGTTACCCGCCATAGGTGACCCCATCTGACCCAATCCGATAAATGCTATCACTGCCATGACCTTCTCCTGAGATGTGGATGTCATTTCTTGTCATTAAAAATCGTTCGTTTATGTCGTTTTTTGATCGTATTTATAATTTATGGTCAAAAAATTGACAGCCGTCACTTTTTAAACATTTCGTGAAATTAAAATGATCACATCCCGAAACGCTTAAGGAATGACCATGATTCGTATTGCTTGTGTTGGTATTACCGTGATGGATCGCATCTACTACGTAGAAAATTTGCCGGCTGAAGGAGGTAAATATGTGGCGCAACGTTATACAGAAGTGGGCGGCGGGCCGGCAGCAACTGCGGCAGTGGCGGCGGCGAAGCTGGGTGCACAGGTGGACTTTATTGGCCGTGTGGGCGATGACGACACCGGAAACAGCCTGCTGGCGGAGCTGGAATCCCTGGGGGTAAATACCCGTTACACCCGGCGCTATACAAGGGCAAACTCCTCGCAGTCAGCGATCATGGTGGATGCGCACGGAGAGCGAATTATCATCAATTACCCCAGCCCGGATTTACTGCCGGATGCCGGGTGGCTGAATGCTATCGATTTTTCCCAGTGGGATGTGGTACTGGCGGATGTTCGTTGGCACGAAGGGGCAAAGCAGGCATTCACACTGGCGCGCCAGGCAGGGGTCATGACCGTGCTGGATGGAGATGTCACGCCGCAGGATATCAGCGAACTTGTGGCGCTAAGCGATCATGCCGCCTTCTCCGAACCGGGGCTGGCGCGTTTTACCAGCATCAAAGAAACCGAAAACGCCCTAAAAAAAGCACAATCGCTCACAAATGGACAAGTTTACGTAACGCGGGGCGGAGAAGGATGTGACTGGATAAAAAATAGTGTGTTACAACATCAGCCAGGATTTGCGGTGGATGTGGTTGATACTACCGGTGCCGGCGATGTCTTTCACGGCGCTCTGGCGTTCAGCCTGGCTTCAGGAAGTGTTACAGAGGAAGCTGTCAGGTTTGCCTGCGGCGTCGCGGCGCTGAAATGTACGCGTCCGGGAGGCCGCGCGGGTATCCCCGACTGTGATCAAACCCGATATTTTCTGTCACTTTTTGTATAAAATAGTAGCGCAATGGTTTTTCGAGGAAATTTCATGACTCTCACTGAGCTGACCGGCAATCCGCGACACGATCAGTTGCTTATACTGATTAACGAACGCGGTTACATGAATATCGACGAACTGGCCAGTCTGCTGGATGTTTCCACGCAGACCGTGCGCCGGGATATTCGTAAATTAAGCGAACAGGGACTAATTACACGCCACCATGGCGGAGCGGGTAAGGCATCCAGCTTGGTCAATACGGCGTTTGAGCAGCGTGAAATCTCCTGGACGGAAGAGAAAAAAGCCATCGCTGAAGCGGTGGCCGACTATATCCCGGACGGTTCAACGGTGTTTATTACCATTGGCACCACCGTTGAGCAGGTTGCCCATGCGCTGTTAAACCATAATCATTTGCGAATTATCACTAACAGCCTGCGCGTGGCGCATATCCTTTATAAAAATCCACGCTTTGAGGTGATGGTGCCCGGCGGAACGCTGCGCCCGCATAACAGCGGCATCATTGGGCCTTCCGCGACGGCATTTATTGAAAACTTCCGGGCGAATTACCTGGTAACCAGCGTGGGAGCCATCGAAAGCGACGGCGCGCTGCTGGAGTTTGATGTCAATGAAGCCAGCGTAGTAAAGACGATGATGGCCCACTCCCGGCACATCCTCCTCGCCGCCGACCATACGAAATACCATGCTTCCGCAGCGGTAGAGATTGGCAATATTTCGCAGGTGACAGCGCTGTTTACGGATGAATATCCAGGCTCAGCGCTGCACAACCTGCTTCAGTCACAGCAGGTAGAAATTGTTAAAGCCGCCGTTCCTGAATCGAATACATGAAATTTTAGCGTCATTCCCCCCGCAACCGCGGGGGAACCTGCGTAAACTCAGCCCTGCGCCGGCCGGACGCCCAGCGTGTGGCAGATCGCGTAGCTCATTTCCGCCCGGTTCAAGGTGTAGAAGTGGAAATCTTTCACGCCTTCGCGGCAAAGAATTTTCACCATGTCCATCGCAATGTTGGCCCCGACCATCTTGCGGGTTTCCGCATCATCGTCCAGCCCTTCGAACATGTTGCTCATCCAGGACGGCACGCGCACGTTGGTCATGGTGGCAAAGCGTTGCAATTGTTTGAAGTTGGACACTGGTAAGATGCCCGGTACGATTTCCGCCTCAATGCCCGCCGTGACGCAGCGATCGCGAAAACGCAGGTAGCTTTCCACGTCGAAGAAAAACTGGGTGATCGCCCGGCTGGCGCCGGCGTCGATTTTACGCTTGAGGTTAATCAGGTCTGCCTGCGCGCTTTTCGCCTCCGGGTGAACTTCCGGGTAGGCGGCGACGGAGATGTCGAAATCCCGCTCTTCACGCAGCAGGGCGACCAGATCGCTGGCATACATGTCCGGCTTGCCGCTGCCCGCCGGCAAATCGCCGCGTAGCGCCACAATATGGCGGATACCGTTTTCCCAATAGTCACGGGCGATGGTGCGCAACTCATCTTTGGTGGCGTCGATGCACGTCAGGTGCGGCGCCGCTTCCAGCCCGGTACGTTCCTTAATGTCTTTGATAATGCTGTGGGTACGATCGCGCTCGCCGGAGTTGGCGCCGTAGGTCACAGAAACGAATTTCGGCTTCAGGCCGCTCAGGCGATCGATGGACTGCCAGAGCGTTGTTTCCATCTCGCTGGTGCGCGGCGGGAAAAATTCAAACGAGACGTTAATCTGCCCGTGCAGTTCCGACAGACTTTGATTCAGCGCTTCCCGCTGGTTTGCGTGATAAAAACTCATACCCCATCTTCCTCGTGACCGTTGTGTTCGTCTTCGCCGCTTTTCGCTTTTATTTTAATGAGCGTCTATACGTTTAGACGTCTAGATAGAAATTGCCGGAAGTTGGAGGGGGAGTCAACTATAAAATGAAATTTCTGCATGATGAATGTTCATGGGGGGTGAAGGGGATTCATGTGAGGGGGATGTGTGCTGGGTGGGGGTTCCGTACGCCGGGAAGTTTGGGTGTTTATGAAGCTCCTCTGCGGGCGTACGGGCAAAGGGTGGCAGCGGCCACCCTCTGCACTCCCGCGCCTTGAGTGCGGGCCGCATCCCCCGCCCGCTTCGCGGGTCCCCTCCTTTCGCCATCGGGTCTTACGCACCGGCCCAGGAAGGGCATCCTGCCCCCTGGGCCTCGACCCGCCTCCCGGCGGGTCGTGCTAACCCGATGGCGAAAGGAGGCGGGGGATGAGGCCAAAGGCTTTCGTGCGATTATTTCTGTTTTAGATTATAAAAGCTGGGCTAAGCGGTTTAAATCTGACTGGATAGCGCCGGCGGTGACGTCGCGTCCGGCGCCGGGGCCGCGGATAACCAGCGGGTTGTCGCGGTACCAGCGGCTTTCGATAGCGAAGACGTTATCGCACGGCAGCAGCGCCGCCAGTGGATGTTCTTCGCGCACCGCTTCCACGCCGACGCGGGCTTTGCCGTTGGCGTCGAAGCGGGCTACGTAGCGCAGTACCAGTCCCATTTCCTTGGCCGCTTCCAGGCGTTGCAGCATTTGGTCGTTCAGGTCGTCGCCGTTTTCGAAGAAGTGATCGATGGAACCTTGTTCGGAACCCGGCGGTACCAGGGATTCGACGCGAACATGGCTTGGTTCGATGTCGTAGCCGGCTTCGCGCGCCAGAATCACTAACTTGCGCATGACGTCCTGGCCGGAGAGATCCACGCGCGGATCCGGCTCCGTTAATCCTTGCTGCCAGGCCTGATCCACCAGGTCGGTGAACGGTACGGTACCGTCAAACTGCAGGAACAGCCACGACAGGGTACCGGAGAAAATACCGCTGATCGCCAGAATGGTGTCGCCGCTGTCGCGCAGATCGCGCACCGTATAGTTGACGGGCAGCCCTGCGCCGACCGTAGCGTTGTATAACCAGTGGCTGCCGGTTTTTTCGAACGCATCGCGGATCTGGCGGTAATCATCGCTGCATGACGCCCCTGCCAGTTTGTTGGCGCTGATGACATGGAAGCCATAGCTGGCGAAATCGCGGTACTGCTGCGCCAGCGATTCACTGGCCGTGACGTCCAGCACGATCAAGTCATCGTACGGGTGCGCACGCATCCACAGGAACAGGTTTTCTTCTTCCATCTCCCGCGCTTCGTCGTCGAAGAACGCCAGAGCGCGGCTGGCATCCAGGCCATCGTAGTTCAGCAGGCTGCGGCGGCTGTCGACCACGCCGGCCAGCACGAATTCAAAACCGCTGCGGGCAGAAATGTTTTTTTGCTCGCGGGCGAACAGCTCCAGCCAGCGGGAACCGATATTGCCCTTGCCGAACAGAACCAGTCCGATGCGTTTTTCTGCGCGGAACAACGACTTATGCAGCCCCTGAACCAGGTTTTCCGTCGGGCCGCGACGCAGTACCGCCACCAGGCTGATGCTGTCTTCCGACTGGCAGATAAACTCTACCGGCTGATCGCTCAGTTGCTGATAGAAACGGTGGCTGTGCAGCGGATTCTTGCACACCCCGGCGCCCACCATCGCCACCAGCGCCAGCCCTTCGCGCAGTTGCAGCAGGCCGGGAAGCGCCGCTTCTTCCAGCAGTTTCAGCGCGCTGCCCACCACTTCGGCGGTATAGCAAAGCTGAATCAGGTTCCGGTCGCGGTGTGTGCCGATCGCCAGCGGGCGCAGTTGCATGCGCTTGAGTACGCGATCCACTTCCTGGCGCACCAGTGAGAAGTCATGACCGGCGGGAACGTTAAGCTCAATCAGGCAAACATCATCGTGACTGGTAACGATTTTCGCGCCAGTACCCGATGCCAGCACGCGCTCAATGCGCGTGGAGCCTTGCTCCGGCTGGTAGCTGCAGCGCAGCTGTAAATCGATGTCGCTGCCGGAAACCGGTTGCAGCGTACGGGCATGCAGCACCGGCGCCGCCAGGCGGGCCAGTTCGCTGGCCTCATCCAACCGTAACAACGGCAGCAGGCAGGCATCCTTAACTTTGCGCGGATCCGCGCTGTACACACCGGCTACGTCGCTCCAGATGGTAACGCGCGCCACGCCCGCCAATGCGCCAATCTGCGTGGCGGAATAGTCGCTGCCGTTGCGGCCAAGCAATACGGTTTCACCCGCGGCGTTGCGTGCGATAAAGCCGGTCACCACCAGGCGTTTGTTCGGGTGCTGGGCCAGCAGTTGTTGCAGGAGCGGATAGGAGCTGCCCTCGTCTACCTGAGGCTGCGCCGCGCGTTCGGCACGCAGGAATTCGCGCGCGTCCAGCCATTCGCCTTCGATGCCTTTTTGATTCAGCACCGCGGACATCAGGCGCGCCGACCAGATTTCCCCGTGACCGACCACTTCCGCGTATACCGCGTCGCTTACCGGGCCGTCCAACAGCGCGGCCAGGCGCTCCAAATCCTGGGTAAACAGAGCGATCAGGTTTTCCGCCAGCCCTTCCGGCAGCAATCCGGCAATCAAATCGCACTGGAAACGACGTAACGTCTGCTGAACCTGATACGCAGCAAGGCGGTCGCTCTGGCTCAGCTTCAGCCAGTTAATCAACTGGTTGGTACTGCTGCCCGCGGCGGAAACCACCATCATGTCGCCCGGCCGGCTATACTCCGCCATGATCCCCGCCACGCGCAGATAACACTTAGCATCTGCCAGGCTGCTGCCGCCGAATTTATGCAGTTGACGCCCCGCTACCCCTTGTAAACTCATAATTACCTCGTAGATGCCGCCCGGAACGCCTGTTCCAAATCAGCAATTAAATCATCGCTATCTTCAATACCCACGGAAATACGCAACAGGCTGTCCGAAATGCCTGCCGCTTTACGCGCCTCAGGCGCCATACCCGCGTGCGTCATCGTCGCGGCGTGGGAGATCAGGCTCTCCACCCCGCCCAGGGATTCCGCCAGTGTAAACAACTGCAATGCTTTCAGGAAATATCTCAACCGGTTTTCATCGCCATCCAGCTCAAAACTCAGCATCGCGCCGAAACCGGACTGCTGGCGGCGGGCAATCTCATGCCCCTGATTTTCCGGCAGCGACGGGTGGTAAAGCTTTTTCACCAGCGGCTGCGTTTGCAGGTAATCCACGATTTTTTGCGCATTCTGCTGCTGGAGCTGAATGCGTGGCGTCAGCGTGCGCAACCCGCGCAACAGCAAGTAGCTGTCAAACGCGGCGGCCGTTACGCCGATGTTGTTCGCCCACCAGGCCAGCTCCGTCGCCTGTTCGGGATCTTTGGCAATCACCGTACCGGCGACCACGTCGGAGTGTCCGTTCAGATATTTGGTGCAGGAGTGCACCACGAAATCCGCCCCCAGCTTCAGCGGCTGTTGCAATGCCGGGCTGAGGAAGGTGTTATCCGCCACGGTCAGGGCGCCGGCGGCTTTAGCGGCGGCGCAGATCGCGGCGATATCCACCACGCGCAGCAGTGGGTTGCTCGGCGTTTCCACCAGCACCAGCTTCGGCTTTTGCTCCAGCGCCGCGGCCAGGGCGCGGCTGTCGCCCTGATCGACGAACAATACCCGGTACACGCCGCGCTTCGCCAGGCTGTCGAACAGGCGATAGCTGCCGCCATAACAGTCGTGCGGCGCCACCAGCAGATCGCCGGGCTTCAGGTAGGTAACGCACAGTAAATGGATCGCCGACATACCGCTGCTGGTCAGCACGGCGCCGGCTCCCCCTTCCAGCTCGGCCAGCGCGCGCTGCGCCACGTCGCGGGTCGGATTGCCGCGCCGCGAATAGTCATGCGCCCGCGGCTGATTGAAATCCGTGAAGTTATAGGTACTGGATAAATGAATGGGAGGAACCACGCAGCCATACTGTTCATCGTCATTCAGTCCGCTGCGCACGGCGAGGGTAGCCTGCTTATACGTCACGTTATTTCTCCGCAAAGGGGGTCAGAATGGAAATAGAGAGTAATCGCTTTTTGATGCGGACGTCAATACATCTGGACATCTAAACTTCTTTACGTATAGATTGAGAATTTCTGCAAGAGCCGCTAAAATTGTGTCAGTTTGAATGGCAAAAAGGTCGTGAAAGTCGGAGAAATTCTGGAAAAAGTGATATCAAACAGACTCTCTCCACACTTCCTTAGTGAAAAACGTAAAAATCGGGCATAATCGGCCGGTTTTTAGAATTTTATTTTTCCAGACAAGTTAAGGTGTCCCATGGCTGCTGAATGGAACGGCGAATACATCAGCCCTTATGCTGAGCACGGCAAAAAAAGCGAGCAGGTAAAAAAGATCACGGTTTCAATTCCACTGAAAGTGCTGAAGATCCTGACCGATGAGCGCACCCGCCGCCAGGTGAATAACCTGCGTCACGCCACTAACAGCGAATTATTGTGCGAAGCGTTTCTGCACGCTTTTACCGGTCAGCCGTTACCGAACGATGATGATTTGCGCAAGGAACGCAGTGATGAAATCCCCGAAGCGGCCAAAGTGCTGATGCGCGAGATGGGGATCGATCCGGAAACCTGGGAATACTGAGTTTTCGAACGACCAACAAAAAAGGCACCACGTGGGTGCCTTTTTTCTGACCGGAAAGAATTACTTCTTGCCAACCATGTTGAAACGCTTGTTGAAGCGCTCAACGCGGCCGCCGGTGTCAACGACACGCTGCTTGCCGGTGTAGAACGGGTGGCAGTTGCTGCACACGTCCAGGTTCAGGTCGTGGCCCACGGTGGAGTGGGTCTTGATTACGTTGCCGCAAGAGCAAGTTGCAGTGATAGCAACGTAGTTCGGGTGAATATCTTTTTTCATGGTAAACCTCTGTATAAGGCCGCGTCGCTATCCAGCCCTGTTCCGCCAAACACCACGCGAGTTGATAATTAAGGTTTGATACGAATACATATCAAAGGTGGCGGATCATACAGAAATTCACAACCGCCTGCAATCAGATCCGTGCATTCCTGCATGGGTCGCGACAGTGTACACTACCCCGTTAATCCCATCGTCACCCTAATCAACCGGATAGAGAGATGCCCGTTGTTCACGTAGCCTTGCCCGTGCCCCTGAACCGCACCTTCGACTACCTGCTGCCGGCGGGCGTCATTCCCGTGCCGGGCTGCCGGGTCAGCGTGCCGTTCGGCCCGCGCAAGGCGATCGGCATTATCACCGGCTGGAGCGAACACAGCGAGTTTCCGGCGGATAAGCTCAAATCTATCGGCCATATCCTCGACGATGCCCCGCTGTATTCCGAACGCATGTGGCGCATGCTGCGCTGGGCCGCGGACTACTATCATCACCCGCTGGGTGAAGTCCTGTTTCACGCCCTGCCGGTCGGCCTGCGCGAGGGCAAACCCGCGCACCACGCCCAACGCTGGCGCTGGGTGATTACGGAACAGGGAAAAACCGCGCCGCCGGACGCGCTGCCCAAGCGGGCGATAAAACAACGGCAGGCGCTGGAGATTCTGCAACGCCAGCCGATCTACCGTCATCAGGCGGAGGAGTTCGGCCTGACCGATCAGATTCTGAAAAACCTGTGCGCCAAAGCGCTGGCTGAGCTTCAGGCTCAGGATGTCGAACACCGCGACTGGCGGCCGGACTTCGCCGTCAACGGTGAACGGCTGCGCCTGAATACCGAACAGGCCACCGCCGTCGGCGCCATTCGCAGCGAAGACCAACAATTCAACGCCTGGCTGCTGGCCGGCGTAACCGGCTCGGGAAAAACCGAGGTTTACCTCAGCGTGATCGAAAACGTGCTGGCGCAGGGGCGCCAGGCGCTGGTGCTGGTGCCGGAAATCGGCCTGACGCCGCAAACCATCGCCCGCTTTCGCGAGCGTTTCAACGCGCCGGTAGACGTGCTGCATTCCGGGCTGAACGACAGCGAGCGCCTGACCGCCTGGCTGCGCGCCAAAAACGGCGAAAGCGCCGTGGTGATCGGCACCCGCTCCGCGCTGTTTACGCCGTTTGCCCGCCTGGGCGTCATCATTATTGATGAAGAGCATGACGCCTCCTATAAACAGCAGGAAGGATGGCGCTACCATGCCCGCGATCTGGCGGTCTTCCGCGCCCATCAGGAAGGCATTCCCATCGTGCTCGGCTCGGCAACGCCGGCGCTGGAAACCCTGCACAACGTGAATCTCGGTAAATACCGCCAGCTCCGCCTGACCCGGCGCGCGGGCAACGCCAAACCGGCAGCGCAGCACCTGCTGGACCTGAAAGGCCTGCCGCTGAAAGCCGGGCTGTCGCAGCCTCTGATCCAACGCATGCGCGAGCATTTACAGGCCGGTAATCAGGTGATCCTGTTCCTTAACCGCCGCGGCTACGCGCCGGCGCTGCTGTGCCATGAATGCGGCTGGATTGCCGAATGCCCGCGCTGCGATCACTACTACACCCTGCACCAGCAACAACGACACCTGCGCTGCCATCACTGCGACAGCCAGCGACCGGTGCCGCACCAGTGTCCGCAGTGCGGCTCCACCAACCTGGTGCCGGTCGGGCTGGGCACGGAACAGCTGGAGCATGAACTGGCCCCCCTGTTTCCCGACATCCCGCTGACGCGCATCGATCGTGATACCACCAGCCGCAAAGGCGCGCTGGAGCAACAACTGGCGGAAGTGCATCGCGGCGGCGCCCGCATTTTGATCGGCACCCAAATGCTGGCCAAAGGCCACCATTTTCCCAACGTCACGCTGGTCGCCCTGCTGGACGTCGACGGCGCGCTATTCTCCGCGGATTTCCATTCCGCCGAACGCTTCGCGCAGCTTTATACCCAGGTTTCAGGGCGCGCCGGACGGGCCGGCAAGCGCGGAGAGGTGGTGCTGCAAACGCACCACCCGGAACACCCTTTATTGCAGACCCTGCTGAATCAGGGATACGACGCTTTTGCCAAACAGGCGCTGAAAGAGCGTCAGAGCGTCTTCCTGCCGCCGTTCACCAACCATATTCTCCTGCGCGCGGACGATCACGATAACCGTCACGCCGGCGTGTTTCTGGAGCAGATCCGCGCATTGCTGGATATCCCCACAAAAGATGAAGCGCTGTGGCTGCTGGGGCCGGTTCCCGCCCTGCAACCCAAACGCGGCGGGCGTTACCGCTGGCAACTGTTGCTACAGCATCCGTCGCGGGCGCAGTTGCAACAGACGGTGAAACAATTACTGCCGCAGATCACCGCATTACCACAGACAAGGAAGGTAAAATGGTCCCTGGATGTTGACCCGACCGACAGCTAAACACGACCAAATACATCGCCAAAGTAAATTTTCAGAGTGAATGAATTGCGATCCCGATCTAAAAAATCCATTTATGTCACATTTCTGATGAAATTAAGGTAACAATCCCAAGTCCGAATCTGGTTAAAATGTGATCCGTATAATAATTTTTTTCAACGGGCATGATAACTGTCTCAGATAACGTGCCTGCTGACCTGAATTTGCATTACCCGTCAAGGATGACACGCAAGGAGAATCGCGTTGGAAGATAAGAGAAATATGTCCGCTGCAACCATGAAGGATGTTGCTGAAAAAGCCGGCGTATCCACTGCCACGGTATCCCGGGCATTAATGAATCCGGAAAAAGTCTCTGCTTCCACCCGTCAGAAGGTGGAACAGGCGGTCATGGCCGTCGGTTATTCTCCCCATGCGCTTTCCCGCAGCGCCAGACGCAACGAATCCCGCACTATCCTGGTGATCGTACCGGATATCTGCGATCCCTTTTTTGCCGACGTGATCCAGGGGATCGAGCGCACCGCCGCGGAGCATGACTACCTGGTGCTGTTGGGTGACTGCGCCCAGCAGAGCCAGCAGGAAAAAACCTTCGTTAACCTGATCGTCACCAAGCAAATCGACGGCATGCTGCTGCTCGGTTCCAACGTTCCGTTCGACGCCAGCAAAGAAGAGCAGCGCAACCTGCCGCCGATGGTGATGGCCAACGAGTTCGCCCCGGAGCTGGAATTACCCACCGTTCATATCGACAACCTGACGGCCGCCTTTGAAGCCGTGCTGTATCTGTATGAGCTGGGGCACCACCGCATCGGCTGCATCGCCGGGCCGGAGCACATGCCGCTGAGCAACTATCGCCTGCAAGGCTACGTTCAGGCCCTGCGCCGCTGCGGCATCGCGGAAGACAAGAGCTACGTGGCGCGCGGCAACTTTACCTATGAAGCAGGCGCACAGGCGCTGGCGACGCTGATGTCGCTGCCTCAGCCGCCGACGGCAATCTTCTGCCACAGCGACGTAATGGCGATCGGCGCCTTGTCGCAGGCCAAACGCATGGGCCTGCGCGTGCCGGAAGACGTGTCGCTGATGGGCTTTGACGACATCAAACTGTCGCAGTACAGCGATCCGCCGTTAACCACGGTGGCGCAGCCGCGTTATCAACTCGGCCGTGAAGCCATGCTGCTGCTGCTTGAACAGCTGCAAAGTCATTCTGTACAAAGCGGATCGCGTTTGTTAGAAAGCGAATTAGTTATCAGGGGAAGTACTTCTGCACCCAAACGCTAGTTAAATCAGAATGAGTTCAGTAACATGTCACCTTCTTTTCAATATCGCGACGCAGTGAATCAACAGTGGCACAACGAGACTATGTGAGCCGTGGACGCTCAGGCGGCGCAAAGCGTAAGAGCAGCGGCCGCAAAACCAAACGCTCTGCGCCCGGCGCATCAAAAACCATGATAGTGCTGGCCCTTGCGGTGCTGGCAACGTTTGCCGCCGGCCTGTATTTCCTGATGCATCACAAACCGGGCGCAGACAGCGTTCCGCCGGTACAAACGCCTCATACCGGCAACGGCCTGCCGCCCAAGCCCGAAGAGCGCTGGCGTTACATCAAAGAGCTGGAAAACCGTCAGGTCGGCGTAGCCACGCCCACGGAACCGACGGCTGGCGGGGAAATCCGTTCCCAGACCCAGTTAACGGATGAACAACGCCAGCTGCTGGAACAAATGCAGGCTGACATGCGTCAGCGTCCGACCCAACTGTCTGAAGTTCCTTATAACGATCCGGCGCAAAATACCGGCCGGCGTCAGCCCGCGGTGCCGGTAACTCAGCAACCGGCCCAGACGCCGCCGGTGCAGAACACCGCACCGCGCCAAAACACGGCGGGAACGCAGAGCAACCCGGTACAGGCCACGCAGCCAAGCCAACAGCGCCAGGCGCAGCAGCAGCAGCAGCAGCAAAAACCGAAACCGGCGCCGGTCACGAATGCAACAGCCCAGCAGCAACAGACAGCGGCCAAACCGCAACAGGAAAAGCCGCAGCAGGAAAAATCGCAAAAATGGATGTTGCAGTGCGGTTCATTCCGCAGCGCCGATCAGGCAGAATCCGTGCGCGCCCAGCTGGCGTTCGAGGGTATTGAAAGCCGCATCACCTCCGGCGGCGGCTGGAACCGTGTCTTGCTTGGCCCTTACAGCACGCGTGCCGCGGCCGACAAGATGCAGCAACGCCTGAAAGGCGTGGGAATGTCCAGCTGCATTCCTCTCGCCACCGGGGGTTGAAAAGCATAAAACTCTCCCCCATTTACTGACGATAAGCCCCGCGACCCACGCGGGGAACTCTTTTCGTCAGCAACGGGGGTCTGCTCGTGACAACAATAGTAAGCGTACGCCGCAACGGTAAAGTCGTCATCGGTGGTGATGGCCAGGCAACCTTGGGTAACACCGTCATGAAAGGCAACGTGCGCAAAGTACGCCGCCTGTACAACGACCGCGTCATCGCCGGCTTTGCCGGAGGAACGGCGGACGCCTTTACCCTGTTTGAACTCTTTGAGCGTAAACTGGAACTGCATCAGGGCCACCTGGTGAAAGCCGCCGTCGAGCTGGCCAAGGACTGGCGTACCGATCGCATGCTGCGCAGGCTGGAAGCCCTGCTGGCGGTAGCCGATGAAAACGCCTCCCTCATTATTACCGGCAACGGCGACGTCGTGCAGCCGGAAAACGATCTTATCGCCATCGGTTCCGGCGGGCCTTACGCCCAGGCAGCCGCACGCGCCCTGCTGGAAAACAGCGAGCTGGGCGCCCGCGAGATCGTGGAGAAAGCGTTGGGAATTGCAGGCGATATCTGCATCTACACCAACCACTTCCACACCATTGAAGAATTAGACTCCAAAGCGTAAGGACCCTGAACATGTCTGAGATGACTCCACGCGAAATCGTCAGCGAACTCGACAGCTATATCATCGGCCAGCATCAGGCTAAGCGCGCTGTCGCCATTGCCCTGCGTAACCGCTGGCGCCGTATGCAGCTCAACGAAACCCTGCGCCACGAAGTGACGCCGAAAAACATTCTGATGATCGGTCCGACCGGGGTGGGTAAAACCGAAATCGCCCGCCGCCTGGCCAAGCTGGCTAACGCGCCGTTCATTAAAGTAGAAGCCACCAAGTTCACCGAAGTGGGCTACGTAGGCAAAGAAGTCGACTCCATCATCCGCGATCTGACTGATTCGGCGATTAAAATGGTCCGCCTTCAGTCCATCGAGAAAAACCGCTACCGCGCTGAAGAGCTGGCGGAAGAACGCATTCTGGACGCGCTCATCCCGCCGGCAAAAAACAACTGGGGCCAGGCGGAGCAAAGCGCCGAGCAATCTCCGGCGCGGCAGACCTTCCGCAAAAAGCTGCGCGAAGGCGAGCTGGACGATAAAGAGATCGAAATCGAAGTCGCCGCCGCTTCGCCGATGGGCGTAGAAATCATGGCGCCTCCGGGCATGGAAGAGATGACCAACCAGCTGCAGTCCATGTTCCAGAACCTGGGCGGCCAGAAGAAAAAAGCCCGCAAGCTCAAGATTAAAGAAGCGCTTAAGCTGTTGATCGAAGAAGAAGCCGCCAAACTGGTGAATCCGGAAGAGCTGAAGCAGCAGGCTATCGACGCCGTTGAGCAGCACGGCATCGTCTTTATCGATGAGATCGATAAAATCTGTAAACGCGGCGAATCCTCCGGGCCGGACGTTTCACGTGAAGGCGTGCAGCGCGATTTACTGCCGCTGGTGGAAGGCTGTACGGTGTCGACCAAGCACGGCATGGTAAAAACCGACCATATCCTGTTTATCGCCTCCGGCGCTTTCCAGATCGCCAGCCCGTCAGACCTGATCCCCGAACTTCAGGGTCGTCTGCCTATCCGCGTTGAGCTGCAGGCGCTGACCACGGAAGATTTTGAACGTATCCTGACCGAGCCGAGCGCATCGCTGACCGAGCAGTACCAGGCGCTGATGGCGACCGAGGGCGTCAGCATCAGCTTCACGCCGGACGGCATCCGCCATATTGCCGAAGCGGCCTGGCAGGTGAACGAAACCGCAGAAAACATTGGTGCGCGCCGTTTACATACCGTGCTTGAGCGCCTGATGGAAGAAATCTCTTTCGAAGCCAGCGATATCAGTGGAAAATCCATCACCATTGATGCGGAATACGTGCGAAATCATCTGGATGAGCTCGTAGCAGATGAAGATCTGAGTCGGTTTATCCTATAATTCATATCAGGAACCGTCCCTGCGGTTATACATTGTTAAGGGAGGCGCTGGCCTCCCTTTTTTATTCCTATAATAATCAATAAATTACTCTTTGATGTTATAGATATCGAAGTTGACATGGTGATATTCTGCGCACAATTACGCATATTCACCCTAACACTGAACTGGAACATGAGCTCATCAACCCCGATCAGCCGAACCCAAGCCTGGCTGGAAAGCCTGCGGTTACGCACGCTCCCCCTGGCGCTGGCCTCTATTATTACCGGCTCTGCCATCGCTTTCTGGCAGCACGCTTTCAAAGCGGACGTCGCGTTGCTCGCCCTGCTTACCGCCGCCATGCTGCAGATTCTGTCGAATCTGGCTAACGATTACGGCGACGCGGTTAAAGGCAGCGATACGGAAGAGCGTATCGGGCCGTTGCGCGGCATGCAAAAAGGGGTCATCACCCAGCCGCAGATGAAACGCGCCCTGATGCTGACCGTGCTGCTGACCATCATTTCAGGCATCGCGCTTATCGCCGTGGCCTGCGAAAAGCCGGAAGACGTGTTCGGCTTCCTGATACTGGGCCTGATGGCTATCGTCGCGGCCATCACCTATACCGTCGGCACCCGTCCCTATGGCTACATGGGGCTGGGCGATATTTCGGTGCTGGTTTTCTTCGGCTGGCTGAGCGTGGCGGGAACGTACTACCTGCAGGCCAACGTCTTCAGCAGCGTGGTTATGCTGCCGGCCACGGCCTGCGGCCTGCTGGCCGTGGCGGTGCTCAACATCAATAACCTGCGCGATATCGAGAACGACGCGCAAAACGGCAAGAACACGCTGGCAGTCCGCCTGGGGCCGGTGCGCGCCCGCTACTATCATGCCGCTCTGCTGATTGGCGCCGTGGTCTGCCTGGCCTTGTTCGCACTGTTCAACCTGAAAAGCTGGAGCGGGTGGCTGTTCGTCCTGGCCATTCCGGCGCTGCTGCGCCACATCCGCTACGTCCTGCACGAGCAAACGCCCGCCGCCATGCGCCCTATGCTGGAAAGCATGGTGAAGTGCGCGCTGCTCACCAACCTGCTGTTCGCCATCGGCGTAGTTCTGAGTTAATGGTCTCCGGCGGACAACAAAATGTGCGCCGGAGCCGAAGAAACTTCTGCCTTAACAACTGGCGGTTTTGCAAACAGCCTCACTAAGGGGATATACTAACAATCCCTGCGGCCATCATCAGACGTCGATCCTATGAAATACGATACTTCCGAACTGTGCGACATTTACCATGAAGAAGTGAATGTGGTTGAACCTCTGTTCTCCAATTTTGGCGGACGTACTTCGTTTGGCGGGCAAATCACCACGGTGAAATGCTTTGAGGATAACGGCCTGCTCTATGAATTGCTGGAAGAGAACGGCCGTGGGCGCGTGCTGGTGGTCGACGGCGGCGGTTCAGTGCGTCGGGCGCTGATCAACGCAGAGCTGGCGCGCCTGGCATTACAAAACGAGTGGGAAGGCATCGTCGTTTACGGCGCGGTGCGCCAGGTTGACGATCTGGAAGAGCTGGACATCGGCATTCAGGCCATGGCCGCCATTCCTGCCGGCGCCGACAGCGAAGGCATCGGCGAAAGCGACGTGCGCGTCAACTTCGGCGGCGTCACCTTCTTCTCCGGCGATCACCTGTATGCCGACAACACCGGCATCATTCTGGCGGAAGAGCCGCTGGATATCGAGTAATCACTGCCGCACAATCACAGATAACAATAAGGCGCCGAACGGCGCCTTGTTTTCGTTTACGCTACGCGTAATAACTTAGTTTACTTCATCCATTTTGCCCAACAGCGTGCGCAGGCGCTCCTGCCAGGCCGCCTGCTCTTCCTTCAGTTGCGCATTTTCGCGCACCAGCGACTCACGGTCGCCCGCGGCATGCTGAATGTCCTGGGACAATTGGTTGTTCTTCTCTTTTAGCTCTTCAATTTCCATCTGCAACAGCGTGATGGTGTCAATCGCCTGCTGAACTTTTGCTTCCAGTTTCTCAAATACTTCAAATGACATTCTTCAGTCCTCTCAATCTAGCCAGGCGTACATCCGCAACCGCGGGAAAACGTTCCCGCGCCGAAAATATCCGCGCCCAGTAATCAGCGCCCCAAAATGACCTTACGGCCAGCTTCTGCTACCGATTGTATGTAGCGTATTCCCTACTGTCTAGCGCGATACCGGCGCATCGGGCAAACGACTGTAACAAATATCCCCCGCCGCGCTATCGGTTTAGCCTTAAAACGCTATCGGCGGGTTCCCGAATGTTGAGCTCCGGTTACAACCAACGGGCAAATTGTCAGATCGCTCACACTCTTGTTTGCGCCCAATTGCGCCACAACGCGCATTTCCACTCATTAATTTGACGAACAACACACAATTTGATTTCGGTATTTCTCGTTTTCGCGCATTAACGATAAATTTACATAACTCCGGCGAACCGCTTCGCCGGAATAATAACTACCCTACAAATAATTGTGTTAGGACATCATCATGAGCCAAACCGCAAGTTCAACGTTAAAAGGGCAATGCATCGCGGAATTCCTCGGCACGGCGCTCCTGATCTTTTTCGGCTGCGGATGCGTTGCAGCCTTAAAGCTTGCCGGCGCAAGCTTCGGCCAGTGGGAAATCAGCATCATTTGGGGCTTGGGCGTCGCCATGGCGGTTTATCTGACCTCCGCGATTTCCGGTGCACACCTGAACCCTGCCGTGACCATCGCCTTATGGCTGTTTGCCTGTTTCGACAAGCGCAAGGTCGTTCCCTACATCCTGTCTCAGATCGCCGGCGCATTTTGCTCGGCGGCGGTAGTCTATACCCTCTACTACAGCCTGTTCATTGATTTCGAGCAGACGCACAACATGGTGCGCGGCAGCGTGGAAAGCCTTGAGTTAGCCGGCGTTTTCTCCACCTACCCGAACCCGCACATCGCCATCGGTCAGGCTTTCCTGGTTGAAGCCATCATCACCGCCATCATGATGTGCCTGATCCTGGCGCTGACTGACGACGGCAACGGCGTTCCGCGCGGCCCGCTGGCGCCGCTGCTGATCGGTATCCTGATCGCGGTAATCGGCGCCTCCATGGGGCCGCTGACCGGCTTCGCCCTTAACCCGGCGCGTGACTTCGGGCCCAAGCTGTTCGCCTGGCTGGCCGGATGGGGTGAGGTTGCCTTCACCGGCGATCGCAGCATCCCCTACTTCCTGGTGCCGATTTTCGGTCCCATCGTCGGCGCATGCCTGGGCGCCTTCGGTTATCGCTCGCTGATTGGCCGCAACCTGCCTTGCGACGTCTGCATCCTGGAGGATGAAACATCCTCTTCAACCACCGAGCGTAAGGCTTAATCCCGTAGCCGGCGGCACTGACCGTCGGCTATTATTTTTTTAGTTATTCGTTTTGCCTATTCATTTGCAGGATTACCGTTATGACGACAGAAAAGAAATACATTGTCGCGCTCGATCAGGGAACCACCAGCTCACGTGCCGTGGTGCTTGACCACGACGCCAATATCATCAGCGTTTCACAACGAGAGTTCACGCAAATCTACCCCAAAGCGGGCTGGGTTGAACACGACCCGATGGAGATTTGGGCGACGCAGAGTTCCACGCTGGTAGAAGTGCTGGCCAAGGCGGATATCAGTTCCGACCAAATCGCCGGCATCGGCATCACCAACCAGCGGGAAACCACCATCGTCTGGGAGCGTGAAACCGGTAAACCGATCTACAACGCTATTGTCTGGCAGTGCCGCCGCACCGCGGACATCTGCGAGCAACTGAAAAAAGACGGGCTGGAAGAGTACATCCGCCACAACACCGGCCTGGTCGTCGACCCTTACTTCTCCGGCACCAAGGTGAAGTGGATTCTGGATCACGTTGAGGGCGCGCGTGAACGCGCCAAGCGCGGCGAACTGCTGTTCGGCACCGTGGACACCTGGCTGGTGTGGAAAATGACCCAGGGCCGCGTTCACGTTACCGATTACACCAACGCCTCGCGTACCATGCTGTTCAACATCCACGAGCTGGACTGGGACGAGCGTATGCTGCAGGTGCTGGACATTCCGCGCGCCATGCTGCCGAAGGTTCGCCCTTCGTCTGAAGTGTATGGACAAACCAACATCGGCGGTAAGGGCGGCACCCGTATTCCCATCGCCGGCATCGCGGGCGACCAGCAGGCGGCGCTTTACGGCCAGCTGTGCGTTCAGCCCGGCATGGCGAAAAACACCTATGGCACCGGCTGCTTCCTGCTGATGAATACCGGCACCGAAGCGGTGCAGTCGCAGCACGGCCTGCTGACCACCATTGCCTGCGGCCCGCGCGGTGAAGTCAACTACGCGCTGGAAGGCGCGGTCTTTATCGGCGGCGCGTCCATTCAATGGCTGCGCGACGAATTGAAGCTGATTAACGACGCCGCAGACTCCGAATACTTCGCCACCAAAGTGAAAGACAGCAACGGCGTTTACGTCGTGCCTGCCTTCACCGGCCTGGGCGCCCCGTACTGGGACCCCTACGCCCGCGGCGCGATCTTCGGCCTGACGCGCGGGGTAAACAGCAATCACATCATCCGCGCCACGCTGGAGTCCATCGCCTATCAGACCCGCGACGTGCTGGACGCCATGCAGGCCGACGCCAACACCCGCCTGCAATCGCTGCGCGTTGACGGCGGCGCGGTAGCCAACAACTTCCTGATGCAGTTCCAGTCCGACATTCTGGGCACCCGCGTCGAGCGCCCCGAAGTCCGCGAAGTTACCGCGCTGGGCGCGGCCTATCTGGCCGGTCTTGCCGTCGGTTACTGGAGCGACCTGGAAGAGCTGCGCAGCAAAGCGGCCATTGAGCGGGAGTTCCGCCCCGGCATCGAAACCACCGAGCGTAACTACCGCTACAGCGGCTGGAAAAAAGCCGTGGCGCGCGCTCAGGCGTGGGAAGATCACGACTAACGCCCGGAGTGGCTGAAAACGCAGAGGCCGGGTTGAAACCCGGCCTTTTTTTATTCCTGGCGCGTCATCATTCAGGCCCTCGTTCCATTTTTGTGCGGCCGTTCTTTCCCCTTGTGGTAGAATCCCGGCCCATCACTTTTTCCATTCTGTTCCACGGGTTCCTCATGAAACGCGAATTAGCCATCGAATTTTCCCGCGTCACCGAAGCGGCGGCGCTGGCCGGCTACAAGTGGCTCGGACGCGGCGACAAAAACGCCGCCGACGGCGCGGCGGTCAACGCCATGCGCATTATGCTCAACCAGGTCAATATCGCCGGTGAAATCGTCATCGGCGAAGGCGAGATCGATGAAGCGCCGATGCTGTACATCGGCGAGAAGGTCGGCTCCGGCTCCGGCGATCAGGTCGATATCGCCGTCGATCCCATCGAAGGCACCCGCATGACTGCGATGGGCCAGGCCAATGCCCTGGCGGTGATGGCGGTGGGCGACAAAGGCACCTTCCTGCGCGCCCCGGATATGTATATGGAGAAGCTGGTAGTCGGCCCGCAGGCCAAAGGCGTGATCGACATGAATCTGCCGCTGGCCGAAAACCTGCGTAATATCGCTGCGCGACTCGGCAAGCCGTTGACGGAGCTGACCGTGATTACGCTGGCGAAGCCGCGCCATGACGCCATGATCGGCGACATGCAGACGCTGGGCGTGAAGGTGTTCGCCATTCCTGACGGCGACGTCGCCGCCTCTATCCTGACCTGCATGCCGGAAAGCGAAGTGGATGTGATGTACGGCATCGGCGGCGCGCCGGAGGGCGTGGTGTCCGCTGCGGTGATCCGCGCGCTGGACGGCGACATGCAGGGCCGTTTGCTGCCCCGTCACCAGGTCAAGGGAGATACCCCGGCCAACCGCGCGATCGGCGAGCAGGAGCTGGCGCGCTGCGCGCAAATGGGTATTGAGGCAGGCAAAGTGCTGCTGTTGGGCGACATGGCGCGTAATGACAACGTGATATTTTCCGCCACCGGCATCACCAAAGGCGATCTGCTGGACGGCATCTACCGTAAAGGCAACATCGCCACTACGGAAACGCTGCTGATCCGCGGCAAGTCACGCACCATCCGCCGCATCCGCTCCACCCATTATCTTGACCGCAAAGATCCGCAAATCGGTGAAATCATTCTCTGATTCCTCCGCAGAAACAAAAAAACCAGCGGCGTCAAACCCGCTGGTTTTTTTCATATCTTCCGGCAAGGCCTAAACCGCATGCCCCTGGTGCTGCATCTTATGCGCCAGCGGCAGCCAGCACAGCAAAATCATCACCGCCATCGCGCTCATCAGCATCCCCACGCTGAACTGGCCGGTTTGCGGCAACGTCGCGGAGAACCAGGCCATCGCGCCCGAGCCGACGTTTTGTAATCCGCCTACCAATGCCCCGGCCGCACCGGCCAAAAACGGGAACGGCTCCATCGCCCCGGTGGTCGCCAGCGGAAACAGCATGCCGGCGCCGAAGAAGAACAGTGCTGCGGGCACGATCAGCGTCCAGATATTCATGATGTCAAACCAGGAAGGTATCCACATCAGCGCGCCGGCCAGCAGGCAGCACGTCACCGCATGCCACATCAGCGTAGAAAAGCTTTTCCCCTGCCGCCCGGCATACCAGGCGCCGAAGAAAGCCGCCGGCACCGGCAAGATGAACAGCACGCTGACCACCACGCCGCTCAGCCCCAGTACGCCGCCCAGCAGCACGCCGGCGCAGGCTTCAAACACCGCCACCCCGGCCAGCCCGCCAATCAGCATCACCAGATAGCAGCTGAAAGCGCCGTTGCCCAGCAGCGTCCGGTAGCTGGTCAGCATTTTTCGCCGTTCGGTCTGAACCGGGCGGGTTTCCGGCAGCCAGCGATACATGGAAAACGCCACGCCGGCGCATAACAGCAGTAAAAACGCATAACAGGCACGCCAGTTGATGGCGGCATCCAGCACGCCGCCGATCAGCGGCGCCAGCAACGGGCTGACCAAAATGCCCATGTTCAGCAGGCTGTTGGCATAACGCAGGGACGTTCCCGAATAGAGATCGCGCGGCATCGTGCGCGCCATCACGCCGGCAACGCCGGTTCCCAGCCCCTGTAACGCATTCGCCGCCACCAGCGTATGCAGGTTCGGCGCCAGCAGCGCCAGCGTCGCGCCGGCCATGAAGATAACCATGCCCAGCAAGATCACCGGCCGGCGCCCCACACGATCGGAAAGGGGGCCGTAAAAAAGCTGTGAGGCGCCATACGTCAGTAAATAGGCCGCCATAACGCGCTGAACAGCACCGGTACGTACGTTCAGGTCTTTTGCCATGTCCGCGATAGAGGGAACATAGATGGTCTGCGCCATTTGTCCGACGGCCACAAGCAAAATCAACATGATCAGCAGGTGAAAATTTTCTAGTCTTCTCATTATATTATGTAGGCGGTGTCTATTTTTTTAGCAAAAAAAATCGTAGTCTTGATATCAGTCAGATATATCAAGTTATATATTCGGGCATAATGTAACAGAATAAATTTCTCCTGCTATTTCCTACAGGATTTTATCCCGCTTTCTATTGACACCTTTTAGTGCCAGGTATGTAAAGCCGCGCTGACAGTAGCGAAAATCACTACAAAAAGCGTAAAGGAGCAGCACATATTAATTTATTCACCAAATGAATATAAGAACTCTAATACATACCACCACAAGGACTAGTGTGCATGAAGACACCAGAATTGATTTTGTTGCAATTGAAAAGCCTGGGACCCCAGTCAGCCAAAATGCTGGCCGATCGTATTTCCATTACCACGATGGGAATTCGTCAGCACCTCCAGCAGTTGGAGCAGCGCGAGCTGGTTTGCTACGAGGAGTCCCGCACCAAGGTCGGACGCCCCACGCGTTATTGGTCGCTGACCAGCAAAGGGCATGCGCAATTTCCCGACAGGCATCAGGACCTTTCACGCGTCCTGCTGAATGCTGCCAATAAACTTTTCGGGGACGAAGGCGTCGAACGCCTGATTGACGTACGCGAAAACGATCTCTACCAGCGTTACGCCGAGGAACTGAAAAAATACCCCGAAGGCACGGAGCGTTTCCAGGCGCTGGCCCGTCTGCGCCAGAACGACGGCTATATGGCCGATCTGGAAACCAGCGACGGCGCCTGCATTTTGGTAGAAAACCACTGTCCGATCGGCGTGGCGGCCACCACCTGCGGGCATTTATGTAACTCGGAGCTTAAACTGCTGGGACGTTTGTTAGGCCCGAACTACCAAATTGAACGTATCGAGCATATCATTGCCGGATCACGCCGTTGTGCATACCGCATCACTCCACGGGAGCAATAGATATGGCCGAATGGGTCACGGGCAACATCACTCAGGTCCGACACTGGACCGATAATTTGTTCAGCATTACCTTACAGGCGCCGGTGCGCCCTTTCACCGCGGGGCAGTTTGCCAAGCTGGGAATGGATATCGGTGGCGAGCGCGTCCAGCGCGCTTATTCCTACGTTAATGCGCCCGGTGACAATGATCTCGAGTTTTATCTGGTTACCGTACCTGACGGTAAGTTAAGTCCCCGCCTGCATGCGCTGCAAGCCGGGGATTCGCTGTTAATCACTGAAGAAGCCGCCGGTTTCTTCGTCCTTGAGGAAGTGCCGGACAGCCAGACCCTGTGGATGCTGGCAACCGGCACCGCCCTTGGCCCTTATCTTTCTATTTTGCAGGAAGGACGCGATCTCGATCGTTTCGAGAACATCGTGCTGGTACATGCGGCGCGCTATGCGCGCGATCTGAGCTACCTGCCGCTGATGCAAAGCCTGCAACAGCGCTACCAGGGCAAACTGCGCATCCAGACCGTCGTCAGCCGCGAAGACGCGGCCGGATCGCTGACCGGACGCATTCCGGCGCTGATTGAACAAGGTGAACTGGAAGCCGCCGTCGGGCTGACGATCTCGGCGGAACACAGCCATGTGATGCTGTGCGGCAACCCGGAAATGGTGCGCGATACGCAGCAGGTACTGAAAGAAACCCGCCAGATGCGCAAACACCTGCGCCGCAAGCCGGGCCATATTACCAGCGAGCATTACTGGTAAACGATTTCAGGGCGCGGCGTGGCTACGCGCCGCGCCCGCGGAAATTTACTGTTTCGGTTTCTTTGCCGAAGCGATTTTCGCCCTGAGTGCCCAAAAACGCACCGCAGTCGATCGCCATCATCACCAATATCAGCGTCGGAATAAAACGCCCGATCCCCCATTGCCAAATCGGCGCCAGCATGCCCCAATTGCCCGCCATCATCAGCCAGGCAACCACCAGCAACAATCCCCACCAGCCGGACTTACCGCGATCGTGCAGACGTTTCGCCAGTACCGCTGTCGTCGGCCACAGCAGAAACACCAGGAAAAAAGCCGCCGACTGCATGGAAATCAGTTGGTATTGCGCCAGTGCGAATGCGGCCGTCATTAGCACCATCCAGGCCAAAACCCAGATCCAAAAGTCCCGCCGCCCAATCCGGCCGCGAAAAGAAAAACACCATTGCTGGAGGGTCATGACTTTCCCCGCTGTTACCCATAAGTTGTGCCTGAACGTGATGATTTCGCCAAAATTTTTCGTCAGGATCGCGCGGAGTTTACCCGATCCCGCCGCAGCGGGAAAATTCGGCGGTCAATTTTGACAAGCGCCCCCCGAAAACGCTTTAATCAGTTAACCGGAAAACGCTAATCATGCAAAAATAATGATGAAAATCCTCTGTGCCGCTCTTTCCCTGATGCTCTTGTCGGTCAGCGCCCCCGCTCCGGCAGAGGAGAGTATCGGCCACGATCCGGGCCACACCGTACAAAATGAGCCGGCGACCGCACCTTATCTGCTGCCTAACGCGCCAACCTTCGATCTGACGCTGGTAAAATTCCGCGCCCGATACAATCAGGATAATCCCACCCTGCCCATCGGCGAGTACCGCGCCATTTCACTCAGCGGAGAGGAAACCAGCATTACCCGCGCCGCCGTCAAGATTGATGAAACGCTATACTCTTCGGTGGCGTTGGAGAAAGGCACCGGGAAGATCAAAAGCCTCCAGCTCACCTATCTCTCTCCCGGCGACGACGATAAGTCGTCGCGGACGCTGGCCGTCAACTATATGGCCGCCATCATGCGTGAGTTCGCAACCGCCATGACGCCGGAGCAAAGTGTGGCTAAAGTGATGAAATTGCTGGAGGCAGGTAAAGGCCGGCGTTACTTCTCCGTGACTGACGGCGCACTGCGCTATGTCGTGTCAGATAATGGAGAAAAAGGTGTTACTTTCGCTGTTGAACCGATTAAGCTGTCTCTATCCGGAAACGCGGGTTAAACAACGTTTCATGATGGAAGGCAATATTCAGAACAGATTAAGTTCCTATACTGCTCTGCATGCATCATGCCGACAGGGCAGTCACTTTTTACGAATACACGTTCCCGAAGCGGAGGAAATAAAATGCGTCATCCATTAGTCATGGGTAACTGGAAGCTGAACGGCAGCCGCCATATGGTTCACGAGCTGATCGCTGCGCTGCGCAACGAAGTCAGCACCGTTGCCGGTTGTGAAGTCGCAATCGCGCCGCCGGCCATTTATCTGGACATGGCCAAACATGAACTGGCCGGCAGCCGCATCGCGCTGGGCGCCCAGGACACCGGCACCAACGTTTCCGGGGCTTTCACCGGTGAAACCTCCGTTGAAATGCTGAAGGACGTTGGCACCAAATACGTCATCATCGGTCACTCCGAGCGTCGTACTTATCACAAAGAGAGTGATGAGTTCATCGCCGAGAAATTCGCCGTAATCAAAGAAGCCGGCCTGGTTCCGGTACTGTGCATCGGTGAAACCGAAGCAGAAAACGCGGCCGGAAAAACCGAAGAAGTGTGCGCCCGCCAGCTGGACGCCGTGCTGAAAACCATGGGCGCTCAGGTCTTTAAAGATACCGTTATCGCCTACGAACCCGTTTGGGCCATCGGCACCGGCAAATCCGCAACGCCTGCGCAGGCACAGGCCGTGCATAAATTTATCCGTGACCACATTGCCAAACATAACGCGGAAGCGGCGGCAAGCGTCATTATCCAGTACGGCGGCTCCGTTAACGCATCTAACGCGGCGGAACTGTTCACCCAGCCGGATATCGACGGCGCCCTGGTCGGCGGCGCTTCCCTGAAGGCTGATGCCTTCGCGGTAATCGTTAAAGCTGCGGCGCAAGCCAAACACAAAGCCTGATCACCGCCTGGATGATCGGAATGACAAACACCGCCTTCCCGGCGGTGTTTGCGTTTACAGGGTGTTATCAGTGACGGATCAGCGTTGCGTAATCTGATCGAAGATCCCACCCGTCGCGAAGTGTTCCTGCTGCGCTTTTTGCCATCCGCCGAATTTCTCATCCACCGTGAACAGCTTCAGCTGCGGAAACTGGGCGGAAAATTGTTTGGCGATCTTTTCATCACGCGGACGATAAAAGTTTTTTGCCGCAATCGTCTGGCCTTCCGGCGAATAGAGGTATTGCAGGTAAGCCTCCGCCACCTTACGGGTATCGCGTTTGTCCGCCACCTTATCCACCACCGACACCGTCGGTTCCGCCAGAACCGACTCACTCGGCGTGACAATCTCAAACTTGTCTTTACCCAGCTCATGCAGCGCCAGCAGCGCTTCGTTTTCCCAGGCGATCAGGACGTCGCCGATACCGCGTTCAACAAAGGTATTCGTTGCCCCGCGAGCGCCGGAATCCAGCACCTCTACGTTTTTATACAGCGCTTTGACGAATGCCTGCGCCTTGCCTGCGTCGTTATTATTTTGGTCCAGGGCGTAACCCCAGGCGCCCAGATAGTTCCAGCGCGCGCCGCCGGAAGTTTTCGGGTTGGGGGTGATCACGGAAATACCGGGCTTAATCAAATCGTTCCAGTCATGGATCTGCTTGGGGTTTCCCTTACGCACCAGAAAAACGATGGTGGACGTGTAAGGTGCGGAGTTATCCGGCAGACGCTTGATCCAGTTTTTATCAATTCGCCCGCGCTCGGCAATGGCATCAACGTCATAGGCCAGCGCCAGCGTCACCACATCAGCCTCAATGCCGTTAATCACCGATGTCGCCTGTTTGCCGGAGCCGCCGTGCGACTGGCGAATGGTTACCGTGTCGCCGGTTTCCTGCTTCCAGTGCTGACTGAATGCGGCGTTGTATTGCTGGTACAGCTCGCGCGTCGGATCGTATGACACGTTCAGCAACTGAATATCCTTCGCCAAAGCACCACCAGCAACCAACAACAATGACAGTCCGATACCCCATTTACGCATAGCAATTTTCCCCAGTCTCATAACGTTATTGTGATAAGCGATTGATTAAGAGACTGCCAGAAAGCGCCGCGGTCGCTAAAGAATAAAAAAATCGTATTTATTCCGTTTTTGACTAATCAGCCGGAAAGCAGCAACGAGAAATATCAGCAGGTAGCGTCGATGGGAAGAAGGGAAGCAACGGAAAAGCATCTGTTACAGTAAACAAACGGGTATAGCGGCCCATCCCGCTATACCCGTCTTTTTGCCCCTGCGCGCTCGCAGGAACATGTCATTTAAGAACGAATTAATACAGCTTTTTCGCTGTTTCCAGCCAGTCTTTCTTAAACGGACGCTTCATGTTTTCAACGGCGTCGATGATGTCGTGGTGAACCATTTTCTCGTTCTGGATACCTACGCAGCGACCGCCGTAGCCTTGCAGCAGCAATTCGATAGAGTACGCGCCCATGCGCGAAGCCAGAATACGGTCATACGCGACCGGCGCTCCGCCGCGCTGAATGTGGCCCAGAACGGTGGCACGGGTTTCGCGGCCGGTTTCATTCTCAATATAGCGCGCCAGCTCATCGATATCACAGATGTGCTCGGTAATGGCCACGATGGCGTGTTTTTTACCTTTCATAATGCCGGCCTTGATCTCACAGACCAAGTCTTCACGGTTGAATTCCACTTCCGGCAGCACGATGAACTCACACCCGCCGGCAATCGCCGCAGCCAGGGTCAGGTCGCCGCAGTAACGGCCCATCACTTCTACGATGGAGATACGCTGGTGAGAGGAAGATGTGTCGCGCAGGCGGTCAATGGCTTCAACCACGGTTTCCAGCGCGGTGAAGTAGCCGATGGTGTAGTCGGTGCCCGCAACATCGTTGTCGATGGTGCCCGGCAGGCCGATGCAGGGAAAGCCCATTTCCGTCAGGCGCTTGGCGCCGAGGTAGGAACCGTCACCGCCGATAACCACCAGCGCATCCAGACCAAACTTTTTCATATTTTCCACGGCCTTTTCGCGCACTTTCTCGTCACGGAACTCCGGGAAACGGGCGGAACCGAGGAAGGTACCACCGCGGTTAATCATGTCAGAAACGCTGGAGCGGTCCAGTCTTTCCATACGGCCTTCATACAGACCCTGGTAACCATCGTGAATACCGTAGACTTCCAGACCTTCACTGAGCGCCGCACGCACTACACCGCGAATAGCAGCGTTCATACCCGGCGCGTCACCACCGCTCGTTAAAACACCGATTTTCTTGATCATGACTACCTCTGAGTTCAGGATGCTTTATCTTAAAATTATTCAGGCCGCTAAATATGTCTGGTACAGAAAATGAACATTCAGCGCTTTTACTGTCGGATAGTATATCAAAAAACCCGAGCTGAATTGATTCAGGTCAGTCTATTTTGCGGTAAAAAAAATCACAGCACATCTTGGATAAAACGCATTTTAGCCTTTTAGGCCTTAAGCATAGCCCGCTTTTATCCTATCCAACGGCCTCTTTTATCATCCGGTACAACCGAGCGGGGATCCTGATGAATGATCACGTCCGCGCCGGGAAAATGCTGTAACAACCGGCTTTCCACATTTTCGGCGATACGGTGCGCTTCAAACAGCGGCAGCGTGTCTTCCATTTCAATATGCAGCTGAATAAAGCGCGTCGGCCCGGACTGCCGGGTCTTCAGATCGTGCGCGCCGGTTACGCCCGGACAGTTGCGCACCACCTCGATGATGGCATTGCATTCGTCATCGCTCAGCGCGCGATCCAGCAACGACTGCACGGCTTCATACCCCATCCGCAATGCGCTGTACAGAATATAAACGCCGATCCCCAGCGCAAACAAGGAGTCTGCACGCGTAAAGCCGTACCAGCTCAGGCCCAGCGCAACCAGAATGGCGCCGTTCATCATAACGTCTGACTGGTAATGCAGCATATCGGCACGCACCGCCTGGCTGCGGGTTTTACGCACCACCCAACGCTGAAACGTGACCAACACCATCGTCACCAGCAGTGCCACCACGGTAACCCCGACGCCGACGCCGGGATCGTTCATCGGTTCCGGCGACAACAGGTGCTGAAAGCCGCTCAGAAACAGAAACAACGCGGAACCGGAGATAAACATGCTCTGGGCCAGCGCCGCCAGCGATTCCGCTTTGCCGTGCCCGAAGGTGTGCTCTTCGTCTGCCGGTTGCAGGGAATAACGCACCACCAGCAGGTTGGTCAGCGAGGCGGCGATATCGACCAGGGAATCAACCAGCGCCGCCAGCAAACTCACTGACCCGGTATGCCACCAGGCCAGAATTTTGATCACTAACAGCACCGAAGCTACGCCCGTCGCCGCTAACGCCGCGTGTCGCACTAGGCGGCCGTATTGCTGTTCCATTGTACTTATCCTTACTGACATCGTGAGGGGCGTAAGTATAACGAATTATAGGCGGGGGGACAGTGAAGAGGAGGCCGGAAGGCGTTGCCGGAGAAGAGAAAAATGTTACTTTCGTCCTTAACAGCAAAGGAGAGCGTTATGACACAGCACCATTTCACCATCCACATCACCACCGCGGATGACGCCGGTGACATCCGGGAAGTTGAAACCCGGGCATTCGGTTTTGAAAAAGAGGCGAACCTGGTTGCCGAGTTACTGGCTGATGAAACGGCGCGTCCCATGTTGTCCCTGCTTGCCAGGCATGACGGAAAAGCCGTCGGCCATATTCTCTTTACCCGCGCTACGTTCAAAGGCCGCACCGACGCGCCGATGATGCATATTCTCGCCCCGCTGGCCGTCATCCCCGAATATCAGAAAATGGGGGTCGGAGGGTTGCTTATCCGTTCAGGAATCGAACATCTGCGGGAGATGGGCAGCAAGCTGGTCTATGTGCTGGGCCATCATGATTATTACCCGCGCCACGGTTTCATCCCCGGTGCGGGCAATCTGGGGTATCCGGCGCCGTATCCCATTCCGGAAGCGGTGAAATCCTGCTGGATGGTGCAAAAAATAACGCCGGAAGAGGTCGTAGCGCGCGGAGACGTTCAGTGCGCGCAGAGCCTGATGAAACCGGAACACTGGCGTGAGTGACCGCTCACTAAACCGGACGGGACAAACGGCGCCCCGCCCGACATGTTATCAAACGAACGGCGCTAACGGATCGGCCTGAAGGAAGGCCTTTTCTTTATCTGCCTCCGGCGGATAGATCAACGTGTTGGTGATGGAAACCTTGATTTTTTTCGCCTCGTCCTGGACCGATTTTACGTTCTGCTGCCATGTTTCGGTGTAGACCGCCCCCCAGGCCCCCAGATCCACGCAGGTGACGTAACCAGGCTGGCGGTAAGGCAGCGGCGCAATGCCAGCCAGCGCGGCGGCGGCGTTATTGCCGGCAAATTTCCCCATCGGAATCGCGTGCTGGCAGGTCATCAATGCATGACGCCCTTCTTCATCACACACCGCATAAGCCACATCGCCCGTGGCATAAATGTCTTCCTGACCAATCACCTTCAGGTTGTCATCGACGTGCAGGCGCCCACGGGCGTCTTTCTCTCCCGCAATACGGGCGGTTAAAGCACTGGCATTGACGCCGGCGGTGAGGATCACCGACAGGGCGGGAATAAACGTCCCGTCCGTCAGCAGCACGCCGTCCTGTTGTACGGCCTCCACGGTGCTGTTCAGCCGCCACTCCACGTCCAGCGCCTGCGAGGCGCGGGTAATGACGCTGCGCATTTCATCGCTGAAACGCCCGCCGATTTTATCGCCTCGTTCAACGACGATCACCCGGATATCGGCATTTTCGCCCAGCACGGCGCGGGCGCGCGACGGCAACTCCGTCGCCAGTTCAATGCCCGTCAACCCGCCGCCGCACACCACGAAAGTGTTGCGGGCGGCGCTTGATTCGCGCCCGGCCAGATCGTGCAGATGACGATCGAACCGCCCGGCAGACTCAGCCTGATCGATGTCAAAGGCGAACTCTGCGGCACCGGCAATGCCGGCACGGTTCAACGCACTGCCGCTGGCCAGAATCAGTTTGTCGAAGTTCAGGACTTCTTCGCGTCCGTTCTCACCGGTATACGTCACCCGGTGTGCCGCATCGTCAATATCCGTTACCGTACCGGCCACAAAGTGAACGCCGGTGGCGGCAAACAGCGGCAGCAGCGGAGAAACCAACGTTTCAGGATTGTTTTCATAGAAGCGGGGACGAACCCGCAATTCAGGCTGCGGAGCTATCACAGTAACGGTGATATCCGCGCGATTCTGGCTTGACGCAATCCGCGCCGCGCTAAGGGCTGACCACATACCGGCAAAGCCGGCGCCAACGATGACGATGTTCTGGTTCATGCTTACCTCGGGTTCTTTTTTTATACCGCACTCAATACTAAGACTATATCAATCCTAGATTGATGGAGTAAATCATTTTGAACACCGGAATAATAAAGTTTATTCATCTTCATGATTTTTAATAAATTAAATATCAAATCAGATATGATGAGATAACGAATGCACGACATCAATATGAGACAATAAAAATCCGAGTTAAATCTCACATATGCCACCATGGCCGCTTTGCGCAAAGATAAATCGACGCCGGACATCAGGATGCCTATACTAAGATGCAATTAATCCCAGATAACGACAAGCGACCGGTTTCGGAGTCAAGGTATGAGTTTTTTCAGTTCTGGCGTCGAATATGGCGTTCACAGCCTGATGTGCATGGTGGACGCCCGCGGCAATACGCAGGAGATGAACGTGCGTGAAATCGCGGAGCTGCACGGCATTCCGTATGTTTTTCTGGGTAAACTCTTCACCCGCCTGGCCAAAGCCGGACTGGTGGAAAGCACCGAAGGGCGCGGCGGCGGATTTCGTCTTGCCCGGCCGCCGGAAGAGATCACCGTGCTGGACGTGGTTCACGCCATCGACGACAGCAAAAAGCTGTTCGAATGTCGCGAAATCCGCCAGCGCGTCGCCGTGTTTAACGATGAGCCGCCGGCCTGGGCCTGCGATTCCCCCTGCAGCGTGCGGGCCGTCATGGACACCGCCCAACAGCGCATGGAAGAAGCGCTCGCCCAGCATACGATTCTGGATCTGACCCGGAAGATGCTTAAGAAAGCGCCGGATACCTACGTTGTCGAGGTGCAGGACTGGCTGAGTGAACGCCGGGGCGGCAAGCCTCAGGAAGGCTGAAGCCGTTCTTCACCGCCGGACAATGCAGCCATCCAGCTTTCATGTAGGCCACAGAACCAAAACCGCCTCAGCATGCAAACACATGATGAAGCGGCCGTGAATTAAATTATGCTAAATTTTCAGCCACAACGCGGGACGGACGCCGCCGATGCATCTGCCATCGCCATGAATTGGTCATAAAAATCGCCGTTAAGGTATTTTTTTAACGTACATTCAGCCCACGTTATTTCTCTATAAGCGTCATGGTAGGGACGTTGTTCTATAACATACTCAGTAAATAATTAATGCTCTATTATCTTGTCTGTCAAACACTCGCCATTTGTTTCTGCCGAATGATATTTTATCTCCTGGCTGCATATTTATTTAACCCTCCGTGTAATAAATAAATCTCGTTCGGGCCTCTCCAGTCAGCCAAGTTTCCACAGCTAATAGCAGGATCAGTAAAGCGTCGTCACTTCCCATTCGCTATTTTTATCCCACAAAATAAATCCCGCGTTGTATATTCGGGCGGCTGGCATAATGCCCTTCTTCTTTTTAGATGGGGATTCTAAAGTGATGGTGAAGTTATAAGCCTTCCCTATTTCGAACTTATAACCAAAATCAGTAATACACTTATCGCTAGATACAGGCATGTTGAGGTCATACTTCACTATGCCGTTGCTATCATTACCGACTTCCTCTATACGAATCGTAATAATTCGCTCATCGTCTTCAGGCTGAACGGTAACACAAACATTATTGGCGACAGTGGTTACGGGTGCTCTGTAATGCTTTGCTCGCGGATCTCCAGAGTGAAAACAGCCTGAAACCAAAAAGGCTAACGCGCAGACCAGAAGCGTTTTTTTCATCGTCATGACCTCTGCCTCAGAAATTGAGAAAGTGTGTATTCATATTTTTTGCTTATATCTTTGTCTGTTACACCTCTGAAGTTCACCGTTGGCCCAATAGCCGACAGCCATGCCTTATATCCAAAGCGCTTTAAATACCAATAATCTGAAATAATAGATGTCTGCTGTTCCATGCCATATTCTTTCAATCGTTTCTTACCATCAAGGCGGTAGGTGTAATCAACAAGCTTACTAAACAGCCCACGGGTTCTAACCCACATTCCCTTTTGATGCTGCCAGACATGCCCCATTTCATGAAGAAATGTATGCTGATCATCAATTGCAGCTAACGAAAAATCAGGCCAATACTTTTCTTTTCTAAACCACAACTCACCGTTCGGAGCCATTGCGTACTCGCTGGGCTGTAAACCAAAAGGAAAGTAGCTGTCACAGTGTACAATCACCTTCTCATAGTTAACGGAGCCAGCAAATATCTCCCGGGCTAACATCTTCTCCCCAAACGTCATAGGGCGCTTTATCCCTTCTTTAACTTTCTCTCCCACAATACAGCCTCTTTTTAATCCTTTGGAGGCCACATAGTAATGCTCAGGAAGAAGTTTATTATCGGGATTGCTCTTACCATGAGCAGAAATATTCTTGCTGACTGGTTTAAGGTTCCCGCTATGCAAAGCTCCTGCCGGTCACCGCGTTTTTAGACGTTAAGAGACGGTAGGCTTCATGCATTGGCGGAAGATCACAGGAGTCGAACCTGCCCGGGACCGCTGGCGGCCCCAACCGGATTTGAAGTCCGGCCGCCCCACCGGGGACGATGATCTTCCATCGGGAAATTTCAGGCCGGCAAGTATAACGCGAAATACCCCTGATGCTAAGCCCCCCGGGCAGGTTTCACGATTCACCAGACAAAACGAAATCCCGTTTTATTTTTCATCAACTGGTTTTGTTATCCTGCACTGGTCAATGAACGACAGTTACTCATTGCAGGAGAAATTATGTCTAAGAATGTTGCTGTGCTGTTGGCACAAGGGTTCGAGGAAGCGGAAGCCATCATTGCCATCAATACGTTGCGACGCCTGGAAATTCCGGTTACGACCCTTGCCTGCCAAAACATGCTTGAACTGAAGAGTCAGCATCAGATCCGTATGTTTGCCGACGCCTTGCTGGAGCGGAAATCCGATCAGCTGTTCGACGCGGTGATCTTACCCGGCGGCTGGGAGGCCGTGCTGAATCTGGCTAAAAACCCGCAGGTGACCGAGTTCCTGCGCCGCCACGACGAAGCCGGGCGCCTGATTTGCCCTATCGGCGCCGCCATTCAGGTGTTGGCCGCCGCGAACCTGATTAAAGGACGCCGCTACGTCTGTACCGACGATCTCAGTCAGGATATCGAAGAGGGTACCTATGTGGAGAGCAACGTCGTGGAAGATGGAAACCTGATCAGCGCCAAAGGACCCGGCGTTGCGTTTGACTTCGCCTTCACCGTCGGCTGGCGTCTGAACAACGACAGCGAACAAACCGCTCTGCAGCTCGACGCCATCTCTTACAGCCACTGGCGCCCAAACTAAAGTACAGATGTTGATACCCCATAGACGTAGAGCATGAATATCTACGTCTATTTCCCCTCATCAATACATTAGTCTCGCTTTCTAATTACCAAGATCACATTAATTACAAAACGTAATTTCAGAACGAAAAAACACAATAGTGAACGGTACTTCTTCGGCTGTACAACAGAGACATCTGTTTATCCCGGAGATCGCCATGAACCATCATATTTTGTCCAGGCGGGAAAAAATCGGCTATGGCCTGGGCGATGCCGCCAGCCATATTGTGTTTGATAATGTCATGTTATACATGATGTTTTTTTACACTGATATTTTTGGTATCCCAGCCGGCTTCGTCGGCACCATGTTCCTGCTGGCCCGCGCGCTGGACGCCATTTCCGACCCCTGTATGGGGCTGATTGCCGACCGAACCCGCACCCGCTGGGGGAAATTCCGCCCTTACGTGCTGTTCGGCGCTATTCCGTTCGGTATCGTCTGCGTGTTTGCGTACAGCGCGCCGGACCTCAGCCCGGGCGGTAAAATGATCTACGCCGCCGTGACGTATACATTACTCACACTCATGTATACCGTAGTAAATATTCCTTACTGCGCCCTCGGCGGCGTGATTACCGCCGATCCGGCACAGCGGATTTCCCTGCAATCATATCGCTTCGTGCTGGCAACCGCCGGCGGCATGCTAAGTACCGTACTGATGATTCCCCTGGTCAACCTGATCGGGCGCGGCGATCAGGCCGCAGGCTATCAGGGCGGTATCGCCGTCCTGGCCGCAGTGGCGGTGGTTATGTTGGCGATCTGCTTTGCCACCACACGCGAACGCATCAGCGATGATGGCGCCCCGCAAGGCAGCATGCGCGAAGATTTGCGGGACATCGTGCGCAACGATCAGTGGCGTATCGTTGGCCTGCTCACCCTGCTCAACATTTTAGCCGTCTCCGTACGCGGCGGCGCCATGATGTACTACGTCACCTATATTCTCGGCAATACGGCGGTCTTCGCCGCTTTCCTCGCCACCTACTCCGTCGGCAACCTGATCGGCAGCGCTGCCGCCAAGCCGCTGACCGACCGCAAATGTAAGGTCAGTGTCTTCTGGTGGACGAACGCCATACTGGCGGTGCTGAGCATCGCCATGTTCTGGGTCCCCATCGGGGCGCATATCACGATGTTCATCTTTATTTTCATCATCGGCGTGCTGCATCAGCTCGTCACCCCTATCCAATGGGTAATGATGTCCGACACCGTCGATTACGGCGAATGGAAAGAAGGCAAACGCCTGACCGGCATCAGCTTCGCCGGCACCCTGTTCGTGCTTAAGCTGGGCCTGGCGCTGGGCGGCGCCTTGATTGGCTGGATGCTGGCCGGTGCCGGTTACCAGTCCGGAGCCGCCACGCAGAGCGATGCCACTCTTGCCATCATCATCGCTCTGTTCACCCTGGTGCCCGGCACCTGCTATCTGCTGAGCGCCGTTATCGCCGCCCGCTACTACACGCTGCGCACGCCGTTTATCAACCGCATTCTGGCAGAGCTGGCCGCAGGGGCCAGACGCAACCAAACTGAATTTATGCAATCATCCGAGGAGTTACGCCATGAAAATCAGTGACGGCAACTGGCTGATCCGGGAAGGATTAACCCTTCTCCATCCACTGTGCTATTTCAGTTCGGAGCAACGGAACGGGGAAGTGCTGATCTATGCGACCCCGCGCGACGCTTCCTCCCGGGCCGGTCAGTTGGATACCCCGTTATTCACCCTGCGCCTGTTTTCTCCGCAGGAAGGCGTCATCGGGGTACGCCTCACCCATTTCGCCGGGCAGGTTGAACGCGGCCCGCATTACCCGCTGATGCCGGATGCCGGCTATTGCGCACGCGCAGAAGAAGACGAAAATCACGTTTACCTGCGCAGCGGCAACCTGAGCGTACGGGTTGCCAAAACGGGTGAATGGGCGCTGGATTTCCTGCGCGACGGAGAGCGCATAACCGGCAGCGGCCTGAAATCCGCCGGTTATGTCCAGGACGGCAACGATGGCAAGACCTACCTCTACGACCGCCTCGATCTCGGCGTGGGGGAAACGGTCTACGGGCTGGGAGAACGCTTCACTGCCTTCGTCAAAAACGGTCAGACGGTGGACAGCTGGAACCGCGATGGCGGCACCAGCACCGAACAAGCCTACAAAACCATCCCGTTTTATCTCACCAATCGCGGTTACGGCGTATTGGTCAACCACCCGGAATGCGTTTCTTTTGAAGTCGGTGCGGAGAAAGTCTCAAAAGTACAATTCAGCGTGGAGGGGGAGTACCTGGAATACCTGGTATTTGACGGCCCGACGCCCAAACAGGTGCTGGATCGCTATACCCGCCTGACCGGTCGTCCGGCCCTGCCGCCCGCCTGGTCCTTCGGCCTGTGGTTGACCACTTCATTCACCACAAACTACGACGAAGAAACGGTTAATCACTTTATAGACGGCATGGCCGAACGTCGCTTACCGCTGCACGTTTTCCATTTCGACTGTTTCTGGATGCGCGCTTTCCGCTGGTGCGACTTCGAATGGGACCCGCAAACGTTCCCCGATCCGGCCGGCATGTTGCAGCGCCTGAAGGCGCGCGGCCTGAAGATCTGCGTGTGGATCAACCCCTACATCGCGCAGCTTTCGCCACTGTTCTCTAAAGGAAAGGAAAAAGGTTATCTGCTCAAACGCCCGGACGGCAGCGTCTGGCAGTGGGATAAGTGGCAACCCGGTCTGGGGATCGTAGACTTCACCAATCCGGCGGCCTGCGATTGGTATGCCGGCCACCTGCGGCGGCTGATCCGCATGGGCGTCGATTGCTTTAAAACCGACTTCGGCGAACGCATTCCAACCGACGTGGTATGGTTTGACGGCTCCTGCCCGCAAAAAATGCATAACCATTATGCTTTTCTCTACAACCAACTGGTCTATAAGCTCTTACAGCAAGAACTGGGGGAAGCGCAGGCCGTATTGTTCGCCCGCTCCGCCTCGGTCGGCGCTCAACAATTCCCCGTACACTGGGGCGGCGATTGCTACGCGACCTATGAATCTATGGCAGAAAGCCTGCGCGGCGGCCTTTCCCTCGGGTTATCCGGCTTTGGCTACTGGAGCCATGACATTGGTGGCTTTGAAAATACCGCCCCGGCCCATGTCTATAAGCGCTGGTGCGCCTTCGGTTTACTTTCCAGCCATAGCCGGTTGCACGGAAGCAAATCTTACCGGGTACCGTGGGCCTACGATGAGGAAGCCTGCGACGTGGTACGCTTTTTCACCGAATGGAAATGCCGCCTGATGCCTTACCTTTATGCCGCCTCAGCGCAGGCCGCCGGGCAGGGCACGCCGGTAATGCGCGCCATGATGCTGGAGTTCCCCGACGATCCGGGCTGCGAATATCTGGATCGTCAATACATGCTCGGCGACAGCCTGATGGTCGCACCGGTGTTCAGCGAAAGCGGCGACGTGCGCTTTTACCTGCCGCCGGGGCGCTGGACGCATCTGTTCAGCAATCAGGAACTCAGCGGCGGCTGGCATCGTGAGTGCCACGGCTTCAGCAGCCTGCCGCTCTATGTACGCCAGGGTACGTTACTTGCTCTGGGTCAAAACACGCAACGCCCGGATTATGACTATACGGAATCTCCCTGTTTCCATCTGTTTGCATTGGGGGAAGGGGAACAAGCCCGGGCTATCATTCCCGCCGAAGATGGCAGCGCCTGTTTCCGGATTGATATCACCCGCCGGGGCGACACCCTGCAGGTCGACACCAATGGAAGAGCGCACGCGTGGAGCCTTTGCCTGCGTAATATTGCAAGCCTCTCTTCCGTACAGGGTGCGAACGCTGAATCCGGTGAGCAGGGCATCATGATTTATCCGCAGGACGCCAGCGCAAATCCCCCCCGTAGTATCACTATTCACCTGTAATCCTCCCTACCCGACAGACACATTGATGTGTCTGTCGGTAATTCAGCGTTATTGCGGCAATAAAGCTATCAGACCACTTATTAAAACGAAATATAAAGCTTTTCTCATATTTTATCTCCCTCCCCCCCACAATCATTCATATAAAAAATGTATTAGCTCATAGCACTTGCAATGAATATATACACATATAATCACCCGCGTGATTTCAGACCAATTAAGTGACTGAACACACAAATTTTAATATTTCTTACAATTGGAAGTAAAAAACGTGATCGATTCACCATTGCTGTATGACACAAACAATAAGATGTCATACAGCAATAAAAAGATATCACTCCTTTATGACAATAAAATTTTCCGCACGGAGCTGAATGATGAAAATACCCGCTTTTACCCGTACGCTTGCCTGTTCCGCCTTGCTGGCATTATTCGCAAGCAGCGCAAACGCCGCACCGGAGAAAGTCACGCTAAAACTGGCGCATAATCTGGAGCGCAGTCACGTCGTACATCAGGCATTTGAAGAGATGGCGAAAGAGGTTAAAACGCTGTCCGGTGGAAAAATGACGATCCGTATTTATCCCAGCAGCCAAATGGGCAGCGCCCGCGAAACGCTGGAATTACTGCAAAACGGCGCTCTGGATATGACAAAAGGTTCCGCCAGCGATCTGGAATCTTTCGATAATATCTATGCCATTTATAATCTCCCCTACCTGTTCCGCGATCAGCAACATTTTAATAAGGTTGTGTTCGGCCCGGTGGGTAAAGAGATTATGGAATCGACCAAAAGCAAAGGCTTTGTTGCCCTCTCTGCTTACGTCGCCGGTACGCGCAGCTTTTATGCCAAAAAGCCCATCACCAAACCGGAAGACCTGAAAGGGCTAAAAATCCGCGTTCAGGCCAGCCCCACAACGTTGAAAATGGTCGAACTCATGGGTGGCTCCCCCACGCCGGTCCCGTTCGGTGAGGTGTATACCGCCATGCAGCAAGGCGTGGTGGACGGCGCAGAGAACAACGTGCCTTCCTGGGTGCAAACCCGCCATATCGAAATTGCCAAATTCTTCTCCGAAGATGAGCACACCTCAATTCCGGACTTTTTGGTGATCTCAACCAAGACCCTGGAAAAACTGTCGCCTGAACAACGTGAAATTCTGGAAAAAGCCGCACGAGGTTCTGAGGTCTATCAGCAGAAACTGTGGGAAAAAATTGATCATGAATCCCGTGAGCAGGCCAAATCAATGGGTGCGACATTCGTTACGGTTGATAAAGCCCCGTTCCGCGCCGCAGTGAAACCTCTGTTTGACGATTTCAGCAAAGATCCCAAACAGGCTGAGCTGCTGAAAAAGTTTGAAGCCGCCGCCGAATAATCATTAACGCGGGCGTTTTCCGCCCGCTTTTTCCGGGATTACGCCATGATTCTCGACCGCATTAAACTGGCGGTGGATCGCCTTATTGCCGCCTTTTCCATCCTGGTGATGATCGCCCTGGTGGTTTGCGTGGTATGGCAGGTATTCAGCCGCTACGTATTGAGTCAGCCCAGCACCTTTACCGACGAACTGGCCCGCTACCTGATGATCTGGGTCGGCTTGCTGGGTGCCGCCTACACCGTTGGCGCTCAGCGCCATCTCGCGATCGATCTGCTGTCGCTTTCGCTTCCGGAACGCAAGCGCGTAGCCGTCAGCATTTTTATCAACCTGAGTATCTTTCTGTTCGCCGCGCTGGTAATCGTCACCGGCGGCCTGAAGTTAATCGCAAAAACGCTGGCAACGGCCCAGGTTTCCGCCGCGATGCAGATCCCAATGGGTTACGTTTATATCGTGCTGCCGCTCAGCGGCGCAATCATCATGTTTTATGCGCTGTGGTTCATGGTGAAAGGCGCGCGCACGCTGGCGCAACCGGCACAGGAGGCACGCTGATGGAGAACTACATTGCCCTGGCGCTGTTCGGCAGTTTTTTCATTTTGGTCTTTATCGGCGTTCCCATTTCTTTTTCCATCGGTATCGCCACCGTGCTTTCCATGCTGCTGATGTTTCCGTGGGACGTCGCCGTCATCACCGTTTCACAGCGCCTGGCTAACGGCCTGGACAACTTCGCCCTGCTGGCGATTCCGTTTTTTATCTTCGCCGGCACGCTGATGAACAGCGGCGGTATCGCCATACGGCTTATTAACCTGGCGCAGGTCATGGTCGGCCGCGTACCCGGTTCGCTCGGTCACGTTAACGTACTGGCGAATATGATGTTCGGCTCCATTTCCGGCTCTGCGGTTGCCGCCGCTGCCGCGGTGGGCGGTACGCTTAACCCGATCCAGAATAAAGAGGGGTACGATCCGGCCTTCTCTACGGCGGTGAACGTCTCATCCTGCATCACCGGGCTGCTGATCCCGCCTTCCAACGTTCTGATTGTCTTCTCCCTGACCGCCGGCGGCGTGTCAGTGGCTGCGCTGTTTATGGCCGGTTACCTGCCCGGTATCCTGATGGGGCTCTCCATCATGCTGGTCTGCGGCATCATCGCCAAGCGCCGCAACTACCCCGTTGCCCAGCGCCCGACCTGCGCTATGGCGGCGAAGGCATTCTTCGATGCGCTGCCCAGCCTTCTGCTGGTCATTGTCGTCATGGGCGGCATTCTCAAGGGCATCTTTACGGCAACCGAAGCCTCCGCCATCGCGGTGGTATATACCTTCGTGCTGTCGGTGTTGATCTATCGTGAAGTGAAGTGGCGCGATCTGCCCCGGCTGATACTGGAGTCTGTGGTCACAACGTCTATCGTGCTGTTGCTGATCGGTTTTTCAATCGGTATGTCGTGGGCAATGACCAATGCGGACATTCCCTACATGATCAGTGACGCACTGATGGGGATTTCCGAAAATCCGCTCATCATTCTGCTGTTGATCAATATTGTTTTGCTGATTGTCGGCATTTTTATGGACATGACTCCGGCAGTGCTGATTTTCACCCCGATCTTCCTGCCGATCGCAGAAGAATTGGGTATGGACCCGGTTCATTTCGGCATCATGATGGTCGCTAACCTGTGCATCGGTCTGCTAACTCCGCCGGTCGGCAGCGCCCTGTTCGTCGGCTGCTCGATATCAGGCGTAAAGATCCAGCAACTGATCCGGCCGCTGCTGCCGTTCTACGCCGCACTGCTCGTCTCACTGATGCTGATTACCTACATCCCGCAGATTTCGCTGTTCATACCGCAACTGCTTAACCTGATGTAACCCTGGTGAATACCGGCGCGGCAGCGGCGCCGGTATTCACATCTCCTCACTCATCCGGCTCTCACGATACTCTTTGGGCGTCATGCCGTAGCCTTTCTTAAACACGGAGTAAAAATACTGCAATGACGGATACCCGCACATTTGCGAAATTTCATTAATCGATAAAGAGGTGGCGCTCAGCAGGTTACGGGCGCGGTCCAGCTTTTCTTCATGGATCACGCCATGAATTGTCTGCCCGGTTTCATCTTTAAAACGCTTCTCAAGATTGGAGCGTGACATTCCCACCGCGTCCAGCACCTGCTCCACCTTAATGCCCTTGCAGGCGTGGTGACGGATAAAGTGCATGGCCTGAATAACAGCGGGATCGCGCAGCGAACGGAAATCCGTGGAACGACGGGCGACAACCTTCATCGGCGGCACCAGAATACGCTGCAATGTTTCCGATCCATTCCCCAGCAGCAGTTGATGCAGCAGCTTGGCGGCACGGTAGCCCATCTGGCGGGTTCCCTGCGCCACGGATGAGAGCGCCACGCGCGACAGGTAGCGCGTCAGCTCTTCATTATCGATGCCGATAACACTGAGCTTCTCCGGTACGGCGATATCCAGGTGCTCACACACCTGCAACAGGTGGCGCGCCCTGGCATCCGTCACGGCGATAATTCCGGTTTGGTGCGGCAACGTCTGCACCCAGTCGGCCAGGCGGTTCTGGGCATACTGCCAGTTGTCCGGCGACGTTTCCATGCCCTGATACACCACGCCCTGGTACTGCTCGGCCTCAACCAGGCGGCGAAAAGCATACTCGCGTTCGAAAGCCCAGCGTTTGCCGCTGGCGGCGGGCAGGCCGTAAAAAGCGAAGCGGTTAAGCCCGCGCTCCTTCAGGTGCATGAACGCGGCTTCTACCAGCGCGGTATTATCGGTGGCAATATAATGAACGGGCGGGTAATCCTCAGCGCGGTGGTAAGAACCGCCGACGCCTACCAGGGGAACATTGACCCCGCTCAGCAGTGATTCAATCTCGCGGTCATCGAAGTCCGCAATCACACCGTCGCCCAGCCAGTTCATGATGTTGTCAATGCGGCAACGGAAATCCTCCTCAATGAAGATATCCCAGTCGCACTGAGACGCCTGCAAATACTCTCCAACCCCCTCAACCACCTGGCGATCGTAAGCCTTGTTGGCGTTAAACAGCAGGGTAATGCGATAACGTTTATCAAACATGGTTCCGTTGCGCTCCAATAAGAAAAGTTCAGGCCGCATCCCGGATGCCCGGAACACAGCCTATAACACAACCCTCCGCAATCGGGTAAAAAACGCAGCCAAGTGTGATCGTTACCGCCTTATGCACGGCGCTTGGTGGCCGAGTCCATCCATACGGCCAGTAGCAGAATGGCGCCTTTAACGATGTACTGCCAGAACGTCGGCACGTCCAGCATGCTCATTCCGTTGTCTAACGAGGCCATGATAAAAGCGCCCATCACCGCGCCGGCCACGCTGCCTACGCCGCCCGCCAGGCTGGTGCCGCCGATAACACAGGCGGCGATGGCGTCCAGCTCGGCAATATTCCCCGCCGAAGGCGAGCCCGCACCCAGCCGGGAACTCAGGATCAAACCAGCAATCGCCACCATCAGGCCGTTAATCGCAAACACCGCCAGCTTGGTGCGCTCCACGTTAACCCCGGAGAGGCGCGCCGCGTCGATATTGCCGCCGATAGCGTAAATCCGGCGCCCAAACGCGGTGCGGGTCGCCATAAAGATCCCGGCCAGCATCAGCGCTACCAGAATCAGCACCGGGGTTGGTACGCCACGGTAATCGTTAAGCAGATAAATCGCACCTAATACGATGATGGCCGTCAGCGCCTGACGGGTTACGTCGCCGCCCGCTGCCGGTACGCTCAGGCCCAGTTGCTGACGCTGGCGGCGGCTGCGCCACTGCCAGGCCACGAAAAGCACCAGCCCGAGCGTACCGATACCAAAGCCGATGCCATCCGGCAGATAACTCTGGCCGATCTGCGACATCGCGGCGCTGGTCGGCGATACCGTCGTACCGTTGGTAATACCAATCAGGATACCACGGAAGGCCAGCATGCCCGCCAGCGTCACGATAAACGACGGCACCTTACGATACGCCACCCACCAGCCGTTCCAGGCGCCCAGCACCAAACCGGCAACCAGCGTCACCAGCACAGTAAGCGGCAGCGGCCAGCCGAGCCAAACATCCAGTATCGCCGCCACGCCGCCCAGCAACCCCATCATAGAGCCGACCGACAGATCGATTTCAGCGGAAATAATGACGAACACCATGCCCACCGCCAGAATGCCGGTGATTGCGGTTTGGCGCAGCAGGTTGGAGATATTACGGGCGCTCAGGTAAGCGCCTTCCGTCGTAAAAGTGAAAAACAGCATAATGACGACGATCGCCGCCAGCATCACAAAAACCTGAAGATTGATATTCCTGAACCGCGAACCGGCGGCAGGGGCCGCAGCCGGCGCGGCAGTTTCAGCTTGTGGGGTCTTCAACATGGTTGTTCACTCCTGAGTGCGGCTTCCATCACCTGCTCCTGCGTCAGGTTGTGGTTAACGAGGCTGGCCTTAATCCGGCCCTGATGCATGACCAATACGCGGTCGCTGATGCCGAGCACTTCGGGCAGCTCGGAAGAGACGACGATCACCGCGATACCTTGTTCCACCAATTGGCAAATCAGCTTGTAGATCTCATGCTTGGCGCCGATGTCGATGCCACGCGTTGGTTCATCCAGAATCAAAATGCGCGGATTGAGCAACAGGCACTTAGCCAGAATCGCTTTCTGTTGATTCCCGCCGCTCAGGCGGGCAATCGCTAATTCCGGCGACGAGGTTTTCACCCTCAGGCGCGCCAGCGACTGCTGAATCGCCGCCTGTTCGCGTGCCGCATCCAGCACGCTGCCCACGCCGGTAAAGTCATCCAACGCCGCCAGCGTCATGTTGGCGCCGACGCCCATCACCGGCACAATGCCGTCCTTCTTGCGATCTTCCGGCACCATGGCAATGCCTAACTCCATCGCCTGCCGGCAGGTGGAGATCGTCACCGGCTGGTTGTCGATGAAGATATCGCCGCGCCAGCGTCCCGTATAAGCGCCGAACAGGCACTGCACCATTTCCGTCCGCCCCGAGCCCACCAATCCGGCGACGCCCAGAATCTCGCCCCGGTGCAGGGTAAAAGAAGCATTATCGACGCGGCGGATATGGCGGTTAACCGGATGCCAGGCGGTCAGGTTCTCCACCCGCAGGATTTCATCCCCCGGCACATGATCGCTGTGAGGGTAAAGTTCATTCAGCTCGCGCCCGACCATCATGGCGATGATGTCGTCCTCGCTCATCGTGTCGGCGGCGCGGGTGCCAATGTGCTTACCGTCGCGGATGACGCAGATGGTGTCCGAAATCGCTTTCACTTCGTTCAGCTTGTGCGAGATATAGACGCAGGCGATATCGTGGTTGCGCAGGTCGCGCACGATATCCAGCAGAATGTCGGTTTCGCTTTCGGTCAGCGACGCGGTTGGTTCATCCAGCACCAGCAGGCGCACCTGCTTGTTCAGCGCTTTGGCGATTTCCACCAGTTGCTGCTGACCCAGACCCAGTTCGCCGACTTTGGTATTCGGATCCACGTTAAGCCGCACTTGCTCAAGCAGGGTGCGGCAACGCACGTACATGGCATCGTAATCCATGATGCCGAACCGCCCCCACTCCGCACCCAGGAACATGTTCTCCAGCACCGACATCTCCTTCACCAGCGCCAGTTCCTGATGAATGATGGCAATGCCTTTCTGCTCCGTATCACGAATGGTTTTAGCCTTCAGCTCCGTGCCGGAAAACAAGATATCGCCCTGATAGCTGCCGAACGGATAAATCCCGCACAGCACCTTCATCAACGTAGATTTCCCTGAGCCATTTTCACCGCAAAGAGATAAAATTTCCCCGGCATTCAGCCGCAGCGTTACATCATCAACAGCTTTTACCGCGCCGAATTGCTTGGTGATATTTTTCATTTCCAACAGGCAGGGCATATTTCCCTCCATGTTATTATCGTAATATTCACCGGTTGACATTACGAAGAAGCAGCGGCGGAAATATTTCCACGACTTTTCCGCAACGCCGCCAGAGAATAACCAACGTTACTGCCCGTATTATTTATAGACAGCGTCTTTAGTATGGAAACCGTCGGCAATAACCGTTGAATCTATGTTGTCTTTATCTACCGCAACCGGTGTTAATAAATAGGCGGGAACATCCTTCAAACCATTATTCAGCGTGGCGTTGGACTCCGGCGCCGCGCCTTTTCCTAATTCCACGGCAATACCCGCTGCGTCATCCGCCAGCTTACTGATCGGCTTGTAGACCGTCATAGTCTGCGTGCCGGCGACGATACGTTTTACGCCGGCCAGATCGGCATCCTGCCCGGAGATGGCAACCTTACCCGCCAGCCCCTGCGCCGCCAGCGCCTGAATCGCCCCACCGGCGGTGGCGTCGTTGGAAGCCACCACGGCGTCGATCTTATTATTGTTGGCGGTCAGCGCGTTCTCCATGATTTTTAATGCATTTTCAGGCAGCCAGGCATCAACCCACTGGTCGCCCACCACCTTAATCTTTCCCTGATCGATCAACGGCTGTATCACGTTCATCTGCCCCTTACGGAACAGCTTGGCGTTGTTGTCGACCGGCGATCCGCCCATCAGGAAATAATTCCCCTGCGGCACGCGTTCGACCAGGCTTTTAGCCTGCAATTCGCCCACTTTTTCGTTGTCGAAGGAAATATAGAAATCGATGTCCGCGTTGTTAATCATGCGGTCATAGGCCAGTACCTTAATACCTTCGCGTTTCGCTTCGGCAATCACGTTGCTGAGCACCTGCCCGTTGTAGGGAATAATCACCAGCACGTCGACACCGCGGTTAATCATGTTTTCAATCTGCGACATTTGGGTTTCTTCATTACCGTTCGCCGATTGCACGAATACCTTCGCCCCCAGGGACTCCGCTTTTTTCACAAAAATATCGCGGTCTTTTTGCCAGCGTTCCAGACGGAGGTCGTCAATCGCCATGCCGATTTTTACTTCTTTTGCCATAGCGCCATGACTTAATAACGCTAAAGCCGTACAGAGTGTGAGTACAATGTTCTTCAGTTTCATCTCATTTTACCTGTTATTTTCAGTGGATAGGGATAAGTGAGAAAAGGACAAAACATTTACGCTCCGGGGATTGTTGACTCTCTTTTTTACTTCGGCAATTACAGATTTTCATCTGTCAGTTATGTTTTTTCGTTTAATTCTCGTTTTATGATAGTGATCATATTTATTAGTAACCCCGTACATCCGTTGAAATAAAAATGCTTCAGTCCCCGTAAACCTTATTTTCCCCAGCCGAATTAATGAGATCTTCCGCACAATAAGCAATTCTCTTAATTTGACTGTGAAATAACGTAATTGTGACGACGGGGGAGAACTTCCAAGATAAGGCCGTATTCATTAGTTCCCTTGCGCCCGAATCATACCCAGGAGTTAACCATGCAAGCTTATTTTGACCAACTTGAACGCGTTCGTTACGAAGGAACGCAAAGCAGCAATCCGCTCGCCTTCCGTCACTACAACCCGGATGAGCTGGTGCTCGGCAAGCGGATGGAAGATCACCTGCGTTTTGCCGCCTGTTACTGGCATACGTTCTGCTGGAACGGCGCGGACATGTTCGGCATCGGCGCATTCGACCGTCCCTGGCAACAACCCGGCGACGCCATCGCCCAGGCCAAGCGCAAGGCCGACGTCGCCTTTGAGTTTTTCCATAAGCTCAACGTTCCTTTCTACTGTTTCCACGACGTAGACGTTTCGCCGGAAGGGAATTCTCTGAAAGAGTACCGGAGCAACTTCGCCGCGATGGTTGATTATCTGGCGGAAAAACAGCAGAGCAGCGGCGTGAAACTGCTGTGGGGCACCGCAAACTGTTTCACCAATCCGCGCTACGCCGCCGGCGCCGCCACCAACCCGGACCCGGAGGTTTTCGCCTGGGCCGCCGCGCAGGTGTGCAGCGCCATGCAGGCGACCAAAACGCTGGGCGGGGAAAACTACGTCCTGTGGGGCGGGCGTGAGGGTTATGAAACCTTGCTGAACACCGACCTGCGTCAGGAACGCGATCAAATCGGCCGCTTTATGCAGATGGTTGTGGAGTACAAACACAAGCTCGGCTTCCAGGGCACCCTGCTGATTGAGCCGAAACCGCAGGAGCCGACCAAACATCAGTATGACTACGACGTCGCCACCGTATACGGCTTCCTCAAGCAGTTCGGCCTGGAGAAAGAAATTAAGGTCAATATCGAGGCGAACCACGCCACGCTGGCCGGCCACACGTTCCATCATGAAATCGCCAGCGCCATCGCGCTGGGTATTTTCGGCTCCGTCGATGCCAACCGCGGCGACGCGCAGCTGGGCTGGGACACCGACCAATACCCGAACAGCGTGGAAGAAAATGCGCTGGTGATGTATGAAATCCTCAAAGCCGGCGGCTTCACCACCGGCGGCCTGAACTTTGACGCCAAAGTACGCCGCCAGAGCACGGATAAATACGATCTGTTCTATGGCCATATCGGCGCGATGGACACGATGGCGCTGGGCCTGAAGATCGCCGCCAAAATGCTGGAGGATGGCGAGCTGGATCGCCGCGTCGCCAAACGCTACGCCGGCTGGAACGGCGAGCTTGGTCAGCAGATTCTGCAGGGCCAGATGTCACTGGATGCCGTGTCGCATTATGCCGATCAGCGTCAGCTGGCGCCGGTTCACCAGAGCGGTCAGCAGGAGCTGCTGGAAAACATCGTCAACCGTTATCTGTTTGGTTAATCTGCCGTTTACCGGCATCCGCACGGATGCCGGTTTTTTTATCACTCTTTTTTATCGCATTGCCTTTCCGGCAACGAGGAGTCGCCATGTATCTGGGGATCGATTTAGGGACTTCCGGCGTCAAAGCCATCCTGCTGAGCGAAGAGGGCGAGGTCATCGCCGCACACAGCGCCGAATTACAGGTTTCACGCCCGCATCCGTTGTGGTCGGAGCAAGATCCGGAATCCTGGTGGCAAGCAACGGAGCAGGCAGTCGCCGGGCTGGCGCAGGCACACCCGCTGCGCGCGGTACGCGCCGTCGGCCTTACCGGCCAGATGCACGGCGCCACGTTGCTGGACAAACAACAGCGGGTGCTGCGACCTGCCATTCTGTGGAACGACGGACGCAGCGCACGCGAATGCGCCGAGCTGGAACAACTGGTGCCGGATTCGCGCCGCATCACCGGCAACCTGATGATGCCGGGTTTCACCGCCCCCAAGCTAAAGTGGGCAGCACGTCATGAGCCGGATATTTTCTCCCGCGTAGACAAGGTGCTGCTGCCCAAAGATTACCTGCGCTGGAAGATGTGCGGCGTTTTCGCCGGCGACATGTCCGACGCCGCCGGCACCATGTGGCTGGACGTCGGCAAACGCGACTGGAGCGATGCCCTGCTGGACGCCTGCGGGCTGAGCCGCAGCCATATGCCGCAGCTGTTTGAAGGCCCACAAATTACCGGCGAACTGCTGCCCGGTGTGGCCGAACGCTGGGGCATGCCGGCGGTGCCGGTCGTGGCCGGCGGCGGCGACAACGCAGCCGGCGCGGTCGGCGTCGGGCTATACCGCCAGGGGCAGGCAATGCTGTCACTCGGTACATCCGGCGTCTATTTCGCCGTCAGCGACGGATTTCTCAGTAATCCGGAAAGCGCGGTACACAGCTTCTGCCATGCGCTGCCCAACACCTGGCATCTGATGTCGGTGATGCTGAGCGCTGCTTCTTGCCTGGACTGGACCGCACGCCTGACCGGCGTGACCGGAGGCGTTCCCGAACTGCTGCACGAAGCCGAGCACGGCGCGCGGGCCAGCCTGCCGCTGTGGTTCCTGCCTTATCTCTCGGGCGAACGTACCCCGCATAACAACCCGCAGGCCAAAGGCGCATTCTGGGGACTGACGCACGAACACCAACGTGCCGATCTGTGCCGCGCGGTGCTGGAAGGCGTCGGTTTTGCGCTGGCTGACGGCATGGACGTACTGCACGCCACCGGCCTGCGCCCCGACGGCATCACGCTTATCGGCGGCGGCGCCCGCAGCGCTTACTGGCGGCAAATGCTGGCGGATATCAGCGGTCAGCGGCTGGAGTACCGCACCGGCGGCGATGTCGGGCCGGCGCTGGGCGCCGCACGTCTGGCGCGCATCGCCCTGCACCCGGGCGCATCATTGTCAGAATTGCTGCCCGCGTTGCCACTGGAGCAGATACATGAGCCTGATGCGGCGAACCATGCCCGCTATCAGGAACAGCGGAAAACGTTCCGTGAGCTTTACCGCCTGCTGCTGCCATTGGCACAGTGATCTTACCAACGGGGATGCCGGCATCCCCGCTTTTGGCCTTACGCCACATGATTCAAGGCGATAACCTTGGCCGGCAGGTTCTTTGATAACGGCGTGCCCGGATTTCCGCTCGCCGCCAATACCGGTACAGTTTAAATAATAGGATATATAATAATCACGGTTGCCAACCGCGCCGGTTGGCGTCAGAATAGCCGCCCGGATGTTGCTTAATCTCACGCCCGCCTGATTTCTCTTTCGCTCTTTATCGGTTAACTCATCAAATCAACTATGAAAAGTTCTTCACCCTCTGCCCTGCGCTTAGGTCGGCAAGCGTTGCTGTTCCCTCTCTGCCTGGTGCTGTATGAATTTGCCACCTATATCGGCAACGACATGATTCAGCCCGGCATGCTGGAGGTGGTACAAAACTTTAACGTCGGCGAAGAGTGGGTACCCACTTCCATGACCGCTTATCTGGCGGGCGGCATGTTCCTGCAATGGTTGCTGGGGCCGCTGTCTGACCGTATCGGTCGCCGCCCGGTAATGCTGACCGGCGTGATTTATTTTGCCGTCACCTGCCTGGCGATTCTGCTGGCGCAAACCATTGAACAATTTACCCTGATGCGTTTCCTTCAGGGGGTCAGCCTCTGTTTTATCGGCGCCGTGGGATATGCCGCTATTCAGGAATCGTTTGAAGAAGCGGTGTGTATCAAAATCACCGCCCTGATGGCCAACGTGGCGCTGATTGCCCCGCTGCTCGGGCCGCTGGCCGGGGCGGCATTAATTCATGTCGCGCCGTGGCAAACCATGTTCGTTCTGTTTGCCGTGCTGGCGATCATTGCGTTTTTCGGGCTGTGGAAAGCCATGCCGGAAACTGCACCGCGCCGGGGTGAAAAGCTCTCTCTGCGTTCAATAGCGCAGGATTACAAGCAGGTACTGTCCGATCGTCATTTTCTGTGCGGCGCGATTGCAACCGGATTTGCCGGATTACCGCTGCTGGCCTGGATTGCCCAGTCTCCGGTCATCATTATTACCGGAGAAAAACTGGGTACTTATGAATACGGCCTGCTGCAGATCCCGGTATTCGCCGGCCTGATTTTGGGGAACTTCACGCTGGCGCGCATCGCCGGACGCGTTCCGACGCGTCTTCTGATCGTCCGCGGCGCCTGGCCGATACTGGCCGGGTTGACGATCTCTGCGGTCATGACCCTGCTGTGGTCATCCCACGCGTATCTGTGGATGGTCGCTGGCCTCAGCCTGTACGCCTTTGGCCTCGGTATCGCCAACGCCAGCCTGTTCCGCCTGACGCTGTTCTCCAACCCGATGAGTAAAGGTACGGTGGCGGCAACCATGGGCATGATCAATGCGCTGACGTTCACCGTGGGAATTGAAGTCATGAAGCACGCCTGGCTGGGCGGCGGCAACGGCCTGTTCAGCGCCTCCAACCTGATCAGCGGGCTGATCTGGCTGGCGCTGGTCGCCGCCTTCTTGCGGGATAAAACCGTGGGGATGCCGGCGCCTGCGGCATAACGCCAAAAGGGCATTTACGCGCCCTGCGTAAATGCCCTGATAACTTCGTTTACCAAAAAGAACGATTATTCAGTTATCAAAAATCGGCCTTAATGATCTCTTTGATATTACGTTCCGCCAGTGCGGCAATCGTCAGCGACGGGTTTACCAGGCCGGAGCTGCCCGGCATTAGCGCACCGTCGATAACATAAAGTTTGGCTGCACCTTTCACCCGTCCATAGTTGTCGGTCGCTTTACCAATAACCGCCCCGCCCAGCGGGTGAGCCGTAAAGCCCGCCGCAATGTCAGGCACAACAAGCGGCACGCCGGGAACGCTGAGTGACTTACTGGCAATCTTATTATTCACTTTCCTGATGGCATTTACGGCCTCGTCGTTACCGTTTTTCGGCCACAGCAGATCAACGCTGTCGCTGGATTTGTTATACACAAAATCAGCCCGGTTTTTGGTATCAAACGTCATTGCCAGCGAGCCGGCAATGCCAATGTTGACCGGAATGCCCGGCGCATACCAGTTTTCGAGCGTAACCGGCATTTTCGACGTCGTCGTATCGTCAATTTTAGACACGCTCGGCGCAGCCTGAACCAGGCCTTTAAGCTTGCTCATGGAACGCACGACAATCGCATCGCCGTTAGTCCCCCAGCCTTTACCGATATGCTCGTTCAGGCCCGGGATCTTATTCAGCGCTTTCGCTTTCACCAGCAGTTCAGAAGTCCCGATTGAACCTGCAGCCAAAAAGAGATAATCACAGGTCAGGGTATAGGTATCGAGAACTTTGCCATCCGGGTCCAGTTTCTTCACCTTAACGTTGTACTTATTCCCCTGGAAGGAAATATGCTCCACCTGCTGTCCGGTATATACCTCCGTCAATCCGCTGTCTTCGGCATATTTCAGGTAGTTTTGCGTCAGGTCGAACTTCGCGCCGTTGCTGTTGCCCAGCGTACTTTCGCCGATGGTGGCCGAAGCCCGGCTTTTACAGCTCAACTCCTCACGGATAACATCGAGATTAAAAATAGTCTCAATCTTATAAGGCTTATAACCCGCCTTCGTTGATTGCTCATCCCATACGCGTGAGTGACCGAAGGGGCTGCTCTTATAAATATCATCCGGGATAGTTTTAAGATTCAGCATCTTTCTTACTAACGGAAAATATGTTGAGTTCATTTCATCATAGTTAACGCTGCCCTGAAATAACGCATCAAAATACTTTCGCTCCGGCTGGATCATCACACCCGTAAAAATAACCGAGCCGCCGCCAACGCACGCACCACGCCACACGTCGATGTGCTTATAGGCAGTGACATCCATCACCCCGCCAAAGTCATCAACGAGAGCAGGCAACGTATTCAGCTTTTTGAATATCCCTTTCTTATGCCAGAAGCCGCGCCCGTCCGGCAAGACTTCATCGGTAAACGTTTTCCTGTTTTTAGAGATTGGCCAACGTAAACCGCGCTCCAAAACCGACGATTTTATACCGGCCTGCGCCAGCCGCCACGCCGTAATAGCGCCGCCAAAACCGGAGCCGATAATTAAAACCTTAGAGTGAGCCGGGGGTGTTTTGGTTTTTTCAAACACCTCAGGAACAACACTTTTATAATATAAAGAAGAAGTCATACTATACCTTATGTATTTTATATAAAATCAATAAATGTATTTATTTTTATTCAAACTTAGCAACCTGCTAATAAAAATCGTATTAGCTAAAATAAGAGCAGGTATAAAATTGACAGAACAATTATTCAGAAAGGTTGGCCAATAATTATTAGCTTTATATATTGCAGAAATTTATCTGCACTGATGAGCCATAATCGGCTAAATAATAATATTTTCTAAAGGTCCTCCGCTCAGTTACTGTTTATGCACACAGTATACTTCCTGTTTACGGAGTCACCTAGATTATGGCGGGATCTTTTTTAATAAATAATCATATATATTACAATTAATTAAGTTTTTATGAAGAGCAGGCCGCTGCCCACCCTTCATTATTCGCCATTACTCTTCGCTAAACAGACCACGATCTCTCAGCACATGCTGATTCCCTTTCCGGCGGGTAAACCCGCTGCGATCGAAAAACTCCAGAATCTGAATCGCCAGTTTACGCCCCACACCCAGCCGATCGCGAAAATCCGCAGCATTGGTGCTGCCCTGGGTTACGTCCATCGCCCGGATCAAATCGGCGAATTGCCGTATACGCCCGGCGATGTAGTAACGATCGCGCACAATCGCAATGATGTGCCCCAGCAGCGCCGCCTTGCGCAGCATCTGGCGCATATCATCCTCTTCCGCGCCGGATTGCACGGCGAGATCGCGCACCCACCAGGCCTCATCGCCGAACAGCGGCGCGGTACGATCCCACAGCGCCTGTTGTTCCGGGCTGAATGACAGGCCGTGTTGGGGAAGATGCAGCCAGCCGCGGGTATTGATCAGTTTCCCCTCCGCCAGCAGGCGGTCGATCAGGGTCAGAACCAGCGTTTCCGGCTCTGAAGGCAGCGCCATGCGCCGCAGCCGCGCCCGTCCGACGCCCAGCTGATCGGCATGCTGCTGATGAAACTGTTCCAATACGTCGAATAAACGCTGCTGATAGCGCAACGCCAGCGCCGGGGCCAACGCATAATCCCCCGCAACCAACGCTCCGCTTTGTTGCAGCAAGGCCGTGCAGGCTGCTTCCGGCAGCTGACGCGCCCAGGCAAAGTAAGGCACCGACAGCGTACCGCGCGGCAACCGAAGCGCCAGTGTACCTGCGTCATCGCGGGTTGCCGTCAGTTGGTGCAGCCAGTCGAGAAATTCCGGCTGGCGCTTACCGCGACGCGGTGCGGTAAGCTGAATCACACGTGCTCCGGCCAGCGTACGGCGGGCGGAAATGTCACGCACAATCAGGCGATCTTCCTCCGCCAGCCACAGAGGGGAATCCAGTATCAGTTCAGCCAGCGGTTCATCGCCCGGCGCGTCTTCCAGCAGGGAAACACGCCCGGTGATATGGCTGGCGCCATGATGCAGGTGCACCGGCTGCCAGTGTTGAAGCGGAACCAACGGGTCCAGCGCGACCAGCACCCGTTCGGCGGGCGAAACCGGCGGACGCTGCGCCAGCAGCCAGTCGCCGCGGGAAATTTGCCCTTTATCCACGTCGCCGGCGATATTCAGCGCAATGCGCTGGCCGGAGTGCGCCTGTTCTGCCGGTTGGTTCTGGGCATGAATGCCGCGCACCCGCACCGGGCGATCGCTGCCGGTCAGCCACAATGTCTCTCCCACGCTGACGCGTCCGGCCAGCGCGGTTCCTGTTACCACCAATCCGGCCCCTTTGACGCTGAAGGCACGGTCAATCGCCAGGCGGAAACGGTGATCGAGATGCTGCGGCTGCGCGTTCAGCGCAATCAGATGCGCGCGCAGAGCATCAATCCCTTCCCCGTTCGCAGCGGCGGTAACAAACAACGAAACCTCATTCCACCCTTGTTGCTGAACCTCCAGCGCCACCTGTTCGCGAACTTCTTCGACCCGTGCGGCATCGACGCGATCGGCCTTGGTCAGCGCGACGGTCAGCGACGGCTTACCCGCCAGACGCAGCAGGGTGAGGTGTTCACGGGTTTGCGCCATCACGCCGTCGTCACAGGCCACGACCAGCAGCGCATGGGGAATACCGCCGATACCGGCCAGCATGTTAGCGAGAAATTTCTCGTGCCCCGGTACGTCGATGAATCCCAGCACCTCGCCTTCCTGCAAAGGCAAATAGGCATAGCCGAGATCGATAGTCATGCCGCGCTGCTTTTCTTCCGGCAGACGATCGGCATCCACACCGGTCAACGCACGCAGCAGGGTGGTTTTGCCGTGGTCAACATGACCGGCGGTGGCGATAATCATTGGCATAACTCCTTCAGCAGACCTTCCTCATCATCCAGACAACGTAAGTCAAGCCAGAGCCGGCCATCGCTTAAGCGACCAATAACCGGTTCCGGCAATTCACGCCATGCCTTCGCGAGAGATTCGAGTTCGCCGCCGCGACCGTTGCGCGGCGTGAGCGTCAGCGCATAGCCGGGCAGGCGATCTACCGGCAGCGAACCACTGCCGATCTGGGATAAACAGGGTTCAACGCGGATATCAAAGCGTTCGCCATAACGGGCGATGAGCGCCGGCAGCAGGCGTTCCGCGGTCACCTGAATCGCCTGCGGGGCGCGCGTTAAATGGCGCAACGCCGGTAAATGCGCGCTGAGCTTCGCCGGTTGCTGGTAGAGGCGCAGCGTAGCGTCCAGCGCGGCCAGGGTCATTTTGCCGACCCGCAGCGCACGCTTGAGCGGATGCTGTTGCAGCTTCTCGATCAAATGCCGCTTGCCGACGATAATGCCCGCCTGCGGTCCGCCCAGCAGCTTGTCGCCGGAAAAGCTGACCAGGTCCGCACCGGCGGCAATCAGCTTCTGAGGCATAGGTTCGGCCGGCAGGCCGTATTGCGTCATGTCCACCAGTGAACCGCTGCCGAGATCGGTGATTACCGGTATACCCTGTTCCCGCCCCAGCGCTACCAGCTCTTCTTCGCTTACTGCGGCGGTAAATCCCTGAATCGCATAATTGCTGGTATGCACCTTCATCAGCAATCCGGTGTGTTCCGTCAGCGCCGCCCGGTAGTCTTTTAAGTGCGTGCGGTTAGTGGTGCCCACTTCCCGCAGCGTACACCCGGCCTGGCGCATCACATCCGGAATCCGGAAGGAACCGCCAATCTCCACCAGTTCGCCGCGCGACACCACGACTTCCTTCCCCGTCGCCAACGCAGCCAGCATCAACAGCACCGCGGCCGCGTTATTGTTAACAATACAGGCATCTTCGGCGCCGGTAAGTTCACACAGACGATCGGCGATAGCGCGATCGCGATGGCCGCGCCCGGCGCCGTCGAGATCGTACTCCAGCGTTACCGCATGGCGCATCGCCGCCGCGCAGGCGTCAATCGCCTCCTCCGCCAACAGCGCGCGCCCCAGGTTGGTGTGCAGCACGGTGCCGGTCAGGTTAAACACCGGCCGCAGCGCGTCCCGTTGCCCTTGCGCCAGCTGCGCTTCTGCGGCCTGCGCCCACGCGTCGCACCATGCCGGCAACGACTGCGACTGCTGGATGGCATCGCGCGCCTGCTGCTGAAGCACGCGCAGGCACTGCGTCACCAGCGGCGCGCCGTAGGTTTCCAGCAGCGGCTGAAATGCGGTGTCGCGTAGCAGCGTGTCTACGGAAGGGATCTGGCTGAAAAGGGTTTGACCGTCTGCGCTCATGGAGGCTCCCGTGCCTGTATCGTCGGAAATAATGCTTAATGATAAAGGCTGCGCAGGCAGGAATACAGGTATCCGGGGCAGAAAGTCAGCACCGATCGCAAGGAGCTCATCTTTCCGCATTTACGGAGAAATGTTTTTTTCCCAATAATGCGTTCTGTTACGGGTGAATTTATAACGCCCCTCCTGGCGGAAACATTTCCATATTATAGATTTGATACAGTAGTAACATTTGATAGCTATCACATACAAACCAGCAAAAATTAAGTTCTAATAATGGATTAAATAATAAAAAAGAGATGCATTACACTTTTATCGTTATAATAAGGAAATCAGCCATGATAAATACAATCAAAAGAATAATATCTTTTGGTAATAAAAATCCATTACAGAATGAGATGGATATCTTGCTGTCTGATACATCATTGCCCGTCAATGCCGGTGAAAATTCAGCCGCCTACGAAAGAATTATCTGCGCACAGTTGTTGTCGGGTTCCACAATGTTAGAGGCTATCCGGGATGCACAGCTGCGCTCCAGCCAAACGCTGCATAATGAGCAAAAAACCATTGATGAACTGAACAGCAGCAACGATGAAGCAAAAACAGCGCTGAACCACCTGAAGCAGATTATCAGCGAAATCAGCGCCGGCGCGGACCACAGCACGGCATCAATGACAGAACTCACGCATTCGTTAAATGAGGTATCGGAATGCGTTACCGCAATCCAAAAGATATCCAATCAAACCAACTTAATTGCCATTAACTCAGCCATTGAGGCCGCCCATGTCGGTATTGACGGGCGCGGTTTCAGTGTTATCGCCAAAGAGATAAAAACGCTTTCCCATGATGTGCAGACAAGCGCCGCCAATATATTTGAAATAATCAAAGTCATTGAACAAAAGTCTCACAAGGTACACACCACAATGTCCGCACAAATACCGTTAGTCACACAGGTAAATAAAGACATTGCCAGCACCATAGAGCTAATAGAGCGGGTTATTCATCGCTCCGCAAAAATGCAGGACATCATCAGATATATTTCATTATTACAGTTTCTGAATACGGTCAAACTGGATCACGTAATATGGAAGTTTCAGGTCTATCACTTACTGTATCAGCAGGAAACCAGTTACCATCTCAGCGCCTGTACGGAGTGCCGCCTGGGGAAATGGTATTACGAAGGCGAGGGGCGCGCATTTTCCCACTTTGAGGCCTTCAGCGCGCTTGAAGCCCCTCATAAGGCCGTGCACACCTCAGGAAGAGAGGCGCTGGAGTCCTTTCTCTCCGGCGATCTTGATGCCATGACGGCCGCGCTCGCCGACATGGAACAGGCCAGCCAGCGCGTGGTCCTGCTCATCGATCGGCTGGTGGAGAACATCACGCCTCAGGAACAGTTACACTGAGCTCCCGCGCCGGATTAAGGCTGGGGCGGCTCAGTACGGGCGAAGCTCTCACGGGCAAACAGGCGCTCGGCCAACCTGACCAGCGCCGGACGGTTAACGCACCAGTTCGGCGCCAGGCGGCGGAAATTGAGGTAGCCGATACAGCAGCCGACGGCAATGTCCGCCAGCGTTAGTTGCTCGCCGCCCAGCCACTCTCCCTGCGCGGCATGCTTCTCCAGCGCGTCCAGCCCGCGGTTCACCGCGTTGCGCTGGCGCAGCACCCAGTGCTCATCCTGCTTTTCTGCCGGCCGGCGGCTCTCCAGCAAAATCGCCACCGCCGCATCGGTCACGCCATCGGCCAGCGATTCCAGACGCCGCACGCGCAGCGCCTCCATTGGGTCGGCGGGTAAAAACGCCGGCGCAGCGCCCAACAACTCAACATAGCCTGCTACGACGGGCGAGTCATAAAACACTTCTCCCTGTGCGGTAACCAGCGCAGGCACCTTGCCCAACGGATTGAAGTCCGGCACGTGCGTGGCGGCCTCCCACGGCACGTCATTAACGAACTCAAACGTTATTCCTTTTTCCAGCAACATGACCGAAATTTTACGCACGTAGGGGCTGGTGTAACTTCCGATCAGCTTCATAATCCGTTCCTCTTCGTTTCAACGTGGCGGGAATGCCTGCAGAGAAAAGTATGGCATGAATCCGGGAAGATAAAGAAGAGAGCCTGACAAGGCTCTCCGGGAAATGCGTTATTGATGCTGCCCTTGCTGACGCAGGAACTCTACGCCCTTATCCGGGAAGTCGGTAAATACGCCGTCAACGTCCGCCTTATTATACATCAGGTCAAACAACTGGTTTACGTCGGTGACGTAAGCCGGCAGCGCATCGGCGCGGATGGTATAGGGGTGCACCGCCATGTTGCTGTCGTGCGCGTCATTCACCATGGTCGTCAGGGTGATGTGGCCCGGTTTGGCGTCTTTTTCCACCAGCATGTGATAGTCCGGTCCGATACCGTCGGCCCAGGCGGCAACCTGCTTCATCGCGCCCGGTTTCATCATCCAGTCATAATCGTAGTTTACCCATTTACCGTCAGGTTTCTTCTCGAAGGTTTCTTCCCAGTCGGTATAGGCGATCAGTTGCACCAGCTTCAGGTTCATGCCCATGGCGGGCATCAGCTCGTTTTTGATGCGCTTAAGCTCGTTCGGATCGAAGCATTGCAGGTAAACCTTGTCCTTCTTCTGGGTGTAGCCGTACTGCTTCAGCACCTCCAGCGTCCGCGCAGCAATGTCCTTTCCTTCCTGATGGTGGAACCAGGGCGCCTTGATTTCCGGGTAGATGCCGATGTTTTTGCCGGTAGAGTGGTTCAGCCCCTGAACGAACTCAATTTCCTCCTGGAAGGTATGCACCCGGAACACTGATTTGTCCATTGGGAAGCGGCCGGGATAGCTCTGCACCCGCTTGCCGTCTTTAATATCAAACCCTTCGGTAAACTTCAGGGACTTGATCTCAGCCAGGGTGAAATCGATGGCGTAGTAACGGCCGTCTTTGCGCGCGCGATCGGGGAAGTGCTGCGCGACATCGGTGACGCGGTCAAGGTAGTGATCGTGCAGCACCACCAGCTGATCGTCTTTGGTCATCACCAGATCCTGTTCCAGATAATCCGCCCCCTGCGCGTAGGCCATCGCCTTCGCCGGCAGTGAATGCTCCGGCAGGTAACCGCTGGCGCCGCGGTGAGCGATAACCACTTTGTCCGCCGCCTGAACCGCGCAGCTCATCATTCCGCCAAGCACCAGCGCCGTTACCAGAGTTTTCAGAGGTGAGGTCATTACGTTCTCCTTCATTACGTCATTATAAAAGCTGACAAAAAAAGCCGTATCGTTATGTGCCCACAACGGTACGGCCTGAACATGACAAACGAATTACTTCACTGCGCGCTGTGCAGCAATCTCTTCATGATGTTTTTTCTCACCACGCATCACGACCAACAGCAGAATCACGGCCAGCACGCTGCCGCCAATCATCACCATGAATCCGCCGTCCCAGCCGAAGAAGTCCACGGTGTAGCCGACGATGGCGCTTGCCGCCACGGAGCCGCCCAGGTAGCCGAACAGGCCGGTGAAGCCCGCCGCGGTTCCCGCCGCTTTCTTCGGCGCCAGCTCAAGGGCATGCAGGCCAATCAGCATAACCGGGCCGTAAATCAGGAAGCCGATGACGATCATACAGGCCATGTCTACGCCAGGGTTGCCCGGCGGGTTCAGCCAGTAAACCACGGTGGCGATAGTGACCAGCGTCATAAAGAACACGCCGGTGGCGCCGCGGTTGCCCCTGAAGACCCGGTCAGACATCCAGCCGCAGATCAGGGTGCCGGGAATCCCCGCATATTCATACAGGAAGTAGGCCCAGGATGATTTATCCAGCGCAAAGTGCTTCACTTCCTTCAGGTAGGTCGGCGACCAGTCGAGAATGCCGTAACGCAGCAGATAAACGAATACGTTGGCGATCGCGATGTACCACAGCAGACGGTTGGGGAATACGTACTGCATGAAGATTTGCTTCGCGGTCAGCTCTTGCTCGTCTTTCTCGCTGTAGTCGTCCGGATAATCGTTCTTGTATTCTTCAATCGGCGGCAGGCCGCAGGACTGCGGCGTATCCCGCATCAGGCCGAAAGCGATCAGCGCCACCAGAATGGCGGCGAACGCCGGCATATAAAGCGCCGCGTGCCAGTCGTTAAACCACGCCATGCCCAGCAGGAACAGCAGCGGAGGCAGGCCGCCGCCGACGTTGTGCGCGCAGTTCCAGATAGAAACGATGCCGCCGCGCTCTTTCTGCGACCACCAGTGCACCATGGTACGGCCGCAGGGCGGCCACCCCATGCCCTGGAACCAGCCGCACATAAACAGCAACACGAACATAATGGCAATGCTGGACGTCGCCCAGGGGACAAAGCCCATAAACAGCATCACCAACGCGGCGAGAATCAGGCCGGCAGGCAGAAACACCCGCGGGTTGGAGCGGTCGGATACCGACCCCATGATGAATTTGGAGAAACCATAGGCGATGGAGATCCCGGAAAGCGCAAAGCCCAGATCGCCGCGGGAAAACCCTTGCTCAACCAGATACGGCATCGCCAGGGTAAAGTTTTTACGTACCAGGTAGTACGCCGCATAACCAAAAAAAATCCCCATGAAGATCTGCCAGCGCAGTCTACGGTATGTCGGATCGATTTGATCCGGCTTCAGCCGTGCGGCATGCGCAGCAGGTTTAAAAATACTTAACATAGAAAGCCTCCGTGTGGCCGTTCATTATCGTTATTAGTCACCGGCTCCCCGATGAACCGGTCAGAACACATACTGCAAAAACAAAACGGGATGACCTTCGTCATCACCAAGTAATTTTCCTTTTCGCGCGGATACTATTCATTTTCACTCATGAATACTGTGAATCATCGCACATTGTGTTACAAATGTATTACACCAAGACTTTTATTCACGATTAATTCTCTTTTTAGAAAATACACACATTATTAGAAGTGATTTACATCACACAATATATTTCTAAAACGGAAAATATTTTCGTTTTATGTTCGAATTTGCTCATTATCAAACAAAAGACACCAGAGACACGGTTAATATATAGAAGTGGTCATTCGGTGAATTACAGAGCAACGGGAGCCTTTTATGTCGCCAGTCCCGGCCTTACAGGAAACAGACGTTATCATTATCGGTGGCGGCGCAACCGGCGCAGGCATCGCCCGTGACTGCGCACGGCGCGGTCTGCGTTGCATTCTGCTGGAACGCCACGATATCGCCACCGGCGCGACCGGCCGCAACCATGGCCTGCTGCACAGCGGCGCGCGCTATGCCGTGACGGACGGTGAGTCCGCGCGGGAATGTATTGAGGAAAACCGCATCCTGAAGCGTATCGCGCGCCACTGCATTGAGCGCAGCGACGGCCTGTTTATTACCCTGCCGGAGGACGATCTGGCCTATCAGCCGGGTTTTATTGCCGCCTGCCGTGCTGCGGGCATCGACGCCGAGGCGATCGATCCGGCACAGGCGCGTATTCTGGAGCCGTCGGTCAACCCGGCGTTGATCGGCGCAGTGCGCGTACCGGACGGCACCGTCGATCCCTTCCGCCTGACCGCCGCGAACATGCTGGACGCGCGCGAACACGGGGCGCAGGTGCTGACCTACCATGAAGTCACCGGTCTGCTGCGCGACGGCGATCGGGTGCGCGGCGTGCGCGTTTTCGATCACCATGCGGGAACACATTACGAAATTCATGCCGGCATAGTGGTGAATGCGGCCGGAATCTGGGGTCAGCGCATCGCGGAATACGCCGATCTGCGCGTACGGATGTTCCCGGCAAAAGGGGCATTGCTGATCCTGGGGCACCGCATCAATAACATGGTCATCAACCGCTGCCGTAAACCGGCAGACGCCGATATTCTGGTGCCGGGCGATACGATTTCGCTGATCGGCACCACCTCGACCCACATTGATTACGACCAGATCGACAACATGCTGGTGACGCCGGAAGAAGTGGATATTCTGATCCGCGAAGGCGAAAAGCTGGCGCCCAAACTGGCGCAAACGCGCATTCTGCGTGCTTATGCCGGCGTACGCCCATTGGTGGCAAGCGATGACGATCCCAGCGGTCGTAACGTCAGCCGCGGCATCGTCCTGCTCGACCATGCCGCACGCGACGGACTGGAAGGTTTCATTACCATTACCGGCGGTAAACTGATGACCTACCGCCTGATGGCAGAATGGGCGACCGATATGGTGTGCGCCAAGCTTAACGTCAGCACCCCCTGCACCACCGCCGAAGAACCGTTGCCCGGCTCGCGCCATTCGGCAGAGGAAACCCTGCGCAAGGTTATCTCGCTTCCGGCACCGATTCGCGGCTCGGCGGTTTACCGTCATGGCGATCGGGCCGAACGCATGCTGGCCGGCGATCGCCTCAGCAACAGCCTGGTGTGCGAATGCGAAGCCGTCACCGCGGGTGAAGTGCGCTATGCGGTGGATTCGCTCACCGTCAATAATCTGGTGGACCTGCGCCGCCGCACCCGCGTCGGGATGGGCACCTGCCAGGGTGAACTATGCGCCTGCCGCGCCGCCGGTTTGCTCAACCGCTTCCGGGTGACTACGCCGCAGCAGTCCATCAGCCAGCTTTCCCATTTTCTCAATGAGCGCTGGAAAGGCGTACGTCCTATCGCCTGGGGCGACGCCCTGCGCGAAAGCGAATTCACCAGTTGGGTTTATCAGGGGCTGTGCGGGCTGGACGCGCCCGCCGCCGTGAACGACATCCGGGAGAGCGACAATGAAATTTGACAGCGTGATGATCGGCGGCGGCCTGGCCGGTCTGGTATGCGGCATTCGTCTGGCGGAAGCCGGGCAACGCTGCGCCATCGTCAGCGCCGGGCAAAGCGCGCTGCATTTCTCTTCCGGCTCGCTGGACCTGCTGTGCGCCCTGCCCGACGGCACGCCGGTGGAAACGCCGCCGACGGCGCTGGATGCGCTGTCCCGCCTGGCGCCGGCGCATCCTTACAGCCTGATGGGCGCGGATGTGGTTCTGGCGCATGCGCAGGAAGCAGAGCGCCTGCTGGCACGCAGCGGCCTGCAACTGACGGGCAGCTACCGTGAAAATCACCTGCGCATTACGCCGCTCGGCACCCGGCGCAGCACCTGGCTCAGCCCGGATGAAATCCCGACGCTGCCCCTTAATGCGCCGTTGCCCTGGAAGCGGATTCTGGTCGCCGGCATTGAAGGCTTCCTCGACTTTCAGCCCCACCTGGTTGCCAGTTCGCTGGAGGAACAGGGCGCAAGCACGGAAACCACCGAGCTTACGTTACCGGCGCTGGATCAATTACGTAATAACCCGAGCGAATTCCGCGCGGTCAATATCGCGCGGGTACTGGATATCGAGGAAAACCTGGCGCTGCTGGCGGAAGAGCTGAATCAGTTAACGCAAAACGCCGACGTCGTTTTCATGCCCGCCTGTATCGGCCTGGAACATCCGGATGCGCTGGCAAATCTGCGTTCACGCATCCGTTGCCCTCTGCTGCTGCTGCCGACGCTGCCGCCATCGGTGCTGGGGATGCGTATGCATCACCTGCTGCGCCGTCGCTTCCAGCAATTGGGCGGCACCATTATGCCCGGCGACGCGGTGCTGAAAGCGGAAATCCACGACGGACGCATTACCGGCATCTACACCCGCAACCACACGGACATCCCACTGCGCGCCAGCAACGTCCTGCTCGCCAGCGGCAGCTTCTTCAGCAATGGGCTGCACGCCGGTTTTGACGCCATCCGGGAACCCGTGCTGGGGCTGGACGTCACCCCTGCGCCCCCGCGTTCCCAATGGTCCGTACCGGAATTCTTCGCCCCCCAGCCCTACTTACAGGCGGGCGTCACGACCGACGGCGCACTGCGCCCGACCCTCAACGGCGTGAAGTTGCGCAATCTGTACGTTGCCGGCGCGGTGCTGGCCGGTTTCGATCCCATTCAACAAGGCTGCGGCGCGGGCGTTTCGGTCATTACCGCCCTGCATGCGGCGCAGCATATTCTGGCGCAGACGGAGGACGTACGATGAGCCTGCTTAACGACAGCAGTTTCGAAAACTGTATCAAGTGTACCGTCTGCACCACGTACTGCCCGGTCGCCAAAGTGAATCCGGCCTATCCGGGGCCGAAACAGGCCGGGCCGGACGGCGAGCGCCTGCGGTTGAAAGATCCCATGCTGTATGACGATGCGCTGAAATACTGCACCAACTGCAAGCGCTGCGAGGTGGCCTGCCCGTCAGACGTGAAGATCGGCGACATCATCCAGCGCGCGCGCGGCAACTACAGCAAGCAAAAACCGACGCTGCGCGACACCATTCTCAGCCATACCGATCTGATGGGGTCGCTTTCCTCGCCTTTTGCGCCGATCGTCAATGCCACCACCGGCCTGAAGCCGGTGCGCATGCTGCTGGATAAGGCCCTGCAAATCGATCACCGCCGCGAGTTGCCGAAATACTCCTTCGGCACATTTCGCCAGTGGTATCGCAAGCAAGCCAAGGCGCAGGCGCGTTTCGCCGAACAGGTAGCGTTTTTCCACGGCTGTTATGTGAACTATAACCACCCGCAGTTGGGCAAAGATTTAATTCGCGTCTTTAACGCGATGGGCATCGGCGTGCAGTTGCTGAAACGCGAGAAATGTTGTGGCGTGCCCCTGATCGCCAACGGGTTTATCGATAAAGCGAAAAAACAGGCCGCGGTGAATGCGGAGTCGCTGACGGAAGCGGTGATTGGGCGTGGTATTCCGGTTATCGCTACTTCGTCCACCTGCACCTTCACCCTGCGCGATGAATATCCGCACGTGCTGGACGTAGACACCCGCCCGGTGCGCGATCACATCGAACTGGCGACGCGCTATCTGTATCGTCTGCTGGACGGCGGGCGCGAGCTGAAGCTCAAAACCACGCCGCTGCGTATCGCTTACCATACGCCGTGCCATATGGAGAAGATGGGCTGGACGCCGTACACCCTGGCGCTGTTGCGTATGATCCCCGGCGTTGAGCTGACGATTCTGGAGTCCCAGTGCTGCGGTATTGCCGGTACTTACGGATTTAAGAAGGAGAACTACCCGACGTCACAGGGGATCGGCGCGTCGTTGTTCCGTCAGATTGAGGAAAGCGGCGTGGATCTGGTGGTGAGCGACTGCGAAACCTGTAAGTGGCAGATCGAAATGTCCACCAGCAAACGTTGCGAACATCCCATCACCCTGCTGGCGCAGGCGCTGGAATAATCCCCCGGCGGCGCCCCTTACTATGGGGCGCCGTGCGTTATTAACGAATCTCGCCCTCTTCGTCATCTTCCGACGCCGGCAAAACCATATACGTCCCTTCAAACACCGCGCCGCTGGCGCCATCTCCCAGCAAATTCACCGAAAGCTGCGCCCTGGCCCGGCGGCCGCGGGCGAGACGATCAAGATCGCCGCTCATCGAGTTGAGATCGGCCACTGCGCGCGGGCGCCCGGTAATCGGCGCACTATAACGGATATGCGCATCGACCAGAACGATAGTGCCGCCCAGATGACGTTCGCGCAGTAACAACCAGATCAATCCCCAGCCGGTCAACGTCGCCAGAGAGAACAGGCTGCCGGCGAACAGGGTATGGTGCGGATTCTGATTGCCGGCCTCCGGCATGGTGGTTTCGAAAAGCTGGCCGGTATACTGGCTGATACGAACGCCCATTTTTTCACTCAGCGGGATATGTTCGTACCACGCCTGCTGGAGCTGCCCGCACCAGTCGGGGCGGTGAAGGATGTCGTCCAGCGTCACCACCGGCTTAATCATCAGGAAGTGGCGCACCGGCGTAGTTTGCGGCGTTGTAATCTCGCCGCGGTTTTCAAAACCAAGCTTGGCAAAAAAAGGCACCGCTTCCTCACGCGCGCTGCACACTACGCGCTTCACGCCTTCCTGACGCGCCACGGACTCCAGCGTCATCGCCACCAGCGTTCCCAACCCCTTGTTTTGTAACGACGGGTCCACCGCCAGAAAACGAATTGAGGCCTCATTGTCCGCATTCACATACAGTCGCCCGATGGCGACCGTTCTGCCCCGATCGTCTACCACCATCTGGTGGTGCGCCATGGCATCGTAGGCGTCGCGCTCCGAACCCACTGGCTGATGCAGCGGCTTGCGCAGCATTTCCCAGCGGAACTGGTAATACTCATTCAATTCTTGTTCTGTAACCGGAACCCGCAAGTGATACATGGATATTATCTCTACGTAGTAGGGGCTGAACGCGCGGTTTATACCTGCAACCAGAAAGTGACCGGCCCGTCGTTCAGCAAAGAAACCTTCATGTCCGCCGCAAAACGTCCCGTCTGTGTGCTGATTCCCGTCGCCCGGCATTGTTCGGCAAAGTATTCGTACAGTTTTTCCGCTTTGTCCGGCGCAGCGCCGCCGGAAAAGCTGGGGCGCATCCCTTTGTTGGTGTCCGCCGCCAGCGTGAACTGCGACACCACCAGCACGCCGCCGCCGGCCTGCTGGACGTTCAGGTTCATTTTGTCGTTCTCATCGCTGAAAATGCGGTAACCCAGCACTTTCTCACATAGTCGCCGGGCTTTTTGTTCGTCGTCCTCTTTTTCCACGCCCAGCAGCACCAGCAATCCGTTGCCTATATCTCCCACCACCTGACCGTCAACCGCGACGTCGGCGCGGGTTACCCGTTGAATTAACGCTATCATTGACTCACTTTTCCCGTGTCATCATTTTCCGGCCCGCGCTGCCGGCGGCGGCGCCATGCCCGGTGCTGCCCCAGCACCACGGTAATTTCCGCCCCCAGCAACACAATACACCAGCTCCAGTACACCCAGACAAACAGAATAGGAATAACGGCCAGCACCCCATAGATCAATTGATAAGAAGGGAACAGGGTGACGTACAGCCCGAACACCTTTTTACCCAGCTCAAACAGCACGCCGGCCACCAGTGCGCCAATCAGCGCATCGCGCGGCGGCACGCGCGTCGTCGGCACCACGCAGTAGATCAGCCAGAAGCTGACGCAGGACAGCAGCAGCGGAAATATGCGCAGCGCCTGATCCACCACGCCGTGAATGCCGTCGGAAACCAACCAGCGCAGCGAAAGCAAATAGGTGCTGATCGCCATGCTTGCCCCGACCAGCAGCGGCCCGAGCGTCAGTATCATCCAATACACGGCGAAGGAGTAAACCAGCGAGCGCTGCCGATGGCTGCGCCAGATTTTATTCAGGGAACCATCCACCGAAGAGATCAGCAACAGCGCGGTGATAATCAGCCCCACCGCCCCTACGGCGGTCATTTTGCTGGAGTTGGCGACAAATTGTTCCAGGTAGGACTGTACCACATCCCCCGCCGCCGGCATGAAATTGGTGAAAATGAAGCGCTTAAGCTGCCCCGACACATCCGAGAACATCGGGAACGCGGCAAACAGGGAAAACACCACCGTCACCAGCGGCACTAAAGACAGCAGGGAAACATAGGCCAGGTTCCCGGCCATCATGGTCACCCGGTCGTGATTGGCTTTTATCCACAGCAGGCGGCCGAACGCCGCGGCGTGGCGGAAAAAACGGGCCATAAACGCTCCTGAACGAAGTTCCGGCCCGGCGGGGGCGGAAACGTTACTCTCGTTTAATGTTAACGTTTCCGCGCGGTTACGCAAAAGCCATTATGCGAAATAGGCGGGTACTACGTCGCGATCGGTCACCAAAATAGCGCGGATGCCCAGCGCCTGCGCTGCAACCACGTTCTCTTCATTATCGTCGAAGAAAACCACATCGCCCGGCGCGACGCCCTCTTTCTCCAGCACGTAGCGATAGATTTCCGCGTCCGGCTTGCGCATGCCCAGATCCTGGGAAAGGTACATATGATCGCTTGCCGCTTCGACTTCGGGATAATGCTTCGGCCAATAATTACTGTGCAGACGGTTGGTGTTGGAGAGTACCACTACCCGATTCCCCATGGTGCGCAGCTTTTTCATCTGTTCGATCACTTCCGGGCGCAGCCCGACGAAAATAGCCTGCCATCCCAGCTCGAACTGCTCAAAGCTCAGCGCGATCGCCATTTCATCACACAGCCGGGCAGCGAACTCCTCATCGCTGATCGTACCGCGTTCATGCTGCTGAAACACATCGCCCATCTTAAAACGCTCGCTCAGCGTAGCCAGCGGCATGCCGCTGAAATTGCTCCAGACGCCCAACACCCGCTTAAAATCAATATCAACGATCACATTCCCTAAATCAAAGATATACAGCATGTGTGACTCCCGATTTTCTGTGAATAGACCCACTCTAGACAAAAATAACGTTGGCGAACAGAAGGCGATCTTATTTTTTAGCGTCGCACACAGGAAAGCGGATAAACGCCAGTAAAATAAAACCCCGCCACAGGTGGGGGGTTTATTGATGCATCAGGGAAACGGCAAAATCAATATCATTGGCGCAAACATCATCCTGCCTATATTTTGAGAGTTATCCGAAGCCACAGGCGATCAGATATCTCCCGGAAATACTATTTCTTCACCCAACTCTCCTGCCACACTTTGGCGCGCCGTTGTCCGTCAAGAATCTGCTGAGTGTTCAGTTCGCGTTCAAGCCTTTCAATCCGTTTTTTGGCATTTGCTAATACAAACCATTTATACGCTTCCACGGGATCTTCGGGGGTATTAATTCCCAGCTCACTGAGTACGCCCAGATTATAATAAGCTTTCGCGTTTCCCTGTTTAGCCATCTTCATAAACCAGTCCGGCGACGGCGTAAATTTCTTTGAGGCATACATCTCTTCCAGCATCCCTCTTGCATCCTTGTCATACGGCGCGGCACTAAAGTACCACCGTGCGGCGGCATTGCGGTTTATTACGACGCCATCGCCCCCGTAATACATGCCGGCTAAATTAGTCCGCGCGCTGATGCTGCCGTTATTCGCCGCCTTTTGATACCACTCAAACGCTTTGCGTCTGTCTTTTTCTACGCCATCGCCGTTAAAGTACATATTACCCAGGTTGTTCTGGGCGCGATAATCCCCCTGCGCCGCCGCAAGCCCGTAATATTTTATGGCACTGGCATAATCACGCGGAGTGCCCAGCCCCTTACGATAGAACAACCCCAGCATAAACTGCCCCTGGGGCGCCAGCTGCCGGGCTGATTTCATCGCCCATTCAAACGCACGGTAATTATCTTTATTGCATCCCTTCCCGTCACTGTACATTTCGCCGACTAACGCCTGTGCAACGGGGTCACCGCTTTGCGCCAAAGGCAAAGCGTCCTTATAAGCCTGATAATAGTCTTCACGATCATATTTTTTTAAAACGGCGACAGCCGCAGGCGAGGCATTATAATAGCGGGGGGAAGGACGTTTATCATCCAGGTCTTTAATATTCCAGTTCAGCGCCCTGACTTCTTGCGTATATTCCCGCTGATGTTTTAAAAGAATATTTGTCATCAGACATCCGGAAAGATTAAAAATAACACAAGATAATACGATGAACCGGATCCATACCATTTAGCTTGTCCCTGTTATAGTGAATATACGCGCAGACGGTTATTACACGGTATAGCGAGAGCATAAGCTAATCAACAAAAATCCGCTGATGGGTAAAAAATCAAAATGGATTATTTATTCATAAAATAAATTATTGGTTATATATTCACAACAGAGATGGGAATTAAACTCTGGCGCTAAAAAAAGTAAACGGGCAATTAAGCCCGTTTATTCAACGCATTCAGCAATACGTATTACGCGTTGCTGCTGCGATTCGCGCGACGGCGATCGTTTTCTGTCAGGTGACGCTTACGCAAACGGATAGAGGTCGGCGTAACTTCAACCAGTTCATCATCATCGATGAACTCCAGCGCCTGCTCCAGCGACATTTTCACCGGCGGGCTCAGGGTGGTGGCTTCGTCAGTACCGGAAGCACGCATGTTGGTCAGCTTCTTACCGGTCAGGCAGTTTACGGTCAGGTCGTTGGAACGGCTGTGAATACCGATGATCTGGCCTTCATAGACTTCCGCGCCGTGGCCGAGGAACAGCTTACCGCGATCCTGCAGGCTGTAGAGCGCATAGGCGACTGCCTTGCCCTGGCCGTTGGAGATCAGCACGCCGTTCTGGCGCTGGCCGATTTCACCCGGACGCACATCGTCGTAGTGGCTGAAGGTGGAGTACAGCAGGCCGGTACCGGAGGTCATGGTCATGAAGTCGGTACGGAAGCCGATCAGGCCACGGCTCGGAATGATGTAGTCCAGGCGCACACGGCCTTTGCCGTCCGGCAGCATGTCGCGCAGGTCGCCCTTACGCAGGCCCAGCGCTTCCATGATGGAACCCTGGTGCTGCTCTTCGATATCCAGCGTCACCTGCTCGAACGGCTCCTGGGTACGGCCATCCACTTCGCGGAAGATAACTTTCGGGCGGGATACCGCCATCTCGTAACCTTCGCGGCGCATGTTTTCGATCAGTACCGACAGGTGCAGCTCGCCACGGCCGGAAACGCGGAAAGCGTCCGGGTCCGGCGTTTCTTCCACGCGCAGCGCCACGTTGTGCACCAGTTCTTTCTGCAGGCGCTCGAGGATCTGACGGGAAGTCACGTACTTACCTTCTTTACCGCAGAACGGCGAGGTGTTGACGCAGAAGAACATGCTTACGGTCGGCTCGTCCACGCTCAGCGGCGGCAGCGCTTCAACGTTGTTCACGTCGCACAGGGTATCTGAAATGTTCAGATCGCCCAAACCGGTGATGGCAACGATGTCGCCCGCTTCCGCTTCCGAGCTCTCGATGCGCTGCAGGCCCAGATGACCAAGCACCTGACCGATTTTACCGTTACGGCGCTTGCCTTCGCTGTCGATGATGGTGATCTGCTGGTTGGGCTTCACTTTACCGCGCTTGATGCGGCCCACGCCGATAACGCCGACGTAGTTGTTGTAGTCCAGCTGGGAGATTTGCATCTGGAACGGACCGTTCAGATCCACGTTCGGCGCTTCCACGTACTTGACGATGGCTTCGAACAGCGGCGTCATGTCCGGCGCCAGTTCGTTATAGTCCAGACCCGCCACGCCGTTCAGCGCAGACGCGTAAACGATCGGGAAGTCCAGTTGCTCATCGGTAGCGCCCAGGTTGACGAACAGGTCGAAGACCTGATCGACGACCCAGTCCGGACGCGCGCCCGGACGGTCAACCTTATTGATGACCACAATCGGCTTCAGGCCATAGGCGAACGCTTTTTGGGTGACGAAACGGGTCTGCGGCATCGGACCATCCATTGCGTCGACCAGCAGCAGCACCGAGTCAACCATAGACATCACACGCTCCACCTCGCCGCCGAAGTCGGCGTGCCCCGGGGTGTCAACGATGTTGATGCGGTAATCGTTCCAATTGATGGCGGTATTTTTCGCGAGGATGGTTATCCCACGCTCTTTCTCCAAATCGTTGGAGTCCATTACGCGCTCGGTACCGTCGGTGCGGTCGCCCAACGTGCCGGATTGTTGCAACAGCTTGTCAACCAGGGTGGTTTTCCCATGGTCCACGTGCGCGATAATGGCGATGTTACGCAGATTTTCGATCACAGATTTGCCTCAGGCATTAGAAATAGCGCGCTATTGTACACGTATTAGGCGAGGGACTGAAACAAGATCACAGCCTTCTCTTATAAACAATAGTAAAAAGACGGGATTGTGATCCTATTCACGGTGCATAACGACGCAAGATTAATCAATTTGCACATTCTTGGTGCAGGTAAGTGAGAAAAAGCACCATATTGGTGCATAAGGCTATTATGGTGCAGAATCACATTACCGGTCGGCGCACAGAATAAGCGCTTTTCCGGGTATTAGCAAAGTTGGCATGGTTTTAGCTTTAACCTAAAGCATCAGGGTTGGGTCTTTAAACCATCATCAATAACCAGGATTCGTTGCAAGACGAGTTAAGGCAACCGGGAGTTAAGAGTATGTCCGCTGAACACGTATTAACGATGCTGAATGAGCATGAAGTGAAATTCGTCGACCTGCGCTTTACCGACACCAAGGGTAAAGAGCAGCACGTGACCATTCCCGCTCATCAGGTAAACGCCGACTTCTTTGAAGAAGGCAAAATGTTTGACGGCTCCTCTATCGGCGGCTGGAAAGGCATTAACGAATCCGACATGGTCCTGATGCCGGACGCCAGCACCGCAGTGCTGGATCCGTTCTTCGAAGATCAGACGCTGATCATCCGCTGCGATATTCTCGAGCCGGGCACCATGCAGGGTTACGACCGCGACCCGCGTTCCATCTCCAAGCGCGCGGAAGATTTCCTGCGCTCATCCGGCATCGCCGACACCGTGCTGTTCGGGCCGGAACCGGAGTTCTTCCTGTTTGACGATATCCGCTTCGGCAGCAGCATCTCCGGCTCTCACGTTGCTATCGACGACATCGAAGGCGCCTGGAACTCTTCCACCAAATACGACGGCGGCAACAAAGGCCACCGTCCGGGCGTGAAGGGCGGCTACTTCCCGGTTCCGCCGGTTGATTCCTCACAGGATCTGCGTTCTACCATGTGTCTGACCATGGAAGAAATGGGTCTGGTGGTGGAAGCGCATCACCACGAAGTGGCTACCGCCGGTCAGAACGAAGTGGCTACCCGCTTCAATACCATGACCAAGAAAGCGGATGAGATTCAGATTTACAAATACGTGGTGCACAACGTTGCCCACGCATTCGGCAAAACCGCCACCTTTATGCCCAAGCCGATGTTTGGCGATAACGGTTCCGGCATGCACTGCCACATGTCGCTGTCCAAAAACGGCACCAACCTGTTTGCCGGCGACAAATACGGCGGCCTGTCAGAAACCGCGCTGCACTACATCGGCGGCGTGATCAAGCATGCCAAAGCAATCAACGCGCTGGCCAACCCGACCACCAACTCCTACAAGCGTTTGGTTCCGGGTTACGAAGCCCCGGTTATGCTGGCCTACTCCGCCCGTAACCGTTCTGCGTCCATCCGTATTCCGGTGGTCGCCAGCCCGAAAGGACGCCGTATCGAAGTACGTTTCCCGGACCCGGCTGCCAACCCGTACCTGTGCTTCGCCGCACTGCTGATGGCCGGCCTGGACGGCGTAATCAACAAAATTCATCCGGGCGATGCCATGGATAAAAACCTGTACGACCTGCCGCCGGAAGAAGCTAAAGAAATCCCGACCGTGGCCGGTTCCCTGGATGAAGCGCTGGCAGCGCTGGACGCAGATCGCGAGTTCCTGACCCGCGGCGGCGTATTCACCGACGATGCTATCGATGCTTACATCGAGCTGCGTCACGCTGAAATGGAGCGCGTTCGCATGACGCCGCACCCGGTTGAGTTCGAGCTGTATTACAGCGTGTAAACCAGAGTAACGCTGATGCCGGTATCTCACGGTTCCGGCATCAGACAGCAAACAATCTGTTTAGATGTTTTTGTTGCCGTGGAAACTTTTCAGCCCATCTTCGGATGGGTTTTTTTCTCCCGCAACAACATTGCCCCCATATTGCATGACCCGGACATAACGGGCGTGGTACAGTGCGGTAAATTCAATTGCACCAAAACAGTGCAGGAGTCTGCGGTATGGCAACAGGCACGCTGCCCGATGCTGGGCAGATTCTCAATTCATTGATCACCTGCGTTCTGGTTCTGGAGCGCGATCTCACCGTTCGCTACGCGAATCCCGCTGCCCAGCAACTGTTGGCGCAAAGTTCGCGCAAGCTGTTCGGCACGCCGTTGCCGGAGCTGATCGGTTACTTCTCGCTTAACACGGCGATGATGAACGACAGCCTGAACGCAGGTCAGGGCTTTACCGATAATGAAGTCACCCTGGTGGTGGACGGCCATGCCCACATCATGACGCTGACCGCCCAGTTGCTTGAAGAAGGCTTCATCATGCTGGAAATGTCGCCAATGGACAGCCAGCGCCGCCTGAGCCAGGAACAGCTCCAGCATTCACAACAGGTTGCCGCCCGCGATCTGGTGCGCGGCCTGGCGCATGAAATCAAAAACCCGCTGGGCGGATTACGCGGCGCGGCGCAGCTGCTTGCCAAAGCACTGCCCGATCCGGCGCTGACCGAATATACCCGCGTGATCATTGAACAAGCCGACCGGCTGCGCAATCTGGTGGACCGGCTGCTCGGCCCCCAGCATCCGGGAAAACGCATCACCCTGAGCATTCATCAGGTAGTGGAACGGGTTTATCAGTTGGTGGCGCTGGAAATGCCGGAGAACGTCAGCCTGGTCAGGGATTACGATCCCAGCCTGCCGGACCTGACTCTCGATCCGGAGCAAATCGAGCAGGTGCTGCTGAACATCGCGCGCAACGCCTTACAGGCGCTGGGCGGGAACGGCGGCACCATTACGCTGAGAACCCGCACGGCGTTCCAGCTTACCCTGCATGGCGAACGTTATCGCCTGGCGGCGCGCATCGACATTGAAGATGACGGCCCCGGCATTCCGGCCAGCCTGCACGACACATTGTTTTACCCGATGGTCAGCGGACGCGAAGGCGGCACCGGGCTTGGCCTGTCGATTGCAAGAAGTTTGATCGATCAGCATCAGGGAAAAATAGAATTTAACAGTTGGCCGGGTCATACCGAATTTTCGGTTTATTTGCCGATACGCAAATAGAACCCGCCGCGGATAAAAGAGTGATGAGGTGGCTATGCAACAGGGGATAGTCTGGATTGTTGACGATGACAGCTCCATTCGCTGGGTGCTCGAACGCGCGCTGAACGGCGCCAATCTGGCCTGTGAGGCGTTCGAAAACGGGCAGGAGGTGCTGGAAGCCCTGGCAACGCGTACGCCGGACGTTTTGCTGTCGGATATTCGTATGCCGGGCATTGACGGGCTGGCGTTGCTAAAACAAATCAAGCAGCGTCATCCCATGCTGCCGGTGATCATCATGACCGCGCATTCCGATCTGGACGCCGCAGTCAGCGCCTATCAACAGGGCGCTTTCGATTATCTGCCCAAACCGTTCGACATTGATGAAGCGGTGGCGCTGGTTGAGCGCGCTATCAGCCATTACCAGGAACAGCAGCAGCCGGCACGCAGTAATCAGCCGGTCAGCAACCCTGCCACGGACATTATCGGCGAAGCGCCCGCGATGCAGGACGTGTTCCGCATCATCGGCCGGCTGTCGCGTTCGTCCATCAGCGTGCTGATTAACGGTGAATCCGGCACCGGCAAAGAGCTGGTGGCGCATGCGCTGCACCGCCACAGCCCGCGCGCCCGGCAACCGTTTATCGCCCTGAACATGGCGGCAATTCCCAAAGACCTGATTGAGTCCGAGCTGTTCGGCCATGAGAAAGGCGCGTTCACCGGCGCCAATCAAATCCGCCAGGGCCGTTTCGAACAGGCGAACGGCGGCACCCTGTTCCTTGATGAAATCGGCGACATGCCGCTGGACGTACAAACCCGCCTGCTGCGCGTGCTGGCCGACGGCCAGTTTTACCGCGTCGGCGGCTATGCGCCGGTACAGGTAGATGTCCGCATCATCGCGGCGACCCACCAAAACCTGGAGCTGCGCGTGCAGGAGGGGAAATTTCGCGAAGATCTGTTCCACCGCCTGAACGTGATCCGCGTCCATTTGCCCCCGTTGCGCGAACGTCGCGAGGACATCCCGCGCCTGGCGCGCTATTTCCTGCAGGACGCGGCCAGGGAACTGGGCGTGGAAGCGAAAATCCTTCACCCCGACACCGAGCAGGCGTTAACCCGCCTGCCGTGGCCCGGCAACGTGCGCCAGCTGGAAAACACCTGCCGCTGGCTGACGGTGATGGCCGCCGGGCAGGAGGTGCTGATACAGGATTTACCCGGCGAACTGTTCGAAACCACCGTGCCGGAAGCGCAGGGGCAAAGCTCTCCCGATCACTGGTCATCCCTGCTGGCGCTCTGGGCGGAGCGCGCCTTGCGCTCTGGTCATCAGGATCTGTTATCAGAGGCGCAGCCGGAAATGGAGCGCGCGCTTCTTACCACCGCGTTACGCCATACGCAGGGCCATAAACAGGAGGCTGCCCGTCTGTTGGGCTGGGGGCGAAACACCCTGACGCGCAAGCTTAAAGAGCTGGGCATGGAGTAAAAAGAAAAATATTTGTGTGATTTGCGTAAATAGTTCGTTTCATCATGATAGAAACACAATCAAGCGCACAAAAAAACGCCAGTGCCGCTCTTTACAGGGCGGTATGCCTCAGTATGATCGTCTGCGGTAATCAGGGAGAAATATGATGATCGATTCATTGCTGGCTATGGTTTCCCATGGCTCTGAAATCAGTGCGGCAGCCGGGCATTCCTCACAGACTGCGATTGCGGCAGTATTGTGCGCTGCGCTGTTCAGTTTTTTCAGCTAATAGCATTCATTCAAACGAAGCATATTAACGGTATGCTTCGTTTACGCTAACCGTTAATATTTCCTTTTGTTCTTTATTTTCACTTTATTATTCCTTTTTTTACCTCATCCCATTGAACGCTTCGCCGCCATGGCTGCTATTATCAATCATTCGTGTTTATTCCCGATTGCTGATGTTTTGCCAAGGAGCTGTCATGAAGCCTGCCATCGTAGTGTATAAAGCCCTCCTCCCCACAGAGCTGCGCCACAAGCTGGATGAGCACTTTTCCGTTACCGCCTTTGATGAACTCTCATCCGCCACTTACCCCGCATTCCTGCAGGCCCTGCAAAACGCCGAAGGGTTGCTCGGCGCCGGCGGAAAAATCGATGCCGACCTGCTGGATAAAGCGCCGTGCCTGCGTGCCGCCTCTACCATCTCCGTGGGTTACGACAACTTTGACGTCGCAGAAATGACCCGGCGCGGCATCGTATTAATGAATACGCCGACGGTTCTGACGGAAACCGTCGCCGATACCCTGATGGGCCTGGTTCTGGCTACGGCGCGCCGTATGACCGAGCTGGATGCCTGGATCCGCGCCGGCGGCTGGAAAGAAAGCATCACGCCGCCGTATTACGGTCACGATGTACACCATAAAACCCTGGGCATTCTGGGCATGGGCCGCATCGGCACGGCGCTGGCCCAGCGGGCGCACTTCGGCTTCGGCATGCCGATTCTGTATCACAGCCGTTCGCGCCATCAGGAAGCGGAAACCCGTTTCTCCGCCCGTTACTGCGATCTGGATACGTTGCTCGGGCAGGCCGATTTTGTGTGCATCATTCTGCCGTTAACGCAGCAAACCCATCACCTGATCGGGCGCGAGCAACTGAAGAAAATGAAGCCCGGCGCGATGCTGATCAACGCCGGACGCGGCCCCATCATTGATGAAAAAGCGCTGATAACGGCGTTGCAGGACGGCACGCTGTCCGCCGCCGGGCTGGACGTATTCGAGCAGGAGCCGCTGCCCGCCGATTCTCCGCTGATGACCCTGCCCAATGTGGTACTGCTGCCGCACATCGGCTCCGCCACGCATGAAACCCGCTACGGTATGACAGCCTGCGCCGTGGACAACCTGATCGCCGCATTGCACGGAAACGTTAAAGAAAACTGCGTCAATCCTGAGGCGCTGAAAAAGTAAGTCATCGGAGCCGGGCCGCCGGCTCCCTCCTTCGTCCGCCTACGCCCCCTGCGGGGAGGATTTCATTCGTGCAAATTCAGGCACACTGAGTCAATCTCCCTGACTCTGCCCGGATGGTGCCCTATGAAACGTTCTGCGCTCTGGTTGGCTTTGTTCACTCCCGCCGTGTTTGCCCAGTGGTCCGCTCCGCCGTTCGGCGCATTTACCGAAAGTCCGCCGGGGGTGTTCAGCACACAAACAATGCTGAATAAGGGAGCATTTCCACTGCGCCTTAAACTGGGCGATGCCTGCTGGCAGCCCACGGATGCAGTAAAGCTGGGTGAGACGCTCTCCCTGCAACCCTGCGCAAACGGCGAAGCGCCGCAATGGCGGATATTCCGCAACGGCGTCTATCAGGCACGCATCGATACCCGCAGCGGAACGCCGACGCTGTCCCTCAGCGTACAGCCGCTGCCGGACGAGAAGACCGCCGCCGCAAGCGTGGCTGAAACCTGCCCGCGCGGGAACGGCGGCCCGATAACCGTGGACGTTGGGCATACCTTCGCCGACGGCGAGCGCGTGCGGGATTTCTATTCCGGGCAGACGACCACCGTTGAAGCAGGCCGGATCACGCTGACGCCCGACGCCCGCAGCGGCGGTCTGCTGCTGCTGGAATCCGCCGCGACGTCGCAGGCTGCGCCCTTCAGCTGGCACAACGCCACGGTCTATTTCGTCCTGACCGATCGCTTCCACAACGGTAATCCGGCCAACGATCACAGCTATGGACGCCGCAGCGACGGTGAACAGGAAATCGGCACCTTTCACGGCGGCGATCTGGCCGGTCTGACGGAGAAACTGGATTATCTGCAACAGCTCGGCGTGAATGCCCTGTGGATCAGCTCTCCGCTGGAGCAAATTCACGGCTGGGTCGGCGGCGGCAGTAAAGGCGATTTCCCCCATTACGCCTACCACGGTTACTACCCGCTGGACTGGACCCGGCTGGATGCCAATATGGGCACGGAACAGGCTCTGAAGAACCTGGTTGAACAGGCGCACCGGCGCGGCATCCGTATTCTGTTCGACGTGGTGATGAACCATACCGGTTACGCCACGCTGGCGGATATGCAGCAGTTTAACTTCGGCGCGCTCTACCTGAAGGGCGACGGGATCGCTAAAACCCTTGGGCAGCATTGGGGTGACTGGCGCCCCGGCAAAGGCCAAACCTGGCACAGCTTCAACGATCTGATCAATTTCAATGACGCTGACGCCTGGAGCCGCTGGTGGGGCCACGCCTGGATCCGATCGGATATCAGCGGCTACGATGCGCCCGGCTATGACGACCTCACGATGTCGCTTTCCTTTCTCCCGGACATCAAAACTGAATCCACCTCCGCCAGCGGCCTGCCCGCATTCTACCGCAACAAACCCGACACCGCCGCGCGGGAAATCCCCGGCTATACGCCGCGTGATTACCTGACGCACTGGCTGAGCCAGTGGGTGCGGGAGTACGGCATCGACGGTTTTCGTGTCGATACCGCCAAGCACGTTGAAAAAGCGGCATGGCAACAGCTCAAAACCCAGGCGACACAGGCGTTGGCGGCATGGAAAAAAGAGAATCCGCAACAGGCATCGGACGCTTCCGCATTCTGGATGACAGGGGAAGCCTGGGGCCACGGCGTGATGAAAAGCGATTACTACGCCGCAGGCTTCGACGCCATGATTAATTTCGACTTCCAGGACCAGGCCGCCCGGGCGCTTCCCTGCTTTGCGAACATTGACGACACATACCGTCAGATGGCGGAAAAACTACGGGACTTCAACGTGCTGAGCTATCTCTCCTCGCACGATACCCGCCTGTTTTTCCATGATGATGCGAGGGGGGATCTGGCACAGCAAATGCGCGCTGCCGATCTGTTGCTGCTGGCACCCGGCGCAGTACAGATCTTTTACGGCGATGAGTCCGGCCGGCCATTCGGCCCCACCGGTTCCGACCCGATTCAGGGCACGCGCTCGGATATGAACTGGCACGATACGGAGAATAGCTCTGCCGCGCTGGTGCGGCACTGGCAAACGCTCGGGCAGTTCCGCGCCCGGCATCCGGCCATTGGTGCGGGGGCGCAGCGTTCATTCCATGAAAATGCGTATTATGCGTTCAACCGGCAAACGCCGGATGACAAAGTGCTGGTGGTCTGGCGCGGCAGCACCACGAAGTGATTGATTCATAAAATTCCAGTGTGAGCGGAAACGTGTCAATAATCCCTGCGATCTGTGGCACACGCCACAGCAACCCGCAGGGAAATCCTGAATGATGTTAGGGATTTTCGGCTTTGTTACGCCGTTTCGTTCAACTTTGACGCAAGGACGTTTTTACAATGAGCGATATCGCCCTTACGGTGAGTATGCTGGCGCTTGTTGCCGTATTAGGTCTGTGGATTGGTAACTGGCGTATCTATGGTGTCGGATTGGGGATTGGCGGCGTTCTGTTCGGCGGCATTATTGTCGGCCATTTCGCGCAGATGTATCAGCTGACGCTGAACGGCGACATGCTGCACTTCATCCAGGAATTCGGCCTGATCCTGTTCGTTTATTCCATTGGTATTCAGGTTGGCCCGGGCTTTTTTTCCTCCCTGCGGGTATCCGGGCTGCGGCTCAACGGGTTCGCCATCCTGATGGTGGTGATGGGCGGACTGGTTACCGCCGTGATCCATAAGCTGTTTGATGTGCCGCTGCCAATCATTCTTGGCGTCTTCTCCGGCGCCGTAACCAACACACCGGCGCTGGGCGCAGGCCAGCAAATCCTGAGCGATCTGGGCTCCGACCCGGCGCTGATAGATAAGATGGGGATGGGCTACGCCATGGCCTACCCGTTCGGGATTTGCGGCATTCTGCTGGTGATGTGGCTAATCCGGGTCTTTTTCCGCGTCAACATCGAGGCCGAAGCCAAAGATTTCGACGAGCATAACGGCCAAAGCCATGAACTGCTGCAAACCATGAACATTTCGGTGAGCAACCCCAACCTGCATGGCCTGACCATCGAACAGATTCCGATGCTGAATGAAGACAGCGTGGTCTGCTCACGCCTGAAGCGCGGCGAACATCTGATGGTGCCCTCATCGTCCACGGTGGTCGAAATGGGCGATTTGATCCATCTGGTCGGGCTACGTGCCGATCTGGAAAGGGCTCGGCTGGTAATCGGTGACGAAGTCGACGTCTCGCTGTCAACCCGCGGCACGGAGCTGCAGGTCAGCCGCGTGGTGGTGACCAACGAGCAGGTGCTGGGCAAGAAAATCCGCGATCTGAACCTGAAACAGAAATATGACGTGGTGGTTTCCCGCCTTAACCGCGCCGGCGTAGAACTGGTAGCCAGCAGCAATGCCACTCTGCAATTCGGGGATATCCTGAACCTGGTCGGCCGGCCGCAGTCCATCGACGCCGTCGCGGATATCGTCGGCAACGCCCAGCAAAAACTGCAACAGGTGCAGATGCTGCCGGTATTTATCGGTATCGGCCTTGGCGTGCTGTTAGGCTCCATTCCGCTGTTTATCCCCGGTTTCCCGGCGGCGCTGAAGCTGGGGTTAGCCGGCGGGCCGCTGGTTATCGCCCTGATTCTTGGCCGTATCGGCAGCATTGGCAAGCTGTACTGGTTTATGCCGCCCAGCGCCAACCTGGCGCTACGGGAACTGGGCATCGTGCTGTTTTTGTCCGTGGTGGGCCTGAAGTCCGGCGGGAATTTCTTTGACACCCTGCTGCACGGCGACGGCCTAACCTGGATCTTATACGGCGTATTCATTACCGCCATTCCGCTGCTGACCGCAGGCATTCTGGCGCGCATGGTGGCCAAAATGAACTATCTGACCATCTGCGGGATGCTGGCCGGCTCCATGACCGATCCGCCGGCGCTGGCCTTCGCGAATAACCTGCACGCCACCAGCGGCGCGGCTGCGCTTTCCTATGCCACGGTGTACCCGCTGGCGATGTTCCTGCGTATTATGTCGCCACAATTACTGGCCGTGATCTTCTGGGCTATGTAGCCCCTATCCGGGGCCGTATGGCCCCGGTTTTCCCCTTGTTTCCTTCCTTTTTCAGCAATTATTGCCACAGTTCACACTTTTGTTTCCTCTCTCTTGCATCCCGTGATGCAGATCATAAATCCACCATTTATCGCTTTTTTATGGAACCGGTTCCAAATACTTTATTCCTAAGCAATCAGGTGATCTTTTAATCACCAGGGAGAAAAAAATGCATCAGGAAATCGTTGTTGTAACTGCCGCCTACGGGTGGGATACCGTAAAAAGACTGGGAGGACAGGCCGCGCTACTGCCGGTGATTGCCGCTTCCGGCGCGGACGGCGTTGAAATCCGCCGTGAGCTGATGGATGAACAGGATCTGGCAGCGCTGCCGGCGTTGGCCCGGCAAATAGAAGCGTTGAATCTGTTTGCCGTGTACTCCGTTCCGGAAGGGTTGTTTGACGAAGCCGGCAATCTCAACGCCCATCTTGCCGCCCGTCTGGAAGAAGCCGCGCAGTTGAAGGCCCGGGTAATCAAATTCTCCCTCGGGCACTACCGTCCCGGCTTTAACTTTACCGGCCTCAGCGCCCGGCTGGCGCAAAGCCCGGTACAACTGGTGGTCGAGAACGACCAAACGCCTGACTGCGGCATCCTCTCGCCGCTGAATGCCTTCTTCGCGGCGGTCAATGACTGTCATTGTCCGATCCGGATGACGTTCGACATGGCTAACTGGCACTGGGTAGGTCAGGACGCCGTCCAGGCCGCACAAACCTTAGGAGATACCGTCGGCTATATTCATGTAAAAGCCGCCTGCCGCAACGACAAAGGCTGGTGCGCCGTTGAACTGGATAACAGCGACGGCAGCTGGAAGCCCCTGCTTGAAATGCTGCCGGGCAACGTGATGCGCGGTATCGAGTTCCCCCTGCAGGGCGACGACCTGACTGCGGTAACCCGCCATTACGTAAACTTACTGCGAGCACACTGATTATGAATACATCTGCATATCCTCTGGACGTTATTACCTGCGGTGAAGCCATGGCGATGTTCGTGGCACAGGAAACCGGCGATCTGGCTGAGGTGAACCACTTCACCAAACGCATCGCCGGCGCGGAGCTGAACGTCTCCATCGGCCTGTCGCGCCTGGGGTTGAACGTTGGTTGGGTCAGCCGCATCGGTAACGATTCGTTTGGCCGCTTTACGCTGGAAACCCTGAAGAAAGAAGGCATCGACAGCCGCGGCGTGACCGTTGATGACGCGTTTCCAACCGGCTTTCAGCTGAAATCCAAAGCCGAAAATGGAACCGATCCCAAAGTGGAATATTTCCGTAAGGGATCGGCCGCCAGCCACCTGTCCGTCGCCGATTTCGACCGCGCCTACTTTGCCGGCGCGCGCCACCTGCACCTGAGCGGCGTAGCCGCCGCGCTGTCGCCGGAATCGCTGGCGCTGAGCAACCATGCCGCCGCAGAAATGCGGGCAATGGGCAAAACCATTTCCTTCGATCCCAACCTGCGCCCGGTGTTATGGCCCAGCCAGCAGGTGATGTGCGAAAAACTCAACGAGCTGGCATTCCAGGCTGACTGGGTGTTGCCCGGCCTGAAAGAAGGCCAGATCCTGACAGGCCGCGATACCCCGGAAGCCATCGCCGACTTCTATCTGGAGCAAGGGGTGCGCGCCGTCATCATTAAGCTTGGCGCCGACGGCGCCTGGTTCAAGACCGCGGATGGCCACCAGCAGCACGTTTCTGCGGTACACGTCGCGCACGTGGTGGATACGGTCGGCGCCGGCGACGGCTTCGCCGTGGGCGTCATCAGCGCCCTGCTGGAGGGTAAACCCCTGGCGGATGCCGTTATGCGCGGCAATAAAATCGGTGCGCTGGCGGTACAGGCCATCGGCGACAGCGAAGGATTACCGACCCGGCAGCAGCTGGGCGAATAACAAAACGCGACGGATAACAACACAGATACGTCTTTCTCTGGCCCTACAGCCACCGGACGACACCGTAAAACCGCGTATCATGGCAAAACGCCGCGATACGTTCTGAAGGATGACAGCCATGAATACAACGAGTCTTGCCCCAAAACGTTGGTGGTACCTGATGCCGGTGATCTTCATCACCTACAGTCTGGCCTACCTCGACCGCGCTAACTTCGGCTTCGCCTCTGCGGCCGGCCTGAACGATGACCTCGGTATCACCAAAGGCATGGCCTCCCTGCTGGGAGCCCTGTTCTTTCTCGGTTATTTCTTCTTCCAGATCCCCGGCGCTATCTACGCCGAGCGCCGCAGCGTGCGCAAACTGGTATTCTGGAGCCTGATTCTGTGGGGGATGTGCGCCACCCTGACGGGGATTGTCAGCAATATTCCCGCCCTGGCCACCATCCGTTTCGCGCTTGGCGTGGTGGAAGCGGCGGTTATGCCGGCCATGCTGATTTATATCAGTAACTGGTTCACCAAAGCCGAACGTTCGCGCGCCAACACCTTTCTGATCCTGGGGAACCCGGTCACCGTGCTGTGGATGTCGGTGGTCTCCGGCTACCTGATTCAGGCTTACGGCTGGCGTGAAATGTTCATCATCGAAGGTTTCCCGGCGGTTATTTGGGCCTTCTGCTGGTGGATTCTGGTCAAAGATAAGCCTGAAGAGGTGAAATGGCTTTCCGACGCGGAAAAAGGCGCGTTGCAGGCTCAGCTGCAGAAAGAGCAGGAAGGCATCAAGGCGGTACGTAACTACGGTGAAGCGTTCCGTTCCCGCAACGTCATCATCCTGTGCGCACAATATTTTACCTGGAGTATCGGCGTTTACGGCTTTGTTCTGTGGCTGCCTTCGATTCTGCGTCACGGCACCAACATGGGAATGGTCAAGGCCGGTTGGCTGTCAGCCGTACCGTACCTGGCGGCAACCATCGCGATGATCGTGGTTTCCTGGGCGTCCGATAAAATGCAGAACCGTAAGCTGTTTGTCTGGCCGCTGTTGTTGATTGGCGCATTGGCTTTCATCGGTTCCTTCCTGGTCGGTTCAGAAAACTTCTGGTTGTCTTATGCCCTGCTGGTCGTCGCTGGCGCGGCAATGTATGCACCGTATGGCCCGTTCTTCGCCATCATTCCTGAAATGTTGCCGCGCAACGTCTCCGGCGGCGCGATGGCGCTGATCAACAGCATGGGCGCGCTGGGTTCATTCTGCGGCTCCTGGTTCGTGGGATACCTGAACGGCGCAACGGGTTCACCGTCTGCCTCCTACGTGTTCATGGCCGTTGCCTTACTGGCCTCCGTATGGCTGACCATTATCGTGAAACCGACACAGTCACAGAGCGCCACCCCGGCTGGCTCTGATTTACAGCCCCAGGGGAAATAAGTCATGAAACAGTCTGTTGTGTTATACAAAAAAATTCCGCCCGATTTGCAGCAACGGTTGGAACAACATTTTGAGGTGCGTTTTTTTGACGGCATCAAAGCAGAAAACCGCGAGCAGGTGATCCACGCCCTGAGTGATGCGGCCGGAATGATTGGCGCCAGCGTACCGGTGCGAGCGGATCTGCTGGATCACGCCCCGCATCTCAGGGCGATATCCACGATTTCCGTCGGTTACGATCAGTTCGACGTAAGCGATTTGACCCAGCGGCGCATCGTGCTGATGCACACGCCGACGGTATTGACGGAAACCACGGCCGATACGGTCTTCACCCTGATTATGATGACCGCGCGCCGCGCGCTGGAAATGGCGGAAATGGTCAAGGCCGGTAAGTGGCAGCGCAGCATCGGCAGCGAGAGCTACGGCGTTGACGTGCACGATAAAACCATCGGCATTCTGGGCATGGGCCGTATCGGCGCCGCCGTGGCCCGTCGCGCACACGCCGGATTCGGCATGAAAGTGTTGTACTGGAACGATATGCCCAACCCGCGCGTGGAGCAGGCCTATGCCGCCCAGCGCTGCGAGCTGGAGCCGCTGCTGGAGCAGGCGGATTTCGTTTGCATCACGCTGCCGCTCACCGATCAAACCTACCGGCTGATTAACGCGCAGCGTCTGGCACAGATGCGGCCGGAAGCTATCTTGATTAACGGCGCCAGAGGGAAAATCGTCGATCAGGCCGCGTTGATTGAGGCACTGAAAAACGGCACCATCCGCGCCGCCGGTCTGGATGTGTTCGAGGTGGAACCTCTGCCGGCAGATTCAGAACTGCTGAAGTTACCGAACGTGGTCGCGTTGCCGCATATCGGGTCGGCAACGCATGAAACGCGCTACAACATGGCGGCCTGTGCGGTGGATAACCTGATCACCGCCCTGACGGGCGAGGTGCGGGAAAACAGCGTCAACGGGCATCTGTTGCGCTGAATGAGGAATAGCGGCCATACCCAAACGGGTATGGCCGCCTTATCAGATCACGCGGGAGAACTGCTTCTTCCGCGCCTGATTACGCAGATAAACGTCAAAACACATGCAGATATTGCGAATCAGCAAGCGCCCGCGCGGCGTTACCTGAATGCCGCTGTCGCTCACTTCCACCAGCCCGTCCCGCGCCAGCGGCGCAAGCAGCTCCAGATCTTCGGCAAAATAATCGGCAAAGCTGATGTGATAATCCCGCTCGATCGGGGCGTAATCCAGACGGAAATTGCAAATCAGCCCTTTAATCACGTCACGACGCAGGCAGTCATCGTTCGTCAGGCTCAGGCCTTTCCACAGGGCGTGACCGTGATCGATAACATCGGCGTAGTACTCTTTGAGCACCTTACGGTTTTGCGCATAGCTGTCGCCGATCATGCTGATCGCCGATACGCCCAGCCCCAGCAGGTCGCTGTCGCCCTGCGTGGTGTAGCCCTGGAAGTTACGGTGCAGTTTTCCTTCGCGCTGGGCCACGGCCAGTTCATCGTCGGCGTGGGCGAAATGGTCCATGCCGATAAACTGGTAGCCACCGCCGGTCAGCGTGGCGATGGTCTGTTGCAGTATCGTCAGTTTGTCATCGGCCGAAGGCAGATCCGCATCCTTGATTTTGCGCTGGGCGGCAAACAGCTGGGGCAGATGTGCATAGTTGAAAACGCTGAGGCGATCCGGATTAAGCTCAATCACCCGTTGCAGGGTATAACCGAAGCTCTCCGGCGTTTGTTTCGGCAGTCCGTAAATCAGGTCAATGTTGGTTGAACGGAAACCGACAGCCTTCGCCCGGTGGATCAGATCAAAAATGAACTGTTCATCCTGCTCGCGGTTTACCAGCACCTGAACGTCTTTGTTGAAGTCCTGCACCCCCATGCTCAGGCGGTTGAAGCCTTCCGCACGCAGGTGGTCCAGTACGTCCAGCTCGATTTCACGCGGGTCGATCTCAATAGACAGTTCAGCATCCGGCTGGAAGTCAAAATGCCCGCGCAGCAGCGTCATAAGGCGCGAAATCTGGGCTTTGCTCAGGTACGTTGGCGTGCCGCCGCCCCAGTGCAGCTGGGTTACTTTGCGCCCGGAAAACAACGACGCGCGTTGTTTGATTTCCAGCTCCAGCCGATCGAGATATTCATCCGCTTTATGCGTCTGGCGGGTAACGATTTTATTGCAGCCGCAGAAATAGCAGAGTTTATGGCAGAACGGGATGTGTACATACAATGACAGCGGACGTTCAGGGTAACGGGCTACCGCCCGTGCGAACGCGGCCTCATCAAAATCCTCGCTGAACTCCAGCGCGGTGGGGTACGAGGTATAACGCGGCCCGGAATAGTTATATTTTTGAATCAGGGCCAAATCCCAGACAATTGCCTGTTCCGACATGCATCACTCCTTCCGATTGGTTCGCCTCCCTGACCGGAAGCCGGAGTGCGGCTGACGGTGTTTCAGGGCGGCATTGCGCCAGCGCGTTTTGCGCTGCGACAACCGCCACAGTTTACCTAATAACCACACCATATAACACGTCAGCAGCAGGGCTATCAGCGGGATCGTCCAGGTCACGCGTTAAAATACGTCTTTCGGGTTACCACGTCTGAGCAGTTGCATGATGTCTTCTTCCTTCTCTTCGTCTTCTTCATCATCATCCAGCTCAATGCCCAACTCTTCCATCAGCGCATCGATGCGATCCAGCATGTCATCCACGTATTTCTGCTCTTCCTGGTTCAGCGTTTCCTCGTTTTCCAGGCGCTCCAGCAGGGCATCCAGGCGCGGATCGTTCTCCAGGCGGGCCAGCTCTTCTTCCGGCGTCAGGCGTCTGGCCTTTTCAACCGGCGCTTTCGGCTGCACGGTGCGCGGCGCATCGGCAATCAGCGGAACAGGAACTTTACTGCCCAAACGCGGATCGCGGGCAGCACGGCGACCGCCGGCATTATCCGCCGCGTCGTCTGCGTTATTGCGGGAACCCGCTTTATTGCCGCGGTGCTTTTTCAGCCGCTTGCGATCGCGCCCTTCCAGATTCAGCTCCTGACGGGTTTTCTTCTTTTTGCCGGACGCCGGTCCTCTGGACTTCGGCACTTTGTGTGTTGGTGTCATAGTATGTGTGCTCTTAACGCTTAACAGGGATGATTCAGCATAGAATTGCGGCGGAATCTAACAGAAAGCAGACAAAGAAAAAAGGCGACAGTCAACGCTGTCGCCTTAATTTTACACCTTACTAAGAAGGATATTCTTTACATTCCATCCATGAATGCACGCAACATCCCGGTTTTTCCCTTTGCTGTTTTGCTTCCTGCGTCCTCTTCCTGAGGCTGAGCCTTTCCCTATTTCACTCACCGGCTCCGGTGAAACCACTCTATCCTGAGTGTATATTCCCTGGTGACATTATCCGTATGTCACAGCCTGTTCCCTGGCTTGATTCCTGTGCTCATTAGTGCGATCCTGCACTTTCCCTGAGCTATGCCATCCTGACACTGTCTTCCCAAGCGTTTCCCTTGCTGTGTGGTCTACTTTAGCGATAAGCCCTTTTTTAACAAGGGTCTTTAGGCGGCAAAAAACGTTTTCTATTTGACCTGTTTTTTTAATTCATTGATATAAATGAATTAAAATAATAAACCCTACAAATTAAAGCGAAATATCCAAAGCAATACATAGCAAATGTCTTACACGGATACACGCTCCGGGATTACGGATTTTACCCAGGATAAATCGCGTCGTATTTATGCTTCTTTTTCTTTCAGCCCGGTTATAATCCCCGGCAGAAATCCCGTTGTGATTGGAGACGAAAATTTTGACGACTAAAACGTATAACTATCATGTGACCCATTTCGTCACCAGCGCGCCCGACATCCGCCACCTTCCTTCCGACAGCGGCATTGAAGTCGCTTTCGCCGGGCGCTCAAACGCCGGAAAATCCAGCGCCCTCAATACGCTGACCAACCAGAAGAGCCTGGCCCGCACCAGTAAAACGCCGGGCCGTACCCAGCTGATTAACCTGTTTGAAGTGGCCGAAGGCGTTCGTTTGGTCGATCTCCCCGGCTACGGTTACGCGGAAGTACCGGAAGAGATGAAGCGCAAATGGCAGCAGGCGCTGGGTGAATATCTGCAAAAACGTAACTGCCTGAAAGGACTGGTGGTGCTGATGGATATCCGCCATCCGCTGAAGGAATTGGACCAACAGATGATTCAGTGGGCCGTGGACGTAAGCCTGCCGGTGCTGATTCTGCTGACCAAGGCCGATAAGCTGGCATCCGGCGCACGCAAATCCCAGCTCAATATGGTGCGCGAAGCCGTACTGCCTTTTATGGGCGACATACAGGTGGAATACTTTTCATCACTGAAGAAGACAGGCGTGGATAAACTGCGCAATAAGCTGGACTACTGGTTCAGCGAGCTTGAACCGGAGCCGGAAGCCGGGGAAGACGCTCAGGGCGAATAGCGTTCTATAACGTTACCCGATTTCAGAATACTTCTTTTCTTACCGGTGCGTCATTCCGCCGCACCGCACGCCATCCGGCATGATCTTTTCATTTATCAGGAAAAATCCGCCATCAGAAGTCTTGTTTCAATTTTTTGTTTATACAAAAAAAACGCCCCAGTCATAAAAGACTGGGGCGGCTAATATTCAGCCAAATCCGATTACGTGAAGTAAAAGGTCTGAAAGATAGAACATCTTACCTCTGTACCCTACAGAAGTAACTGTACAACATTTTTACGGCAGGTAAAACCTTTTTTGTACTTTACTTACAAAATACTGCACATTAAAACAGCACCAACGGCGTGAATGGCGCTATTTTATGTAGCTAAATTACATAATCAAGCCCTTACGCCACTAATCAGTGAGCCTGATCCCAGTTTTCTCCGACCCCGACATCCACTTTCAGTGGAACCGCCAAACTCATGCTCTGTTCCATCAGAACGCGGATCTTTTCAATAGCCTCATCAACCCTGGATTCATGAATCTCAAACACCAATTCATCATGAACCTGCATAATCATGCGAATGTCGTCATGCTGTTGATCCAGCAGCCAGGCATCAACGGCAATCATTGCCCGTTTGATGATATCCGCTGCCGTTCCCTGCATCGGCGCATTGATTGCCGCGCGTTCAGCGCCTTTACGGCGCATGGCGTTGCGTGAATGAATTTCCGGCAGGTAGAGGCGGCGACCGTCCAGCGTTGAAACATAGCCCTGCTCCGTGGCCTGCTGGCGGGTTCTTTCCATATAGGCCAGCACGCCGGGATAGCGCTCAAAGTAGAGATCCATATAACGCTGCGCCTCGCCACGGGCAATACCGAGCTGACGGGCAAGGCCGAAAGCGCTCATGCCATAGATCAGGCCGAAGTTAATGGCTTTGGCGCTGCGGCGCTGTTCACCGGTAACGCTTTCCAGCGGTAATCCGAAAACCTCCGCCGCCGTCGCCCGGTGAATGTCTTTACCGGCGGCGAAAGCGTCCAGCAAGCCTTTGTCGCCGGAAAGGTGCGCCATAATGCGCAATTCAATCTGGGAGTAGTCGGCAGCAACAATGCGAAACCCCTGCGGCGCGATAAACGCCTGACGGATACGCCGCCCTTCATCATTACGCACCGGGATATTCTGCAGGTTGGGATCGCTGGACGACAGACGCCCGGTTGCGGTAACCGCCTGATGGTAAGAGGTATGCACCCGGCCGGTCGCCGGATTAATCATCTGCGGCAGCTTATCAGTGTAAGTGGTTTTCAGCTTAGCCAACCCGCGGTATTCCAGAATCACCTTCGGTAATTCATAGTCCTGCTCGGCCAACTCCACCAACACTTCTTCATTGGTCGATGGCGCGCCGCCCGGCGTTTTCTTCAGCACCGGCAGCTTCTGTTTTTCAAACAGAATGGCCTGCAACTGCTTGGGAGAGGAAAGGTTGAACGGCTCGCCGGCCACCTCGTGCGCCTGCTTTTCCAGCTCATCCAGACGTACCGCCAGCTCTTGCGAGTGTTTGCCCAAAATCGTGCTGTCGATCAGTACCCCGATACGCTCCATACGCGACAAAACCGGCACCAGCGGCATTTCAATTTCAGTGAAGACCTTTTTCAGCCCCGGCTCAGCTTCCAGCTTCGGCCACAACGCCTGATGCAGTTGCAGAGTGACATCCGCATCTTCCGAGGCATACGGCCCCGCCTGCTCCAGCGCGATTTGGTTGAAGGTCAGCTGACCTTTACCTTTGCCGGCGATATCTTCGAACGAGATGGTCTTATGGTTCAGATGGCGTTCGGCCAGGCTGTCCATATCATGGCGGCCTGCCACGCTGTCCAGCACATAGGATTCCAGCATGGTGTCAAAAGCAATACCGCGCAGGGTAATGCCGTAATTCGCCATGATGCCCTTATCGTATTTCAGGTTCTGCCCGACTTTCAGCAGCGCGTCATCTTCCAGCAACGGCTTGAGTTTTGCCAGCACCTCATCGCGGGACAATTGATCCGGCGCATCCAGGTAGTCATGCCCAACAGGAATATAGGCCGCTTTCCCCGGCGCGGTGGCAAAAGAAAGCCCCACCAGGTTTGCCGTCAGCGTATCCAGTGAATCGGTTTCCGTATCGAAAGCAAACAGCGGCGCGGATTTCAGCTCGGCAATCAGGCTGTCCAGCGCTTTCTCATCCAGAATCGTTTGATAATCGTCCTGAGACAGCACGGCTTCGACGCCGTTTGGTTCAACGGCGGGCGCCTTCGCGCTGCCTGCCGCGGGCGCTGCGCTCTTACCGTTGCCGCCCAGCCAGGAACCCCCTTCTGCGTCCGCCAGCCAGCGTTTAAATTCGTAGCGGGTAAACAGATCAACCAGCACTTCCGTATCCGCTTTACGCAGCGCCAGATCGTCACAGGCGACGTTCAGCTCAACGTCCGTTTTGATCGTCGCCAGCTTATAGGAAAGCTCGGCCATTTCCCGGTTCTGCTCCAGCTTGGCGCCCATAGTTTTCGCGCCACGAAAACTGAGCTCCGCCACCTTACTCAGATCGGCATAGATTTGTTCGATGCTGCCGATACCCTGAAGCAACGCCTGAGCCGTTTTCTCGCCAACGCCGGGCACGCCCGGGATGTTGTCGGACGAGTCACCCATCAGGGCCAGGAAATCGATAATCAACGACGGCGGTACGCCATACTTTTCACAAACTTCATCCGGCCCGAGGATGGTGTTATTCATGGTGTTGATCAGCGTGATATCCGGCGTAACCAACTGCGCCATATCTTTATCGCCGGTACTGATCAGCACGTGGCGCCCGGCTGCCGCCGCCGATTTAGCCAGCGTGCCGATGACATCATCCGCCTCAACCCCGCTGATGACCAGCATGGGAAACCCTGCCGCTTCCACCATCTTGTGCAACGGCTCGATCTGCATACGCAGATCGTCCGGCATCGGGGGACGGTGGGATTTGTATTCTGCAAACAGCTCATCACGAAAGGTTTTTCCCTTGGCGTCAAACACCACGGCAATATGGCTGGGGTGATACTGGAGCATCAGGCTGCGCAGCATGTTCATCACGCCGTACATCGCGCCGGTAGGCTCTCCCGCTTTGTTGGTCAGGGGAGGAAACGCATGGTATGCACGGTAGAGGTACGACGATCCATCAACGAGGATCAAAGGATTTTCAGCAATCTGGGCCATAATCTGTCTTTGTCATGAGTGTTGTCCTTGCCGTTAAGGATGCCACACCTTGTGGCAAGAGACGAACTTTCACAGGGAATTTGTGATTGTTTTTCCATAGATCCACACGATCTTCATAAGCTGTGGATAACTTTGTGCACAAAACTGCAATCAAATGGCAACTTTCTATATCTACGCGCTTTCCTATTTAAAAATTTCTTTTTTTTTAAAAGATTAAATTAAAATTGATCCAGGTGACGATAAGTTGAACACCCTATGCTTATGTGGATAATAGTTTACTTACGCACGCTTTAATGTCGGCAAAATTCGTTTCAGTGTATTTTTTATCAACAACGAAAGGGCCGAATTACTCCGTCACAACTTAATAGGTCCGATGTCAGGGGAAATGCTGTCCAATATTTCCTCTTCTGTTAAAATCGCCCCCTCTCTCTAATGACGAAAAAACACGAAAACAACTGATGCCGGCATTGATTACCAGGATTTTGACACCTCTCATTTTTTTGCTGACCTCCGTACTGGCGGTAATTGTCACGATCCTGTGCTCCATCCCCATCATCCTGGCCGGCATAATAAAAATCCTGCTGCCCATTCCGAAGGTGTGGCGTTATATCTCTTCATTTGCCGACAAGGTAATGTGGTGCTGGTGTCAGGGATTATCCCAGCTGATGAAGTTCAATATCGACATGAAATGGGATGTGGATGGGCTGGGCGGGCTCAGCAAAAAGAATTGGTATTTGTTGATCAGCAATCACAAAAGTTGGACCGACATTGTCGTTCTGTGCGTTTTGTTCCGTAACCACATTCCGATGAATAAATACTTCCTTAAACAGCAGCTGGCCTGGGTGCCTTTTGTCGGGCTTGCCTGTTGGGCGCTGGACATGCCGTTCATGAAGCGCTATTCCCGCAGCTATTTACTCAAACATCCGGAACTGCGCGGTAAGGATATTGAAACCACGCGCCGCTCCTGCGAGAAATTCCGTCAGCACCCGACGACGATCGTAAATTTTGTCGAAGGCTCCCGCAGCACGGATGCAAAAATTATCAAGAGCAACTCGCCCTACCGTAATCTTTTACCGCCGAAAGCCGCCGGCATCGCTTTTACGTTAAGCACGCTGGGAGAACAATTTGACCGGGTACTGAACGTTACGCTGGTTTATCCGGAGAATGAGCGCCATCCTTTCCGCGATTTATTACTTGGCAGAATGAAACATATCGTAGTAAGAATTGAAACGTTGCCCGTAACGGCCGGTATGCATGGCGACTATTTTAACGACAAGTCGTTTAAGCGGCAGTTCCAGCTGTGGCTGAACAACCTTTGGCTGGAAAAAGATCGGCTGATTGATAAATTAAGAAAGCAATATTCAGTACAGTGATACATAAAAAAACCGGGAAATCCCGGTTTTTTTATGCTGCTTTTGCCAATTACTTCAGCGTCAGCAGGTATTTCACTACGTTGGAAAATTCAGCCACGTAGTTGTCGATAGATTCTGTATCCAGTCCGTCGTTTTTCACCATGTATTTACCATTGACGAAAATAGCCGGAACACCGCGCAGTTGCAGCTCCTCAGCCGCTTTCTCCTGCTGAACGACCAGAGACTTCACGACAAAGCTGTTCAGCGCCGCATCGTACTCTTCACCGCTGATACCGGCGTTTTTGACAAACACATCACGGATATCATCCGGAGTACGGATGGTTTGCGTTTTCTGTACGCCTTCAAACAACGGAACGGTGATTTTATCTTCAACGCCCAGCGCAATGGCTACAGCCCATGCCTGGGTCATTTGTTTACCCAACGGCCCAAGAAACTCCACGTGATATTTGGTCATTTTCACGCCTTCCGGCAACGCTTTTTTCACCGCGTCGGAAATGTGGAAAGTCTCTTCAAACTGGTAGCAGTGCGGGCAGTAAAAGGAGAAGAACTCCAGTACCTGCGGTTCGCCCACTACAGCTTTGTCTAGTTTTACATACTGTTTTCCTTCGGAAAACTGGGCTGCGGAGGCACTGAAAGCCATTGCGATACCCACTAACGCCAACCAAATTTTTTTCATAATCCAAACTTCTCCATCATCATAAATTTAATACATCGGCATTAGCTGCAACGGCGGAGCCTGTAACAGCTTAACCTGCTCCCGAAACGCGGCGATTTGCTTCAGCCAGAAACCTTCGTCCGTCATCCAGGGAAAGCTTTTAGGAAACGCGGGGTCCTGCCAGCGGCGGACGACCCACGCAAGGTAATGAATCATGCGCATTGCGCGTAAAGGTTCGATCAAGCGTAGTTGCTGTTGATCGAAATCAGCAAACTCACCGTAAGCCTCTAAAAGAATATCCAGTTGCACCAATTGATCGCGGCGCTCTCCGTGCAATAGCATCCAAAGATCCTGCACCGCCGGGCCATTACGCGCATCATCCAGGTCAACAAACAACGGGCCGTCACGCCACAGGATATTCCCCGGATGGCAATCACCATGTAAACGCAACGCCGGCCAGTCCGTCTGCCAAAATACGCCTATTTCGTTAATCAGCCCGTCCAGCGCAGCCAGGAAGCCGGCTTTAAGCCCCGACGGGATCAACGCCGTCTCATCAAGCGTGATACGCGGCTGACAGACATACTCCTGAAGCCCGAGAGTTGGTCGCTGCTCAAAACACCGCCGCTGCCCTACCTGATGGATACGCCCCAGAAAACGCCCGACCCACTCAAGCTGATCTTCATTGTCCACTTCATACTGGCGCCCGCCCATGCTGGGAAACAACGCAAAGGCATAGCCGGCAAAATGGTGCAGCGTGTTTTCCTGCAGCACCAACGGAGCCACGACCGGAACCTCGTCCGCCGCCAGTTCAGCAGCAAACTGGTGCTCTTCCCGTATTTGCTGTTCGCTCCAGCGCTCCGGCCGGTAGAACTTCACCACATAGCGGCGACGCTCTTCATCCATTAGCTGAAAAACCCGGTTTTCAAAACTGTTCAGTTCGGTAAGGCCGGAGTCTACACGGATACCGGTACTTTCAATGGCATCAAGAATAGTGTCGGGGGTGAGCGTATGAAAGTTAAAAGCCGGGCTGCTATTCATAATATTCAGTCTTTGATAACGCCGCGGGCACGCAGCAATGCGGTTTTGAAGTCTTCCTCATAGTCTTTCTTCAATCCCGGGATTGCTTCCGTTTTTTCGGCATTACGCATCTTCAGGTGATAGATTAAAATATCATCCGTCAGATCGGCGAGTTCTCCTTTATAGCCGGCCTCATCAGCCAGTTTTTGGACAAACTGAACCAGGTTCAAATCAGGTTCCTGCTGCCAGGCTGGGTGAATCAATTCAATCAGTTCATTAAGACGATGGCATTTCATTCTCATTTTCTCCCTGGATGCCTGCTGGGCTGTAAAATTAGCAGGCATAATCTACCAAAGATAGTGTCTGTTGGTGTAACGCTTACTTTTTACAAACTATTACACTGTGCATACATAAAAGTAAGCGCTACTTAATAGATGATGAAGAAAAACGAAAGGTTTCAACCATGAAGAAGATTGACGGCGTGATCCTGGCCGGTGGGCAGGCGACGCGCATGGGAGGGGCAGATAAGGGGCTGATACAGCTAAACGGACGGCCGCTGTATCGCTATGTGCTCGACGTACTCGCTCCGCAGGTTCATAACATCGCCATAAGCGCCAATCGCAATCAGGCGCTTTACAGCGAGTCCGGCATCCATGTATTCAGCGATACGCTGCCCGGATTCTTCGGCCCGCTGGCCGGGATGTTGAGCGGCCTGGAATCTATGCAGAATGAATGGGTTGCCTTCGTGCCTTGCGACGTTCCTTTCGTTCCCGCCGACATCGTCGAACGTCTGTGGCAGGGGAGAGATAACGCTCTGGCCGCGTATATTGATGACGGAGAGCGCAGTCATCCTACAATAGCCTTGTTACATCGCTCTCTTGCAGCGAATTTACGCCATTATCTTGAACAAGGTGAACGTAAGCTGATGTTATTTCTGGAAGGTGAAGGGGCTAAGCGGGTAACCTATCCCCGTCCTGAGTGCTTCATCAATTTCAACACCCCGGAGGATTGTCTGCGGGTAGAACAACAGCTACGGAATAAATCGTGAAAAAACCACCGTTATTGGGAATTGCCGCATACAGCGGGACCGGGAAAACCACGCTGCTGAAACGTTTGATTCCGTTACTTAATGCCATGGGAGTTCGTATCGCCCTGATTAAGCATACTCATCATGATATGGATGTAGATACGCCGGGCAAAGACAGCTACGAGCTACGTAAAGCCGGAGCGGAACAGACGCTGGTCGCCAGCGATAAACGCTGGGCGTTGATGACCGAAACACCGGAACAGGAGCCACTGGATCTGCAGTTTTTGGCATCAAGGATCGACCCGGCACGCTGTGATTTAATTCTGGTCGAAGGGTTTAAGCATGATGCCATTCCCAAGATTGCGTTATACCGCCAGAGCGTTGGGAAGCCGTTTGCTGGTGTTATTGATGAAAACGTTATCGCGCTTGCCAGCGAGACTAAGCAGGAAAGTAATATTCCTCAGTTAGATATCAATCAGCCTGAAACCATCGCGGCGTTTATTCATCAATGGCTGAAAACGCGATAGGAGATAATTTATCTCCTTCTTTTTTGAAGCGTTTTTCAAATACCTAAACGCAAAAACCCCGGCCTTCCGACCGGGGTTCTCACTGATAAAAGCCTGGCAGTTCCCTACTCTCACATGGGGAAGCCCCACACTACCATCGGCGCTACGGCGTTTCACTTCTGAGTTCGGCATGGGGTCAGG
>NZ_QRAP01000010.1 GCF_003363015.1 Enterobacillus tribolii | reverse complement strand
CTGCCGCTGCGGCTTCCGCATCCAGCAATGCCGCCAGGGCGTCGGCGTCGCTGAGCGCGTCGCGGTCAAGGAGCAGCGTCTGGCAGCGCAGGTGCAAATACTCCTGCTCGACGCTGCGCAGCAACGCATGCAATCCCTCTGCGACGGATTCCCCATCCCGCGCATCCACCACCAGAGCGATCGACAAGGGCTTTCCACCCGGTTGCGCCAGCCGCTCTTGCAGGTGCGTCATCAGTTGTTCGGCATACTGGGTATAGCGCTGTGCCGGCGATCCTTCGGCCGTCAGGCGTACGCACGCCTCACCGAGGCTGACATCACAGGAAAACAGACAAACGTCGCCGGCCGGTTCCGTCGCCTGCAACGGCTGCTCAACCCAGTACGGCGCAGCCAGAATCATTTCGTCCGCCCCTGTCGGCTCCCCGGCTTTACCTGTGGCGTTTGCACGATGCAGGAACGCGGGCTGCCAGTAGGATTCGCGGGCAAACGGATAGCCCGGCAGGCTCAGCCGTTTCGGTTTCGTCTCTCCCCACAGCAAAGCCCAGTCAACGTTGCCGCCCTGTATCCAGCGCCCGGCCAGCCAGCGGCATTTGTCCGCCCCCCCGGTTCCTTCAGGCACGGCATGCGATGCGTTGTCCATCATCATGATTTCCAGCGTATCCTGACCGGAGCCGGTTTCGCCCTGCCAGACCGGTATCTGCGGCGGGACTTCACCATCTTTCAGCGCCTGCAATCCGAGCAGCAGTTGTTGCCGGGAATCCACGAGCAGCGCCAGCCGACAGGCCATCGCTTCACGCCCGGTTTGCAGGGTGTATGCCAGATCGGCCAGATTCACGTCATGCTGCGCGGCAAAGGTGTGCAGCCGGGCGACCTGTTCCAGCAAGGCGTCCTGGGTACGTGCCGACAGGACTATCAGTTCGGCGTCGTTTGCCGGGGTTTCCGCACCCGCGGCACCGGTATATTCCTCAATGATAAGGTGCGCGTTGGCGCCGCCTGCGCCGAAGGAAGAAATACCGGCAATACGCGGATACTCCCGCGTGATGCCGTTAATCGTCACACACGGACGCGGCCAGTCGTCGTTGTGCTGCTGCACCACAAACGGCGTCCGGCTGAAGTCGATATGCGGGTTGAGCGCTTCGCTGTGCAGGCTTTTCACCCGCTTGCCGTGATGCATTTGCAGCAGAACCTTGGTCAGCCCGGCGATCCCGGCTGCGCTTTCGCAATGGCCGATATTGGATTTGACCGAGCCAATGGCGCAGAACTGTTTGTCCTGCGTTTGCAGGCCGAACGCTTCGCTCAGCCCGCTGATTTCGATAGGATCGCCCAGCGCCGTGCCGGTGCCATGCGCTTCGATATAGCTCACGCTGCGCGGATTTACCCCGGCGTCATGCAGCGCCTGGCCGATCATTTCGGCCTGCGCTTTCGGATTGGGGACGGTATAACCGCCGGTTCTCCCGCCATGATTCAGGGCGCTGCCCTTGATCACGCCGTAAATATGGTCGCCGTCCGCCACCGCGCGCGCCAGCGGCTTGAGCAGTACCGCGCCGATGCCTTCCGCATCGGCAAATCCTTCCGCCCCGGCCCCGAAGCTGCGACAGCGGTTATCAGCAGAGAGCATGTTTAAGCCCGACAGGGTCTCAAACTGCCGCGTGTCGGCAATCAGATTGACGCCGCCGGCAATGGCGCAGTCAATCCGGCCTTTAGCCAGGCTGTCCAGCGCCAGATGGATGGCGCTCAGCGACGAAGAACAGGCCGTGTCGACCGCCATACTCGGCCCCCGGAAGTCCAGGGTAAACGAGACGCGGTTGGCAATTGACCAATGGCCGGGCTGCGCACTGTATGCGTTGTTCATCACGCCGACAAATACCCCGACCCGGTTCTGCGGCGACAGGCTGCGCGGCGTATAGCCCGCATCTTCAATCACGTGCCAGGCGCATTGCAGGAACAGGCGTTCCTGCGGATCCATCAGTTCCGCTTCCCGGGGCAAGATATGGAAAAACAAGGGGTCGAAACAGGCGATGTCGTCAATGAAACCGCCCTGCTGCGCAAACGCCTCTCCCCAGCGTTGCGCAGGAACCCGGGTAATGCAATCGATGCCCTGTTCGAGGTTGTGCCAGAATTGGGTCAGATCGGCGGCGCGGGGATAACGGCCGCTGATGCCAATCACGGCGATGCCGTCAGAAGGCGGCGATAACAGCGTTTCCGTGGCCGTTTGCGAAGAGAAACGACGGCGGATACGGCGTGGCCTCGCCTGCGGGGAAGCTGCCTCCCCGCCGGACGCTTCCCCACCGGACGCTTCGTCCAGCCAGCGCTCCAGCGCCGTCTGTTGCGTCGCGGCAAAATAATTCGCCAGTTTTTCAATCGTCGGGTATTCGAATAACAACGTGGCGCTGGTGTCGGTAAAAATATTACCCAGCCTCTTCGACAGTTGCAGAGCCATGATCGAGTCAACACCATAGCTTCCCAACGGAACCGCCGGATTGATTTTATGAGGCGGAATATTGAGCATTTCCGCCACCATTTCACGCATCCGTTTTACCGCACGGATTGCGGATCCGCTGCTCTGCGGCGTTAACGCGTCCTGCACAGCGGACGTCTTCGGCGAACCGCTTGCCGCCTGGCTGGCGGGCAGCTGAATTATGCCATCGCTGAACCCTGTGACGATCTGCTGCCCGGCCTCACTCAGTTCCGCCGCCGGCAGCGCCACGCCGGTAAACCCGCTCTCCGTCAGCAAGCGCCGCCAGGTTTCAGCCGCCAGCACCGGCGAGCCGGGCAGGCGTAACGACGAATCCTCAAACAGCCACCAGCCATCAAGCAGTCCGAAAGTCACGTGGGAAAACAAACTGGCGACAGAAACCTCATTGATGAGCAGTAATCCCTGCCGCTTAAGCAGGCTCTTGCAATGGCGCAGCGTACGGCGGATATCACTCGTGGCGTGCAGAACGTTCGTCGCCACGATGATGTCGTAGCTTGCCGGAATAAAATCTTGCCCGGCCGGCGATTGCTCGATGTTCAGGCGACGCGTGACCAGAGCAGGCATCTGCTGTGCGTAATGCGTTCTGGCATGCCGCAGGAAAGCTTCGGAAACATCGGTATAGGCATATTCGTCTATCCGCGCGGCCCAGGGCTTTAACCGGGAAAAAATCTCACGACTGGTCCCCCCCGTGCCGGCACCGATTTCCAAAATACGGAAATGGGCGTCCGGCCGTTGTTGTACGCTGGCCTCCAGCCAGGCGGTCAGCGCATCGGTCAGCAGGGTGTTAAACGAATTTGAGACCGGGTGCTGATGATAGATTCCCTCCACCAGTTTCATGCTGCCCTGGGGAAACATCACCTCTGTGGCATTTTTTTTGCCGGTCAGAATATCGGGCAACGCGCGCATGGTCGCTTCAGCCAGCTGAATTTGCGTACTCAGGCCCGGCGTTTGTTGTACCGACCGGCAATAGTGCTCCCAGGCTTCCCAGGCCTGCGCGAGGTCGGTCACGGGGTGGTCAGGTAAAATACCGGCCTTATCCAATAACATCAGCGCGGCGCTGCGCCAGCGTTGATACGGCAACGGTATGTCGTTACGGATATCCAGCCAGCCCAGCCCGGACAACTGCGTATGGAGCAACACGGCAAGATGCTGCTCCAGCGTCATCAACTGAGGAATGATGGGTTGCGTCGTCTGTATTGCCGCCGTCATGGACAGGGGCGGGAGCGTTACCTCCGGCGAACCCTGCGCCAGCGCAATCCAGTCGGCCTGCCGGTCAACCAGTAAAGGAAACGCATCATCACGCAGCGTTTTTATCAGGCCCAGCCAGGTGAAGGGGCCGGTAAGCAGCCGTTCCAGCGTCGCCATCGCTTCGGGAGGTTCAATAGAATCCACGCCCTGTTTCGCCATCTGTTCACGATAAAACGGGCTTGCTACCACACCGATGCTTCCCCAGTACCCCCAGTGAATCGTTTTAACGGGATAAGGACGCTCGCCGAGGTTATGTGCGAAAGCATCGGCATAACAACAACCAGCAGCGTAATTCGCCTGTCCGGGCGCTTTTGTGAAGCTTTGCAGGGAGGAGAAGTAAAGCTGGAAATCGAGCGGTTCGTGACCGAAAACCGCGTCAAAATTATGGGCCGTGGCACATTTCGCCTGCAGGGCGGCGCTGAAGCGCGCCTCATCCATCACCGCCAACGTTTGGTCGGCCAGGACGATCGCCGAATGCACCAGGCCGTTAATGCGCGGAAACTGCACCTTCAATACCTGATAAGCCAGTTCCAGTTGTTCCCGGTCGGTGGCGTCTGCCTGCAGATAAAGCGGACGCGGCCCCAGCGCAGCCAGGCGCTCGCACTGCGCGGTAATCGTCTCATCTTCCGGCCGGCGCCCCAGCCAGACCATTTGCGCCTGATACCGGCGGATCAGGTACTCGCTGAACGCCAGGCCGATACCGCCCGCCCCGCCCAGGACCACATAAACGCCAGCGCGCCGAAACGCCTCTCCGTTGGGTTCAAACGGACGGCACGGCAGCAGACGAAGACGATACCACCGCCCTTCACGCCACACGCGCGCATCGCCCAGGGGATCGGCCGGACATGTTTGCCAGGGAATATCCTCCGCCACCTGATCGACGGGAAGATCCAACAGGCGGATACGCCAGTGAGGATATTCTTTGGCTAACGCCCCGATCAGGCCATGCACCGCAGCCTGTTGCGGCTCGGCACGCTCCTGACGGCGCACGGCCTGTGCGCCGCGGGTAATCACGGTGAACATCAGCGGACGGTCACCATAGCCTTCCGCCAGTAAGGACTGAATCAAACGCAGGCCGGTCAGGGCCAGATCTCCTGCGCCACCCACCCGCCACAGCAGGTGTTCCGGCGACGCCAGCGCCTTTACCGCCCGGCTGATGGCCCCGGCGTCGGCCTTTTCATCAAGCGCAATGTCAACCGGCTCCGGCCAGGGCGTATCGTCGCCGGATGCCACCTGCCATACGGGTGTAAGCAGAACCTCTCCCGTTAATCCGGGGAAAGCCGGTGTAATCTGCGGACTCAACGACTGCTGCGTGTGATTAGATGCCTGCACGGCCTGCCCTTTAGTATTCATGACCCAGTCTCCACTTCTGTTCAGTCAGTTGCCGTTTCAGTCACCGTTGCGCGAACCGGCGCTTCCCTGAAACTCACGCAGTCAAATGTCAGTACGGTTTTTCCGTGTTCGTCGTAGAGGGCGATGTCCCACTTGCGTACGCCCCCCGCGCTGCTTTGCGCAGGCTTCACCCGCACCCAAACACGGGTTGGAAATGTCTGCCGGCCCGCTATCCGCCGCAGTGCGAAGGGATACCCGATACCGGCATCCGGCCCGGCAAACGCGGCAACGGTTTGCATCGCGCCGTCCAGCAAAGACGGCAGCCAGCCATAGCCATCCCGATAAAGCGCGCCGGCATCCAATTCGCTCAGCGCCCCGCTGCCGTCCATGCATACGCGCTGCACCACCCGCAGGCTGTCACCCAAATCCAGCCCCATAGCGGCAATGCGGGCGTAGAACTCGTCGCTTTCAATAACCTGTTGCGCCAGACAGATGGCGTCGGCCGGGCTGTCGTTGGCATCCGGCGCGTCGGGTTGTGGCGACGTATCCGCATACCCCTGGCAATAGGCCGTGTCATCAGCAGCATCATCACCGTAGATCTCAAAACCGATACGCCCGTCCGGCTGCGGTTCCAGCGCGATATGTATCTGCACCGGCCGCGCTACCGTCAGGGGGCGGACCCATGCCACGTCGTACAACGACACCCCGGTTACCCCGGCGGCCAGGCAGGCCGCCGCCCGCGCCCACTCCAGCAAGACGGCGCCCGGAACGATGGCGCGCCCGTTAACCCGGTGGTCACGCAGGAACCATTCATTACCGTTAAGCATGGTGGTGTAACGCTGTTCGTTTAAATCGGAGGTGTTGCGTTCAATCAATGGATGCAAGACATGCGTACGCCCCGCCGCCACAGGCTGCGGCCAGTAATGCGTTAATTCGAAAGGATACGTTGGCAGGCTCAGGCGCATCGGCCGGGGCTGCCCGGTGTAAAGCCTGTGCCAGTCGATACGGGCGCCGTTGACCCAGGCTCCGCCCAGCGCACGGAGATCGCCCGCCGCCAGCCACGGGCCAACGGCAGCGTCCGCGCGGGCGCTAAGGTTTTCCGCCGTACCACGCCAGACACCGGCGACGCTCTGCGCAGGGCTCAGCAACGCGCTGAGCTTGTCCACCAGCGTTTGTTGGTCGTCCGCGATCAGGGCAAGACGCATCTTCATCGCATCTCGGCCCACTTGCAGGGTATAGGCCAGATCGGCGAGGTTTTGCGGGCCGGAATGCAGGTAATCACGCAGTTGCGCGATCCTTTTACCCAGCGCCCCTTCACTTTGCGCGGATAAGACGATCAGTACCGGGTTCTCCGCTGGGGTCGGCGAATGCTGCGCCGCGGGATACTCCTCCATCACCACGTGCGCGTTAACCCCGCCGAAGCCAAACGAACTCACCCCGGCGCGGCGCGGCAGCGCGTTACCTGCGGCGTCATGCACCGCATGCCAGGGTTGGTTCCGGCTCACCAGACGAAACGGGCTTTCCGCCAGCGCAAGCTGCGGATTGGCCGGCTCGCAGCGCAGGCTGGCGACCAGCTGCCGGTGACGCATCTGCAACAGCACCTTAATCACGCCGGCTACGCCTGCGGCCAGCTCAGTATGTCCGATATTACTTTTCACCGAACCCAGACCGCATCCGGCGACCGGCAGTTGCTGGTTTTGCCCGAGCGCGCCGAACGCCTGGCGCAGCCCCATAATTTCTATCGGGTCCCCCAGCAGGGTGCCCGTTCCGTGCGTTTCGATGTAGCTGACCGTTGCCGGATCCACCCCGCCCTGACGAAATGCCGCTTCGATTACCCCGGCCTGCGAATTAGGATTGGGGGACGTCAGTGACGCTGCGCGCCCGCCATGATTTTCCGCACTGCCCAGCAGCAGGCCGTAAATATGATCGCCATCGCGCCGCGCGGCAGCGAGCGGCTTGAGCATCAGCATGCCGACACCTTCGCTGCGAACATACCCGTCCGCCGCGGCGGAGAAGGGTTTGCAACGCCCGTCCGCACTCAGCATCCCCGCTTCGGCAAAGCTTTGCTGTGCATCGGGAGACATCAGCGTATTTACACCGCCGACCACCGCCTGATCGCATTGCCCGCTGCGCAACAAGGCCATCGCCCGGTGAATGGCGACCAACGAACTTGAACAGGACGTTTCGACCGGTTCGCTCGGGCCATGCCAGTTCAGCCAGTAGCTCATGCGGTTTGGCCCTATCGAACCAACGAGGCCGGCAGTGCTGTAACCGGCGATGGGTTCGCCCGCCTGCGCCAGCAGCTGGCCGTAGCCGGTGCTGCCGGTGCCGACCAGCAACGCGGTATTACTGCCGGAGAGGCTCTCTGTCGAATAGCCCGCATCCTCCAGAACGTGATGGACATACATCATCAGCAGACGCTGCTGAGGGTCCATTGACGTTGCTTCACGCGGCGAAATGCCGAAAAAAAGCGGGTCGAAGCCGGCAACATTATCCAGAATGCCCGCATGGCGCGGGCCGGAATGGGTATGCCAGCGCGCCGGCGGTATTTCGCCGATGCAATCCGTCCCGGCCAGCAGATTGGCCCACAACGCCCCGATATCCGGTGATTGCGGGAAACTGCCGCTCATGCCGATCACCGCAATCGGTTCGGCTGCCGCCGGTGCAGGCGACGCGACCGGATGACGCCAGGACGGAGCCGGTGACGGCTGATCCGGTAGCGCCGGGATTTCCGGCCCGGCCATGTTCAGCACGCCGGTAAACGCCTGACCATGTTCGTCGGCCAGCCTGGCGGCCAGTGCGGCAATCGTGGGCGCTTCAAAAAAGATGGTGGTACTGAGCGCCAGCCCATAGCGCTCGTTCAACTCATTGCCCAGGGTACCCAGATTGATAGAGTCAAAACCGAATTCAGCGAACGGCGCATTACGATCCAACTCCTCTGCCGGCAGCGCGAGATGCCCGGCAATCAGCTCGCTTAATGCCTGCTCAATCAGCGGGATCGTCGCCGTGTCGCCCGGCGGCGATACGGCGACAGGCATCGGTTCCGCGGGTGCGCTTTCGTCCGGCGTCGCCGTTGCCCGGCGTAACGTCACTTCAAGCAGTTGCAGCCCGATGCGCCCTTCGTCATCCGTCAGCGCAATGTCCCATTTGCGCAGCGTCGGCGTGTCATTTGACGCCGGGCGGATAAGTGCATGGGTAAGTACCGGGCAATCGTCCCATGAAATGACGGAACCGACAGCGATCGGCAGTTGCAGTTCGTCGCGCGTCAGCAGGCCGGCGCTGCTTTGCAGCGCGGCATCCAGCAGATCCACCGGCCAGAAATAACCCGCTTCGTGCTGATGTGCCGCCGGCAGCAGTTCTCCGATGGCAATCCCCTCTCCGCTGCGGACCTGACTCACCCGACGCAGAGCGGGGCCGTAATGCAGCCCTGCGCGGGCAAACCCGGCATACAGTACGTCGTGATCCAGGACGGTATCGCAGCGCGCCAGCAGGACGGGCACATCAAACGCTGCCGGAGCCGGCTGGTCGCTGATTACGGCGCTGCCGCGGCCGTAAATGCAGGCGTCATCGCCGTCGGCATAGATTTCATAGTCGATAGTGCCGTCCGGTTGTGACCTGAGCGCAATATGCACGGTCATTTCGCCGTTCACCGCCAGCGGCCGCAACCACGTCACCTGCTTCAGTTGTATGGATTCTTTGCTTTCCAACGCCAGGCTCACCGCCGCGCGCGCCCATTCAAGCTGAACCACGCCGGGAACCACGGCCTGCCCCTGCACCTGATGATCCTTCAGGAACCACTCCCGGCCCGTCAGATACGTGCTGTAACGCTGCCGTTCAAGCGTGGAGGTGTTGCGATGCACCAACGGATGAAGAGGCTTCTCATACGTCCGTTGCGTTTTCTCCGCCGGGGGCGTGATCCAGCAGCGCTCACGCGCAAAGGGGTAGCCCGGTAAATTGAGGCGTTGCGGCCGGTGTTCGCCGTACAGTGCCCCCCAGTCAATCTCGATCCCCTGAACCCATAACCCGGCCAGCTTGCCCAGCTTGCGCTTCTCGATCCACATAGCGCTTAGCTGGCGCAGGTCATCATCGCCATTCAGTACGGAAAGCACGCCGTTTTCCCGTTTCAGCTCCCCGGTGTAGCAGTTCGCGATGTCTTGTTCGCCCGCAATAACGGCGCGCAATTTTTCCGTCAGCATCTGACGGCTTACCGCCAACAGCGCCAACCGGTGCGCCATTTCTTCCCGCCCGGTTTGCAGCGTCCAGGCGACGTCCGTCAGATTAACGTCCCGGCGCTCCAGATAATCCGCCAACTGACTGGCCTGCTGGAGCAGGGCTGTGGCAGTACGTGCGGACAGCACGATAATCACCGGCATCGCCGCTGTTTCACGTCCGCCGGGCGATTGATACTCTTCAACGATCAAATGAGCATTCGCGCCGCCGGCGCCAAATGAAGACAGCCCGGCCAGACGCGGATATTCGCGGGCGGTATCGCCATTCAGCGCAATGCGCGGGCGGGGCCAGGGCCGGTTTTCCCGTACCAGGGAAAACGGCGTATCTGCAAAGTCGATATGCGGGTTGATGACGTCGCTGTGCAGGCTCGCGACCAATTGACCGTGTCGCATTTGCAACAGAATTTTGGTCAGGCCAGCAATCCCGGCAGCGCTCTCACAGTGTCCGATATTGGACTTCACCGAACCGATGGCGCAAAACTGTTTGTCGGTCGTCTGTGCGGCGAAAGCCCCGGCAAGTCCGCCGATTTCTATCGGATCGCCCAGGGCGGTTCCGGTGCCGTGGGCCTCAAGGTAGCTGATTGCCCGGCTGTGAACGCCGGCGGCCTGAATCGCCCGCGCAATAACCCGGGTTTGCGCCTGAGGATTGGGCACGGTATAGCCATGGGTTTTACCGCCGTGATTCACGGCGCTGCCCTTAATCACGCCGTACACCGAATCGCCATCGGCCAGCGCGCGCGCCAGCGGTTTCAACACCACGGCGCCGACGCCCTCGCTGGGCACATAGCCATCGCCGCCGTCGGCAAAGCTGGTGCAGCGCCCCTGTGAGGAAAGGAACCCGGTTTCCGACAGCGCCAGGTATTTATTCGGATGAATATTGACGTTCACGCCGCCGGCGATTGCTACCCGGCACTCCTGCTGATGCAGGCTTTGGCAGGCCAGATGGATCGCCGTCAGCGAGGAGGAACACATGGTGTTGACGGTCAGGCTCGGCCCGCGGAAGTTACAGAACCAGGAAACCCGGTTAGCGATCGAGGCGCTGACCCCCTGCAACACCGGTGATGTCTCTGCTTCATCAATTTTCGGCGTATAGAGCTGATACTCTTCGTTCATTATGCCGACGAACACGCCAACCGACTGCTCCTCATCACCGGACAGGTTGGCGCGGGTATAGCCGGCGTCTTCTATCGCATGCCAGGCGCATTGCAAAAACAGGCGTTCCTGAGGGTCTATTTTTTCGGCATCGCCCGGCAGGATCTGGAAGAACAACGGGTCAAAACATTCCACCCCGTCAATAAACCCGCCCCATTTACCGTAACTTTTTCCCTGTATGCCGCGGCGCTCATCATAAATACGCTGCCAGTCCCAGCGTTCAGGGGGAATTTCAGTAATGCAGTCCCGCCCCTGAATCAGGTTTTGCCAAAACAGATCGATATCTTCCGCCTGCGGGTATCGACCGCTCAGGCCGATAATGGCGATGTCCCCGCCGTTAGCCGTCGCCGGCGGCGGCGCCCCTTTCGGGGGAGAAACCGGTATCGGCATGGCTTTCATTGCGGACGGTTGTGCTACGGACGCCGCCTCTGTTTTGCCAGAATGTTTGCCAGAATGTTTGCCAAAATAGTGCTCCAGCTTGTCGGCATGACGTGCCATCAGGTAGCCGGCCAGTTCGTCAATGCTGTCGTTTTCAAAGAACATGGAAACCGGCAGTTTGCCGAATGCGCCGCTCAGCACCTGAATCCAGGCAACGGCAACCATGGAGTCAAAGCCGTAATTTCCGAGCGGAACAGCGCCGCTGATGCGTGAAGCCGGCAGTTTTATCACGCCGGAGAGTGTCTCTTTCAGGTAGTCGGTTACCGCTTCCCGGCGCTCGTGACTCTCGGCAACCGGTGTGCAGGGCGTTTTCCCCGCAGCGGGCGTTGCCAGAGTGCGCCCCGGTTCCAGCCAGTCACGGAGCCCGGACGGCTCGCCGTGCAAGAGGGCAACACGCGGCGCGGCAAGCGCAAATACCTGTGGCAGCGCCGCAATACCCCGGGCGGCGGGCATGGCCGTTAAGCCGAATGTGTGTTTCAGCAGCGCCTGGTGAGCGGCGTCCAACTGCATCCCGGCATCCGACAACAGCGGCCAGTTGACCGATATCGTCAGCCCCTGTTTTTCGCCCTGGTCAACCTGACGCTGCCGGCAGAACGCCAGTTGGTCAAGGTATGCGTTAGCCGCCGCATAGCCGCTCTGCCCCAGATTGCCCTGGATCGCCGCCAGCGAGGAACAGAGCAGCATCCAGTCCAGCGGCAGGCTGCCGAGCGCCTGATCCAACGCTTCGGCACCCGCGACCTTGGCCGCCATGACCTCGCGCAGGTCATCATCATTCAGGTTATGCAGCAAGCTGTCGCGCTGCACCCCGGCACAGTGCAGAACGCCGTTAATGCGGCCATGATCGGCCATGACAGCGGCGGCCACACGCGCCACCGCCTTAACATCGCTGACGTCCAGCGGGTAAATTTCTACGCGGGCGCCCTGCGCGCGCAGAGCGTCAATCCAGCTCTGTTGCTGTTCTGCCGGCACATGCCTGCCGCTGAGAATTAATACCGGGCGCTTTACCGCTGCGGCAATGGCTGCCGCCAACTGTTGCCCCAACCCGCCCAACCCGCCGGTGATCCAATAAACGCCTTCATCCCGCCAGGGGATCACCGGAGCGGTCTCCTCCGGAACCAACCAGTAAAGTACCGTACGGCGCCCGCCCTGATAGCGTACGACCGGAGCTCCCTGTTGCGCCTCACTACGCAGCACCCCGGCCAGCCGTTCTGCCGCCATCGGTTCATCATCCAGCACCACCGTCTGAATGCTCAGGTGCGAAAACTCCGCCCCTATGCTGCGCAAAAACTGCGCCAGCCCTTGCATCAGGCCGCGCTCTCCCTCGCCCGACGTGACGAGCTGAATCGTTATCGGCGTCGTGGTCTGCCTCAGCGCCGGGCTGTTTTGCAGCAACGCCAGCAGTTGTCCGGCGTACGCCATATAGCGCTGGGCCGGCGTTCCCTGCGCCGTTAAAGGGATATAACGATCGGCGCTCAGGTGTGCCGCCAGTTCCGGCGGGACCGGCGCTTCGCACGTCAGCGTCCACCATGTATGCCACTCCTGTTCCGCGTTCACCGGCAACAGCGGCTGTTCTTGCCAGCCGGGAATGGCCAGCAGCAGTTGTTCTTCCTGCCCGGACGGTTGCCCGTCCAAAAAACGCAGGCTGACGCCGCTTAGCTGTATGAAAGTCCGGCCTTGTTCATCGGTCAGATCGATGTCGTACTCTTCCGCCTGCGCCTTGCGCACCACGGCATACGCTTTCTCCGGCAACCCGCCCGACGACGCCCGGCATTGCGCAACGGCGAACGGCAGACACAGCCGGGTAAATCCGCCCAGCGCAGCACATGCCTGCAATGCGCTGTCAATCAACGCGATACCGCGCAGTTCTGTTGCTAAACCGCTGTTGCTGACGTCAATCTCCGCCACAACGATTTCTTCATTGGCATGCACGGCAACCAGAGCCCGCAACGAAGGGCCGTAATGCATTCCCTGCGCGCTGAAATGTGCGTATTTCTCGTCCAGATTCGCCACCGGACGGCATGCAGCACGCAGCACGTTTATGTCATGACGCCCATCCGCTGCCGGCGCCCCGCCTGATGCAACGGCATATCCACGGCAATACACCTGGCGGCGATCGTCCTGCGCGCCATAAAGTTCAAATGTTATCTGGCCGTCCGCGGACGTTTGCAGCCCGATACGGACATCACACTCAGATTCAACGACCAACGGCCGCAGCCAGGTTACTTCCCGCAGCGCCAGATCTTCACGCCCACCGGCCTGCGCCAGCATCAGCGCGGCGAAAACCCACTCCAGTTGCGCAGCGGCAGGGACAACGCCCTGCCCGTGTACCTGGTGGTCGCGCAGAAATATCTCGTCTCCCGTCAGCCGGGTGGTGAAGCCTGTCTCATGTACGCCGGATATGTTGCTGTGAACCAGCGGGTGCAGACGTCCGGGCTTTCCGTTAGGTTCAGCGGCAAGCGGCGGCAGCCAATAGCGCTCCCTTGCAAAAGGATAAGTCGGCAGGCTCAGACGGAAAGGCCGTTCATCAGGATAAAGCGCGTTCCAGTCTACCTCCGCCCCCTGAACCCAACATGCAGCCAGCTTTTCCAGTTTCTTTCCGGCAACCCAGTTCGCCGTCATTTCGGCGGATGCTTCCGGGGCATCGGCTTCCCCCTGATACACAGAACCGGCGGGCGCGGCGTCAGCTAAAACCGCTTTTATGCTTGCGATCAACGCGGGTTGATCACCGGCCACCACCGCCAGGCGTGCGGCCATGGCTTCACGCCCGATTTGCAGGGTATACGCCAGATCCGTCAGGTTGACTTCGCCGCGGGCGAGGTAGTCATCCAACTGGAGCAACCGTGCCCGCAGCCGATCCCGGTTTGCGGCGGACAGGACGATAAGCACCGGCCCCTGTTGTGCGGGTTCCGCCCGGCGGCGCACCGGAGGCTCTTCGATAATCATGTGGGCATTGGAGCCGCCCGCGCCAAACGATGACAGCCCCGCAATGCGCGGGAAGATCCGTTCTTCGCCATTAACCTTAAGCACCGGACGCGGCCAGGGCGCATTTTCACGCTGGACGAAAAATGGGGTATTGCTGAATTTGATGCCCGGGTTGAGCGTTTCGCTGTGCAGGCTCTTCACCAGCGTTTCATGCCGCATTTGCAACAGCACTTTCGTCAAACCGGCCAGGCCGGCGGCGCTTTCACAGTGGCCGATGTTAGATTTGACCGAACCGATGGCGCAGTACTGCTTATCTGCTGCGTTTGCGCCAAATGCCCTGCTCAGCCCTTCAATCTCTATCGGATCGCCCAGGCTCGTGCCGGTGCCATGCGCTTCTACGTAGCTGACGACCCTGGCATCAATCCCCGAACGATGCAGCGCCTGCGAAATCACGCCGGCCTGCGCTTGCGGGGCAGGAACGCTGTAGCCGTTGGTTTTACCACCGTGATTCAGGGCGCTGCCTTTAATGACGCCGTAAATATTGTCGCCGTCCGCTATCGCCCGCGCTAACGGCTTGAGCACCACGGCGCCGACGCCTTCACTCGGAACATAGCCGTTGCCGAGCCCGGAGAAAGCCATACACCGCCCGTGGTCGGACAGGAACTGCTTGTGCGCCAGGTAGGCATATTTATTGGGATGGAGGGAGAGATTAACGGCGCCGGCAATCGCTGCCGTGCACTCCCCGTTAAGCAGGCTTTGGCAGGCCAGGTGGATCGCCGACAACGAGGAAGAGCACATCGTGTTGAGCGTCAGGCTCGGTCCGTTGAAATTGCAGAAGTAGGAAACCCGGTTGGCGATCGACGCGCTGTTGCTCATAAACAGCCCCAGGTTTTCACCCAAGCTGTATGGCTGGTACTCCTCTACCGTCGTCGCGGCAAATACGCCGATTTTCCGCTCCGGATCCAGCGTGTCGCGGGTATATCCGGCGTCTTCCAGCGCGCCGTAGGCGGACTGCATAAACAAGCGCTCCGCGGGGTCCATCTGTTCAGCCTGATAGGGCGAAAGGCTGAAAAACAGCGGGTCGAAGCAATCTGCATCGCGAATAAATCCGCCCCACTTGCCGTAAATTTTACCCTGAACACCTTTCTCCGGGGAAAAATAGGCGCGCCAATCCCAGCGTTCTGCCGGGATTTCCGTAATGCAATCAATGTTTTCCAACAGGTTGTGCCAAAACGCAGTGACGTTCTCGGCGTCAGGATAGCGCCCGTCCAGGCCGATGATGGCAATATCAAAGGCAGAGCCAGACGGCGTTACGCCTTCCGCCTGTGGAGCCTCCCGTACCGTTTCTGCTGCGTCCGGATCCGGGATACCAAAATGCGCGCTCAATTCCCTGGCGTAATTATCCCGCAGATAGTCCGTAACCCTTTCGATGGTGTAGTACTCGAAGAACAGCGTCACGGGAAGTTCGTCAAAAATGTCCTCAAGTTCCTGAATAATGGACACGACGGCCAGGGAACTGAATCCGTACTCATTGAAAGGCGTGTGATCTTTCAGCGTCTCCGGCGCGACGCCCAGGGTGCGGCCGACCAGTTCGCGTAAATAACGCTTCGTCGCCGCGACCAGAGGATCGTTCTGACGATTTTTTCCCGCGAGGTCAGGAACCGCGCCTGCGGATTTCGCAGCAGAAAAAACGTGGTTTGTTTCCGGCTCATCACCAAGCCAGGCATGCACGTTTTCCCGGCGTGTCGCCAAAAAGTGGTCCGTTATCGACTGTATCGTTCTGTTTTTAAAAATGAAGGTAGAACCAACGCCGGGGAAAATGGCCCCCAGGCTGCCTGCAAGCCGCAGCGCGCGGGTTGGATTGACGCCATAACGTGCCAACGGTTCCTGCACACCGATTTTATCCAGGGATATGTCCAGTTGTTCGGCGATAAATAGCACTAAACGCTGATTCAACCTTTCACTTAACGATGTCGCGTCATTACGTTGTTGTTGCACTACACCCATTTCCGCCTCCTCCGCAAGCAGCACAAAACCGACCACCCGGTTTCGTTAGTCGTCTCCCCGTTGCTGCTAACTAATCAATCCGTAACGCCGAAACATTATTCGGTACAGCCCGAATACTTTCCGGAGTCAATATCTCCCGTGTGAATTAAGAATTTTGGCCAGAGAATCGCTGCTTTATAATGTTTTGTTAATAAAAGCTGCCAATATATATCGCATGAGTAGATAAGAAATATCATTATCAGATTTTACGCCGATATTTTTATTATCTAACTACCGCCAACCGTCGATTTATTATTTTGTGGTATTCACTGACTAACGCCGACACTAAGCCATACCGCGCCAAACCAGCAGTAAAGGTATTAGTTACCGGGAGTACTCAAAGGAAACAAATCACATCGGGAGCATTATGACATACTTAATTTTGATGAAAATCACTCCGCCATTAAAACAGGCTCGGAATCTTCTCAAAATATAGTTATCTCCCTGAAATGATCCTTTTAAAACTTTACCACCGGCTTAAAAAACAATGCAACGCAATGAATAAAAACGATTTTTATCAAAAAAATGATAACGAAAATACACTCTGGATCTATGACAATCGTAATAACATTGATAGAATCATCAACATCATTTAATCCTAGCATCAGTTGATACCAGAATGCTACCACACGTTAATGAGAAACTTGCCAAACCCAAAAACCCCCTGATAATTTAATTTAAGGCAACGACTGAGAAATAAAGGGGAAAATGCCATCAACATATTTAATCGCAAAATGCAGTCGTTACGATATAAAAAACAAAAAATTCCTACTGGAGAGCTACAGACAAAAGAAAGAAAAATCCTTAGCACGTAAGTAAAGACTCTATAGATAACCCCAGAACATTAATACGCCGCAACCCGACTGGCAGGATGCATATTATGAGTAAAAAAAAGCTTATAACCATCGTCATTGTAATATTGCTTTGTACTGCCACATATTATGGATACCAATACTATCAGCACCAGGAAAAACCACTGACGCTTTATGGCAACGTGGATACCCGCTCAGTCAATATCGGGTTCCGGGTTTCCGGTCGGCTTGCCTCACTCAACGTGGATGAGGGTGACGAGATCAAAGAGGGGCAGATGCTCGGCAAACTTGACGCCGGCCCTTACCTGGATGCCATGGAGCAGGCACGGGCGAATGTCGCCAGCGCCAAAGCCAGGCTGTCATTACTGGAAGCCGGTTATCGTGATGAAGAGATTTCCCAGGGGCGCGCCGAGGTGGCGCAGCGCCTTGCCGCCTACAACTACGCCAACAGTTTTTTTCAGCGCCAGCAGAAGCTGTGGAAGCAAAGGCTGATTCCCGAAAACACGCTGGAAGACGCCCGCGCTACCCGTGATCAGGCACAAGCCGCCCTGCAAAGCGCAAAAGACCGGCTTACCGTTTTTCTGAACGGCAACCGTCCGCAGCAGATCGAAGAAGCCCAGTCAAACGTATTGCAGTATGAGGCCGCCGCGTCTCAGGCTTTGCGTAATGTCGTGGATACAACCCTGTTCGCTCCTTCCGACGGCGTGGTGCTGACGCGCGCCGTAGAGCCGGGCACCCTTCTCAACGCCGGTGCGACGGTATTGACGCTGTCACTGACGAAGCCGGTGTGGGTGCGGGCCTATGTCGGAGAGACCCAGCTTGGCAAAATCGTGCCAGGCGCGGAGATGAGAATATCTACGGACAGCCACCCGGACACGTTTTACCGGGGTAAAGTTGGCTTTATCTCTCCCAGCGCGGAATTCACCCCTAAAAACGTAGAAACGCCGGACCTGCGTACCGATCTGGTTTACCGGCTGCGCATTATTGTTATCGATCCGGATGACGCTCTGCGCCAGGGGATGCCAGTGACGCTCCATTTTACCGACGATGCGAAATAACCCGGGTCTGGCGCAACATGATCAAGCCAACGCACGTTATTGAGCTGGAGTCACTGCAAAAACATTTTCCCGCGCGTGACACACCCGCTATCGCCGATCTGACCACCGTACTGCGCAGCGGCGTGGTAACCGGGTTGATCGGCCCCGACGGCGCGGGGAAAACGACGCTGATTCGTATCCTGGCGGGCCTGATGACGCCGACAAGCGGTAAAGTACAGGTTGCCGGATTAGATCCTATTACGCAGGATCGGCGCCTGCACACCATTCTTGGCTACATGCCGCAAAAATTCGGCCTGTATGAAGACCTGACCGTCATCGAAAATCTGACACTTTATGCGGAGCTGCGCGGCGTAAGGGGCGAACGGCGTAAACAGGCTTTCGACCGGCTGCTGACGTTTACCGATCTGACGCGCTTTACCCATCGCATGGCCGGTAAACTTTCGGGAGGTATGAAGCAAAAACTGGGGCTGGCCTGCACATTGCTCGGCCAACCACAGGTTCTGTTGCTGGATGAGCCCAGCGTAGGCGTCGATCCCATCTCACGCACCGAGTTGTGGCGTATGGTGCACGAACTTGCCGATAGCGGCATGCTGATTCTGTGGAGTACATCCTACCTTGATGAAGCCGAGCGGTGCAGCGATATTCTGCTCCTCAATGAGGGGAAGCTGTTATTCAACGGTGTGCCACAAACGCTGACGCAGGGAATGGCGGGCCGTACCGTGCTCATTGAAACGCAGGAAATCAGCCATCGCGCTTTATTACAGCAAGCAATTTGTTTGCCTGACGTCGGCGACGGCGTCATTCAGGGTAAATATTTGCGCCTAAGCCTGAAAAAGGGAGCCGACCGTCACCGGTTATTACGCGATCTGAACCTGTTCGCGGCGAAGATCATCGACACACCTCCCCGCTTTGAGGACGCATTCATCGATTTGCTCGGGGGGAGCATGGACAGCAAGTCAGTCCTGACAGAGGTTCTGTCAGCCATTGACGCCCCCCCGGATGAGACCGTTATTGAAGCCAGGGAATTAACCAAAAAATATGGCAGCTTCACCGCTAACGATCGCGTCAATTTCAGGGTGCGGCGCGGGGAAATTTTTGGCCTGCTCGGCCCCAACGGGGCCGGTAAGTCTACGACCTTCAAAATGATGTGCGGATTACAGGTGCCCAGCGCCGGGCAGGCGCTGGTACTGGGGACAGATCTTAAGACCGGCTCCGGTAACGTGCGCCAGCGCCTGGGCTATATGGCGCAAAAATTTGCGCTGTACGGCAACCTGACGGTCGCGCAAAACCTGAAGTTCTTTTCCGGTATTTATGGTCTCAGAGGCCAAAAGCAGCGCGATAAAATGGCGGAAATGACCGGCGCATTCAATCTGCATCCCCTGCTGAATCAGAAAACGGATTCCCTCTCCCTGGGGTACAAACAACGCCTGGCACTGGCCTGCGCCTTGATGCATGAGCCGGACATCTTATTCCTTGATGAACCCACTTCCGGCGTTGATCCGATCACCCGCAGAGAATTCTGGTTGCATATCAACGGCATGGTGGATAAGGGCGTCACGGTGATGGTCACGACTCACTTTATGGAAGAGGCGGAATACTGCGACCGCATCGGCTTGGTTTACCGGGGAAAAATCATCGCCATCGGTACGCCCGACGCCCTTAAACACCAGGTTACCAGCGAGCAAACCCCCGATCCGACCATGGAGCAAACGTTTATCGCGTTGATCAAAAATTACGATGCGAAGGAGGCGCAATGAAGAGCGACCGTTTTTCCTGGCGACGCCTGTATGCCTTGTGTATCAAGGAGATGCTGCAAATCCTGCGTGATCCCGGCACCGGTCTGATTGCGGTCGTTATTCCATTAATGCTGTTAGCTATTTTCAGCTACGGCATCAACCTGGACTCCAATCGGCTGAAACTGGGGATCCTGGTGGAACAAAGAAGCAAAGACGCCAGCGATCTCGTCCACGCCTTTGTCGGAACGCCCTATATCAACCCCGTGCTCAGCAGCAGCCGGCGCGAACTGACCGGAATGATGCAGGCCGGCCACATCAGCGGCATGGTGGTTATTCCCGCAGATCTGTCCCGGAAACTGGCCCGCCCGGGCGATCGGGCGCCGCTGCAGGTGATTACCGATGGCAGCGACCCTAACACGGCCAACTTTGTGCAGGGTTATGTGCAAGGCATCTGGGAAATCTGGCAGTTACAACAACGCTCCGATCAGGGTCGCAACGACCAGCCGCTGATCGATCCCCAGATACGTTATTGGTATAACCCGGCGGCGGTCAGCCAGTATTTTATCGTGCCCGGCGCAATTACCATCATCATGACCGTTATCGGCGCGATTCTCACTTCGCTGGTGATCGCGCGCGAATGGGAGCGGGGTACCATGGAAGCGCTGCTCTCCACCCAAATTACCCCCGCCGAGTTTCTGCTGTCTAAGCTCATCCCTTATTATCTGTTGGGCCAGGGCGTGATGGGGCTTTGCATGCTGATGTCGGTCCTGTTCCTCGACGTTCCTTTCCGCGGTTCGTACCCGTTATTATTTCTCACCAGCAGCCTGTTTATGCTCAGCGCTCTCGGGCTGGGTATGTTGATCTCTACGGTAACGCGCCTTCAGTTCAACGCGGCACTGGTGTCAATGAACGCCGCTTTTTTGCCCGCGGTGATGCTTTCCGGCTTTATTTTTCCCATCGACAGCATGCCGGCCGTGGTCAGGGCGGTGACGTATCTCATTCCCGCACGTTACTTCGTCAGCGCATTGCAAACGCTGTTTTTGGCGGGAAACATCGGCATCGTACTGGTCACTAACCTGCTGTTTCTGGTTGCTTCGGCCGTTGTACTGATCTGGCTGACTGCCAGTAAAACCCTGCGACGCCTGGATTAGGGAGTTTCTATGCTCTACCGTTTATGGACATTGATCGCGAAAGAAATGCAGGCTCTGTTTTCCGATGCGGATACCCGCGCCGTTCTGATCTTACCCGTGATTTTGCAGGCGTTGCTGTTTCCCTATGCTGCTACGCTGGAAGTAAAAAATGCCACAATAGCCATTTATAACGAGGATAACGGCCCCCATTCGCTGGAGTTGATTCAGCGCCTGAGCATGGCGGACTCGTTCTCGCGGGCCATTTTGTTGCGTGATCCGCAAGAGATCAAAACAACCATGGACAGCCAGCAGGCGCTGCTGCTGGTTCGTTTTCCCGCCGACTTTTCTCAGGATATTGTCAGCGGAGGCCCCGCAGCGGTTCAGTTGTTGCTTGACGGCCGTAGCTCAAACAGCGCGAGGATCGCCGCCAATTATACGCAGTTGATTATTTTGCAGTACCAGAACGACCTGCTCGAAAGTTCTGGTTATGAAAAGCCGAATAACAGTGAGTTGGTTATTCGCAACTGGTATAACCCGAGCCTGGACTTTAAATGGATGGTTTTTCCCGCGTTAATTGCGATGATCGCCACTACCGGAGTTTTAATGGTAACGGCCCTTTCGGTTGCCCGCGAGCGTGAACAAGGCACCCTGGATCAGTTATTGGTGTCTCCCATAACGACCTGGCAACTGTTTATCGGAGAAGCCGTGCCTGCGGTATGCGTAGCGATTTTCCAGGCAACGCTGGTGTTGTTGATCGGTATTTTCCTGTTTTCCGTTCCTTTCAATGGGTCGCTGTGGCTGTTCTATTTTTCCATGTTGATCTACGGACTTTCGCTGGTCGGTTTGGGGCTGTTCATATCATCGTTGTGTCATACCCAACAGCAGGCATTTATCGGTACTTTCGGCGCCGTTATGCCGGCAATTTTACTGTCAGGCGCTATTTCCCCCGTCGAAAACATGCCGCAATGGCTGCAATACCTGACCATGATTAACCCCATGCGCCATTTCGTGAATATCACCCGGCAAATTTATCTGAAGGATGCCGGTTTCGGTATTATCTGGGAAAGCCTGTGGCCCCTGATGTTGATTACCGTGTTAATGGGCGGGTTAGCGTATATCATTTTTAATCGTAATGTTGCTTAGGGATATTTCAGCATTTTAATACGATACAACATTATTCACCGGCATTCACCGGCGCTAAAAAACGCCCTGGGATAAAACACTCCCCAGGGCGAAGCTCTTCTGGCTCATCACATCTACATTGGTAACGCCTGAGTCTGTTAATCTGAGCAGAGACTCAGCCTGAATCGTTATATGCAATAATGCAGTAATAACTCCTTTTATTCTGACGCAGTTAACATGAGAGGGTAAAAGCCAAAGCCGGATAAAAGCCCGGTTGGCGCATTACATCTTAGGCATTTTATCAAACAGGCTTTTCATTTCCTCCGGGAACCCGGTTGATAATTTCAGGCGCAAATCACTCATGGCCGTTTCGAAATCCTTTGGTTTTTCCTCTTGCTGCATTTTCTGATGTGCATCGACATTATCTTGTAAGCCGCTGAACACCTTATTCATATCCGTCATCATTTGCTGACAGGACTGATTGACTGATTTCATTATGTCACGCGCAGCATCTGAGCCTGACATCTCCATATTTTTCATCCCTTCCGTAAAAGGTTGCTGTAACTCAGACTGGGAAGTTTTCCCCATTTCTGAACTTGACTGCATCACTGACTGTAATGTTTTAGGATCTAACATATGAAGGTTCCTTATTTCGTTGTCAAAGACTTCCCGGGCATGAAAACTGACTCAACGCCCGCGACCATAACGGGTAATCTTTCATTGTTGAGCTGAGCTCTACTTTGAAAAAACCGTTAACTGAATTCATAGCAATAGTCAGTTCTCTGCTATTACTACTTAGCCGGGCAGGATTGCTGGCATCATACATTCGAAAAATCGCCCAGGGTCCATCGAAACTTACCGTCTCCATTCTCCCGTCCTGCGTTTTGAACATCAGCCTGATGTAAACGCCCCCTTTGGGCCCTGGCCAGGTCACATGTACCGGCTGACTGTAGCCGTGACTGTATGAGATGATTTGTCCGTCCACGTCGAGCACAGCTTCGAGGATCGATGGCGTCAGGGAGACCGGCCTGATGATCATCGACATCGCCATTTTTCCCGATGCGTCAAAGAACGTGTCACGTATCAGCGCCGCGTTCTCGAATGACTCCAGCGTTTTTTCCGTAACCACCCCTGTACTGCCTGGTTTTACCTGCCAACGGCTACCGTTGGTATCAACATAAGGCCCCAGGTTGTCATCAAAGAAAGTCTGCATCGCGCCACCACGTGCAAACATCCGGCTAAAATCACCGATGCCAATCTCTTCCCGCGCGGAACGATTAAAGGGGTAGCGGCCGCTAACCGCACTGCGGCATAAGTCTGACGCAATTGAGGAGGCGCCTTTGTTCAGGCTTTCCTTGCTCAGCTCCATGCTCTGCGTTTGCCCCATGGAAAGCAGATCCATCATTACACTGCGTACAGGTTCAGGCTGCCGGGCCGTGTCGATCTGCAGACGGTTAAAGTCGCTGTTTTGCGGCAGGATCTGCCCGGCACGCAGCGAAGCAGACAGCGTAATAAGTTTGTTGTAAATCTGCTCGAAGGCACTGGCCAGCGGATCACTGCTGCTTCCCGCGGGGACCTGTTGCAGGTAATAACCCAGGCGCCTCAGGAGTTCGAAACGATCGGCAACGCTTTTTTCCGGCGTTAACCGAAAACGTGAGCGCTCGCCGGTCATCTCGTCGAGTATGCTGCGTCGCGCCTGGGTCAGGCGGTTACGCTGCTGCCCAAACCAGCTGGACACATCATTCTGATTATCCCCTGTCAGTGAGGTTTCCCTTGCCGCGAAACGAACCAGATTTGCCAGCGGTGATGAAGGGTCGGAGAACTGCCGCGCCAACAACGCAGCATCATCCAGATCGCTGATAGGACGGACCCGGATGTCGCTCAGAAAAGCATCCCACTGATTGGCATATTCCATCAGGTAGTATTTGCGCGCCTCGTCAGAGAGTTTCTGCGAGGCGGCAAGCAGTTCCACTTCACCGCGCGATGCTCTTCCATCGCTGAGCACCCAGTTCTCTTCGCGGATCATCTCTTCAGACTCTTTCTGCAGCTGCGGCAAGAACACATCATGATAGCTGGCGCGCGTAAAGAAGCCCGGAATAGCAATGTCTGTCACCGTGCTCTGGCTTTTACGGCGCAGCATCAGCGTTACACTCGGGCCACCGGCATCAGCCAGAGTAACGTCCTCAATACGCGGCGGCAGAGGTTTGTCCTGTATACGTCGCACGACCCGCAGATGAATAGGGATCTTCATGGCCTTAACGCGGGCCATGCGCACCAACTCTGCATCCAGCTTCGCCGTTGGCGCGCCGGAGGAGGTGTCTTTGAATAACTCACTTAAGTGGTAACGAAACAGCTTACGGTCATTTTCCGTATACCCCTGCAGCGCAAAGTCATTCCAGCGCCCCATGAACCAATTCTCAAGCGCCTCGGAAGCACGGTGTTCCGGGCTGCCCAGCATGATGTACACCTTCAGCGTGTCATAGACATCCTCATCAAAGGAAAGGGTGCCTTTCTTCAGCTCATTGGCGACGTAATGTTCTACGGCCGGCCAGAAAACCTTGTTCAGGTGCCGGTGGTAGGTCTGAAGCATGGCCTGGCTAAGCAACTGATGCTCAAAATAAGGGGTTAACAACGGAGGGGAGCTCTCCAGAAACTGCGTGCTGATATACCCCAGCTGTTCATACGCCGCCACGAGATCGTCATTGACCTGACTGGTTAAAGGAATATCACGCACAATACGCTTGGTTTCCTCAAAACGCGCTGTCGCGTACGCGATGTAATCAAACTCCCAAAAGTAGCGTGCGGCCAGTAAACCCGACAGGGCAATCAGCAGCATAGCCACGAGGGTATAACGCCCCAGGGCAAGCAGGCGGTTTTGTAACGGCAATGGCCCGGTAGCGTGCAGGACGCCCCGTTCGGTGATAGCCTGGCTCAGAGCCGGATAATAAATTCCGCCGATGGGACGATCATCATAGATATCCTTTAATTCAGGATGATAAAGCGCTTCCCAAGATTTTAGCGGCTGAGTACATCCCATCCACAGTTGACGCAGACACCCGGAATAACCAAGGGGTGAGATAGGAAACACTTGTTCCAGCAGAGCAAACAACGGCTTTTGCAAGGCGCCCAGGCTTTCGGTGAATAACAACAGCTGATGACGGGTATCCTCATCGGGTGCGTTATGCAGTATCTCCAGGATATAACGGTTAATCCTCAGCAACAGGGCCTGATAACTGGCTTCATCGGTAGCGAAGTCATTATGCCCTTCCGCATTTCTGGTCAGGGTGAAACCCAGCCCTTCCGACAATAAATCGTCGCTGATCATGGTCAGAAAAGTCTCGCCACCCGGCAATCGGTCAATATTGTTCAGCGTCAGATAAACCGCAATATCGGTATGAAATAAGGAAGCCACCTCTAATACGCGTACGCGCAATGTGTCCGCCAGCGATTTACGCTCAGTTAATGAGGCATATAACAACATTCCGGCGTCCAGACAGAGAATGATGCCATCCAAACCGGGGTAGCGCCGATATTTGCGGATCATGGTGAACAATTTTTGCCTGGCATCGCCTGCTTCTTCGCTCTGCCCATGCAATAAGATCCATTCCCCCGCGGTATCGATATAAACAGCGCGTTCGGTCAACCACCAGTTACAATCCAATGTCGGTCCGACATCGCTGGTTTGCGCCAAACCATATTGCTCCGATAACAGGAAATGCTCACCGCTCTCATATATCAGCGAGGTTTTCCCGCATCCGGGAGGGCCCATAACCAGAAACCAGGGTTTCTCGTCAATATAGTGCTTTTTGCGTTTCTGTCTCCAACGCTCCCAGCGCGTTTTTTTCCCTGTCAGACTGACATGCTGCAATGTACGCAGCGCATCAAAGAAACGCGCCGAAACCCGATCTAACTGCAGCGTTTTCTTTTTACGCTTCGGTAACGGGGCTCTTGCATGACGGAAAATCCAGCTGACAATGACCGCGACAAAAGGCCACAAAGCCCAACACAAAATCAGGGCAATGATAATTTTGCGCACCAACTCGCTGGCCAGTGGAAAATATGACCCAATAGCAATTAATGGACCTACCCACCAGACCGCATAACAAATCGCCAGCGCTATAAGTAAAATCAAAAAACGACGAATCATATCAATCCCTATTGCTGAGTGGCCGGTACGGGAGCAACCGTGGTGGGAGGAGCGCTTTCCAGAAAATCCTTCATGGCCTGATCGGCTTCCCGCTGCCCAATCTTCCAGAGAATATCTACACGCCGGTTACGCCGGCGCCCTTCATCCGTCGAGTTGTCTGCCAGCGGTTCGCTCTCGCCACGCCCTATCGAACTGATATCCCGTTGATGCGTCTGGTTAATATTGGTCGTTTCCCGAAGTTTATCGGCCACAACATGCGCTCTGGCTTCAGACAGCCTCAGGTTTGAGTTCGCCGAGTTATTGCGGAAAGGCGTACTGTCGGTATGCCCGATAACTTCCAGATCGCCCGGCCACGGCGCCAATGCCATACCCAAACGTTCAATGTTGCGTTTTTTCAGAAACTCTTCGGATAATTGTGCTTCACCGGTACGGAATGCCCCGTCAGACGTAAAAATCAGCAACCAGCCGCGGGGATCTTTGCGGACCTCAAGCCATCCTTCATTGAGGATTTGTGATAAGGGGTTGGGCAGCGTTTCCATGATATTGATTTTGCGTGGTTCCGGAGGAACCCAGGCCAGGATATCGCTGCGGATCTTGCGCGCCTGCTCATGGAGATACCAGGCAGTAATACCGTACGCGACCAGAGCCAGCAATAATCCCCAGCACAGGATTTTGATCGCTTTCACCCGTCGCCGACGCGGTGTCACGCTCTCTGTCCCCGCAATTGTCAGCACCTGCGTCGGATTTTGACCATACAGCAACGCATTCAGATGCGAACGCAGATCCATCAGCAGCACCGGGCCCCGTTCTATCATCTGATATTTCCCTTCGAAGCCAAGGGATAGGATCATGTCGTAAAACTCCAGTACATCCCTGTTTTGCTGGGGCGCCTCCATATATTTCTGCAGGTGTTCAAAGCAATCCTCCCCACCCCAGGCATCGCGATGAAACTCGACCAGCAGGCTCAGGTTGAACTGTTCCGGCGACGGGGTTTGCCGGGCGCTGAATATGCCGTCGATATACGTACACATTAAATAAGACAGGTTATCGATATCATCGACCGGTTTTCCCTGCTTTTTTAAATGCTGCTGAAAATACTGCAGTTCCCTGACGATTTGCGGACGAACCTCCGCTAACGTGACGCTACGTTGGCTGCGTAAGCGTTCAACCAGCAACAGCAGCGGCATCGCCGCTGCGATGTAAGGATTCTCCCAGAGCCCATTCAATACACCCGGGCGTTCGACGCCGGTTCGCCGCCCACCAACGTCAGAGCGCCAGTTACGCTGCGCGGCTAATGCCGGCGGCGCCCCATATTCGCCGCTCTCCCCATAACCGGCATCGGCGGTTTCTTCCGGCTCATCCTCGTCCTCGTCTTCGCTTCCGGCGCCCGGGCGGCTGCGTCCTCTTGGCAAGATGCCATTTAAGGACGACAGACTGCTTTTCGCTTGCCAAATCGGACTGGTCAGCGAATGTTCGGCATGTTTGGCTCCGGTACGTGCCGCCGCGATCGCTTCGCGAATTTGGCGTTCAAATTCATTCATCCTACTCTCCCCTGCCTCAGACCCCAGGCTTCAAAACGCAGCTCAGGGAAGTCCCCCACGATGCTGAGCGCAACGGCGCTGCCGGACATCATCTCCTGATACATGGCGTCGGAATTGTCGACCTCGAAATAGACACTGTTGGGATAGTAAGGAATATGCCTGGGCGGTGAAGCCATGGGCATCAGGCGGGCGCCGGGCAACTGAAGATCGATCAGCTGCACGATCTTCTCTACCGGCCCCAACTTGGTCTGCGCGGGGAAATAGGTACGCACAGTATCTGCCGGCAGCTTGGTGGTGACGGTGAAAATCAGTTTTTCCAGACGCAGTTGCGGATCGTTCTGATACAGATAAATATTGTCGCCCCGCTCCACAAACGGCAATGCCACAGCCGGCGCCTCAATAACCAGGGACAACGCCCGGCGTAACGCAGCAAACAAGGTCAGATATCCGTTGTGGGGCTCTATATGCGAGTAAACCAGATCCTGCCGGCCCCAGGCTTTTTCTCCTCCGGGAATTGTGCTTAAACGCCCCAATAACCCCAACAGCGTGTGAAATAAACGCTCAGGGTGTACCTGAGGGAGGGACAACAGATGTGAGAGCGTCAGATTATATTCGCTCAGCGACTGCAACAGCATAAGCTCCAGCAGCTCCGACAATCCCCCCACCGACAAAGGAACGTCCGGCCGATAAACGGCCTCCAGACGTTGAACGATAAGCCCGAGCAATTCTGTTGTGGCATTTTCCAGCCACCCCGTTGTCCGGAAATCAATCATGGGCGGCAGAAACTTATCGTCCAGCAGTAAACGCCCGTCGCGCGTACGTTCTTTTATATAAGCCACGGGCAGCAGCGTCTCAGCTTCGCTGATAGCGCTGCGCACGTTCAGGCGGGTTTGCAGTTGGCCGAGCTGTATAGCTGCCGTCAGCGGCGTACCTTCCGCGACAACGCCGTGGTTGCGATCGGGAATTTCTGCATCCACCACGCGGAAACGGCTGCTACGGTTACTTTGAGTAAGATCAATCAGCGTATTGCCGGGGATATCCATCAGCGTAGATAAACAAACGACACTTCCCTGACAGTTTTCGCCAGGGGCGAAAGGCAGTGGCAACAGGTCGTTGTCGCCTAAACTGAACGGCGTTCCATCCGGAAATACGCCGCTGGCCTTATTCAGCGCGATTTTGCCCTGGTCTAATAACCCCTGATTGATACTCAGCTTATGAAAACCCCATGCCAGCGCATCTAAACTGCGTGCCCGCATATCGATCAGATGTTCCAGATGACGTTCCTGTTGCTGAAAATGCTGCGGCTCCATCAACATTCCTTCAACCCAAGCAACACGTTGTTTTAGATGCATATTCCTTTCCCTTCATCCTTTATGGCTTTGTGATGTTTAACAACGACATGTGGTTGCCATCAATCAGTATCACGGGGTTGAAATCCTTACGTGCCTCTGATTTGAGCTGAATAAGGCCATTTCCAACCCCCGGGCTCTGAAACTCGGCGGCGACGACCAGCCAGCGTTCCTCTTCATAAGGCACTTCGTGCTGATATTTACGGGTCTCCAGCGGCGTCATAATGAATGACGTCACTCTGATGACCTCCCCTCCCGTTGAGATGTCGCTACATGTCCTCCCCTGATACAACCCCGGAGGTAACCACCCCTCCCGGTTCAACTCCACGACACACATTTTTACCGGCTGGGCCACACCGCTTGCAGAAGCGTTCAGGTTGGCCGTCGCATTGAGCCGCAAATCAATCTGGCGGTTCTGTGGCATCCTTTCCGAATTCGATGAGAAGGAAAACCAGCTGCATCCGCCTGATAACAATGCCCCCGCCAGAGCAAACAGGACCTGAAAACGCAACACTCTAGACATTGATGAAATACTTCGTCTGGCTCGGGGCGATCTGTGTGGTACACATGTTGTAGTTATTCGTCATACTCATATCTCCTAAGCGTGTAGCGGGACTACCCTGGATAAAGTACTTACTGGAACCCTGCATTGGATCCATTTTGGCGGAATGAGTCCCTGATGCAGCCCCCACAATAATCCCGGTATCAATTGTCGAAATTCGAATCGTGTTCAGATTTTGCTCATTTCCGCCGCAGCAAAAGTAGTTGCTGACGTTGGGAATTCCGTTTGAATTGGGTGCAATATTTGGCCCCGGCGCGGGGATCATGGGATCGCATCCGACAAAGCTCATTCCACCTGCACGTGTATTTGCTGCCGTCATCGTACTTACCCCATATGAACCTGGCCGCCGTCCAACTTCAGTACGGCTGAGGAATTGATTGACCCAATCCGGCTATTGAGCACCAGACTTTGTTCCGCGTTCTGGCTGATATGCCGGGCCTCGACCTCATCGGCAAACGTCACTTTCCGGTGGGCATTTCCGGCACGGACAAACAGCGACTGCGCGACCTGATGCAACGTATCCGTGACCCATTGAGACGTTCGGGACAAAAGCGAGAGGCTTTCCGTCTGAATTTCCACACGTTCAGTGGCTTTCAATGTCAGCGAGGGCGCCACGATATGCAGCGGCGCCCCGTCGCTGTTAAGCACCAGAGGCGACGTCGCATGCTGACGCTGAAGAACGGCGGTCACAAAAATCTGCCCGTCATTAATGACCGCACTCACCACATCTCCCGTCTGCGGCGCCAATAAACAACTCGGCGCAACCGACCACGGCAGATGCGGATAAGCGTCTAAATACGCCCCCTTTCCATCCTCTGAACGGATGCGTCCGCACACGAGCTGAGGCCCCGGCGTTCTGAGCGTTACATGTTGATAGGGATGAACCGCAGCGTGCTTCATTCCCTGGCTGTTACGTTTCACGGGAGTAAAATGAATTAATTCAGACATAACGACTGGCTCCTGAAGGTAAAGGCGGAAATTGGGCAGGTTCAACAGGCCCGGGCTGATGATGCTGGTACCAGTTATCGATCTGCCCCATAAGGGGTTCCGGTGTTTGTAATGCACAGTCCAGTATTTGCAGCTGGGCACCGTGCAAACGGGTTTTATCGGTAATGGCGGACTGTAATAGCGTGGTTTTCAGATCGCTGTAGCGCATGTCTGCATGGCTGAGATCGGCGCGTACCAAGCTGCACTTCACCAACTTCGCGCGCAGTAAAGAGGCTCTTGTTAATCGGGCGGAAGTAAAACCACAGCCGGTCAATGTCGCATCGGTGAACTGAGCGTTGGATAAGTTTGCCTGGCTGAAGTCGCAACGGAGAATATCTGCGCCGTTGAACTGGGCGGCCTCTAAACTGCACTTTTCAAACCGGCATTCTTGCAGCCGGGAGTTTTGAAAACCGGCATTCGCGAGGTTCAGATTGCGCAGATCGAGTCCGCGCAGCTGGCATGAACTCCAAACCAATATGTCGCAGGCATTGTCTTTGTAGCGGCACTCTTCAAGGATGCAACTGCCCATAACCTGCCGGATCAGGGAGGTGTTTTTCCAGTCGATCCGCCGCAGGACACATCCGTGCCAGTTACCATCCTGCATTTCGCCATCGGTCATGGTAAGCCCGTCTACCGGCGTATTTTGTGCTGTCCAGTAACTGATACGAACATTCTGCCACTGAGCTTGCTCCAGACGGCAGCCGGACATCATCCAGCGCTCGATCAGGCACTCCTGCAAGCGAATCTCCCGCCATGTTGATTCAAGGCAAGAGAAATTGAACATCGAAAAATCTTGCGCGCTGAAATTATCGACCTGGCACTGTTGCAACGTGCAAACATCCAGGCGACCGCCAAGAAAACGGACGTTTCTGAACTGACAACGCTCGAAGTGCAGCCCTTGCGCCGTTAAATCGCCGATCTCCAGATCGGTGAATATGCAGTCTGTGAAGCAAACCTGCGCTAACGCCAGCGAACCGATCTTACGCCGGCGAAAAGACTTCCCAACGATACGGCGCGGTTTATCAGGGATCGCTCCCTGATCTTGTAACCCTGTCATTCCATTCTCCCTGTCAAAGTAAAGCGTCAGGCGGTTGCCCGATAACGCCGGGGTATCCAGTGGGTTTGTTCCATCAGGCAACGTTCAAAGCGTGTCATCACGTTTTGGTTGATCATGGCCAGATTGGCGCCGACAAAATTACACCCCCTGAATGTGGCATCACGCAGATCGGCGTTGTACAACATGCCCTGTTGCAGGCTGACGCCATTCCACGAAGAGTGGATCAGTACCGCATCCTTGAGGCGCAAGCCGGCCATATCACAGTGAGTGACGTTCGCCTGCTCAAGATTGGCCATGTCGCAACATGTTTCCAGTAAGGTGCAATGGGCAAAGCGGCTGTCCCGGAGGTCGGCTTTTGTGAACCCGACTTTGCTCATGCTGCATTGCTCGAAATGCGTACCGGAAAGTGAAATACCGAGCCCGGTGGTGACACTTTCAATCTGACAAGCGATAAAGCTGCATTTTTGCCAGCTTCCGCCGACAAAAGAGTCTTTTTCGAGGGCACACCCGTTGAATGCCGTTCCCTGGGACGCGCATTTTTCAAAAACACACGAGATCACATTCCCCTGGTGAAACGTTGCGTCAGATAGTGTGGTGCCGGAAAAAAAGCCATGATTGAGTGAACTGTCGTCGAAACTGCACTGGCTAAAATCCCCTTGCATAATCACGTTATGATTCCAGATACATCCGTTGAATCGGCTCATCTGAAACCCGGAGGATTCCACCGTGACCTTCTCCCATACGCCACGCTCAATCAGCGCTTCCTGTAAGCGAGAATTACGGACGAAACAGCTTTTCAGCGTCACGTTTTTGAACGTAGCCTTGCTGAAACTGCAATAGATGAACTGGCAAAACTCGAAAGTACAATCCTGCAGACAAGTACCGGGGAAACTGCAATTATTGAATGTGCAATAGCGGAACTGTTTGTTTTGCAAGGTATGTGTGGAGAAATCTGTACCGGAGAACGTCATGTTTTCCGCTTCATTTTCTCCCTGCCGCAGCCAGTTCTCACCCAGCTCATCGGAGATTGCGGGCAGCACAGGGTTTTCAGCACCGGCCTTGTCTGATTCGCCTGATTCGCGCTGTTTCTGCCGTTGCCGGTAGAGTTCAATCGTCTCCTGCAAATCACGATAAAAACGCGCAGCGTCAACCTTCGCTAACGGCAATGCGCTATAGCGTTTGGAGTCCGGGTGATCGGACAGATCACGGATCACATTCAGCGCCATGCCTTCAGGCATCAGGTCCGGATCGTTAAGAAACTCGAACGGCGGCGCGCCTTCCTGGGTGCGGCGAGTATATGCGCCGCAATAATGCGCCTCATCACGCAGCGCAGCCGCGGGATCGAGGGCAACCAGCAATGTCTCCAGCGGTTCCTCAAAAAGGTGTGACAATGAGAGATGCCCGGTAAACACGATCAGACCAATATCGTTATCCGGCAACAGCCACAATGTTTTACGCAGCAGCAGCACCTCTTCGGGCTCCGGCTGCCCATTCCTCCAGGCAAATGCCCTTGCCCGTACAGCAGGAAACTCCCCGGCCAATACGTCATAACCGGCACGGAAGCCATGCAGTTCAAAGGGAACGTCATCCGGCCATTCAGCCTTTTTCAGCCATTGCTGCGGTGCGGCAGTTTGAAAGTAGCGGCGATCGATCGACGGCGGCAGCCCCGGAAAGCAGGTTTCAAGATAATGTTTGTCTGTCATCGCCCCAGCGACGTCATCTATATAGCTTTTTCGCACCTGAAAGTCGGGCGGAAGCGGCGTGGGCGCCGCCAGAGGAGAGCAGACCATGGCCGAACCATCAATATTCATTGTCATTAACGTTGGATGGCGATTGTCGTTGTAGCCACGCCCCAGCGGGTTATCCTTGCAACCTTTACCTCCCCAGCTTTGCGTGTGATCCATCGGCATACGTGTGAACGGCTTAGTCATCATTCCGGCCTTGTTGCTTTCGCCTTCGACCCGCCACCGGCGGGTCAGCGGCCCAACATGGGCGATAACGTCCAATGCCGTCACTTCCTCGCCGATACCCGCATGCCCCGCGAGCAAAAACTCGGCATAGGGCTTTGGTTCCGCGCCATCAAGGACATGAAATGAAGTCGGCGCGGATTTCCACGCCTGCCATATCTGGGCTTCCGTGACGAAGTGCGATGGGCGGGAAAGATAAAAGCCCGCTATCACGCTGATACCCATATGGCATTCCTGACCGATTTGATAACCGTTCTTCAGGACCGCAAGCTGCTGAGGGCGAATAATGCGCATAATGATCCCTTCCTCAGTTTTTACTTTGCATGCCGACGGATTTCAGATCGATCCCATGATCGGCGTACTGCACGGCGTTGTAGCTTATCGACAAGCCCGTGACGCTGATGCTGCTCCCCGTCGTGCTGATGCTGCTGCCCGTGGTACTGACGCTGCTGCCGGTGGAGCTGATGCTGCTGCCTGTCGTACTGATGCTGCTGCCGGTGGTGCTGATACTGCTGCCCGTGGTACTGATACTGCTGCCTGTCGCGCTGATGCTGCTGCCCGTTGTGCTGACGCTGCTGCCGGTGGTACTGATGCTGCTGCCCGTCACGCTGGTGCTGCTGCCCGTCGTACTGACGCTCACCCCGGTTTCGCTGGTGCTGGACCCCGTACTGCTGAAGCTGTTTCCGGTATAGGAAACGCTGTCGCCGGTAAAAGAAGAGCTGCTGCCTGTCATGCTGGTGCTGCAACCCGTCATGCTGCTGCTAAAACCCGTCATGCTATGGCTGCTGCCGGTCATGCTGTTACTACAACCGGTGAACGAGTTACTGCAGCCTGTCATGGAGTTACTCACCCCCGTCATACTGTTGCTGGCACCGGTGAACGACGTCGACATACCGGTAAAACTGGTTGCGATGCCGGTGAAAGAGGTGTTGATCAAACAGAAATAGGTTCCTATCCCGACAAAACCGACTTCAAAGCCATTGCCGTATAAGTTAATTCCGGTGGCGGACGCATTGAATCCCGTGGCAGAAACGCTCATCCCCGTAATGGAGAAACTCATATCGGTATAGGAAATATGATTACTCACCCAATCCGTGCTGGTACGTTCAACCGTTTCATAGCTGTCCTGGCCTACTGCCGTTGCGGAGTTGCGCTCCACCGTTTTTTGCAGATCGCGTTCTGCATGCAGCATGACGCGCTCATTGCCCCGGTTATCATCAAACGTGAGTTGGCTGGCATGCTGCGGCTGACCGAAGCGCAGTGAACGGGAAACCAGCCCTGAGTAGTTGATGTATTCAGGCAGACGATAGGGAGGTGGGTTTTCGCCGTTATATACGATGCCCGTCACCATCGGCCGGTCGAGGTCACCATCAATATAGGTAACCAAAACTTCCTGACCGACGCGCGGCATCGCCAGAACCCCCCAACCTTTACCGGCCCAGGCCTGAACGACGCGGATCCAGCAGGAGCTGTCTTCTTCCGTAGTTTTGTAACGATCCCAGTGAAAATGAACGCGTATCCGTGCGTATTGATCGGTATGGACTTCTGATTGTTTGGCGCCCACAACGGTCGCGCTCTGTACACCGGGCACCTGAGGGCTGGGCGTCAGACACAGCGGACGGTAGGGCACATCGTCATTCAGCGCCTGGAATCGGCAGGTAACATTGCGCCCCTGGCTGGCACTGTCGGGCCCGTCCTGCAGAAAGGTATAATCGCAGCTGATGAGTTTAAAACTGCGGTTCCGGCCCGGATCAGGGTGCTGAACGAGTTCGAAAGTATGCCCGGCAATAAGCCCCGTGGCATTGCTTTCTCCCACCAGCAACTGGCCGCTGCTCTGCATCGCCTCCAGACGCAGCCGCGCAATCGCCTCCCCCTCCTGGGTATCGGTATATCCGGCGGCGTAGTCATACCACTCCAGCGGAATATCCTGCAGATGCCCGCGGTTTTCCTCCACCTTAGTCTGCAATGTGTTGCGGGGATTAAGAAAATCAAAATCACGCAGTACGATTTCACTGGAGTGAATGCGCTTTGAGCGCTGGATGCGCTGAATACTCTCCCTGATCGCCCGGCGTTCTTCACTGTCGGGCAGAAAGCTTAGCTGGGCGTAGCGGCTGTCTAACTCAGGGAATTGCTGGCGATCGGTGATGACCAGAGTGTTATTTTCTTCGCCATGCTCAAAGTAGAACCAAATCCCTTCGTCTTCCATCAGGCGGCTGACAAAATTGAGATCGGTTTCTTCAAACTGAACGCAGTACTCGCGCGGAGCATAACTGCCTTCAAGAGCGATACGATAATCAGCAAAACTATAGCGGGCAAAGACTTGCTCAATGATGCTGACAACGTTGATATTCTGGAAAATCCTGCAGTTACGGTTCTGCTTTAAAAACCACAACCAGGTGCTCATTTCCAAACGATAAACAAACTTATCCTGACGCTGCCCCTCGTCAAAACCGGCGATCACATAGGTAAAAAAGGTGCGGTAACCCGCTGAGTCAGGTAGTTCCAGCCTGACTTTCACCATCTCGCCAAGCAGCGCACTCAGATCCAGGTCTGCGCCGGCAACCTGAAATTCCAGCTTATAAACCGGATTTATGGAAAGATGCTCCCGCGTAGTAAAGCTGAGAGGAAAGGCATCCAGCACTGATAGCTTGTCATTCTCTAACTCGATTAAAGGCATAACAACCCCGTATTAACAAAAGTTATAAATCCCATTTTCCCGCGGTAACCATCATGCGAATTCCATACTGAGTTCTGTCGCATCAGTAATGAGCCGTACCTCTTTCAATGGCTGCCCCGCCTGTTTACGCCGCAATACCTCATTACCGATGACTGGCAGCACTGCCTGCCGCAACAGCTCATCCACCGCACGCCCCCTGTTCGGGTGGCTAATGACCCGTGACGCAATCCAAAGGGGGATATCGCCGTCCAACACCAATGCCGCCCCCGTTTCCGCCAGTAAGCGCCGCCCCAGACGGGCCAGGCCATGCCCGGCAATGGCGGCTAAAGCGTCCTGATTCAGGGGGACATAGGGAATGATGTTGAGCCGGGCCAACAAGGCGGGCGCGAAGCTGCGCAGCAGCGCGTCATAGACCAGCGGCCTGAGCGTGGCCGGCTTCACCGGTTCCTCACCCTGAAACGCTTGTTCGATCTCATCGGCGCCCTGATTGCACGTAAGAAAAATGAAGCACTGCCGGAAACTTACGATGCGGCCTTCAGAATCCTCCATCCAGCCTTTATCGAAGACCTGATAGAAAGCGTCATGAATATCGGGATGCGCTTTATCAAATTCATCAAGCAAAATAATCGAATACGGTTTGCGCCTGACGGCCTCCGTCAGTTTGCCGCCCTTGCCATAGCCAACATATCCGGGCGGCGCCCCCTTCAGCGTAGAAAGCGTGTGGGCTTCCTGGAATTCGCTCATATTGAACGTAATCAGGTTATGCGCACCCCCGTATAACATTTCCGCCAATACGTTGGCCGTTTCCGTTTTACCGGTGCCGGTCGAGCCTGCCAGCAGAAAAATACCCAGCGGCCGTTCCTGGGACTGAATGCCTGCGCGGGCGATACGCATGGTCTGAGCGATTTCACGGATGGCGTTATCCTGACCAAATATATGTTCGCCAAGATGCTGTTCGAGATTGAGGATGCATTCGATATCGTCCTGCAACATTTTTCCTGACGGAATCCCGGTCCAGTCGGAAAGCACATCTGCGATGGTCTGCTCATCTACCCACGGATAGACCAGTGTCTTGTCCTGTTGCAGCGCCGCCAGCTCTGGCCAGCGGGCATTTTCAGTAATAACACCTGCGCCATCATCAACAGGGATAAGTTCCCGTACCAACGCCTGCTCCCGGATATTGCGATCGCGCAGGCCGGCAAGCTCTTGCTCCAGGTGTGGAATCTGTGCCTCGACGTCGGCTAAACGCTCCCCCACCGCGGCGCCCAGCTGAATTTCACGCTGCAGATAACCGTGTTCTGTCTTAAGAATCTCCAGCCGCGCGGCTAACTGTTCGATTGCCTGGGGCTGCGCATGCTGGCTTAACGCCACTCGCGCGCAGGCGGTGTCTAAAAGGCTGATCGCTTTATCCGGCAGCTGACGCGCAGGCAAATTACGCAAGGAGAGACGAACCGCAGCAGAGAGCGCGGCATCACGGATTGTCACATTATGATGACGGGCAAAGTGCGGCGCGATCGCACGCAACATATCCACCGCAGTCGCCTCGTCGGGCTCTCCGATGAATACTCGCTGAAAGCGGCGTGTTAATGCAGAATCCGGCTCAATGAACTGTTTATATTCCGACCAGGTGGTCGCAGCGATCATGCGCAACGCCCCGCGGGCCAGCAGCGGCTTTAACAGGTTGACGGCATCCCCGGTACCGGCTTGCCCCCCGGCGCCAACCAGGGTATGGGCTTCATCGCAAAAGAGAATGACCGGGGTCGGCGACTGCTGAATACCATCAATCAAAGCCTTCAGGCGCGACTCGAACTCACCACGCAGGCTGGCGCCGGCCTGCATTCGCCCGAGATCTAACGACAACAGGCGCGCCCCCTGTAACAGGGGGGGCACATCTCCGCTGGCTAAACGGCGGGCAAGCGCCTCCACAACCGCCGTTTTTCCCACGCCGGCCTCGCCCACAAGAATCGGGTTGTTTTGGCGACGGCGCAGTAAAATGTCCACCATCTGGCGTAGCTCGGCTTCCCGTCCGATAACGGGATCGATTTCCCCATTTTTCGCCTGACGCGTTAAATCACTGCACCACTTATCCAGGGCCTGTACCGTCTTGTTATCCGGAGCGCCGCCGCCCTGCGCCGCCGGAACATCAGCGGGTTCCCTGCTTTCTTCATGTTCACAGGAGTCGCGTAAAAACGCCTCGTACTGCTCAGCCAGTTGCTCAACGGGAAACTTTTTGAACTCATCGCACAAACGATACAACCAACGCTGATGCTGAGGCGTTTGCAACAAGCCAATTAAAATGTGGGCAGTGCGGATCGTACGCTGCGTACCGGTCAGCTCGCTTATCAGCAATCCCGCCTCAACCGCCGCCTCCAGGCGATCTGACAAATCCTGCACCGCGGTATTACAGTTAGGCATATGGCGGATAAAGTTATCGAGACGGTCCGCAATCAGCTTTTGATTGATGCCATAGTGAGTGAACAGGGCTGGCAAATCGCCGTCCTGCGAATCCAGCAGCACCTTCAGCCAATGCTCCAGTTCCACATATTCATGTCGGTAGCTACGGCATAGACGGGTCGCTTCAACAAATGTTTTATAAGCGAATGGGCCAAGCCGGTTAAAAAGACGTTCACGCTGGTACACCGTTGTTACTCCTTTAATCAGGTCGCCGTTCTGTAGAGAGGACGTATGCTCAATGCCGTACCGGGTTTTAACCAACTGTGGCGTCCGAGCCTCCCACTCTTCAGGCTGCAGGCCATATCTGGTGAGGTTTGAATAATGACGTTAATGTCCAGCACCATCCGGTAGCGGACAAAGTCGTGGCAGAGATGCACCAGGGTTTTCAGTCGATCGCTGCCACGCTGGAATTTGAGATAGCCTTCACCAGATACCGGCCCGATATACACCACCAGGCTGTGCTGCACATCGAAGAACCGCCGGCCGATACGGGTGGCGCCAAGATGCCCCATCCGCTGGCGGTCTTGGTTATGCGCATCGTCAATCCATATTCCTTTGTGTGGGGCCACCTTCACCGGGACGGAAAAGTAATACGTCAGAATTTCCTGCAACTTGTATAACGATCCCCGCCCCGGCAGATACGCACCAGGGAAAGCTTCCCGCACGCGCCGTATATGCTGGTCGACGTTCTGCTGCGTAGTAAGCCCGGCGATCTGGCAAAGATGGCTTCTGAACGGGTTGGTCTTTTCCCGGTCATGCCCCACGGCGACGTGCAGCTGAGCCCAGGCGCGGTAATGCAACACCGCCATTCGCTGACTCAGGATGCTGGCAAAATCCTGAAATGCCCGATTACGCCGTGCCAGAAACTCATTACGGGCGTGTTCTGTCATATGAATAGGGAGCGGGCCATAAGGTGCGAACAGACCAAAATGACGGCAAAAAATCGTCAGTGGCTCCGTTGCCGCGTGTTCCCCGATGGGCTGGCGCACATCTGCAACTTCCCGTGGCGCGAAAGAGAGATCCGCCGGCTGAAAGATGCGGATACGCTGATGACTGCGATCGCCACAGGTTCCGAGACGGGCCTCCTGCGGCGAGGCCCGTTCAATCCGGCGCAACAGTTCAAAGAAATCCTGCCGGGCCGAAATGCCGGTGATGCGCTGAGTAACGGGGGGCATATTAGACATGCCTTATCGCCCCCCATGACGCAAACGGCTCGCCATCCAGCTTCACATCCATCTGCAAGGTTTGTCCCAGTTCGCAATATTCCGCCAACGCGTGATGAATGATCCGGGCAAAGAGAAAAGCGCCTTTATCACTGTGGTGGCTGCTGTGCAGGTCGATCGTTGCCTGCGCCCCCCGGATCCATGCGATCGGCCCAGGCAACGGGTTACGTTCGAATTTGTGCCTGATATTGGCATGGCTCAGGCTGGTGACGCGTTTGTATTGGCTGGTTTCATGCACCTGGCAGAACAGTGACAACCAGTCACGCAGCATCAACGAACAATCAGAGACTTCCGGCAGGGCATAGCGTAAGGGGTTATTGGCCAGCAACTGCAATGCCTTCCATGCCTGCGCAATATCTGGAACGCCCTGTGGCCGGGAAGGATGACGCAGCGTTTCGATTTGCCGGACCGGCAAAGCATTTTCCAGCTGAAAATGCGGCTGCTGGAGCTGGCCGGGGATCAGATGACGATCACAAACCATCGCTTCAATAGAGAGCGCCTTGATACGATCGATATCGACTTTCCTGTTGCCCGGAGAAAATGCGATAAACAGGCTATCAACCGGCAACTGAGAAGATTTATGGCCGTTTTTATCGACGAACTCCCGGCGCCGGCGCAGGCTGTATCCCGCAGGGCTTTCCTCATCTTCATAGGAAGCATGACCATGCAGGGGTGAAAATGGGACGTTTCCGCCGTCGGTCAGCAAGCCGGTCACATTCAGCAGGTGATGAATCTCGTACATCCGCGGATTAAGGTGATCAACAATCACGGGGTACTCGGTATGCTCGCCGTTAATCAGGACGGGACTGCAACGGCGCTTACTCAGGTTAATGACCGGCGTAGCAAATAAGCGAAAATCGCCATCGCTTACCCGCCCGACCAGATGCAGGGGGCGGTGCTCTAAAACGAAAATAATCTCGAATGACTGTCCTCGTCCTGCCTGTTGCAAAAATTCGTTAAGGCCATGTAATTCCACAGAGAAAAATCGGGAGGGGGAGGCAAAATATTCCCTCAGCAACCGGCTGCCCGGCAGTTCGCCAATCGCGCAAGGCAACAACGCCTCACTGCCGGACAGGCCGCCCTGACGTAAATCATCAGGCATCAACGTTTTGACAACCGGGCGTCCATCGTCCGTTTTCGCCCATAAAACGATACGGACGGTATCATTGAGCAAGGTGGTCAGTAGCTGATTGGTGTGTACGATATCGCCGGCGAGGGTGAGATGCAGGGGATCAAAATCCAGTTCTGACAACGATGCGACGCCCTGAGTGCTTAATTTCAGCCCGATGTGCGCCTGCCCTTCCCGAAGATAAACGGCTGCGCTTTGCGGAAGGTGCACTGACGGCGTAGTCGCGCATTCGGCAGACTCAATCACCAGAGGCTGAATTTTCAGGCTGCGGCCTGTCGTAAACGTGGCCTGCTTGGTATGCAGGGAGGGATCCTGCAATATCACTTTGCTGCCCCGCGGCAGTTCTACATTCGAGTACCACTGGGGTGACGTCAAATCCGGCGTCATCGCAATTGTGGCTATAGACGGCAGCGGCGTGTACCAAAACGGCGCCAGACGACCGAGCATCTGCAGGGCAAATTCCGGCTGCTCATTATTCAAACGTTCCTGAATCCGGGCGCTGAGGAAAGCGGTTCCCTCCAGCAGGCGCTCAACAAAAGGGTCCAACACGCCGTCAGCCAACATACCAAGATGCTGGGCTACCTGAGGGTGTGTATGGGCGAATCGCTGCCCATCCTCCCTCAGGTAACGCAATTCCTCATTGTATAAGGCAAGAAAATTTTCACTGAGCATGTCGATATTCTCTTTTTTATCAATTCGTTAAAGAACACGCACAATCCCATAGGAGTAATCAAGCGCAATACGCAAATTCACCATCTGCTCTTCGCCGGGCAAATTACACCGGGCATGAATGTCAAACAGGATGGCCAACACCCAGGTTTGATCCTTGTCGATGAGGGGGACAACCCTGATGGAACGGGGATCCAGACGCGATTCAAACGTGGCGATAATGCGCTGGATCTGCCGCGCCAATGCCATCAGGTCCGTATTGACCGGCACTTGCTGGCTAAGCGACGGCAGGCCGTAATTCAGCACAGAGGTTTCGCAATGCGCATGGCGCTGCAACTTCAGCGCGGCACTGTGTGCGGAGTCATTGAGCAAGAACTCAATGTCGCGCAGTAGCACTTCACGCCAGTGCGGCAGGCTTGTATGCTCGCGACGCAGGCTCAACTTATCGAACAGCACGGGATCCGACGTTTTCATCATTCCATTCCTTTCCGGGAAAACTGCCCCACATCCGTGGAGCAGCTTGCATAACCAGGGACCATCAGATACGGGAGTTCAGCTTCAGGTCGTAACCGGACTTGATTACTGCCCCCATGGAGCCATCGTTCTTCTGCTCTTTGTATTCGATTTCAATACGTGCGAAGTTCAGGCTGATGACATCCGTAGGCAGTACGGTATCGGCTTCCTGTATGTTTACGGCGGTGGCGCTAAGAGGCATGTTGCCAACGGTTTTGAACGCAGAAACGAGACAGTTACCAAACGTCACGGTAAGAAAGTCCTGCTGACCGCTGCCTGATTTACGGCACACCAGCTTGGCCTGGGGAATATGCTCCCCGGTGGCACACATCAAAAAGAGCTTCGGGGATGCCTTGTTACTGACCATATGAAATTCAAAGTCTTTCATTTCGACTTTCCCCGACCCACCGCCGCTGCCGAACCCCCAGCGGCCCGCGTTCTCTTCCGACCATTGCCAGGCCTGAAGCTGAATCCAGCCACCGTAGGTTTGATCGGGGGATTCACCTTCAACTCCTTCAATTTTTAAAAAATAATCGACTAAAGCTGCCATTCTTTACTCCTGAGTTAATGTCATTGATGTATGAAACGCGCATAGCGTTCTGCATTTCGCTGGTGCATTACGCCGAACCATATTCCCCCTCAAAAATAGGGAACGTTCCCCAAAGGGGTGCCGGATTGGCTCGAATCTCTCTTACAGGACCGCAGGGTCGTACCTTTCCAGGCTATGACACCGGCTTCTGACCAGACAAAACGTTTACTTCTCTTTGCCTTCCTTACTTGACGGAAGTTTGGAGACCAGCCGCAATGAAACCGTCATGCCTTCCAGTTGGTAGTGCGGCCGTAAATAAAAATGCGCACGGTAGAAACCAGGATCGTCTTCAACATCCTCTACCCGGACTTCCGCAGCCGCTAACGGCCGCTTCGCCTTGGTTGCTTCCGTTGAGATCGTCGGATCGCCATCCACATAGTTCATCAGCCAGTCATTAAGCCAAATCTGCATATCGTCCCGGGAGCGGAACGAACCAATCTTGTCGCGGACAATACATTTGAGGTAATGCGCGAAGCGGCAGGTCGCGAAGATATACGGCAGGCGCGCAGACAGCTTGGCGTTGGCGGTCGCATCCGGATCTTCATAATTTGCGGGCGCGTGGAGGGTGCACGATCCGATAAACGCCGCAAAATCAGAGTGCTTGCGGTATACCAGCGGCAAAAAGCCGGCGTTGGACAATTCATTTTCACGGCGATCGGAAATCGCCAGTTCCGTTGGGCATGTCAATTCATACCCCCCTTCATCAGAAGGGAAAGCATAGGCGGGTAATTCTTCAACCGAACCACCGGACTCGATACCACGAATACGCGAACACCAACCATATTCGTTAAAAGCCCGGTTGATATTCACCCCCATGGCATAGGCCGCATTTGCCCAGGAGAAATCCTCAATTGAATAAGGATTCACAACTTCTTCAAAGGCAAAATCATCAATAGGATTCGTTTTTGAACCATAGGGAAGCCGCGACAAAAAGCGGGGCAGCGTGAGTACAAGATACCGGGAGTCATTGCTCTCACGCAGGCGCCGCCATGGGGCATACTCCGGGGTAGTGAAAATCTTACCGATATCACGCGGGTTACCCAGCTCTTTCCAGTCATTCATTTGCATGATGGCTGGCGACGCAGAGGCAATAAATGGGCAATGGGCCGCTGCCGACACTTTGGCTAACTCCGTAAGCAGCGCCACGCTTTGCGGGCCGTGGTCAAATTCAAAGTCACCAATCATGCAACCAAAAGGCTCACCGCCGAACTGACCGTATTCCTGCTCGTAAATCTGTTTAAAGACAGGACTTTGATCCCACGCAGAACCTCTGTAGCGGCGCAGTGTTGAAGCCAGTTCATTTTGTTGAATGTTCAGTACCCGAATTTTCAGGGTTTCGTTTACCTCTGTATTATCAACGAGATAACTTAACCCTCGCCAGGCTGACTCCAGTTTCTGAAATTCTTTATGATGCAGAACATGATTCATCTGCTCAGAAAGCTTTTCATCAATTTCTGCCACCAGGGATTCAATCGTCATGACGACATCCCGGCTGACCTTGACCTTCCCTTTGTTCGCATAGGACGCCAGCGTGCCAATCGCACGACGTACGGCGGTGGATGCTTCATCGGTTCTCGGACGGAATGAGCGCTTAAGTAAGTCGTCAAGTTCGTTCAGATCATTGTCAGCAAAAACGACATCGACATCCGTCTGCGTGCCAGTTTGAGTATGTTGTATGTTTTCCACTTACTCTTCCCCCTCAAAAGATGGCTGGTCGTCCTGGGCCTGACCTAATTGCGTCACCGTCGCCTGCGCATCAGTCGCTAACCGCTGTAAAAAGTCAGGTTGCTCAAGCAGGTTTTTAACAACCTCTTCTGCACTCGACTTCCCGTCCATATAGGTGATCAATTCAGCTAAATGGGCCCGGGCCTCCAACAATTTTTCCATCTGCGGAATACGCCGGGCGATAGCGCCGGGTGAGAAGTCCTCCATCGATTCGAACTCCAGCTCGACATCCAGCAGCTCATTCTCCTCACTCAGCGTGTTGTCGACGTAAAACTTCAACCGAGGCTTGATTGCACGCATACGGGCATCGAAATTGTCCTGGTCAAAGGTCAGAAACTTTCGCTCCTCAACGGGGGGCAGAGGTTTCGCCCGGTGTCCGGAGAGGTCGGCCATGACTCCGGTGACGAAAGGCAACTCAACCTTCTTTTGCGAACCATATATTTCAACGTCATATTCAATTTGCACGCGTGGTGCATTGTTTCTTCCAATAAATTTTTGAGAGCTAGCGTCTTTAGCCATCCCAATTTCCTCATTCAGACACAATGATTATCATTTCCCGGTATACTGCTGTAATGTGCTCATAGACTCAGGCAGCAAATCCTCGACAATAGACACAAAATCCATTCCGATCATTTGCTTAGAGCGGCGGATAAATATTGGTGCGGGATGGCTTGGCTCATGACGCTGAAAATAGTCTAAGATACGATCAAGCATTAATATGATTTCCTGACGTGAACGGACATTTATCTCCCGGCTGTCGAGCAACGAATCTTCAGACAAATCCGAACTCTTTACTTCCGCGTCAATGATGTGTTCATCGTCGATATCCGCAACAACGGATAATTGATTAATCTGAGACAAGACCTTTGTTAAAAAAGAGCGTAACGGACGGCAATCTAACTGATAGCCCTCAGTATATTGATTCGCATAGTTTTCAACATTTTCAATTGCCTGATTTATGGCAGAAATCTGCTCTTTAATATCTGGCAACCCGTTTTTCTGATAATACGTATTTATCACCAACAGGGTTGCCGAAGACGAGGAGAAAGTACGTTCGGAAGATATTGCCGCATCGACATTAATTAAATCACTTAATCTGACCCCATGTTCTTTAGTGAGCTTGGCAGACTTCAATTCAGCAATAAACTGTGGAGTAGACAACCATCCCAGTGCAGCTGCATGTCCGCCATTGATATTACCCTCCTCTGATTTAGGGTAGATGGCATCACTCCTATTTAATACCAATTGACTAAGTTCAACGATCCCATGATAAAGAGAAGAGATTCCATCCTGATGCAGGTTGGCCCGGATAGCCCAGAGCGCAACACGCAGGTCATAGCACTGCTCAAGTAATTTCCCTGCTTGTTCAGAGAGTTGATTCCAATTGATCTGCGCAGTGTTATCAGGCCCAGAAAGCGGATCAGAAGATTCATCCATCTGTGTCAGCGTGGATTCTATCTCTCCGTATAGAGGATCAAACTCTACGCCATAAAGTTCTTGAGAAAAAATGTCGGCCATATTCTCCACCATCTTTTATGATAAGAATGAAATCACTTCCACTTTCAATAAGAATTTTGATAAAAGTAAATAACCGTCAACTATTCGGATTAATACCCAATTTTCATGATTTATTAAACAAAATAAAATCGATAACGTCTTCGGCTTATGAATAAATATCGAAATGACTCATAGCGTGGTAGGGGCAATTTTGTTTAAATGCTTTTTCACCCTTCTGTTGTGAGTTCTTAAGAATCATAAACATCTATAAATGTCATATTCCATTAATATAGGATTTGCATCATGAACAGTGAAACATACACTGACTTTGCATGGGAATGCTTAAGAAGAAATAAACTTTACATTAAGGATTGGTATTCTTTTAAAAATCAAGAAACATCCCAAGAATACCAGAATGATATTGATCTAATTGCTAAGAAAAAATGGGGACTACTGAAATTTGTTGATCCAAATCATGCCACGCCCAAAGGAGTATTCTGGTCTCCTGAACTGAGCCGGAGATCAACCCGGATAATACTTAGTAATAACGGATATTTGACATGGGGTAATATTGAGAACACACCCAACCTGGAAAAGAAAAAACTATTTCTTTTGGATGGATCTTTATGCGTCAAGGTATTTAATAAGAGCAATTACTTTCAATTCTTTATTGATGATGCCAGTGCCCTTAATGATAGATCAAACATATTTTTATATGTTCCTCTTTGTTTAAATAACAATATAAGTAATAAAAACATTGATATTATAAAAAATATTATTAACAACAAAATAGAAGGGGATGATAAAGAGGAACAATACCTCACTTTGTTAAAGACCGTAGATGATCTTAACAAAGGCTTTTCGCACCGGGCTATCGCCTCTGAAATATTTGGTGAACAGCTTGTTGAAAGAGAATGGTCATCAGACAGTTGGTTGAGATCTAACATCCGGTATCGTATTAAGAAAGCGACAAATCTGATCAACACAGGATACCTAAACTATATCTGATATTTAAAAAAATCAATAAAATACATATAATTACAAAAAAATCATCAACATGAATAGTGTCACCACCATCCAATAAGCCTCCCTGATAGATGTATCGCTTGCTTACCGTGAAGCAGGCCAGGGAGGCTCTATTTTGCCCAACATCATTTCTTACTCTGCTCACCATTCTCATCGGCCAGACAGCCAGCAGCTAACCTAAATGGAGGCGGAGGTAAATCAAATAATTCAATCGTCGTTAAAATGTTATCAATTTTGATACCGGGATCGTTCCCTTTTGGATCTTTCGGGATAAAAAAAAATTTTTGCGGGCTGCATTACGCTGATGGCTGGTCAATATTTTAGCTATTACACATGAGATTTTGGTCAAAAGCACATATTGATGCACTTTCACTTTCCCTCAGGTAACCGGCCATACTGTACTAAAGATTGAATAATGTCTTCCTAAGAAGGAGATGGGGTTTTACTTATCTGGCAAGATATTTATCATGAATCATGATAGGTATCACAAAAAAAGGCAACGATTACACCGTGATGATATGACCTCTGGTGAACCAAAAAACGCATAAACATAAGCAAAGCTAATGAATAAAGCACTCATACTCCCCCCTGAATGCCTGCATAAAAAGCGTAAATGCCACTCAGCTAACTGCCTGCGTCACGTTATGAATGCCGAGTCTTGCTCGTTCAGATAAGTCTCATTTTGCAACACCCCGCGTTATCTCGCGCCATAACCGAAGAGTTGAGAGCCCGCAATAAGCACGGCGGATTCGGTAAGGGGGGGAGTCACAGGTATTCCGGCAGGCATCCTTAACCGTTCGTCCGGCTTCAACCCACTTCATCACGGCGATGATCTGATGCTCAGTAAAACGGGCTTTACGTATGGCGATCTCCGTTGTTGGCAGAATGAATCTGCCGGAAGATCTCTGACTGTGAACGGCGCGGTGATGCGGGATACTTACCGTCGCGGCAGGCAAAAACGCGGCCCCCGTCGGAGCCGCGTCGTCACGTTAAGATCAGGGTTTCAGCGAAGCGCCGTGACTGGCGATGACGCCCTGATACCAATAGAAGCTCTCTTTACGGCGACGTTCCAGGGTGCCGGAGCCGTCCTGTTGCAAATCGACGTAGATAAAGCCGTAACGTTTGTTCACTTCAGCTTTCGAGGCGCTGATCAAATCAATCGGCCCCCATGCGGTATACCCCATCAGCTCCACGCCATCGTCGATCGCTTCCCGCGCCTGAACCAGATGATCGTTGATATAGCTGATGCGGTAATCATCGTGAATGTGGCCGTCGGCATCAGGCTTATCCTGTGCGCCGAGGCCGTTTTCGACGATAAACAAAGGCTTCTGGTAGCGATCCCACAACACGTTGAGCAGCGTGCGCAGGCCAAGCGGATCAATTTGCCACCCCCACTCAGAGCTCTCAAGATGCGGGTTCGGCACCATATCAAGAATATTACCGCGCAGTTTTTCCACCAGTTCAGGATCGGCGGTAACGCAGCCGGTCATGTAGTAACTAAAGGAGATAAAGTCGACGGTATGGCTCAGCGCCTCATCATCCGCGGGTTCTGTCTGCAACACGATGCCGTTGTCGCGGAAATAACGCCGCATATAGCCCGGATATTCCCCGCGGCACTGAACATCGCCGAAAAAGAGCCAGGTACGGTTCTCCTGCAGGGTAGCAAAGACATCTGCAGGTTTGCAGGAGAGCGGATACATCAGGCCACCGAGCAACATGTTGCCAATCTTCGCGTCGGGAATAATCTCGTGGCAAGCTTTCACGGCCATACCACTGGCAACCAGCTGATGATGGATAGCCTGGTAAATATCTTCCGTCGTGCAGTCTTCCTGCAGGCCAACCCCCGTCAACGGCGCATGCAGCGACATATTGATTTCATTGAAGGTCAGCCACAGTTTCACCTTATCGCGATAACGGGTGAAGACAGTACGGGCATAGCGTTCAAAAAAAGTGATAAGTTTCCGGTTTCCCCAGCCACCGTAATTTTCCACCAATCCCCACGGCATTTCGTAGTGTGATAACGTCACCATGGGCTGAATATTATGGCGGGCTAATTCATCAAACAGCGCATCGTACCATGCAAGACCCGCTTCATTGGGCTCCAGCTCATCCCCTTGCGGGAAAATACGGGTCCAGGCAATAGAGACCCGCAGGCAGGTAAACCCCATCTCGGAAAAAAGGGCGATATCCTCCGGATAGCGGTGGTAAAAATCAATAGCGACATCTTTGATACTGCGATCGCCGGGCGTCCTCTCCACCACGCCGCCGAAAATACCGTTCGGCTGCATGTCAGAGGTCGATATCCCCTTCCCTCCCTCCAGCCATGCGCCTTCAACCTGGTTAGCCGCCAGCGCGCCTCCCCATAAAAAACCGTCAGGAAACGTTTTGCTCATTTCTCTCTCCTTAAACTTCAGCGATTAATATGCAGGAAGGGTCCACCCGCCTGAACGTATGGAGTGGTATGCTTCTGCTCTATTCCTGCGAAATCTTCGCTGTTACTGATGATAATCGGCGTGCTCAGGTCATAGCCCTCAAGAAGAATCGCGTCGCGATCGAAAGCAATCAGCAGATCGCCGGGCCGGATCTTGTCCCCCTCTTTGACGTAGGCAGTAAAATGCTCGCCATTGAGTTTCACCGTATCGATACCGACATGAATCAATACCTCAATGCCGCTGTCGCTCAGCAAACCGATGGCATGACGGGTGGTAAACAGCGAAGCGACTTCTCCATGAAATGGCGCGACCACACGCCCTTCAGAAGGGATAATCGCCGCCCCGCCCCCCATCACGCCGCTGGCGAAAGTCGGATCCGGCACATCCTCAAGGGGGATGGTGACACCGCTCAGCGGTGCCAGAATGTCTTCCTCACCAGCCACGGGAACTACCGCCGCTTTCGTTTCAGGAACGGCCTCAGCCGCCGGCAACCCGGCAATGAGAGTCAGCAGGCAGGCAAGGATAAACGATATGGCTACGCCGATAATCGCGCCCCATACCGAAGCATCAAGGCCGGAAGGAGGAATGATCTGCGCGAGGGTGAAAATACTCGCCAGGCCGAAGGAATAGGCCTGACTCAGGCTGAAACCGACAATCGCCCCACCGAGAGCACCGCCGATACAACCGAAGATAAACGGCCGGCGGTACGGCAGGGTAACGCCATAAACCGCCGGTTCGGTAACACCGAAGATCCCGGCAATGGAGCCTGAACCGGCCAGTGCTTTGAGGCGCACATCACGGGTTTTCAGGAACACCCCCAGCGCAGCCCCCACCTGACCAAACACGGCCGGCAGCAGGATCACCAGCATCGGGTCATGGCCGAGTACCGCCATGTTGTTCATCATCAGTGGGATCAATCCCCAATGCACGCCGAAAATCACGCAAACCTGCCATAGCGCGCCGAGAATGCCGCCCGCCAACCAGGGCGCGAATTTGTAAACTATTTGAAATCCGGCGGCTAACAACTCGCCTAACCCGGTGGCCAGAGGCCCAATGACAAGGAAAGTCAGCGGCACAGTAACCGCAATACACACCAGCGGGGTAAAGAAGTTCTTCACCGCCGATGGCATCACCTTATTGCACTGGCGTTCAAGCCAGCAACAGAACCAGGCAGCACAAATTACCGGGATCACCGACGAGGTATAATTGATAAACACCACCGGAATCCCGAAGAAGGTTTCGGTCGCACCGTTGGTGCTGGCCTGGAAAGCCTCAAGCATCATCGGGTGTACCAATGCACCGCCAATGACCATGGTTAAGAAAGGACTACCGCCAAACTTTTTACCGGCGGTATAACCAAGCACGATCGGCAGGAAGTAGAACAGCGCGTCGCTGGCGGCAAACAAAATGCGCCAGGTACCGCTGCTCTCCTCCAGCCAGCCGCCTACCGCGCTGAGGGCAAGAAAGCCCTTTAAGATCCCGCAGGCCGCCAACACCCCGAGAAACGGCGTAAAAATGCCGGAAACCACATCGATGAATGCCGCCATCACCCCGTTTTTATCTTCACTTTTTGTTTTCTGAGCCGGAGCGTCATCGCTGAGGCCCGCGGCCTGGCACACGGCCAGCCAAACATCGTGAACATGGTTGCCGACCACCACCTGAAACTGACCGCCGCTTTCAACCACCATGATAATCTCAGGATTTTCTTTCAGGCCTTCCGCATCCGCCTTACTGCTGTCATTCAGTTTGAAGCGCAATCGGGTTGCACAGTGCACCAAGCTGTTGATGTTTTCCCGACCGCCGACGTGACGGAGAATGTCACCGGCCAATTCATCGTATTTCATATTCATTCCTGTTATCTGTACTGAGGCACAAAAAAACCTGAGCGCCGGGCCTGACTGGCAGGACGGCACGTCAGGTTTTGCCTGCAAATGCAGTGACAATCCTTATTCCATACGGCTCACGCTGGGTAAGCCGGTACTCTTACTGACCCAACAGCGCTTCATACTGTGCCCGAAACTGCGGGGCGTCCCACGTACCATCAAAAAGGGTATAGGTGATATAACCCTTGTTGAGCCAGCCGGAATCCGTATCGTTCTCAGCCGGTACCAACGCTGCCGGATTCATGGTCTGCTTCGCCTTACCATCCGCCGTCAGTTCATAACCAATCTGTGGAATGGGGAACGCTTCGTTGCTGATGTAGTGCACACCTTTGATGTCGGTCTTCGCCAGCGCCGGATAATTGATGCTCAGCCCGGACCCTTTGGGCAGCACGGGCGTCCCCGGCGTATGCTTCGCGTTAAGCGTGTCAACCATGCTGACAACATAGTCAACGGAGTCCGGCCAGTATTTATGCGTGCTCGGCCACTTATTCTTCATTTCCTCTTCGGTGAAGATGTAGCCGATGCTGGCGGCGATCGCCGGAAAACCGTAACGCACGGCACGGACGGCAGCACTGACGGTGCCGGAATTCACCTGCGCCATACCGGTGTTAGGGCCATCGTTGACGCCTGAAATAATCAGATCCGGCGGCGTATCCTTCAGCACGCCCCACAGGCCGAAATCCACAGCGTCAGCCGGCGTACCGGGGAAGCAATAACGCTTCTCGCCAACCTTCTTAACATCGAAAAGCTTTCCGGTTTTAAAGGTGATAGCAGAGCCTATGCCGCTCTGATTGGTGGCCGGGGCGACCATCCAGACGTCATAGCCTTTAGCCGCCAGCTTATCCTGCAGCGAGGTGCTGCCCGGAGATTCACAGCCATCGTCATTGACGATCAGAATCTTCAGCGGTGCCGCCTGTGCCGTGAAGGCAAAGGCAGAAAGCAGGGCGATGGCGAAGGTTTTGGTTTTCATGAGTGCTCCTTGAGTCTGATGGCCAGGGCCTGAATGAGGGGCAAAAAAAAACCTAAGACACCTGCACGCAATGTTGCTGCGACAAGTATCTTAGGTTTTGCCTGTTTTCAGTAACAACCCCAGGATGGGAACGAAAATACGCCCGGTATTTATTTCTGTCCAGAGGGACTGACTATTTTCTGTGACAGCGCTCAACAAATAAAATAAGACGTCCCGCAACGGAGAATAAAATCGTTTTTAGTTCTGACACTGTCATTCGTATGCATTGCCGCCTCCCTATTCGGCTTATCTTGCATTGGCGAGCTTCCGGCGTTTTTATCTGCCCCTTGATGATATGAAGACGATCACAGTTATTCATGTGGTATCAAAAAAGTGGATGTTATTTCCCATTGTTGGTGATATTGTTGCGGCGATTGGATTGTTACTGTGAATACAGGCAAAACCTACGTCAGATATCGCGAGTAGCCAGCGTTACTCCCGAAACAGGACGTGGGTTTTTTTGTTTTTGGGGATCTGGAAAAACAGCATATAGAAGGAAGGACATAAAATGAAAAAATGGCTGGTAGCTTTAATGGTTGTTGCAAGCTCGGCAACCTGTTCAGCAGCAAATGACGTAAAAATATCTTCTGATGATACGGTGACTATTTATTTCGCCCGCCACGGAAAAACTCTGTTTAATACTTTTGATCGCGTTCAGGGGTGGGCCGATTCGCCGCTGACAGAAGACGGTGTACGGGTGGCCCGTTATTTAGGCGAAGGATTAAAAGGAATTAAATTTGACCGTTTCTACGCCAGTGACGCCGGGCGACAACGCGAAACCATGGCTGTCATCCTGAAGCAGGCGGGCGTCACGGATTATCAGCTCACCGAACTGACCGGGTTGCGCGAAGCCTTCTTCGGCGGCTTTGAAGGCGGCTTTAATAAAGAGATGGCTGACGCCGGAGCGCGCCAACTGGGGCTGTCCGATGGCGCGGCGCTGTTCAGCGCCATGAAGGCAGGGACGCTGGCGGTGCGCGATAACCAAAACGCGCTGGCCAAAGCCGACCCCAAAGGGTTGGCGGAAAATTATGACCAGGTGAAGGAGCGTACTCAGGCGGCACTGGACACCATCATCAAGAAAGCCAAAACCGAAGGCGACAAAAATATTCTGGCGATTTCATCAGGAACATCGATGCAAATTATGATCTCTGACCTGACCGACGATCCGGCAAAAAATAAGCCGCTGTCCAATGCTGCCGTGGTAAAAATTGTTTATAAAGACGGCCGCTATACGGTACCTGAAATCGGCACGCTCAAATATGTCGAAGCCGGTAAAAAAGCGTTAAACAACCAATAATACAATAATTAGCTAATTTATCTTTCTTGGCCGCAGATAATATTACCGTGCGCAGGTAAGGGCGCGCTGCGGCCCGTTCTGGGGGTATCTGATGAATCTGAATCGTACTGCTATAGCATTTATTGCACTCGGCATTTCAGCAACCGGCTGGGCCGCCGATAATAATGACAGCATTAAACAAACCACGCTAATGGATAACGTTCTTGCCGATCCCTTCTTCCGTGATTCACAGATGGGATTGTCACTGAAGAATTACTGGAAATATCTTAAAGAGGAAAATGCCAACCCCAAGCACGTGCATAATGCCTGGGGGCAGGGTGTCTCCGTTGATTATCAGTCCGGCTACTTTTCTGATATTATCGGCGTTGATGCCGTCTATTACGGTGCCGTCAAACTGGGCGCCAGCGATTATTTTAACTCTCGCGGCGTACTTTATAACAACGGGAGCGGAAATAAGAAAAGCAACGCGGAAGGGTATTCCAAGTTTGGCCAGCGCAACATCAAGCTGAAGTATGACGTGGCGGACGTACAGCTCAACGCCCGCTGGGGCTGGCAGGTATTGAAAAATTTTGGCGTCATCTCTACCTCAACGCGCCTGTCGCCAACCACCTACTCCGGCTGGAGCGGATCCGTCAGCTATGATGACCTGACCCTGCGCGGGGCGTACGTCGAAAACTCGATGGACCGTAACTCGCCGGACAAAAAACACTTCCAGACCAACACCGGACGTGAAATCAACCACCTCGCCAGTGGTGACCTGCAGTGGAAAAGCCGCCTGCTGGATGTGCAATACGGCTATGGCGAAAGCGATAACTACCTGCGCCGCCACCTGTTATTCACCAATCTCAAACCCATGGATCGGCTGAATATCGGTACACAGATATACGCGACCCATGCCCTTGACGAATATACTTCCATGCCTGCCAGCAAACGAGACTTCGACAACAATGCCTGGCATTTCGCTCTCGACGCGACATGGAAAGCGGATCGCTGGAGCAGCAAGTGGGGCATAGGCTATACCGATGCTCAGAAAGCCAATGAAGTCGGCTTTTACCCGCGGCATATGAGTAAAAACTCGCGCGGTACTTTTATCTCCATGGCCTATGCGGGTGATGACTACATGCGCGACGGGGAACTCATGCTTGCAACGATGTCGGACTATAAGCTGACGCCGGATCTGGCAGTAGGGTTAGCCGGCAACATTGCCAATTTCAATTACAAAGGCAATCACGTACGCACCGGTGAAATTAACGCCTTTACCCGCTGGGTTCCTTCCGACCCGACGTTTAAAAACCTGACGGTATGGGCGATGTTCGGTCCGGGCTGGTCGTATAAGAGCAGCGGAAAAACGCCGGTTCTGACGGATGGACGCTATACGCGGACCCATACGCTCTCGTCGGAAGTGATTATCGAATACCGTTTCCGTATGTTCTGATATTCGTAACCGGTGTTCGCGATCCGAATCACGTTTCTCCCGCAGGGAGTTCAACCCTAAGAGAGAAAGTGATAAATTGCAGAAATGGATTGTAACTGCATCTGGCAGGCAAAACCTGATTTTCTGACTACGTCGGAAGTCAGGTTTTTTTGTTTTCGGGGCTTGGATGAAAATCGCCAAAATACTTAATAATAATGTGGTTGTTATCCTGGATGAGCAGCAACGCGAACAGGTGGTAATGGGCCGTGGGCTGGCTTTTCAGCAGCGGGTGGGCGACGTTCTCGACGAAACGCGTATCGAAAAAGTATTCTCGCTGCAGAGCGACGAGCTTGTTAACCGCCTCGGCGAATTGTTAAGCCAGATCCCGCTGGAGGTGATGGCTGCCTGCGATCGCATCATTGAACTGGCGCGCACCCGGTTGGGCAAGCTGCAGGAAAGCCTCTATATCACCCTGACAGATCACTGCCATTACGCGATCGAACGGCAAAAGAAAGGACTGGCTATCAAGAATGCGTTGCTGTGGGAAACCCGGCGTCTTTACCCGCGCGAGTTCGAACTGGGGCAGGAAGCGCGGGCGATTATCGCCAAACGCCTCGGCGTCGAACTGGCAGAGGATGAGGCCGGATTCATCGCCCTGCACCTGGTAACCGCCCAGCTTAACAATGAAATGCCGGAAGTGATGCATATTACCCGGGTGATGCAAGAAATCCTGCACCTCGTGAAGTATCAACTGCGGCTGGAATATGATGAGAATTCCCTGAGCTATCAGCGTTTTGTCACTCACCTGAAATTTTTCACCCAACGGATGCTAACGCGAACGGTAGTGCCCGATGATGACGAAACCCTGCACAGCGCGGTGAAGAATAACTATGCCAAAGCCTGGGCCTGCGCGGAAAAGATTGCCTTGCACCTGCACCGCAGTTACCAGCGCGATCTGACGACGGAGGAGATTATGTTTCTCTCTATCCATATTGAGCGGGTGCGCAAAGAGGGGCGTAAAACGCCGTGAGGCGCGGTAATGCGGAAAGTTGTCATTCAGGGGAGATCTCCCCCCGCTGACAGCGTTTCATTGTGCTCTCCTGTTTTGCAAAACAAGGATGGTATTCCGTGTGGGGTACTTACAACCCGTTAAAAAAAACCCCTGGTTAATGCCAGGGATAAAATACTGATGAGGGGGGAGTAAAGGGTTATTTTGACGGAAAGTATTTATCTACAAGAGCATAAAGGATCGCCGCTGTTTCTGTATCCAGAATACCATCGTACTGCTTTTGGCGAAAATGGAGCTGGAATGCCCGGATAAGATTCTGATATCCATCTTCTGTCTTTGCCCCTGTAATGTCATACCCGTATCGTGCCAGCATAGCAATAACGTCATCCTTACACGGCAACTTCTTTCTAAACTTTAACTTATACCGGTGCATGGTTTTATTATCATACCAGGCACCAATACCAGCATCATAAAGCGCTTTCCAGGGGAAAGCCGGGCCGGGATCGCTTTTTCTGCCCGGCGCGATATCACTGTGGCCGACGACATTGGTAGGTAGGATATCAGGATAACGTTGAAGGATATTTATCGCTAATTCTTTAACCGCCTCGATCTGAATTGGACTATACGGAGGAAATGTAAAATATCCATCGTTGTCTGTTGCCAGATTAACTATTTCGATGCCAAGCGAAGTATCGTTAAGATTACTTCTTCCTGACCATGAGCTAACCCCTGCGTGCCAGGCCCGCTCACTTTCGTCCACCAAATTAAAAATTCGCATTTCCTTAAACCCGGCGTCAATATAGGTCTGTTCCGTTGGGTCCGGAACAAGGAAATGAGCACTCACACCACCATCACCAGAAAGCAACTTCACCGACGTAACAAAGTCAGCTGCGGTATAGTGCATTACTAAAAATCTAACCCGGCGGTTAAACCCTTTAACTGAACGATAGCTATTATAATCAATATGGTACATGAAAAACTCCTATTACTTAGCGATGACTGAAGCACTTATAATGGCACCAAATACTGTATGCACATACAGTTTCCGACGGATTATTTTAGAACCATTGGCTATAAAAAAACGCAGTAACTGCGCCGAATAACGCTACACTTTCGTTCGCCCATACTTACCCCCGGGGAATAGGATGACGGTTATCATAAAATGGCGAACTTTCTTCAGTAGCAGCCACAAACGCTCAACATGATTCGCCTGCGATGAGTATACCGGCGGGTAAATCACGCTGAACTTACGCAGAACGTCTGGTTTTGTTCCTGCCAGCGACGCTCACACCCCGGAGGCAGTAACTTCATTCCTTTTTACACAGGTTCATTCTGAGCTGGGTAGCGTACGCAAACCAAGGATATGGAGGGAAATTACCCGCGCCAAGTTAAAAACGTATAACGCGGGATTATTTTAAAATGCCAGATACGCATTTTTTCTGGCATCAATACGGTTTGATGCCGTGGTTATTCATCTCTTCATTAGTAATGAAATATAAACTTCACGACATCACATTAACTATTGCGAACTATACGGGTTATAAAGCAATACATTCAGAGTGCAGCAGAACAGATACGTTGTTCTGCAATGGCAGTGTGATTATGACACCGGCATGCCCGCGCTTATGACTTTTTTATTTTCACATCAAATAATTTTTCAAAGACGGCATAAGTAATGTCAGTGCGCGTCTGTATAGAATCCACATGATTAAACTTGTACAGGCTCAGTTCAAACTCCGGTATCCAAATAAAGCCGTCCCCCACCGTTTCATCCGTAAAATGAAGATTCAAACAAACAGCAATTTTGCTACCAAACGTACTGACCGGTCGTAAGTCAACATGTGTAATCTGCACAATATATTCCTCTCTTAATCGCGTCGTCATTGCCTAAAGCAAACATCTGGTTCAATCCGGCGCCTGGGGCAAACCGCGCGATGTTGAATACCTGGTTATACGGCTATCATATGATTGTTGAGGTCTCTGATGGCAGCCACCGTCCATTGACTGCCATCAAACATAATGCGTTCCAGTCAGGGCTGCCGCGCGTTTCTCATCCGTGGCTCTGTGTCAGGCGGTCAAATTCTTCCAGTTCTTCTTCTTTGCTTTCTTCCCCGCTATTCACCCTGAAAATTGACACCACTTCCGCCAGTGATTTTGTCTGCGCTTCAACGTTAGCCGACGTCGTGGCGATCTCCTCAACCAACGCAGCGTTCTGTTGGGTCACCTGATCCATTTGCGTCAGTGCGGCATGAACCTGTTCAACGCCGCGGCTCTGTTCATTGGAAGCCTGGGAAATGCTCTCCATGACACGCGCGACGTTGTTTACGGAAGTCACTATTTCACGGATGCTGTCTCCCGTTTTCTCCACCCACTGAACCCCTTCCCTGATATCGGTTTCCGAGTTGGTAATCAGCACACTGATTTCTTTGGCGGATGTGGCGCAGCGCTGCGCCAGGCTACGAACTTCGCTGGCAACAACAGCAAACCCACGCCCCTGCTCCCCGGCCCTGGCGGCCTCAACCGCGGCGTTAAGCGCCAGAATGTTAGTCTGGAAAGAGATGCTTTCGATCATACCGACGATTTCACTGATACGCTGCGAATGGCTGGTAATCGCCTGCATTTTATCCGCCACGTTTTGCATCAGCGTTTCCCCCTGGCGCGCAACCTGGGCAGTGGCATCAACCATGCTGTAAGCCTGCGCGGTATTCTCCGTATTCTGGTGAACGGTGGCGCTGATCTGTTCCATACTGGCCGCGGTTTCCGTGAGTGCCGCCGCCTGCTCCTCGGTACGGCTGGACAGGTCGATATTACCCGCCGCAATTTCCCGGCTTCCGAGGTTAATGGAGTCAACGCTCTGGCGAACATTCGCCACCATTGAACGTAAGCCGGTTTGCATTTTATGCAGTCCGGCATACAACCGGCCGATCTCATTGTTGCTGTCTACGGGGATAAAAGTGCGTAAATCGCCTTTTTCTATCAAGTCGAAGTGTGTCGTAACCTCTCCTAACGGCCTGATCAGGATGTACTTCATCATCATATGAACCAACAGAATGATGACGAAAATAGTAATCAGCGACGCGATGAAAATGCTATAAAACGTCTGATATTCATCCCTGGCCTTTTCCTGGACGTCATGATAAACCGTCTCTGTGGCCTTCATATACTCGGCAAACTCGGTGGTGAAACGCTCTACCCGCTGTGCTCTCCGCTCCCGCATCTCACTCAGCATTTTAACTGTGACATCGGCACTCAGTTTCTTTTCCAATATGGCAATCTGGCTCTCGAACTCAGCATCGAGATCATAAAAAGCCTGCTTCAGCCCTTCCCAGCGGGCGCTGTCCTGCGTCAATCCCGGTATATCCCAGAACTGTTGAAAAAGCTTCCTGCCGTTCTCTTTTCCCTTGCGTGCTTGGTCTATTTTAGACTGCAACTCACTGGCATCATTGCCGAGCAAACCGATAAGGGTGCTATTTATGGTGTATTGCGTCTCGAGCGTCTGGTAACGAACGTCGCGTAATGTACTGAATTCAGATGCAATGGTATTGAGCGCATTCAGATCGCTATTGTTGCCTTGGATAAAAATGAAGGCAGTCGTGTTTGAGCCTATTTGCAACAGGCCAAAGAGGATAAACACGAATAGCATACTTGTAGATATTTTGATTTTCTTTAACATAAATTTGCTTTCTCAGGATTGGGAATATTCACGTAATCTACATGGAAAGATATCATCGGCAGTCTGCGTGTTTTTTTTATACCTGAATGCAAATTTAATGGCCTTTCTCTGCATTATCCTTACTCAGTGCTTGTTCTTACTGTCATCTCCTTTTATTGCGCCAGATCAGATAACACCGTGGTTGTAGTTAAATTGATAATCAAGTGACAGATATTCGATATGCGTATTGAGCACGTCAAAAGCCATTCCGCATCTCATCCTGACATGACCCCGAAGTATTGGCCTACCGAGTCCGGCTGCGGATGCACAGGCAGACACACACATTATGCGTTCCAGCTCCCGCTGTAAGCGGCTCTTTTGCGACGAAGCAGGCTAAACTCATTAATATATTAACTATACCCGGATGAAACATGTTATTTCATGGCAGCGCTAAGATACATAAATATAAAAACGTCAACAGACTATGCTTTTCACATGCTCATTAAATATCTTTAACACTTCATTTTCTTCTGAAATTTTACAAATAGCTTCTTCCAGAAGGCGCATCTCTTTTTTTATCTCTGATTCATTCATCAGATGAGAAGCTGAAGATGGGGCATTCAATTCATCAAAAACTTCATTCATAATCACGTTAATAATTCCACTTAAAGGTCTCAGCCAGTCAATTGGCTACAACGCACTTATATTCAAGCGCAATTTAGTTACAACTCGATAACACGGTGATATCTTTTCACAGGAGTACACAGTATTAATGCTAACAGGCGTCATTCTTTAGGTTTATGGCCCCTCCTGCCGTATCGGAAATTTGACTTAATCTTGTTTCTTCCACATATAAAAGGCGCATCAAGAACAGAGGCTATAAAACAAATCCCCATATCAAACGCGGCAACAAAATAGACAAATCAAAAAATTAAAAGCCCATTAATAAAGATGCACTCCATTGTATAAATTACCTATATCTTGATCAAGAGAAATAATAACCCCCGGTATCAATATTAACTCAGCTGAACTATATCATGGCTTCTGAATAACAACCTGAGCCGTGGTTTTGATTTTTCGGTTAGTATCAAATACCGGGTATCAACACCTTGTGGTGTCTGCCAATGCGTTTTACTGAGACAGTTCAGGTCCAAGGTAATTCTCTGCTGAACAGCATCAGGCCGCTATGCTGACACGCAGCATCCGGGCGCAACATCGCATTGAATCCGGCACTTTATTTGGTATCTCAGCGCTGCGCCTGGCGGCGCCGAACGGATTCTTCTGTTATGTGCGGCAGGTGCAGGTTCCGCCAGTCGCTTCGCTATTGGAATTGCCGTGGTCACCGGAATGCTTATCGGCACATTAAAGACCATCGGCGCTTCAATCACGAAATATAGGCACCAATTATATTACGACGAAAAGAATAGATCTCCTGAGCAGGCGATCTATGCCTGAAAAGGAATTTTCCTCAAGAATTTATTGATCCTCCACTTCCGGACATTTATAATCTCAGCCAAATATAATTAATAACATATTCATCAAGCCAATTATTTATGGCTCTACCTTTCGTTTTTATCGAGTTATCACCACAGTTAAATTATATTGGTTATAAGATTTTTCCTTTTTTTTTGCCATTCGCTTTTATGAAGCAACCTCTACCACTTAGAATATTTAATTAAACCGATACAAAGAGAGTGATGTACTCAGAAAGCAGGAAGTGTTCAATGAATCATAAGTCATAACACCTCCCATAATTTCCTGACTCAGTCTTTCGGCTTTATGACAAAGACGTTAATACTGTCGCTCTTAAACATGGTATTGCAGATGCCTCTCTATATTTAGCACCAGCCGCCAACACAAGGGAATGCAGTCTTGATTTTTGGCTTAACCAGGCCAGAAAAATGTCTCTGCGTTTATTGCGCAGAGAAAATAATAAATAGGGTCAATAATTACATTGCCCACAAGGAGATAATAATATGAATAAGATTGGCACAACAAAAACTATTGGTCGCGTAGTGATCAAACAAGTCATTGACTATGTGGGTGTGAACACCACGTCTCTGGAAAGAGGCGGTGAAACCAGCGATACCCGTCCGACACTGAAAGGAACTGCCACAGCGGGCACCAAGGTTGTCATTTATGATTTTGACAAAGTTATTGGCGAAACCTACGCCGATGCGCACGGCAACTGGACCTTTATTCCGAAAACCGCACTGTCTGAAGGCTCGCATAACTTCGCTGCCCAGGCTGTAGATCCGAAGAACGCCAGCCTGTACGGAGACAGAAGCGGCGCGTATTGGGTGGAAGTTGACCATACCGTACCCGCGCCGGAGCCGTTTGTACCGGTACATGCCGTCATTACCGAGGTAGTGGATGATATCGGCGCGAAAACCGGCAAGCTGAGCAACCGTGACACAACGGATGACAGCCGTCCGCTGATCAAGGGAACGGCCAATGCCAATATGAAAGTCGTCATTTACGATGCTGACGAAGTGATTGGTGAAACCATGTCCGATGCTCAGGGCAACTGGAGCTTTATGCCGACGCAGGATCTGAGCACGGGCTCACACATCCTTATCGCTAAGCCGGTTGATGATTCTGTCGACATGTCCGGTTACCGCAGCATGGGGTTCTGGATCAACGTGGAAGCGCCTGAACTGCCGCAGGCAGCAATGGACAACGTGATTTCCGCTCAGGAAACTATCCCGGTTATTGATGTGCAGGATGTTCAGTCCGGCGAAACCAAGTCAGCCCAGACGCTGAACGTCGCTTTTGATGAACTGCTGTCTGCGGGTGAGAGCGAGCTGCATTTCGGCAATGATGAAACCGTGACAGTAACCATCGGTGAAACCGCCGAACCGGTTGCTGAGGCTATTCCGTCTGCCATCGGCTGTGGTATTTACGATCAGTACTCAGTAATGCTGCTCGAAAGCGATATGCAGGCTGCCGTAGCGTAATTTCAGCTAAGCAAGCCCAGTAATATAACGACATCAATATCCCAACGGCCGTTGATGTTGTTCCTCAGACCTCCCGTCAGGGAGGTTTTTTATTCTTAACCACCGGTACGGGGTCCTTACTTCCCGCCCACTTTCAATATAAAAAGGATTATTCCTGTCATTCATCATAATTGTCCACGAAAACGAATTTGTATTTCTTATTGGATATATCCCATAATAACACAGGCTTTATCTCAATTTTTAAATTCAAATAATGAATGATTTAAATTAAACAATTTATCACCGCAATGAAACTTTCTTTTTTTACGGGAGATTTCTGTTTTTATCGTAAAAGTTCTGTTCCCCTATGGTTCTATACATATAAAATCCAATAGCTCAGTTAATAAGGATATAACGTGTCGGACGCAGTTAAAAAAGAATATATTTCTCAGGGAAATGAGTATGAGCCATATATATATGAATATGCGCTTATGTGGATCTGCTCTTTTTTTGGTAAGAATTTTAGCCCTTCAGCTTTCAGGCATGGCCAGACCGGTGACGCCACGCCCTCAGCCACCACGGCCATTCGTCTGCTGGAAAATGCCGGCTTCAGCGCCCGTTTGGTGCAAAAATCGCTGAACGACATCCCCGCGCTGCTGTGTCCGGTCATTCTGCTATGTCACGACCGAAAGAATATTATTTTGCTGGCGCGGGAAGAAGAGCAATGTCACGTCATTCTGCCCGACATGGACGGGGAAAGCGTTGTTATTTCCGCCGAGCGGCTGGCTGAGATTTATACCGGATATGCGTTATTGGTAAAACCCAAAGCAGAGCAGGATCGTCGCTCGGGAATCGATGACGCGCCGGGAAAAGGGCACTGGCTGTTCCGGATTATGTGGAACTATCGCCGCTATTACTACAATGCGGCAATCGGTGCGGTGCTCATCAACGTATTAACCCTGGCCGGCACATTCTTCACGATGAATGTCTATGACCGCGTAATCCCGAATCAGGCCTATGTCACGCTGTGGGCATTGGCGGCCGGGGTATTTATCGCGATCTTACTCGAATTCGCCTGCCGGATTACCCGCGCATATTTAATTGACATTGCAGGGAAAAAAGCAGACCTGATCATCGGCGCCCGGCTGTTTAAAAAAGCGCTGTCGGTGCGGATGGAATACCGCCCGGCCTCAGCCGGTTCATTCGCCAACCAGATCCGCGAATATGAATCCGTCCGTGACTTCTTCAGCTCGGCAACGCTCATTACGCTCAGCGACTTGCCGTTCGCGTTTCTGTTTATCGCCATCATCGCCGCCATCGGCGGGCCTCTGGCCTGGGTTCCGCTGTGCCTGTTTCCGATCGCGCTGAGCGTTTGCCTGCTGGTGCAAATCCCCCTGTCACGCATCATGAAAGAGAACCTGCGCGGCGGTTCTCTGCGTCAGGGGCTGCTGATTGAATCCCTGACCGGACTCGAAACGCTCAAGGCGACCTCCAGCGAAGGCCACATGCTGACGCTGTGGGAAAAATACAGCGCCGAGCTTGCGGCGGTGGCGATGAAGTCCCGCCTGCTCTCCGGCATGACGACCCATTTCATTACCACTATTCAGCAACTGCAGACGGTCATACTGGTCAGCCTTGGTGTGTACCTGATTGGCGACGGCGTAATTTCCGTCGGCGCCCTGATGGGCAGCGTCATCCTTTCCCAGCGCGTCATCGCGCCGCTCGGGCAGGTCGTCTCTCTGGCGGTACGCGCCCAGCAGGCGCTGGTCGCGCTCGGCGCACTGAACCGCCTGATGATAACGCCAACGGAGCGCGACGCCATCGGCAGCTATATCGCCAATCCCGTGTTGAACGGGAACATCCAGCTCCGGGGAGTGGGATTCTCTTATCCGGACACCACGGGCAAAGGCTCGCCGGTCGTGGTCGACGGCGCCAATATCACTATCCGCGAAGGCGAACGTATCGCCATTATCGGCCGTATCGGCAGCGGGAAATCGACGCTGCTGCGCATCATCGCCGGGCTTTATTTGCCGACCAAAGGGCAGCTGCTGTTTGACGATCTCGACAGCCGCCAGATCGACATCGCTGATTTGCGCGCCAACGTCAGCTTTATCGCCCAGGATAACCAACTGTTTTTCGGCTCCCTCAGGGACAACCTGCTGATGGGACGCCAGCATATTGACGCCGCCCGGTTAACCCACATTCTGCAACTGACCGGGCTGGATGCCATCGCCCGCAACCATCCCGCGGGGCTGGATATGCCGGTGGGAGAAAACGGCTGCTGCCTTTCCGGCGGCCAGCGGCAGTTGGTGGCTCTGGCGCGCAGCCTGCTCGTCCATCCCCGGGTGTTACTGATGGATGAACCGACCAGCGCGATGGATAACCAAACGGAGACGGTATTCCTGCGTCACTTCAGGCAAATCTCCCAGGGGCAGACGCTGATCGTGGTTACGCACCGCCTTCCCGTGCTTGAACTGGTCGATCGCCTGATCGTGATGGACGGCGGCAAAGTCGCGGCGGACGGCCCGAAAGAGGCGGTGCTCGAGCAACTGCGCGGCGCTGAGGCTACCCGGCTGACGAAGGTGAAAGCACATGCTTAAGTTACCCGGAAAACGCCCGGCGCAGGTGACGTCGGAAGAGAGCGCCTATTTACGCGATATGCATGCCGCGCTGCTGGCGCAATCCACGCCGGGTGCCACTTTCGTGCTTTACGGCGTACTGGCGATTTTACTCATTGCCGGCACCTGGGCATATTTGGCCAAGGTTGAAGAAATCACCCGCGGGCAAGGCAAGGTTATCCCCTACGCCCACGAGCAAGTGATTCAAAGCCTCGACACCGGCGTGCTGCAAACCCTGCTCGTACGGGCTGGCGAACACGTCAGCCGCGGCCAGCCGCTGCTAAAGATGGATGATACCCGTTCACGCGCCTCGTACGGCGAGAGCAACTCCAGGGCGCTGGCGCTCAAAGCCACCATCGCCCGTTTGCGTGCGGAAATTTTCGCCACCCCGCTGACGTTTCCGGCCGACGTTCTCGCCCTTCCGTCGTTGGTTGCCGACGAAACCCGCGCCTATCAGGCCGACATCAAAATGCAGCAAATGGCGGTTGCCGGGCTGAAGAAAAACCTGGCGCTGGCTCAGCGTGAACTCGGCCTGGCCGCCCCTCTGGTAAAAAAAGGGCTGATGTCGGAAGTGGAACTGTTACGTAACCAGCGCCAGGTCAGCGAGCTCCAGCTTCAGCTCGACGAGCGTTTGAACCAGTTCCATGCGGACGCCAACGCCCAGCTGCTGCGGGCTGAGAGCGAACTGGCGCAGGTGCAGGAAACGCTGGTCTTATTGCAGGATGCGATAACCAAAAGCACGCTGTATGCCCCGGTAAACGGCATCGTTAAAAATATCCGCACCACCACGCTGGGCGCTGTTATTCAGAGCGGCGCCAACATCATGGAAATCGTGCCTGTTGAAGATGGCCTGCTGATTGAAACCAAGGTGAAACCTTCAGACGTCGCCTTCATTCATCCCGGCCTTCCCGCGACGATCAAGATCAGTGCTTACGATTACTCCATCTATGGCGGCCTTCAGGGAGAAGTCACGCTGGTCAGCCCCAGCACACTGGAAGAAGAAAAAAACCAGGCTAAGCCAGACGATCAGTTTTACTACCGCGTCATCATCAAAACCACGGCGGACTCGTTAAGCGCCGGCGGCAAAGTCTATCCGGTGATTCCGGGAATGGTGGCGACGGTCGATATTAAAACGGGCGAAAAACGCATCTCTGACTTCCTGCTCAAACCCATCCTTAAATCCAGGGAAGCATTCAGGGAACGTTAATATGACATTCAGGGAAACAAGGAACGTCGTCATTTTTCTTTCGTTATTCTCACCGCTTATTGCCAGCGGTGAGAATAATAACGGATTACAGATGCTGTCGGACGTTATGGAAAATAGTCAGCAGCGCCGTAATTCGGATGACTTCTTCAGCACGTTGCTGAATCAGGCGCCAAATGCGCCAGTAAAAAATGCAGATGCCGAAAAAACGCCGGCAATAAAAAACGAGGCGCAGGAAGTCCAGGTTGCACCTGCGCCCGTCGCTACGCATGAATGGCAATACCAACAGCCTGCCGTATCGCCACACCAGGATCTTCCGGCCCCAAAGCCCGTACGTGAGAAAAAGGAACCGGAAGAAACCGGCGCTCAGCCCGTGCCGAAGACCAAGGCGCTTCCTTACAAGTCATACATCCGGCGTTTAATCATGCAGGCAGCCAACGACGATCCGGGAATAAGAAGCCTGCAGGAAGAGTGGGAAGCGGCTCAACAGGATATCCGCGCCACCCAGGGAGAGCGTCTGCCGCAGATCAACGTGGGCGCTTCGGTGCTGCCCTGGTATCAGGGCGATGTCGCCGACTTACGCAATACCGCCAAGGGCGATATAACGCTTTCGGCCTCTATGCCATTGTTTGACTGGGGAAGACTCAGCCGCGCCATCGATGAGCGGCAATATCGCGCGGCCGCGGTCGGGGCGCGCTATGCCCAGCAGTTGGACCAACTGGCTTATAACGTGGCTTCCACTGAAGTTCAGCTGGCGAAGCAACTGGCGATTAAGGCCGTTGCGCAGGCCTATCAGCAACGCATGCTCACGCTGGTTGATATGTTGAACGGGATCGTCAACGTCGATATCGGACGACGCAGCGAACTGGTACAGGCGAATGCCCGCCTGCTGCTGGCGCAGCAGGAGTGTGAAAATATTGAGGCGGAAATCGCCAAGACGCAAGAAACGCTGAACAAATGGTTTGGCGCCCGCCGCCACGACGCTGCGCCGGTCTATCAATACTGGATGAACGATATTCCCTCATTGCAACAGGCCATCGGCAACGTCAGCCATTCGGCGCCGATACGTGAGGTCGAGGCGGAATATCAGGCCTTGTCAGCCTATATGGCCAGAACCAAAGCAGAGCAACTGCCCAGCGTTGACTTCGTGATCTCGAAAGGATTTAGCGCCGATGACTATGGCCGTGATTACGGTTTGCAGGCCGGTTTCTCTTTACGCTGGGAATTATTCAGCGGCTTTTCCGGCATGGCGAATATCGCCGCGGCAGCGTCGCGGGCAAATGCGGCCAAATATAAAAAGAACGACCAACAACGGGATTTAACATCCCGGCTTAAGGTCGATGATAAAGAAATTAAACGCCTGAAAGAAAGAACCGACAATTACCAAAAATTAACCAGGGAGAGCGATACCATTCGCCAAATGTTTTATGAGCAATGGTACAGCGCAGGCCGCAGAAGCTTTCTCGATGTGCTGAGCAGTGAAAGCGATTATTACACATATAAAGTTAATGCCATCACCAGTCGCTATGACGGCGATATCACCACGCTTCGATATCTTTGGGAAAGCGGGGGGCTTTTAAGGTGGCTCGATTAATAAAAAATTTCGCACGTAACGTGTGGATAACGGAGCTCTGTTCGATTTCGTTCGGAGATGAACTGACGATAAAAAAACTATCGTTCATTAGGAGTATATTATGGATAAAAGTTATTTCATGTTTTCACAGCTTCCCGCGCCGGTAATAACCGCAATTATCGACCCGGAACAAACATTGATCGGTAATCAAACAAAAACCAAGTTTGATGAGTTTACCCTGAAAGGCACGTCCACGCCGAATACCAAGGTGCTGATTTACGATAACAATAATCTGGTCGGCCACACTTATGCGGACGAAAACGGGAACTGGACCTTCGCGAACTATATGGTTACCTCCTCCGGTTCTCATGCATTCATGACCCAGTCCGTTTCAGCAACGGGCGAGTATGGATTACAGAGCCAGGCCTATCTGGTGGACGTGATGCGTAACCTGCCGACCGAGCCTGAACAGGATCCGCAGTTTCAGCCGGATACCGCGGCGATTACACAGATCACCGATCGCGACGGTAATGCAATTGATGCATCCCGTGGTCCGGGCCACACCAATGATAACCAACTGACGCTTAAGGGCACGGCCAGCGCTAACCAAACGGTCAGGGTGTACGATAACGATCGCCTGATCGGTGAAACCCGTGCGGATGAGCATGGCAACTGGAGCTTCTCACCGGAGCAGAGTTTCTCCAACGGAATGCACGCATTCCGCGTCATGCCCATTGGCGAGAATGGCGCCCAGGGGCAGATGAGCCCGGCTTATCTGATCGACGTTTATTCACTCATCGATCCTGAACTGCTGCCACAGCCGCCGGCTCAGGAAAATGTCGCGCTGATCACCGATATCCGTGAACCGGATGGCGATGTGGTCGCACCTTCTGCGCGTTCCGATAGCAGAAAGCTGACCCTGAACGGCACCGCCGTAGCAAACCAGAAAGTAGTGATCTTCGATATGGGCGTAGAACTCGGCGAAACAACTGCCGATGCGCAGGGTAACTGGAGCTATACGTTAACGACGGACCTGTCCAGAGGCTATCACGCATTCCAGGTCATGTCCGTGAATGCCCAGGGTATGAAAGGGCCGATGAGCGCGCCTTATCAGGTAGAAATCGAATGGGGAGATGTGCCGGTAAATCCGCCGGAACCGCCTGCCGCTCCGGAAACCGCCTTCATCACCAAGATCCTTGACGACGAAGGCAAAGAGATCCGCTGGTCTGAACACACCAACGACACCACGCCGGCCCTGCAGGGCGTTGCCAGCGCAAACCTGAAGGTCCAGATTTATGATAACGGCACGCTGATTGGCGAAACCTATGCCGACCAGCAGGGCAACTGGAGCTTCACGCCGGCGTCTGCGCTGTCTAACGGCGAACATCATTTCCAGGTGGCGCCGGTGGATGCCAATGGCGTTCAGGGGTTGATGAGCGCACCTTATCCGGTAAACATTATGGGCGAATACGGTCGCGAGCCTGAAATAGACAGAGAGCCGAGCGCCGTGATTGAGCAGATTGTTGACTCCCGCGGCCACCCCATCGGCGGCGTTGAGGGTCGTCAGTCAACGTATGAAAACCATCCGGTGCTGAAAGGCTCTGCCGCTGCCGGTTCAACGGTGCGCATTTATGATAACGGCCGTCTGCTCGGGGAAACCCTGGCGGATGAACACGGCAAGTGGAGCTTTACCCATGACGCCGCGTTAAAAAATGGCTACCACACGTTCACCGCCACTACCGTAGACGGCAACAACATGGAAGGGAAGTACAGCCACTCCGTTTCCATTGAGATCAACTGGTTGCCGGAGATAGAGACCGAAGGCGCTGAGTCCGTGGTTTATATTACCGATGTGATTACGGACCACGGCAACGTACGCCCCTCCGTTGTTTCCCATGACAACATGGTAAAAATCCAGGGCCAGGCTGATGCCGGCAAAGCAGTATTCGTGTACGACAACGGCGTGCGTATCGGTTCAGTCATCGCCGACGAAAAAGGCTTCTGGGAACTGGCGACAGAACAGCCGCTGGATGAAGGGCGCCACCTGTTGACCGTCTCTCAGCTCCAGCCGTCCGGCAAAGAGCTGATCAACGACACGCCGTTCCTGCTGTACGTTGATACGTCTGCCGCCGATGTCGCAGTTGCCGGTGACGACGTTACCGACCTGTCTTTGTTAGTGAGCGTAGCGAGCTGCGATAACCTGAGCTTCGTTCAGGAAGAGAGCACGACTGCTGGCGCACCGGCAAAAACGCTGGCGGTGAACCTGTCTGACGTACTGAGCGAAAGCCAAACCAGCCTGGTATTCGGTGCAGATGAAACCACCATCGTTACTGAGGGTACCGGCAAAGCAGAAAGCGCTTCAGCGTTTGATGCCAATGTCTTCCCGCAGGCCGTGATGTGTGATATTTCCGAGCCGTACTCCATGCTGTTGGTTGAAGATAAGTCTCTGTCTGTCGCTTAATCGGCTAAAAAAAGGCCGGCAAGCGCATTGAAATGTGATGCTTTCCGACCAACGCAAAACCGGGGCCTGGTACAGGCTCCGGTTTTTTTCTTTCAGGGGATTGCCGGGCGCGTCCCCGGCAGAGGTTGAACACAGGTTGGCGCGTTACTCGCCGGTAACCGGCGGATGTTGCTGAAAATACGCCAGCAAAAATTCAATACACGCCCTCAGCCTGGCTGATCCGGAAGTCCGGTTGGAGTAAACCGCCCAGATATTGGCGGTTTGATGCCACGGCGGCAAAATCCGCACCAGTTCGCCGCTGGCTAAGTAGTGCTGCACTTCCCACAGGGAACGCAGGATGATGCCGTGGCCGTTCAGCGCCCAGTTCAGCACGACGCTGCCGCTGTTGGACGACAGCTGACTCCGGATGTGCAGTTGCGTACTGTCGTGACCATCGGTGAGCGGCCAGACGCCAAACTGCGCGTTACGTTCCTGAATAACCAGGCATTTGTGCTGTTTGAGATCGCCGATCCGGTCAGGCGTGCCGTACTGCTCCAGATACCGGGGCGCGGCGCACAAGACCCGGCGATTCGACGACAGCTTGCGGGTGATATAGAGATCTTTGACGTCATCGCCGATGTGGATCTCAACATCAACCCCCTCTTCAACCAGGTCAACCACCAGATCGGTCAGCGTGAGTTTTACGTTCAGCGCAGGATAGCGCTGCGCCAGCGCAGAGAGCGCATCGGCCATGTAGGCCGAGCCGAAGCCGAACGAACAACTGATATGAATATTCCCCTCGATGGCATTACGCCAATCGGCGAGGCCGGAAACAAACTCGCCCATGCTGTCCAGCACCGCAATCGCGCCGCTCAGCGCCTTATGACCATCGGCGGTCAGCCAGATTGAACGCGCGCTGCGATGGAACAGGCGCATGCCGAGGCTTTTCTCCAGCAGCGCGATGCGCTTACTGACGTAAGAAGGCGACAACCCCAGATCGGCCGCGGCATGGGCGAAGCTCTCTTTGCGCACCACGGTGACGAAAACGTTCAGGTCTTCAATAAGCGGCCACTGCGCGCGCTGTTTATCATGGGAGCTCATGTGCATGCCATCCGGAAAAGAAAACATGAGGATCGCTCAGGATCCTCATCTGTTGTTCAAGATAAAAGGCATCAGGACAAAAAGGGCATGATGACCCTGAGCATCTCCTGCGGGCACTCCTCCTGCGGGCTGTGCCCGCAGGGCATCGCCACGCCGCGCACATCCAGCGCCTTTTCCTGCCAGGTTGATGTTACATCATAAAGCTGACCAACGGTGCCTTTCTCGCCCCAGAGCGCCAGCAACGGGCTGGTAATACGCAGATGCTTGTCCGCTTCGTCATCTTCCAGATCGATGGTGGCCGCCGCGCGATAGTCTTCGCAAACCGCGCGCAGCATCTCCGGATCCTGATAGCAGCGCAGGTATTCGGCGAAAATCTCCGGCTCCGTGGCGCCCGGCGTTTTGATTTGCCCGCTGATATGTTTGTCCAGGAAAAAGGCCGGATCGGATGAAATCAGCTTTTCCGGCAGCGGCGCTGGCTGAATCAGGAAAAACCACCAGAAATAGCGCGTGGCGAACGTCTTGTCGGTCAGCGCATACATCGTTGCCGTCGGCGCGATATCAATGAAGATGCTGCGTCTGACCTGCTGCGGGTAGTCCAGCGCCAGGCGATGTCCGATGCGGGCGCCGCGGTCATGCCCGACGAAAGCAAAGCCGTCGTTAAAGCCCAGGCGCGCCATCAGCAGGATGATATCCTGCGCCATTTCCCGCTTGGAATAGGTGCGGTGTTGCGCGTCGCTCGGCGGTTTGCTGCTGTCGCCATAGCCCCGGATGTCGGGCATGATGACGGTAAAGCGCTGCGCCAGCGCCGGTGCGATTTTGCGCCAGGTTACGTGATTCTGCGGATGCCCGTGCAGCAGCACCAACGGCTCGCCTTTCCCCCCCACCGCGCAGCGCAGGCGCACGCCGTTGCTTAATGTTACGTCCGACAGTCGAAAGCCGGGGATAAAAGGCGATTCGCCTTTATCCTGAATAAATTCAGCATTGCCGATCATCATCAAACTCCTTTTTACCGTCTTAACTCAGGCAGGGTTCTTCAGCCATAAAATGCGCTTCGCTCACCGTATTGCTCAGGCGGCCAAGCCCCTCAATTTCAACCTCAATGCGATCGCCCTGACGTAAAAAGAGCGGGGGGACGCGTTTCTTCCCCACGCCGCCCGGCGAACCGGTAATAATCACATCGCCGGGTTTCAGGTGGGTAAAGGTGCTGATATAGCTGATTAATTCGGCAATTTTATGCACCATGTTACCGGTGTTGTCGTCCTGAACGATCCGGCCGTTCAGCCAGGTGCGGATTCCCAGCGCCTGCGGATCGTCAACCTCGTCCTGCGTGGTTAAATAGGGGCCGAATGACCCCGTCAGCGGCCAGTTTTTGCCTGCGGTATACCAGGTGTGCTGCCAGTCTCGCACGGAACCATCCATATAGCAGCTATAGCCGGCAACGAACTGCATCGCGTGCTCCACGCTGGTGCGGAAACAACTTTTGCCGATAATAACGGCCAGCTCGCCCTCATAATCAAACTCGGAGCTGTCGCCCGGTTTGAGCAGCGTGGCGTTGTGCCCGGTCTGTGAGTCGGCAAAACGGATGAACAGCGTCGGCTCGTTGTTCTTTTCGTTGAATTCCAGCCGCTTTTCGGCGTAGTTCATCCCAACGCAGATAATTTTGCCCGGATCTTCAATCACCGGCAGATAGCTGATCGCCTCTGCGCAATGATCCGGCGGCTGTTGCCGGTAAACGGCCGCTTCGGCCAGCGCCTGACCGGCCAACAGGGACTTGATGGTCGGATAGCGATCCCCCATCCGTTTACCCAGATCGATAACGCCGTCGCGGGCCCAGATACCGTAGCTCTTTTTATGGCCGCCATTGCCATTTTTATACGTAAAACTCAGCAGTTTCATAATGTTGCAACCATTTCTCAGATGTGCTTTTCGTTTTGCGCCGACAGCCAGGGAAACGCGGCAAAATAGCGCTGCTCAAAATCACGGATTTCCTGCTGATACTGCAGCGTGAAGCCGATCGCATCGTGCCCTTGCAGCAACATCTGCTTTTTCAGCTCATCAACCGCAAAGTTGAATTTCTCGTTCCCCGCCCGGATATGCTGCTGCGGTAAATCGACGGTGATCTGATTGCGTAAAGGATCGCTTGCCGCCTGCGCCAGCCGCCCGATGTCCGCCGCCGGTAACGTCAGGGTTAACACGCCGTTGCGCTGGCAGTTATCGTTAAAAATGCCGGCAAAGCTGGTGCCGATAAGCGCCCTGACGCCAAGCTGCCGCAACCCCCAGACCGCATGTTCGCGGCTGGAGCCGCAGCCAAAATTAGGGCCGACGATAAGAAACGCCGCATTACGCCATTCGGGGCGGTTGAGGATAAACGCCGGGTTTAACCCGCCGTCGGCTAAAAAGCGTTGGTCAAAAAAAACGCCTTTATCCAGGCCGTTACGATCGATGCCTTTCAGAAACTGTTTCGGCATGATGACGTCGGTATCGATATTTGCCGCCATCATAGGCGCGGCAATGCCGGTAACGCTGTTGAAGGGTTCCATCGTCTAGGACTCCTGTTGCAGAAACTGACGCACGTCCACCAGATGCCCGGCAACCGCCGCCGCCGCGACCATGGCCGGGCTCATCAGATGGGTTCTGGCTCCCGCGCCCTGCCGGCCGGCGAAATTGCGGTTGGTGCTGGAAGCACAGCGATCGCCCGCCATCAGGACATCTTCGTTCATCGCCAGGCACATGGAGCAGCCTGACTGACGCCATTCGAAACCGGCATCAATAAAGATTTTCGCCAGCCCTTCCTGTTCAGCGCGGGCGCGCACCTGGGTTGAGCCCGGTACGATAATGCCCCTCACCCCGGCGGCGATTTTCCGGTTACGCAACACCTGAGCGGCGGCGCGTAAGTCCTCGATGCGGCCATTGGTGCAGGAGCCGATAAAGGCGTGGGAAATCGGAATCTGGTTCAGCGGCGTGCCGGGTTCAAGCCCCATGTAGGCGAGCGCATTCTGGATATCACGCCGTTTGGCGGGATCTTTTTCGTCGGCGGGATAAGGCACGAAACCGGTGATATCGCCGCCCTGATCGGGGCTGGTGCCCCAGGTCACGCGCGGCGCCAGGCTGGCGCAATCAAGCACAACCTCTTTATCAAACACCGCATCCGGATCGCTGTGCAGAGTGCGCCAGTAGGCCAGCGCCTGCTGCCACATATCGCCCTGCGGGACGCGCGGCGCAGACTGAATGTAGGCAAAAACCTTGTCATCCGGCGCCATAAACGCGCCGCGCGCGCCGGCCTCGACCGCCATGTTGCAGATGGTCATACGCCCCTCAACGCTCAGCGCGTCGATGGCGCTGCCGCAAAACTCTATCGCGTAGCCGGTGGCGCCGTCCGCGCCTATCTGCGCAATAAGCAGCATCACAATGTCTTTCGCCGTGGCGGCGAACGGCAATTCGCCATTGACCGTGACGCGCAGCGTTTTCAGTTTTTTATACGCCAGGGTTTGGGTCGCCAGCATATGCTCGATTTCAGAGGTGCCGATGCCGAAACCCAGCGCGCCGAACGCGCCGTAAGTGGTCGTGTGGCTGTCGCCGGCGGCAATGACCATGCCCGGCAGCACCATTCCTTGTTCGTGGGCGACGACATGTTCGATCCCCTGGCGTTCGTCCATCACATCAAACAGCTCCAGGCCAAAGTCCCGGCTGTTTGATTCGAAGTAACGGACCTGCAGTTCACCACCGGGATCGGTCATTTCCGCCGTACGTTCAGGCCGCGTTGGGTTAACATGATCGACATTAAGCAAAATACTTTCCGGTCGCCATACCCGGCGTTTCGCGTCGCGCAATCCGCTGAATGCCTGCGGGCTGGTATATTCATTCAGAATTGAGCCATCGATATAAAGCAGCACATTACCCTGATCGTCTAATTGCCGAATAATATGCGTATCGATTAATTTATCGTACAGCGTTTTAGGTTTCATCATGGAATCACCTTGCTTATATACAGCAATAATAAAATGCGCTACAGCCGCATACTGAAGATATCTGTTTTTTACATCACGGGAATAGTAGCAACTCAATGCACACGATGGCAGGAAAAGCATGATGCACAAGCATGAAGAGAAAGAACACGAAATGTGTTTTATATATCCAATTGATATTTATTCAATTAAAGCAACACTCGGTTTGTTTTTTCATCGATTACAGAAAATGTGACCATAGCCACTTGAAATGTAAAAAAAGAAGAATGCAACAATTATTTATTTGCCGAAAACTGACGCCATTTTTATTCGTCGTTTAAAAATAAATAAGATACACGATTCATCATTCAACCCATTACATTCAGTCATTCTCATACTCAACCTGACAATAAATAATTGCTGTATAAATTCCGTGGTTATTTAAACGTCTATTCATAGTATGAGGAATAAAAATGAAGCCCGCTCCTGATAACGCTAAACTAAGGAACTATTTACCGATATTACTTACGCTTCCGCTGGCCGGACTGGCGGAGCTTGCCTCGTTGTATTCTATTCAGGCGCTGCTGCCCAAATTGGCTGAGGTTTATCATATTCCGCTGAATCAGGTCGGGCTGATCCTTTCCGCCGAAGTGGGCTGCCTGGCATTAGCCATGCTGTTTACCGGCAGCCTTTCCGATCGCTATGGCCGCAAACAAACCATCGTCGTCTCGCTGCTGTTGGGCGGGATTCTTACGCTTCTGTGCGCCACCGTCAGCGTCTGGCCTCAGTTGGTGCTTTACCGCGCCCTGCTGGGCCTGGCGGTGAGCGGAATAACGGCGGCGGTTACTGTCTACATCTGCGAAGAGGTGTCGCCGGTGCTGGCTGGCGTGATCACCGGCTACTTTATTTTCGGCAACTCGCTGGGCAGCATGTCCGGCAGGGTTATCGCAACCCTGATGATGGAACACGTTTCGCTGGACCTCATTTTCATCCTGTTCGGCGGCCTGCTGATCTTTATGGCGGCATACGTATTCTATTTCCTCCCGGCGTCCAAAAACTTTGTCCCCAGCGCCACGCTGAACCTGACGCAAATGTTTAAGGGCGGGATTGAGCACTTCAAAAATAAAAAGATCTCTCTGGCTTACGTTATCGGCTTTATTCTGTTTGGTTCATTCACTTCGATATTTAACTTTATCGCCTTTTACCTGCACCGCGAGCCGTTCAATCTGCCCTTCTCGCAAATCGGGCTGATTCCCATCAGCTTTGCGCTCACCTTCTTCTCCGCGCCCACGGCGGCACGATGCGCCGTCCGGTTCGGCGCCATGAATATGCTCAGCATGCTGCTGCTGGCGATGATCGCCGGCGCCGCCATCAGCATTATCGCCAGCACGGTGCCGGTGTTTATTTTCGGGGTTATTCTGCTCTCCGTGGCGTTCTTTACCTCACACTCCGTCATCCTCTCCTGGGTCAGCAGCAACGCTCCCCACGCCAAAGGGCAGGCCACCGCGTTTTATCTGTTCTGCTACTACGCCGGCGGCGCGGTGCTCGGCTATTTCAACGGTTTCGTCTTCGCCAAAGCCGGATGGTACGGAATGGCGCTGTCGGTGATGACCGGACTGGCGGTCGGCCTGCTGCTGAGCCGCGTCTTGCAGGCGCAGTTGCATAAGCAAGGGACACTGGCGATGGTGAAGGAGGTTTAATTCCGCTAACAGGGCGGCTCTGGATGGCTTGCTGATGCAAATTTCAGCCGACCGGGATTATCACCGCCGGCGCCTTTCCTGCGCGCACCAGACCCGCGACACCCTGTTCGGCATCACGTTAATCCGGAGTAGGAAGGATCAAATACGGTCTGAAACGGTATCCGTCAGGGCAATAGCAGCAATGACGTTATACCGTTTCTTTTGCCTTACACGGCAATGCGCTGGCGTCCTGAAAGATCGCGCCAATATATTTAGCTTTAAGGGATACGGGTTTTGAGTCAATGCCGTCTACGTTGCCCTCAAGCGTATAACCATAGGGCGCATCACTGATCGTCAGAATAAATTTGAATGCCAGAATACCTTTAAACAACGAGGGTACCCGATAGTCATGCTGGTAGACATGCAGCACCAGGCTCTGTTCATGAATCTGCCCCTGATACATAAAACCGACATCGCCCCCGTTCACCACGTTATCCATAACCACGACAGTGCCCTCGCCAAAGATTTGATAATGGCGACTGAACGTAACGTAATAAATTCCATTTTTCATTGTGCCCTCATATACAGCGTTTTTATCCTGAAATAGGTGATAACAAACTACTAATGACCAGCCCCATTAACCACAAAAAAAATGCGGCTATTAATTACGTTTTGTTTTTAATAAGAAAAATAAATACGCTGACGCGCTGCGTTAATGAAGACAAAGCATGATCCACGACTTTTGTTCAGGCTCAGCACGCACCTGTAATCTGCTCCGCTCCCGGCACGGAGTGATAGCCACCGGCTTAATCCGGTGAATCAATGCCCAATCATCCTTGCCTGCGGGATAATGCGGAAATAGAGGCTGTCCGGTACCGGGCTTTCCCAGGCATCGGAATAAACGGCAAAACCAATGGCGGCAAACAGAATGCCGAGCGTCAGGGCCGTCATCACCACGCCCGTCAGCGCTGTCTGGCGCTTCTCCGTTTTTCCCGGCGGCGTTTGCAGAGAAAAGGTCAGCGTCGATGCGACCGGACAGGACTCAACGCAGGTCATGCAGCCGGAGCATTCCACGGTTCTGACCTGAATGAGTTTATCCACCGGAATGTTGGACGGGCAGTTTTTGGCGCATTTTCCGCAGTCGATACAGCTGTCTGCGTTACGGCGGATCTTAAAGGGCGAAAACAGGGAGAACAGCCCCAGCAAAGCGCCGTAGGGGCACAGGTAGCGGCACCAGGCGTTGCGGACAAACAGGCTGACGACGGTGAGCACCACAACGCAGATCAGCGTAGCGCTGCCAATGTGCCGGAAGAAGTCGAGCATCTTAACGTCAATAATAATGCCGTAGGCTGACGTCAGGAAATATTGGATCCCCTGTGCCGGCATTGAAAGCGCGATATAGAGAAAGAAGCTGAGCAGCAGGTATTTCAGGCCGCGCAGCGGAATGTCCAGCCAGCGGGGAAGCGTAATATGACGGCCGAAAAGCGTTTTCCCGGCATCGCCGATCAGCTCAGAGATCGTGCCAACAGGGCACAGCCATGAACAGAATGATTTTTTGAGCAGCAGACTGATGGCAATGAAGGCAACCAAAAGCAGCATAGAAGCCGCGTGAATCGGCGGAAGCAGGCCCGTTTCCAGCGTGTATTTGATGTTCATCAGGCCGGCGATAGGCAACCAACCTTCAATTCCCCCCGGCCTGGCAACGAAAAGCGAGGCGCCTCCGGACTCATAGTAGCGAACCCAAAAATAGAAGGTGATACCGATATAAATATTGGTTGCCAGCAGTAACAGCTGGGTTGCCTTGCGCCAGGTTGAGGCATTGCGCCAGTCATTCCACGGTAGCTTACCGCCGGTGGTTCCCGGCCGGCGTTGCCAGCGCACTCTCTTTTTGCCCGTCATGGCTCTGCAACCCCCACATAACATGCATAATGAATACTACTATACTAAGGAGGTTTCAGGCGCCGGGGATTGATTTATGTCGGATTTATTGGCTTCTTTTTCATCCGATGTACATGTATCGTCCCTTTCCTGGAGTGAATCATCTTGTTCCCGGCAGAACGCGATTGCTGCCAGACCAGACGTCGCCACCATGACCGTTGCTCACCATCGCCACACCCGCGCTCTGCCAATCCGGTGATTTTGAGGTACTTTTTTACCCACCAGCGCCGGATGCAGCCTTAGCCGCAAATAATAGAGCGCTTTAAAATCCTATAAACGCCCTGTCAAGCAAGCATTTGCTAAGAAAGAAGTAAGAATCTACTTATTCTAATGCGTAAATAAAAAAATTTTTCCCCCTATAGGTACACCTAATTTTCAATAAACACATTTCGGCATGCATCCATCATTCAAAAAACATTCACCACCTCATTGAATATTTTAATTTTATAGGAAAATTCACACACAATATGTAAGGAAAAAAGGCAGGTAACGCAGCCCAAAAACAAACTTAAACGCATATATAACGAGGCATAATGACGTATTGACTAAAGATAAGCAGGTATATAGCATCTGCACCAACTAGGAATTTTCCTGCAATAGCTTAATCAGGGAAAGCAGGAACTCGAATGTTGCACGAATTGATATTGTCATCATTTTCTTATTTATAAGAATATATAAGCAATATTCATGGAATGCACTCAGCGGCGAAATTAACTCCGCTGTATTCAATAGAAAATCTCGAGGAGTAAAGGAGTACAAAATGAAAATGAAGAAAATCTGTATGCTGATCGCTACGGCCAGCATCGTTCTCTCACACGCAGCGTCCGCCTCTGATGGTACCATCACTATCAATGGGAAAATTACCGACGTAACCTGTGCCATCTCCGTTAACGGCGGCACGGAAAATGCGACCGTAACGCTTCCGACCGTTTCTCAGAACACCCTGACAGCGGACGGCGATACCGCCGGCACCACGCCGTTCGACATCAAACTGACCGAATGCCAGGGCTCCACGCTGGGTAATGCCTACGCTTATTTCGAATCCGGCACCACGGTTGATACTGTCACCGGCCGTCTGAACAACACCGGCACCGCAGCCAACGTGCAGGTTGAGTTACTGGATAAGGCAAACAATCCGGTATTCATCGGCTCGTCTTCGCAGGGCGCCGTGGTTGAAGATATCAGCTCCGGCTCCGCCACGCTGGTTTACGCCGCACAGTACTATTCAAAGGGCTCGACGGGCAGCGGTACCGTAACGACTCAGGTTGATTACACGATCGCTTACGACTGATGTAACAGCCTCAGGACGGGGAGCTTCCCCGTCCTGTAAGCGCCAGGTGTGAATATGTCAAAGATACTTTATGCATTAATTGCAGGCTTAAGCCTGCTCAGCGTGACAGCGCACAGCGCGGTCATCATCAACGGCACGCGTATTATTTACGAAGAATCTGCGCGTGAAACCGCGGTCAAAATTACTAACACCGGCAACATGCCCGTTCTTCTGCAAGCATGGCTCGACAACGGCGATCCGGGCGCCAAACCGGAAAGTATCCGGGCGCCCTTCAGCCTGACGCCTCCCGTCGTACGCCTCGATGCACAGAAAGGGCAAACCATTCGTATTCTGCGCGTGGGCAACGCGTTGCCTGCCGATCGTGAATCCGTGTACTGGTTCAACCTGCTGGAGATCCCGCCCAAGGCCACCAAACAACTGGCCGCCGGTGAGAACCTGATGCAGCTGGCGTTTCGTACCCGCATCAAGCTGTTCTACCGGCCGGAGAAATTGCCGATGTCCGTGGAGCAGGCCTACAAGCATCTGACGTTTACCCGCAAAGGAACGCAAATAGTGGTGCGCAATGCGTCCCCCTATTACCTGACGCTGGGAAAACTGGCGTTTCGCGCCACGGAAACCGGCCCCGAACTGACTAACCTGAATGCGCAGAAAGGGAAAATGATCGCGCCGTTCGCAGAGCTTGCGCTGACATTGCCAGGCAAGCGCACCCTGAACAGCGGAACCTTCGTCACCTACACCATTATTAATGACTTTGGCGGGAATACGCCCGGCACTCAGCAATTAGATTAATCGGGACAAAGCGCCCTGCGGGCATCACCGCAGTCAGGAATATCACGCTTTTGACGACTCAGGATGAGACTAACGAACGCCATGTGTAACTCTAAGAGCAGGCAATTACGGTTGTGGCCGTTGCTGACTCTTGTCGGCTGCGGTGCAGGCGGTTTATCCCTTGCGCCCTGTTCGGCTGCACAGGAAGCTGAAACCGTCGAATTTAATGATACGTTCATGCGCTTTCAGGTCGATGCGACACGTTACAGCCAGGGTAACCCGATCGATCCCGGCACCTACCGCCTTGATATTTATCTGAACAATCGCTGGATTGGCCGCCAGGAGATGCGCTTTGCCCTGCCCAACGCGCTTTCCCGCACCGCCCTGCCCTGTATTGACCTGACGCTGCTGGACTATCTGGGCATCAAAAGCGACAACGTTTCTGAACAAACCCTGCGGGCGCTGCAAGGCGAAGGGATCTGCGCGCCTCTGACCGAGATTATCGGCACAGGCGAAGCCGTCTACGATGGCGGGCAACAACGCATCGATTTTAATGTCCCGCAGGCCAGCCTCAAACGCCGGGCCCGCGGCTCCGTCGATCCCAAATACTGGGATAACGGCATCACGGCGGCCACCCTCAAATACGACTATACCGGCTATCACAGCGCCTCCCACGGCAGCGCGGGCGAAACGTATCACTATCTCAGCCTGCTGGGCGGTTTTAACTGGCAGGAATGGCGCCTGCGTTACCGCAGTTCGCTGAATCACAGCGGCGACAACGGCACCCGCTATCAAAAGATTGCCACCTATGTCGAACGCGCCATTCCGCCGCTGAACAGCAAACTTACCGTGGGAGAATCAACCACCGACGGCCAGGTGTTCGACAGCGTCAGTTACAGAGGCGTGGCACTGACGTCAGACGATCGTATGTATGCCGACTCGTTACGCGGCTATGCCCCGGTAGTGCGCGGCGTAGCCAAATCTAACGCCCGGGTGACGATTAATCAAATGGGGCGGACGATTTACGAAACCACGGTTCCGCCCGGCCCTTTCGCCATCGACGATCTGTATCCCACCGGTCAGGGCGGCGATCTTTACGTCACCATTACCGAAGCCGACGGCACGGAAAGCAGTTTTACCGTCTCTTACGCCACCATCGCTGAGCTGTTACGCCCCGGCATGACGCGCTATACGCTGATGGCCGGGCAATTCCGCGACAACAGCATGCACGATAAACCGGCTATCGCGCTGGGGACGTTACGTCACGGATTTTCCAACATCATCACCGGATACAGTGGGCTGACCGCTGCCGAAGGCTACTACGCGGCGGCGATGGGACTGGCGTTCAACACCCCCGTCGGCGCGCTGGCGACGGATATCACCCAGGCGCACACCCGCCTGCCCGGGAAAGGGGCTGAACAGGGCCAGAGCATTCGCCTGACCTATGCCAAAACCGTGCCGCAGACCAATACCAACCTGACGCTGGCCAGCTATCACTACTCAACCCGCGGTTACTATTCGCCGGCTGAAGCAATGCGCGCCCGCGACTACCTGAAATACGGGAACAACGCAGGGGCGTTCTACGACGACAGCGCCGTCCTGGATGACGGGACGGCGAATTATTCATACCTTCGCGGTATGCAGCACCGGCGTAACCGGGCGCAAATCACCATTACCCAGGGATTGCCGGAAGGGTACGGCTCCTTCTACGCCAGCGCCAATACCCAAAATTACTGGGGAACCCAGAAGCGTGATACGGATTTCCAGCTGGGCTACAATAATCAGTACAAATCCGTCAGCTACAATATCTCTGCTAACCGGATGCGTAATACTTCCTCAGGCAACTGGGATAACCAGATTACCCTCTCTTTCTCAGTACCGCTCAGTTCGGCCAGCAGTTCGCCGCGCCTGAGCACGTCATATACTCAGAAAAGGCACACCCATTCGCTGCAAACGGGGCTTTCCGGCTCGGCAGGGGAAAACAACCAGTATAATTACGGCGCTTATGTCTCCAGTGAACGCGCCGACAACAGCGGCCGCAACAACACCCTGAGCCTGAACGCAACCTGGTTATCGCCCTATGCCACGGTGGGCGGAAGCTACACCAAAAGCAGCGACTATGATCAGTATGGCGCTTCACTTTCCGGCGGTATCGTCGCTTATCACGATGGCGTGGTGCTGTCGCCGGAGCTGGGCGAAACCATCGCCGTGGTCGAGGCCCGCAACGCCGCCGGGGCGCGCGTCACCAACTATACCGGGGTACATCTGAACGGCAGCGGCCGCGCCGTGGTGCCTTACCTGAATCCCTACCGGATGAATGAGGTGGAGATCGATCCCAAAGGGCTTTCTACCGATACTGAGCTGAAAAGCACCAGCCAGAATACAGCGCCTACGGCCGGCTCGGTGGCGCTGATGGTCTTTGAGACCACATCCGGTTATTCCGTCTTGCTGGATGGCAAGCAAACAAACGGCAAACCGCTGCCCTTCGGCGCGGCGCTGGAAGAAGAGGACGGCAACGCCGTCGGTTACGTCGCCCAGGGCGGCCAGGCCCTGATCCGCGTCACGCACCACAAAGGCCAACTGCGGGCAACCTGGGGAGAAGGCCCGGGGGAAAGCTGCCGCTTCAGATATCAGCTGCCGCAAACCGCAGCACCGGAAAAAGGCGACTACAGACGCCTGGAGGTCATATGCAAATAAGCCCAACCAGCCATAAACACACTTACGCCGCGGCACAGGCGCTGTTTGGCGTATTGCTGGCGCTGCTGCTGATGGCCGGCCCCAGCCGGCAGGCGCAGGCCGCAGGCACGGCCTTAGACTGTAACTATACCGGCTCGCTCTACATTTACGGACCGTCCACCACGATCTATGTCAAGCCGAACACGCCGGTCGGCGAGCCGATCGGATCGTGGGTTACCGCCACGGCGCCCAACGACTGGCGTTGCCAGGTGACAAGCGGCTATCAGAATGATGACGTACGCGGCTCGGTTGCCACTTTTTCGCCCTATGCCATTGCAGGAATAGGAACGGTGACTATCGACGGCGACAGCTACACCGTATTCAACTCGGTAGTCAAAGCCGGGCTGGGCTACGTCGCCCGCTTCCGGGCAACCGGCGCGGGTTTCAGCACCGACTGGACCCCGGTGACAGGCACGTCGTCCAGCAATCGCGTCGTCGCTTATCCGCTGCTCGGACCGATTCCTTACAATAACGGCAACTACTTCACGCTGGGCTATGAATTACAGATTCACTTTGTGAAAACCGCCACCGGGCTAACGACGGGATCTGCTTCGGCATTTGATCCCACCTACATGTATACCTACCGGACCTATAACGCCGGCAGCAGCGAACAGACGGAGGTCGGGCGATACCGCATCATGCAGTTCCCCGGCAGTGCGGTAAAGGTACAGGTAATGACCCAGACCTGCGTGACGCCGGACGTAAACGTCACGTTGCCGGACGTCGGCGTCCGGGAACTGAAGTCGGTAGGCACGGTGAGAGGGCTGACGCCGTTTAAGCTTAGCTTTAATAACTGTCCGGGCGGGCTATCGGGGATTAACTACAAATTTGGCGCAACAACGGCAATCTTGGATCAGGCTAACGGCGTCACGGCGCTGGTAGCCGGCTCCGATGCCAAAGGCGTCGGCGTGTTGCTGCGCAGCAACAGCAACACCCCTATAGAGATGAATACGGAGTATTCCCTGCCCGATTATGACGCCAGCGGAACCAACAGCTACACCGTTCCGATGCAGGCCGGGATCTACCAAACGGAAAACAACGTACAGAGCGGCTCCGTCAAGGGCGCTTTTACCTTCACACTGATTTATAAATAATAATGATGATGATGCTATCGCTACTTCACGCCATTCTCCGCCCGCGCCATTGCCTGAAAGCCATACTGGCAGCGCTTGTCCTGTTAACCAGCCTGAACCTGCAGGCCAGCATCGCCATTGGCCTGACGCGCGCTATCGTTACCGGCGACAACAATGCCGGAAGCGTACAGATTTTGAATGAAGGCAGGTATCCTGCCCTGATTCAGGTCTGGATAGACAACGGCATTGATGAAATGAGCAAAACGCCGGAAGAGATTCAGGTGCCGTTCGTTATCAATACGCCGGTATTTCGCCTGGAAGGGCGCGACAACCGCCGGATACGCATTTTTTATACCGGTAAAGGGCGTTCCTTACCCAGCGACCGGGAATCGATGTTCTGGCTTAACGTCCTGGAAGTCCCCCCCAAGAACAGGGAGGCCCGGCCTGATACTAATTCAGTCCAAATCGCCTTTCATTCGCGTATAAAGCTGTTTTACCGTCCGCACGGTATTCCCGCCCAGGCCCAGGAGATTGGCTCACAGCTTATTTTTACCCGTCTGCCTTCGAACGGGTTACAAATCACTAACCCTACGCCCTTTCACATCACGTTCATGACGCTGGAAATTGACGGCACGTCGCTGACCGTAGCCCCCAACGATATGATCGCTCCGCTGACGACGGTAACTATCCCTGTTCCGCCAGCGAAAAAAGCGGCCACGACAGGCACCCGCGTGGTGTATTCCATCATCGATGACTTTGGCTCAACGGTAAAATACGAGAAGACGCTTTAAGGCTTTTGGCGGTATTCAGAACAGGCCGGGGTGTTTAACGAATTAAAGGCAGCAGGACTGAATCAACATCAGCCCTGCTGCCTTTTTCCTGTGTTACGCGTGAGGATGCAGTCATTGTTACGCATGCCGTCCATTTTCTCTCCGTACGGCATGCGAAACATGACCGGGCGACAACCGCATATTCCGTCGCCGTTAATCACTACCACTTGTAGTGATTGTGGTCTTCCCAGGCTTTAACTTCTTTTTCGGCGGCTTCTTTCTGGTAGCCATACCGTTCCTGAATCTTCCCGACCAGCTGATCGCGTTTTCCTTCGATCACCATCAGGTCATCATCGGTCAGCTTGCCCCATTTCTCTTTCGCTTTCCCTTTGAATTGCTTCCAGTTACCGCTGGCTTGATCTTGATTCATAATACCTCCGGTCGGTAAATATACGACATAGCCGAATGCCATGTTCAAGCAGTACCTACAACGATTAATTCTAGCGCGAATGAAATTTATCGCTAAATTCACTAAAAAATACAGCATTTAAAATCAGAAAAAGTCGGCTTAACTTACAGAAAAACAGGAGGAATTAATACGCGCGCGGGGATGTAACAAAATATGAATAACAAGGACAGCGCCAATACAAATTATTGACAGGGTCAGCGCCCGTTTATAACGATGAGGCGCAGGGTACATTCAGCATTCACTCCCGAATACCGCGTAATTAACCCGTAAACCCCCTTATCATTATGATGACTCCAGATTTATCTTAATCCATGACGTCTTCTGACTCATTCAATAACAATTATCTGATCTGCACTGCAATTTTTTTTAGCTGGTCTATAGTTATTTTCAGTGACAGTAATATAACCGGCAAAATCAAAGCCAGATAATTATCTGCCACACAGCTCCGTCCCGTAATGTAAAACGACGCGCGGCCCAACCGCCGGGATTAACATGTTCAGAATGCCACCCGGAGAGGAGCGGAGTAAAAAGAGGGAAAACAATCCGGCTGTATCGTTATCGATGGGAGAATCGTTGAAAAATCCAACCGGTAAAAGTTAGCCCGACCCAAGTACAACGACGGGTTTTTACCTTAATTGATTCAAGATGAGGAGAGCACTATGTTTCGTTGGGGTATCATTTTCTTGATTATTGCGCTGATTGCAGCGGCATTGGGCTTTGGCGCCCTGGCAGGTACGGCTGCATGGGCAGCGAAGATCGTCTTTATCGTCGGGATCATTCTGTTTCTGGTCAGCCTGTTTACCGGCCGCCGGCGCCCGTGACGTTTATTCGCTGACATAACCCGCCCCTGGGGCAATATCATCACCGATAACCCGCTTTTTAAAGACAGCCATGTCTGAAAAAGCGGGTTTTGAATTATCGGGTACGGGCAATAAACAGAGTGCCATACCCTGCCGGTCAGCCGGGGCCGGATACTGTGCCGGCCCCCTGCCAGGCCTTACTGATTTTTAATAATCATCTGTACCGGATAATGGTCAGAATATGTATCCGTAAAGTCATCCTTCAGCACTTTTACGTCCACCACATCACTCTTCATTACCGGAGAAACATAGATATAGTCATAACGCAGCGGCGTTTTTGCCTGATCATAGAAAATTTTGGTCGGCGCGGTCGCAACAAATTCATCAGGATATTTCTGTTTCAGCACATCGATGAAACCACGGGATAAAATATTCTGCTGCACAGTATAATCCATTTTGCCGTCCACCAGGTTTTTAAGCACCGGGCGTTTTGCTTCCTTCTCTTTCAGGTCATTAACCATCTCACTCTCGTTATAGCCTTTTTTGTCCAGAGGAGAGAATGAGTTGAGATCGCCGGCAATGATCCATTTTCCGTCCGGATCGTTACTGTATTTGATGGAATCCAGGATTAAGTTCATTTCATCAATACGCTGGGCGGTACGGAACGGGTTCATATGGGTAACAACAAAGTGATATTTCCCTACGTCCGCAAACAACGCGCCATGCCAGAGGTTATCCACGACCTTGTTGACGTTTACGATCGGATACTTTGACGTGATGGCCGTCGGGAAGAACTCGTCATCCCCCGGCACCTTAGGCTCTTTAAGCAGTACCGCGTAATTGTGCCCATAGCTCTGCGCGAAGGCTTCCAGCTTCTCACGCGTAAAATGGTTCATTTCTTGCCAGGCAATGATATCCGCGTCCTGTTGCTTGGCCCACTCAGCAAATTTCTGTTTACCTTCAGAGGTGTCAGACTTCATTCCCCAGTAAGCATTGTAGCTAATAATTTTCAGCTCTTTTTTATTCTCAAGCGACTCAGTCGCATAAGAAGAAAATGAAAGCCCTAATGCGCCTAAAAAAATAGCTGTGCTAATTATAGATTTCATATTATTCCTCACACGTTTTTAACTAATGCCCCTTGATACTAATTATTTCACGCCTTGAAATTAATCTTTAAAAGTACTTATTGCGACATTTATCACACAATACCTTGTTAACACCATAAATCACCATTAAATAAAGGAAACGCTTTATAAACCACCCCAAAAAACACACGCCGTTAAATTTCTCTGGATAAAAAAATGGCGTATCGCAGATAGATAAAAAATTAAATAGTTCCCACTGAATATTATCCCGGCGGGAAACTCGTGAAAATCGAAAGGGTCATCCTGCGTATCAGCGCCGCCATTCATTCGCGACAATGAATATAAATTGTTCTGCCGAACGATGTTTACTTATATCCCGGCAATGATGCAGGATGTAGCATAGCCACACAATGCTAACCGACCGACAGAGGTACGCTATGGCACTTCCCCGCATTACGCAAAAAGACATGACCGAACGCGAGCAGCGCGAACTCAAAACGTTGCTGGACCGCGAACGTATTGCCCATGGTCGCCCGCTAACGAACAGCGAAGCCAATAAGGTGAAAAAAGAGTACATCGACAAGCTGATGGCGCTGCGCGAAACCGAAGCCAGGAAAGCGCGCCAGTTAAAAAAGAAGCAGGCTTACAAATCGGACGAGGAAGCGTCGTTTTCCTGGTCAGCCAATACGCCCGTGCGCGGCAGGCGCTAAGGGATCTGACCGGCAGTCCGTTTTCATGGACGCTGACGCGTCTCAGCGCTAACCAGAAGTAAGCGCCGGGAGAACCTGCGGCGCATCAAATGTGTGATTGATGCCATACTGACGACAGGAGAGGACATCCTTCTCCTGACGGCATTGATTTCTTATTCATTCACGCCGGGTTAATTTGAAATGGCCGATTACAATCAGGCAATAAATACGCTGTCATAGAATCCTCCTATCGCTGATCTCCTCAACCACATTCCTTTTGCCAGAGATATATCCCTTTCTCTTCAGAGAAAAGCCAAGCATAAATTCATTGCAATTCACGGAGAGAATAATTCTGTTATTTTATATTTACACGACTTATTTATATTAATGCCACTCCTTTTGTTTAATTTTAAAATCGCGAAATAAAGAACATACTTACTATCCTAACATATATTCCTGAAAAACGAATTTGAACCCTATCCCGGGTAATAAAAAATGAAATGGAATTATCCGATAAAAGCGTAAAAATTCAATCAGATCAATCAATTAAAAAAAACAATAATATATTTCCAAATTATTGACTAATGAATAATTAATGATAATATCCCCAACTGCCAGCATGCTGATATTCAACAAATCCATATTTGGTTTATTAACTCTTTCCTCTAAGAGTCATCACTCTATAAATAAAATATCGGATTACGGACTTACTTTAAAAAAACAAGGAAACTTCTTAATGAAGAAAAAATCACAGCTTATTGCTAAATTAACGCCGATCTGTTTTTTCAGCTTGGTTGCCTGGGGAGCGGTATCTCACGCTGCCGTTGTTCCCACAACTTCCGTTATCGGCGGACCTTCCGTAAATACCGTAAATGGTGTTCAGGTTGTCGATATTAATAAGGCCGGTAATGGCGGCGTATCACACAACATTTATACACAGTTCAACGTAGACAAAAACGGTGTGGTGCTGAACAACAGCGGCGTCGGCGTAAACACCTCCCTGGCTGGCGCCATCAATGGCAACGCCAACCTGGCCGGCGGTTCCGCCTCAATCATTCTGAACGAAGTTAACTCCAACAAGGCCAGCCAACTGAGCGGAATGATGGAAGTTGCCGGTCAGCAAGCCCAGGTGATCGTCGCTAACCCGGCAGGCATCACCTGTAGCGGTTGCGGCTTCATCAACACCAGCCGCGCTACGCTGACCACCGGTAAAGCCCAGGTCGCCAACGGTTCCCTGCTGGGCTATACCGTTGAAAAAGGCGTGATTATCATCAACGGCAACGGTTTGGAAAGTTCCAACGCCAATTACACCGACATCATCTCCCGCTCCGCGCAGATCACCGGTGAAATCAAGGCGCAGGATCTGAAAGTGACCCTCGGCCGCAATAACGTAAATGCCACCAACACCCAGATCAGCGCCCTGACCCCGTCCGGCAGCACGCCGAGCGTCGGGCTGGACGTTGCCAAGCTGGGCGGCATGTACGCGAACAAAATCACGCTGGTGAGCACCGATCGCGGCGTCGGCGTACGTAACTCAGGCACCATCGCCGCCGCTGCGGGTGACGTCAGCATCACCACCGACGGTATGGTGGAGAACAAGGGCACGCTGCGCGCCGCCAATGATGTCAACATCGAAACCACCTACGGTCGTAAAGGCATGTACAGCTATTACTACTACTACGGTAATGGCTACGCGCTGAACAACTCCGCGAACGGCGTAATCTCCGCAGGGAAAAATATCAATATCGATATCGCCAAAAACAAGCTGAGCAACGGCGGCGGCTCCCTGGTTGCTAACAACGACATCAACGTTGTGAGCGGCGATGTAGACAACAGATCCGGTATCATTCAGGCCAAAGGCATCGTCGACCTGCGTCGTGACCCTTACTACTACGGTTACGGCAGAACGCTGAGTAACGCCGGCGGCCTGATCGAAGGCTCCAAGGGTGTCGTACTGTCGTCTTACAACCTCGACAACACCAGCGGCGTCATTCGCTCCAAAACCGGCGGCGTTGATATCAAAACCTACGGCTATCAGCTGAACAACACTAAGGGCACGATTGAAGGCTGCTGCGACATCAACATTGAAGGCGGCACGCTGACCAACACCTCCGGGTTGATCCAGTCGATGGGCGATATCAATATCACCACCAACCGCAACACCCTGAACAACAACAAGGGCGCTATCCGTGCGGAAAACAACGTCACCATCAACAGTGGCTCGTTGAATAACGCCTCCGGTCGCATCCAGGCGCTGAACTACCTGGACGTCAACACCAACGGCGGCACCATCACCAACACCGGCCGCATCACGGACACCCAGGATGCCGGCCTGTTCAGCGGTACTGGCGGCATGACCCTGGTGGCCAGCACCATCAACAACAACGGCGGGCAGATCACCTCCGTGGGCAACGTCGTGGCCAACACCTCGTCCAGCCTGAATAACTACAACGGTATCATTGAAAGCGAGAAGGATAACGTCGTTATCACCACCCGCAGCCTGGATAACCGTAACAACGGCAAGATCATGTCAGCCCATGACACCGTGATCAACGCCAGTTCGGTCAGCAACTCCGGCGGCAACATTAACGCACTGGGTCAGGCGACGCTGGCAATGTCTGGTTCGTACTCTCACTACGGCACCCTGAGCGGCAAAGATGGCGTTAACATCCTGGCTGATAAAGGGACGGTCTACAACTACGGCACGCTGGCGTCTTCCGCGGGTACGACAACCATCAGCGCCCGTAACTTCTCCAACCAGAGAAATGCAGTGATCGACAGCCCGGCCGGTGTTCAGGTCGTACTGGGCTCCCCGGGTAGCTTCAGCAACTACGGCACCATCAAGGGTGATATCAAGCTCTATCCTTAATTTTTATTAAGTGACACAGGCGGCTTCCCGTGAAGCCGCCTGATTTTCTTTATACGACACACGCAATTGACACACTCAACGGAAAATTAAAATAAGGACATTGCTATGCAGCTCCGCTTCCCAGCCCCTTTGCTGTTGATATTTTTGGCTCCGGTCGCACTAGGCGCAGAAAATAGCCAATTGATGGAACGACAGTCGACCCACCAGCAGGAGCAGGAAAAGGCCCGTTATAACCAGTTGGAAACGCAGGGTAAGGACGTACGCGCCTCCGGCGCTGAACTGCAAAGCTCGACGATCAAATTCCCTGCGGAAGCCAGTTGCTTTGACATCCATCAGGTGGTTCTGGAGAAAGACGACAAGATCCCCCACTGGATCCCGCTGCATAAGCTCACCACCCAGGCAGAAGGCCGCTGCATCGGCATTGAAGGCATCCGCACCCTGGTAACCGCAGTGCAGAATAAACTTATCGGCCACGGCTACATCACTACCCGCGTCGGGGTTCCGCGTCAGGATCTGAACCAGGGCGTACTGACGCTGACCGTGGTTTCAGGCGTGATCGGCAATATCACGCTCAGCGAAGACAGCGACAAATACGTCAACCTGTACTCCACTTTTCCCGGCCATAAAGGCGACATTCTTGACCTGCGCGCCATCGAGCAGGGGCTGGAGAACATCCAGCGCATTCCCGGCGCCGATGCGAACGTGATGCTGCGACCGGGTGAGGAAGACGGGGAAACCAATATTGAAATTACGCGCGTACAGCCCTCTTTCTGGCGCGTGGGCGGCTGGTTTGACGACGCCGGCAGTAAGTATACCGGCCGCTATCAGAGCGGCGTCGCGCTGTATCTCGACAACCCGGCCTCGCTCAACGATCTGTTTTACGTTTCCGCCGGGCGCGATCTGCATTTCCAGGACTGGCGCAATTCGAAAAACGGCTCCGTCTATTACTCGGTACCTTACGGCTTCTGGTCGCTCGACATGTATGCCAGCCGCAGCGAATATTTGCAGCGTATTTCCGGCATCTGGACAGATTTTCAGTACCGCGGGAAAAGCAAAAACCTCAGCCTGAAGCTCAATCGTCTGCTCTATCGCAACGCCAATCAGAAAACGACCGCCAGCGTGCAGTTACTGAACAACCAGTCCAACTACTACCTGAACGACACGGAAATTCAGTTGCAGAAGCGCGAAGTCACCCACTTCATCACCCGGCTGAATCACCGCCGCTACATCGGGCGTTCCATCGTGGATGCCATGGTGGGCTACCAGCGCAATACCTCCTGGTTCGGCGCTAAACAGCAGGCGGGCACCAGCTCGCAAAACCGCATCGTCAGCCTGGACGTCAGCGCCACCATCCCTTTTACCCTGCTGGGGCAATCCATGAGTTATCAGCCGCGCTACCAGCAACAATACACCCCGGACCGGCTCGCGACGCAGGATCAGTTCAGCATCGGCAACCGTTGGACGGTGCGCGGATTTGACGGCGAAACCAACCTGTCCGCCAATAAAGGCTATTACCTGCGTAACGACATCAACCTGAATCTGCCCAAGCTGAAACAGCAGGCTTATGTTGGCGTCGACTACGGCAAAGTCAGCGGCGGCGGCAACAGCGGCTTCGCCACCGGGCACCTTGCCGGCGGCGTCATCGGCGTCCGGGGCCTGCTGGGGCCGATCAGCTACGACGCCTTTGCCGGCGTACCGTTGTCCAAACCCGATAACTTCAACACCAGTTCCGTCAGCCTGGGCTTTACCCTTCAGTGGCAATTTTAACGCGGGCGCCTTGCGCAACGGCGGCCACACCGACAGACCGGCACACCGTGCCGGTCTTAGTGATGCGAACGCCTGTTTTTTATACAAGCCTACTGATTTATCCTAGCCGAAGTCATATTCGCAGCGGTCGTTTTCAGTTAAAGTAATCGTTTGCGTTCCTTTGGATAGAGTAATGATGAATAAAAAAACGATCGTTGCGGCCCTGGCCGTTTACAGCATGTCATTTTCCGCGTTGAGCATTGCTCAGCAACAAACGCTCCCGCCTATTGTGGTCCAGGGCGCAATGCCGATTGAGGTGGAACACTTCGCCCAAAAGCTTGAAAACCCGCGTGAAGATCAGGTGGGCGGCTGGCGTTTCTGGCAGGGAACCGTCGACGGCTACCCGGTGGTGGTTTCGGAAACGCTGAAGGGGATGTCCAACGTCGCGGCGGCTACGGCGATCGCGGCTACGCAGTTCCGTCCGGTGGCGATTATCAATCAGGGAACGGCCGGTGGTCATGACCCGGCGCTGAAAGTGTACGACATCGTACTGGGCAAATATTCGGTCAACCTGGGCGCATTTAAAACCCCGCATAAGCGCCAGGGCGAAGGCAGTGACTCGCTCCAGTGGAAACCGATGGATTTGCTGGCTTCCAAAGGCAGCGCCGGTGAGGACAAGAACGCCCACAGCATCCGTCAATTCCCGGCCGATGCCAAACTGCTGGCCATCGCCGCCGGCGTAAAAAATAGCTACAAGCAGGGCAACGTCGTGGAAGGGGTGATTGGCTCCGCTGATGTCTGGAACAGCGAGTTAGACCGCATTCGCTATTTCCGCGACAGCTACCACACCTCGGCGGAAGAGATGGAAACGGCCTCCGCCGCGCAGATTGCCGCCACGTTTAATATTCCGTTCGTCGGCATTCGCGTGCTGTCGAATAACATCACCAACCAGGGCAAGTACAATCCGCAAACCGCTCAGGCAAGCCAGGATTATGTTTATCAGGTGGTAAAAGCCTATATCGCCAACATGAACGCCAAATAACGGGGCTGAACCACCATTTAACCACGTTCATGGATTGGTATCCTCCCCGTCCCGAAAGGCGGGGAGGATACCAACTTAACGTTTCAGATCCTGATTAGAATCCAAGACGCTTAAAGAAAGCAGACAGTCCGCTTTCAATGACCGCACCCGCGGTATGACCAACGACGTTACCGACTTCGCTGCCGATATTGCCGCCAACCTTCCCACCGATACCGGCACCGGCTGAACCGCCGATGATGTTACCCAGACCCGGAAGGATTGTTCCGAGAGCGCCGCCGATAACGCCGAACACAGTGCTGCCAATGGCGCTGCCGACAACGTTACCGACCATGCTGCCACCCTGGGTGAGCGCGTCCTGAATAAAACCGGCGCCGCTTACATCCTGAATTTCAGATTCCGTTAATTCTCTCATAATAAACCTCCTGTCAAATGATTCGGATTACCGCCCGAAAAGGCCGCCGATTTTATTAAAGATTTGCTCAAACACGCCTTTAGCGCCACTGATGACCTGTGAAACGACCGCACCGGCAAAATCACCGATTTGGCTACCGATCCCACGAGCTGGTGCATCAACTATATTATTAATAAAGTCAGCAACAACGCCTGCGCCGCTGACACTTTCAATTTCACTGTGCGTAAGTTCTCTCATAGCTAATGCTCTCCGCCAGATAATAATATAAAAAACCAATGATAGATGAGCAGCGTCACGGGCATAATCATGACCATGGCACTGATATCGCTCATCAGAAATAAAAGTGAATTAGTAAAGAAGTTCCTTTTTAAACCAATCCACTCTCGTGCATATTTTCATAGGTTATTTTTTTTCGCAATATAAATTTGTCTATCAGCACAGGACTAAATATATTTTAAAAATAATGTATAGCTAATAATTAGCTCACCAAATTTACTTTCTGCCAGAGGTATAAAAACAATATGGGAAACCGGATGAAGCGGCTTGCCAACGGCGTTTGGCCGTAGTCTCAGGCGGGTAGAGACAGTGCTGGCTTTACCGGCTAACGCCCCCCGGATAATCGTTTCGCATGCTATATTCAATTATGCGGATGGAGAGCGCGGGAGGAAAATTCAGAAAAGTGGACGGCTGTTTATCGGTTATTAACGACAGTCAACGCTGTAGAAAAACCAATAATTCAATTATGTCAGCATTGTCACCAGCATACTTAACCAAAGATGCCACGCCGAATAAATAACGGTGAATTACAGCCTTGACCCACTCTCTGTTTAAGCATCAGAACTTTCAACAATTTATATCCATTTGCGCGCAGTTAATTCTCGCACATTCAGATTCCGGTGTCTTTCGGATGACACTATTATCCCTGGCACACAGCATGAGCATTAATCGCCTTATTAATGCTCATGCTGATGGTTTCTTTATCAGCGCCTGCGGCTGAAATCCGGTGGCAATCTTGCCTGCCACGGGCAAGGCCAAGGCGCTGTTATTCTGTTAGGCCGGCGCGTCCAGCAACAGGGCTTGCGCAGCGTCTTCTTCTCTGCCCTGATCTGCACGGTTTACCCTGAACGCCGCGACCGCTTCCGCCAGCGTCTGTGTCTGCGCTTCCACGTTGGCAGACGTGGTGGCGATTTCCTCGACCAGCGCGGCGTTATGCTGCGTCACCTGATCCATCTGCGTAAGCGCGGCATGAACCTGCTCAACGCCGCGACTCTGCTCACCGGAAGCCTGGGAGATGCTTTCCATAATGCGCGCCACGTTGTTCACGGAAACCACGATGTCGTTGATGCTGGCCCCGGTTTTTTCCACCCACTGAACGCCATCCTTAATATCGACTTCCGAATTGGCAATCAGCACGCTGATTTCCTTGGCAAAGGTCGCGCAGCGCTGGGCCAGGTTGCGAACCTCACTGGCGACGACGGCAAACCCGCGCCCCTGCTCCCCGGCTCTGGCCGCCTCCACCGCGGCGTTGAGCGCCAGAATGTTGGTCTGGAAGGAGATACTTTCGATCATGCCGACGATTTCACCGATACGCTGTGAGTGAACGGTAATCGCCTGCATTTTCTCCGCAACGTTCTGCATCAACGTTTCCCCCTGGCGGGCGGCCTGGGCGGTGGCGTCGATCATGCTGTAAGCATGCTTGGTATTTTCCGTATTCTGATGAACCGTGGCGCTGATCTGTTCCATGCTGGCGGCGGTTTCCGTCAGCGCAGCAGCCTGTTCTTCAGTGCGGCTGGAGAGATCGATGTTGCCTGCCGCAATCTCCCGGCTCCCCAGATTGATCGACTCAACGCCCTGGCGCACATTCGCCACCGTCGAGCTCAGACCCATTTGCATTTTGTTCAGCCCGATGCACAGCTGGCCGATCTCATTTTTGCTGTCGATGGCGATCAGCGAGCGTAAATCCCCTTTTTCTATCAGATCGAAATGCGCAGTAATGTTCGCCAGCGGTTTGATCAGAATGTACTTCATCATCAGATGTACCAGCAGAATCACGATCAGAATGGCAACCAACGATGAGATGAAAATGGTAAAAAAGCTCTGATAACTCTCACTGGCATGGCTCTGAACGTCGGTGTACGTGGCGTTTGCCACCTTGTTGTAAGCTTCGAACTCCGTCATAAAGCTTTCCAGCCGCTGGTAGCGTATCTGGCGCATTCCGCTCAGCGTTTTGATGATCGTATCGGCGTTTTGGTTCTTTTCCAGCACGCTGATCTGGCGGTCAAGCACGTCGTCCATGCCATTGTAGGCCTGCTTCAGCTTCTCCCAACGTGTGCTGTCTTCCGTCAGCCCCGGAATGTCCCAGAATTTTTGAAACAGCGCCTTGGCGGTTTCTTTTCCTTTGCGCGCCCTGGCAATCTTGGATTGCTGTTCATCCAGATCGCCGATGAGCATATCAATTAAAGAGTTATTAATGATGAATTGTGTTTCGAGAAGCTGATAGCGGGTATCGCGCAACAGGGTGAGTTCATCAGCAATAGCAGTGATGTCCTCAATATTTTCATTGTTGCCTTTGAGATACATATAAGCAGTAATATTTGAGCTTACTTGTAATACGCCAAACAGGATAAGTACCAACAGCAAACTTGTGGATATTTTGACTTTCTTTAACATAAAACGAAATTCTCAGGTCTAAGGAGAAACAGTAATCGATAGCATGTACCACGAGGTGAGCTATTATCGGCAGCATGTGCAAATTGTTTATACGTGATGTGATATTAATTTAGGATGGCACACTATTTCAGCCGCTTCAGGCTGCGTTATTTTCATTTATTTCAATACCTAACACATCATATCATCATGTGTTATTTAATATGGCTTGCGTTAATTCCAGACCATTCCCATAAATAAATTGTGGAATTATTTTCACCAAAAACAGGTATGCGGAGAAAATTTATACCACAGGAAATTGTGCAATATCCTCCCCGGATGAAGAACGGGGAGGATAATTACCCGGGCGCATTCCCTGCCGCCAATAAAAGAGGCTACCGGTTCCACACCTGACTAAAGAAACCGGAGATGCCGCCTTCAATTGCAGCGCCTGCCGTGTGGCCAATGATGTTACCGACGCCACCGCCGATGCTGCCGCCAATCGTCCCGCCGATACCGGCGCCGACCGTCCCGCCGATAGCATTCCCGAGCACCGGTACGACAGTTCCGATGACGCCGCCGGCAACACCTAATACCGTGCTGCCTATGGCATTCCCGACCAGGCCACCCAGAATACTTCCACCCCGGGTCAGCGCATCCTGAATAATGCCAGCGCCGCTGACATCCTGAACTTCATATACCGTTAACTCTCTCATGTGAAACCTCTTGATAAATAACCAGGGTTATCAGCCTGAATATTACCGGCTTTAGATTCAATACGTTGAAAATAGATCACCTGAACTCAGGCGTTGCTGAATATCTGCTCCACGGCCATGCCGGTGATGCTTTCAATTTCACGCTGTATGATGGCCTGACAGAGAATATAAACAACAATCGTGCAGTAATGCAGGTACATTCACTGGCACAATACTTATTTAGTTCATCAGCAATCAGAATACAATTAGTAAAGCATTAGCCCCACTAATAAAAGAGATAACCTACTTACTCTCAAGCAGATTTTTAATATGAATTTTTTACCGTAAAGCATCGTGAGTGAAACTAACGCAAATAATCCCCCAAATAAGGCGCCGGATAATGATTGGACATATCGTATATTTACTCAAAGATATTCTGAAATAACGTGACGGGATTAATCACCGATATGGTTCAGCCCCGTCAGGTTATATCCCGGCTACCCGCTAGCGCAGAAACGACGTCACGATTTCATGACCGATCGCTATTGATGCGGTCGCCGCCGGTGAAGGCGCATTACAGACATGCAGCGAACGCGCGCCTTTAATAATATGAAAGTCATCCACCAACCTGCCGTCGAGCGTTAACGCCTGCGCTCTTACGCCGGCCGGACCGGGGCGGATGTCGTCCGCCTGCAAAGCGGGGAGTAGCTGGCGGGCATTCTCCACAAATCGCTTTTTTGACCAGGAGCGGCGCATTTCCGCCCAGCCTTCGCCCAGGTAGTTTCCGGCGATTTTCCAGAATCCGGGATACGTCAGCGTCTCCAGCGAATCTCTCAGGCTCACGTCAGACTTTTTGTACCCCTCGCGCTTAAACGCCAGCACCGCGTTAGGCCCCACATCGCGCTTGCCGTCATACATCCGGGTAAAGTGAACGCCCAGAAACGGAAAGTCCGGATTAGGCACCGGATAAATCAGGTGATTGACCAGATAATTTTTATCGGCGTTAAGCACGTAATACTCCCCGCGAAACGGGATGATCTTCATGTCGACGTTATAACCGGCGAGCCTGGCGATACGATCGCAGAACAGGCCCGCACAGTTAATCAGCCATTTGCCCTGAAAGGTTTCAGAAGCGGTGGCGACCTCTACGCGATCGCTCTTTTCCCGGATCTGTGTCACGGGTTGATGATAAAGAATGTTTCCCTGGCGCTGGCGGATAAGCTGTGCCAGCGTTTGCGCTATCTGACGGTAGTTAACGATCCCCGCGGCAGGAACCAGCAACGCGCTGATGCCGTTCACATACGGTTCACGCGCCTTCAGTTGTTCCGGCGTTAGCCGGCTGACATCAAGGCCGTTCTCCATGCCGCGCTGGTAAAGATTTTCCAGCTGCGCCAACTCACTCTCTCTGGTGGCGACAATCACCTTACCGCAGCGATCGTAATAAAGTTCGTGTTGCCGGCAGAAGGCATACAGCGTGTCATTGCCCTTTTTAGCCAGCCTGGCTTTCAGGCTGCCCGGTTTATAATAAATGCCCGAATGTACGACGTTGCTGTTATGGCCGCTCTGATGCATCGCGGGGCCGGACGCTTTCTCCAGCACCAACACCCGCGTTTGCGGACTGCGTTCCTGCAATGCGTTCGCCACGCCCAATCCTACGATACCGGCGCCCACAATAATGTAGTCATACATATCAGGTTCCTTAGTTACTGCTTATTTAATCGATCGAGTTTTTCTTTTACGTTACTGAGATGACGGCGCATATTGATGCCCGCCAACTGCTCCTCGCCTTGCCGGATCGCGTTGACGATCTGCTCATGCTCATCGATAACGCGCTGGCGTTCCTCCGGATTTCCCAGGTTCTTTTTCAGCGAATAAGTTAATACCCCGAGATAGAGTTCATGCATGTTATCGAGGACCTGCACTAAAAAAGGATTATGCGAGGCCAGCATGATGGCACGGTGAAACAGGTAATCCTGCTCGTGGCCGATAAGATCCTGCTCTTCCGCCGTGCGTTTGAAATCCTCCAGCGCCAGCTCGATACGGGCCAGATCCTCCTCGCTGCGGCGCACTGCGGCCAGCGCCGCAGCCTCTTTCTCCAGGATCTCCCGCATCTCCAGCAGGGCATACGCCTCCTCCCGGCCGATCACCTCCATCTCCAGCGGCTCATACTTGCTGAGCAGCGAGTGGTTCTCAACCGTGTGGCCGCCGCCCTGGCGGGATGAGACGATCCCGCTCAGCGCCAGCATACTGAGCGCCTCACGAATCGGGACCCGGCTGACGCCGAAAGCCTGCGCCAGCTGATTCTCCGACGGAAGCCGCTCCCCGACCCGATACGTGCCGTCATGAATTTTCTCTTTGAGTTGCGCCAAAATCTGATGTGCCGCTTTTTGGCGCATAACCTTTTTAATCACCGAGTTCACCCTGCTGAAACGACGTTACCCGCATTTTTATCCGGCGGCTGCGGGCGATATGACTTACCGCCCCAATGGCGATAAGCCCGATACCGGCAATATCGGTAAATAATCCCGGCTTGATCAGCATGATGGCGGCAACGGCCAATAGACTGTTTTCCAGCCAGTTGGTTTTGATGATCCAGAAACGGCCGGTCGCGACGGACAAGGCGTAAATCCCTGCCAATGCCGAAACGATCATGTGAAGTATGGACAGCGCGTTAACGCCCTCTCCCAGGATCAACAGCATCGGGTTGTACACCAGAATAAACGGGATGATAAAACCGGGCAGCGCCAGCTTTACCGCCATCCAGGAGGTTTGCATCGGATCTGCTTTCGCGATGCTGGCCGCGGTATAGCTGGCAAGGGCGACCGGCGGCGTAATGTTGGAAAGCGCGCCGAACCAGAACACGAAGAAATGCGCCGCCAGCGGATTCACCCCGGCCTGAATCAGGATCGGCGACGCCGTGACCGCCACCACGATATACAGCGCGGTGGAAGGCAGCCCCATACTCAGAACGATGCAGACCACCATAACCACCAGCAGGATCAGCCACAGAACGCCGCCGGTCATCGAAACGATGTTGAACGCCAGGGTGGAGCCGATACCGGTCATGGTTACTACGCAGATAATCACACCGATCGCGGCGCAGGCCAGCGTCACCTGAATCGCGCCGCGCGCCGCCTCGTTCAGCGCCTGTGCGATTTTCTTCGGCGTCATCCTCACCGAGGTATCCAGCGACAGCCAGCTGGCGGCGATAATCGTGACAATGCCCAGAAAACCGGCGTAAATCGGCGTTCTTCCCGCTAACAGGGTGGCAATGACGATGACCAACGGCAACAGCAACAGCCCCCGCCGTTTCAGCACCTGCCCGACCTGCGGAATGTTCTCTTTGCGAATGCCCTTCAGCCCCTGCTTTTTCGCTTCCACGTCGATGGCAATAATCAGCGCCGCATAGTAAAGCAGCGCCGGAATGATCGCGGCAACCACAATGGCGGTGTAGGAGATCCCCAAAAAGCCCGCCATGATAAACGCGGCGGCGCCCATGATCGGCGGCATAATCATACCGCCGGTGGAGGCGGCCGCTTCCACGGCGCCGGAGAAACGCGGCGAAAGCCCGATCGCCTTCATCAGCGGAATGGTGAATGTACCGGTGGTGGCGACGTTGGCGACCGCACTGCCGCTCAGCGAGCCGGTCAGCGCGGAAGAGATCACCGCCACCTGGGCCGGGCCGCCGCGCCGCGTGCCGGCAATCGCCATCGCCAGATCGTTAAACAACGCGGTGGCGCCGCTGACGCTGAGAAACGCGCCGAACAGGATAAACACCACGATCGCGGTAGAGGCCGTAGAAAGCGTAATGCCGAAAATCCCTTCGCCGGTCATAAACAACCGGTAAAGCAGGCGCTCCGCCGAAAAGCCTGCGTGGCCGAAGATGCCGAGAAAATACTGGCCGAACAGCGCGTAGATAATCGCAAACGTCGCCAACCCCGGAATGAAGTAGCCGGTGGTGCGCCTGGCAGCCTCAAACAGCACGGCGATGCCGATGGTTGCCATCACATAGTCAGTGACGTTGGGAATGCTTTTCCTGACGACGTGTAAGTCAAAATAGAAAAAATAGAAGTAGCCGTAGCTCAGCAGCGCCAGAAAAATGAACAGATAATCCAGGGCATTAAACCGGGAAGTCGCATAGCGTTTGCTGAACGGAAACAGAATAAATCCCAGCACCAATATGCCGATCAGAAACACCGTATTGCGGTAAAACTCCTGAGTATTGGACAGCACGTTGGCGTAGATGGCATACAGCGAAATCACGATCGCCAGTACCGTGGCGATGGTTAAGTAAATGCCCGTCAGAGGGCGGCTTCCGCCACCGGCTTCTTTATCCCAGTCGCCGGTTTGCGGATCCAGTTTTTCAATCATCATAAGGCCTCGCTCAGCGTAATCAGAGGTTAGCGGAGGATGTCGGGTCAACGCCGGCGGCAGCTTTTGCTTCGGGCGGTATCAGGTAGGCCGGGATCGTCAGCCCGGCTTCCCGGTAATACTTATAGGCGCCGATATGCAGCGGAACCGAGACGCCTTTGAGGGCATTTTCCAGCGAGATATATTTCGCCGAGCTGTGAACCTGATGGACGTCGGGCAGGTTCTCGAACATCGTCTTGGTCAGCGTGTAGATGGTCTTCTCATCAATAAAACGGGTGGTAGTCAGGATGTTGGGCTGCGCGATGGTATTGATGGCTTTGCTTTGCCCCGGATAGGTATCCGGCTTGATGACAAAGCGAAACCAGGAGTTCGCCACCGCGTTGATCTGTTCCAGCTGTGCGTCCGTCACGTCCAGTACGCGCGCCGCCACGCCGCTGGCGTACATGTCGGTTACGGCGGAAGCGGGTACGCCGGCCGGCAGCGCGCCGCCGTCGAGACGCCCGTCACGCATTGCCGCAATGGTGTCGCCGTACCCGAGATATTCCGGATCGATCTTCGCCTTGGAAAGATCCACGCCCTGCAAAATGATCAGCGTGGACTGCTCGGTGCCGCTGGCCTGCGGGCCGACAGAAAACCGTGTTCCGTCAATATCATCCAGGGTGCCGTTTTTGGCTTTACCGTTCATCAGGACAAAATGTTCCACATTCGGCCACAGCATCGAAATGGAACGCAGATCGGTATAAGGACGCCCGGCAAAATTACGTACGCCTTCATAGGCTTCTACCGCCATCAGGCTTTGCAGGATAGACAGCTGTGCTTCGTCTTTCTGCATCAGGTCGATATTCTCAACCGAGCCGGCCGAGGACTGACCGGTCACCTGAACGTTGTCGGCCTTCAGCGCGTGCGTCCAGACATTCGCCAGCCCCACGCCGATTGGATAGTAAGTTCCCCCCGTCGACGCCGTCGCCACGGAGAGAAACGTTTTATTTTCATTTGTTTTCTTTCCGGCTATCGCCATCACGGCCACGAGGATCATTCCAAAGATAAGGGCTAACACCTTAATTTTATTCGTCTTCATTCAGACCTCTGTAGGGTGTTTTTACATGTGCATAAAATCTGCAGGTAGACTTGTATACAACATGACCACTTTCGGCCCTACCCTATCGTTTAAAAAATGTGATCAGAATTAACAAAAAATTTACCTTTATTAATGAAATCAAAATATGGCATTAAAAATCGCAATTAATAGCACAAATGAATTTTAATTCTGTAATATGCATTACCACGGTATTTATGAACGGATACCGGGCACGAAGGCGCAATGAGGGGTTTAGCTGAGGGGGTATCAATAGAGGAAAACTTCACAGACCCGCCGGGGGAGTGGCGATGTCGCCAGTGGCGGGCCGCATGCCATTGCAATTCTTCAACGCGGCTTCGGGCTGCTTCGTCACTGAAGCTGAATCCGGGGGCATACCTCCACGCGTCACAGGGGAAAAGCGAATAGCCCGCATTTCTTCTCCGGTCGCTCAGCCGGCGCTGTTTTTCCGAAACCAGGCAGGCTGCACATTAAAGTGCAGGATGGCGTGTTTTTCAATGGATGGCTTCTCAACGGGCCACGGCGGACAGGACGCACTCTCACAGCCTCCTGTTCCGGAACAAGATAACTGACTGGGGCTGCCCTGAATTTACCGGCGTGGATACGCTACATGGTAAGAATATAATTGAACACCGCCGAAGATGAACCGCGCGACGGCACGGGCAGGTTTTCCACTGGCTCATCAACAGGTCGGCGCTCTGCGAACATATTTTTGTTTTTTATCTGCAAAACCAGCGTGTTATAAGCGATAGCCAACCCACAGGCGCTGTTCATCTTCCCCAGCCCCAACTGTTTCAAAAGGTTTCTTTTCAGGGCATAAACGCTTTTCTCCCTGATCTGAGCACGCTGACTGATGTCAAAAACGGATTTTCCCCGATAAAGTCCTTCAAGAATGACTCTTCCCCTGTCGGTAATCTGCGGGATATGCTGCCTGACCACGCTCGCTTTAAGTAACGTGACGATCAGTTCAGACCCGGACATAGAGGCGGGAATCAGGGTAGACGAATCTGCCGTTTCCTCTATTTCTCCATCAATAATGAAGAGCACCGTCTTAAACAACCGATATACCTTTGATAATAAATCCTGGTATTGCATCATCGCCGAAAGATACACTATGGCGACATCTTCCCGATGCACGGAAATATTGACATCGTGCGTCATCGTCTCAATATAGACAGAGGTAAACATCAGCCCGGTATCTTTGCATATTGATTCGATACCCGCTAAGAAGTATCTATTATCAGAAATAAAATAATATCTCACCATAACAACTCCTTTTGAAATTATCCCCTACTAAATTAATCAACCAGTTCATAACGTTTTTGAATCCATTCAGGTAATAATTTAACTTTTACCAAAAGATAAGCTAACGCTTTGGACAGGACAGGCCAAAACTTTAACTAACCCTTAGCACAGACTTGTAAATATAAAACATTTGCTAACTCCGAACCTGATTGATATTAAGACATTTTTGACTTTATTATTCAGGCCAAAAACATTTTAAAAATTTGTAAAATCATTCTTCATAGTCAACAAAATTATTACTACAGCCGTTTAGGCTTTGTTTAAACTTATTACTGTAAGTAAAAAAATATCTATGAGAATGAATTTTCCTAAGCCCCTACTTTCTTAAGGAGAAGATACTTTTCCTAGGAAAATTATTCAAGCACAAATGCCGACATTATATAAAAAAACATAAATTTTTTGAATAAAACACTTAAATCGAAAATTTTGCCGTATGGATTTTTCTTAAATTTTCATAATCACTTCACAAGCCGATCAGCATCAACATGATAAATAAGTGATTTTACAACGCAGGCTTGACTTTCATTTGTCTTGAAAATTCTTAGTTAATCTCTAAGAGCGAATTACCCATTGATTAAGAATAATCCTCACTGTAACCTAATAAACAACAAGATAAAGCTTAAAGGTCATAATGGATTATGAGAGGCTTATACCACAACGAGGATGAGAGCGGCGAGGCATCAGACAGAATGCCATGCTGCCTTTTTCACCAATCAAGCTAAAACAGATTAATCCTGCATATATAACCAGCCTGGGCTTCGTTCGCTGAGTAAAACCCGGTTCGCCCACATAGGTTAAGCAAAACGCATATATCCGAAATAACGTTCCCTTCCTGAAACAAGGGAAAGTAATTTCATTTTGAAAAATAAGCCACGCACTTATTCCAATAAAGAAAAATCGCTATAAAAGAGCAGGTTATTCATATAGGTAAAGCTTATTCTTTGCCTATTGTTTAAAAACAACATAACGCCAAGGTGGAGGTGCCCACATACACTTATAGTACCGCTGTAAAAAGCACGTTGTTTATTAAGGATAGTTAATTTCAATTTTTAAGGATATAAGATGAAAAAGTTAGTATTGGCTGTTTGCGCCGCTGCATTTGTATGTTCCAACGCTCTGGCTGATGATATTACCGCATCTGCAACAGCAACCTGGGATGCAACGGCAACCAAAGACACCAAAAGCGCGCTGGTTGTTACTCCGCTGAAATCCCTGACGTTCCAATATGCTGAGGGCATCGAAGCCTTTAACACCCAGGTTGGTGCTTTTGACGTCACCATTCAGGGCCAGTCCGGCGCAACTGACTTCGTACTGACCTCCCAGCTCGTCAGCAACACGCTGACCCGCAGCAACGACGCCTCAACACTGGACGTAGGCGTTGCCTGGAACGGTTCTGCACTGAGCAAAAGTACGCCGACTACCATGATTGACGTACAGAACAACATCTCCGCCGGTCTGGATGCTCTGGCTGTCAGCTCCGCTTACGCAGGTACCGAACGTAGCAGCGCCCAGGGTAACTTCACCTTCTCCATTGACTCCGCAACCGCTGACGGCACGACGCCCTCAGAGTTCAAAGATCTGACGGATGGTTACTGGAGCGGTGACGTGAAAGTTCAGTTTACTGCCGTTTGGACCGTTTGATTTTCTCAGGACAGACCATTCTTCAGTAAAAAAGGAGGTCTCATGACCTCCTTTTAAGGACACATCATGAAAATTAAATCCCTTCTTACCGTATTAATTCCCCTGCTGGCCCCTTTTTCCGCGCAGGCAATTAATGTGGGTGATGTCACCTCAATGATGTCTCCGGGCAGCAGCAACCTGGCGAAAGAAATCAGTAATACGACGGACATGGCACGTTATGTCAGCATCAGCGTTGAGCGGATCTCATCGCCGATGGCGGGAGGCGTGGTGATTCCGATGGAAAGCAAGTCTGAACTGCTTTCCACGCCGGCCAGCCTGATTCTGCCGGGAAGTGCGAAAGAAAATGTCCGCTTTTTCTATAGAGGTCCGGAAGACGACAAAGAGCGCTATTACCGCCTCTCCTGGACCGACGAGCCGGTAATGGAATATGACGCGAACAAGAACGCGCGCCTCGGACAAGCGACCACCTCCGCCATTATCAGCACCATCCTGGTCGTTGCGCCGCGCAAGGAACGCTTTGAGTTCAAATACCAGAACGGAACCGTGACGAACACAGGAAATGCCAGCTTCAGGGTGATTTCTTATGGCCCTTGCCGCGATAAAACGAAAGACACAGGACAAGGGTGCCGGGAGAGATATTACTTAATGCCGGGCATCGACGTGAAAATAAAGCATACGGACCTCTCTAATAGCAAAACGCGCATCGGGATATGGCACGACAAGAAATACATTAATGTAAATTAGAGAAAAACTTATGGATAAGTTGGAGTACGTAAAAGGGACGATTTTATTCGGCCTGTTGCTTGGCGCCGGTGATGTACTCCCGGCAGGCAATATGCCCGTTCAGGTAAACAATTATGTTATCCCCGCCGTTTTTGCAAATGCGCTCCAGCAGGGCATGAATGTCCCCGTATTTATCCGTTATGACGGCGATCAGGCGCTGAACCGCAGTCAGCAGAAAATTGCGGACGCCGTTCTCGCCATCAAAGACGGCGCCTTTCAGATCAATCAGATAACGCTGGATGAATTGCCGGACAGAACCGAACTGTCTGCGCAATTGAAAACGCTGCTGGCCGGGCTGAAAGAGAAAAGCTTCGGTACCGGAACGCAGATTCGTTTAGGCAACAATGCCTCTATTTCGCTGGATACCCGCTCCTTCTACCTGGAACTGACCGTCAGCCGTGAGGCGATGGCCGCGGCGATCATTCCCCGCACCAATATGCTGGGTAACTCTTCGGCTGAAAACGTCTCTAACGTATTGAATTATACGGTCGGCAGCTATTACAACAAATTCAGCGGCGCGAACAACGCCAGCAGCTATATCACGCTGGACAACACCACCGCATGGAAGGAGCATCACCTCAACCTGAACGGCTCCGTGTACGGCATTGGCACCTCCGACCGTAACGGCGAGCTGTACCGGGCGATGTATGAGCGTGACTTTCAGGGATACCGCGCCGCGGCCGGTATGGTCGACACCTGGAACCTGCAATCCATCGCCAGCATGAGCGCGCTTAATTCCAGCCGTATTTATGGCATGACCTACGGCAACAAAAGCAGTACCCAGATAGAAGACACCCGTCTTTCCCTGGTACCGATTACCGTGTTCCTGCCCGCCGCCGGCGAAGTTTATGTTTACCGCGACGGCAAGCTGCTCAGCATTCAGAACTTTTCGATGGGGAGCTATGAGATCGATACTTCCCGCTTACCGTTCGGCGTGTATGCCGTCGATGTTCAGGTGGTGGTCAATGGCAAGGTTGTGAGTTCACGCACGGCGCAGGTCAATAAAACGTTCGCGCGCAAATCCAGCGTCACCGGCGATTTCTCCTGGCAGATGTTTGGCGGCATGCTGGAATACAACAAAATGGACTACCGCGACCACAACAACATCAATCACGGGAAGAAAGAAACCTGGATTTCCGGCGTGGCGATGTCAACACGTCAGCCCTGGTTATCCGGCGTAAGCCTGAAATCCACGCTGTACGGATTCGACAAAAACGGCGTCAACGAGACGGAGGTTAACGTCGCCTTCAATGACCTGGTGACGGCTAACCAGCAAATGCTGCTGGCTACAGACCAAAGCTGGCAGAGCATTTCAACGCTTAACGTGACGGTACCGGGCGGTTACGGCTCTTTTTGGGGATCGCGCGAATACAGCCATATCGGCAATAACCTGCCGATGCGCAAAGGCGACTATTTTTCCATAGGCGCAACCACCAACCTGAAGACGTTTACGCCGTATCTGGGGTCACTCTCCGTCAGCAGAACGGAAAACAAATATTTTGGCAATAAATACACCACCGTCGATTACAGTCAGTCGCTGTTTTCCAACCGCTACGCCACCGTTTCCCTGCGCACCGGGGTTCAGCGCTACTATTACGACGATCGCAGCGGCGTCAACGATAAATACGTCAATATCGACGTTTCGCTGCCGCTTGCCACCTGGTTCAGCGCCGGCGTCTCCAATGAAAACGGCAATATGCTGGCCAACGCCACGCTGCGCAAAAGCTTTGACGACAGCGTGATCACCCAGGTAGGCGCGGCGATCTCCAAGCGTATCAAGAGTAAGAATGACAGCAGTTACCGCGCTGATAACTATGCGGCGAACGGCTACGTTTCTTATGACACCAAATATAACGCAGGCACGGTTTCCGTCACCCAAACCTCCGATCATAACTCAAACGTCAGCTTCAGTTCACAGGGCAGCGTCGCCTGGACCAAAGATAGCTTTGCCGCCGGCAAAGGCAACCAAAGCGCCGGTCTGGTCGTGCACACTAACTTCAGCGAACAAGGGAGAATGGTGGCGCAGATTAACGGCCGCAACTACCCGCTGACCGGAAAACGCAATTACATCAGCCTGCCGCCTTATGCCGAATATAAGGTTGAGCTGATGAATGACAAGAACGCGGAAGACAGCGTGGATATCGTCAGCGGACGCCGCAGCCAGGTGGTGCTGTATCCGGGCAACGTCGGCGTGATCACCCCCGAAATTAAACAACTGGTAACGGTATTCGGGCGGGCGAAAAGAACCAACGGCAGTATTTATGCCAATACGGACATTCATAACCATATCGGTAAGGCCAGGACCGACGAGTATGGCGAATTCGCCATGGACGTCGACAAACGTTATCCGGTCATCACGCTGGTAGATACCAACGGCGGCGTGTGCGAGGCCGATCTGGACCTGCGCAACGCCCGCGGCGCGGTGTGGATTGGCGATATTCAGTGCGACGTACAAAAACAGATCGCGTCCCGCACGGGAGGGAGGAACAAAGATGTCTATTAACTGGCGCGCCGCGTTTTTGGCGCTCGGCGGATGGCTTGTCGTCGATCCGGCGCAGGCCGTGAATCCGACGAACAGCGGTTCGGGTTCGAACACGTATCTGTTCATTGAGAACAACGTGGATAATGAATACTTTATTACGCCCGGTTCACTTAATCCGCGCTTTTCCGGCTCGAACGTCTGGACGCGTTATTCCACCAATCAGCGCAGCCTGGGCTATCTCGGTTACTCCAGTTGGAGTTACAGCAACCGTTACTTTGACCTGTGGCTGACCAACTCGCCGATCACTGAGCCCTTTGCCGGTATCCGCTGCATGATCTCCGGCAGTACCTGCCCGCCAACCGGTTTCATCCCCGCGGAGTATACCGATCGCGAAGGCATCTACCACACGATGTCCGGCGGCAGCACGGCAAACGGCAACGACGGATTAGGCTCATTAACCCCGTCGGCCTTTGAATATTTCCGTAACCGGCCAGTGGGCAGCGTTGATTCGCTGGAGTTAAACCTGTGCTACACCACCACCGACTATAACTATTCGCCAAGCACACGCTGTAAGGATCTGGAATCCGGCGCCAACTGGCGCTATTACACGATTAACCTGACCAAAGTCGGTCACCTCTCACTGAAAAGCACCGGGTCGATGGCCGAAATCTGGGTCGCCAGCGACGGCACGCCCAGCATCAGCAATGGCGGCGATCTGTGCGAGATTGCCGTGGTCAACAGCACGACCGGCATCGTCTGTAAAATGGTTTCCTACACCTTACAGGAAACGGAACGCGTCACCTCCTCCCTGAAATTCGAAATGGTGCTCGACACCGATGCGCTGGGCTTTAAACCCGCGGCCAGAGAAGTCATGTACAGCGGAAACGGCGTGGACTGGACCCGTTACTCTACCGACACAACCTACGACAAGGTGTTTTCCACCAGCGGAAATTACGTGTACGTTTTCCTGTCTAACGACTTCTTCCTTAAAACGCTGAATGCCGGTACGGACTTAACCAATAAGGATTCCCTGTTCACGTTCTACTTCGATAACACGAATACGCCGCAGTCCGGCTATTACCAGTTCACCGCGTCAAGCATGCTTAACATCATTCCCAAAGAGTACGGGATCAGCATTCAGTCAACGGACGGGAATTCACATCCGAAGCAGTCCGGTATGATCGGCAACGAAGAGCCGATTACGTTCGAATACCGGGTCACCACCTCCGCCTCACGGCAGGCGGACAGTATCATGGCGCAGGTCGTCGGGGACGCCACGACGATCGGCAATGTGCCATACTGCCTATTCACCTCAGCGGACGGCGGCCTGAGCGTTCCCATACCGGCGTATCTGTCCTATACCGCGCAATCCGGCGCCACCGTCACGGAGCGCAACAGTTGTTCGGAAGCGCCGATCAACATGACATCCGCCAACTGGGTACAGACCACCTGGAACGCCGCTGTCGACGACGGGTTCTTTTTCACCACGACGCTCAACCTGCTGTTTCCGATGAATGACTCACGCTCATTGTTCACCACCACAGGGCATGACTGGATGGGGACGGTGAATGCCAGCGGGGAAGTCAGGGTCACGGCAACCTGGGTGGGCGTGAAGTAAACCAATGAGGGAGAAACGTATGGCGACGTTACGCAGGATCAACCTGGCGCTCGGCCTGGCGGCGGCGATGTTTGGCCCTTCCGCCGGCGCGGCCTATTTTAACGCCCTGATTTATGACATGGGGCCGGATCAACGTTTTATCTCCCGCCCGATGGTCAACGATACTCCCCGAACCAACCTGTATACGATATCGGCGTATAAAATCGACAAACCGGGAGCAGGCGGAGAAAACCGTATTATCGGCGGCCCGATGGAGGTGGTTTACTCGCCGCTGAAATTTACCGTTCAGGCCGGCGGGCAAGAGTACTTTAAACTGTTCTACCGCGGCCCGGAAGACGGCGTTGAACGCTATTATCGCGTGATTTTCAGGGAGTCGCCGGTACGGATGTTCCCGCTGAAAACACAGAATAAGTACTCGGATGTCCTTCCCGTTGTGGCAATGAGCACTATCCTGGTGGTACGCCCGCGCAAAACCACGTTGAAGTTTGAGGTTGATGAGCGCACGGGAACCATCCGGAATACCGGAAATACCTTTTTCCGGGTCATTATTCAGAAAGGCTGTCACGGCGATGATGAAAGCTCGACGCAGTTCTATATGCTGCCCGGAGAGTCTTACCAGAACGCCATCGCCGGCGGGAACAACAAAAAGTATATCGTCGCGCTCGGTCGCTACCATCAGCTGGGGAACGGCTGTTTCAGTAAATAAGGCCGGTTCATGCCATTCGCCGTGTATATGCCATGACGATGGCGTGCCTGCCCGGCAGCCGCATCATTGCCGGTAGCGAAAACGCCTCATTTTCTCTGTGCACAAAGAATCATACTCAGAGCGCACCTTTTCCTTGTTCTCCAAAGAAAGATCGCAATCCAGAACGATATGATCGTCACCGGTGTGTCCCGATAAAACGCCACCAAACCGGCGGTATTGATAACCCACGATGCTCTGCGGGGGTTGCCCGATAACGATAGACCACTCCGTAACACGATCTATCGGGCCAATGGGAATAAAGACGCGCCATTCCCCCGGAGTTTCAAATGAAAAGCAGCCCTTTTCATCGCTGTGCGTTGTTTTAACGATTTGGTTGAATTGCTTCAGCGAAACCTGCACGCCGGCTAATGCTTGCCCCTGCTCCGTGACAACGCCCTCAATACGGGGCGGGAAGTTGTGATCGTAAAACACACATCCGCTTAAAAGCGCGCAGCCCAAAACAACCCACACCATTGATGAAATATTCCGTGCCACACACTTCTCCCTCAGAGCGACAAATAGCCCGATGCGGGTTTCGCAATCCACGGATTATCCCTTACTTCATATTGGGGCGCGACAGAAAAAGGCAGGTGGCGCTGTCAGCGCCCTGCTTTTGAACTCACCTTCGCCACCGGTGGTGCCTGCCGCGTTAAAAAAGGCGCTTGATGCCGGCGCGCTCCCGGTGAGAAATGAAGCTATCCGGGCGCCATTCCGCGATCACATTTTTCCGCCCCGCCTATTCCCATATAAAAAACACGTGTTATCATTCTCTCCGTAAATACCTTTCAACTCGTACCGAGGCTTTGATGCTGGAGAATGTAATCATCAGATAATCAGATTCCCGACCTTTTCAGGCCGGACTGATTATCAATGCGCCGAAATCGAATGCGGACACCGCTGTGTGTTTGCACGTTTTGCACATGATGATTAACAGGTTTTCAGTATGAATTTATCCCGTCAGGAACAACGTACCTTACACGTTCTCGCCAAAGGTGGACGCATTACGCACATCCGCGACGCCTCTGGCCGCGTCACCTCCGTTGAATGCTACAGCCGCGAAGGGCTGCTGCTCAGCGACTGCACGCTCGCCGTCTTCAAAAAACTCCAAACCAAAAAACTGATTAAGTCCGTCAACGGCCAACCGTATCGCATCAACACGACCGGGCTGAATAACGTCCGGTCTCAGCCGGATAACCGTTGAAGAAATGGCATCAGCCGCGGTGTAACGCGGCTGATGCCCGGCGGAAAAGAAGTCAGAGGGATGGCCCTCTGACTCACTCACTAATAAAAAGGAATTCTGAATTGGATATCCCACGTATTTTTACGATCAGCGAAAGCGCGCACCGCATTCATAACCCGTTCACGCCGGAGAAGTACGCGACGCTCGGCAGCGTGTTACGCATGAAGCCGGGTACGCACATACTCGACCTCGGCAGCGGCTCGGGCGAGATGCTCTGCACCTGGGCACGCGACCATGGCATTACCGGCACCGGCGTAGATATGAGCCTGTTGTTCAGTACGCAGGCGAAGATGCGCGCCAAGGAGCTTGGCGTTGCTGACCGCGTTGAGTTTATTCATAACGATGCTGCTGGTTACGTAGCCGAAGAAAAATGTGATGTGGCGGCGTGTGTTGGCGCCACCTGGATCGGCGGAGGCGCTGCCGGGACGATTGCGCTGTTGACCAAGAGCCTTAAGCCCGGAGGGATGCTGCTTATCGGCGAGCCTTATTGGCGTCAGTTGCCGCCAACGGACGATGTCGCTAAAGCGTGTGGCGTGGATTCTGTCGCGGACTTTCTTACCCTTCCTGCGTTGGTCGATTCTTTCACTACCCTGGGTTATGACGTGGTGGAGATGGTTTTGGCGGACCAGGAAGGCTGGGACAGGTATGAGGCGGCTAAATGGCTGACTATGCGCCGGTGGCTGGAGGAAAATCCGGATGATGAGTTTGCCGGGGAAGTCAGGAAAACGTTGACGGTGTCGCCTAAGCGGCATGTTGCCTACACGCGGGAGTATTTTGGATGGGGGGTGTTTGTGTTAATGGGTAGGTGAGAGTTGTAGCTTACATACAGACGCTTCAGTTGATGGTATTGGCTGGGCGTCTGTTGTTAAAGGGGAGAGTTAGAAATTCTGTGTCATTCCGGTAACATACAATCAAATATGCTGAGCCCGGCGCTCATCAAATTACGTGTAACAGAAGTATCGGCGTTTCCGGCGGGCAACCCCATTATTAATTCATCCATTGGACACTCAATTTAGGGCAATCCCAAAATGAACGATAAGAATTGTATCTCTGACTATACCGAGCAAGAGTTTATCGCGTTCTTAAGGAAAATCTTCAATGCTGATTATGAAAGCGAGGAGGCGCATACAGCCGCTGTCCATGAATTTGAAAGACTTTCACAGCACCCTGATGGCATGGATGTAATCTACTACCCTAAACCAGGGCAAGATGACTCTCCGGAAGGTGTCGTTGAAGTAATAAAAGCGTGGCGTTCCACGCATGGACTACCCGGCTTTAAAGTGGAACATTTTGACCAGGGCAGATTTCAGGGTGAGTTGCCACACTGAAAACAGAACGCTCACGCCAAAAATCTGTTTAACCACTGATTCGGAATAGCACTTGCAGGCAGTCTAACAACGTAAACAGAAATTATTTTCAGAGGGGCTGATACTGGCTCTGAATATTAGCCTCTCTCATAGCAGTGATAATATAGAACCCTGTATTTCAAGGTGGGGGGTATTATCTTAGATAATAAAATTTATGCCCGGGAGAACCCGCCGTCTTCGATTACCCAAAAAATGAGCCCGGCATAAATTGATGCAGGACTCTTTGTATAGCCAATTTCTGTTGCCGCCCCACTTTGCAATGGGCGTTGAGCGAAGAGAAACACCTTATAAAACAAAGACATTATTAATTTGTGACAAAAAGAGGGCAAATGCCTCTTCTTTGAAAAAGATCATTACACAAAAAATGTGCATTTAAAATTTACCGAGTCATCCTTGTAGCCTTCAGTTACTGATATAGAATGCCTGAAATACAGTGCAATGCATATTTTCTTGACAAGAGGAAACCATGAAAAATAGGAAATACCTTACTGAACCGGAAATAAAAAAGCTGATTGAGGCTGCAAGTCAGGGGAATAACCCAGAACGAGACACCTGTCTTATATGGATGTGTTTCATCCATGGTTGCAGGGTCAGTGAAATTAACAGCTGGCGGCTTGCAGATATTGATTTATCTAATAACAGCATATTTATCAGGAGATTAAAAAATGGGTTGTCTACCATTCATCCCCTTTACGACCTTGAGCGTAATGCACTTTATGCCTGGCTCAAAACCCGCTCCCGGCATAAGCATGCAGGGAAAGAGTGGCTTTTCTTATCCCAAAAAGGCAACCGCCTCTCGCGCCAGCAAATTTATGAATTACTGCGTAATTATGGGCGGAAAGCTCAGCTTAAGGTTGATGCGCACCCGCATATGTTACGCCACGCATGCGGCTTTGCCCTGGCAGACAAGGGGGTGGATACACGACTAATCCAGGACTATCTGGGGCATCGAAGCATCCAACATACGGTGCTTTATACCGCAACGAATGCGCATCGTTTTACCCGCATCTGGTAATATTCAAGGAAAGACCACAAAATATATGTAACGAAATGTAACTATATGGACATTTTGTTCCAAATTGACCATGATACTAATAATCAATATTCAGCCTGTCAATGCACCCCTCTTTTCATACACCTCCTAAGAATTTACCTATACCAATCAATAAATTATAAGCCGAATTTTCTTATACGAAAGAAAATTAACAATTTCATTTCAATTTTAAACTCATATAAGACACTTCTTATTACTATTTTGTTGTGGAATAAATTGTTTTTTTATTCTGCCAATGAATAAAAACCCAACCTAAAAAACCAAAAAAAACAAAAAATCCGCATATAAACGAGACCAACAACCAAACTGGTCAATTTGGAACATTTTGTTCAGTTATGTGTTCATTTTGCCGCCAAATTGCCCCCCCCCCAAAAGTATGGCTCTTGCGGCCTAAAAACAGCTTGAAGCCAATGGAATCAAATGCGTCGTCAGACGCATTTTTAAGGAGAGATATATATGAAAAAGAATCTGATTGCTGTTGCTCTGGTCGCCGGCATTTGCTCTACCGCCGCAATGGCGGATGATGGAGAAATCAAGTTCGTCGGCGCAATCACCGACGATGCCTGCACCGTTGTTAACCCGGTCGGCACCCCGCTCACCGTCACTCTGGGAACCGTATCCCGCAGCTCATTCACCAGCTCCGGCGATACGGCTTCTCCCACCCAATTCACTATTAAACTGACCGGCTGCCCGGCTGCGCTGAACGGAAAAACCGCTCAGGTGAAATTTGATGGGTTGGCTCTGGACGGTGACAACAAAGTGCTGGCCCTGACGCAGGAAGCCGGTGTGGCTAAAAACGTGGGGATCCAGCTCTCCGACAGCACCAATGCCGTCGTTTCGCTGTTTGAGCCTTCATCGGCCTACGCACTGAAAACCGGCGATAACACCCTGGACTTCGTTGCGCGTTACTACGCAACGGCGAACAACGCTGCAATTACAGCCGGTCCGGCCAACTCCACGGCCACCTTTAACATTATCTACAACTAAAGATTGTCACCCTTCTCTACTCGCCCGTGTCGGGTGGAGTACTTACGGGCCGGCTGCGGCCAGCCCGTTTTTTTCGCGGAGCATGATGAACGTTATGAATATCTGGCTCAAAGTATTGTTACTGTCGCTGTGTGTTCCGCTGGCGCAGGCGGCCGATGCTGGCGGAATTACCGTTGGCGGCACCCGCCTGATTTACGACGGCGGCAAAAAAGAGGCCTCGCTGAGCGTTACCAACTCGGATACCGGCCCCTATCTGATCCAGTCCTGGATAGAAACCCAGAACGGCGGCGCAGAGAAAGCGCCCTTTATCATCACGCCGCCGTTGTTCCGCCTCGAAGCCGGGCAGAAGAACCTGCTGCGTGTCATACGCACCGGCGGCAACCTGCCGGAAGATCGTGAATCGCTTTACTGGATCAATATCAAATCCGTTCCCTCCGGTGAAAAACGGGAGAACGTCAACACGCTGCAGATTGCGGTCAAGACCCGCATCAAACTGATTTTCCGCCCCGCCGGGCTCAAGAGCACGCCGCTTGACGTCGCCGATAAGCTCACCTGGTCGCAGACTGGCAACCGTCTCACGGTTAACAACCCAACGCCGTTTTACATGAACTTTCATCAGATCAACGTAGGCAAGCACCAACTCAACGATGCCACCTTCGTCGCCCCAATGGGGTCAACCTCGTTTACCGTACCGTCAGGTGTCACCGGGGCGGTCACCTGGAAGATCATTACCGACTACGGCGGCGTCAGCGAAACGTATCTAAATAAGCAATAAAACGCTGAGAAGCAGTATTGTCGGCGGGCTGTCAGGAGTGCAGACCGTCAGGGAACACGGGAGGCAAACCGCTTCCCGCTGGCAACGGAGCACGAAGATGGACAATAAAAATAACCGCCGCATCAGGCCGCGCTTAACCCGGGTAGCCTGCCTTATCGCTGCCCAGATAGCTTTACCCGCCGGAATGATAATGAACGTGCAGGCGCGGGACTACTTCAACCCTGCGCTGCTGGAGATGGGCACGCCAGGGCAGGTCCCGGTCGATTTGTCGGTCTTCGGGGAAGCCGGTGGTCAGGTGCCGGGTATCTACCACGTGGATGTCTATCTCAACAATGACCGGATGGAAACCCGCAGCGTCACATTCAGCATGGCGGCAGACAGCGCCGGTAAACAGACGTTACAACCGTGCCTGCCGGTAGACGATCTGGCCGGATGGGGCGTGATGATCTCGCGCTTTCCTGCACTGGGCAAGCCCGGTGACGCCTGTGCCAACCTGGCCGCCATTCCCCAGGCCAGTGCGACGTTCCGTTTCAGTGAACAGCAGTTGCTGCTGAGTTTTCCGCAGTCGGCGGTTAACAACGCGGTACGTGGCTGGGTTGATCCCCGGCAGTGGGACGATGGCATTACGGCGGTTCTCCTTAACTACAGCGTAAGCGGCGCCAATAACTGGGCGAAGAAAGGTAATGGCGCGGACAGCAACAACCAATACGCGAACCTGCGCCCCGGCATCAACATCGGCCCCTGGCGGCTGCGCAACTACACCACCTGGAACCGCTCCAGTTCAGGGGGAGAAACGCACGACAAGTGGGACACCATCTACACCTATATTCAGCGCGATATCAAAGTGCTGAAAAGTCAGCTGACGCTCGGCGACAGCACCACGCTGTCGGACGTGTTTGACAGCATTCCGTTTCGCGGCGGCCAGCTGGCCTCGGATGACGAGATGCTGCCGGAAAGCCTGCGCGGCTATGCGCCGGTGGTGCGCGGCATTGCCCGCACCAGCGCCCAGGTGGTCATTCGCCAGAACGGCTATGTGATTTACCAGACTTACGTATCTCCGGGCAGTTTTGAGATCACCGACATGTACCCTACCGGTGGTTCCGGCGACCTGCATGTCACGATTCAGGAATCCGACGGCAGCGAACAGCAGCTGGTTATCCCCTACGCCTCATTGCCGGTGTTGCAGCGCGAAGGGCGCTTCAAATACAGCCTTACCAGCGGCGTTTACCGTGCCTACGACAACAGCGTAGAAGAAACTCCGGTCACGCAGGGTACCGCAATTTATGGCCTTCCCGCCGGGTTCACGCTCTACGGCGGCTTTCAGGCCAGCAGCAAATACCAGGCGACGGCCTTTGGCGCCGGTAAGAACCTGGGCAGGTTTGGTGCGATATCGGCGGACGTCACCCAGGCCTGGTCGCGCCAGAAAGATCAACAACGGGAGAACGGGCAGTCGTGGCGGGTGCGCTACAGCAAGAACTTCGTCGAGACCGGCACCAACTTTGCTATCGCCGGCTACCGCTACGCCACCGACGGCTACTGGGGCATGCAGGAAGTGCTGGAGACCTACCGTGATGAACGCAGCTACCCATTGCAGGAGCGCCGCCGCAACCGGGCGGAAATGACCCTCTCCCAAAATCTATGGGAAGGCGCAGGCAGCCTGTCACTGAACGCGGTACGCGAGGATTACTGGAACAACAACAAGCGCATGGCGTCATACGGAGCCAGCTACAGCAACTCGTATAACGGCATCAGCTACAACCTGAATTACACCTATAACCGCAACTCCTATGCCACCACCAGCAGCGGCGGTGGCAGCGGGCGGCAGTACAACAACGACCAGTTGTTCTCATTTAACATCAGCATGCCGCTGGACAAGCTGTTTGGCAGCCGCCGGACCTACATCAGCTACAGGGTGAATACCAGCAAGAACGGCAACACCAGTAACAGCGTCAGCATCAACGGAACGGCGTTAGCAGACAACAACCTGAACTGGAACGTTATGCAGGGTTACGGTTCGCAGGGCCAGGGCAACAGCGGCAACGTTAACGCCAACTGGCGCGCCGGTTACGGCGAGGTAAACGGCGGCTACAGCTATGACAGATACAGTCAGCGCCTGAACTACGGCCTGCAGGGCAGCATCGTGGCCCACAGGAACGGTATCACCCTTGGTCAACCGGCAGGCGAGACAGCCGTACTTGTTGCCGCTCCCGGCGCAAAAAGCGTGGCGATACAGGGCCAAACCGGCGTGAAGACCGATTTCCGCGGTTACACCCTGGTGCCCTACGCCAGCCCGTACCGCAAGAATGACGTCACGCTCAATACCGCAACACTGGGTGATAACGCCGAAGTCACCATCAACTCACAAACGGTTATCCCGACGCGCGGCGCCATTGTGCGGGCCAACTTCCAAACCAGCGTGGGCTACCGGGTGCTGATGGTGCTGACGCAGGCGGACGGGCGGCCGGTGCCGTTCGGCGCGGCGGTAACGGAATCAGGCAGTAAAGACGCTCAGGGTTTTATCGTCGGCGATGGTGGTCAGACATACCTGACCGGGTTAAGCGAGCGCGGAACGTTAAGCGTGAAGTGGGGCAATGGGCCGGGCGAACAGTGCAATGTGGACTACAGCGTACCGAAAGGTACCAACGCAATAGCGAATTTGAACGGACAGTGCCGGTGAGGAAACAGATGATGAATATAAAACAGATATGCAGATTGCTCCCGGGAATAACCATACTGGCCGGACTGATGGCGCTGGCCGCTACACCGGCGCAGGCGGCTTGTCCCATCATAAAGCCGGTCCATCCTCCGGCCACGCTGAATGTAGATCCGACCTTGCCCATCGGGTCGGTGATTGGCTCAGTAGGGATGCAGACTGAAGCGACAACCGGCTACTGCCCGGAGCTTGCCATATTAAGCGGACAAACGGTTACTCAGGTCGTTCAGGGAGAAGGCATCCCCAACGGCAATCTGTATCCAACCACCATCCCCGGCGTGGCCTACCGGGCCAAACTGTCAAGTGGCGGTAATTGGACCCCGCTCCCCCCGTTCAACAACGTGTACTGGCCCGTATCGGCACCAATTCAGTGGATAATGAACGCGGAAGGCCAGGATAAGGGCGGTGGTTATTTCACCCTCGAGTTTATTAAGACAGGCGCGCTGTCGGCGGGCGGGCGTTTCGGCCCCCAGAAAGTGGGGAGTATTTACGTTAATGGTACTGAGTTCCGGCAATTTTATATGGACGGCACTCTCGTTCTGGCGCCGGAGACCCCCTCTTGCACCATCACCCAATCGACCATCGATGTATCATTGCCGGATGGCAACCAGGCAACCCTCAATGCCGTGGGCAAAACCACCGGGGAGACCTCTTTTATTATCCCCCTGCAATGCAAGTCCGATGTCAGTCTTTCGCTCTTTTTCAGCGGTGAAATGGCCGACAGTGCCAATGCCGTTTTTCAAAATACTCAAAGCAGTAACGCCACCGCGGTCGGCATCCAAATACTCAGGGGCGGTACCCCGATCCCTATAGGAAGCGGAAACGCTATCAATATAGGTACGGTGGGTTCTTCGGGGGCTAACCCCTCCTTTACAGCCCGCTACTATGCGCTGCAAAGCAGTGTGCCGTCAGGAGACGTCAATGCCGTCGCCTATGCGACCATTGTATACAACTAGTTGATTTATAAAACAGTATTTGGGCCATGCTACAGGAGTTACTGTATGAACAACGTTATCAAAGGCGTGATGGTTGTGGTGATCGCCATGGGATGTCCTTTCGTCACCCTGGCTGCAGATACCACCATCAACCTCACCGGCAAGATCACCGCCGCCGCCTGCACCGTAGACAACAACGGCATATATCAAATTGAGTTACCCGATGTGCCCAGCGTCACACTGGCCTCCGCCGGCTCGTATGGCGAATGGACAACCGTTAACGTGACCTTAAGCGCCTGCCCGGTTGGCACCACCCAGGTTACGGCGACATTTGGCGGCACCGCCGCTATGGGCGACAGAAATAAACATACCATCGCTGTTGGTACCGGCTACACCAACAACGTTGTCCTGCAGCTACAGGACGCCGCCGGCACAAAAACCGATCTCGGCGTTAACAGCAGCCTGACCGTTCCCGTTGACGGCAACAGAAATGCCACCTTCGCGTTACGTCTGCGGCCATACAGCATAGATGGCAGCGCGACTATTGGCGCAATAGAAGGGCTTATAGTCGCTGAATTTAATTACAACTGAGGCCGGCATCACCCGGTAGGAGAATGACCATGTTGAAACGTCATCTTTTAATCATGCTGCTTTCCGGCCTTGCCATTTTTCCGGGGACGGAGGTGATGGCCATCGACGTTTTTATGTTTGTTAAAGGAAAAGTGGTCGCTTCCGCCTGCACGGTTGAAACCGGGCTGGCCGGTGGTAAAACCGTCGATCTCGGCACCTTTGGGCGCACGAAATTCAAGCACTCCGGAGAGGCGGGCGACTGGGTGGATTTCACCCTGAATCTGAGCAATTGCCCACCCGGAACAACCAAAAGTACCGTCACCTTCACCGGTAATCCGGACAGTGACGACGCCACGCTGTTCGCCAACTCCGAGCCCACTGAGAGCGCGGCTACCCACATTGCCATACAGATGACCAAAGGTAACGACCGTAACGCAATATTGTCCAACAACAGCAGCTGGGAAGCCTCTGTAGACAGCGGAAGAAACATCGTTTTTCCTCTCTCAGCGCGAATGATTACCCCCGCAGGCAGCGTGCGTGCCGGGCAGGTTTCTGGTTCCGTTATGGTGAACTTCACATACCAGTAATTTCTGTGGAAGACGCCTTCATCAGGCTTCCCGTCAACCCTGTAAGGAGATTGCCTATGCCATGTTCAACCTTACCCTCTGATTTTATACAGTTTAGTCACTGCTCACGCCGCATTTTGGTTCTGGAACCCGCCGATATAACCTGGCTGGGCCTGTGCCGCCTGATTGAAACGTCGGGCAAGAAAGAGATTGCATTAATGCGGGTAGCATCCGCTGATTCACTGGAGCAATACATCAGTTGTTATGCGCCGGATATGTTGTTATTAACCTCTGTCAGCTACCGGGACGAGATTTTGCCTTTGGTGCAGCGGCTCTCTGAAATTACACTGCGCTACCCATCTTTACCTGTCACCGCCCTTCTAAAACAAAGCATCCCTTACCTGGCTGAGTTGCTGATGGCGTTCGGCGTGACGACAGTCTTGATGCAGTCTCCGCCTTTAGAAGAATTGGCGGACATCTTGACTACGCCTGCACACCCGGCATCAAAAAGCAGAGGCGTACAGTTGAGCCTGAACGAACGAAATGTGGCAAAAGCATTACTCAGCGGCTACAGCGTCACCCGCCTGGCACGTATGCTTGGCAAAGATGTGCGTACCGTCAGTGCGCAGAAGAGATCGGTGATCCACAAACTTAATATGTCTAATGCCGGTGAATTACAGGTGTTGGGTGGACGGCTGATGACAACGGAACAGGGGGAGGAGTATGAGCAAGCAGTCTGACTTCACTGGTCAGGCGGTGATTATGCATCCCTGCCCTCTAACACTGATTGGACTGGAGTACTTATTGAATCAGTTGCTGCCCCATACATCTTTCACCTGTGTTGGCTCGCTGGCGGCAGTGCGCAGCAGCCCGACAGTGCTACATGCCGATCTGATTGTCAGCACGCTGTGTGATGCGAATGAAAAACCGGAAAACAGCATCGCCTGGTTTGCCTGGTTGCAGCAAGTCCGTAAAGGCAAGCCATTGCTGATATTGACGGAAAATGAAAATACGCCGGTATTACCGATGTTATTGAATGCCCCCGGCACCTCATTAATTTCCCTACGGGAGCAACGAGACACATTGCTCAGAATAATTACCAACGTATTGAATGGTCAGCGCGTTATCAGCAACAGTAATCAACAGCAGCAAAAAACGCAGCCCCCTTTAGTGTCGCTGACAGCGGCGGAGCAGCGGGTCTATCACCTGCTGCAATCAGGCTATGGGGTCTCCCAGATTGCCAGACAGCTGCGCCTCAGTGTAAAGACAATAAGTACTCATAAACGCCGCATAATGGCTAAATTAAATGTACGCACGGAGGTGGAGCTATTTTCACGATTGCCGGCGTGTAATTACCATTCAGATACAGGTGAACAGAAGTAAGGAAAAGACTTTCTGTTGAGAATAATAGCGTGCAGCAGCAAGAGAAATGCCCACCGGCAGACGCTCCTGCTCTATAAATAGCAATCCGTGGGTATTTTCACCCTGATTAATTTACATGCACATAACCAAGCCCTTCTGAATATATTGTAGGGTCTTTTTTATTGGACGTACCTTTAAAGGTGATAGTAGCTGACTCGCGCTGTCCACCCTCAGGAAGAACATAGTAAACCTAAAGTTTATTCAGCCACTGGCTGCCGATAAAAAAGCCGCTTCACCCAATATATTATGGGGAACGCCGGAGTTTTATGAAGCGCCCCGGGCGTGGGAATAAAGGGGGAGATAATCCCTCTCCCCGCGAAAAGAAATGATTCGGGCCGTTGATTAAGGTGTGATAACGCGCGAATAAGCCGCGTATTGCTGACTACAGCCGGCCAGACGGTGGCGGCCCGTTTTATCAGAACTTGATCGTCACCTGATTGCCGACCACCCACGCGTCTTTAATCTCCTCACTTCCTCCCGGATGAGCGAGTAGCTGCAGGTTAGGACGCACAGCCAGCCATGGCGTAATGCGCAAACTGTAATGCAACTCAGCGGCATACTCGGCTTTGCGAACCGGGACATACAGGGGATTATCGTAATCATCGATCCCCCGCATCTGGTTCAGGAGCTGCGCCCGGCGGGCGACTCTGTCGTTGGCATGCATTTTACTTACGCCGAAGCTGATAAAGTCCTGCGGACGACCGGCGAAAGGGCCTTTATAGATGGCGCCGGCCTGTATCTGATAGTCCATTGTCGCCGTATCTTTATCATTCATTGCCAGATGCCCGAAAAGGCTGAGACCATTTTGCCGATGGCTGCCCGAACGGGTAATCTGCTGGCCGACATAGAGATAACCTCCGTAGCGGCCTCCGTGTCGCCGGGCGGCCTGGCGAGTGAGGACATAGGGATCGCCATTGTCGTCATCCAGCACATCATTCGCGTCCGCCGTGTTATACCACCCCCCGATTTTCCAGACGCCAGGGAGTTTTGCCGCGCCGAGAGTGGGTAAGTATCCCAGTTCAACAAGGTACATGTACCCCAGATGCCCGGTTCCATCCAGCTCGAAGCTTCCGTGGCGGGTGGCGTAGTTAGGATTGTACTGAAACGCCCCCGCCTGGACGTAAAACGCCGGGGCAGGACTGTATTTAACGCGGCTACCCCACTGGCCGATGGGGGTGTTATACCAGACGCCGCTGCCGTGCCCGGCTAAAGAACCGCACAGCGACAGGTTTTGAAAAAAGCAGCCGCTGTTATCAAAATCCTCTCCTGGCGGCATCAGGCCCACCTTGAGATCCAGCTTTTTATCCCACCAGGATTTTTTGAACCAAAACTGCGTTGCGTGCCATGTTTGCCCCCGCCCATAGTTACTCTGTACGCCGGAACCGATGACCGGAGCGCGCGGATCCTGAAGGCGATCCTGAGTCAGATCTCTGCCGTTACGATTATTCACCGACGCTCTGAATTCACCCTCGCGAATGCCAAAAATCTTTTCCAGATCCAGATCTACGCCAAGAATATACTGGTCGCTGTAGCGCACCGTTTTATCGCGATCGTAACCGCCGGAAACATTCGTGGCAGTCATCGAGCTATATTCCAGCGTAAAATCATACCCATGATGACGTAGATCCGTACGTACGCCGCCCCAGTCTCCGGTCATATTTTTTGCTGTTGGAGAAAAAAACGTATCGTTGGCCAGCGCCAGTAAAGGGTGTAGTAAAACCAGCAGCATCGTGCCGCGTTTAATGAGTTTGTTCATGTTTTCACCGCCCATAGATTATCCAGGTCTATGAATTATTCCCGGTAAGGCTCAGCTGAATTAGCCGGCTGCGCCGACCTCCTGTCAGATGTGGCTCCCGGAGCCACAGGCCGTCTATGGCGACAGCTCTTCTAACGATTTTCCTTTGGTTTCAATGGCAAAAAACCAGGTAATTAAGCCGCCAATCAGCGCAATGACCGCGAAAATGACAAACACAAAGCGGATCCCGAAGCCGCTTACGATAAAACCAACCATCAATGGGCCAATGGATGAGCCCGCGCGCAGCCATGCGCTGGAGTACGCGGTGCCAATAGCGCGCAGTCGGGTGGGATAAAGCTCAGCCGCATACAGATAAAGCGAGAAGGCGATGGTCTGAAGAATGGCGTAGGTCAGGCTTCCCAGAATCAGAATTTCAACGGCAGATTTTGCGCCCAGAACAGAAAGGGTAATCAGCGGAACGATGGCCAGTAAAAAGGCCCATGTGTACCAGCGTTTGCGCCCGACACGGTCGATCATCAAAGCGCAGATCACCGACGCGACGACGCCGCAGGAGGAAGTGATCCAGCCATAGGCCAGACTGGTATCGAGGGAGAGGTTAAACCAGGTTTTGTAGAGGGTCGGGAACCAGGTGATCATGCCGTTGTTAACGCTGTAAACCGTCAGCCACAGCCCCCACAGCATAAAGGTCCGGGATTTATAGATACCGCCGAAGAGGGCTTTAACCCCTTCCGGAGCCGCCTTTTGAACCGCGGGCGCTGTAATTTCAGGTTCGGTTAACGTCATCCCACGCCTGATGACCTCAGACTCCAGCGTGGATACAACGCTGTCCGCTTCCTTCAACCGACCTTTTGAGGCCAACCAGCGCGGTGATTCAGGCATCAGCCAGCGCAGCGGGACGGTCAGCGCTGAGGGAACTAAACCGATTAAAAACATGACCTTCCATCCATAGATGGGCACAAGAAAATACCCCACCAGCCCTGCAAACATCATTCCGATTGGGAAAATCACCTCATACAGCAAAAAGAAACGCCCGCGCTTCTTTGCTCCTACAAATTCATTGATATAGGCGCTGGCAACGGGAACCTCCGCACCGATACCCACCCCCTGTAAAAAGCGAATAATAAGAATTGACCAGCCGTTCCAGGCAAAAAGGCAGGCCGCATCCATCAGAACGAACATGATGATGGTGATACGTAATACGCCGATACGGCCTATTTTTTCCGCCAGCGAGCCAAAAAATAGTGCGCCGCACAGTTGGCCCACGTAGCTGGCCGCAATAATAAGACCGACAAATGCCGGCGTAAGCCCCCACTCCTGGGTGAGCTGGGGGAGAGCAAAAGCGATAGCAATAATGGTATAGGCATCGAAAAAAGTAGATAAGCCGACGATAACGCGGATCGCCTTCAGCCGCCGGGTGATGGGCAGACGTTCCAGCCTTGCCAGCAGCGCGTCTGGTGTTGACGCAGTTCCGCCGGCAACTGCGTAATCTGAAGCAATAGCCTGAGTTGACATAGTATTACCCTGTTAAACGTTGTCTGGGGCATACACGTAAGGTTCTGAATAACAACAGGGCAACGAACCCTTATCCAAAGACGTGCTGCATATAATGCTGTTTGAACTCATTTATGATAACGTTACTGCAATCGATTTCACTTTCAGTCCATCCTTTGCCGGATTCGCCGCTAAGTCAATTACGCCAGTTGTATAAATGCCGAGCAGTTCACAATCTGAAAAAACTAACGAATAAAAAAGCTAAGCGGTGAACGCAGAGTAAAGTGAATAAGAAGAGTGAATTAACAACCCGCCGGGCATACCCTGGCAAAGTGAAGTACCATTCCTTTTGTCCTGGCGAGGTTTGACGTAAGATCCTTTAACCTCCATGGTTTGCACGATGGTATCCGTTGAGCGGGCAACACGGATTTTTACCCGCATTGATGAGTTGGAGCAGCAAATGGATCAAGAAAGTGAACTGAACGATGCGCCGGAAAAAAAGCTGGCGACAATGCGGGATGTTGCTCGCGCTGCGGGCGTTAGCGTCTCGACCGTTTCGCGGGTACTCGATGAAAGATTACCCGCCTCGCGCAGCGCTTCGGCAGATAAAATCCGCCAGGTTGCCCGGGAGCTCGGCTACCGTCGGGACTATGTTGCTTCCAGCCTGCGGCGTGGCGATACCGGGACGCTTGGCGTCCTGGTTCCGAGGCTGACCGACGCCGTCACCGCCATGCTTTTCGAAGAGATAGCCAGGGCTGCGGCCAGGAGAGGGTATTTCGCGATTGTAGCTACCTGCGGCGACAGCCAGGATCAGGAAAAAAACGCCGTTGAATCGCTGCTGGATCGCCGGGTGGATGGGTTGATCATGTCCACCTGCCGGCTGGACGATCCTTTGCCGCAAGCCCTGCGTGAACGGGATGTTCCCCATGTTCTGGCGCTGCGTACCGACGGTTTTAGCCCCTCATCGGTCGGGGACGATGAGCTTGGCGGTTATCTGGCGACCCGGCACCTGATTGATTTAGGCCACCGTGATATTGGCCTGATTGGCGGCCCTGATTTTGCCTCCAACGCGCGCAACCGACGTAAGGGCTTTGAGCGGGCAATGCAGGAAGCCGGGCTCAGGATCGACGCGGAATGGTGCTGCCATTCTGATTTTAATATCGCGTCGGGAGAGCAGCAGGGAACGAAAATTCTCAGCCAGCCTCATCGCCCAAGCGCGCTGTTTGCCGTCAATGACGAGCTGGCGATTGGCGTCCTCGCTGCCGCGCACCAGCAGGGCCTGATGATTGGAGAAGACCTCTCCCTGGTGGGCTACAATGATATTCCCCTGGTAAGCAGACTGCCCGTGGCGCTGACTTCGGTCAGAACGCCGCTGGAGCATATCGCCAGCAATGCGGTTGATATGTTATTGAATCCAGAGATAAATAATAATATGCGGGTTACCACCCCTTCCCTTATTCCCCGTAAGTCTACCTCGTCCCCGCGTAAATAATCCTCCTGAGATCCTCCCAGGCTTTCCCACAGAAAGCCGGGAGGGCCGAATTTTGTCTCACGGATCTCATCCCGGATGCAGATTGCTGTTTAGTTTGTGATCTGCGTTGCATTTTTAACCAACATGCCGTTGACGGTTTCGGTTTTGAGGTTCAATGTCAATCACGTGAAAACGATTGCAGAAACGATTTCACTTTCGTTTCAAATGATCGCTTAACCGCAAACATATGCTTACTCATCAAGGGGATATTTATGATTAACATCGATCTGAGAGGTTTGACTCCGGCTCCGGTTACACCATTCACTCGCGATGGACGCGTAGACTATGACGCCATTCAGCGCCTCGGCAGCTGGCTGGGCAGCATCGACGGCGTGAAAGGTCTGGTGGTTCTGGGACACGCAGGGGAAGGTACTTTTCTTACCCAGGAAGAGCAGGCGAATGTGATCCGCGCATTTGTGAAGTCTGTGGATAATAAGCTTCCTATCATCGCCGGTATCACCGGTGAAGGGACTGAAGTGGCTGCGCTGGAGGCCAAGCGTGCGGTTGCCGCCGGTGCATCCGCTGGTTTGCTCTACCCTTCTCACGGTTGGCTGCGCTTTGGCTATCAGGATGGCGCGCCTCAGGATCGCTACCGCGTTGTTTATGAAGAAAGTGGCCTGCCGCTGATTCTTTTCCAGTATCCGGATGTCACCAAAGCTACCTACAATCTGAAGACGCTGCTGGATATCTCTGCGCAGCCGGGCGTATTTGCCATGAAGAACGGCGTGCGTAATATGCGCCGCTGGGATACAGAAATTCCGGTGATTCGTCGCGAGCGTCCGGATCTGCAAATCTTAAGCTGCCATGATGAATATCTGCTGCATACCGCCTTTGATGTGGATGGCTTCCTGGTCGGCTACGGTAATATCGCGCCTGAGCCGTTAATTGAAATGATTAAGGCGGGTAAAGCGGGTGATTACGTTAAAGCGCGTCAGCTGCACGATCGTCTGCTGCCGGTTACCAAGAGCGTGTACCACCGCGGTTCTCACATGGAAGGCACCGTTGCCCTTAAACATGCATTGGTTGCGCGGGGGATCCTTGAACATGCTACCGTTCGCTCTCCGTTGCTGCCGCTCGAAAATGGCGCGGAGAAAGAGATCCACGACGCAATGCGCGCCGCTGAACTGGGCCGCGTCTGTTAATTTATTCTGATTATGCTGTTAATCCGCAATACAGAAATATGTCTTACTGTATTGCGGATAATATATTACTTCGCCCCGGTATCATTTAATATTCTTCATAATAACGCCGGGGCTTTCACCTCTGTATATTTCCAAGGTGATTTATGAAACTGTTAAGCTTTCGCGTTAATGATAAAAATAAATATGGTCTGGCGACCGCTGACGGCGTCATTGACCTGCAGGCGCTGTTCCCTCAATATGACAGCCTGCTTGAATTTATACCCCACCTTCATCTTCTTGATAATCTACCGCCGTCCGCTAAACAAACGAATTATTTCTTCGATGAGATCGCTTTCCTGCCGGTCATTACTGAACCGAAAAAAATAATCTGCGCTGGCGTGAATTATCGCGATAAAAACGTTGCGTGTAACGAGAAGCCCTCTAATCCTGTGCTATTCATCCGCTTTGCTGATTCACAGACCAGTCATCTGGCGCCGCTATTAAAGCCGGAGCTCAGCAATGAGTTTGACTATGAAGGTGAAATGGCGCTGGTGATCGGCCGCGGAGGACGCAATATACCTGAGCAGGAGGCGCTGCATCATGTTGCCGGCTATAGCTGCTACATGGATGGCTCCGTGCGCGACTGGCAGCACACCTGGTTTACCGGCGGGAAAAACTGGCCCGCGACCGGGGGGTTCGGCCCCTGGCTGGTGACTGCGGATGACATCCCCGACCCGCAAAATCTGAATATTACCACCCGGCTTAATGGCCGGACGGTGCAGCAGGATAATACGGGCAGTATGGTGCACTCAATTGCAGAGCTGATCGCGTATATCAGCACGTTCAGCCCGCTTTCTCCGGGAGATGTGATCCTGACCGGCACACCCGGCGGCATCGGAAAAAAACGTACGCCGCCGCTTTTTATGCGCCCGGGAGATAGGGTTGAAGTAGAGATTGAACAGATCGGATGCCTGATTAACACCGTGTGCAGTGATGCCGCTGTATCGCGATAAGTTGTCGTTCGCAGGCAGTTTATATCCAGAGGAATTGTAAGAGAGCGTTTGCCCGGCGGCCAGAACTTGCAGGCCATTTAATCATTCGAAGGATTAATGCCGGACAGGGAGCCGTGGAGGCGATTTATGGTATTGGTTCAGTTTCTAGTGGTGCTGCTGTTTCTTTACATCGGTATGCGGGTCGGGGGTATCGGCGTGGGTTTTGCCGGCGGTGCCGGCGTAATTGCCCTCAGCGCGCTCGGCGCCACGCCGGGTGATATGCCGATGCTGGTTATCGTGTTTATCATGGTCGTGATCGTGGCGATTGCTGCCATGCAGGAAGCCGGCGGTATTGAATATCTTGTTGACCTCACCGAGCGCCTGCTGCGCCGCTATCCGCGATTGTTAGTAATAACCGCGCCGCTTTCCACCTGGTTATTAACCATGATGGCCAGCACCGGGCAGGTCTCCTTTGCCTGTATGCCGGTTATTGTCGGCGTCGCGAAAGAGAACAATATAAAACCCACCCGGGCTCTTGCGCTCTCCGTCAGCGCGTCTTTGCTTGGCATTGTCGCGTCGCCCATTTCTGCCGCGGTGATTTTCTTCTCGGGGATACTGGAAAAAGGTCATTATGGCTGGAGCTATATTGAGCTCATTGCGGTATCAATCCCGTCCACCTTCCTTGCGCTGCTGGTCACGTCTCTCTTTTACCTGTTCTGGGACAGAATCCGCCAGCAGGATCGGTTATATGGCAATCCGGTTGAGATGAAGGCAAGGACGGAGCGGGCAATCCCGCCCTATGCCGGTCGTTCGGTGCTGATCTTTATCATTGGGCTGGTTGTGGTTCTGGCCTATGCGATTGTCACCAGTCCCAAATTAGGGCTGATTGCCAATCCGGTCATGAGCAGCGGGCAGGCGCGGGTGGGGGTGATGATGGGCGTTGCGCTGCTGATTCTGGTGTGCTGCCGGGTTAATGTACAAAAGATCCCGTCCGGCTCGGTGTTTAAAACCGGGATGACCTCCTGCATTTGCATTCTCGGCGTTGCCTGGCTGGGTTCAACGTTTATGGACAGCAATCAACAGTGGCTGCAAAGCACGGTCTCTTCGCACTTATTGGATTCGCCCATTGTGTTGGCCTTTATTATTATGGCGGCATCATGCTTCTTGTATTCACAGGCGGCTTCAACAAAAATTTTATTCCCTGCCGCGCTGAGTATAGGCGTTGCCCCCGGTATTTTGGTTGCCTGCTTCCCGGCAACGGCTTCCCTTTTTATTTTGCCAAACTATCCGACGTTACTGGCAGCGGTAGAATTGGATGATACCGGCTCCACCAAACTGGGACGGCATATTATCGATCATCCTTTTTTGCTGCCTGGCCTGGCATCGGTGCTACTTTCAATTCTCTTTGCTGCGGGGCTGGCTTTTTTGATTCAGTAAATCACCGCTATCTTTCACGTTGCTATGAGAAACTGATACGAGCAGTACACGGTTTACCCCAATCCGGCCTGCGGCACGTTGCGTCGCACGCCGGAAGGGGGGGAATATTCTCCGGTAGCCCCGGTCACAGCCAGGAACAGCCCTTCGGAAATGCGCGTTATAAAAATGGTTGGTATACGCCCTACTCCAGCTCAATGCTCTCCTCTGAACACCTCTTCCCTATGCCATTCCACAAACCGCTCCCCCGGATAATTTTCTTTAACCGGCGGCAACGCAATCGCCTTTCCCGCAAAATCCCAGAACAGCCGCTGTACCACCCCACCACCATTCACCGCGTCGGAAACCATCACACGCATATTTTCATCCAGGCCAATCGAACCACGATCAAACGCTTTATGATGGATCGCACACAACGCCAGGCCATTAGGTACTTCACAGGGGCCATTATGTTGCTTCCACCTGATATGTGCGGCTTCCAGCGCAATCGGCGCATTGTCGTGGCGCATATTGAAGCCGCAGATCGCACACTGATAATTGTAAGCACGGAGCACCATCTGGCGGAACTTCGGGTCGCGTTGACGAAGAGAGGTGCGAATATCAAACCCCATCTCGTCAGCGATGTCCTCCTGAATACTGGCCGGAAAATGAGCCTCCAGAAGTTGCTGTGCCAGCGTATCAATTAACCTGTGATTTTTTGCTACCAGAGCAAAATTGTCGGCATCAAACCCACCCGCGACATTATATTCGGAGAGTTCACGCCGGGGCGGCTGACGGCTGCCACGGGTTGAGCACAGTTCCGCGTTTTGCAGTTCCCAGAAGCCATCTCCCTTCAGACGCCAGAACGGCATGTCCGGGCGCGGGTCACGGCGCTGCGGTCCATAACGTTCCAGGAGATCCAAGAGGGGCCCGTAGATTTCAGAGCCATAGTTAAACAAACGACCATGACCCTGCCGATAGTGTGAGAGGACGTACAGCAGCAATAATGGCTTATGTGGCGCACGCTGTTCGCCTTTGCGCCAGATAGTAATTTTGGATATCGCTTGCTTTAGGGTTTTGTCGGAAATCATCACGTTGAAGAATCCATGAGCACATATTTGTGATGATGCTCGTAACTATATGTACATTCAAGGCATTATTGCAGGCATCTTTTTTGTTTGTCTGACCAGCTCCCCATTGATTAGTAAATACATACCTTGGTAACGACGGTAATTACTCAACATTTTGTCGTGTATCTATCTTATAGATGAATCACGCTGAGCGGGTTTATCCGTATCGAAACTACTGCTTCAAGAAAAATGCTCCTTGTATTGAATTCATCAGATTGGCTAAAGTAAGAGCAGTTTACTTTTGGCGTTGATAAGGGATTGATATAGATGCCAGAATGCATTTTTTAAAGAGTGGGTTTCGTTTCAGAGACACGATGTTTTTGCTCAGAGCTTTTAAACGCGCCAAGCAGGCACGGCATGAAACGGGAGTTTCTCGTGACTTCTTTGATTTTGTTGCTAAATGGGGACAAGATATTGCCGGTGGGATTACACTGTTTAGCTGTGTTTTCCTTGCCCTCGTTGTTGTGATGGCTGTCACTGGAGACACTCAGGGTATCCCAGTTATGATATGCATATATATGATTTTACTTTTTATCTTCTTTTGGGGAATGAGCTATTTGAACAAGTGCCCGCTCCGTTTAGGAGCGAAATCATCATATTATTATTTTCGCCATAAGCGAACAGCAAAAAATAACCATTAATTTTAAAACTGCTCTTTTTACATGGTTGTTTTAGTAAGTATGATCGTATTCAGTTTTCTGTCATGCCAAATTTCAAAAATGACTCCACCTTTCTCACTAAACCACGACTCATTACGACCATTATCAGTAACTCTGTAGCGCTTATAACCAAGTCCTTCTAAATATTTTTGAAGGTCTTTTGTATCAGATATACCTTTAAAGGTAATAGTACTTGATTCTCGCTGTCCTCCATCAGGAGGGACATAGCTAAATGAGTAATCCTGCGTAATCCTGGGCGAATTCTTGATGTCCTTGTCCGTATAGTACCAATAGCTTATATGGTCTGATTCATAATATGGGTCGGTTGGATCCGGAGGGAAAAACAGAAATAAACACCCTAAAACCACAACCAACAGAAGACTAATGATTATTTTCATTTTTTCGCCTCATTGGGTGCAAGCAATGACAAAAACGTGCCATTGTTGGTGCCAACCTTTACGATGTCAGTATTAAATCTAGCAAACGGTTGGACCCATTTTAGAAAATGAGGAAGTTGTGTTTTATAGGGCCTCTTTATCACGCATGGGTCATCCGGGTCAGGAAATATAATAGGCAGGAAAGATGTGTTCTTATACTTACCTATTCCACCATAATAATCCCATATTTTTATAGCTTTCTCTTTGCTAACTAACTGTAATTGATTTTGGTAATTAGCCGGTAATATGGCACGATAAAAACCCAGTAAGTCAGAAACAAGATCTTCCCCACTGAAACCACTATCCGTATACCATGCAAACATCGCGCTGGATTGGTAACGTTCAAACCGGCTCGCAACAGATAACATCATAGATAACGCTATGCTTTGAATTTCTTGTGGCGTCCTTCCACGCTTAATGTCCCATCTGGCAAACTTTCCAGCACCTACGCGCTTTCCGAACGCATACATGGACTGCGTGTAAGTGACGATATATCTTTCTTTGCGTGATGCCTCACCCATCCTGAAGGATAAGATCAGCTCTTCTATGTCTCTGCCGCCAGCATGCCCTAAATCAATCCAACCGAGAACTTTAGAATAAACAAGCCCAGTTCTCGTTTTTTTAGTCCATTCATAGGGTTCTCTGATATCGTTTTTGCTGCTCATAAAAGACATCCCTGTTTTGTAACTTTTTCTAATGTTATCATAACGTATATACGGATAACTCCGATTATTGGACACACATCTCAGCCCCCTGTAATGACCCGCTGTTGCGCCAAATCGGTATGGTGTCGGAGCAACGGGCTTCTCATGATGCGCGTAAAGCCCTGAGTCCGGCAGCCCGTCATAAGCGACAGGTGCAACATGCAGCAAGGGAGACAGCAGAATGAGCGTCATGACATCGCCCGCAGAAGCCCTTGAGCAGTACCGCAGCGCTTCCCAAAACTGGCAGGATTTTCGGAAGGAGCGGGAAAGCACCCGTGCGCAGCTCCGGGATTTACTCGCTTCTGCGGATAAGCCGAAAGACTATCCCGGGCAGGTGGATATGCTCAGGGAGCGTCTGGCGGTTCTGGAATGGCAAATCAACTGCACCGCCCGCGACAGTCTGTATACCCAGCGCCTGGTGCTGGATGCCTGTGTGGAAGATGCGCTGGAAGCCTTTATGACAGCGAATGGCCCGGCGCTGGCGGGTGCGCTGGCACCCTGCCTGAATGGAGCGCCGACGGTGAAACGCACCTGGTATCAGTGTCAGAATCTGGAATGCTCCTGCACGTTCACAGCACTGGAGAGTGTTGAAAATATCATCATGAAGCCGCAGAAGAAGCCAGCTCAGGTGGAGGCATCCACCGGAAGACAGCCACAGACGCTGGGGCGCTATGGCTCTGCCTCCCGGTTGTCAAATCGCCAGCAGATTCCGGCATAACATGATTAAAATCCTTTCGTTTCCCGGCCTGAGCGCCGGGATTTTTACGCCTTTTCCCTGGCTGGCCTGAGAGCGCATGAGTGCATGTCTATGACGCATGAAAACGCATGATAAAATGTACCTGCATCGTTTCCGTTCAGGCCAGTAGTGGCACACCCTGAAGCACTCATGCACCTGCATGAAAATCACTACATAAAGCGGGCAGGCGTGGCGGAGAGAGCATTGCGCGCGTTCAATGAAAGCAATGTTATTTCTAGCTGACGTAAAATATGTGATAGTCATGCTTGTTACCGGGCTCTGGATAGAGTGAACAAGGTCTCATGAAACCCCTATGCAATCATTTGTTAAATAGTTGCAAAGACCAACATGAGTTATACAACCTGGAAATTGCTAATTTTATAAGCACGTAATATGCTTGGATAATATCTCATGAGCAAGGAGAAGTCATGGCTGAGTTAGCATCACAACCAACACCAATTCAATCGATCTATAACTGGTTCATTGAAGGCAAACTATACGTTAACAGACGTTATCAGAGAAAATTAGTTTGGACTTTAGAGGAAAAACAAAAACTTATCGATTCGTTATTACGAAAATATCCAATACCTGCAATTCTAATTGCAGAAAGAGAAACCGAACCCGGCACTTATGAAATTATAGATGGCTTACAAAGGCTTCATGCCATCATGTCATTCATAGAAACAAGATACACTTCAATAGATGGTTCTTTGTTTAATTTGCAGTTTTTCCCGACAGCACAAACCAGGGCTGACGAAGGGGGATTTACACCTAGCGAAGCTGAAGAAAAATTATCTCAAAGAGAAGTAGGTACAATTTTAGACTACACTCTTGCATTATCTATTATGCGAAATGCAACCGAAGGTGAAATAAATGATGTCTTTGACAGAATTAACTCCTACGGGCATCGCCTTAGTGATCAAGAAAGAAGACAAGCAGGTGTAGAGAATAACTTCTCAAATATGGTACGAAATATTGCCTGTTCAATTCGAGGTGATGTTTCCAAGGATAATATCCTATTAGGTGATATGCCCGCAATCAGCATAGACTTACCGTCTATGAAGCATGGTTATGAGATTCAAGCAGAGGAAACATTTTGGGTTAAGCATGGAATACTACGCTCGACCGATCTAAGAGATAGTATGGATGAACAATGTGTTGCAGATATAGCAGCTTGCATCATTGGAGGCTCCTTAATCGAGCGTTCTAAAGATGCTTTAGATAAGATATATGATAGCGGTCATGATGAAAGCATAAGAATCAACACTGCATTAGATGTGTATGATCCAAAAAAATTCACTGAGGAATTTAAGTACTGCCTTGATGAAATATTAAAAACTTGCAACGAAGGCGAGTTTGTAAAATTACGAGACCAAATATTTGAAGAAACTAACACAAATGGATTCCCTGCCGTATTCACTATTTTATTCATAGCATTTTTTGAGTTAATAGTTAAAGATAATAAAAAAATCAGCAACTATGCCGAGTTAAAACAAAATATTTACAATATCGTAAGTCGAATTACCGTCGGCAGAAGAGCCAGTTCATCTACAGGAAGACGAACAAATATCAATGCAGTTAAAGGGGTAATAGGTGATTGCTTTGTCGTGAGTAATGACCCACTCCCAATCTATAACAACCATTCAACTATTGATATTGAAGGTGTAATTAGAAGATCCGAAGTTGAATTAGCTTCTTATGAGTTAAAACAAGGGATCCTACAGTTACATGGCCAAAGAGAAGAAAACCCAGATGTTACAGAAAAAATAATAAACACCATTTGCGCCATGGCTAATAATGGACAAGGTAGCACAGGGAAAATAATAATTGGAGTGACCGATCAAGAACAGCATGCAGATTTAATTTCGCAACTAGATCGAATTGAACCGATAAAAATCGGGTCAAGATATGTTGTGGGTGTTAAAAGAGAAGCGACCAAGATGGGTATTAGTCTGGAGGATTACTTTGCTAAATGGGCTACAGCGATTAGAAACTCAGACCTTAGTGAACCACTCAAAGGTCAAGTGCTTTCCACTATGGATTTTAATGATTTTTATGGGCTTGGATTATTAATAATAACTATCCCACCGCAGCAAAATGTATCATCTGTTGGTGATAACGTGTATTGGCGTGATGCGGATAATACGAAAATTGCTAATGGCATCCAAGCTGCAAGAATTGCACAACGCTTCTAATCAAATAAATAGAGGAGGGTTCCACCCTCCTCTATTTACAGTAATATTTTTTAAATGATGCATATTCATAGGGCGTTATAAACTCTGATTTATTATGTTCTAAATAATCTGCCCACCATTGAGCCATCAATCGTCTCTCATCCAAATGCTCAGAAGTATGAATTATATGCAGCACGTACATTTGTAAGTATCCCACTAAACCGAACCATTCACTTTTAGATATCTTCCGGACATACTGATTATGTTCCCTGAGGAGATCACCATGCGTAAAGCCCGATTCACCGAACACCAGATTATTGCCGTTCTGAAATCCGTCGAAGCCGGACGAACCGTCAAAGATGTCTGCCGCGAAGCCGGGATATCGGAAGCCTCATATTACATCTATGGACTACCTCCGTTTTGCAAGCACTGATTCTGGTTTTGGGTTGTTGCTTACATCTATCCGGCATCAGGAAAACCTGTGCCCAAATG
>NZ_QRAP01000009.1 GCF_003363015.1 Enterobacillus tribolii | reverse complement strand
GTCGGGTGTGTAAGCGCAGCGATGCGTTGAGCTAACCGATACTAATGAACCGAGAGGCTTAACCTTACAACACCGAAGGTGTTTTGGTGAGAGACGCAAGAGATAAGATATTTTTAGCTTGTTTTAGGGTTGGTTCCGGTGGCTTAATAGATTTAAGCGGTTGGAATAACAGAATATGCCTGGCGGCGATAGCGCGGTGGTCCCACCTGACCCCATGCCGAACTCAGAAGTGAAACGCCGTAGCGCCGATGGTAGTGTGGGGCTTCCCCATGTGAGAGTAGGGAACTGCCAGGCTTTTATTAGTGAGAACCCCGGTCGGAAGGCCGGGGTTTTTGCGTTTGTGCAATTTAGAAACCTTTTCCAGAGGGATGTGAAACGCCCTTCCCGTCAGAACCCCCTCGATGAAACTTCTTCAACTTTCTCCTGCACGCTGTACAAGTTGATGAAAAATCGTTATCGTCAGGCATCTAGAAGTCTAAACGTTTATATGGATGAAAGTAGGAGTTACCGTTATGCCGATCAGGGTGCCAGACGAATTACCCGCCGTCAGTTTTCTGCGCAATGAAAACGTGTTTGTCATGACCTCATCACGTGCTGCTACGCAGGAGATCCGTCCGCTGAAGGTGTTGGTACTGAATCTGATGCCAAAGAAGATCGAAACGGAAAACCAATTCCTGCGCCTGCTTTCTAACTCTCCGCTGCAAATCGACATCCAACTGCTGCGAATCGACAGCCGCGAGTCGAAAAACACGCCGGCTGAGCACCTGAATAACTTTTACTGTAACTTTGAAGACATTCGCGATCAGAACTTCGATGGACTGATCGTAACCGGTGCGCCGCTGGGGTTAGTGGACTTCTGTGACGTCGCCTACTGGCCGCAGATTGAGCGTGTCATCCGCTGGGCAAAGGAACACGTCACCTCCACCCTGTTTGTCTGTTGGGCGGTACAAGCTGCATTAAACGTCCTGTATGGCATCCCCAAGCTGACCCGCGAAACAAAACTCTCCGGCGTATATACTCATCAGACCTTACAACCGCATGCGTTACTGACCCGCGGGTTTGACGAAACGTTTCTGGCGCCTCACTCGCGCTATGCTGACTTCCCGGCGGACGTTCTGAGAAAGCACACCGATCTCGAGATCTTTGTGGAATCAGAACAGGCCGGCGCTTACCTGTTTGCAACCCGTGATAAACGCCTGGCTTTCGTCACGGGTCATCCGGAATACGATGCACATACGCTTTCAGGCGAATACTTTCGCGATCTTGAAGCCGGGCTGAGCCCCGCTGTTCCGGTTAATTATTTCCCTGATGACGATCCGCAACGTGCGCCGAAAGCCTCATGGCGCAGTCATGGCCATCTGCTTTTCACTAACTGGCTGAATTACTACGTTTACCAAATCACGCCTTACGATCTGCGTTATATGAATCCAACGTTAGACTGAACAACCACTCCCTCCTGATTAAACGCCGGTAAACACTACCGGCGTTTTGCGTTTGTGCTTCCCTATATTCCTGTACGGCAACCCCGATTTCCCTTTTTTCCACTGCTGGAACCGGTTTTCTTCAGAGATAAAAAATGAACTTCAATTAACTTATTGATAACAAAAATGAAAAGAAAAATTTAAAAATAAAATGGAAATTGTTTTTGATTTTAGAAATTTGTTGTCTATTCTTTGAACTGTCGGCTTGAAAAATGACCGTCGAAATACGTTACCGGGTCAGGCGCATATTCAGAAGAATGCGGCCATATGGGGATGGGAGAGAGAAATGACACAGCAAGAAATGACAACGGAGCTGCATTTTACGCGGGATTTTAGCTATCAGGAACAGCAGGTTCTTACGGACGGAGCCATCCGTTTTCTTACGGAATTGGTACAAAAATTTTCTCCCCGCCGTAAGGAGCTGTTAGAAAACCGACTGATTAATCAGAAAAAAATTGATGATGGCGCACTGCCTGATTTCATTATGGAAACTGCTTCCATAAGAGATTCGGAGTGGACGATTCGCGGCATTCCTGACGATCTCCTGGACCGTCGCGTAGAAATTACCGGTCCCGTTGAGCGCAAAATGGTTATCAATGCCCTGAATGCCAACGTAAAAGTTTTTATGGCGGACTTTGAGGATTCGCTGGCGCCGGGATGGGAGAAAGTCATCGACGGCCAGCTCAATCTGCGTGATGCCGTGAAGGGAACGATCAGCTTCATCAATGAACAGGGCAAAGAATACAGCCTTAATCCCGATCCGGCGGTGTTGATCTGCCGCGTTCGCGGGCTGCATCTGCCGGAAAAACATGTGCTCTGGCAAGGGGAGGCAATCCCCGGTGGCCTGTTTGATTTTGCGCTCTACTTTTATCACAACTACCGTGCGTTATTGGACAAAGGCAGCGGCCCTTACTTTTACCTGCCCAAAACAGAGTCCTACCACGAGACAGCGTGGTGGAGCGAAGTATTCAGCTATGCCGAAGATCGTTTTGAATTACCGCGCGGCACAATTAAAGCGACGGTACTGATTGAAACGCTGCCGGCGGTATTCCAGATGGATGAAATCCTGTACAGCCTGCGGGATCACATTGTTGGCCTGAACTGCGGCCGCTGGGATTACATTTTCAGCTATATCAAAACGCTGAAGAACCATGCCGATCGTGTCTTGCCCGATCGCCAGTCCGTTACGATGGATAAACCGTTCCTGAGCGCCTACTCACGTCTGCTGATTAAAACCTGCCATCGTCGCGGCGCGTTCGCGATGGGCGGCATGGCGGCCTTTATTCCCAGTAAAGACGCTGAGCGCAACGCCTGGGTGCTGGATAAGGTCCGGGCGGATAAGGAGCTGGAGGCCAGCAATGGTCATGATGGCACTTGGGTTGCGCATCCCGGCCTGGCTGACGTGGTGATGGATGTTTTTAACCGCACCCTGGGCGAGCGTAAAAACCAACTGAACATCTCCCGCAGCCAGGACAGCGAGATTACCGCGCAACAACTGCTGGAGCCTTGCCCCGGAGAACGTACCGAGGAAGGCATGCGGGCTAACATCCGCGTTGCGGTGCAATACATCGAGGCCTGGATCTCCGGCAATGGTTGCGTGCCGATTTACGGACTGATGGAGGATGCCGCCACGGCGGAGATCTCCCGTACCTCCATCTGGCAATGGATTCGCCACGAGAAAACGCTGAGTAACGGAAAAGTGATAACCCGCGAACTGTTCCACACCATGCTGGATGAGGAAATGCAGGTCATTCGTCAGGAAGTGGGCGAAACGCGTTTTACACAAGGGCGTTTTGCTGATGCGGCCCAACTGATGGAGCGCATCACCACGCAGGAAACCCTGATCGACTTCCTGACGTTACCCGGATATGCCTTGCTGGACTAATAACCCTTAACCCTACGATTTTATTAAAATTCAAGGAGCACCTGCCATGTCTACCTCTACGCCGCGTAAGCAACAAATTCAGCAACTGGAACAGCAATGGGAAAGCGACGCTCGCTGGTCGGGGATCACCCGTCCTTACAGCGCTGCTGAAGTCGTAAACTTAAGGGGATCGGTGAATCAGGAGTACACGCTGGCACAGAGAGGGGCGGCCAGGCTGTGGGAACTGTTGCACGGCGGGGCGCGTAAAGGATACGTCAACAGCCTGGGCGCGCTGACCGGCGGGCAGGCGTTACAGCAGGCGAAGGCCGGCATTGAGGCTATCTACCTCTCCGGCTGGCAGGTTGCCGCTGATGCCAACCTGGCGTCCAGCATGTATCCGGACCAGTCTCTCTACCCGGCAAACTCGGTGCCGGCGATTGTGGAGCGTATTAACAATACCTTCCAGCGCGCCGATCAAATTCAGTGGGCCAACGGCATTGAGCCGGGAGACGACCGCTATAACGACTATTTCCTGCCTATCGTGGCGGACGCGGAAGCGGGCTTCGGCGGCGTACTGAATGCATTTGAACTGATGAAGTCGATGATCGTGGCTGGCGCCGCCGGCGTGCACTTTGAGGATCAACTGGCCTCGGTGAAAAAATGCGGTCATATGGGCGGAAAGGTACTGGTTCCAACGCAGGAAGCGGTGCAAAAACTGGTTGCCGCGCGCCTGGCTGCGGATGTTCTGGGTGTACCGACGCTGCTGATTGCCCGTACCGACGCCGATGCCGCCGATCTGATTACCTCGGACTGCGACAGCTATGACGCGCCGTTTGTTACCGGCGAGCGCACGGTGGAAGGCTTCTTCCGTACCCGTGCCGGCATTGAGCAGGCGATCAGCCGTGGTTTGGCCTACGCCCCCTATGCCGATCTGGTCTGGTGTGAAACCTCCACGCCGGACCTGGACGCGGCAAAACGCTTCGCCGACGCCATACATGCCCGTTTCCCCGGCAAACTGCTGGCCTACAACTGTTCGCCTTCATTCAACTGGAAAAAGAACCTGGACGACGCCACCATCGCGCATTTCCAGGAATCGCTTTCGGCGATGGGCTACAAATACCAGTTCATTACCCTGGCCGGCATTCACAGCATGTGGTTCAACATGTTCGACCTGGCCCATGCCTACGCGCGCGGCGAAGGTATGAAGCACTACGTAGAAAAGGTGCAGGAGAAAGAGTTCGCCTCCGTGTCTCAGGGCTATACCTTCGCTTCTCACCAGCAGGAAGTGGGCACCGGCTACTTTGACATCGTCACCAACGTGATTCAGGGCGGGGAATCCTCCGTAACGGCGCTGACCGGCTCGACGGAAGAACAACAGTTCTGATCCGGCTTACATCGCGTTAATAAACGGGTGGGGTTTCCCACCCGTTTTCGTCCATGGAGAGCGTATGACGATAGGTATGGAACAACTGGTTGCGCAGACGATCCTGCAAGGGTTCGACGCGCAATACGGGCGTTTTCTGGAAGTAACGGCCGGCGCGCAGCAGCGTTTTGAACGGGCGGACTGGCCTGCCGTACAGCAGGCGATGAAGAAACGTATTCACCTTTACGATCACCATGTCGGCCTGGTGGTGGAGCAACTGCGGCGTATTACCGGGCCGCTTTGTCATGATGCCGACTTCCTGAGCCGGGTGAAACTGGTTTACACCGGCCTCTTGCCGGATTATCCCCGCTTTGAAATTGCCGAAAGCTTTTTCAACTCGGTGTATTGCCGGCTGTTCAGCCACCGGGATTTAACGCCGGACCGCCTGTTTGTTTTCAGTTCCCAGCCGGAGCGACGCTGGCATGAGTTTCCCCGCCCGCTGGCCCGCACGTTCCATCCGGCTGACGGATGGCCTGAGATGCTGCGCACCCTGCTGCGCGATCTTCCCCTGCGTTTACCGTGGGAGGCGCCGGAGCGGGACATCAGTTATATCGTCGGCCATCTGCGGGAAACCGTGGGGGACGGCCCGCTTTCCGACAGCTATCTTCAAATCGCCAACGAACTGTTTTACCGCAATAAGGCCGCGTGGCTGGTGGGCAAACTGCACACGCCGCAGGGCGTACTGCCGTTTCTGCTGCCGATCCATCAAAACGAGCAGGGAGCGCTGTTCATCGACACCTGCCTGACCCGCTACGACGAGGCAAGCATCGTATTCGGCTTCGCGCGCTCCTATTTCATGGTGTATGCCCCGTTGCCGGCAGCGCTGGTTGACTGGCTGCGCGAGCTTTTGCCGGGAAAAACCACGGCGGAGCTGTATATGGCGATAGGCTGCCAGAAGCATGGTAAAACCGAATACTATCGCGAATACCTGAATCACATCGCCGCCTCGCGTGAACAGTTCATTATTGCGCCGGGGATCAAAGGGATGGTGATGCTGGTGTTTACCCTGCCTTCTTTCGATCGCGTATTCAAAGTGATTAAAGATCGTTTCGCCCCGCAGAAAGAAGTGGATCCGGCGCGGGTGCTGGCCTGCTATCAGTTGGTTAAGGAACATGACCGCGTGGGGCGCATGGCGGATACGCAGGAATATGAAAACTTTGTCATCGAAAAGCACCGTATCAGTCCGGAGCTGATGGAAGAGCTGTGGCGCGAGATCCCGGAAAAGCTGGAGGACACCGGCGACAGCCTGGTCATCCGCCATCTCTATATCGAACGGCGTATGATCCCGCTGAATATCTACCTTGAGCAGGCAGACGAGCGCCAACTGCATGACGCGATCGAAGAGTATGGCAATGCGATCAAACAGCTGGCCGCCGCCAATATTTTCCCGGGCGATATGCTGTTTAAAAACTTCGGCGTCACCCGGCATGGGCGCGTGGTGTTTTATGACTACGACGAGATTTGCTACATGACGGAAGTAAACTTCCGCGATATTCCGCCGCCGCGTTATCCCGAGGATGAACTCAGCGGAGAACCCTGGTACAGCGTGGCGCCCAACGACGTATTCCCGGAAGAGTTCCGCTATTTCCTGTGCGGCAACGCCCGTATCCGGGCGGTATTTGAGGAACTGCACGGTGATCTGTTTCAGGCGGATTACTGGCGGGCGGTACAACAACGCATTCGTGACGGTATTTTCGACGATGTCTTTGCTTACCGGCGTAAAAAACGTTTCGCCCAGCGCTGAGGCCGGGCGTTTTCTCAGGCATGCCCGCCGTAAGCCTGCGTGACGGCTTTGGCCGCCTTAATGACCAGCGCGCCCAGCTCAATAACCCGGTCGTCGGTGATGCGTGATACCGGGCCGGAAATTGAAATAGCGGCGAATGCCTCCTGGTGTTCGTCATAAATGCAGGCCGCTACGCAGCGCAGCCCCAGCGCATGCTCCTCATCATCAAAGGAAAAGCCCTGTTTACGGATGTGGGCCAGTTCCTCTTTCAGCGCGCCGGGATTGATCAGGGTGCGCGGAGTGTAGGTGTGTAATCCTTTCTTGTGCATCAGCCCGTTGATTGTCTCTTCCGGCAACGTGGCGAGAAACGCTTTGCCGGCGCCGGAGGCGTGCATCGGCAGCTTACCGCCGATAGGGGCGGACATACGCATCAGCTGCGTGCATTGCACCTGATCGATAATCACTGCCTGCACGTCGCTGAGATCAAGCACCGCCAGGTTCACCGTCTCTCCCGAATCTTCCATCAGGCGTCTCAGCACCGGATGCACCATTGCCAGCAGATTACGGCTTTGCAGGAAGCTGCTGCCGACCACGAAGGCGTGGGAAGCGATTGTCCACAGTCCGAGATCACCGACCTGCTGCACAAATCCCTGCTGTTGCATGGTGCTCAACAGGCGGTGTGTGGTGGAGTTGGGTAATCCTGCCTGCTGGGCGAGGTCGGTCAGCGCTACGCTGCCGTGTGCCTCGGCAATCAGTTCCAGCAGCTTCAGGCCGCGGGTCAGGGACTGAACCTGCCCGGTTGCGGCCGCTGAGGTTGGCTGGGCGGCGGCGCGGGGTTTTTTGCCGCGTTTGGCGGGAAGGGGGGTTGCCATGCTCACACTCTCCTTAATCCACCGGCCAAAACGGACACTTCACCGGCATAAATGGAATTCATTTTCGTTTTTACAGTATGCCTGCGGAAGGCGGTTTTTGCTGCTCCGATGTGTATAAAGTGTGCGCTGCCCCCGGTGACGGGCAACCTGAGATATTCTCACGATGTGCCTTCTTGGCAGGGCCTGAACCTATGCTAGGATGGTGAATCCTGCGGCCAAAATAATGAGAAAAGCCGCGTAGTAAGCGGGAAGGTAAACAGACAAGGGGTAAGTGTGAGTATGAGCGTTGAAAAACTGCGCCAGCAATTAACCAAGCGCATTCTGGTGCTGGATGGCGGCATGGGTACGATGATCCAGAGCTATCGGCTGAATGAAGAGGATTACCGCGGCAAGCGCTTTGCCGACTGGCACAGCGACCTGAAAGGCAATAACGATTTGCTGGTCCTGACCCGCCCGGAGGTGATCACCGCCATTCATTACGCCTACCTTGAAGCGGGTGCTGACATACTCGAAACGAATACCTTCAACGCGACCCGCATCGCCATGGCGGATTATCACATGGAGGATCTGTCGGCGGAAATTAACTACGAGGCCGCGCGGCTGGCGCGCGCCTGCGCCGACGAATGGACCGCCCGCACGCCAGAAAAGCCGCGTTACGTTGCCGGGATCCTCGGCCCGACCAACCGCACGGCCTCGATCTCGCCGGACGTCAACGATCCCGCCTACCGAAATATCACGTTCGATCAATTGGTAAGCGCCTACCGTGAGTCCACCCGTGCGCTGGTGGAAGGCGGCGTGGATCTGATCATGATCGAAACCATTTTCGACACCCTAAACGCGAAAGCTGCCATTTATGCGGTCGAAACGGAGTTCGAAGCGCTGGGCGTAGAACTGCCGGTGATGATATCCGGCACGATTACCGATGCTTCCGGGCGTACTTTGTCCGGTCAGACGACGGAAGCGTTCTACAACTCGCTGCGCCACGCGCGTCCCCTTTCTTTCGGCCTCAACTGCGCCCTGGGCCCTGACGAGCTGCGTCAGTACGTGGCGGAGTTGTCGCGCATTGCGGAGTGCTTCGTCAGCGCCCACCCTAACGCAGGCCTGCCGAATGCCTTCGGTGAGTACGATCTTGGCCCGCAGGATATGGCGAACCATATCGCGGAATGGGCCAATGCCGGCTTCCTTAACATCGTGGGTGGCTGCTGTGGCACCACGCCGGCCCATATCGAAGCGATCTGCCGCGTTATTGAGGGCGTGGCGCCGCGCAAGCTGCCTGAACTCCCGGTGGCCTGTCGCTTATCAGGGCTGGAGCCGCTTAACATCGGCGATGATTCCCTGTTCGTTAACGTGGGCGAACGCACGAACGTCACCGGTTCCGCCCGCTTCAAGCGATTGATCAAAGAAGAAAAATACGCTGAGGCGCTGGATGTGGCGCGCCAGCAGGTGGAGAGCGGCGCGCAGATCATCGACATCAACATGGACGAAGGCATGCTGGATGCGGAAGCGGCTATGGTGCGCTTCCTCAATCTGATCGCCGGTGAGCCGGACATTGCCCGCGTGCCGATCATGATCGACTCTTCCAAATGGGAAGTGATCGAAAAAGGGCTGCAATGTATCCAGGGCAAGGGCATCGTTAACTCCGTGTCGATGAAAGAAGGCGTGGATATCTTCATCGAGCATGCGCGTAAAGTACGACGCTACGGCGCTGCGATGGTGGTGATGGCCTTTGACGAAGTCGGCCAGGCCGATACCCGCGAACGCAAGATTGAAATTTGCCGCCGGGCTTACCAAATTCTGACACAGGAGGTGGGGTTCCCGCCGGAAGACATCATTTTCGATCCCAATATTTTCGCCGTGGCGACCGGGATTGAAGAACACAATAACTATGCTCAGGACTTTATCGGCGCCTGTGCCGACATCAAAGCAGAGCTGCCGCATGCGCTGATTTCCGGCGGCGTGTCCAACGTCTCTTTCTCATTTCGCGGCAACGATCCGGTGCGTGAGGCGATCCACGCCGTTTTCCTCTACTACGCCATCCGTAACGGCATGGACATGGGGATCGTGAACGCCGGGCAACTGGCGATCTACGACGATCTGCCCGCTGAACTGCGCGATGCGGTGGAGGATGTGATCCTCAATCGCCGCGATGACGGGACGGAGCGGTTGCTTGAGCTGGCGGAAAAATACCGCGGCAGCAAGGCGGAAGATGAAGGGGATAAACAACAGGCGGAATGGCGTGGCTGGCCGGTGACGAAACGCCTGGAGCACTCGCTGGTTAAAGGAATTACCGAATTTATCGTGCAGGACACCGAAGAAGCGCGCCAGCAGGCCGCCATGCCGATCGAAGTGATCGAAGGCCCGCTGATGGACGGCATGAACGTGGTCGGCGATCTGTTCAGCGCCGGGAAAATGTTCCTGCCGCAGGTGGTGAAGTCCGCGCGCGTGATGAAGCAGGCGGTTGCCTATCTGGAGCCGTACATCGAGGCCAGCAAAATGCAGGGCTCTTCCGCGGGCAAAGTGCTGCTGGCGACGGTGAAGGGCGATGTGCACGATATCGGTAAAAACATCGTCGGCGTGGTGTTGCAGTGCAATAACTATGAAATCATCGATCTCGGCGTTATGGTGCCGAGCGAAACCATTCTCAAGACCGCCCGCGAGCAGAACGTGGACATCATCGGGCTTTCCGGCCTGATTACGCCGTCGCTGGACGAAATGGTGCACGTTGCCAAAGAGATGGAGCGACAGGGATTCACCCAGCCGCTGCTGATTGGCGGCGCGACGACTTCCAAAGCGCATACCGCGGTGAAGATCGAGCAAAACTACAGCGGGCCGACGGTTTATGTGCAGAATGCCTCACGCACCGTCGGCGTGGTGGCGGCGTTGCTGTCAGACAAACAGCGCGACGAGTTTGTCGCCCGCACCCGCCAGGAATATGAAACCGTGCGCATTCAGCATGCGCGCAAAAAGCCGCGTACGCCGCCGGTGACGCTGGCTGCCGCCCGGGAAAATGCCGTCGCCATCGACTGGGAAAGCTACACGCCGCCGGTGCCGCACCGTCTCGGCGTGCAGGAGGTAACGGCCGGTATTGACGTTCTGCGCAATTACATCGACTGGACGCCGTTCTTTATGACCTGGTCGCTGGCCGGGAAATATCCGCGCATTCTGGAAGACGAGGTCGTGGGTGAAGAAGCACAGCGCCTGTTCCAGGATGCCAACGCCATGCTGGATACGCTGACGCGTGAAGGAACGCTGACGCCGCGCGGCGTCGTGGGCATTTTCCCGGCCAACCGCGAGGGTGATGACGTCCTGGTTTACCGGGATGAAAAGCGGGACAGCATTTTGGCCGTGAGCCGTCATCTGCGCCAGCAAACAGAAAAGAGTGATTTCCCCAACTACTGCCTGGCGGACTATGTCGCCCCGGTTGAGAGCGGAAAAGCTGACTACCTGGGCGCTTTTGCGGTAACCGGCGGGCTGGAGGAAGACACGCTGGCGGATGCCTTCGAATCACACCATGACGACTACAACAAAATTATGGTGAAGGCGGTGGCCGACCGTTTGGCAGAAGCCTTTGCCGAATACCTGCATGAGAAAGTACGCAAGGTGTACTGGGGCTACGCAGCCAACGAGAATCTCAGCAACGACGAGCTGATTCGGGAAAACTACCAGGGCATCCGTCCGGCACCGGGCTATCCGGCTTGCCCGGAGCACACGGAAAAAGCCGCGATCTGGCAGTTGCTGGACGTGGAAACGCACACCGGCATGAAACTGACCGAATCCTACGCCATGTGGCCGGGAGCCTCGGTGTCAGGTTGGTACTTCAGCCACCCGGAGAGTAAATATTTCGCCGTAGCGCAAATTCAGCGTGACCAGGTGGAAGACTACGCCGCGCGCAAAGGCATGGACGTCAGCGAAGTGGAACGCTGGCTGGCGCCCAATCTGGGGTATGACGCAGATTAATAAGAACTACGCCGGCATATGCCGGCGTAAAATTATTTATGGTCGCTCCCGTCTTTGACCGGCTTCCCCTGCCAGTATCCCGCCAACAGCGAGCCGGACAGGTTGTGCCATACGGAAAACAGCGCGCCGGGCAGCGCCGCCAGCGGCGAAAAGTAAATTTTGCCCAGCGTAGCCGCCAGCCCGGAATTCTGCATCCCTACCTCAATTGCCAGCGTACGGCAGGTGGACTCGTCGAAGCCAAACAGCTTCCCGCCCCAGTAGCCGCTTAACAGGCCAATGGCGTTGTGCAGGATCACGGCGACGATCACCACCAATCCTACCGATGCGATGTGCCCCTGACTGCCCGCCACGACTGCGCTGATGATCGCCAGAATGCAGACCATGGATAATGCGGGAAGGTAAGGTTCTAGACGGGCGACCAGCCCGCGGAACAGATGGTGAACCACCAGACCGGCGCCGATGGGGATAACCACGATTTGCAGGATGCTGAACAGCATCCCGATGATATCCACCTCAATGGCCGCGTCGACGTACAAACGGGTCAACAGCGGCGTGGCGAACACGCCGACCAGGGTAGAGAAGGCGGAAATAGTGACCGACAGCGCCACATCGCCGCGCGCCAGATAAATCATCACGTTGGACGCCGTGCCGCTGGCGACGCTGCCGACCAGCACCATCCCGGCAGAGAGGTCCGGCGGCATATTAAAGGCTTTGGCGATCGCCCAGGCCGCCAGAGGCATAATCAGATAATGCAGGAACAGGCCGGCCGCAACGGGCGCGGGGCGGGAGAGCACGCGCTTAAAATCGCCGACGTTCAGCGTTACGCCCATGGTGAACATGATCAACATCAGCAGCGGACTGATGTAAGGGCCGACGCCGGTGAACGTCGTCGGCGTAAAATAGGCCGTAATAGATAACAGTACCGCCCAGAGCGGGAACAAACGGGTGAACGTTGACAACATAGAGTAAAAACCTTTCTTGGTATTAAATAAAAAAATCCCGCCACATCATGCGGCGGGACTGGAACGATAGACGAGATTATTCAAACAAATTTTTGTGCAGAGCCTGAATAACATGCTCCGCATTTTCTCCCGGCACCAGGAAGCACAGGTTATGGCTGCTGGCGCCGTAACAAATCATCCGGATATTAAAGGGTTCCATCACGCCAAACACCTCTTTGCCAACGCCGCAGGCGCGGGAAAGGTCGTTGCCGATCAGCGCCACCAGCGCCAGATTTTCTTCCACTTCCACCCGGCAAAGCGAGGAAAGCTCGGTCAGCAGGGCGGTGGTCAGCAGGCTGTTGCCGCTGGTGCAGGAGCCGGTGGTGTCCAGCGTCAGCGCCACGCTGACCTCCGACGTGGTGATCAGATCAACGGAGATGCTGTGGCGCGCCAGAATGCCGAACACCTCGGCCAGAAAGCCACGTGCATGCAGCATGTTCAGGCTGTGCAGCGTTAACAGCGTTTGGTTGCGGCGCAGCGCCAGCGCGCGGAACAGCGGCGGCTGATTGGTTTTATTGCAGACCAGGGTGCCGCCCGCCGCCGGATCTTTGCTGGAGCCGACGAAAACCGGAATGTCGCTGCGTACTGCGGGCAACAGGGTGGCCGGATGCAGGATCTTGGCACCGAACGTCGCCATTTCCGCCGCCTCGGAGAAGCCGATTTCGTCGATACGGCGCGCCGCCGGTACGATGCGCGGATCGGTGGTGTAAATACCCGGCACGTCGGTCCAGATATCCACGCGCGCGGCGCCGAGCGCCTCGCCCAGCAGCGCGGCGGTGTAGTCGCTGCCGCCGCGCCCCAGCGTCGTGGTACGGCCTTTATCTTCGCTGCCGATGAACCCCTGGGTGACGATCAGCGTCTCTCTCAGGCGCGGGGCCAGATGGAGCTGCGCCATTTCGTGCAGCGCCCGCGTATCCGGCTCCGCTCTGCCGAAGCGGTCGTTGGTGCGCATCACTTTACGCACGTCGAACCATTCGGCCTCGACGCCGCGCTGGCGCACCAGCTCCACGAACAGCAGGGTGGAAATCAGCTCGCCGTGGCTGACCAGCTCGTCGGTCAGCGCCGCTGACGTAGCGAGCGCCGCCGCTTCCGAGAGCATGGTGATATTTTCCAGCAGGCGGTCGATCTCCTCACGCAGCACCACGGACTCCCGCAGCGAGCCCAAAATGGCGTATTGAATACGGCGGATCTGATCGATCAGGTCATGGCGTTTTTCTTGTTCGCAGCCTTCGGCCAGGGCGACCAGCAGATTGGTGACGCCTGCAGATGCAGACAGCACAACTACGCGCACGTCAGGATTGGACAGCACGATATCCGCGCTGCGGTTCATGGCGTCGGCGTCGGCGACGCTGGTCCCGCCAAATTTTGCGATGATGGTATTTGTCATAAAAGCCTCGTGTCAGGGAAGCCGGTTACGCCAATCGTCAGGGCTACACGGCCAAAAATTCCATACCTTGGCACAAGGAAAGAGCGTACGGGGGAGCACAAGCGTAGTGGTGGCACGCTACGATACACCCAGAAGCGCCCCACCTTGGCGATACCCCCGGAATACAAGGAGCATCGAGGTGACAGCCCAGAGGATTCAGCCCCTGTAGCCGACGCGGCAATTCGGTCATTACCCCGCCTCGGCGTTGCACCCCCTTGCGTATCGTCAGCGGAAACCGTCTCCTCGGATACGTTACCTGAGCAACGCGCCTCTTCTGGCTTGTACACGTGGTGTACAAGTAGGGTTTTAGAAATAACCAGTTATGCCGGCTGTGTCAATGCGATTCATTTGAGCAAAATTCATTTTGAAATTGCATGGATGAGATGCGGGAAATAGAAGAGATATCTCCCTGAAAAATATGCTTTTCCAGAGAATGACTCTGCCATTAGCAGCGTGATAACCACCCCGGCGGAAGATAAGGCTTGCTAATGGCAAAAAACGGATTAGAGGCTTTCATACAACGACGGGTATCCGGCAACAGGGAATGCGGCGCCGTGCTTATTTCCGGTTAAACTTGTTGGCAAAGGGCTCTTCGGAACCGTCGGTTGCCGGCAAATGCTGAATGGAGTCAGTATCAGGCGTGGCAGGGATGTAACAGTTTCTGCCTATCGCAATAAAAGAGATAGCAACCCGGACGGAAAGGGATACAATCCGATGAAGGTTAACTCTCATTTTCACATGTATAAGGGCGTCGTTATGAAGAATATCAACCCGGTTAACACTTCCGCCTGGCAGGCGCTGCAAACGCATTACGACCAAATGAAGTCGGTGCAGATGCATGATTTGTTTGCCCAGGATGCCGACCGTTTCTCCAAGTTCTCTGCCACGTTCGAAGATCAGATGCTGGTGGATTTCTCCAAGAACCGCATCACGTCAGAGACCCTGGAAAAGCTACAAGCGCTGGCGAAGGAAACCGATCTGCAAAGCGCCATCGCCTCCATGTTCGCCGGTGAGAAGATTAACCGTACTGAAGACCGCGCCGTGCTGCACATCGCGCTGCGTAACCGCGCCAATACCCCGATTATCGTGGACGGCAAAGACGTGATGCCGGAAGTGAATGCGGTACTGGCGAAGATGAAACAGTTCTGCGCCCGCGTGATTGGCGGAGAGTGGAAGGGCTATACCGGCAAAACCATTACCGACGTGGTAAACATCGGCATCGGCGGCTCCGACTTAGGGCCGTACATGGTGACCGAAGCGCTGAAGCCTTATAAAAACCACCTTGGCATGCATTTCGTCTCCAACGTAGACGGCACGCACATCGCCGAAACGCTGAAAACCCTGAATCCGGAAACTACCCTGTTCCTGGTGGCCTCCAAAACCTTCACCACACAGGAAACCATGACCAACGCCCACAGCGCGCGCGACTGGTTCCTGAAAGCCGCCGGCGACAGCGCTCACGTGGCGAAACACTTCGCCGCGCTGTCCACCAACGGCAAGGCCGTGGCCGAGTTCGGCATTGATACCGCCAACATGTTTGAGTTCTGGGACTGGGTCGGCGGACGTTATTCCCTGTGGTCCGCCATCGGCCTTTCCATCGCGCTGAGCGTCGGTTTCGACAACTTCGAGCAGTTGCTGAGCGGCGCGCACGCCATGGACAAGCATTTCTCCACCACCCCGGCGGAGAAAAACCTGCCGGTGCTGCTGGCCCTGATCGGCATCTGGTACAACAATTTCTTCGGCGCGGAAACCGAAGCGATCCTGCCGTACGACCAGTATATGCACCGCTTCCCGGCTTATTTCCAGCAGGGCAACATGGAGTCCAACGGTAAATACGTCGATCGCAACGGCAACAACGTCAGCTACCAGACCGGCCCGATTATCTGGGGCGAACCGGGCACCAACGGCCAGCATGCGTTCTACCAGCTGATTCACCAGGGCACCAAGCTGATCCCGTGTGATTTTATCGCGCCGGCCATCAGCCATAACGCGTTGGGCGATCACCACAGCAAGCTGCTGTCTAACTTCTTTGCGCAGACCGAGGCGCTGGCATTCGGTAAGTCCCGTGAAGCAGTGGAAGAAGAGTTCGCCAAGGCCGGTAAAACGGCGCAGGAAGTGGCTCATATCGTGCCGTTTAAGGTGTTTGAAGGTAACCGCCCGACCAACTCCATCCTGCTGCGTGAAATCACGCCATACAGCCTGGGCGCGCTGATTGCGCTGTACGAGCACAAAATCTTCACTCAGGGCGCGATCCTGAATATCTTCACCTTTGACCAGTGGGGCGTAGAGCTGGGCAAACAGCTGGCGAACCGTATTCTGCCTGAGTTGCAGGGAAGTGAAGAAGTCACCAGCCACGACAGCTCAACCAACGGTCTGATTAACCGTTTTAAGAACTGGCGTTAATCCGCAGCTGAAATGAAAAATGCCGGGTTTTCCCGGCATTTTTGCGTCTTATCAGGCCTGAGCGGCGTTTTGTCCCAGCACCCTTTGCTTCAGCCAGTCCTTCCCTTCCACGAACCGTGTCACCATCATGGCGCACACCGTATTCCCGGTGGAGTTAAGCAACGTGGCCGGTACGTCAATGATGGTGCTGATGATCATGACTGCGCCCACCAGCTCCGGCGAGAAACCGAAGACGGCGCAGATCATCAGCTCGCCGGTCATGCCGCCGCTGGGAATTGCGCCCATTACCGCGCCGACCAGGAACGCCACGCTGATGATGGCGAGAATGCTGGACGGATCGCTCATGTCTTTGTGGAACAGGGTGAACAGGAAAACAATCTTAATCACGCCGCCGATGACGGAGCCGTCTTTGTGGGTATTGGCGCCCAGCGGGATCACCGTCTCGGCGATGTCGTCCGGTACGCCCATTTTCTTCGTCGCCACCAGGTTCACCGGAATGCAGGCCGCGCTGGAGGAGGTGGCGATCGCGGTGACGGCCGGCGTCAGCACGTTGCCCCAGAACACCCGCACGCCCAGCGTACCGCCGGCGATAAAGGCGTACAGGGTATTGGCGCCGAAGAAGTAGATCACCGTCAGCAGCAGGTACAACAGGAAGGAATTCAGGTAGCCGCTGATGATCTGCGGCCCCAGTTCGCCGACGGTAGCGGCAAAGTAGCATCCCAGGCCGACTGGCGCGGCATACATGATGATTTTCACCATGCGCAAAATCACCGTGGTGCCGGAGTGCAGGAAATCAGCCACCGGTTTCCCTTTCTCTCCGGACATCGACGTCGCCAGGCCGAACAGAATGGCGAAAACGATCAGCGGCAGCAGGCTGGACTTGGTAAACAACTGCAGGAAATCCGGCACGGTAAACGTGGCGACGATAATTTCTCCCAGCCCCTTCCCGGCGTTATCCGGCGCCGGCGGCAGGTGAGCAACCAGCGAGCGGGTGTCCACGCCCTGGAACGGGTTATAAAACTGCGTACCGATATAGGCGATGATCGCGGCGAACAGGGCGGTGGAAACGAAAACGGCAAACACCGTGCCCATGATTTTCCCCAGGCGCGTCATCTGGCTCATCCCGGCGATGGATGAGGAAACGCTGAGAAACACCAATGGAACGATGATGACGAACATCAGGTTCAGAAACAGGCTTCCGACGGGTTTAACGATCAGCGCGCTTTCGCCGAAGACGACGCCGGACAGGCCGCCAACAATAATGCCCAGTAACAAAAGCAACGTAAAAGCGTAATGACGAAGTAATTTCATGTGGTTATTTTTCTCAACAACGGTGATTTCCCGATCTGTACAGCTTCCGTGTTTTACGGGGCGAACAGCGCTTTCCGTCGTTATAGTAAATTGAATGGGGTAACGGCGCAGACAAATATACTACTGCCGGCGGGGCTATTATGAGCAATTCTTCTGGGGGAAAGGTTTTGCTTTGGTTATGTGGACGAGCGGGCCATCGGCTTGTTAGCCTGAACGCCGTGAAAATGAATAAGGAATGCATACGATGCCCGGAACGAAACAGGCCAGCCTGATCGCGCGAACTCTCCAATGGGTGCTGAATATCGGCTTGATAATACTGGCTATTATTCTGGCCGTCTTCCTCGCAAAGGAGACGTATTCACTGGCAACCGTGCTGTTTAACGCCAGTCAAAATGCCTCATCTTATCTGTTGATCGAAGGGATCGTGATCTATTTCCTCTACTTCGAATTTATCGCGCTGATTGTGAAATATTTCCAGTCCGGTTTTCATTTTCCGCTGCGGTATTTCATTTACATCGGCATTACCGCCATCATCCGCCTGATCATCGTCGATCATGAAAGCCCGACGGATACCCTGATCTACTCCGGCGCTATTCTGCTGCTGGTATTGGCGCTTTATCTGGCGAATACCGAACGGCTTAAACGCGAGTAAACAAAAAGGCGGCCTGAAGGCCGCCAAACGAGACACAGGATCAAACAATAAAGGTCAATGATGAAATTCGTCAGCCTTTCACGCCGCCGGCCGTCAGCCCGCCCACCAGCCAGCGCTGCGCCAGCAGGAACACGGCGGTAATCGGGATGGCGGAAAGCACCGCCGCTGCGGCGAAGTCGCCCCACAGGTAGTTCTGCGGGTTAAGGTATTGCTGCATGCCCACCGCCAGTGTGTAACTGTTCACGTCGCGCAGCAGCAGCGAGGCGACCGGCACTTCGGTGATGGCGGCGATAAACGACAGAATGAACACTACCGCCAGAATCGGCACCGATAATGGCAGCAGCACCAGACGGAACGCCTGCCACGGCGTCGCGCCATCCAGCGCGGCGGCCTCTTCCAGTGAATTGTCGATGGTTTCGAAATAGCCCTTGATGGTCCAGACATGCAGCGCGATGCCGCCCAGATAGGCGAAGATCACGCCGCCGTGCGTATTCAGGCCGAGGAAGGGAATGTATTGCCCGATGCGGTCAAACAGGGCATATAACGCCACCAGCGACAGCACCGCCGGGAACATCTGGAAAATCAGCATCCCTTTCAGCAGCGTGCTCTTGCCGCGAAAACGCATGCGGGCGAAAGCATAGGCGCAGGTGGTGGAGAGCGTCACGATGCCGATAGCGGTCACGCCGGCGATCTTTATCGAGTTCCACAACCACAGCAACACCGGGAAGGGCGGCGGCGTGACCCGGCCATCAGGACCGGTGACGCTCATGCCCAGCGCCAGGCGCCAGTGTTCCCAGGATATCTGCTCGGGGATCAGGCTGCCGGTGGCGAAGTTACCGGCGCGCAGCGAAATGGCGATGACCATCAGCAGCGGGAACATAATCATCGCGATAAACACGATCATCAGCAGGTGCGTGAGCCACAGGCGGTAACGCTGGGATTTGGGTTGAACCATAGCCATGAGCCGTCTCCTTAGTCAAAGTTCATTTTGCTGGCTTTCAAATTCAGGATAGCCAGCGCGCCGACCAGCAGGAATATCAGCGTGGCAATCGCCGCCGCCAGGCCGAAGTCCTGACCGCCGCCGCCTTCAAAGGCGATGCGGTAGGTGTAGCTCACCAGCAGGTCGGTATAACCGGCCGGTGTGGAGGTGCCCAGCATGTCCGGGCCGCCGTTGGTTAACAGCTGAATCAGCACGAAGTTATTAAAGTTAAAGGCGAAGCTGGCGATCATCAGCGGCGTCAGCGGTTTGATCAGCAGCGGCAGCGTAATGCGGAAGAAGTTCTGGAACGGCGATGCGCCGTCCATCGCTGAGGCTTCATACAGATCGTCCGGGATCGCTTTCAGCAGCCCCATGCACAGGATCATCATGTACGGATAACCCAGCCAGGTGTTCACGATCAGGATCATGCTCTTGGCGGTAAGGGGATCGCTGAACCAGGCTGGTTTGATGCCGAACAGGTGGCTCAGCATCATGTTGATCTCACCGAAGCTCTGGTTAAACAACCCCTTGAAGATCAATATGGAAATAAACGACGGCACCGCATAAGGCAAAATCAGCATGACGCGGTATATCGCTTTTCCCTTCAGCGCTTCCCACTGCACCAGGCAGGCCAGCACCATGCCTACCGCGACGGTAAAGATCACCGTCAGCACGGAGAAGATGATGGTCCAGATGAAAATGCTGACGAACGGCTGGCGGATGCCTTCGTCGTTGATGACCCGCAGGAAGTTTTTCCAGCCGGTGGTGACGGTGAAGCCGGGGCTGAGGCTTTCGGTCTGCCACTGGCCCTGCGCGTTGACGGCCTGATAAAAGCCGGTATCCGTATTGGGGCGGTAAAGCGTGCCGGTCTGGTTATTCTTCAGCGCTTCGCCGTCTTTATCTAAAGAATACAACGGGCTGGTGGCGGAAAACTGGCGCAGGGAACTCATGCGCAGCTCATCTCCGTCCGGCAGCACGGCGACCAATGTGTTCAGCACCTGACGGTTTTGAGTAATCACGCGCAGCGTGGCTTTCTCCCCGGCGGGCGCCTGCTCCTGTGGTTGCAGGGCCAAACGCGGCTCTTCCGGTACGGTGAGGCTGAACGGCGCGGAAACGTAGGCTTTGCCGTCGTTAGGGTTGATTAACTGAAGCTGCCATTTATCGGCGGCGGGATACAGGGCGAAGGTAAACGTCTTGCCGCTGGCGAACTGGCGCTGCAATAACACCGACTGCGCCCGCTCGAAGGTTAACTGGTTGGTACTGCTGTAGTTGGTAAAGGCAATGGCGATGGTGCAAATCAACGGGAACAACACGAACAGCCCCATCCCCGCCATTCCGGGATATACATAGCGCCAGGCGTAGGCTTTACGGTTGGCGAACACGTACAGGCCAGCGCCGATCAGCACCAGCGTCAGCATGGCGAACAGATATTCGCCCTGCGCGTACATCAAAACGACAAGATAACCGGTAAACAGGCTGCATGCGCCGATCAAGAGCCATTTCAACACGTCACTCTGCCACCACTTGCCCGGTTTAGCGCCTGGATATTCTGCATGGGATAATGACATAAAAGCGTTCCCTCATTTCTCTCGCTGTCACGCCGGAGGCGGCAATGGCGCGGAAGCCCGCGCCATCATGGTTTCAATGATTACTTGGCAATGCGCTCTTTCACACCGTCCAGCGCTTCTTTCACCGTCTGGCGGCCGCTTACCGCGTTGATGATTGCGCTGCGCTCGGCGTACCAGAAGGCGCTCATCTGCGGAATGTTCGGCATGATTTCGCCTTTCTGCGCGTTCTGCATGGTGGCGGCGATGCGCGGATCTTTCTCCAACTGCTCCTGATAGGACTTCAGCGCCACGGCGCCCAGCGGCTTGTCTTTGTTAACCTCTTCCAGCCCGGTATCCGTCATCAGGTAGTTTTCCAGGAACTCGGTCGCCAGCTCTTTGTTCGGGCTGGCGGCGTTGATGCCTGCGCTCAGCACGCCGACGAACGGCTTGGACGGCTGGCCTTTGAAGGTCGGCAGCAGGGTGACGCCGTAGTTAATCTTGCTCTTGTCGATGTTGGACCAGGCCCACGGGCCGTTAATCGTCATCGCGGTTTCACCCTTGTTAAAGGCGGCTTCGGCAATGGAGTAGTCCGTATCAGCATTGATGTGCTTGTTCTTCACCAGGTCGACGATGAACTGTAAGCCAGCCAGTGAACCGGTGTTGTTTACGCCCACGTCCTTGGTGTCATAGACGCCTTTTTCATATTTAAAGGCATAACCGCCGTCAGCGGCGATGATCGGCCAGGTGAAGTAGGGTTCCTGCAGGTTCCACATGATGGCGCTTTTGCCTTTGGCGCGCAGTTCTTTATCCAGCGCCGGAATGGCTTCCCAGGTCTTGGGCGGCTCAGGCAGGATGTCTTTGTTATAAATCAGCGACAGCGCCTCTACGGCGACCGGGTAGGCAATCAGTTTGCCGTTATAGCGTACGGCGTCCCAGGTGAAGGGATAGAGTTTGTCCTGGAAGGCCTGGGAAGGGTGAATTTCTGCCAGCAGGCCGGACTGGGCATAGCCGCCGAAACGGTCATGCGCCCAGAAGATGATGTCCGGGCCGTCGCCGGTGGCGGCAACCTGCGGGAATTTCTCTTCCAGCTTATCGGGGTGTTCTACGGAAACTTTAATGCCGGTCTCTTTTTCAAATTTCTTACCCACTTCGGCTAAACCGTTATAACCTTTATCGCCGTTGATCCAGATAACCAGTTTTCCTTCTTCTATTTTCGCCAGTGCGGAAGATGAGAGCACCAGCGTGGCGATCGCGGAAAGCGCGAGGGTACGGGCCGTGTTTCTGACGACAGAGGAGGTCGTTTTATTAATCATGATCCAGTCCTTACGTGTTCAGTCGTGGGAATTCGGTAAGCGCCCCGCAATATCACGGAGCTATTGATTCTGTGTCATAGTCGGCTACCCCTGCCTCCTTCTCATCCTCCCCCCCTCTACGCCCCTGTGTCGTTTAGTGTGATCTGCTTAACATTGCTGACGGTTCTGTGGTATATGGCGCAAAAAATGTACAGCAATTTTGTAATCGCGATCACGAATTGGCTTTTTGTCACCGGCTGCTGATCCGCCTCTTCTCCCCCTCATCCTCCCGGCTCCTCCCCCATGAAAAACCTTGTTACGGATGATTACGTTTATGTGGGGTACGCGCACTATCGGCAACATTCGAGAAGTTTCGCGACGAATGGAAGGAGCAGCGCATGGCGGGCGTAACGCTGAAGGGTGTATATAAAGCTTACGGTGAAGTGGTGATCTCCAAAGACATCAATCTGGAGATTGAAGACGGGGAGTTCGTCGTTTTCGTCGGCCCCTCCGGCTGTGGTAAATCTACGTTGCTGCGTATGATCGCTGGCCTGGAAGACATTACGTCCGGCGATCTGTTCATCGGCGATACCCGGATGAACGACGTGCCGCCGGCACAGCGCGGCATCGGCATGGTATTCCAGTCCTACGCCCTGTATCCGCATCTCTCCGTTGCAGAAAACATGTCCTTCGGCCTGAAACTGGCCGGCGCGAAGAAAGATGAAATCAACCGGCGCGTTAATCAGGTTGCCGAAGTGCTGCAACTGGCGCACCTGCTGGAACGCCGCCCCAAGGCATTGTCGGGCGGTCAGCGGCAGCGCGTGGCCATCGGCCGTACCCTGGTGGCGGAGCCGAACGTCTTCCTGCTGGATGAACCCCTTTCTAACCTCGATGCCGCGCTGCGTGTGCAGATGCGCATCGAAATTTCCCGTCTGCACAAGCGGTTGCAGCGCACCATGATTTACGTCACTCACGATCAGGTCGAAGCGATGACGCTGGCCGACAAGATCGTGGTGCTGGACGCCGGACACGTGGCCCAGGTCGGCAAACCGCTGGAACTCTATCACTACCCCGCCAACCGCTTCGTCGCCGGTTTTATCGGTTCGCCGAAAATGAACTTCCTGCCGGTGAAGGCGCTGACCGCCGAAGCGCAGCGCGTAGAGATCGAACTTCCCAACCAGCAGCGCGTCTGGCTGCCGGTAGACGGCTCGGGCGTGCAGCCGGGAAGCAACCTGTCATTGGGCATCCGCCCCGAACACCTTCTGCCCAGCAGCGAATCACCGGTAACGCTTTCCGGCGAAGTGCAGGTGGTGGAGCAGTTGGGCAACGAAACTCAGATCCATATCGACATTCCGACCATGCACCCCAATCTGGTGTACCGCCAGAACGACGTGGTGCTGGTGGAGGAAGGCGCGACGTTCGCCATTGGCCTGCCGCCTGAACGCTGTCATCTGTTCCGTGAGGACGGCGTCGCTTGTAGGCGGCTGCATCAAGAGCCGGGCGTGTAACAAAAGCAGAAAGTATAAGCCGTAAGGCACCCCTTAACAGGAGATATTACGATGATGATTTTGCGCAAAGTACCCTTGGCTATGGCGGTGGCGACAGCCGTGCTGTCTACGCAGGCCCTGGCTGTTGACTTCCACGGTTATGCCCGTTCCGGCATCGGCTGGACCGGCAGCGGTGGTTCACAGGAGTGCTTTAAAGCAACCGGTGCCCAGAGCAAATACCGTCTGGGTAACGAATGTGAAACCTATGCGGAGCTGAAGCTGGGCCAGGAGCTGTGGAAAGAGGGCGATAAGAGCTTCTATTTCGACACCAACGTGGCATATTCCATCGATCAGTCCAACGACTGGGAATCCACCAATCCGGCCTTCCGTGAAGCTAACGTACAGGGTAAAAACCTGATTGACTGGCTGCCGGGTTCTACGCTGTGGGCGGGTAAGCGCTTCTATCAGCGTCATGACGTTCACATGATCGACTTCTACTACTGGGATATCTCCGGCCCGGGCGCAGGTCTGGAAAATATCGATCTGGGCTTTGGTAAGCTTTCTCTGGCGGCGACCCGCAACACCGAAACCGGCGGTTCCTCCGCATTCCGCTCCAACGGTGTGTATGACTACAACCAGGATACCGCCAATGACGTATTCGACGTGCGTCTTGCCGGCCTGGAAGTCAACCCCGGCGGTACGCTGGAGTTAGGCGTGGACTACGGCCGCGCGAACCCGAAAGACGGCTACCGCATGGCGCCGGACGCCTCTAAAGACGGCGTAATGCTGACTGCGCAGCACACCCAGTCTATTTTCGGCGGCTATAACAAGTTCGTGGTGCAATACGCCACCGACTCTATGACCTCCTACAACAGCGGTCACTCCGAAGGTTCCAGCATCAACAACGACGGCCACATGATCCGCGTGCTCGATCACGGCGCGATGGACTTCAACGACAAGTGGGGCCTGATGTACGTGGCGATGTACCAGGATATCGACTGGGACAGCAAGAACGGCACCACCTGGTACACCGTGGGCGCGCGTCCGATGTACAAATGGACGCCGATCATGAGTACCCAGCTGGAAGTGGGCTACGACAACGTGAAATCCCAGCGTACCGGCGAACATAACAGCCAGTACAAGATCACCCTGGCCCAGCAGTGGCAGGCCGGTAACAGCGTCTGGTCACGTCCGGCCATCCGTCTGTTCGCCACCTACGCCAAGTGGGATGAGAAGTGGGGCTATGCCAACTCTGATTCCGGCGCCGGTTACACCTCCGGTGTGGCGTATAAAGACACCAGCCTTAATCAGTTCAGCCGCGGCGATGACGATGAGTTCAGCTTCGGCGCCCAGATGGAAGTTTGGTGGTAAGCGATTTTCCCCTGTGTCGGCGGCCTGATGGCCGCCGGTTTTGGATCCGGTCCGTCTACTTGCCAGCCGGCCGGATTTTTACTGAATGGTTTCTGAGGACGTTTGAATAATGAAAAAGATAATCAACCAAACCAGAAAGACAACGCTTTCCCTGAGCCTGGCCCTGATGTTGTGCGGCGCTGCCCCGCTGATGGTTCAGGCCGCTGCGCCGGGCGATATTTCTACCGCGCCGGCGCTGTCTGCCCAAACGCTGCAAAGCCTTCCCTGGCAACCCCTGGTACCGCCGGTGACCCAAACCGTGAAGCTGGATGCCGCCAGCGCGCAGATTAATCAGGGCGAAATCAGCGGCGCGGTCGGCGCGTTTACGCTGCCGGCGGATCGCGGATCGCTGGAAATCGTGGTCAGCAGCCTGGTTGACGGCGGCAAGGTTTATTCACCCAGCGTACTGGTGCTGGATGAACATATGCGCGCGGCAGCGTATTATCCGGGCAGCTATTTCCCGTATGAGCAACCGGGCGTAATGAGCAGCGATCGCCTCGAAGGCACGCTGAAACTGACGCCCGCGCTGGGGCAAAAACAAATTTATCTGCTGGTATATACCACACGCCAGGACTTAGCGAAGACCACCCAAATGGTGGCGCCGGCGAAAGCCTATGCCGCCGGCGTGGGCAACGCCGTGCCTGACATTCCCGATCCGGTAGCGACGCATCAGAGCACCGGTACGCTGAAGATTAAGGTCAAGGCGGAGCAAAACACCGGTAACGTCATGATCGGCGGGCTGATTCCGGTCACCCAGAGCCAGCCGCCGGTGGTGGTGGGCAATGCCGCGCCGGCTCCCGCCGCTGCGCCTGCACCGGCTGCCGCGCCGGCAAAACCCGCACAGCCTATGCTGAAAGATACCGATGACTATTTTAACCGTGGCATTCAAAACGCCGTGAAGGGCGGAGACATCGATAAGGCCCTGAAACTGATGAATGAAGCGGAACAACTGGGTTCGACCACTGCACGTGAAACCTTTATCCGCAGTGTAAAAGGCAAGGGTTAGTAAAATAACCGACACGCGGATGTTGGCTCTTTGACTGGTGCGCCGCCGGCGCACCCTTTTTACTTTGTGGTTCTCCCCGCATTTTAATTTCCTCCAAGCGTTTATTCTTTGTTGCGTTTTTGATCAAGAATTGCTACCCGTCTGCCTCAGTCGCTGATTCTGCGTTACAATGGTGCACTTTTTTGGGCATTACACCGCAGGTAATGCTGTATTTTACCGTCTGGAGTCTAAGGAATGTCTGATGTGCAGCCCTGGTTACGGGTGTATGACTGGCTGCCGCTCGAAGAGGCATCGTTGTCGCCGGGCTACCGCAGTTGGCTGAGTGAATGTGGTTCCATGACCGCGCGCTGTGAGCGGCATTGCCGTCGGTTTACCGTTCATTTGCAGCGCGAGGCATTTATTGCGCGCGATGAGCTGAGCGAAGAACTCACCCAGTTGCCGGATTGCGCGCATTACTGGCTGCGTGAGGTGACGCTGTGCGGCGACGGCGTTCCCTGGATCCAGGGGCGCACGCTGGTGCCGGAAACGTCGCTGAGCGGCGAGATGCGCACGCTGATGTCGCTGGGCACCGTACCGCTGGGGCGTTTTTTGTTCAGCACCGATACGCTGGCGCGTGATTACATTCAGGTCGGCGTGCAGGATGAAACGTTATGGGCGCGGCGCAGCCGGCTGCGTCTGGAAGGAAAACCGTTATTATTGACGGAATTATTTTTGGCGGATGCGCCGATGTATGTTGAAACGAATGATTTTTTGGGGTGTGGGAATGTGTAACGGGAGGGAGTCGTGACCAAGACCAAGCTGTTGGCTTATTGCCGGTTGATGCGCATTGATAAGCCGATTGGTTCTCTGCTGTTACTCTGGCCGACATACTGGGCGCTGTGGCTGGCGGGAAAAGAGATCCCCAGCCTGAAAATGTTGTTAGTGTTCACTATCGGCGTGTTCTCGATGCGTGCGGCGGGATGCGTGGTGAATGATTTCGCCGACCGCCATTTTGATGGTCACGTTAAGCGTACCTGCCAGCGTCCGCTGCCGAGCGGCGCGGTGAGTGAAAAAGAGAGCAAATGGCTGTTCGTGCTGCTGGTGCTGCTGTCGTTCTGCCTGGTGCTGACGCTGAACGCAATGACCATCTGGCTGTCGGTGGCGGCGCTGGCGCTGGCCTGGGTCTACCCGTTTATGAAACGGGTGACCAACCTGCCGCAGGTGGTGCTGGGTATGGCGTTTGGCTGGTCGATCCCGATGGCGTATGCTGCCGTCAGCGAGAGTCTGCCGCTGAGTTGCTGGCTGTTGTTCCTGGCGAATATCTGCTGGACGGTGGCGTACGACACGCAGTACGCGATGGTGGACCGGGATGATGACCTGCGGATCGGCATTAAGTCGACGGCGATTCTGTTCGGGCGCCACGACAAGCTGATCATCGGATTGCTGCAACTGGCGACGGTGCTGCTGATGGTCTGGGTCGGGTATCTGAACCAGCTCAGTGGTGCGTACTACTGGGGCATTTTGCTGGCCGGCGCGCTGTTCATTCATCAGCAACGGCTGATTGCGCAGCGGGAACGGATGCCGTGCTTTCAGGCGTTTATGAATAATAACTATGCCGGACTGGTGTTGTTTATCGGCATTGCGATGGCGGTGGGCGTTTAGGTTAGAGAGGACTTACAGGGGGCATTCCGCACCCTGGTGCATTTTGTCTTTCTGACCCCTATCGTTATGACCCGCAAATAAAAAAGACCCGTCGCTGATGGCGGGTCTTTACGTTTCTGGATGGCTACGGATTAATTCGCGCGGGCATCCGCGGCTTTTTCTCCGTCGTCGCCAGAAGCGACCTCCGTGGCCGGGATGCTGGCGCTTTCAATCGTCAGTTTAACTTCCGGGGTCAGCAGGGCGACCAGCAGATTATAGACTTCCAGCGTGTGCTCACGGATCGCATCGCCGATATCGTTGATGTAGCCTTCGGCGCGCAGGGTGTTGACCAGAGTGGCGAACACGGCTTTGTCGAAGAACTCCGGCGCGTTGATGCCGTGCAGTACCGACAGACGCTGCGCCATGATGCGGCTCTCTTTTTCCAGCGCGCCGCGGTTGATGCTTGGGTTGGCGCTGAGCAATGAGAAGGTGATCGCGTAGCGTTGCAGGGTTTCGCGTACGCCTGCGGCCATCAGCTGCAACGGACGGATACGCTGGGGATTCATTACCAGCTCATCGCCTTCGGTGAACACCAGTTGCTGGCGCGCCAGCTCAAGAACCACCGGCGCCAGAACCTGTTCCAGATCCTTACGGTCGTAATACAGGAACAGCTCTTCCTTCAGCATCGGATAGAGCAAATCGATCTGACGCAGCAGCTCGGTGCGCGAGATACGCCCGTGATGCATGACGATGCTGGCAATCAGCGAAGGCAGGATCAGCATGTGCTGGATGTTGTTACGGTAGTAAGTCACCAGCACTGCCTGCTCGCGCGGCAGGATGATCAGATCGCCGAAGTTATCTTTCTCAACCTCAAACTTACCCATTTTCAGGGCGTGCTCCAGCAGCGCCTCGGCGCTGAGCGCCGGCACGGTGGCGTCGGCGGCATAAGGCGCATTGCGCAGCAGTTGCAGGTAACACTCCAACTGTTCCAGCAACTGCTCACGGGTCAGCGCCCGCTGCCGTGAAGCCAGCAACGCGGTGGAACAGAGGTTCATGGCGTTGGCGGCGGCGGATTTGTTGATGTTGACCATCACCTGATTGGCGATGGCGTTGACGCTGGGCGTCAGCCAGCTCGGGCGCTGGGCTTCAATCGGATCGATGGCTTCGCGCCAGTTGGGCACCTGATGGTTCAGCCAGGCGTTCAGCGGAATCGGTTCGCCGAAGTTCACGTAGCCCTGGCCCAGATTACGCAGCTTACGCAGGCCGCGCACCATCTGCGGCAGGCTCTCTTTCTCTTTGGCCGCGCCGCGCAGTTCCTTGGCGTAGGTCGCCACTTCCATGACGTGTTCGTAACCGATATAAACCGGCACCAGCGTGATCGGGCGTTTGCCGCCGCGCAACATCGCCTGCAGCGTCATGGCCAGCGTGCCGGTTTTCGGCTCCAGCAAACGACCGGTGCGTGAACGACCACCTTCCATAAAATATTCAACGGAATAGCCGCGGCTGAACAGCTCGCCGAGATATTCACGGAACACTGTGGAATAAAGCTTGTTGCCTTTAAAAGTACGGCGGATAAAGAATGCGCCCAGGCGGCGGAAGATCGGCCCGGCGGGCCAGAAGTTCAGGTTGATGCCGGCGGCGATGTGCGGCGGCACCAGCCCCTGGTGATACAGCACGTAAGACAGCAGCAGGTAATCCATGTGGCTGCGGTGGCAGGGCACATAGACGATTTCGTGACCGTCCTGCGCCAACTGACGCACGCGCTCGGCGTTATGGACGTTAATCCCCTGGTACAGGCGGTTCCAGGTCCAGCTTAATACGCGATCGGTCAGCCGCACCGCTTCGTAGGTAAAGTTCGCCGCGATCTCTTCCATCAGGACGATCGCGTTCTGCTGGGCTTTCTCGCGGGAAATTTTCTTCGTGCGCGCTTCGTCTTCCACGGCTTTTTCAATGGCCTTGGACGCCAGCAGCTTGTTGAACAGCGCCTGACGATCCGGCAACTGCGGCCCTACCGCCGCCAGACGCTGGCGGGAGAAGTGCATGCGCGCCACGCGCGCCAGTTTCTGCGCGATGGTTTTATCGGTGCCGTGCTCATTCGCCATGTAGCGCAGGGAAACCGTGGTGGAGAAACGCACGAAGCTGTCGCGTCCCAGCCAGATGATCGCAAAGAATTTCTGAATACCGTTAAGCAGGCGCAGCGGCGGCGTTTGGGAAGGTTCGTGCCCTTCACGGCCCGGAGAGCGGCCGAACATCACCGATACCGGCAGCATCTGGATATCCAGCGCCGGATTGTTGCGGTGCAGATCGAGATACTCATGAAACAGCTTCACCGACTCCGGCTTCGGCGCGTAATAGCGGAATACGCGTGGCCCGCGGTCAATGAAGACGTGGCGGGGCAGCAGATGGCCGTCAATGTCGTTGGCTTCCAGCGGGTCGGGAAGCTCCAGCGCCAGGCAACGCTTACGCAGCGTCAGCAGGTCTGCTTTGGAGTCATAAGGCAGGACATACAGCACCGGACGGGTGGTGTCCAGATTCAGCTCAACCACGGGATCGGCGGGAATAGCCTTACCCCGCACCAACAGGTTGATGGGTAATTTCAGGATATTGAGTAAAAATTTACGCCAGGCGGACATAAAACGAAAAGCCTCTTATTAGCTGTGCGCGGCAAGAATACCAGATTACCACACAGAGATCTGTGGTGATGAGACAACGGTAACGCGCTAAAATTGCCGCGACTTCTAATTTTTAGATGGATATACAATGAATAAAGCAACCGGATTTGAGCGGATCGTGAAAGCCACAGGGTACTCTCTCAAGGGGCTGAAACAGGCGTGGCAGAATGAAGCGGCGTTTCGTCAGGAGTCATGCCTGCTGGTGGCTGCGGTGATTATCGCCGCCTGGCTTGATGTGTCGGTAGTGGAGCGCATCTTGCTGATCGGCTCTGTGGCGCTGATCCTGATGCTGGAGATCGTCAACAGCGCGATCGAGGCGGTGGTGGATCGCATTGGTCCCGAGCACCACGTTTTATCCGGCCGCGCCAAGGATATGGGATCGGCCGCGGTATTTGTGGCGATCTTCATGGCGCTGTTCGTATGGGTCAGCATTCTGTGGGAATGTCTGCTTTAGGAAAGGACGGGCATGCCGCAGGCACCCTTTCCGAAATAAAAGACGATTTTTGCCATAAAACCCGCCGTATTATGCAATTGCCGGTTTTCAATTGTCTTTTCCCTGTATATACTCACAGCAAGACTGTATAAACGCACAGGGGGCGGGATGAAAGCATTAACGGCCAGACAGCAGCAGGTCTATGACCTGATTCGTGATCACATCGAGCAAACCGGCATGCCGCCGACACGCGCGGAAATTGCTCAGCGTCTGGGTTTCCGTTCCCCTAACGCAGCGGAAGAGCATTTGAAGGCTCTGCAACGCAAGGGCGTGATTGAAATTGTTTCCGGCGCTTCACGCGGCATCCGCTTACTGATGGAAGAAGCCAACGGCCTGCCGCTGATCGGCCAGGTTGCGGCGGGTGAGCCGCTGCTGGCGGAGCAACATATTGAAGGCCACTATCAGGTCGATCCGTCACTGTTCAAACCTAACGCGGATTTTTTGCTGCGGGTTAACGGCATGTCGATGAAAGACATTGGTATTCTTGACGGCGATTTGCTTGCCGTACATAAAACGCAGGACGTGCGCAACGGCCAGGTGGTTGTGGCGCGTATCGAAGACGAAGTCACCGTTAAGCGCCTGAAAAAACAGGGCAACATCGTTCAGCTTCTGCCGGAAAACGGCGAGTTCCAGCCGATCGTGGTGGATTTGCGCGAGCAGAACTTTACCATTGAGGGGCTGGCGGTAGGCGTGATCCGCAACGGTAACTGGCTCTGACCTTTTCCGTTTTCTATCCCTGAGCGTTATCTCATAATGACTGCCGCCCCATAATAGGGGTGGTGGTTTTTTTATTGGCATGAAACAGGAGCAAGCGTGAATCAGACTGACAAAGCATTGTGGCGACTGGCTATCCCCATGATTTTGTCCAACGTGACGATTCCGCTGCTCGGCCTGGTAGACACGGCGGTCATCGGGCATCTCGACAGCCCTGTCTATCTGGGAGGCGTTGCCATTGGCGCTATGGCGACCAGCTTTCTGTTCATGCTGCTGCTTTTTTTACGCATGAGCACGACCGGCCTGACAGCGCAGGCGTTCGGCGCCGGGGATAAAGCCGGTATGGCGCGCGCGCTGGCGCAGCCGCTGATGCTGGCGGTGCTGGCGGGCGTGATTATCGTGGCGTTGCGTGAACCACTGATTGCGCTGACGCTGCGGCTGGTCGGCGGCAATGCCGACGTGCTGGCGCAGGCCAACCTGTTTTTACAGATTCGTTGGCTGAGTGCGCCGGCGGCGCTGGCGAATTTCGTTATTCTCGGTTGGTTGCTCGGGGTGCAGTATGCGCGGGCGCCGGTGATCCTGCTGATCGTCGGCAACGTGCTGAATATCGGGCTGGACCTGCTGTTCGTTATGGGGCTGGGCTGGAAAGTGCCTGGTGCGGCGCTGGCGACGGTGATTGCCGAATATGCCACATTGCTGCTCGGGCTGTGGTTGGTGTGGCACGTGATGCGTTTGCGCGGCCTGGTGCCGGCCGACTTCCGCGGTGCCTGGCGCAGCAACCTGCGTCGTGTGCTGGCGCTGAACCGCGATATCATGCTGCGTTCCCTGCTTTTGCAACTCTGCTTTTCTTCACTGACCATTCTGGGCGCCCGTATGGGCAGCGACGTCGTGGCGGTCAACGCGGTGCTGATGAACCTGCTGACCTTCACCGCCTATGCGCTGGATGGTTTTGCGTATGCCGTGGAAGCGCACTCCGGTCAGGCCTATGGCGCGCGTGACGATCGTCAGTTGCGGAAAGTCTGGCGGGCGGCCTGCCGTCAGGCGGGGCTCGTCGCGGTGAGTTTCTCTGTGGCGTATGCGCTTTTCGGCGGCCATATCATACGGCTGCTGACGTCTATCTCTTCATTACAGGAACTGGCGATGCACTTCCTGCCGTGGCAGGTGGTGCTGCCGCTGCTCGGCGTGTGGTGCTATTTGCTGGACGGCTTGTTCATCGGCGCTACGCGCGGTGCGCAAATGCGCAACAGCATGGTGGTAGCCACATTGGGGTATGGGCTGACGCTGCTCACGCTGCCCTGGTTGGGCAATCATGGCTTGTGGCTGGCGCTGGCGGTGTTTCTCAGCCTGCGTGGTTTGTCGCTGTGGGTGATCTGGCGGCGGCATAACAAGGCCGGAACCTGGTTCAGCGCGGCATAAACGGAAATCCCTGCCCGGCGCATTCATCGGTACCATGATGCGCTGCGGTTATCGTCTTTTACGTTGCTCAGGTTCGCTGTGGTCGTGGTTGCAGGTTTCCCGCTGCTGACAGGACTCTACGGAGCTGCATTCGCCGCACAATCCGTGCGCTTCTACCACGCTGTGTCGCAGCGTAAATCCTGTCTTCTGCGCTAATGCTTCCAGATGCGCCTGAATTTCGCTGGTAGTCTGCTCCGTTACCTGTCCGCAACGATGGCAGATGAACAGGGCCGACGTGTGGCTGGGTTCTTCCGGGTGGTGGCACATCACATAGCTGTTGGTGGACTCGACTTTGTGGATGAAGCCCTGCTCCAGCAAGAAGTCCAGCGCCCGGTAGATGGTCGGCGGTTTGGCCTGAGGCTCGGTTTCGCGCAGCAGATCGAGCAGATCATAGGCACTGATGGCGCCGTGTTGCACCGACATCAGCCGCAGGACTTCCATGCGTTGCGGGGTCAGCCGGACGTTACGCTGCAAACAAATCTGCTCCGCCTGTGCAAGCAATCGTTCTGTGGATGTTGTGGTCATGACGTCAATTCCTCCGATAATTGAGGATATTTTATCACGTTTGGCAGGGCATACCGAACGATGCGGTACGGATATGAGAAAACGGGCTGACAGCGCAAACCGCTGTCAGCCCGTTCTTTACGGACAAGCCGATAATTATTTGATTTCAGACTGATGTGCGTAAGCATCACCGTTGTTCAGAGCGTTAATCACGGCGGCACGTTGATCCTGTGCGCTCAATTGAGAGAACGTGGCGCTACCGTTAACTTTTGCTGCGGCGATACCCCCCTGTTGCAGTTTCTGTTTTGCCATCAACTGGTGCTCGTAAGCGGTGCCGTTATGGTTGGAATAGGCCAGGGCGCTTTGTTCTGCCGGGCTGAGCTGTGAGAAAGTCTGGGCAAAAGCGGAACCGGTCAGGGTCAGTGCGATAAGTGCGGTCATTGCGATGGTTTTCATAATAGTCTCTTCTCTAATCTTTTCGGCGACACCCGACGGCGGTAATGAGCACGCTGGCGCGGATTATCGTTCGTTATGCGTAAATTCGGTGCTGGTTATCTGGCGTAACGCTTATTTGTTCAGTCCGATCTGATGAGCCTGGGCGCTGCCGTTATTCAGTTGGTTAACAACCGTGGCGCGCTGCTCGCTCGGCGTCATCTGAGAAAAAGTCTGAGCGAAAGCAGAGCCGGTCAGGGTCAGAGCCATAAGTGCGGTGATTACGATGGTTTTCATAATATTGTCTCTCTCTAAAAAGTATTTTCAGGCCGGCTATCTATTAGACCGGTCGTCTAGTTTTTGGGTAAAAAATAATGCCTAACAATGGCCGGCTCATTCGGAGCCGTCACTCTCGTTATGTGGGCATAAAGCCGGTCTATGCGATGGGCTTCAGCAAGCGTTCCGTACGCTGCATGGCTGAGATAAACGGAGCATCAGATCGGCTGACCTTAGCCCGTAAAGCTGCCCCCAGCCATAAAGAGTAAATCGAGTCGGCAAGCAGCTCTGGCGTTTCATCGATGGCTAATGAACCTTCTTCCACGCCGGCCTCAATGCTCGATCTGAGCTGGGCGATAACGCGCGTGACGCCGTGATCCAGCGCTTCACGCATGACTTCAGACAAGTCGCTGACTTCACCGGCCAATTTCACCATCAGACATTTGCTGTGGCAGGCCGCCTGGCAGCTTTGGGTCATCCACAGCGAAAAGTAATCCAGCAGATGCTGACGCTGTGTTTTATTCGGATCCGCAAACCGCTCTTTCGACGTAATGACATAATCGCTGAAATAACGATTAAGCAACGCCTCACCAAACTTCTCTTTCGATTTGAAGTAATGGTAAAACGAACCCTTCGGTACTCCGGCGGTGGCAAGCAACTCATTCAGCCCCATGGCGGTAAAGCCAAGGTTGAGAATCAACTTCTCGCCCACATCCAGAATGTGTTCACAGGTATTGTTGGTCGCGGTCGTTGTCTTGTTCATGTGAAAGATATTAGTAGACCGGTTGGTCTAGGTCAATAATGATAATAACAAGCGGGACTATTTAGCGTGTACATTTTTGTTTACAGTATGATGCAGAGCCCCGCGGGGCATAGAATAAGAGTAACGCAATGCCGGGAAAGAAAGTAGGGAACGTGCCTATTATCGCGGGGATTGAAGTGCGTGCAGGGCAAGGATTCAGGAGGCAGCCGGTGTTCTGCAGGCATGGGAACGGCTTGCTTTGTTATGGTAAACTGCGCCTCCGCCGCCCTTCATCGCAGACCGCTTAACGCGTAAGGGCGCTTCGAATTCGTTGATAAGTATGAAAATGTACCCTAATCAAGAGCCGCAAAAAACGTTGCAACCGGACAACACCGCTGGAGAAAACGTGGGGAAATACCCGCTTAACCGCTTTTCTGTCGCCCCGATGCTCGACTGGACGGATCGCCACTGCCGTTACTTCCACCGCTTGCTGAGCAAGCAGGCCTTGCTGTACACCGAAATGGTGACCACTGGCGCAATCATTCACGGCAAAGGCGACTACCTGGCTTACTGCGAAGAAGAGCATCCGCTGGCGTTGCAACTGGGCGGCAGCGATCCGGCCGCGCTGGCGCATTGCGCGCAGCTGGCGCAGCAGCGGGGCTATGATGAGGTTAACCTGAACGTTGGCTGCCCATCGGATCGTGTGCAAAACGGCCGTTTCGGTGCCTGCCTGATGGGCGAAGCCCAACTGGTGGCTGACTGTGTGAAAGCAATGCGTGATGCGGTTTCCATTCCGATTACGGTGAAAACCCGCATCGGTATCGACGATCAGGACAGCTACGCATTTTTATGCGACTTCATTTCTACGGTTGCGGAGCAGGGCGGATGCGATACCTTCATCGTCCATGCGCGCAAAGCCTGGCTCTCCGGCCTTTCGCCGAAGGAAAACCGCGAGATCCCGCCGCTGGATTACCCGCGGGTATATCAGTTGAAGAAAGATTTCCCGCACTTGACCATCGCCATCAACGGTGGGGTGAAGTCGATTGAGGAAGCCAAAAATCATCTGGCGCATCTGGACGGCGTGATGGTGGGGCGCGAGGCATACCAAAATCCGGGCATTCTGGCGCAGGTGGATCGCGAACTGTTCGCCTCTTCTGCCATGCAGCCTGACAGCATTGCGGTGATCCGGGCGCTGTATCCTTATATTGAGCGGGAACTGACGGCGGGGACTTATCTGGGGCATATCACGCGCCATATCCTTGGCCTGTTTCAGGGCATCCCCGGCGCGCGCCAGTGGCGGCGGCATCTGAGCGAGAATGCCCACAAGCCCGGCGCCGGCATTGAGGTGGTTGAGCAAGCGCTGCAATTCGTTACCCGTGTGCGGTCAGAATCACCATAAATTAGTTAGTTTCACTATTCATCCCACTTCTGTTACCGTCGACGTACCATAAATCAATAAGTTAGGTTTATGGTATGTTGGCACGCTTCTTGATACATCTCCGGCAACAGGTAACCGTTATGGTTTAGCCTAACTTTGCGGGAGATTGCCATGCTTGAGTTTATTTTTGTCGTTGGCTTTGTGGTGGTGCTGATGATGACCGGGGTATCTATTCTGGGCGTGATCGCCGCTGTGTTTGCCGCTGCGATGCTGATGGTATTTGGTGGTTTGTTTGCCCTGGTGATCAAGCTGCTGCCCTGGTTGCTGCTGGCGATTATCGGCGTATGGATCTATCGCGCCGTGCAGAAGCCGCAGCCGCGCCGCTATCGCCGTTATTACTGATCTTATCTGTGAAAAAACGGGCGGTTTTCCCGTCGCCGTCCGGGTAGCATAGGCGCCACATCCTTTTTTGAGGCGGGACCATGACTGAACATGAAAAATTGCTGCGCGGAGAGAATTACAATTCGCGCGATCCGGAATTGCTGGGCATGTATCACCGGGCGCGTAAGCTGACCCGTGAGTTGAGTACGCTGGATTCACAGGATTTTGCCGAAAAGAACCGTTTACTGCGTGAGCTGTTTGGCGCCTGGGGAGACGAAAGCTGGATCGAGCAGCCGTTTTGGTGCGACTACGGCAGCCACGTCAACGTCGGGCGTAATACGTTCATCAACGTCAACGCCGTATTTCTCGACTGCAATACCATCACTATTGGCGGCAACGTACTAATCGGCCCCAATGCCCAGTTCTACACGCCCAATCATCCCATCAGGGCTGGGGAACGCATGACCGGCGACCCGGCGCGCCCGTTTCTGACGCACGCCAAGCCAATCGTGGTGGGAAATAACGTCTGGATTGGCGGCAATGTCGTGATTTTATCCGGTGTCACCATCGGAGATAACACGACGATTGCCGCCGGCAGCATCGTCACCCATGACATCCCTGCCAACGTACTGGCAATGGGGCAACCTGCCAGGGTGATCCGCAGCCTCGATTAATCTTCCGGAATTAACAAACTGGAGCCGCTCAGCGCCCGGCTTTGCAGCATCTCATGGGCGCGCTTCGCTTCGCGCAGCGGGAATCGCTGCTGCGCGGGCACATCAACCTTAATGGCGCCGTCGGCGATCAGCGAGAACAGCTCCTGACTGGCGTCGAGCAGATCCTGACGGCTGTTGATATAACCGTTGAGGGAAGGACGGGTGACGAACAGGGAACCCTTCTGATTGAGAATGCCGAGATCGACGCCGGTCACCGGGCCGGAAGCGTTGCCTAAGCTGACCATCAGCCCGCGTACTTTCAGGCTGTTGAGCGAAGGCAGCCAGGTATCTTTCCCGACGGAGTCATACACCACGCCGACTTTTTCGCCATGGGTCAGTTCTGCGACGCGTTTGGCGATATCTTCCGTCCGGTAGTTAATCGTCGCCCATGCGCCGGCTGCGCGGGCGCGGGCGGCTTTCTCATCGGAACCCACGGTGCCGATAAGCCTGACGCCCAACGCCTTCGCCCATTGACAGGCGATAAGCCCCACGCCGCCCGCGGCGGCATGAAACAGAATGGTTTCCCCGCTCTCGACGCGGTGCGTGCGCCGCAGCAGATACTGCACGGTCAAACCTTTCAGGAAAGAAGCCGCCGCCTGTTCAAAGCTGATTGCGTCGGGCAACGGAGCGATATTTTTTGCCGCCACGTTATGCACGCTGGCGTAAGCGCCGAGCGCGCTCTGGGCATACACTACGCGGTCGCCGGGCCGGATGCCGGTGACGCCGGCGCCCACGCTGAGTACCACGCCGGCGGCTTCGGAACCCAGCCCGGAAGGAAAGTGTGTTAATGGATACAGTCCGCTGCGGATATAGGTGTCAATATAGTTGATGCCGACAGCTTTATTGCTGACCTGTACTTCGCCCTCTGCCGGAGGATTCGGCGTAAATTCCTCATATTCAAGAACTTCAGGGCCGCCATGGGCGCTGAAACGGATACGTGTAGCCATAGAGTCTCCTTGGGTTGAATCAGACAGACGAAGTCGGCAAAGATGTGATGTATCAGGTATACTGGCACGCCACCACTTCATTACAGACAAAGCATCTCACTATGGCAGGAAACAGACCCACCAACAAACAGAATGAGACACCGCGCGATCGCCAGGTAGAAGGGCTGAAATTGCCCCCGCATTCCCTGGAAGCGGAGCAGTCCGTGCTGGGCGGGTTAATGCTGGACAACGAACGCTGGGACAACGTGGCAGAACGCGTGGTTTCCAACGATTTTTACAGCCGTCCGCATCGCCTGATCTTCACCGAAATGCAGCGTTTGCTGGAGATGGGGAAACCGATTGACCTGATCACGCTCTCTGAATCCCTGGAGCAGCGCGGCGATCTGGACAGCGTCGGCGGTTTCGCCTACCTGGCCGAACTGTCGAAAAATACGCCCAGCGCAGCGAACATCGGCGCTTATGCCGACATCGTGCGGGAACGCGCGGTGGTGCGGGAAATGATTGCGGTAGCAAATGAAATTGCCGACGCCGGTTACGATCCCCAGGGGCGCAGCAGCGAAGAGCTGCTGGATCTGGCGGAGTCGCGGGTATTCCAGATAGCGGAAAACCGCGCCAGTAAAGACGAAGGTCCGAAAGGCATCGATCGTATTCTGGAAGACACGGTTTCCCGTATCGAACAGCTTTACCAGCGTCCGCATGACGGGGTTACCGGCGCAGATACCGGCTATCAGGATCTGAATAAAAAGACCGCCGGATTACAGAACTCTGACCTGATTATCGTGGCGGCGCGTCCCTCAATGGGGAAAACCACCTTCGCCATGAACCTGTGTGAAAACGTGGCGATGACGTCGGACAAACCGGTGCTGATATTCAGCCTGGAAATGCCCGGCGAACAAATCATGATGCGTATGCTGGCCTCGCTTTCGCGCGTCGATCAGACCCGCATCCGTACCGGCCAGCTTGATGATGAGGATTGGGCGCGTATTTCCAGCACTATGGGCATCCTGCTGGAGAAACGCAACATGTACATCGACGACTCCTCAGGCCTGACGCCGACGGAAGTCCGCTCCCGCGCCCGCCGTATTTTCCGTGAGCACGACGGGCTGAGTATGATCATGATCGACTATCTTCAGCTGATGCGTGTACCTGCCCTGTCGGACAACCGAACGCTGGAGATCGCTGAAATCTCCCGCTCACTCAAAGCGCTGGCTAAAGAGCTGCAGGTGCCGGTCGTGGCCCTGTCGCAGCTTAACCGCTCGCTGGAACAGCGTGCGGATAAGCGCCCGGTAAACTCCGACCTGCGTGAATCCGGCTCTATTGAACAGGATGCCGACCTGATCATGTTCATTTATCGTGATGAGGTGTATCACGAAAACAGCGACCTGAAAGGCATCGCAGAAATCATTATCGGTAAACAGCGTAACGGCCCCATCGGTACGGTACGCCTGACATTTAACGGGCAGTGGTCGCGTTTCGACAACTACGCGGGGCCGCAGTTCGACGAAGAATAACCACGGCATCGGCAGGAGGTCCGCCTATCGCGGGCCTCCAACACTTAACCTTCTTCTTCCAAGGAATCAAAATGAAAGCGGCAACTGCCGTCATCGATCGCGATGCGTTGCGCCATAATCTGCAATGCATCAGAACATTTGCGCCACACAGCCGCTTGGTTGCCGTGGTGAAGGCCAACGCCTACGGGCACGGATTACTGGAAACGGCGCATACGTTGTCGGATGCTGACGCGTATGGCGTGGCGCGTATTGATGAAGCGCTGCGGCTGCGCTCCGGCGGTATCGTGAAACCGATTCTGTTGCTGGAGGGGTTTTTCTCCGCCGATGACCTGGCCGTTCTGGTGGCGAATAACATTGAGACCGCGGTACACAGCGAGGAACAACTGATCGCGCTGGAACAGGCCGAGCTGGAGCGCCCGGTGAAGGTGTGGATGAAACTGGATACCGGCATGCATCGCCTGGGCGTGCGCCCCGAGCAGGCGGAAGCATTCTGGCAACGTCTGTGCGACTGCCGGAATGTTGCACAGCCGGTTAACATGATGAGTCATTTCAGCCGGGCGGATGAGCCCGAATCCGATGCGACGCCGAAGCAGATCGCCTGTTTTGATCGCTTCGTCGCCGGTAAACCCGGATTGCAGTCTATCTCCGCTTCCGGCGGGATTCTGCTGTGGCCGCAGGCGCATCGCGACTGGGTACGGCCGGGCATTATCCTGTACGGCGTTTCGCCGCTGGCCGAGCCTTACGGCGCGCATTACGGCCTGAAGCCGGTGATGACGCTGAAATCCAGCCTGATCGCGGTGCGTGAGCATAAGGCCGGGGAACCTGTCGGCTATGGCGGCGCCTGGGTAAGCCCGCGCGACACCCGCCTGGGCGTCGTGGCGATAGGCTATGGCGATGGCTATCCGCGCAGCGCGCCGTCAGGAACGCCGGTGTTGATTAATGGCCGGGAAGTTCCGCTGGTAGGCCGGGTCTCCATGGACATGATTACCGTCGATCTCGGCCCCGGCGCCGCAGATAAAGTCGGTGACGAGGTGATCATGTGGAGTGCCGATCTGCCGGTGGAGAAAATCTCCGCCTGTACCGGCATCCTCACCTATGAGCTTATCACCAAGCTTACCTCGCGCGTCTCGATGGAATATACGGGAGCGTAACGCCTCACCGCGCGCTGCCGCTAGGTCAGCGCGCGTTTCCTCAGTTCAAGCAGCAGTTTGAGAAAATCCGTTTTGCTTAGCTGTAATTTCCTCATAATGTTGAGTTTTTGGCTGCTGACCGTTTTATAGCTACGGTTGAGACGCGTGGAAATATCCTTCTCACGGATGCCGCGCACCATCATCTGCAGTATCTGCCATTCACCGCCGGATAGCGGATTATGCAGATCATGGTAACCTGTGCCTGAAGCGATATTGTTGTTCAGGTGCCCGGAAATGCAGGCTAGTGCTTCGCTTTTAGGCAATAGCGTGATTGCCGCCGGATGGGACAGCAAGCGCGATATCCCCTCATGGAATATATCCGTCAGAATAATCCAGCGGTGCTGGTGATAGCTTGGTCTGATATTCAGAATGAAGCGTATCGAGTCACAGACATTGTCCGTATGGTTATATAACTCCATGACAATAACTTGTTTCTTCATCTTGTTCAGGCTGAATGCCAACTCCATCAGGCTATTTACCGCCGTGATTTTCCCTGCGTTGCACTCCGGCGCCATTATGCCCTTGATACCTTCTACAATAAAATGCGACGGCTCCAGCACCAGAATATCAGTGGGTTCCTTTGCGCTTATCATAGACTGAACTCATCATCGCTGCCTGTGTGCGCCATTAGCCATTTCTCTTCGGCAAACTGCCATTTGCTGGTGGGATGAATGATATTGAGGTCGCCGTTGGTGTTAAGCCCGGCGATATGATTGGAACATATTTCGGCTTTGTAACCCTGCAATGTTGTGCATTTATTCAACTGAAAACGGGTGATGCCGTTGATGAGCGTTCCCGGGTATCTTTCCTGCCGTAATAGAAGAAATTCATTTCCTTTACAGCTCATTGAATAAGAGGAAGTGAGCTGCAATAGATCGTGTTTGAGCTGTGAATTAGGTTCTTCGCTCGGACTGCTGTTGCTTAAAAATACCTTGCAAGAGTCGATATTACCGAGAAAAAGCTCTTTATGCGCTGAAGTCGGAGACGGTATTAACACTAAAAACAGCAGCCATCCGATAAAGGCCGTCGCTGCGCAAATGGTGGCGGTAAGCACATACTGCCGTGGTACAGCGCTTCTGATGCGGCGGGTGTTGGCGGGCTGAGGCGCTTGTCTGGTCCTGGAAATTGGGGGCTGTGCCGGTTCATTCGCGGCGAGTGGCTGAGGAGGATTGGGTATTTTCAGCGCTTCTGGCGACTCTGACTCGCGGATATCACAAATATCTACCTGGATTTCCGGTTCAAGCATAAAACCGATTTTGGGTACGGTGACGATGAACTCGTCTTCAATACCCAGCGTGCGGATTACTTTACGTAAACGACTAACACACTGATTCAAGTTATTATTACTGGATATTAATCCATGGTCATCCCAGACCTTTTTAAAGATATCCTCGCGACTGACAACCTGACCTTGATTGGCAATAAGTAATAAAAGTAAACGCTGTGCAGGATTGGCGATAGGGATAGCATCGTGTTCGGACATACCCGAAATACTCAGGTTACCCATATCGACATTAAACGTAATAATCTGATTAAAAATATATTTTTTAGTTTTCATTGCTACATCCATTCACAATCCATGATGCATGGGTAACGGCCCGGTACCGGTGAATCATTTCCCGGCCACGATTTACTGACATAGTCTGATATATCCGGTTGGCCGGATTACAGCGACATGTCGCCTCCTGAAAGTGAGTGAATAACCTCCCGATCTTTCAACGAAATTTTATTAAGCACGCTAATGTTACTGCGGCTGAATATGTTTGTGATAAACACCAATAGTGTTATCGGCAGATATGATCGGTTCTGTGCTGCTATTCCAGACATCAGAAATCATTATTGTCATGATAGGAGAATAATTCTCCGGCGTGCAGTCATATTTATTCAAAGTCATACAATAAGGACGGAAATTATTATTGAGGTCAGTAAACTCTGCGCCGTTTTGTGTCCATAAAATGAACGCAGGATGCTCAATATATATCCAAGCGGGAGTTTCGTTCTGGCAAGCTGAGTCTCATAATAATACCGGCTGTTTTTCTTATAAGAAGATAAGCAAACGATATCCTGTTCTTCATATGCGATTTTTATAGAAAAGTCTTAGCTATCACCTGAACAATTATATAGTTCATTTATGTTAATGATACCTTTATGTTTCATCAGGCTTGATTTAATCGTATTTATTCTGTTTTAGTTCACATTTTAATGCAATCTCTCTGTCAGTCTGCGTGATACGATGAGTTTTGCCTGTTCTTTGCGATAAAGTAAACAAAATTTAAGAATGATTATTTGTCGCGGTACACGGCTTTTTTCCCGGTATTGGAATATTTACCTCGATTTTTTTGTGGTTTATTGGAAAGTTTTGCTGTTTTGTTGTCGCTATGATAAATCGGACAAAACCCTATATAACGCAGGGTCTTATGCTGGCAACAGACTTTTCGTGATGCGCCAGAATGCGTACTGAATAAGTCATATTCCACGCGTTATTACTAATATTGGGAACGTATGGACAAAAATCATGGATGAGTTGTATTTTTTCTTCAAATAGAATATGCAATGTTTATAACCAGATATTTGGTTTAATTTGGTTTTAAAGTCTTAATGTTTTGGTTTGCTTGGTTTTTAGTTCTGCATTTTTGTGTGATTATTACTTTATGATTTTATTTGTAAACCCAGGAAATTTCACTTATCTGCTAAGAGTGAATGACAGAAATCTCATTTTATACCGATATTTCTGAGATAAATCACGCAGGTAATTACCAATGTAATGACTATTACCTCTATATCTGTATTATTATTAAAAATTCATGGCCATACCCTGCCATTCACTTTTTTGAGGAGAGTAACACCGTGTTCCAGCATGTAGATGCTTATGCAGGCGATCCCATCCTCTCACTGATGGAAACATTCAAACAAGATCCCCGGGCGGACAAGGTCAACCTGAGTATCGGGCTGTACTATGATGAAAATGGTGTGGTTCCGCGGCTGAAGGCCGTGGCCGGTGCAGAAGACAGGCTGCTGGCCCGTCCCTCCTCTGCGTCGCTTTACCTGCCGATGGAAGGACTGGCCCCTTACCGTAGCGCCATACAGACTCTGCTGTTTGGCGACGCTCACCCGATGGTTCAGCAACAACGTATCGCGACCGTTCAAACGATTGGCGGCTCCGGCGCGCTCAAGATTGGTGCTGATTTCCTCAAGTACTACTTCCCTGACTCCGAAGTCTGGGTCAGTGACCCGACCTGGGAAAACCACGTCGCGATTTTCAGCGGCGCCGGTTTCCGCGTTCACCAGTATCCTTACTTTGATCCTGAAACGCTGGGCGTGAATATCACCGGCATGCTGGATACCCTGTCGCAACTGCCGCCGCGCAGCATCGTGCTGATGCATCCGTGCTGCCATAATCCCACGGGCTCAGATCTGACGCACGAACAGTGGGATCGCGTTATCAACGTGGTGCGCGAGCGTGAGCTGATCCCGTTCCTGGATATCGCTTATCAGGGATTCGGCGCAGGTATGGACGACGATGCCTACGCCATCCGCGCGATGGCGCAGGCCGGGTTGCCCTGCCTGGTCAGCAACTCGTTCTCTAAAATTTTCTCCTTGTACGGCGAACGTGTCGGCGGCTTGTCCGTGGTCTGTGATGATGCGCAAAACGCCTTAAAGGTGCTGGGCCAACTGAAAGCGACGGTGCGCCGTAATTACTCCAGCCCGCCGAATTATGGGGCACAGCTGGTGTCGGCGGTGCTGAATGATGCGCAACTCAAGGCGCAATGGCTGGACGAAGTGGAAAGCATGCGTTTGCGCATTCTCACCATGCGCCAGACGTTGGTGGATTCGCTGAAAGAGGTGCTGCCGGCGCGCAACTTTGATTACCTGCTGACGCAACGCGGCATGTTCAGCTATACCGGGCTTAGCGCACAGCAAGTGGATCGCCTGCGCGAGGAGTTCGGCGTGTACCTGATTCACAGCGGCCGTATGTGCGTTGCCGGAATGAACCGGGCAAATGCGCAGCGTGTTGCGCAAGCCATTGCCGCCGTACAGTAATTTTCCCCTCCGGAACGGCATTTCCTGCCGTTCCGCTTATTCATTTCATTAATTTTTTGTAAAGATCGCATCAAGAGTTGCCGCAAACTGTACAAAGAATATACTTATTGAGGACGTCAGACGATGTGGTTTCAGCAAACGCTGGTTCTTAGCGCCAAACCCCGCGGTTTCCATCTGATTACAGGTGAAATCATCGAAAAGCTTCCGCAACTGGTTTCAGTGCGGGTGGGGTTGCTGCACTTGCTGCTGCAACACACCTCGGCGTCGTTAACCCTCAATGAAAACTGTGATCCCACCGTCCGGGACGATATGGAGTGCCATTTCTTACGCTCCGTGCCGGAAGATGCTCCCTATGAGCATGACTATGAGGGCGCCGACGATATGCCGGCGCACGTTAAGTCGTCGCTGTTGGGAACCTCTCTGACCTTGCCTGTGGGCAACGGCAGACTGTTGCTGGGAACCTGGCAGGGGGTTTGGCTCGGTGAGCACCGTATTCACGGCGGCGCCCGCCGGATAGTGGCAACTGTACAAGGGGATTAGATTCATGAATCATTCGGCTTTTTTACAATATTGCATGGCAAAGCCTGGCGCGGAACAGAGCCAAAAGAACCGCTGGAACGCCAACCAGGTTAAAGTCGGCGGCGTGATGTTCGCCATGGTGGACCCGTCGGAGGGCCGTCTGGCGGTATCGGTGAAAACCAGCTGCGAACAGGCGCGCAGGTTGCGCAACGAATACCGCGAGATTGTACCCAGCCAGAATCTGAACAAGGCGCACTGGAGTACGTTGTACCTGGACGGCTCACTGAATGACTCACTGGTTTATAAACTGGTGGACGGTTCGTATCAGCTGGCGCTGGGGCGTTTGCCGGAGAATTCGTTGCAGGAACTGTAATACATTGATTTGCCGATAAAGATAAGAATGCCGCAAAAAGCGGCCGATAGAATACAGACTTAGCGTGAAATTAAAAATCCCGTTGGGATGATGAGAAGGGAAGAAACAAAAGGGGGCGAGTGCCCCCTTGTTATTTGCGTTACTTTTTCTTTTCCAGCAATGGCTTCAGGAAACGTGCGGTGTGGGACTTCTCACACTTCGCCACGGTTTCCGGCGTGCCGGACACCAGGATTTCGCCGCCGCCGCTGCCGCCTTCCGGCCCCAGATCGACGATCCAGTCAGCGGTTTTGATCACGTCCAGGTTATGCTCAATCACCACGATTGTGTTGCCCTGATCGCGCAACTGATGCAAGACGTCCAACAGTTGCTGAATATCGGCGAAGTGCAGCCCGGTGGTAGGCTCATCCAGGATGTACAGTGTCTGTCCGGTGCCGCGTTTGGACAGCTCGCGCGCCAGCTTAACGCGCTGGGCTTCGCCCCCTGACAGCGTCGTCGCCGACTGACCAAGCCGGATATAAGACAGCCCGACATCCATCAGCGTTTGCAGCTTACGCGCCAGAGCAGGAACGGCGTCGAAGAATTCGCGTGCTTCTTCGATCGTCATATCCAGCACTTCGTGAATGCTTTTCCCCTTGTATTTGATCTCCAGCGTTTCACGGTTGTAGCGTTTGCCCTTGCACTGATCGCAGGGAACGTACACGTCCGGCAGGAAGTGCATTTCCACCTTGAGCACGCCGTCGCCCTGGCAGGCTTCGCAGCGGCCGCCGCGGACGTTAAAGCTGAAGCGACCGGGCGTATAGCCACGGGCACGCGCTTCGGGCACGCCGGCAAACAGTTCGCGCACCGGGGTGAAGACGCCGGTGTAAGTCGCCGGGTTAGAACGCGGGGTTCGCCCGATGGGGCTTTGGTCGATGTCGATAACCTTATCGAAGTGCTCCAGCCCTTCGATCTCCCGGTACGGCGCTGCTTCCGACAACGTCGCGCCGTTCAGTTGACGCTGGGCGATAGGGAACAGCGTGTCGTTAATCAGCGTGGATTTCCCGGAGCCGGACACCCCGGTGATGCAGGTAAACAACCCAACCGGCAGCGTCAGCGTAACGTCCTTCAGGTTGTTTCCTTTGGCGCCGGAGAGCTTGAGCACCTTGTTCGGATCGGCAGGCACCCGCTGTGCCGGAATCGCGATTTCTTTCGCGCCGCTCAGATACTGGCCCGTCAGTGAACCGGGAACCGCCATGATTTCATCAACCGTTCCCTGAGCGACGATTTCACCGCCGTGTACCCCGGCGCCGGGGCCGATGTCGATTACGTGATCGGCGGCGCGAATGGCGTCTTCATCATGCTCCACCACGATAACCGTGTTGCCCAGGTTACGCAGGTGTATCAGGGTTTCCAGCAGACGTTCGTTGTCACGCTGATGCAGGCCGATGGAAGGCTCATCGAGCACGTACATCACGCCGACCAGGCCGGCGCCGATCTGGCTGGCGAGGCGGATACGCTGCGCTTCGCCGCCGGAGAGGGTTTCCGCCGAACGCGACAGGCTCAGGTAATTCAGGCCGACGTTAACCAGGAACCGCAGGCGATCGCCGATTTCTTTCAGCACCTTCTCTGCAATTTGCGCCCGCTGCCCCTGTAGCTTCAGGTCGCTGAAAAAATGCAGCGCGCTGCCGATGCTCAGCTCGGAAATTTGCGGCAGCGTAGTGTTTTCGACAAAAACGTGGCGGGCTTCTTCGCGCAGGCGCGTACCACCGCAGGCGGTGCAGGGGCGGTTGCTGATGTATTTGGCCAGCTCTTCACGCACGGCCTGGGATTCCGTCTCTTTATAACGGCGTTCCATGTTGTTCAGCACGCCTTCGAACGGATGGTGTCGTACCGTGGTGTCGCCGCGATCGTTGATGTATTTGAATTCTACGGATTCCTTGCCGGAGCCATTCAGGATCACCTTGCGGACTTTTTCCGGCAGCGTGTCGAAGGGCGCCTCAACATCAAAATGATAATGGTCCGCCAGCGACTTCAGCATCTGGAAATAGTAAAAGTTGCGGCGATCCCAGCCGCGGATGGCGCCGCCCGCCAGGGAGATCTCGGTGTTCTGCACCACGCGGTCCGGATCGAAATATTGTTGCACGCCAAGCCCGTCGCAGGTGGGGCAGGCGCCGGCCGGGTTATTGAAGGAAAACAGGCGCGGTTCCAGTTCGCGCATACTGTAGCCACAGATCGGGCAGGCAAAGTTGGCGGAAAACAGCAACTCCGGCGCGTTGGGATCGTCCATGTCCGCGACCACTGCGCTGCCGCCGGAAAGCTCCAGCGCAGTTTCAAAAGATTCCGCCAGACGCTGGGCCAGATCCTCCCGCACTTTAAATCGGTCAACCACCACTTCGATGGTGTGTTTCTTTTGCAGCTCCAGCTTCGGCGGATCGGAGAGGTCGCACACCTCGCCGTCGATGCGGGCGCGGATATAACCCTGCGTTGCCAGGTTTTCCAGTGTCTTGGTGTGCTCGCCCTTACGCTCTTTCACGATCGGCGCCAGCAGCATCAGGCGTTTGCCTTCCGGCTGAGTCAGCACGTTGTCTACCATCTGACTGACCGTCTGCGCCGCCAGCGTAATATCATGCTCCGGACAGCGCGGCTCGCCGACGCGGGCGAACAGCAAACGCAGGTAATCGTGTATTTCGGTAATGGTGCCCACGGTGGAGCGCGGGTTGTGCGAGGTGGACTTCTGCTCGATGGAGATGGCCGGCGACAACCCCTCAATGTGGTCTACGTCCGGTTTCTCCATCAGCGAAAGAAACTGGCGCGCATAAGCCGACAAGGATTCGACATAGCGGCGCTGACCCTCAGCATACAGGGTGTCGAACGCCAGCGAGGATTTCCCCGAACCGGAGAGACCGGTAACGACGATCAGTTTATCGCGCGGGATAATCAGGTTGATATTCTTTAGGTTGTGGGTACGTGCGCCCCGTACTTCAATTTTATCCATTCAAATATGTCCCCGATGAGACTTGGCCATCATGTTTCTGTTGCGGATAACGCTGTCTCGCTCTGCAACGGGGTCTGTCCGGACTCGGGCCACATCACGCAACGGCGTACTAAACGAGCAATTATGGCACAATTAATCCTGAATGGATATCCAGTATTAATGTGCAATACTGTAATGAGGTTATAGAAAGATGCGAAGGCGTTTACAAGATCGATCCGCGGGTGCCGTCCGGCGATTGGCGTGGTAAACTTTGCGGTTTAGAGTTCAGAAAACTACATCATCAGGAGACCCGAAATGGCCAGCAGAGGCGTTAACAAAGTAATTCTCGTCGGAAATCTGGGGCAAGACCCGGAAGTCCGCTATATGCCGAACGGTGGGGCCGTCGCCAACTTTACTCTGGCGACTTCGGAGTCCTGGCGTGACAAACAAACCGGCGAGCAGAAAGAAATCACCGAATGGCACCGCGTGGTGTTGTTCGGCAAGCTGGCGGAGGTTGCCGGCGAATATCTGCGTAAAGGTTCACAGGTTTATATCGAAGGCCAGCTGCGTACGCGTAAGTGGCAGGGGCAGGATGGTCAGGATCGTTACACCACGGAAGTGGTGGTTAACGTTGGCGGCACCATGCAGATGCTGGGTGGCCGTCAGCAGGGTGCCGGCGCGCCGATGGGCGGCGGTCAGCCTGCGGGCCAGCAGGGCGGTTGGGGTCAGCCTCAGCAGCCGCAGGGCGGTGGCCAGCAGTTCAGCGGCGGCGGTCAGCCTCAGTCCCGTCCGCAGAGCGCGCCGCAGCCAGGCAATAATGAACCGCCGATGGATTTTGACGACGATATCCCGTTCTGATTTAGTACATCAGCCGTTTTTGGCAAATGAACGTTTATGATTTGCTGAATATTGAAAATAAAGTCCCGGCTCTGGCGCCGGGACTTTAGCATCAACAGATTAGCGTACGGGCAACATTCCGATTCAGTAATTCTTGTTTTCCGGGAATGGGTACAATGTTGCCGTCGCAGAAAAGTTTCGCGTCAGCGGGCTTAGCATCTCACCGACGCAAAAGACGCACACAGAGAACATCTCACCCTTATAAAAGAAAATATTATTGAGCCGGAGCGCCCATATGCAAATATCTGCAACCCGACGCATTTCCTGGATTTTCGCCCTTTCCTCCTGGTTGATCCCTTGCTGCCTGCTGTTATGGCAATGGTTTTCTGCCGGACAAATACAGTCGATGGCTTCGCAGGGAGCCTTCAACATGTGGAAAATGTCGGTATTAGTGGTCGATCTTTCACTGGCCGGCGTACTTTCCGTGGTGGCCGTTTTACTGGGCAGCATTGCGCTGGCGCGTACGCCGGGGAGTGAAATCGCTCGCCCGTTAAAGCGCATGCTGGAACTCCTGCTGCTGGCTGCGCCTCTGATGGTATGCCTGTTTATTATGGGCATTCTTCTGGTGCATTAAGACGGCCGCCAGGCGTTGCGCCACGCTTCCAGAGACTGTCTGACGGCTGAAATGGCGTCATGCCACTCACCGTCGCTGCGGCTGTGGTACAGCTTCATGGCGGGATACCACGGTGTCACCGAAGAGGTCCGGGACCAGCGCCAGTCTGTGCCGATCGCCGGAATCAGCACCCAGCATGCCTTATTCAGCGCGCCCGCGAGGTGCGCAACGGAAGTATCAACGGTGATGATCAGATCCATTTCCGCGATTGCTGCGGCCGTATCCATATAGTCATTAAACGTGTGCCCCAGCGCCGTCAGCGGTTGCTGCCCGGACGCAGCCTCTATTTCTTCCTCGCCTGCCCCCTTTTGTAAACTGAACCAGGCGATACCGGGAACGGACCACAATGGCGCAAGCGCATTCAGGCCCGGAAGTGAGCGATAATTATCATTTTTATGCTGTGGATTTCCTTTCCATACCAGGCCGATGCGCGGAAGGTCCGCAGCGACGGGTAATGCTTTTCGCGTTTCCGGAATCTTCAGATAGTCGGGGAGGGGCGCAAAAGGATCGGACGTATCCGTGAAGTGATACGGCAGGTCCAGCAGCATGATCCAGGTATGAAAGTTGGGATAGGTGGTGTCTTGCTTCTTTTCGATAATCAGGTCAACGCCGGGCAGTGTGCGGAATAGCGAAGACGTTTCTTCTCTGCTGACGAAATAAACTATGGCGGCGCCTTTTTCGCTTTTGAGCCGGGAAATATAGCGGCTGAACTGAATCTCATCACCGTATCCCTGCTCGGTAAACACCAGGATCGTTTTCCCCGTCAGATCTCCGCCTTCCCAGTATGGCCTGTTGAATCTGGGGGAAACGGCAAATGCGTGTGCGTTGTTTGTCGCATAGCGGCCACGGTAAAGCGGCCATCCTTCGCGATATTTCCCTTGTTGAATCAGCAGCATGCCCAGAGCCGTCTGTGCCCTGATGTCATCCGGCCTGTGTTTTACCAGATAGTCCAGATTGCGGATCGCCTCTTCCGAACGACCAATGTGCGCCAGGGCTGCGCTGAGGCCGTAGCGCGCCTCATAGTGATCCGGCTTCTGTTCCAGCGCTGTTTGATAATGGTGGATTGCTTCTTCATGACGATACAGCTTATGCAGCAATATCCCCAGGTTGTTATGGCAGGCGGGATAGTTTTTCAGCAACCTTACCGCGTTTTTATAGTACTTCTCCGCTTCATCGTAATGACCGTGTTCATAGCTAAGGATGCCGAAACCGTTCCATGCGACGACATCATTTGGGGCAAGGGATAATATTTTTTGGTAATACGCCTTACTCTCCTGATATTTCTTTTCATAGCGGGCCAGCCTGGCCGCCTCATTCAGAAAGTAAGTATCTTTAGGCTTTTTTCTTATAAATTTAAGTATTATTTTCCAGGCTTCATCGTATTTCCCGGCGGAAATTAGCTGCTCAACCAACTGCTTCCTGTCTGGTGATTGATTCCTCATTTCACTCTATTCCCTTAGTTATCATTGGACAGTCATTACACCGGGGCGGCGTTGCACCATATTATGATGCAAGGATTTTTCTGATAAGAGGGTAAATTATAAAATCAAAGATTAACAGACCAAATTTATATTTGGCCTATTTGCGCGACGGCGGCGCCGGAAGAGAAGAAAACAAGTTGCAGTGGCGCTAAATCGCGCACGCTGCAACCTGAGTCATTATGTGGAGCATCGCTTAATGTGACGCCAGTTCGTACTTCTTTATCTTGCGATACAGGGTGGCAATGCCAATACCCAGCTCCTCCGCGACCTGTTTTTTGTTGGCGTGGCGGCTGAGCGCTTCTTCAATCATCTGTCTCTCCATATTTTCCAGACCACTGGCTCCGTGATTTTCACAAGCCGCAGCGCTGTGGTAAGGGGAGTCGTTTTCACGGTAGCTGCGCAACGTTTGCCCGCTAACCAGGTTCGGCGGCAGCAGCGCCGCGTCAATGACCTCGCCATTGGGGACCACGTTAACCAGGTACTCCATCAGGTTACTGAGTTCGCGTACGTTGCCGGGCCAGCGATACTGCTTCAGCATTTCAAGCACTTCCGGCGTAATGCCGGGATAAACGCTGCCGATGCGCTTGGTATGCGTGTTGAGAAAATGGTGCACCAGCAGGTCGATGTCGCCTTGCCGTTCGCGCAAGGGTGGCAGCGTCATCGGGATGACATTGAGACGGTAGTAGAGATCCTCACGGAATTTACCTTCGGTAATGTACTGCTCAAGGTTCTGGTTCGTGGCGGAGATGATACGGATATTGACGGTAATGGGTTTGCTGGAGCCGATGGGCATCACCTCGCGCGACTCAATGGCGCGCAGCAGCTTAGCCTGTAACATCAGCGGCATATCGCCGATTTCATCCAGGAACAGCGTGCCGTTGTTTGCCGCCTGTATCAGGCCGACTTTGCCGTTTGGCGACGCGCCGGTAAATGCGCCTTTCACATAACCGAACAGCTCGCTTTCCAGCAATTGGTCAGGAATGGCGGCGCAGTTGATGGCGATAAACGGCTTGTCATTACGATCGCTCAGGCGATGAATCGCGCGGGCCACCACTTCTTTACCGGTACCGCTTTCCCCGACCACCATTACGCTGGAAGGGCTGGATGCGATACGGGCGACCAGGCGCTTGAGTGCGCGCATGGATTTACATTCGCCGACCAGATGTTCAATACGCGGGTCGTCCTGATTAAAGTCCAGATTGATCAGTGAATGGGATTGGTGGAACGCCATCAAAAAGAGCTGGTGGTCCTGAATATCGTGCAACTGACCAATAATCAGTTCCTGATGATCGTCAAAGGAAACAATGTGCTGCAGATGGCCGCTGGTATAATTTTGTTGAAATGTCAGGGGGCGGATATTAATTGTTTTTCCCACGATTTGCTGCTGATGGAAACTCAGCTGTTTCAGTGCGGTTTCATTGGCGAACTTAACCTGGTTTTTTTCATCCAACACCAGGACGCCCTGGTCCATATTTTCTATCAGGCTGAGGAATACTTTATTTATTCCGCTATCCGCGCCCTGCTTTTCCAATAATTTTGAAACAAATATATTTGAGATGTGGCGAATATAATCAAAGAATTCCTGAAAGTTATCCTTTATCCGTTCCTGCTGCTCGGGTGTAAACGCCACGAGGCTGATAACGCCGATACAACAGTCCTGAAACATAATCGGAATGCCTAAAAAGGCTTTTTCGCGGCAGTTTTCTTTATTCGTGCACCCGTCACAGACGGGATCGAAACGGGAGTGAATGACAACCTTCTCTTCCTGCGTATCGAGTACGTGCCGCAGCAGGCGGGAGTTGCTGTTCAATTTGCGACCGAAAAACTTGCCATAGGGGCCGGTTCCCGATACCCGTATCATGTTAGCGTCAACAATTTCTACCTCAAGCTGCAAAACGCTGGCAAGCATTTTGGTGAACCGCAGTATTGTTGGCTGGATCTGCATCAGTGCAGACTGGGCGTTTACTGGCGTCATGATTTAAATCTTCCCTTCGCGTTCGGGTTAAAGAGCATTGGCCGTTAGCCTTAACCGATAATACATCAAGGGCAGGGGCGGGTTTATAGGCTTACATCGCGTTTGGGCACATAAAGGAAATTCTGCAAAAGGCATCACACTTTGTTCTCAAAATGATAATAATCTTCCGTTAGCTATCATTTTGGGTTGGAATATCAAGCTGAAATAGATACCCAAAACTACGGTGATAAATAAAAAGAGAGAAAGACAAGCCCGGTGAATTATTGCACAGGTCATTTTTACCTTTTATTAACGGTTATACACAGGCTTATGTGGCCTGTCTCACACTATCACCCTTCCTGACCCCACTTTTCAGTAATTCTGGCCAGTTTGGCATGCTTATTGATTGTCCTTGGCATAGTCGCTGTCACAGCGTGTCCTTAATTCCGGCGTTTTGTCGTACGCAATGGGTAATAACTCTCTTTTTTATTTGGGGTCATGAAATGAGAACCGTTAACGAGCTGATTAAAAATATCAACGCACTGAAATCCAATCTGCATGAAAAGGATTTTTTATTGACCTGGGAACAGAGCCGCGAAGAGCTGGAACTGGTTCTCAATCTGGCCGAATCGTTGAAAACCATGCGTGCGGAAAATATCGCCACCAAGATATTTAACAGCGGCCTGGGTATTTCCGTTTTCCGCGATAACTCAACGCGTACCCGCTTCTCCTATGCCTCAGCGCTTAACCTGCTGGGTCTGGCGCAGCAGGATCTGGATGAAGGCAAATCGCAGATCGCCCACGGGGAAACCGTGCGTGAAACCGCGAACATGATCTCCTTCTGCGCAGACGCGATCGGCATCCGCGACGACATGTACCTCGGCGCGGGCAACGCTTACATGCGTGAAGTCGGCGCCGCGCTGGACGAAGGCTATGAGCAGGGCGTATTGCCGCAACGCCCGGCGCTGGTGAACCTGCAATGCGACATCGACCACCCCACGCAGTCCATGGCCGACCTGGCCTGGCTGCAGGAGCACTTCGGCAGCCTGGAAAACCTGAAAGGCAAGAAGATCGCCATGACCTGGGCGTATTCCCCCAGCTACGGCAAGCCGCTGTCTGTGCCGCAGGGCATTATCGGCTTGATGACCCGCTTCGGTATGGACGTCACCCTGGCGCACCCGGAAGGCTACGACCTGATTCCGGACGTGGTGGAAGTCGCGAAGAACAACGCCCGCACGTCAGGCGGCAGCTTCCGTCAGGTCAGCTCCATGGCGGAAGCCTTCAAAGACGCGGACATCGTTTATCCCAAGTCCTGGGCGCCTTACAAAGTGATGGAGCAGCGTACCGATCTGCTGCGCGCCAACGATCACGATGGCCTGAAAGCGCTGGAGAAACAGTGCCTGGCGCAAAACGCCAACCACAAAGACTGGCATTGCACCGAAGAGATGATGAAGCTGACCAAAGGCGGCGATGCGCTGTACATGCACTGCCTGCCGGCCGATATCACCGGCGTTTCTTGCAAGGAAGGGGAAGTGACCGAGGGCGTATTCGAGAAATACCGTATCGCGACCTACAAAGAAGCCAGTTGGAAGCCGTACATCATCGCCGCCATGATCATGGCGCGTAAATTCTCCAAGCCGGGTCCGGTGCTGGAGCAACTGCTGAAAGAAGCACAAAAACGCATTAAATAACGCCCGCAGTACGGCGCGCCCGCGCGGCGTGCCGTACGCAGCGACACTCCTACGGTAATGATTCCGATGAGGTCTTGATATGTCTGTTTTCTCGCTGAAGGTGGATATCGCGGATAACCGCAATTTCAACGGTGAGATATCACCGCTCTTCACCAGGGCGGAAGCCAAAAAAGCGCGTGGCTTTCACAAAAAAATCGCCGGTTACCAGCCGACGCCGCTGTGCGACCTGAAGGCGCTGGCCGCGTTATTCGGCGTACGGAAAATCCTGGTGAAGGATGAGTCCCAGCGCTTCGAACTGAACGCATTCAAAATGCTGGGCGGTGCTTACGCCATTGGCCGGCTGCTGTGTGAAAAATATGGCCTGGATATCGATGCGGTATCCCTTGAGCAGTTGAAATCCCGGATGACGGAGAAGATGACCTTCGCCACCACCACCGATGGCAACCACGGGCGTGGCGTGGCGTGGGCCGCGAAGCAGCTTGGTCAGAACGCGGTCATTTACATGCCGAAAGGCTCGGCGCAGGAGCGCGTGGATCACATCCTCAATCTCGGTGCCGAGTGCATCGTCACCGACATGAACTACGACGACACGGTGCGCCTGACGATGAAAACCGCGCAGGAGCGCGGCTGGGAAGTGGTACAGGACACCGCCTGGGAAGGTTACACCAAGATCCCGACCTGGATCATGCAGGGGTACGCCACCCTGGCCGATGAAGCGGTCGAGCAGATGCAGCAGATGGGAATCGATCGTCCTACTCACGTCTTTTTGCAGGCCGGCGTCGGTGCGATGGCGGCGGGCGTGCTGGGGTATCTGGTGGACGTTTACGGCGCGAAAAACCTGCACTCGGTGGTGGTTGAGCCTGAGCTGGCGGACTGCGTGTACCGTTCCGGGGTGAAAGGGGAACTCGTTAACGTTGGCGGCGACATGGCGACCATTATGGCCGGTCTGGCCTGTGGCGAGCCCAACCCACTGGGCTGGCCGTTGCTGCGTAACTGCACGACCCAGTTCATTTCCTGCCAGGACAGCGTGGCGGCGTTAGGCATGCGCGTGCTGGGCAACCCGTTGGGCAACGACCCGCGCATTGTGTCCGGCGAGTCCGGCGCAGTCGGCCTGGGCGTTTTGGCCGCGGCGCACTATCACCCACAGCGTGAACAAATGATGAGAAAGCTGGGGCTGGATGGTGATTCGGTAGTGCTGTTAATCAGCACCGAAGGCGACACCGACGTTAAGCATTACCGTGAAGTGGTATGGGAAGGCAAACATCCGGCGAACGTCTGATGAAGAGCGATGGATGCGGGGCCGCAGACACGCCCCGCCTGCAATGAATACGGTTTCCCGCCGGGGCGGGGAGTGAATAAATTGGAGAAGAGTAAAATGGCTAAGCAGATCCCTTTCGATATGGTGTTGGAAAAGGCCTATCAGTACAAAGATCAGATGACCCGCTTCCTGCGCGACATGGTGGCGATTCCGAGTGAAAGCTGCGACGAGAAGCGCGTGGTATTGCGCATCAAAGAAGAGATGGAAAAGGTCGGCTTCGATAAGGTAGAAATCGACCCGATGGGCAACATTCTGGGCTATATCGGCCACGGTCCGCACCTGATCGCGATGGATGCGCACATCGATACCGTTGGTATCGGCAACATCAAAAACTGGACGTTCGATCCGTACGAAGGCATGGAAGATGATGAGATCATCGGCGGCCGCGGCACGTCGGATCAGGAAGGCGGCATGGCATCCATGGTCTACGCCGGCAAGATCATCAAGGATCTGGGCCTGGAAGATCAGTACACCCTGCTGGTTACCGGCACCGTGCAGGAAGAAGACTGCGACGGTCTGTGCTGGCAGTACATCATTGAGCAGTCCAAGATCCGCCCGGAATTCGTGGTCAGTACCGAACCGACGGATTGCCAGATCTACCGCGGTCAGCGCGGACGTATGGAGATTCGCGTCGACGTACAGGGCATCAGCTGCCACGGCTCCGCTCCGGAACGCGGCGACAACGCCATTTTCAAAATGGGACCGATCCTGAATGAGTTGCAGGAACTTTCACAGAAGCTGGCTTATGACGAATTCCTGGGCAAAGGTACGCTGACAGTTTCTGAAATTTTCTTCACCTCGCCCAGCCGTTGCGCGGTGGCGGACAGCTGCGCTGTTTCCATCGACCGTCGTCTGACCTGGGGCGAAACCTGGGAAGGCGCGCTGGATGAGATTCGTGCCCTGCCGGCAGTGAAAGCGGCGAAGGCCGTGGTTTCCATGTACAACTACGATCGTCCTTCCTACACCGGTCTGGTTTATCCGACCGAGTGCTACTTCCCGACCTGGAAGGTCGAAGAAGATCACATCACGGTGAAAACCCTGAGCAAGGCATATGAAGGCCTGTTCAAGAAGGCGCCGGTTGTCGATAAGTGGACGTTCTCCACCAACGGCGTTTCCATCATGGGCCGCCACGGCATTCCGGTTATCGGTTTCGGCCCGGGTAAAGAGCCTGAGGCTCACGCGCCAAACGAGAAGACCTGGAAAGAGCATCTGGTGAAGTGTGCTGCCATGTATGCGGCTATCCCGTTGAGTTATATGGAAGAACTGAAAAAGTAATTAGCCTGTTTGGGTAAACCATTTTCCCCCGGCGGCATTAGATGCACTGCGGCCCGTCCGGGGGACTTTTTCAGGAGCGTCAAGCAATGAGGCGACTCATTAAAAATGGCATTCTGGTGGATGCTGAAGGAGAAAGCCGGCAGGATCTGCTGATTGAAGACGGCACGATCCGCCTTTGCGCTCCCCTGATTGAACCCGACTCCGATTGTGAAGTGATTGATGCGTCGGGATGCTACGTTATGCCGGGCGGCATCGACGTTCACACGCATTTCAATATTGATGTCGGCATTGCCCGTAGCTGCGATGATTTCTTTACCGGCACTCGCGCCGCCGCCTGTGGCGGAACGACGACTATCATTGACCACATGGGGTTCGGACCGGCTGGCTGCGACCTGCATCATCAACTGAACGTCTATCATCAGTACGCCGCAGAGAAAGCGGTCATTGATTACGGTTTCCACGGCGTCATTCAGCATATTGATGACGCGATCCTCGATGAAATGGCCCCGATGGTGCATGAAGAGGGCATCAGCAGTTTCAAACTTTACCTTACCTACAATTACAAGCTTGGTGACGCGGATGTGCTGCGGGCGTTACAGCGGCTGCATCAGGTCGGTGCGCTGACGACTGTGCATCCGGAAAACGACGCGGCCATTGCGTTTCGTCGCGCTGAGCTGGTGGCGCAGGGAAAAACCGCGCCGATTTATCATGCCCGCAGCCGGCCACTGGAGTGCGAGGCGGAGGCGATTGGCCGGGTTATCAACCTGGCGCAACTGGCGGGTAATGCGCCGTTGTATATCGTGCATCTTTCTAACGGCCTGGGGCTGGAATATATCCGGTTGGCGCGTGCGCACCAGCAGCCGGTATGGGCCGAAACCTGCCCGCAATATCTGCTGCTTGATGAGCGTTGCTATCTGCGTGAAGACGGCTTGAAGTACATCCTCAGCCCGCCGCTGCGTAACGTCAGGGAACAGGATCGCCTGTGGGTCGGCATTGCCGATGGCGCCATTGATACCGTGGCGACGGACCACTGCACTTTCCCCTATCAACAACGCATAGCGAAGGCGCAGGGGGATTTCACCCGTTGCCCGAACGGGCTGCCCGGCGTAGAGAATCGCATGGGATTACTGTTCTCCGCCGGCGTGATGAGCGGGCGTATTACGCCTTCCCGCTTCGTAGCGCTGACCAGCGCGAATCCGGCCCGCCTGTTTGGCCTGTGGCCGCGTAAAGGCAACCTGATGCCGGGCGCGGATGCCGACATTGTGCTGTTTGATCCGCGCCAATCCGACGTTATTACACACGCGCGTTTGCACGACAACGCCGACTACTCCCCGTATGAGGGGTTCCGCTGCCAGGGATTGCCGGTACTGACGATGTGCCGCGGCGAAGTCGTCTCCCGCAACGGCGAATTCACCGGACGGGCGGGCTACGGGCGGTTCCTGCACCGCAAGCCGTTTGACAAACATAGTCACATTCAAGGTTAACGAGGACGAAAATGAAACAAAAGATAGTACTGGCATTAGGCGGTAACGCGCTGGGCGAGGGGCTGGCGGAGCAGATGCAGGCGGTGAAAAGCACATCGAAAGCCATTGTTGACCTGATTGCGCACGGCCATCAGGTGGTGGTGACGCACGGCAACGGCCCGCAGGTCGGCATGATCAACCAGGCATTCGAAGCCGCGGCTAAAACAGAGGCGCATACGCCGATGCTGCCGATGTCGGTTTGTGTGGCGCTGAGCCAGGGCTACATCGGCTACGATCTGCAAAACGCGTTGCGGGAAGAGTTACTGGATCGCGGCATTGATAAGCCGGTAGCGACGCTGATTACTCAGGTTATCGTCGATGCCAAAGACCCGGCTTTCCTCAACCCAACCAAGCCGATCGGCTCTTTCTTCACCAAGGAAGAAGCCGATGTGCTGACCCGTAACGGATATAACATGAAGGAAGACGCCGGCCGCGGTTACCGCCGGGTGGTGGCATCGCCGAAGCCGGTGGATATCGTGGAGAAGGAAACCGTCAGCGCCATGCTGAATGCCGGGCAGGTCGTGATTACCGTTGGCGGCGGCGGTATACCCGTGCTGCGCGAGGGCAACCACCTGCGTGGTGCCGGCGCGGTTATCGACAAGGACTGGGCCAGCGCCAAACTGGCGGAAATGATTGATGCCGATATGCTGATTATCCTGACGGCGGTGGAAAAGGTCGCCATCAACTTCGGCAAACCGAATGAGCAATGGCTGGATACCCTGAGCGTGGCGGATGCCGAGCGTTTCATTGAGGAAGGCCACTTTGCCAAAGGCTCTATGTTGCCGAAGGTCGAGGCGGCGGTGTCGTTTGCCCAATCGAAGCCGGGACGTAAAGCGTTGATTACGGTGTTGAGTAAGGCTCAGCAGGGCATTGAAGGGAAAACCGGAACTGTGATTGGCTGATTGCTGTTGTCGTTGCCGGCCTGTTGGCCGGCAGTGGTCCTGAATAATGTCCGGAGGCGTCATTTGGTCGCCTCCGGAATTTTTTTATCTTCTGTTTAGTTTCATCATCGCTTCCAGCACCGCGCCCCCGATAGCGCGCGCTTTGTCTGACACCGTGGTGTAGTCCGCCTGCGGGCCGCGCGGATCGATATCGCCAATCTTAAAACCTTCGGGAACATTTAACCCGTCGCTGAGCAGTCCGCGCACCATGCCCGGCAGCGGCGAAATGACCGGCGCTTCACCAACGTGAGCGATGACGTCGCCTTCCCGTACCAGGTCGCCCAGCTTAACGTGGCAACGCATTACGCCGCTGGCCGGCGAACGGATCACCCTGCGTGTGGTATGGCCGCTGATATTTCCCGGAATACCGGTGTTCGGCTGTGCGGCTCCCTGATAAATGACCCTGCCGAGGTAGTGACCCCGGTTGGTTTCGATGACGGCGTCGCAGTCCTGCCCGGCATTGAACCCTGGTCCGAGGGCGATGGTAATCGGCGCCATTTCTTTACGCAGGCCGGTATTTTGTTTAGCCAGAATGGCGTCGATCAGGAAACGGGGGCGTAATTCTTCCAGGCTGGCGCATTCCCCGTCGATCAGCACCGGAATTTCTCCCCGGTTAATCACGGCCAGCGCCTCTGCTGCGTTGGCGGCGCGGCGGGCGGTAACGCCTTCGACCTTGGTTTCCCCGTCGAAGATTGCCTGAGCGAACGCCACGCTGCGGCGAATGACCGTCGGCTTGGCAATATCCAGCATCACGACCTGGAATCCGGCATGAAACAGACGTAACGCTACACCGGTAGAGATATCGCCGGCGCCGCGAATGACGGCCAATTTATCGCGCGTCAGGCGAACGTCGTCTTTCATCCTGCCGCCAGCGGCCAGGTTTTTTACCTGCAGAACCTCTGCCATGATGCTGACGGCGATCTCTTCCGGCGTTTCCGCGCCGATGTTGTAACCAATGGGCGCATACAGGCGTGCCAGGTCATCTTCATGCACACCGTTTTGCCGTAAGGCCTGGGTGAACGTTTGCACCTTGCGGCGGCTGGCAAGCAGGCCGAGATAGCGCACCGGCTTGGTGATCAGGCGGTCGAGGGCTTCCCGGTCCTGATTGTTCGTGGCGATAATAACGAAATGATCTTCGGTGATTTTCAGCTTATCAATCACTTCGCCATAGCTGTCGGCGTGCACCAGGTGGACGCCTTCCGGGAAAAGCGACGGCTCAAGGCTGGCGGCGTAGGTGTCGGCAACGTGAACGTCGAATCCAAGCGGCATGGCGGCCCGGGCAATAGCGCGGTTGACGTGACCGGCGCCGATCAGCACCAGCCGCGGACGCAGTCCGTGTACGTCGATATACACCGACATGGCGCCGCCGCAGTCGGAGCCCACGGCATTTTCGCCGTTGCGCGCCATACGTCCGTGGAAAATCCGCGCTTTACGTTCGGTAATTGCGGCGATCGCTTCTTCAATTACTTTGCGTTCTACCATACCGCCGCCGATAGTGCCGATGGCGGTGCCGTCGGCCATAACCAGCATCTGCCCGGAATGGCGGGGCGTTGAACCCCGGCTCTCAATGATCTGAGCCAGGGCGAAGGGGTGATTTTCTGACTCCAGACGCGCGGCTTCGGCAAAAATATTCATAAAAACCTCAATTCAGCAATCAGGAAAAAGAAGCGTACGGCGCATTGGTTGAGACAGGCAGGTATGGATCGGCGGGGACTCACGTACGGCGCCCAGCCAGACGGCGCTGAGGCTGGGATTGCGCCGCAGCAGGCCGTACAGGCCATCGCGCAGTCCGTTATCAATTTGATAATATTGATTGAGCAACCAGACCCGCCGGGCCTGTGGCGGCGATCCTTTAAACATGCCCTGGGCATGGGCGATAAAACGGCTGAATACCGCGCAGTCAAGCGGCTCGCCGCTTCTGACGCAGGTCAGTGCGGAAAAAATTTCCCAGCGATGGATTCGTTGCCCGACTGCGGGGAAGTTCAGCACGTTGCCTCCGGTCAATGCGATTACGCAATTACTGAGGAAAGGTATGCAAGGTTCATGCCCTGCCGGCGCTTTCAGCGGAAGGCCGCGCGAGCCGTCAGCCTCGACCAGAATGACGTCGAAGTCGCCGCGCCGGTGAAGTTCATCGATCACCTCTGGCGTAAATCCTGCAACTTTGCCGTTTTCTGCATTTTCCGCGCTGAACAGGGCGGTAACGGAAGGAATATTTTTCCTGTCCGGGTTGGCCTGAGGATCGATAATTAAATGGTGACAGCCGCCGGGTTCCGGGCGATACATTTTGGTGGTGGTGGTGAGCAAAACCCGTTTTCCCTGACGGTAAAAGGCTTCAGCCAGCCAAAACAGCGTGCTGGTTTTTCCGCCCGCGCCGATCACGCTGATGGTGATGCATTTTCCGGCGTTAAGATATTTATACTCATCACTGAATAGTGCTTCGAAGGTCGGTATCATACGTGACAAATATCTGGTTAAGGGCCGCAGTATGAAAAAATCAGAGTCAAATTTCCGGCGTGGTAATGAATTAAAACCACGGGTTGATGTTGATTGCATCATTACCGCTGCCGGGCTTTCATCCCGGATGGGTCAATGGAAAATGATGTTACCCTATAAACAGGGGACGATTCTTGATGCAAGTATAGAAAATGCGCGCCAGTTTTGCCGGCGCCTGATATTAGTGGCTGGCTTCCGGGCTGATGAGCTTATTGAACGTTATAAAAATGACGCCGATATTCTGGTGGTCGTTAACGATAATTATAAGCAAGGATTATTCTCGTCTCTGCAATGTGCCGCCCGGCAGATTACTCATGATTATTGCTTCATTACCCACGGCGATATTCCCTGCCTTAGCTATGACGTGTTTCATCAACTCTGGCATAAGCGCGGTCCGTACACACTATTCCCGTGTTATCAGGGAAATGGCGGGCATCCGGTGCTGGTGCCGGCCGCGCGCCTGCGGGAGTCCCTCGATCACCAGGCGGGGTCGATGCGTGAGTTTTTATTATCCGGTGAATACCGTTATTTGAATATTTGCGATAGTTCAATTCTGTTTGATGTCGATACGCCAGAAGCATACCAGGAATTAATTAAGCAATATTAATTGCATTTAAATAGATTGATTTTGTGGTTTTATCGATTGCGCTCACATTTCAATTACGCTGTCTGGAATGAGATTATCAAAGTGATATTGATAGTCTCTTTTTTGATAAGGAGTACGGTACGATGCTTTCTCTTAATATTTGTCGTGTGTGGTGTTGATTTGAGTTCTCATTTACCTCTGTGAGCTATTTCACAAATGAATTCAACAATTCGATATTCCTCACGAAATTAAATCAGCCGCGCTGAATGGGTCAGATCTGGCCTGATTGTTGCTGACATTAATCATCAGATGCGAAAGCCGGATGTTCCGGTTTTTCCTTTCATATTGAGCATGTCGCAGCAAGGAGATAATCATGGGAGATATCATGCGTCCCGTACCGTTCGGGGAGCTGTTGATCCGGATCTTCGACGAATACCGTGAAAACCGTTCCATTTTTGGTATTCCGGAAAAGCAGTTTTACCGGAAAGAAAACGACCGCCTGATCGGCGTTTTCGGTGAAACCTGTGAAACGCCGATAGGGCCGGCCGCCGGGCCGCATACGCAGCTGGCGCAGAACATCGTTGTGTCGTGGCTGACCGGCGGGCGTTTTATTGAGCTGAAAACGGTGCAAATCCTTGATCGTCTGGAGCTGGAAAAACCCTGTATTGATGCGGAAGATGAATGCTTCAATACCGAGTGGTCTACCGAGTTCACCTTGCTGAAGGCGCACGACGAATATCTTAAGGCCTGGTTTATCCTGCATTTGCTGGAGGCGCTTTGGGATCCGAGGACGCAGGGCGAGGCCCGTTCCTTCATTTTCAACATGAGCGTGGGTTACAACCTCGACGGTATCAAACAACCGCCGATGCAGGAATTTATCCACAATATGATGGACTCTTCCCGTCATCCCAAATTTGCCGAATACACCGGCGTTCTGGCCCGTTGGCTGAAGGATGATGCGTTCATCGACCAGTTAGGCCTGCAAAGCCGCAAGGCTCAGTTGCAGCAGCTTTCGGTGCCGGGCCAGATGGTCCACGGCGTGACGCTCTCCACCATGCACGGTTGCCCGCCCAATGAAATTGAGGCGATTTGCCGCTACATGCTGGAAGAAAAACACCTGAATACCTTCGTGAAACTGAACCCGACGCTGCTGGGTTATCCGCGCGTGCGGGAGATCCTGGACACCTGCGGCTTTGATTATATTGGCCTGAAAGAAGAGTCTTTTGAGCACGATCTCAAGCTGGATCAGGCCGTGTCTATGCTTAAGCGGCTGATGGAGCTGGGTAAACAGAAGAAACTGAGCTTCGGGGTCAAGCTTACCAACACGCTGGGCACCATCAACAATAAGGGCGCGCTGCCGGGCGAAGAAATGTATATGTCCGGGCGGGCGCTGTTCCCGCTGTCGATCAACGTGGCGGCCGTATTGTCACGCGAATTCAACGGAATGCTGCCAATCTCCTACTCTGGCGGCGCCAGCAAATACAACATCCGCGAGATTTTTGAAACCGGCATCCGGCCGATCACGATGGCGACCGATCTGCTGAAACCCGGCGGCTATCTGCGCCTGCTGGAATGCATGCATGAGCTGGATCGTTCTGACGACTGGGCGATGAACCGGATTGACGTCGCCAAGCTGGACGCGCTGGCGCAGAAAGCGGTCAGCGCCGAGTACACCCAAAAACACTGGAAGTCGGACGATCGTATCGACGCCGGCGGCCCGCTGCCGGTAACGGATTGCTATGTCGCTCCCTGCGTTACGGCCTGCGCCATCAAGCAGGATATCCCGGAATACATCCGCATGTTGGGCGAAGGGCGCTACGCCGACGCGCTGGAGCTGATTTATCAGCGCAACGCGTTGCCGGCTATCACCGGTCACATCTGCGATCACCAGTGCCAGTACAACTGTACCCGTCTGGATTATGACAGCGCGCTTAATATCCGCGAGCTGAAGAAAGTCGCGCTGGAAAAAGGGTGGGATGAGTACCGCGGCCGCTGGCATAAACCTGCCGGTTCCGGCGACAAGCATCCGGTAGCGGTCATCGGCGCGGGCCCGGCGGGGCTGGCGGCTGGCTACTTCCTGGCGCGTGCCGGGTATCAGGTCACGCTGTTTGAGCGCGAAGCCAACGCCGGCGGGGTGGTGAAGAATATTATTCCGCAATTCCGTATCCCGGCTGAGCTGATTCAGCATGACATTGATTTCGTGGCCGATCACGGCGTGAAATTTGAATTCGGCTGCGATCCGCAACTGACCATCGACAAACTGCAACAGCAGGGTTTTGAATATGTTTTCGTCGGTATCGGTACGGATAAAAACAGCGGCGTGAAGCTGGCCGGCGATAACCGCAACGTTTATAAGTCGCTGCCCTTCCTGCGCAGCTTCAACCGCGGCGACGCCCTGAACCTGGGCAAGCATGTGGCCGTGGTCGGCGCCGGTAATACCGCGATGGACTGCGCCCGCGCCGCGCTGAAGGTGCCGGGCGTTCAGGACGTGACCGTGCTGTATCGCCGGACGCTGAAAGAAATGCCGGCGTACCGGGAAGAATATGAAGAAGCGGTTGAGGATGGCGTGAAGTTTATGTTCCTCACCAACCCTGAGCGCTTTGACGCCGACGGCACCCTGAGTGCGCGCGTGATGGAACTGGGCGAGCCGGATGCCGGCGGGCGCCGCCGTCCGCGTGAAACCGATAAGACCGTGACCCTGCATATGGACGCCCTGATTACCGCCATCGGCGAACAGGCGGACTGTGATGCCCTGAGCGCGATGGGCGTACCGTTGGGCAGCGACGGCTGGCCGGACGTGAATGCGGTAACCGGGGAAACGCACCGTCGCAATGTCTTCCTGATTGGTGACGTGCAGGCCGGTCCGTCCTCCATCGTTTCCGCCATCGGCAATGCACGCCGCGCGACGGATGAAGTGCTGGCGCGTGAAAATATTCATACCCATCACGGTGATAAACGCTGGCTGAACGTCGATCCGGCGGAAGTTTATCAGCGCAAGGGCGTCATCAGCGTCACGATGGTAGACAAAGAGGAACGCGAAGCGTTCGTCAAACAGGAAGCGCAGCGTTGCCTGGAGTGTAACTACGTGTGCAGCAAATGCGTGGATGTTTGCCCGAACCGGGCCAACGTTTCCATCGCTATTCCCGGCTTCCACGACCGGTTCCAGACGCTGCACCTGGACGCTTACTGCAACGAGTGCGGCAACTGTGCCCAGTTCTGCCCATGGCAGGGCAAGCCCTACAAAGACAAGATTACCATCTATAGCCTGCCGCAGGATTTCGATAACAGCACCAATCCCGGCTTCCTGGTGGAAGGGCGCGACGTCAGCGTACGCCAGCATGGCAAGGTGTACCAGCTGACTATCGACAAGACGTCGCATATCGCCGTCGTACCGCCGGAACTGGAGGATATGTGCCGCATTATCAGCCATGTCCACGCTCACCATCATTACCTGCTGGGCCGGGTGGAGGTATAAACCATGCTGATTTTGAAGAATGTCACCGCCGTACAGTTTGAGCCGGCCTCCGTGCGGGAAAATGTAGATATCGCCATCGACGGTGCGGAGATCCGCGAAGTCGGCAGCAATCTCAGCACGAAATATCCTGGCGCGGAAGTGAAAGAGATGGGGGGCAAACTGGTGATGCCGGGGATTGTCTGCTCCCACAACCATTTTTACTCTGGCCTGTCACGCGGCATCATGGCGAACATCGCGCCCAGCCCGGATTTCATCTCCACGCTGAAAAACCTGTGGTGGCGGCTGGATCGGGCGCTGGATGAAGAGTCGCTCTACTACAGCGGGCTGATCTGTTCACTGGAGGCGATCAAGAGCGGGTGTACCGCGGTGATCGACCACCATGCTTCGCCCAATTACATCGCCGGATCGCTGAATACCCTGCGCAAAGGCTTTCTGAAAGCCGGGTTGCGCGGTATGACCTGTTTTGAAACGACCGATCGCAACGGCGGCGTACGGGAATTGCAGGCGGGTGTAGAAGAGAACATCGCTTTTGCCCGTCAGATTGACCAGGCCAAAGCCGAAGGGAAAGAGCCTTATCTGGTTGAAGCGCATATCGGCGCCCATGCCCCGTTTACGGTGTCGGATGAAGGGCTGGGCATGCTGCGTGAAGCGATCAAGGCTACTGGCCGCGGTTTGCATATCCACGCGGCGGAGGACAGCTACGACGTTTCCCACAGCCATGACAAATACGGCAAGGATCTGATCGTTCGTCTGGCTGAGTTTGACCTGATCGATGCCAAAACGCTGGTGGCGCACGGTTTGTACCTCTCTTCCGACGACATTGCTCTGCTCAACGAGCGCGATGCCTTCCTGGTGCATAACGCGCGTTCCAACATGAACAACCATGTCGGTTATAACCATCGTCTGGCGGAGTACCGCAACCTGGCGCTCGGTACTGACGGCATCGGTTCGGATATGTTCGAAGAGCTGAAGTTCGCGTTCTTCAAACACCGTGACGCGGGTGGTCCGCTGTGGCCGGATAGCTTCACGCGTTTCCTGTGGAACGGTAACCGCCTGCTGGAGCGCAACTTCGGGGCGAAGTTTGGCCGTCTGGAAGCCGGATATAAAGCAGATCTTACCCTTTGCGCTTATGACTGCCCGACGCCGCTGGCCGCGCAAAACATCGGCGGACACCTGGCTTTTGGTATGGGGTCCGGCAGCGTTGACAGCGTGATGGTGGAAGGGCGCATGGTGTATGAAAACGGCGCGTTCCCGTTTGATGTCGAACCGCTTTATGCGGAAGCCGCGAAGGTCGCAGCCCGGCTATGGCAACGAATGGACGCCCTTGATTGAGTGAATTAACCGCCTCCGCATCGTACGGAGGCGGATTGCATCTGAAGAGGACAAAAAATGATTGAGCAATTCTTCAGGCCAGAATCGGTGCAGCAGGCGTTGGAGCTCAAACGTCAGTTTCTTGATGAGGCCGTCTATGTCGGTGGTGGCAGTAAGTTGAACGCCGCCCCGACCCGGACGTCAAAACGGGTCGGCATCTCCCTCGCGCGTCTCGGCCTTAACGACGTGAGCTGGCAGGACGGGCAGTTGCATATCGGCGCAATGGTAACGCTGCAGGCGCTGATTGATACCCCGCTGATCCCGCAGGCGCTGCGTGATGCACCTGGATTCGTTTACTCCCGCCACGTGCGCAACCAGGCCACGCTGGGCGGCGAGATTGCCGCGCAACAACAGGAGTCCGTGTTATTACCCGTGTTGCTGGCGCTGGACGCCAACGTCGTTACCGCCGGGGGGAATACGGTAGAGATTGAAGACTACCTGAATTCACCGCGTCATGAGCTGCTGCTGAAGGTCGTGCTGCCCGATCCTTACCGCCGCTGTGCAACGCGCAAAGTGGCCCGTTCCGCAGCCGGTTTGGCCGTGCTGACGGCGGCAGTGTCGCTGAGCGATGCCGCCGGCATGCGGGTCGCCCTGGACGGTGTGGCGCAGGGCACGATACGGCTGCGTGACGCAGAAAAGAGCGGGCTGGAAAATGCCGCCCTGGAGCAGGTCGTCAGCGCATCGATCGCACCGCAGGATGATATTTGCGGCAGCGCGGTTTACAAACGCTATATCGCTGGCGTGGTCGTGGCGGACCTGCTGGCAGATTGCCGGCAAATGCAGGAGGGACAGTAACATGGCTATCTGTTTTACCCTGAACGGGACTCCCCGCACCCTCGACTGCCCGCTGGGCGAAAACGTACAAAAGCTTTTGTTCGATCTCGGCATGCATTCGGTACGTAACAGCGATGACGGATTCGGCTTCGCCGGCTCCGACGCGATTATTTTCAACGGTGTGGTGGTTAACGCATCGCTGTTGATTGCGGCGCAGATTGAAGGCGGTGAAATCAGAACCGCCGAGTCGCTGGGGAGCTGGAATCAGCTCAGCGTCGTGCAGCAGGCGATGGTGGATGTCGGCGTCGTACAGTCCGGCTACAACGATCCGGCCGCGGCGCTGATCCTGACCGAGTTACTGGAGCGCATTCCCGCGCCGTCGCGCGATCAGATCGATGACGCGTTGTCCGGGTTGTTCAGCCGCGATGCGGGTTATCAGCAGTTCTACCAGGTGGTGGCTCTGGTCTGTTCCCGGAAGGCCGATCCGGATTTTCAGGCCCAGGTAGCGCCGGAGTTTCGCGACGACCTGAACGTGGTGGGAAAAATTTGCCCGAAGGTGGATTCCGCCAAAATGGTGCAGGCCAAGCCCTGCTACGTAGAAGATCGCATCAGCCGGGACGCCTGCGTCGTTAAGATGCTGCGCAGCCCGCACCCTCATGCGTTGATTACCCATCTGGACGTCAGCAAGGCAGAAGCCCTGCCTGGCGTGGTGCACGTTATCACTCACCGTAACTGCCCGGATGTCTATTACACCCCGGGTGGGCAGAGCGCGCCGGAACCGTCGCCGCTGGATCGCCGCATGTTTGGTAAAAAGCTGCGTCACGTTGGCGACCGCGTTGCAGCGGTGGTAGCGGAAAGCGAAGAGATCGCCCTGGCCGCCTTGGCGCTGATTGACGTGGAATATGAAGTCCTGCGCCCGGTGATGTCCATTGACGAAGCGATGGCGAAAGATGCGCCCATCATTCATGACGAACCGATCGTGTATGCCGGTGGCGCCCCCGCCGATCTGGCGGAGCAAAACCTCGGTTCGGCGGATCGCGGCGAGCATATGATCATCAACTTCCCCATTGGCGCGCGCCCGCATGAGAATATCGCCGCCGGCGTTCATGGCCGCATCGGGGATGTGGAAAAAGGTTTTGCCGAAGCGGACGTGGTTATCGAACGTACCTATGAGTCGAAGCAGGCGCAACAATGCCCGACCGAGCCTCATATCTGTTACACCTACATGGACGGCGAGCGTCTGGTGATTCATGCCTCCACGCAGGTGCCGTGGCACGTGCGTCGTCAGGTAGCGCGCATCGTCGGGATGAAGCAAAACAAGGTGCACGTGATTAAAGAGCGCGTCGGCGGCGGCTTCGGCTCCAAGCAGGATATCCTGCTGGAAGAGGTCTGCGCCTGGGCGACCTGCGTCACCGGACGTCCGGTTTACTTCCGTTATACCCGTGAAGAAGAGTTCATCAGCAATACCTCGCGTCATGTCGCCAAGGTGAAGGTCAAGCTGGGCGCGACCAAAGATGGCCGCCTGACCGCCATCGACATGGATTTCCGCGCCAATACCGGCCCGTACGGCAACCACGCGCTGACGGTGCCGAGTAACGGCCCGGCGCTGTCGCTGCCGCTTTATCCCTGCGACAACGTCAATTTCCAGGTAACTACCTATTACAGCAACATCTGCCCCAACGGGGCTTATCAGGGCTACGGCGCGCCGAAAGGCAACTTCGCGCTGACAATGGCGCTGGCGGAGCTGGGTGAGAAACTGGGCATCAGCCTGATGGACATGATTGAGCGCAACCGCGTACATGAAGGCCAGGAGCTGAAGATTCTGGGCGCGATCGGCGAAGGCAAAATGCCGACGTCGGTTCCCTCTGCCGCCAGCTGTGCGCTGGAACCTATCTTGCGCAAAGGGCGCGAGTGGTTTGGCTGGGATACGCCCAAGGCCGGGGCGCAGGGCGACTGGCGAACGGGGCGCGGTGTGGCGATCATCATGCAGAAGTCCGGTATCCCGGATATCGATCAGGCGAACTGCATGATTAAGCTGGAATCCGACGGCACCATCATCGTTCACTCCGGCGGCGCGGACATCGGCACCGGGCTGGATACCGTCGTGGCTAAGCTGGCGGCGGAAGTGCTGTGCTGCCCGATAAGCGACGTACATGTTATCTCCGGCGACACCGACCATGCATTGTTTGATAAGGGAGCCTATGCCTCTTCGGGCACCTGCTTCTCCGGCAACGCGGCAAAAATGGCGGCGGAGAATCTGCGGGTGAAAATCCTGCATTACGGCGCCCAAATGCTGGATGAGCCGGAAAGCGACGTCACGCTGGTCGCGCCGGGTATCGTGCGGGGCAAGAAAGGCGAAGTGACCTTCGGTCAAATCGCGCATAAAGGCGAAACCGGAACCGGCTTCGGCACCCTGGTGGCAACGGCGAGCTACATCACGCCGGACTTCGCCTTCCCTTACGGCGCAAACTTCGCCGAGGTCGCGGTTAACGTGCGGACCGGCGAGATCCGGCTGGATAAGTTCTATGCCCTGCTGGACTGCGGTACGCCGGTGAACCCGGAATTGGCGCTGGGGCAGATTTACGGGGCGTCAATGCGCGCCATTGGTCACAGTATGTCGGAAGAGATTATCTACGACGAGCAGGGTTCGCCCATAACCCGCGATCTGAAAACCTACGGCGCGCCGAAGATCGGCGATATTCCCCGTGACTTCCGCGCGTTCCTGGTGCCGAGCGATGACAAAGTGGGGCCGTATGGCGCCAAGTCTATTTCAGAAATTGGTGTAAACGGCGCAGCGCCGGCGATTGCTACCGCAATCCACGACGCCTGCGGTGTATGGCTGCGTGAGTGGCATTTCACGCCGGAAAAAATCCTGCGTGGGCTGAATAAACTCTCTGCCTGAATAAAGGAGCTGTAGCTATAGGATTATCTATTCGTTGATTGTCGAACCGGGGCATCAGCCGATGCTCCGGTGAACGATTCAATATATCGGGCTGTTCTGTCGTTGCGCCGGAAATATTCCCGAATAACGGGAAGAAATGAATAAGCGTAAAAAGCTTAGGGTGGGTTGTTTTTGTTGAGCGGCGTTGTACAGGGAATACGGCCGATTATATGTCGTTATTGAATCAGGCGATCGAATTTACTGTGAAGGAGTAAAGGGATGTCTGATATACAACACTCTACCGGGGATCTTATTTATCAACTGGAGGACAAACCTCCGTTTTACCAGGCGCTGGTCGGTGCCGTTACCCATCTGTTGGCGATTTTCGTGCCGATGGTGGCGCCCGCATTAATTGTTGGTACGGCGCTGGGGTTGTCCACTGAAATCACTTCTTACCTGGTTTCCATGGCAATGATCGCCTCCGGCGTCGGCACATGGCTGCAGGTGAATCGCTACGGGCCGGTGGGCTCCGGGCTGTTGTCCATTCAATCCGTTAACTTTTCTTTCGTGACCGTGATGATAGCGCTGGGCAGCGCGATGAAAAGCGACGGGCTGCATGAGGAACTCATCGTATCCACGCTGTTGGGCGTGTCGTTCGTCGGTGCGTTTCTGGTGGTTGGCGCATCTTTTATCCTGCCTTATCTGCGCAGGGTTATCACGCCGACGGTCAGCGGCGTAGTGGTGCTGATGATCGGCCTGAGCCTGATCAAAGTCGGCATTATTGATTTCGGCGGCGGCTTTGCGGCGAAAAGTGCGGGCACCTACGGTAATTATCAGAACATCGGCGTGGGTTTGCTGGTGCTGCTGGTGGTTATCGGCTTTAACTGCTGCAAAAGCGCGCTGCTGCGCATGGGGGGGATCGCCATCGGGCTGATCGTGGGCTACATCGTTGCGCTATGCCTGGGAATGGTCGATTTCTCCCCGCTGCAAAATCTGCCGGTCATTACGGTTCCCATTCCCTTCAAATACGGCTTTACCTTCGATATGCATGCTTTCCTGGTGGCTGGCACCATCTATTTGCTGAGCGTACTGGAAGCGGTGGGCGATATCACCGCCACGGCAATGGTGTCCAACCGTCCCATAGAAGGGGAAGAGTACAACGCGCGTCTGAGCGGCGGCGTGCTGGCGGACGGTCTGGTTTCCGTTATCGCCGCAGCGCTCGGCTCGCTGCCACTGACCACGTTCGCCCAGAACAACGGCGTGATCCAGATGACCGGCGTCGCTTCGCGCCACGTAGGCAAACTGATCGCCATCATCCTGGTGATTCTGGGGCTGTTCCCCGTCATTGGCCGCTTCTTCACTACCATTCCCGCACCCGTGCTGGGCGGGGCGATGACGCTGATGTTCTCCATGATCGCCATCGCGGGTATCCGCATCATCATTTCCAACGGCCTGAGGCGCAGGGAAACTATTATCGTGGCGACCTCCCTCGGTCTGGGGCTGGGCGTGTCTTATGACCCGGACGTATTCCGCGTGCTGCCGGATTCTTTGTACGTGCTGGTGGAAAACCCCATCTGCGCCGGCGGCCTGACGGCCATTATTCTCAATCTGTTATTACCCATGGGCAAAAAAGAGACGCAGGGCGCCGGTGCGATCCGCACTGCTGCGGACGAAGAGGCGGAATAGACGCTGTTGCCTGATTAAAGGAGTCAACAATGGGGTGTGAAAATACGATCAAGGCCGTGCGCGGCAGCTTTCTGGATGTGACCGGCACCGTACAACATCCGGAAGAAATTGAGCCGAAGCTGCGTTTTATTCAGGACGGGCTGCTGTTGATCAAGCAGGGGAAAGTGAGCTGGTTCGGGGAGTGGGAGGAGGGGAAGCACCTGATCCCGCCGGATATCCGTATCCGGGATTACAGCGGCAAGATTGTGGTTCCTGGGTTTGTGGATACTCACATTCACTATCCGCAGAGCGAGATGGTGGGCGCTTACGGCGAGCAGTTGCTGGAGTGGCTCAACAAGCACACGTTCCCGGCCGAACGGCGCTACAACGATCTGGAATATGCGCGTGAGATGTCCGCGTTTTTTATCAAACAACTGTTGCGCAACGGCACCACCACGGCGCTGGTATTCGGCACGGTGCATCCTGAGTCGGTGGACGCCCTGTTCGAGGCGGCGCACACCATCAATATGCGTATGATCGCCGGTAAAGTGATGATGGACCGCAACGCGCCGGATTACCTGCTGGATACCGCGGAAAGCAGCTATACCCAGAGCAAGGCGTTAATTGAACGCTGGCACCGTAATGGCCGCCTGCTTTATGCCGTCACGCCGCGTTTTGCGCCGACCTCCAGCCCGGAGCAACTGGCGATGGCGCAGCGGCTGCGGGAAGAGTATCCCGATACCTATCTGCATACGCATCTGTGCGAAAACAAAGATGAAATTGCCTGGGTAAAGTCGTTGTACCCTGAGCAGGATGGTTATCTGGACGTTTATCATCATTACGGGCTGACCGGAAAGAACTGCGTGTTCGCGCACTGTGTCCACCTTGAAGAGAAAGAGTGGGATTGCCTGCACGATACCGGATCTTCCATCGCGTTTTGCCCGACCTCGAACCTGTATCTCGGCAGCGGCCTGTTCAATCTGCAAAAGGCCTGGCGCAAACGCGTCAAGGTCGGGATGGGCACTGATATCGGCGCAGGCACCACGTTTAACATGCTGCAAACGCTGAACGAAGCCTACAAAGTGGTGCAGTTGCAGGGATACCGGCTGTCTGCCTATGAGGCGTTTTATCTCGCCACGCTGGGCGGGGCGCATGCGCTGGGGCTGGATGACATCATCGGCAACTTTAACATCGGCAAGGAGGCGGATTTCGTGGTGCTGGAACCGACGGCGACGCCGTTGCAGCAGCTTCGTTACGATAACTCCGTGACGCTGATGGATAAATTGTTCGTCATGATGACGTTGGGGGATGACCGGAGTATTTACCGGACCTATGTGGATGGTCGATTAGTGTACGAACGCACATAGCAGAGGGTGCTTTTTGGTTGAAATAGGGGGCGGGAAGGTCAGATAATCGTTTGCTTTTTGATTATGGGTGGGTGGGAAACGTTTGCGGAGTAGTTTTTGTGGGTATTGGAAAGAGTTCCGTACGCTATGGCTCCCGAGCAATATGCGGCTCCGTGCGGCGTCCGGGCAGGGGCGGTGAGGCGACCGCCCCTGCACCCCGCGCCCAGGGTGCGGGCCGCATCCCCCGCCCGCTGCGCGGGTTCCCTCCTTCGCACATCGGGCCTTAACGCACCGGCGCGGGAAGGACGTCCCTTCCCCCCGCGCCTCGCCCCGCTTCCCGGCGGGGCGTGCTGGCCCGATGAGCTCGTCGGCGGGGGCTGAGGCCAGTGGCTTTGGTGTAGAAATATTTAAGTTGTATGGCGCGATGCGTCGTGATGAGAAAAATAAGTGGTAGTGCGGTTTTCTTTTTTCCGGGAAGTCTTCGCATAGCGAAACCGGGCAGGGTTAGGGTTTGTAAACATTCAGAGGGCATCGATATGTCTAGTCATGATTCTCAGGCGTCTCAGGGAGCGAAACCGAACGGTTCGCTTGACGCCTATTTTAAGATTTCTGCCAGAGGAAGCAGCGTGCGGCAGGAAGTGCTGGCGGGGCTGACCACGTTTCTGGCGATGGTGTATTCCGTCATCGTCGTGCCCAGTATGTTGGGTAAGGCGGGTTTTCCTCCCGGCGCAGTGTTTGTTGCGACCTGTCTGGTTGCCGGTTTCGGTTCGTTGCTGATGGGGCTGTGGGCCAACCTGCCGATGGCGATCGGTTGTGCTATCTCGCTGACCGCGTTTACCGCCTTCAGCCTGGTGCTGGGGCAGCAGATCAGTATTCCGGTTGCGTTGGGCGCGGTGTTCCTGATGGGTATTCTGTTTACCGCCATCTCCATTACCGGCATTCGTTCCTGGATTTTGCGTAACCTGCCGATGGGCATTGCGCACGGTACCGGCATCGGTATCGGGCTGTTCCTGCTGTTGATTGCGGCTAACGGTGTTGGGCTGGTGATTAAGAACCCGCTGGAAGGTTTACCGGTGTCGCTGGGCCACTTTACGTCTTTCCCCGTTATTATGACCCTGCTGGGCCTGGCGGTGATTTTCGGTCTGGAAAAGCTGAAAGTTCCCGGCGGTATCCTGCTGGTGATTATCGCGATTTCCGTTATCGGCCTGATTTTTGACCCAAGCGTGAAATATCATGGCTTCTTTGCGCTGCCCAGCTTGGCGGGTGAAGATGGCAAGTCGCTGATTTTCAGCCTTGATATCATGGGCGCGCTGAAGATGGCGGTATTGCCGAGCGTGCTGGCGCTGGTGATGACCGCGGTGTTCGACGCCACCGGGACCATCCGTGCGGTGGCCGGGCAGGCTAACCTGCTGGATAAAGATGGTCAGATCATCAACGGTGGAAAAGCGCTGACGGCAGACTCCGTGAGCAGCATTTTCTCCGGCCTGGTCGGCGCTGCGCCGGCTGCGGTGTATATTGAATCTGCCGCAGGAACCGCCGCAGGCGGGAAAACCGGGCTGACGGCCACGGTCGTCGGGATTCTGTTCCTGGTGATCCTGTTCCTCTCTCCGCTCTCTTACCTGGTTCCCGGTTACGCCACGGCGCCGGCGCTGATGTACGTGGGCCTGCTGATGCTGAGCAACGTAACGAAGCTGGACTTCAACGACTTCGTTGACGCGATGTCCGGCCTGGTTTGCGCAGTCTTCATCGTGCTGACCTGTAACATCGTTACCGGGATCATGCTGGGCTTCAGCACCCTGGTGATTGGCCGCATCTTCTCCAACGAATGGCGCCGCCTGAATATCGGCACCGTCATCATTGCTGTTCTGCTGGTGGCATTCTACGCCAGCGGCTGGGCTATCTGAGTATTCTCTGCTGCTTCCGGGAATATAACCGGAAGCAGCAGTTATTCTTTTCTGCGTTTTCAGTCTTTTCCCACCTTCAACTGCACATTTTCCTTTAGGCCGAAATTGATATGGTGCTATTTTTAATGGCACTGCCAAACATATGTGTATATCCGCCGTGAGGTAATACCCGGTTCCGCGACGCACCGGGCGTTTGCGGATCGCGGAAAACACGCAGCAACATGTAGTGAGCCTAAGGAAAGCATGGAAATCTTCTTTACTATTCTGATACTTATACTGGTTGTTTCTCTTTCCGGGGTGGTGACGCGCATGCTGCCGTTCCAGATCCCGTTGCCGCTGATGCAGATCGCCATCGGGGCAATGCTGGCCTGGCCGCATTTTGGTTTGCATGTCGATTTCGATCCCGAACTGTTTCTGGTGCTGTTTATCCCGCCGTTGCTGTTTGCCGACGGATGGAAAACGCCGACGCGCGAGTTTTTGCATCACGGCCGTGAAATATTGGGGCTGGCGCTGGTGTTGGTGCTGATCACCGTGATCGGCGTGGGGTACTTCCTGCATCTGCTGCTGCCGGACGTGCCGCTGGTGGCCGCGTTTGCGCTGGCGGCGGTACTTTCCCCCACCGATGCCGTGGCGCTTTCGGGGATCGTCGGTAAAGGGCGCATTCCGAAAACCATCATGGGCGTGCTGGAGGGCGAAGCCCTGATGAATGACGCGTCCGGCCTGGTTTCGCTGAAGTTCGCTATCGCCGTGGCGATGGGAACCATGGTGTTTACCGTGGGCGGCGCAACGCTGGAGTTCCTGAAGGTGGCCGTGGGCGGCCTGCTTGCGGGCGCGGCCATTACCTGGCTGTACAGTAAGTCGCTGCGCCTGATGAGCCGCTGGAGCGGCGACGATCCGGCCACGCAGATTGTATTCCTGATGCTGCTGCCGTTTGCCAGCTACCTGATTGCGGAACATATCGGCGTCTCCGGCATCCTGGCCGCCGTGGCGGCGGGGATGACGATCAGCCAGTCCGGCGTTATCCGCAACGCGCCGCTGACTATGCGCCTGCGCGCCAACAGCGTATGGGCGATGCTGGAATTCGTGTTTAACGGCATGGTGTTTATCATGCTGGGCCTGCAACTGCCGGGCATTCTGGAAAGCTCAATCATCCAGGCCGATCGCGACCCGACCATTCAAACCTGGTATCTGTTTGCCGACGTGGCGCTGGTGTACGTGGTTCTGCTGTTGCTGCGTTTTACCTGGCTGTGGGCGATGCGCCGTTTCAGCCGTCGTTTCCTGAAACGTAACCCGATGCAGTTCGCCAGCTACACGATGCGTGAACTGTGGATCGCCTCTTTTGCCGGCGTGCGCGGGGCGATTACCCTGGCGGGCGTGCTCTCCATTCCTTTGTTCCTGACCGACGGTACGCCGTTCCCCGGCCGTTATCAGCTGGTGTTTCTGGCGACCGGCGTGATCCTGTTTTCTTTGGTTATCGGCGTTATGGTGTTGCCGCTGCTGCTGCGCGGCGTGGAGGTTTCCGATTCCCGCGTTTACCGTGAGGAAGAGCGCATGGCGAAATCGATCTCCGCCGAAGTGGCGATTGAAAGCCTGAAAAAGATGCAGGAACGGCTGGAAGCGGATACCGAAGAGAATATCGATCCGCAGGTGCTGACGGAGGTCAGCTCACGGGTTATCGGTAGCCTGCGCCGGCGCGTCAGCACCAAAGAGAACGCCGAGGAAACGCTGAAGGTGGAAAACCTGGAGCGCCGCTTCCGCCTGACCGCGCTGCGTGCGGAACGCGGGGAACTGTATCACCTGCGCGCGACGCAGAAGATCAGCAACGAAACGCTGCAAAAGCTGCTGCATGACCTTGATTTGCTGGAAGCGCTGCTGCTGGAGAAAAGCGAGTAACGCGAAGAGTAACCGGGCAGCGCGTGCTGCCCGGAAAGGTCGGGGCGCTCAGCGCTGGGTGAGGTGTTCCGGGTGCATCACGCCGTCCGGCCAGAAGTCCCGGCAGCGGGCGATCCAGGCCTGAGCGCTGTGGGAAAGATAGCGCCCGTGGCACCAAATCAGCCCCAGCCGCCACATCAGCGCCGGCTCCAGCGGTATCCAGAGCAACGCATGCGGGTCCAGCCGCTGGCAGATGGGTTCCGGCAAGATTGCGATACCGACGCCGGTTTGTACCATGGCAGCGAGAAAATCCCACTGGCCGCTGCGGACCGCAATCTGCGGCGTAACGCCCTGCGCGCGGAACGTTTCCATCAGTTGCCGGTAAAGCGCAAAATCTTCGTTATAAATCAGGATATTCTGCCCGGCCAGGTCACGGATGTGCAGCCGGGTTCGCCTCAGCCAGGGCGTCGTGCGCGGCACCAGTACACACATCGGGTGGCTGAACAACGGCAGGGAATCAATGTCCGGGTTGTCGTCGTCCGACAGCGCGGTCAGCGCCAGATCCAGCTCCCCGGAAAGTACCGCCTGTTCCACGGTCAGCCCGCCGAATTCGGAAATAAGTAATTCAATGCCGGGGTAACGCTGGCGAAACTCACCGATCAGCCCGGCGATTTGGGTGCCCACCATCGGCGGGATCCCCAGCTTGAGCCGGCCTTTCTTCAGGCTGCTGATGTCTTCCAGCTCGGCGCGCAACTGGCCGAACTGATCGAGGATCGCCACGCCGCGCTGATACACGGCCTGCCCGCTGTCGGTAAGGTGCAACTGGCGCCCTTCCCGGATCAACAACGTACATTCCAGCTCATCTTCCAGATTTTTCAGCATCTTACTGATGGTGGGTTGGGTAACAAACATCTTCTCTGCCGCGCGGGTAAAACTCTGCTGGCGCACCACTTCAACGAAATAACGCAACGTTCTGACGTCCATTGACACCCTCAACGAAGACACATAGCGCACGCCGGGTATCCGGTGTTCAGACGATATCTAAACCATTCACGCCGCGCATGATTTCAATAATATTAATTCATTTTATGCCGTTCTTCCGCTGCCACTATACTGGCCGCCTTTCGGCCATCATTTCGGGGTTTTCATGTCACTGGCGTTGCGCTCCGGCGCGCCTTCTTTCCTCAACCGCATTCAGGTGCCGGTTCAGGTTGCGCTGTATGCCGCACTGTTTATCGTTGCCCAACAGGCGGTCACCGTTTTTCATCTCCCGCTCCCCGCCAATATCGTCGGCATGCTGATGATGTTGTTGCTGATCGCGGCGCGCATTTTGCCCCTTAACTGGGTCAGGGCCGGTTCACGCTGGTTGCTGGCGGAAATGCTGTTGTTTTTCGTGCCGGCGGTGGTGGCGGTGGTGAACTACGCGACGTTGCTGATGACGGAAGGATGGAAGATTTTTGCAGTTATCGCGTTGAGCACGTTGCTGACCTTAGGGGCGACGGCGCTCGTGGTGGACCGGGTGTATCGCCTGGAAATCTGGCTGCAACGCAGGCGCCGTCGCCATGAGTAATATGCTGCTCAGCGTAAGCTGCCTGCTGGTGACCCTGGCGCTCTATTTCAGCAATAAGCGGCTTTATCGTCGCATCCACAAGGTGTGGATGATGCCGCTGGTTCTGACGCCGTTGATTTTGGTGCTGTTTCTGGTTGCCGGCCGCATTTCTTATCAGGATTACATGGGGGAAAGCCACTGGCTGCTGTGGTTGCTGGGGCCGGCAACCATTGCCTTTGCCGTGCCGGTGTATGAGAACATGGCGGTGATCCGCCGTCACTGGATGTCGCTGAGCGCCGGAGTGATAACGTCGACGGTGGTGGCGGTGGGCAGCTCGGTATGGCTGGCGCGCCTGTTTATGTTGCCGGAAGCGCTGCAGCGCAGCCTGGCGGTGCGTTCCATCACGACGCCGTTCGCGCTGGCGGCGGCGAAGTCGCTGGGCGGTGAGCCGGACCTGGTGGCGCTGTTCGTGGTCATCACCGGCGTATTCGGGATGGCGGTCGGCGACGTGCTGTTTCTGCGGTTGGCCGTGCGCAGCAGGATGGCGAAGGGCGCCGGGCTGGGCGCTTCGTCGCACGGCGCCGGAACGGCCAGGGCGTATGAAATCGGTCAGACCGAAGGCGTGGTCTCGAGCCTGGTGATGATGCTGGCCGGCGTCGTCACCGTGGTGCTGGCGCCGTTTATCGGGCGCCTGCTATGGTGACGCCCGGTATGCGTGTTACCTGAACATTCGCTCCAGATAGCGGGTCAGCATGGCGCGTGAGGTAAAGCCGTGCGGAATGCCGACGTAAACCGGCGCTTCGCTGTCCGGATCACGCGGGAAGCGGTCGTAAGCGGGGCTTAACTTACGCTCTTCGGCAGGATGTGCGAATTTAAGACTTTTCTTACCCAAATCAGGATGAATAACCAGCGCCGTACGGCCCATTCTGGCTTCCCGGTTGACGTAAACGTAGTACTCTCCCTTATAAAATCCATACGCCTTGTTAGTGACGTAGTCCCTGATGAATCCCGAATGTTCAAGGACTTGTGCAACTTCATCAGGACGTAAATACATCATCGGCTCTCCCGTTTGTTAGCGTGATAATGGATGACCTTATCGCGCATTCGTGCTCAGACAACCGGACTTTTCTGGAAGAGAAAGCACGTAAATTCCCTGCTTTTTTTATTCTGTGACATTTTCCCGGGTATTTTTCTTATAGGTATCTAAGATGTACTAGCTTGGAAAATCACTGATTCTTATATAAAAACAGAAGGATGGATTGCCATGAAAAAAAGAATGCCTCTTTTCTCCCTTTCCGCACTGGCCCTGGCTTTGCCTTTGTCGCTACAGGCCGCAGAAGCGCCCGCGGCGCCCGCCGAGGGTTATCAACTGGAGCAGGTGCTGATTTTCAGCCGCCACGGCATCCGCGCGCCGTTGGTGGGGTATGGCGATATTCTGGCGGAGTCGACGCCGCATACCTGGCCGGTATGGAAAACCGAGGGCGGGTTGCTGACGCCGAAGGGCGGGGAAGTCGAGGTACTGTTCGGTAAATATCTGCGCACCTGGCTGGCTCAGACAGAAATCCTGCCTGCCAACGGATGCCCGACCGAAGGCAGCGTTTTTGTCTATGCCAACAGCCTGCCGCGCACGATTGATACCGCAAAAAGCTTTGTCAGCGGCGCTTTCCCTGACTGTTCACTGACCGTGAACCATCAGGAGAAAATCGGCACCATGGACCCGACCTTCAACCCGATCGTAACAGCAGAGGTTACGGAGACGTTTAAGCAGAAGGCCATTGACTCGATCAACAGCCATGCGGGCGAAGGCGGCATTGAAGGGCTGAACAAGCGCCTGGAGCCGAACTACAACGTGCTGCAGCAGGTGATGGATTACGGCCAGTCCAAGGTCTGTACCGAGAAGAAAACCTGCTCAATGGCTGCTCAGCCTAACGAAGTGATTATTGAGCAGAATAAGGAGCCGGGTATCAAAGGGCCGTTGCGCGTGGGTACCGGGGCGTCTGACGGCTTTATGCTGCAGTATTACGAAGGCTATCCGCTCAATGAGGTGGCGTGGGGGAAAATCACTGATGCTAAACAGTGGCAGCAGTTGGAAGAGATCAAAAACCTGTATCACGAAACCCTGTTCGGCTCCTCTGCCATCGCGCAAAATGCCGCGGCTCCGTTGCTGAGGTTTATCAGCGCAGCGCTTAACGGCACGCCGGACGAGAGCAATAAGCTGGCGGAGCAGGCGCATAAAGCGAAGGTAGCGGTGATGGTCGGCCACGACTCCAACATTGCTTCACTGCTGGCCGCGATGAAGACCGCGCCTTACGAACTGCCGCAGCAGTATGAGAAAACACCAATCAGCGGCAAGATCGTTTTCCAGCGCTGGCATGATAAGAAGGCTGATAAGGATCTGATGAAGATTGAATATGTGTATCAATCAACGGATCAGATCCGTAACGCAACGCCGCTGACTGCGGATGCACCGCCGATGCGTGTGACGCTGGAAATTGACGGCTGCAAAACGGACGCGAACGGCTTCTGCCCGATGGACGATTTTAAAACGGCCATCGCCAGCGATCTGAAAGGCGGCGAGTAAACAGGGTTCCCCGTCAGCGGCCGGTGACGCTGACGGGGATGACTGCATAAGGAAAGTGTGGGAAAGACAGGTTGGCAATCGGCCTGTCGCCGAATATGCTGCCGGTTGTTTACAGCGGCAAAAAAAGGGAACCATACTGGTTCCCCCCGCGCAAATTTACGCGAACTCGGTTAGAAAATATAAGTATAGTTTTGACGGGCTTTATAATCGCGAATAAACAGGTTCTGCCCGCTGATATGACCATTGAAATGGGAACGGGTTTTGTAGTTATAACCGTGAACCTTATTATCTGCAATTCTCAGCATTACCTGGGCATGCGTGCCGTAGTCGTAAAAGCTGAGATCGGTAGTTGAATTTCCTGAGAAATAGCAGCGAGCTGAGGTGTCGTAGCCAGAAACTTTACCGCGCGTGGTATCTGCGGCAACGGAAACATAATGACGGGTGGCGTTGTTATAAACGGCTAAAATCGGTTTCTTAAGCGACGCGGAGCCAACGATAGCGGCAATACGTGCAAACAGAGTATTTTCCATACTGCGAATTCCTTTTGTTTATCAATGAAGTTTGCGATGGATAAAGTACTACAGGGGCGGTTGTGCTACCAGAGGCGCTCCTGATTATCAGAAATTCGGCCTTTTTTTAACCGCGGGAGACAGGGGGGGAGGTATACATTTGAAGGGGAAGGGCTGATATCTTCTTAGATATGCGCTTTCTTGTTGATTAGCGATGAGCATCAGCGTATCGGGTTAAGGGATTCTCCATAACGTATGCAAAAAGCAGGGGGATCAAAGGGAAATTGATGTAATGCTCTCTGCTGAAATGTGAAGCCCTGTTATTGTTTATTATCTCGTGTCCACAGGGGTATTCATTTTTCTTTATTCGATTAAGCGATGGGCAGAGAGAAAAATGAAGCACCTGCTATTTATTGTTTGTACGTTTGCTGTTGTGATTATTGCAGCGTTGCATTTGGCGTTTTTGTTATGAATATCTTTTTTATGGGCCAATATCATTATCCTTGGCAAAATTTATCATTATAAATCATGCGCATACCCTGGTGTTTCTTTGCATTTTTGCACACTTTGATAATACTAAAATAAATAATAAGAAAACGAAGGGGTTAATTATTTGATTGGTGAATATTTCACTTTCTATAAATTAAATATCGTAATGCCCGATGAGAATGAAAAAATAAGCGTTTTATAAGTATTTATTAATTTACACGATATTGCCAACTAAGGTATAGGGTTGATACCATGCTTACGGCCAGATGATGGCGTGGTTCTGACAGCGTTTGGCATAGCTAAGGTATGTATATTTTTTGTGACAGGGATCGTCATGCGCAATTGCTTTTTCCTTTTTCCCGGCCAACCGGCGTACGCCTGCTGCCGTTGACGTGTTTGCTGCTTATCGGCCCGCTGGGTGCCGCGCCGCAGGAAACAAACCAGTTTATTCATCAGGAACAACAGCAAAAAGCGCTGGAGCAACAGCTCACGCCGCCGACGCCGGATATCCGGCTCTCACCGCCTTCCACTGCGACGGGGAAGCTGATTTTCCCGGCCGAGACACCCTGTTTCCCAATCCGTCATGTTGAGCTGTCCGGCCAGGAAGCTCTGCCTCACTGGCTGCCGCTCCGGCGTATCGCCGGGCGGGCGGAAGGGTTTTGCCTGGGCAGCAAGGGCATCAATATGCTGATGAGCGCAGTGCAAAACCGGCTGGTTGACAGCGGCTATGTCACGACGCGCGTGCTGGCGCCGGCGCAGGATTTAAAAAGCGGTACGCTGCAGCTGGTCATTGTGCCGGGTAATATCCGCCGGGTCATGCTGACGCAAGACAGCAGCCGCTACGCCACGCTGTACAGCGCTTTCCCTGCCCATGAAGGCAACCTGCTCGATCTGCGTGATATCGAGCAGGGGCTGGAAAACCTGCAACGTCTGCCTACCGTGCAGGCGAGTATGGAGATCGTCCCCGGCGAGCAGCCGGGAGAAAGCGATATCGTGCTGCAACGCCAGCAGAGCAAAATCTGGCGCGTGGGGGCGTCGCTGGACGACTCCGGCACCCGCAGCACCGGTCGTTACCAGGGCGGGTTAACGCTGTCACTGGATAACCCGCTGTCGCTGAGCGACCTGTTTTATATTTCCGGCACGCATGACCTGAATACCCACGGCGGCAAAGGCACCAAAAACCTGACCGGCCACTACTCGGTGCCGTTTGGTTACTGGATGTTCAGCGTTAACGCCAACGATTATGACTACCACCAAACCGTCGCCCAGCTAAACGGCGACGCCCGTTACAGTGGCAACAGCAAAACGCTCGGCGCACAGCTCAGCCGCGTGCTGCACCGTAACGGCAGCCAGAAAACCACCCTGACCTACGACGTGACGGTGCGCGAAAACAAAAACTTCATCAACGACACCGAAGTCGAGGTGCAGCGCCGCCTGACCTCTGCCTGGAAACTGGGCCTGCAGCACCGTCATTACCTGACGTGGGCAACGATCGACGCCGGCGTCAGCTACCAGCGTGGCACCCGTTGGTTCGGCGCCCGTCCCGCACCGGAAGAATACTGGGGGGAAGCTACCGCGCTGAGCAAAATCCTGCGTTTCGACGCCCAGGTTGACGTGCCTTTTCACCTTGGCGGGCAGAACTTCCATTACAACGCGCAGTATTCACGTCAGATGAGCAACACGCCGCTGACCACGCAGGAGCAGTTCTCCATCGGCGGACGCTGGACGGTGCGCGGCTTCGACGGCGAACGTTCGCTGAGCGCCGACCGTGGCTGGTATGTACGCAACGATCTCGGCTGGTACACGCCGCTGCCGGGTCAGGAGCTGTACCTTGGCGTTGACTACGGCGAAATCGGCGGACGCGGTAGCGAAAATAATGTCGGCAAGCGCCTGGCGGGCGGCGTGGTTGGTCTGCGCGGCAGCGCTTTGCGCACCGGTTATGACCTGTTTGCCGGTATTCCGCTCTCCAAGCCGGACGGCTACCACACCAGCCCGGTCACTTTCGGTTTCAACCTGAACTGGAGCTACTGAAATGAGGCTCGGGGACTATGACGTTCAGGCGCCGATGCTGCTTGGCGGCGGGATGAGTGAGGCCGAAGCGCTCGGCGCCGCGGTCTGGCTGTGGATGCATTCTCCGATGCACCGCGACACCCCGCTGTATGCGCTGCCGACCCTGTTGCTGCCTGCGATCAAGCGTCAGCAGTACGCCATCGCCAGCCGTGGCGGAAAACCGGTGTTTTACCTGAGCTGGATGTGGCTCAGTGAGGACGCCGAGCGTCGTTACCTCACCGAAGCCGCTGTTCTCACGCGCGATGAGGACTGGGCCAGCGGTGAACGTATGTGGTTGCGCGACTGTATTGCGCCTTTCGGCGACATGTTGCCGATGCGCCGGCTGATCACCGGTTCGCTGTTTCCCGATCGCTGTTTTCGTTCGCAATATCACCGCGGGGAAAGCCGCGGACAGTGCGTTATCAATTTTCGCGGGGACGACGTGACGTCCGCGCAGGCCAAACTCTGGCGCGCTGCCCATCCTCTGGCGGCCCCGGTGTGTGAAAGGTAAGTCAAGGACGCTGCCATGAACAAGAATCTGTATCGTATCATTTTCAACAAGGCCCGCGGCATGCTGATGGTGGTGGCGGACATCGCCCGTTCCGGACGCGCCGGTAGCGGACGAGCTTCCCGGCCGGGTCATGCGCCGGGGAAATTGACCGGCACGCTCAATCCGCTGCGGTTGTGCCTGTGGCTGGCGTTGGGCGCGGTGCTGCCGGTGCAGGCCGGCGTGGTGGCGGACCGCAACGCGCCGGGCAACCAGCAACCGACCATCATCAGCAGCGCCAACGGCACGCCGCAGGTGAATATTCAGACCCCGAGCCAGGGCGGCGTTTCACGCAACGTTTACAGCCAGTTCGACGTGGACAAAAAAGGCGTCATCCTCAATAACTCCCATGCCAACACCCAGACCCAGTTGGGCGGGATGATCACCGCCAACCCGTGGCTGGCGAAAGGTGAAGCGAAGGTGATCCTCAATGAGGTCAATACCCGCGATCCGAGCAAGCTCAACGGCTTTATTGAAGTGGCGGGCCGAAAAGCGCAGGTGATCATCGCCAACCCGGCAGGCATCACCTGCGACGGCTGCGGGTTCATTAACGCCAACCGCGCTACGCTGACCACCGGCAATGTGCAAATGAACAACGGCTTAGTCACCGGTTATGACGTTGAGCGCGGCGAAATTGTGGTGCAGGGCAACGGGCTGGACGCCAGCCGGGCGGATCACACGGACCTGATTGCCCGCTCAGTTAAAGTAAATGCCGGTATCTGGGCCAACGAACTGAACGTCACCACCGGCGCCAACCGGGTTGATGCACAGCATCAGACCATCAGCGCGAAAAGCGCCGATAGCGCGACCCGGTCTGCTTTCGCGTTGGACGTGTCACAGATTGGCGGCATGTACGCCGGAAAAATCCGCCTGCGCGGTACTGAGCAAGGGTTAGGGGTGCGTAACGCCGGCACCATCGGCGCATCGGCCGGCGACGTGGTGGTCAATGCGGACGGCAGTATCAGCAACAGCGGCGCCATCAGCGCGGCTCAGAATTTGCGCATCGATGCGCAGGGCGGCGTCAGCAACCAGGGCACGCTTTATGCTTCGGGCAATACGTCCCTGACCGCGCGCGATGCGGTCAATAACAGCGGCATCATTGCCGCACGCAACGACACAACCCTTAACGCAGCGTCAATCACCAACAGCGCCTCCGGCGCGCTTGCCGCCGGGATGAACGGCGACGGCAAACTCGGCGGTAGCGGCAACCTGACGCTCAACAGCAAGGGCATGCTCACCTCCAATGGCCAGAACCTTGCTGCGTCGTCGATGAATGTTCACGCCAGCGCCATCGACCTGAGTGGCAGCCAGACCGGTGCGACGGACATCACCCTTAACGCAACCCAGGGCGACATCAGTACCGCCAATGCCAGCGTGGCCGCCAGCGGAAAGCTGAGCGCCATCACCTCCGGGGTGGTGAATAACGACGGCGGAAAAGTGTCTGCCGACAAGCTGGAACTGACCGCCCGCCGGCTTTCTAACCAGAAAGGCACGTTACAACAGGTCGGCAAGGCCGATCTCCAGCTCGCCATGCAGGAAGGCATCAATAACCGCGCCGGCACCATTGCCAGCAACGGTAACAACCTGACGCTCAGCGGCAGCGCCATTAACAACCAGCAGGGCAGCATCATCCATGCCGGCGAGGGGCGGCTTGATATCCGTACTGGCCGTTTTGACGGCGATGGCGGCACCATGGTCAGCAATGGCAGCCTGGCGCTGCGCGGTACGGACCTCAAGCTGGATAATACCGTCACGCAGGCGGGCAACATCACGATTCAGGCGGACAGTCTGTCACACCGCAAGGGTCAGATGACGCACAGCGGCAAGGGCCGGATGCAGCTTGATATCGCCAATGCGCTGGATAACCAGGGCGGCACGATTACCGCCGGCGGCAACATCGCGCTTAACGCCGCTCAGCTTAACAACCTGAGCGGCAGCCTGATCGCCGCCGACGCCAGCGACCTCTCGCTGTTCCTCACCGGTGAACTCGACAACCGTGACGGATTGATTGCTGCTGCGGGCAGCCTGAATTCGCTCAGCAACACCGTGGATAACCGTGGCGGGCTGATTCAGGGCGGCACCCTGCTTAGCCTCGATACCCGGGGTTACACCCTGCTCAATGCTGACAGCGGCGAACAGGGCGGCCTGCTCAGCTTTGGCGACATGCGGCTTACTACCGGCGACATCGATAACCATAACGGCCTGATTGCGGCTAAAACCCTTGACGCCGCTACCGGCAACATCAACAACCAGTCCGGCAGGCTGGTTGCGGATGCGCAGCTGGCGCTCAGCAGCGGGGCGATCGATAACCGTGCGGGAGCCCTGCAATCCGGCGGTGAACTGCGCCTGGACAGCCGGGGTGAAAAACTCGACAACGCGGCAGGCCTGCTCGCCGCCAACGGTGCGCTGGCACTTGCCGTCGGCGAGGTAGATAACCGTAACGGCCAACTGCTCAGCGGCGCAGGCGCCACGCTGAACACCGCCGGGTTCGACAACCGGGGCGGCCAATTAACCGCGCTCGGTGATTTCTCCCTGACCACGTTAACGTTGCAAAACGACGATGCGGGGATGATTCAAAGCGGCGGCGATCTGCGCCTTGATACGCAGAATATGCGCCTCAGTAACGCCAACGGCGGCGGTATCACCAGTCAGGGCAACCTGACCTTGTTCAGCGGCGATGTGAATAACCAGAGCGGTTTTATCATCAGCAACCAGCAACTGACCTTCAACGGCGGTGCGGTTAATAACCGGGCGGGGCAGATCGTTGCGCTCGGCGGGCTTTCCGCGACCAGCCTCGCGCTGGACAACACAGGCGGCACCCTGCAATCCGGGGGAGCATTGCACTGGGACACGCGCGGTTACCTGCTCAGCAACCTGAACGGCACGCTGAGCGCACAGGGCGCGCTGACCCTTAACGCGGGCGATACCGACAACCGCAACGGGTTGCTGGCGGCAGGCGGGGCGATAAACCTTGCCACCGGCGCGCTGGATAACCGCAATGGCGGGCAGATTGCGGCAACAGAGAGCCTGACCCTGACCAGCGCGGATATCAACAACCAGCAGGGCCAGATCCAGGCGTTGGGTGAGCTGACCCTCAATGCCCTGAGTGCATTGCTTAACAACAGCGACGGGCTGATTCAGGGTGGCGGCGCCGTAACGCTGAACGCCGCGGATGTGTTGAACCGGGATACCCTTGCCGAAGGCAAAGGCATTCAGGGAAGCGACGTGAGTGTTAACGCGGGCGGGCTTGATAACACCGGTGGTAAGATTTTGGCGGACAATGCGCTCAGCCTGGCGCTTGATGGCCTGCTCAACAACAGCAACGGCCTGCTCAGCACGCAGAAAACTGCATCCATTACGGCGCATGACGTTCTGAATACCGCCGGCAGCATCGAAGCCGGTGAGAACCTGCGGCTGAAAGCCGATGCTCTCAGCGGCGACGGCAAACTGCTTTCGCTGGGCGATATGACCCTGACGCTGAACCAGGATCTGCATAACACAGGTTCGATTCAGGCCAACCACGATCTTCACATCGCCACCACGGGAAGCGTGATTAACGATGTCCTGATTCAGGCCGGTAACCTGCTCGACGTCGCGGCGAACGCCATCCTCAACAATCAGGATGCGGAAATCAGTGCCGGCACCACCCAGTTAACCGCCGCTAACACCATTACCAACTATGGCCTGATTGACGGCTTTTACACGCGCCTGAACGGCGCCACGGTCAATAACATCGGCAGCGGGCGCATTTACGGCGATGCGCTGGCGATCCAGGCCGGTACGCTCAACAACCTGGCACTGGATGGTCAGGCGGCCACCATTGCTGCCCGCCAGCGGCTGGATCTCGGGGTCGGCGTACTCAACAACCGCGATCATGCCCTGATTTACAGCGACGGCAGCCTCGCCCTTGGCGGCACGCTCAACGCCGATTATCTCGCCACCGGGCAGGCTTCGGTGCTCAATAATCACAGTTCAACCATCGAATCCGCCGGCGATATGGCACTCAACGTTGCCACCCTCAATAACGTTAACGATCGTTTCGAGCTGGAAAATGTATTGGTGTCTCAGGAAGACATCTCCGAATATGAAGTCGCGCGCCTCAACAACGGCGTGCGCTACAACGACAAAGATTACAACATCTACATTTACTGGGATGAGGTGCGCATTTTGTGCATCGAAGGGGTTATCTGTCACACCACCGACGGCGACCGATTCACCCATTACCAGTACACCCGCACCGTCACCGAAGACCGGGTGAAAGAGAGCGAGCCGGGCAAAATTATTGCCGGCGGCGATCTCAGCATTAATGCCGACAAGGTGTTCAACGACAAGAGCCAGATCGTCGCCGGCGGCCAGCTGGCATTGCAGGCGCGTGATGTCGAGAACGTGGAAGTGGCGGCTTACCGCCAGATTAACGACGATGGCACCGCCACCAACTACTGGCGTAAAAGGAATAAAGGCGGCGATTCCTCCAAAATGGAGACGGTGGATTACACGCCGCCGACGGTTATTCAGGGTATCACCCTCAAACCCAGCACCATTGAAGAATATACCCAGACGCAGGGCAGCGGCCTGAGCCTGGACGATCGCCAGGCGGCGGATATCAACGGCGACATTCAGGGCACCGGCAGCCTGAACCTGGGCGACATTAACGCGCCGGGTGCGGGGGCTGCGCTGCCTTCGGCGCCGGGTGCGGTGACTTTACCGCCGGGCAAAACCTTCGAAGTGAATGCCGGGGAAGACGGCAACGTAGTGCGCATCACCGGTCCCAACACCCAACTGCCGGACAACAGCCTGTTCCAGGTCCGTCCGGACAGTACCGCCGGTTATCTGGTTGAAACCGATCCGCGCTTCACCAATAACAAGAAGTGGCTCGGCTCCGATTACATGATGGAGGCCTTCACCACCGATCCGAACAACGTGCTTAAACGCCTTGGCGATGGTTACTACGAGCAGAAGCTGATTCGCGAACAGGTTATCGCCATGACCGGCAACCGTTACCTCGGCGGCTACAATAACGACGAGGAGCAGTACAAGGCGCTGATGAACAATGGCGTCGAGTTCGGCAAAAAATACGGCCTGACGCTCGGCGTGGCGCTGACGCCGGAACAGATGAGCCTGCTTACCGGCGATATGGTGTGGATGGTGGCGCAGACCGTGCGCCTGCCGGATGGCAGCACCCAGCAGGTGCTGGTGCCGCAGGTTTATGCGGTGGTGAAAGAGGGCGATCTCGACGGCAGCGGCGCGCTGCTGGCGGGTAAATACGTCGCCCTGAACCTGGCCGGCGACCTGACCAACAGCGGCCGTATCAACGGGCAGCAGAGCACGCAGATTCTGGCTGACAATATCAACAACCTGGGCGGCATCATTCGCGGTAATGATGTGGCTTTGCAGGCCCGCACCGACATCAACAACGTCGGCGGCATGATTTCCGCCGGCCAAAGCCTGCTGGCGGGGGCCGGACGTGACATCAACGCCACCACCACGACCCGCACGGCGCAAAGCGCGAACGGTGATTTCTCCCGCACGACTATCGATCGCGTCGCGGGCTTCTACGTCGAACAACCGGACGGCAAGCTGGTGTTGCAGGCCGGGCGTGACGTGAACCTTACCGCTGCGCAGGTGGTCAACAGCGGTGACGGCGGGCAAACCACCCTTGCCGCCGGGCGCGACCTGAACCTCGGCACCGTGACCACCGGCAGCCGTGATGACCTTAATTTCAGCAACAACAACTGGGCGCACCATGCGCAGACCCAGCAGGTTGGCAGCGACGTGGTGGGCAAAGGCGACGTTACCCTGGCGGCGCAGCACGACGTCAATATCACCGCCGGTAACGTTTCTGCCGGGCAGCAGCTTGGCGTTGCGGCCGGCAACGACATCAATGTTCAGCACGCGACTGACACGGCCAGCTTCGACCAGTATTACAAAACAACCGGCAGCAGCAGCGTCGGCTCAAAAACGACCAGCGAGACACGCCACACGTTCAACGAACAAAGCGTGAACGGCAGTCGCCTTGGCGGCGACACCGTGACGATGCAGGCCGGCAACAACCTCACCGTCACCGGCAGCAGCGTGGCCGGCACGAATGACGTCAGCCTGAGCGCCGGTAATAACCTGACCATTCAGGCCGCCACGGAAAGCCGTGACGAGATGCACATGTACCGCGAGAAAAAGAGCGGCATCTCCGGCACCGGCGGGATTGGCGTCAGCGTCGGCACCCAAAGCGTGAAGACCACGGACGACAGCACGACGCTGAGCAGCGTGGGCAGCACCGTCGGCAGTGCACAGGGCAACGTCAGCCTGACCGCGGGTAATCAGCTGACCGTCAAAGGTTCTGACGTGCTCAGCGGCCAGAACATGACGCTGACCGGCAAAGAGGTCAATATCCTGGCGGCAGAGAACCAGAGCAGCCAGACACACAAGGTTGAGCAGAAGCAGAGCGGGCTGACGCTGGCCCTCTCCGGCGCGGCGGGCAGTGCGCTCAGCGGTGCGGTCCAGGCGGTGCAGGACGCGAAGAAAGAAGACGACAGCCGCCTGAGCGCCCTGCAGGGCACCAAAGCGGCGCTGGCCGGGGTGCAGGCTTCGCAGGCGCTGCGGCTGGATGATGCCAAAGGGGCGGCCGACGCCAGTAATAACAACACCATTGGCGTCAGCGTTTCGTACGGCAGCCAGTCGTCCACTTCCACCCAAACCCAGACCAACACCACCTCGCAGGGCAGCTCGCTGACGGCGGGCAAGAACCTCACGGTCAACGCCACCGGCGGCGACCTTAACGTTCAGGGCAGCCAGCTTCAGGCGGGCAGCGACATACTGCTTTCCGCCGAACGCGATGTTAATCTGCTGTCAGGACAAAACACCTCGCGGCTCGATGGCAAAAACGAGAGCCGTGGCGGTAGCGTGGGCGTTGGTATCAGCGCGGGCGGCGGCGGCATGGGCGTGAACATCTCCGCCAGCGCCAACAAAGGCAAAGGCTCCGAGAGCGGCAATGGCACGACGCATACCGAGACGACCGTCAACGCCGGCAATCAGGTCACTATCGTCAGCGGGCGCGACACCACGCTCAAGGGTGCACAGGTCAGCGGCGAGCGCGTGAAGGCCGAGGTCGGGCGCGACCTGACGCTGATATCCGAGCAGGACAGCGACCGTTACGACATGAAGCAGCAGAACGTCAGCGGTGGCATCAGCGTACCAGTAGGGACGGGCATCGGCGGTTCGCTGAGCGTAAACGCCAGCCAGGACAAGATGCACAGCAATTACGACTCGGTGCAGGAGCAGACCGGGATTTTTGCGGGTAAGGGCGGTTTTGATATCACGGTTGGCAAGCATACCCAGCTTGACGGCGCGGTGATTGGCTCAACGGCCACGTCAGACAAGAACCGTCTGGATACCGGCACGCTGGGCTTCAGCGATATCGAGAACAAGGCTGACTTTAAGGTTGAGCACCAGAGCGCGGGGATGAGCACCGGCGGCAGCATCGGCGGGCAGTTTGCGGGCAACATGGCGAACTCACTGCTGGTCGGCGCGGATAATGAAGGGCATGCCAGCAGCACGACTAAATCGGCGGTGTCGGAAGGGACTATCACCATTCGCGATAAGGAAAACCAGCAGCAGGACGTGGCGGATTTAAGCCGCGATGTCGAGCATGCGAACCAGACGCTGTCGCCTATCTTCGACAAAGAGAAAGAGCAGGAGCGTCTGAAGCAGGCGCAGCTGATTGGCGAGATAGGTAATCAGGTAGCGGATATCGCGCGTACGGAAGGGGATATCGCGGCGACCAGGGCGGCGAATGAGAAGCTGAAGAATATCGAACAAAGTGATGTCGATGCGGCGAAGAAAGCGCTGGCTCAGCAGGGTAAAACCGACATTACTGATAAAGATATTCAAAATCAGATTTACCAGACGGCTTATGACCAGGCGATGAATGAGTCCGGGTTTGGGACCGGGGGTAAATATCAGCAGGCGATCCAGGCAGCAACGGCAGCGGTGCAGGGATTAGCTGGCGGGGATTTGAAAGCGGCGTTGGCCGGCGGGGCTGCGCCTTATTTGGCTGAAGTCGTAAAAAGCATGACAACGGATCCGGTCACTGGCAAGGTGAATGCAGAAGCCAACCTGACCGCACATGCCATTTTGAATGCCGCGCTGGCGCTCGCTCAGGACAAAAATGCCATGGCAGGCGCAGCCGGAGCGCTGACCGGTGAAGCGATGGGCATGTTGGCGCTGGAGTTGTATGGTAAGAAAGCTGATGAACTGACGGAGACGCAGAAACAGACTATCAGCGCGTTTGCTACGTTGGCGGCGGGGCTGGCCGGAGGGCTTGCTGGAGACAGTACAGCAGATGTTGTGGCCGGGGCGCAGGCTGGGAAGACGACGGTGGAAAACAATAGCATGGGGGCTGTTGGTTCAGATCTTGGCTTTTGGTTCGCCAAAATACCGGACTGCGATATTACTTGTAAAGGTCAGCTAGCTGGGGACATTGCAGAAGCAAATGCAGCAGTGTCTGCGGGAATGATCAATGTTACTGGTCTTAGCTTATTGACGGCCGAACAGGCAGCGATGTGGGCACTGGGAGCGGGAATGAACACTGCGTTTCAGTATGCTGATAAAGGAGAAATCAACCCTGTGAATGCTGTTATTACTGGTTGGGCAAACGTAGCCAGTATGGGGCACGGCTTCTGGGGTACAGTGGGTTGGAATGCTGGTGGTGGTGCGCTAATTAATCAGATTAATGGTGATGATCCTCTTACTGGTGCAATTACAACAGGGGCTGGTGCTGGCTTAGGTTATGGTGTGGGTAACTACTTAGTGAAACCTGCAGCTAACTCGGCAGGAAAATGGCTGACAGGTGGCTGGGATCCAAAATTTGATCCGAATTGGCTGAAGTATACAGATATAAGAGGGCAATTGGGAGTAAGGAAGGATATGTTACCGAACAATATCCCTGGAGCTTTGGGAAATACAAGCGGTAGCTTTTTATCAGAGTTCGGTAGTTCGGTTATTCAGGATAAAATAGATGGGAGGAATAATAAAAAATGAAAAATTTATTTTTTTTATTAGCGCTTATAGCTATCTGTTCCTTTGGGCTGTTCTTTATTGGAGTTGTTTTTTACGCCTGTATAGAAGTATTTTTCTATTTTTTCCAAAATATCCCAATTTCTTTCGAAATTTTTCAATTTAGAAGGATGTTGAAAATGAGCATTTGGGGTGGGTTTTTTTTAGGTTTTGGCATCACTTTTCTTCGTTTACTAAAAATAAAAGGGTTTTGATGTTGAGAATAATGCGCTGAGTGATATTGTAGAAAATAAAATCTCAGGCATGACGCAGCAGGAGAAGTATCAGAATGCGCAGAAAGAGCTTGTGGCTGCAGTTGAGGCGTGGATTTGCCCCTATATATCCAGATGTATTAGTCGCGACTTGATCTGACATATGGCCTTGAAAGTTGAGAGTTACCGGTTTTGATATGGGTGTCGAATCCTTATACAAAACACGAGGTAACTCTCATGGTTCATACTACCAATTCCGTTATCAAACACAAAGCTGGTTTGCTCAATCTGGCTGAAGAACTCAGCAATGTATCGAAAGCCTGTAAAATCATGGGTGTTTCACGTGATACATTATATCGTTACCGCGAACTGGTCGATGAAGGTGGCGTGGATGCGCTGATAAACCGGAGTCGCCGCGCACCAAACCTTAAGAACCGTACCGATGAGGCCACTGAGTGGGCGGTGGTTGATTATGCTATCCGAACTCAGTGAAGACAAAAACGGACTATTTCTGCATTGGCAACACTGGCTGGTGGGCTTGCTGGAGGCTTGGCAGGAGACAGTACAGGAAGTGCTGTGTCTGGAGCGCAGGCGGGTAAAGTCACCGCTGAAAATAACGCCACAAGTATGGGAATGCTCCAGCGAATACAGGCACAAAATATTCTCACTCTGGCTGCGTTGGCGGAAGCTGGGGGCGGTGATGCGCAAGAGGCCGCTGCCCTGGCATTGACCAAGAAAGTAAAAGCAGGTCTGAGTACATCCTGCCTGGCAAATGATGTCTGCGTCATAATGGCCATTGTGGCTGCTCAGCAGGATAAGAATGCTAATGTTTCCGGCCCGACAGATTTGCCGACAAACACGGGTGGAGATCAACTGGTAGATGCAGGACAGTTCCCGAATAATACGGGTGGTAAACAGACATTATATCCAAATGAAGTGTCTAATGACACAGGGCATCATGGTGAAGTTACAGATGTGGGTAAGAACCACACAGGAAACGATAGCGGTGTTCCAGATATTGGTGATATCACGACCATAACACCTATCTCTGATAATCCATCATTGGACGATCTGATTTATTTAAACGAAAAAATTCCTGGTCTTGAGGACGTTAGACCAGAAAACCCAGGATATCCTGCAAATCAAAGTGTTGTTGATAAAGTGAAAGATCCGAATTTTATCAGTTGGATTTCAAATACAGATTGCACTGATTGCTCAGATATTGCTCCTAAATTACTCGAAGTTGCTGGGAGACAGGAGAAAATTATTGAAGTTAGACCATTAAAACCTAACACATTGAATGTATACGAAAATGGGTATATGGAGAATAATATGACGTTTCACCAAGTATATACTGATGGTCGCTATGTTTATGATCCTCGAATATCTTTAAATCCAATACATAAGGGTGATTGGGAAAAACATATCAAAGCTATTAATCCTGATGGTGTAAATATTTCATAAAAACCACGAGGATTTAAATAATGCAAGTGGAAAAGGGAAGGGAGTTAATATCAGTTATTGAAAAGCTTGGAGAGATAGAGTGGCAGCGTTGCCACTCTAGATACCCAGTTTTCAGATTTAAAGATCAAAAAGAGTTTACAGAGGATAGGTCTACTAGACCACCTGCAACAAGTTTTCGATTCAAAAATGAAGATCCACAAATAATTAATTTATTGCAACACGCCATTAACTCATATAAAGGTAAATTGCAATGGATTATGGATAGTCAGAAGAAAGAATACGGTTCGGGAATAAATAGAGTTATTTATCCAAAACATGTCCATGATATGAAACATAAAGCTATACAAATATATAAAATGCCAGTTGAGAAATACATGGCTTTATATGAGCCTGAATTTGGTCCTATTGCCTATGATGATCTTGTTGATTTGACTAAGCATGTCATTTTTACTTTGAGAAATTCTGGGATTGATATTTAAAAACACTCAGAAAGGCTATTGTTTTATGATGGACTATTTTCTGGCTATTTAAACTAAACTTTATGACTCTATTAAAATTGAAAAGTAAATCCGCTCATGGAGCAGGAGTATTAGGAATTGATGCCAGCACTTGGTATAGAGAGGGTAAGCTTATCAGCTTGGGGAGTAATAAATGGGGAAATTTAAGAATGGATGGTTTTGATCCGAAATATAATCCTAAGCTGCAAGGTGGAACAATTCAAGGACAATTAGGTATATCGAAAAATATGAAACCAGTTCAATTTCCAGGTGTATTGGGTAATATGGAAGCATCTGCTACTACTGAAGGCTAAAATTATATTTTGCAAGAATAAATTAAAAATTGAGGGGAGGACAGGTGATAACAAAAAGTAAAGGATTAAGGTTCTTTATCATAGTCGGTATTTTAAGCGGTTTTGCAATATTCATCATTGCAGTGATGACTTTTCTTATTAGTCATGGTGTGACCAATTTATTTATGGAACGAGAGTTTATGTTTCCATTTGACTATGTAACAAAAGCATTAATAATGGGAGTGGTGGCAGGTTTTTTAGTAGGAGGAGGGATGTGGATTCAAGAGTACAAAAAACGTAATTAATTTAGAAATGTATATTGGACAAGATCCCGGCACTGCAGCCTGGGTCAGGTGGTAATTTGATGCCTGGAATGCTTGATAGAGGTAATACTTATAGAGGTAACTTAATAAATGTTAATGATCCCACGAGCTCCAACATACATGATCAAGGTAAACATGCAGATCAATCACATTACAATATCGATATTAGGTCCATCGATAAAAATGGTGTGGAAATTAAGAAAAAGCCTGCAATATTTATAGATAATTGAGGTGATTAATGCTTGTATCAGATATTGATAGATATATACATTTAGGTAGAAATGCAAACATTTGCGTTTATCGTGAGAAATTATCCGGGTTGGATATTATTATACAGTCACTCTATATAATACCAAGAGGAAATAATAATTATGCTATACAAGTTGTTTTTGATCCAATTGGGATGATTGACTATGGGGAGGGCTGGGTATGGGAAACATCTGGCATTTCTGTCAACGCAGCAATAACAATTGTTGAGGAGTTTTCGGGGCTCCCCTTAATAGCATGGGAGAATATTTCAAAAACAGGGAAACTAGAATCTCTTACATTAGAGCTAGAACGTGAGGAAGTAAGGAGACAAAATAAAGAATTTATTAGTGAATTCAAAGGGGGGGAGCCATTTCTTCCATCATTACCACAAACTGTATACTGGAAAGTTGTTCCTTACCCTCAATAAGCTAAAAAGTAAGCTTATGCAATGAAAAATAGTATGCCAACGTCAATTAAGAAGGTCACCACTGATAAGAAAGATAATTTGGTTAATACGTTCACGGGTAAGACGGTGGTGAGGTAACTATATGTTTATTGTTTACTTATGTGATAAAGTTATTGGTGAAAGCATTGCCTCATTGGAAGACTTTCCGGGAAATGAAAATAGAAACTGAACTTATACACAATCTCCCAAAAAATCTTCTGGACGAGAATATAACTGAATACGATATTTGGTTTCTAAATAACCAAGCTAAATACTATTTTGAAAAGTGCAATGATAATATATCCCCAAATTATAATAAGCATTTGGAATACATTAGCCTTCTTTTTTTAATGGTGCCCGATGAGCTAAAAAATAAGCTGGAATGGAAGGGGCCACGAAGATTTCAGTAAATAAGATAAGATCTTTTTTGCCAAGGTATTAGTCCATCGTTTCAATATATTATTGATATCCTGCTACTCTTCTTCTAAATTCGAATGCATCTTATTAGCACATCTTTTAACAACGCCATTCGGTAAAATAATAACTCTCGGCTATTCAAAACCAGAGTTTATACAACAAGAGTAGTCAATAGAAAGTCCGGAATTAAAAGTTAAAAATGCAATTTTAATGGTGTTTTTATCTAAAAAACTAATTTTTAATAAAATTAACCTCTAAACACTCCCCCCCTGACCAACATCCCCCTAAAAAACATAAAAAATATTTACACTTTATAGCGACCTGATATAATCCGGCTCGTTTCAAACTGTTATCAAAAAATATTCTGTCGTACATAACCTTTTCCCAAATTAAGGATAATCTAAATGAAAAAGCTTGCCATTGCCGCGGCTATTCTTTCAATCCTCACCATCTCCACCCAAGCCAATGCCGATTCTCAAACAATTACCGCCGGTTACGCTTACGGAAAGGTTCAGGATCTTAAAAACCTGAATGGCATTAACATCAAATACCGCTACGAATGGGATTCCCCCTTCAGCGTTATTGGTTCTTTTACTTATATGAGCGGTGACAGCGATTATTCATATTATTTAGGTCGTGACTATATAAAGAACGACGTTGATATGAAGTATTACTCTTTCTCTGCTGGCCCGGCCTACCGTATTAATCAATACATCAGCATCTATGGTTTGCTCGGTGTTAACTACAACAAAGCCGACTACAAAACCCATTGGTACAACTATGAAGGCAGAGAGAATCTTGTCGACATGGGTACAGAAAATGGCTCTCAGAGCAAAAGTTCCTTTATGTACGGCGCAGGTATCCAAATCAACCCTCTCGACTATCTGGCCATCGACATCGGCTACGAAGGTTCCAGCTTTGATGATGGCAGAAAAAGCCACTCCATTAATGGTTTTAACATCAACGTCGGGTATCGCTTCTAATCAAATTAAATACCGCCATAACATTTGGCGGTATTAACCTTTCCCTCAGAAAAAGATGAAAATAGGGAGCATGGCACTACAGGCTTCATGAAATCCACGATACAGTTTTTTACACCTTCAGCGTCTCCCGAAAGTTAACCCCCCAAAAAGAAAAAGGCACCTTCACCAAACAGTGAAAAGCGCCTTTTTTCAAGGAATTAACTGACTAGTATCAGTTCATACCATATTTTTTCAATTTCTTACGCAGCGTACCGCGGTTGATACCCATCATCAGGGCCGCACGGGTCTGGTTGCCGCGGGTGTATTGCATCACCATGTCCAACAGGGGCTGTTCCACCTCAGCCAGTACCAGCTCATACAGGTCGTTTACGTCCTGACCGTTCAGTTGAGCAAAATAGTTCTTCAGTGCTTGTTTAACCGAGTCGCGCAGGGGCTTTTGGGTTACCTGATCCTGTGAGTTTACGGTAGAAACGGTCAGTACGTCAGAATTTACGCGTTGTTCGAACATAGTTCTGTCAGCTCTTTTTTGTTACGCAAGATTTTCGAAGTATGCCTCCAACGCCTCCAGCTGTGCGCTGGCGTCCTCTATGGCGTTGAATGTGCGCCGAAACTGGTCATCCGGGGCGTGTTCCTGGAGATACCAGGACACGTGCTTGCGGGCGATGCGCAATCCCTTACCGGAACCGTAAAAACGATGCAGTTCCCGTACATGCGCTATCAGCAAGCGCCTGACTTCCGCCAACGGCATGGGCGAAAGCAGCTCCCCTGTGTCCAGATAATGCTGGATTTCCCGGAAGATCCAGGGTCTTCCCTGAGCGGCCCGGCCTATCATCAGAGCATCCGCTCCGGTGTAGTCCAGTACCGCCCTGGCTTTATGCGGGTCAGTAATGTCTCCGTTCGCGATGACCGGAATGGAAACAGTCTGCTTAACTGTCCGGATGCTGTCGTATTCGGCGTGACCATTAAACAGGCAGGCTCGCGTCCTGCCGTGAATCGTCAGCGCCTGAATGCCGCAGCGTTCGGCCAATCGGGCAATTTCAACACAGTTACGGTGCTCCGGCGCCCAACCCGTACGGATTTTCAGCGTGACCGGTACATCCACCGCGGCAACCACCGCGCGCAGAATGCGTTCAACCTGCTCGGGATACTGCAATAATGCCGATCCCGCCAGCTTGCGGTTCATCTTCTTGGCCGGGCAACCCATGTTGATGTCGATGATTTGCGCGCCGCCGTCAGCGTTAATTCTGGCCGCCGCCGCCATCTCATCGGGATCGTTACCGGCAATCTGCACTGCCCGGATCCCAGGTTCATCAAAATGCACCATGCGCAGTCGTGATTTATCCGTACGCCACACCTCCGGATTGGAGGAAAGCATCTCGGATACCGTCATTCCAGCACCCATTTCATGACACAACGTGCGAAAAGGGCGGTCGGTGATGCCGGCCATCGGGGCGGCGATCAGGCGATTTTTAAGCTGGATATGTCCAATGCGCATCGACAGAGAGTTGACCATACTGTGTCTGTAAGGGCGCGTATCTTACGCATTTTTCCGCCCAGATGAAAGGCCAAACTTTGAACAATCCGCTGTTATAGATCAAGGAAATCTCTCAGTTCGCTACCATATTGCATAATTATTGTTATTTTACATTGAGTTAAACATTTTTGACTATTTAGTGCTCTTTTTTATTTTTCTTACCGGATTCGTTGCCTGGCGGGGCTGTCAAGGCGATAAACGGACGAAATAGCAACTTTGTGCCACACTTATTGTTCATAACGAAAATTGCTCATAACGAAAATGATTTATCACGGGAACAAATCATTTCAGGAGAAATCATGACGGACGAACTGGAGCGTTTTTGGCAGGAAACCTTGCGCCGTCATCCGGCGCTGGCCGGCAGAAGCTGGCGAACTGACTATTTCGGCAACCCCGGCCAACAGGCGCAGGAATTGGCCGGGCTTATCGTGTGTGGTGAGAAAAAAGCGACCTGTTCCTTGCTGGAGGACGATGAACCGTTACCCGCGCCGGGGATGATTTCCCTGGTGCTGGATGGCCGTGAGCGCCCCGTAGCGGCGATAGAAACCACGCATGTGTCCCTGAGGCGCTTTCGTGACGTTGACGCCGTATTTGCCGCCGCAGAGGGTGAGGACGATAAATCGTTGTACAGCTGGCGGAAGGCGCACCGGGAGTTTTTCGGCAACATTCTGGAGGCGCGCGGAGAGGCATTCCGCGATGACATCTGGCTGGTGTGCGAGCATTTCCGGCTGCTGTATGCCGAAGACAAAAACGCCGCCCCGAACGGGACGGCGTAAAACGAGTGCGGAATTACTCTACGATCACCCGTCCGTGCAGCGGCTGCACCGGGCGGTTGTTGTGGTGATGCATCGTTGCGGCGAATTTCTCCACCTGCTGCTCGGAAACGGTCATCGGCTGTTTTAATACCAGCCAGCGCACGCCTTCGGTGCAGGGCGGGGTCGTCAGGGAGCCGCTGAAGCGGTAGTAGCTTAAATCGGCCGGAAACAGCCCTCTCAGCTCCATTTTCTCCTTGATACTGACGGTTTCACCGGCTTTTCCCGGCATCTGTTGCCAAAGCTTTTGCAACTCCGGGTTTTCCTTGCCGATCTGGAACATCACGGCAATAACCGCGATTTCGTCTTTGTCATTTTTATGGACGAAGTGCGCTTCCAGCGGGAAGGATTTACCGTCGATGGTGTTTTCGCTCGGGGTATGGAAATGGAACTGTTGCAGGGAGAATTTCTCATTATCCAGCGTCAGCTCATCGCCGCCATCGTCGTTCACCTGCACGGTGTGCCCGTTGTTGATTTCCGTCAGTGGTACGTCGCCGAAGCGAAAATCGAGGGGAGCCAGATGCGTTTTCTGTGTGGAAGTGATGTTGACCGGTGATTGATTCATACCGGTTTTGCATTGGTTGAAGTCCGGGGAAAGATCGCCCCAGTGTTCCGGCGCGCCATCGCCTTCATAAGACCAGGCCGGATGTTCGCTGGCATAGGCGCCGGCACTGCCGGTCATCAGCAATGCTGTCATCAATAAAGTCAGATATTTCATTGTCTTTGTCCATAAAGCTAAATTAGATAACCCGTTGGTTACAGCGGTTATTATATGCCTGGTAACAAAGACGGCCTAGCCGAGAGGAGTCCTGAAAACCGCCCAAAAAGGGCGGTTTTTGTAAGGATTATTTTCTGACGCCGGTGATACGGCACCACTCTTCACGTTCGGCAACGGGGTCGAGGATGAATTTATCCTGATACGCTTCTCCTACGCCGGCAGCCTGCGTTGCCAGCACACCGGAGAGGCCCAGCAATCCACCTGAAACCGGCAGATCGCCGATCAATGGCGCCAGCTCACGCAGCGGGCCGGCAAGAATATTGGCGACGACGACATCAGCACGCAGATCGGCGGGCTGATCTTTCGGCAGGTACAGTTCAAGGCGCTCAGACACGCCGTTACGCTGCGCGTTGTCGCGGCTGGCCTGAATGGCCTGGGGATCAATATCGATCCCGATAGCGCGCGCAGCACCCAGCTTCAGCGCCGCAATCGCCAGAATGCCGGAGCCGCAGCCGAAGTCGATTACCGTTTTGCCCGCCAGATCCAGACCGTCAAGCCATTGCAGGCACAGGGCGGTGGTGGGATGGGTGCCGGTGCCGAAGGCCAGGCCGGGATCGAGCATCACGTTCACGGCATTGGGGTCGGGAATATCGCGCCAGCTCGGGCAGATCCACAGCCGTTTGCCGAACTGCATCGGGTGGAAGTTATCCATCCATTCCCGCTCCCAGTCCTTGTCTTCCAACTGCTCAACCTTGTGGGCAAAACCTGCGCCCAGCAGCGGATGATGCTCCAGCTCCGCGACCACGACGGCCATGTCGGTTTCCGCATCATACAGGCCGATAACGTCGGTATCGCCCCACAGCAGCGTTTCGCCCGGCAGCGGCTCGAATACCGGATTATCGTGGGTATCCTGAAATGTCACGGAGACCGCGCCGCTTTCCATCAGTGCGTCGCTCAGCGCTTCCGCCCGATCGCCGGTGGTGTTGATTTTGATTTGAATCCAGGGCATAGCACACTCTCTCAAATGGATGATTCAGGTTCAGCCGCCGGGGAAGGGGAGCCGAAACGGTTTCCCACCACGAAGGCAATCAGGCCGAGCACCAGCGCAGGAATGATCGGATGCAGGCTGAAAGGTTGCAGTTTGGCGGCGGCCAGCACGGTATAGCAGCCCGCGCCGCTCACCATGGAGCACAGGGCGCCTGCGGCGTTGGTGCGCTTCCAGTAAAGCCCCAGCACCAGCGGCCACAGGAATACGGCTTCCAGCCCGCCAAAGGCCAGCAGGTTCAGCCAGATGATCATTTCCGGCGGACGCCAGGCGGCCAGCAGTAACAGCATCCCGAGGAGCAGGGTAGACAGCCAGGACAGCCGCGCCAGCCGCTTCTCGTTGTTGATCGCCTGCGGGCGCATGCCCAGATAAAGATCTTTGACGATCGTAGCAGAAGACTGCAACAGCTGGGCGTTGATTGTCGACATGATGGCGGCCATCGGCGCGGCAAGGAAGATCCCGGCGGCGAACGGCGGCAATACCTGCACCATCAGGGTGGGGATCACCAGGTCGGGAATGGTGAGATCGGGCAAAATGGCCCGGCCAAGCGCGCCGGCCAGGTGCATGCCGAACATCAGCACCGCTACCACAACGGTGCCGATGATGATCGCCCGGTGCACCGCTTTACTGTCTTTGTAGGAAATGCAGCGCACGGCGGTATGCGGCAGGCCGATAACGCCGAAGCACACCAGCACCCAGAACGACGCCATAAACGGCACGCTGAGGATATCGTCCGCGCCCTGTGGGGAAACCAGCTTTGGATCGATATGCTGCAATTTATCCACCGCCGCATGTAAACCACCGGCGGCGTGAACCACGGCAACCAGCAACAGCACGGTGCCCAGCAGCATCACCAGCCCCTGCATGGCGTCGTTGAGCACGCTGGCGCGAAAGCCGCCGAATGAGGTATACAGCGCAATGCTGATGCCGAAAATTAACAGCCCGGTGTCGTAGGGAATGCCCGCCGCAGACTCCAGCAGACGTGCGCCGCCGATAAACTGCACCGTCATGGCGCCGACGAAGGCGACCAGCAGGCTGAGGCTGGCGAGCCACACCAGCAGGCGGCTCTGATAACGCGCATACAACATATCATTGAGCGTAATGGCATTATATTTACGCGCCAGGATAGCGAACTTCTTACCCAGAATACCGAGCGACAGCCATACCGCCGGTAACTGAATCATCGCCAGCAATACCCAGCCCAGCCCGTACTTATAGGCTGCGCCGGGGCCGCCGATAAACGAACTGGCGCTGATGTAGGTTGCGGTCAGCGTCATGGCCAGCACAAAGCCGCCCATCGAACGTTCGCCGATAAAATAGTCGTTAAGAAAGTTATTTTTCTGCCGGCGGCGGTAGGCGTATACCGACAGCCCGAACACCAGCAGCAAGTAGCCGATTAACGGCAGGATAACGTCAGTCTGCACGATCGCCTCCGAGCGGAATATCCCGGAACACCAGGCGCACCATCACCCAGCACAACAGGATGAATACCAGCGGCAACAGCAGGCAGGCCATTTCAAACCAATGCGGCAGACCGGTAATACCCTGCACGCTATCCGGCACATAAGCCATCACAATCCAGCCGGCCAGATAGGCCAGCGTCAGCCAGAGCGCCCACCGGGCTTCCCGGTGAGCCTGCGCAAAACGTGAGTCCATACACACACTCCGTCAGCCAAAAAGCAAAGGGCCGGAAACCCGGCCCAATACGAAATACATTTAAAAAAGCAGCACAACGGCCACTGGCGTCATGACCCGCCTCTTTCCCCTGTCAGGTCAGCACGCCCAGCATGGATGCCGGGCGGGGCGGGGATGGGCAGGAAGCCCTTCCGCAGCCGGTGCGTAAAGACCTGACAGGGGGAGGAGGGGACCCGTGCAGCGGGCGGGGAATGCAGCCCGCACCCTGGCGCGGGAGTGCAGAGGGCGGTCGCTGCCGCCCTTTGCCCGGACGCCTGAAGGGAGTCACATAAGGATCTGATGCTTATAGCGTACGGAACCTCTTCAGGCCCACATACACCTCTCAACACCAATTCCCTTATCTTTCCTGTAACCCCAACTTCTTCTCCAGATAATGGATATTCGTCCCACCATGCTGGAAGTTTTCATCATTCATGATCTTCAGCTGAAGATCGATATTGGTCTTGATCCCATCGATGATCAGCTCCGCCAACGCATTCTTCATACGGGCGATCGCCACATCACGGTTCTCACCGTAACAGATCAACTTACCGATCATGGAGTCATAATACGGCGGCACAGTATAGCCGGCATAAATATGAGACTCCCAACGCACGCCGAATCCTCCCGGTGCGTGAAAACGCGTGATCTTTCCGGGGCTGGGCATAAAGGTTTCCGGATCTTCCGCGTTAATACGGCATTCCACCGCATGGCCGCGCACCTGAACCTCATGCTGCTTGATGGACAACGGCTGACCGGCAGCAATACGCAGCTGCTCTTTGATCAGATCGACGCCGGTGATCATCTCGGTAACCGGATGTTCCACCTGAATACGGGTGTTCATCTCGATGAAGTAGAACTCGCCGTTTTCGAACAGGAACTCGAAGGTGCCTGCGCCGCGGTAGCCGATATCCAGGCAAGCTTTGGAACAACGCTCGCCGATGTAACGGCGCAGTTCCGGCGTAATGCCCGGCGCCGGCGCTTCTTCCACCACTTTCTGGTGGCGGCGCTGCATGGAGCAGTCACGCTCGGCCAGATAGATGGCGTTACCCTGACCATCGGCCAGCACCTGAATTTCGATGTGGCGCGGATTCTCCAGGTACTTCTCCATGTAAACCATGTCGTTGTTGAAGGCGGCTTTGGCTTCCGCTTTCGTCATGGCAATGGATTGTTCCAGATCTTTGTCGCCGCGCACGACGCGCATGCCGCGACCGCCGCCGCCGCCGGAAGCTTTGATGATCACCGGATAACCGATGCGCTTGGCGATGGCTTTGTTCTTCGCCATATCTTCGCCCAACGGGCCGTCAGAACCCGGCACGCACGGCACGCCTGCTTTCTTCATCGCGTTGATGGCGGAAACCTTGTCGCCCATCAGGCGGATGGTTTCAGCGCGTGGACCGATGAAGATAAAACCGGAACGTTCAACCTGTTCGGCGAAGTCGGCGTTTTCCGACAGAAAACCATAACCCGGGTGAATTGCCACTGCGCCGGTGATTTCGGCGGCGGAGATGATCGCCGGGATGTTCAGGTAGCTTTTGACCGACTGCGCCGGTCCGATGCAGACGGTTTCATCCGCCAGCAACACGTGTTTCAGATCGCGATCCGCAGCGGAGTGAACGGCAACGGTTTTGATCCCCAGCTCTTTACAGGCCCGGAGAATACGCAGCGCGATCTCACCACGGTTAGCGATAACAATTTTATCTAGCATGGATCGCCCCGTTATTCGATGACAACCAGCGGCTCGTCAAATTCAACCGGTTGACCGTTTTCAACCAGAATGGCTTTCACCACGCCGGACTTGTCGGCTTCGATCTGGTTCATCATCTTCATGGCTTCTACGATGCACAGGGTGTCACCTGCGTTTACCTGCTGGCCGATTTCCACGAATGCCTTGGCATCCGGGCTCGGCGTGCGGTAGAAAGTACCCACCATCGGAGAACGCACGATATGGCCGCTGATCGCTGCCGGCGCGTCGGACGCAGCGGCGGCGGCAACCGGTGCTGCCGCTGCCGCAGGTGCGGCCGGAGCTGCCATCGGTGCGGCGTAATACGGCTGCATCATGGGAGCGGTGGCCGGCTGACCACGGCTGATGCGCACTGACTCTTCGCCTTCAGAGATTTCCAGCTCAGAAATGCCGGATTCTTCAACCAGCTCGATCAGTTTTTTAATTTTACGAATATCCATGTGTGATTCCGTACTCGTTGTTGTTGCGTAGAAATAGCGGGGTTCGTGATGAACCCTAGTCAGATTTTTTCAGGCGGTTCATCGCCGCCTGCAGGGCAAAACCGTAACCATCGGCGCCCAGCCCGCAGATGACGCCAACGGCGATATCCGACAGGTAGGAGTGATGGCGGAAAGGCTCCCGGGCATGCACGTTGGAGAGGTGGATTTCGATAAAGGGAATTTCCACCGCCAGCAGCGCATCGCGCAGGGCGACGCTGGTATGGGTGAACGCGCCGGGGTTGATCAGGATGAAATCCGTATTGCCGCGCGCCGCATGAATGCGGTCGATCAACGCGTGCTCCGCGTTGGATTGCAGATGGCTGAACGCTGCGCCGAGCGAAGCGGCCTGCTTCTCCAGCGAATCAACGATCGCCGGCAGCGTGGTGTGACCGTACTTATCCGGCTCACGGCTGCCCAGCAGATTCAGGTTGGGACCGTTCAAAAGCAAAATGTGAAACTTATCAGCCATTGTGCTGCTATCTCCGGCAATCAGACGAACATCGTCAAAAATAACCCGACGTCACCGCTTTGTCACCTTTTCCGTGCGGGGTTCGCCGGGAAAAAGAGATTGAGGTCGGGCATTATAATGATTTCGTGGCATTTCGCAGCTAAATACTCGTCGAATCAGCGAAGATATTCAACAACAAACGTCACCGGTTCACGGCACGTTAACGGAAATTACGCTTAAAAAACTGTGCAAGTTCCAGCCGTTACCGCCACCATTGCCGAATTTTCCGATAACGGGATGCTAACAGAATTGTGGCGCCGATCGCATAAAAAACAGGCAGTGGAGACAAGGATTTAACCGACCAGAGGTAGTGAATCGGCGCCAGAATGGCGGCGAGATAGACAAAATTGTGCAGTTTTTGCCAGCCGGTTCCCAGCTTTTGTTGCGCCCAGCGGGTAGACGTCGCGGCTAAGGCCAGCAAAATCAACCAACTGGTGATGCCGAGCGTCAGATAGGGGCGCTTGATCAGTTCACTGCCGAGCAGGGTGAAGTCCAGCCCCAGCTCCAGCACGGTATAGCTGATCAGGTGCAAGGTCGCCCAGGCGAAACACCATAGCCCCAGCAACCGGCGGCAGCGGATGAGCAGGGGCTGTTTGGCGTAACGCGCCAGCGGCGTGACGAGCAGCGTCGCCAGCAGGAATTTAAGCGCCATTCTGCCGGTAAAATGCTGGATATCCTTGGCCGGATCGGCGCTGAGCCAGTTTTGGTTAACGGCCAGTATCAGCCAGCATAACGGCAGTAAGGCCAGCAGCCAGATAACGCCTTTCAGCCAGAGAATCTGTCGGGGATTCAGGCGCATATTAAAAATTCTCCCGCAAATCCAAACCCCGGTACAGCGACGCGACCTGCTCGGCATAGCCATTAAACAGCAGCGTGGGCTGACGTTTTACATCCAGCAGGCCGCCGGACCCGATGAGGCGTTCGGAGGCTTGTGACCAGCGCGGATGATCGACGTGCGGATTGACGTTGGCATAAAAACCGTACTCATTCGGCGCGGAAAGGTTCCAGGTGGTGGGCGGCATGTCATGCACCAGCCGGATACTGACGATGGATTTGATGCCTTTAAAGCCATACTTCCACGGCACTGTCAGGCGGATCGGCGCACCGTTTTGCGGCGGCAGCGCTTTGCCGTAAACGCCGACGCTGAGCAGGGTCAGCGGGTGCATGGCCTCATCCATGCGCAGCCCTTCCACATAGGGGTACTTCAGCCCGCCGCCGATAAAGCGATCTTTCTGTCCCGGCATGTTTTCAGGATCGTACAGGGTCTGGAACGCGACGTAGCGGGCATTGCCGGTCGGCTGCGCATACTTGATCAGCCGGCTCAGCTCAAACCCGACCCAGGGCACCACCATCGACCAGGCCTCGACGCAGCGCATGCGGTAAATCCGCTCCTGTAGCGGGAAAAGCCGCAAAATGTCGTCCATATCCAGCGTAATCGGCTTCGCTACCTCGCCTTCCAGGCGGATTTTCCAGCCGTCGAGCGGCAGCGTTCCTGCGTTGGCGGCGGGGTCGGCCTTATCCAGCCCGAATTCGTAATAGTTGTTGTAACCGGTGACCTTGTCTTCCGGCGTCAGCGCCAGTTTCGCCTGGTATTCCGCCGGTTGGGCGAACGTCAGTGGTTTGCCGGAAGGCGCTTTGGGCCGGTCGTGGCCTTTGAACCAGGAGAGGATATCCGCCTGAGCGCCCGGCGTCAGCGCGAGCGCGGCGGTCGTTATCCCCAGCGCTTTCAGAACCCGCCGCCGCTGGTGGAAAATGTCCTCTGGCGTTACGTCCGCGTCGGTGAAGCGGCCATCTCTTTTCATTTATGTTCTCTCCCAAATGAGCAAAACATCCGGATCTGGATGCGAAGGCGCTTCCTGCGTACGGAATTCCGTAAAATCTATATACTTCTAGTATGAATGTATTTGCCTGATTGGCGATAAACAGCGGGTCAATGAAGGTAAAATCAGAGCGGGTTCGGAGTGAACCCGCTTTATGCATCATGCCGGATGGCGTTGCTTATATAAAGGGAGAAAAAATTACCGGACTTTAACCAGCGTTCTTCCCGTCACTTTATTCTCCAGCAGCGCAGCCGCCACCTCCGCAGCTTTATCCAGCGAAATTTCCGTTGCGGCCTGGTGGTAGAAGCTTTCCGGCAACAACTGCGCCAGGCGTTTCCAGGCTTCCTGCCTTCTTGTCTGCGGCGTCATTACTGAGTCCACGCCCTGCAGACGCACATTACGCAAAATGAACGGCATTACCGTCGTCGGCAACAGGTAGCCTCCCGCCAGTCCGCAGGCAGCGACGGTACTGTTGTAGTCCATCTGCGCCAGCACTTTCGCCAGCACTTTGTCGCCGACGGTGTCGATGGCGCCGGCCCACACCTGCTTCTCCAGCGGGCGGGCATCTGCGCTGAATTCGCTGCGCGGCAATACCCGTTCAGCGCCCAGCGCTTTCAGATAGGCCTCATTGCTCTCGCGTCCGCTGACCGCCACTACGCGATAACCCAGCGCTTTCAGCAACGCTACTGCGGTGCTGCCCACGCCGCCGCTGGCGCCGGTGACCAACACCTCGCCCGATTGCGGCGTTACGCCGCCGTCTTCCAGCGCCATTACGCACAGCATGGCGGTGAAACCGGCGGTGCCGATAATCATCGCCTTGCGCGGATCCAACCCGTCGGGCAGGGGAACCAGCCACTCACTGTTGACCCGCGCCTGCTGCGCCAGCCCGCCCCAATGATTTTCACCTACGCCCCAGCCGGTAAGGATAACCTGCTGACCAGTGTGAAAACGGGGATCTTCGCTGTGGTGTACCGTGCCGGAAAAATCGATGCCCGGCACCATCGGGAAGTTACGGATGATTTTGCCTTTTCCGGTGATCGCCAGGGCGTCTTTATAGTTCAGACCGGACCAGAGCACGTCAACCAACACGTTCCCGGCGGGAAGATCATCGGTGGTCAGGGTTTTCAGGCTGGCGAGGGTCTTGCCGTCCGTGTTGTCGAGTACGAGCGCTTGCATGATGGCTCTCCGTTGATGATAGATAATGGCTGCCGCCACGGAATGACCGGTGGCGGCACTGAATCTTTTGCTTATCGCACGCTTTCGCCCCGGATTTTTTGCCAAAGGCGCATTTTTTCATAAAATAAGTGGCCGGATGTCGTGAAAAGACTGCAAAACGTTTTTTTTGCATTAAGCTATGAATGAGAAAATTGTAAGCAAAAAAGCGGTTGTCCGCGCTAAGATTGATAAAAATCGTCTTTACGGCGGGTTTTATTCGTTATGCTTTATCCGCTGATTTGGCGCTCTCTCTCCGGAGATCGTACAGTGAAACATAAGCCGGACTATCAAAGTTCATTGAACCGGGTTTGTCTTTGATGCAGCGCAACCCGGTAATCAGAAGTTGTGTTTATTGTCAGGTGCCGGCGACATCCGCGGGCAAACGGGTATTTTCATCGACAGAGGCGACGGGCATATACAGGGATGCGTATCACGACCAAACTTTTTGCATTAATCACTGTATTGGTATCCGTGGCCATGCTGCTCATGTTGCTGGGGAGTTCGCTGAGTTTTTTTTATCAAAACAACCAGCGGACGGAATACAACCTCAATACACTGACGACTTCGCTGGATCAGGCATTGCTGACCGAAAGCCGCCCGGAAATCAAAAAATGGTTGCCGGCGCTGATGCGTTCGACGGGCGTGGTCGAGCTGGCGGTGATGAACAACGGAAAGGTGGTGTATGAACATCACTTGCCCGGCACCTACGGCAACGCCTGGGAAACCTACAATAATCTGCGCACTTACTATACCCAGCTGATGCATTTCCCCGGCTACTCGCTGCGCCTGGTGTACGTCGACCCGATGTCCAGCTTCAGCCGTTCGCTGCGTTCTACCTTATCCATCTCTTTCTCTATCGCCATCATGATCGTGATCCTGATGCTGTGCTACCGCTGGCTTAAAGAGCAGACCGAGGGGATGGAAAAGCTGGAGCGCCGTGCCCGTCGCATCCTGGCAGGTGACGGTGAAAACGTGAAAACCGGCGATATCTATGAGTTCCCGCCCAACGCCAGCAGCGCCATCGATCGCCTGCTGCATGATCTGAGTGACGCGCGCGAGGAGCGCAGCCGGGTAGATACGCTGATCCGCTCTTTTGCCGCCCAGGATTCAAGCACCGGGCTGAACAACCGCCTGTTTTTTGATAACCAACTGACCACGCAGTTGGAAGACGAAGGCGCGCACGGCGTGGTGATGATGGTGCGCCTGCCTGATGTCGATACGCTGCGGGTGAAGCAGAGCCTGCGCGAAACCGAGGAGTTCCGCAACGGTATCGTCAACCTGCTTTCCACCTTCGTGATGCGTTACCCTTCCGCGCTGCTGGCGCGCTATTTCCAAGCGAACTTCGCCATCATGCTGCCGCACCGCTCCCTGAAAGAAGCGGAAGGATTCGCCGCCCAGCTCATCAATGCGATTGATTCGCTGCCGCCGATGCCGGGCGTTCCCAAAGACGAAGTGATGCATATCGGTATTTGCCTCTACCACTACGGGCAAAGCGCAGAGCAGATTATGGACGCCACGGAGCAGGCCGCGCGTAACGCTATGCTTCAGGGCGGCAACAGCTGGTTTGTGGATTACAACCAGACCAACGAGGTGGTGCGCGGCAGCGTGAAATGGCGCACGCTGCTGGAGCAAACCATCACGCGCGGCGGGCCGGTGCTCTATCAGAAGCCGGCGGTTTCCGCCGAGGGCGAGGTTCATCACCGCGATATCATCGCCCACATCTACGACGGCAAACAAACGTTGCTCAGCGCGGAGTTTTACCCGCTGGTGCAACAGTTGGGAATGACGGAAAGTTATGACCGCCAGATGTTAAGTCGGATAATTCCTTTATTGCGTCAGTGGCAGGATGAAACGCTGGCATTTCCCGTCAGTGTTGACTCATTATTGCAGCGCAGCTTCCAGCTCTGGTTACGTGACACGCTGCTGCAAAATGAAAAATCACTGCGCCAGCGAATTTTATTTGAACTTGCAGAGGCGGATGTGTGTCAACACATCGACCGTTTGCGTCCGGTGGTGCGTTTGATTCAGGGAATGGGCTGTCAGGTTATCGTGGCTCAGGCGGGTCTGAAAGTGGTCAGCACCTCTTATATCAAGCAGTTGCAGGTCACGATGGTGAAACTGCACCCCGGGCTGGTCCGCAATATCGACAAGCGGGTGGAAAACCAGCTTTTCGTGCAGAGCCTGACCAGCGCCTGTGAAGGTACGTCGGCCTGTGTGTTCGCCGCCAGCGTGCGCACCCGCGAGGAATGGCTGACGTTAAAGGCGAAAGGAATTGCCGGCGGGCAGGGGGATTTCTTCGCCCAACCGAAGCCGGTGACGATTGCACAAAAAAAATATTCGCGCCGTTACAAAGAATGACCTTTTTGTCCCGTGAAATTCACGTAGAATAGCGCGCAAACCAATACTCAGGTGGTTGGTAGGTGCTTACGTTTTCGTGGCGCCGCCGGCGACCGTAAAAAGGTCTCAGGGCAGGTTGTGTCTGTTAATTAAACAGGCGGCCCGACAAGGCATTCGCCCGCGGGCGGGTGCGATTTCAGGTGCCGGAAAGGCACTTTCGGTACGGGGTTGTATCCCTTTCGTCTTTCAAACCGCAGCGAATCCGCTGCCATCTGAAATTCTGCGGGAATGCAGTGCCGGACGTTGATTCCGCGCTGTGCGGGCCCGTGGTACCGAACACACAGACAGTACACGTTTTCACCGGAGCAGGACGTTTTTACGCCTTGTCGCTGCTCCGTGTGGTTGGTAAAGTAGGCGGATTTTGTTTTCCGCCCCCAGCTTTCAGGATCAGCCTTTAGTATGTTTAAGAAATTCCGTGGCATGTTTTCCAATGACTTGTCCATTGACCTGGGTACCGCCAATACCCTCATTTATGTAAAAGGACAGGGCATTGTACTGAACGAACCGTCGGTTGTGGCGATTCGTCAGGATCGCGCAGGCTCTCCCAAAAGCGTCGCTGCCGTTGGTCATGAGGCCAAGCAGATGCTGGGACGTACGCCGGGTAATATCGCGGCTATCCGCCCGATGAAGGACGGCGTTATCGCTGACTTTTTCGTCACCGAAAAAATGCTGCAATACTTCATCAAACAGGTGCACAGCAACAGCTTCATGCGCCCGAGCCCGCGCGTGCTGGTGTGCGTACCGGTCGGCGCCACGCAGGTTGAGCGCCGCGCCATCCGTGAATCCGCGCAGGGCGCCGGAGCACGTGAAGTCTTTTTGATTGAAGAACCGATGGCCGCCGCAATCGGCGCCGGGCTGCCGGTTTCCGAAGCGACCGGTTCCATGGTGGTGGATATCGGTGGGGGTACTACCGAAGTGGCGGTTATCTCCCTGAACGGCGTGGTGTATTCCTCCTCCGTGCGTATCGGCGGCGACCGTTTTGACGAAGCCATCATTAATTATGTCCGTCGCAACTATGGTTCATTAATCGGTGAAGCCACCGCAGAACGTATTAAACATGAAATAGGTTCGGCTTATCCGGGTGATGAAGTGCGTGAGATCGAAGTCCGCGGGCGTAATCTGGCAGAAGGTGTGCCGCGCGGTTTTACCCTGAATTCCAACGAAATCCTCGAAGCATTGCAGGAGCCGCTGACCGGCATCGTCAGCGCGGTGATGGTGGCGCTGGAGCAGTGCCCGCCGGAACTGGCTTCCGATATCTCCGAACGCGGTATGGTTCTGACCGGCGGCGGCGCGCTGCTGCGTAACCTCGATCGTTTGCTGATGGAAGAAACCGGCATTCCCGTCGTGGTCGCGGAAGATCCGCTGACCTGCGTCGCGCGTGGCGGCGGTAAAGCGTTGGAAATGATCGACATGCATGGCGGCGATTTGTTCAGTGACGAATAATCCGCTGGCGGGCGGGCGATAAGCCGTTTTTCGCCCGTCGGGTGAACCGCGTACCGTCACCGGGCTGAGAGTTTTCTCCGCCCGGTGACGGCGTATCGTGGGGTCGCTAATCCTGCCGGAGACGTTGTTTCTCCGCAGTCGAGGATACCGCTATTTTATGAAGCCGATTTTTAGCAGGGGACCTTCCCTGCAACTCCGACTTTTTTTGGCCGTGGCTGTTTCATTGAGTCTGGTTATTGCGGACAGCCGGTTCGGCTCGTTTTCGCAGATCAGAACTTACCTCGATACCGCGGTCAGTCCTTTCTATTACCTGTCAAACGGCCCACGCCAGTTTCTTGATAACCTGTCGGAAACGCTGGCGACCGGCGATCAGCTGGCGCTGGAAAATCGCGCCCTGCGGCAAGAACTCTTATTAAAAAACAGCGATATCCTGCTGCTGGGGCAGTTCAAGCAAGAGAACGCCCGCCTGCGCGAGCTGCTCGGTTCTCCGTTGCGTCAGGACGAGCACAAAATGGTGACGCAGGTGATTTCCAACCTGCCCGATCCCTACAAAGATCAGGTCGTCATCGACAAAGGATCTTCCAGCGGCGTTTATCTCGGTCAGCCGGTGATCAGCGACAAAGGCGTGGTGGGCCAGGTGGTGGCGGTGGGGCAGCTGACCAGCCGGGTTCTGCTCATCTGTAACGCCTCGCATTCCCTGCCGATTCAGGTGCTGCGTAACGACATCCGCGTGCTGGCCGAAGGCAGCAGCTGCGCCTACGACTTAAAGCTTGAAAACCTGCCCAGCAATACCGACATCCGCGTCGGGGATGTGCTGGTGACCTCCGGCCTGGGCGGCCGTTTCCCGGAAGGCTATCCGGTTGCCGTGGTGTCATCGGTGACGGTGGATACCCAACGCGCCCATACCGTCATCAAGGCCCGTCCGACCGCCGGCCTGCAACGCCTGCGCTATTTGCTGCTGCTGTGGGGCGCCGATCGCAATGGCGTGATGCCGTTGCCGCCGGACGAAGTTTACCGCGTGGCGAATGAGCGCCTGATGCAGATGCTGCCTCAGGTATTGCCGCCGCCGGGCAGCGCGGCGTCCACCTTTGTCGGGCCGCCGGCGCCGGAGGCCGTGAATCCGCCCGCGGCCAACGCCCAGCAAGCCACGCCTGCCGCGTCGCCGCCGGCCCGTACACAGCAACGAAATCGGAGAAGTCAGTGATGGCTGGTTATCGTAGTCACGGACGCTGGATTATCTGGCTTTCCTTTTTGGTTGCGCTGATCCTGCAAATTATGCCCTGGCCGGAGCAACTGATGATGTTCCGGCCCAACTGGCTGGCGCTGTTCCTGATTTACTGGGTGATGGCGTTGCCGCACCGGGTGAACGTCGGCACCGGGTTTATCCTGGGGTTGATCTGGGATTTGGTTCTGGGCTCCACGCTGGGTATCGAGGCGCTGGCGTTCAGCCTGCTCTCTTATCTGGTGGCGTTCAAATGTCAGCTGTTCCGCAACATGGCGTTGTGGCAGCAGGCGCTGGTAGTGGCGTTGCTGACCATCACGATGGACCTGATCGTGTTCTGGGGCGAGTTCCTGGTTACCGATGTCTCTTTCCGCCCGGAGGTATTCTGGAGTAGTGTGGTAAACGGCGTCCTGTGGCCCTGGTTGTTCCTGCTGATGCGGAAAATCCGTCGCCAGTTCGCCGTACAATAATCCGGGGCGACCCTGCGTGATATCACGCTATATGCTGTAATTCTGTATACAGTGACAACACGTGAGAGAGATGAATGACTGCTCTGTACCTGGCCTCCGGCTCGCCGCGTCGCCGTGAGTTGTTAACCCTGATGGCCGTGCCGTTCGAGCGGCTGACGCTTGAGGTGGAAGAAGTACGCCGGCCGGATGAACCGGCGCTCGACTACGTGCGCCGGCTGGCGCAGGATAAAGCGCTGGCGGGCGTACAGGCGGCGCCGGAAGATTACCCCGTGCTGGGAGCGGACACCATCGTGGTGCTGGCCGGCAGGGTGCTGGAAAAGCCGCGTGACGCCGGGCATGCCGCAGAGATGCTGCGTGCGCTTTCCGGGCGTACGCACCAGGTCATTACCGCCGTCGCGCTGGCCGACCGCCAACGGCATCTTTGCTGTCATGTGGTCACGGATGTCACTTTCCGTATGCTTTCCGAGCAGGATATCCGTCATTATATCGACAGCGGCGAGCCGATGGACAAAGCCGGCGCTTACGGCATTCAGGGGCTGGGCGGCTGCTTCGTGCGGTCGATATCCGGCAGTTATCATGCCGTCGTGGGATTGCCGCTGGTGGAAACGCGGGAGCTTCTGGACAAATTTATGGCGTTACGGGAGGTTAGCAGAGATCATGGCAGCTGAGTTATTGGTAAACGTTACGCCGTCGGAAACGAGGGTCGCTTATATCGACGGCGGGATCTTGCAGGAGATTCATATTGAGCGCGAATCCAAACGGGGAATCGTCGGCAATATATACAAAGGGCGTGTGAGCCGGGTTCTGCCCGGAATGCAGGCGGCCTTTGTAGATATTGGCCTGGATAAAGCCGCTTTCCTGCACGCTTCCGACATCATGCCGCACACCGAGTGCGTGGCGGGAGATGAGCAAAAGAATTTCCACGTGCGCGACATTGCCGAGCTGGTACGCCAGGGGCAGGATCTGATGGTTCAGGTGGTCAAGGATCCGCTGGGCACCAAAGGCGCGCGCCTGACCACCGACATCACGCTGCCGTCGCGTTATCTGGTGTTTATGCCGGGAGCCAGCCACGTCGGCGTTTCCCAGCGCATCGAGAGCGAAGAAGAGCGCGAGCGCCTGAAGAGCATCGTCTCCGATTACTGCGATGAGCTGGGCGGATTCATTATCCGTACCGCGGCGGAAGGCATTGGCGACGAGGAACTGGCGCAGGACGCCGCGTTTCTCAAACGCCTGTGGATCAAGGTGATGGAACGCAAGCGCCGCAATCAGACCAAATACATGCTTTACGGCGAACTGGCACTGGCCCAGCGCGTGCTGCGCGACTTCGCCGGCGCGGCGCTGGATCGCATCCGGGTTGACTCACGACTGACCTGCGATCTGCTGCGGGAATTTACCAGCGAGTATATTCCGGAAATGACCGCCAAGCTGGAGCACTATGGCGGAAAACAGCCTATCTTTGATCTCTACGACGTGGAAAATGAAATTCAGCGCGCGTTGGATCGTAAAGTAGAACTGAAGTCCGGCGGCTATCTGATTATCGACCAAACCGAGGCGATGACCACGATAGACATCAATACCGGCGCTTTTGTCGGTCACCGCAACCTGGATGAAACCATTTTCAACACCAACATCGAGGCGACGCAGGCGATAGCCCGCCAGCTGCGGCTACGTAACCTCGGCGGGATCATCATCATCGATTTTATCGACATGGGCAGCGAGGATCACCGCCGCCGGGTGCTGCATTCCCTGGAGCAGGCGCTGAGTAAAGATCGCGCGAAAACCAGTATTAACGGCTTTTCTCAGCTCGGTCTGGTGGAGATGACGCGTAAGCGCACGCGCGAAAGCGTAGAGCACGTGCTGTGCAGCGAATGTCCCACCTGTCGCGGGCGCGGGACGGTGAAAACGGTGGAAACCGTGTGCTACGAAATCATGCGTGAGATCGTGCGTGTTCACCATGCTTATGACAGCGATCGTTTTCTGGTTTATGCCTCTCCGGCAGTGGGTGAAGCGCTGAAAAGCGAGGAATCCCATGCGCTGGCCGAGGTGGAGATTTTTGTCGGCAAACAGGTCAGGGTGCAAATTGAACCGCTCTACAATCAGGAGCAGTTTGACGTGGTTATGATGTAATGACGCGTAGCCGTGCAGCGCGGGGCTACGGGCGGATAACAAGGAGAGGTGCGTGAGGCGACTGCCCGGTTTTTTGCTGGCGAGCATAGCCGTACTGATCGTGCTGTCGGCCCTGCTGATCAGCGGGCTGCGGCTGATTCTGCCCAATGTGGAGCATTTCCGGCCGCAAATCGTCGCGAAAATAGAGCAGCTCACCGGCGTACCGATCCGCCTCAGCAAGCTGGAAGCCAGCTGGCAGTCCTTCGGTCCGACGCTGGAAGTGCGTGATCTGTCGGTAGTGACGGGGGACACGCGCTGGAACGTAGACCGCATCACCGTGGCGCTGGACGTTTGGCAATCCCTGCTGCACCTGCGCTGGCAGTTCCGCGATCTGACCTTTTACCGGCTGTGGGTCGACAGCGACAGAGTGCTGGATCTGAGCAAGCGCGGCAGCGGCGATATCGAATCCGATAAGCTCAGCGACATCTTTCTCTACCAGTTTGACCACTTTATCCTGCGCAACAGCCGCCTCTCCTTTCCCAGTCCTTCCGGCGCCCGCATCACGCTCGACATTTCTGAACTGGCCTGGCTCAACACCGCAACCCGGCATCGCGCGGAAGGGCGCATCGCGTTTTCTACCCTGGATAATCAGCACGGCAGCCTGCAGGTGCGGATGGATCTGCATGACGACAACGGGCTGCTGAGCGACGGCAAAGTTTACCTCCAGGCCGACAGAATCGACGTAACGCCCTGGCTCAGCCGCTGGGTAAGCAGCCAAACCGGCCTGGACAGCGCGGAATTCAGCCTGGCGGCCTGGCTGACGATTAAGGACAGCGAAATCACCGGCGGCGACATGCTGCTGAGCCAGGGAAGCGCGACCTGGGTGGAAAACGGTTCCGGCTGCGCGCCGGCCTGGTACACGCTGATGGCGCCGGACAGAGGCGGCGGCAACGGCACCTATGCCGGCCTGGTGGCGCCGAAAGCGGCGGCCGGAAAAGCGGTGCGTGAGTTGCCGCTCTGGGCGATACTTTCCGCGCAGACGCACTGCCCGGTGGGCATTGAGCAGGCTATGTGGCAAAACCTGCTGAACGCGTCGCCGCGCATTACTGCGCAACATACCCAACTGCACGATTTGTCGGTAGATAACCTGACGCTGCACGTAGCGCGCAAGGCGCGGGGCTGGCAGTTCGATATTCCCCGCCTGAACCTGGTAACGGACGGCAAGCCCTGGCAGCAGGGGCTGCTGAGCGTGTTGTATCTGCCTGAGGATGCGCGGTTGCCGGGGCCGGCCCAGCAGGAAGAACTGCGTATCCGCGCCACGCGCCTGCAACTGACGCAATTGGGCGAAGTTCTGCCCACCTTCGTTGCCTTCCTGACCCCGGCGGTTGAGAAACTCTGGAACGGCCTGCAACCCAGCGGGGATATTCCGCGTCTGGCGCTCGATATTCCGCTCAGGCAGCCGGAGCGCACCCGCATTCTGGCAGACTGGCGCGATGTCAGCTGGAAGCACTGGACGTTGCTGCCCGGCGTCAGCAACTTTTCCGGCGAGGTTTCCGGCAGCGGCATGAATGCCCGTCTCCGCTTTGCGCTGGCGGAAACCCAGATGCCTTACGGCAGTATGTTCCGGGCGCCGCTGGACGTGCGTCAGGCGCACGGCGATATCGGCTGGCGCAATGATGAAACGGGCTGGACGCTTTCCGGAGAAGGGCTGGACGTACAGGCGAAATCGCTGTGGGTGAACGGCGGCTTCAACTATACCCAACCGCGTCAGGGCGAACCCTGGCTGAATATCCTGGCCGGTATCCGTCTGGACGACGCCCGCGATGCCTGGCGTTATTTCCCTGAGCCGCTGATGGGCACCCGGCTGACCGACTACCTCTCCGGCGCGCTGGAAGGGGGAAAGGTCGACAACGCCACGCTGGTGTTTAACGGGAATCCGCGCCACTTCCCGTACCCGCAACACGACGGACTGTTTGAAGTTTTCGTTCCCCTGCGTGATGCCACATTCCGCTTTCAGCCGGACTGGGCGCCGCTGACCGATCTGACCATCGACCTCGATTTTATCAACGACGGCCTGTGGATGCGCGCACCAAGCGGCAAGCTGGGCGATGTCGATGCGAAAGACGTCACAGCGAATATTCCGGTGTACCGCGATGAAAAACTGCTGATCGATGCCAGCGTTGCCGGCAACGGCGATGCGGTTCATGACTACTTCAATCAGTCACCGCTGGCTAATTCGGTGGGTAGTACGCTGGAGATGCTGCAGGTCGGCGGAAAAGTGAATGGTCGCTTACATCTTGATATCCCGCTGCACGGTGACGCACATACCCGCGCCACCGGCGAGGTGACGCTGGCGGACAACACGCTGCGGGTGGCGCCGATAGCCAGCACGCTGGAAAAGGTCAGCGGACGGTTCCGTTTTGACGATGGCGCGCTGGAGAGTTCGACCATTAACGCCATGCTGTACGGGCAGCCCGTCGATGTGCAGTTCAGTACCCAGCCCGGCACGCAGGATTACGGCGTTAACGTTGGGATAAACGGCAATTGGCTGCCTTCCCGGCTGCCCGGCGTGCCGGCAGAAGTCGCCCGTCAGCTTGACGGCGCCGCGCCGTGGAACGCCAGGGTTGATATTACGCTGCCACACCGTGGCTCGCCGCGTTATCAGGTCAGGCTGAATGCGGATCTGAAGGGAGTGAGCAGTCACTTACCTTCTCCATTGACGAAGAAAAAAGGCGAGGCGATGCCGCTGGACATCAGCGCGCAGGGCGACATGAATGGTTTCACCGTGAGCGGCAGCGCCAATAAAAACAACGGATTCAACAGCCGCTGGCTGCTGCATAGCCGGGGTGTAACGCTCGATCGCGCTGTTTGGCACCAGGGGGCGACGAAGACGCCGGAACTGCCGGGAGACAAATCGATCGCGCTGACCTTGCCGGCGCTGGATGGTGGGGAGTGGCTGGCGCTGCTGAGTCCGGCGGTTTCTCAGGGCGGCGGCGCGGAGTTCGACTATCCGCGGCGGGTAACGCTGACGACGCCGTCGCTGCGCCTGGCCGGCCAGCAATGGCACGATGTGCGGCTGGAGGCGGACCGCAAGCCGTCGATGACCAGCCTGAACGTGAAAGGCCGCGAAGTGGACGCCGCCGCTTCGCTGGAGCAGGGGAACGTACTGCGCGCCAATATCGCCTATCTCTATTACAACCCGCAGTGGGGAACGCCGAAGGCCGGCGAGGCATCACCGGCCGATCTGCTGCCGCCCGAGGGGCGACAGGTATCGTTCCGCAACTGGCCGGCTATGCTGTTGCGCTGCCAGGATTGCTGGGTGATGGGGCAACGCCTGCGTAAGGTTGAAGCGGACCTGAAGCCGCAGGGGAATAACCTGCAACTGGAAAACGGCCTGATCGACACCGGCAGCACCCGCCTGACGCTTTCCGGCAACTGGGCGCAAACCGGTGCTGAAGAGAGTACTGCGCTGCGTGGGAAGCTCAGCGGCGCCAACATCAGCAACAGCACCAACTATTTCGGTATCTCCACGCCGCTCAAAGACGCGCCTTTCAGTCTGGATTTCGACCTGCAATGGCAGGGCGCGCCCTGGCAGCCGAAGGTGGACACCCTGAACGGCAATCTGAACAGCAAGCTGGGTAAAGGCGAAATCGCCGATGCCGGCGGCGGCCGTGCGGGCCAGCTGTTGCGCCTGGTCAGCTTCGATGCCTTGCTGCGTAAGCTGCAGCTTGATTTCAGCGACACCTTCAGCAGCGGTTTCCCCTTTGACGGCATCCGCGGCACGGCGAAGATTGACCGCGGCGTGCTGACCACCCGCGACATGCTGGTGGACGGGCTGGCTGCGGATATCGCCATGAACGGCCAGATAGATTTGGTGCAGCGCAAAATCAATATGGAAGCGGTGGTCGCGCCGGAGATTTCCGCGACGGTCGGCGTTGCGACGGCGTTTGCCATCAATCCGGTGGTCGGGGCCGCGGTTTTTGCCGCGTCTAAAGTCCTGGCCCCATTGTGGAACAAGATTTCTCTGATACGCTACAACATAACCGGCAGTCTGGAACATCCGGTCATTAACGAAGTATTACGCCAGCCGAAAGAGGAGAAGGCACGATGAGAAATGCCAACGTCGCATTATTACAACTGTGCAGCGGGGATAACGTCCGCTCTAATCTGGCGCAAATAGAACAGCAGATTAAACAACTCAACAATAATATCAGGCTGGTGATGACGCCGGAGAATGCGCTGCTGTTCGCCGACGCGGAGGCGTACCGTCAACAGGCGGAGAAAGAGGGTGATGGGCCGCTTCAGGCCGCAGTGCGCGACATGGCGCGCCGCTACGGCGTGTGGTTGCTGATTGGCTCCATGCCACTGATCAGCCGCGAGGATGCGTCGCGCATCACCACCAGCAGCCTGCTGTTCGACGACCAGGGAGAGCTGCGCGCCCGTTATGATAAACTGCATATGTTCGACGTTGATATCAACGACAGCCATGGCCACTACAACGAATCCAATACTTACCAGCACGGCGAGCACCTGACGGTGGTGGATACCCCGGTAGGGCGGCTGGGCATGACGGTTTGCTACGACCTGCGTTTCCCCGGTTTGTATCAGGCGCTGCGCGCCAGGGGCGCGGAGATCATCTCCGTACCGGCGGCGTTTACCCGCGTAACCGGCGAGGCGCACTGGGAAATCCTGCTGCGCGCCAGGGCGATCGAAAACCAGTGTTACATTCTGGCGCCCGCGCAGGTCGGGCGTCATGGCGCCACGCGCCGCACCTGGGGCCATACGATGGCGATTGACGGCTGGGGCAACGTGTTGGAGCAGAACGCCGACGCAGTCATGGCAAGCAAAGTAAAAGTTAACGTGCACACCCTGGAGCAACTGCGCAGCCAGATGCCGGTGGCGCAGCATAATCGATTCCAGCCCACGCTGGTTAATCTACATCGGGAGTAAACCGTTATGAGTCTGACCCTGGTCAGTGAGCAGTTACTAACCGCCAATAAACTGAGTCATCAGGATCTGTTTTCTGTATTAGGCGCGTTGGCGGAGCGCAGGATTGACTATGCCGATCTTTATTTCCAGTCCAGCTTCCATGAGTCCTGGGTGATTGAAGACCGCATCATCAAAGACGGTTCTTACCATATCGATCAGGGTGTCGGCGTACGCGCCGTCAGCGGTGAAAAGACCGGTTTCGCCTACGCGGACCAGATCACGCTCAACGCGCTGCAACAAAGCGCCGCCGCGGCGCGCAGCATTGTCCGTGAGCAGGGCGACGGCAAGACGCGTACGCTGGGCGAAATCACGCATCCGGCGCTGTATATGGCGCGCGATCCGCTGCAAAGCCTGAGCCGGGAAGAAAAAATCGCCCTGCTGCACCGGGTGGATGACGTGGCGCGCGCCGCCGATCCGCGCGTGCAGGAGGTCAGCGCCAGCATTACCGGCGTCTACGAGCAGGTTCTGGTGGCCGCGACCGACGGCACGCTGGCGGCGGACATCCGCCCGCTGGTGCGCCTTTCCGTCAGCGTGCTGGTAGAAGAGGACGGGCGCCGTGAACGCGGTTCTTCCGGCGGCGGCGGGCGTTTCGGTTACGATTACTTCCTTGAAACCGCGGACGGCGCAATCCGTGCGGAAGCGTTCGCGAAAGAAGCCGTGCGCATGGCGCTGGTGAACCTTTCCGCCGTGGCGGCGCCGGCGGGAAGCATGCCGGTGGTGCTGGGCGCGGGCTGGCCGGGCGTGCTGTTGCATGAAGCGGTGGGCCACGGGCTGGAAGGCGACTTCAACCGCCGCGGCACCTCGGTGTTCAGCGGCCAGATGGGGAAACTGGTTGCTTCGCCGCTGTGTACGGTGGTGGATGACGGCACAATCAGCGGTCGCCGCGGTTCGCTGGCGATTGACGACGAGGGTGTGCCGGGGCAATACAACGTTCTGATTGAGAACGGCATTCTTACCGGCTACATGCAGGACAAGCTGAACGCCCGCCTGATGGGCATGGCGCCGACTGGCAACGGCCGCCGCGAGTCCTACGCGCACCTGCCGATGCCGCGCATGACCAACACCTACATGCTGGCCGGGCAGTCAACGCCGCAGGATATCATCAGCAGCGTTGAATACGGCCTCTATGCGCCGAACTTTGCCGGCGGCCAGGTTGACATTACCTCGGGCAAATTCGTCTTCTCGACGTCGGAAGCGTATTTGATCGAAAACGGCCGCGTTACCAGCCCGGTAAAAGGCGCGACGCTGGTCGGCTCCGGCATTGAAGCGATGCAGCAGATCTCCATGGTCGGCAATGATTTGTCCCTGGATAAGGGCGTCGGCGTATGCGGTAAAGAAGGGCAAAGCGTGCCGGTCGGCGTGGGCCAGCCGACGCTGAAGCTCGACAGCATGACCGTCGGCGGTACTGCCTGATAAGACGATAACGCCCCCGCAGCGATCCTGCGGGGGCGTTTTGATCGCGTTATCGGTGCTCCTGATAAATCTGCGCAACCCGCGTAAAATACGTCGTTAAATAGTTCATACACACTTCCACCTTCAGCGGCAGCTTGTCCTTCTCGGTATACAGGGCATACACCGGCCGCGGATCCGAGTGATAGCGCCGGAACAAAATTTCCATCTCACCGCTATTAATCTCTTCGATAACCCACATCAGCGGCACGTAGGCGATCCCCACGCCGGCTTTCAGCCAGCGGATGATCGTCTGCGAATCATTGGTGGCGAAGCGCCCGTGCGGCGTCACCCGGGTGGTGATGCCTTCTGGTGAAATCAGCTCAAAATCCCTGTCCGGGCGCACGCTGTACTCCAGCCAGGAGAAGTTGACCATATCCGCCGGCTTTTCCGGCGTACCGTTAGCCGCCAGATAACCGCGCGAGGCGCAAACCACCATCGGCATAGATCCCAGGCGGCGGGAGAACAGGCTGGAATCCTGCAAATCGCCCACGCGCACCACGATGTCCAACCCGTCGGCGATCAGGTCCGGCGCGGGAATACCGGTGATCAAATCGACGGTCAGGCCGGGGTATTCTTTCAGCATTTCCGCCGTGATATTCGCCAGTACGTTCTGCGCCATGGTGGAAGAACTGCCGATGCGCAGCGTACCGGTCGGGGTGTTGTTGAAGGCGTACAGTTGTTCGTGCACCTCCTGCGCCTCCTGCAACATACGGCGGCATCCCTGGTAGTAAATCCGCCCGGCTTCGGTCAGGCCGATACTGCGCGTGCTGCGGTTGAGCAGCTTGACGTTCAGCTCCGACTCCAGTTTGGAGATGGTCTGACTGATGGATGAGACGCTCATTTCCAGCAGGTTTGCCGCGCGGGTAAAAGAGGTGCATTCCACCACTTTGGCAAAAACGGCCATACGTTTGAGTCGTTCCATTATTTATTCTGCCTAAATGTCAATCGCAAGAATCGGCCATCAGGCCGCGGAGTTAGGACGATAGCGCCTTCTTAAGAATAGGCGAAACGCAGCGGATTGTTAAGTTGAAGTGAAAAGTGATTTAGGTCACATATCCTGTACGGGGTGATAATTATTGCGCTAATATAGCCCACAATGAACTAAAGTTGGGTTTAGACGCAAACTGCGCGACGTACATCTCATCCCGGACTTTGTGGCAACACATCCCCGAAAGATTCTTTCATCCCCATCCCCGTGAACAACCTGCTGGTAAAAGAGGTGAACGGCGCGTTGGCGGAGAAGATGTGCGTGACGTCCGGCGCCCGGCCATTCGTCCCGGCGCCGGCGGCCCGACGGAGCGCATTACCACACATCGCACGTTTTTATTTATCGCACATTGTAGGGGGAGATATGGGGTTGTTACCGGTGATGGTTATCTTCGGACTGTCATTCCCGCCCGTCTTCTTTGAGCTTTTAGTGGCCTTACTTCTGTTTCTCGTATTTCAGCGTGTGCTGCAACCAACCGGAATCTATGATTTCGTTTGGCACCCTGCGTTGTTCAACACCGCGCTGTATTGTTGTTTGTTCTATTTGATTACCTGCTTATTTGTCTGAGGTCACAGTGAATCAGTTAATGATAAGAACAAGCCGGATCGCGGTGACGGTTGTCATCGTGATACTGGCGGCCATCGCGATCTTCAGGGCCTGGGCGTTTTACACCGAGTCTCCCTGGACCCGCGACGCTAAATTTACGGCTGACGTAGTGGCGATTGCGCCCGACGTCAGCGGGTTGTTGTCCGAGGTTCCCGTTCAGGATAACCAATTCGTCAAAAAGGGGCAGGTGCTGATGATTATCGATCAGCCCCGCTATAAAGAGGCGCTGAATCAGGCCGAAGCCGACGTCAGCTATTATCAGGTGCTGGTGGCGGAAAAAGCCCGTGAAGCGGGGCGTCGCGTGCGCCTCGGCGTGCAGGCCATGTCGCAGGAAGAGATCGACCAGTCCGGCAACGTGCTGGCGACGGTACGCCAGCAGCTGGCGAAGGCCATCGCCACGCGCGATCTGGCGAAGCTCGATTTAGAACGCACCGTGGTGAAAGCACCGGCGGACGGCTGGGTCACCAACCTGAACGTGCATGCCGGCGAGTTTATTAACCGCGGCTCGACGGCCGTGGCGCTGGTGAAAAAAGACTCCTTCTACATCCTGGCCTATATGGAAGAAACCAAGCTGGACAGCATCCAGAAGGGCGACCGGGTGGAAATCACGCCGCTGGGCAGCAACCGCATTCTGTATGGCACCGTCGACAGCGTTTCCGCCGGCGTGCATAACTCCAGCTCGACGCCCGACAGTAAAGGGCTTGCCACGGTGGATTCCAACCTGGAATGGGTGCGCCTGGCGCAGCGCGTGCCGGTAAAAATTCTGCTCGACGAGAAAGATCAGGAAAACCCGTACCCGGCCGGCACCACGGCGACCGTGGTGGTAACGAATCAAAAAGGCGCGCAGCGTAAGTCCTCTTCTCCGGTGGTGATGTTGTTGCACCGTCTGCGTGAATTCGGCTAAGCGGGGCTGGCAATGAACGGTGCGCTGTTTTTACGCCTGCGCTTCGCCTGCAAGCTGACGTTTGCCATCGTGCTGGCGTTATTCCTGGGCTTTCACCTGCAACTGCAAACGCCGCGCTGGTCGGTGCTGACGGCGGCCATCGTCGCTGCCGGTCCGGCGTTTGCCGCCGGCGGCGAGCCTTTTGCCGGCGCGATCCGCTATCGTGGCTGGCTGCGTATTATCGGTACCTTCCTCGGTACCGTCGCCGGGCTGCTCATTATGGTGCTGTTCGTGCGTGCGCCGCTGGTCATGCTGCTGCTGTGCTGCGCCTGGGCCGGCGTTTGTACCTGGCTCTCGTCGCTGGTGCGGGTGGAAAACTCGTATGCGCTGGGGTTGTCGGGCTATACCGCGCTGATTCTGGTGGTGACCAGCTATACCGACCCCATGCTGGCGCCGCAGTTCGCGGTAGAACGCTGCAGCGAGATCGTGCTGGGCATCATGTGCGCGATACTGGCCGATATTCTTTTCTCTCCCCGTTCGATAAAAAGCGACATTGACCGCCAGGTCAGCACCCTGATGGTGGAGCAGTTTCAGCTGTTGCAGCTCTGCATCCGGGGAGAAAGCCGCGAGGTGGTTGACAAAGCCTGGAACGCCCTGGTCAGGGACACCAACACGCTGAACGGGATGCGCAGCAACCTGGCGCTGGAGTCTTCGCGCTGGGCGCGCTGTAACCGCCGCCTGAGGGCAATGAATACACTGTCGCTGACCATGATTACCCAGGCGTGCGAAACCTTCTTCATCACCAACCAGGATCCGGCGCGGATTAAGAGCGAGATCCAGGAACTGGTTCTGATGCCGGTTGAAACCCTGCAGGACGTGCATAAACGCATGAAGCACCTGCGCCAGCTTATCGCGGTGACCAACAGTGCGGATATTCCGCTGACCATCAGCAGCTGGGTTGGCGCAGCCACCCGTTACCTGCTGCTGGCGAAAGGGGTACACACCAACGGCAGCATCAACAGCGTTGAGGAAGGCGTGCTGGAAGAGGAGATCATCATCAAGTCCTCTTCCGCCGAAGGGCACCACGCTATGATTAACGGCCTGCGTACCTGGGCTGCGACCTCGATCGGCGCCCTGTTCTGGCTGTGGACCGGCTGGACATCCGGCAGCGGCTTTATGGTGATGATCGCCGTGGTGACGTCGCTGGCGATGCGTACGCCGAACCCGCGTATGACCTCCATCGACTTCCTGATGGGAACGGCGGTGGCGCTGCCGCTCGGTGCGCTTTACTACATGCTGATTATTCCCTCGACGCAGCAGAGTATGCTGCTGCTGTGCATCAGCCTGGGCGTGCTGGCGTTCTTTATCGGCATTGAGGTGCAGAAACGGCGTCTGGGCTCGCTCGGGACGCTGGCGTCCACCATCAATGTGCTGATGCTGAGTAACCCGATGAACTTCTCGGTGACGTATTTTATCGATAACGCCCTGGGGCAGATCATCGGCTGCTTCGTGGCGATGATCGTTCTGTTCCTGATCCGCGATCGTTCAAAAGCCCGCACCGGGCGTACGCTCCTCAACCGCTTTGTTTACAGCGCGGTATCGGCCCTGACGACCAACCAGGCGCGGCGTAACGAAAACCACCTGCCAGCGTTGTATCAGCAACTGTTCCAATTGCTGAATATGTTTCCGAACGACATTGCCAAATACCGGCTGGCGCTGACGCTGATCATCGCGCACCAGCGGCTGCGTAACGCGCCGATCCCGGAGAATCAGGATCTGTCGGATTTCCACAAACAGATCCGCGCCACGGCGAACCGGATCATTACCACCCGCAGCGACAACCGGCGGCGGGTGTATTTCGATCGTTTGCTGGAAGAACTGGAAATCTATCAACAGAAACTGGTGCAGTATGAAGCGCCTTATACCGTGACGATTCCGGTGAAACGGCTGGCAATGATGCTGGATAAATACCAAAGGGCGCTGGTGGACTGATTCCGGCGTTTTCCGCAAAGAAAACGATTGCCCACGACAAAAAAGTGTTAATTTCCGCTTGCGGCGCGAATTTTGCTGAGTATAATGCCGGACAATTTGCCGGGAGACTGCATGAAAAACGTGATTGCTACAGCACAAGCTTTGGTCGCATTCCGACCGCAAGCGCTGCCAGAAGAAGGCAGCCAGCAGCCGTTTTTCCTTCCGTTGCTTAACCGATCGCTAAAAGCCCCTCATTGAGGGGCTTTTTTTTGTCCGGCGATTGGGGAGTACAAAAAATAATCATCACTATTAATCGGGTATGAGACGCGAACAGGAGAGGAACGATGGCTAATCCGCTGTATAAGAAACATATCATCTCAATCAACGATCTGGACCGTGAGGAACTGGAGCTGGTGCTGGACACCGCGGCCCGCCTGAAAGCGAAACCGCAGCCGGAACTGCTTAAAAACACGGTCATTGCCAGCCTGTTCTTTGAAGCGTCGACGCGTACCCGTCTGTCATTTGAAACCTCTATGCACCGCCTCGGGGCGTCGGTGGTCGGTTTTTCCGACAGCAGCAACACCTCGCTGGGCAAGAAAGGGGAGTCGCTGTCCGACACGATTTCGGTGATCAGCACCTACGTTGACGCCATCGTGATGCGTCACCCGCAGGAAGGCGCGGCGCGCCTGGCGACCGAATACAGCGGCGGTATTCCGGTTCTGAACGCCGGCGACGGTTCCAACCAGCATCCGACCCAGACTCTGCTGGATCTGTTCACCATCCGTGAAACCCAGGGGCGGCTGAACAATATCAACATCGCCATGGTCGGCGACCTGAAATACGGGCGCACGGTTCACTCCCTCACCCAGGCGCTGGCGAAATTCGAAGGCAACCGCTTCTACTTCATCGCCCCGGACGCGCTGGCGATGCCGGCCTACATCCTGAGCATTCTGGAAGAGAAAGGCATTGAGTACAGCCTGCACGCCACGATGGAAGAAGTGATGCCGGAACTGGATATTCTCTACATGACCCGCGTGCAGAAAGAGCGCCTCGATCCGTCGGAGTATGCCAACGTGAAAGCGCAGTTCGTGCTGCGCTCCGCCAGCCTGGAAGGGGCCAGAGACAACATGAAGGTGCTGCATCCGCTGCCGCGCATCGACGAGATCACCACTGACGTGGATAAAACGCCGTACGCCTGGTATTTCCAGCAGGCCGGCAACGGTATTTTCGCCCGCCAGGCGCTGCTGGCGATGGTTTTAAACGCTGAACTGAATTTTTAAGGGAGACACGCACATGACGCACGATAACAAATTGCAGGTTGAAGCCATCAAATGCGGCACCGTCATCGATCATATTCCCGCCCATGTCGGCTTTAAGCTGCTGACCCTGTTTAAACTGACCGAAACCGACAACCGCGTTACCATCGGCCTGAACCTGCCTTCCAATGAGTTGGGGCGTAAGGACCTGATTAAAATTGAAAATACTTTCCTGACCGAAGAGCAGGCCAACCAGCTGGCGATGTATGCGCCGAAAGCCACGGTTAACCGTATTGAAAACTATGAAGTGGTGCGCAAGCTGACGCTCGGCCTGCCGGAACGCATTGACGGCGTGCTGGACTGCCCGAACAGCAACTGCATCAGCCGCGGTGAACAAGTGACTTCTGGCTTTGCAGTACGTACACGGCAGGGAAATGTTCTGTTGAAATGTAAATATTGCGAGAAAGAGTTTGACCATCAGGCGGTGATGCAGAATATCTGATGACCGTCCTTTGTGGGCCGGGTCACTGTGCATCCGGCGGCGCTCTACTTATAATAGCCCGGTGTTATTATCCGTAGATGCCCGTTGTTTTCGGGCATAAGCGCCGGTGCGATGTACCGCCCGGCCCGTCAGAGTCCAAAAAGGAGCAGACATGTCACGTATCATCAGTACAGAGCAGGCCCCCGCAGCGATCGGTCCTTACGTTCAGGGCGTTGATCTGGGAAGCATGATCATTACTTCCGGTCAGATCCCGGTTGATCCGAAAACTGGCCAGGTTGCGGATGATGTTGTCGCACAGGCGCGCCAGTCTCTGGAAAACGTCCGGGCTATCGTCGAAGCCGCCGGCCTGAAAGTGGGCGATATCGTTAAAACCACGGTGTTCGTTAAAGATCTCAACGATTTTGCGGCAGTAAACGCAGAATACGAGAAATTCTTCAATGAGCATAAGGCGACCTTCCCGGCCCGTTCCTGTGTGGAAGTCGCGCGTCTGCCGAAAGACGTGAAGATCGAAATCGAAGCCATCGCCGTTCGTCGCTGATGTGCTGATGCCAGCCGGTAAATATCGGCTGGCGTTAACCCTCCTGTCGTCCTCTTTCCCCCTCTTTTTTGAATGAAATGTCGCCATTTTGTGATCTCCATTGATTTTCGGGAACGTTCCCATTTAACAAACGCCAACTTCTGACTAGTCTGTTAAAGAGAACATATCCTTTGAATCAGAGACCTCTTTACTTCTACGGGTGCTTACTATGAGCAAAGTACAACAGCAGTACATCGAGCGTTTAATCGCGCTGGTGGGCGGCAAGGAGAACATCGCGACGGTGAGTCACTGCCTGACCCGTTTACGTTTCGTGCTGAACGATCCGGCGCTGGCGTCGCCGAAAGATATTGAGGCGCTGCCGATGGTGAAGGGCTGCTTCACCAATGCCGGGCAGTTTCAGGTAGTGATCGGCACAGATGTGGGTGACTGGTACCAGGCGTTAATCGCCGCCGCGCAGGTTGACGCCAGCAACAAAGAACAGGCTAAGGTCGCCGCACGTAAAAATATGAGCTGGTATGAAAACGCCATCTCTCACTTCGCAGAAATTTTCTTCCCGCTGCTGCCTGCTTTGATCAGCGGCGGTCTGATTCTGGGGTTCCGTAACGTTATCGGCGATATTCCGATGGTGGACGGTAAAACCCTGACGCAGTTGCATCCGTTCTGGAAAACGGCTTATGACTTCCTCTGGCTGCTGGGGGAGGCGATTTTCTTCTACCTGCCGGTAGGGATCTGCTGGTCTACGGTGAAGAAAATGGGCGGCACGCCGATTCTGGGCATCGTTCTGGGGATTACGCTGGTTTCTCCACAGCTGATGAACTCTTACATGCTGGGGCAGCAGCTTCCGGAAGTCTGGAATTTCGGTTGGTTCACGGTGGAGAAGGTGGGCTATCAGGCGCAGGTGATCCCTTCGGTGCTGGCTGGTCTGGCGCTGGGGTGGATTGAAACCCGCCTGAAACGCATCGTGCCGGATTATCTCTATCTGGTGGTGGTGCCGGTGGTTTCCCTGCTGCTGGCGGTGTTCCTGGCTCATACCCTGATTGGCCCGTTCGGCCGCATGATCGGCGACGGCGTGGCCTGGGCGGTGAAGGCGGTGATGACCGGCAGCTTCGCGCCGATCGGCGCTGCGTTGTTCGGCTTCCTCTATGCGCCGCTGGTAGTGACCGGCGTGCATCAGACCACGCTTGCCATTGATATGCAGATGGTGCAGAGCATGGGCGGCACCCCGGTGTGGCCGATTATCGCGCTGTCTAACATTGCCCAGGCGTCGGCGGTGCTGGCGATCATCATCATCAGCCGCAAGGCCAATGAGCGGGAAGTCTCCGTACCCGCGGCGATTTCCGCTTATCTGGGCGTTACCGAACCGGCGATGTATGGCATCAACCTCAAATACCGCTTCCCCATGCTGTGCGCGATGATCGGCGCGGCCTGCGCCGGGCTGATTTGCGGCCTGAGCGGTGTGATGGCGAACGGTATCGGCGTCGGTGGTTTGCCGGGCATTCTTTCTATTCAGCCGCGCTTCTGGGGAATTTATGCGCTGGCGATGGTGGTGGCCATCGCGGTGCCGATGGTATTGACGCTGGCGGTGTATAAGCGCAAAGCCAGCCGCGGCGAGTTGCCGCAGTAACATGTTATTGGAGTCGAATTATGCAAACTTCCCTTCCCTGGTGGCAAAACGGGGTGATTTACCAGATTTACCCGAAAAGCTTTCAGGATACGACGGGCAGGGGAACCGGGGATCTGAGGGGCGTTATCCAGCGGCTGGACTATCTGCAACAGCTGGGCGTGGATGCGCTGTGGCTGACGCCGGTTTATCCATCGCCGCAGGTGGATAACGGCTACGATGTGGCGGATTACTGCGCCATCGATCCGGCCTACGGCACGATGGATGATTTCACCGACCTGGTGGAGCAGGCGCATCAACGTGGTATCCGCATCGTGATGGACATGGTTTTTAACCACACTTCCACCGCGCATCCGTGGTTCCTTGAAGCACAGAAGCCGGACAATCCGCACCGGCAGTTTTACATCTGGCGTCAGCTGACCAACAACTGGCGCTCCAAGTTCGGCGGCCCTGCCTGGCAGTGGAATGCGGCGGTCGGTAAATACTATTTGCACCTGTTCGCCCCGGAGCAGGCGGATTTGAACTGGGAGCATCCGCCGGTGCGGGACGCGCTGAAAAAAGTCTGCGAGTTCTGGGCCGACAAAGGCGTGGACGGCATGCGGCTGGACGTGGTGAACCTGGTTTCCAAGCAACAGGATTTCCCCAATGATAGCAGCGGCGACGGGCGGCGTTTCTACACCGACGGGCCGCGCATCCATGAATTCCTGCAGGAGTTCAGCCGCGATGTGTTCCGGCCGCGCGGGCTGATGACGGTCGGCGAGATGTCTTCCACCTCGCTGGAGCATTGTCAGCGCTACGCGGCGCTGGATGGTGATGAGCTGTCGATGACGTTCAACTTTCACCATCTGAAGGTGGACTACCCCAACGGGGAAAAATGGACGCGGGCAGCGCCGGACTTTGTGCAGCTTAAACAGATTTTTACCCACTGGCAGCGCGGTATGCACGGCAAAGCCTGGAACGCCCTGTTCTGGTGTAACCACGATCAGCCGCGCATTGTTTCCCGCTTCGGCAATGACGGCCCGCTGCGCGTTACTGCCGCCAAAATGCTGGCGATGGCGCTGCATGGCATGCAGGGAACGCCGTATATCTACCAGGGGGAAGAGCTGGGCATGACCAATCCGGGCTTTACCCGCATTGATCAATACCGGGATGTGGAAAGCCTCAATATGTTTCGCGAACTGCGTGAGCAGGGCCGCACGGAGAGCAGCCTGCTGGCGATCCTCGCGGCCAAGTCCCGCGACAACGGACGCACGCCGATGCAGTGGGATAGCGGCGAACACGCCGGTTTTACCCACGGAACGCCGTGGATACCGCTGGCCGAAAACTTCACCACCATCAACGCGGCGGCAGCGGTGCAGGACCCGGATTCGGTGTTTCATTGCTACCGGCAACTGATCCAACTGCGTAAACAGCATGAAATACTGACCTTCGGCGACTACCGTGACCTGCTGCCGGAAAGCCCGGTGCTGTGGGTTTATCGCCGTCGCTGGCAGGAACAGACGCTGTGGGTGGCGGTTAACCTCAGCGGGGAAACGCAGGCGTGGAGCAGAGAGGGCATTGATGCCAACGCACAAAGGCTGATGGGGAACTACCCGGAGGATGGAAGCGCGTCTGGGGTATTAAGACCATACGAAGCTATTTGGCTGCTGGAATAACTGTCGTGAATGAAATGTACCGGGAATATTTACCGGTACATTTCCGCCTGTCTCTCACTTTTTTGCCCTGATATTCATTCCGAATCATCAGCGGAGAAATTCCCGTTGTTTCATCACTGCCTGATGCATCTCCGGATGACATAAGGTTAAATTAGTGATAAAAATGAAACATCATTTCATTTTTATCACTAATTTAACAGAGGCAATCTATGATTACCGGCAATGTTCATCACCTTACCCTGATGCCTTACCTGCCCGCAGCGCTGAAAGCCGCTATTCAGCACGTGATGGCGAACTTTAACGCTGACACGCCGCTGGGTAAGTATGACATCGATGGCGACCGTCAGTTTGTACTGATTTCCAACGACACCACATCTCCACGCCTGGAGCGCCGTGCCGAATATCACGCGCGTTATCTCGACATCCAAATCGTACTGGCCGGGCAGGAAGGCATGAGTTTCAGCAACCTGCCGGCGGGCACGCCGGAGACCGACTGGCTGGCGGACAAGGACATTGCTTTCCTGCCTGCGGGCGACGAAGGCTTGCAGGAAAAAACCATGGTGCTGAACGCCGGTGACTTCGTCGTATTCTATCCGGGAGAAGTACACAAACCGCTGTGCTCGGTGGGTGAAAACGCGCCGGTGAAAAAGGCGGTGGTGAAGATGCTGGTTTCGTCCCTGCCCTGAGTTATAGCGGCGGCAAACGGTCGATATTATTGAGGAAACCGCTGATGCGCTCGTCGCCGTGCCGAAACAGCGAAACGATCTCCCGTACCGCTTTGCCGCTGCGCTCCTTACTCCAGGCCAACGACAGCGGCGACGGCTGACGGCGGTTTTCCACATCGCGGGCGATCAACTGCCCGCTGTCGATATAGGGCTGACACAGGTTTTTAGGCAAAAAGCCGACGCCCAACCCGTCCAGATGGCATTCCAGCTTGGTCTGCATATCCGGCACCTTGATTTCCTTCTGCCCGGAAAGCAGCCAGGCAACCCGCTTCGTCAGGTTGCGCGACGTATCTTCGATATTGATTGCGGAATAAGCCCGCAGCTGTGCTTCGCCCAACGTACCGCTTTTGGCCGCCAGCGGATGATGCGGCGCGATGACGAACACCCAACTGATTTCGCCGAACGGCAGCAGGCTGATGGAGTTGGAAAGCGACTCCGACCCGGTGACGCCGATGGCGAGCTGAAAATCGCCGTACAGCATGGAATCCCACACGCCCATATACACCTGGCGCGACAGCTGAAACTGGGTAAAGGGAAAACGCTGATTAAGCCAGCTCAGCAGGCGTGCGGCCGCTGCCGCGTTATACAGCAGGTTGTTCACCACCAGATTGACCTGACGCTCTACGCCGTCGTTGATTTGGCTCAGTTCATCCGGCATCGCATCGATCCAGCTCAGCCACTGATGGCAGCGTTCCAGCAAATGATTGCCGGCGGGCGTCAGCGTTACGGTACGGGTGGTGCGTAAAAACAGCAGCGTACCGAGATGTTCTTCCAGCATTTTTATCCGGTAGCTGATTGCCGCCGGCGTTTTGTGCAGGCTCTCCGCCGCTTTGGAGAAGCTGCGGCTTTCGGCAACGCGGATAAAGGTTCGCAAAGTTTCCTGATCAAACATAACGGACGGCTCCCGGATAAGTGACTGACAGCCAGCGCTGCGCAACGCAGATACCCAGCAGCGTGTCGGCGCCTGAGGTATGCCCGTGCGCCAACAGTTTAGCGATCGCCCCGTTCGTGGCCGGTGAGCCGCGGGTCAGGCGGCGCAGCAGGCGAATCAGGGCTGACGAAAACCGTCCCTGGCTGGCATGGTTAAGATAACAGGCGCTGACCGGGGTTGTCAGCGTATGGAGTTCATTGAGGTTTGGCAACAGGGAACGGCTTCGCATTTGGGCGCGCAATTCAGGCGACGTATGCAACAGCGCCAGAGCGCCGATCACCATGTCGTCCGCGCTGGGGGTGAGGCCGGGGCCGAGGCCGATAAAGGTTGCCGGCACGCCTGCGCCGGTGGTGAACCAGGCGTTCAGGATCGCGAACAGACGTGCCTGAATGCTATCCGGTTGCTGGAGTGCACGGTTCAGCGGGCCGCAGAGGCCGGTGGGATGCGGGATGCCGGTTAAGTGTGAGGCAAGATCGGGGAGTTGCGGGGCTGGCGCAGGGTTAAGCGCGAGACAGCGGCGCGGCCGGGAAATATGAAAGCCGTTGCCGTGCAGGCCGTCCTGCGTCATGTGCAGCGTTTGGCCGGGCTTCAGGCGCGAGCTGATGGCATGGAAATCAGTCCGGGCCAGCAACCATCCCATCGGGGTCAGTTCCGGCGCGGTGCAAAGCAGGGTTAAGAGATCGCCCTGAGGATGCTGGAGATTGATGGCATGACGAAAGTGGCTGTGGCAGCGCCAAAAGCCGGTTTGAAGTGGAGCAGAGCATGCGGTGGCGAGTGGCGTGATGGTCATGCTGGCCTCCCTGTATTTATCTCTGTCGTGTACCTGTCGCTCCGTATCCATGAAGCCGCGCAACGGGAGCGCTTCAGCACCCCCGTTGCGCGTTACGGCATTTACTCGACTTCCGCCTTGATATTCATGGCTTCAGCCAGGGCTTCCAGCGCCTGTTCGAAGCAGGGCAACGGTGCGCGTACCGTCCCGGCGCCGACCTGACCGATGCCTGCGTCTTTATGCGCGATACCGGTATTGATCAGCGGGGTGATACCGGTTTCCACCACTCTGCGGATATCCAGCCCGAGGCAGGCACCCTGGAAGTTCCATGAGGGAATTTGCAGCAGCGGGTTGTGTTGCAGGTAGATTTCACTCATTTCTTCCGACGTTTCCTGCGCTGCCTCCATGCCGCCCGCGCCGACGAAGCGGGTGACGCCCGGAGCGGCAATCATCGCCGCGCCGCCGATGCCGAAGGTTTCCGTGATGGCGCTGTCGCCGATGTCCGGGTTGGCGTCATCCTGGCTGAAGCCGGTGAAAAACAGCCCCTGCGGCGTATTGACCGGCGCGGTGAACCAGCGATCGCCCAACCCGCTGACGCGGATGCCGAAGTTGCGGCCGTTACGCGTCATGGCGGTGACGATGGAACCGGCCTTGATAGCGGCGGCAGCGTCCATCACCGCTTTGCAGTAGGCCATTGCCAGGTTGAGGAAGAACTGGTCGGTCACGCTGAGGAACTGCAGGACTTCGCCCAGTTTCTCTTTGTCACCGTCCAGCAGGGCGATTTTCGGCGCCAGGGTACGCATCAGCAGCGCCGAAGCGGCGATGTTGCGCTGGTGGAATTCGTCGCCCATGGTAATGGCCTGCGCCATCAGGGCGGTCAGGTCGATGCCGTTTTCGGTGTCGCGCAGCACCCGGCTCAGCACCGGCGCCAGCGTATCGCGCATCCAGCGCAGGCGCTGCTGCACGTCCGGGCCGTATGCGCCGAAGCGCATGACTTTCCCGATGCCTTCGTTCAGGTTGCAATACGCGCTGTTGCCGTGCGTGACGTTTTTCACCACGATAACCGGCATGGTGGCGGAGGTGATGCCGCCCATCGGACCTACCGCATTGACATGGTGGCAGGGGATAAAGGTAATTTCGCCGTTTTCCAGTAACGCGGCCGCTTCTTCTTCGCTGGCCGCCCAGCCTTCAAACAGGCTGGCGCCGATGCAGGCGCCGCGCATCGGCCCGGTCATGTCCTGCCAGCAAATCGGCGGGCCGGCGTGCAGCAGCTTACGGCCCTGTTGCAGTTCCGGGATAACGTCGGCTGCGGGGCGAACGTCAATCCAATGGGGACGGGCCGCTTTAATACGTTCAATGATGGCGTCGTTGGCCTCGGCAATAGATTTGTACATAACAACCTCTTCTTCTGATGTATTCGTTCGATTACTGCAACCGGGATAACAGGGCGGCCAGGCGGGCATTGCCGCCGGCGACCGGCGCCCACTGGTAATGCACCACCGGGCAGCCCGCGCTTTGCAGATCCTGGGCGAAGCTGCGCAGGCCGGCGTTGATCACCTGCACGCCGTCCAGCAGCGCGGGACGGGGGCGGGCCTCTCCCTGCGGGTGGCGGGTGGTCAGGTGGTGGGCAAGCAGCACCGCTTCCTGCAAGGTGTTCATCACTACAATGTCGCCGTTGATCAGCGTGTCGATTTGCGCGGCGCGCGGCTGGGGATCTTTCTGCGTTCCGGTCACGGTGGCGATCACCACCAGCGGGTTGGCCGGGCCGCGTGCAGCGCGTACTTTCTCTACCGCATCCAGTACCGCTCTGGCCGGATCGTCGCAGGCGCCGTAACCCAGCACGACATCGACCAGCAGTACGCCGACGTCGGTTTCTCGGCTCAGCTTGTCGATCTCCAGCGAACGGGTAGTGGGGTCGATCATCGGGTGCGGACGGCCTACGGTGTAAGCGTCGTCGCCGAGGTCAATCAGCATGTGCCCCTGCGCGTTCAGCATGACGCCGCGATCGTGATGGCTGTCCGGCTCTGCGCCGATCTGCGCAGCCAGCAGCATCGCCGCCTCGGCGGCCAGCGTACCGCCGGCGTACAGGCCGAGGATCTTCTTGCCGGTAACAGCGGGATGCAGGGTGGCGATTTGCTCCACGCTGGCGAGCATTGCGGCAAGCTGAGCCGCTTCCGCCAGCGAGCCGGGCAGCCAGACGTTGCCGTCATGGCGCTGTTCCGGCTTGCTGCCAAGGAACAGCGCCACCACCGGTTTGGGAATCGCTTTCATCGCCTCCAGCACCTTGCGGCGTACCGACGGCGCCGGCGGTTTAGACACGAACGCCAGTACCTTGCTCTGTTCGTCTGCGGCCAGAATATCGAGGGCGGTCAGGGCGCTCAGCCCGCCGACGTCGTTACTCAGGTCGCGACCGCCCAGGCCGATTGCGTGGGTAATCCCCTGGCCGAGCAGGGCGATTTGGGACGTCAGCTCCTGAATGCCGGTGCCGGAAGCGCCGATCACGCCGATGGAACCGTGCGGCAGCACGTTGGCGAACGCCAGCGGCGCGCCTGCCACCATGGCGGTGCCGCAGTCCGGCCCCATCACCAGCAGGCCCTTGTCACGGGCGCATTGCTTAAGCGCAATTTCCTGTTCCAGCGGCACGTTGTCGGAAAACAGCATCACGTTTTTACCCGCGTCCAGCCCCTGCTGCGCCAGCCCGGCGGCATATTCGCCGGCGACGGAAATCAGCAGCAGGTTAGCGTCAGGCAGTTTCTGGCAGGCGCTTTCCCAGCGGCGTGCTTTTTGCAGGTGCTGGCCGCCGCTCTGACCCTGGGCGATAGCGTTAAGCTCTTCATCGAGCTGTTTGCGCATCCGCGGTATGATGTCTGCGACCGCGTCGTGGGTGCGGATGGAGGCACAGATGTCGTTGGGCGTGGCGTCGGCGAAATCGTCATGCCAGAATCCGGTGGCCTCTAACAGCGATTTGTTGGCCGGCGTGCCCATCATCACCGACACCTCGTCTACTTCCGGCAGGGCGCTCAGCTTGCGGGATATCAGCATCAGGCTGACGGAATCCTGGAAGCTCCCCTTTTTGACAAACGCATAAATCATCTTGAATCACCTCGGATTATTTCTTTTCTTTCAGGAACAGCATGCCGCACAGGCCGACAACCAGCAGCGCTGCGGAAACGTAGAAGCTGGATGCCAGACTGCCGGTAACGTCACGCGCCGCGCCGGCGATGACCGGAGCCAGGATGGAAGAGCTCATGCCGATGAAGTTGAACAGGCCGAATGCGGAGCTGTAGTTGCTCTCGTCGACGCTGTCGGCGACCAGTGCGACCAGCACTGGGTCAAGCGCCAGCTTGCCGACCAGGCCGTAAACGCACAGCGCGACGACGACGCCGGTCATGGTGGGCATCCAGGCAATGGACAGCATGCTGATGATGGCCAGAGGAACCAGTATCAGGATCAGCGGCTTACGCTTGCCCAGACGGTCAGAGATGGTGGAGAACAGCAGGGCTCCGGGGATGGAGATCCAGGCAACCAGCGAAGAGATGAACCCGGTTTCGCTGCCCGGAATGCCGCGCTCGCTTTGCAGGTAGTAGGGCAGCCAGGTGAGGATGACGAAGAAGCCGAACAGGCTGCAGAACACCATCAGATAAACCAGCAGCAGGTTGCGGTTCTTGAACAAATCGCTGAATTTACCTTTTTTCACCGTGCCGTCTTGGGCGATCGCCGGCTGGCGCTTCTTCTCTTTAACGAAGAACCAAATCGCCAGGCCGGTCAGAATGGTGGGAACCGCCATGGCATAAAACGGCATGCGCCAGCTGTGGCCCTGGTCATACACCAGCCAGCTGGACGACATCAGGCCGAGCGCGATACCAAACGCCATACCGCTGTTGATGATGGCGCTGCCGAGCGAACGGTATTTTTTCGGAATTTGTTCGGAAGAGAGGCCGTACTGCGGTCCGTAGTAAGTCCCTTCGCCCGCGCCGGTGACGACGCGCGCCATCAGCAGCGTATACCAGCTTTTGGCCCAGCCGGTGACGGCGGTGAAAGCGCCGAATAACAGGAAACCGGGGATCAATACCTTTTTCTTGCCTATTTTATCGCCGAGGACGCCGGCGGGAACCTGCAATAATGCATAAGAAAAATAGAAGACCGAGTTTAATAATCCTAACTGAGTTCCGGTAAGTCCGAACTCTTTTTCCAATTCCCCCATGACCGGGTTTAATACCGTACGGTCAGCATACATAAATATCCAACCGAGCCAGAAGAGAAATACGGTTACCCACCAGGCGGGTATTCCCTTTTTTTGCGGCACCGCCGCTGAATTCACCTGTTCAGACATAATAAAGTCTCCCGGACAAAAAAATATTTTTTCATTATTAGTACAGAAAATTCACAAACTAACCTGTGCGCTGGTGCTTCTGTGATGGCCCTACGCTATAGCAAGAAACCCCGGGTTCTGGTGAGGTAAATCACATTTGAATGATTGTGAGGGATTTTTTGGTTATGGTCGCGGAGATTATTAAAAAACTTTAAATAACCATTTTTAGATTTAATTTAATAAAAGAACGGCGCATGACGCGTCATTATCAAAATATAATGAAGATATAAATTAATAACGATAACGGTCACATTTTATTTTTCCGGGAACTTTATGGTGAGGGCGAAACATAATTTTCAGTATTGGGGAAAAAATGAAAAAGACTATTGTGATTGCGCTGGGGGGAAATGCCCTGTTGCAGCGCGGAGAAACGCTTTCTGCCGAAAACCAGTACCGCAATATTGAACAGGTGGCCGGGGTGGTCAGCGAACTGAGCCGGGAATACCGGGTGGTTATCGTGCATGGCAACGGGCCGCAGGTCGGGTTGCTGGCGTTGCAGAATTTGTCATGCGCGGAATTTCCCGCCTACCCGCTGGACGTGCTGGTGGCGCAAACGCAGGGCATGCTGGGCTACATGATTGCGCAGGTGCTGGAGCGCCGGCCCGGAATGCCGCCGGTGGCTACACTGCTGACGCGGGTGGAGGTAGACCCCGCCGATCCGGCGTTCCATACGCCGAGTAAATTTATCGGCCCGGTTTATGCGCCGGAAGAGCAACAGGCGCTGGAAACCCGCTACGGTTGGCAGATGAAGCGCGACGGAGACAAAATCCGCCGCGTCGTTGCCTCGCCGCACCCGCGGCGCATCATCGAGCTGACGGCGATTCGTCAGCAACTGGATCAGGGCAACATCGTAATTTGCGCCGGCGGTGGCGGTACGCCGGTAGTGGCGCAGGAAAATGGCTATTGCGGCGTGGAGGCGGTGATCGATAAAGATCTGGCGGCTTCCCGTCTGGCGCAGGCGTTAAATGCCGATGCGCTGATGATCCTGACCGATGCTGACGCGGTTTATCAGGACTGGGGCACTCCGCAGGCCCGCGCGCTGCGCCACGCCTCGCCGGAAACCCTGCGCCCGTTCGCCGCGCCGGACGGTGCGATGGGGCCGAAGGCGGAAGCGGTGATTGATTTCGTAGAACGCAGCGGCAACAGCGCTTATATCGGCGCGCTGAAGGATGCTCCGGCGATTCTGAAAGGCGAGAAGGGAACCTGGGTACGGCCTGAGGTTGCTACGGCGTAAAGGGTTCACCGCGCCGCGATAACGGCATGTTCATGCACCGGCTCAGGCTCGGGGATGAGCATGCCGGATGTCGGGATAAATTTCCCGGCCTCCGGCTGGAGTGCGCCAAAAGTCGCATGGCGGGTTTCGCCGGGGTCGGCTGATGAATTTCGGCGGATCGATTTAAAAAGATATTTTGTGCGTTGCCGGCGGGTCATTCGGAACGCCTGACGGGCGCGGCGGAGACGCCGCCGCCCCGTAATGAACATTGCGCGGTTATTCACCCAACGTCGCCACCATCACAGCCTTGATGGTATGCATCCGGTTTTCCGCTTCATCAAACACTACGCTGTGCTCCGATTCGAACACTTCGTCGGTGACCTCCATACCGCCATGCAGGCCATACTGTTCCGCCATCTGCTTGCCGAGCGCGGTCTGATCGTCGTGAAACGCCGGCAGGCAGTGCAGGAATTTGACCTGCGGATTGCCGGTCAGTTTAATCACGTTCATGTTGACCTGATACGGCAGCAACTGCGCGATGCGCTCCTTCCACACTTCTTTCGGTTCGCCCATAGAGACCCACACGTCGGTATACAGGAAGTCCGCGTCTTTCACTCCTTCGGCCACGTCTTCTGTCAGGATCAGTTTGGCGCCGGTTTTGGCCGCCACCGCCTGACATTCTGCCACCAGATGTTCTTCCGGCCAGCAGGCTTTCGGGGCCACCAGACGCAGCTCCATTCCCATCAGCGCCGCGCCTTCCAGCAGGGAATTCCCCATGTTGTTGCGCGCGTCCCCCAGATAAGCCAGCTTAACCTGCGACAGCGGCTTACCCGGCAGATGTTCCTGGATCGTCAGAAAATCGGCCAGGATCTGGGTGGGGTGAAATTCGTTGGTCAGGCCGTTCCAGATCGGCACGCCGGCATACGCTGCCAGCTCATCCACCACGTTTTGCCCCCAGCCGCGGTACTGAATGGCGTCATACATCCGGCCGAGCACGCGTGCGCTGTCCTTGATGGATTCTTTGTGGCCAATCTGGCTGCCGGTCGGGCCGAGATACGTGACGTGGGCGCCCTGGTCGTAAGCGGCAACTTCGAAAGAGCAGCGGGTTCGGGTCGAATCTTTTTCGAAGATGAGCGCAATATTTTTACCGCAGAGCGTTTTTTTCTCGGTGCCGTTCTTTTTGGCCTGTTTAAGGTCTGCTGAGAGAGTGAGTAAATATGCGATGTCTGCCGGCGTGAAATCCAGCAACCGCAGAAAATGCCGCTTGTTTAACTGATTCATGGTATCGTCCCCGCTGTAAACGCATTTGAATTTATATTCACATTATGTGTATTAAAATTCAAATGCAAGCGCCGCGTGAAATCTTTCCTGTTTCTGGTGGAGCGCTGCGCGCGGCTGTGCGAGAATGCTCCTAAAACCGGCCAGAACGAGGATAAGGTCATGGCAAACCGTGAGCTGTTGGAAGAGCAACGCGAAGAAACGCGTTTGATTATTGAAGAGCTGCTGGATGACGGAAGCGATCCTGACGCGCTGTATACCATAGAGCATCACCTGTCGGCGGAGAATTTCGAACTGCTGGAAAAGGCCGCCGTGGAGGCGTTCAAGCTGGGATATGAAGTGACCGACGCCGAAGAGTTCGAGGTGGAAGACGGTTCGATCCTGATGTGCTGCGACGTGATCAGTGAAGTCGGATTAAAGTCGGAAATCATTGATAAACAGGTAGAACAGTTGGTGAATCTGGCTGAGAAGTTCGGTGTGAACTACGATGGCTGGGGCACTTACTTTGAAGATCCGGACGCGCAGGATGACGATGGCGTGGACGGCGAATATTACGACGAGGACGATGACGGCAAGCGTCACTGATCCCGGACGGTGTTCCCCCGTCTTTGCGAAAGGCGGGGCGTGCGTAAGGATAATACGTTGATGGTGGCGTGGGAGGGCTGAAGATAATGAATAAAGCATTTTCCGCTTGGGTGTTGGGAATCGCGCTGGTTGCCCCGGCAGTGGCTGCCGCGGCGGATGCGCCGGATGCAGCACAGGCCCGGGGGATTATCGCGCAGGAGCTGGAACAGGATTTATTGTGCGTGCGGCCGGGAGAACATGCCCGCGCAAATGCCCACCGGGAAAATAACGTATTGAAAGCCGCCGGTGCGCGCATCACTTTCGATGATGCGGAAGATACCTACAACAACTACATTTATCGCTTCGAGAAACCGTTGATGGTTAAAGGACTGCCGGTTTATTCCGTCAGCCAGACGGAGGGAGAAAACGGCGTCATCATCACCGCTGAAGTTAAAGGCAATCCGGCCGCGCTGGCGCGTGAGCTGGGCGCCAAGCCGTTAGGCAAGAATGAAATCGTGTTCGGCCTGGGCAATGAGCTGTACCAGCGCGCGGTGAGCGGCGTCGCCGGTAAGGCCGACGCTATTATTATCGGCGCCGATGACGACCAGAAGGCCATCGGGCGTTTCTATTTCGGGTGCAGTCAGGGCGCGGAATCATAAGCAAAGGAAAGTATGCACACTCGGGATGCGCTTATCAGGGAAGTGGAACGGGGCCAGCGGTTTCGTTATCTGATGTTTTGGGGCCATCAACCGGCGAAGGACGGGCGCATTACTGCGTCCTGTTTCAGTCAGTGGTGGCCGTCGGCGTTCGTGGTTGACGGTGAGCGTTACGCGACGGCGGAACACTGGATGATGGTGCAGAAAGCCCGTCTGTTCAATGACGAAACCATGGCCGTCCGTATTCTGGCCGCGGCTTCTCCGGCGCAGGCCAAGCGGTTGGGCCGCGAGGTGAGCGGGTTTGATGCGGTACGCTGGGAGCAGCAGCGCTTCGGGCTGGTATGTGAAGGAAACTGGCATAAATTTTCCCAGCATCCGGAACTGGGCGAGTTCCTGCTGGCGACCGGGAAACGGGTGTTGGTTGAAGCCAGTCCGGTTGATCGTATATGGGGCATCGGACTGGCGGCGGACGATGTCCGGGCGGAGAATCCCCGCCTGTGGAACGGCCTCAATTTGCTGGGGTTTGCCCTGATGCAGGTGCGCGAGCGCCTGGCGTCATAACGCCCGCAGCATGCGCACTTCGCAATCCACGTGTCGGGTGCTGCCCAGCGCATGATCGATATGGCGAAAGCCGATCTTCTCATACAGCGCGATGGCGGTAGTCAGGCTGGCCGTGGTTTCCAGATAACAATGGGTAAAGTCTTTACTGCGGGCGAACTCCATCGCCAGCAGCGCCAACTGGCGCGCCAGGCCCTTACCGCGCAATGCGGGCAAAAAATACATTTTCTGTAGTTCACACAGCGTTTCATCTGCCCCGGTCAGCGGCGCTATGCCGCCGCCGCCGGCCACCTTTCCTTCGTACTCAATGACCCAATAGGCGCTGCGTGGCTGGCTGTATACCTCAAACAGCTGGTCCAGGTTAGGGTCGGAAACCGTGTAGCCCTTGTCCGCCGTCAGGCCGTGTTCGGCGGATACCCGGCGGATAACGTCGGCGATAGCCTGGTTGTCGCCACGGGTAATGGGGCGGATTTGCAGTTCAATGGGAAGAGAAAAAGTGATGTCGCTCATGGAATGACCCGGATGCCACGGAAAAAATACCAACGTTGTTAATACCACTGAACCCTTAACCGATGCAATGGTGTGTTGCGTTTCACAGAAAATATTGGTGATAACGATTGCTGCTCCGGGAGAGGCATGATTAAATTCATGATGAATATGTCATTAGTCCGAAATATTCACATTATTTTTTAGTAAATAAGCCTTTTACTTTCTTTGTTCTTAATAGGGAAGGGCTGAAGGTAGTGATTTGTTTTTTTACTTTCCAGGATGAAAGAATATTATGTCAAACAATGATGGGATGGCAAATAACCGCTACCGCATGAAGTTTCATGGTAAAGGTGGTGAGTATTTTTCTATTTGGTTTGTGAATGCTCTACTTACGGCAATTACATTAGGTATTTATTCCGCATGGGCCACGGTGCGCCGTCGTCGTTATTTCTATGGAAATACTGAACTGGCAGGCGATCGTTTTGATTACCTGGCTCAGCCGATGCAGATCCTCAAAGGTCGTCTGTTGGTGGCCGGCGGATTAATCCTGTTTTTTGTCTTCTCCCTGTTCTCTCCGCTGCTGAGCGTGCTGATGCTGTTGATTTTCTTAGGCATGATTCCGTGGATCGTCGTACGCAGCTGGCGTTATAACGCAATTATGAGCAGCTATCGCGGGGTGCGCTTTAATTACCATTGCCAAATGGGCAAAGCGTATTGGGTAATGTTTTTCTGCCCGCTGATGATGTTCGTTCTCTTTTATGCGGCGTTGATTGCACTGGCATTTCTGGCGACGCAATCCGGCGGTAGCGGCGGTGCTATTTTCGTTGGTCTGCTCCTGATTGTGTTGTTCATTCCCGGATTGGCGGCGATGCAGGGCATTATTTCCGCGATGCATACCGACCTGTACATTAATAACCTGTTTTTCGGCGACTCCGCGTTTAAAGCGGTGATCAAGAAAGCCGCTTTCATAAAGTTTAGTCTGATTTCTTTGCTGATATTGCTGCCGTTCCTGATTGCGATGGCGTTGATGATGGGGTCGTTCATTGCTTCCCTCTCTATGGGCGCCGCGTACGGCATGAGCGAAGAAGCCGCTGCGATGATGGTGCTGGGCAACATGGGGGCGATCCTGCTTTCTTATGTACTGCTGCTTATCGGCGTACTGGTGGCGATGAGCTATCAGGTTGTGGCGCAGCGTAACTATCTGTTCCGTCAGACCACGCTTAACGAAGACCGGATTAAGTTTCACTCTTCCATGAGCACGCTGCCCTACCTGGGGCTGATGTTGACCAACACGCTGATGGTGGTGTTCTCCCTGGGGCTGGCGATTCCGGTGGCGGAAGTACGTCATGCCCGCTACATCGCTGAAGCGACCGAAGTTGAAGGCGATCTGGCTCTGCTGAATGTTCACGCGCACAAAGACTCGGCTAACGTTGCTGTTGCTGAAGAAATTGCGCAGGCGTTCGATTTAGGCGCGGGTCTGTGAGACTGCCATCGTGATCTGCGCGGGACACTACCAGTACCCCGGACGGGCGGCCCGTGAGGCTGCCCGTCTTACGTTGGGGGAAAGCGGCTCTTTTATCATGCTGCATCTGGAAAGCGGCAACCGTTCCTTTTCTCTGGATCAACTGACGGTTTCCGATGCGCTGGGAAGCATTCCGCTGACCATTACGTTTCCGGACGGCGCACGCTTCGTGCCGGAAGACGACGCGTCGTTTCGCGGCTGGTATTTCTCGCGCAGCAAGCCGACGCTGGTACACCGTCTGGAGCGCCGCAAGCGCGGTATGCTGCTGGCGCTGTGCGGGACGATATGTCTGGGCTTCTTCTACGTATTCATTCTGTTACCCTGGCTGAGCGTGCGGATTGCCTACCATATTCCGGTGCAGGCGGAACAGCGCCTGGGAGAGTACACCCTTAAATACCTGGTTGAGGCCGAAAGCTTCAAGGAGTCGGCGCTGCCGCCGGCGCGCCAGCAGGAACTACAGGCGCTGTTTGCCGGGGCGATTCCGCCGTCGATGCGTAATGAGGACCCACCCCTTAAGCTGAAGCTGATGCGTTTTCCCGGCGGTGCCAACGCCTTTATGTTGGCGGACGGAACGTTGATCGTCAGCGACGAACTGGTGAAGATGGCAAAAAGCGATGACGCCATTGTCGCGGTGATGCTGCATGAAATGGGGCATCATCATTATCGCCATCCGATGCGGATGGTGGTGCGTTCCTCAATCGTGACGATGGCCGTGATGTGGATGACCGGCGACGTCAGCGGGATCGGCGATACTCTGTTGCAGTCGGCGGCGTTTCTCGATCAAATGCAGTATTCACGCGGCATGGAACGTGAGGCTGATACGTTCGCCATTGCGGAAATGCGGCGTCAGAACCGGCAGCTGGCGGCTATGGGGCAGATGTTCCGGGCGTTACGTAATGACAGTGGGGATGAGGGCAAGAAACGGCTTGATATTCCTGACTGGCTGAGCACCCATCCGGCGATGGATGAGCGCCTGGAGCGAATTGACGCAGCGGCGCAGGGGGAAGCGCTTTAACCTGCTAAGATGTTGACGAATCCTTAGCTGGATTGACAGTTTTCTGCCTGTAAAACGCCTGATGAATTTCATCGGGCGTTTTGTTTTTGAGTGCCAGGTGTGGATGTAAGTACACCCGTTTTGGTTCCACGTACTTTTTGGTGCCTGACCATGAAACGTTTTATTATCGGATTCGGTGACCGCCTGAGCGATCACCGTTAATACCGTGACAGTTACACAGAATTATTTACAGGTTTTTATAATTGGGTACCGTGTTGTACCACTCACTACCATCAAATGACCAAACATTTGTATAAGATGCAATGATTAGTAAAGCGTCATTGCAGTCCATTGTGCCCGACGGTCGGATTTGTTCACCATTACATATAAAATAATCATTAATTGTGCCACTGGCCCACGAAAAGAAATCATGCTGTCCAATACCCCACAATGCATTATTGAACCAACATAAGTCGTTAAGCTCTCCCTTTAGTTCCGGTATATCGACGCTTTCCCATTTATTAAGCTTTCCACGCCATATCCGCTTACGTGATGCAACATATACAAAGCCATCATCAGCGCATACAACATTGGTTAATTTATCGTTTGTGGGGAACCCGCATTGCTGCCATACATGTCCATCGAAGTGCCAGATATCACCTTGTTCACCGACAGCATAAATATCATTCTCAGTAAATCCCGCGATATCATTGAAACCATAGTCAAAAGCACTACCATCAGCGGCAGCAACACCGGAGGATATACCATTCATTACTGGTCTCCAGTCGCCGATGTTAAACCGCTTAGACACAAAGCGTCTTAAGCCTACGGCCCAGGCATAGCCATCGATTCTTTTTATTTTCTGAATTACAGCGACGGTATCCCTTGCCACAGTCTCTGAATCCCAGGAGGTTTTCCCTCCACCACTTGGAAGCGCAAAACCACCCAGGCAATCAATGAGTAAACCCTGAGAGATGGGGGATGTTGAGGTGCCTAATACGCTTGTAAACGCTGAAGGGAATTGTATGGATGAATATGCCAACGTTTCATCATTATCGAGATCTACCAATGTGACTTGCCGCATACCCGGCTTATCCGTACTGCTGACGGCCTGAATGTATATAATATTTTTTTCCCTAATGGCGCAATCTACTATTGCGTAATCGCAAAAGATTTTTTCCCAGTTTTCTTTATTAATTAGTTTTTTCACGGCCGTCTCCATAGTCCATGGCAAAAATACAATTAAATTGCACCAACGCTACCTGTACTTTCTGTGGTAATTTTATCAATTATTCTACTGGCACGTTTAATAAGTTGATCTTTGGTTACGTTTACCGGGGTATCTTGGTTACAGGCATACTTTGTTCCTCTGTCATCTACAGCAAACACTTCAGTAAAAACCTTTCCGCCTTTGCTATCACTCTGCTTCTCAATCGCCTTGTTTATAGGTAATAAAAAAGGCCGGAAATCCGGCCTTTTTCGTCGCTGAGTGATGCTTACAGCGCGGCAATTACCGCCTGCTGCTCAATCAGCTTGGCTTTTGCCTCGGCGTAGCCGTTCATCTTCTCACGCTCTTTGGCGACGACCGCTTCCGGCGCGCGCGCTACAAACCCTTCATTCGAGAGTTTGCTTTCAATGCGGGAGATTTCCGTTTCCAGCTTTGCCACTTCCTTCGCCAGACGATCCAGCTCTGCCGCTTTGTCGATCAAACCTGCCATCGGGATCAGCAGCTCAGCGCCGTCCACCAGCTTGGTGACGGAAACCGGGCCTTTGTCCCCCGCCGGCAGCAGCGTAATGCTGTCCAGACGCGCCATGGCCTGGATGAAGCCACGGTTTTCCTGTACCCGGCGTTGCGCATCGGCGCTGCCGTCGCGCAGCAGCAGCTCCAGCGGCTTGCTCGGCGCAATGTTCATCTCGGCGCGGATGTTACGCACGGCGATAACGCACTGCTTGATCCACTCCAGGTCTGCCAGCGCCGTTTCGTCTTCCTGCGCGGCGTCGTATTCCGGGAATGGTTGCAGCATGATGGTATCGGCGCTGATGCCTTTCAGAACCTTCACGCGCTGCCAGATGGTTTCCGTAATGAACGGAATGATCGGGTGCGCCAGGCGCAACAGGGCTTCCAGCACCGTCACCAGCGTATGGCGGGTGCCGCGCAGTTCGGATTCGGAACCGCCGTTCATCACCGGCTTGGTCAGCTCCAGATACCAGTCACAGAACTGGTTCCAGGTGAACTCATACAGAATGCCGGCGGCGATATCGAAACGGTAGCTGTCCAGCGCTTCGCGGTAGGCTTTCACCGTGCGGTTGAACTCGGCCAGGATCCAGCGATCCGCCAGCGACAGCGTCATTTCGCCGCCGTTCTGACCGCAATCCTGATCTTCGGTGTTCATCAGCACGAAGCGGCTGGCGTTCCACAGCTTGTTACAGAAGTTACGGTAACCTTCCAGGCGTTTCATGTCCCAGTTGATATCGCGGCCGGTAGAGGCCAGCGCCGCCAGGGTGAAACGCAGGGCGTCGGTGCCGTGTGCTTCGATGCCGTTCGGGAACTGCTTCTCGGTGCGCTTGGCGATTTTTTCCGCCAGCTGCGGCTGCATCATGTTGCCGGTGCGTTTTTCCAGCAGATCCGGCAGGGAAATGCCGTCCACCATATCCAGCGGGTCGATGACGTTGCCCTTGGATTTGGACATCTTCTGGCCTTCTTCGTCGCGGATAAGGCCGGTCATGTAGACGGTCTTAAACGGAACCTGCGGCTTGCCGTCTTCATCTTTGATGAAGTGCATGGTCATCATGATCATGCGCGCAATCCAGAAGAAGATGATGTCGAAGCCGGAAACCAGAACGCTGGTCGGGTGGAACTGACGCAGCGCGTCGGTGTTCTCCGGCCAGCCGAGGGTTGAGAAGGTCCACAGCGCGGAGGAGAACCAGGTGTCCAGCACGTCCTCGTCCTGACGCAGCGCTACGCCGGCAGCGATGTTGTTTTCCTGACGCACTTCTTCTTCGCTGCGGCCAACGTAGACGTTGCCCTGGTCGTCATACCATGCCGGAATGCGGTGGCCCCACCACAGCTGACGGGAGATGCACCAGTCCTGAATATCGCGCATCCAGGAGAAGTACATGTTCTCGTACTGTTTCGGCACGAACTGGATGTCGCCGTTTTCCACCGCTTCGATGGCCGGTTTTGCCAGCGGGGCGACGCGTACGTACCACTGGTCGGTCAGCATCGGCTCGATCACCACGCCGCCACGGTCGCCGTAGGGAATGGTCAGGTCATGCGGCTTGATCTCTTCCAGCAGGCCGGCGTCTTCGAAGGCTTTTACCACCGCGCGGCGGGCGGCGAAACGCTCCATGCCGCGGAATTCGGCAGGCAACGTTTTGCTGTAGGCGTCGCTTTCTTCGCCGTTGGTGTCCAGCACTTCAGCTTCGTCACGGATGTCGCCGTCGAAGGTCAGGATGTTGATCATCGCCAGCGCGTGGCGACGGCCAACTTCGTAGTCGTTAAAGTCGTGAGCCGGCGTGATTTTCACGCAGCCGGTGCCTTTTTCCATATCGGCATGTTCGTCGCCGACGATCGGAATACGGCGATCAACCAGCGGCAGCAGCACGAATTTGCCGATCAGATCTTTATAACGCGGATCTTCCGGGTTTACCGCCACGCCGGTATCGCCCAGCATGGTTTCCGGACGGGTGGTGGCGACCACCAGGTAATCTTTGCCGTCAGCGGTTTTCGCGCCGTCAGCCAGCGGGTAGCGCAGGTGCCAGATGGAACCTTTGGTTTCGCGGTTTTCCACTTCCAGATCGGAGATGGCCGTGCGCAGTTTCGGGTCCCAGTTCACCAGGCGCTTGCCGCGGTAAATCAGGTTTTCTTTATGCAGACGAACGAAGACCTCTTTGACCGCGTTGGACAGGCCTTCATCCATGGTAAAGCGCTCGCGCTCCCAGTCCACGGAGTTGCCCAGACGGCGCATCTGGCGGGTAATGGTGCCGCCGGATTCCGCCTTCCACTGCCAGATTTTATCGATGAACGCGTCGCGGCCGTAGTCCTGACGGGTCTTGCCTTCTTCTGCGGCGATTTTACGCTCCACCACCATCTGGGTGGCGATACCGGCGTGGTCGGTACCGGCCTGCCACAGGGTATTTTTACCCTGCATGCGCTGATAGCGGATCATAGTATCCATGATGGTCTGCTGGAAAGCGTGACCCATGTGCAGGCTGCCGGTTACGTTCGGCGGCGGGATCATGATGCAGAAGCTTTCCTTACTGGTGTCGCCGTTCGGCCGGAAGTAGCCCTGCTGTTCCCAGTGTTCGTAGAGCGGTTGCTCGATGTCTTGCGGGTTATATGTTTTGTCCATGGTCGAATCGGTCTTGTCTCTGATCTGTCAATGCGTTGGCGGTGTGGCCGTCGTCAAATGGAAACCGGCGCTGCGGTAGGCTTTGTAGCGTTCGCGCGCCAGTTGCTTTAATTCGTCTTCGGATGGGACGAAGTCTATCACTTCATGGAAAGCGGTGGCAAAATCCGCGAACTGCGGCAGCAGGCTGATAAGAATATCGCGCGGGGCGCTGCTGCGTTTTTCCGGCCAGGAAAGCTCTACCGGCGCGCCGAAGCGCGGGCCTTCTCCCGCCAGATTGTGGGGGATGAAGGCATGGGGATCGCGTTGCCAGAGGGCCTCGTCGAGGCGGTGGGCCTGATCCTGATCCTGACAGGCGATTTGGATGCGTTTGCCGTTGCGGTAGGCAGCGGCGGCGAGATCGCAGGTTAGCGCCTCAACGGCGGTTAAGGGGGCGCCTTCGGGGGTGGGGTGGGTCAGGAGGTAGAAGGTGGCCTGTTTCATTTGCTGGTGGCGATCCTGAGTGATTGAGTTTGTTGGTTTGGGTGGCGGTTCCGTACGCCGGGGCTCCGGTAGTTCATGGTGCACCTTCGCGGCGTACGGGCAAAGGGTGGCCGTTGTGCTTCAATTAATGGGATGGCCCGCAAAGCGGGCCATCGGGTGTTGCTTTATTTTACGACAATTTGGGGGGGATTTCGCCCCCTTCAATTCGTCGTCTAGTCGTCGCCGTTCAGGCCTGCGCGGTTGAGCAGGAACTGCGAGAGCATCGCTACCGGGCGGCCCGTGGCGCCTTTGGCTTTGCCCGAGCGCCAGGCGGTGCCCGCGATGTCGAGGTGCGCCCAGCTGTATTTGCGCGTAAAGCGCGACAGGAAGCAGCCCGCCGTAATCGCGCCGCCGGGGCGGCCGCCGATGTTGGCCATGTCGGCGAAGTTGGATTCCAGTTGTTCCTGGAATTCATCGCCCAGAGGCAGGCGCCAGGCGCGGTCGCCCGCCTGTTCGGACGCGCTCAGCAGTTCGGATGCCAGCGGATTGTGATTCGCCATCAGGCCCGTCAGGTGATGGCCCAGGGCAATCACGCAGGCGCCGGTCAGGGTGGCGATGTCGATCACCAGCTCCGGCTCGAAGCGTTCCACGTAGGTCAGGACGTCGCACAGCACCAGGCGGCCCTCGGCGTCGGTGTTGAGCACTTCTACCGTCTGGCCGGACATGGTGGTCAGCACGTCGCCGGGGCGGTATGCCCGTCCGCCCGGCATGTTTTCACAGCCGGCCAGCACGCCGATGATGTTCAGCGGCAGCTTCAGTTCCGCCGCCACGCGCATCACGCCGTAAACCGACGCGGCGCCGCACATGTCGTACTTCATCTCGTCCATCGCTTCCGCCGGCTTGATGGAAATGCCGCCGGAGTCGAAGGTCAGGCCCTTGCCGACCAGCACGATCGGCTTGGTGTCCGGATTCGGGCTGCCCTTGTATTCAATCACCGACATCAGCGATTCGTTCTGCGAACCCTGGCCGACCGCCAGATAGGCGTTCATACCCAGCTCTTTCATCTGCTGTTCGCCGATGACGCGGGTAGCGACGTTGTCGCTGAAGGCGTCGGCCAACTGACGCGCCTGCGAGGCAAGGTAGCCGGCGTTACAGATATTGGGCGGCATGTTGCTCAGATCTTTGGCCGCCTTAATGCCCGCCGCTACGGCCAGGCCGTGCTGAATGGCGCGTTCGCCGCTGGTCAGCTCGCGGCGGGTCGGCACGTTGAATACCATCTTGCGCAGCGGACGGCGCGGCTCGGTTTTGTTGCTCTTGAGCTGATCGAAGGTGTAAAGCGTCTCTTTGGCGGTTTCCACCGCCTGGCGCACCTTCCAGTATGTGTTGCGGCCTTTGACGTGCAGCTCGGTCAGGAAACAGACCGCCTCCATCGAACCGGTGTCGTTCAACGTGTTGATGGTCTTCTGGATCACCTGCTTGTACTGACGCTCGTCCAGTTCGCGTTCTTTGCCGCAGCCAATCAGCAGAATACGTTCCGAGAGCACGTTAGGCACATGATGCAGCAGCAGAGTCTGGCCGACTTTGCCTTCCAGTTCGCCGCGGCGCAGCAGGGCGCTGATGTACCCATCGCTGATTTTATCGAGCTGTTCGGCGATAGGAGACAGGCGGCGAGGCTCAAAAACGCCAACAACAATACAGGCGCTGCGTTGTTTTTCCGGGCTACCGCTTTTTACACTGAACTCCATGCACTCTCCTGAATCTTAAAGACAGCGGCACGGGGGATGGCTACACTGGGAATACGACCCGGAAAAATCTGGCCGTCATCGTTGCGTGTTGCCCCCTGCCGTTAAAGGTTGGTTGCCGGAAGGGGGGGCGATTTGTGCTTTTGCCCTGCCGGAAACACCGGGATTTTACTCATTGATTACTAATTTCTCGCATTTGTCGCCGGCGAATACGGTACAATCCGGCAACCATCGTTTCGCATAACAGGCGGTTAACGACTCCGGGACGCCGGCCATCTAATTAGGCATGTTCCGATAGGTCACCCTGGCGACGGATGCTGTAATGCGATTTTAGCGCGGCCCTCAGCCATAAATGATGATAAAAATGGCGGGTTAGCGTAGAAATTAGCGAGATTCCTGCAAAAAAACAAGTTTTCACAGGCGTAATAAGCGTGATCATCATTAGATATCTGGTACGGGAAACATTTAAGAGTCAGATCGCCATCCTGTTTATCCTGCTTCTGATCTTTTTTTGTCAGAAACTGGTCAGGATCCTGGGGGCGGCGGTTGACGGCGATATCCCGACAAATTTAGTGCTTTCCCTGTTAGGGCTGGGTATCCCTGAGATGGCGCAGCTTATCCTGCCGCTCAGCCTGTTCCTCGGCCTGTTGATGACGTTGGGTAAATTGTATACCGACAGCGAAATCACGGTAATGCATGCCTGCGGCCTGGGGAAGAGCGTATTGGTCAAGGCTGCGATGATTCTGGCCTTTATTACCGGCGCGCTGGCGCTGGTGAACGCCTTTTGGTTAAGCCCCTGGTCGTCTTTTCACCAGGATGAAGTGCTGGCCGATGCCAAGGCGAACCCCGGCATGGCGGCCATGGTGGAAGGGAAATTCCAGACGTCGCAGGACGGGCGCTTCGTGTTGTTCGTCGGCGGGGTGAAGGGCAGCACCTTTGACCGGGTCTTTTTGGCGCAGCTGCGCGCCAGCGGTTCCCAGCGCCCGTCGGTGGTTGTGGCGGAAACCGGTCATTTGCAGGCTCGCCCGGACGGCTCCCAGATGGTCGTGCTGGATAAAGGCACCCGCTATGAAGGCACCGCGATGCTGCGGGATTTCCGTATTACCGACTTCACGAATTATCAGGCGATCGTCGGCCACCAGAGCGCCGAGATGAACCCCAGCGACGCCGATCAGGCCGACATGAAAACGCTGTGGCAGTCTGACAAGCCCGACTTCCGCGCCGAGTATCACTGGCGTCTGACGCTGGTGGTTTCCGTGCTCGTCATGGGGCTGATGGTGGTGCCGCTGAGCGTGGTGAACCCGCGTCAAGGCCGCGTGCTGAGCATGCTGCCGGCGATGCTGCTGTACCTGGTATTTTTCCTGCTGCAAAGCTCCCTGCGTTCCAATGCCAGCAAAGATAAGCTGGACCCGCTGGTGTGGATGTGGCTGGTCAACGGCGTTTATCTGTTGCTGGCCATCGGCCTTAACCTGTGGGATACGCTGCCGATGCGCCGGGTGCGCGCCCGCCTGACCGGAAAAGGAGTCGCCTGATGATAGGAGTATTGGACCGTTATATCGGGCGTACGATTTTCAGCACCATCATGATGACGTTGTTCATGCTGGTGTCGCTGTCGGGCATCATCAAGTTTGTTGACCAGTTGCGTAAGGTGGGGCAGGGCGAGTATTCCGCCTTAGGGGCCGGGCTCTATACCCTGCTGAGCGTGCCGAAAGATATTCAGATTTTCTTCCCGATGGCCGCGCTGCTGGGGGCGTTGCTCGGGCTGGGCATGCTGGCGCAGCGCAGCGAGCTGGTGGTGATGCAGGCGTCTGGCTTTACCCGTATGCAGATTGCCGCGTCGGTGATGAAAACGGCGATTCCGCTGGTGCTGCTCACCATGGCGATCGGCGAGTGGGTGGCGCCGCAGGGCGAGCAGGCTGCCCGTAACTACCGTGCGCAGATGATGTACGGCGGTTCGCTGCTGTCGACGCAGTCCGGGCTGTGGGCTAAAGACGGCAATGATTTCATTTATATTCAGCGCGTCAGCGGCGAAAAACAACTGACCGGCGTCAGCATCTACCACTTCAATGATGAACGCCGCCTGCTGAGCGTGCGCTATGCCAGTTCGGCGACGTTTGAAAACGACGAATGGCGGCTTTCGCAGGTTAATGAATCGAATCTGGAAGATCCTAATCAAATCACCGGTTCCCAGACGCTGAACGGCTCCTGGAAAACGAAGCTGACGCCGGACAAGCTCGGCGTGGTGGCAATGGACCCGGACGCGCTGTCTATCAGCGGCCTGTACCATTACGTGAAATACCTGAAGCAGAGCGGGCAGGAGTCCAACCGCTATATGCTCAACCTGTGGAGCAAGGTCTTCGCGCCGTTGTCGGTGGCGGTGATGATGCTGATGGCGCTGTCATTCATTTTCGGGCCGCTGCGCAGCGTACCGATGGGCGCGCGGGTGTTGGTCGGGATCTGCTTCGGCTTCCTGTTCTACGTTCTGGATCAGATATTCGGGCCGCTGAGCCTGGTTTACAGCATTCCGCCGCTGTTCGGCGCGCTGTTGCCGAGCGCGTTGTTCCTGATTATCAGCATCTTCCTGCTGCTGCGTAAGCAGTAAGTCCGCGGCCGGGGCGGCTTAACCGCCGTCCCTGCTGCGCAAAAACGTCAGTCCCCATTCTTCATAACACCGCGTTATCGCCCTGGCGCCGCACAGGTGCGCTTTCGGCAGCGTCAGCCCGTCGAACATCTCCCTGTAACGCCGCATGTTTCCCGGCGTCACACAAACAAGGTGCCTGAGCATGTCCAGCTTGATGCTGTCCTGCCGCCCTTCCAGCGCCCCGATCCTTCCTTTTTCAAACAGCGTACGCCGTAAGTATCTGAACAGGCTCAGTGATGTGGAGATATCCAGCAGAATAAGGCCAGTGGCGCGTTCGAGGCGCTCTGGCAGGCATTTCGTGTAGTTTCCGTCGATAACCCAGCTCTCCCGGCGGATGGCCGCGGCATGCAGCGCCAGAAATTGCTCCGCAGGGCGGGGTTGCCAGTCGGTGTGCGGCAGGTGAAAAAGCAGGTCGAGATGCACGGCGCATGCGCCATTTTTGCGCGCAATGGCCTGCGCCAGCGTTGATTTACCGCTGTTGGAGGGGCCGAGTATGCATATTCGCGGCCCGAGAGCGGAAAGCGGGGGCAAAGAAGACATTTTATCAACCTCAGGTTTCACGGAAGGTGATGATACACGCATAGTCCCGCGGGTTTCAGCCAGCCATCACCGCATGGCGTAAGTCGTCGCTGAACTGCCGGTATTGCGCCTCATCAAGCGGCAGCGGGTAGCTGAGCACGATCAGCGCGTGATCCTCCACGCCGGGATGATAGCTGGGGTGATGATGCCCGCAGGCGTTTGGCTGGAACCCTAATCCCTGATAGAACCGCAGGCGCTTGCGGGCGGTATCCGTCGTCAGGGGATCGATTTCCAGAACCGTCAGCGGATGCCGGCCGAGAAACTGTTGCAGCATACGCTTGCCGTAGCCCTGGGAGCGCAATTTGTCATTCACCGCCAGGTGTTCGATATAGGCATAACCGCCGAAGTCCCATGCGCCGATCATACCGACGAACTGCCCTGCGTCCGACCAGGATTGCAGAGCATAACGCGGATCGTCCAGCGCGCGTTGCTTTGCCTGCGGCTCGCGTTTTTCATGGTAGGGGAACGCCGCCTCATACAGGGCGTCCACCCTGGCAAAGTCGGGGGAAGCCAGCGTCGTGATGCGTGAAACAGTTAACATGGGTTCCTCGGTAACAGGGAAAATCACGGGCGTTACGGCAACGTCCGCCAGCGGCTTTTCCGGATAGCGCTTCCGGGAGATTGTAACAAATTCGCCTCCTGAGACGCGGAATCATTTACCCCGCCCGGCATTCTCCCGTTATGATGACGGGTTATTACGCGGGCGGCATCGCCCGCATTGGGGAGGAACTGTGAAATTCCGTTGCGGGGCTTTATTGGCGCTGGTTTTAATGACGTCGGCTTTCTGCCTGGGCGCATGGCAATCCCTGTGTCCGGCCTTGCCGGCGCCTGCCTGGCAACAACAGGTATATATCTGGCAGCGGGTATGGAGCGACCGGCATGCCCGCGCGCTGAGCGAAAGCCGCACGCTGTTTTCCGCGCTGCGGGTGCTGGCATTTCAGCAACATCCCGCCGAAGGAACCCGCTATGCCGGCGTCGATCTGGCGCTGCTGCGCGCGGATGGCCGGCCGGTGTGGCTGGTGGCGCGTCTGGATGGACAACTGGCGCGCCTGGATCAGCCGCAGTTGGTACATGAGGTGCTGCGGCTGGCGGAACAATGGCGCCTGGCCGGGGTGAATTTGCGCGGCGTTGAAATCGACTATGACGCCGCAACCGCTAAACTGGGGGAGTACGGCCGGTTCCTCGCCGCGCTGCGCAATCAGTTGCCTGCGCAACTGCAACTGAGCATCACCACACTGCCTGCCTGGCTCTCGTCTCCCCGTCTTGCGGAATTACTGCGCATTCCCGATGCTTCGGTGTTGCAGGTGCACGCGGTGCTTTCGCCCGAACAGGGCATTTTTGACTCCGCGCTGGCCGGGCGCTGGCTGGCGGCGTATGCGCAACGTACTTCCCGTCCGTTTTTGGTGGCGTTGCCCGCTTACGGTATGGCGCTGGCGCAGACCGGCTCGGCGCTGCAGGTGATCAGTGAGGCGCCATTACGCATGGCCGGCGAGTTCCGCGAGCTGACGGCGACGCCGCAGGCGCTTTCCGCGTTCGTCGCGCAGCTGACGTCCCGTCGTTATTCGCATCTGAGCGGGATCATCTGGTTTCGCCTGCCGCTGGAGGATGATCAGCGCGTCTGGTCGCTGACGACATTGAAAGCGGTAATTGAGCGACGCCCGCTGGACGTCGCGTGGCAACTGAGCGTGCTGTCTCAGCCTGCCGATCCGGATTTACACGATCTGGCGCTGCAAAACGGGGGCGATATTGACGCTCCCCTGCCGCGCCGGATCGTTTTCCCTGCCCAGTCCTGCCAGGCGTTTGACGGCGCGCGCGGCTATCAGGCCGCTGAGGAGGACGGGGCGCTTATTTTTACCCGCACGGATCGTCCGCTGCTGCGTGCGGGAGAACGTTATGCGATCGGATGGGCGCGCTGCGCCCGCATCATGCCTGGAGGCCTACATGTTACGCCCTGAGTTTTCCCGTTTTCCGCTGAAAATGCTGGTGATATCCGCGCTGGGTATCGCCCTGCCGGGTCAGGCCTGCGGCCCGGACTTCCCGTACCGCCTGTTGCTGGACCGTAACGCCACGCTGCTGTATATGCCGGAGGGTAATTACGCTTTCGAAGCCAGCCGCCTGGCGACGTTCGATGATGGCCTGCCGCGCTGGCAGCAACCCGCGGAGCCTGAAGCGCCGGCGCCGGCGATTGCGCAACTGAGGGGCAGCAGCTCGTTGGCTGAAGCGGAACAGATGAAGGTCGATCTGCCGGAGGCGGCACGGCTGTATACGTTGGGCGCGCTGGCGTTCCACCTGCGGGACGGCGCCAAAGCCGCGGATTATTTCCGTCAGGTGCTGGCGCTGCCGGCGGAGCAGCAGAGCGACTGGGGGCTGAAGGCCCGCTATTCGCTGGGGCGGGCGCTGATGGGCGACTTCCCCGCGCAGGAAGAGGGCGGAGCCACGGCAACGGACGGTCGCGCTGAGCCCGCGGCGCTGCGTGAGGCGTTGCAGGTCTTTGGCGAGGTGGTTGAAGCGGTGAAGGCGGGCGCGCCCGATCCGGCGTATCTGTCGCTGGCGAGCCTGGGCCAGGCGGGGCGCATCAGTGTGTGGCTGGGCGATCTGCCGGGCGCCGCGCATCTTTATGCGCGCCAGGCGGCGCAGGGCGACCCGGTCGGCGGGCTTTCCCTGCAATATCTCTCCGCTTATCTGATTAAAACGGCCAACCGCGCCGCGCTGGAGAAAAGCATCGACGATCCGCTGATCCAGCAACTGGTCACCATCGAACTGTTTACCCGCAGCGGCAACCTGCAATGGGCCGACAACAACAATTCGCCGGAGGACGTGGCGCGCACGGTCAGCGGGGTGGTTGAGCTGCTGGGGCGTCATGTGAAAACAGGATTTGCCGGCAGCGACCGGCTGGCGGCGCTGGCCTATCGCGCCGGTAATTATCCGCTGACGGAGACGTTGCTGAAGAACGCCGGCGACGGCGGGCTGAGCTGGTGGCTGCGGGCCAAAATGGCGCTCCGCAAAGGCGATGTCGCCACGGCCACCGCGAATTATGCCAGGGCCGCTGCCGCATTTCCCAGCGACGAGTCGTGGGGAGATCAACGCAATGAGAGCTTCGAACAGGAAAATATCGTGCCGGTGTGCCGCGTTTCCGGGGAACAGGCGATTCTGGCGCTTAACCGCGGGGAATACGTGCAGGCGATGACGCTGCTGTACCGGGGCAAGGATATTTACTGGCAGGATGTGGCCGACATCGCCGAGCGCGTTCTGACGCTGGATGAGCTGCGGCAGTTCGTCGATAAAAATGCGCCGCCGCCGGCAACGCCGCTCAAGCCGCGGGCCGGAGAGCAATATGACTGGCAGCCGCTGACGCCGGATTTACAGCTGCGTGAGCTGCTGGCGCGCCGCCTGATGCGCGTCGGCCGTTATGAGGATGCCCTGCGCTACTTCGATATTCCCAATTATCGCCAGTCCGCTCAGGAACTGGCGGGTTTGCTGGCTCAGGGCGCCGATAAGAAAAGCAACAAAGTTGCCCGCGCCGGGGCTTACTACCAGGCTGCCGTACGCCTGCGCACTGAGGGAATGGCGCTGACCGGCTATGAAATGACGCCGGATTATGCCGTGTATGAAGGCAGCTTCTCTTATCTGGGCGACGCCTTCGACACCCGCGAACGGAAGGAGAAAAGCTGGATCAGCGTTGCTGAAGCCAGCCGCGCCAAACAGTCACTGCCTGTTGCCGACCAACGTTTCCTGCATTATCGCTGGCAGGCAGTGAAACTGGCGGAGAAAGCCGCCGATCTGCTGCCGCCCAAATCCCAGCCCTATGCCGCCGTGCTGTGCAACGCTGCCGGCTGGGTTATCGCCCGCGACGCAAAAACCGGGCGGGCGCTGTATAAGCGTTACATCGCCAACGGAACGCAGTATGACTGGACGCCAGGCTTCGGCTATAACTGCCCGAAACCGGATTTCGGATCGGTGAAATAACGGCGCCGGTGAAAACAGCCAACGAGGGTTGGCTGTTTTTTCTTCATGTCGCGGGTTATTCCTCTGCCGCCATACTTTCACTTCTTTCCTTCAGCAATCGCAGCAACGCTGCCAGAAAAAACGCCATAGCGACTCCGGACACCAGCGCCATCGTGTGAAAGATCAGCCGTCCGCCCATGTCGAGGTACAGCCAGCGGCCCACTTCAACCGAAGCGGCGCATACGCTGAGGATGACGATGTTGAGCGAAGCCGACACCGTGCCCTTCGGCAGATCGTTGGAGAACAGCGTAAAGCGGAATAACGTCGGGAAAATCAGCCCGATGCCGAAGGCGTACACGCTGGTGCCCAGCACTGACCACAACCAGACATGCGTAAACAGCAGGTTCCCCGCCACGGCGATGACCAAACCGGTGAGCTGAACCGGCACGCTGGCGCGGATAAAGCGCGGCGATGCCGGATCACGGATAAAACGGGCCACCACCATGTTCGCCAGAATCACCGCGCCGAAGACCGGCACCTGCGTCCAGGCGAACTGCGATGAAGTCAGCCCGCCGTCGTCAATCAGGATCACCGGCGATACCGCTACCCAGGCCATCATCGGGATGTAGCTGAGCGAGATAGTTACGGCGCCGGTAAGGAAAATCCGGTTGTGGAATACCGCGCGGAAGTCGCGGGCGACGCCGGTAGCGCTGAACGGCGCGCCTCTCTTTTTGATGGTTTCCGGCATGTTGAACAGCAGGCCCAGCCAGGCGATGAAGCCCATGACGGCAATCAGCGCGAACAGGATCTTCCAGTGAACGAAATGCATCAGGGCAGCGCCGCACAGTGGGCCGATGAGCGGGGCGATCAGAACGATTGAGGTGATGATCGCCATCAGCTTTATCGCCTTGGTTTCGTGAAAGGCTTCCTGCACCGTGACATAGCCGACGGTGGCGATGAAACAGACGCTGGTGCCCTGAATAAAACGCGCGACCAGATACTGTTCCATTGAGGTGGTGAACAACACGGCGGCGCAGGCCAGGCTGAAGATCAGTGCGCCGGTCAACAGCACCGGGCGGCGGCCGACCCGGTCTGACAGCGGCCCCAGCAGCCATTGCAGCGCCATGCCGCCGGCCATGTACAGGCTGACGGAGGCGGGCGCGAGGCTGACGTCGGCGTTAAATTCCCGTACCACGTTGATGATGCCGGGCTGGATCATGTCCGTGGTCAGGTAGGCGGAAAAGTCGTAAAGAATCAGCGCCATCGGGAAAAACAGCATGGCGGAGGGGCGTGCTATCCATTTTGCGATAAACTGCATGTGGTTGTACTCCGGAAGTTGAGGTCATTGGGTACAAATGGCAAACAGCGAAATTCAACAAACAGGAACAACGGAATGACGGTTTGTGTGTCGTATCTGGCATTGAATTTCGTGCAATCAAAATGGCGCCAGTGCAAACGTCACACGGCGTCGGGCGTTTTTCTGACGCAGGTCAGAAAATGTTATTGATTGACTACAATGCCCAGCTGCACACTCGCCTCGGGTTGCTGAGAAGGGGGTTGGAAATATACTATGCCGGAAACCATAAACCACACGAATAGTGCTGTTATTGTGAGGGGTATCGGATTTTTACCCGGCGCAGATCACCATCAGGAAAGGCGTTGCGATGCGGTATGAAAACCGTTCACTGCCGTTACCGACCCACGATCCGGGCGTAAACGCCTTTCAACTGGCGCCTGATGGTGCGTTTATGCGCCATATGCACAGTTCGCGGCCTGGGCGGCGTCAGTCCGGAGGCCTTTGAACAGGCCTCGTCGTGAGGACAGAATTTGTCTACTGTCGTGGGGGCAGTCCAATTACGGTTTGTGGGCGTTTTTGCTGACTCGCGTGGGCTTATCACGACAACAAGATGATTAATGTCAGTTTGAGCCACTCTGTGGTGTTTAAAGGATTTCTCATGAACGGTAACAGACCTTTACCCTGTTTCAAATATCATCCATATCCTCTGCAGACTGGTGCATTTAAACAGGACAAAACTGTTCTTTGCGACTGCTGTGCGCTACATACAGACATTTATTACGCTTCCACTTTCGTCAGTGCTGGTAACATTACCAACCTCTGTTTCTGCCCGTGGTGCATTGCCGATGGGGTTGCGGCAGAAAAGTTTGATATCTGCTTTCATGAATCTTCGGATATTGAGGGACAGATTGTTATGTACGATAGTGCCGGCGAATTTATAGGCGTCAACAATATTTATCCACCGGAAATGGTCGATCTATTAACCAAGCGAACTCCCGGATATTTCGGCTGGCAGCAGGCATACTGGCTCGCGCATTGTGGTGAGTTTTGTGCTTTTATCGACTATGTTGGCTGGGATGATATTAGCCAACAACTGGACGCGTTTGCTGACCTGGCTGCTGACTGTGCACACTTTGGGGTGAAAGTGGAACACCTGCCGAAATACCTTAGTAATGGCGATTGTCAGGGCTATCTGTTCCGCTGTCTCAAATGCGGTACCCTGAGGCTTTGGGCTGATTTTTCGTGAAATAACCCATTTGGGAAGGAAACAGGCCACAAATACTGTGGCCTGTATTTATAGCGATTTAGCTGCTGGCTGCTTCCAATGTGACTAATCGGAGCCTGTCGGTTTGAATCACTTGACACACCTGTAATACCCTCTATCTTCAAAAAATAATCGGTGCTCATAGTATGTCCTTTAATTAATTATGGAATGGAAGGCTCGCCAGCTAACACGTCTAACCGTCTATAATTCTCTACAGCAAAACATAGGTCTTTTGTCGATTGATATAGAGGCGTATTTCCCTCATAACCTATCAATTTATATGCGCATTGCTTTTCTACGTATTCCACCCAGGCATTCTGTGCATTGTTAAATATGGCTATTTTTTTCTTTGGTTTATACATTTTTCCTAATTCAAGTTTTACCTCTTTAGCTTTGCTTTCGATTTTTTGTTTTGAGTCTTTCAGCATTAGTGATGTACATTGATATGTTTCCATATAACTTTTACCTTTAACAATCTCGTTGCACAAACCTGACTTGTTCCTGTTCAGGTAATCATAGTAAATGTCGGCATGGGCTATCTCTGCATAGTTAAATAATAGTGCTAATAAAAATAATAAATTTCCATTTTTCATCTGATTTCCACCAAATTATCGATTGTTATCTAAGTAGTCAATGCGCTTTCTGTTTCCCTCATACTCCATATAGGCAGGTTTATTTCTAATGTATTGAATAAATTCATCTATATCATTCCCAGAGGCTACAGACATAGCGCTTTCCCCGGCAAATCCCTGATATACCATATCAACAACAACATCACGAATCGCCGGGTGTAGTTGCTCCCATTCTGTGCGGTTAGCCAGAGAGCGTGTATATCTATTATAGTTTCTGCGTGCTCGATTCTCATAATTGGGATAAATCATATTAAAAAGCATAACCTCTTGCTGTGCTGTTATTTCGCCTATTGTACTCCTGTTATTATTTACAAATTCTCTGGCTCTGGTTCCTTTGCGATCAACACCCAATGAGATAGCTCTTGCCTGTGACTCGCTTATCCCAACCCTCCGTAAATCGGAATATGCCTGCTCTTGCGTACGATTACCAAGATCGTATCCTCTGCCAATTGTTACACCAGAAAGCTCATTACCAGGCCAGTGAACTACACGACTGTAATTTCTTGAACCACGTACGTTAGTCCCTTCGGCATCGAAGGTCATTTGACCACGAAGTATTGTATTTGAAGCATTATTTTCAGGGGATGCCATAAAAATTACTCCATTAACATTTTTATGGCATGCTACTATATAAATGTGTAAGTGTCTCTTAGTCAGGTAAAATAAAATTGTTTGCTGGAGTATTGTTTGTCTGAACTATTATTACTGCGGTAATTTTGTAGATGAATAATTTTTTGAAGAGATGTATCGCATTTTAGATATTTTCTATATTAATATTATATTCCAGCACTAAAATAACTTACGTAGTAGCTACGCTCTTACCCTTAAGCAGATTTTCTTGAGATCCCTACCTGCTCTCGCTAATCTCTGTTCAGATCGCGTCACAGCGCCTCACCGATTAAGGACAATCATGCTCTCACCCCTATGCGCATTATTTGGCGGTATTTTCTCTTTTTGCGCTGCCGTGATGCCGGTTCCTGCCGAGCCACTGACCAATGCCGCCGTGCTGGAGGGCGCCAGGGAACAGATAGGCCGTACCCTCTACTACGACGCCCGTTATGAAACCATCGGCTACCCCAACGGCGACGTGCCGATCGAGCGCGGCGTGTGTACCGACGTGGTGATCCGGGCGCTGCGCCACACCGGGGAAGATTTACAGCAAAAAATCCATCTGGATATGCGTGCCAACTTTTCCCGCTACCCCGCGTTGTGGGGGCTGAAAACCACCGATCGCAATATCGATCACCGCCGGGTGCCAAACATCCGCGTCTACCTGAGCCGCCATCATCAGTCGCTGCCGGTGACCCGTCAGCCGGAAAATTATCTGCCGGGGGATATCGTCAGCTGGGTATTGCCCAATGGACGGCCGCATATCGGCGTCGTCAGCAACGAGAAAAATTTTGCCGGTACGCCGCTGATCGTCCACAACGTGGGCCGCGGCGCGCGCCAGGACGACATGTTGTTTACCTGGGAGATTACCGGGCATTACCGCTATTTTACGCGCTGATGTGTTTATTGCGGGGCTTCAGAGGCCGCAGGCGCTTCTGCTGCGCCATCATTCTCCCGCGTCGTACTCATCCAGAATGTTGACCATTCTTCGAAAGGATACTGTTTGCCGTCATAGCGCAGCACCCGTTTCACCGTACGGACGGTTTCATCGCTTTCGGTCACGTGCGAGGTGATCTCCAGATCCGCGAAACCGGCGGATTTTCCTTTACCAATCCCGATCGTCAGGTGTGACGCTTCAACCCTGGCCTGTTGATCTGACGGGCACAGGCCCGGCGTGATTGACTCCCATTGATCGAGGTACGTGCGGAAAACCGGACGCAGGCTCCGGCCTTCGGGCACCACCAGCGTCAGCAAATTATTGGCCCAGCCATCGGGGCAACTGGCGCCGCGCGCCGCACTGTGAAAATTGATGCCAAACGCCCGCACGCCCGGCGCCAGATGATAGCGCGCGGTATCGATGCGCAGGGAGTTGGCGCCGACTTCCCACATAGCGTCTTCGCCAATATCTTCGCGGTACTCGCTGAGCAACCGCCCGCTGCGGGTGTCTGCTTTGGCCAGCAGCAAATGCACGTTGCGCTCCCCCGGCGCGGCATGTTCATCGCGGTCGGTGTACGCCACGGCGACGACGGTTTGCTTCTCATCATCCGGCCAGGGCTTACAGGCTGAGGCCACCAGCGTACCAGACCGGGCATTTTCCGGCAGCGCCCAGCCCTCCATGTTCAACTGCCCGGCCAGCGCGTCCAGCATCGTTTCATCACAGCGCTGCTGATCGTCAGCGTGAGCGGCACCCGCCAGGCACAGCGCCAGCAGGCAAATACGGGGCAGGGATAGCATGAGTTCCTTCTCCTGAAATTAGCGTCGGTTCGGCCCGTGGGGCGTGGTGCAGTTTACTCCGCTATCAACGATACGGGAAATGCCGATGCGGCAGGCGCCCGGTGAAAATCATTCATTTTGTGAATCGTGATGCCCCTCACATTTGCTTCATTATTGTTTCTTGTTTGTTATTTTTTTGTTTCTTTTGGTTGACGGTATTTTATTCGCCCAGTATAGAGATCATGTACCACATAAGAAACAAAGTTTCATATATGAAACAAATAGATAGGGGAACACTTTTATGAGCTGGACCAACGTGTGCGAAGTGTCTCATGTGAAAGAGGAATTTCCATTTTCAGGCACCGTCGGCGGTAAAGAGATTGGCATCTATCTGGTGGACGGCGAGTACTACGCGCTGGAAGACGTCTGCCCCCACGCTTATGCCCTGCTGAGTCAGGGGTTCGTCGAAGACGGCAAGGTGGAATGCCCGTTGCATGAGGCGGTGTTTGACATCAAAACCGGCCAGTGCCTGCGTGAACCGGGCGGCCGCGACCTGAAGCGCTATCCCCTGCGCGTAGTGGAAAACCGTATTCAAATCACCCTGATAGAGGAGTAAACCCGTGAATCCGATTCAGGACTTCAACCCCTGGTTGCCCGACACTCAGGCGCTGATCCCGGCGCAGGAAGGCGGCAACGGCAAAATTCATCATCCCGGTCAGTCGCAGAACGTTGTCTGGCAAACCCGCAGCCGCGTACCGGACGGCTTTGAAAGCACGCTGATTGCGACGCTGGAATCGTTGTTCGACGCCGGGGCGGAAACGTTGCCCGAACTGGTGGACGCGCTCAACGATCGCCGCGTTTACGACCGCAGCGGCGCGCCGTGGAACGAACGCTCATTCCGCGAGTTCCTGACGATTAACGGCTACTGACGGGAGAAGGAAAATGACAACACAATTTGATTCAGTACAAAGCTATCTCGATCAGGGGTTGCGCGGCAGCTGGTATCCGGTGCTGGCCAGTTGGGAAGTCAGCAGCAACCCGGTCGGCATTACCCGCCTTGGCGAGCAGATCGTCCTGTGGCGCGATCGCGACGGGGGCCTTCATGCGCTGGAGGACCGCTGCCCGCACCGCGGTGCGCGGCTTTCTCTCGGCTGGAACCTCGGTGACCGCATTGCCTGCTGGTATCACGGCGTAGAGGTCGGCGGCGACGGCGAAGTGCGTGACGTACCGGCCGTGGACCGTTGCCCGCTGGTCGGCCAAAAATGCCTGCGCGCCTATCCGGTGCAGGAGGCGCACGGCGCGGTGTTCGTCTATTTCGGCGTACTGGCCGACGACGCGCCGGTTGAGCTGGCATTTCCCCCTGAACTGGCGGACAGCGAGCAGTACAGCAACTTCCTCTGCACCGCGGCCTGGAAATGCAATTACCAGTACGCGCTGGAGAACGTCATGGACCCGATGCACGGTTCTTACCTGCACTCCGCTTCGCACTCGATGGCGGAAGGGGACCGCAAGGCGGACATGGTGCTGGAGGCGACTGAACATGGCTTTATGTTCAGAAAAAGCAGCCAGATGGGCGTGAACTTTGACTGGGTGGAATATGGCCACACCGGCGCAGGCTGGATGCGGTTGTCGATCCCGTACAAACAACGTTTTGGGCCGGGCGGCCACTTCTGGATCATCGGCATGGTCGTGCCGGAGGACGAAGATAACTGCCGCGTTTTCTTCTGGCGCATTCGTCAGGTGCAGGGCTGGCAGCGCGACATGTGGCGCTTTATGTACCGCAACCGCCTCGAGCAACTGCACTGGGACGTTCTGGAACAGGATCGCATCGTTCTGGAAAACCTGGCGCCGCAGGCCCGCGACCATGAATACCTGTATCAGCACGACGTCGGCCTGTCGCGCCTGCGCCGCATGATGCAAAAAGAGGCCAAACAGCATCTGGCGCGTATTAATGCGGCCAGGACGGAGAACGCGCAGTGACGGGGCTGCTGGCGGGCAAGCGCATCGTGATCACCGGGGCCGCGCGCGGGCTGGGGCAGAGCTTCGCCCGTGCGGCAGGCAAGGCGGGCGCAAGGCTGGTGCTGTGCGACATCCTGGAGCAGCCGCTGCGGGAAACCGCCGCGACGCTGAATGAACAAGGCATTGACGCGCAGGCCGTCGCCATCGATCTGGCCGATCCCGCGTCCATCGAACATGCATTTTCCCTCATCGGCCAGAACGGCGGTATCGACGGCCTGGTCAACAACGCGGCGCTGGCGACCGGCGTGGGCGGCGTTGACATGATGGATTACGACATCGACCTGTGGGACCGGGTGATGCGCGTTAACGTGCGCGGCACCTGGCTGGTCAGCCGCGCCGCGGTGCCGTTGCTGCCGCGCGGCGGCAAAATCGTCAACGTGGCTTCGGACACCGCGCTGTGGGGCGCGCCGAACCTGCTGGCCTATACCGCCAGCAAAGGCGCCATCATCAGCATGACGCGCTCAATGGCGCGCGAACTGGGCGAACGCGGCATCTGCGTCAACGCCATCGCGCCGGGGCTGACGCGGGTGGAAGCCACCGAATATGTGCCGCAGGCCCGGCATCAGCTGTATGAAACCGGCCGTGCCCTCAGCGGGGCGCAGCAGCCGGAGGATGTAGACGGCAGCGTGCTGTACCTGCTGTCGCCGCTGGCGGATTTCGTCACCGGTCAACTGCTGCCGGTCAACGGTGGTTTTGTCTTTAATTAGCCGGAGAGAACGCGATGAGCACCATGGACGAGGAAGAGGCGGGCTGCAAATACCTGATTCCCGGTCTGGAACGGGGGTTGCAACTGCTGCTGCTGTTCAGCCGTCAGCACCGCGAGCTGTCGTTCACCGAGCTGCACCGGTTGATCGACATTCCCAAAGCCACCGCGTACCGGGTGGTGCAAACGCTGGAGCACCTGGGCTTTCTCCAGCGTAATCCGCGTAACAATACCTTTGCGCTGGGCATCAACGTGCTGCGGCTGGGGTTTGAGTACATCTCCGGTCTGGATGTGGTGCAGGCCGGGCAGCCGGTCATCGAGCAACTGCGCGACGGCAGCCAGTGCAGCAGCCACCTGGCGATCCGTGACGGCGCGGATGTGATTTACGTGGCGCGCGTCAGCGCCGCCGGGGCCACCATCAATCAGGTCAGCGTCGGCACGCGCCTGCCGGCGCACAGCACCTCGCTCGGACGCATGCTGCTGACCGGCGTTGACCGCGCGGAGTTTGAACGCATCTATCCGCAGGCGACGCTGCCCGCAGGCGGCACGGTGAGCGACAGAGAGAGCCTGTGGCGCATGGTGCAGGAGGACCGGGCGCGTGGTTACGTCATCGGCGAATCCTTTTACCGTCACGGCATCTCCTCCATCGTCTATCCGGTGTTTAACCGTGAGCAAAAGGTCACCGCGGTGGTCAGCATCATGGTGCCGGTGGATGAAATTCCCGCCGCCAGGCGGGAACGGCTGCAAGAGCAGGTGCGTGATGCCGCCGGAACCATCTCCGGCTTCCTGGGGGCGCCGCTCTACTGAGTGACGCCGTAAAAATACTCATGTTTTCCAGGCGCTTTTATTGCGTCAGGGGGACTCCTGCGCCTGAAATCCGGCGTAAGGCACCAAGAGGCACCATTATGAGCAGCGAATTTTCTCCCGTTACCGGGATTGAACAGCTTGAATTCGGCGTGACGGACCCGCAGGCGTGTGCCCGCTTCATGCAGGATTTCGGCCTGACGCCGCAAGCGGCGAAGCAGGGGCAAACCCACGATTTCACCACCCTGAGCGGCGCCCGGATCAGCGTGACGCCGTTGCAGGACAGCCGGTTGCCGCCGCCTTTCGAAGCCGGCTCCACCCTGCGCCGCATGACCTGGGGCGTGGCGACCGCCGGCGATCTGGTGGCGCTGGCGCCGCGTTTGCGCGATCAGCCCGGCTTTCGCGAAACAGAACAGGGGCTGGAGTGCCGCGATCCTAATGGTATGACGCTGCGTGTGGCGGTCAGCCGCCAGGTGCCGGTCACCCTGACGGTGCCGCCGATCAATCAGTGGGGCGACGTGCGCCGCGTGGATACGCCCAGCCCGGTTTATGAGCGCGCCCAGCCGGTCAACATCGGTCACGTGGTGTTTTTCGTCGACGATCTGGCCGCTACGGAGCGTTTTTACCGCGAAGTGCTTGGTTTTCACGTCTCGGATCGCTACATCGATCGCGCAGTATTCCTGCGCTGCCAGGCGCGCGGCGGCCATCACAATCTGTTCCTGCTCAAGCTGCCTGCACGCGGCGCCGGGCTGAACCACGTCGCCTTCACCGTGCGCGACATTCATGAAGTGGTCGGCGGCGGTATCGCCATGAACCGGCATCAGTGGAGCACCTTCATCGGCCCCGGCCGCCACCCGATTTCTTCCGCGTATTTCTGGTACGTCAACAGCCCGACCGGCGGCGCGTTCGAGTATTACACCAATGATGATTACCTGACTGAAAACTGGCAGCCGCGCGAGCTGGAGCACTCGCTCACGTCCTTCACCGAATGGGCGATCGAGGGCGGCATCGACGCCGACACCCGCCGTCAGCAACGCAAGCCGGAGGCGGTATGAGCGACACCATCGTCATTATCGGCGCCGGGCAGGCCGGCGGCTGGACCGCCAAAACCCTGCGTGACAAAGGCTTCGCCGGCCGGCTGATCGTGGTCGGCGACGAACCTCATGATTTCTACGAACGTCCGCCGCTCTCCAAGGCAGCGCTGCAACAGGAACAGCCGCCGTTCAGCGCCTTGTTCAGCGCGGAAACGCTGGCGGCGCTCAACCTGGAATGGCGTCGCCCGCTGCGCGCCGAAGCCCTCGACCGCGCGGCGCGTGAAGTGGTGCTCAGCAACGGCGAACGCCTGCGCTATGACCAACTGGTGATCGCCACCGGCGGTCAGGCACGGCTGCCGGGGCGCGAATGGCAGGCGCATCCGCGGGTGCATACCCTGCGTACCTGGGACGACGCCACCCGTCTGCGCGCTGCGCTGTCCGCCGGGCAAAAGGTAGCGATTGTCGGTGGGGGGTGGATCGGCCTGGAGATTGCCGCCACGGCGCGCGGGCTGGGCAAGGACGTCACCCTGTTCGAGTCTCAGGCGCGGCTGTGTCAGCGCAGCGTCGATCCTGCGGTGTCGCAGATGCTGCTGGAGATGCACCGGGCGCACGGCGTTACGGTGCATCCGGGCTGCGGCAACGTCACGCTCGGTGGAGGGGCCGGGCAGGCGCTGATCCGCAGCGACGTAACGCCGGAAGAGGACTTCGACTGCGTGGTGGTCGGAATCGGCGTCACGCTGAATACCGAACTGGCGCAGCGCGCCGGGCTGGCGGTGGAACAGGGCATCGTGGTGGATGGTCGTGGGCGCACCAGCGACCCGGCGATTTTTGCCGTCGGCGACGTGGCGCAGCATCCGCAGCTCGGGCTGTGCCTGCAATCCTGGGCCTACGCGCAGAATCAGGCGATCGCCACCGCCACGGCGATGCTGGACCCGCAGGCGCCGGAATATACCGACGGCGCCTGGCTGTGGTCGGATCAATACGGCCGCAATATCCAGATCCTTGGCCTGCCCGGCGCGGGTACGCAAACCTGCGTGCGCGAACAGCCGCAAGGCGCGCTCTATTTCTCCCTGAATGCGCGCAACAGGCTGACGCAACTGGTCAGCGTGAATGACGCACGCACCGTGAAACTGGCTAAACGCTGGCAAAGCGCGGACCGGGAATTAGATCCTGCGCAGCTGGCCGATCCGGCCTTTTCCCTGATGTCGCTGAAATGAGCGGCTTCTCTGATACGGGAGGAAAGACCATGACTACCGCACATGAGATAGACGGCTGCGCGGTGACGCCAAACGCACGCGCTGAAGCTGAAAAGGAAACGGCGCAGCCGGTGCGCTGGAGCGTGCCGATGGCGCTGTTCGCCTGCGTCCTGCTGGCGTTTTTCGACAAAATCAGCATCGCGGCGCTGTTCTCCGACACCGGATTCCAGCGCGCGCTGGGCATCGATTTCGACCCTACCCGCCTGGGGCTGCTGATGACGGCGTTTCTGCTCTCTTACGGGCTGTCATCAACGCTGCTGAGCGGCATCGGTGACCGCATTTCGCCGAAGAAACTGCTGCTGGGCATGATGTGCGTCTGGTGCGTGCTGATGATCATGATGGGGTTTACCCACTCTTACAGCGGCATGATGACGCTGCGCATCCTGCTCGGCATTGCGGAGGGGCCGCTGTTCCCGCTGGCGTTTTCCATCGTCCGCCATGCGTTTCCGCAACGCCTGCAGGCGCGCGCCACCATGCTGTGGCTGCTGGGAACGCCGATCGGCGCCGCCGTCGGTTTTCCCGTCACGCTGTATATCCTCAATCATGCCGGCTGGCAGGCGACCTTCTTCGTGATGGCCGCGCTGACGCTGCCGGTGATCCTGTGGGTGTGGCTCGGCCTGCGGCACGTCGCCGAGCCGCCGCGCGCCGTTGCCCGCACGGCGCAGGGGCAGGCCGGGGAACGCCGGGAGGAGCGCCGTCAGCTGTTGCGGCAGCCGCATTTCTGGCTGATCTGCCTGTTCAATATCACTTTCCTGACCTACCTGTGGGGCATGAATGGCTGGCTGCCCAGCTACCTGATTGACGGAAAAGGAATTCATCTGGAACACGCCAGCTATCTCTCTTCGTTGCCGTTTATCGCCATGCTGCTGGGCGAGGTGATCGGCGCCTGGTTTTCCGATCGGGTAAACCGGCGCGCGCTGAGCTGCTTCATTTCCATGCTGGGCGCCGGGGCCGGGCTGCTGATGGTGCTGCACCTGAGCAATACCTATGCCGTGATCGCCGCGATGGCCTTCAGCACTTTCATGTGGGGCGCGGGCGCGCCCAATATCTTTGCCCTGTTGGCGAAAGCGACGTCCCGCCAGGTGAGCGCCACCGCGGGGGGCATTTTCAACGGACTGGGTAACTTTGCCGGCGCGCTGGCGCCGGTGGTAATGGGCGTGCTGATCGCCACCTTCCACGACATGGATACCGGCCTGATGTTCCTGACCGCCGTTGCCGCCGTGGGGTGCCTGATGCTGCTGCCATTACTGAAACATTACTGATAACCGGAGGATCACCATGTCAGAGATTACCGAACTGAAACCGGAAGCGGTTAAACCGCAGGACAAAACGCTGCAAGAGTGGGTGGAGTCACGCGTCGCCCGTTTCGAAGGCCGCAAATATGACTGGAACGCCCTGAAGTTTCAGGCGGATTTCGACCCCAAATACCGCCGTGCCCAGATGCGTTACATCGGCACCGGCGCCACCGGCGTGGCAAGCGACAGCAACACCGTGCCCGCCGAGCATTTCACCTTCTCCACCATGGTGCTGCCGGCGAAGTGCGAAGGGCCGCTGCACCTGCATATCGACGCCGAAGAGGTGTTCTTCATGCTGCGCGGCACCATCACGCTGTTTATCCGCGACGGCGAAGAGGAATACCAGACCACCCTGCGCGAGCGCGACCTGATTTCCGTGCCGAAAGGCGTGTATCGCGGGCTGTTCAATCACGGTGAGGAAGAGGCGCTGATGCTGGTGATGATTGGCAACCCGAAGCCGGTGACGCCGACCTATCCGGCCGATCATCCGCTGTCTCAGGTGAAGCGTAACTGATGAAGGAAATGACCCTGACGCTTAACGGCGGCACCCTGAGCTATCGCCGGGCCGGGCAGGGCGCGGACGTCGTGCTGCTGCACGGCATCAGCTCGCGCGCGGCCTCCTGGCACAAGCAGTTCGCCGACGGCGAACTGTGTGCGGCGTGCCGCCTGTGGGCCTGGGACGCGCCGGGCTACGGCGAGAGTACGACGCTGACGCCAGCCCGGCCGCGCGCCGCGGATTATGCCGCCGTGCTGGCGCAGTGGCTGGACGCGCTGCAACTGACGCGGGTGCTGCTGCTCGGCCATTCGCTGGGGGCGATGATGGCCGCAGCGTTTGCCGCCCGTCACCCTGAGCGCGTGGCGGGGCTGATTCTTGCCGATCCGGCGCAGGGGTACGGCACGGCCGACGCGTTACGGCGCGAACAGGTTTTTAACGTCCGCCGCGCGCAGGCGGAGGATTTACAAGACTACGCGCAGCGGCGTGCGGCGCAGTTGCTGCGCCCCGGCGCGGACGACGCGGATATCGCCACGGTGCGGGAAGGCATGCGGGCGCTGCGCCGCGATGGCTTTCTTGCCGCCGCGCGGATGCTGGCTGACGACGCGCTGGCGTCTTATCTGCCAGGCTACCGCGGCCCGTTGGCGGTGTGGTGCGGCGAGCAGGACGGTATCACGCCGCCGCAGGACGCCGCCGCGCTGGCGCAGCGCACCGGGGCGGCGCTGCATCTGTTGCCGGCTGCCGGGCATGCCAGTTATCTCGATGCCCCGGCGCAATTTAACCGGCTGCTGCGCGATTTCGTGCGGCGCTCTGCGGGAGAAGTGTCATGAATTACCAGATAGAAGGACGGGTGGCAGTGGTCACCGGCGGATCATCCGGTATCGGGTTTGCCACGCTGCGCCTGTTGCTGGCCGAAGGGGCGAAGGTCGCCTTTTGCGGCCGGGATACGGAACGCCTGAGCGCGGCGGCGGAAACGCTGCGCGCCGAGTTTCCCGCCGCCGCTGTTTTCGCCTGCCGCTGTGACGTCCTGAACGCTCAGGAAGTGCAGGATTTTGCCGGACGGGTAGAACGCGAGCTGGGACCGGCGGACATGTTGATCAACAACGCCGGGCAGGGTTACGTCGCCACGCTGGAGCAGACGCCCGACAGCGCCTGGCTGCATGAGGCGCAGCTCAAGCTGTTCGGCGTGCTCAATCCGCTGAACGCTTTTTTGCCGCAGTTGCGCCGCTCCGATCGCGGATCGGTGACCTGCGTGAACTCGCTGCTGGCGTTGCAGCCGGAGGAGCACATGATCGCCACCTCCGCCGCGCGCGCGGCGTTGCTCAATATGACGCTCAATTTATCTAAGACGCTGGTGGAGCAGGGGATTCGGGTGAATTCGATCCTGCTTGGCATGGTGGAATCAGGACAATGGCGCCGGCGCTTTGAACAGCGCGACGATCGCAGTCAGAGCTGGGAAACGTGGATCGCGGGGATCGCCCAAAAGCGCGGCATTCCCATGGGGCGGCTGGGCAAGCCGGAGGAAGCCGCGCAGGCGCTGCTGTTCCTGGCTTCTCCGCTGGCCTCGTTCACGACCGGGGCGACGCTGGATGTTTCCGGCGGATTCAGCCGGCATTTGTAACGCACGCGTCTGCGGGAGAGGGAAGATGAAAAAGATCATGTTGATAGGGTACGGCGCGATGGCGCAGGCGGTGGTTGAACGTTTACCCGAAGGCGTGAACGTGGGCTGGGTGGTGGCGCATGAGCGGCATCACCGCGCCATTAACGCGCGTTTCGGCGACGGGGTCGCGCTGAGCCACCCGCAACAATGCGGGGCGACGCCGGATTTGGTGCTGGAGTGCGCCAGCCAGCAGGCGGTGCGTGAATATGGTTGCGCGGTGCTGGCGCGCGGCTGGCGGCTGGCGGTGATTTCCACCGGCGCGCTGGCGGATGCGGCGTTGCAGGCGGATTTGCGCCGTGAGGCGGCGCGTCACGGGGGGCGCCTGGTGGTGCTTTCCGGCGCGGTGGCGGGGATGGACGGCTTAGCCAGCGCGCGCGAGGGCGGGCTGGACAGCGTGACCTATCAGTCCTGTAAAAGCCCGGCCAGCTGGCGCGGCAGCCCGGCGGAACAGCTGATTAATCTGGATACGGTCAGCGAAGCGAGCGTCTTTTTTGAAGGCTCGGCGCGTGAGGCGGCGCAGATGTTTCCGGCCAACGCCAACGTGGCGGCTACCGTTGCCCTGATGGGCATCGGCATGGATCAAACCCGGGTACAGCTTAAGGTCGATCCGCATACCCGGCGCAACACCCATGTGATTCACGCCAGCGGCGGATTCGGCGAATTCCATATCGAACTGTGCGGCACCCCGCTGGCCAGTAACCCGAAAACCTCCACCCTGGCCGCGTTAAGCGCGGTGCAGGCCTGTCGTCACTTATTGAATCAGGACTATGCCTGGTAAGGGGATGCGATGAGCGTATTACCGATTTTTGTCGCCGGTCAGTGGCGTACCGGCAAAGGGGAGGAGATGGTTTCCCGCTTTCCGGCGGACGGCTCCGAAGTGGCCCGCCTGAACGCCGCGGGCGAGCAGGACGTGGCCGAAGCGATTGCCGCCGCAGACCGCGCCTGGCGCGATCCGGCATGGCGTAACCGCGTGCCGCATGAACGGGCGGCGGTGTTGCACCGGGTCAGCAAGCTGATTATGGCGCGGCAGGAAGAACTGGCGCAGTTACAAAGCCGCGATAACGGTAAACCGTTGGCGGAAACCCGCGGGCTGGTAGCCAGCGCCGCCGCGACCGCGCGCTATTTCGCCGCTGCCTGCGAAGTGCTGGAGGGGGAACTGCCGACCCCGCGCAGCGCCGCGGTGATGACCCTGAGCGAGTATGAGCCGCTGGGCGTGGTGGCAGCCATCACGCCATGGAATTCCCCTATCGCCAGCGAAATGCAGAAAGTTGCCCCGGCATTGGCGGCGGGCAATGCGGTGGTGCTCAAACCGGCGGAGGCCACGCCATTAATGGCGCTGAAGCTGGCGGAACTGTTTGAACAGGCGGGTTTACCGGCGGGCCTGCTGAGCGTATTGCCCGGCAAGGGCAGCGTGATTGGCGAAGCTATCGTACGCCACCCGGCGGTGCGCAAAATTTCCTTCACCGGCGGCACCCGGACCGGGCGTCATTTGGCGGCCATTGCGGCAGAACGGTTGATCCCTGCGTCGCTGGAGCTGGGCGGCAAGTCGCCGACCATTGTGCTGGACGATGCCGATCTGGAGCAGGCGGCGCGCGGGATTTGCTACGGCATTTACAGCTCGGCCGGGCAGGCATGCATCGCCGGGGCGCGTCTGTTCGTGCAACGCAAACTGTATCAGCCGCTGGTGGCGCGCGTGGCGCAGTTAGCGCGCGGGCTGCGGGTGGGCGATCCCTTCACGCCGGGCATTCATCTTGGTCCGTTGATCAGCGCCGCCCACCGCGACAGCGTGGCGGCCTACGTGGCGCTGGCGAAAGAGGAGGGGGGCCGGGTGTTGGTGGGCGGTGAAGCGCCAGCCGATCCGGCGCTGAGCAAAGGCAGCTACTTTCTGCCAACGCTGATTGAAGGATTGGATAACCGGGCGCGGGTATGCCAGGAAGAAATTTTTGGCCCAGTGCTGGTGGCGATGCCGTTTGATGACGAAGCGGAACTGATCGCCATGGCCAATGATTCAGTTTACGGGCTGGCCGCGGGGATCTGGAGCCGTGATTTCCCGCGTGCGCTGCGCCTGGCGCGGGCGCTTGAGGCGGGGACCGTGTGGATCAACACGTATAAAACCTTCTCCATCTCCACGCCGTTCGGCGGTTTTAAGGAGAGCGGGCTGGGGCGGGAAAAAGGAATGCAGGGCATTAAGGCCTATATGCAGCAAAAGAGCATTTATCTGGGGCTGAGCGGGCAGAGCAATCTGTGGAGCGACTGATCCGGTAACAACTGATGAGAAGGCAGACCATGAGCGAAGAGATTACCGTGGGCGAAGCGATTGCCCGGACGCTGGAGCAGTATGACGTAAACGCCGTATACGGCATTATCTCGATTCATAACCTGCCGGTGGCGGATGCAATAGGCCGCCGGGAGAAGATTCATTTTGTTCCCGCGCGCGGCGAGGCCGGGGCGGTGACGATGGCGGACGCGCACGGTCGCTTTTCCGGCCTCGGCGTGGCGCTGACCAGCACCGGCGCAGGGGCGGGGAATGCGGTGGGGGCGTTGGTGGAAGCCGCCAATGCCGGTTCGCCGCTGCTGCATATTACCGGGCAGGTGGAGAAAGCCTGGCTTGATGCCGACGTCGGTTTTATTCATGAAGCCCGCGATCAGCTGGGATTCTTGCGCGCCAGCGGTAAGCGCGCTTACCGGGTAAACAGCGCCCGGCAGGCGCTGGCGCTGTTGCACCGGGCGATTGCCGATGCGCGCACGCCGCCGTGCGGGCCGGTGTCGATTGAAATTCCGATCGACATTCAGGCCCAGAAAATCTCCGCCGATCTGCTGACGGATATTCCCGCGCTGCCGGCTGTGCCGCAGGCATCACCGGCGCAGATTGAACGTTTGTACCAGCAGGTGAAGCAGGCTAAACGGCCCCTGCTGTGGGTGGGTGGTGGTGCATTGCACTGTGCAGTTGCGGTACGCCGCCTGGCGGATGCCGGGGTCGCGGTCATTTCTTCCGCGCATGGCCGCGGGATTTTGCCGGATAATCATCCGCGCAGCCTGCGTGCGTTTCATAACTCGCCTTCCGTGGAGCAGGTGCTGGCGCAAAGCGATTTGGTGTTGATCGCCGGCTCGCGCCTGCGCAGCAATGAAACCCGCACCTGGAGCCTGGCGCTGCCGGAAATGCGGGTTCAGATTGATATCGATCCGGCGGCGATTAACCGTAATTATCAGGTCAATGATGCGATCGTGGCTGATTGCGCACCGGTGTTAACGGCGCTGGCGGCGCGGTTGCTGCCGGATGAAAAGGCCGACGCCGCCCGCGACGCGCAGATTAGCGCAGCGGTGACGCAGGCGGAGCAGGGGTTGCGGGAGCAGTCCGGCCCTTACGCCCGACTGAATGACGCGATTGAACGCGCGTTGCCGCAGGATGGCATTCTGGTGCGTGATATCACCGTCTCCGGCAGCGTGTGGGGCAGCCGTTTATTCCGAGCTACGCAGCCTTTGCACAATATTCATTCGCTGGCCGGCGCCATCGGTATGGGGTTATCGATGGCGATCGGTACGGCCATCGCCAACCCGGATAAGAAAATCGTCGGACTGGTCGGCGACGGCGGGCTGATGCTCGGCATTGGTGAGCTGGCGACCATGGCGCAGGAGAAATGCGACATCACCCTGCTGGTGATGAATGATGGCGGCTACGGCGTGATGCGCGGCATTCAGGACAAATACTTTGGCGGCCGTCAGTATTATAACCAACTGTTAACGCCGGATTTTACCGCCCTGGCTGAGGCAATGGGCATTTCGTCTTATCGCGTAAGCGACGCGGCGGATTTTGACGGCATCATGGCGGAGGCTATCGGTCATCCGGGGCCGGTCGTGGTCGAGGTAATGATGAACGCTATCGGCGAAATTCGATTCGCCGGTCCGCCACAAAAAACGCTGTATTGATTTACGTGGCAATGAGCGGTGTTAAGCCGCTCATTGCCGGCTTCTTCCGCCATTAATTCCCACGCTGTTTCTTCTCTGACTGTTTCACAATTACCTGCCTGAAATGCGTCGTTACCTGGTGATATAAGGATTATCTGATTTTTGTTTTCACCCGAGGGTAAAACCATGCTGACTTTGTGCTTATTATTTTTCCGAGAGGATATAAACCGGAGTATAACAGATGGAAAATTTGTGGGATTTTTAAACGCCAGAATTTATGTGTGCGTTTCTTGATTTTTGCGGACCTATCTCTGTTTTAACTTTTAATTAAGGAAATTGTGCGTTTCAAATTTTTAATAAAAAGTAATTTCTTTGTTAAAATTTATCTTTAATGTGAAAGTTATTTAATGAATGAATTCTGGTTTTATTAAGTATATAGCGATAAATATCTCGTTTTATGGCAAATACTATCGCTATCTTTAACTATAGAAATCATCTCGCACTCAACGTACAATGCTTTTTGTGATGATTTTTTGAGCGTCAAGAGAGTAAAAGTACTGCCAATGGCCTGTTTATAATTCTTTCCCCAGAGGATTGACTATTTTTTGTAGTGGGAATATTCTTATGCCGAGTTTCGAATTTCTGTAAGAAAGTTCTTGTTTAGTGTTGTGATATGTTTTTGCGCGCGTATACGGGTTAGCAAACGACCTATCATCTCCGTTTCTGTCCATGTAACTTTATTGTTTGATTTTTTGTGGTAAACAATAACGATGACTACGATGATGGAAAGGCGCGCTCCGGTGTCTCCGGAGGCAAACGGGAACTGACGACGATCGCGAACATAATTTTTTGATTCAAGAGGGAAAAGTCTTAAGACCGTAATTGTAGCGCAGGCGCAATAGGAAAATGGTTTTAGACTATCAGTATAAATAGGGACAATTTATGAAAACGTTATATCTTGGTGAGAAAAACCTCGGGAGCTTAGGCATCATCAGTATCATAGAGTCCAGCTATCAGACGTCTTCTATTGTACTGAAAAATATTGAAAAATTCATCGAAGAAGGTCCCGATGAGCACTATGACATTGGCATCGTCGATGGAAAAGTGCTGCATACCAGCCCCTCTCATCATCTGAAACGCCTTTCTCAGCAAATCAGTTTCCCTGTTCTTCTTCTGGTTGAGGACGATCAGCCCTGGCAGAAGTTTCTTGAGCAGCTCGACAATGTACACGGTGTGATTGAGCGTGAAAGCGAAGTCGGCTTTTTCCTTAATGCAATCAATATCGTACGCGATGGTGGCTACTGCTACTCCTGGGATATCCATTCTCTTAAGAATAACGGCGCGGCAATGCTTAACGACGAGTACTACGCCGCGGCAGGCCTGACGCGCAGAGAGACGGAAATCCTGAAAATGTACCTGGATGGCTCCACGAACAAGGAGATCTCTATCCGGTTATCCCGCAGCGAGAAGACAATCAGCGCCCATAAATCGAATATATTACGTAAGCTTGGGGTCAAGCGCTTTTCCGACCTCTTCTTTCAGTGTCGCTGAAATACCCTCATTAAGATATATCTGTTAAGCAGAGAGGCAGGGGTAATAGCGCGTTGTTCATCGTGATATTACCTCTCTACTTTCTTGAAAAAGTTCACTTTCAACGGTGGGTTCTTCCTTATTTATATCATCAAGATGAGAAAAATCCTAATCTTATTTATGGTCTGAATATATTTTGTTGGATTTTTCATGTTTTAAGAAAGTCTTATTTTTGCGCTGTTATACTTATTTTTTATCCTACTGAATAGGAAACGAGTTTTCTTATTTCTGAATTAACCTTCCTCTTTTCATTAAAAGATCTTTTAAAGCAGTGCTTTAACCTTGCCTGTGTGTCAAAAAGATGACTAAGAACCGCCTACCTGGTTTTAAATGGGACTTATCCGTCCAATGTAGGTGAATGTTTTGACGAAATAATCGATGTTAAGTTAGCGGTAGCTCTTCTGGGTAAGGGGATTTCTTACCCAAAAAGGAATGGGGACGACCTAGGTTCATGGCATGATGCTTGGAGTTGAATATGACGGAAAATAAAATCGTTCTGGCTGTTAATAGCGGAGAAGGAAAAACTCGGCTTTTAACCGCAGATGCAGGCAAAGCAGTTAAGGTAAAACTGGTTGCCGGCAATAAATATCTGCTCAAGAACGTTAATGATGACTTTGCACCTGAGAATATTACACTGAAGCGTGTAGATAAAGCGCTGCACATTATTCAAGAAGGTGATACACAACCCAGTATTATTATCGAAGACTACTTCGATGGTGATGCAAACAACCCTGTACTGTTGGGGATGGCGGAAGATGGGCAGCTCTATGCCTATGTTCCTTTGTCCGGTGAAGGTTATGAAACGGGTTACCTGATCGCTGAAGGAGACATGTCTCCTGTCGCCCTGGGCGGTGAGCCTCTGGGATCGGGCAGCGGTATCTTTACTGCGGCTGACGACGACAACGACATGTTGTTCGGTTTCCTTGGCTGGTTGGCTGCCGCCGCTGCGATTGGCGGGATTGCTGCCGCAGCTGCGGACGACGACGACGATGGCGATCGCACGCCGCCGGCAAAACCAGTAATCGATAGCCTGATGGATAACACCGGCCCGATTACCGGCCAAATCAAAACCGGCGACAGCACCGACGAAACGCGCCCGGTAATGAGCGGTAAAGGTGAACCCGGCAACACCATCACCATTTACGACAACGGTGATGTTATCGGCACCGCGACCGTCGGCGAAGACGGCAAGTGGACCTTTAAACCGGAAAAGCCGCTGAGCGAAGGCCAGCACGCGCTGACCGTGATCGAGACTGATCCCTCCGGCAACGCCAGCGAAGAATCCGCACCCATCGATTTTGAAGTTGACACCACTGCGCCGGCTGCCCCTACCATCGAACACATCATGGATAAAGTGGGCAGCGTTACCGGTGAAATCAAAAGTGGTACTTACACCGACGATGCCCGCCCGGAAATGAGCGGTACAGGTGAAGCCGGTGCGACAATCACCATTTATGACAATGGTAAGGCGATTGGCCAGACCCAGGTTAACTCTGATGGCCGCTGGTACTTCCAACCCTCCGAAAATCTGAGTGACGGCAGCCATAAAATCACCGTTACGCAGGCTGACAAAGCAGGCAACGTCAGTGAACCCTCCGACGTACGTGATTTCAACGTTGTCACCGGTATACTCGACAAGTCTGATCTTCCTGAAGTCATCGATAACACCGGCCCGATTACCGGCCCGCTGAACAGTGGCGATGTAACGGATGAAACCCAGCCGACGTTCAACGGCAAAGGGGATCCGGGCAACACCATTATTATTGAAGATAATGGCAAAGTTATCGGTACTGCGATTGTTGATGAAGACGGTAAGTGGACCTTCACGCCGGAAGAACCGCTGGATGAAGGTAATCACGAGCTGGTTATCAAAGAACAGGATCCGGCTGGCAACACCAGTGAACCGTCCGATCCGATCGAAATCGTGGTTGATACCACCCCTCCGGCCAAGCCGGATGTCGCCAATGCGCAGGATAATACCGGCCCGATTACCGGTCCGATCCAAAGTGGCGGCGTAACTGACGAAACTAAGCCGGTATTCAGCGGCGGCGGCGAGCCGGGCGACACCGTTATTATTTATGACGGCAAAGAAGTTCTGGGGTCCACCGTTATTGATGAAAACGGCAAATGGACTTTCACGCCGGAAGAACCGCTGTCTGAAGGCGATCACAGCATCACCGTGACCCAGACTGATAAAGCGGGCAACACCAGTGATGCGTCCGACCCGCTGGACTTTGAAGTCGACACGACACCACCGAACCCGAGCGCGGACGTTCTGAAGATCACCGGCGTGGAAGACAACGTGGGTGACAAGCAGGGCAACGTCGCCAGCGGCGACACCACCGACGACAGCAAGCCGGTTATCAACGGTATCGGCGAAGCCGGCAATATCGTATTCGTGTACAGCGAAGATGCATCCGGTAAGCACCTGATCGGTTCTGCGGTTGTGAACGCAGAGGGCAAATGGAGCCTGACGCCGGACACCCCGCTGCTGGAAGGTCTGAACCAGCTGACCCTGGAAACGCGTGACCCGGCGGGTAACCTCGCTGTAGGTGAAGCACCTCCTTATAACGTGAACGTCTTTATTCCTGTCAGCTCCGAGCCGTCTATCATCAGCGTGGTTGACGACGTCGAACCGCACACCGGGCCGCTGCAGAAAGGCGATGTGACCAACGACACCACCCCGACCCTGAGCGGTACTGCGGTTCCGGGCGACGTGGTGACCATCAAGGACAATGGCAAGGCCATCGGCAGCGTTGTGGCTGACGACAACGGCCGCTGGACCTTCACGCCGGGCACCGCGCTGGCTGACGGCAACCATACCCT
>NZ_QRAP01000008.1 GCF_003363015.1 Enterobacillus tribolii | reverse complement strand
AGACCTCCGGGCTGACGGTCGCGTTGTCGGGTGCGGCGGGCAGTGCGCTGAACACGGCGGTGAGCACGGCGCAGGATGCGAAGAAGCAGAGCGACAGGCGTCTGGCGGCGCTGACCGGCACCAAGGCGGCGCTCTCGGGCGTGCAGGCGGGCTTAGCGGAGACAGTACGGCGAATGCGGTGGCCGGGGCGCAGGGTGGAAAGAACGCGGTTGAGAATAACTGGTTGGGCAAAGCGCTGATAGAAGGATGCGCTATTGCAGCCCCTTGCCGTAGCAAAGTCGCTGAACAGGTTCTTGAAATCGGTGTTAAAGCGGGCATTACAGGTATTGTTGCGAAAGAGATCGCAGATAAGATGTCAGCGGAGGATCTGGATCATCTGGTTACCCTGAAAATGATGGGTAATGATGAGATCACCGGAAAGTACCTTAGCTCCTTACAAGAGAAGTATGGTTCTGGTGGTGAATCTACACCAAACGTGGGTAAAAACCTGACGGATGTGGAAAAGGCAGAGCTTGGCGGAGCTGGATCTGGAACAAGTACGCCTCCGCCACCGGAGAATGATCCAAAGCAGCAAGACGAAAAGCCTGTTCAAAAGCTTAATCAAAAGCAGGAAAGTTCTATTAAAAAGATTGATAACTTGATTAAAAACTCAATCAAAGATCATGATATTACTGGCACTTTGAAGGATATGGATAGTAATCCGATATTAAAACCTGATGGCAGTGGGAAATATTGGAACCATATGAAAGAAATGCAAGATACTCTTAATGGGCTAAGAAATCATGAAAATACATTAAGAAATGTCAATAATCCCTAGGCGCAAGCTGCTTATGGAAGAGCAACTGACGCTATTAGCAAACTTGAGTCGGCAATAAAGGGGTATGGGATATGACAACCTTTAGAGAGTTGTTATTGATTAATAATCATCATTATGAGCCAAGCAATCGCTCATCTTTAGATGAATGGTTTAGTAATATTCTAGATATTCCTCTTGATAAACTAGATGTCGGTGATATTGCCCGAGCAATAAGACAGGATCTGTTCTTATCAGAGATTTTGCCAAAAGCAGAAGTTATTTTAAAACAAAACCCATTGGCTGGAGAGGATTATGACGGAAAACTAATATCATCTATAGCCTCTTTGAATCGTGATGAGATCAAATCTGTGTTACCTTTTTTTCAGAGTATTAGTTTTTTTTTGAATCAATTAGATAAAACAAATATTGATAATCAGATAGTTACGGATATAGAGAAAATAGATAAGCTATCACGTTCTTAGATAAAAGATCCTGGTTAATCTTGCCGGGATCTTTTTATTTACGGTCAGCTCTGAATATCCACAGCCTCAATCACCAGCCTTTCCTGCGCGCTAGTCACGATCATCGGTTGCCCGGTACAGAACCCCAGCGCGGCCAGCCAATCACCCTTCAGGTTCAGGCTGGGAAACTCGCTGTAATAGCGGGTCAGCCCGGTGTGCCGTCTTCATGACGGCGGCGGGCGTAGTCCATCGTGGTGTGCCCATGTGCTCCCCCCTATGCTCAAACTATAGGGTAGGATTGTCTACCGGCATAGGGGCAGTCCACTATTAAATCTATTATTGTCTTTGGCTCATTTAGGATAAACAGTCTAAAATCGAAACAATTATTCCATTAATGGAGCAATGGAAATGAAGTTGCTTAATGACATGGCATTGTTCGTTGAGGTAGCGAAAGCGCGCAGTTTTCGCAAAGCGGCTGAAGTGCTGAACATGCCGAATTCAACGCTGTCGCGTCATATCAGCCAGTTGGAAAAGGAGATCGGCCTGCGTTTGTTGCATCGCACTACGCGCAGGATAGAGCTGACCGAAGCCGGGCAGGTCTATTTCGAGCGCTGCAAACGTATCGTGGATGAAGCCAGGCTGGCGCATGAACAGCTCGGCGGGCTGCTGGAACAGCCGACGGGATTATTGCGTGTTTCTATGCCGGTGGATCTGGCGACGACCTTTCTGGCGCCGCATATCGCCGCGTTCGCACATGATTATCCCGGTATTGATTTTGATCTGACTCTCACGCCGCGCCAGGTCGATTTGGTGACCGAGCCGTTCGACGTGGCGATCCGCATGGGCGATTTGCCCAGCTCAACCCTGATCGCCCGTCGTTTGGGGACCGTTTCCCGGGCGTTGTACGCATCGCCCGGCTACCTGAAACGAGCGGGGGAGCCGCGTGAACCGGAAGCATTGAAAGGGCACGAATGTTTACGTCTGCGGACGGCGGAATCACGCGAGTGGCGGTTGCATAAGGAGGAGGCGCAGTGCGATATCACGGTTCCCGGCCGGTTTCTGCTCAACAGCGTGGGGATGATTCGTAATCTGGCGCTGCTGGATATGGGAATTGCCATGCTGGCAGAAAATATGGTGGCACAGGATTTGAGCGAAGGGCGATTGCAGCGCGTGCTGCCGGGTTGGCAGGCCAGGTCGGTTCCGGTTTATGCAATGACGGAAACCCGCCTGCTGCCGGCAAAAACACAACGCTTCATTGACTTTTTGCGTGAGCGTTTCGTGATTATTGAGAAAGTTTAAACCGCATTTTTTGCTTAAGCTTGCCGTACGATTACGCCCGAAAAGTTTCGTGTGGTCGGGGAAATAGGCTAGATTTCTAGGGCGATACCACAAACAGGTATGTACCCTACAGTCAAAATATATTATGAGAGAAATGATATGCCACATATTGATGTGAAATTTTTTCCGCAAGATCTTTCTGATTTTCAGAAACAGGAATTGGTTTCCGACCTGTGTAATGTGTTGAAAGCACACCTGGGTTCGAAAGATGGATCGATTTCCGTCGCATTAACGGAAGTTTCAGCGGATCGCTGGAAAGAAGAGGTTTATGACCCGGTAATTAAGCCTGCGCTGGGAAGGCTGGCGAAAAAACCGGGATATACGCTGTAAACATGTGAGATGTGTTGCCGGATAAGCACGCTGGCGTGTTTGTCCGGCACGCACTATTTATGCCTTGGCATCATAGTAGACAAACGCCAGTTTGTTGCCGTCGGGATCGCGCACATAAGCGCTGTAAAACCCTTCACCGTAATGCGGGCGATATCCCGGCGCGCCTTCATCTGTTCCGCCTAACGACAGCGCCAGCGCATGCAGCCGCTGAATGGTGGCCGGATCAGGGGTGTTGAAGGCCGCCATTACGCCGTTTGCGACCGTAGCGGGCTCCTGGTTGAAGGGGCGGCCAATGCAAAACCCAAGCGTATTATTATCTCCGAATGTTCCCCAGGAGGCGCCTTCGTCGCTTCTTCCGCCCTGAGGGTGTCCTAGAATCTCCATCAGCGGATCGTAAAATGCGATGGCGGCGGGCAGATTATTCGTACCAAACATCATGTAAGAAAACACATTCTCCTCCCGTTACGGAATTATTAACGTAATCATACAATTCTTTATTATGGCGAAATTATCGCCATAGAGCGTGATTACGTTCATGTAACGGGGAAACGATGTTACGCCGTATAGTCATCAACAACGCGGCGCGCGCTTTCATAATGACGTACCCAGTAGCTGTTATCGAGGCTGGAGATGGTTACGCCTTTACGCTTCGACGCGTGCATAAATTGGTTGTTACCGATATAAACCCCGACATGACGCTGGTAGCGCGAGGTCTTGAAGAAGACCAGATCGCCGGTACGCAGCTCATTTTTACTGATACGCGTACCGAGCTTGATTTGCTCGCGGGTGGTTCTGGGCAGATGCATATCCACGGTATCGCTAAAGACGTGCTGCATTAATGCAGAACAATCAACGCCGCGTTTGGTGCTGCCGCCGAAGCGGTAATGCACGCCTTTCCACTTGGCATACACGGAGCTAATAGCGTTCTTAATAGTCGTGGTGTTATTTATTTTTTGGGTGAATGAATTCTGGGGCAGCAATGACGATGAAGCGCTTGCCGGAAGTGAGAAAAGAGACAGAGAAGCACAGGCGATAGTCGCCGCAAATACACAGTTTCGGATATTAAAAAGCATAACGATAAAATTTAATGTTAATAAAATAGAGGAAAAAGTTAATTTTTTAATCTCAATAAAAATATAGAGATAAGGTTTTTCTGGAAGGGAAAAGTAATTAATATAAACCTTCAATGCAAGCGAAATATCTTAAATATATGTTAAGCCACAGGCAGCTAAACATTCAACGTGCTGATTGCAATTGGATTTATTTTAAACCAAGTGGTCTATTAAAGATGTGTTGTTTTTTTTGCGCAGGACGTTAAGAAATATAAAAGGCTATTAAAAATAAATAAAATAACACCGCTATGTCTCTATTTTTATGGAATATGACAGATGCAGCCGGATTAATTATTATTTACGTCTCTGAGGAGGCGAAGGGGAAGAGCGGTGTGCTGTAATAAGCACACCGCGAAAGCAGGGTTATTTGGTTAAGGCGATGATACCCAGGGTCAGGCCGGCAATGGCTGCCGCGCCGCCGGCGATGGCGCCTGCGGTTTCCCAGTTATCCTGAGTGGTTCCTTTCATACAGGTATTGGTGTGTACCAGACGCCCTTGATCGTCATAGACCGGAACGCACGGTGATTCGCGGGCGCAGCCTGCGAGCAGGGTGGTGGCAAACAACGTCAGAGCAATCAGCTTTTTCATAATGGCATCTCGGGTAAACAATACGGCCTGAAAGTCAGGCATCCTTCCCGTGAAGTGTATCCTGGAATCCTGGTACAAGGGGACAGGGAAATAGTTGCAAAGTATTTTGAATGTAAAGAGCGTGGAGAAGAGCAGGAAATGGTTTAGGTAATTATCCTATAATGAATCTCCGTTAGCAAAAAATCTCTTCATCCCCCTTGATATTTTCTCCGACAAATCTCATATTCTCTATGATAATCATGAACAAGGAGCGCGTATGGGAATCAGTGAAGAAGAGTCTATTCGCCGCCTGATCAACGAAAAAAGCAGCGGAGGCCATATGGATAAGTGGCTTGCTATAATTTCCGCGCTCTATTTTTTGTTGATGCTGTGGTACGAGCGTTCACCAGGCGTACTGGTGCTGGCGGCGGGAATTTTTATTGTGTCATTCAGCAGCTATCTGAGAAAACGCCGTAAGGTGAAAAACTACCGGATGAAGCTGTCTGAGCTAAGTAGCGAATCGTCCCTCTCCTGAGGCTTCAATACTCAGTAAAATGATGTTCCGGGGTTATCGTGCAGCGCATGCGCCCCGGGAAGTGCCCTTTCTGTGTGCTTCTTTTATACTTCCTCGCGTTCGCTCAGCATTTCCAGCCAATGCAGCGTATCAGAAATATGCCCCCGAATTTCCCCCAGATCAAAAAGAAGGGCTACCCATATCCCGCAAACCATGATGGTTAATACCAGCAGTATTCGGTAAAACACATTCACCATAACACTTTCACCATACTCACCATAACGTATCACCCTAAGGTAAAAAAACGGAGCATTTGCCTTGCAATGCAAATATATTAGATAACCTTAAGTGAATGTCCAGTCATGTGCGGGTAAGAAGATACTGTGTGTGACCGGGTTAGCGAATTGTCTGGTGAGTTGATTGGTTATATATTGGTGTGGTGTACAATCTGAGAAACTATTCGACGTAATCACACATTCTTTTTTGCTATAGCCGAAAATTGCCTTTCTGAACGTTGGCCGGATGTATGTGAACCGGCGCATACAACATCGGTAACGAAGCGTTATATTGACGCTTTTCTTATGATCTGCCTCTCATCTTCACTGACAATGACAGCACCGGCTTTCGGCTGGAAAGTCCATACTATTATTTTTATTATGGAAGCGGTTACATTCTTATTTATTGAATGGCCTGTTATCGCCGGATTTATCTGCGGAAAAAGGAAAGTGGGGATATTATCCCTTAATAAAGCAAGTGTATATTCCGCGTAATAAAGATGGATAAACTTACTGTGATTTCAGCAATGTGATATGACGCATAACGTTGCGATGGCTATTTACTATAGTGAATTCCGTTCTGCCTGTATTTCACCCAACAATACATGTATGAGGATCTCCCTATGTGGAAGCGTTTACTTTTAGTATCGGCACTGTCAGCGGCAATGTCCTCCGCAGCCCTGGCGGACTCGTTAACCGTTGGTTTTTCTCAGGTAGGTTCGGAATCCGGCTGGCGCGCGGCTGAAACATCGGTCGCGAAGAGCGAGGCGCAAAAGCGCGGCATTACGCTGAAAATTGCCGACGGGCAGCAAAAGCAGGAAAACCAAATCAAGGCCGTACGTTCCTTTATTGCTCAGGGCGTTGACGCTATCTTCATTGCGCCTATCGTGCAAACGGGATGGGAGCCGGTGCTGGAAGAAGCCAAGGATGCCAAGATCCCGGTCTTCCTGCTGGACCGCGCGATTACCGTAAAAGATGACTCGCTGTATATGACCGTGGTTACTGCCGACAACGTACTGGAAGGAAAATTGATCGGCGACTGGCTGGTCAAGGAGATGGACGGCAAACCCTGTAACGTTGTGGAACTGCAGGGAACGGTTGGGGCGAGCGTCGCTATCGATCGTAAGAAAGGCTTTGCCGAAGCGATCGCCAAAACGCCGAATATCAAGATTATCCGTTCTCAGTCCGGCGACTTTACCCGCAGTAAGGGTAAAGAAGTGATGGAAAGCTTCATCAAGGCGGAAAACAACGGCAAAAATATCTGCATGGTGTATGCCCATAACGATGACATGGCGATCGGCGCCATTCAGGCGATTAAAGAAGCGGGCCTGAAGCCGGGTAAAGACATCCTCACCGGTTCCATCGATGGCGTACCGGATATCTATAAAGCCATGCTGGCCGGCGAGGCCAACGCCAACGTAGAGCTGACGCCGAACATGGCTGGCCCGGCTTTTGACGCCCTGGAGAAGTTCAAGAAAGACGGCACCCTGCCGCCTAAAATTGTCCGCACCGAATCGAAGCTGTTCCTGCCGGACAGCGCTCAGGCCGAGTTGGATAAGAAAAAAGACATGGGCTACTGATGACCTGCGCAGCCCCGCGCAGCGGGGCCTTTTCTTACTCACGGGAGCGCCAGATTATGTCCGCTGCTGAAGAAGATGTTCTACTCCGCACCGACGGTTTGAGTAAGGTATTTCCCGGCGTGAAGGCGCTGGACAACGTTTCCCTGAGCCTGCGCCGCGGCGAAATCATGGCGCTGCTGGGCGAAAACGGTGCGGGAAAATCCACGCTGATTAAGGCCCTGACCGGCGTCTATCAACGCGATGCCGGCAGTATTTGGCTGGAAGGAAATGAAATCTCTCCGAAAAACACCGCCCATGCCCAGGAACTGGGGATTGGTACGGTGTATCAGGAAGTTAACCTGCTGCCGAACATGTCGGTAGCGGACAATCTGTTTATCGGCCGCGAGCCACGGCGTTTCGGCCTGATCAACCGCCGTGAAATGGTGAAGCGCGCGACCGAACTGATGGCCCGTTATGGCTTTAGCCTGGACGTGACCGAGCCGCTCGGGCGTTTTTCCGTGGCGATGCAGCAAATTGTCGCCATTTGCCGGGCTATCGATCTCTCCGCCAAGGTGCTGATTCTGGACGAACCAACGGCCAGCCTGGACGCCAAAGAGGTCGAGATGCTGTTTACCCTGATGCGCCGGCTGCGCGATCAGGGCGTCAGCCTGATTTTCGTCACTCATTTCCTCGAACAGGTGTATGCGGTCACTGACCGGATCACCGTGCTGCGCAACGGCGCTTTCGTCGGCACCTGCAATACGCGCGATTTGCCTTATATCGAGCTGGTAAAAATGATGCTGGGGCGTGAGTTGGACAACAAGGCGCTACAGCGTGCCGGGCGCACCCTGCTCAGCGACAAACCGGTGGTGCGTTTTGAAAACTACGGCAAGAAAGGGGTGATTGAACCGTTCGATCTTCAGGTCAGGCCGGGTGAAATCGTCGGGCTGGCCGGTCTGCTGGGGTCGGGGCGCACCGAAACGGCTGAGGTGATATTCGGCATCCGCCCGGCCGACAGCGGCAACGCCTGGGTTAAAGGTAAGCAACACGCGCTGCGCTCGCCGTATCAGGCGTCGTGCCTTGGGTTGGGATTCTGCCCTGAAGATCGCAAAACCGACGGCATTATCGCTGCCGCTTCAGTGCGCGAGAACATCATTCTGGCTTTACAGGCCCAGCGTGGCTGGCTGCGGCCGATTCCCCGGCGCGAACAAAATCAGATCGCCGAACGCTTCATCCGCCAGCTGGGTATCCGGACGCCGGGTCAGGAGCAGGCGGTGGAGTTTCTGTCCGGCGGCAATCAGCAGAAGGTACTGCTTTCCCGCTGGCTGTTGACCAGGCCGCAGTTTCTGATCCTGGACGAACCGACGCGCGGTATAGATGTCGGCGCGCATGCGGAGATTATCCGCCTGATCGAAACCCTGTGTGCCGACGGACTGGCGTTGCTGGTGATTTCGTCGGAGCTGGAAGAGCTGGTGGGGTATGCGGACAGAATCATCATCATGCGCGATCGCCGGCAAATTGCCGAAATTCCGCTGGAAGACCTGTCCGTTGCCGCCATTATGAATGCCATTGCGGCATAAGGAGATTTATGTCCCAGACGCTTCCTGATGCCAATAAGCCCACGCGCCGCTGGCGCTGGCCGCCGGGCACGCCGCAACTCGTGGCGCTGGCAGTGGTATTACTGGCTGACAGCATCGTAGCCAACAACTTTTTTTCGGTTCATTTGCAGGACGGACGCCTGTTCGGCAGCCCGATCGATATCCTCAACCGCTGTGCGCCCGTGGCGCTGCTGGCGATAGGCATGACGCTGGTTATCGCGACCGGCGGCATTGACCTGTCGGTCGGCGCGGTGATGGCGATCGCCGGCGCAACAGCCGCAACGCTGACCGTGCAGGGGCATCCGCTGCCGGTGGTGCTGCTGGCGGCGGCGGGGGTAGGGCTGCTGTCGGGATTATGGAACGGCATTCTGGTGGCAGTGCTCAAGATACAGCCGTTCGTCGCCACCCTGATTCTGATGGTGGCCGGACGCGGCGTGGCGCAGTTGATCACCACCGGGCAGATTGTCACGTTCAACAGCCCGTCGCTCTCCTGGATCGGCAGCGGCTCGCTGTTTTTGTTCCCGACGCCGGTGAGCATCGTTCTGTGCACCCTGCTGCTGGTGTGGTTGCTGACGCGCCGTACCGCGCTCGGGCTGTTTATCGAGGCGGTGGGCATTAACATCCGCGCAGCGAAAAACGCCGGGGTTAAAACGCGCGGCGTGGTGATTTCGGTATATATGCTCAGCGGGTTTTGCGCAGCGATTGCCGGGGTGATCGTCGCCGCCGATATTCGCGGCGCCGACGCCAATAACGCCGGGCTGTGGCTGGAGCTGGACGCCATTCTGGCAGTGGTGATCGGCGGCGCGTCGCTGATGGGCGGACGCTTCAATCTGGTGCTGTCGGTGCTGGGCGCGCTGATTATTCAGGGGATGAACACCGGGATTCTGCTTTCCGGCTTCCAGCCGGAGCTGAACCAGGTGGTGAAAGCCGTGGTCGTGCTGTGCGTGCTGGTGTTCCAGTCGCCGCGCTTTATCCAGTTGTTCCGGGGGAGGAAACGCCATGTTTAAGAAAAACTTGCCGCTGCTGGTAACGATCGGCGTTTTCATTCTGGGCTATCTGTTTTGCCTGAGCCAGTTTCCCGGTTTCGCCAGTACCCGGGTGATTTGCAACATCCTTACCGATAACGCCTTTTTGGGGATTGTGGCGGTGGGGATGACGTTCGTCATTCTTTCCGGCGGCATCGATCTGTCGGTGGGCGCGGTGATTGCGTTTACCGGCGTGTTCCTGGCGCGGGCCATCGGCGACTGGCACCTCTCGCCGCTGGTGGCGTTTCCGCTGATATTGATGCTGGGCTGTGGCTTCGGCGCATTTATGGGCTGGCTGATTGACGCGCTGAAAATTCCGGCGTTCATTATCACGCTGGCGGGCATGTTTTTCCTGCGCGGCGCCAGCTATCTGGTGTCGGAAGAGTCATTGCCCATCGACCACCCGATTTATTCAACGCTGTCGGGCCTGGCGTGGAAAATTCCCGGCGGCGGCCGCCTGAGCGCGATCGCGCTGCTGATGTTGGCGGTGGTGGTGATCGGCATGGTGCTGGCGCACCGCACCCGCTTCGGCAACCAGGTTTATGCGTTGGGCGGTAACGTCACCTCGGCTAACCTGATGGGGATTTCCACCCGCAGCACCACCATCCGCATCTATATGCTCTCTACCGGGCTTTCGACGCTGGCGGGCATCGTCTTTTCCCTTTACACCTCGGCAGGGTACGCGCTGGCGGGGCTGGGCGTAGAGTTGGACGCCATCGCCTCGGTGGTGATCGGCGGCACGTTGCTGAGCGGCGGTGTGGGTACGGTGCTGGGGACGCTGTTCGGCGTGGCGATCCAGGGGCTGATCCAGACCTACATCAATTTCGACGGCACGCTCAGTTCCTGGTGGACCAAGATCGCCATCGGCATCCTGCTGTTTGTGTTCATCGCGTTGCAGCGTCTGCTGACGATGGTATGGGAAAACCGTCAGACGGCTTCAGTCACACGTATCGGGCCGGAGCCCGGGAAAGTATAGCCAGTACGCCTTAAGCCTGCCCCCGTATTAATGCGGGGGCGATTTTATAACCGCCCGCCTGCTATTATTTACTCCGGATAAAAAATAAAACTGTGCAACCTATAGCCATACAAAAGCTATGTATTTCCCGCACCTCAATAACATGATGAATTGGCAGCTTAAAGTTAATGACATGATGAAATTCATATTTTCATGGTTTAAATAACCATACAAATATAGACGATAATTATGGTTAATAAACGTATTCCGAAAGGCATAAACGCCTTCTGGTGAAAAGCGTCAATGAGTCATCTTTCCAGGGGAAGAGTCGCTCCAGCCCTGATTTTGCGCCTTGCGCCTTGCGGCAGCGTCATCAGTCATAAACCTCAATACATCACCGATAATTATTTTATTTATTGCAATATATGGTCTATAGATGGATAGGGGAAATTATTCATGAATAGCATCCAGAGCATAAGAATAAAGTATATTTTTTATCGCCATTGTTGAATAATTCACGGAATCTTTTTGGGGGAGTCCAATAAAATTCCGCGAACTATCATTTCTGGTGATAAAACTCGTTGTTTTATAATTAATTAAGCTATTGCTCGTGTTCTGATAAGGAATAGCAATGAAGAGACTTGGTAAACATGTCCGGTTTGTGCCGGTCATGCTGTTTGTTAGTGGTGCTTTATTATCCGGCTGTCACGATAACAATGAACAAAAAGAGCAAGGGTCGCCGCCTCTGGTTGAGGTTGTCACACTCAAAACGGAGCCTTTGCCGATCGTCACCGAGCTTCCCGGGCGCACCAGCGCCTATCGCGTTGCCCAGGTTCGTCCGCAGGTGGATGGCATTATCCTTAAACGCAATTTCACCGAAGGCAGCGACGTTCAGGCCGGACAGTCCCTTTATCAGATCGATCCCGCGACCTATCAGGCCGCCTACGACAGCGCCCGCGGCGAACTGCTGAAAGCGCAGGCGGCGGCGGGAATAGCGAACCTGACCGTAGCGCGCTATAAGCCGCTGCTGAAGTCCAGCTATGTCAGCAAGCAGGATTATGACAGCGCGGTGTCCACCGCCGAGCAGGCTGCTGCCGCAGTGAAGGCGGCGCAGGCTCAGCTTGAAACAACGCGCATTAATCTGGCCTATACCCGGGTCAATGCGCCCATCAGCGGGCGTTCGGGAACTTCTTCGGTAACGGAAGGGGCGCTGGTTAACGCCACGCAGACGAAAGCGCTGACGACGGTGCAACAAATCGACCCTCTCTATGTCGATGTTACCCAATCCAGCGCGGACTTCCTGCGCCTGAAACAGGCCGTGGCGGACGGCGGCCTGCAACGTGATGCCAAAGGCGCCGATGTCACCCTGGTGCTGGACAACGGCCAGGCTTATCCGGTGACCGGCCGCCTGGAGTTCTCCGACGTAACGGTCGATCAGAGCACCGGCTCCATCACGATCCGCGCGCTGTTTCCCAACCCGCAACACGACCTGCTGCCCGGCATGTTCGTGCGCGCCCGCATCAGCGAAGGCCTGAAGCCTGATGCGCTGCTGGTGCCGCAGGAGGGCGTCACCCGTAACCCTCGCGGCGACGCCACCGTGCTGGTGGTAGACGGCGACAACAAAGTGCAGACGCGCGGCGTTACGGCTTCGCGTGCCGTCGGCGATCGGTGGTTGATCGACAGCGGGCTGAAAGAAGGGGAGCGGGTTATCGTCAGCGGCCAGCAAAAAGTGCGGCCGGGCATGACGGTGCGGGTGCAGGATGCCGCTGAACAAACGGCTCCGGCAACTGCGGGGAAATAACCAATCATGCCTAATTTTTTCATTAACCGGCCGATTTTTGCCTGGGTGCTCGCCATTATCCTGATGCTGGCGGGTGTGCTCTCAATTATGAAACTGCCCGTTGCGCAGTATCCCTCCATCGCCCCGCCGGCGGTGGCGGTTTCCGCAACGTATCCGGGCGCCGATGCGCAAACGGTGCAGGACACGGTGACGCAGATTATCGAACAGAACATGAACGGTATCGATAATCTGATGTACATGTCCTCGACCAGCGACTCCTCCGGCGGGGTCACCGTTACGCTGACCTTCACCTCCGGCACCGATCCGGACATCGCGCAGGTTCAGGTGCAGAACAAGCTGCAGCTGGCGATGCCGCTGCTGCCGCAGGAAGTGCAACAGCAGGGCATCAGCGTGAAGAAGTCCAGCAGCAGCTTCCTGCTGGTCGCGGGGTTTGTGTCGGATAACCAGAGCCTGACGCAGGAAGACATCTCTGACTACGTATCATCCAACATTAAAGATGCCCTGGGGCGTACGTCCGGCGTCGGCGACGTTCAGCTGTTCGGCGCGCAGTACGCGATGCGTATCTGGCTCAATCCTAACCAGATGAACAAGTATCAGCTGACCATGACGGACGTGCTGAACCAGCTTAAGGCGCAGAACGCGCAGATTGCGGCCGGTCAGTTGGGCGGTACGCCGGCGGTGGCGGATCAGCAACTGAACGCGTCGATCATCGCCCAAACCCGGCTGAAGTCGCCGGAAGAGTTTGGCGATATCCAGATGAAGGTTAATCCCGATGGCTCCAGGGTGCTGCTGAAGGACATCGCCCGTATCGGCCTGGGCGGTGAAAACTACAACATGCAGACCCAGTATAACGGCCAGCCGGCGGCCGGACTGGGGATCAAGCTGGCGACCGGCGCCAACGCGCTGGACACTGCGGCGGCAATCAAAGCCGAACTGGCGCGTCTGCAACCCTTTTTCCCACAGGGGTTGCGGGTGGTTTACCCCTATGACACCACGCCGTTCGTACAAATCTCCATTCGCGAGGTGGTGAAGACGCTGTTTGAAGCCATCGTGCTGGTGTTCCTGGTGATGTATCTGTTTTTGCAGAACATCCGCGCCACGCTGATCCCGACCATCGCGGTGCCGGTGGTGCTGCTGGGCACTTTCGCCATCCTTGCGGCCTGCGGGTTTTCAATAAACACGCTGACCATGTTCGGGATGGTATTGGCGATAGGGTTATTGGTGGACGATGCCATCGTGGTGGTGGAAAACGTCGAGCGCGTGATGGCGGAAGATAAGCTGCCGCCGAAAGAAGCGACCATGCGCTCGATGGGGCAGATTCAGGGCGCGCTGGTCGGGATTGCGATGGTGCTCTCTGCGGTATTCATCCCGATGGCGTTCTTCGGCGGCTCCACCGGCGCGATTTACCGCCAGTTCTCCATCACCATCGTTTCGGCGATGGCGTTGTCGGTGCTGGTTGCGCTGATCCTTACCCCGGCGTTATGCGCCACCATCCTGAAACCGCTGCCGCCGTCAGGGCACGAGGAAAAGCGCGGCTTCTTCGGCTGGTTTAACAAAAAATTCGATCAGAGCACCCAGCATTACACCAACAGCGTCGGGCGCATTATTGACGCCTCTGGGCGTTATTTATTGATTTACCTGATGATTGTTATCGGGATGGGGTATTTGTTCATGCGGCTGCCCACCTCATTCCTGCCGGAAGAGGATCAGGGCGTGTTTATGACGATGATTCAGCTTCCGGCGGGCGCAACGCAGGAACGAACCCAGGAAGTGCTGAATCAGGTCAGTGACTATTATCTGAAAAAAGAGCACGCCAACGTTGAATCGGTGTTTACGGTTAACGGTTTCAGCTACAGCGGCCAGGGGCAGAACTCGGGGCTGGCGTTTATCAGCCTGAAGCCCTGGGGGGAGCGTGTCGGCAAGGAGAACAGCGTCGGCGCCATTATCGGGCGGGCGGGTAAGGCGTTTGCGCAGATTAAGGACGGACTGGTGTTCCCCTTTAACCTGCCGGCGATCGTCGAGCTGGGTACGGCGACCGGTTTTGACTTCGAGCTGATCGACCAGGCCAACCTGGGGCATGAAAAACTGACGCAGGCGCGTAATCAGCTGCTGGGCGAAGTGGCGAAGCATCCGGATATGCTGGTGCGCGTGCGCGCCAACGGGCTGGAGGATACGCCGCAGTTCAAGGTTGATGTGGATCAGGAGAAGGCGCAGTCTCTCGGGGTCGCGATTTCCGACATCAACCAGACGATTACCTCGGCGTTGGGGGGAACCTACGTTAACGACTTTATCGATCGCGGACGGGTGAAGAAGGTCTACATTCAGGCCGATGGGCCGTTCCGTATGCTGCCGAGCGACATCAATAACTGGTACGTGCGCGGCAGCAGCGGCCAAATGGTGCCGTTCTCGGCATTTTCCAGCGCACACTGGACCTACGGCTCGCCACGTCTGGAACGTTACAACGGGCTGCCTTCCATGGAAATTCTTGGTGAGGCCGCCGCGGGGAAAAGTACCGGCGAGGCGATGCAGCTGATGGAAAAACTGGTGGCACAACTGCCGTCGGGGATCGGCTTCGACTGGACCGGCATGTCTTATCAGGAGCGTTTGTCGGGGAACCAGGCGCCGGCGCTGTATGCGATTTCGCTGGTGGTGGTGTTCCTGTGCCTGGCGGCGCTGTATGAGAGCTGGTCCGTTCCGTTCTCGGTGATGCTGGTGGTGCCGCTGGGCGTGGTTGGCGCGCTGTTGGCTGCGACGATGCGCGGCATGAACAACGACGTCTACTTCCAGGTAGGGCTGTTGACGACGATCGGGCTGTCGGCCAAGAACGCGATCCTGATCGTCGAGTTCGCCAAAGACCTGATGGAGAAGGAAGGCAAAGGGCTGATTGAGGCCACGCTGGAGGCGGTGCGCATGCGTCTGCGCCCGATTCTGATGACGTCGCTGGCGTTTATCCTCGGGGTGTTGCCGCTGGTGGTCAGCTCCGGCGCCGGGTCCGGCGCGCAAAACGCGGTAGGGACCGGCGTTATGGGCGGGATGCTGTCGGCGACGCTGCTGGCGATCTTCTTCGTGCCGGTGTTCTATGTGGTGGTGTGCCGCAGGATGGGGCATAAAGATCCGCACTGACGGGCGGAATGACATTACAGCAATCAACTGCGCCGGGCATGCCCGGCGCAGTTATTTTTCCCTCGTGCGTTTTATTGCGTAATCCCTTTTACCCTGGCGTTCAGCTGCCATTTTAGCAAAGCCGGATAGCTGCTCATCTTCTGCTGCTGCCCGTCGCCCGGTACGGCGGCGGCCGGAAGCAGGGACATCGCGTTGTCAGGATCCCAGGCATAAAACGCCGGACGGCCCGTCAGCGGGTAAGCGCCTTTCGCATCGATCCACAATTCTTCGTTATAACCGAACGCGCGGCCGGGATCGTCCTGTGGTGCCAGCATGTTACGACCGCCCAGCGCCTGATAGGGCGTGTCGGACAGGCTGTAGGCGTACAGCGTGGGGAAGATATCCTTGTGCGAACCGGGCCGGGAGGGATCGAAACGCCACGTGCTGTGTTGCAGGATTTTCTGCGGAACATAGAGGTAGAACGGCACCGCGCGATCGAGAAACTGCTCGCGCGGATAAATAGCCCGCAGGCGCCGCATCTGATGGTCGCCGCTGGCGGCGATCAGCGTGTCGTTGCCGCGCGCGGAACGCTTCACGTCAGCGATAAACCGGCCCAGGGCGTCGGTGGCGTACTGGTAGGTACGCATGATGTTGAGCTGCTCGTCCTGGTCCACTTCCGCATGCGTCATTAAGGCATCAGGCGCGGCAACCGGCTGTGGGTGGTAGTGCGGCGGTACGATGTACGGCGGATGATTGGTTATGGTCAGGATGCTGATAAACAGCGGCTGCTTACTTTCCGCCAGCAGTTTTTCCGCCAGCCGGAAAGCGAATTCGTCCGGCACGCCCCAGTCCGTGAGCTGCGGGGCGGATTCCGGGTACAGCGCCATCAGCGAGGACTGATCGTAAACGTCATCCACGCCCTGCAAGGGAAGGTAGTTCCCCAGGTTGCGCCACATCCGGCTGCTGGACGTAATGAAAATGACTTTGTAACCCGCTTTCTTATAAACCGAGTAGGGCGTGCCGCTGAGCACCGTGTGCTGAGCCGAAGAGTGGCTGATGTTCTGCGCCGGGCTGTGGAAGAACATCGCGGCGAAAGAGGGCGCGGTGCCATTGCCTTCCGACACGAAACGGCGGAAAACGAAGTCCTGCTGAAACGCCGGACGCAGGGCGCCCAGCAGATCGTTTTCCGGCAGATGATCGAACACCATCATGTTGCTGCCCATGCTTTCCATCAGCGCCATAACCACGTTCGGTTTGTGCGCCGCCAGCCACGGGTTGGGCGGCGTGCGGGCGTCCAGCGAATCCAGCCCGCTCTGGCGCAGCAGGGCATCGCCGTCACGGGCGGTTACGGGCGTGAAGTGCGCATCCTCCTGATGGTCGCCATAGGCCCAGACCAGCGCCATCGCGCCGTTCGGCGCCAGCTTGTTGAAGGTCATAACGGTGGAGATCTGGGCGTCGTTGCGGCGCAGCGGAAAGGTGCTCAGGCTGCCGCGGGCGAAAATGACCAGCAGGATAAGACTGAGCAGCAGGCAGAGCGCGAAGCGGGCAGTTGGCCAGCGGCGGGCGGGCAGGCGGTGTAACAACCACTGGCACAGCGCGGCGGCCAGCAGCGCCGTCAGTAGCGTCAGCGCCAGCAGGCGCGCAACGGGGTATCCCTGCCAGATGTTGCCGACGACCGCGCGGGTTTCGTCATCCATCAGGCCGAAAGCGAAGATATCGATAAAGTTGTGATAGGTCTGGTAATAAAAGTAGTTGCTGACGTCGGCGGTGATGATGACGAAGGTGATCAGCGCGCAGTAGATGCAGGTCAGGTATTTCAGCCAACGCCAGGTCGCCGCTTTTACCGACAGCAACAGTCCCGCCACGAACACCGGCAGCAGCAGGCAGGCTGCTACGCGCAGATCGAAACGCAGGCCGGTGAACCACAGGCTGGTCAGGGCGTGTTCGTGCCCGGCAATCTCGCGCGAATCAACGAAGGTATGAAACATGCAATAGCGTGCGGTGGTCATCGTCAGGGTCAGCAGGATCAGCTGAAACCAAATCGTACGCAGCAGGGCGCGGATTCTCTGTTGATACATACATTCCACGAATAAATTGGGTGAAAAGGATAAAGCGGGAAAGTTTGCCGTAGTGTTGCAAAATCAGGCTCTACGGCAGTTCAACGGAAATAAAAAAACAGAGGGCGTGCGGGGAACTGCGTCAATGAACGACCGGCCCGTTGCCGGGCCGGTAAAATGGGTTAGTCCAGGTAAAAAACTTCGCGCAGCGTTTCGCTGACCGGGCTGTTGTCCGGGTTGCTTGGCATGACGTCCGTCATGTGCTTCCACCAGCGTTGGCACACTTCGGTTTGCGCGACCGCATCCCAGCGCGCTTCCGACTCAATCTCCACCGTGGCGAACAGCAGGTTGCGCGTTTTGTCGAGATAAATGGCGTAATGGTGTGCGCCGTGGGCTTTCAATACCTGCTCCAGCTCAGGCCAGATCGGCGAATGGCGGCGCTGATACTCCGCATGGGCATCCGGGTTGACCTGCATAACGAAGGCTTTACGAATCATGGTGTTTCTCCCCGTTTATAAGGCCTGTAAATAAAGGGCGCGTACCTGTTCGCGGTCGGCGGGACGCGGGTTGCAGGGCGCGCAGGGATCGGCCAGCGCTTTGTCCAGCCAGCCTTCGATATCCTGTTCCTTAATGCCGAGCGCCGAGAAACCGGCGGGAATGCCCACCCGTTGAGACAGTTCGCGAATCGCGGTGATAGCCAGACGGCTGGCCTCGTCGTCGTCCATGTTGCGGGTATCTTTGCCCATCGCCTGCGCGATGCGGGCAAAGCGGGCAATGGCCTGCGGGCGGTTAAACTCTTCCACCACCGGCAACAGGATGGCGTTGCACACCCCGTGCGGCAGGTTGTGGGTAGCGCCAGGCTGATGCGCCAGCGAATGCACCAGCCCCAGCCCGGCGCTGTTGAACGCCATGCCGGCCAGGTACTGACCATAGGCCATCATTTCGCGCGCCTTCAGGTTTTTGCCGTTTTCCACCGCCTGCGGCAGCCACTCGGTAATGAGACGGATCGACTCCAGCGCTGAATGGTCGGTCAGCGGATGCGCGCCGAGGGAAACGTAAGCCTCAATGGCGTGGGTCAGGGCATCCATGCCGGTAGCGGCAGTAACGGACGCGGGGATGTCCAGCATCACATCCGGATCGTCAACGGCGATATCCGGGATGATTTGGCTGTCGATGATGACTTCCTTCACCTGGCGCTGGCTGTCGATGATAACCGCGTTGCTGGTCAGCTCGGCTGCGGTGCCGGCGGTAGTGTTGATCGCCACCAGCGGTACGCCGGGCTGCTTCACTTTGCCGACGCCGGAATAGGCGGTGGAGGGCGCCGGGTTGGCGGTCAGGATTTTGATTGCCTTGGCGGTGTCGATGGGGCTGCCGCCGCCGAAGGCGATCAGGTAGTCGCAGCTATGCTGGTGGAAGGTGGCCAACCCCTGCTGCACCAGCTCTTCGGTTGGGTTCGGAAACACGTCGCTGAACAGCGCGTAGGGTAACTGATGCGTTTTCAGCGCGTTGAACAGGCTGTCGAGCAGCCCCAGCTCCACCAACTGGCCGTCGGTGACGATCAGCGCTTTGCCCCACTGCTTACCGGCCAGCAAACCGACCATGTCGGGAATGGCGCCGCTGCCGTGCAGGCTGATTTTGGGTAAAGCCAGCATAAAACTCATGATGTCGCTCCTGAAATTAAAGAAACCGTGCCGTTACGCCTTCGGTTTCCCGAAGGCGCAAAAACCTGGCGTCTTAGTCTTTCAGCGCGGCGGGCAGCGGGGTAACGCCGAAGCGTTTGCCCAGCGCCACCAGCTCTTCGCTGGAGATGGTTTGCCGCTTGCCGCCCATCGACAGCACTTTAACCATGATTTCCGCCGATTTTTCCGCGGTATCAATCAGCCCGAAGGCGTCGTCGAGCGTCGGGCCGCTGCCGAAGATGCCGTGGAACGGCCACAGCACCAGGCTGTGCGCCCGCATCTGCTCTGCGGTCTGGGTGCCGATGCCGTCAGTGCCCGGCACCATCCAGGGCACAATGCCGATGCCGTCCGGGAACACCACCAGGCATTCGGTGCTGCCTTCCCACAGCAGGCGGGTGAAGCGCGCATTGTCCAGCTCATGCACGTAGCTCAGGGCGATCAGGTTGGTCGCGTGGCAGTGCATGATGACCCGGTCGCGTCCGGCGCTGACCTGTATTCTCACCGCGTGCGACTGAAAATGTGCCGCCAGTTCGGAAGTCGGCAGCCCGCCGCCGGTCAGCCCCCAGTGAATGTGGTAGGCGGTGCCGCGGTCGTTGAGTTGCAGCAGCACCAGGTTTTCCGCCGGGGCCAGCTCCACGTTGCGGAAGAACTTGCCGGAGCCGGTAACCAGGAACCAGCAGTTCGCCAGATCCGGCGCCGCCTGCGTCAGTTCCACGCAGCGCGGTTGCTCGTAAAAATCGGCGCGGAAGGGGGCGACATCTTCCGCCAGCAAACGCAGGCTGATGTTGCCGCCGTTACGTTCATCCCAGCCCTTGCGCCACATGTCGCCGGTGGCTTTGATCATGTCCCGGATGAACCAGGAAGAGAGAATCGCTTGCATAGTCGGGTATTCCTTAACGTTGGCTGAGGATCTGTTGTTCATAAGCGCGCACGGTTTTCAGCCAGCCGGCATCGGCGGGCACGTCGTTGCGCAGGCAATACATTTCCCACACTGCCTGCCAGGGCAGGGATTTCTGCTCTTCCAGCAGCGCCAGGCGCGCGGTGTAGTCGCCGTCCAGCTCCAGCTGGCGCAGTTTGTCGGTCGGTTCGAGCAGGGCGCGCAGCAGGGCTTTCTTCATGTTGCGTGTGCCGATGACCCAGGCGGCGATGCGGTTGATGGAGGCATCGAAGAAGTCCAGGCCGATGTGTACGCGGTCGAACAGGTCATGGCGGATAATTTCGCTGGCGATGGCCTGCGTTTCGTCATCCAGCAGCACGACGTGGTCGCTGTCCCAGCGCACCGGGCGGCTGACGTGCAGCAGCAGGCGCGGTACGTACAGCATGGCGCTGGAGATCTTGTCGGAAATCACTTCGGTAGGATGGAAGTGACCGGCGTCCAGGCACAGCGCGGTCTGACGGCTGGTGGCGTAGCCCAGATAGAATTCATTGGAGCCGGCGGTGTAGCTTTCCGCGCCGATGCCGAACAGTTTGCTTTCCACCGCATCAATGTGGTGCGCGGGGTTCAGCTTCTCGGCAATCACTTCGTCCAGCGCTTCCAGCAGGCGGCGGCGCGGGCCGAGGCGATCCACCGGCGTGTCTTTCATGCCGTCCGGGATCCAGATATTCATCACCGATGGCGTGCCCAGCTGTTCGCCGAAATAGGCGGAGATGCGGCGGCTGGCCTGGCAATGTTCGATCCAGAAGCGGCGGATTTTTTCATCGTGATGCGTCAGCGTGAAGCCGTCGGCGCTCAGCGGATGGGAGAAACAGGTGGGGTTAAAGTCCAGCCCCATCTGGTGATTTTTGGCCCACTCAACCCAGTTGCTGAAGTGGCGCGGCTCGATGCGGTTGCGTTCTACCGGCGTGTCGGATTCCAGGTAGATGGCATGCAGGTTGAGGCGTTTCGGGCCGGGGATCAGCGCCAGCGCCTGATCCAGGTCGGCGCGCAGTTCGGTGGCGTTGCGCGCTTTGCCCGGGTAGTTGCCGGTGGCCTGAATGCCGCCGGTCAGTTCCCCCTGCGCCTGTTCAAAACCGGCGACATCGTCGCCCTGCCAGCAGTGCATGGAGATCGGCAGACGATCCATTTGACGCAGCGCGGCTTCCGCATCGACGCCAACCGCGGCAAAGCGTTGTTTCGCCAGTTCCCAGGCCTGTTCAATCGAGATAGTCATACGCAAAGTTCCTTAGAGTGTAAGCTCAGTGACTGAAATTGCGCCCAGTGCGCGGCAAAGTCAGCGTTGTCCTGAGGCATGAAATGTTGCAGGGGAAAGTTGTGCGTCACGACGGCGCGGAACGCGCTGACGTCCGCGACGTCGCCCAGCGCCATGAGCTGGCAGCCGACGTTGCCCAGCGTGGAGGCTTCCACCGGGCCGGTGCTGACGGGCAGTCCGCAGGCGTTGGCGCACAGTTGATTAAGAAAGTGGTTCTGGCTGCCACCGCCGACGATGTGCAGCCGGCTGAGCGGTTTACCGTGCAGATCGGCCAGTTCGCCGGCGACCTGGCGGTAGAGCATGGCTAAGCTGTCGAAGATGCAGCGCGCCAACTGTGCGTCGGTTTCCGGCACGGGGGCGCCGCGTTCCCGGCAGTCGTTCTGAATTTCCCGGCACATATGCTGCGGGTTGATGAAGCGGTCGTGATTCGGGTTGATCAGGAAGCGGCAGGCGGGTTGCTGCGCGGCCTGGGCGATCAGCCCCGGCAGATCGTCGATCGACCGTTCCTGAACCATGCGTTGCAGCAGCCACAGCCCCATGATGTTTTTCAACACCCGGTAACGGCCTTCCGCGCCGCCTTCATTGGTGATGTTGGCGGCCAGCGCGCCTGCGTGGGTAAAGGGCGTGCGGCTTTCGATGCCCATCAGCGACCAGGTGCCGGAACTGAGGTAGGCCGCATCGGCGTCATGCAGCGGCGCGGCGACTACCGCGCTGGCGGTGTCGTGGGTGGCGACGGCGACGACAGGTACGTCATGGCCGCCGGCGGTGCGCCAGTAGCCCACGGTATTGCCGGGAGCGCTCGGGCGGCCGAACCAACCGGCGGGAACGCCGGCCCAGGCCAACAGCTCCGTATCCCAGTTGCCGCTGTCGATATTGAGCAACTGCGTGGTGCTGGCGTTGGTGTATTCCCAGTTGTAGCAACCGGTCAGCCGGTAGTGCAGGTAGTCGGGGATCATCAGCAGGCGTGCGGTTTGCTGCACCCACTCCGGGTGCTGTTCGCTCAGCGCCCGCAGTTGGTAGAGCGTGTTGAACGGCAGAAACTGGATGCCGGTGCGGCGGTAGATCGACGCGGTGCCCAACTGATGCTGCGCCCGCGCCATCACGCCGTAGGTGCGCGCATCGCGGTAGGAAACAGGGTAGCCGACGCGTTCGCCCTGCTGATTCAGCAGCACGAAGTCCACGCCCCAGGTGTCGATACCGATGCTGTCGGGTACGATGCCCTCGGCGTCGAGCTGATGCAGCGCCGCGCGGATTTCGCCTTCGATAGCATCCAGATCCCAGGTGTCCGTCCCGTTGCGGCGCAGCAACTGATTGGTAAAGCGCCGTACTTCCCGCAGCGTCAGCCGCTTATCGTTCTGATGACGCGCGTCATTATGGAAAGTGGCCAGCATCACGCGCCCGCTGGAAGCGCCGAGGTCGATGGCGACAATGTTGCGAATGGTCATGGTAGTTACGTCCCGTGGTGTCCCAATGAGCGCCAGTGTAGGAAGTTGGGGAAAAAGCGACCTTCCCGTGGCTGCCAGCACAAAATTGCGATTGGCAAAATGGCAAAGGTGAAAGTGAAGGAACTCACACTTTTGGCTTTTCGTTCGTCAGGAGCGGGATGTGATGCTGTCCGCATTTCCGTATTTTCCCCGGGGTTTCTTGAAAAAACGGGCGGTTAAGTGAGGTTTGCCGTCAAAAGTTTAAGGTGAGCCGGCAGCCCCTCTTTTACTATCGGAACAGGACGTTAAGGAACTGGGCTATTGCACTGTCTGGTACTGAGGAGGTGAAGCATGACGGTTCTGCACTGTGCTGATTTTTTCCCTTCCGGTCAGGTGCCGATCGCGATTGAGCCGCGGGCGCCGCAGCCGGAATTCCCTGAACATCATCATGATTTCTATGAGATCGTGCTGGTGGAACAGGGGGCGGGCATCCATGTGTTCAACGGCAATCCGTATACCCTGAGCGGCGGCTGCGTTTGCTTCGTGCGCGATCATGACCGCCATCAGTTCGAGCAAACCGACGGGCTGTACCTGACCAACGTGCTGTTTCGCGCGCCGGATGCGTTCCGCTTTCTTTCTGGCGTCGAGCGTCTGCTGCCGTGCGAGCAGGACGGCGTGTATCCCGCGCACTGGCGGGTCGGCCACCAGGTGATGCAGCAGGCCACCGCGCTGATTGCGCGCCTGGCAGCCATGCCTTCCCGGCAAACGGCGGAAGAGACGGCGCTGTATGAAAGCGTGTTTATGCAACTGCTGGTGACGCTGCGCATGGGGTGCATGGCCCGCGCCGGCGATGATCCGGAGGGGCGCCTGTATCAGTTAATGGAGTGGCTGCAGGAACATTTCGCCGGCGAGGTGGAATGGGAAGAGCTGGCCGGGCGTTTCAACCTGCCGCTGCGTACGCTGCACCGTCAGCTGAAAAGCCGTACCGGCATGACGCCGCAGCGTTACCTGACCCGGCTGAGGTTATTGCAGGCGCGTCATCAGTTGTGCCACAGCGACGACAGCGTAACTGATATCGCCTACCGTTGCGGCTTTGGCGACAGTAATCACTTTTCCACGCTGTTCCGGCGGGAGTTCTCCATTTCTCCGCGGGAAATCCGTCAGCGCCGGCGGCACTGATTGCGGCAGAAATGATTTTCGCGGTATGGGTCAATCCATTTTTTGCGTCAAACGGCGATAATCTGCCTTTGAGCCCGTTTTGCATAGGATGACGTCTTGGCTTTAACCCCGCTGCTGCTGGAAACCCGTGATTACCTGCCGTCCGCGCAGATGCCGGTAGCGGTTGCCGATCGCTATCCTCAGGAAGTGTTTTCCGAACATACCCACGAGTTTTATGAGCTGGTGGTGGTCTGGCGCGGCAACGGGCTGCATATCCTTAACGATCGCCCCTACCGCATTACCTGCGGTGATCTGTTCTACATTCGCGCCAGCGATCGCCACGGCTATGAGTCGGTTAACGATCTGGTGCTGGATAACATCATTTACTGCCCGGAACGCCTGAGCCTGCATGCCAGCTGGGAAAACCTGCTGCCGCCTTTCGATCCGCAGCCGGCGGGGCACCACTGGCGTCTGACGACCGCAGGTATGGCGCAGGCGCGGCCGATCATCGCCCAACTGGCGCAGGAGAGCCGCAAAAATGACGTGTTATCCCTGCAACTGACGGAAGCCCTGCTGCTTCAGCTGGCTATCGTGCTGTGCCGTCACCGTTATCGTGCGGATGGCGCCGCTTTGCTGCCCGATGGCGAGCAGTTGGACCTGCTGATGGCGGCGTTGCAGGGGGCGATAGAAAAGCATTTTGATCTGGGGGCGTTTTGCCATGAGCATCAGCTGAGCGAGCGCTCGCTGAAACAGCTGTTCCGCCAGCAAACCGGCATGAGCGTCACCCACTATCTGCGGCAAATCCGGCTGTGCCGCGCCAAAAGTTTGCTGCGGCGCAGCGAATATCGCATCAGTGAAATCGCGACGCGCTGCGGCTTTGAGGACAGCAACTACTTTTCCGTGGTCTTTACCCGTGAGGCGGGAATGACGCCGCGTGATTATCGTCAGCGTTTTGTGGCGGCGGTGCGTTGAGTGCATTACAGTACCGTAAGGCAAAATACGTAACCGACAGGACGATATCATGAAACAAGTTCGTTTGGGTGGCTCGGCGCTGCGGGTTCCGGCCGTCGCCGTAGGGTGCATGCGTCTGGATCAGCTCAGCGTGGCAGAAGCCGAGAAGTTCGTGCACGGCGCGATGGATATGGGGCTGACGTTTTTCGATCATGCCGATATTTACGGCGGCGGGGAGTGCGAGCGTATTTTCGCCCGCGCCGCGCACCTCAATGACGATCGGCGCGAAAAGGTGTTCCTGCAATCCAAATGCGGCATCCGCAAGGGGCTGTTCGATTTTTCCAAATCCCACATTCTCAGCTCGGTCGACGGCATTTTACAGCGCCTGGGCACCGAGTATCTCGACATGCTGCTGCTGCACCGTCCGGATACCCTGATGGAGCCGGACGAAGTGGCGGAAGCCTTCGACATCCTGCATAACAGCGGCAAGGTGCGTCGCTTCGGCGTTTCCAACCAGAGCCCGCTGCAGATGGCGCTGTTGCAGAAGTCGATGAGCCAGAAAATCCTGGTGAACCAGCTTCAGCTCAGCATTACCAACTGCGGGATGATCCGCAGCGGCTTTAACGTCAATATGGAAAATGCCGCCAGCGTCGATCACGACGGCGAAGTGCTGAGTTATTGCCGCCTGAACGACGTGACCATTCAGGCCTGGTCGCCGTTCCAGTATGGCATGTTTGAGGGCGTCTTTTTGGGGAACGCCAGGTTTCCGGCGCTGAATAAAACCATCGACGATATCGCCGTGCGCTATGGGGTCAGCAACACGACCATCGCCGCCGCCTGGATCCTGCGCCATCCGGCCAACATGCAGGTGGTGTCCGGCACGATGAGCCTGCCGCGCCTGCAACAGATTGCGCAGGCAGCGACGCTGACGCTCAGCCGGGAAGAGTGGTATGAAATCTTCCGCGCCGCGGGCAATGAGCTGCCCTGATTTTTCTCCGTTATGATTTACGCCGGGGCGATTGATGCGCCCCGGCGTCATTTGAACCACAGGAGAGCTATGATTCGTATTCTTCCGCTTTATGAGGTGCCGCAGTGCAGCGAGGCCGTGACGGACTGGCTGTATCAGGCGTTCGGCTCCACCAACAGCCGGGCGTTTTTCGCCAGCATCGTCGCCAGCAGCCTGCGTCCGGAAGGGCTGCCGATTACCTTTGTGGCGCTGGACGGGGAGCGTTTGGTGGGAACGGTGGGCGTGTGGCGCTGCGATCTGATCAGCCGTCAGGATCTCTGGCCCTGGCTGGCCGCGTTGTATATTGATGAATCCCAACGCGGCAAGGGGTTAGGGGAGCGGCTGCAACAGCATGCCGTGGCGTATGCGCGCCAGGCCGGCTTCGACCACCTGTATTTGTATGCGTTGTTTGAGGGCTACTACGAGCGTTTTGGCTGGGACTATATTGGCGACGGGCTGGAGTATCCTGACCAGCCCGTCCGTTTATATCATAAAGCGCTCTGAAACAGCTTCCTCAGGACGCCATTCCCAGGCCAACAATGTTGGCGGCCAGAATGATGGTCAGGCAGCCGAGGCACAGCACGCTGACGGGTTTCCTGGTGCCGCATTTCCACTCTTTCAGCAACAGCCCGACAATACCGCCGCACAGAACGTAGAAGCTCATATGCAGCATCCAGCTCATGTAGTCGTACTGCGGCGGAATGTTGGCGTGGCCCCAGGCATAGAAGAAAAATTGCAGATACCACATCAGGCCGCCGAGCATCGACAGCAGAACGTTGGCGATCAGCAGGTTTTTGGCGAGAGAGAAATCGGCTTTGACCGACAGCCCTTTCACGGTAGCCAGGCGGATGAAGCAATACGCCAGGTTGACGAGCGCGCCGCCGCCCATGATCACCACATAGCTGGGCAGGGCGACGTACAGCGGATCGATACCCAGCGCCGCCGAGGCTTCATGCATCGGTTTGGCGGCATCCATGGCAAATGACATGCCGGCGGAGAAAATCCCGCACATCACGGCCAGCATCAGCCCTTTCTTCAGGTTGAACTCTTCGGCGCGAATGCCCATCGCGCGCTCTTTCAGCAGGCCGGCGTAGCTGACGATGCCGACGCCGATCAGCGCTACCAGCACGCCCAGCAGCGTCATTTGCCCGCCCGGCGTACCGAACAACGTGATAAACCGCCCCTGAAGAATGGGCGTCATCAGGGTGCCGATGATCAGCGTGATGCCGATGGCGATACCGATCCCCATCGACATACCGAGATAGCGCATGGTCAGGCCGTAGTTGACGTTACCGATCCCCCACATTGCGCCGAACAGGAAAACGGGCAACAGGGTTGAGGCGCTGAAGGAGCTGAAGTAGGCCCAGAAGTCGGGCAGCAAGATGTAACTGATCGTCCAGGGCAGGATTATCCAGGAGACGATGCCGCCAATGGACCACATGGTTTCCCACGACCACTTCTTGACCTGTTTAAATGGTGCGTAAAAGCAGGCGGCGCTGGCGGCGCCGACCAGATGCCAAAAAATTCCCAACACAATAGCGTTGCTCATTTCGTTGTCCTTCTTTATGAGGTTATGACTGCCCGGGTACGGGAAGGCAGCGATTGTGAAGGAGTTTAAATAACAAGCGATTATCCAACCTTTGGCTGACTGCCGTGTAAAGGGTGGGGATGGCAAAATTGGCAGGTTGAGAACGATGGCGATCACAGAATCGAGGATTGGCGTATCCGGGGAGCGCGATCAGGTTCCGTTAGCTTTTACCGGTCGGGGCCTTTATGATTACTTCCCGATGACCAGGGTAAGTTAATTTTCAACGTACGGTCGGGGTCGGGTATACTGGGGCGCTAGCCTCAGCCGACGGGGAGACGGAGGCCGCAAACTTGCCGAGGGATAACAAACGCGATGTCTGATTTGGAACAACAACTGCGTAATTCACTGGCTGCGCTGGATGAATTGAAAGAGAGCTTTGATCAACAGCGGATGGTCTGGCAGCAGGAGTGTGAAGGGTTACGCGCGCAACTGGAGCAGGCCAGAATGCGTGAAGAGGCGATGTTGCGCAAGAATGAGCAACTGACGCGCAAACTGGTCGATTTAGGTTCATTGCCTGAGAACAATTCCCTGCTGCGCCAGTTCAAAATGGTTGGCGCGCATCTGGACTCGCTGGCGCAGGACGCCAGCGCTTTCAACCAGTATCTTGATTCATTGGACCCGACGCGGCGCTGAGCGCCGTGTGCGGTCGTCAGCAGCCGCAACTGTGTGCAGCGGTCGTTTCTCCTTCCAGCGCAAAGCCTTCATCCAGCCAGCCGGTGATGCCGCCGGTCATTTCTTTTACCGCATAACCCAGGTGGCTTAGCGCCAGCGCGGCGTGGCGTGCGCCGTTGCAGTGCGGGCCGGCGCAGTAAACGACGAACAGCGTGTCAGGCGGAAAGCGGGCCAGCAGTTTCTCATCAATAGTGGCATGCGGCAGGCTGATTGCCTGCGGCAGATGGCCGCGCCGGTAGAGCGCCGGGCCGCGGGCGTCGGCCAGAACGAAATCCGCGTTTCCCACCTGATAGCTGTGATAAACATCCGAACAATCGGTTTCAAAACGAAAACTACGGCTGAAGTGAGCGATAGCGTCTTCGGCGGTAGCGGCGGGGATATGGCTTACGGGGCTGGTCATCGTTGTCTCCTGCTGGTGAGTGAATCTTTACTTTATGGCGGGATGCGGTTGCGCTACAGTGGCGGAAATGACATTTATACCAACGGAACCGCCAATGCGCTCTGTGTCCTCTCTGGTTGTCACCCTCGCTTACGATGGCCTGTGCAGTTTTGAATTCGGCATTTCACAGGAGATTTTCGGGCTTTCCCGGCCTGAATTCGATTTTCCCTGGTATCAGCACCGCATTGCCGGCGTGGATGGCGGGCCGATGCGAAGTGCGGGCGGCCTGACGTTTTCGGCAGATGCCGGTACAGAGATTCTGGCGCAGGCCACGACCATCATCATTCCCGGCTGGAAGGGAATTGACGTTGCGCCTCCGGAGGCGTTGCTCGATGCGTTACGGGCAGCGCATGAGCGCGGGGCGCGTTTGCTGTCGATTTGTTCCGGGGCGTTCGTGCTGGCCGCGACGGGGCTGCTGGCGGGAAAGCGAGCGACTACTCACTGGCGTTATTGCGATGTGCTGCGCCGCCGTTATCCGGCGATTCAGGTTGATGAAGACGTGCTTTACGTGGACAACGGGCAAATTATTACTTCGGCGGGCAGCGCCGCCGGTATCGATGCCTGTCTGCATCTGGTCAGCCGCGATTACGGTGCGGGCGTGGCAAACCGTGTGGCGCGGCGTCTGGTGATGGCGCCGCACCGCAGCGGCGGCCAGCGGCAGTTCATTCCCCAACCGGTGACGCCGGGCGGGCGGGATATGCTGGCCGGACTGCTGGATAAGGTGCAGGGCAGCCTGGATCAGCACTGGAACGTAGCGCAACTGGCGGCGGAAATGCATATGAGTGAACGGACGTTTTTGCGCCATTTCTCCCGTGCGACCGGGCAAACGCCGAAGCAGTGGCTGAGTCAGGCACGTATCGCCCGTGCCTGTGAGTGGCTGGAGTCGGGCCGACGGATTGACGATGTGGCGCTGGCGTGTGGTTTCCAGACAACTGAGGGGTTTCGTCAGCTTTTCCGGCAAAGCACCGGAATAACCCCGTCGGCTTACCGGCGACGTTTTGGCCCGCCGGAGTGAACGCGGACGGTTTTACTCTGTTACACATTCCGTTTGTCTCATCAGCGACTATGCTCAGAATAGAACCTGGCTTTGGCCGATTCTTCCGGTTCCGGCATTGCCGGAGCGAGTTTTATGATAAGAAGGTGTGTTATGGAAGGTATTAGTATTACCAAACTTCTGGTTATTGCCGTATTGATCATCCTGCTGTTTGGCACCAACAAGCTGCGTACGCTGGGGGGCGACCTGGGCGCCGCGCTCAAGGGCTTCAAGAAAGCGATGAACGATGATGCGCCGGCGGCTAAGCCGGACAACACGACGGCGGACAATACCGCGCCGCGTGTGGATCACAAAGACTGAGTTAAGCGCGGGGTTCCCCGGCTGAATACGAAAACGGGTGGCGAAAGCCATCCGTTGTCGTTTGCAGCGCCGGAGTTGTAACAGACTGTTGCCGTGCGTGGCAGCGTCCGGCGGTTATTTCACCTCGACCCCTTTGGCCTGCAGGTCGGCGTGGTAAGAGGAACGCACAAAAGGCCCGCATGCCGCATGGGTGAACCCCATCGCCATGGCTTCCGCTTTCATGGCGTCAAATTCGTCCGGGCTGACGTAGCGCTGCACCGGCAGGTGGTGGCGGCTGGGCTGTAAATATTGCCCCAGCGTCAGCATCGTTACGCCGTGAGCGCGCAGATCGCGCATCACATCGATAATTTCTTCGTTGGTTTCCCCCAGGCCGACCATCAGGCCCGATTTGGTCGGGATTTCCGGATGGGCTTCCTTAAAACGCTCCAGCAGTTTCAGTGACCATTGGTAATCCGCCCCCGGACGTACCTGGCGGTACAGGCGGGGAATGTTTTCCAGGTTATGGTTGAAGACGTCCGGCGGGGTGGCGGTCAGGATATCGAGCGCGCGATCCATTCTGCCGCGGAAGTCAGGCACCAGCGTTTCGATGCGGATGTCGGGGTTTTTCGCGCGGATGGCGCTGATGCAGTCGGCGAAGTGCTGAGCGCCGCCGTCGCGCAGGTCGTCGCGGTCAACGGAGGTGATAACCACGTAGCGCAGCCCCATGTCGGCGATGGTCTGCGCCAGTTTTTCCGGTTCGTTGGCATCCGGCGCCACCGGGCGGCCGTGGGCCACGTCGCAGAACGGGCAGCGGCGGGTGCAGATGGCGCCGAGGATCATAAAGGTGGCCGTGCCGTGGTTGAAACATTCCGCCAGGTTAGGGCAGGAGGCCTCCTCACACACTGAGTGCAGGCCGTTTTTGCGCATGGCGGCCTTGATGCCCTGAATGCGGCTGGAGTCCGCCGGCAGTCTGATTTTCATCCATTCTGGTTTCCGCAAAATCTCCTGCCGCTCTGTAGCGACGGTTTTCACCGGGATTAGCGCCATTTTGTCTGCATCGCGGTACTTAACGCCGCGTTCCATCAGAATCGGTTTACTCATAGTCGTGCGGATTCCAGCTGTTTGATTCGGCGCAGGGGAGGCCGAGGATGTGTAAGAATTTCTGGACCAGAACCGGGTGGACATCGTCAAAAGTGATGTCCGGGCGCAGATCGCGCAGTTGCGTCATCTGCATACCGGCGTAGCCACAGGGATTAATGCGGTGGAAAGGCTCAAGATCCATGGCGATGTTCAGCGCCAGTCCGTGGAATGAGCAGCCTTTGCGGATACGAAGCCCCAAAGAGCAGATTTTTTGTTCGCCCACGTAAACGCCGGGGGCATCCGGGCGCGCCCGGGCGTTCACGCCGAAAGCGGCCAGCGTTTGCACCACGCTTTCTTCCAGGGCGGTAACTAACTGGCGTACGCCGAGCCGGTTACGTTTGAGATCGATAAGAACATACAGCACCTGCTGGCCGGGGCCGTGATAAGTGACCTGCCCGCCCCGGTCGCTCTGTACCACCGGGATGTCGCCGGGGGCCAGTACGTGCTCCGCTTTACCGGCCTGCCCCTGGGTGAACACAGGGTAATGCTGCACCAGCCACAGTTCGTCCGGCGTGTCGGCGTTGCGGCGATTGGTGAAGGTATGCATGGCTTCGGATACGGGAACGTAGGGCTGTAACCCCAGCTGACGCAGTATGATCTTATCTTGTTGCAAACGGGTCATCATCCGGTTACGGAATTGGTAAAGCCATTATACCGGGACGAGGGGGCGGGAACCAGTACCGATGTACTAAAAAACCGCGGCCCGGCGAGGTATTATACCAGGCCGGGCCGGGAAGGAATGTTAAAACTCTGTGGTTACAGAACCATACGGACGATTTCGATGTTGCCCAGTTCTTCGTACAGCGTCTCCACCTGATCAATATGCGTCGCATTGATGGTGATGGATACGGAGTGGTAGTTGCCTTTGCTGCTCGGTTTTACCTGCGGGGTGTAATCTCCCGGCGCATGGCGCTGTACCACTTCAACCACCTGATCCACCAGCTCAGGTTTGGCCTGGCCCATTACCTTATAGGTAAAGGAGCAAGGAAATTCGAGCAGTTCGTTCAGTTGGGTTTTCATGTTGGCTCCAGCGTAGTATTACATCAATAATTGTCTATTATAGCGCCAGGTCACCGGGCAGGATAGCCCGCGGCAGAAACGCTAAATTAAACTCCCGCCGAAAGGGCGGGAGTTTGGGTTGTTTAATAGATGGGGGCGAATCGCCCCTTTTCAAGAGGCTCAGCCGAACCAGCGGTGGAACATCAGCTTGATGTGGTCGATCATACGGCTGAAGAAACCGCCTTCCGGCACTTCGTTGAGCACCACCAGCGGGCGTTGCTCGATGGTTTTACCGTCCAGCTGGAAGTTGATGGTGCCTACCACCTGATTCTTGGCCAGCGGCGCGTCCAGCTCGGAAGCGCTGAGGACATAGCTGGCTTTCAGGTCTTTCATGCGGCCACGTGGGATGGTCAGGTAGATGTCTTTGTCCACGCCGAGCTGGGCGCGGTCGGTATCGCCGAACCAGACCGGCTCGGAGGCGAATTCGCGGCCCGCCTTCAGCGGAGAGACGGTTTCGAAGAAGCGGAAGCCCCAGGTCAGCAGCTTCTTGCTTTCGGCTTCGCGGCCTTTAAACGTGCGTCCGCCCATGACGGCGGAAATCAGGCGCATCTGACCTTCGGTGGCCGAGGCGACCAGGTTGTAGCCCGCAGCTTCGGTATGGCCGGTTTTGATGCCGTCCACGTTCAGGCTCTTATCCCACAACAGGCCGTTACGGTTCATCTGGCGGATGTTGTTGTAGGTGAACTCTTTCTCTTTGTAAATGGCGTATTCGTTGGGCACGTCGCGGATCAGCGCCTGGCCGATCAGCGCCATGTCGCGCGCTGAGCTGTACTGCCCCTCGGCGTCCAGTCCATGCACGGTCATGAAGTGGGAATTTTGCAGGCCGAGCACCTTAACGTAGTTGTTCATCAGGCCGACAAAGGCGTCCTGACTGCCGGCGACAAAGTCCGCCATCGCGACGCAGGCGTCGTTGCCTGATTGCAGGTTAATGCCGCGGATCAGTTTGGACACCGGCACCTGTTCGCCGGGTTTCAGGAACATCAGCGAAGAGCCTTTAAAGACCGGGTTGCCGGTGGCCCAGGCATCTTGCCCGATGGTGACCAGATCGTTCTCACCGAACTTGCCCGCCTTCATGGCCTGACCGATGACGTAGCTGGTCATCATTTTGGTCAGGCTGGCCGGGTTGCGGCGGGCATCGGCGTTATATTCCGCCAGGACCTTGCCCGAGTTGTAATCAATCAGGATGTAGGCCTCCGCATCAATCTGCGGAACGCCCGGAATCATGGTTTGCAGGTTAACGTCATCAGCCAGCGCGGAGTTGGCTGTGGCAACGACAAAAAGAGTACTGAGCACCAGGTGCTTTACGGAACGGGACGCTAAATTGTATTTCATGTCAGGACTAAAACATCCGTGAGTGAATGGAATGGGAAAGCCGGCCACACTATAGCAGATGATAATTCTGGCGGTATATCGGATTTGGCCGCTAATAACATATTTATACTCGTCATACTTTCATTCGCAGGGGCGTTGACTGCCCTTGCTTGCCGCCTTCCGGCAACCCGGCATATTCAGGGCGTTTGGGTATTCGGATATTGCGCCGCCGCACCGGATGTGGCGGCGCGAAAGCAATTACTGCGCCGCTACGATGAACGACTGCTGCTGAGCTTCGTTTTGCAGGCGCTGCTGGACTTCCGCCGCCTGCTGGCGACTGGCGAACGGACCGAGCTGTACCCGGTATACCGCGCCGTTGGCGGCGACTTTGCCGGGCACGCCGAATTGCTGGCTCAGCGTTTGCTGCCAGCTCGCGGCGCGCGTGCCGTCGCTCAGTGCGCCGACCTGCACCAGATATCCGCCGCTGACCGCGGCCGTGCCGGCGGAGATGGCGGCTAACTGCTGCACGGTGCCGTTGTCGGGAACCGCGGCCGGCTCGCTGCCTTCCAGCACGCCGCTGGGCAGCGGCTGGGGCGCGCCCAGAAAACCGCTGCTGCGCGAGCCCGGAGAAGTCACGGGCATATCGTTGTCTGCGCTGACCGGCGCTGAGTTGACGACCGGACGGATTGCGACGTTGCTGCTGCCGGAAGCCGACGGTTCCATGGTGACCTGCGTACTGCCCTGGCCGATTGCGGGGCGTTCGGGAAGGGCGAAGCTCTGCTTGGCGACCGTGGTGCCGACGGTTCCCGGCCCGGAGAGCGAGCCGTCGGGAGCGACATTGATGAAGTCTACGCGCACCTTGGTGTTGTTGGAGATATTCAGACGCTCGGCGGCGGCCTTGGAGAGATCGATGATGCGGCCGGAGGTGTAAGGGCCGCGATCGTTCAAGCGTACGACGATCTGACGTCCGTTAGCCAGGTTGGTGACACGCACGTAACTGGGCAGCGGCAACGTCGGATGGGCGGCGGTCAGGGCGTTGGGATCAAACGTTTCACCGGTGGCGGTGGTGTTGCCGCCCACTTCCTCGCCGTACCAGGTGGCAAGACCGACCTGGCTGAAATTCTGCGGATTCTTGACGATTTTGTACGTCTGCCCTTTAACGCGGTAATCCTGGCTGGTGCCCGGATTATAGGGTTCATAGCGTGGCTCCGCGCCGCCGATTTCCACGACCGGGCCATTGTACTGCGGTTGCTGTACCGGCGCCTGAGTGGTTTCTTCGGTGGTGGTACAGGCGCTTAACAGCAGGCCGATCAGCCCGGCGCCCAGCCATGATTTATACGCAGTCCGCATCGTCACCTCTATACGCTCTTGGATAACATTTTTCTGTGGGTGTGTATCGACATCACGATGCCGAACCCGGCCATTAATACGATCAGCGCCGAGCCGCCGTAGCTGACCAGGGGCAAAGGTACGCCAACCACGGGTAAAATTCCACTTACCATACCGATATTTACGAATACATAAACGAAGAGAATCAGCATCAGGCCGCCGACCATAACGCGCCCGAAGGTGGTCTGCGCGCGCGCGGCGATCATCAGCCCGCGGATGATCAACAGCAGGTAAAGGCCGAGTAATACCAGCACGCCGATTAACCCCAGTTCTTCTGCCAGAACGGCGAAAATGAAGTCGGTGTGGCGTTCCGGCAGGAATTCAAGCTGTGACTGCGTACCGTGCAGCCAGCCTTTGCCGAACAGGCCGCCGGAGCCGATGGCAATTTTAGACTGGATGATGTGGTAGCCCGCGCCGAGCGGATCGCTTTCCGGGTCGAGCAGCATCATGACGCGATCCCGCTGATAGTCATGCATCAGGAAGAACCACAGCACCGGGATAAAGGCCGCCACCAGAACGGCGGCGATCAGGATCAGACGCCAGCTCATGCCTGCCAGGAACAGAATGAACAGGCCGGAAGCGGCGACCAGAATAGACGTGCCGAGATCCGGCTGTGCCGCCACCAGCAGCGTCGGCATGAAGATCAGGATCAGGGCGATGGCGGTGTTTTTCAGCGAAGGCGGGCAAACGTCGCGGTTGATAAAACGCGCGACCATCAGCGGCACGGCGATTTTGGCGATTTCCGACGGCTGGAAGCGCACCACGCCGAGATCGAGCCAGCGCTGCGCGCCTTTACTGATTTGCCCGAAGGCATCTACCGCAATCAGCAGCAGTACGCAGAAAACGTACAGATAGGGCGCCCAGCTCTCATAGACCCGCGGCGGGATTTGCGCCATGACCAGCATGATCGTCAGCCCCATGAAGATCTGTCCGACCTTACGCTCCATCATGTCGATATCCTGGCCGCTGGCGCTCCACATCACGAAGGCGCTGTAAGCCAGCACGGCCAGAACGCACAGCAGGAAAGGCAGGTCGATGTGCATTTTCGCCCAGATTGAGCGTTTTTGCGGGTTATCAGTCATGGTCATAGTAAATTATAAACCTGTTCATGATGGGTCAGTCTCCCTGAGTACCCGGAGGCTGCGGCGTTTCCGGCGGCAGGTCAGTGTTATTATCGCCCAGCATGATGTGGTCGAGGATTTGGCGGACGATGGTGCCCACCGCCGGCCCGGCGCCGCCGTTTTCCAGAATGATGGCAACGGAGATTTTCGGATCGCTGTACGGGGCGAAGGCCGTCATCAGTTTATGGTCGCGCAGGTGTTCCGCCAGCGTATGCGCGTTATAGGTTTCGTAACCGAAAACCTGCGCAGTACCGGATTTGGCCGCAATTTTGTAAGGCGCGCCGGAGAAGTATTTGCGCGCGGTACCGTTGGGGCGGTTGGCGACGCCGTACATGCCGTCTTTGGCGATTTCCCAGTAGCCGGAATGAATGTCGCCGATCTGCACCGCCTCTTTCTGCTGATACGGCACCAGTTTGCCGTCGATGCGGGTGCTGAGCAACAGGTGCGGCACCTTCATATTGCCGTCGTTGATCAGGGTGTTGAGCGCTTTGGACATCTGGATCGGCGTGGCGGTCCAGTATCCCTGACCGATACCGACCGGGATGGTGTCGCCCTGATACCAGGGTTTTTTGTAGCGCTTCATTTTCCATTCGCGCGTCGGCATCAGGCCGGAGCGTTCTTCCGCCAGATCGATGCCGGTGTATTCGCCGTAGCCGAATTTGCTCAGCCATTCGGAGAGGCGGTCGATCCCCATGTCGTAGGCGACCTGATAGAAGAAAGTATCCGCGGATTCTTCGATGGATTTGGTAACGTTCAGCCGCCCGTGACCCCACTTTTTCCAGTCACGGTAGCGTTTTTCCGAACCGGGCAACTGCCACCAGCCGGGATCGAAAATCGTGGTGTTACGGGTGATCACGCCGGCGCTGAGTGCGGATACGGCGATATAAGGCTTAACCGTGGAGGCCGGCGGATAGACGCCCTGTGTGGCGCGGTTGATCAGCGGTCGGTTGGGATCGTTGAGCAGGCCCTGATAATCCTTGGTGGAAATGCCGTCCACGAACAGGTTGGGGTCATAGCTGGGCGTTGAAACCATCGCCAGAATTCCGCCGCTGCGCGGATCGCTGACCACCACCGCGGCGCGGCTGCCGACCAGCAGTTTTTCGATATAGCGTTGCAGGTTCAGATCAAGGGTCAGGTAGATATCTTTACCGGCCTGGGGAGGCTGTTCATGCAACTGACGAATAACGCGGCCGCGGTTGTTGACTTCGACCTCCTCGTAGCCGGTTTTGCCGTGCAGAATATCTTCGTAATAGCGTTCAATGCCCAGCTTGCCGATGTCGTGGGTCGCGGCGTAGTTCGCCAGCTTGCCGTCTTTATTCAGGCGTTCGACGTCGCGTTCGTTAATCTTGGAAACATAGCCTATCACGTGGGTGAGGGCGGAGCTGTAGGGGTAAAAACGCCGCTGGTAGCCTTTGACCTCAAAACCGGGAAAGCTGAACTGGTTCACGGCGAAACGCGCCACCTGTACTTCATTGAGCGCGATTTTGACCGGAATAGAGGTGAACCGCCGCGAACGCTTGCGTTCTTTCTCAAAGTTGGCGATATCGTCGTCGGTCAGATCGACAATGGGGCGCAGGGCGTCGAGCGTTGCCTTCAGGTTCTCGACCTTCTCGGGCATCACTTCCAACTGATAGATGGTGCGGTTAAGGGCAAGCGGGATGCCGTTGCGGTCGTAAATCATGCCGCGGCTGGGGGCGATCGGCACCAGCTTGATGCGGTTTTCGTTAGAACGGGTGCGGTAATCTTCGAAGCGCATGACCTGTATGCTGTACAGGTTGAAGATAAGAATCCCGGTCAGGATAAAGATGACAAACAGCGCCACCAGGGCGCGCCGGATGAACAGGGCGGATTCTGCTGAGTAATCACGAAAAGGTTTACCGTCTATTTTCATTCCGTTCCGTCATGTTCATGCTTAAGGCGTAAATCTTCGGTTGCAGTAACCGATAATGTAATAACCGATTCAGTAATAATCGGTACAACCAGGCGGGCTGATGCGCCGCGCCTGAATCACTCCCTGTGATAGGGATGGTTCGTCGTGATGCTCCAGGCACGGTACAGGCTTTCCGCTACCAGAACCCGCACCAGCGGATGCGGCAACGTCAGCGCTGACAGCGACCAGCTTTGCTCCGCCGCCGCCTTGCAGGCGGGCGCCAGCCCTTCCGGCCCGCCGATCAGCAGGCTGACGTCGCGGCCGTCCTGCTTCCAGCGCTCAAGCTGCCGGGCCAGCTCCGGGGTATCCCACGGTTTGCCGGGAATATCCAGAGTGACGATGCGGTTGCCTTTTCCCGCGGCGGCCAGCATCAGCTCCCCTTCTTTGTCCAGAATGCGCTTGATGTCGGCATTTTTGCCCCGTTTCCCGGCCGGAACCTCCGTTAATTCAAACGGCATGTCTTTGGGGAAACGTTTGAGATAGTCGTCAAACCCCGTTTGTACCCAGTCCGGCATTTTGGTACCGACGGCAACCAGTTGCAGCTTCACCGTGCGTTAACTCCAGAGCTTTTCCAGCTCGTACAAACGACGGCTTTCTTCCTGCATCACATGCACAATCACGTCGCCCAGATCTACGACGATCCACTCTGCGCCGTTCTGTCCTTCCATTCCCAACGGCATAAGCCCGGCGGCGCGGGATTCCTGCGCTACGTGGTCGGCGATGGACATAACGTGACGGCTGGAGGTGCCGGTGCAGATCACCATGCAATCCGTGATGCTGGATTTCCCTGTTACGTCCAGAGAAATAATGTCCTGGCCTTTCATGTCGTCGATTTTATCAATAACGAAATCTTGGAGTATTTTACCCTGCAAAGGTTCCCCCTCGGGTTGTATCTGTTTTCATAATCGGAATATACGGAGATTTTGCGTGCCAAACGGCGGCATTCACCAGGGGTGGGGCTGTCTGGCAAAACAGGCCGCGCAGTATAACACGCGGCTGGTGCTAACGGTATAAGCCCTGTAACTCGATATAACGTTGTACCGGACGGGGCAGCAGATCGTCGCAACTGATGCCCTGATGGCGGCGCTGGCGGATGTCGGTGGCGGAGATCGCCAGCAGCGGCGTATCGGCCAGGTAGATGAAGCCATGGGGTTGCCGGCGCAGTTGCTGCGGATCGGTAATCCGGTGGCGTTCCAGCCATTGCTGCAGCGCCGGCGTGTCGAGCGTGTCGGAATAGCCGGGGCGGGCGCAGACCAGCAGGTGGCAAAAGTGGATGATCTCTTCCCAGCGGTGCCATTTGTGCAGGGTCAGCAGGGAGTCCTGGCCGATGATGAACGCCAGCGGCGCGCCGGCGCCCCGTTCGCGGCGCAATTCCTCCAGCGTGTCGATGGTGTAGGACGGCGTAGTGCGGTGCAGCTCGCGGTCGTCCACGGAGAATAGCGGGTTGCCGCCGATCGCCAGTTCCACCATTTTCAGCCGTTGCTGCGCGTTGGCCTCGGGCTGCGGACGATGCGGCGGAACGTGGTTAGGCAGCAGCGTCACATGCTCCAGGCCGGTTTCTTGCGCCAGCGCGGTCACCGGCTTCAGATGACCATAATGAATGGGGTCGAAGGTTCCGCCAAAAAATGCCGTCAGCGGCAGCGTGTCGGGCTTGTCATTCGGCATTCAGCATACTCTCGGGTAAGGGTTTACCGCACAATATCATGGTCAGCGTTTCCAGGCCGCTCCAGACGGACTGGCCGTAATCCTGCTTCACGGTCACTTCAAGCCGGGCCAGCTGATGGACGGCCTGATGCAGTTGGTGTGCGGAAAGCTGTTGCAGCGCGTTAGTGAACAACGGGCGGCGGTTTTGCCAGACCTTGTGCTGATCGAACAAAGTCCGCAGCGGCGTTGAACTCATCTGTTGTTGCAGCGTCAGCAACAGCATCAGCTCACGTTGCAGGGTGCGCAGCAGGATCACCGGCTCGCAGTCTTCCTGACGCAGCTGTTGCAGAATATGCCAGGCGCGTTTGTTTTTACCGCCCAGCAGGGCGTCGATCCAGTGGAACGGCGAAAAGTGGGCGGCATCGCTTACCGCCTGCTCTACGCGCGGCAGCGTCAGGCTGTGATCCGGATAGAGCAGGGAAAGACGCTCCAGCGCCTGCGCCAGCGCCAGCAGGTTTCCTTCGTAGCAATAACACAATAACTGCGCGGCGGCGTTGTCCAACTGGAGGTTCATGGACTTGGCGCGTGCGGCGACCCAGCGCGGCAGTTGCGCCTGTTCCGGCGTCTGGCAGGTGATATAGATGCTGTTGGCGTTGAAGGCCTTGAACCAGGCGGCGTTTTCCTGCGCACGGGTCGGTTTTCCGCCCCGGACGATCAGCAGGAGATCGTCATGCAGCAGGGTGCTCAGCTTGAGCAATTGCTCGCCCATTGCCGCATTGGCGCCGTTCTCCGGCAGGTGCAGGGTGAGCGTTTGCCGGCTGGCGAACAGACTCATGGATTGGGACAGGCTGAAAATCGCATCCCAGTCGGTATGGGCATCCAGCGCAAAGCTGAAATGCTCGGAAAAGTGTTGCTGCTGTGCCTGATGGCGGATTAAATCCTGGCTTTCCTGCAACAGCAGAGGGTCGTTACCCATCACTAAATAACAGGCGCGCAGCCCCTCACGGAGCTGCGCGGCAAGTTGTTCAGGATAAAGGCGCGTCATTGTGCGGCGGCGTCTTTATTTCCGGCGGCCGGCGCAAAGTCGTTGGCGCTCTGCACCTTGGGCATCACGACGTCCTGACCCTGTACGCGCGCGTCGTTGTTTTGCAACTCGGCGGCATGGACCGACAGCAGTTTACGCACCAGTTGCTGGGCGGCCTGCTGACGCATTTCCTGCATGATCATGTCCTGCTCGGAGTCCTTGGCCAGCGCGGTCAGCGGGTTATCGAAGAACGAGCGGTAAACGCGCACGGTCAGCGGATACAGGTCGTGGCCGCGCACCAGAACCTGCGCGTTGACGATCATCACCATCTGGTACTCGGCGGTTTTACCGTCTTTAAAGATAGAAACGGTGTCTTTGCCGATGGTCTCGCCCAGAACGCGCAACGACGGAATTTCGGCGGCCTGGCCGTCTTTCGCATCTTTATTGTCCTCGACGATGGTGACATCGCTCAGGCGCAGCTGTTCGCGGATTGAACGGGTCAGCGGACCATACGGGTCACCGCTGGTCAGCGTGATTTTCTGGAACTCTGTCGGAACCTGGGTGTTGCCGCGCAGATGAAATCCGCAGCCGGCGGTGACCAGCACCGCCAGGCCCAGCAACAACGTCATAATGCGGTGTCGCACACTTCCTCCTTGTCTCAACCCACAACCAGGTTAAGCAGTTTGCCCGGGACGTAAATCACCTTACGAACGGTGACGCCGTCCAGATATTTGGCGACCAGGTGCTCTTGCGCGGCGCGCTCGCGCACCTGCTCTTCGGTGGCGTCGGCGGCGACGGTGATTCTTCCGCGCACTTTGCCGTTAACCTGCACCACCACCAGCTTGGAGTCTTCGACCATGGCTTCGTCGTCCGCCACCGGCCACGGCGCGACGTCGATATCGCCCTGGCCGCCCAGCGAACGCCACATTTCAAAGCAGGCGTGCGGGGTGAACGGATAAAGCATACGTACCACGGCCAGCAGGGCTTCCTGCATCAGGGCGCGATCCTGCTCGCCTTCCTGCGGCGCGCGCGCCAGTTTGTTCATCAGCTCCATAATCGCCGCGATGGCGGTGTTGAAGGTCTGACGGCGGCCGATGTCATCGCTGACTTTGGCGATGGTCTTGTGCAGATCGCGGCGCAGCGCTTTTTGATCGTCGTTCAGCGCAGCGACGTCCAGTGCGGAGGTTATGCCGCGCTGGCAGTGTTCGTACACCAGTTTCCATACGCGCTTGAGGAAGCGGTTGGCGCCTTCTACGCCGGACTCCTGCCACTCCAGCGTCATTTCGGCCGGGGAGGCGAACATCATGAACAGGCGCACGGTGTCGGCGCCGTAACGTTCTACCATGACCTGCGGGTCGATGCCGTTGTTCTTCGACTTGGACATCTTGCTCATGCCGGCATACACCAGCTCGCGCCCTTCCGGATCACGCGCCTTAACGATGCGGCCCTTGTCGTCGCGTTCGACGGTAACGTCAACCGGGGAAACCCAGTTGCGCTCGCCGTTGCTGCCGGTGTAGTAAAACGCGTCGGCCAGCACCATACCCTGACACAGCAGGCGCTTGGCCGGCTCGTCGGAGGTGACCAGCCCGGCGTCGCGCATCAGCTTGTGGAAGAAGCGGAAGTACATCAGGTGCATGATGGCGTGTTCGATACCGCCGACATACTGATCGACCGGCAGCCAGTAGTTGGCGGCGGCCGGGTCCAGCATGCCTTTGTCGTACTGCGGGCAGGTATAGCGCGCGTAGTACCAGGATGACTCCATGAAGGTGTCGAAGGTGTCGGTTTCACGCAGCGCCGGCTGGCCGTTTACCGTGGTTTTCGCCCAGTTCGGATCGGCTTTGATTGGGCTGGTGATGCCGTCCATCACGACGTCTTCCGGCAGAATGACCGGCAGTTGATCTTCCGGCGTCGGCATTACGGTGCCGTCTTCCAGCGTGACCATCGGGATCGGCGCGCCCCAGTAGCGCTGGCGCGATACGCCCCAGTCGCGCAGGCGGTAGTTGATCTTGCGCTCGCCGATGCCCAGGCCGATCAGCTTGTCGGCGATGGCATTGAAGGCGGCGTCGAAAGCGAGGCCGTCGAATTCGCCGGAGTTAAACAGCACGCCTTTTTCCGTGTAGGCTTCCCGGGAGAGATCCGGCGCCTGGCCGTCGGCGTTGAGGATCACCGGCTTGATCGGCAGCGAATATTTGCTGGCGAATTCGTGGTCGCGCTGGTCATGGCCCGGAACGGCCATCACGGCGCCGGTGCCGTAGTCCATCAATACGAAGTTGGCGGCCCAGATTTCGATTTTTTCGCCGTTCAGCGGATGGATGGCGTAGAAGCCGGTCGGCACGCCTTTTTTCTCCATCGTCGCCATGTCGGCTTCGGCAACTTTGGTATTGCGGCACTCTTCGATGAAATCGCCCAGCGCCGGGTTATTGCGCGCGGCCTGCTGCGCCAGCGGGTGAGCGGCGGCGATAGCCAGGTAGGTCACGCCCATGAAGGTGTCCGGGCGGGTGGTGTATACGGACAGCTTTTCGTCGCTGTCGGCGACGGAAAACTCGATTTCCACCCCTTCGGAACGGCCGATCCAGTTGCGCTGCATGGTTTTGACCTGTTCCGGCCAGCTTTCCAGCGTGTCGAGATCGTTGAGCAGTTGATCGGCGTAGTCGGTGATTTTAATGAACCACTGCGGAATTTCTTTACGTTCGACCTTGGTGTCGCAGCGCCAGCAGCAGCCGTCGATCACCTGTTCGTTAGCCAGTACGGTCTGATCGTTGGGGCACCAGTTCACCGCCGACGTTTTCTTGTAGACCATGCCTTTTTCATACAGCTTGGTGAAGAACCACTGCTCCCAGCGATAGTAATCCGGATCGCAGGTCGCCAGCTCACGGCTCCAGTCATAGCCGAAGCCCAGCAGTTTGAGCTGGTTTTTCATGTAGGCAATATTGTCATAGGTCCAGGGGGCCGGCGCGGTGTTGTTTTTTACCGCGGCGCCTTCCGCCGGCAGGCCGAACGCATCCCAGCCGATGGGCTGTAGCACGTTTTTGCCTTGCATGCGCTGATAGCGGGAGATCACATCGCCGATGGTGTAGTTGCGCACGTGGCCCATGTGCAGGCGCCCTGACGGGTACGGCAGCATGGAGAGGCAATAATACTTTTCTTTGCCCGGTTGCTCGGTGACCTGAAAGGTTTTGTGCTCATCCCAATGACGCTGAACGTCGGATTCTATGTCCTCTGGACGGTATTGCTCTTGCATGGCAGCTGGTGGTCCTGTAAGTGAAAACAGCTACGCCTGTAGCAGGGTCTGTTTTGGATAAATAAACCGAATGTTGTGATCCGCATAGAATAGCCGATATGCCCGCCGGGCAACAACAGGAAGCGCCGCCGGAATGGTATTTCTTTCTCCGTGCCGTCAGCGGGAAGAAATAAAAAGGCGCCGTTGGCCTATATGGGCGAAGCGGGCTGGGATCTGAGGCTAAAATTATAGTAGTCTGAATCAGATAACAAATTACGCTTTCATCGCCGGAGGTAAAGTATGAACAAGGTTGCTCAGTACTACCGCGAGTGGGTTGCCGCGCTGTCCGAACGTCTGAAGAACGGGGAGCGCGACATTGACGCATTGATTGAAAGCGCAGAGGAGCGTTTGCGTGCGGCGGGCGACCTGAGCGCGCAAGAGATCGAGCAGGTCAAGCAGTCGGTGCGCCGCGATCTGGAAGAGTTCGCCCGCAGCTATGAGGAAAATAAGGAAGAGCTGGGCGACGGCGTGTTCATGCGCGTGATTAAAGAAAGCCTGTGGCAGGAACTGGCGGATATCACGGATAAAACCCAGCTGGAGTGGCGCGAGGTGTTTAAGGACATCAGCCATCACGGGGTGTATCACAGCGGCGAGATGGTGGGGCTGGGGCATCTGGTGTGTGAGAAGTGCCATTACAATCTGGATTTCTACACGCCGGAAGTGCTGCCGCTGTGCCCGAAGTGCGGGCATGATCAGTTCCAGCGCAAGCCGTTTCAGCCTTAACGGTGTTCTCCCCGCCGTTGCGGGGACACGCTAATAAATACAGGGATGTCAGTGCGCGATGTTTATGTTACGCAGGATTCTGTTGCCGGTCGGCGCGGTGTTTGCCTTGTTTTTTTCCGCGCTGTGGCTGCTGTCATGGATGAATCCGCTGTGGGTGACGAAGAGTGCCGTGACGTTCGTTCGCGCTCAGGTTGAAACCGAGGTCAGGGAACGGGCGGCTGCGTATGACGACGCGTTTCTGGCAGGAAAAGCGCAGCGCCTGCTGGAGGCGTATGGCGGGGAGATTGCGGCGGCAAAGCGTTATCTGAGCGACAACCTTTCAGCGCAGATCGATACCGTCGTCGCGCAGGTTCAGTCGGGAACGATGCCCGCCGCAGAGCCTGAAGCGGCGGACGGGCATTTTTCCGTGCTGACGCGCATGACGAATAAACTGCGCGCGTTGGTTTATGAGAAATATGTCTCTGTTACCGGGAAACTACTGCGGGAATTCCGTATCTTTACCGGCATGAATGCCGCGATCTTTATCGTTTTCAGCGTAATGATGGGCGTACGGCGCGACAAGGTCAAAGCGTTGCTGGTGCCGGCGTTCTTAATGCTGCCGACGGTGGCGCTCACCGGTTACTTCTATCTGTTCGGGCAAAACTGGCTGCATACGCTGCTGTACAACCACTATGTGGGCTATGCCTGCCTTGCCTGGAACGGCGTCATTTTTTTATTTCTGGTGGATATTTTTATCAACAAAGCCCGCGTCACGGAATGCATCGTCGGAATGCTGAAGGAGTGCGTTAGCGGGCTATTGCCGGGGTAAGCAGGACATGGCAATGAATTATCAAACGACGGGATCGTTTATCTACAGCGGCAGGCTGTTTCTGGCCGTTCTGCTGGCGTTGGGGCTGTCGTTTTTCGGCGTATCCGCGTTGCTGTTTTATCTTTTTGCCGTTGGGCTGGTTTTCCCGGTGGTCGTTTCTATGGATCTGCACCGGAAAAAAGAGAGCGGGAAAATCCGGGTGCCGGATAACCGTGAAGAATGGATGGTCTATGTGAACGGCATTCCGGTGAGGGAAACCCGGAATACGCTGGCTAACCCTGCATTTATGTCGCAGGCAGCGCTGCGGCGTTATTTTATCGTGTTGTTTTCCGTGCGTATCGTGTTGCAGGTGATTGCCTGCGTGATGCTGGCGGCGCAGGGCGCCGGAGTGCAGCATTGGGGCATCTGGCTGGCGCTGGCTGCGGCAGGCGGATTGATGCTTTATGGTTTGTCTCGTTCATGTTTGTGCCTGCAAGCCTTGCTTAGCGCGGGTTGGGTGGTTGAGCGCCTGGAAGACGGCGGCAGGGCGGCAGGCTTTCGCGGCGGTTTTATCCGCCGGGGGAAATTTGATGATGCCCTGAGCCGGGGAATCGGGTTGTTTTGATAGCGGAATGGTGAGTTGTGCCTGATATTTATGTCCGGATTTATCGCAACCGTATGCGAGTACTTAATTACTCTACGGGAAAGGAAGCGGAAGGCGTGCCCGATGAGCCGTTTACCACATCGCGCCTGGTTCTGGGGCAGATGATCCCGGCAATGAAACTGCTTGCCCGGCTGGTGAAAGAGGTCGATCGCCGGCCGTTTATCATCAGAAAGTTTTTTGGTTGCTATCAAATCATCATTCATCCCCTGGAAATGAACGAAGGCGGGCATAGCCAGGTTGAGTTCAGGGCATATATGGATCTTGCCAAAAGCATCAGCCCGAAAGGGAAGAATAACTATGCGTGTTCAAGAGAGGAGGCGCTGGTCGCGGAGGAGTTGGGGCGCGTTTTTGGGATGGATGACTTTTGATATGAGTGACTGAAGGACGACACAGTTAAAAGCCGCCCCTTCCGGAGAAGGCGGCGGCCTGATGAGTGTCAGTGAATAATCTTCGCCAGGAAATCCCGGGCGCGGTCAGACTGCGGGTTATCGAAGAAATCGTCCTTATTGCGGTCTTCGACAATCTTCCCTTCGTCCATAAAGATCACCCGGTTGGCGACTTTGCGTGCGAAGCCCATCTCGTGGGTGACGACCATCATGGTCATGCCTTCTTTAGCCAGCTCAACCATAACGTCCAGCACTTCGTTGATCATCTCCGGGTCCAGCGCCGAGGTCGGTTCGTCGAACAGCATGGCGACCGGGTCCATGCACAGGGCGCGTGCAATGGCGACGCGCTGCTGCTGGCCGCCGGAAAGCTGGCCGGGGAATTTATCCGCGTGGGCGGAAAGGCCGACGCGCTCCAGCAGCTTCAGCCCTTTGGCTTTGGCGGCGGTTTTATCGCGCCCCAGCACCTTCACCTGCGCCAGCGTCAGGTTTTCAACGATGGAGAGATGGGGAAACAGCTCAAAGTGCTGGAATACCATGCCGACCTTGGAACGCAGCTTCGCCAGATTGGTGCGCTTGTCGTTAACCGCAATGCCGTCAACGACGATCTCGCCCTGCTGGATCGGTTCCAGTCCGTTTACCGTTTTGATCAGCGTGGATTTGCCGGAGCCAGAAGGGCCGCAAACTACCACCACCTCACCTTTTTTCACCTCTGTGGAGCAGTCTGCCAGCACCTGAAAGTGACCGTACCACTTAGAAACATGCTTCAGGGAAATCATCAAACAGTCCTTTTCTTCAAATAGTTGACCAGCCCGGAGGCCAGCAGGCTGATAACAAAATAGATCAGGCCGGCAAACAATACCATTTCAACTTCCGTACCGCTGTTAACGCCGATGGTGTCCGCGGTGCGGAAGAAGTCCGCCAGGCCGATGACGTAGACCAGCGAGGTGTCCTGAAACAGCACGATGCCCTGCGTCAGCAGCAGCGGCACCATGGCGCGGAAGGCCTGGGGCAGAATGATCAAACGCATCGATTGCCAGTGCGTCATGCCTAACGCCAGCGAAGCATAGCTTTGCCCTTTGGACACGCTTTTTATCCCGGCGCGGATGATTTCCGAATAGTACGCGGCTTCGAACAACGAGAACGCGACCATCGCCGATATCAGCCGGATATCGGTCGCCGGCGAGATGTTCAGCAGTTTTTGCAGCAGGCTCGGCACGACCAGGTAGAACCACAGCAGCACCATGACCAGCGGAACGGAGCGGAACAGGTTGACGTACAGGGTGGCGAACCAGCTCAGCGGTTTGAAGGTGGACATGCGCATTACAGCCAGCAGCGTGCCCCAGATAATGCCGAACACCACGGCGGTAATGGTAATTTTTACCGTAATCGCCATGCCGTTAAGCAAAAAGGGCAGGCTGGGGATGACGGTGCTCCAGTCAAATTCGTACATTTATTTGCTCCCCAGGTTGCCCGGCAACTGAACCTTACGCTCAACGAAATGCATTACCAGCATGATGACGGCGTTGATGCCGATATACGCCAGGGTAATGGCGGTGAACGACTCATAGGCATGCGCGGAGTAGTCCAGCAGCTTGCCGGCCTGAGACGCCATATCCACCAGACCGATGGTTGAGGCGATGGCCGAGTTTTTCACCATGTTCAGCATTTCGGAAGTCATGGGCGGCACGATGACGCGGTAAGCGTTGGGCAGCAGCACATAACGGTAGGTCTGGGGCAGCGTCAGACCGAGCGCCAGCCCGGCGTTCTGCTGGCCGCGCGGCAGCGACTGAATCGCGGCGCGCACCTGCTCACAGACGCGCGCGGCAGTGAACAGGCCGAGGCATATCATGGAGGAGACAAAAAACTGCACGTTCGGGTCCAGTTCCTGTTTGAACCAGTCGCCGATGCTGACGGGCAGTAATTCCGGCACCACCAGATACCAGGTGAAGAACTGTACGATCAGCGGCACGTTGCGGAACAGTTCGACGTAACACATGCCGATACTGGCAATGAAACGGTTGGGAACGGTACGCAGTATGCCGAACAGGGAGCCGATGAAGAAGGCGATGATCCAGGCGCAGATCGACAGGGCGACCGTAACCTCGAAGCCCGCGATCAGCCATCCGAGATAGGTGGTATTACCAAACGGGGCCTGCTGCAGGAAAATGCCCCAGTTCCAATCGATAGACATAGAAAACTCCGTCAGGCGCGCCGATATGCCGGAAAATAACCGGCGTGCGGGCGTCCAATAATCCGAGTGATTGATGACAGTCTCGTTGACGACAGCCGCTCCGGAAAAAGAAACGGGGGAGGGAACGATCTCCCCGCGCTTCCTGCCTGTCCGGGCCGCTTGTCAGCAATCGGCAGGGGGTGTGCCCCCCGTCATTGTTGTGATAGAAAACGGGACTAGTTCAATGCCTTATCGTTTGGCGCTTTAAACAACTGCTGCATGTCTTCCGACAGCGAGAAGTTCAGGTTCAGGTTTTTGGGCGGGATCGGGTTCTTAAACCAGCGATCGAACCACTTTTCCGCTTCGCCGGAGGTCTGAACGCCGGCAATGGCGCCGTCGACCAGTTTCTTGAAGGCGGCGTCGTCTTTACGCAGCATGCAGCCGTATGCTTCTTTCGACTGCGGCGTGCCGACGATTTCCCATTGATCCGGCTTCTTCGCCTTGGCGCGTTCGCCGGCCAGCAGGGCATCATCCATCATAAAGGCGACGGCGCGGCCGCTTTCCAGCGTGCGGAACGAGTCGCCGTGATCTTTCGCGCTGATGATGCGCATGTTCATTTTGTCTTTGTCGTTCATCTGGTTCAGCAGGATTTCCGACGTGGTCCCGGAGGTGACGACCACTGTCTTGCCGGCCAGATCTTTAAAGTCTTTAACGTCGGAGCCTTTTTTCACCAGCAGGCGGGTGCCGATGATGAAAATGGTGTCGGAGAAGGCGGCTTGTTTCTGACGCTCAAGGTTGTTGGTGGTAGAACCGCACTCAAAGTCGTAGGTGCCGTTTTGCAGCAGCGGAATACGGTTTTGTGAAGTGATCGGCAACAGTTTTACCTGAAGGTTAGGCAGGTTCAGTTCTTTCTTCACCGCTTCGACGATCTGATTGGAGTAATCCTGTGAGTATCCCACGACTTTCTGGGTGTTGTCGTAGTATGAGAACGGAACGGAGGACTCACGGTGACCAACGACGATCACGCCGCCGTCTTTGATCTTCTTCAGCGTGCCGGTGAGTTCATCAGCGGCATGTGCCACGCTGCCGGCCATCCCGGCGAGTAACAGCGATAACACCAGTTTACGCATATGCATTTGCCTGCTCCTTTACGGTGGTTGTGATGCCTGAAACCGGTGCGTTTACCGCACCAGCCTGACATTGCTCTCTGTCAATTGTCTGCGCAGCGGCCGGAACGAGGGCCACTTCGCCGTACATTTACCCATAAAACTCATATTGTTATACAGCGTGTCCGGACCGGGATTTGTCGGGCCGATGTTTCTTATTGTTGTTAGAAAAGTAGTTTAATGTAAATTAAATGATGTATTAATGTTTGTTTTTTGAGACATGAAGCGCACCATTTCGCTGCAAAAAAGTGCGCATGCACAAATATGAGGCAGAATATGCACTCTTATTGTGCGTGCGGAGCGAATACATGAGTTTGCTTCCCGGCTGAGGGAAATGATGCAAGGGGAGTGCCAAGGTTTCTGTCGGGAGGGGGATATCCGCAGGGAGGAGGGTTCCGCAGCCACAGGCGGGCATACGGAACCTTGCAATGCTTAACGCGCTTGCTTTTTGCGCCCGGCGATCAGCGCAGCGGCGCCCATCACCAGCGTCAGCATCCAGACCGGCCATCTGCCGGCGCTGGCATACGGTGTTTCCCCGGTGGTCGGCGCAACCTTCACCTCCAGCACCTGACGGGTAAACTGCGGGATCTCGGCGATCACGTTGCCGGTGGCATCTACCGCCGCCGTGACGCCGTTATTGGTTCCGCGCAGCAGCGGGCGGCCCAGCTCCAGCGCACGCATGCGCGCCATCTGGAAATGCTGCCAGGGGCCGATGGAATTCCCGAACCAGGCATCATTGGAGATCGTCAGCAAAAAGTTGGTGTCCGGCCTGAAGTTAGCGCGCACCTGCTCGCCCAGCACGATCTCGTAGCAGATCGCCGCCGTCAGGTTATAGCCGCGTACGCTCAGCTGCGGCTGGGTGTAATTCCCGCGGCTGAAAGCCGACATTGGCAAGTTGAAGAACGGCGCCAACGGGCGCAACAGCTCTTCCAGCGGCACAAATTCGCCGAACGGCACCAAATGGTGTTTATCGTAACGATCCTTACCCGGATAGGCGTAAGGCTGCTGTTCGCCCAGGACGATAATCGAGTTGTAATAGCGGGAGCCGTATTCCCCGGAACGCTCATCGACGATGCCGGTGATCAGGCTGCTGCCCTTGGTGCGCAGCAGCTCGTCCAGCAGGGTGAGGAAGTTTTGTTCATTACGCTCGGTGTCGGGAATCGCTGATTCCGGCCAGATGATCACCGGCGCTTTGCCCATATAGGGGCGCGACATATCCGCGTAGGTTTGCAGCGTAGAGATGAGCTGGTTCGGGTCCCACTTCATGAACTGCGGGATGTTGCCCTGCACCAGCGCGACGTTAACTGCTTTATCCGGCTGGTTCTGATACCACTGCACATAGCGCAGCGGCCAGGGCGCGGCCAGCAGTAATACGGCAACGACGGCGGGCGCAATGCGCCGTTGGCAGGCGGCCAGCACCAGCAGTCCGCAGATGATCATCAGCAGATAGGTGATGGTTTCCACGCCGGCGATCGGCGCGATGCCTTTCAGCGGGCCGTTGATCTGGCTGTAGCCGAACTGCAGCCAGGGAAAGCCGGTCAGTACCCAACCGCGCAGGAACTCGGTCGCCTGCCACAGCGCCGGCGCGGCGATAACCAGCCGCCATACGCCGGTTTTCGGCCAAAAGCGGTTGAGTAACCCGGCGAACAGCATCGGATAAAGCGCCAGATAAGCGGCGAGCAACACCACCAAAAACATGCTGACCGGTTTGGGCATGCCGCCGAACTGATCGATGCTGACGTAAACCCAGTTGACGCCGGCGCCGAACAGCCCCATGCCCCAGCAGAACCCGAGCCACAGCGATTGACGGGTGGTTCTCTCCAGCGTCAGAGCCAGCAACCCGGCCAGGGAAACCAGCGCGGCCGGCCAGAAATCATACGGGGAAAACGCCAGGGTGCCGCAGGCGCCTGACAGTAACGCCAGCAGGGTTCTCACCCGCTGGCGTTTCAGTAGTGAAGCATTGACCATGTTAAGTTCAGCTTTCCTGGTCTAATTGAGGTTGGGGTGACTCATCCGGGATTTTAACGTGTACCTGGATAATCCGCCGGCTGTCGGCCATCGCGACCTTAAACTGATAGCCGTCCAGCTCGATGGTTTCGCTGCGCGCCGGCAGGTGGCCGAATGCCTGCATTACCAGGCCGCCGACGGTGTCCACCTCTTCATCGCTGAAGTGGGTGCCGAAAACCTCATTGAAGTCTTCGATCGGCGTTAAGGCGCGCACGGTGTACATATGGCGGCTCAGCTGACGCACGTCGCGGTCTTCCACGTCATCGTACTCGTCGTCGATTTCCCCGACGATCAGCTCAAGTATGTCTTCAATGGTCACCAGGCCGGAGACGCCGCCGAACTCGTCGATGACGATAGCCATGTGGTAACGCTGGGAGCGGAATTCCTTAAGCATGCGGTCAACGCGCTTGCTTTCAGGAACCACCACGGCGGGACGCAGAACTTTATCAATGCTGAACGGCTCGGACTCACTGCGCATAAACGGCAGCAAATCTTTCGCCATCAGAATACCTTCAATGTGATCTTTATCTTCGCTGATCACCGGGAAACGTGAGTGGGCGGAGTCGATAATGACGTCCAGGCACTCCTCCAGCGTCTGGTTGCGCTTGAGCGTGATCATCTGGCTGCGCGGGATCATGATGTCGCGTACGCGCTGCTCGGCGATGTCCATTACCCCCTCAAGCATGTCGCGGGTATCCTGGTCGATCAGATCGTTTTGCTCGGAATCACGGATCAGCTCAACCAGATCGCCACGGTTTTTGGGTTCCCCGTGAAACAGTTGGTTGAGAATAAGAGAAAAGAACCCCTTCTTGTGACTGGGGCCGTCATTGTTCTGTGAATGGTCGTCGCTCATGGCGTTTGTGTGTTATCACTCATAGTCATGGTTAAGAAACCGCCGGGGAATGCCGGATCCGGTTTCTAATTACGGCGGCCGGGTGGCCGCCAGTCCTTGTTATATCACTCTTTTTCGGCTGCATAGGGATCGGGAAAGCCCAATTCCTGCATGATTTCTGCTTCCAGAGACTCCATCTCTTCGGCTTCTTCATCAATGATATGGTCATACCCTAGCAGATGAAGACTTCCGTGGACAACCATATGCGCCCAATGTGAGAGCAGGGTAATATTCTGTTCCTGTGCTTCGCGCTCCACCACCTGGCGGCAGATAATCATGTCGCCCAGCAGCGGCAGCTCGATGCCCGGCGGCGCTTCGAACGGGAAAGAGAGCACGTTGGTCGGCTTGTCTTTCCCGCGGTAGGTCAGGTTGAGATCGTGGCTTTCCGCTTCATCCACCAGACGAACGGTGACTTCCGCCTCTTCCTGGAATTTGGGCAGCACGGCGTTCAGCCAGCGCAGGAAGTCGGCTTCCTGCGGCAGGCCGCCGGTGTTCTCGCAGGCGATCTGCAAATCAAGAATGACGTTGCTCATTGGGGTTCCTGTGCCGCGGCGGCAAGCTGCGCCTCGCGTTTACGCTGTTCGGCCAGCTCGTCTTTGCGTTTCTGCTCCGCCGCTTCCCAGGCTTCGTACGCGATGACCACGCGGGCAACCACCGGATGGCGCACCACGTCTTCGCTGTGGAAGAAGTTGAAGCTGATCTCTTCCACCGAGGAGAGCACTTCCACCGCGTGGCGCAGGCCGGATTTCTGGTTGCGCGGCAGGTCGATCTGCGTAACGTCGCCGGTGATGACCGCCTTGGAGTTGAAGCCGATACGGGTCAGGAACATCTTCATCTGCTCGATGGTGGTGTTCTGGCTTTCGTCGAGGATGATGAAAGCGTCGTTGAGCGTGCGGCCGCGCATGTAGGCCAGCGGGGCCACTTCGATCACGTTGCGCTCCATCAGCTTCTCCACCCGCTCAAAGCCCAGCATTTCGAACAGGGCGTCGTACAGCGGGCGCAGGTAAGGGTCAACCTTCTGGCTCAGGTCGCCGGGCAGGAAGCCGAGCTTCTCGCCCGCTTCCACCGCCGGGCGCGTCAGCAAGATGCGGCGGATCTCCTGGCGCTCCAGGGCGTCAACCGCCGCGGCTACGGCCAGGTAGGTTTTACCGGTACCGGCAGGGCCGATGCCGAAGGTGATGTCATGGTCGAGAATGTTGGCGATGTACTGCGCCTGATTCGGCGTGCGGGGCTTGATCATGCCGCGCTTGGTTTTGATGTTCACCGCTTTGCCGTATTCCGGGACGCTTTCGGCCACCTGTTCCAGCACGCGGCTTTCTTTGATCGCCAGATGAATTTGTTCCGGCCCGATGTCCGGGATCTGCCCGCGCAGCGGCGCAGTGTCTACATACAGGTGACGCAGGATATCCGCAGCCGCGCTGACGCAGACGGACTTGCCCACCAGTTTGAAACGGTTGTCGCGCCGGTTGATTTCAATGCCCAGGCGACGTTCCAGTTGCTTGATATTGTCATCGAAAGGCCCGCAAAGGCTCATCAGACGTTGATTATCAGCGGGTTCCAGTACCAGTTCTTCAGTAGTGACGTTCAAACTCTTCCTCTGTATCAGACGGTTGGCGGAGCTGACGGCTCCCGGTTGATTGGCCTTACGGGCCTGTCACCCTAATCATACATGGCATTGCGGCATTATTCCTCATTCACGCATGCCTGACGGGGACGTTCAGAAAGATTAACTGAGGGCGGCAGCGGGGAATTTCAACGGCGGCCAAAAAACAAAAGGCGCCGCGCGGGCGCCTTTGGCCGGGAGCATCCCCTTAAGGCTGATAGGTGCCCACGCCCAGCTCATCCTCTTTGCGCGTGCGGGCGATGACGGACGCCGGCGATTCATGGACGCGCAGATCCATTTCATCTTCGGTACGGATCACCGTGCCGCGCAGGGAGTTGGGGAGAACCTCGGTGATTTCCACATCGACGAATTTCCCGATCATGTCCGGCGTGCCTTCGAAGTTCACCACGCGGTTGTTCTCCGTGCGCCCGGACAGCTCCATCACGCTCTTGCGCGAGGTGCCTTCCACCAGGATGCGCTGTACGGTGCCCAGCATGCGGCGGCTGTAGTTCATCGCCTGCTGACTGATGCGCTCCTGAAGGATGTAAAGACGCTGCTTTTTGTCTTCTTCCGGTACGTCGTCCACCATGTCCGCCGCCGGCGTACCGGGGCGTGCGGAGAAAATGAAGCTGAAGCTCATGTCGAAATTGACGTCGGCGATGAGCTGCATGGTTTGCTCGAAATCCTGCTGGGTTTCGCCGGGGAAGCCGACGATAAAGTCAGAGCTGATCTGCAGGTCCGGACGCGCCTTGCGCAGTTTGCGGATGATGGATTTGTACTCCAGCACGGTGTGGGTACGTTTCATCAGGTTCAGGATGCGGTCGGAACCACTCTGCACCGGCAGGTGAAGGAAACTGACCAACTCCGGGGTGTCTTCATACACGGCGATGATATCGTCGGTGAATTCAATGGGGTGACTGGTGGTGAAGCGGATGCGGTCGATGCCGTCGATGGCCGCCACCAGGCGCAGCAGTTCAGCGAAAGAGCAGATGCCGCCGTCGAAGGACGGGCCGCGGTAGGCGTTAACGTTCTGGCCGAGCAGGTTGACCTCGCGCACGCCCTGCGCCGCCAATTGGGCGATTTCGAACAGCACGTCGTCGCACGGGCGGCTGACTTCTTCCCCGCGGGTGTAAGGCACCACGCAATAGGTGCAGTACTTGTTGCAGCCTTCCATGATGGAGACGAAGGCCGTCGGCCCTTCAGCGCGCGGTTCCGGCAGGCGGTCGAATTTCTCGATTTCCGGGAAGCTGATGTCTACCACCGGGCTGCGGGTGCCGGAAACGTGGTTAATCATCTCCGGCAGGCGGTGCAGGGTCTGCGGGCCGAAAATGATATCGACGTAATGGGCGCGTTCGCGGATATGCTCGCCTTCCTGCGAGGCCACGCAGCCGCCGACGCCGATGATCAGCCCCGGTTTTTTTTCTTTCAGGGTTTTCCAGCGCCCTAACTGATGGAATACCTTTTCCTGAGCTTTCTCACGGATAGAACAGGTGTTGAGCAGCAGGACGTCCGCTTCCTCGGCGTTTTCCGTCAGTTCAAAACCGTGAGTGGTTCCCAGTAAATCAGCCATCTTGGATGAATCGTATTCATTCATCTGACAACCCCAGGTCTTAATATGCAGTTTCTTCGTCATCGACTTGCCATTACTCAGTGCAGGTGAAAAAGGTTATCGGCGCAGGGATTCCCCCCAAGAGGGCGCTCATTGTAATCGCTTGCTGCCACGCTGACCAGTGCGGTGCGCTCGGAATCCGGGGGAAAGATCCGGTACACTATCTCCAATCAGCGGGCTGGGTGAAGTTTAGCCGAAGCTGCGCGGCGGTGAAAATGTAAGATTGCGGACAGTGAGGTATTCCGGATGGATTGCGATATTGCGGTGGTCGGTGGCGGCATGGTGGGCGCGGCCGTGGCGTTGGGGTTTGCGCGGGCGGGGTTTTCCGTGGCCGTGATTGAACCGCATCAGCCGCGTCCCTTTGAGCGGGGCAGCGCGCCCGACCTGCGTATTTCCGCCATCAGCGCCGCTTCCGTGAAGGTGCTGAAGTCGCTGGAGGTATGGAGCGACGTGCTGCGTATGCGCTGCGTGCCTTATCGCGGGCTGGAAACCTGGGAGTGGCCGGAGTCTTTGGTCAGCTTCCGGGCGGAGGAGTTGGGGCTGAGCGAGCTGGGCTTCATGCTGGAAAACGATGTGCTGCAACTGGCGCTGTGGCAACATTTGCAGACGGCGCCGGGCGTCAGGCTGCATGCGCCGGCGCAGTTGGAGCAGCTTTCCCCGGCGCAAGAGGGCTGGCAGATCACTTTACAGGGCGGAGAGGCGTTCTGCGCCAGGCTGGTGGTGGGGGCCGACGGTGCGAATTCCCGCGTGCGTCAGTGGGCCGGCATCGGCCTGAGCGGCTGGGAGTACCGTCAGTCCTGCATGCTGGTGACGGTGCAGACGCAGGAAGCGCCGCAGGACGTCACCTGGCAGCAGTTCACCCCGCACGGGCCGCGCGCTTTCCTGCCGCTGTGGGATAACTGGGCGTCGCTGGTGTGGTATGACGAACCGCAGCGTATCCGGCAGCTGGCCGCCATGCCTGCGCCAGCGCTGACGCAGGAGATCCGCAAAACCTTCCCGTCCCGGGTCGGCGGGGTTACGGCAGTGGCCGCCGGTAGTTTCCCGCTGGTACGCCGCCACGCCGATTGCTACGTGCGTGACGGGCTGGCGCTGGTGGGAGATGCCGCCCATACCATTAACCCGCTGGCGGGGCAGGGCGTGAATCTGGGATACCGGGATGCCGAGGCGCTGCTGGCGATCGTCACCGAAGCCCGCAATCAGGGCGAGGCGTGGTACAGCGAGGAGATTCTGCGCCGTTATCAGCACCGCCGCCGCCCGGACAACCTGATGATGCAGGCCGGGATGGATCTGTTTTACGGTACGTTCAGCAATAATCTGCCGCCGCTGCGCCTGCTGCGTAACGTCGGGTTGATGGCCGCACAGCGTGCGGGCGTGCTGAAGAAGCAGGCGCTGAAGTACGCGCTGGGCGTCTGAGCCGGAGAGTAAGCCGGAAAGTAAAAAGCAAAATGCCCGCATAAGCGGGCATTGCTGAGATGGCTGGGGAGCAGGGATTCGAACCCCGGAATGGCGGAATCAGAATCCGCTGCCTTACCGCTTGGCGACACCCCAAGTGTCTGTGTTTGTCGTAGTGATGAATCAGCCGACGTTCAGCCCGTGCAATGACGTACTGAGAAAAGTGGCTGGGGTGCAGGGATTCGAACCCCGGAATGGCGGAATCAGAATCCGCTGCCTTACCGCTTGGCGACACCCCAGTTGGTGGCTACGACGGGATTCGAACCTGTGACCCCATCATTATGAGTGATGTGCTCTAACCAACTGAGCTACGTAGCCATAATACTGAACTTAATACTTTAGCAATTTCCTGCTCAAGCGCAACTGCCTGATTGTGTTGCAATGGCTGGGGTACCAGGATTCGAACCTGGGAATGGCGGGATCAAAACCCGCTGCCTTACCGCTTGGCGATACCCCAATTTATTGCAACATTTCCAGCGATGAAAACAGCGTTCATTGAAAATGATGGCTGGGGTACCAGGATTCGAACCTGGGGATGGCGGGATCAAAACCCGCTGCCTTACCGCTTGGCGATACCCCATCCGATGCGATCGTGAATGAAATGGTGCGGGAGGCGAGACTTGAACTCGCACACCTTGCGGCGCCAGAACCTAAATCTGGTGCGTCTACCAATTTCGCCACTCCCGCAAACTGCTTTTCACGACGGAAACTTCACAACGGAAAATTCTCGCAACGAAAAGTGGTGGCTACGACGGGATTCGAACCTGTGACCCCATCATTATGAGTGATGTGCTCTAACCAACTGAGCTACGTAGCCATCTTTTTTTGCTTGACCTTCATCGGCGTTGCGGGGCGCATTATGCGTATATGGGAAAGTTGCGTCAACCCCTTTTTTGCCCGCGAAGGGCTTCGCTGCGACGTTTGATTGGGGATTATACAGGCTGGTCATAAAAGCAACAAAGATTCGCGGATATTGAGAAGAAATAACGCGTTGCCGGGCCTCCGTATAAGGAAGAAGGGGAGGACGAACCCCGTATTCTGCCCCTTCAGAACGGGGTTCTTACACCCGGCAAAACCGTCTTATCCAGGGTGGAAGTCAAAAGCGCAGCTCCGCTTCAAACCCTATCGAGTAAGCAGGGGCGCTGCCCGGCGCGTTGTCCGACGCGCCGGAACGGAAACGCTTCGACGGCGTGAACATCCCCATGATCAGCTCGGTTTTCAGACGCTTGTTAACCTGTACGCCCCAGACAAGATCGATGCCGCTGCCCAACCGCGTGGTGCTGCGGTTGTCATAGCGCGACTTCAGATCGCCGTTGTGCGCCTCCAGATCGGCTGTCTGTGCCTGCCGGTAGTCGTGATAAATCAGGTCGAGGCTGGCATCCGGCGTAATGTCTACGCCGATGCCGGCTGTTATTACGTGCAGGTTGGTCAGCTCCGGCGCCAGCGTGGCGCCGTAGATGTTCAGTTTGGTGTTGCCGCCGAGCGTTGCCTCGTTAGACTGCAATCCTGTCTGGCGATAGTTTTTGCTGGCGTAGGCGTAGCCCAGCGTCAGACGCGGGCGCAGCCGGGAGGCGAAAACATAGGTGCCGCCCACGTCGGCCGCAAAGCCGCTGTGCCGGTTGCCGGATTTATTGCCGGACATCAGGCCGATTTCAGCCCAGTGGCGCAGCCCTTCCCTGCGTTCATCGTGTGAGCGCAGCCCATAGTGGAACTGACTGTAATGGGCGTCATGGGTGTTTTCACTGGCAAGTGCGTAAGCGCCGGCTAACCAGTCGCTGCCCAGCTTGCGGCGCACGATGGCGCCCATCGCGGTGGTTTTGCCGGCGTCGCGTGAGGTGCGATCAAGAAGGTCGCGCTGCCAGTAATCGATCCGACCGCCTAACACATCGGCGCGCCACCTGCCGGACTTCCAGCGGGCCAGCACGCCATCAATATTTTCGTCGAGCAGCCACTCGCGCTCGTCACGGTACAGCCAGCGTCCGAGGCGGAAATGGGTATCCAGAGCATCGGCGTCCAGGCCGAGGTAGATCTGGGTTAACTCCAGACGCGTTTTATTCCTCCCGGGTTTGCCGGTTTCCCGCTTGGTTTTGTCCTTCAGCTCCACCTCCGCCACGCCGTAAACCGGATGGCCTTCCAAAAGGCTGAACCGCAGACGGGCCAGCGGCTCTAACTCCAGCTCGTTTTCCCGCTTGTCGCCGTGGCGCAGCTTTTTATTACGCAGGGAAAAGGCCTCCATTTTTAGCGCCACATTCACTTTCAGCAGTGCCGGTACGCTATCGTCCTCCGGCGTCCGAACCTGACTTAATAAAGAGGGTTTGCTGTCGCGCCCGGCGTTATGTTGTTCGTCGCGTACCGTGCCGTCCGCAGCGGAGAAGAAGGACGTCAAAAAAAGACCGACGCCAAGCGGGAGAGAAAATGAGCTGTAATGCATTACTGAATCGTTCCTTGTCGTCATGGTTATCCTGTCAGTCGTTCGCAATAGTCCAGCAGCGGCACCGTGGTGTGCGCCCGCCCGGGGAAACGGGTGCTAAGGAAGATATGCCTGAGCAGGGAGAGCGCCAGAAAGCCCCGGACGTCCTCTGCGCGGGTCCATATCGCGTGTTCGAGATAGGCGCCGGTAAACGCCGTTTCATGCGCCTGCAGCGCGTCAGCGTTGCCGAAACGGCGCAGCGCCAGTTCGCGTACATGCGCCAGATAATTACCGGCGTCGAGGGCGGCGGCGCTTTGGCTGCACAGGTCAAAATCCAGTAAAACCAGGCGGGCGGGATGGCGGCGATCCGTCAGGATCTGATCGGGGTAAAAGTCCCGGTGTACCGGCGTTTGTGCCGCGCTGAACAGCCGGCAGGCTAATTTTTCCCCGGCGGTCAGTAACGCGTGCAGCCGGTGGCGCCAGTGCGGGCGGGCGGCGGCAACCTGCGCCAGCCCGCGTTCCAGTACGTTCATTTCATCCTCTTTTCGCCAGATCTTGCCGGCCACCGCGGTCCGCAGTGCTTCATTCGACTGCAGGGCGGCCAGGGCCGTGCCGACGGCGGCGCCGGTTACGGCGAGATCCGCATGGGGCGACAGGCGCAGCGTCAGGCACTCAGCATCGGCTTTGCGTTGCAGCCACATTTTCCGCTCAGGCAGCAACGCCAGAGGCTCGGGAACGCTGGCGGCGTTTTGTCCGTCAAACCCGTTCTCCCAGAGTGCGCGCTGGCAGGCGAACGCATGCTTATCCGTGCCTTTTTCCCGGTATTTGCCTAACACCGCATGGGTGAGCGTGCTGTTCCCGGCAGCGAGCTGGTAAGCGATTAACGCCCGCCGGCCCGGTTTATGGCGCAGGACTTTACCGGATTGCAGCATTTGCTGCCCCAGCGCCTGCTGTAAAGGCTGCGCCATATGCTGCGCCTGGCAGAGCTGCGTCAGGCGTTCCTGCCAGTCGTTATCGCCAGGCGAAGTCGTGTCGGCGGTGAGCTGCTCGGCGCGTTGCAACAGGGCGTCAATGGTTGCCGGCCAGCGCGCGTCGCGCTTGCGGAAAGGTTCCGCCGCCAGAGCAAGCAGCGCCAGCGCGGTGTACCAGGGAAGCCCTTCGCAAGGCAGAGCGCGATGCGCGCTGTATCCGCTCAGCAGCGCCGCCCGGGCAGAGTCCGCCTGTATGCGGCTGAGGTTGCCTTCGATAACGTCCATTTCGATCCTGGCCAAAAACGTCGCCATATCGTTAAGCGGGTGACCGCTGGTGCTGCGATCCCAATCAATGATGCGCAGCGGGGCGTCAGGGCCGGTAACGATGACCTGATCCGCGGAAAAGTCGCCGTGCAGGATAACGGCAGGTTGCTCAAACCGCCGGATGTGTTGCCCGATCCGTCCGGCACAGTGTTCGAAGCGGGAAACGGCCTGCGGATAAAGGGTGTACAGCGTGTCCAGGGCGCGCCGCATCTGGTTTAGGTCGTCGTCGGTAGTACGCCGCGCCGGTAAGGTAAAAGGCGCGTTGTGCACGTGAGCCAGCGCTTCACCGGCGCGGGCTACCAGCTTGGGCATGCAGGGATCGCGCAGCAGTTGCTCAAGACTTTCGCCTTCAATCCAGCAGGTGGCCGCCAACCGCTTTTCGCCCAGCGCGCCCAGCAGTTCAACGTGGCCGAGAGCGCTTCCCGTCGCGCACCCTTGCAGGATTGCGCCGAACTCGTGCTCGCTGGCGCAACGGATGACTGCCTGCGGCTTTCCCGCATGCACTATGCTGACCACGCAGCGGCGTTCCGGCTTATAGCGCAGAAAACGCCATTCGACGTCCGGCGCGTTCGCCAGATCGGGCAGCCAGCGGCGCAGCAGGGCCGCTCTCTGTTTTTCGTTCCATAAAACATCCAGATAACGAATGCCGCGATCGCCGGTGGGATGCTGAAGTAAAATAGCGTCGTCTGCCAAAAACAGGGGCGCATGCGGATGCCCGGCGGCGAGCAGCGCCTGCCGCTTCGGGTGCGCCCGCGAAGCGGCAAACCGTTCCCGGGTCAGCGCTTTGGCGAAGCAGCGTTGGCTTTCCCCGCCGGCCAGCGTGATTTCCAGCGCCAGTATGCAACTGGTGCCCGGCTTATAACGCAGGTACGTTCCCTTCAGCGCCCGGGCATGCGCGAAAGCGGGAAGCGTATGCAGGGCTGCCAGCAGGCGCTCATTGCTTAACAGGAGGCCCAGCCCCGGCAGCGCGGGATCTCTGGCAATCAGTGCGAGTTCGGCGTCGTGGGCGGTCATGATGGCGCTCCTTATTTCCTGTGTCTGTTGCGGGTCAGCCATGTTGCATATTCCAGAGTTCGAAATAACGTCCCTGCTGTTTCAGCAGGCTGTGGTGATCGCCCTGTTCGGCAATATGTCCGCCGTCAAGCAGCAGGATGTGATCTGCCCGCGCGGCGAAATCCAGGTTATGGGTGATGATCAGGCTGGTTTTACCACGCATCAGTTGCATCAGCGCGTCGGTGACTTCGCGCTCGTTTTTGCTGTCTAAGCCGACGCCGGGTTCATCCAGCAGCAAAAATGCGTTGCGGCGGATGGCGGTACGGGCGATGGCAATACGCTGGCGCTGACCGCCGGAGAGCGACATGCCGCGCTCGCTGACCACGGTGTCGTAACCATTCGGCAGATCGGTGATGAAATCGTGGGCATTCGCCAGGCGTGCGGCAGCGATGATCGCTTCCTCTGTAACATCGCCGTCGGCGCCCAGCGCGATGTTCTCCCGGATACTGACGCCGAACAGCAGACTTTCCTGCGGCAGGTAGCCGATGCGTTTACGCAGGCTGCTGGTGTCGTACTCGCGCAGGTCGTGCCCGCCGATCACGATACGACCGGAGCAAGGCTCGTACAGGCGCAGCAACAGCTGACTCAGGGTGGATTTGCCCGCGCCCGACGGCCCGGTAATGGCGAGCGAGCGCCCCGCCGGCAAAAGAAAGCTGATGTTTTGCAACGCGGGCGGGCTGGCTGCGCCATCGTCCGTCCGGTAGCCAAAGGAAACTGCCTCGAAGCGGATATCCTGCGCGCTTTCCGCCAGTGTTTTTCCGCCGGTTTGTTCGCTGGTGGCGACGGGCGTATGCAAGAGTTCGGCGATGCGTTCGCCGGCTGTGGTTGCCTTTGACAGACGGCCGCTGTATTTGGCGAACTCCCGCACCGGGCGGAAGGCATTTTTCAGGTAGGAAATAAAAATCAGCAATTCACCGGCCGACATCAGGCCGCTCAGGACGCTTTTCGCCCCCAGGAATACCACCATGGCGGTGGTCGCGGCGATGAGCAGATCTACCCGGCGCTCCATGCCCGCCGCCAGCCGTTTGGACTGGACGTTCTGCTTCAGGCTTTGGGCATCGTTGCCGTTAAACGCCTCTGTAGCGGCTTTTTCCAGCGACATCGCCTGGATGGTGGCGATACCGGTCATGAACTCCGACGACTTTGCCGCCAGGTTGCCTTCGCGTTTACGCTGGGTACGGCTGACATCGCGGATTTTACGGCTGCTGTGCAGGGTGGTCAGCGCCAGCACCGGCATCGGGAGCAGGGTGAGCAGCGTCAGCTTCCAATCCAGATAGAGCATGATGCCGAACATGCCGGCGAAGATGACGATGTTCGACAGCATCGGCATGAACGCGGTAACCGTGACTTCGCGCATCATGCCGATGTCGTTGATCAGTCGCATGGTGAGATCGCCGGTGCGTGAACGGTGGTGGAACGCCAGCGGGAGGCGCAGCAGATGGACGAACAGATTACGGCGGATTTCGCTCATGACGCGGCTGCCCGCCAGCGCCATGCCGATGGTGCTGACGTAGCCGGCGACGGCGCGCAGCGCTGCGACGGCGATGATGCCGCCCGCGCACAGCCACAATAAATCCTCCTGCGTCAGGGATTCAGTGTTGAAGCCATTGAGCAGGGTATTGTGTTTGACGTCTCCCATGACAATGTCGATGGCGAACGCCAGCGGCCAGGGTTCGAGCAGACGCAGACCGCTGGCGGTAAGCAGCACGACGAACGAGGTGATGATTAACCTCCGCTGTTTGCTGATGTAGGGCAGAAATGTGTGCAGCAGCATGGTCTGGCTTTCAGGTTTCATTACATTCTCTCTGGCGTTCGCCGGCGTTGGCCAAACGTAAAATCCGGTTTACCGCCTGTTCCCAGCTGTGGTTTTTTTCGGCCAGCCGACGGCCCGCCTGCCCCATCCGCCAGCGCAGGGCCGGGGCGTTTATCAGGACGGTGAGCGCTTCACACAGCGCCGGAGGATCTTCCGGCGGCACCAGCAGCCCGGTTTCTCCCTCGCTGATCAGCGTGCCGAGATGGCCGGTTCGTGAAGTCACCACCGGCAGCCCTGCCGCCATGTATTCGTAAATTTTCAGCGGGGAGAAATAGAAATTATCCAGCCGCGGGTAGGGCGCGACAGCGATGTCGGCATCCGCCAGCAGGGCCGGCACGCGGTCGGGCGATACCGAGCCAGAAAAACGGGTCATCGGCAGCAGGCCGTGTTGATCCAGCCGTGCCCGCAAAGGTTCATATTCGGGGCCGTTGCCGATGATGGAGAGCAGGGCGGAGCTCCCGCGCTGATGGAGCAGGATGAAGGCGTCAATCAGCGTGCTCAGCCCGTGCCAGGGCTTCAGCGTACCGAGAAAACAGATCGTGACCGGCGTGCGCGCGGTTTCTTCCCGCGGGCTGAAACGCGTCGGATCTACGCCGTTTTCCACCACGTAGGTTTTGCCGTGTGCCGGAGGAAAACGCTCCAGCCAGGTTTTTACGCCGGGCGAAACGCCGATCAACGTACCGGCGTCGCGTAGGTTGGCGTCCAGCGTGGCGAAGGCTTCGTCTTCCAGCGGCAGCGTGCGGTATTGACGCTGTTCTTCAATCAGGGGGGCGTTGACTTCGAGAACCGACGGCGTGCCGTGACGGGCGGCCCAGGACATGCCTGCGTGGCTCCAGAGCGAATAGCGTTCGTACACCAGGTCGAACGGGCCGGCGGCATCCAGCATCGCCGTCAGATCGGCGTTCGCCGCCAGCGCAGCCCTGGCCCTGGCTTCCGCCTGTGCGGCAGTGGGCAGGGCAGGCAGCTTCACCACCTTTATCCGGCGGAAGGCGGCAGGAATATCATCGCCCGGACGCTGGGCGAACAAGGTGATCTCCGCTCCCTTTTTCAGCAGGATGCGCAGCACTTCCTGAATGTGAATGGAAGCGCCCTTCTGGCCGAAGACCGGAATTCCGGGGTCCGCGCAAATGTAGGCGACTTTCATCCGAAAGCCTCCCCGCCACAGGGCAATGACGTTGCGTGGTTTACGGCGGCGGCGAAAATATTGCGCAGCACGGCGGCATTGCGCTCAATGTCGAACTCGCGTTCGATAAGCTGTCTGGCCTGCTGCGACAGTGTCTGACGCAGCGCGGCGTCGCCGAGCAATTGCGCGATAGCGTCGGCCAGGGCGAAGGCATCCCCCGGCGGGATACAAAGCCCGGTTTCGTGGTTGATGACCAGCTCAGGAATACCGGCAACGGCGCTGGAGATAACCGGCGTGCCCAGCGCCATTGCTTCCAGCAGTACGGTCGGCAGGCCGTCGCGATCGCCTTCTTCGCTGATGATGCAGGGGGCGGCGAGCAAAGTCGCGCTGCGCATGGCGCTGATAATGGCGGACTGGGGCCGCAGGCCGGGCATGGCGACCTGTGTTTCCAGACCTGCCTGCTGAACCTGCTGTTGCAGCGCGTCGCGCAGCGGGCCATCGCCAATCAGCGTGCAACGGAAATCCAGATTGCGCTGCTTCAGAATACGCAACGCTTCAATCAGCAGCGGGAAGCCCTTTTTTTCCACCAGTCGCCCGACGGCCAAAATGTGCGCGGATGCATTGTCTGAGCAGGGCTGGTAAGCAAACTTGTGCAGGTCGATGCCGTTGTACAGGCGGGTTACGTTGCGCGCATCGTTGCCGTACTGCTCCCGCAGGTAGGCCAGGTTGTAATCCGAGACGGTGACGGCGTGCGCGGCGTCGCGCAGCTTTTGGGCCAGCCCCGTACCTTCCGGGTAAGGGTAGTAGATGTCTTTGGCGTGCGCGGTGAAGCTGTAGCTGATGCCGCTGAGCCTGGCGGCCAAACGCGCCACGGTGGTAGCGCGGGTGCCGAAATGCGCGTGCAGGTGGCGGATACCACGCTGGCGTACGGCCAGCGCCAGTTGGATCGCCTGAGCGAACTCATGCACGTTGTTGTGCTGCAACCCGGCCAGGTTAGTGGAAAAATCGGGCAGCGTGCGGCGGGCGTTATCCAGCAACGCCCACAGATTTTCTGTGTTGCGTTGTTTATCGTCAAAACGGGTGACGGGCGCGTTGACCTGCGCGATGACATCCTGGAAATGTGTTTCATCAACGTTGCCCAGTGCGAAAATATCCACTTTCAGCCCCGCACGCTCATGGGCAAGAATCTCATTAACGATGAACGTTTCTGAAAAACGTGGATAGCGCTTTACTACGTAACCCACATAGGGATTACCCACATGATTATTTTTCATTTTTATACCCCGACCAGAGATGTGAGTGCTTTGCCCGCAGGCTTGGGCAGCAATATATTTATTTTTTCAGCAAATGTACGTAAACCATCCAGGCTCAGATAATGACGGGGATTTTCCGGCTGCCAGTTTTTTGATATCCAGTCATTCAGCGTCTGTGTATTTAATTCGCTTGGGTGAATACAGGCGACCAGATTAACCTTTGCCAGCGAAGAAGCTCTTATCCATTGTTCCTGCCGGGGGGAAACACGCGGAATAATTAACGCGCGTTTGTTCAGGGATAATATTTCGATGGTGGTGTTATATCCTCCCATCGCCACAACGCTGTGCGCCTGGTGTAATAACAGCAGCGGGTTGGCAATAAAACGGATAACGCAGAGGTCGTTACGCTGTGCGGCGATTTTTTGCAAAGCTTCATATTCGGCGGCAGGCATCATGGTGCCTGTGATTAATACGCCCATCATGCCTTGCGGGAACGTCGCCCGGGCGAATACAGACGCCAGATGGTATCCGTCCTGACCGCCGCCGACGGTGCACAATATGTAGGGGCGGTTGATGGCGGCCAGATAGTTATCCGTCGTTTTCGGTTGTCGTGGGTGCTTTGTGGCATCCAGATAGCCCATGAACGACACTTTTTTACGGATGTCGTCGTCCAGGTTGTAGGCGCGGGTTAAGTCATAAAATCCGGCATCGCCGTAGATCCAGACATCAGAGTAGTAGTCGCGGATTGCGGTGCTGTTATCCAGCTTTTTCCATTGGCGTTGTACCACAGACGGTTCATCGATAATGTCCCTCAGCCCCAGGATCAGATGCGTATTTCTCTGCTTTAACAGAGGTAACACGGTATTCAGCTCGGACATCGCCCCGCGCGGCACATTGTCTACGATCATGACGTGCGGATTGAAAGCGTTCAGTGCGGCCTGGATGATGCTGACACGCAGTTCTACCAGGCGATGAACGTCATTTCCCAGCGAGCAAGGCTCATATTCCCCGTCGGGGGTTTTGATATAGGTCGGCAGCGTAACGGAATCCATCCCTTTCGGGAAGTAAAATATGCCTGATTCACGCACGCCGTTAATTAGCAATATTTCAGTGTCGGGTCTGGACGTTAATATTGTATTTGCTAATAGCATGTTTCGCCGTATATGACCTAATCCCATTGTGTCATGGGAATAAAAAACAAGTCGCGGCGGATAGGGCGTCTGCATAACTACGACTTCCTTCCGTGGATTTTAAGGATGAATGGTTTTCTGAATTATTTAAGCCTCTTTGAAGGCGTAATTCATTAGGATTTTTGATTAAGATGTTTCTTGTTTTTATTTTTCTTGCGTTCCATAACATATAGATCTTAACGATTTATTAAGGGATTAAAATAAAATAATTATTTCGCTTGAAAGGGCGATATTAATTTGGGGTGTGGCAGGGAAGGCAAAAATAAATGTTTTTAGTGGCGAGACAGAAATAAAAAAGGCTTCCGGACGACAGAAGCCTTTTTGACATAATGAAAAACTAAGAGACGTTATTTATAGGCATCCTGGTGTACGCCCACTGCACGTCCTGATGGATCGTCCATCGTTTTGAACGCTTCATCCCACTCGATGGCCTTGGCTGAAGAACAGGCGACGGAAGGGCCGCCGGGAACGCATTCCGCCGCGCTCGGCACCGGGAACAACTCCTCAAAAATCTGGCGGTACAGGTAACCCTCTTTGGAGGTCGGCGTATTGTACGGGAAGCGGAAGTGCGCGTTTTCCAGCGACTGATCGCTGACCTGCTGCGCGGCAACCTCTTTCAGGGTGTCGATCCAGCTGTAGCCCACGCCGTCGGAGAACTGCTCTTTCTGGCGCCAGGCGACGCTGGCCGGCAGGTAAGATTCGAAGCATTCGCGCAGGATGTGTTTTTCCATTTTGCCGTTGCCGCACATTTTGTCGCGTGGGTTGATGCGCATGGCGACATCGAGGAATTTCTTGTCAAGAAATGGTACGCGCGCTTCCACGCCCCAGGCGGCCATGGCTTTGTTGGCGCGGGCGCAGTCGTACATATGCAGCGCCAGCAGTTTACGCACGGTTTCTTCATGCAGCTCTTTGGCGTCCGGCGCTTTGTGGAAATAGAGATAGCCGCCGAAAACTTCGTCGGACCCTTCGCCCGACAGTACCATCTTGATGCCCATTGCCTTGATTTTACGCGCCATCAGGTACATCGGCGTGGAAGCGCGGATGGTGGTGACGTCGTAGGTTTCAATGTGATAAATCACGTCGCGGATGGCGTCGAGGCCTTCCTGCACGGTGAAGTGGATCTCATGGTGTACCGTTCCCAGATGGTTGGCGACTTCCTGCGCCGCTTTCAGGTCCGGCGAACCTTTCAGGCCGACGGCGAAAGAGTGCAACTGTGGCCACCAGGCTTCGCTGCGCTCATCGTCTTCTACCCGGCGGGCGGCGAATTTTTTAGTAATGGCGGAGATCACGGAAGAGTCCAGACCGCCGGAAAGCAGCACGCCGTAAGGAACGTCCGACATCAGGTGGCTTTTGACGGACTCCTCCAGCGCGATGCGCAGGGCGTTGGGGTCGGTTTCGTTGTCTTTCACCGCGTCGTATTCAAACCAGTCGCGCTGGTAGTAGCGGCGGATTTCGCCGTCTTTGCTCCACAGGTAACTGCCGGCGGGAAACTCTTTGATGGTTTTACATACCGGCGTCAGCGCTTTCATTTCAGAGGCGACGTAAAAGTTGCCATGTTCGTCGTAGCCGGTGTACAGCGGAATAATGCCGATGTGGTCGCGGCCAATCAGATAGGCGTCCTGCTCTGCGTCGTACAGTGCAAAGGCGAACATGCCATAGAGATCGTCAAGAAACGCCGGGCCTTTTTCCTGGTAGAGCGCCAGGATGACTTCGCAGTCGGAGCCGGTCTGAAACGCGTAACGGTCTTTGAGCTGCGCGCGCAGGGCCTGATGGTTATAGATTTCACCGTTGACGGCCAGGATATGGGTATGTGCGGCGTTGTACAGCGGCTGAGCGCCGTTGTTGACGTCCACGATCGACAGGCGTTCGTGCGCCAGGATCGCGTTGTCCGAGGCGTAAATACCGGACCAGTCCGGCCCGCGGTGACGCATCAGACGTGACAGTTCAAGCGCTTTCTTACGCAATTCGACCGGATCGGTTTTCAGGTCGAGCACACCAAAAATGGAACACATAGCCTTCTCCCTTCCTGCATGACTTAAGTTGTGTGATGTTAAATGTGAATTCGTTAATAAATCGCCGTAAAACCTGTGGATTCAACGATCATTATCGGTAATGACAGCGGGTTATCTAAGAAAATGCATCAATAGCTGAATAAAAGGCAAGTTATTTAGTGTTTCGATGAGAAAAAGATTGTTGAAGAGGGAAGAACTTTGATGATTTCTCAATATATGACCTTATAAATTGAATAATCGTCAATTTTTAACGCAGAAAGGTGAATTCATGAGGCGTCTGACGGTGGCATCAGACGCCGGGACGATCAGAACACGTCGATGTCGGAGACGGAGGGGTAGATATAGGTGGGGCGGAAGGGCATGGATTCGATGTCTTCCAGGGTGGACACGCCGGTCAGCACCAATACTGTCTCCAGCCCGGCCTGGAAGCCGGCCAGAATGTCGGTTCTCAGGTTATCGCCGATGATGACGGTGCTTTCTGAATGGGCATGCATTTTGTTCAGCGCAGCGCGGATAATCCACGGGCTGGGCTTGCCGACGTAGAACGGGGAACGCCCGGCGATCAGCTCAATCGGCGCGCACAGGGCGCCGCAGGCAGGGAAGAAGCCGCGTCCGTGGGTGTCGGGGTTGGTGGCGATGAAACGCGCCCCATGGGCGACGAAATAGGCCGCTTTGTGGATCATTTCCCAGTTGTAGGAGCGGGTTTCGCCGACGATCACGAAGTCGGGGTTGATGTCGGTAATGGTGAAACCGGCTTTGTACAGCTCGTGGATCAGAGCGCCTTCGCCGATCACATAGGCTTTCTTGCCTTCCTGACGGCGCAGGAAGTCTGCGGTCGCCATGGCGGAGGTGTAAAAGGCCTCTTCCGGCACCTCAAGACCTGCGGCGGAGAAGCGGTTAGCCAGATCCTGGGCGGTTTGGGAAGGGTAGTTGGTCAGAATCACCAGCGGCATTTCCTGCTGCTGAATGCGGTTAAGGAAGACGTCAGCACCGGGAACCGGCGTGTTGTCATGCATCAGCACGCCGTCAATATCACAAATTACGCTTTGAATTGTCATCGTTTTCTTTCACTCACGAAGATAGCTGGCCTAACTATAGCCAGCTCAGGCGTGTAGTGAAAGACTAATGATGATTTTCCAGCAAACGCAGCAGCAGTACGCCGTTCAGCATGGCGCGTTTGACCAGGGCAAAAGCGCCGATGGCGGAGCGGTGATCCAGCTCGGAGGTGACGACCGGCAGGTTTTTGCGGAAATCCTTCAGCACCTGGGTGTTGATGCAGCTCTGAATCGCCGGCAGCAGCACTTTTTCCGCTTCGGTGATTTCTCCTGCGATAACCACTTTTTGCGGATTGAACAGGTTGATGGTGATGGCGATAGCGCGGCCGAGATTGCGCCCGACGTGATCGATCACCTCGCTTGCCAGCGCGTCGCCTTTGTTCGCCGCTTTGCAAATGGCGTGGATGCTGCAATCTTCCTGCGTCAGCTTGCTGGGATGGCCCTGCTCCAGCAGGTGGCGGACGCGCTGCTCAATGGCCGCGTTGGCCGCGATGGTTTCCAGGCAGCCGAAGTTACCGCAGTGGCAGCGCTCGCCCAGCGGATCGATCTGAATATGGCCGATTTCCCCGACGTTGCCGTTTCGGCCGAGGAAGGTGTTGCCGTTCACGATGATCCCTGCGCCAGTTCCCCGGTGCAGGCGCACCAGCAGGGAGTCCTCGCAGTCGCGCGTGGCGCCGAAGTAATGCTCCGCCAGCGCCAGGCTGCGGATGTCGTGCCCGACAAAGCTGGTGACCCGGAAGCGGGCTTCCATCACTTCCACCAGCGGCCAGTTATTGACGTTGATATGGGGCATGTAACGCACGATGCCGAGATCCGGATCGACCAGGCCCGGCAACACCACGGCAATAGCGATCAGCTCGCGGATTTTGCGTTGGTTAACCTGGATGAAGTGATCGATGGCGGTCAGGAGCGCGGCTTCCACGGTTTCCTGCGTACGCTCAGGCAAGGGATAATGCTCTTCCGCCAGCGACTTGCCGCTCATGTCATACAGCGTCAGCGTGGCGTCATGGCGGCCCAGACGCACCGCCACGGTGTTGAACAGGCGGGTTTCGGGCACGATGGAAATTGCCCGGCGTCCGCCGGTGGAGGCTTGCTGATCGACTTCTTTAATCAGCCCGCGCTCCAGCAACTGACGGGTAATTTTAGTGACGCTGGCTGGCGCAAGCTGGCTCAGTTCGGCAATCTGAATGCGTGATATAGGGCCTTGTTGATCAATCAGCCGATATACCACCGCGCTGTTAAGCTGTTTTACCAGATCGACATTGCCGATTTGTCCTTGTCCGCCGCCGGTCGCCATCTATATATTTACCCGTATAGTGTGATTATTTCACGATGTTCTCGTAGACGGTTTCGCCGTTAACGAGGGTTTTGATCACGCGGTAGTCCCGGGTGAACGCGGTCAGGTTAGCGACTTTGCCCGGTTCGATGCTGCCCAAACGCCCGTCCACGCCAATTGCGCGCGCCGGATAAAGCGACGCCATGCGCAGCGTTTCATCCAGGGGAATGCCGACGTGCTCTACGCTGTTTTGCACCGCTTCGATCATGGTCAGCGCGGAACCGCTCAGGGTGCCGTTGTCATCAACCACCAACCCGTTGCGGTAATATACTGTTTTCCCCGCAAAAATGAAGTGATCGATGTTGGCTCCTGCAGGTGCGGTTGCATCGGTGACCAGCACCAGCTTCTCGCCCTTCATGCGTTTAGCCATACGGATGTTTGCCCAGGCGACGTGATGACCGTCGGCGATAATCCCGGTGTACACTTCGGGAGTGTCGAAGATCGCGCCGATCAGGCCCGGTGAACGGCCGGAGATAGCCGGCATGGCGTTAAACAGGTGAGTCGCGAAGCTCATACCGGCGGCGAAGCCTTTACGGGCTTCTTCGTAGGTGGAGTTTGAGTGACCGGCGGAAACCACGATGCCAGCCGCTTTTAACTGGCGGATGGATTCTTCGGTCGCGACTTCCGGCGCCATGGTCACTTTAACAATGGCGTCGGCGTGCTCGCACAGGGTGTCGATCATTTCGTGATCGGGCTTGCGGATGTACTTCGGATTGTGCGTTCCTTTCTTCTCCAGGCTGATGTAAGGACCTTCGATGTGCAGGCCCAGCGCCTGATTCTGGTGCTTACTCAGATAGGAACGCATTACGTCCATCGCGTGCTTCATCATGTCATCGGCACAGGTGATGAGCGTGGGAAGGTAGCTGGTGCAGCCGGATTTCTCGTTGGCGTGCTGCATAATTTCCAGCGTTTCTTCAGAAACGGCGGCTTCCGAATCATTAAATTGCACGCCGCCGCAGCCGTTAAGCTGAACATCGATAAAACCGGGGGCCAGGATCGCGCCGTCCAAATCGTGACGCTCAATACCCGACGGTAATTCCGCGACAGGGCAAACGCGTTCAATTAAGCCGTTGGCGATCACCACTGCATGGTCGTCAAGAATGTCGTGGCCGGTATAAATCCGACAATGGGTCAAAGCGTACATCAGGTCCCCCTGTTGTCTTAAAGTTGTTTCATGTTTTCCGCTTCTAATTCGCGGAAGTACTTAACCGTTTTAACTTTCAGCTCCATCGTTGACGGCTCATCGCATACCACCACGGATTTCGGGTGAATTTGCAGGGCGGTGATGGTCCACAGATGGTTGACGCTGCCTTCTACCGCCATTTGCAGAGCCTGGGCTTTGGCATGGCCGGTCACCAGAATCATCACTTCTTCCGCGTCCAGCAACGTACCGACGCCGACGGTCAGCGCGTATTTGGGCACCTGGTTGATGTCGCCGTTAAAGAAACGGGAGTTGGCGATACGGGTATCTTCGGTCAGCGTTTTGATACGGGTGCGCGAAGCGAGGGAAGATGCGGGTTCGTTGAAGGCAATATGCCCGTCATTACCTACACCGCCCATAAACAGATTGATCTTTCCGTAGGATTTGATCTTTTCTTCGTAGCGGCGGCACTCGGCGTCGACGTCTTCTGCGTTACCATTCAGCAGGTTGATGTTTTCGCGCGGAATGTCCACGTGGTTGAAGAAATTGGTGTACATGAAGGTGTGGTAGCTTTCCGGATGATCTTCCGGCAGGCCGACGTACTCGTCCATGTTGAAAGTGACGACGTTTTTGAAGCTGACTTCGCCGGCCTGATGCAGTTCGATCAGGCGTTTGTAAGTCTGCAGCGGGGTGCCGCCGGTCGGCAGGCCCAGTACGAAGGGGCGCTCCGCAGTGGGTTTAAACTTGTTAATGCGGTTAACGATGTGGCGTGCGGACCACAAACCGACATCCGCCGACGCTTTCAGTGGGATAAGTCTCATCAGGGACACCTCATAAGCTAAGATAAAATGTTCTATGATTCACATGCAACAGAGCCGCTGTCGTCCGTTGTAAGCGTAACCCAGGTTGCCTGATTGCGCGCAGACCTGACTCTGTTTTGATTTTTTGTATACTAAAATAAGTTTTGTGTCGTGGCTAGCATATAGGCATATTTTAACGCACTATTGGTGATATTTATCACAAAACTGGAGGTTTTAATTTGCGAGGAAAAATAATTTTTTTACACTCCGGATTGAAGTGAGTTTCTATGCGTTAAGATCGTATCAGATGTCCGGTTGACGGCTACAAAAAAGGTGCACAAAGCATCCGCGGCCAAAAATGGTCATATAGGGGGAAAAGGTGAGTATTCTAGGTTATCTGCAAAAGGTGGGGCGCGCCCTGATGGTGCCGGTGGCAACACTGCCCGCCGCGGCCATCCTCATGGGGGTTGGCTACTGGATTGACCCGGTAGGTTGGGGGGGCGACAGCGCGCTGGCGGCCTTCTTCATTAAATCGGGGTCAGCTATCATCGACAACATGTCCGTACTGTTCGCCATCGGCGTTGCATACGGTATGTCCAAAGATAAAGACGGCGCCGCGGCCCTGACGGGTTTCGTCGGTTTCCTGGTATTGACCACGCTCTGCTCGCCGGCAGCCGTGTCAATGATTCAAAAAATACCTCTCGATCAGGTTCCGGCCGCGTTCGGCAAAATCAACAACCAGTTCGTCGGGATTCTGGTCGGTATCATTTCTGCTGAGCTGTATAACCGTTTCAGCAGCGTGGAACTGCCCAAAGCGCTTTCCTTCTTCAGCGGCCGTCGTTTGGTTCCGATCCTGACGTCCTTCCTGATGATCCTGGTGGCGTTCATCCTGATGTACATCTGGCCGGTGATCTTTGACGGTTTGGTCAGCTTCGGTGAGCAAATCCAGAAACTGGGTTCCGTCGGCGCAGGCGTTTATGCGTTCTTCAACCGTCTGCTGATTCCGGTTGGTCTGCACCACGCGCTGAACTCCGTGTTCTGGTTCGACGTAGCCGGTATCAACGATATCCCGAACTTCCTGGGTGGCGCGCAGTCTATCGCTGCGGGTAAAGCGACCGTAGGTATTACGGGGATGTATCAGGCGGGCTTCTTCCCGATCATGATGTTCGGTCTGCCGGGTGCGGCGCTGGCGATTTACCACTGCGCGCGTCCTGAGAACAAGGCTAAAGTGCTGGGTATTATGATGGCCGGTGCATTCGCCGCCTTCTTTACCGGTATCACCGAGCCGCTGGAATTCTCCTTCATGTTCGTGGCGCCGGTGCTGTACGTGATCCACGCCGTTCTGACCGGTATCTCCGTATTCATCGCGGCTACCATGCACTGGATCGCCGGTTTCGGCTTCAGCGCCGGTCTGGTGGATATGGTGCTGTCCTCACGCAACCCGCTGGCGGTCAGCTGGTACATGCTGATCCCGCAGGGTCTGGTGTTCTTCGTTATCTACTATACGGTGTTCCGTTTCACCATCACTAAATTCAACCTGATGACGCCGGGCCGTGAGCTGAGCGGCGCAGGTGAAGAAGGTGATGGTCAGGACGTCAACGTTGCAACCAGCAACGGTAAAGACATCGATGCGGCTCTGATGGCGCGTCAATACATCGGCGCGGTCGGCGGTTCCGCCAACCTGACCGGTATCGACGCCTGTATCACCCGTCTGCGTCTGACTGTAAAAGACTCTTCGCTGGTGAACGAGTCGCTGGCCAAGCGTCTGGGCGCTTCAGGGGTTATCCGCCTGAGCAAAACCAGCGTGCAGATCATCGTCGGCTTCGCTGCAGAGAAGATCGCCAACGCCATGCGCACCACCGGCGACGTTCCTGCCGCGCCGGCTAACGGCAACAGCGCGCCTGCCGCAGCGCCGGCAGCCAAGCCTCAGGCAACGCCGAATGCGTCTGCCGCGGTCAAGGTAAGCCTGGTTTCTCCCATCACCGGCGACGTTGTGGCGCTGGAAGACGTTCCGGATGAAGCCTTCGCCAGCAAAGCGGTAGGCGACGGCGTGGCCGTGCGTCCGACCGGGAAAACCGTGGTTTCTCCGGCTAACGGCACCGTGGTGAAGATTTTCAACACCAACCACGCGTTCTGCCTGGAAACGGATGAAGGCGCTGAAATCGTGGTGCACATGGGTATCGACACCGTTGCGCTCAACGGCCAGGGCTTCAAGCGTCTGGTTGAAGAAGGCGCAACCGTGAAAGCCGGTGACCCGGTTCTGGAACTGGATCTGGACTACCTGAACGCCAATGCGCGCTCCATGATCAGTCCGGTCGTCGTCAGCAACATCGACGACTTCGGCGGTCTGGCTATCGCGGCATCCGGCAAGGTGGTCGCTGGTGAAAGCAAACTGTATGACATCAAGGGCAAGTAAGCGCGTTTAGCGGTTGCTGCCTGACGGGCGGGAAGAGGGAAACCTCTTCCCGCTTTTTTATTTCCGCGCGGTGTTGTTGTGCCTGACGACGGAGCAGGGGCCTGAAAAACAGGGATACCCGCGACGGATACCGGAAATCTTGTAACAAACGGTTGTTTCCGGACGTGGGTTGTTGGATTATTAATGGTTATCCGTAGCGTTTTGGCATATGAGGAAAAAGAAATGAGTGAGGCTGAAGCCCGCCCAACGAATTTTATCCGTCAGATCATCGATGAAGATCTGGCGACCGGTAAACACACCAGCATCCATACCCGTTTCCCGCCGGAGCCGAACGGCTACCTGCATATCGGGCATGCGAAGTCTATCTGCCTGAACTTCGGCGTCGCCAAAGATTACCAGGGACTGTGCAACCTGCGTTTTGACGACACGAACCCGGTGAAGGAAGACATCGAGTATGTCGAGTCCATCAAACACGACGTACAGTGGTTGGGATTCGAGTGGAGCGGGGCGGTACGTTATTCCTCAGACTATTTCGATCAACTGCACCAGTATGCCGTAGAGCTGATTAACAAGGGCCTGGCGTATGTGGATGAGCTTTCCCCCGAACAGATCCGCGAATACCGCGGTACGCTGACGGAGGCGGGACGCAACAGCCCGTACCGCGAACGTAGCGTGGAAGAGAACCTGGCGCTGTTTGAAAAAATGCGTACCGGCGGTTTTGCCGAAGGCGCAGCCTGCCTGCGCGCGAAAATCGATATGGCGTCGCCGTTTATGGTGATGCGCGATCCGGTTCTGTACCGCATTAAGTTTGCCGATCACCACCAGACCGGCGACAAGTGGTGCATTTACCCGATGTATGACTTCACCCACTGCATTTCCGATGCGCTGGAAGGGATCACCCACTCACTGTGTACCCTGGAGTTTCAGGACAACCGCCGCCTGTATGACTGGGTGCTGGACAACATCTCAATTCCGGTGCATCCGCGCCAGTATGAGTTCTCCCGCCTGAATCTGGAATACGCCATCATGTCCAAGCGTAAGCTGAGCCAGTTGGTGAGCGAGAAGATTGTGGAAGGCTGGGACGACCCGCGTATGCCGACGATTTCCGGCCTGCGCCGCCGCGGCTACACCGCCGCCGCCGTGCGTGAGTTCTGCCGCCGGATCGGGGTGACCAAACAGGATAACAACGTGGAAATGGCTGCGCTGGAATCCTGTATCCGCGACGACCTGAACGAGCATGCGCCGCGCGCTATGGCGGTGTTGGACCCGGTGCGCGTGGTGATTGAAAACCTGGCGGCGGATACGCTGGAAATGATCAGCATGCCCAACCATCCGAACAAACCGGAGATGGGCAGCCGCGAGGTGCCGTTCAGCAACGAGATTTACATTGATCGGGCTGACTTCCGCGAAGAAGCCAACAAGCAGTACAAACGTTTGGTGCTGGGTAAAGAAGTTCGCCTGCGTAACGCCTACGTGATTAAAGCAGAGCGCGTGGAGAAAGACGCAGCAGGCGAAATCACCACGATCTATTGTACCTATGACCCGGAAACCCTGAGCAAGGACCCGGCGGACGGGCGCAAAGTGAAAGGCGTTATTCACTGGGTATCCGCCAATCATGCGGTGCCGGCCGAGTTCCATTTGTACGATCGCCTGTTCACCGTACCGAATCCGGGAGCGGCGGAGGACTTCCTGTCCACCATCAACCCTGAATCGCTGGTGGTGCGTAAAGGTTTCGTTGAGCCAATGCTGGGTTCTGCCGTTGCTGGCGTGACCTATCAGTTTGAACGTGAAGGTTATTTCTGTGCTGACAGCCGTCACTCTTCGCCGGAGCATTTGGTGTTTAACCGTACCGTCGGGCTGCGTGATACCTGGGCGAAGATCGCCGGATAATTGCCACCTGCGTTACTATTATTGATTTTCTTCATGAAAAAAGCCGCCTGTTCTCAGGCGGCTTTTTTATTATCCCGTTCCATTCTGGCTTATTTCACTGCGATATCCGCGGTTCTTCGTGAGAATCTCTATTATTCGTAACGCGAATTAATCATGGGGCAATGTGGAAATTTGCTGTAATCGATTCAACAGAATCGCTTAACAGATACATTTCTGTATTGTTTTCACTCTCAATTATTATTCACAATTAGTTGATTATCATGGATTTTCATCTAAAAAATGCACTTTATGCAGAGTAACATATTTTCACACTTATGTGCTCTGCGTCATAAATCGACAAACTCGGTACACTTTTCATTTGATAATTCGCGTCGCGAAAAATAAGCTGTCTTTAGAGAAGTGATGTGATTGAGACATTGTCTGAATCGCGATTTTTTCCCCGTTTCGGGGTTTTAGCGAACCGCTGGCACTCGTGCCCGGAAGCGCTCTTTCAAGGTCAAAGAGGAATTTACTATGATTACGCATCGTGCCCGGCGTAAGTCGCTGGCGCTCGCAATTACCGGGGCGTTGTTAGGCGGCAGTTTTTACGCAATGCCGGAGGCTCAGGCCGAAGGTTTTATCGATGATTCAACACTGACCGGTGGCGTGTATTACTGGCAGCGTGAACGCGATCGCAAAGACGTTACTGACGGCGATAAATATAAGACCAACCTGTCTCACTCTACCTGGAACGCCAATCTCGATTTCTCCTCCGGTTATGCCGCCGACATGTTCGGCCTGGACATTGCCGCGTTCACCGCCATTGAAATGGCAGAGTCTTCAGAAAGTGGCCACCCGAACGAAATCGCGTTCTCTTCTATTAATAAAGGCTATGACGAAGACTATTCCGGCGACAAGAGCGGGATCAGCCTGTATAAAGCCGCCGCGAAATTCAAGTATGGTCCGGTATGGGCGCGTGCGGGCTGGTTGCAGCCTTCCGGTCAAACCCTGCTGGCTCCGCACTGGAGTTTTATGCCGGGTACCTATCAGGGGGCCGAAGCCGGTGCGAACTTTGACTACGGCGATAACGGCGCGCTGAGTTTCTCGTATATGTGGACCAACGAGTATAAGTCGCCGTGGCATATCGAGCTGGATAAGTTCTATCAGAACGACAGGAAAACCAGGGTCGATTACCTCCACTCTATCGGCGCGAAGTACGACTTCAAAAACGACCTCGTACTTGAGGCCGCATTCGGTCAGGCTGAGGGCTTTGTCGATCAGTACTTTGCCAAAGCCAGCTACAAATTTGACGTCGCCGGCAGCCCGCTTTCCACCAGCTACCAGTTCTACGGCGCGCGTGATAAAGCCAGCACCCACACGGTGAATGATATTTACGACGGCACCGCATGGCTGCAGGCGCTGACGTTCGGCTACAAGATCGGTCAGGTCGACCTGCGTCTGGAAGGGACCTGGGTGAGGGCCGAAGGGCAGCAGGGGTACTTCCTGCAGCGTATGACGCCGACCTACTCCTCTTCCAACGGTCGTCTGGACGTTTGGTGGGATAACCGCTCCGACTTTAACGCCAACGGCGAAAAATCAGTTTTCTTCGGCGCCATGTATGACCTGAGCAACTGGAATCTGCCTGGCTGGGCGGTGGGCGCCTCCACGGTTTACGCGTGGGATGCGAAGCCTTCTACCTGGAAGCTTGACGACAACGGCAACAAACAGTCTATCGCTTCTACTAAGATTAAAGAATCTGCCTACAGCCTGGATGCGATGTATACCGTTCAGGAAGGCCGCGCCAAGGGCACGCTGTTCAAGCTGCACTTTACGCAGTATGACAACCACTCTGATAACCCGAGCTGGGGCGGTGGTTACGGCAACATGTTCCAGGATGAAAGAGACGTGAAGTTTATCGTCATCGCGCCTTTCACCATCTTCTGATAATCAGCCCCCGCATTCGCAAAATGCGGGGGTTGTTGCGTTAATACGCGGGATATCATCATGAAAAAAGTGCTTTTGATCGTTGTCGCGACGGCCGTATTGAGCGCATGCGCTCAGCCCACGGCGCCTAAAGAAGATCTGCAGCTGAAGAATGCCTATAGCGCCTGCATTAATACGGCGGAAGGCAACCCGGACAAAATCGAAGCCTGCCGTTCGGTGCTGAACGTGCTGCGGCAGGATAAGCAGCATCAGGCTTTCGCCGAGCAGGAAAGCGTACGTACCCTGGACTACCAGAAATGCATCATTGACCGTAAGACGGGCAACGATCAGGCCGTGAACAAAGATTGCGGCAAGATCTGGCAGGAAATCCGGGCTAACAACAATTAATGACAGGACGAGGCTTAGAGATGAAAAAGTTTAAGTTAAGTACATTGGCAGTGGCGGTTTCCGCGTTAGGCATGCTGGGTTTTTCCGCTGCCAGCCAAGCCGATCAACAACTGGTTGATCAACTCAGTAAGCTGAAAGTGAACTATAACATTACCGATAACCGCGCTGCCGAGCATGGCGTGGACTGCGCCGCACTGGGTGCTGACTGGGCATCCTGTAATAAAGCGATTATCACCCTGACCAACGATGGTCCGGAAATCAAAGGTTCAGACTGGGCTATCTACTTCCACAACATCCGCCAGGTGCTGAAAGTCGATAACGAGCAGTTCAAAATTACCTTCGTAACCGGCGACCTGCACAAGCTGGAGCCGACCGACAAGTTCAAAGGCTTCGCCGCCGGTGAGTCGGTAGAGATCCCGATTATCGGTGAATACTGGCAGATTTTTGAATCCGATGTGATCCCCCGTTGGTACGCCACTTCACAGGATGCGCAGCCGAAGGTGATTACCAGCACCGATACGGAAGATCTGCACAAGTTCATGACGCCGTTTTCCGGTGACCTGTGGAAACGTACCAAGGATGACAACAACATCCTGATGAACACGGAAAACCGTTACGCCAAGAACGAAGACGTGAAACTGCTGCCGGCCGCCGAGCTGCGCGGGCAAATCATGCCGACGCCGGTTGAGCTGAAAATCCACAAGCAGGACGCCGACCTGAGCAAGGGCGTCGCGCTGGACCTGGGCGTGATGGATAAAGAAAGCGCCGACGTTGTGCGTAACCGCTTCGGCCTGCTGGGCGTGAAAGTGAATGACGGCGGCTACCCGATTAAAACCTCCGTTCAGACCCAACAGTTCAAAGGCGACATGGCGGTTCCCGGCGCGTATGAGCTGAAGATCGGCGAGAAAGGCGCGGAAATTATCGGCTACGATCAGGGCGGCGTATTCTACGGCCTGCAGTCCATTCTTTCCCTGGTGCCGTCTGACGGCAGCATGAAGATCGCCACTCTGGACGCCAAAGATGCGCCGCGCTTCCAGTACCGCGGTATCTTCCTGGACGTTGGACGTAACTTCCATACCAAGCCTGCGGTGCTGCGCCTGCTGGATCAGATGGCTTCCTACAAGCTGAACAAGTTCCATTTCCACATCACCGACGATGAAGGCTGGCGTATCGAGATTCCGGGCCTGCCGGAGCTGACGGACGTCGGCAGCAAGCGTTGTCACGATCTGACCGAAACCAAGTGCCTGTTGCCGCAGCTGGGTTCCGGCCCGGACAGCAACAACAACGGCAGCGGCTACTTTACGCGCGCCGACTATATTGAAATCGTGAAATACGCCAAGGCGCGTAATATCACCGTGATCCCGGAAGTTGATATGCCGGCGCATGCCCGTGCCGCGATTGTTTCCATGGAAGCGCGTTACAAGAAACTGATGGCTGCCGGTGATGAGAAGGGTGCGGAAGAGTTCCGCCTGCTGGACCCGACCGACACCTCCAACACCACGTCGGTGCAGTTCTACGATCGCCACAGCTACCTGAACCCGTGCCTGGATTCTTCCAAGCGTTTCGTGGACAAGATCATCGGCGAAATGGCCCAGATGCATAAAGAAGCAGGTCAGCCGCTGACGACCTGGCACTTCGGCGGCGACGAAGCCAAGAACATCCGCTTTGGCGCCGGTTATCAGGATAAGAACGGCAAGATTGAGCCGGGCAAAGGCATCATCGACATGAGCAAAGAAGACAAGCCGTGGGCGAAGTCCCAGGCCTGTCAGGTGATGATCAAAGACGGTAAAGTGGAAGATATGGAGCACCTGCCGAGCTACTTCGCGATTGAAGTCAGCAAGCTGGTTAACGCCCATGGCATCGAGAAGATGCAGGCCTGGCAGGATGGCCTGAAGGACGCGAAAGATTCTAAGTCGTTCGCGACCAAGCGCGTTGGTGTAAACTTCTGGGATACCCTGTACTGGGGCGGTTTTGACTCCGCCAACGATTGGGCGAATAAAGGCTTCGAAGTCACCATTTCTAACCCGGATTACGTCTACCTGGACTTCCCGTATGAAGTGAACCCGCAGGAGCTGGGCTATTACTGGGGCACCCGTTTCAGCGACGAACGTAAGATCTTTGCCTTCGCGCCGAACAACCTGCCGCAGAACGCCGAAACCTCCGTTGACCGCGACGGCAACTATTTCACCGCCAAGAGCGACAAGCCGTGGCCGGGCGCACATGGTCTGTCTGCCCAGCTGTGGAGTGAAGTGGTCCGTACCGATGAGATGGTGGAATACAAGATCTATCCGCGCATCATGGCTGTTGCAGAGCGTGCATGGCACCGTGCCGGCTGGGAACAGGATTACAAAGCGGGCCGCGAGTATAAAGGCGGCGAAACCAAACACGTTGATACAAAAGCGCTGCACAACGACTGGGAGCGTTTCGCTAACCTGATGGGGCAGCGTGAACTGGCGAAGATGGATAAAGCCGGTGTCGGTTATCGCCTGCCGGTTCCGGGCGCCAAAGTCGTGAACGGCGTGCTGGAAGCGAATACTGCGTTCCCTGGCGTGGCGATTGAGTACTCGGTAGACGGCGGTAAAGAGTGGAAGCGCTATCAGGCCGACGCCAAACCGCAGGTGGCCGGTGACGTAATGGTTCGCTCCACCAGCCCGGACGGCAAGCGTTACAGCCGCGCCGAGCCGGTAACCCTGTAAGGCAGTACCCCGGCCGCCTCCGGCAACGGGAGGCGGTCAACATCCTCGTTTCATTGCATTACCTGATTATTAATTGTTGTTAATTACTAAGAGCCTGAAAGACTTGCCCCGCTTGCGGGGCATTTTTTATGCGGTGGTTTACTGTGACGGCGGGTTTTTTATCAGGACAAACAAAAACGCCCCGGATAACCGGGGCGCTTTTGTTTATGCCTGGCAGGCTGGGGTGTTATCGGTTTTTGCCGTCGTGCAGGGTATCATCTTCGCGGCAGTTGCCTTCAGCGCAGTGACCGTACAAATAGAGGCTGTGGTTGGTCAGACGGATACCATATTTCTTGGCGATCTCGTTCTGACGCTTTTCGATTGAGTCATCGCTGAACTCGATAACTTTACCGCAATCGAGGCAGATCAGATGGTCATGATGGTGCTGTTGGGTCAGCTCGAACACGGACTTTCCGCCTTCGAAATTATGGCGGGTAACAATTCCCGCGTCGTCGAACTGGTTAAGCACGCGATAGACGGTGGCGAGACCAATCTCTTCGCCCATATCGATCAGCTTTTTGTAGAGGTCTTCCGCGCTGACATGGTGGCATTCCGGATCCTGCAGCACCTCCAGAATTTTAAGGCGAGGAAGCGTGACTTTCAGCCCGGCTTTCTTTAGTGCAGTATTGTTGTCAGTCATGCGGATTTTGTCCTGTTGTTGCGGTTGTCCGGCTTTGAATTGATGCTTTTACTATCAACGTTATGCTAAGCATCCAGCGAACAAAAAAGGATTATTAAGTCTCATTATAAGACTCATATTGATAAATGGAAACAGTGATATGTTAACAAAATGGCAGCTCATCCAGGCCATCTAAAATAATAATTTATTGATATTAAATGAAAATTAATTGTGTGATCAAGTAAATCGTTGCAAAATTGTGGCAAATCGGTTCTGCCGATGAATGAAATACCCGTCAGCAATCACACTAACGGGCATCATTTCTAAATTTACCCGGTAATTTCTGCCAGGCTCATCTCTTCTGAGATCTGTTTTACCCACTTCTCTACGCGCTCGGCGGTGAGTTCCGGCTGACGATCTTCATCAATCGCCAGGCCGACAAAGGTGTCTTCCCCGTCAGCAATGGCTTTGGAGGCTTCGAAGTGATAGCCTGCCGTCGGCCAGTGGCCCACGATGGTGGCGCCGCGCGGTTCGATAATGTCGCGGATGGTGCCTAATGCATCGCAGAAGTATTCCGCATAATCTTCTTGATCGCCGCAGCCAAACAGGGCGACCAGCTTGCCGTTGAAATCGATGTCTTCCAGCGTGGGGAAGAAATCATCCCAGTCGCACTGGGCTTCGCCGTAGTACCAGGTCGGGATGCCGAACAGCAGAATGTCGAACGCTTCTATATCTTCTTTGCTGCTCTTGGCAATGTCATGGACTTCCGCAACCTCTTTGCCGAGTTGCTTCTGAATCATCTTCGCGATGTTTTCGGTGTTGCCGGTATCGCTGCCAAAGAATATGCCTACGATTGCCATATCGCGTATATACCTTATATATCAATAAATTAATAGAATTTAAAATGAAACGGCAGTTACTATAACACTTTTAACGCGCCGGTTTTATCGTCATTGTGTGCTTGCCGCGCAGAATCATTTAGCCTGGCGGGAAAGCTGCGCCAACAACATTTGTTCAATTAATTCGCTGCGGCTGATGTTGCGCTCCTGCGCCAGGCGGTTGAGGATATCAACCGCTTCTTCATTGATTTTCAGCTCCACGCGGCGCAGGCCGTTTACCTTGTCGCGCCGCAGTTGGTTGCGCTTATTAATTCTTAGCTGTTCATCACGGGACAGCGGGCTGGTTTTCGGTCGTCCCGGACGACGCTCATCTGCGAACAGGTCCAGCGTCGTGCGGTCCGTTTGTTCTTTAGCCATATCAGGTTGCAGTGCTGCTGGGAGAAATGGATACCTCGGGGAAAACGATGCCCCCGTACGTCACGCCGGTATTTGTTTCATTTATACGGCGATATCGCCCGGGGAACGCGCCCCGGCGGCGACAGCGCGCAATCATACCCCAGCGGGGCGAGGGGGGACAATCCTTATCCCGTGAGATCCCTTGTCATGCGTCAAGAAACCGCCGCAGCGTCCGCAATACCGCTTCCGGCTTCTCCGAATGAATCCAGTGGCCCGCGCCGGCAATGACGTGGGCTTTGGCGTTGGGGAACTGGCGGGCGATAGCGTCGCGGTGAACGTCCTGAATATACGGCGAAATGCCGCCTTTGATGAACATTGCGGGGTGCGGGCAGGGCGGGATTTCCGTCCAGCCGACGATGTTGGGGTATTGCTCCCACAGCACCGGCACGTTGAAGCGCCATGCGCCGTCGTGGAAGGACTTCAGCAGAAACTGGATGACGCCTTCCTCCGCCAGTAACGGACGCATCACTTCCGCCGCCTGATGGCGCTGGGCAACGCCTGCTTCGGTGACGGCGTTAATGGCGGCGAAGATTTTGTCGTGCCGGCGGAGTTGGTAATCGACCGGCGCGACGTCCAGAATGCCCAGGCGGCGAATGCGCGACGGCGCCAGTGCGGCCAGGGCCATGGCGGCTTTTCCGCCCATGGAGTGGCCGACAAGGTCAACCTGCGCGAGGTTGAGTTCGTCCAGCAATGTCAGCAGATCCTGCGCCATGACGGCGTAGTTCATCTCCGGCGAACGGGGGGATAGCCCGTGATTGCGCAAATCCACCTGGATAATGTCGCGATCGGCGCAGAGGTCGCGCGCCAGTACGCCCAGATTGTCGAGGCTGCCAAACAGGCCGTGGATCAAAATAGCAGGAGGAAGCGACGCCGGAGTCTGGGCGTTGCGCAGGCGATGATGTAATTTCATAGATTATATGGCCGTTGTTTTTGGCACTAGGTTAACATGCCTGAAACATTTTTCACGCTTTCGCGCAGGCTTTCTCCGGGCTGCGCCGGCGGATGTCACAAAGTGCGCGGAAAAACCGTGGATGGCGCTTTACGCTACCCGCCTGCCGCGTTTAACTTTATAATCCTGGGGATTGCGTAGCAAAATACTGTGTTGGATAAAGATGAAAACTATTGAAGTCGATGAGGAACTTTACCGCTATATCGCCAGCCATACTCAAAGTATCGGTGAAAGCGCTTCGGATATTTTACGTCGTTTGCTGAACGTTGGGGACGGCCGCAAATCCGAAAACGTAGCGTCTGTGGCGGCAACGCCGGCCAAAGCACCCGCGGCGGCGTCAGCCGTTGATCGGGTTCGTACGATGCGTGAGCTGCTGCTGTCGGATGAATATGCCGAACAGAACAAGGCGGTTAATCGTTTCATGCTGGTATTGTCCGCGCTGTATTCCGTCGATGCGAAAGCGTTCACGCAGGCGACCGAATCTCTGCATGGCCGTACCCGGGTCTATTTTGCCGGCGATCAGCAAACGCTGATGCAAAACGGCACGCACACCAAACCCAAGCATGTTCCCGGCACCCCGTATTGGGTGATTACCAACACTAACTCCGGTCGCAAGCGCAGCATGGTGGAACATATCATGCAGTCAATGCAGTTCCCTGCGGAACTGATTGAAAAAGTTTGCGGTACTATCTAATCCGAATGATAAAGCGTTAGGGAGAAGCGCAATGGCAAACCATCCTCGCGCCGGGCAGCCCGCCCGGCAAAGTGATCTGATCAACGTAGGCCAGTTGGTCGCTCAATATTATGTGCTGACCCCTGAACCGGGCAATGCCGCGCATGCGGTTAAGTTCGGCACCTCCGGTCACCGCGGCAGCGCGGTGCGCCACAGTTTTAACGAGCAGCATATTCTTGCCATCGCGCAGGCCATTGCCGAAGTGCGCAAAAGCAACGGCGTGAACGGGCCGTGCTTTGTGGGTAAAGACACGCACGCGCTGTCTGAACCGGCGTTTATCAGCGTGCTGGAAGTGCTGACCGCCAACGGCGTTGACGTGGTGGTCCAGCAGGACAACGGTTTTACGCCGACGCCGGCCGTGTCGCACGCCATCCTGACCCACAATGCACAGGGCGGTTCCGTGGCGGACGGCATCGTGATTACGCCATCGCACAACCCGCCGGAAGACGGCGGCATCAAATATAATCCGCCGAACGGCGGGCCGGCTGACACCGACCTGACCTCAGTTATTGAGAAGCGCGCCAACGCACTGTTGGCGTCGGGCCTGGATGCGGTGAAGCGGCAGACGCTGGACAAAGCCTGGCAGAGCGGCCTGGTGCACGCGCGCGATCTGGTGCAACCCTATGTGGAAGACCTGGTCAACGTCGTTGACATGCCGGCGATTCAGCGGGCGAACCTGGTGCTTGGCGTCGATCCGCTGGGCGGTTCCGGGATTGAATACTGGCAGCGCATCGGCGAGCATTACAAGCTGAATCTGACCCTGGTTAATGACAATATCGATCCTTCTTTCCGCTTCATGCATCTCGATCATGACGGCGTGATTCGTATGGACTGCTCTTCCGAATGCGCCATGGCGGGGCTGCTGGCCCTGCGCGACAAGTTCGGCCTGGCTTTCGCCAACGATCCGGATTACGACCGCCACGGCATCGTTACGCCGGCCGGCCTGATGAACCCGAACCATTATCTGGCCGTCGCCATTAACTACCTGTTCCAACACCGCCCGAACTGGGGCAAAGACGTCGCCGTAGGCAAAACTCTGGTTTCCAGCGCCATGATCGATCGCGTGGTGAATGATCTGGGACGTAAGCTGGTGGAAGTGCCGGTTGGCTTCAAGTGGTTTGTTGACGGGCTGTTTGACGGCAGTTTCGGCTTTGGCGGCGAAGAAAGCGCGGGCGCTTCCTTCCTGCGCTTTAACGGCAAGCCGTGGTCAACGGACAAAGACGGCATCATTATGTGCCTGCTGGCGGCGGAAATCACCGCGGTAACGGGCGATAACCCGCAGGTGCATTACAACCGTCTGGCCGAACGTTTCGGCGCGCCGAGCTATAACCGTCTCCAGGCGCCTGCCACGCATGCGCAGAAAGCCGCGCTGTCCAAGCTGTCGCCGGAAATGGTGACCGCTGACAAACTGGCCGGCGATCCCATCACCGCGCGTCTGACCGAAGCGCCGGGCAACCATGCTTCCATCGGCGGCCTGAAGGTGATGACGGACAACGGCTGGTTCGCCGCGCGTCCTTCCGGTACGGAGGAAGCTTACAAGATCTATTGTGAAAGCTTCCTGGGGGCGGAACACCGCCAGCGTATTGAAAAGGAAGCGGTGGACATCGTCAGTGAAGTGCTGTCTGGCGCCAAATAAACCGTTTTAGCGTTGCGTAAGAACGCCGGCATCCGCCGGCGTTTTTTTATTCCTGCATGCCGTTAAATGCGTGTGGACTGATGCTCAGGGGAGTAGAGGCAAAGCGTCTTAGTTGCCGGCGGCAAACTGCCGGCAGTCAAGCCAGCGAATGCCGGCGGATTGCAGCTGTGACTGCAGGGTTTCTACGGCGGCGGGCGCTTTATCATGCACATCATGGAATAAAATGATGCCGTGACGCCATAACAGCATCAGCGTCAGCACCCGGTCTGCGGTCTGCGCCGCGTTGACCTGACGGCTCCAGTCCTGCGAATCGATATTCCACAGCGTCACTCGGACAGCGTTAGCGGCAAAAAAAGGCGCGCTGTCGGCCTTGCGCTGGCCGTAAGGCGGCCGAAACAGCGCGACGTAACTTTGCGGCGCGAGCTGCTTGATCAATACCGCGCTGTCCAGTACGGAGCGTTGCCATGTCTCCCCGCGGGCGTGCGTCTGGTGCTGCCAACCATGCATGCCGAGGCATTGCCCCTGATACAGGGCGGCGATGCTGCCCGGGCGCTGCTGCGCACGCTGTTGCAGCTTTTCTCCCAGCGCAAAAAATATGCCATTCAGGGCGTGCTGGCGGAGGACGGCGAGCAGACGCTCCGTATTGCCGCCGCTCGTGTCCGGTCCGTCGTCAAACGTCAGCAGGAATTCTCCGTCCTTTAATCGATCTCCGTTCATCTCCGCATCTGAAAAAACGTCGATCTCGCTGCTGATCGCAGGAAATAGGGCGGCAAGGCGCAGTTGTTCATCCAGATAATGCCGGTGGAAAAGGGCGCGGGCTGGATCGATCTGCGCTGCTGCTGCCAACTGGCGTAATGCGTCGCGGGTCGGCGCGGTTTCGCAGTCGTCGCATCCCTGCGTGGCGTAACGGTAGTTGGTCAGCAACGTTTGCCAATAACGCTGGCGAACTTTATTCACGGCGTCCGGATTCAGCGTTTTCACGGCCAGCCGTTCCTGAAGCTGCGGTGATGAAAGCGTTTCACTGTTAGCCAGCGCGTGGGCAAAAGCCAGAATTTCAAGGCGGGAGGCGGCATTATAGGCCGACGCAGAGGTGATGGCCGGTGTATTCAGCGCGGAACGATCCAGCGTCGCCATGGTTTTGGGGCCGGCAGCCTGCGCTATGGCGCATAAGAAGAGCGTACAAAATACCAGGGCGTTTCTCATGCGTCGTTTCCGGTAATCAGTGGTAATGCAAAAGGCGAACGCATGGGTTCGCCGTTTGCCTGCGTCACGGGGGCTTTACTCCACGCGTGACAGTTTGGCCTCATCGCAACCTGCGTTACGGCATTCGCGTTCGATGCTTTTCAGGAGTTCAATACGGGCGCTCATCTTGGGGTTTACGCATCCCAGGTTAACCAGCGAGCCGGAGGAGCACTCGCTGTCGCGCTGTTTCAGCCACTGAATTTGCGCAGTTTTGACCGTTTTTTTCTGGTTGGCGTTAAGCGCGCTCATGGTTTTCTTATATTGCTCGTTCAGTAACTGATCGTCCTGAACCATTTGCAGCGCGGCGCAGTAGGTTCTGTCGTAGGGCGTGTTGGGATTGTCGCAGCTCAGGGCCAGTGCTGAGGCGGAGACGAACAGTAATGAACATCCTATTAATGCTGACTTAATCATTTTTCCCTCTTAAATGAGATTGAGCGCCGGTATAAAAGCAGTGTTAAGGCAACGATGTAAAGCAAGTTTAATACCAAAAACGTATTTTCTGTTAATTCCTGAAATAAAAATGGGTGCTATATCTCTATTAGCCTCCATTTCGTCATATCACTTCAGGGATATGAAAACATTTTTTAATTCGATTGACCAGTAATGATTTTTTTAATGTAAATAGGTATAAATCTTAAAATAAGTGAAATTAATTGCTTTTACACCCTTACGGTGGTTATTGGCTCGGTGAATTAGAATACTGAAGAGATATAATACGGCATTATTAAAGACAGCCTGATTAATGGGATGAGTCTTTTCCCATTGCATGTTGTTTTAACCATTCCGCTGTCAAATAAACGCCTTCTTCCAACGTATAACGGGGATGATAATCCAGTTCTCCGACGGCCCGCTCTGTGCTGAGCGTCATGTCATAGTAGTAAGAAGCCAGATCGTGACGTATCAGCGCCGGTTCCCGCCCCGTCCAATGTGCGATGGATTCCATAATCCGTGAAATTCCCGCCAGCAACGGGTAAGGACGGTTGCGCAATTGGTACGACATGCCCAAATGCTGATGCAGTAATTGATGCAGCATATCGCTGTAAATCCGCGGCTGGTGGTTCGTAATATTAAATACGCCGCCGCTGGCCAGGTCATCTTTCTGGGTAGCCAGGGACATGGCATGCACCACGTTCATGACGAACGTTTGATCCTGCAGCGCGCTGCCGCCGGCGGGCAGCGGAATCTGGCCGTTATGGCGTTTCAGCTTCTTCAGCAGACCCGGAAGCCCGTGGCGATCGTGGGGGCCGAAAATGCCGCGCGGGCGCAGAATGGCGTAGACGGTATCCGGGTAATCGGCCAGAACTTCGCCCAGAATGGTTTCCGCCTGGTGTTTGCTTTGGGCATAAAAGCTGGCGAAACGCTTCGGCATGTAGCTTTCGTTAATATCATGATGATGCTGATAATCGAAATAAATCGCCGGGCTGGATATATGAATAAACCGCCGGACGCCTTCCTGCCCGGCGGCATGGGCCAGCAGTTCCGTCGGCCAGACATTGGCGCGGTAATACTCGTTCGGCGTTCCCCACAGCGACGTCTTTGCTGCGCAGTGCCATACGACCTCGCAGCCGCGCACCAGGTTTTGAAACTGGATGGAGGCGGCGCAGGCAAGATCGAGCGGAACAAAGCGGGCGCCGAGGCGCTGTAACGCCCGTCCTGCGGCGACGTTACGCCCATTGGCGACCACCTGATGTCCCTGAGATAACAGCCATTCGGTCGCATTGCGTCCCAGGCCGCTGGTTGCTCCCGTTACCAATATTTTCATCGCGGTGAAACCATCAATGAATCAGCGACAACGCGGCGCATTTTATTTGTGGCGTTGTCCGTAAAATATCCGCCATTTAAAGGCATCGGTGATAAGAAGACAAAACGAAACACGGAGGTGAAACGTTCCTTTTTCAACAGACAATCAAAAAACAGCGCGTACGTTTCCGGGCGCGGGAACACTATTTCGTGCTGGTGTCTGTGAAAATGAGGTTTCATAAACGATCCGTGTTAACCAGGTTTGCTGCGGGATAACGATAATAGTGAGAGAAATATTTTTATATATTTTGCCCTATTATTATTGGGGGATGAGACATTGTCCAGAGACTATAGCAACATTCTGAAAAAATAAGAATGCACTGACAAATAGGGAGGTTTATCTAAGGTAAGTCTATTATTGGCATAATAGTCGGAATAAATCATATTTTATGACATAAAGCGGTATCCGATACCGGTCTCTGTTAATAAATGACGCGGTCTGGCAGGTTCTGCTTCCAATTTCTGTCGGAGATGTCCCATATAAATACGTAAATAGTGATTATGCTCAACATAACCCGGCCCCCAGACGCTGTTCAGTAATTGGCGTTGGGTCAAAACTTTGCCGCTGTTGGCGATCAGTTCAGCCAGCAGGCGGAATTCGATCGGCGTCAGGTGCAAATCCTCCCCTGCCTTCGTGACCCGGCGATTGATTAAATCCACCTCGACGTCGCTAAACTGGAACAACGGACTTTCCTGATTTTGCTGAACGTGGCGGCGCAGCAACACCCGGACGCGCGCCAGCAGTTCCGAAATCCCGAAAGGTTTGCTCAGGTAGTCATCGGCCCCCGCGTCCAGGGCGCGCACTTTCTCCGCTTCGGCAATACGGGCGGAGAGCACCAGCACCGGCATGGCGCTCCACTGGCGCAGGTCGCGGATGAAGTCGACGCCGTCGCCGTCCGGCAGCCCCAGGTCCAGAATAACCAGATCCGGTTTGCGCGTCCCCGCGTCAATCAGGCCGCGTTGCAGGCCGTCGGCGTCGGACACACGGTATCCTTCCGACTCCAGCGCCGTGCGGACAAAGCGACGAATCTCTTTTTCATCCTCGACGATGAGAATATGCAGCGGGGTTTGGGTCATGCGTCCTCATTCGTTTCTTCATCAATATGCGGCAGCGGTTCCAGCGGCAGGGTGAAGTGGAAGCCGGCTCCGCCGCCGGGCGTATTTTCCGCCCAGATTTTGCCGCCGTGTACGTCGATAATAGCACGACAAATCGCCAGCCCCAGCCCTACGCCGGGAATCGCCGATTCATTTTCGCCGCGGGTGAATTTATTAAAGATGGTCGATAACTTCTCCGCGCGGATGCCCGGCCCGTTATCGCTGATGATCACTTCCAGCCAGGCATCCGCGTCGGCGCGGGCGCGGATGCTGATCTGCGCGTTCTGCCCGGCGTATTTCCCCGCGTTTTCCAGCAGGTTTTGCAGTACCCGCTCAATCAGGTTGCCGTCGCAGTTGACCAGCGGCAGGTCCGGCGGAAGTTGGATGTCGATATGCTGATGACTCAGCAACGGTTCCAGCGTATGGACGGCGCTGCCGACGATCTCTTCCATCGACTGCCACTCTTTACGCAGGCTGAAGCCGCCAGACTGAATGCGCGCCATATCCAGAAGGTTATTGACCAGCCGCGTGGTGTTCAGGATTTGCTGGCGCATCTCGTTGGCCTGTTGCGCGTACGGTGAGTGCGCGTTCGCCAGATCCAGCGTCAGTATTTCCGCCTGGCCGAACAGCACGGTCAACGGCGTGCGCAGATCGTGCGACAGGGCTGCTAGCAAGGCGTTGCGCAGTTGCTCGCGTTCGGCGTCCAAACGGGCGCTGGCGGCGCTCTGTGCCAGGGAGAGTCGCTCCAGGGCGCTGGCGATCATCACGCTGTAGGTTTGCAGCAGGCGCTGCTGCTCCGGCACCATCAGTTGACGCAAGTTAGCCGGTTCAATGGCCAGCACGCCGAAGCTTTGGCCGGACGCGGTAAGCGGCAGAAGCTGATACGGTACGCCGGGCAGGGTGTCCGTACCGGCGCCGGCGGGATGCTGTTTATCCTGGCACCAGCGGGCGATGGCGTAATCGACGCCGGTCACGCCGTCTTCCTGCGGCGTGATCTGTTGCAGTATCTGGTATTCATCCGGCATCCACAGCGACGTTTTGGCGTTGAAACTGCTGTTGAGAAAAAAGCTGCTCTGGCGGGCGATGTCCTCGGGGTGCAGCGCGCTGCTCAACGCCTTAGAAAGTTCGTACATGTGGCGTGCGCGTTGTTCCCGGTAGCGGGCCACCCTGGCCTGATAACGCACGCCGGCGGTCAGGTTGCCGATGACCAGCCCGACGGTCAGCATCACGCCGAAGGTTATCAGGTATTGCGCATCGCTGACGGCGAATGACAGCTGGGGCTGAACGAAGAACAGATCAAAGCTGGCGACGCTCAGCACCGCCGACACCACGGACGGCCAGCGCCCGTAAAACAGGGCCACCACGACCACGCCCAGCAGGTACACCATAACGATGTTGGGCTGATCGAAGCGCGGAATAAGCAGCTTGGCGAGTACGGTGAGCAAGGCGCACAGGGCAATCGCCACCAGGCAGCCGCGAATCTGTACGCGCCATTTCTCGCTGAACGGGCGGGTGTCGCTGCTGTAAACCGGCGCGGGCGGTTTTTCTTCCACCGCGATAATCACCAGATCGACATCCGGCCCCAGCCGGCTTAAACGGTCGGCAAAACTTTCCCGCCAGCGGAAGCGCCGCTCGCCGCGCCGCCGGCCGACCAGCACTTTCTCCAGGTTATGTTCGCGCGCATAGCGCAGTATGGCCTGTTCTTCCCCCGGCTCAGACAGTGTCGCCGTCTCCGCGCCCAGCTCCTGCGCCATATGCAGGCTGCGCAGAATGGCGCGCCGCCGGCTTTCCGGCAAACGGTGCAAACGCGGGGTTTCCACATAGACCGCATGCCATACGCAGCCCAGCCGGGCCGCCAGGCGGGCGGCGGTACGCACCAGCTTGTCGTTGTCGGCGTTGTGGCCGATGCACAGCAGAATGGCGTCGCGCGTAGGCCAGACGCGCTGTTTGTCCCGGCTGTCGCGGAAGGCGCGCATTTGCTCGTCTACCCGGTCGGCGGTGCGGCGCAGCGCCAGTTCGCGCAGGGCGATCAGGTTTCCTTTGCGGAAAAAATGGTCGATGGCGCGCTCTGCCTGGCCGGGCAGGTAAACCTTGCCCTCGTTCAGGCGGCGGCGCAGGTCGTCGGGCGGTAAATCGACCAGCACCACTTCGGTGGCGTCGTCGAAAATATGGTCGGGGATGGTTTCCCGGACCCGGATGCCGGTGACGGAGCCGACCACGTCGTTGAGGCTTTCCAGATGCTGAACGTTTACCGTGGTCAGCACGTCGATGCCGGCATCCAGCAATTCTTCCACGTCCTGCCAGCGTTTGGGATGACGTGAACCGGCGGCATTGCTGTGCGCCAGTTCATCCATCAGGATCAGCGCCGGATGGCGGGCGAGGGCGGCGTCGAGATCGAATTCGCGGATCTGGCGGCCGCGGTAATGAATACGCCTGAGCGGCAGAATATCCAACCCCTCCAGCAACGCAGCGGTTTCGCTGCGCCCGTGCGTTTCCACCACGCCGACCAAGACATCCAGCCCCTGCGTGCGCAGGCGCTGCGCCTCCTGAAGCATGGCGTAGGTTTTCCCCACGCCGGCGCAGGCGCCGAAAAAGACTTTCAGCTTGCCGCGCGGTTTCTCGTTGGCCTGCGCCAGCAGGGCATCCGGATCGGGGCGGCGTTGCTCGTCATCGCTCATCGTACTTCCTTTGCTCAGCGGCGGGGTGCCAGCTTATCCAGCGCCAGATTCAGCGCCAGCACGTTCACCACCGATTGTCCGATAAAACCGGGTTTACTGTTAATAATTTGTCCGGCAATCAGGGCATTCACCTCTTTTTCAGTGAGGTGGCGCGCGGCGGCGACGCGCGGCGCCTGATAATACGCAGCGGCGGGAGAAATATGCGGGTCCAGGCCGCTGGCGGATGCGGTCAGTAAGTCCGCGGGAATCGCCGCCGGAGACTGCGGATTATTCTGCCGCAAATACGCGGCCCGTGCAGCGATATTGTTGTCCAACTGCGGGTTGCTGATTGCCAGATTGCTGCCGCCTGAGGCCATCGCATTGTACGGCGTTTCTGAGGTGGCGGAAGGGCGGCCCCAAAAGTCACCGGCATGGGTAAAGTTCTGCCCGATGAGCCGGGAGCCAACCGTAATGCCTTCCCGTTGCAGCAACGAGCCGTTAGCCTGCGCAGTGAAAAGCGCCTGGGCCAGCCCGGTGGTGAGCAGTGGATAGATGATGCCGGTCAGCAACGTCAGCAGTAATGTCATGAACAGGGTCGGTCGTAGTAATGTCATGTCAGCTTCTCTTTTTCGTCAAAACAAGGGTTACGCCAAACCCAGTGCGGTCAGAATCAGGTCGATGATTTTTATGCCGATAAACGGCACGATGATGCCGCCCAGCCCGTAAATCCACAGGTTACGCCGCAGCAGGGCGGCCGCGCTCATCGGTTTATAGCTCACGCCTCGCAGCGCCAGGGGGATCAGGAACACGATAATCAGCGCGTTGAAGATCACCGCCGACATAATGGCCGACGCCGGGGACGTCAGGTGCATGACGTTCAGCGCATTCAGCTGCGGGTAAGTGGCCGCGAACGCCGCCGGGATGATGGCGAAATATTTCGCCACATCGTTGGCGATACTGAAGGTGGTCAGTGAACCGCGCGTCATCAGCATCTGTTTGCCGATATGCACCACTTCGATCAGCTTGGTCGGGTTGGAGTCGAGATCGACCATGTTGCCGGCCTCTTTGGCCGCCTGCGTGCCGGAGTTCATCGCCACCGCCACGTCGGCCTGGGCCAGCGCAGGGGCGTCGTTGGTGCCGTCGCCGGTCATGGCGACCAGCCGTCCTTCCGACTGATATTGGCGGATCAACGCCAGCTTGGCTTCCGGCGTTGCCTCGGCCAGAAAATCATCCACGCCGGCCTCGGCGGCGATAGCTGCGGCGGTCAGGCGATTGTCGCCGGTGATCATTACGGTTTTAATGCCCATGCGACGCAGTTCGGCGAAGCGTTCTTTGATGCCGCCCTTAACGATATCCTTCAGCGCCACCACGCCGAGAATGCGGGCGTCTTCGGCGACCACCAGCGGCGTGCCGCCGGTACGCGCCACGCGTTCGACCAGGGCGTCGATGCCTGCGGGGAACGGCGCCTTGTTGGATTCCACGTAGCGACGGATGGCGTCCGCCGCGCCTTTGCGGATGACGCGTCCCTGAATATTGACGCCGCTCATGCGTGTTTGCGCCGAAAAGGGCACGAAGGTGGCGTCCAGCGCGTGCAGATCGCGCTCGCGCAGGTTAAAGCGCTGTTTCGCCAGCACCACGATGCTGCGGCCTTCCGGCGTTTCATCCGCCAGTGAAGCCAGCTGGGCCGCGTCGGCCAGCGCCTGTTCGCTCACGCCGGGAGCAGGCAGGAATTCGGAGGCCTGGCGGTTGCCGAGGGTGATGGTGCCGGTTTTGTCCAGCAGCAGGACGTCCACATCGCCGGCGGCTTCAACAGCGCGGCCGCTGGTGGCGATAACGTTGGCGCCCAGCATACGGCTCATGCCTGCCACGCCGATGGCGGACAGCAGGCCGCCGATGGTGGTGGGGATCAGGCAAACCAGCAGTGCCGCCAGCACGGTAATCGTGACGGGAACGCCGGCGTGACCGGCTTGCGCGCTGAACAGGGAGAACGGATACAGCGTGGCCGTCGCCAGCAGGAATACGATCGTCAGGGCGACCAGCAGGATGGTCAGCGCGATTTCGTTGGGCGTTTTGCGCCGCTTGGCGCTTTCCACCATGGCGATCATACGGTCGAGGAATGTTTCCCCCGGGTTGACGCTGCATTGGATGATCAGCCAGTCGGAAAGCACGCGGGTGCCGCCGGTGACGGAAGAGAAGTCGCCGCCGGACTCGCGGATCACCGGCGCGGATTCGCCGGTAATGGCGCTTTCGTCCACCGAGGCGCCGCCTTCCAGCACTTCGCCGTCGCAGGGGATGATGTCACCGGCTTCCGCCAGCACGATATCCCCTTTACGCAGGTTTTCCGCCGCGACCTTTTCCTGTGCGGCATCGTGCGCCGCGTTAGCCAGTTTTTTGGCCCAGCTGGTTTTTTTCACGCCTTTCAGGCTTTCCGCCTGGGCCTTGCTGCGCCCTTCCGCCAGCGCTTCGGCAAAGTTGGCGAACAGCACGGTAAACCACAGCCACAGCGTTACGCTGCCGGTGAAGGCGGCGCTGCCGTCGGTGTTGCCGGTCAGGATCGCCAGCCAGATGACGGTGGTCAGAATACTGCCCAAGTACACCACAAACATTACCGGATTGCGCCATTGAACCCGCGGATCGAGTTTTTTACAGGCGTCTTTCAGCGCGGTGAGCATCAAAGCAGAATCGAACAGCGCGCGTTGTTTACGGGTCATGTTATTTTCTCTTTTCATCGACGACATTAACGGGTCAGCCAAACGTGCAGATGTTCAGCCACCGGGCCCAGCGCCAGTGCGGGAATGAAGGTCAACGCGCCGACCAGTAAAATGGTGCCGATCAACAAACCGACGAACAGCGTGCCGTGCGTCGGCAGGGTGCCGCCGCTGGCCGGCTGGCGTTTCTTGGCTATCAGGGAACCGGCGATGGCCATAACCGGCACGATGACGGCAAAGCGTCCGAGCAGCATGGCGATGGCCAGCGCGACGTTATAAAACGGCGTGTTGACGCTCAGCCCGGCGAAGGCGCTGCCGTTGTTGTTGGCCGCGGAGGAAAAGGCATACAGCACTTCGCTGAAGCCATGGGCGTCGGGGTTGAGAATACCGGCCCGGCCGGCTTCGGTCATCAGGGCGACGGCGGTGCCGAGCAGCGCCAGCGCCGGCGTGACCAGAATGGCGGCGGCGGTCATCTTCATGTCATACACTTCAATCTTTTTGCCCAGGAACTCCGGCGTCCGGCCGATCATCAGCCCGGCGATAAACACCGTCAGCAACACGAACAGCAGCATGCCGTACAGCCCTGCGCCCACGCCGCCGAACACCACCTCGCCGATCTGCATCAGCCAGAGGGGCACCATGCCGCCCAGAGCGGTGAAAGAGTCATGCATGGCGTTCACCGCGCCGCAGGACGCGGCGGTGGTGACGACCGCATACAGGGCGGAAACCAGCACGCCGAAGCGCGTCTCTTTTCCTTCCATATTGGCACTGCCGTCAGCGCCGCCCAATGACGTCAGGTGGGGATTACCGGCCAGCTCCGCATGCATCACGACCACCACCGCTACGACGAAAATCAGGCTCATGGCCCACAACAGGGCATGGCCCTGGCGGGCGTCCCCGACCGCCTGACCGAAAGCAAAACACAGCGCGGCCGGGATCAGAAAGATGGCGAGCATCTGTACCAGGTTGCTCCAGGCCGTCGGGTTTTCGAACGGATGCGCGGAGTTGGCGCCGAAGAACCCACCGCCGTTGGTGCCCAGCAACTTTATCGCTTCCTGTGACGCTACCGGCCCCATGGGCAGCAACTGTTGGCCGCCTTCCAGTGGGTGAACCGTGACGTAGGCGTGCAGGTTTTGTAATACGCCCTGGCTGACGAAAAACAGCGCGACGATCAGTGACAACGGCAGCAGCACGTATACCGTGATGCGGTAGAGGTCTACCCAGGCATTGCCGAGGGTGTGCGCCGAGTGGCGCGTAAAGGCGCGGATCAGTGCGAAGGCGACGGCGATACCGGTCGCGGCGGACAGGAAGTTCTGCACGGTCAGGCCGAGCATCTGGCTCAGATAGCTCAGGGAGGCTTCTCCGCTGTATGCCTGCCAGTTGGTGTTGGTGACGAAGCTGATCGCGGTATTCAGCGCCAGGTGCCAGGAAAGACCGGGGACGCCTTGCGGATTCAGGGGCAACAGGCCCTGAGACAACAGGATGACGAACAGCACCACAAGACCCAGCGCGTTGAATGCCAGGATCGCCAGCAGATATTGCAGCCAGCTCATCTCCTGTTGCGGTACGCCGCAATAACGCCAGACGAGATTTTCGCTGCGGCCGAGCAACGGGTAAGGATCGCCGTCAATCAGGCGCGCCAGCACCTTCCCCAACGGATAAGCCAGTAACAACAGGACGCCCAGAAATACGGCGATAAGCAATGAGGCTGAGGCGGCCATCAGAATTCCTCCGCCCTGAACAGGGCATAGATTAAGTAACCCAGCAATAGCACCACCAACAGGGCGCAACCCAACATGCTTAAACTCATGACGTTCTCCCACAGGGATTTTTGATGCCTCTCAGGCTAATCAACGCCAGGCAAAAATAGTGAAAAAAGCGAGGCCTATCGCGTAAAAAAAGTATAAAAATGCAAGCCGGGCAATATGTTGGAATCATCACCGGAGAAGCAAAATGACCTGCTGGCAGGGGAGCGCCGGGCGCGCTATTTTTGCCGCGGATTTATATGAGAGAGGGCGCGGCGGTGTGTGAGGACGACATTGCTCTCCTGAGCGACAGAGAGGCGCTGTGGCTGTTGCGTCAGGCGGCGGAGGTGATGCGCTATGCGGAAATCAGAGAGTTCATCCGGAACCCGGGCAGCCGGGAAGAAGAAAAAGAAGACGGAAAAGAAGAATCTTTACGGGAGCCTGCTGAGTTCGGTTCGGGTGAGGCGTCAACTGACCCAGCTACGCCAGCGCGATGCGCAGTTGGCGCAGACGCTGTTTGTCACGCTGTGCCGTCCGCTGGTGTATGCGCCGTGCCGGGGAGCGATGCTGCTGAACCGGGCGACGACGGATGATGAGATTCAATATCTGTCCCGCGATCTGAGTGAACGGCTGTGTCACGTTGATTTGCGGGTGTTGATTTGGCAGGAATGGCGCTTGCTGTATTTGTATAACGGCCGGCAGGTTTGTTTGCTGAGTTTATCGTTTTATGCCGGATTGTAGCCGGCTCATTGGATGAGGTAACCATATTGTAACTAATGATTGGTTTTATTTTAACTTTTATGTAACTAAATTACGTGTTGCGTGCTGATAAGCGTAATAAAGTGCTAAAAAAGTGGTCGGATGAGTAGTGAAATTTCACCGGTTGCGGTATTATTTTGTTCAGATTACAGGCGCCGACGATCGTGCGTTTGTTTGATGAATGTGGGTTAACGCAGGCGTCGGAATTACCGGTTGATGCGTTTTTTTAAGGAGGAGGAGCAATATGTACCAGAAATATCCCTTGCACCGGATTCTCCTGCGGCGTAGTGGCGTAGTTCTCGCCGGCACGCTGGCGCTTCCGGTAATGCTGTTTCGCAGCGATCGCGCACGTTTTTATAGCTATCTGCACCGTGTTTGGTCAAAAACCAGCGATAAGCCGGTTTGGTTAGCGCAATCGGAGGAAGTCACCCCCGACTTCTACTGATGACTGCGACAAAACGTCTTTAATAACAAAAGCGGCCGATGAGCCGCTTTTGTGCTTTCTGAAGCGACGCATATATCCCGGCGGGCGGATATACAGGACAGTGATATTTGTCACTTCCGTAACGGTCTGAAGGGGAAAAATGCATGTTAGACTATGTTTTTCTACGGAATGATCTGCTGCGGATGCATGTCGCACGGTCAGTACCGTCAACTTCATTCCGTTCGGCGGAATGTATGCCGCAAGGAGCACGACTTTGATGCGTATTAAATTAGTGGCGTTGTTGCTGGCGGGGTATTCCGCATGTAGTCAGGCGGCTTTTGAGGTGGTGGCGCTGGGGGTCAACGGAGGGCTGAGCGGGGGAAACCTTACGTCTTATCTGATCCGTTCGGATAAGGATGCACGTTACGTGGGGCTGGACGCCGGTTCGGTGTTGCCCGGCATTGAAAAGGGGCTGGAGCAGGGGAGTTTTCCTGACGTGACGCCGGAAAAAGCGGCGCCGCTGACCCCGCAGGGCTATATTTTTCGTGAGCAGATCAACAGCTATTTCATCAGCCATGCCCATCTTGATCACGTTGCCGGCCTGATCCTCGGATCGCCGGAAGACAGCCGTAAGCCGCTGTATACGCCGGCGAATGCGGCCAATACGTTGCGTACCCACTATTTTAACTGGAAAAGCTGGCCTAATTTCAGCGACTCCGGCGGCGGCGAGCGGATAGGCACTTACCGGATTAACAGCCCGCGCTTCGGCCAACGTTTCACCCTCGGTCTGAGCGGGATCAGCGGCGTGATATACCCTCTGGGCCATGCCGCGTCGGATTCCGCCATGCTGCTGATGAGCCGGGGCAGCGAGTCTTTCGCTTACTTCGGCGATACCGGCAGCGATGCGACGGAGAAAAGCAAAAATCTGGATGTCATCTGGCAGGTGCTGGGGCCGCTGGTCGCGCAGAAGCAACTGAAAGGCATGATCATTGAAACGTCATACCCGGACGGCACGCCTGCGTCGAAGCTGTTCGGCCATCTGACGCCTTCCCTGTTGCTGACAGAGCTGAAGCACCTGGAGAAGTACAGCGGCGGAGAAGGTTCGCTGCGTGATTTGCCGGTGGTTATCAGCCACATCAAACCCTCGCTGGAAGCGGGAAAAGCGCCGGAAAAAGAGATTAAGCAGCAACTTGAACAAGGCAATACGCCCGGCGTGAAGTTTGTTTTCATGCGTCAGGGCGAGAGAATGACGTTTTAAACCGTGGCTGTCGCGGGTATACGCTTTCGCGTATGATGCCGTGAATTCAGCGGGAGCCGACTATGAACAATATTGAACTTGAACAATTGTTGAACCGGGAACTTAACGCCGGCGCTTTTCAGGACTATGCGCCGAATGGCCTTCAGGTTGAGGGCAAGGCGGAAGTCCGTAAAATCATCACCGGCGTAACCGCCTGCCAGGCTTTGCTGGACGCTGCCGTCGCTGAGCAGGCCGATGCGGTACTGGTGCACCACGGTTATTTCTGGAAAAACGACGCGCCGACGGTGCGCGGCATGCGCCGCAATCGTCTGAAAACCCTGCTAACCCACGATATCAACCTGTACGGTTATCATTTGCCGCTCGACGCGCATCCGGTGCTGGGCAACAATGCCTGCCTCGCCGGGCTGATGAAAATCCGCGTGCTGGGGGAAATTGACCCGCTGATGCCTTACGGTGAGTTTGAGCAACCGATGAGTGCAGGAGAATTAACGGGGCGGCTGGAGCGTAAGCTGGGGCATACCGTACTGCACTGCGGCGACAACGCGCCGGAGCAGATTCGCCGTGTCGCCTGGTGTACCGGTGGCGGCCAGAGCTTTATCGAGCAGGCGGCGGAGTTCGGGGTTGATGCATTTATTACCGGCGAAGTGTCGGAAAAAACCATCCATATCGCCCGTGAAATGGGGCTGCACTTCTTCGCCTGCGGGCATCACGCCACGGAACGCGGCGGTATCCGCGCGCTGGGTGAGTGGCTGGCGCAGCAGCACGGGTTGGACGTGAAGTTTATTGATATTCCTAACCCGGCGTAACGTACAGAAAACACTGCGGGTATTGACCCGCAGTGTCTCTGATTTAAAACATGACGCTATCTTCCTGAACGGCGTCCGCCGGGGACGGCGGAAGAGTCGGTAATTCTTGCGCAACATTGCGAAACCCGTTCAGTGTCTGCCAGACAGCCGGATCACCAATGATAAAGATATGCCGTTTAGCACGGGTAAGCGCAACGTTCAGTAAGTTGGGCTTGCTGGCTGCCCAGTGGGCGCCGCCGTTGTTATCTTTATCGCAGCCCAGCACGAAAATAACGACGTCGTTTTCCTTGCCCTGAAATGTATGCACTGTGCCGACGCATTTTTGCCGCCATGTAGCAAGCTCTTTGGATTTTATTGATGGTGAGGATTGACGCCAGGCCGCCAGAGCGCGTTTCTCCAGCAGTTCGCATAAGGCATACTTGACCGCTTTAAACGGCGTGATTACGTAAATGGACTGAAGTGCTACGCCAGCGACAAGTAGCTGATCCAGCAGCCTGAGTAAATCCTGGCCGTGGCTGTCGCGATATTGCTTCTCCGCCCGTCCGCCAACGGACGCCTGCCAGTGGTTTTCCAGAACATGATTTATTGGCTGAGGCTGAATTTTATCCGCCTCGGCACCGTGGATCATTCGTCCTTCATAAGCGATTTGGTTGGCGAGGCTAAACATAGGCTCAATACAGCGGCGATGCACCCACAGAGGGATGCCGATCCAGATTGGATGATTCATCACCGTTAATTGACATCCCCAGCGATTGGCCCGATCGGCAACCTGTTGAACCGACAGCAAACCGGGGTTCCATGCCTTCACGTGATCGTCGTCCCGCAAGATATCCTGGCAGAGGCGGGTAACCAGCGGCGGTGAAGCGGTAAAAACGGGTTCAATTTGTAATGGGTCGCCGACAACCAATACCCGTTTGGCGCGCCAGATCCCTCCAACAGCCTGCGACGGCGGCGCCTGTCCGGCTTCGTCAATCATCAGCCAGCCCAGTTCTCCACCGTGTACGCCATGAAACATTCGCCCCAGGGATGCGAAGGTTGTTGATATGACCGGAACAAACATAAACAGCGTTTGCCACCAGCGCAGCGGGGACGGTTCGAGATGGGGAGATTTCAGGAACGTATTGAGATTCCGGCTGAATTTTGAAAAAGCATCTGCCGTTTTCATTACCTCATAAAGCCAGGCCTGATGAAGATTCATTGCTTCAACGAACAGTTTGGCCCGCTGACGGTTGATTTGTTCGTTTTGCCATAATGCGATCCGCTGTAGTCCGGCATCGTTAATCTTCTGATTTTCATCAGGTAACTTGATATCCGGGAAAATCTGTTTAAGTGTCTGCAAATTACGCTTGTCAGCAGTTTGTTGCTCCATAAGTCTCTGCAGCGTATTTTTGGATGTCAGCAAGGATTGCCGGTGTTTGTGGCTTATAAGGCGTTTTAGCCACCCGAAGGGGGCATTTTCAAGATCTTGCTGTTGTTGCCTCGCATGCCGGATCTGGTTTTCCAGCGTTCCGTCATTCAGTAAATCGGCAAAGGTTTCCAGTTGCTGCCGTAATCGCTGTGTTTGCTCCAGACAATCGGAAAAGCGTTTTTTGGCCGTGCTAAAGGGGGTGGCGTCATGAAGGAACCGCCAGCGCCACAGGTTGAGAAAATTTTCATCCGTGGGACGTGATGTTTCTTTCCCGGTATTTCGCAGAAAATGTTCATCAAAGAAGAATCGTTGCGTGAAGTTCTTGCGGTTGCCTTTATTGCCTAACGCGGCGGATATCAGCCCCCAGCACTGCTTTTTATCTTCCAGCTTCTTAAAGATATGGTGTTCTTTAACGCCTTCCTCTTTTTTGCGCTGACTTGGCGGATATTTTTCCGCCGCCATCTGGTTTGCGATGGGAGCCAGAAAATCGAGCGAACGAAACTCTTCGGCCAACGATGTCTTTTGTGGCAGTTCTTTTGAGATGTTCTCCACAGCAGCATTATTGGAGGAGGCCACCACCATTTCGAACCCCGTCAGCTTGCTGACGATAAAACCTTCGTTGTCCAGCGTGTCCCCGGCATTTTCAAAACTGGCGAGAATGGTCGCCCGCTCAACAATATTGTGTGCCACCAAATCGCGCAACAGAGTCGTTTTCCCCGTGCCGGGAGGGCCGTTAACGGAAAGCAGTCCGCCATCGGCAAGCTCCTCCACGGCCGTATTAATAGCGAACTGCTGCATCAGCGACATGGCGTGTTTTGGCTCCGAGGGCCAACGCCCGAGCGGCATTTTTGATGGATGAAGATTATTGATGATGGAAGGAAGGCCTTCCTGCAAATATAAGTCGGGTTTTCGTGACGTGGTGCGGGAAAGGTAGGTGCTGAGAGCCTTATTTTCTCTACCCCGCTGGAGATCGGCCGCTGCGTAGCCGATGTCTTCCAAAAAGAAACTGTTCAGGATGGGGAGAGCGAACTCCTTGTTTGGTCCTTCTGTCTCCTCGTCGGTTTCAGTACGATCTCCAGATTGAAACGGCGCCTCTTCGCTATCCCGCGTTTTACCGTCGATGGGCTCCAGCCAGTCTACCCGTACAGCGCATTGCCATTGGGGTGAAAAGTCGGCCCAGCCTGTCAAAATCGTCAGCATCAATGTCAGGATGTTTTCGGCCCGCAATACCGGCAGGCCATTCTCCCGCACGGGTCTGAGCGAATTACGGAAGTTATCAAGGGAGTTTTTCAGTTGATTACAGGCCGCGGAAAAAATCTGCGGTTCAAGCTGGTCAAATCTTTCGCTGCGCAAATGGCCCAATGCCCAGGGGAGAGCGCTGATCGAAAATTGCTCTAAATCCGGCGTTCCCTCATGATTCAACGGGATTTTGGCAAAGCAGGTTGTACCTTCTGTATCAAGACGCTGCGCTAACTCTTCGGCATCACGTTCTTCCGCCGACGTACCAAGCACTTGTTGGCTTATCTCATTGGCAACGGATTTTTCGAACAAACCGATATACAGGTTATAGAGGACTTTCTTTTCCGAAATATGATTATGCTGGCGAACAGATGAAGAAAGCCATGGGAGTTGTTTATCTCCCGATGTTTGTAGATCCGGCAGCGAAATACATAAGCTCCCTGTATCTTTTTTCTCAAGAGTATAGGGCTGGAAGAACTCTATACGCTGCCATGCACGGAGGATGTCATAAGGAAGAGAGGTTGCGGCCATCTTAGCTCTGTGATTATTTTTCAACAGGATCCAGAGCGTCAGAGTACCGCAATTGTTGGTGGTTTTGTAGGCTGGTAACGGAAATTGTCTATCAGGCTAACATATAAGCAACGTGAAATTGATTAATGAAACAGCGCCTGAGACTGGCTGTACTCAGCTTTTCTTCACAAATTCCGACTTCAGCTTCATCGGCCCGAAGCCGTCGATTTTGCAGTCGATATTGTGATCGCCTTCAACCAGGCGGATGTTTTTCACCTTGGTGCCGATTTTCAGCATGCTAGAGCTTCCCTTCACCTTCAGATCTTTGATCACGGTGACGGAATCCCCGTCGCTCAGCAGATTGCCGTTGGCATCCTTCACAATCAGCCCGTCGTCGTCTTCGCTGGCGGCGTTCATGTCCCACTCATGGGCGCACTCCGGGCAGACGAACATGTTGTGATCTTCATAGGTGTATTCAGAATTGCACTGAGGGCAATGAGGTAAAGTTTGCATGTCGCCTCCAAAAGAAATCAGTAATGTCTGCGCCGTATCTGTTGGTTTGAGGGAAAAGGCAGACTTATGTCAGTAACAGGCGGGGGATTATACACACAATCTTAAAGTGGGGATATGCTTTGTTCCGCCGGCGGCTTTCCTATTCCGGGATTTGTGCTGTTTTTATTTTTAACGAATTGATTTGTAATTCATAAATTAATTAATTTCTTACATATCGACATAACGCAGACAATACTGCGTAAATCTCATGAAAATGAACGTCATTATGACTGCCCAACGGGCTTTTTCCCCGCATTGATGCAGATTGGAAGTCAGGCGTTCATTCATACTTTACCCAGACGTGACTATTGACAGTGGGTTAGGTTAACCCGCATAAATTGATTTCGGTCAGATTTATCAATTAGCTGAATTTCCATGCGTAGGAGGGGAAAGTGCAAAGAGCACGATGTTATCTGCTGGGTGAGCGCGCCGCCGTATTAGAGCTGGAACCCCCGTTGTCGCTGGAGAGTCAGCAGCGCATCTGGGTGTTGACCGAGCGTTTAATTCACCATCCCGACGTGCGTGAAGTCATTCCCGGTATGAATAACATTACCCTTCTGCTTGAAACTACGCAGACCGATCCGCTTGATGCACTGGATAAGCTGCAAGGTTGGTGGGAAGAGAGTGAAGTACAGGTACCGGAGGTGCGTGACGTGATGATCCCGGTCACCTATGGCGGCGAATTCGGTCCGGATCTGGAAGAAGTGGCGCAACTGTGCGGCATGACGCCGAAACAGGTGGTCGAGCAGCACAGCGCGGCGCCTTATGTGGTTTTTTTCCTCGGTTTTCAGCCGGGGTTCGCCTACCTCGGCGGATTGCCGGATGCTCTGCATGCGCCGCGCCGCAGTGAGCCCCGCCTCAGCGTGGCGCAGGGTTCGGTCGGCATCGGCGGCGCGCAGACCGGCATTTACCCGCTGGTAACGCCGGGAGGCTGGCAGATTATCGGCCGCACGCCGCTGGCGCTGTTCAACCCGAATGAGTTTCCTCCCACGCTGCTGCGGCCGGGCGACAACGTGCGTTTCGTACCGCAAAAGGAGGGCGTATGCTGACCATTGTTCGTGCCGGTCTGCAAACGACCGTTCAGGATCAGGGGCGCACCGGGCTGCGGCGGTTGGGGATCAGCCAGGGCGGCGCGCTGGACTCGCAGGCATTGTGGAGCGCCAATCTGCTGGTGGGCAACGAGGGCGATGAGGCCGGCCTGGAGATTACGCTGGGGCAGTGCGTGATCGCGTTCAGCAAGCCCTGCTGGATCGCCCTGACCGGCGCGGGCTGCTCGGCCCGTCTTGACGATCAAACGCTGTGGACCGGCTGGTGCTACCCGGTGCGGGCGGGCCAGCGTCTGACGCTGGGTATGCCGCACAGCGGCATGCGCAGTTACCTGGCCGTCAGCGGCGGTATCGACGTTGCGAATATCCTTGGCTCACGCAGCACCGATCTGAAAGCGGCGTTCGGTGGTCATGAGGGACGGGTTCTGCGCGACGGCGATCGCCTGCCTTTGGGGAAGGCGCGGCGTTTACCGGTGAAATCGCGCGGCATTAAGCAAATGTTGTTCGGCAACCGGGTGCGGGCATTGCCGGGGCCGGAGTACCATGAATTCAGCGAGCGGGATCAGGATGCGTTCTGGCGTACGCCCTGGCGCGTCAGCCCGCAGAGCAACCGTATGGGGTATCGTCTGACAGGGCACGTATTGCAGCGCGAAAGTCAGCGGGAAATGTTCTCCCATGGCCTGCTTCCCGGCGTGGTGCAGGTTCCCCATAATGGCCAGCCGATTATCCTGATGGCCGACGCGCAGACCACCGGCGGATATCCCCGCATCGCCTGCGTGATCGAAGCCGATTTGTATCATCTGGCGCAGCTCCGCTTGGGGGAGTACGTGCATTTCGTTCCCAGCACCCTGGACGAAGCCCGGCGGGCTTACGCGGAGCAGCGGCGCTATCTGCAACAGTTATCCAGGGGGTTACATGACGATTGATCTGAATGCCGATCTGGGGGAAGGCTGCCCCCACGATTATGAGTTGCTCAAGCTCATCAGCTCCGCCAATATCGCCTGCGGTTTTCATGCCGGCGACGATGAAACCATGCGCCAGTCCGTGGCGTGGGCGCGCGAGCTGAACGTAGCGGTCGGTGCGCATCCCAGTTTTCCGGATCGCGCCAATTTCGGCCGTACCCGTATGACGCTGCCGCCTGATGAAGTTTATCAGCTGGTTACCGAACAACTGCACGCGCTGAACCGGCACTGCACGGCCGCGGGCGTCAGAATGCGCCACGTTAAGCCGCATGGCATGCTGTATAACCAGGCCGCGGCGGAAAAAGCACTGGCTGCCGCCGTGGCGCGCGCGGTGCTGGATTTTGATCCGTCGCTGCGGCTGGTCGGGCTGGCAGGCAGCGAACTGATTACGCAAGGTCAGGCGCAGGGGCTGACGGTGTGGCAGGAAGTGTTTGCCGACCGGGGATACAACCCGGACGGTTCGCTGGTGACGCGCGGCCAGCCGGGCGCATTGATTGAAAATGAAGAGCAGGCGCTGGCGCAAACCCTGAGCATGGTCCGCGACGGGCGGGTCAGGGCGGTTAACGGCGACTGGGTGCCGGTGCGGGCGGATACCGTGTGCCTGCATGGCGACGGGGAGCATGCCCTGGCCTTTGCCCGCCGCCTGAGAGAAAGCTTTTTACATCATCAGATTGAAATCAGCGCAGACTGATCACGACAGGCATTACCTCATTTTTCGGGCGCCGTTTTCTGCGCGCCCATGACAGACACAGGAGAAATCGTCTATGCAGGACATTGTGAATCTATGGCCGTTACTGGGGATCGCCGCGATTGTCGTCGGCTTCCTGCTGCGGTTTAACCCGGTGCTGGTGGTGATCGTCGCCGGTTTTGTGACCGGGATTGCCGCACACCTTCCGTTGGCGGACATTCTGGAAAAGCTGGGCTCCGGCTTTCTTAACACGCGTAATCTCCCCCTGATCCTGTTATTGCCGCTGGCCGTTATCGGCCTGTTGGAGCGGTTTGGTCTCAAGGAGCGGGCTCAGGCGTGGATTGCGCATATCAAAAGCGCCACGGCGGGACGTTTGCTGATTGTCTATCTGTTCGTGCGTGAGGTCAGCGCGGCGCTGGGGTTAACCAGCCTGGGCGGCCATCCGCAGATGGTGCGCCCGCTGCTGGCGCCGATGGCGGAAGGGGCGACGGAAAACCGTTACGGCGAGCTGCCGGCCGACGTGCGCTACCGCCTGCGTGCGATGTCCGCCGCGACTGACAACGTCGGCCTGTTTTTCGGCGAGGACATTTTCGTCGCCTTCGGTGCGATCATCTTTATGCATAACTTCATGCTGGAGTCCGGCGGGATTCAGACGGAACCGCTGCACATTGCCCTGTGGGGGATTCCGACCGCCGTGTGCGCCTTCCTGATCCATGCCTTCCGCCTGCGCCGCCTCGATCGCCGCATCGCGGCCGAGCTGAGCGGCCTGAACCAACAGGCGCTGAAAAAGCAGGGAGGAGAGTAATATGTTCCAGCAACAATATTTATATACCATCGCGGGCGTGATCCTGCTGATTGTGGCGATGATGTCCTGGCAGGACAAAGCCAATCCGCGTCGTTTGACCACCGGGCTGTTCTGGGGGTTATACGCCCTGATCTTTTTGGTCGGCGACTGGACTTATCGCTGGATGGACGCCATCGGCGGCGCGGAAAACGGCAAGCGAATGCTGAATATCGGCGTGGGCGTACTGGTGGTGCTTATGGGGCTGATCGCCGGCTTCGGCGGCGTACGGCTGGGCAGCTACCATCAGCGCAGCGCGGAAGAACGTAAGGAGAGCGCGCAGCGTTTGGGCAACCGTCTGTTCCTGCCGGCGCTGGCGATTCCTGTCGTTACCGTGGTGGGGGTTCTGCTGTTCAGCTATGTGCCGGGACTGGCGCAACGTTTGTTCGGCGAAGGCAATCACTCCACGCTGATCACCCTGTTTTCCATGACCATCGGCTGCCTTGTCGGCTGGCTGATCGCGCTGCGCATGACCGGCGAGCAGCCGGGGCAGTCGATCCAGGAGGCGCGCCGTCTGCTGGACGCCATCGGCTGGGCCTTCATCCTGCCGCAGATCCTGGCGACGCTCGGCCTGCTGTTTACCGCCGCCGGCGTCGGCACGGCGATTTCCCACCTGACGGAAAGTTACCTGGCGGTGGATAACCGCTTTATCGCGGTTGCGGTGTATGCGCTGGGCATGGCGTTGCTGACCATGGTGATGGGGAATGCGTTTGCTGCTTTCCCCATTGTGACCGCCGGTATCGGCATTCCGATTCTGGTGCTGCAACACGGGGGCAACCCGGCGGTGATGGCGGCTATTGGCATGTTCTCCGGCTATTGCGGTACGCTGATGACGCCGATGGCGGCGAACTTCAATATCGTGCCCGCCGCGTTGCTGGAACTGCCGGATAAAAACGCGGTAATCAAAGCGCAGGTACCTACCGGCGTGGTGTTGCTGGCGGCGAACGTCGTCTTGCTGTATTTCCTGATGTTCCTGTAAGGAGTGGTGATGAAAACGGTACTGGTTACGGCGTTTGAGCCTTTTGGCGGTGAAAGCGTGAATCCTTCATGGGAGGCGGTGAAGGAGCTGGATGGCTGCCTGATCGACGGCGCGCGCGTGGTCGCGCGCCAGCTTCCCTGCGTATTCGGCGGTTCGCTGACGACGCTGTACGCCCAGATTGACGAGCTCTGCCCCGAGCTGGTTTTCTGCGTCGGGCAGGCCGGCGGACGTAGCGACATCTCCGTCGAACGTGTGGCGATTAACGTCAATGATGCGCGTATTCCCGACAACGCCGGCAATCAGCCTATCGATACGCCGGTGGTGGAGGGCGGGCCGGCGGCTTATTTTGCCACGCTGCCGATCAAAGCGCTGACGTACGGTCTGCGCGAAGCCGGCATTCCGGCATCGGTGTCGCAAACCGCCGGGACTTTCGTTTGTAACCACGTGATGTACGGCCTGCTGAATTATCTGGAAAGCACGCAAAATCCGGCGCGCGGCGGTTTTATTCATATACCCTACTTGCCAGAACAGGCGGCTAACCATCCGGGCGCGCCCAGCATGGGGGCGGAGATCGTGGTTGCTGCGCTGGAGCGTATGATCCGGCTGGCGCTGCATAACCCAGCGGATCAAATCCTGGGTGCAGGAACGACGCACTGACCGTTAATTTTTTCGGAGGGCATGATGCCGGAAGGTCCGGAGATCCGTCGTGCGGCGGATAAACTGGTGGAGGCCGTGGTCGGCAAACCGCTGACCACGGTATGGTTCGCTTTTCCACAATTGAAACACTATCAGGATGTCCTGACCGGTTGTCGTATTGATGCAATGGAAACGCGCGGAAAGGCGTTGCTGACGCATTTCTCCAACGGGTTAACCATGTACAGCCACAACCAGCTCTACGGGGTGTGGAAGGTCGTGGCGCCCGGTGAAACGCCGGATACCAAACGTGACCTGCGGGTACGGCTGGAAACTGATGATCGGGCGATTCTGTTGTTCAGCGCCTCGGATATCACCCTCGGGCCGCGGGAAGAGATCGCGCAGCATCCCTTTTTGCAGCGCGTCGGCCCTGACGTTCTGGATATGACGCTGACGGAGGCTCAGGTCAAAGAGCGGCTGCTTTCGCCCGCGTTTCGCCGCCGGCAGTTTGGCGGGTTGTTGCTCGATCAACGCTTTCTGGCCGGCCTGGGAAACTATCTGCGCTCGGAGATCTTATGGCAGGCGGCGCTGGCGCCGGAGCATAAGGCGGCGGATCTGGACGATGATGCGCTGGAACGGCTGGCGTCGGCCCTGCTGGCGGTGCCCCGTCTCTCTTACGCCACGCGCGGAACGATGGACGAAGAAGAGGGCGACAGCGGCCATCATGGCGCAACCTTTCAGTTCCGGGTGTTCCACCGGGCGGGAGAACCTTGTGAACGCTGTGGGCAAATGGTGGTGAGAACGATGCTGTCGTCGCGGCCGTTTTACTGGTGCCCCGGCTGCCAGCGCTGAGCAGTAACCGGTTACATGATGTACTGATCAGAATATCGGACGGCGGATAAAAAAGGGCGGATAATTATCCGCCCTTTTTGCATTTCTCAGCGCAATCAGCCTTTCTTCAGATTGGATTTGAATTCACGCTCGGTGTAGCCGGTGTACAGCTGACGCGGACGGGCGATCTTGATGCCGTCGGCGTGCATTTCATTCCAGTGGGCGATCCAGCCGACGGTACGCGCCAGGGCGAAGATCACCGTAAACATGGAAGACGGAATGCCCATCGCTTTCAGGATGATGCCGGAGTAGAAGTCTACGTTCGGGTAGAGTTTCTTCTCGATGAAGTACGGGTCGTGCAGAGCGATGTGTTCCAGCTCCATGGCCACTTCCAGCAGATCATCTTTCATGCCCAGTTCATTGAGCACTTCATGGCAGGTTTCACGCATCACGGTAGCGCGCGGATCGTAGTTTTTATAGACGCGGTGGCCGAAGCCCATCAGGCGGAAAGAATCATTCTTGTCTTTCGCGCGGCGGATGAATTCCGGGATGTGCTCTACGCTGCTGATTTCTTCCAGCATCTTCAGGGCTGCTTCGTTAGCGCCGCCGTGTGCCGGCCCCCACAGGGATGCGATGCCCGCCGCGATGCAGGCAAACGGGTTGGCGCCGGAAGAGCCGGCGGTACGCACCGTTGAGGTAGAGGCGTTCTGCTCATGGTCGGCGTGCAGGATCAGGATACGGTCCATCGCGCGCTCAAGCACCGGGTTAACCACGTACTCTTCACACGGCGTGGCGAACATCATATGCAGGAAGTTACCGGCATAGGAGAGGTTGTTCTGCGGGTAGATAAACGGCTGACCCAGCGAGTATTTGTAACACATGGCGGCCAGCGTCGGCATTTTGGACAGCAGACGGAACGCGGCGATTTCACGGTGGCGCTCGTTGTTGACGTCCAGGGAGTCGTGGTAGAACGCCGCCAGGGCGCCGGTAACGCCGCACATGACCGCCATCGGGTGAGAGTCGCGGCGGAAGCCGTGGAACAGACGGGTGATCTGCTCGTGGATCATGGTGTGGCGGGTAACGGTGGTCTTGAAGGTGTTGAACTCTTTCTCTGTCGGCGGCTCGCCGTACAGCAGGATATAGCAGACTTCAAGATAGGTGGATTCGTTAGCCAGTTGATCGATGGGGAAGCCGCGATGCAGCAGGATCCCCTGGTCGCCGTCGATGTAGGTGATTTTTGATTCACAGGACGCAGTGGAGGTGAACCCCGGGTCGAACGTGAAATAGCCTTTGGAACCTAGTGCACGGATATCGATTTCTTCGCTGCCGAGCGTTCCGGATAGCACATCAAGTTCGATGTTCTCGGAACCTATCGCCAGCGTCGCTTTTTTGTTAGCCATTACAGTCTCCTTAGCGCCTTATTTTATAAAAATCTGAACTACTGAAACCGGTTACATCATCGGCTGCTGCCTTACTGTCGGCTGTCTTCCGGCGTTTGCTCCACGGACGCCAATCCGGCGTCGAAAAGAGGGTACAGAGCATCTTCAGATTCCGGTTATTTTTGAGTCAGCCTGCCGGTAGCACCCGCTACCTGACAGCTCGGTTTCAATGGTGTTAACGATCCGTAGTGATTCGTTATAACATATTGATTAATGCCTATGATGTGTATAGGGACTTTCACAAAACACACTGTTGCATAACTTCGCGATTGGGGGAAGTGCGTTGCTTATCGATAGTACAACATAGGCCATTTGCCAACTATGTTGTAACGGAAATGTTGAACTCTTGTCAAATCATGTAATTGATTTTAGTGTTTTTGTTAATTATGTGACTTGTGTCACTGTTCGGGTCAAATCTCAATAATCGTTTTGTATTCGAATTGTAATCAGATTGTGATAACCCTATACTGCCGCCAGGTCTCCGGGACTTCTGTTCATCATGCTGTTTTCGTGGTGTACGCCTGTAGTAGGAGCACCCAGCGTTACCTGAGCGCACCGTCTGAACAAAGAGGAAGTTTGTTGAGGCGCACCGCAGGGTTGCACCATAACGCTGCTTGACCCGCCCAGGCCCGGAGGAAGGAAACAATAATAAGAGCTGTGTGGGCAAAACCGTGAAAAAACAAAGACCTGTCAATCTGGATCTGCAAACGATCCGGTTTCCCGTAACTGCGATAGCTTCCATCTTACACCGCGTGACCGGCGTGATCACCTTCATCGCCATTGGGATCCTGCTGTGGCTGCTCGGCCTGTCTCTCTCTTCTCCGGAAGGGTTTGTCCAGGCGGCGGCGGTGATGGACAGCTTCATCGTCAAATTCATCGTTTGGGGAATTCTTACCGCGCTGGCCTATCACATCGTTGTTGGCGTTCGCCACCTGCTGATGGATTTCGGCTATCTCGAAGAGAATTTTGTGGCTGGTAGTCGCTCGGCGAACATTTCGTTCGTGATTACCGTTGTGCTTGCTGTTCTGGCTGGAGTCCTCGTATGGTAACCAACGCTTCCGCTCTGGGCCGCAACGGTATTCATGACTGGTTACTGTTACGCGCCGCTGCCGTCATTATCACATTGTATGTGCTCTATATTCTCGGTTTTGTTCTGACCGCGGATACGCTGACTTATGAAATCTGGCGTGGTTTCTTCGCCTCGCACACTACCAAGGTCTTTACCATGCTGATGCTGATCTCCGTGCTGGTGCACGGCTGGATCGGGATGTGGCAGGTACTGACGGATTACATCAAACCGCTGGCGTTGCGTCTGGTGCTGCAACTGGTCATCGTGGCCGTGCTGCTGGTTTATATGGTTTACGGAACATTAGTGGTGTGGGGTGCTTAAATGAAGCTGCCAGTAAGAGAGTTTGACGCGGTTGTTATCGGTGCCGGCGGCGCGGGAATGCGCGCGGCGCTGCAAATATCACAGATGGGCCTTTCCTGCGCCCTGCTGTCCAAAGTTTTTCCGACCCGTTCCCACACGGTATCCGCCCAGGGTGGTATCACGGTTGCGCTGGGTAATACCCATGAAGACAACTGGGAATGGCACATGTATGACACGGTGAAAGGTTCCGACTATATCGGCGACCAGGATGCCATCGAATATATGTGTAAGACCGGCCCGGAAGCGATTCTGGAGCTGGAACATATGGGCCTGCCGTTCTCCCGCCTGGACGACGGCAGTATCTATCAGCGTCCGTTCGGCGGCCAGTCGAAGAACTTCGGCGGCGAGCAGGCGGCGCGTACCGCAGCGGCGGCTGACCGTACCGGTCATGCATTGCTGCACACGCTGTATCAGCAGAACCTGAAAAACCATACCACCATTTTCTCCGAATGGTATGCGCTGGATCTGGTGAAAAACCAGGATGGCGCGATTGTGGGTTGCACCGCGATCTGCATCGAAACCGGTGAAGTGGTTTACTTCAAAGCCAAAGCGACCGTGCTGGCGACCGGCGGCGCGGGCCGTATCTACCAGTCCACCACCAACGCCCACATCAATACCGGCGACGGCGTCGGCATGGCGCTGCGCGCCGGCGTGCCGGTGCAGGACATGGAGATGTGGCAGTTCCACCCGACCGGTATCGCCGGCGCAGGGGTTCTGGTGACTGAAGGTTGCCGCGGCGAAGGCGGTTACCTGCTGAACAAAGACGGCGAGCGCTTCATGGAGCGTTATGCGCCGAACGCCAAAGACCTGGCCGGCCGTGACGTGGTGGCGCGTTCCATCATGATCGAAATCCGCGAAGGCCGCGGCTGTGACGGCCCGTGGGGCCCGCACGCCAAGCTGAAGCTGGATCACCTGGGTAAAGATGTGCTTGAAGCGCGTCTGCCGGGCATTCTCGAACTGTCGCGTACCTTCGCGCACGTCGATCCGGTGAAAGAGCCGATTCCGGTTATCCCGACCTGTCACTACATGATGGGCGGCATTCCGACCAAGGTGACCGGTCAGGCGCTGACCGTCAACGAGAAGGGCGAAGACGTTGTGATTCCGGGCCTGTTCGCGGTGGGTGAAATCGCCTGCGTATCGGTGCACGGCGCTAACCGCCTGGGCGGCAACTCGCTGCTCGACCTGGTGGTGTTCGGCCGTTCCGCCGGGTTGCACCTGCAGGAGTGCCTGCTGGAGCAGGGCGCCAGCCGCGACGCCAGCGAATCCGACATCGATGCTTCCCTGGCGCGTATGAACCGCTGGAACAGCACCCGCAGCGGCGAAGATCCGGTTGAGATCCGTAAGGCGCTGCAGGCTTGCATGCAGCATAACTTCTCGGTATTCCGCGAAGGCGATGCGATGGCGAAGGGGCTGGAAGAGCTGAAAGTGATCCGTGAGCGCCTGAAAAATGCGCGCCTGGACGACACATCCAGCGACTTCAACACCCAGCGCGTCGAGTGCCTGGAGCTGGATAACCTGATGGAAACCGCTTACGCCACCGCGGTGGCGGCGAACTTCCGTACCGAAAGCCGTGGCGCGCACAGCCGCTTCGACTACCCGGACCGTGACGACGCCAACTGGCTGTGTCACTCCCTGTACCTGCCGCAAAGCGAGAGCATGACGCGTCGCAGCGTCAACATGCAGCCCAAGCTGCGTGAGGCATTCCCGCCGAAAGTGCGTACTTACTGATTGCGGAGGAACAGGTGATGAGACTCGAGTTTTCTATTTATCGTTACAACCCGGACGTGGACAACGCTCCCCGCATGCAGGATTACACGCTGGAAGCGGAAGAAGGGCGCGACATGATGTTGCTGGACGCGCTGATCAAGCTGAAAGAGCAGGATCCGTCGTTGTCTTTCCGTCGCTCCTGCCGTGAAGGCGTGTGCGGTTCCGACGGCCTGAACATGAACGGCAAAAACGGCCTGGCATGTATTACGCCGGTGTCCGCGCTGACGCGTTCAGGCAAGAAGATTGTGATCCGCCCGCTGCCGGGGCTGCCGGTGGTGCGCGATCTGGTCGTCGATATGGGGCAGTTCTATACCCAATACGAAAAGATCAAACCGTTCCTGCTTAACGACGGCAAGAACCCGCCGGCGCGTGAACACCTGCAATCACCGGAGCAGCGCGCCAAGCTGGACGGACTGTACGAGTGCATTCTGTGCGCCTGCTGTTCGACCTCTTGCCCGTCCTTCTGGTGGAACCCGGACAAGTTCATCGGCCCGGCCGGCTTGCTGGCGGCGTATCGCTTCCTGATCGACAGTCGCGATACCGAAACCCCGGCGCGTCTGGACGACCTGAGTGATGCTTTCAGCGTTTTCCGCTGCCACAGCATCATGAACTGTGTAAACGTGTGTCCGAAAGGGTTGAACCCGACCCGCGCGATTGGACATATTAAGTCCATGCTGTTGCAGCGTGGTGCTTAAGTATTGCGGTAGTTGATTAAAATTCCGGCAATTTTTGTCGGGAGTGTGTCTCGTAGCGGGGAAAACGGATGTTTTTCCCGCTACGCAGAGGAAATCTCTAAAAGCTGACAGTTTCGCCGGTTTTTAGAGGTTCCCTGGTTCCGGTTACGGAGCGTGAGGTGCAACACACATTTCGGCAACAGGCTATGTGTCCTCGTCACAAAACGTTGATTAACCTTACTGAAGAAACGTGTAGTTACGATGTAGTTACGATAAAGTAATTACGCAGCATCTAATTACGAGAAATGTTTTTAACGGCAATGGGTTATACACATAAGTGCAATAGTCCGGCCACTTGAAACACTATGTTTATCACGGCGAAAACTGAAGCTTTTAAAGCTTAAGGGATCATAATGCAGAACGGCGCAATGAAGGCCTGGCTGGATTCCTCCTATCTGGCGGGCGCAAACCAGTCTTACATAGAACAGCTCTATGAGGATTACCTGACCGATCCTGACTCGGTCGACCACAGTTGGAGGGAGATCTTCGAGACCTTGCCGACAACTGGACTGAAATCCGAACACTTCCACTCGCAAACCCGTGAATATTTCCGCCGTCTGGCGAAAGACCCTTCACGATTCCACACACCTCTGAACGATCCGGAAACCGATGCCAAGCAGGTTAAAGTCCTGCAGATGATCAACGCATTCCGTTTCCGCGGCCATCAGAACGCTAACCTCGACCCCCTCGGTTTGTGGAAGCAGGATGTGGTGCCCGATCTCGATCCGGCGTTCCACAACCTGACTAAAGAGGATTTCGAACAAACCTTCAACGTGGGTTCTTTCGCCATCGGCAAAGAAACCATGAAGTTGGCCGATCTGTATGAAGCCCTGAAGCAGACCTACTGCGGTTCTATCGGCGCGGAATACATGCACATTACCAACACCGAAGAGAAGCGCTGGATCCAGCAGCGTCTGGAATCGGTCGTCGGGCAGGCGGTTTTCAGCCCTGAAGAAAAGAAACGTTTTCTGAGTGAGCTGACGGCGGCTGAAGGGATGGAGCGCTATCTGGGGGCGAAGTTCCCCGGTGCCAAGCGCTTCTCGCTTGAGGGCGGCGACGCGCTGGTTCCGATGCTGAAAGAGCTGATCCGTCACGCCGGCAAGAACGGCACCCGCGAAGCGGTGCTGGGCATGGCGCACCGCGGCCGCCTGAACGTGTTAATCAACGTGCTGGGTAAAAAACCGCAGGATCTGTTCGACGAGTTCGCCGGTAAACATAAAGAACACCTGGGCGCCGGTGACGTGAAGTACCACATGGGCTTCTCCTCCGACGTGGAAACCGAAGGCGGTCTGGTGCACCTGGCGCTGGCGTTCAACCCGTCGCATCTGGAAATCGTCAGCCCGGTGGTTATGGGCTCGGTGCGCGCGCGCCGCGATCGTCTGGACAAGGCACGCAGCGACATGGTGCTGCCGATCACCATTCACGGTGACGCGGCCATCGCCGGCCAGGGTATCGTGCAGGAAACCCTGAACATGTCCCAGGCGCGCGGTTATGAAGTGGGCGGTACGGTACGTATCGTGATCAACAACCAGATTGGCTTCACCACCTCTAACCCGAAAGACGCCCGTTCCACCCAATATTGCACCGATATCGGCAAGATGGTGCAGGCGCCGATTTTCCACGTTAACGCCGACGATCCGGAAGCGGTGGCTTTCGTGACCCGCCTGGCGCTGGATTTCCGCAACAGCTTCAAGCGCGATGTGTTTATCGATCTGGTGTGCTACCGCCGTCACGGCCATAACGAGGCCGACGAGCCGAGTGCAACCCAGCCGATCATGTACCAGAAGATCAAAAAGCATCCGACGCCGCGTAAGATCTACGCCGACAAACTGGCCGAGCAGCAAGTCGCGTCGCTGGAAGATGCCACTGAGATGGTCAATCTCTATCGCGACGCGCTGGATCGCGGCGACTGCGTGGTAGAAGAGTGGCGTCCGATGAACATGCACACTTTCACCTGGTCGCCGTATCTGAACCATGAGTGGGACGAAAGCTATCCGAGTACGGTAGAGCGTAAGCGTCTGCAGGATCTGGCGCGCAGCATCAGCCGGGCGCCGGAAAGCGTTGAAATGCAGTCACGCGTCGCCAAAATTTACGCTGATCGCGCTGAAATGGCCGAAGGCACCAAGCCGTTCGACTGGGGCGGCGCCGAAACGCTGGCCTATGCAACGCTGGTTGACGAAGGCGTGCCGGTACGTATTTCCGGCGAGGACTGCGGCCGCGGAACCTTCTTCCACCGTCACGCGGTGATACATAACCAGAAAGACGGTTCGGTTTACGTTCCGCTGGAGAACGTACATAACGGTCAGGGCGACTTCAAAGTCTGGGACTCCGTGCTGTCCGAAGCCGCGGTGCTGGCGTTTGAATACGGCTACGCCACGGCGGAACCGCGCACGCTGACCATCTGGGAAGCGCAGTTCGGCGACTTCGCCAACGGCGCTCAGGTCGTCATCGACCAGTTCATCAGCTCCGGCGAGCAGAAGTGGGGCCGGATGTGCGGCCTGGTCATGCTGCTGCCGCACGGCTACGAAGGGCAGGGGCCGGAACACTCCTCCGCACGCCTGGAGCGTTATCTCCAGCTGTGCGCCGAGCAGAATATTCAGGTCTGCGTTCCGTCCACCCCGGCGCAGGTTTACCACATGCTGCGCCGTCAGGCGTTGCGCGGAATGCGCCGCCCGCTGGTGGTCATGTCGCCGAAGTCGCTGTTGCGTCATCCGCTGGCCGTTTCTTCGCTGGACGATCTGGCCGACGGTTCATTTATGCCGGCTATCGGTGAAATTGACGAGCTGGACCCGAAAGGCGTTAAGCGCGTGATAATGTGTTCCGGTAAGGTTTATTACGATCTGCTGGAACAGCGCCGTAAGAATGAGCAGAAAGATGTCGCTATCGTGCGTATCGAACAGCTCTATCCTTTCCCGCATCAGGCGGTGCAGAACGTGTTGGCGCCTTATGCCCACGTGCATGACTTCGTATGGTGCCAGGAAGAACCGCTGAACCAGGGAGCATGGTATTGCAGCCAGCATAATTTCCGCGAAGTCGTGCCGTTTGGCGCCTCTCTGCGCTATGCGGGCCGCGCGGCGTCTGCGTCACCGGCGGTAGGTTACATGTCGGTTCACCAGAAGCAGCAGCAAGAGTTGGTTAATGATGCGCTGAACGTTGAATAACAGTATCGATTCCGATTATGGCTTTTTTCAAATAATGCTTTGAAAAGATACGCTTTTAAAACAAAGGATAGAGAATGAGTAGCATAGATATTCTGGTCCCCGACCTGCCTGAATCCGTCGCCGACGCCACCGTGGCGACCTGGCACAAGAAAGCGGGCGATACCGTAGCGCGTGATGAAGTGCTGGTGGAAATCGAAACGGACAAAGTGGTGCTGGAAGTACCGGCACCGGAAGCGGGTATCGTCGACGCCATTCTGGAAGACGAAGGCGCCACGGTGATTTCCCGCCAGCTGCTGGGCCGTCTGCGTCCGGCGGACATCTCCGGCAAGCCCGTCGCCGATAAGGCGCAGGCGAACGAATCCAACCCTGCGCAGCGCCATACTGCATCGCTGGAAGAGGGCAGCAACGATGCCCTCAGCCCGACCGCGCGCCGTCTGCTGGCTGAGCATTCGCTTAAGGCTGAAGACGTGAAAGGCAGCGGCGTCGGCGGCCGTATCACCCGCGAAGACGTGGAAAAACATCTGGCCGCGCAGCCCAAAGCCAGCGCCGAGCCGGTTGCCGCCGCACCGCTGGTTGGCCGTACCGAGAAGCGCGTTCCGATGACCCGCCTGCGTAAGCGTGTGGCCGAGCGTCTGCTGGAAGCCAAAAACAACACCGCCATGTTGACGACGTTCAACGAAGTTAACATGAAACCGATCATGGACCTGCGTCGCCAGTACGGCGAGGCTTTTGAGAAGCGCCACGGTGTACGTCTGGGCTTTATGTCCTTCTACATCAAGGCCGTGCTGGAAGCACTGAAACGTTATCCGGAAGTGAATGCGTCCATTGACGGCGAAGACGTGGTTTACCACAACTATTTCGATGTCAGCATTGCGGTTTCTACGCCGCGCGGCCTGGTAACGCCGGTCCTGCGCGATGTGGACACCATCGGCATGGCTGACATCGAAAAACGTATCAAAGAGCTGGCAGTGAAAGGGCGTGACGGCAAACTGACCGTAGAAGAACTGACCGGCGGTAACTTCACCATTACCAACGGCGGCGTCTTCGGTTCACTGATGTCCACGCCGATCATCAACCCGCCGCAGAGCGCGATCCTGGGCATGCATGCCATTAAAGATCGCCCGATGGCGGTGGATGGCCAGGTTGTGATCCTGCCGATGATGTATCTGGCGCTTTCTTATGACCACCGCCTGATTGACGGCCGCGAGTCGGTTGGCTTCCTGGTGACGGTGAAAGAGATGCTGGAAGATCCGGCCCGTCTGCTGCTGGACGTTTAATCCGGCTTCCCGTGGCCTCCCGGCCACGGGATATTCACCTGCGTATCGCTATGCATTGACCCGCCCTGCGGCGGGCCGTATCCAAAAAAAGACAGTGCTGAAGTGGCTTCAGACTTATATATGGATAGAACATCATGAATTTACACGAATATCAGGCAAAACAATTATTTGCTCGGTATGGCCTGCCGGTACCGGTCGGTTATGCCTGCACCACGCCGCGTGAAGCGGAAGAGGCTGCGTCGAAGATCGGCGGCGGCCCGTGGGTGGTGAAGTGCCAGGTGCACGCCGGCGGCCGCGGTAAAGCAGGCGGCGTGAAGCTGGTAAACACCAAAGAAGACATCCGCGCTTTTGCCGAAAACTGGTTGGGTAAACGCCTGGTCACTTATCAAACGGACGCGCAGGGGCAGCCGGTACACCAAATCCTGGTGGAAGGCGCAACGGATATTGGTAAAGAGCTGTATCTGGGCGCGGTGCTCGATCGTGGCACCCGTCGCGTAGTATTCATGGCCTCCACCGAAGGCGGCGTGGAAATCGAAAAAGTGGCGGAAGAAACCCCGCACCTGATCCACAAAACCGCGCTGGACCCGCTGACCGGTCCGCAGCCGTATCAGGGCCGCGAGCTGGCGTTCAAACTGGGTCTGACCGGCAAGCAGGTTAACCAGTTCACCAAGATTTTCATGGGACTGGCGCAACTGTTCCTGGAGCGCGATCTGGCGCTGGTAGAAATTAACCCGCTGGTGATCACCACGCAGGGCGATCTGATCTGCCTCGACGGCAAACTGGGCGCTGACGGCAACGCCTTGTTCCGCCAGGCTGAACTGCGTGAAATGCGCGACCCGAGCCAGGAAGATCCGCGTGAAGCGCATGCGGCTCAGTGGGAGCTGAACTACGTGGCGCTGGACGGCAACATCGGCTGCATGGTCAACGGCGCCGGCCTGGCGATGGGCACTATGGACATCGTCAAGCTGCACGGCGGTTCTCCGGCCAACTTCCTGGACGTTGGCGGTGGCGCGACCAAAGAGCGCGTTACCGAAGCGTTCAAAATCATCCTCTCCGATGACAAAGTCAAAGCGGTGCTGGTCAACATTTTCGGCGGCATCGTGCGTTGTGACCTGATCGCCGACGGTATCATCGGCGCGGTGGCGGAAGTCGGCGTGCACGTACCGGTGGTGGTGCGTCTTGAAGGCAACAACGCTGAGCTGGGCGCCAAAAAACTGGCTGACAGCGGTCTGAACATCATTGCAGCAACCAGCCTGACAGATGCGGCCCAGCAGGTCGTAGCGGCTGTGGAGGGGAAATAATGTCCATTTTAATCAATAAAGATACCAAAGTGATCTGCCAGGGCTTCACCGGCAGTCAGGGCACGTTCCACTCCGAGCAGGCGCTGGCCTACGGCACCAAACTGGTCGGCGGCGTAACGCCGGGCAAAGGCGGCACTGAGCACCTGGGCCTGCCGGTATTCAACACCGTGCGCGAAGCGGTGCAAGCCACCGGCGCAACGGCGTCTGTGATTTACGTTCCGGCGCCGTTCTGTAAAGACTCGATCCTGGAAGCCATTGATGCAGGCATCAAGCTGATCATCTGTATCACTGAAGGCATCCCGACCCTGGATATGCTGGTGGTGAAAGCCAAGCTGGAGCAAAGCGACGCGCGCATGATCGGGCCGAACTGCCCGGGCGTGATCACGCCGGGCGAATGCAAAATCGGCATCATGCCGGGCCACATTCACCAGCCGGGCAAAGTGGGCATCGTTTCCCGCTCCGGCACGCTGACCTATGAAGCGGTGAAGCAGACGACGGACGCCGGCTTCGGCCAGTCCAGCTGCGTGGGCATCGGCGGCGACCCGATTCCGGGCTCCAACTTCATTGATATCCTGAAACTGTTTCAGGAAGATCCGCAGACTGAAGTTATCGTGATGATTGGTGAAATCGGCGGTAATGCGGAAGAAGACGCCGCGGCCTACATCAAAGAGCACGTCACCAAGCCGGTGGTAGGCTATATCGCGGGCGTTACTGCGCCGAAAGGTAAGCGTATGGGCCATGCCGGGGCAATTATTGCCGGCGGTAAAGGCACTGCGGATGAGAAGTTTGCCGCTCTGGAAGCTGCCGGCGTTAAAACGGTGCGCAGCCTGGCGGAAATCGGCAACGCCGTGAAATCCGTATTGCGTTAAACCATTTAGCTGAATTTAAGTTTCTCGACATGTTGGCCATCTTCGGATGGCCTTTTTTATTTTGGTAAGAATTATTGAGTAATCACAATAACTGAATAAGAAAATGAAAAAGTGGTTTAAATAAGCCCGGAAATAAAATAAGTGATTAATTCACATCGGTGACTATTGTTTGCCCTGCTTATTTTCGCCTTACATCATGGAATTTATTACCCGGAAGCCCTTTCAGGTCTGATTAAAACAAATATTTAACAATAAATTCATTTAGTGGTTAAAATGAAACTTTTGATTAACATATCCCAATGAATTTACTGTAAAAATGTGATTGATCTAGTGTGATAAAATGTCAAATTTGATAATCTTGCGTTGGATCAATTTCTGCTTAGTGCCTCTTTCTGATTATTTGTTGACCTAAAGACAGAAATTCAATCTTTATCACATAAAAGCCTATTTATTATGTGGGAATAGAGCGGTACTATTTAACAGTCTGTAATATCGGGTTGTTGTAATTGTTATATTTGTTATCTCTCCTCGGTTTTTCGTTAAGAAGGTTTTCTGGGCTATGCTTCAAGGGAAGTAGACGAGGTAAGCCAGCGGTACAGCTATAAGGAAAATCGCTGACGAAAGGTGGGGTTGGATTCCAATATTGTTTGTAATTTCAGGGCATTCACTGCTGGTAGTTATAGGGTTTTCCGTATCCGGCGCGTTTCAGGCCGAGGTGTGAAGCACGAGGGATACGCCAGGAAAACCGGGTTGCCGCAAGTCGGAGTCTTCCTGCGAGGAGCAAGGAGTCAAGATGTTAGATATAGTCGAACTGTCACGGTTACAGTTTGCTTTAACGGCGATGTATCACTTCCTGTTTGTCCCATTAACGCTCGGGATGGCGTTTTTGCTGGCAATCATGGAGACGACGTACGTCCTGACGGGCAAACAAGTCTACAAAGATATGACCAAGTTCTGGGGTAAGTTGTTTGGTATCAACTTCGCCCTGGGGGTCGCCACCGGTCTGACCATGGAGTTCCAGTTCGGTACTAACTGGTCATACTATTCACACTACGTCGGAGACATTTTCGGTGCGCCGCTGGCCATCGAAGGTCTGATGGCATTCTTCCTCGAATCCACCTTTGTCGGCCTGTTTTTCTTCGGCTGGGATCGTCTGGGCAAAGTACAGCACATGGTTGTGACATGGCTGGTGGCTCTGGGTTCCAACCTGTCGGCACTGTGGATCCTCGTCGCCAACGGCTGGATGCAGAACCCCATCGCCTCTGATTTCAATTTCGAAACCATGCGTATGGAGATGGTCAGCTTTGCCGAGCTGGTCCTGAACCCGGTTGCACAGGTGAAATTCGTTCACACTGTTTCCGCGGGCTATGTAACGGGCGCGATGTTCATTCTGGGCATCAGTTCTTACTACCTGCTGAAAGGCCGTGATTTTGCCTTCGCCAAGCGTTCGTTCGCCATTGCGGCGGCCTTCGGTCTGGCGGCGTCGCTGTCCGTTATCGTACTGGGTGACGAATCCGGTTATGAAATGGGCGACGTGCAGAAAACCAAACTGGCCGCGATTGAAGCGGAGTGGGAAACCCAGCCGGCACCGGCTGCCTTTACCCTGATCGGTATTCCGGATCAGGATAAGATGGAAAACGCCTACGCCATCCGCATTCCTTTCGCGCTGGGTTTGATTGCCACCCGTTCTATCGATCAGCCTGTCGTGGGCCTGAAAGATCTGATGGCTCAGCACCAGGTGCGTATCCGCAACGGGATGAAGGCCTACGAACTGCTGCAGGAACTGCGTACCGGCAACACCGATCCGAGCGTGCGTGAAGCCTTTAACCAGAGCAAACAGGATCTGGGCTACGGTATGCTGCTCAAGCGCTATATCGATAACCCGGCCAAAGCGACGGAAGCACAGATCGAGCAAGCGACCAAAGATTCTATTCCTAAAGTTGCTCCGCTGTACTTCTCGTTCCGCATCATGGTTGCCTGTGGCTTCCTGATTCTGCTGATCATCGCTGCCGCCTTCTGGAGCACTGTCCGCGGTACCGTCGGTGAGAAGCGCTGGCTGCATCGTCTGGCGTTGGTAGGTATTCCGTTACCGTGGATCGCCAGTGAATGTGGTTGGTTCGTGGCAGAATACGGCCGTCAGCCGTGGGCGATTGGTGAAGTGCTACCTACGGGGGTTGCGAACTCGTCGCTGACCACCGGCGATCTGCTGTTCTCCATCATTCTGATCTGCGGTCTGTACACGCTGTTCCTGGTGGCGGAAATGTATCTGATGTTCAAGTATGCGCGTCTGGGACCCAGCAGCATGAAGACAGGCCGTTATCACTTTGAACAGCCGGGTGCGGTTGCTCAGGAAGCACGGTAAACAGGAGTCCACGCTATGTTTGATTATGAAGTATTGCGATTTGTATGGTGGCTGCTGGTCGGCGTGTTGCTGATTGGGTTTGCGATTACCGACGGATTCGATATGGGGGTAGGTATCCTCTCCCGCATCATCGGTAAGACCGATACCGAGCGCCGCATTATGGTGAACGCCATTGCGCCGCACTGGGACGGCAACCAGGTTTGGCTGATCACCGCCGGCGGCGCGCTGTTTGCTGCCTGGCCGATGGTTTACGCCGCTGCGTTTTCCGGTTTCTATGTGGCGATGGTGCTGGTGCTGGCCGCGTTGTTCTTCCGTCCGGTCGGTTTTGACTACCGTTCCAAGATTGAAGATCCGCGCTGGCGCGGCATGTGGGACTGGGGCATCTTCATCGGGAGCTTCGTGCCGGCGCTGGTATTCGGCGTGGCATTCGGCAACCTGCTGCAGGGCGTACCGTTCCACATGGATGAGTACCTGCGTCTGTTCTACACCGGCAACTTCTTCCAACTGCTCAACCCGTTTGCGTTGTTGGCCGGTATCGTCAGTCTGACCATGCTGATTGTTCAGGGTGCGACCTACCTGCAGATGAAGACCTCTGGCGAGCTGCTGCTGCGCACCCGCGCCGCCTCGCAGATTGGCGCGTTGGTCATGGCCGTGGCGTTCCTGCTGGCCGGCGTTTGGCTGGTGATGGGCATCGACGGTTACGTACTGACCTCCGTGCTGGATCATGCGGCTGAGTCTAACCCGCTGCACAAAGAAGTGGCTCATCAGGCCGGCGCTTGGCTGATCAACTTCAACGACGCGCCGATCCTGTGGGCTCTGCCTGCGCTGGGCGTGGTGCTGCCGTTGCTGACGATCCTGTGTTCCCGTTTGGGCCGCGGCGCGTGGGCGTTCGTGTTCTCCTCGCTGACCATCGCGTGCGTGATCCTGACTGCCGGCGTAACCATGTTCCCGTTCGTGATGCCTTCCATCACCAACCCGAACATGAGTCTGACCATGTGGGATGCGACGTCCAGCCTGCTGACGCTGCAGGTGATGACCATTGTTGCGATTATTTTTGTTCCGATTGTACTGGCCTACACCGCCTGGTGTTTCTACAAGATGTACGGCCGTCTGGACAAAAACTTCATCGAAAACAACACGCATTCGTTGTACTAATAGGCTGACTAAGGAGCATCGAGCATGTGGTATTTTGCCTGGATTTTAGGAACGCTTCTGGCCTGCTTTTTCGCCATCATCACCGCGATGACGATTGAGAACAACGAAGCAAAAGCTGCAGCGAAAGACGCCAAGTAATGGGGTTGATCGATAAGCTGTATGCGGTAACGGACAAGAGCCCCTTGCGGGCTCTTTCACTGGTGCTGGCCCTGGTGCTGGCATTCTGTGTGTTCTGGGACCCGTCCCGCTTCGCGGCGAAAACCAGCCAGCTGGAAATCTGGCACGGCATCCTGATCATGTGGGCGGTCTGCGCCGGCGTGGTCTTCGGCGTCGGGTTTCGCCCCCAGCGCAGCATCTGGCGGTTATTCTTCCTGCCGCTGCCCGCGTTGCCGATTCTGGCGGCAGGGCTGATTTACTTTTTTCGCTGACCGCGGGTGATAGTTGCACCCGGGTAGGATTACGGCGAGAAATCTCAAGTAATGTCAAGAATGTTCAGCCGTTATTCAAAATAGTTATGGCTCTGTTCGGGAGCCATAATTATTTTCGTTCTCATCTTACTCTCCCATTCCCAACCCCAATTCTCTTGCGTATAGTATTCCGCGTTAATTTGTATTCCCGGGATGTGAAGTGAGTAAGATGCTATTCCGATGGCCGGTACGTATTTACTACGAAGATACGGACGCCGGCGGCGTGGTTTATCACGCTCGATACGTCGCTTTTTACGAAAGAGCGCGCACAGAGATGCTGCGCCAACATAATTTTAATCAGCAACAATTGCTGAGTGAGCATGTCGCTTTTGCTGTCCGCCGCATGACGGTTGAGTACATATCTCCGGCCCGTCTTGATGACCTGCTGGAGGTGCGCACCGAGATCACCGCGATGCGAGGGGCTTCTCTCACGTTTGCACAATGCATCGTTGATTCGCAGGGGAAAGTCCTCAGCGAAGCCGAGGTGTTGATTGCATGCATCGATTTAAACCAAATGAAGCCGATTGCGCTTCCTAAGTCTATTGTCGCGGAGTTTAAGCAGTGACTGACATGAATATCCTTGATTTATTTTTGAAGGCGAGCCTGCTGGTGAAGCTGATCATGCTGATTTTGATCTGCTTTTCCGTCGCCTCCTGGGCCATCATCATTCAGCGTACGCGTATTCTGAATGCCGCAACCCGTGACGCGGAAGCTTTTGAAGATAAATTCTGGTCCGGCATCGAACTGTCCCGCCTGTATCAGGAAAGCCAGGCCCGCCGTGACAGCCTGACGGGTTCTGAACAGATTTTCCATTCTGGCTTTAAAGAGTTCGCCCGCCTGCACCGGATGAACAGCCATGCTTCCGAGGGCGTGATTGAAGGGGCGTCCCGCGCTATGCGCATTTCCCTTAACCGCGAAGTGGAAGGGCTGGAAAACCACATTCCGTTCCTCGGCACCGTCGGCTCCATCAGCCCGTATATCGGCCTGTTTGGTACCGTCTGGGGGATCATGCACGCCTTTATCGCGCTGGGCGCGGTGAAGCAGGCGACCCTGCAAATGGTGGCGCCGGGTATCGCCGAAGCGCTGATCGCCACGGCAATCGGTCTGTTTGCCGCGATCCCCGCTGTTATGGCCTATAACCGCCTTAACCTGCGTGTGAGCAAGCTGGAACAGAACTACGCTAACTTCATGGAAGAGTTCATCGCGATTCTGCACCGTCAGGCCTTTGCTACCGAGAACAAATAAGTCAGGGGGTTAGCATGGCAAGATTACGTAACCGGCGCGAGCTGAAGTCGGAAATCAACATCGTTCCGCTGCTCGACGTGCTGCTGGTGCTGTTGCTGATTTTTATGGCGACCGCGCCGATCATCACGCAGAGCGTGGAGGTTGACCTTCCGGACGCCACGGAGTCCAAGACCGTCAGTTCCGAAGATAATCCGCCGGTGATTGTTGAGGTTTCCGGCATTGGGCAATATGCGGTCGTGGCGGATCACAATCGCATGGAGCAGTTGCCATCGGAGCAGGTTGTCGCGGAAGCGCAGGCGCGACTCAAGGCAAATCCGAAAACCGTATTTTTGATCGGTGGAGCGAAGGATGTCCCTTATGATGAAATCATCAAGGCGCTGAATTTGTTACATCAGGCCGGCGTTACGTCCGTTGGGCTGATGACCCAGCCGATCTGATGAGGCGCACACCGGCGCGCCCTTCACCGCACATGCAGCCTGAAACGGGCTGCGTGTTGCATTTGGCCGGAAAAAATTTTAAAGATAGCCGTTATATAGCGGATGTTTAGTCACTGCAGGTCCCCTGGAAGCGTATTGTGGTAAATGCAACTGAGCAAGACGACAAGCTGAACCGTTCTGTAATTGTTTCCGTCATATTGCACATCGTATTGATTGCGCTGTTGATATGGGGGTCGATAATGCAGGATGCCCCCATGAGCGCGGGCGGCGGCGGGGGCGGTGGTTCCTCCATCGACGCCGTAATGGTTGATCCGAACGCCATGGTGCAGCAATACAATCGCCAGCAGCAGCAAAAATCCGACGCGGCGCGGGCGGAACAACTGCGCCAAAAGCAGGCCCGGCAACAGGCTGAAGAACTGCAGCAAAAACAGGCTGCCGAGCAGCAGCGCCTGAAGCAGTTGGAGAAAGAGCGTTTGCAGGCGCAGGAAGCGGCGAAAAAAGAAGCCGCCGAGCAGCAGAAGAAAGCGCAGGAAGACGCCAAAAAGTTAGCGGAACAGCAGAAGGCGGCACAGGAAGCGGCCAAGGCAGCGCAGGAACAGCAAAAACAGGCGGAAGCGGCGGCGGCCAAAGCGAAAGCTGAGGCGGAGAAGGCCGCGGCGGAAGCGAAGAAACAGGCGGAAGAAGCCAAAAAACAGCAGGCTGCCGCAGCGGAAGCCGCGAAGAAGAAAGCCGCGGACGAGGCCAAGAAGGCCGCAGATGCTGCCGCAGCGAAGAAAGCAGCGGCTGATGAGAAAAAAGCGGCCGCAGCCGCAGCGGCTAAACAGAAGAGTGATGTAGACGATCTGTTTGGCGGGCTGGCATCGGATAAAAATGCGCCGAAGGCTGGGGGCGGGGAAGGTGCTAAGGGGACATCGAATAAGCAAGGTGCCGCAGGGCAAGGAAATAACAAAGTCAGTGGTGCTTCTGGTGCTGAAGTCAGTGGATATCTTCAGCAAGTAACGGCCGCAATACAGAGCAAGTTCTACGATTCGAGCAGCTATAGCGGAAAAGTGTGCACATTACGTATCAAGCTGGCTCCTGATGGTCTCTTAATCGATGTTAAAGCTGAAGGCGGTGATCCTGCGTTATGTCAGGCAGCTATTACTGCTGCACGACAGGCAAGAATCCCTAAACCGCCCAGTGATGCGGTCTATCAGGTGTTTAAAAATGCACCAATTGACTTTAAACCTAATTAAGTACATGAAGTTTATCAAAGCGCAGCAAACCTGTTTCAGAATCATGTGATTGCTGCGTTAGGTAAGATGTGGTCTTGTGGGCGTTGGTTTGTTAAAATTCTGCTAATTATCGCGGCCATCGGGGCCTGATAAGGGAGATATGATGAAGCAGGCGTTTCGTTTAGTGATGGGCCTTTTTATTCTGTGGGCGAGCGTGCTCCACGCCGAGGTCCGTATTGTTATTACCCAGGGTGTAGACTCCGCCCGTCCGATCGGCGTTGTGCCGTTCAAGTGGATGGGGCCGGGCGCTGCGCCTGAAGATATCGGCGGCATCGTCGGTGCGGATTTGCGCAACAGCGGCAAATTCAACCCGATCGACGTAGCCCGTATGCCGCAACAACCGACGACCGTGGCCGAAGTTACACCGACAGCCTGGAGCGCGCTGGGCATCAGCAACGTGGTGATCGGTCAGGTTCAGCCCAGCGCTGATGGCCAGTATGTGGTCTCCTATCAGATGCTTGATACCTCCGGCAGCGCCGCCACGGTGATGTCGCAGGGCCAGTACAAAGTAACCAAGCAGTGGCTGCGTTATGCAGCGCATACCGCCAGCGACGAAGTCTTTGAGAAACTGACCGGGGTTAAGGGCGCGTTCCGTACCCGTATCGCCTACGTGGTGCAGACTAACGGCGGTCAGTTCCCGTATGAGCTGCGCGTTGCCGACTATGACGGCTACAACCAGTTCGTGGTGCATCGTTCACCTCAGCCGCTGATGTCCCCGGCCTGGTCGCCGGACGGCAGCAAGCTGGCTTACGTTACCTTTGAAAGCGGCAAATCAGCGCTGGTTATCCAGACGCTGTCCAACGGCGCTATCCGCCAGGTCGCTTCTTTCCCGCGTCATAACGGGGCGCCGGCCTTTTCCCCCGACGGCAGCAAACTGGCGTTTGCGCTGTCTAAAACCGGTAGTTTGAATCTGTATGTGATGGACCTCGGTTCCGGCCAGATCCGTCAAATCACGGACGGACGTAACAACAACACCGAACCGACATGGTTCCCGGATAGCCAGAATCTGGCATTCACCTCAGACCAGGGTGGTCGCCCGCAGATTTATAAAGTCAGTATTAATGGCGGCACGCCGCAGCGCCTGACCTGGGAAGGCTCTCAGAATCAGGACTCCGATGTCAGTACCGACGGCAAGTTCCTTGTTATGGTCGGGACGAACAACGGTGCGCAGCATATCGCCAAACAGGATCTGGGTTCTGGGGCCGTTCAGGTTTTGACGGATACCTTCCTGGATGAAACGCCGAGTATCGCACCCAATGGCACCATGGTGATCTACAGCTCTACTCAGGGTATGGGGTCCGTGTTGCAGTTAGTTTCGACCGACGGGCGTTTCAAAGCGCGTCTTCCGGCTACTGATGGTCAGGTTAAATTCCCTGCCTGGTCGCCGTATCTGTAATAATCCATAACAAATTTAAATGTTAAAGGAACAAGAAATGCAACTGAACAAAGTGCTGAAGGGGCTGATGCTGGCGCTGCCGATTATGGCCGTCGCAGCCTGTAGTTCAAACAAAAACGCGAGCAACGGCGATCAATCCGGTAACGGAATGATGAACGGCAACGGTATGGAAAGCGGCAGCAGCAACCTCTCTTCTGAAGAGCAGGCGCGTCTGCAGATGCAGGAACTGCAAAGAAACAACATCGTTTACTTTGGTCTGGACAAGTATGACATCTCTTCTGACTACGCTCAGTTGCTGGATGCGCATGCAACCTTCCTGCGTAACAACCCGTCCTACAAAGTCACCGTTGAAGGCCATGCGGATGAGCGCGGTACGCCGGAATACAACATCGCGCTGGGCGAGCGTCGTGCCAATGCGGTGAAGATGTACCTGCAGGGTAAAGGCGTGGGTGCCGATCAGATCTCCATCGTATCTTACGGTAAAGAGAAGCCGGCCGTACTGGGCCACGACGAAGCCGCTTATGCGAAAAACCGTCGTGCGGTACTGGTTTACTAATCTCTCAGATATCTGAAGATCCCGGGTTGCGCCTGCCGGCGCAGCCCGGATATAACGGATAAAGTAAAGCAGGTAAAGCATGAGCAGTAATTTCAGACATCGTTTTTTGGGTCTGGCGTTGCTGGTTGGCGTCGCAGTCCCGCTGGCCGCATCAGCGTCGGTTGAAGACCGCGTGACCTCTCTGGAGCGTATTACCAACGCGCAGGGGCAGGTATTGACCCAACTTCAGCAGCAACTCTCCGACAACCAGCGTGATATTGATACGTTGCGCGGACAGATTCAGGAAAATCAGTACCAACTGAGCCAGATCGTCGAGCGCCAGAAACAGATTTATCAGCAGATCGACAGCCTGAGCAGCGGCCAGTCTCAGGGTGGTTCTGCGGCGGCAGCGACGTCATCTGACGCCGGAGCTGCGGCATCTGCGCCTGCTGCGGCGGGCAATGCGGCAGCGGCCGGTAACCAAACCACCAGCGGCAGCGATGCGAACACCGATTACAACAAAGCGGTCTCCCTGGTGCTGGAACAGAAGCAGTATGATCAGGCGATTACCGCTTTTCAGGCGTTTGTGAAGCAATATCCTGATTCCACCTATCAGCCGAATGCGAATTACTGGCTGGGCCAGCTTTTTTACAACAAGGGTAAAAAAGATGATGCCGCCTATTACTTTGCGGTCGTGGTGAAAAATTACCCGAAGTCGCCGAAAGCATCGGAAGCGATGTATAAAGTTGGCGTGATCATGCAGGAAAAAGGGCAAAAAGATAAAGCGAAGGCCGTTTTCCAGCAGGTGGTGAAACAGTATCCGAATACGGATTCCGCCAAACAGGCGCAAAAACGCATCACCGCGTTACAGTAATCTTTTTTCCTCCCGGCGCGGAAGATAGCTGTTCGTTTCTGCGCCGTGTCGTACGAAGTGCAATCAATTGAACATCTTCCGGGATTTTTTGGTTGCGCTGAAATGATAAATCGGTAATATATGCCGCCGTTGCCGAAACAATCTGAACAGATTGATTGCGGCATTGCTTCAAGATGGGTCGTTAGCTCAGTTGGTAGAGCAGTTGACTTTTAATCAATTGGTCGCAGGTTCGAATCCTGCACGACCCACCATCATCTGATACAGGTGATGGAGTAGCTAAGTGAAGGATAACGTTGCACAGCAACGGCCCGTAGGGCGAGGCGAAGCCGAGTCATCCTGCACAATACGCCATCTTGAAGTAACAGTAATAACCGCGTGTGCGGGTCGTTAGCTCAGTTGGTAGAGCAGTTGACTTTTAATCAATTGGTCGCAGGTTCGAATCCTGCACGACCCACCATCATTTGATACAGATGATGGGGTAGCTAAGTGAAGGATAACGTTGCGCAGCAACGGCCCGTAGGGCGAGGCGAAGCCGAGTCATCCTGCACGACCCACCATTCTCAGTGTTTGTCTTCATCTCACTCACTGTCCGGTTTTTCTGTTTTGTTTCCTGGTTATGGGTCGTTAGCTCAGTTGGTAGAGCAGTTGACTTTTAATCAATTGGTCGCAGGTTCGAATCCTGCACGACCCACCATTCAGGAAACGTCTCCGCTTAAGCTATTTCTGCGGGTCGTTAGCTCAGTTGGTAGAGCAGTTGACTTTTAATCAATTGGTCGCAGGTTCGAATCCTGCACGACCCACCATCATTTGATGCAGATGATGGGGCAACAAAGTGAAGGATAACGTTGCGCAGCAACGGCCCGTAGGGCGAGGCGAAGCCGAGTCATCCTGTACGACCCACAATCATTTCCCTGTACTCATAAAGTTCCTTACTTGCTTCAATGTATCAATGCGATTGCTTTTCATGCTTTCGATTACCTCCATGTTTAGTATATAAAACAAAATGACTATTAAGTGGTCGCTTCACCAGTGAATTGCGGTATACTCAGCGAACGATCCATCTCCACGGGAAGTGAGGGATAACGCGATGTTTGACCCGAATGCTGCGGTATATCCGTTTCCGCCGAAACCGGCTTCATTGGTTCCAGATGAAAAACGTTTCTATCGTGAAAAAATCAAAACGCTGCTGAAGCAACGCAATGCGGTGCTGGTGGCGCATTACTACACCGATCCGGAAATTCAGGCGCTGGCGGAAGAAACCGGCGGCTGCGTGGCGGATTCGCTGGAGATGGCCCGCTTTGGGCGCGACCACCCGGCGCAAACCCTGTTGGTGGCCGGCGTGCGCTTTATGGGCGAAACCGCCAAAATCCTCAGCCCGGAGAAGCAGGTGCTGATGCCGACCCTGCAGGCCGAATGTTCCCTGGATTTGGGCTGCCCTGAGGCTGAGTTTTCGGCGTTTTGCGATGCCCATCCCGATCGCACCGTGGTGGTGTACGCCAACACCTCGGCGGCGGTAAAAGCTCGCGCCGACTGGGTTGTGACTTCCAGCATCGCGGTAGAGCTGATTGAACACCTCGACAGCCTGGGCGAAAAAATTATCTGGGCGCCGGACCGCCATCTCGGCAGCTACGTGCAGAAGCAGACCGGCGCGGACATACTGTGCTGGCAGGGCGCCTGCATCGTCCACGACGAATTCAAGACCCAGTCGCTTGCCGCCATGAAAGCGCTGTACCCGCAGGCTGCGGTGCTGGTGCATCCGGAATCGCCGCACAGCGTGGTGGAGCTGGCCGATGCAGTGGGATCAACCAGCCAGCTGATTCAGGCGGCCCGTACGTTGCCCAACCCGCAGATGATCGTGGCTACCGATCGCGGCATTTTCTACAAGATGCAGCAGGCATGCCCGGACAAAGAGTTGCTGGAAGCGCCTACCGCCGGGGAAGGCGCTACCTGCCGCAGTTGCGCTCACTGCCCCTGGATGGCGATGAACGGCCTGAAAGCGATTGCCGAAGGGCTGGAGCAGGGCGGCAGTCAGCATGAGATCCACGTAGACGACGGCGTGCGCGAAAAAGCGCTGATTCCGCTGAACCGGATGCTGGATTTTGCCGCCGAACTGAAGCTGCGGGTAAAAGGTAATGCCTGATTTCCGTAACGCGAGGTAACGATGGATTTCTTCAGTACGGGCAATATTCTGGTTCACATCCCGCTGGGCGAGGGGGGTTACGATCTTTCATGGATTGAAGCCATCGGTACGCTGTTCGGCCTGCTGTGCATCTGGTTCGCCAGCAAAGAGAAGATCGTCAACTATCTGTTCGGCCTGATCAACGTCACGCTGTTCGCGGTGATCTTTTTTCAGATCCAGCTGTATGCCAGCCTGCTGCTACAGGTGTTTTTCTTTGCCGCCAACATCTACGGTTGGTATGCCTGGAGCCGCACCACAGACGGCAACCAGGCCGAGCTTAAAATCCGCTGGCTGAGCGCGTCCGGCGCGCTGGCGTGGGGCGTGGCCTCTCTGGCCGGCCTGTTGCTGATGACTTTCCATATCGATACGGTATTCGCCTTCCTGACCCGGGTGTGCGTTGATTTAATGCAGGGGATGGGGATGCAGGTCACCATGCCGGCGCTGCAACCGGATGCCTTCCCGTTCTGGGATTCCGCCATGATGGTGTTGTCGATTGTGGCAATGGTCCTGATGACGCGTAAATACGTTGAGAACTGGCTGCTGTGGGTGGTAGTGGACGTGATCAGCGTGGTGATTTTCGCGATTCAGGGCGTCTACGCCATGGCGCTGGAATACCTGATCCTGACGGCCATTGCGCTGAACGGCTCCTGGCTTTGGATTAAAAGCGCCAGAAAGAACGGTTCCCGTCCGTTTTCCTCTGCGTCCTGATAAAAACGCCCCGTATCACGGGGCGTTTTTTAGTGATGCTTTCTCAATGATGATGATGCGCGTGTCCCGCTGATTGCGCGGCGTGGTGCGTCAGGTCGCAATCCGGCTCTTCGCAGCCTTGATACTCCATCTGAATGGTGGCGTGCCCGATATGGTAATGCTCTTCCAGATAGTGTTGCAGCCGGTCTAGCAGCGCGTCGTGGTCGTGCGGCGGAATAACGTGCACGTGCAGCGTCATCAGGCGCTGTTCGCCTATCTGCCAGATGTGTACATGATGCACGTTGCGCACTTCCGGAAACTCGCGGCACAGCGCCTTTTGCAGCTTCACGCTGTCTATGCCCAGCGGCGTGCCTTCCAGCAGCTCATTGGTGCTCTCTTTCAGCAAACGCCAGGCGCTGCGCAGCACCAGGCAGGAAACCAGCACGGAAAGAATCGGGTCGATGGGCGTCCAGCCGGTCCACATGATGACGATGGCCGCCGCAATCGCGCCGACGGAGCCGAGCAAATCGCCCAGGACATGCAGGGCGGCGGCGCGGACGTTGATGTTTTTCTCTTCCGAACCGTGATGCAGCAGCCAGAACGCCAGCAGGTTCGCCAGCAGCCCGGCTACGGCGACGGCCAGCATTGTCGGACCCATTACCGGCGCCGGCGCCAAAAAGCGGCGTATCGCCTCCCAGACGATAATAACGACGATCACCATCAGCGCAGCCGCATTGACGAACGCCGCCAGCGTCGTTAAACGCAGATAGCCGAAAGAGTGCTGAGCCGTAGGATCGCGCCGGGCGAAGCGCACCGCCAGAATCGCGACCAGCAGGGCGGCGGCGTCGGTCAGCATATGGCCGGCATCGGCCAGCAGCGCCAGCGAACCGGATATGATCCCGCCGGCCACTTCGGCAATCATGAACAGGGCGGTGACGACAAAAGCCAGCACTAAGCGCCGGCTGTTGCCGTCATGCGTTGCGGGAGAAGCATGGGTGTGTTCGGGCATACGTTGCGATCCATAGAAGATTTCTTTCAGTTTACTCCTGACGCGGGGCAACGGCGACCCTGTCAGATAACTCCTTTCTCTGGCCGTTAACTTTTTTGGTTTATAACTCAGGGTGTTCAGGCAGACATAAAAATCTGAGTGCAAAGTTACGTTTACAAGTCAGCCATTGTCGGGATAGATTGAAAGACTTGAGTTTTACCGAAAGGCACCATTGGACAAGCTATGAATTACCTGAACGACGACTTACGCATTAAAGAAATCAAGGAACTCCTGCCGCCGGTTGCGCTGTTAGAGAAGTTTCCCGCAAGCGAGCAGGCGGCGGATACGGTGTCGCTGGCGCGTCGCGCTATTCACCGGATATTGCACGATCAGGACGATCGCCTGTTAGTGATCGTCGGCCCGTGCTCTATTCACGATCCCGCCGCAGCCAAAGAGTATGCGCAACGTTTACTTGCGCTGCGCGAAGAGCTGAACGGCGAACTGGAGATCGTGATGCGGGTTTATTTTGAAAAACCCCGCACCACCGTGGGCTGGAAAGGGCTGATCAACGATCCGCATATGGATAATAGTTACCAGATCAATGACGGCCTGCGCATCGCCCGTAGCTTGCTGCTGGAAATCAACGACAGCGGCATGCCGACCGCCGGGGAATTCCTCGACATGATCACCCCGCAGTACGTGGCGGACCTGATGAGCTGGGGCGCCATCGGCGCGCGCACGACCGAATCCCAGGTACACCGCGAGCTGTCATCCGGCCTTTCCTGCCCGGTCGGCTTTAAAAACGGTACTGACGGCACGATCAAGGTCGCCATTGATGCGATCAATGCCGCCAGCGCGCCGCACTGCTTCCTGTCTGTGACCAAGTGGGGGCATTCGGCCATCGTGAATACCAGTGGTAACAGCGATTGCCATATCATCCTGCGCGGCGGTAAAGAGCCGAACTACAGCGCCGAGCACGTGCAGGCGGTGAAGGAAGGGCTGAAAAAAGCCGGTCTGCCGGAGCTGGTGATGATTGACTTCAGCCACGCCAACAGCAGCAAGCAGTTTAAAAAGCAGATGGACGTGGGTACGGACGTGTGCCGTCAGCTTGCTACCGGCGAAAAGAGCATCATGGGCGTCATGATTGAAAGCAACCTGGTTGAAGGCAATCAGAGCCTGGAAAGCGGCGAAGCGCTGGTTTATGGCAAGAGCGTGACCGACGCCTGCATCGGCTGGCAGGATACGGAAACGTTGCTGCGCCAGTTAGCGGCGGCGGTAAAAGCGCGTAACGCCTGAATGTGATGCGGCGTCAGCGAAAAGACCGGGCCGGTATGCCCGGTCTTTTGCGTTTAATAGGTCTGCCCGTTTACCCGGGTGGAGGTCAGGATCACATAGGGGCGCACCTGGCGGCTGGTCGCGCGGATCGGTTGCAGGCGAACGTCGCTGACCGCGTTGTCGTCCATTCTGATGTTGTTCAGCTTGCGCCCGTGGGTCGGTAACCTATTGTCCGGCTGATTGACAGAACCGGCGTCGTGCCACTTGCCCTGCGCGTCCTGATAGCGGGCCTGGCCGTCCAGGACGGAAATACCGGTCGGATTAACTAAAATAACGCTGGTATCCATAGCCAGTGACGATGCGCTGAGCAGTAAACCGCCCAGTAACAGCGCGCTACGCCGGACTGCGGGAAGAATCATGAGCAACCTCCTTGGGAGAAAAGGGCTGCGTAGCGGCATTGACCTGCCGGCGCATGCCGTGTCGGTAAACGGTATCTATTAAGTAATAGTTGCTGAACCGGCAATCCGGCAAGCCGCGGGGGAAAGAAAAGCAGGAGAGAGGCCCCGTCGCCGGGGCCGGAAAGGTTATTTGGCTTTGCCCTGATTGGCGACCGCCGCGGCTTTGGCGGCGATTTCGTCCGCATTGCCCAGGTAGTAGTGTTTGATCGGGTTCATCTTTTCGTCGAACTCGTAAACCAACGGCACGCCGGTCGGGATATTCAGTTCGAGGATTTCTTCTTCATTCAGATTATCGAGGTACTTCACCAGGGCGCGCAGCGAGTTGCCGTGTGCGGCGATAATCACGCGTTCACCGCTGGCGATACGCGGCTTGATCACGTCGTTCCAGTAAGGGATCACGCGGTCGATGGTGGTCGCTAGGCTTTCGGTAACCGGCAGCTCTTTTTCGCTCAGTTTGGCATAGCGCGGGTCGTGCCCCGGATAACGCTCGTCGTCCTTCGTCAGCTCCGGCGGCGTGACGGCAAAGCCGCGGCGCCACAGCTTAACCTGGTCGTCGCCGTATTTTTGCGCGGTTTCCGCTTTGTTCAGTCCCTGTAACGCGCCGTAGTGACGTTCGTTCAGTTTCCAGGATTTCTCCACCGGCAACCATTGTTGATCCAGCTCGTCCAGTGCGAACCACAGCGTATGGATAGCGCGCTTCAGGACCGAGGTATACGCGAAGTCGAAAGAGAAACCTTCGGCTTTAAGCAGTTTGCCCGCGGATTTTGCTTCGGTGCGTCCTTTGTCGGAAAGCTCAACGTCCGTCCAGCCGGTGAAGCGGTTCTCTTTGTTCCACTCACTCTCACCGTGTCTTACCAGTACCAGCTTCGTTACAGCCATGGCTAAACTCCTTTGTTTAACTTTTTAAATGATAACTATTATCATTATACTGCCGTGACGTGAGGCGCGGCAATAACAAACATGAGAATAAACATAGACAATTTATTGACGACTGGATATGCATAATGAGCGGGAAAGCGTGTGCTTTCCCGCGAAGAGAAGGTGAAACGGCGCTTAGCTTTTTTTCAGGCAGGTGCTCATAAAGGTTTTACGCGCGTCGCCTTTCAGATCTTTCCCGGCCGCTTGCGTGTTACAGCTTTTCATTTTTTGCTGCTGCGGGGTCAGGGCTTCGCCGGAATGACTGCCGGCTTTCAGGCAGCTACCCATAAAGGTTTTACGCTCGTCGCCTTTCAGCGACTTAGCCGTAGCTTGTTTGTTGCAGTCGGTCATTTTCTGTTGCTGGGCCAGCTGTTTTTCCGAAGGCGCCTTCGTGGCGGTGTCGGCGGCAAAAACGCTGCCGGCCAGCAGCAGCCCGGCGAAAACAGGGAGAACCTTGCGCATAAACATGAGAATTGTTCCTTTTGCGTGTTGTTTGGCGTGTCGTTTTCAGACCTGCGGGCAGGCCTTAACGGCTTCACTTACGCTGTAAGCGTAGACCTCAAACGCGGCAAGCGGAACCCCCCGGACATAAACTCGGAGTAAACCAGAATACTGACCGCCGGAAAACCGGGCGCGGAACGCCCGGAATGCCTTATTTCTTCGCCGGATGCAGCAACAGATAGACCGCCGGAATCACCAGCATCGACAGCAGCGGCGCCGTGATCATGCCGCCGATCATCGGCGCCGCGATGCGCTGCATCACTTCAGAGCCGGTGCCGCCGCCCCACATGATAGGCAGCAGGCCGGCCATGATGGTCGCTACCGTCATCACCTTGGGCCGCACGCGCAGTACCGCACCTTCACGCAGGGCATCCAGCATGTGCCCGTATGACAAGGGCGCGCCGTCTTTCTGTCGTTTCTCCACCGCGTGGTTAAGATACAGCAGCATAACGACCCCGAACTCGGCAGAAACCCCGGCCAGGGCAATAAAGCCGACCGCGCCGGCCACCGACAGGTTATACCCCAGAAGGTAAAGCAGCCACACGCCGCCGATCAGGGCGAAAGGCAAGGTGCCCATAATCAGCAGGGCGTCGCGGATTTTGCCGAAGGTGACGTACAGCAGGACGAAGATAATGATCAACGTCAGCGGCAGAACCAGCGTCAGCCGCGCGCTGGCGCGTTCCAGATATTCAAACTGCCCGGACCAGCTCAACGACACGCCTTCCGGCAGTTTTACCTGCTGGCTTACCGCCTGCTGCATCTCTTCGACAGCTGATTTCAGATCGCGCCCGCGCAGGTCGACGTAAATCCAGTCGGACAGACGTGCATTTTCGCTTTTCAGCATCGGCGCGCCCTCGCTGATGCGTACGGTCGCCAGATCGCCCAGCGTTACCTGCGCGCCGGAGGCGGTGACGATCGGCAGGGCGCGCAGTTTTTCCGGCGTATCACGCAGCTCGCGCGGATAACGAATATTGATGGGGAAGCGCTGGCGGCCTTCGATGGTTTCGCCGATGTTTTCTCCGCCCACCAATGTTGCGACGACTGACTGCAACTCCTGTACGGTGACGCCGTAGCGGGCCGCGGCGTCGCGTTTGATGTCGATATCGACGTAACGGCCGCCGCTCATGCGTTCGGCCAGTGCGGAGGTGACGCCGGGCACCTGTTTCACCACCCGTTCGATCTGTTCGGCCACCGGCTCGATTTGGGCAAGATCGTTACCGTTAACCTTGATGCCCACCGGGCTTTTGATCCCGGTCGACAGCATGTCGAGCCGGTTGCGTATCGGCGGTACCCAGACGTTGGCGATGCCGGGAACCTGAACCCTGGCGTCCAGTTCGGCAATCAGCTTGTCCATCGTCATGCCCGGCCGCCACTGGTCATGCGGTTTAAAGCGGATGGTGGTTTCCAGCATGGTCAGCGGTGCGGGATCGGTGGCGGTTTCCGCCCGTCCGGCTTTACCGAATACCGTCTCCACCTCCGGCACGGTTTTGATCAGGCGATCGGTCAGTTGCAGTAACCGGCCTGCTTCGCGCGCCGAGATGCCGGGCAGGGTGGATGGCATATAGAGCAGGTCGCCCTCGTCCAGCGGCGGCATGAATTCGCTGCCCAGCCGGCTGAGGGGGAAGGCCGTCAGCGCCAGCAGCAGGGCGGAGATCGCGAGCGTGGTTTTCGGCCGCGCCAGCACCCACTCCAGCAGCGGGTGATATAGCGCAATCAGCCAGCGGTTGAGCGGGTTGGCGGATTCATCCGGGATGTTGCCGCGGATAAAATACCCCATCAGCACCGGCACCAGCGTAATGCCCAGTCCGGCCGCGACCGCCATGGCATAGGTTTTGGTGAAGGCCAGCGGGGAAAACATCTTGCCTTCCTGCGCCTCCAGGGCAAAAACCGGGATGAACGACAGTGTGATAATCAACAGGCTGCAAAACAGCGCCGGGCCGACTTCAATCGCCGCCTTTTCCGTCACGCGCCAATAATCATCGCTGCGCGGTTTCTGCCCCGGATGTTCATGCCGCCACTGCTCCAGCGCCTTATGCATGTTTTCGATCATCACGATGGCGGCGTCGACCATCGCGCCGATAGCGATGGCAATGCCGCCGAGCGACATGATATTCGCGTTCACGCCCTGATAATGCATGATGACGAACGCGCCGAGGATGCCCAGCGGCAGGCTGATCATCGCCACCAGGGCGGAGCGGAAGTGAAACAGGAACAGCGCGCAGATTGCCGCGACGACGATAAATTCTTCCAGCAGCTTGTACGACAGAGTGTCGATGGCGTTTTCAATCAGCTGGGAACGGTCATAGGTGGTGACGATATTCACGCCCGGCGGCAGGCTGTGCTGCAACTGCGCCAGCTTGGTTTTCACCGCGTCGATGGTTTCCAGCGCGTTTTTGCCGGAGCGCATGATGATAATGCCGCCAGCGACTTCGCCTTCGCCGTTCAGCTCCGCGATGCCGCGCCGCATTTCCGGCCCGAGGCGCAGGGCGGCGACGTCGGACAGCATCACCGGTACGCCGTTGCGGCTCGTGACCACCACGTTGCGGAAATCATTCAGCGATTGCAGATAGCCGGAGGTGCGCACCATATACTCCGCTTCCCCCAATTCCAGCACCGAGCCGCCGCCTTCCTGATTAGCGGCTTTGATGGCGGCGGTAATCTGCTGGTGGGTGACGTTGAGCGCGCGCATTTTTTCCGGCTGCAACACCACCTGATACTGACGCACCATGCCGCCGACGCTGGCGACTTCAGAGACGTTGGGAACGGTTTTCAGCTCGTACTTCAGCGTCCAGTCCTGCAGGGCGCGTAAATCCGCCAGGCTGTATTTGCCGGTGGTATCCGTCAGGGCATATTCGAATACCCAGCCGACGCCGGTGGCATCCGGCCCCAGTGAAGCTTTGGCCTCCGGCGGCAGGCTGGACTGCACCTGGCTGAGGTACTCCAGCACGCGCGAGCGCGCCCAGTAAGGGTCGGTGCCGTCGTCGAACAACACATAGACGTAGGCGTCGCCGAACATTGAAAAACCGCGCACCGTCTTCGCGCCGGGGACCGACAGCATGGTGGTCGTCAACGGATAAGTGACCAGATTCTCGACGATCTGCGGCGCTTTGCCGGGGTAGCTGACGCGGATGATCACCTGGGTGTCGGAAAGGTCGGGCAGGGCGTCCAGCGGCGCTTTCTGTACCGCCCACAGCCCCCACAGGGCCAGGCCCGCCGCTGCCAGCAACACCAGCAGGCGGTTACGTAAGGACCAGCGAATCACGGCGGCGATCATGGATGGCCTCCTTGCGCGCCGTTGCCTGCGGGCATGATGTGGGTAATCACTATCCCGTTTTCATCCATGGTGAAGCTGAAATGGATGCGCGATCCGGGCTGCACGTCCGCTGGCAGCTTACCGCCGGGCAGAGTGAAGTCCATCGTCATTTTCCCCCATTTCAGCTCGGGAATGGGTTCATGGCTGATGGTGAGCGTTTCGCCGTCCTGCGCCTTCAGGGTTCCCATTATGCTGTATTGTTGCTGTGCGGCTTTTTCCGCCGGCGGTTTTTCCTGCCCGCCGGAGAACTGCGGCAGCGCATTGCGCAGGCTGGCCTCAGAGTCGATCAGGAACTGGCCGGAAGTGACCACTTGCTGCCCTTCTTTCAATCCGTCGAGAATTTCCGTCCACTCGCCCTGACTTTCGCCGGTACGTACGTTGACCGGGGTAAAGTGGCCGTTTCCGTCGCTGAGCAGCACCCGGCTGTGCTCGCCGGTGGTAATCAGCGCCTGGCGGGGTATGCTCAGCACGCGGCGCGCCTGGTGGGAGGCGGCGCTGACGGTGAGATACATGCCGGGTTTGAGCTGTTGCTGCGGATTTTGCAGAACGATGCGCGCCCGCAGATTGCGGGTGGTGGCGTCCAGTTCCGGCAACAGCTCGCTTACCGTGCCGTCGAACGTCACGCCCGGCAGGGCGTTGGCGGAGGCGGTGACGCGATCGCCGATTTTTATCCGGTTGGCCTGAGACTGCGGGTAGTCAATCACGACCCAGACCTGATCGAGCGCGGCCAGCTCAAACAACGGCTGGGCGGGCGTGATTTGCTGGCCTTCGCGGACTTCAAGTTTGGAAATATAACCTTCCTGCGGGGCGCGGATTTCCATTCTGGGCTGAACCTGGCCGCTGCGCTCCACCCGGCGAATGACGTCCTCCGGCATAAATAACAGGGCAAGACGCTGCCGTGCGGCGCGAGTTAATGCCGCGTCGCCGGTCTGACGCACGCCGAGGTATTCCTGCTGGGCGCCGCTCCAGGTCGGATTCCAGATGACCGCCAGTGTTTCTCCGGCACGGACTGCCTGCTGCGGCGCCTTTACGCGCAGTTGCTCAATCACCCCGGCGCTGGGTGATGACAGTGTTTTCAGCAGACGCTCATTCACGGCGACGGTGCCGTAAGCCGCCAGATTCTGCGATAACGTCCGCATCTCCGCCGCTGCGGTTTTGATGCCCAGGTTCTGCTGCTGGCGGGCGCTGATCGTAACGCCGCTGTCGCTGCTCTCCTCGTCGGCATAGCGGGGCACCAGCTCCATGTCCATAAACGGCGATTTTCCCGGTTTATCGAAACGCTGGCCCGGCACCATCGGATCGTACCAGTACAGCACCTTGCGCTGCCCGTCGGCAGCGGCAGGCGGTACGTCATGAACGGCGCTGCGTTGCCCCCACTGATAGCCGATCCAGCCCGCAGCCAGCAGGGCAAGGGCCAGCGCGCTCAGGGCGAGGTTTTTTTTCATTGTGGTAACTCCTGAGGAATGAGGTAGCGGATTGCGGCCCACAGGCGCGCCATATCCCGTTCGGCGCTGAGGGACGTCAGCTCGTTTTCCAGCAGGGCACGGCGGCCGCTCATGACTTCCGCCAGCGAGCTGGTGCCGGCGCGGTACTGGGACTCCAGCAGGCGGTTTTTCTTGCTCAGCAACGGCAGGATCTCCTGCTGCTGGCGCTGCCAGCGGCTCTGCGCTGCCTGATATTGCGCCACCAGGGTGTCGAGCTGCGCCCGGTGATCGCGCTCCAGCAGGGTCAGGCGATCGTTGGTTTCCATGCTGCGGGCCACATCGGCGGCGTAGTCTTTGTCCTGACGTTGTGACTTGAACAACGGCAAATCGACGGTAAGCATCACGCCGGCCATGTCGTCATAGTCATCGCCGCGCCGGGCGTAATACACCTCAACCCCGACATCGGGCAGTGCCGCCACGGCGCTTTGCTGAGAACGCGCCTTCGCCACGTCGGACTCACGCCGCGCCTGCAACACTTCGGGGTGCTCGCTGATGGCTTCCCGCAGCGTCGCGATGTCGGCAGGAAGGCGCTGATAGCGCGGCAGGGGGCCGGCGACGTTGACGTCGCTCTTGCCGGTCAGCTGCATCAGACGGGCCTGCGCCACCTGCACGTCACGCCCGGCGTCGCTGACGCTGTCACGCATGGCGCTCAGCGTCAGGCGGGCGTCCAGCACGCTGCTGGGCGCGCTGCCGTTGGCGACGCCGGCGGTTTGCAGGCCAATCTGCCGTTCGCCTTCGCTGACCAGCTTCTGCGCCTGCGCCATGCTGCGTTGGGCCAGCGCCAGATCGAGCCAGGCCTGTGCGGTATCGCGCTGCAACTGGGTGCGGATGGTTTCCGTGGCGGCGGCGGTTTGCGCCGCCTGCGCGCGCAGGGTATCGGCCTTGCGTTCGCGCTTGGTGCTGCTGACGTACTCCTGCATCACGCCGATGCGCTGCATCGTCATGCCGTCGCGCGTGATGCGCCGGGCGTTGGTGCCGCCAAGCGGCAGGTTTTCGATCCCAACCTGAAGTTTGGGATCGGGAAGCTGGGTGGCGGAGTCAGCCATGTTGTTCAGCGCATTGACCTGATGCCGGTTGGCCGAAAGCGCCGCAGAATAGTTCTGCGCGGCGCTCAGGGCCTGCTCCAGCGTCAGATCCGCCGCCTGGGCGGCGGCGGGCAGAAGCCACATGGCCGTCAGCCACGCCGCGATGCGGCGTTGCTTACGGGTAGGCATAGCGGGCTCCGGTTTATTGCGCTGCGGGGCTGATTTGCGTCAGTTCGTAGCCGTCTTCGGTCTGGCGGAAGCTGAACGTCACCTTGCTGCCGTCCGGCAGTGCCTGAATATCGCCGTTTTCCGGCAGGCTGAACGACATGGTCATCACCGGCCAGTTAAGCGCGGCGACCGGATCATGCGTGATGGAAACGTCGGTTTTCCCCCAGCGTTTGAGGGTGCCGGTGGCGTGATACACCGTTTCGGCGGCGGACTGCATGGTGCTGTCGTGCTGCATGTGGTGACCGCTGTGGTCGGCAGCCTGCGCCGGCAGTGAGAGAACCAACGCGCAGCCGAAAGCGGCAGGGAAGAGGGTACGGCGGATAAATGCGAATGTCGTCATGATGTTACTCCGAAAAAATGAAAAACAAGATTGCGCGGCACCCGTCATGGGGCGCAGCGGTTAGCTGGTTTTACGTTCGGAGTTACTCTCTGAAACGGCAGAAACGGATTTCAGCCGGTGGCGCCGTAGGAGGGGGGGGTGACCAGGCGGGTTTACCCGGAAGTGAGTCATCGCTCAGGTCGGCGATGCGTAATTCCGTGCTGACCAGCGGAACGGCCAGCAGCGGCAGATGATCGGCGGTTTCCTGATGGATGCCGTCCGGCGCGCAGTGCTGTTCACACAGCATTTCCGCCGATTGCATGGCGGAATGGTGGGGCATGTCTGCGCCGGCGTTCCCGTGGCTCATGTGCTGTACGGACGGCATCGGGCCATCGATTTGCATCGCGCAGCGATGCCCGGCAATCGCCATCTGGGCGTTCAGCAGCATCCAGCACGCAACGAGCACGCCGGCCCACACGTTTTTAACGCGCAGACGGTGCAGAAGCTGTCGTGTCAGTGATGCCGGGGCCATAGGTCTTCCGTTACAGATAATGAGCGGCGCTAGTTTAGCGGCGGGAGGATAAAAACCACAAGAGGAAGGGGGGTAAAGTATTGTCAATGCCGTCAGGCGAAGGCGGCTACGGCCTGTTTCCGGGCCGTATTATTCGCCGGCGGAATCTGTTATATTTTCCCAACTGTGACATGACGTTAATATAGCCGGATATGACTTATGTTTAACCATGCTTCAATTGCCAATCTTAATGGCCTGGAAATGATGGTTTATAACTATGTCATCAAAAACCGGGAAAAAGTGATGTACATGACCATCCGCGAGTTGGCGGATGCGGCGCAGGTTTCCACCACCACCGTATTGCGCTTCTGTAAAAAAATGAACTGTGACGGTTATTCTGAATTTCGTATTCGCTTTAAGCTTTATTTAGAGCAGGAAATTCAGCAACCGGCTTATTCCGGCGTCAGTGAAATAGTCAGTTTTTTTAAAAGTATCAATAATAGCGAATTCGATGATCTTATCGATCAGGCGGTCCGGCATATTGCCGGAATGGAACGTATTATTTTTGTTGGCGCAGGAACATCCGGCACATTAGGAAAATATGGCGCGCGTTTTTTTTCTAACGTCGGGAAATTCAGTAACTATATCGACGATCCGTATTATCCGATCAGCAGCGATATGTATAAAAATGCGGTAGCGATCATTCTTTCCGTTTCCGGCGAAACGCCGGAGATCCTGAAGCTTGCCAGCCAGTTCAGCCTGCATCACTGTAAGATTGTCAGCATCACCAGCAACGACGTCTCTTCGCTGGCTAAAATGGCGGACTTCAACCTCTCTTATCATATGGCGCAGACATTAATTCAGGGTGAATATAATGTTACCACCCAGGTTCCCGTGGTTTATATTCTGGAAGTGATTGGTAATAAGTTAGCCCGTTATTGTGGCGAGAAATAAAACACCTTGTTTTTTCTCCGTGACAAATTACGTCCGACCCATCTTTGTTATATCGTGACATCTTTTCCCTTTTTGCTAAGCTGCAATCAGTACAACAACTTTCTCATTATAAACACACGAAACACCGCGGTATAACCGTGATGACCCGTACCCGACAGCGGAGAAAATAATAATGGCGATCGATTATGCTCAATCGGCAAAGGAAATCGTACAGCTAATTGGCGGTGATGATAATGTGATTAATCTCACACATTGCGCAACTCGTCTGCGGTTTATTTTAAAGGATAATTCGAAGGTAAATAAAACAACGTTAAGCCGGGTGAAAGGCGTTATCACCGTACTGGAAGCCGGCGGACAGTTACAGGTGGTGATCGGCAACCACGTGGCGGACGCGTACCGCGAAGTGATGAAGCTGATTCATCTGGACGAAAACGCTACCGCCGGCTCGGTTAACAAAGTGGGCATCTTCAGCCGGTTAATCGACATCATTTCCAGTATTTTCGCGCCTTTTCTCTACCCTCTGGCCGCGTGCGGGGTATTGCAGGGGATCATTTCTTTCCTGGCCGCCATTGAGGTGATGGACCCGGCGAGCGGGGCCTACCGTATTCTGAACTTCGTCTCCTGGACCGGCTTTACCTTCCTGCCGGTGATGGTGGCGTTTACCGCCGCGAAAAAATTCAATGTTAATCCGTTCAGCGCGGTGATTTCCGCCTGTGCGCTGGTTTGCCCGGATTACATGAACATGCTGACGGCGAACAAGATCATCACGGTGAACTCTGCCGATCCGGCCATGCAGGCGCTGATGAAGGAAGCGGTCAACAACCCGGAAATCGCGCAGGTGCTGACCCGCGTCGTCGGTATCCCGCTTAACGCGCCCTCGCTGGATTTCTTCGGCCTGCCGGTGGAATACCTGAGCTATACCGCAGCGGTAATCCCCATCATCCTGATGGTGTGGGTGATGTCGTACGTCCAGCGCTTTTTCGAACGTATTTTACCGATGGTGATACGTAACCTGTTCACCCCGATGTTCTGTATCGCCATCATGGTACCGGCTACGCTGCTGGCGTTCGGCCCGATCGGCAACGCCATTGGCGGCGCTATCGGCGGCGTCTACAGCTACCTTTATCACCTCAGTCCTTCCATTGCCGGCTTCGTGGTCGGGGCGTTCTGGATGCCGCTGGTAACCCTGGGCGTTCACTGGGGGATCACCCCGGTGACGGTCGGCAACTATGCCACTTTGGGCTATGACACCTTTACCGGTTTACAGGCTTCCCCGGTGTTCGCCATGGCGGGCGCGGTGCTGGGTGTTTACCTCAAGGCGAAAAACGATGAAATGAAGCGCGTAGCGCTCTCCGCCGGCGTTACCGGCCTGTTCGGCATTACCGAACCGGCGATTTACGGCGTGGCATTGCGCCTGAAGCGTCCGATGCTGTGCGGCTGTCTGGCTGGCGCCATCGGGGGCTCTATTGCGGGCTGGTTCAACGCCGTTTCCTGGAGTTACTGCCTTCCGGGTATCGCAGTGTTGCCGGTGTTCTTTAAGTCCGGCCACATGACCCAGTTCCTCGGTTTCCTGCTTTCCATCAGCGTGGCGTTCGTACTGGGCGCGGTATTCACCTGGATCGCCGGATTCAAAGAAGATGATGAAGCACAGGACGAAACCAAACTTGCCGCCGGCGATAACCCGGAGGCTTTGAAGAGCGGCGACAGCATCCAGGTGGCAAGCCCGCTCAGCGGCGCAACCGTGGATTTAACCCAGGTGAAGGACGAAGCGTTTTCCAGCGGTCTGCTCGGGCTGGGCATTGCGATTACGCCCAGTGAGGGTATGGTGCGTGCGCCGTTCGCCGGCAGGGTGGAAACGCTGCTGCCTTCCCACCACGCTATCGGGCTGCGCTCCCGTTCAGGCGTCGATCTGCTGATCCACATCGGCCTGGACACGGTGAAACTGGCCGGGCAGGGTTTTACGCCGCATGTGCAAGAAGGGGACGACATTCAGCCGGGGCAACCGTTGATCGGCTTCGACATGGCGTTCCTGGCCGAACAGCAGATTGACCCGACCACGGTGGTGGTGGTGACCAACGCCGATGAGTTTTCCGCCGTAACCACGCAGGGCGCCAACGTCGTCAGCGGCGATGCATTGATTACCGTAACAAAGTGAGATCCGTATTATGAAACAGTGTCAGTTACCCAAAGACTTTCTGTGGGGCGGCGCGGTCGCCGCCCATCAGGTTGAAGGCGGATGGGATCAGGGCGGGAAGGGCGTTAGCATCGCGGATGTTCTGACCGGCGGAGCGCATGGCGTGCCGCGCGTCGTCACCGACGGCGTACGTGACGACGCCTTTTATCCCAACCATGACGCCGTGGCGTTTTACTCTCATTACAAGCAGGACATCGCGCTGTTCGCCGAGATGGGGTTTCGCTGCTTTCGTACCTCTATTGCCTGGTCGCGTATTTTTCCGCTGGGCGATGAGCAGGAGCCGAACGAAGCGGGGCTGCAATTCTATGACGATCTGTTCGATGAGCTGCTGAAGTACGGCATTGAGCCGGTGGTTACCCTGTCGCACTTTGAGATGCCGTGGCATCTGGTGAAAGAGTATGGCGGCTGGAAGAACCGTAAGGTGTTGGATTTCTTTGTGCATTACAGCGACGTGGTGATGCGCCGTTATCGCAATAAAGTGAAATATTGGATGACGTTCAATGAAATCAATAACCAACGTAATTACAAAACGCCGCTGTTCGGGTATTGCTGCTCCGGGGTGGTGTTTCCCGATGAACCGAACCCGGAAGAGTGCATGTACCAGGTGCTGCACCACCAGTTTGTCGCCAGCGCGCAGGCGGTGAAACGCGGGCATGAAATCAATCCGGATTTTCAGATCGGCTGCATGCTGGCCTGCGTGCCGCTCTATCCATACTCCTGTAATCCGGATGACGTAATGTATGCCGAAGAAGCGATGCGTGAGCGCTTCCTGTTCGGTGACGTGCATATGCGCGGCTACTATCCGTCCTATATTCTGCGTGAATGGGAGCGTAAAGGGTTCAACATCGTTATGGAACCGCAGGATGCGCAGATTCTGCGCGAAGGCTGCGCCGATTACATGGGTCTGAGTTATTACATGAGCAATGCGGTGCAGGCAGGCCAGAAAGGCAGCGGCGACGCATTGGCCGGATTTGAAGGCAGCGTGCCGAACCCGTATGTGAAGGCTTCGGAATGGGGATGGCAAATCGATCCCGTAGGACTGCGGTACTCACTGTGCGTGCTGTACGAGCGCTACCAGAAGCCGCTGTTCATTGTGGAAAACGGGTTTGGCGCCATCGATAAGCCGGACGCCGAAGGCGTAGTGCAGGACGATTACCGTATTGAATATCTGAAGGCGCACATTGAGCAGATGAAGAAAGCGGTCACCTATGACGGCGTGGAGCTCATGGGATACACCCCGTGGGGCTGCATCGATTGCGTTTCATTCACGACCGGGCAATACAGTAAGCGCTATGGGTTTATCTATGTGGATAAACACGATGACGGTACCGGGACGATGGCGCGTTCGCGCAAGAAGAGCTTTAACTGGTTTAAAAAGGTTATCGAGAGCAACGGCGCGGTGCTGTAGCGGAAATAAAGAAGGGGCATCCGGATGCCCCTTCACATACATATACGCTTAGCCGGAATACCGGGCGTTAGCTGACGACCTGAAACGCATAGGTGGTGCGGGAACGGTATTTTCCGCCAGCTTTGATGACGCAGTTGGGCTGCGGCCATTCCGGGTGGTTCGGGCTGTCGGGTAAAAACTCGCTTTCCAGCGCCACGCCGGCGTAATTGTCGTATGTCCCACCTTTACGGTCGGGCGTGCCGGCCAAAAAGTTGCCGCTGTAAAGCTGCAGGGCGGGGGCGTCGGTAAACACGTCCATCGTCACTTTTTTATCCGCAGACGTCAGTACCGCCGCCGGATGTTCGCACTGACGGCAGGTGGTGTGCAGCAGGTAAGCATGATCGTAGCCTTTTACCCGCTGTTGGCAGCGATCTTTCAGCAGATCGCGATTCAGCGGCTTGGCCTGACGGAAGTCCATACCGCTCCCTTCAACCGGCGTCAGGTCGGCGCAGGGGATGCCTTCGCTGTCTACCGGCAGGTAACGGTCGGCAAAGAGTTGCAGCGTTTGCGCCAGGGCGTTGGCGGTGGCGCCGTCGCCGTCCAGATTGAAATAGGCATGGTTGGTCAGGTTGATCGGGCAGTCCTTGTCGGTACTTGCCAGATAGCTGATTTCTACCCGGTTATCCTCCGTGAGGCGGTAACACACCTCCGCATCGAGATTGCCGGGGAAGCCCTGATCGCCATCGGCGGAGAACAGGCGATAGGTCACCTGCCCGCCATCATGGGAAACCCGCTGCCAGCGGCGTTTGTCAAACCCCTGCGGGCCGCCGTGCAACTGATGTTCCCCCTGGTTCGGGGCCAGAACCACCGGCTTTTCATCCCGGAGGTAGTGGGCGTGGGCGATGCGGTTTGCGTAACGCCCCACGGTCGCGCCCAGATAAGCGCCCTGCTGCGGATAATCCGCCGCCGTGGCGCAGCCCAGCAGTACTTCGCGCCGGGCGCCGTTGCCGAGCGCCACCTGGCAGGAAACCCAGGTTGCGCCCCAGTCCATCAGAGTCAGTTCTGTTCCGGCGGCGTTGCGCAGTTGGGTCAGTTGAAAGGGCTGGCCGTCCGGCGCTGTGCCGGAGGCAAAGTGGTTCAGCATGGTCCCGCTCCTTGTGATGCCTGGCAAACGTAAAAGGTTTCTTTCAGGCCGGTTTGCGCCGGGTATTCACGGGCGACGACGGAACGTACTTCGTCGACCAGATCCGCCGGCATCAGCGCCACGATACAGCCGCCGAAGCCGCCGCCGGTCATGCGTACGCCGCCGCGCTCGCCGATAACGCCTTTTACAATATCCACCAGAGTATCGATCGGTTTCACGGTGATCTCGAAGTCATCCCGCATGGAAATGTGAGACTGCTCCATAAGTTGTCCCATCAGGCGCAAATCGCCGGCGGCTAATGCGTCCGCGGCGGCCACGGTACGATCGTTTTCGCTGATGATGTGGCGCGCCCGGCGGGCCGCTGTGTCGTCCAGGCCGGGGTTACGCGCCAGGAACTGCGCCATGGTGACATCGCGCAGCGCCTTCACCTCAAAGAAGCGGGCGGCTTCTTCGCACTGTTTGCGGCGGGTGTTGTACTCGCTGTCGACCAGGCCGCGCTTCACGTTAGAGTTGATGATCACCACCGCCACATTCTCCGGCAGGGAGACGGAGCGGGTTTGCAGCGAGCGGCAGTCGATCAGCAGGGCATGGGAGGCTTCGCCCAGGGCGGAGATCAGTTGATCCATGATGCCGCAGTTACAGCCGACGAACTTGTTTTCCGCTTCCTGGCCGTTCAGGGCCAGCGCCACGCCGTCCAGCGGCAGGTCATAAAGCGTTTTAAGCGCCTGCCCGACCACCACTTCCAGCGAGGCGGAAGAGCTGAGGCCGGCCCCCTGCGGAACGTTGCCGCTGATCACCATGTCCGCGCCGCCGAAGTTGGGATCGCGGGTCTGCAAATATTTCACCACGCCGCGTACGTAGTTGCTCCACATCAGATCCGGGTTGGACGCGATGGGCGCATCCAGGGAAAACGTGTCCTGCTGGTTGTCATAGTCGGCGGCGAGCACGCGTATTTTGCGATCGTCGCGGCGGGCGCAGCTGATGACGGTTTGGTAGTCGATCGCGCAGGGCAGCACGAAGCCGTCGTTGTAGTCGGTATGTTCGCCGATCAGGTTAACCCGGCCGGGCGCCTGGACGGTTAATGCCGGAGCATAGCCAAAATAGCGGGTAAAAATATCCTGGGTGTGCTGTTTCAGATTCATCATTTTGCTCCGGTTTCACGATAATGAACGTCACTGACGGAACGCAGACGTTCTGCGGCCTGCTCCGCGGTTAAATCACGCTGGGTTTCCGCCAGCATTTCGTAACCCACCATAAATTTGCGCACCGTGGCGGAACGCAACAACGGCGGATAAAAATGCGCATGCAACTGCCAGTGCATCGGTTCGGTCTGATGGAACGGCGCGCCGTGCCAGCCCATGGAGTAGGGGAAGGAGCACTGGAACAGGTTGTCGTAACGGCTGGTCAGCTTTTTCAGCGCCAGCGCCAGATCGGCGCGCTGGGCTGCGGTGATGTCCGGCAGGCGCAGCAGATGCGCTTTAGGCAGCAGCAGGGTTTCAAACGGCCAGGACGCCCAGTAAGGCACCACCGCCAGCCAGTGCTCCGTTTCCACCACGGTGCGCGCGCCGTCGTTCATCTCTTTTTTGACGTAATCCAGCAGCATCGGTGAGTGGTGCTGATGGAAGTACGCCAACTGCAGGCGATCTTCGCGCGCCGCTTCATTGGGCAGGAAGCTGTTGGCCCAAATCTGGCCGTGCGGGTGGGGGTTGGAACACCCCATCGCCGCGCCTTTGTTTTCAAATACCTGTACCCACGGATATTCTTTGCCTAACTCGGCGCTCTGTTCCTGCCAGGTGCGGATCACCTGCTCCAGGGCGGGCAGTGAAAGCTGGGGCAACGTTTTGCTGTGATCGGGAGAAAAACAGATGACCCGGCTGGTGCCGCGCGCGCTTTGGCAGCGCATCAGCGGATCGTCGCTCTCCAGTGCCTCAGGGGTGTCTGGCATCAGGGCGGCGAAGTCGTTGGTGAATACGAAGGTGCCCTGATAATCCGGGTTTTTGTCGCCGGTCACTCGCACGTTGCCCGGACATAAAAAGCAGTCCGGATCGTGCGTGGGCAGGTTTTGCTGCGCCGGCGCTTCCTGCTGCCCCTGCCAGGGGCGCTTGGCGCGGTGCGGGGAAACCAGAACCCATTGATCGGTTAACGGATTATAACGGCGGTGAGGATGATCCACCGGGTCAAATGTTGTCATGAAAAAATACTCCTGATTAGTCCGGGTAGCCCTGCGGGTTATTCGACTGCCAGTTCCAGGTGTCGCGGGCCATATCGTCCAGAGAGCGGGTTACGCGCCAGTTGAGTTCTTTATCGGCTTTATTCGCGTCGGCCCAGTAGGCCGGCAGGTCGCCGTCGCGGCGCGGCGCGAAGTGATAGTTCACCGGCTTGCCGCAGGCCTTGCTGAAGGCGTCGACCACCTGCAATACGCTGTAGCCCACGCCCGCGCCCAGGTTGTAGATGTGCACGCCGGGCTGGTCGCTTTTGGCTTTCAGCGCCGCCAGGTGGCCGTCGGCGAGATCGACGACGTGGATGTAGTCACGTACGCCGGTGCCGTCCGCAGTGGGGTAATCGTTGCCGAAAATCGCCAGGGAATCGCGGCGGCCAACGGCAACCTGCGAAATGTAGGGCATCAGGTTATTGGGAATGCCCTGCGGATCTTCGCCCATCAGTCCTGACGGATGCGCGCCGACCGGGTTGAAATAACGCAGCAGGGTGACGCTCCATTGCGGATCGGCGCGTTGCAGGTCCTGCATGATCTGCTCAACCATCAGCTTGCTGCGGCCGTAAGGGCTGGCCGGCGTGCCGGTGGGGAAGCTTTCCACATAGGGGATCTGCGGTTGATCGCCGTATACGGTGGCGGAGGAACTGAAAATCATGTTTTTCACGCCGGCGGCGCGCATGGCTTCCAGCAACACCAGGGTGCCGTTAACGTTATTGTCGTAATACTCCAGCGGCTTGTTGACGGATTCGCCCACCGCTTTCAGGCCGGCGAAGTGAATGACGGCGTGGATGTTTTGTTCGGAGAAGATGCGATCCAGCAACTGACGATCGCGGATGTCTCCCTGATACATCACCGGCTGTTTGCCGGCCAGGGTGGTGATGCGTTCCAGTACGCTGGCCTTGCTGTTGCACAGATTATCGAGAATGACCGGGGTATATCCCGCCAGCATTAACTGTACGCAAGTATGGCTTCCGATGTAACCGCTTCCACCTGTTACCAGTACAAACATAAACGAACTCCTCGCTCTCTTTTGTGACGATGACGATAGCATGCCGCCGGGTGTAAAAAGGTGATCTAACACCAATAAATGAAATCGTTTACACAACGGTGAAACATGTGACTGTTGACATTATACGGCGATTGGTACGTGTCAGGAAGCGTGGCGGGGGATGGAAAGAAGAAACAAAGTGGTAGCGTTTACACGGCTTCCCGGCTGTGTCAGCCGGGAAGAGGACGCGGGTTTACAGCCGCTCTTGCAGATAGCGGTACCGTTCGCCGTCGGGGATGAAGCTGAGCCGGTGCGTGATGCATGCCGGTGCGTCTTCCGCATGGTGGGAAACGAAAAGCAGTTGAGTATCCCCTTCGGCAATCAAAATATCAACCCAGCGCCGGACTAACTGGCGGTTGAGCGGGTCCAGCCCTTGCAGCGGTTCGTCGAGAATCAGCAGGGCGGGATGCTTCACCAGCGCGCGGGCGATCAACGCCAGGCGTTGCTGACCCCATGACAGCCCGTGAAAAGGCTGATCGGCCAGCGCTTCCATGCCTAATAACGCCAGCCATTGACGGGTCAGTTTTTCCTGCCGGTCGGAGGTCGCCTGGTAGATGCCGATGGAGTCCAGGAATCCGGACAGTATCACGCTGCGCAGGGTGCCGCTGACGCGGTATTCCAGATGCAGGCTGCCGCTGACGTAGCCGATATGCTTCTTGATGTCCCAGACGGTCTCACCGCTGCCGCGCCGGCGGCCAAACAGCGTCAGATCGTTGCTGTACCCCTGTGGGTGATCGCCGGTAATCAGGCTGAGCAGGGTGGATTTTCCCGCGCCGTTCTGCCCGACGATCTGCCAGTGTTCGCCGGGGTTTACCTGCCAGTTCAGGCTGTGCAGGATCGGGCGGTCGTTGTAGCTGACGACGCCGTTGCGCAGGATGATGCGCGGCTGGTCCGCAGGCAACTGCGGCGTGCGGGCCGGGTCTTCGGTTTCAGGCAGGCGCATGCCCTGCAAGCGCTCGCTGTGCGCCAGTTGGGCGACCAAAGCCTGGGACAGAATGGCCGCACGCGCGCCGGTTTCAACCAGCTCGCATTCGGCCAGCACGCCGACGTGATCGACGAAATCGGGAATTTCATCAAAACGGTTGAGCACCAGTACCAGCGTAATGCCCTGCGCCGACAGGGTTTGCAGCATGCCGGCCAACTGGGCGCGGGAGGCGACGTCCAGCCCGTCGAACGGCTCATCCAGCACCAGAAAGCGCGGGTTGGTCATCAGCGCGCGGCACAGCAGGGTTTTGCGGGTTTCACCTGTCGAGAGGTACTTGAAACGCCGCGTCAGCAACGCTTCGATGCCGAACAAGCGCGCCAGCGTAAGGCAGCGCGCGTCGTCATGCACCTCTTCCTGAATGATCTGGGCGGTGGTGCGGCCCGTGTCGTCTTCGTCAGGGCCGAGCAGGTCGGTGTTGTTACGCTGCCACTCTTCATTAACCAGCGTTTGCAACTGCTCGAAGGACAGACGCACGCGGGAGGCGAAATCATTGCGGTACTCGCCGTTAAGCTGCGTCAGTTCTTCGGTAAGCGCACGGGCCAGCGCCGATTTGCCGCTGCCGTTCGCGCCGACGAAAGCCCAGCTTTCTCCCTGATTAATCTGCAGTTCGGGCAAAAACAGCGTGCGGATGTCGCTCAGGCGGAAGCGCCCCTGACGGATATGTAAACTGGACATAGGTTCCCTGTGGATCGAAAACGGACGGATTATCAGGAATAAGCGCAACGGGGGGGATTGTCAATGCGCCGGACGACGCATTGACGCGCTGGCCGCTCAGGCGAGCGTGGCGAGTATCACGCGGTCGGCGTTGAACTGGGCGGTAACGGTGTCGCCGGGCTTGAGCGCTAGCCGGGCGAGTTCGTCATTATTCACCGTTGAACACAGCGTTTCTCCGCTGGGCAGGCCGACCAGCACTTCGCTGCGATCCGGCCCGGAGTGAATATGGCTGACGACGCCGCCCAGGCGATTATCCGCAGCGCCCGCCAGCGTGGCGTCTTTAATGATTTTGATCCAGGGCGCCTTGATCAGCACCAGCACTTCCTTACTCGGCTTCAGGTCGAGACGGGAAACGCTTTGTTCGGTGATCGCCGCCTGTAAATGGGTTTTGCCGTCGGCCAGCAGAATGTCGACATGTTGCTGAACCTGGCGGTGATCCAGGCTGGTGACGGTGCCGAAAAATTGGTTGCGCGCGCTGGTTTGCAGCGAAAAGCGGGCGATGGCGGCCAGCAGGCTGTCGAGCGGCAGATCGTCCTGCTTCAGCACGTCGAAGGCTTTTTGCTGAATTTGCCCCAGCAGATCATACAGGGCAATCAGGCGTTCGCCGTAGCGCGTCAGCACCGCGCCGCCGCCGCCTTTACCGCCGGTGGCGCGATCGACCAGGGTTTCATCCGCCAACTGATTCATCTCGTTGATGGCGTCCCAGGCGCTTTTGTAGCTGATACCGGCCTGTTTGGCCCCCTGACTGATAGAGCCGGTGTGGCGGATTTGCTTAAGCAACTCGATGCGGCGGGGATCGGCAAACAGCTTCTGTTGAAGTTTGAGCGTCAGTAAAATTTCAGCCTGCATAACATGGTTCCGGTTCAGCGCAACAAGCGGATATTCTCGCTGATTTACCCATTAACAGGCAAATCGCACGTTTAGCCAGTTATATTTACACAAGGGTGCTTAAAATTCTCACCCCGATTCGGTAATATTCACGAATTGCGTTGTAGCAGGCGGCGGTGTTGCGTGATAGCGGCGTCTGTAGAAGACATCAAATGAGGCAACCCCTATGTTCGAATTGTTGAAAAGCCTGGTTTTCGCCGCGTGCATGGTTCCTGTGGTCATGGCGGTGATTCTGGTTATGATTTATGGCCTGGGTGAATTGTTCAATATCATTTCCGGTATTGGTCACTCAGAGAAGCGCACTGATTTATCGAAACGATCTCATTGATCGCCGATGATTTCCATTTCATAAGACACCCGGCCCGGCGCCGGGTGTTTTTTTATCTGTCCCCGTTCAGGGCTACCTCTTTATAGGTGCCCGGTGCGAATAAAAAGCAAACGTGTGTGACGCAGGTAAAGTCTTAAGACTTTCAGCCGATAAAGTCGGTGACAGCGATCTTTGTTACGTCATATAATTTTTTATACAGCGTAGTATGATTTCAACAATGGGGTACATGATGAAGGGATGGAATAAACTGTTTGCCGGCGCCGTACTGGCGCTGGGGATCAGTCAGGGTGCGCAGGCGCAGGATAAAGTCACCGTATTCGCCGCCGCATCGCTGACCAACGCACTTCAGGATATTGCCGCGCAGTATGAAAAAGGTAAGGACGTAAAGATCGTCTCCTCTTTTGCTTCTTCTTCCACGCTGGCGCGCCAGATTGAAGAGGGCGCACCGGCTGATATGTTCATTTCCGCCGATCAGAAATGGATGGATTACGCCGTTGATAAAAAACTGATCGTGGAAAATACCCGTTTCACCCTGCTGGGTAACGATTTGGTCCTGGTCGCTTCCCCGTCGTTCAAAACCGACAAAGTTACCCTGAATAAAGAGACAGACTGGAAATCACTGCTGAATGGCGGTCGCCTGGCCGTTGGCGACCCGGATCACGTACCGGCGGGCATCTACGCCAAAGAAGCGCTGCAAAACCTGGGGGCCTGGGATGCGCTGTCGCCGCTGATGGCGCGTGCTAACGACGTGCGCGGCGCGCTGGCGCTGGTTGAGCGCGATGAAGTGCCGTTGGGCATCGTTTATGGCTCCGACGCCGTCGCCAGCAAGAAAGTGCACGTTGTAGGTGTTTTCCCCGAAGGTTCCCACAAGCCGGTGGAATACCCGATGGCGATCGTGAAAGATCACCAGACGCCGGCAGCGACGGCATTCTACGACTACCTGCGCACGCCGGAAGCCGCAGACGTGTTTAAACGTTACGGGTTCAGCCCGCGCTGATGATGCTAAGTCCCTATGAATGGGAGGCGGTGACACTGAGCCTCAGAGTCTCGGTGATCGCCGTCCTCTTCAGCCTGCCTTTTGGTATTGCGGTGGCGTGGGTGCTAGCCCGTTGCCGCTTCCCCGGAAAAGCCCTGCTCGACAGCATCATTCATTTGCCGCTGGTTTTGCCGCCGGTGGTAATTGGCTACCTGTTGCTGGTGGCGATGGGGCGTCGCGGTTTTATCGGCGAATGGCTGTATGACTGGTTTGGTTTCAGCTTCAGCTTCAGCTGGCGCGGCGCCGCGCTGGCGTCGGCGGTGGTGGCGTTTCCGCTGATGGTGCGTGCTATCCGGCTGGCGCTGGAAGCGGTGGACCGCCGGCTGGAGTTGGCGGCGCGTACGCTGGGCGCCAGTCCATTACGCGTATTCTTCACCATTACGCTGCCGCTCTCTTTTCCCGGCATCCTGGCCGGTACCGTGTTGTCGTTTGCCCGCTCGCTGGGCGAGTTCGGCGCAACCATCACCTTCGTTTCCAACATTCCGGGCGAAACCCGCACTATCCCCCTGGCGATGTACACGTTGATCGTCACGCCGGGCGCGGAGGCCGATGCAGCCCGCCTGTGTATCATTGCGATTGTGCTGTCATTGTTGTCGCTGTTGATGTCGGAATGGCTCGCCCGCTGGAGCGAGCGCCGGTTGGGAGGGTAACGCAAGATGCTGGAACTGGATTTTAGCCAGCGCCTTGGCGACCTGGCGCTGGAAGTGAACGTTACGCTGCCGGGGCGCGGCATTACCGCCGTTTTCGGCCTGTCCGGCGCGGGAAAAACCTCCCTGATTAACGTGATCGGCGGCCTGACCCGGCCGCAACGCGGCAGGGTGGTGCTGAACGATCGCGTGCTGGTGGACTGTGAACGCAAGATTTGCCTGCCGCCGGAAAAACGGCGCGTCGGCTATGTGTTTCAGGATGCCCGCCTGTTTCCGCATTACCGTGTCCGGGGCAATCTGGAATACGGCATGGCAGCGGGGATGCGCGGCCAGTTTGACGATATCGTCGATCTGCTGGGCATCAGGCCGCTGCTCACCCGTTTTCCGCGTACGCTTTCCGGCGGTGAAAAGCAGCGGGTGGCGATCGGCCGCGCGCTGCTGACCGGGCCGGAAGTGCTGCTGATGGATGAACCGCTGGCGTCGCTGGACTTACCGCGCAAGCGGGAGCTGATGCCGTATCTGGAACGACTGGCGCACGACGTCAACATTCCCATTCTGTATGTCAGCCACAGCATGGATGAAATCCTGCGCCTGGCGGAGCAGGTGGTGGTGCTGGACGCGGGCAAGGTTCGCGCCGCGGGGCGTTTGGAAGAGGTGTGGGCCAGCAGTGCGTTGCGTCCCTGGCTGCAAAAAGAGGAGCAGACCAGCGTGCTGAACGTGCGGGTGCTGGAATCGCATCCCCGTTACGCCATGACGTCCCTGGCGCTGGGCGATCAGCACCTGTGGGTCAGCAAGCTTGACGCGCCGGCGGGAACGCCGCTGCGCATCCGCATCAACGCCAGCGACGTGTCGCTGGTGCTGGAGGCGCCGCACAACAGCAGCATCCGCAATATTCTGGCGGCGCAGGTGACGGAGTGCCTGGACGTTGATGATCAGGTCGAGGTCAAACTTCAGGTCGGCGACAGCGTACTGTGGGCCAGGGTCACGCCCTGGGCGCGCGATGAGCTGCACCTGAAGCCCGGCCAGTGGTTGTATGCCCAGATTAAGAGCGTTTCCATCAGCCGTGAGAATTTAGCGGAGTAAACGGCTTCTGCCCCGCGCTCTGCGGGGCAGAAGCCGCGTCTTTTACAGCACGTTGCGCTTCAGGAAATTGGCGATGGAAGGTTCTTCGTTGCCGCCGATGACCTGAGCCGCGCGTGCTTTTACGGCGTCATCGCTGTTGCCCATGGCAACGCCCAGTCCGACGGATTCCAGCATACTGATATCGTTGAAGTTATCGCCGAAAGCGACGATTTCCGACATCGCGATGCCGCGAGAGGCGGCATACTCTTTCAGCCGTTTCCCTTTGCTGTTGCCCGCCTGCGCAATATCGACCTGATCGTGCCAGGACCACTCGCAGGCCAGCCCCAGTTCCTCTTCAATCCCTGCGGCAAACGCGCGCAGCTTGGCGATATCTTCGTCCGTGGTGGCGAATTTCCAGATGGCGTGCACCTGCTCGGCGGCCTGTGACAGGCTGGGCACCTGCAACAGATTGGGGCGCTGGTTCTCCGGCAGGCTTTCCGCCCAGGCATGAGAGCGGATGATGTGACCGCTGGATTGCTGGTAAAGCATCGCGTCATCCACGTACATCATGCTGTGAATGTCATTGTTTTCCAGCCGTTCCAGCACCTGACGGGCCTGATCGGCCTTCAGCGGATCGGCGGCCAGAACCTTGCGGTTCGGGTAATCGTACAGGTAAGTGCCGTTGCAGCAAATGGCCGGTGTCGTGAGGTTCAGCGTCTGATAGAACGGATGAATGGCGACATGGTGGCGGCCGGTGACGATCATGACTTCCAGCCCGGCGTTGCGGGCCTGTTCCAGTACGGCGAGGGACTCGGGCAGGATCTGTTTACGGGCGGTAAGCAGTGTGCCGTCCAGATCGAGCGCGATCATGCGGTAGGTCATGGGGGTTCCTTAGTCAGTAAAAAGCATTCCCGAATGTTACACCGTTGAGCGGCCGGGAACAAAAGCAAAGGCGGGAAGAAACGGCGCGACCCGGTGGCCGCGCCGGTAAGATCTTAATAACCGATGGCGGCGCCCGCCGGGCGGCGAACGTCATTGGCGCCGTAGATATACCCTTCGCGCACGAGGCCGGAAACGGCGGCGTCGTTGCCCGAACTGGCCGGGGTTACGCCGGCGGCGCCCGGAAGCCCGACCATGATCAGCTCTGCGGCGCCCCACGGCGTCTGCTCCACCAGCTTATAGCCGCGTGACGTGAGCAGCGCCCGCGTATCCGGCGACAACCCACGCTGCTCAAAATACACTTCGTCCGGCAGCCATTGATGGTGAATGCGCGGGGCATCGACCGCCTCCTGCGGCTGCATACCGTGATCGATCACGTTCAGCACCGTTTGCAGGGTAATGCTGATGATGCGCGATCCGCCGGGCGAACCGACGACCATAAACACCTTACCGTCTTTGGTCACCAGGGTCGGCGTCATGGAAGAGAGCGGGCGTTTGCCGGGCGCGATGGCGTTGGTGGCCCCCTGTACCAGGCCGTACATGTTTTGCTCGCCCGCTTTCACCGTGAAGTCATCCATTTCATCATTGAGCAAGAACCCGGTATCCGGCGCCATCACCGCAGCACCGAAGCGGCCGTTGATGGTATAGGTGGTGGATACTGCGTTCCCCTGACGATCCACGATGGAGTAGTGCGTTGTTTCGGGCTTCTCATGCGGCGCCATGCCGGGCTGAACCTGTTCCGACGGCGTGGCCTGTTCCGGCTGGATCTTCTTGCGGATCTCCGCCGCATAGTCCTTGCTCAACAGTTTTTCCGTTGGGTTTTTCACAAACGCCGGATCGCCGAGAAACGTGTTGCGATCCATATAGGCATGGCGCATGGCTTCCGTCATCAGGTGGATCGTTGCAGCGGAGTTGAAACCGCTGGCTTTCAGATCGTAGCCTTCCAGAATGTTAAGCGTTTCGCACAGGGTGACGCCGCCGGAGCTGGGCGGCGGGGCGGAAATGAACTGATACCCGCGGTAAGTGCAGCGAACGGGGGCGGTTTCCGCGATACGGTAGTCGGCGAAGTCTTTGGCCGTCAGTACGCCGCCGCCTTTTTTCGCCGCCGCTTCGACCGCAGCAGGGATCTTGCCGTGATAGAAAGCTTCAGGGCCGCGTTTGGCGATGGCTTCCAGCGTGTTGGCCAGGTCGGTCTGGACCAGACGATCGCCGGGCTGCAGCGATGAACCGTCTTTGCGCAGGAAAATTCGCGCAGCGACCGGATCTTCGCGCAGGCGTTTGGTGGTGGTGTCCAGAATATCGGTGTCGGCGCGGGTCAGAATGAAGCCCTGGCGCGCCAGCTTGATTGCCGGCTCCATCACTTGGCGGCGCGTCAGTTTGCCGTATTTACGCTGGGCGGTGTCCAGCCCCAGCACGGTGCCGGGTACGCCGGCGGCCAGGTAGCCGTACAGGCTGGCGCCTTTCTTCACGTTGCCCTGTTCGTCCAGATACATACTGGCGCTGGCCGCGGCCGGCGCGGTTTCACGGAAGTTGATGAAGGTATCTTCGCCGTTGGCGAGGTGGATGGTCATGAACCCGCCGCCGCCGATGTTACCGCAGCAGGGGTTTACCACCGCCTGGGCGTAACCGACGGCGACGGCGGCATCGATGGCGTTGCCGCCTTTTTTCAGGATTTCCACGCCGGCCTCTGAGGCGAGGCGCTGGGATGAAACGACCATCCCGTTCTGCGCCTCAACGGCAGGCATAGAGGCGGCGTTCACGCCCGGTGATAACGCCAGGGATAAGGCCGCAGCGGCCAGGGTCAATTGCCATTTCTTCATTAATAATCGCTCCTGTCTGATTCCTGTTTTTCCGTAATGTACCGGTCAGTGGTGCCGGTATTTTTGTCGTGACGGCAAGAAGTGCGTCCGTATTCAGAAAACGAAAAGGGGTAAAGGAGGAAAGTTTCCCCCTTATACAGATTAATGGCGGATTGGCAAATGTGCCTGTTTAACGGAAAAAAATCTTGCGCCGATCAGGTGCGGAAGTGTCCGGGATGATTAAGGGCGTCTGCAACGGCCTGCGTCAGCGCCGTGAGTTGCTCTGGGCTGATGATATAAGGCGGCATCAGGTAAATCAGGTGCCCGAACGGGCGTATCCAGACACCTCGATCGACGAAGAAGCGCTGTAACTGCGCCATGTTTACGGGGGAACGGGTCTCTACCACGCCGATAGCGCCCAGCACCCTGGCTTCCCTGACCTGCGGATGCTCATTAAGCGGCAGTAGCTGACGGCGCAACTGCCGTTCGATTTCCGCCACCTGATCCTGCCAGCGGTTTTCCGCTAACAGCTCCATGCTGGCAACGGCGGCGGCGCAGGCCAGCGGGTTGCCCATGAAGGTCGGCCCGTGCATGAAACAGCCGGCCTCGCCGTTGCTGATGGTTTCCGCCACGCGGCGGGTGGTCAGCGTGGCGGAGAGCGTCATATAGCCGCCGGTGAGGGCTTTGCCCAGGCACAGGATGTCCGGCGTGATTTCCGCATGTTCACAGGCGAACAACTTGCCGGTACGGCCGAAACCGGTGGCGATCTCGTCGGCGATCAGCAGGATGCCGCAGCGATCGCAATATTCCCGTACGCGCTGTAAATAGCGAGGATGGTAAAAGCGCATGCCGCCCGCGCCCTGAACTACCGGCTCAAGTATAACGGCGGCAATTTCGCGCTGATGTTGCGTTAACAGGTCGCCAAAAGCGGCGATATCGCCGTCATTCCACGTTTCCCCGAACGCGCAACCGGGCGCCGGAGCAAACAGATGCTGCGGCAGATATCCCTGATACAAACTGTGCATTGAGTTATGCGGATCGCAGACCGACATCGCAGCGAAGGTATCGCCGTGATAGCCGCGGCTCAGGGTGAGGAAGCGCTGCCGTTTCTCCCCGCGCGCCTGCCAGTATTGCAGCGCCATTTTCATCGCGACTTCGACGGCGACGGAACCCGAGTCAGCCAGAAACACGCATTCCAGCGCTTCCGGCGTTATTGCGACCAGATGGCGGCACAATGCCACGGCGGAAGGGTGCGTAATACCGCCGAACATTACGTGCGACATGTCCGCCATCTGGCGCTCAACGGCCTGATTCAGCTGCGGATGGTTGTAGCCGTGGATCGCCGCCCACCAGGAAGACATGCCGTCAATCAGGCGCTTTCCGTCAGCCAGGATCAGCTCACATCCCCTGGCGGCAGTGACGGGATAGCAAGGCAGCGGGTGGCTCATCGAGGTGTAGGGATGCCAGATATGGCGGCGGTCAAACTCAAGATCGGCACTGTCCATTATTCTTTGTAGTAAACCATTTAAGTGATCATTTGGTTGACAGTATAAGGTTTTTTTCTAAACTGGCGAGACTTTTTCTCGTGGAGATATCGTCGTGACCGAACGTACTCACTGGACGACCGCGCAGGCTATCGCCCTGTTTAATAAACCGTTTATTGAGCTCTTATTTGAGGCGCAGCAGGTTCACCGCCGCCATTTCGATCCGCGTCAGGTTCAGGTCAGCACGCTGCTGTCGATCAAGACCGGCGCTTGCCCGGAAGACTGCAAATACTGCCCGCAAAGTTCGCGCTATAAAACCGGCGTGGCGGCGGAGAAACTGATGGAAGTCGGACGCGTGCTGGACGCCGCGCGCAAGGCTAAAGCGGCGGGATCGACCCGCTTCTGCATGGGCGCGGCGTGGAAAAACCCGCATGAGCGCGACATGCCTTATCTGGAGCAGATGGTACACGGCGTGAAGCAACTGGGCCTGGAGACCTGCATGACGCTGGGCTCGCTTACCGCAGAGCAGGCGCACCGCTTGGCCGGCGCCGGGCTGGATTACTACAACCATAACCTCGACACTTCCCCGGAGTTTTACGGCAACATCATTACCACCCGCACGTATCAGGAGCGGCTGGATACGCTGGAAGAAGTACGTGCGGCGGGCATCAAGGTGTGCTCCGGCGGCATCGTCGGTTTGGGAGAAACGGTAAATGATCGCGCGGGTCTGCTGGTTCAGCTGGCGAACCTGCCCGTGCCGCCGGAGAGCGTGCCGATCAACATGCTGGTGAAGGTGAAGGGAACGCCGCTGGCGGAGAACGAAAACGTCGACGCCTTTGACTTCATTCGCACGATAGCCGTTGCGCGCATCATGATGCCGCGTTCATACGTCCGCCTTTCCGCCGGGCGCGAGCAGATGAACGAGCAAACGCAGGCCCTGTGCTTTATGGCCGGCGCTAACTCGGTGTTTTACGGCTGTAAGCTGCTGACGACGCCGAATCCGGAAGAGGATAAAGATCTGCAACTGTTCCGCAAGCTGGGGCTGAATCCGCAGCAGACGGAAACCGAACGCGGCGACAACCAGCAAGGCCGTCACCTGGCCGAACAATTGCTGCATGCGGATACCGAACTGTTTTATAACGCGGCGCCGCAATGAGCTGGGAGCAACGCATCGGCACGGCGCTGGCGCAGCGTCATGCCGACGGCGCATACCGCACCCGCTGCGTCAGCCGCCAGGGCGGGGGGCGTTTCGTCGAAGTGGACGGGCGGCGCTATCTCAATTTTGCTGCGAACGACTACCTCGGGCTGAGCCGCGATCCGGCGGTGATTGACGCCTGGCAACGGGGCGCGGAACGCTACGGCGTCGGCAGTACGGCTTCCGGCCACGTTACCGGCCACACGGCGGCGCATCAGGCGCTGGAAGAGGAACTGGCCGCATGGCTGGGATTTCCGCGCGCGCTGCTGTTTGTGTCCGGCTATGCCGCGAATCAGGCCGTTATCGGCGCGCTGACGCAGCGCGGTGACAGAATTCTGGCCGATAAACTCAGCCACGCTTCCCTGCTGGAGGCCGCGATGCATTCCCCGGCGGAACTGCGGCGTTTTCGCCATAACGACCCGGACGCGCTGGCGTCTCTGCTCGACGCGCCCAGTCAGGGGCAGACGCTGGTTGTGACCGAAGGCGTATTCAGCATGGACGGCGACGCCGCGCCGCTGGCGGCGTTGCACCAACTGAGCCGCCGGAAGGCCGGTTGGCTGATGGTGGATGACGCGCACGGCATCGGTGTCTGCGGTGAAGAAGGCCGGGGAAGCTGCTGGCGGCAAGGCGTACGGCCGGAAATCCTGGTGGTGACGTTCGGCAAGGCTTTCGGCGTCAGCGGCGCGGCCGTGTTATGCGACGCGCCGCTGGCGGAATACCTGCTGCAATTCGCCCGTCACCTGATTTACAGCACGGCGATGCCGCCAGCTCAGGCGGTCGCGCTTTCCGCTGCGCTGCGACGTATTCGCCGGGGCGATGATCTGCGCGCCCGGCTGCATGCGCATATCGATTTTTTCCGGCATTCCGCGGCGGAGTTGCCTTATTCGCAGGGGGCGTCGGCGACGGCCATTCAGCCGCTGCTCATCGGTGATAATCAGGCCAGCCTGACCCTGGCGGATGCACTGCGCCGCCGGGGGATCTGGGCCACGGCCATTCGCCCTCCCACGGTTCCGCCGGGCAGCGCGCGTCTGCGCATTACGCTGAGCGCCGCCCATGAAGAGCAGGATATCCGTTTACTGCTGGAGGCGCTGCATGACTGCGCTGCATGACAAAGCCGCCATCGCAGCGGCCTTCAGCCGCGCCGCCGCGCAGTACGACCAGGCTGCGCGCTTTCAGCGTCTCAGCGGGGAAAAACTGATGGCTCTGGCGCCGCCCGCCGCCGCCGGGAGCAAGGTACTGGATGCCGGCTGCGGCACCGGCTATTTCAGTCACGCCTGGAGAATGCGCGGGCATTGCGTTACCGCGCTGGATCTGGCGCCGGGCATGCTGGACAAAGCGCGGGAAAACGGCTGCGCCGATCGCTATTTACAGGGGGATATCGAACATCTTCCGCTGGAAGACGCGAGTGTGGATCTGTGCTTCAGCAATCTGGCGGTGCAATGGTGCACCTCGCTGAAGGCTGCGCTGAAAGAAATGCACAGGGTGACCCGTCCGGGCGGAAAGATCCTGTTCAGCACGCTGGCGGAGCACTCTCTGCGCGAGCTGCGCGAAGCCTGGTCGCAGGTGGACGATCGGCCGCACGTTAACCATTTTCTCAGTGCTGAAGCGATTGCGGATGCCTGCCGGCCTTACCCGCACCGGCTTTATCAGCACACGGAAACCGAATTGTTCAGCAGCGTGCCCGGCGTGCTGCACAGCCTGAAGGGGATTGGCGCTACGCACCTGCACCAGGGGCGACACCCCGGCCTGAGCGGCCGGCAACGCATGGCGCACCTGCTGGCGGTTTATCCGCAACGGCAGGGGAAATATCCCCTGAGCTATCAATTAATTCTGGGAGTAATAGAACGTGAGTGAAAGATGGTTTTTGACCGGAACGGATACGGAAGTGGGGAAGACGTTCGTCAGTTGCGTGCTGCTCGAAGCGGCGAAACGGGCAGGGAAACGGGCTATCGGCTATAAGCCGGTGGCTTCCGGCAGTGAGCGCGGCCCTGAAGGGCTGCGCAACGGCGATGCGCTGGCGCTGCGGGCGGCTTCATTCCCAATGCCTGATTATAACGACATCAATCCTTATACCTTTGCCGAACCGACGTCGCCCCATATTGCCAGCCGCGCGGAGGGAATGGCGGTTGATACCGGGGTTATGTCCGCGGGGCTGGCCTCCCTGAGCCGGCAGGCAGACTGGGTATTGGTGGAAGGGGCCGGCGGCTGGTTCACCCCGCTTTCGGATACCGTACTTTTCTCCGACTGGGCCAGGATGGAACGCCTGCCGGTGATTTTGGTCGTCGGCGTAAAGCTGGGGTGCATCAATCATGCGCTGCTGACGGCGCAGGCTATTCAGCAGGCCGGGCTGCATTCCGGTGGCTGGATCGCCAACTGCGTGATACCCCCCGGCGCCCGCCATAAAGAATATATGGCGACGCTGCGTATGTTGTTACCGATGCCCCTGCTGGGTGAAATTCCTTTTCGCCCCGGCGCGGATCCCGCTTCACTGACCTCATTTCTCGAGCTTCCCCGCACGCTTTAATGCACATACATACGCCGCGCAAAAAGAACGCGCGGCGTTTCGCCGCTTTTCAATTTGATAGTTTTTCCCCGTCGATGGCCGCGTTAGATTGCCCCGGTGTTTTTCATTGCATGTCAGGTTGTCAGTTGACAACTTTCATCTGTCTGTTTTACGCTAAGGACGAACTATGAGACCCGTACATCCAAAGAAAGAGATTGAACGTTCGCTACGTTATCTTGAGCAGCAGGGCTGGCGTGTTGAGCCGGGCGGGAGTCATGCGTGGGGAAAAGTGTTTTGTCCTTATCCCGGCGAGCGCTGCCGTTGCGGTGAGTTTTGCATATGTTGTGTCTGGTCAACGCCCCGCTGCGCGGAGCTGCATGCCAGGCAGCTTTGCAGAGTGGTAGAACACTGTGCCATCCACCAGGGCACGCCCGGCCAAAATGAGGTTCATCAGAACCGGATGTCTGAAAAGAGGAGAACAACGGATGGCTAATTTTGAGTTTACGCTGATATTTTCATTGCCGGATGCCGAAGCCGATCCCGCCGCTTATATAGAAGCGCTGGGAGCAGGCGGATGTGATGATGCATTGATCGGCATCGGGCTGAATGGCCGCATTGCCCTGAATTTTAACCGTGAGGCGGAGGATGCGGCGGCGGCGATTTCCAGTGCGATCGTTCAGGTTCGCGCAGTGATTCCGGGGGCTGTGCTGGCGGAGGCGTCACCGGATTTCGTCGGCCTGACCGACATTGCTGATTTGCTCGGTTTTTCCCGGCAGAACATGAGAAAAATCATGGAGCAGGGCGGGTATGCTTTTCCTGCGCCGCTGCATCAGGGAAAAACGGCGATTTGGCACCTGGCCAGCGTGTTACGCTGGCTGAAAGAGCGTAAACGCTGTGCGGTTGACGCCGGCCTGCTGGAACTGGCGCAAACGACGATGCAGTGTAATCTGTACCGGGCGGCGAGGGATATGGATACGGGCCTTCAGCGTAATATTGCCGGTTGGTTGAGGTAAGTCAGTATTTTTTCCAGAGAATAAGCGTTGAAATTCGGGTCTGGCAGGAAAAAGTATGGCAACAGCATATTATCCTTACTTATTAAGTGAAATTTGCTCTGCTTATCCTTAATAAATGTCAGGAGGAGATCGGCGTGACCTGCGCCTGGATTAATGAAGTAAGACGTCTGTGATTGGACGTTGGGCAGCAAAATCATAGCGTAGCCGCCAGGGGAAGGCGCTGCCGACATCCGGCGCCAGCGCCGCGTCGGCGCTTGCTCGGACAATTTCAGTGCAAGTTGGGGCGCCTCCCTGATGCCGTCATGCAACGCAGGCAGAGAATATAACGATTCGTTTGTTTCATTTTTTGTTTAGCGCATACGGGAATATAGCAGGCAGAAAAAAACTGAAAATTTAACTAAAAATAGCCTTTCGGTAATTTTTTATGACGAGCCGTCATTTTTCTGTAACTCAGGCCGCAGGCGGGGCGGTGGGAGTTATCCACTATTCCTGTGGATAACCTTGTGTATGAGACTTAGAAAACAGGGATGAAAGCAGATGAGACGCGGGTTACGGACGGGTTGCCCGGAAAGTCGTCCTTTTTTTTAATGATAATAATTTCAATGTGTTAACTAAAATCAAGCACCTCGGCATACAATTGATGCCGGATATAGAAGGGCTTGACAAAGACATATGATAAACGCTAACTCAGACGACCGTGCTGGGGATAAATGTCATTGTCAGGTGAAAATTGTAAAACTTGTGTAATCTGATGGAAATGAATCCTGTGCCGCCTCCATAAAAACAATATTATAAGTTTCAAGCTGGTTGTATATACAGTATAATCATACCGGCCGCTAATAATCCAGCAAGAATCAGAAATGATTGCCCGCAAGTGAATCACGGCATAACCTTCAATACATACAGCGGCGTTATTATTCCCCGTATCAGAGCTGCAAGCCCGCAAGGTGTCGACCATGAGTAAAGTGTTCAAATTACATTCTGCATTCCAGCCTGCCGGCGATCAGCCAGAGGCTATCCGTCGTTTGGAAGAAGGGCTGGAGGACGGGCTTGCGCACCAGACCTTGCTGGGGGTAACCGGTTCGGGCAAGACATTCACCATTGCTAACGTCATTGCCGATCTGAACCGGCCGACCATGGTGCTGGCGCCGAACAAGACGCTGGCGGCGCAGTTGTACAGCGAGATGAAGCAGTTCTTCCCGGAGAACTCGGTGGAGTATTTCGTTTCTTATTACGACTACTATCAGCCGGAAGCTTATGTTCCCAGCTCCGATACCTTTATCGAGAAAGACGCCTCCGTCAACGAACACATCGAGCAGATGCGTCTGTCCGCCACCAAGGCGCTGCTGGAGCGGCGTGACGTCGTGGTGGTGGCGTCCGTGTCGGCGATCTACGGCCTGGGCGATCCGGATGCCTACCTGAAGATGATGCTGCATCTCACCAAGGGGATGTTGATCGATCAGCGCGCGATCCTGCGCCGCCTGGCGGAGCTTCAGTACACGCGCAACGATCAGGCATTTCAGCGCGGTACGTTCCGGGTGCGCGGCGAGGTCATCGATATCTTCCCCGCAGAATCCGATGAGGAAGCGCTGCGCGTTGAGCTGTTTGATGAGGAGGTGGAGCGGCTGTCGCTGTTCGATCCACTGACCGGGCAGGTGCTGTATGAAGTGCCCCGTTTCACCGTTTACCCTAAGTCTCACTACGTTACGCCGCGCGAACGTATTCTTCAGGCAATGGAAGAAATCAAAGATGAGCTGGCGGAGCGGCGCAAAAATCTGCTGGCGAACAATAAGCTGCTGGAAGAGCAGCGCCTGACGCAGCGCACCCAGTTCGATCTGGAGATGATGAATGAGCTGGGTTACTGCTCCGGCATTGAAAACTATTCACGCTACCTCTCCGGGCGCGGGCCGGGCGAGCCGCCGCCCACGCTGTTTGACTACCTTCCCGCCGATGGCCTGCTGGTGGTGGATGAATCCCACGTAACCATTCCCCAGATTGGCGGCATGTACCGCGGCGACCGTGCGCGTAAAGAGACGCTGGTGGAGTATGGGTTCCGCCTGCCTTCGGCGCTGGACAACCGCCCGTTACGCTTTGAGGAATTTGAGGCGCTGGCGCCGCAGACGATTTATGTTTCTGCGACGCCGGGGAATTACGAGCTGGAGAAATCCGGCGGCGATGTTATCGATCAGGTCGTTCGTCCGACCGGGCTGCTGGATCCCAGGCTGGAGGTACGGCCGGTATCCACGCAGGTGGATGACCTGCTGTCTGAAATCCGTAAACGCGCGGCGATCAATGAACGCGTGCTGGTAACGACGCTGACGAAACGCATGGCGGAAGACCTGACGGAATACCTGGAAGAGCATGACGTACGCGTGCGTTACCTGCACTCCGATATCGACACCGTAGAGCGCGTTGAGATAATCCGCGACCTGCGCCTGGGCGAGTTTGACGTGCTGGTGGGGATCAACCTGCTGCGTGAGGGGCTGGATATGCCGGAAGTGTCGCTGGTGGCGATTCTGGACGCGGACAAAGAGGGCTTCCTGCGTTCCGAGCGTTCACTGATTCAGACTATCGGCCGTGCCGCGCGTAACCTGAACGGAATGGCGATTCTGTATGGCGATCGCATTACGCCGTCGATGGCGAAAGCTATCGATGAAACCGAGCGCCGCCGCAGTAAGCAGGAAGCGTATAACGAAGCGAACGGTATCGTGCCGCAAGGGCTGAACAAGAAGATTGCCGATATCCTGCAAATCGGCGATGGTCCGGCCCGCGGCCGTAACAAAGGAACCCGGACTTCCCGTGCGGCGGAGCCGGCAGCAAAATATCAGGCGATGTCGCCGAAGCAGCTTGAACAGAAAATCCGCGAGCTGGAAAGCCAGATGTATACGCACGCACAGAATCTGGAGTTTGAGGAAGCGGCGCGTCTGCGTGATGAAGTACAGGCGTTGCGCGACCAGTTTATCATCGCATCATAATTATCGGGGCGGCATTGCCGCCCGTCAGATTTCATTTTTTACTGCCGCGATACCGGGTGTGGAAGCACCCGGCGTATCCGTTCTGTCACTGGCGCATACTGATGGCCAGCCGGTTAAACGCGTTCATCAGGCTGGTGGCAAAGGTCAGATCGGCAATTTCCGCGTCGGTGAAGTGCGTTTTCAGCGCCGAGAATAAGGCATCCGATGTACCGCTGTGTGCGATGTCGGTGACGGCTTCCGCCCAGTCGAGCGCGGCACGTTCACGTTCGTCAAAGGCTTCGGATACGCGCCAACCTGCCAGCGTGTCCAGCTTGTGCTGTGCGTACCCGGCTTTGCGCAAGGCTTTACTGTGCATGTCCAGGCAGAAAGCGCAGCCGTTGATTTGTGATACCCGCAGATATACCAGTTCGATTAAATGGCCCAGCGGGCTTTGCGCCAGCGCCTGATTGCACTGGATTAAGCCGGCATAGGCTTGCGGGGAGAGTTGACCATAGGCGAGACGAAGTTGTGACATGACGGTGACCTCATAAACGCTGTCTTTGTGTGAGCAGAAACTTTAGGCTCCGGAGGCAACAGAGTACAGGGTCACGGCCGATCTTTTTATACGCCACTCAGGCGTATCGTTATGCGTTAGCTGCATCAACGGGAAACGGTGGGGGTGATCTCCTGTTTTCCGCGCCGGATCGTTGTTCTCCCGTTGCGGGCAGGCGATGAACTCAGTACCATTTGCGCCTTTCCGGTTATCAAGGGCGGGCAATGCGGGTACTACTGGCTCCGATGGAAGGCGTGCTGGATTCTCTGGTGCGCGAGCTGCTGACCTCGGTCAATGACTACGATTTATGCATCAGCGAATTCGTGCGCGTGGTGGATAATCTGCTGCCTGAAAAAGTGTTTTTGCGTCTGTGTCCGGAGCTGGAGCGAAACAGCCGTACGGCGTCGGGAACGCCGGTGCGGGTGCAACTGCTGGGGCAGTATCCTCAGTGGCTGGCGGAGAATGCCTGTCGCGCCGTGGAACTTGGTTCTTACGGCGTTGATTTTAACTGCGGCTGCCCATCCAGGGCGGTAAACGGCAGCGGCGGCGGCGCAACGCTGCTTAAAGATCCCGAACTGATTTATCAGGGGGCCAAAGCGATTCGCGCTGCCGTACCGGCGTCGTTGCCGGTGACGGTGAAGGTCCGTCTGGGATGGGACTCCCCGGCGCGACGATTTGAAATCGCCGATGCCGTGCAGCAGGCAGGGGCGACGGAAATCGTCGTTCATGGCCGCACCAAGGAGGATGGCTATCGCGCCGACCGCATTGACTGGCAGGCCATTGGCGAGATCCGCCGGCGTTTGACTATCCCGGTGATTGCCAACGGCGAAATTCGTGACTGGCAGAGCGCTCGTGCCTGTATGGATGAAACCGGCTGCGACGCGGTAATGCTGGGGCGCGGTGCCCTCAATGTGCCTAACCTGTGCCGCGTGGTGAAATACAACGAACCGCCGATGCCGTGGGATGCGGTGATGCAACTGCTCCGGCGTTATGTCCGGCTGGAAAAGCAGGGAGACACCGGGCTGTATCACGTAGCCAGAATCAAGCAATGGCTGGGATATCTGCGTAAAGAGTATCCCTGCGCGGATGAGCTGTTCCGCCAGGTGCGTGCTCTGATGACATCAGCGGAGATTGCCGCCGTTATTGAACGTGAGTGCGGCGACTGACGTTTTTATCTGGCGCATCGATCGTAACCCACCTATCTTATTTCCCGGATCTTCTCATTGTCGCTTTTCTTCCGGGAGTGTTATGAAAGACTGGAATCCCGAGCTTTATCTGCGTTTTGAAGCGGAAAGAACCCGCCCGGCGGCGGAGCTGCTGGCGCGAATTTCCGCCGTTTCACCCGCCTGTATCAGCGACCTGGGCTGCGGCCCCGGCAACAGCACGGCGTTGTTGTATCGCGCCTGGCCGCAGGCCGTTATCACCGGCGTTGATTCTTCGTCCGCCATGCTGGCAAAAGCGGCCGAACGGCTGCCTTCCTGCCTGTTTCAGCAGGCTGACATCACTACCTGGCATGCGCCGCAGCCGCAGAACATTATCTATGCCAACGCCTCGCTGCAATGGGTACCCGATCACCGGCGACTGATTCCGCACCTGGCCGGTCAGCTGGCGCCGGGCGGCGTACTGGCTTTTCAGATACCGGATAACCTGGATCAACCCTCGCACCAACTGATGCGCAAAGTTGCGGGCGAAGAGGCGTGGCGGGAGCGCTTTGGCGATATCGGGCAACTGCGTGAAAAGCCGCTTAGCGCCGATGACTATTATGATTTACTGACGGAAAGCGGCTGTCAGCCCGATATCTGGCGCACGACTTATTACCACGTCATGCCGGATGCACAGGCGATCGTCGACTGGCTCCGGGCTACCGGGCTGCGTCCGTTTCTGGATAAGCTGAACGACGACGAACAGGAACGGTTTTTACAACGCTATTTGGCGGAGTTACGGCTGGCTTATCCGCCGCGCCGTGACGGTTGCGTATTGCTGGCGTTTCCGCGCTTGTTTATCGTGGGCGGAAAGGTCTGATATTTTATTATTTAACAATACATTGCAATAGTTTTTGCCGCCGCGCTTTTTACGGCGCGCGCGACAACTTAGCTTCATATTTCAATCACATCTGGATACATAAATTATATAAATTAGATATGGGTTGAATAATCTTAAAACGAGTATGATGAACCGTTTCGTCCTATGCCGTCCGGCGTGGCGGGGCACGTTGCGGAATGTCAGGCTATGGGAGCCTTGTGCAGCCGGTTCCGGTTTTGTTGATCATTTCATGAAATAGATATCATGCGTGCAAAACTTCGTATCTCTTTGTTAAGTTTACTCTTGGTGGGAAGCAGTATGGCGGCGCTCACGCCGGTGTTCGCCAGCGAAAATACGCCAGATGCGCACAGCGCCTCTCCGCTGGTGCTGGCATCGGGCAGTGCGTTGGTGGTGGACCTGCAAAACAATAAGGTGATCTACTCCAGCAATCCGAACGTTCAGGTGCCGATCGCGTCGATTACCAAGCTGATGACGGTCATGGTGGCGCTCGACGCCAAGCCCGCGCTGGACGAAGTGATCTCGGTGGATATCCACAATACCAAAGAGCTGAAAGGCGTATTCTCCCGGGTGAAGGTCGGCAGTGAAGTCAGCCGCCGTCAGATGATGCTGCTGGCGCTGATGTCGTCGGAAAACCGCGCCGCCGCCAGCCTGGCTCATAACTATCCGGGCGGCTACGACGCCTTTATCCGGGCGATGAACGCCAAGGCCCGCGCGCTGGGAATGAATCACACACGCTACGTGGAGCCGACCGGCCTGTCCGTCAATAATGTCTCAACGGCCCACGATCTGGTCCGTTTGCTGGAAGCGACGAAAAAATATCCGTTGATCAGCCAGTTAAGTACGATGGAGAGTGAAACGGTAACATTCTCTCATCCGGTGTACACTCAGACGTTCAATAATACCAATCACCTGGTCCGTAACGACACCTGGAATATACAGCTGACCAAAACCGGGTTTACCAACCAGGCGGGGCACTGCCTCGCCATGCGCACCACGATCGGCGGCCGTCAGGTGGCATTGGTGGTGCTGGATGCCTTCGGGAAATATACCCATTTCGCCGACGCCAACCGGCTGCGCGAATGGATGCTGACCGGTAAAGCTGCGCCGGTGCCGGCGGCGGCGCTGAGTTACAAAAAGCAGAAAAGCTTGCATCAGCGCGGCGTTCAGGTCGCGGAGAACTGATCGTTTCCTGATATCCTTGCCTGCCGCGTGTCCGAAACACGCGGCTTTTTCCCCTCCCTGAAAAACTCGCGGAAGACATTTTCTCTTCCAGCTTCTATGATGTCGCGACATTGACCAATGAAAGGGTTTCCCTGTGGCTGGCAGCAGTTTACTGACGTTAATTGATGATATCGCCTCCGTGCTTGATGACGTCGCCATGATGAGCAAAATGGCGGCGCGTAAGACCGCCGGCGTCCTGGGTGACGATTTGGCGCTGAATGCGCAGCAGGTGAGCGGCGTTCGGGCTGAACGCGAAATCCCGGTGGTGTGGGCGGTAGCGAAAGGGTCGCTGCTGAACAAAGTGATTTTGGTTCCTCTCGCGTTATTGATAAGCGCCTTTATTCCCTGGGCGATTACGCCGTTGCTGATGCTGGGCGGCGCGTTTCTGTGCTACGAAGGATTCGAGAAGATCGCGCATCGTTTCCTGCATGGTAAGGACGAAAAGCAGGACGCGGCGGAGAGCGAGAGCATTCCGCAGGATTTGGCGTTATACGAGAAGCAGAAAGTGAAGGGCGCCGTACGCACCGACTTTATTCTTTCCGCGGAAATCGTGGCGATTACCCTGGGCACGGTCGCGGAGGCGACGTTCCTGCAACAGGTGATCGTGCTGAGCGGCATCGCGCTGATCATGACCGTCGGGGTTTACGGCATTGTGGCCGGCATCGTCAAACTCGACGATTTGGGGCTGTGGATGAGTAAAAAATCGTCGGCGCTGGTGCAGCGCACCGGCGGTTTGATCGTCAATGCCGCGCCTTATCTGATGAAGCTGCTTTCCGTGGTCGGGACGATGGCGATGTTTATGGTCGGCGGCGGGATTATCGTTCACGGCCTGCCGTGGGTGCATCATCTCGTCGAAAACCTGGCCGCCGCCGGCAGTACGTTGCCGGTGATCGGTTCAACTATCGGCTTCGCCGGCGCCACGCTGCTGAACATGCTGTTCGGCGTGGTCGCGGGGGCGGTGGTGCTGGCGCTGGTCGGCACCGTTACTCGCCTGTTGCCGCGCCGGAAAGCCTGACCTCTGAGGCAGGATGCGGTAATCACACCTATAATTGCTATCAGGAGCGCCGCGCTGGCGGTGCGCCGCTGAAGATATCAGGGGGTGTGTATTATGAGTAACCATGTTTGGGGACTGCTATCGCATCCGGCCCAGGAGTTCCGGGAAATCCGGCAGGAGAATGAGGCGCTGCCTCATCTTTATGCTCACTATATCGCCTTTATGGCCGCCATTCCGGTGGTCTGTTCATTTATCGGCACCACGCAGTTCGGCTGGAATTTCGGCGCAGGGCGGGTGTTCCGTGTCGAGCCGGTAACGGCGCTGGTTATTGCCATCATCTTTTATGCGCTGATGCTGGGCGCGGTGGCGCTGGTGGGGCAGGTCATCCACTGGATGGCGAGCCGCTACGCGAACACGCCCTCGTTGCAGCAATGCATCGTTTTTGCCGCGTATGTCGCTACGCCGATGTTTCTCAGCGGCGTCGTGGCGCTGTACCCGCTGGTCTGGCTGTGCATGCTGGCGGTGATTGCCGGCGTGTGTTACAGCGGCTATTTGCTGTACCACGGCATACCCAGTTTTCTGGGGATCGACAAAAAGCAGGGATTCATCTTTTCCGGCTCGACGTTCGCCATCGGGGTGCTGGTGCTGGAGTTGCTGCTGGGGATTACCGTGATTATGTGGGGCTACGGCTCCGATCTGTTCTGATCGATCCGCGGAGGGGAATGCCCTCCGCGGGCGTCATCACTTCTTATTCATCATTGCTTTCAGATTGGCGAAGGGGTTATAGGTTGCCTCTCCGACGTCTTTCTGCGCATCCTCGCCTGCCACGACGCGGGAGCCGTACTGATCGGCTTCGGTATACTTCGAGTGTTCGTGGTCATGGCAGTACAGACAGAGTAATTCCCAGTTGCTGCCATCTTCCGGATTATTGGTGTGATCGTGATCGATGTGGTGCACGGTAAGCTCGCGCAGGTTGGAGTAAACGAACTCGCGTGAACAACGACCGCATACCCAGGGGTACAGTTTCAGCGCCTTTTCGCGATAACCGTTTTCCAGGCGGGCGTAGTTTTTGGGGATAATCGCCATAACGGACAGACCTTAAAAAATCAGAGAGAATGGCGATATAGTAGGTCAATTTACGCGGCAGACACAAACGGTGTGTCAGGAATGTACGTAAATAATGATGCCGGCCAGAATTACACCGGCGACGCCGCCGAGCGTCATCAAAAACAGGGTGCCGACAATCAGTTTGTTACCCATCAGAATGCCTCTGCAGTCAACGATACGGCCGCATTATAACGCGCCGGCCTCATCCCTTTCTAACCATTTTGCAACATATTTACCACTTATTCGGGATTTTATATTTCTTTTGGTAATTTAAATTTCATTTTTATTATTTAATGGAATTAAAAGAAACAGGAATACTGGGCGCATTTCCGTTACCGAAGAGGCGCTTATGAGCCAGTCGTCCGCATATTATCTGAATGACCGTCAGCGGCAGCGCATCGAGCGCTGGAGAGCTTCATGGCTTTGGCGCCGGGAGCTTCCTACCTGGTGCGTCATTGCCGCGATTTATGGCGGCTGGTTCGGCGTGGTGCTGAACTGGCAAACGTTAGGCGCCGGGTGGGGAACGCCGCTGTTGATCGTGCTGACGACCTGGTACATGTCGCTCCAGCATGAGCTGATTCACGGTCATCCGACGCGTTTCCCCGCGCTGAATGCGCTGCTCGGGCTGTTGCCGCTGGCGGTGTGGTATCCCTATGCGGTGTACCGCGACGGCCATCTGGCGCATCACCGCAATGAAAACCTGACGAATCCCCTCGACGATCCGGAATCCTATTACTTCACCGCCGAGCGCTGGCAGCATGCGCCGCGCTGGTGGCGCGGCCTGATTCGCCTGCGCAACACGTTTCCGGGCCGGTTGCTGCTGGGGCCGGCGCTGGGAATTGCATCCCTGCTGCGTGAAGAGGTGAGCCGCATCGCCGGCGGCGATCGCGGCCGTGTCGCCGTGTGGGCGGTGCACTTCACGCTGTTGGCTTTATTACTGCTGTGGCTGGCGCAGCGCGGGATCGCCCCCGGATTTTATCTGTTCGCCATCAGCTACCCGGCGCTGGGGCTGGCGATGGTTCGCTCATTTTATGAACACCGTGCGATGGACGAACCTCCAGCCCGTTCTATTATTAATGAGGCGGCATGGCCCTGGCGCCTGCTGTTTCTCAATCTGAACTATCACATCGTGCATCACGATCTGCCGGGCGTACCCTGGTACGGGCTGCGGCGGATTTATCTGGCGGATCGCGGGGCCTATCAGGTGCGTAACCGGGGCTTCGTGGTTGGCGGATACGGCACATGGCTGCGGCAATATTTTTGGCGCGCCCTCGACGTCGGCGCCTGGCCGCTGCAAAACGTGCGGGAAAGCGAAGCGCCTCCTCCCGCATTGCCGGAATGGTTACCGGAAGTGAACGAATACGAGGTCAACGTAATTTATGGCCGGGCGCCGTTTTGAACAAAAATACACGTTGTGTTAACGACATATTAATGAAAGGTAAGGGGCGTATGATGAAGGGCAGGTATTTTGCAGGTGGTGCGTTGCTGGTTTCCGTCCTGACGGCGGGCATGGCATTTTCCGCGCAGGCGGAGGAGGGCGTGCGGGTTGGTTCGAAAATTGATACCGAAGGTTCGCTGCTGGGCAACATAATCGTGCAGGTTCTGGATGCCAACGGCATCAAAACCGTGAATAAGTCTCAGCTGGGCACCACCAAGGTGCTGCGCGGCGCGATTACGGCGGGCGAGATTGATATTTACCCGGAATACACCGGCAATGGCGCTTTCTTCTTTAATGATGAAAACGATACGGCCTGGAAAGACGCGCAGCAGGGGTATGAGAAGGTTAAACAGCTGGACTATCAGCAGAATAAGATCGTCTGGCTGACCCCTGCACCGGCCAACAACACCTGGAGCATCGCGGTACGCGAGGACGTGGCGCGCGACAATAAGCTGGAAAACCTGGCGGACTTGGCGCGTTGGCTCAAGGACGGCGGTAAATTTAAGCTGGCGGCGTCGGCGGAGTTTATCGAGCGCCAGGATGCCTTACCGGCGTTTGAAAAGGCTTACGGCTTCAAACTGGATCAGGACCAGTTACTGTCGCTGGCGGGCGGCGATACGGCGGTCACCATTAAGGCCGCAGCGGAGCAAACTTCCGGCGTGAACGCCGCGATGGCTTACGGCACCGACGGCCCGGTGGCGGCGCTGGGGCTGAAAACCCTGGCCGATCCCAAAGGGGTACAGCCGATTTATGCCCCGACGCCGATCGTTCGTGAAGCGGCGCTGAAAGCGCACCCGAATATCGCGGCGCTGTTGCAGCCGGTATTCGCGTCACTGGACGGGCCGACCCTGCAAAAGCTGAATGCGCGTATTGCGGTGGAAGGGCAGGATGCGAAAAAAGTAGCCGCGGGTTACCTGAAAGAGAAAGGCTTCATCAAGGCGGAATAACGGCATCTGCCGGGTGGTGTAACTGACGTGGTAAAAAATCGGGTATTGCTGACGCTGTGGGTGTTGCTGGCCTGCGCGCTGTGTTTTCTGCCTTTGCTGACGCAGGCGGCGAACCGTCTGGTGTCGGGAACGGGCATTCCGCTATGGCAACTGAGTTATGGCGCGCAGGCGGCGGTGCTGCTTCCGGCCGCCGCGCTGCTGGCGCCGGTGTTCACCGGGCAAAACAGGGCGACGTACCGCTGGAGCTACGCGCTCAGCGTCCTGGCGTTATGCGGGCTGTGGGGCGTGATTGCCTGGCAGTCGCTGCTGCTCGCCGGCGCTGAGGAGAGCCTGACCCGCGTGTCTCTGGGCGGCGGCGCCTGGCTGGCGACGGCGCTCTGCCTGCTGGCGGGCGGTGACGCCGTGCAACGGCTTACGGCGCGCGCGGATCTGCGTATCGCCTTTGGGGTGCTGCTGTTTTTGCCGGGGATAGTGCTGTTGTCCAGCGGCGCGCTGCGCGGGCTTTCGCTGCTGAAGGAGTACGCCAACCGGGAGGACGTGTTTACCCTGGCGCTGTTCCAGCATCTGGGGCTGTTGCTGGGGACGCTGCTGATCTCCGCCGCACTGGGGTTGCCGCTCGGCGTGGCGGCGGCGCGTCACCGGCGCTGGCGCGGCATGTTGTTTCCCCTGCTGAACGTGATTCAGACCATCCCTTCCATCGCCCTGTTCGGCCTGTTGATTGCGCCGTTGGCCGGTTTGTCGCGCCTCTGGCCGTGGCTGGGCATCAGCGGCATCGGCACCACGCCGGCGCTGATCGCTCTGGTGCTGTATGCGTTGCTGCCGCTGGTGCGCAGCGTGGTTGCCGGGCTGGAGCAGGTACCCGGCGCGGTGGTGGACGCCGCGCGCGGCGTCGGTATGACGCGCAGGCAGATTCTGCTGCGCGTGGAGCTTCCCCTGGCGCTGCCGGTGGTGCTGAGCGGCATGCGTATCGTGGCGGTGCAAACCGTGGGAATGGCGGTGGTTGCGGCGCTCATCGGCGCCGGCGGGTTCGGCGCCATCGTGTTTCAGGGGCTGCTCAGCAGTGCGCTGGATTTAGTGTTGTTGGGTGTTATTCCGGTGATTGCGCTGGCGGTTGTCGTCGACACCTTATTCAAGTTTTGGGCCTCTCAATGGGAAACGGAGCGCCGATGATTCATTTTCGTCATGTAAGTAAAGCATTCGCGGGGCGCCCTGCGGTGGAAGATCTGGATTTACACATCGCCGAGGGGGAGTTTACCGTGCTGATCGGTACCTCCGGCTCCGGCAAATCCACCACGCTTAAAATGATTAACCGCCTGATTGAGCATGATCGCGGGGAACTGACGTTTGCCGGTGAGGACATCAGCCGTTTCCGCGCAGAAGATTTACGCCGCCGCATGGGGTACGCGATCCAGTCCATCGGCCTGTTTCCGCACTGGACGGTGGAAGAGAACATTGCGACGGTGCCGAAGCTGCTGAAGTGGCCGGCGACGCGCATCCGTGAGCGGGTGAGCGAATTGCTGGAGCTGCTTAACCTGAACGAAGGGCAACTGCGCCGGCGTTATCCGCATCAGCTTTCCGGCGGGCAGCAGCAGCGCGTCGGCGTGGCGCGCGCGCTGGCGGCCAATCCGGAAGTGTTGCTGATGGACGAACCTTTCGGCGCGCTGGACCCGGTGACCCGCACCGCCCTGCAACAGGAAATCGCCCGCATTCACAGCCTTTCCGGACGCACTATCGTGCTGGTCACCCATGACATCGACGAAGCGCTCAGCCTGGCGGATCGCATCGTCCTGATGGACGGCGGCAGGGTGATTCAGCAGGGGACGCCGCATACGCTGCTGACCCGGCCGAACAACGATTTTGTCCGGCAATTTTTCGGCGGCAGCGACGTGGGCATCAAGCTGCTGGGCCTGGGACGGGTGGAAAAATACGTACGGCAGGAAACGTTTTCCGGCACGCAGCCGCCGCTGTGCGCCGGGCTGAGCCTGCGTGAGGCGCTGTCTGAGTTCATCAGCCGCGGTACGGACAAACTGCCGGTGGTGGACGGCTGCGGCGAGCCTGTAGGCGTACTGCATTTCGCCGATCTGCTGGCGCAGTCAGGAGGCGGCAATGATGGACGATGACCTGCCGGCCCCTGCGCGGCGGCGTTGCGATCCGCTCATTTGGGGCAGCGTGCTGCTGCTGGCGCTGATGTTCGGCATGCCGCATATGCACGCCTTTTTCGCCTGGCTGTTCCCGGAGCAGGTACGGCCGGTTTACCTGCAGGATACCTTCTGGAGCCTGACGCTGGCGCATGCCGGACTGGTATGCGTTTCCAGCCTGATTGCCGCGCTGATTGGCATCAGCGGCGGTTTATTCGTCACGCACCGCGCCGGCGCGGAGTTCCGCCCTCTGGTCGAAACCGTGGCGGCCATCGGGCAAACATTTCCGCCGGTGGCGGTGCTGGCGATCGCAGTACCCCTGATGGGGTTCAGCGCTGAGCCGGCCGTCATTGCGCTGACGCTGTACGGCCTGTTGCCGGTGTTACAGGGCACCATCAGCGGCATTGAGTCGGTGCCGCCGTCGGTGCGGGAAATCGCGTACGGCGCCGGGATGAGCCGCACGCAGGTTCTGCTGCGCGCGGAGCTGCCGCTGGCGGCGCCGGTGATTCTGGCCGGCGTGCGGACTTCCGTCGTTATCAACACCGGGACCGCGGCGATCGCGTCCACCGTAGGCGTAAAAACGCTGGGGTTGCCCATCATCATCGGCCTGAGCGGGTTTAACACAGCATACGTGTTGCAGGGCGCGGTGATGGTCGCGTTGCTGGCGATTGTGACTGACGCCGCGTTTGAGCATGCGGCGCTGAGGCTGACGCGTTGGCGTCGCACATAACAAGGAGGATGACATGCGGGCTTCTTTACCGATGTATGACGTACGGCGCGCCGACGTCGAGTTGTTGTGGCAGGGGATTGCGTATTGGCTGCGGCGCGAAGGCGTTATGGAGCGGGGCGTAACGCTGAGCTGGCCGGAGGATTTTTACGAACACTGGCAACAGCCGGATTTACTGCTGAGCCAAACCTGCGGTTTTCCGCTGCAGGAAACGCTGCGCGATCGGGTAGAAGTGGTCGGCGCGTTCAGCTATCTGGCTGAGGGGTGTGAAGACATTGACTACCGTAGCATGCTGGTGGCGCGTGCCGATGAGCGCGCCGACGATATCGCTGATTTTCGCGATCGCCGGGCGGCGTATAACAGCGAAGACTCGCATTCCGGCTACAACGCGCTGCGGGCGCTGATCGCACCGCTGGCGAAGAACGGCCGTTTTTTCGCTTCCGCGCACCGTACCGGCTCCCATTACCATTCTCTGCTGGCGGTTAAGCATAATGAAGCGGATATCGCCGCCGTGGACTGCGTGACGCTGGCCTTGCTCCAGCGTGAGAAACCGGCGTTGCTACAGGAACTGCGCGTTATCGGCATGACGCCGGCGGCACCGGGCCTGCCGCTGGTGACGTCCGCCAGAAATGCGGAAATCATCCCGGCGCTGCGGCGGGCGCTGCGTGAGGCGATGTCGGACGTCCGCCTGCAACAGGTTCGCGATGATTTGCTTATCGGAAGTTTTCATCCGGTGGGACGGGGGCTATGGCAGCGCTGCACCGAGCTGAAACAGCTGGCGCAGCGCTACGGCGTAACGCAACTATAGCGGCGTTACAGGAACATACCGCCGGAGGCTTCGATACGCTGGCCGTTAATCCAGCCGGCCTCATCCGACAGCAAAACCGCCACCGCGCCGCCGATGTCGTCCGGCAAGCCTGCCCGGCCCAATGCCGTTTGCGCGGCGACGGCGCTGTTGATCTCTTTGTTGTCGCGCACCCTGCCGCCGCCGAAATCGGTTTCAATCGCGCCCGGCGCCAAAACGTTAACCCGGATACCACGTGCGCCCAGTTCTTTGGCCTGATAACGGGTCAGGACTTCCATTGCCCCTTTCATGGCCGCATAGGTGCCGGAGCCGGGCATCGTAAAGCGCGCCAGACCGCTGGAGATATTAAGGATGCTGCCGCCTTTGGCGATGTGCGGCAACAGCCGCTGAGTAAGGAAGTAGGGGCCTTTGAAGTGAATCGCCATCAACTCGTCGAACTGCGCTTCGGTGGTTTCTTCGAACAGCACGTAATGACCGATACCTGCGTTATTGACTAAATGGTCAATGCTGTCGCGCTGCCATTCCGCCGCCAGAAGCTGGCGCAGCGCATCCACAAAAGCGGGAAAGGTTTGATGCTGCCCGACATCCAACTGCAGCGCTGCGCCCTTCACGCCGGCCTGGCGGAGTTGCTGCACGACGTCGTCGGCTTCCTGCCGCTTGCTGCGGTAAGTGATGATGACATCGGCCCCATGGGCGGCCAGATGTAATGCCATGCTTTTACCCAGGCCGCGGCTGCCGCCGGTGATCAAAACCAGTTTATTGCTCATGTCAGACTCCTCGGGGTGAAGAACGGAAAACGGAATAAGCTTATTGGTTGTTCATGGCGTGATAAACTCGTCTTATATGACAACACTGTTCAAATTATAAGAACAATACAGGAGAGCAATTCGCTATGGACAAAATCAGTGCGATGCAAATCTTTGTAAGCGTAGCCGAACTCTCCAGCTTCAGCCGGACCGCGGAGGTCATGGGGCTGCCGAAAGGAAGCGTGTCCGGGGCGGTGTCGCAGCTGGAAAATCAGATGGGAACCCGGTTGCTGCAGCGCACCACGCGGCGGGTGGCGCTGACGCAGGATGGTCAGATTTGTTATGAGCGCTGCAAGTCGCTGCTGGCCGACATGGACGAGCTGGAAGGCATGTTCCGCGCCAACGACATGCCTGTCAGCGGCCGCCTGCGGGTCGATATGCCGGGCAGCTTCAGCCGTAACCTGGTGGTCTCCGCGCTGCCTGCGTTTCTTGCAGCGCATCCCGCCCTGGAACTGGAGCTGAGCAGCAGCGACCGGCGGGTAGACCTGATTCATGAAGGCTTTGACTGTGTGGTGCGGGTTGGTGTGTTACAGGATTCCGGGCTGATTGCGCGCCCGCTCGGGATGCTGAACATGGTGAACTGCGCCAGCCGGGACTACCTTGCCCGGCACGGCGTGCCGCAGACGCCGGCGGATCTGAGCGCTCACCGTTTGGTGCACTACATGAATGCGCAGGGCGCGGCGGATCGGTTTGAGTATCTGGAGGACGGCGGGGTAAAGTCCGTCGGGGTGCCCGGCGCGCTGGCGGTAAATAATACGGAAACGTACACGGCGGCCTGCCTGGCGGGGTTGGGCATTATTCAGGTGCCGTTGAGCGGGGTGAAGGAATACCTTGCCGAAGGTCGCTTGGTTGAGATTCTGCCCGGCTATCCGCCGCCGCCGATGCCGGTTTCGCTGGTGTACCCGCACCGGCGCAACCTGGCGAAACGGGTACAGGTGTTTATGGAGTGGATAACAGCGTTGGTAAAACAAAATTATGTGACGACGCAGGCGTGATGCGCCGCCACGGAATACCGGTGTTTTCCGGTACAGGGAAGGCGCGGGTTACGTTTTGTCGTACAGCGACTTCACCATTTCGCAGGCGAGGATCTGATCCCGCCACCAGCGCGCCGCCAACCCGTCAGACAGGTTATTCCAGCCAAGAAAGGCGATGTCTTTTTGCTTAAACGACACCGTCTTTTTCTCCACCAGCGAGCCGTTGCGCAGGTAGGTTTCCACGGTGTGACGCGGCATGTAGCCGCAGCCCAGCCCGGAAATCAGCGCCATGAGCTTGCTGTGAAAATCGTACACCACCATGCGCTCCTGGTCGTCGAGGCAGTTATAAGAGAACGGGGCGCTGTGGCGGGCGGTGTCGCCGATGACGATGGCGCGGTGGCTGCGGAGCTGCTTGTTGTCCAGCGGATCTTTTTCCTTCGCCAGCGGGTGCGCCGGGGAAACGACGAACACGTTGTCGAGCATGCCCAGCATTTTGAACGAATACCCGGAGTAGCCGGGCGGCTCGTTGATGGCGCCGAGAATGATGTCCGCGCCGTTGTGCGTCAGTTCCTCCCAGGAGCCGGCCAGCGTCTGATGGCTGAAACGCAGCCGGGTCATGGTGTTCAGCCGGTAAAATTGCTCAATCATCGGCAGCAGCAGATGAAAGGGGAATGAGCCGTCCAGGGCGATCAGCAGCTCTTTTTCCCAGCCGGACTCCATCTGTTCCGCATGCTTTTCCAGATCCCGCGCGGCATTTAACAGGGCGCGTCCTTTTTCCAGCACCATCTTACCGGTTTCGGTGAACTTGGCGCGGTGGCCGGATCGGTCAAGCAGTTGGATATTCAGGTCGCTTTCCAGCTTTTGCACCATGTAGCTCAGTGCGGCAGGAGTTTTGAAGAAGGATTCTGCGGCGGCCGCGAAGCTGCCATGCTTTTCCAGGGCATCCAGGATTTGCAGAACATCCAGGTTTATACGCATATGACAAGATAGCTCCGGTTCTCACCTGTATCCCTGGCGAAAGATGACGGTAAATTCCTCTATATAGCGGGTAAAATAGCGCACTTAGTGAAAAACATCGACCTTTCCTTTTCCCCTTCCCGGCATTCTTCATTTTTTCTTCTACACTTTACTGGCCGGGAGGGCGCAAGGCTGTGTCCGGTGGTTAGCATAAAAAACTTTAATAAGTTGTTAGAAATTTCCCGCTATCGTTGGGATAGCAGGGCGGATAGGATGTCACGTGAGCAATATGGTGGCGCAAGTCGCTATTATCTTAATGATTATTAAGGATTAATTATGTCCATTCGCGAACTCATCAATCCCACGAACTCCACGTTGATTTTTATCGATCACCAGCCGCAAATGGCTTTCGGCGTGGCGAATATTGATCGCCAGTTGTTAAAGAACAACAACGTGGCATTGGCGAAAGCCGGTAAGATTTTTAATGTACCGACCATTTACACCTCCGTCGAAACCAAGAGCTTCAGCGGTTACATCTGGCCGGAACTGCTGGCCGTTCATCCGGAAATCACGCCGATTGAGCGTACCTCTATGAACTCCTGGGAAGACGCCGCGTTCGTTAAAGCCGTGAAGGCAACCGGACGTAAAAAACTGGTCATCTCCGCCCTGTGGACCGAAGTCTGCCTGACCTTCCCGGCGCTGATGGCGCTGGACGAAGGTTTTGAAGTGTACGTCGTGACCGACACCTCCGGCGGCACCTCAGTCGATGCGCACGAACGCGCCATTGACCGCATGGTGCAGGCCGGCGCGGTGCCGGTAACCTGGCAGCAGGTTCTGCTGGAGTACCAACGCGACTGGGCGCGCAAAGACACCTACGACGCCGTGATGGATCTGGTGCGCGAACACAGCGGCGCCTACGGCATGGGCGTGGATTACGCGTATACGCTGGTACACGGCGCGCCGCAGCGTAAAGCCTGACGGAAGACGGAATGAAGGGCGGGGGTATCCCGCCCTGATGGAGTTCGGGCAGATGGCCGATAAAAGCAACACCATCACGTTAGTGATAACCCACACATTGCAACCGGGGCAGCATCAGGCCTATGAGCGCTGGCTGGAGCGTATCATGCCGGAAGCGCAAACCTTCCCCGGCCACCTCGGCGTTAACGTTATTCGTCCTCATAAGGAGGGCAATACCTATAACGTCGTCATTCGCTTCGACACCCTGGAACACCTCTACGCCTGGACGCAGTCTGACCGGCGCAAGCAACTGGTGGATGAAATCGCGCCGTTGCTGGCGGCGGATGACCACATTGAAGTACGCACCGAGGCGGCGTTTTGGTTTACGCCCCCGGAGCCGGACGTAAAACGGCCGGCAAGCTGGAAACAGTTTTTAATTACCCTGCTGGTGATTTTCCCCAGCACCAACCTGGTGCCCTGGATCACCGCAAAACTGTTCCCTTCAATGGTCGGCACCCTGCCGCTGCATTTTATTAATGACGCCTTCGTTGTCGCCCTGGTGGTCTGGCTTTGGATGCCGGTTATGACCCGGCTGTTTGCCCGCTGGCTCAAAGGGTAAATTCTGAATAATGAGGAAGTCTCATGTCTCAGCACGCATCACTGATATTAACCAACGGAAAAATTCACACGCTTGATCGCCAGAATCCGTTGGCGCAGGCGGTCGCGATTCGCGACGGAAAAATTCTGGCGGCCGGTTCCGACGCGATGGCGATGTCTTATGCCGGCGAAGGCACGCAGGTCGTTGATCTGAAAGGGCACACCGTAATCCCCGGCCTGAACGACTCGCATCTGCATCTGATCCGCGGCGGTCTGAACTACAACCTGGAGCTGCGCTGGGAGGGCGTGCCGTCGCTGGCGGATGCGCTGCGCATGCTGAAAGAACAGGCGGATCGCACGCCGTCGCCACAATGGGTGCGTGTCGTGGGCGGCTGGACGGAATTTCAGTTCGCCGAACGCCGCATGCCGACGATTGATGAACTTAACGAAGCCGCGCCGGATACGCCGGTATTCGTGCTGCATCTCTATGATCGCGCCTTGCTTAACCGCGCGGCGCTGAAGGTGGTGGGATACACCAAAGACACGCCTAACCCGCCGGGCGGCGAAATCGTGCGCGACGGTAACGGCAACCCCACCGGGATGCTGATCGCCAAGCCTAACGCCACGATTCTGTACGCCACGCTGGCGAAAGGGCCGAAGCTGCCGCTGGAACAGCAGGTCAACTCCACGCGCCAGTTCATGCGCGAACTGAACCGTCTGGGCGTGACCAGCGCCATCGACGCCGGCGGCGGTTTCCAGAATTACCCGGAAGATTATCAGGTAATTGAGCAACTGCATGCGAATAAGCAGATGACGGTACGTATCGCCTACAACCTGTTTACCCAGCGGCCGAAACAGGAGCTGGAAGATTTCCAGTTGTGGACCGACATGCTGAAACCCGGCCAGGGCACCGATTTTTACCGCAGCAACGGCGCGGGCGAAATGCTGGTGTTTTCCGCTGCGGACTTTGAGGATTTCCTCCAGCCGCGCCCGGATCTGCCGGAGGGCATGGAGCAGGAACTGGAGCGGGTGGTGCGCCATCTGGTCGCCAACCGCTGGCCGTTCCGCCTGCATGCCACCTACAACGAATCGATCAGCCGTATGCTGGACGTGTTTGAGAAGGTTAATGCCGAGATCCCGTTTGATGGCCTGCACTGGCTGTTCGACCACGCGGAAACCATCACCGAGCGTAATATCGAGCGCGTAAAAGCGTTGGGCGGCGGCATTGCGGTACAGCACCGTATGGCGTTCCAGGGGGAATACTTCGTCGATCGCTACGGGAAGGAGGCTGTGAAGCATACGCCGCCGGTCGCCAAAATGCTGGAGATGGGCGTTCCCGTCGGGCTGGGCACTGACGCCACCCGCGTTGCCAGCTACAACCCGTGGACCGCGCTGTACTGGCTGGTTTCCGGCCGTACCGTGGGCGGAATGCTGATGTATGACGACAGCAACCGTCTGGCGCGCGACGTGGCGCTGGAGCTGTGGACCGCCGGCAGCGCCTGGTTCTCCAGCGAACAGGGTAAGAAAGGGCGCATTCAGGCCGGGCAACTGGCGGACATGGTGGTGTTGTCGCAGGATTACTTCTCGGTGGACGAGGAAGCGATCAAGGGCATCGAGTCGGTCATGACGCTGGTGGACGGCAAAGTCGTCTATGCTGCGGGCAGCTTCAGCCCGCTGGCGCCGCCGCCGATCCCGGTGCTGCCTGAGTGGTCGCCGGTGACGAAGGTGCCGGGCCACTATCGCGCCGCGCCGCCGGCCAGCGCGAAGGTTGGCATGATGGCGCAGGTTCACCAGTGCTGCGGCCCGTGTGGCGTACATGGTCACGCGCATGACTTCGCCCGCGGTTCCTCGATGCCGGTTTCCGATGAAGGCGCATTCTGGGGCGTGTTAGGGTGCTCGTGCTTCGCGTTTTAACCGGCGGATAAACAACCGTCTGTAGCAGGCAGGGGAAGGGGAAAACCTTCCCCTGTTTTTTTGTCTCTGTTTCAAGGCAGGTTGCAGGTGATTGATTTTTAACCGGGTGTTAACCGGAGGGCATTTCTATCGCGATCTGTGTCATAATGTGATGAAAATCACGAACAATGCAGAGAAAACGCAGTGCTGACAAGTAACAATATCACCATGCAGTTCGGCAGTAAGCCGCTGTTTGAAAACATCTCCGTCAAATTTGGCGGCGGTAACCGTTATGGCCTGATCGGCGCCAACGGCAGCGGGAAGTCCACGCTGATGAAAATCCTCGGCGGCGATTTGGCCCCGACTTCCGGTAACGTCTCCCTTGATCCCAACGAACGTCTGGGCAAGCTGCGCCAGGATCAGTTTGCCTTTGAAGAGTACAGCGTGCTCGACACGGTAATCATGGGCCATGAAGAGCTGTGGGCGGTGAAGGCGGAGCGCGATCGCATCTACGCCCTGCCGGAAATGAGCGAAGAAGAGGGCTACCGCGTCGCCGATCTGGAAGTGCACTATGGCGAGATGGACGGCTACAGCGCCGAAGCGCGCGCCGGTGAACTGCTGCTGGGCGTGGGCATTCCGCTGGAGCAGCATTACGGCCTGATGAGCGAAGTCGCGCCGGGCTGGAAACTGCGCGTGCTGCTGGCGCAGGCGCTGTTCGCCAACCCGGATATTCTGCTGCTCGACGAACCGACCAACAACCTGGATATCGATACCATCCGCTGGCTGGAAAACGTGCTCAACGAGCGCAACAGCACCATGATCATCATTTCCCATGACCGCCACTTCCTGAACATGGTTTGCACCCACATGGCCGATCTGGACTACGGCGAACTGCGCATTTATCCCGGCAACTACGACGACTACATGACCGCCGCCACCCAGGCGCGCGAGCGTCTGCTGTCGGACAACGCCAAGAAAAAGGCGCAGATTGCCGAGTTGCAGTCGTTCGTCAGCCGCTTCAGCGCGAACGCGTCCAAATCCCGCCAGGCGACCTCCCGCGCCCGCCAGATAGATAAAATCAAACTGGACGAAGTGAAGGCTTCCAGCCGTCAAAACCCCTTCATCCGCTTTGAGCAGGACAAAAAACTGTTCCGCAACGCGCTGGAAATTGAAGGACTGACCAAAGGGTTCGATAACGGCTCGCTGTTTCGCAACCTGAAGTTGCTGCTTGAGGTCGGGGAGAAAATGGCCGTGCTGGGTACCAACGGCGTGGGGAAAACCACGTTGCTGCGGACCCTGCTGGGCGAGCTGACGCCGGAAAGCGGCAGCGTGAAGTGGTCTGAAAATGCCAGTATCGGCTACTACGCACAGGATCATGCCCATGAATTTGACTGCGATCTGACGCTGTTTGAGTGGATGAGCCAGTGGAAGCAGGAAAATGACGATGAGCAGGTGGTGCGCGGTTACTTGGGACGCCTGCTGTTCAGCCAGGACGAGATCAAAAAGCCGGTGCGGGTACTTTCCGGCGGAGAGAAGGGTCGCATGCTGTTCGGGAAACTGATGATGCAGCGGCCGAATGTTTTGATCATGGATGAACCGACTAACCATATGGATATGGAGTCCATTGAATCCCTTAACGCCGCGCTGGAACTTTATCAGGGAACGCTGATATTCGTTTCTCACGATCGGGAATTCGTCAGCTCGCTGGCGACGCGAATTCTGGAAATTACGCCGGAGAAGGTGATCGACTTCAGCGGTAATTACGAAGATTATTTGCGCAGCCAGGGCATTAATTAAGGGATTGATGATTTCCGCCGTGACTACTTTTCCTGTTAACGGCGGAAAATGGGATTATATCCATAAAGGTTCATTAATTGACGTGTTAGATTATGCCACTGAATATGATTAACTTCCGGAAAGTGATGATGAAAAAATATACCACGGTGCTCTCGATGATCTTATTAACCGCCTCTGCCGGCGCATTTGCCGCTGAATCCCAGGTCGATCCCAGCACGCAGCCGCTGGAAAAAGTCGCGCCTTATCCGCAGCCGGAAAAGGGCATGACCCGTCAGGTTATTTATTTGCCGGCGCAGGAAAATGAACATGACCTGCGCGTGGAACTGGTTGTGGGTAAAACGCTGGAAGTTGATTGCAACCGTCAGATCCTGGGCGGCCAGATGAAGTCGGAAACGCTGTCAGGCTGGGGATATGACTATTTTGTCCTGGAGAGCGTTTCCGGCCCGGCGTCTACCATGATGGCCTGTCCGGACGGGAAGAAAGAGTCACGTTTCGTGCAGGTGAACCTCGGCGACCAGGCTATGCAGCGCTATAACAGCAAGCTGCCGCTGGTGGTGTATGCGCCGCAGGGCGTTGAGGTGAAATATCGCATCTGGCGTGCGGATGCAGAGCTTCAGGCAGCACAGCAGAAGTAATCACTGCATATCCTTATCGTATAACCGGTTTATGTCTGTGGGCATAAACCGGTTTTTTATAGCCCTGTCCCCGCTATTATATTTTTCTTATTTTTGTTTATTTCTTATTATCTTTTGACAGTTTTATCCTATATGCGTAAACGCATAAATTACCTTATACTGGTGAACCTTTTGTGCGTTATTGAGAGCACTTGCATGAGCAATGTCACTCCCCTGAAACGGCATACCGATTTATCTCAAAAACATCGGCCTGCTGCGCCAAAGCCTGTATCCCGCCTCACCCGCGGGGCGATTGCGTTGCTCGTGAGCCTGGCGCTTATGCTTATATTATTATGCACTATGGCGGTTTGGGTGATTTATGATCAGCTGTGATGGAATAATAACGGCAGATAAAATATGTATTAACTAAAATAAGTATATTCTTATTTTCCTTAAGCCATAATACATATTCTTCCCTCTGGTCTCCGCTCACATCCATTCACGTTATCTATGATGAGTTTATAACCTGCCCGTGACGGTAACTCCTTATCGTTAATATGGACTTTCCCTCTGTTATCATTTATTTAGATTAAAAAATGAACACCTGCGGTTACGGCCGGACAATACCGTTATGGAATGAATAACTGTGACTGTGTCTGACATTCCGGGCTGAATTTTTTTCAGAAAATTCCCCACTCAGTGATCTGAGTATCATTCTCAGCATTTTATGCCACATTCTTTCGCAGAATAGCGATACTCAATTTGTCAGAAAGGGGCAGTTTGTTATAGACATGAGAACGTTTATATCTCTGGTTGTAACTAAAAATAATGGGACAATTATGCAAACGAAAGGAAAACACTTCATCTGGGCTCTGTTGGCCATACTCGGCGCGTTTGCGCTGGGCTATGTGGCCCTGAGCCGTGGTGAGAAAATCAACGCACTGTGGATTGTGGTTGCCGCAGTGTGTATTTATTTGGTGGCTTACCGCTACTACGGTTTGTTTATCGCCAAGAAGGTTCTGACGGTAGACGCAACGCGCATGACGCCGGCGGTACGTCATAACGACGGGCTGGACTATGTGCCCACCGATAAAAAGGTGTTGTTCGGCCACCACTTCGCCGCAATCGCGGGCGCGGGTCCGCTGGTCGGGCCGGTGCTGGCGGCGCAGATGGGCTACCTGCCCGGCATGCTCTGGCTGCTGGCCGGGGTGGTGCTGGCGGGGGCAGTGCAGGACTTCATGGTGCTGTTCGTTTCCACCCGCCGCGACGGCCGTTCGCTGGGTGAGCTGGTGAAAGATGAAATGGGCAACACCGCCGGGGTTATCGCGCTGGTCGCCTGCTTCATGATCATGGTGATCATTCTGGCCGTACTGGCGATGATCGTCGTGAAGGCGCTGACTCACAGCCCGTGGGGAACATACACCGTTGCCTTCACCATTCCGCTGGCGCTGTTTATGGGGGTTTATACCCGCTATATCCGCCCCGGTCGTATCGGCGAAGTGTCGGTTATCGGCCTGGTATTCCTGGTGTTCGCCATCATTTCCGGCGGCTGGGTTGCGGAAAGCGAAACCTGGGCGCCGTACTTTGACTATACCGGCGTTCAACTGACCTGGATCCTGGTGGGTTATGGCTTCGTGGCCGCCGTGCTGCCGGTATGGCTGCTGCTGGCGCCGCGTGACTACCTCTCCACCTTCCTGAAAATCGGCACCATCGTTGGCCTGGCGATCGGGATTCTGATCGTACGCCCGATGCTGGAAATGCCGGCGCTGACCAAGTTCGTCGACGGCACCGGCCCGGTATGGGCAGGCGACCTGTTCCCGTTCCTGTTCATCACCATCGCCTGTGGCGCGGTGTCTGGCTTCCATGCCCTGATTTCCTCCGGCACCACGCCGAAGATGCTGGCTAACGAAAACCAGGCCTGCTTTATCGGTTACGGCGGCATGCTGATGGAGTCCTTTGTGGCGATCATGGCGCTGGTTGCGGCCTGCGTTATCGATCCGGGCGTGTACTTCGCCATGAACAGCCCGATGGCGGTATTGGCGCCGGCGGGAACCGCCGACGTGGTGGCCTCTGCCGCTGCCGTTGTCAGCAGCTGGGGCTTTGAAATTTCACCGGATACCCTGAACACCATCGCCAGCGAAGTCGGCGAGCAGAGCATCATCTCCCGTGCGGGCGGCGCGCCGACCCTGGCGGTAGGGATGGCGTATATTCTGCACGGTGCCCTGGGCGGCCTGATGGATGTCTCCTTCTGGTATCACTTCGCCATTCTGTTCGAAGCCCTGTTTATCCTGACCGCAGTAGACGCCGGTACCCGTGCCGCGCGCTTCATGCTGCAGGACCTGCTGGGCGTATTCGCGCCGTCGATGAAGAAAACCGACTCCCTGCCGGCTAACCTGATAGCCACCGCGCTGTGCGTGGCGGCGTGGGGTTACTTCCTGCATCAGGGCGTGGTGGATCCGCTGGGCGGCATTAACACCCTGTGGCCGCTGTTCGGTATCGCCAACCAGATGCTGGCGGCGATGGCGCTGATGCTGTGCGCAGTGGTACTGTTCAAGATGAAGAAACAGCGTTACGCCTGGGTGGCCCTGCTGCCGACCGCGTGGCTGCTGATTTGTACCCTGACCGCCGGCTGGCAGAAAGTGTTCAGCCCGGATGCTAAAGTCGGCTTCCTGGCCGTGGCTAACAAGTTCCAGGCGATGATCGACAGCGGTAACATTCCGGTGCAGTACACCCAGTCGCAGCTGGCGCAGTTGGTGTTCAACAACCGTCTGGATGCCGGCCTGACCCTGTTCTTTATGATCGTGGTCGTGGTCATTGGCTTCTTTGCCCTGAAAACGGCGCTGAAGTCACTGCAAACCGATCAGCCGACGGCGAACGAAACGCCGTATGAGCCGATGCCGGAAAACTATCAGGAAATCGTATCCGGCGCGAAAGCGCACTGATACTGATTCGGGCGTCATGCCGGCGGGCGGTGAAATGCCGTCCGCCGGCATGTTGCATCAGAAACGATATGCATCAGAATCAATCGTACCGGGAGAAAGGAATATGTTTGATACACTGGCTAAAGCCGGTAAATATCTCGGACAGGCCGCCAAACTGATGGTGGGCGTGCCCGACTACGATAACTACGTGCAGCATATGCGCCTGACGCATCCGGAGCAGACGCCGATGACTTACGAGGAATTTTTCCGCGAGCGCCAGGATGCGCGTTACGGAGGCAAGGGCGGTATGCGTTGCTGCTGACGCCGCCGGAAAGGATGCCGTTTAATCACTGAGAAGATGTTATGCAAGAAGAAATGCTTTCCAGCCCGCCGCTGCCGGTAACGATCCTGACCGGTTTCCTCGGTGCGGGCAAAACGACCCTGATCAACTACCTGCTGGCTCATCACGGCGATCAACCTCTGGCGATTCTGGAAAATGAGTTCGGCGCGGTAAACATCGACGGCGGCCTGCTTAACCGCGGCGACAACGTCAGCGTTGTGGAACTGAGCAACGGCTGCGTGTGTTGCAGCGTGCGCGGGGAATTCACCGAAGCCCTGACCGAACTGCTTGATCGTCGCCTGCGCGGCGAACTCAATTTTGAACGCCTGATTGTCGAAACCACCGGACTGGCCGATCCCGCCCCCATCATTCAGACCTTTTTCGTCGATGACCGTTTACGCGGCGAACTGATGCTGGACGCGGTGATTACGCTGGTTGACGCGGAACATATTCTGAAGCAGTTGGATGAACACCGCGTGGCGGCGTCGCAAATCGGCTTTGCCGACCGTATTCTGCTGACCAAGGCGGATCGGGTCGGCACACAGGAAAAAGAGCGGGTTCTGCAACGCATCGGACAGATTAACAACAAGGCAGATGTCTTTGAAATCATTCAGGGCGTTTGTCCGGCCTCATTATGGCTGGATATCCGTGCGTTTGAACTGAGCGACGATGTTTCGGTGCGTGAAGGATTTCATATCGTCAGCGCCAGCCCGGCGCAGCCCGTGCGTTTTCAGCCGTTCCGTGCACAGGAAGAGGCAGGGCAGTCGTGGAATGACGATATCCGCGCCCATGTTTTTGAAGCCGGATACCTGGACCTCAAGCGCATCGGCGCCTTTATGGAGCAGACCATTGAGCGCTATGGCAACGACATGCTGCGCTACAAGGGCGTGCTGGCAATCGACGACCAACCGCAGCGCCTGATCGTGCAGGGTGTACACAAGGTGGTGGGATTTGATTACGGCTCAGCGTGGGGGGCGGAAGAGGCCGTTGTTTCCCGCCTGGTGATTATCGGGCGCCAGCTTCCTGCCGAAGCGTTACAGCAGGCGTTTATGCAAACGCAGGCGGGCAGCCCGTCCGCATCTTAATGCTCCCCGCCGTGGCCGCTTTGCGGCTGCGGCATCTGCACCTCCGCGTTTATTCCCGTCATTTATTCCTCTTTTTTAGAATACGTTTTGGAATGTGTATTAATCATACATTAATGGGATCGTTGGCGGCTTCCGGTTATTAAAACGTTATGTTTGTAGTACAAAAAACATCGTCTGATTATTGTACTGAGTCGTGATTTATTGTGTTGGTTGTTTGGTTAGAAATATTAATAAATCAGGTGGGGATGTTGAAGGTAACCTACTAAAAAAGAAAAAATACCCCTCCGGAGAGGGGCGAATAACATAAGGTTATAGTAATGAAGTAAACATAATATCAGATAGTTCTTTGACTTGTAAGATCAATGTTTGTCCGGATGAATAAATAAGAAAATGTGACAAGAAAAGTACTAAAAAGATAGGAAAATAATGGACAAAAAAAAACGGGCCGGATAAACCGGCCCATACATTTCAGGTATTTTTGGGAAAACCCGATTAATCGTAAACCACGGTGAACGTGGCGCTGGAGTTAGCTACGCCGGCAACGACGGTGCTCTGGGTTGAAACATAGCGCGCGCCGAATTTGAAGTAGTTGTTACCGGCGGCCAGCGTCAGGGAATCAGAAGATTGATACAGCGGCAGGATAGTGTTGCTTACGGTCTGGTTAACCAGCTGAACACCCACGCCGGTAGCAACGCCGCTGACCTGGGTCAGAGCGAGAACGTTGCTATCGCCGTTGTCGGCGTTACCATCAAAACGGACGTGTGCCGGTTTGCCGAGCACGGAAACCGGGCAATCTTTCAGTACGATCTGGAACTGCTGCAGTGAGGAAACATTTCCCTTCGCTCCTTCCATAGAAGCACGGGATACGCTGCCCAGATTAACGGTTAACGCGGAACCAGGAGCGGGGTCAACGTTACAGACTTCAGTGGTGATAGCACCGTTGAAATGAACAGTACCGTCTGCAGCAAAAGCGTTGTTTGCCGCCAGAATTACTGCGGAGGTAAATAAAGTGGCAATCAGGTTTTTCTTCATTTATTGATATTTTCCGTAACTAATACTTATATTCCATTAGCGCTTCACTGCCGTGAAGTACCTTCCCTTTTTTTATTCCATGACGATTCCTGTCATGGCATAGCTGATGCAAATAATACCAAACACCAACCAGTGCGAATAATTATATCAATGATTACATTGGGAAATAAGCAGATACGGCCTTGTGATATTTCCTGTTTTTTCAGGAGGTGGGCGGGTTTGTTAAGTGTTGGATGATTTATTTTTTATTATCCAGTGGATAATCCGGAAAGATAAATAAAAGTGGCGGATATTCTTAAATTAATCAGCCTGGAGCATCCGTAGCAGAGAGGAAATATTTTTATGAAAGCGCAGTGAAGAAAAAGAAAAAACCGGCGAATTCCTAAATTTTGTTTGCATCCTGTTGTCTGTGAGGGTGAAAGCACTGCGTATGCATGATGCGGCGCGCGAATTCAGAATGTTTCATATGGAGACGATTTAAGCATATAGGGTAGTATCAGGTTAGATCTTAACCATTTTATGCGTTCATTAAGCAAGGATATGAAATGGCCAGACCCTCTTTTGCCGATGCCTGGAGCGCTTCCCTGCGTATTTATGACCCCGCCGATCCAGCCGCCAAAGTGGCGGAGGTTGTCGGGGGATACGTGGAGAAAAATATCAATCATTCCGACCCCAACCAGCGCTGGAGCAATACCTGCGCGGTGCGCATGAGCTATATACTGAATGAAACAGGCGTGCGTATTCCCCGCATCCGGGGTAAAACGGTATCCGGGGAAGATAAGCGGCAGTATTTCTTTCGTGTCCGCGATCTTATCGTATTTCTGAAGGGACAATGGGGGCCGCCGGAAGTCGTCGAATATCCGCCGGAAGACGGCGGGGTTCTGGCCGGCAAGAAAGGCCTGATCCTGTTTGAAATTTCCGGCTGGAGCGATGCGCTGGGGCATGCTTCGCTGTATAACGGCGAGCTTTGTTACGACAACTGTTATTTCAACGACCCCATGGCGAATTATCGTACCGAGCGGGCAAACTTTTGGGAGATGACGTAATGAAGCGTCGGGCGGGACTGTTTATTTTGGCCGCAGCGTTGGTTTCGTTTTCCGCCGGCGCGCAGGAGAACGTACATTCTCCTGAGGCGCCGGCGCGCAGTTATGGGCAAAACTATAAAGATATGGTGCTGGCGACCTGCGTTGCTCAGGCCTATCAGGCTGACCCTGGTGCGGCGACGGATGCGGGCAGCAGCGTCAGCGCGCTGCGCGACTGGACCTACTACGACATGGAAGCCGCGCCGGACGAAATTAAAGCGCTGGTTGATGCGTACCTGGCCCGAAACTATTTTAATCCGCTCGCCGAGGCTGAGGTGAAGGGGGTTAAGTTCGCGATGCTGAAATGCCTGGATCTCTACCACAGTAAGGCGTTGGATGAGCAGGTGAAGAAGCTGGTGATTAATCCGCAGCACAGCTACCGGCAGGATAATCCGCGCTAAACAGCAGCGGCGCCCGCCAGCGGGCGCCGTAAGTACATAGCTTTTCCCTTTGCCTCCCTGACAACGCGGGTAATGTAACGCGCAAGCGTACCTGCGTTGTGTCCGATGCGATTGGTTAGCGTTGTCTTTTAACTAAATTTAATGGTTTTCGTTGGTTGTTTCACCGTGGGCAGCGTCGGCCCCTGATTAGCTCTGCTCACCGGCAATGCCCCGTCCTCTGCGATAGCGCAGCGTTCCACCCGCCTCACTCATACAATCCAATCTGGTCGCCCTTTTTTGCCAATCTGGTGCTTAATCCGCCATATCCCCCTTGTTAAGGTCAGTGACAGAACAACGCCACCGGGCGTTACGTACTGACAAAAATGCACTAACGGAGGATTCATCATGAGCGGAAAACTGGAAGGAAAAGTCGCGCTGATTACCGGCGGCGCCTCAGGTATCGGGGAAGCGATTGCCAAAACTTACGTCAAAGAAGGCTGCAAGGTCGCGCTGCTTGATATTGATGCGCCGCGTCTGGCGAGCGTCGCCGATGAGATTGCCGGGCTGGGAGGCGATGTCATTTCCATGGTGGTTGATGTGGTTGAAGAGCAGGCCGTCATCGATGCCTTCCGCCAGACCGTTGATCGCTGGGGCCGGATCGATCTGGTCGTTAACAGCGCAGGGCGCGATTCTCTCTCTCCGCAGATTTCGGAAACCACCCTGGAAGAGTGGCACAAGACCATCGGCCCGAACCTGACCGGCGTGTTCCTGTGCTGCCGCGAAGCGTTCCGGGTAATGGAGAAGCAAGAAAGCGGCGGACGCATCATGAATATCGGCTCTTCATCGGCCCGTATGGCGTCTTGTCCGGGGCACAGCCCTTACCGCGCTTCCAAGCACGGCATGATGGGGCTGAGCAAAAACATCCTGCTGGAAGGGATGGATAAAAATATCGGCGTCACGGTCATTAACCCTTCACACGTCAAAACACCGATGACGGAAGTGCTCGACAGCGGCGTTTACGACGGCGGCAAAGTGCATACCGACGGCTGGCTGGACGAGAAAGAGCTGCGCGAAGGCATTTACAACAGCTGCATCGACGTCGAGAACGTCGCGGAAATCGCCCTGTATATCGCCACCCGCACGCCGGATGTGACGGTCCCGACCGTGGCGTTCTACCCGACGCACAAAGCCCATCGCTACGGCATGGAAGTCTAGGAGAACCAACATGAAAAACATGACGGCGGCCCGCCTGGCCAAATATTTCGACCATACGCAGCTGAAAGCCTACGCCACGCAGGACGACTTCCGCGTGCTGTGCGCGGAGGCGAAACAACACAACTTTATGATGGTAGCGATCAACTCCGCCCCGGTTGCCGCGTGTAAGGCGCTGCTGGCGGGAACGGACGTTCACGTCGGCGCCGCCATCAGCTTCCCGCTTGGGCAAACCACCATCGCGGTGAAGTGTTTTGAAACCGAGCAGGCCATTGCCGAGGGTGCCGATGAGATCGACTACGTCATCAATATCGGCAAGCTCAAAGAGGGGAACTACGCCTGGATTGAGGAAGAGATGCGGGCGATCGTCAGCCTGTGCCGCGCGGCGGGCGTGTGTTCGAAGGTGATTTTCGAGACCTGCTACCTGACGAAAGACGAGATTGTCCGGGTGGCGGAAATCGCCAGAGACGTGAAGCCCGACTTCGTCAAAACCTCAACCGGTTTCGGCACCGGCGGGGCGACGGTGGAAGACGTGGCGCTGATGAAGAAGGTGGTGGGCGACGCGGTGAAGGTGAAGGCCTCCGGCGGCGTACGCGATCTCGACACCTGCCTGGCGATGATCGAAGCCGGCGCAGAGCGGATCGGCAGTTCCAACAGCGTGGGCATCCTTGAGGAATTCAGGCTGCGCAACCCGCAATAAGGAGCGACGTATGGCGTTAAAAATGGTGGTAACGGATCTTGACGGCACCCTGCTGACGTCGGCGGACACCTTGTCCCAAGCCTCCGTTGACGCTTTCGTCGCGCTGAAAAAGCGGGGGATCCTGCCCGTCGTGGCGACGGGCAGGATGTACCGGGAGGCCAGCTTCGCCGCCGGGGCGATCGGTGCTACCCGTTTCTTTATGGGCATGAACGGCGCGCAAACCCTCGACTTACACAGCGGAGAGACGATTTACGACCAGGCGCTCAGCGCGCAAGCGGTACGTGACATCGTGCGGGTTCTGGATGAGCTGGCGGTGTTTTACCAGATTTATACCCGCGATCGTGTTTACGTCCGTCCGTACTGGATGGACAACCTGGCGGCATCCGGCATGAAGGCGGAATACCTCCGCCGCTTTGCGGCAGGTATTTTGCCGTTTACCGATAGCGACGCGCTGCGGGCGGTAAAGCTGTTCATCCTGTGCCGGGAACGTGAAAAGCAACAGCGCCTGCGGGCGTGCCTGGCGGCGCTGCCCGCCATCTCGCTGGTGGCTTCCCATCATCATTACTTCGAGGTGCTCCCCCGCGGCCTGAACAAAGGCGTGGCGCTGCGGCATCTCTGCACCCGCCTTGGCATTGCGCTGGCGGAGGTCGCCGCTATCGGCGACAGCGATAACGATCTTGAACTGTTGTCCGGGGCCGGCGTCGGCATCGCGATGGGTAATGCCTTTACCCGGCTGAAAAACATCGCCGATCACATCGTGCCGTCCAACGACGAAGACGGCGTGGCCTATGCCCTGAACGAGATAATTCCACGGTATTTATGAGGTATTCCATGAAAGCAGCTTATTTTTACGACACCGGCGATATCCGGGTAGAAGAAACGTCCGTGCCGCAGGCGGCGCCTGACGAGCTGGTGATCAAAATGAAGGCCAGCGCCATTTGCGGTACGGATTTGCGTATCTTCAAATTCGGCCACTTTAAAATTCCTGCCGGCGAGCGCCGGGTACTGGGGCATGAAATTGCCGGCGAAGTGGTGCAGGTGGGTACGCAGGTAGAGAATTTTAAGGTCGGCATGCGTGTGGCGCTGCCGCCCAACGTCGGCTGCGGCTCCTGCGCCATGTGCCGCAAGGGGTTCACGCAGCTCTGCCCGACCTATGAAGCGTTCGGCATCAGTTATGACGGCGGCTTCCAGGAATACATCCGGGTGCCGGGGAATGCGGTGCGCCGCGGTAACGTCGTGCCGGTTCCTGAAGGCATCTCTTGGGAAGAGGCGGCGATGGTGGAGCCGTTCTCCTGTGCTTACCACTCTTATAAGGCGTTGAATATTCGTCCGGGCGACAGCGTGGTGGTGATCGGCGCGGGTCCTATCGGCGCCTGTCATGTGCTGATGAGCCGGTTGGCCGGTGCGTCGCGGGTGATCGTGGCTGACGTGCAGGACAGCCGCCTGGCCGGAATGAAAGCGCTGGGCGCGGACGCGGTGATCAACTCCGCCACGACCGATCTGCGTACGGCGGTGATGGCGGAAACCGGCGGCGAGGGGGCATCCGTGGTGATTACCGCATGTTCCGTGCCGGAAGTGCAGGCAGTTGCGATGGAGATCGCCGCGACCCACGGCCGCATCAACCTGTTCGGCGGCATGCCGAAAGGGAAAGAGATCGTGCCGCTCAATACCAACCTGATTCATTACAAAGAGCTGACCGTACTGGGCACCACCGGTTCCAGCATCAATGATTACTGCGAGTCGATGGCGCTGGTGGCCGCAGGACGGCTTTCGCTGCTGCCGCTGGCGACCGCCCGTTTCACCATTGACGAAATCAACGACGCATTCCGCTACGCCCTGTCGGGTGAAGGCATGAAGGCGCTGGTGGTGGAGGGATAAACCATGCAACGAACGACGATGAAAGCCGCCGTGCTGCATGCGCCGGCGGACCTGCGGGTGGAGGACGTACCCGTTCCCGGTTACGGGGCGGATGAGGTTCTGGTTCAGGTGAAAGCCGCAGGGATCTGCGGCTCCGACATTGACCGGATCATGACCACTGGCACGTACCGCTTTCCCACCATTCCGGGGCATGAGTTCAGCGGCGTGGTGGTGGAGACCGGCAGCGGCGTTACGCAGTTCTCACCGGGCGACAGGGTGGCGGTCGCCCCGATTTTACCCTGCTTCAGCTGTGATTTTTGTCAACAGGGCGATTACGGGCTGTGTGATCATTATAACTACCTCGGCTCCCGCACCGACGGCGGGTTTGCCGGCTATGTCGCCGCGCCGGAACGCAACCTGGTGCGCCTGCCGGACACGGTGGATTTCGCCTGCGGCGCCCTGGTGGAACCTGCTGCGGTGACCCTGCACGGCATGATGCGGGCGGGGATCCGGGCCGGCGACAGCGTGGCCGTGCTGGGCTGCGGCGCACTGGGGCTGTTCGCCATTCAGTTTGCGCGCATCCTGGGCGCTACGCGCATCGTTGCGACGGATATCGCGCCGGATAAACTGGCGCTGGCCCGTGAGGTGGGGGCAACGGAGGTCATTAACGCACGCGACGCCGATCCGGTTGACGCGATTTGCGCTCAGGGGATGGCCGACGTGACGGTGGAAACCGCCGGCGCCCCCGTTACGCAGGTGCAGGCGCTGAAGGTGACCCGTAAACACGGACGGGTGCTGTACCTGGGTACGGCCCATGCCGACGTGGTTATTCCGCCTGCGGCGTTTGAACATATCGTTCGCCGCGAGCTGACGCTGACCGGCTCCTGGAACTCCTTCTCCGCCCCTTTCCCCGGCCGGGAATGGCCGGCGGTCGTCAGCTATATCCAAAGTGGTGCATTACTAACAAAACCTCTGATTACCCACACCATTTCGCTTGACGAACTCCCCCAATTCATGAGGGATATGAAGAACCGCGCAGTGGTCTACAACAAAGTGATCGTAGAACTATAACAACGATATGCGAGGAACATCTTATGGCTCTTTTTGCACTGAGAAACTACCGTGACCCGTCCATCAGCCTGGCGGAACAACGCCGCCAGTGGGGCGTTCAGTTTTTGAAAGCCTTTCTGGCGGTGTTTCTGGGGTACATGGCGATGTACCTGATCCGAAACAACTTTAAGGCCGCCGGGCCGATGCTGAAAGAACAGCTTGATATGACCACGACGGAGCTGGGGCTGATCGGCCTGGGCTTCTCCATCACCTACGGCGGGTGCAAGGCATTGGTCGGATTCTATATCGACGGTAAAAACACCAAGAAGTTCCTCGCCGTTCTGTTGGCGCTTTCGTCCTTGTCCGTGCTGGCGATGGGGCTGGTGATGAGCTTCTGGGGTTCGCCGATCGGCATTCTGATCACTCTGTGGGGGCTGAACGGCCTGTTCCAGTGTGCCGGCGGGCCGGCATCCTATTCCGCGCTGACCCGCTGGACGCCGCGGGTTAAACGCGGCCGCTATCTCGGCCTGTGGAATATGTCGCATAACGTCGGCGGCGGGTTGGCCGGGGCGCTGGCGCTCTGGGGAGCCAACGTCTTTTTCGACGGCAACGTGGTGGGCATGTTTATTTTCCCCTCAATTATCGCGCTGGTCATCGCGGGCGTGACTTATTACCTGGGCAAAGGGGATCCGAGGGAGCTGGGCTGGGGCAGGGCGGAAGAGATCTTCGACGAGCCGGTGGCGGAGATGGATCGCCATGAGAGCGAGAACAAATGGCAGATTGTCAAAAAGCATGTGCTGCTGAACCCGTTCGTCTGGATCCTGTGTATTTCTAATATCTTCGTTTACGTTATCCGTATCGGCGTGGATAACTGGGCGCCGCTCTACGTTTCCGAGCAGTTCAACTGGTCGCGCAGCGACATGGTTAACACCATCTTTTACTTTGAGATGGGGGCGCTGGTCGCCAGCCTGTTCTGGGGCTATATCTCCGACCTGCTCAAAGGGCGGCGGGCCATCGTGGCGGTGGGCTGCTTCATCCTGATCATTTTCGCGCTGATGAGCTATCGCTACTCAACGTCCGTCTTCATGATCAACGCCTCTCTGGTCGCGCTGGGGCTGCTTATCTTCGGCCCTCAACTGATGATCACCATTGCGCTGGTGGACTTCGTACCGAAAAATGCCGTCAGCATGACCACCGGACTTTCCGGCTGTTTTGCCTACCTGCTGGGGGACTCCATCGCCAAGGTGTATCTGGCGATGATCGCCGACCCGGAGAAATCAGGCGTCAGCTTCTTTAATACTACGCTGCACGGTTGGCATGACGTATTCGTTATTTTCTACTGCTGTGTGTTCTGCGGCATTGTACTGTTGTCCATCGTGGCGTTTGCCGAGGAGAAGCGGATCCGGGCGGCGAAAAAGGCGGCGGTAAGCCAGGAAACAGCGACGCAGGCTTAATTATGTTGGCTGCGCCTCAGCGGGCGCAGAGTTGGCTCAGGCGGCGGATCAGGGCTTCGGTATTGCTCAGGGAATCCGCCGCACAATACATATAGAGCGAGCTGGCGAGGGATTCGTCCAGCGCGTCCAGAGGAAGCAGGCTGATTTGCCCGTCCTGCATACGTATCACGCTACCCGCATCTACCGGAGCGTTCAGCGTGATCAGCCGGCTGACGCCGGGCATTCCGCGCCATACGGCTCTACCACTCAGATGGCGGGTCAGAATCGCTTCAATTCCCTGATTACGTTCCCATACCTTCTCTTTCAGCGTGCCGAGATAGCGGTCATAGGCGCCGGATCGCAGCATTTCTTCGGCATAAATCTGAATTAAGTTACTGATCCTTGGCTCGACCTGAGACTTCACCTCCAGCAGCCGTTTGATGGTATTGCGCGGGGTGATGATCCAGGCCAGGCGCATGCTGTGGCCGATGGTATTGGTAAAGGTGCCGACATAAATCACGTTGGCTTCGCTGCCCGGATAAGAACGCATGGGCGGCGGCGCGTCAAACAGGCCGCGCATGGCGTCCACTTCGATAATCGGAATATCGTGTTTACGGCACAGCGCAAACTGGGCCTGCTTGTTGGCTTCGCTGGTCATGTGGCAGGTGGGCCAGTGGGCGAGCGGCGTGGTCAGAAAAAAAGCGTGACGGTGCCGGGCGATATGGTGTTGCAGCACCTCCGGCGGAATGCCGTCGGCGCACATCGGCAATGGGATTGCCGGCGCGCCGGGGCTGGTCAGGATGGATTCGTAATATCCCGGCGCTTCGTATAACACCGGGGCAAAGCGCCCGAAGAAGGCGCAGGCGATGATATAGAGCGCGTTGGAAATTCCGCTGGTGATGATGATTTCTTCCGGCGAACAGTCAATTCCCAGGCTGCTTTTGAGATGTTCCGTCAGCAGTTCGCGCAGTTGCAGAAAGCCGATATCGTCATAGTTCATAAAGTCGGCGCCGGCGATTCGGTGCGCAACGGCTTCCGACACCTCCATCAGCGGCGTCTGCGGGGAAAAATCCATACCGGGCCACATCAGCAGGCTTTTGCTGTAGGCGCCGCCATGCGCTTCCAGCGCGTCATCCCTGGCGCGCGACTGCCTGGCCTTATGAATAATCAGCGGCCAGTCAATGCCCGGCGCTTTCAGGCTGGATACGGCACGGGCTTTCTCCCTGATGGCGATCACGCCGTCGTCCGCCAGCACGTTGAATGCTTCGACCACGGTAGTTTTACTGACGTTAAGCAATGCGGCGATATTACGTTGTGACGGGAGTTTATGGCCGGTCGGCAGGCTCTCAAGGTATTTTTTAATACTGCACGCCACCTGCAGATACAGAGGCATTTCCGTATCGGGATTGACGGGGGTTAGCACGTAACGCTCCTTGCAGTGGCGGGCCGGATGGCTGCTGATACCTTATAGTATCCGGTTTTTGGGGCCGTTTACGTTTTGTTCGCCAGAGTGTGATCTCTGGCGAGAATCGCGTGATATTACCGGATCAGATTTTGATCTTAAGTGTGATTTGGCGGAGCCGCCGGGCTGCTCAACGCTGCTGCTTTTCATATTAATCAGAAACAACGATCAAACTAATCCAGCTGGGAGATCTCCAGCGCTGCGCGATCGATAATGCCGACAATCTGTTTGAGTTGAGCATCGCTGAGCGCTTCCTGATTGACCCTCAGGTCTAACACCGCTTTGAAATTTTCCAGTGCACGCTTCATTTGCGGGTTTTGACGCAGCTTATAGCCGGCCATACGGGCGTTAAGCTTTTGCTTAATGTGGTCGAGATGCGCCTGGTGTGCAGCAAGCCACGTTATTCCCTCTGCGGTAATGGTGATTTTTTTGCGTCCGCCGTCTTCTTCTTCAATCCGGATCAGGGCCTGATCCTGTAAAAGATCCAGGGTCGGATAAATGACGCCGGGGCTTGGCGCGTAGTTGCCGTGCGTCAGTGCTTCAATTTCCTTAATTAATTCATAGCCATGACTGGCGTTACGGGTCAGGATATCGAGGATAACCAACCGCAGTTCGCCGTGACCGAAGAAGCGCTGACGACGCCCGCTGCTATGTTCACTACCATGATAATGTTGCATCGTTTACTTTTTGATTAATCAGATATAACTATTTGTATCTAATCTATATCGTAAATTTGGATTTAGCAATGACTAGCCTGCGCAGAAAGTCTTTTCAGGCCCGTCATGTGATTTAGCTTTTTTTGCTTTTGCTAATTAATTTCACGGAAAAGTGTTGCTTTACGGCTAATCATCAATGATTATCATTTACCAAAATTAGATATATCTGCTCGTGTGGTAAAGGTGAACTATGACGACTGTGCCCAAAGAAAAAAAGTATCCGCAGCGGGTACGTAATGAACTCCGTTTCCGTGAACTGACGGTGTTGCGTAGTGAACGCGTTGGTAGCGCCTTTCAGCGTATTGTTTTAGGCGGTGATGCGTTGGAGGGCTTTTGCTCCCGTGGTTTTGACGATCATACCAAACTTTTCTTTCCCGAACCGGGCAGCCACTTTACCCCGCCAGTGGTGACGGATGAGGGCATCGTCTGGGGAGAAGGCGTTCGCCCGGCAACACGGGACTACACGCCGCTTTATGACGCAAAACGCCATGAGCTGGCGTTTGATTTCTTTATTCATGACGGCGGTATCGCCAGCACATGGGCTATGAAGGCCGCAGCCGGCGATACGCTGACGATTGGCGGTCCGCGCGGTTCACTCGTCGTGCCGGAAGATTATGCCTGGCAGCGCTATGTTTGCGATGAGTCCGGCATGCCTGCGCTACGCCGGCGCCTGGAGGAACTGGCCCGTTCCGGATGCCGTGCAAACGTGAAGGCGATCGTTTCAGTCGCTGATGCGGCTAACAAAGACTATCTGTCGCATCTTGACGGCGCAGACATCGTGTACGTTGAAGAGCATGACGGGCAATCCGTAGCGGCGATGTTGCAGGCGCTGGATGTGCCTGACGATGACTATTTTATCTGGATCACCGGCGAGGGGCAGGTAGTGAAAAACCTTGCTGCCTGTTTTGACGGCCGGAATGTTGATGAGCGCTTACTGCGGGCTGTCGCTTATTGGCATGCGTGATGGTATGAGGCATTTGCGGTGAGTCAAATAGCAAGAAAGCCGGTCTGAAAAGAGCGGCTTTCTTGTTTCATCGGGTGATACAGGCGTTATTCGTCGAAGAACCAATAGCCCTGATTCACCAGCCCGGTGAGTTCCGCCATAAATGCAGGGTTGTTCAGGGCGTTGCCCAACTCTTTCTTGCTGATGAAGGCGTAACGGCACAGCGCGTCGGCGCCGTGCGCATCGGCCGCTTCCATCTGTTCGCTGTTAACGTAATAGCCATCACCGACCTGCAATACCCGAAGCCCGTTCAGGCGCGTGAGAACCTGACCATCCATCAGCGCGTCAACGATCTCGCCCTGTTCGTAAGGCGGCTCTGCCGGCGCGATGTCGAGTTCGTGGCGCGGCGTTGTGACGAAACGGCCAAACCACTGTTTGAAATCGTCCGGCTGATTAATCATATCGACCATCATTTTGCGCAGGCGCTCAAGCTCGTAATCCTCTACCCGGCCCGGATTTTCGCGGCTGATTAAATCCGGATCGCTGTAGTGCTCGCCGCCGAGGTCATTTTCCAGGGCGTAGTCGGCAAAGCTGCTGATTAAATCCCTGCCGTTCGGCCCGCGAAAGCCGATGGAATAGTTAAATGCCGATTCATAGGTTAAACCGTCGTGCGGGAATCCCGGCGGGATATACAGGATGTCGCCCGGTTCGAGTTCTTCATCAATGATCGGTTCAAACGGATCGACATGCAGCAGCGCCGGATGGGGGCAGAACTGACGCATAGGCAGCTTGTCGCCGACGCGCCAGCGGCGGCGGCCCATTCCCTGAACGATAAAGACATCATATTGGTCGATGTGCGGCCCGACGCCGCCGCCCGGTACCGAGAAGGAGATCATCAGATCGTCCAGCCGCCAGTCCGGCAGCGCACGGAACGGGCGAACCAGCTCAGCGGACGGCGCATGCCAATGGTTAACGGCCTGGGCCAGCAGTGACCAACCGGTTTCTCCCAGTCCGTCAAAATCTTCAAACGGTCCGTTGCTGGCCTGCCATTCGCCATTGATGTGGCTGACCAAACGGCTGTCAACCTCCGGCTCCATCGCCAGGCCGGCCAACTCGTCCGGCGTAATGGGATCGACGAAATCAGGGAAGGCATTCTTTAATACAACGGGTTGTTTTTGCCAGTATTTCTCTAAAAATTCGGGCCAGTTAAGGTTCAGTTGATAAGCCATGGTTGCACACCAGTGAGAAGGTAAATGGGTTTGATTATAGGGAGGCTGATGGAAGGCGTGCTTTGTTATTGGTCAAGGAGTGTGTTGATGGCGGGCTACCGGGTGTGTTAATGATACGCCCGGTTTTCAGGTGATTGGTAATAACGTTAACGACATCGTTATTTCCTCAGGAACAGAGTGCAGCGTAAGAAGACTCAATAAAATAAATTCTCTCATGCTGTGGCACAGAGTAAAATTCATTCAAGTAAAAATATCTTCTGCCAATTAATCACAAATGTGTATTAAATATTTTTTTAAAAATGGCTGGAATTAGTCTTTTAAAAGTGAAATAGCGCTATAGATTAGCATTAAATACACCAGAAAGCGCCCATCAGCCAGGTATTATGGGAAAGGTGTAGAAAATTAAATTTTATTTATTATAAAGCTCACCGGCAACCACCGCCTGACTGCCATTTCCTGCTGAAGAGGCACCTGCGAGCAGGGATAATAAAATTAATGCCTGTAATTGTTTCATTGGATTCTCCATTATTTCGCTTGATATACGCCTTTCCCATTTAGAATAAGGTTTATCCTGAAATGATTAAGATATTATTCATTAATGTTTATGATTCCATGCATAAAAGCTCAATCTTTATGCCAATGCAAACCAGACTGAGACAGCGCGGATATCGCGGGTTACGGGTTGACAATAAGTTTGGCCCTGCGACGGAAAATACGGTAAAAGCATTACAACGGAGAGCAGGCCTGGTTGCTGATGGCCTGGTTGGGAAAAATACTCGTCGCTATTTGGGAATGTAATTATGATCTTCTCTGCTAAATCTTTTGCCGCGTTGCTGGGCGGCCTGATGTGCTGGAACATGGCTTCCGCCACCGAACTGACCAGCATTTACACTTCGACAAAAGGCGGTTCCTGCGCTGAGTTGACTGGCGAACTGGCTCAGACCTATGAGAAAAGAAGCCTGGATGCGGGCCTGTGTGAAGGCGTAAAAAACTGGCGTGTATTGATTGCCATCACCGACCCCCGTTCATGGATTGAACTGGAGCAGGATAAAAAGACCCTCTGGAGTCTCGGGCAGGTTGCACTGGGGCCTGATGCCATAGGTAATTTCCCGAATATGGATGCGGAAAAAGTGGAATGGCGGATGGATAATGCCGGTCAGCCCCGGGCATTTATTTTCCGTCAATCGGCTCAGGACAGAGATAATCCGGAGAAAGAGATTTCCCGTCTTTACGTGGTGAGCCTGGCCGGCCAGGAACCGATGCTTTGCGGTATGGCGAAAACCAATGAGGAAGCGCGCCTGATGGCTGATAAGCCGGAGGCGTGTACGCAGAAATTGGCACGCTACGATATTCAGTAAACGTTTATCTTGCTGCGAGAATAGCGACGATGAGCTTAATAGGTTGGCTAGCGTTCATCGTCGTCGTTGTGTGATATTGCTCTATGCCCACAATATGCCCGCAATTGGTGTAGTCAAGTAATCGTAGGTAATGTGTGATAACGATGAATTTCGTTAAACTTGGGTTTCATGCGGGTTTGGGTAACGTGGAGTAATTGAGGGCCATATTGCAATGGCCCCGACAGGAATCGAACCTGTAACTAGCCCTTAGGAGGGGCCGGTTATATCCATTTAACTACGGAGACAGTGCGCCACATTATCCGCATGTTTTTGCCGAAGAATAAGACTCTGGCTTACCAGTTTGCTCACTATAGCGGCAGATATGCCGTAGATTTTCGTCATTTACCCGTTTTGCGTAGAGGCTCGCATCGCCATCCGAAACCCGCTTCTCCCCCCCCCTCTGTAGTTATGGCATAGTCATCTATACCATTGGGTGCGCTGAAGCGGGGTGTCGTCCCGAGCCCGGAAAATGCCGGGCTGCTTGAACAGGCGCGTGATTCCTCCTATCTCTCTTCCGCCAGAGTTCTCAGTACGAAAGGTACCGAGTCGCGCAGCGACGGATTCATGGCGGAGCTGTGGTCCAGCCCCGGATATTGATGAACATCCACCGCTGTTCCCGCCTCCCTGACGGCCGTGGCAAAGCGTTGCTGCATGGCGGTAGGGACATTGATGTCTTCGCCGCCGATGCCGATAAACACCGGATGGGCGATCTTCAGCGTGGCATAACGCAGTGCATCGGTTTGTTCATCCAATAGCTGCTGAATGGCCGGCTTCAGGCTGTTTCCGGCGTTCAGCCCCTGTTGCATGACTTCAGCAGTGAGCGGAGTGATGCACAGCTGGCGTGCCTGCTCCAGTACGGGCAGCGCCCGGGGCTGAAAGTAATCACTTGCATTCAGGCCGGGTTGCTGGTCTGCAGCGGAAAGATAGAGATAAAACGCGTAGGGGATTTTGGGGTCGCCGCTTTGTTCCTGCGTTCCACCGGCGAAGATCTGCGCCGCCGACAAACCGGGGGCGAAATACGGGGTGCCGGTCAGTACCGTGGCGCGGATATTCAGCGCTGGTGCGTATTGCGGTTGATAGCCTGCGCTGGAAAATGCCGCATGCGCGCCCTGAGACTGCCCAACCAGCACCAATTGATTACGCAACGGGAAAGCGCCCAACGCCGCCCGGGCGCTGTCCAGCACGCTCCATGCCTCTGCCCGGGCGTTCATGTAATGATGCAGTCCGGCGGAACCAAGCCCGGCATAGTCCGGCGCTACCACCGCAAATCCCAGTGACAACCAGGTATTCAGGTACTGGGCATCACGCGGCGTGCGCGGATTAAGCGATGGCGCGCAACCGCGGGCAACGCCGATGGTGCCATGAGTCCAGATCACCACTGGCCATCCGTCCTGGGGCGCTGTTCCTTTGGGCAGAAAAACGGCGGCGGTGTCCTCACGTGAACTTACGCCGTCAACGCCGCTGGTTGAGCGGTAATGGATCAGGTACTGCTCTGCGGCTTCCTGCAAGCCATTTGGCGGGGCAAGTTCTGTTTTACTGATCACCTGGCCGGTTACTCCCTGTTGTGGTGCGGCTTGTGCCGGTGTGAGCATGATAAGGGTAACAAACGCAATCGCCCAGCGTAAAAGCGGGTTGGTAGAAAACATAGTGCTCCTCTGACATCGGGATAAATCTCAAACCCGGCCGTTGTCGGGAGGGTTGCCAACGGTTAAGTGTAGTGGGGGAGCGTTAAACGGGGCCACACATTTCGGCCAGGTACCGGATGAGAATTTTCGGTACTATCAACGGCTGGCTGATATAAAGGGGTCATCTTGTTACCTTGCCGCGAGATATCTGATGATGAATCAACTGTATATCCGGGACTACTGTCCCGATGATTTTGGCGCCCTGTGCGCATTGTTTTTACGCGCGGTGAGAGAGACGGCGAGCCGTGATTATTCCCCTGAACAGGTTGCCGCCTGGGCGCAGATTGATGAATCACTGTGGCGAAAAAAGTTTTCGTGCTCAGATGTCTCCGTGGCGATTTATCAGGGGGACGTCGCAGGGTTCATCGCCGTACAAAATGACTATATCGATCTGCTGTATGTTTCGCCGGAATGCGCCCGCCGGGGAATTGCTACGGCGTTGCTGTCGCATTTGCAGCGGCAGCATCCGCAGACCCGGTTCCGGGTGGAGGCCAGCATCACCGCCAGACCGTTTTTTCAGCAACAGGGCTATTGGGTGGTGAAAGCGCAGCAGGTAGAAGTGAGGGGGAGGGTTTTTACTAACTATGTAATGCATAAGGCTTCCACATAAGGGAGAATATCAGCCGGTGAGGGGCGGGGAGATTTGGCGTTACAGAGAGTGGGGCAATTAGTATGATTTTTCCTTTTGAAAAATACTTCTGATTTCAATCTTGCCCGCCAGCATACTGAAATCATTGGCAGCAACGGGCATTCAGGTAAAAGCTCTGATTCTTTTTGTTGAAAACTATTTTATTGGCAACTCTTGCTAAAATTTTAAGAGAGGTGAAATGTCTGGCGATCTATGGGACCAGTTTATGTGTAATAAAAGAAAGTGGGAATATTAAGTTTAAAACCATATTAACGCTATTTTTCTGAGATGGCTGATAGCCTTTAATCCCTCCCGATTCGTAGGTTTTGGTATCCTTGTGGTAGGTGTCCGTGAGTTACAATTCTTGTTTTTTTGAGTCTTATACGTATAGTGTACAGATAACATATCTTTAGTGTCTTAATCAGGGAAAATATAATGAAAAGAGACTTGGGAAAAAGGAAATTGATAGGAGTATCAGGACTTTCATTAGATGATCTTTTGGCTATGCGCTGGTATTATATTTCTAATAAAAAGAAAATTTATGGTAAGGATGTAAAGCTAAATGAGTATGAATCGTTTCCTGAATATGTGCTTTTTATCTCAAAAGAGTCTTGGCGTGGTATATTATTAGTCATTGGTTTTTCATTGTTTTTTGCGGTATATGATTTTTATAAAAATGATGTGGGAATGCGTGCGCTACAGATTTTTATTTTTCTTTTCCCATTGCTCTTTTTATGCATAATGAAAGTTAATGCAGATTCTATTGGTGTGAGGTTTAAAACAGTTATGAAGCTATTCTATCTTAGGTTACTGGTTATTTTAAATTATGTCTAAATAAAATAGAAAGACTTATTAGTCCCGGCTTTATCGAAAAGATCATTTTTAATGAGTCTGTCAGGCTTTTGTACCAATGCTGAAATTTTGAAGGTAGCATAGGCAGTTACACTAAGATCACCGACAACATATGCAAGATCTCCCTCTCTTTCACTGTATCCGAGTAATGTTGCTATATATCTATAGATATCTCTTAATAGCCCCGATTAATGGCTACCTTCATGAATTAGAGGTGTCATAACTTCGAACGTATTATCTGCACCTTAGGAGGCTAATACAATTCCTGCAGATTTAAAGTGCTTGATATTAAGTTTACGTCCATGTTCGTACAAGCGATATCCAGCCAATGCCTGTATTCTCCCAGAAGCGACACCCATAGCACTGCTGGCGTATTAATTTTTAATAAACCCTGTCTTCCCAAATACTATACGCGCTCGTCCCCCCCATCACATGCTCCCATGTAATTGACGCATATTTGAAAGAGATGCTCTCCTGTGGCTGCGTCTCATTGTGTGAGATGGAGTTAGGGCAGAATAACCGGATGTCGCTGATGGTTGCGTCGGTAAGCTTCATCTTAAAGTAGAGCTCATTTCCCCCGGTTTGTGCCGTGCGGTAGAGGAAAAAGGTGCACTCCAGCTTTTCATTCTCGTTGATGGCCTGCGCCAGTAGTGGTGTGGACTTATCAATGGGCTTACGAATTTCAACAGGGTGCAGTGAGACGTTTTCACTGCGGGTCATGTGGTTTATCAACTCCAGAATGAAAATCTCGTCTTCATGCCCAGCCTGGTATTTGTTACCGATAGATTCTGCGCTGGAACATCCCGCAGAGATGAGTCCTTGCTTTTCGCCTTTCAGCGTCAGATAGATAATATTTGCCATGTCAGTTCCCTTTGAGCGTTACAAATGAAAGAGGGGGAGAACATCTCCCCCTGATATATTGCCGCCGGTTACGCTTCGATCGGCGCACGCCAGTCGTCGGCGCCGGAGGTGCCTGCGGTGGTGTGCTCCCAGGTGACTTTACGGTAAGCCAGCGATACGCGGATTAACTGCGTGAACTCAGCTTTCGACACGTCCTGGCAGTGCGGCATTTTGCAATCAATGTCGATGATCGTCGCATCTTCCAGCTTGGTCGTGAAGAAATGCTCCTGCTTGCCTTCCACCGAGGTGCGATACCAGCGCATTTCAACGGTTGGCAGCATTTCGCCGGATGCCAGCGCGTTGTACAGCAAAGGAACGGCTTTATTCAGCGCCACAGTGAAGCGGAAGGGTTTGTGTACCCGTTGGCCGGACGGTTGCCCAGACTGCGGGTCGGTCGGTACGGTAACAATGTGATCAAATTCTTGCACCAGCATTTCATCTTCGTGGCCCTGCACGAAAATGTTACCTACTGATTCTGCAGTGAAGGCGCCAGCGGTGATATTACCCTGAGTCTTTCCTGTAATCGCAATATAAGCGGGAGTTGGCATAGCTTAATTTCCTTATATTAATACCAGAGAGGTATGCTGTGGAGTTCCGTTAATTCATCATACAGAATAACGTGATCTTTCTCCCAGACAGGAGAATAAAACAACAGCACGACATTTTTATTTAACGTTTATTACAGTTGGCAGTGTGTGGGGGCACTATAAAACTTTGAGATGAAAGATCCAGCCCTGAACTTAAAATCATTAATTAATTTTTGCATAAGGATGGTTTATGTAATTATATTTTTTGCCGTCATGGCAATTAATTCTTTTAGTAATGTTATTTGCGACGTTTTATCTCGTTTTAAATGACGGAGTATTCTCATTGATCTTTTTATTTTATTGATTTTTAAAAAATATTTTCGTTCCTTAGCAATTCCCCATTAAAAAATCTTAGGTTCTCGTTTAGCGGGATGTCGATGTGGTACTCTCTTTTAAGATAGTCACAGGGATTAATTAACTAGACTAATGTCTATGTTTGTGGCTGGGCTAATGTCCGTGTTTGTGTAAGGATGGCTAATGACTCGCATGGTGTGGCAGTAGCGCATTCTGTATGACAAATAATGTGATTTGGGCAGTGTGTATGTCTCAGAACATTATTTTTGCGGATATGGATATTTAATTTCATGGCTAATAATCCCTCGCTTATCTTTCTTTAAATTAACTAAATTCTGAATCATTGTTGCCAGAAGAGGATGTCTGACATGAGTAAGGATAAGTCAAGCAGCGTCGCCCCCAAAGAGCGTATTAATATTAAATATGTACCGAATACCGGCGATCAGATTGCTGAAATCGAACTCCCCCTGAATTTGTTTGTCGTCGGTGATATGAAGGGCACGCGTGAAGACACTCCGCTGGAAGAACGTCAGCCTGTTTCTATCAACAAGAACAACTTCAATTCGGTCATGGGCGAAGCCGGGATCAGTATGTCATTCAGTGTTCCCAACCGGCTGGATGAAAAAGAGGGCGAAGTTGAGAACGACCTCCCGGTTCATATTGATATTCAATCACTTTCTGATTTTTCCCCTGACAGCGTAGCCCGCAAAGTTCCTGAGCTGAACAAACTGCTGGAACTGCGTGAGGCGTTGGTTGCGTTGAAAGGGCCGTTAGGCAATATCCCCGCGTTCAGATCGAAACTGCAGGCCTTGCTGAAAGACGAAAAGGCGCGTGAACAGCTGTTGGAAGAGCTGAATATTTTGGACAAGAAGTGATACGGGCTTGAGCTTAGAGGGAATTTCTACCATGTCATTGCATGAAGAACAGACAGCATCATTAGAACGCTCCGCCGGCCAGTTCTCTTTACTGGACGAAATTATGGCCCAGGCGCACATGCAGCCAGAAAACGACGGCTATGATATCGCCCGTCAGGGTGTTGCCGCCTTTATCGCCAATATTCTGGACTCCGGTACAAGCGAAGAGCCGATCAATAAAATGTTGGTCGACCGCATGATCGTCGAGCTGGATAAGAAACTCAGCGCGCAGATGGATGAAATCATGCACGCGGAGACGTTCCGTACACTGGAGTCTTCCTGGCGTTCGCTGAAGCTGTTGGTCGATCGTACCGACTTCCGTGAAAACATCAAAATTAACGTATTACACGCGACCAAAGATGAGTTGCTGGATGATTTTGAGTTTGCGCCGGAAATCGTCCAGTCCGGTTTCTACAAGCATATCTATTCCGCGGGTTACGGGCAGTTTGGCGGTGAGCCGGTTGGCGCGGTAATCGGCAACTATGCGTTTAAAAACACCGCTCCGGACATGAAGTTGCTGCAATACGTGGGCGCCGTGGGCGCGATGGCGCATGCGCCATTCCTGTCGTCGGTGGCTCCGGAGTTTTTTGGGATTACCAGCTTTACCGAATTGCCGGCAATCAAAGAACTGAAATCGGTTTTTGAAGGCCCTTCCCACACCAAATGGCGCTCGCTGCGTGAGTCGGAAGATTCTCGCTATATCGGCCTGACGGCGCCGCGCTTCCTGCTGCGTCTGCCGTATTCCCAAACGGAAAATCCGATCCGCACCTTCGGCTACGAAGAGAGCGTGCATGAAAGTCATGAGAATTTCTTGTGGGGCAACACCGCATTTCTGCTGGCCAGTTGCCTGACGGACAGCTTTGCCAAGTATCGCTGGTGTCCGAATATTATCGGCCCGCAGAGCGGTGGGGCAGTGCACGATCTTCCTGTGCACCTGTATGAGGCGATGGGACACACGCAGGCGAAAATCCCGACGGAGGTGCTCATCACCGACCGGCGCGAGTTCGAACTGGCCGAAGAGGGTTTCATCACGCTGACCATGCGTAAAGGCAGCGACAACGCGGCCTTTTTCTCCGCCAACTCTATCCAGAAACCGAAGGTGTTCCCCAATACCCGCGAAGGGAAGATGGCGGAAACCAACTACAAGCTGGGGACCCAGTTGCCCTACATGTTCATTATCAACCGCCTCGCGCACTACATCAAAGTGCTGCAGCGCGAGCAGATCGGCTCCTGGAAGGAGCGTCAGGATCTGGAACGTGAACTGAACATGTGGCTCAAGCAATACATCGCCGATCAGGAAAACCCGCCGACCGACGTACGCAGCCGTCGTCCGCTGCGTGCCGCGCAAATCAAGGTGCTGGATGTCGAAGGGGATCCGGGCTGGTATCAGGTCACAATGTCTGTACGTCCGCACTTCAAATACATGGGGGCCAGTTTTGAGTTGTCCCTGGTAGGGCGCCTGGACAAGGAGTAAGGGAAAATGGCTGGGCTATTGAGCTGGAGGCGCGATCGTTCGGCCAGTTTATTCGAGCGGATTCAGGAGCGGGAAACGGGATTCTCCGGCTATTCCCGCTCCGGGGATCTACTGGCGTCGATTAAGCAAAACCTGAATCAGGTGTTGAATTCGCATCCGGGCGGAAGCCAGAGTGCGCCACAGTTAGGGGTCATCGATCTTAACGATGCCACCGCCTCGTCCTCGGATTTTCGCCAGGCGATTGAAGACGCTATCCGGAATTGCATTATTCATTATGAGCCACGTATTTCCCGGGTGGACGTCAGCGCAGGACGAAGCGACGAACAAGATCCGCTGACGTTGAGCTTTCATATTCTGGCGCATGTTGATTTCGATGACATTGATGATGTGGTCGAGTTCAACATCCATCTGGATAACCATCAGCGCTATCATCTGAGCTAGAAACAACATGTCATTTGAGAAATATTTCAGAGACGAACTGGATTATTTGCATCAGGTTGGCCGTGCTGTCGCGCGCGAAAAACCGCATCTGGCCGCGTTTTTATCGGAAAAAGGCGCTGATCCCGATGTTGAGCGCCTGTTGGAAGGATTTGCGTTTTTATCGGGAAACCTGCGCGAAAAGATTGACGATCAGTTTCCGGAACTGACCCATAGCTTGCTGAATATGCTGTGGCCCAACTATCTGCGGCCCACGCCCAGCATGACCATTATGGAGTACGCCCCGGAAAAGAACATCATTACCGGAGCCACGCAGGTAAAGCGCGGAGCCGAGTTGCTCAGCCGCCCCATCAGGGTCAGCTCGGGCGATGGGCTGGCGTCCGACCGGGATGCGTACGGGCAGCCGCAGTGTACTTTCACCCAATGTCGTGACCTCTGGCTGTTGCCGATCGCGCTGGAAGATATCCGCCTCAACAACAGCAATGAGCTGGCTATTCTCAACGTAGACTTTTCCGCCAGCGGTGAAATCAGTGTTAATGAGCTGGAGCTCAACAAGCTGCGCTTTTGGTTGGGGGACGGCAACTATAGCAGCTATCAGCTCTATTTTTGGTTCAGCTATTATTTCGCAAAAGCCGAACTGGTGATCGGGGAAGAGGTGATCCCGTTGCCTGATTTCGACTTTGTCCCCCTGGGGTTCGGCCGCGATGAAGCGATGCTGCCCTATCCGAAAAATGCCGCGATGGGATACCGCATCCTGCAGGAGTATTTTTGCTTTCCTGAAGGGTTTTTATTCTTTGATGTTCAGGGTGTGCCCCGTTTGCCGGCAGAGATGCATGCTGAACAGTTTTCGCTGCGTTTCTATTTTTCCCGTCCGTTCCCTCCTGAGGTAAAAATCCGCCGGGACTCACTGCGGCTGCATTGTACGCCCGCCGTCAATTTGTTCAGTCGTTACAGTGAATCCATTTTGCTGGACGGGACGCAGGCGGAATATCCGCTGCGGGTCAGTTACCGGGAACCTGATTTCTACGACATTTTCTCTGTCGACAAAGTTGAAAGCTGGCTGAAAGGCAATGATCAGGAGCACGGCCGTTCCCGTGGCGCTTTGCGCAGCTACGCGCCGTTTGAGAGTTTTCAACATCAGGTTGAATATACCCAGGGCCGGGAAAAACTTTACTACCGGGTACGAACCCGTCCTTCGCTCTTCCGCCCGGGATTAGAGCATGGCATTTCTTTTGTGCGCAGCGATGAGACGCAGTGCATTCTGAGCGATGAAACCGTCTCGGTTCAGTTGACGTGTACCAACCGGGAACTGCCTACGTTGCTGCGGGTCGGCGATATCGACACACCGGCGCGTGACAACCCGTCATTTGCCGCATTCCGTAACGTGACGCGCCCCACTGCGCCACTTTATCCGGTACTGGATGGCAGCCTGCATTGGTCGCTGATCTCCAATATGTCGCTCAATTACCTTTCTTTGCTGAGCAAGGATGCATTGCGCCAGATTTTGCGCACCTACGATTTGCCCGCTATGCATGACCGGCAGGCGGCACGCGCTTCGCAAAAGAGACTGGAAGGGATCTCGCGTATTGAAACGCGTCCGATCGACAAATTATTCCGCGGCGTTCCCATCCGCGGGCTGGAGTCCACATTGTGGCTGGAGCAAGACGCGTTTTCCTGTGAAGGCGAGCTTTATCTGTTCAGCACTATCCTGGCGCGCTTTTTCTCGTTATACGCCAGTGTTAATGCATTTCACGTTTTGAAAGTCGTCAATGTGAATAACAAGGAGTGTTATGAATGGCCGGTGCAGATAGGTCAGCACGCGTTGATTTAGCGCGCGAGAAGTTGGCCGCCGGTGCAGGGCGTTACAACTTTTATCAACTGGTTGAACTGTTATCCCGGAACGACGGGGAAAGCGCTCCGGCCTTTGCGGCGAATGCGGAGAAAGAGGCAATACATTTCCTCTCGGCTGCCAGCATTGCGTTTCCGCCGCGCGATGTTATCTCGCTTGAACAAAAGGGAAATACACAGTGGCAACTGACCGCCTCGTTTATGGGGCTGCACGGCAGTCAGTCACCGCTGCCGGGCTACTACCTGGATAGCCTGGCATGGGAAGAAGCACAGCAAAGTGGCCGGCTGACGGATTTCCTTAACGTTTTTAACCACCGTTTACTGACGCTGTTGCACCGCATCTGGCGTAAATACCGCTACTACATTTGCTTTGAGAACGAAGGGCAGGACGCATTCTCTCAGCGCATGTTCTCGCTTGTCGGGTTAGGCAGTGCTGATGTCCGGGAACAACTGCAAATCAACCACAGCAAGATGTTGGCTTATGCCGGGCTGCTGGCCAGTCCGGGGCGTTCGCCCGACGTTATTTGCGGCCTGATTGCGCATTGCTTTGAGTTGGATGACGTCACGCTGCACGGCTGGCAATTGCGCCACGTAAACATTACGCCGGAACAGCAAAATCGCCTGGGCGGTGTACGGCGTTTCAGCGGTAAACGTACGGCCGGCAGATCGCTGCTGGGAGAAAACTTCTCCATCGGTGCGCGGGTGCCGGATCGCAGCGGAAAGTTTCTTTTGCATATCAATGGGCTGTCACGCCAGCGTTTTCTTGATTTTCTGCCCAATGGCGACAGTTATCTGCCGTTGGTGATGTTTATGTCATTTATCCTGCGCGACCAGTTTGCCTGGGATTTACGGCTGGGGATCGCACAACAACAGGTTGGCGGCATGACATTAGGCGTAAAACAGAACGCGCTGCTGGGCTGGACCTGTTTCTTGGGGCAGCCGGATGAGCGGCCTGAAGTCACGATTTGTGTCAGGGAGTGAGGGAAAGAGGAACTGAATGATGAATAACACCGGGCAACACCGTCCTTCACTCTTACTGCGGGTGAACAATAGCAACCAACTGGAAAGCGGCTGCGATGCGAGCCATCTTTTCGGGCCGGAAGGCGGGAGCGTCGGCAGCGGCGAACAAAGCACCTGGCGCATTCAGGACAGTACGCGCGCCATTGCCGCCGCATATTTCGATATCGCCTGGCGTGATGACGCGTTTTGCCTGCGGGCGCAGGATAAGCCGCTGTTGCTCAACCAGGCGCCAGTCGAGAAAAACATCGGCTTTGTCCGTCTGCAGCAGGGCGATGAGATCGGACTCGGCGGCCTGGTGCTGAAAGTGTTTATCAGCCTGACCGGCGGCGAGATCCGCGATCCGCTGCAGGTTACGCCGGAGTCTCTGGTGACGCACTACAGTAATCCGCTGGAATCATTGCTGGAGGACGGCGGTAAACGCGCCGCCGGCGACATTGCAGCGCCGGTTTTAGAACCTACGGTCGCAAATAGCTGGTCGCAGGATCCGCTCAAGGTATTGCAAAACGAGAACCTTACCCAGCCGGGAATGACCGCCACAGTGGCGGATAACGACGCCGGGAGCTTATTACAGGGCGATGTGTACCGTGCCGCCCTCGTCACTACCCCGCTTTCCGACAACGCCAGGGATCGAGCCATGGATCAGGATTTTATCGAGTTACCCCAAATCAGTAATTACCTCGCCAGCCAGGATACCCGCGCCGATCGGGAAGATATGTCGCAGCGTCATGTTGCGGTCACGCCCTTGATACGGGGTCTGGATGCGCCGCTGGCGATGTATGACAGCCAGCAGGCGAACGATTTTCTTGAGGAAGCCGGGCGTACGCTGCAGGCGACAATCCGGGGACTGCTTGCCTTGCAGCGCCAGCAGGATGCGCTGTCGGATAAACATTTACGTCCGCTGGAAGACAACCCGCTGCGTCTGCGTATGGACTACGACTCAACGATCAACGTGTTGTTTGCCGAAGGGAAAAGCCCGGTTCACCTTTCTGCCCCGGAAGCGGTGGCGGAAAGTTTGCACAATATGCGGCTGCATTATCAGGCGAATCAGCAGGCCATTACGGAAGCGCTGTCGGTAATGCTGGAAGCCTTTTCGCCACCACGTCTGATGGCGCGTTTTGCCCAATACCGCCGCAGTGCGGAACGCGACGAGATGAGTCCGGCATGGGCGTGGAATATGTACTGCAGCTACTACCAGGAGCTTGCTTCCAGCCGCCAGCAGGGTTTCGAGAAGTTGTTCAATGAAGTCTATGCGCAGGCTTATGACCGTGCATTGAGACAAGGACAGTCGGAGAGCAAGGAATGAAGCTAAGCCACCCCCTGTGGGGTGTTCCCGCGTTACTCCTTACCGTCATGCTGCTCAGTGGCTGCGTGATTGGCAAGAAGGTCGGCAAAGTGTTGATGAATCCGGACATTCAGGTCGGTTCACTGGCCGATCAGCCGTCATCCGTCCGGATAACGCTGCTGGCGGAGCCTGATATCAACAGAAACGAAAGCGACGAGGCGACGCCCGTCAACCTGCAGGTGATCTATCTCAGTGAAGATTCCAGGTTACTGGCGACCGACTTTGATCAGCTCAACGATGAAGACAGCGACCTCGCCAAAATTCTGGGCAAAAACTACATCGACCATCAGGACTATACGTTGCTGCCCGGCCAGTACAAGCCGCTGGACCCCATCAAGCTGGAAGAAGACAACAAGTACATTGGCGTCGTGGTGTATTACGCCGATGAAAACATTACCGAGTGGAAAAAAATCATTAAAGCAAAGGGCATGGGGCATGTTTATCACCTGCTGATCCATGTGCGCGCCAAGGATGTCGATTTACAAAAAGAGGAGGATTGAGATGCCAACCAGAAACCGGGTTATCTGGCGTGAAGGGCTGTTTGTTAAACCCCAGCATTTCCAGCAACAGCAACGCTATAACGATTACCAACTCGACGTGCGCCTGGACATGCTCAAACGCTATGGTTATGGCTTTCACTCCCTGATTTTGAATCATGAAGTGCTGAAACTGGGGCGTATCGGCCTCACCTCGGCCCAGGGCATTATGCCCGATGGTTCGTTGTTTGATATTCCGCATCAGGACCTGTTGCCGCCGCCGCTGGATATCGGCGCAACCCATGAACCCGGCAGCCGGGATATCTATCTGGCGTTGCCGTTACTTAATGACGCCATTAATGAAATCGAATCGGCGGAATCCGCCGGAACCGGGCGGGTACGCTATCGGGAAGTGCTGTCGAGCGTGCGCGATCTGCACTCGGAAGAGGGGGATGTCAGCTCACTGGTGCTGGCCCAACTGGCGCCGCGTCTGATGCAGGGGCACGAGGATATGAGCGCCTGGACGGTGCTTCCGTTATGCCGTATCCGCGAGAAACGTCCGGACGGCGCGCTGGTGCTGGATGAAGAGTTTATTCCTACCGGTCTGAATATCACGGTGTCCCCGTTGCTGCGCATGTTTATGGACGAAGTCCAGGGCACGCTGGTGGAGCGGGCGCGGATGCTTTCTCAGCGTATTGGTTCGCCGGGGCAGCAGGGCATCGCTGACGTCGCGGAATTCATGATGCTGCAGTTGTTCAACCGCTTGCAGCCGGTGTTCACCCATCTTTCCTACCAGAGCGTTTTGCATCCGGAAACGTTCTATACGCATTTAGTGCAGGGATGCGGTGAGCTGATGACCTTTACCGACGAGTCGCGGCTGCCCGGTACTTTTCCGGTTTATAACCACGATAATCTGACGGATACCTTCCATCCCCTGATTCTGATGATGCGTCAGGCGCTGAGTACGGTGCTTACCCCGCGCGCCATCTCCATCCAACTGCGTCAACAGGCGCACGGTATACGGGTGGCGACCATCAACGAGCAAGAGCTGCTTAACAGCGCTGACTTTGTACTGGCTATTCGCGCCCAGCTTCCGCAGGAACAACTGCGCCGGCAGTTTGTGCAGCAAACCAAGATTACTTCGCTTGAGCGTATCCGCGATCTGGTCAGCGTACAGATCCCCGGCGTGCCGTTGGTTGCGCTGTCGGCTGCGCCGCGCCAGTTGCCCTACCATTCGGGATACACCTATTTCATGTTGGACAAACAGAGTCCTGCCTGGAAGGAAGTTCAGCAGAGCAACGCCATTGCCTTCCACGTTTCCGGCGACTTCCCTGAACTGGATATGCAGTTCTGGGCGATAAGGGGGAGCTGATGGTGAGTGAGATAACGGCCGAAGCGCCCATGTCGGCCAGCGTTTCCGATGGCGGGGCGGTTAATGCCCGCCAGTATCAGTTGTTGCTGCGCGGCGATAGCCTCAACCCGATGATCGATGCGGCGACACCGCTGTTGGGAATGGTGTTGCGTCTGAAAGCCATGAGCAGCCAGGCCTTACCCGAACAGTTGTATCAGCAGGTGGTGGCCGACATTCAGTCGATAGAGCAACTGCTGCAAACCCAGGGGTATGAACCGGGAGCCATCGTCTCGTTTCGTTACGTCCTGTGCACCTTTATCGATGAAGCGGCGCTGGGGCATGGCTGGAACAGCGAAAACGGATGGCTGAAGCAGTCACTGCTGGTGCATTTCCATAATGAAACCTGGGGCGGTGAGAAAGTTTACGTGCTGTTGGAGCGTCTGATGGGGGAACCCCAGCGCTACCGCGACCTGCTGGAGTTTATCTACCTCTGTTTTTGCCTCGGCTTTCGTGGACGTTACAAGGTGACGGCCCAGCATGCTGATGAGTTTGACCGTATTTTTCGCCGTTTATACAACGTCATCCGCCAGATGCGCCCGGAGGCGGGTTCTCCGCTGATGTATCAGGGGCCGGCATCGTCACGCGGGAGGTACCAACTGATTAAGCGCCTGACGGTTAAGCAGGTGTTGATCGGCGGCCTGGTGTTACTGGCATTGATTTATCTGTTTTATGTTCTGCGTCTCAACGTACAAACCCAGGATATTTTGCAACAGCTCAATGGCTTACTGAGCGGAGGAAAACGATGATCGCGATTGATTTACCAATGCTGGTTAACCGGCTTCATCCCATTGCGCGTCACGGGCTGGAAAGTGCGGCAGCACAGTGCGTCAGTGCGCAGGAAGCAGAGATTACGGTGCCTCAGGTATTGTTGCAGATGGTGAATACGCCGCTCAGCGACGTGCGTCTTATCCTCAACCGCGCAGAGGTGGACTGCGAAGCGCTGCGGGAGCTGCTCGATAATGTGCAGACCGGCGGACGCAACGTAGCGGCTTCTTATCCTTCTTTTTCCCCGTTGCTGGTGGAATGGCTTAAAGACGGCTGGCTGCTGGCGTCGGCGGAATTCGGGCATGCGCAGTTGCGCAGCGGCGCGATGTTAATGGCGTTATTGCAGTCACCGAACCGCTATCTGCCGGCCAGTGCCGTACAACTGCTGTTGAAGGTGAATCGCGCGTTGTTGCATGAAGAGTTTGATGCCTGGACCGCCGAGTCAGCGGAAAGCGCCGCGGTGGTTAAGGGCGGGCAGGCGCAGGCAGGGCAGAGCGGTGGTGAAAGCCTGCTGGCGCGTTTTGCTACCGACCTGACGCAGGCGGCCCGTGAAGGCAAGTTAGATCCGGTGCTGTGCCGCGATGCTGAGATCGACCTGATGATCGATATTTTATGCCGCCGGCGTAAAAACAACCCGATTGTGGTCGGTGAGGCGGGCGTGGGGAAAAGTGCCCTGATTGAAGGTTTGGCGCTGCGGGTGGTGGCGGATCAGGTTCCTGAAAAATTGCGCAATACGCGCCTGATGACGCTTGACCTCGGCGCGCTGCAGGCAGGCGCGGCGGTGAAAGGCGAGTTCGAAAAGCGCTTCAAAGGCATTATGGCGGAGGCCGTTCAATCCGCAGAGCCGGTCATCCTGTTTATCGATGAAGCGCATACCCTCATCGGCGCCGGCAACCAGCAGGGAGGGCTTGATATTTCCAACCTGCTGAAACCGGCACTGGCGCGCGGCGAGCTGAAGACCATCGCCGCGACCACCTGGAGCGAATACAAAAAGTACTTTGAGAAGGATGCCGCGCTTTCCCGCCGTTTTCAGGTGGTGAAGGTCGCTGAGCCCACGGCCGCCGAGGCGACCGTGATTCTGCGCGGACTGCGCAGCGCCTATGAAAATGCGCACGGTGTATTGATTGATGACGAAGCTTTGCAGGCGGCTTCCGGCTTAAGCGAACGTTATCTGTCGGGCCGCCAGTTGCCGGACAAAGCGATTGACGTACTGGATACTGCTTGCGCCCGGGTCGCTATTAACCTGACGTCGCCGCCGCGCCAGATTTCGGCGCTGACGACGGAGCGCCATCAGTTGCAGCAGGAAATCGAACAGTTGGAACGTGAGCAACGGATTGGTTTACCGGGCGACGTCGGTTATCTGGCTTCATTGCATCAGCGTCTGGCGGCCCTCAGCGATACCCTGAGCGCTCTGGATTCCGACTGGCGCGGGCAGCAGGAACGGGTGCGCAAAGTGATTGCGCTGCGTGCCGCTTTGCTGAGCTGCGAAGGGCAGCCCGATGAGCAACAGATCGCGGAATTGGCGGCGCTGACGCAGGAACTTGATGACCTGCAAAAAGACAGGGCGCTGGTTTCTCCGCATGTCGGAAAGAAACAGATAGCCGCTGTGATTGCCGAGTGGACCGGCGTTCCGCTCAACCGGCTGTCACAAAGCGAGATGACGGCGATTACCGAGCTGCCGGAGTGGCTGGGGCAGGCGATCCGCGGTCAGGATCTGGCGATCGCGCATCTGCATAAGCACTTACTTACAGCGCGTGCCGACCTGCGTCGCCCGGGGCGTCCGCTGGGCGCCTTCCTGCTGGTGGGGCCAAGCGGCGTGGGTAAGACGGAAAGCGTGCTTCAGATCGCAGACACCTTATTCGGCGGGCGCCAGTACCTGACCACGATCAATATGTCGGAGTTTCAGGAGAAACACACCGTTTCCCGCCTGATTGGCTCTCCGCCGGGCTACGTGGGCTATGGCGAGGGCGGCGTACTGACAGAGGCCATCCGGCAAAAGCCGTATTCGGTGGTGTTGCTTGATGAAGTTGAAAAGGCTCATCCCGATGTCCTGAATCTTTTCTATCAGGCCTTTGACAAAGGTGAAATTGCAGACGGCGAAGGCCGGGTGATTGATTGCAAGAACGTGGTGTTTTTCCTTACCTCCAACCTGGGGTATCAGGTCATTGTCGATCACGCCGACGCCCCGGATACCCTGCAGGACGTTCTGTATCCCGTCCTCTCTGATTTTTTCAAACCGGCCTTGCTGGCGCGCATGGAGGTTATTCCTTTTATGCCGCTGGGCAGCGATACCCTGACGGAAATCATCACCGGCAAACTTACGCGGCTGGAAAACCTGCTGACCCGGCGCTTTGGCGCCACGGTAGCCATTGACGAGCCTGTCACACAGGAAATCATGCGGCGCGTAACGCGCGCGGAAAATGGTGCGCGCATGTTGGAGTCGGTAATTGATGGCGCCTTGCTGCCCCCGCTCTCTTTACTGCTGTTACAGCACATGGCGGCAGGTGACGGCATTCGTCACATTCGCGTCTTTACCGAGGAAAATCAGTTTAAAGCACAAGTGGAAACAAGCGCATGAGAAGACGACTAAAAAGCGTACTGGCATTACTGGAAAGCAATACCCAGGAACAACTGGTATTCAACTTTTTAGACGTTAATCAGCGCCGGCCGCGTTTTGCAGCACTGATGACGGGGATGGTAAATGCCGCCGAAGAGCGCATGGAGTGTTATGCGGTATCCGACACGCGGGATATCAATATTCAGCGCTTTGAAGCCAGTCTGCATGATGTTAATCACCCGCTGATTCACGTTTTGCGTAACGGCATCGCTACAACCTGGCAGACCCTGCACCGGGGAGTGCGTATTGAGGAAGCCCGGTTTCGTCATTTTGTGTACGAACTGCCCGGCGAGTGTGGGCTGTACGTCCGGCCTTTGTTTGATCACAACGCGGCGGCGTGCGGCGTTGTCGCGGCATTCAGCAATCAGCCGGAAGCGTATGGCAAACCAAACAGCGTCTTTAGCCTGAGTTGTGAGCTGCTTCAGTACCAACTGAAAAAGATTATGGAGCTGGATCAGTTACGACGCCATTTACGCCAGATCCAGGACGTATTTCAGGCTCAGCGGCAAAAACAGATGCAGCTTGATGCGTTGATAACAGAGCTCAGCTCCGCAACGCCGAAGGCGTTATCCGGCATTGCCAGAGATTACAGCGATATCGACGATCTCTACGCCGCGCTGGAAGAGTTTGAAAGTGAGATTTTGACCCAACGCCTGCGTCAGTTCGGGGCAGACAAGAAACGTGTGGCGACAAGCCTGAATCTGTCGCCGCGCACCCTGAGTTACAAATTAACGAAATACAGGTGTGAGGTATGAGAGCGTTGATCTGGCTGGCGTTGATTGGTGCCGGCGTGTTAGCGGCGCCGTCGCTCCGGGCTGATGACAAAGCGCAGCTGGCGGCGGTACAGGCCTGCCGTCAGGAACCGGCGCCGCTGTTGCGCCTGGATTGTTATGACAATGCGCTGGCTAATAACGAAATCCCGGTTATCCCTCAGCCGGCATTGGCCGGTGCGGCATGGCAGCGGGCGATGACGCAGGAGCGTCAACGCGACGATCATTCCACGACGTTTTTAGTCACCGACAGCGGCGGGGATAACCCCTTGGTGGTGCTGACCACGCCGGCTATCGGCGTTCCGCCGCCCCGCCCGGTGCTGATGTTCAGCTGCGTCGATAACATTACCCGCCTTCAGGTCGCACTCATGACGCCGGTACGGGAAAGCGACGGCACCGTTTTACTGGCGACTGAGAGAAGCAGTGTCAACGTAGGGTGGTTTGTTCGTGAGAACGGCTTTTTGCTGGAGTCCAGCCGCGGGTTGGCGGGGATTGAAGAGATCCGGCAGCTATTCGGCGCGCAGCGCCTGACCCTGACGCCGCCGGGCGCCTCCACGCGCCTGACGTTTAACATCACCGGGCTGGCGCAGGAGATCGAGCCCTTACGCAATGCGTGTCACTGGTAGGAGCGCGTAATGACAGACCAACATGAATGGCTGGAAAAACTGACAGCGCCGTTGCCGGAAGAAAAGATCCGCGCCCGGGTAAATGACGACAACCCGCACTGGGAGTTTATTGACGGAGAAATGGTCAAGCTGGGCGCGCTCAGCCACAGCACGCTGAATCTCACGGAGATACAGCAACGCATCCTGACGCTGTTGTCGTCTGAAAGTAAAGACTTTCGCCTGGTGGTGCATCTGCTGCGTACCTTACAGCATGCGGGCCAACCTCAGGACATCATTTTGGCGTTGCAACTGTTGTGCACCTGGGTGAGGGAATATTGGGAGCTGGCCTGGCCGGACAATTTGGTCATGAAGCGTCGTCTGGCGCAGCAGGTGATGAAGCGCTTCTCTTCTGCGGCGAATATTTTCATTGAACGGGCGGATCATGAACACCGCCAGGCCGTACTGGGTGAACTGGCGCATCTGGCGCAGCTCTGGCAGGGCGCAGAAAAAGAGCTGGCTAAAGAGGCAGATGCGTTGGGTGTGGTGTACCGGCGGCAACCGGAAAGAGCGCCGGTGGAGGCCGCCGGACCCGGCACTGCCGCCCAGCCGGTACAGCCGGTGACATTTTCCCCGGCCGTTGCGCCCGCGCCGGTGGTGGATATCGATGACTCCGGTGAGAAAGCCTGGCGGCACAGCCAGCTGCGCATGGCGGAAATTTTGTGTGAACGTCAGCCGGATAATCCGCTCGGTTACCGGCTGCGGCGCAATGCGGTGTGGCAGGGGATCAACAGCGCGCCGTTGGCGCAGGCGGATGGCAGAACCCCGTTGGCCGCATTTTCCGCCGATCGAATGGCGGAATATCTCGGCGGTGCGACGAATCCCGATCATGCGTTATGGGAACAGGTGGAACAGAGTTTGACGTTGGCGCCTTACTGGTTTGAGGGGCACCGTATCTCCGCCGGCATTGCGCGAAAACTTGGCTACGAACGTGTGGCTGAGGCTATCCGTGAAGAACTGGGGCTTTTTTTACAGCGTTTGCCTCAGTTGAGCGAACTGAGCTTTAACGACCGTACGCCGTTTCTGTCTGCATCAACGCAAGACTGGCTGAGCGATGCGCCGGCACAGGAGACGACGTCTGCCACAACGGTGCGGCTGGTTCAGAGCGACATCGACAACGAGGCGGTGTGGCAGTGCTGGCGGGAACAGGGGCTGGAGGCGGCGCTGGGCAAGATTGATGCCCAGGCGCAGCAGCAAACTCCGCGCGGGCGGTTTTATTGTCAGCTGCTTGGCGCCCGGCTTTTGGAAGACGCCGGCATGGCGGCGCTGGCGCAGCAGAGCTACCGGCATCTCTATCAGGTAGCACAGGGAATAACCCTGCCGGACTGGGAACCGGACCTGATTACGCAGCTGGAAGAACAACATATGAACAGTGAAGGATAACCATGGAGCGGAACAGGAGTCTTAATCAATGAAAGTACCGGGATTTTTTCGTGTGCTAAAACCTGCCCTTCCGAGGTTTAAAGCGTCTGCCTTGCTGTTGCTGGTGGTTGCCTGGTGTGTGGCGGTGTTCTGGGTATGGTGGTGGGGGCCGGAGTGGGAGTTCGGCCAGCAAAAACCGCTGGCTACCCCGCTCAGCCGCTGGCTGGTGACGGCGGTGCTGGTGTTAATTGCCCTGGGCTGGCTAACCTTGCGCATTCTGCGCCGTTTACAGCAACTGGAACGCCTGCAGAAGCTGTCGCGCGAGGAGGTCAAAGATCCTGTCAGTACCGATATCAACCATCAGCGCCGTTATCTGACCCGCTGGCTGCTGCAACTGGAGCGTCACCTGAACACCCGGCGCTATTTGTATCAGTTGCCGTGGTATTTGGTGATCGGCAGCCGCGCCAGCGGTAAAAGCACCCTGTTGCAGGAAGGGCAGAAGCTGGCGCCGCTGTTTGTTCCTGAGAAAATGAAAGGGGAACACAGTGCGGATCTTCACGTTCATTGCTGGGCCGGCGAGCAGGCGGTCATGCTGGACGTTGATGGCCTGCTGATTGAACAACCGCTGGGCCAGGATGCGGATAAGCCGGAGGTGTTCGGCCGTCTGTGGCGGGATCTGCTCAAATGGTTGGGTGAAGTGCGTACCCGTCAGCCGCTTAACGGCGTTGTGCTGACGGTGAATATCGGCGAGTTCATGACGCTCAATAAGGCGCAGCGTGACGCCTGGTTGGCGACGATGCGCCAGCGTTTGCAGGATCTGCGCTTGCGGTTGCACTGCCAGTTGCCGGTATACGTTGTTCTGACTCACATGGATCTCTTTTACGGCTTTGATGCCATGTTCCAGTCGCTGGATAAAACTCAGCGGGAGTCGGTGCTGGGCGTGACATTTTCTCAGCAACCGGATGTCTGGCGCAAAGAGCTGGATGCGTTCTGGCAGGGCTGGATTGCGAAAATGAACGACGCGATGCCGGGGATGATGATTAATGACGTAGACGGCGGCCAGCGCAGCCTGCTGTTCAGCTACGTTCGGCAGATGTACGGGCTGCATGAGTATGTGGTGCAACTGCTCGACGGCATCCTCTTTAACGATGAGCATCCGCCGTTGCTGCGGGGCGTATATCTGACGTCTGCCCGCCAAAGCGGGCAAATGGATGACTTGTTCGTGCAGAGCGCCGCGGCGCAGTACCACCTGGGAACGCAGGCTTTCCCGACATGGCCGCTCGGCGACAGCGCGCCATATTTTACCCATGCGTTGTTTAACAGCGTGTTATTTTCCGAGCCGAATCTGGCCGGTGAGAATACTGTGTGGCTGGAACAGTCCCGCCGCCGTTTGATGTGCTTCTCCGCGGTTGGCGGCGTTGCGCTATTGTGCCTGTTTTACGGCTGGCATCACTATTATCAGACGAACTACCGGGCGGGCGTGGAAGTATTAGCCCAGGCGAAGTCTTTTCTGGAAATTCCTCCGCCGGTGGAAACGGATAATTACGGTAATCTGCAATTGCCGTTGCTGAACCCGATCCGTGAAGCCACGCTGGCCTATGGCGACTACCATGAACGCAATGCTTTGCTGGCGGATATGGGGCTGTATCAGGGCTACAAAATTGGTCCCTACGTCGAAGATACCTACCTGCAACTGCTGCAGCAGCGCTACCTTCCCGCGCTGATGAACGGATTACTCAAAGCGTTGAACGAAGCGCCGGCAGGAAGCGAGGAAAAGCTCAATATACTGCGTGTAATGCGCATGCTGGAGGATAAGAGCGGCCGGAATAAGGCCCTCATCGAACAGTTTATGGCCGAACGCTGGAGCCAGCGTTTCAGTGGGCAGAACAGCCTGCAGGGGCAATTGATGGGGCACCTGGAGTATGCGCTGGAACGTACGGACTGGCGGACGTTGCGCGCGCAGGGAAATCAGGAAGCGATAAGCAGTTTCTCTCCCTATGCGCAGCCGATTCGTGACGCCCAGCGCGAGCTCAGTAAGCTCTCCATCTATCAGCGGGTCTATCAGAGCCTGCGGGCCAAATCACAACAGGTGCTTCCTTCCGATCTCAACTTACGCGATCAAATCGGCGCGAATTTCGACACGGTGTTTACCGCGAATAACGAGAAGCTGCTGCGGATCCCCCAGTTTCTGACCAGTTACGGGCTGAAAAACTATTTCGTTAAGCAGCGCGATGGGCTGGTGGAGTTGACGGCGATGGACAGTTGGGTGCTCAACCTGACGCAAAACGTGCAGTACAGCGAGGCCGACCGTAAGGAGATTCAGCGGCACATTACGGAACAGTACCTCAGCGACTACAGTGCGACGTGGCGTGCTTCGATGAGCAATCTGGAAGTGCTGCAATTTGATGATATGCAACAGGTGATCGCCGCTCTGGAACAGGTGATCAGCGGCGATCAGGTATTCCGCCGCGCGTTGCAGACGTTGCGTGATAACACTCAGGCGCCGGCGTTGCCTGAAGGAATCCCCGATAAGGCCCGCCAGGAATTTCTGGATACCCAGGACTACCGCCTGTTCGCCCGCATCAGCCGCGATTTTGCTCCGGAAAACAGTGTGCTGATGGAGCAGAAAGATGGCAGCGGCGTACTGCAGGGGGTTTACCAGAAACTGACGGATTTGCACCGTTATCTGCTGGCGATTCAGAACTCGCCGACGCCCGGAAAGTCCGCGTTGAAAGCGGTTCAGATGCGCCTGAGCGAAAACAGCAGCGATCCGATTTTTGCCGTTCAGCAAATGGCGAAAAACCTGCCGGACCCGTTGAATCGTTGGGTGGGTGAACTGGCTGAACAAGCCTGGCGCGTCGTGATGATTGAGGCGATTCAGTACCTGGAGATTGAATGGGGCAACTCGGTGGTGAAACCCTGGCAGACGTACCTCTCCGGGCGTTACCCGTTTACACCGAATGCCCGGGATGATGCGCCTCTGAGTGAGTTTGAACGCTTCTTTAAACCCGGCGGCACGCTGGATGCGTTCTATCAACAAAATCTCAAACCTTTTATTGAGAACGAACTGACCTGGGGAAGCGATGGACAGGTACTGATTCGTAGCGACATCCGCCAGCAACTGGAGGCCGCGCAGAAGATTCGCGAAACCTTCTTTACGCCGCAAAACGGTCTGGGGACGCAATATGCGATTGAAACGGTGGAACTCTCGTCGGGTAAACGACGCAGCGTGCTGAATATGGACGGGCAACTGTTGGAATATACCCACGGGCGCGCGCGTACGGTACACCTGGTGTGGCCGAACTCCATGCGCGCCGGGGTGGAAAGCAAACTGACCCTGGTGCCGGATATCAGCGATAAAGCACCGCGCAGTATAGGTTTCATCGGCCCCTGGGCGCAGTTGCGGCTGATTAACTCGGGGCAGTTGACCAGCGTGAGTGAGGGATCATTCAACGTCCGTTTCAACGTTGACGGTGGGTACATGATTTACCGCGTACACGTAGATGCATCGGATAACCCGTTTGCCGGCGGCTTGTTCAGCCGGTTCAATCTGCCGGAAACATTGTACTGACAGCGACCCGGCGGGAAGCCGCCGGGTCTTCGCGGGGTGAATGACTGTGAGCGAACAAGCACAAAATATAGTGATACATACCGGCGGCGATCCGCGCCATTTGCCGGAGTTTGAGGCTATTCGGTCGGAAATTAATAAAATTAACCATCCGATGCAGCCGGAGGTGGACTGGAAGCTGATCGAATCGCTGGCGCTGACCGTTTTTCGCCGTAACGGCGTGGATCTGCAAACGACGGTGTATTACACCCTTGCGCGCATGCGTCTTGCCGGGTTGGCCGGATTTACTGAAGGGTGTGAGTTATTGGCCGGCGTCGTTACCGCAGAGTGGGAGCGCTGCTGGCCGGACAATGAAGCGGCCCGCATTGAAATCCTGGACTGGTTCAATGCAAAAGCGGGAAATGTGCTGCGTACGCTATCGTTCAACGAGAAAAACCTGCGCTTGTTATACCGGGCGGAAAGGGCGTTGCAGCTCATTAATGATAAGTTGCAGCAGGTTCCGTTGCGCCGGGTTCCTAAAATAGAAAATCTGTTGATTTTCATCCAAAACACGGGCCGCCGCGTCGAACAGAAGAACCAAAAAGAACCCGCCACTGCCCGGCGGGCGCCGACGGAAACGCTGGTGTGGATGCCGGTTGCAGAAAGTCCGCCGGGATTGGCGTCCGCGCTACCGACACCGGAACCTGTAGCGACAGAAATGCCGTCAGTGGACCCCGTAGCTGAACCCCTGATCGTTCCTGCCGTCGCGCCAGGAAGCGCCGTTGTATACCGCAAAACACGCTGGCGCTTTCAGGGATTTTCTCTGGGGGTGCTGTGTTCACTGGCGGCTGCGGTTTGCGCTTATTACGTCCATGTCATGCCGATGAAGGACCAACTGGCGCAGGTGGCCCGGCAGCCTTTGGGAAGCGCTTTACTCTGGCTGGGTCAACCTGACGTGGAAAGCTATGGTCAGCAACTGAACCGCCTGGCGACAGCGCCGCCTTATTCTGTTTTGGAGCTGGGGGAACGCTCGGTAGCGCTGGCGCAGCAACGCTGGCCGCTGGATACGCGGCAACGTGTGGAAACACAGCGTTGGCGGGCTGCGATGCAGGCTGCTAATGAAACAACGATCCCGGATGGTGGTTATGTTCGCGTGCAGCAACGTCTGGAGAGTCTCAGTAATGAACTGCTGGAGCAGGAAAGAGTGCGGGGTGGATTAACCATTTCTTATTTGAAAACTGCGGTATATCAGATGCAGAGCGCAATGGCGGCGGATGTGCCTTTGGAAGCGCTGTTAGGGCAACTTGAGGCCATAACGCGTGATGGCAAACCGGCGCCGGCAGGGTTGTTAAAGCAGATCAATGATCGCTGGGGGGTAATAAATGGACATTATTATAAGTTAACTCATCTTTCTGATCCCTCCTTAAACCCGGGATGAGATGTGCATGTTTCTATCGTTATCTGACGAATTTCTGCGCTGAAATGAAATATGCAGTTTAATAAGCGATGACAACGGGAGGGTATGGCGCTGAAATATATTAATACACAGAAGATTAAATTATAAATTTTGCCGGAACGATATCATTTTTTATAAAGTTAAGGCGCTGCGGGATAATTTATTACCTTTGGGTGGGTGTATTTATCTCATTGTTTTATATGTATTTTATTTATTGGTTTGAATGATTTTATGCTGTTTATTTAGTCTTTCTGTGTGTTATCGTAGCTGCTGGCGTTTTATCTTTTAATAGCGGTTTTATTATTTAAGACATACACACTTTGCAGTGTCGGCCGGCAAGCCGGCAACTTCACTATTTTCTGCAGAAAATATGACAAAATGGAGCTGGTAATGTTTTCTGATGATAGCAAAAAGAATCCTGTTCCCGGTGGGATTGCCCCGAATAATATCGTTGCGCCGCAAAACACGACGGACCTGGGCGCTAATGAGATCGCCGGTATAGCAGGAAGTGTCGCGCAGGCGGCTGGCGGTAAAGTTGGGAAAGCGGTTAGCAGCGTGGCCAAAGTCGCGCAGGCCGCTTCCAACGTAAAAGTGCCCGGTGATGGCCTGATGAAAAATATTGTTTCCCCGGACCTGCCTTCCGGCTCTTTGCCGTCGCTGCCCGGTGGAAATGCAGCATTGATGAAGAACTTTGCCGGTGCGGGAAGCCCGGCGACAGCGATGAACTTTGCTTCGTCAGGTGATAATCCGTTAATGAAAAATGTCGTCGGCAGCAGCGGGGGTATGCCCACGTTGTCATCTGCCGGCAGTGCTTTAATGGGCGCGATGGGCACGGGGCCGTCAGGCCTGCAGTTCACCCTGACGGTGGATGGGTTGCCGCCTGATACGTTCGTGGTCGTGGATTTCTCGCTGACGGAATCTTTTTCCTCGCCTTACATCCTGCAGGCGGGGTTAGCCAGCGCCGATCCGGCGGTTAGCTTTGAAGCCGTATTAGACAACAATGCCGCATTATGTGTCTGGCGTGATGGTGAATTACAGCGCCGGGTTACCGGAATTATCGCCGCTTTTGAACAAGGCGATACCGGTTTTCACCAAACGCGTTACAGCATGATTATTCGTCCTTCTCTGTGGCGAACCTCTTTGCGGCGCAATTCGCGTATTTTTCAGCAGCAAACGCCGGAAGAAATCATTACGACGTTGCTGCGTGAAAGCGGGGTGGTGAATGTCGCGTTCTCTCTGCGTAACAGCCATCCTGCGCGTGAGTTCTGCGTGCAATATCAGGAAGATGATTTTTCATTTATTCAGCGTATCAGCGCTGAAGAAGGCATGTACTACTACTTTGAAACCGGGGAGGGCGGTGAAACGCTGATTTTCGCCGACGATGCCGGTACGCTGCCCGCAGGGCCAACGCTGCCCTGGAATCCGGCGAAAGAGGCGCAAAGCAAGGAGTTGTGCGTCAATGCGTTCCGCCGCAGCGTACAGATTCGTCCCGCTACCGTCGAGCTTAAAGACTACACCTTCAAGAACCCCAACTGGCCCGGTAAGTTCAATGAGCAGGCGCGCGAGTTGCACAACCAGCGTCCGGATTATGAGTATTACGACTTCCCCGGCCGTTTCAAAGATGAACAACACGGGAAAGATTTTTCCCTTTATCACCTGGATGGCTTGCGTAACGACGCTGATTCCGGACACGGGCAAAGCAATGCTTTTCAACTTTATCCCGGTTTGCTGTTCACCCTGACGAACCACCCCCGGGCGGATTTAAACACCCGCTGGCAGGTGGTGAGTATCACCCATACCGGGCGGCAGCCACAGGCGCTGGAGCATGAATCCGGCGAGCAGGGCACGGTTTTGTACAACCAATTCAGTTTTGTGCCGGCCCCGCAGACCTGGCGCCCGGCGCCGTTGCCCAAACCCAAAATGGACGGCTCGCAGATAGGTATCGTGGTCGGGCCGCCGGGCGAAGAAATTTACTGTGACAACTTCGGCCGGGTGCGGGTGCAGTTTCCCTGGGATCGCTACGGCCAGTCTGACGACAAAAGTTCCTGCTGGATACGTGTATCACAACCCTGGGCCGGGCAGGGCTGGGGGATGATCGCCACACCGCGTATTGGTCAGGAAGTGGTGGTGGACTTCCTGCACGGCGATCCGGACCAGCCGATCATTATTGGCCGTACTTACCATGCCAATAATCTCCCTTCTATCGGGCTGCCGACGGCGAAGACCCAGATGGCGTTTCGCAGTAAGACGCATAAGGGGCAGGGGTATAACGAGCTGAAGTTTGAGGACGCTAACGGGCAGGAAATGTTGTCGATGCATGCGCAGAAGGATATGTCGACGACGGTATTGAATAATCGTACCACTGTGGTTCTCGCTAACCACGCAGAAAGCGTCACCGATAATCAGAGCATTCAGATTGGGAAAAATCAGTCGATCAATGTTCTGGCAAATCAGGGTACTCAGGTAAAGGAAAAGCAAAATACACTCGTTGGCGGCGACAAGATTATTAATGTAGGAGGCGGCATTCTTATGGCTTCCGCAAAAGGGTTGCGGCTTGTTTGCGGAGAGGCGGTGTTGGAAATGAATGCCGAAACCGGAAATATTTCCCTGATATGTAATAACTTCAATATTTATGCCAAGGATCTCGGGCAGATTACTGCCGGGAGTTTATTAGACTTGAATATGGATGGCGCAAAACCGGGGACGACCACAGGCCCAAGCGTGGGTGATATTAAGAGTGCGATTGCCAGCGCTTTCTCAGGGAAGGGAGGGAAGTAAAGCATGATGTACCTCATGAATGAAGGCTCGTTAACACTGCCGTTTGATTACGCCGACAGCAGTATGACGATTTTAAAATTCCCTGAGCAGAAATCGAGTTTGACTATCGTGCGTGGTGAAATGCCGCCTGAACTTTCTTTAGCCGAAACGGTTGAATTACAGAGAAACTTGTTTCAAAGGGAATTTAAAACGGTTGTTCTGGGAGATACCCGAGACGTCGTGCTTGGCAACGCTCTTGCTTTAAAGGGAAAAGAATTCTTCTGTATGTTTGATAGATCAAATATCAAGCAATACCAGATGAATTTGCTGATTAAACAGCGTTCCTGTTTTATCACCTTTTCTTATACCCAGCTTCATGCATTCACTAATGAAGATTTAGCATCCTGGGAGCGTATTAAGTCTGATTTTACTCCGGATCCTCAGTGGTTCCAGTCGGTTACGGAGGCGCCTCATGAGTGACGGGAAGTATTTGGCGGCCAGAGAAACGGATGTCCTGTTGCATACTTCGTTGCTCGCGGATTTTGTATCCGGCGTGGTTAAAGGCGCCATTTATGCAGCCGCCGGTGCTGTGGCCTGCGCTGCGATGGCAGTCACGTTCCCGGCCTCTCTGGTTGTCGGGGCGGCGGTTGGTCTTTCGGTTGGTTTTGTATTTGGTGAGGCCGTTGATGCCGTAGCGGACACGGTGGCAAGTTGGTTCCCGCCATCCGAAGACGGCATAATCGTTACCGGCTCCAGTAATGTACGTACAAAAAAACTTGCTGCGGCACGCGCGGCCGGAAAAATAGAGCGGGAAGCATTGCTGAGCATGATTGCTTATGACAAGGAAAACCCGCCCAAAGGAAAAGCCGAACAGATTGCGGAAGGTATTCTGCAAAAGGGATTAACGCTATTAAAATGGACCACCCCAGCCGGCGCGCTTATATCCGCTTATGAAGGGCTAAATGCTGACAAGGGAGCGGCTGCTCAGCAGCCAACTAATCCTCCTCCTGCGAATGAAAATCCGGCGGCGAAACCCGGTTTTTGGGCGTCGGTCGGCAACAGCATAATGTCTCCCGTCGTAGCAGGCGCTCATCCCAAGGCATCGCCGGCGGATATGGATAAAATAACCTGTAAAAAATGGCATTTTAACGACGGTGGTCTTTACCTTGCCGAGGGTTCAAAGCGCGTCCAAATCAATAGCCAACCTGCCTGCCGTAAGGACGATCGCAGCACCTGTGAAGCTAAGATCGCACCAAAGCAAGAAGGCAGCAAAGTCCGTATTGGCGGTGACAGCGTTGTTGTGCGCGATATTCATAGTGGTAAAAATCCTTTTGCATCAATGGCTGGTGAAATTGTCGGCGGGATTTTGGTAGGGCTGGCCGCCGCCGGTCGCCAGGCGGTCATGACCTGTCTTAAAAGCGCTGCCTGCGATCTGCTTATTGATACTGCCGTGACGGCGGTTACCACGGTGGGTTCTGCTGCGATTGGTGAGGCGATATCCCGGGCGACATCGTCGAATAACCCTGTTCACTACGCCAAAGGCAGCAAAATATTAGCGGATGATGCCGAGTTGGACTTCGTGCTTGAAGGGCAAATCCCCCTGTACTGGCAGCGTATGTACAATAGTCAAAATGAACGGCAAGGGATGTTAGGCACCGGATGGAGTCTGCCTTTTGAGTTTTCGCTTGAGATCCGGGATCAGCAGGGTGAAGAGGCCATTTTTTATATTGACCGTTCAGGCCGGGAATTAGGGTTGGGTGTGTTACTTAAAGGAATGAGCGCCCGATATATTGACGAAGGTTTTACGCTGTACCGTAGTGCCTATAACCAGTTTCTGCTGCAAACGGATTTTGGTCTGTATTATTTATTTGAAGAGCATCCTCTGAAGGCCAATCACTTCCGTTTGCTTCAGCAACTCGATCGCCATGAAAACCGGTTGGACTATCATTACGACCAGGAAGGCCGGCTCCGGCAAATTATTGATGATGCCCAACAGTTACAGGTGGCTTTCAGTTACGACCCGCTGTTGTCGCGGCTGACCCAGGTAAAGCAGATTATTTATCGTCAGCAGGAACGGGTTGAGAAATCGCTGGTTCAATATCATTACAACACGCAGGGTGAGCTCATCCGGGTCAGTGACGCAGATGAGATTATTACGCGACGTTATGCTTATGATCCCGACCATCATCTGATGGTGAGTCATGGTTACGCCACGGGCCTGACGGCGCACTATCGTTATCAGTTGTTCCCTGCCCTGGGCGATGAGGCGGCCCATTACCGGGTCGTGGCGCATACGCTTCAGGATGGTGATGTTGTGCTAGAGTCGATGCGCTTCAACTATGACCTGGCACTTAAACAGGTGGAAGTCGTCGAGGATGGTAAAGGCAGCAGCTACCGGCGCTGGGGGGAAAATTATCTTATCCGCGATTTTGTCGATGAGATGGACAATATCTGGCAATTTGAATGGAATAGCGCGGATAAATTAACCCGAGTCACCGATCCGGACAATAATGCGTGGCTGTTCGAATACGACCTGTACGGCAATTTAGCACACAGCGTCGATCCGGAAGGGCAAAAAACACATACTAAATGGGATGAGGATTTCGCTTATCCGCTTATTCGGGTGATGCCGAATGGCGGAAAATGGTACTACCGTTACAACGATAAAGGTGACCTGGTTTCGCTGACCGATCCGCTGGGAATGGAAACCTTATTTGCCTACGACGGTGCGGGTAACCGTATTTATCAGCGCGATGCGAAAAATAACGAGACCCACTACAGTTATAACGCGCGCGGGCAATTACTGAGTCAGATAGATTGCTCAGGAAACGTGACGCGGTTTATTTATGATGATTTTGGTCAGTTAAGTACCGCGCAAAACGCACTGCAGCAGACCGACCATTTTGTCATTTCTCCGGGAGGAAAGCTGCTGGAGCGGGTATTGGCCAATGGCGCGACCCGTCAGTATCACTACAATACCGCGGGTTTGTTGAGCCAGATTGGTGAGAACGGTGACATTCGTACCCGTTATCGTTATAACGCCCGTGGTCAGGTTGTGGAGCAGAGCAACAGCGGGAAGGCGCTGCGTCTGGAATATGATAATTATGGCCGGTTAAGTGCGTTATATAACGAAAAGGGTGAACCTTATCGTTTTCAATATAATGTACTTGATGCGCTGGTCCGGGAGGAGCGGCTTGACGGTACGGCCCGGCGGATGGCGTATAACCGGCTGGGTTTTTTGATAAAAGAAACGCTGTTGGGGCGGGATGGCGGGACGCTGGACACCACGCTGGTGCGCGATAAAGTTGGTCGGCTGGTGCGCAAAGAGCAGGCGGATTACCGTACGGAATATGCATACCCGGCCCGTGAACTGCACATCCGGCATATCCGGCAGAGCGATTATCAGTTGGCGCTGTCTGAAAACAGGGAGCCGGATTATCAGAAACTCGTCTTCCATTTTGACGCAATCGGGCAGTTAACCGGAGAGCATAACCATAACGGGCAGTATCGTTATGAATATGATGAGCTTGGTAATCTGGTAAAAACGGCGTTTCCCGACAAGAGCGAGTTGCAACACTTCTATTATGGCAGCGGACACCTGTTGCAAAGCAAGTTCACCCGTGGCGCGCAACAATATCTGTTGGCGGAATATACGCGGGACAACCTGCACCGGGAGATGAGCCGTACGCAGGGGGCGCTGACGGAGTTCACGGAGTATGATGCTCTGGGGCGCATTACGGCGAAGCTCTCCCGGGCAAGCTCGACGGGTAATGTGTTCCGTGCCAAAATCGCGCGTCATTATCAGTATAACCGGCAAAATCAGCTGCAGACGATGAAGCTGACGCTGGGTCAGGGCGAAGGTATTTTCGACTACGGCGAGACAGAGACCGTCGATTATCAGTATGATGAAGCGGGGCAGGTGCTTGCCCGTTATGCCGGGGTCGGGCCGGAAACGTTTCGCTATGACGCGGCGGGCAACCTGCTTGATAATACGCCGGTGGCGTGGGGTAATCAGGTAGAGCAGGCCGGGCACTTTCATTATGCCTATGATGAGTTTGGGCGAATGTGCCGGCGCACCAACCGGCTGAACGGGCAGGAGCAGCACTTTCATTATGACAGCGACAGCCGTGTCACGGCGGTAGCGTTTACGCGCCATCCGCGTTACAAGCGGGTCAGCTATGACTATGATGCGCTGGGGCGGCGGATTGCCAAAACGCTGGAATTCTCAAGCCCGTATGAAGCGGACAGGCGGACTGAATTTCACTGGCAGGGAATGCGGCTGTGTGGTGAGCAGGCCGCGAACCAGGCGCTGAGTTATTACTTCTATCATGAAGGCAGTTATACGCCGCTGGCCCGGTTTGACTGCAATGAAGAGGATGATAAGGCCGCAGAGCCGGGCGATTTGTGGTTTATGCATGCCGAAGCGAACGGGATGCCGCTGTTATTGAGCGACAGGGATGGTAATACGGTCTGGCAGTCGCTAAACTCGGGACTGTTTGGTAAGGTTAAGCGCGAGAAAAGCACGTTATCGCCGTATGTGGCGAGGCAGAATCTGCGTTTTGCCGGGCAGTATTATGATGAAGAGACCGGGCTTCACTATAATACGTTCAGGTATTATGATCCGGAGTGTGGGCGGTTTACTCAGCCGGATCCGATAGGGCTGGCGGGGGGAATTAATCTTTATCAGTATGCGCCGAATCCGTTAATGTGGGTCGACCCTCTTGGATTAAATGTTTATGAAGTAGGAAGCTATACCGATTTAAGAGATATAGTTAAGGGTGGGAATACAGGGCTTGATGCCCACCATGCAGGGCAAAAAGCTATCATGAAAGATCTTGTAGAAGGATATGATCCTAAAACTGGCCCATCAATATTAGTTCCTAAAGAAGGGCACACAATATCTAAAGATGGTGTTGGTATAGTTTCTCGTAGTAAAATAAATCCTGCTACAGGCAAACCGTTTACTAATGCCAGAGATTTGCTCGCTAGGGATGTGTTTGAATTAAGACGGGTTTATCCAGATATACCAAATAGTGCTCTTCAAGATTTAATCGCAAAAAACAAAGAAATGTATCCCGAAATGAGAAAGTCTAAACCTAACGGTAAAGCTGGCTGCTAGGAGTTAAAATGAAGAAAGACGAATTGGTTGTTACATCGTTGTTGTCTGAGCTTTTAGGCGAAACACTAAATTACTATATAAGTAATTTAACTGATTCAGCCAAATCAGTTGGAGATGATGACCCTTATTCAAGAGCAAGAAGTGTTATTAAAAAATTATCACTTGAAGAGCAAGAGAAGATTTTCAATTTTCTGAAGTTGGTCATTGTGGATACAACTTCAACTGTTCTTGGCACAATTGATGGTTCACATTTTCCACCAAATATTGATGGTGATTTCACGCTTGAGTATGAAGGTGACGAAATACAAGGGTCACTACAGGATGAATTGATATCAAAAGCAGAAGAAATTGGTATTTATAAATAATGATGTTTTTAGGTTTTTTTATTCGTAGGCTTCAATAGTTTTAATTATCTATATGAAATCAATGCCGGGATAGATTATCAAATCTTCCCGGCTTTTTATTGTTTAACCTTCGTTCAGTACACTAAACATCCCGTCTTTAATTCCCTTAACCACCTGTTTAGCCTGATAAAGCTGTTCGCGCAGTTCCTGCACTTCGTTGCTCTCAGCCATCAGCACAATACACCCTTCCGAAACCTTTACCGTCACGCCGCGCCCGGTCTCAAATCCCGCCTCTTTCAGCCAGTCGCCTTTAAGGTGTAAGCATACCTGTTTTAGTTCCACACACTTTTTGAGAATTCCGGGTTTTCTGCCATCAACCGGTACTCTTCCGGCGTCAGGTTATTCAGGGATTCGTGGGGCCGCTCGCTGTTATATTCCGTCAGCCAGCGCTCTGTAATTTCCCGTACTTCATTCAGGGTTCTGAACAGATAAAAATCCAGTATCTCTGTTCGGTAGGTCCGGTTAAAACGTTCTATAAAGGCATTCTGCGTCGGTTTGACCGGCTGAATAAACTCCAGCATGACGCCATGCTCTTCAGCCCACTGCGCCAGAGCCAGTGAGACTAATTCCGGTCCATTGTCTATCCGCATCTTCAGCGAGTATCCGCGGTTTGCCACTATCCTGTCCAGCACCCGGACGACACGCTGAGCCGGGATATTCAGGTCAATTTCAATCGCCAGCGCTTCCCGGTTAAAATCATTCACCGCGTTAAAGGTCCTGAAGCGTCTGCCACAGCTCAGCGCATCGTGCATAAAGTCTATCGACCAGCTCTGGTTAAGCGCCTCAGGCGTTGCCAGTGGTGCCGGGTTACGCGCAGGCAGGCGTTGCTTTCCCTTACGGCGAAAATTCAGTTTTAACAGACAGTAAATCCGGTGAACACGCTTATGGTTCCAGGTGTTACCTTGCCTGCGCAAGCGCTGGAACAACTTCTTAAATCCATAGCGCGGATAGCGCTCTGCCAGTTCTGTCAGCGCCTGGAGCACCGGCTCGTCACGTCGGGTATCCGGTTGATAAAAATACACCGTCCTGCTCAGCGATAATGTCCTGCATGCCTGGCGGATACTCATCGAAAACGTGTCTTTCAGATAATTGACGAGTTCACGCTTTATCGCTGGCTTTAAAGCTTTTTTTTCGATGACGTCTTTAAGCGCCCGGCATTCCAGACTGAGGTCAGCAAACATCTGTTTAAGACGACGATTCTCATCCTCAAGCTCTTTCATCCTTTTGATATCAGAGGCTTCCATACCACCGTACTTTGCTTTCCAATTAATGGGATGGACTACCTCCTCCCTCTACGGTTAACTGTACGAAATATGCTCAGCAGGAGAATCACCATGAATATCGTATTTCTGGGTATTGCT
>NZ_QRAP01000007.1 GCF_003363015.1 Enterobacillus tribolii | reverse complement strand
TCCGCCTGAACCACCGCGTCATAGCTGTGACCGGCGAACACCACCTTCACCACCTGACCGGCTTCCACGTTCTGCGTGGCGCCGTTGAGCACCAGCGCCGCGCCCTTCTCGGCGGCATTGATAACGTTGTCCAGCGCCACGGTGTTGATGGACACCGCCACCTCGCTCAGGTCGACCTTCACCACGTGGCCGATATCGCTGGCGTTGCCGCTGGCATTGGCCGCTTCCGCCGTGATGGTCAGCGGGCCGGCCGGCCAGGCCGAGACGTCTGCCGCCGGTACGCCCACGCTCCAGGTGCCGTCGGCCATCACCGTGGCCGGGTAGCTGACGCCGTTGACCGTGACCGTCACCACGTTACCCGCCGGCACGTCGCTGCTGGTGCCGCAGATAACCAGCGCCTGCTGGTGTTCGATGGCGTTGACGATATCGTCGCCCGCCACCGTGTCGATACGCAGGCCCGGCAGGCCGGCGTCGATGGTGAAGTCGCGGCTGCTCTCGCCGGTGTTGCCGTGGCCGTTGGTCACGCTGACGTTCACCGTAATGCTGCCGTTGCCCAGCGCCGTCAGTACGTCGCTGCCAACGCCCACGCTCCAGGTGCCGTCCGCGTTCACCGTGGTGGTGTAGGTCTCACCGCCCAGGATAACGGTGACGATATCGTCCGGCGCCGCGCCGCTGACCTTACCGCTCAGCGTCTGCCCGCTGTTGACTTCCGCCAGGTTCAGCACGTCGTCGCTGGTTACCGGGTTAATGGTGACGACCGGCAGCACGGTATCAACCAGCAGCGGAGCGCTGCCCGTCACGCTGTTGCCCACGCCGTCGGTGGCGCTGGCCGTGACCGTGTAGTTCGCCTCGCCCAGCCCGTTGAGGTCCAGCACCGGCACGCTGATGTGCCAGTTGCCGTCCGCGTCGGTGACGGCGGCGTAGTTTTTGCCGTTCAGGGTTACGGTGACCGGGGTGCCCGCCGCCAGGCCGTTGCTGCCGCCGCTGATCACCAGCGGCTCGCCGCGCTCAAGGGCGTTGAGTACGTTATCGTCGGCCAGGTCGTTAAAACTCAGCGTCGGCGCCGCACTGCTGACGCTGAAGGAAGGATCCTGCATGGTTCCTTTGTTGCCCGCCGCGTCGGTAATGGTCACGGTGTAGTTAATTTGGCCATCGTTCAGATTGCCAAAGGCCGATGCCGGTACGCCGACCTGCCAGGTAGTGCCGTCGGCGTTGACAACGCCGGTATAGGATTGACCGTTAAACGTGACGACAACCTTGTCGCCGGCAGCCGCACCGCTGACGGTACCGCTGAAGACATGCGACTGCCCCAGTTCTGCGGCGTTCAGCACGTTATCATCGGTCAGCGGATTTACAGTAATGCCCGGAATGGTGGTATCAACGGTGATCGGATGAACCAACACGGTTTCGTTACCGGCTTTATCGCTGACGCTGATACTCACGTCCAGCTTGCCGTCGGTCAGGTTGGCGGCGTCGCCGGCGGGCACGGTAACCTGCCAGCTTCCGTCACGCCCCACCGCACCGGTGTAGGTTTTGCCGTTGAGCGTCACATTGACGATTTGGCCGGGTTCAGCGCTTGAACTGCCCGAAATCACCAGGTTTGTGGCGGCTTCAGCAGCATTAATGATGTCATCCTGAGTTACCGCGCTGACGGACAGCATCGGCGGCGTAGTATCGACCGTCAGCGTCTGGCTGCCGGAAACCTTATTGCCCGCCGCATCGGTGCCGCTGACGGCAACGTTGTACACGCCGTCAGCCAGTGCGCCGGCATCCGCCGCCGGCACCGTTACGCTCCATTTACCGCCTTCACCTACCGTGGTGGTGTAGGTTTTGCCGTTGAGCGTAACGCTCAGTTTCGTCCCCGCCGCCAGCTCGCTGCTACCGCCGCTCACGACCAGGTCATTGCCACGGTCGGCCATATTCAGCATGTTACTGTTATCTTCACCGCTGTGGCACAGTTCATCCATCGTAATGCCGGCCTTGCCGGTAACCACGTTCAGCGTAATCTTGCCGCCGTCGATGGTCTTGTCTCCGATGATTTCCACTACCTGATAAGTATGGTTGCCTGCGGCCTGCGTCGGCAGTTGGATGCTCCAGGTGCCGTCCTTACTAACCTGGCCGCTGGCGATCACAACGCCGTCTGCATTTTTGATCTGTATGGTGGCGCCGGCTTCGCCGGTGCCGCTGAAGACCGGATTGGTGTCGTCGGTAACTGCGTTGTTGCTCAGTACGCCCTTGCTGTCGCCTTTGTTGTCCGTGACGACGTAGGACGGTTTGGATACTTCGACTTCCTGCGTGTTATCGATATATTTGTACTTGGTTTTTTCACTGCCGTGACCGGCGATAGCGCCGATCAGGCCGCCGCCAAGAATGCCGGCTGCGATCCATGCCCAGGAGAGATCGTCGCTGCCGCCGATCATCAGCGGTTCCAGTGAACCTAACGCAGACTCAACCGGCGTAAGAGCCACCGTATCCAAAGGCAAACCGGCGCCGGCGTTATTGGCAAACGTGATGTGCGTTAACCCCTGATTTTCATCCAGAAAAACCAGTTCACCGTGATGATTGTCGCCATCCTCGAAGAAATAACCGTTACAGCGAATAACCGAGCCGTCTTTCATATAAATGAGCAGATCGTTCCCCTGCCGCTCATAGCGCTCCACGGATTTTGCCGAGGCATGAACCTGCACGATGCTGGGCTCATGCAATACGACAGACAGGTTTCCTTCGCTGGTTAATACATTTTTAGCCGCAGTTTTGCGGGAAATAATATCAACGACCTTAGTCACGGTAACTCTCCTTAGTTATAAAATCATGCGGTAAGCATGCCCAGCACACTTCCCGGTAATCAGGATGAATGCAGCCCCGGGGCTATACCCCGCTCATTGCGCATTAATCGTTAATGCAATAAATTTAATTAATTACTGCATAGTTATTTCAATTCAGGCAGGCCGTTAGCGGGCCCGATATTTATTCCCGATAAAGGTAAAAGATTATTCACGGCCGCAGCGTAGTTAACCGCCGCGCTCCAACTATCGTAATTTGCTGTGATTTCCGCTGATTGCGCCTGAAACACATCCTGCTCGACGCTTAACAGGTCGTTCAGGCTTCTCTTCCCAAGCTTATATTCATTTTTGTAGACGTCTCTGGTCTGGCTCGCGCTGGCAAACTGCATGCCGCCAGCCTGCTCGCGCCCGCGGGCGCCGCTCCAGCTGGCGAGTGCGACGGACGCCTTCTGCAACACATCCAGCTTAGCCTGATCGACCTGCGTGACCGCCATTTGCCGGGAGCCTTCCGCCTGCCTGACCCGTGACGATACCGCGCCGCCCTGATACAGGGGCACATCCACGTTCAGTTGCAGTTGATCGTTCCAATAAGCATCGTTGCGGGTTTGATTGCGCGTCTTGGCGCCTTGCAGGCTCAGCGTCGGCCAGTATTCCGAGCGGGCTTTATCCACGCCGTATTCTGCCGATTGCTGCTGGCTTTCAGCGGCCAGTACGGCCGGAACCATGGAATAGTCGATGTTATCAAGAGAAACAGGCTGCTCCGCCAGGCCAGGGGGAATATCGGCAAAGCGCGAAGCCTGTGCGCCGGTCAGTACCGCCAGTTTGGCCTGATGCATCTGTAGCTGGGCCAGGTACTGTTCGAGCGTGGAACGCATGCCGGCAATGCGCGTTTGCGCCTGGAGTTCATCGGAACTGGAGTTGAGCCCGGCCTCAGCACGCAACCGGGCCATCTGATAAACCCCTTCCAGCGATACGATATTCTTTTGGACTGCGTCGATCAGCGCCTGATAACGTTTCACTTCCACATAGGCCAGCGCGGTATCTTCAGCCACGACGGACATTGAGGACATCAGTTTAAAGCGGTAATTGTCGCGAATGGAGGTTTGCTGCTTGATATTGCTGCTGGTTTTGCCGAAGTCATAAATAAGCTGCGTGATGGTAATGCCGTATGACATCGCGTTATCCAGGCTGCCGCTGGAGTCATATTGGCGGGAATGTCCGACATTGCCGGTTAGCCCGACCTGCGGGTACCACACGCTTTTCGCTTCATCGATCTGCGCCTGGCCAACGCCTACCTGCGCCGCCTGCCGCGCGATCTCCGGGCTGCGGCCGAACGCACGCAGGATAGACTCTCTCAGCGTGAGTCTGTCCACGTCGTTCACGACCGGCGCCCGGGTTTTGTCAGGCAGCGGCACGGCCAGCCCACCCGACATTGCGCCCATGGCGCAGACGAATAACACCAAACGACCGATTTTTTGGGCTCGTGCAGATGCAGCAGTCAACCTATTATGTCCTTATAAATCTATTGCCAACCAATTGGAGTTCATCCGACAGGCGCCATAACTTATAGCCCCGCCCACTCCATTATTATTGCTACACTATTTGCCATCTCAGAATGCCAGTCAGGGTATCTCTCTTCCGTGCTTTACCGGCCATTATCTAATCGTCCGTCTTGCCATCAATCCATTTATATTAATAAAAACTTAACATTTCGCTTTAAGTAAGGTTTATCTTATTTAATTAAATTCAATTTCATTGGATTTTTTATTAAAGATTTACCAGATTATACTTAATCCCTCACCTCTTGCGTAGACATTACCAAAGAAAATTCCTAAGGTAAAACCTAACTTCTTAGCATTTTAGAACCCGTAAACTAATAGATTAAATCCTAAGAAAAAAAACTCATTAGTTATCAATGCACAAAATAACCAATCCCTAGGCGCACCATTGAGATAAATCTAGCTCTTTTCTCTCTAAGAAGTCTGAACATTTTTGTGTCGATGAGTTTGTTAGCATCCGCGCCTGCCATTATGGATATTTATCTAAACCAAAAAACGAAAAAAACAGGAAAAATCCAGGCAGTTACGAACACCTGAATTCTGATTGCGGGAATAATCTCAATCACTATGTACAGCGATTGCCAACGTGAACGCCAGGTGAGATTAAGAAGCATCCTATGCCATATTCATCACACAATTCAGCCTAAAAACGCAGCAATAAGACATAACAAACGGGGAGTCATAAACACGTTTTCCGGCTAACGCATTGATAAAGAAAGCGAGGAAATGCTGACTAACTCACCAGCTTAACGCCTCTTTGTAAGCCGGAATAATTTATAAAAAACTCATGCAAAAATTCAATTTTTATTATTAGGTTAAATATTATCCCATTCCAGACCACCAAAGCAGAACTGCCTTCCACGCCAAAATAATATAATTGCTTTGCTCATTAATTAAAAATACAACAATCCGCAGAGGCTGTTCTGTCGCCATTGGAAATATTCAGGGAATGTCCAGGAGCTGGAATTACAATGAACAAGCAGTATTTAAGTTCAGTATTATAATCCGTATTTAAGTACAGTATCGCTATCTTATTTAAAGAAAGCCATCAAGTTATTTAAAGAGAGTCATCATGGTATTTAAAGAATTGAACAAGAATTTCAAGAAAAGTAATTCCTGCCGATGTGGTAAAAAGATCACCATCCGGGATCCGGACAGGCCATGACCGTCAGAATCACTGTCTGAACGTTATACGAAAACGTGTTTTCCGGAAGGCGGTTTCGGCAAGGATACGGCGGGCATCTGACGTTGATGGGATCACTGCGCTATTTCATCACGCAATTTCATCACACAATACGGCGTGCAGAGCTGGCTCACTTAACATCTGGCTGATGGCGAACCAAAACCCCGAATAAAGAAAACCCCATGACATTAAATGTCATGGGGTCTGTATTTGGCGGAAGAACAGAGATTCGAACTCTGGGAGCTGTTACACTCGGCGGTTTTCAAGACCGCTGCCTTAAACCACTCGGCCATCCTTCCTTTAACGGTGCGCACTATAATCGAGGCTCCGTATGGTTGTAAAGACCCGGCGCGCTCAAGTGAGGCGAAAATAGCCAACATGGCGCCTTAATGTGCGCTGTGTCCGATAACTTTCTGTTTTTATCTGACTTATCCGTAGCTTACTTTTCCTGTACAAAGTAAAGAAGGGTAAAACGACTTTCGTCAATAGCATTGACTCTTTATTATTTGCTCCAGATCAATAACTCATTGGCTGGGATAATCATCTATGGATCGTATTGTCGTTTCATCCTCGCAGCGCGACTCTTTATTGAGCACGCATAAAGTGTTGCGCAATACCTATTTTCTGTTGGCCCTGACGCTGGCGTTTTCTGCTGCCACGGCGACGGCAAGTACCCTGCTGGGGCTGCCCGGCCCGGGTCTGTTGCTGATGCTGGTCGGCTTTTATGGCCTGATGTTCCTGACGTACCGTTTGGCTAACAGCCCGGCCGGAATTTTGGCCGCGTTCGCCCTGACGGGCTTTATGGGTTATTCGTTGGGGCCGATCCTGAGCTCATTCCTCGCCAGCGGCGCGGGCGATCTCATTATGCTGGCCCTTGGCGGCACCGCCCTGGTGTTCTTCTGTTGTTCGGCCTACGTGCTGACCACCCGCAAGGATATGTCTTTCCTGTCGGGTATGATGATGGCGGGCTTTGTTGTTCTGCTGGTTGCGGTTATCGCTAACCTGTTCCTGCAAATTCCGGCATTGCACCTGGCGATCAGCGTGATGTTCATCCTGTTTTCCAGCGGCGCTATTTTGTGGGAAACCAGCAACATCATTCATGGCGGCGAAACCAACTATATTCGCGCCACAATCAGCCTGTATGTCTCGCTGTACAACGTCTTTATCAGCTTGCTGAGCCTGTTAGGCTTTGCTCGCAGTAACTGATTCAGCCCTGCTGGATATGTAGCACACGTTTTACCCCAAAATGCAGCCCCGCTTCGACGGGGCTTTTCTTTGCCCGCTTCCCGCCTTGCGTTACACTGTGCGCAGTCTTTATCAACCGAGAAAATCCCCCGATGTTGGAATTTGCAGGACGTCAGATCGAAACTGACGCGCAGGGTTATTTGCACGACAGCGCAGACTGGAGCGAGGAACTGGCGTTAGTGCTGGCCGCCGGAGAAGGCATTGAAATGAGTGAAGCACACTGGGAAGTGGTCCGGTTTGTGCGTCAGTTTTACCTGGAGTTCAATACATCGCCGGCAATTCGCATGCTGGTAAAAGCCATGACGCAGAAATATGGCGAAGAAAAAGGCAACAGCCGCTATCTGTATCGCCTCTTTCCCAAAGGGCCGGCCAAACAGGCGACCAAAATCGCCGGGCTTCCCAAACCGGTAAAGTGCATCTGAATTGAATCAATACCGAATCTGAAAACGGCTGAAGCCCTGTAACGGACGTGGCTCCGTATGCACCTGCGTGACGGAGGCCGAACGCGGGCCGCCGTTTTTCAGCCAGGTCAGCAGGTGTTCAACCTGTTCTTTCTCCCCTTCCGCCACCACTTCCACCCGGCCGTCATCCATGTTGTAGGCATAACCGGCCAGGTTCAGCGCCCGCGCCTGCATTTGGGTTGAATAACGGAAGCCCACTCCCTGAACACGCCCGGCGACGTAGGCCGCTACACAGATTTTTGTCATATCACCCTCACCTCATGCCCCGTAAAGCGGCGAAACCCGCGAGAAATCGCGATTGCCGGCCCGGAAAGCGTTGCATTTTTCATGTCATCTTCAGACAATGTCGCACCTTTTTTGCCTGTTGAATACCCGGACTCAATGATGACCGCACGCTTATTTCTCGCCAAGGGACGTGAAAAGTCCCTGCTCCGCCGCCACCCGTGGATCTTTTCCGGCGCCGTTCAGCGCATGGAGGGCAAAGCCGCATCCGGAGAAACCGTCGACATCGTAGACGCCTCCGGTAAATGGCTGGCCCGTGCTGCTTACTCCCCTCAATCACAGATCCGCGCCCGTGTGTGGACATTCGACCAGCAGGAAGCGGTCGATGAGCAATTTTTTGTCCGTCGTTTGCAGCAGGCGCAAACCTGGAGAAGCTGGCTGGCCGAACACGACGACCTGACCGGCTATCGCCTGATCGCCGGAGAGTCCGACGGCATGCCCGGCATCACCATCGATCGCTATCAGGACTTTCTGGTTCTGCAGTTGCTGTCTGCCGGTGCGGAATATCAGCGCGCCGCGCTGCTGCAGGCCCTGCAGCACTGCTTCCCCGAATGCGCCATTTATGATCGCTCCGACGTCGCCGTGCGTAAAAAAGAAGGCCTGCCGTTGGCTCAGGGGCCGGTACTCGGCGATGTACCGCCGGATTTGCTGCCCATCCGCGAGCATGGCATGCAATTGCTTGTCGATATCCGTCAGGGTCACAAAACCGGCTTTTACCTCGATCAACGTGACAGCCGCCTGGCTGCGCGGCGTTTCGCCCGTAATGCCGACGTGCTGAACTGCTTCTCCTACACCGGCGCGTTTGCCGTTTCCGTACTGATGGGCGGCTGCAAACAGGTTACCAGCGTGGATACATCGCAGGCGGCGCTCGATATCGCCAGGCAGAACGTAGAGCTGAACGGATTGGATCTCGGCAAGGCGGAATTCATGCGCGAAGATGTCTTCCAGCTGCTGCGCCGTTACCGTGATGAAGGGCGGACCTTCGACCTGATCATCATGGACCCGCCGAAGTTCGTCGAAAACAAAAACCAGCTGGCCGGCGCCTGTCGTGGTTACAAGGATATCAATATGCTGGCGTTCAGCTTGCTGAAGCCCGGCGGGATCCTGCTCAGTTTCTCCTGTTCCGGACTGATGCCTACGGATTTATTTCAGAAAATTCTTGCCGATGCAGCCATTGATGCCCGACGTGATGTACAATTTATAGAGCAGTACCGTCAGGCGGCCGATCATCCTGTGATCGCCACCTACCCCGAGGGGTTGTATCTGAAGGGTTTCGCTTGCCGGGTGATGTAACTTGAAATGTCGTAACTCCGCCCATATATGATAAGCAGAGCAACGGTTTCTCAGGAGGTCATCATGATTACCAGCAAATTTGGCATTGGACAGCAAGTACGCCATAAGTTACTTGGCTCCCTTGGTGTCGTGATTGATATCGACCCCGAGTATTCACTGGAAAGCCCCGGCGTTGACGAACTGGGTTCCAACGAGCAATTACGCCATGCTCCCTGGTACCACGTCGTGATGGAGGATGACGAAGGGCAGCCCATGCACACCTATCTGGCAGAAGCCCAGTTAGACGGCGAGCACGCGGAAGCACATCCTGAGCAGCCTTCGCTGGACGACCTGGCAGAATCCATCCGGAATCAGTTGTTGGCTCCGCGCCTGCGCAACTGATTTATACGGTACGCAACGTATACGCAAACGCCCGGCATTGCCGGGCGTTTTACTTTACTTCTGCGCGGTCGCGTTACTTCTGCAAGCCGAGCCGGGGCAGCTCGATCTTGGGGCAACGATCCATCACCACCTTCAGGCCGGATGCGCGCGCCAGGCTGGCGGCCTCTTCGTTGATCACGCCCAGTTGCAGCCACAGCACTTTGGCATGAATCGCTATCGCCTCTTTCGCTACCTCAAGCGCCGCATCGGCGTTGCGGAATACGTCAACCATATCCACCGGGTCAGGGATCTCCGCCAGCGTGGCATACACCTTCTGCCCGTGCAGTTTCTCACCGGCCAGCCTGGGGCTGACGGGAATGACGCGGTATCCTTGTTGCAGCAAATAGGCCATCACGCCATAGCTTGGCCTGGAAGGCTTTTCGCTCGCCCCCACCAGCGCAATGGTTTTTACCTGTTGCAGCAACACCTTCAGTTCATGATCGGTCATGGCGGATTATGCTCCCCCTTATCATTAAGTGCCTTAAGCATAGCATCCGGAGGCAGCGACAATCACGGGTTCCGTCAAGCAGCCATCAGCCTGCATTATCGGAAAAAGTCTGAACAGAAAGTGACAAATCCTTATCAGGCAAGCGCCTATGGCCCGGTTTAACGAGGGCCGGGAATGTAAAAATCCGGCTGATTTCTGTTTTCTAAGCCGAAGCGCCCAAAATGTAACCAAAGGTAACAAATAAAATACTTTGACACATACCATCATCTACAGAACAATGTACTCCGTACCGATCAGTACTGAGGAAGTCATGACCTACCGCGCATCACCATTTATTGCTCTGCTTTGCCTGTTGCTCAGCCCTATCGCAATGGCAACCACGTTAAAATTCGGACCAGATATTGAATTACTTGTCGTGGACGGACAGCGTATGCCCTCAGCCCTGTTCAAAAGCGCCGAAAGCCTGGAGCTGACCGGCGGTAAGCATCAAATTCTGTTTCGCGTGGAAAAAATGCTTCCTCCTGCCGGGCAGAATCAGCGCATGTACACCACTTCTCCGCTGGTCGCCGTTTTCGACGCCAAAGATTATTCCTCTGTCACCATCAAGCTTCCGCGCCTGAACAATGAGCATGACCTGAAGGAGTTTGAGCGCAATCTGCGCATGGAGATGCTGAACAATCGCGGGAACCCGGTCGAATTTACCGTAGACGTTTTGCGCCTGAATGGCATTACCCTGAGCACCAACCTCGAGCATGTCATGCAGGAGTATAATCAGTCCGGCGGCGTCGCCGCATTTTCCCTTTCCAGGCCAGAACCGAAGAAACCCCGCTGAAAGCCACCTGTTTTCTGCGCTGGATCGGCGTTATCACCTTGTTCGTCTGCTAAATTTCAGTAATCTGGAACTAAATCTGAAATTTACGTTGTAACTACAAAGGCAGACTCATGGAATTGACCACCCGAACACTCCCGCAGCGTAAGCGTATCGCCCTGGTTGCGCACGATCACCGTAAACAAGCTCTGCTAAGCTGGGTAGAGGATAATAACGAACTGCTGTCACAGCATAAGCTTTACGCGACCGGCACCACCGGCAACCTGATTCAGCGTGCAACCGGCCTGGAGGTCAACAGCATGCTCAGCGGCCCGATGGGCGGAGATCAGCAGGTCGGCGCCATGATTGCCGAAGGCAAGCTCGATATGCTGATCTTCTTCTGGGACCCGCTTAACGCCGTGCCGCATGATCCCGACGTGAAGGCCCTGCTGCGCCTGGCGACGTTGTGGGATATCCCGGTCGCCAACAACCGCTCCACGGCAGATTTGCTGGTCAGTTCCCCGCTGTTCAGCCAGGAAGTTACCGTGACCATTCCGGACTATCAGCGTTATCTACAGGCACGGCTGAAATAAACGCACGACGCCGTCAGGGCTTCCGTTGCTGCGGAACGCCCAGGCGGCGCAGTTGATCCACGAATACCGAAGGACGCTCGCCGTCGTACAGCACCCACACCTGATGGCGGGCGCGGGTTAACGCCACGTACAGCAAACGGCGTTCTTCCGCGTCGGGGAAGTCCTCAGGTTGCGGCAACAGAACCTGTTCCAGCACCGATTCCCGCGCCGGCGCGGGAAAACCATCGCGCCCTTCCTGCAACCCCAGCACGATCACGTAATCCGCCTGTTTCCCTTTGCTGGCATGAATCGTCATAAAGTCGATATTCAGCCTGGGCCAGCGAGTTTCCGCCCGGCCGAGGATCTCCGGCTTCAGGTAATGGTAACGGGCGAGGATCAGCACCCGCTCATCCGGTTTAACGTAGCCGCTCATTTTATCAAGCAGCGCTTCCAGGCGTTCCTGCGGCAAAAGCACCACGGATTTCTTATCGCCGTCGCGCAAACTGTTAAGCGGCTTTTTCAGTTGAGCCGGGTTTTGCTGGATAAAGGCATTGGCAATTTCGCCGATGCGGCGGTTAAAGCGGTAGGTGGTATCCAGCTCACGACGATCGCTGTCGCCGAAATAGCGGCTGAATGAGGTAGTCAGCGACAGCTCGGCGCCGCTGAAACGGTATATCGCCTGCCAGTCATCGCCGACGGCAAACAGGCAGGTATGGGCGTTTTGTTTGCGCAATGCCTCCAGCAGGCGGGCGCGCTGCGGGGAGATATCCTGAAATTCATCCACCAGGATATGTTTCCAGGGGCTGATAAAGCGCCCCTTCTCCAGAAGGGCGATGGCCTGCTGAATCAGCCCGGCAAAATCCACCGCGCCTTCGTCTTTAAGCGCGCCCTTCCAGGCTTTCAGCAACGGCGCCATCAGGCGAATGCGTTTCTGAAACAGGTCGCGGATTTCCTCCGGCGCCTGTTCAATCATTTCAACCTGAGAACCGCCGTGGCTGCGCATCAGGCCGATCCAACGCTCAAGACGCGGCGCCAGGCGCGCGGCCAGTCGTTCATCCTGCCAGAAATTATCTTCTTCCAGCGTCCATTCCAGTTCATCTTCCAGCCACTGACGCCAGCCTTTGGCCTGTGCCTTTTTTTCCTGGCATTGCTGCTGCCATGCTTCGGTCAGCAGCGTTTGGCGCGCCCGGGCATCGCTCTCAAGCCGGCTGATGACGGGCTGTTTTTTACTGGCCTGCTGAATGATGTGCAACGCCAGCGCATGAAAAGTTTTGGCCTGAACGCCCTCCACCTGCAATCGTTCGGCAATGCGTTGATCCATTTCCTCCGCCGCCTTGCGCCCGAAAGCCAGCAACAGAATCTGCTGGGGGAGCGCCTCTTTACGCAGCAGCAGCCACCCGGTGCGCGCGACCAGCACCGATGTTTTTCCACTGCCGGCGCCGGCCAGCACCAGCACGCCGTCCTCGCCGTTCACCACGGCTTCCGCCTGCGCGGGGTTCAGCGGCTGTGTCTCTACGCGGGCGAAGAAATCAGCATGTTCGGCCAGCATTTTTTGGCACCAGAGATGGTTGTGTTCATCCGCCATCTGCTGCCCGCGCGTCAGCCATTTCAGGCAGTAACGGTAATTATCCCGGCAGGCAGGAAACTCTTCCAGCCGCTGCTGCGGCAACGGAACCGCCTTAAAGCAGCCTTCAATCATCGTGCGGACGTCTTTCAGATCGGCGCGTTTCAGCCAGCCGTCGCGCTCGCCGCGCTGTTGCAATTCCTCTGCCTGCGCCGCCAGCACCCCGGCGCTGACCTGCGCCATCTCCTCGCTCCACGCCTGCCAGCGTTGCTGCAAATGATGGTAGAAGTGCTGCGTTTCCTGCCAGTCCGTCCCATGGAGACGGACCACCTTCTGCTCCGGCAGTTCAAACTCCAGCTCTCCCCACACGATGCCGCGTTTGCAGTGTATCGCCAGCAGTTGGTTAAACGGGATCAGGTACTCATGGCGTTCCCCGCTGACCTTTATCCCCGCACTCAGCAAACGGACGCGGTTATAAGGGTGCTGCGCCAGATGTTTTCCCAACGTCGTTGCTTTTAGTTCCATGCTTTCGTCTGCCCGCCTCTGACTCTGTGCTCAGATCCTAGTGTACCTATAATCGTTATACTCACTCTAGCCCTGAAAACAGGGTAAACTGGCGTTTTCGGTCTGTTTTTTGCTGCGGCCATTCAGGCTGAACGCCTGCCGCGCGCAAAGACGCCGTTTTTACGCTGCAAAGAGGCATGTATGCGTACCGTATTGAACATTCTTAATTTTATCTTAGGTGGTTTCTTCACGACCCTGGGCTGGTTGCTGGCAACCCTGGTCAGCATCATCCTTATCTTCACCCTGCCACTTACCCGTTCCTGCTGGGAAATCACCCGGCTGTCGCTGTTCCCGTACGGTAATGAGGCCGTCCGCGTTGATGATTTATACCCCGATCAGCGCAATGTCCTGATGTCCACCGGTGGAACGCTGCTTAACGTCGTCTGGTTCATTTTGTTCGGTTGGTGGCTGTGCCTGTCGCACATCACCACCGGTATTGCACAATGCCTGACAATCATCGGCATCCCCGTGGGTATCGCCAATTTTAAGATCGCGGTTATCGCCCTGTGGCCGGTCGGCAGACGCGTCGTCTCCGTTGAAGTGGCGCAGCAGATGCGCGAGGCCAATGCCCGCCGCCGCTTTGAATAACGCCATCGCCGTTATGGCTTCAGGAATCAGGATTTCAGGATAGAGGTCGCCGTCGTGCTTTCGCTTTCACCGGGCATTCGTCGTTATGCCTATAACAGTGCGTTATTTTACAACATCCGTATTTTTCTGGCCCTGAGCGGAACCACCGCGCTCCCCTGGCTGATGGGGGAGCCGCGGCTGACCATTCCGCTGACGCTGGGCGTTGTTGCCGCCGCGCTGACGGATCTGGACGATCGTTTGGTCGGACGCTTGCGTAATCTGCTGATCACGCTGTGCTGTTTCTTTGTGGCTTCGGTCTCCATCGAACTGCTGTTTCCTTACCCCTGGCTGTTCGCCGCCGGGCTGCTGATTTCCACCGCCGGATTTATTCTGCTGGGGTCATGGGGGCAGCGCTATGCCACCATCGCCTTCGGCGCTCTGCTGATCGCCATCTATACCATGCTGGGCGTTTCCATGTACCAGGTCTGGTATCAACAGCCCGCGCTGCTGCTGATCGGCGCCATCTGGTATAACGTGCTGACGCTGCTGGGGCATCTGCTGTTTCCCATCAGGCCGTTGCAGGAAAATCTCTCCCGCTGCTATACGCAGTTGGCAGCCTATTTAGACGCGAAATCCAACCTGTTCGATCCTGATCAGGACAACTTTGATCAGGCCTCGGTCAATCTGGCCATGGCGAACGGGGCGCTGGTCACGACGCTGAATCAGGCAAAAGCCTCGCTGCTGACCCGGCTGAAAGGCGATCGCGGTCAGCGCGGTACGCGCCGGACGCTGCATTATTATTTCGCCGCACAGGATATCCACGAACGCGCCAGTTCCTCCCATTTCCAATACTCACAGCTGAGCCAGACATTCCGCTACAGCGATGTACTGTTTCGCTTTCAGCGCTTGCTGATGCTACAGGCCCGCGCCTGCCAGCAACTGTCGCAGTCGATTCTGCTGCATCAGAAATATCAGCACGATCCGCGTTTCGAACAGGTTTTCACCCACCTCGACGCCACGCTGCAACGCATCAGTACACAGACGCAGGCGCAAGACCCGCTGGTGAAGTCGCTGTTTAACCTGTTAACCAACCTGAAAGCTATTGATGCCCAATTGGCGAACATCGAATCCGAACAGGTGTTGGCTACGATCAGGGAAGAAGAAAACACGCTGTCAGACGACCGGCTCAACGGCTGGAGCGATATGATGCTGCGCATCCGGCGCCACCTGACGCCGCAATCCGCGTTATTCCGCCACGCGGTGCGTATGTCGCTGGTGCTGGTCACCGGCTACGCGTTTATCCAGTTTGCCGGTCTGACCCACGGTTATTGGATCCTGCTGACCAGCCTGTTCGTTTGCCAGCCCAACTATAACGCCACGCGCCGCCGGCTGGCGTTACGTATCATCGGCACCCTGGCAGGGATTTTGCTGGGATTGCCGATCCTCTATTTTGTTCCCTCGCTGGAGGGGCAACTGTTGTTGATCGTGATAAGCGGCGTGCTGTTTTTCGCTTTCCGTAACGTTCAGTATGCCCATGCCACCATGTTTATCACCCTGCTGGTATTACTGTGTTTTAACCTGCTCGGCGAAGGCTTTGAGGTTGCGGCGCCGCGCGTGTTCGACACCCTGATCGGCTGCGCCATCGCCTGGGGAGCCGTTACGTTTATCTGGCCGGACTGGAAATTCCGCCAGCTTCCCGCCGTTATCGCCAAAACCCTGAACGCCGATTGCCGTTACCTGGACGCTATCATGGTGCAATACCACCAGGGGAAATCCAACGGCCTGGACTACCGCATCGCCCGCAGGGACGCGCATAACAGCGACGCGGAGCTGGCGTCGGTCGTTTCTAATATGTCCGTGGAACCCAAAAATGATGCCGCAACCCGTGACGCGGCTTTTCGTCTGCTGTGCCTTAACCACACGCTGCTGAGCTACATTTCCGCCCTTGGCGCACACCGGGACAAACTTTCAGATTCCACCACGCTCGAAATTCTGAATGATGCCGTTTGTTACGTGGACGATGTCCTGAATTACGGCGACGACGTAGCGCAGCGCACGGAAAATGCCATCATCCGCTTACAGGCGCGAATGGCCGGCTACAACCCGGACGGCGACGGCAAGGCGCAAATCGTGATGCAACAAGCCGGCCTGATACTGGGGCTGCTTCCTGAGCTGGTCAGCCTCAAAAACAGCCTGTCGGCGCCGGGTCATGATTAGGGCCAGCCTGCCGGGCGTCGCTCCCGGCATTCCGGTGCGTGGCGCATCAGGTCTTTGAATTCTTTTTCGGCATGCCCTTTTTCTGCAGTTGTTCCAACAGCCAGCGCCCCAGGGCTTTGCGGATCGACTCCGGCAACACCGCCCGATGGCATCCGTTGATGGCGCCGGCCAGGTCATAAAGAACCTGGTCGGAGATCTCTGCCCGGTCATTTTTCAGCCTCAGAAAAGCCTCTTCCGCCCCGAGTTGGGCCAGTTGTTCCGCGCTGGTGATGCCGATACGGTACAACGCACGCGCGATTGAAACGCTGATGTTGGGCAGCATGTGCAGACGCACGCTTTCCCTGGCCTGCAGCGATTTCTCCTGTACCGATTGCCGGATGGAAGCCCGGGCAAGCTTACGAAACAGCATGCAGTCATTCCAGATCGCTTCCTCCACGCGGTAGTACCCCATCCGGACGGGAATGCCGCGTTTGGTATAGATAAACGGGGACATCCCGCGGCGGGTGAACCTCTGCCCGAGCTCGCCGTTAGCCCGCAGGTAAAGCTCGCCGTCGGCAATCACGCCAAACATATTTTTTCCGTGCCATAGCCCGAAACCGCCGAATTGTGAACGAAATTTTATCGCCCCCAGGGACTCGAGAACGGCCGCGGCGACCTCTGCTTTTGTGGAACTTAATCCTTTCATACACATATTCCTATGTTATCCCTCCGAACCATTTCCATTACAAATAAATGTAAGAAGAACAGCTAATTACAGAAAATACTCAATAAATCGCGCCCCTCCAAATTGAAAGTGACTCCGCACCGATTTTCTTCACAAATTTGCGAACGTCTTTATAAAAACGGGTTGATATCTGTTCATACATACACTACTGTATACATAAACAGTAAGCATGAGCGAGAACCACTATGCACGCACAATCTTTATACCTGCGCCGTTCAGCCGCCCGTCCCTCACGGCAGATGAGGTTTGATTTCGACCGTCCTGCAAGCGGCGGTATGATCAGCGAGCTGGTTTACGGCGAACACCAGGCCGCGATGTCGTTGCTGTTGCTCCCCCTGCTGCGTCAGCTTGGCCAGCAGTCCCGCTGGCAGCTCTGGCTGAACTCGCCTCAGCGCCCGAATAAATCCTGGCTGGAACGCGCCGGTTTGCCGGCAAACAAGATCATGCGTTTTGAGCAAAACTCCCCCATAGAATCAGCGGAAATTATGCTTAAGGCATTACGCAGCGGAAATTACAGCGTGGTGCTCGGCTGGCTGCCGGCGGTAGACGAAGAGACGCGCCGCCGTTTAAACGAGGCCGCGCATGAAGGGCAATGTATCGGTTTGATCCTGCATCAGGAATCCTCCCGATCCGTGCCGGAAAGACCTCAGAGCGGGTTGAAAATTCAAACAAAATTGTATCATTAAGTAAAAATCGGATTACTCTCACCGAAGCTATGGATTCAGAAGGAAATTTTTATTTTTTCAGCGTAACCCCTCTCTGTACCGATAGTTAGCTCTGCGCCTAATGAAAAAACAAGGTTAAAAATTAAGCAAAAACTTGAACAATCCATACACGTAGAGGCTTTTTTTTGTTGATCATAATCACATCACACTTGTAAGTTTCTAAAGTCGTTGTAGACTTGGTAACGCTAAGGTTGCTCTAATAACGCCATATATTTCATGGTAGAGTAATTAACAGAGCGTAAACCTTGGCGAAGGATTTTAACCAAGGGCTTTAAAGCCTATTTGGATGATAACGAGGCGCAAAAAATGAAAAAGACAGCTATCGCATTAGCAGTGGCACTGGCTGGCTTCGCTACCGTAGCGCAAGCCGCACCGAAAGATGACACCTGGTACACCGGTGCCAAACTGGGCTGGTCCCACTACATGGACCCGAGCATGGAAAATCTGAACCCGAACATCACCCGTCCGGATCAACTGGGCGCAGGTGCATACCTGGGTTATCAGGCTAACCAGTACTTGGGCTTCGAACTGGGTTACGACTGGCTGGGTCGCATGCAGTACAAAGGCAATGACGCTAACGGCGCATTCAAAGCACAGGGTGTACAGCTGTCCGCTAAGCTGAGCTACCCGATTATGGACGACCTGGATATCTATACCCGTCTGGGTGGTATGGTATGGCGTGCTGACGGCACCGCATGGAAAGCTGGCGAAGGCCGCTTCAAAGACAACGACACCGGCGTTTCTCCGCTGGCTGCCGCTGGTGTTGAATATGCGCTGACCAAAAACATCGCTACCCGTCTGGAATACCAGTATGTTAGCAACATCGGCGACGCACAGACCGTTGGCGCACGTCCGGACAACTCCCTGCTGAGCGTTGGTATTGCTTACCGCTTCGGCCAGGACGACGTTGTTGCTCCGGTAGCTCCGGCTCCGGCCCCAGCTCCGGTTGTTGAAACCAAGCGTTTCACTCTGAAGTCTGACGTTCTGTTCAACTTCAACAAGTCTACCCTGAAAGCTGAAGGTCAGCAGGCTCTGGATCAGCTGTACTCTCAGCTGAGCAACCTGGACCCGAAAGACGGTGCTGTTGTTGTTATGGGTTACACCGACCGTATCGGTTCCGAGCAGTACAACCAGAAACTTTCTGAGAAACGTGCTCAGAGCGTTGTTGATTACCTGGTTTCCAAAGGTATCCCGTCTGACAAGATCTCTGCCCGCGGTATGGGTAAATCAGATCCGGTTACCGGTTCTACCTGTGACAACGTGAAGCCGAAGGCTGCTCTGATCGACTGCCTGGCTCCGGACCGTCGCGTAGAAATCGAAGTTAAAGGCGTTAAAGACGTTGTAACTCAGCCGCAGGGCTAATTACTACGTAACCTTTAGCAAGAAGCCCCGCTGATGCGGGGCTTTTTTTTATGTCTGTACCAGAATGCAACAATAGGTAACGCATTATTTATTCCAGGAACGACTGCAGGTTTTTCTTCAGCTGAGACATCTGTTCGGCATATTGCTCTTTGCGCTCCGCATCCTCAATCAATTGCACGATAGTTTCCGACAACGTAATTCCCCGCCGCTGAGCCAATGCCGCCAAGCGTTGCCACACCAAAAATTCCAGATCTATCGATTTCTTGCGGGTATGCAGATGTTCTGCATTAAAGTGACGTTTACGCCGCGCACGAATCGTCTGCTTCATACGATTTTCCAGCGCGGGATTCATATGGTCGCGGATCCACTGGTGCACCTTTACCGGCTCATTTTCCAGCTCGAGCAGCTCATCCACCGCCTGTTGCGCCATACTGGACTCCAGATGGCGGGTGATAAGTTCGCCTTCCCGATGTTTTTTGATCAGGTATTTCCACTTCCATCCGCTTTCCAGATTCTCAAGCTGTTGATATTTCATGGCATATGCACCCGTGACGCGGTAACTTTCAATAAGAATAACAACTTTTTGCGGTTTTGCAGAGTGTCAACCATGAAAACACGTTGTTTTTATAATCAATGCAAGAAATCCTCCCGCGTCACGCGCAACACGTTTGTCCCTGTGCAGCGGTACGGAATCTTGTATAATCCTCCCTTTATTTACTGATTAATATACTGACCTGACGACTTTGAGCAATTATAGACTCGACTGGCAATCCTTACTGCCCGACACGGCGCCTTACCTCTCCGTGTTTGACGCCGCTGATGCTGCCCCGCCCATCACTTTTTCGGAATATCAGCCGCGACTGGAAAACGCGTTGCGCCATTTCTGCCATCCGTTGTCCCCATCGCGTTTTATGATGGTCAAAGCCGATGAAACCCGCGAGCATTACGCGCTGCTGAGCCGTGCGGTGAATGAAATGATGCCGGAGTCCGGTTGTCGCGGCAGTCAGTACCATATTGATGGCACTCACATCAGCATCATGCCGGCAGAGCATGAGAGCGATAATTTCGCCGCCCGTCAGCGCGTGATGTTTGCTGAATGGGTAGAGCCTGAACAGTTGTTTGGCGCCGTACGGTGTCATGACGGCCGGTTTACCCTTGAGCCAGGCCTGGTCCATCAGGTAAACGGCGGCGTGCTGATCCTTTCGCTGCGTGCCTTGCTCTCGCAGCCGCTGATGTGGTTGCGCCTGAAACAAATCGTCATTAGCGGGACCTTTATCTGGCATTCGCCTGATGAAACACGCCCTCTTCCGATTTCCGTTCCCAACATGCCTGTCGACCTGAAAATTATTCTGGTCAGCGACCGGGAAGAGCTGGGCGCGCTTCAGGATATGGAACCGGAATTAAGCGGTGCCGCCGTTTACGGTGAGTTTGAAGCCGACATGCCGCTGATCGGCGAAGAAGAAATGACACGCTGGTGTCAACTGGTAACGACCATTGCCCGCGAGCATCGTTTGCCGCCGCTGGCGGCCGACATCTGGCCGGCGCTGGTCAGGTGCGCTAACCGGGCAATCAGCGATCAAAGCGTACTGCCGCTCAGCCCGTCCTGGATCGCCCGTATTCTCAAAGAGACGGCTGCCTGTGCTGATAATATCCTGGATGCTGCGGCCCTCAATGCCGCGCAGGAAGCGCGCCGCTGGCGTGAAGGATATCTGCCGGAGCGCCTGCACGATGAAATTGAGCTGGGTCAGATCCTGATTGAGACCGAAGGTGCAGTGGTCGGGCAAATCAACGGTCTCTCCGTACTCGAATATCCCGGGCATCCGACGATGGTCGGCGAACCATCGCGCATCAGTTGCGTGGTGCATCTGGGGGACGGGGAATTTACCGACGTGGAGCGCAAGGCCGAACTGGGCGGGAATATTCATGCCAAAGGCATGATGATCATGCAGGCTTTTTTGATCTCCGAACTGGAGCTGGAACAACAGCTTCCCTTCTCGGCCTCGCTGGTGTTTGAGCAATCCTATGGCGAGGTTGACGGCGACAGCGCCTCCCTGGCCGAGCTGTGTGCGCTGATTAGCGCGCTGTCGCAGCAGCCGCTGAGCCAGGAAATCGCCGTTACGGGCTCCGTTGACCAGTTTGGTCACGTCCAGCCTATCGGCGGCGTAAATGAAAAGATTGAAGGTTTCTTTGACATCTGTCGCCGGCGTGGCTTAAGCGGCTCTCAGGGTGTCATTCTGCCGCTTACCAATCTGCGTCATCTCTGTTTGCAGGACGATGTGATTGAGGCGGTTAAAGCCGGTCAGTTTCATCTGTGGGCGGTGGAAAATGCCGCTGATGCCCTGCCGATTCTGACCGGCGTCGCGTACAACAGCGACAACGGCCCTTGCTTGATCGGTGCAATTCAGGAACGGATTGCTTTGCATAATCAACCAGATAAAAGGCAAATACCTTGGCTGTTACGCCTGTTAACCGGAATCGGCCGCGGCTGATCGGAGTTGTTCAGCGTACACCCGTTAGCTAAGATGCCCCCTTAACTTAATAAGGCTTACGAGAATTATGGTAGATAAACGCGAATCCTATACGAAAGAAGACCTTGAAGCCTCCGGGCGCGGTGAGCTGTTCGGCGCCGGCGGACCGCCGTTACCGGCGGGCAATATGCTGATGATGGACCGCATTATCAAGATGACCGAAGACGGCGGCAGCCACAACAAAGGCTACGTTGAGGCCGAATTCGACATCAATCCGGACCTGTGGTTCTTCAAGTGCCATTTTATCGGCGATCCCGTTATGCCTGGCTGTCTCGGCCTTGATGCCATGTGGCAACTGGTTGGTTTCTACCTCGGCTGGTTGGGCGGCGAAGGAAAAGGACGTGCGCTCGGCGTTGGCGAAGTAAAATTTGCCGGCCAGATTCTCCCCAGCGCGAAAAAAGTTACCTACCGTATTAACTTCAAGCGTGTTGTAAACCGTCGCCTGATCATGGGTATTGCCGATGGTGAAGTATTGGTTGATGGCCGCGTGATTTATACTGCCAGCGATCTGAAGGTCGGGTTATTTAAAGATACCAGCAGTTTCTAATCCTTTATCTGCCCCTATAGCGCGGTATTCATCACCGCGCTGCTCTTCTCTGTTCTTAACGCTCCTGCGCATTCATCGACGCCAACCTGCGGCGAATCATGTTCAGCAACATCAGCAATAACCGATCCTGCATCGCTTTTTTGCTGTATGACATATATATCTCGTAGTCACCCAGTTCAAAATCGCACTCAATTTGCCGGATACGAAACGCGGGCTGCATCTTATTTACCAGCGTTAACGGGAAGAAACCGACATAGTCCGTTGACTCAATCACCGACAAGGAGGTCATCAGCGAATAAGTGCTGAAGGCTGTCTCTGCGCCTTTGAACGAATCGCCCTGTTCCGCAGACGCCATTTTCATTGAGGTCCGGTTAAGAAAAACCTGTTTTTCATCCTGAAGCATATCTACGGTCAACCGATCTTTTATTCTCGGATGATCCGTACGGCATACCGCGACCATTTTGTCAGAATAAACATTTTCTACTTCAATGCCCGGGCTATAAGTCGCCTTGGTATCAAAAATAATATCAGCACGGTGATACATTAATGCTTCTTCTGCACCATTATCTTTTTCCGGCAGCGGGCGATGTAAAATCTGACAATGAAAATTAGTACTTTGTTCAAACAGTTCACAAACCGAAGATAATAAAAGCACACCGAGATAAGGCTCACTCCATATGACCAGCGTACGGTTTGATTCATTCTTGGTGCTGAATATACCGATGATATCAATAAGACTGCTTTTAATATTACTGTGTAAACTATCTGCATAGACCGTCGGCGAGATGCCTTTGCCGATGCGGATAAACAAGGGGTCCGGGAAATAACCCCGCAGACGCTGGATGCTCTGACTCACGGCTGGTGACGTCATCCCAAGGGCCTCCGCTGCTTTGCTGACACTTTTGTAAGCATAAACCGCCTCAAAAATGGTAAGCAAATTCATATCGAATCGTCTCAGCAGCTTTAGTCCGTCATTATGTGAGCTGTAATCCATAAATTTCCCGATATATGTCCATAAAAATATAGGAAAATAGAGATGACATCTGTCGATGTTTAATTTCTCTAGAAAAGTAGGTCAACATCTATTTGTATAGTCATTGTATTTATAAAATACCATTCACGCTGATTATTATCAGACCGACCAAATAAAATAATAGACTAATTTTTTATAAAACTCTAATAAAGACATTTTTTTATTTTTTTACAATATAAAGCTCAAATACCAAGAATAGAAATATAGAATTAATGTATATATTTTGCAGATATTTCCCATAAAAAACCTCCGCCGCAGCGGAGGTCAAACGTTCGTCTTTATTTTTGGGAAGGCCTACTACATTATGCCATTACGACCCTGTCTTCCATGGCCTTCCGCCAGCCTCCCAGCCAGTGAGAACGGGCATCCAGTGACTGATAAGGGCAAATGTCTTTAGGACGCCCCAAAATGCCAGCCTGGTACCCTCTCGATTGAGCCCGCTCAAGACGATCGCGTTTTTGTCTCTTCATGCCTTTTTTCCCTCATTTTGATTCTGGTGGAAAGAAAACAATGACGGCGCTTGCCGTTGCCGCCACCCTTAACGAATAGCTTTTTTTAGCGATCGGGTCAATGCTCAAAATTCATACCAATGTCACAATTGTAGGCTATCGGCGGGAAGGAAAAACGAAAAAATAAATGAAGATTATCCTAACTATTTGTCATATATAAAAAACCCGCAGCATGTTTTATGCTGCGGGAGAACAAGAAAGCAGAAAAAAGATTAAGCGTCAGCGAATAGCCGCCAACTGTGTGGCGATTTGCCCCGCCTCACGCTGCCACCCTTCCGCCAGCGCGCGAACCAGGGCGTCATAGCCGTCCTGCGGTTGCGCAACCTCCAGGTTGAAAGCGCGGCGGGTCAGCGTTCCTTTGTGGTTCAGCACCCAGGAGCCGCTTATCACCGCCTTGCCGTCATAGCGCCCGTGGAAACCGGTCACCGTGATATTCAGCACGTCCTGATCCGCGCCGAGCGATTGCCCCGTGACGATCCAGCCGGGCAGCATCGCGCTCAGATTCGACAGCATCGTCTGCTGCAACTGCTGTTCCAGCGGGCTGGCCCACAGGTTGTTAGACGCGATGACATACTGAACGTCATTCGTCTGATACACCACGCCATTCCCCCCCAGATAGTCCGCAACGGCCACATGCTCCAGCCACAGCTGGCGGCCCGTATCCTGCCCGGCCACCGCCGTTACCGCGCCCGTCGCCGCGGGCAGCTGGTAGTATGACTTATTGGCGCTGCCGCTACAGCCTGCAAGCAGCAACACCGTTGCTGCGATAATCCATCTTTTCATCATTTAGCCCTCTTCGGCTGAGGATCTTTACCCGCCGGCGCTTCGAACACCAACGCATTACTTTTCTCATTCAGGGTCTTCAGCACCGGTTGCAGATCGCGCAATACCTGATCCAAACGCTGCATGTCGCCCAGCATCTTGTTATATGCCGGCGACCCCGGCTGGAAGCCTTTCAGGCTGCGGTTAAGCTCCTGCAATGTCTTCTGCATATCCTGCGGCAACGACTGCATTTCTTTGCTGGCAAGAATCGCGTTGAGTGAATCCACGGTTTTCTGTGTCTTCGCCATTGCCGCCTGGCTTTCTTTCAGCGTATTGGTCGCTTCGGTCAACATCGGTTCCAGCGGAAGGTTGTTGATCTTATCCAGCACGCCGGTCAGTTTTTGCTGCATCTGCGCCAGACCGCCGCTGACCGTCGGCACGACAGGGTATCCGCCGGCCACTTTATCGCCGCTCCAGGGCTTGGCCTGAGGATAGAAATCGAGGTCGATGTACAATGCCCCGGTCAACAGGTTGCCTGATTTCAGGGATGCGCGCAGATTATCGTGCTCAGTCGCCTTCAGCAGCGTCTGTAATACGTCCATCTTGTCGCCGACCTTCTTCTGAATACGATCCGGCTCAATGCGCACCAGAACCGGGATACGGTAATTAGAATCCAGCTTTTGCACCGTTCCTTTGATCAGATAAGGCACCTGAGCCACCGTCCCCAGACGGATACCGCGGAATTCCACCGGTGCACCGGCCTGCAGGCCGCGAATGGAGTCACTGAAGAACATCACGACATCTTTATGATCGCTGTACAGGGAGTCCTGGATGCTCTGGGAATTAGCGAACAGCTGATAAACCGCCTGATTCTGCGTTTTCTCGCCCAGATCCCATCCCTGCGGGACATCAAAACTCACGCCGCCGCTGAACAGCGTGGTCAGCGACCCCATCTCAACGCGCATACCGGCAGAGGACATGTCAAACGCGATACCGCTGTCCAGCCAGAAACGTACGTTTGTGGTGACCAACGAGTCGTACGGCGAAGTGACAAACAGTTGGTAACGCATGATGCGTTTATCCGTGTCAAACTGGCTGGTCTCCACCGTTCCCACCCGCAGGCCGCGGAACAACACCGGATCGCCGGGAGCAAGCTGCCCTGACTGCGCGCTTTCCAGCGTTACGCGGATGCCTTTGGCATCGGGAGACGCCAGCGGAGGTTGTTCCAGCAGGCGGAAGTTTTCTTCGCTCTGCCGGTCATTACCGGGCTGCAGCTCAATATAGGCGCCGGACAACAACGTCCCCAGCCCGGAGACGCCTTCGCGGCCTACCTGCGGCTTCACGACCCAGAACACGCTGTCTTTACGTAACAGCTTTTCCATGCCGGAATTCAGCCGGGCTTTGACGATAACCTGACTCAGGTTATCGCTCAGCGTAACGCTCTCTACCAGGCCGACATCCACGCTGCGGCTTTTTATCGCCGTTTTTCCGCCCACCAGTCCTTCCGCATTGGTGGTCGTCAGGGTGACTTCCGGTCCCTGATGGCTGAAGTGATAAAAAATAATCCAGGCGCCGATCAGCGCAGTCACGATAGGCACAATCCAAACGGGTGACCAGCGTTTGATTTTCTCTATCTTCGCCACGCTTTCATCATGATTGCTCATTAATGCGGCTCCTTGTTATTTTCTCTTTCCCGATCCCAAATCAGTCTTGGGTCAAATACCATTGCTGCGATCATGGTCAGAATAACCACCATGGCAAACAGCAACGCGCCGATTGCGGGGTAAATACTCATCAGTTGTCCCATTCGTACCAATGCGGACAGAACGGCGATGACAAAAACGTCAATCATCGACCAGCGTCCGACAAACTCCACGATTTCATAGATAAAGTGCATTCTCTCGCTGTCGCCGCGCGTAGCGTATTTCGCATCCCAGCACAGCCAGGCGATAGCCAGTATTTTCAGCGTCGGCACCATGATGCTGGCGATAAAAATCACCGCGGCAACCGGATATGAGCCGTCCCCCCACATCATGATCACCCCGGCCATAATGGTTGAGTTGAGCTTGTTGCCCAACGCTTCCGTGACCATGATCGGCATCAGATTGGCAGGAATATAAAGCATGACGGACGTCACCAGCAGGGCCAGAGTCCACTGCAGGCTGTTGCGGCGCCTTACATGGCCGGTGGTTCCACAGCGCGGGCAATCCGGGAGGTCCGCAGGTAAGATGGCAGTACAGCAGCCACAGGAACGTACCCCCTGCCGTATGCCGGTTTTTCCCGGCACCAGTGATAGGGTCAGGCGGGGGGCCGGAGCGATGTCTTCCCATATCACACGGCGATCGACGATCTGAAACGCACGCACCTGTAACAGGCAGAAGATACAGTAAGCTATGAAGCTGGTGCCGATGCCCACGTCGCCGTATGACATCAGCTTTACAAAACTGACCAACACGCCGGCGAGAAAAATCTCCACCATGCACCAGGTCTTGCATTGAAACATGACCTTCGCCATAAAGCGTTTTATTGCGCCCGGCAGCGGCACGCGCAGGCTGAGCAGCACGATCGATACCATGCAGAAGATCGGCACCAGCTGGACGAAAATCATAAACATGGTCGCCATGGAGGCGTAATTTTCCGCCACCAGCACGGAAGGAATTTCAATCAACCGGATGTTGCTTTTGAGGCCGGCAACCGACATGTTCACGAAGGGAAACAAATTGGCTAAAAGCAGCATGAACAGCGCGCTGAGGGCATAAAGCGCCGGACGGCGGTTCGGCTCCCGCCAGCAGGCGCTCAGCGTGGTATGGCAGCGCGGGCATACCCCTTTGGTATCCCAGTCGAGCACAGGCAACACCACCAACATATCGCACTGCGGGCACAAAACCCTGCGATCACCATGCTGTTCAGAACACATTTCCTTTCCACCTCAAATTAACAGCATAATGAAAACACCGGACGGTATGATGCCCTGCGGCACGGACGATCCGGCGAAACCCACTCAATATGACGACGACTGCGCGCCCTCCTGAGGGATGGCGCGAACGACGCGATTACCCTGCTTTTATCTGACCGTCATACCTTGAATCAGCCATTTTTCTGCGCTTCGAGTGACTCCCATCGCTCAAACGCCTCTTCCAGAGATTTTTCCGTATCCGCCATTTCCTGCAGCACGCGCTGCGTTTCGTCATGCGGACCGCTGAAAAATGCCGGATCGGCCACCCGCTGCTGCAACGTCTCCAACGCATTTTCCAACGCTTCGATGCGCTGCGGCAATTGTTCCAGCTCGCGGACTAAATGATAGCTTAGTTTATTCCCGGCTCTTTTTTTTGTTTCAATCTGCTTTGGTGTTTCAGATTTTACCGAAGGAGCGGACACGGGCTGACGTAACGCCTGGACCTGTTGCTGCTGCTGGTGGGCGTCGAAATACCCGCCGGCATAAACGTTAACGACGCCGTCGCCTTCGAAGATCCAACAGTCGGTCACGGTGTTGTCAACGAACTGCCGGTCATGGCTGACCAGCATAACGGTGCCCTGGTAGCCATCGATCAACTCTTCTAGCAGTTCCAGTGTTTCAATATCAAGATCGTTGGTCGGTTCGTCAAGAATCAGCAGGTTGCTGGGTTTTAAAAACAACCGGGCAAGCAGCAGACGGTTACGCTCACCGCCGGACAACGCCTTCACCGGCGTCATCGCCCGTTTGGGATGAAACAGAAAGTCCTGCAAATAGCCCAGCACGTGACGAGAACGACCGTTAACGATCACTTCCTGCTTACCCTCAGCCAGGTTATCCATCACGCTTCTTTCCGGATCCAGCTCGGCACGGTGCTGATCGAAGTAGGCCACTTCCAGCTTGGTGCCGCAGCGTACCGTGCCGCTATCCGGCTTCAGTTGCCCCAGCATCAGCTTCAGCAACGTCGTTTTACCGCAGCCATTAGGGCCGATCAACGCAATTTTATCGCCGCGTTGTACCTGAACGCTGAAATCCTTGAGCAGCGTTTTCCCTTCTATGCCGTAGCTGACGTCTTCCAGTTCAAATACGATTTTTCCGGAGCGCAGCGCCTCTTCCACCTGCATTTTGGCGCTGCCCATCACGTTTCTGCGTTCCGCATGCTCGCGGCGCATGCTCTTCAGCGCCCTGACACGCCCTTCATTACGTGTGCGCCGCGCCTTGATTCCCTGACGGATCCAGACCTCTTCCTGCGCCAGGCGACGATCGAACTCGGCGTTCTGCAGCTCTTCAACGCGCAGGGCTTCTTCTTTACCCGTCAGATAAGCATCGTAATCGCCGGGATAGGACACCAGCTTACCGCGATCGAGATCCACGATGCGCGTCGCCATATTGCGGATGAAAGAACGGTCATGGGAAATAAAGACGATGCTGCCGCCGAATTCTTTGAGGAATTCCTCCAGCCAACCAATGGCGGCGATGTCGAGGTGGTTGGTCGGCTCGTCCAGCAGCAACACATCCGGCCCGCAAACCAGGGCGCGGGCCAGTGCGGCCTTACGCAGCCAGCCGCCGGACAGCTCGGACAGGTGCATATCCGCGGAGAGCGCCAGGCGGGTCAACACATCGCGGATACGGTTCTCAATGCGCCACAGCCCCTGGTGCTCCATGGTTTCCTGCAATACGGCGAGCTGTTTCAGGTTCTGCTCGCTCGGATCGCGCGCCACCCGCACGGAAAGCTCCTGATACTTTTTCAGCACTTCGGCCTGCTCCGCCACGCCTTCGGCGACGAAGTCAAATACCGTGCCGTTCACGTCGCGCGGCGGGTCCTGTTGCAGGCGCGACACCACCAGATCCTGCTCATAGACGATCCGGCCGTCATCCAACGGCAGCTCTTTGCTCAGAATCTTTAATAGCGTGGATTTTCCCGCCCCGTTACGGCCAACCAGGCACACCCGCTCATTCTGCTCAATGTGCAGCTCGGTATTATCCAACAACGGCGCGTCGCTGAACGACAGCCAGGCGCCGGAAAGACTGATTAACGACATAAACTTATTTTTCCTCGCCGGCGTGGGTAATCAGCCAGCAGTTGTGAATCTGGGCATTACGGGCGAAATCCGGCGACAGGGTTTTGGCGGTGATCTCTCTGGCATTCAGCCCCAGCGCCGCCAGCCCGGCCAGATCCATTTTGAATCCCCGTTTGTTATTCGAAAACATAATGGTGCCGCCGCGGCGCAAAATGCGCTGCAGATCCGCCATTAATTGCAGATGATCGCGCTGGACGTCGAAGGTATTTTCCATCCGCTTGGAGTTGGAGAAGGTCGGCGGATCGATGAAGATCAAATCAAACTGCTCGCGGCAGTCCCGCATCCAGGACAGGCAATCGGCCTGAATCAGCCGGTGCTGGCGTCCGGACAGCCCGTTGAGCTGCAAATTGCGCTCCGCCCACTCCAGATAGGTGCGTGACATGTCCACCGTCGTGGTGCTGCGCGCGCCGCCCAGCCCGGCGTGCACACTGGCGGAACCGGTATAGGCGAACAGATTGAGGAAATCCTTCCCTTTACTCATTTTGCCCAGCTCACGCCGGGCGATGCGGTGATCGAGAAATAACCCGGTGTCAAGATAGTCGGTCAGATTGACCCAGAAACGGGCGTTGTATTCCGTTACCTGGAAGAAGTCGCCCTTCTGCGCCAGCTTCTCATACTGGCTTTTCCCTTTCTGGCGTTCGCGGGTTTTCAGCACCAGCGCGCCGGTCGGGAGCGCAAGAACGCTCAGCGTTGCGCTGATGATATCAAACAGGCGCTGGCGGGCCTTCTGCGGATCGACGCTTTTTGGCGGCGCATACTCCTGCACCACAACCTTGTCGGCATAGCGATCGATAGCCACGTTATATTCCGGCAGATCGGCGTCATAAATGCGGTAACATTCAATGCCCTCCTGCTTCGCCCATTTATCCAGCTTCTTCAGGTTTTTACGCAGACGGTTGGCAAAATCCGCAGCGATTTCGCCCGAAGCGACATGCTCACGCCCTTCCGCCGCCGCCAGGCGGTAGTTTTTTTGCACGCAGTCGAGCGGGCCATTTTTTGCCTTAAACTGACGTTCAGCACGCAGTTGCAGGCAGCTCAGCAGTTCGGGCGATGCGCTGAACAACGAGAGCTGCCAGCCGCCGAACGCGCTTTTCATAATCCGCCCCAGCGTACTGTGCAGGGCGATCAGCGCCGGTTCGCTCTCCAGGCGCTCGCCATACGGCGGGTTGCTGACAACGGTGCCGACCGGCCCCTGCGGCAGAGGATTTTGCAGACGGGCGACATCGCCGGCCTCAAAAGAGATCACTTCGCCAACGCCGGCCCGGCGGGCGTTGGCGCGCGCCAGATCGATGACCCGGCGATCAACGTCAAAACCGAAAAAGCGCGACGTCGTCTCCTGCAATCCGCGCCGGGCGCGCACCTGCGCTTCGGCCATTACCTCGCGCCACAGGACTTCATCATGGCCCTGCCAGGCGCTGAAGCCCCAATGTGTACGCCGCAACCCCGGCGCCCTGTCGCTGGCCATCATCGCGGCTTCAATTAACAGGGTTCCTGAGCCGCACATCGGATCAACCATCGGCGTGCCCGGCTGCCAGCCGGAGCGCATCACCACCGCAGCGGCCAGCGTTTCTTTCAGCGGCGCCTGGCCGGTGCCTTCACGGTAACCGCGCTGATGCAAACCTTCGCCGCTCAGGTCCAGATAAACGGTCGCCATTTCGCGCTGTAAAAATACGCTGATACGAATGTCGGGATTCTGTTTTGCTACGGCCGGACGCACGTTCAGCTTACGCATAAAGCCGTCGACGATGGCGTCTTTGGTCTTCAGCGCCCCGTACTGACTGTTGCGGATCTCATCATTGGTGCCGGTAAAATGCACGGCGAACGTTTTATCCACGCTGAATACCTGCGGCCAGTTGACCGCCTGTACGCCCAGATAAAGATCCAAATCGCTGTATACCTTGAATTCACCCAGCGGCAATAAAATACGCGACGCCAACCGGCTCCACAGCAGGCTGCGGTACAGCAGGCGTTCGTCGCCCTGGAAATACACGCCGCCCTGCGTCAACTTACATTCCTGGGCGCCCAGCGTTTCCAGTTCGGTTTTCAATAACTCTTCAAGGCCGCGTGCGGTGCTGGCAAACAGAGATTTCATACTATTCGTGTCACTATAAATAAAGTTGTGGCGCATTATAGCTAATCCCGACCGCATGTCATAAAGTTGCTGCTTTCAGTTTACCGGTCCGGGATTATCATGCTCACATTGTCAAAGCTGTTCATTCATCCTGTTAAATCTATGCGAGGTATACAGCTTTCACAGGCTCAGGCAACATCCTCCGGGCTGTCTTTCGATCGTATCCTGATGGTGACAGAGCAGGACGGCACCTTTATTACCGCACGCCAATACCCGCAGATGGTGACGTTTACCCCGGCCCTGTTGCCGGACGGCATCGCCATTACCGCGCCGGACGGCGAGGCGGTCATAGCACGCTGGCAGGATTTTGCCGCGCAGGCGATGCCGACTGAAGTCTGGGGCAACCACTTCACCGCGCGCATCGCGCCCGACGCCATTAACCAATGGCTGAGCCGGCAATTACAGCGCGACGTGCAACTGCGCTGGCTGGGCACCGAGCCCAGCCGCCGGGTTAAGCGCTACCCGGAAGTCCCGCTCACTTTTGCCGACGGCTACCCTTATTTACTGATTAATGAAGCGTCGTTCCGGGAGTTGCAACGGCGTTGCCCGGCCTCGGTGCGCATTGAGCAGTTCCGGCCCAATCTGGTGGTCAGCGGCGCGCCGGCGTTCGCTGAGGACGGCTGGCAAACCGTGCGCGTGGGCGGCGTGACGTTCGATCTGGTCAAACCGTGCAGCCGCTGCGTGCTGACCACCGTCAATATCGAACGGGGGCGCAAGCACCCTTCCGCCGAACCGCTGGCGACCCTGCAAAGCTTCCGCACCGCCGATAACGGCGACGTGGATTTCGGGATGAATATGATCGCGCGCAACAGCGGCATTATTCGTCAGGGCGATGAGGTGGAGGTGTTAGCGACCAGGCCGCCACGCCCTTACCATGCGGGCGAAACAACGGAAAACCTGGAAGCACCGGCTGCGCAGGCGCATGACGTGCAGATTGACTATCAGGGCAACGTTTTTACCGGTAATAATCAGCAGTTGTTGCTGGAGCAGTTGGAAATGCAGGGGTTCCGCATTCCTTATTCTTGCCGGGCGGGAATCTGCGGCAGTTGCCGGCTGACGTTGGAAGAAGGTGAAGTCACGGCGCTCAAGCAAAGCGCGGTGAGCGATAACGGAACAATTCTGACGTGCAGTTGCATACCTAAAAGCAATATCCGGCTCGCCTGAAATGGCCCCGTTGCGCCGGAAAATATATCCGGCGCGTTATACCGCCTGTGGCAAATTCTGATGACGGGAATGCTCGACTACCGTCACCGGCAACAGACGATCGTGCATAACTTTAATCGCATCGCCCAGTTGCATGGCGCGCCCGGCCAGCACCAGTTGCGGCTGAGCCAGCAGGCACAGGCTGGCGTTATCCCCCGCTTCAACCACCAGCAGGCTGGCGTATTCCGCCGACGCTTCAACATGCACCGCCACGCACTCGCCGACGCCGGGACGTATAGCCAGCGTTTGCTGATTGAAATGCCAACTTTTCGGCATCAGCGGTTTTAAGAAACGGTTCGCCACCAATGCATTTAATACCAGCTCGGCACATTGCTGCCGCGTTAAACCTATTCTGCGGCAGCACTCGTCAAACTGATAATAGAGCGCTGCATCGTCAACGCAAAAAGCGCTTTCACCAAACGCATCCGGCGTTAACATCTTTGCCGGAAAGCGGGATCGAAAAACCATTCCGTTCGCTAAATCGAGCATTAAACGATCGTGCTCTTCATCGAAATACCAACGCCAATTATCATCGGGTTTTATGTTCATCGCTTTTCCTTTTACTGCATAAACAACGCCGCTATTACCAACGCGGTTGGAATAAGCCTCCTGGCATGGACAAACAACTGCGTTATCGGACAGGTGAAAATATAGACTACCCCGGGGAATAAATAAACCCCCGGGATAGGAATGGCGGAAATACAGGCAGAAATTTAGAGGTAGTTAACGATATCTTTCACTAATCCGGGACCTTTAAAGATAAAACCGGAATAGATTTGAATCAGGGTTGCACCGGCGTCGAGTTTTTCCCGCGCGGCTATTAGGGAATCAATTCCGCCCACGCCGATAATCGGTAAACGTCCCTGAAGTTCTGCGGAAAGTAAACGAATCACTTCCGTGCTGCGTGACTGGAGCGGACGCCCGCTGAGCCCCCCGGCTTGCTCACAATAATTCAGTCCGGCAACCAGTTTCCGGTCAAGCGTCGTATTCGTGGCAATTACACCATCAATATTATAACGGACTAACGCATCGGCTACCTGGATCAATTCTTCATGTGAAAGATCCGGCGCGATCTTAACCGCCACAGGAACATATTTGTGATGCTTTTGGTGTAACTCCGCCTGCTTCGTTTTTATCGCGCCCAATAAATCATCCAGCGCTTCGCCATACTGTAAACTACGTAACCCCGGCGTGTTGGGAGAAGAGATATTGACGGCAATATAACCCGCATAAGAATAGGTCTTTTCCATGCAAATTAAATAATCATCTTTACCGTTTTCAACCGGCGTATCCTTATTCTTGCCGATATTGATTCCGAGGATCCCGCCGAAATGGGATTTCTTCACGTTCTCGACCAGATTATCAACCCCGTGGTTGTTAAACCCCATCCGGTTAATTAACCCTTCCGCCTCCACGATGCGGAATAAACGCGGCTTATCATTTCCCGGCTGCGGGCGCGGCGTTACCGTACCGATTTCAATGGAACCAAATCCCATTGCCCCTAATGCGTCAATACATTCGCCGTCTTTATCCAGGCCGGCGGCCAGGCCCAGCGGATTTTTAAACGACAGCCCCATGCAGTTTACCGGCTTTGCGGCAACGGACTGACGGACGAGAAATTCAAGGGGAGTGCCGGTAATACGGCGTAATTGCTGGAAGGTAAATTCATGCGCCCGTTCCGGATTAAGCTGGAACAACGCCTTTCTGATGAGCGGGTAAAACATGTTATCTCCTGAGTCCCGGTGCAAACCGGGGGCGTATTATCAGTGATTTGCCCGTTGAAGGGAATTGATTAAAAACAAAAAGCATTCAATCAGCGCAAACGTTTACCTTTTCTGCCGGGCCTACGGCCCATATTCCCCTCTGATATACAAAAAAGGAATAAAAAATCAAAAAATAAGATTTATAAGAATAAATTTAGACCTGCTAGGGTTAATAGCATTCTGTTATCGATTTCAAAACAATAATTCATTTATGGAATAAGGAGTGCAGATGTTAGTCATAACCCTCGCCGGCAGCCCGCAAAAAAACTCCCGTTCTTCAGCGGTGCTTAACTTCGCCCATCAATGGCTGGCAAGCCGCGACGTCAACGTCGCGTCCTACGGTCTGCAAAACTTTTCTGCGGAAGAGCTGCTTGGCGCCAATACCGCCAGCCCCCGTGTGCAGTCGCTGATTAACGCCTTAATCCACGCAGACGGCCTGATCGTCGCGACGCCGGTTTATAAAGCCGCCTACTCCGGCGCCCTGAAAACGATCCTGGATCTGCTGCCGGAGCGCGCACTGGAACACAAGGTCGTTCTGCCCATCGCTACAGCCGGATCGCCGGGGCATCTGCTGGCGCTGGACTATGCCCTGAAGCCGGTATTGAGTGCGCTGAAAGCGCAGGAGGTGCTGCACGGGATCTTCGCCGATGACAGTCAGATTACCCGCAACGATCAGGGCATGACGTTTTCGCCGTCGCTGCAACTGCGCCTTGATGAAGCCCTGAACACGTTTCTGCATACGCTGGAACGCCGCCGTACATCATCATTCACGCCGGCCATTGCGGCCGTTTAATCAGGGAGAACGCACATGAAGTCCATTCGCCTGCTGTTTTCCCTGCCGTTGCTGTTTGGCCTGTGGAGCGCCTCTGCACAGGCCAGCGCACAGGATCCCGCACAGCTACGTATCGGTTATCAGAAAGGGTCCGTTAATCTGGTGCTGGCCAAGGTCAACCGGCAGTTAGAGAAGCGCTTCGCCGACACCCGCATCAGTTGGGTCGAGTTTCCCGCCGGTCCGCAAATGCTGGAGGCGCTCAACGTCGGCAGCATCGACTTCGCCTCTACCGGCGACATTCCGCCGCTGTTCGCCCAGGCCGCCGGCGCGGATCTGGTTTACGTCGGGGTTGAGCCGCCCAAGCCTAAAGCCGAAGTCATTCTGGTGACGGAAAACAGCGACATTAAAACCGTCGGTGATTTGAAAGGCCATAAGGTTGCTTTCCAGAAAGGCTCCAGCTCGCACAACCTGCTGTTGCGCGCATTGCGGGAAGCCGGCCTGAGCTTCAGCGACATCACGCCGGTTTACCTCACGCCGGCGGATGCCCGCGCGGCGTTCCTGCAGGGAAATGTTGATGCCTGGGCTATCTGGGACCCTTACTACTCCGCTGCCTTATTGAACGGCGGCGTGCGGGTGCTGAAAGACGGCACGACGCTGAACCAGACCGGCTCCTTTTATCTCGCCAGCCATGACTACGCGCAGCGCTACCCGGCTTTCATTTATGACCTTCTCGATCAATTGACCCAGGCCGATGCCCTTACCCGCAGCCAGCGCGCGCAAAGCATCACGCAACTTGCTGCGGCGATGGGCCTGCCCGAACCGGTGATCGCCAGCTATCTGGATCATCGCCCGGTCAGCGCGATCCACCCCATTGATGAGCATACCCGCAAGGCACAACAACAAACTGCCGATCTGTTTTACCAAAATCACCTGCTGCCTTCCCCGGTCGATATTTCCGGGCGCATCTGGCAGCCGAACGCCGACGTTAAGTCATAAGGCTTTTTCTCAAGGAAAATTAAGGAGCAGCACATGAGTCTGAACGTATTCTGGTTTCTTCCCACCCATGGCGATGGCCGCTACCTCGGCAGTACGCAGGGGGCACGCGCGGTCGATCACGGCTATCTGCAACAGATCGCGCAGGCGGCAGAACGTCTCGGCTTCGGCGGCGTATTGATCCCAACCGGTCGTTCCTGTGAAGATTCCTGGCTGGTGGCGGCTTCGCTGATCCCCGTCACCCGGAGCCTGAAGTTTTTGGTCGCCTTACGTCCGGGCATCATTTCCCCTACGCTGGCCGCGCGCCAGGCCGCAACGCTGGATCGCCTCTCCGGCGGGCGCGCCCTGTTCAATCTGGTGACCGGCGGTAATCCGGAAGAGCTGGCGGCGGAAGGGCTATTCCTCGATCACGACGAACGTTACGAGGCCTCCGCCGAGTTTACCCGCATCTGGCGCAGCCTGCTGGAAGGCGAAACCGTGAACGTTAAGGGCAAGCACATCCGGGTCGACGATGCCCGGCTGCTTTACCCGCCGGTGCAGCAACCGCGACCGCCGCTCTATTTCGGCGGATCGTCCGACGCGGCGATCGATCTGGCGGCGGAGCAGGTAGACATGTACCTGACCTGGGGGGAGCCGCCCCAGCAGGTGAAGGAAAAAATCGCGCAGGTGCGTGAGAAAGCGGCCCGTTTCGGTCGCCGCGTGCGCTTCGGCATTCGTCTGCACGTTATCGTACGCGAAACCACGGAGCAGGCCTGGCTGGCGGCGGACGATCTGATTGCCCATCTGGACGATGCCACCATCGCCAAAGCGCAGGAAGCCTTCAGCAAAACGGACTCCGTGGGTCAGCAACGCATGGCCGCCCTGCACGGCGGGCGCCGCGATCGTCTGGAAATCAGTCCCAACCTGTGGGCCGGCGTTGGACTGGTGCGCGGCGGCGCGGGTACCGCATTGGTCGGGGACGGCCCGACGGTGGCGGAACGGATGCACGAATATGCGGATCTGGGGATAGACACCTTTATTTTGTCCGGCTATCCACACCTTGAAGAAGCCTACCGGGTGAGCGAGCTGCTGTTTCCTCATCTGTCGCTGGCGACGTCCCCGCCCGTCACGCTGGAACCGCAGGGCGAAATCGTCGCCAATGATTTCATCCTGCGCAAAGCGGCGCAAAGCTGAGGAGAAATGCGATGCACAGCACTCCATGGTACAACGCCTTATGGCGCAGCCGCCTGGTTCCCTGGCTGATTCCCCTGGCGTTGTTGCTCGCCTGGCAGCTCTCAGTGCAAGCCGGCTGGCTCTCCAGCCGGATCCTGCCCGCCCCTGCCGCCGTGGCCGAAGCGGCCTGGCGACTGACCGCCAGCGGCGAACTGGGGCACCATCTGTTAATCAGCACCGGGCGCGCCCTGTTGGGGTTCATCATCGGCGGCGGGCTGGGGCTGCTGCTCGGGCTGATCAGCGGCCTGTCACGTTGGGGAGAGCGTCTGCTGGACAGTTCCATCCAGATGCTGCGCAATATTCCGCACCTGGCGCTGATCCCGCTGGTTATCCTGTGGTTCGGCATTGATGAAAGCGCCAAAATTTTCCTGGTGGCGCTGGGCACCCTGTTCCCCGTTTACCTGAACACCTATCACGGCATCCGCGGCATCGACGCCGGGCTGCTGGAAATGGCCCGCAGTTACGGTCTCAACCGCCGTCAGATGTTTACTCAGGTCATTTTGCCGGGCGCCCTGCCCGCCATTATGGTCGGCGTGCGCTTCGCGCTCGGCTATATGTGGCTGACGCTGATCGTGGCGGAAACTATTTCCGCCAATTCCGGCATCGGCTATCTGGCGATGAACGCGCGCGAGTTCCTGCAAACCGACGTGGTGGTGGTCGCCATCATTCTTTACGCCCTGCTGGGCAAGCTGGCCGACGTCAGCGCCGTTCAACTCGAACGTTTGTGGCTGCGCTGGCACCCGGCTTACCAACCCGCAACCGGAGAAAACTTATGATCGGCTCCCTTTCCGCGACCCCGATTTCCGCGGGGATCCCCGTAACGCTGGAGAACGTCACCAAATATTACGGCCAGCGCCGGATTTTACAGGACGTCAGCCTGCACGTTCCCGGCGGTCAGTTTATCGCCGTCGTCGGGCGCAGCGGGTGCGGCAAAAGTACCTTGCTGCGCCTGTTGGCCGGGCTGGAGCAAGGTTCGTCCGGCCACCTGCGCAGCGGCAATGCCGGTCTGCTCAGCCAGCGCCGGGATACCCGCCTGATGTTTCAGGATGCCCGCCTGCTGCCCTGGAAACGGGTGATCGATAACGTCGGGCTGGGGCTGCACGGCGAATGGCGCGGGCAGGCGCTCGCCGCCCTGGATGCCGTCGGGTTGGCCGAACGCGCCCATGAATGGCCGGCCGCGCTGTCGGGCGGGCAAAAGCAGCGGGTCGCCCTGGCGCGCGCGCTGGTGCACCGCCCACGGTTGCTCCTGCTGGATGAGCCGCTCGGCGCACTGGATGCGCTTACGCGCATTGAAATGCAGCGCCTGATAGAACAGCTCTGGTTGCAGCATAAATTTACCGTCTTGCTGGTCACGCACGACGTCAGCGAAGCCGTTGCCCTGGCAGACCGGGTTATTCTGGTGGAGCAAGGCGGCATCGGGCTTGATCTTACCCTTGATATCCCCCGGCCGCGGCGACGCGATCAGGAAGCGCTGGCCCGCGCCGAAGCGCACATACTGGCCCGCGTGATGGGAGAAGAGGAAGTGGCGGCACCGCAGGAGAACATTGCGTTCTCCCGCTGACAAAAAAATACCGGGCGTCATGCCCGGTATTTTCTTTAACGCGCTGATCCGCTAATCAGGCTTCCAGCGCTTTGGTGATCTTCTCGAACAGATCGCCGGACAGGTTTTCCAAGCCTTTCAGTTCCTCCAGCGCCTTACGCATCAACACCTGACGCCCTTCATCGTAACGTCCGAGGCGGATCAGCGGTTCAATCATGCGCGCAGCCACCTGAGGGTTACGGGTGTTCAGATCCTTCAGCATTTCGACCAGGAAACGGTAGCCGGAACCGTCTTTGGCGTGGAACGCCGACGGGTTCGCCGATGCGAAGGCGCCGATCAGCGAGCGGATGCGGTTCGGGTTACTCATGCTGAACGAACGGTGCTTCAGCAACGCCCTGACCTGGCTCAGCACATCCTGCGCCGGGCTGGTGGCCTGCAGAATAAACCATTTATCCATCACCAAGCCGTCCTGATGCCAGCGATCGTCAAACGCTTTCATCAGGCGATCGCGCGAAGGCAACTGCGCCGCCACCGATGAAGCCAGAGCAGCCAGCGCATCGGTCATGTTGTCGGCCTGATCGTATTGCTTGCTGACCAGCTCATCCGCCTGGCTAATGTCTTCGCCGAAGGCCAGATAATGCAGGCAGACGTTACGCAGCGTACGTTTGGCGATGTCCGCATGATCGATGCGGTAGACCGGCGTTTGGTTGGCGCGGTAAACCGCCAGCCACTCATCCGCCATTTCCTTCGCCAGCAGACGGGTAACCGCCGTATGCACCGCAGCAATGGCTTCAGGGTCAATAACCGGGAACCACTCCGCCATTTCGTTTTCGGAAGGCAGGCTGAGGATCTGCGCCGCCAGCGCCGGATCCAGGTTTTCATCGAGCAGCACGCCGCGGAAGGCGTCCACGACGTGGATCGGCAGTGATAACGCCTGCTGTTCGCGGAATTTCGCCACGTTCAGGCGCACATATTTGGCGATCAGCATCTGCGCGGCATCCCAGCGGGCGAACTCGTTGCGCGCATGGCGCATCAGGAAAGCCAACTGCTGGTCGCTGTAGGGATAATCCAGCTTAACCGGCGCCGAAAACTCCCGCAGCAGGGACGGGATCGGCTGATGGGGAACGTCGTCGAAGGCAAAACTCTGCTCGGACTCCGTCACGTTGAGCACGTTGCTGACCGGCTCGCCGTCGGCCACCAGCGGGATAACGTTGCCCTGCTGGTCATACAGTTCGATATCCAGAGGAATATGCAGCGGCAGCTTCTCTTTCTGATCCGCCGTGGGCGGCGTGTGCTGGGTGACGTACAGCCGGTATTGCCGCTGGCCGGCGTCGTATTCATCGCGCACCATCAGCGACGGCGTGCCAGACTGGCTGTACCAGCGGCGGAACAGGGTAAGATCGACGCCGGACGCGTCCTCCATCGCCTGGACGAAATCGTCACAGGTGGCCGCGCTGCCATCATGGCGTTCGAAATAGAGCCTCATCCCCTTCTGGAAATTCGCTTCGCCCAGCAGAGTATGCATCATGCGAATCACCTCTGCGCCCTTCTCATATACGGTCAGGGTATAGAAGTTATTCATTTCAATCACTTTATCCGGGCGAATCGGATGCGCCATCGGACTGGCGTCTTCCGCAAACTGCGCGCCACGCATTACGCGCACATTGCCAATGCGGTTGACCGCCCGCGAGCCGAGATCCGAACTGAACTCCTGATCGCGGAACACCGTCAGCCCCTCTTTCAGGCTGAGCTGGAACCAGTCGCGGCAGGTGACGCGGTTACCGGTCCAGTTGTGGAAATATTCGTGGCCGATCACCGCTTCGATGCCCAGGTAGTCTTTGTCGGTCGCGGTTTCTGCCTTCGCCAGCACGTACTTGGCGTTGAAGACGTTCAACCCTTTGTTTTCCATCGCCCCCATATTGAAGAAATCGACGGCGACGATCATATAAATGTCGAGATCGTACTCCAGGCCGAAACGTTCTTCGTCCCACTTCATGGCGTTCTTCAGCGACGTCATCGCCCAGCCGGCGCGATCGAGGTTGCCGCGATCGACGTAAAGCTCCAGCGCCACGTCACGGCCGCTGCGGGTGACGAAGGTATCGCGCAGCACGTCGAAGTCGCCGGCCACCAGCGCGAACAGGTAGCTGGGTTTCGGGAACGGATCTTCCCACTGCACCCAGTGACGCCCATCGTCCGTCTCGCCCTGCGCCACGCGGTTGCCGTTCGACAGCAGGTAAGGATAGCGGGCTTTGTCAGCCACGATGCGGGTACGGAAACGCGCCAGAACATCGGGGCGATCCAGATAATAGGTAATATGGCGGAACCCTTCGGCCTCGCACTGGGTGCACAACGCATCACCGGAGACATAGAGTCCTTCCAGCGCGCTGTTTTCAGCCGGATGAATCAGGTTGACGATGGTCAGCGTAAAGCTGTCCGGCAGGTTGTTCAGCGTCAGCGTGTTGTCTTGTTCGGTATAGTCTTCCCACGGGCGATCGTTGACGTGCAGGCTTTTCAGCGTCAGGTCTTCACCATTCAGCACCAGCGGCGCGCCGGCGGCGCCCTGCCGTTTAACCTGGCTTATCGCCGTCACCTGCGTATTGTCGGGATCCAAATCAAAATCCAGCGACAGATCGGTAATGGTAAAATCCGGTGCCCGATAATCATGACGATATTTAGCTTGCGGTTGATGTGTCATAGCTACCCTTGTGCGTTTCATCGGAAGGCGGATTATGGCCGCATGATGACCGGTCGATCCCACTGGCGGGATAACCGGCGTTTAGCTAAATTTTAACATACCGATCGTAAAACCGAAGCGTTATATCCCCGGTCATGCGCGATGTTGTTTGCGCGATGTTGTTAATGCATTGATGATGCGTATGCATGCCACCGCGCCCGGTCCTTAACGCCGGTGTTTCACGCACGCAGCAGATAGGATAATTCTCAGCCCGTCCTGCCGCGGGTAAATGTATGTTATGGTATTGCCTTGTCCCCGCTACGGAAGCCGACGTTCAGCGATAAAGTTCGCGCCCGTCATCTCTCCCTCCGCCCATGCCCGGGGATGCTATAATTCGACGCAGCAAGCCAGATGCCGGCAGGATAATGAAGCTAAAAACCCTGATCTATATTTTTACCGTAACGTTGGTCTTCTTTTTCGGTATTTTCATTTTCAGCTCGCTGGCAACGGCGCGGGATGCGTTTTCCCGCAATCAGCTCAACCTGCAGAAGGTCAATCAGCTTTATGAGCTGACGCAGACATTTCAGGCTTCATTGCTCTCTCACCGCTTAAAAAAATTCAGTCTGATCAGTGACTACATTACCCGGGATCGCATCAGCAACGCGGAAGAAAACCTGCGCCGCAGTATGCAGTCCCTGATCAGCGCGCCGGAAGAAGAAGATAACGACGACCCGATGACGGAAAAGGCCCGCAGCCTGTTTGATAAGACTGCGATGGTGGTGTATCAGTTGATCCGCAACGACAACCTGGAGATTTCCGCCGCCGGCAGGGACATTCATAGTCAGCTGAATATCAATAGTGCGTCATACATCAATGAGCTAAATAATCTCTATTTCATGTATGCCTATGACACGACATTTTCCGATACCCACTCCTACCTGTTTATCGAAAGTATCCGGGTCAATAACCGGATGGACCTGACGCTGACAGAGCTGGTCGATCAGATTGTTGACTTAAAGAGAAACGCGAGTGACAGAAAGCATACTTACCTGAAGGCTATTGAGCTCATCGGCGTGCTGGATTCGCTGCGCGCCCGCCTGGTATTCATTATTTCCACCGAGCCGTCTTACTCGAGCGTAGATATTACGCGCGTCCGGCGTTTGATTGATATGCTCTCTAAAGAGCACATGCTGAAATTCGCCGCGTTCCTGACCGACTCACTGGATGAACCGACGGAAAGCGAACTGGACAACTATTATGCATACTCTCTCCAACTGAGGCAGCTCTCCTCCGAATTTATTGAAGACAGCTTTGCGCAGGAAAAACAAAACCTGAAGCAAAAAATTTACGCCAGCCAGGCCCAGCTTTACGGCATGATCTCCCTCTCCTGGCTGCTTGCGCTGTTCATTATTATGCCGGTGCTGATCTTTGCCTCAAAAATCACCGCCTGGCTAACGCTGACCAACAAAAATATTATTAAGCTGTCGCGCGGGGATCTGAGCATTCAACCCGATGCAACGATGGTCACCGGCGAACTTCTGGCGATTTCGAACGCCATCAACCAACTGCGCCTCGACCAGATTGAAAAACGCCAGTTGGAGGCCGACAAGCAGACCCTGATTGATGAGTTGCTGAACAGTTCATTTATCGATCCGCTGACCAATATTTATAACCGGCGGAAATTCTTTAATGAGTGCAGTCAGATCCCGCTTCAGCGCTATCCGTTGGTTTTCTGCCTGATCGACATTGATAATTTTAAACAGCTCAACGACCGTTACGGCCATGACGTGGGCGATCAGGCGTTAATCGCCTTCAGCCACACCTTAACCACCGTGCTGGGAGAGGATGCGGTTTACTGCCGCTACGGCGGCGAAGAGTTTGCCATTGTCGCGCCCAGCGCCTCGTCGCAGGAAGCCTTGCAGCGCATAGATCACCTGCGCACGCAAACCGAGCTCCTGCGCATCGGCACATCGCGCGGCGGCGAGATTGGCTTTACCATCAGTTGCGGCATCGCCAATATCATCAGCTATGCCACGATAAACCTTGCCATTAAGCAGGCCGACGAAGCTCTCTATTTTTCCAAGAAAAGCGGTAAAAACCGGGTCAGTTTTTATCAGAACGACGGCTTTGTCTTTCTCCAAACGCGTTAATCATGTTTTAACGATTCGTGGTGATAAGGTAAATGGCACGTTTAATCCTCGACCTGATTAACACCTTATGGTGTGATCCTGGCTTCAATATCACAATAAACCGGGTATACTCCTCCGGTTTACTGATAATGCCCGCTAAACAAAGGGCATATCACTACTGTGGAAATCCTGACGAGGATGCTGTAACGCGCCATGACACACTACGCCTCCCCGATTTTGACCTCACTGCTTGATACCGACGCCTATAAACTGCATATGCAGCAGGCCGTTTTTCACCGCTACTATTCCGTGCCCGTCGCGGCGGAATTTCGTTGTCGCAGCGAGGATTTTCTGGGCGCCTATGTCGGCCAGATCGCGGAACAGATCGCCATGATGGGCGATCTGGCGCTGACGGATGATGAATATCATTATCTCGCCTCCCTGCCCTTTTTTAAGCAGGACTACCTGGACTGGCTGCGTGATTTTCGCTTTGATCCCCGTCAGGTGACGGTAAAAGATGACGCAGGCCACCTGCGGATTCGTATTACCGGCCCGTGGCGCGAGGTGATCATGTGGGAAGTTCCGCTGCTCGCCGTTATCAGCGAAGTCGTTCATCGTCAGCGTTCGCCGGCGGTCACGCCCGCCATGGCGGTGGACCACCTGCGCAACAAGCTGGCGCGCTTTCATCAACTGAGCGGCGATCTTGATCTGTCACGTTTCAAACTGATGGACTTCGGCTCGCGCCGCCGCTTCTCCTTCGCGGTGCAAAATGCCATCGTCGATACGCTGAAGAACGAATTTCCCTATCTGGTCGGCACCAGCAACTACCTGCTCGCCAGGAATTTACAGCTGGCGCCGGTAGGCACGCAGGCACATGAATGGTTTCAGGCGCATCAGCAAATCTGCCCGGTGCTGGCCAACAGCCAGCGCGCCGCGCTGCAGGCCTGGCTGGATGAATACCCGGATCAGTTAGGTATTGCCCTGACCGACTGCATCACTATGGATGCCTTCCTGCGCGACTTCGGCCCGCAGTTCGCCACCCGTTATGACGGCTTACGCCATGACTCCGGCGATCCGGTGGAATGGGGAGAAAAAGCGATCGCGCATTACGAGAAGCTGGGCATCGACCCGATGAGTAAAACCCTGGTGTTCTCAGATAACCTGGATCTGGAAAAAGCCCTGACGCTGTACCGCCAGTTCTATACCCGTATTAATCTGGTATTCGGCATCGGCACCCGGCTGACCTGCGACATCCCCGGCGTTACGCCGCTGAATATCGTCATTAAGCTGGTGGAGTGCAACGGTAAGCCGGTTGCTAAATTGTCCGACAGCCCGGGGAAAACCATCTGTCAGGATAAAGCGTTCGTTAAAGCGCTGAGAAAAGCGTTCGATTTGCCGCTGGTGAAAAAAGCCAGCTGATATGACAAAGGGCCGACGCGGCCCTTTGCTTTTTCATCCCGACGTTATCCCTGCAACAGCCTCAGACGCGAGTGTTCATCAAATTCCGCCGTGATAGTGCCGTCCTGCCGGCATCCGGTCACCTTGTCCGCCTCCTGCGACACCTCATACCCTTTCAGTTGCAGATAACTGCACAGGGCATTGCGGTGATCGACGTCGTACAGAGAAATAAAGCGGGGAAAGATCGTCAGTACCGCATGATGCGCATTGGTATAGCTGTCATCAATGTCGGCCGACTTCAGGGTGACGCACATGATGCCGCGTTCAAAATCCGCCAGATAGTAGCCGCTGGTATTAAACATACCGGCGGCGATCAGGCCGATGATATCCAGCTCTTCCTCTTTGATCGGCAACTCCGCCTGTGAGAGCAGCGTAATGCCATTCTCTTCGCCATAGCGCCTCATTCTCAGCGCCTGCGCCAGCTGGCGGGGAGCGATATCCGACAGGGTGTTGGCCCAGCTCCACAGCCAGGTCTCTGACGAGCGGGATAACGTACCGAGAATCTGCATAGGAAAAGCGACCTTGCCGGCAAAGCCGATGCGCCCGCTTTTCATGTCCGCTTCCCAGGATAATCCGTCAATGATTTCGCCCAGGTTCTGCTGCTTCTCCAGCGCCAGCGCGCCGTATCGCTCCAGCAACGCCTGCCAGCTGTGACAAGGCGCGCTCTCCTTTACGAGCTGACCGCCCGCCTGTTCATCCGGATTCCGCCGACCACTGAAGAGTGTTTTAATCAGATTCATCTATGTTTCCGTCTTAAGCGTCACCCGCCTGAAAAAATAACCGCCGTATTTTTTCACCTCTTTCCGGCTCGCACAATATGATAATTTTCATTTATATTCGTCTTGCCCCTACAATTTCTTACAATGAATGCGATTGTTTTTCCGCAGTTGGAGGTTATTACTGCCGGAATGCGATTTCCTCTTGTGTCTGTTGAGAGGGCAAGTAACATAGCATGATGGCCGCCGGATGCGGGCGGAGTGTCGTTTATTCACTAAGTCAATACAAAAGAGAGAAATATATGAGCGTTGTGCCTGTAGTCGACGTACTGCAAGGTCGTGTCGCGGTAGACAGTGAAGTTACCGTACGCGGCTGGGTGCGTACCCGGAGAGATTCTAAAGCCGGTATCTCCTTTATCGCCGTTTATGACGGTTCCTGCTTTAATCCTTTACAGGCCGTCGTTAATAATTCTCTGTCGAATTATCAGGATGAAGTTCTGCGCCTGACCACCGGCTGCTCCGTTGAAATCAGCGGTAAAGTCGTGGCCTCACCCGGTGATGGCCAGAGCTTTGAGTTACAGGCAGATCAGGTCAAGGTTGTCGGCTGGGTGGACGATCCGGATACCTATCCGATGGCGGCCAAGCGCCACAGCATCGAATACCTGCGTGAAGTCGCGCACCTGCGTCCGCGTACCAACCTGATCGGCGCCGTCGCCCGTGTGCGTCATACGCTGGCCCAGGCTATCCACCGCTTCTTTGATGAGAACGGCTATTTCTGGGTGTCCACGCCGATCATCACCGCCTCCGATACGGAAGGCGCCGGTGAGATGTTCCGCGTTTCCACGCTGGATCTGGAAAACCTGCCGCGTACGCCGCAGGGCGCCGTGGACTTCAGCGAAGACTTCTTCGGCCGTGAGTCGTTCCTGACCGTATCCGGTCAGTTGAACGGCGAAACCTACGCCTGTGCGTTGTCCAAGGTTTACACCTTCGGCCCCACTTTCCGCGCTGAAAACTCCAACACCAGCCGCCACCTGGCTGAGTTCTGGATGATCGAGCCGGAAGTGGCGTTCGCCAATCTGTCTGACATCGCGGCGCTGGCCGAGTCGATGCTGAAATACGTTTTCAAAGCGGTACTGGAAGAGCGTGCGGATGATATGGCGTTCTTCGCTGAGCGCGTCGATAAAGACGCCATTGCGCGCCTGCAGCGTTTTGTTGAGTCCGACTTTGCGCAGGTGGACTACACCGATGCCGTGACCATTCTGGAAAACTGCGGTCAGAAGTTCGAAAACCCGGTGTACTGGGGCGTGGACCTCTCCTCCGAGCATGAGCGCTATCTGGCCGAGCAACACTTTAAAGCGCCGGTCGTGGTGAAGAACTACCCGAAAGACATCAAAGCGTTTTATATGCGTATGAATGAAGACGGCAAGACCGTTGCGGCGATGGACGTGCTGGCGCCGGGTATCGGTGAGATTATCGGCGGTTCTCAGCGTGAAGAGCGTCTGGATATGCTGGATGTGCGCCTGGAAGAAATGGGGCTGAAAAAAGAGGATTACTGGTGGTACCGCGATCTGCGTCGCTACGGTACCGTTCCGCACTCGGGCTTTGGTCTGGGATTTGAACGTTTAATCGCCTATGTGACTGGCGTACAGAACGTTCGCGATGTAATTCCGTTCCCGCGCACGCCACGAAATGCAACATTCTGATTAGCGTTTTAAACGTTAGTTACACTTTCCCATAACAAAGAGGGGATTAGCGATGCTAATCCCCTCTTTTTTTAAATGTAGATATACGTCACAAAGTTCCCTGATTTTTACATTTTGATACACATTATTGCCTTTTGTTACCGCAACAATATATTTGTATCATTTTCAGGGTAGATTAACCGCCCTTCGGATGGAACACTGCGATGCAGACACAGGAAGACACCATACTCTCGTTATTAGTTCCGCAAGTAACAAAATAGTTCCTTACGTAACTGAATAAAGGCAGTGGCAGGTGTCAAAAAATATAACACCAATGAGGGTAATAATGATGAAACGCAATATTCTTGCAGTGGTAATCCCGGCTCTGCTGGCTGCTGGCGCGGCTAACGCGGCTGAAATCTATAACAAAGACGGCAACAAGCTGGATGTGTACGGTAAGGTTGACGGTCTGCATTATTTCTCTGATGACAAAGGCAACGACGGCGACCAGTCCTATGTTCGTTTTGGTTTCAAAGGTGAAACCCAGATTACCGATCAGTTAGCTGGTTACGGTCAGTGGGAATACAACGTCCAAGCAAACAAAGCTGAGTATCAAGGCACCGAAGGCACCAAGACCCGTCTGGGCTTTGCTGGTCTGAAGTTCGCTGACTACGGTTCTTTCGACTACGGTCGTAACTACGGCGTTATCTATGACGTTGAAGCTTGGACCGATATGCTGCCGGAATTCGGTGGCGACTCTTACACCGCTCACGACAACTTCATGAACGGTCGTGCTAACGGTGTTGCTACTTACCGTAACAGCAACTTCTTCGGCATGGTTGATGGCCTGAACTTCGCTCTGCAGTATCAGGGCAAGAACGAAAACGATGGCCGTGACAAGAAGAAGCAGAACGGCGACGGCTGGGGTATCTCCTCTACTTATGATCTCGGCTGGGGTGTAAGCCTGGGTGCTGCTTACGCTGGTTCTGACCGTACTGATGCACAGGAAGCTTTTGACGGCAAAGGTAAGAACGCTGAAACCTGGACCGTTGGTGCCAAGTACGACGCAAACAACGTATACCTGGCTGCAATGTATGCAGAAAGCCGTAACACCATCTATGTTGCTGATTACGAAGGTTTTGCTAACAAAACTCAGAGCTGGGAAGTTGTAGCTCAGTATCAGTTCGACTTCGGTCTGCGCCCGTCCATCGCTTACCTGCAGTCTAAAGGTAAGAACCTGAACGGCAGCGGCTATGGCGACAGCCAGGACATCGTTAAATACGTTGATGTTGGCGCTACCTACTACTTCAACAAAAACATGTCTACCTATGTTGATTACAAAATCAACCTGCTGGACGACAACGCGTTCACCGAGAAAAACAAGATCGCAACTGACGATATCGTAGCTCTGGGTCTGGTTTACCAGTTCTAATTGCCGCAACCGCAAGGTTGACTGCAATACCTGTTGTTTAAGCGGGGCTTCGGCCCCGCTTTTCTATGCGTTATTTTCTCCACTTATCACGCCTTACGCGCTGATTTACCGCGTATTTATCTGCTCTTTCCTCTTATCCCAACAACTTTGTATTCTTTTTATCGCAAACGGTTGGCAATCGGTTAGCGCAGCGGTAACCTGAGGCTTCACTCTGGTTCATTTCGATTCATGGAAGCCTTCTCATGTTTGAAAATATTCCCGCAGCACCTGCCGACCCTATACTGGGACTCGCTGACCTATTTCGCGCCGATCCCCGTCCGAACAAAATCAATTTAGGCATTGGCGTATATAAAGACGAAACCGGTAACACCCCGGTTTTGACCAGCGTAAAAAAGGCAGAGCAATATCTGCTGGAAAATGAAACCACCAAAAATTACCTGAGCATCGACGGCATCCCGGCCTTCGCGTCATGCACGCTGGAACTGTTGTTTGGTAAAAATAACCCCATCATCAACGATAAACGTGCCCACAGCGCTCAAACGCCAGGTGGTACGGGCGCCCTGCGCGTTGCTGCGGACTTTATTGCCAAACACACCAGCGCGACGCGCATCTGGGTCAGCAACCCGAGCTGGCCGAACCATAAGAGCGTCTTTGGCGCCGCCGGCCTGGAGGTTCGTGAGTACACTTACTACGACGCAGAGAACCACCAGCTGGACTTTGACGGCCTGGTGAAAGATCTTGAGCAGGCCGCTGCGGGTGACGTGGTGCTGTTCCACGGCTGCTGCCATAACCCGACCGGTATTGACCCGACGGCGGAGCAGTGGGAGAAGCTGGCGGAGATGTCTGTCGCCAAAGGCTGGTTGCCGTTGTTTGACTTTGCGTACCAGGGCTTCGCCAACGGCCTGAATGAAGATGCGCAGGGCCTGCGTATTTTTGCCGCCAAGCATGACGAGCTGATGGTCGCCAGTTCTTTCTCCAAGAACTTCGGCCTGTATAACGAGCGTGTGGGCGCCTGCACGCTGGTCGCCGCCGACAGCGAAACTGCCGACAAGGCGTTCAGCCAGATTAAATCCACCATCCGCGCCAACTACTCTAACCCACCGGCACACGGCGGTTCCATCGTTGCCACCGTCCTGAGTAACGATGCTCTGCGCGCCATCTGGGAGCAGGAGCTCACGGACATGCGTCAGCGCATCCAGCGTATGCGCCAGCTGTTCGTGAACACGCTGCAGGAAAAAGGCGCTGAGCAGGACTTCAGCTTCATCATTAAGCAGAATGGTATGTTCTCCTTCAGTGGCCTGACCAAAGAGCAGGTGCTGCGTCTGCGTGAGGAATTCGGCGTGTATGCCGTCAACTCCGGACGCGTCAACGTCGCCGGCATGACGCCGGACAACATGGCGCCGCTGTGTGAAGCCATCGTTGCTGTACTGAAGAAGTAACCGGACAAGACAAATCCGGGCAGAAAAAAGGGACCTTTGCGGTCCCTTTTGCTTTTATAGATCGTAAGCCATCACCAAACCGGCGGCTCATCGCTCACGTACGGGTTGGATTGCCGTTCTGCGCCGAAGGTAGAGGTTGGGCCGTGCCCGGGAATGAACGTCACATCGTTGCCTAACGGCCATAACTTATTCTTGATGGAGTCAATCAGCGCCTGGTGATCGCCGCGCGGAAAATCACTGCGCCCTACGCTGCCGTTGAACAGGACGTCTCCCACCTGCGCCAGCCGGCCTTCGGGATTGAAATAGATAACGTGTCCCGGCGTATGGCCGGGGCAATGCAGCACCTGCAACGTCTCATTGCCCACAGAAATCACATCCCCTTCCTGCAGCCAGCGATCGGGCGTCACAACGGCACACTCCGGCATACCGAACATCTTGCTTTGGGCCGGCAGGCCCTCCAGCCAAAAGCGGTCTTCCTCCTGCGGGCCGAACACCGGAACACCCAGCGACGCGGAGAGTTCAGCCGCGGCGCCAACGTGATCAAGATGGCCGTGCGTCAACAGAATCAACGTCACGTTCAGCCCCAGATCATTGATGGCCTGCCGAATCTTGCCCGCCTCGCCGCCGGGGTCCACGACCACCGCCAGTCGCGTTGCCGCACACCACATTAAGGTGCAATTTTGCTGAAATGCCGTTACCGGAATGATTTGATATTTCATAGACCATCCTGACAAAACGCCGGCATAAGCCGGCGTTTTATATTGAATTCAATGTACCCGTAAGCCCGCTAATTACCAACTTCTGACCGGACCGGTATCAATATGCACGAAGTTACTGCGCGGATAATATCCTACACCACCGGCACCCATTTTCAGCGCCGCTTTGCGGATATTGCTCAACTGAATACCTTCGATGTTGAAATCCATCGCCTTACCCAACGTATGATAGCTGTGCTTCGCCACGCCGCGCTTGTGCTCGCGCATTTCATCATTGGTTCCCAGCGAACGATAACCGGAAATCAGCGTAACGGGTTTACGCGTACCCAGTAATCCCTGGAGACGGTAAAGCTGATCAAAAAGGTGTGGATCGATGGTTTTCACCCGGTTCGCCCGGTGATCGCGAAACAGATGGTTAAGCCGCTGCAGCTCTTCCTGAATATAGCGTTTTCCGTCAAAAAATTCGGCTTTCAGCTTCTCACCGGTATTCAGGTTATTTACCACCAAAATACGCGGACGCGGAGTAGAAAGTGTTGCAAACGCCTGCCCAGGCAGCATTGCCATCCCTAAGGCCGCACCGCCTAACGCCAGCCATCTACGGCGATGAATATTTATAGAGTCCATGAGCTGAGTTAATTCCTGGCAAGAGTTACTTAAAAACTACGCAAAAAAGCGCACCGCTATGAACATTAACCGCCCCTCAACGATGAGTCAACCCGCGAGGCGTCCGGGGTTGCGGGGAGATCACACTATTTCTCCCCGTTTTCTCCCCATCGCATAGATATTCACGCCGGGCGCTAAAATGCTAATTTATTGTTACAGTTGAAAAAGCTGCTCGGCCTGAGCAACGACCTTCGCGCCAGAACGCACCGTGTTGTCATAATTGTAAATATCTGTACGGAACTGAGGCTTACCATCGTCGGCAACCCAGGCAGTCAGATAATAGAGACGAACCGGGATCCGCTGACGTACGGGAACATACTGAGTATTGCCGCCCTTCAGTGCGGAAGAAACCCGCGCATTGCTCCAGCCTGCGTCCTGTAACAACATGTTTGCCAGCGTAGACGCCTTGTTGACGCGTACGCATCCTGAGCTCAGCGCCCGGATATCTTTCTCAAACAATCCGTGATTGGGCGTGTCGTGAAGATAGATAGCGTCGTTGTTCGGCATGTTGAACTTGTAACGGCCCAGCGAGTTACCGGAACCCGGCGCCTGCCGGATACGGTAAGGGAAGTTGCCGGCAGAAACCATGCTCCAGTCGATCATCGACGGGTCAACAACCTGGGCATCTCCGCTCCAGCTGGAGAACAGCGTGTAGTTATGGCGCTGGATATAGCTGGGATCGCGCTTCGCTTTCGGTACGATATCTTCCCGGATCAGCTTGGTCGGTACGTTCCACGGCGGGTTGACCACCACGTTATTCAGCTCGCTGCTCATCAACGGCGTTTTACGCGCCGGACTGCCCACGATAACCCGGGAGCTCAGCACCTCAGAGCCGTTAAGATAATAGCTCAGGGAGTAATCGGGAATGTTTACCATAATCCCGGTATTCACTTCCCCCGGCAAAATTCGCAGACGCTGAATATTCAGCGCCAGCAGCGTCGCACGGGTTTGCGAAGAAACATTGAGCCATTCACGGGTACGGTTGCCAATCACGCCGTCAGGCGTCAGTCCCTGCCATTGCTGGAAGCGTTTCACTGCCTCCACCAGCTCCGGGGTATAAATGTTATCGCTGCCGGAGACCACCGGCGCCGCGGTGGATTGCAGCATCCGCTGCGCCGGCGCAGGTTCTGCGTCAGCTTTAGCGGCGTCTGCCGCCGGCGTAACCGCCCTCAGCATGCGCTGCTCCGGCGCAGGCCTTTCCTGCGTCAGATCCGTCACCGGCGCGGCCGCAGGGCTGACCGCAACGGCTACGGCATTGCCCTGCTCCTGAGCGCCTGGCTCTTTTCCTTCACTGGCCGGCGTTTCAGCAATGACGTCCTGAACGTGAGTCGTCAGCATACCGGTACGGGTAAGAATATCGCGCAGCGCCGGGATATCCTGACTGCGCGCGCCGGGCTTCAGGCTGGGGCCGGAGGCGGAAAGCTGCGGCCAGGGGCGGGAATCCGCCAACATGCCTTTCAGCGCCTGATGCATTCTGATGTACTGCGGATGCGACGGCGCCAATGATTCAACGAAGGCCTTCAGATGGCCGTCGCGTACGGCGAGCTGCCAGTTGTTGACCAGGCTGGACGGCGGCGGCGCAATCTTATAAGGCACGGAACTGTACAGCCAGCTGCCTTTGGTGGCGCTGACGCCGGATACGAACTGCATATAGCCCATCATCGCATCAGACAGGACGATATCGCGTTTCATATCATTGATTTCAGGGTCGGTCAGCCAGGTGACCCATTGGGTAAACTGCGGTTGCACACCGGAAAGCGCAACCTCAGCCAACTGCTGCTGAAAAGCCTGCACTGCTTCACGGTCCTGCCACATGGCTTCCATGTGGTTGGCGGCGTATAACGAAGACAACTCCGGCAAATAGCGTAATGATACACCGGAGGGTACGGCCGACTGCAATTCACTGCGTGCCTGCGATACACTCATCACCGGCGCCGGACTCTGAACGTCTGTCTGGCCGTCGGTGTTTGCCATAACCGGCATTACGTTGAATGCTAACGCGCAGCCAATCATAAGACGGTGAAAACTGAATCTCTTGTTCAGCAACATCCCTTGCTCCCTAAGTTCTGCTCACATTAAAACCATTATCCGATAACCAAGCTGTCGCTTCCTGCTTGCCGACCACCCGCTCCGTTTGGGTAAACGGGAACGGTTTGCGGATAATGGCCGGTACAACTTACTTTAAATTATACAAACAGAAATTATTTTCTGCTTTCCTTAGTGCAATCCGAGAGATAAATCTGAAGGATGACTTACTCTCTGACGAAAATCCGTACGCTGGCTTATTTTGCCAAAAAAAACGGCCTGAGTAGAGGCCGTTTCTGAATAATCAGCGCAATTAAGGAATTATCTCCCCTCTACGATTGGGCAGATTCTATCGCGTCCAGCGAGTCCGAAACCTTCTTGTCAGTCGCAAAACCACGCAACCCGACCACATGGACGTGTTCAACGTTGTTAAACACCTTACGCATCAGCTTGTACGTCGTGCCTTTTTCCGGGCTGATGTTTTCCGGCGCCGCGATAATCAGCTGCATTTCCAGACGATCGCAAAGCTCGAACAGGGTCGCGATAGACTTGGCATCCAGACGGGCTGCTTCGTCAAGGAACAGCAGACGGCAGGGAGAGATATCCTTACCGCGCAGGCGGCGCGACTCCTCTTCCCAGCTTTGCACCACCATCACCAGAATCGACATCCCGGTACCGATAGCCTCACCGGTCGACAACGCCCCGCTTTCCGCGCGCAGCCAACCATCGGAGCCACGGTTAACTTCCACGTCCATATCCAGGTAGTTACGGTAATCCAGCAGTTCTTCGCCAATCGTCTGCGGCGTGCGCTGCCCCATATCCACCTGCGGATTGAGGCGCTGATACAGCTTCGCCAGCGCTTCGGAGAAGGTCAGGCGGCTGCTGTTGAACAAATCCTGATGCTGTTCCTGTTGCTCGGCCAGCACGGCCAGCAGCGTAGCGTGAGACTCACGCACGTTAACGTTGAGCCGTACGCTCTTCACCTGGCCGAACGCCACGGCCTGCAGCCCCTGGTTCAGCATGCGGATGCGGTTTTGCTCACGCTGAATCGTCTTACGGATGATGTTCGCCACGCTCTTCGAACTGATCGCCAGCTTCTGCTCGCGTGAAGTGAGCTCTTCCGTCAGACGCGCCAGTTCAATTTCCATTTGTTCAATGGCATCCAGCGGATCGTCGGTGCGGATAATATCCTGGCGGATACGTTCGCGCAGATGCTGATACACCGCGATATAGAACTGGATCTTACGTTCCGGATGTTTGGAGTCCTCAGACAAACGCAGCACGTCACGCAGGTGCTCGTTATCCGCCACCGCCAGACGCAACGCCCCCAGCGCTTTATCCGACATGGAGCGCAGCTCGTCCCCGTCCATGTAAGCCAGCTCGCGTTTATGTAAACGCCGCTCTACGCCGTTGTCTTTCACCAGGCGCATAACCGCGCACCAGCCGGCCTTCGCCGTGACCACCTGCTCGCGGATCGCGTGATAATCACGCTCCACCTTACGCAGCTTCTTCTGCAGGCTGTCCATTTCGGCTTCGCAGAAGGTAATCTGTTTTTCCAACTGGTTGCGCCGCGCACGGTTGGCGCTCAGCAAGGCGTGCAGCTCATCACGGCGCCCACGGGCGCGTTCCTCAGCGGACGCATCGGCCTGAACGCCGATGTCCTGCAGTTCCTGCGTCAGCTCTTTCAGCATATCGCGCTTGGCGTCATGCGAGCTCTTCAGCGAGGCCAGCACCTGATTGTATTGCGCCAGTTGCGTCTGCTGCTGGCGCAGTTGCTCACGGCTGCGGGTACGCTCGCTTTCCGCCTGTTCCAGGCGCTGGCGCAGCTTATCGTTCAGATCCGAGTTTTCCGTCAGCATCCCGGCGGAATCGCTGTAGCTGAAGTGCGCCCGGCGCTGAATGACTTCCGTCAGTGCGAATGCCTGCTGTTTTGCCACACGCTGATTGTGCTGAGCCTGCTGGTAATCGATCTGCAACTGTTCGTGTTGCTCCGGATCGCTTTGCAAAACGGCGATAACCGGCTCCAACTGCGCCAAAGCTGCACCGTTTTGCTGTAAATAACGGCTGGCTTCCTGCGCTTCATCCAGCTCTTCCCGGATTTCATCCACCCGGTCAGCCAGCGTCTCGTCCAGCAGCAGCCCCGTCAGCGGCACCAGCTTATTGAGCAGCGCCACGTTCTCTTTGGCCTGCGTTAATTGCTGACGCTGTTGCTGCCCCTGACCGTCCTGATTGCTGATCATGCGCTCAATTTCACCGCGCCGGCTGTTCAGTTGGCGCAGCTCAGCTTCGGGGTCCGATTCGAACGCCACAGCCAGATGAGTGCCGATAAAGCGGCTGAATGCCTGATGCAGACGCTGTGTTTTTTGCACGTCGAATGACAGGGTCGCATAACGCTCCGCCAGCTCATCACGCTCGGCGTACAGCGTTTCCAGACGGCTTTCGCGCGCGGCGCGACCAAATATCGGCACCTCAGGAAAGCGGGAATAACGCCACTGGCGATCGGCGATTTTCACCACCACCGCGCCTTCCAGCTCTTCTGCGGCAAATACGCTGTCATCGAAAGACTGCGGATCGCCTTCGATCAGGTAGAGATCTTCCGGGCAATCTTCCAGCCCCGCCAGTGAGTCTCGTACCAGCGACAGATCGGGCACCACGATAGCGTGGCGTGACGGTCCATACAGCGCCGAGAAGTAAGGCGCGTCATCGAGGGTAACGTCTTCATAAATTTCTGACAGCAATACGCCGCCAAAACGCTCGGCCAGCGCGATCATACGCGCGTCTTCCGCCCCGCTGGGCTGGCTCAGGCGTTCTATCTGGCTTTCAACCATGCGTCTCTGCTGGGTAACGTCATCACGCTCCACCGTGGCTTCGCGCTCACGCTCCAGCAGTTGCTGCATCTGTTCGGTTATCTGGCGGCTGTCCTCCAGGGATTCACCACACTGCTCGCTCAACTGGGTCAACGCCTCCTGCGCAGCCAGCCAGGCCGGCGCCCTGGCCGTCAGCTCTTTGGTGCGTGAGGCGATCTGTTCCAGTTCCTGACGCACCGCCATACGCTGCTCGCTGACCTGCGAAGCTTCAGCAGACAGGGATTCCACCTGCGCTTCCGCCCCGGCCAGCATCTCGTCCAGCTCTTCCGGCTGGCATGTCTGACCGCTGCGTTTGCAGAACTCCTGCAACAGACGCTCGGCATCCTGTTGAGAACGCAGGCGCTGCTCCAGCTCAGAAAGCTGCATGCGCAGCGGTTGCAGGCGCTCTGCCTGATGCTGCATGCCCGGCCAGTCGCGCAATAAGGTACGCCCTGCCTGCCAGGCTTCACTGCGGCTGACGTCGCCGACCAGCTTGATTACCAGCTGATAAGCGTTTTCAAACTGCGACACGGCGGCATCGGCCACGCTGATTTTTTGTTCCAGTTGCAGCAGAATTTCCGTGGCTTCCTGCTCGCGCGCCTGGAAGGCCTCCAGATGTTCCTCTGCGTTGTCCATGGACAAATCGGGCAACTGGCAAAGCTGACGCGCGCGCTCCAGCGCCTGCAACGCCTGCTGATACTGAATGGCACGGGTTTGCTGTACGTCCAGCGCCTGCTGATAATCGGCCAGTTGGCTTTTCAGCTCATCGACCTCCAGTTCCGCCGCTTCGGAGCGCGCCTCATACTCAGCGTTCAGCTCCGTCGCTTCGGCCACAACCTCGGTCTGCTCTTCCAGACGGTATGAAAGATCTTCCAGATCGCTTTGGTAACGCTCGATCTTTTCCTGCTGACGCATCGCCGTCTGCACCAGGTTCAGGTGATCGCTGGCGGCCTGATAATCGGTTTCGAGATCGGATTCCGCCCCGCTCTGTTCGCCCAGTTCGCGCGACATCTCAACGTGACGGTATTGCTCATTCAGCAGTTGCTTGCGGCTGCCCAACAAATCACGGCGCAGCACCAGCGCCTGATCAAGATGAATGCGTCGCTCATTGGCGTGCCGCATATAATCCGCCGCAACGTAAGAAGTGGCTTCTGAAATCAGGTGCTTGAACAGATCGCGATCGGACTGGGTGACCCGGATCGCCTCCAATGTCATGCGGTTTTCACGCAGCGCGGCTTCCATGTCCTGGAATGCCTTACGCACCCCGCTGTTTTCCGGCAGCAGGTAATCACGCAATGAACGGGTAATGGCGCTGGAAATCCCGCCGTACAGCGAAGCTTCAATCAGGCGGTAGAACTTGCTGCGGTCCGATGCGGAGCGCAGACGTTTCGGGATTGCCCCCAGATCGAACATCAGGGAATGGTAATCCGTGATGGAGTTGAACTGCTTGAACTGCACGCCCTCAATGGCTTCGAGGCGCTCTTTCAGCTCCTGCAGCGGCAGCACGCGCGCCTGACGCGTACCAACGGTCTCCGTCAGGACTTCCGTCGGCTGGTAAGCCGTCGGCAGGCCCTGAATAATGAAAGGCTTGATGTCCACCTTGCGATCGCGCCCGGCAACCTGCTGCAAACGTACGCCGACCACAATGCGCTGATGACGGGAGTTGACGATATCCAGCGCGGAGTAGCACACGCCCGGACGCAGTTTACCGTGCAGCCCTTTGTCGCGTGAGCCGGTCGTCGCTCCCGCCTCGGTGGTGTTACGGAAGTGCAGCAGGGTAAGGTCGGGAATCAACGCCGTTACAAACGCGGCCATGGTGGTGGACTTGCCCGCCCCGTTACCGCCCGACAACGTGGTGACCAGCTCGTCCAGATCAAACGTCCGGGCGAAGAAGCCGTTCCAGTTAACCAGCGTCAGCGAGCGAAATTTTCCGCGTTCAATCATTCCTGTTCATCCTCCGCGCTGTCTGTCACGTTGTCCGTGCCGGACTCATTCTCATCCGCCTCATCATTCAGGGATAAGGTATTCTCAATGGGCATCGCCTCGCCGTCGCGGATCATGCGCAGCTGCGCTTCGCGCTGGTCGTCCCCGCTGCGCACGTCGGCGCCGAAGCGGAACACCGATTCCGTGATGCGGAATTTGCTGCTGTCGTTGCCGGACATGAAATAAACCATCCCGAGCCGGCGCAGGCGGTTCAGCGACGTACGCACCTTTTCCTGCAACTTTTGGCGATCCAGGTCGGAGCCGGTAGAACGCTGGTTGACGTACTTCAGCAGTTTACTTTCATCCGCCAGCGTCAGCAGTTCGTCATACAGTTCCTGCTGGGTAAAGATCCCCTCGTGCGCCAGGCGCTCCGGGCTCAGGTAGAGATAGCAGAGAATTTTCCCCACCATCATGTCCAGCTCGGACAGCACCGAGCGGGGAATCAGCGTGGTCGAACGCGGACGCAGGTAGAAAAATCCCTCCGGCGCGCGGATTAATTCGACGTTGTAGCGGCCGTAGAACATTTCCAGCTCTTCCTGAAAATCCATCAGAAAAGCATGGTTATCCAGCTCGTCAATGCCAATATGCCGCCCGGCGCGCAGTTGGCTGTCCAGGGCGGGGAAAAGCGGATTAAACACCGCCTGAGCCAGCTTCGCTGGCATCACATTTTCAATATTTGTCGATGACATGGGCCTGTACCTTGGCTCCGTACTCATTGATCGCCTGCCATTCCGCGGGCAATCCGGTGAAATCAGCTTCAGCAATACCCAGGCGCACCGCCTGGTCTACCAGAATTCGTGCTAAATCGAAATGGCGCTGACGGGGATATCGGGTGAGGTATTCACGCAGCACGGCCCCGACATCCAGCGGCCGTTGCTCGGTTTTGTAGACCTGCAATTCCTCTTCAATCAGGGCGATAAGCTGTTCGCGCACCTCGGAGAACTCTTCATATTCCAAATCAGGCGGCAGCTCGCCGGTCACCTCTTCGGTGCGCAGCACCAACTCTTCATCGCGCATATCCAGCAGGCGATCGGCGTTGGCGACCGTGAGCGTCCAGGGGTTCTCGAAGTAGTTTTGTACCGACTGACGCAGACGCTGGGCGAATACCCGGTTCTTATCCATATCGATGGCGGTACGGATGAATTTGTGTACGTGGCGATCGTAGCCAATCCACAGGTCTATTGCCTGCTGCCCCCAGCTGATGATGCGGTCCAGCTTGTTTTGCAGGTCAAGCACCAGCCTGTCGATGAAGTCCAGCTCTGTATTGTCCATCGTCGCCTCCTGCACGCGCAGCAGGTTGGCCTGGAGCTTATCGCCCGCGGCCTCCAGCGTATCCTGCAATTCGCGCAGGGTGCCGGACGTTTCGGAAAGCAGCATTTCACAGCTGGAAATCGCCGCCCGCCAATCCTGGTTCAGCAACGCGGCGATGTCTTCTTTCACCCCTTGCTGCTGCTCATCCATGATGCGCTGAGTCAGGTCGATGCTGTCAAAAATCTCGGCGACCGAATATTTCAGCGGCGCGAACACATGGCGGTGCCAGTGAAACTCATCGCCGCCCTCTTCGGCCGCTTCCGCGGCGGCGCGCAGTTCCTGCGCCACGATGGAAAGCTGCATGGAAAGACGCAGCGTGGAAAACTCACGCTGACGGATATAGTAGTCGGTGATGCCGATACCCAGCGGCGTCAGGCGGTAAATCGCATTGCCGTCCGCCAGTTCGCTGGTAAAGCGGTTGAGCAGACGCTGTTTTACCAAATCGTTGATCGCATTGTTCGCACGTACGGTGACGGTTTCATGCGTCTGCTCAAAAGCCTTGCTCACCTGGCGGAACACATCCACCAGTTCCCCTTCACTCATTTCCCCGTCCAGCCGCTCGCTGTTCAACGTGGCGATAGACAGCATGAACGCCAGACGCTCCGTAGGCAGAGAAATGGCGAAATCGTTTTTCCGTGCCCAGGCAACCAGTTCCGGTACCGTCTGGGTAAAATCACTCATAGTCCGTCCTTCACTGTGGGCTTACGCGCCATAACGTGGATATAGCGCCCCAGGCTGACAAAAGGCTCCTGCCGGCAGTAACGCTGCTCCAGCGCCAGCACGTCGGCAAAATCCTCAATCTGCTGTCGTTTATTCTGCATGTAATCGTGAAATACCCGTACGCCGCTTTTACCGGTGATGTGCATACCCATTCCCTCCAGCCAGTCATAAACCCGGGCCGGGTCCAACGGGTGATCAGGGGATAATGAACGCCGTTTACGCTTGGGCATACCGGCTTTGACATAGTCCAAGTTACCTAACACGATGTTACGCATCAACAGGGCATTATAGTTATAAAACATCAATGATAACGCACCACCCGGCCTAAGACAGCCATACAGTGATTGCAGCACCATCCGGGGGTCGGCGACCCACTCCAGAACAGCATGGAACAATATCAGATCGACAGGCTGTTCCAAATGCTGAACCATCTCCTGAGCCGGACTTTGTATGAATTGCATGTTGTGGCTCACACCTTTTTGTTCGGCATGCGCCTGCGCCCGGCTCAACATTTCGGCGGAGATATCGCACAGAATCACCCGATGCCCCAACGCCGCAAGCTCGCTGGACATCTGCCCCATACCGCCGCCGGCGTCCAGAATGTTCAGTTGCCGTTCCGGCCAGGCCGTCAGCATCTGTTGCAGATCTTGCCACAGGACAGCGCGACGAATCTCCCCTTTCGTCGTACCATAGATATTGCGCGTGAATTTATCGGCAATATCATCAAAATTTCGATCCTGCATACAATCTGCTCCACGGAATGCAGACGGAAACATCCCAAACTCATCGCCCTAAACCTGCTATTTTGACACAGGCAGGCGTAGAATGAATCTCATTGACTCAATATTCATGTCAGATGCCGTATTTTCACTCAAAAAGGATGTTGCCCGATGCTGTTTACCCTGAAAAAGTTTATCGGTGGCCTGTTATTACCACTACCGCTTTTCCTGGCGATTATCGCATTGGGGTTGGTTTTACTGTGGTTTACCCGCTGGCAGCGAAGCGGGAAAGCTCTGATTTCTCTCGCCTGGCTGGCGATTTTGCTGTTAAGCCTGCAACCTATAGCCGATCGCCTGCTGCTGCCGTTGGAAAAACGCTATTCAACGCTGAACGCGCAAACCCCGGCGAAATTCATCGTAGTGTTAGGCGGCGGTTATACCTATAACCCGCAATGGGCGCCCAGTTCCAACCTGCTCAACAACAGTCTGCCGCGGGTAACGGAGGGCATTCGCCAGCTGCGGCTGCATCCGGGAGCAAAGATTATTTTTACCGGCGGCGTAGCGCAAACCAGCAATATCAGCAGCGCGCGCGTGGCGGCCAACGTGGCCGAGAGCCTGGGGGTTTCTCCGGATGAAATTATTCTGCTGGATACGCCGAAGGATACCCGCGAAGAGGCACAGGGCATTGCCGGCATCGTCGGCCATCAGCCGTTGATTCTGGTGACATCGGCCAACCATTTGCCGCGGGCCGTCCGCTTTTTTGAAGAACAGGGGCTGACCCCGATTCCGGCGCCGGCTAATCAGCTTGCGATCACTTCGGCGCTGAATCCCTGGGAGAAAGCGTTGCCGTCGGCGTTTTATCTCGGGCACAGCGAACGGGCCTGGTATGAAACCCTGGGCAGTTGGTGGCAGAATTTAACGGCTTCAAATCAACAACAAGAATAACGGTCAGGATATGCTATGTTACGACGAATTTTGATGTTGCTCGGCGCAGCCGCCATATTTGAATTGCAGATCATCGTTCTGGATTTTTTCTGCAAGCCAATGCAGGCCGAGCTGGATGCCAACCCGTTGAACGGCATCAGCGCCATTGGCTTCGTTCTGAGCTGGACCACGGGCATCAATACCAACTTAGCCCTCTTCCTCGCCTTCGCAGCATTGCTGGTTCTTCCCATCTTATTCTGGTATCTGTGCAGCGGACTGCTGCGCGCGGCCAAAATATAGGGGAATGCCGTAAGGCATTCCCCCTGACACAAAACAACGTAATGCTACAACAGCTCAGGATGCGTCAGTAAGCACGCCAGGCGATTATGTTTCTCAATCACTTCCGGTAGCCGCACGGTCTGTATTTCCCCATTGCGGATCACCACCCGTCCGTTGATCACGCTGTAGGCAACTTCGCCCGGATTGCAGAACACCAGCGCCGCCAGCGGATCGTGCCGCGCGCCGGCAAGGCTCAGGCGATTCAGATCGAATGCCACAAAGTCCGCCGCCATTCCCGGAGCAATAGCCCCGATATCATCACGGTTCAGTACCGCTGCGCTGCCGCGCGTCGCCAGCTCCAGCGCCTGACGGGCCGTCATGGCATCGGGGCCAAACCCTACGCGTTGCAGCAGCATCGCCTGCCTGACTTCGCCAATCATGCTGCCCGCATCGTTTGACGCGGAACCGTCGACGCCTAACCCGACCTTAACGCCGGCATCCAGCATAGCGCGCACGGGCGCGATGCCGGAAGCAAGGCGCATGTTGGAGCAGGGGCAATGCGCCACGCCGGTCCCCGTGCGGGCAAACAGCGCAATGCCCGCCTCATCCAGCTTGACGCAGTGCGCATGCCAGACATCGGCCCCGACCCAGCCGAGATCTTCCGCGTACTGCGCCGGCGTCATCCCGAAACGCTCCTGGCTATAGCGAATATCGTTGTCGTTCTCCGCCAGATGCGTATGCAGGGAGACGCCGTACTGGCGCGCCAGCCGTGCAGTCTTCTGCATCAGCTCGCGGCTGACGGAAAACGGCGAACAAGGCGCCAGGGCGATTCTGAGCATGCTGTAACGACCGGCATCATGATAGCTTTCAATCAACCGGCGGGAATCTTCGAGAATAGCGTTTTCGCTCTCTACCAGCTCATCCGGCGGCAGCCCGCCTTTACTGCGGCCGACGCTCATACTGCCGCGGCAGGCATGGAAACGCATGCCGATTTCCCTTGCGGCCTCAATGCTGTCGTCTAGCCGGCAACCGTTGGGATACACGTACAGATGATCGCTGGCGGTGGTACAGCCCGAAAGCATCAGTTCAGCCATGGCCGTTTGGGTCGAGATGTGGATCATTTCAGGCGTGAGCCTGGCCCAAATCGGATAAAGCTGTTGCAGCCAGTTGAATAACTCTCCGTCCTGTGCGGCAGGAATAGCGCGGGTGAGTGACTGAAACATATGGTGATGGGTGTTGATCAAGCCCGGAATGACGACGTGTCCGCGCAAATCCAGCTCTTCATCAACGCCGGCGGACAGAAGTTCACGCCCGCCGACGGCAACGATCCGGTTCCCTTCGACGATCAAACTTCCTTTACGAATTTCACGCCGTTCGTCATCCATGGTGACCAACAGCTCGGCGTTTTTAACCAGCAGCGTTTTTTTATGCATGTTATTTCCTCATCAGGACAATGTGCTCACATGCTGCAACTGTCTCCCGGCCACCGAAACCCGGCAGGCCCGGCGCGGAATAGCAGAGACAGCGCCGTTATCGGGGCGGCATTGCGCCGCCCGCTGTTGTTATTGCGCTTACCGTCTTTAGTGTACAAATTTCCATCTTTATCGCCATTCAGGCCATCACACTTCCGCGGATCGGTCTGATGGTCACTTACCCCGTCGCCTGCTCCGCCTCTCCCTCTTCGCCATCTTTCGCTTTTTCAGGGTGATAGCCGTTAAAGTACAGATTCAGCGTTACAGCGCTTACCGTGGCTAACAAAATGCCGCTGTGCAGTAAAGGCTGAAACACCTCCGGCATTTGCTGGAAAAACTGACCGGAAACCGTCGGAATCATCCCTACGCCTAAGCTGATCGCAACGATATAGAGGTTGTAACGATTGGTGGAATAATTGGCGCGCGACAAAATGCGAATCCCTGTCGCCAACACCATGCCGAACATCACGATGCCTGCACCGCCCAGCACGAATTGCGGAATGGAAGCCACGACAACCGCCATCTTGGGCACCAACCCGAATACCAGCAGAATCCCGCCTGACATTACGCAGACCCAGCGGCTGGAAACGCCGGTTACGCTGACCAGACCGACGTTCTGGGAAAACGAGGTGTGAGGGAAACTGTTAAACATCCCGCCGATAATCGTACCGATGCCGTCAACGCGCAGACCGCGCACGATGTCCTCCTGCTTTGCCGGACGTCCGACAATATCGCCCAATGCCAAAAACATCCCCATCGACTCAATAAACGTAATCAGCATCACCACGGTCAGCGTGAGTACCGATATTGGTTCAAACGTCGGCCAGCCGAACGCAAAGGGCTTAATCGGCGCAAACCACGCCGCTTCGCTTAATCCGGCGAAGCTGACCTTTCCCATGAAAAAAGCCAGCACGAAACCGAAAATAATCCCCAGCAACACCGAAACGTTACTCAGGAACCCCTTGGCGAAACGGGTAACCAGCAAGATAAACGTCAGTACCAAAAAGGAAGTGATCAGATAGAGAGGATGACCGTAATCGGGATTTCCTTTCCCCCCGGCGGCCCAGTCGATACCGACCTGCATGATGCTGATACCGATGGAAGTAATTACCACGCCCGTTACCACGGTAGGAAACAACGGCATCAACCGGCCGATTAGCGGCACCAGCAGCGTGGCGATAATGCCCGATGCGATGGTCGCGCCGAAAATGCCGGTCAGGCCGATTTCCGGGTTGGCGCCGATAGCCAGCATGGGCGTAACGGCGGCAAACGTCACCGACATAATCACCGGCAGCCGGATCCCGGCGAACCGCCCTATTCCCAGGCATTGCAGCAACGTCACGACCCCGCAGCAGAACAGATCGGAACTGATCAGAAAAGCGATTTGCTCCTTGGGAAGCCCCAGGCTGCCGCCGATAACCAGCGGCACGGCAACAGCGCCGGCATACATGACCAGGACATGCTGCAGCCCCAGCGTAAACAGTTGCCCCACGGGCAACATACGTTCAACATTGTCGGTTTTTTGAGTCCGACGGGCCTCCCCGTCACTTTGCTGGGCATTAATGACACTCATAGACACATCACTCCTTTACAACACAACCGGCTTTGCCGGCGGTTACGGTATGAAAGCCCTGGCTTTCCCGGATACTGATGTACGGCATTCTCATCGATGCTCCCCGCCGGGATGACGTTCCCGGTACGGCGACCGAAACGTTATGCATGTAACGTGCACAATCCGTTAGATATTCCGCTATTACGGGGCAGGAAGATGAAATTCTGCAAAGGAGTTCACATAAAGAAAGCACATAAACGGGCCTGCTCCTGCCAGGTAAACCCGTTTAACAAAAATAAGGGGATGGATAAGAGATATTTATCAGAACCAGCGTGTCAAACGTATCAAAATGGTAATTCAGTTTCGCAAAAATGATACTCGCGCGTTACTCCAGCCAGGGTAACAGTTCACGGGCGGCATGATTCACCACCTCATGCTCCAGCGTCCCCGTATGCAGAAAACGCCCGATGGACTCCCACAGAACGTACAGCCAGCGGCGCGCCATGAAATCCTCGCTGACGGGCGCTTTTTGCAGGTAACGATGCAGCAACATCGTTGCCATCCCGTCTTCGCTGAGGCGGAAAAGATCGTATTCACGCGGCGCCCAGAGCGTCATGCCGGGGTTCAGCATTGCCAGAAGCTGGTCGCTGCGCGGATCCTTCAGCATGCTGCGCAGCGTCAGGTTGCCATGCACCAGCACGCAACTGTCGTCGAAACCAGCGAACAGCGCCGGCAGGCATTCCCGGCTACGGAACAGAATCCGGCGGGTTTCCATATCAAGCTGGTTGCCCCGCATGCTGTTGAGCGTGGCCCAAATCACCTCCAGGCGCTGCCCATACCATGCCGGCCAGCTGTTTTCCTGTACGCTGTCCACGCAGCCGACGCAACCATGGCCGTCAATGCGGTGCCAGGCCAGCACGCCCTCGACGATCTGATCCATCAGGCACTGCCAACGCTGCGGCGTGCGCGTTGGCGCTTCCACGGACACGCCGCGCAGGCGTTCAATCAGCATCACTTCTTTATAAGGGGATTGGTGCGTGGTCAGCATGCCGTAAACCGTCGGCAGGCGGATGTCACCCTGGCGGGCCAGCATTGAGAGTTTGTAAGCTTCCTGTTGTGCGATGCCCTGGCACACATAGCTTTTGGCAACCAGCGGTATCGGCGCTCCCTGTTGATTATAAAGCGCAAACAAATGTGCGTAGGGTTGTTCGCTGATGCGCTCCAGCCTTCCGACCGGTTCGCCCAATACTACGCTCAGTTCCGCTTTCAGGTGCTCCATCGCCAATACCTTTCACCGCTCTGACTGGGAGGTCTATCATCGTACAGAATAAATTTTACATTCCCAACCCAGATCAAAAGAGCGTGCAATCGCACGCTCCTCAGTAAATTAATCCGCTGGCGGGGGGAATGAAACGGCGCTATGCGCCGTTCCGGACCAGTTCGCGCACCCGTTGCAGATCTTCCGGCGTGTCTACGCCCGTACCGGGCGCCGCCAGCGCGACGGCAACGTGAATTTTCTCGCCGTACCACAGCACCCTGAGTTGCTCCAGCATCTCGATTTGCTCCAGTTGGCTGGGCGCCCAGGTGACATAACGGCGGATAAAGCCGGCGCGATAAGCATAAATGCCGATATGGCGCAGGAAAACGTCGCCGATCTGCTCACGGGATACGGCGAACCGATCGCGCTCCCAGGGAATCGTGGCGCGGGAGAAATAGAGCGCATAGCCTTTACTGTCACACACAACCTTCACCGCGTTGGGGTTAAAGGCCTCTTCACTGCTGGTAATCGGCACGGCCAGCGTCGCCATACCGGCTTCGCTGCGGGCGATGTTTTCCGCCACCTGCGAGATGATAACCGGCGGAATGAGCGGCTCGTCGCCCTGTACGTTAACAATGATTTCATCATCCGCGAAGCCGTAGCGTTCAATCACTTCCGCCAGTCGCTCCGTGCCGGAATGATGATCGGCTCGGGTCATGCAGACTTCGCCGCCGGCGGCCTGCACGGCGCTGACGACGTCATCATGGTCGGTCGCCACGATCACCCGTGACGCGCCGGATGCTTTGGCCTGCGCCATAACGCGCACCACCATCGGCAAACCACCGATGTCCGCCAACGGTTTGCCGGGGAGACGGGTTGAGGCATAACGGGCAGGGATAATCGCAACAAAACTCATGCTGCACCCTCATCCAGGGGTAACACCCGCGCTTCATTCTCCAGCAGCACCGGAATCCCGTCCCGCAGCGGATAAGCAAGACGGTCAGCCTTACAGACCAGTTCCTGATTTTCTTTATCGAAGTAAAGTTTGCCGTTGCAAACCGGGCAGGCAACGATTTCAAGTAAACGGTGATCCATAGTTCTTCCTAATCAGTGTCGCACGTCAGTAATAAATGCATGGCGGATAGCATACCCCGTTGCCGGCCGTTACGCACCCACGGCGATAAGCGGGTTTATACGTATCATATTGGTAAAGAGTAAATTCTTATTCTTCATTGCGAAGTCCGGAACATCATGAAAATACGACGGGAGGGAGATAAATAATCACGTTGCTTTTTTCCGGCGGGAAGCGTAGTTTTGAAATGTGATTTACATCACAAAATAGAGTAACACCTGCAAAATACCAACGAAGAAGAGTTATGAAAGTGCTGCACAAAATCATCGCTATGTTTGCTAACTTCAGCAACTAAACGCCAAAGGGCAATGGTTATCCATTGCCCTTCTGTTTTATTCGTCCTCACGGACTTGCCATCCGCTTCCCCATATCCGCCGCAGGCTTTCCGGTTGCGCCACGATAGCCACGGAATCCGCCCGCTGCCAGTCGGCAAAGCGCGTTAGCGCCGCCCGGAAATCACGGACTTTCCCCGCCGTGACTTTAGTATCAGATTCCAGATAACAACGCTTCACTTCCAGCACCCCCTGCTGACGGTGAAGCTTGCAGTCCATTCGCCCGACCAACCCGCCTTTGTGCAGCAGCGGCAGCACAAAGTACCCGTAACGCCGCTTCGCTTCCGGCGTATAGCATTCCAGACGGTATTCGAAACCAAATAGTTCGCTGGCCCGGTTTCGATCCCATACCACAGGATCAAACGGCGACAGCAGCGAAGTATGCGTTGCCTTCAGTGATTCCGCCTGGTCCAACAAAGGCAACAGCGAATGATGCACGAAAAAGTCGCCGTCCAGTTCTTCACAACCCACCCGGATCACTTTTCCTTCCTCAAGCCATCCCTGCACAACATTCGCCGCATTTACCCGCTTGAGACGGTAATAGTCCGCCAGCCAGGCGGCGCGGAACACGCCCAGCGCACTGGCGCTTTTTTCCAGCATGATGCGACGGGCAACATCCAACGATAGCCCATGCTCTTCATCACGCCATTCCGGTATGACGCGCTCCGCCAGGTCGTAGACACGGTGAAAATTTTCCCTGGCGCACACCATCAGCTCTCCCAGCGTAAACAGGGTTTCCAGGTGCCGCTTTTCCGGCTTCCACTCCCACCAGCCGTTACTTTTCTTACGCTGCTTACCCAGCTCAACAGAACGTACCGGCCCGTTTTCACGCACATGCCTGACCAGCGCTTCAATATCCTGTCGGTGTGTATCATGCCACTGCGCTGAATATTTCCACCCCATCGCCTCCGGCGCCAACATGGAGGGGCGCACCAAACGGTAATCTTCCCGTGGAATAAAGCAGGCCTCATGCGCCCAATATTCCAGAATATCCCCCTGTCGCAGGGTATCCTCCAGCCACTGCGCGGGGTAGTCTCCCAGGCGGGAAAATAACACCAGGTACGGACTGCGGGCCACCACGTTTATGGTGTCGATCTGGAGCAGCCCCATCTCCCGTATACAGGCAGCAACATCGGTGAATACCGCCTTGCGCCGGCGCGGATGGGCAAGCCCCTGGGCGCTCAGATGTAAGTAACGTAATACTCGCAGAGGCAGCTTCATATCCGGCATGAATGCTCCTGATAACGAAGGAAATTAAGATTAAAGATTGATTATAGGGGGAATGTATCAGAAACAGCCAGCAGGAAGATGTCTCAGGAAAGGGTTGCTGGCTGTTACGGTGTTATCAGTAAGCGATAACGTCTGCGGCAGAGAGGCCGCGGCTGCTCAGATAAGTAGAGAATTCTACCCTTTGGCCTTCCGTCAGCGTCTTATTACGTGAGTTCGCAATCGCTGAACGGTTGACATAGAGATCGTTACCACCGTCATTCGGAGAAATAATACCGAAACCATCGGCCGGGTTGTACCACTTTACAAAACCCATTTTTAAAGTTTGTGTCATAATTTTTACCTTCTTATATTTACACCCGTCATTCATGACTCATAAAAAGAATTGGGGGTGTTACCGCTCATTTTCAAGTTATCGTTAAGAACCTCATCGAGCTGATTAAACAAAAAAGCCCGCAATATGCGGGCTTTGGTATGCGGAGATGAGCATCACCGGTTTCTTATTCCGGGATTAACGATCGACTCATCATCGCACTTTATATGCTCCGTATCTTACAGAGCGACTACATTCGCGGCAGCCGGCCCGCGCGGGCTGTCCTGAATGGTGTATTCTACACGCTGGCCTTCGGCCAGGGTTTTGAAACCGTCATTGACGATAGCAGAGAAATGAACGAACACGTCTTTACCGCCGTCATGCTGCTCAATGAAACCAAAACCTTTGCTTTCGTTGAACCACTTAACCTGACCGGTTTTCTTACTCATTGATATTACCTTTGATTTAATGAAACAAGCCCGAGGGCATTAGGCCAAGTACTCAGATACTAACTTATGGGTGGCACTAAGAAGGAGGTTCGTCGAACAGGCGGAATCAAACGATAACGACTTGAGGAGAACTGCTTTATCTTATGTCTACATAAATAGGTCTGCATCACAGGCCGGTATGTATTTACGCATAAAAATCCGTACCGGGCAAGCAATTTTATTCAACATTTTTTATCGATGGCGATAAGTACCTTTTCCAACAGCCCGGACGCCTGCCATTCAGGAAACCGGGCATCAACGGGTAAGAACCACCAGTTGTCATGTGCGAAGTGACGACACTTGACCGCATCTTTTTCGGTCATAAGCAGCGGCTCGCCTTGCGGCGTTAACCCGGCCAGTTCTTCTTCCGCATAATCACGGTGATCGGCAAAAGCCACGGTGTCAGACAGCGGAATACCCAGCATACCTAATGTATTGAAAAAACGGGGCGGATGTCCGATTCCCGCAATGGCGACCGAGCGGGGGAAGCCCGCAGCCGGACGGCGTTCCCCACTGCGCAAATTAACCAGCGTATCGCCAGCCAACGACATCGGAATTTCGCCTTCCCGCGCTTCGCCGCCGTTCACAATCACGGCGTCAACGTCTTTCAGGCGCCCTGCCCGCTCCCGCATCGGGCCGGCAGGCAACCACCAGCCATTACCGAAGCGGCGAACGCCGTCAATAACCACCAGCTCAAGATCCCGTGCCAACGCATAATGTTGCAGGCCGTCATCCGTGATGATCACATCCAGCGACTGACGCGCAAGCAGCGCCTTAACCGCCTCGCTGCGCCGGGGTGCCACGGCCACCGGCACGCCGGTACGCTGATGAATCAGCACCGGTTCATCGCCGGCCTGCGCGGTTGTCACAGCGTCGTCAATCACCAACGGATAAACATCCGACTTACCACCATACCCACGGGACACCACGCCGACGCGCTTACCACGCGCCAGCAGTTGTTCCGCCAGCCAGATCACAACCGGCGTTTTACCATTTCCGCCTGCGGTCAGGTTTCCAACCACCACAACCGCCACCGGGGCGCGCCAGCCGGAGAATATTCCCCAGCGGTAACAGGCCCGGCGCACAACGCTCACCAGGCCATACAGCCAGGAGAGCGGCAGCAGCAGCCAGTAAAGGCGGGATTGACCTGACCAGATACGTTCAATCATTGGCCGAACTGCATCCGGTGCAGTTGTGCATAAGCACCGCCAAGCGCCTGCAGGGTTTCGTGATTGCCGCGTTCAACAATACGGCCATCCTCCACTACCAGGATTTCATCGGCATTTTCTATCGTGGACAGGCGATGAGCGATGACCAGCGAAGTGCGGTTTTTCTGCAACTCGTCCAGTGCTGCCTGTATCGCGCGCTCAGATTCAGTATCCAGCGCGGAAGTCGCCTCATCGAGGATCAGAATCGGGCTGTCACGCAGCAAAGCGCGGGCTATCGCAATACGTTGGCGCTGACCGCCGGAAAGCAATACGCCGTTTTCACCGATCACCGTATCCAGCCCCTCATCCATTTTAGAAATGAAGTCCATGGCATACGCCATGTGAGCCGCCTTTTCGATGTCTTCCCGGCTGTAAATATCAGTACGCGCGTAGGCGATATTGTTGGCGATGGTGTCATTAAACAAATGCACATTTTGCGACACCAGCGCCACCTGATTACGCAAAGAACTCAGGGTGTACTCGCGCAGGTCGTAGCCATCAATCAGGATTTCTCCCTGCTGAATATCGTAGAAACGCGTCAGCAAGCTGGCAATCGTGGATTTACCGGAACCTGAGCGCCCGACGAGCGCTACCGTTTTCCCTTCGGGGATATGCAGGCTGACGTCACGCAGCGCCGGCGTCTCTTTTCCCGGATAGCTGAACGTCACATGACGAAACTCAACGTCCCCTTTGGCCCGTTCCACAACCCGCTTGCCTTCATCTTTCTCCTGCTCCATATCCAGGATAGAGAACAACGTCTGGCAGGCCGCCATACCGCGCTGGAACTGGGCATTGACGTTGGTCAGCGACTTCAGCGGACGCATCAGGGCGATCATCGAGGAAAAGACAACCGTGATGGTTCCCGCCGTCAGGGTTTCCATTACGCTCGGAAAACTGGCGGCGTAGAGCACGAAAGAGAGCGCGAAAGAAGCAATCAACTGAATGATGGGATCGGAGATGGATGACGCTGCCACCATTTTCATGCTCTGGTGACGCATCCGGTTGCTGACCTTATTAAACCGTTCCGTTTCAACCTGCTGGCCGCCGAAAATCAGTACCTCTTTGTGCCCTTTAAGCATCTGCTCCGCGCTGGTGGTCACCATTCCCATGGTGTTTTGCATGTTCTTACTGATGTTGCGGAAGCGTTTGGATACCATCCGCATCGCAAAGGAAACGACCGGAGCGATAACCAGCAAAATCACCGACAGTTGCCAACTGTAATAAAACATCATGCAAAACAAGGCAATAATCGAAGCGCCTTCGCGTACGACGGTAATCAGCGCGCTGGAAGAAGAGGAAGCAACCTGCTCGGAATCATAGGTAATGCGCGACAACAGGGTTCCGGTTGATTGCTGATCGAAAAAGGCGACCGGCATGCCCATCATGTGGCTGAACAAACGGCGACGCATATTCATCACCACCTTGCCGGACACCCACGACACGCAGTAGCTGGAAATAAATCCCGACACCCCGCGCACCAACATCAGGCCTATCACGGCAAGCGGCATCCAGCGCAGGATGCTTGAACCAGCCTTACCAAAACCGTCATCTAATAACGGTTTCAGTAAAGAAAGCATGTACGCATCACTTGCAGCGTTAATAATCAACGCGACGGACGCCACAATCAGGCCAGCTTTAAAAGGAGAGATCATCGGCCACAAACGACGAAATGTTTGCCAGGTCGAAAGATCTTTATCATTCAGCATGCAATTAACCGCCTCAATTGAAATAGCTGGCTATTTTACTCATTCTCCCCCCCAACGCCAAACCAAGCGTGGTACCAGCGGGGAATTAATTGTGTCCGGTATTCAACAATGCGCAGGCCCGCGCCGGAAAAGCCGGCCCGTATCTGCCCCGCATGTGCTGTGTCATGCCACCCGGCTCCCTGGCGGCGATAACGTTCCAAAACCTTACCTGACGGGAAACGCCACGGAGAATAGCGGGCCGACGAGCTCAATACAACCTGTGGCGCAACGGTTCTTAAAAACAGGGCCGATGAAGAAGTATTGCTGCCATGATGCGGCACCTGTAACACATCTGCCCGCAAGCCGTCTCTCTCTAACCGGACAAGCGCCCCTTCAGCCGCCTGCTCGACATCCCCCGTCAGCAGCACCCTGTGCCGCCCTTGCGTGAGCATTAATACACACGATGCATTGTTTCCCGGTGAAGCCGTTGCTTTTTCCGGCCACAGCGCACTGAACGTAATCCCCTGCCACTGCCAGCGCTCTCCGCGTATACAGGGCATGTCGCCCATCTGTGGGGAACGCAGCCAGATGCCGGGATACGCCTCTTGCAGCGGGCGCAAGCCACCGTTGTGGTCAGTATGCATATGGCTGATGATAATGCCTTCCGGTTCCAACCCTTTGCCGCGTAACCAGGGAATGATTTCCATCGTCGCCATATCCCCGCCGTCCCAGCGGTTGCCGATATCGTAGAGTAACACTTTTCCGTTACGCTCTATGGCCACGGCGAGCCCATGCCCCACATCAAGCATGTGAAGATGCCAGGTATCCTTATCTGCTACATTCACGACCTTCATAGAATATAGGATGACAGCCGCCGCCACACCACCGCCCATAAAACCACGCCAGCGGCAGAGAAGCGTCATCATCATCCATAGCGCCAGCATCAGGGCGAATGCCGCCCAGGTTCCGCTGGCGGGAAACCACAGCGCCGGCAGCGGTTGAAGCAGGGACATCAGCCCGCTGACCAACATATCCGCAGCCGCCCACACGATCTGAGCCTGCAGCAACAGCCCCAGAAGAATCACCGGGACCAGCAGAAAAGAAACAAAGGGAACCGCCAACATATTGACCGGCAACGCCGTCAGGCTGACGCCATGAAACAGGAGAATTTGCAGTGGTTGCATTAACAGCATGATGCCAAGCTGCAAATGGAGAAGACGCACGGGAAAGAAGCGCCTTCTCCTGCGCACGTTTTCTGGTAACGGCAGCAGCCAATACCATAACGTCAGGCACCCTACCGCAGTAAATGATAACCAGAAACTCTGCGATAACACGGTCAGGGGATCATAGAGCACAATCGCGGCAACAACCCATTGAAAACGTTGGCGTACCGTCATGCTGTATCCGCAAAGGCTGAGCACCGCGCAGAAGGTACAACCGACCCCGGCGCGCAATGCCGGCGGGTTCGCGCCGGAAAGCCATACGTAGCCCCAGGCACAAACGATGCCCAGCAGCAGAGGAAACGTCGGCGTATTATAGTTCACGGGTAAAATCAGTTGCCCCAGCCGGGCCATGCCCCAACCGAATAATGCCGCCAGAGCAATATGCAGCCCGGAAATCGCCATCAGGTGGGCAATGCCGTGGTCTTGCATCAAACGTCGCTGGTCAGCACTCAGCAATCCCCGTTCGCCAAAAGCCAGGGCGATAAGAATGGCGCGTCCTTCAGTGGAAGGAAGCTTTTGCAGCGCCTGGTCAATGATGCGCTGCCGCCAGCCGCAGCGCATATCTATCGCCCGGTAAGATACAGGGCTGCCCTGCAGCACCCGGCCATTGCTGACGGCATACCGTTGCCCGTCAAAGCCCCCCTCATTCAGGCGGCTGTGTATCGCCCGCAAACGTACGCTAAGCGCCCAGCGCTGACCCGCGCAAAACGGATATTGCCGGTTATTCCAGTCAAGCGTGACGTTAAACGGAACCCGGTATTTTTCACCTCCGACATGAGTTACCCGAAATACCGTCTTTATCTTCTCCCGCTCATCGTGCAGGCTGGCTGAAATAACGTATCCCCGCAGTAATACCGCCCGATTATGTGGCTGGAGCAGCCGCAGAGGCGCCATAACCTGCCATGCGTTCAGGCATCCCCACACTACGCCGCAGCACAGCAGCGCAACCAGGATTAACGGCGCGTTATTACAGCAAAGCAGCAACATGGCGGCCAGGGAAAGCAGCAGCAACACATTGTGCGAAGGTAATACCGGCAATAAGCCAATAATGGCGGATCCCGCTGCCAGTGCGGTAATGATTTTGCCCGTTTCGATGTTTCTGCCTCCTCCCGCTGCTTTGGGCCTCAGCATGCCGGTTGTCTGTTGAGGAGCCAACCGGCAAAAACGTACTTGTCAAAGTACATTGCAAACAAAAACGGCAATCACGCATGTTACTGAGGAAACTGCGGAGCACGCCGCAGCAACGGAAACAGGCAAAAAAAACGGCGCCATAAAAGGCGCCGCTCGGAATTTTTATCGACTACGGTTTTACGCGTAAATGTTCGCTCTGTCGCGCAACTCTTTACCCGGTTTAAAGTGCGGAACGTATTTACCTTCCAACTCAACTTTGTCGCCGGTTTTTGGGTTACGGCCAACACGCGGTGCACGGTAGTGAAGCGAAAAACTGCCGAATCCGCGGATTTCAATGCGCTCACCGCCGGCAAGCGTAGCAGCCATATGCTCAAGCATCTCTTTTACCGCATCCTCAACCACCTTGGCGGGGAGATGCGATTGCTGGCCAGCTAGTCTTTCAATGAGTTCTGACTTGGTCATATATCCTCCAAGCTGTGCTCCGTATTAACGAAACACGCCGCAGCTTAACTACCGTTAAAAGGCGGCCGAAGCCGCCCTCATCATTACTCGCCTTTAGCTGCTTTAAATGCTTCAGCCATAGCGTTAGAGAAGTTTGAATCTTCCTGCTTGTTGTTCACAGAAGCGATTGCATCTTTCTCGTCAGCTTCGTCTTTAGCACGTACAGACAGGCTTACAACGCGGTTCTTACGATCTACGCCGGTGAATTTGGCTTCAACTTCGTCGCCCACGTTCAGCACCAGGGTGGCGTCTTCAACGCGGTCACGGGAAGCTTCAGAAGCACGCAGATAACCTTCTACGCCATCCGCCAATTCAACTGTAGCACCTTTAGCGTCAACTGCAGTGACTTTACCCTTAACAATCACACCTTTCTTATTCATAGAGATGTAGTTGTTGAACGGATCTTCAGCCAGCTGCTTCACGCCCAGGGAGATACGCTCGCGCTCTGCATCGACCTGCAGAACAACAGCGGCGATTTCATCACCTTTCTTGTATTCGCGCACGGCTTCTTCGCCGGCAACGTTCCAGGAGATGTCAGACAGGTGAACCAGACCATCGATGCCACCGTCCAGGCCGATGAAGATGCCGAAGTCAGTGATTGACTTGATCTTACCTTCAACGCGGTCGCCCTTGTTGTGGGTTTCAGCGAACTGCTGCCACGGGTTGGATTTGCACTGCTTCAGACCCAGGGAGATACGACGGCGCTCTTCGTCGATATCCAGAACCATCACTTCCACTACGTCGCCAACGTTGACAACTTTGGACGGGTGGATGTTTTTGTTGGTCCAATCCATTTCGGAAACGTGAACCAGGCCTTCAACGCCTTCTTCGATTTCAACGAAGCAGCCGTAGTCGGTCAGGTTGGTCACGCGGCCGGTCAGTTTGGTACCTTCCGGATAACGCTTGGCGATAGCTACCCACGGATCTTCGCCCAGTTGCTTCAGGCCCAGGGAAACACGGGTACGCTCGCGGTCAAACTTCAGCACTTTAACGGTGATTTCGTCACCCACGTTCACGATTTCGCTCGGATGCTTAACGCGTTTCCAGGCCATATCAGTGATGTGCAGCAGGCCATCAACGCCACCCAGGTCAACGAAGGCACCGTAGTCGGTCAGGTTCTTAACGATACCCTTGACTTCCATACCTTCCTGCAGGTTTTCCAGCAGCTGATCGCGCTCTGCGCTGTTCTCGGATTCGATAACGGCACGGCGGGAAACAACTACGTTGTTGCGCTTCTGGTCCAGCTTGATGACTTTGAACTCAAGCTCTTTTCCTTCCAGGTGCAGAGTGTCACGCACCGGACGAACGTCTACCAGGGAGCCCGGCAGGAACGCGCGAATGCCGTTCAGTTCTACGGTGAAGCCACCCTTCACTTTGCCGTTGATCACGCCGGTAACGGTTGCAGCTTCTTCGTAAGCTTTTTCCAGCATCAGCCAGGCTTCGTGGCGCTTGGCTTTTTCACGGGACAGCAGCGTTTCGCCGAAGCCGTCTTCCACTGCGTCCAGTGCAACGTCAACTTCGTCGCCTACCTGGATTTCCAGTTCGCCCTGGGCGTTTTTGAACTGCTCTACCGGAATGGCGGACTCAGATTTCAGGCCGGCGTCAACCAGCACGACATCTTTGTCGATAGCAACAACAACACCACGAACGATGGAACCCGGGCGGGTTTCGATTTCTTTTAAGGATTCTTCAAAGAGTTGAGCAAAAGATTCAGTCATGTTGATAATCTTCAGGGTTCTTTAATTTAACGTCCATCAGGCATCCTGCGAGATGGGGGTTGTTTAACATACCCTGCTACGGTTCCGTTGCGGCAGGGGGGGTAATAATTATACAACGTTCACCGGGTGATGATGAACAAAAATATCAATAACAACAATAGCCAGAGTGCATTTTTGCATTACTGGCTATCATTCACGGTCAAAAAAGCGACCTGACTTCCCGCGCTGTTGCAATAAAGCCGCTCATTCAGGAAGTGACAATTTCTCCCGGACATAGCCCAGCGCACGGTCGATGACCTGTTCAATGGACATCCGGGTCGAATCCAGCAGCAACGCGTCCTGCGCCGGCACTAATGGCGCCACGGCACGGTTACGGTCGCGGTAGTCCCGCTCCTGGATCTCGGCCAAAAGGCGGTCAAAATTAACACTAAAGCCTTTTTCCTGCAACTGATGCATACGGCGATGCGTACGTTCTTCCGCGCTGGCATCAAGAAAAATCTTTACCGGCGCATCCGGAAATACCACGGTACCCATGTCGCGTCCGTCGGCAATCAGGCCCGGCGCTTCGCGAAATGCGCGCTGACGGCGCAGCAGCGCCTCTCTGACACGGGGGAACGCCGCCGCCTGCGATGCCGTGTTGCCCACGGTTTCCGTACGGATTTCGTTACTGACGTCTTCGCCTTCCAGGATGACCTGCAGTTGCCCGCTTTGCGCCACAAAACGTACGTCAAGGTGCGCAGCCAGAGGAACCAGGGCTTCTTCCGATGAAATATCAACCTGATGATGCAGGGCTGCCAGCGCCAGCACCCGGTAAATGGCGCCGGAATCCAGCAAATGCCATCCCAGCGTTTCAGCAAGCGCTTTGCACAATGTCCCTTTACCGGCGCCGCTCGGCCCATCAACGGTGATCACGGGAACTATTGCCGTCATTCATGTCTCCTTGCGTTAGGGAAAACGGTCCGCCTGCCGGGGCAGGCATAGCGGCGCGCATTATACGCTTACCGCCATCAATCTGTTACCCTCAGCCGGTTCAGTTGCCGGAAAAACTACCAATTTACTGTAGGTAATTTTTTGCACTTTGCGACTGCGCATGCAGGCCGAGCTGCGCAAACGGGCAATCAGCAGGGCGGCAAGCGCCGCCCCACGGGGCCGCTTTTTCAGATTAGGATGAATGGCTCAGCCGGGCGAACTGGCGGAAATAATCAGGGAATGTCTTCGCCGTACACCCCGGATCGAGAATAGTCACCGGCGTGTCTGACAGCGCCACCAGCGAAAAACACATCGCCATGCGATGATCGTTGTAGGTGCCGATCTCGGCGGCCTTCAGTTGCTGCGGCGGCGTTATCCGGATGTAGTCCTCACCTTCCTCCACGTCCGCCCCGACTTTACGCAGCTCCGTCGCCATGGCGCTCAGGCGGTCCGTTTCTTTTACCCGCCAGTTATAAATATTGCGAATCGTCGTGGGGCCTTCGGCAAACAGCGCCGTAGTGGCGATGGTCATCGCGGCGTCGGGAATATGGTTCATATCCATATCCACACCGTGCAGCGAACCGCGGCAGCACTCGATGTAGTCGTCTCCCCAGCGAATTTCCGCTCCCATTTTTTCCAGTACGTCGGCAAAGCGGATATCACCCTGTACGCTGTTCCTGCCGATGCCGCCCACCCGCACGCAGCCGCCGCGAATAGCCGCCGCCGCCAGGAAATAAGAAGCAGACGAAGCATCGCCCTCCACCAGATAATCCTGCGGCGCGACATACTGCTGATTGCCGGGAATATGGAACCGTTGGTAATTTTCATGCGTTGCGCGCGCGCCGAAGTTTTTCATCAGCGCCAGCGTAATATCGATATAGGGCTTCGATACCAGATCGCCTTTGATCGTAATCGTCGTATCCTGCCCGGCCAGCGGCGCCGTCATCAGTAATGCGGTAAGGAACTGGCTGGAAACGCTGCCGTCCACGGAAATATCACCACCGTGAAAACCGCCGCGCAGGCGCAGCGGCGGATAGTTTTCCTGCTCCAGATAGTCAATCTGCGCCCCGCCCTGACGCAGCGCGTCAACCAAATGGCCGATCGGGCGCTCTTTCATGCGTGGTTCGCCGGTCAGAATGACGTTCCCCTGCCCCAGGCACAACGCGGCCGCCAGCGGACGCATCGCCGTCCCCGCGTTGCCCAGAAAGAGCTCCAGCGCGCTTTTCGCCTGCAATGGGCCGCCGACACCGGTAATTTCACAGCGGGTACGATCGTCGGAAAGCTGGTAGTGCACGCCCAACGCCTTCAGCGCATTGAGCATATGGCGGACGTCGTCGCTGTCCAGCAGGTTGTGCAGCCGGGTCGTTCCCCGGGCCAGCGCCGCCAGCAGCAACGCGCGGTTGGAAACGCTTTTAGAACCGGGCAGATTGATCTCCCCTGAAAATTTGGCTATCGGTGATAATGTCAGGGAATCCTGCATGATGTGTTCTCCGGCTAAACTCAACGGCAGCAGCGTATTCGCCCTGCAAATAAAAGATGACACTGTTGTACATATTTCTTGTCACGCTGTCACCCCAAAAGCTGCCGCTGAAAAAATATCGGCGACAAAAAACCCCGGCATGCCGGGGTTTCAGGGTGTTTTTCGTACTTTACGCTTAACCGTGGCGGCGTTCAAACCCGGCCATAAAATCTGTTAATGCCTTCACGCCTTCAATCGGCATAGCGTTATAAATGGACGCCCGCATTCCCCCTACCACCCGGTGCCCTTTCAGGGCATGCAATCCGGCGGCTTTCGCTTCCTCAAGAAACAACGGATCCAATTTGGGATCGGCCAACTGGAAGGGAACGTTCATCCATGAACGGTTAGTTTTAGCGACGCTATTGCTATAGAAATCGCTGCCATCGACAGCGCTATACAATAATTCAGCTTTGGCCTGGTTGCGCTTCTGCATTTCCGTCAGGCCACCTTGTTCTTTAAGCCATTTAAATACCATACCTGACAGGTACCAGGCAAATGTTGGCGGCGTATTAAACATGGAATCATTTTCCGCCAGAACCTTGTAGTCCAGAATAGACGGCAGCTCTTTACGCGCTTTACCTAACAGGTCTTCACGCACAATCACTACGGTAATACCCGCAGGGCCGATATTCTTCTGCGCACCGGCGTAGATCAGACCGTAGCGGCTAACATCCAGCGGACGGGAAAGGATGGTGGAGGAGAAATCGGCCACAACGACCTTGTCGCCGAAGTCCGGTTGCTCATCAATCGCAATACCGTCAATCGTCTCATTCGGGCAGAAGTGCAGAAATGCCGAATCATCGGTTAACGTCCACTCGCGCATCGGCTTGATCGCCTGCTCGCCATCGGCGTTGCGGGTTGTGATATCACATACCACCGGCGTGCAATATTTTAGCGCCTCTTTGACCGCACAGTGCGCCCAATAACCGCCGTCCATATAATCCGCACTCTGGCTGTTGCCCAACAGGTTGAGGGGAACTGCCGCAAACTGGGCGCGCGCGCCGCCGTGGCAAAACAAAACTTTGTAATTATCCGGCACCTTCAGCAAGTCACGCAGATCCTGCTCAGCTTCAGCCGCCACCTGCATGAACTCCTTGCTGCGATGGCTGATTTCCATCACCGATGTACCCAGACCATGCCAATTGCACAATTCCTGCTCTGCGCGACGCAAGACTTCCGTCGGCAACATCGCCGGGCCGGCGCTGAAATTATAAACCTGTGTCATTTCCCCTCACCGCTTTGTAATTAAGTACCAAAAATTCGCGTAATCGTTTGGTTTTATCACCCGCGCACGTTCACTGCAACGGTTATCCCGTTTCTTCCGGACAAAAGCGATCAGGCAAGCATGCCGGCATGTCCGGCTTATGCTGTACTTTCTCCTTCACTCTTTTCCCTGTGCACCATTTTCTTCTGCATATCCTCCGCCAACCCATGTTTAATTTTTGTTACGGAGATAAAAACGCCCGCACCGGTTAAGGTACGGGCGCGGAGCGTGTACGGGCGTCAGCCCGCAGCAACTCAGTACATATTAAATATCTGCTGAATCTTTTGCGGATCGTCGGTCTGGGTCAGCGCCAACTGCAACAGAACGCGCGCCTTTTGCGGATTCAGCGTGCCGGAGGCCACGAATCCGTATTTGACGTCATCCACTTCCGCATCTTGTGTGGTCGACCCTGTCGGAACACGGGAAGAACGCACGACAACCACGCCTTTTTTCGCGGCGTTGGCCAGCGTATCGAACACGCTGTGATACAGGTTGCCGTTACCCACCCCGGCGCTGACGATGCCCTGATAACCTGCATCAATCAGAGCTTTAGCCGGCAGTTCGGAGGCGTTGGCATAGTTATAGACGATACCCACCTTCGGCAGCGCATTCAGATTGTTGACGTTAAACGGCGTTTCCGAAGTGTGACGACGTCCCGGTCTTCTCTGGTAATCGATTTTACTGTTGTGAACGTATCCCAGCGCCCCGTAATTCGGCGACTGGAACGTCTGCACGCCGGTGGTGTTGGTTTTCGTCACATCGCGCGCATCCAGTACGGTGTCGTTCATCACCACCAGCACGCCGCGGCGCGCGGAGGCCGGATCGGCGGCGGCGACCACCGCGTTATACAGGTTGAAGGGGCCGTCTGCACTCATTGCCGTTGAAGGACGCATCGCGCCGACCATGACCACCGGCTTTTCGCACTTCACGGTTAAATCAAGAAAATATGCGGTTTCTTCCATGGTATCCGTACCATGGGTAATCACGAAACCGTCGGTTTTGTTGCAGTCGGCGTTGATTTTCTTCGCCAGCTTCAACCAAACCTCATCGTTCATATCTTGTGAACCGATGCTGACTACCTGCTCGCCTTTGATGTTGGCAATATCTTTCAGTTGCGGTACTGCATCGACCAGCGTTTCAACACCAACCTTACCCGCCTTATAACTGGACTTCGTTGCAGAATCGCCGCCGCCGGCGATGGTTCCGCCCGTTGCCAGAATCGTCACGTTGGGTAACGCCAGGGCTGCGCCGCTGAAGCCTGAAACCAAGAGTGCCAACAAGCTTACTTTTACTAACTTCATCAGATCTCTCCTGTAGGATAACTCGCTGAATTATCACCCATATCCATACAATTACTGTGACATTCAACAAAGTTAGTGAATTCGTAGAGCATTTTTGGAAAAGGACGTAGAATGCTTGTTTTATTCATTAACATTGGCCTGACATGACACAAACATTTATCCCCGGTAAAGACGCCGCCCTGGAAGATTCCATCGCCCGTTTTCAGCAGAAGCTCGCCGACCTGGGCTTCAATATCGAAGAAGCTTCATGGCTCAACCCGGTTCCCCATGTCTGGTCCGTCCATATCCGCGACCGGGACTGCCCGCTTTGCTTTACCAACGGAAAAGGCGCCAGTAAAAAGGCCGCGCTGGCCTCTGCGCTCGGCGAATACTTCGAGCGCCTGTCCACCAACTACTTCTTTGCCGATTTCTATCTCGGCAGCCAAATCGCGAACGGCGATTTCGTTCACTATCCGAATGAAAGATGGTTCCCGATCCCGCAGGACAACACCCTGCCGGAAGGTATTCTGGATGAGGCGTTGCTTGAGTTTTACAATCCGGAAGATGAATTAAGCGGCAGCGATCTGGTCGATCTCCAGTCCGGCAACAGCGAGCGCGGCATTTGCGCCCTGCCTTTTACCCGTCAGTCGGATGGGAAAACGGTCTATATTCCGGTGAACATCATCGGCAATCTGTACGTTTCCAACGGCATGTCGGCGGGTAACACCTGCACGGAAGCCCGCGTGCAGGGGCTGTCGGAGATTTTCGAGCGCTACGTAAAAAACCACATCATCGCGCAGTCCATCAGCCTGCCGGAGATTCCGCCGGACGTTCTGGCGCGCTATCCCGGCGTGGTGGAAGCCATTGCGAAGCTGGAGCAGGAAGGATTTCCGATTTTCGCCTATGACGCCTCGCTGGGCGGCCAGTATCCGGTCATCTGCGTGGTGTTGTTTAACCCGGCCAACGGCACCTGCTTCGCGTCATTCGGCGCCCACCCCGATTTCGGCGTCGCGCTGGAGCGTACCGTCACCGAGCTGCTGCAGGGGCGCAGCCTGAAAGATCTGGACGTCTTTACAGCACCGACCTTTGATGATGAAGAGGTCGCCGAACACGCCAACCTGGAAACGCATTTTATCGATTCCAGCGGCCTGATTTCCTGGGATTTGTTTAAGAAAGACGCCGATTATCCGTTTGCCGACTGGTCTTTCAGCGGTTCGACGGAAGAAGAGTTCGCCACATTAATGGATATCTTCCGGGACGCCGGCCAGGAAGTTTATATCGCCGACTATGAACATCTGGGTGTCTACGCCTGCCGCATCCTGGCGCCCGGCATGTCAGACATTTACCCGGCGGAAGATCTGCTGCTGGCGAACAACAACATGGGCGCGCACCTGCGCACCACCCTGCTGCAACTTCCGCAAAGCGAATGGCCGCGCCGGCGTTATCTGGCGCTGATCCAAACGCTGGACGATGAAGGGCTGGATGATTTCACCCGGGTGCGCGAGCTGCTCGGCATTGCTTCCGGCAAAGACAACGGCTGGTATACCCTGCGCGTGGGCGAGCTTAAAGCCATGCTGGCGCTGGCCGGCAGCGATCTCGAGCAGGCGCTGATCTGGACGGAGTGGACGCAAGAGTTCAATGCTTCGGTCTTTACGCCGGAACGGGCCAATTTTTACCGCTGCCTGCATACCTTATTGTTGCTCTCGCAGGAGGAAGGCAGAGAAGCCGCACAATACGCCACGGCCTTTTCACGTATGTACGGCGCCGAAACGCTGGCGACCGCACAGGCCGTGCTGCGCGGCGAACGCCGTTTCTACGGCCTGCCGGCCGTGGATGATGCGTTGGGCGCCCTGCCGGCCCATCAGGCACTGCTAACCGCTTATGAGAAGCTGCAGCGCGCCAAGCGCAATCATCAGCAATAAGCCGCAATTGCCGGAGGGCGGCATGCCTTCCGGCTTTCACCGGCTATAGGTTTTTTTGTGCGAGTAGAATTAATTTTTCAGAGTAAAGATAATTATTTCTTTATTTGTTAAACTTGAGTTGCTTTTATATTTCACAACAAAAACATCTCGATCAAATCGATATCAAAAAAGCATCTTAATTAACCTTGCAACACTTTTTCCAACCCCTGATTTCAACTCATTTTGTAAATTTTAAAAAATTTTTTTCCGATTTAAATCAAAGACTTTGCATTTTAACCCACTGTTTTTAGGGCTTTTTTGTCAATGCAGGATTGGTGCTCCATGATCCATATCAATTTTTGCAGTATACTGCTTTGCTAGTATCTTCCCGCTGATTAAACTTAAGAGAGAGTTAGTGTGAAAGCTGACAACCCCTTTGATTTATTATTACCAGCAGCTATGGCCAAAGTGGCCGAAGATGCGGGTGTTTATAAAGCTACCAAGCATCCGCTGAAAACATTTTATCTGGCGATTACCGCCGGTGTTTTCATTTCGATAGCCTTCGTCTTCTATATTACGTCCACGACGGGCACGGCCACCATTCCTTTCGGCCTTGCCAAGCTTGTCGGTGGTATCTGCTTTTCCCTTGGCCTGATGCTGGTTGTGGTATGCGGCGCCGATCTGTTTACTTCAACCGTACTGATCGTGGTCGCCAAAGCCAGCGGACGTATCACCTGGGGCCAATTAGGCAAAAACTGGCTGAACGTTTATGTCGGTAACCTGATCGGCGCGCTGTTGTTCGTCGCCCTGATTTGGCTGTCCGGGGAGCATATGGCCGCCAACGGCGGTTGGGGTCTGAACGTTTTACAAACCGCCGATCATAAAATGCATCATACGTTCATTGAGGCGGTTTGCCTGGGTATTCTGGCGAACCTGATGGTATGCCTGGCCGTCTGGATGAGCTATTCCGGACGCAGCCTGCTGGACAAAATGTTCGCCATGATTTTGCCGGTAGCCATGTTCGTCGCCAGCGGTTTTGAGCACAGTATCGCAAACATGTTCATGATTCCGCTGGGTATCGTAATCAAAAATTTTGCTGCGCCGGAGTTCTGGCAGGCCGTGGGCGCGGCACCTGAGCAGTTTGCACATTTAACCGTGGGCAATTTCATCACCGATAATTTGATTCCCGTGACGATCGGGAACATCATCGGCGGAGGCCTGCTGGTAGGTTTGACGTACTGGGTGATTTATTTACGCGCGGACGATAAGCATTAATGCTTGCCGCCTCGGCGCAGAAACGGGTTTACAAGAAATCCACACTAGAAGGTAGGTGCTAAATGACCGAGCTTAATGAAAAACAAGCAGCCGCGTGGGAAGGCTTTACCGCGGGCGACTGGCAGAAAGAAGTCAACGTTCGTGACTTTATCCAGAAGAACTATACCCCCTATGAAGGTGACGAATCCTTCCTGGCTGGCGCTACTCCGGCAACCAGCACGCTGTGGGACAAAGTCATGGAAGGCATCAAAATCGAAAACCGCACGCATGCGCCGGTTGATTTTGATACTGATGTTGCTGCCACCATCGTCTCTCACGACGCCGGTTACATTAACAAAGACCTGGAAAAAATCGTCGGTTTGCAGACTGATGCCCCGCTCAAGCGCGCCATCATTCCGTTCGGCGGTATCAAAATGGTTGAAGGTTCCTGCAAAGTTTACGGTCGTGAACTGGATCCGATGCTGAAGAAAATCTTCACCGAATACCGTAAAACCCACAACCAGGGCGTATTCGACGTTTACACCCCGGATATCCTGCGCTGCCGTAAATCCGGCGTGCTGACCGGTCTGCCGGATGCTTATGGCCGTGGCCGTATCATCGGTGACTACCGCCGCGTTGCCGTATACGGCATCGACTTCCTGATGAAAGACAAGTTTGCCCAGTTCTCTTCCCTGCAGGAGAAACTGGAAAACGGTATCGATCTGGAAGCAACCATCCGCCTGCGTGAAGAAATCGCCGACCAGCACCGTGCGCTGGGCCAGATCAAAGAAATGGCTGCCAAATACGGCTGCGACATTTCCGGTCCGGCAACCAACTCACGTGAAGCTGTGCAGTGGACCTACTTCGGCTACCTGGCCGCGGTTAAATCCCAGAACGGCGCCGCCATGTCCTTCGGCCGTGTATCCAGCTTCCTGGATATCTACATCGAACGCGACCTGAAAGCCGGCAAACTGACCGAAGAAGAAGCTCAGGAGCTGATCGACCACCTGGTCATGAAGCTGCGTATGGTTCGCTTCCTGCGTACCCCGGAATATGATGAGCTGTTCTCCGGCGACCCGATCTGGGCAACCGAATCCCTGGCCGGTATGGGCCTGGATGGCCGTACCCTGGTCACCAAAAACAGCTTCCGTTTCCTGAACACCCTGTACACTATGGGGCCGTCTCCGGAACCGAACATGACCATTCTGTGGTCTGAAAAACTGCCGATCGCGTTCAAGAAATACGCTGCAAAAGTCTCCATCGACACCTCATCCGTACAGTATGAGAACGATGACCTGATGCGTCCGGACTTCAACAACGACGATTACGCCATTGCTTGCTGCGTAAGCCCGATGGTTGTCGGCAAACAAATGCAGTTCTTCGGCGCGCGTGCAAACCTGGCGAAAACCATGCTGTACGCAATCAACGGCGGCGTTGACGAAAAACTGAAAATGCAGGTTGGCCCGAAATCCGAGCCGATCAAAGGCGACGTGCTGAACTTCGATGAAGTAATGGATCGTATGGATCACTTCATGGATTGGCTGGCTAAGCAATACGTCACCGCGCTGAACATCATTCACTACATGCACGACAAGTACAGCTACGAAGCATCGCTGATGGCGCTGCACGATCGTGATGTGTTCCGCACCATGGCTTGCGGTATCGCCGGTCTGTCCGTGGCCGCTGACTCCCTGTCTGCAATCAAATACGCGAAGGTTAAACCGATTCGTGACGAAGACGGCCTGGCTGTCGACTTCGAAATCGAAGGCGAATACCCGCAGTTCGGTAACAACGATCCGCGTGTTGATGACATGGCTTGTGACCTGGTAGAACGCTTCATGAAGAAAATTCAGAAGCTGAACACCTACCGTGGCGCTACCCCGACGCAGTCCGTTCTGACCATCACCTCTAACGTGGTGTACGGTAAGAAAACCGGTAACACCCCGGATGGTCGTCGCGCCGGCGCGCCGTTCGGACCGGGTGCTAACCCGATGCACGGTCGTGACCAGAAAGGTGCTGTAGCGTCGCTGACGTCCGTTGCCAAACTGCCGTTCGCCTACGCGAAAGATGGTATTTCCTATACCTTCTCTATCGTACCGAACGCGTTGGGTAAAGATGACGAAGTGCGTAAAGCCAACCTGGCCGGTCTGATGGACGGTTACTTCCATCACGAAGCCAGCATCGAAGGCGGCCAGCACCTGAACGTGAACGTCATGAACCGCGAAATGCTGCTGGATGCGATGGAACACCCGGAAAAATATCCGCAGCTGACCATCCGCGTTTCTGGCTATGCCGTACGCTTCAACTCTCTGACCAAAGAGCAGCAGCAGGATGTGATTACCCGGACCTTCACACAGTCCATGTAATTCCCTGCCAGCGTAAAATGGCTTAAAATGAAGGCTCCACTCCGGTGGAGCCTTTTTATTATTACACTTATGACTGCTTTGCCCGGCGTTTCCCGCTTCAGGCGACCGCCGGGCAAAACAGTTATCCAGCAACCTGCCCGCATCAGTCGCCCAAGTTGCCCTTTCGACCGGATTTAGCCGGTCAATTTTGGAGAAAACCACGCAATGTCAGCAGTTATAGGTCGCATCCACTCTTTTGAATCCTGCGGAACCGTCGACGGACCCGGAATCCGGTTTATCACTTTCTTCCAGGGCTGCCTGATGCGCTGTCTGTATTGCCATAACCGCGATACCTGGGATACGCATGGCGGTAAAGAAATTACCGTTGAGGAGCTGATGAAGGACGTCGTCACTTACCGTCACTTCATGAACGCCTCCGGCGGCGGGGTGACGGCCTCCGGCGGCGAAGCGATTTTGCAGGCGGAGTTCGTCCGGGACTGGTTTCGCGCCTGCCGCGAAGAAGGCATTCATACCTGCCTGGACACCAACGGTTTCGTACGCCGCTATGACCCGGTTATTGATGAATTGCTGGATGTGACCGATCTGGTCATGCTTGACCTCAAGCAGATGAACGATGACATTCACCAGAACCTGGTCGGCGTCTCCAACCACCGTACACTGGAATTTGCCCGCTATCTGGCCAAGCGTAACCAAAAAACCTGGATACGTTACGTGGTAGTGCCCGGTTGGTCCGATGACGAAGCCTCTGCGCGTCTGCTGGGCGAGTTCACCAAAGATATGACCAATATCGAAAAAATCGAACTCCTCCCCTATCACGAGCTGGGCAAACACAAATGGATCGCCATGGGTGAAGAGTACAAGCTGGACGGCGTGAAGCCGCCTACGCATGAAATCATGGAAAACGTGAAATCCATCCTTGAAGGCTACGGTCACAAAGTCATTTACTGACGTTTCCCCCACGCCCCGTATGCAATGCGGGGCGTTTTTGTTTTCCCACCCTCCTCCCTGCGCTTTCGTTCAATAATTATTCATAAAATGGTCAGACTGTGCGCCATTATATGCACGCTATAAACATAATTAACATTCAAAATTAAATTTCAGTTTACAGAGATAAAACAAACGCATTCTCTGGTTTATCCGCCAGAGTTTAAATAATGTGATGGCATTTAGTCGATCATTAGAAGTTCTTCTAAAGAAAGACAATGCTATTTCAGCCCGATATACTGCCCATACACCTTAAATGAAAACGTCTTTATTACGGGTGTAATTAAGAGACATGCGCTTGCCACCGCACGCGATAAGTCAACTGATAAACGAAAGATCCACATCCGATATATCCGGGTTGCGAACTATTAATAAATACGGCAGCCGGAAGGATCAGGGATATATTAAGCGCACTGTTACCGGAGATATTTATGTCAATTAATGCCCTTCTCAATCAACGCTGGCAATTCTGTCATCAGCCCCTGACCTGGCGCAATGCAATTCATATGGCCTGCCAGCCGCTGATCAACGAACATAAAGTTAACGCCCATTATCCGCTGCACATCATTGATGCCCTGAAGCAGGACAGCAGCGCGTTTGTCGCCGGTACAGCGACCCTGGTGGTCTATGCCAAACCGGAGCACGGCGTTATCAGCAAGCAAGGAGAAGCGGCCGTTTTGAAGTGCGAAAAACCGGTGGTTTTACCGGATGGCAATAAAATCAGAATGATTATTACTATTTCCGCCGGTGATATTCAGGAGCAGAATGAACTGCGCCGCCAGGTTATTTCCTGGTTGTCGGAAAAGCAGCGCTCTGAACGCTTGCTGCAAACCACCAGCCAGCCGATGCTGCATAAACGCATGACCGCTGATTTACACGCTGCATATTAACCTGCCGCCATTAATATAAAAACCGTGCGGATAATCTGTCCGCGCGGTCTTATTTATTTCCGCGTTACTGCCCCGTTATACTCATTTCCCGCAAAGGTGAAAGTGTGATATTTCTCATAAACAGAGAAAGTCATTGTTTTACCAAAACGCCTGCACCCGCCAATAAAACCCTGTAATAACAACCGGTAACGCCATTCATTTTGAAAAAATATGGATAGCGGCGTGAAACGGTATTGGTTCCCCGCCCCGCAAGACCGCTATAACCGCCTTATTCAACACAGTTCACATTCAACACACCCGTTGAACCCCTGCGTACCGGCTTTTATTGCATTGGAAAATCGACTATGAAACAAGGTGAGTTATCGCAAGCCCCCTTTTATGCCGCGGACATCATCCGCGGTCACAAGCCCGGTTTCACGCCGCGCGTTGCATTGATCCTCGGTTCAGGATTAGGGCCATTGGCGGAACAAATCGAAGACGCCGTAACAATCTCTTATGAAGCACTCCCCGGTTTCCCGGTCAGCACGGTGCACGGGCACGCAGGCGAGCTGGTGCTCGGCATGCTTGCCGGCGTCCCGGTAGTCTGCATGAAAGGCCGCGGCCATTTCTACGAAGGACGGGGAATGAGTGTCATGACCGACGCAATCCGCACCTTCAGGCTGCTGGGCTGCGAGCTGCTTTTCTCCACCAATGCAGCAGGCTCCCTGCGTCCGGAGGTCGGCCCCGGAAGCCTGGTTTCCCTGCGCGATCACATCAACATGATGCCGGGAACGCCGATGACCGGCATCAACGACGATCGCTTCGGGGAGCGTTTTTTCTCGCTGGCGAACGCGTATGACGCAGACTATCGCGCCCTGTTGCAGGATGTGGCGCAGGATGCCGGATTCCCGCTGAGCGAAGGCGTTTTCGTTTCTTATCCCGGCCCTAATTTCGAAACCGCAGCGGAAATTCGCATGATGCAACTGATCGGCGGCGACGTGGTCGGTATGTCAGTCGTTCCCGAAGTGATCAGCGCCTGCCATTGCGGTATGAAGGCCGTCGCGGTTTCGGCCATCACCAATATGGCGGAAGGGCTGGGCGATGTCGCGCTTTCGCACGAGCAAACCCTGGCTGCGGCCAAACTTTCTCAGCAAAACTTCATCACCCTGATTTACCGCTTCCTGAGTAAGCTGGCGTAACGCTGAAACCTCCCGGTGGCCATACGGCCACCTCATCACGGAGTAAGCACCATGACGATAAAAGTCCGTTTAAAAGTGATGGCGTTTCTGCAATATTTCATTTGGGGATGCTGGCTGACTACCCTCGGTTCTTACATGATCAACACGCTCAGCTTCAGCGGCGCGGATGTCGGCTGGGTGTACAGCACCAAAGGCATCGCCGCCGTCATTATGCCGGGTCTGGTGGGGATCCTGGCGGATAAGTGGCTCAGAGCGAACCGCCTGTATGCTTTGTGCCACCTGAGCTGCGCCGCCGCGCTTTTTTATGCGGCTCAGGTAAATACTCCTTCCCTGATGTTCTGGGCCATGCTGATTAACGCCATGGCCTTTATGCCGACTATCGCCCTGTCTAACACCATTTCCTACTACTGCCTGGAAAAGGAGGGGTTGGATACCGTCACGCATTTCCCGCCGATCCGGGTTTTCGGTACCGTCGGCTTTATTCTTGCCATGTGGTCGGTAAGCCTGCTGCGTTTTGAACTGAGCAACATACAGCTTTACCTCGCTTCCGCCTGTTCACTATTGCTGGCGTTATACGCGCTGACGCTGCCGTCGATCCCGACCGCACGCCAGTCTCAGGAAAAAAGCTGGGCCAGCCGGGTCGGGCTGGATGCGTTCGTGTTGTTCAAACAGCCGCGTATGGCGATCTTTTTTCTGTTCGCCATGCTGCTGGGCGCGGTGCTGCAAATTACCAACACCTTCGGCAACCCTTTTCTGCATGATTTCGCCCGCAATCCCGCGTTTCAGGACAGCGTAATCGTCCGCTATCCCTCCATGCTGCTGTCGGTTTCGCAAATAGCCGAAGTGGTATTTATTCTGGCCATTCCGTTTTTTCTTAAACGCTTCGGCATCAAGCGGGTCATGTTGATCAGCATGCTGGCCTGGACGCTGCGTTTCGGCCTGTTCGCCTTCGGCGATCCGACGCCCTTTGGCTTCACCCTGCTGTTGATGTCGATGATCGTCTACGGCTGCGCTTTCGACTTCTTCAATATTTCCGGTTCGGTCTTTGTGGAGCAGGAGGTCAGCCCGCGTATCCGCGCCAGCGCGCAAGGGCTGTTCATGACGATGGTCAACGGAATAGGCGCTTATGTCGGCTCGATTCTGAGCGGCATGGTCGTGGATTACTACACGGTTGACGGACTGAAGGACTGGCAAACTATCTGGCTGATTTTCGCCGCTTATGCCCTGCTGCTGGCGCTGATTTTTACATTCGCCTTTCGCTACCACCATCAGCCGGAGAAGCCGCCCATTCTGCAAAACAGCCATTGATATTTCGTTGCATTCCGCCACGTTTAACGACTCCCGCGCGCGACATATCACAATTCTCAACCGGAAAGCAGGCGCCGCCGCTTCCCGGTTGAGATACTGTTACCCCCTGCTTTATTTGGGATATTTCAGCCACGGGAACGACGAATGAGCCAGCACGAACGTCACGGCAATATTGATTTGAAGCTACTGCGCTATTTTTTGGCCGTAGCGGAAGAACTGCATTTCGGCCGTGCCGCCGCGCGGCTGAACATGACGCAGCCGCCGCTCAGCCTCCATATAAAAGAACTGGAAACACAGTTAGGAACACCGCTTTTTATTCGCCATTCGCGCAGCGTCGCGCTGACCCATGCCGGCCGCATCCTGATGCAGGAAGCCCGTACGTTGCTGTCATCCACTCATCTGGCATTGTCGCGGGTGACGCAAATCGGGCGCGGAGAGCGGGGATGCATCACCCTCGGGGTTATCGGGACGGCGCTATGGAGCGGATTACGTCAGCCTCTGCACCGTTTTCTGCGCGAGAATCCCTGCATCGACGTGATGTTTAATGAGCAGTCGCCGGGGGCGCAAATCACCGCGCTGGAACAGCATGAAATCGATGCGGGAATATGGCGTATGGCAACGGCCTTGCCGGCGACATTGACGGGAAAGTTGGTATGCAGGGATACATTCTACGTTGCCCTGCCCGCCGACCATCCTTTTGCCGGGCGGGAGTCCCTGGCGCTGAGCGATTTAAAACATGAGGATTTTATTACGTTGCCGATGGCCCATTCTGACTGGCGTTTTCTGCAGCAGGCCTGTCACCAGGCCGGTTTTACGCCGCGCATCGTACGCGAGGCCGTAGAGCCGCAAACGGTGCTGGCGTTGGTCGGGATGGGAATGGGGGTCACTATGATTGCTGGCAGTTATGCGGATATCCACTGGCCGGACATCACGTTCCGGCCGCTTCAGGACGGTATTCCCGCTGATTTATACGTCGTCTACGATCCGCATAAAATCCCGCCCACCGCATTACGGCTGGCAGAAGCAATTCAATCATCTGCGCCCTGAGCGGCTCAGGGCTCCCTTCCCGGCAGAACGTTATTCGCCAGATTCCAGTTTTTCAGGTGCCCGACATAGCTGAGGCGCTCCTGCGGGCTGAACGATGAAACATCGCCTTCACGCATATGCAGCAAATCCGCCGGCGTGATCCATGCCGAGTTCCCCTGAACGATAGGATACCCGGCCTGCGCATAAGCCTCCGTCACGAACTGAGAGCAGAAGAAGCTCTGTACTTGCTCTTGTTCCTGCTCATCCCCAAGCTGGATTTTCGCCAGCGTGCTGAGGCAGAAATTGCGCTGTTTGGCCCCCAGCAACGGGATCTCGCATACCCGTTTAGTCAGCATCCAGGGCGCGATCATCACAATCCCTTTGTAGTTATACTTCCTGCCCTGCTGCTGCAGGGAGAAATCCCGGATCTGCGCCGCCTGCTGCTCCGTCAAATCCGGATAACGCAGCGCCAGCATGTTATTCGACTCCTTTACCGCCTGCGCCAGCGGAATAATCCGCACGCCGCTGCCCACGGCCTCCGCAACCTGCTCGTCACCCAGATAAACAGACGCATGGCTAACGCCGGCAACGCTGAACAGCCGGATGCCGAGAGAATTAATACCGCGGGAGGAAGAGAGCAAAATGTCGCCCGGCCGCAATTCAGACACCGGCAAAAGCTGCCGGGACTCCGCCAGTGCCGTGCTTGAATGCTGAAGCTGTAATGAAATAGGTACGGTGCGCTCTTTATTCGTGGAAATTTGGGTTGAGCACCCCACCAGCAAAAATGATATCGCCAGTATCCCTGCTCGCATTTTCGTCCTGTATAAAGCGATGTAATAACGGACTTATATCGCAGTCCGTTGATAAATGGTGGGGCAATAATGACAAATGACGCGTGGCATTGCACGCATTATTGGCAAATCAGGCCATGCCAGTGCGAGGCCTGATTATCATGCGGGAAGGGGTTGATGATGATCCGCTTTTTTGCACAGCATCAGCAGGTAAACGAACGCAATGGCGGCGATAACGGCAAACAGGGCGTTGTCGGAGTAGCGCTGCATCAGCATTACGGTGACCGCCGGGCCGGCCAGGCTGCCTACGGTATAGCTCAGCAACAGCGTCTGGTTCATTGCCACCAGTTCGCCGGTATCCACTTTCTCACAGGCCCATGACATCGCCACCGGGTAGAGCGTAAAGCCGGCGCATCCCAGCGTAAACAGCGCCGGAACCATGGCGTAGTTACCCAACATCATCGCGCTGCCGACAATCACCAGCGAAACCTGCACCCGCAGCACCAACAGACGCCCGTACCGATCGGCCAGGCGCCCTGCCGGCCACTGGCCGATAATCCCGGCGCTCACCAGCAGCGCCATCCAGTAACCAACGCGGGCATCGCTCATGCCGAGATGAGTAAGATACAGCGGCAACAAGCCGTACAGGACACCCAATACCGCGCCGGAAATAATACAGCCGTTAATCCCTAAGCGTGCGTCACGCCGCATAAACATAGCGCGCATTGACACATGATGACTTTCCATTGCCGGGCGGGAAATTCGCACCAGCCACAGCGGCATCATGGCGATGATCATCAGCGCCGTTACCCACGGCAGCACGCGCAGAACGTCGGTCGGCACCACGCCAAGCAGCAATTGCCCCAGCACCGTGCCCAGGTAGTAAATAATCATATAAGCCGCCAGCAGGCGACCGCGATTGGCGTTGCTGCCGCTGTGCAACAGCGCGCTTTCCACCACGACCCAAATCATGGCACAGGCCATACCGGCCAGAAAACGCAGCCCCATCCAGCTCCAGAAATCGGTGGAAATCCCCAGCGCCGCGGTCGATAACGCAAACAGCACGCAGGCATATTGATAGTCGCGGTTAAAACCGCTGGATGCAATCAGCTTACCGGCCAGCAACGTACCGCATAAATTACCGAAGAAATAAGAGGAACTGATAAAACCGATTTGCCAGGTCGCCAGTCGATCGTGCGTCAACCAGAGCGGCACCAGCGTATTGAGAACGGCCATGGAAACCGTCAACAATAACAAGCCACAGAGCAGCAACAGCACTGGGCGGGAGTATGGGGACATTTAAGATATAAAACCGAACAACGAAGGTATGTGATGCGCATCATGCCACTGGCTAAATAAAAGTCAATCACCTCATATATAGCCACCGCATTATTTGTTCGCCAGCCTGATAAACGTCAACTGATCGTCAGCCGGGGAATACCGGCAACCAGAGAAATATAGCCATGATAACAGGCGGTTTTACACTCCCCGCATCCGTCGCAACGGCTTTCGTCAAACAGCACCTCTCCGCCGGCGTTAAAGCTTAGCACTTGTTTTGCACAGGCATACACGCACAGACGGCATTCATCATCACGCCGCCCCAGGCATCCTGTCGCAATCGATGGCCGTAACGCCGTATCCGGGGAAATGTGTGAATTCAGCGCACCCTGCTGACAAGCCGCCGTACACGCCAGACAGCGCGACGTATCGCAAGCGGAAAAGTCGATTTGCAGGCGCGCCGCGCCGCCGGCTATTTCGATCAGGCCATAAGGACACGCCTGCGCACACTCGCCGCATCCCGTACACAAATGCAAAAACAGGCTTTCCGCCACCGCCTGCGGCGGCCGTCCGGCGGCACGCCCATGGTTTTCGTGATCAGCGATATCACGTACCTGTTTGCCGCCGCCCAGCAGCCCGCGGAATAATCCCCGCCGGCTGACCTGGCGGCTGCTCATCCAGGCACGGTAATACCCTTCGTCACGCTTACCATTCATCAGCGAAACAGCTCCCGCGGCGGCACATCCAGATCAAGCGTCTGTTGCCAGCCACGCAGCGCAAGGGTAGCCAGGCGGGCAATCCCCTGGTAGAAAGGATGTTCAGCCCCCTGCTCCATCAGTTCAAGATAGCGGAACGCCCAGGGCAGCAGATGAATCTCCAGAAATTCAGCCAGCTCTTCCGGCTGTAGCTCCGCCAGCCAGGCAGCCATCATCATCATCAGGCCGAAATGATCTTCCGGCTCGTTCTGACGCAGCAGCACATCAATACGGCGTTCGCTCATCCATTCGCGCAAGGCCAGCGTGGAGTCACCGAACAACACGTTTTCCTTATCCAGATAGACAGACCCCCAAGGCGGCGCCGGTAACGCATACGGGCCAATAAACAGGCGCTGATAGGCCTCATCCAGCGGTTCCGCCGATGCTGTACGTATCAGCGCCGCGATGCTGTTTAATTCTTCATCCGTACCGTACGGCCATTCGTTACGCCAGTCGAGCGAAGACAGCGCGGAAACCAGCGTCGTACACTGCTCGCCGGAAGGCGGATAATAGAACAACGCCCCCAGCAGACGGGCGCTCAGGGAAATATTCTGGTACAAGGCTGATTCAGACATACATTAATACCCGGGTTTTTCCGCCGCTTTCACACGTAAAAGCGGCGGAAATTTCATGTAAACAACGGGGCCGGTGAACAGGCCCCGGCGACGTTAACCGGCAATCGCCATGCCGACCGTCATATGCAGGCCATAGAAGACGCCGCGACCAATCAGCTCTCCGGCAACGACCAGGATGAACCCCAGCGCCAATCCGGGCACGCCGGGCGCCTTGCCTTTAACCATCGGAACAATCCAGCATCCCAGCGCCGCGGCCAGCAAGACCAGACGAGCCGCCATCAGCATGCCGTAGTCCGGCACCAGCGCTACCGCCTGTTGCACCGAGCTGTGGATCTGCGCCAGCGATGACGACTGCATCACTACGCTTGCCACGCTGACCACCAGCGCCAGCAGGCTGATCACCGGCAATATCCGCATTGCCCAGCCACAAACACCGGCAGCGCGCAGCAGCAGGAAGCCCAACAGCGGACCGCCAATCAACATTGTCAGGAAAAAGCCCGTCATGGTGTAGCCATTATACCAGGTCGGCACAGTATCAATTTCATACACCTTGCACATGGCGTAAACGAACACGACGCCAAGCACCATCGCGACGAACAACCAGATTTTCCCCAGCCCTGCCGGCATCTTTTTCATCACCGCCAGCAGCCAGTAAAAACCGCCCACGGCGAAGAACAACGCGCCGCTGGCGATTTCATTACTCAACGCGGAAGCACCCACCCGGTTAAGCGAGTTAAAGGCGCGCAGCGGACTGCCGAGATGCAGAGTAGATGCGATAAACGCAATCCCCATCAGTATCCAGAGTACCAGCATGTTCACATGTACGCTGCGTTGCTGGTTCTGATTCAGCCCTCCGCCGATCAAAGCCAGCGCCAGAACGATAAAACCGCCGGCCACACACTGGCCCAGCACCGTAAAAATCATTAACGGCCATTCATGCCATCCCGTCCCCATCTCAGACCTCCTTCGGATTTGCCAGGTAACCGGTGGTATCTCCGACCGGGCGGCTGTTGGCATTGGGTTTTACTACGATATTGGGTTTGGTGAAGTGTGCCGCCGGCAGCGGCGCCACCTCAGCCAGGTCGCCGTATTTGGCGCGCAGCTCTTCGATCGGCCCCATATCCAGCGCCCGCAGCGGGCAGGACTCCACGCAGACCGGCTTCTGCCCCTGCGCGACACGGCTGAAGCAGCCGTCGCACTTGGTCATGTGCCCTTTCTGCGCATCATATTGCGGCGCGCCGTACGGGCAGGCCATGTGGCAATAACGGCACCCGATACAGACTTCCTCGTTCACCACGACGAAACCGTCTTCCCGTTTGTGCATCGCACCGCTCGGGCAGACCTTGGTACAGGCTGGATCGTCGCAGTGGTTGCAGGCAATGGAAAGATAGTATGCAAAGACGTTCTGGTTCCAGACGCCGTTATCTTCCTGCCAGTCACCGCCGGCATACTCATAAATGCGACGGAAACTTACGTCAGGCGATAAATTTTTGAAGTCTTTACAGGCCAGCTCACAGGTTTTGCAGCCGGTGCAACGACTCGAATCAATATAAAAACCATATTGCGTTGTCATCAGCTACTCCTCAGGCTTTCACGACTTGTACAAGGTTACTGTGCGACGGGTTCCCTTTCGCCAGCGGCGACGGACGCTGAGTGGTCAGCACGTTGATGCTGCCCGCATGGTCCACGCGTTTTCCGTCCGGGCTGTACCAGGCGCCTTCACCCAGCGCCACAACGCCCGGAATGATACGCGGCGTCACCTTGGCATTGATCACCACTTCACCGCGGCCGTTGAAGATGCGCACGCTGTCGCCGTTATTAATGCCACGGGATTTGGCATCCAGCGGGTTAATCCACATTTCCTGGCGGCAGGCGGCTTTCAGCACGTCAACGTTGCCGTAGGTCGAGTGGGTACGGGCCTTGTAGTGAAAACCTGTCAGTTGCAGCGGATATTTTTCACGCAGCGGATCGTTGTAACTCTCAAAGCCGTCGGCATGAATCGGCAGCGGATCGATCACGTCCCCTTCGGGCAGTTCCCAGGTACGGGCGATTTCAGCCAGCGCGGCGGAGTAAATCTCGATTTTGCCGGACGGGGTAGTCAGCGGATTAGCAATCGGGTCCTCACGGAACGCCTTATACGCCACAACATGACCATTGGGATCGCGTTGCTTGTAAATGCCCTGCTTGCGGAACTCCTCGAAGGACGGCAGACCCGGCATCACCTGCTGCGACTGCTGGTAGAGATGGCGCATCCACTCTTCCTGAGTACGCCCTTCAGTGAAACGCTGTTCGACGCCCATGCGCTTCGCTATCTCGCTGGTCATCTCATAAATCGTTTTGCACTCGAAGCGCGGCTTGATCGCCTGATCGGCAAAAATAACGTAGGCCATGTTGCCGCAGGATGCATCGAGGCAGAAATCCATCTGTTCCGACGCGGTACAGTCAGGCAGCAAGATATCGGCGTACTTCGCCGAGGAGGTCATGTGGTTGTCGATCACCACGATCATCTCGCAATCTTTGTCGTTTTGCAGAATCTCATGGGTGCGGTTGATTTCGGAATGCTGGTTAATCAGGCAATTCCCCGCATAGTTCCAGATGAACTTAATCGGCACATCCAGCCGTTCCTTGCCCTGAACGCCGTCACGCGTGGCGGTCATTTCTTTGGCGCGGAAAATGGCGTCGGTCCACATAAACATTGAAATGCTGGTCTTCACCGGGTTTTCCAGCGTCGGCATACGCACGAAAGGCGTACCGTAGGAGCCTTCACGCGCCCCCGTATTGCCGCCGTGAATACCGACGTTGCCGGTCAGGATCGCCAGCATGGCGATGGCGCGCGATACCGTTTCCCCGTTGGAGTGGCGCTGCGGCCCCCATCCCTGAGAAATGTAGGCCGGTTTGGTTGAGCCGATTTCACGCCCCAACTGAATGATCTTCGCTTCGGGAATGCCGGTGATTTTGGCCGCCCACGCCGGCGTCTTGGCGATGCCGTCGTTGCCCTGGCCCAGAATATAGGCTTTATAGTGGCCGTTGGCAGGCGCGCCGGCCGGCATGGTCTTCTCGTCGTAACCGACGCAGTATTTGTCCAGGAACGGCTGATCGACCAGATTTTCGGTAATCATGACATAGGCCAGCGCCGACGCCAGCGCCGCATCGGTGCCCGGACGGATCGGCACCCACTCATCTTCACGCCCCGCCCCGGTATCGGTATAGCGCGGATCGATAATGATCATGCGGGCATTGGATTTCTCACGGGCCTGTTCCAGGTAGTAAGTCACCCCGCCGCCGCTCATCCGCGTTTCGCCGGGGTTATTGCCGAACAGCACCACGAGCTTGCTGTTTTCGATGTCTGACGGACTGTTGCCGCCGGCCCAGCCGCCGTAGGTATAGTTCAGGCCCATGGCGATTTGCGCGGTGCTGTAGTCGCCGTAGTGATTCAGGTAACCGCCGCAGCAGTTCATCAGCCGGGCGATCAGGGTGGAACCGGGCGGCCAGGAACGGGTCATGGTGCCGCCCAGCGTACCGGTGCCGTAGTTCAGATAGATCGCTTCGTTACCGTATTCGCCGATGATCTTTTTCATGCTGCCGGCAATGGTATCGAACGCTTCTTCCCAGGAGATCTGCTTAAATTTTCCTTCGCCGCGAGCGCCTACGCGCTTCATCGGATACTTCAGACGGTCAGGATTATAGACCCGGCGGCGCATAGAGCGTCCGCGCAAACAGGCCCTGACCTGATGAAGCCCTTCGTAATCGTCGTCGCCGGTATTGTCCGTTTCAACGTATTTGATTTCGCCGCCCACGACATGCATGCGTAAGGGGCAACGGCTACCGCAGTTTACAGTACAGGCGCTCCAGACGACCTTCTCATCGGCTGAGGCCGCAGGCGCTGGCTCTGCCGCCGCCTGACGCGCAAAAGGTAAAGAGAGGCTCCCCGAAGCCGCCGCCAATCCGCCAATCGCACTGGTTTTCACCAATTTGCGCCGGCTGACAGGGGTCGACAATAAAGTCGTTCCTTCTGTTTTTTTCATATAATACCCACTCTTTTTGCTTACAGAATTAAAATACCGGACAATCGGGTGGATATTTCCGATAAACAGCAAAATTGCCCGGAAATAGCTGCCCGATCGTTGGGTAAAATGGGGGGAAGTAACGCGAAACGATCAGTTTTATCTGTGATGCCGTGTCCGGAAGAATCAATAGTCACGACATTTAATGCATGCAAAATATATATTTAATCGAAATTTATTTGCCATGCAGTAGGACTAATAAATACTCCCCCGCTGGGGGTATAATACTTTTTTGGTACATCCGGATATTGCTTCGTGTCAAAAAAGGCGTCTGTCGGCTGAGTAACCGTATGTTTATGCTACAACCCGGGTTAGGATCAAAAGAAACAGCTTTCGGATGAAAATGAATATCAATTGCAGATGAATATACTCATTTACTGAAAAATAACATGCTGTATATTTTCGTGATTAAAATCAGAACTTATTTTTTATTTCCGCCACTATCGTTGTACATATATAAAAAAAGCGCCCGCAGGCGCTTTTACACAATATAACGATGAATCGATATAACACGCGATTAACCGATATACTCCAAACCATCCATATAAGGACGCAGCACTTCCGGCACTTCAATGCGGCCATCAGCCTGCTGGTAATTCTCCAGCACCGCTACCAGGGTACGACCCACAGCCAAACCGGAACCGTTCAGGGTATGCACCAGGCGGGTTTTCTTGTCGCTCTTATTGCGGCAACGCGCCTGCATGCGACGAGCCTGGAAATCCCACATGTTGGAGCAGGAAGAGATTTCACGGTAGGTGTCCTGCGCCGGAACCCAAACCTCAAGATCGTAGGTTTTGCGCGAACCAAAGCCCATATCGCCGGTGCACAGCAGCACTTTACGGTACGGGAGCTTGAGCAGTTGCAGAACCTTTTCTGCATGACCGGTCAGCTCTTCCAGAGCATCCATGGAATGCTCAGGCGCAACGATCTGTACCAGCTCAACTTTATCAAACTGGTGCATACGGATCAGGCCACGGGTATCACGGCCATACGACCCGGCTTCAGAACGGAAGCACGGCGTATGGGAAGTCATCTTCAGCGGCAGGGATTCTTCTTCCAGAATCTCATCACGCACCATATTCGTTACCGGCACTTCCGCGGTCGGAATCAGAGCGTAGCTGCTGGTATCTGCTTCTTCTTCCAGCGGTTTGGTATGGAACAGATCGCCGCCGAATTTCGGCAGTTGTCCGGTACCGTACAGCGTGGCGTGGTTGACCAGATACGGAACATACATTTCCAGATAGCCATGTTCTTTGGTATGCAGATCCAGCATAAATTGCGCCAGCGCACGGTGCATGCGGGCCATCTGCCCTTTCATCACCACGAAGCGCGCGCCGGTCAGTTTAACGGCGGACGCAAAGTCCAGACCATCGGCCATCTCGCCCAGAGAGACGTGATCGCGGATCGGGAAATCAAATTTACGCGGCTCACCCCAGCGGAGGATCTCCTGGTTTTCGCTGTCGTCTTTGCCCAGCGGCACGGAGTCATCCGGAATGTTGGGAATAGACAGTGCCAAATCACGGATTTCATTTTGCAACTGGTCCAGCTCGGCTTTGGCCGCATCCAGTTTATCACCCAGCGTATTTACTTCGAGACGCAGCGGCTCAATGTCCTCACCACGGGCCTTAGCCGCACCGATCGATTTGGATCGCGAGTTACGTTCAGCCTGCAGGGATTCAGTTTCTACCTGCAATACCTTACGGCGTTCTTCCTGTTTACGCAGGGTATCAACATCCAGTTTATAGCCTCGGCGAGCCAGTTTTTCGGCGACTGCGTCTAGCTCATTACGCAGCAGATTGGGATCGAGCATGCTAATCCTGTAATTTGTTATTAAAGGGTTTTATTTTACCCGTCGGGTAGCGCACAGAGAGGCAAGACCCGACGAGCGGATATACCTGGACAACCTTACCCCAAGCTTTACATCAGCGATAGCGTTTTATCGGGCTATTTTGATCCTGCTCAGCCAGCCATGCCAGCTTTTCGCCGATTTTGCCTTCCAGGCCCCGGGGAGAGGGCGCGTAATAGTGGGTTCCGGCCATTTCGGTCGGGAAATAGACCTCGCCGGCAGCGTAAGCGTTCGGTTCATCATGGGCGTAACGATACTCGGCCCCCAGCCCCATCTCTTTCATCAGCTTGGTCGGCGCGTTACGCAAATGTTCCGGCACGTCATAATCCGGGCGCTCTTTAGCGTCCCGCATCGCGGCCTTGAATGCGGTGTAAACCGCGTTGCTCTTCGGCGCACAGGCCAGGTAGACGATAGCCTGCGCAATCGCCCGCTCGCCTTCGGCGGGTCCGACGCGGGTGAAACAATCCCAGGCGGCGATGGCGACCTGCATACCGCGCGGATCGGCATTGCCGACGTCTTCCGACGCGATGGCAAGTAAACGGCGCGCCACGTAAAGGGGATCGCCGCCGGCGGTGATGATGCGCGCATACCAATACAGCGCAGCATCCGGGGAGGAACCGCGCACGGATTTATGCAGCGCGGAAATCAAATCGTAATAGCGGTCGCCTTTGTTATCAAAGCGCACGCTGCGTTCGCCGGAAACCTCTTTAAGCAGCGCGGGAGTCAGCACACGCTTGCCCTGAGCGTCCACTTCCGCCATGTCCGCCATCATTTCCAGCGTATTCAACGCCCGGCGGGCGTCGCCGTTAACCAGCTCGGCAACCATGTCGCGGGTTTCATTCGGCAGCACCACGTTCTGCCCGCCGTAGCCACGCTCGCTGTCATTCATCGCCTGATCCAGCACCTGCGCGATCTCATCCGCGCCCAGCCCTTTCAGGAGATAAACACGCGCCCGGGACAACAAGGCCGAATTCAATTCAAACGAGGGGTTTTCCGTCGTCGCGCCGATAAAGGTAACCGTTCCGTCCTCAATATGCGGCAGAAAGGCATCCTGCTGGCTTTTATTGAAACGATGGACTTCATCAACAAACAAGATCGTGCGACGCCCGGCATCACGGTTATGTCGCGCCCGTTCGATGGCCTCACGGATTTCCTTGATGCCCGACGTCACGGCAGAAATGCGTTCAACGTCCGCATGGCCGTAATGGCCGATAATTTCCGCCAGCGTAGTTTTTCCCGTCCCCGGCGGCCCCCAGAGGATCATCGAGTGCAGATGCCCTGCTTCAATGGCGCGCGGCAAAGGCTTGCCCGGCGCCAGCAGATGCCTCTGACCGATATATTGCTCCAGCGTCACCGGCCGCATCCGCGCGGCCAGCGGCTGGAACTCATTCTGGGAAAAATCCAGGGACAGATTGCTCACACTGACCTCTTATTGACGCTGATCGTCCACCGTAACCCCTTTGGGTGGCGTGAACTGGAACTTAGCGCTGTCTACCGCGCCATTTTGCTGGCTCTTCAGAACATACGCGCTGCGCTGACCGTCCTGCTCAATTGCAGTAAAGCCCTGAATCGTACCTGACGGCGTTACCGTGATAGAGAACTGCTTCAGATTACCTTTACCCTCTTTCGGCGTCAGGTCGAAGCTGTCCCCTTTTTGCGCCACGTTATACCTGGCCCACTCTTTGGCATCGTTACGCGTAATCAGCATAAAAGGGGTATTGCTGGTGGCGCTGTTCAGCCAGGTCGCTGTAACCTGCTCGACAAACGGGTTATAGAACCACAGGGTTTTACCGTCGGAAACCAGCACGCTCTCGTCCGGTGACGTCATGTGCCAGTTGAACAGGTTAGGACGCTTCACCCACAGCTCGCCTTCCCCCTGCTGAGCCGCAGCGCCGTCGGCGCTGGTAACGCTTTGGGTAAAGCTGGCATGAAAACTGTTAACCTTATTCAGACGTTCCTGCAAATCTCCTGCCGGCGTCGCCTGAGCAACAACGGAAGTCAAACCAGATACTAAACAGCACGCTATTAACAGTTTTTTCATTTGTATTCCGTACCTTTTATCACTCGTTGCCCGGAGCGCGGGCCGGGCAAAATGCCGGATACCCGCGATAACCGGAATCACTCTAGCTAATCGCCTTATCCACGGCATCAGGAAATACTCTGATTCACCGTGGTTTACACATCTTTGCGCGTTCTTAAACTCCGCGCGCTACTTCTGCACTATTTCTTCGCGCACGACAGAGCAAAGGTACTTAAACGACGAAGCGGCAGAAAGCCGCCCCGTCGTCACTGACGCTATTCATGAGACGGCGGCGCCAGCACTTCCCGGTTGCCGTTATGGCCCGGCGCACTGACGATGCCCTGCATCTCCATCTGTTCAACGATACGCGCGGCGCGGTTATAACCGATGCGGAACTGGCGCTGAACGCCGGAAATCGAGGCGCGACGCTTATCGACCACAAAGGCCACGGCCTGGTCGAACAACGGGTCCAGCTCTTCGTCACCGTCAAAACCGCCACCACCGCCTTCGCCGTCATCGCCCGCGTTGAGGATGCCCTCTTTGTACTGGGGACGCTCACGCGCTTTCCAGTCCTTCACAACCGCATGCACTTCCTGATCGCGGACGAACGCGCCGTGAACGCGTACCGGCAAGGAAGAGTTCGGCGGCAGGTAAAGCATATCGCCCATCCCCAGCAGAGATTCAGCGCCGCCCTGATCGAGAATGGTACGTGAGTCAATTTTGCTGGATACGGTAAACGCGATACGCGTCGGAATGTTGGCCTTAATCAAACCGGTAATGACGTCTACCGACGGGCGCTGGGTCGCCAGCACCAGGTGAATCCCCGCGGCACGCGCCTTCTGCGCCAGACGGGCGATCAGCTCCTCCACCTTCTTGCCAACCGTCATGATCAAATCGGCAAATTCATCTACCATCACGACGATATAAGGTTCTTTCTCCAGCACCGGCGGCGTCATGTCCATGCTGTCGCCCGGCTTCCAGAAGGGATCGGGGATCGGTCGGCCCATCGCTTCGGCCTGATCGACACGCTCGTTATAGCCGGCGATATTACGCACGCCGAGCGCCGACATCAGCTTGTAGCGCCGCTCCATCTCCCCCACGCACCAGCGCAGGGCGTTGGCGGCGTCTTTCATGTCCGTAACCACGTCCGTCAGCAGATGCGGGATCCCCTCATATACCGACAGCTCCAGCATTTTGGGGTCGATCATGATAAAGCGCACTTCTTTCGGCGTCGCCTTAAACAGGATGCTCAGGATCATCGCGTTGACCCCGACCGACTTACCGGAACCGGTCGTCCCCGCCACCAGCAGGTGAGGCATTTTACCCAAATCGGCAACCACCGGCTCACCGGCAATATCTTTGCCCAGCACTACGGTCAGCGGAGACGGATTATCACGAAACGCCGGGCAGTCCAGCACTTCCCGCAGATAAACCGTCTGACGTTTGATATTCGGCAACTCAAGCCCGACGTACGGCCGGCCCGGAATCACCTCCACCACACGCACAGCGGAAGCGGAGAGCGAACGGGCCAGGTCGCGCGACAGGTTGGAAATACGTGCAGCCTTCACACCCGGCGCCAGGTCAAGATCGAAACGGGTGATAACCGGCCCCGGCAGAATATCCACCACGTCGGCCTTCACGCGATAGTCCGCCAGGCTGGCTTCAACCAGACGCGCTTTCTGTTCCAGCGCGAACATATCCACCGGCTCAACCTCTTTCGGCGCCTGAGCCAGCAAATCCAGCGTCGGCAACGGCGTAGTCGGTTTCTCCAGCGGCTGATCGTCGCGCACCAGGAAGGGATGGAACAGGCTGTCCTGGACCGGCGCGGGAGCCGGTTGCGGCGGTGAGGGAGGCTGAGGACGCGCGGCGGCATGATCATAGTGGCCGAAAGGCACGTCGTTCTTCACCTCTTCACGCGCAATCACTTCTTCTTCCTGCTGTGACAGGGTAAACAGCGGCTCCGCGGGGCCATCATTCACCAAATCATCAACCGGCGTAAAATCAAGAATTTGTTCTCCGCGCGCTGAGCGCCGCAGCGCTTCGGCCGGATCAAAATCCATCAGATTATTGTGCGTAGCGGTCACGCCCCGCATTGTGGTGTCCTGCGGCGCGACCTGTTGCGGAGCCTGAGGCTGTTGCTGGTAACGCACCTGCTGCTGCGCGGCGAACTCGCGCCGCAGACGCTCATCTTCCGGATCTTCGTCGCTGCGTTCCTCGCTATAGCCTTCCAGAGGCTCCCCGGCGAACGCGTCATCTACGTATTGATCGTTAATTTCATTTTCTTCGTCTGACTCATACAGCGATCCGGCGGCGTGCGCATCCATCGCCTCTCTTCTGGCCTGCTGTTCAGCCAGGCGCTGCGAAGGCAGTTTGATGCCGTTGGCGGCCAGCTCACGGCGGGTTGGCACGCGTACCCGGTTCGGGCGTGGCAATTCAGGGCCGATGCCCTGTTTCACCTGAGAATCGCTGTCAGCGGTAAATGCAGGCGTAAACGTCACTGCGCCGGCTGCGCCCGTCGCAATGACGGTTGTCGCGGCGTCATTGCGCGACGCGCCGCCGAATACCGTGACGCCCGGCGCAATGCCGGGATTCATATAAGGCGTCGGGTTGATGTTGTCATCGCGGGGAGTGGCGGAGAAATCAAGCGCGCCCGGCGTTGTTTTATGCGGCTGCAGGTCCAGGCTTCCCAGACGCGGGCCTTCATCGTCATCCGGCGTTGCGCGTTGAGCCGTTGACGCAGGAACGTCATCATCGACTTCAAAGGAATACAGCGGCGGAACGACAGGCGCCGGCGTCTCAGCCTGCGCCTGCACCCGTTCCGGATGTCCGGCAGCGTTATCTTCGCCCGCCTCATCATCCGGCGCCTGCGCCGCCGCTTCCGTTTCAGCATTGTGTACGACAACCGGCGCTTCCGGCAGCTTGCGGAGAACCGGCGGAAGAGCATCGTCTTCGTCCGGAAGTAAGGATGGTGCAGCAGAAAGCAGTACGTCATCATCGTCATCCGCCGCGCCAACGGCTACAACGTCATCCGCTTCCCGCGCTTCGTCACGGTAATCGTAATATTCATCATCTTCTTTTTCATCACGCCCACGCCGCGAGCGGTTGCTCATGAACGTCAGGGCGCCCATCATCACGGCGCCGATTTTCTCCGCGATGGTCAGCCATGACCACCCCGTAAACAGCGTCAGCCCGACGGCCCACACCGCCAGCAGCAGCAGCGTCGAACCCACGCCGCTGACCATGGGGATCAGCGCACTGCTCAGCAGGCTGCCGATCACCCCGCCGGAAGCGAAGTAGTACAGGTCGTCCACGTTAAGCGAAGCCAGGCCGCATGATGACAGAATCAGCGCCAGCAGCCCGATCAGACGTAACCCGATGGCAAAATAGTCAACGCCGTCGCTGCCGTCACGGTTCCGGTAGCTGAACCAGCACAACGCGACAATAACGGGGGGAATGGCGTAAGCCAGCACGCCGAAAACAAAAAAGAGGGTATCCGCCAGCCATGCGCCGGCCTTGCCGCCGATGTTATGGATGGGTTCATGCCAGGCGGTTTGCGACCAACTGGGGTCGGAAGGGTCGAAACTGACCAATGACGCCATGAGATACACGGCAAACAACGCCGCCACGATCAGCAACGCTTCGTACAACCGACGGCCGCTGCTCATATGGCGCAACGTAACGTCTTTATCTTCTGTATATTCCTGGCTCAAGAAAGGCTCTCCAGGTTCCTGTTATCTGTCATAACAACTTTTCAGCCATAGCATCTGCCATAACGCCTGCCATAACAACAGCGCCGAGAGCTTGGCCCGGCGCTGTTGCTGTATAGATACACAGGAGTGTAACTAATTCATGGAAACTTTGCACATCTTATCGGGTCTTGATGACCAGACGGTTGCTCTGTTTCACCTCTTCCATTACCACGTATGTCCGGGTATCGTTCACGCCAGGCAGGCGCAGCAAGGTTTCACCCAGCAGTTTACGGTAAGCGGACATGTCAGGCACGCGGGTTTTCAACAAATAGTCGAAATCGCCGGAAACCAGATGACACTCCTGAATTTCCTCAAGTTTTTGCACAGCTGCGTTAAACTGTTCAAAAACGTCAGGCGCGCCGCGGTTAAGGGTAATCTCAACGAAAACCAGCAGCGACGCATCAAGGTAATGCGGGTTAAGTAATGCGGTGTACCCCTGGATGAACCCCTGCCGTTCCAAGCGGCGCACACGCTCCAGGCAAGGTGTCGGCGAAAGTCCTACACGCTTTGAAAGTTCAACGTTAGAAATTCGTCCGTCTTTCTGAAGCTCATTCAGGATATTACGGTCGATACGATCGAGGTCTTTACCAGGGCGCTTTTTATTGTCTGCCATTCTTATTGTCTCTCTTTTATATTCTTCCGTGCTCGCCATCCCCCGGCCAAACTCATTTTTGACTGGGTTTTGCTTCAAACGAAGATCCGATGCCTTATAAATCAACGTTCCGAGCGCCTTGCGACAGCGCAGACGTTCCGTTGACGCGTCTTATAAACATATAAACATACAACAACCAGAGCCGATATTTTGTACTACAGCGCAACGAACCCTGCGCCGTGAAAAATTTCTGCCCCCCGGCAGCGCAACTGCCACGAAGGTTTTTTCTGCAAACGTCAGCCAATGAACTCCCCTGGCAGACCGCACTGCTCTGGAATGGAAAAGAAGAAGTCACCTTAATCGAATAAATGCCGTACTTTCAGTCCTGTACGCAACGGAGAGCGCCGGATATCGCACGGCAATCTATTAAAATTCCTTCTCCATTACCATGTTTTCGCAAAAGCTCAGCCGATTGTCAAAGCAAAAGAAGCAAAATCAGATGAACATGCCAAGCCGGTGACTATTGCACCGTTTTTTGATCTGCTCCCGACGACACGATTATCGTCCGCGATCGTCCCCCTATTGTCGCCTATCTTCCGCGCCCGCCTATAGGAATGCTCCCTGACTGCGTCCACAGGTATTATAAATATTCATTCATAGTCATTTTCTATCAAACAAATTGATAACAACTTTTTCATCCGCTTTTTTTAGTTCGTCAACTTCCCTACAATCAGAGGTCAGCTATGTATGAAACTAAGAGGATTTCATGAGCACAGTCAAACACAGTAAACTTCTGATTCTGGGCTCAGGCCCGGCGGGTTACACCGCTGCGGTATATGCAGCGCGCGCCAACCTGAATCCGGTCCTGATCACCGGGGTTGAAAAAGGCGGTCAGTTGACCACCACCACCGAAGTTGAAAACTGGCCGGGCGACGCGGAAGAGTTAACCGGCCCCCTGCTGATGGAACGGATGGAAGCGCACGCCAAAAAGTTCAACACGGAGATCATTTTCGATCACATCCAGCGTGTGGATCTGCAAAACCGGCCTTTCCGCCTGTTCGGCGACTCTCAGGAGTACACCTGTGACGCACTGATCATCGCCACCGGCGCCTCCGCCCGTTATCTGGGCCTGCCGTCCGAAGAGGCGTTTAAAGGCCGCGGCGTTTCCGCCTGCGCCACCTGTGACGGCTTTTTCTACCGTCAGCAGAAAGTCGCGGTGATCGGCGGCGGCAACACCGCGGTGGAAGAAGCGCTCTATCTGGCCAACATCGCCGCGGAAGTGCACCTGATCCACCGCCGGGATTCGTTCCGCTCGGAAAAAATCCTGATTGACCGCCTGATGGACAAAGTCCGCAACGGCAACATCATCCTGCACACCAACCGCACGCTTGACGAGGTTCAGGGCGACGACATGGGCGTCACCTGTTTGCGCCTGCGCAACACGCAGGATGGCAGCACGGAAACGCTGGACGTCACCGGCCTGTTCGTCGCCATCGGCCACAGCCCGAACACCGCGATTTTCCAGGGGCAGTTGGAACTGGAGAACGGTTACATCAAGGTGCAGTCCGGTCTGAACGGTAACGCCACCCAAACCAGCATTCCGGGCGTGTTCGCCGCCGGCGACGTTATGGACCATATCTATCGCCAGGCCATCACCTCCGCCGGCACCGGTTGTATGGCCGCGCTGGATGCCGAACGCTATCTGGACGCGCAATAAATCGCCAGTCAGGGCCGCCTCAGGGTGGCCCTTATCATAGAATTCACTCCCTCCGGTTCCCTGCCTCCCTCTGCCGTTGTAATATCCCTGTTTACGCCTTTCCCGGACACCAGCCAGAAAACAATAAGATAGCTAATGTTCCGCGGGGCATTCCGTCAGGTATTTTCTGCACCAGAATCCATCGCACATATGAATAAAGACAGACAACGCGAGTTAACCCAGTGGCTTAAGCAACGCAGCGTCATCGCCCGGCGCTGGCTCCGCCTCTCCATGCTGCTCGGTTTTATTTCGGGACTTTTTATCGTCGCCCAGTCATGGTTGCTGGCAACGCTGCTGCACCAGCTGATTATCGAACAGGCTCCCCGCCAGGCGCTGGAACCCCCGTTTTTGTTATTACTGCTGTTCATCGTGTTACGCGCCGCGCTGAGCTGGGTTCGCGAACAGGTGGGTTTCCGCGGCGGCCAGGCTGTGCGCCGGCAAATCCGCGCAATGGTGCTGGATCGCCTTGAGGAACTGGGGCCGGCCTGGATCCACGGCAAACCCGCCGGAAGCTGGGCTACGCTGATCATCGAACAAATCGAAGACATGCAGGATTTCTACGCCCGTTACCTGCCGCAGATGTACCTGGCCGTGATGATCCCCTTGCTGATATTAATCGCCGTCTTCCCGATCAACTGGGCGGCGGGGCTCATCCTGTTCGCCACCGCGCCGCTGATCCCGCTGTTTATGGCGCTGGTCGGCATGGGCGCGGCGGACGCCAACCGCCGCAACTTTCTGGCCCTTGGCCGCCTGAGCGGCAACTTCCTCGATCGCCTGCGCGGGCTGGACACCCTGCGTCTGTTTCATCGCGCCAGCGCGGAAACCGCCAACATCCAGCATGCCTCCGAAGACTTCCGCAGCCGCACCATGGAAGTTCTGCGTATGGCTTTCCTCTCTTCCGCGGTGCTGGAGTTTTTTGCCTCGGTTTCCATCGCGGTTGTCGCCGTCTATTTCGGTTTCTCTTATCTCGGCGAGCTGGACTTCGGCCACTACAGCGCCGGCGTCACCCTGTTCGCCGGGTTTCTGGTGTTGATTATGGCGCCGGAGTTTTTCCAGCCGCTGCGCGATCTGGGTACTTTCTATCACGCGAAGGCTCAGGCCGTCGGCGCGGCCGAGTCGCTGGTTACGTTTCTGTCTGAAGAGGGAGAAACCCGTGAAAAAGGCCGGGAAACGCTGTCAGGCGATGGCGCAGTTACGCTGGAAGCCCGGGGGCTGGAGATCCTTTCCCCGCAGGGAGGCGTCCTTGCCGGGCCGCTGGACTTCACGCTGCCTGCCGGCACCCGCGTTGCGGTCGTCGGTTTCAGCGGCGCGGGAAAAAGCTCGCTAATCAACGCCATTCTGGGATTCCTGCCCTACCGGGGTTCGCTGATGGTCAACGGCACCGAGCTGCGTGATTTATCACCGGCGGCATGGCGCGCGCATCTGGGCTGGATTGGGCAGAACCCGAACCTGCCGGAGAGCACGCTGCGCGCCAACGTCACCCTGGGCGCGCCGGACGCCGACGATGCGCAGCTCACCCAGGCTCTGGAACGCGCTTACGTCACCGAATTCCTGCCCGCCCTGCCCCACGGCGTAGATACCGAAGTCGGCGAAGGCGCCGCACGGCTCTCCGTCGGTCAGGCTCAGCGTGTTGCCGTAGCGCGCGCCCTGCTGCGCCCCTGCCGCCTGTTACTGCTGGACGAACCCACCGCCAGCCTGGATGCGCACAGCGAACGCCTGGTGATGCAGGCGCTGCAGGAAGCCTCATTACAACAAACCACGCTGCTGGTGACGCATCAACTCAGCGACACCGCATCGTTTGACGTGGTGTGGATGATGGACGACGGCAAGCTGGTGCAGCAAGGCACTTACCAACAACTGAGCGCCGACGGCGGACCCTTTTCCGCCCTGCTCGCCACCCGCCAAAAGGAGCTGTGATCATGCGCGTACTTCTGCCCTTTCTGGCGCTCTACCGCCGTCATTGGTTCCGGCTTTCGCTCGGTATGGTGCTGGCGATCGTCACCCTGCTGGCCAGCATCGGCCTGCTGACGCTGTCCGGCTGGTTTCTCGCCGCCTCTGCGCTGGCCGGATTTGCCGGGCTGTATACCTTCAACTATATGCTGCCTGCCGGCGGCGTACGCGGTGCGGCCATCATCCGTACCGCCAGCCGTTATGCTGAACGCGTGGTCAGCCACGACGCCACCTTCCGCGTGTTGTCTCATCTGCGGGTGTTCACCTTCAGCAAGATCCTGCCGCTGTCGCCGGGCGGCATCGCGCGTTTCCGTCATGCTGAGTTGCTCAACCGCCTGGTGGCCGACGTCGATACCCTGGATCACCTCTATCTGCGGGTATTATCACCGCTGCTCAGCGCCGCGGTGGTGATTGCCGTAGCGACGTTCGGCCTCGCCTGGCTGGACGTCACGCTGGCGCTGACGTTAGGCGGCATCATGCTGGCGCTGCTGTTGCTGCTCCCGCTGGTGTTCTACCGCGCCGGAAAGCCGATCGGCATCGCGCTGACCGCCCTGCGCGCAGACTACCGCACCCAATTGATGATGTGGCTGCAGGGACATGCCGAGCTGGTGATTTACGGCGCCATCACCACGTTCCGCCGTCAGTTGGATGAAAAAGAGCAAAACTGGCAGGAAAATCAGCGCCGCCAGACCCGCCTGATGGCGCTCTCACAGGCGCTGATGATCCTGGCGTCAGGGCTGACCTTCACCCTGATCCTCTGGCTGGCCGCCGGCGGCATCGGCGCGTCATCACAACCAGGCGCCTTAATCGCCCTGTTCGTCTTTGCTGCCCTCGCCGCTTTTGAAGCGCTGGCGCCCGTCGCCGGCGCATTTCAGCACCTCGGCCAGGTTACCGCTTCGGCACAGCGGGTCGCGCAGATTATCGGCCAGCAACCCGAAGTGACCTTCCCGGCGCAGGGCGCTTGCGGTACACACGGGGAGTCCGTCTCGCTGTCAGTGGAAAACATGACGTTCAGCTACCCTGAGCAGCCCGTAGCGGCGTTGCGGGACATTTCCCTTACCCTGACGCCCGGAGAGAAGGTCGCCTTACTGGGGCGCACCGGCTGCGGTAAATCAACGCTGATGCAGCTGATCACCCGCGCCTGGGATCCGCAGCAAGGCCGTATTATGCTGAACGGCGTCCCGCTGACGCAGTTCGACGAAGCGACCCTGCGCGCCAGCATGAGCGTCGTCGGCCAGCGGGTGCACGTGTTCAGCGCCACGCTGCGTGACAACCTGCGCATCGCCGACGATGCGGCGGATGACTACGCGTTAACCCGCGTCCTGCAACAGGTTGGGCTGGAAAAGCTGCTGAATGATGCCGGGCTGAACGCCTGGCTGGGCGAAGGCGGCCGCCCGCTGTCGGGCGGGGAACAGCGCCGGCTCGGCATCGCACGCGCGCTGCTGCACCGTGCGCCGCTGCTGCTGCTGGATGAGCCGACGGAAGGACTGGATGCAGATACGGAACAACAAATCCTGCGCCTGATTCTGGAACATTGCCATGACAAGACGCTGTTGCTGATTACCCATCGCCTGCACGGCCTGTCGTTATTTGATCGCATCGCGGTGATGGATGACGGAAAAATTATCGAACAGGGTACTCATGACGCATTATTGCAACAACACGGGCGTTACTATCAGCTATGTCAACGACTATAGTTAAGTCTGGTGGTTTCACAGAGAGACATTCATGCGTTTAATGCAACTTGATCGACAAAACGTTGCGTTCCCTTCCCCGGAAAGTGCGCTACGTGAGCCAAACGGGTTACTGGCTATCGGCGGCGACCTGCGCCCGGAGCGCCTGCTGGCGGCCTACCAGCGCGGCATTTTCCCCTGGTTTACGCCAGGGGACGTCATTCTCTGGTGGTCTCCGGATCCGCGGGCGGTGCTGTATCCCGCAGAACTGCACATTAGCCGCAGCATGCATAAATTTCTGCGCCGCAATCCGTTTCAGGTCACGCTGAACCAGGCATTTGCCGACGTGGTCGCCGGATGCGCCCAACAGCGCGCCGAAGGCACCTGGATCGGGGAAGACGTGCAACAGGCCTATATTCAGTTGCACCAGCTCGGCTATGCCCATTCCATTGAAGTCTGGCTGGATGGCGAACTGGTCGGCGGCCTGTACGGCCTGGCGCAGGGCTCGTTGTTTTGCGGCGAGTCGATGTTCAGCCGGGTCAGCAACGCCTCCAAAACCGCCCTGATCCTGTTCACCCACCATTTCGTCACCCACGGCGGCGAATTATTCGATTGCCAGGTGCTGAACGATCATACGGCCTCCCTCGGCGCGCGTGAAATTTCGCGGCGGGATTATCTGCGCCATTTGCTGGATTATCAGAAACAACGGTTGTCCCCCTATTGCTGGCAACCTAAAATGCTGTATCCCTACATTCCGACCTGAAATCCCGGTCAGAAGATCCTGTTATCGGCGAAGAACGACTTACACGCCTTTACATAACCGGGGTTTTTCGGCATTATCTTGCCGGTTAAAAAACGATGCACTCACACTCAGAGGATTCGATGTCCAAAGAAGACAATATTGAAATGCAAGGCACCGTACTGGATACGCTGCCCAACACGATGTTCCGCGTTGAACTGGAAAACGGACACGTCGTTACCGCTCATATCTCCGGTAAAATGCGTAAAAACTACATCCGCATCCTGACGGGCGACAAAGTCACTGTAGAGCTGACCCCGTACGACCTGAGCAAAGGCCGCATTGTCTTCCGTAGCCGCTGATTGGCTCCCGTAGCTGCGCGCATCGCCGCGCGGTTATTGTAAGCATTCTCCCCGTCATGGATTCCGGTAACCGGTCACACGGCGGGTAGGTCATGCCATAAAGGGTTCACGGAGGGCTGTCCGCGTTTGACGGATCGGTTTCGCACATCTTTTATCTGTCTCCCCTTTGCTGAATTCCGGGCATTAAAAAGCGCGCCTTCAGGCGCGCTTTTTGCTTCATGTTAACCTGCAGCACACGGCATTAATGCACCGCCCCCTCCGCCTTGCGTTTCTCCGCGCTGAGGAATTGGTAGGTCAGTTGCTGCTTATCCGCATCCAGCCCCACCGTAACGGAGCCCCCGTCCACCAGCGAACCGAACAACAGCTCATTCGCCAGCGGCTTCTTGAGGTTCTCCTGAATCACGCGGGTCATCGGGCGTGCGCCCATAGCGTTATCGTAACCTTTCTCTGCCAGCCAGTTACGCGCATCGTCGCTGACCTCCAGCGACACGCCTTTGGCATCCAGTTGCGCCTGAAGCTCGACGATGAACTTATCGACCACCTGTTGGATCACCGCAGGCGACAAATGGTTGAACCAGATGATGTTATCCAGCCGGTTACGGAACTCCGGCGTAAACACCTTCTTGATTTCTTCCATCGCATCGGTGCTGTTATCCTGCTGCTGGAAGCCGATAGACTTACGCTGAATCTCGCGTACGCCGGCGTTGGTGGTCATCACCAGGATCACATTGCGGAAATCCGCCTTGCGGCCGTTGTTGTCGGTCAGGGTGCCGTTATCCATCACCTGCAACAACAGGTTGAATACGTCCGGGTGCGCTTTCTCGATTTCATCAAGCAGCAGCACCGCATGCGGATGCTTAATGACCGCATCGGTCAGCAGCCCGCCCTGATCGAACCCGACATAGCCCGGAGGCGCGCCAATCAGGCGGCTTACCGTGTGGCGTTCCATGTATTCCGACATATCGAAGCGCAGCAGTTCGATGTCCAGCGCCCTCGCCAACTGCACGGTGACTTCGGTTTTCCCCACCCCGGTCGGCCCGGCGAACAGGAAAGACCCCACAGGCTTGTGCTCATGGCCCAAACCAGCGCGGCTCATCTTGATAGCCTCGGTCAGCACGCTGATGGCTTTATCCTGGCCGAACACCAGCATTTTCAGACGATCGCCCAGGCTGCGCAGTACGTCACGATCGCTGGCGGAGACCGTTTTCTCCGGGATACGCGCGATGCGCGCCACCACGGACTCAATGTCCGCCACGTTAACCGTTTTCTTACGCTTGCTCACCGGCATCAGGCGACTGCGCGCGCCGACTTCGTCAATTACGTCAATGGCTTTGTCCGGCAGGTGGCGGTCGTTGATGTATTTCACCGACAGCTCAACCGCAGCACGAATAGCCTTGGCGGTATAACGCACGTCGTGATGCGCCTCGTATTTCGCCTTCAGCCCGTTCAGGATCTGCACCGTCTCTTCTACCGAAGGTTCGGTGATGTCGATCTTCTGGAAGCGGCGCGCCAGGGCGCGGTCTTTTTCAAAGATGTTGCTGAACTCCTGATACGTCGTTGACCCGATGACGCGGATTTTCCCGCTGGACAGCAGCGGTTTAATCAGGTTCGCCGCATCCACCTGCCCGCCGGACGCCGCACCGGCGCCGATGATAGTATGGATTTCATCAATGAACAGGATGCTGCTTTTATCCTGTTCCAGCTGCTTCAGCAACGCCTTAAAGCGTTTTTCAAAGTCGCCGCGATATTTGGTACCGGCCAGCAGCGAACCGATATCCAGCGAGTAAATGGTGCAATCCGCCATCACTTCCGGCACGTCGCCGCGCACGATGCGCCATGCCAGCCCTTCCGCAATCGCCGTTTTGCCCACGCCGGATTCTCCCACCAGCAGCGGGTTGTTTTTACGGCGGCGGCACAGTACCTGAATGGTGCGCTCCAGTTCACGCTCACGACCGATAAGGGGATCGATCCCCCCTACCCGCGCCAGTTGGTTCAGGTTAGTGGTAAAGTTCTCCATCCGATCCTCCCCGCCTGACGGCTCTTCACTGGGCTGATTTTCCGGGCTGGATGACGGACCGCTTTCATCCTTACGGGTACCGTGAGAAATAAAGTTCACCACGTCCAGACGGCTGACATCATGTTTGCGCAGCAGATAGGCCGCCTGAGACTCCTGTTCGCTGAAGATGGCGACCAGCACGTTTGCGCCGCTGACTTCGCTGCGGCCGGATGACTGAACGTGAAACACCGCCCGCTGCAGCACGCGCTGAAAACTCAGCGTCGGCTGGGTATCGCGCTCGCTCTCTCCGCTCGGCAACGTCGGCGTGGTTTGTTCAATAAAGGTTTCAAGTTCCTGCCGCAACGCCGCCATGTCGACCGAACAGGCCTCAAGCGCCTCACGCGCGGCGGGGTTACTCAACAACGCGAGCAGCAGATGCTCCACTGTCATAAACTCGTGGCGGTGCTCACGCGCTCTGGCGAAAGCCATGTTGAGACTGAGTTCCAGTTCTTGATTGAGCATAGTAGGCACCTCCCCCTTTAAGATGGCCTTATCAGGCTTTTTCTAACGTACACAGCAGCGGATGTTCATTCTCCCGCGCATAGCGATTAACATGGGCTACCTTGGTTTCAGCAACCTCCGCGGTAAACACGCCGCAAATCGCCTTTCCCTTATAATGCACGGTGAGCATCAACTGCGTTGCACGTTCAATATCATAAGAAAAGAACTTTTGCAGAACGTCAATAACAAAATCCATCGGCGTATAGTCATCGTTGTTTAGAATAACTTTATACATCGACGGGGGTTTTACCTCACTGATTTGTTCATTTTCGACTAAATGTTCAAAATTCAGCCAATCATTGTTATCTGCCATGTCCTGTCCATCATTTTTTGCTGCGGCCGGCCCGTGGTTTACGGGAGGCAAATCCTGTCATTGGCGTCTGCGTCCGTTTATTACTGTGACACAGATCGCGGCTAAAGTGTCGTCTCACGCCCATCTGACAACGGTTTTTCAGACAATCTACAACAATAGCGTTATCTGCTTCAAAGTTTGGCAATATTCCCTGTAATTTCAAACGGACCACGCTTGACGTGAGGCCCGCATGCACTAGAGTGTAAACGTGTTAATTGGCGTCGTTTTGTACAAAACGCTGCCATAACGAACGATTGGCGGCGACGTCACAATCAATCCGGAATGCCTTCTCAATCGTTGCCCGTAGGGCGTGTCCCTAAGATGTTCACGCTGTTCCCTCTCATGGCGAACATGTTAGGCGCACGTCCTGTATCAATCTTATCTCATTAACTGACGGGGCTTGAAGGTTGACACGCCGTCACCGCAAGTTTCCCCTACTACAAGTCTTGCGAGGGATGTTTAAGCATGGAGACGGGTACCGTAAAATGGTTCAACAATGCTAAAGGCTTTGGCTTCATTTGCCCGCAAAACGGTGGCGAGGACATATTCGCCCACTACTCCTCCATTCAGATGGAGGGTTACCGTACGCTTAAAGCCGGGCAGGTTGTGCAGTTCAACGTACACCAGGGACCGAAAGGCAATCATGCCGACACTATCGTCCCGGTTGCACAACGTCAGCCAGAGCTGGCCCCCTGAATCGTCCCATCCTCGTCACGGATAACCATCATGATACTCAATGCCGGCATCGCCCGGCATTTTTTGTTTTACCGGGCGCTGTTGATATATGAAGGCGGAATGCCGTAATTCAAGCCACGGCGATTAATCTGCCTTGCCGCGCGCCAGCCACAGCACCCGGGAAAACATTCCTTTCAGCAGCAAAGGGATAGATTCCACGCCCCACTCCTGCGCCTGCGTGGCGACGGCAATCGCCAAATCCGGCTTCGAAGTGCGGTGTATCGCCTTGTCGATCACCTTACGCATCGACATCGGCACATTACCGGGCAGCCCCGCCACCTGGTGATACACCGGAGCAAACCCTTCGCGGTACATATAGTGTTCCATGTCCGGCGCAGGCAGCGCCGTCAGCCGGTCGCGATCGTTTTCCTGCGTGCTTTCGTTAAGCGAACGCACGGTCATCGCATACTTTTTCCCCGCATCATCGCCATCGACCAATACGTGCCACTCAATACCCATACGCCGGGCGAACTTAACCAGGGGGCGGATGCCACACTGCGCGAACTCAATCACCTTAATCCCCTCCGCCTCGAAATGGTAGCCGCACTGGCGCGCCATCTCATTCAGCAGCCAGACCTCCGTTTCCCCCTCGACCAGCAGCCAGCAACGGGCAAACAGCGACGAGGCGCGGTTAAAACGAATATGAAAGGCGATGCGCCGGCTGTCTTCCGGCGACATGCCGCGCGGCCCGATGCGATAGGTCGCGACCCTGGCCGACTGCCGCACCAGCCGACAGACACGCTCCACCGGCATCAGGGAAAGCAATTCGCCGGAGTTGGTCGTGGTCACTTTTTGCAGCGGCAACTGATTCAGCAACCCCCAGGCGACGGAAAGCATAATGGGATGCAGGCGGGTTTCCGGGTCCTCTACCAGCAGCAACGGACGGGCATGCGGATCGAGGATCAGAGAGCCTTTCGCCTGCAACAAGGTGGAAAACAGGCCCAGCAGAATCATCCGCATACTGCGGCTGCCAGACTCGGCGATGAGGCGGTTGATATTTTCCAGCGAGCGCCACGCCTGCTTGCTTTGCAGGCTTTCTATGCGGCGCCGGCGATGGCGCACATAGCTATCCGCGCTCTGCTCGGAAAAATAGTGCTCCAGCAGTTGCCTCATCGCATCAAGCCCGTGGCGCAGATCGGTGTTGCTCAGCTTCTGCGGGTTGCGCACCAGTTCGCGCGTCAGCACGTCCAGTTGTTTCGCGATCGCCTCATTATCCAGCTCCGCATGCTGCGACAGCATGTTCGGGCGCAAACGGCGGATAAAACGGGTGTCGCGCAGGCGCAGTACCGGATGCAGACGGATAATCTCACGCGCCAGCTTATCCACATGGTGGAAAGCCAACGGATTTCCCTCCTCATCAAGGAAGGAACGCCAGGTGCATACCGAGCCGTCGTCCGTTAATTCGCCGACCTGACGGAAATAGATGCGGTGAAAACGATCCTCCCCCTTTTGCCAGAGCGGGGAAAGATGCTGATAGCGCGGGGAACGGTGATGCCCGATATCGGTTTCACAGAAAGTAAATACGATTTGCAGCGAACGCTCTTTGGCGTTTTCATCGCCGGGCGGATGGTAGAAGTCACTTTCCTCGAAGTGATACAGCTCCGGCGACGGCGACAGGGCCAGCGTCATGGCGTCCAGCAGGCTGGATTTCCCCCAGGCATTTTCGCCAATCAACACCGTATTGTCGTCCAGCGTCAACGAAAGCCGGTTAATCCCGCGGAATCCTACTATCTCGATACGCTCAAGATACATATGTTATCTCCTTCACCTGCCCGGATTTTCTCTGGCTTTACCGCAGCATGATAAAAAAAGGGCTTACAGGTCAAGCATTAGCTTTAACTTTACTCTCCGCCGCCTTTTGGTTAGCGTGTTACCCACGTCACAACATATCCAGGTTTACCATGTACTCAGGTCTTTTAATTATTCTCGTTCCTTTGATTATCGGTTATCTCATTCCCTTACGACAAAAAAGTCTGATTATCCTTATCAATCGCCTTTTGAGCTGGATGGTGTACGTCATTCTGTTTTTCATGGGGATCAGCCTGGCTTTTCTGGACAACCTGAGTGCCAACCTGTGGCTGATATTTCAATACGCTTCGGTGTGTTTCGTCTGCATCATCGGCGCAAATTTACTGGCGCTGCTCCTGCTTGAGCGCCGTCGCCCCTGGCGCAGCAAGCATCAGCAGGAAACGCTTCCGTCCCGTCTGCATATGGCGCTGGAATCACTGAAGCTGTGCGGCGTGGTGGTCGGCGGTTTTCTGCTCGGACTGACCCAATGGAGCTGGCTGCGCCATGCCTCCGCAGGCAGCGAATACGCCCTGATCTTTTTGCTGCTGCTGGTCGGCCTGCAACTGCGCAACGGCGGCATGACGCTGGCGCAAATCGCGCTCAACCGCCGCGGCATGATCATTGCGATCGTCGTGTGCCTGAGCGCGCTGGCAGGCGGCGCGCTGGCCGCCCTGCTGCTCGGTTTGCCGCTGCGCACCGGCATGGCGATCGCCTCCGCCTACGGCTGGTACTCCCTCTCAGGCATCATGATGACCGACGCCTTCGGCCCGGTGATCGGCAGCGCCGCATTCTTCAACGACCTCGCCAGGGAGCTTTTCGCCATCATGATGATCCCCACGCTGGTGCGCCGCAGCCGGAGCGCGGCCCTCGGCCTGTGCGGCGCCACCTCGATGGACTTCACCCTGCCGGTCCTGCAGCGCAGCGGCGGGCTGGAAGTTATACCGGCGGCAATTGTGCACGGCTTCGTACTGAGCCTGATCGCCCCGGTTTTAATGGCCGTCTTCTCCTCCTGATACGTTGACCGGCGCGCATCATGCGTGCCGGTTTTCTCCCGCCGAAAAGTGAGAATGATTCACTTTCTCCATCATAAATTGCGCTATATCAAACAAAGCAATTGTTGCATTAAAAAAGCCTTTTTAAATGACGTCGTCAGTCTTAATCTTTTAAAGATTCATAATAAATGCAACTTTAAAAGGAAGCGACTATGTACTGCGTTCAATGTGAGCAAACCATCCGTACCCCTGCCGGCAATGGCTGTTCCTACGCTCAGGGCATGTGTGGCAAAACCGCTGAAACCTCCGATCTGCAAGACCTGCTGGTCGCCGTATTGCAAGGTCTGTCCGCCTGGGCGCTGAAAGCCCGCGAACTGAACATCATCGATCACGCCATCGACAGCTTTGTGCCCCGTGCTTTTTTCTCTACCCTGACCAACGTCAACTTCGAATCCGTGCGCATCGTGGGCTACGCCCGTGAAGCCATCGCCATGCGCAGCGCGCTGGCCGCCCGCTGCCGGCAAACTGATTCCGCCGTTCGTGTTGATCACCCGATGGCGGAGCTGCTGTTGGCCGGCGAAGATCTCTCCACCCTGCGCGCCCAGGCCGCAGACTTCGCCCTGAACGCCGACAAAGCCGACATCGGCGATGACATCCACGGCCTGCGCATGCTGTGCCTGTATGGCCTGAAAGGCGCCGCCGCCTATATGGAGCACGCGCACGTACTGGGCGAATACAGCGATGAAATCTACGCCGAATTCCACCATTACATGGCCTGGCTGGGCACCCAGCCGCGCGACGTCGATACCCTGCTGAACAACGCCATGGGCATCGGCACGATGAACTTCAACGTCATGGCGATCCTCGATCGCGGCGAAACCACCGCCTACGGCAATCCGGTGCCGACGCAGGTGAACGTCAGCCCGGTTGCCGGTAAAGCCATCCTGATCTCCGGTCATGACCTGAAAGACCTGCGCATGCTGCTGGAACAAACCGAAGGCACCGGCGTTAATATCTACACCCACGGTGAAATGCTGCCGGCGCACGGCTATCCGGAGCTGAAAAAATTCAAACATCTGGTCGGTAACTACGGCAGCGGCTGGCAGAACCAGCAAACAGAATTCGCCAAATTCCCCGGTCCGATCCTCATGACCTCCAACTGCATCATCGATCCGAATCCGGGTAACTACACCGACCGCATCTGGACCCGCAGCATCGTCGGCTGGCCGGGCGCCAAGCACCTGGAAGGCGATGACTTCGGCGCCGTCATCGCGCAGGCGCAGTCCATGTCCGGTTTCCCGTACAGTGAGATCGAACATCTGATCACCGTCGGCTTCGGCCGTGAAACCCTGCTCAGCGCCGCTGACAGCGTGATCGACCTGGTTTCCGCCGGTAAACTGCGTCACGTATTTCTGGTCGGCGGCTGCGACGGCAGCCGCGACGAGCGCAGCTACTTCACCGATTTTGCCCGCAGCGTCCCGCAGGATTGCCTGATCATGACGCTGGCCTGCGGCAAGTACCGCTTCAACAAGCTGGACTTCGGCACGCTGGAAGGCCTGCCGCGTTTGCTGGACGTCGGCCAGTGCAACGACGCTTATTCCGCCATTATCCTGGCGGTCAAACTGGCGGAAAAACTGGGTTGCGGGGTGAACGACCTGCCGCTCAGCCTGACGCTCTCCTGGTTTGAGCAGAAAGCGATCGTCATTCTGCTGACCCTGCTGTCGCTGGGCGTGAAGAATATCTATACCGGCCCGACCGCGCCGGGCTTCCTGACCGAAAACCTGCTGAATATCCTTAACGAGAAGTTCGGCATGCGCGCCATCACGACGGTGGAAAACGACATGCGTGAAATTCTGGCGGCCTGACGGCCACGCACGCAACGGACAAACCCGGCGTTTCAGCCGGGGATATTCCTGCCCCGCCCGCGGGGCAGTTATTCATTCAGAGATTTCGTTATGACCATGCCTACGCCGCTTTGCCCCAATGCCATGCAGGTTCACTCCGTACGGCAGGAAACGCCTGACGTCTGGACGCTCTCTTTAATCTGCCACGATTTCTACCCATACCAACCGGGCCAGTACGCGCTGGTGAGCATCCGTAACAGCGCGGAAACCCTGCGCGCCTACACGCTTTCATCATCGCCCGGCCTCAGCCGCTTCCTGACGCTCAGCATACGCCGCCTGCCCGACGGGCAAGGCTCGCAGTGGCTGACCCGCGAGGTAAAACCCGGCGACCGGATTTGGCTGTCCGACGCCCGGGGTGAGTTCACCTGCGCCAACGCGCCGGCGGATCGCTACCTGATGCTGGCGGCCGGTTGTGGCGTCACGCCAATCATGTCGATGAGCCGCTGGCTGACCGCCAACCGGCCCGGGGCGGATATCCGGGTGATTTTCAATGTCCGTTCACCCGATGACGTCATTTTCGCCGAAGAGTGGCGCACGCTGACGCAACGCTTTCCCAATCTGCACCTGACGCTGATGGCGGAAAACGGCGCAACGGAAGGATTCCTCAGCGGACGGATTTCACGGGAGATTCTTACGCAACAAGTACCTGACATCGCTTCCCGCACCGTCATGACCTGCGGCCCCGCGCCCTATATGAAACAGGTTAAGCAGTTAGCCGGGGAACTGGGCGTTCCGGCGCAGCATTTTTATCAGGAACAGTTCCACGTCGTTGAGGAAAATGCAGAGGATGGCGATACGCTGAAGCTCACCACGATGACGCCGATGAACGAATATCGCGCGCCGGTTGGCGCAACGCTGTTGTATGCGATGGAGCAGAACAAGATCCCGGTTCAGGCGGCCTGCCGCGCCGGGGTATGCGGCTCCTGCAAGACCCGCATTGTGAGCGGCGACTATGTCACCGACAGCCTGATGACCTTAACCGCGCAGGAAATCGAACAAGGTTACGTACTGGCCTGTAGCTGCCGTTTGCAGGGCGACACCATCCTGGCCTGACTGGCCCCCAACGGAGATGACGAACCTTCGTCGTCTCCGCTTTCTCAGGCCGTTCCCGTGGCAATTGTGACTTTGTGCCGCTTTCTCTCCGTTTCCGTCTCCGTACGTACCGCGCTGCACAAATTCAGGAACAGACTGACGCAACGATCGTTGGCCTGAATAACCCCGGCGGCGTCACCGTCCAGCCGGCGCGCGCACTGTTCAACGGCATTTTCCCACTGTGTTCCGCAGTTCAGCGCCAGCGCATAAGGTAAAATCCGGCGGCTCAGCGCCATCAGTTCATCCGCGTCATGCGCCAGGCTTTCCGGATTGTCCGCGGCGTCAAGCAGATACCCTTTCATCTCCATGACCTGCGCCAGCTGGTCCTCACCTTCCCGCGTATAAACCGGCATAAAGGCATAGTAGGCGTAGCTGAGCACCAGGCACCCGATTAGCGCGCCGACAAACCCGGCGGGAAGCAGCAGAAAATCAATACTTCCCATCAGCCAGTAAAGCGCCACGATAACGGCGGTCTGAAATAAAACAATTCCCAACAGGAACGGCAATGCCCGCCAGTGTTTTTCTTCCTGCTCTCCCGGAATGAAGCGGGAGACGATCCGCATGAACGGCCGGAGGAACAGCAGGGTAGACAGATAAAGCACGAACACCCGGAACATTTCGTTCAGGTCATAAGCCATCGCGCAGGTCAGAAAGGTAAGCAGGATCGCCACATGCCCCCAAAACAACGGCCATCCGGTGCGATACAGTAATTTTTCCCGCGACCCGTGGTAAAACGCGGCCAGCAGCGAACGAATACGGGCCAGACGCGGAGAATGTTCGCCGCGCAGCACGACCGGCCGGCGATCGTCGCCAAACAGCGCATCGCGCAGCAGGCAATCGGAATCCTGCATCTGCGGGCCGAACGAATTGCGCCCGTTAATCGCATGCAGCGCCTGTTCTTGCGGGTTATCCGCATTTTCCCGCACTTCCACCGCCTGTTTCACCACGGTATTCAGCACGTCGGCCGCAAAGACCTTCTCATCGCAGGTACGCTGCATGACATAGCGCATATAACCCGGCGACATTTCCGGCGGGCGCCCGCTCCGGAAGCTTTCTCTCGCCGGCGCGGGACGCGGACGGGTGAAAAACTTACCCAGTGCGTAAAGACATAACAGCAGGAAAGGCACCCAGTGCAGCCAATGCCCGCGTTCGGGCAACAGCGCGTACAGCAACTGCGCGCCGGGCGCAACGTCCGCCGCGGATTCAGCAACCAGCGGCAACACGGAACGGGGCCAGGTGTACACAACGGTCAGGCCGTGCAGGGGCGGCAAAGGCTCTGTCGTGACGATGCTGTCGTCATACAGAATTTCCGCGCTGCCGCCGCGGCTGTTGCTTTCGCCGGTATAATAATCAACGCTGTTGATGCGGGGATCGTGACCGATACGAATCACGCCGCCGTTGTCAGGCAGCGTCAGGCTGAAGCGGACTTTGTCGATGGTGAAGGTCCAGTCGCTGCCGGTTACGTTCCAGTACAGCTCATCCCAGCTTTTATAACGGCTGAAATGGTTGCTGACCTGATAGCGGATAACGTACTCATGCACGCCCGGCAAGAGGGTGCGGTTGGGATCGCCGATGTACAGCGTCAGAGACTTATCGTCGCCGTCTTTCTGATAAAACTCCGGCTGGCCGTCACGCAGGATCTGCTGGAGCCGGTACTCGGCCTGATAAAGCTGGCCGTCCCGGCGGTTCCACTGCAACGGCAGGGAACGGTAAATACCGTGGCGCATCAGTTCGCCACGCACCAACACCCTGATTTTCTCCGTAACGTCCATACTGCCGTCGGGATTCAGCGCGGCGTCGACGTCAAATAACAAGATACGCTCCGGGATGTCCTGATTGCAGGCCGGTCCCGGACAAAAAGCGATAGCCATCCTGGCGATCTCAGCACTGGCATTTCCGTTTGCCACTGCGCTATTCACACTGGTAAGCAACAACGCTAAACAGAAAAAAATCCGTTTTAACATACTTCCCACCCATTCCATGGACAAATGTCGCGACGTTTTGGCATCCGTTACCAACCGCCGCCTCCCCCTCCGCCGGAGCCACCGCCGGAAGAGCCTCCCCCGGACGAACCGGAGCCGCTGTAGCCTGAACCAGAACCTGAACTTCCCCCGCTGCTGCGGCTTGGCTCGGCGCTGGACGATGAACGGCACGAGTCGCTGAAACTGCGCACCTGCCCCCAATCGCCGTTCGCAAAAACCTCAGACATGCTGCCGCTGGTAATCAGGTACTGAGAGAAGGTATCCGCCCAGGTTTTCCCTACGCCCAGCGCCAGCGCATAGGGCAGCATTTTTTCAAAATGCTCCACCCGCTTGTCCGGCGGATACAGTGTTTCAAACCGATGCTCCTCCGCCGCGCTCAGGTATCTTTTCAGCCCTTTCGCCGTCGCCAGGGCGTTAAGCCCTGCCTGCGTGTACCTCGGCGCTTTTATCGTATAAAAAACAAGCACCAAAAAGCAAATCAACAATGCGCCCGGATACCCCGCCGGCAGCCGGGAAAGAGGCAGCGACACCAATACCGAACTGAACCCGCCCACTATCGGCGCCGCTATCAGAAACAGAAAAACCGGCATACAGCCCCAACGCATCACCTGCCCACGCGCATTAAATATCGCGTGCAGTACGCCCCCGATAATACCCAGGCCGAACAAGACAAACAACGACAGCAAAACGGTAATCAACCCCATCGGGACATTGATAAAGATCGCGCACAGAATGGGAATCAGCAACAACAGGCCAACACCGCACCACAACGGCCTGGCCCGGCGCATAAACAACGCGCTCCGTTGATCGGTGCAGCGTTTTTCCAGCGTTGACAGGGCATTTTGCATCGGCTTCTGATGCGCCGTGCCAAGATTGATTTTTTGCCGTTTGCCGGAAAACAGAATCTTCAATAACGTTCTGTCCGTGTCGCTCAACCGCACGGTACGCCCCCCCGTCGCCGGGGAAAGCCAATGCGCTTCCCGCTTCTGCACCAATGAAGCCAGGAACCCGCCCGATGCCTTCTCCTGCTTGCGCGAGCTGAGCGACAGCACGCGTCTGGCAACCATATCCAGCAGATCGCTGCTGAAGGCGATGTCATCATAACTGCGTTTGCTGACATAACGCACGAATCCCGGCGTCATACCCTCCGGCGTATCATAAAGCGGGATCACCGCCGGCATTTTCAGGCCCGGCTTCACGACATTCCGCCACCACCATGACAGGTAATAGAGCACCATCAACAGTACGGGCACCCACAGCACCATCGTTTTTTCCGTCGGTAAGAAAAAATGCGCCCAGGGAGAAGATGCCGCAGGCGCCGGCGCGCTGGCCAAAATATCACGCGGCCAGGTGTAGACGACCGTCAGCCCCTGCTCCGCCGCCAGCCGGGAAAGGGTTCTGACGCTGCCGTCCGGCAAAATTTCGGCCTGAGTACCTTTATCGCCCTCATAGCCGGTGTAAGTGTCGATAGTCCGCAGGCGGGAATCCAGCCCGTTCTCGTTGAGATAAGAGGCCGCATCCGGCAGTTTCAGCCGGAAACTGGCGTGGTCAATGTCATACGGCCAGCCGTTGCCCGTCACGTTCCAGTAAAGCTCGTCCCACTCGGGGAAACGGCTGAAATGATTACTGACCTGATAGCGGATAACGTAAGTGTATTCCCCCGCGTCGAGCAGCCGGTCTGCGCTGCCGATACGGATGGTGAGCGTATTACCCTGCTGCTTTTCGCTGTACGCTTCCGGATGCCCGTCACGTAAAATCTGTTCAACCTGATAATCAACGCGAAAAATTTTGCCGTCCTGACGGTTCCAGCTCAGCGGCAAGGTACGAAAAATACCGCGGCGGATCTGATCGCCGGTGGCATAAACCTTGATGGTTTCCTCCACCGCCATCGTGCCGTTCGGGTTGATACTGCCCAGCGCGTCAAAGGAGAGAATGCGCTCATAGCGGGGGTTACGCGGAATATCGTCATGCCGCGCGACATCGGGAACCGAAATCCCCGGCGCGGCGGTGCTCACAAGGATGTCATACCCTTCGCTTTCTTCCGCGGCCGGCAGCGCGGCCATTTGCGGCGCAGCCCACCTATCCGCGGCCCGGACGTACGGAGATGCAGAGAGCGCCAGCCCCCCCAGCAGCCACAATAACGGTGTCAGACGAAGCAAGCGCGCGGCTGCGCTAATCCATCCGTGGAATATCGACGTCATTCAGTCCCTCTGATTCGGGTTCCTCTGTTCAAAAGCAAAGTATGAACACTTTTTTGACCAAGATAATTATCTTTTAGTTCAATGTGGTATCGCCAAATTTCCCTAAAGCGAACACATACCGTTAATCTCCTCCGCCGTCAGAACCCCCGTCCGATGAACCGGAATCGCTGGCGTCATGATGGGAATGCCCGCCGTCGTGATCGTCGGAGCCTGACATGGAGGCGGAGTGGCAGGAGTCGCCGAAGCTGTGGATATCACTCCAGCTCGCATCGGCGAAAACTTTAGATGCGCAGCCATTTTCAGCCAGGTAGCGGGCGAACGTATCCGCCCACGTCTTGCCAACGCCCAGCACCAGCGCATAAGGCAGCATTCTTTCGAAATGCGTAATTCGTTGATCCGGCGGATAGAGCGTCTCAAACCGGCGTTCTTCCGCCGTGCCGAGATACATTTTCAGCCCCTGCGCCACCGCCTGGGCATCAAGTCCTGCCTGGGTATAACGCGGCGCCCGGATCATATAAAAAGTGATGATCAACATACCGGACAGCAGCGCGCCGTAGTATCCCGCCGGCAGCCGGGGCAGCGATCCGGGCATGAACACAACGCCAAGCCAGACCAGAGCAGAGAGGATAAGCAGCGAGGCAAACAATGCCGGGCCTTTACGCCGCCGCCACATCGCGCGCAGCATGTTGACGACTAAAATAATGATCCACGTTCCCGCCAGAAAAAGCAGGCACGTTAATACAGCGGCCCACACGCCCGGCGCGTCAAAGAAAATCCCGCAGATGACCGGAATCAGTACCAATAGGCCGATTCCGCGCCACAGCGCGCCAAACCGCCGTTTAAACAATCCGTCGCGTTGCCCGCCGTAGTGATTCTCCAGCATCGCCAACGCATCCTGCATCGGTTTCTGGAAAGGCACGCTCAGGTTGATGCGCTTCTGAGTTCCGGAAAACAGAATCCCAAGTAACCGTTTGTCGCCCTCGCTTTGCCGGTTCGCCCGCTCCCGCGGTCCCGGCGCAATCCATTTTTCATAGCGCCCGCCTTTCCCGGACGGGCCCTGCCGCGCCTGCACGCTGTACGTCATCACCTGCCGGGCGACCAAATCCAGCAGATCGCCGCTAAACCCGACGTTATCGTACCTGCGCTTACTGATATAGCGGATAAAACCCGGCGTCATGCCGTCCGGAACGTCATGGCGCGGCACCACGGCCGGCATTCTCAGGCCCGGTTTGACCACGTTAATCAACCACCAGCCGAAGTAATACAGCGCCAGCAGCAGTACGGGTACCCACAGCCCCCAGGTTTCCTGCGTCGGCAACAGCAGATCGCCCCAGGAGACGGCAGGTTCGCTGACCGGCATCTCCCGGGCAGGGGAAATGCTCCGGAGGATCATCCGCTCACGGGTGATACTGGCTGAGATCGTGTCCGTTGCCGCCGCAGAGAGCCCCGACAGCGGCAATATCAGTAAAGGCATCAGGCGCAACACGGGCTAGTCCATCCGCGGAACGGCGGCTTCATCCGGGTTCTCAAGTTCAAAAAAGGCTTCCGTCCTGAACGCGAAAAGACGCGCGATAATCAGGCTGGGGAAAGACTCCACCAGAATATTCAAATCGCGCACCGTACCGTTGAAATAGCGGCGCGCCATCTGCAGTTGTTCTTCGATCTCGCCCAGGGCGTTTTGCAGCGAAAGGAAGCTCTCGCTGGCCTTCAGATCGGGATACGCCTCCGCCAGCGCGAAAATACGGCCGAGCAAACCGGAGTAATTCCGCTCATTTTGTGCAATATCACGGGTGCTTCCCGTCAGATTCACGCGCTGGCGCGCAATTTCTTCCAGCAGGTCTTTCTCATGCTGGGCATAACGTTTTACTACGTTAAGCAGGTTGGGCGCCAGATCGTGGCGGCGTTTGAGCTGCACGGCAATACCGCTCCAGGCTTCGTCCTTAAAGCGGCGCAGCCGGATAAAACGGTTATAAGTGACGATAATCCAGAGAATGACAACGGCAACAGCGGCCAGAATCAGATAAAGTTCCATTTTTTCTCATCCCTAAGAGGCAGGACAACATCTCGTCCTGTATTTAAGAACAATGATATCCCACTCTTACGGCGGAAGGAAATCATGCTACATATATTGGCATGATTTCTATCGGCCCGGTCTCCGGCGCCGGCGGGCATACGCCCTCATATCTCGATGACCAAGGAGCTTCACATGATCGATCTGCGTAGTGATACCGTCACCCGGCCTGATGAAGGCATGCGCCGCGCAATGGCGGCGGCACCGGTCGGGGACGATGTTTACGGCGATGATCCCAGCGTTAACCTGCTGGAGCGGGAAATCGCCGAACGGGCGGGCAAAGAAGCGGCGCTGTTTTTGCCCACCGGTACGCAGGCCAACCTGGTGGCGTTGTTAACCCACTGCCAGCGCGGCGAAGAATATATCGCGGGGCAAAAAGCCCATAACTATTTATTCGAAGCAGGCGGCGCGGCGGTGTTGGGCAGCATCCAGCCCCAACCCATCGACGCCGCCCCGGACGGCACCCTGCCCCTTGATATAGTCGCCGCCGTCATCAAGGCCGATGACGTCCACTTTGCCCGCACCCGCCTGCTGAGCCTGGAAAATACCCACAACGGTAAGGTGTTGCCCCTGGAGTACCTGCGCCAGGCCTGGGAGTTCACCCGCGCCCGCAAGCTGGCGCTGCACATCGACGGCGCGCGCATCTTCAACGCCGCGGTGGCGCTGAACGTACCGCTGAGCGCCCTGAGCCAATATTGCGACACGCTGACCGTCTGCTTCTCCAAAGGGCTGGGCGCGCCGGTCGGCTCCGCGTTGTGCGGCAGCGCGGAATACATTCAGCGGGCCCGTCGCTGGCGTAAGATGGTCGGCGGCGGCATGCGCCAGGCGGGCATTCTGGCGGAAGGCGTCCGCTACGCGCTGGCGCACAACGTCGATCGCCTGCGTGAGGATCACGACAACGCGGCCTGGATGGCGCAACAACTGGCGGATCTCGGCGTCACCATTCTGCCGCCTGGCGCGCAGACCAACATGCTGTTCGTCTCCCTGCCCGACGAGCAGGCGGCGCGGCTCGGCCCCTGGATGCGGGAACGCGGCGTGTTGCTCAGCGCCGGCCCCGTTACCCGCCTGGTGACCCACATTAACATCACGCGCGCCGATCTGACCCGCGTCGTTGAACTGTGGCGTGAATTTCAGGAAAGCTGCGCGCCGTCATCATCCGGCGCCGCACAGCGCGCGCTTTACGGTTAAAACTCACGTGAGGCCGGCCCGGCGCCGGCCTCACGTTTATTCATCTGCCTCCAGAGTTCAGAAACAGTTCAGGAACATCGCATGACGTCATTACGTATTCTGGTGCTGGGCGCCAGCGGTTACGTCGGTCAAAATCTTATTCCCCGCCTGTGCGCGCAGGGGCACACCATCCGGGCCGCCGCCCGCCGCATTGAATGGCTGAAAGAGCAGGCATGGCCCAACGTGGAGTGCCGCTATGCCGATCTGTATCAGCCGGATACACTCACTTCGTTAACGGAAGATATCGACGTCGTTTACTACCTGGTCCACGGTATGGGAGACGGGCACGACTTTCTGGAGCGGGAACTGCTGGCTGCGCGCAACACCAGCCAGGCGCTGCGCGGCAGCAAAGTGCGTGAGGTGCTGTTTCTCGGCGCCCTGCAACCGAAGGACGACGTCAGCCCGCATCTGCTGGCACGCCGGCGCACCGGGGAGATCCTGCGCGAAAGCGGTATTCCGGTCACCGAACTGCGCGCCGGCATCATCATCGGTCCGGGTTCCGCCGCGTTCGAAGTGATGCGCGACATGGTTTACAACCTGCCGCTGCTGACGCCGCCGCGCTGGGTACGCTCCAAATCCTCCCCTGTCGCGCTGGAAAACCTGCTGGTTTACCTCACGGAGCTACCGCAGCATCCGGCGGAGGAAAGCCGGATGTTTGACGTCGCCGGGCCGGAGTACATCAGTTACCAGACCATGTTCGAGCGTTTTATCCGCCTGAGCGGCAAAAAGCGCTGGATCATTCCGCTGCCAATCCCTACCCGCTTAATTTCGGTTTACTTCCTCAGCATGATTACCTCGGTGCCCACCACCATTTCCCGCGCCCTGATCGAAGGGCTCAGGCACGACCTTCCCGCCGATGGCACGGAAATCGCGCGCCTGGTGCCGCAAACCCTGATCCCGTTCGAGCAGGCGGTGACCGAAACGCTGAAGCGGGAACAGGAGGTGGTGAACTCGGCGGACTGGGGCTACGATCCTGAAGTCCGGGCGCGCTGGCGGCCCGGTTACGGTTTCTACCCGAAGCACGCCGGGCATGAAGTGAGCACTACCGCTTCCCGCCGGGCGCTGTGGCACGTGGTCCAGCAGTTGGGCGGCAAGGAAGGCTACTTTTACGCCAACTATCTCTGGGCCATCCGCGCACGGATGGACGACCTGGCCGGCGGCGGCGTCACCTACGGCCGCCCGGCGCGGGACACCCTGCAACCCGGCGATCTGATTGACGGCTGGAAAGTCATCACCCTCAAGCCGGAAAAACTTCTGGCGCTCTTGTTTGGGATGAAAGCGCCGGGGCTGGGCCGCCTGGCCTTCACCATCGGGGAGCGTGACGGGAAGCGTACGCTGGACGTCCGCGCCTGGTGGCACCCCGCCGGATTCAGCGGCCTGCTTTACTGGTTCGTCATGATGCCCGCCCATCTGTTCATTTTCCGCGGCATGGCTTCGCGCATCGCCGCACTGGCGCTGGATTACGATCGTGAGCACCCGGAGGTTGACGACGACGTAAGCAGATAGTGTTTTTGTGACGCTCCGCGCCAGTAATCTGATTGCATAGCGCCTGATTTCACGGAAGAATGGCATCTTTATTGACTGTCGGGCGCTATTTCCGGCCACAAACGCACCCGCGTGCGGAATGAATGACAACAAAGGCAGGCGACAGTACGCCCGGCCGGGGATTTAACAACTATGAAGGTATTGGTGACCGGCGCGACCAGCGGCCTCGGACGTAATGCGGTGGAGTACCTGCGCCAGCGCGGGATCGGCGTACGGGCGACCGGCGACAACGCGGCAATGGGCAACCTGCTGCAAAAGCTGGGCGCGGAGTTTATTCACGCCGATCTGACCAACCTGGTGTCATCTCAGGCCAGGGCGATGCTGAACGATGTCGATACGCTCTGGCACTGCTCCGGTTTCACCTCGCCCTGGGGCGCCGAAGAATTGTTTGAGAAAGCCAACGTCCGCGCTACCCGCCGCCTGGGCGAATGGGCCGCTGCGTACGGCGTACGTCAGTTTATCCATATTTCGTCGCCGTCGGTCTATTTTGATTACCGCCACCACCTGAATATCCGTGAGGATTACCGTCCGGTTCGCTACGCCAACTATTTCGCACGCAGTAAGGCCTCCGCGGAAGAAGTGGTGCAAAATCTGGCGCTGTCCAACCCGCAAACCCACTTCACCATCTTGCGCCCGCAGGGGCTGTTCGGCCCGCACGATAAGGTTCTGCTTCCGCGCTTGCTGAACATGATGAAACGCCACGGCACCCTGCTGCTGCCGCGCGGCGGCGACGCGCTGGCGGATATGACCTACGAGGAAAATGCCGTTCACGCCATGTGGCTGGCAACCGAATCCCCGGACACGCCGTCCGGCCGGGCCTATAACATCACCAATCAGGAACCGCGCAAGCTGCGTTTGATCCTGCAACAGCTTATTGATGAGCTGGGGGTTAAATGCCGCATCCGCTCCGTGCCCTACGCGATGCTCGACATGATGGCGCGCGGCATGGAAAAACTGGGCGCGCACAGTGATAAAGAACCGGCGCTCACCCACTATGGCGTGTCCAAGCTGAACTTCGACATGACGCTGGACAACGAACGCGCGCGCCAGGAGCTGAACTACCAGCCGGTTATCTCCCTGGACGACGGCATTCGCCGTACCGCGGCCTGGCTGAAGGACCACGGTAAAATTTGCCAGTTCTAGCCCGTTCGTTTATTCACGGCCGCCATATTTTTCCAGCAGGGCATCAATAATCGCCTCACTCCCCGCATCGGCATTCCCCCGGTAATCCGCCGGGCGGAAGTGCATCTGAAACGCGGCGATGGCCGCGCGTGATGCGTCATCATTTACGCCGTTGACCCCGATGTTGTAACCGTAGCGCGCCAGCTTTTGCTGCAGGCGGGCAATGTTTACGGGCATATCATCAGGGCGACCGGCCTGATAACGCTGCACGGCGGCCTCGTCAGGCCAGGCGCCGACGCCGGCCTGCGCCAGACGACGCCACGGAAAGGCCGGGCCGGGATCTTTTTTGCGTCCGGGCGCGACGTCCATATGCCCCAGCACGTTTTGCGGCGGAATATTGTAACGCGCAGTGACATCTTTAAGCAGCGCAATCACCAAATCTATCTGTGCATCGCTGAACGGCGCCCAGTCGTCGTCACGCGGCCCGGCGTTAACAATTTCAATCCCCAGCGAGGTGTCATTTAGGTTGGTGCGCCCCTGCCAAAAACTGGCGCCGGCGTGCCAGGCGCGCCGGGATTCCGGCACCAGTTGCAGCGCCACGGGCTTACCCCGTTTTACGTCCGGCCGGGAAGGAATCAGATAGTGCGCGCTGACCGCTTCCTGCGTCAGGATGCGCAGCGAATCGGCGTCGTTCTCCGCGGTATAGTGCAACACCACGAAGCGGATACGCTGATCCATTCCCAGCGCAGTGCGGCTGACGTCAGCCTGATAGCTTCCCCGGTCAATCACCTCTTCCGGCGCCTGCGTATGACACCCGGCCAGCAGCAAAGCCAGCACGATCGCTCCCGGCCTGAACATACCCTTTCTCCTTTCCAACGATTTTGCTCCGTAACAAATTCAGACACGCGGATATACCGTATTCGCTATACTAGCGGCTTCCGGTCCGCTTATACGAGGAGCTTTCCATGCAACTTTCCACTACGCCTTCGCTCGAGGGGTATATTATCGTCGAATATTGCGGCGTCGTAACCGGCGAAGCCATCCTGGGTGCCAATATTTTCAAAGATTTCTTCGCTGGCATCCGCGACATCGTCGGCGGGCGCTCCGGCGCTTATGAGAAAGAGCTGCGCAAAGCGCGTGAAATCGCCTTTGAAGAGCTGAAGGAACAGGCGAAATCTGTGGGTGCCGATGCCGTCGTCGGTATTGACATAGACTATGAAACCGTCGGGAAAGACAGCAGCATGCTGATGGTCAGCGTATCAGGCACCGCCGTTAAAATAAGAAAATAGAAAGGAATGACATGTTACAGTTAACAAGGATGTTGATCATCGTCCTGCCATTATGCCTCACCGGCTGTACGGTGCTGGATCGCGTATTTGGCGACTTCTTCGGTACGGAAGCGCGCACGCCGGAACTGGCTTACGAGGTCCGGCCCGACATGACCTGCCCCTCCGCCAGCACACAAGGCACGGCGCAGGGATTTTATAATATCTACATCCCTCGCCGTTACGGCGGCGGGTTGCCCGATGAATCGCTGCTATTCGCCATACGTCCCTATATCAGTGATGCGCTGTACCGGGCGCTCGACCAGGCTAAACAACGCCAGCGCGCGCAGATTGCCGCCAATCCGGGAGAAAAACCCGACTTCACCGAAGGCGACCTGTTCTCAAGCCTGTTCGAAGGCCCGGAAAGGGCCGTTGTCATTCCGGAGAACAAAAGTGCGGATACGCCGGGCGTCGTCACATTGCCGGTGGATTTCTACCGCCAGGAAACCGAGCATGTCAATAAATGGGAAGATGCCGTCGTACTGGTGCAAGAGCGCGGTTGCTGGGTGATTGATGATATCCGCTATGGCGGAAACTGGACATCATCCTCCGACGGCACCCTGCGCCAGGTGCTGTCGATACCATGATGCCCGCCTGAGCCGCGTGCCGGGTCTACACCCGTGCGCGCGGCAGCATCTTTCCTTCCGTCCAGCCGGTGTCGTGGCGGTATCCGCCGGGAGAAACGCCGAAGTGACGACTGAAGGTCCGGGTGAACGTCTGTTGATTATCGAAACCATAAGACATGGCGATGTCGATAATCTTCATTTCGGTGACTTTCAGCGCAATCGCCGCACGCGTCAGCTTACGGTTGCGGATATAGCTGGCAACCGATACCCCGACCACGGATTTAAATTTGCGCTGTATATGCCATTTTGAATAGCCCGATTTACGCGACACGTCGTCAATCTGTAGCTTGCCGTCGATATTCTTCTCAATCCAGTCCACCAATGCCGAAACCAAGCGTTGATCGTGCGTTGTCATCGTCATCATTTTGCTCCCTGAATGCTTTAACTTAACCAGTGCGTTAGTCAGGAATAGATTATCTGTTGCACTTCCAACCTGAAATAGCTAAAAAAGAGAAAGATTGTTGCAAAATCAGGACAACAGGAATGAAATACGACCTGAACGACATGCTGTACTTCGTCTACTCCGTTGATTATCAGGGATATACTGCCGCAGCCCAGGTTCTTGGCGTGTCGAAGTCCCTGCTCAGCCGCCGTATCGCCGCGCTGGAAGAGTCATTGGGCGTGCGGCTGGTGCAGCGCTCCACCCGCCGTTTCACCGTGACCGAGCTTGGGCAGCAGTTTGCCGAACAGTGCCGCCTCGCCATTCAGCAGGGGCAGGCGGCCATCGATCTGGTCAATAACGCGCTGGCCCATCCGCGCGGCCGGCTGCGCATTTCCGCACCGGTTATGATGGCGGAAGAACTGCTTTCTCCGCTGGTCAGCGAATTCCTGAAACAGTATCCGGACGTGGTTATCGAAGTGCTGGCCGTCAGTCGTGAAGTCGATCTGATAAACGAAGGCGTTGACATCGCCTTCCGCCCTTCTGCCCTGCTGTTGCCGGACTCTGGCCTCCACGCCCGCCAGCTGAGCCTTGAAAAGCATATTATGGTGTGCAGCCCCGGCCTCCAGGCCCACTACGCCCCCCTGCGCGATTTGCAGCAGTTATCGCACTGCCCCGCACTGCTGCGCCGGGGTGAGGATGCCCGCCGCCAGTGGCGTCTGGTAAACGCACAAAAAGAAAAGTTCATCCTGCCGCTGACGGCGCGACTGATCACCAACAGCATGCGCAGCCTGATGTATGCCGCGATGGCCGGCGTCGGCGTCGGCTTTCTCCCCTCAAAAATCTGCATGCCTTACATTGAGAAAGGCGATCTCTGTCATCTCTTCCCGGAATGGAGCAGCGAGCCTTATGCACTTTATGCCGTGTATGAATCACGCCGCGGTCAGACATTGCTGTTCAAAACGTTCCTCGGCTACATCAATCAGGCCCTGGATAATCTGAAAGCGCCGTTCCCACCCATCATGAGCCTTAAACCCCCGCCGGAAACTGGCAGCAATACGTGCCACTCCTGACGGACGTACGGATGTCTGCCGTGCAATATCGCTACCAAATTTCAGCTGAACGCGACATTCCCGCGCATTTTCCTGCATAAAACGCATATTGTGCTATGCTTTCGGTAAAATGCCACGCTGCTATAAATTTTAACTCACAAAGATTGCATAACTATTCTGATAAAGTTACCCTTTGCGGAATCAATTGCTATTCAATTCTCGCGCATGAGTATTCAACTAAACGGCATTAACTGCTTTTACGGCGCGCATCAGGCGCTGTTCGACATAACATTATCCTGCCCGGCAGGCGAAACCCTGGTGTTGCTGGGGCCGAGCGGCGCCGGGAAGAGTTCTCTCCTGCGGGTGCTTAACCTGCTGGAAATGCCGCGTTCGGGGCACCTGAACATTGCCGGCAACCAGTTTGACTTCAGTCAGAAGCCGGGCGAGAAAGCTATTCGTGAGCTGCGTCGCAACGTTGGCATGGTATTCCAGCAATATAATCTGTGGCCGCACCTGACCGTATTGCAAAACCTGATCGAAGCGCCCTGCAAAGTGCTCGGCCTGAGCCGTCAGCAGGCGGAAGAGCGGGCGAAAAAGTTGCTTACCCGTTTACGCCTGACCGATTTCGCCGATCGTTTTCCGTTGCACCTTTCCGGCGGCCAGCAGCAGCGCGTCGCGATTGCCCGCGCCCTGATGATGGAACCGCAGGTATTGCTGTTTGACGAACCGACTGCCGCGCTCGATCCGGAGATCACCGCACAGGTGGTGGGCATCATCCGCGAACTGGCGGAAACCGGCATTACGCAGGTAATCGTCACCCACGAAGTCGAAGTGGCGCGTAAAACCGCCAGCCGCGTCGTGTATATGGAACAGGGCCGGATCGTCGAGCAAGGCGACGCGGGGCATTTCACCCACCCGCAAACCGAAGCGTTCGCGGGCTATCTGTCTCATTGATGGCAAATTTTCTTTTTTAACACCGATGTCGAGTTACACACACAACCGTTGGAGTCTGCGATGAAAAAAATCATAATTGCCGCGGCATTAGCCAGTCTCAGTGCTTCCGTCTCAGCGGCGGAAACGGTGCGTTTCGCGCTGGAAGCCTCTTATCCCCCGTTTGAGTTCATTGACGCCAACAACCAGATTCAGGGGTTTGATATCGATCTGGCTAATGCGCTGTGCAAAGAAATGCAGGCTACCTGTACCTTTACCAATCAGGCGTTCGACAGCCTGATCCCCAGCCTGAAGTTCAAGCGTTTCGACGCGGTTATTTCCGGTATGGACATCACGCCGGAGCGCCAGAAGCAGGTTGCGTTCACCGCGCCCTACTACGACAACTCCGCGCTGTTCATCGCCACCAAAGACAAAGTCGCTGATATCGCCGCGCTGAAAGGCAAGCGCGTGGGCATGCAGAACGGCACCACGCACCAGAAGTACCTGACGGAAAAGCATCCGGAAATCACGCCGGTGCCTTACGACAGCTACCAGAACGCGGTGCTTGACCTGAAAAACGGTCGTCTGGACGCCGTGTTCGGCGACACCGCCGTGGTTAACGAATGGCTGAAGCAGAACCCGAACCTGGCCGCCGTCGGCGATAAAGTGACCGACCCGAACTACTTCGGCACCGGCCTCGGCATCGCAGTGCGTCAGAACAACGCCGACCTGCTCAAGCAGTTCAATGACGCGCTGAATAAGATCAAACAGGATGGCACTTATCAGACCATCTACAACAAATGGTTCCAGCAGTAATCGAACCGGGCCGTCCGCGGGCGGCCTTGTTCACTGATGGTGTGATGCATCAGGATATGACTCAGGGGCAAAAGTCCGGCGCATGATGTGATGCGGGATTTCTGCCCTGTTTCGTTTCCGTAAAGGAAAACAGCCCGGCCGCCGGGCGCTGAACGCAATGAATGAATTCCAACCCCTGGCCAGCGCCGCTGGCATGACCCTCGCACTGGCGATTTGCGCGCTGGTGCTCGGGCTGATTCTGGCAATGCTTTTTGCCGTCTGGGAGTCCGCCCGCTGGAAGCCGATGGCCTGGCTGGCTACCGTGATCGTGACGCTGTTTCGCGGTTTGCCGGAAATTCTGGTGGTGCTGTTTATCTACTTCGGCTCATCCCAGCTGTTGCTGCTATTGTCGGACGGCTTTGAGCTGAACCTGCTGGTTGTCCGCATTCCGGTACAGCTGAATATCGAAAGCTTCGAAGTCAGTCCTTTCCTGTGCGGGGTTATCGCGCTGGCGCTGCTGTATGCCGCCTACGCGTCGCAAACGCTGCGCGGCGCGCTGAAGGCGGTGCCGGAAGGGCAACGCGAGTCCGGGCAGGCGTTGGGCCTGAGCAAAAGCCAGATCTTCTTCCGCCTGGTGATGCCGCAGATGTGGCGTCACGCGCTGCCGGGGCTGGGCAACCAGTGGCTGGTATTGCTGAAGGACACCGCGCTGGTGTCGTTAATCAGCGTTAACGATCTGATGCTGCAAACCAAAAGCATCGCCACGCGGACGCAGGAGCCCTTTACCTGGTACGTCATTGCCGCCGCAATTTACCTGCTTATCACCCTGTTCAGCCAGTACGTACTCAAACGCATCGAGCTGCGCACCACCCGCTTTGAACGGAGGCCGTCCTGATGTTTTCGTATATTCCGGACATCCTTCAGGGATTGCACACCAGCCTGAGCCTTACCGTAGTTTCCCTGCTGGTGGCGCTGGTGCTGGCGCTGCTGTTTACCGTGGTTCTGACGCTGAAAACCCCGGTGCTGACGCCGCTGGTCAAGGTCTATATCACCCTGTTCACCGGCACGCCGCTGCTGGTGCAGATCTTCCTGATTTACTACGGCCCCGGCCAGTTTGAAACGATCAAACAGATCCCCTGGCTGTGGAGCCTGCTGTCGCAGCCCTGGCTGTGCGCCATGATCGCCCTGGCGCTGAACAGTGCGGCCTATACCACCCAACTGTTTCACGGCGCGATGCGGGCCATTCCCGCCGGGCAGTGGCAGTCGTGCGAAGCATTGGGCATGTCACGCAGCCAGACACTGCGTATCCTGCTGCCCTATGCATTCAAGCGGGCCTTATCATCCTATTCCAACGAAGTGGTGCTGATCTTCAAAAGTACCTCACTGGCGTACACCATTACGCTGATGGAAGTGATGGGCTACAGCCAGCAGATGTACGGCCGCACCTATGACGTCATGGTATTCGGCGCCGCCGGCGTGGTTTATCTGTGCGTCAACGGGCTGCTGACGCTGCTGATGCGGGTTGTTGAGCGCCGCGCGCTGGCCTTTGAACGCCGCAATTAATTCTGCGTAAAAAAAAGCCCCGGCCGAGATTCGACCGGGGCTTTTTTATCTCCGTGCGTTACGCCTGACGGGTGTTTATCACCCGCACACCGCGGGTTTTGTTGACCCAGCCGATACCGATACATACCAGCACCAGCGCAACCACATTCTTCCATTCAAATATGTTTTCATTAAGGAAGACCGCGGACAACACCACGCCGGAAACCGGGATCAGGAAGTTGAACGGCGCCACCATGCTCACCCGGTTATATTTCAGCAACAGGCTCCAGAGCGCGAAAGCAACGGATGACAGCACAGCCAGATAGCCCAGAATCGCCACCGAAGCGCCGCCGTGGAACGACAGGCTGCCGCCGGTCAGTATCCCGCTCAGGGTCAGAAGTACGCCGCCGAAAAACAGCTGATAGCCGGTCATCACGCCCGGATCGATAGACTGGGAAAGATGCTTCCCGTATAACGTGGTCGCCGACAGCACAAACGCAGCGAGAATCACAAAGCCATCGCCCTGCCAGACAAAGGTGAAGTTCATCATGTCTTCATTCAGGTTCACCACCATCACGCCGATAAACCCAATCAGGCAGCCAATAAGCTTATTCGCATTCGTTCTGTCATTCTGATAAACAAAATGCGCCAGCAGCACGCTGAAAAATACGCCGGTGGCGTTCATGATCGACCCTTTCACCCCCGTGGTATACGCCAGCCCGATGTAGAAAAACGTATACTGCAGCGTCGTCTGCAACAGGCCGAGCAACGCCATTTGTCCGTATTGCCGGCACTGAAAGTTAAACAGCGGCTTGCCCGTCAACGCGGCAAACACCAGCAAAAATAGCCCGGCCAGCATGAAACGGTATCCGGCAAAGATGATCTTGGAAGGAATATCATCCCCGGCTATCTGAAAAATTTCATATCCGCTTTTAATCGCCGGATAAGCGCTTCCCCACAGCAAACAGCAAAGGGTCGCTCCCAGAAAGACAAATTTCTTCCCGGTGAATACCTCTGCCGCATTATTGACCGACATAAAGACCTCTGAAAAGGAGTGAAACAGCGTTTCGATATTTTCTTTTCCGCAATTATGCCTTCCCCGGCGAAATAAGCAATGCGGTTACGCGCCGGAATCTCAACCAACAAATAATTACTCATATCTATTGCATAAAAATTCACTTAATGGCAAGGTAAGTGCGTGAACATAACCGCTGGCGTACAACTTCCGGCCCGCTTGCTTCAGCGGCGGAGCAACAATAACAAGGCGGTTTTACTTTTGGATTCAAGACAGGAGTGAACGATGAAAAAGCTTTTGGCATGCGCATTACTCGCCGGGATGACCTTTACTGCCAGCGCGGCAGACACCATCCGTTTTGCCTCATCGGCGACCTATCCGCCTTTTGAGTCGCTGGACGCCAATAACCAAATCGTGGGTTATGACATGGACCTGGCGAAAGCATTATGCGCCCAGATGAAAGCTACCTGCACCTTTACTAACCAGGCCTTCGACAGCCTGATCCCGGCGCTGAAATTCAAACGCTACGACGCCGTGATTTCCGGTATGGACATCACGCCTGAGCGCCAGAAGCAGGTTACCTTTACCAAACCGTATTACGCCAACTCTGCAATCATCATCGCTCACAAAGGTAAGTACCAGAGCTTTGCGGACATGAAGGGGCTGCGCGTCGGCATGGAAAACGGCACCACGCACCAAAAGTATTTGCAGGACAAACAGCCGGATATCAAAACCGTTTCTTATGACAGCTACCAAACCGCTATTCTCGACCTGAAGAACGGCCGTATCGACGGCGTTTTCGGCGACACGGCGGTGGTGAATGAGTGGCTGAAAACCAACCCGGATCTGGCTTCCGTCGGCGAACACATCACCGATCCGCAATATTTCGGCATCGGCCTCGGCATCGCCGTCCGCCCGGAAGACAAAGCCCTGGTGGAAAAGCTGAACACCGCGCTTGATGAGATCAAGGCTAACGGCACCTACAAAGCCATCAACGACAAATGGTTCCCGGAAAGCTGATTCCCCTTTCTCCTGCATCAGCATCAGGCCGGTATATCCGGCCTGATGCTTTTTAACCCTCTTCTCCTTCAGGGGAATACCGCGGGGAGAAAAATTCCGTTACCCTGCGCCCCATACAGCAAAGGAGAAATGCATGTACCACACCATTTATATCTCCCCCATCGGACCGTTGCGCCTGGTTTCCGATGAGGGCGGCCTGCGCCAGCTATGGCTGCCGAATGAAATCGAAGAGAAAATCTGCCCGCAGGGCTGGAAAGAGGACGCGGATTTCAGCATCAACCGTCTGATTGCCGCGCGGCTGGATGATTACTTTGCCGGCCGGCGCGTTGCGTTCGACGATTTACCGCTGGCGCCGCACGGTACGCCGTTTCAGCAGGCCGTCTGGCAACGGTTGCTGACGATTCCTTATGGCGAAATCAGCCACTACTCCATTATTGCCCAGCAGATGGGCAAGCCAAAGGCGGTACGCGCGGTCGGCGGCGCGGTCGGACGTAACCCGATTTCCATCCTGATCCCGTGCCATCGCGTACTGGGGCGCGACATGTCGCTGACCGGCTATTCCGGCGGATTGCCGATCAAACGCGCCCTGCTGGCGCTGGAAAAAATTGCCTACAGGCCCTGACGCACCAGCAACGTCAGTACTTCATAGTGTGCGGTGTGCGGGAACATGTCGAAAAGCTGCACGCGTGCGACGCGGTAGTCCGCCAGTAACGCAATATCCTGCGCCATGGAGTGCGCATTGCAGCTGGAGTAGAGGATATAAGGCGGTGCCATTTCCCGCAGGTCCGCGCACAACGCGCTGCCGATGCCGCGCCGCGGCGGATTAACCAGCACCAGATCGGGCGCGCCCGCCTCCGACGCCGCGAAACGGGCGGAATCGAGCGCTTCAAAGCGAACGTGGCGCAGCCCGATACGCTGCGCCGATTCCTGCGCGCAGGCGATGGCCTCGGCGCTGATTTCAATGCCGGTCAGCGACATCTCCGGCGTGGCGCAGTGCAAACCGAAGCCGCCCACGCCGCAGAACAAATCCCACATGCTTTTCAGCGGCAATTCCCGGCACCAGTCACGCGCGGCGGCATACAGCGCCGACGCCACGCCGGGATTCGTCTGGAAAAAGCTGCGCGGGCGAATAAACAGGGGCACCTGATTGAAGGTTTCCTCCAGCGTTTGCTGCTCCGTCAGCGCAATTTCCCGTTCGCCTTCCAGGATCGCCATATGTACCGGCTGAATATTGGCGGAAATCACCGCCAGCTGCGGCAGCCGTTCACACAGCCAGGGCAGCGCGTCACGCAGCTGCGTCAGCTTGGTTTCCGAGCGCAGTACAAAACGCAGCATCATCTGGCCGTTGGCCCGGCTCTCCGTCAGCAACAGGTATTTCAGTTCGCCGCGCCGGCGCGCCACGTTGTACGGCGTTAGCCCCGCCCTGGCGATGAAGGTTTTCAGCACGTCGAACACCGGGCGGAATGAGGAAGGGTACAGCGGGCAATCACAGAGATCCGCCGTGCTGCCATCGCGGTTCAGAATGCCCAGCACCGGACGCTCTACGCTGCCGCTGACCACCATTTTCGCCTTGTTGCGGAACTGCGCCTGCCCGCTCTCCTGCGCCGGAAGCCAGCTTTCCACGGCGAAGCCGGACAACAACTGTTCCAGTTCGCGCTGCTTGTCGGCGATTTGCTGAGGATAGGCTTTTTCCAGCCACTGACAGGAACGGCAGACACCGGCCTGATACAAGGCGCATTGCATGGTTCGGTCTCTTGAAATAACGAAGCAAAGGGCGCCGATTTTAACACAGGCGCCCGCAGTGGAATATCAGCGCAAATAATTGCGGCTGGAGTGTGGCAGGAACAGTAAGGCCAGAATAATCATTTCAGGCAGCTTTTGCAGGATGACCGCGCGGATAATCTCCACCGCCGTCTCGCCTTCCACGCCGAAGAACTCCGGATGCCAGTCCGCCAGCGCGGCCGCCAGGCAAACCAGGAATACCACGACCTGACACCACAAGTACCACCAGCGCCCGGCGTCACGCCCGCGCATAACGGCAAACCCGCAGCCCAGCTCAACCAGCAGCACAATCATGCTGCCCAGGCACAACAACGTGGCATCCCATCCCCGGATACTTTCCAGCACGAAAAGCCAGATCCCTTCTATTCCCAACTCATGTAATAACAACAGAAAACCCAGCGCCCGAATACCGATGATCGCCGTGCCGGCGATCAGGATGGAGACAGGCGGAGAAATTCCGTTTCTAAGCTTAGTCGACCGGGGTTCCATTCTTTCTGACATATTTCCCATACGCAACGGCGTCACATGCCAACGTGACGCCTTGAGCGCATAAGACTACCAGCTTTGAGGGATCTCAGCTACCCGCTGCTTTACGCATCTCGCGCATTCGCTGCTTTTCTGCCCGCGACATAAACCACCATGCCACCAGCCCGATAAGGCCAACCACCAGCAGAATCAACGATGCCAGCGCGTTAATTTCCGGATTAACGCCCATGCGCACGCTGGCAAACACCAGCATCGGCAGCGTAGTCGACCCCGGCCCCGCCACGAAGCTGGCGATCACCAGGTCGTCCAGCGACAGGGTAAAGGCCAGCAGCCAGCCGGAAACCAGCGCCGGCGCAATCATCGGCACGGTAATAACGAAAAACACCTTCAGCGGCGTCGCGCCCAGGTCCATCGCCGCTTCTTCCAGCGACCGATCCAGCTCGCGCAGCCGGGCGCTGATCACCACCGCCACATAGGCGGTGCAAAACGTCACATGCGCCATCCAGATGGTCAGCATGCCCCGCTCCGCCGGCCAGCCGATCAGGTGCCCCATCGCCACAAACAGCAGCAGCAAGGAAAGGCCGGTGATCACGTCCGGCATGACCAACGGCGCGGTCAGCATAAAAGCAAACCCGTTTGAACCACGGAATTTACCGAAACGCACCATCACCACCGCGGCCAGTGTGCCGAGAATCGTCGCCATGGTGGCCGACATCGCCGCAATCCCCAGGCTCATACTGACAGCGCTGATCATCGCCGTATCCTGAAACAGCACGGTATACCATTTGGTTGACCAGCCTGCCCACACCGTCACCAGCTTGGAGCTGTTGAAAGAGTAAATGACCAGCAACACCATCGGCGCATAGAGAAAGAAGAACCCCACTACCAGAATCACCCAACGCCAGGGAGAGCGTACAACCGGTAAACTGTTCATCAGCGGCCTCCCAGCTCTTTGTTCTGATGTTTATGGAACCAGATGATCGGCACGATCAACAGCAGCAACATAATGGTCGCTACCGCAGACGCCACCGGCCAGTCGCGGTTATTGAAGAACTCCTGCCACAGCACGCGGCCGATCATGATGCTGTCCGGCCCGCCCAACAGTTCCGGGATCACGTATTCTCCCACTGCGGGAATAAACACCAGCATCGAGCCGGCGATGATCCCCCCTTTGGTCAGCGGCACAATCACGCGGAAGAACGTCTTCAGCGGTCGCGCGCCAAGATCGAGCGCCGCTTCCACCAGGGTGTAGTCCATACGGATCAGCGCGGTATAAATCGGCAGCACCATAAACGGCAGGTAGGAATAGACCACGCCAATGTATACCGCCAGATTGGTGTGCAGAATCACCAGGGGTTGATCGATCACCCCAAGCCACAGCAGCACGTTATTCAGCACGCCGTTTTCTTTCAGAATGCCCATCCAGGCATAAACCCGGATCAGAAATGACGTCCACGACGGCAGGATCACCAGCAGCAACAGGATATTGCGCGTAGAGGGCGCGCTGTGCGCCACCGCCCAGGCCAGCGGATAGCCGATCAGCAGGCAGAAAAAGGTCGACACCGCCGCAACCTGTAAGGATTGCAGGTAAGCATCGATATACAGCGGATCGTCAAACAGCTGAAAGTAGTTCGCCAGATTCAGCGAGATATCCAGCTTGTCATCCGCCCAGACGATCAGGTCGGTAAACGGCGGGATCGCCCGCGCCATCTCCGCCAGACTGATTTTGAACACCGTCAGGAACGGCAGCATAAACAGGCACAGCAGCCACAGATACGGCAGCGCGATCACCAGCTTGCGCCCGTGCGCCCCGCGCTGACGCTTCAGCCAGACAACCACGCCGCTTTCCCGGCGGGACGGGGGATGCTCGCTGCGTCCGGAAAAAAGAGAAGACATCGCCGGCCCTCCGTTACACCGTCAGAACCACACAGCTGTCGGTTTCCCAGCACAGCTGAATTTCATCGCCCCAGGTCGGCATCCCTTTGCGGAAACGGTGGCCGTTCTGCAACTGTGCGCTGATCATCTGGCCGCTGTGCAGCTTGACGTGATAGATCGACAAATCCCCCAGATAAGCGATATGCACCACCTCGCCCACCGCGTAGTTACAGCCATCTTCCGGCGGTTGTTCGCACAGCATGATCTTCTCTGGGCGCAGAGCGACCTGAACCGGCACGCCCTCCACCACGGCGGCATCCAGATCGACGCGCAGCGGCGATACCAGGCCCGGACTTTGAATCAGCAGCGCATCGTCGCGCCGCTCCTGCAACAGCCCTTCGAACACGTTGACCGAGCCGATAAACTCCGCGCTGAAACGGCTGTTGGGGTGCTCATAAATCTCTTCCGGCTCGCCGATCTGCACGAACCGGCCACGGTTCATGATGGCAATACGCCCGGCCATGGTCATCGCTTCTTCCTGATCGTGCGTCACCATGACGCAGGTTACGCCTACGCGCTCCAGAATATCGGCAACTTCCAGTTGCATCCGCTCACGCAGCTTTTTGTCCAGCGCGCCCATCGGTTCGTCCAGCAGCAGCAACTTGGGGCGTTTCGCCAGGCTGCGCGCCAACGCCACGCGCTGACGCTGCCCGCCGGAAAGCTGGTGCGGTTTGCGTTTGGCGTACTCCTGCATATGCACCAGGGCCAGCATTTCTGCCACCCGCTGTTTAATCTCCGCGCTTGCCAGCCGGTCCTGCTTCAGGCCGAAGGCGATGTTCTGTTCCACCGTCATATGGGGGAACAGCGCATAAGACTGGAACATCATGTTAATCGGGCGCTGATACGGCGGCACGTGCGCCAGATCCTGCCCGTCCAGCAGGATTTGGCCGCTGGTCGGCGTTTCAAACCCGGCCAGCATGCGCAGCAACGTTGACTTGCCACAGCCGGAAGCGCCCAGCAGCGCAAATATTTCGCCTTTATAAATCGTCAGGCTGACGTCATCCACCGCCAACTGGCCGTCAAACGTCTTGTTCAGGTTGCGGATCTCCAGCAGCGGGCTGAACGCCTTCTGCACTTTTTTCATTTTCGCGACGTCGGGGGACTGACGGGAAATAGTCTCGTTCACTCAGCAAAATCCTCAGGTACCTGATGTGACGTTCCTTTCACATCAATGTATTGACTGCCGTTTCAGCAGCCCAAATGGCAGAACAGGCAAAGGTTTCCCTTCGCCTGCGGCCGTCTGAGAAGAGGCGCCGGACGCCTCCGTATTCAGGTTATTTGCCTGACTTAACCTTGGTCCATGAGCGCGTAATCACGCGATCGATCTTGGGAGACTGAACCTTCAGGGTAAACATTTTGGCGCGCACGTCGGCCGGCGGATAAATGCCGGGGTTGTCGCGCACGTCGGCGTTCACCAGCGGGGTCGCCTCCTTGTTGGCATTCGCGTAGTAAACGTGGTTGCTGACGTTGGCAATCACGTCCGGACGCATCAGGTAGTTCAGGAACTGGTAGGCTTCGGCGCTGTTTTTGGCGTCCGCCGGCATGGCGAACACGTCGAAGAACGCCAGCGCGCCCTCTTTCGGGATGCTGTAGGCAACTTTTACGCCGTTTTTCGCTTCTTTGGCGCGGTTGGCGGCCTGCATGACGTCACCGGCCCAGCCGATGGCGACGCAGATATCCCCGTTTGCCAGGTCATTGATGTACTGTGAAGAGTGGAAATAACGCACGTTCGGCCGCAGCTTCGTCAGCAGCTCGGTCGCCGCGCCGGTGTAGTCCGCAGCGTCAGTGCTGTTGGGGTCTTTACCCTGATAGTTCAGCACGGTGGCGTAAATCTCCGCTGGCGCATCCAGCATCGCCACGCCGCAGCTCTTCAGCTTTTCCAGATTCTCCGGCTTGAGCACCAGATCCCAGCTGTCTACCGGCGCGTCGGCGCCCAGCGCCGCTTTCACTTTATCCGGGTTGTAGCCGATGCCGGTGGTGGCCCACATATAAGGAATCGCGTATTTGTTGTCCGGATCGTGACGGGCGACCAGCTTCAGCAGCTCAGGATCCAGGTTTTTGTAGTTGCTCAGTTGGCTTTTATCCAGCGGCTTAAAGACGCCGGCGCCGATCTGGCGCTCCAGGAAACTGGCCGACGGCACGACCAGGTCAAAGCCCGTGCTGCCCGCCATCAGTTTGCCTTCCAACACTTCGTTGGAGTCAAACACGTCATACACGACCTTAATACCGGTTTCTTTAGTAAAGTTCGCCAGCGTATCCGGCGCGATATAATCGGACCAGTTATAGACATGCAGCGTCTTTTCTTCCGCCATCGCCGTCGCGCTTGCCGCCAGCATAACGCCGGTCAAAGCACCTGAAAACCACTTAGCACGTGGGGTGAACATCCGATAATTCCTCCGGGAATCAGTGAAAAATCAAAATAATGGGACGAATACCCAATGGCATTGTCCCAGCGATTTTTGACATACGACAGCACATATAATGAATAAATATTCACCATTATTTATTCATACCGGAACCACGAAGTCCGGATAATTCCCGTGGAAAATCTAGGCTGTACGCTGCAACAGAAGAATACTCCCAGATGAAGGACAGGGCTATAAGCTGAGAGAAAAAACACCAATTATCGATTTTTTATGCAATATGGTTTACAACATGCGCCAATCGCGCGGCAAGATAAGGGGAATATAAGGTAAAAAACAAAATTAACAGCAGATTAACATGAAAGATGGCGCAATGCGGCCTATAACAAAACGGCGCCCGAAACGGACGCCGCAAGAGATATTCAGTGCAACAAAGGCACGACAATCTGGGGAGGTTTGCGCTCTTCCTCTTCTTCGCCGAGGAACAACATATCGTTAGCCCTTGCCTCCAGAATCACCATCGAGAGCTGCTCTTCACCCTGCTGCATAAAGGCGGCGAACTGCCCAAAGCTGATGCCGGCGGTGATGTTGATCGACTGGCAGGCAATCAGTTTGGGTAAGTTATCATCCTGAATATCAAGGAACGCTTTCACGGCCAGGGTGCTGGCGTTGATTTGGCTCAGTTCGCTTACCAGGGGGATCAGCGCGGTCGGACGCACTTCCGCCATCGCGGAAAACAGGATCACGTTATCAACAATGTCGACTTTCGCATCGAAAATACCGTCAAAATTCTGCATATGCGGTAAATGGAGCGCCTGGCAGGAGTCGCACTCAAAAAAGGTGGTGCCCAACTGATCCAGCCAGCGCCGCATAAGTTCCAGATCCGGGACGATCAGCGAATCCATAAGTGGCCTACCTTACGATGACAAAACAGGAAAAACGGAAGACAATCTGTTGAACGGGCAATGAGCCGAACAAGCAACGAACACAAACAAAGGCGCATAGCTTACGGAATAATATTTCATTTAGCTATGCCCTGAAGTAATTAATTCTTCCTTCGAAGTCAAATCCCCTTTCCACAGGAGGCCGGGATGTCGCTAACCCATTATAAAACTATGGACCCTGTTATGCTGATGAGCATCGTCAATATGAAACTGCGCGACGAATGCGCTTCGCTTGACGACCTGCTGGCCCGCTACGATCTGGCGCGGGAAGTCCTGGAAGAAAGATTAGCACAGGCCGGCTATCACTACCGGCCTGCAAGCAATCAATTTTCGCCGGACTGAACGAACTCAGCCCCCGCGCAATCGCTGTTCGATGAATTCAATCATCATGCCGGCGATATCTTTGCCGGTGGTGGTTTCAACGCCCTCCAGCCCCGGAGAGGCATTCACCTCCATAACCAGCGGGCCGCGCGCTGAGCGCAGGATGTCCACGCCGGCGACGCATAATCCGAGCGTCGACGCCGCCAGAATGGCGGTTTCACGCTCCCTGGCGCTGATTTCCACCTTGCGCGCGCTGCCGCCGCGATGCAGATTGGAGCGGAACTCTCCCGGCTTTGCCTTACGCTCAATGGCCGCCACCACCCGGTTGCCGATGACCAGGCAACGAATATCGGCCCCTTGCGCCTCGCGGATGTATTCCTGCACCAAAATGTGCGCATTCAGCCCGCGAAACGCATCGATCACGCTCTCTGCCGCCTGACGGGTTTCCGCCAGCACCACGCCTATCCCCTGGGTGCCTTCGACCAGCTTAACCACCAGCGGCGCGCCGCCGACCATTTCGATCAAATCCCCGGTGTCGTCCGGACGATGGGCGAAGCCGGTGATCGGCAGGTCGATCCCCTGCCGGGCCAGCAGTTGCAGCGAATGCAGCTTGTCACGCGCACGGGCGATGGCGGCGGAATCATTGAGCGCATAGCAGCCCAGCATTTCGAACTGCCGCAGTACCGCCGTGCCGTAAAAAGTGATTGCCGAACCGATGCGCGGAATAACGGCGTCGAAGCGCGCCAGCTGATGACCCTTGGCGTGAATGGCCGGCGCGGCGCAACTGATGTTCATATAGCAGGAAAGCGGATCGAGGATTTCAATCCGGTGACCGCGCGCCTCCGCCGCCTCTTTCAGACGCCGGCAGGAATACAACGCGCTGTCGCGCGATAAAATGACGAAATTCACACAGCCTCCGGCTTAACGTGTCGCCCATCCCTGCTTGTGCAGGTAGTCCAGCATAAACGGGCGCCGTTCTTTGGCCAGTGTACGCTTAATCTGATCGCTCCAGGTATCGGCGCGCGTATTGCTGTCGCGGTGCAGATAATAATCCGCGATATGGGCGTCGTACTGCGCCAGCAGTTCCCGGTCCAGCGGCTGGTAGCGATTTTCGTGCACCACCAGCGCCTCCGGCAGGCGCGGCTTCTGACCCGGCAGCGAGGCGGGATGCCCCAGGCACAGCCCGATCAGCGGCAGTACGTAGCGCGGCAGCGCCAGCAGTTGCGTTACTTCTTCTATATTGTTGCGGATACCGCCGATAAAAACGCCGCCCAGCCCGAGCGACTCCGCGGCCGTCAGGGCGTTTTGCGCCATCAGCGCCGTGTCCACGCTGCCGAGCAACAGCTGCTCCGCCAGCTCCAGCTGCGCTTCAGGGAAAATTTCATAATGACGATGGAAATCGGCGCAGAAAACCCAGAATTCCGCCGCATCCGCCACGTGCTGCTGGCCGCCGGTCAGTTCCACCAATTGTTCCCGCATGGCGCTGTCGGTAATACGGATAATCGAGCTGCATTGCAGGAAGCTGGAGCTGGACGTCGCCCTGGCGGCGGCGAGAATAGCCTCCCGCTGATCGGCGGCGATCGCCTCTTGGGTAAAGGCACGGATTGAACGGTGCGCGCGCAGTAGATCAATGGTCGGCGTCATGTTTGGAGTCCTCATGTTGTGTCTGCGTCTCTTTCGCCCGGGATGACGGCGTGGCGCCCAGCAGTTGAATGCCGCCGCGCGTAGCGCGCAGTATCAGCACCACGGCAGCCGGCACCATCAGCGCAACGCCGCCAAAAACCATAATGACGGCGGCGGCCGGCGTCGCCAGCCAGCCCGGCAGGGCAACGTAACCGTTGATGCTCAGGTATGCCGCGATCAGCAACAGCATGCCCAACGCTTCCAGCGCCAGCACGGATTTCGGCATATCTCCCAATGCCCGCATCATGCACCTCCTTTTCGGCCACATGCGCCCTTCCGCAACGGCCCGGTAAACTAAATAGGTAATATTAATCAAACCAACAGGTAATTCCTGCTTTTTTTTAACTGCGACTACAGGCATAGTAATCGCAGTGAAAGTACGTATTGCGCCAAAAGTAATATAAGGCATAGAGATACTACTAAATAATCAAGGAGTTATTCCATGTTTGCAGTTATTTTCGGGCGTCCGGGCTGCCCTTATTGTGTCCGTGCGAAAGAGTTGGCTGAAAAACTGACCGCAGAACGTGATGATTTCAACTTCCGTTACGTTGATATCCACGAAGAAGGCATCTCCAAGGCCGATCTGGAAAAAACCGTGGGTAAGCCGGTTGAAACCGTACCGCAGATCTTTATCGATCAGCAGCACATCGGCGGCTGCACCGACTTCGAAGCCTACGCGAAAGAAAACCTGAGCCTGTACCAACAGTAAGTTGCGGCAGATGAAATGACGAGAGCGCCAAATGGCGCTCTCTTTGTTTGTACCAAACGTTGTTTGTACGGTTAGCTGTATGTAATTAGTATTTATTTTGATTCGGGAATCAGAACAGGGAACGCCTGCGCATGCAGGCCAAAGCAAAAAGGTAAATAAACGCGCCGAATACGCACCAGCAAACCGCACTGACACCGTAAGCCGCCTCCTGCCATAGCGACGCGTTAGCGTGATAACGCAGCGTCATGCACACCGCCATGGCGGCCATTGCCCCAAGAAAAGGATTCAGCACCCGCCGGCCGCGCGACAGACTGCAGGCAACCAGGCCCGGCACGATATACAATAACAGCGACGTTTCCCCACTGTTGGCAGGAAGCTTGTACTCCGCGTTCGGCATTCCGTCCCCCTTCAGGGCGATGAATACCACGCTAACCAGAATAAAACACACCAATGCACCCAGCCAACGCCGGTAATCCGACATAGAAACCTCCACGGTAACGACTCCATTAACGGGCCTGTGTTTTACGCAATATACCCACTCCCATATAAGGGCTATTGTCCACAAGCCAAATCGTTCCCTGGCAAAAAAAGTGCTATTGTGACGCAAGCAGCGCCGGAACGGCTTTTACTGGCCGAAAACCGGGCGAACGTCTAAAATGAACGGCCAATATCACCATGTGACAAGACCGGACTCATCCTAATACCCTGCAGACTTCGCGACGCACTTCTCCGTTTGCGTCGGCAAAACACCGGGTATGAAATGTTATCGAACTTATTCGGATGAAAAACCCTACATTATATGGTTGAATTTATCCTTAACCGTCATTCATATCAAGCGTAAGCTGGTAAACGATAAGTTATTCGCCGTGAATATAGATGTTGCAAGTTTGTTGACAGGAAATGATATCCTGCTGCTGTTCGTGGTTCTGGCGCTGGGGCTGTGCCTGGGCAAGCTACGGTTGGGTTCGGTTCAGCTGGGAAATTCCATCGGGGTGCTGGTGGTTTCCCTGCTGTTGGGACAACAACACTTCACCATGAACACCGACGCCCTGAGCCTCGGCTTTATGTTGTTTATTTTTTGCGTCGGGGTGGAAGCCGGGCCGAACTTCTTCTCAATCTTCTTCCGTGACGGTAAAAACTATCTGGCGCTGGCGACCGTGATGGTCGGCAGCGCGATGCTGATCGCCCTGGGGCTGGGAAAACTGTTCCGCTGGGATATCGGCCTGACCGCCGGCATGCTGGCCGGTTCTATGACCTCGACGCCGGTCCTGGTGGGCGCCGGCGATACGTTGCGCCAAAGTATGGCCGACAACCCCTCACTGGGGCAGGCGCAGGATCACCTCAGCCTCGGCTATGCGCTGACCTACCTTATCGGCCTGGTCAGCCTGATTTTCGGCGCCCGCTACCTGCCGAAACTTCAGCATCAGGACTTATCCACCTCCGCCCAGCAAATCGCCCGCGAACGCGGACTCGACAGCGATGCGCAGCGCAAAGTCTTTCTGCCGGTAATCCGCGCCTATCGCGTCGGGCCGGAACTGGTCGCCTGGGCCGACGGCAAAAACCTGCGCGAGCTGGGCATTTACCGCCAGACGGGTTGCTACATCGAACGCATCCGCCGCAACGGCATTCTGGCCAGCCCCGACGGCGATGCGGTGTTGCAGGTCGGCGACGAAATTTCCCTGGTGGGGTATCCGGACGCGCATGCACGCCTGGACCCCAGTTTCCGTAACGGAAAAGAGGTGTTCGATCGCGACCTGCTGGACATGCGCATCGTCACGGAAGAGATCGTGGTTAAAAATAACAATGCGGTCGGCAAACGCCTGAGCCAGCTCAAGCTGACCGACCACGGCTGTTTCCTTAACCGCGTTATCCGCAGCCAAATAGAGATGCCCATCGACGACAACGTGGTGCTCAATAAAGGCGATGTCTTACAGGTCAGCGGCGACGCGCGCCGGGTAAAAAGCGTGGCGGATAAGATCGGCTTTATCTCCATCCACAGCCAGGTGACCGACCTGCTGGCGTTTTGCGCCTTCTTTATTATCGGGCTGATGATCGGCCTGATTACGTTTAAATTCGGCAGCTTCTCCTTCGGCATCGGTAACGCCGCCGGGCTGCTGTTTTCCGGCATTATGCTGGGCTTCCTGCGGGCCAACCACCCGACATTCGGTTACATCCCGCAGGGCGCGCTGATTATGGTGAAAGAGTTCGGGCTGATGGTGTTCATGGCCGGCGTCGGCCTCAGTGCGGGCGCGGGGATTAACAACGGATTGGGCCAGGTCGGCGGGCAGATGTTGATCGCCGGGTTAATCGTCAGCCTGCTGCCGGTCATCATCTGCTTTTTATTCGGCGCTTACATTTTACGCATGAACCGCGCCCTGCTGTTCGGCGCCATCATGGGCGCCCGCACCTGCGCACCGGCGATGGAAATCATCAGCGATACCGCCCGCAGCAACATCCCTGCACTGGGGTACGCCGGAACCTATGCGATCGCTAACGTCTTATTAACGCTGGCCGGTACGTTAATCGTCATAATCTGGCCGGGGATTGGAGGGTAGCGCGGCCTGTGGGAATCGATGTGGCCTGAGAAAAAAACTAAAATTTTTTCTCCGTATGCGAAACTTTTGCATCAGGTCACAGTCATACCTTATGCCACTGCTTTTCTTTGATGTCCCCATATTGAGGAGCCCGATAGCCCCGCCGTTTTAGGTTCAAGGTTATCGGGTTTTTTGTTGCCTGTAATAAAATTTATTATTGATCAAGTGATTATGATGACGTTGAAACGGAAGCGGCGATGAGTTGGCGGCTAATTTTTTTGTTTCAGTCCTAAATTAGTTGCCCAGCTACCCTGGATGTAGAAATTTCGGACTCGGGTTCAACTCCCGCCAGCTCCACCAAAATTCTCCATCGGTGATTACCAGAGTCATCCGATGAAGTCCTAAGAGCCCGCACGGCGCAAGCCCTGCGGGCTTTTTTGTGCCTTCAATTTGTCCTGCGAAGTCTGAAGAGAACTAATTAAATCCGAACCTTTTAGGCCCATTGATAGGCCCAACGAAAAGCTCTATTGTTTTCGTTGGGCCTAAACGCATGGAGACTCCCCATGGCAAGAAAAACCAAGCCGTTAACCGATACGGAAATCAAAGCCGCCAAACCTAAAGATGCCGATTACCAGCTGTATGATGGTGACGGGCTTACTCTGTTAATCAAGTCCAGTGGTAGTAAGCTCTGGCAGTTCCGTTATTATCGACCTCTGACAAAGCAGCGAACCAAGCAGAGCTTCGGTGCCTACCCTGCCGTCTCACTTTCTGATGCACGTAAACTCAGAGCCGAATCTCGAGTTTTATTGGCAAAAGATATTGATCCTCAGGAACATCAGAAAGAACAGGTGAGGAATTCTCAAGAGGCCAAAACAAACACCTTCTTGGTAGTTGCCGAGCGTTGGTGGAATGTAAAGAAAGCCAGCATAACAGAGGACTATGCCGACGATATCTGGCGCTCGCTTGAGAGAGATGTTTTCCCGGCAATCGGTGATATCAGTGTCACTGAGATTAAGGCTCATACTCTGGTTAAAGCAGTACAGCCGGTTCAGGCCAGAGGTGCATTAGAGACTGTTCGCCGCCTTTGTCAGCGTATTAACGAAGTCATGATTTATGCGCAGAACACAGGCCTGATTGATGCTGTTCCTAGTGTAAACATCGGAAAAGCTTTTGAGAAACCGCAAAAGAAAAACATGCCAAGCATCCGGCCGGATCAACTTCCGCAGCTAATGCAGACCATGCGTACGGCAAGTATCAGCATGTCCACAAGATGCCTGTTCATGTGGCAACTTCTCACCATCACCCGCCCTGCCGAAGCTGCTGAGGCTCGATGGGATGAGATCGATTTCAATGCTAGCGAATGGAAAATTCCTGCAGCTCGAATGAAGATGAACCGGGACCATACGGTTCCACTTTCCGATGAGGCTCTTTCTATTCTGGAAATGATGAAGTCACTCAGTGGTGGCCGAGAGTTTATCTTTCCCAGTCGCATCAAACCAACCCAGCCAATGAACAGCCAAACAGTTAATGCCGCACTTAAGCGTGCTGGATTAGGAGGCGTACTCGTATCACACGGTTTACGCTCTATCGCTAGTACGGCACTCAATGAGGAAGGATTCCCGCCTGATGTCATTGAAGCAGCACTGGCTCATGTAGACAAAAATGAAGTACGTCGCGCTTACAACCGCAGCGACTATATTGAGCAACGACGCCCGATGATGCAGTGGTGGGCTGACTTTGTGAAAGTTGCAGATAATGGAAGTATGATTGAAGGTGGGACAAGGGGAATGCGGTTGGTTGGGTGACTTATGTGAACCAAGGTAGCCCAAGCATTTGGGCTCCTCTGGATAAAAATCCATATTTCCGTCTAATATGTGACAAGTGAGCATGGCCCTAAAGGGCAGTTGTGATTGAAAAATGAACTCAGCATAGTGATATGATACCTTTTCTATTTCATTTTTTGTTCAATGGCATATGTGATTTTGTATCAACCAACGATAGAAAAAATATTCAGCACATAAACGATGAGATGACACGACAACTTGAACCTCATGAAGTGCGCATTTCCCCGACAGATTAGGTGTACTTTAGAAGCTAGTATCGCCATCTATACAGTGACCTTTATTTATCTTTGGAGCATAAGGACGTGAAGTATTCCATTTTAATTCGCCCCTTTTTGTCAATTTGCAAAGGCATCTGGACCCGAATACAACGTCCGTTAGCAGAGCGGAAGGCTCTGATGCACCCAGAACAAGAAAAACATTCACTCTACAGTGTCATGGAAGTAACACTGGTACATCTTGGCGTAGAACCTTCAGCATTACAGCCGAACTGGAAGCGTTGGGTTTTACTACTGGAGAGTAAGATTGTAGCCACGGAAACATTTGCAATGCCTCACGTTAAGGAGTGGCTTAATGTCGCTGAGGTTCAGGAACACCTCAAAAACCTTGCAGTACAAAAATTAACTGGAAACATAAATCCCTTTGAGAGTGAGCAGGTATTAATTGAAAGCTACGTAGCTAAAACAGGGGAAACTGAAAACAGAGCAAAAGATATTATATATCAAGCTGTCACGGCCATTACGGAAGGCACGCTCAGCGGACTTAAAGATCCGGAGTTGGGCAACTTGATGAGAATGCAATCTCAAACAATGCATGAACGTTTCGAAGAATTAAAGCAACGGCTTTTTCCAGAACAAATGTTCTCGGTTCAGCAACTTTGCTCTGTTAATGAACAATGGTTGAAGGAGACACTGTCAAATAAAATCCGCTCAAAAACAAGACTTGGGCAAGTGCTATGTCCGGGTGCCTCAGGGTTCGTACTTACACGCACTGCGCTCATGAAGCAATTTTCCGACGAACTATCAACCTTACCTGAGGGCGGAGTAATCGTCGTAACGGGAGCAGAGGGTAATGGTAAGTCATGGCTGGTAGCACAACACTGGCTGTCCGTTTCTGTAAAGCCACTTACAGCGTTTATTAGGGCCGAAGACATAGAGGAACCTTGTAATGATATCTCTGCTGTCGTCGTTAACGCCCTGTGTCATAGTTGTCAGGGAGATCTATCACTTCACACCAAATTCTGGCAGGAACAATTCAGGACTTGGTCCGATAGCACAAAACGCCCCGCATGTGGATTTATTGTCATACTTGACGGTATAAACCAACGTCCAGCGATCCGCTGGGCACATTTCATCGACAGGCTGAGTGAATTTCTTCAGGGTCTGGGTGGCAAGCTGATCGTGACGTCCAGAAAGCATTATTTTACTCAAAATGTTGAATCCAGACTGGCAACACCCATTATAAAAAGGCCAGTCCCGGAATGGTCGGCAGAAGAACGAGACTCAATACTCGCTTTACGCCATATCAGCATTGCAGGAAGAAAACTTAGTGAGAGCGTAGCAACCAGCCTGCTTAATCCACGCATGCTTGGAATTGCATTAGAACTATTTAGTGCAGAACAATTGCATGATTTAGCAGAGCTAAGTGTATCGTTGATGTTGTTTGAGCACATTAAAGTCAGCCAACGAGAAAGCTATGAACTCTCTGCAGAGCTATTCAGTAATAAGCTGCGCTCGTTCGGACAGGAAGTGCTTGAGCGGATCGAAATCAAAGACAATGAAGATATTGATATTTTCAATGCTGAACTTAACAGTGTTTTTGAGGGAGGGTTGCAGGCGGTTATTGACGGGCGTTTTTTTACCCCCTTGCCTGAAGACACAACGCGCTATCGTATTCATCCTGAAGGGCTTAGCCTAGCTCTTGGGATGGCTATCCTTGATATTGTCAATAAAGCAGCCAGAAATCATAAAGATCTTGATGAGGTAATGGCCTCCGTCGTCGAGCCCATCATCGCGCTTGATAAGACGTCGGATACTCTCTTTGCAGCCCTCACCATTGCCAGCCTGGAAAGGCAGTATCCTGTTGCAAGCGGCGTTGCCATACTAGTTAGTTTTGCCGGGCTGCAAAATCCCGACGCGCTACTTACCCCTGCATTTATGGCTCTAGCGCGACGTCGGCCTGAAATATTCATCAATGCCTGTGAACATCTTGCACTACGTGATATCAATCTCCCACAGCATTACTGGATTGAAGATGCGCTCCTGCACGCCTCCCGACACACCTCATCTGCGGAAAAAATTCTGACAGCAGCTAATAACTGGCTTGTATGGAGTCCAACTCTAATCCCTCGATGGTCAGTGGGGGTCGTTCAGCGTGATGCTGACATACAGGCTGAAAGTGAAAAACGACAAAAAGAACGTGAGCATAAAATTGTCCTATTGTCAGCTGAAGAAAAAGAAATATTCAGAACATTAGTCTTAAAAGACACAGATAGTTTATCGGCACTGCATTCACTAGCAATGAAGCTTTTTGCAGGAAAGGCTTTAATGCCGCATATTAATGCGTTAGTTAAATGGAATTTTGCTTCTAATATAAATCAGGATTATGGCGCTCCCTGGCAGACATTCCGCGACTTGATCGCGTTTAACTCAATTGACTGGCAAAACGTCCGTTCCCACTTGCGGGAACAATGGACGTTTTTTGTACATAACAAAAGTTCATGTACAGGTAAATGGACAGCTATTAATCTTTTGATGGCGACAGGTAATTCTGACGATGCGCAACTCGCCGAGATGCTTGCACATCAGTTACGTGACAATAGTTCGGACATCAAAGGTTGGCATATCAATGAATCATGGTGTGAAGCTGACCCCTGTAACCCGGCTAATCCAGAATCCAGCAATGTCAGCCAAACGGCAGATAAACACAGTAAATTGGATGTAAGCAAGCTCTTCAATTCCTTCGGCATCGGTTATCAAGAAACATTCTTTACGGGGGCAACCACCTCTCTTGCCCGTTACCAACCTCAGATAGCTATCGATAATCACCTCAAACTTGTTGAAGATATTCTGTGCCGAAGCGGCCTCCCACTACGACAGGGTATTTTTGCCCTCTTACCGCATAGGGCATTAATAACTCCTGATATCGCAAGAAAACTCGTTAGACGAGTGACCAGCAGCACCAGAGACGACCGGTCAGCATGGTCATCTCTAGACGAGGAATCGGAACTGATGCAGCAGTTCCAATTGATTCTGGCTTTTCATCAATTGAGTGCTAATGAACAAATCTCCGTTTTAAGGACACTCCGCTATGGAGATAAACTTATTATGTCGCTCAGTGACAGCTTAAAAACACTGGACTGGCAGGATACTGAAAAGAACGTACTTGCGGCGTTAGCTAATGGCGATACGGATGAGCAACTAACATCGTTACTGTTTCATCCTAAGACTGGCCCGTTACCTGCGAGCCTAGTAAATGCCCTTCCGCAACTGCTCAGTAGTGCATCGCAAAGCGTCCGACATCTTACGCTGAAGATGCTGATAAACGTGAATGACCCGATTGCGTTACGTTGCGGTGCCGAGATCGTGATGTCTGAATCAATCACATCATCACATCAGTACGAGCAGTGGCACTTCTCAGCCTTGCTGCTCAAGGCAATTAATCAAAACATCATCAGTTGGGAAGAAGGGAAAACGCACTTAACCTATTTCCATATTGCTCAATTGGCAGGCATTTATAACGGAGAAATTGCTAGAGATGCTGCGCAGTATTTTGACGTACTCTTGAATAATGCCTTTCAGCAGACAGTTGATGTGGGGACCCTGCAGCTTAAACTGTTTCTGAGGTCGACAGATGATAGGGCTTATACATTTCACCATCTTAGTGAGGTTGCCGTTCCTAAGCGAGAGGATGGTGAGGACATGAGATCACTAATGGCACTTCAGGAGATGGATAACTTCGAAAAGCAACAGCAACGTATTCAACATAATTATCATGACATCAAAGACATACTTACCAAATTAAATCTATCTGATCTGACTAACCATTATTATCCTGACGACATTGCAGCTCTGGTGAGGGCTGAACCTGAGCGTTCACTTGCATGGGCAAACCTATTCCTTGAAAACAAAAATGTGGATGTTCTCCACCAGGTCAGACATATAGGACTAACACTTGCACAGGCCATCTCGGCTCAGCATCCAGAAGTGTCAGTTCGTCTTTTTGAACGCCTTGAGCACGTTGTTCCTTTCTGTCGCGTTGTGTTTACCGAGGCCGAACTTGATCTTTGTGCTGTTGCGGTCTGGTCTTCGTTCGACAGCCCTGAGATTGAGGCATTGCGCTGGCGTCGATTAGCTCTAGCGGAAAATAACAATCGGCTTGCCCATGAAGTTTGGGCAGCCCTGTTCTGTCAGCAGAGTGAAAAATTACTGCAATACACTCGGAAGTGTTGTAAATCATCCTGGCCTGTGCTCAAAGCCAGGGGCATCATGATGGCGGGGTATTTAGGTCAGAATGAACTTTCGGACAACACGCTTAAGGCAAATACGTGTTCGGGTCTTCTCCAAAAATCCTTCAAAAGCGCCAGTGACTCCTATCAGCGTCATTTATGGACGCTTCACTGGTTCAAATTGATGCAGCAGGCGTCCACCGCAGAATCTTTCTGGTGTAATTCAGTTATATTTTTGCAAGTCGTCGACGAAAGATTTTTGACAATCGGGCATGAACATACTGATAGCAGTGATATTTTTCTGCAATACTGGCCTATTGTTTTGTCGAAGCTGAATTCCCGTTTCCAGAAGCCTAGCAATAAACGAATGGAGAATTTGTTTGGAGGAAAAGCACCGTGGCCAGGTTTTCTTACATGCCCAAATTTAAGCCGTCGGCATGATGAGGAGGACACCGTACACGGGCTTTAACATCCATGACAAAAGGTCTGTTTTAATGGCGAATTTTATGTTTTTTTAGGGTGCCGTGCACACTCAGTTCGGGATAAATTCTAGGGGTGTAGTATGCCTTTATACTGAGTATGCCATGATATAGCTATGCTCGGAGTTACCCTTTCAAAGGGGCGAAATAATCGAGTTCGATAAAGCCCCTTTTATACAAACATTGAGCTAGGTTCATTTATTGGCTGGGCCCAGCATAGCGAAAAAACTAAGACAACACTTACTTGCTCTTAAGAGCGATGAACGAACTAATAATTGCCCATAGTTTTTGAACCATGACATAAATTTTCACTAAGGTGAGGCGTGGCAATCTTTGACATAGAAAAAGACGAATTACTTCGACTCTCTGATACTCAGCTAAATAGCGCGCCTAATACCGCTATACTTTTGCCAGCCCATGTTTAGGCTTAATTCTCAGTTGCGTTTAATACTCAAATTGAAATTTTGATGTCAGCAGCAACTTCCTACTAGAAATCGGAAATGTCGTTTGTCCTCAATCCGAGCCACTTTTCGAGATATCTAAGCAGAGTTCTCAGAGCCTCTTCATGCTCAGGGAACTGGGCGGGATTAATCGCATCACACTTAGCCTTCGCCACATCAATGCCAATAAAGTCGTCAATTGTCTCTTTATTGAAACTGTTGTGCTGAGTGGAGACGCGATCACCGTAAGTATGGGTCGTACCTCGGCTCATCAGGCGTGTGACCATAGTTGCAAAGCCTTGGTTGGTTTGAATGGCTTTCCTCACCCACTCTCGAGGTTCGTCCATTGAATCTGTATAGTTTTTCCAGCGATAGAGCAGTGATATGAGATCCGGTTCAGCAATCAGCGCATCGCCGTCTGCTGCGCGGCTCCTTATTAACCGCAACCATTCAGCTTTCATTGCCCCAACGGTGTTGAGATCTAACGCTGGCTCGAAGGCTCTACTCTCGCCCTCATCCCGATCGTTGGGATCGCTAAGATGGATCAGGATTGAAGCAACGGATAGTGCTTCAGTTTTACGGAGTGCTTCAAGAGCCAAACTGCCTCGAACATCTTCAGGAATCCCCTTCAGGTACCAATTTGTCGCTCGCCACGCTGCCATATATGAAGAATTGAAAGTGCCAATGTTCGTGCCTGCTAATTTTTCAGCGATTCTGAACATTCCAGGGAGTAGAACAGCTGCGTTCTCGGACGGTAATCGATCGACGGATTCGTCGAGCCTCGCAACGAGCGAATTCAGCAGCCCGTCAGCTTCGACGGCTGCGATTGCAGCAAGGAGCTCGTCCTCTGTCGCTGTTGCATCGAGAAAATCAACGAAACGGCGCTCAGACATTTCTCCAACCGACGTTTGAAGTTCAAAGTAACGTGGGAAGTAGCGCGAAGTACATACTCTTTTCTCCATCAACCACCGGCGATGGAAACCGTCTGCATAGTTCGTCCCCCCATATGCCCATTCAAGGGGAGGAAATAAGTCTTTAAGCGCATCACGAATGATATTACGGCGCTCTTCTGAGACGATCTCAAGAAGTTCCTTAGCTGCTGTTTGGTCCACCTCCCGACGGCCATCACGGAAGAAGCGCCCTTCCTGGAGAACCAATCCTCTCTCACGGAACAGTGCATCGTGGAGGTCTGGTTCGAAGACCCGGAGTGTTTCCAGAAGCAAGAAATCTACAATGTTCACCTCGAATACGTTGCCGACCACATGCAGTGGCATGTGTACAGCAATAGACGAGATGAGACGACGTGCATCACGCATGTTGCGAAGCAGGGGCTGGATGCAGCCAATGCAAGCGTTACCCCAGCGTCTCTGAGAGAACCCGTTGGCCTCAGTCGCGTATGGGCCCGCTATTTCAGAGAGTTCTTCCTCGAACATACGATGCACGAAAGATGTCGGTACGGCTGGTAAATCAAAGTTAGCCTGCACGATCTTTTCAAGGAAGGCTCGACCGTCGTTGTCGGCAACCGGATCTAGCGCTCGCTCTACGATACTGGGCTGGAACAGGAGCACAAAAACAATATTCGGTAGATTAGCATTCGCCTTTACCTGCCGAAGCAGCATCCTAATCTGCTCAGGCTCGAGCCGGTCAATGTCGTCGACGAAGACAACCAGCGGCCGGTCAAGTTCGCGAAGACGAGCCTCAAGTGCTCTGCGTACCTTGTCGAGAGACTCGCCGCTATGGTCACGCCCGAGATACGATAGTACTCGTCCGAGAAGAGGTACTCCGACCGAGAGAAAGGCAAGAACAGCCGCAACCTTTGCAACTGTCGGAAGGTCATATCCAATAGCCGACGCGATCGCTATAACCGAAGCATTTGTTAGCACCGTCGAGATTAGAAGGCCTGAACTCCCAGCCTCTTTAAGAGGCTTACTGACCCCGGTAAGGATCGCTCCGTAGCGTCGCAGTGCTTCGGCACGATCGAGTGCAGCCTTCGAATGCTCGCCTCCCAATCGATCTGCTATTTGGCCAAATAGCGCGCGGGCGATTGCATCGCCGTCTCCCCATTGCCATGGGTTAAAGTCGAGCCAGTCCGCTCCACTGCTCTTGGCATCGAGCCGTTCGGTGATAAGGTTTTTCAGTGATGATTTGCCGAAGCCCCATCCCCCACGAATAGCGAACACTCGGCCTTCGCGCAAACTAAGCTCCGAAAGAACGTCGGCTATACGAGCCGCGAATCCGGACCTTCTAAGGCGATCTTCGGATGCTGTCCGAATCGGCGCTTCAGCCCCAATCCCTCCGTCCGGCTGTTCGTTCCTTACCATATCAGCATTAGGCTTCGCGCGACGGCGAGCACGCCATGCCGCCAGACGGAACAACAGCTTACTCATCGCACACCATCTCCCAAAATGCATGTATCAATCGACCTATTGTTAGAAGCTTCACTGGTTCACAGACAGAGCAAGTTAAAGCCCGTGCGAGCCTTGTCTGCACAAGTTCAACTTATTACGTTAGCAAACTGAAGGGGACCTGCTGCAAACGCAAACCAGTATAGCGGTTCTGTCTACTCAACATGAAGCCGCAGATAAAAGGTGTACTGATTTGGCAATAGAATTTCACTGACAGTAAAATTCTATTGCCAAATACCGAAAGGAATGCTTTACTTATCACAGGTCAGGCGTTCCGCCTGAGCTGTGTTCTTTAAAATGATTGTTCTCATCGTAACAGCGAAGGTCTAGCGTAATTGCCTGCTTATCAGGCCGCTCCTTCATCCGGTGTTGGAGATTTTGACGGGCAGACTAGCGTCATCGGTCAGTCTGAAGCACGTTCGTCATGATGGTGATTTGTAGCCAGTCGCGATACGCGACTACTAGGCAACTGCACTATCGGAATTAACGGGGCTTCATCGTCGCGAAGACTGGTGTTGGGCTTGCGCATCGGGTTGGCTCCTTTCGGCCATCGCCTTGTTACGGGGCTTCGGCGTTTTGCCGATTCAAAGGAGAGCAACATGAATCACGATACTTTAAAGAACACCATCGCAACGCTTGAAAAGCTGCGCGATGCTCACTGCAGCCAACTCGATGCTGGCGCTCTGGCAGAGCTGGAAGATGTATTGCGTCAGTTACGCATACATCTTGACAGCCCGGTAAGAAGCGGGTTCCGGTTTGACGATATCGTCTTCCGGGCACTGCGTATTATTGACGTTGTAGTTCGTTTGATCACAAACATTGATGATTGGATGAAATAATGCAACAGAGCCAAGACGCAGCAGGCCCAATATTTATTTGCGGAGTTAATTATGAATATCGGACAGGCTATCAAGTTATGCCGAACCAGAAGGGGAATATCACAGACGGATTTAGCTCTGAAGGCAGAATGTTCTGTTTCTTATCTTTCAATGCTCGAAAACAATAAGCGAGATCCGACGCTTTCAACCCTTAACAGCATTGCTTCTGCTCTCAACATTCCTGTCAGCATTATTTTCTTTATTGCAGCAGAGGCCGGTGATCTTAACGGTATTGATAAAGGACTCCAGGGAGAACTTGCGCGTACTGCGTTGGAGCTGCTTAATGATTCACATTCCGTCTGACTCCCCCTTCTATAGCAAACGACGCATCAGCAGTATGACAGCGCTATCAAAAGCGCTGAACATCTCTCATATCGAACTACTTAATCTAGCCAATCGTGCGGACCATATGTACCGTCTCGCCAGCACGATCACTAAGCCTGACGGAAGTACGCGCCAGACTTGGGATGCATATGCACCTCTAAAAAAAGTACAACGCAATATCAGGCGCAATATTCTTGATTACGTTGTTTATCCAGCATATTTGACAGGTAGTCTGAAAGGTTGTGATTATAAAACCAATGCAACTTTACACGCTGGTTCTACGATTGTTATTAATGAAGATATCACGCGTTTTTTCCCGTCAACTTCAGACACAATAGTGCATAACATATGGCAACATTTCTTTGGCTTCGATAATGAAGTAGCTGAATGTTTAACCAAGCTGACGACCCGACAAGGGGAGCTACCTCAGGGTGCCATCACTAGTTCATTTCTGGCTAACTTGGCGTTTTGGAAACATGAACCGGCACTGCAAGCCAGTTTACGAGCAAGAGGAATAATTTATTCCCGATACGTTGATGATATCGCCGTCTCGTCAGTAAACTTTCTTGATAAACCAACTAAAACGAATGTGATAGCCTCGATTTATGGCATGCTTTCCAGGCACGGTTACCAGCCTAAACGAGCTAAACATGAAATCAGAACATCTGGGCAACGGATGGAAGTTACCAAGCTTTCGGTGAATTCAAAACCTGGTCTCTCTTCCGCCAAGCAAAGTCAGATACGATCGGCAGTCCATCATTTGGAGCAAGCCATTCTTAGGGGCGAAATTCTCGAGTTCGATAAGGGCCCTTATGCACAAACATTGGGACTAGTTCATTTATTAGCCAGATTCCATCCTGGCAAAGCAAAAAAACTTAAACAGCGCTTGCTTGCTCTTAAGAGTTCGGGGCGCATGAATATGTATACATAGTGTAAGAACCAGGGCAAAAAATTTTTACTAAGGTGAATGCGTGGCAATCTTTGACATTGAAAAGGATGAATTACTTCGGCTCTCCGATACTCAGCTAGAAGAGCTGATAGCTCGTCTAGCAGAAGCTGAAGTGGCAATACATGGTCATAGCCCTGCATGTGTAAATTGGTCTGGCTCAATTACAGCCCCTGACGGAGGAATTGATATCCATGTTCAGGTTCCAGTTGATCAACTGAAACCAGGCTTTCTTATAAGGCCTAATACGGTCTTTCAGGCAAAGAAACATAAAATGCCAAAGGCTACAATTGAGAAGGAAATGGGCACCGGCAACGCGCTTTCACCCATAATCTCTGAACAAGCCAGAAAGCAAGGTAGCTACATCATTGTCAGCCTGGGTGATGATTGCTCGCCGTCAGGAAAGGCGGATCGTCTCAAAGCGATGAGGGATGCAGTAAAAGATGATCCTAACAAAAGCAATCTTCATCTCGATTTCTACGACCGTTCCAAACTCATTCAATGGCTACGCCAACATTCATCAGTCATGCTGTGGGTAAAAGGGAAGCTTGGGCAAGGGTATTCCGGTTGGCAACCCTATGGAGCCTGGAGCAATCCACCCCAAGGTGTTACAGACACTTTAATCTCAGCCCCAGGTGTAACCATTACTTTACCGTCGGGAAAGGGGCAAAAACTTAAAATTGATGAAGCAATTAGCCCAATGCGAGCCCTTATTCGTTCGACGAATAAGGCAGTTCGTATTACAGGATTGTCTGGTGTCGGGAAAACTCGGATCGTTCAGGCGCTCTTTGATGAAACTGTTGGAACAGATGCGCTTGACCGGACAGTAGCTATTTATGTTGATACTGGCTCTGAGCCAGTACCGTCGGCTACAGCAATGCTTGATAAGCTTATCGCTGAGGACCGACGAGCAATTATGATCCTTGATAATTGTCCATCAGAACTCCATGCTTCGCTTGCCAGCAAGGTATCAGCCACAGGAAAAGAAGTAAGCCTCATCACAATCGAGTACGACATTAGGGATGACAAACCACAGACAACCGAGGTCATCCATATTGAGACAGATGGTCCAGAGGTGGCAGAGCAACTTCTTATCCGTCGCTTCCCTTCTATTGGTCAGAATAATGCCCGTCGTATTGCTGAGTTTGCAGATGGGAATGCAAGAGTTGCTTTAGCTATAGCTGAGAGAGGGGAGGAAGGCGAGAGTTTGGCTCTACTTTCTGATGCGCAGTTGTTTAATCGCTTGTTTGAACAGCGTAATCATCCTGATGGTAATTTACGGGAGCAAGCTGAAATATTGTCACTGGTATATTCATTCTCGGTATCTAGTACAGATGCTGCTACCGACGAACTGGAAATATTAGGGGCGCTCTTTGGGTATTCCAGAACCCAGTTATTTAAAGCCGTTACGAAGCTGATGGAACGTCATATCGTTCAGAAAAGATCTCACTGGAGAGCTATCTTACCTCATGCCATTGCTAACAGATTGGCAGCATCCGCACTCGACAGTATTCCCGTCGATCAACTTAGGGCGACTTTTGAAGCTCCGGGTTGTGGGCGTTTATTAATGTCTTTTTCGCATCGCTTGGGGTTGTTGCATGACCATCTTGTTGCGAAAGAAATTGTAGAAGCCTGGCTTCAGCCTGAAGGAATGCTAGGAAGAATAGCCGAGTTAAATGATATTTCGTTACGAATACTTGGGTATATCGGACCGGTTGCACCTGAAGCATTGCTCAACAGAATTGAGGCCGTACTCTCATCATCTGATTTCAAAGGTATGGAACCGGGCTACAATCCGCAGCGACGTAGTATTCTGCGTCTTTTACAAATGATGGCATACGAACCGAACGCCTTTGAACGATGCGCCAGGCTTCTTATTCAAATGGCAGAGGACGAAGCCGATAATAATGACCTGGACTCTGCTCGAAACATGGTCCCAAGGTTTTTCCAGGCGTATCTGTCTGGTACTCATGCATCACTAAGCCAGCGTATTGCTTTAATGAACGAATGCATTGCATCAAACATTATTACGCGTAGATCTTTGGCCTTCAAGATGCTGTCAACCGCCCTGGATGGCCCACCGTGGTCAGGGTTTGGGGTTGGTGAGTTTGGAGCTCGACCAAGAGACTATGGATACGAACCCAACTATGATGAACTTGTCGAATGGCGCAGCGCCTTTATTGACGTAATTATCCATTTAGCGGCATCCGGAGCTCCTGAGCTTGAAAGGCCTGCAAGATCAATCCTAGCTGACAAATTCAGGGGAATTTGGTTTCAAGAAGCAATGCGAGACAAACTCGTCGATGCTGCCCGTACATTAAATGCTTTAAGTCCTTGGGGGGAAGGTTGGAAAGCCGTTCGTTCAACGGTCTATTATGACTATACCAAGCGTAGCGATGGAGATGATGTTGAGCAGTTGCCGGATAGTCTTGCTGCCTTAGAGAAGGAGTTGGAGCCCATTGCGTTAATTCCAACAATAAAGACATACGTGTTGAGTATAAATGATGATTATTGGGCACTGGATGCGGATTTTGATCATGAGGACTCCGATAAATATACCGCAGCCGGAAAACGACTTGAAGCTAAAGCACTTCAATTGGGACAGGACTTTGCCTTATCAAATCATGTTCTTGAGGAGTTAGGAGCAGATCTGTTCTCCATCGGTGGAATGCCTTATCGCGCTGTCTTTGGTCGAGGACTTGCTCGAGGGGCACATGATCTAAGTATTGGCTGGCAGCGACTTGTTGAACAAATTGAAAAACAGCCAGATGCTAACAAAGACTTTGGAGTTATTGGGGGATTCATCGAAGAAGTTGACTCTGTCGATCCATCATTAGCACAGAAGTTTCTCGACCAATGTGCGCAGCATCCTGAACTTCGACAGGTATTGGTTGGCTTGCATCCTTGGGGGAAATTTACAGTAAATGATTTGGATCGCTGCATGAAGCATTTGGAAGATCCAGACATTCGCCCTTTCATGTATGAGTCGATTTTATGGCGAGAACAATACGCCAATTTGCCGAGAATTCGTCTTCTCGAGCTTGCTGAGCAACTCCTGAGTAAAGCAAGCGGAGATAATGTCATTTTGCATGCGCTCTCCATGAGACTGCATGGTAAAGACAAATCGACAGATATGCTTGGCGCAGACTTTCGGTTGATTGGTCTTGCTGCTGCAATCCAGCGGGTTAAAAACAGCGACAGAGGCCAAAGAGGGACAATTGATTTTTACATGGAACGAGTTATCGATGCCGCATTGCGTTTCGATGGTAATGAGGCCAAAAAAATTGAGTGGTTGGACGCAATTTTCAATGTCATTGATGAACACTATGGATATTTTTTGGGATTCGAGAAGACTATAGCAACAACTGTTGCGTTAATGCCTGAATCATTTCTCAATTGCATTTTTGAATGCACCGAGGAACAGCAGCAGAGAAGACAGTTCTTTATTCGACGTGGCGGTTTACGCCGTTCTCCTCTTGCTGATGTAAGTACTAGCGTCTTGATTGAATGGTGCCGTGCCAGAAATGATCCCAGCGTTTGGGCTGCCATTGCGGCTGGTGTAACTCTCTGGTCAAAGGATGATGAACAGAATGTACTAACCCTACACGAAGCTGCTATAGAACTGTTAGAGGCCTCTCCTGAGCCATTAACTGTGCTGGAGTCTTTTGCTGAGCGGATCACTCCATCATCCTGGACTGGTAGCTTGGCCAACTTAATGCAAGCTAGAGCAAGCGCCATCGGTGCGCTAAGTAAACATGAACGTCCAGATCTCGCCGAGGCTGTTAAAATAGTTTGTGAAAAAATGAGTCTGTGGGTCGTTCGCCAAAAAGAGCGTGAACAACGGGAAGATAGTGAACGGGAACAACGATTTGAATAAGGGCTGGTTGAAGGCTAATTCAAAAATAATAGTAAGCTATCTCATATATAAATGAAATCAACAATGGAATTATTCAATGACCTTCCTTCACAATATAAATAAAAATAAATATGAAATTATTGCGGTACTACTCATGGTTAGCATCGGACTGATCAATTTAGGATGGTTGAGTTTGAAGAGAATTCCAGAAACGCCGCCAGGATATTATGAAAATATCGTTATTGAACATACCCGATTACTCACAAAGCTGCGAAGTGAATATCAAAATCAGCGAACTGAAATGAGGGATGAATTGATGTCCAAAAAGCATACTTTCTTAGAAGCTGCGCAAATAGCACTAAAGTTGAACATTGCAGAATCTAGATATTTGGATTTTTGGTTAGCAGAAAAACCAATTATCATTGGTATGTTAAAGCCATTTGAAGAGAAAAAATATCTTAGTTGGTATTTAAATCTTCCCCCAGAAACTCAAAAGTTAGTTAAGAACATAGCAGATAATTTGCACTCGATTTATCCAAAACTTGCTGAATGTAATCAAAATGCAATTAATGATTACATGGCATTGGTTTCGGGACTTACCGCACCATCTGAGGATAAATTATCTGATGCGCTGGTTGCACAAACCCGGGTAATAATGCGTAATATCACTCAAAATAAAAATTCTTTATCAGAAGAATGCGATAGTGCGATGGTGTCATACTTCTCTTCGGTACAGTTGCTATCCAGAACATATAGTACGCTTGCGGATACTTATCAAGTTTATTCAGAAAGAAATGAAATAATTCGTAAAATACTTAGCACAGTATTATCGTTTTTTTTGTTCGTAGTTTGTTATAAGTGCCGGGAAAATTTAATAAAAAAGGCAGCACAGTCATTGGGAGGATGAATTTTCTGCAAAGACCACTTTGGTGACTCCAATTAGGTAAGAGATAGTAAGGGATTTAATCTCAAACTCTTGATATCCAGGCATTCAACAAAGCACTACTGTTGGACAAACTTTCCATAAAGTGCAGCGCCAATGCTTGCTTTGAGCGTTAAGCAAACATTAACGCACTCTTCTGACCAACTAACACCATACCTCTGGGATGAGATAATGAGTTAGACTCCACGGAGACAGATCCTAAGAACATTCTGGCGCATTAATATCAGAAAGATCATACTAGTATTCTGAACATTCTTACTGCTCTAGATTATCTCCATTTCATGTCTCACTACATAAGAAACATGAAGTTTAGATGTTTCATGGCCTCTTTATTTTTTTCAAAACCGCTTCAGAAAATGCAAACTCCAAAATGCTATCCTTCTTTACCCAGCCTTTTATTGTTCTCTCCAGGTTATTGCAATCCAAATTAGAAGCCTTATTTTGCGGCTCATTCTCAAGGAACAATACTAATTCTCGCCGAATGCCTTCAATCGCTTTTGGCACTGACGCCCATTTATCCAAAGGCATTTTTGAATGTAAAAGTCGTATTATTTCAACTTTTATAGGTACGTATTTTTCATTCATACTCTCCTTGGCATTATCAAGACGATCCTTTTCTTTTTTTTCTTCATTTTCTGCCCATTCCTTATGTTCTCGACTTCCATGCCATTTTCCATAAAAATACATGGCATCTTGAATATAATTGCACGCATCGATTATACGCTCTCTGCCTGACACGAGAAAGGCCAGATGGTAATAACATAACGATATATATAGATACTTATCAAACCTGCCCTGCAAAACTGCATCAACCCAAACAGATGCAGATTCACTTTTCAACAACTGTGTACTTTCAGCCAGAAAATATTCAACCCCATCATATTCCTTTTCTCTCTCTTCACAAAATCTTTGAACATCCTCTTGGTATTTTTTAGTCGATATTTTCCCATCTTTTTTCAATTCATCAAGCTTGAGTTCATAAGCGTCTTTCAACTTATTAAATAGGGCACTAACATCATTTCCTCTCAAAATATCCTCCCGGATGTCAATACGTGAGCTAATGTTTTTTTATACTTTACCTTACGTCTTACACAGCATTTTTTTCGCGGTTAGTCTCTGTCTTGTTCAAATTAACCCAAACAGAGGCAATGCAAAAATGACCACATCAACAGTAAAAGTACTACGTTTACCCGCAGTTGTCAGCAAACTGGGGATCGCCCGTTCCACCATCTACGACTGGCTTAATGCCAAATCACCGCGCCACGACCCGGCGTTCCCGAAGCCTTATCCGCTGGGCAAACAGTCTGTTGGCTGGCTTGAGTCAGAGCTGGATGAATGGGTATTGCAACGCAAACAGGCCATACTCTGATCTCCTCTCCCTTCAACAGGCAACTGTCGAAGGAGCATTCTGAATCACCACATTAAAAACATTCACCGCATGCCCTTACCCGGCAGGGTTAATCGCATCTGTGATGTCATCCCTGAGTTATTTGGATTGAAAAAAAGGAAATTGAAATGTCATATTTCCCCCCTGCACTTCCACTGGTTAATTCTGCCAGTCCCTTCCCCGTTGATGCATTGCCATTGATAATGCAGAACGCCATCAACTATCTTCAGGATGGTGGAAAAGTACCAACTGTACTTGCCGTGAACGCTGTTTTAGCGGCAGTATCATTGGCCTGCCATTCGCATATCAATGTACTCAATCCTTACACGGACATAGAGGAGCATTGTTCACTCAACATCCTGACGCTCGCTGATTCAGGGACGGGCAAATCGTCCGTCAGCAAACAGGTAATGAAGCCCTTTGATGCTTTCAGGGCTGAGTTGGCCGAATCACATCGGGTTAACCAGGCTGTCTGGCGCGAAGATTATGTCGTATGGAAAACCAGTTTAAAGGCACTGGAAAGTAAGCTGCGCGATACAATTAAAAAAGACCTGTGCACAGACGAGGCCCAGGCAGCCCTGAAATCTCACGCATCGATTGAACCCCGCAAGCCCTTACTACCCACGCTGGTCTACAATGACACCTCGCTTGCCGCGCTCATCGCTGGCCTGAATGCCTATCCCTGCGCAGGTCTGATTTCTGATGAAGCCAGCAACTTCTTTGACGCACGTCTTAAAGATAATCTGGCGTTCTACAATAAAGCCTGGGATGGCGATGTGTATGAGCATAATCGTCATCAGCGTGCCACCCAATGCTTTAAACCGACGCTGACGGTGTCCTTGATGTTACAGCCTTCGCTTTTTTTCGATTACATGAAAAAAGATGGTGATAAAGCATTAGAGAGCGGTTTTTTATCCCGCTTCCTCTTTTCAAATATCACCCCGAATAACACGCTAAGTTCCTGTATGTTGAGCTACCATTATCGTCCGGATACCGCTTACCGTGATGAAAGTGCTTTAATCTACTTTCACGACCTTATTGGTAAATTACTCGGGCAGCAGCTTAAAAAAATTAATTCAGGTGAAGGTAAGAAGAAGGTTCTTAAGCTTTCACCTGAAGCTGAAGCCCACTGGGAGACGATGCGTGAGCACTGGCTGGCATACACATTGCCGGGATGCGCCTGGTCATATATCAAACCCATGGTACTGAAAGCCAGTACGAATGCGTTGCGTATCGCTGCGCTGCTGAATTACGTCGGCAACCAGGAGGAGGACATTATTTCTCTTAATGTTATTTCCCAGGCATCAGCGATTATGACCTGGTATCTCAACCATACCGCGGCCTGGTTTTATCAGTTCACGGATGAGTATAAATTCCAGCAGGACGTGCAAATACTAACTCAGTGGATCTATCATAAATTCAGATCCACTAATGGCTTACCGTTCAAAAAGAACGATGTCATTAAATATGGTCCGAACAAATTTCGCCGCAGCGAAAGATTGGAACCGTTGCTGAATGCCATCATGAACACAGGTGTTTTCACTTATATTGTTAAATCCCCTGAGAACCCGGCGATTTATATTACCTGGCTCATGAACGATGGTCGCTATATGCCATTTTATGATGATAAACAGCCGCCTTCGCCTCAGAACCTCGCTTAGCCAGAATAGCTACCTCATACCTGAGCACTATTTTGGATAACACAACAATACACAGGCTCGTGGTCCGGAGGAGATCGCGAGCCTTATCCATCTGAAAAATACATTGTGATACCCTCTACCTCTGCTACAACCGCTACTGTAGCGGACTGTAGCGGCATTCTGGAAAGTACCCACAAATGAAACATTCTCCTTTGCTCACAAATCGTTCAACCCGGAAGAGACGGATTCACTTCACTACACTCTGCCGATGTAGCACTACAGCTCAGAAATGTTGCCTCGTGTTATCGCCTGTGTTGCTACAACGCTGCTACAGCCGTGTCTGATTGTTGCTTTGATTGGGCCTCTCAATAATTCAGGACTGGCTGCAACCAAAATTCCGATGTGCATCAGAATTATCTTTGCTAAAGCGCTTAGCCAGATAGGACAGTCTTCTCATGATGGTATCGTAATACCAGGCGAAATGTTCTCCATTGGCATTAAGATTAAAATCACCTTCATGTACAAACTCTATCAGGGGATAATATTTATTTTGATAATCCTGCTGCGCGTGCAGTTTCAACGCTCTGATCCATGCATCCATAATCATCACTCCCAGGCAGTGAACGTATTGTCCCTGCTTCGGATAATAGGTACCAGCTGCGTACCAGGCATCGTTATTCAGTATCAATGCCACATGATAATGTTTCTTCCCCTTTTCTTCACCAAACTCTCTGGCCCATACATAGCGAACTCTACTGAGATGAACTCGCTTTCCCTGTTTTATCTTTCTCTTCTGTGTGAATTTAATCTGTGATTTTAACGACTCAATAAAGCGGGTTATCAATTGATGATCTGTTTTATAACTTTCGTAATTGGCATCAGGAAACCTCAGGATAATATTCAGGATAAACGTCCTTGGGTATTCACGTAAGGAATTCTGCAGCGTTTCATGAATGCGATTAATGTGATGCTGATTATAACCCATTTCGTTGCTCATACTTTAATCCTTGTGTTATTCATCTCAATACAATTAGGATAGAGAGTTAATTAATACATTTAAGTTCATATACAGAACAATAATCAATACTATTGTTGTAGTAGTATTAGCCCATCTTTATTATTTTAATACCAATCAGACATGCAACATTAACTAATAGATATTTTTGCTATAGAAGAAAGAACCATTAACTTCAAACAATTAAATTACATAATATAGTCAATAACCACTCTGAAGTTAGGTACATGTGGGAAGGTGAAAGTTCTCATTATTACGGATGTTTGGATCCAAATTTAGTTAAATTTATATTTCAGATATTTTCGTACCTATATCACTTAAGCGAATGGCAAAGGATTCAGATTCCCTCTCTATGGCTTATTGATCTGTCATGCCGATCGATGCTGACACAATGATAGCCCACAACTATCAATTTAACTATATCGATCGATTTCGCAATAGATAATAACGATCAATTTCTGATAACCGATCTGTATTAACGATTATCCCAACAGACCACGATTGCATACGATCAGGCCGCTTCCAGCATACAGGGAAGTGGCTTTTCACCGTATAAATCACACAGTAAAGGAAAGATTTAATTGAACATTCGCACAGTTTTTTTTCTCTGCTCATCACTGACAGCGACTGCTGCACAGGCCGTTACTCCCGAGCAACAGTGGGGTGACTGGTATGGCTACATCAATGCAATGGAGTTTGAAATTAGCACAGATAATACCACCGGAGAGCGCCTGACGCTGACCTGCTCAGACGAGCATATGACCCTCTCCTACAGTGTGCCTGCAAAGGACTATCGGGCCTCAGCCACCGGTATTAGCATTAACGGAACCTCATACGCTACAGGCGAAACGGCCTTTATTGCGCTCAAAAATACCAATGATCAGCAGCAGATAGAGATCACGATGAAAGATAAGCCCCTTCCGGGAACCTTTAAAACCGCGGGGTTGCGCGAAGCGTTGAATGACCTGAGCTGGCAGGACTGTATCACCCATTAAGGCTCATGAGAGGCCTTGGTCATAAAGACTCACTGGGCTATCGATGATTGCGACAACCTCACAACTCACGATTCAGGATGTAAAAATGAAGGCACTAATTTCACGACTCACCGTCATTTCAGCTCTGCTATTTCCCGCTTTAAGCTCTGCAGTGGTTATCCCCGGAAATATACACCACGGACGTTACACGTTCTTTCTGACAGAGGAAGGTGGCGAAATGCTGCGCGATATGAACGATGCTGCAGTGAGCGTCAAGCTCAACAATAAAGCAGGCTTCGCTGTTGAGGCGCAAAGAATGGCCGCTGCAGCGAATATTTCGCCTTTGCTTTATGCCGCATCGCCGCTTGAAGAAAACTTTATCCGCTACGACAGTAAACCCGTTAAGGCCCTGACCTGCCTTATCACTTCCCGTAATATGCCGGGCACCAACAAGAATTATTCATGGGAGGAAACCTACTGTCTGGATGAAACCGGTGCAGCTTACATTGGCACCCAAGGCTGGCCGTCACGCACAATATTCGACAAAAGCTGTGGGGTGGGTGCATCTGACTGCCCGGTCTATCTGAGCCTGAAAAATGATCCACCCACCCTGCGCAACGACTCCGCACAGTATGTGCCATACAGCAGCGCTCACCGTTCTGAGACGGTGCCCAATAAAACTCAGAATAAAGTACCCGCTGACGAAATTGTCGCTGAACAGGATGGATATGCGGTTCACTTTTCCCGAAGCAACAACTGTTCTGACAGCAGACTCACCGTTAAAAATATCAGCACAGGGAAAACTGCTGCGATCACAGGTGTCAACGGGTGCACATTTAATCCGAAAAAGAACGCTGTGGTTATCTATCCGGTTAATGAATACGTGAGCGTTTACAGCGGTACCACCAATACCTCTGAAGAAATAGCGACTGCCGATCTCCCTTAATCACTCACCTGACCCGGTATAGACATTCTTCTATACCGGTCATTATGGAATTCCCATGAAAGCTAATCACCTTCAAGATGATAAAATTCCCCTGACCACATCACCCGGTCTTACCTGGCCTGTAGTCTTCTGCGTCGCCGGAATAACACTTCTGCGAAGCAAGTCTGTCGTGTGTCAGACGATAGGGGCCAGCCTGACCACACTGTGCCTGGTAACGCTGATAAAAAAACTCGCCACTCTGGTCTGAGGGGTTCGCTACCTGGCAAAGCCAAATGTGCACCTGAGACGGGACCAGAAGACACTCCTCCCCTGATAAAAAACCCTGGCAAAACATACCAACAATTAGTCAGGCGTATTGTTATCCATGATCTGGCGGTGCTGGCAGAGGCAAGGCTCAGGGATGACGCATTTGCTTTTTCTGTATGCAGTAAAGCATACCGGCATTTTCCCTCATTCATCCGACGAAGGTATCCCCAGGAACAGTACCTCCGTTTTTTGAGGCAGCATCTGCCTATTATCCTTGTACGTTTACGTCAAATCTGGGATTCCCCGTCCCCCGCTTCACTGCCGTCTCAAGACAATGAGACATAGCCACCTGCTTCACCCTGGACATTTTATCTTCCGACCAGGCCACTCTCCGGAGTGGCTTTTTCTGTCTATTTAAGGAACCTGCTATGACCCGTTTAGAAAGCCGCTTCGGCCGTATCAACCAGATACGGCGTGACCGAGCGCTTACCCATGAAGAGCTGATGAACCATGTCCCCAGCGTATTCGGGAATGATAAACATGAGTCACGCTCAGACCGTTATACCTACATCCCGACCATCACCATCCTCGAAAGCCTGCTGCGTGAAGGCTTTGAGCCGTTCTTTGCCTGCCAGACAAAGGTTCGCGACCAGAGCAAGAGGGGGCACACCAAACACATGCTTCGCCTGCGTCGTGCCGGTCAACTGACCGGCCATCAGGTGCCGGAAATCATTTTGCTTAACAGTCATGACGGGTCCTCGAGCTACCAGATGCTGCCGGGGCTGTTTCGTGGCGTCTGTACTAACGGCCTGGTCTGTGGTCAGTCATTCGGAGAAGTGCGGGTACCACATAAAGGGAATGTTGTTGAGAAGGTGATTGACGGGGCTTACGAAGTACTCGGTGTGTTTGAGCGGGTGGAAGAAAAGCGCGATGCAATGCAGTCGCTGGCGCTGCCAGCCCCGGCCCGTCACGCGCTGGCGAATGCCGCACTGAAGTATCGATTTGGTGAGGAACACCAGCCGGTCACGGTATCGCAGTTGCTGACCCCTCGTCGCCGGGAGGACTACAGCGATGACCTGTGGACCGTATACCAGCGCGTGCAGGAGAACCTGATGAAAGGGGGTCTGTCAGGGCGAACCGCTCAGGGGAAAAGGAGCCGCACCCGTGCTGTTACCGGCATTGACGGCGATGTGAAGCTCAATCGCGCCCTGTGGGTTATGGCAGAAAACATGCTCGAATTTTTCGGGCGTTAAACAACCGTTCCGGCATAAGGAGATAGTTTAATGAATACACAAAACCTTGAGTTTGCTGAGCAGGCAACAATTACTGCTTCAGTGCTCCCGGACGAGTTACGCATCGGCTTCTGGCCGCAGCACTTTGGCTCCATCCCACAATGGATAACCCTTGAACCTCGCATTTTCGCCTGGATGGTCCTGCTGTGTGTCGATTATCACGGCGGTATCTGGAACTTCTCGACGCTCGCCAACGGCGGCGCATTTATGGCTCCTGAGGCAGAGAGCGATGAGAAGTGGACGTTGTTCAACCCGATGAATGGCAACGGCGCGGAGATGAGCGGAGATGCTGCAGGTATTGCGGTCTGCCTGATGGCTTATAGCCACCACGCCTGTCGTACCGAATGTGATGCGATGACTGAGCACTATTATCGCTTACGCGACTTCGCGCTGAGCCATCCAGAGTGCAACACCATTATGCATCTCATTGACTAAGGAGACCTGAGCATGAGTACCGCGTTATTCCCAGTGTCAACGCAGCCTGAACTCTTTCCGCTGACGGTTATGGCTCCAAATGGTTGCCTGTTTCCAGCGACTTCCGGATTAACACCCTATGCCCAACGCACCATTCGCCGCGCGATCAATCTGCTGGATAAATATCTGCGCCAGCCCGGTATACCCTTTACTTCAAGCACTGGTGCCCGTGACTGGCTTCGGCTACAGCTGGCAGGACAAGAACGGGAAGTGTTTATGGTGCTGTATCTCAATAACCAACACTGTTTACTGGAAAGCGAAACACTGTTTGCCGGTTCAGTTAATCATGTGCAGGTCCATCCCCGTGAGGTAGTGAAGTCAGCGCTTCGCTTCAATGCTGCTGCTGTCGTGCTCGCGCATAACCATCCATCCGGCGATCCGGAGCCCAGCAAAGCAGATCGCCAGATGACTGACAAACTGAAGGAGGTGCTGGGACTGGTTGATGTAAAAACGCTCGATCACCTGGTTGTCGGTCAGGATGGCATTGTGTCGTTTGCAGAACGAGGCTGGATATGAAAATCATCAGTAAGCGCCAGGCCATGGCTCTGTACCGGCAACATCCTGGCTCCCGACTGTTTCGCTTCTGTACCGGCAAATATAAATGGTCTGGCAGTATCTGCCATTATGCTGGCCGGGAAGTTCAGGACATACGCGGCGTTCTGGCCGTCTTTGCTGAGCGCCGTCAGGATCGCAATGGTCCCTATGTAATTCTTCGAAGTGTCACTCTTAATTAATCCTTCCCTTTAATCAGGAACAATAATGAACAATCACTCAGAATCCGGTACCAAACCGGAGAATCTTACCTGCCAGCAGTGGGGACTAAAGCGCACAATCACACCCTGTTTTGGCGCTCGTCTGGTGCAGGAAGGCAACCGGGTGCATTTTCTCGCTGACAGGGCCGGATTCAACGGTGCTTTCAGCGACAACGATGCATTGCGCCTCGACCAAGCCTTTCCGTTGATACTCAAACAACTGGAATTGATGCTCACCAGCGGAGAACTCTCTCCCCTGCATCAGCACTGCGTCACGCTATATCACAATGGACTGACTTGCGAAGCTGACACACTCGGCTCCTGTGGCTATGTCTACATCGCTATTTATCCCGACCAGCCTGAACCCCATTAACTCTACGCTTATCTCTTAAACTCATAGAGCAAACATCATGCAAACCTTATCATCACACCCGACACGGGCGACTCAGCCCAATCTGTCACCCGTTGAAACCTGGCAACGGCTGCTGACTCATCTGTTATCGCAGCACTATGGCCTGACGTTGAATGACACACCGTTCAGTAATGAAACCACCATACGAGAACATATTGATGCTGGAGTATCGCTCAGCGATGCGGTGAACTTTCTTGTCGAAAAATACGGGCTTGTCCGTATCGACCGAAAGGGATTTTCGTGGCAAGAACAAACCCCTTATATTTCCATAGTGGATATTCTGCGAGCAAGGCGCTCTACCGGCTTGCTAAAAACTAATGTGAAATAAACGCTTAAATACAGAGCAGACTAAAGGAAAGCAAAATGCTAATCGTCACAGACGAAGAGACTTCTACTGTAACCTCCCCTCCCCTGCAAAAAACCTGACATTTTCTTTTAGGACCAACAATGGGACCAAATTGAAAATTGAATTAAAGATTACAAACTATTAAACAACAAGTTACGCAACCAATTCAGACTCCGCCAGCTCGTGAAATGATGGATTGGTGGGGGGAGTTTGTGGAGGAAACCTCCCATAAAAAACAAATAACAACAAATGGTTATAGCTAGACTCAAAAAGTGATATTGGATATCCTCAGAGGTTAAACCAACATAACAACCTCTGGCGAAAACACATATGAAACCTAAGTTTTGGAAGCTATCTCAAGGATATGGTGTATTCAACTTTGAAGATTTGCTTAATTCGATAGAAGAACGTTTAGTCTATGTACATCGAGATACTGCCGCAAAAGGACGCTCTGAAACTCCCCAAGGGGAAAACTTTATCAACGCAAACATTGGTGATTACTTTTATTTAACTCACGGCAATGTTGGTGGTATATATCTTCTTGGTCAATTTACTGGTCCAGCTAACTATTTTTCCTATGAACCTGGTTGGATAGACAGGCCCTTTAGAGTCATCGCACGTGCGATCCATCAAAACCCTTATATTGGGCCTGAAAAGTGGTGGACACCAAACCATAATTCAACTTTTGTACAAGTTCCTCATGATGAAATGGCCCTTTTCGAAGAAACTATCCTACAGCCATATTTTGAGATTAGCCTTAAAGAATATGGATTTTGAATCTCAAAGTAGCTAAATATAAAATTAATATATTTTCGGAGAGAACATGAAAAAACCAGATATTTGTGTGCTTTTTGAAGAAAGTATTTCCAGTGAGTTGTTTGAAGATTTCGAAAATAACGTAAAAAAAGAGGGATTGAAGCTAGTTGTTGAGTCTAGGGAACCAAGTGGCCCGATGGCATGTATAGAGTGGTTTTTACTTCCCGTTGTTGCTGCTTTTATTAGTAAAAGTTATTTTGATGGTTTTCTAAAAGAAATGGGAAAAGATCACTATCAATTGGTGAAAGAAAGTTTGTCAAAATTAACAAAGAAAGTCATACATACCCCTAGAATTGAGCCAGTTTTGTTTAGTACTAAAGGGAAAATAGCTACTCACAATCCATTTTCTCTTGCTTTTTCAATTCTTGCTGAGGCTGAGGATGGATACACATTCAAGCTACTAATACCGAAATTAAATAGCAATGATGACTATGGCTTAATTGCTAATCGATTTATGGATTTTCTTTCAGACTATCATGCAGGTCTTAAGACCTTAGAATCTATAGGCTATATATCGGAAGGGCAGAGACCTCTCTCTAATATAATCTTTGTGCACTATAATTCAGATAATGATTCCATTGAATGGTTAAATGAAAAAGAGCATCGTTAAATGGCGCATAACGTGATAACTCCCCTACGACTTTGATCAGTAAAAACGATTAAAGTTAAGTTTTTATTATATTTCTCATCAGTGAGAGAAATATTATTTCGCATCATATATCTCACTGATATATCAACTTATCGATCTTAGCCCACGGTTAAATTTGAATAAAAATAGAATAAAGGCAGTTCAATTCGCGACTAATAAATATTGAAATCACCTATATTCAATTAATTCTGAAATAAAAAATCACTCATCTTTATTTATGATCAAAACAACTATTACAACAGATAATATTAAAGCTCCTGAAATGCCAAATGACAAAATTGGCGTTATTACCTTACTCAATTTTGGCCATATTTCCTGAATAAAAGGATGAACAACAAATTCGGCCAAAGTTGCAGCACCTACTAAGCCAAAAACAAAAGTTAGCCCGCGATCTCTACGATTTCGAATTGAGTCAGACTTATACCTTAGTTCCTCAAGATGATACCTAGCAGCTTCTTTTGCTGAAGGAATTAAACTTGCTGTACCAAATTCATTAATGATATATGAAAGGGCCGCCGACACCTCACCTGCTTGGCTACTATGGTGAGTCAGTCTTTCTGAGTTTACGAGTGTTTCATAAGCATGAAATAAATGAATATCTGATAGAGGGTCATGCGCCCAAGAACATGCTCGAGCAATCCGCATATTATAGTATTCTATTTGTTCTGCTCTTGCCTGATTTTCAAATATTTTCCCGCGAGTATGAGGTTCATCCCATACATTGTCAGAATCACCATCAGATCTTAACCATGTCCAAAGAAGAGCTGACCTTTGAGCATGCAAACAATAATCGTCAAACATTCTTAAATCTATCGGTAAGTCAGGAGTTTGCCCTCTGAAATTGGCTCTAAGCAAAATTTTTGACATTGAGGATGAAAATTGTTTAATGAGATCATTTTTATTTTGTGGCTGATTATCAAAACGAAGTAAGCATATAGATGGACGTCCCTCCCACATATATTTTCTAAAATCATTATTTTTAGACCTTTGCCCAAAAACCAAAATATTACTAACAGCATTACTGTATATTGAACGGCATAAATCTAATGTAGATTCCCAAGAATCATCATTTTTTGAACCAGCGATTTCATGCAATGACCAATCGTCACCGCCAAGATGGAATTTTTTACCATCAATTTGAAAAGCATCATTAATTACTCTTTGACTGTCTTTCTTCATCTCTTTTATTGTTTTTTTTACTTCCTTATTCTTGATATATTCCCCAGCAACTGAAAATGTATCTTCAAATGCATTTATCAACACGACATCTGCATCTAATTTCTGAATTTTTGAATCAACCCATATAGATTTAAAATATATTTGAAAAATATTTACAACGCGGGCTATAAATTCGTTTTCATCTATTCCCTGCCAAGTAGCATCAAATTGAAAACTAAGTATCGCAATTCCACTTTTATAAATTTTTACTGAAGAAAATAAAGATATTTCATTATCTTCATCCTCCAATACTAAAGGAGGCAGTGATGCTCGCAGGTATAAATCATTATTAAGGGAAATTCTATTTTCATGAAATAAAACCTCGAAAAAACCAATTGCATCTGCTGCAACAGATTCAGGCATTTTCTGATTAAATTCTAACTCCCAACTCGAATCCCATTGCCTACCCTCTGGCTTTAAAAACTCTACTTGTGTATTACCCAAATTATCAAGGTATACACATTTAAAATCCGAAAAGAAAACTGACTTAGCAATACCTGTTTTCAATAGCTTTCCAGCTGTTTTCAATAAATCAATATTTGATGATTCGAATCCTAAGGTGTAGTTATAAAATACATTTGACTGGTTGATCTTTAATTCTTTCGAAGACTTATTAAATTTTAATAAATTCAATAACATAGAAACCCATCCTACAAGTACCAGAAAATTTTAATCATACTGAGGAAAGTGATAGTAACCAGTAAAATCATTAGCACTCATTTCCAAAAAGTGCCAGTTAATTGACTGGCACTACATAGCGTATAATCGCTTATATTATATACATTTTTTCACAAAACAATACCTCCTCCCCACTCCCTTACGTACTGCCCGAGTATTCTTTCCCGTGGCATTGTAAGTATCCCGCATAATCGTGCCATTCACATTTAGAGATCTTCCGGCATTGACCTCCTCCCAATATCGGTACCAGCTTAAATCAGTGGTTAACTTCTTTCCTTGAAATCAAGAATATATTGACCTCACTCACTGAACACTCATCATCTGATGCATCATTTTGAGTGATCACTTCATACTTTTTCCCATATCTATCATGGAAAACAAAATGAAATACCTGGGTATAAATATCATTCTCTTTCTTTTCTGAAGCCAAAAGTGTCGCTTCTGTTTTCGCTTTATCTAATTGCGGAATATCAACGATGTTTTGATTTTTCAACCAGACTTCGGCTATGTTTTCAGGCCATGATCGGCAATCATTCTCTGCCGCGAACCCTGACAGCGGAAGAAGCAGTAAGATTGCATAAAATATTTTCTTCACCGTGTTACCTCCACTTGCCGATCACCACTGTTCCAAATCGTTTCCCTGATATTCCTTGGTAGAATAATGCAACCATTTGACGCATCACCGGGCCGTTGGCGACTATCCCCATGAATAAGAAATCCCGACCGGCCATGCATTGCATTACCTGAGTTCGGTTCCAGACGTATTGAGTAAACACCCGTAGTAGGATGTCTAAATGGCGCACCAGTGATCGAATAGGTTCCGCGTGGTAACGGGCCAACCATCTGGACGTTTTGCATTTCAGGGTTGTTCTTTCCATTTCCTTTTCCTGCATATCCCGTAGCAACCAATCGTCCATTCCTATATAGTCGACCAGTACCCTGCTGATATACCCACGCCATCACATTCTCCATGTCTTGCACCAATGATGGTGTAAGAAATTATCACTTTAGCTTGTTATATCAAGTGACTAAGATTATGAATGCATACTTTCCATTGATAACATCGCCTAACGCTGAATTACGATACTATCAATTATCTGATGCAAAATTAACTACTAAGATACCTTAAAACATTCAAGATCAGGATGGTCGCTAATATTGGCACTTTTGCCGGAAGGGCAATTCCTGTCATTGGCTGGATAATCCTGGCAGCGGATGTATCAATCATCACGATCAATGCCATGACAGCCTACAATAAAATTGCTCGCTTAGAGGACAGATTATGACCACGAACGAAGTGCGGCAGGCTGTATTTGCTCTGGTCAAAAAACATGATGGCTGGTCGTTCATTCCATTCTTTAAGAAAGCATGGACCCCCAAAACAGATATAGACAGCGATTTACATTTCGAACGTGAAGAAGCAGAGGCTCTAATGGAAGACTTTTTCCATCAATTCGATGTGGAACGAGGGAGCTTCAGTATCGATACCTATTACCCAGATAGACATGAGCTATCCCAGGTTCCCGATTTTACTCTAGAAATGCTGATTAACTCCGCCAAGGCGGGGCGGTGGATTTACTAACACACTAATTTAATGTGTATTTTTAATGGGCAACCCCACGGCAATCACCCGCAGCGCATGCCCCCTCCGCTATCCATGCTATCATCCTTGTTTAGATGTCCCCCAACCCCACTAACCAGGAACTGCGCCATGCAAATTCAAAAAATCACCCCAAACGATCTCCCTGCCCTGACCGATCTGTGGGAAGCATCGGTTCGCGCAACACATCATTTTCTGACCGCCGCAGACATCGTCGCCTTACGCCCTTTTGTGGCAGAAGCCTTACTCTCCGGGCTTCCCGTCTATAAAGCCGTGAACACCAACAACGAAGCCCAGGGCTTTATCGGTGTCGATGGTCATCGCATAGAAATGTTATTCATTTCACCGCACGTCCGCGGTCAAGGCATCGGTAAACAACTGCTGGCATTCGCAACCGGAACGCTAAGCGCCAATGAAGTCGACGTTAATGAACAAAACGATCAGGCGGTAGCTTTCTACCAACATATGGGGTTCGAAACGTTCGCCCGCTCAGAATTAGACGGCCAGGGCAACCCCTTTCCCTTGCTGCATATGCGCCTGAAAGCACAGGCATAATCTCGGTTTTTCCTGGGTGATATAACGTGTGGAGGTTTTATATGATGTAGCATACCATTCCTGCTTGTATCACCTGAAAAAAACAATAGTAATATTTAATATATTGAAAATAATTATAATAAAAATGCAAGCCTTCTCAGTTTTCTTCTGCATTCTAGCCATTAAACAACCATGTTACGTTGATGAACGGAAGGTAAAGCGCCAGCTATTCTAATTCAGCGTATTTTCTGATATCACCGTTAAATCCCCCCAATAAATCAGTTGATATTGCATTTCCCTTTCAGCGTATATCACATTTTTTCGCCCTCCTCCTTGAGTCGCACCTCCGTCCGCCTATAGTCACCTCAAAGCGGGCGTTTGCGCCGCCGTTATTCAAGGATGTACTTCATGCTTCATGTGCAATCGCGGGTAAAACGCCTGCTGAACAAGCTTCACTGGCCGCAGACCCTGCGCCAGAAAATGGTATTGCTGGCTATTCTGGTTTCTCTGCCCACGCTGACAATCGGCTTTACGGTCGAGGTCGAAGGGCGCAACGCGCTGCTGGAAGAAAAAAGGATCAAACTGTTCGCCGTCACCCGGTTACTGGATAACGCGCTGGGGGACAGCTTCAGCCGCTATCCCGACCTCCCGCGCGAACAGCGTCTGAAAGCCCTTAATGCGCTGCTGGCGCCGGTAACGGACAAAATCACCCAGGCCTTCTCCGGCGTCGGCGCCGGCTATTATCACCGCGGGCTGGACGCCATCGTCACCTACGGTCCGCAGGCGCAGCACGGCGCCTCCGTCGGCATCACCATCAGCCCCAACCACCCCGGCCGCGAAGTGATGGAGAGCGGTGAACCCGTCGTCGGCTGGGGCACCCAGGTGCGCGGCAACATCATGAACGCCATGATCCCCATCGTCCGGGAGAATCAGGTCATCGGCTATATCTGGGCGAACGAGCTTTCCAGCGATATCGATCAGCAGGCGCTGGCGATGGACATCCGCATCATGGCAGCGACCGGCATCAGCATTCTGCTCAGCGTGTGGATCATCATCTTCTTCTCGCGCCGTTTCAGCGCGGATATCGACACCATCAAAAGCGGCCTTAACGAACTGCCTTACAACCTCCATACCGTTATTCCGCCGATGAAGGGCGAGATGGGGGAAATCTCAGACAGCGTCAATCACCTCTCCAGAGCCTTGCGCGAGGCCAAAACCCTGAATGAGCTGATTATCGAAAGCGCTGCCGACGGCGTGATTTCCGTGGATATCGACGGACGCGTCACCATGATCAACCCTGCCGCGGAAAAAATTACCGGCTACCAGCGTAAAGAATTGCTCGGCCGTCCTTACGCCGTGGTCTTCGAAAACACCAACTTCCACAGTCCGATCCTCGACACGCTGGAGCACGGCATCGAACAGATGGCGCTGGAGGTCAACTATCCGGGCAAGAACCGCACCATTCAAATCAGCGTCAGCACCAGCCGGATCCACAACGCGCGGGGAGAAACCATCGGCGCGCTGGTTATCTTCTCCGATCTGACGGAGAAAAAAGAGGTGCAGCACCGTATCGCCCAGGCGGAAAGACTCGCCGCCCTCGGCGAACTGATGGCGGGCGTCGCCCACGAGGTACGCAATCCGCTGACCGCCATCAGCGGCTTCGTCCAGTTGCTGAAAGACGGCGAAGAAGATGCGCGGAAACGGGAATATACCCACATCATTCTCAACGAAGTGAACTCGATCAATAAGGTGATTCAGCAGTTGCTCGACTTCGCCCGCCCGCGCTGCGGCCGCATGCAGCAGGTTTCGCTCAATCAGTTGATCACGGAAACGCTGATCCTGATAAAAACCGGCGGCAGCGAAGCGCGCATTGATTTTAACGTCTGTCTGGAAGAGGGATTGCCCGACATCGACGCGGACGGCGAACAGCTTAAGCAAGTGTTGCTTAACCTGCTGATCAACGCAGTCCAGGCAATTCCCTGCAAAGGGAACATCACCATCACCACCCGCCGCAGCGGCGAGCGGCATCAGGAAATCACGATCCGCGACAGCGGACAGGGTATCAGCGAAGAATCCATATCGCGGATTTTCGATCCTTTTTACACCACCAAGCCCTCCGGAACCGGGCTGGGCTTACCGATCTGTCAGCGCATCATCGCCCTGCACGACGGCGATATCCGGCTGGAAAGCCGCCCGGGTCATGGCACGACGTTTATTATCCTGCTGCCGGTTCATCACGGCGCGGCGGAGGTATCCTGATGAAAAAATCGTATCGCATTCTGATCGTTGACGATGAAGAGAACGTACGCCGTCTGTTGAGCACGGTCTTTACCCGCGACGGCCATCACCCCATCGTTGCCCACGACGGCGAGCAAGCGCTCACCTTATTCGGACAGCATGCGCCGGACGTCGTGCTGATGGACATCCGCATGCCGCGCCTGAACGGCATGGAAGCGCTGCAGGCGATGCGTCAGCAGCGGCAAAATGTTCCCGTGATTCTGATGACCGCCTACGCCGCAATCGAAACGGCGGTGGAAGCGCTGCGCCTCGGCGCCTTCGACTACATCATCAAGCCGTTTGATCTGGATGAAATCCGGATGATCGTTGACCGGGCCATGCAGCTTAATGAGATGAAGCGCGAAATCAGCCTGCTGCACCGCGCCCTCTCCGCCAGTTATCAGTGGGACAAAATCCTGACCAACAGCCCGGCCATGATCGCGCTGTGCCGGGACATGGCGAAAATCGCCGCCAGCACCGCCAGCGTGCTGGTTACCGGCGAAAGCGGAACCGGCAAGGAGCTGATCGCCCGTGCCGTCCACTACAACAGCCCGCGCGCCAAGGGGCCGTTTATCAAAATTAACTGCGGCGCGCTGCCGGAATCCCTGCTGGAAAGCGAGCTGTTCGGTCACGAAAAAGGCGCTTTTACCGGAGCGCTGGTGCAGCGGCAGGGGTTGTTCGAACGCGCCAACCAGGGCACCCTGCTGCTGGACGAAGTGGGTGAAATGCCGCACAACCTCCAGGTTAAACTGCTGCGCGTGTTGCAGGAGCGGGAGTTTGAACGTATCGGCGGCAGCCAGACCATCAAAACGGATATCCGCCTGATCGCCGCCACCAACCGCAACCTGACGGAAATGGTTGAGCAGGGCACCTTCCGGCGCGATCTGTTCTACCGCCTCAACGTCGTGCACCTGTCGCTGCCGCCGCTGCGTGAACGTCCGGAGGATATCGCCCTGCTGGCCGGTCACTTTCTGCAAAAGTTCAGTGAAGAGAACGGCAAAGAGATCGTCGAACTCGACCCCTCTGCGCTGGCGCAGCTGGAGGCCTACCCGTGGCCGGGCAATATCCGCGAACTGTCCAACGCCATGGAGCGCGCGGTCATCATGAGTACCGGCTTCGTCATTTTCCCCGACGACCTGCCGGAAACCATCACGCATTTCGCCCGGTCGCTGCCGATGACGGAAACCGGGCAGGAAGCCGATGCCTCCGGCTCCCTTAAAACCCGCATGAAGGCTTACGAGCGTGAACTTATTTGCGCCGCCCTGTCCGCCAATCAGGGAAACCGGGTACAAACCGCCAAAGCGCTGGGTATCAGCCGCAGGGCGCTGATGTACAAACTCCAGGAATACAACATCGATTAACCCCGCGCCGCCGGGGCAATCCCCGGCGCCTATCCCGCGCATCCGGTGAAACAAAACGTGCACACCTGTGCAAAAACTTGCACTTCCCCGCCGGTCTCAGCCTTGTATTAAAACGTTAAAAAACCCATTAGTATCAACACAATAACCGCAAATCCCCGTTCTGGCACACCCTTTGCTATTCCCGGTATGAACCCGTTTTCAGACGTCACACTACAGGGAATGACAATGAAAAATAAATGTATCAATGTGCAAGACGCCGCCGGTTATTTCCGCGACGGCATGACCATTATGGTGGGCGGATTTATGGGCGTCGGCACGCCGCCGCGCCTGATTGAAGCCCTGCTGGAGTCCGGCGTGCGCGATCTGACGATTATCGCCAACGATACCGCCTTCGTCGACACCGGTATCGGCCTGCTGGTCGTGAACGACCGCGTCAAAAAAGTGATCGCATCCCACATCGGCACCAACCCGGAAACCGGCCGCCGCATGATCAGCGGCGAAATGGAGGTTGAGCTGATTCCCCAGGGCACCCTGATCGAACGTATCCGCTGCGGCGGAGCCGGATTAGGCGGCTTCCTCACGCCGACCGGCGTCGGCACCGTTGTCGAAGAAGGCAAACAAAAAATCACGCTCGACGGCACCGAATACCTTCTGGAACTCCCCCTGCGCGCCGATCTGGCGCTGGTTCAGGCACACACCGCCGATCGCGCGGGCAACCTGGTTTACCAGCTCAGCGCCCGTAACTTTAACCCGGTTATCGCCCTGGCCGCCGACATCGTCATTGCCGAACCGCACGTGCTGACCGACGTCGGCAGCATTGCGCCGGACCACATCATGACGCCGGGCGCCGTCGTCGACTACATCGTTAATCCCCAGGAGGCCTAATCATGAACGCCAAAGAATTGATCGCACGCCGCGTCGCCCTCGAATTCCGCGACGGTGACATCGTAAACCTGGGCATCGGTCTGCCAACGCAGGTGGTTAACTACCTCCCGCCGGACATCCACATCACCCTTCAGTCGGAAAACGGTTTTCTGGGCCTTGGCCCGGTCACCGACGCGCACCCGGATCTGGTTAACGCCGGTGGTCAGCCGTGCGGTTTGCTGCCGGGCGCCGCCATGTTCGACAGCGCGCTCTCCTTCGCCCTGATCCGCGGCGGCCACGTAGACGCCAGCGTGCTGGGCGGATTGCAGGTCGACCAAAGCGCCAGCCTGGCAAACTGGATGATCCCCGGAAAAATGGTTCCCGGTATGGGCGGCGCGATGGATCTGGTCACCGGCGCGCGTAAGGTGATCATCGCCATGGAGCACAGCGCCAAAGACGGCTCGGCCAAAATCCTGCGCAAATGCACCCTGCCCCTGACCGCGCTGAACAAGGTTTCCATGATCGTAACGGAAATGGCGGTCTTCAGCTTCGAAAAAGGCCAGTTAGTGCTGAAAGAGCACGCTCCCGGCGTCACCCTGGAACAAATCAGGGAAAAAACGGAGGCGGAATTTACCGTATCCCCCGATTTCAAAGCCATGCCGATCGGCCTTGAGGAGAACGTCATATGATCGGCCGTCTCTCCCGTGTCTTAACCGGCTTTGTCAGCCGGTATCTGCCGGACCCGCTGATTTTCGCCATGCTGCTGACGTTGCTCACGTTCCTCATCGCGCTGGCGCTTACGCCGCACACGCCGCTCGACATGGTGCAAATGTGGGGGGACGGCTTCTGGAACCTGCTGGGCTTCGGCATGCAGATGGCGTTAATCATCGTCACCGGCCATGCGCTGGCCAGTTCCGGCCCGGTTAAACGCATCCTGAAACTGACTGCGTCCGCCGCAAAAACCCCGGCGCAAGGGGTGATGCTGGTAACGTTTTTCGGCTCCGTCGCCTGTGTTATCAACTGGGGATTCGGGCTGGTCGTCGGCGCCATGTTCGCGCGCGAAGTGGCCCGCCGCGTCAAAGGCTCCGACTATCCGCTGCTGATCGCCTGCGCCTACATCGGCTTCCTGACCTGGGGAGGCGGGCTGTCCGGCTCGATGCCGCTGCTGGCCGCAACGCCGGGCAACCCGGTTGAGCACATCGCCGGGCTGATCCCGGTTTCCCAGACCATCTTCACCGGCTACAACGCCTTCATTACGATCGGGCTGATTGCCGTCATGCCCTTCGTCACCCGCCTGATGATGCCGAAACCCGGCGACGTGGTCACCGTTGACCCGGTGCTGCTGGAAGAGGAACCCGACTTCCAGAAAAAGCTGCCGGCGGACGCTTCGGTCGCGCTCAAGCTGGAGGAAAGCCGCATTCTTGCGCTCATTATCGGCGCGCTGGGCATCGCCTATCTCGGCATGTACTTCTATCAAAAGGGATTCAACATCACCATCAACACCGTCAACATGATTTTCATGATTGCCGGCCTGCTGTTGCACAAAACCCCGATGGCGTACATGCGCGCCATCACCGCCGGCGCCCGCAGCACCGCCGGTATTCTGGTGCAATTCCCGTTCTATGCCGGTATCCAGCTCATGATGGAGCACTCCGGACTGGGCGGGCTGATCACTGAGTTTTTCATCAACGTCGCCAACAAAGAAACCTTCCCGATCATGACCTTCTTCAGCTCCGCGCTGATCAACTTCGCCGTGCCGTCAGGCGGCGGACACTGGGTGATTCAGGGGCCGTACGTGATGTCAGCCGCACAGGCGCTCGGCGCCGACCTGGGCAAGTCGGCCATGGCCATCGCCTACGGTGAACAGTGGATGAACATGGCGCAACCCTTCTGGGCGCTTCCCGCCCTTGCCATCGCCGGCCTGGGGGTCCGGGACATCATGGGCTACTGCGTCACCGCCCTGGTGTTCTCCGGCTTCATCTTCGTCATCGGCCTGACCCTGCTTTAAGCATCCCCAAAGAATCAAGGAGTGACAATGAGTAACGTGACCAACAACAGCATAGTGATCGTCAGCGCCGCGCGTACCGCCATCGGCAACTTCAACGGCGCGTTATCGTCCGTTTCCGCCGTTGAGCTGGGCGCAACGGTGATCCGCGCCGCTCTGGAGCGCGCCCGCATTGAAAGCAGCCAGATTGATGAAGTCATCATGGGCAACGTTTTGCAGGCCGGTCTGGGGCAGAACCCTGCCCGCCAGGCAGCGCTAAACGCCGGCATCAGCGAGCAGGTATGTGCTTACACCGTCAATAAAGTTTGCGGTTCCGGGCTGAAAAGCGTCGCGCTGGCGGCGCAGGCCATCGCCGCCGGTGATGCGGAAATTCTCGTTGCCGGCGGCATGGAAAACATGAGCCTGGCGCCTTACCTGCTTGACGCCAAAGCGCGCTGGGGCCACCGGCTCGGCGACGGCAAATTGATGGACGTTATCCTGCGCGACGGCCTGATGTGCGCCACCCACGGCTATCATATGGGCATCACGGCGGAAAACGTGGCCGCAAAATACGGCATCAGCCGCGAAGAACAGGACGCGCTCGCCCTGGCTTCCCAGCAGAAAGCCACGGCCGCCATTGCCAGCGGGGCATTCCGCGCAGAGATCGTGCCCGTTACGGTGAAAACCCGTAAAGGGGAGAGCGTCATCGACACCGACGAATTCCCCAAGGCGGACTCCACGGCCGAAGGCCTGGCGAAACTGCGCCCGGCATTCAGTAAAGAAGGCTCGGTAACGGCGGGCAACGCCTCCGGCATCAACGACGGCGCGGCGGCGCTGGTGATTATGACGGAAAGCCGGGCCAGAGCGCTTGGCCTTGCACCGCTGGCGCGCATCCGCGGCTATGCCGGCGGCGGCGTACTGCCCGAGCTGATGGGGATGGGACCGGTGCCCGCCACGCGCAACGTGCTGAAAAAAACCGGCATGGCGTTGTCCGACATTGATTTGATCGAGGCCAACGAGGCATTCGCCTCTCAGTTTCTGGCCGTCGGTAAAGAGCTGGGGTTCGATCCCGCGCGGGTTAACGTCAACGGCGGCGCTATCGCCCTGGGGCATCCCATCGGCGCCAGCGGCGCACGCATTCTGGTGACTCTGCTGCATGCCCTGCGCGCCAGGGACAAAACCCTCGGCCTGGCGACGCTGTGCATCGGCGGCGGTCAGGGCACCGCGATGATCGTCGAACGGCTGAACTGAGCATCATCAGCCTAACGGCCTGAAACCACGGCGCCGTCCTGCGGCGCCGTTAATCATGCACTCAGCGCTGAACGATAAGTTTAAGCCCCAGCAACGCCATCATCGCCCCGCCCATTCTGTCGAACCAGGCTTTAAAGCGCAGATATACCGCCCTCGGCCCCGACGCCGAAAGCACAAACGCAACGAAGGCATACCACACCATATCAATAGTGAACGACATCAGCGGCAACGCCACATACATCCAGGACGCAATGTGCTGCGTCAGCAACGCGGCGAAGATCCCGCCGAACACCAAGGCGGTATTGGGGTTGCTGAGCTGGGTAATCAGGCCGGTACAAAACGACCGCCGCCAGTGCGTCTGCTGCCGTTCCCCTGCCAGCACCGTCAGCGGCGTCGTCGCGCTGCGAAACATTTTAACCGCCAGATAAATCAGATAAAAACCGCCCACCACTTTCAGCGAGGCATACAGCCACGGCACCGCCAGCAGCAACGATTGCAGGCCGAACAAGGCCAGCACCGCAAAAAACGCACACCCTACGCCCATCCCCATCGCCGCGGCCAACCCGTCACGCAATGATGATGACATCGTGGTGCGCGCGACCAGAATAAAACTCGGCCCCGGCGCCATCGCCCCCAGGGCAATAACGCCCGCCACGCTGATTAGCGCCAGTATGCTGCTGTCCATCCGTTACCCCTGTTTGCCTTATTATTTTTTCATCTTATAGGAACACGTCTGACATCCATTTTCGCCGTCAATTAATGTTCTCTTAAGTTCCCGCCCATAAAATATCTCCGTTCACACGCGCGACGGCAAGCCATTAAGTAAAGAATTCCTCAACGGGAGCGTGAATTAAGGTGAATCTTCTTTACTCGCCCCGGTGGGATGCTTAATTCTGTCGCCCACGCTTTTCCCGCACAACGCGTAAAAGCCGCGTCGCTGCGCACTTACCGGTTCGGGCGGGTTTTCGTCCTGAGACTTTGTAAACGGAAAGAGATGTATGGAACATTTTAACCACCTCATATTTCTGCTGATTAACGCCACGCCGGCGTCACCGGCATGGGCGATCGCCATCGCCAGATTTCTCGCCAATGACCTGATCGCCATCGTTCCCCTGTTGATCGTCATTTTGTGGCTCTGGAGTCCGCAGCGGGCCGTTGAAGAGAACCGCCAGCTGATTATCCGCGGCGTGATGGCGCTGGCTTATGCCATGCTCAGCTCAAAAGTCATCGGCATTTTATATCCCCATGCCCGCCCCTTCGTGGAGGGAATCGGCTATAGCTTTATCCCGCATGCGCCGGATGCCTCGTTCCCCAGCGATCACGGCACCGCGATTTTCACCTTCGCCCTGGCCTTTCTGTTTTGGTATCCGCGCCGCTGGGCGGGCGTCACGCTGTTGATTTCTGGCGTCGCCATCGCCTGGTCGCGTGTTTATCTGGGCGTACACTGGCCGATGGACATGGTCGGCGCCCTGCTGGTCGCGTTGCTGGGATGCCTGACGTCGCAGCTTATCTGGGAACTGTGGGGCTCCGTTCTTCAGACCCAGCTGCTCCGTCTTTACCGTTTCAGCTTTGCCTTTCCTATCCGTAAAGGGTGGGTGAAGCCTTAACGTTATCCGTTCCGGAACCTCTTTCGCGGCCTGCGGCAAGCGCGCAGGCCGTTTTCTTCCCGTTTTAAATGAAAGCGTGGTAATGGCATTTGCGCGCATCCGGCACGAAATGTAATATTACCTGGTGGTTGGAACACACTGAATTCGTTGAGATACGGCCATGAGCCCGGCCGGATTGACGTAATCATTCCGCCTCCGGAAGCCGCGGCTTCCCTCCCATCAACCGGAAATGAACTGAGAGAAGCTATGGAAACCCGGCGTTCCGATCGTATCAACCGTCTGGCACAGGCCTTACGTCGCACCGACAAACTCCACCTGAAAGACGCTGCCGAATTGCTCCGGGTTTCCGAAATGACTATCCGCCGCGATCTCGCCGCCCAGCCATGCGACGTGGTCTTGCTGGGCGGGTACGTGGTGCTCGATCCTAAAATCAATCAGAGCGTGCGTTATTTCATTTCCGATCAGCAGGAAAAGCGGGTCAGGGAGAAACGCCACATCGGCGCGCTGGCGTCCAGCCTGATCGCGCCGGACGACGTGGTGTTTTTTGACTGCGGCACCACCGTTCCCTTTATTATCGACGAGCTGGACGACGCGCTCAGCTTTACCGCCGTATGCTATTCGCTCAACACCTTTATGGCTCTGCGCAACAAGCCCAACTGCCACGTGATCTTGTGCGGCGGCTCATTCAACCCGGACAGCGCCATTTTTGTGCCGAACGGCGCCACCAGCGAACTGCACAACATCTGCCCTACGCTGGCCTTTATCTCCGCTGCGGGCATCACCATTCGTCAGGGAGCGACCTGCTATAACCTGGATGAAATTGCTGTTAAGCAGAAAGCCATCTCCCAGGCCCGCCGCTCGGTGCTGGTTGCTGACGCCAGTAAGTTTGGCGAGATCAGGCCGGCCTGGATTGCGCCGCTGGATCATTTCTCCGTCCTGATTACCGACCAGGCGCCGGAAGGCGAGCTAAAGCAACACCTTAGCGCAAAAGGCATTGATATATTGAGTTAGTCTGCGCGGCAGAATGCCCGTTGCCGGGCGTTTTACCCCGGCACGCCGTCCGCCGTGAATAAAACGCACGTTATTTAAGCGTTTTATTACCATTCGTCTTTTGCTCTGCCGTTATTTTCTTCAGTGTCATAACGTTAATTCATCATACTTAATGACCAGCCACGTTCTATATAATGTTGTAAAAATGAACGCTGCCCTCTTTTATTCTTATTTCTCTAATTGCATATCTTATGCAGGGTTATTTTTGCGCCATTTTAAATATCTGGAAAAGAATTTCATTCCGGCAAGAAATAAATTTAACCACATGAAATTAATGGATTTTATCTCCATCTTTTTTTGATAATCCTGTCCAACCATAACGTTACTAAAATGATAAACAAATCTATTTCTTTATAACAATGAAATAATTTTTTACTCTTTCCCCGCCCTGTGTTAAATAACAGGCGCTCCGATGTTGCGGCATTGTGCTGTTTCTCGCGCAAAACTTCGGCTTTTCAACGGTAAAACCAAGTCATCATCGCAATTGCGAGCAAGATCACGGACGTTTTATCTGTAAAAAACTATATTCCACGGCGAAAAATGTGGTAACCGAATATTATGAAAACATCCGTTATGAATAATCCGTTGTGAATAGAAACCTCTTCGGCCTTACCGTTGCGTACAGGCGGAGCGGCGTTTTTTTGTTTGCCGGGATATCGCAGGCAAACGCTATTTTCAGTGCACAAACTCAGTTTATTTAGCTCTGCGGATGTCATTTTTAGCCTGGCGGCTATAACAACACAATTCAGGTTAACGCATCCGCTTATCTATCGTGTTCGCTTTTAGGAGACACCTATGGACACCACCCAAGCAGGTACCATCGCTTCAACGGCTTCCGTGCCGGCAACCCGCTGGCGTAAGTCAGACACCATGTGGATGCTGGGACTGTATGGCACTGCCATCGGCGCCGGCGTATTGTTCTTACCGATCAATGCGGGCGTTGGCGGCCTGATCCCCATGATCATCATGGCTATCATCGCATTCCCCATGACCTTTTTTGCGCACCGCGGTCTGACCCGCTTCGTGCTGTCGGGGAAAAATCCGGGTGAAGATATTACCGAAGTCGTGGAAGAGCATTTCGGCGTCGGCGCGGGTAAAATCATTACCCTGCTGTACTTCTTCGCCATCTATCCGATCCTGCTGGTTTACAGCGTGGCGATCACCAATACCGTCGACAGCTTCATCACCCACCAGATGGGCCTGGCATCGCCGCCGCGCGCCCTGCTCTCGCTGATCCTGATCCTCGGCCTGATGACTATCGTGCGTTTCGGCGAGCATCTGATCGTTAAGGTAATGAGCATCCTGGTTTACCCGTTCGTCGCAGTGCTGATGCTGCTGGCCCTGTACCTGATCCCGAACTGGAATGGTGCGATTTTCGACTCCGCCGCCATCGCCAGCTCTGCCTCCGGCAGCGGCCTGTGGATGACCCTGTGGCTGGCCATTCCGGTTATGGTGTTCTCCTTCAACCACTCCCCGATCATCTCCGCTTTCGCCGTTGCCAAACGCGAAGAGTACGGTGATGAACTGGCCGAGAAGAAGTGTTCCAAAATCCTGGCCTATGCGCACATCATGATGGTGCTGACCGTGATGTTCTTCGTGTTCAGCTGCGCGCTGAGCCTCTCTCCGGCAGATCTGGCGGAAGCCAAGGCACAGAACATTTCCATTCTGTCTTACCTGGCTAACCACTTTAATACGCCGGTTCTGGCGCTGGTCGCGCCGTTAATCGCCTTCGTCGCCATCACCAAATCGTTCCTGGGCCACTACCTGGGCGCCCGTGAAGGCTTCAACGGTCTGGTGATCAAATCACTGCGCGGCCGCGGCAAGTCCATCGAAATCGGCAAACTGAACAAAATCACCGCGCTGTTCATGCTGGTGACCACCTGGATCGTCGCAACCCTGAACCCGTCTATCCTGGGTATGATTGAAACCCTGGGCGGCCCGGTTATCGCCACAATCCTGTTCCTGATGCCGATGTACGCGATTCATAAAGTACCGGCCATGCGCAAATACAGCGGCCACATCAGCAACGTCTTCGTTGTTGTCATGGGCCTGATCGCCATCTCGGCCATCCTGTACACGTTGTTCGGTTAATTGTTTTCAGGCCGGCGCACCCCGCCGGCTTTTTTCTAAGCCCTGGCCACACGCCGGTTCTTCTCTGGAATAAGTACGGAGTCAATAATGGTTAGCGTATTCGATATTTATAAGATTGGTATCGGCCCTTCCAGCTCCCACACCGTGGGTCCGATGAAAGCCGGCAAACAGTTCGCTGACGACCTGATTGCGCAGTGTATTCTGTCCGACATCACCCGGATCGTGGTCGATGTATACGGCTCGCTTTCCCTGACCGGGAAAGGCCACCATACCGACATCGCCATCATCATGGGCCTGGCCGGAAACCTGCCTGACAGCGTGGACATCGACGCCATTCCGGGCTTCGTAAACGACGTCGAGCAGCGCGGTCGCCTGCCGATGGCCGGCGGCAACCACGAAGTGGACTTCCCGCTGGCGACCAGCATGAATTTCCACGATGAAAACCTGTCGCTGCACGAAAACGGCATGCGCATTACCGCGCTGGCCGGCAACAACGTGCTGTACAGCAAAACCTATTACTCCATCGGCGGCGGTTTTATCGTCGACGAGGAAAACTTCGGCAAGCAGGACGCGCAGAGCGTCAGTGTGCCCTACCCGTTTAACAGCGCCGCCGACCTGCAGCGCCACTGTAAAGAGAGCGGACTTTCCCTCTCCGGCCTGGTGATGCAAAACGAGCTGGCTCTGCGCAGCCGCCAGGAAATCGAAGGCCACTTCTCCCGCGTTTGGGACGTCATGCGTTCCGGCATCGAGCGCGGCATGAATACGGAAGGCTTGCTGCCCGGCCCGATGCGGGTGCCGCGCCGCGCGGCCGCCCTGCGCCGTCAGTTGGTCAGCGGCGACAAAGTCACTTCCGATCCGATGAACGTGGTGGACTGGATCAACATGTTCGCCCTGGCGGTGAGCGAGGAAAACGCCGCCGGCGGCCGTGTCGTCACTGCGCCGACCAACGGCGCCTGCGGCATCATCCCTGCGGTGCTGGCGTACTACGATAAGTTCATCCGCGAAGTGAACACCAACTCCTATTCACGCTATTTCCTGGCCTCCGGCGTGATTGGCGCGCTGTACAAAATGAACGCCTCCATTTCCGGCGCGGAAGTCGGCTGCCAGGGTGAAGTCGGCGTCGCCTGCTCCATGGCGGCGGCCGGGCTGACGGAGCTGCTGGGCGGCAGCCCGGATCACGTCTGCATGGCAGCGGAAATCGCGATGGAACATAACCTGGGCCTGACCTGCGACCCGGTCGCCGGCCAGGTGCAGGTGCCATGCATCGAGCGTAACGCCATCTCTGCCGTGAAAGCGATCAACGCCGCCCGCATGGCGCTGCGCCGCACGTCAGACCCGCGCGTTTCACTGGATAAAGTGATCGAAACCATGTACGAAACGGGCAAGGACATGAATGCCAAATACCGCGAAACCTCACGCGGCGGTTTGGCTATCAAGGTACTGAGCTGCGGCTGATGCCGTAAGGCGCGGATCAAAAAAGCCTGCCGGGTTAACGCCCGGCAGGCTTTTTTATCGCCGTCCGATCACAGGCCGAACAGCTGATTAATCTTCAGTAAAATGAAATCCCAGATCCGGCCGAAGAAGCCGGCTTCCTGCACATCCGCCAGTACAACCAGCGGCTTCTGATCTATCGTTTTGCCATCAAGCTGAAAATCGATGGTGCCAACCACCTGGCCTTTGCTCAGCGGCGCTTCCAGCACCTTCTGGCTCAGGTTATAGCTGGCTTTCAGGTTCTTCATCTGCCCACGCGGGATGGTGATGCTGGCATTTTTATCCATGCCCAGCGCGATCTCATTCTCATCGCCGAACCAGACCTTTTGCGTGACGAACGGCTGCCCCGCCTTCACCGGCGTCACCGTCTCATAAAAACGAAAACCCCAGGTCAACAGCTTCTTGCTCTCATCAAAGCGGATACGGTCAGACGGCGCGCCCAGCACCACGGAAATCAGGCGCATCGGGCCGTCCGTCGCAGACGCCACCAGGTTATGCCCGGCGCCGTTGGTATAACCGGTTTTAATGCCGTCCACGTTCAGGCTGGTATCCCACAGCAGGCGGTTACGGTTCACCTGGCGGATCTTGTTGAACGTAAATTCTTTCTCTTTATGGATCGCGTACTCTTCCGGCGTGTCGGCAATCAGCCTCTGGCTAATCAGCGCCATATCACGCGCGGAGCTGTACTGCCCGGCGGAATCCAGGCCGTGTACCGTTTTGAACGTGGTGTTTTTCAGCCCCCAGGCCGCCACGTACTTGTTCATCAGGTTAACGAAGGCGTCCTGACTGCCCGCCACGTAATCCGCCAGCGCGATGCTGGCATCATTCCCCGACTGAATGACCATGCCTTTGTTCAGCTCGGAAACCGGCACCCGATCGCCCGGTTTCAAAAACATCAGCGAGGAGCCGCGCAGCACCGGGTTTCCCGTTGCCCAGGCGTCCTTCCCGACCACGACCATATCGTTGGGCGTAATTTTACCGCTCTTGATTGACTGACCAATCACGTAGCTGGCCATGATTTTGGTCAGGCTGGCGGGATCAAGACGGGCGTCGGCGTTCGACTCGGTCAGGATTTTGCCGCTGTCGTAGTCCATCAGGACCCAGGCTTTAGCGTTGATTTCCGGCGCCGCGGGAGCTTCCGCGGCCTGAAGGACAGGCACCGCGACCAGGGTAAGCCCGGCGCCTAACGTGAGTGTTTTAATCAGGGATGAGAGTGCGTTCTTTTTCATATGTCGCCAGCGTATCCGTTCAGATATCGCGTTTGTCCGGCGCATGTCAAAAAGCGTCGGAAAACGTCGATATCGGTATCATTATTAATAGTTATATAACCTTAACGGCTTTAATTCTAAGAATAAACCCTGAAGCGGCCATCTATACGCTTCTTTAGATTACTGTGCGCGACGGCCGACTTCGCGTCTATAAGATTTTTCCGCGCTCTGACCGGGTAAAACAGATTTATTCTCTATGGATAAAACAGGAAGAATACCGTGTAGCATCAAGGTACTGACGATACCGGATGCTATGCTGTCCGGCGTAACGTTCAGAGGGAGAAAGGGAATGGAGGACGATTTTGACGTCATCGTAGTCGGCGGCGGTTTTGCCGGTTGCGCCAGCGCCCTGCTGCTGGCGCGCGCGGGCCTGAACGTCGCGCTGCTGGAGCGCGCGGCGACGCCGGGCGGCAAAAGCCTCAGCGGCGGACGCCTGTATGCCCACGCGCTGGAAGCCATCCTGCCGGGATTCAGCGAGCACGCCCCGCTTGAGCGCAAAATCACGCGCGAAAAACTCACCCTGATGAACGCAGACAGCGCCGCCACCCTTGACTATCACCACGCCCCTGGGCCGGACGGTACGTCCTCCTACAGCGTCCTCCGCTCCCGTTTCGATCCCTGGCTGATGGCGCAGGCGGAACACGCGGGCGCCCAATGCCTGTGCGGCATCCGGGTCGATGAGTTAGTGACGGAACAGGGGTGCGTGCGCGGCATCCGCACCGGAGATGACATACTGCGGGCGCGGGTGGTGATTCTGGCGGAGGGCGCCAACACGCTGCTGGGCGAAAAGCACGGCCTGATCGCCAAACCAGCGCCGCGCACGATGGCTATCGGCGTTAAGGAAGTGATATCCCTTCCCCGCCAATGTATCGAAGATCGTTTCGGCCTTGAGGAGAACCAGGGCGCCGCCTGGCTGTTCGCCGGCGATGCCAGCGCGGGCGAAGTCGGCGGCGGTTTTCTGTATACCAACCGCGACACGCTGTCCCTCGGCGTCGTCTGCAACCTCGCCGCTTTCAATGCAAACGCGCGAAACCTGCCCGCCATGCTGGAGAATTTCAAGCGCCACCCCGCCGTACGTCCGCTGCTGCGCGGCGGAGAACTGCTGGAATACGGCGCACGCCTGATCCCTGAGGGCGGGTTGGACAGCATGCCGGCGCCGTCCGGGGCTGGCTACCTGATCGTCGGCGATGCGGCCCGCCTGTGCGTCAACGCCGGTCACACCGTGCGCGGCATGGATCTGGCGGTGTTATCCGCACAAGCGGCGGCACAGGCCGTTATGGATGCGCTGAGCAATGACGACGTCAGCGCCGCCGGATTACGCGGCTACACGGACCTGCTGCATCAGGGCGCGCTGGGCGCCGTCTTACGTCAGTACCGGCGATTACCGGAAACCCTGCTTGCCTCGCCGCACTTTTTCCGCCGCTACCCACAGTTGACCAACGACCTGCTCCGCGACCTGTTTCGGGTAAACGGCGACGCGCCGCAGCCGCTGCGCCGGATTTTATGGCGCCATGCCCGTCAGGCAGGATGGCGCAACCTGTTCAACGACGTCATCCGGGGGCTGCGCAGCCTATGACATCCACATCTACAGAAAGTAAACTCAGCAAAAATCATTACGTTATCACTCAGGGAGAGCCGCATATCCGCCTGAACGCCGGGCATCCGGATCACGAGCGCCTGCTGGCGCTGGTCGGCGCCTGCCCGGCGGGATTGTACCGGCTGGATGAGGACGGCAGCCTGCACGCGGAGTTTCACGGCTGCCTGGAATGCGGCGCCTGTCGTCTGCTCGGCGAAGGCACGGTCATCGCCTCATGGCGTTACCCCGAAGCCGGTTGCGGCGTGGAATTCCGCTTCGGCTAACGAGACAAACCTTAACGACGATAAAAAAACACTAAACGGAGATTACCTTTGTCCCTTAATCAAATATTGGCCCAACACCCGATTATCGCCGCGGTGAAAGACACTGAGAGCCTTGACGCCGCCCTGCAATCCGACTGCAAAATCATCTCTGTGCTATACGGCAACATCTGCAACATCGGCACTATTGTGCAACGCATCAAAAAGGCGGAGAAGTATGCCTTCATTCATGTTGACCTGCTGGACGGCACGTCCAACAAAGAAATCGTCATCAACTTCCTCAAGATCGTCACCGCTGCCGACGGTATCATCAGCACTAAGGCATCAATGGTGAAAGCGGCGAAGGCACAGGGGTTCTACTGCATTCACCGCATGTTTTTACTCGACTCCATCTCTTTTCATAACGTGGGAAAACAGGCGGCGCAGTCTGCGCCCGACTGCATTGAAATTTTGCCGGGCTGTATGCCAAAGGTGCTGGGATGGGTTGCGGAGAAAGTCGACTTGCCGATTATCGCCGGCGGGCTGGTGTGCGACCATGAAGATGCGGCAGCGGCGCTGAAGGCCGGGGCCATTGCGATTTCAACGACCAACCGGGATGTCTGGGCGTTTAAAGCCGGGAAGTGAGCCGCCGGGCGACTCCTTCTCCTCACTCCAGGTATTGCGCCAGCCCGTCAAGCACCGCATGCATATCATCGACGATGCTGACGTCGGCCCCGGCAAAAACGGCGGCCTCCGGATCGCGGTTTATCGCCACGATAAACCGGCTGCGGCGGATGCCTTCCTCAAACGCCGCCGCGCCGGAAGCCCCGGCAACGATGCAGATTTCCGGCGCGACCACCGCGCCGGACATCCCCAGCATCTTTTCCATGCCGCACCAATGATTCATCGCCACCGGGCGGCTGACGCCGATTTCGGCACGCAGCCGTTCGGCCAGCGGTTGCAGATGTTGCAGGCTTTCCGCGCTACCGACGCCCTGCCCGATCGCCAGCACTCTGTCGGCCCGTAACAGCGCATTCTCCGTCTGCGGCGCTTCTTCATCGATCGCCACCAGCCAGCCCGGACGGGGTTCCGTCAGCGAAATTTCCCACTGCGGCGCATCGTGGGAGGAAACCGCCACGCTGCCGCCGCCGGTCCGCATCACGGACAAACACCACGGGGCCGGCCCCGGCGCCAACGTCGCGTCCATGTTGTTGGCATATACCGTTTTATCCGCTTCACACACCTGCGCCGAAACGCGCCCCCGCTCCACGCCCGCACAGGCGCTGCCGTTCAGGCGGTAAGCCAGCCGCGCAGCCAGTTCAGCCCCGGCGGCGCGATCGGTAAACAACAACAGTTGCGCAGGGTCCGCCTGCCAGGCCTGTTCCAGTAATACCAGCCGCTGTTCCGCAACGTCCGGTTCATCGGGCAAGCGCAGCCAAATTACCTGCCGGACAGGCAGATCAAAGGCGGGAAGCCGCCCAGGTTTCTGCGTACGGAAAAACAGCCACAGCGCACAGCTTTCCGCGCCGATATCGCCGGCGCGCAGAAAAGCGCGCAGATCCTGCGCCTGGGTTAAAAATGAGGGCGCTGCTGCGTCCAGTATCAACGTGACGTTCATCTTCCCAGCCGCTCCTTCAGGTGTTCGTGATACAGGCGGCACGCTTTCTCCTGCGCATCCGCGCCTTCAATCCGTATTCCCGCACGCTGGCTGCGGCGACGCGCCAAATGCCGCAGTTGCGCCGCGCCTTCTCCGGCCAGCGTATCCCAACTCAATTGCAGCATTTCCGGCGTACAGGCCGTGATGCCCTTTTGCCCTGCCGCCAGCTTTTGTTTCAGCGTCGGAACCCTCAATACGCCCGCGCCGGCGGCATTCCCTACCGCCAGCACCAACGGCGGGCGCACGGTAACATGCTGAATGCGCCCTGCGGCCAGCCGGGTAACGCGCAACATCCCGTCGCCGGCATCCTCAATGCCTGTCACCCCGCTCAGGCAAGGCCAGCCGAGATGTTCCGCCAGCAGGAAAGCCGTCTGCATGTTATGCCCTTCCGGGCTTTGCTCTCCCAGCAACAGCACATCCTGCGGCGCTACGTGGCGGTGATAGCCGGCGATCAGCCGGGCGATGGCCTGCGGATTAAATCGCAGATCCACCCATTCCGGCGCAGCAATGCGCACCACATCCTGATACCCCAGCGCCAGCAGTTGCTTCAGGTAGAAGTCTGCCTGGCTACCGCCGACGGTCAGCGCCGTCAATTGCGCCTCGCCCAGCGTTAACGCCAGCTCGGCCGCGCTTTCATCAAAGCAGTTCAGCACGCTTTTGGCGAAACTGACGTCAACCCGCCACGCCTCTCCGGGCGTCCAATCCTTTTCCGCCAACATGCCGAAATCCGCCACCGTTTTTACCGCAACCAGTATCCGCATCACCGTTCTCCCTTAATGCCCCTGCGAAGGCGCCACCTGCTGCCCATGACCGTTGCGCGCCTTGACCTGTGACGCATTCACCAGCGTCAGCCCTTTGGTTTCCGGCGCCCACATCACTGACACCACACCGCCCAGCAACAGTACGCCGGCCAGCAGCAGCATAGTGTTCTGCAGCCCCAGCCACAGCAGCGCCAGCGGCAACAACCCGGTACTGATCGCCGACCCCAGGCGACTCATCGCCGTCGCGAAACCAACGCCCAACGAACGGATATCCGTCGGGAAACTTTCCGCCGGGAAGACGCCCACCAGATTACTGACCGCGGAAATCGTCAGGGTAAACACCGCAAACAGCAGCAGCATCGCGCCCGGCTGGCTTTCCGGCACGAACGCCAGCGTGCCCAGGCAGATCGCCAGAATAAAGAAGGACGAGATGAGGAAACCGCGCCGGGAACAGAAAATCGTCAGGCCGATGCCAATCAGCGCGCCGAGCATCAACAGGCCGTTGAGCAGCAAATCGGAGGCAAAATCCTGCGCCAGCCCCATGATGCCCAGAATGGAAGGCAGAAAGGTGTAAATCGCAAAATAGGGCATCACCAGGCAGACAAAAAACAGGCTGTTAAACGCCGTCCGCCGCCAATAACGGGCGGAAAACAGCGTACGCAAATGGCGGGAAGTTTCCTGAGCGATCTCATCATGCAGCACCACGGAATCGCCGAAGCAGCGGCGCACCACCTGATGCGCTTCCTTAATGCGCCCCTTGCGCATCAGCCAGCGCGGCGATTCCGGCGTACCGATGCGCATCAGCATAATCAACAACGCGGGCAACGAAGCCGAAGCCAGCAACCAACGCCAGGCATCATCGCCGTACCCTATCAGCAGATGCCCCATAAAACTGGCCGAAATATACCCCAGCGTCCAAATCACGCTGAACGATCCCAACAACATGCCGCGATGTTTGCGCGGAGCAAACTCCGCCAGCATAGTATGCCCCACCGAATAGTCGCCGCCCAGGCCGATGCCCACCAGCACGCGCAGCCAAAAAAGCTGCTCCGGGGAAGTGACGAAAAATTGCAGGAATGAGGCCAGCGTGATGATCACGAAGCTGAGGGTGAAGATTTTCTGTCGCCCGATATAGTCGGAAACCCAGCCCAGAACCAGGCTGCCGAGGAATAAGCCAATGAGCGCCGAGCTGCCGATCAGCCCTTCCCAGAACGGGGTCAGCCCCATTTGCGGGCTTATCTGCGCCAGCGCGAAACCGATGACGCCCAGCGCGTAGCCATCCGTCAGGTGCGCGCCAAACGTCAGCCCGGCAATCTTCAGATGGAATCGGTTAAGCGGAATATCATCCATACGGATCGTGTGCTGCTGTGTCATGGTGTCCCTCACTCACGAACGGGCGGTTCCGGCCCTGACAGGAAAGCCACAAACGCCCCCTGCTCCCGCCCCACAGGGGAGGAACAGGGGGACATCATGACGAAGAGTGCTGCCGTTTATTTTTCAATCGGATATATCGTTCCCGCGTTCATGATGCCTTTCGGGTCATACACGTCTTTCAGCCCTTTCAGGATGTAGTAAGCCGTGCCGTGTTCATCCTTCGTCCAGTGCGTACGGTGTTTGCCGATACCGTGGTGATGTACCATCGAACCGCCCAACCGGATGGTTTCTTCAACGATGATCTTGTTGATCGGATTGTGGTATTTCTCGATTTCTTCCTCCGGCTTACAGTCCACCACGTTGTAGTCATACACGAAATACATGTTGGTGCCGTTGATATAGCTGTGCGAAGAGTGACCACCCAGCATAGTGATATCGTCGGCATGGGGGAATTCATTGCGCAGGCGGCGGATCACGTTCTCGTAAATCGCGTGGATACAGCTCCACTCGCCGGAAACCTCCGTGGTGAAGCCCATATTGCCGGTTTTCTGAATCTGAACCCGCTCGGCCGCCACCTTATCCGGCCCCCAGTTCAGGTTATTGAACCAGGTTTCGATCAGCTTGCTGTCGACCTTGCGGCATTGCGGATAGCGCGCCACGATAGCTTCGATACCGTCACCGGTGGCGCGGGCGATGCCCTTGTTGCCCTCAGCCATAAAAATCATGACGCATTTGCCGTCGGCGAAATGGGTGAAGTGCTGGGTACCGTCCTCCGCATCATACAGGCGGGCGATGGAGGGACGATAACCTTCCACCATCACTTCACGCAGAACCTCAAAGCCGGTTTTCATGTCGTCCAGAATGTAGCCGTAATAGAGGTTGTTCTCCGGCATGAACTTGAAAATCTTCACCGTCACTTCCGTGATAAAGCACAGCGCGCCTTCGTTGCCGATGATCACGTGGCGGATGTCCGGCCCGGCGGCGCGGCGCGGTACGTTTTTGATGCGCGTTACCGTTCCGTCCGGGAAGACCGCCTCCAGGCCAACCACCATATCTTCAATGGCGCCATACAGCGTGGAAAACTGGCCGATACTGCGGGTGGCGACCAGGCCGCCCATCTGCGCCAGCGGTTTGGACTGCGGCGAGTGCCCGGTAGTGTACCCCTGGGCGCGCAGTTTATTTTCCAGCACCTCCAGCGGCACCCCGCACTGCGCCGTGGCCTGCATATTTTGTGGGTCGATGCTGAGCACCCGGTTCAGGCCGGAGCCGTCCAGCACCACCGAATTCTCCACCACGGTTTCCAGCCCGCCCTCGGTGGCGGAAGCGCCGGTGCGCGGCACGCAGTTAATCCCGTGACGGTTACAGAAAGCCAGCACCGCGGAAACCTGCTGCGTATTCTCCAGCATGACCACCGCAGCCGGCAACGGCAGAGGAAATACGCCGTGAATATCGGCATATTTTCTGAAACGATCCACGCTGTTTTTTTGCAGCACTTTTTCATCGGTAATTACCCGGCCCGGGCTCACGATTTCTTTCAACTGTTCAACAATGGCTTCTCTTGTCAGGGACATGACGTATCCTTCCGCGTTGGGCAAATAAAATAATAGTAAACCTGTTTTTATATCAATCCGATGATTCCGGATTGATATCTGAAAATAGAAAAGGAACCACCTCTTTTACTTAGCGCACTAAATAGCCGCCATCGACAACTAATAAATGACCATTCACATAATCAGAAGCACGGCTGGCCAAATAAACCATCGCCCCCATTAAATCCTGCGTTTCCCCCCAGCGATTGGCCGGAATATGATCTAACACACGTTTATTGGTTTCCGGATTCTTACGGGTTTCGGTAGTAATTTCCGTTGCATAATAGCCAGGCGCGATGCCATTTACCTGAATATTGTATTGCCCCAATTCATCACAATAAGCTTTAGTAAATCCGGCCAGCGCATGTTTGGTTGCCGAATAGGCCGGTGACCATTGCCCGCCCAGGTAAGAGAACAGCGAGCAGATATTAATGATTTTCCCGTGACGCTGCGGAATCATGATTTTGGCAGCTTCATAGCTTAATTCAAAGGCGGCGGTCAGGTTAATATCGATCATCGGGTCCCAGTCTTCGCGCCCGAAATCCAGCACCTTATTCAGTTTACAAATACCGGCGTTATTGACCAGAATATCCACGGCGCCAAACACGTCCTGGCAACGGGCGATGATTTTTGCCGGCGCGCCTTTCTCCGTGATGTCCACCTGCATGAACTCGACCCGTGAGCCGGCCTGCTCAATCAGCTCGCGTGTTTCACCGTTGTCTTTGATAAAACTGGGAATGAACAGATCGGCCCCCGCTTTTGCCAGCGCAACGGCAAACGCCTGCCCCAGGCCACTGTTGCCGCCGGTGACGATCGCGGTTTTACCTTTGAGGGAAAAGAAGTCCAGCGAGAACGCATTTAACGCGCTTAATGACATGATGTGGCCCCTTGATTCAGAAAAAACGCAAAAAAAAAGAGAAAAGTAGACTCCCCGGTACGGGAAGTTACTTTTCTCATCGTCTCTAGTAACTGGCTAAAATAAGTAACACAGCTTAAACCGTCTTTTCCGTGACAACTCTCACAAAACCTGTTTTCAGCGCATTTACTTTAAGACGATACTTAATCATTCATTTAACAGTGTGACGTAATTAAATATACAAAGTGAAATCTTATATACAGACAAAATAAATAGGGCGATAAATAAATTCATTCCGCACAACAAAATCATTCTGTGATAATTCTCACGGAAAGTATTTCCAAATTCATGCTAATAATCGTATCCGTTACTGACAGAGATACTGAGAAAAGTAACTTCCCGTACCGGGGAGTTTGCTTTTCTCTTTTTTTTTGCCTGAAAATCAGGCGACGGCTGAGATAACACCATGCATAACACTTCCATTCGCCGGTGGCTGACGCTGGCCATAATAAGCATCAGCGGGGGCGTAAGCTTTGACTTGGCCTATCTGCGTTATATTTACCAAATCCCTATGGCTAAGTTTATGGGATTCACAAATACCGAAATCGGCTTAATCATGAGTACCTTCGGTATTACGGCCATTGTGCTTTATGCGCCAAGCGGAATTATCGCTGATAAATTTTCACATAAAAAGATGATGACTTCCGCGATGATAGCCACCGGTCTGCTGGGGTTATTAATGTCCGTTTACCCACCGCTGTGGGTGATGCTGTGCATTCAGGTAGCGTTCGCCATCACGACCATCCTGATGCTGTGGTCGGTTTCCATCAAGGCGGCTTCCCTGCTGGGCGGGCACGACGAGCAGGGCAAAATCATGGGCTGGATGGAAGGGCTGCGCGGCGTGGGCGTGATGTCGCTCGCGGTGTTTACCATGTGGGTTTTCTCCCGCTTCGCGCCGGAAGATCCCAACAGCCTGAAGTCGGTGATCCTGATTTACAGCGGCGTCTATATCGCACTGGGCATTCTGTGCTGGTTTTTCGTCAGCGACGGCAACGGCGCACAGGCGCAGGCGGACTCTGCCGGCGACAAACGCACGTTCAGCCTGAAAGATATTTTGTCGGTGCTGCGTATCAGCACCACCTGGTATTGCAGCATGATTATTTTCGGCGTGTACACCATTTACGCCATCCTGAGCTACTCCACCAACTACCTGACGGAAATGTACGGCCTGAGCCTGGTGGCGGCCAGTTACATGGGCGTGGTGATCAACAAGATATTCCGCGCGATGTGCGGGCCAATCGGCGGCTTAATCACCACCTACAGCCGCTACAAATCCCCTACGCGGGTGGTGCAATTCCTGGCGTTGGTCAGCGTCGTCGCGCTGGGTGTGATTCTGGCGACCAACCGCAACCCGACCTCCGTTGCGGTCGGCATCGGCCTGATCCTGCTGCTGGCCTTTACCTGCTATGCCTCGCGCGGGCTTTACTTCGCCTGCATCGGCGAAGCGCGCACGCCCACTTACATCATGGGCACCACCGTCGGCATCTGCTCGGTTATCGGCTTTTTGCCTGACGTCTTCGTCTACCCGATCGTCGGCTACTGGCAGGACACCCTGCCGCCGGCGGAGGCCTACCGCAACATGTACATGATGGGGCTGGCGGCCAGCTGTCTGGTGATCGTCTTTACTTTCCAGCTGTTCCGCAATATCCGCCGTACCGCCCAGAATGAGGCAATGACGGCGGAACAGGCGGCGCAGTAAATTTTCTTCCGGTGATGAGGCAAAAACATGAGCAATCAGTATCTGATGGGGGTCGATGTCGGCACCCAAAGCGCCAAGGTAGTGATTTTTGATCTGGACGGCAACGTTGTTTGTGAAGGTAAGCAAAGCCTGCGCAAGATGGATATTCCCGCCCCCTTGTTGGCGGAACACCCCGACGACGACCTGTGGGATTCCCTGAAGGTCGCCTTTCATCAGGCCATGACGCGCTTTGCCCAACGCGGCGGCAAAGGGAGTGAAATTTTAGCGATGGGCGTTTGCATCATCCGCTGCTGTCGTGTGCTGCTGAAGGAAAACGGCGAGCTGGCCTACCCGGTAATCAACTGGATGGATAAACGCCTGAACAAGCCCTATGAGTATATCGATGCTTACCAGGGCGTTCGTTACGTAACCACCACGTCCGGCTATATCACTCACCGGCTGACCGGTGAATTTAAGGATACCTGCGCCAACTACATCGGCTGGTGGCCGATGGACAACGACACGCTGGACTGGAGCACCGATCCCGAAGCCTGGAAGAGCTGCAACCTGACGCGCGAACAGGTGCTGGACGTGGTGAAGCCGGGCGAAATCCTCGGCTACGTCACGGAACAGGCCGCACGGCAGATTGGCGTTCCTGCCGGGATTCCGGTGGTCGCCACCGCCCATGACAAGGCAGTAGAGGCGCTCGGCGCCGGTTCGCTGGATGAAGGGGTCGCGCTGATTTCGCTGGGCACCTACATCGGTGCAATGGTACACGGCCATGCCAACGTCAAAGACGCCCGGAATTTCTGGCCGTTTCAGGCATCGATTCCCGGACGCTACCTGTATGAATGCATGGGCGTACGCCGCGGCATGTGGACCATCAGTTGGTTCCGCGATCAGTTCGGCGCGGCGGCGCTGGCGGACGCCAACGATCAGGGCGTCAGCATTGAAGAGTTGCTCAACCGGGAAGCCTCCGCCGTTCCCGCCGGCTGCGAGGGGCTAATCACCGTGCACGACTGGGCGCCGCCGTCAGAGGCGGAGTTCCGCAAGGGCGCGATGATCGGCTTCGACGGGCGGCATACCCGCGCGCACATGTACCGTTCGGTGCTGGAGGGGATTGCGTTCACCATGAAGAATCACATGGATAAGATGGCAGAAGAGCTGAAGGTGCCGTTTAAACATCTGATTATTTCCGGCGGCGGCGCGAACAGCGATTTGTTCATGCAGATCTTCGCCGACGTGTTCGGCGTGCCGACCAGCCGCAACGTGATGAAAGGCTCTGCGTCGGTGGGCTGCGCTATAAATGCGGGAATGGCGGTGAAGGCTTTTGACAGTTATGAGCAGGCGATCGGCAAACTGGTGAAGATGGGCGATAAATTTACCCCGAATCTGGAGCATCACCAATTCTACAATGCCCTGAATGAACAGGTGTACCAGAAGGTAAACCGCCATCTCGATCCGCTGCTGCAAGCGTTAAGCCCGCTGGTTGACTGAATCCGTTAACTACGCGGGCTAACTTCCGGCCCCGTGCACGGATGCGCAGGGCCGGAACCACAGGCTGATGAACTCAGCCTTCGTTATGTAACTCCAGGTTTTCCACTTCCTGCTGGTCACGCACCGCTTTGGCGTCGTCATTACGCAGGGTTTCCAGATACTCCAGATACCCCTGATCAACGTCTTTGGTAACGTACACGCCGTTAAAGACCGAACATTCGAACTGCTCAATATCCGGATTCTCTTCACGTACTGCGTCGATCAGGTCATCGAGATCCTGGAACACCAGCGCATCGGCACCGATCAGCTGCGCAATTTCGTTAACTTCCCGGCCATGGGCGATCAGTTCGTTGGCGCTCGGCATGTCGATGCCGTAAACGTTGGGGAAGCGGATTTCCGGCGCGGCGGAGGCCAGGTAGACTTTTTTGGCGCCGGCTTCGCGCGCCATTTCGATAATCTGCTCAGACGTCGTGCCGCGTACGATGGAGTCGTCCACCAACAGGACGTTCTTATCACGGAACTCCGCCCGGTTCGCGTTCAGCTTGCGACGCACCGATTTACGGCGCAACTGCTGCCCCGGCATGATGAAGGTACGGCCCACGTAGCGGTTTTTTACGAAACCCTGGCGGTATGGCTTGTTCAGGATGCGGGCAATCTCAAGCGCGATATCGCAGGAGGTTTCCGGAATCGGGATGACCACGTCGATATCAAAATCTTCCCATTCGCGCGCAATTTTATCCCCCAGCTTCTGCCCCATGCGTACGCGGGCGCTGTACACCGAAATTTTGTCGATGAAGGAGTCCGGGCGGGCAAAATAGACGTATTCAAACAGGCAGGGATTGCTTTTCGGGTTCTCGGCGCACTGACGGGTGAACAACTGGCCTTGTTGCGTCACGTAAATCGCCTCTCCCGGCGCCACGTCACGAATAAATTCAAAGCCCAGGGTATCCAGCGCCACGCTTTCCGAGGCCACCATATACTCAATGCGGCCGTCGTCCAGCGCGCGTTTGCCAATCACCAACGGGCGGATGCCGTTGGGATCGCGGAAAGCAACCAGGCCGTGGCCGATAATCATCGCCACGCAGGCATAGGCGCCGCGGATCTGCTGATGCGTCGCCGTCACGGCGGCGAAAACGTTATCAGCTTCCAGCGGATAATGCTTAAAGTGGTCCAGCTCGTGCGCGAAAACGTTCAGTAAGATTTCGGAGTCGGAGGTGGTGTTCACGTGGCGGCGCGCCTGCTCAAACAGCCTCTGCTTAAGCTCATGGGCGTTGGTCAGATTACCGTTATGCGCCAGCGTGATGCCGAACGGAGAGTTAACATAAAACGGTTGTGCCTCGGAAGCGCTGGAGCTGCCCGCGGTAGGATAGCGGACATGTCCGATGCCCATATTTCCCTGCAGGCGCTGCATATGCCGCGCTTCGAATACGTCCTTCACCAGTCCGTTCGCCTTACGCAGACGAAATCCGTTGTTGCCGTCGATGGTCATGATGCCGGCAGCATCCTGCCCGCGGTGCTGCAACACCATCAATGCATCATAGATAGACTGATTTACCGGCGTAAAACCGGCGATACCGACAATACCGCACATGTTGTCATTTCCTCATCAGCGTTACCGGAGCGAGGGTAAATGCTCCGGCAAGAAACTCGACGTACTCTGTAGGTAGTCAAAAAACCACCTGATGATGTAACTGAACTGCGGGATCAACTGCGAGCGTTTCCAGTCATCGCTCTGCGACATCGCGGTAAACGTGTCCAGAAAGAACAGAATGGCGGCAACAATCAACACCCCGCGCACTCCGCCGAAACAGATGCCCAGCACCCGGTCCGTTCCGCTCAGGCCCGTCCGCTCCACCAGGGAGCCGATGACGTAGTTCACGATGGCCCCGACGATCAGCGTCGCGATGAATAAAATCGCAATGGCGATGCCGTTACGCACCAGTTGATCGTCGAAACGCGTGAAGTAGACGGCAAGATAGGTATAAAAATGGCTGGCGACGAAAAAAGCCGCGCCCCAGGTAACCAACGACAGCGCTTCCCGTACGAATCCCCGCACCAGGCTGACCAGCGCCGAAAACCCAATAATGCCAATAATGACCCAATCAATCCAAACCATGACCATTCCACATTCACGAATCGCCCCGGCGTCCAGTTCGGGGCGCATTCTAACAGAAAAAGAAAACGTTTGCGTAGCGGATTTTCCCTTCCTTTACGCAAATAAAGCGGCATATTGCGCTTGCCGCGTTAACCCTGGCCTGATGCGACGACAGCCTGGTTTCCGCACGGAAATCAGGCTGTCTGGTCAATCAGGCCGGTGATTTATGACACACCTGCTCAGTTTTACACTCACTTACTTAGCGCCGTAACTGCGCACCTGTCCGTTAAGTCCGCTGATGCTGTTCAGTTCCCCCAGCGAAGCTTCCAGCTTCTGCCTGGAGGCATCCGGCCCCACGAACAGCCGGGTGATCTCGCCCTGCACCGGCGTTGCCGGTACGGTATAAGCGCGATATCCCGACAAGCGCAGCTTGGCGACGATTTCGTTCACCCTGGCCGCATTGCGCAGCGCGCCCAGTTGCACCACGTAGGCCTGCCCGGCCGGCGCTTTCTCCGGCGTAGCCGCCGGTTTTTGCGGCTGCGGCGCCGGCTTCGGCGCCGGAGGTTCAACCGGTTTAGCCGGCTTGGCCGCGACCGGTTCGGCCGGCTTCGGCTTGCTTTCCGGTTTGGGCTTCGGCTCGACCACGCGCGGCGGTTCAACGGGCTTGGGCGCTGGTTTCGGCTTCGCCGCCGGCTGCTGTGCCGGCGGCGGTTGGCTCACGGGCGGCGTAACCGGCGCGACCGTGACATCCTGCGGCGGCTGGGCGGCAGCGTTATTCTGCTGTCCTCCCGCCCCGCCCTGCGCCGGCACTTCCGGCTCAGGCGCCGCCGCCTGGGGCGTTTCGCTCAGCGGCTGGGTAACCGGCGGGATCACATCCCCCTCGTCCACTTCGCCGGGCTTCGGCACCAGCGGAATAGCCGCGAACTCATCCTGATAATGTTTCTTTTGTCCGTCCAGCACGCCGGGCAGCACGATAACGCCAAGTGCAACGATTACGATCGTACCGACCAAGCGGTTTTGAAACTTACTCGCCACGCGTCTTCCCCGCATCTAACGCCGCCATCACGTGAGCGACCGTGTGGAACGAACCGCAGACGATCACGGTATCCTGAGGAGACGCGTCCTGCATCGCCTGACGCCATGCCGCTCCGACGTCGTCAAACGCACGCGGCGACGGCAAATGTGCCGCCAGCTGCGCCGCCGTCGCGCCGCGCGGCCCTTCCAGCGGCGCGCAGTACCAGTCCTGCACCAGCGGCGTCAGTTGCGCCAGCGTGCCACTGATGTCTTTGTCCGCCAGCATCCCTACCACGGCGCGCACGCGCCCCGCGCGCGGCGGCAATGCGCTCAGGCGCGAAGCCAGATAAGATGCCGCATGCGGGTTGTGCGCCACGTCGAGGATCAGCAGCGGCGATTCGCTGACGATCTGAAAACGTCCCGGCAGCGAAGCCCGCAACAACCCCAGACGAATCGCCTCTTCCTCTACCACCAGCGGGGAATAACGCAACGCGGCCAGCGCCGTCGCGGCGTTGGGCAGAGGCACATTCGGCAGCGGAAGATGATCCCAGGCTAAATCGCCGTCCCGCCAGCGCCAGACCTGCGCCGTACTTTCATAATTCCACGCAACGCCGATGCGGTAGAGCTTCGCTCCCGAATCCACCGCCACCTGCGCCACGCTTTGCGGCATATCCGGCTCGCCGACTACCGCCGGTTTGCCGGCACGGAAAATCCCGGCCTTCTCGCGGCCGATGCTTTCCCGGTCCGGCCCCAGCCAGTCGGTATGATCGAGGGCGATGCTGGTAATGACGGCCACGCTGGGGTCGACGATATTGGTGGCGTCGAGACGGCCCCCCAACCCGACCTCCAAAATCACAACGTCCAGATTGGCCTGTTTGAACAACTCCAGAGCGGAAAGCGTGCCGAATTCAAAATAGGTCAGCGACGTCTCTCCCCTGCCCGCTTCAATCGCAGCCAGCGACGCGCTGTGCGCCTCTTCGCTCAGTTCAGCGCCCTGAATCCGCACCCGTTCGGTATAACGCAGCAGATGCGGAGAGCTGTAAACCCCGACGCGAAAACCGGAGGCCAGCAAAATTGCCTCCAGCGTGCGGCAGGTGGTGCCTTTGCCGTTAGTGCCGGCAACGGTAAATACGACGGGCGCAGGTTTGAGCAAATTAAGCCGTTCCGCCACCCGCCTGACGCGTTCAAGCCCCAGTTCAATGCTTTTACTGTGCAGGTGTTCCAGATAATCAAGCCACGCGGCTAAGGGCGACGTGGCTTGAGGAATAGAGTGACTGTTCATAGTGCGCGTTCGTTCATGAGTCCCGTTTTACGGTTCAGGAAGTCAACGAAGCCCCCTGAAAAGGGGGCTGCGGGATAAAAGATTACTCTTCGGCGTCGTCCGCGGACGCAATCACCTCAACCTCAGGCGCAATGACTTCGTCAGGCTCCGGCTGCCCGGTCATCTTCGCGATCATGCTGGCCAGCTTCCTGCGCATGTCCGGACGGCGGATGATCATATCAATGGCGCCTTTCTCGATCAGGAACTCACTGCGCTGGAATCCCGGCGGCAGTTTCTCGCGTACGGTCTGTTCGATAACGCGCGGACCGGCAAAACCGATCAACGCCTTCGGCTCCGCCGCGTTGATATCGCCCAGCATCGCCAGGCTGGCGGAAACGCCGCCCATGGTCGGGTCGGTCATTACCGAAATGTACGGCAGGCCGCGCTCACGCAGCTTCGCCAGCGCCGCGCTGGTCTTCGCCATCTGCATCAGCGAGAACAGGGCTTCCTGCATACGCGCGCCGCCGCTGGCGGAGAAACAGATCAGGGCGCAGTTGTCTTCCAGCGCCTGCTCAACGGCACGCACGAAACGCGCGCCCACCACCGACGCCATAGAACCGCCCATAAAGGAGAACTCAAACGCTGCCGCGACGACCGGCATGCCGTATAACGTTCCCTTCATGACCACCATCGCGTCTTTCTCGCCGGTTTCTTTCTGCGCGGCGGCCAGACGGTCTTTATATTTTTTGGAATCCCTGAATTTCAGAATATCCTTAGGTTCCAGCTCACTGCCCAGCTCGACTTCGCTGCCTTCGTCCAACAGGGTGAACAGGCGCGCACGCGCTGAAATACGCATGTGATGATCGCACTTCGGACAAACTTCCAGATTGCGTTCCAGCTCAGCGCGGTACAGCACCTGACCGCAGCTGTCGCATTTGGTCCAGACGCCTTCGGGAATGCTTGCCTTACGGGTTTGCGAGATATTGTTTTTGTTAAGAATTCGTTCAATCCAGCTCATCGATGACCTTTCTGTTTGAACCAGGCGGATGCCAGTCCGCTGCCCCGTTGTTTCATTTTCTTGCCGTCGCCATCCGCCGTGCGGAGGCGTCGCCAAACCGATACTTTCTCAGGGACAGACCATAAATGCCGTCCATTAAACCACAACGATCCGGCTCTGTGGACAAAAAAATAGCCGGACCGTGAGGAGTTTACATTTATTGCGCAGACGGACACGCAATAAATCCTGCGTTAATATAGCGCAGTGCGATTATTCCCCGCCGCCGGCCAGTTTCTTCGCCGCGCGCCGGTGACGCCACACTTCAATCACGCCGGGCATCACCGACAGAACGATGATCGCCACGATCAGCAGCTTCAGGTTGTTCTGCACTACGGGGACGTTTCCGAAAAGATAGCCCGCATAGGTAAACAGCACCACCCACAGAATCGCGCCAACCACGTTAAACAGGGCGAAATGGCGGTAGCTCATGTGTCCCATACCGGCCACGAAAGGCGCAAAAGTACGCACAATCGGAACAAAACGTGCCAGGATAATGGTTTTTCCGCCATGCTTTTCATAGAACGCATGCGTTTTATCCAGGTAGCTGCGCCGGAAAATTTTAGAGTCCGGGTTGCTGAACAGGCGCTCGCCGAACAACCGGCCGATGGTGTAGTTCACCGCATCGCCGATAATTGCCGCGGCAATCATCAGGCCCACCATCAGATGGACGTTGACGTCATTAGTCGGCAGAGACGCCAGCGCGCCTGCGACAAACAGCAGCGAATCGCCCGGAAGAAACGGCGTAACGACCAGGCCGGTTTCGCAAAACAGGATCAGGAATAAAATCCCGTAAATCCAGATGCCGTATTGCGCCACCAGTTCCGCCAAATGGACATCGATATGCAGAATAAAATCGATGATCCACTGAATGTACTCCATAAAAACTCCTTCAGAGCCCGCGGGCGAAAATCAAAAATAGAAAAAATCAGTCGGCCAGAAACAGCGGTCCGGGAGGCGTTTGCGGCAAGGCAAACGCGGCCGGATAGTCAACCGCAACCAGGTACAACCCTTCCGCCTTGGCCGTCGCTGCCGCAGCGGTGCGATCCCGCGCCGCCAGCAGTTCAGCGATCCATGTCTCCGGCTGATTGCCGCATCCCACTTCCATCAGGCTGCCGACGATGTTGCGCACCATATGATGCACAAAGGCGTTCGCCTTGATGTCCACCACCACATAAGCACCGTGGCGGCTGACCCGCAGGTGGGAGACATTACGCCACGGCGTACGGGACTGGCATTGCGCCGCGCGGAACGAAGTAAAGTCGTTCTCGCCCAGCAGCGCCTGCCCGGCGCGCTGCATGCTGTCAGCATCCAGCGGGTGGTAAAAGTGCGTCACGCCCTGCTGCAAAATCGCCGGCCGGTAGCGATGATTATAAATCACATAACGATAACGCCGGGCGGTTGCACTGAAACGGGCATGAAAGTCTTCGCTGACGGTCTTCATCCAGCGCACGGCGATGTCTTTCGGCAAGTTGGCATTCACGCCCATCGTCCAGGCCGCGTCCTGACGCGTCATCGCCGTTTCGAAATGCACCACCTGACCAGTCGCGTGTACGCCGGCGTCGGTACGTCCGGCGCAAAAAACCGTGATCGGTTCGTTCGCCACCGTCGTCAGCGCGGTTTCCAGGCACTGCTGCACGCTGGGCACCTCTTGCTGGCGCTGCCAGCCCGCATAACGGCTGCCGTCGTATTCAATCCCCAGGGCGATCTTCGTCATGCCCCGTTCTTGCCCTGCCATCAATACGTCAGCTCCTGAATCAAACTTTCCGCCGTTTCCAGCGCCATCAGGGCGCCGCCGAAACGGACGTTATCCGCCACCGACCAATATTGCAGGGTATCCGGCATGCCGTAGTCGTTGCGCAGACAGCCCACGCTCAGGTGCGGATTCCCGGAGGCATCTTCGACCTGAGTCGGGTAATCGTTCTCTTCGCTGACGCGGATGTCCCCGCTCCGCTCCAGCGCTTCGCGCGCCTCGCCGGCGGATACCGGGCGCAACCCTTCAAACTGCACCACCTGCGCATGGCCGTAAAACACCGGCGACTGCACGCAGGCGACCGACAGCGGCAGATTCGGGTCTTGTAAGACCTTACGTACCTGCTCCACCAGCCGGCGTTCTTCGCGCACGCTGCCTTCTGCGTCTTCGGTTAACGGCAGCAGGTTAAACGCCAGCTGTTTGGCGAACAGGCCCGGCTCGGCCGGAATGCCGTTCAGCAGGCGGGCGCTCTGCCCCGCCAGCTCATCCACCGCGGCCTTGCCGTGGGCGGAGGCGGACAGCAGACAGGTCACCTGCAAACGCCCCAGCCCGGCCTCTTCGCTCAGCGGACGAATAACGCGCAGCAGTTGGCTGGTCAGGCTGTCCGCCACCGCGACGATATTGCGGTTGCGGTATTCCGCCAGCGCCTGCGGATTCACGCCCGGCACCACCAGCGGCACGTCCGGCTCCAGCGCAAAAGCGTCGCTGCTGTCGATCACCAGACAGCCCGCATTGCCGGCATCCTCCGCATAACTCAGGGACGCTTCGCGCCCGGCGACGAAAAACGCCAGTTGCGCCTGCGACCAGTCAAACGTCGCGGCATCTTCCACCAGCACCGTTTTCCCGTTGAAGCGTACCGCCTCCCCGGCGCCGCGTTCGCTGGCCAGCGGGTAAATTTCCCCTGCCGGGAAACCGCGTTCCTGAAGCAGTTCCAGTAACGCTTCCCCTACCGCGCCGGTAGCGCCCAACAGGGCAATATTCCAGCCGTCAGTCATGATCGTCTCCCAATAAAGCGCCGGGCGGCATTACCACCCGGCGTGAAAATCGTAATTACGCCGCGCTGGCGCTGAAGCCCAGTGCGGTAAGCAATGCCGCCGTCTCGCCGTCGTCACACACAACGTTCAGCGAAGACCATTCGCGCCGTTCGGGATAGTGCTTGCGCAGGCGATCAAAACCACCAGCTTCGCCCGCGACCCTGCGCAAAGGGGCGTCATCGCGGCGCACATCATACACCAGATGAATCAGACGTTTGAGCACGTCCTGATTCAATTTACCGCGCAGGCGTACGGAAGCCATTTCCGGCGGCGGCAAAAGTTCGCTGAGCGAGGCCTGTGCCGGCTCCCCGAGAAACGCGCCGAATGCCTCAAACACCTGGGTGGTGCCGCGCGCCTTGCCCTCAAGGCTGTACCCGGCGATGTGCGGCGTGCCGATGTCGGCGCGCGCCAGCAACGGCAGGGAAAGCGCCGGCTCCGGTTCCCATACGTCAAGCACCGCGCTCAGCGTTTTCCCGCCTTCCAGCGCCTGTAACAGCGCCGCGTTATCCACCACCGGCCCGCGCGACGCATTGATCAGAATACGGTTGTCCGGCAAAGCCGCCAGCAGCTCCGCATCCGCCAGATGCAAACTCTGATAAGGGCCGCTTTTATTCAGCGGCGTGTGGAACGTCAAAACATCCGCGTCTTTTACCAGGGTTTCCAGCGGATAAAACGCGCCGTCATCACCACGCTCCGCACGCGGCGGATCGCACAACAACGTTTTTACGCCCAGTGCGCGCAGCCGCTGATCCAACCGCCCGCCGACGTTGCCCACGCCGACGATACCAACGGTTTTCTCCCGTAAATCGAAGCCGTCGCGTTCGGCCAGCAGCATCAGCGCAGAGAACACGTACTCCACCACAGCGATCGCATTACACCCCGGCGCGGCGGAAAAACCAATGCCCTGCTGCGCCAGCCACTCCTCATCAACGTGATCGGTCCCGGCGGTGGCCGTACCGACGAAACGCACCGGCGTTCCCGCCAGCAATTCCGCATTCACTTTGGTTACCGAGCGCACCATCAGCGCGTCGGCATCGTTCAGGGCGTCAGGCGGAACAGGACGTCCGGAAACGGCCCGAACCTCACCAAGGCGGCTGAACAACCGTTCAGCGTAAGGCATATTTTCATCAACCAGAATTTTCACTGCGTTCTCCCGATAAGGCCTTCTTTTATGCTGGACATCAGGCCGGAAATCATTCGCAAGGGAGCTATTCTGCCACTGAACATCCCCCGCGTCCCAGGTTTCTGGCGTAATAAAGGTTGCTTCAGCATCGTTAACGGTCACTTATTGCTGGCGGCGATAGCGTTCCGGCGTGGTGCCCGAAATTTGCTGAAACATGACGATAAATGCCGATGAAGAGCTGTAGCCGACCTCCAGCGCCACCTCCTGTACGGTTTTCCCCTGCTCCAGCAGCGTCAGGGAGTGAAGGAAACGCAGCCGCTGACGCCATTCGCTGAACGCCATCCCCAGTTCCTGCTGACAACGGCGCGACAGCGTGCGCTCCGTGGTGTACACACGTTTGGCCCACTCCGCCAGCGGCGTGTTGTCGGCCGGGCAGCGTTCCAGTTCATCCAGAATCGGCGCGAGAAATTTGTCTTCCGTTGAAGGTAAATAGGTTTGATAAACCGGCGCGGCCTTCAGTTGGTCCACCAGCACGCGGCACATGCGCAGATCCTGCCTGGTTTGCGGCTCCACCAGATGGCGGGAAAAACAGTTTTCGGTGATGGCGTAAAACAGCGGCCCCACGTTCAGCAGGCACACCTGCGCCGGCATACCGGCGCATAAATGATGCGCGATGTTGATGGTGCGAAACAGCGACGGGCGGCGGTTATAGCTGGAGTGCTCCACCCCGGCAGGCAGCCAGACGGCAAATTCCGGCGGCGCCAGAAAACGCTGACCGGCCACGCTGAGCGCCAATACGCCGCTTTTCACGCAGATCACCTGCCCCCACGGGTGATTATGGGCCAGGTATTCCGTTCCTGCGTTCACGGCCTCGCTGCGAAACTGCACGTTACGGATAATAATGTCTTCATCGTTGGGAAGACGCGCGGATGTTCGGGGCATGATTGTCTGGATTTCACCGTATTTTGTCTGATTATCGCTATTTATAACAAACCGGACAACGCTACACTACCGGTGCCGTACATAAAGATGAGAATTATTATCATGAATGCATTTTTCCCGCTGCTGGCGGTCCTGATTTGGTCCGTCAACGCCATCGTCAGTAAAATTTCCGCCGGCGCCATCGACCCCGCCGCCATTTCATTTTACCGCTGGCTGCTGGCGCTCCTGGTGTTAACCCCATTATTGCTGCCGGGCGTGATACGCAACCGCCGGGAAATTTACCCCCACTTGGGAAAATTATTGATTCTGGGCCTGCTGGGAATGGTGCTTTATCAAAGCCTGGCCTATTACGCCGCGCATACCGTCAGCGCCCTGCTGATGGGCATCATCAGTTCGCTGATCCCGCTGATGACGGTGCTGCTGAGCATCGTGGCGCTGCGCGTAACGCCCACGCTGGGCATTGCCGTCGGCGGCGTGTTGTCGTTCTGCGGGTTGGTGTGGCTGATCAGTCAGGGAAATCCGTACCGCTTGCTGGAGCAGGGGATCGGCCGCGGTGAACTGATGATGTTTGCCGCCTCCGCCTCATATGCGTTATATGGCGTGTTAACCAAGCGCTGGCAAATTCCGCTGTCTAACTGGCAGTCCCTGTATGTGCAGATTTTGTTTGGTGTGATATTTCTGCTGCCGGGCTTTCTGCTGGCGCCGGACGTTACGCTGAATGAGCGCAATATTCCCCTGGTCGCATTCGCCGGCATTCCGGCCTCCATTCTGGCGCCGTTTCTGTGGATTCAGGGCGTTATCCGGCTCGGCGCCAACACGGCCTCGATATTTATGAACCTGACGCCGATCTTCACCGCGATTATTGCCGTGCTGTTCCTGCACGAGCAGATACATGCTTATCACCTGGTCGGCGGCGGCATTGCATTGCTGGGCGTGGTTTTAGCTCAACGCCTGCGTACCCCGCTGAAATTGCGTCGTAAAGCGCCCGTTCCGCAGGCGCACGCCTGCGGTCAGGAAGAATAAACGCCGCATTGCGCCTTGCTTTCCCGCGGTGAATGCGGGATCGTGTTACGGTTTCCCCCCCTCCCGCGCGGCAACGCGCGGAGCAACACAACGCACACGATGAATGAACCGTGAACACAAATATCGATAGGGTCTGGGCGCGCCTGCAATGTTCGCCCTTCCGGATGAAGTTTCATCTCAACGCCAAAGATCGCGCCTATTTTGACAATAAAGGAACGGACGTCATTTTGTCGCATGCCCGCGACTTCATTGAAGCCCGCCTTGCCCCACCTGTGCCTGCCAACGACGGCAAACAGACGCCGATGCGCGGCCACCCGGTATTCGTCGCACAACACGCCACCGCCACCTGCTGCCGCGGCTGCCTGGCGAAATGGCACGGCATTGCGCAGGGAAAGGCGCTGAATGAAGAAGAAAAGCGGTATATCATCAGCGTGATTGCCCGCTGGCTGCAAGCGGAAACCCAGCCCTGACGGCGGTTTGTACGGCTTGTACATGCTGTTACGTACCGACACCAAACACATACGGAAAACGCGCCCGCTTCCTCTTAGTATCTATTTCAACGGCTCCACCAACGGGGCTTACTGAAAAACGAATCCTTTGAGGAAGTTGAAAATGAAAAAAGTCTTAGCTCTGATCGTTGCCGCCACCATGGGTCTGTCTTCCGTCGCTTTCGCCGCGGATACCGCCGCTGCGCCTGCCAACACGGCGGCTGCCACGCAGTCTGCTGCTGCGCCTGCCAAAGCACCGGCAACCACCAAACACAGTAAGAAGGCCAAGCACCACAAAAAAGCAGCTACCGAGCAAAAAGCTCAGGCAGCAAAGAAACATCAGAAGAAAAGCGCTAAACCGGCCGCAGAACAGAAAGCTCAGGCAGCCAAAAAAGCTAAACACACTAAAAAACCGGTAGCTCAGAAAGCCCAGGCGGCTAAAAAGCACCAAAAGGCTAAAAAATCAGCAGCACCGGCGCCGAAAGCTTAATAGCGATAATTAATTCCGTCATTAATCAAGAAACCGCGATTTGCGCGGTTTCTTTTTTATTTTTTATGGCGCGGTGCCATTAAATTCAGAATATTGCCCATTGGGGTGATTATCAGAAGAAAAAACCACCATTTTTACACTCATCAGACTATTCAGCGAATGCGTATTGATGATGATTCCTGATACATCCCCATCAATATGTTAACTAACACGCAAATGCATTCTTTACATTTGCCGGGTACATTCAAGATACCTATCATTGACTGACAATGCATTTTTCATACTATTTCCTTAATTGTTAGCCTTACCTCATCCACCCGCTTCGGCGGGTTTTTTGTTGCCGCCTGCCCGGCGCTGCACCGCCGGCCTCCCCTCTAACGTATGACAGACGGGCGATACGGCGATCTTGCCGGCGCCAACCCGGAGAGAAAAAAAGCCTAAATTCGTATGGAAACCATTTATTAACATTCATAGGCATCTTCTTTTTAGGTAAAGTCCTATTTTTACAATGATAAGAAAATTCTTAATAAGAATTATCTCCATATTAGGTGATTAATTCCTAATGAAAAGGCGCAAGCGTAAGAACCATATTGAAAGGTTTTATAATGATCCATTAAGTATCTGGCAATTGACGTAAGGCTAAATTCAGCTATGATTAGTAAAGTTCTTAACCTAGCATCTTTTTAGCTCCGACAGGCGCAAGCAGGATAGCCTTTCCTGCCGCATGTCTGTGGTTTCAGTTCAATCAGATCATTGGGTAATCTAAACAGGCAATGAATAATGGAAGTGAATAATAATCGGCATTTACGGAAGAACATTAAGAGCATTACCTATAGCGATTTGTGTAACACGCTAAAAAGCACGGTGAATCGTCATAAAGCTATTGAAGGCGAAATCATCCGTGAAATCGAGCATTTATTCAATGAATACAAGAAATCACTCTTTCTTGGCGGTAGTTGGCAAACAGAAAAGACGCCGCGCGTCGTTATAGGCATTCCTGAAAACATCCCCCACCCCATCGCTAAAATGAAGCTTAATCAAAGCCTGGGTGATGATATGGGAATAGACTTCCTAATTCGCACAGGTATTTCTGAGGATCCTATCCAAACGCCTTCTGCGTTCTTCGACATCCCGCTGCGCTTCATCATTGAAGACAACAACTACCTCATTTACGTAGATAATGAACGCTTCACCGCTCAGCGCAGTAAAACCAAGGCGGAGAAGTACGCAAACGTATGTGAGTTCATTAAGCGCTTGTTAATTGATAAGTGCCGGGGAGGTTGATTATAACGGTGTGAAAACGAACAAACGGTGAAACGTTCACCTGATCGTTGTTTTAATATTGAACACTTCCTGACAATTACATAACTAAAATATTTTTATTACAACTCTATAAATATTACTCAGCCCAAGTATTCATCATCTGTAATAGTATAAGGGTCTGAGGGTAATACTCCGTTTTATCCAATCACTTACTTCCGGATAATCGACTCTTCAGCGATATCAATTAAAAGACCCGCTTAAAGCGGGTCTTTATCGGTAGTTCATTCACATCAGAACATTATTGGGTATATTTACGCATCACCAATGTTGCGTTGGTGCCGCCGAAACCAAAGCTGTTAGACATTACCGTTGTCAGCTTACGTTCAGTCGGTTCGGTAACAATGTTCATTCCCGCAGCATGTTCATCCAGTTCTTCGATATTAATGCTCGGGGCAATAAAGTCATGCTCCGCCATCAGCAGGGTATAGATGGCTTCCTGCACCCCGGCAGCACCCAGCGAGTGACCCGTCATTGCTTTCGTCGAAGAGAGCGCCGGCGTGGTGTCGCCAAACACTTCACGAATAGCGCCCAGTTCTTTCACGTCGCCGATCGGCGTTGAAGTACCGTGCACGTTGATGTAATCGATCGGGGTCTCGACGCCCTGCATCGCCATACGCATGCAGCGCGCAGCACCTTCACCCGAAGGCGCAACCATATCAGCGCCGTCGGAGGTCGCACCATAGCCGACGATTTCGGCATAAATGTGCGCGCCGCGCGCCAGCGCATGCTCCAGTTCTTCAACTACCACCATACCGCCGCCGCCGGCGATAACGAAGCCGTCACGGCTGGCGTCATAGGTACGGGAAGCTTTTTCCGGCGTATCGTTAAACTTGGTGGAAAGCGCGCCCATCGCGTCAAACTCACAGGCCATTTCCCAGCACAGCTCTTCGCCGCCGCCGGCAAACACGATGTCCTGCTTGCCCATCTGAATTTGTTCAACCGCATTGCCAATACAGTGCGCGGAGGTTGCGCAGGCAGAGCTGATGGAATAGTTCACGCCGTGAATTTTAAACGGCGTCGCCAGGCAGGCGGAAACGCCGGAAGCCATGGACTTTGTGACAACGTACGGACCGACCGCCTTCAGACCGCGCGGGCTGCGCATTGCATCGGCGCCGAACACCTGAAAACGCGGAGAGCCGCCGCCGGAGCCGGCAATCAGGCCAACGCGCGGGTTATTCTGATACACCTCAGCAGGCAGGCCGGCGTCTGCAATCGCCTGTTCCATAGATAAATAAGCGTAAATAGACGCATCACTCATAAAACGCACGACCTTGCGATCGATCAGTCCCGTCGTATCCAGCTTGACGTTACCCCATACGTGACTACGCATCCCGGAATCTTTCAGTTCCTGGGAAAAGGTGATCCCCGAGCGCCCTTCCCGCAGAGAGGACAGTACTTCCTGCTTGTTATTGCCGATGCTCGAGACGATCCCCAGGCCGGTAATCACTGCACGTTTCATCTATTACCTCGTTAAGCGTTAAACCATTCACGATTTTGATTCGCACTTTAGCGTACAGATGTACGCTGAGCAAGTCCGATCAGATGTGGTTGAACCAGATGGCACGCCATTTGCCGCCCCGATAAATGCCCGTTAAAATCGCTACAGACTTGAATCAGGAGTAATCTACCGTGAGCCACTCTGCCATCCAAAGCGCCACGCTGAGCTGGAATGAACAGGGTACACCTGTATCCCAACAGTTCGACGACGTTTACTTCTCTAATCAAAACGGCCTGTTGGAAACCCGCTATGTCTTTTTGCAGGGAAACCGGCTGGAATCACGCTGGAAAACCTGGCAGGAAAGCGTCTTTATTGTCGCGGAAACCGGATTCGGTACCGGCTTGAATTTCCTGGCGCTCTGGCAGGCATTTATCGATTTTCGCCGCGAAAATCCGGATTCGGTATTAAAGCGCCTGCATTTCATCAGTTTTGAAAAATTTCCGCTCAGGGTGGATGATTTAACGGCTGCGCACCAGCATTGGCCGGAACTTGCCGCTTTCAGCGCCGAATTACGCGCCCGCTGGCCGATGCTTCTGCCCGGCTGCCACCGGGTATTGCTGGCGGAAGAACACATCACGCTGGATTTGTGGTTCGGCGACGTCAATGAATGCATTCCCGCCCTGCCCGCCGCATTGCACGGTAAAATCGATACCTGGTTCCTCGACGGCTTCGCCCCGGCGAAAAATCCGGATATGTGGACCGACGCCCTGTTCCGGGCCATGGCGTCACTGGCTGCGCCCGGCGGCACGTTCGCCACGTTTACCGCCGCCGGCTTTGTGCGCCGCGGGTTGCAGCAGGCGGGGTTCCTGGTGGAAAGAATCAAAGGATTCGGCCACAAGCGCGAAATGCTGGCCGGCGTAAAACAGTATGATGAAGCCCGTCCCGATCCCGCCCCCTGGTTCAGCCGCCCTGCCGCCGGCAACCCGCATGACGTCGCCGTTATCGGCGGCGGCATCGCCGGCGCACTGACCGCCCTCGCCCTGCTGCGCCGCGGTGCCAGAGTCACCCTCTACTATGCCGACAATGAGCCGGGGCAAGGCGCGTCCGGCAACCGGCAAGGCGCGCTGTACCCATTGCTAAACGGGAAGAATGACGCGCTGGAGCAGTTCTTCACCGCCGCATTTTCCTTTGCCCGCCGCCGTTACGACCAACTGGCGCAGGAAGGATGCGCATTCGACCACCAGTGGTGCGGCGTCACGCAGTTAGGATGGGATGAAAAAAGCACGCAAAAGCTGCACAGCATCACGACGGGTAACTGGCCGGAAACGCTGTGTTTTCCGGCCGATGCGCAAACGCTGGAGCCATTGTGCGGTTTACCCGTTTTTCATGACGGCGTTTGTTATCCGGACGGCGGCTGGCTTTGCCCGGCGCAGTTAACCCGCGCGGCCGTTACGCTGGCACAACGCAACGGCGCCGTTGTTTACCCGGCAACCCGAATCCGGGCGCTGCAACGCCGGGATGAATGCTGGCTTCTGGAAACGGAAAGCGGCGGGCGCCATGCCGCTCCCTGCGTGGTATTGGCGAACGGCCATGAAATTACCGGGTTTGACGTAACGGCTCCGCTGCCGCTCTACGCCGTGCGCGGTCAGGTCAGCCATATTCCCGACACGCCGGCCCTGAGCCGCCTGCGGCAGGTACTGTGCTACGACGGCTATCTTACGCCGGTGAATCCCGCCACCGGCCTGCACTGCATCGGTGCCAGCTACCAGCGCAACCAGACAGACACAGCGTACCGGCGTTCCGATCAAGAGGAAAACCGCACCCGCTTGCTGGACTGCCTGCCAGAGGCGGCATGGGCGCAGGAGGTGGATATCAGCGCGGATCAGGCCCGTGCCGGCGTGCGCTGCGCGGTACGCGATCATCTGCCGATGGTGGGCGCGGTGCCGGATTACGCCGCGACGCTGACACATTATGCACAGTTGAAAAAACTCAGCCGGGAGCCGCAGAACGTCGCGCCCGCGCCGGTCTATCCGGATCTTTTTATGATCGGCGGCCTGGGCTCACGCGGCCTGTGCAGCGCCCCGCTGTGTGCGGAAGTGCTGGCGGCGCAGATTTGCGGCGAACCGCTGCCGCTGGCGCAGCCCGTTCTGGATGCGCTCAACCCTAACCGGATGTGGGTCAGAAAATTGCTGAAGGGGAAACCGGCATAAGCCAACGGCGCATCGGAAGATGCGCCGCGTTAAAGAGAGGGTCAGGCCTGAACGGCATCCTGATACAGGCGCGCCCACAGATTCTGAACCAACGCCTGGTCCGGCGGAGAAAGCTCGCCGGCATTAATCGCTTTCGCCAGGCTCTCCTGTACCGCCGCGTCCAGCTCGGCGGCGCCGTGCCCGGTTCCGCCTTCCAGCTCCGCCACCGCCAGCGTTAAATGCCCGCGCAGATAACCGCCGGCAAACAGCTCATCATCACTGGCGTGTTCTACCATATCGTCAATCCGCGCCAGAATGCGGGCTTCAAACTCTGCGATCATCGGGAGTCCTCTTACTGTTAATGTAAATCTTGCGGATACGGAAACATGTCTGCCGTCAAAGGCGGCGTATTGTAAAACGATTGCAGCGCCTGAATAAAGCGCGCGGGCCGGGGCGGGATGCCCTCCGCCAGATACGCCATCACCTGCGCATGCACTTTGCGTTGAAAGGCAATGCGATCGGGTTCGAAATCCCCGTTCAGATTGTCACAGCTGACGTTGAACGGATATCCCGCCGCGACGCAAAACAGCCAGTCAAACGCCTGTGGCTTAATCTCCACCACCTCAAACTGCGCCTGAGTTTGCGCATCGCGTCCGTCCGGGCAATACCAGTAGCCGAAATCAACCAGCTTACGGCGCTCCGCGCCCGCAATGCACCAGTGTGAAATTTCGTGCAACGCGCTGGCATAAAATCCGTGGGCGAAAATGATGCGGTGATAGGGAAATTCGTCATCCGCCGGCAGGTAGACAGGTTCATCTTCTCCCTTCTCCAGCCGGGTGTGGTAATCATCGGCAAAGCACCGGCCGAAGATATCAATCAGGTCCTGATAGTGATGCGTGTTCTCTGTGGGCTGCATAGCGTTACGACATGTGAGTAAAATCAAAAACAGCGCCACTCCCGGCGCTGCTTACCTGTATGGATTGTCGCACGGGCCATCAGCCGGGACAACCCCGTCAGGCGTGGCTAGAAAAAGTTCGCGAACCAGGCGGCGATCTCGCTGCCGTGATTGTCATACAGCAGCTTGCAGCTCACCGCAAACGAAACCACCACAATCATCGGACGAATCAGGCGCTGCCCCTTACTCAGCACCATACGCGCGCCCATACGTGCGCCGATCACCTGACCAACCAGCATCACCAATCCAACGGACCAGACCATATGCCCGCCGAGGGCAAAGCAGAGCAGCGCCGCGAGGTTAGAAGTGAAATTGAGCACTTTGGCATGGGCGGTGGATTTTGCCAGATTGAAGCCGCACAGCGTCACGTAAGCCAGCGCATAGAAGGAACCGGCGCCCGGCCCGAAAAAACCGTCATAAAACCCGACGCCCCCGCCCGCGATAATCGCAAACGGCACCCACGACAGGCGGCGCTGGCGATCGGACTCGCCCAGGCGCGGCGTCAGCAGAAAATAGATCCCGACGCCGATCACCAGCAACGGCAGCAACTGACGCAGAATATCGGCTTGTAAATGCTGCACCATCAGCGAACCGATGACTGATCCGGCAAACGTCAGCGCAATCACCAGCTTTTGATCGGCCAGATTGACCACTTTGCGCCGCACGAAGTAGAGGCTGGCGGAAAACGAACCGCCGACGGACTGAAGCTTATTGGTCGCCAGCGCCTGCGCCGGCGGAAGCCCGGCGGCCAGCAGGGCGGGAACGGTGAGCAGACCGCCGCCGCCGGCGATGGAATCGATAAAACCGGCCACAATGGCGACGGCAAACAGGATCCCCAGCAATGAGGGCGTTAACGACAGTAAGTCCATGTTCCCAGCCTGAAAAATGACGCAAGAAAGGTGAAAAATCGTCGCACAGACTACGCTTTCATGCGCTAAAAATAAACTCTTCCGAAACGTAAAAAACCCCGGCATCCTGCCGGGGTTAATCATGCGTCAGACAGAAAACTCAACCGCCGTTAAAGTGGGTATCCAACAGCACCTGGCAACCGGCCGGCAACGGCGGCGGCGTGGAAGGCCGCGTCGGTTTGCTGCCCGGAGGCGGCGGCTGGAACCAGCTGGCCAGCTCGGCGCCGCAGCCATCGCCGGCCGGCGGCGGCGTTTGATCTTCACAGCTCGCGCTGTCTGCCGGGCAGCGCAGGCGAACGTGCATGTGCGCCCGGTGAGCGAACCAGGGGCGAACCTTACGCAGCCACTCCCGGTCGGCGCCGGCGGTATCGCACAGTTGCTGCTTGATGGCCGCATTGACGAAAATACGCGTCACATCTTTATCTTTCGCCGCCAGCTTAATCAGCTCGCCGATTTCCGGTTGCCACAGGCGCGCAATCACGTTGCGCCCGTTTACCGCCACCAGATCCACCGGCTGGGGTTTCAGCAGTTGCTGCTGGGTCCAGCGCTGTTTCGGCAGTTGCAGCCAGATATCTACGTCCAGCCCGGACTGATGGCTGGCGTGGCCGCTGCTGAAGCGCCCGCCGGCCGGCATCGCCATATCGCCGATCAGCAATTGCCCCATTCCGCGCTGGCTGGTTTCCTGCCCCAGGCGATCAATAAAAGCCAGCAGATCCGGGTGGCCGAAATAACGGCGTTTGTCAGCACGCATCACCTGATACGTCGCCGACTGCAACGGCAGCGGATTCGCGCCAACGATGCAGCCGTTGGCAAAGCCGCCGATGGCCTGCGGCGCGCCGGCGACCGGATGATCAATCTTTTGCCAGGGCGTTAATGCCCCTGATGATGCCGATGCCGCCAGCATCAATGCTCCTGCCCACCAGGCTTTCTTCATTCTCACCGCTCCTTTTATTATTCCCTTTACCAACGCGGTACGTCGCACACAACGTCGGCGCACTGCGCCCGCTGGCGCAGCAAATGATCCATCAAGACGATCGCCATCATGGCTTCGGCAATCGGCACCGCGCGGATCCCGACACAGGGATCGTGTCGCCCGCGGGTTACCATTTCCACCGCCTCGCCCCGGCGGTTGATCGTCCGGCCGGGCACCATAATGCTGGACGTCGGCTTCAGCGCCAGATGCGCAACAACGTCCTGCCCGCTGCTGATGCCGCCCAGAACGCCGCCGGCGTGATTGCTCAGAAAGCCTTGCGGGGTAATTTCGTCCCGGTTCTCGCTTCCGCGCTTGTTCACCACGGCAAAGCCATCGCCGATCTCTACCCCTTTCACCGCGTTGATGCTCATCAGCGCGTGGGCCAGATCGGCATCCAGCCGGTCGAACACCGGCTCGCCCAAACCGGCCGGCACGCGTTCCGCCACGACGGTGACCTTCGCGCCGATGGAGTCGCCCTCTTTTTTCAGCGCGCGCATCAGCTCGTCCAGCGCCTCCAGCTTATCCGGATCGGGGCAGAAGAAAGGATTCTGTTCCACCTGATCCCAATCCTTCAGTTCGCAGCGGACATCGCCGATCTGCGCCAGATAGCCGCGCACCCGCACGCCGAAACGCTCCGCCAGATATTTTTTGGCGATAGCGCCCGCCGCCACCCGCATCGCGGTTTCACGCGCCGAAGAACGGCCGCCGCCGCGGTAGTCACGCACGCCGTATTTTTGCTCGTAGGTATAATCCGCATGCCCCGGACGGAACAGATCCTTGATCTCGCCGTAATCCTGAGAGCGCTGATCGGTATTCTCAATCAACAGGCCGATGCTGGTGCCGGTGGTTTTTCCTTCAAATACGCCGGAAAGAATGCGCACCCGATCCGGTTCGCGCCGCTGCGTGGTATAGCGCGACGTTCCCGGACGACGACGATCGAGATCGTGTTGCAGGTCCTCCTCCGTCAGCGCAATGCCCGGCGGAACGCCGTCCACGATGCAACCCAGCGCGACGCCGTGCGATTCGCCGAACGTGGTGACCCGAAAAAACTGCCCGATGCTGTTACCTGCCATGCACGGCTCCTTACCGTTATTCTGTCGTTTACGATGTCGTTGTTTGCAATACCGTTAGTTATTTTTTTCAATGTGATGCGTGCGGATCAGGTCCGGTACAGGGAAAAATGCGCCGCGCAATCCACCAGTTGCTGACGGGTCAGCATGAAAACGCCGTCGCCGCCGTTGTCGAACTCCAGCCAGGTGAAGGGGATATCGGGATATTCTTCAATCAGGTGCACCATGCTGTTGCCAACCTCGCAGATCAGCACGCCGTCGTCCGTCAGGTAATCCGGCGCGCAGGCCAGGATACGGCGCGCCAGCTTCAGGCCATCGGTGCCCGCCGCCAGGCCAAGCTCCGGCTCAAAGCGGTATTCCTGCGGCAAGTCGGACATGTCTTCCGCATCGACATAAGGCGGGTTGGTGACGATCAGGTCGTAACGCAACGCCGTTAAGTCGCGGAACAGATCAGAACGGATGGGCGTAACCTGATGCTCCATGCCGTGGGCCTGAATGTTTTGCTCGGTCACCGCCAGTACGTCGGTGGAGATATCCACCGCGTCCACCTCGGCCTCCGGAAAGGCGTAAGCACAGGCAATGGCGATGCAGCCGCTGCCGGTGCACATATCCAGGATATGCGCCGGCTCGTGCTGAATCAGGCCGCTGAAACGGTTGTCAATCAGCTCGCCGATGGGCGAACGTGGCACCAGCACGCGCTCATCCACGTAAAACTCATGCCCGCAAAACCAGGCCTTGTTGGTCAGGTAGGCGACCGGAATACGCTCATTGACCCGGCGGATAACCAGTTCCACGATGCGGTGGCGCTCGCTGAGGGTCAGGCGCGCGGTGCGCATATCTTCGGGAATATCCATCGGCAGGTAGAGCGTCGGCAACACCAGTTGCACCGCTTCATCCCAGGAGTTGTCGGTGCCGTGCCCGTAATAGATGTTCGCCGCATTAAACCGGCTGACCGCCCAGCGCAACATATCCTGAATGGTGTGCAGCTCATTGACCGCTTCATCGACGAAAATCTTATCCAAATTACCCTCCGGCGGGATGACTGTATCTGTAAATCGGGGAAAATAATCCGGTAGTTTGCCATGAAGCCGGCAACAAATCAGCCCGTCACGCATGCGATCCGCGACTTTTCTGTTTAGCCGGAGCGCCGGATAAGGGTACACTGAGGAAATAGCCCGTAATTTCTTATTTCAAACGATGAAAAACCGCAAAACCATTACTCCTGAAGATGCCGCCCTGTTCAGGGAGTCCGTAGGCCGGGTGCGCAGGCTGAAGCAGGATACCATCACTCATCCTCCCCGCCGGCCGGTGCGCCAGATCGCGCCGCGCAAGCTGTTGCAGGAACAAATCGACGCGACGTTTTATTTTTCCGATGAATTCCAGCCGCAATTGGACGACGAAGGACCGACCCGCTACGTCCGGCCGGGAACCAGTCACTTTGAGCTGAAAAAGCTGCGCCGCGGAGATTACGTGCCCGATCTGTTCCTTGATCTGCACGGGCTGACGCAGATGCAGGCCAAGCAGGAGCTTGGCGCAATGATCGCCGCCTGCCGGCGCGAGCATGTTTACTGCGCCTGCGTGATGCACGGGCACGGCAAACACGTGCTGAAGCAGCAAACGCCGCTGTGGCTGGCGCAGCATCCGGACGTGATCGCCTTCCATCAGGCTTCGCGGGAATGGGGGGGAGATGCGGCGCTGCTGATCCTGGTGGAACAGGACGAGCGGTAACCGCGTAAACGCGCCGGAGCCGCTTCAGGGCGCGGCTCCGGAGAGATTGTCGGGCGACAGGCGTTATTTTTTACGCGGCGTTTTTCAGGCTTTCAGCAACAGGTGCGCCGGGCTGACCTGCCACTCCAGCGCGCCGTTTTCCCCTTCGTTATCCAGCGTCACTTCGGCAATCGCCGAGGTCGCGAACATCGGGGGCGTTTCCTGCGGACACAGCGCGGAAACCAGATACCCGACCAGCGGCAGGTGCGAAACCACCAGCACCGTTTCCGCCCCTTCGCGCGCCAGCATTTCCAGATAACCGGCCACCATGCCAGCATCGCCGCCGGGCGTCAGTTCGGGAAGGGTCACCGCCGTTTCCGGCAGGGTTAATACTTCGTGCACGGCAGAAAGCGTTTGCTGAGCCCGCAGGTAGGGGCTGACCAGTACGCGATCGATCGCGTAAGACTGCGCGCGCAGCCAGGTCGCCATCTGCACTGACTCATCATGCCCGCGAACGGTCAGGGGCCTGGCCGCATCGCTGGCGGCTGCGATCGCCGCCTCGCCGTGACGCATTATCAAAACTTGCATAGAACACCGCTATTCGTGGCGAACGCCCCGTAAACGGGGCGTTCGGCCTGATTTCACATTCAATTAATGCGCTTTTCCGCATCAACCGCGCATCCCCTGCGGGCGCGCACAACACCGGATCGTCAACGTCGGAAGCCCGTTGATTAACTTTTGTCCATGGTGACGAACTATACTCTCAATTCGCCCTGAACGCACTTGCGGCTAAACTACCGTGACCTTGCCGGCGTGTACAGAACCCCGCTTCGTCAGGAATCCAGGGCGGTGATCCGGGTCACACTCCTGCCGGAATATTTACGTTTCCACGTGAAACTTACGCCCCTCCCGCTGCATATCCAACAGCCGCCCGCAGGGCGCGAAACGTTCGCCATAGCGCTGCTCCAGCGCCCGCAGCGTCTCTACCACCCGGCTGACGCCCAGCGTGTCGATGTAGCGCAGCGGCCCGCCCAGGAAAGGCGGAAAACCGATGCCGAACACCGCGCCGATATCCCCGTCGCGGGCATTGCGCACCACGCCTTCTTCCACGCAGCGGGCCGCTTCGTTCAGCATCAGCATCACGCAACGCTGCACGATCGCCTCCTCGCCCATACGGGCGGAAGGCGATACGTTGAGCAGGCGATAGACACCCGCATCGGCTTTTTTCGCCTTGTCCCGTTTCCCCTTGCCGTATAAATAAAAGCCCCGGCCATTCTTGCGGCCTTTGCGATCGTCCTGCAACAGACGCTCGAATGCCTCCGGCGCGGCAAAGCGGTCGCCCAGCTCTTTCACCAGCACCGGCAATATTTTGGTGCCGACGTCAATACCGACCTCGTCCAGCAACGCAAACGGCCCCACCGGGAAACCGAATTTGACCAGCGCGCGATCGACCGTCTCCACCGGCTCGCCTTCCAGCAGGCAGCGGGCCGCCTCGCTCATATAAGGCGCCAGAATGCGGTTCACGTAGAATCCGGCCCGGTCGGCCACGACGATGGCCGTTTTCCCCTGCCGCTGCGCCAGCGCCACCGTCGTGGCGATGGTCTGTTCGCTGGTGCCGGCGTGGGGAATAATTTCCACCAACGGCATCTTGTCCACCGGGCTGAAATAGTGCAGCCCGATGACCTTCTCCGGATGCCGGGCGCCGTGCGCAATCTGATGAATCGGCAACGAAGAGGTATTGGAAGCGAATACCGTCCGCGGCGCGGCGTATTGCTCAACGTCCGCCACCATTCGCTGCTTCAGCGCCAAATCTTCGAATACCGCTTCAATCACGATATCGAGGTGGCTGAAGCCGCTGTAATCCAGCGTGCCTGACAACAGTTGCATCTGCTTCTGACGCTGCGCGTTGCTCATTCGCTTTTTGGCGACGCGCTTGCTCAGCAGATCCCAGCAATATTTCAGCGCGTGGTTAATCCCCTGCTCGCTGATGTCCTTGATGCGTACCGGAATTCCCGCCCGGGTCGCCGTGATGGCGGCAATACCGCCGCCCATCAGGCCGCCGCCGAGCACGCCGGCCAGCTTGAGCGGGCCGGGTTCCGCCTGTGCGCCGCGTTCTTTCTTCAGCGCGGTAGACGCAAAAAACAGGCTGCGCAGCGCGGCGGATTCCGGCGTCATCACCAATTCCCCGAACGCACGGGCTTCCTCTTCATAGCCCTGCGTGCTGCCGTACTCCAGCCCCTGACGCACCACGTGGATAATTTTTTCCGCCGCCGGGTAGTTGCCGTGCGTTTTCGCCAGCGTTTTTTTACGCACCATAGAGAACAGCAGGCTGCGGCCGAGCGGGCCGCTGAGCAGGCGCTCCATTGCCGGTAAGCGGGGCCGGGTATACCAGCCCTGTTTTGCCATGGCGATTGCCGTTTCCAGCAAAATCGACTGCGGCACCGCGTCGTCCACCAATCCTGATTTCAGCGCCTGACGCGCCCGCAGGTGGCGGCCTGTCAGAATCAGATCCAGCGCCCGCGACGCCCCGATCAGGCGCGGCAAACGCTGGGTGCCGCCGGAGCCCGGCAACAACCCGAGCTGTACCTCCGGCAAGCCGAGCACGGTGTGATCGTCGAGGGAACAAACCCGGCGGTGACACGCCAGCGCCAGCTCCAGCCCGCCGCCGAGGCAGGCGCCGTGAATGGCGGCGACCACGGGAATGGAAAGCCCGGCCAGGCGCGAAAAGATAACCTGCCCTTTCTGCGCCAGCGTTCTGGCCTCTTGTTCAGAGGTGCAGGCGGCCAACATGGTGATGTCCGCGCCGGCGATAAACGAATCCGGTTTCCCCGAAATAATCACCAGCCCTTCCAGGTTACTTTGCGCCACCTGCTGCAAAATCGCCTCAACCTGCCCGCCAAACTCCGCTTTCAGGGTATTCACCCGCTCTCCGGGTACGTCGATGGTGATGATGCCAATGCCATCGGGACGCACCTCAAGCTGAAACGCTCCGCCGTTTTCAACGGATGGCTGCTGTGCTTGCACAGAATGCTCTGCTGCTGACATCACTCCACCTCCAGAATCATCGCCGCGCCCAGTCCGCCGGCCGCACAGGCGGTCGTCAGCCCCAGGCCGCCGCCCCGGCGGCGCAGTTCGCGCAGCGTTTGGGTGATCATTCGCGCCCCGGTCGCAGCGAAGGGATGCCCGTAGGCAATCGAGCCGCCCAATACGTTAAATTTTTCCATATCAATTTCGCCGATCGCCGCGTCCTGCCCCAGCTTCTCGCGGGCAAAGCGCTCACTGGCGAACATTTTCACATTCGCCAGCGTTTGTGCGGCGAAGGCCTCATGCATGTCGATCAACGTCAGATCCGCCAGCGTAATGCCCGCGCGCGCCAGCGCCCGCGGCGTCGCATAGGCCGGCCCCAGCAGCATGTCCTGCCACACGTCGATGGCGCTGAAGGCAAAGCTGCGCAAATACCCCAGCGGCGTCAGCCCCAGCGCCGCCGCACGCGATTCACTCATCATCAGCACCGCCGCCGCGCCGTCGGTCAGCGGCGTGCTGTTGGCCGCGGTAACGGTGCCGTGGCGGCGATCGAACGCCGGTTTGAGGCGGGCGTATGACGCCAGCTCCGAATCCAGACGCACGTTGTTATCCTGATCCAACGATTGCCGGTATGGCGGAACAAACGCCGTCATCACCTCATCGCGCAACAGCCCTTCACGCCAGGCCTGCGCCGCGCGCTGATGAGAACGGTGCGCCAGGGCATCCTGCGCCTCACGGGAAATATGATGGCTCTTGGCCATTTGCTCCGCGCTGTCGCCCATGCGCAGTCCGGTGGAGTATTCCGCCACCGCCGGTGAAACCGGCAGCAGGTCGCGCAGCTTCAGGCGGCTCAGCAATTTAAGCCGCTGCCCGAGCGTGCGGGCCTTATTCATGTCTACCAACGTCAGGGCCAGCGCCCTGCTCACGCCGATAGGCAGCACTGATGAGGAATCCGCGCCGCCGGCAATCGCCACGTTCACCGTTCCGGCAGCGATACTCTCCGCCGCGCTGGCAACGGCCTGAAAGCTGGTGGCGCAGGCACGCGATACGCTGTAGGCATCGGTATGCACGCTCATGCCGGTTCCCAGCACGATTTCACGCGCAATATTGGGCGCCTCCGGCATCTGGATCACCTGCCCGAAGACCACCTGGTCGATCTGTTCAGGCGCCACGCCGCTGCGCACCAGAAGCTCGCTGACCACCATCTTCCCCAGATCCACCGCGGGGATCCCCCGGTATGCCGTCGCCTGGCGGGCAAAAGGCGTCCTCAGCCCCTCAACGATGGCGATCCTGTCACCGGCCCGCGTCACCAGAGAATGTGATTGACTCATCATTCGCTCCTGCTAAAAAAAGAAAAAATCATCATTGTTGAACAGGTCAGACCTGATAACAGAATCATTAACTATTTTTTTACATCTGGCAAACAGAGAAAGCGAAAATATGCGGGCGGTCGCACAGACCCGGAAAGGAAAATAAGTGGCGGAAGCAGGAAATAAAAAACGCGGCCATAAAGACCGCGTTTATTCGTTAATTTGCGGAAATTAACGCAGACCTAATTGGAAAATCAGCGTTTCAGCCTGGCAGTCAAAAAGAAAATCCGCGGTTAATGCATAGCCGTCGGCTTCTTTGGCGATGGTGCTGGTAATTTTGCACGGCTCTGATTCCACTGCGCGCGCCTTCGTCGTCAGCATTTCCAGCATCGCTTTCGCTTCATTTTCTGTTTCAAAAACATGATGATAGGAAGCAGTGCAGTCGCTGTTATCCATTACGGTGCCTACGTCCACGCAGCAGCAGGCGGCAGTTTCCTGTGCGTTACATGTTTTGATTGCATCAGTCATTTCAACTCTCTCCTCGCTGGTCAAATTGGCCTGAATAGTTGCCAATTTATGATCCGGCTCAAAAAATATAAATTCCGTACGTATTTTACGCCTCTCCCGGTTCAGAGACTAGCTTCAACGCAAACGAACCCCATTAAGTGAGTAAAATCACATTTACGCATGAATAATGCTGCCGATATGTAATACGAACTTTGCTATTGTGCGTATTTTTGTTACCCCGATCTCTTTTTTTAGATCAAAGTTGATTAATTTATGAAACATTCTTGCAACAACTACAAGGCTCGGACCTATACTCTTCTCACTGGTCTGATTTGTCGGATCACTCACGGACTCTACAATCCGCGCTTCTTTTGTTACAGCGCGTAACATAGTTTATAAAATAGACACATGAGGTTTCGGTCATGCGCCAGAAAAACCTGTTTACAAAGTCGGCATTAGCCATTGCAGTGGCAATCGTTTCAGCAAACGTCCATGCGGCGGGCTTCCAGTTGAATGAATTTTCGGCCATTGGGTTAGGCCGTGCTTATTCCGGTGAAGGAGCCATGGCAGACACAGCAGCCTCCGGCAGCCGTAACCCGGCTACCATGATGATGTTTGATCGTCCTTCTTTCTCCGGCGGCGTGGTATTCATCGCCCCGAACGTAGACATCAGCGGCAGATCCCCCAGCGGCGCCAGCCTGAACGCGGATAACATCGCGGACAGCGCCGTTGTGCCTAACCTGCACTTTATCTATCCGGTTAACGATCAGTGGGCGCTGGGCGCCTCTATAACGTCCAACTACGGCCTGGCGACGGATTTCTCCAACCATTACACCGCCGGTCCTTATGGCGGCACCACCGACCTGACCACCGGTAACTTTAACCTGAGCACGGCTTATCGCCTCAACGATCACTTCAGCTTCGGCGTTGGGTTCGATGCCGTTTACGCCAAAGCCAAAATTGAGCGTTACGCCGGCGAAAGCGGCGCAGCGCTGGGCCTGCCCAATAACACCAAAATTGCCCACCTGAACGGTAACGCCTGGGGTTATGGCTGGAATGCGGGCATTCTGTATGAGGTGGATGAGAAAAACCGCTTCGGCCTGACCTACCGTTCCGAAGTGAAGGTTGATTTTGACGGTAACTACCGCAGCGATCTGCCTTCCATGATCAACAACCTGCCACCGGCTTATAAACCCGCCGGCCTGCCATACGGCACCGACGGTAACACCATGGGCGGTTCTCTGACCCTGAACCTGCCTGAAATGTGGGAAGTCTCCGGTTACCACCGCGTCGCACCACAGTGGGCGGTACATTACAGTCTGGCCTACACCAGTTGGAGCCAGTTCCAGGAGCTGAAAGCGACCGGCAACGGCCAAACGCTGTTCTATAAAGATGAAGGCTTCAAAGATGCTTACCGCATCGCGCTGGGTACCACTTACTTCTATGACGATAACTGGACCTTCCGCAGCGGTATCGCGTTCGATGACAGCCCGGTTCCCGCCTCGACCCGTTCGATCTCGATTCCGGATCAGGATCGTCTGTGGCTGAGCGCCGGTGCCTCTTACGCCTTCAATAAAGACGCTTCTGTCGATGTCGGCGTCTCTTACATGCACGGTAAGCACGTCACCGTTAACGAAGGCCCTTACACCTTCCGTTCTGAAGGTATTGCATGGCTGTATGGCGTCGGCTTTAACTATGCCTTCTGATAATGACGCCTTCTGATAACGCTCCGACGGATATCAGCAACGATCATTACAACGTCCCGGCTCTGCCCGGGACGTTTCATTTTCACTGCCAATAAAAAACCCCGCCGCAAAGGCAGGGTTTCATGTTTACTTCCGTTCGCCGTTACTTCAGCTCAGGAAAGAAAGCGCGCTTCAGCGCCAGCTCCACGCCGCGGACTTCCGCCAGGCCGCGCAGGCGTCCGATTGCAGAGTAGCCCGGATTGGTCTTTTTCTTCAGGTCGTCCAGCATCTGGTGCCCGTGATCCGGACGCATCGGGATCGGCCGCGTATCGCCGGCGCGCTGACGGCGATCTTCTTCGCTCAGGATCGCCTTCACCACCGAGTACATGTCCACGTCGCCCATCAGGTGATCGCCTTCATGGAAAGTTTTCGGGTTTTCCTCACGGCAGGTGGCGCGCAGGTGCGTGAAGTGAATACGATCGCCGAAGGTTTCGATCATCCGTACCAGATCGTTGTCGGCGCGCACGCCGTAAGAACCGGTACACATGGTGAAGCCGTTGTTGATGCTGTCTACCGTTTCTTTCAGCCACTGCATGTCTTCAATCGTCGAGACAATGCGCGGCAGGCCGAGGATCGGGCGCGGCGGATCGTCCGGATGAACCGCCAGCCGGACGCCGGCTTCTTCCGCCACCGGCACGATTTCACGCAGGAAGTGCGCCATGTGCGCGCGCAGCTGCGCTTTGTCGATGCCGTCGTACTCCGCCAAACGCGCGCGGAACTGATCCAGGGTATACCCCTCTTCCGCGCCCGGCAGGCCGGCGATGATATTGCCCGTCAGCCTGGCGACATCCGCCTCGCTCATCGCGTCGAAGTAGGCCTGCGCCTGTTGCTGCTCCTGCGCGGAATAGTCCGCCTGCGCGCCGGGGCGCTTCAGGATATGCAGCTCAAACGCGGCAAAGGCGATTTGATCGAAACGCAGGGCTTTGGAGCCGTCCGGCAGTTCGTATTCCAGATCGGTACGCGTCCAGTCCAGCACCGGCATGAAGTTGTAGCATACGGTGTCGATGCCGCAGGCGCCCAGGTTACGCAGGGATTGCTTGTAGTTGTCGATATGCCGCTGGTAGTCGCCCGTCTGGGTTTTGATCTCTTCATGCACCGGTACGCTTTCCACCACCGACCACGTCAGTTTTTTGGCCGCCAGCAGCGCCTTGCGCTTCTCAATTTCTTCTACCGTCCAGACTTCCCCGTTGGGGATGTGGTGCAGTGCGGTCACCACCCCGGTCGCCCCGGCCTGACGCACATCGTCAAGTGATACGGGATCGTTCGGGCCGTACCAACGCCATGTTTGTTCCATCTGTGTTTCCCCCTCAGTGGGTAGTTTTGTTGGTTTACCGGAGGTTGTCAGACAGCATTGCCACACGGAAATATACTGCCTGTATGCTGTCATACCAAATCATCACCGGTATAGTTGCTTTGCCACCTTCACGGTTTGCGCCGTTGCTGTCAAAGCCTTCGTTTTCATTGGTTGATCCAACTCACGATCAGACGATATTTTTGGACCTACCAATTCTATTTTCTGTCATATCACTTTAGACTGCAAGCGCACCATATACGTCAGAAGCGATCGTTTTTCCGCTCACTGAGACTGAAAAGGGATTTCCCGGCGTAAGTGGTCTAATATCTTCATGCCATGCCGCCGGATTGCGCCGGCCCGCCATGGCTGTTTTCTATAACGGAGCTAAGCATGAACAATCTCGCCACCCACGCATTGCCGGATGATGTCCGCCGCCCCCGTTACGACCGCCGCTTGCTGAAAAGCCGCATCGTGCATTTAGGCTTCGGCGCCTTCCACCGCGCCCATCAGGCGCTGCTGACCGACCGGGTTCTTAACCAGAGCGGCGGCGACTGGGGCTATTGCGAAGTGAATCTGTTTGGCGGCGAGGCATTGATAACGCAGCTACGTGAGCAGGATCACCTGTATACCGTGCTGGAAAAAGGCGCGCAGGCAAACCAGGCGATCGTCATCGGTTCGGTGCATGAATCGCTGCACCCGACGTTCGACGGCATCAATGCCGTGCTGGAAAAAATGGCCGAGCCTCAGGTTGCTATCGTCTCGCTGACCATCACGGAAAAAGGGTATTGCATCGAACCGGGCAGCGGTAAGCTGGACCTCAATAACCCCGCGGTACAGGCCGATCTGGCCCAGCCGCATGCGCCGCAGACGGCGGCGGGCGTTATCGTCGAAGCCCTGCGCCTGCGCCGCGAACGCGGCCTGCCGCCGTTTACCGTCCTCTCCTGCGACAACATTCCGGAAAACGGCCACGTGGTGAAAAATGCGGTTCTGGGCCTGGCTGAAACGCGCGATCCGCAGCTGGCTGCCTGGATTGCACAACACGTCACCTTCCCCAGCACCATGGTTGACCGCATCGTACCGGCAGCGACCGACGAAACCCTGAATGAAGTGGCGCAGGCCGTCGGCGTAGCCGATCCCTGCGGCATCGCCTGCGAACCGTTTATCCAGTGGGTAGTGGAAGATAATTTCGTCGCCGGCCGTCCGCAGTGGGAAGTCGCCGGCGCGGAGCTGGTGAAAGACGTTTTGCCGTATGAAGAAATGAAGCTGCGCATGCTGAACGGCAGCCACTCCTTCCTGGCCTATCTGGGCTATCTGGCCGGTTACCAACACATTAACGACTGCATGGAGGATCCCGCTTACCGTGCCGCCGCCCACCGCCTGATGCTCAACGAGCAGGCGCCGACGCTGCGCGTCACCGGCGTGGATCTGAAACAGTACGCCGATCGGCTGATTGAGCGCTACAGCAATCCGTCGCTGAAGCACCGCACCTGGCAGATCGCCATGGACGGCACGCAGAAATTGCCGCAGCGCATGCTGGACTCCATCCGCTGGCATCTGGCGCACGGCAATGACTTTCCCTGCCTGGCATTGGGCGTGGCGGGCTGGATGCGCTACGTCGGCGGCATCGACGATCGGCAACAGCCCATTGATATCCGCGATCCGATGCTGGACACGCTGAAACAGACCGTCGCCGCCAGTGAGGACGGAATCCCGCGGGTGAAAGCCCTGCTGAGCCTGCGGACGGTATTCGGCGACGAACTGCCGCAACAGGAAACCTTCGTACGTGCGGTTTGCGACGCTTACCTGACGCTGCAACGACACGGCGCGGCACAGGCCTGCGCCATGCTGATGGCCTGATCATCGCCATCACAGGCAAAGAAAAGGCCGGTCAGGGTTACCTGACCGGCCTGGCTATATTTTCAGTGTGTCTTATTCATCCAGTAATGCCGGCGTTGAGTCAAACAAAAAGCCGTCAAAGGCGGGATCGTCCGGATCCGAAATTTCCAGCAGCTTGGTTTTTACATTTTCCAGATGCTGCCACATCGCCTGTTTCGCTGCTTTGGCATCGCGCTTAAGCACGGCCTGCAAAATTTTCTGATGGTCCTCCAGCCAGTTCCAGTGATAACTGAAATCCTGGGTATGGAGATGGAGCCCGGCCCAGAGTGGGTTACGCTTTCGGGCTTGCCAGGCTTCCGCCACCATATTTGCCAGCACGCTGTTTTGCGTGGACTGCGCCAGTAAACAATGAAATTGCTCATCTGCGCTTTCATCCACGCTGCCTGATGCCAGCGAACGACGCTCTTGCTCAATCGCCTGACGCATTTTCAGGATGTCGGCCTTCGTGGCCCGGGTAGCGGCAAACGCGGCAATTTCACTTTCCAGCAACTGCCGCGCCTGCAGTAATTCAAAGGGACCGAACGTATTTTCATCCAGCGTTCGCGGCGTATGGCCCGGCACGTCCTGCGGCCGGGCAATAACATATACGCCAGACCCCTTGCGCACGTCGATCAGCTTTTCCAGCTCAAGCATGATCAACGCCTCGCGCACCACGCTGCGGCTGACATCAAACTGGGTCGCGATATCGCGTTCCGGCGGCAGGCGTTCGCCGACCGGGTATTCCCCGCTGATGATGGATGCGCGCAACGCGTTTCCTATTTCCTGATACAGCCTCATACAATACCTTCAGAACGCTGCGTTTGGTCTGACCAAACGGCATGATTAACTCCGTTTGGTCTGATTGTATCACAGCCTCCCGCAGAAATTGGCAGGCTCACCAGGAAAAGTCGGCCCCCTTTTTCACCTGGTTTCCGTGTTAATTATAGCTGACGGTCAGGATGCCGAGCTTGCGTGAGTCATCCAGCCAGTTCATATGGGTAGAACCCAGATTCTGTGGCAGGGACTGCGGCGAAGCGGCCGTCGATGCTATGCTGTGCTGTGCGGTTAACGTTTGTCCGTTACGGTAGCAACTGGACTGCAGATTCTGCCCCTGATAGACGACCTCGCAGCCATCTTCAACAATCATTCCCTCAAACCGAATAATACCAGTGCTGGGAGAAGGGGCAGCTTCTGCCATGTTCATCATCCCTGACATAAGCATTCCAAAAACAGCTAAAGTTAGCTTGAATGCGTTCATGATGAACCTCGTTATATTTAAGTAAAAATAATTTTTTGCGTAACCGCTCCTTAAAAATAGCAGATGTATGACTACATAAGCGGCTGATAACGCAAAATAATTAGAGGTTTTCTAAGAAAGTTCGATATTCAGGATATAAGGCATGAAAAACGGAAATCACGATAATTAACGCTGACATCCAAGAAACTTCTGGGCTTTTAAACCAAATAAAAACCTTAATTTAATTGTGAATACAGGTCAAAACATCGCCATACTGAAATATAAGAAGCATACCCATCTTTTTTGTGAGCGTGATATCATAATTCCTTCTTCTTTTCGGGCGACTTTAATAGATAACACCAATGACAAAAGTGAATCTGATTACCGGCTTTCTCGGCAGCGGCAAAACCACGACGCTGCGCCATTTACTGGCACATAAGCCTGAAAACGAAAAATGGGCGGTGCTGGTGAACGAATTCGGCGAAATCGGCATCGACGGCGCGCTGTTGGCTGATACCGGCGCGGTGCTCAAGGAGATCCCCGGCGGCTGCATGTGCTGCGTCAACGGGCTGCCCATGCAGGTAGGGCTGAATATGTTGCTGCAACAGGCGAAGCCGGACCGGCTGCTGGTGGAGCCGACCGGTCTGGGCCATCCCAAGCAGATTATGGCCTTGCTGGCCTCCGACACCTATCAGGCATGGCTGACGTTGCAGGCCACCTTTTGCCTGCTCGATGCCCGTCAGCTGGCGGATGAAAAATATACCGGTAATGAAAACTTTCGAGATCAGCTGGCCTGCGCCGACATCATCATCGCCAATAAGGAAGACACCTACGGCGATGAAGATCGCGCGAATCTGGACGCCTGGCAGGAACAGCACGCCGCGGGGCGACAAATCATCGTCACCCGTCAGGGCGGGCTGGACGTCAACCTGCTGAACACGCCGCGCACCAATTACGCGGAGCTGCCCGACGGTCAGCATCATCACGGGCACGCCGCGCCCGCTTCCGGCATTGCCGCGATGCGCCTGCGCGACGGGCAAGGATGGCGCCGCGCCCTGAACCAGGGGCAGGGTTACTTCAGCTGCGGCTGGATATTCAGCGCCGAAACCTGCTTTGATACGGTACAACTGCTGGAATGGGTGCGCCTTGCGCCGGTGGTGAGGGTCAAAGGCACCCTGCGCATCCCGGAGGGAACGCTGGTCGTCAACCGTCAGGGAATGGACTTTCAGATCGAAACCCGTCAGGGAGCGCCACTGGACAGCCGCATCGAGATCATTAACGATCGGGAAGCCGCATGGAATACGCTGCAAAGCGATTTACTCCGCGCCCGCCTGAAATGATCCGCCTGTTTTTTTAATTTTGACCCGGTATTAGGTTATTCGTTATGACGCGCAAAAATTTGCCATGGATTCTGTTTTGCAATGTGCTGGGCATCGCACTGTTTTTGTCCTGGTATCTGCCGGAAAACCACGGTTTTTGGTTCGGCCCGGATTCCCAGATTTTCTTTTTCTTTAATCAGCATCTCGGAAGCAGCAGATTCTTCCTTTATCTGGTTGCCATTACCAACAACCGGGCGTTTGATGCGGCTTCCCTGTTGTGTATGGGATTACTCTACCTCTCCTTCTTTATTCATGAGGATGGCCGGGGCAGACGACGGATGTTGCTGCTCGGCGTCGTTATCCTGTTCAGCGCCGTGGTGCTTAATCAACTCGGCCATCTGCTGCCGGTGTCGCGCCCCAGCCCGACCCGCCTGTTCGACAACGTTAACCTGGTCAGCGAAATGACCGGCTTTAACACCAAAGACGGCTCAACCGACAGTTTTCCCGGCGATCACGGCATGATGCTGCTTATTTTCGCCTGCTATATGCTGCGCTATTTCACCGTGCGTTCCTTCTTTATCGCCCTGGCGATCTTCGTGATTTTTATTCTGCCGCGCATCATGATCGGCGCGCATTGGGTAACCGATATCATCGTCGGCTCTTTATCCATCGTGCTGATCGGCATGAGCTGGTGGCTGATGACGCCGGCCTCGGACCGGATGGTCGATTTGCTGGACCGCAACCTGCCCGGTAAACACCGCCCCTGATCCCGCCTTTAGCAAGCCTCCGCTGTCACGCGACAGCGGAGATTTCCCCCATATGCATAAACGTGCATTTTTATCTCCCTTAACATATTGAATAGGATCATTCCCAAAAAAGATCCTAACGGTAAATTGAATGTAATAATTTTGTGTTACATCCCATTACTGCCGTGAGTTGCAGCAAAAAAATCGATAAAAACTCTCGCATTAGGATATTTAATCCGGTAACCTTCCCGCGTTTGTGCATTGATTCCAGACCACAGAGTATAACTGGAACAAAAATTGCGGACTGTCGCACAGTTTTATTCAGACAAGGTTGTCGCACGATATCCGCATAATTAGTCTCTGTGATGGCATTTTTTTAGATGGCGACTTCTGTCGTTAAGGATAACTAAGGGACACCAACTACAATGGTCAAATCTCAACCAGTCCTGAGATACTTTTTGCGATTGGCACCTGCCATCGCCGCCGCAGTTCTTCTGTCGGCTTGTACGACTACAGGCAATAACGCACGCAACACGCAGACTGAGACGCATGCAGTTCAGAGTAACAACGGTTTTTTACTGCAAGCCTCTCAGGATGAGTTCGAGACCATGGTGCGCAATACGGACGTTAAGTCCAAGCTCATGGATCAATATGCATCATGGAAAGGCGTCCGCTACCGTTTAGGCGGCGACAGCAAGCGCGGCATCGACTGTTCCGCATTCGTACAGCGCACCTTCCGCGATCAGTTCGGCCTTGAATTACCCCGCTCAACCTATGAGCAGCAGGATATGGGGCGTCAGATCCAGCGCAGCAAACTGCGCGTTGGTGATTTGGTCCTGTTCCGCGCGGGTTCAACCGGACGCCATGTTGGTATTTATTTAGGTAATGATAAGTTCGTTCACGCCTCCACCAGCAGTGGCGTCATGATCTCCGATCTGAACGAAAACTATTGGAAAGCGCGCTACCGGGAAGCCCGTCGCGTGCTGAGCGCAGAGAAGCACAGCTGATCTACGCCGTTATGGTTATCCTTAAATGCCATTGATAAAACGCTGCCTCAGGGCGGCGTTTTTGTTTTCCATCCGTCCCCTTCTCTGCTTCTTTTCCTTCCCTTTCAGCCTGCACACGTCATCGCTACACTGCATATCACGTCATTAGCTTGATCTGCTTCACGTCACAGGATGATGAAATTTACATTCTATAAACAATAAAACAACGATAAATTCATTAAATAAGCTTCACGCCGGGATGCGTTTGCGCATATCTTTGATTGTCAGGAAAGAAACATCCCGGCGACGTTGCGCACGCGCCCCGCCGGAAGGGCGTTCAGAAAAACGGGTCGTCAGAACCCGACAATTCACAGACAGGTAATTAAAGGAAAGAAACAATGGTAGATCAGGTCAAACTAGCGGCTGAACAAGCCAGCGGGCATGAAGAACACCTGCGACGAAACCTAACCAACCGACATATTCAGTTAATTGCTATCGGCGGCGCTATTGGTACCGGCCTGTTTATGGGTTCGGGAAAAACCATCAGCCTGGCCGGTCCCTCGATCATCTTTGTGTACATGATTATCGGCTTCATGCTGTTTTTCGTGATGCGCGCGATGGGAGAGCTGCTGTTATCCAACCTGGAATACAAATCCTTCAGCGACTTCGCCTCCGACTTGCTCGGCCCCTGGGCCGGCTATTTCACCGGCTGGACCTATTGGTTTTGCTGGGTCGTGACCGGCATCGCCGACGTAGTGGCCATCACCGCCTACGCACAGTTCTGGTTCCCCGATCTGTCGCAATGGGTCGCGTCTCTGGCCTGCGTACTGTTGCTGCTGGCGCTGAACCTGGCAACGGTCAAGATGTTTGGCGAGATGGAGTTCTGGTTCGCCATGATTAAAATCGTCGCCATCGTGGCGCTGATTCTGATCGGGCTGGGCATGGTGTTGTTCCACTTCCAGGCGCCCTCAGGCCACGTCGCCTCTTTCAGTCACCTCTGGAACGACGGAGGCTGGTTCCCGAAAGGCATCAGCGGCTTCTTCGCCGGGTTTCAGATAGCCGTGTTCGCCTTCGTCGGCATTGAGCTGGTCGGCACCACGGCGGCGGAAACCAAGGACCCGGAGAAGTCCCTGCCGCGGGCGATTAACTCCATTCCTATCCGTATCATCATGTTTTACGTCTTTTCGTTGATCATGATTATGTCCGTGACGCCGTGGAGCTCCATCGTGCCGGATAAAAGCCCCTTCGTTGAGCTTTTCGTTCTGGCAGGTCTGCCCGCTGCGGCCAGCATCATCAACTTCGTGGTGCTGACCTCCGCCGCCTCCTCCGCCAACAGCGGCGTCTTCTCCACCAGCCGCATGCTGTACGGACTGGCGCAGGACGGCGTGGCGCCCAAGCGCTTCGGCTTGCTGTCCCGCCGCGCGGTGCCCTCTTCCGGCCTGACGTTCTCCTGTATCTGCTTGCTGGGCGGCGTGGTGCTGATCTATCTGATCCCGAACGTCATTACCGTGTTCACGATGGTCACGACCGTATCCGCCATCCTGTTCATGTTCGTCTGGACCATCATTCTGTGCTCCTACCTGGCCTACCGCCGGAAGCATCCGGAGCGCCACGCGAAGTCTGTTTACAAGATGCCGCTGGGACGGCTGATGTGCTGGGTATGCATGGTGTTCTTCGCCTTCGTGCTGGTGCTGCTGACGTTGCAGGAAGACACCCGCCAGGCGCTGATGGTCACGCCGCTGTGGTTTATCGTGCTGGGGGGAATGTGGTTCTACTGGCGGAGATTTTCGCTGAAGTAAGGCCGCTTCGCCTGACTCCGCTGTAAACAACGGCGCCGGGAATCATCATGGTTCCCGGCGCCGTTTAACGTAATGCGTTTTGTCGGTTAATAGCTCTCTTTCATCCGTTCACGCCAGTAATGCCGGAGTAAAACCGCAGCCGTAACGCCGATCAGCCCGATCAGGGCAAACAGCGCCACGATCAGCGCCCGTTTCGGCGCATCGCGCTTTATCGGCTCCGACGGCGATTGCAGGTACCGGAAGGGCTGAACGTCCACCGTATTGACGTCTAACGCCTCCAGTTGCTGCAGATAGAGACGACGGTTCTGCAGTTCCGCATTTATCGTCGATAAATCGGTAATCGCCTGCTCAATTTCCAGCTTACGGCTCAGGCCGTGCGCGCCGAGCGCAATCGAGAAATCCGGGTCATCCTTTATCGTCGCCCCGTTGCTGTATACCGGCGTTTTCACGCCCGCCGCCGTAGCAATAGACAACGCATACTTTAAGCGGGTGATATTCACCTCATGGGCGATTTTCTGGCGCTGTAGATCCAACTGATAACGTTTTTGTTCCTGACTGCGGCGAAAGTCGATCTGGTGCTGAATTTTATGACGCACGCTCTCCTGAATTTCCCTGCTCACGTACCCGATGTAGCCGCTCAACAACGCGCTGGCGTCCTGCGCGCCGGAAGCCGTAAAGCTCAGCCGCAAATAGTCATAATTCTTCTTATCGGCGGCCTTATCCTGCTCGCCGCTGTACACCGAAATATCCTTCCCGGCGATGGTGCTCAACAGCCGTTTCGCCGCCTGCGGATCCTTATTCTCTCCGAGCTGGCGTTTAAAATATTCCGTGCCGGAAAGATAAGCTTCCCGCAGGTTCTGTGAATCAAAATCCACGATAAAGCGCGTGAGCAGCGAATCCGGCGTAATGCCGGGATTGATATCCAGAATCGCCAGCGAGGTCAGCAGCTGATCCAGCGACATCATCTGCGGCGATTCCGCCCGGACGATCACCGCGTTGCTGGTCCACTTTTGCGGCAGAAAATGACTGACGGCAAGGCCGGCCAACGCGCACAGCACGGGCACGATGGCAATCAGCTTCCATTGATGCAAAAAGACCCGGAGAAGCTCAAACAGGTCAATTTCATCATCATGATGCCGAACGCGACGAGTAAGGGGAAAGTCAGTAACCGACTGTGGCTGGGGAATATTTAGTGTGCTCATTAAAATCTTTCCGTCGGATCAACGTATGCGCATCCCTGCCCTTTGTCATCAGCAGCAGTCCGAGATACTCACACGCCGCGACGAATACCATCCTGGCGTGGCGTATTTCTCGCACTGGCCGTACAAGGTAAGAAATTTCTTGGCGATAAAACCATAAAACGATTTTCCCAACAACTATAAATGTCGGTATATTAATGTGTTACAAATGGAAAAGACAAAAATTAGCAGGATGATATTGCCCTGAAAACAGCAAATAACCGGCCTCAGGGCAAAGGGAGGAAATAAATTTCCATTATCTCAGAACATTTTGCTGAAATTAACGATCCTGGTCTTCCCGCCGTTGCCGGCAGGCGATCAGGCAAGGTAATCCAACCCTTGTTCCAGCGTCCGGACCTCCCCGGCCGCCACCAGGCACGCCGCCGCCTGTAAACGCAGGTTATACGGGATCGCCGCACGGCCATCGAGGCAATCCTGGATCCAGAGTGCCGTGGTTTCTGCATCCTTCGCCGCCGCCAGCGCCTCCGGCGTACAGTCTTTCCCTGCTTCACGTTCAACCAGCGTATTCAGCTCCCCCTGCCGGCATAAATGCATCGGCGGGCAACGCAGTGGGTTGGCGTACGGCTCGCCCTCCGTGCCGTTCAGCAACAGCGCGGTCGCTCCGGTATGATTAAACAGGCTCGCCATGCGGGAAATATAGTCCGGGTGCGACACGCTGGTAATGCGTACGGAATCTCCGGCAAACGGATCGAGCAGCTTAATCAGCGTGTGCGCACTGTTGCGCACGCCCATACGCCAGCGTAGCGCGAGCAGGCGCGCCATCTCCGGCGCCAGCTGTTCTACCGGCATGAAAACCGGCAGCCCGGCCTCCCAGCGCACCCCGTCCGGCGCTGAAGGCGGAATGCCCATCCGGGCAAAGATTTCCGCGCTGGTCACGCGTCCGGGATCGCTGCTGACGCCATGCACCAGCACCGGCAAACCGGCGCGACACAACATCATCGTCAGAAGCGGCGTCAGGTTGGCCTGTTTGCGCGCGCCGTTATAGCTGGGAATGACCACCGGCAAACGCCCGCCCGGCGGCGGCGTCAACCGGACGGCCCCGGCCTGCATTGACTGGTAGAAGCCCAGCATTTCCTCCGGCGCTTCTCCTTTAATACGCAGGGCGATCAAAATGCCCCCCAGCTCCAGCCCCGGCACCTCATCGCCCAGCATGGCGTCAAACAGCGCGCGGGCCTGCCCGGTATCCATATCGCGTGCGTGTTGCTTACCGCGGCCAATCTCTTTAATGATGTGGGCGAATGATGACATGTTTTTTGCTCCGTAATGGAATGTAGGGCGTTATTACTCAGGATACGCAAAACGGGAGGAGGTAACAATGTTGTAACAGTACAATAAGCCAATAATGTTTATTATTTTGATAGTTCCTCCCAGTCATTGCTACCCGCTCTTGCATGCATTAATTGATGGATTGTAAAACCAGAAGCCGAATTCCCTACCGCTTCGCCAACAAGTCCGGCAGCGCCCATTGCTTTCCAACCGATAATATAATCTTCCCGGATATAATAGAAAAGCCGCCAGGCTTCCGGCTTCAGCCCCAACCGGAATGCCGAGCCTAGCGATAAAGATATATCACCGACAGAATAGACAATATCACCGCTAGTTTCACCTCCGCCGAGTAACGTTGCAGAGTAGCGATAAGCATTTCTAAGCGGCGTCAGATTGGGCTCTTTACGATATACAAGATAGTAGCCATTCTCCCATGCATTTTCTGCCCCATGGGACATTAATCCCAGACCTAAAGAAGAACAGGCTGCTCCGAGACTGGCCTCACATATTCCAAAGCCTCCCATATATTGCAATGCACCACCCACAAATCCAATTTGTTTTAGCGTTATTGTTAACCTTGAATTCCTTTCTTTTTCTCTTTTAGCAATCGCATAAAGCTTTACGCTGCCACTCATTAATGAAAAATAAACACTATTCAATGTGTTATACTGTTCATTCAGTGCATTACTGGCTTCCGAGAAAGTAATATTACTCATTTTGAAATCATTCAAATACTTATCAGACAACTGGACCTCATGATTGATAACATCATTGTATAGCCTGACATCTGACAAATAAAGATTAGCTAACTTCGTAACATGAACGTGAATCTCTTCTTTCTATTTAATACATTCAGCGTAAAGCTATTCATTTTAGCGCCCATTTAAACTAAGCAACACCTTAACACTCCAAATTAGTTTTTTAATTGACGAGGTAAAATACAATGCCAACAGGACCATGGGAATATATATAAGATTAAACACAAAAAATTCCTCACCATTCATGTTAAAGGAAAATGAAATATAAATAAGGAGCATGAAAAATACCCCCATATATAACCCAAGCAAGCTCATAACAAAAGCCTTGCTAAGGCTGCTATTTTGATTTTTAGCCTTTTTTATTAAAATATCAGCATCAATGCTGGTCATGCCAAGGAAAATAAGCTGTTCTTTTACTTTGCTGTCATCCATAATTTAATCCTTTTTATGGTGTCAATATCTGATCAAGTCCGGAGTTTAATCAAAATCCGTTTCCATGAACAGACAACAGGTTTCCTGCATAATGATGCTAATGTACCTGATAAGGTCACGCTACCTCATAACTACATCATAGCTACCTGCGCCGAATAGCTACCTGCGCCGAACCCCGCGCCTCTGCCGGGAAGCTCCCCGCTTATTGTCATTTTTCCCCGCCGCCGGATACGATGGCAGCTCCCCATCCGGCAGCGGGCGCTGCTCGATAGGAAAGACCGGTAACGCGGCCAGCAACCGTTTACCATAGCTTTTACTGAGCAGTCGCCGGTCGTAAATCACAATCTCGCCATGACACGCATGGCTACGGATTAGCCGCCCTACCTGCTGAATCAGGGTAAACGACGCGCCGGGCAGGCTCTGAACCTCAAACGGATAGCGCTTCAGCGTTTTCAGCCATTCGCCTTCGGTAAGAATCACCGGGCTGTCCACCGGCGGAAAAGCCACCTTGTGAATATGAACCTGCGTCAGCAACTCCCCTTTCAGGTCCAGCCCTTCAGCAAAAGACTGCAACCCAATCAGCGCGCTGCGCTGCCCGGCCTTCACCCGGCGGCAGTGTTCCTCAACCAGACGGTAACGCGGTTGATCCCCCTGCACCAGCAGCCCCAGCCGTAATTCGGGCAACAGGCTGACGAAAGCCTGCAAGGCGCGCTGGCTGGCAAACAACACCAGCATGCCGGTATGGCGCGCACTCTCCCACTCGTGACGGAAAAAATGCGCCATCTGCTGTAAGTGCGCCAGTTCGTTCGCCAGCGCGGGTTCGACGCTCATCTGCGGGATCACCAGCGTTCCCTGACGCGGATGATCGAACGGCGAATCCAGCGCCACAAAGCGGTCGCCGGCTTTCTCATCCAGCCCGGACAGCTCGCTGATGCGATTAAAGCTATTGAGGGAGCGCAGGGTCGCCGAGGTCACCACCGCATGGGGGATGCGGCGCCACAGCAGGCTTTCCAACTGATCGCACACCCGGATCCCCGCGCAGTGCAGGTAAATATGGTTAACGTTGTCAAACACCTCGCGCGTCAGCCACTTGGACACCGGCGCGTTAGAGACTTTCTCCGTCGCCGCCAGTTGCCAAAGCCGGGTCATTGCCTCCAGGTAACTTAAGGAGCGGCTCATTTGCAGAATGGCATTGTGCAGGCGCACGATGTCATGGCTGCCGGTTTTATCGTTCAGCTCATTAAGCATGAACTCCACCAGCCCGCGCAGCCCGTCCGTCAGTTTATACAGCCGCTGCGCCAGCGACGTCATCTCCTCCGGCAACTGACCCATCTCAAAGCGGTAGTTCGGCGACTCGCTCCCCGGCGGCAGCAGAATCGACGCCATGCGGTCAAACTCGCGCGTCAGCTCGCGCATTTCCTCGCAGTGAGACTGCAACCGCTCCGGGTTACTCAGGCGTGGCGGATTTTTCGGGCGATACTGCGCCATAAATTGCTCAACGTTGCGGGCGATGGCATCGTTCTGACCATTAACGAAAATAGCCGTGATTTCACCGTCCATCTCCAGCGCGCTACGCGCCACGTCCGGCAGATGGTGGCCTTCGTCCAGCACCAGCAGCAGATCCTTGGGGTTCGGCAGCACCGATTCATTCTCCAGCGCCGCCATCACCAACGCATGGTTGGCGACCACCACATCAGCGCTTTCGATCTCCCGCCGCGCCAGGAAGAACGGACATTCGCGGAAATAGTGGCAGTTACGCGCCAGGCAGTTGGCCCGGTCGGTGCTCAGCTTGGCCCACAGCGTGTCGTCCAGGCTCTCTTTCAGGTGATCGCGCATGCCGTCCCAGGCATGAGCGTCAAACGACTTCTGCAACTTCTGGCACAGCGCTTTTTCCGCGCCGCTGTCCGGCTGAAGGTCGTCATCGAGAAAAAACTTCAGATCGCCCTGCATACCCTGCGCGTCGCTCATCGCCGCCAGGTTGCGCGGGCATACATAACGCCCGCGGCCGAACGCCGCGGTAAACTTCAGATCCGGAATAATCTTGCGTAATAAAGGAAGGTCTTTGCCGTAGATCTGGTCCTGCAACGCCACGTTCGCCGTGCTGACCACCAGCGGTTTTTCCTGCGCCCGGCTGACGGCGATGCCCGGTATCAGGTAAGAGAGGGTTTTCCCGACGCCGGTCGGCGCCTCAATCACCAGGTGGCGCGTCTCATCCCCGGCCAGCGTGCGGGCCACCTCCGCGATCATCACGCGCTGTTGCGGGCGCGCAATGAAATCTGGCACGTGGCTGGCCAGGGCTTTATACCATTGGCTGATCTTTTCTTTGGTGGCGGAGGAGAGAGGCATTGACATCCGGTGACGAGATACTGACAGGCACTTATTTTGCCACAATCGCCCGAAAAAATCAGCCGAAATATACCGGGGAGCAATGCCATTATTGGGCAGGAAAATTTACCGATATTCCGTTTTTCATAAATTCAGAATTCGCCGAATTTCGGCTGATTTTTGCGGAAAATATCCGGAGAATGATTAATGCCAATAAGGCACGAATAGTTAAAAATCAGGGAAATAACAGAATTCAGGTAAACGTGCGGCGGCATTATACCATAACCAATATTATTTGCCCTGTAAACCCTGAATCGGGAAATTAAGGGTTGCCTCACCTCCTGATTATGCTAGGGTATAAATCGCCTCAGTACAGCAATACCCTGCATATAATCCTGACAATAACATCTTTACTAATTAATTATTTTTATGGGGAACCTTATTATCGCATGGCAAATAAAGTCGAGATAAAGAATCTATATAAGATATTCGGTGAGAATCCCGAACGGGCATTTAAGCTTATCGGGAAAGGATTGAACAAAGACCAGATATTCAAAAAAACAGGACTTACCGTCGGCATTAATAATGCCAGTCTGGCCATTGAAGAAGGCGAGATCTTCGTCATTATGGGACTCTCCGGTTCGGGGAAATCCACCATGGTTCGCCTTCTCAATCGTCTGATAACCCCCACCCGCGGGGAAGTATTGATTGATGGCCGGGATATCGGCCGGATGTCTGAAGCCGAATTGCTTACCCTGCGCCGCAGTAAAATCAGCATGGTATTTCAGTCATTCGCGCTGATGCCGCACCTCAGCGTGCTGGAGAACACCGCGTTCGGTCTGGAGCTGGCCGGCGTAAGCCCGCAGGAACGCCGGCAGAAAGCGCTGGACGCCCTGCGTCAGGTCGGGCTGGAAAACTACGCCAATTCCTGGCCGGATGAACTCTCCGGCGGTATGCGCCAGCGTGTGGGACTGGCGCGCGCGCTGGCGATTAATCCGGAGATATTACTAATGGATGAAGCGTTCTCCGCGCTTGATCCATTAATCCGCAGCGAAATGCAGGATGAATTAATTAATTTACAGGCGCAGCAACAACGCACCATTATATTTATTTCTCATGACCTCGATGAAGCCATGCGTATCGGCGACCGTATCGCCATTATGCAGGGTGGCGAGGTCGTGCAGGTCGGCACGCCGGAGGAGATATTAAATAATCCGGCCAATGATTATGTACGCACCTTCTTTAAGGGCGTCGATCTCAGTCAGGTCTTCAGCGCCAAAGATATTGTTCATCGCCGCGGATTAACCTTAATCCGCAAAACCCCCGGATTTGGGCCGCGCTCAGCGCTGAAATTATTACGCGATGAAGAGAGCGATTATGGTTACGTCATCGAACGCGGCCATAAATATATCGGGCTGGTCAGTATTGAATCCCTCAAGCAAACATTATCCCGCCAGCAAGGGTTGGAAGATGCCTTATTACCGGACCCGCAGCCGGTATCTGCCGGAACGCAGCTTAACGAATTAATTTCGTTGGTCGCACAATCGCCCTACCGTATTCCGGTTATCGACGACGGGGGTATTTTCCTCGGCGCCATCAATAAAGGCACGCTGTTGCAGGCATTGGATAAAGAAGGAGGTAACGCATGAGCGATTCCGCAACCAACCCGTGGGAAACCGCGGCTGATGCCGGCAATGCCGCCGCAGATGCCGGTGCTAACGCAGCGCCGGCCGCCGATCCCTGGGCGACCGGCGATGCCGCCCATCAGGCCGCGTCTTCCGGCTCCGACTGGCTGAGCGGCGCCTCCGCCGCACAGCCGGAGCATTTCAACTGGCTGGACCCGTTCCAGCATACGCTGATTCCGCTGGATAGCTGGGTGACGCACGGCATCGACTGGCTGGTCAGCCACGGCCGCCCGCTGTTTCAGGCCGTCCGCCTGCCGGTGGATTTCATCCTCAGCGCGTTCCAGCAGGCGCTGACCGGCCTGCCTTCGCCGCTGGCGATCCTGCTGTTCGCGCTGATCGCCTGGCAGTGCTCAGGGCTGGGCATGGGCGTCGCCACCCTGCTTTCGCTGATCGTGATCGGCGCTATCGGCGCCTGGTCGCAGGCGATGGTGACGTTGGCGCTGGTGCTGACCTCGTTGTTCTTCTGCCTGTTGATCGGCCTGCCGCTGGGAATTTGGCTGGCGCGCAGCAACGCGGCGTCGCGGATCATCCGTCCGCTGCTGGACGCCATGCAAACAACGCCGGCGTTCGTGTATCTGGTGCCGATCGTCATGCTGTTCGGCATCGGCAACGTACCTGGCGTGGTGGTGACCATTATTTTCGCCCTGCCGCCCATCGTACGCCTGACCAGCCTGGGCATCCGTCAGGTACCGGCGGATTTGATTGAGGCTGCCAAATCTTTCGGCGCCAATCCGCGTCAGATGCTGTTCCGCGTCCAGTTACCGCTGGCGATGCCTACGATCATGGCCGGGGTAAACCAAACGCTGATGCTCGCCCTGTCGATGGTCGTCATCGCCTCGATGATCGCCGTCGGCGGCCTGGGCCAGATGGTACTGCGCGGCATCGGCCGTCTGGACATGGGCCTGGCCGCCATCGGCGGCGTGGGTATCGTAATTCTGGCCATCATCCTCGATCGCCTGACACAGTCCGTCGGACGCGACAACCGCAGCCGCGGCATGCAGCGCTGGTATCATCGCGGCCCCGCCGGCCTGATTAGCCGTTTGTTCGGCAAACGGGCCTGACCACTCATCCGGGCAACCTGCGCGGCGTTGCCCGGAACGCACGATTTTAACCAAGGAGTATTCATGACCGATAACAAGAACCTGACTTCCCCTACCGTCCGCCAGCGCATCTCTGCCATTCTGGCCGTCGGCGCGCTTGCCATGGGTTCCCTGAGCGTATTTTCCGCCGGCGCAGCCGATTTACCCGGGAAAGGCGTGTCTGTACAGCCACTTCAGAGCAGCATTGCCGAAGAGACTTTCCAGACCCGGCTGGTGAGTAAAGCGTTGGAAAAACTGGGCTATGACGTCCAGCCGATCAAAGAGGTGGATTACAACGTCGCCTATACCTCCGTTGCCGCCGGCGACGCCACGTTCCTGGCGGTAAACTGGGATCAGTTGCACGCCGATATGTATCAGGGCGCAGGCGGCGACAAAAAATTCTACCGCGAAGGCACCTACTCTTCCGGCGCGGCACAGGGTTATCTGATCGACAAGAAAACCGCCGATCAGTACCACATTACCAACATCGCGCAGCTGAAAGATCCGGCCATCGCCAAACTGTTTGACGCCAACGGCGATGGAAAAGCCGACCTGACCGGCTGTGCGCCGGGCTGGGGATGCGAAGCGGCGATCAACTATCAGTTGAAAGCCTACGATCTGAATAACACGGTGGAGCATAACCAGGGCAACTATTCCGCCCTGATCGCCGACACCATCACCCGTTATAAAGAAGGCAAACCGATCCTGTATTACACCTGGACGCCTTACTGGGTCAGCGACGTGCTGAAGCCGGGCCGCGACGTCGTCTGGTTACAGGTGCCGTTCTCCGCCCTGCCGGGAGAAAACCAGAAACTGGACACCAAGCTGCCCAACGGCGCCAACTACGGTTTCCCGGTCAATAACATGAAGATTGTCGCCAACAAAGACTTCGCCGAGAAAAACCCGGCAGCCGCCAAACTGTTTGCCATCATGAAACTGCCGGTAGCGGACATCAACGCCCAGAACCTGCGCATGCATGACGGGGAAAACTCAGAGGCCGACATCGAACGCCATACCGATGGCTGGATCAAAGCCCATCAGGCCACGTTCGATGGCTGGATAAAAGAAGCGGTCAACGCCGCAAAAAAATAACGCGATGATCCCCCTCTCCTGCGCCTCCCGGCGCGGGAGAGGAACTAACGATTAAGGCTTCACGCCTTCCGCATCCACCTTCTTCAGCAATGCGTGCAGAAATACATCCGCCCTTTCCGTTCCTTTCTCCGGAATCTTCACTTCATACGGCTTTCCGCTGATGGACGATTTCGACGCCACGTGATCAATGAATTGCTCGGCGGTATCCACCCGCTTGCGGGTTTTGCTCAGCTTCAGCCGTAAATGAGACGCCGCCTCAGCGGCCGTATGCTCGCTGCCGTTACGCACGAAGACTAACGAAGTCTGTTTTCCCAGCTCGGTCAGCATGGCGTCAACGCGCGCTTCCTGCGTTGCGTCTAACGCCGCCTGCGCGCCGGGCGCCAAAGTCAGGCCAAGCAGCAGAGGGAAAAGCAATACGGCACGGCGCAAAGCCGTAATCAATGATGAACGCATAATAATCATATCCTTATGTCTCGGAATCAGGCTGACAGGCCATTCATTGCTGCACTATAACCGCCTCAGCGGCCCATCGCCATCTTAATCAGATCGCGCAATTCATCCAACTGCCTCGCCAGCTCCAGATTCAGCCAGACATAGCCGAAGATCGGCGCTTCTACGTCCTGACGGGCCTTTACCTGCTCCAACAGCAGTTTCAGCTCGCCGGAAATCTCTTGCAGACCGCGCTCGCTTCGTTCCTCCAGCGCCACGTCGCCCTCCAGCAACAGCGCGGAAAGCTGATTCAGGGTATCCACCGTCAGCCGCTGAAAGGCGCGCAGGCGCGAGGCGTTGAGCATAATAAAGTGGCTTTCGCGGCTGGCCCAGTAGGCGTCGGTCAGCAATTCCAGCGTAGTCACTACGTTGCGCGTCATTACCTGAATCGCTTCGAACACCGCTTTATCCAGATGCGCTTCCTGCGCCGACGGGCCGACGAAGGCGCGAATCTTCACCACGTCGTTCAAAATCCGCTGATGCCGGGCGTTAAGCGGTGGACGCTCCACGATGTTCGGCGAAACGTAAGCCGCGTAAATCCGGGCCATCTCCGCCAGGTTTTCGCTCATCTTCAGACGCCAGTGAATAAAGGCCTTTTGCGGATAAATACTGGTGAACAGCAGCGCCAGCAGGGAACCGATGATCACGTCGCCGCTGCGCCACAGCGCGGTATACAGATCGCCGGGGCCGGCGCCGGTCACCACGCCGAGGGTAATGCCGATCAGCAGCCCCATATACGGCCGCTTGCCCAGCGCCATATAGCCGCACACGAACATCGCCGCCCCGCACCAGAGCAACATCAGCGGCAGCGAATACACCTCCAGGTACAGCGCCACCAGCCCGGAAGCGGCGCCGAACACCGTTCCCATCACCCGCTGGAACGCCCGCACGGTGACGTTGCCCCAGAACGAAATCGGCCCCATCACCACCACCAGCGTGATCAGCGGCCAGGTGCCTTCCGGCACCTCAAGCAGGCGGATAATCAAAAAAGTCAGCACAAAAGCCAGCGCCATACGCACGGCATGAGTAACGCGATAATGGCCGTAAATCAGCCTTTCCGGACGGGAAATTTTTCTGTCGAGACGCACCGGGCACCTTCAAAAACCACACCAAACAACGCGCCATAGTATAGAACGAGATATAACAAGTTTCAGGCCGCCGTTGGGTTTACGCGCCATCGCGGTTACACTAACGCCATCCGAACCCGCATGAGAGATGATATTTTGAGCAGCAAGGCCGCGCCCACGTTCCTCATCCACGACTATGAAACCTTCGGCAAACACCCGGCCCGCGATCGCCCGGCGCAGTTCGCCGCGATTCGCACCGACGCGGACTTCAATATCATCGACGATCCGGTGGTGATCTTCTGTAAACCCGCCGATGATTATTTGCCCGACCCCGAAGCGGTGATGATCACCGGCATCACGCCCCAGCAGGCATTGGCGCAGGGGGGGTGCGAGGAGGAGTTCGCCACCCGCATCCACGCGCTGTTCAGCCAGCCGGGCACCTGCATCATGGGTTACAACAACATTCGTTTTGACGACGAAGTCACCCGCAACGTGTTTTACCGTAATTTCTACGATCCTTACGCCTACAGCTGGCAAAACGGCAATTCGCGCTGGGACTTGCTGGACGTGATGCGCACCTGCTACGCCCTGCGCCCGGACGGCATTAACTGGCCGGAAAACGAGGACGGACTGCCCAGCTTTCGCCTTGAGCATTTAACCAAAGCCAACGGCATCGAACACGAAAACGCCCACGACGCGATGGCCGACGTGTACGCCACCATCGCGATGGCGAAGCAGGTCAAACAGGCGCAGCCCAAGCTGTTCGACTACCTGTATCAACTGCGCAACAAGCATAAAGTCTCGGCACTGATCGATATCGCGGAAATGAAGCCGCTGGTGCACGTCTCCGGTATGTTCGGCGCGCTGCGCGGCAACACCAGTTGGGTTGCGCCGCTGGCCTGGCATCCGGAAAACCGCAACGCGGTCATTATGTGCGACCTGGCCGGCGACATGACGCCGCTGCTGACGCTGGAGGCCGACGCCCTGCGCGAACGCCTGTACACTCGGCGCGACGCGCTGGCAGAAGATGAAGCGCCGGTGCCGCTCAAGCTGGTGCACATCAATAAATGCCCGGTGCTGGCGCCGGCCAAAACCCTGCTGCCGGAGAACGCCGATCGCCTCGGCATCGACCGCGCCCGTTGCCTGGCCAACCTGCAATTGCTGCGCGATCATCCCGGCATCCGCGACAAAGTCGTGGCGGTGTACGCGGAAGCCGAGCCGTTTCAGGCGGCGGATGACGTCGACGCCCAGCTTTACGACGGCTTCTTCAGCGACGCGGACAAAGCCGCCATGCAAATTATCCGTGAAACCAAACCGCAGAACCTGCCGGCGCTGGATCTGGCGTTTAACGATAAACGCATGGCGCCGCTGCTGTTTCGCTACCGCGCGCGTAACTACCCTGCAACGCTTACCGACGCCGAACAGCGCCGCTGGCATCAGCATCGTCAGGAAGCGCTCAACCCGCAGCGGGTGCAGGATTACATCATGACGCTGGAGCAACTCTACAACCAGTATGAAGGCGAGCAGGACAAAATCACCCTGCTGAAGGCGCTGTTTGATTACGCCAGAAAATTGGTGGGATAAGTCTTCTCTTTTTCAGCCCCGGCGTTGCCGGGGCATGACCTGAATCATCTTATGTCATATATATCCCTGTTACCGTAACCGGGTATTCCTCTGCAAGAAAGGCCAACCATGTTGTTTATCAACGGACCGCTGCTGGCGGTTCTGGCGTTTATTTTGTGGGGTATCACCCCGCTGTTCTACCAATTGCTGCCCGGCGCCAACGCCCTCGAACTGCTGGCCCAGCGCCTGTTCTGGTCGGTGCCGTTGCTGCTGCTGTTACGCCTGTTGTTTAAACAGCGCACGCCCTGGCGCGATGTCTGGCGGGATAAGGGGTCGCTCTTTTTCTGCCTGTTGGCCGGCGCCATCATGAGCCTGTCGTGGACCTCGTTTATCTATGCCCTGACCCATGGTCAGGTAATCGAGGCCAGCCTGGGTTACTTCACCAATCCGCTGTTCTCCATCGCGCTCGGCGTGATCTTTCTCCATGACCGCCTGAGCCGTTTTCAGCGCATCGCCGTCGTGCTGGCAATCTGTGGTCTGGCGTATCAAATCATTCTTGCCGGCGATGTTCCGGTGCTGGCCCTGGTGATGGGCAGCGCCTTTGCCTTTTACGGCCTGGTGCGCAAATTCATCCGCTACGACATCATGACAGCGCTGACGCTGGAAACCCTGTGGATGCTCCCGCTGGGGATTGTTATCACCGTCTGGCTGCATCTCAGCGGCCAGAGCGCGCTGGCCGGAGCCGATACGACCACGCACCTGCTCTACGCCCTGAGCGCGCCGGTCACTTTCGCTCCGCTGGTGCTGTTCGCCGCGGCGCTCAAACGCACCACGCTCACCGTGATCGGGCTGGCGCAATACGTCGAGCCTTCGCTGCAGTTCTTGCTGGCCGTGGTGTTATTCGGCGAACCGCTGCAAAACGCGAAGCTGGTCAGCTTTTCGTTGATCTGGCTGGGATTGCTGTTTTGCATTTATGAAATGTTGCGCCAGCATTGGCGCTTCCGTCATATGAAAATGCGTTAACGCAGGTAAGGTACGGGCCGGAAATAACGCATTAACCGGCCTGTATAAATAACCGGGTTACCCTTTTTCAGCCTGTGAAATTGCCTTCTGTAATATATCCTGCGTCGTACTGCCCGGAATAACGGTGACGGCCTGCGCGTCCCCGGCATTCTGCGGCATTATGATGAAGGCGGGCGTACCGGCGATCTGCAACCGCTGCCCCAAATCCATATTGGCCTGAATTGCCGGCTGAGCTTTGTCCACCGTTTTACGCTGTTGCGCAGACAGCCATTTATCGGCGGCCTGATTAACGTCCTGCGCCGTTAGCGCGCCTTCATTTTTCCCCGTAGAGAAAACGGCATTATGGTAGGCCAGGTAGGCTTGCGCGCCCTTTTGCTGCCAGATGGTTTCCCCGACAGCGGCCGCATAACCGGAAACCGGCCAGCGCGAGGCAAAAATCGGGAAATCTTTAAATACGAAACGCACCTTCGGATTCGCTTTTATTACCTGCTCCAGCACCGGATTGATTTTGCTGCAATAAATGCACTGGTAGTCGAAGAACATCACCAGCGCCACTTTGGCGTCTTTCGGCCCGACCGACGGCGTGGCCGGGTCCAGCAGCGTGGCCCGCTCTTTCCAGGCTAAAGACTGCATCACCTGCCGTTGTTCCATCTCCTGCTTTTGCTGCAGGTTCTGGCTGGCGGTAACCAGAAACTCCGGATGTTCGCTCAGCCAGGTTGCCATAATGCGCCCGAGTTTATCCGGGTGCTGTTCAAAGTAGCGCTCCGCCATCTGCCCTAACTGCTCGTCGGTCAACGTCTTTGACGTTTCGGCATGCGCAGGAAAGGTGCCTGCGGACAACGCAAAGCACAAAAAAGAAACCGCAAAACTCGTTTTCATAGGATATTCAGCCCTATCAATAGGTTAACAATTCAGACATTCCGTTACGGCCGGGACACGATGGATTCCTGCTACCGATTACCGTGTATTAACGTATCTTTAAGAACGCTCTGACCCTCACTGACTATTGAGTTTAGCAAATACAGACGCCTTCACAGGTCAGACAGGAAATATCCTATCAATACGAATAGTCTGGAGTTTTTTCTGCCGGCGGGTACTTAATCAATCTAGTATGGCAGGATTCACTTCACAACTGCTTAAGTAATATGGAAAATCCCTACTCAACGTCGGCCTAAATAAAAACGCGCTTATATTTTTGTAGTTACATTATTTAAATTAATCCCCGCTTTAATTTTCATCGTCTTTGCAATCTGATATTTCCCTTTCGCCATAATACTGGTATAAATCAGCAGAAATATTATCTACTTCATTTGCCAATATATTCGGAGAATTTATATGGAACTAATTTATAATATAGATGAATATAAAAAATGGATAATTGCGGTCTGTTTCAATAGCACCAGTAATGACTGCAGCGAACTTATTGACGATGCCGATATTGATAACTTCATCACCCAAACTCATCCTTTGGATTATCCTTGCGTTTGCCTGGCTACACCGGGGCCGGTTTTTATTTCCTCGTATTCCATTCTTTTTATCTATAGAAATCAAATCAACGAATGGGCAAAAACATTACAGGAGGCAAGGATATAGCCGATACAGCACCCCTTGCAGGACGGAGTTTTCCTATAAAAATAAGTCTGTCTTAATGCCATTTTTTTCACCGGGTAATTATATTAAATGCCTTTATCACCAGGCTAAATTTTTCATGTCCATTTTTCTTGATAAACATAGCAATATTATACGGTTAGTTTACACTCAATAAGATGCGTGCTTTGCCGGTACGCACCGGTGCTTCCGTTACGCCTCATTCAGAAAAACTAACTTATGATACTGAAAGGATTCCCGCCGCTGGTTGTGGCTTTATTATGCTCGTCGCTGGTGCTGACCGTTGGCCGAGCCATCACGCTCCCTTTTATTACCATTTACATGACGGAGCATTTTCGCCTGGTGCCGGCCTCCGTGGGCCTGATCCTCGGTATCAGCCTGGGTGTCGGCATTGTATGCAGTTTTTACGGCGGTTATCTGGTCGATCGCTTCAACAAGCACTCTCTTATTCTGCTCAGTATCGCCGCCTTCGGCAGTACGTTTTTCATCATGCCCTGGCTCAACCATGCGCTGTGGATCATACCGGTTCTGGCGCTGTTGCATGCCGCTTACTCCGTATTCAGCATCGCCCTGAAAGCCTGTTTCGCCGAGTGGCTGCCGGTAAAGCAGCGCATACGCGGGTTTTCACTCAACTACACCCTGGTCAACGTCGGTTGGGCGATCGGTCCGGCGCTGGGCGTTTTTTCCGCCTCTTTTTTTCCCATGCTGCCCTTCATTCTTTCAGGGTTGCTGGCATTCAGCGTGATGGGCGTACTGGCCTGCCGGCTAGGCCATTACGGCACGCCGCCGGAACCTGAAGAGGCGCAGGCCCCCGTACAGCGGCTGAACTTCCGTGAGACATTCCGCATTCTGAGTCATGACCGCCGTCTGATTTACTTTACACTGGGTAGCACGTTGGGCGCGATGGTAGCCGGTCAGTTCACCGGCTACCTTTCCCAGTACCTGATTACCGTCAGCAATGCGGCGTTTGCTTATCAGGTTATCGGCGCGGTCATGACGGTAAACGCCGTGGTGGTGATCACCCTGCAATACTTGCTCAGCCGCAATATGAACAAAGATAACCTGCTGCGCTGGCTGGCATTCGGTACGCTGTTTTTTGCCTGCGGCCTGCTGGGTTTTGCGCTGGCCGGTCACTCCATACCGATATGGATGATCGCCATGGCTATCTTCACCCTGGGTGAAATTATCGTCGTGCCGGTGGAATACCTGTTTATCGATTTCATCGCGCCGCCGCACCTCAAGGGCAGCTACTACGGCGTTCAGAACCTCGGTAACCTGGGTGGCGCAGTTAACCCCGTGCTGTGCGGCTTTCTGCTTTCCGTGACGCCGCCGGCCACCATGTTTTACGTGCTGATCGCGCTGTGCCTGTTTAGCCTGGCATTTTTTTATTACGGCTATCATCTGGCGCATCCCGGCGTACCTGCGCTCAGCGCGCGTGACGATAACAAAGACGTCCGATAACCATCGCGAATGGCATGAACAGTATGTATTCTTTTCATGATGTGATCGGTAGCACATTTTTGACTTTAATTGTATGATGAATACGTTTTCTTCCTTAGGTAAAACCTCATGTCCACTATCATTTCCGCTTGCTGGCAGTATCTGAGAGCCTTCGTGCTGATCTATCTCTGCCTGTTCGTCGGCAATGCGATCTCCGCATTACTGCCGATCACCATCCCCGGCAGTATCCTCGGCATGCTGCTGCTGTTCGCCCTGCTGGCTTCGCAGATCCTGCCGGCCCATTGGGTAAAACCCGGTTGCCATGTACTGATTCGTTACATGGCGCTGCTGTTCGTTCCCATCGGCGTGGGCGTCATGAGCTATTACGATGAACTCACCAGTCAGTTCGGCCCGCTGGTGGTTTCCTGCGTGGTCAGTACGTTCATTACTATGTTGGTCGTGGTCTACAGCTCGCATATGGTGCATCGCGAACGCATCATCGGCGCGCCGGCGGATGAGGAAACGGGAGGAAAAGAGTGATGGCTTACATCTGGTGGTCCCTGCCCCTGACGCTGCTGGTGTTCTTCGCCGCCCGTCGTCTGGCGCAGAAGCTGAATATGCCGCTGCTGAATCCGCTGCTGGTGTCGATGGTGGTGATCATTCCCATCCTGCTGCTGACCCATACGCCTTACGAGCACTACTTCAGCGGCAGCAAAATCCTTAACGACCTGCTGCAACCCGCCGTGGTCGCGTTGGCTTTTCCATTGTACGAACAGCTGCATCAAATTCGCGCGCGCTGGAAGTCCATCATCTCCATCTGCTTTATCGGCAGCGTTACCGCTATGGTGACCGGCACTGCGATTGCGCTGTGGCTCGGCGCGACGGAGCAGATCGCAGCCTCAGTGCTGCCGAAGTCCGTCACGACGCCAATCGCGATGGCCGTCGCTCAGTCGATTAACGGTATTCCGGCCATCAGCGCCGTATGCGTGATTTTCGTCGGCATTCTTGGCGCCGTGTTCGGTCATACGCTGTTTAATACGCTGAAGATAAAAACCAAGGCCTCACGCGGATTGGCGATGGGTACGGCTTCCCATGCGCTGGGTACGGCACGCTGCGCCGAGATGGATTATCAGGAAGGCGCGTTCAGTTCACTGGCGTTGGTCATTTGCGGGATCATCACATCGCTGCTGGCGCCGTTTATTTTTCCGCTCCTGATGCAGATGTTTGGATAAGCAGGGTTATACCACGCCGTTGCGGGCATTCAGGCAACGGCGTTGCTATCATTTTCTTATCGCCTGTCGCTCAGACATTTGTCTCATCAGGCCAAAAATATGCGGCTAATCGCAAAAATGTCATTTTCATTACATTAATTACATCAAAATAGTGACTATTTTCACAAAAAAACTTCGAAATCCTTCCTAAACTACCAGTCCGTTATCAACCAGAGGCTTTTCCATGCACGCACGTTTTACTGCGGCCTTCAGCCAGCTTTCCGCCGCTTTGCAAACCGCATTAGCTCCTCTGCTGGAGCAGGATGAATTCCCTGCCTTCTTAACCGCCGCGCAGGCAGAAGCCGTAAAACAGGCCTCCGGGCTTGACGACGACGCACTGGCGTTTGCCCTGTTGCCTCTCGCCGCCGCCTGTTCGCTGGCGCCGGTGTCTGAATTTTTCGTCGGCGCCGTTGCGCGCGGCCTTAGCGGCAACCTCTACTTCGGCGCCAATATGGAGTTCGCCGGTACGCCGCTGCAACAAACCATTCATGCCGAACAGTGCGCCGTCACCCACGCCTGGATGCGCGGTGAGCGCGGCCTGGCGTCAATCACGGTGAATTACACGCCCTGCGGACACTGCCGCCAGTTTATGAACGAACTGAACAGCGGCACCGGGCTGACGATCCGTCTGCCGGGGCGGGCGCCGGCAACGCTGGGCGACTACCTGCCGGATGCCTTTGGCCCGCGCGACCTGAACATCACCACCCTGCTGATGGACGAAACCCGCCACGGTTTGAGCAGCAGCAACCAAGACCCGCTGACGCAGCAAGCCGTTGCCGCCGCAGACCAAAGCCATGCGCCTTACAGCCGCTCCTACAGCGGCGTGGCGCTGGAAGCGGAAGACGGCGCCGTGTTCACCGGCCGTTATGCCGAAAACGCAGCGTTCAACCCCAGCCTGCCGCCGCTGCAGGCGGCCCTGATTCTGATGAACCTGTCAGGGCGCGACCTTCGCCATATCCGCCGCGCGGTGCTGGCGGAAACCCAGGGCTCCCTCCTTACCCAATGGCCCGCTACGCAGGCTACGTTGCTGGCGCTGGGCTGCAAAAACAGCGAACATCATCTTCTTTGATAGCAAAGAAACAGGCCGCTCCCAGAGCGGCCTGTTTCTTTCTCCCCCAACCTTTTCCATTCGTCTTACAGACCGGCAATTTCTTCCAGCGAAACCATCCGGGTTTCCACGCCCAGCAACAATATGACCAGCGCGCAAAACACCAGCAGCACGCCCAGCGTAATAAACACCGTGATCGATCCATAATGCGTCAGCAGCGCTGCAACGCCATACGGCGTAAATACGGCAATAATCCGCCCGACGGAATTCACGAATCCGGAACCCCGCAGACGCATATGCGTCGGCCACAGCTCCGGAATATAAACCGCAGATGAAAAGCACACGTACATATACAGGAAAAAGATCATGATCAGACCATACAGGATAATACCGAGTTCAGTTTGCTGAATGGAATAGCAATACCCCAGCGCGGCAATAATAATCAGCAGGCCGGAACCAAACCATTTACGCGGAAAACGGTCAATCACCAGCGTCGCGACAAATATTCCTGCCGGCGCGCCAATCATGATAATCGCCGTCATTAAAATAGACTGGGTGACGTCAATACCGGAGTTAACAAATATGGTCGGGATCCAGACGGTAATCGTATACAGCGAAATATTCATCGCAATCAGCACGGTTATAGCCACCAGCGTTTTGCGTAACATTTTGCCCTTAAACAGCAACCAGAAAGAATCCGATTCTTCAGCATCCGCTTTTTTCTCTGCGGAGATCAACGGCGCGGTAAGGCGGATATTTTTTTCCTGCTCAATGCTTGCTTCAATTTCCCTGATGCTCTCTTCCGCCTGCGTTTTTCGTCCTTTCTTTGCCAGCCAGCGCGGCGACTCGATAAAGTAACCGGAAGAAAGAAACCATAGAATCAGCATGGCGCAGCCGCCCAAAAGAAACATGATGCGCCAGCTGAGAAAGGTAATGACGACAACGCCGATACCTGCCGACAGTAACGGCGCCCAGTTACCAACGAAAGAGAGCCTGGCGGACCAGGTTCCCCGGACGTTGGCCGGGATAAATTCGGTAAAAGAGGCGTATCCGATCATGATCAGCGCCCCCATTCCGGTGCCCATCAGGCAGCGGAAAAAGATAAGCCAATACATGTTCGGAGAAAAAGACGCCGCAATGGCCGCCACGGTGACAATCAGCAGATTCAGGCGAAAGGCTTTACGGCGCCCCAGGCTGTCGCCGATAAACCCGCCCAGCAGAGAACCGATAAAATACCCGAACATCATCGCCGAGGTGAAAGCCGCATTCAGATAGTTATCCGACCAGCCGTTGCTCACCAACTTAGCCAGCACGACGTTACCGGAATAACTGAGGAAGCCGGTTACCAGCAGGCTCATGCCGGTTATGCCGAATATTTTATAGTGAAAGGACGAAAGAGGTAATCGATCCAGTCTTGCTCCAATATTATCATTATCATTCATTACTGTTGTCCCATGGGTTAACCCGACATTAAGCAGAGCGATGCCGCATTGCGATTAACAGGCGAACGTCAAAAACTTCACGTAATATATTTATAATTATTCAGGACAGAATCAGGGTAAACGTCATAAACGGCAGTATAAATATGCTGCCGTCCGGATCATAAAAAGATTCCTGAAAATACTTTCTTTACCTGCGCCGGATAATATCCGTTAAAATATTAACTGAATCCCTTTTTGCTCGCATAATGAAATCCATTTCGCCTCCGGTTTTTTATCGGTAATGATATAATTAATGTGATCCAGCTCGACCAGACGCACGAAGGCCTTACGATTAAACTTGGAATGATCGACAAGCAAAGCAACCTCCGTCGCCTGGCCGATCATCGCCTTCTTAATTTCCGCTTCGGCTTCGTTGGAGTCCAGTGCGCCGCTTTCAATATCCAGCCCTTTACAGCTCATCACCATAATGTCGACGTGATATTTACCGATCACCTCTTTCGTCAGTATTCCCTGCAAAGAAAGGGTGTTCTTATTAAATTCACCGCCGGTGGAAACAACGTTCACGTCGGAATGCGCCAGTTCGTGAAAAGCCTCCGCCGAGTTCGTTAACACCGTCAGTTCGCCGCGATCTTTGAGCATCCTTAACAACGCCATAACCGTCGTACTGGAATCGGCGGACATGGTCGTTTTATTTTTAAGGAACGGCAATGCCTTTAACGCGATGGCCTTTTTCTCTTCCAGAAAAGACTTCGCTCTTTTATAAAAGTGCAGGTTCTCAGAAAGCGTGTCGGAATTAAGCACCGCGCCGCCATAGGTCCTGGTCACGAAGCCTTCTCCTTCGAGCTTTTCCAGATCGCGCCGAATGGTCTCCTCAGTGACCTGGAAAATCTGACTCAAATTCGCGACGGTAACTTTTTTGTCATTGGTTACCATCTGCTTGATGGCCTGAAGACGATCTCTGGCTGACACGTGCTTATCCCCTGTTTACGTCCGTTAGATAACAGATAACGAGTATGTCATACGCCATCTTTGTTTTCAAAAAATCCTATCCGAAACAGATTATTTGACCTGTGTTTTAGGCAAACGGATGTATTCTTCACCGCAGCTTTAACGATCCAGCGCCTGCGCCATTTCCCGCATTAACCGCAAGTCAGCATCGCTGATGCGCAGCGCCGCCGCAGCAACGTTTTCCCGCACCTGCTGCGGTGACGTTGCGCCGCTGAGAATGGAGATATTCTCCCCCTGCGCCAGGATCCACGCCAGCGCCAGGGCCGGAACGGAGCATTGATATTTGTCGCACAGGGGCTTCCAGCGCGCCAGCATATCAATCACCCGGGGCATATTTTCCTTTTGGAACCAAACCTTGTTCGCCTGCGCGCCAACGGGGACATAGTCCGGGGTGATGGTTCCCGTCAGCAGCCCCTGCTCCAGCGGCGAATAAACCTGCAAAACGATGCCATGCCTGGCGCAGAGCGGCAGCAAGTCGTGTTCCACACCCCGATCCAGCAGGCTGTATTTGGCCTGCACGATATCCAGATCGCCGTATTGCAGGTAGCTTTCAACATGATGAATATCGACGTTGGCCGCGCCGATCGCCTTAATCTTGCCCTTTTTCTTCAGTTCGTTCAGCACTGCCATCGTTTCCGCCACCGGTGTGAAAAAAGGTGGAACGGACTGCCAGTGCGTCATGTAAATATCGATGTGGCTGATGTTAAGGCGCGCCAGGCTGGCCTCGATTTCTTCCCTGATCGATTCAGGAGAAAGATTTTTATACAACTGGCGATCGCCGACCTTATTAAACAGGCTGCCTTCACGTTCCCAAACGATGCCGCACTTGGTTTCAACCACGATCTTTTCGCGCGGCAGCGTTTTCAGCGCTTTGCCGACGATCACCTCGCTGTTGCCGAAGTTATAGCCGGGCGCGGTATCAATCAGGTTAATACCGCACCGGCAAGCCTCGCGGATGGTGTCGATACAAACCTGCGTATCCAAATCGCCGTTCCACGCCGGACCGCCGCCAATCGCCCAGGTGCCCAATCCCATTTGGGATACCTGCAGGCCCGTTTTACCCAGCGGTATCATTTTCATTTTGCTTTCCCTTCCCCGTTATTTTTCAACAGTGTTTCAACCTGCAACCGGTTCTGCACCCCGGTCGTGGCGCCAAGGCTTTGCACGGAAATCGCCGCGGTGGCGTTGGCAAAGCGGGCGCATTCATCCAGCGTTTTGCCCTCCAGCAGTCCGGTAATAAAACCGGAGGCGAAGTTATCGCCGGCGCCAATCGTGTCCACGGGCCGGATACCCGGCACCGCCGGAACGGCCAACGTCTCGCGGGCATTTTTGATGTAACACCCGTTTTTGCCCGTTTTCATTACCACCGTTTTTACCCCGCAGCGTAAAAACGCATCGACGATGGCCTCCGGCTCCGTTTCACCGGTTAACGTGCGGGCTTCATCGAAGTTGGGAAACAGGTAATCGACATAGCTCAGCGCTTCGCGAATATCTTCCAGAGTTTCATTCAGCCGGGGTTTAATCATGTCGGCACAGATAATCAGCCCCCCGGCCTTTGCGCGGGTAAAAATCTGCACCAGCGCCGGGCCATCCAGCAGCGGGCTGTTAAAAATACTGGCCAGCGATAGCAGCCGCGCCTCACCGAAACGGGAAAAGTCGATATCGTTAATATTGAGTTTCCACAGGCTGCCGTTGCGGTTGGTAACGAACGTGCGTTCCCCGTCTTCAGTGACCAGGCCGACGTTGATTGAGGTATCGATATGCTCATCGCAGATCAGGTTCTGAATATCGATCCCCTCGCGCCGGCAGGCCTCCAGAATAAAATGCCCCGGCGCATCCCGGCCAATCCGGCTCATCAACGCAACCTTATGGCCCAGCCGGGAAATAATCGTCGCTTCATTGATCGCATCGCCGCCGATAGTCATGGCAATCCGCTCCAGCGGGTAAGAGTCAATGTCGAAAATGTTCTTACTCACCGGCTGTAACGGAATATCGACAATGGCGGCGCCAATGCAGATTACGTCTATCGTTTTCATGGCCGCTATTCCGCCCTTCCGTCGGAGCCAAACAGACGGATTTTTTCCAACGCCCGCTCTTTCACCGCTTTTCTGACTTCCCGCTCCAGGTGCAGGAAGGGCTGCCCGCAGTTTTCATTAACGGCAGCCATCGCGGCCTGACAAAGCTCCGTGTGAATATTAATCTTGGTTATTCCAAGGGAAATCGCGACCCGGATATCCTCATCGCTGATCCCCGATGCGCCATGCAGCACCAGCGGAACGGAGACGGCGGCGCGCACTTTTTCAATCACGTCGAAATTCAGCTTCGGTTCCGAGGTATAAACGCCGTGCTGATTGCCAATTGCCACCGCCAGCGAATCACAGCGGGTTCTTTCAACAAACTCCGCCGCCTGCGCCGGATCGGTATAATGGTACGAGGCCAGCGCTTCTTCATAGACGGTTTCATTGCCGACGTGGCCCAGCTCCGCCTCAATGGGAATGCCGAGCGGGTGGAAATAATCCACGGCTTCTTTGGTCAGGCGGATGTTCTCTTCAAAATCAAATGCCGAGGCGTCGCGCATCAGAGAATTCATGCCGTGCCGCCACGCATTTTGAATAATCTCCAGGTTACGGCCGTGATCCCAATGCGTAATCACCGGCACGCTCGCTTTTTCGGCCATAGAAACCATCATGTGAGAGAAATCTTCAAATGAGGTATTACCGACGAACCCGGTGCCGAAAGAAATAATTACCGGTGAACGCGCTTCTTCGGCCGCGTCAATCGTCCCCATCAGCATTTCCGCATTCCAGACATTAAAATGAGGGATCGCGTAATACTTTTCCTGTGCCTGTGTTTCCCAATATTGAATACTCGCCAACATAGTACAGCTCCTCAATTTAAATTAACCGGCGACTTTAATGACGCCCTTGATAATGTCTTTCTTGTTATTCACAGACTCTTCAAACGCACGCTGTACGTCTTCATAGTCATAGATATTGGTCACCATGGATTTCACGTCGAACCGGCCTGAGGAAATCGCCTCAATGGTAACGGGAAAGCGGTTGGCGTAGCGGAATACGGTCTGAATGGAAACTTCCCGGTTTATTTTCAGGAAATTGATCGGCGTGTCGCCCGGCACCGTCCCGACAATCATAATTTTCCCGCCGCGCATTACCAGATAAGGCGCCAGTTTGACCGTCGCCTGCGCGCCCGCGCTTTCAAACACGATGTCCGCGCCGGCGTCGCCCAGCAGCTCCTGGCACCGGCTCGCCACATCCGCCGCAGCGCCGTCGATAACGTGACGTGCGCCGAGCTTAAGCGCCATCTCCAGCCGTTTTGCCAGCACATCGACAACGACAATGTCAGTCGCGCCCATGCAGCGGCAGGCCTGTAGCGTCATGAGGCCGATACAGCCCGCGCCCAGGATCACGATCTTTTTCCCCGGTTTCACATCTGCCAGCATCGCCGCATGAATGCCCACCGCCGCAGGCTCCACCAGCGCCCCTTCCATCGTGTCCATATTTTCCGGCAGTTTGTAAGTGAAGCTTTCCGGATGACATAAATAATGGGTTAACGCGCCGCGGTAATTCGGCTGGGTCGCCATAAAATCAACGTCGGGGCAAATATTGTATTTGCCTTCCAGGCAATAACGGCATTTACCGCAGGGAACGCCCGGTTCAATATTGACCTTATCCCCGATTTTAAATTTCTTAACGCCGCGCCCGACGGCAACGACGGTTCCCGCACATTCATGCCCCAGGCCAATTTCCTGATTGGGATCTTTCGGCGGAATAAAAGGGCCGGACTCGAAGCCATGAACGTCAGAGCCGCAAATACCCACGTATTCAATATTAATCAGGACTTCATCATCTTTCGGCACGGGAATATCAGCCGGAATAATTTTCATGGTTCCCGGCGTTTTCAATATAGCTTTGGAATTATTCATTCTATTTCTCCAGAACAGTTATCCGTTATTTCCCGGCAACGACACCCTGGGCGATGCTCTCTACGGAGGCCCCTTTGGTTTCAATACCGATAAAGAATATGGCAGCGGCGACGATGACGGAGACGGTGCCAAGCAGCGCGAACACCCCCGGTGCGCCGTAACCGTCCAGCAGCACGGCGACGGCATATGGCGCGGCGATACCGCTGATGCGCCCGACGGCGTTCGCCAGCCCCGCGCCTCTCAGCTTGGCTTCGGTCGGCCAGATTTCGGGAACATACACCGCCGAGGCATAGCAGACATACATATAAACGAAGGTAATCAGAAAGAACCCGATTAACGAAATCATAAACATGCTGCTTTGCAGGGAATAAACATAGCCCAGGGCGGCAATAAGCAGCAGCAGTCCGATTCCCATCGCTTTACGGGAAATTTTGTCCATGATCAGCATGGCGATAAAAATGCCGAACGGTGCGCCAAACATGCTCATCGTATTCAGCACAATGGAATCTTTTAAATTAATTCCCTGTGTCATGAAAATGGTCGGCAGCCAGTTAATCAGCGTGTATTGCACCACGTTCATGGCAATCAGAACGAACGAGCCCAGGATAACCCTTTTCAGCAGCGCGCCTTTGAGCAGGGCGGAATAAGGCACGCTGCGCGGCGGCGTCTGTGTGACGTTCATCACCGGCGATAATGCTTTCCCCGTGCTTTCGGCAACCTTCTTTTCAATCTCCGCCATCACCGCTTCCGCTTCTGCATAACGCCCCTGCGTTTCAAGCCAGCGGGGAGATTCCGGAAACTTTTTATACGCGATATAAGTGGCGATCACGGACAGCACGGCGGGAATTAATAACTGCACGCGCCAGTTCCATTCGGCGGAAATCCACATCGTCAGCATCATCGCAATTAACGAACAGACGGGATAAGACCAGTTACCGATAAATGAAACCCGGCTCGACCAGGTTCCCCGGTTGCGCCCCGGCATATATTCCGTAAAGCCGGCGAACAACGTCACTAATAATGCGCCCAGCCCGAAGCCCATCACGAAACGGGCGCCGATCAGGAAATCCATATTGGGCGAAAACGCCCCCGCGACCATCGCGGCAATATGAATCAGTTCATACAGAATGAACCCGTTGCGCCTGCCGATTTTATCGCCGATGATGCCGCCGATCAGCGCACCGGCGAACATGCCCGCCGTCGTGATGGCGGAAAACGCCGCACTGGTACTGTTATCGGTCCATCCCAGTTCTTTCAGTTGCGCGAGGATCAGCCCCCCGACCGCGTTGCTCCAGCAGACCAGCAACCCGAACGCCACCATACCGAACATACTGTAATGCCAGCTGCTGTCCGGCAGGCGGTCGAGCCTGGCGCCGCAGTTGGGCTTTTGTGTTTGTTCCATGACATTTGCTTCCTTCTTTACGGTGTGCTTCCTTCTTTGCAGAAGTCTTTCCGGCGTTTTTATTCGTCGAAGTCGTAAGTCATGATGACTTTGATGGCGCTTTTATCCGCCATGGCATCAAACCCTTTTTCCCACTGAGAAAGGCCGATGCGGTGCGTGATCATCGGCTGCACCTGAATCGCACCTGAGGCGAGCAGCCTGATGGCGTGACGCCAGGAGGTGGAGTCATAGGCCATATGGCCGATGATGCTTTTGTTCCAGGCGGTAATGTCATTGATGGAGAAGTCCAGCGGGCTGAACCCCATGCCGACGCGCACGACCTCGCCGTTGGGGCGCAGCATTTCGATCGCCTGCTTGAGCGCGATGTTGGCGCCGGAGCATTCGATAACCAGCCCCAGGTTGTCCTTGCCGCATATTTGCCGGCAGGTGGCGACCACGTCTTCCTTCGACGCATTGACCGTTGCCGTTGCTCCCAGTGCTTTCGCCACGCCGAAGCGCACCCGGACGTCATCATCCAGGCCGACGACCACGATATTGACCGCGCCCATGATGCGGGCCATCTGTACGGAAAACAGCCCCAGCGGCCCGGTGCCGATCACGACCACGTCCTGTCCCGGCAAAAACTTCGACTGCTGGGCTATCGACTTGTAGGCATTACAGATGGGGTCCAGCACCGCAGCCTCTTCATACTTCACGTTGGCGGGAATTTCCCACAGGGCGTGGCGGTGAATTTTGAGGATTTCACCGGGGATCAGGCAGTATTTGGAAAAACCGCCGCCCCAGGTGTTGTTATCCAGCCCGAGATTCACTTTTTCTGCACAACACAGAAAATCACCCTGTTCGCAGGCCGGACATACGCCGCACACATGACCGCTGTTGTCGGAAACCACGCGCTGCCCGACCTTCCAGTCTTTTACGTTCTGCCCGACGCTGACGATCTCGCCGGCGAATTCATGCCCGCGCACGGAGTTCAGCTCATCAGATCCGTTCTCGACCTTGTAGTGCTTCATATCAGCCCCGCAGATTGCCGCTGCCTTAATCTCGACGACCACGTCATCAGGCCCGCATACCGGCTCAGGGATATCAATCATCTTGTAACCGCCGAATGGCTTTCCGAACCGCGCCAACGCTTTCATAGAATTTCTCCTGGTGGTTATTTTTGATTCACTGAGCACAATAATTCTACACACGCATTTTGAAGTCAACGATAAATCTGTGAAACACAGATTTAAGTGTAAGATAGGCTAACCAGATCACAAAAATTCATGATGAAGGTAAATTGAATAATAATTAAATCAATGAATATCAACAATTTAAAAACAAAGAGAAAAATCAGGATGAAATGTGGATTTTCCAAACAAAGAAAAGATATCGGGAAAGCGGGATCTTCCCCGGCAAAATCACCGGCATCTTCTGAAAGATAAAGTGATATTCGTGAATAAGCGTTGAACAACCTCGTAGTATCTCTTACGATCCCCCCGCCATACCTGCATGGCAGACCATAAACCGATAAAATAAAAAGAGTGTCGTTCATGGAACTGGAATACGAAAGTAAACGCCCTTTGTACATCCCCTACGCCGGCCCGATCCTGCTTGAGTTTCCCCTGCTGAACAAGGGAAGCGCCTTCACCGAAGAGGAGCGCAGCAACTTTAACCTGCACGGGTTGCTGCCTGAAGCGGTGGAAACCATCGAGGAACAGACCGAACGCGCTTATCGTCAGTATCTCGACTTCAAAAGCGACAGCGACAAGCACATTTACCTGCGCAACATTCAGGACACCAACGAAACCCTGTTCTACCGCCTGCTGGACGCTCACCTGAGCGAAATGATGCCCATCATCTATACCCCGACGGTGGGCGAAGCCTGCGAGCATTTCTCTGACATTTACCGCCGTGCGCGCGGTCTGTTCATCTCCTACCCCAACCGCGACCGCATCGACGACATGCTGCAAAACGCCACCAAGCAGAACGTGAAGGTAATTGTGGTGACCGACGGCGAGCGCATTCTCGGACTGGGCGATCAGGGCATCGGCGGAATGGGCATTCCTATCGGCAAGCTTTCCCTGTATACCTCCTGCGGCGGCATCAGCCCGGCCTATACCCTGCCGGTGGTGCTGGATGTCGGCACCAACAACCCGCAGCGCCTGAACGATCCGCTGTATATGGGCTGGCGTCACCCGCGCATTTCCGGCGACGAATACTATGCCTTCGTTGACGAATTCATTCAGGCGGTGAAGCGCCGCTGGCCTAACGTCCTGTTGCAGTTCGAAGATTTCGCGCAGAAAAACGCCATGCCGTTGCTCACCCGCTACCGCGACGAACTGTGCTGCTTCAATGACGACATTCAGGGCACCGCCGCCGTCACGCTGGGCAGCCTGATTGCCGCCAGCCACGCCGCCGGCAGCAAGCTGAGCGAGCAAACCATCACCTTCCTGGGCGCCGGGTCCGCCGGTTGCGGCATCGCCGAGCAGATCATCGCCCAGATGAAGGCCGAGGGGCTGAGCGATGAAGAAGCCCGCGCGCGCATCTTTATGGTTGACCGCTTCGGCCTGTTGACCGACAAGCTGCCCAACCTGCTCGACTTCCAGAGCAAGCTGGTGCAAAAGAGCGAGGCGCTCAGCCACTGGCAGGTAGCCAGCGACGCCATTTCGCTGCTGGAAGTGGTGCACAACGCCAAACCCACGGTGCTGATCGGCGTTTCCGGCCAGCCGGGGCTGTTCACCGAAGAGATCATCCGCGAGATGCACAGCCACTGCCCGCGCCCCATCGTGATGCCGCTGTCCAACCCGACATCGCGGGTGGAAGCGCGCCCGGAGGACATTATCACCTGGACCGACGGCGCGGCGCTGGTCGCGACCGGCAGCCCGTTCACACCGGTGGTCTACAAAGACCGTCAGTATCCGATCGCCCAGTGCAATAACTCCTACATCTTCCCCGGCATCGGGCTGGGCGTACTGGCCTCCGGCGCCAAACGCGTCACCGACGGCATGCTGATGGCGGCCAGCCGCGCGCTGGCGTCATGTTCCCCGCTGGCGCAGGAAGGTCAGGGCGCTTTGCTGCCCGACGTTAATGACATTCAGCGCGTGTCGCGCATCATTGCGTTCCAGGTCGCCAAAGAAGCGCAGCTGCAGGGCGTGGCGGTGCTGACCTCCGATGAAGCGTTGCAGCAGGCGATTGAAAATAACTTCTGGCAGCCGCAGTACCGGGTCTACAAGCGAACATCCTTCTGATCCGCCGAAAAAAGGCGCCGGACTATCCGGCGCCTAAATTTTCATCAGCCAGATACCGATCCCCCTGCCAATATCTTGCTTCACCGGAGCGGGTAAAGTAGCCTCAGCATAATAATGGATTTACTGGCATCTGGCGGACCCCGACTTATGTGGAAAAAAGCAATTTACGGTTTATTGATCGTCGCTCTCCTGCTGACGGTGGCCGCTATTGCATTGGACCGCTGGATAAGCTGGAAAACCGCGCCGTTCATTTACGAAGACGTTCAGGATCTGCCCCACCGCCAGGTCGGCGTGGTGCTCGGCACCGCCAAATACGTCGCCGCCGGCCGGATCAACCAGTATTACCGTTACCGCATTCAGGGCGCGCAAAACGCCTATAACAGCAATAAGGTCAGCTACCTGCTGCTGAGCGGCGACAATGCGCTGCAAAGTTACAACGAGCCTGTCACCATGCGCCGCGACCTGATCGATGCCGGCGTCCCCAACGGCGACATCGTGCTCGACTACGCCGGATTCCGTACCCTTGACTCCATCGTCCGCACCCGCAAAGTGTTCGACACCAACGATTTCACCATTATCACCCAGCGTTTCCACTGTGAACGCGCGCTGTTCATCGCTATGCATATGGGCATTCAGGCGCAGTGCCTGGCAGTGCCTTCGCCGAAGAACATGATGATGGTGAGGATGCGGGAAATCGTGGCGCGCGTGGGCGCATTAACCGATCTGTATATCCTGAAGCGCCAGCCGCGCTTTCTCGGGCCGATGATCCCCATTCCGCCGGTGCATAAGGTTGCGACGGACGCGCAGAGTTACCCCGCCGTAACGCCGGAGCAGTTAAATGAGATGGAAAAAAGGCTCGGGCAGGAAAAAAGCCAGGAGTAAATCGTTCACCGGCGGGAAATCCCTTCCCGCCGTACGTGCTGTCTGACGGCGCCGGGCCGTCCGTTCTCAAGGCGCCAGCTTACCGATGTCCGCGCTGCCCAGCAGTTTGGGGTCCGGAATTAATTCCTTATCTTCACGGACTTCCGCCACGTCTTTTGCCGTGACGGCCGGTGCGCTGTTGCCCCAGCTGGAGCGGATGAAGTTGACGACGTCCGCGACCTGCTGGTCATTCAAACGCCAGCCGAACGGCGGCATCGTAATGGAAGACGGCGCGCCCCGTACGCCCGGCAGCGTATTGCCGGTCAGCACGATGTGAATCAACGAGGTAGCATCGTCGCTCATCACCACCGGATTGCCGCGCAGTTCCGGGAAGAAACGGGCATAACCGCTGCCGTCGGTGCGGTGACAGGCGGCACAGTTGTCGACGTACAGCGCCGCGCCTGGTTTGCTGTCGTCGCCCTTCCACAACGCTTTGGCTACGCTGTCATCTTCCTTGAACGGCGTTTGGTTTTTATCCACCGCCGGCAGGGATTTCAGGTAGCGGGCGATGGCAGCGGCGTCGTCCGGCGTCAGGTATTGCAGGCTGTGTTCCACAACGTCGGTCATGCCGCCAAACACTGCCGTTTTGTGGTTGCGGCCGGTGCGCAGAAACTCTGTCAGATCCTGTTCGCTCCAGCTTCCCAGGCCATCGCGGAAGTCGCCGCGCAGGTTGGTGGCGATCCAGCCGTCTATCGGCGCGCTGCCGGACAAGTATTCACTCCCTTCGCCGTCATTCAGCGCCTTCTCCTGCATGGTGATGCTGCGCGGCGTATGGCAGGCGCCGCAGTGCCCCAGCCCTTCAACCAGGTAGCGACCGCGCGCCAGCACCGCATCTTCGCCCTGCGCCGGTTTGAAGTCGCGCACGTCCGGCGCAAACATCCCGCGCCAAATCGCCAGCGGCCAGCGCATAGACAGCGGCCACGGAATATCGCTCTCTTTGTTGGCCTGCTCCACCGGCTTCACGCCATTCATGAAGTAGGCATACAGGGCGCGCATGTCCGTTTCGGTCACCACCGAGTAGGAAGGGTACGGCATGGCCGGGTACAGGGTGTCGCCGTTTTTGGCGATACCGTGACGCACGGCGTTGTCGAAGTCCTCAAAGGTGTACTCGCCGATGCCGGTTTTCTTGTCCGGCGTAATGTTGGTGGAATAAATCGTACCGATCGGCGTCGCCATCGGCAGCCCGCCGGCAAACGCCGTGCCGCCCTTGCTGGTATGGCAGGCCACGCAGTCGCCGGCGCGCGCCAGATACTCGCCGCGCTTGATCAGATCAACGCCGGCGGAATCCTGCGCCATCGCATTAACGCTCAGCGCCCCCAGCAGCAGGGCGGGAATTGTATATTTCATCATCGTCATTCCTTATGCCTGCACCAACGGACCCGGACTTTTCAGGTATTGATCACGGATGGCGCGCGCCGACCAGTACGTCAGCGCCGCCAGCGTGCCGGTCGGGTTATAACCCAGCCCCTGCGGGAACGCCGACGCGCCGGGAACGAAGACGTTAGGCACGTCCCAGCTTTGCAGATAACGGTTTACTGCGCTGGTTTTGGGATCTTCCCCCATGATCGCCCCGCCGTTCATATGCGTGGTCTGATACACCGTGGTGTCGAAATGCGTGCCCGGCATTTTGGGCGAGCCGCTGATGGCGACCGGATTCATCGCCTCCGCGATCTTGTGCATTTTTTCGTGCATAAACTGCGACATGCGGATGTCGTTGTCCTGCCAGTCGAAGGTCATGCGCAGCAGCGGCTGACCGTAAACGTCTTTATAGTTAGGGTCGAGATCCAGATAGTTCGCACGGTATGACTGGTGCGCGCCGTGGGCGTCCATGGAGACATGGTGGGTGTAAACGTCAGCCACCTCTGCTTTCCATTTGCTGCCCCAGGCCGGCGTGCCCGGACGGGTCGGCAGGCCGGAAATCGGCTTGGTGCCCGCCTGGTTGACCCAGAATGGCGAGCCGCCGACAAAGCCGTAACGCGCGTGATCGAAGTTGTCGCCGTTGAAATCATCAACCCCGACGCCCGCGCCGCCCGCGCCGATAAAGGTGTTGGTGTATACGTCTTTATTGAAGAACGCCTTGATGGTGGAAATGTTCTGGTAAGCGAAGTTACGCCCGACCACGCCTTCGTTGGTCACCGGGTCGTAAGGCTTGCCGATGCCCGACAGCAGCATCAGGTGGACGTTATGGAACTGGAACGCAGCCAGAATCACCAGATCCGCCGGCTGCTCCACTTCCCGCCCCTGCGCATCGATGTAGGTAACACCGGTCGCGCGCTTCTTGTCGTCCGTCAGATTAACGCGCAGCACGTGAGAATTGGCGCGCAGCTCAAACTTCGGCTCCTGGCGCAGCGCCGGCCAGATATTCACGTTCGGCGATGCCTTGGAATACATGTAACAGGCGTAACCGCTGCAATAGCCGCAGAAGTTACACGGCCCCATCTGTGCGCCGTACGGGTTGGTGTATGGGCCGGAAGTGTTGGCCGACGGCAGGTCGTAAGGATGATAGCCGACCGACTCCGCCGCTTTGGAGAATAGCTGGGCCGAGAAGGTACGTTTTTGCGCCGGCAGCGGGAAGTCGTCAGAACGATCCGGCGCGAACGGGTTGCCGCCCTTGCCTTTGCCCACCACCTGGCCTTTCACGCTCCACGCGGTGCCGGAAGTGCCGAACACTTTCTCCGCCTTGTCGAAGAAGGGTTCAAGTTCTTCGTAGGTCACGCCGAAATCCTGGATAGTCATGCCTTCCGGAATAAAGTTTTTGCCGTAGCGTTCTTCATAGTGGCTGCGCATACGCAGTTCCATCGGATCGATACGGAAGTGTACGCCGGACCAGTGCAGCCCGGCGCCGCCGGTGCCGGTGCCGGGCAGAAACGCCGCCAGCTGCCGGTACGGCACGGCGGTTTGCGCCACATTGTGACGAATGGTGACCGTGCTTTTGGACAGATCCTGGAACAGCTTGCGCCGGATGTTGTAGGTCAGCTCGTCGATCACCTGCGGGTAAGCGCCGTCAGGATAAGTATCACGCAGCGGGCCGCGTTCCAGCGCGACCACGTTCAGCCCCGCCTCGGTCAGTTCCTTCGCCATAATGGCGCCCGCCCAGCCGAATCCGACGATCACGGCATCCGCTTTTTTCATTGTCGTCGCCATGAGTTATCCCCTCTCTCCGCGAATGGAAACCGGCGGAAAAGGATAGCGTTCCCCCCGCTCTACCCAGTCCATAAAATCGGCGCGTGCGCCGGGGAAGTTGATCAGTTTCCAGCCCACCATCCCCTGATTGCCGCCGTGAATCGGATCGCTGAAAAAGCCTTCGCGGGTGTTTTGCAGCAGGAAGGAGAAAAAGACCTTCGACGGCACCTGCGTAAACGCCGCTTTGCCGCCCTCCATCTGGCTCAGCAGGTCATCCTGCTTGTCCGACGGCAGTTCAGAAAACGCTTTTCCTTCCTGTGCATTGGCGAACTTATTGGCATCCTGAATGCCCAAGCGGTAGATTTCCCGCGGCGACAGCGGCAGCTGATAGCCCAGCTCCCGCTCCGCTTCCGGGTGGAACGGCCCCTGCATGTACCACTGCGCGCCCGTTGCATAAGGGGTGTTCATCTGACGATCGATAAATTCCGGCACGCCCGCTTCCAGCGCGCCCGGACCGCGTGCGTCATTAGGGATCAACCGGGCCACTGCCGCTTTGAGAAAGGTAAACTCTTCCGCGGTGAAAAAGGCCGGCGTGTATTCTTTCGCTGTCTGCGGCGGGGTTTTGCTGTCAGATTGCGCAATGGCGCCGGAAGACGCCGTCAACGCACCGATTCCCGTGCTGCCGATAGCCACTGCCGGCACCAGGGTAATGGTTTTCAGAAGGAATTCCCGACGGGAATTACCACTAGATTGATTTGCCATAACATTGCCCATCTCACAAAAAATTATCACACATTTAACACTATTCCCCTGATTAATGTGTTGAATTGAAACATTCAGTTACTTGTTAAATTAACCAGAAACACTGATGGATTGGGGAATCAGCGCACTTTGTTACCGGTAACTATCTGATATTTTTGCAGGACTCTCGCCACGCATTCTTTGCCAATGGCAAAAAGCGGATAGCACGATTTGCCCGATGAGTGAGTGAAAAAACACCAGCCTGACAACGAATACGCTGTTAAAAGCATAGTCAACAATTCATCTTTGCGGTGATACATGACGTAATTAAGAAATGGCGCAAAGCAGACAGGAAAATTCGGATTGATTCCGGAGAGATGGCCTATGTGCTTGTTTACGACGGAGTAAGCGATTACAGTGCTGCCAACGGATCTGTTGATAAGGATATTCTCATGCGAGTTATGAATGTATTGCCGCTCGTACTCGGCTTAGCCCTCTCCGCTCAGGCACTTGCCGCCAAGCCGGAAATCCGCCCCCTGCCGAGCCAAAACCGTTGCGTCGCAATGCTGCCCTCCAGCGTACCCGCCGTGATTCTGATGGTAGTGAAAGATAAAAGCAGCGGCTTACAGGTGATGATGTTCTCTTCCGTCTTCGATCAGTTGAAAGGGAAAGAGGTCGGCGGTGAAATCAGCTGGAGCAAAGCGGAAACTATCAACGGTTCCTTTACCTTCAACGGACCCGCCGTAACCTTACCGATGGAGAAAAAAGAATTTTTCGCCAAAACCGCGCAGGGAAAAACGCTGACGGTGAAGCTGTCTGAACCGGCTGGACAGACGATTAAGTTTGATTTGCGCGACGCCAAAAGTATCAATAAAGATCTGGATGAGTGTTTGAGTAAGTTTTAAAAAGGAAGTTGGCAGTAATACGCAACTTCCTTTTCCGCGATCGGCCTCCGCCGTTATGTACCTACCCTCATAACGTTTAAATATTACGCCTCCGGCGGCGTGCCTTCCGCGTTGGATACCACAGCATCAATCTGGATTAACGCATCGCCGGGTAACGCCGACACGCCGACAACCCGGCGTGCAGGAACGCCGCCCGGAAAGAAGGTCGTGTAAACCTCATCCACGGCGGCAATATCGGCAATATTTTTCAGGAAGATATTAACCTTGACCACATCGGCCATGGCGTGATCGATGCTTTCCACAATTTCCTTCATATTTTGTAAGCACTGCCCGGTTTGCTCTTTAATACCCATCGCAACGATCTTGCCCGATTTGGGGTCAAGCGGCAGCTGTGCGGAAAGGTGGTTGTAATGAGAAAACGCGACGGTTTGCGTCGATAAGGAACATTTGGGCGCTTTCGGGGTATTGGCGGGTTTGATAATCAGCCCGTGACGATCTTCAACCAACTGTGGCGGCGTGCCATCGCCATGGGAAACCACCGCCTCAATTTGCACCAGCGCATCCATGGGCAACGCAGCAGCAGCAATTACCGTGCGTGCGGGAAGATACCCCAGGGTTCTGGCAACGCCGGAATCCGGGAAAAACGTGGTGTATACCTGGTTTACGGCGTCAATATCCGCAAGATCCTTAAGGAAAATGTTAATTTTAACAATGTCATCAAGAGGAACGTCGATACTTGCCAGGATAGCCTTAATATTTTTCAGGCACTGCGCCGCCTGCGCTTTTACTCCTCCTTCAACCACCCTGCCCGTTTGGGGATCAACCGGCAACTGCGCTGAAATATTATTATAGTGGGAGAAAGAGACCGTCTGCGCGGACAACGGGCTGAGTGGCGCATTTATCGTATTATTTATCAGCTTAATCAGATCGCCTGCCTGCGGCGCGTCCGGAATCGTCCCTTCTCCGTTTGAAATCAACGCCTCTACCTGCACCAAAGCCCCCATCGGCAAATCCGCCACGGCGGCTGTCGTCCGTGCCGGGACATAGGTAGGGAAAAAGGTTTTATAGACTTCATCAACGGCATCAACATCTTTAATGTTCTTAACAAATACGGTGATTCGAATCACATCGCTCATCACATGGCCGATACTCTCCACGATGGCGTTAATATTGTTAAAACACTGTTCAGCCTGCTTTTTGACGCCGCCTGCCACCAACTTGCCTGATGTTGGATCAATCGGTAATTGTGCTGAGAAATTATTATAATGAGAAAAAGCGACGGTTTGTGAGCAAATCCCTGTATTACGCGGCGCTTTTTCCGTATTCCTTGCTAAGACGGCGTTGTAGCCTCTCATAATGATATTTCCTTGAATCAGAGTTTAATGAATCGCATGATAAAATGAGCGCTATCCCAATAACCGGGATGTTATGCGGGTGTCCCCGGCGTTGTAATATGCACAATGCAGGCCATTAATTCTGACGCGCTGATATCAGGTTCTGAACCCGTCTCCTCCCGCAGTAACGGTTCCAAAACAGAATCAGGGTTATTGAGGTATAAACAAGAGGTTACGGAATGATGCCAAACCTACCGGCGCTTCCTCCGCAGGCTTATCGTGATGATCTTACCCTGCAGCAGTGGATGCGTGACTCAGTGAGTCGATGCTCAACCAGAGATTCAGTTCCACACACTTTCGAAATTTGCATTTTTTGTTCTCTCCCCCGCTCTCCGGTTTAGTCCGATACCGGGAAAAGATGGGAGCCATAATATATCAGCGATCACTTATCAAAGATGACACTAACACATGACGCCCAGTAGACACCGCTGCCATTAACGACATAAAAGACAGACTCTGACTGTTCATCCTCCGGGGAGTAATCATATTTCATTGGAATAGAGAGTTTACTCGCATATGCCTGCAATGTTTCGTATGCCTTTTCTTTATTCCCGACGTTACAAAATCGAATGATACTGCTCGAAGATTTCCGATCAACGCCTTCAGGCACATACTCAAAATGATATTCATCAGAAATACGGGGAATATTTTTTATCTCTGAAGGTGTAAAAAAATTATATCTGATAAAGTCACTTTCACGATAATTCATTTCGGGTATAAAAAACACAGAAACCCAGCCTATAAGGATTAACACCATGAAACCCGCTAAGATTTTCCTAATCATTTTATGTACAAACCTCCCATAAACCTGTCAATATTTCTGATTAAAACTTTATCTTTTAACGCCATGTTTAAGGGGTAGGGTTTGATTGATGACATATAAAAAGGAAGCGGTTTGCTATAAGGTCGGGCATTGTTAGGGAAGCGTTCTGGATCAGGAAAGATCAAAGGCTTCAGTTCACTGTTTTTATACTTCCCCACATCGCCATAATAATCCCATATTTTATATGAATAATCTTTTCCCTTAGGTTTAATCAACGTCATATAATCTCGGGGTATAAGTGTTTTGTAAAACCCCAGCAGATTGGAAATTAAATCCTCACAGCTAAAACCACTATTTAAGAAAAGATTGGATTGCAGCGTTTCAAAGCGCAGAGACGTATGATACATAATCGTCATCGCAAGTGACTGTTTCATATTCAGTGGCAGTCCTCTTTTTACAAACCACTGCGTTTGAACTCCACTGGCAACACGATACTTAGACATACTTTGAACGTAATTTACAGAGAAATACCCTTTAAGCAAAGCGTACTCTTTTTCTTCAGTAAATTGTCGCCATAACAATCTGGCGTCATCACCTTTGGCATGGCCTTGATCGATCCATCCCAAATCCTGCGTGTATATGAGATTGCCTCTTTCGATACTAATTCTGCTGGTCATTCCATTTACCTTTGCATATGTACCGTATACAGAAGGAAAAAATTTCATGGCTGATATTATCAGAAGAACTGGCGCTTTGCTCTACTTGCATAAATAAGCTGGCTAAAAGCCCTCACGACAGAATCTGTAATATCAATAAGATCCACCCCAAACCCAGGACAAGCGGCCTTGCAGCTCCGAACGTTCATCAACTGCATCACTCTTTTGGGCTGCTCTTCCGATGACCGCCTGATATGGCTGTACCACTGAACCCTGTGTATACTCTCCCGATCCCTGAGCAATGCATTGTACGAAGATAAATGACTAAGATTGGATTTATATCATTGGGCTGCCCGAAAAACCTGGTGGACTCCGAACGCATCCTGACGGAACTGCGCACCGAAGGTTATCAGGTCGTGCCCCGTTACGACGACGCCGAACTGGTGATCGTCAACACCTGCGGCTTTATCGACAGCGCGGTGCAAGAGTCGCTGGAAGCTATCGGCGAAGCCCTGAACGAAAACGGCAAGGTGATCGTCACCGGTTGCCTGGGCGCCAAAGAGAACCAAATTCGCGAAGTACATCCCAAAGTGCTGGAAATCACCGGTCCGCACAGCTATGAGCAGGTGCTGAACCATGTTCATCAATACGTGCCCAAGCCGGAACACAACCCGTTCACCAGCCTGGTGCCGGCGCAGGGCGTGAAGTTAACGCCGCGTCACTACGCTTACCTGAAAATTTCCGAAGGCTGCAACCACCGTTGCACCTTCTGCATTATTCCGTCGATGCGCGGCGATCTCGACAGTCGCCCGATCGGCTCCGTGCTGGACGAAGCCAAGCGCCTGGTCGATTCCGGGGTAAAAGAGCTGCTGGTGATCTCCCAGGACACCTCTGCTTACGGCGAAGACGTCAAACAGCGCACCGGTTTCTGGAACGGCCAGCCGGTGAAAACCAGTATGGTCAGCCTGTGCGAACAACTGGCTACGCTGGGCGTCTGGGTACGCCTGCACTACGTCTACCCTTATCCGCACGTCGATGACGTCATCCCGCTGATGGCCGCAGGGAAAGTGCTGCCCTACCTGGACATTCCCCTGCAACACGCCAGCCCGCGCATTCTTAAGCTGATGAAGCGCCCTGGCGCAGTGGAACGCACGCTGGAGCGCATCAAGCGCTGGCGTGAAATCTGCCCGCAGCTGACCCTGCGCTCAACCTTTATCGTCGGTTTCCCCGGTGAAACCGAGGAAGAGTTCCAGATGCTGCTCGACTTCCTGCGCGAAGCCCGTCTGGATCGCGTCGGCTGCTTCAAATACAGCCCGGTTGAAGGCGCCGCCGCCAACGCGCTGCCGGATCAGGTGCCGGAAGAGGTCAAAGAAGAGCGTTTCCATCGTTTCATGCAGCTGCAGCAGCAAATCTCCGCCGAACGCCTGCAGGAAAAAGTGGGTCATACGCTGCCGGTCATTATCGATGAAGTCGATGAAGAAGGCGCCATCGGCCGCAGCATGGCCGACGCACCGGAAATCGACGGTGTGGTTTACCTGAACGGTGAAACCGGGGTGAAAGCCGGCGACGTCATCAACGTTGTCATTGAAAATGCCGACGAATACGATCTGTGGGGCAGCCGGGTAAAATAACCCGCATCATCCTGCATTAACGCCCCGTGCGCCGGAAACCCGGCTGCGGGGCGTTTTCTTAGTTCCACGGCATGCGCGCCGGGTCCTCGTACTGATATTCGAATCCCAGCTCTTTGCAGATGCGCGATCCGTCGATCACGCAGCCTTCCGTCGCGTCATCATCCAACGCAAACTGCGGCGCCTCCAACCCCAGGGACTTCGCCAGCGGCGGATAAAAATCCCGTTTCGCCGGATGCCGGGCTGCGCATAAATTAAAGACATGCCCCCCTTTCGGCAGTTGCAACAACAGTTGGATAGCGGCCACCACGTCCGCCTGATGCACCAGATTCACGCCGTGATGCCCGTCCTTCAGCCCGCGTTTTCCCGCCAGAAAACGCCCCGGATGGCGGGATGCCCCGACCAGCCCGGCCAGGCGCAGAATATCCACCGACGTATTCGGCAGATCGTGCAGCCAGCTCTCCAGCTCCGCCAGAGTCTTGCCCGCCGCCGTAACCGGCTTCAGCGGCGAACGTTCGGTCACCGTGCCCGGCTGCTTGCCGTAAACCGACGTCGAGCTGGTAAAGATAATGCGCGGAACATAGTGCGCCAGCGCGCTGTCCACCAGCAGCTGTATCGCGTGAAAATAACGTTCCCCATCCTCCGCCCCGCGGCTGGCCGGCAGAATGATGATCAGGACGTCCACCGACAACAGTTGCACCAGGTCATCAGGCTCGCATTGCAGCTCCGGCGCCAGTAGCAGGGGGTAGCACTCGATGCCGCTCATTCTGGCCGCCTCCACGCCGTCCGGCGTCGTCTTGCTGCCAACCACATGATATCCGCGCGCCATCAGCGAAAGCGCTAACGGCATACCTAACCAACCGAGTCCGACAATGGCCACTTTTTTCATTTTTACCCCCTCGTAACCCTTTCGTTATCAGGCTACGCCAGTCCTCACCGTTATACAATTTGAGCGCTATCTATCAGGGTAAAGTATTGTCAGAGAGACTAAATTCTGCCGCTGTATTGTTTCAAAAAACCAATAACGCTCTCAAAGCGTTCCGTTTATTGAATAAATATTCATATCGCCGGGGAAAAAAGAGGTTGCCTTCAGGGTGATTTTTGGTTTAGGTTAAACCACAGACGACAGCAGGCGAAGCGCCTGCCGGAATTATCAAAGAATTCAGGAACACACAAACATGTTTATTTGCGTTCAGTTCAGCCACCATCATCACCATCATCCTGACTAGTCTTTCAGGCCGATGAGTGCTGGGAGACGGGTAACGAATCTTCCAGCGGCGCGGAACGCAGTAATCCAAGAGAGCCCCCGGAAGATATCTTCCGGGGGCTTTTTTATTGGCGCATGTTTTACATCTGATAATCAACGCCGAGCAGGCGACAGACAGGTAAAGGAAAGGGGAAGCACATGTTGGACAAAAATCGTTTACGCATCGCTATGCAAAAATCAGGTCGCCTGAGCGAGGACTCGCAGGAACTGCTGGCGCGCTGCGGTATTAAAATCAACCTGCAACAGCAGCGCCTGATCGCCTTCGCGGAAAATATGCCCATCGACATTCTGCGCGTCCGTGACGACGATATTCCCGGCCTGGTGATGGACGGCGTGGTTGACCTCGGCATCATCGGCGAAAACGTTCTGGAAGAAGAACTGCTGAACCGCCGCGCACAGGGCGAAGATCCCCGCTATTTCACCCTGCGCCGCCTCGACTTCGGCAGTTGCCGCCTGTCGCTGGCGATGCCGCTGGACGTCCCCTACGATGGCCCGCAGTGTCTCCAGGATTCCCGCATCGCCACCTCTTACCCGCACCTGCTCAAACAGTATCTCGATAAGCAAAACATCCGTTTCAAACCCTGCCTGCTCAACGGCTCGGTAGAAGTCGCGCCGCGCGCCGGGCTGGCGGATTCCATCTGCGATCTGGTCTCCACCGGCGCAACGCTGGAAGCCAACGGCCTGCGCGAAGTTGAAGTGATTTACCGCTCCAAGGCGTGCCTGATTCAGCGCGACGGCGAAATGCCTGCGGAAAAACAGCAGTTGATCGACAAGCTGATGACCCGTATTCAGGGCGTTATTCAGGCGCGCGAATCCAAATACATCATGCTGCACGCGCCGGGCGACAAACTGGATCAGATCGTTCAGTTGCTGCCGGGCGCCGAGCGCCCCACCATTCTGCCGCTGGCGGGCGATCAAAACCGCGTCGCGATGCACATGGTCAGCAGCGAAACCCTGTTCTGGGAAACAATGGAAAAACTGAAAGCGCTGGGCGCCAGCTCAATCCTGGTGTTACCGATTGAAAAGATGATGGAGTAACGCGTCATGAGCCGATTTGACACCATTACGTTCTGGCAGACGTGCTCGCCGCAACAACAGGCGGACATTCTGCAACGCCCGGCGATCGGCGCTTCAGATCGCATCAGCGCCAGCGTAGCCGCCATCCTCGCTCAGGTGAAAGAACAGGGCGATGCCGCCCTGCGCGAACTGAGCCTGCGCTTCGACAAAACCGAGCTCACCACGCTGCGCGTCGGCGCCCGCGACATTGAGCTGGCCGGTCAACGCCTGGGAGAAGAGGTGAAGCAGGCCATGCAGCAGGCGGCGCGCAACATCGAAACCTTTCACCGCGCCCAGCAGTTGCCGGTTATCGATATCGAAACCCAGCCGGGCGTGCGTTGTCAGCAGGTCACCCGTCCGCTGGAGTCGGTCGGGCTGTACATTCCCGGCGGCTCTGCGCCGCTGCTTTCCACGGTGCTGATGCTCGGCATTCCCGCCCGCGTGGCCGGTTGCCGCCGCGTGGTGCTCTGTTCACCGCCGCCCATTGCCGATGAAATCCTCTACGCCGCCTCCCTGTGCGGCATCAGCGAAGTCTTCCAGATCGGCGGCGCGCAGGCGGTAGCCGCGCTGGCGTTCGGCACCGAGTCCGTGCCGCGGGTAGACAAAATTTTCGGGCCGGGCAACGCTTACGTTACCGAAGCCAAACGTCAGATCAGTCAACGGCTGGACGGTGCGGCCATCGACATGCCCGCCGGGCCGTCCGAAGTGCTGGTGATCGCCGACTCCGGCGCCACCCCGGCGTTTATCGCCGCCGATCTGCTTTCTCAGGCGGAGCACGGGCCGGACTCCCAGGTGATTTTGCTGACCCCCGACGCGGAAATCGCCAAGCGCGTCGCCGCCGAAGTGGAAAGCCAACTGGCCCAGTTATCACGTGCCGACATTGCCCGTCAGGCGCTGGACGCCAGCCGTCTGATCGTCACGCGCGATCTTGAACAGTGCATCGAGATCAGCAACCGCTACGGACCGGAGCACCTGATTATCCAGACCCGCGATCCGCGCGCCTGGGTAGACGCCATCACCAGCGCCGGTTCCGTATTCCTCGGCGACTGGTCGCCGGAATCCGCCGGTGATTACGCTTCCGGCACCAACCACGTCCTGCCGACCTACGGTTACACCGCCACTTACTCCAGCCTGGGGCTGGCGGATTTCCAGAAACGCATGACGGTGCAGCAACTGAGCGCGCAGGGCTTCCTGCAACTGGCGCCGGTGATTGAAACCCTGGCGCAGGCCGAACAGCTGACCGCCCACAAAAATGCCGTTACCCTGCGCGTCGAACAACTGCGCAACGCCGCCGAGGAGAATGCCCGATGAGTAAAGCGATTACCGATCTGGCCCGCGCCAACGTGCGCCAGCTGACGCCCTACCAGTCCGCGCGCCGCCTGGGCGGCAAAGGGGATGTCTGGCTCAACGCCAACGAATACCCCACCGGCAGCGCCTATCAGCTCAGCCAGGAAACGTTCAACCGTTACCCGGAGTGCCAGCCCAAAGCGGTGATTAACGCCTACGCCGACTACGCCGGGCTTAAGCCGGAACAGGTACTGACCAGCCGCGGCGCGGATGAAGGCATCGAACTGCTGATCCGCGCGTTTTGCGAACCCGGCCGGGACGCCGTGCTGTTCTGCCCGCCGACCTACGGCATGTACGGCGTCAGCGCCGAAGCCTACGGCGTGGAACGCCGCACCGTAGCGCTGCGCGAGGACTGGCAGCTGGACCTGCCCGCCATCGCCCGCAACCTTGCCAACGTGAAGCTGGTTTACGTGTGCAGCCCCAACAACCCGACCGGCAACCTGATCAATCCGTCCGACCTGCGCGAACTGCTGGCGATGACCGCCGGTAAAGCCGTCGTCGTGGCCGACGAGGCCTACATCGAATTCTGCCCGCACGCCAGCGTGGTCAGCTGGCTGGAGGAGTTTCCGCACCTGGTGGTCCTGCGCACCCTGTCCAAGGCTTTCGCCCTGGCCGGCCTGCGCTGCGGTTTTACCCTGGCCAGCGCGGAGGTGATTGAACTGCTGCTGAAGATTATCGCGCCCTATCCGCTCTCCGCCCCGGTCGCCGACATCGCCGCGCAGGCGCTCTCCCCGCAGGGCATCGCCACGATGCGTCAGCGGGTGCAAACCCTGCTGGAAAACCGCGCCGAACTGCAAAAGGCGCTGCTGACCTGCCCCTGTGTGGAGGCGGTTTACCCCGGCGAAGGCAATTACATGATCTTCCGCTGCACCGCAGCCAGTTCGGTCTTTAAATCGTTGTGGGATCAAGGCATTATTTTACGTGATCAAAGTAAACAACCCGGCTTGTCCAACTGCCTGCGCATCACTATCGGCACCCGTGAGGAAAACCAGAAGGTGATTGATGCGCTGCGCGCCCAGCCGGGCCTGACGCCCGCTTCCGCCCCGTCGTTCAGCAAGGAGACCCCGTGAACCAGAAAACATTATTCATCGATCGCGACGGCACGTTGATCGCCGAACCGCCGGAAGACTTTCAGGTCGATCGTATGGACAAGCTGGCGCTGGAGCCGGGCGTCATTCCGGCTCTGCTCAGGCTGCAACAGGCCGGTTACCGTCTGGTGATGATCACCAATCAGGACGGTCTGGGCACCGGCAGTTTTCCGCAGGCCGACTTCGACGGTCCGCATAACCTGATGATGCAGATTTTCACCTCGCAGGGCGTGGTGTTCGACGACGTGCTGATTTGCCCCCACTTGCCGGCGGACAACTGCGACTGCCGCAAGCCCAAAACCAAACTGGTGCAGCCCTGGCTGGTCCCCGGCGTCATCGACCCCGCCAACGCCTGGGTGATCGGCGATCGCGAAACCGACCTGCAACTGGCGGAGAACATGGGCATCCGCGGCCTGCGTTACGATCGCAACGCCCTGGGCTGGGAAACGATCGCCGCCGACCTGACGCGCCGCGATCGCCATGCCCGCGTGGAACGCGTCACGCGCGAAACGCAGATCGCCGTCGACGTCTGGCTGGATCGCGAAGGCGAAAGCTACATCCGCACCGGCGTGGGCTTTTTCGATCACATGCTGGATCAGATCGCCACTCACGGCGGCTTCCGGCTGAAGGTTGAAGTCAAAGGCGACCTGCACATCGACGATCACCACACGGTGGAAGACACCGGGCTGGCGCTGGGCGAAGCGCTGAAAAAAGCGCTGGGCGACAAACGCGGCATCGCGCGTTTCGGCTTCGTGCTGCCGATGGACGAGTGCCTGGCCCGCTGTGCGCTGGACATCTCCGGCCGCCCCTATCTGGTGTACAAAGCCGACTTCCACTATCAGCGCGTGGGCGATCTGAGCACCGAAATGGTAGAGCACTTTTTCCAGTCACTCTCCTACGCCATGGCCTGCACCCTGCACCTGAAAACCAAGGGCAAGAATGACCACCACCGGGTAGAAAGCCTGTTCAAAGCGTTTGGCCGCACCCTGCGTCAGGCTATCCGCGTGGAAGGCGACACCCTGCCCAGTTCCAAAGGAGTGTTGTGATGAGCGGAGCCAAACCTAACGTCGTCATTCTGGACACCGGCTGCGCCAATCTCTCCTCGGTGATGTATGCCGTGCAGCGCCTGGGTTATAAGCCGGTGGTCAGCCGCGATCCCGACATCGTCCTGACCGCCGACAAACTGTTTCTGCCGGGCGTCGGCACCGCCCAGGCGGCAATGGCGCAGCTGCACGAACGCGATCTGATCGCGCTGATTAAAGCCTGCACCCAGCCGGTGCTGGGCATCTGCCTCGGCATGCAACTGCTCGCGACCCGCAGCGACGAAGGCCGCACCAAAACCCTCGGCATTATCGACGCGCCGGTTAAGCAGATGACGGACGTCGGCCTGCCGCTGCCGCACATGGGCTGGAACCAGGTCACGCCCAAGCGCGACAACCATCTGTTCCGCGGCATTGACGAGGGCAGTTACTTCTATTTCGTCCACGGTTACGCCATGCCGTTGTGCGCCGCGACCATCGCCGAAGCGAATTACGGCGAGCCGTTCACCGCCGCGGTGCAGCAAGATAACTTTTTCGGCGTTCAGTTTCACCCGGAACGCTCCGGCGCCGCGGGTGCGCGCCTGTTGAAAAATTTCCTGGAGATGTAAGCGACGATGATTATTCCCGCTCTCGATTTAATTGACGGCAAGGTAGTGCGCCTGCACCAGGGAGACTACGGCCAACAGCGCGACTACGGCAGCGATCCGCTGCCGCGTTTGCAGGATTACCAGCAACAAGGGGCGGAAGTGCTGCACCTGGTCGATCTCACCGGCGCGAAAGATCCGGCCAAACGCCAGATCCCGCTGCTGCGTAAGTTGCTGGCCGGCGTGTCGGTGCCGGTGCAGGTCGGCGGCGGCATCCGCAGCGCCGACGACGTCAGCGCCCTGCTCGACGCCGGCGCCGCGCGCGTGGTGGTCGGCTCTACCGCGGTGCGCGATCCGCAAACCGTTCAGCAGTGGTTCACCCGCTTCGGCGCCGACGCGCTGGTGCTGGCGCTGGATGTCCGCATCCACGCCGACGGCCGTAAAAACGTCGCCGTCAGCGGCTGGCAGGAAGACTCCGGCGTAACGCTGGAGCAGGTCATCGCCAACTTTGAACCGTACGGGCTGAAGCACGTGCTGTGTACCGACATTTCGCGCGACGGCACCCTCAGCGGTTCCAATGTGGCGCTGTATCAGGAAGTTTGCCCGGCGTATCCGCAGGTGGCGTTCCAGTCCTCCGGCGGCATCGGCAGCCTGGATGATATCGCCGGCCTGCGCGGCAGCGGCGTGCAGGGCGTAATCGTCGGCCGCGCGCTGCTGGAAGGTAAATTCACCGTCAGGGAGGCCATCGCATGCTGGCAAAACGCATAATTCCCTGCCTGGACGTCCGTGACGGCCAGGTGGTTAAAGGGGTTCAGTTCCGTAATCATGAAATCATCGGCGACATCGTGCCCCTCGCCCAGCGCTACGCGCAGGAAGGCGCGGACGAACTGGTGTTTTACGACATCACCGCCTCCTCCGACGGACGCGTGGTGGATAAAAGCTGGGTATCCCGCGTCGCCGAAGTGATCGACATCCCCTTCTGCGTGGCTGGCGGGATCAAAAGCGTGGAGGATGCCGGGCAGATCCTCTCCTTCGGCGCGGATAAGATTTCCATCAACTCGCCGGCGCTGGCCGATCCCACGCTGATTTCCCGCCTGGCGGACCGCTACGGCGTGCAGTGCATCGTGGTCGGTATCGACACCTGGCACGACGCGGAAAGCGACAGCTATCAGGTCTATCAGTTTACCGGCGACGAAAAGCGCACCAAGGCCACGACCTGGCAAACGCTGGAGTGGGTGGAGGAAGTGCAAAAGCGCGGCGCAGGTGAAATCGTGCTGAACATGATGAATCAGGACGGCGTACGCAACGGGTATGATATCCGTCAGCTGCGCATGGTGCGCGAAGTCTGCAACGTGCCGCTGATCGCCTCCGGCGGCGCCGGTACGCCGGAACACTTCCTTGCCGCCTTCCGTGACGCCGACGTTGACGGCGCGCTGGCGGCCTCGGTGTTCCATAAGCAAATCATTAATATCGGCGAGCTGAAACGCTATTTGTCTGAACAGGGTGTGGAGATACGGGTGTGTTAACAGAGCAACAGAAACAGCAACTGGACTGGCAGAAAGTCGACAACCTGATGCCGGCCATCGTTCAGCACGCCGTTTCCGGCGAAGTGCTGATGATGGGTTACATGAATCAGGACGCGCTGGCGGAAACCGAGCGCAGCGGGCACGTCACCTTCTTCTCCCGTACCAAACAGCGGTTGTGGACCAAAGGGGAAAGCTCCGGCCACTTCCTGAACGCGGTCAGCATCACGCCCGACTGCGATAACGACACGCTGCTGGTGCTGGCGCATCCCGACGGCCCGACCTGCCACCGCGGCACCGACAGTTGCTTCTCCCCGGCGGCCAGCGACTGGACGTTTCTGTATCAGTTAGAGCAGTTGTTGGCCGCGCGTAAAAGCGCGGACCCGCAAAGCTCTTACACCGCACGCCTGTACGCCAGCGGCACCAAGCGCATCGCCCAGAAGGTGGGCGAAGAAGGCGTGGAAACCGCGCTGGCGGCAACGGTGCGCGACCGTGATGAGCTGGTGAATGAGGCCTCCGACCTCATTTATCATCTCCTGGTGCTGTTACAGGATCAGGATCTTGACCTGAGCAAAGTCATCGCCAACCTGCGCGCGCGCCATAAATAACCACGCTCTCCCGCCGCCCCGCCGGGCGGCGGGCTTCACACCCCGGCGTACACCGCTTGATTTCCTGCTGTTTGCCCCAATAATACCCTTATCCCCCCTTCATCTCCGGAGTGCGTTATGGCAAGCGGCTGGGCCAACGACAACGCGGTACAGGATCAAATCGACGCCACCATCGACGATGCCATCTCCCGCGCCCGCAGCCAGCTCCATCAGGGCGAAAGCGCCGAATTCTGCGAAGAGTGCGGCGAGCCAATCCCCGAAGCCCGGCGCAAGGCGCTTCCCGGCGTGCAGTTTTGCGTCAATTGTCAGGAGAAGCTCGACAAAAAGCAGTCTGCCCACAGCGGGTATAACCGCCGCGGAAGTAAAGACAGTCAGCTGAGATAGCTTACCCCATCAGACGTATTCCCCAGGTAAAAGGCCCAATCATAGACCTAACAAATATTCCCTCACAATTAACCTTATTTTTATTATGTTTTTTATTGCGTTAAATCATAAAGCAAATAAATACCATATTCTTCCTTGAACAGAAGCAGGAAAATCTGCAATTAGTTTCTTATACTTCTACCGACCTCATTCCGACTCTTATCGTATTGTTCCGACAAGGACTTTCCTGACGGAATCATGGGGTTTTAGGCAAGCGGACATATATATTAATTTATAATTAAACGGGCAAAACCTATGAGCAATAATTATCAACACGACGGTAAACGTCGTCGCAGAGGATGGCTGTGGCTGTTGTTACTGGGCATCATCATTGGTGCGGCAGGGCTGGCGGGCACTGCGACCGTGATGCATAAAACCAGCAGCACCGAGTTCTGTATTTCCTGTCACACCATGGAACAGCCGCTGGCGGAATATCAGGGCAGCGTTCATTTCCAGAACACCAAAGGCATCCGTGCAGAATGTTCTGATTGCCATGTTCCCCATGAACCGGTGGATTACTTATTAACCAAGATCGGCGCATTAAAAGATGTTTACGGTGAAATGACCGGAAAAATAGATACGCCGGAAAAGTTTGCCGCACATAAACTGGCCATGGCGCAAAGCGTTTGGGATGACCTGAAGAAAAATGATTCAGCCACCTGCCGCTCATGCCATAACTATAATGCGATGGATATTATTGCTCAGACGCCGGAAGCCCGGATTCAGCACCCGGTCGCCATCAAAAACGGTGAAACCTGTATCGACTGCCATAAAGGCGTCGCCCACATTCTGCCCGACATGAGCGGACTGGCCGCCGCAGGCGCCAGCCAACTCGCCAGCGCTGCCGCCAAAACGCCGGACACCGCCACTACCCTGTACACCATCGGTACCGAGCCGTTCTACCTCGGCACAGACGATAAACACCCTGCCGGCAACCTGATGCCCTCCACCGAAGTGAAAGTCGATAAACGCGAAGGCGATCGCGTGCTGGCGACCGTCAGCGGCTGGCAGCAGGACGGCGTGACCGAAGTCTTCTACGCCGCACAGGGCAAGCGTATTCTCAGCGTGCTGCTGGGCGAAGACGCACGTAAACAGCTTAAAACCGGCGCAGCGGCGAAAGACGCCGAAACCGGCCTGACCTGGCATCAGGTCTCCCTGCAGGTGTGGTTGCCGAAAAAGCAGCTGATCGACGATCAGCAGCAAATCTGGCATTACGCCTCAGACATGATGGCCGCCAACTGCACCGGCTGCCACGGTCTGACCGAGCTGAAGCGTTTTAACGCCAACCAGTGGATCGGCGTAGTGAAAGGCATGGCGCCCCGCACCTCCATGACGGAGGAGCAACTGCGCATCCTGACGCAGTACGTGCAGAAGCACGCCAGTGATATGCCTTCTCAACCTGCAGCTGCTCTTTAAGGGAGAAAAATAATGAAAAAACATCCTGTTTCACTGCCGGCGGACTCCGAATCCTATGAACAGCAGCCGCTGTACGTTAGCCGTCGCCGCTTTTTGCTCGGCGCCGGCGCGATGGCCGGCGCACCATTGCTGGCCGGACTGTGGCCAAAATCCGCGCTGGCAGAAGCCATCAGCCAGGCCCTGCCGCAGTTTACCGCGCTGCGCCCGGCGCAAAAAGGCATCCTGACCGGCGCCCACTGGGGCGCGTTTGAAGCCATCGTGAAAGACGGCAAAATGGTCGACGTCCAGCCCATCGCCGACGATCCCTATCCGAACGAACTGATCACCATGGCGCCGTATCAGGTGCATGCGGACAACCGGATAAAATATCCGATGGTGCGCAAAAGCTGGCTGGAAGGCGGGCCGGGCAGCCACCCGGAACTGCGCGGCCGCGATGAGTGGGTGCGGGTCAGCTGGGATAAAGCACTGACGCTGGTCGCTGATCAAATCCGCCGTCTGGAAAAAGATCACGGCCCGCAGTCAATTTATGCGGGGTCTTACGGCTGGAAAAGCGTCGGTATGCTGCATAACAGCCGTACCCTGTTGCAGCGCTGCCTGAACCTGGCGGGCGGTTTCCTCAACTACTCCGGCGACTACTCCACCGGCGCGGCGCAGGTCATCATGCCGCACGTGGTTGGCTCCGTAGAAGTTTACGAACAGCAAACCGCCTGGCCGAACGTCATCGACAACAGCACCCTGGTGATCATGTGGGGATGTAACCCGATGATCACACTGAAAAACAGCTGGAACCTGCCGGATCACGTCGGCCAGACCGGCTTTGAAGCGCTGAAGAAGAAAGGCACGCGCATGATCAGCATCGATCCGGTGCATAACGACAGCGCCCGCCACCTCGGCGCCGAGTGGATCGCCCCGCGCCCCTATACCGACAGCGCGATGATGATCGGTATCGCTCACACCCTGCTGACGGAAAACCTGCACAATCCGGAGTTCCTGAAGAACTACACCGTTGGTTTCGACAAGTTCGAAGCCTACCTGACGGGCCAGAACGACGGCGTGGTAAAAGACGCCGAATGGGCGGCGCAGATTTGCGAAGTCGACGCGGAAACCCTGCGTAAGCTGGCGCGCGATATGGCCAAACAGCGCACCATGCTGATGGGCGGCTGGGGCATCCAGCGCCAGCATCACGGGGAACAGCAGCACTGGATGCTGGTCACGCTGGCGGCCATGCTGGGCCAGATCGGCCTGCCGGGCGGCGGCTTCGGCTTCAGCTATCACTACTCTTCCGGCGGCAGCCCGACGGCCAAAGGCGGTATTCTGGCCGGTATTTCCGCCGGGCAGAACTCAGTCGGCGACAAAGACTGGCTGGCCGCCTCAACCGGCACCGGCGCCCTGACGCCGTTCCCGGTAGCGCGCATCGCCGACTGCCTGGCAAACCCCGGCAAAACCATCGATTTCAACGGCAGCAAAATCACCTACCCTGATGTGAAAATGGTGTACGTCGCCGGCGGCAACACCTTCCACCAGCATCAGGACATCAATAATCTGGTGAAGGCATGGCAGCGTCCGGAAACCATCGTCGTCAACGAGCCTTACTGGACCGCCACCGCTAAACATGCGGACATCGTTTTACCGGCCACCACCACCTATGAACGTAACGACATGGACATGGGCGGCGACTACTCCCAGCTTTACGTGTTCCCGCTGCATCAGTGCGTCCCGCCGCAGCATGAATCACGTAATGACTTCGACATTTTCGCCGGGCTGGCGGAAAAACTGGGCTTCCTGCAGGAGTTTACCGAAGGCAAGGATGAAACCCAGTGGCTGAAGGGCATGTACGACGATCTGAAGTCTCAGGCGCGCAACGCCAAGGTGGCCCTGCCGCCGTTCGACATGTTCTGGGCCTCCAATAACTACGTGCGTTTCCCGGTGCCGGAAACCAACAAGCAGTGGGTGCGCTTCGCCGACTTCCGCGAAAACCCGCTGCTGAACCCGCTGGGAACGCCGTCGGGCAAGATTGAGATCTACTCCGACACCATCGCTAAAATGGGCTACGACGACTGCAAAGCCATTCCGACCTGGATGCCGCCCCACGAGTGGTATAAAGGGCCGGAAGCGGAGAAGTATCCGCTGTCGCTCAACACCGGGCATCCGATTAACCGCCTGCACTCTCAGCTGGACAATACGCCGCTGCGTAAGAAATACGCCGTTGCGGATCGCGAAGCGATTTGGCTGCATCCGGCGGACGCCAAACAACGGGGTATCGGGGATGGCGATCTGGTACGCGCATTTAACGATCGCGGGCAGATTCTGGTCGGCGCGGTGGTCACGGAGAACGTGCGTCAGGGCGTGGTGCGTATCAGCGAGGGGGCATGGTTTGACCCGGCCGATCCGTCTCAGCCCGGTTCGCTGTGTAAAAACGGCAACGTGAACTGCTTAACGTTTGATATCGGTTCGTCCAGCCTGGCGCAGGGGAACTGCGGTCAGATGGCGCAGCTTGAAATAGAGAAATACACCGGGCCGGCATTAACCAATACCGCGCACTCGGTGCCGGCCGGAGGATAATCCTTCCGCTGAAACACGCAGCCCCGTCATGCAATGGCGGGGCTTTTTTGTTGGGTTTAAGACAATCTCTACGGAGTTTCACCCGCAGGCTGTTTTTCCTCCGGCGCGCCAAACACCCGCCGGCAATATTCCGTCAAAAACTCCACGCACACCCGCAGCTTTACGCTTTGGTACAACGGCTCCTGATACACCGCCCAGATATTGGCGCTTTGCCCGTACTCCGGCAGCACCGGCACCAGTTCACCCCGTTCCAGAAACGGCAACACATCCCATTGCGAACGCAGCATGATGCCCTTACCTTCCAGCGCCCAGCGCAGAACGATCTCGCCGCTGTTGGAGGAAAGATGCCCGGATATTTTTACCGACCTTTTCTCTTTTCCATTATCTAATTCCCATACGCCCTGCGTCATATCCCGTTCTTTGGTAATTAAACAATCATGCTCCGACAGCTTATTCAGTGAATCGGGTATTCCGCGTTTTTCTATATATGCCGGCGCGGCACATAATATCCGGCGATTTTTCGCCAGCAGACGGGCAATGTAATTTTCCGGGATATCATCATTAATTCGGATATCGAGATCGATTTCGTCACGGCTTAAATCTATTTGCCGGTCAAACAACTCAAAATGAATCTGTAATTCCGGATACAAACGCATAAGTTCCGTGATCGCCGGCGCGATATGCGCCCGCCCGAATCCGAAGCTGCAACCGATGCGAATCATCCCCGCCGGGCGGGTTTTCATCAGCGTGACGTCGTCCATCAGCGTCTGTAAACGGGTGAGGATCTCCAGGCCATGCTCATAACAACAGCGCCCGCTCTCCGTCAGCGCAATGCCGTGCGCGGATCGGCTCAGCAGCGTGGTGCCCAGCGCCGATTCCAGAATGTGTATCCGCTTGGTCACGAACGCCGGCGTTTGCCCCAGCTTCTCCGCCGCACCGCTGAAGCTGCCGCAGTGCACGATCTCCACCAGGACCTGAAGATCCTTGGGAAGAGGGTAAAGGTTCAGCATAATAGATTTACTCCGGCAGCCATTTCCCGCCAGTGTAACGACTTTCCGGACGTTAACTTTGATTAAACACAATCCGTAATGAAGTTAGCGGCATCTGTTTTCTTACCCCGTTATTCAAATATTAAATTCACGAATCGTTAATTTAATATTCACGCCGCCCAGCGGAATAAAACCACACGCTTTGTGTTAGTTTGAATTTGAACCTTTTATTTATTTTTCGCCCTATCCAGATTCAATTAAATACTGGAGTCATCCCCATGAGCAAATTCAATAAACAGGAAGAGATTGGCAAACTGACGCAGATCGTCGCCGATTTCACCGCCATGATATCCACCCGCATGCCGGACGATGTGGTGGACAAGCTAAAAGCGCTACGCGAGGCAGAAACATCGGCAATGGGAAAGATCATCTATCACACGATGTTCGACAACATGCAGAAAGCCATTGATTTGAACCGCCCCGCCTGTCAGGACACCGGTGAAATCATGTTTTTCGTCAAGGTAGGGTCGCGCTTCCCCTATCTGGGCGAGCTGCAGGCCGTGCTGAAGCAGGCCGTTGAGGACGCAACGGTGAAAGCGCCGCTGCGCCACAACGCCGTGGAGATCTTTGACGAGGTTAACACCGGCAAGAATACCGGCAGCGGCGTGCCCTGGGTGACCTGGGATATCATCCCCGATGGCGAAGAAGCGGAAATCGAGGTGTATATGGCCGGGGGCGGCTGCACCCTGCCCGGCCGTTCGAAGGTGCTGATGCCCTCGGAAGGCTATGAAGGCGTGGTGAAGTTCGTGTTCGAAAATATCTCCACGCTGGCGGTCAATGCCTGCCCGCCGGTGCTGGTCGGCGTGGGTATCGCCACCTCGGTGGAAACCGCGGCGGTGTTGTCACGCAAGGCCGTGCTGCGCCCCATCGGCAGCCGCCATCCCAACCCCAAAGCTGCGGAGCTTGAGCTGCGCCTGGAAGAGGGGCTGAACCGCCTGGGAATCGGCCCGCAGGGGTTGACCGGCAACAGCTCGGTGATGGGGGTGCATATCGAATCCGCCGCCCGCCACCCTTCCACCATCGGCGTCGCGGTTTCGACCGGCTGCTGGGCGCACCGCCGCGGCACCCTGCTGGTGCATGCCGATCTGTCCTTCGAAAACATTTCCCACACCCGGAGCGCGTTATGAAAAAGATCCTGACTACCCCAATCAGCGCCGACGATCTGGCCGACATCCGCGCCGGCGATGTGATTTACCTGACCGGCACGCTGGTGACCTGCCGCGACGTGTGCCACCGCCGCCTGATAGAACTTAAACGCCCCATCCCCTACGACCTGCGCGGCAAAGCCATTTTCCACGCCGGCCCCATCGTGCGTAAAAACGGCGATAAGTGGGAAATGGTGTCCATCGGCCCGACCACCAGCATGCGTATGGAAGCGTTTGAGAAAGAGTTTATCGGGCAAACCGGCGTACGCCTGATCGTCGGCAAGGGCGGCATGGGGCCGCTGACCGAAGCGGGCTGCCGCGAGCATAAGGCGCTGCACGTTATTTTCCCCGCCGGCTGCGCGGTGCTGGCGGCCACGCAGGTAGAGGAGATCGAAGAAGTGCACTGGACCGAACTGGGCATGCCGGAATCACTGTGGGTATGCCGGGTTAAAGAGTTCGGGCCGCTGATCGTTTCTATCGATACGCAAGGCAACAACCTGATCGCCGAAAACAAAAAACTGTTTGCCGAACGCCGTGAGCCGATCGTCGAAGAGATCTGCCAACACGTGCATTACATCAAGTAGCCCGCCGGGAGGCGGTTCGCCTCCCGTTTTTACAGGATGTCACCATGGATACCCTTCGTCACGTCTGGCGGTATCTGGCGCCGCTCGCGGTGATTATCGTCATCGCGCTGATACCGGCTCCCGCCGGCCTGGAACCACACGCCTGGCTCTATTTCGCCGTCTTTATGGGCGTTATCGTCGGCCTGATTCTCGAACCGCTGCCCGGCGCCGTGGTGGCGATGATCGGCATTTCCATCATCGCCATTCTCTCACCCTGGCTGTTGTTCAGCCCGCAGCAGCTGGCCCAGGACGGCTTCAGATTTACCTCAAAGGCCCTTTCCTGGGCGGTTTCCGGCTTTTCCAACTCCGTCATCTGGCTGATTTTCGCCGCCTTCATGTTCGGCACCGGTTATGAGAAAACCGGACTGGGCCGGCGCATCGCGCTGCACCTGGTGCGCAAGATGGGGCACAAGACGCTGTTTCTCGGCTACGCGGTCATGCTGTCCGAACTAGTGCTGGCGCCGGTCACGCCGTCCAACTCGGCGCGCGGGGCCGGGATCATCTACCCCATCATCCGCAACCTGCCACCGCTGTATGATTCTCAGCCCAACGGACCGAGCGCGCGCAGCATCGGCTCGTACATCATGTGGATGGGCATCACCGCCGACTGCGTTACCAGCGCAGTCTTCCTCACCGCGATGGCGCCCAACCTGCTGCTGGTCGGGCTGATGAAAAGCGCCTCCGGCAGCGCCCTGAGTTGGGGAGAGTGGTTTCTCGGCATGCTGCCGCTAAGCATTCTGCTGATTCTGCTGGTGCCGTGGCTGGCTTACGTGTTGTATCCGCCCACGCTGAAAGCCGGGGAACAGGTGCCGAAGTGGGCGCGGGAAGAGCTCAGCGCAATGGGGCCGCTCAGCGGCCGTGAAAAGCGCATGCTGGTGCTGATGGTCGGCGCCCTGTTGTTGTGGATATTCGGCGGGGAGTACATTGATGCAGCGATGGTGGGCTATAGCGTCGTGGCGCTGATGCTGGTGACCAAAATCATTCGCTGGGACGATATTGTCAGCAACAAGTCTGCCTGGAACGTGTTCTTCTGGCTGGCGTCGTTGATTACGCTGGCAACCGGCCTGAATAATACCGGCTTTATCGTCTGGTTCGGCGAACGACTGGCACACGGGCTGGCAGGTTTCCCGCCGCTGATGGTGATGATAGCGCTGATTGCGGTGTTTTACCTGCTGCGCTACTTCTTCGCCAGCGCCACTGCATACACCTCGGCTCTGGCGCCGATGATGATCGCTGCTGCGATGGCGATACCGGGTATTTCGCTGCCCGTCTTCTGCCTGATGGTCGGCGCAGCTATCGGCCTGGGCAGCATCCTGACGCCCTACGCTACCGGCCCCAGCCCGATTTACTATGGTAGTGGCTACTTACCCACCGCCGATTACTGGCGGCTGGGCGCGATTTTCGGCGGGTTGTTTTTGATCCTGTTGATATTGACCGGGCTGTTTTGGATGCCGTGGGTGCTGGGGTGAGTTTTACCGTAACGGGCCGGAGTTACCGGCCTGTTTTTTTATATTTCGATATTCGCGCAGCTATCTCTTCCCCGCCATCGGGCTACATACGGCCGGGTACGATGGTATGCCACTGTCGTCCATCAAAGGTCCTGACGCTTTTACTGCCCGCGACCAATAAAAAACCGGCGCTGCAGTCCATACTTCCCATCAGGGTCAGCTCACTATCCTGGCTGGTGACATTCTCTTCCAGCGTCTTTCCGTCCCAGCAGAAAAAATCAAAAGGTCCGCAGCCCCAAAGCCGGTTATCAAACCAACATAAATCATGGATGTAATTCGCCAGACTGAGTTCATGAACGGCTTCCCATTGATTAAGACGCCCTTTCCACAGTTTGTATCGTGATGCCACATAGACAAACCCCTCTTCTGCACAGCATACGGCGGTCAGTTTGTCGTTGGTCGGGAAACCGCACTGATGCCACAGAGTGCCGTCGTAATGCCATATATCGCCCAGGCCACCCACCGCGTAGATGTCATTCTGGCTGAAACCATCAATGCCGAGAAAACCGACCTCATCATGATGCGGGGACGAAGGGTTCTTAACCAGCCCGGCATCTACAGCGATCCACTGATCGATACCCGTCCGTTTGAAAATCTCCCTTTTACTTCCCGTCGCCCATATATAGCCACCAATATTTTTTGACTTCGTAATGACGCACATCTCATCGCGCTTAATGGACTCCGTAGGCCAAACGCTCCTGCCTCCACCGACAGGAACAACCGAGCCGCCTAAAACCTGAATGATGACGCCTTGCTTCAGCGGTTGTTCCGAAATGCCGATTGTCGCCCAGAATGACTCATCGAAATTCACATAGCCGTATTCTATTTTCTCATTGACCTGCGCCAGTATTAATACCCGCATTTTGGCGATTTGCTCTTCATGCTTCCTGTCTTCTTCGGCCAGAAGGTAGATTTTATTTTCTCCATGAATCGCACAGTCTTTGAATGAATAGCCTTCACAGAATTCAGACCAAAATTGTTTAGAGATCATTGCCTGCATAAATAATACCCCTCAGAGAATATTAATCAAAAATACCCGACATTGAAGAGCCAGAGCTATTACTGCTAACGCCTAATTTATTTTGGTTGGCCGTTACATAGCTATCACTGTCTCCTTTGCATGCATATTTATGACCACTCTGATCAACGGTATATACTTCTGTTTTTGGATCCATCCCGCATTCTTCATTATAATAACTCTTTAATTGCTGCTGAATACAATCCGGCTCACATCCATATTCAGCCGCAACAAAACGCGAAGACAACTCTATTGACTTATCTAGTGGAATTTTTGTCGGATATTTTGGACTTCCCATAGGATCCATATTATCAGTCATATAGTTCAGAAACTCTTTAGCTATATCATGATGTATTTCCTGATGAGAGCCCATATGTTGCCTTTTCCCTTCCATACATATATTAGGTGCCGCACCTATACTGTACTTAGAACTGAATGGAGATGACTGCGTTCTCTTAACGCCACATGGTTTAAACATAGAATCAGCTAAAAGGTGATGAGGTGTCTGACCATTACAACACCCTGTACCATCCTGTTCTCCGCCATTATCATAAGGTATTAGTCGACACTTTAGAGCTTTAACACAAGATCCTTCTTCTTTTGCAGCCCTCATCTGTTGACTTAACCTCCCCTCATCCTCCGTATAACCATCAAATACAGGAGGACAATTAGTTTCATTCCAGTTTTTTCCCTCATCTGGTGTGTCACAACTATCCCTAATATTTTTCCTTTCTGTCTCGCAAGGATCGCCTGCAGTTGATCCCTTCGCTCTATCATCCAGGAATGGAAAAGGTGGGGTATTCCCCGTGAAGCTACCATGATTATGTGTCATGATATCAAAGTTGCGGCATACCCCCTTTCCTTCAAACTTCACGTTCATTGACCACTGATTATAATAAGTCTTACCTTTAATTTTCTTGGTAAGAACCCCCTTCATAAATGCCGGAGTCGCAGGTTCGTTCCCTGTGCTCGTAGAGAAATAGGAGCGGTCAGTCAACGCAACGGCGCTACGTTTTATCAAGACCGTTGAACTCCCCTTCTTTAAAGAGGAAGGCTTGGCGAAATTTGGATAAGGTACAACAATCGGCCCTGTAGGTGGGGGAGGCGGACTCCAGCAAGGATCCGGAAATGCACTTGACGTTTTTCCATCAGCGGCTTTACAGCTAACTTCATTTCCATTTGCATACACATGCGTCGACATTCCTTCTCTCCTGCCCATCTACCAAATAGAAAATTGCTATTTAATCCTTATAAAGATCCATTCTTGATGGAATCATAACTCAATAAAATAAGCAATCAGCTATAACTGAAACATGAAGTAAGTTTTCTTGAACTGATTTTTATCCCTTCAAACGCCAGTAAAGCCTTCTTTTCCTTTGTCACTCCTTGTATAACATTTTTACGTCCAGCCGTCTGAAACACCTTTTCATTTATCATATTCAGGCGTACTATTCCGCCTCTGTTTAAAATTTATCCTTAACAACGTTGTTGTTATTATATTGTTGTCATTACGTTTATGCGCATCCATTCTGCGGCAGTCCGCCGCTTGCCGGACACCACTTCCTCAGCGTTTTTGATCGTCGCGTTCCTCACCGGCATCGCCGGCGCATTGCAAACGCCGACCCTGAGCCTGTTCCTTTCCACAGAAGTCATCGACAGCCCGTTTATGGTGGGGTTGTTCTACACCGGCAGCGCGGTGATCGGGATTATCGTCAGCCAACTGCTGGCGACCTACTCCGACCGGGCCGGCGACCGCAAACGTCTGATCCTGCTCTGCTGCCTGCTGGGCGCCGCCGGGTGCCTGCTGTATGCCTATAACCGTAATTACTACATTTTGTTGTTTATCGGGGTGATCCTGACCAGCTTCGGCTCCACCGCCAACCCGCAAATGTTCGCCCTGGCGCGGGAATACGCCGAAAAAACCGGCAAAGAAGCGGTGATGTTCAGCTCCATCCTGCGTGCGCAGGTCTCCCTGGCCTGGGTGATCGGCCCGCCTATCGCCTTTGCGCTGGCGCTGGGCTTCGGCTTTCCGTTTATGTACCTTGCAGCTACGGTGACGTTCCTCGGCTGCGGCGTGATCGTCTGGTATCTGCTGCCCTCCATGCCCAAGCCTAAAGTCCGCACCACAGAGGCGCTTGAAGCCCCGCGCCGCAACCGGCGCGATACCCTGTTGCTGTTCGCCGCCTGTTCCCTGATGTGGACCAGCAACAGCATGTACATCATCAATATGCCGCTGTACCTGGTGCGAGAACTGCAACTGCCGGAGAAACTGGCCGGGGTCATGATGGGAACGGCTGCCGGGTTGGAAATCCCGACGATGCTGATCGCCGGTTATTACGCTCAGCGCTTCGGTAAGCGCCTGATGATGCGTATCGCTTTGGTGGCAGGCATCGTGTTTTATGTCGGTATGCTGATGTTCACCGCGCCCTGGCAGTTACTGATCCTGCAGGCGATGAACGCTGTGTTTATTGGCATTCTGGCCGGGATCGGAATGCTTTATTTTCAGGATTTAATGCCCGGGCAGGCTGGAGCAGCGACTACGCTGTTTACTAACTCGACCCGCGTCGGGTGGATTATTGCCGGGTCGATCGCCGGGGTGGTAGCGGAGTTCTGGAGCTATCATGGCGTGTTTTTCGTGTCAGTGGGGTTAATCGCTGCCGGGTTGGGATGTATGTGGAAGATCAAAGATGTGTGAAGGGGGAATGGTTTTACGCGTTGTGAGTGGTGGTCACGCTAACTGCGTAATTTGTATCTGCTGCGGACCAGGTCTGGCGGTGGCTCGGTTAAATCTGAAAGTCCGCTGAGAGCGAGGAGCGGAAGTTAATTCTTACACATAGCTTTAACGAAATGTATCCGCCCCAAAGTATGACGATGCATATTTTATTAAGAGTCAGTATCTGGCATTGGATATTTTAACTCAACCTCAGGAGCATCTGTTAAAACCCTGCCTGATCGGGCCATTAAATACCCGGCAATTTCTTCAGCTGATAGATTAATATGCAACATTTCAGGATTCTGGAACCAGCTATTGGGCCAAAAAATAAGGTCTGAAGGGTTACCATCAAAATTTTTCTTAAGCAATGAAAGCGCAAAATTTTGTTCGGATTCGTTGCCCTCGCAGTCGCATAGAAACTTGATTGTTTGAATCAATTCATTCCATGTAAAATCTGGATAAAACTTCTCCACATTAAAGGCCATTTTGGTAAATTCCCTCGCACAAGTCCAGGAGGAGAAATCGCTGAAATCAGAAAACGCATAGGGGCATGTAACCTGGCTGTTCCATTCAGCCATCATGGCTACTAAAACAGGGTCTTCTTGATCCGAACCCTCATCAATTTTTGAAAGTATCATCTCGGCTTTTTTTGCAAGCTCATTAATTATTTCGCTACCGACTTTGGTTGGTCTCATTCTTTCGGGCAATGGCATTATTTCAATCCTTGTAAAAGTTACATATAAAACCAATGGATCTGAAACAATACCACAAATGCTTCTAGCGAGCTAATAAATATAATTTCTCTCACTAAAAAAATGAAAATAGCTTTCTGCAAAAACATTAATCACAATACAGATACCTCTGTAGTACTCTTTTGACACGAAATAGTCGACTGAAACCCGATCAGACATCTTAGAACGAAAAATGGGCGTCAAAGCAGCCATTCGCAATAATCAGATTTTATAGTTCTCCTTTCCTCTAAGGCCCATCTCATCAGCCATCATTAATTAATCGTCAGCCCCAGTGTTAAATATTCCGAATAAGGATCTAAGTAACCCTGTGCGATAGCTAAAGATCATGCCACGATAACTAATTGATTACAAAAAGATTATTGTGTCGACATCAACACGTTCATATGGCTTTTATGCGAGGTCAACTCGTCATCGCGTCAGCAATCGATATCTACCATCCATATACTGTGTTGCATTTATCCCGTAAAGCCGTGCAAATCCACACACGTGCAATTTGAGAAGCTGCTCCCAGTAGTTGATTCCATTAGTTATGTTTAAGAAGCACCCTATTGATTTGTTGGTCAAAAAGCGGTCTGATTACCAATTGTTCTGGATTGAGAGATACATTGATGAGACAGGAACAAGAAGAAGGGATCAAAAGAGCGCTAACACTTGGCGAGATTACAATGGCTCGGTCTGTATATGGCAACATAATCAACTACACCAAAATAGTTGTTCATTGTGATTCCTATTTTCCATTTGGAGCACAACCAAAATACACAGCAATGGCACCTAATGGTGAACTTTGGTTTAGAAAAGAGCTGTATTGGAAAGATTTTGCATTTGCAGATAAGGAAGACCAACACACATTCATTCATGAAATGGCTCATGTATGGCAACATCAAAAAGGTATATGGGTACGTACACGCGGCCTTTTTAGCGGACTTGTCAGTTACTACTATAAACTCGAAAAAACACGTTTGAACGATTATGGAATGGAACAACAGGCAAGTATCATCGCCGATTATTGGTATTTGAAAACATATGGCGTGAATGTTTTTTTTTGCTAATCCTGAAAGACGGTATATTGGGGTCGTAGATAAAACTACTTTATCCAAATTTCAACCAATTATAAAAAGTGCAGGGCTGCCATTATGAAAAAACATTTACTCCTTTTTGTTCCTTTATTCTTATCTGGTTGCCCGATGGGAGATAGAATTAATCAACATCCAGCACAAGCAGAGGTTATTAACGGTAAGCTCTGTGTATTTGTTAACCAGAAAAATGTTGTAAAAAATGAAAATATACTAAATGTACGAATCTGGAAGGGCGGAAATAACAAATATGTTTATGATAAATCATATGCTATGAATCCAATTCCTTTAGAAGCTGGAAAATGTATACCAGAAATCAGTGATTTTAATTTTGTATCAGGAGCTATATATAGCATCACCATCCAAACACCTCTAAACCCATATAAAACCAAGTTTATCTTTAACAAAGACGGCGATGAAGTCAGGTTAGAGAAATAGTAATATAGTACAATTAATGACCAGTCAATCCCGTCCGTTTTTTATCTATATCAGGGGATGCAGTGAGCAGCATATGTTGTATCTCAGGCATGGTAAACATCAGGACGGGTCTGATGACTGGCAAATCTATTGCTGCGGGCCAGGTCTAACGGTGGCTCGGTTAAATCTGAAAGTCCGCGAGGAGCAAAAATTAAAGATTCAGAGAGTTCTGAAAGAAGTCGAAGGTGGCCGGCATGTGAAGGATATTTGCCGTGAAAACGGTATTTCTAAAGCTAGCTACTACATCTATGGACTACCTCCGTTTTGCAAGCACTGATTCTGGTTTTGGGTTGTTGCTTACATCTATCCGGCATCAGGAAAACCT
>NZ_QRAP01000006.1 GCF_003363015.1 Enterobacillus tribolii | reverse complement strand
ATTCTGTTCGTCTAAACCATTTTTAATACTGGTTATACGGCGACTTGCCGGTTTACCGTCTCTTATTTCTTTTTTACGCCACAGATAAAAATAACAGAGATTAAGAACTCTCCCGGTTTTATCGGGATGGCATCCCCTGCCCTGAATAACCGCAGGGAGGGAAACCTAATATGATGAGATCGCCTAATAGCGGGCACATCAAATACCCGCACTCACCGACTTAACCCACCTGTAAGGTGCATCCGCATTTCATTTCGAAGATGCAGAACACCGATCAATTCACTCAGTTTATTTTTCTCATGACTGCCGTCACATTTACGATCTTATTTTTGAACGCGTGCGTTCAAAAATAAATAACATAGTGCTAAGTTCATGGTACGCGAGATTGATGTCCGCTTGTCACCCACACCCCAAGATGATTTTTATTACTTTAAAACAATCAGTTAATGGATTTCAGGAGGAGCAATGAGTGAAGCCAATTTAAGCAGTGAAGGTGTGTTGGATGTTCCGCAGGAACAAAGCGCCAGTAAAAAAACGATTCGTAAGGTGATGTTTGCCAGCGTCTCCGGGACCGTTATCGAATGGTATGACTATTCGTTATATGGTGCCGCCGCGGGCCTGGTCATCAACAAACTCTATTTCCCTAACCTTTCCCCCACCATCGCAACGTTGGCCGCGTTTCTGACGTTTGCCGTCGGTTTCATCTCCCGGCCGCTGGGAGGCGTGATTATTGCGCATATTGGCGATCGTTATGGACGTAAGCCTGCGCTGATTTTCGCCGTTATGCTCATGGGCGTTGCAACATTAGCGCTCGGTTTATTACCCACCTATCACCACATCGGTATCTGGGCGACGTTAGCATTAGTTCTTATCCGTTTAATGCAGGGATTTGGCTCTGGCGCGGAATTAGCGGGAGCGCAGACATTCGTCGCAGAATACGTACCCGTTAAACAACGCGGTTTTTATACTTCACTGATTAACGCCTCGACCGGCGTGGCGATCCTTTTATCATCGCTGGCATTTTTCCTCGTCACCCAGTTACCTGATGAAGCATTCATGAGCTGGGGATGGCGTGTGCCGTTCTTATTCTCCATCGTGCTCTTTATCGTGGCGATTTATATCCGTAAACATCTGGATGAAACGCCGGAATATGTAAAGTCGTTAGAAAAAGCAGAGCGCAATAAAAAGGCGCAGGCGGTACCGATTAAAGCATTGATCGTCAACAGCCCGAAAAATCTGATCTGTGGTTTCTTCAGCCTCGCCGGCCACCAGGCTTATGGCTATGTCCTGAGTGTGTTTAGCATCAGCTATCTGACCAATACGCTGGGAATGGAAAAATCAGAAGGCTTAATGGCGCTCATGATTGCGGTCACGGTGAATACCCTCGTGACGCCGGTAATGGGAAAAATGACGGACAGGTTTGGAACTACGGCGGTTTTCTCCTTCGGCGCGATTTTCCTCGGTGTTTTTGCCTTCCCTCTTTTCTGGTTCCTTAACAGCGGGAGCCTTGTGCTGGCGACAATCGGGATGTGTATTGCCTACGGCATTGGGCACGGCGCCACCTCGGGCGCGCAGGGCGCGTTTTTAGCCAACCTGTTTCCAACGCAATACCGCTACTCAGGCATCGCGCTGTCCCGGGAACTTAACAGCGTTATTTTTGCCGGCTCCACACCGGTTATTGCCGCCGCGCTGATTGCTTTTGGCGATGGCGATCCAATCTGGCTTATCGGTTACCTGCTGTTTTGCAGCCTGCTGACATTAACGGCGGTGCAAATGGCGAAGGGATTAAAAGAACACCACTGAGTTTTGCCCGGTTCCGAATAAAATATATGAGGTAGATATGAACGTTATTATTTCCGAGAATAAAGAGATTCTTGGCGTAAAAGCGGCGCAAGCCGGTATTCTGGCGATGCAAAATGCCCTGGAGCAAAAATCGCGTATTGCCATTATTCTCGCCACGGGCGCAAGCCAGTTTGAAATGCTGGAGAACCTGATTAAAGGTGACATTGACTGGTCAAGAGTGACGATTTTCCACCTCGATGAATATATTGGTTTGAGCGAAGGGCACCGCGCCAGTTTTCGGCGCTATTTACACGAGCGCGTTGTCGATAAGCTTCCGTCTTTATATCGCTTTGTCGGCGTTAACGGTTCAGCAGAAAATATTGAACAGGAGATAGCACGGCTAAGCAGTTTAATCAGCGAACAGGACATTGATGTCTGCTTTGCCGGAATTGGCGAGAATGGTCACCTGGCTTTTAACGATCCGCCGGCCGATTTTACCACCACCGCGCCATACCTGAAGGTTGAACTGGACGAAGCCTGCCGGCAGCAGCAATTGGGTGAGAAATGGTTCAACACTTTGGCAGAGGTGCCAACGCAAGCCATTTCAATGAGCATTCATCAAATCATGCTCGCCAGGAAGTTGATCCTCAGTATCCCCGATCGGCGTAAAGCGCAGGCGGTGAAACAGGCCCTGGAAGGGCCGGTGGTTAATACCCTTCCCGCTTCGGTTGTTCAACATCACCCTGACTGTCAGGTATTTCTGGATCATGAATCCGCATCACTCATATCTGAAAGGTAAGGATGAACGATGAATGTCACTCCTGGGTTGTTTGATATACAGGTAAATGGCTTTGCCGGCATTGATTTCAATGATGAGAATATTGATGCCGGAAAGCTGGACATTGCGCTGGAAGCGATGCTGAATACGGGGGTAACCCGCTGCCTGCCCACCCTGATTACCGCTTCTGCACCAGTGCTGATGAGGCGGTTTCAGGCGCTTGACCGGGCCGTGGCAGAAAGCCCGCTCGCTGCGCTGATGGTGCCCGGATATCATCTGGAAGGACCTTTTCTGAATCCGGCGGAAGGATATGCCGGGTGTCATCCCGCAGAGGCAATGACGCCGCCGGATATTCGCTTAATTGATGAGATTGAAAAGGGCCTTTCACGGCCTATTTTACTGGTTACCTGCGCGCCTGAGTTTGATGAGGGAATGGCGTTTATCAACGCATTGGCCGACAAGGGAAAATGTGTTGCCGTCGGGCATTCCAATGTCGGCTACGCGCAGCTGGAATGGGCGGCCAGGGCCGGCGTCCGCCTCTCTACGCACCTGGGAAACGGCATTCCTCAGGTGCTTCCCAAACTGGATAACACCTTACAGGCCCAGCTCAGCTGCGACACGTTATATGCCAGCTTTATTGCTGATGGTTTACATATCCCGCCGTTTGCGCTGAAAAACCTTCTGCGCGCCAAAACGTTCGCCCGCTCGATTCTGGTGACCGACGCCATCAGCGCCGCGGCGTGTGCGCATTCGGGAATGTATAACTTTGCCGGGGAACAGGTGGAAAGAACCGATGATGGCAGCGTGCGTCTTCCCGGCGCCAGCAACCTCGCAGGCTCCAGCCTGACCCTCGATCGGGCGGTTCGCAATCTGGTGACATGGAATATCGCCAGCTTTGCACAGGCGATTGAGATGGCGACGACCCATCCGCAACAGCTTATGCAGCAGGCACTGGCGGTTCATAAGCGATTCCTTCCGCAGTCTGAGGTCGTCTGGGACGACGACAATACCGTCGTTGAATGTCATATCGCGCATGAGATCATCAGGCGCTACCGTTAACCCACCGGGGGCCATCCGGCCCCCGCTCGCCTTCCTTTCCTCCAACGTCCGGTTTTTGTAACGCGTTGATCCTGCGCTGCCGATAAGGGAAATCGGGGTTGATTGATTTCCGGGCTTTCTGGATACTTCATGCTGTAGCTCTGATACCATGATGCGTTTTCTTACGTCTCATCATTGCCGGGATTGCGGCTGGATTCCTCGTCTGAACCTGAACCGTCTTTATAAAGTGCATGAACAATAAACTAACGATCGATCTACTCTCTCATTTACCGATTACCCGCCCGTTACTCAACGATCAGGAACGTGTTTTTCTCGCGGTGCTCAAGGGGCAGGTAAAATCCCGCAGTGAAGCGACGAAAAGCCTGTCCATCCGTTCGACGACCATCTCCGATTATGTGGCAGAGCTTCTGGCTATGCGCCTGCTGACAGAAGTTCCCAGTGAGCGCGCCGGGCGGGGACGGCCTTCGCTCATACTGGGCGTGAATGCCAACCGGCTGGTAACCATCGTTTTTCAGGTCATCAGTCAGTCGGTACATGTGTTTATGGTCAATCTGTCCGCCGAAATCATCGCCCATGAAAAAATTGAGGCTGCGCCTGACAGCGACAATGCGGTACTGGAGTCGATTTTTCTCCGGCTATATCAAGCCATCATCGTAAAACAGCCGGCAGAAGCCGGACTGGCGGGGATTGTTTTTTCGCTGGGGGGCGTATTTGATCGCATTACCTGGCGCTGGATCCACAGTTCGCGCTGGCCGGGGATGAATAACCTGGATATCAGAAGCATTTTCCCGGGCGAGGAGCATGCCATTTCGATGTCACGCACCCTGGACAATGAACTATTAATTCACCTGCTGCAGCAAGACGAAAGCACATTGCTGTTGCACTGGGGATACGGCGTAGGCTTTGCTTTTGGTCACTCCGGCGATCGCATCGTTGAAGGTGGTTACGCTTTTGGCGAGATAGGCCACTGGCATATCGCTGGCGAAGCCGCCCGTTGCCACTGTGGTCAGACGGGGTGTCTGGAAACGGTGACGGCATTATGGTCGATTGGCCGCCAGATTCTTGGTGATGAATTTCAGGCCGGCGATGATGAAGAACATATTGCCCGCTTACTGGAAGAAAGAGATCTCTCTGACAATCCCGTTGTGCAAAAAGCGGTGGCGCAAATAACGACGGCGGCCTCCAACGTTTGCCGCGTTTTCTTCCCTAAAAAATTGATTATTTCTGGCCCGTTCGTAAAAAATGCCGGGATATGGCGAGCGTTTTGTGACGGTTTTTCGCAGCAAAACAGCTTCTTTGGGCAAACCATCCAGGCGCTGTCGGTCAGTCAGGTCAGCCGTGATCTGGGTGTTTACGGCGCGGCGCTTCCGGTGCTGGAACAGGGGCTGGCGAAATTGCTTCAGGAACGGTAATTCTTTTCCGGTGGCATGGTTTTGGCTGCTTTTTTGAGTAACACTTTCTGTATTTCTCTATCAAGATCTACTTTCTGGTGCACCGTTAAAGATCCGGGCCCGATATAAATGGGACATAAATAAACAAGGGGGCAGGCGCAGCCTCCCCCCACTACTCACGATCAACCCGCGCTAAACTCAGTGCCGGTTTCTCACCAACTGATAGCGCCTCATCAAATACTCCACCGGCGCGCTCCAGATATGCACCAGCCGGCAGAACGGAAACAGCAAAAACAGCGTCATCCCCAGCACCATATGCAGCTTAAAGATCAACGCCACGCCTTCCAGATGCTGCGACGCGCCGGCATGGAACGTCACCACCGCCTGCGCCCATCCCACCAGCTTCATCATTTCGCTGCCGTCCATGTGCTGCGCCGAGAACGGAATCGTCAGCAGGCCCAGGCAAACCTGAATCACCAACAGCGTCAAAATCATGATATCGCCGAAGCTGGAAGTCGCGCGTACGCGCGGGTTGGTCAAACGGCGCTTGAGCAGCATCGCCCCGCCGATCAGCATCATCACCCCGCACGCGCCGCCGGCAATCATCGCCAGCTTTTGCTTCACCGGCACGGGCAGAAACGCTTCATACATCCAGTGCGGCGTCAGCATGCCCAGAAAGTGACCGGCGAAGATCCCCAGAATGCCGATGTGGAACAGGTTCGACGCCAGCCGCATCCCCTTCTTGTCCAGCATCTGGCTGGAACCGGCGCGCCAGGTGTACTGACCGTAGTCATAACGGATCCAACTGCCGATCAAAAACACCGCCCCGGCGATATACGGATAAATATCAAAAAAGAACTGATTTACGAATTGCATGAGCGTTCTCCCGCCACCGGGGTGGCATCCAGACTGAGATACTGCGGCGCCACGGCGCCGGCGAAGCGGCGCTGATGGGCGTCCTGCTCGGCGTTGGCACACCCCTGATCGCCGAGAAAACGGATCTGCTCCTCTTCCCATACCGCATCCAGCGCGGCGGGCGTATCGTCGCGGCTTTCCTGCGCCACCCGCTGACGCAGGGTTTCGTCATTCAGCCGCACGCCGGACAGTGCGATCAGCAGATCAAACAACGCAGCATAGCCACTCTCGCGTTCACGCAACCGGGCGGCCAGCAGCGCCAGAATCGGCGCGATGTCCTCCAGTCCCGCGCCCGCCTGCGCCGGCGCCTGACTGGCAAGAAACTCCAGATACAGCGGCAGGAAATCCGGCAGCTCATGGCTGTCGATTTCCAGACCGGCGCTGCGGTACTGCGCCATCAGGTCAACCATCGCCTGACCGCGATCGCGCGATTCACCGTGGACGTGCTCAAACAGCAGCAGCGAAGTGGCGCGGCCGCGATCGAACAGCGCGCAGTAATTTGCCTGGGCATCCAGTAAATCCGTGGCGCGGCAAACATCAATGAAGTCATGCAGCGGCGCCAGCGCGGCGGGAGAAAGCGCCCCCGCCTGCGCCGTGGCGTCGCGCAGCTCATCCAGATGCGCCCACAGCGCTTCATCGGGATAATCCAGCAGACGGGAAATAATGCGCAGCGTCATCATGAGCGTTTCTCCTGACCAATGCCGGCGTCGCGCGGCGTTTTCTGCGTGACGTCGATAGCGTCGATACGCTTGCTGTTGAACAGATTGAAGCGCGTGTCGCTGCCATGACAACCGTCGCCGAAGCTGAAGCCGCAGCCGTTGCGCTCCGGAAACGCCTCGCGCGCCTGCTCGCGGTGGCTGGACGGGATCACGAAGCGATCTTCGTAGTTGGCGATCGCCAGGTAGCGGTACATCTCCTGCGCCTGCGCTTCAGTCAGGCCGACTTCCTCCAGCGCGCGGATGTCATGCACGCCCTCCACGGTTTCGGCACGCTTATAGTGACGCATCGCCATCATGCGCTTAAGCGCCCGCAGTACCGGCGCGGTGTCGCCGGCGGTCAGCAGGTTCGCCAGGTATTGCACCGGAATCCGCAGGCTTTCGACATCAGGCAGAATGCCGCTGTGCGGCAACTGACCGGCGTCCGCCACCGATTGAATCGGCGACAGGGGCGGCACATACCACACCATCGGCAGCGTGCGGTATTCCGGGTGCAGCGGCAGCGCCAGTTTCCAGTCCACCGCCATTTTGTATACCGGCGACTGCTGTGCCGCGTCGATGACGCTCTGCGGGATGCCGTCCTTCAGCGCCTGCGCAATCACCGCCGGATCGTTCGGGTCGAGGAAGATGTCCAGCTGACGCTGGTACAGATCCTGCTCGCTCTCGGCGGAAGCCGCGTCGGCGATGCGATCGGCGTCGAACAACAACACGCCAAGATAGCGGATACGCCCGACGCAGGTTTCAGAGCACACGGTCGGCTGGCCGGATTCAATGCGCGGGTAGCAGAAAATGCACTTTTCAGACTTGCCGCTCTTCCAGTTGAAGTAGATCTTTTTGTACGGGCAGCCGGTCAGGCACATACGCCAGCCGCGGCATTTGTCCTGATCGATCAGCACGATGCCGTCCTCGGCGCGCTTGTAGATCGCGCCGCTCGGGCAGGTCGCCACGCAGCTCGGGTTGAGGCAGTGCTCGCACAGGCGCGGCAGGTACATCATGAAGGTGTTTTCAAACTGACCGTACATTTCCTTCTGCATGGCTTCGAAATTACGGTCTTTGCTGCGCTTCCCGAACTCGCCGCCCAGGATCTCTTCCCAGTTGGGGCCGTTTTCGATTTTCTCCATGCGCTGCCCGGTAATCAGCGAGCGCGGACGCGCCACCGGCTGATGTTTGCTTTCCGGCGCGTTTTGCAGATGGTGATAGTCGTAATCGAACGGTTCGTAGTAATCGTCCAGCGACGGAACATCCGGGTTAGCGAAGATCTTCGCCAGCACGCCGACGCGGCTGCCCATGCGCGGCTCCAGCTTGCCGCTGATTTTACGGATCCAGCCGCCTTTCCACTTCTCCTGATCCTCCCAGTTATGGGGGTAGCCGAGGCCCGGCTTGGTTTCCACGTTGTTGAACCAGGCATATTCCATACCTTCGCGGCTGGTCCAGACGTTTTTACAGGTCACTGAACAGGTGTGGCAGCCGATGCACTTGTCGAGATTCAGCACCATGCCGACTTGTGAACGAATTTTCATTGTGCTTTCTCCCGCTCGTTGCTCTGAACGCCGTTATGATTTTCATCGTCCAGCCAGTCGATAGTTTTCATCTTGCGCACCACCACGAACTCATCGCGGTTAGAGCCGACCGTACCGTAATAGTTGAAGCCGTAGGCCAGTTGCGCATAGCCGCCGATCATGTGGGTCGGTTTCGGCGTCACGCGCGTCACCGAGTTATGAATGCCGCCGCGCTGACCGGTGATTTCCGAACCGGGGATATTCACGATGCGTTCCTGGGCGTGATACATCATGGTCATGCCCGCCGGTACGCGCTGGCTGACAACGGCGCGCGCCGTCAGGGCGCCGTTGGCGTTATAGGCTTCGATCCAGTCGTTATCTTCGATGCCGAGATCTTTGGCGTCGTCCTCGCTCATCCAGACGATCGGCCCGCCGCGCGACAGGGTCAGCATCAGCAGGTTGTCGCTGTAGGTGGAGTGAATCCCCCACTTCTGGTGCGGCGTCAGGAAGTTAAGCGCCTTCTCTTTGTTACCGTTCGGTTTTTTGCCGATCACCGGCGCCACCGCACGGGTGTCGATGGGCGGACGGTAAACCAGCAGGCTTTCGCCGAAGGCGCGCATCCACTCGTGATCCTGATAAAGCTGCTGGCGGCCGCTCAGGGTGCGCCACGGGATCAGCTCATGCACGTTGGTGTAACCGGCGTTATACGACACATGTTCATCTTCCAGTCCGGACCAGGTGGGGCTGGAAATGATTTTGCGCGGCTGTGCCTGAATGTCACGGAAGCGGATTTTCTCGTCTTCTTTATTAAGCGCCAGATGGGTGTGATCACGCCCGGTCACTTTCCCTAGGGCTTCCCAGGCTTTCACCGCCACCTGACCATTGGTTTCCGGCGCCAGAGACAAAATGACTTCGGCGGCGTCGATGGCCGTTTCAATTTTCGGCCGGCCGGCAGCCGCGCCGTCGGGCTGGGTGTAGTTCAGTTTTTTCAGGAAATCGACCTCGGTCTGGGTATTCCAGCCGATGCCCTTGCCGCCGTTGCCCAGCGTGTCCATCAACGGCCCCAGCGCGGTAAAGCGCGCATAGGTGTTGGGGTAGTCACGCTCCACGGCGATGATATGCGGCGCGGTTTTGCCCGGAATCAGGTCGCATTCGCCTTTTTTCCAGTCCTGCACGCCGAACGGCTGCGCCATCTCATTGGCGGAGTCGTGCTGGATCGGCAGCGTCACCACGTCGGTTTCGGTGCCCAGATGCCCTTCGCACACCTGCGAGAACGCTTTGGCGATGCCTTTGTAGATCTCCCAGTCGCTCTTCGACTCCCAGGCCGGATCGACCGCGGCGGAAAGCGGATGAATAAACGGATGCATGTCCGAAGTATTCATGTCGTCTTTCTCATACCAGGTGGCGGTCGGCAGCACGATATCGGAGTAAAGACAGGTGCTGGACATCCGGAAATCCAGCGTTACCACCAGATCGAGCTTGCCTTCGCCGCCTTTGTCCTGCCATTCCACTTCTTCCGGCTTCACCGCGCCCTGTGCGCCCAGATCCTGCCCCTGAATGCCGTGCTCAGTGCCCAGCAGATATTTGAGCATGTATTCATGGCCCTTGCCGGACGAGCCCAGCAGGTTGGAACGCCAGACAAACAGGTTGCGCGGGAAGTTCTGCGGATTGTCCGGCTGCTCGGCGGCAAAACGCAGCGCGCCGCTTTTGAGCTGTTCGACAGTGTAATCCGCCGGCGACATTCCGGCCTGCCGCGCGGCCTGCGCCAGATGCAGCGGGTTCGTACCCAGCTGCGGCGCGGACGGCAGCCAGCCCATACGCTCGGCGCGCACATTCAGATCAATCAGGCTGCCGGTGAAGCGCGATTCATCCGCCAGCGGCGAAAGCAGCTCTTTGGTGCCGACGGTTTCATAACGCCACTGGCTGGAGTGGTTGTAGAAGAACGAGGTACTGTTCATGTGGCGCGGCGGGCGCTGCCAGTCGAGGGCGAACGCCAGCGGCAGCCAGCCGGTTTGCGGACGCAGTTTTTCCTGGCCGACGTAGTGCGCCCAGCCGCCGCCGCTCTGACCGACGCAGCCGCAGAAGACCAGCATGTTGATCAGGCCGCGGTAGTTCATGTCCATGTGATACCAGTGGTTCATACCGGCACCGACGATGATCATCGAACGGCCGTGGGTCTGTTCGGCATTGCGCGCAAACTCGCGGGCGATGCGGATAATGTGGTGACGGCTGACGCCGGTAACCTGCTCGGCCCAGGCCGGCGAATAGGCTTTCACTTGGCCGTAATCCGCGGCGCAGTTTCCGTCGTCCAGCCCGCGCTCGACGCCGTAGTTCGCCAGTGTCAGGTCATACACGCTGGTGACCAGCGCTTCGCTGCCGTCGGCCAGTTGCAGGCGTTTCACCGGCAGCTTGTGCTGCAGCACTTCATCCAGCGCCACGCTGCTGAAGTGCTCGCTCGGAATGCCGCCGAAGTACGGGAAACCAACGTTCACCACGTCGTCGTGAGCGCCCATCACGCTCAGGCGCAGCTCAACCTCTTCCCCGCTCTTGCCGTCGCGCTGTTCCAGGTTCCACTTGCCCTGATCGCCCCAGCGGAAACCAATGGAGCCTTGCGGCGCGCACAGTTTGCCCTGTTGATCCAGCGCCACGGTTTTCCACTGCGGGTTGTTTTCCTGCCCCAGCGCGTCCACCAGATCGGCGGCGCGCAGCATACGGCCGGCGCTGTAGTAACCGCCGTCGCGCGCTTCCAGCATCACCAGCATCGGCATGTCGGTGTAGCGGCGCACGTAGTCGGTGAAGTATTCCGCCTGGCGCTGCACGTGGAATTCATTAAGGATCACATGGCCCATCGCCAGCGCCAGCGCGCTGTCGGTGCCCTGCTTCGGCGACAGCCACTGGTCGCACAGCTTGGCGATTTCGGCGTAGTCCGGGGTGATCGCCACGGTTTTGGTGCCCTTGTAGCGGACTTCGGTGAAGAAGTGCGCGTCCGGGGTACGGGTCTGCGGGACGTTGGAGCCCCAGGCGATGATGTAGGAAGCGTTATACCAGTCGGCGGATTCCGGTACGTCGGTCTGCTCGCCCCAGGTCATCGGCGAGGCCGGCGGCAGGTCGCAGTACCAGTCGTAAAAGCTCAGGCAGGTTCCGCCGATCAACGACAAATAGCGGGCGCCTGCGGCGTAAGACACCATCGACATCGCCGGGATCGGCGAGAAGCCGATGATACGGTCCGGCCCGAAAGTCTTGGCGGTGTACACGTTGGCGGCGGCGATCAGTTCGTTCACTTCCTGCCAGCTGGAACGCACGAAGCCGCCGCGGCCGCGCGCCTGCTTGTATTCAGCGGTTTTCGCCGGATCGCTGATGATGCTGCCCCAGGCGTCCACCGGATCGCCGTGCTGCGTTTTGGCGGCGCGCCACAGCTTGATCAGACGCTTGCGCACCATCGGGTATTTCAGCCGGTTGGCGCTGTAAAGATACCAGGAGTAACTTGCTCCGCGCGGGCAGCCGCGCGGTTCGTGGTTGGGCAAATCCGGGCGGGTGCGCGGATAGTCGGTCTGCTGGGTCTCCCAGGTCACCAGCCCGTTCTTGACGTAAATCTTCCAGCTGCATGAGCCGGTACAGTTGACGCCGTGCGTGGAGCGTACGATTTTGTCATGCTGCCAGCGGCTGCGGTATCCGTCTTCCCAGTCACGGTTGACGTTCAGTTCCTGGCCATGACCATCGGCGAACGTCGCTCCTTTCTGCTTAAAATAACGGAACCGGTCAAGAAATTTGCTCATCCGGGATTCTCCTGAAACGGAGCTGCAAGCTCCTGTCGTTATGTAGGTAATGCAAACGCATTACTCAGATTTATATTGCTCAGAATAGCATCAGGGTAATCAGCGCTATGGGTGCGCTAATTGATTGGGATCAAGGCTGAACCTGCCCTGAAACAGCGCCGGCGGGCAAAATACTCCCAACGGATAATGACGGAGTATTTGCATATCCTATTGATATCAATGGACATTAATATCAACTTTTATCCGAACGCTGAACATCCCGCGTTAAGTAAACTATTTAGGGGTACAAGCACTGATTGCCGGGGCAAATAAAAGCCTCCCGACGGAGGCTTTTTGCCCGGCGGACAATTCGCCACAACACTAGCGCGGCTGTTTCGTCGCCAGCGTTTTCAGGTTGCGCCCGTAGACCAGCCAGGTGATCAGCACGCAGGCCACGTAGAACACCACGAACACCTTCATCGCCCCGGCCGGCGAGCCGGTCAGCTCCAGCGAGGTGCCGAATGCCTTCGGGATAAAGAACCCGCCGATGGCGCCAATGGCCGAAATGAAGCCCAGCGCGGCGGCAGTGTCGGTCACCGCCGCGTGCTGCGCCTGTTCGTCGCTGCCGCCGTCCGCTTTCACCCGATCAACGGTAATTTTGCGGAACACCACCGCAATCATCTGGAAAGTAGAGCCGCTGCCCAGACCCGCGGTCAGGAACAGCATCATGAAGACGGCGTAAAACGCCGGGAAGGAACCGCCCCGGCCGTGATCCGGCAGGGTGAAGAACAGCGCCACGGCGAATATCGCCATCAGCATGAAGTCCACCAGCGTCACGCGGATGCCGCCGAAGCGGTCCGACAGCGCCCCGCCCACCGGACGCGCCAGTGCGCCGAGCAGCGGCCCGAAGAAGGCGTAATGCATGATCACCACGTCGGGGAACTGGGTTTTCGCCAGCATGGCGAATCCGGCGGAAAAGCCGATGAACGAGCCGAACGCGGACAGGTACAGAATACTCAGCATCCACAGGTGGCCGCGTTTGAGCACCGGCAACTGCTCGCTCAGCGACGCCTTGTTGGCCGCCAGATCGTTCATGCCGAACCAGGCGAACAGCGTGGCGACGACCAGGAACGGCACCCACACCCAGGCGGCGTTTTCCAGCCACATGGTCGAGCCGTCGTCCTGCAAATGGCCGCCGCCGCCGAAAATCCCGAACATGCCGAAGGCGATCACCATTGGCGCCACCAGTTGCATCACGCTGACGCCCAGGTTGCCCAGGCCGCCGTTCAGCCCCAGCGCGCCGCCCTGCTTGTTCTTGGGAAAGAAGAAGCTGATGTTGGCCATGCTGGAGGCAAAGTTACCGCCCGCCACGCCGCACAACAGGGAGATAACCACAAATACCCAATAAGGGGTTGCAGGGTTCTGCACCGCGAAGCCGAGCCACAGGCAGGGCACCACCAGAAACAGGGTGCTGATCGCCGTCCAGCGCCGGCCGCCGAAAATCGGGATGACGAACGAGTACGGCACACGCATGATCGCGCCGGACACCGACGGCAGCGCGGTCAGCATAAACAGTTGATCGGTGGTGAAATTGAACCCGACTTTGTTGAGATTAACCGCCACGGCGCTGAACAACATCCAGACGCAGAACGACAGCAGCAGACAGGGAATGGAAATCCACAGGTTACGGTTGGCGATACGCTGCCCGCCGTTCTGCCAAAATGTGGGATCTTCCGGACGCCAATCCCGGAGGGTGCCCTGTTGCGGGCGATCGGATTGCGGTGTTTGTGTCATAGAAACCTCTGATCTTTTTCGTGCGTTATGGCGCAGTTTTTACGCACCGGCCCGCTTTCAAACTTGACGGAGATCAAAGATAGCCAAGGTAGCCATAGGGGGGAAAATCGGGTAGCCTCCGTAATAGGTAGTCAGGAAAGAGACAATAGTCAAAATCAAATCAATCTGTTGCCTCTCGTTTAACACCCGGAGCCCCCCTCAGTTCAACCACTTGGTTATTAAGGGGTAATTCGTTATGGGTATGGGGTTGTTGCGCAGGATGATTTACAAAGACGCATCCCAGGATTTCCTGTCGGCCCTTAATCCGGTAGCACCTTCATGAGACATTTTTGCACCCGCTTTTCCATCATCAAACAGGTCGCCATCCTGATGCTGATGCTGGGTCTGCTGGGCATCGCGGGCGTGAGCATTTCCGGCTGGATTGCGCAGAGCATCCAGGGGAACGCCCACGCCATTAACAGCGCCGGTTCGCTGCGTATGCAAAGCTATCGCCTGCTGACGCTCGTGCCGCTGAAAAGCGACGCGCAGCCCCTGATCGACGAGCTGGAGCAAACCCTGCACAGCCGCACCATGCTGGGCGCGATACAGGAAGCCGGGTTGCAGAACCGCTATCAACAACTGTGCGCCTACTGGGAGCAAACGCTGCACCCGGCGCTGAACGCCGCCAGCAACCGCGATAGCGCCGACGCACAGGTGGCCGGCTTCGTCGCGCAACTCGACGAGATGGTTTCGGCGCTCGACCGCCAGACCGAACAACGCCTGCGGCTGGTATCGCTGGTGCAGAAAGTGTTTATCGCGCTCACCCTGCTGCTGCTGGCGGTCACCGTCTGGTATCTGCGCCGCCGCCTGTTGCTCCCCTGGCGGCAGTTGGTCGGGATGTCGCACGCCATCGGACGCGGGGATTTCACCAAACGCTTCAGCGAAGGCAACGCGCAGGACGAAATGGCGACCCTCGGCGCGGCGCTTAACGTAATGTCCGGCGAGCTGTCGCAGATGTACGGCAGGCTGGAAATGTTGGTTGCCGAGAAAACCGACGACCTGCAACAAAAAAACCGCGTGCTCTCTTTCCTGTACCGCGCCAGTCAGCACCTGCACACCGGCGGGCCGTTGTGCACCCGGCTGGTGCCGGTGCTGAACGAACTGGAAGCGCTGACGCCGCTTAAAGCGCTGCAAATACGGTTGTATGAAAACAACCGCGACGAGCAATTTAATGAATACGGCACCACCCAGGCCACGCGCCCCGCCGGCTGCGCCCGGCCCGACTGCAGGGCCTGCCTGAACCCGCCCGCTTACCCGCCGGGTTCGCCGCAAGAGGTGCTAAGCTGGAGCCTGAACGATGCGGTCGGTCGCTACGGCCTGCTGCTGGGCCAGTTGCCCGCAGGCGAAACCCTGACCGACGGTCAGCGTCAGCTCATCCATACCCTGGCGGAGCAAATCACCGGCACGCTGGCGCTGGAACAGCAGGCCGAGCAGCATCAGCAGCTCATCGTGATGGAAGAGCGCGCGGCCATCGCGCGCGAACTGCATGACTCTATCGCCCAGTCGCTGTCCTGCCTGAAAATGCAGATCAGCTTCCTGCAAATGCAGTCAACGGCGCTGCCGGAAAATGTCACCGCCCTGCTGCAGGAAATGCGCGAAGAGCTTAACGCCGCCTATCGTCAGTTACGCGAGCTGCTGACCACCTTCCGCCTGCGGCTGGAGGAGCCAGGCCTGCTGGCGGCGCTGCATACCACGGTGGAGGAGTTCAATCAGCGCCTGGGGTTCGCCATCGATTTCGATTATCGCCTGCCGCCGCGCAGCGTCAGCTCGCATCAGGCGATCCATTTGCTGCAAATCGCCCGCGAGGCGCTGAGCAATATCTTCAAGCACGCCGCCGCCCGTCACGTTACGCTGTATGCAGGGCCATCGGGCGCAGGCTACGAACTGATTATCCGCGATGACGGCAAGGGGATCGACGACGCCCCGGAACGCCGCAGCCATTACGGCCTGATTATCATGGCCGACCGCGCCCGCAGTCTGGGGGGCGAGTTTTCTATCTCACGCCGCGAAACGGGAGGAACCGAAGTCCGTATTCGCTTCCCCGCCGAGTCCGGCGTGAACGGTTAAAGGAGAAATATCCATGACCCAGAACGCTGGATCACAGGACGACATCTACACCCTTCTGTTGATCGATGACCATCCGATGCTGCGCAACGGCGTTAAGCAGCTTATCAGCCTGGAGCCACGCCTGAAGGTGATCGGCGAAGCCAGCAACGGCGAGCAGGGTATCGCCCTGGCGGAACAGCTCGATCCGGATCTGATCCTGCTCGACCTCAACATGCCCGGTATGAACGGCCTTGATACCCTCGATCAGCTGCGCCTGCGCACGCTCTCCGGACGCGTGGTGGTGTTCACCGTTTCCAATCATGAAGACGATGTGATCAGCGCGCTGAAACGCGGGGCGGACGGATATTTGCTCAAAGACATGGAGCCGGAGGAACTGCTGCCGGCGCTGATGCAGGCCGCCGGCGGGCAGATGGTGCTGAGCGAAACACTGACGCCGGTGCTGGCCGCCAGCCTGCGCAGCAGCAAACCTGCGCCGGGGCGCGACATCCGGCAACTGACGCCGCGGGAAGGCGACATTTTGCGCCTGATCGCCCAGGGGCTGGCGAACAAAGTGATCGCACGTAAGCTGGACATTACCGAAAGCACCGTGAAAGTGCATGTGAAGCACCTGCTGAAAAAAATGGGGTTCAAATCGCGGGTAGAAGCCGCGGTTTGGGCCTTGCAGGAAAAAGTGTTTTAAGCACACCGTCAGGCCCGGCTTCCGGGCCTGACGGTTTATTTCATCCTCCCGGAGAAACTCCTCCGCGCCCCTATTTTCCGTTTATCCCCTCTTTTTGCTGTTCCCTTTTTCTCCCGTTTTTCACTTATCTGCGGACTGCGTCAAACTTGAAGTGATATTATGTTTTCATAATAATGAAATGATGTTTTAATAACTGGCGACTGATTTGGGCATGAAAGGGATCGACTAATTCACCGGAGTGTATTATGGCCAAGGGCGATATCGTTAAACTCAATTTTCATTCTTATTCCGACGAAGGGACAGGCGCTCAGGTTACCCGTTTGACGCCGCCGGACGTACTGTGCCACCGTAACTATTTCTATCAGAAGTGTTTCACCCGCGCGGGCGATAAGCTGCTGTTCGCCGGTGAATTCGACGGAAACCGTAACTATTACCTGATGGACCTGAACGGGCAAAGCGCCGTGCAACTTACCGAAGGTAAGGGTGACAACACCTTCGGCGGCTTTTTGTCGCCGGACGATCAGTATCTGTACTATGTAAAGAACGAGCGCAGCCTGCAACGCGTGCGCCTTGAGGACCAGAGCGAAGTCACCCTTTATCAGGTGCCGGAAGCGTGGGTCGGCTACGGCACCTGGGTTGCCAACAGCGACTGCACCAGCCTGGTCGGCATCGAGATCGCGAAAAGCGACTGGCGCCCGCTGACCGGCTGGCAGGTTTTCCGCGAGTTCTATACCAGCAACCCGCACTGCCGCCTGCTGCGCGTCGATCTGCGCAGCGGCGACGCACGCGTCATCCTGGAAGGCAATGAGTGGCTCGGCCACCCGATTTACCGCCCCTTCGACGACAACACCGTCGCCTTCTGTCATGAAGGCCCGCACGACATGGTCGATGCGCGCATGTGGCTGGTGAACGAAGACGGCAGCAACGTGCGCAAGGTGAAAGAGCACGCGCCGGGCGAAAGCTGCACCCATGAATTCTGGGTGCCTGACGGCTCGGCGATGATCTACGTCTCTTACCTGAAGGGCGAACAGGATCGCTATATCCGCCGCTTCGACCCGGTCAGCGGCGAAGACGCCCTGATGATGCAGATGCCGGCCTGTTCCCACCTGATGAGCAACTACGACGGCACCCTGCTGGTCGGCGATGGTTCCGGCACCCCGGCGGACGTTAAGGACACCGGCGCGCATAAAATCGAAAACGATCCGTGGATTTATATCTTCGACGCGCAGAGCAAGAACTATGCGCCGCTGGTTATGCACAACAGCAGCTGGCGTGTGCTGAACGGCGATCGCCAGGTTACTCACCCGCACCCGTCGTTCTCCCCGGATAACCGTCAGGTGTTGTTTACCTCCGACTTCGAAGGGCAGCCCGCGATGTATCTCGCCACCCTGCCGGACGATTTTTTGCTTTCCCTGAAAGAGGAATAACCGATGTTTACCTTTGAACAAGACACCCGGCTGGAAGATCTGGGCAACGGCGTCAGCCGCCGCATTCTGGCGCACGGCGGCGCCATGATGGGCGTGAAGGTGTTCTTCGAAACCGGCGCGGTCGGCGCGATGCATTCCCATCCGCACGAACAGCTGACCTATGTATTATCCGGCGTATTTGAGTTCACCATCGGCGGGGAAACTCACGTGGTGCGCGCCGGCGATACCCTGTATAAACAACCGGATATTATGCACGGCTGCGTTTGCCTGGAGAAAGGCGTATTACTCGACACCTTTACGCCGCAGCGGCAGGACTTTCTCTCCTGACGAACGTTTTTACTAACAGACAAAGCTAATTCTTACGAAAGCCCGGATAGGACAACTTATCCGGGCATTTTTTTTCATAAAATCAAAGTTAATACGTAATTCAGTAATTATTCAACCAACGCAAAAATATACACTGCTAACGATTAAAGGTCTTATTTAGGTGTTGTTCTTTTTTAACACAAATTTAGCAGAAAAAATAAATAAAACAACGTTTCAATTCTTGATCACATTTTCACAAAATAGAACATGACGGGGTAAAAAATTTCGCTTAGCATCTTTTTGAAACAGCGTTTCTGATTTTTACAAATTTTGTTTTACCTGATGATGCCGCGACTACACAGGCAAGGAGGAAAACGTCAGGCAACGACAAACGCATTTGATGCATCATTCAGGATCTACTCAAGGATTAAGGAAATGAACGAGAACAGAGTGCTGGGGCTGGCGTACATCGCACCATACATAATTGGGCTATTAGTATTTACCGCCTTTCCATTTATTTCATCCTTCGTACTGAGTTTCACCGACTACGACCTGATGTCGCCGCCGGTGTTCAACGGCGTGGAAAACTACCGGCACATGCTGCTGGAAGACGGGCTGTTCTGGAAATCGATGGGCATCACGTTTGCCTACGTATTTCTGACCGTGCCGCTCAAGCTGGCATTCGCCCTGTTCATCGCGTTCGTGCTGAACTTCAACCTGCGCGGCATCGGCATGTTCCGTACCGCTTACTATATTCCGTCCATCCTGGGCAGCAGCGTCGCTATCGCCGTGCTGTGGCGCGCCCTGTTCGCCATTGACGGCCTGCTCAACAGCTTTATCGGCGTGTTCGGCCTGGACCCGGTCAACTGGCTGGGCGAACCCTCCCTGGCGCTGATGTCCGTGACCCTGCTGCGCGTATGGCAGTTCGGCTCCGCCATGGTTATCTTCCTCGCCGCGCTGCAAAACGTGCCGCAGTCGCAGTATGAAGCGGCGATGATCGACGGCGCCTCCAAGTGGCAGATGTTCACCAAGGTGACCGTGCCGCTGATTACCCCGGTGATCTTCTTCAACTTCATCATGCAGACCACCCAGGCGTTCCAGGAATTTACCGCGCCGTACGTCATTACCGGCGGGGGACCAACCCACTACACCTATTTGTTCTCACTCTATATCTACGACACCGCGTTCAAATATTTCGATATGGGTTACGGCGCCGCGCTGGCGTGGGTCCTGTTCCTGGTTGTCGCACTGTTTGCTTCCGTCGCCTTTAAGTCGTCGAAGTACTGGGTGTTCTACTCCGCCGATAAAGGAGGAAAAAATGGCTGATTTATCGCAAAACGATGCGCTGCTGAGCGCGGCAGAAGAAGTCCGGCGCACCGAGCGCCGCCAGAAGCTCAACGCCCTCTTCCGCTATATCGTGTTGATCCTGGTCGGTTTGCTGATGCTCTACCCGCTGGCATGGATGTTCTCGGCATCGTTTAAGCCGAATCACGAAATCTTTACCACCCTGGGGCTGTGGCCGTCCAACCCGACGTCCGATGGTTTCGTTAACGGCTGGAAAACCGGTACGGAGTACACCTTCGGCCACTATATGCTGAACACGTTCAAGTACGTGATTCCCAAGGTGTTGCTGACCATTATCTCCTCCACCATCGTGGCTTACGGCTTTGCCCGCTTCGAGATCCCGTGGAAGAAGTTCTGGTTCGCGACCCTGATCGCCACCATGCTGCTGCCGAGCACGGTGCTGCTGATCCCCCAGTACATCATGTTCCGTGAGATGGGCCTGCTGGACAGCTATCTGCCGCTTTACCTGCCGCTGGCGTTCGCCACGCAGGGGTTCTTCGTCTTCATGCTGATTCAGTTCCTGCGCGGCGTACCGCGTGACATGGAAGAAGCGGCGCAGATCGACGGCTGTAACTCCTGGCAGGTGCTGTGGTACGTGGTTGTGCCGATTCTGCGCCCGGCCATTATTTCCGTGGCTCTGTTCCAGTTCATGTGGTCAATGAACGACTTCATCGGCCCGCTGATTTACGTATACAGCGTTGAAAAATATCCGATTGCGCTGGCCCTTAAGATGTCTATCGACGTGACTGAAGGCGCGCCGTGGAACGAAATCCTGGCTATGGCCAGCATCTCGATTCTGCCGTCTATCATCGTCTTCTTCCTGGCGCAGCGTTACTTCGTGCAGGGCGTCACCAGCAGCGGTATCAAAGGTTAATAAAGGAATCTCATCATGGCTGAAGTTACTTTCAACAAACTGGAAAAAGTGTACAGCAACGGTTTCAAGGCGGTACACGGTATTGACCTGACGATTAAAGACGGTGAATTCATGGTGATCGTCGGACCGTCCGGCTGCGCCAAGTCCACCACGCTGCGCATGCTGGCCGGGCTGGAAACCATCAGCGGCGGCGAAGTCCGCATCGGTTCACGCGTGGTCAACAACCTGGCGCCCAAAGATCGCGGCATTGCGATGGTGTTCCAGAACTACGCTCTCTATCCGCACATGACGGTACGGGAAAACCTGGCGTTCGGCCTGAAGCTGAGCAAGCTGCCGAAGGATAAGATCGACGAGCAGGTCAACGAAGCCGCGCGCATTCTGGAGCTGGAAGAGCTGATGGATCGCCTGCCGCGCCAGTTGTCCGGCGGTCAGGCCCAGCGCGTGGCGGTCGGCCGCGCCATCGTGAAAAAGCCGGACGTGTTCCTGTTCGACGAACCGCTGTCCAACCTCGACGCCAAGCTGCGCGCCTCAATGCGTATCCGCATCTCCGACCTGCACAAGCAGCTCAAGCAGAGCGGCAAAGCGGCGACGTCCGTGTACGTCACCCATGACCAGACCGAGGCGATGACCATGGGCGACCGCATCTGCGTGATGAAGCTGGGCCATATCATGCAGGTCGATACGCCGGACAACCTCTACCACTACCCGAAGAATATGTTCGTCGCGGGCTTTATCGGCGCGCCGGAAATGAATATCAAAAAGACCGAACTGGTCAGTAACGGCGATGACGTGGCGATTCGCGTCGGCGACGCGGTGCTCAACCTGACGCCGGCGCAGAAAGAGAAGGTCGCCGGTCACCTGAACAAAGCGGTGTTCTACGGCGTACGCCCGGAATACGTCAGCGTGCATGCACAGCCCGGCGAAGGCCAGAGCGGCTACGGCAGCCTGGTGCGCGCAGAGAACATGGGCCACGAATTTTTCCTCTATATCAAAGTCGGTAATGAGGAAATCACCAGCCGTATGCCGTCAGAAGAGGCGCGGGAGCTGCTGTCTGCCGGCCTGAACCGCCCGGTGTGGTTCACTTTTGAAATGGACCGCTGCCATATTTTTGATGCTGAAACCGAAGCAAACCTTACCCTGTAACAGGATGGAACCTCATGAAAAGAAAATTAATAACGACGCTCGTAGCCTCCTCCCTGATGATGTTTACCGCGCAGTCGCTGGCCGAACAGGTTAACCTGCGCATGTCCTGGTGGGGCGGTAACGCCCGCCATCAGGTCACCCTGAAAGCGCTGGAGGAGTTTCACAAGCAGTATCCGGATATCAAGGTTAAAGCCGAATACACCGGTTGGGACGGCCACCTGTCGCGCCTGACCACCCAGATCGCCGGCCGCACCGAGCCGGACGTCATGCAGACGAACTGGAACTGGCTGCCGATTTTCTCCAAAGCCGGCGACGGGTTTTACGATCTGAACACCGTCGGCGACAAGCTCGACCTGACGCAGTTCGATCCTAACGACCTTCAGCTCACCACGGTAAACGGCAAGCTGAACGGCATCCCCACCTCGGTCACCGCCAGGGTGTTCTATTTCAACGACGTGACCTGGAAGCAGGCCGGCATTGACTACCCGAAAAACTGGGATGCGTTGCTCAGCGCCGGTGAAACGTTTAAAACGAAGCTGGGCGATAACTATTTCCCGGTGGTGCTGGAGCATCAGGACGTGCTGGCGCTGCTCAGCTCCTGGATGATTCAGAAATACAATCAGCCGGCGGTAGACGAGAAAAACTCAAAGCTGGCCTGGAGCCACGAGCAGTGGGTTGAGCTGTTCACCCAATATAAGAAGATGGTTGACGCCCACGTCATGCCTTCTTCGAAATATTATGCCTCGTTCGGCAAGAGCAACATGTATGAGATGAAGCCCTGGATCAACGGCGAATGGGCGGGGACCTACATGTGGAACTCCACCATCACCAAATATTCCAACAACCTGAAGCCGCCGGCGAAGCTGGATCTGGGCCCTTACCCGATGATGCCGGAAGCCAAAGACGCAGGTCTGTTCTTCAAACCGGCGCAGATGTTCTCTATCGGTAAATCCACCAAGCATCCGAAAGAAGCGGCCCTGCTGATCAACTTCCTGCTTAACAGCAAAGAAGGGATTGACGCACTCGGCCTCGAGCGCGGCGTGCCGCTGAGCAAAGCGGCGGTAACGCAGCTGACGGAACAAGGCGTGATCAAAGAGAACGATCCTTCCGTCGCCGGCATGCGTCTGGCGCTGGAACTGCCGCATGAGCTGAAAACCTCGCCCTACTTCGACGATCCGCAAATCGTCGCCCTGTTCGGTGAAACTATTCAGTCCATTGACTACGGCCAGAAGTCCATCGAAGAAGCGACCACGCACTTCGAACGCCAGAGCAACCGTATACTGAAACGCGCAATGCGTTAATGTTGGCGCCTGCGGTCGCCGGAACACCGGCGACCGTAAATACCACAAGGATTCATCATTAATTAAAGGAAATAAAAATTCACCATTAATATTTTAAATTAAAACCTAACACTTAAATCAATATTTCTTTAACTGGAAGGATAAAGCACGTCAATAAGCTTTCAAACTTTATATTTAAAGCATCAGATAATAATAAGTTACGTCAAGTAAGACACTGCACGAATATAAATATTAATCTAACGTGTTAATAATTAAGTGGGATAAACAAAGATGAAATGTAAACTGATTGCCTTAGCCGTAACGTCATTGCTTAGCGTTAATGCCCTGGCCGTGACCATTGATTATCGTCACGAAATGCGCGACACCTCTAAACGTAACCACGCCGATCGTCTGTTAATCTCCCATCGTTTCGCCAACGGTTTCGGCCTTTCTTCTGAAGTGAAATGGAAGTCCGGTGACAATAAGCCGGATAAAGCCTATAACGACGTCGTCAGCAACGGCACCGAAATCGTCGCCAGCTATCTGTATAAGTTCGACGACACCTACTCGCTGGAAGGCGGTATGGCGATGGAGTCCAGCTCCTCCACCAACAACTATCGCCCGTACCTGCGCCCGGGCATCAAGTTTAACAAGGACTTATCCGCCACCTTCCGCTACCGTCCTTATTATAAGCGCGTAGCCAGCGGCGCGGGAGAAGATGAGCGCGGTCATCAGTTTAACCTGGTAGTCAGCTATAACTTCCTCACGGACTATACCTTTACCAACGAGTTTGAATATAAACATGCGGAGAACGCCATTCTTTGGGACGGCGATAAAGACGACTGGTTGTACGAAGGGAAAATTACCTATAAGTGGGATAAAAACTGGCGTCCTTACGCCGCCATCGCCAACGTATCCGGCCCGTCTAAATATACCGACGAGCGCCAGACCCGTTATCGCGTCGGCATTCAGTACGTATTCTGAGTAAGTCACGTCGTTAATATTACCGTCTAACGGCGGCAAACCTGTGCGGCCGCCGCAAACGGAGAACGCTTTATCACCCTCAGTGAAACGTTCTCCGTTTATCTGTAAAATACGAAAACGATAAAAATGAAACATTGTTTTAAAATGCATTGAATAAATGACGTAACAGCATTACACTAGAGCCATTGCTAAATACAGACATTGTTAATTACAGGCATTAAACAATCCGGGACACACTTCACCCCACCGCGCGGTAAACGTCTTCCCGGCACTTTTTAGCTTCACGAGGCCCGGTTCCCCCGGCTTCAGCAACAAAGGAAAAGGTACTGCTCATGATTCTTGATAATTTCTCTCTTGCGGGCAAAGTCGCCATCGTCACCGGATGTGACACCGGGCTGGGTCAGGGAATGGCGATCGGCCTGGCTGAAGCCGGTTGCGACATCGTTGGCATCAACATTGTTGATCCGAAAGACACCATTGAAAAAGTCACCGCGCTCGGCCGCCGTTTCCTTAACCTGACGGCCAACCTGGGCGACATGCACGTCATTCCCGAACTGCTGGAGAAAGCCGTTGCCGAATACGGCCACATTGATATTCTGGTCAACAACGCGGGCATCATCCGCCGTCAGGACGCGATCGCATTCAGCGAAAAAGACTGGGACGACGTCATGAATCTCAACATTAAGACCGTGTTCTTTATGTCGCAGGCGGTTGCGAAGCAGTTCATCGCCCAGGGCAAGGGCGGCAAAATCATCAACATCGCCTCCATGCTCTCTTTCCAGGGCGGTATCCGCGTCCCTTCATATACGGCGTCGAAAAGCGCGGTAATGGGCGTAACCCGCCTGATGGCCAACGAGTGGGCCAAGCACAACATCAACGTTAACGCCATCGCGCCGGGCTACATGTCCACCAACAACACCCAGCAGCTGCGCGCCGATGAAGCCCGCAGCCGCGAAATTCTCGACCGTATCCCGGCCGACCGCTGGGGTCTGCCGCAGGATCTGAAGGGGCCGGTGGTCTTCCTGTCCTCTTCCGCCTCCGACTACGTAAACGGCTACACGCTGGCCGTTGACGGCGGCTGGCTGGCACGCTGATAACCCCACTCCGGCGCACCAACGCGCGCCGGAAGCTTTTCCGATTTGATACAGGTATTAAGGACTCAAGATGAAAATCGCACTGATGATGGAAAACAGCCAGGCGGCGAAGAACGCCATTGTTCTGGAACAACTGGAAACCGTAGCACATGCCAGGCAGCACAGCGTGCACAACGTCGGCATGAGCGACGACAAAGATCATCACCTGACCTACATCCATCTGGGCATCATGGCCAGCATCCTGCTGAACGCCAAAGCCGTTGACTTCGTGGTCACCGGTTGCGGCACCGGCCAGGGCGCGCTGATGTCGCTGAACGTTCATCCGGGCGTGGTGTGCGGCTACTGCATCGATCCGGCGGACGCGTTTTTGTTCGCTCAGATCAACAACGGCAACGCGCTGTCCCTGCCCTTCGCCAAAGGCTTCGGCTGGGGCGCGGAGCTGAACGTCCGTTACATCTTCGAAAAAGCCTTCGACGGCGAGCGTGGTCAGGGCTATCCGCTGGACCGCCGCGAACCGCAGGTACGCAACGCCGGTATTCTGAACCAGGTGAAAGCCGCGGTAATCAAGGACAACTACCTGGACACGCTGCGCAGCATCGATCCTGAGCTGGTGAAAACCGCAGTGAGCGGTGAGCGTTTCCAGAAGTGCCTGTTCGAAAACGGACAGAACAAAGAAATCATCGATTACGTTCGCAGCGTTCTGGCGTAACCGGTTTTTGAAAGATCCGCCCGCGAAATCAGCCGCGGGCGGATTTTTTGTGAGTTTTCCCTCCCGCAATACTCCTCCCCTTCCTGTTCAATCTTTGGCACACTCTCTCCATTCATCCCGGACAAAAATACGCCATGACCCGTGCCCAACGCCTGTTAACCCTGATTCAAATCCTGCGTAACCACCGCTACCCGGTGACCGGCGCGCATCTGGCCGGCGAACTGGGGATCTCCCTGCGCACCCTGTACCGCGATATCGCCACGTTGCAGGAGCAGGGCGCGCCCATTGAAGGCGAAGCTGGCCTCGGGTACGTACTGCGCCCCGGTTTTTTGCTTCCCCCGCTGATGTTTTCCAAAGATGAAATCGAAGCGCTGGTGCTCGGCGCACGCTGGGTTGCGCACTGCGGGGATGAATACCTTGCCGATGCCGCCCGCCACACCCTCGGCAAAATCACCGCCGTGCTGCCGGAAGCATTGCGTCATACTCCCGATGCCACCACGTTGCTTATCGGCCCCTCGCCTGAACGCATCAGCGGCGGCGCGGATCTCGCCGTATTACGCCGCGCCATCCGGGCGGAACGAAAATTAACGTTCGACTACCGCGATGCAAACGATGCATGCTCAGCGCGCACCGTCTGGCCCTTCGCGCTGGGCTTCTTCGACAACATGCGCCTGCTGGTTGCCTGGTGCGAGCTGCGTCAGGATTTCAGGAACTTCCGCACGGACCGCATCGGGAAGCTGTCCGTCGCCGAGCAGCGCTACCCCCGCTCACGGCAGGCGCTGCTCAGGGAATGGCGCGAGTGCGAAGGCATTCCCCCTCAATAAAGCGCGACTGCTGACAAAATCTGTCACTCCCTGCCCCTAAGGTATCCGTACCGGAGACGCCGTTGCGCCTCCCTCAACGCCACCCAAGGAGCAGTAAAAATGATGAACCCGGACTTTTGCATTCTCTATGTCGATAACCCGGCCACCAGCGCCGAATTCTATGCCGGATTGTTCGGCGTCGCGCCGGTCGAAAGCGCCCCGACCTTCGCCATGTTCGTTCTGGCGTCCGGCGCAAAGCTCGGCCTGTGGCTGAAGCAGGACGTCGAGCCGCCCGCCACTGCCCCGGCAGGCGGATGCGAGCTGGCGTTCTCCCTCGCCGGCGCAAAAGACGTCGATGCCACGCTGGCCGACTGGCGCGCACGCGGCCTGACTATTTTGCAGGAACCCACGCACATGGACTTCGGTTACACCTTCACGGCGGCCGATCCAGACGGGCACCGCCTGCGGGTTTACGCCGGCTGCAACATGTAATTCGCCGCCACTAAAGCGCCCTCTGCCGGCCAAGGCGGTGACGATGATAATCCGGGTGATAGCCAGCGCCCGGATTGCGCCGGTAATATTGCCTAATTCTCCTGTTCCCCATGACCGTTATTTCATCCATAAATAATACCGGCGTTAACTTCCCGCTCTGCTTTCCCCTATTAATATTGATCGACGGAAACGATCAATAATTGAAAAACGATCTATAAAAACAATTATCTTTACCTCACCCCAGCCGTTATTCTTCCAGACAGTTAATTACGGATAAAACTTCTTTCATTACGGTCACTTACGTGACCGGGCCTTGCTGCGCCCCGCAAACGGCGTGCCGGTAATAAACGCAAACGTAAAACTATGCTGAATGAATTATTAACACCGAAAAGCGGCGTATGGCTGATATTGCTGCGCCTGTCGCCATTGCTGGCGACCGGCGTGCTGTATCTCTGCGTCGGGGCATTGACGACCCGTCCGCATAAGCTGCTGCATCAGATGTTGGTGATGGTTCCGCTGCTGCTGGCGCTGGCCCAGGTCAATCATCCGCTGCTGCGTAACCTGCTCGCGCTGGCGCCTGTTCTGCTCATTGCTGCGGATATGTCCCTGTCGCTCTTTTCCTGGCTGGAGTACCGCGGTCGCTTCAGCTACGGCTTCGCCCTGAGCGTACTGGAAACCCAGCGCCGGGAGGCGGTGGGAATGCTGACGGTTTACCGGCGTTACGTTTTGTTTTTTATCGCCGTCGCCGCCATTATGTTTGCCGCAATTAATCTGGCGCCCCGCTTGCCCGCCCGCCTGAACACCCTGCCGCTGATAATCATGAGCGCCGCTCTCGGCATTTATACTTTGCAGGCCGTGGCGCACCAGTGGCGTAAAAATAACATCAGCGATCCGCTGCAACGCGTCGTTTCCAACCTGCCGGTCAGTAACCTGAACCCCTTTCTTCAGGCGCTCCGGGACAAAAGGATGATCGCGTCGGTATCCCGCCGGGTTCCGGTTTATGATTTAATGCGGCACGACACCGGCATCGACACCTACGTTGTGGTGATCGGGGAATCCGCCCGCCCGGCCAATATGCATCTTTACGGCTACTCGCGCCCGACCACGCCGGCAGCCGGCAAGGAACGGCCCAACATGCTGCTGTTCACCCACGCTATCAGCGGCGCGCCGGTCACGGCCACCGCCGTACCGCTGGCGCTGAGCGCCGCAACCGTCACGGACATGAATGTCCACCATTATGCCGACAACGTCATCAATATCGCCAACCAGGCCGGGTTCGAAACCCACTGGTACAGCAATCAGGGGATGTACGGCGATTACAGCAACGCCATCACCGGCATCGCGATGAACGCCCATTTCCGCCAATGGGTGAACGGACGTTACGACGATGCTTTACTGGCGCCGCTGGACCTGGCGCTGCAACGCCCCGGCAAAAAGCTGATTGTTTTACATCTGTACGGCAGCCACCCGCCCGCCGGCGAGCGCTATCCGGAAGAAGAACGTTACTTCCCGGAGCCCGGTGATCCCGACGACAGCTACGACAACGCCATCCGTTTCACCGACACGTTGCTGGGGCAGATTTTCAGCCGCCTGCGCCAAAAACGCGCGTCGTTGCTCTATTTCTCCGACCACGGGCTGGAGCGGGTGAGCGGGAAGAAAAACGGCTGGCGGCACGGCGGCGCAAAACCAACGCAGGCGGCGTTTCAGGTGCCGATGTTTCTCTGGCGCAGCCCTCAGGTCACGTCCGGCTGGTTGCCTGAAGGCACCGTTTCCGCGCCTTATTCGACTGTGGATAATAACGCGCTGATAAGTCAGTGGATGGGAATTACCCTCCGGCACCGTCCGCCATTAACGTTCACCCAGTTGCTTGAACGGCGGAACACGGAGGTTTGCGTGGTCGATACCACAGGAGAAGTGTATCGCTGGGCAGAGCTGCGTGCAGAAGCGCCGCCTCCGCCCGGGATAACCACGGCGGCGGAGAGCACGCCATGAAGCCCCGGCAGCGCGGATGCTGCCGCGCATTGTGCCGGAACACAGGCCGCTACAACGTCATGACCATTTCCAGCCACTTCACCCCGCCGTGCGTAGAGTCGGAAGGTTTTACATAGCGATAGCCGAACTTCTCATACATTTTCAGGTAGTTTTCTTTACACATCAGATGGATAGTTTCTTTTCCTGCCTGACGCATCCGGCTGACAAACTCCCGCATCATCAGGGTTGAATACCCTTTGCCCTGCCAGTCGGGATGCAGCACTACGGACATAATCACCGCGTTCGGCGCCGCCGGATCGTGCCCGATCAGTTGCTTAAATTCTTCGGCCGACATATCGACGTTCCACGCGCAGCCGCAATTAATAAAACCGATGAGAACGCCGCCCAACGCCATGCAGAGAAATCCTTCCGGATACTGTGCAATGCGCACGGCAATTTTCTCCCGGGTTGCCGCCTCATCCGCCGGATAAGCGGCGGACTCAATCTCATAACAGCGATCCACGTCTGACGCCGTGGCATTACGGAAAACCGGTCTGTCCATGTGTTCCTCCGGATTTAACTATATTGAATATGCGCCGTTATTTTACGGCCGTGCATTCCTGAATGCCTGCGCGGCATTTCTCATTCAACGCCACCCGCATAAGCCGGGTGGCGTTACGCGCCCTTTATTGCTGTAAATCTATTTTATAAACAGCAAATCCGATGTCGTCCTTTCCTACCGGCGTCATGGGATGCGCGGCATTCTCCCGGATATAGTCGGCAGCCTCTTTACCCGGCGACGTTTCTATCCGGATATCCAGCGGATGGTCGGCGTTGATTTTCGCGATACGCCAGCGGGTTCTGTTTTCCGGCGTATAGGCGCCCCGCTCTTGCGTCTGCTTTTCTATGTATTGCGCAATGATGGAACGCACTTCATCCGGCGATGAAATAACGACGTTTTTCTCGCCCGTACCGGCAAATTTTCCGGTATAGGCCCGGTAGTTATTCACCGCGACGAGGAAATCCGCATCCGGGTCCAACGGCTTATTTTTGTAGCTGAGCGACTGAATACGCTGGGCGTCAGGGTTGATCAAGCTGCATTCGCCGTCATAACGCGCGGGCTGGGTAACGTCGATCTGGTAACTGACGTCGTCAAAAGCGTCAAAGTTATACGTTCTGAAACCGTCCCAGTTAAACAGCGACTGCGGCTGGCGGCTGTTGACGTCAATCTGGTTGTACATTCCTGCGGAACATTCCAGCCACTCTTTGACGTCCCGGCCTTTTACCTTCACGGCGACCAGCGTATTGGGATATTGATACAGATCTGCGGCATTACGGAAACTCAGTTCCCCCTTCCTGATATCCACATAGGCCTCAGGATCGTTCTTACGGCCGCCGGCTTTAAACGGCGCAGCGGCGGACAATACGGGCAGATCGGCCAAATCCGGATCGCCCTGAATATAATGTTCGACGTAAGCTTTTTGCGCGTCCTGAATAATCTGCACTGCCGGCCCGTCCTGAACCAGAGAGAGATAAGTATTCACGTTGGTCGTGCTCTTGCCGATGGAATCGCTGACGAAACTCAGCGTCGCTTTATGATCCTCGGCCAGCGCCTCTCTCATTGCCATATCGGGAGCGGCAACGGATTTCTTGCTCTCTTTATCAAATACCGGGCGCGCTTCGGCTTTCCCCGCAACCACTTTCCAGTTCCCGGCTTCGCCGTCCAGCACCAGATCCACAACGCCGATGTGATCGGCCCAGCGGCCGGGCATAACCGCGGGAACGCCGTTAATCGTTCCCTGCCGGATATCTACGCCTTTAATTGCCGCAAAATCCTCACCGGGGAACACGCCGTGCGAGTGGCCGAACATAATGGCATTAATGCCCTGCACCTCAGAGAGGTAATACACCGAGTTTTCAGCCAACGCTTTATAAGGATCGGAAGAGAAACCCGAATGCGCAATGGCAACGATAACGTCAGCCCCTTCTTTGCGCATTTGCGGAATCAACTCCCGGGCCGTTTCGGTAATATCTTTTGCAGTCACTTTTCCGGCAAGTTTGTCTTTATCCCACGACACGATTTGCGGCGGAACGAATCCGATATAGCCGATACGGACATTATGCGTTTTGCCATCGCGATCTTTCAGCGGCGTTTCGACGATCAGATATTGGCGAAAATAAGGCTGATTGGTTTTCGCATCAAATACGTTGGCGTTGATGTAGGGGAATTTTGCCCCTTTGATGGCGGCGCTGAGATAATCCAGGCCATAGTTGAATTCATGATTGCCCAGGCTGCCGACCACGTAGTCCAGCCGGTTCATGGCTTTATAAACGGGGTGAACCTCTCCGTTTTTCAGCCCCTTTGCCGCCCGGTAATCAGCCATCGGGCTGCCCTGAATAACGTCGCCGTTATCAACCAACACGCTGTTGGGCACCTCCTTGCGGGCGGCGTCAATCAACGACGCGGCTCTGACTAAACCAAATTTATCCGTCGCCTTATCCTGATAATAGTCATAGTCCATCATATTGCCGTGCATATCGGTTGTTTCCATTATTCGCAAATCAAGCGTCGCGGCATTTACCGAAAAAATACCCCCCAACGCGAATATTGCTGTTCTAACGGAAAATTTAAGCAGCATATAGCCCTCTCTCAATGAATTCATACGCAGTAATGATCAAAGTAACAAACAACAACGCCCTCTCTGGAGGCAGAGAAAGCAATGAGGAAAGCGATAAGATACTGCATCCTGAAACTTATTACATGCGGATAGCGAGCGTTATTATGATATGCATCCCTGCGCAAGGGGGATTTTCAGTGGCGGGCGGGTACAACAGGTACAACAAGCAGCGGCAATTCATGGCACAGGCATCGCGTTACTGCCTGAGCCAGTCGTTATTTTGTTATTGATGAACGGGCAATGGGTACAGAGGTTTCCGGAAAGAGTACATATAGCGCATTTAAATACGGCTTACAGCCTCGCACAGACCGAACTTAAAAAAGAGCCGCAACGCCTGGTTCATATTTCAGGCGTGGTTCATTTTCTCTCCGTGAGTGACGAGGCCATGTATCAGGCAACGCTCTACAGCCAATATGCTATTAAACCGTCCGGGCTCAAGCCGGTCGCCAATTATTGCGAAAAGTACTCAATGGTTCTCATATTTCTGCGCGAACAGCGCCACTTCCGACGTCACGCCAAGCTTGCGCATGATCTGCCGCTTATGGGTACTCACGGTTTTTACGCTCCGGCACAGTTGCCCGGCAATCTGAGTCACGCTGAACCCAGCCCGCAACAATGCCATCACCCGCTGCTCTGAGGCTGTCAGCTTTTCCCTTCTTTTCTCAGCAACCTGTTGTGCCGGCGCCGGTGCTGGCATCATCTCAATGACCTGCTTGCCGTCCAGTATCTCCGTGAGCTGCGCATTCAGCTTCTGCCGGGAAGCATTGGCGGAAATCAGGGAGACGTTGGAGAAGCGGGCAAGCTGCATCAACAGCGCCGGGTGTTCGCCTTCCGCGATCATCACCAGCGGCTTACCTTCCCGTATCTGCGGCAACAGCAGCAGTTGTTCCGTGCCGGCGGCCGACGAGACGACGTCGTGACCAATATCGCTGACCACCAGGTCCGCCATGATAATTTCCGGGTAGATCCCCGCCGTCAGCAGTGAGCCGACACTCAAAATGTCGGCCTGCGGCAGCAACCCGGCAAACAGCTGCACCAGCCCGCGCCGGGTCAGAATGCAGGCATGGCCGATAATAATGCGCACCGCTTTTTTTTCACTCAGCGCTTTTTTTCCACTGTTATTCATCGTTACCTCCCGGCTTCTGCCGTCATGAGATACCCGCCCAATACCTGCAGCTCGCCGCTGTGCATCATCTTCATTTTGCCCAGCACCGACTGCTTTTGGGCGCTGACGGTACGGATATTTTTGCCCTGCGTCCGGGCGACCTGACTGACACTGTACCCGGCCAGCAGCGCCTGCATCACGTAGCACTCCTGGCGGGTGAAGCGCGGGGCGACAGATCTGAGGTGCTGCATCTGGCTGTGCGCACTCAGCAGGCCGGGCAGCTCGGCGACCAGCGTCGGCGTGGTCAATATCTGATCCACGCCGAACCCCTGCAGCAGTTCACGCAGGTAGGGCGCCTCTTTATGCAAAATCGCCATCACGCAGCTCCGGGGGCAGGCGGTGCGCAGGGTGAGCAAGGTGCTCAGCAGCGATACCGTGTTGCCGCTGACCGATGACAGCAACAGAATATCCGGCCGTTGGCTGTGCAGCGTTTCGCTCAGTACATCTGCAGAGCGGATGCGCTGTAACCCGCTTTCCGCCACGCCGGCGTCACGGAGTATTTGCTGAATGCCCAGCCAGCGAATGTCCGCCGGCTCCAGCACCACTATTTTCAGCGCAGTTTTCAGCGCAGTGCCTGCGGTTATCGGCTCCCTGACCGCAGGCGTTTTCGTCATATGCGACATAACATCTCCTTATGTACGTTCGTTTTCCCTAATATCCGCAAGAGAAGAAGGGAAAGCATGGCGTTTAGTTGTAATAAATCAGCAGTGTCGCCGCAGCGTCCGCCTTACCTTCGGTGACGGTCGCCGCGATCTGGTAATAACGGGGTACTCAGCGGCATGGTGCTTTCCCCTTTGGGGATGGACACACGTGATCGCCGTTACTCATAATCAATGATTAACGTTGCTACTACGTTAGCCTCGCCTTCTGTCACCGTTGCCGCGGTTTGGTAATAACGGGCGCTCATCTTCACTTCATTTATGCCCTGTACCGCATTGGTAATGACCGCCGTTGCCGTGGTGGCATTGGGCGTCATTACCTTGCCCCCTGCCAGTATCTGAACCGCGACGCCAGTTGCATCGCCCTGGAGCTTGGACATAAGCGCTAGCGCGCTACTTTCGGTGCTGTCAGCCTTGCCACTCAGGGTCATACTCACCTTTACCGAGGGGTCGCAGTTAAAGCCCAGCGTAAACGGTTTTTCGGCCAGAACCGTGCCTTTACCTTTAAAGTCGCTCACCCGTATTACGCCCAGGTTAACCGTCGCCGAAGGCGTCGTAACAACACACCCTTTGGTGACCAGGTACAAGCTTTTGGTGGTCAGCGTGGCGTAGCTTATGCCGAAAACCCCCGGGGTAGGCTCGCCAATCAAACTCACCTTGAGTAAATCCTCAGAGGTGGGATGACTTTTAGGAAATACCGTGCTGTAAGCACTGCGTAACATGCGCGCCGTGACAGGGACATACACCATTGTGCGATAAGGATTATTTGCGCTGGTGTTGGCCGGGGGGGTAATCACTGCCGTCGCATAATTTGCGTAGGGTGTACATTTCTTCCAGTCATCAAAAGCGATTTGCTGTCGGCAGATAGTGCTCTGCATCGTTAATTCGTAACTCACGGCCGAGGGGCTCATGCTCCATATTGAGTTATACGGCAGATAAGTCACGGTCTGACCAGACACCGTGTAATATTTATACGTATCAGTGCCGGTGGACGGAACGTTCAGTATCAAATAAGCCGGGCGGTTATTTTTGCATTCAACCGTAAAGGGGAGCGAACGGGATTGTTCCTGATATACCGTTCCTGCCGGGTCGGCCAGGCTAAATTTTACCCCCCCTCCCAGCACAGGTATCAGGCCTGTTGGCGACAGGGTGCAGGGCCCGTCTGCTGCTGCTGCCGGAGAAATATTAGCAACCCCTGCGGTAAGCAGGAGCGCAATGCACACCAACAGGCGATATATCCGTCCTTTGGATTGTTTATTCCCCCTGTTTGCATCATGCTGAAAAATAAATGCCATCATTGTTATTTACTCATTTTTATATTGTGTACAGAACAGAGCTATGTCTTCAATTTAATGATTCGCTCACGTTAATATTCGTCGTGGTTTGCATTATGCCAGGGTGAGGCATTCCCTCTCCCTGGCATAATGCAAACTACGGCTGACAAGTAAAATTCATCGGCACGGTGGCGCTCACCTGACCAAAACAGCGGTGTTTTACCGTGATGGGGTCATGTTCCGTCTTCATTTTCGTCCCGCTCCTTTTGATGATGTTAACCACCGGTACCGCGCAAGATGGTGCCGCAGTACCGGTGATGTCCGGCGCTATTGATAGGTAAAATTCACCAGCACGGTCGCCTTCACCTTACCCGCCCGGGCGCCGCCGTCCGGGGTGTAGAGGCGGGCGGCCAGCGGGAAGGTGACGGTTTTGGCCGTGCTGTCGACGTTTTTCTCCAGGGTGCTGCCGTTAGACAGCACGTTACTGAGGTTGCCGCGCTCGGCCATCTGCACCGCCACGTGGGTGGCGGCGGTGTCCGTTGGTTCGGCGTTGGCGAACAGCGTGTCGTTGACCCCATCCGGCGTGCCGGTAAAGGTAACGGTGCTTTTGGTGGTGCCGGTGGGGCAGTTGGTCAGCACCAGATCAAACTCCTGCCACTCGCCGGCCTGGTTGGCGTGCTGCAGTTGCACCCGCCCGGTAGAACCGAGGTCAACGTTCTGACCCGCGGCCAGCGTGGAGCCAACGGTACAGGCCGGGGCCACCAGCTTGCCGGAAAAGTTCAGGGTCGCGTCAGCCTGAGCACCGGTGCAGAGCAACAGAGTGAGCGCAGAGGCGGCCAGCAGGGAGACGGGGTTTATCTTTATCATCCTGGTCTTCCTTAGTTGTAGGTAAAGGACATGGTGACCACCGCAGCGATGGAGCCGGGGGTGGCGTTACGCGCCGGGCTAACAGCGCGGGCCTTAAGGGTAAAGGCGGCGCTGCGGTCACTCTTGATAGTGGCCCAGTGCTCCATGCCATTCCCCATAGGAGACTCTCCGTCCTGGGTTCTCAGTTCTACCTCCACGTTACCGGCATCGCCGGTATTGGCGTAGAGTGTCGGATGGCTGCCCGGCGTGCCGTGAAACGTGGCGATAACGGACTCCTTGCTGGAGGGGCAGTCTTTGAGATTGATGGTGAAATTCTTCCAGTCACTCTCTTTATCGCCGTAGTCTATGGCGTTAACCGCGCTGGTGAGGAGCTCCTGGCCGAGGTCGATGTTGATATCGCTGCCGCCCTCAACGACGCAGGGAGAGGCGATAATATTGCCGTTGACGTACAAGCTAATGGCGTCAGCCTGAACAAAAAACGGAGTCAATATCAGACCGCCCAGCAGGAGCCGCCGGTACTGCCGATAACAGAGTAATAAAATTGTACGCATGATATGTTCCTTAAAAATACGTGCGCAGCCAGCCCCATCCCGGGGGCCGGCGCATTAATCAGTTGTACCAGATGGTCAGTGTGGCTACGGCATTGGCCTTGCCTTCGGTCACCGTGGCGGCTGTTTGATAATAACGGGCGCTCATATTGAAGGAGTTAGCCCCCGTCGTCGTGCTATCAATCGTGGCAATTTTTGTGGTGCCGTTTGGCTTGATAACACTCCCGTTATGCAGTATTTGCACGGCCACGCCGGAAGCAAAATCGGCATGCCCCGATCCGATTAATTGAATCGCGTTGGAACTGGTCTGAGCGTCAGCAATACCTTCAAGCGTGACTGAAGCCTGGACACCGGCATCACAATTCAGACCGACAGAGAATGTTTTTTCCCCGACAGTGGTGCCTACCCCTTTAAATTGAGATAGCGGTATTGTACCCAGCGGGATATTTATATCGTTGCTATTAGGACGGCATCCTTTTGTCACAAAAACAGCTTTGTCCCGCAGGGAGAGTACTGCACCTGCATAGAAGAAGTAATTCCCGGGAACATCACCCTGCGATAACATCCCAAACTCTATTAACTGCCTCGAGTAAGAACCATTGCTGTCAAACCCTATCCCGCCACTAATACTGCCGAGATTACGCTCCACATTTTTAGTTACCGTTACCTGGACATTGGCGGTATAGGTGAAATACGTTTTCTTGTCTTTAGATGTTGGCGGAATCGTGTCCAACCGGGCTGAAGGGCACGGGGCGCTCCTTCCAAAACTGCTTTGTGTGCAGATCCCGGCATTATATTCAGGAAGCAGTTTTGCCACGACATAAATACCGGTGGGTTTCGCCAGCCCGCGATATCCATCACCGACGTAAAGCTCTGCGGTAACGGTATCACCACTGACGACCGCATTACCGGCGTAATATCCGGAAGGATTCGTGCGTGCAATAAAATAGTTTGGGTCAGATTCATAGGCCCCTGTGCATGTCACATACGTGGGCAGCGATAAAGTTCTGTTCACATAGACAGTGCCAACCGGATCGCTGGGACTAATCTTTATGCTTCCTGACAGAAGGTTATACTCTGTTCTGCCTGGGGTGGTACAAGCAGCCATAGTGGTGTGATAAACCCCGCTCAGGGCCAGCAGCGCCAGGGCGGCGAATATAACACGCAACTGACGCCGGATATTTCCGACTGCTTTTAATCCGTTTATTCTTTCATTTAATCTGGACATGATAAATTCCCTCTCGCCTTACCGGCACTGCGCCGTCAGCTGATTAATACCGCTCTGCGCCTTGCTCTCCGGCAGGCTGTAGCTCACGCTGCAACGCTCCGTGCTGCCGTTGCCCCACTGCACCGTCAGCGTGCCGCTCTGACCCAGGCCCGTCAGGTAGACCTGACCACCGTCGCCCACGATAAAGCCCTGCGTGTTCTTGCTGCCGCTTTCGCTTACCGTCGCCCCGAACGGCACCGGTTTGCCATTGGCCTGCGTCAGCACCATCAATATCCGGTTGCCGATGCTGGTCTGGTAGTTTGCTTTCACCACCGCGCCACGCGTCGGGATTACCGTCTGGGTCGTTATGCCGATTTCCGCATCCTCGCCCAGCGTTTCCGGGTCCAGGTTAATGTCGTTTTTGCGGAACGGGCTGGCGTACGGCATCACCGTGTAGCCACGCCAGTCTGTTTTCACCCCGGTCTGCCCGGTGATGGCAACGCCTTTGGCGCCCGGTGCGGCAACCAGCGCCACCGTCTCGCCCATCGGTTGCGACAGCGTGATGCCGTCTTCATGCACCAGCACACCGCCCTGCACGCCGTAGTTCAGGCGCTGACTGTATTGGTCATAGCCATAACCCCCGGTGACTTCGCCGTAAGTCGCGCGCCAGTCCAGGTTGACGTTGCCGTTGTTGCCCTGCCCTTTGGTGCCGTAGCCTTCCAGCACGCTCCAGCTCAGGCTGTCGTCGCTCAGCGTCGTACCGCTGATCGCCGCACTGTGGCTGGTGTTGCCGTTCTTGCTGCTGTTCATGTTGTAGCTGACGTAGGTCGGCTTGCCGAACAGTTTATCAATCGGGATGCTGAGGTTGAGCGAGAACAGTTGATCGCGGCTGTACACCTTGCTGCTGCTGCCGCCGCCGGTAGAGCCGGTCGCGTATGAGTTCAGGTTATAGGTGTAGCTCAGTCCATAGCTGATGCCGGCAAACGAGTTGTTGTAGCTCGCGCCGTAGGACTCCATGGTCTGGCTGCTGTTCCAGTAATCCTCACGCACCGCGCTCAGGGCCAGCGAACCGCCCAGTTTGCCCAGGCTCTGGGTGAGTGACATTTCCGCACGGTTACGGCGGCGTTCCTGCAACGGGTAGCTGTGGTTGTCGCGGTAGGTGTCCAGCACCTCCTGCATGCCCCAGTAGCCGCTGGTCGCATAGCGATAACCGGCGATGGCGAAGTTGGTGCCGGTCTCGACGAAGTTCTTGCTGTAGCGGATACGCCACGACTGGCCGTTCTCACGCGCACTGTCCTGCTGGCGCGACCACGCCTGGGTGACATCGGCCGACACCGCGCCGAGCATCCCGAGGTTTTTACCCACGCCCAGCGACAGCGACTGATACTTGCTGGCGAACTGACCGCCGCCGTATAAAGTCATGCCGTGAGACAGGCCGTAAATAGCGGTGGCCTGGGTCAGCGGCGTCTGCTCGATACTGCTGTCATAGGCACGGTAGACACCGGAGGTCACGCTGTACTTAAGGCGGCCCTCACGCTGCATCACCGGAACCGACGCATACGGAATGACCATGTTCTGTTCGCTGCCGTCGGACTCTTTGATATTGACCTGCAGGTCACCGGAGCCGCCGGTGGGGTACATGTCAGTGATCTCAAAAGCGCCCGGCGCCACGTAGGTCTGGTAAATCACGTAGCCGTTCTGGCGGATAGTGACCTGGGCGTTGCTGCGGGCGATACCGCGCACGATCGGGGCGTAACCGCGCAAACTCTCAGGCAGCATGTCGTCGTCGGACGCCATCTGGGCGCCGCGGAACGGAATGCTGTCGAACACGTCGGACGGCGTGGTGCTGTCACCCAGCGTCAGCTGGCTTTTCAGGCTGACGATGTTGCGCTGGGCGTAGGTATAGACCGTGTCCCAGCTGCTGCTGGTCCGCGCACCCGGCGCTTTACTGCTGTTGCGGCTCCAGGTGGTGTAGTTGCGCAGCCGCCAGGGGCCGATGTTGATACCGGGGCGCAGGTTGACGAACTGGCTGTCGCTGTCATAACCCTTGCCGCTCTTGGCATAGTTATTGGCGCCGGATACGCTGTAGTTAAGCAGGACGGCGGGAATACCGTCATCCCACATTTTGGGGTCCACCCAGCCACGCGCGTTGCTTTTCACCGCCGACTGCGGAAAACTCAGCACCAGTTGCTGCTGCCCGAAACGAAAATCGGCGTCAGCCAGTTCGATGCTGGTGATATTGGCGCAGGCGTCGCCGGGCGCGCCCAGTTGCGGGTAGAAGTCGGTCTTGACGCCCCACTGCTTCAGGTCGGCCACAGGAATACAGGGTTGCAGGGTTTCCTTGCCCTTACCATCCTTCATCATGCGGAATTCAACGTCGCGGGTGTCCACTTTTTCGTTGTTGAGGAACACGTCAACCCGGTAAGTACCAGGTAACTGCCCCCCTTTCTCTTCAAACGCTGAAAGGTCAGCGCCGTTGCCGCCGCCGAGTTCCAGCAACGCGGGGTTAAAATAGTCGCGCGCCAGGGCATCGCTCATGACCATGCCCGGCAGGGTCAACTGGGCCGCGATAAAGCAGGCCAGGCGGTTTAGCCGCCAGCGCCGACTTCCGGGAGGCGTATTGTTCTTTATGCACATCCTTTATTACTCCGTATCCGGCAGGTCGTCCGATCAGGCTTGCTCTTTGCCCGATTCCGTTCCGCCCTGTGTCCTTGGGTTACGCATCCACGGGGACGCTGTTGCGGCAATACATCGTTATGAACCGGTTCCCTCTCAGGCTCCGTTTTTGTGTTCCGGCCCGACGCCGCCGTAATCGTTAATCAGTTTCCATGTCACCTGCCCGGACGCGCCGTTCGGTACGTTGAACGTGGCTTGTCCCTGCGGGGCGACGAAGGTGGCATCCTTGATTTCACGTCCGCCAACCTTGATTTCACGGAAGTTCATATAGAACGGCGTGGGGTTGGTGACGGTGAGCTTGTTGCCGCTCTGAGACCAGGTCAGTTTCGAGGTCACTTCGCCCGGCGAACCTTTCAGCCCTTTGGGGCGGTAAATCAGCTTGATACGGGTCTTGACCGCAATCTGCAGCGTATTGGCGCCGTCTTCCGTTTTCGGTGCGGACGGAATAGACTTGATGTTCAGCCAATAGAGACTTTCCCGATCTTCGGGCAGGTTGCCGCCGGTACGTACGATACGCAGCACGTTCTGCTGGCCGGCTTCAAGGCGGAACAAAGGGGGCGTGACGATAAAGGGGGCTTTCTCAGCGCCACCATTTTGCGTCTCCGCCCAGGACTGGATGAGATAGGGCAGCTTGTCCGAGTTGTTGACGCTCAGAGAAGACTCCTTCTTGCCGCCGTCATAGATAAGACGGGTACCGCCGACGACAACGCCGCCGCTGGCCTGGGCAACGCCGCAAACCAGCATCAGGGCAGCGGGAAGGGTTTTGAGCCAGGTGTTCATAATATGGCGTACTCCGGATAAAAAAGGCGGGCTGGGCCTAAGCCCAGCCCGTAATCACATCACATCCTGCATATCGCCCCACAGGGCGAGATGGGAGGATTAGTTGTAAACGATGGTGAAGTTGCTGGTAGAGTTAGCCAGACCTGACGTTACCGTTGCAGAAGTTGCATAGTAACGGGCAACGAAATCCAGGTTGTTGGCGCCCTGAGCCAGCGTGTAAGCAGAAGAAGCGGTGTGCAACGGTACTGCTACGTTCTGCTTGTCCATGATCTGAATGCCTACGCCGCTAGCGGTCGTTTCGTCTTCACCAGTCGCCTGAGTCAGAGCCAGAACAGAGCTGACGTTGGTGTCAGCTACGCCGTCGAACTTCACAGAAGCAGAAGTCACGGACTCCGGGCAGTTAGTCAGTGCGATAGTGAACTTGGTCGGAGCTGCAGTAGAACCCGCACCGGTGAACGCCGTACGGGCAACTTTGCCCAGAGTAACGGTCAGCGGATTGGTAACGCTGTTGGTTACGGTGCACGCGTTGTCAGTGATTTCGCCAACGAAGTTGATTTTTCCATCATCAGCAGAAGCCACGGAGGCAGACATAGCACCAGCAATCAGAGCAGCAACAATCAGATTCTTTTTCATACAAAAACTTCCTTAAATAAATGCGTAGCTACGCATAAACATTCCATTGGCGACCGAACTGTTCCTCAGTCGGCGATGCCATTCCATTTTGGGTTTGGTCTGGGTACAAAATGAGCGGGAAACCGTTCATAATGTCCCAATATGTCCGGTTTAGTGATTTACTCTACTAAAATGAGTTTTCCATTATGTAAATCTGGCAACTTGTTTTATCCATAAACAAAAATAGGTTGTTTTGACTACCGAACTTTCTGGTTATTGGTTATGAAAAAGAAAGTTGATTGTTATCAAAATGAAAGTTATTGGTAAATATAAAGGGGGTGTTAAAGAAAGGAGAGTTTTTACTACGTTGATTTTGTTAATAAAAAAGAATTTCTTTTTCTGAAAAAAAGGCGCTGTTGACAACGGAAATGGGGGCAAGTAACATCTCGAACAGTTTGGGACAATATGTCCGTAGAGTTACAAGTTTTTACACTCCCGCCAAAGCAGTTTTTCCGTTAATTACCAGGCTCTAAGGAATCGTTGCGGATTTGCAGCGGTATATAGCACCGTATGCTGAATATTGCGGTGCCCCAGGTAGTCCTGAATCAACCGCGTGTCCATTCCTCTGTCAGCCAGCGCAAAACCGCAGGCATGGCGAAGCATATGAGGATGTGCATCAACGGGAAGCCTGGCGCGCTGGCTGCAGTCCCGAAGTATTTCATAGATGCGCTGACGGGAAAGCCGGTTCCCTTTCTGCGATAAGAAAAGCCATTCGCTCGCCGCACACCGGTGTCGGGCACGGACATTCAGCCAGGCCTCCAATGCATTGCGTTCAAGCTCATAGAGAGGGTGAATGGTGGAGAGTCCATTCTTTAAACGCCGGATAAATATTCGGTTATTCAATAAATCAATATCAGAAAGACGCCAGCTGTTGATTTCACTCACCCGGCAACCATGAATGAAACACATCCAGATAAGACAAGTATCCCGCTCCGGAAACGTCCCCTCCCTGGCGGCATTCAGAAGTTGCTCAATTTCAGAGACGGTCAGATATTTTCGGTTGGACATAGGTACCTCTTATTAGTCATGTCATAGGGGGAATAACATCCCTATTTTTCCGTAATCTTTTGTGGTTCATCGAGGTTACGGCAACATTCCATTGATATTAATTATAAACACACATAGAAAAATTTAGAAAACAAATATTACCCTTCCATTGTGCATGGTTTTTATATGCCGAGTATTTTCCTAAGGAAAAATTAACGTCCATATATACCGTCCCATTATGTATATATGTAAACTTCATCCTATTGAATCATCACCTAACCCAATGTATTTAAAGCATAATATGTTTTTTCATAAAATGGTTCTCGTAATCTGAGACTATTCTCAACCAAGACTCTTCTGTACTCTCATTTCATCTTTTCGAGACTTATCTGTGATTATTAATTATGTCAGGGAGACATGCGTTACTACCCGTAACAGACAGCATGTTTTAGCTTTACATAATTATAATAACTTTCCGGAGAACACTGTTCAGTTGGTTGATACACATATGAATAACTTAAATCCCTTTAAATTTACATCGGAAAAACTTCCGGCCAGATTAAACGTTCTCGTTTATGAGCCAAATGTCATTGCGCATATGGGAATAAACCATATGCTGGCATCATTAGATAGCATTACTTTATATCAGCATTCGATAAATGACTTATCTTCTGTCGCCTCTGATAGTTGCCAGTTTTCTGCCGATGTCATCTTTATTTCAACGGGCATTCATAATCATGAAGCGATCGCCGTTTTGCAGTTTTTGACCAGAAAACGAGAAAGCGGCAACGGAACGCCTGTGGTGATATGTTTGGGACAGGAGAACCCTTCCCTGGCGAATATGCTGTTCGCCTTTGGCGCAAATAACGTGCTTTCACCGGATGTCTCTGAACAAAAGTTGCAGCACAGCCTGACCGATATATTCGCCGCAAAGAACACCGATATCCCTGTACCCCGACTGACATACCGGGAGTGCCAGGTAATTCAGCGACTGATGTCAGGTTATACCCTCACACAAATTGCTGCGCAAACACGCAGAAACGTACGTACCGTCAGCGCCCAAAAATGCAAGGCGCTGGCAAAATTAGATATGAACATGACCGGCGAACTGCAAATCCTGGCAGGAGAATTGAACAATGAACCGAGATGACAACATGACACAACCTTTGCAGTTACTGATCATACACCCACGGCCTGTTATGCAACTGGGCTTCCGCCATCTTTTATCATTGCTGCAGCTAAAAATGGAGGTTTATTGCCAGGCGGCATCACCGAAAAATATGCTGGAACATCCTGAGATTGATTATGCTGATGCCATTATTACGGAGCTTGATGGTCAGGACGAATGTATCAGCGCGAATATTAACTTATTGATGTTATTACAGCAGCGCTGGCCGCAACGTCCGCTGATCATATTAACAGATATCACCGATCGTTCTGTCTTACGGCAATTATTGAATGATAGTGCAACGTCCGTCATTTCCCTGCGGGAAACCCGGCAAAACTGCATTCATCTGGTGGCGACAGCATTACAGGGAACACGGGTGATAAGCCCTCTGATAGAGCAGCATCTACACCGGGAAACACGAAAAGTGGCTTCGTTAAACGCCATACTCAGTAAAGCAGAGTTGCATGTGCTGAAAAAACTCCAGGCAGGATACGGCGTTAGCCAGATCGCTGGGCAACTGTGCCGGAGCGTAAAAACAATCAGCACGCATAAGCGGCACATCATGGACAAACTCAGCGTCACATCTGAAGTAGATCTATTTGCTGCGATAAATCGCTGTCTATCTCTGGAACAAAGGAAATAAATTTTCCCGCAGCGCGCGCGTTATGAGCAAGGGAAGTCATATCAACGCTAAAAATGATCGGCATTCTCTGTCACAGCATTGACCAGAGAAAAGAATCTGGCCTTACTGATTAGGCCTGCGTTATAGATCATCGGTTATCTATATTGCGTTTCCCCCATAGTGATAAGTTTCTTTATGCGATGAAACCAATTGAATAAACGAATCAATAATTTTTTTCAGCATCGGATCATTTTTTTTGGAACGATGAACATGTGCACAGAGTTTATGCTCTCCTGAAACGGGAAAATCAGGCTCCAGTATTTGCAGGCCAAATCTGTCGCATATCCATGGCGCAATTGACGATGGCACAAAGGTAATGAGATTTTGCTGTGAGACTAACATAATCATAGTCAGCGCTGCTGAATAGCGATAGTTCCTGGCCAGCAGAAAGTCTTCATTATACGTGAAGGTGGGTATTTCAATACCCAAATTTTCATCGGGAGGAATTAATCCGGCAATTTTTTCTTTTTTATATTGCTCCAGACTGATTTTCCCCTGAAGGCGGGGATGTCCTTTGCGGCAGAGTACTTTTAAACCACAGCTATAAATTGGATAACTGAGATAAGCGCCACTCGTCGGAAGTGCAACGCCAAAGTCTATATCAACCTGTAGCCTTTTGACGCGTTCTATACGCTCTTCTAAATTATCCGGGTGCGTCAGCATATCCCAGTTAATATTGAGATCGTAGACATCTTGCGAAAAAAGGATATTGGATACAATGAGGTCAATAAGCGGTGCTGCAGAAACACGTAATTTTGGTAACTCCTGGGAAGAACCGGATAAAAGTTCGATGTTTTCTGCTTCTTCAAAAAGTTCCAGAGCAGGACGGAATTTTTTATATAGCTCCAGGGCTAACGCCGTCGGCAGCATTCCATTACCCTGCCGGAAAAACAAAGGATTGTTGTAGTGCTTACGCAATTTAGCCAGATTGGTACTGATCGTTGATGCATTGGTTTTAAGCCTGGAGGCGGCAAGGCTAACCGACCTGGTATCAATGACCTCACAGAGAGAACGGGCAAGGTTCAAGTCAATTTTATTATTCATATTAAAGCTATGCCTCATTTATTGCCGTTACTGCAATGCATTGATAATCATAAAATTCCATTTTTATCAAACGCTAACGTCGTAATTAATGCCTTATCAGAAACAAGAATGTCCGTATCATTCATTAACGTTTCTTACATTTAAGTCTTATTAGTGGAGCTTATTAAACTATGACTCAAAGAAAATATCTGACCGCACATGAAGTTGACGCCATGATTAGCGCCGTTCCACAAGGTACAAATTATTATCGCGATCGTTGTTTAATCATGATGTGCTACTACCACGGATTAAGAGCTACTGAATTATGTAGACTGAAAATGACAGATATTCAAGAAGACCACATTTATATAAACCGTATAAAAAGGGGGCTTTCTACAACGCATCCCCTGCAACGCCGTGAAATCGAAGCCATCCAATTATGGCTGGAGCACCGCAAAACCTGGCTTAACAGTGATATGCCCTGGCTTTTTCTTTCACAACATGGAAATCCCTTATCCAGAAAACAGCTTTATGACTTAATCAAAAAGCATGGAGCGGCTGCAAACCTGAGTATTAATGTTCATCCGCATATGCTTCGCCATGCCTGCGGTTTTGCGCTGGCCGATAAAGGAAAGGATACACGACTTATCCAGGATTATCTCGGACACCGCAATATTCAGCACACGGTGCTCTATACCGCAACGAACGTGGCCCGCTTTAAGAGTATTTCTTTCGAAGGTGATTAGTCTGAACCAGAAAAAACCGCACCAGATGCTAAATAAAATTACGCTTAAGCGGAAACACAGATGAATATATCAGAATCTACTGATTTAATATCAGAAAAAGATACCGCTGGTTTAAGGTTTATTTATTATACCAGCGCACGTTTGGGCCGTTCCGGTTTTTATACCACGCCGAATAGCCCCATAATCTTACCGGGCACGCCCGTAAAATTGATACCTTCTTTAAAGGCAACGACACAAAAACGACACAAGAAGAAAATCCGGCTGGGTTGAGAAGCGCATAACGCACAGACATAACACATTGATAATGTAATGGCACGCCCTGTAGGATTCGAACCTACGACCTACGGCTTAGAAGGCCGTTGCTCTATCCAACTGAGCTAAGGGCGCAAAGAGGAAAGTCTTTGGACAGTAAACTGCACAAACGCATGGGATTATACGGTCAGCGCCCACTGAGTCAATGCATTTTCACCCGTGCTGTTCCCTTTGGGCGTCTGTCCGGTCACTCTTTATCCACTCCTTCCTCCGGCGCGCTTTCCGGATGAAAAATCAGTGAAATACGTTGCCTCCGGCGTTGAAAAAACATCGCCGGATGCGGCGCTGGCATCCTCCCTTTCAGGCCCCCATTCCGCCTGATCAGCTGAAAACATCCTCACCAACGTACGAAAAAGACATATAAAGAAGAAGCCGAAAGCATAAAACCGACGGTTAACACATCACGGGGCGTTCCCGCGCCTCAACCGCGCACGCTCCCGCCGGCCCTGGAGGTAATCGTTTGCCTGCCGATATGCGGCGTAAAAATTCTTTGCCTGACAGCGCCGCTCTCATCTGACACAATAGGCACCCTCGCAGGCTAATTCGACGGACCTTCTCACCCATGGTAGCAAAGATTATTGATGGCAAAATGATTGCGCAGCAAGTCAGAAATGAAGTGGCTGCGCGGGTTCAGCAACGTTTGGCGGAAGGTAAGCGCGCCCCCGGCCTGGCGGTGGTGCTGGTGGGTGAAAACCCGGCTTCACAAATTTATGTCGGCAGCAAGCGTCGCGCCTGCGAAGAGGTCGGCTTTATTTCCGAATCCTATGATTTACCCGACTCCACCAGCGAAGCCCAGTTGCTTTCCCTGATTGACGATTTGAATAATAACCCCTCCATTGACGGCATCCTGGTGCAGTTGCCGCTGCCGGCCGGTATTGATAACGTCAAGGTGCTTGAACGCATCAGCCCCGACAAAGACGTTGACGGCTTCCACCCTTACAACGTCGGCCGCCTGTGCCAGCGCGCGCCGAAGCTGCGCCCCTGCACGCCGCGCGGCATCATGACGCTGCTGGAACGCTACGAAATCGAAACCTACGGGCAAAACGCCGTCGTGGTCGGTGCCTCTAACATCGTCGGCCGCCCGATGGCGATGGAATTTTTGCTGGCCGGATGCACCACCACCGTCACCCACCGCTTCACCCAGGATTTACGCCATCACGTGGAAGGTGCCGATCTGCTGGTCGTCGCGGTCGGCAAGCCGGGCTTTATTCCCGGTGAATGGATCAAACCCGGCGCGGTCGTCATTGATGTCGGCATCAACCGTCTGGAAAGCGGCAAAGTGGTCGGCGATGTCGAGTTCGACAGCGCATCACAACGCGCTTCCTGGATTACCCCGGTTCCCGGCGGCGTCGGTCCGATGACCGTTGCCACCCTGATCCAAAACACGCTGCAGGCGTGCGAAGAATATCACGACGCTTAAGGAGTCTTTGTTGGACATCTTTCATTTAGATAAACATCCCCATGTCGAACTGTGCGACCTGCTGAAACTGCAGGGGTGGAGCGAAAGCGGCGCGCAGGCGAAAAACGAAATCGCCGATGGGCACGTCAGCGTCGACGGCCAGGTTGAAACCCGCAAGCGCTGTAAAATCACCGACGGGCAGCGCGTGACGTTTGCCGGGCAAACGGTGCTCGTTAAGGCCTGATGCAGACCGCTTAAGCCAGCGCCAATAAAAAAGCCGGGCATGTAATATGCACCGGCTTTTTTCATCACGAAAGCGTCGTTATTTTCTGCGCCAAATGGTGCCCTGCGCTCCGTCTTCCAGCACGATCCCCATCTCGGTCAGCTTATTGCGCGCGGCATCCGCCTGCGGCCAGTCTTTGGCGGCGCGGGCGTCATTGCGTTGCTTAATCAGCGCCTCAATCGTCGCCACTTCATCCGCGTCCGTCTGCGCCCCGCTCTTCAGGAAGGCTTCCGGGTCCTGCTCCAACAGCCCCAGCACGCCGGCCAGCTTACGCAGCTCCGCCGCCATGGCGTTGGCGGCGCCCATATCTTCCGCCTTCAGCCGGTTCACCTCACGCGCCAGGTCAAACAGCACGGAATACGCCTCCGGCGTATTGAAGTCGTCGTCCATCGCCTCACGGAAACGCGCGTCAAACGCGTCACCGCCCGCCGGCTGAGCAGCCGGATCGGTGCCGCGTAGCGCGGTATATAAACGCTCCATCGCTGCCCTGGCCTGCTTCAGGTTCTCTTCGCTGTAGTTCAGCTGGCTGCGATAGTGACCGGACATCAGAAAATAACGCACGGTTTCTGCGTCGTAATGCGCCAGCACGTCGCGGATGGTGAAGAAGTTGCCCAGTGACTTGGACATCTTCTCTTTATCAATCATCACCATGCCGGAATGCATCCAGTAATTCACATACGGGCCGTCATGCGCGCAGCTGGACTGGGCAATCTCATTCTCATGATGCGGGAACATCAGATCGGAACCGCCGCCGTGAATATCAAAGTGCGTGCCGAGCTGCTTGCAGTTCATCGCGGAGCACTCAATGTGCCAGCCCGGACGCCCTGCGCCCCACGGCGAGGACCAGCTCGGCTCGCCCGGTTTGGACATTTTCCACAGCACGAAGTCCATCGGGTTACGCTTCACGTCGGCAATTTCCACGCGCGCGCCGGCCTGAAGCTGCTCCAGGTCCTGGCGCGACAGCAGGCCGTAATCCGAATCGGTATCAACGGCGAACATCACGTCGCCATTGTCGGCCACATAGGCATGATCGCGCGCCAGCAGTTGCTCCACGATCTCAATAATTTCGGCGATATGGTGCGTGGCGCGCGGTTCTACGTCGGGACGCGCGATGTTCAGCGCATCGAAATCTTTATGCATTTCGGCCAACATGCGCTCGGTCAGGCTGTCGCAGGTTTCGTTGTTTTCCGCCGCACGCTTGATGATTTTGTCATCCACATCGGTAACGTTGCGCACGTATTTCAGGTTATACCCCAGGTAGCGCAGGTAGCGTGACACCACGTCAAAGGCAACGAAGGTGCGTCCATGGCCGATGTGACACAGATCGTAAATGGTTACCCCGCACACGTACATACCGACTTCCCCGGCATGAATAGGTCTGAATTCTTCTTTTTGGCGACTGAGTGTGTTGAAAATCTTTAGCATCGGGCTTTCCGTAATAATGACAGGATCTGTGAGTGTGAAATTACGCGTGGTTATAATATATCGGGATCCGGTGGGAAATGAACCCCGATGCTTCCGGCTTTCTGAAAATACCCCCATTTTTTCCCGGTCAACCCCGTTGCCGCCATAAACAGATGTCAGCCGCCGCGGCTTCGGCTACAATCGCCATTCGTGTTTTTTACCGCAAACAGGATCACAAATATGGTTACTTTTCACACCAACCACGGCGATATCGTCATCAAAACCTTCGATGAAAAGGCTCCGGCCACCGTTGCCAATTTCCTGGACTACTGCCGCGAAGGCTTCTACGACAACACGATTTTTCACCGCGTGATTAACGGCTTTATGATTCAGGGCGGCGGCTTTGAACCGGGTATGAAACAGAAAGACACCAAGTCGCCGATCAAAAACGAAGCCAACAACGGCCTGAAAAACACCCGTGGCACGCTGTCGATGGCTCGCACTAACGATCCGCATTCCGCCACCGCGCAGTTCTTCATCAACGTCGTCGACAACGATTTTCTGAACTTCCGCTCCGAGCGCCCGGACGGCTGGGGCTATGCCGTATTCGCCGAAGTGGTCGAAGGTATGGACGTCGTCGACAAGATTAAAGGTGTCGCCACCGGCAATAAAGGCATGCATCAGGACGTGCCGCGCGAAGACGTGATCATCACAAGCGTAACCGTCAGCGAATAACGGCGCGCATGGCAACGCTGTTTATCGCAGATTTGCATCTCAGCGCTCAGGAACCGGCGATCACCGCCGGTTTTCTGCATTTTTTGCAGCAGGAAGAAACCCGCGGCGCCGATGCCCTGTACATTCTGGGCGACTTCTTCGAATACTGGATCGGCGATGACGACCCAGACCCACTGCACCAACAAATTGCCGACGCCCTGAAAGCGCTCGCCGACCACGACGTGCCCTGCTTTTTCATCCACGGCAACCGTGATTTTTTGCTGGGTAAGCGTTTCGCCGCCCGCTGCGGCATGACCCTGCTGCCGCAGGAGCAGGTTCTGACGCTATACGGCCACAAAGTGTTGATTTTGCACGGCGACACCCTGTGCAGCGACGACACGGAATACCAACGCTACCGGCGCCGGGTGCATAACCCGCTGATCCAACGAATTTTCCTGTGGCTGCCGCTGAAGCTCAGGCTCAAAATCGCCGACAATATGCGCCGGCGCAGCCAGTCGGGCAACGCCGGCAAAGACGAATCCATCATGGACGTAACGCCGAAAACGGTGGAGGCGGAGATGATGAAGCACCGCGTACGCTGGATGATTCACGGCCACACCCACCGCCCGGCGATCCACCACTTCCCGCTGCCGGACGGCGAAACCGGCCACCGCGCGGTACTCGGCGCCTGGCACAGCGAAGGATCGATGATCCGGGTGACGAAAGACGCCGTCGAACTGGTTCGTTTCCCGTTCTGACCTTATGCCGGAATGCCGCTGTGAAAGCGGAACTGCTCATCCGGCGCTAAAATCAGCTCCGCCTCGATACGGCCGATTTCCGTAATTCGATCGTTGATATCCTTTCCGGCATACTGCCGCGCCAGGTTCAGGTAATCTGAATAGTGGCGCGCTTCGGAACGCAGCAGTGAAAGGTAAAAGCGGCGCAGTTCCTCATCCAGGCTGGGCGCGATTTTGGCGAAGCGCTCACAGGAGCGGGCCTCGATATACGCGCCGATAATCAGCTTATCCACCAGCAGTTCCGGCTCGGAATGACGCGCATGCTTGAGCAGCCCGGTGGCATAGCGTGACGCGCTCAGATAGACGTAAGGCACACTGCGTTTTTGCATCAGCTCAACCACCTGCTCGAAGTGGTGCAGCTCCTCACGCGCCAGGCGGGCGCAGCACACCAGCAGTTCGGCACGATCCAGATAGCGCGTCATCAGGCTCATCGCGGTCGCCGCAGCCTTCTTCTCACAGTTGGCGTGATCGATCAGCAAAACGTCCTGATTTTGCAGGGCGATGTTTACCCATTCATCCGGCGTTTCACAGTGAAGAAATTCGTAAATCGGGGCCAACAAAACCTGATGAGCCATGCTTCCGTTCCTTTGTATGGGCAATAACGCCAATTATACAAATCAGCGCCGTTTTTCCTACTCTCCCGGATCATTGACGCGTGATGTACCCGGCACGATCAAATACATAATTCCTTAACGGGTATATGACATTCATAGCTGGTAATTATTAAATTCCTGTAAGTCTTCTCTAGTTGACTTATTAGACCATAACAGAGATATATCCCTATTCTTCTGAACAGGGGGTCTCTGCAATGGAACAAGAAGTGAAAGAAGGTTTTAAACGCCCGCTAACCATTGGTGAAATAGCAATGGCCCGTTCGGTGTATGGTAATTCGATTGATTACAGACGAGTGGTTGTTCATTGTGATTCCTACTTCCCTTTTGGACTACAGGATCCGTTTTATGCCATGGCTCCAAACGGTGAACTATGGTACAGAAAAGACGGTTATCAATCTGATTTTTCAAGAGCAGATGTTAGCGATCAACACAGATTCATTCATGAGATGGGGCATGTCTGGCAACATCAAAAAGGCATGTGGGTAAGGACAAGGGGACTCTTCAGTAAATTTGTCGATTATAAATACAGACTTGATGAGAAGACATTATTAAAAGACTATAGGATGGAACAACAGGCTTCAATCATTGCTGATTACTGGTATTTAAGTAAATATGGCTATCCTGCCTGGCTAAGGGCAATCAACAAAGGTGTGAGATTCCAGGGAGTCACTGATAAAGACATTATCAGGAAATATGAATATACGCTCTCACAGTTTATCAGGCAAAGGAGGTAGCAATGAAAAGGATTTTATTGGTTAGCGCCTTAAGCTTCTGTCTCTGCGGTTGCGGATTCACACAAGACAGCAGGCAAATACCCTACCTAAGGGCATCTGTAACGACGGTTGCTGATAGCATTTGCGTCATGGTTAAACCAGAAGATGACGAGAAATTTGACACATTGCGCATTAGTGAAATAGGAAGTGAAAACAATAAATTAGAGAAATATGACCTTGCTGACGTTCCTGTTTCCCCAGATAAATGCGTTCCCAATTTGGATTACAGGTTTGAAGTTGGTAAATCGTACAATGTTGCTGTGATACTTGTGTCACCCGATAAGTATAAAAAAGGTCTTCAACCATCGGCCAGAATATTCAGAACATCTTTCACCATTATAGAAAAAAATGGAAAGTGGGCAGTTTCATCAGCCAACTGACTGTCCGAAGCAAAACAATTTCGCACCCATTCCACAATTCCTTTACTCAGCGCAATAATCAGAACCAGCCCGGATTTTGCCGGGGTAACTCGCAGAATCTGATGCCTGGGATGACATCCCGGGCCACAACGCCAATGCGCGCAATAAGCCGCATTTTTCCCGTTTTTCCAACCCGCGCAACCGTTTTCCTTGCCGCTGACACGTGATATGCTTGGCGCCCTCGTGTTAAACGCATAATCCCGTCACAGGAGCACACCATCCATGCCAGCCAATGCCGCGGAGGCGAAAGTCGCCATCGTCATGGGTTCCAAAAGCGATTGGGCCACCATGCAGTTCGCCGCCGACGTTCTTACCCAGCTTGAGGTTCCGTTTCATACCGAAGTGGTTTCCGCTCACCGCACGCCCGACAAGCTGTTCAGCTTTGCCGAGCAGGCCACAGATCGCGGCTTTGACGTGATTATTGCCGGCGCCGGCGGCGCGGCCCATCTGCCGGGTATGCTGGCGGCGAAAACCCTGGTGCCGGTGCTGGGTGTTCCGGTGCAAAGCGCAGCGCTGAGCGGCGTGGACAGCCTCTACTCCATCGTCCAGATGCCGCGCGGCATCCCGGTAGGGACGCTGGCAATCGGCAAGGCGGGCGCAGCGAACGCCGCCCTGCTGGCGGCGCAGATTCTCGCCCTGCACGACGGCGAACTGAACGCGCGCCTGGCCGCCTGGCGTCAGGCCCAGACTGATGAAGTGCTGAATCATCCGGACCCGAGGGAAGACGCATGAAGCCGGTTTGCGTGCTGGGTAACGGGCAACTGGGGCGTATGCTGCGTCAGGCAGGCGAACCGCTGGGCATTACGGTGTATCCCGTAGGGCCAGACGCCGATCCGCAGGCGGTGCCGTGGCGTCAGGCGGTTATCACCGCTGAAATAGAGCGCTGGCCGGAAACGGCGCTGACGCGCGAAATCGCCGGCCATAATGGCTTCGTTAACCGGGATATTTTCCCGCGTCTGGCCGACCGCCTGACGCAAAAACAACTGCTCGACGAGCTGGGCCTGGCAACCGCCCCATGGCAATTGCTGGCAAACGCCGGCGAGTGGCCCGGCGTATTCAGCCGCCTGGGCGAACTGGCGATCGTCAAACGCCGCACCGGCGGTTATGACGGCCGCGGTCAGTGGCGCATCCGCCCCGGCGGAGAGGGCGAATTGCCGGCGGACGCCTACGGCGAATGCATCGTGGAGCAAGGCATTAACTTCTCCGGCGAAGTGTCGCTGGTCGGCGCCCGCGCCCACGACGGACACTGCGTCTTCTACCCGCTGACGCATAACCTGCATGAAGAGGGCATCCTGCGCACCAGCGTGGCGTTCCCCCTTGCCGATCCCGGCCTGCAACAGCAGGCCGAAAGCATGCTCAGCGCCATCATGAACGCGCTGGGCTATGTCGGCGTAATGGCGATGGAATGCTTTATCGTCGGCGATCGCCTGTTGATCAACGAGCTGGCCCCGCGCGTACACAACAGCGGGCACTGGACGCAAAACGGCGCGTCCATCAGCCAGTTCGAACTGCACCTGCGCGCAGTGTTGGGCTTGGCGCTGCCCGTACCAGTGGTAAGCACGCCCTCAGTGATGGTAAACCTGATCGGCACCGACGTGAACTACGACTGGCTGAACGATGCGCTGGTGCATCTGCACTGGTACGAAAAGGAAGTCCGCCCGGCGCGTAAGGTCGGTCACCTGAACCTGACGCACCCGGATCGCGCGACGCTGACGCACTCCCTGTCCACCCTTGCCCCGCAGTTGCCGCCGGAGTACCAAAGCGGCATCCGCTGGGCGCAGGAACGGCTCAAAGCCTGCTGACTCTGCCGCGCTTCCCGCCCGCAGCGGCGGGAAGCGTAAAAACGCACTTCATTCTCCCTTCACAGAGCGTGCGTAGACTGCGCTCAGTTTTCACATGAGCCGGGATATTTCATGCCAACCGTTGTTACGCACGCCGCCGTTCCTCTCTGCCTCGGACTGGGCCTGGGGAGCAAAATCATTCCACCGCGCCTGTTACTGGCCGGGATCGCCTTCTCCGTATTGCCCGACGCCGACGTCGTCGCCTTTAAATTTGGCGTTGCTTACGGCAATGCCTTCGGCCATCGCGGCTTTACGCATTCCCTGTTATTCGCCTTTATGTTGCCGACGCTGGCGCTGTTGTTTCATCGTCAGTTAAAGGCCGGAATAGTGAGGATTTGGTCTTTTCTGTTGGTATCGCTGCTCTCGCACAGCCTGCTGGATTCGGTGACCACCGGCGGTAAAGGCGTCGGCTGGCTGTGGCCGTGGCGTGACGAGCGTTTCTTCGCGCCCTGGCAGGTGATTAAGGTCGCGCCGTTCCAGTTAAAGGCTTACCTGACGCCCGCCGGACACGCGGTGATTATTTCAGAGCTGCTGTGGGTCTGGTTGCCGGGCGTGCTCCTGATGCTGTTCCTGATCGCCTGGCGGCGTGCGCGGCGCTGAACCTCATACCACCAGCCGGCCCGTTTTGTCGCTGATGCGAATCTCCGCCACGGTGCCGGCAGTAAAATCGATAAAGTCGCTCTCGATGCCATCGGAAAAAATCACCCCGCGCTCCGCCATGCGTGACTGCAAGCGCAGCGGCGTTTGCGCATCCACCCGCCCGAATACCAGTGACGTGCCCGTCGTTTTGCTGGGAAACGGCTCCCGCACCGAGTAACAGAGAAAGTTGCTGTCCCACGCGAATCCGTCCTTCAGCTCCGGATGCGCTTCCTGCCCCGCCACGGCGGAGGCGCCGGTCAGAATACTGCGCAGCCAGCCGGTGGACCCCAGCCCGGTGCTGACAATCACCCCGCTGCTGCTCTGCTGCTCCTGGCGCGCGCCGGAATGCAGCGCGTAACGGGCGGAAGCGTGCCCCGCTGAACCGATAAACAGATCGTTGACCGCCAGCAACCGCTCCCCCCGGTTAGTACTCACTTGCGCCATAGTAATGGTTTTGGCGCGAAACCGGCTCTGCAACTGCCGGCGCAGCACGCCCGCCAAATCCTTCGGGGCGAATGGCAACAGCAGGCCGTCGAACGCACGCGGCAGCGGATTCACGGCAATTACCGGCTGTGCGTCAAGGTATTTCAGCGTGTTCGCCACCAGGCCGTCCTGCCCCGCCACGATGACGATATCGTCCGGCGCGAAGCGGTACGACGGCAACAGTTCGCGCTCCAGCGGCTGCACCCGCCCGACGGCGCGTGCCGTTTCCAGCACGCTTTCATAGGCGGCGCACAGTTGCAGATGCTCTTGCTCATAGTGCCCGAAGGATTCACCCAGGTGGCGCAGGTAAAACTCTGCCTGCCCGCGGGTGCCGTATTTGTGCAGCAACTCCTGATAGCGGGTACGGCGTGTCACCACCACCAGCTTGCGTTCCGTCAGCATGTTATCGGTCTCCCATCAGGGATTGCAGCAGGTCCGGGCTGATATTCAGGTTACCGATGCGGTTATCGCCGCGCGCCAGATTATCGAACGCCTGAGCGATCAGCTGTTCCGGCGTCATTTTGCCCATCGTCAGCGCTTTCAGCACCTCCGGGTCCACACTCTGGTACGCCTTCAGCTGTTGTTCAATGCCGTACGCCGTCGCGTCCGCCTGCGCCCGCAGATTATCGCTCTCCAGCCGGATCAGCTCGCCGCGTTGTTTCTCCGCCCCGATACTCGCCTGCAAACGTTCCTGATCCATCAGGAACTGCTTCTGCGCCACGCTGCGTTCAGCCTCAATGCGCGCTTCGTCGATCTCCTGTTTTTTGCGCTGAATCGCCACTTCGGTCGCCAGTTCTTTCTCCTTCACCGCTTTCTCCTGCTCAATACCTGACAGGCGGCGGACGTAAATGGCGTCATCGGACTCTTTCAGCAACTGCTCGCGCACCTCGGCCTCCAGCGCCCGCGAGGTTTCCGGCGACGGCGTGATGGCGGTGATCGCCACGTCCAGCACGCTGATCCCCAGCTTGGCGAGGGATTCCGACTCCGCCAGCCGTTCCAGCAAAAAGGCCATCAGCCCTGGTGCAGAAAGGAGCGCCTGACGCAGCCCCAACTGCTGCATATAGTCGCGGATCAACACCTGCGCGGTGCGCAGCACGCGATCTTCCAGCGACTGCGCATCGTCCGTCACGTATTTCCCTTTTTTGTCGATGGTGAAGTTCAGCATCTGCATCGCCTGCTCCGGCGCGCGGATGTGAAACGTCAGTTGCCCCTGCACGTTAATCGGCTGAAAGTCCGCCGATTGCAGGCTGAAAATGAACGGCAGCTCGCGGCTGGATACCGGCACCGCCGCCAGCGTTGAGCTCATGCCGAAGTAGTAGAAGCTGATCCCCACGCCCTCGCGGGTTTTCCGCCCTTTGCGAAACTCCACCAGGTAGGTGGAAGCATCTGCCTTAATGAAATTCAGTCCAAACATAACAACCTCCGGATTATTATTGTCCCTGTGACATTTATAATATTGTCCAAGAGACATTAATAGTCAATCACTGTACGTACAGAAAACCATCATCATGAATTAATAGATTGATTAATCAGTGAATAAAGTTGAAACCCCAACCCCGCTGTTGTTGCTGCGGATAAAGACTGCTACTCTTGTCCCAAAGACATTTACTGACGGCACAGCGATGCAAAACGAAGCGGACTATTTACGCGATTACCGCGCCGGCGACTTCCCCGCGGTGCTGGTAACGGTAGACAGCGTGCTGTTTACCCTGATAGACGAAAAATTGTGCGTACTGATGGTGCAGCGCGCTAACCACCCGCAGTTAGGGTATTGGGGGCTGCCGGGCGGATTTATCGATCAACGCACGGATGCGTCAACGCAGGACACCGCGCTGCGTAAACTGGTGGAAAAATGCGGGGTAAAACCCGCCTGGCTGGAGCAACTGGCGACGTTCTCCGGACGCGATCGCGATCCGCGCGGCTGGAGCCTGACCACCGCGTACTTCGCCCTGATCGGCTGGCAGACGTGTCAGCCGCATATCCGCGACGTCAGCGACGCGCGCTGGATCCCGGTAGAAGAGCTGGCGCATATCGACCCGATCGCGTTCGATCACCGCGAGATCATTGCGGTCGCGCGCGAACGGCTGGAGCAGAAAACGCTGTATTCGATGGTGCCGGTTTACTGCCTGGGGGAAGAGTTCACCCTCACCGAATTGCAGGGCGTGATTGAGGCGATCCTTCAGAAGCCGATTCAGCGCAAAAGCCTGGTAAGGCGTTTTGAGTCCAGCGAGATGTTTGAAGAGACCGGAAAGATGGCGGTAACGGGCGCACGGCAGGCCAAGGTGTACCGCCGGAAAGCGGGCGTCGACGGGCTGAACTTCAGCCGGAATCTGGGGGGATAACGCGCCGCGCTTATCTCCCCCTTTGCCGCCCGTGTTTTACTTTCTGCCCGGCTTCTTCAGCAACCGACGCCCCAATCCGCCGCCGCACAGCGACAGCAGCACGCCGCTGCACACCGGTACGGCCACCCACATCAGGTAATTCGGCTGCCAGGGGAAATCAAACACCTTACGCTGCAACAGCCACAACGCAGCTTCGGCGCCCGCCGCAGCCGCCAGGCCGGACGCCACGCCCAGCAGCGCGAACTCGCCCCACAGCGTACGGCGCAGGAGCTTTATTCCCGCCCCCAGCGTCCGGTAGACCACCAGTTCCTGTTTGCGTTGTTGCAGCCCGACCTGCACCTGCGCCAGCAACAGCAGCACGCCGCAAATCAGCACCAACACCACCATCACCTCCAGCGCCCGGCTGACCTGCTGCAGGATCTGGCCGATCTGCCTGAGCATCGCGCCGATGTCCAGCAGGCTCAGGGTGGGAAACTCGCGGTTGAGCGCGATCAGCAGGCTGTCGTCGCCGTAATAGCGGAAGCTGGTCAGCCAGCTCTGCGGCTGATGGTCCAGCGCGCCGGGCGGGAAAATGAAGTAGAAATTCGGGCGCAGGCTTTCCCAGTCCACTTTGCGCAGGCTGGTGATCGTGGCCTTGAAGGTCTGGGTATCGCCACTGAACGTCAGTTCGTCGCCCAAATGCAGCTTCAGCCGGCCGGCCAGCCCCTCATCCACCGAAACGCCGCCTGCGCCCGGCGGCCAGTTGCCGGCCACCAGCGGATTGTGTTCGGGCAATTGTGCCTGCCAGGTAAGGTTCAGCTCGCGGTTAAGCGCCTCGCCGCCCGGTTCGTCCGGCTTCACCCGATCGACCGCCGTCTGCTTGTTAATTTCCGTCAGCCGTACGCGCACGATGGGGTAGAAGGTGCGCGCCGCCACCTGATGCGCTTCCAGAAACGCTTTTACCTGCGGAACCTGTTGCTCCGTCATGTTCATCAGGAAATAGTTCGGGCTGTCGGGCGGCACCTGCTGCTGCCAGCGCTCCAGCAGATCCCCGCGCAGCACCAGCAATAACGCCAGCAGCATGAAGGACAGCGAAAACGCCGCCAGTTGGCTGACGGTCGCCGCCGGCTGACGCAGCAGCCGGTTCACCGCCAGGCGCAGCGCCAGGCTTTTCAGGGTAACGCGGCGCAGCAGCAGCAGCCCGCCCCACCCCAGCACGCCCAGCAGCAGCGCCAGCGCCGCCACGCCGCCCAGCACCGACCACAGCAGCGGGCTGGCGCCAATCAGCAGGATCAACCCGCCGACCAGCAGCAGGATCACCACCGGCAGGTAGTAGCGCAGCGGCCACACCACGTTTTGTACGTCATCACGCAGCACCCGCAGCGGCTGGGTTGCCAGCAACTGACGGTAAGGACGCAGCCCCACCAGCAGCGAAATCAGCACCATCGCCCCCAGCGACCACACCCACGGCCAGGCGCCGGCGGGCGGCAGCGAGGCGGGCAACACCGGCGCCAGCAGGCGCACCAGCAGCGCTTCAAACGCCACGCCTAATGCTCCGCCGGCCAGCGCCGCGACCATCAGCAACGACAGCCACTGCCCGGCCACCAGGCGCAGCAACGCGCTTCGCCCGGCCCCCAGGGTTTTCAGCACCGCAACCAGGTCATAACGGCTGCGGCAATAATGATTCATCGCTACGGTGACCGCCGCCACCGCCAGCAGCAGCGTCAGCAGGGACGACAGCACCAGAAACTGCTGCGAACGCTGCATCGACTTGCTCACCGAACCGCCGGCGTCCTGCATGCTGACCAGCTTCTGATCCGGTTTCAGGCGCGGGATCACGGCGGCAGAAAAGCGCTCGATGGCGTCGGGCGAACCGGCAAACATATAGCTGTAGTTCAGGCGGCTGCCGGGCTGCACCGCGCCGGTTTTGTCCACGTCAGCCAGGTTGATTAAAATGCGCGGGGCGGTACGGAACGGGTTGAAGCCGCTGTCCGGTTCCTGCAACACTTCGCCCGCCACTTTCAGCGTGGCGTCGCCCACCTCCAGCATGTCGCCGGGCTTCAGGTTAAGCATCGCCAGCAGCCTGGGCGCGACCAACACTTCTCCCGCGTTAACACGCAGCCCGGCCGGGCGGGTTTCCAGCTCGCCGTACAGCGGATAAGCGCCATCGGTCGCTTTCACGTCCGCCAGCTGCGGCTTATCGCCGGCGTAGGTCATGGTGGTGAAAGCGAGCTGACGACTGATGCGCAGCCCCTCCGCCCCCGCCTGCGCCAGGATCGCCTCATCGACCGGACGCGCGGCGCGCAGCACTTTATCGCCCGCCAGCAGATGCCGGCTTTGCTGACTCAGCCCTTTCTCCATCCTATCGCTGATGCTGCCCAGCGCCAGCACGCAGGCCACCGCCAGCGTCAGCGCCAGCCAGACGATCAGCAGCGACGGCGTGCGCCATTCACGCCAAAACCAACGCCAGATCATGCCTCTTCCCTCAGCGTGCCGTCCTGCAAACGCAGGCAGCGCTGGCAGCGCGCCGCCAGCGTCAGGTCATGAGTGACTAAAATCAGGGTGGTGGCGAAGTCGCGGTTCAGCGAGAACAGCAGGTCGGCAATGCGCTCGCCGGTCTGACGATCCAGGTTGCCGGTCGGTTCGTCGGCAAACAGCACCCGCGGACGGCCGCTGAATGCCCGCGCCAGCGCCACGCGCTGCTGCTCGCCGCCGGACAGTTGCGCCGGCAGATGATGCAGGCGTTTGCCCAGCCCCAGTTGCGCCAGCAACTGCTGCGCCTGCTCGCGGCTGTCACGCTCGCTGTCGCCGCGCAACAGAGCCGGAAGCTGCACGTTTTCCAGCGCGGTCAGGGTCGGCACCAGCATGAAGGACTGAAACACGAAGCCCACGTCGCGGGCGCGCAGCGCAGCGCGGCGCTCTTCATCCAGGCGATCCAGCCGCTGCCCCAGCAGGCTTACTTCGCCCTCCGTGCCGTCGTCCAGCCCGGCGAGGATGCCCAGCAGGGTCGATTTGCCCGATCCGGACTCACCGACCAGCGCGATGGTCTGTGCAGGTTTGACAAGCAGGTCAACACCGGTGAGGATGGACAATTCATGTTCCCCCTGACCGACGCGCTTAATCAAATGATGAACTTCAAGAATATTTTCCGTTGGCATCTGCCTTTCCTTCTGATCCTGAGTATGTGCAGCCTGCGCGCCGTGGCTCAGGATACGCTGTTAATTCTCGGCGACAGCCTGAGCGCAGGCTATCAGCTTCCCATTGAAGACGCCTGGGCGACGCGCATGGCCCGCCAGTGGCAGCAGGAAAAACCGCCGGTTACCGTGGTGAACGCCAGCATCAGCGGCGACACCTCCGCTCAGGGGCTGGCGCGCCTGCCGGGGTTGCTCAGCCAGCACAAACCGCGCTGGGTGTTGATTGAACTGGGCGCCAATGACGGCCTGCGCGGTTTCCCGACGACAGACATTCAAAACACGCTCGGAGAAATTATTGCGCAAAGCAAACAGGCAGGCGCCCAACCCTGGCTGATGCAAATCCGTATACCGCCTAACTATGGCCGCCGCTACGGCGATGCATTTATCGCCATTTATCCCGCGCTGGCGGAAAAATATCAAATTCCGCTAATTCCCTTTTATATGGAACAAGTGGCGACGAATCCGCAGTGGATGCAGCAGGATGGCATTCATCCGAACGCAGATGCCCAACCTTTCATCGCCCAGTGGATGAGTGAACGGCTGCGCGCCTTAATCGCCGGACACACAAAAGAGTGACTTCACCCACTGCTTTCGTCCAGAATCAGCGTCCGGAACCCGACATACCGGGACAGTTATATACGCAGCACCCAGCAAGCCGCGCCGGGATATCCTGAAGGCTGCGGATAAGGATGATGTGTATAGCATCATTATGGGTGCGGCAACATATTCATATAGGTAAAGTTATGCAAAAAAACATCCTGATCACCGGCTGCTCCAGCGGCATCGGCTGGACGGCGGCGCAGGATCTGCGCAACCGGGGCTACCGGGTTTTGGCGGCCTGCCGAAAGCCTCAGGATGTCGCCATCATGCAGGAACTGGGCATGACGGGGATCGAACTGGATTTGGATGACGCCGCCAGCGTGGAACGCGCGGCACAAGAGGTATTGCGCCAGACCAACGGCCGTTTATACGCGCTGTTCAACAACGGTGGTTTCGGGCTTTATGGGCCGCTGAACACCATCAGCCGGGCGCAGCTGGAGCAGCAGTTCGCCACCAACCTGTTCGGCACGCACCAGCTCACCCAGCTGCTGCTGCCCGCCATGCTTCCCCACGGCGAAGGCCGCATTATCCAGACCAGTTCCGTCATGGGACTGGTCGCCACGCCGGGCCGCGGCGCTTACGCCGCCAGTAAGTTTGCGCTGGAAGCCTGGTCCGACGCACTGCGCATGGAGCTTCACGGCAGCGGCATCCGCGTTTCCCTGATTGAACCCGGCCCGATCAACACCCGTTTCACCAATAACGTGCACCAGATGGAACAGGATAAGCCCGTCACCAACCCCGGCATCGCCGCACGCTTCACCCTGCCGCCGGACGCGATCCTGCCCAAGTTACACCACGCGCTGGAAAGCAAAAATCCCAGGCAGCGTTATCCGGTAACCCTGGTGGCGCATGCGCTGACGGTGCTGCGCAGGATACTGCCAGGCGTGATGATGGATAAAATCCTGCGCACCCATTAACGCGCGGGCCTTGCAATTCACCACGATAAACCGCATATAGCCTTAATGAACATGATGGAAAACACGCCTTTAGCCCCGCTGGGGCTGCGGCTTCCGCCATACGGAACCCGCGTCTTTCATCATAAAAAACCATAACCTCGCGCACAGGCCCGGAGAGACCAAACATGCTGAATACCACACCCGCCATCATTGACATCACCGAAGCCAACCTCCATCAGGCCCTGGATCAGTCCGCCACCCTCCCGGTCGTGTTTTACTTCTGGTCCGAGCGCAGCCAGCACTGCCAGCAGCTCACCCCGGTGCTGGAAAAACTCGCTGCCGAATACGCGGGGCAGTTCGTTCTGGCGAAGGTTGACTGTGACGCTCAGCAGATGGTCGCCGCTCAGTTCGGCCTGCGCGCCATTCCGACCGTTTATCTGTTCAAAGACGGCCAGCCGATGGACGGTTTCCAGGGGCCGCAGCCTGAAGAGGTGATCCGCGATTTGCTGAGCCGCTTCCTGCCGAAGCCGGAGGAACTGAAAGCCGCAGAAGCCGCTGAGCTGATGGCGGAAGGCAAAATGGCCGAAGCGCTGCCGCTGCTGAAAGAGGCGCTGGCGCTGGACCCGAAACGCAGCGATATCGCGCTGACGCTGGCGGAGGTGCAAATCGCCCTCAACCGCAGCGAAGAAGCGGAAGCCGTGCTCGCCACGATCCCGTTACAGGATCAGGACACCCGCTACCAGGGGCTGATCGCCCAGATTGAGCTGATGAAGCAGGCGGCAGATACGCCGGAAATCCAGCAACTGCAACAGCAGGCCGAAGCCGATCCGGGCAACGCCGCGCTGGCAACCCAGCTGGCGCTGCAACTGCATCAGGTAGGCCGCAACGAAGAGGCGCTGGAGTTGCTGATGGGGCATCTGCGCAAGGATCTCGGTGCGGCGGACGGTAACGCCCGCAAGACCCTGCTGGATATTATGGCCGCCCTCGGCACCGGCGATGCGCTGGCCGCGAAGTACCGTCGCCAACTCTATTCGCTGATGTATTAAGACAACGCATTAACCTGGTGAATTAATCATCTTCCGGCGGGCCCCCTCCGGCCCGCCGGCAATAAAACTGCGATCTTATGCGCTGTTCTGGGTTATTTCTTGTTTATCAATGGGCTGTCTTTGAGTATGGTATCAACCAGCCATTGGTTGCAAGGAGACGCCCGGCCCCATGAATAAAAAACTCGCGCTATTGTCCGCATTCATCGTTTGCTTCACTACGCCAGCCTTCGCCGCCGGTGAAGAATCCGGCGCGATTTTTCTGGGGGAACTCAGCAGCAATAAAAACAAAGCCGAAACGCCGGATGTGCTGAACTACGTGATCACCCGGCAAAAAGAAGGCTCCCTGCCCGGCCTGACCACCGTTCCGCCACAGAAGAAAGCGCCGCCGCCGCCGAGAACCACAACGTCTTCCACCCCGGCGCCGCAAGATACGTCCCACCTTCCCCGCTCTGAATTCTGGCAATGGCCGCTCACGGGAAGGGTCAAAGAGATGTTTTCCGAGATCGGCAACACCAAAGGCATCGGCATCTACGGTGAGAAAGGTCAGAAAGTCGCGGCGTCCAAATCAGGCAACGTGATTTACGTCGGCACCCTTTCCAGCTTTGGGCGACTGGTCATTATTGAGAATGACAACGACGAGCATTACGTCAGCACCTACGCCAATCTCGAAAACATTCTGGTGAGAGCGGGCGATCATATCAGCCAGGGCGATACCCTCGCCACGCTGGGCACCGATCGGGAAAATCAGCCGATCCTGTATTTCGCGATTAACTACTACGGGAAACCGGTGGACCCGCTGCGTTACCTGCCCCCGCACATGAACAATTAAATTAATAAATGAAATCTTAGTCACACTTTTGCCGCGCAAATATTTTTGTTGCTTATTTCCCCATGACGGCGGGTGTGCGTTAGGTCATAGAAATACAAGCCCATAGCCACATCAATAAAATTTATTGATCATGGTCACTTACTTCACATCGGCAAGCTCAATATAATCTCTTCCGTTTTGTAAAATCACAAAATTAACAATCTGAGCACATAAGATAACGCACATATTTTCAACATGATAACGCAACCGTTAGCATGCTGTTTGTTCACAGCAATATCTTACCCGGCTGCTCTCTCCGGGCTTACAGAAGGAATGACCTCCCCATGGACGTCGAGCAATATCTTTGCGAATTACGCAAGCTGGTTAATATCGACAGCGACACGCACAATCCGGCAGGCGTTAACGCCGTTGCGGGTATGGTTGCGGCGTTATTCGATCACGCCGGCTGGTATTGCTCTGACATTGATTTAAGCGCGCAAACCGGGAAAGGACTTCTCATTTCTTCCCATCCCACCGGGCAGGATTTTGATCTGTTGCTGCTCGGTCATTTAGACACCGTTTTCCCCGAAGGCACCGCCAGAGCAAGACCTTTTCACGTCTGTGACGGACGGGCCTACGGCCCCGGCGTCGCCGACATGAAGGGCGGCCTGCTTTCCATGTTTTGGGCGCTGCACACGCTGGACGCCGCGCACCGCAAACGCCTGCGCATTGCCGTGGCGCTCAACCCGGATGAGGAAATCAACTCCGTTTACTCCCGCGACTGGTTAAGCGGGCTGGCGCGCAACAGCGGCTGCGTGTTGGTGGGAGAAGCCGCCCGTCCGGACGGCGCGCTGATTAATGCACGTAAGGGCATGGCGCGTTACCGGCTCAATTTTCAGGGCGTCTCCGCCCATGCCGGCAATGCTCCGCAAAACGGACGTTCCGCCATCAATGCCCTGGCCGGCTGCATCCAGGAAATCAACCAGCTCTGCGACGCCCAAAACGATACCACGCTCAACTTCGGTTCGGTGTGGGGCGGCGGCGCGCCCAACGTTATCGCCGATCAGGCTGGCACTCTGCTGGAAATCCGTTTCTGGCGCAACGAAGAGTACCAGCGGGTAAACCAGGCGCTCGAAGCCCGCTGCCGTCAGCCTTTCGCGCCCGGCGTGACCACCCGCCTGACGCAGGAGGTTTACATGCCTGCCATGACCCCCTCCCCCGACACGCACCGGCTGATGCAGCTTGTCGAGCGTGCCGGCCGTGCGGTCAATCAGGAAATACGCTGGCGCGAAACCGGCGCGGTGTCCGACGCCAACCACAGCGCCGCAACGGGCACCCCGACGCTGGACGGCTTCGGCCCCATCGGGGCCGGTTTCCACAGCCAGGGCGAGTTTCTGGAGATCGCCAGCGTGGAACCGCGCGTCCGCCTGCTGCAAAACGTCATTGCAGGCCTGTAGCCTGGCACTCCGAGACCATCACCGGCGGCAGCCAGCTCTTGTAGCCAAACATCCGGCGTCCGGCGATCACCAGCGTCAGCCCCAGCACCAATGCCCCGGCCAGAATGATCCCGATAATCTGCAATGGGGAAAAACTTCCCGACAGCAGCGTGACCATCAGCCCGCTGGCCGGTACGGAGCACATGTTTAGCAGCCCAATCAGCCCCATCGTTTTTCCCAGATGCGCCTGTGGAATAATCTGGCTGCGCACCGTGCGCAGGTAAACGCTGAACGCGCCGTCAAACGCCATCAGCGCCGCATAGCCTGCCAGATAGACAAGGTAATCCGGCGAGAAGCTCATCACCGCCCCGGCCAGGATCATGGTACAGAACGAAACCGTCCCCAGCGCCGACAGCCCGAAGCGGGCGGTAAAGCGCGGCACGAACAGGAACGCAACGATGGTGGTCAGGGCCGCCGTGGTTTGCAGCACGCCGAAGTAGCTTTCCGGCAGAGAAAATTCCTGCAAAATCACCGCCGCACTGACCACCAGCGCCGCACCATAAACCAGATTCACCACCCAGGTCAGGGCGCACAGGTGCAGCAGGATCTTATTCTGGCGCAGCACCTTCAGCGCCACCCGGTTGTCGTCAATCACCGAACGCAGGCGCAGCTTTTCCTCCACTACCGGATCTTTGGTTTGCAAAAACAGGTAGTTCACGGCGGAAACCGCGAACAGCACCGTTGCGACCAGCAGGATCGACGTCACCCCGCCGTACACCGAAATCGCCACCGCCAGCGCCGGCCCCAGCACCTGGGTGGTCTGATCCACGCCCTGCAGCATGGAGTGCGCCTTCGGCAACTCCGCCGCCGGCAGATGCCGCGGCAGCATGGCGTCGGTCGCGACGAAGTTCAGCACATAAGCCACAGAGAGCAGCGCCATCATCACCGCCAGCGTGGCGAAGGTCGCTCCGGGGTGCCATGTCAGCAGCAGAAACGCGCTCAGCAGCAGCAAGCAACGGCCGGTGTCGACATTAAAGAAGATAAAACGCGGCTTAAGCCGGTCGGCCAGAAAGCCGGATATGGGGAAAAAGATAATGCGCGGCAGCCACTCAATCACGAAGGCCAGTGAAGAAAACGTCAGCGACCCTGTGGCGTTCAGGATCGCCAGCGGCACGGCGAACAGCAAGAACTGATCGCACAGTGACCCGACAAAGCGGGAAAAAACGAAGCGTTTTAAACCAAACTTAACGCCATCCATAGAAACTCCTTAACCGGCCCGCGGGCGGGCCGGCGGCATATGTCATTCCCGGAAAAGTCGTTATTCCGGCCGGAGGGTAAACAGGGTTTCAGCGTAGGCATCCGCATGATCCAAATGCTCGCGGAAACCGGCCTGTGGCGCGCGGCCGGGCCAGAAATACTCCACCGACCCTTCGCGGGTTTTCCAGGACTCCAGAGGGCGCGAGCGATCCAACGGACGGGCGGTGACCTGCATATTGGTTACGTAGCCGGGCAGCGTGGACGGCAGGGAAACTTTTTCGATCACGCCGGGACGGGCCTTGATGAACGCGACCGCGCTCAGCCCGCGCGATGGCAGGGTTTCCGGCAGCGGTTCCAGCCGGTTGAGGTGTGAGCGAACGTGCAGTTCGTATGGATTAATGCCGTAGGTACGTTCAATCAGATCCATGATGGTGTCGCCGCCGGTGCGCGCGCCAACCTCAATGATCTTGATCGTGCCGTCCGCCATGATGCGCGCCTCGAAGTGCGCCATGCCCTGACGGATACCCAGCGCTGCGCAGGACTGTTCCGCAATACGGCGCAGATCCTGATTGTCGCTGTGCAGCGAAGGCATACTGTGCCCGGTTTCCACGAAGTGCGGCTCGTCGCCGAGGTATTTGTCGGTTACCGCTACCGCGCGGTGGTAGCTGCCCTGGTTGATCACTTCCACGCTGACTTCGCGCTGTGCCGCAATATATTCTTCCACCTGGAACAGATCCTCCGGCGCGTGCGCTTCACCGTTCAGCCCGATGACGTCCGCCACGCTGCGGCGGAAAGCCGGTTCAATCTCTTCCGGGGATGTGATTTTCAGCACCCCGAGGCTGCCCGCCATTTCGCGCGGTTTGATCACCACCGGCAGGCCGATGCGCCCGATGTGCATCTTCAGTTCCTCCAGCGTGGAAAATGCCGCGAAGCGGGGCACAGGCAGGCCGGCGCGCTGCAACAGCTGCTTCATGACGAACTTATCGCGGCAGTTATTGATGGTTTCCACACCGTTACCGTGCAGCCCGTAATGCTCGGTTAACAATGCGGCGGCGCGCACGGTAAAGTCATTCATCGGGATCGCCGCGACGGGCACGCTGTTGTGCTCGCGCTCATATGCCTGCACCGCGCTCAGCACGGCGTCGGCATCCGCGACGTCGCCGGGAATATAGTCGTCGAAAAATTTAATCGCCGGCGAGAGGCGGTTCTTCGCCATAGTAAGCACTTTCATACCGTTGCCCGCACGCAGCGCGCCGGCCAGCACGCGCTCACGCAGGGCGAACTCCCCGCCGAGGATCAGGATGTACGTTTGTTTCATGCTGCTATTCTCCGTAGTCCGGCCAAAGATCAGAGGTCTTTGCCGATGGTCCAGCCGCCATCCATCACCAGCGTCGAACCGGTAATGAAGCGGGCCTTGGGTGATGAGAGATACAACGCGGCTTCGGCCACGTCCTCCGGTTCTCCCAGTTGCGGAATGAACTGCCCGCGTTTGATTTTGTTCAGCTGGTTTGGGTCGTGGTAATAGGGTTCGGTCAATGGCGTGCGGATAACGCCGGGCGCAATGGCGTTCACCCGGATTTCCTGCGCGCCGAACTCAATGGCCAGTTGTTTGGTCAGCCCGAGTACCGCGTGTTTGGAAGCGACGTACGCCGTGCGGTTCGGTTCGCCCATCATGCCCGACACCGACGCGATGTTGATGACGTTGCCGGGCACCCCGTGGCGCACCAACTGCTGGCAAAACGCCCGGCCGGCGATGAAGCTGGCCGTCACGTTCACGGCGAATACCCGCTCCCACAGCGAAAGTGATAACTCACTCACCGGGCAAATCTCGCGGGTTCCCGCACAGTTAATCAGCAGATTATTTTCGCTGCCGTACTCCGCCTGTTCGAAAATGGCGTCCAGCGCGGTGAACTCGGTAACGTCCGCCTGATGGTGGCGATAGCGCGTTTCCGCCATAAACGCCGAAGGCGCGCAGTCAATTCCGTCAACCTGGTATCCGGTCGCCAGGAACGCACTGACCAGCGCCTTGCCGATACCGCTGGACGCTCCGGTAATAAAGGCCTGACGGCCGGTAAACGTTGTGGTCATGCTGCCTCCCGGCGTTGAAACGTCACCAGAATGATGTCGCGTGTACTGACGTCGCTTTCCCCTTCCTGCCGGCACCCTACCGGCGTCACGGCATGGTATTTGTCATGGTTCACCACCAGGGTGTCGAACAGGGACTCCAGCTTCAGCACCCGCTCAATGCATTTGGGATTCCCGGCGATCAGGCTGTCGCCGCCCAGCATATTGGGCGAATGATCGATCAGATGAACGAACACTACGTCCTCATCATCTTTATGCAGCCATACCGGCGAACTGTATGCCGGCATGTCCGGCGTCGCCTGATAACGGAAAAAATGGATGCCTATCGTCAGCGCATCGGGTGAACCTACTTTTTGGTAGGACTCAATAAACCGGATGTCATCATGAAGTAATGCATGAAGAATCGGATTATTAATTAATGCATCGCTCAACATCGGATAGCTGCGGATAATACCGCCGGTATCCGGATTATATTTCGCCGTTTGCAGATACGGCGTAAAATGGCCGAAACAGAGGCGCTGATGTTCATCCCGGCGGCATTGCGCATAGGCGCGAAAGCGGCGGCCGGGAGAATAAGGGTCCAGCGTCAGCCCGTAATAGGCTAATTTCATATTTTCCAGGTCAGCCAGAAATTGTTCTTGCCGTGTGTAATTAATATCAGGTAATGACTTATAATAGGAACCCGGAATAAATGCATAACCTTGTTCCGCTAAATGATGTGCATATTCCATAATAATTTCCGCCACTAAAAAAAAGAGGTGACCCGTGATGCTTATGTTGAATAAGCACCCGTTTTACCCAAGAGGTATTTATTGCCTTGCTGCGTAACGCGGTAAATTAAGTCCAGTAAACGACTTTGCGATCGTCCAGCTTGCCGATAAAGCGCCCGGCCGTCAGGCGCGCGCCGGCGCTGACGCTGTGTACGCCGTGCAGATGGCAGGCATTCATGAAATAGACATCGCCGGAGTTCAGCCGCACGGAGAAACTTTCCATATCCCCCAGCAATTCAGGCGGGTAAGGATAACCGGTTTGGGTCACGCCCAGCGCGGCGCGGCAGTGCCCGTCCGGAATGAAGTTCCACACCCGCAGCTCGCCGCCTTCTCCCGCCGCATCCAGGCAGACGTTATAGGCCGTAACCGTTTGCGCAGCAGCGATTTCAAAATCATCCTGCGCGGCAAAGCTGAGCTGGGCCAGATCTTCATGCGGCATCAGCGCCATGGCGCCGTTGTCCAGCCAGCGGCGGAACGTAGCGAAGCAGGCATAGCCATTTTTGAAACGTGCCGGGCCGAAATGAATATTTTCATCCAGAAACTCACGTTCCAGACGGCGGTTCATAAATAAGGACTCCGTGGCGTAACCGTCCGCAGAGGCGAACAGTTCGGTAACGGTGTGATTTGTCCGGTTCACTTCTTCAATATATTGTTGTCCGTTGCGGGAAAACTGCGTAGCGCCTATTTGGTTGGTCAGCACAAAGCCATCATCGCCACGATTACCGCCGCCCATCTGGCTGACTTTCTGGTAAAACTGGTCGGCGATATCCCGGCAAACTAATGGATTCGCATGGTTACGGATAATATAAACCACGTTGCCATGATGATGCCCGTGTAAAATCAGGTTACGGATAGCGGAGAAATTAATATCATCCGACGTTGACTCCAAATAGCCAAAGTCTTCAATAATTTTTCCGCTCAGTTTAACCGGTGTCTGCGTGATCATTTCGCTCATGATAGTTGTGAACCTCTTTTTAAATAAAAGGCGTCAGATAAAAAGCGGTGAATAAAGCATTCCGCCGCTTGCCCAGGGGTAGTTGTCCCGACGCTCCAGCTTGAGCGCGGATTTGTCACCTAAATTGCGGTTAAATATTTCGCCGTAGTTTCCAACCTGGCTAATCACCTCGCGGGTGAATTCCGGCAACAGCCCCAGGCGGCGGCACAGCCCTTCGCCCGGCTGCAGAAAAGTTTTCGTATAACCATCAGCCTCCCGATAGACCTCATCAACGACCTTGCTGCAAATATTGAGCGACTCCGCCTCAATCAGCGACTTCATCACCCAACCCACTGCGCTGATCCACGCCGGATCGTGTGAGCAAACCGCCGGGGACATCGCCTCCAGCGAAATACGATCGTGCAGGATGATGTGCATCTCTTTATTCGGCAACTGCGCCCGCTCGCCGGCCAGCAGGTAGTAGTCGAGGCAATAGAGGTCGCACAGGCCGTTTTGGTAAGCCTGCCGCGCCTGCAACGGGCTGTCGAACAGCATGATGTCGCAGTCCAGCCCCAGACGGTCAAAATAGTTGCGCAGATTTTCCTGGGTCGTGGAACCACGCAGGGCGGCAACGCGGCGCTTACGCGTCATTCTCGCCTCGCAAACCGGCTCCGACAGATTGGTGACCGGCGTCATCAACACTTCGCCGTCAAACAGCATCGGATGCACAAACGTGATGCCGTAATCCGCTTCGCGCTGGAAGGTAATGCTGGCGTTGAAGGTTCCCAGATCGATCACGCCGTCGCGCAGCGCGGTAAAGCGGTCGCTGGTTTGTAACGGAATAAAGTTGATCTTCCGGCTGTCGCCCAGCACCGCCGCGGCAACCGCGCGGGCCAAATCAATGTCGAAACCTTCCCAGCGGTTATGGATGGGATCCCTCACGGACAGCCCTTTAAAACCCAGGCTGACCCCCACATTGAGCACGTTGCGTTGGCGTACCCGCTCACTGACTGAATGGTATGTCATGATCTAAGCCTTTAAATTGATAAAAGAAATTGATTATCACTACGCTAGCCCCGGTTGAACATGATAATTCATGATGTTAGTTTGGCTAGACGACTCCGATGCAAAAGAGCTATGCGTGAAGAACATAAATGAGCTGGCCGAGCTGTTTCCCAGCCTGGCCGTTTTTATTCAGGTAGTTGAAAAAGGGAGTTTTTCTTCGGCCGGGCGCGCGCTGTCAATGGCGCCCTCCTCTGTCAGCCGCATGATCGACCGGTTGGAAAAGCGGCTTTCGGTGATTTTATTTACCCGCACCACCCGCGCGGTGCAGGTCACGGAAGCCGGGCAGGAAATCTATCAACAGGCCTTATCGGTCATTTCCGTTACCAGCGCCCTGCTTTCCCAGGCAGGCAGCTACAGCGATAAACCGCAGGGCCTGCTGCGCATTACGGCGCCCAATACGCTGGGTAAAATTCTGCTGACGCCTTTTATGTCCGACTTCTTACTGCGTTACCCCGACATCAACGTGGAGCTGTTGCTGACCGACCGGGTGATCAACATGACGCACGATCCGTTTGATCTGGCGGTACGCGTTACGGAAAGCCCGCCGGAGAACATGGTGGCCCGCGCGCTGATGCCGATCGAATATATTCTGGTCTGCGCGTCGGACTACCGCGCCGACCCGCCGCTGGAACCGGATGAACTGCACCGCCACAATATTTTTTTCCCCGATGAACGCCAGTTCCGCGGAGAGTGGTTATTTATGCGGGGTGAGGATGAAGAACGCGTTTTGCTGACGCCGCGCCTGATGATCAACAACAGCGACGCCATGCTCGACGCCATTCTGCAGGGCATCGGCATCGCCCTGATCCCGACGTTCATCGCCGATATCTATTTACACAACGGCAAAGTTCGCCGCGTGCTGCCGGAGTGGAGAATCAATAACCCGCTGCCGCGCACCGCTTATGCCATTACGCTGCCGAACCGCCTGCTGCCGTTAAAAACACGGGTGTTTATCGACGACTTTATGGCCTGGCTGAAAGCGCGCGATATCTGAGCAAAAATGCAAATCAGAAGGTTCCCAACCATAAGATCGGCATGATGAGAGGTTGATTACAAAATCAGCAACGAAGCTATGGCATGCTCACTGTGAGTTTTGACAAAAAGGAGTGCATATGTTTCCTGAGTACCGCGACCTCATCTCCCGCCTGAAAACAGAAGACGCACGTTTTGCTACGCTTTTTCATGAGCATAATCAGTTGGATCATGAGATCCGCCGCGCAGAAAACCAACCGAGTCACGCATTTAACGACCAAATTGCGGCCCTGAAGAAGGAAAAACTCAGACTAAAAGACGAACTGTATAAAATCCTGCGTTCTTATGAAGATCAAACCGCCACCTGATGGCGTACTGAGCTAAAGCTCAACCGAAAAAAAACCCGCCGTCGGCGGGTTTTATGTTTTCAGCGCTGTTATTTCAGCACTACTATTTCAGCACAACGCCGTTATTACTGACCTTTAACTTCTTTCAGGCCGTGGAACGGTGCGCGGTCGCCCAGCGCTTCTTCGATACGGATCAGCTGGTTGTACTTGGCAACACGGTCAGAACGGCTCATAGAACCGGTTTTGATCTGGCCGGCAGCGGTACCTACCGCCAGGTCGGCGATGGTCGCATCTTCGGTTTCACCGGAACGGTGAGAGATAACTGCGGTGTAGCCAGCGTCTTTCGCCATCTTGATAGCAGCCAGCGTTTCGGTCAGAGAACCAATCTGGTTGAATTTGATCAGGATGGAGTTAGCGATGCCTTTCTCGATGCCTTCTTTCAGGATCTTGGTGTTGGTTACGAACAGGTCGTCACCAACCAGCTGGATTTTGTCGCCCAGAACTTTGGTCTGGTAAGCGAAGCCGTCCCAGTCAGATTCGTTCAGGCCATCTTCGATGGACACGATCGGATACTGCTTGGTCAGGTCTTCCAGGTAGTGGGTGAATTCCTGAGAAGTGAAGGTTTTGCCTTCGCCTTTCAGTTCGTAGTTGCCGGTTTCCGCGTTGAAGAACTCGGAAGCAGCGCAGTCCATCGCCAGGGTAACGTCTTTACCCAGTACGTAGCCGGCTTTCTCAACGGCTTCTTTGATTGCAGCCAGCGCAGCAGCGTTAGACTCCAGGTTCGGCGCGTAGCCGCCTTCGTCGCCCACAGCGGTGTTCATGCCTTTGGCTTTCAGAACCTTAGCCAGGTTGTGGAACACTTCAGAACCGATGCGAACGGCTTCTTTCAGGGTTTTAGCGCCAACCGGTTGGATCATAAATTCCTGAATGTCGACGTTGTTGTCGGCGTGCTCACCACCGTTGATGATGTTCATCATCGGCAGCGGCATGGAGAATTTACCCGGGGTGCCGTTCAGCTCAGCGATGTGCTCATACAGCGGCATGCCTTTGGCAGCAGCGGCAGCTTTGGCAGCAGCCAGAGAAACGGCCAGGATAGCGTTAGCGCCGAACTTGGACTTGTTCTCGGTACCGTCCAGGTCGATCATGATCTTATCGATGTTCGCCTGATCTTTAGCGTCTTTGCCCAATACGGCCTGAGCGATCGGACCGTTCACCGCGGCAACGGCTTTCAGTACGCCTTTGCCCATGAAACGGGATTTGTCACCATCACGCAGTTCCAGCGCTTCACGGGAACCGGTGGAAGCCCCTGATGGCGCGGCAGCCAGGCCAACGAAACCGCCTTCCAGGTGAACTTCTGCTTCTACCGTCGGGTTTCCGCGGGAGTCGATGATTTCGCGACCGATGACTTTAACAATTTTGGACATTAGATTTTCCTCGATACAAGTTAAGCTAAAACTCCAGACGAAAGACGCGGAACTCAGTCCCGCGTCTTCCACAATCTCTAACTTACCTGGCGCTTCTGGTATTCGCTGGCTGCTTTCACAAAGCCGGCAAACAGCGGATGCCCGTCACGCGGCGTTGAGGTGAACTCAGGGTGGAACTGCGACGCCACGAACCACGGATGATTCGGATTTTCGACGATCTCCACCAGCTTGTTGTCCGCTGACCAACCGGCGACGCGCAGTCCGGCCGCTTCGATCTGCTTCAACAGCATATTGTTCACTTCATAACGGTGGCGGTGCCGCTCGACAATCGTCGGCGCGCCGTACATCTGGCGAGCCAGCGTGTCTTCCACCAGGTTGCACTGCTGGCCGCCCAGGCGCATCGTGCCGCCCAAATCGCTCTCTTCAGTGCGTACTTCCACATTACCTTCTTCGTCACGCCACTCGGTGATCAACGCCACGACCGGGTACTTACAGTCTGGCACAAATTCCGTCGAGTTGGCGCCTTCCATTCCCGCAACGTTGCGGGCGAACTCGATCAGGGCGACCTGCATACCCAGGCAGATGCCCAGATACGGAATCTTGTTCTCGCGCGCATAGCGCGCCGTGGCGATTTTGCCTTCGATACCGCGGTAGCCGAAGCCGCCCGGTATCAGGATCGCATCCAGACCCTTGAGGACTTCCACCCCTTTGGTCTCTACGTCCTGCGAGTCGATCAGCTTGATGGTCACCGCCACGCGGTTTTTCAGCCCGCCGTGCTTGAGCGCTTCGATAACCGACTTATAAGCATCCGGCAGCTCGACGTATTTACCCACCATACCGATGGTGACATCGCTCACCGGATTGGCTTCTTCGTAAATCACCTGCTCCCATTCTGACAGATTTGCTTCCGGACAGTTCAAGCTGAATCGTTTACAAATATAATCGTCAAGGCCCTGTGATTTCAAGAGGCCTGGTATTTTATAAATAGAATCAACATCTTTCAGTGAGATAACCGCTTTTTCCGGCACATTGCAGAATAATGCGATTTTTGCACGCTCATTGGCCGGCACCGCGCGATCGGAACGACAGATCAACACATCGGGCTGAATGCCGATGGAAAGCAGCTCTTTAACCGAATGCTGGGTCGGTTTGGTCTTCACCTCACCCGCCGCCGCCATGTAGGGAACCAGCGTCAGGTGCATGTAGATGGTGTGCTCACGGCCGACTTCCACCGCCATCTGACGGATAGCTTCCAGGAACGGCAGGGATTCGATGTCGCCGACGGTGCCGCCGATTTCCACCAGCACCACGTCATGCCCTTCAGCGCCTTCGATGATGCGCTCTTTGATGGCGTTGGTAATGTGCGGAATCACCTGCACGGTAGCGCCCAGATAGTCGCCGCGGCGCTCTTTGCGCAGCACGTCAGAATAGATACGGCCGGTGGTGAAGTTATTGCGGCGTGACATTTTGGTACGGATGAAGCGCTCGTAGTGGCCCAGATCCAGGTCAGTTTCCGCGCCGTCTTCGGTGACGAAGACTTCGCCGTGCTGAATCGGACTCATGGTCCCCGGATCCACGTTGATATACGGGTCCAGTTTCATGATGGTTACGTTAAGGCCACGGGCTTCGAGAATAGCCGCCAGGGAGGCTGCGGCAATGCCTTTACCCAGAGAGGATACGACCCCGCCGGTCACAAAAATATAATTCGTTGTCATGCTGAACCTGAGAGTTAGGTTTAAAGACGATGGAAGAACCAGGACGGGACAGTAGTATACCTTAAGGCTTTCGTTGTCACAAACGATCAAATCGGGTTTGCGGGCCGCCGGACGCGGAGATATGCGATTTTCAGCAGGTTTGTTGTTTTTAAACAGCGGGTTAAATTTTTTACGACAACAAATAGAGGCGGGTTGATTTTGCGTGACGCTCCTGGCGCCGGCGGGTTTCGCGCATTTTAGTCAGGAAAAGACTTATAACTCAGAATTTGCCCTATTTTGCGATTTGTGCGGAAAAAGAAAGTGATAACTGCGCCTTGCAAACCGCATCTTTCCCCGGCGGGGCGGCCCCGCTTCCCTGCGGGAAAGAGTACCGGCGCTCCCTTCCGGCCGGTAGATGATTTACCCGGCAGAACGCCAGGCTGAATGGATTCAACCAGTAACGAGCGCCTTAAACAAGCTGCACACTATGTTCCATGTCCGGCAGCTCAACGTCGCCGCCATTTTTCTCCCGGCCGTCCATTCGCCCAAGCCGTTCCAGTTGGCCATCCGGCAACCATCTTACGCGTTCGCCGGTTCGGAACAGGCGTTCACCCAAAGCGTCATGCCAGATAAAACGCGCATCGGACAGCGCCGGATTATTGAGATAACAGCGCGCCACGCCTTCCCCGCCGATATAAAGCTCCCCCGGCAAGCCCGCAGGCAGCGGACGCTGGCAGCGGTCTAGCACATAAAGGCGCTGATGGCACATCGGTATGCCGTAGGGCACGCCCGGCCGGTCGATCGGCGCGTCAGGTATCTCATAATAGATCGACCAGGCCGCTCCTTCCGGCGCTCCGCCGACGCTGGCGACCCGGCAGCCCGGCGCCCAGTCACGGATGCGCGCCGGCAACCCCGCCGCCACCGCTTCCCCCGCCAGCATCACTTTACTCAACGCACATGCGGGCTGAACCGGCTGAGACTCGATATGTTCTGTCAGTTGGGTCATCGCCGTCGGCGACGAACTCCAGAAGCTGACCCGGTGACGGATGATCAGATGCAGCCAGGCATCCGGCTGGTAACCTGTTTTCTCGCCGGGCATAATCAGCGTGCCGCCTGCGGAAAGCAGTCCGAAAATAGCGAAAATGGAAATGCCGCTGCTCAGCGCGCTGACCGCAAACCCACGCTCTCCGGCCTTAACGGACATTTTCCCCAGTACATCGATAATGCTGTTCACGGCACTGCGGTGTTCGACGGCAACACCCGTGATCACGCCGGTCGCATCCGTGGAAAAAATCATGTAGGCCGGATCATCCGGCGCACACTTCACCGGGCCGGGAATATGTTCCGGTTCCGGCAGCGCAGCAACCTGGCCCTGCGGAGAAATCATCACCAGCGTATTTTCCGCACCGACGGACCACGGATGGCTGCTGATAACCAGGCGGGCATTTACCTGACGCATTGCGTCACGCCGCCGGATTTCAGACCAGGTATTGTCCATCGGCAGAAAAGCCATACCGGCCAGCGAGCAACCCAGTATGGCGATCACCTGCGCCCGCCCTTTATCTACCAGCACCGCGATCGCTTCCCCGTCCATGGCGGCAGAGGTTCGCAGCTGAGCGGCCAGCGTCAGGGCCGCGCGGTATAAATCGCCGTAGCTTAACTCCCCCAGTTCATCGATAACGGCGATGGCCTGCGGAGCATGCTGCGCCTGGGTGACGAAGTCGCACCAGATCGGACGTTCGAACTCATACGCATACGGACGGTCCTGCCACGACGTGCGCATGTCCGCAATCGCCTGCGCAGGTATCAGCGTGATATCCCCGATACGGCGCGTTTTTTCGTCGAGCAGCTGGTGCATGATGCGCAGATAATAGTCGGCCAGGCAGGCGATAGTGTCAGGCGCAAATAACGCCGTCGCGTAATTAATCACCGCGCACGGGTAAGCGTCATCGGGCATCACGCTGAACGTCAGATCGCGCTCCGCAACCTGATGGTATTCCAGCAGGCATTCCGCATTCATCCACTCCGGCATTTTCACATCCTGGGCGGAAGTCAGGGTAAACATCACCTGAAACAGCGGATGCACCGACGGATCGCGCGGCACGCTCAGCATTTCAAGCAATTGCTCCAGCGGCAGTTGCTGATGCCGCCGCGCCTGCAACAGCGATTTGAATACCGTACGTAAATAAACCGACGGCGAGACATCGTCGTCAATGCGGCTGCGCAGCGGCAGCGTATTGGCGAAAAAGCCGATGAGCTGACGCGTCTGCGGCGAGGGGCGGTTGGCCGCCGGCGTGCCGACCAGAATGTCCCGCTGTCCGCTGAAAGCGGCAAGCAGCAGGTTAAAGCCAGCCAGATAAAGTGCAAACGGCGTGATGCATTCCCGTCGGGCAACCTGAACCACGCGTGCCGTCAGTTCAGGCGGCAGTGAGAAAGCATAATTAACGCCACGGTGCTCGAAACGCGCCGGGCGCCTGAAATCCAAAGGCAATGTCAGCGGTTGCCAGCCCTTCAGCCGCTCCCACCACCAGGCTCTGCGCGCCTGCATGGACGCCGACCCCAGCAGGCCGCGCTGCCACACGGCATAGTCGCCGTATTGCAGCGACAGCGGCGCCAAAGCGGGTTCTTCTCCGCGGCGGTAGGCCTGATAGCAATGCTCCAGCTCATTCAGCAGGATGGCCCGCGAAGCGTCATCGAACACCAGATGATGAAACACCAGCAGCAAATAGTAGCGCACGCCGTCAACGCCCGAACGACGGTAAATAACGGCTCGCACCGGCGGCGTGGTGGCGGGATCAAACGGCGCGTTAACGTCCTGACACAGGCATGCATCCCATTCCTCATCAGACAAGACGCGCTCGGTAACCTCCAGCGCCACACCGGTGGAACGGGTACGAACCTGCCCTCTTTCCGCCGTTTCAAACACGCTGTTCAGGCAACTGTGACGGGCAACGACGGCTTGCATGCCACGACACAGCGCGGTAATGTTCGTCCGCTCGTCCAGACGAAACAACATCGGTACGTGATTCAGCGCATCATCGCAATCAGGGTGTCCGCTGTACCAAAGCCGCATCTGCGGCCAGGAAAGTGGGTAATCACGCCGGCCCAACGCCACGATCGGTTGAGCGCCCTCGGCAGGATCCAAAGCAAGGCGATAATCGGTGCTACGGCGATTCAGTAATTTTTCGTTATTCCAGAATAGCCCTGCATGAGATGAAACCATAATTTCTTTCATTCTGGATCCTCAGACAATTTCACTTCAGGCGATCTGCCACAGAAAAACTTTAGCGAAATAGATTCAGCTACCAGGAGAAGGTCATCAATTCTGCAATAATAATATTTATATAAAATACGAAATCAACGACAAGATATAAGTTTTTTTTATGATGTTGCTGATTTATTGTCAGACCTGTCTGAATAATCAACATATTACCTCTAATGACTCTCCTCAGCACGATCGGCAAAAAATTTAGTTCCCGATCGTTTCACAGCCCAAAAATCCTTACGCAACATCGCATTAGTCAAGGATATTTCCGAGAAAAAGGAGACTGACACCCTGCATTACGGGCTGACAAGGAAAGATGCAGGGCGTGCGCGGCTTCCAGCCGCATTGGCATTATATTAGTTAGTATTATTGATAAACTTAATAAGGCAGATATCTCCCGGAAGCAAGAGACGGAAGGGAGATGAAAACGTCGGAATAAACATTCACGACTATATATTCTGAAATAATACAAAAATACATGAGTATCATTTTCTTCCACTGCGAAATATCGTCTGATGTAATAAATCAAGCCCGCACGTTAAGCAGGCTAAATGATTCAGACGATAAATCAGTAGAACGTCATTAAATGAGATAGGATGAATCTGCTCTTGTTATGCCGGAATAGTTTTTTCTATTCCGGCACAGCGCTCATTCGCGTTAGTTTTCCGACTTTTTCACCTGCTGCCAGAATGCCTCCATCTCCTCAAGGGAAGACTCTTCCAGCGTTTTTCCGCTGGCCCGCACCGCCTCTTCTACGGCGCGGAAGCGACGTTCAAATTTACGGTTGGCGGCCTGTAACGCATTTTCTGCCTTATGGCCCAGATGGCGCGACAGATTGACGGTCGCAAACAACAAGTCGCCAATCTCCTCGCCCAGCTTCTCCTCATCCACGACGGCCTGCCGGGCTTCATCCATCACCTCGTCGATTTCCTCATACACTTTGCCCAGCACCGGCCCGAGGGTGTCCCAGTCAAAGCCCACCGCGGCGCAGCGTTTTTGGATTTTGTAAGCGCGCATCAGGGCAGGCAACGCAGCGGGAATATCATCCAGTGCGGAATGCATGGATTTTTCGGCGCGCTCTTCAGCTTTACGCTGCTCCCAGCGTGCCAGCGAAGCCTCGGCGGTTTCATGATGTTCGGCGGCAAAAACGTGCGGGTGACGGCGCTCCAGCTTATCGCTGATGGCGTTACAGATATCATCAAAGGTAAACCGCCCTTGCTCCTGCGCCATTTGGGCGTAAAACACCACCTGAAACAGCAGGTCGCCCAGCTCATCGCGCAGATCGCCGAAATCCTCGCGCGCAATCGCATCAAGCACCTCGTAGGTTTCCTCCAGCGTGTAAGGCGCGATGGTGGCAAACGTCTGTTTAACGTCCCAGGGGCAACCGCGCTCAGGATCGCGCAGGGTTTGCATAATGGTAAGAAGGCGCTGCATCGGGGGGATAGTCATGATTTTTCCGTTAAAACGTAGGGGTAACAATGTGAATCATGACAACGTATCAAAAAAGCGGGTGGGGAAGAAGGTTTAGCAGGCTGGAGCAGGTCTAAACGCAGGAGCTGCCGTTACCTGAACCTGTCTGAACACAATTCAGCAATCGCTGGTTGCCAATTAACAATTGATGTGGTTTTATCCGGAATTCCGCTGATGGAAATCGGGGGTAAGGCAGGTTTCCGCTATGCAAATGGCAATGTATTTGATTGCATCAAATATCGAGAAAAAATATGACTGTGAAAAAATGGCATTCAGACACAGTTGACGCCTAAACCACAAACAGGCGGTCGATACTAATTAATGTGGCGGATAGAACAATGCACTCAACGATACCTAAGGAAATATGGTCAGAACATTGTGATGGATATTCATTTACGGACTGTGCCATTCGTAATAAAGACATGATTTATTTACTTGCTACTGAGGATAAAACTCAGGATGAGCAAAAATCGAAAATGCAGCTATTACTCTTAGTACAAGAAGGAGATAATATTGAGCATGGTTACAGCTCCTTTGACGAATCGTTCTGGGCGGTAGTTTGTACATCCGAAAAACCTGTGGAGCAAGGATTGATTATCCAGGTTTTAGGCGGTTCAGTTATTCCAACGGGCGGACCTCAGAGGGATTGGCCTGTTGAAGACATTAAACAAAATGAGCTGCTCCCTGTCAGAAAAGCAAAAAAAATTGATGGCTTTCCGTGGGTTGTCGGAAGTCACAGAGCCGTATTCCGTAGGGTTGATATTGGGACGTGGATTGCTGTTGATAACGGGTTAAAAGAGCCTGAAGATTTATCTGACACTGACTTTTTGGATATCGATGGTTTTACGTCTAACGATATTTATGCCGTGGGAGGTAAGGGCGATATTTGGCATTACGATGGGCAGATATGGAAGCAATGCGGTTTCCCGACAAATGATAAACTAACGGCCGTCTGTTGTGCAGGTGATGGTAATGTCTATGTTGCTGCCAAACATAAATTATGGAAGGGCCGTTTAAATCGCTGGGAAGCCATTTGCGAACTAGAATTAACAGATAAAATAAGCGATTTGCATTGGTTTAATAATAAAATTTGGGGCTGCGGGAAATATGATTTCTTATGTTGGAATGGCATCACGTTAGAAACTGAAGTGCTGTATCAGGGCAGCCCTCTTGCACTCATGGGAACAATGGATTGTTGCGAACACTTTTTGTTAGTCGCCCGGCGTAAAAGTGTCTGGGTTTATAACGGTCAGCAATGGGTAAATATCGTTCCTGAAAGTATGTAACTGCGCGCGTTTTCCCTGCAAAACGGGCGACCTTCCGGTCGCCCGCGGTTCCGTCAACGGGATACGGCATCTTGCCCGCGGCTTCAGAAGTCGCCTTCTTTCCTCTCCACCAGCGTCAGAATGTTATACAACGCCACGGCATTTCCTTCCTGATTGAAGACCTGCACATCCCACACCACCACGCCATGCGGTTTGTCCTCTGCGCTTTTCTGCGCTTTTTTGATCTTCTTGCGGCAGGTCAGGCGTACCTGAATGGTATCCCCGATCTTAACCGGCTCAATAAACCGCAGCCCTTCCATACCGTAGTTGGCGATGACCGGCCCGACCGCCGGGTCCACGAACAGCCCCGCCGCCGCCGATACCACGAAATAGCCGTGCGCCACGCGTTCGCCGAACAACGACTGCGCCGCGCCGATCTTATCCATGTGCGCGTAGAAGTGGTCGCCGCTCAGGCAGCCGAAGTTGACGATGTCCGCTTCGGTCACGGTACGCCGCGCGGTCAGCAGGCTTTCGCCAATGCGCAGTTCCTCAAAGTATTTCCGGAACGGATGAACCGGATCTTCCGCCACCGGCGCGCCACGTACCCACTCACGGCCGATGGCCGCCAGCATCGCCGGGCTGCCCTGAATCGCGGTACGTTGCATGTAGTGTTTCACCGCACGCAGTCCGCCCAGTTCTTCCCCGCCGCCCGCACGTCCCGGGCCACCGTGCACCAGCATCGGCAGCGGTGAACCGTGACCGGTCGACTCCGCAGCCGCAGCAGCGTCAAGAACCAGCATGCGCCCGTGCGCGCAGGCGCTGGCGCGGATCACCTGCGACGCCACCTCGCCGTCCGCCGTCACCAGCGACCCCGCCAGGCTGCCGCCGCCCAACTGCGCCAGAGTTACCGCCTGCGCCAAATCCTGATACGGCATCAGCGTCGCCACCGGCCCGAACGCCTCGGTGGCATGTACCGCCTGATGCGTCAACGGATCGGCGCAATAAAGCAACGTGGGCGGATAGAACGCCCCCTTGCCCAGATTGTCGCCCGTCAGCGTCAGCCCTTCCGTCGTCGCGCCACACAGCGGCTCGCAGCCGTTACGCAGCAGGAAGTCGACTTTCTCCTGCACGTCGTCGCGCTGCTCCAGGCTGACCAGCGCCCCCATTTTCACGCCTTCCACGCGCGGATCGCCCATCACCACGCCGGAAAGACGTTTCAGCAAGGCATCACACACCGCGTCAACCTGCGCCGCGGGAACGATAATCCGGCGGATCGCGGTACATTTCTGCCCGGCTTTCACCGTCATCTCACGGCAAACCTCTTTGATAAACAGCGCAAACTCCGGCATGTCCGGCGTGACGTCGCTGCCTAAAACAGCGCAGTTGAGCGAATCAGCCTCCATGGTGAAGGGCACCGATTTCGCCATCAGATGCGGGTGAGAACGCAGCTTCTGCCCGGTTTGCGCCGAGCCGGTGAACGTCACCACATCCTGAAAATCCAGATGTTCAAACATGTCGCCGATGCCGCCGCAGATCAGCTGAATCGCGCCTTCCGGCACCAGACCGCTCTCGACCATCAATTTCACCATCGCCTGCGTCACCTGCGCAGAAGCCGTAGCCGGCTTGATGATCGCCGGCATCCCGGCCATCCAGGTCGGCGCCAGTTTTTCCAGCATGCCCCAGCACGGAAAGTTGAAGGCGTTAATGTGCAGCGCCACGCCGGGGCGGGAAGTCAGCACATGACGCGCAGCAAACTGCCCCTGCTTCGACAGCGGGATAAGTTCATCTTCCGCCCACAGGGTGTCATCCGGCAGCTCGCGTCCCGCCAGCCCGGCATAAGAAAACAGGGTGGCGATCCCGCCCTCGATATCCACCCAGCTGTCGGCGCGGGTTGCGCCGGTCTGGAATGAAATCTCGTACAGGCTCTCTTTATGCGCCAGCAGGTATTTCGCCAGCGCCTTCATCATCTGCGCCCGTTGCTGGAACGTCATGGCCGCCAGCGCCGCGCCGCCGTGGTTACGGGCATAGCTCAGGCTTTCCGCCAGCGGCAGGCCGTCGGTACATACCTGGTACAGCGCCTCGCCGCTCACCGCATGATGAATTTCGCGCGGACGCCCCTCTCCGTATACCCAGCGGCCTGAAAGATAACTGGTTAACTGCTGCATCCACTCCTCCAATAAGAATCAAATTTTCTAAAAAAACGCATAAATACGTATCACATAAATCCGAACTTATCCAAGTTAAAAATTAACAAAATGAAAACAAAACATTTAACACATCTTACTGACCGCCTGATGGGTCACTCTCCATCAAAATCATTATATTGATATATATAGATTAAATTTTATTTAATGTGAATCCCATCGCAAAACAGCATTAACCATGTTTGATCTTTTTGTTATCACTTTGTAGTTTTGTGGTTATGAAAGTGATTCACTTTTTAATTAAAAACACCAAAAACACGAATCATTTAATGAGGAATCAGCAATGACCGATGAGCAACATCAGGCGCATTTCGACGCCACAATCGCGGCTGACACGCCGATAGAAGCCAAGGACTGGATGCCTGATGCCTACCGTCAGACCCTGATCCGGCAGATCGGGCAGCACGCCCACTCTGAAGTGATCGGCATGCTGCCGGAGGCAAACTGGCTGACCCGCGCGCCGAGCCTGCGTCGCAAAGCGATTCTGCTGGCGAAAATCCAGGACGAAGCCGGCCACGGCCTGTACCTGTACAGCGCAGCGGAAACCCTGGGTTGTTCGCGTCAGGATATCTACGAAAAGATGCTGGATGGCAAGATGAAATACTCCTCCATCTTCAACTATCCCACCCTCAACTGGGCAGATGTCGGCGTGATCGGCTGGCTGGTCGATGGCGCCGCCATCGTCAACCAGGTGGCGCTGTGCCGCACTTCCTATGCGCCTTACGCCCGCGCCATGGTGAAAATCTGTAAAGAAGAGAGCTTCCACCAACGCCAGGGCTATGAAGCCGCGATGGCGATGGCGAACGGCAGCGCCGCGCAGCGCGCGATGTTGCAGGATTCCATCAACCGCTTCTGGTGGCCGGCCCTGATGATGTTCGGACCGACCGACACCGACTCCCCGAACAGCGCCCAAAGCATGGCCTGGAAGATCAAACGTCACAGCAACGACGAACTGCGTCAGAAATTCGTCGACAACACCGTTCCCCAACTGGAAGCCCTGGGCATGACCGCGCCCGATCCGGATCTGAAATGGGATGAAGCCAGCGGCCACTACCGCTTCGGCACCATCAACTGGGACGAGTTTTACCAGGTGATCAAAGGCTACGGATTGTGCAACCACGAACGCGTCGGCGACAAACGCCGGGCATGGGAATCCGGCCGTTGGGTACGCGAAGCCGCCATGGCGCACGCAGAAAAAAATGCGGCCAAAGCCGCCTGATTAAAACGATAAGGAATCCAAACAATGACGCAATCACATTGGCCGCTTTACGAAGTATTCATTCGCAGCAAGCAGGGTTTGGCCCACCGTCACGTTGGCAGCGTTCACGCGGCGGACGATCAGATGGCGCTGGAAAACGCGCGTGACGCCTACACCCGCCGCGGTGAAGGCAGCTCAATCTGGGTCGTGAAATCCGAGAACCTGGTCGCCACCCAGCCGGAAGACCGCGAAGCGTTTTTCGATCCGTCCGACGACAAAATCTATCGTCACCCGACTTTCTACACCATCCCCGATGGCATCAAGAACATGTAAGGAGCGGTAATGACGACCACGAATGCTTCCCTGCGTACCTACGCGCTGCGCCTCGGCGACACCCCGCTGATCCTCTCCCACCGTCTGGGCGAATGGTGCGGCCACGCGCCCGAACTGGAAATCGATATGGCGCTGGCCAACATCGGCCTGGATCTGCTCGGTCAGGCACGTAACTTCCTCACCTACGCCGCGCAGCTTTCCGGCGACGGCGTTGACGAAGATAGCCTGGCCTACACCCGTGACGAGCTGGATTTCAACAACCTGCTGCTGGCCGAACAGCCTAACGGCGGTTTCAACGACACGCTGGTACGCCAGTTTCTGCTGGATAACTACCACCAGCTGCTGTACCGCGCCCTGAGCGAAAGCCGCGATCCGCAACTGGCCGCCATCGCCGCCAAGTCGCTGAAGGAAGCGGACTACCACGTGCGTTACAGCAGCGGCTGGATGATCCGCCTGGGCGACGGCACCGACCTCAGCCACGACAAAGTCCAGCAGTCGCTTAACGCGCTGTGGCGCTTCACCGATGAGCTGTTCAACGCCGATGGCGTGGAGCTTGAGCTGGCGGCACAGGGGATCGCCGTCGACCCGGAAAGCCTGCGTCAGCCCTGGCTGGCCCAGGTGGGGAACACCCTGAAACAGGCCACGCTGCAACTGCCGCAGGAAGTTCCGTACCGCCGCGGCGGTAAGCAGGGTCAACACACGGAGCATCTGGGATTCATTCTGGCGGAGATGCAGTTCCTGCAACGCGCCTACCCCAACTGCAACTGGTAACACGAAACATCAACAGGCAGGTCAGTTATGGAGCAACAAATACCGTCAGATACGCTGCTGGCGCCAGAGATTCACCGGATCTGGCAATGTCTGCATCAGATCAGCGATCCGGAGCTTCCGGTGTTGTCAATCACCGATCTCGGCATGGTACGCCATGTGGAGAATAACGGCGGGGGCTGGCGTATCACCTTTACCCCGACGTACTCCGGCTGCCCTGCCACCGAATTTTTGATCGGCGAGATCAAACACACCCTGAGCGACGCCGGCTTCAGCCCGGTCACCGTGGACATCAGCCTCAGCCCGGCCTGGACCACCGACTGGATGAACGCCGACGCCAAAGAACGCCTGCGCGTCTTCGGCGTGGCGCCGCCTCAGGGAAATGCCTGCGAGAAACCGCTGGCGTCCGGACCGGTCCAGTGCCCCCGCTGCGGCAGCACCCATACCCAAAGAATCAGCGAATTCGGCTCTACCGCTTGTAAGGCGCTCTATCGCTGTACGCAGTGTCTGGAACCGTTCGATTACTTCAAATGCATTTAGAGGAGCGCAGAAAACCCATGACGGTCTTTCATCGCCTGAACATCGCAGCCATTACGCGCGAAACACCGGACGCGGTGGCGATTACCCTGCACGTGCCGGAACAACTACGGTCACACTATCACTACACCCCCGGCCAGCACCTGACGCTGAAAGCCCTGATTGACGGCCAGGAGTTACGCCGTTGCTACTCCATTTGCAGCTCGCCGCAGGACGGCGTGTTGCAAATCGGCGTGAAAGCCATTCCCGAAGGACGTTTCTCCGGCTTCGCCAATACCCACCTGAAAAGCGGCGACAGCATCGACGTTATGGTGCCGCAGGGGCAGTTCGGCTATCTGCCGCGTCCCGGCACGCGCGGCAACTATCTGGCCGTGGCCGCCGGTTCCGGCATCACGCCGCTGCTGTCGATCATCACCACCACGTTGCAGCAGGAGCCGGAAAGCCGCTTCACCCTGATTTACGGCAACCGCACCAGCCGTACCGTGATGTTCCGTGAAGCGCTGACCGATCTGAAAAACCGCTATGCCCAGCGTTTTCAGGTGTTGTACCTGTTCAGCCAGGAAAACGGCGACAGCCCGCTGCTGAACGGCCGTATCGACAGCGAACATCTGGTCAACATCGGCCGCACGCTGCTCGACTATTCCGCCTTCGACCGCGCCTTTGTCTGCGGCCCGGAAAGCATGATGGACGACGTTCACACCGCGCTGGAACAGGCAGGCATGACAGCAGACCGCATCTTCACCGAACGCTTCAACACCAGCGCCGGCGGCATCACGGCCAGCGCTACCGAACGCGTCGCGACCCGCTTTGTCCTCGTGCAGGACGGTGCCGAGCAGGAAATTGAGATGAGCGCCGAGGATGACAGCATCCTCGACGCCGCGCTGCGCCAGGGCGCCGACCTGCCCTACGCCTGCAAGGGCGGCGTGTGCGCCACCTGCAAGTGCAGGGTGCTGGCCGGTGAAGTGGAGATGGGCATCAACTACAGCCTGGAACCGGATCAGATCGAGGCCGGTTTCATTCTCAGTTGCCAGTCGCGTCCGAAAGGCGACGGCGTGGTGCTGGACTTCGACGTATAGGGGCCGGTGATGAGCTGTGACTGGATTTTAAGCGCGCAGGCCGGACGGGTTCTGACCCTGACGCTGAACCGCCCCGACGCACGCAACGCCCTCAGCACCGACTGCCTGGAGCAATTGGTGCTGCGGCTTGAGCAGGCCGACGGCGATGAAAGCGTCGGCTGCGTGGTGATTACCGGTTCGGCGCGCTTCTTTGCCGCCGGGGCCGATTTGCGTGAACTGCAACAGCAGGACGTCGCCGCCACCCTGACCGACCGCCGCCCGCAGGTTTGGCAACGTTTCAGCGCCTTCAGCAAGCCAATCGTCGCCGCCGTTAACGGTTATGCGCTGGGCGCCGGCTGCGAGCTGGCGCTGGCCAGCGACGTGGTGATCTGCGGCGAAAGCGCCCGTTTCGGGCTGCCGGAAATCACGCTGGGCCTGATGCCCGGCGCGGGCGGCACTCAGCGGCTGATCCGCAGCGTGGGCAAATCGCTGGCGTACCAGATGGTGCTCAGCGGCGAAGCGATCGATGCCCGCCGTGCCTTGCAGGCCGGGCTGGTCAGCGAGGTTTGCGTTGATGCCCTGACGCTGGAAACCGCACAACGCCTCGCCGCACGCATCGGCGCACAGGCGCCGCTGGCGCTGCGCGCAGCCAAAGCCGCCCTGAAGCAGGCGCAGGAAAGCGCGCTGGCGCCCGGCCTGATCGCCGAACGCCAGCTGTTTACCGTCCTGGCCGGTACTGAAGACCGCCGGGAAGGTATCGCCGCCTTCTTCGATAAACGTTCACCTGAATTTAAAGGCCGTTGATGACATGGAAACTCCGATGATTTTAACCCACGTTGAAGCCGGCGTACTGACGCTGACCCTGAACCGCCCCGACCGGCTGAACAGCTTCAACGATGAAATGCACCGCCAGCTCGCTGAAGCGCTGAAGATCGCCGAGCGCGACGACAGCGTGCGCTGCCTGCTTATCACCGGCGCGGGCCGCGGCTTTTGCGCCGGGCAGGATTTGAATGACCGCAATGTCAGCGTCGATCAGGAAACGCCGGATCTCGGCCTGTCCGTTGAACGTTTTTACAACCCGCTGATCCGCCGTATTACCTCACTGCCGAAGCCGGTGATCTGCGCCGTTAACGGCGTCGCTGCCGGCGCGGGCGCCGCGCTGGCCTTCGCCTGCGATATCGTGATCGCCTCGTCTTCCGCCAGCTTCATTCAGTCGTTCTGCCGCCTCGGCCTGGTGCCGGACTCCGGCGGCAGCTGGTTTCTGCCCCGCCTCGCCGGACGCGCCCGCGCGATGGGTATGGCGCTGCTGGGCGATAAGGTCAGCGCAGAGCAGGCGCTGGCATGGGGGTTGATCTGGCAGGTCGTGGAGCCGGAGCAACTGGCCGACAAAACCCAGACGCTGGCGCAGCATCTGGCGACGCAGCCAACTTACGGGCTGGGGCTGATCAAGAAAGCCATCAACGCATCGGCAACCAACACGCTGGATCAGCAGCTCGATCTGGAGCGCGATCTGCAACGCCTCGGCGGGCGCAGCGATGATTACCGCGAGGGCGTCAGCGCCTTCTTCGCCAAGCGTCAGCCTGAGTTTCGCGGGAAATAATGATGATTAACTCTCTCTCAAATGCCGATGTCGCCGTTATCGGCGCCGGTACGATGGGGATCGGCATCGCCCAGGTGGCGGCACAGGCCGGTCACCGCGTTTTTTTGTATGACATCGCCGCCGAAGCCGGGCAAAAAGCGCTGGCCGCGCTGCGTTCCCGGCTGATGAAACGGGTGGAAGCCGGCAAAGCCGACGCGGCCGCCACTGACGCCCTGCTGGCGCGCATCGCTCCGGCGGCGGCGCTACCGGATCTGGCGGGTTGCGGTCTGGTGATTGAGGCCGTGGCGGAGCGCCTGGAGATCAAGCAAAGCCTGTTCCGCGACCTGGAAGCGATTTGCTCTGCGGACACCCTGTTCGCCAGCAATACCTCTTCCCTGTCGATCACCGCCATCGCCAGCGCCCTGCAACACCCGCAGCGCATGGCCGGCCTGCACTTTTTCAACCCGGCGCCGCTGATGAAGCTGGTGGAAATCGTCCGCGGGCTGGAAACCTCCGCCGACGTGCTTACCGCCCTGCAAGCGCTGGCGCGCCGCTGGGGTAAACAGCCGGTGCTGTGCCGCTCCACGCCGGGCTTTATCGTCAACCGCGTCGCCCGCCCGTTTTACGCGGAAACCCTGCGCGCGCTGGAGGAACAGATCGCGTCTCCGGCCACGCTGGACGCCGTGGTGCGCGACGCCGGCGGTTTCGCCATGGGGCCGCTGCAACTGACCGATCTGATCGGCCAGGACGTCAACTACGCCGTGACGGAATCCGTGTTTAGCGCCTTCTGTTTCGATCCGCGCTTCCAGCCCTCGCTGGCCCAGCAGGAACTGGTGCTCGCCGGGCATTTGGGCCGTAAAAGCGGCCGCGGTTTTTACCGTTACGACAACGCCGGTACTCAGGAAGAAGCCGCTTTCGCCGCGCCGGTAAGCGCGCCGGCAGCACAGATAACCCTGCACGGCGACTGGTCTTCCCTGCCGGGACTGGCCGGAGCGTTACAGACAAATGCGAACGCGATCATAGAAGCCGGTCAGACCAGTCCATTCGCCTGTATAAACGAAGTTACATTTATGTTAACGAATGGTAAAACAGCTACGCAGACTGCTGCTGAAACCGGCAAACCCGTGGTGCTGTTCGACCTCTCCGTTGATTACGCCAATGCGTCCGTCATCGCCATCAGCCCCGCCCTGCAAAACGGGGAGCAGCACAACGCCACGATTATCGCGTTGCTACAGTCACTGGGTAAACGGGTGATCGTCCTGCCCGACTACCCCGGCCTGCTCACCCTGCGCACCGTCGCCATGTTGTGCAACGAAGCGCTCGACGTGGTGAACAAACGCATCGCCAGCGCCGCCGATACCGATACGGCGATGCGTTACGGCGTGAACTACCCTCTCGGGCCGCTGGCCTGGGGAGCGCGTCTGGGATGGAAAACCCTGCTGCAGGTCATGGATAACCTTCACGAATTTTATGGCGAACCCCGCTATCGCCCGACGCCGTTGTTGCGTCAACTGGCCGCCGGTTACCCGCCTGCGGATTTCTCACTTACGACCGGAGATCGGGCCGCATGAATGCCAAGAATCCACGGTTGTTGGCGCAGGAGTGCGCCACACACATGTTCGCGCACGACACCTGCGCACAAGCAATGGGAATGCAAATCGACGAAGTGGACAACGGTCTCGCCAGGGTCAGCATGACCGTGGCGCCGCAGATGCTCAACGGCCACCAGACTTGCCACGGCGGTCAGTTGTTCAGCCTGGCGGATACCGCATTCGCTTACGCCTGCAACAGCCAGGGGCTGGCGGCGGTCGCATCGGGGTGCTCCATCGACTTCATCCGCCCCTCCTTCGCCGGCGACCGCCTCACGGCCATCGCCAACGTGCGCTACCAGGGGAAAACCACGGGGCTGTACGACGTGGAAATCATTAATCAAACCGGCAAAACCGTCGCTTGCTTCCGCGGGCGCGCCCACCGCCTGGGACATTCCGTATTAGGAGAACCGTCATGACTCACGCTTTTATCTGCGACGGCGTTCGCACCCCCATCGGTCGTTATGCGGGCGCGCTGGCCGGCCTGCGGGCGGACGATCTGGCGGCCGTTCCGCTGCGGGCGCTGATGGCGCGCTATCCGTCGCTGGACTGGGAGCGGGTGGACGACGTGATCCTGGGCTGCGCCAACCAGGCCGGCGAAGACAACCGTAACGTCGCGCGCATGGCGGCGTTGCTGGCCGGCCTGCCGCTCACGGTATCCGGCACCACCATCAACCGCCTGTGCGGTTCCGGCCTCGACGCGCTGGGCATGGCGGCCCGCGCCATCCGCGCCGGCGACGCCGCGCTGATGCTGGCCGGCGGCGCGGAGTCGATGAGCCGCGCGCCGTTCGTGATGGGCAAAGCCGAAAGCGCGTTCAGCCGTCAGGCCGAAATCTTCGACACCACCATCGGCTGGCGCTTCGTTAACCCGCTGATGCACGGCGCGTTCGGCACCGACTCCATGCCGGAAACCGCAGAGAACGTCGCCAGCCAGTTCGCCATCAGCCGTGACGATCAGGACGCCTTCGCCCTGCGCAGCCAGCAACGCACCGCGCGCGCTCAGGCCAACGGCGTGCTGGCGCAGGAAATTACCCCGGTGGTCATCAAAGGGAAAAAAGGCGCGGAAACGCACGTGATCGAGGATGAACACCCGCGCCCTGAAACGACGCTGGAACAGTTACAGAAACTGAAAACGCCGTTCCGCATGCCGGGCAGCGTCACCGCCGGCAACGCGTCCGGCGTCAACGACGGCGCGGCCGCGCTGATCGTGGCCTCCGAAGCCATGGCGTTGCAGCAGGGGCTGACGCCCAAAGCGCGCATCGTCGCCACCGCCACCTGCGGCGTGGAACCGCGCATCATGGGCATCGGCCCGCTGCCGGCCACCCGCAAAGTGCTGGAACTGGCAGGGCTGAACCTGGCGCAGATGGACGTAATTGAACTCAACGAAGCGTTTGCCGCCCAGTCGCTGGCGGTGATGCGTCAGCTCGGACTGCCGGACGATGCCGAACACGTTAATCCCAACGGGGGCGCCATCGCACTCGGTCACCCGCTGGGAATGAGCGGCGCGCGTCTGGCGCTGGCGGCAACGCTGGAGCTGGAACGTCGCTCAGGCCGCTACGCGCTGTGCACCATGTGCATCGGCGTCGGCCAGGGCATCGCCATGATTATCGAACGTGTCTGATCCATTGCCTTCCTCCGGGAAGGCAGTAAGCCCGAATAATTATTAAATATCAGGAACGGCAATTATGAGCACAAACCTGCAGCATTTAGATCCGATTGAGTTCGCTTCACGCGACGAAATTCAGGCTCTCCAGCTTGAGCGCATGAAGTGGACGTTAAACCACGCCTACAACAACGTCCCGATGTACCGCCGCAAGTTCGATAACGCCGGCGTGCATCCCCATGATTTTAAGGTTATGAGCGACCTCGCCAAGTTCCCGTACACCACCAAACAGGATCTGCGCGACAACTACCCGTTCGATACCTTCGCGGTGCCGATGGAACAGGTAGTACGTATTCATGCCTCATCGGGCACCACCGGCCGCCCGACCGTGGTGGGTTATACCCAGCGCGACATCGATAACTGGGCCAACATCGTCGCCCGCTGCCTGCGTGCTGCCGGCGCGACGCCGAAAGACAAGATTCACGTGGCTTACGGCTACGGCCTGTTCACCGGCGGCCTCGGCGCGCACTACGGCGCGGAGCGCCTGGGCGCCGCGGTAATCCCGATGTCCGGCGGCCAGACGGAGAAACAGGCACAGTTGATCCTCGACTTCAAGCCCGACGTCATCATGGTAACGCCGTCTTACTGCCTGACGCTAATCGATGAACTGGAGCGCAGAATGGGCGGCGACGCCCGTGGTTGCTCCCTGCGCATCGGGGTATTCGGCGCGGAGCCGTGGAGCGAGTCGCTGCGTACCGAGATTGAAGAACGCATGGGCATCAAAGCGATGGATATCTACGGTCTGTCGGAAGTGATGGGGCCGGGGGTGGCGATGGAATGCATGGAGCATCAGGACGGCCCGACGGTGTGGGAAGATCATTTCTTCCCGGAAATCATCGATCCGGACAGCGGCCTGTCCCTGAGCGACGGCGAAAGCGGCGAACTGGTCTTTACCACCCTGACCAAAGAAGCCCTGCCGGTGATCCGCTACCGCACCCGCGATCTTACCCGCCTGCTGCCGGGCACCGCCCGCAACATGCGCCGGCTGGGCAAGATCACCGGACGTTCGGATGACATGCTGATCATCCGCGGCGTTAACGTATTCCCGTCGCAGATCGAAGAACAAATCATGAAGTTCGAGCAGCTTTCACCGCATTATCAGCTGGAGGTTAACCGCAAGGGCCACCTGGATACGCTGGCGGTGCGGGTAGAGCTGAAGGAGCACAGCGTCGGGATCAGCAACGATCTGCGTTGCGATATTTGTAATGACCTGCGCCATCGGATCAAGTCGATGGTCGGCGTGACCACCAAGGTGAGCATCGCCAACTGCGGGGATATTCCGCGCTCAGAAGGAAAAGCGCAGCGGGTCGTGGACCTGAGGCCGCATGACTAAGCGCGCGGCCCCTTGAGTATGCAGGGTTCAGGCAGTAAACGTTCCGGAGCCGGCGACGGCTCCGGAACCACCGGCGTACGGAACGCCGTCACAAGCGCATATTCTTTAACCTATTCACCGGGTTATACTCCCTATCAATGACACAGAATTATCACTCCCGGTGAAAAATAATGACTCAAAAACTCGATGACTTCATCAGCCACGCCCTTCAGGCACAGCCCATCAGCGGGACGTCCCTGATTATTTCTCTCTACGGCGATGCCCTGAGCCACCGCGGCGGGGAGGTCTGGCTCGGCAGCCTGACCGCGCTGCTGGAATCGCTCGGCTTCAGCGATCGTTTCGTGCGCACTTCGGTATTCCGCCTGCAAAAAGAGGGCTGGCTGAGCGTGGAGAAAATCGGCCGCCGCAGTTATTACCGGCTGACCGAGCAGGGTATGCGTCAGTTCCGCCATGCGGAGTCGAAAATTTATCTCGCCGAGCAGCCGACCTGGGACGGCCAGTGGGATCTGCTGCTGCTGGAAGCCGTCGAAAAAGACGAGCGTAACCGGCTGAAAAAGGAGCTGGGCTGGCTGGGGTTCGGCCAACTCGCCACGCATCTGATGGCGGCCCCCACCCACGCGCAAACCGATATTCCGGCCCTGCTCAACGAGCTGAATGCCGGGGAGCGGGTGATTTATTTCCGCGCAGCCTATCCGTACAACCGTTCCGAGCCGTGCCTGAAAGAACTGGTGTCGAACTGTTGGTCGCTTGATGCGGTCGCGGGCTATTACCACGAATTTATCAATTCGTTCCGCCCGTTGATGACGCTGCTGCGCGAAACCGACGCTGCCGATCTGACCCCGCAGCGCTGTTTCCAGCTCAAGCTGTTGCTCATTCACTTCTTCCGCCGTGTGGTGCTCAGAGATCCCCTGCTGCCGGAAGCTTTACTGCCCGCACAGTGGGAAGGTCAGATCGCCCGCCACCTGTGCATTAACATTTATCAGTGTATCGACCAGGCGGCCACCGAGTACGTGACCTCGCTGGCGGAAACCACCATCGGCACCCTGCCCGCGCCGTCGTCGCTCTATTACCGGCGCTTCGGCGGCATGCCGCGCCCCCCTGTTACAAGCTGAGGATTTTTCATCATGCCCGTGTATCAAATTGACGGCCTGACGCCGGTCGTCGACAGCAGCAGTTTCGTTCACCCGACCGCGGTGCTGATCGGCGACGTGATTGTCGGCCGTAATGTTTATATCGGCCCCAACGCCAGCCTGCGCGGCGACTTCGGCCGCATCGTGGTGCAGGACGGCGCCAACATTCAGGACAACTGCGTGATGCACGGATTTCCGCAGCAGGACACCGTGGTGGAGCAGGATGGTCACATCGGCCACGGCGCCATCCTGCACGGCTGCCGCATTTGCCGCAACGCGCTGGTCGGCATGAACGCAGTGGTGATGGATGGCGCCGAGGTGGGCGAAAACACCATCATCGGCGCAGCCGCCTTTATCAAAGCCGCCGCCATTATTCCTGCTAACAAGTTAGTGGTCGGCAGCCCGGCGCGCGTGGTGCGTGAGTTAAGCGAGCAAGAACGCGAATGGAAAAAAGTCGGCACCCGCGAATATCAGGAGCTGGTGCTGCGCTGCAAAAACACGCTGAAAGAAGTGGAGCCGCTGCGCGCAGAAGAACCGGGAAGGAAGCGCCTGGAATTTGGTGAAGGCGTGAAGGTAAAAAAAGACTTCGGTAGATAATCCGCCCGCTCCCGCCACCATCAAGGAACGCGGGAGCGAAAAAGATCGCGGAAAACTCACCCTTCGATAATCACCGTCGCACAGGCATAACGCCTTTCGTCCGACAGTGAAACATGCACTCCGCTGACGCCCATCTGCTCCGCCAGCTCCGCCGCACGACCGTTAAAGCGCAACAGGGGTTTGCCCAGCGCATCGTTGCAGACTTCAAAGTTTTCGAAGGAAAGCCCGTTGCGAATCCCGGTGCCGAACGCCTTCGCGGCGGCTTCCTTCACCGCAAAGCGTTTCGCCAGGTAGCGTACCTGCTGCTTGTGCTGCAGATACACCTCCCACTCCGCCGGCGTCAGAATCCGTTGGGCAAACTGATCGCCGCTGCGCGCCATCACGGCTTCGATACGCGCGATTTCAACGATGTCGGTTCCCAGCCCCAGAATAGCCATCAGCGGCGGGCCTCCTGCATCAGTTGCTTCATGGCGCTGACGGCCTCCGGCAGGCCGCTCATCACCGCGCGGCCGATGATGCTGTGGCCGATGTTCAGCTCATGCATTTCCGGCAGCGCCGCGATCGGCAGCACGTTGTGGTAGGTCAGACCGTGGCCGGCATTGACCTTCAGCCCGCGCTCGCTGGCGAAACGGGCGCCGTTGGCGATGCACTCCAGTTCGGCACGCTGTTCCAGCTCATTTCCGGCATCGGCATAGGCGCCGGTGTGAATCTCTATATAGGGCGCGCCGGCGCTGACGGCGGCCTCAATCTGACGCGGGTCGGCGTCGATAAACAGGGAAACTTTGATACCCGCCTGCGTCAGGCGTTCGACGGCGCGGGTCACTTTATCCAGTTGCCCGGCCACGTCCAGCCCGCCTTCGGTGGTGACTTCCTGACGCTTCTCCGGCACCAGGCAGCAGAAATGCGGCTTCAGCTCGCAGGCGATACCGACCATTTCGTCCGTCACGGCCATTTCCAGGTTCATGCGGGTCTGAATGGTCTGACGCAGCAGGCGCACGTCGCGGTCGGTGATATGGCGGCGATCTTCACGCAGATGCACGGTAATGCCGTCGGCGCCGGCCTGTTCCGCGATAAACGCGGCCTGAACCGGATCGGGATATTGGGTACCGCGTGCATTACGCAACGTGGCGACGTGATCGATATTTACACCCAGCAATAGCTCTGCCATGACGATTCCTCTGCGCGGAGATGAACGGAAACGGAAAAAGAGTAGTTTATACCCCAGCGCCCCGGACAGAACAGCCCGGCGTTAGGGGACAGCCTCAGGAAGCGCGCACCGGCCGTTTGACGACAAACTGACGAAACAGCTCCCGGCTTTTCAGCGGTTTGCCGCCCAGATAAGGCTTCAGCGCCATACGGGTGAAGCGTTTGGCGGCGCGCAGCGTTAGTACATCAGGGAAACGACGCTCTGACAGGGCGCGCAGTTCGCGCCCGGTGAAACTCAGTTGATCGACCACCAGGCTGGCGATAAATCCTTTTTCCTCACGGTAGCGGTAGGTCATTTCGTCAGCCACCGGTTCACCACTGCCCGCACAGTGCAGAAAATCGACGCCATACCCCAGGTTGCCCAGCAGCGCCAGCTCGAATTCACGCAACGCATGCTCCGGCGAACCGGTGGTGGCCGCCAGCGCCTGAAGACAGTTCAGATAGTCGAAGAAAAGCGAAGGGTAGCTGGTTTCCTGCTCCAGGACGCGGGAAACCAGTTCATTGACGTACAGGCCGCTGTACAACGAGATCCCGCTTAACGGCAGGCTGAGGGAAACCGGCTCCGCGCTGCGCAGCGTTTTTACTTCCCCCTTGCCGCCCCAGCGCACCAGCAGCGGCGTGAAGGGTTGCAACGCGCCTTTCAGCGGCGAACGGCGGCTGCGGGCGCCTTTAGCCAGCAAACGCACCCGGCCATGCCCCTCCGTGAATAAATCCAGCAACAGGCTGGTTTCACTGTAGGGCCGCCCGTGCAGAACAAACGCGCGCTGCCAGCCGTCCATCGGCGTCCCCGTTACAGGTCGTCCACGTAACCCAGGCTGCGCAACGCACGTTCGTCGTCCGCCCAGCCGGATTTCACTTTCACCCACAGTTCCAGGTGAACCTTGGCCTCAAACATGGCTTCCATATCCTGACGGGCTTCGATGCCGATCGTCTTGATTTTGGAGCCTTTGTTGCCGATAACCATTTTCTTCTGCCCATCCCGCTCTACCAGGATCAGGCCGTTGATGTCGTAACCGCCGCGCTCGTTGGCAACAAAACGCTCGATTTCCACGGTAACGGAATACGGCAGTTCTTCGCCGAGAAAACGCATCAGCTTCTCGCGGATGATCTCCGACGCCATAAAGCGCTGGGAACGATCGGTGATGTAATCTTCCGGGAAATGGTGAACGGCTTCCGGCAGATGCTTGCGTACGATCTGCGCGATAGTGTCTACGTTCATCCCTTTTTCAGCGGAGATCGGCACCACGTCGAGGAAGTTCATCTGCTGGCTGAGGAAGGCGATATGCGGCAGCAACGCCGCTTTGTCGGCAACGTTGTCGACTTTGTTGATCGCCAGGATCACCGGGCATTTCAGATCGCGCAGCTTGTTGACCACCATCTCGTCGTCCGGCGTCCAGTGCGTGCCTTCCACCACGAAGATCACCAGCTCGACGTCGCCGATGGAACTGCTGGCCGCACGGTTCATCAGGCGGTTAATCGCGCGCTTCTCTTCAATGTGCAGCCCCGGCGTATCGACGTAGATCGCCTGATACGGCCCCTCGGTATGGATACCCATGATGCGGTGACGGGTCGTCTGCGGCTTGCGCGAGGTGATCGAAACTTTCTGCCCCAGCAACTGGTTCAGCAGCGTCGACTTGCCCACGTTGGGACGTCCGACGATGGCAATAAAGCCGCAATAGGTTTTTTCTTCGCTCATTCCAGCTCCAGTTGCTTCAATGCCTGCTCTGCGGCGGCCTGTTCAGCCTTACGCCGGCTGGAACCAACGCCGACGACCGGTTCGTTCAGTCCGCTGACCTGGCAGTGAATGGTAAATTCCTGATCGTGCGCCTCGCCGCGCACCTGCACCACCAGATAAGAAGGCAGCGGCAGATGACGGCCCTGCAGGTACTCCTGCAGGCGCGTTTTGGGATCCTTTTGTTTATCGCCGGGGCTGATCTCGTCCAGACGCGAGCGATACCAGTCCAGGATCAGTTGCTCCACCTTGTTGATGTCGCTGTCGAGGAAAATGCCGCCGATCAGCGCTTCCACGGTGTCCGCCAGGATCGATTCACGGCGGAAACCGCCGCTTTTCAGTTCGCCCGGCCCAAGACGCAGGCATTCGCCCAGCTCGAATTCACGGGCCATTTCCGCCAGCGTATTGCCCCGCACCAGCGTGGCGCGCATCCTGCTCATGTCTCCCTCGTCCACGCGCGGAAAGCGGTGGTACAGCGCGTTGGCGATCACGTAACTCAGGATAGAGTCACCTAAAAACTCAAGACGCTCGTTGTGTTTGCTGCTGGCGCTGCGGTGCGTCAACGCCTGCAATAACAGCTCCTGCTGTTGAAAAGTGTAGCCCAGCTTACGTTGAAGCCGGTTAATTAAGATGGGATTCATGAGATACCAATAAACGTAGAATGCGTCAAAACCGCAGCATACGGAACAGGCCTGCTTTGCCGTTAGCCAATCCAAAGCTGTTTCGTTTGCAGTGGCTTCCCGAAACGGGAGCCAGCTCGTTGTTACCGCTCAGTTGATTATTCTACAACGACTAAAAACAGAATGCTGCGGTAATAGCGGGTTGTTTATCGGATAAATAAACATTTTGATGATATTTATGTCCGGGCAACCCAAAGTTGCCCGGATAAGGAGGAGAGAAAATTAATGAATGCCGCCGATACGGCTCAGACGAACGCCGGTCGGCCACTGCCCTTCCTGCTTCTCAAAGCTCATCCAAATCGCCGTGGCCTTACCGACCAGGTTTTTCTCCGGCACGAACCCCCAGTAGCGGCTGTCGGCGCTGTTGTCACGGTTATCGCCCATCATGAAGTACTGCCCTTCCGGCACCACCCAGGTTCCCGCCGGTTGGCCCGGCTGACGGTAGTAACGCGCCAGCATGTCCTGCGCCTGCGGTACGGTGAGGATGTTGTGGGAGACGGAGCCCAGCGTTTCCTGGCGCAGGTTCATGCGGTAACCGTCACCGGCGCTCTGATCCACCGGGATCTGGAAAAAGCCGTTGCTGGTTTCGCTGCCCACCCGGCCGAAAGTCTGCACAAAGGTGCTCGGCTCGGTGGTGCTGTAGGTGATCGCCAACGCTTTGTCGCAGCTCCGCCCGCTGTTGCAACCAGGATGCACGGTGATTTCCTTGGAATAGGGATCGTAAGTGACTTTATCGCCCGGCACGCCGATCACGCGCTTGATGTAATCCAACTGCGGGCTGGGCGGATATTTGAACACAGCGATATCGCCACGCTTGGGGTGCCCGGTGGGGATCAGCGTGGTCTGCGTGATGGGATCTTTAATGCCGTAGGCGAATTTCTCGACCAGGATAAAGTCGCCAATCAGCAGCGTCGGCATCATAGAACCGGACGGGATCTGGAACGGCTCATAAATAAATGAGCGAATGATCAGCACCAGTGCCAGCACCGGAAACACCGAAGCGCTGGTTTCGATCCAACCCGGCGCTTTTACCGCAGCTTTGGCGCTTTCCGTATCCAGCCCCGCGGTGGTTTGCGCATTGATCGCAGCGAGTTTGGCTTTGCGTGCCGGCGCCAGCTTAAAGCGATCTATGCACCAGATAATCCCGGTAATCAGGGTCAGAACCACCAAAATCAAAGCAAACGTATTGGCCATGCCAATAACTCCTTAAAATTATTTACCGTCTTTGCCCACGTGCAGAATGGCCAGGAACGCTTCCTGCGGCAGTTCGACGTTACCGACCTGCTTCATGCGTTTCTTACCCTCTTTCTGCTTCTGCAACAGCTTTTTCTTACGGCTTACGTCACCGCCGTAGCATTTCGCCAGTACGTTTTTACGCAGCTGCTTCACGGTGGAGCGGGCAATGACGTGGTTGCCGATAGCCGCCTGAATAGCGATATCAAACTGCTGACGCGGGATCAGCTCTTTCATTTTTTCGACCAGCTCGCGCCCACGGTATTGCGAGTTGTCGCGGTGGGTGATCAGCGCCAGCGCATCGACGCGCTCGCTGTTGATCAACACGTCCACGCGCACCATGTCGGACGCCTGGAAGCGCTTAAAGCCGTAGTCCAGCGAAGCGTAGCCGCGGGAGGTCGATTTCAGGCGGTCGAAGAAGTCCAGCACCACCTCCGCCATCGGAATTTCGTAGGTCAGCGCTACCTGATTGCCGTGGTAGACCATGTTGGTCTGCACGCCGCGTTTCTCGATGCACAGCGTAATGACGTTGCCGAGGTATTCCTGCGGCAGCAGCATGTGACATTCGGCAATGGGTTCACGCAGTTCGTCAATGTTGTTCAGCGGCGGCAGCTTGGACGGGCTGTCGACGAACAGCGTCTCGCCCGCCGTCGTCAGCACTTCGTAAACAACCGTCGGCGCAGTGGTGATCAGGTCCAGATCGTATTCACGCTCCAGGCGCTCCTGGATGATCTCCATGTGCAGCAGGCCAAGGAAGCCGCAGCGGAAGCCGAAACCCAGCGCGGTAGAGGTTTCCGGCTCATAGAACAGGGAGGCGTCGTTCAGGCTGAGCTTGCCCAGCGCGTCGCGGAACGCTTCGTAATCATCAGAGCTGACCGGGAACAGGCCGGCGTAAACCTGCGGTTTCACCTTTTTAAAGCCCGGCAGCGCTTTTTCCGCCGGGTTACGCGACAGCGTCAGGGTATCGCCGACCGGCGCACCGTGGATGTCTTTAATGGCGCAAACCAACCAACCCACCTCGCCGCACTCCAGCACGTCGCGGTCCACCTGCTTCGGGGTAAAAATGCCCAGACGGTCGGCGTTGTAAGTTTGGCCGGTGCTCATCACTTTAATCTTGTCGCCTTTGCGCAGTATGCCGTTTTTGATACGGATCAGCGACACGACGCCCAGGTAGTTGTCGAACCAGGAGTCGATGATCAGCGCCTGCAACGGCGCCTCCGGATCGCCTTCCGGCGGCGGAATGTCGCGCACCAGGCGCTCCAGCACGTCGGGAACGCCGACGCCGGTTTTAGCGGAGCAGCGCACCGCGTCAGTGGCGTCGATGCCGACGATGTCTTCGATCTCCTGCGCCGCGCGATCCGGATCGGCTGCCGGCAGGTCAATCTTGTTCAGCACCGGCACCACTTCCAGATCCATTTCGATCGCGGTGTAGCAGTTCGCCAGCGTCTGCGCTTCCACGCCCTGACCAGCGTCAACCACCAGCAGCGCGCCTTCGCAGGCCGCCAGGGAGCGGGAAACTTCATAGGAGAAGTCGACGTGTCCGGGGGTGTCGATAAAGTTGAGCTGATAAGTCGTGCCGTTCTGGGCTTTATAGTCCAGCGTGACGCTCTGCGCTTTAATGGTAATGCCGCGCTCGCGTTCCAGATCCATTGAGTCGAGAACCTGAGCGGCCATTTCACGATCGCTCAGACCGCCGCAAATTTGAATAATACGGTCAGAGAGGGTCGATTTACCGTGGTCGATGTGTGCGATAATGGAGAAATTTCGTATCTGCTTCATTATTAAGATATTTTGCCTGAATTATTTCTGGATTACTCGCCTAAGGACACGCGGACGGGCTCAAAGCGATGATGTATGTTCATTAGCGCAGTGCGCCGGAATGGGTGCATTCTACACATCGATTCCGGCAAAACCTATACCCTGTTGCAAGTTGTGGCAGGGAGTCAGCCTGCATCCGGCGGCTGAAAATGCAATGCGGAGGGCGGCAGGCCGATTTGTAATACCACCGGCTGGTAGGTTTCACGCGCGCTCAGCGGCACAGCCAGACGGCGCGCCAGCCAGAACCCCAGCCCTGCGCCGAGCAGCGCGCCCAGCGCGGCGCCGGCGTCGCTGGTCAGCCCCCACTGCCCCAGCGCGCCGCCGGCCAGCAGGCCTGCCAACGGCGTCATATAGACCAGCAGCGCCGAACTCAGCAGGCTGCTTTCCGTTAAGCCAATTTCTATTTTTTGCCCCGGCTCCAGCGGTTGTGCCACGGCAATCTGCAACTGATGCTGCGACTGCGGCCCCAGTTTGTTAAGCAACGTCGTGCCGCAGGTATGCTTCGCCCGGCAGGCGCCGCAGCCGGAACGCGTTTCGCAGTTCAGCGTCGCCACTCCCTGATGCCACGCAATCACCGTGGCCCATTCACGCATCATGACGAAAGACTCAGGAACGGCTGCCGTTCAGCGCAATGCTTTCGGCAATCCGTTTGGCGGTGGAAGGCGGCAATTCGCCGACGATGGTGATGTCGGTGTTATTGCGGGTTTCGGTATGAATCGTTTTGCGCCCCTGGCGCAGGTACTGATCGTTGGCCGCGGTGTTCGCCGGGCTGACGTTCACCGAGAAATTAAACAGCCCGTCGCTGAACAGGCGCGACTCCACCGGCACCGACAGCGTAGGCAGCGTTCTGCGGCTGCGCGACACTTCTTTAAAGCCCTGCGGCAGCCAGTTGATCTGCCAGGTGAAGGTCACTTTTTCAGTTTGCGGCAGCGTCAGCAACGGAGGCAGCGACGCCTGTTGCAGCGCCGACATACTGGCGCCGATATCTTCGCCCAGCGCAAACGAGATCACGCGGAACTGCTCCAGCGTTTCGCCGTCGCGATCCAGCAGATCGACACGCAGCGGTAAATGGGATGCATTGTCTACCCAGACCACGTAGCTGTAGCGCAGGCCGTCGCGGGAAACCACGCGGATCACGTCCGTCGGACGATCGGCAACCCTGGCTTCACCCACGGCGATAAAATTGTAATAAGGACGGATTTTATTGACGTCGGCAAAAACCACGGCGGGCAGCGAATCCACAATGTGATCGCCATTGAGGGTAAAAGGCTCAAGACCCGGCTCGAAATAGCTGACCTCATTGCCGCGCAGCAACACCTCGCGCCGCGGGCCGTCCATTTGCAGCATCTGCGCCAGCGAGACGTTGCCCAGCACGGCATGACGGTAGCGCAGCGACTCAATGCCGAGCTTGGAAATGTTGATGTACGCCAGCTCATAGTTAAGCGAACGCGTCGCGCCGCTCATTTGACGCAACAACTCCCCGGTCGCATCCGACTGCGACCGGGGAGTTGTTGGCTGCGTTACCGTTCCGCCCGGCGTAGCCCAGACGGCGGAAGAACTGAGCAGGCTGCCTGTCAAAAAACCGAAGGCTAACCAGAATTGCTTCATTACTGCTGCTGTGTTCCTAATGACAAAGTTCCCGGCACCTGTTGAACCGATGCCTGAGTATTGCTGTTATCCAATTGCAGTTGTTCATTGTGCAGGCGGCGCTGCAGTTCGTAATCCTGCAAAATCGCATTAATGCGTTTACGCTGCTGCAACTGCTGCTGGGCAGCGCTGCTGTTGGAATCAGTCGGGACGCCGAAGCTGACCTGAGAAGCCTGACCGCCGATCGGCAGCGTGTTAAACACCGGAGATTCCGATTCGCTGACGCCGCTGCCCGGCTGGTTGTACTGCTGAACGCCCACCAGCACCGCCAGCGATACGCAGGCGGCAATACCGACCTGAGTCAGCTGACTCGCCCAGGGACGCACTTTGTTCCAGAATGGCATCTTCCGCCACTGGCCGGGATGGGGCTGAGACTCAGTAACAGACTGAGGAACCAGACGAACCGGCTCATTCTCCAGCGCCGCGGCAACGCGGTCTGCAATATCAAAATGAACCACATCGCTCATATCACCGCGCAAGGTGTCACGAATCAGGTGATAACTCTGCCATGTCTGCTGGAGGGACTTATCTTTGCCCAGCGAACCGATCAGTTCACTGTCCAAAACTTCGCCGTCCATCAGAGCTGAAAGCTGTTCTTTCTGCATGCCTTAATACCCTTCCTGTGCCGCCATGTCTAACGCTGTATAAGCGGTTGAACCTTGTTATCGATGGCTTCGCGAGCCCGGAAAATACGCGATCGAACCGTACCCACCGGACAATCCATGATGGCCGCTATCTCTTCGTAGCTCAGGCCATCCAATTCACGCAGGGTAATTGCCATCCGTAAATCCTCCGGCAATGACTCTATCGTGCGAAAAACAATCTGCTTCAGTTCATCTGACAACATTAAGTTCTCAGGGTTCGAAATTTCTTTTAATGCGCCCGCACTTTCAAAGTTTTCAGCGTCATTGGCATCAACGTCACTGGAGGGCGGGCGCCGTCCCTGAGCCACTAAATAATTTTTTGCCGTGTTCACGGCAATACGATAAAGCCAGGTATAGAAAGCGCTGTCGCCGCGGAATGACTCCAGCGCGCGATAGGCCTTAATAAATGACTCTTGCACCACATCAGGTACGTCGCCCGAAGGCACGTAGCGGGATACCAGGCTGGCCACCTTATGCTGGTAACGGATCACCAGTAAGTTGAACGCCTTTTTATCTCCCTTCTGGACCCGCTCGACCAGCACCTGATCCGTTAACTGCTCGCTCATCCGAGGTAATATCTCCCCAAATCTCTCTCCACGCGTAAACAGTATTGCCAGCTATAAAATTTTTTCCTGAGCAAGCACTCGCTTGGAGTTCATACGTGATAAAAAGTTCCGTATATAAATGTATTTCGTATTTACCGCCCGAATTGCCATAGCATTCATATGGCTCCGTAGGCTAGCATGATTTTTACCTTTCAGCTGTACAGATAACAACCTATGCAACCGAATTCCGAATACTTCACCGATGTATTGATTATCGGCAGCGGGGCCGCCGGCCTCTCACTTGCCCTGCGCCTGGCCGACCAGTGTAAAGTCACGGTGCTCAGCAAGGGGCCGCTTAACGAAGGCGCGACCTTTTATGCCCAGGGCGGCATCGCGGCCGTGTTTGATGAGACCGACAGCATTGAATCCCATGTGCAGGATACGCTGATCGCCGGAGCGGGACTGTGCGATCCCTCCGCCGTTGAATTTATCGCCAGCAACGCAAAGGATTGCGTGCAGTGGCTTATCGATCAGGGCGTGCTGTTCGACACCGAAATCACCCCCGGCGGCGAATCGCGCTATCACCTGACCCGAGAGGGCGGCCACAGCCACCGCCGCATTTTGCACAGCGCCGACGCCACTGGTAAAGAAGTAGAGACTACGCTAGTACAGAAAGCAAGCACTCACCCGAATATTTGCATCCGCGAACGCTGTAATGCGGTAGATCTGATCACATCCAGAAAAATCGGATTAGCCGGCCCGTTGCGCGTGGTCGGCGCTTACGTATGGAACCGCCGCCTGGAGCGCGTGGAAACGCTGCGCGCCAAAACCGTCGTGCTGGCTACCGGCGGCGCGGCCAAAGTATACCAATATACCACCAATCCGGATATCTCCTCCGGCGACGGCATCGCGATGGCCTGGCGCGCGGGTTGCCGGGTGGCGAACCTGGAATTCAACCAGTTCCATCCCACCTGCCTGTACCACCCCCAGGCGCGTAACTTCCTGCTGACCGAAGCCCTGCGCGGCGAAGGCGCGCTGCTGAAACGGCCGGACGGCACCCGCTTTATGCCTGACTTCGACCAACGCGGCGAACTCGCCCCGCGCGACATCGTCGCCCGCGCGATTGACCACGAGATGAAACGCCTGGGCGCAGACTGCATGTATCTGGACATCAGCGATAAACCGGCCGATTTCGTGATGCAGCATTTCCCGACGATTTACGAAAAGCTGCTGACGCTGGGGCTGGATCTGACCAAAGAGCCGATCCCTATCGTTCCGGCTGCGCACTACACCTGCGGCGGCGTGATGGTCGACCACTGTGGACGCACCGATCTGAACGGGCTGTACGCCATCGGCGAAGTGAGCTACACCGGGCTGCACGGCGCCAACCGCATGGCCTCCAACTCGCTGCTGGAGTGCGTGGTGTACGCCTGGTCTGCTTCGCAGGATATTCTGAAGCAGTTGCCGCAGATCGAGCTGGTCAGGCAGTTGCCCGAATGGGACGACAGCCGGGTCGACAATTCCGACGAACGGGTGGTGATTCAGCATAACTGGCATGAACTGCGGCTGTTTATGTGGGACTACGTCGGCATCGTGCGTACCACCAAACGACTGGAGCGGGCAATGCGGCGGATTCAGATGTTGCAGCAGGAGATCCATGAATACTACGCCAATTTCCGTATCTCCAACAATTTGCTGGAACTGCGGAACCTGGTGCAGGTCGCCGAGCTGATCGTGCGTTGCGCACTGAGCCGGGAAGAGAGCCGCGGCCTGCATTACACGCTGGATTATCCCGGACAGCTGGAGAATCCGAAGCCGACGATCCTTCAGCCGTAAGCTTAAAAAGACAGATAAAAATCCCGGGTTAAAGCGCGGTACGCCGCGCTGTATTCCCCGTCGTTCCCGCGAATGTCCAGCCGGTTTTCCCGTAATGCGCCGGCAGCGACTTCGCGGCTGAACGTCATCAGCATCCGCCGCGGCGGCCTGGCGCCGTTCTCCGCCACCCGCATCAGCGCAAGCGGGAGCCATCCTGCCTGCTCCGCCAATACGATAAACGCGTCCCCCTCTTCCGCCGGCAGGATCAGGGAAAACAGCCCATTGTCATTCAGCAAACGGGAAACGCAGCCCAACAACTCGGCGTGGCCCAGCGTGGTGGTATAGCGGGCATTGTCACGGCCCGGCGTGCGGCACGCCACGCCCTGCGGGTAATATGGCGGGTTGCTGACGATCAGATCGTATTTTTCCGCCCGGAACGCCTGAATCGTTCCCTGATGTATATGCAGTGCGGAAGCCCAGGGTGAGGCGGCAAAATTCTCTCCCGCCTGCCGCGCGGCGTTTTCATCCAGCTCAACGGCATCGATCCGGGCGCGGTGCGCACTGCGCTGCGCCAGCATCAACGCCAGTAAACCGCTGCCGGTGCCGATATCAAGAATACGACGTGTCTCCGCCGCCAGCGGCGCCCAGGCGCCGAGCAGAATACCGTCGGTGCCGACCTTCATTTCACAGCGGTCGTGCGCGACGAAGAAGTGCTTGAAGGTAAATCCGTTACGCCGCAAAGGCGCCGTATTCACGGCATTCTGATTCATAATAATTCCCGTAATAGCTCACGCCGCGTAGCATAAGGCATCCCGGTGGCAAGGAAAAGCGCGCGCTTCCCGCGTTTTTATGGGTGAACATCTCCGCCAACCCGTCTATAATCTGCGCCCCAAGCGAGGTAAACCATGACTGTCACCCATTTTTCTGAACTCGAACTCGACGAGCGTCTGCTGGACGCCCTGAGCGATAAAGGCTATGAACGCCCTACCGCCATTCAGGCCGTCGCCATTCCTCCGGCGCTGGATGGCCGTGACGTACTGGGGTCCGCCCCGACCGGAACCGGGAAAACCGCAGCGTATCTGTTACCCGCGTTGCAGCATTTGCTCGACTTCCCGCGCAAAAAATCCGGGCCGCCGCGCATCCTGATCCTCACGCCGACCCGCGAACTGGCGATGCAGGTTGCCGAACAGGCGCAGGCGCTGAGCCGTCACACCTCGCTGGATATCGCCACCATCACCGGCGGCGTCGCTTACATGAACCATGCCGAAGTCTTCAGCGAAAACCAGGACGTCGTGGTCGCTACCACTGGCCGTCTGCTGCAATACATTAAAGAAGAAAACTTCGATTGCCGCGCGGTGGAAACCCTGATTCTGGATGAAGCGGACCGCATGCTCGACATGGGTTTCGCGCAGGACATCGAAACCATCGCCGCGGAAACCCGCTGGCGTAAGCAAACGCTGCTGTTTTCCGCCACGCTGGAAGGAGAAGCCATTCAGGATTTCGCCGACCGTCTGCTCAACGACCCGGTCGAGGTGGAGGCGGAGCCCTCACGCCGCGAGCGTAAAAAAATCCAGCAATGGTATTACCGCGCGGATAACCTGCAACATAAGACCGCGTTGCTGTGCCATCTGCTGAAGCAGGAAGACGTCACCAAATCCATTGTCTTCGTGCGTAAGCGTGAACGCGTACACGAGCTGGGCGGCTGGCTGCGTCAGGCGGGGATAAACTCCTGCTATCTCGAAGGCGAAATGGTGCAGGCCAAGCGTAACGAAGCCATCAAGCGCATCGTGGACGGCCGCGTCAATGTGCTGATCGCGACCGACGTCGCGGCGCGCGGGCTGGACATTGCCGACATCAGCCACGTGTTTAACTTCGACATGCCGCGCACGGCCGACACCTATCTGCACCGTATCGGCCGTACGGCCCGCGCCGGTCGTAAAGGCGTCGCCATTTCGCTGGTCGAAGCGCATGACCATCTGCTGCTGGGTAAAGTCGGTCGCTATCTGGATGAGCCGCTGAAGTCCCGCGTGGTTGATGAACTGCGTCCGGAAACCCGTACCCCGAGTGAAAAGAACCGCGGCAAGCCCTCGAAGAAAGCGCTGGCTAAACGGGCTGAAAAGAAAAAAAACGACAAAGAGAAGAAGAAGGTGAAGGTAAAAGTCCGTCACCGCGACAGCAAGAATATCGGAAAACGACGGGCGCCGACGACCGGCAAGCCGGCGGTCGCCGAAGAATAAGTCCTTTCAGCCCTGCGCATCTGTGCGGGGCTTTTTCTGAAAATAGCCGCGAAACCGGATGTGGTGATTTATTCTCCATCGCGCCCTTTATCTGCAACGTTTTCTGCCTTTTCTGACAGAGAAGACGCTGACTTTCATTGCCTTTGTCGCTTTTTTTGATCTAAAACAAGAAAACGCCGCGACCACCTGTACACCTGAAAAAGGGAAAATAATTTAATTTATCAATATCATTAAGTTAAATTATTTTTCCTACCTATTTCATCTGTTCAAAAATCATTCCAAAACGAAATTATCTCCCTGATAAAGCAACATTCAGGCATAAGAAAAGGGACCGTAGTCCCTTGTTATCTTACTTTTTTAACCGCTGCCCGCAATTACAGGCTTTCGGTAAAGGTACGAGCGATGACGTCACGCTGCTGTTCAGGCGTCAGAGAGTTAAAACGCACCGCATAGCCGGACACGCGGATGGTCAGCTGTGGGTATTTTTCCGGGTGCTTAACGGCATCTTCCAGCGTTTCACGACGCAGTACGTTAACGTTCAGGTGCTGACCGCCTTCCACGCGCACGGTCGGCTGAACCTGTAATTCAACTTCACGGTACTCGATCTCGCCGAGATCTTTTACCGGCACAACCTGATCTTCCGCGTAATCGCCTTTGGCGCAGACGCAGCGGGCTTCGCCGGTGTTGCTGTCCAGCAGCCAGAAGGAATTCATCAGGTTCGCATTGTTAGTTTTCGTAATCTGAATACCAGTAATCATTGTGTTGCCTCCGGTCATAGAGCAAAAAAACGGTGAATCTTGTGTTAACTCAGCCCCGGTAATCAGGGCATTTGGTAAAACCAATGTTATCCTGTTGTTCTATATACCAGCATGAAGGGGGTAATTCTTTGACTTAAATCAATTACCGCAGGGCGTTGACAAGTGTCATTGGAGTAATTTTATGTTTTACATCAATTTATGACAACCGTAGGTCTCATTTATTTTTGTAAATTTTCAAAAAAATTTTAATTCTTGCGTTACCTCCACCGCTGAACGCGGCGATCCGGCACATCCCATTTTTGTTAAGGAGAAGTGTTTTACTTCGATTGCTGAGAAGGTAAGCTACCGCTTTAAAATTCCTCAATAAACAAGGGAGAGCATTGATGACCTCCTCATTGACCTGGCACGACGTCATTGGTCCGGAGAAAGAAAAGCCCTATTTTCACGACACGCTGGCCTTTGTGGCTACGGAACGGGCCTCTGGTAAAACCATTTATCCACCGCAGAAAGACGTCTTCAACGCTTTCCGTTTTACCGAGTTCGGCGACGTCAAGGTTGTGATTCTCGGGCAAGACCCTTATCACGGCCCGAATCAGGCGCATGGCCTGTCATTCTCGGTGCGCCCCGGAATCCCGGCGCCGCCGTCGCTGGTTAATATGTATAAAGAGCTGCAAACCGACATCCCCGGATTTGAAATTCCGCGCCACGGTTACCTGAAGAGCTGGGCGGATCAAGGCGTGCTGCTGCTCAATACCGTATTGACGGTTGAAGGGGGGAAGGCGCATTCCCATGCCAACCTGGGCTGGGAACAATTCACCGATCGGGTCGTCGCCGCGCTGAACGAGCACCGCTCCGGGCTGGTTTTCCTGTTGTGGGGTTCTCACGCACAGAAAAAAGGCAGCATCATCGATCGCCAGCGCCATCATGTACTGAAAGCGCCGCACCCTTCCCCGCTTTCCGCCCACCGCGGCTTCTTCGGTTGCCATCATTTTTCCCAGACCAACCAGTTCCTGGAGCAACAAGGGCTTGCCGCCATTGACTGGGCGCCGCGTCTGCCGGAAAACGGCGCCGAAGAATAAAAGCACAGAAGAGCAGAAACAAAAAAGCCAGTCGCAGCGGACTGGCTCATTCTCTGCAGACGGCGTACCGGGATCAGGACTTCGCCTTGGATACCGCAACCATCGCAGGGCGCAGCAGACGGCCGTTCAGCGTATACCCTTTTTGCATCATCATCATAACGTGATTGGGCTCATGGTCTTCTGATTCCATCAGCGTCATCGCCTGATGCACTTCCGGGTTGAACGGTACGTTCACGTCGCCGACCTGCTCGACGCCAAATTTGCGTACGGCGTCCAGCAGGGATTTCAGCGTCAGCTCAATCCCTTCAATCATTGCGGCCAGTTCGGTATTGGATTTATCCGCCAGATCCAGCGCGCGCTCAAGGTTATCGATAACCGGCAGGAGTTCGCCGGCAAACTTTTCCAGAGCAAACTTATGCGCTTTTTCCACGTCCATTTCCGCACGGCGACGGATATTTTCCATCTCCGCCCGGGCGCGTAACACGCTGTCGCGCTCACTTTGCTGAACTTCCAGCAGTTTTTCTTCAAGCTCAGCAATGCGCTCATCGCGCGGATCGGCGGTCTCCACCGCTTCCGTCTGAGCCTGCTCCTGCGGGTTTTGCTCAACGTCCATCTCTTCCGAGACTTGCTCATTCGGCATCTTATGTTCTTTACTACTCATGAAATTCTCCGCGGTTTAGCATTAGAATCGCTTTCTGGATTATTATGGGGATGAAAGTCGGCGATTCAAGCGAAGCGCTCACAGGAGGGCATAAAAATTGCCTCTGAGGGAAATCCACTGCAATGAATAAACTATTTGGATGTATCGGCCTGGTGGGACATCCGCGCCATCCGGCCGCGTTAGCCACGCATGAAATGCTTTACAACTGGCTAAAAAATAAAGGATATAAGGTTATTGTCGAACATCAGGTCGCCCGTGAGCTCGGCCTGCATGACGCACTCAGCGGAAGTCTGGCCGACATAGGGCACCAGGCCGATCTTGCAGTGGTGGTCGGCGGCGACGGCAACATGCTTGGCGCCGCGCGGGTACTGGCGCGTTTCGACATTAAGGTGATCGGCGTTAACCGCGGAAATCTCGGCTTTTTGACCGATCTCGACCCGGATAACGCTAAACAACAGCTTTCCGCCGTTCTTGAGGGCGAATACATCAGCGAACGCCGCTTTCTGCTGGAGGCGCAGGTACGTCGCTCCAGCCAGCAGCGCCGCCTGAGCACCGCCATCAATGAGATCGTCCTGCATCCCGGCAAAGTTGCGCACATGATCGAATTCGAAGTGTATATCGACGAACGATTTGCATTTTCCCAACGCTCCGACGGACTGATCATCTCCACGCCGACCGGCTCCACCGCCTATTCCCTCTCGGGCGGCGGTCCGATCCTCACGCCGACGCTGGACGCCATCGCCCTGGTCCCCATGTTCCCGCACACCTTATCGGCGCGACCGTTGGTGATCGACAGCTCCAGCACCATCCACCTGCGTTTCTCCCACTTCAGCAACGATCTGGAAATCAGCTGCGACAGCCAGATTGCGTTGCCTATCCAGCAGGGCGAAGAAGTGATGATCCATCGCAGCCGGTTCCACCTGGATCTGATTCATCCTAAGGACTATAGCTATTTCAATACGTTAAGCACCAAGCTGGGGTGGTCTAAAAAACTGTTCTGACGGCAGAAATATTTTCATCAGCCTCTTTACTGGATAAAAAACCAGTTTATACTGGTTATCAATACAGTAATGTAACTCCATCCAGGGGAAGGCTGATGCTGACACAACTGACCATTTCCAACTTTGCTATCGTGCGTGAACTGGATATCGACTTCCAGTCTGGTATGACGGCAATTACCGGTGAAACCGGCGCGGGCAAATCCATCGCCGTTGACGCGCTTGGCCTGTGTCTTGGCGGGCGTTCAGAAGCGGCAATGGTCCGGCTAAACACGCCGCGGGCGGATATCTGCGCCCGCTTCTCCCTCAGTGACGCGCCTTCTGCGCGAGCCTGGCTGGAGGAGAACCAACTGGATGAGGGAAGTGAGTGCCTGCTACGTCGGGTAGTCAGCGCGGACGGACGTTCCCGCGGCTTTATCAACGGCACCGCGGTTCCGCTCTCCCAACTGCGGGAGTTGGGTCAGTTACTGATCCAAATTCACGGTCAGCATGCCCACCAACTTCTGCTGCGTCCGGAGCACCAAAAGCAACTGCTTGATGCCTACGGCAATCAGACCGGGCTGATGCAGGAAATGCGGGCAGCCTATCAGCACTGGCATCATGGGTGCCGTGAGCTGGCGCACTCTCAGCAACAGTCCGCAGAGCGCGAGTCACGCCGTCAATTGCTGCAATATCAGCTTAAGGAACTGCACGAGTTTGCCCCGCAGTCCGGCGAATATGAGCAAATTGACGAAGAATACAAACGGCTGGCTAACAGCGGGCAACTTCTTACCGTCAGCCAGCGGGCGTTGCACATTCTGTCTGAGTCAGAAAGTGACAATATTCTCAGCCTGTTGCACACGACACGGCAACAGGTCACCGAGCTGGCGGAAATGGATGATGCGCTTTCACCGGTGCTGAGCATGCTGGAAGAAGCAGCCATTCAGCTTTCCGAGGCCAGCGCGGAACTTCGTCATTACAGCGACAGGCTGGAGCTGGACCCGAATCGTTTATACGAACTGGAACAACGTCTCTCCCGTCAGTTAGCGCTCGCTCGCAAACATCACGTAACACCGGAAGAGTTACCGGCCTACAGCCAGCAATTGCAGGATGAATTAACGGCGCTGGAGCAGCAGGAAAGCGGGCTGGAACAACTCAGCGATGAGATTCAGCAACGCCACCGGCACGCACTGTCGCTGGCGGAGCAACTGCACCAGCAGCGCTGCGGCTATGCGACCGAACTGATGCAGCATATCACCCGCAGCATGCACGAACTTTCCATGCCGCACGGTCAGTTTGCTATCGACGTCACCTACACCCCGGAGCACCTGACCGCGGAAGGCGCCGACCGGGTGGAGTTCAGCGTCACCACCAACCCGGGGCAGCCGCTGCAACCGTTGGTGAAAGTCGCATCCGGAGGCGAGCTATCCCGCATCGCGCTGGCGATTCAGGTTATTACCGCACAGAAAATGGAAACGCCGGCGCTGATTTTCGATGAGGTCGACGTCGGGATCAGCGGTCCGACCGCCGCCGTTGTCGGCAAAATGCTGCGCCAGTTGGGCGAGTCCACGCAGGTAATGTGCGTTACCCACCTGCCGCAGGTCGCAGGCTGCGGACATCAGCACTTCTTTGTCGCCAAGCACACGGACGGCGCGGAAACAGAAACCATGATGCAGGCATTGGACAAACGCGCAAGATTACAGGAACTGGCCCGCCTGCTGGGCGGCAGCGAGGTTACACGCAACGCCCTGGCGAACGCAAAAGAGCTGTTAGCAGCCTAAAAAGCCAACTTTTTTTGATTCCTGAGGTCATATTGGAGTCTGATAAGGTTTCCAACCGTTGCAAGGTCGATTATCATCGGCAACCTATGTCCAAAAGGAATGTAATTACTATGCGCTGTAAAACGCTGACTGCCGCTGCCGTAGTTCTGGTTATGCTGACCGCTGGCTGTTCTACCTTTGAGAAAGTGGTATATCGTCCCGACATCAATCAGGGCAACTACCTGACTACCGCCGAAATCGCGAAGATCCATCGGGGTATGACGCAGCAACAGGTGGCCTATACGCTGGGCACGCCGATGTTGCAGGACCCGTTCGGCACGAGCACCTGGTATTATGTATTCCGTCAGCAGCCGGGACACGAGGCTATTTCACAGCAAACGCTGACGCTGACGTTTGACTCTGCCGGTATTCTGACCGGTATTGATAACTCGCAAAATCTGAAAGATACCAAAGAGTAATCGCTGCTTCGCATCAACGCGAACACGGCGCTACAGGGAAAGGTGTCCGGACAGAGGATGAAAAATAAGGCGCGAATTGCGCCTTATTTTTTGGTGCGTTCCGCGCGCTGGCGCCGCAGCTCTTTGGGATCAACCAGCAGAGGTCGGTAGATCTCTACCCGATCGCCATCCCGAAGAATATCGGAAAGTTTTACCGCGCGGCTGAAGATGCCGACTTTATTCCGGCTCAGATCAATATCCGTGCGCAGCTCCAGCAAGCCGGAACTCACGATAGCCTGCTCAACGTTGGCGCCTTCGGGCAGCGTAACCTTACGCAGGTACTGGCGCTCCGGCAGCGCATAGACGACTTCAACCGAGATATCAGGCACTGTAAACCTCACGGGCACGGCTGGTAAACGCCTGCACCATGCTGCCCGCCAGCTCTTTGAATATTTTACCGAACGCCAGTTCAACCAGCTTATTGGTAAACTCAAAGTCGAGGTGCAGCTCAACTTTGCAGGCATCGTCACTCAGTGGCGTAAATTGCCACCCGCCCATCAACTTACGAAACGGCCCGTCAACCAGCTGCATGCGGATGCTGCTGTTGTCAGTCAGCGTATTGCGGGTGGTAAACGTTTTACTGATCCCTGCCTTGGAAACGGCCACCGCGGCAGTCATGGATTCCGGTCCCGATTCCAGCACGCGTGATCCAATGCATCCCGGCAGGAAGGCCGGATAGGCGGCGACATCGTTGACCAATTGATACATTTGCCTGGCGCTAAAGGGAACCAGAGCTGAACGGCTAATCTGCGGCATAACAATTCCTGAACAAATATAACGAACGCATAATACCATTTATCATCGCTCAGGGAAAAATGCCTTAAGCACATTAGGTTAATCCATTAGAATGAGGTCTCCAGCGAGATGAAGATCTCTCAGGGCGGGAAGATGTTAATCCGCACAGTAACCAGTATAATGACGGTATTATGACGAAGAAAAAAGCACATAAACCCGGTTCAGCCACTATCGCCCTGAACAAACGCGCCCGCCACGACTACTTCATTGAAGAAGAGATCGAGGCCGGGCTTTCCCTGCAGGGATGGGAAGTAAAATCACTGCGGGCCGGCAAGGCCAACATTGGTGAAAGCTACGTAATTCTGCGCGACGGCGAGGCCTATCTTTTCGGCGCCACTTTTACACCGCTCAGCGTGGCCTCAACGCACGTCGTGTGCGACCCGACCCGCACCCGCAAACTGCTGCTCAAAGAGCGTGAGCTGGCATCGCTGTTCGGCAGCGTTAACCGCGATGGTTATACCATCGTGGCGCTGTCGCTCTACTGGAAAAACGCCTGGGCCAAACTGAAGATCGGCGTGGCAAAAGGTAAGAAAGAGCACGATAAACGTTCTGACATAAAAGAACGTGAATGGAAAACGGACAAAGCCCGTATCATGAAGAATGCCGCCCGCTAAACACTGGCGTGGCAGCATAAACTTCTGTTATACTTGCCGATAACATACTTGGGCCTGATTCTGGATTCGACGGGATTGGCGAAACCCAAGGTGCATGCCGAGGGGCGGTTTGCCTCGTAAAAAGCCGCAAAAAAATAGTCGCAAACGACGAAAACTACGCTTTAGCAGCTTAATAACCTGCTCTGAGCCCTCTCTCCCTAGCCTCCGCTCTTAGGACGGGGATCAAGAGAGGTCAAACCCAAAAGAGATCGCGTGGATGCCCTGCCTGGGGTTGAAGCGTTAAAACTAATCAGGCTAGTTTGTTAGTGGCGTGTCCGTCCGCAGCTGGCAAGCGAATGTAAAGACCGGACTAAGCATGTAGTGCCGACGGCGTAGTAATTTCGGACGCGGGTTCAACTCCCGCCAGGTCCACCACATTAAGTTCCGGAGTTGTCCGGAGAAGTACTGAAAACCCGCATTCCACCCAGGTTTGCGGTTTTTTTCTTTCCACGGTAGTCCGGGGAAGTCCAGCCAAATCCAGAGGCTATTAGTATACGTATTGGTATGCGGTAGGATGTAGACCTAAAAACTTAGACCCATTCTGGAAGAATGGTCATCATGGCCCGAACAACACGCCCTCTCACCAATACCAAAGTCCTACGAACAAAAGCCACAGACAAAGATTTAACGCTGCATGATGGTGATGGGCTCTTTCTGATGGTTAAAGACGACCGGCAAAAAAATATGGCGCTTTCGTTACCAACGGCCATCTGATGGTATGTGCAGACCTCAGCGCCTGCGGTACGCCGCTTCACGGATAACCCGGGCGCAGCGTGATACGAAAGCGCCCCCTACCGCCCCAGGCTGAACAGCAGAGCGTTTTGTTATTAAAGGCGTTATCACTTGCCTGTTCATGGTATTCCGGTGTGCGCTATTATTATTTTACTGCGGCAGATAGCCAAGCAATAAATTCACCAAGTAAATATATTCTATTCTTCAAATAGAAGAATAGAATATATTTTGCCAGTCCGGCATGAATACAAAAGCGTAATTAAACAGAACAATAACCAACCAAAAATCACTGCGAAAAATAATTCAAAAAGAAAAGTGCCTCCGGTATCATCATCCGGATGACTCACAGGGAAAGAGTATTTGTCATGTGGCACAAACTTTTTGGCTATTTATACAAGAATATTGTTCCATTGATTCCATGGATAATACTTTATTATCTGATGTCTATACTCTCCACAGAGTTAAATAACTCAGACGAGGAAAGCTGGTATCAGTCCGGCGTGATAATGGCGGCATTTCTCTGGTCACCGAGGCGTCACTGGTTATTGCTGTTTATTGCGTTTTTCCTGGCGGAAGTCACCGCAAACATTCCGGCTCTGGCCCATGAACATCCCGTTATATACACCCTAATCTTCATGGCGCTAACGTCGACAAAGGTGCTCATCGCCCTGTCGGTGCAGTATTTTTCCCGCAAATATGATGAACTGTCAGCCATCGTGACCTGGATTGTTTCGACAATCATCCTTAATCTCATTATGGCTTTTCTGATCTACAGTTTTGTTCAGTATTATCTGAACGTCGCGCTGCTGGATACCTTCTGGGAAAATTATAGCTCTGAAGTCACAGGCATACTTTCTGCAACACCAGTTATCATGGGTTTCCTGTTTACCCATATAAACCAAAAATACATTAATTTAAAAAATGTATCATTAGGAATCACCGCCATCATATTATTAATTGGCGCGGCCGAACTTATTTTCAACGGCACCATCGCTCATGTGGATAAAGCAATATTGCATCTGCCGCCTGGCGTGAGCAGCCTGCTCTCGCTTTGTCTGTTAATTATCCTGAGTATCATTTTGTCCCAGATTTGGGGAAATCCCGGAGGCTCGATCGCGTTACTGATCATCGCTGCGTTCTCCGGCTATTATACACTGCGTGAAACCGGCCCCTTTTTTATTTCCTCGCTCGCCGATGAAGAACCCCTATTGATTGCACAATGCTTCCTGGCCATAGCGGCACTAATGATGATGTTTATACGTGTTCTCACCAGTTATAAGGACAATGGGAAAACCATGTGGCAAATACAGGCGAATTATCATCTCGAAACCGGCAGCGGCAAGTTTCATTGGGATAACCTGCCAGCCTGGTTTAGCGCCGCTCCCCATGAAGACATGGAGGATATCGGCAATGTCTTGCATCATATTCACACCGACGATCGCGATGCCGCCGCGGAACACTGGCAGCAACCCTGGGACGCCGGCGGACCGCGCGTAATACGCTTCCGATTCAAATCCAGGCAGGGCAGTTGGCTGTGGATAACCGACGTAAGCCAGATCCTGCGGCAGGATCCCCATACCCGCACAATTGTCGGATGCTGGAAAGTTTCGTCAACGGCCAACAATGCGCCCGCAAGCATCATGGGCAGGGTGTGGCAATCATGATACAGATCGCATTGCTGCTCCTCGGCGGAGATTTTTTACGTTCCCGGGCGAAATACCTGTGGCTCATGGGGGTGTTATGGAGCATTACCGGGTGCGTCATTTTTCTTGACGGGTTGGATGGCGCCCCCCTGTTTCCACTGAAAACCTTCGGCGCCCTGCTGCTGCTGGAAAGCCTGGTGACGCTGAGCATCGCCTCAAGCGGCATTGGCGCACAGAAGGCGGTGCTCTACTTCAAAGGCGGCATTTTCCTGTTCGTCGCCGTGAGCATGTTGCTGAATCACCAATACAGCAACATGTTGCTGGCGTTTTTCTTTAGCGCCACCTACGCCATCGTCGGACTGTTCATTCTGGCGTCCGCCTGGGTAGTACGTTTTCCCTACTGGCGCACCACCTGCATTACCGGCGTACTGTACCTCGCCTTCGCGCTTTTTTTGGTGATGCATCCCCATAGCGCGGTGTCGTTTTTTCTCGGCGGAATGATCGTGTCCAGCAGCGTCAATATGCTGATTGTCGCAAAGCGACTCCATGGCCTGAAATGGACCACCTCCGTCTTTGAACTGATGCTGCCGGTGGACTTCTTTACCGCGCGCCCGGCCAAAGAGGAGCCGGAAGCAGGCGCAATGCCACAGCCTGCGGCGGCGGGCCCGCTGAACGTGCATGTTTGGACGCCGGAGGGTTCCGCCAAAGGCAGTACGCTGCCCCGTCCCGTGATCAACCGTTATATCGCGGCAGTGGACGTTAACGGGGTCATCTCTACCGGCCATGCCGCACTTGAGGCATCGCCGCTGGTCTACATCAGCCTTTATCCCGCTCAGGATATTGATCGTTCTCCTTCGGAATTCCTGCGCCTGCTCAAGGCGACCCATGACAACGATGTGCCCGGCATTTTTCAGCCTGACTACATCACGGAATCCACCCGTTGGTGCGCTTCAGACCGGAAAATTACTTTCCGGGATTACAACCTGAAGGGACTGCTGCATTTTTGGCAGCGCTATCAGCAGGATATGACCTATAACCTGACGTACCGCAACTGTTCAAGCAGCACGGCTTATGCGCTGGAGTCGGCGCTGGATGGCGTGTTAAGCGCCCGGACGCGCAGCTGGCACGCAATGGTAAAAATGTTGTTTATGCCGGAACTGTGGATCGCAGCGCAGGTACGCCAACGGGCGACGACCATGGCCTGGACGCCCGGTCTGGTGATGGACTACGCCAGGGCGTTGAACGCCATCGTCCACCCCGTTCCCCGTCCCTGGTACCAGCGAATGCCTTGGGGCCAGCGTGCGCAAAAACCGTAAGGGACGTCACTCAACCGGCGGGAAGCACAAGCCGGCTGATGCCAATGCAGATCAGTTAAGGATCAGTTGACCGATCCTTAAACTGCAGCACTATAACGGCTTCCACAACAGGGAGCCGTTTTTTATGCCACTTCTCAACAACCTGCCCAATTTCTGCGACCATCCCTGATGCCTCCGCCCTCTGCACAGACGTTTGCAGAGCATCTTCCTGCTGAGTGGATACAGCATTGCCTGACTCTGCCTGAGTACGCGATCATTCGCCGTCGCCGTTTACCCGGAGATAGGGTCATCTGCCTTCGGAGAAGTCTGGAGGCCGTGTTCATAACAAAACGCCCCCACATCTCTCCCGTTTAGTCCCCCCACTTTATCCCGCTGCAATAACGGCGTGATATGTTCACCGTTAAGTACAATCAGGCCATCTCTTTCCAGCTTGTCCAGCCAACGGATAAACTTTTTAGACACATCAAGCCCCATCGCTGGATTAACGCCACTTGCTGCTTATAAAAAATACTCTTACAAGCTTAAGTTTATCTTCGCTAAAACTTAAACACACTGACCATTATTAATACATTCTGAAAACAGAAAATATCTTGCCAAATAAATACCAGATAATACTGCTGGTATTACCAAATAAAGTAACCATGATTACACGTTTGACAGCAAGTTATGTTAACATTCTCTTTCTTTAACAACAAAACGAACCCTAAAAAGCACATTAAAATAGCACCCCGAAGCCAAAATAACTTTAATTAAGAAGAAAAACCGCGCTTAAGAAACGGCGCATCACATTGATTTAAAAGAAAATAATTAACAGCAAACATATTTAAAACAGTAATAACATTAAATTGATGTAATTAAATAAATTCAAATTGCATCATTTCCTCCCCCTTCCCATACTAACTTCCACAGAGCGTAGTCAGCCTACACATTTACGCTCACTGGAATAATTCACTAAGGGAAGAGTGACCATGTTATAAACATTAATCCTCTGACAATAAGTTTCCCTTGGAAGTATTAGTTAAATGGGTGAAAGTTTATGATATATCTAATTTCTGAAGACTACTATTTTTCATTCGGTATCAGAGAACTCATGAAAGAGCATGACATCATCACCGTCAATGCGAGTAACTCTGGTGAACAAATCAATAAAGTACACCCGCAGAAAAATGATATTTATATCTTTGACCTGGATACCTACAGCGCTTATCAGGGTGATATCTTTCTCGCCATCAAAAACACGTGTAAAGTCATTTTTACTTATAACAACCACCCTAAAATACTAAATCCTGAGTGCCGTGATTTATTCTTATCAAAAAAGGTTGTTTTAGACAAAATTGAATTCATGATAAAAGCAGCAGGCAGAATTAACTTCTTTTCCGCATTGACATTATCTGAGTTTCGTACTTTTTATCAGATCTTAACGGGTAAAAGTATTAATTGCATATCTCGTGAGCTGAACGTCTCCAGCAAACAAATTTATCGTTACAGGGATAAAGCCTTTAAAAAAATGGGATTCAATCGACTGAGTTACCACCATATTAACTTCTGTCGATATGTTTTACCCCAAAGTAATATTTTTGGGAAACAGCACCAAATTAACAGAGAGCGTATGTAACGACGCTCTCCGTTTAATGAACTGGCATCTGGAGAATGAAGCCAGTGTTTAACTGTGAGTTATATAAAAGGAAATTATTTGATGAAAATGAAACATGTTTCTACCGTTTTAGCGCTGGTCTTTTCTTCCGCTGTTACTTCCGCCATCGCAGCGCCAGTAACCGTTGAAGCGGGTACGGTTAACTTTACAGGTTCCGTTGTGGATACAGCCTGTGCGGTAGATACAGCGTCAACAAACCTCAACGTTAACATGGGACAGGTTCGTTTAGCCGCTCTGGGCACCACCGCAGGTACTCAGGCGCCTTCACGTACTGATTTCCAAATCAAATTAGTTGATTGTGATGTTAGCACCATTCAAAACGCGCAGATTACGTTTAATGGCGTTACCTCTCAGGGCGATCCGAGCGTACTGGAAGCCGGTGTCGGTGCAGGGAAAGCCACTGGCGTGGGTGTGCAGATTTTTGATCATACCGGCAGCGCACTTCCGGTAGGTACAGCGTCTACCGCCGTTCAGTTAAATGCCGGTGATAACACGCTGCACTTCCAGTCAGGCTTTATTTCAACCAGCACAAGCCCGACCGCGGGTGATGCCAGCGCATCTTCTACATTCACCATCACGTATTCCTGATAATTCATACCATCAGGTTTTAATTCCAGACGCCGGTTACGGCGTCTGAATTTCATCTCCATAACGTTCATACGATACATTATGAAACTATTGAAGCTCTTCCTTATCACACTCAGCGTCTCTATGGCCGGGATTCATACCGCCAGTGCGGGCGGGGTTTCCGTTGGTGCTACGCGTCTTATCTATCCGGCACAAAATAAAGAAATAACGTTTTCCGTATTGAACAACGATGCAAAAAACGTTTTTCTTATTCAATCCTGGGTTGATGATCAAAAGGGAAATAAAGCCACTGACTTTATTATTACCCCGCCCTTGTTTGTTATTAAATCCAATAAAGAAAACATTCTGCGGATTATGTATACCGGCCCTCAGCTTGCACAGGATCGTGAAACCTTATTCTGGCTGACGGTAAAATCAATACCGCAATCCTCACCAGGTCAGAACAACATGCTCAAACTGGCCATCGCCAGCCGGGTAAAGCTCTTCTATCGCCCTGATAATCTTAGCGGAAACAGCAATGACGCCTACCGGAAATTGACCTTCTCCCGCCAGGGAAATCAGATGAAAGTGAATAACCCAACCCCCTACCATGTCACGCTGATCAAGATGAAATATCAGGGGAAAGATGTCCAAAACATCATGATCGCACCTTTTTCCAGCGGCGGCATTACCTTACCCGCAGCAGGGGCTGGACAGCTTCATTACCAGTCGCTCAATGACTTTGGGGCAAACACCGAGATCCTGACAAAAGCGCTTTAATTTCAGGGAATATGATAAAGAGGGACGTTTATCTTGCGTACTCATAATGTGTTTTCACCCCCTAAGGGTGGGTATCCCATCATTCTGCCTTTCCGGCCTTTGTCTTTAGGCATATTGATTTCTTTGTTATTGTCTCCCCGCGTTGAGGCAAATGGCGATCTCTATTTTGATCCATCCTTACTGAATGCTGATGTCAGTCAGGTTGCCGATCTTGACTGGCTGACAAAAGGCAATGAAATCGCCCCGGGTAAATACTCCGCCGATATTTACCTGAACCGTAACTTCATTAACCGAATGGATGTCGTGCTCACGCCAGGAAAGGAAAGCGGCACGGTCACGCCTTGCTTAAGTGAGGCCCAGATCCGCCTGCTGTCAGTCAATACCAAGGCGTTTCCTGCGTTAGTACAGGCACTTAATGAAAATGCGTGTGTAGATATAACCCAGTATATTCAGGACAGTCGTATAGAAATCGACACGTCGCGCTTACGTTTGAATATCAGTATCCCCCAGGTTGCGCTGAATAAAAAAACGCGTGGCTTTATCCCTCCTGAACGCTGGGAAAACGGTGTGAATGCCCTGCTGCTGAACTATGATTTCAGCGGAGCAAACACCCGCTATGACGATCATCAGAATGATAATAACTACTTTCTTAACTTACGTTCACGGCTGAATTTCGGTCCCTGGCGGCTGCATAACTATTCTACCTGGCGTTATTCCGACTCCGGCCGTAATGACAACAAGTGGAGTAATTTGAGCACCTATCTCGAACGACCGCTGATCAAGCTGCGCTCCAACTTTGTCATCGGGGACAGTTTCTCTTCCGGGGATGTCTTTGATAGCTTCGGCTTTCGCGGTATCGGTCTTGCTTCAGACGACAACATGCTTCCCGACAGCCAGAAAGGGTTTGCTCCCACCGTCAGCGGCATTGCGCAAAGCAATGCCCGGGTAACGATTCGTCAGAATAACAATGTTATTTACGAGACATATGTTCCTCCCGGCGCATTTAATATCACGGATCTCTACCCCACCTCAGCCAGCGGCGATTTGCAGGTGACTATTCATGAAGCGGACGGCAGCGAGAGAAGCTATACCGTACCTTATTCCACCGTCCCCCTCCTGCAGCGGGACGGGCACCGTAAATTTGCCTTTATGGCCGGCGAATTTCATCAGGCCAACAGCAAGAAACGCCAGTTGGATGTCGCTCAGGGAAGCTGGATCCAGGGGATGCCTCATGGCTATACCCTGTACGGAGGCAGCATCGTAGCTGAGGACTATAAGTCCGCCGCATTCGGCGCAGGTAAAAACCTCGGACGATTGGGCGCCCTGTCCCTGGATGTGACCCAGGCCAACAGTAAACTTGTCGATGGCTCAAAGCATCAGGGGCAAAGTTACCGTCTGCGTTACGCAAAATCACTCAACAGCATCGGCACGAATCTCCAGCTGCTGGGTTCACGCTACTCAACAAAAGGCTTTTATAACTTTTCCGAAGTCGCCAGCAACCGCATCCGTGAAGATGATAACGGGCCGTCCGGCAACGCCGGATACGATCTCAATTACGTTAAGAAAAACAACGTCCAGCTCAGCCTTTCGCAAAATATCTCATCGTTCGGTACGGCTTATACGACCATGAGCCGCCAGACGTACTGGCATACGCCCAAAAAGAACGATCTGATGCAGGTAGGGTTCAGTACCAATATCGCCTCCGCCATGGTGAATCTGGCATACAGCCACAGCAGAACGCCCTGGAATACCGAATCCGATAAAATCATCAATCTTTCGGTATCCGTTCCCCTGCACAACTGGATTTCCCCCAAAGGCACCTCCCGCCATCCGATGTATTTCACCGCGAACAGCAATACCAACGCGCGTGGCAGCAATAGCTCGACAGTCGGCATTAACGGGTCGTTGCTGGAAAATAACAATCTTAGCTATAGCGTGCGCCAGGGGCTCAACAATCGCGGAGGCGGCAGCAACATGTCGGCATCAGCGGATTATGACGGCCGCTACGGCAACGTGAATGCCGCCTACTCCGTGAATAAAGATTCCCGTCAACTCAGCTATGGCGTCAGCGGCGGCGCCGTGTTTCACCGCAACGGGCTGGTGTTGTCTCAGCCGCTGGGTGAAACCAATGTGCTAGTCCACGCGGAAGGAACATACGGCACTGGCATTGAAAATGCCGCCGGCGTCAAAACGAACTGGGCCGGCTACGCCATCGTTCCTTACGCCACAAACTATCGTCTCAACCGTATTGCGCTGGATACCACCTCATTGAAAGACGACACCGAAGTGGAGGAACCCGTAACCGAAGTCGTACCTACCCGCGGCGCGCTCGTTCTGGCCCGCTTTAATACCCGCGTCGGATTCCGCGTTCTTTTCAAACTGAAACACCCGCAGCAGGAGGTTCCTTTTGGCGCCATTGCGGCCGTAAAACAGGGTTCTGGTTCGGATACCAACAGCAGCATCGTGAGCGACGGCGGCACGGTCTATTTCTCTGGGCTGGAAGAAAAAGGCGTGATTAACGTGACATGGGGAAAAACGCCGGATAAGCAATGCCAGGCACAGTACGACTTACGTCAGGCCAAGAAACAAAGCGCGGTGCAACAATTAACGGTGAGGTGCCTGTAAATGATGATCAAACGACTCGGGCTTCTGCTTTGTTTACTGGCCCCCCAAAGCCACGCATATGATATCACGCTGTATGTACGCGGCGTCGTCACTGCCGGAGGATGTGCGCTGGCGCAGGAGTCGAAAAGCCAGAATATCATCCTGGGCGCAATAACCAGTGACATTTTGCGCAAACCCGACGCCAGCGGAAACCGGCAACGGTTTCAGATCAACGTCGTTAACTGCACATCGGATACCGGGGGCGTACGAATACAATTTGTTGGCCGTCCCGATGCCGATAATCCGGAATTACTGGCTATAGAACCCGATCCCGACGCAGCAACGGGTGTCGCCGTTGAGCTGCTGGATCACGATGGCGTCCGGCTGCCGATTAATGAACAGGGCCGTTTTCGTTTTATTGAGGACGACTCCGTCACATCCCATTCACTCGAGTTTTATGCGCAATACAAAGCAACAGGAGCTTCGGTTACTTCTGGCTCAGCAAACGCCAGCGCAACTTTTTATGTGGAGTACGAATAATGAAGTTACCCCTGATCGCAACTTTATTGCTTCTTGCCATCAGCAAACCGGCCCTGGCCGCATCCGAAGTTATGTGTCCGGGCGTGTATTTTAATGAAAACGAGATAAATATTACCAGCGGTCCTCATCCCGCAGGCCAGGTTATATCCCGGTCCAAAAACGTGTCGGCATGTTCACTGGGAGCAGGATTGCTGAAATACGGCTTCTATCTGGTGATCGATAATGCATCAAGCGGGCAAACCTACCATGACGGAAACGACAGCTATACCATCTGGAAAACCGGTATTCCGGGCATCGGTTATATCGTTAATGGTTATTACGAGTCAGGCGAGATCGCCGGCGGGCTGGAATGGGGAGATTTAGCCGTTGTTAACGCGGAAAATGTTCTCAGAGAACATACGATACGAATCATTTCATGGGCGAAAGCACGTGCAACGTTCACGCTGGTAACAACCGGCGAAGAAGTCATTCTTCCCGGCCAATATAATGCCAGCCTTAATGGCGCGCGCTTTGGCTTGTCTTACTGGCACGGCACCGGGAAGATTGACCTCGAAACCCGCATTCCGCTGCGCCTGCAATTTGGCGTCAGCGCTCAGTCCTGCTCAGCCTCTGCGGACAGTTACGTTATGGACATGGGGGATATCGCCGCAGCGCACTTCACCGACATAGGTACGGAATATGCCGGCTCGCCGCTGAACATAACCATAACCTGTGTTGATCCTAACGTCGGGGTAGAGGCTGTTTTCAGTGATTTTACCGATTTAACGAATACTTCCGAATACCTGAACCTGACCCAAGACTCTACTGCGCGCGGAATACAGGTCCAGCTAATGCACGATGGTGCGCCAATCGCCTTCGATTCACCGGCGAATGTGGATTCCTCGCTTAACCGTGTTTTGCTGAAACCAGCAACCAACGATCTGACGGCGACGTTCACATTAACCCCCAAATACGTCAGAACGGGCAATAAAGTTACCGGGGGAACGGCAAATGCAACCTCCGTTGTGACGTTCGTTTATTACTGAAGTCACGCAGCCGGTGCATACAGAAGAATATCAGTATAATTGCGGTTAAATTTCAACCTATTGAAATTTAACCAAAGAAAATGACGTTCGCATCACGGGGAGCTTCAGATGCGAACGTTCCATTATATTTCATACGGGAGGCTTATTTCCATAAGACAAGCCTCCTGTATTTCTATAACTTTAGCAACTAGAGTATTTGTAAAAAATAGAAGTACAAACTCAACGCCAGAGATAATAAGCTGATAAAAACTGCCATTGATTGTTTAAACGCACTGGAATGATGAAACTGCCATTTATCATTTATATCACTTACCGTTTGTAAGGGCTTTCCATCAATAATCTCAATATCAACAGAATTTTTTATAATCAGCCCGGAGCGTTTTACCGTTGTCACGATATCCTGCTCCGGAATAATATTGTTAAGCGTCTTTCGTATATTTGAAATATTTTGATAGTACGTGTTTGGCGATACGCAAACGCCATGTTCCTCCCATCCCTTCTGCATTAAAATCTTTTTATCAACAATATTCCCTTGTTTTTCAATCAATAATAATAAACACCGAGCCGCAGGCGCAAACAAAGAAAACTCCTTTCCGCTACTGTAGTATCGAAGTACATTTCGGCTCGGAATAAAATCTGCAAGAGAGTTTATACGGTAAATGACGTTACTATCACTTTCTAATAATGATAACATGTGTGAACAGCCCTATAATAAAGAATGTAACACCAGCAAAATCAACACTCAGAGCATAGCAAAATCCATATGCTATAATTATTTTCGAGGATAAGTTAAAATACTAACTGAAGATATATATGAGATCAACAATCTCGTATACCATGCAAAAGCATATTTAACACAGGTAAATATGCTTGATAATCACAGCAGGTTATTACATATTTTCTTTAAAAATTGTCCATATAAAACAAAACCATATCCTGAATAAATTTTACACTTTGATAATTCATTTTCGCTGAGGTTTTAAATAAATCCCATCAAAAACCGACGCGCCTAACGTCAACAGAAATAGCTTCCGACATCTCAAGATTTTATTTGAGAATTAAAAGCACTACACCAAAGTGAGAAAATAATCACGCTCGTGACGTTTTGAAGGGTAACCAACTCTTTAATCAGCTTCTCTCATTCGGATTACGAAACGCTCGTTTGTTTAAGTATTTCCCACTCAATCTGAAGTCTACTGAACAAAAAAGTTTGCGATACACAGGTACATTTACCTGTACCTGTGCCCGCCAGCTTTCAAAATCAGCGATGGTAAACTCTGAATCTCATGGGGTGATTAACACATCTGGGTGATTCATGACAATACCCATTTATATATAATTGTTCACTAAACATCATATGTCAACATATTTATATTGAGAATGGAAATAATTAAAAACAATTAAGATTAACTTTAATGATTTACCAGCGGATATATTATCAGACTATACATATAAAAATGTAGCGAAATAGTTAATTAGCAACAAAGAAAAATAAAAATACAAGCCAAAATTATAACATGCTGGTTATAATACGTTTATACTTCTACATTAAATCGTGTTTTATCGAAGAATTTCTTGTTGCCATAGCTCAAAGACTGATGCCATAACATAATGCCATAGGGCTATTCCCTCAGAGTTAATGGCAGTACATTTGTATAAAAATAAATCTTTTGTTTCATCTTTTCATTAATTGGTTACAAACATAAATGTAATGAGATAAATAAACACCGAATACACTCACTCGCTATAGTCCCCTGATTTCGCACAGCCAATCCTTTTAGGGATGATCAATATCACAGATATCCTGTTCGTAATCTCAGGATCTGGGCATGGGTGCCCCCCTTTGAATCTGGCAGGCGCCATTAGCCATAATTCTCCCACAGCCATATTTCTCCCTGGGTTCCTTTCTGTCTATCTTCTACAAAACCTATAGTCAGCCGTGATGAAATACCTTATAAAAATTGTGTATTGCCGGACTTACCACAGGGATAAACAAAGTGAAATATGCATCAATACCTTTCAACCCAGGCCCGCCGGGCTGGTCGCTCAACGAGATCGACCGCCGCCGGCACCCGCGTTTACAAGAAGATATCCAGGCCGACTGGGTAATTATCGGCTCCGGCTTTGCCGGTGTCGCCTTTGCCCGCCGCCTCGCCAACCTTGATAGCCGCCTGAAAATCGTGCTGATTGATGCGGAATCCGCAATTGAAAGCTCCGCCGCACGCAACTCCGGTTTTATTATCGGCCTGCCGCACAATATCGGCAGCTCAACTGCAGAGCTGAAAAAAGCGCAAGATTACCGCACGCTGCTGCAACGGGGAATTCAACTGCTGGAAGAAGAAGTGAATACTCACCAGATTGAATGCGAGTGGGAAAACGCGGGCAAATATCATTGTCAGATCGATCCCGCCAGCGAGGCGATTCTGCAGGAGTACATCGACAACCTGGAAAGCATGCAGGAACCGTATCAGTTGCTTGATCGCGAAGCCTTGTATGAGAAGCTCGGCACCCGCCTGTACAGCAAGGGGATCTACACACCGGGTTGTATTCAGGTGAACCCGGCCAAGCTGATCGCCGGGCTGGCGCGTAGCCTGCCGGAAAGCGTCACGGTTTACGACGACACCCCGGCACTGTTCATCCGCAATGAGTCAGGTCCGCATGTCGTCACACCGCAGGGCACGATCCGCGCCCGCAACGTGATGCTGGCAACCAATGCGCTGTCGCCTGAACTGTCGCCGAAGCAGGCGCGCCAGGCATCAATGGCGACCTATGCCAGCATTACCGAACCGCTGACGCCGGAGCAGCGCAGCCGGTTGCCTGAGATGAAAAGCTGGGGCACCACGCCGGTGAATGCCATCGCCGGCGCCACGCTGCGCTACACGCAGGATCACCGTTTTCTGGTACGCCAGTGTGTCGATCCGGCGCTGAACGGCCGAATTACTCCCGCGCAATCCTGGAAAGCCGCCCAACAGCATCTGGCGACCTTCCGTAAAGCTTACCCGCAGTTGAATGACGTAAAACTGGCCCACACCTGGTCCGGCACCATCAGCGTCACGCGCAACGGCGCGCCGGTCTGGGGGCAACTCGCTCCCTGTGTCTGGACTGCCGGAGGATGCAACGGTGCCGGGATCTCCAAGCAAACCGTCGCCGGTAATCTGCTGGCGGATTACGCCCTGGGCCGGGAAAACCCGCTGATCGCCGCCATGAAAGCGCTGGGTCAGGCTAATTACATTCCCCCCTCGCCGCTTCTGGACGTGTTCGTGATCGGTACGTTATGGAAAGAACGTTACTTCGCCAGGAAAGAGGCGTAAGCCGCCTGATTAAGCAACGTATTCAAAAAGAAGTGAAAGTGGCATAACGTTCTATGCCACTTTAATTTTTGCTGCCCGGACGCCCTGCGGGGGAGTAAAAACTATACCTCCCCGTCAGCCGCCTTCTTCAGCCAGCGAATCCCGCTTTCCGGCGACGTCAGCACCGGCACCGGCGGGGCCGGCAGTTGCTGCACCACGCGCGCCATCGACGCCTGCGCCAGCATCACCACGTCACTGTCCGCAAAGGCTTTTTTCAGCCCTTCAGCCACTACAGCGTCATGCGTCGCCATATCCCCTTTCAGCAAGGAATGGAATGCTTCTTCCATCAGCATCGGCGTAATCGTCAACGCGTTCCCGCTCTCCTGCGCTTTTCTCTCGACGTACGCCAGCGTCGGCTTCAGCGTAGTGGCGACGGTCGCCAGCACAGCAATACGGCCGCCGCGGGCGATGGCCTCATCCACCATTGCGCAGTCGATGCGCGCCAGCCGCAAAGGGGTCATAAACTGGCATTGTTCCACCGCGCCGCCGATTGAGGAGCACGCCGTCATGAAAATATCGCAGCCGGCTTTCTCCGCTATCTGAATATAGCCAGCGATGCGAGCGCCGATCGCCGGCGTTACCCCGCCAGCCTTCATCACTTCTTTAATCATCGATTCTTCAACCAGATGCATCACTTCCGTCTGTGGCATGACGTCGCCGATAAGCTGCTGCATCATTTGCAGCGTGGCGGCACTGGTGTGAAACAGGGCGACTTTTTTCATTGGTTTTTCTCCTCATCCAGAAAAGCGGCGACCGCAGCGGCGGCATCATGATCTTCTTGCGCAGACAGCCCGCCAACCGCCACCGCGCCCACGCATTTCCCATCATTAAAAAGCGGAATGCCGCCGGGCAGCGCGGTAAAACGCGCATCCGCAAAGTAACCGATATCCAGTTGCTCGTTCTGTAAGCGCTGTAAGAAAGCCTGCGTGGTGCATCCCAGGCGGCTGCTGGTGCGCGCTTTGCGTTGCGTCAGCTCAATCGTCAGCAGCTTCGCATTATCCATGCGCGCGAAACTGAGCAACTCGCCGTTGGCATCGCACACCGCAACGCTCAGGGGGCGCTGCTGATAATGCGTTTGTGACAATGACAACGCATACTCGACTGCCCGCTGCGCCTGTCGTAACGTTAATGAAATCATAATGTTATCCTTTATAAAGTTGTTCGCCGGAAATGACTTTCTCTGCCGTCTCTGCATCCGTATGCGCCTGGCGCGCGTCCTTCTTACGCCAATAGTTGGCCAGCAACGAACCACTCACGTTGCCCAGCGGCGTCATCACCGCGGAAGCCAGCCCCACCGTCGCCAGCTTGCCCATTGCCGCCGCCAGCCCCGACGCCATACCGCCGTTTTGCAAACCGACCTCAAACGCAACGGTGCGGGCAGACTGTACGTCCATGCGGAAGATCCAGCGGCTCATCAGGTAACCGATAAAGAATCCGCCCAGGTTATGCATCAGCATGGCGACGCACAGCAAGAAACCGACCTGCACCAGATGCTCGCGCCCCGCAGCCGCTGCGGTGGTGGTGAAAAAGATGATGCCTATCATCGAGATCGTCGGCATGACTTTCTGAACCACCGGCGTGCGGCCATGCAGCCAGTTGTAGAACAGCGCCCAGACAATCCCGCCCGCGACGAAGTTAATCACCACGGCGTACATCTGCACATCCGCGCCGGCAGAGCCGAACAGGCTGTCCCAGCCGCCGGCAATCATACAGATCAGCCACAACGCACTGATTCCGGCCAGCATCTGCACCACACGACGCCCACGCGGACCCGCGTAAGTTTTCAGGTAGTCGTGCAAAATAGCGGCCCCGATGGGAATCAGAACGATTTTGATTACATCCATCACCATGGCGGTCAGGTTGATATCAATCATCGAACCGGCCAGCAAATTCACCCAGAACGGCGTCATCACGGTAGCTGCCAGCGTTGACACCGCCGCAATGGATACCGCCAGCGCCAGATTGGCATTCGCGATATAGACCATCACGGTAGAGGAAAGCCCGCTCGGACACGCCCCGATCAGCAGAATCCCGACCGCCACTTCAGGCGGGAAATCGAACATCAGCGTGATGCTGAAACCCAGCAGCGGCATAATGAGGAAGTGGCAGAACGTACCGACAAACACGGCCCAGGGCATTTTCGCCACGTCGATGAAGTCCTGAATCGTCAGTTTGGTGCCCATGCTGAACATGGTGGCCTGAATCACCAGAAACACGATCCACTTGTGGGTAATGTTAAAACCTCCCCATACGATCAGGTCCGTGGAATACGTCATCGCGGCAACAAATCCGGCGATGATCCACAGCGTGAAGCGATAGCTGCGCAAGGCCGGCCAGTGTCCGGCGCCGACGGCAAACCCCGCGATAGACATAACCAGCCCCGGTTGCCACAGCGCCGGCGACTGCATGATTGCGCCCAGGACGGCGAGCGCCACGCCGGCGGCGCAAACGCCCAATCCGGTTTTATTCATTACGCTTTCAATTGTCATGGCCGTTTACCTCAACGCCTGCGGGGCGGAATATTCAGCATTTGCCGTGCGACGGCGGGCGTGGCAACCTGCTTATCCATACTGCGAATAAGATTTGCCAGCTTTTCAACCAGGCGATAATTATTTTCCACGCGTTCATCGGCATTAATGAAATAACTATCTTCAAAACCAATACGCACTTCACTCGCGCCCATTCCCACTGCCGCGGCAATAATACCGAAATCACGCCGACCAAAATGGGTAATACCCCACAGTGCATCTTTAGGAATCATGCCGCGCAAAGCAATTAATGCATCGACGGTTGCCGGTGAGCTGCCGTTATGTCCGAGCACGATATTAAACAGCATGGGCTTTTTAAACGAAATCTTTTCCTGAAGCAGCAGAATATTATTAATCATGCCGATTTCAAAGATCTCGAATTCGGGAATAATATTGCGCTCCACAATCTGCCGTGAGCAATATTCCACATCCGGCGCCGGATTCGCATAGACATAATCACCGAGGTTAACCGAGCCGACGTTCAGCGATGCCATTTCAACCCCCGCGCAATCCAGCGGCGCACAGCGTTCTTCTATATTCATGGCGGAAACGCCGCCGGTTGACGCCTGCATAATCAGGTCAGAGTGCGCCATCACGGGCGCAATTGTGGCCTGAAAATCCGTGACATCCGGGGTCAGCCGGCCCTGGCGATCGCGCACATGCAAATGCACAATCGCCGCGCCGTAATCTACACAGGAAAGTATTTCCTCTGATAAGACGTCCGGTTCCACGCAGGTATTATCCGCGGCAACCGGTGCCAACGAGATGATGACATTATTCGGCATAATGTTCCTCCGGTTCAGAATTTTTAAAGGTAAGAGGTTAACCAGGTTAATTTATTGCTCGTTATTTCTGATGGTTTATATTCACAGCCAATCCATCCCTGAAAAGGCATGCTCGCAATACAGGCCAATATGTTTACATCATTTAATTCACCGCTACCCGGTTCATTACGCCCCGGTACGGAGGCGATTTGAAAATGACGGATAACAGACCGGTAACGCAGAATATTATTCATAATATTGCCGTGAATTTTCTGGCAATGATAAATATCGAATTGCAGACCGATATTTTCCCGCCGCACGTCACGGATTATTTTTTCCGCCAACGGGAAATTATCGATAAAATAATCCGGCATGTCTTCAGGGTTCAGCGGTTCAAGCAACACCGTGATACCGTATTGCTCAGCATAATCACAGGCGTACTGCAACCGCCGGATCAGCAGGGCGTACTGTTCCCCTGCGTCCATTCCGGCAACGCGCTTACCGGCCATAACGTGAATCTGAGCGCAGCCCAGCGTGTAACCGTACCCGCACACCCATTCCAGCCCCTGGCGGAACTCCGGCCCGCGCCCGGGAAGCGCGGCCACGCCCCGTTCCCCTGCCGCCCAGTCGCCGGCCGGCGCGTTCATTAACACCACCGGTAATGCGGTTTCCCGCTGCGCGGCGAGCAGGCTTTCCAGCGGATGCTGCCAGAGAAACAGCCCCTCCACCCCCTGAAAACCATTCGCCTGCGCGTTGGCGAAACGTTGTTCAATCGGTTGATCGGCATATAACCAATCGAGGTTAGCGGCGAATTTAAGCATGAGCCTGCTCCTTGCCACTCCCGACCTGATGCAGTTTGATCCCTTTTTCGGCAATCGCCCGGCACGCCTCCGGCGGCAATTCGGTGTCGGAAATGACGTCCGTCAGTTGCTCCAGCCCGCAGATGTGAAACATCCCGTATTTGCCGAATTTACTGCTGTCAGACACCAACACGCGCCGGCGCGACACCGTCAGCACCGCTTCTTTTACCGAGGCTTTCCCCTCGCTGGGGGTCGACATACCCCGTTCCACATCCCACGACGATGAACTGAGAAACGCGACGTCGATATTGATAGTTCGCAAAAAGCTGGCGGCGCTTTTCCCTAAACATGAACGGTTGCGTTGGTCCACCAGCCCGCCGGTGTGGTACAGCGTGATATGCGGCATATCCATCAGGTAGTGGCTGATGGAGAAGTCGTTGGTCACCACCGTTAGATTAAAACAGTTACTGGCGGCAACGGCCTTCGCCACCTCGAACAACGAGGTGCCCGCGTCGAGATAGAGCGTCTGCCCAGGCTCAATCAGCATGGCCGCCAGCTCCCCCATGCGCCGTTTCACTCCGGCGTGCAGTTCGGCTTTCTCACGCCACGGCAGCTCAATCTTGAGCAGATTGTTCAGCTTCACGCCGCCGTTTATCGCCACCACCTTCCCCTCTTCCTCCAGCATCTGGATATCGCGGCGCACCGTCATGTGCGAAACGTTCATCAGTTCCGCCAGCTCGTTGAACGACGCCACGTTCTTTTCGTGAACGTAGCGGTAGATAAAATCACGGCGTTGTTCGGGGATCATGGCGCACTCCTCAGGGGCGATAAACCTGTTCCAGTTCAGCAATGGCGGCGGCGGAAAGCGGGACGTAGCCCAGCGGTTTGAGCGTCAGCCAGATACGCGCGCTGTCCTCCAGTTCTTCAATGTTAAATACCGCCTCGCGCAGCGTGCCGCCGCTGACGATCGGCCCATGGTTCGCCAGCAGCGCCGCAGAACAGTGCCCGGCAATTTCGCTCAGCGCTTCGCCAATCGCCTCATGGCCGGGGCGGAAATAAGGCAACAGCGGCAGGCGGCCGATGCGCATCACGTAATACGGCGTCAGCGGCGGCAGGCAGTTCTCCGGCGTGTCGCACGGCAGGCAGGCAAGCGCCGTCAGCCAGGGGGAATGCAGGTGCACCACGGCGCCGCACGCCGGACGGCAGCGGTAATACGCCATATGCATCGGCACCTCTTTCGACGGGCGTTCCCCCGCGATATGCCGCCCCTGCGCATCGAGCTTGCTGAGCGTATCGGCCTGCAACTCGCCCAGGCAGGAGTTGGTCGGCGTGACCAGAAAACCGCCGTCGGGCAGCCTGACGCTGATGTTGCCGGAACCGCCGCTGCTGTAGCCGCGGTCAAACAATGACTTGCCGTAATGCACCAGTTGTTCGCGCAGTTGCGACTCGGTAAGGATGTCACTCATAACGGATACTCCTGCGCCCGGAAAAAGAAATCTTCATCGCCGAAGTTGCCGGACTTCAGCGCCAGCGCCAAATCCCGCTCCGTTTCCCGCACCCAGGGCACGCCGGGCACAATCGGCTTCCCGACGATCAGGCGTTTTACCCGCAACGCCTCCACCACCGTGCCCGACGTTTCACCGCCGGCCACGATAAACGTATTCACGCCGCGCGCCAGCAAGCGCGCCGCCAGGCGCGCAAACATCCGCTCCACGGCTTCACTGGCCGCTTGCTCGCCATACTGCTGCTGAATACGGGCCAGCTCTTGCGGCGGCAGGGTCGCGTATACCAATGGCGCCAGGCCCGCAGCATCCTGCGCCATAACCCACTCAGCCAGCGTATCCGCATAGTCCTCGTCATCATTGACGCAGCGGGCGATCGTCAGTGCCTGCCAGGGCGCGTGCACTTTGTAGGCGTTGACCTGACGGTTGGTCATGGAGGAACAGCTCCCCGACAGCACCACCGCTCTCTTCTGTGCCGGAAAAGCGAACGCATGCCGGGCAGTACAGGATGACGGCGTCAGCGCCGCCAATGCACCTCCCAGCCCGGAGCCGCCCGCCAGCAAGGGCGCATCGCGCAGGGCGGCGGCAATAATAAGCAGATCGGCAGGCGTCAGCGTATCCATAATGATGTGCTGCGCATCGCCACGCGCCCGCAGCGCCTGAGCGACGGCCTCTTCGCCGCGCTGAACCGTCGCCAGATCAATGCCGCCGATACGCCTGGCGGTTTGCGGGGCAAGCAGCGCGGTGATACGCGCGTCCTGCATCGGGTTCAGCGGATGATTTTCCATCCCTGACTGATTCAGCAACACGCCGTTTACGAACAGATGCCCGTGCACCACGGTACGCCCGTTCTGCGGCAGCGCCGGACAGTGGGCGATAAAGGGCGCCCCGCTGACCGTCATCAGGGCATCGCACACCGGCCCGATGTTGCCGCGCGGCGTGGAGTCAAAAGTTGAACAGTATTTAACGTAGATTTGCCGGGCGTCGGTCTGCCGCTTAAGCCAGCGATAGCAGGCCAGCGCCTGTTCTGTAGCCTGCTGTGCGGGCAGCGAGCGGCTCTTCAGGGAAATTACCACGGCATCCGCATCGTCCGTCCAGGGCCGATCGGCGTCGGGAAGCCCCGGCAGCAACGCCACCCTCCAGCCCTGTTCGGACATAAAACCCGCGATATCGGTCGCACCGGTAAAATCATCGGCGATAACGCCAATTTTGACAGACATGAATCCTGCTCCCGTCATTCAGCTTTCGAATTAATCACATTATTCAGGAGCGGGTTTCACATTCACATGAGGGTTCTCACAAACGGGCACATCCCTTTTGTCGGGATAAAAACCATAACCTCATGATTTATTACTAATAATGAACAGGGGTGCGATAAAAAACCCTTCACAGGCGAATGTGAAGATTCGTGAAACCACGAAAAAGGATGTTAAAGCACGGCGCGTCTGCTTTTCATTGCCTTTATTTTAGATTATTCTAAATTTAGAATTCACTAAAATACAAAACCATGACTGATTTACGCGAACTTCAGGCCAGCGCCGGTGCTGCTGCCGTACTGCTGAAAGCCATGAGCCATCCCAGCCGCCTGCTTATTCTCTGCATGCTGGTCGACTCGCCGGGCACCGGCGCCGGTGAACTGGCGGCCATCACCGGCCTCAGTCCGTCGGCAACATCCCAGCACCTGACGCGCATGCGGGAGGAGGGATTGATTGAGAACCGCCGGGAAGCCCAGCGCGTACTTTATTTCATTAAAAACGAAGCCGTGCAGCAGATCATCGGCACCCTGAAGAACATCTATTGCCCGTAAGGATAGCTATGAATACCCAAAACCTCTCCCCGGCAGACGCCAAAAGCCTGCTCGATCAGGGCGCACGCCTGTACGACATCCGCGAAACACAGGAATACGCCCGTGAACATATTCCGTCCGCCGTTTCGCTCCCGCTGTCCGCAATTGAAAACGGCGCGCGCGCGGAGAACGCCGGCGAGAACGACAACGTTATTTTTCACTGCCTGTCCGGTATGCGCTCCGGTAAAAATGCAGAGCTTCTAGCCCGCGCGGCGGCGCCGGCCAAGGTTTACCTGATGGACGGTGGTATCAATGCCTGGAAACGGCAGGGATTGCCGGTAGATAAAGATAACAGCCAGCCGCTGCCAATTATGCGGCAGGTGCAGATTGCGGCGGGATCGCTGGTGTTAGCCGGTACGCTGCTGGGCTACTTCGTCACGCCCGGTTTTTTGCTGCTGTCCGGTTTTGTCGGGGCGGGCCTGGTGTTCGCCGGCCTGAGCGGCTGTTGCGGTATGGCGATGCTGCTGGCGCGGATGCCGTGGAATAAATAGCCCCGGCTAAATGCGTTCATCGTTCAGCAGACGCAGAATGAAATCAGCACGTCCGGCGACAGCGAGGCGGGGTATCTCCGTCAACGCATACCCCAGCGCGCCGTAAGACACCACCAGGCGCGCGTACTCGGCGCTGGCCGCGGCAAAATCGTGACGGCGCTGGGCGTCACAAACGTAAATCTCCGGCCAGGGCGGCGTCAGGAAAATGCGCCGGTGGTAGCGACATTCCGCCGCCGGGCCGCTCAGCAACGGTTCTCCGGCAAAGTGCTGCAAACCCGATGCCGCATCCACGATGCCGCGATCGCAGAAGATCCAATCCCGCGCATTACAGGCGCTAAGATAATCCTCCCGTGCCTTTTCCAGCGTACAGAATAAAAAGGCCGTCATATCGACCCAGGGCAACGCCGCGCTGCCGTCACGCTGCGCTTCGTCAACCACCCGCCTGCCGGGTTCTCCGATCACGGTAAATCCCCGCCGGTTCAGCTCGGCCAGCAGCGTTGATTTACCGCCTCCCGAACAACCGGATATCACCACCAACCGATTTTTTACCATGTTGTCCTCCGCCTTGCCACGGTGAATAAAAAGTAAACATATGACGTTTTGTGTTAAGAAAAAATGTTACAGCATCGTTATATTCATAAGCATAATCTCATGAAAAGGAGAACTAATGATGAGTTTCAACGGAAAGGTTGCCATCGTTACCGGCGGCTCCAGCGGCATCGGTCTGGAAACCGTAAAAGCTTTCGCCCGTGAAGGTGCAAAAGTCATCATCGCCGACATCAGCGAGCGCGGTCAGGAAGCCACCCGCGTGCTGCAACAGGAAGGATTTCAGGTTCATTTTGTCAAAACCGACGTCACCCGTCAGCAGGATCAGGAAAAACTTATTGAGGAAACCCTGCGCCAGTATGGCCAATTGGACATTCTGTTCGCGAATGCCGGTATCGCGCGTGACGATGCCATCGATCGCCTGAGCCTGGAGAACTGGCAAACCACCATCGACATCAACCTCACCGGCGTATTCCTCAGCAACCAGTGCGCCATCCGTCACTGGCTCACCGCCGGGAAGAAAGGCATTATCGTCAACTGCGGCTCCATCCACAGCTTCGTCGGTAAACAGCACGTCACCGCGTATGCCGCGGCAAAAGGCGGGGTCAAGCTGCTGACGGAAACGCTGGCCGCCGATTACGCCGCGAAGGGTATCCGTGTGAACGCGGTGTGCCCCGGCTATATCGACACGCCGCTGCTCAGCGCCCTGACCCACGAGCAAAAAGAGGCGCTGGTGAAACTGCATCCGCAAGGGCGTCTCGGCCGGCCGGAAGAGGTCGCCAACGTCGTGCTGTTCCTCGCCGGCGACAAAGCCAGCTTCGTCAATGGCGCATCCGTGCTGGTTGACGGCGGTTATACCGCGCAATAAAGTCGCAGACCGCGACGCTGTCCGCCCTGGTGTACAGCGTCGCCTGCAATCATCATACAATAGTCCCCTCTCGCCCTGGTTACGATGGTCTATACTGGTTTCGGGCAAGAAACATCGACAGTCCATGTTATTTCACAGGAGATGAAGATGAGCACGACCAAGTTGGGAAAAACTAAAGCCGGTGAAGCCAAAGTCAGCGAAGCCAAAAAGATTCGCAGCCGTCCGCTGGCAACCCCTTCCGATTTAGGCGCTAAGGCAACGGAAGCAATTGGTGCGGCAATGAACGCTATTCTGGCGGATATCTACGCTCTTTACCTGAAAACCAAAAACTTTCACTGGCACATGAGCGGACCGCATTTCCGCGATTACCATTTGCTGCTGGATGAACAAGCCACGCAAATATTCGCCATGACTGACGACATCGCCGAGCGCGTGCGTAAAATCGGCGGGCCGACCCTGCACTCCATCGGGCAGATCTCCCGCATGCAGCGCATTAAAGACAACGACGCCGACTACGTTGAACCAGCCGACATGCTGGCCGAGCTTTGTGAAGACAACAAAGCGCTGGCCGCGGAATTCCGCGCGGCGCACGCCATTTGCGACGAGTACAACGACATTTCCACCGCCAGCCTGATCGAGAACTGGATCGATGAAACCGAACGCCGCGTTTGGTTCCTGTTTGAGTCCGGCCGCGCATCAAAAACCTCTGGGCATTAATCCCGCCGGTTTTCTTTTACAGGCCCGCCCGCGGGCCTGTTGTATTTTCCTTCCGTTCTTTTTGGTTCAGCGAATTTTTCTTTCCGCTATAGTAGGCTGAACGTTATTCGTCACCCGTTGGGCCAACATCATGCAAGGCGTTCCCGAACACTTCACCAGCGAAAAAGATCGTGCGCAGTTCCGGCATCTGGCGCATTTGCCGGGGGTGGAGCTGTATCAGGCCCACATTGAGCACTACGCCTTTGAACCTCATACCCATGAAGCCTTCGGCATCGGCGCTATTGAGCAGGGCGCCGAGCGTTTTCGCTACCGCGGGGCGGAACACCTGGCTCCCGCCGGCTCCCTGACACTGATGAACCCCGACGAGATTCATACCGGCCGCGCCGAAACGCCGGGCGGTTGGCGTTACCAGATGATCTATCTGGAACCGGACGTCGTCGAACAGATCAGCGGCGAACGCAACTGGAGCTTTCACGACGTGGTGCGCCATCACCCTGCCGATGCCGGGCATATGTCCCTGTTGCTGAACCGGTTATGGCGCAGCACCGAACCGCTGGAAATCGACGGCCTGCTGCTGGCCCTGCTGACGCTCGGCCGCCGCTACGCGCGCACCGGCCACTCTGCGCCGCCGCAAGCCCGCCATCGCTTTAGCATTGTGCAGGATTACCTACGCGAAAATCTGGAACAGCGCATCACGCTGGCCGAACTGGCAACATTGGTCGATCTCAGCCCTTACCATTTCCTGCGCCAGTTTAAGGCGCAGTACCACGTCACCCCGATGCAGATGCTGATGGCCTACCGCCTGTTCGCGGCCAAACAAATGCTCGACCGCGGCATTCCCGCCGCCCACGTCGCAGCGGCCACCGGTATGACCGATCAGGCCCACCTGACCCGCGCCTTCACCCAGCGCTACGGCATTACTCCCGCCCGTTACCAAAAACAAGTCACGCGCTGACTCCCCGAACAGCAATTTGCTACAAGATTCCGTCTCACCGCCGCCTTACACTCCCAGCGTTCACCCTGCTCAATAATGGAATAAAAATCAACATGCTATCCGGCATTCTTTACGCCCTTGCCGCCGGGCTGATGTGGGGCCTGATTTTCGTCGGGCCGGTCATCGTTCCCGAATACCCCGCGGCCCTGCAATCCGTTGGTCGCTACGTCGCCTTCGGTCTGATCGCCCTGCCCCTGGCCTGGTACGATCGCCGTCGCCTGCGCCGGTTATCGCGCGCGGACTGGGCCGAGGCGCTGAAGCTTTCGCTGGTCGGCAACCTGATGTACTACCTGTGCCTCGCCAGCGCTATTCAGCGCACCGGCGCGCCGGTGTCCACCATGATTATCGGCACGCTGCCGGTGGTCATTACCCTGTGCGCCAACCTTAAATATGCCGGACGGGACGGGCGTCTGCCCTGGCGCGGCCTGGCGCCGTCCCTGCTGCTGATCGCCGTCGGGCTGGGCTGCGTCAACGCCGCCGAACTGCGCCTCGCCCCAGCCGCCCCCGCAATGACGACCTACCTCAGCGGCATTCTGCTGGCCTGCCTGGCCGTCGTCTGCTGGACCTGGTATCCGCTGCGCAACGCCGCCTGGCTGCGCACCCACCCACAGCACAGCCCCGTCACCTGGGCTACCGCGCAGGGCATCGCCACGCTGCCGCTGGCGTTGATCGGCTATGTGCTGGTCTGGGGCGGGATGGCGTTCAGCGGTTCATCATTTCCGCTGCCGTTCGGCCCCCGGCCGCTGGTGTTCATTACCTTAATGCTCGCCATAGGCTTACTCTGCTCCTGGCTGGGCACCCTGTGCTGGAATGCGGCAAGTCAGCGCTTACCCACCGCGCTGGTCGGTCCGTTGATTGTATTCGAAATTCTGGCGGGACTGGCCTATGCTTTCCTGCTGCGCCAGCAGTGGCCGCCGCTGCTGACCCTGGCAGGAATAGTCTGCCTGTTGATCGGCGTCATCAGCACCCTGCGCCTGAAGCCTGAAGCGCGCGCCGCCGCCGGCGAAGCGCAGCCCGGTCAGGGAGAGCGTTAAATTCCCGTCCGGGGATTGTCTAACCCACGCGCACTCCCCTATGATGTGACGACCTGTTTTCCCGGAGAATGTCATGACCTGGTTAATTTTAGCCACGATAGCCGTGGTGTTTGTTGTCGGTTTCCGGGTAATGACCTCTGAAACACGCCGCGCCGCCCAGGCGCTGACCCGCCGGCTGAATATCGAACCGCTTTACGTGGAGTCGCTGCTGAATCAGATGGGGAAGGCCGCCGCCGGTGATTTTACCCGCTATATCGTGCAGGGTGGGGAATCCCATCTGGGCAACGCCGCGGCGGTGTTGCTGATTTATCAGTCTTTCATTATTAATCCGTCGGACGAAAGCCAGACGTTCTGGCGCGGCGTACTGCGTAAGGCGCACCTGCCGGCGGAGCTGACTCAGGAGCACGTACGCCTGACGCTGACGTTCCTGCGTGAGCTGGATGTTGACGCCGCCGAGCTGTCGCAGTTCCGCAGTCAGTACAATGCCCGCTTTACCGTACTGGAAACGCCGGCGGACTACCCTGACAACGTCTATCGCATCCATTGATAAATGCAGATAAACAATGGTGCGACAAGCCCGACAACGACTGAAGACTTCCGCATATAGAAAATGCCATGAACCCACCATCACAAACCGAATTCGTACTGCGTCCGCCGTTGATCCTGCTGATGGCCGTCGCGACCGGGTTATCCGTCGCCGGCATTTACTATGCGCAGCCGTTGCTGGACACCATCGCCCGCGCCTTTGATTTATCGGCCGACCGCGCCGGCCTGATCGTGACCGCGGCGCAGTTGGGCTACGCCGCCGGGCTGATGTTTATCGTTCCGCTGGGTGATATGTTCGAACGGCGCGGGCTGATCGTCACCATGACGCTGCTGTCGGCGGGTGGACTGCTGATCACCGCGCTCGCCCCCGACGTTATCTGGATCGTCATCGGCACGCTGCTGACCGGCCTGTTCTCTGTCGTTGCCCAGATTCTGGTTCCGCTGGCTGCAACGCTGGCGGAACCGCAAAAACGCGGCCGGGTGGTCGGCCTGGTCATGAGCGGTCTGCTGCTGGGGATCTTACTGGCGCGCACCGCCGCCGGCGCCCTGGCCAGCCTTGGCGGCTGGCGCACGGTGTACTGGGTTGCCGCAATTCTGATGGTGATCCTGGCGCTGGTGCTGTGGCGCAGCCTGCCGCGCTATCAGCAGAAGTCCGATCTGAATTACGGCCAGTTGCTGACGTCAATCTGCCGGCTGTTTGTCTCTCATCCAGTGTTGCGTACCCGTGCGCTGGTCGGCGCCTGCTCTTTCGCCAACTTCAGTATCCTGTGGACTTCCATCGCTTTTCTGCTGGCCTCGCCGCCTTACGGCTACAACGAAGGGGTGATCGGTCTGTTCGGCCTGGTCGGCGCGGCAGGCGCGCTGGCCGCCAGCCGGGCGGGACATCTGGCGGACAAAGGGAAAGCAACCCTGTCCACCAGCATCGGCATGGTTTTGCTGCTGCTGTCGTGGGCCGCCATTTACGCCGGCGCCGACCTGCTCTGGCCGTTGCTGCTGGGCATCGTGGTGCTGGATCTGGCGGTACAGGGCATACACGTCACTAATCAGAGCGTGATTTATCACATGATGCCGGAAGCCAGAAACCGCTTAACGGCCGGCTACATGACCAGCTATTTTATCGGCGGCGCAACAGGCTCGTTAGCTTCCGCGTATGCTTATGAACATGGCGGCTGGGCGGGCGTTTGCGCCGCCGGTGCCGTATTCAGCGTACTCAACCTGCTTATCTGGCTGGGCAGCCCGGCAGGCCGCTACAACACGGTGACTCAGATTCATTAATCGCAAAAATATAATCGCATGATTAATAATCCATGATATTGTTTTGACGGTTAACGTTCCGGCAAGGCGATCTACGCTGATCTGTAAGGCAATTTAAACCAACGCCCTATGTCTGCCTCAGGTTGGCGTCGCAACCGATCGCTGTCTGCCGGATCGCCAGATTCATGAGGATTTACAAAGAATTTTTTTCACTAAACCATTGAAGTGAAAAATAATAACAAGATGTTGCATTCACCGATATTAACTAATTACACAAATAGCTAATAATTTAACGCCTGAATCGTTTACATTGTTAGTCCTCATGATTACTATACCGCGCGAAATTAATGGGGTATTACACATGCCAAGCTCGATTTCTCATATCGAAGAAATGCTTAACTTTCGGGCCCAGCGCCAGAAAGATTTTCCTTACCAGGAGATTCTGCTTACCCGGCTCTGCATGCACATGCAGAACAGACTGCTGGAAAACCGTAACAAGATGCTGAAAGAACAAGGCATTAATGAAACCTTGTTTATGGCGCTCATTACGCTGGAAGCACAGGAAAATAACAGCATTCAGCCTTCGGAACTCAGTGCCGCACTCGGCTCCTCCCGCACCAACGCAACCCGCATCGCGGATGAACTGGAAAAACGCGGATGGATCGAGCGTCGTGAAAGCGACAACGACCGTCGTTGCCTTTACCTGCACCTGACGCCTTCCGGTGAAGAGTTTTTAGAAAAAATCCTCCCGCCTCAGCACAAAGCCCTGCATAATTTATGGTCCGTGCTCGATGCGGAGGAACAGCAGCAGTTGGAAGGACTAACGCGCAAGCTGCTGGCGCGTTTGGAACTGATGGAACAGACGGGCTTCGATCAGTAATTCCGTCAGGTAACCCTTATATGCGATTGTCATATCGTTGGCAGTTTTCTTGTCTTACTGCGGTTTTGATATTAGCAGGTTGTGCATCAACTAATGATATCGGGCCGCAGTCCACAATAATTACTTCTCAGCAATTACAGCTTTCACCCCGTTCTGCAACAGCCTCGCCCGTCAGCCTGACCTGGTGGACGGCGTTTAACGATCCTCAGCTCAATGCGCTGATGGACGGCGCGTTGCGCGATTCGCCCACGCTGAAACAGGCGAGCGCGCGGATACGCGAGGCGCAGAGCGCCGTGGGGATGGCAAACTCATTGAACGGCCCGAACCTGGATCTGAACGGCAGTATCCGCCGCGATCGCTTTTCGCAGAATACCATTCAGCCGCTGGCGCCGGGCGCGCCGTCGCAGCCGTTGTATGAAACCACCAATCAGTTGGGGCTGAACTTCAGCTACGAGTTTGACTGGTGGGGGAAATTTCATAACCAGGTCAATGCCGCCAAAGCCCAGGTCAGTTCCCTGCAGGCAGAACGCCAGCAGAGCGTACTGACGTTAACCTCCGCGCTGGCCGCCGCCTATTACCAGTTGCAGAACGATTTTGAACTGCAGAAGTTGCTGCAACAGCAGACAGCGGCCAGCCAGACGACGGCCGACATCCAGCAACGGCAATATCAGGCAGGCGTCGTCGGCGTAGAAGTCTGGCAACAGGCAGCCGCGCAGGTGGAACTGAACCGCCAGCAACTGACGCAGATCGCGGCGCACATCGAAACATTGCAGCATCAGATTGCCGCACTGAGTGGTAAAGGCATCGGCGCCGCCACGGCTGTCCGGCCGGTCACGCTGCCGGCGAGTGACCGCCTGACGCCGCCATCGACGCTGACCACCGACCTGCTCAGCCAGCGCCCGGATATTACGGCGCAGCGCGCGTTGATCGAGTCTTACGAGCAGAGCGTGCAAGCCGCACGTAAAGATTTCTACCCCAGCCTGTCGATTACTGCCTTCGCCGGACTGACCACCGCCAATTTCCACGGCGACAATCCCACGTTTTTCGAAGAAGCGAGCCGGGCCTGGAACTTTGCACCGGCAATTTCCCTGCCTATATTTCATGCAGGGGCATTGCGCAGTAAATTAGGGCAGGAATCGGCGCTGTACGATCAATCAGTGGAGCTTTACAATCAAACCGTGTTGAACGCGGTACAGGATGCTGCCGACGCCATCACACAGCAGCAGAATGCTGAACGCCAGTACCAGCAGTCACAACTGGCTTCACAGGCCATCGCCCGGGCGTACCGGGTGGCGCAGGAGCAATACCGGAGCGGGCTGACCGGACGTCTTCCCATGCTGAACAGCCAAACCCAATTACTGCAACAGCAGCAGGCCGAGATGAATGCACGGAATGTACTTTTGCAGTCCAAAATCGATCTCATCCGTTCGCTGGGCGGCGGCTATCACGCCTCCGCAGCGCAATCGAAAGCATAAAAAAAGAAGACGTGGAGAAACACACCATGAGCGAAAATGCGGCTGCTCAGGCCCCGCAACCGTCAGCGACCAACAAAAAGCGGCAGCGTAAGACGTGGCTGCTGATCCTGACGGCCCTGTTTATTCTCGTCGGCGTAGCCTGGCTGGTGTACTGGTTCCTGGTATTACGCCATCACCAGGAAACCGACGATGCCTATGTCACAGGCAACCAGGTGCAGATAATGGCGCAGGTTTCCGGGAGCGTGACGCAGGTTAACTTCGACGGCACCGATCTGGTCAAGGCCGGCGACGTGCTGGTCATCCTGGACAAAACCGACGCGGAGCAAGCCTATGAACGGGCGAAAACCGCGCTCGCCAGCAGCGTGCGCCAGATTCACCAGCAAATCATCAACAGCAAACAGTATCAGGCCAACATCACTTTGCGCCAAACGCAGTTGAACCAGGCGACCAACGACTACAAACGGCGTCAGATCCTGGGCAGCGTGGACGCCATCGGCCGTGAAGAATTGCAGCATGCCAAAGACGCGGTAGAAAGCGCCCGCGCCTCGCTGGAAGTTGCGGTTCAGCAGTACAACGCCAATCAGGCCATGGTTCTGAATACGCCGCTGGAGAAACAGCCTTCGGTGCTGCAAGCCGCCGCGCAGGTACGCGACGCCTGGCTGGCGCTGGAGCGTACTCAAATCCGCAGCCCGATCACCGGTTATGTTTCCCGCCGCAGCGTTCAGGTTGGCGCGCAGATCACGCCCAGCACGCCGCTGATGGCCGTGGTTCCCGCCGACCAGATCTGGATTGATGCCAACTTCAAAGAAACCCAACTGGCGGACATGCGTATCGGCCAGTCCGCTACCGTCGTCAGCGATATGTACGGCGACGACGTGGTGTATCAGGGTAAGGTCGCCGGTCTGGACATGGGCACCGGCAGCGCCTTCTCCCTGCTGCCGGCGCAAAACGCCACGGGGAACTGGATTAAGGTCGTGCAGCGTTTGCCGGTACGTATCGAACTGGACCCGAAACAGGTCGCGGAGCATCCGCTGCGCATCGGCCTGTCGACGCTGGTCACCGTTGACACCGCCGGTAAAAAAGGTGCCGTCCTCGCTGAGCAGGCTCGCACCACGCCTGCTTATACCAGTAATGTGCTGACGCTGGATCTGGCGCCGGTTAACCAGGTTATCGCCGACATCATCCGGACGAACGCGGGCTAACTACTGACGGCAGAGGTCAACGTGCAACAAAAACCGCTTGAGGGCGCGCGTCTTGCCTGGATGACGGTGGCGCTGGCGATGGCTACCTTTATGCAGGTGCTGGATTCGACCATCGCCAACGTGGCTATTCCGACGATTTCCGGCAACCTGGGGGCATCCAACTCCCAGGGAACCTGGGTCATTACGTCATTTGGGGTCGCCAACGCGATATCTATTCCGATCACCGGCTGGCTGGCAAAGCGCTTCGGCGAGGTTCGCCTGTTCCTGTGGTCCACCGCCCTGTTCTCCCTGGCGTCATGGCTGTGCGGGATTTCCAGCAGCCTGGAAATGCTGATTTTCTTCCGCGTGCTGCAGGGCGTGGTGGCAGGACCGCTGATCCCGCTGTCGCAAAGCCTGCTGCTGAGCAACTACCCTCCCGCCAAGCGAAATATGGCGCTGGCGATGTGGTCGATGACGGTGATCGTCGCACCGATATGCGGGCCGATCCTCGGCGGCTATATCAGCGATAATTATCACTGGGGCTGGATCTTTTTCATCAACATCCCGCTGGCCGCGTTCGTGGTGTTGATTGCCATGCAAACGCTGAAAGGCCGCGAAACCCGTACGGAGATCCGCCCCATTGACACCATCGGGCTGATATTGCTGACGGTCGGCGTGGGCAGCCTGCAGGTGATGCTGGACAAAGGGAAAGAGCTGGATTGGTTCAACTCCAATGAGATCATCGTCTTAACCGTGGTGGCGGTGATTGCGCTGGCGTTTTTGATCGTCTGGGAACTGACGGACGATCATCCGGTGGTGGATTTGTCGCTGTTCAAATCGCGCAACTTTACCATCGGCACCCTGTGCACCAGCCTGGCCTATATGCTCTACTTCGGCGCTATCGTATTATTGCCGCAGCTATTGCAGTCGGTTTTCGGCTATACCGCAACCTGGGCGGGGCTGGCATCGGCGCCGGTCGGGTTCATCCCGATCCTGCTTTCGCCGATCATCGGTCGTTTCGCGCCCAAGCTGGATATGCGCCGCCTGGTGACATTCAGCTTTATCATGTACGCCGTCTGTTTTTACTGGCGCGCCTACACATTCGAGCCATCGATGGATTTCGGCGCTTCCGCCTGGCCGCAGTTTATTCAGGGCTTCGCCGTGGGCTGCTTCTTCATGCCGCTGACCACCATTACCCTGGCAGGACTGCCGCCGGAGCGCCTGGCTGCGGCGTCCAGCCTGACCAACTTCTGCCGTACCCTGGCCGGTTCTATCGGTACCTCGATCACCACAACGTTGTGGGAACGGCGCGAGGCGATGCATCATTCCCAGTTGGCTGAGGCGGTGAATCCTTATAATCCGCTGGCGCAGCAGATGTATGGCGAGCTGGAAAAGATGGGCATGAATTCCAGCCAGTCTTCCGCTTATCTGGCAGGACAAATCACCAATCAGGGGCTGATTATTGCCGCGAATGAAATCTTCTGGATTTCTGCCGGGGTGTTCCTGGCGCTGCTGGTGCTGGTGTGGTTCGCCAAACCGCCGTTTACCACCGCCGGAGGCGGCGGGGGCGGTGCGCATTAAAGATGGTTGAATAACACGCCCGGCGAGATTTGGATTTCGCCGGGCGTTTTTTATTAAATTTTGTTGTATATCGGCAGAATCAGAGAAGCGAAACGTTTATCCTGTGCAAATTCAACGTCAGGGAATTCTGTCGACAGGACGACAACATGAAAATCATCAGATGCTTACTTGCAGCGTTTATTTGCATTAGTTCTGCCGGGTGCCAACAACAAAAAACGGAGAAGGTACTGCTACCCGGCAGCAGTGTCCCTATACATTTTGGCGAAAAGTATACGGGGAATGACATACAGGAATACGCCACGTTACTCCGTACAACCATTCAATATTCTTTCTACGAGCCGTCTAAATGGCAGGGAAAAACCTGTTCATTGAAAATAAATATGGACCTGAGGCTAGCTACCTATGAAAGCGGCGATATCGGGTTGTGTCAGGCAGCCATGAAAGCGGCAGAAAAAGCCAGGTTACCTGAGCCCACAGGGGAACTGAGAAACGCCTTCCGAACTTTTTACCTGGAATTCGCACCTTAACCCGGTGCACATTTATTCTCCTGCGGCTTGATAAAAAGCTGCCGGTCAATATACGCCGGCTATTAGCAGCAACCGCCTTTACCCTTGCTTTCAGGCGCAAGTTGTATGGGCGGACACTGAGGTTCTATTTAGTAAGGTCTGTGATTTTCTTTTTTAGGGATAAGAATTCCCTTAGCGATTAAGCGAGCCTTATGCTCACTCAACCTTCTTCTGAGATACCAGCTTAAAAGCCCAACAGGGGGCATGATTAAACACATAATAACGATATTATGGGGAGAATCTTTGAATACAAAGAATGAAATGACAATCGCGACCACACTCAGCCCCATAAAATAATTAAGCAAAAGACTAACAACAAAAAACAACACACCTATTATTCTATTTCTCATTCTAACCCCATTGATAGTCGTAACACATTGAAACCCTTTCAGTAAGATCTGTAATTTTCTTTTTTTTAGGAGGAAGAACACCCTTATTAACAAAATGGATTTTATATTTCTTCAGTTTACCTCTAAAACACCAACTTAAAACACCGCTAAAAATAAGAATGCTATTCAGTATAAATAAATCACGCAAATTCTCTCTAAATACAAATAATGAGGCAAAGCCTAAAGCAATGCAAAACCACATCAAACAACCTAATATTAAATCACTAATAAAAAAAGCAGCTCTATGATTTTATTTTTCGCCCCACTCCCTAGATAAAAATTATCATTTATCTCATTAAATAATATTGGGTTAGTTTGTTTTATTTGGATAACTTTCACAAAAGGAGTAACCTGCCTCTCTACTAAAAAATAGGACAAATCCAGACCATCTTCAGCCCGAAGTTTCCAATATAGGATGCGCATATAGATGATGCTTGACATAAAAATCCTTTTTATTGATTGAATAACCGTACAGTGCTTAACACTATATTGAAGCATTTCTTATGTCTACAGTGTTATCTAAGCAGGGAGATCCCGCCATAGAAAAGATATTAATACACTGATATAAAAGAGTAAGCCAGAACAGAACGGGCTATCATGTTGTTGGTTATGTCCAGCACTCAACAACTTATCGGTAAAGTTTCCCCCATAAAAAAACCACCCCGAAGGGGGATGATGAGACATATAAAATCAATGTATTAACTCTTAATTATTTAATATCTATATGATATTAAAAAAGTATGGGCAACAAGAAGGTGTACAACAAACCAAAGTTTACAACCACACGCGGTAGCACCTCTTACATAAACTTCCGTCTTCCGAGCGGGAGTTTTTTTCGTCAAGCGTTGGGAACAGATTCTCTCAAAACAACTGAGGCTACGATGTCTCGGCTATCCCCATACATCCCGCTAGTCCAGAGCGGGCCTATGTCTGTAAAGGAATTTCAGAAACGTGTTGCAGGTTTGAGAGAGCTAACACAGTAGAACTCAGTCAGCAGGTACAACAGCACGATACACACGTACAATTTGAGAAGTTGCTCTCAGTAGTAGTATATTTAAGTAAGCTCCTGTTGAGTTAAAAATTTAAAAATGCTTATATGTGAAATTGAGTTAACTTTTGGAATGGATTTCTATGAGCACGCCACAGCAAATTGCAGAAGCTATTCTTGATGTCATCGGCAATAAGAAGAAAAACAATCGAGATGTTTTCTTTTATAGCGTAGGAACGACATTTATTAATACTACAACTGATATTGCCTATCTCGGAATAGATTTTTTTGATACAGAGAATCGAGGGCGGAATCAACAAGAACGTATTAGAATGTTCGCACGGATGAAAAGAGGCGTGACGAAGTTCGATTTAACAAAGATCATTGAGATAATCATAGATGAGTACACCTATAGGCTCTCAGAAGACCAGCTTTCGACTGTTCTAGCTAAAAAAGCTGGCGAAAAGGTCGGGGGATATATAACCAAAACAGTATTAATAACAGAAGTAGCAAGCCTGTTTACGAGTAAGTTTTTAACCAATCTTGTGTTTGGTGCTGGACTTTCAAGCGTCTTTAGTGCTGGCTCCTCTGTTTCCCGTGCTATCTATTCATCTGAGGAGTTACGCAACCGCTTTCCTTCTATATATAACCGGCTGCGGATGAGTGGAGATTTGGATCTGTTCTTTTTTTTAGTAGAGGCTCAAACAAAGCCATTTTTACAGGCCATTGAATTGAAAAATAGAAACCCGGCTGCTTGGAATGAGGTATTTGAGTTAGTAAATAAGGGGCTGCAATAGCCCCTTTATTTTTTCTTTAATCTTTTAAAGAAAAAGTAGGAAATAAAAAACGATATCACAATAAAAAGAAACTTACCTACTAAAACCCCTGAGGTATAGGGGGTGAATCCACCTATGCTAAATACCTCGGAAATCATAGGAAAGGAGTCTATTAGTATAAATAGCGCGATCAACAGAAATACCAGCATCAGAATGCCAGAGGTTGATCTGAATACCTTTGAGAATAGAGTACTTCTGCTCACAATATTTCCCTTATCATCCATTGACTTATGACATACTATGCTAATTAACAAAATATGTACATAAGAATAGTTAACGGAATGGTGTGATTCTTGAGCAGCATTGATCAATATCACTTCGGAAGAAGAGTCAGCCCCGACGAGATGGGCTATCAGCAGATATCTTAGTTGAATCAGTGCTGCTGTCGTAGTCAAGGGAAAAAATGGTGTCGCTGTCAAAGAGGAACTTAACGTTCACATTGCCTTCAGGTGTACTGTTATAGTCGATTGTAACGAGTTGGTGGCCCGCCACACCTTCCAGCTCTGACAAATCGTTGAATATGGTGCCATGTAAAAGCGTAGAATTGACAGAGCTTCCGATCTGAGTTTTATGTCGCCAGAATACCATTGCCGCTTCAAAGCAGATGCTATACCAATAATCCCCGAACTGGAAATACACTACATTAGCCGGATCTGCCAATATAGTTCCTTCATAGTACTGGCAAACAACGAGACCGCTACAAGTCTGCCCAATGATATCCGGAGTCCGTCCATCCCCATTAAAAGTTAAATAGCCAGTGATTGTTACATGCTCGGAGCTTTCATTCATTTGCGTCCATTCTCCTTTGTTTGGACATTCTAACCGGCCACCTCAAGTTGATTTATGGGGTACCGCCTGCATCATATAATAAATAAACACACGTGTGGCAATAAGTTGGGCTATGCGGGATACTTACATATTCTCTCTCACTTGCCTACTTACAGGATGTAATATGGCTAGTGACTCCATGAAGAGCGAGTTATTCCCATGGAATTATCTGAACAGCCTCACCCAATATATCTAGATATAACATCCTATTTGAAATGGTAGCTACAGCTATAGAGTCCATAGATAAAGATATTTTCTAATATGGCCGATAATCCTCCTTCTTAGGATCAATCAAACCTTTTCCGATTAAATAAATTTCAAACCTCTCAAGATTTTTACCCAAATACATACTTGCTATACCAATGACAATAAAGGAAAAATCATATAGCATTAATGCTTCCATATCATCATGCCAAATAAAATACGAAAATAGCACAATGAGTGCACAAGCACCAGCTATATAACCAAATAGCAGATGAAACATAAAGATAAAAAAACGCAACATCAACTTTATTATCATGATATATTCCCTAAAAAATGATCGTTTATTTCATTAAAAATCTCTGGCTCAATATTTTTTATTTGAATCACTTTTACAAATGGCGCAGCATAGCTCTCAACGGCAAAATAAAGTAAGTCTAAATCCCCCTCAGCCCTCAAGCGCCAATATAATGAAGAATCGTCCATCATTAGTTGACGCGATCTATACACAGCTCTAGCAAGTTGCCCTCCAATAATATAAAGACTACTAATAGAGATGATTTATCTATGAGTTTAAGGATGAGTACAGGTTGGTGATTCACATGTTGAGAACGGGTGGTAAGGTGCTGATAGGACAAGACGAAGATATCATCCTCGTGACCTGCCTGGTATTTATTGCCGATAGAATCAAACGAGCCACAACCAGCAGAAATCAGCCCCTGTTTTTTCCCCTTGATGCGCATGTAGATGATACTTGACATAAAAATCCTTTTTATTGATTGAATAACCGTACAGTGCTTAACACTATACTGAAGCATTTCTTATGTCTACAGTGTTATCTAAGCAGGGAGATCCCGCCACAGAAAAGATATTAATGCACTGATATAAAAGGATCTTTATGGAGTAAGCCAGAACAGAACGGGCTATCACTAGTTCGGATAGTCGTTGGGCACAGCAGAACATAGTCAGCAGATACAACTGCCCGCTACACACGTACAATTTGAGAAGCTGCTCCCAGTTGTTGATTCCATCAGTTATGTTTAAGAAATAACAGGTGGATTTATAAATAATAATGTAGTTTCATTATTGGCTTCTTCTGGATTAAGGGATGTTTTGATGGGACAACAACACAAGGAAGGAACAGTACGGCCGCTAACTATTGGTGAGATAGAAATGGCAAGGGAGCTATACGGAAATACGATCAATTATAAGAAAGTTGTTGTGCATTGCGACAGTTATTTCCCTTTTGGGGCACAATCTAAAGACACAGCAATGGCACCCAATGGTGAGTTGTGGTTCAGGAGTGAAAGATACCAACCCGACTTCTCAGCAGCTACCATCGGCAGCAGACACACATTCGTCCATGAAATGGCCCATGTATGGCAACGTGAGAGGGGGATGTGGGTTCGTACCCGCGGACTCTTTAGTGGTGTAGTTGATTATCGCTATCGCCTGGATGGCAAGAAAAAGTTGAAAGATTACGGAATGGAACAACAAGCTTCTATTATCGCTGATTACTGGCTATGGAAAAAACACGGAAATAAAGAATGGTTAGATTTTGCCAAACTCAGGATAGTCCGATTTTTAGGCGTTAGTGATAAAAATACTTTTGAGCTGTATGAGTATACGCTTTCTGATTTTTTTAAACAGCGAGGCTGACAATGAGAAAAAATTTATTTATGAGTCTGCTAGCTTTTTCCCTTGCGGGTTGTGGTATGCATACTAATGACCCAAGTCCGCCTCAGCTTAAATCGTCTGTAACCATAGTTAATAATAGTGTTTGTATTAAGGTTCAGCCAGAAGAGGATGAGCAGATAGCGACAATCAGTATTGGTGAAGTTGGTAATGATAAAAATAGTTCGTATAAACATAATCTAGGTATGCCGGTCTCTTCTGATGAGTGTGTATCAGACTTTGGCTATAAGTTTGAAGCCAGTAAGTCATACCATTTTATGGTCATCCTTGAGTCACCATCAAAAAATAGACAGGGGATTATACCGATGGTGAGAATGTTTAACGCAACTTTTACTCTGAAAAGCAATAACGGAAAGCTGGAAGCAACCACCCCATACTAACTTTTTATAAGTAGCAGAAAACAAAATCTCCCCATTGATTATGTTTTTTATCGAATTATCCCACCCATAAAAAAACCGCCCCGAAGGGCGGCCTGCTGCTTCTCTTCCCGCTACAGGAGATTACTGCATCAGCAGATAAATCGAGTTGTCGCCACGGCGAATATTCAGCGCCAGCACCGGCGGTTTGGAGTCCAGGATCTTGCGCAGTTCGCCCAGGTTCTCAACCGGTTGCTGGTTCACGCCGAGAATAATATCCCCTTTCTGCAAACCGATACGGGCAGCGGCGGAGCCTTTCTTCACTTCGTCCACTTTCACGCCTTTCTGGCCTTCCGCGGCATAGTTGCTCAGATCCGCGCCTTCAATACCGGAGAAGATATTGCCGGAGGAAACCTGCGACTGCTGGCTTTGCTCCAGATTAGCTTCCACGTTCATCGGCTTGCCGTCGCGAATGATGCCCAGCGCCAGCTTGCTGCCGACCGGCATAGTGCCGATCTCTGCACGGAAGGAGGCGAAGCTGGAAATCGACTTGCCGTTCAGGGAAACAATCACGTCGCCGGCCTTCAGGCCCGCCTTGGCAGCGGCAGACTTCGGCACCACCTGACTGATGAACGCGCCGCGCTGAGCGTCAATCTTCATCGCTTTCGCCAGCTCGGAGTTCAGCTCGGTGCCCATAATGCCCAGTTCACCACGTTTAACCTGACCGAACTCCACCATCTGCGCCGTCAGGTTTTTCACCATGCTGCTGGGAATAGCAAAGCCGATACCGATGTTACCGCCGTCCGGCGCCAGGATCGCAGTGTTGATGCCGATCAGCTCGCCGTTCAGGTTGACCAGCGCGCCGCCGGAGTTACCGCGGTTAATCGCCGCATCGGTCTGGATAAAGTTTTCATAGTTCTCCACGTTCAGGCCGCTGCGGCCCAGTGCGGAAACAATACCGGAGGTCACGGTTTCGCCCAGCCCGTACGGGTTGCCGATCGCCACCGTGTAGTCACCCACGCGCAATTGGTCGGAGTCCGCCATCTTGATTGCGCTCAGGTTCTTGGCATCTTTCAGCTGGATCAGCGCAATGTCGGTACGCGGATCGGTACCGATGGTTTTCGCTTCGAATTTACGTCCGTCGCTCAGTACCACCTGAATAGTGTCGGCATTTTCTACCACGTGATTGTTCGTCACCACGTAGCCTTTCTCCGCATTGATGATCACCCCGGATCCCAATGCCTTAAATTTCTCTTTGGCTGGCGCTCCGCCGCCACCGCCCTGACACAGCGGAGAACCGCTGAACGGTGAACCCTGCTGGCAGAACGGAGAGTCGTCGCCGAAGAATTGCTGGAACTGCTGAGGCATACGGTTATTGACCGCCGCACTTCCTTCAACGTTGATGCTCACTACGGAAGGCATCACTTTCTCCAGCATCGGCGCCAGGCTCGGTAGCTGCTGCGCGGCGCCGGTCGCCGACGCGGTTTCCGCCGCATTCGCCGCCACAGGTCCCATCGCCAGACTTAAACTCAATGCAACTGCACTCAATACCAACGCAGATTTTTTCATAGCTCGTCTTTCTCTCAAGAACATAAAACGGTTTGTTGCGCGTCACCCGTCATATACGGTGACTTCGTAACTACTCAGATACGCAGAATTTTGTGAAGTTCACCGCATCACGGTAAGGGAAGCGTAAAAATTTATAGCCGTTCTTTACAAAACTCAACGAAACCTTATTCCGCCGCCATCAACCGACGATATTCATCATACGCGTAGAGGTCGGTCATGCCGCTGATGTAGTCCTGAATCAGGCGGGCGCGATAGTAATATTCGCGGATCTCCTGCTGCTGAGCGGACAAATGGCGCAGCCCCTCAATGGCGCCATTATAGGCAAGGCGATGCTTACGCGAGAGTTTATGAAACAGGCGGGTTTCTATCGGATATCCGCGATGGCGATCATCCTCAACCAACTGACGAAAATCCGCCAGGGGCATCGCCAGCAGCGGGCTGTAGATATCCAGCAGGCCGCCGATAACCCGGTATCCCTGTAACTCCAGTTCCTCAACCTCAGGGTGGTTAAACACCTGCCTGAACGCCACCTCTTTGAAAGTTTGCAGCAAGCGGTTAGGCTGCTCCTGCCCTTCAAGCAGCGCCTGATTAAAGCTGCCTTCAACAATCTGCGGTAAATGTTGAACGAAACGTTTTGCCGCATGAGGAACCAGGTTCTTCATCACATTAACCCGCAGGTACATGAAGAAAACGTCGTCCTCGCTGCGCCGGCCGTAACGGCGCTCCCGCTGATTATAGGCATCCATCACGGTGGTATCGAACAAATCCCCTTCCGTCACTTCGCCCCACTCCTGCTCCAGGCAAGCGCGCAGTTGCTCCACGGTGAGAATATTTTTCTCAACGGCATCTTCAAGATCGGCAACACAATAGGAGATATCGTCCGCCGCTTCCATAATGTAAGTCAGCGGATAACGATGAAATTCCGCCATGCCCAGTTCGTTACGCAGCTTGTGGACAAAGGCTTCCTCCGACAAATAATAGCCGGGTTTCTTCATCAGATAGTCGTACCCGTCCGGCAAATCCCCCTGCCAGTATGCGGGACGGGTATATTTCAGTACGCAGGCGATTTGCGCATACGTCAGGTTCAGTTTCAGCAGCGAATGCAGCAGACGGATAGTTTGGGCGTTGCCTTCGAAATGACACAGATCGATGCAGATACGGTTACGCAGCGTATTCACCGCGTCATCGCCATCAGGATCGCGGCGCAGAAAGGCAACCTGACATTGTTCATTATTACGCGCACGATCGCCGAGGTTCACCCCCAAATGACGACAAAACCAGTCATTGATCGCCGCTTCGCCGAAATGACCGAAAGGCGGATTACCGACATCATGCATCAGGCAGGCCATTTCGACGATGCTTTCAAACGGGTCAAGGAAGCCGGCCAGCCCCAGCTCTTCCAGGCGGTTCTGACGTTTCAGGCGATGAATGATCTCTTTCGCGATCCCCCGCCCGACCTGCTGCACTTCCAGGGAGTGCGTCAGCCGGCTGCGCACTGCGGCATTGCGCTCCAGGGGAAAGACCTGCGTTTTCTGCTGTAAGCGGCGAATGGGGGCGGAATTAATGATGCGTCCGCGGTCGCTCTCGAACTGGCGAACGATATGGTATTCATCCTCCGTCTGGAACGGCGCGCTGTAGAAACGCTGATAGTTAAATTTGCTCCCGAAATTCACCGTCATGTCATCCCTCTGTCGAATGTGATTCCGCGCCGGGCCGGAGCCGGATCGCGGACAATTTACCGGCGATATCGTTACGGCTCACGAATTCCGTAACATCCGCACGATAGCACGCTTCTCACGCCCTCTCCATGATAGACTACGCGACGGATCTGTCGATCTGCGTATCATCTCACTTAACCACGGGTATCATCATGAAAGTAGGCATTATCGGCGCAATGGAGCAGGAAGTGACGCTGCTGCGCGATCGGATAGAGAACCGCCAGACGCTGAAACGCGCCGGTTGTGAAATTTACAGCGGAACCCTGAACGGCGTGGACATCGCCCTGCTGAAGTCGGGAATCGGTAAAGTGTCCGCCGCAATGGGAACCACGCTGCTGCTGGAACATTGCCGTCCGGACGTCGTTATCAATACCGGTTCCGCCGGCGGCCTGGCCGCAACGCTGAAAGTCGGCGATATCGTGGTGTCCGACGAAGTGCGTTATCACGACGCCGACGTCACGGCGTTCGGCTACGAGCCGGGCCAGATGGCCGGCTGCCCCGCCGCATTCGCCGCCGACCCCGCGCTCATCGCCCTGGCAGAACGCTGCATCAGCCAGCTCGGCCTTAACGCCGTACGTGGCCTGGTGTGCAGCGGCGATGCCTTTATCAACGGCGCCGAACCGCTGGCACGCATCCGCCATACCTTCCCGTCCGTCGCCGCGGTCGAGATGGAAGCCGCGGCCATCGGCCACGTCTGTCATGCATTCGGCGTTCCTTTCGTCGTCGTGCGCGCCATCTCCGACGTCGCGGACAAAGAGTCGCACCTGAGCTTTGATGAGTTTCTGGCCGTAGCGGCCAAACAGTCGACCCTGATGGTGGAGACCATGCTGCGCGAACTGGCTTCCGGCGCCTGACCCCGGTAATTTAAAAGGACTTTGCCGGCCTGCGGGCCGGCTGATAATAATAATGATCGTAATAATATTGAGAACCTTCCGTTCGGCTATAACGGCATTGCAAGCGATTTACACCATGAGAACCAGGAACATTACTGCGCATTTACTCTGTATCTGTGCCCTGCTGCTGAGTCAGCCGCTGTCGGCCGCCGTCCAGCGCGTCATCAGCCTCGCTCCGCATACCACGGAGCTGGCCTATGCCGCCGGGCTGGGCGGGAGCATGATCGCCGCCAGCGCTTACTCCGACTACCCGCCTGAAGCCAAACAGCTGGAACAGGTGGCGTCCTGGCAAGGGATTAACCTTGAACGCCTGCTGGCACTGAAGCCCGATCTGGTGCTGGCCTGGCGCGGCGGCAACCCGCAGCGGGTTTTGGATCAGATCGCCGCCCTTGGAATTCCCATTTTTTATTCCGATCCCCGCTATATCGACGACATTGCCGACGATCTGGAAAACCTGGCGCAATACAGCCCGCATCCGGAAATGGCGAAGAATGCCGCGCACGAACTACGCGCGGAGGTCGCCAGGCTGAAACAGCGCTATACCACCGTTCACCCGGTGCGGGTATTCATGCAGTTCGGCACCCAGCCGTTATTCACCGCATCTAAGAACACGCTGCAGAGCGATGTGCTGGCACTGTGCGGCGCTACCAACGTTTTCGCCGACAGCCCGGCGCCCTGGCCTCAGGTCAGTCGTGAACAGGTGCTGATGCGTAAACCGCAGGCCATCGTTATCGCCGGGGATGAGAAACAAACAGGCAACGTCATAAAATTCTGGTCACCTCAGATGAAGGTGCCCGTTATCGCTGTTCCCGAAGACTGGCTGAACCGCAGCGGCCCACGCATCGTCCTGGCAGCACGGCAGCTATGTCATCAGTTATCACAGGTTACCCTGCCTCCGGAGTCCCACTGATGTTGGTGTATTGGTTAGATATTTTAGGAACCATTGTTTTCGCCGTTTCCGGCGTTCTGCTGGCCGGCAAGCTGCGCATGGATCCATTCGGCGTACTGGTATTGGGCGTAGTTACGGCCGTGGGCGGCGGCACCATCCGCGATATGGCGCTGGATGCCGGCCCGGTATTCTGGGTGAAAGATCCGACCGATCTGGTGGTAGCGATGGTTACCTGCATGATAACCATCATATTGGTGCGCCAGCCGCGCCGGCTGCCGAAGTGGATCCTGCCGGTGCTGGACGCCGTGGGCCTGGCGGTGTTCGTCGGCATCGGCGTGAATAAAGCCTTCGCCAGCGGCGCCGGGCCGCTGGTGGCCGTCTGCATGGGCGTCATGACCGGCGTCGGCGGCGGCATCATCCGCGACGTACTGGCGCGCGAGATCCCGATGATCCTGCGGACCGAAGTTTACGCCACCGCCTGCATCATCGGCGGAATGGTGCACGTCACCGCGTATTCTACGTTTGGTATGCCGCTCCAGCAGGCGATGATGCTGGGCATGATGATCACGCTTGGCATTCGCCTCGCCGCCATTCGCTGGCATCTGAAACTGCCGACCTTCACCCTGGAAAACTAGGACATGGCAGCCGGGGATAATCGCCGCTACACTTGAGTGTTGTGGCGATTTTTTGTACACGCCATCGACCCATAGGTACAATCCCCGCGAGGCACACTGCCATGCAAATTCAACCCTACATTTTTTTCTACGGTAACTGCGAAGAGGCACTGAATTTCTACCACACCGCCCTGGGTGGCGAAATCATTCAACTGATGCGCGTCAGCGAAGCGCCGGAAAACGCACAGTGCCCGATGACCGATCCTGACAAAATCCTGCATGCCGCCATCCGGCTCGGCAGCAGCATTCTGATGATGAGCGATGGGCTGAGCGCCCCGCCGCCGCCCGTCGCTACCTATTCTCTCAGCCTTATCGCCCCGACGGTGACACAGGGCGAAACCTGGTTTCGTCAACTATCGGAAGGCGGCGACGTCACCATGCCGTTTGGTAAAACATTTTGGTCGCCGGGCTTCGGCATGCTGGCGGATAAATTCGGCATCCGCTGGATGGTTAACACGGAAGCCTGAAATGACGAAAGCCCGTTTCAGACGGGCTTTCGTATCAGCACAAGTGGCAGGGCGGGATCAAATACTGAACGAGGAACCGCAGCCGCAGGTGGTTTTCGCGTTCGGGTTATTCACCACAAAACGGGAGCCTTCCAGCCCTTCGGTATAATCGACGGAACCACCGACCAGATATTGCAGGCTCATCGGATCAACCACCAGCGTCACGCCCTGTTTTTCAATGGTCATGTCGCCGTCATTCACCTTATCGTCAAAGGTAAATCCGTACTGAAACCCGCTGCATCCGCCGCCGGTAATATATACGCGCAGCTTCAGATCCGGGTTTTCTTCATCCGCGATCAGGTGCTTCACCTTGCTTGCCGCGGCGTCGGTAAATTGCAGGGGCAGCGCTGTTTCTTCACTCATTTTGTCACTCCAACCAGTATTCAACATCACAGTGCCGGCAGATTCGGGTGCGGGGCATTGTGATCAATGGAACCAATTATCTAATACCTGAGTAAATCGTTCAAGTATTCATCACGCGCCAGACAGTTCTTTTCCCTCCCTGGCCGCCTGTTCCGCTGCCTGTTTTTCCTGCTCCTGCCGTTTCAGGGTGCATTCCAGAATACTCGAATACAAAGGTTTTCCCCCCAAAAACTGAGCCAATAGTGTAGCGCCAAGACAGGTAATGATCATCGGCAAAATAAGCTGATAGTTATCGGTCATTTCCAGCACCAGCACGATGCCGGTCAATGGCGCGCGCACCGTGGCGGCGAACAGCGCCCCCATCCCCGCGATGGCGAACGTGCCGGGATCGATGCCGTATTGCGGGAAATAATGCGCGGCGGCCGTACCGAACGCCGTACCCAGCAGGGTGCCGAGCGCCAGCATCGGCGCGAAAATCCCGCCCGGCGCGCCGGAACCAAAACACAGCAGCGTCGTCACCACCCGCGCGATAAAAATAAACAACAGCATGCCGAAAGTGTAGTTGCCTGCCGCCGCAATCGGGATCAGGGCGAAACCGCCGCCGGCCGCTTCCTGCTGAATCAGCCCGAGGATGCCGCACAGGCCGCCCAAAACCCCGCCGGTCAACACCATTTTACGCCAGTCATTGCCGTAAAAACGCCGGAACAGGGCCTGAGAACCGAGCACGCCGCGGTTGAACAAAACGCCCACCACGCCGAACACCATCCCCAGCATCAGATAAAGCCACAGCGTATTCAGCCCGGCGCTGCCCAGTTTGCCCACCTCAATCACCGCATGTTCGCCGTTAAAACAGCGAAAGACGATGCTCGACATAATGACGCCGATAAACACCGCCTTCACCGAGATCAGGTTATAGCGAAACTGTGAACGCATCTCTTCCAGAATAAACAAAATGCCCGCCAGCGGCGCGTTAAACGCCGCGGCCAGCCCCGCCGCCGCCCCGGTTGCCAGCAGGGTATGACGGGCTTCCGCGCCGCGCGCGCGGCACAGGTCGAGTACCATACGCCCGACGTTCCCGCCCATCTGTACCGTCGGCCCTTCGCGGCCAAGCACCATGCCGGCGCCCAGCGTCCCCAGGCCGCCGAAAAATTTCACCGGGATCACCCGCCACCAGCGCACCGGCCGCAGCTCATCCAGCCCGCCTTCAATTTCAGGGATCCCCGAACCGCCGGCTTCCGGGGCAAAGCGACGTACCAGGTAGTAGCCGAACATCGCCAATAACGCGGATAAAATAAACGCCAGCGGCCAAACGAGGATCCAGTCGTCCGCCACCTGCGCCAGCGTATACAGCCGTTGCTGCTGAACCCAGTCCACGCCGCGCTCGAAAGCAACGCCGAGCAGACCGGCCAGCGTACCGACCAGAGCGGCCATAATAAGGATCGCCACCGGCGTTTTATCGCGGCGGATCAGTTGCAGCACCACGTCGCTGCGGCGCAGGCGTTCAGAAGAAGGCAGAGAAGTTTGTCGTTCCGGATGCATTGTCATGAAAGGATGTCAGGCCATTAATCACAAAAACGGCAGCTATTCTACTCCGCCGGCGGTTCGCTGTCCCGGTTCCGTACGCACGCCGGTTTCACCTGCGGGGCGACTTCATTTAGAATAGCGACGTTCTTAAATCCCCTACAGCATAGTTCAGGAGTGAATTCATGAGTAAATCGGAGAGTCTGTACGCTCAGGCTAAAGAGTTAATTCCGGGTGGTGTTAACTCACCGGTGCGCGCATTCACCGGCGTTGGCGGCGTGCCGTTGTTTATCGAGCGGGCGGACGGCGCTTATCTGTACGATGCTGACGGTAAGGCTTACATCGACTACGTCGGTTCCTGGGGGCCGATGGTGCTGGGCCACAATCATCCGGCGATCCGCGACGCCGTGCTGGCTGCCGTAGAGCGCGGACTGAGCTTCGGCGCGCCCACCGAGATGGAAGTCAAAATGGCTCAGTTGGTCACCGATCTGGTGGACAGCATGGACATGGTGCGCATGGTCAACTCCGGCACCGAAGCCACCATGAGCGCCATTCGCCTGGCGCGCGGCTTTACCCACCGGGACAAAATCATCAAGTTCGAAGGCTGTTACCACGGTCATGCCGACCACCTGCTGGTGAAAGCCGGCTCCGGCGCGCTGACGCTGGGCCAGCCCAACTCACCGGGCGTGCCGGCGGACTTCGCCAAGCATACCCTGACCTGTACCTATAACGATCTGGACTCCGTACGTCAGGCGTTTGAGCAATATCCGTCTGAAATCGCCTGCATTATCGTCGAGCCGGTCGCCGGCAACATGAACTGCATTCCGCCGCAGCCGGACTTCCTGCCCGGCCTGCGCGCGCTGTGCGATAAATATGGCGCGTTGCTGATCATCGACGAAGTCATGACCGGCTTCCGCGTGGCGCTGGGCGGCGCGCAGGAGTACTACGGCGTAATACCGGATCTGACCTGTCTGGGCAAGATCATCGGCGGCGGCATGCCCGTCGGCGCATTCGGCGGCCGTCGCGACGTGATGGAAGCCCTGGCCCCGACCGGCCCGGTTTATCAGGCCGGCACCCTGTCCGGCAACCCGGTGGCGATGGCCGCCGGCTATGCCTGTCTGACGGAAATCTCCCAGCCGGGCATCTATTCTCATCTGACCGAACTGACCGACATGCTGGCCGATGGCCTGTTACAGGCCGCGAAAACCGAAGGCGTTCCGCTGGTCGTGAACCACGTCGGCGGTATGTTCGGCCTCTTCTTTACCGACCAACCTACCGTGACCTGCTATCAGGACGTGGTGAAGTGTGACGTTGAACGCTTTAAGCGTTTCTTCCACCTGATGCTGGGAGAAGGCGTTTATCTGGCGCCTTCCGCGTTTGAGGCTGGCTTTATGTCCCTGGCACACACGGCAGAAGACATTCAGCGCACTATCGACGCCGCCCGCCGCTGCTTTATCAAACTGAAGTAATGCCTACTCTTCTCCGGCGCCCTTCGTGGCGCCGTTTTTTTGATTCCGCTCGCATCACCGCTGCTCCGCAGTCAATATGATTGACGTTAATTCAAGGTAATACCAAAGGACACCTCCCTATGGACCCCCTGCATGCGGTAACCCTGACAATAGGCCTGTTCGTGCTTACTTTTCTCAACCCCGGCGCCAACCTGTTCGTGGTGGTGCAAACCAGCCTGGCCTCCGGGCGGCGCGCCGGCGTCATCACCGGCCTGGGGGTAGCGCTGGGCGACGCGCTTTATTCAGGGTTGGGGCTGTTCGGCATGGCGACGTTGATCACCCAATGCGAAGGGGTTTTCTCCGTCATCAAAATCGCCGGCGGCGCTTACCTGCTCTGGTTTGCCTATAACAGCATGCATAAACAGGCAACGCCGCAGTCCCCGACGTTGCAACAGCCGCTTTCTGCGCCGTGGTACGTTTTCTTCCGGCGCGGGCTGATCACCGATCTCTCTAATCCTCAAACCGTGCTGTTTTTTGTCAGTATTTTCTCCGTCACCCTGAGCGTGGATACGCCTACCTGGGCCAGGCTGGCGGCCTGGGCAGGTATCGTACTCAGCTCGGTGATCTGGCGTATCTTTCTCAGCCAGGCGTTTTCCCTGCCGGCGGTACGGCGTTCCTACGCCAGCGTGCAGCGTATTGCCAGCCGGGTCATCGGCGTGGTGATCGGCGCATTTGCGCTAAAGTTGATTTATGAAGGCGTGAGCAGACGTTAAGGGGAAGGCGTTCCCCTTGCGGACACGGCAAGGGGAACAGAATTTATCAGGGTTGTTTCGGTGTTTCGCCGGCTTTGACCGCCGGCAGGGGAATATCCATACCGTAAATCCGCAGCGTTACCGGCGTATCTTCCTGCTGCGCGAACACAAAACGTTCGCGTATCGCCGCATTTTCCGGCACCGTTACGTCCGGATGCGGCATTTTCAGATAGGCGACGAAGCCCTCTTTATCCAGCAGTTGCAGCGATTTACGTTCCTGTAAGTTGGTCAAACGGACAATTTTGTCCGTTTCGTTACGCAGCGCCAGCGTAATCCGGTATTCCTGCTCGCCGATCTTTTCCACCGTACTGGCAGAAATGCCGAGGTACTTTTTCAGGCTGTCGCGATCGTTAACGAGGATGGCGCCGTCCACGCTGTCGCCGCTCTTGCGGCCGTCATCCATGCCGTCCTTGGCACCGCTGATCATATCTTTTCCGGCAGAAATGATGCCGGAAACGGTGCTTTTAACGCCTTCTTTCAGTGCCCCTTCTTCCGCCTGAGCGGAAAATGCCGCCAGCAATCCTAACGCGATAACTATTTTTCTCATCTTGAAATCCCTTTATCCGTGATGCGGATAAGTTACCCAATAAGCACAGGAAAAGCGACTCACGCGTGCGGTTCTAAACGATGGCTTTGTCACGCATTTCCGGTAAATAACGCCAGAAACGTTTGGGCATAAACTGCCGCTGCTGACGCAGATTGGTACGTTCCTTAATGCTCAGCGCCTTAAAATAGCTGCGCCACAGCGCCTCAAACCGCGCGTCATCCTGCGCCAGCAAATCAGCGTTGAGCCGGCCGTTGGTCATCGTTTCTTCCTGATCCAGAACGATCTCCTCCACGCTGTGCAGGTTGTAATAAAAACCGTAGCCGCGGTTGCCGTCATAGATCGCCCATTGCTGATCGGCGAAACGATCGCGGAAGTGGGCGATCGCCAGCGGCAACACGTTGTACTGCGGAAATACTGCGGCAAAGTAGATGCCGTCGCGCGTCTTTTGAAAACGCACAAACTGTTTGATGAACATCTGATCTTTGCTGACTTTGCGCGCCGTTTTAAACATCTGCGTCACGTCGTCGTCGGCGAAGTGGGTTTCTATCGAACGGGGGGAATCCACCACCTTACGGATATAACGAAAAATCAGCATATCCGCCCCCGGTTCCTCCGAGAGCCAGACGTACATGATGTGGTTCAGCGCCTGCCGCGACAGCTTTTTCTCCAGCGCCCGCCAAACCCGCTGCGCCTTTTCCCCGTCGGTCACCACCGTATGTACGACTTCAGCAAACATCGGCAGAATCGCGCCTTCGCCGTGCAAAGCCTGCGGATACAGCTTCAGACGATAAGCGTCGAACACCGCACACAGCAGCCCATCATAGGTGGCGTCGTAGCAGAAAACGTTCATCCCGCCGCACCGTCGCCGAAGCTGAACGCCAGCTGGCGTTCTTCCTTCGCCACCGCCGGTTTGTCGCGCAGCACGTTCGCCACGTATTCCGGCGTGGCTTCATGAATGGTATGCAGCGGCAGTTCATGACAGGTAATGAAATAGCGGGCGCGCTTGAGCACCACGCCGATTTTCTTTAATCCGTCGCTGTTCAGGCGTCCGTGTCGCCGGGCGCTGACGATCATTTTCGCCGACTTCACGCCGATGCCGGGCACGCGCAGGATCGCGGCGTAGTCCGCCCGGTTAACGTCAACGGGGAAAAACTCAGGGTGGCGGATCGCCCAGGCCAGTTTGGGATCCATATCCAGATCGAGATACGGATGCTGTTCGTCGACGATCTCCCGCACGCCGAACTGGTAAAACCGCATCAGCCAGTCCGCCTGATAAAGCCGGTTCTCGCGCTTCAGCTCCGGCGCCTTGATGGCCGGCAGGCGTTTGTCGTAGGTGTTGACCGGAATGTAGCCCGAATAATAAACGCGCTTCATGCTCTGGCGCTGATACAGCGACGAAGAAAGCATCAGGATATCGCGATCGTTCTCCCCGCTGGCGCCGACGATCATCTGCGTGCTCTGTCCTGCCGGAGCAAAACGCGGCGCCGAGCGGAATTTGCGCCGTTCTTCCAGGCTTTGCACCATACCCTGCTGAATAAAATGCATCGGCCGGTAAACGCTTTGGTGATCTTTTTCCGGCGCCAGACGCTTTAGCTCCTGCTCGCCCGGAATTTCGATATTCACGCTGAGCCGATCGGCGTACTGCCCCGCCTGCAACACCAGCTCGCGGCTGGCGCCCGGAATGGTTTTCAGGTGGATGTAGCCGTTGAAGTGGTGATCCTGACGCAGCGATTTCACCACCCGCAGCATTTTTTCCATGGTGTGGTCGGGGCTTTTGATCACGCCCGAGCTGAGGAACAGCCCTTCAATGTAGTTGCGCCGGTAGAATTCGATGGTCAGCTCCACCAACTCCCCCGGCGTCAGCGCCACCCGCTCTACGTCGTTGCTGCGGCGGTTGATGCAATAAGCGCAGTCATACAGGCAGAAATTGGTCAGCATGATTTTCAGCAGGGAAACACAGCGGCCGTCTTCAGTAAAGCTGTGGCAGATCCCCCAGCCACTGGCATTGCCGAGGGTGCCGGGCTGGTTTTTCCGCGTCGTTCCGCTGGAGGAGCAGGAGATGTCATACTTCGCCGATTCGGCCAAAACCGTCAGCTTGTGCAGGATGTTCTCTTTCATGCGCCCTCCCGTTAACGATGATGATTAAATATACTGTATATAAAACCAGTATTCAATCTGATTATCATCGTCGTCAATCTGAGGCGGGGGGAGGATGCGGGGCGTGTCCCGGCCGGAGCCGGGAACCGGTATTACTTTTTCTTCTGGCTCAGCGGGTTATACACCGTATAGCTCGAGCAGGCGTATTCCTGGCCGTTCATGGTCAGGTGATAGAGATCGTTCCCCGGCGTTCCCGGATTGCCTGAGCGGATGCCGAAATTGACGCTGGCGCCGCTGGGGTCCGGTGTAAACGTCCGGGTGGCGGCGTCGTAATTCATCCGCACATATTTCACGGCCTCAGAGTGATCGTCAGTCCGCTTGGCCAGATAGATCGCCGGCGCCTGAGTCTCAGCATCCGGGATCTGCAACACCATGTTGTCATCCACATTAATCGTGCTGGTCTGAATTTTCATACCGTTGCAGGTGAGATACCCAACGGCCTCATAAGGGCCGATCATTTCCTTGGCCTGAACCGCGGCGGGAAGCAGAATTATCAACGCCAAAAGCGATTTTTTCATAGATGTGTTGTTACCCGATGTAGATAGTTGTCTGATGTTTGCATTGTTATACGCAGACCACCGGAAAGTCAGGAGGTTCAGTGTAAAAAATCGTAATATTCGTCCGGTTTTTATGCCTGAATCCTTCCCTTCGTGATCTGTTTCACACTTCATTCTGCCAGGGGGAAAGAGGGATAAATCAGCATCAGACCATCATAACCGGAAGTATCCGTTATTTTAGTGTGTCTGTTACCCTGGTTTCCCCGATTTTCCGTTCCTATAATGCGCCGGTGAGTAATACTCACACAGTAAACGACAAGGACTATGTATGACGCAAAATATTTACGATGACCCGGCCTTTTTCGCAGGTTACGCCCAGCTCAGCCGCTCAGTCGAGGGGCTGGACGGCGCGCCGGAGTGGGAAACCATCCGGGCGATTCTGCCGGACCTGAAGGGAAAGCAGGTGGTTGACCTCGGCTGCGGCTATGGCTGGTTCTGCCGCTACGCGCGCGAACAAGGGGCGGCCTCCGTGCTGGGCTTCGACGTCTCGCACAAAATGCTGGATAAAGCCCGCGCCATGACACAGGACGACGCCATCCGCTATCAGCAGCAGGATCTGGAAACGCTGCAACTTCCGGCGCAGGCTTATCACCTCGCCTACAGCTCGCTGACGCTGCATTACATCGTCGGGCTGGAGCGGCTGTTCGCGACAATTTACGATGCGCTGATTCCCGGCGGGCATTTCATTTTCACCGCAGAGCACCCGATCTACACCGCGCCAGCAGTGCAAGCGTGGCAGGTCACGGCAGACGGGCAAAAATCGTGGCCGGTCAACGGCTATCAGCGGGAAGGCGAACGTGTTTCCAACTGGCTGGCGGAAGGCGTGATCAAGCAGCACCGTATGCTGGGCACCTACCTTAACCTGCTGGTACGACAGGGTTTCTCCATACGCTACCTCAACGAATGGGGGCCATCGGCGCAGCAAATCGCCCGCAATCCTGCACTCGATGAAGAGAAAGAACGCCCGATGATCTTCATTATGGCGGCCCAGAAACCCCGCGCTTAAACCACGCGCTACCCTTCAATGATTCACTATCCGACACCGGGGAGGCTCCCTCCCCCGGATGCCGTCGCCTCAGGGCGTTGCCCGCGGCCGGCTGGCATTCATCGGAATACGCGCCACCACCAGCGCGCCCAGCACCAGGAACGCCGCCACCAGATAAAACCCGGCGTTAAAGCTGCCCGTCACGTCCTTAAGCCAACCGATCAACAACGGGCTGGCCGCCGAGCCTACGTTTCCCGTGGCGTTGATGACCGCGATGCCGACGGCACGCGCACGCAGGCTGATGGACTGATCCGGCGTGGTCCAGAAAATCGCCATCGCGGAAAAAGCCCCGGCGGAGGCCATGATCACCCCCAGCAATTGCAGCATGCTGTTGGGGCCGTGCGCGGCCAGGATCCATCCCGCAGCGGCCAGGAGATAAGGCAGCAGGGTGTGCATTTTGCGTTCCTGCAGGCGGTCCGAGCGCTTACTCCACCAGATCATGGCGACGATGGTGCAGGCATGCGGCACCGCGCTGAGAAAGCCAATCATGATGTTGCTGCTGCCTTCGTTGAAGCTTTTCAGGATCAGCGGCGTCCACACGCTCAGAGCGCTCAGGGTATTGCACAGGAAAAAGTAAGCCAGCGTGTACAGCATCACGGTCGGCGTGAAAATATCGCGCCATATGCCGCCGCTGTGCTGGAGCGCGCTGAGGCTGGCGCTGCCATGCGGCTGCACCAGGCTGAGCTTGTCCTTTTCCATCATCTCGTTCAGGCAGTCTTTATCGTCCTGCGTCAGCCATTTTGCTTTCTGCGGGCTGTCATCCAGGTAGAACCACACCACGATCCCCAGCAGTACCGAAGGAAAACCTTCCAGCAGGAACAGCCACTGCCAGCCCTTCAGCGACAGCAGGCCGTCCATGCTGAGGATATAGCCGGAAACCAGCGATCCCAGCATCATGGTGACCGGCATGGCGATCATGAACAACGCATTGGCCCGTGCCCGGTAGTAAGCGGGAAACCAATACGTCAGGTAAAGCAGCAGGCCGGGCAGAAAGCCCGCTTCGGCAATCCCGACCAGCATGCGCAGCACGTACAGGGTATTCGGACCGGTGGCGAACATCGTCGCCGTGGAGGCGATTCCCCAGATCACCATGATAACGGCGATCCAGCGGCGCGCGCCGACGATGCCCAGCATGATGTTGCTGGGAATGCCGAAAATGACGTACACCGCGTAGAACAGCGTGGTCGCCAGGCCGAACATGGTGCTGGTCAGGCCGAGATCCTGACTCATCGTAAGGCCGGCGAAGCCGATGTTGATGCGGTCCAGGAAAGAGAACACGAACAAAACAAAAAGGAACAGGATCAGGCGCCGGAACAACTTGTTAATCACCGCCTGTTCACGACGGTTCAGATGCGCGGCGTCGTCCGTCTGCGCGGCGGGCGGGGAATGCACCGGCCGGGCCGGAGTGTGATCGGTCATCGGGAGACTCTCCTCGGGTTCATCGGTATTGATAAAAGCGGACGTCAGTGTCCGTTATGCCGCGGATACCGCTGAAACCAGCAGGAGCGCCGGTATGTGTCGTTTTTATGCTGTGTTCAATCCGCCGTGCGGTATTTTTTATAAAGATATTCCTAAGGTTTGGGTATTTAAATTTACAATTTAGATACATTTTTGTAACGAGTGTATCATTTTTTGAATCATAACGGCGGGAAAGTATGTGGCAATGAGGTGCCGTTCGCCCGCCCTTCACCACTGCCCGTAAACAGAAGGGGCAGTGGCAGTCCGGCTGGCGTCGGATCAACGGGTTTTCAGGGTTTGGATGTAGGCGGCAAGTTGTTGAATATCTTCGTCAGTAAGCCGTTTTTTGGGCTGACTGCCCGCCCCCTGGATTTTCCCCGCGCGTCGCTCGGTAAGGGCTTCGGTGATTTGGCCTTCGTTCAGCGTGGTGAGCGCCCTGGCTTTGTTCAGCGCGGGTTTTTCACCGTAGCGACCGTGGCAGGAGGCGCAGTTGCGCTGGTAGAGGCTTTTAACGTTTTGCGCCGCCAGTACGTCGCCGGCCAGCATTAACAACAGCGGCAGGGCAAACGCGGCAATTCGTTTGGCATTCACGAGCGTTCACCCCGCGTACGTTCAAAAATCGCCGTCAGTTGCGCTTCTTTCATCATCCCGGTGTATTGGGCGACCAGCTTTCCGTCCGGAGCGATCAGAAAAGCGGTCGGCGTACCAATCACCTGATAGCGTTCCTGCGTGATCGCCAGTTGGTCGCGCACGTTGGGATACGTGACGTTCAGATCGCGCAGCTGTGCTTCAACGTTGTAATCCGTTTTATCGGTATTCACGCCGACCACCACCATGCTGTCGCTGAAGTCTTTACTCAACCTTTCCAGCACCGGCATTTCGGCCAGGCAGCCGCCACAGTTGGAGGCCCAGAAGTTGAGGTAAACGTATTTCCCCTTCCACTGTTCCAGCGTCGCCTGATTGCCTTGCAGATCATAAGCGGCCAGCGCCGGCGCCGGCGCGCCAACCTGTGCAGTTTCCTCTTTGCAGCCGCCGAGCAGCAGCACGGCGCCAAGCAGGGCGGGAAGCGCCCATGTAGCGATGTCAGGACGCATATTCTTCTCCGCGCAGGTTTACTTCTTCGTTCAGATACTTGCCGTGCTGGAGGCGGATAATCCGGTCGGTAAAGCGCCCCAGCTCCGGGTTGTGGGTCACCATCACGATGGTTGTCCCCTGTTTGTGCAGGTCCGTCAGCAATGCCAGCACCAGTTGTTCATTCTGCTCGTCGAGGTTTCCCGTTGGTTCGTCGGCGAAAATCACCGGCGGCTCGTTCACCAGCGCACGCGCGATGCACACCCGCTGCTGTTCCCCGCCGGAAAGCTGGCTCGGCAGGTGAGCGACGCGGTGCTCCAGCCCCACCTGCGCCAGTACGCGCCGCGCGGCCTCTTCGTCCACCACGCTGTGGTAGTGCTGCGCCAGCATGACGTTCTCCAGCGCGCTCAGAAACGGGATCAGGTGAAACTGCTGGAATACCAGGCCGATCTTGTCGGCGCGAAACGCCCGGCGGCCTTCTTCATCCAGCCGTGCGGCGTCAACGCCGTCCAGCAGAACCTGCCCTTCGCTGGCGGTATCCAGGCAGGTCAGGATATTCATCAGCGTGGTCTTGCCGGAGCCGGAAGCCCCCATGATGGCGACAAACTCGCCGCGCCGGATTTGAATGTTGATGTCGTCCAGCGCCACCACCTGGCCGAAACGCTTATACAGGTGCCGGGTTTCAATCACCCACGGCGATGACGGACTTTGCGGATTCGGTTGCATCACCGTTATTCTCCTTTCAATACTTTGGCCGGTTCGATCTTAACGGCGCGGAAGGTGGGCAGCACGGCGGCGATCAGCGCGACCAGCAGGGAAAGCGCCAGCGTCAGCGGAATCACCTGAATGCGCAGGCCAATCGACGCTGAAAAGACCGTCTGCCCCAGAATTTGGGCCAGCACGTAACCCAATACAATTCCGACGACCACGGCAAACAGCGCGACCGACAGGGTTTCCGCCATAATCTGGCGCACGATGTCGCGACTTTTGGCGCCCAGCGCCTTTTGCAGGGCAAACTCGCGTGCGCGTTCGCTGACGATCGCCATCAGCGTGGTATTCACGCACAGCGTGGACAGCACCAGAATGACCAGGGAAACCAGCCCCATCAGCCCTTTGATTTTCTCCAGCACCACGCCCTCGGAGGCGGAAACCTTACGGATCGGGCGGATCTCCAGATCGGGGTAATTTTGCTGCAACGTCTGCGCGAAGCTCTCCACCTGGCCCTGTTCGTTATTCACGCTCAGCAGCGCATGACTGATGACGCCCGGCCGGTCAAGCCAGCTCTGCGCCAGCGGCAGGTTGATGATCAGCACGTTGTCCGTGGCGTCGCCCGCCTCAACGATTCCTTTGATTTGCAGCGGCTTTTTCTGGTCGCCGTCCACCAGCACCACCGTGTCGCCCAGTTTCAGCTCAAGGCGGTTCGCCAGCTTATAGCCAATCATGGCGTTACGGTCGTCAAAGCTGACGCCGATCCAACTGCCGGTGACCTGCCAGTAAGGCACAATCTGCTTCAGCGACTCGAACCACACGCCCATCACCACCACTTTTTCCAGCTCGGTGCGGGTGGTGCCATACAGATAAGGCGTTGCGGCGTTGACGATTTCCGGCGGCGCGGCGTCCATGATTTTCTGGTACTCCGCCTGCGCCATCGAATGACCGTGGCCGGGACCGATATAGAAGTTAGCGCCGAAGGTGCGTAATTCCTGGCTCATCTTGGCGTTGATGTCAAAATACACCGCCGACATCGCGGTCACGATCGCCGCGCCGACGGTCAGCGCGGCAAACACCACCGCCACGCGTTGCATGCGCAGTCGCAGCGCCCGCCAAACCAGGCGCCAGAACATACTTTGCGCTTTACCGGCCATACAGCACCTCCACCGGATAAAGACGGGCAATACGCCGCGCCGGGAACCAGGTGCCGGCCAGCGCGATCAGCACCGACAGCACCAGTACGCAGGGAACCACGATCCAGGCGAAGCTGAGCGGCGCATCAAACAGCATCAGGCCGATGCCCTTCGCCAGCCCCCAACCCGCCAGGCAGCCCAGCAGGCCGCCGATTACGCCGCTGATAGCGGCCTCCAGATAAAACAGCGCCATAATCTGCCACTGCCGCGCGCCGAGCGCCTTCATCAGGCCAATCTCCCGCGTGCGCTCCATGATGTTGCTGGTCATCAGCGACGCAATCCCCATCGCCGACGCCAGCAGCGCGGCCAGCGTGACCACCGCCAGCAGCAGCTGAATTTTTTCAATCACCACGCCCTCTGACGCGGCCACCTGCCAGATCGGTCGGACGCCGGAACCGGAAATCGCTTCTTCCAGCTGGTGTGCGATGGAGGAGACATATGCCGTGCAGTACCACAGGTCGTACTCCTCGGCATCCAGCGACTCCAGATCGGCGCGCGCCTTACGCGACAGCGCGTTTTCCGGCACCGTCAGCGCCGAAACGCGCACCGCCTGCACTTTGCCCGGCAGCCCCAGCAGCGTTTGCACCTGCGCCAGCGGCATCACCAGTTGCTGCTCCTCATCACCGCCGCTGGCCAGAATGCCGCTGACGACGATCGTCATTTCGCCTTTCGGCCCTTTCACGCGCAGGCTATCCCCGGCCTTCCAGCCGGTTTGCTGCGCCAACAGTTGCCCCACCAGCGTCTGATGGGCCGCGCCGTCCTCTTGCGGCCATGCGCCGCTGATCTGCCAGTAAGGGCTGATGGTTTTCTGCCCGGTGTGGTAATCCTCTTCGTCCGGCACATCGACCGCCTGGTCGAAGAAGGTGCCAAGCACCGCCACGTCCTTGCCGTCAATGCTCACTTCACCGCTGAGCAGCGGCGCAAAGCCGACGATGTTATTGCGCCAGAAGATGTCTTTGATGTTGGGCAACTCCGCCGCATCAAGAAATTCCTGCCCGGCCAACAGGTTATTGCTTTCGCCGAACAGGGCCGGCAGCGTGGCCTGCCCCGCCGGTTCAATCAGAATGTTGGCGCCGTAGGATTTCATCTCGCGCGCCATCTTGTCGCCGACGTCAATCGACACCGCCAGCAGCGCGGAGATCAGCCCGGCGGCCAGAAAGATGGTGATGACCGCCAGCGATTTTTTACCGGTTTTACGCGACCAGGATTGTCGCAACATTCGCCATAACATGGTCAGCGGGCCTCCTGTACGTATTTCTCCGGGTTATCCCTGAAGGCTTCGAAGTTCGCCTCCTTGGAGAAGAAATAGGTTTTTCCGGCAAAGGTATATCGGTACCGGGCCTGGGTGTTGGTCAGCCGGCTGCCGTCCACGGGGTCGGTCACTTCCAGCGTCACCACCGTGTTGAAGTAGTTAAGCCCCGCCTCCAGCGCCTTCTTGCCGATGGTCAGTTCCGTATCGTTCATCGCCCAGTCGTCGATCGGCACCGGGTTACAGCCGCCCGGTTTGCCGATCGACGGAATAAAGATATGCACGTCGCAGGCTACGCAGATCACCTGGTTGCCTTCCATGACGTAGCCCTGATCCCCGCACAGCAGGCAGGCGTCGAACACCACGCCCAGCCGCAGCTTGTCGGGATAACGGTTAATGACGAAGAAACGCACGGCTTTGCCGTCGTCGGCGACCCAGACAAAGCGGTGCAGCTTGCCGTCCTTCACCTGTTCCAGCGGGATATGAATCTGATCGTCGGCCGCCAGCGTGACCGGCTGAGCCTCGGAGAGACGCGGCGGCTGCGAGGCGATCTTATCCCAGTAAAGCTGGGCGCCAATCGCTGCCGCTGCCAACAACAGCGTGACGATCATCGTCCGGCGCGCATCCAGATAGCGGGCTTCCGCCCTGCGCCGTTCGATCGGGTCCTGCTGCGCCCGCGCCTGCCGCAGGGGCAGCACCCTGCGCAGCAGAAAAACCAGGCCGGTCAGCAGCAGCAACCCCGTGCTGACGTAGTTAATCAACGCGCTGGCGTTGGTCACTTTCGCCACATAGCTCAGCAGGGATTTTGTCAGGCCCAGTACCTGGAGCTTCATCAGCGCCAGTATCAGCATGCCGGAAAGCGGCAGCAGCAGTACCAGCGAAAATGCGAACAGCAGCGGCCAGCGCAGGGCGCGGATCCGGCTGACGCAAACGGCGATCAACGCAGCGGACGCGGCCACGAGCGCGATGCCGCACACCACGGCGCTGACGTTAAGAATCAGATCGGTGTTCACCACGCCGGTGGCGGTGATGGCACTCAGATTGGGCGTTTGCCCCCAGCGCACGGCGGCAGCGAACAGCAGGATAAACAGCCAGAAATAACTCAGGCGCACGGAAGAGATGCCGCGGGTCACCAGGAACAGCAGCACGCCCGCCGCCTGAAACAGCGTGAAGGCGAGCATCCACTGTTGTGAACGGGGAAAATGAATACCGGCGGCCGTTCCCGCCAGAAAAGCCAACAGGCTCAGCCACACAACGGGGCGCAATTGCGCCGCCCGCTGCGGCGCCCATCCCACGCCCAGTAAAAGCGAAACGGGTAAAAACGTTTGCAATACCGCAACCAGGAAGTAATTCATCATGGGTCATTGTCCTGCATGGTGTGTTGTCCTGCGTTCCTTGCCCGGCCATCACGATTCTGATGAGCAAAAGGGTAAACACCGGGTGAAGCCGGTATTTACCCTCAGCCCACGGATGGAAAAACCGTCCGTAAGACGATCAGTTCAGACCGACGTATTTGAAGTCGAAGCTGACGTCAAACGGCTTCCACCAGCGGCCTACGCCGGTTTCGCTGTCGGTATGACGATGCAGGCCCGCTTTTGACGGCGGTTCAATGTGGTAGGTGACCTTGTAGTTACCCACGCCCATCATCTTGATGTTGGCGCCGTAGTGCGGGCCGTCACCGGCGACCATCGGCATGAAGGTGCCTTCCTGTTTCTCTCCGGTGTCAGTGTTAACCAGCGTGTAGGAAATCGTCAGGTAGGGCATCCACTCGCCGGCGCCAAAGCCGTTTTTGTTTCCTTCAACGGAATGAATATCCGCTTCCAGATGGATGTCCGCTTTCGCCGCCGGCAGACCCATGCCGCGCGGTTCCATGTCGATCGGTTGCAGATAGACCGCTGCGATCTCCATTTCATTCATCGTAACCGGCTCGCCCGCAGGGTATTCTTTAAAAGCGAATGCCGCCGGTGCGGTTAACAGACCAGCGATAAATGCACCGGTAACAAACGTTTTATTCATTGCCATTATTCCATCCTCATTATCATGTAATCCGTTAACCTTTCAGCGCGTTAACGTCATTGTTTAAAGTGCGCACAGTGCTTCCGGTTATACGTTCGCCTCCTCACGGGGCGAATTTCTTCTCATTACCCACAGGGCGATCAACGCCGCGATAATCAGCACCGCCTGCGGGAGTAAAGTTTCCATATAGGGATAGATGCCCAGCCAGACGATCTCCGGCATCCACGACAGCAGCGTCGGCTCAAACAGCTTGCCTTCAATCAGCTCCAGCACGCCTTTACCGGCGAACACGAAGGCCATCAGGTACATAAAGCAGCCGGTGAACATAAAGAAGGGTTTGAGCGGCAGCCTCACCACGCTGTAGCGCATCACAAAGTAGGCGATCAGCAGAATCACGCAGCCGATGACAAAACCGGCCAGAATCGAGAGATGGCCGCTCACCGTACTGGCATCGCCGACCAGGGCGAAGTAGAACAGCACTGTTTCCGCGCCTTCACGGTAAACCGCCAGGAAGCTGGTCAGCCACAGCCCGACCATTGAGCCGGCCGACAGCGAGTGGGAAAGTTTGCCTTCCAGATAGGCTTTCCAATGGCTGGCTTCCACTTTGGACAGCAGCCAGTAGCTCATGGAGAACAGCATGACGACCGCGATCAGCATCGTCACGCCTTCCAGCAGCTCGCGGCTGGCGCCGGAGTTGGAGAACAGCCACTGGAAGATAAGCGCTGTCGCCACGCTGGCCAGCAGCGCGACGTAAACGGACTGGCGGATCAGCGGCAGCTTGTCCTGATGGTTGTTCTTCACCAGATACGCCACGATCGCCGCGACGATCAGCAGCGCTTCAAGCCCCTCGCGCACGATGATCAGCAGGCTGTAAATCAGCAGACTCCAGACGGTCTGCCCGCCGCTGCCCAGCATTTCCACCGCAGCCTGGAGATCGGTTTGCAGCGCCTGGGATTGTTGTTCAATTACCTCCGCCGGTTGGCCGTCTTTGATTTGGCTGACCATGCGGGTGAAGTGGTTTTCGATTTTGCTCTTAAACGCGGCGTCGCGGGAGCCGATCTTGTTTTCCATGCCGCTGGCTTCGAACAGATCGAAATAGGCGTCCTGAATCGCCATCATCGCGCCTTTGCGATCGTCGCCGCGATATTGCGCCAGCGCCGCCTTCACCGCGCCATTGATGTCGCTGACGACCTTCGCCCAGTCGGAATCCGGCGTGTCGTCTGCAACGGAGGATGCGCCGGGCGCGGCGGCCGTTGGTTGATCTTCGCGCGTCGTAGGCAGGCCGGGCAGGGCGTCTTCAATCTCCTGCAACAGGGCCGTGGTTTGGTAGCTGACGTCGTTCATTTTGCCGGCTTCGCCGCTGATGGCGATCAGCGCGCTGAACTGGCGGTTAATCTCCCCCGCCAGTTGGGAAGAACGGTTCTGGCGAATCGACATCTCCATTTCAGAGTTTTTGAATCCGTCATACTGCGCCTGCTGCACCTTGCGGCGCGCCTGCGCATAGTCGCCTTCCTGATAGAACGCGATGGCTTCGGCCAGCAGATCGTCTATCGTTTTGAAGTTTTGCTGCCAGTACAGCGCAATCTGATCGTTCTGATAGGCGCCGTGCTGCTGTTCGGCGGTCAGCTTATGGCCGTCCTTCAGCACTGGCAGCACGCCATCCAGCTCGTCCTTCAGCCAGCGGATCTTCGCGTCTACCTCGGCCTGCGGTTTGCCGTCGCCGATCATCTTACGGATTTCGCCGAAGGCGGCTTCCATCTGATAGCTTTTCTGCGCGGAAATATTAATGCGGATCGGCCCTTCAAGGTTTTCGAAAACCTCAAAATAGGCCATCTGCACCTCAGTGCGGGCCTCGGCGATTTGCTGCTGTTGGTAGAGCTGGGAAGTTTTGTCCAGGCGTTGGCGAATGTCATCGGCCAGATGCTGATAATCCGTCGCCAGGGCAACCGTACTGAGTACCCACCATCCTATGAGAAAAAACAACGCACTTTTAAGGATACGCATAATTATGATTTTAGATCTAATAGTGATAATCATTCCCATTGTAATTGATGGCGAATGATTATTAACCTGATCTTCGTCAAAATTATGGTTAACGTTCGACGTCAACGCATTGATTAATAAATATTATGAATTAGCACGCACTTACCACGGATAATGTCGGCAGGTTTCCCTCAGGCGAACCAGAAATTGCCGGGCGTTGGTCGTAAGCGCGGATTTCCGCGACCAAACCACGCAATACTGCGCCGCAGGAAGCGTCTGGATCGGCAGGACGACCAGCTTGTCGTCCAGGGTCAGCGGGTGGCTCATCGCCCTGGCGACGATGGTCAGGTAGTCTGCTTCCAGCACCATGCTCAACCCGGTGATTACCGAGTCGGTACGCAGCGGCGTTATGGCGATCTGGTGATAAAATTGGGTCAGCTCATTTTGCAGTTGCTGATAATAGCCGTAAGTGGATTCCGGCAGCAGCCACTTGGCATGACGCAGCGCCATCAAATCGCCGGCCTGCGCCAGAGGATGCCCTTTACGCGCCACGATGCAGAACGGCGCGGTAAACAGCGGTTCGATCATCACGCCCTGCGGCGGCCGCATCGGGTCGATTGAACCGATAGCCAGATCGATTTCGCCATTGCGCACGCCGGGCAGCAATGAGGAAAGCTGCCCTTCCTTGACGGTGAGCCGCACCTGCGGCAACGCCTGCTTGAAGCCGTCTGCGACCGACGGAAACACGGTCAGGGCAATCAATGATGAGAAACCGATCGTCAGCGTACCGTGAGTGAAGTGATTAATCTGATCGACCTCGTCAGCGGCACGCCGCAGCTCCTCCAGGACCCATTCCGCCCGCTGGGAAAACGCGATGCCCGCCTCGGTCAGCGTGATCCCTTCTTTACTGCGTAATAAAAGTTGCGTGCCAAGAGTTTGCTCCAGCTCACGCAACGTGCGGCTCAGCGCGGGCTGGGATTGCTCCAGCTCCCGTGCCGCCGCGCGGATGCTGCCGCTTCGCGCCACCTGCCGGAACGCCTGAAGATGGCTGATTTTGGGTAAATATTTCATTGCTTGCCTATATCAGAAAAAAGCATCACCTATAGAAAAATTATATCTTCCCGCCAATTTGGTAAACCCCTAACCTTTATGCAGGGATACGTTCCCCATACCCCTTCCCCACCTATCCGACGCTCAGGGCGGTAATGATTATGAAAAGCCAGTCGCAGATGATATTCCTGCTGTTTATCGGCTATGTCATTGTTTATATAGACAAGACGGTAATGGGCTTCGCCCTGCTGCCGATAGAGAAAGAGTTCGGCCTCAGCACGACGCAGTTGGGCTATATCACCGGCATCTTTTTTCTCGCCTATTCCCTGTTTCAGGTTCCCGCCGGCTGGCTGAACGATCGTATCGGCTATAAAACAATGCTGATCCTGTCGCTGTGCGCGCTGGGCATTTTTGCCCTGTGCTTCGGCGCGCTGGGCATGAGCTTCGGCCTGTTGCTGCTGTTCCGCTTTCTTTCCGGCGTGGGCCATTCCGGCTACCCCTGTTCCTGCGCCAAGGCCGTGGTCAGCAACTTCAGCGTAGAGAAGCGCACCTTCGCTCAGTCGGTGCTGCTCTCTTCCGCCGGGCTGGCGATGACGGTCGGACCGATTATCGCGGTTTCCGCGCTGGCAGCGTTCGGCTGGCATGCGTCATTCGTCGCGCTGGGCGCTATCGCCTGCGCGATTGCCGTGCTTATCGCGCTGCGCGTGCCTTACCAGCGCCCGGAGCGGACGACTAAAACGCAGGCCGGCGGTCAGGCGCTGTGGCGCAACCCGACCGTGCTGCTGCTGTTTCTCTCTATTTTTTGCGTCAACATTCCCAGCTACGGCCTGATGGCCTGGCTGCCGAAGTTTTTCGTCCAAAGCATGGGCATGCCGCTGGAAATTTCAGGATATATCGTGGCGGCTGGCGGCCTGGGTATCTGGATCTCCTCACTGGGCTCCGGCTGGCTGGTGGGGAAATATTTTCAGAACCGTGAGCCGTTGGTGATCCTGACCTGCGCTTTAATCAGCGCGGCCGCCATTTTCGCGATTTATCACACCACCACGGCCGTTGCCGCCAGCGTTCTGCTGTTTATCGGTGAAATTTTCCTGATGGCGACGTTCGTTACCGCCTTTACCCTGCCGATGAAGCGCCTGCCGGAAAACATCATGGGTTCCGCCATCGGCCTGATTAATACCGGCGGTACGCTGGGCGGCTTCGTTTCCCCTATCGTCATCGGTTACCTGGTGGGGCAAACGCAAAATTACGCCGGCGCCTTTATCTTTCTGGCGCTGGCGATGGTCTGTTCAGGGCTGGCTATCGTGCCGCTGATGAAATCCGGGAAGGCCGCTGCGCTTCCTGTCACTGGCTGAAGGAGAGTTTCATGAATGCCGAAACCGAAAATTTGCTCCACGCCGCCAATGCCGATGTTATTCGTTGGCGCCGGCATATCCATGCGCATCCCGATCTCTCTTTTCAGGAGAAACCAACGGCGGACTACATCGCCGCGGAGCTGGAGCAGTTAGGCGCGCTGGAAATCACGCGCCCGATGGAGAACAGCGTGGTTGCGCTACTGCGCGGCGGGAAACCCGGCCCAACCTGGGCCTTGCGCGCCGACATTGACGCCCTGCCGTTGCAGGAAGAAAGCGGGGAGTCGTTTTCATCCAGCAAACCCGGCATCATGCACGCCTGCGGCCACGATGCGCACGCTGCGATGCTGATGGGCGCAGCGCAGGTGCTGTGCCAAATGCGCGACAGGCTGAGCGGCTGCATTAAGTTTATCTTTCAGCCGGCGGAAGAAGTGCCGCCAGGCGGCGCGCGTGAACTGGTGAAGCTCGGCGTGGTGGATGACGTCGCGAAGATTTTCGGCCTGCACGTTTTCCCTGGTATTCCGGTGGGAAAGATGACGTTAAAAGAGGGGGTGTATGTTGCCTCCAGCGATAACTTCGACATCATTATTCATGGTCAGGGCGGGCATGGCTCGATGCCATATTTGTGTATCGATCCGGTGGTGATCGGTGCTGAAATAGTGTCCGCATTGCAGACTATCGTCGCCAGAAATATCGATCCGATCAATGCGCCGGTTCTGACGATCGCCACGTTCCAGGCTGGCGACAGCTACAACGTTATCCCTGACAGCGCGCGTTTGGCCGGTACGCTGCGTACCCATAATCAGCAGGTGCGTGAGCAGGTCCCTCAGTTGATGGCGCGGATCGTTGACGGCATCGCTCAGGCACATAATGCCCGCTGCGAGATCCGCTGGCAGCAGGGCTATGCGGTGGGAAACAACCATGATGAAACCAACGTCATCGCCCGCGCTGCAATAGAGCAACATTTCCCACAAGGGACATTGCATATTGCCGAACGTCCGTTATTCGGTAGCGAGGATTTTTCGTCTTATCAGGAAAAAGTGCCGGGTACATTTCTGTTTATCGGTTGCGGCAATGAAGAGAAAGGCGCGGTGTGGAACGTACATAACCCGCACTTCTGCATTGATGAAGACGCGTTGGCTATTGGAGTGAAAACGCACGTTGCGCTGGTCAGTGCGTTGATTGACGGGGAGTAAGAGTAAGGTGCGCTGGCGGTGTGGCTTCAGCTCAGGCGGAAGACATCGCTTCCGGCCACCCGTGCGTGGTTTCATCCCGTTCAATAGACTGCGCCGTAATTGCATAGCCTGACACGAAAGCGCTCACGGACGAGCTCCTTTGGTATTCGGTGAAGATGTCGATCATGGCTTCTTTATCAAGACCATATTGCCGGGTCAGACACCCCGCCACCCGCGAGGCCAGTTCTGTGTCGTGGGTTGTCTCCATCAGATGATGGGTATAGCCAATCACGTAACCACGTTTGAAGTCGTCACAGTAGCCCGTAATCCTTTGAGAATTCATCGGTTGTTTACTGTGAATTCCCTTCATCAGGCCCCTTCCGAAGTGATTGTCCATAGGGTTTCTCGCTTGGCGCTTATCGATATGCAAAATAATATATAGCGAGTGACTGAGGGAGGAAATACCTCTTTGGATTTAGTTGGGGGAGACTACACTGCCGCAATGCGTCCGTTTTTTCGCTCCATAACCGAGAGCACAGAGCATATCTGAAAATACCGTAGCATCACGAGCAAATGAGAATTCTTTATTCAGGTTCAAGTATAAGCGTAATGGCATCTGCCAGTCATCGCTGCTGCTCTGATGCTTACCGTGTCTGAAATACTGCTCTGCGCTGCCCAAGAATCACGCCGGTCCGTTAACTATTCTTATATACATATTTTGTTAATTGACATAATATGCCATAAGTCAATGGATGATATAGGAAAATATTGTGAGTGGAAATTCGCTAATATTAAAAAATTTCAGTTCAATATCTGGAGTATTGATGCTGGTGTTTCTGTTAATAGCTTTATTTATCCTGGTAGATTCAATCCCTATGCTCTATGAGGTATTTATTGTAGATGGGTTTACATCATTCACCATTGGAGTATTGGTTGGTAAGTTTTTATTTATTTTCTTTTGCCTGATTATCTCTTATTTCCTCTTCAAAAGACTGAAGAAAAAAAACAAGACGTTGTCATAACCCCTTACCTGTAGAAGTAATAACCTGGTTGTTCAATTCAACTCGTTCATCATCTATCAGCACCAGATTTCGCTGCTCAGCTTCGCTCACACATCCTTCTGAAATAGACACAAAAAACCGGGTCGTAAGACATACCTAGCCCGGTTTCTGATTGCACTAATTACTATCTCTCTAACCTTATCTCATCGCCATTCTTAACAAATACGAAATTTGTTTCATAGGGATACAGGGGGGTTTCAACAATTATGCTGTAAGTCACCCCCGGTACAAAATCAAAATCACTGATTCCGGGAACGCACTTACCTGCTTCCAGAGGGATTGGATTCATAGCATATGATTTATCATAAACATATTTGTTTTCTCCCCCCTTCCAGATTCGCACATTCAGTATATTTTCATTTTTTACAATATCTTTCTGGTCAATAAATATGCATAATTTACCATTCATAACTTCTGCTTGCGCTGAGTGCAGATTAATCTTATCCCCTATGGGGCAACCGGATAAGAAAAAGGGAACAAGGAGGAGTAGATATTTTTTCATAACGGCAGCCCTGCGCTTTTTATAATTGGTTGAAACTTAGATAATGTAGTTTTATCTATAATTCCAATATATCGCCTATCTTTTAGTTTAAAAAAACCACTCACACCATATGTTTTCAGATACCAATAATCGGAGATGATACTTGCCTGTTGCTCCATTCCATAATCGCTCAAACGTGTTTTATCGAGTTTATAGTAGTAAGGCCACGTGTACGAACCCACATCCCCCTCTCACGTTGCCATACATGAGCCATTTCGTGGATAAATGTATGTTGACTGGGAGTACTCGCAATTGAGAAATCCTTCCAATACATCTCCTTTCTAAACTACAACTCACCATTAGGTGCCATTGCTGTGTATTTTGGTTGTGCTCCAAAAGGGAGGTATGAGTCGCAGTGTACGATTACACGCTTGTAATCGATTGAATTGCCGTATAGCTCCCGTGCTATTGCTATCTCACCAATGGTGAGTGGTCGTCGTGTTCCTTCCTTGTGCTCCTGCCCCATCGGTACATCCCTCAATCCAGAAGAAACTACATTATTTCCTATAAATTAATCATGTTACCATTAAATATAACTTATAATAGCATCCCTTGTGTACTCTATTTTTTAGCTTATTTGTGGGGATGTAAAATCGTATTCTTTTTTGTCCATATACATAAAAATTTTATAATCTTTCGACACTAATGCATTGATATTATTAATTTTAATGATATTAACATCTCCATTACATATAAGTATCTCTGAGCAAGGTGAGAAGAAATCCCACCAACACTAAGCACTAAAATCAAAAAGGCCAGATACCAACTAAAATAAATATAATAGCGAGATATATTAAACTTCTCAGCTGATAACAACGCCCCTGATTTTCTCAATGGCCTGACAGAAATTTTTAGATTTACGTTATAGTTTCAATGCACGAAACCGGGGGTTTATATGATGAATATCATTAGGTTAGCCAGAATGGGTGGAGGCCCTGCCAGCTACATCCCGGCACACACGTCGCCTGCTGCGGCTGCTTCCTTCCGGACCTGACCGAGTTCACAGGGTAATGTTGCGGGAGAACCAACAGAGCCTCCATTGATGACGCCGGAAAACCGGCGCGCTGGCATTATCCGTAAAGCTCCGCACAAATGCAAGGCGCGTCAGGCTAAGCGTTGTTTTCTTAAACAGGGATCGCCATACTGGGCCGCTCGGTATGTTCAGACGGATACTCTGCCCATGAAAGATCAACACCCCATCCCCGACGATAATTTCCGCCAACGGGTTTTCACCATCGTCGCGGCAATTCCCTATGGCAAAGTCGCTACTTACGGGCAGGTCGCGCAGTTGGCCGGCGCGGCGCGGGCAGCACGTCAGGTTGGCGGGGTATTAAAACGCTTGCCGGAAGGCTCAGCGTTGCCCTGGTTCCGGGTGGTCAATCGGTTCGGACAAATTTCACTGCCCGGCCCCGGCTATCAGCGCCAGCGTGATGCGCTTCAGGCGGAAGGCGTCGTCTTTACCGATCACGGCGCCATCGATCTTGATATGTTCGGCTGGCGTCCCTGAAACCCCAGGGACGCCGTCCTTCGAATGCATTACGGCGCCAACGTTATTCCGCTGGCGGCTTCATCACGCATCGGAGTGGCCGCTTCAGGCGAAGCCGGTACCAGCAGCAAATCTTTCTGCGTACCCGCGTTATTGTTAATCACTTCGTTAACCGTATCGGTCACAAACAACAACTTGCCATCCACGCTGATCGCCGCACTGAGGATGATGCGGTGCTGCGGCTGAATCAGCTCCTGCTCGTAAGGCAGAGTGAAGTAGAACGGCGCCTGTGAACCTTCGGTACGGAAGGCTTTCTGGGCCACGATCTTAGCCGGCGCATCTGCCAGGGAAATATCAGACAACGTAACGGTAACTACCGCAGTAGGCGGCAGCGCCATGCGCTGGCGGATATTTACCGAGCCCTTAATCGCCGGGCCGTTAACCGGTGCATTTGCTCCCACAGCCGGCGAAGTCGGAAGATCGCCAAACATCTCCACACCACGCGGATTAGAAGAACATCCGGCTACCGCCGCAACGATCATGGTACAACCTGCAATTTTCCAGAGTTTCATCGTGTCAATCTCCTTTCCAGCAGCTCCGCCCCGGTCATTTTCGGATTTTAGCCCGGCCAAAACAGGAGCTTCGTCTAGCTTACATTGTAATTATGGCACAACACACTACACCATTCCTTTTTACTTTCCAAATATACGCAAATACAACGAGATAGGATAGCATTATGAAACGTCATTCAGGCAAGTTTATTTGCTAGAATTGTCTTCACATTATGACGCATACATGCCGTTCACCTAAGGATTTCACCGATGAGTCAGGCCCTGAAAAAACTGTTGGATTTATTGGAACTGGAGAAGATCGAAGAAGGAATTTATCGCGGCCAAAGCGAAGATTTGGGGCTGCGCCAGGTATTCGGCGGTCAGGTTGTCGGTCAGGCGCTGTATGCCGCCAAGCAGAGCGTGCCTGTGGATCGTAACATCCACTCCTTTCACAGTTACTTTTTGCGTCCTGGCGACAGCAACCAGCCCATCATCTATGACGTAGAAAACCTGCGCGACGGCAACAGCTTCAGCGCCCGCCGCGTCAAGGCCGTGCAGCACGGTAAACCCATTTTCTTCATGACCGCCTCATTCCAGACTCATGAGGAAGGTTTTGAGCATCAGAACGTTATGCCGCAGGTTCCCGCCCCGGAAACGTTAATTTCAGAATCGGATATTGCCCGTCAGATGGCGCACCTGATACCGGAAGCCGCACGGGAGAAGTTCACCAGTGAGAAACCGCTGGAAATGCGTCCCGTGGTATTCCATAACCCTTTAAAGGGAAAAGTAGAAAAACCCGAGCGTTACGTTTGGTTCAAAGCCAACGGTGAAATGCCGGACGATCTGCGCATCCATCAATATTTGCTGGGATATGCTTCCGACTTCAATTTCCTGCCCACCGCCCTGCAGCCACACGGCAAAGGCTTTCTCGAGCCGGGGATGCAGGTAGCGACTATCGACCATTCCATGTGGTTCCACCGTCCGTTCCGTCTCGATGACTGGTTGCTTTACGCCGTGGAAAGCCCTTCCGCATCAGGCGCCAGAGGATTCGTACGCGGGCAGTTCTACAACCGCAAAGGCGAACTGATCGCCTCCACGGTGCAGGAAGGCGTCATCCGGGTACGTGGATAAAAAGAAAGGGCGGTCACTCTTCGCCGCCCTTTCCCCTTCAACTGTATTTTATGCTTACTGGTTATACGCATTCTCGCCGTGGCTGTTGACGTCCAGCCCTTCCCGCTCCTGCTCTTCCGGCACACGCAGCCCGACAAACATATCAGCAATCTTGAAGGCGATCAGCGCCGCAACGCCGGACCACACGACGCACACCACAACGCTCAGCGCCTGTACGCCCAACTGATGTCCCATGGTGACGCCCTGCGCATAGCCGGTGCCGCCTAACGACGATGCGGTAAGAATCCCCGTAGCCAGGCACCCGATGATGCCGCACACGCCATGCACGCCGAATACGTCGCAGGTATCGTCAACATGCAGCCAGCGCTTAAGCACCACAACGCCCCACAGCCCGGCCACGCCGGCGATCAGCCCCAGCAGCAGCGCACCGCCCACGCCAACGGTTCCCGCCGCGGGCGTTATCGCCACCAACCCGGCGATGCATCCTGAACAAGCCCCCAGCAGTGAGGGTTTGCCGCGCGCCATCCACTCGGCGAAAATCCAGGAGAGAATTGCACCGGCGGTTGCTACCACCGTATTCACAAACGCCAGTCCGGCAATTTCGTTCGCCATCCCGGCAGAACCGGCGTTAAAGCCGAACCAGCCGATGTACAGTACGGCAGTGCCGAGGAAAACCATCGGCAGGCTGTGCGGTTTGAACGCTTCTTTACCAAATCCGGCACGTTTGCCCAGTAAGTAAGCGCCTGCCAGACCGGCAATCGCGGCATTGATATGCACCACGGTGCCGCCGGCAAAATCAAGCGCGCCATCCGCAGCCAGGAAGCCGCCGCCCCAGACCATATGCGCCATAGGCACGTAGGAAAAGGTGAACCACAGCACGGAAAAGATCAGTACCGCGGAGAAGCGGATGCGTTCTGCAAATGCGCCGACAATCAGGGCAACGGTAATGCAGGCAAACGATCCCTGAAACGCGACGTGGATCATCTTATAAAACGTACCGACCAAATCCGTCAGCCCGATCCCCTTCAGCAGCAGCGCATCCAGGTTGCCGAAAACGGCGTTCCCTTCACCGAAGGCTAACGAATACCCGTAGATGACCCACAGGACACAGACCAGGGCAAACGTCACCGTCACCTGCGTCATCAGCGAAAGTACGTTTTTTGCGCGCAGCAAACCGCCATAAAACAGGGCGATGCCGGGGATGGTCATAAACAAAACCAGCGCGGTGCACAACATCATAAAGGCATTGTCCGCCTTATCGGCCACGGCCGGCGCGGCCAACGCGGCGCCGGGCAACAGCAGGCACCCCAGAAGCAAAACGGATAAACGAGTTTTCATGATTAATCCCATCCCTATCGGTGTGAACGGTGAGTTAAAGTGCAGCTTCGTCGGTTTCGCCGGTACGAATACGAATCACGCGCTGCAACTCGGCAACAAAAATTTTCCCGTCGCCAATTTTTCCGGTGTATGCCGCTTTGCTGATGACATCGACCACTTCGTCGAGCTGATCGTCAGCAATCGCTACATCAATCTTTACTTTGGGCAGAAAATTCACGCTGTATTCCGCCCCACGGTACAGCTCCGCATGACCTTTTTGCCGGCCGAACCCCTTTACCTCGGTGACGGTCAATCCCTGAATACCGATTGAAGATAACGCTTCGCGCACATCTTCCAGCTTGAATGGTTTGATAACCACGGTGACCAGTTTCATATGACCTCTCCTCAACAGTATCCGCAAATATGCATCCACAGGAGTATCAGCAAAGGGTGTGCCAATTTGAGAGAGTGCAGTCTGACGGGGCCTCCGACGGGGGTTTTGCGTAACGGCGGGGCATAAAACCGGGGGAATGGGTACTTAAAGTGCGTAAAATTGCACCGATTTTGTGCGGCACGACATTTAGGAGTGCAGATTTTTCACATCACGGATGGGGCTCAGAAGAACAAAGGCGCCGGTGATATGCATACACCGGCGCCTTTGAAGAATAACTACCGCTTGTTGACAATGAGAAACGTTAAACGTGCGGCGGGCTTTCCTGAAGCTCCGCAGCTAAATCATCACCGGCCAGTTGGAGTTGGTACATTTGCTGATAGCGCCCTTGCTGTGCCAGCAGCGCCTGATGCGTCCCCTGCTCCACAACACGGCCGCGGTGCAGCACCAGAATGCTGTCGGCATCAACGATGGTAGACAACCGGTGAGCGATCACCACCAGCGTGGTGTGCCGGCGGATCACCTTCAACGCCTGCTGAATGGCCTGCTCAGTGCCAGAATCGATGCTGGCCGTCGCTTCGTCCAGAATCAGTATCTGCGGCGCCTGCACCAACACGCGGGCCATGGCCAGCAGTTGCTTCTGCCCTACAGAGAGGTTATTTCCCTGCTCACCGAGACGGGTCATGATGCCTTCAGGCCAGCTACGCACCAGCGGCGCCAGTTGAACGTCCTCCAGCGCCTTCCAGACCTGCTCTTCGCTCAGATCCCGGCCCAGCGTCACGTTATTAAATACGGTATCCGCCATCACCACCGGATCCTGTTGCACCATCGCCACGCCCTGGCGCAACACCTGATGGCTCAGCGTGCTCAGCGGACGATCGTCAAGGCGGATTTCCCCCTCACCCACCGGGTAATATCCCATCAGCAGGCTGGCGAGAGTACTTTTGCCGCTGCCGGTATGACCGACAAACGCCACGAATCCCCTCGGCGCGACATGCAGCGAGACATCCTGCAATACCGGTTTCCCTTCGCGATAGGCGAAGGTAACGTTATCAACGTCGATTTTCCCGTGGCTCAGCGGGGCGATATCCTGACCATAACGCTGCTTTTCGCCGTCCATCAGTTCGAAGATTCGTTCACCGGCCACCACCGCCTGCTGCATGATGGACTGCTGGCTCGTCAGCTCAATCAGCGGTTCGTTCAGTCGTCCCAGGTAGTTGATGAAGGCATACAGTACGCCGACGCCCACACTGCCCTGCGGACTGAAGCCGAACATGATCAGCAGTCCGCACAAAATCAGGGCGGAGAACAGGCTCAGCAGCGGGCGCAGCAGGAAGCCTTCCAACCGCAGCGTCTGCATCCGCGCCAGGTAGTGGGAACGACTGACCGCGCCCATTTTCTCCCCGAAACGGGCCTGTTGACGGAATTGTTGAATCACGCCCATGCCGTTAATCACTTCGTTGAAACCGTCGTTGATATCCGCCAGATAACTGCGCACCTTACGCACCACCGGCGTACTGTAGCGTTGGTACAGCACCATCACCACCATCACGCAGGGGAAAATCGTTATCGCAATCAGCGCCATACGCCAATCGAGCGAGAACATGGCGACCAGCATCGCGCCAATCAGCGCCACGCTGCGCAGCACCGTCGCCACAACGGTGACATAGAGATCCTTAATCACTTCGGTGTCGTTGGTCACGCGGGAAATCAGTTGTCCCACCGGCCGGGTATCAAACGCCGACAGCGGCTGGCGCAGCGCGGCGTCCATAACGTCGGTGCGCAACTGCTGCACCACGCCCACCGCTGCCCGGTTAAACAGCAAAGACTGGCAGTAACGCAGACCCGCCGCCGTCAGTTCCAGCAGCAAATACCCCACGCCCAGCAACGTGACCAGCTTCCAGGGCAACTCCCCCTTCGCCACCACGTCATCAATAAAGTAGCTGATCAGGATCGGACCGCTGACGTCAGCGGCCGCCGCGACCCACAACATCAACACGGCCAGCGATATCGGCTTTTTGTAGGGCCGGCCATAGCCAAGTAAGCGCCGGAGCGTCGGCCACAGGCGTTGCACCTTACTCATGCGTCACCTCCCGCCCGTCGTCATCGTCGCTTTCGTCCGGCGCATCCAGCGCTGCCTCCAGCTGCTGATAACGGTACATTTCCCTATACCAGCCTGGCGCCTGGCTCAGCTCACGGTGCGTGCCACGCTGGGTAACAGCGCCCCGCTGCATTACCAGGATTTCATTCGCCTCCGTCAGGGCGGAAAGGCGGTGCGCGCTGATAATCAGGGTATGGTTACGCCCCCATTCGCGCAGGTTATGCAAAATCTGGTATTCCGTGCGCCCATCTACTGCGGAAAGGGCATCGTCAAGAATCAGGATCTCCGTCTCCAGCAACAGCGCGCGGGCAATAGAAATACGCTGTTTCTGCCCGCCGGAAAGCATTACGCCGCGCTCCCCGACTTCCGTTTGATAACCCTCGGGCAGAAGCAGAATGTCGTCGTGTACGCAGGCCAGACGCGCCGCGCGTTCAATTTCTTCCTGCGTCGCTCCCGGCTTGCCCAACGCAATGTTCATCGCCACCGTGTCGGAAAACAGGAACGGTGTCTGGCTGACAATCGCCATACGCGCGCGCCAGGCGTTCAGCTTCAGCTGGCGCAGGGAAATATCGTGAAAACGGACGTCACCTTCATCGGGATCGAACTGACGCTGAATCAGCGCCAGCACCGCGCTTTTTCCTGCGCCGGTCGGACCGCACAGCCCCAGCATCTCGCCGGGGCGCAGCCGGAAGTGAATATCATGCAACACGGGCTGCGTGCTCTGCGGATAACCAAAACGCACCACCGCCATTTCCAGCGTGCCGCCACCGTCCGGCAGCGCGCCTTCGCCGTCGGCGATGTCATCCTCTTCGGCCAGCAGGCTGATAATCCGGCTGTAGGCTGCGCTTCCGCGTTCAACGATGTTGAACATCCAGGCCAGCGCCAACATCGGCCAGATCATCAGCCCGAGATACATCACGAAGCTGGTCAGCTGCCCCAGCGTCAGAATGCCGTGAACCACCATCACGCCGCCGCCGCCGATAGCCAGCAACGTAGCGCAGCCGATGGCGATGTAGATAATCGGATCGAAGCGGGCATCTACCCGCGCCACGTGCATGTTCTTCGCCCCGGCTTCAGCCGCGACGCCGGCGAAGCGCGCCGACTGGTGATCTTCCAGACCGAACGACTTGATCATGCGGATGCTGGTCAGGCTTTCCTGGGTTTGATCGTTCAGCGCGGAAAACGCCGCCTGAGCGGATTTAAAGCGGTTATGCAATTGGTCGCCCTGATGCCGGATGACCATCGCCATCACCGGCATCGGCAGCAGGGAAAGCAGGGTGAGCTGCCAGCTGATTTGCGTTGCCATCACCAGCAGCACCGCAATCCCCATCACCAGCGAATCGACCAGCGTCAGTACGCCTTCGCCGGCGGCGAACACCACGCGATCGACGTCGTTGGTGGCGCGGGCGATCAGATCGCCGGTGCGGTGGCGCAGGTAAAATGCCGGCGTGTGGCGGCTGAGCCGGCGGTAGAACTGTTCACGCAGTTCCACCGCCAGTTGATAAGACGCCCCGAACAGCAGCACACGCCAGACATAGCGCAGCAGGTAGACGACCAGCGCGATCGCCAGCATCAGGCCGATCCACATCCAGACGGTGCTGCCGGGCATGTGGTTTTTATCCACGCCGTCAATCACCACCCCGACGATTTTCGGCGGCAGAAGCTGTAAAAAGGCGATAAGAATCAGCAGCAGGACGGCGCCCAGATAACGCCGCCATTCGCGGCGAAAATACCATCCCAGTTGAGCAAACAATCTCACGAGTTTTTATTCCATGACCAGGCCGAACGACCAGAAAATACTGTACAAAATCACAGATAAAGGATACCACCGGCAAAAGGAAATTGCTGGTGTTTTTTGTGCAATCACTCTTATTCCGGCACCGGCAACGCCGTCGTATATTTGATTTGTTCCATCGCGAAACTGGAGGTGACGTCCGTCAATCCCTTCACCGCATTCACCAGACGCTTATAGAACGCATCGTAGCTTTTCATGTCGGCGACCTGCACCTGAATCAGATAATCGTACTCTCCCGCCATACGGTAAAACGCCAGAATTTCAGGCATGTACGACACCTGCTCGACGAAGTGACAATACCATTCGCTGTTATGATGCTGGGTTTTAATCATCACGAAAGCCGTCAGCCCAAGCCCCAGCTTCTCTTTGTCCAGCAGGGCGACACGTTTGGTAATGTAGCCTTCCTCTTCCAGATGCTTCAGCCGTTTCCAGCAGGGCGTCGAGGTGAGATTAACGGCATCAGCCAGATTTTGCAGGGAAAGCGTACAATCCTGCTGCAACAGTCTGAGGAGTTTGCGATCGGTTTTATCCAGCATAGGGCGGCACCGGGAGAAAAAATTTCTCCTATTAAGCCAATGGACAGAATAGATGACAACCCACGGGCAGAAAAAAACCGGACATCCATCCTTGCGGGGTTGCCCGGCTGGCTATGAAGATCCTCATCAGTTCGGGGGAAAGGTGAGGTTTGGTGAACGCAGCCAATGATGCAAACGATCGGCGACCGCCTGCTGATCGCAGCGGCCGATGACGTCAAGATGGGGCAGACTCTGTTTCAACTGCGGCAGGGCATTGCCCATGATGTAACCTTTGCCGACCATGCCCAGCATTTCCCGGTCATTCATAGCGTCGCCAAACGCCATGCAATCCGCCGGGTCGATCTCCAGATGCTCGCACAGGTGCCGCAGGCCAGTGCCTTTGTTGGTGCCCACCGGCAGAACCTCCAGGCTGTCGTAGGCCGAAAAGCATAAATCCACCTGCGAGCCGAAATGAGCGAGCAGGTCAGCCTGCAATACCTGCAGTTCCTCATGCTCGCCGCAGAAGCACACTTTGCTGATGCCATACGCTGGTAAAGTGCGCAGATTCACCAGTTGGCAGTGAAAATCATTTTCCGCATGCAGCGCCTGTTCTCTCGGAGCAGCGGAGCCGGTCAGCCAGCCGTCGTCACGAAAAACATGTGGCTGCGCCAAAGTATCCCAATGCATATGCAGCACTTCATGCGCTACGTCCGGCGGCAGATCGCTGGAAAAAATCTGTTCCCCCGCCCGGTTATGCACGCGGGTGCCGTTGCCGGTGATCAGGTATCCCTGCAGGCCCAGACGCCGGGTGATATTGGCAACCTCCAGGTAATGACGCCCGGTGGCAAAAGTCACCGCCACCCGGCGGGCCTCCAATTGTTTCAGCGCATCCAGCGTCTCCGCGCCAACGCGGTGGTCCGGCATCAGCAGCGTGCCGTCCATATCAAAAGCAGCCAGGCGAAACATTGTGGCCTCCGGGGTGAACAGGTGTACGAATTTCACGATGTAGGATAGTATGGCGTGACATTTACTGAACTAATACTGAACAATTCATTTAAAGTATTCAGGATTTATATGCGTCTACTGCAACGCGTTAACCAATATCAGCGGCTTTATCAACACGTTGGCGAGCGCCCCGTAGCGATCACCGTAGCCGAACTTGCCGCCGTATTCTGTTGCAGTGAACGCCATGTCCGGACTTTGCTGATCCATATGCAGTCGCTGGAATGGATTAGCTGGCAGGCCTCCGCCGGGCGGGGAAAACGCGCTCAGTTGCACTGTCTGATCCCCGAACAACAATTGCGCGCCAATCTGCTGCAACAAATGCTGGCCAGCGGCGATCATCAGGGCGCGCTGAAGTTGGCGGAGCGCGATCCGCTGCACCTGAACGCGTTGCTCTCCCCGCACCTCGGCGGCCAGTGGCAATCCGACCTGCCGACCCTGCGCATTCCTTATTACCGGCCTCTGGGAAATATCGATCCGCAAACGCTGAGCGGGCGCGCCGAGCAGCATCTGGCGCATTCCATTCATGCGGGGCTTACCCGCTTCGTGACCGGCAACCCTGAGCCGCAGCCCGATTTGGCGCACCACTGGCAAATCAGCCCGGACGGCCTGCGCTGGCAGTTCCTTTTGCGCAGCGATCTGATCTGGCATAACGGCCAACCGGTGATGGCCGCGCAGTTGCTGGATGTCTTGCAGCGCCTGCTGCGACATCCCAGGCTTACCCTGCTGCTGGACAGCGTGGAGCAAATTTCGCAACCGCACCCCCTGTGCCTGCGCTTTAAGCTACGCAAGCCGGACTATTGGCTGGCGCACCGGCTGGCGGATCTGGTGTGTCTGCTGCCCAATCCGGAACATCCCGAAACCGGCGCCGGGCCTTTCCGGCTGGCGGGAAATTCGCCTTCGCTGCTGCGTCTGGAACAACATCCGCATTACCATTTACAGCACCCTTACCTTCATGCCATTGAGTACTGGATCACCGCGGGGAAAAACAGCCCCGCCCCGGCGCCGAATGCCCAGCATCCGGTGCATATCACCATCGGGGAAAACAGTGAGCAGATCGATACCCGTTTAGCGCAAAGCGGCCTTAGCCTGGGATTTTGTTACATTGCGCTGAATCAGCGTCAGGGGCGCTTGTCGCCTGCTCAGGCGCGCAAGCTGATCGCATTGTTCAGGGGGCAGGAAACCCTGGACAGCCTGCCGCTTGCCTCCGGCCTGATCAGCCGCAGTCAGGAACTGCTGCCGGGCTGGCCACTGCCGCAGGAAGAGGCCGATCTGTCGGTGCCGCTGCCGTCGAAGCTGGTGCTGCTGTACCATCCGCCCGTCGAGCTGACGACGCTGGCGGAATATATGCGCGACCGGCTGGCGCAGGAAGGATGCCGGCTGGAAATTCGCTATCATCACGCCAAACGCTGGCGCAATGTGGAACAATTCACCGACGTGGATATCGTGCTTGGCGACCGGTTAATCGGCGAGTCCCCCGAAGCCACGCTGGAAAACTGGCTGCGTACAGACATTCAGTGGCCGATGCTGTTCGATAATGCGGCATGGGACGATTGCCGGCGTCAGCTTGATCACATCCAACGCTGTGCCGATACGGCACGCCGCCACCGGGAACTGCGCGACTATTACACTTTGCTGATGGCGCAGGGCGTACTGGCGCCCTTATTTAACTACCAATACCGCATCAGCGCCCCGGCGCGCGTGGAAGGCGTACGGCTCACCGCCAGCGGCTGGTTCGACTTCAGCCAGGTATGGGTGCCGGCGCCGGAGTAATCCCGCCGGGCGCTACCACATCAAACAAGAAATCATGTACCCTCATGCAGAAAAGGCGGACAATACCCGCCTTTCAGCCACGAGGCTGGTTTTCAGTGTTATCCGGATAAGGTTTTTCAATGAAGCGCGCAGTTGTAGTATTCAGCGGGGGGCAGGATTCAACAACCTGCCTGATTCAGGCTTTGGAACAATATGATGAAGTGCATTGCGTCACGTTCGACTACGGCCAGCGTCACCGGGCGGAGATCGACGTCGCGCGCGAACTGGCGCAAACGCTGGGCGCTGCGGCGCATAAGACGCTGGACGTGGGATTGCTCAATGAGCTGGCCGTCAGCAGCCTGACCCGCGACAATATTCCTGTACCGGACCAAAGCGAGGATGGCATTCCCAACACCTTCGTTCCCGGACGTAACATCCTGTTCCTGACGCTGGCGGCGATTTATGCCTATCAGGTCGGGGCGGAAGCGGTAATCACCGGGGTTTGCGAAACCGATTTTTCCGGTTATCCGGACTGCCGCGATGAGTTCGTCAAAGCGCTGAACCACGCAGTAACTTTGGGTATGGCCCGTGACGTTCGCTTCGAAACCCCGCTGATGTGGCTAAACAAGGCGGAAACCTGGGCGCTGGCCGCGTATTATCATCGTCTGGAGCTGGTACGCAATGAAACGCTGACCTGCTATAACGGCGTTCGCGGCGACGGCTGCGGTCACTGCGCCGCCTGCCATCTGCGCGCCAACGGGTTACAGCAATATCTGGCCCAGCCGGATGCGGTGATGGCCGCCCTGAAAAGCAAAACCGGTCTCCGCTAACGCCGGCCCGCAATACAGTTTTGCCGTGTGCTGCCCGTTGCGGGCGGCACAGATTTGCCCGCACGTACTGGCCTGCTTATCCGCCATTACAGCTCTGCCTTGCCCGCCAGTTTCAGCAGGTAATCGCGCAGCGTACCTTCCAGTGGTAACGCCCGTTGAGTACGGAGATCGGCGCATACAAACGTCAGCGCCGCGTCCACCACCACTTCGCCGTCTGATTCCCGGCGTATCACCTGATTTATTACGCCGCTGCGCCCTTCCAGCTTCACCAGATTACTGGTGATATTCAGTACGTCGTGCAGAACCGCGCCGCGCCGGTAATTAATGTTGATATTAACGACCATGAACGCCACATGCTCATCCTGCATCCACGCAAACGCACCGGCGTCCTCTATCCACTGCCAGCGGGCTTCTTCCAGGAATTCCAGGTAGCGGGCGTTATTGACGTGTTGATAAACATCCAGATGATAACCGCGAACTTTAATCTGTGTGACCGTACTCATAATCATCCTCTGCCAAAAAAATGCCGACAAAAAAGCCGCAGCATCGCCGCGGCTCAGATGATGATCAGGCTAGCAGAAGATTATCACCCTCAACTGGTTAGACCACTGAAACAAGATATCGATCACAGTTTCAATTTATCGCGATTACGCTCAATAATCGCATTGCCGATCCCCTGCACCTCTTTGAGCTGTTCTATCTGGGTAAAGGCGCCGTTCTGCTCACGGTAGTCGACAATCGCCTGCGCTTTCTTCAGGCCGATGCCGTTCAACGCCGCCGCCATTTCCGCCGCGCTGGCGCCGTTGATGCTTATCGCCGCATCGTTTTCCGCTCCGCGCGTTTCCGCTTGTGCCGCAGCCGCAGTCTCCACCTTCTGTTGCGCCGCCACGGGGGGTTTTACCGCGCCCGACGTTTGCGCCTCCAGCACCGGCGTAAAGAACAACGCTGCGGATAACCAACATCCGAGCAGTACGGTTAGCGTTTGTTTTTTCATACTGAATCCTCCATTTATTAATCAGCAGCGCTACAGTGCCTGCGGAGTAAAAACGGCGCAATCAGCAAAAAACAGATATGGAAAAGGCCACGAAAGTGGCCTTTTTTCATTGCAACAGATTACAGAAGTTTGCGTAGCTTATTGCATATCGCTGGCACCGGAGCCCAGCTTAATTTTCGCTTCGGCACGCAGGTTGCTCATCAGAGAGTCGAAAATAATCCCGGTTGAGCCGGTCAGCATTTGCGACGAGAACGCCTGCAAATCTTTGTCGTCCATATGGCCCGACTTCACGGAGTCCAGTTGGATCAGCACCACGTTATCCTGGCTATCAGCAGACATGCCGTAAACCGGTTTATTGTCCTTCGGCTGCGGCAGGGCGAATACGCTGTCCGCCAGTTGGCGATCTTCCGAAATACGGGTCAGGGTTTGTTCATTGCCGAATGTCAGGCCGGCCGCCTTCATCGCCTCTTCCCCCTTGCCGCTCTGCAACGCGACGAGCAGTTTGTCACCCTGCATACGCGCCTGCTGTTCAGCCTTCTGGCGTTTGACCTGAGCGGTAACCTGATCTTTCACCTGATCCAGCGGCTTAACCGCCTCAGGTTTGTGACTGATGACGCGTACCACAAAAGCGCGATCGCCTTCCACGTTGATCACGTCAGAGTTGCTGCCCGGCGCACCGTCAGAACCAATCAGCGCGCCGTCAAACACGGCCTGAACCAGCGGACGGAAATTCAGCGCGGCCGGTACGGTGTCGCGGGTGAACCAGTCAGTCGTCACGGCTTTACTGCCTGCGGCTTCTTCCGCCGACGCCAGTGATTCGTTGTCGCTGGTTGCCGCCTCGCTGACCTTCTGCTGCAGCGCATAGTATTCATCCAGCGCCTTCTGCTGTTTCACCAGCGTCGCGATATCATTTTTCACTTCGCTCAGCGGTTTCACGACTTCCGGCGTAATGTCGTTGAGACGCACCACCAGATAGCCGACGCTGGATTTCACCACGCCGGAAAGCTGCCCTTTCTCCGTCAGATTCGCGCCGCTGACTTCGTCGGGCGTGGTGGACGGTTCCAGCCATCCCATCTCGCCGCCGTTTTTACGGGAGATGATGTCCGTGGATTTCTCCTGCGCTACCTTGGCGAAATCAGCGCCGTTTTTCAGCTCATCAAGAACGGCTTTGGCGTCATCTTCGGTCTTAAGCTGAATGACGCTGTAGTTCTTGCGCTCCGGCTGCGTGAAATCGCTTTTATGCTGATCGTAGTAAGCTTCGATGTCTCCATCGCTGACCGTGACTTTATCCTGAATCGCCGCGGCATCCATTTCGATATAGGCGATTTTTACCTGCTCAGGTGCAATGAAGCTGTTCTGGTTCTGCTGGTAGTAGGCTTTCAGCTCTTCGTCGGTGACCACCTGTGCCGCAACCAGCCCCTTCACGTTGATGGTCGCCAGGCGCACGTTGCGCTGCTGCATCGTCAGGGCGGCCATCGATTCCACTTCCGCCGGCAGGGTAAAGCCCGTTGCCGTATACGCCTGAATCATCTGCTGACGCATCAGTTGCTGGCGAATCAGTTCGGCATAGTTATCCGGCGTGGTTCCCATCCGGGCGATAACATCCAGATACTTGGCGTTATCGAATTTGCCGTCGGTCAGGAAGTAAGGCATGGTGCGGATCGCGTCTTTGACCTGATCGTCACTCACCCCCAGGCCGAGCTTCCTGGAATATTGATCCAGCAGGGCATCGTCAATCAGGCGGGAAAGCACCTGCTTGCGCAGCTCTTTCATGTAGCCTTCGTTACCTGCCAGGGCAGAAAACTGATCGCCCAACTGCTGTTGCAGCCGGCTGCGCTCACTCTGGACCGCCTGTTCAAGCTGGGCGCGGTTGATGGTTTGCCCGTCAACTTTGGCTGCGTAATCATCAGAACCGCCGATCAAATAGTTACCCACGCCGGTCAGAACGAATGACACGATAATCAGGGCCAGGATGATTTTGAGCACGACGTTGTTAGCCGCCGAGCGTAAATTGTCCATCATAGTGAGGCAACACTCCGCTGTGATTGTTGGTGAATCTTTAATTCCTCCCGGCCTCATCCATTGTGTATCACCGGAAAGCGGAACAAAATTCGGGAAAACAGAACTGAACCCTGATTCCCCAGATTTCAGTCATAAAAAAAGCGCATCTTAATCGATGCGCCTCGTATTTTACCTTACAGACTCTTTAACGCCAGTTGATTGTTGATGACTAAACGGTTCCCGGCGCGAAAAAAGCCCGACGCAGAATCAGTTAACCGCGTCTTTCAGCGCTTTACCAGCACGGAAGCCAGGAACCTTGGCTGCCGGGATTTTGATTTCTTTGCCCGTCTGCGGGTTACGGCCGGTGCGTGCGGAACGCTCACGAACATCAAACGTACCGAAGCCAACCAGCGCAACAGAGTCACCGCCTTTCAGAGACTCGGTAACAGACGCAATAATCGCGTCCAATGCGCGACCAGCTGCCGCTTTGGAAATATCAGCATCTGCGGCAATCTTGTCGATCAGTTGTGACTTATTCACTCTTTCATCCCCTCTAGAAATCTTATGCCGTATCAAATTCCCCCAGAGGGGGTACGGCTGCGCAGCTGTTATATCAATCCTGTCAATTCATAGCAAGCCGCTCGCCTGGGCAGCGGTGCATGAAATGACAGTATCCTAAGTTAGCCGCACAAAAAAAGGCTGGCAAGCCCGAAATGCGCCGCCAGCACTAGTTTTATCAAGGTATTTTGCGATGTATCACTATTTTTCGGTTACAACTTCCATCCCGAAGGGCGAGTTTTGCAACGCGAAGGTTAAAACTTCATCAATCCACTTCACCGGATGGATCGTCAAATCGGCGATCACGTTGTCCGGAATCTCTTCCAGATCGCGCTTATTTTCATCCGGAATCAGCACGGTTTTAATCCCGCCGCGATGCGCCGCCAGCAGTTTTTCTTTCAGACCGCCGATCGGCAACACCTGACCACGCAACGTAATCTCACCGGTCATCGCCACGTCGGCGCGCACCGGGTTGCCTGTCAAGCAGGACACCAGCGCGGTACACATGGCAGTCCCTGCGCTCGGGCCGTCTTTGGGCGTCGCGCCTTCCGGCACGTGAACGTGGATGTCCCGTTTTTCATAGAAATCCGGATTAATGCCCAGTTTTTCCGCACGCGCACGCACCACGGTCAGCGCTGCCTGGATCGACTCCTGCATAACTTCGCCCAGCGAGCCGGTATAGGTCAGCTTGCCTTTGCCAGGTACACAGGCCGTTTCGATGGTCAGCAGATCGCCGCCCACTTCGGTCCATGCCAGGCCGGTCACCTGCCCTACGCGGTTTTCGCTGTCGGCGCGTCCGTAGTCGAAACGCTGCACGCCCAGGAAATCCTTCAGGTTGTCGCCGTTGATTTCAATGTGCTTGACGGTTTTGTCCATCAGCAACATTTTCACCGCCTTACGGCACAGTTTGGAGATTTCACGCTCCAGGTTACGCACCCCGGCTTCGCGGGTGTAATAGCGAATGATGCCGATAATGGCGCTGTCATCCACCTTCAGCTCACCTTTTTTCAGCGCGTTACGCTCAATCTGCTTCGGCAGCAGATGCTGTTTGGCGATGTTCAGCTTCTCGTCTTCGGTGTACCCCGACAGGCGGATAACTTCCATACGGTCCAGCAGCGGCGCCGGAATGTTCATGGAGTTGGAGGTCGCCACGAACATGACATCGGACAGATCGTAATCCACTTCCAGATAGTGGTCGTTGAAAGCGATGTTCTGCTCCGGGTCCAGCACTTCCAGCAGGGCGGAAGCCGGATCGCCGCGCATGTCGGATGACATTTTGTCAATTTCATCCAGCAGGAACAGCGGGTTTTTCACCCCGACTTTCGCCATTTTCTGAATCAGCTTGCCGGGCATGGAGCCGATGTAGGTACGGCGGTGACCGCGGATTTCCGCCTCATCGCGTACCCCGCCAAGCGCCATACGGACGTACTGACGCCCGGTCGCGCGGGCAATGGACTGCCCCAGCGAGGTTTTACCCACCCCCGGCGGCCCGACCAGGCACAGAATCGGCCCTTTTATTTTGCTGACGCGGCTCTGTACCGCCAGATATTCCAAGATACGATCCTTCACGCGCTCCAGGCCGTAGTGATCCGCATCCAAGATTTCCTGCGCCTTGTTCAGGTCTTTTTTCACCTTACTGCGGGCGTGCCAGGGCACCTGAATCATCCACTCGATATAGCCGCGCACCACGGTGGCTTCGGCCGACATCGGCGACATCATCTTCAGCTTTTGCAGCTCGGCTTCCGCTTTTTCGCGCGCCTCTTTCGGCATTTTCGCCGCTTCAATCTTGCGTTTCAGCGCCTCGAACTCGTCCGGCGCATCGTCCATCTCGCCCAGCTCTTTCTGAATGGCCTTCATCTGCTCGTTCAGATAATACTCGCGCTGGCTTTTTTCCATCTGCTTCTTCACCCGGTTACGGATGCGTTTTTCCACCTGCAGCAGATCGATTTCCGACTCCATCATCGCCATCAGATATTCCAGACGCTCAGTCACGTCGGACATCTCCAGCACCGCCTGTTTATCATTCAATTTCAGCGGCATGTGCGCGGCGATGGTGTCTGCCAGACGGGCTGCGTCGTCAATGCTGTTCAGCGACGTCAGGACTTCCGGCGGAATCTTTTTATTCAGCTTGATGTAGCCTTCAAACTGGTTGATCGCCGTGCGCACCAGCACTTCCTGCTCGCGCTCGTCCATTTCCGGCGTTTTCAGATATTCAGCCTGCGCGGCGAAGTGCTCGCCGCTGTCCGACAACGTGGTAATACGCGCGCGCTGGATACCTTCCACCAGCACTTTTACCGTACCGTCAGGCAGTTTCAGCATTTGCAGAATAGAGGCTACCGTCCCCACGGAGAACAAGTCACTGATGCCCGGTTCATCCGTCGACGCTTCTTTTTGCGCTACCAGCAGGATCTTTTTATCGTGATCCATTGCGGCTTCCAGGCACCGGATCGACTTTTCCCTGCCTACAAACAATGGGATCACCATGTGCGGATAGACCACCACATCGCGCAAGGGCAATACGGGGATTTCTATGCGTTCGGAACGCTCAGGATTCATAGAGCTCTCTCTTAGTTTAGCTTCCGCCAAGGTTACGGGAAGCAGCGCAACGTGTCGCAAGCCTGCTTCGCCTGAATGTGTAAATGAGTATATGGGGATGTATTACAGGGATTCAACGGTAACGATAGCAGAAAAAAATGGGAGAACAATTCTCCCATTTTATCGTTAACTGTCTAAATATTGACCAGTTATTCTCCGGAGGCCTGTGCTTCCGGCTTTCCGTAAATCAGCATCGGTTCAGACTGACCTTCGATAACATTTTCGTCGATGACAACTTTTTCAACGTTTTCCATCGACGGAAGATCATACATGGTTTCCAGCAGCGCGCCTTCCACGATGGAACGCAGGCCGCGGGCGCCGGTTTTACGTACCATCGCTTTCTTGGCAATGGCGGTCAGCGCTTCGTCACGGAACTCCAGCTCGACGCCTTCCAGGTTGAACAACGCCTGATACTGTTTGGTCAGGGCGTTCTTCGGCTCTTTCAGGATCTGGATCAGGGCGTCTTCGCTCAGCTCACGCAGCGTAGCGACCACCGGCAGACGACCGATAAATTCAGGGATCAGGCCGAATTTGATCAAATCTTCCGGCTCCGCCTGCATCATCAGCTCGCTTTCCGAGGCTTTATCCTCTTTCCCTTTCACCTTGGCGCCGAAGCCGATGCCGGTTCCGGTGTTTACGCGCATGCCCACCACTTTATCCAGGCCGGCAAACGCGCCGCCGCAGATAAACAGGATCTTGGAGGTGTCCACCTGCAGGAATTCCTGCTGCGGATGCTTGCGGCCGCCCTGGGGCGGAACCGCCGCCACGGTGCCTTCGATCAGCTTCAGCAACGCCTGCTGCACGCCTTCGCCCGACACGTCGCGGGTGATAGACGGGTTATCGGATTTACGCGAAATCTTGTCGATCTCGTCGATATATACGATGCCGCGCTGTGCTTTCTGCACGTCGTAGTCACACTTTTGCAGCAGCTTCTGGATGATGTTCTCAACGTCTTCACCCACGTAACCGGCTTCGGTCAGCGTGGTGGCGTCCGCCATAGTGAATGGAACATCCAGGAAACGGGCCAGGGTTTCCGCCAGCAGGGTTTTACCGCTGCCGGTCGGCCCGATCAACAGAATGTTGCTCTTGCCCAGTTCCACGCCGTCGTTGGTGACGTCGCCGTTACGCAGGCGCTTGTAGTGGTTGTAAACCGCCACGGCCAGCACTTTCTTCGCCTGTTCCTGACCGATCACGTAGTCATCAAGGTGATTACGGATTTCATGGGGCGTCGGCAATGCGCTGCGCTCGCGATGGGGCGCAACTTCTTTAATCTCTTCGCGAATAATGTCGTTACACAAATCGACGCATTCATCGCAGATATACACCGACGGTCCGGCGATCAGCTTGCGGACTTCATGCTGGCTTTTGCCGCAAAAAGAACAGTACAGCAGTTTGCCTGAACCGTCTTTGCGCTTATCTGTCATCAGTAGACCTCTTTCATTTAGTCTCTTTCCGCGCGGAAGCTTCCCGCGCGGCGGGGCGATCGTTCTGTGCAGAACACACTATGCGACCCACGCCGCTTACATTCACTATAGTATATCGGCAAGCGGAGAAAAGTGGCTACACCCTTCGTCTTTCAGAGTGCGGCGGTCACCCGGATATTTCCGCGTCCTTGCTGGATCAGATACGGTGAGTCATGACCTCATCGACCAAACCGTATTCCAGCGCCTCTTGCGCGGACATGAAACGATCGCGCTCGGTATCGCGTTCGATGTCTTCCAGCGTACGGCCTGAATGTTTCGCCATCAGTTCATTCATACGGCCCTTGATTTTCAGAATCTCCTTGGCGTGGATTTCGATGTCCGTCGCCTGCCCCTGATAGCCGCCCAGCGGCTGGTGAATCATCACACGGGAGTTCGGCAGGCAGAAACGCTTGCCTTTGGCGCCCGCGTTCAGAAGGAATGCCCCCATTGAGCAGGCCTGGCCCAGACAAATGGTGCTGACGTCCGGCTTAATGAACTGCATGGTGTCGTAGATAGACATGCCGGCAGTAATCACGCCGCCCGGTGAGTTGATGTACAGGTTGATGTCTTTATCCGGGTTTTCCGCTTCCAGAAACAACATCTGCGCCACGATCAGGTTAGCCATGTGGTCCTCAACCTGACCGGTGAGGAAAATAATGCGCTCTTTTAACAGACGGGAATAAATATCGAATGCGCGCTCGCCGCGGGAAGTCTGTTCAACGACCATCGGCACCAGGGCCATATGGGGTTCTAAATTCTGTTCGCCATTAAAATTAAATGACATTACCGTCTCCTATAAGAATCGCTCTGGCTAATTAGTCCCGATTCTACTTTAGATGAACATCAATGACTATGCTCACGTTTCTGCTCACGTATGGACGCCGCAGGGTGCAAGTCTGGAAACAATCTGAGGGCAAACGGAGGGAAAATAAAGTGCCGGGGATAAAAAAACCTCCGCCGGGGCGGAGGTTTTTACGTTCCGGAAAGATGATTAAGCCTGTTGCGGCTGGTTCATCAGTTCGCTGAACGTGGTCGGTTTTTCCGTTACCTTGGCATTGCTCAGCAGCGCTTCAACCGCTTGCTCTTCCAGGGCGACGTTGCGCATGTTGTTCATCAGCTCTTTGTTCTTGCTGTAGAACTCGATCACTTCGCTCGGATCTTCGTAGGCAGACGCCATTTCTTCGATCAGGGCCTTAACGCGATCTTCATCCGCTTTCAGCTCGTTCTTGCTGATGACTTCGCCCAGCAGCAGACCAACAACAACGCGACGCTTAGCCTGTTCTTCGAACAGTTCGCGCGGCAGTTCCAGCGCCTGCTTCTCGTTGCCACCGAAACGCTGTGCGGCCTGACGGCGCAGCACGTCGATTTCGCCGTCGATCAGCGCAGTGGGAACGTCGATGTCGTTAGCTTTAACCAGGCCTTCGATAACCTGAGACTTGATGCGGTTACGCACCGCGCCTTTCAGCTCGCGCGTCATGTTCTTGCTGACTTCAGCCTTCAGGCCTTCCAGAGAACCGTCGGCTACGCCGAAACGCTTAATAAACTCTTCGGTGAATTCCGGCAGTTCACGCTCTTCCACTTTCTTCAGAACGATGTCGAACTTGGCCGCTTTACCTTTCAGGTTTTCAGCGTGGTAATCTTCCGGGAAGGTTACGTCGATGACGAACTCTTCGCCGGCTTTATGGCCGAGAATGCCTTCTTCGAAGCCCGGGATCATGCGACCCTGGCCCATCGCCAGCGTGAAGTCGCTTGCTTTGCCGCCTTCAAAAACTTCGCCGTCGATAGAACCGGTGAAATCCAGCACAACGCGATCTTCCGCGCTGACTTCGCCGTCTTTCGCCTTCCAGGTCGCCTGCTGCTTGCGCAGGGTGTCCAGCATGGCGTCGATGTCGGCGTCAGCCACTTCAACAACCGGCTTCTCAACTTCGATGGTGTCCAGATCTTTCAGTTCAATCTCCGGATACACTTCGAACTCAACGGCGTAGCTGAAGTCTTCACCCAGTTTGTACTCACCGGGGACATACTTCGGCGCGCCTGCCGGATTCAGTTTTTCTTTGATGATCGCATCAACGAAGTTGCGCTGCATCAGATCGCCCAGGACGTCCTGGCGCACGGAGGCACCGAAACGCTGAGCGATAATGTTCATCGGAACCTTACCTTTACGGAAGCCGTCAATACGGGCTTTCTTAGCCACGTTAACCAGCTCGCTGTTCACTGCTTTTTCAATGCTGTCGGCAGCAACAGTAATATTTACGCGGCGCCCAAGGCCTTGCGTGGTTTCAACAGAAACTTGCATCATATACCTCAAAAAATCACAGTGCTCGGTCAACTCCCGAAGCCGCTCCCAGACAGTGCTGCACCGGCTCCACGTCTGAATCTCCGCAACTTCAAGAAACCGGGACGGCCGCATTAACCAGAACCGTATGTTCCCTGTTTATTCCCTTGGCTCCCTGCGCTATCGCCGCAACGGCAACAACCCGGAGAACCTCAGGTTCAGAAGCGTCCCGAATACATTCGGAAAAAATAGACGCAGCATTATAGCGATGCCTGCCCAGCGAGTCGAGAACCGCTCGACGTACATTGCGGCAAAACTTACAGTTTCATGGCGAAAATCACCTTCCACGTGCCTGGTTTGCGTCAACAGGTCAATGAGTCAGGCTGATTAATGTCTAAAGTAGCGACTATAACAGCGCAGGGAAATGGGAGATGTCCGGTAAATAAAACGGCCCGCGGCGCATCTGCGCTTCGCGGGCCGTTCACCATTCGGCAGCGGGTCTGCGGATTACGCCCGCATCGCCCCCCGGCAGGGCGGAGAGGCGGGAACCACGTCCTGCAAACCCTGCCACTCTTTCTGCGTGTAGGTGTGCAATGCCAGGGCATGAACGCCGTCGGCCATTTCTTCTTTCAGTGCGCCGTAGATCGCACGGTGGCGGGTTAAAAAACGTTCACCGGCAAAACAGTCGCTGACAATCACTACCTTGAAGTGACTTTCCGAACCGGCCGGCACGTTATGACGGTAACTCTCATCGGCAACCTCCAGGAACACCGGCTCAAACGCCGCCTGTAATTTTGCCTCTATCTGTTCTCTGATCATCGATTAACCCCTTAAGACTGCGTCGGTGCAGAGCTCTCTCTAAAAAGCGTAGCTGCTTTTAGCTAAAACAAAGCCCTGCCGTCAACAAAATTCTATTTAACCGCGTAGTTAGAGAAAAATGATTGATAAGCGGGATGAATTCCGCTGATTGCCTATCGGATCCACCTGAAAAGCCTTATCACACGGAATAACACAGCGAACGCGATAAGCTATACGGATGAATAAGGGGAGAAAAAACTTTTCCACGCCGCTTTCACATCGGGAAGTCAATGCTATGATGGCGATAATTTTGTTCGCCGGCTGCGCCGCGGGCACGCATCTCAACAGGAAACCGGTTAATACAATGAATATGATTAAAAAGCTGATTTTTCCCCTGCTGGCGGCCTTCGCCCTGGCAGGTTGCGCGACCAGCAGCAACACGCTGGACGTAAATCCCCAGATCACGCTGCCGCAGCAGGATCCAACGCTGCAGGGCGTCACCATCAGCATCAACGGCGCGGATGTTCGTCAGGACAAGGCGCTGGCTAAAGTGAACCGTGACGGTCAGTTGATTACGCTGACCCCGTCGCGCGACCTGCGCTTCCTGTTGCAGGAAGTGCTGGAGAAGCAAATGACGGCGCGCGGCTATATGGTCGGCCCGAACGGCGCGGTGGATTTGCAGATCATCGTCAATCAGCTGTTTGCTGACGTGTCGGAAGGCAACCTGCGTTACAACATTACTACCCAGGCCGATATTTCCATCATCGCGCAGGCGAAAAACGGCAACAAGCAGACCAAAACCTACCGCGCGACCTACAACGTGCAAGGCCCGCTGACCGCCAGCAACAAGAACATCACCGACGCGGTGAACAGCGCGCTGAACGACATCGTGTCCAACATGGCGCAGGACACCAGCATCAGTGACTTTATCAAAGCCAATGCCCGCTAACTGACAGCCTTTTTACTATTTTACTATCCACTCTGCCCCGCCGGGGCAGAGGGAAACTTCATTAATTATGCCCAACGCTTATTTTGCCGTTTTTACCCACCGCAACGCCGCGATCCTGCTGTTGCTGGGATTCGCTTCCGGTCTGCCGCTGGCATTGACCTCAGGCACCCTGCAGGCATGGATGACCGTCGCCGGCGTCGATCTCAAGACCATCGGTTTTTTCTCCCTCGTCGGGCAGGCCTACGTCTTTAAGTTCCTCTGGTCCCCGCTGATGGACCGCTATACGCTGCCTTTCCTCGGACGGCGCCGGGGATGGCTGCTGCTGACCCAGCTGGCGCTGATGGTGACAGTGCTCGCTATGGGAACAATGGACCCGACGCGCCACCTCTGGTGGCTGGCGGGCCTCGCCGTTATCGTCGCGTTTTGTTCCGCTTCGCAGGACATCGTGTTCGACGCCTACAAAACCGATCTGTTGCCGGCGGAAGAACGCGGCACCGGCGCGGCGCTTTCGGTGCTGGGCTATCGCCTGGCGATGCTGGTTTCCGGCGGCCTCGCCCTGTGGCTCGCCGACCGCTATTTAGGCTGGCAGGCCACCTACTGGCTAATGGCCGGCCTGATGCTGATTGGGATCATCGCCACACTGTATGCCCCTGAGCCGCATACCGACGCCTCGCCGCCCCGCACGCTGGAACAGGCGGTGGCGGAACCGCTGCGCGACTTTTTCGGCCGCAACAACGCCTGGCTGCTGTTGTTGTTGATCGTGCTGTACAAGATGGGCGATGCCTTTGCCGGCAGCCTGAGCACCACGTTTCTGATTCGCGGGGTTGGGTTTGATGCCGGCGAGGTCGGCCTGGTCAACAAAACGCTCGGCCTGTTCGCTACCATCGTCGGCGCCTTATTCGGCGGCGTACTGATGCAGCGCCTGACGATGTTTCGCGCCCTGATGTATTTCGGCATCCTCCAGGCGATCTCCAACTTCGGTTATTGGGTGCTGGCCGTAACGGACAAAAATCTGCTGACCATGGGCAGCGCCATCTTTCTGGAGAACCTGTGCGGCGGCATGGGCACCGCCGCTTTCGTCGCCCTGCTGATGACGTTGTGCAATAAGTCGTTTTCCGCCACGCAGTTCGCTCTGCTGTCGGCGTTGTCTGCGGTAGGGCGGGTTTACGTTGGTCCGGTCGCCGGGTGGTTCGTTGAGCTGCACGGCTGGCCGCTGTTCTATCTGTTTTCCATTATTGCCGCCCTGCCCGGCCTGGCGTTGCTCGCCATATGCCGCCAGACGCTGGAATATACGCAGAAAACGGATGATTTCATGCCGCGCACCGAGTTCGCTTCAGGCTATCGCTGGGCGCTGCGGGCGTTATTGGCGGGAGGGGCGCTGATGCTGCTCTGGCTGGTGCTGACGGCGGTTTTTGCGCTGTATCCCATAGGCGGCGCCCCTTATGCGGAAGGCGTGCTCAGCGCGGGCGCGGCGCTCTGCCTGATCGGCATCTGCGCCGGCGGCTTGCTGGACTTTATGGCGCTGCGCCGTACCCGGTTGATTTAATCTGCACATCCCCGGATCAATGCCGATCCGGGGAAGCTCCTCATATCCCTTCTTGTATCATTCCGCAGGCTTAGGCACCGCCGTAAGCCGCACCTGCCCGCCTTCCGGGTTATTCTGCGCCACGATCCGGGAAATACGGTACACCAGGAAAACGCAGAGAATACTGGTTCCCACAACGACATAACCCACTACATCGAAATACTGCAAAGGGCTGCTCGGGGTGCTCTGAGCCACGATCGCCCCGGCAACCAACGTCCCAAGGCCGTTAGACACCTGTTGCAACGATGAACAAAGGCTCAGGTAAGCTCCCCGATCCTTCGAATCAGGCACGGCGGAGTTCAGGGCCGAACCGGGAATCATCCGTCCCGAAATCCCGGCATACATCACGATATTAATCGCAATCACCCACCACAGCGGGACAACGCCCATATGGGTGTAGATCACCGTCATAACGATGCTGACCACTGAGCCGATCAGGAATATTTGCTGCTTGGGGTATCTGTCGCTCAGTTTCCCGATGTACGGCATGAACAAGGCGCTGGCAAGCCCCGTACACAGGAACACCAGGGGCAACTGGTTCTCCGGGGACACGCCAACGTTATTCACCAGAAATGAGGCGCTGAACGGCATCAGCATCGCGCCGCCCATGCTGATAAACAGAATCAGCGTGTACCCGGTCAGGTATCCCCGGTTCGAAAGCACATGCCACAGGCGTTTCAGCCCGTGCGTTTTATCCTGCAAAGCCAGATGCTGAGTCAGGGGCCTCATGCCGAATGCGATCGCCAGCAACACGACGACGCTCAATACAGCGATCGCCAAAAACGTAGACTGCCAGCCCCAGGCGTTCGCCAGCAGCAGCCCTATCGGGATGCCCACGATTTGGCTGACCGCAAACGCCATCTGGACGTACCCCATCACCCTGCCGCGCTGGTTAATGGTGAACAGGTCCGCGATGATGGCGAAGGAAATAGAGGAAATCACGCCGCCGAACAGGCCGGTAATGCACCGGGCGATCAGCAGCAGGGAATAGGTATCGGATATTCCGCACAGCAACATGCCGAACAGATAACCGACGTAAAAAAACAGCAGGAATTTCTTCCTGTCGAATTTGTCGATGACGGTTGCCGCCATCAACCCGGAGACGCAGGCGCCGAACGCATAGCAGGAAACAAGCAGCCCGAACTGCGCGGTATCAATGCCCATCCCTTTGATCATCATGTCGCCCAGCGGGGCCATGATGGCGAAGCCCAGTACGATGGTGAACTGCATCGTTGCCAGCAGCGCAATGACCAGAATCTGATAGCCCGTAAACCCAGCGGTATTTTTTGTTTTCGTTTTTAATGTATTCATTTGATAGTAAAGACGTCTTATTAGGATGGCCGTGAAAAATCACGCTTAAGAGGCGTCTGCCTTTAATAAGCACGGATTTCGTCACAAAAGCCCGTTAATCATGAAGACGAATGAGCTGCAAAAATATTGCTCAACTTTACCAAAAAAACCGCGTATCCCCGCCTTCACTGGCCTCATGTACGCTTAATTGGCACGAAAACGCAAATTACCCGCGTAATAATGAGAATATATCTCATCATCAATAAGATGATGATAATTCCTACTTTTCTCTGCTTGCAGATCAAAATACTTAAGCTTACGTCAACTGTACGGCACGAATACTTAAATAACGAATAATTCAGACCGCACCGTATTTTTATTGACGTGGACCTTTTTTTATTTTTCGGCCAGATTCACCTTTCATTAACAAATAAGAGTGTAACAAATTGCATCCCTGCATGACATGCATCACATAATGAGAGTTCATGCTTTTTTGGAATGAGAAAAGTCTTGGGTTTTCTGTCCAGAAAACGTGACAAATCATGAATAAAAAAGTCTTCCAGTCAAACTTTGTTACACTTATTTTGAACAACAAACAGTAAACCAATCAATTGATATTTAAATAAAATATATCAATATCCACACAGACAGCATTGACAATACCTGACAGTCAACTGGATTTTTTCAACAATAGCATGACAGAAGCCCAATTATGTTTACAGATCTGCAACCTTCCCGTAAAATGCCCACACATTTAGGGCGACAGAGAGCCTTCCGTGATTGAGGTCGTTAGATGAGACTCAGGAAATATAACAAAAGCGTTGGGATATTGTCTTTGCTCATAGCCACCGGACTGTTAAGCGGCTGTGATATGGCATTGTTAGATCCAAAAGGGCAAATTGGCCTGGAGCAACGATCCCTGATACTGACAGCCTTAGGGCTGATGCTGATCGTAGTGATTCCGGTGATTGTAATGGCCGTCGTGTTTGCGCGGAAATATCGCGCGTCGAACACCAGCGCCACCTACACACCTAACTGGTCTCACTCCAACAAGATTGAAGCCGTCGTCTGGACAGTTCCAATCATCATTATTGTTATCCTCGCCGTGCTGACGTGGAAAACAACCCATGAACTTGACCCCTACAAGCCGCTGGCTTCCGACGTAAAACCCATTGAAGTTGAAGTGGTTTCTCTCGACTGGAAGTGGCTGTTCATCTATCCGCAGCAGGGCATCGCCACGGTGAATGAGCTGGCTTTCCCGGCAAACACGCCGGTGAACTTCAAAGTGACCTCCAATTCCGTGATGAACTCTTTCTTCATCCCGCGTCTCGGCGGCCAGATTTACGCCATGGCCGGCATGCAGACCAAACTGCACCTGATCGCCAACGAGCCCGGTAAGTATGACGGTATCTCCAGCAGCTACAGCGGACCGGGTTTCTCCGGCATGAAGTTCACCGCTATCGCTACGCCGGACAACGCTACCTTCGAGCAATGGGTTGCAAATGCGAAGAAAGCGCCGAATGCGCTGAACTCCATGGGTGACTTCGAAAAGCTGGCCAAACCGAGTGAGTACCACCCGGTGGAGTACTTCTCCAGCGTTAAATCCGGCCTGTTCGTCGACATCATCAACAAATTCATGGGTAGCAATATGGACATGAAACACGATGGGCATATGGACATGAATATGGGTGAACACGCTCACGCAGCAGGAGCCGAGGAATAACAGATGTTTGGAAAATTAACGCTAGAGGCAGTGCCGTACCATGAGCCGATTATCATGGTTACGATTGCCGGGATTATTATAGGTGGCCTGGCCATTGTCGCCTTGCTGACCTATTTCGGTAAATGGAAATATTTGTGGAGCGAGTGGCTGACGTCCGTTGACCACAAGCGTCTGGGCGTGATGTACATCATCCTCGGTCTGGTCATGCTGATCCGTGGTTTTGCCGATGCCGTGATGATGCGCAGCCAGCAGTTCCTGGCGTCTGCCGGTGAGGCGGGTTTCCTGCCGCCTCATCACTACGATCAGATCTTCACCGCACACGGCGTGATCATGATCTTCTTCGTGGCGATGCCGCTGGTTATCGGCCTGATGAACATCGTGGTGCCGCTGCAAATCGGTGCCCGCGACGTGGCTTTCCCGTTCCTGAACAACCTCAGCTTCTGGTTCACCGCCGCCGCCGTCGTGCTGATCAACATCTCGCTGGGCTTGGGTGAATTCGCCCAGACCGGCTGGCTGGCTTATCCTCCCCTCTCGGGTAAGGAGTACAGTCCCGGCGTCGGGGTGGATTACTGGATATGGAGCCTGCAGATATCAGGTATCGGTACTCTGCTGACCGGGGTGAACTTCTTTGCCACCATCATCAAAATGCGCGCGCCCGGCATGTCGATGATGAAAATGCCGGTGTTCACCTGGACCTCACTGTGCGCCAACGTCCTGATCATCGCCTCCTTCCCGATCCTGACCGTCACCGTGGCCCTGCTGACCATGGACCGCTACCTGGGCACCCATTTCTTCACCAACGATATGGGCGGCAACATGATGATGTACATCAACCTGATCTGGGCCTGGGGCCATCCGGAAGTGTACATTCTGATTCTGCCGGTGTTCGGCGTGTTCTCCGAAGTGGTCGCCACGTTCTGTAAGAAGCGGCTGTTCGGCTACACCTCGCTGGTGTGGGCGACGGTGGTTATTACCATCCTGTCGTTCATCGTTTGGCTGCACCACTTCTTTACCATGGGGTCCGGCGCCAACGTCAACGCCTTCTTCGGTATAACCACGATGATTATCGCGATACCGACCGGGGTGAAAATCTTCAACTGGCTGTTCACCATGTATCGCGGCCGTATCGAATATACGTCACCGATGCTGTGGACCGTGGGCTTTATCATCACCTTCACCATCGGCGGGATGACCGGCGTGCTGCTGGCCGTTCCGGGCGCGAACTTCGTGCTGCACAACAGCCTGTTCCTGATCGCGCACTTCCATAACGTGATCATCGGCGGCGTGGTGTTCGGTTGCTTTGCCGGTATCACCTACTGGTTCCCGAAAGCCTTCGGTTTCCGGATGAACGAATCCTGGGGCAAACGCGCCTTCTGGTTCTGGATCATCGGCTTCTTTACCGCCTTTATGCCGCTGTACGTGCTGGGCTTCATGGGCATGACCCGTCGCCTGAGCCAACAGATCGATCCGCAGTTCCATACCATGCTGACCATCGCAGCGGTCGGTGCGGCGCTGATCGCCATCGGCGTACTGTGCCAGGTGATTCAGATCATCGTTACCATCCGCTATCGCGACCAAAACCGCGACCTGACCGGCGACCCGTGGGGCGGCCGTACCCTGGAATGGGCGACCTCTTCTCCGCCGCCGTTCTATAACTTCGCAATTGAGCCGCAGGTACACGATATCGATCCCTTCTGGGAGCTGAAAGAGAAAGGCCTGGCCTACAAAAAACCGGCCGGCTATGCACCGATCCACATGCCGAAAAACAGCGGCGCCGGCGTGATCATCGCCTTCTTCAGCCTGGTATTCGGTTTCGCCATGATCTGGGATATGTGGTGGCTGGCGATCGTCGGGTTCCTCGGCATGATCGTGACCTGGATCGTTCACAGCTTTAACGACGATGTTGATTACTACGTGCAGGTTGATGAGATCGAACGCATTGAAAATCAGCACTTTGACCAGATTAGCAAAGCGGGCGTGAAATAATGGCTACTGATACTTTAACTCATAATCACTCGGTGGATGCCCATGCGGAGCATGAGCATCACGATGCAGGGTCCAAGAAGGTATTCGGATTCTGGATCTACCTGATGAGCGACTGCATCCTGTTCGCGTGCCTGTTCGCGACCTATGTGGTGCTGTCTACCGGAACCGCCGGCGGCCCGTCAGGGAAAGATATTTTTGAACTGCCCTTCGTGCTGGTGGAAACCTTCCTGCTGTTGTTCAGCAGCATCACTTACGGTTTCGCCATGCTGGGCATGAACAAAGGCAGCACCAGTCAGGTTAACGCCTGGCTGGGCCTGACGTTCCTGTTCGGCGCGGGCTTTATCGCGATGGAAATCTACGAATTCCATCACCTGATTATGGAAGGCTACGGCCCGGATCGCAGCGGCTTCCTGTCTGCCTTCTTCACCCTGGTGGGTACCCACGGTCTGCACGTCAGCTCCGGCCTGTTGTGGATCATCGTGATGATGGTTCAGGTCGCCAAAAAAGGCCTGACCAGCACCAACCGTACCCGTCTGATGTGCCTGAGCCTGTTCTGGCACTTCCTGGACGTCGTATGGATCTGCGTATTTACCGTTGTTTATCTGATGGGGGCGATGTAAATGAGTCATTCAACCGCAACCGACCACAACGGGGCAAGCCACGGCAGCTTTAAGTCGTACATGATCGGCTTCATTCTGTCGGTGATCCTGACCGTGATCCCGTTCTGGATGGTCATGGACGGCAGCGCCTCCCACGGAACCATTCTGGCGACGGTGGTTGGTCTGGCCGTAGTGCAGATTTTGGTTCACCTGGTGTACTTCCTGCACATGAATACTTCGTCGGAAGAACGCTGGAACCTGGTGGCCTTTATCTTCACCATTCTGATTATCGCGATCGTCGTCGTGGGTTCACTCTGGATTATGTACAACCTGAACATCAATATGATGGTCCACTAAGCGCGGTTTCCTGATGATGAAGCAATACCTGCAAGTGACAAAACCGGGCATTATCTTCGGTAACCTGATTTCAGTTATCGGCGGATTTTTCCTGGCCTCCAAGGGGAGCTTAGATGTTCCCCTGTTCATCGCGACAATGGTTGGCGTTTCCCTGGTCGTCGCCTCGGGCTGTGTATTCAATAACTACATAGACCGCGACATCGACAAAATCATGGAACGCACCAAGAACCGGGTTCTGGTGAAGGGATTGATTACGCCCAAAGTGACGCTGACGTACGCTACCCTGCTGGGCCTTGCCGGTGTTGCTCTGCTCTGGACCGCGGCCAATATGCTGGCCGCTATGCTGGCGGTGATCGGTTTCATTGTTTACGTCGGCCTCTACAGCCTGTACCTGAAGCGCCGTTCCGTTTACGGCACGCTGATCGGCAGCCTGTCCGGCGCGGCGCCGCCGGTGATCGGCTATTGTGCGGTAAGTAACGAGTTCGATACCGGGGCGCTGATCCTGCTGTCGATCTTCAGCCTGTGGCAGATGCCGCACTCTTACGCCATCGCGATCTTCCGCTACGACGACTACCTGGCAGCACGCATTCCGGTATTGCCGGTGAAGCGCGGCATCAAGGTCACCAAGCAACATATCATTTTGTATATCGTTGCGTTTATGGTCGCGACCCTGATGCTGACCCTGAGCGGGTATGCCGGCTACAGCTACTTCGCCGTGGCCGCGGCGGTCAGCCTGTGGTGGCTGGGTATGGCGCTCTCCGGCTACAAAACGGCGGACGACAACCTGTGGGCGCGTAAGCTGTTTATGTTCTCGATCGTGACCATCACCTGTCTGAGCGTCATGATGTCGGTTGATTTTCAGTCACCGGCCGCCGAGGCGCTGCTGACTTACGTGCACTGACCGAGGTTATAATGCAAAAGGCCGGGCATTCGCCCGGCCTTTTTACTTCTCCTTTTCCCCGCCCTGTTCAAATTACGGTGTCTCAAGTAATCTATGCGGCGCCGCCGGCAGGAGGTTTCTTTTGAAATTCAGGTCTTGGCCGGGAAGCGTCGGGCGGGTTTTATTTTTATGACGGAATGGAATGCCGTAATTTTATCTCCGGAAAATGTCTGCTGCGCCATCCTCTGAAGGCGCGTACGGACCTGACACTGCGCTATCACATCATTGAGGCTGGAATGAATGATTTTCAAATGACGCCGGAGGAAAGGAAGGCCACCTGGGGTTTAGGCACCGTTTTTTCCCTGCGTATGCTGGGCATGTTTATGGTGCTGCCGGTGCTGACCACTTACGGAATGTCATTAGCCGGCGCGACGGAAACGCTGATCGGGCTGGCTATCGGAATTTACGGCCTCACGCAGGCCGTGTTTCAAATCCCGTTCGGGCTGGTTTCCGACCGTATCGGGCGTAAACCGCTGATCGTCGGCGGTTTGTTGATTTTCGCCATCGGCAGCGCCATCGCCGCAATGACGCACTCCATCTGGGGCGTGATCCTTGGCCGCGCGCTGCAAGGTTCCGGCGCCATCGCCGCCGCTGTTATGGCCCTGCTCTCTGATTTAACCCGCGAACAAAACCGGACCAAGGCAATGGCCTTCATCGGCGTCAGCTTTGGCATCACCTTCGCTATCGCCATGGTCGCCGGGCCGGTCATAACCCAGGCCATCGGGCTGTCCGGACTGTTCTGGATGATCGCGGCGCTGGCGCTGGCAGGCATCGTGCTGACCCTGTTTCTGGTTCCTGTGCCGAAACACCACGTGCTTAACCGTGACTCCGGCATCGTTAAAGGCAGCTTCCGTAAAGTATTGGCGAACAGCCGGCTGCTGAAGCTTAATTTCGGCATCCTGTGCGTGCATACCCTGCTGATGTCGAGCTTCGTCGCCCTGCCGCCGCTGATGGAACAGGCCGGGCTGGCGCGCAGCGATCAGTGGAAGGTGTACCTGGTCACGATGCTGATCTCCTTCATCAGCGTTGTTCCCTTCATTATTTACGCCGAAAAGCAGCGCCGCATGAAGCGGGTGTTCCAGATCTGCGTATTGCTGATGTTGATCGCCGAAATCATGCTCTGGTTTGCCGGGTTCCACCTGTGGGGCATCATCGCGGGCGTACAGGTTTTCTTCATCGCCTTTAACGTGATGGAAGCGCTTCTTCCGTCGCTGATCAGCAAAGAATCACCGGCCGGTTATAAAGGCACCGCCATGGGCGTTTACTCCACCAGCCAGTTCCTCGGCGTGGCGCTGGGCGGCAGTCTGGGCGGATTTTTCTATTCTCACGGCGGCGCGGCCATCGTGTTTATCAGTTGCGGCGTACTGGCGCTGATTTGGTTTCTGGTCAGCCTGACCATGCAGGAGCCGCCCTACGTCAGCAGCCTGCGCCTGGTATTGCCTGATAACGTGGCGGTTACGCCGGAGCTTGAACGTGCGCTGAAGCAGCACAGCGGCGTTGCCGATGTGGTTCTGATCCCGGAAGAGCGCACGGCTTACGTCAAAATTGACGCCAGGATCACCAACCGCGGAGAACTGGAATTGCTGGTTGCCGGTCAGGCGACAGCCTGACGATGAGGTTCCCCGCCACGGCGGGGAACTCACGGGAAGTTAATCGTGGTAATTAATCGCGGAAGTTGTTGAACTGGAACGGCTGCCCCAAATCACCGCCGCGCACCAGCGCCATTACCGCCTGCAAATCATCACGGGATTTACCGGTCACGCGCACCTGCTCGCCCTGAATCTGCGCCTGCACCTTCAGCTTGCTGTCTTTAATCAGTTTCACCAGTTTCTTCGCCATCGCACTGTCAATGCCCTGATGAAGCTTTGCTTCCAGGCTGTAGGTTTTGCCGCTGTGTTCGATTTGCTCAGGAATGTCCAGCGCCGCGCCATCGATGCCGCGCTTAGCCAATTTTTCGCGCATGATGTCCACCAGCTGGTTCACCTGGAAGTCGGATTCGCTGGCGATTTTGATACTTTCGTTTTTCTCATTCAGCTCAAAGCTGGCCTGCACGTTACGGAAGTCCCAACGGGTGCTTAACTCACGGGAAGCATTCTCTACCGCATTGCGGACTTCCTGCATGTCAATTTCGGATACGATATCAAATGAAGGCATGGTAACTCTCTCCTGACCAAATTGTTGCCGTGCATCATACCCGCTCCGGCCCGCGATGCAAAACAGCAGGGCGCAATGCGCCATGTACCAGGAAAGTTTATACTATTATCAGTCGCATTAACCTGATTTCCCCGCGAGAGGATCATTGATGAAAATAACCGTTCTCGGTTGCGGCGCGCTCGGTCAGCTCTGGCTTTCCGCGCTGGAACAAGCCGGGCATGATGTTCAGGGATGGATGCGGGTTCCGCAGCCCTATTGCCCGGTAAATGTTATCCAACTGAACGGGCTGGCTTATAACCGGAATCTGCCAACCAACGATACCGCCCATCTGGCCGCCAGCGAAATTCTGCTGGTGACGCTGAAGGCATGGCAGGTTTATAACGCGCTGGTTCCCCTGCTTTCGCAGCTCGATCCGGAATGCCGCATCATCCTGATGCATAACGGCATGGGCAGCCAGGGAGAGCTCCCCGCGTTCGAGCAACCCGTCTTTCAGTGCGTCACCACGCACGCCGCGCGCCGTGACGGCAGCACCATCCTGCACGTTGCCGCCGGCACGACCCACATCGGCCCGACCAATATTGCCGCGCGCCCCCACAGCGAAATCGCCGATACCCTGCATCATGCCCTGCCGGACGTGGCCTGGCACGACGACATCATGCCCGCTATCTGGAAGAAGCTGGCCGTCAACTGTGTGATCAACCCACTCAGCGTGATTTATCTGTGCCGCAACGGCGATTTACAGCGCTATATGCCGCACGTAGAACAAATCACGCGTGAAGTCGCCCGCGTGATGGAAGCCGAAGGCTACAGCACATCCGCCGATACCCTGCTGCGTTACGTGGTCGATATTATTCACCTTACGGCGGACAACTATTCCTCGATGTATCAGGACGTGGCCGCCCAACGCCACACCGAAATCGATTATATTACCGGCTATCTGCTGCGCCGGGCGCGCAAACACGGCATCACCCTGCCGGAAAACACCCGGCTTTTTGATACGATTAAACGCAAGGAACAAAACTATGAGCGCCTCAGTTCTGGTATGTCTGGCTCCTGGAAGTGAAGAGACGGAGGCCGTCACGACGATCGATCTGCTGGTGCGGGCCGGGTTGCAGGTGACGACCGCCAGCGTCGCCGGCGACAGCGCGCTAACGCTGACCTGCTCACGCGGGGTGAAGCTGCTGGCCGACGTCGCGCTGGTGCAGGTGGCCGACGAGCCGTTTGACGCCATCGTGCTGCCCGGCGGCATTAAGGGCGCGGAGTGTTTTCGCGACAGCCCGCTGCTGATTGAAAAACTGCGCCAGATGCACCTGGCCGGTAAGCTTATCGCCGCCATCTGCGCGGCGCCGGCACTGGTTCTCATCCATCACGATCTGTTCCCTGTCGGCAACATGACCGGCTTCCCCGGCCTGAAAGACCGCATTCCGGCGGAAAAATGGATGGATAAACGCGCTTACTACGATGACAGAGTCAACCTGCTGACCAGCCAGGGGCCGGGCACCTCAATTGACTTCGCGTTGAAAATTATTGATTTGCTGCTCGGAAAGGAAAAGGCGGCGGAAGTAGCCGCACAGTTGGTCATCCCCGCGGGTATTTATAATTATCAGGAGTGGTGAGGGGTAAATAAACCGCTGTGCCTTCTTCGCCTGAATCCGCCCGGCCATTCTCTGGCCGGGCATCAGCGCGAATGCTCTCAGGGACGGTAAACCTTCACGTTTTGGTATCCTTGCTCCCGCAGATACAGCGCCTGCAAACGGCTCATCACGCCGCGATCGCAATACAACACGTAGTTCCGCCCTTGGTCGAGATCACCGAACTGCGACGACAGCTTATAGAAAGGAATGCTCTTAACCTCAACGCCTGCCATCACCAGCGGCTTATCTTCCTGCTCGTCGATAGAACGGATATCCAGCACGATGTCGCCGTCTCCCAGCGCCGCCACGGTTTCCACCTCAACCACCTGCTCGCTGGTCTGCTGGGCGATGTCGCGGATATCCATGTTTTGCGCTTCCGCCACCACGCGATCGAGAATAGCGAAGTCGAATCGGGTTTCTTCTTCTTCGATTTTCGCCTTAACTGCCTTCACCGTCGGGCTTTTCGAGATTACGCCGCAGAATTCCGGCATGGTTTTCGCAAAATCTTCAGTGCCGATTTTGCGTGCCAGATTAATGATGTGTTCTTTGTCATGGGAAATCAGCGGACGCAGCACCAGCGTATCGGAAACGCCGTCAATCAGCCGCAGGTTGGTCAGCGTCTGGCTGGAAACCTGCCCCAGCGCTTCGCCGGTGACAAGCGCCTGCACGCCGTAACGCTCGGCGACCTTCGACGCGGCGCGCACCATCATACGCTTGAGCACCACGCCCATCTGGCCGTCTTCTACTTTTTCCAGAATCTCGCCCACCACCGGCTCAAAATCTATCGCAATAAAGCGGACGCGGTGCGAGCTGCCAAAGCGGTTCCAGATATAATGCGCCACCTGCTTCACGCCAATCTCATGCGCGGAGCCGCCTAGGTTGAAGAAGCAATAATGCACGCGACAGCCGCGGCGGATCAGCATGTAGCTGGAAACGCCGGAGTCAAAGCCGCCGGAGATCAGCGACAGCACGTCTTCCTGCGTACCGATAGGGAAACCGCCCAGCCCTTCGTAACGCCCTTTCACCAGCAGCAGACGATCGTCCTCAATCTCCAGATTAACCGTCACCTGCGGGTTGGTCAGCTTCACCTTCGCCGTTTCGATATTCTGGTTCAGCCCGCCGCCCACGTAGCGTTCAACGTCGATAGAGGTAAACTCGTGTTTGCCGCGGCGCTTCACGCGTACGCAAAACGTTTTCCCCTCCAGTTGCTCACGGTACATCTCCAGCGTTTGCTCGAAGATGTCGTGCATATCCGTATAAGGACGATCATCCACTTCCAAAATGTGATGAATCCCCGGTATTCGGGTCAAGGCATCCCGCACGATATCAAGCCGGCTTTCATCTTTGGACCGAACTTCGATATGATCCCAATGGCGCACCACCGCCAGCTCGTCAACGCGCTGCTTAAGAACGTTACGGATATTTCCCGTCAGCATCTTGATAAAACGCAGGCGCACGGACTGGCTCTTGATGGTGATTTCCGGGAACAATTTAATGATAAACTTCATGGTTGTCGTGGCTACTATTCGGTCGAGATAACCTTTGGTCTGTCAGGCATAAACGTGAAAGACTTTGGGCATGGCGGTTAAAAGGATTTACACTGCGTGCCGGAAACCGGATCTTCCGGGAATTTCCGTTATTGGCAAACACGGCATAATATACAGGCCGCGCAGTATACCACTAACTTAACGGGAACCCAGCGGATGACTCAAATTTTCATCCGTACGCCTTGCGCGACGACGGCCGGAGCCGGTAAGGCAAACCCGCTGACTGATGAACCCTGAACGGTAGAACAAAGATTATGGCTAAAAAAGCCCCCGCAGCACCCAGCTTCGAACAGGCGCTTGGTGAACTGGAAAATATCGTGGCCCGCCTTGAGTCCGGCGATCTTCCGCTGGAAGAAGCGCTGGGCGAATTCGAGCGAGGCGTTCAGTTAGCCCGCCAGGGGCAGCAAACCCTGCAACAGGCCGAACAACGCGTGCAAATACTGCTTAACGACGATCCCAGCGCACCGTTGACGCCCTTTGATTCAGGACAGGAATAAGCCATGCCGTTGTTCGCCGAACTGATGACGACTTACCGGCAGCGGAGCGACGACGCCCTGCTGGCCTATATGGACGCATTGCCCTTCAATAACGGGCAACTGGTTGCCGCCATGCGCTACGGCGCATTATTGGGAGGCAAACGCCTGCGCCCTTACCTGGTGTACGCCACCGGCGACATGTTCGGGCTGACGCTGGAAAACCTCGATGCCCCCGCCGCTGCCATTGAGTGCATTCACGCGTATTCGCTGATTCACGACGATCTCCCCGCCATGGACGATGACGACTTACGCCGCGGCCAGCCCACCAGTCACATTAAGTTCGGGGAAGCTAACGCCATCCTCGCCGGCGACGCGCTGCAAACGCTGGCGTTCTCTATTCTGGCCGACAGCCCGATGCCGCAGGTTTCCCCGCGCGACCGGCTGGCGATGATCAGCCATCTGGCCTGTTCCAGCGGCGTCGCCGGGATGTGCGGCGGGCAGGCGTTGGATCTGGAGGCCGAAGGCCGGCAGGTCGATCTCGCCGGGCTGGAGCAAATCCACAAACATAAAACCGGCGCCCTGATCCGCTGCGCCGTTACGCTCGGCGCGCTGGCCGCCGGCGATCAGGGGCGCGCCGCGCTGCCGTTGCTGGATCGCTATGCTTCGGCGATCGGCCTTGCTTTTCAGGTGCAGGACGACATTCTCGACGTCATCGGCGACAGCCAGAAAACCGGCAAACGTTCCGGCGCCGACCAGCAGCTGGAAAAAAGCACCTACCCGGCGCTGCTGGGACTGGAGCAGGCGCAGGCCAAGGCGCACGATCTGTATCAGGAATCACTGAATGCGCTGGAACAGCTTGAACGTGAGCATACGCTCGATGCATCGGCTTTAAAAACCTTGGCTAGTTTTATCATCGAGCGCGATAATTAACAGAATTCCGCGCCGGAGTGCGCGATACGTCATTTTCAGATAGAGCCGCTAATGAGCCTTGATATAGCTAAATACCCGACGCTGGCGCTGGTGGAAACACCGCAGGATCTGCGCCTGTTACCCAAAGAAAGCCTGCCGAAACTGTGCGATGAACTGCGCCAGTATCTGCTAAACAGCGTCAGTCGCTCCAGCGGACATTTTGCCTCGGGGCTGGGAGCCGTTGAACTGACGGTCGCCCTGCACTACGTCTACAACACGCCCTTCGATCATCTGGTCTGGGACGTCGGCCATCAGGCATACCCGCACAAGATTCTGACCGGCCGCCGCGACCGGATCTCCACCATCCGCCAGAAAGACGGGCTGCACCCTTTCCCGTGGCGCGATGAGAGCGAGTACGACGTGCTGAGCGTCGGCCACTCGTCTACCTCGATCAGCGCCGGGCTGGGCATGGCCGTCGCCGCCGAGCGCGAAGGTAAGGGGCGGCGTACGGTATGCGTCATCGGAGACGGCGCCATCACCGCCGGCCTGGCGTTTGAAGCGATGAACCACGCCGGGGACATCAACCCCGATATGCTGGTGGTGCTCAATGACAACGAAATGTCGATTTCGGAAAACGTCGGCGCGCTGAACAATCATCTGGCCCAGTTGCTGTCTGGCAAGCTCTACTCGACCCTGCGCGAAGGCGGCAAGAAGGTGCTGTCCGGCGTTCCGCCGATCAAAGAGCTGCTCAAACGCACTGAAGAGCACCTGAAAGGCATGGTAGTGCCCGGCACGCTGTTTGAGGAACTGGGATTCAACTACATCGGCCCGGTGGACGGTCACGACGTGCAGGCGCTGGCGGCAACGCTGAAGAACATGCGCGACCTGAAAGGGCCGCAGTTGCTGCACATTATGACGAAAAAGGGCAAGGGCTACGAACCGGCGGAGAAAGACCCCATCAGCTGGCACGCGGTGCCGAAGTTCGATCCCGCCAGCGGCACCCTGCCAAAGAAAGCGGACGCCCAGCCCACCTACTCTCAAATTTTCGGCGACTGGCTGTGTGAAACCGCCGCCCACGACGACAAACTGATGGCGATTACGCCGGCCATGCGCGAAGGCTCCGGCATGGTACGTTTCTCGCGCGAGTATCCGCAGCAGTATTTCGACGTGGCAATCGCCGAGCAGCACGCCGTCACCTTCGCCGCCGGGTTGGCTATCGGCGGCTACAAGCCCATCGTCGCCATCTACTCCACCTTTTTGCAGCGGGCTTATGATCAGGTGATTCATGACGTCGCCATTCCGAACCTGCCGGTGCTGTTTGCAATCGATCGCGGCGGCATCGTCGGTGCCGACGGGCAAACCCATCAGGGCGCTTTCGACCTGTCATTCCTGCGTTGCATTCCCAATATGACCATCATGACGCCCAGCGATGAAAACGAGTGCCGTCAGATGCTGTATACCGGTTACCACCACAATGGCCCGGTCGCGGTACGCTACCCGCGCGGCAACGGCACCGGCGCGGCACTGCAACCGCTGGAAGTCCTGCCTGTCGGCAAAGGCGTAATACGCCGTGAAGGGGAAAAGGTGGCGATTCTCAACTTCGGCAATCTGCTGCCGGAAGCGCTGAACGCCGCGGAGCAGATCAACGCCACGGTTGCGGACATGCGTTTCGTGAAGCCGTTGGATGAAGCATTGATTCTGCAACTGGCCGCCGGGCACGAGCTGCTGGTTACGCTGGAAGAAAACGCGGTGATGGGCGGCGCCGGCAGCGGCGTCAACGAACTGCTGATGGCTCAGCGCCAGATCAGGCCGGTGCTGAATATCGGCCTGCCGGATAATTTTGTTCCGCAGGGCACGCAGGAAGAAATCCGTCACGATCTCGGCCTGGATGCTGAAGGTATTCTCTCCCGCATCCGTCGCTGGCAATCTGCCTGAGACTCAACGGGCAGGCGCAAGCCTGCCCGGCTGCAGCAACACTACCAATAATGCCCCACGCCAAAAATCACCGCGGCCGCAAGCACCCCGGCGACAACATCGTCCACCATGATCCCGGTTCCTCCGTGAATCCGCCGGTCAAACCAGCTAATCGGCCACGGCTTTGCCGCGTCCAGAATGCGGAACACGACGAACCCCGCCAGTACCCACTGCCAGCTGTTCACCGGCAGCGCTATCAGCGTAATCCACATCCCGACGAACTCATCCCACACGATGCTGCCGTGATCGTGCACGCCGATGTCCCGCGACGTGCGGCTGCATATATAAATGCCGATGCAGAAGCTGAACATCACCACCAGCGAATAAAGCTGCAACGGCAACTGGATCAGCAACAGCCAAAACGGGATTGCCGCAATCGATCCCATCGTTCCCGGCATCCACGGGCTTAACCCGCTGCCGAATCCCGTCGCCAGCAAATGCCACGGATTGCTCATACGCAGCCGGGCTTTCGCCGCGATGCTATCTTCCTTACTGAGTTTACCCAAAGTGATCGTACCCCCGCCATTGCGGCTCCAGGCGCTGTTCGCCCTGCCACAGTTGTAATCCTTCCGTTGCCGGCGTTATCTGGCCGACGCAGGTGAAATCCACGCCCAGAGAACCCAGGGCAACGTCCAGCGCTCCCCGGTTAAGCTCCGGCACGGTAAAACACAATTCATAGTCTTCACCGCCGGACAATCCCCACTGTAGCACCTGCTCACGCGGACACGCTGCCTGCAACGCCGCAGAAATGGGCAGATCGTCCAGATACAGGTTCGCACCGCAGGCGCTGGCCTTCAGAATATGCCCCAGGTCGGAAATCAGGCCATCTGAAATATCGATCGCCGCGCTGGCTAAATCACGCAGCGCCTGCCCCTGCAACACGCGCGGCTGCGGGCGCAGATGGCGCCGGAGCAGGAAATCGCGCTGATCTTTATCCGCAACGGACAAGCGGTCCTGCAACAATGCCAGCCCGGCGGCGCTGTCGCCCAGCGTTCCGGTCACGTAGATCCAGTCGCCGATGCGTGCGCCGCTGCGCAGCAATGCACGCCCGGCCGGCACCAGGCCGTGCACGGTCAGCGTCATCGACAGCGGGCCGCGCGTCGTATCGCCGCCGATCAACTGCATATCGTAGTAATCCAGTTGTTCAAACAACGCATCACTGAAGGCGGCAAGCCATTCTTCATCGATTTCCGGTAACGTCAGCGCCAGAGAAACCCAGGCAGGATCGGCGCCCATCGCCGCCAGATCGCTGATGTTCACCGCCAGCGCCTTGTGACCCAGATCGGCAGGCGCAATATCGGGTAAAAAATGGTTTCCGGCGACCAACGTATCGCAACTGACGGCAAGCTGCTGCTTTTCCGCCACGGACATCAGCGCGCAGTCATCGCCGATCCCCTGCAGGACATCCCGGCGCACATTGCGCTGCCGGTTAAAATAGCGGGCAATAATATCGAACTCGCCACATGACATGAGGTTATCCTCACTAATCATTGAAGAAAATCACGGAAAAAACGCAAACAAAAGGCCGGTTTCCCGGCCTTCAGGTCTGTATCCGCAGAAACCCCGCATTGACTGCCGGCCGCGTTATTTTCTGTTTTTGCGTACCGTAGGCGCGACTTTATCCAGCACCCCGTTAACAAATTTATGGCTGTCTTCAGCGCCGAACGTTTTTGCCAGTTCGATGCCTTCGTTGATCGCCACTTTGTACGGCACGTCTTCACGTTTGCTCAGTTCAAACAGGGAAACGCGCAAAATCGCCTTTTCCACCTGCCCCAACTCATTTAACTGACGGGACAGCACCGGCGCCATCAGGTTATCGAGATATTCCGCATTGTTGGCAACACCGGCCAACAACTCGCGGAAATAGTTGACGTCCACGTCTTTAACGTCCTGCTCCGTCAGGAACTGTAATTCAACATCGGCAATGTCATTCCCGGACAGTTGCCAGGAGTACAAGGCCTGAACGGCACATTCACGGGCGCGGCGACGAGCGGCAGGTTTCACGGATTTCCCCTTACTAAACTAAATCAGGCCTTGATGGCTTTAATGACGTTGATCATTTCCAGTGCGGTCATTGCGGCTTCGGCGCCTTTGTTGCCGGCTTTGGTGCCCGCACGCTCAATGGCCTGCTCAATGCTCTCGGTGGTCAGTACGCCGAAGGCAACCGGCACGACGCTTTCCATCGCCACGCTGGCAAGACCGGAACTGCATTCCCCGGCCACGAATTCAAAGTGTGCGGTACCCCCGCGGATGACCGTGCCCAGCGCAACGACGGCGTCGTAGCGTTTGGTGTCAACCAGCGCGCGTACGGTCAGCGGCAGCTCATAAGCGCCCGGCACCCATACCACGGTAATATCGTCATCAGAAACCTGACCGATGCGCTTCAGTGCATCAACCGCGCCTTCCAGCAGGCTATCGTTAATGAAGTTATTAAAACGCGCAATGGCGATAGCGACACGGGCACCCGGAGCGGCTACAACGCCTTCAATCGTTTTCATACGGTTTCCTTTATTCGTTACGGTTACGGTGTTCCGCGGAGGGGGCGGATTCTACCACATTCTTTGACAACCTGCGCGCCGGCTTTTCCCCTCCGGCATTCAAACAGGCTGTAAGATCAGGCGGACGTCAGGTCCGACCTGCGTTATTTGTTTAAAGATGAATGACGGACAGTCCGCCAGCGTTTCCAGGCCGGGCAGAAGGCACATCCCGCGGGCGGCATCGCCCAGCAGCCTGGGTGCCATATAGACGATAAGCTCATCCACTACGCCGGCGCGCAACAAGGCGCCGGCCAGCGTCGCGCCGGCCTCAACCCAGACAGAATTCACCTGCATCCGCCCCAGTTGCATCATCAGCGATACCAGGTCGAGATACTCCCCGTGTTCCGGCACGGCAATCTGGCGCACATTATCCGGCCATCCGGCGCCGTCAGGCTGCCTGCACGCCAGCAGGGTTTCCCCCGGCTGAGAAATCAGTTTATGTTCCGGCGTCACGCGGTTGCGGCCATCAACGATCACCCGCAGCGGCTGACGCAGATTTTCCTGCGGGTAAAGGCGGCGCGTTTCTTCATCCAGCTCCGCCCAGCGCACGGTAAGGGAAGGATCGTCCGCCAGCACCGTCGCGCTGCTGCTCAGGATAGCCGAGCTTTGCGCCCGCAGCCGCTGCACGTCCTGACGCGCGGCGGGAGAGGTAATCCACTGGCTTTCGCCGGACGCCATGGCCGTTTTTCCGTCCAGCGACGCCCCAAGTTTTAGCTGCACGAAGGGAAACCCGGTGCGCATGCGTTTGAGGAAGCCCCGGTTGATGGCCTCCGCCTCCGCCATCATCAGGCCGTGGCTGACGTCAACGCCCGCCTGTTGCAGGCGATATAAGCCGCGCCCGGCCACCTGTGGGTTAGGATCCTGCATCGCGGCCACCACCCGGCTGACGCCGGCGGCGACCAGCGCATCAGCACAGGGCGGCGTTCGTCCGTGATGGCTGCACGGTTCCAGGGTAACGTACGCGGTCGCTCCGCGCGCCTTTTCCCCCGCCATACGCAGAGCATGAACCTCCGCGTGAGGCTCCCCCGCACGCAGGTGGAAACCTTCGCCGACGATCTCGCCGTCGCGCACGATAACGCATCCCACATTAGGATTGGGCGGGGTGGTAAAGCGCCCGCGGCGCGCCAGTTCAAACGCCCGCGCCATATAAAATTCATCACCGCGTATTTGTTGCATGCCTTACCCTGCCTGAATGCGCCGCCGGATGCGGCATAAAGGAATTAGTCCTGGAGCCTGGCGATTTCTTCGCCGAATTCACGAATGTCTTCAAAGCTGCGGTAAACCGAAGCAAAGCGGATGTACGCCACTTTATCCAGCTTCTTCAGGGCATCCATCACCAGATTCCCCACCATCTTCGCCGGCACCTCACGCTCACCGGTCGCCCGGAGCTGAGATTTTATGTGGCTGATAGCCATCTCGACGTCGTCTGAACTGACCGGGCGTTTTTCCAGCGCCTTCAGCATTCCTTTACGCAACTTATCCTCATTGAACGGCTCACGGACATCATTGCTCTTGATGATGCGCGGCATGACCAGTTCCGCCACTTCAAACGTAGTGAATCGTTCATTGCACACCAGACACTGGCGACGACGGCGAACCTGGGACCCATCGCCAACCAGGCGGGAGTCAATGACCTTGGTATCAACGGCGGAACAGAACGGACAATGCATAAGGCTCCCTGATAAAAAACATGTTTGGGCATTAGTTTACCCTGCAACCCGGAAGACAATAAAGGCTCAACGTTGATCTGTTTGTTAACGGCGTTAATCTCCGCGTAATGGCAATAAAAAAGCCTCATTTTTCACGGTGAGAAAACGTGACATGACGTGATTACCCAATGTCTGACCCGCCTCTTATTCTTGAGCCGCTTTTGCAACAACGACGTTTCTCAAACAATGACACTAGAGGTTCTGATTATGGCTCTTATTAAATCCGGCGCGGATAACGCCACGTCCATGCCTTCACTGGAAGGCAAAAAAATCATGATGGGTTTCTGGCACAACTGGGCATCCGACGGTCATGACGGTTATCAGCAGGGTACTTCCAAGGCGATGACTCTTCTGGACATCCCGGAAGCCTACAACGTCGTGGCGGTTTCCTTTATGAAAGGCGAAGGTATCCCGACCTTCAAACCTTACAACGCCACGGACGAAGAATTTCGCCGCCAGATCGCCGTCCTGAACAGCCAGGGCCGCGTGGTGCTGATTTCGCTGGGCGGCGCGGATGCGCACATCGAGCTGAAAGCCGGCGACGAGCAGGCATTCGCAGACGAACTGATTCGCCTGGTTGAAACCTACGGTTTTGATGGTCTGGATATCGACCTGGAACAATCAGCGATTATCGCTGCAGACAATAAAACCGTACTGCCTGCCGCGCTGAAAATGGTCAAAGACTATTACAAAGCCCAGGGCAAGCACTTCATCATCAGCATGGCGCCGGAATTCCCCTACCTGCGCGAAGGTGGTAACTACCTGGCGTACATCAATGCGCTGGAAGGCTACTATGACTTCATCGCCCCGCAGTTCTACAACCAGGGCGGCGACGGCATCTGGGTTGACGAAAAGAACGCCTGGATCACCCAGAACAACGACGCCATGAAGGAAGACTTCCTGTTCTACATGACCCAGAGCATCGTTACCGGCACCCGCGGCTACGTGAAGATCCCGGCGAACAAGTTCGCCATCGGCCTGCCGAGCAGCAACGACGCAGCAGCTACCGGTTACGTCGTCGATCCGACCGCCGTTTATAACGCTTTCGCCCGCCTGGACGCAGCTAACCTGACAATCAAGGGCCTGATGACCTGGTCCATCAACTGGGATAACGGTCAGGACAAAGCCGGTAAAGCGTATAACTGGGAATTCTGCAACCGCTACACCGGCCTGATCCACGGCGGCAGCGTACTGCCGGTCGATCCGGAAGAAGAAGAAACCACCGATCCGGTAGACCCTGTAGATCCGGTTGAACCTGTAGAACCCGTTGAACCGGAAACGCCGGACGAAACACCGGTTGTGCCGGATGAAGGCGGCAGCAGCGATGAAGAGTACCCAGCCTGGGAACTGGGTCATCAGTATATGCCGGGCGACAAGTGCACCTACAAAGGCGCGCACTACGTCTGCATCAACAGCAACCTTTCCAACGCAGGCTGGACGCCGGACATCTGCTTCACGCTGTGGCAGGCAGTCTGAGTTTTTCCGCCACGTTTTTGCAACCAAACCCGCCCGCTTCCGGCGGGTTTTTTCTTACTCAGCCCACAAACAGCATGTGACTTTCATCGCAAAGCAGATTAGTCTTTAAGCTATGTCAATAATAAATCAGGTGAAACCATGTCAAAAATTCATTCCGTCGCCCTGGTGACTCCCCTGGTGCTCATGTTGACGGCGTGCGCCTCCGCGCCGGAAAAAGAACAACAGCTTCAGGCCGAAGTTCAGGAGCTGACGCAGAAAGTCGAGCATTTGAACACCCAAACCGCGCTGCTGGATCGCCAGGTACGGCTCAACGCTAACTCTGATAACGGCGTCTATTTGCTGGCCGGCGCCAACGCCGATGCACAGATCATGACCGCCATCGGCCAGCTGCGCGTACGCCTTGACCACGTTGAGCCGGAAGCCGGCGGCAGCAAGGCCGTACTGCAAATCAAAAACGCCACCGGCGCGGTATTGCCGGGCTTCAGCGCCATACTGAACTGGGGCAAGCTCAATCCCGCCACCGGAGAGCCGTCGGAAGGCGACGCCCTGGCGCAAACCCTCACCTTCAGCCCGCCGCTGGTTGCCACTAACGTCACCAGCATGGAAGTACGCCTGAGCGACATAACGCCGGAAGAACTGGGATTCGTTCACTTACATGACGTCCGCCAGCAGTAACCGTGCGCGGCAAAATAAAAAACCCCGGCAAGCCGGGGTTTTTTATTACACGTACGTTCACGCCATCAGGGCAGAATCGAAGGCTGGTCGGCCCCTTCTTTCTCCACCTTCTGCTGCAGCATGTGCTCGCGCTTCATGCCCAGCTTCAGCGCCAGCGCTGATGCTACGTAGATGGAAGAAATAGTACCAATGGTCACCCCGATCAGCATCGTCAGGGAGAAGCCTTTCAGCATCGCGCCGCCGAAGATGTAGAGCATCAGCACCACCACCAGCGTCGTTGCCGACGTCATGATGGTACGGCTCAGGGTTTGCGTCAGCGACACGTTCATGATCTCGTAAGGCGTTCCGCGGCGAATCTTACGGAAGTTCTCACGGATACGGTCGGAAACCACGATACTGTCGTTCAGCGAGTAACCGATAACCGACATCAGCGATGCGATGATGGTCAGGTCAATCTCGATGTGGAACAGCGACAGTACGCCCAGCGTGATCACCACGTCGTGCGCCAGGGACAACACGGCCCCGAGCGCCAGACGCCATTCAAAGCGGAAGCCGACGTAGATCAGGATACTGATCAGCGCAACCAACAGCGCCATCGCGCCGGCCTGCGCCAGATCGCTGCCCACGCTGGGGCCGACGAACTCAATACGCTTAACCGATGCGCTGCTGTCGATCGACTGCTGCAACACGCCAACCACTTTATTGCCCAGTTCCTGACCTTCCGCGCCGGTTACCGGCGGCATACGGATCATGATGTCGCGGCTGCTGCCAAAGTTCTGCACAATCGGATCGGCAAAACCGGCTTTCTCCAGCACGTCACGCATCTCATTGAGATCCGGCGCTTTATCCACGGTCAGTTCGATCACCGTACCACCGGTGAAGTCCAGACCCCAGTTAAAGCCCTTCATGTACATGATGGCGCAGGAAACGATCAGCAACAGGCCGGAAATGGTAAAGGCCACGTAGTCCCAGCGCATGAAGTCATAGACCCTGCGCCCATAGTTCAATTGTTCAACGGTATAATCTTGTGCCACGGCCTGTTCCTCAGATTGACAGCTTGTTGATGCGTTTGCCGCCGTAAAGCAGGTTAACAATGGCACGGGTGCCGACAATCGCGGTAAACATTGAGGTCGCCACGCCGATAGCCGTGGTGATCGCAAAGCCCTTGATTGAACCGGTGCCCACCGCGTACAGAATGATGGCCGTAATCAACGTGGTCAGGTTGGCGTCGATAATACTGGAGAACGCCCCCTTGTAGCCTTCATGAATCGCCTGCTGCACGGAGCGGCCATTCTTGAGTTCTTCCTTGATACGTTCGTTAATCAGTACGTTGGCGTCTACCGCCACCGCCAGCGTCAGTACGATACCGGCAATACCCGGCATGGTCAGCGTCGCGCCCGGCAACAGGGACATCACGCCGACGATCAGCACCAGGTTAGCCAACAGCGCCGTAGTCGCGATCATGCCGAACTTACGATACCAAACCACCATAAAGACGATGGATGCCACCAGGCCCCACAGGCACGCTTCCAGACCCTGAGTGATGTTCTGCATCCCCAGCGTCGGGCCGATGGTGCGTTCTTCCACGATCTGAATCGGCGCGATCAGCGCACCGGCGCGCAGCAGCAGGGAGAGCTGACGGGCTTCGGTCGGGTTATCGATGCCGGTAATACGGAAGCTGTTGCCAAGGCGGGACTGAATCGTCGCCACGTTGATCACTTCTTCCTGCTTAGCCAGAATCGACTTGCCGCTGGCATCTTTTCTGCCGCTGTCTTTGTACTCCACAAACAGGGTCGCCATCGGCTTGCCGATGTTGTCCTTGGTGAAGTTAGACATGGCGCTGCCGCCTGCGCTGTCCAGGGAGATGTTAACCTGAGGGTTATTAAACTCATCCTGGCTGGAGGTGGAGTCGGTAATATGATCGCCGGTCAGGATAACGCGCTTGTACAAGACCACCGGACGGCCGTCACGGGTGTTTTTCACCTCGGAATCGCCCGGCACACGGCCATTGGCCGCCGCGGTTGCATCCGCGTTGGTGTTGACCAGACGGAACTCCAGGGTCGCCGTCGCGCCCAGAATCTCTTTGGCGCGAGCAGTGTCCTGAATACCCGGCAGTTCAACCACGATACGGTCGGCACCCTGGCGCTGAACCAGCGGTTCGGCCACGCCCAGTTGGTTAACACGGTTACGCAGGATATTGATGTTCTGCTGCACCGCGTACTCGCGGGCTTCACGCAGACGATCGTCGGTCATCACGGCGCGCAGAATATTGTCGCCGCTGTTGCTGAAGACCAGATCGCGATGGCGTCCGGAAAGGTAGCTGTTCGCCTGATCGCGTGCAGCGGCATCACGGAAACGCACTTCAACGCTGCCGGTGGTGTCCAGCTTACGCACGGTCGCGTAAGGAATGCCCTTCTCGCGCAGATCGCTGCGCAGGGAGTCCATGGTCTGTTCCTGCAGCTTGCCCAGCGCAGTGTCCATGTCCACCTGCATCAGGAAATGAACGCCGCCGCGCAGATCAAGACCCAGCTTCATCGGCTCAGCGCCCAGCTTCGTCAGCCACAGCGGGGTTGCCGGCGCCAGGTTCAGCGCCACGACGTATTTATCACCCAGCACCGGGATCAGCGCTTCACGCGCCCGGAGCTGGATGTCCGTATCTTTGAAACGGGCCAGAATCGCGCCGTTTTCCAGGGCAATGGATTTGGTTTCGATGTGCTCTTTGTCGAGCACGCCACGGATTTGATCCAACGTTGATTCACTGGCGGCGACGCCGCGCGCGCCAGTGATCTGAACGGCCGGATCCTCACCGTAGAGGTTAGGAAGCGCATACAGCAAACCGACCGCCAGCACGACGATCAGCATGATGTACTTCCAGAGAGGATAGCGGTTTAACACGATAGTTCCCTTCGGGAAAGCGAAAATTACAGCGCCTTCATCGTGCCTTTCGGCAGAACGGCGGCCACGAAGTCACGTTTGATCATCACTTCATTATTTTCGTTCAGTTCGATGGCGATGTAGCCGGTTTCTGACACTTTGGTCACGCGTCCGATCAGACCGCCGGTCGTCAGCACTTCATCCCCTTTGGAAATGGAGTCCATCAGTTTTTTGTGGTCTTTGGCGCGTTTCTGCTGCGGGCGCAGGATCATAAAATAGAAAATCAAACCGAACACGACCAGCATGATAACCAGCGAGTACGGGCTGCCCTGAGCCGGTGCACCGGCAGCGGCGTAGGCGTCGGAAACGAATAAACTCATCTAATGTCCCTCATTATTTTTAACAACGGTTTGAATTTGACGGCAAACAGTCCGAAAGAACGATTATCGCATCATGCCGACATTATGAAACCGTCAATTTTACTAAAAAAACAAATTTAAGCGCCGGTTCACGCACATTGCGCCCGGCGCAGTCCTTACGCAGCATCCAGCGGCGGAACCGGTTTACCCTGACGCTGGTAAAAATCCGCCACAAAGTCGTTTAATTTACCGTCTTCGATGGCCTGACGTAAACCCGCCATCAGGCGCTGATAATAGCGCAGATTGTGGATAGTATTCAGACGCGCGCCCAGAATCTCATTACAGCGATCCAGATGATGCAAATAGGCGCGGCTGTAGTGACGGCAGGTATAGCAATCACAATGCGCGTCAAGCGGAGAAGTATCGTCGCGGAAACGGGCGTTGCGGATCTTGATGACGCCATCGGTCACGAACAGGTGGCCATTACGCGCATTACGCGTCGGCATGACGCAGTCAAACATATCAATGCCGCGCCGCACGCCTTCTACCAGATCCTCCGGCTTGCCCACGCCCATCAGGTAACGGGGTTTATCCTGCGGAATTTGCGGACACACATGCTCCAGAATGCGGTGCATGTCTTCCTTCGGCTCACCAACCGCCAAACCGCCCACAGCGTAACCATCAAAGCCGATCTCTACCAGCCCTTTCAGCGATACATCACGTAAATCTTCGTAAATACTGCCCTGAATGATACCGAACAGCGCATTTTTGTTGTTCAGCTCATCGAAACGCTGACGGCTGCGCGCCGCCCAACGCAATGACAGCTCCATCGAACGTTTGGCGTAATCCCAGTCAGCCGGATACGGCGTACATTCGTCGAAGATCATCACGATGTCGGAACCGAGATCGTACTGGATCTCCATCGACTTTTCCGGACTGAGGAAGATCGGCGAGCCGTTGATTGGGTTACGGAAATAAACCCCCTCTTCCTTAATTTTACGCATCGCGCCCAGGCTGAAAACCTGGAAGCCGCCGGAGTCGGTCAGAATCGGGCCGGACCACTGCATGAAGTCATGCAGATCGCCGTGCAGCTTCATGATCTCCTGCCCCGGACGCAGCCAGAGGTGGAAGGTGTTGCCCAGCAGGATCTGCGCGCCGGTCTCTTTTACCTCTTCCGGCGTCATACCCTTGACGGTACCGTAGGTGCCGACCGGCATGAATGCCGGGGTTTCGACCACGCCGCGATCGAAAATCAAACGTCCGCGCCGCGCGCGGCCGTCGGTGGTTTGTAATTCGTATTTCACTCATGCCTCCGCATCGGAAAAACAGTCCGATGAGTTAAAAAACCCCGCCATGCCGCAGACCTGTGCAACAGGAAGCGGAATCCGGCAGGGAGAAAAATCAGCCGCGGCATTGTACACGCCGCGCCGCCGCAATTTATTGACCAGATACAGTTTCTTGTTCAGCCGCCGCATTATGGGTAATAAACATCGCGTCCCCATAGCTGAAAAAGCGGTAACGCTGCGCTACGGCCTCGTGATACGCCGCCATGGTATTGCGGTAACCGGCAAATGCCGACACCAGCATAATCAGCGTAGACTCCGGCAAATGGAAATTGGTAATCAGGGCGTCAATCACCTGATAGTGATAGCCGGGATAAATAAATATCTGGGTATCATCAAAAAATGGCGCAATCAGCGCATCCTGTGACGCCGCCGCCGCACTCTCCAGCGAACGCACCGACGTAGTGCCCACCGCGATAACCCGGTTACCGCGCGCTTTACAGGCTAACACCGCCTCCACCACCTCTGGCGGCACTTCAGCATATTCGGAGTGCATCACGTGATTTTCGATGGTATCCACGCGCACCGGCTGGAAGGTTCCCGCCCCAACGTGCAGCGTGACGAACGCCATCTCCACTCCTTTGGCGCGCAGTTTTTCCAGCAAAGGCTCATCGAAATGCAGACCGGCGGTAGGCGCCGCAACTGCGCCGGGGCGATCGGCATACACCGTCTGATACAGCTCGCGATCGGCCTCTTCGTCCGGACGATCGATATACGGCGGCAGCGGCATATGGCCGGCGGCGTTCAGAATGCTCAACACGTCGCGCCCGTCGTCAAAGTGCAGCTCGAACAACGCGTCATGGCGCGCCACCATGGTGGCGCGAATATTTTCATCGTCGCCCAGCAGCAGCTCCGCGCCCGGCTTCGGCGCTTTCGACGCGCGCACGTGCGCCAGCACGCGCGTGTCGTCCAGCACCCGCTCCACCAACACTTCCAGCTTGCCGCCGCTCGCTTTGCGGCCGAACAGGCGCGCCGGAATCACGCGGGTATTATTGAAAACCAGCAGATCGCCGGGATTCAGCTTATCCAGAATATCGGTAAAAGTGCCGTGCTCCAGCGCCCCCGTCGGCCCGTCCAGCGACAGCAAACGGCAGCCGCTGCGTTCGGCCTGCGGATAGCGGGCTATCAGTTCATCAGGAAGTTCAAAAGAAAAATCGGCAACGCGCATGGCTTCAGTTCACTCATACCGGATAACGACACAAAAAACAGGCGGCCTAGTCTAGAGCCGCACGACGCCTGCTGCAAGCAAACTCTGGGCGCGGCGGTACGATCTGCTCTATACTCGACGCCATGAACTTTCTCGCCCATCTTCATCTCGCCTCGCTGGCAAACAGCTCCTTGTTCGGTAACCTGCTTGCTGACTTCGTACGCGGCAATCCTGCCGGGGAGTACCCGGAAGCAGTCATCGCCGGCATCTATATGCACCGCCGCGTCGATGCGCTGACCGACAGCCTGCCGCAGGTACTGGCGGCCAAACGCCGCTTCCGCGACGAATCCCGCCGGGTTGCCCCCATTACGCTTGACGTGGTTTGGGATCATTTTCTGGCACGCCACTGGCAGCGTATTGAGCCGGGCATCCCGCTACCCGTATTCAGCGAACAGGCGCAGCGGCAAATCGTTCCGCTGTTGCCGGAAACCCCTGAGCGCTTCCGCAACCTGAACAGTTACATCTGGCGCGAACGCTGGCTGGAACGGTATGCGGAGTTGCCGTTTATCGCAGAGGTGTTGCAGAGCATGGCAAGACGCCGCCCGCGGCTGGCTGCCTTAGCCGGCTCATTCAGCGATGTGGAAGAGAATTACACTTATCTTGAACAGGCGTTCTGGCAGTTTTACCCGTTCCTGATGACGCAGGCACGCCAGGGTGCGCTGTCGTTGCCGAAGTGATCGAACGAACAAAACGTGCGGTTTACCCCGCCAGGGTATTGCCCATTTTTTTAAAGTGGTTAAATTTAGGGCGCTACTGCGTTGTTTAATCTGATTGATAGGTAAAAGCTATATTATCGATTGGAGTTTTACCCTTTATTCACAAACGTTAAATACGTATAGTGATTCCCGTCTTAAGGATTCAATCAACCACTCAAACTATTAACAGGAGTTCTTCAATGGTCCTGGTTACTCGTCAAGCCCCTGACTTTACCGCCGCTGCCGTACTGGGCAACGGTGAAATCGTAGAAAACTTCAACTTCAAAAAGCACACCAGCGGCAAGCCGACTGTTGTCTTCTTCTGGCCGATGGACTTCACCTTCGTATGTCCGTCTGAGCTGATCGCATTCGATCACCGCTATGCAGAATTCCAGAAGCGTGGCGTTGAAGTTGTCGGCGTTTCTTTCGACTCTGAGTTCGTTCACAACGCATGGCGTAAGACCCCGGTTGATAAGGGCGGCATCGGTGAAGTGAAATATGCCATGGTTGCTGACGTTAAGCGTGAAATCCAGAAAGCTTACGGCATTGAACACCCGGACGCCGGCGTTGCGCTGCGCGGTTCCTTCCTGATCGACAAAAACGGCATTGTTCGCCACCAGGTTGTTAACGACCTGCCGCTGGGCCGTAACATCGACGAAATGCTGCGCATGGTTGACGCGCTGCAGTTCCACGAAGAGCACGGCGAAGTTTGCCCGGCACAGTGGGAAAAAGGCAAAGCCGGTATGAAAGATTCTCCGGACGGCGTAGCTAAGTACCTGTCTGAGAACGCTGCCAAGCTGTAATTTCGTTTTACCCAAAACGACAAAAGGCGACCCCACGGTCGCCTTTTCTGTTATTACGACAAGACCCGCCAAAAACCGGCAAACGGGCAGCCGGAATGATGAACCGGAAATGGGACTCACGGGGACTGAAACGCCCGTCCGTGAGCAAACGCCACGCGTCGGGCAACAGAAACCCGGCGGACATATTTCATCTTTAATGTGTTGTTTGTCTAACGTAATTGCTGATGCCGCCGTGACTAATTATGGTATAGATTAGGAAATGCATGATTTTCATGGCTGAATATTTAAACCAATGCATTGTAAGTAAACAAAAAAACCAGCTTTACGCAAAAAAGAAAACGGAGCGGCTATAACCTGCTCCGTTTTTCAATACAAAAATAATGAACGATCAGCCCTGTGCCGATATGCGCCACACCGTCGCACTCTCCGCCGGCAGCGATAGCGCCAGATAGTCTGCCTCGCCGGTGAGCACGCCTTCCCCCTCCTGGCAGATCCACGCCCCGGACGGCAACAGCGGCGTCAATGGCAGCACGCACTCCCCTGTCCGCTCACGTTGCAGAGCCACCAGCCAGGTTTCATGTTCGTAAGTACGCACGAACACCAGCGTTTCACCGCGGCAATAAATCACCTGGCAGCCGCCACGGCGCAGTGCGACGCTTTCCCTGCGCAACGCCGCCATTTTACGGCTGACGTCAAACAGGCCGGCGTCCCAGCGCTGCTCATCCCACGGGAAGGTTTTACGGCAGAATGGATCGTTTTCGCCGTCCAACCCAATCTCGTCGCCGTAATAGAGGCAGGGAATACCAATCCAGGTGAACAGCCAGACCAGCGCCATTTTCATCCGGCGCGTATTGTGGTTCAGCAACGTCAGCATACGTGCAGTATCGTGGCTGTCGAGCTGGTTAAACATCACCAGTTGCTGGGAATGAGAAAGCCCGGCGCGGTAGGATTCCATCCACTCCGCGCACTGCCCTGCGCTGAGCTGCGCCGGCTGATAGGCGACGTCAACACCGGCCAGGAACGCCCTGACCGGCAGGGCGAATCCCATGTAGTTCATGGCGGCGTCTTCCACGCCGGCCTGCAACCAGCGGCGCGCATCGCCGAAGTGTTCGCCCAGAACATACGCCTGTGGATTCTCTTCGCGGATGCTGCGGTAAATCCCGGCCAGATGAGTCAGGTTGCCGCGCGCGCTGCCGCCTTCGCCGAGCATGTGAATCACGTCCAGCCGCCAGCCATCAATACTGTACGGCGGCCGCAGCCAGTAGCGCGTCACGCTGTCCGGCCCCCGGTAGATGCTGTCAACCACCCGCTGGCTGGCGAAGTCCAGCTTGGGCAGATGCGCGTTGCCCTTCCAGTCCAGCACCCGCCCGTCCGGCAGGAAGGTAAAGCGTTCACGGTGCGGGGAATCCGGATGGTGAAACGCCCCGTCCTTGCCGCGCCCCGCACGATCAAACCACGGATGCGTTTCTCCGGTATGGTTGAACACGCCGTCCAGAATCAGGCGCATACCTGCCGCACGCGTCGCTTCACGCAAACGCAGCAGGGCGTCGTTGCCGCCAAAGCGGGGATCGACGTTGTAGTAATCTTCGGTGTCATACTTGTGGTTGCTGGGCGCGGTGAACACCGGGTTCAGATATAGCGCGGTCACGCCGAGCCGTTGCAGGTAAGGCAACCGGGCGCAAATGCCGTCCAGATCGCCGCCGTAAAACGCGGAAGAGCCCTGCTTCGCTTTCAGCGGCGCCTCCCAGGCCAGATAGTCCTCTCCGGCGGCAAGCGGCGCTTTCCCTTCTCCGCGGGCGAAACGGTCGGGGAAAATTTGATAGAACACCTGATCGGCGGCCCACTCCGGCTGCGATCCGGGGAGCTCCAGGGCAAACTGCTCCGTCTGGGGCGGAGGAATAACCTGTAAGCCGCGCGGGCCGCACCACAGTTGCCGGTCCGCCCACAGCATCTTGAAGCAATAACGCCGCAGCGGCTCCCCCTCCGTCAGCGGCAGCGCGCCGTGATAGCTGACGTACTCTCCCGCTTCACGCGCCGTCATCGTCAGCAGCCACTCTTCGTTATCCGGCTCACAGCGCAGGAAAACCTGCTGCGGCAGGTCGCTGCCCTGCAACAGCAGCGTGATGTCCAGCTTGTTCCCGCGCTGCCGGACATAAGGTGGAACCGGTAAGTGCCATGCAAATAACATCAGGATCGTCTCCGTCTGAATACCTTTGTGCGCAGCATGCCATGATGCCGGAACATCCTGCTCATCTGTCTGAAAGTTTTACGGGGAGGAGGTGCGGGGAGGATATTCCGTTATCCCGCGTTGCGGGATGCATCCAGAACAAGTAGCCTATTACGTGCAACATCATAGTTTATCTATCGGAAAATTAAGGAAGATGCATGCAAAAAAACGTAATGAAATGGCTGGAACAATATGGACTGGATTTCACCGACACCTATACCACATCGCTGATTGTGATTCTGGGGCTGATACTGCTCACCGCCCTGGTGATTCATTTTATCCTGCACCGTATCGTACTCACCCGCCTGGAGCGCATGGGGCAGCAAAGCCAGCGTCTGTGGTTGCAGGTGATTACCCAAAACAAACTGTTCCGCCGCATCGCCCTGACCATTCAGGGGATCATCGTCAATATTCAGGCCGTAGTCTGGCTGCATCCGGGCACGCAGGCCGGTGATATCCTGATCCTGTGCGCACAGCTCTGGATCATGCTCTACGCCCTGCTGTCGCTGTTCTCCCTGCTCGACACCCTGCTGGATCTCTCGCATCGGTTCTCTTTTGCCTCCCAGTTGCCGCTGCGCGGCATCTTCCAGGGGGTCAAGCTGGTTGCCGCCATCATTATCGGGATTATGATGATTTCCCTGCTCATCGGGAAATCGCCGCTGATTTTAATCAGCGGTCTGGGCGCCATGACGGCGGTACTGATGTTGGTGTTCAAGGATCCGATTCTGGGTCTGGTCGCCGGTATCCAGCTTTCCGCCAACAACATGCTGCACATGGGCGACTGGCTGGAAATGCCGAAGTACGGCGCCGACGGCGCGGTTATCGACATCGGGCTGACCACCGTGAAGGTGAAAAACTGGGACAACACCATCACCACCATTCCAACCTACGCGCTGATTTCCGATTCGTTCAAGAACTGGCGCGCCATGTCGGAGTCCGGCGGGCGCCGTATCAAGCGCAGCCTGAATATCGACACCACCAGCGTGCACTTTTTATCCGATGACGAACATCAGCATCTGATGAAAAGCCAGCTGCTGGCGCCTTACATCGATGCCAAAACCCAGGAACTGACGACGTACAACAGCCAGCAGCACACCGACCTCAGCTCACCGCTGAACGGGCGCCGCATGACCAACCTCGGTACGTTCCGCGCCTATCTGCAGGCCTACCTGCGCTCCCACCCCCGCATCCGTAAGGATATGACGCTGATGGTGCGCCAACTGGCCCCGACCGCAGAAGGCCTGCCGCTGGAGATTTATGCCTTCACCAGTACTACGGTCTGGGCAGAGTATGAAGACATCCAGTCGGATATCTTCGATCACTCCTTTGCCGTGATCCCGGAGTTCGGGCTGCGTGTACATCAGACACCGACCGGCAACGATATGCGTTCAATCGGACATCCGGCGTAATCATTTCTGCGCCATAAAAAAACGGAGCCCAGGCTCCGTTTTTTCATTTATCGCCGACGTTAACCTTTCATCACCGGTCGCGTCGCCTTCTTCACGAACACATACCCTACCAGCAACAGCACGATCCAAATCGCACCGGCAATCAGTGAAATACGGGTATCCGGGAAATAACCAATCAGGCCGATGATAAACACCAGGAAAATGATGCCAAACACCGACGTCACGATGCCGCCGCGCAGCGGAAACTCCAGCGCTTTCACCTGTTCGGCGGAAAGACGGCGACGGAAGGCGATCTGGGAGCACAAAATCATGATCCACACCCAAACGGTAGCGAAGGTCGCCAGCGACGCAATCACCAGGAAAACACGCTCCGGCATGATGTAGTTCAGGTAGACCGCCGCCAGCAGCGCAGTAACCATCACCACCACCGTCACCCACGGAATGCCGTTACTGGAGATTTTGGTGAAAATCTTCGGCGCGTGCCCCTGTTCCGCCATGCCGTACAGCATACGGCCCACGCCGAACACGTCGCTGTTAATCGCCGACAGAGAAGCGGTGATCACCACGAAGTTCAGAATGCCTGCCGCCGCCGTGATCCCCATATGCTGGAACGTCAGCACGAACGGACTGCCGTTGGTGCCCACCTGATTCCACGGGTAGATCGACATAATGACGAACAGCGTGCCCACGTAGAACACCAGGATACGGAACGGTACGGAGTTAATGGCTTTGGGAATCGACACCTTCGGGTTTTTCGCCTCGCCGGCGGTGATCCCGATAATCTCAATACCGCCATAGGCGAACATCACCATTTGCAGGGAAAGGATCATCCCCATAATGCCGTTACTGAAGAACCCGCCGTTGACCCACAGGTTGTGGATGCCGGTCGGCTGCCCTCCGTTGCCGATACCCCAGACGATAATGCCGATACCGGCCACAATCATGATGATGATGGTCGCGACCTTGAAGAACGAGAACCAAAACTCCAGTTCGCCAAACACCTTCACGCTGACCAGGTTGATCGCGCCGATAATCAGCACCACGCTCAGCACCCACACCCAGTGCGGCACATGCGGGAACCAGACGCCCATATAGATGCCGAATGCCGTTACGTCGGCAATGGCGACGATCAGAATTTCGAAACAGTACGTCCAGCCGGTGATATAGCCGGCCATCGGCCCGAGGTAATCCTGCGCATAGCGGGAAAAAGAACTGGCCTGAGGGTTATTGACCGACATTTCGCCCAGCGCGCGCATGATGATAAACGCCACGACGCCGCCGATCAGATAAGCCAGCAATACGCTGGGGCCGGCCATCTGAATGGCGGAGGCCGAGCCATAGAACAAGCCGGTGCCGATGGCGGAACCCAGCGCCATAAAGCGGATGTGGCGCGCATTCAGACCACGTTTAAGCTTATTGGGTTGCTCTTGCATAGAGATGTATCCGTTATCGCCTGTCAAAAAATCACGGGCCGCAGCCCGTGATGAAAAGAAAATCAGAATTTGTGATTATAAATGCAAGACGTTCGGAATTCATCCTGTTCATGATGGCAGGCTTATTAAAGCCTGCCGTGAATATGAACGATCAGTCGTGTACCGGAACGCTGGGCGTGTGGCTCATGCGATCGTAGATACCGGCAATCACCAGCACCAGCAGCGACGGCAGTAACCACGCCAGCCCCTGCGCCGCCAACGGCAGCTTCTCGGTCCATGCCGGCAGGAAATGCTGCCAGGCGGAGGCTTTAACGCCGTCCAGGATGCCGAACAGCAGGCTGACCAGCATCACCGGCGCAAAGACGCGCGACGCGGAGCGCCAGAAGCGCAGGCTGAAGCTCAGTACGACCATCACGATACAGGGAGGATAAATCGCCGTCAGCACCGGTATGGAAATCTGAATCAGGTGGCTCAGCCCCAGATTGGAGACCAGCATGGCGAACAACCCGAGGATGAACACCAGCGCACGGTAGCTGAGCGGCAGATACTGAGCGAAAAACTCAGCACAGGCGCAGGTCAGGCCGACCGCCGTTACCATACAGGCAATAAAGATTAACGCCGCCAGGAAGAAACTGCCCAGGCCGCCGAAGGTGTGCTGAACATAGGCATGCAGAATCACCGCGCCGTTCTGCGCATCCGGCACCAGAGAAGCGCTGTTGGAGCCCAGCTTGAACAGGCTGAGGTAAACCAGCGTCAGCCCCACGCCGGCAATCAGACCGGCCCAGATGGTGTAGCGGGTCAGCAGGCGTGAATCCTGCACGCCGCGGGAACGCGCGGCGTTGACGATAACGATGCCGAACACCATCGCGCCCAGCGTATCCATCGTCAGGTAACCGTTGACGAAGCCGTTGGAGAACGGCACCGCCTGATAGCTTTCCGTCGCCGGAATCGGCGATCCGGCCGGCCACATCACCGCGGCAACGCCCAGAATCGCCAGGGCGACGATCTTCAGCGGCGCCAGGAAGTGGCCCACGGTGTCCAGCAGCTTACCCGGATAGAGCGAAATCAGGATCACCAGAGAGAAATAGATCACGCTGTAAATGAACAGCGGCAGTGCGCTGTCGCCGGTCAGCGGCGCGATCCCCAATTCAAAGGAAACCGTGGCAGTACGCGGCGTGGCGAACAACGGGCCAACGGCCAGGTAACATACCGTCGCCAGCACCAGACCGGCGGCGCGGCCGATGGGCGTACTGAGCGCGTCAACGCCGCCGCCCACTTTCGCCAGGGCCACAACCGTAATCACCGGCAGCCCTACCGCCGTTACCAGAAAGCCCAAAGCAGCAATCCAGACGTGTTCGCCCGACTGCAAACCAACCATGGGAGGGAAAATGATGTTGCCTGCGCCGACAAACAGCGCAAAGGTCATAAATCCTAACGCGAGGATATCTTTAGATGTTAAACGATGGCTCATAAGTATGGGATGTCGTGTTATTGCCTTAAACGAAAACGATTCAACGGTATCAAGATATCTTGATCTTGCCGCCGGCCGCGTACCGGCGCAGGGAAAGAGGAAAACAACAGAATGATTCTGCCGATGGCACATCCCGGTGATGATGACTCCGCACTCCCCTGGCGCAAAAACTTCCCCTTACCTTCCGGCTATCACGTTCCGGTCGGTGACAATGCTATTTGTATTATTAGTCGGGGTTATCCGGCGACAGCGGCGATAAGTAAAACGTTCTGACCGGAAAAAGACAAGAGCCAAAACCAGATGCGGTATCATCGTCCAGAGATAATCACCGCACCAGCGAATAATGTTGTTTTATGGTAGCATCACCGCGTATATAACCAGCCTGTTTCTGGCATTCTGCTCGGAGAATTGTACAGAAAATCACCTTGCCAAAGAATTATTCTCTGCCATACCAACTTATAACCTTGGTGGATTGACTGCAAAGAAATGAGCAGGCGGTCAGATGTATTGGCATAATTATGCAGACGGGCGCCCTCTCACAACGGTAAGAAAAATCAGCGGCCGGTACGCTGATTTTCTTCAAAAAAAATTCATGGATTACAGCTCAGACAACTGCACCGGCATTCCCAGCAAATACCCCTGAATGTAATCCACGCCCAGCACCTTCAGCTGAAGCCGCTGCGCTTCGGTTTCGACGTATTCCGCAACGACAGTCAGCTTTTTCAGGCGGGCGATCTGGCACATCGCGGCGACGATTTGCTGATCCAGCAGGCTGTCCGCCAGCGGACGGATAAAGCTGCCGTCGATTTTCAGGATATCCGCCTCAATGTGTTTCAGGCGGTCATAACTGGCGTATCCGGTACCGAAATCATCAATGGCAATACGGCACCCCAGCTGACGCAGGCTGGCCAGGGTTTGCTTCGCCAGCTCCAGCGACTGGGCGACGTTGGTTTCGGTAATTTCCAGAATCAGCTGATAAGGCTCAACCTGGTGAGTTTGCAGCAGCTCGGCAATGTCATGTACCAGCGTCGGCCGCACTAACGTTGAAGGCGTCAGGTTGACGGAAAAACAGAGGCCGGGCAGACGCTCACGGTTTTCATCAATAAACGCCAGCGTATGCTTCAGCACCCAGAGATCGATGTCATAGTTCAGCCCGAATTCATCAACCACCGGCAGGAACGCATCTGGCATCACCGCAATGCCGTCTTCGCCCGGCAAACGCAGCAAAATCTCATAATAACGATCGCCGCGGAATCCCTGGATCGGCTGAGCCATGAGGATAAGGCTGTTATCATCCAGCGCCCGCTGGATGTCATGCAGCATATCGACCTTTTTGTTGATGTTATTCTGCAAATGGCGGAAGTTCGCCTGCGAACTTTCCGGCTTGCCTGTCCCGAGGGAAATCTCGGCCATCGTGCTGAGTTCACCGATGATCGCGTATAAATGCTCTACGGGATAACGCACGATGCAATAACCGATACCATGATGCAGATGCAGCGGCAGTCCGTTCCAGCACAGGCGGAATTGCTCCAGCGCGCGCGAAAGCCGTTTCAGCGTGGTTTCCCAGTCATGGATATTCAGACGAATCAGCAGATCGTAGCTCGGCAGCTGATACACCCGCTCATCCTTGTGGTGCATCTCGGCCATCAGCACCTTCGCCAGCCGCTGCTTATACTCAACCCACATCTGCATGCCGTAAGTCCGGCACAGCGCATCCAGGTTGGCGATGCGCAGGAAGCACAATACCGAACGCTCATGCTCCTCAAGCGTATGCTCAAGGCTGCGCACGTTATGCAGTTGCACCATCGGGTCCACCATCGCCGCACGACGGCTTTTAACGTACAGCCGGCGCTGCCGCGTCGTTAACACCGACATCAGGATCACCGTCAGGGTAAACACCATCAGCATCGACATGATGAAGGCCAGGTTGTGCAGCAAATCCTCCTGGCGCACATAGCCCGGGTAGTTATACAGCAACACGATGACCGATGAATGCCACATCAGGCTGGAGAGCTGATACCCCAGGCGCATGGAGCCGAACAGCATCAGCGGGAACAGCAACGTCAGGGTGTAATCGCTGTACAGAATGTTGTCCGAACCGTGAAACTGTACGCTAAGCAAAATAACGATTGCGGCCGTAGACAGCACCCACAACGACAATTCCCACATTGAAACGCCGGGCGCCATTTCACGCCGGATGCGCCGTATGATAACGCGCCAAAAACGGGGCCGGATCAGCGTGCGGATGAGATAGTAGCAAAGCGGTACGCCGCTCAGGCAGACTATCGCCAGTGACTGGTAGTTCAGTAATGACCGGATGGTGAACGGATTGGTGGAAGGCTCACCGACGGTTCGCGGCGATACCCCCAGAATAATAGCGATCTGAACGATCAAAATCAGGAGCAACGGCAAAATCAACGCCAGCCAGAACAGCCGGGCAAACATGGCCGGCGGATTGCCGAACCCCGCCGACCAGCGGCTTCCCGCCTGTTTGGTAAAACCGTACCAACATAACCCGATAGCGAAAGAAAAGGCGAGCGTAACCGCAATACCTATGCCCGGTCCCATGGCATAGGTATAACGAATCATATTCACTAATACGAGCGCAGGAAAGACACGCCAACTGAATATCAGCAGCAGGGACAACGCGACCGCCAGAGGCCAAAACAGCAGATAGGCAGTACCGTCATCTAACGCCAGCGTGGGAGAGATAGTCGACCCCAGCGGCAACAAGACCGCACTGAATAGTAACGGCAACCCCCACCAGTGGTTCAAATGGCGCGCACAGCGCCGGGATACATTATTCATGCACTAAACATACTCACCGATACGGGCTTCATTCTCCGTACCGGTTACGGATAAAAATTAAAGAAGGGCTCCCATCCTTCCTACCGCCTTGCGCCCCACGGGCGTAAAAACCCTACAGGCAAGGTGGCCGGGATTTAGCGTCCCGGAGACGTCCATGATTATATAAGAACTATCCCTTTATATTCAGACAAGGTGATGCGATGTTCAGAGAATGGCCCGAAATCTTATTGACTCACAGGGTTTGCCCTTTGATTCAAATCAACAAACCCTGCATTCCGTATTACATCAACCCGTTATAGCCCCATGAATGTTAAGTAGTTTACCGTATACATTACATGTCATTGCTAAATATTGAGCGAATGTTAAATCAATAATAAGTCATTTCCGGATATAGACATTTTCCATCGGGGAATTAGGTTGGTAAAGGATAAAAATAAATATTTATAATATCTGCTGATAATAATTGTTGAATGATACACTGAAACAATAGTCACGGCGGTTAACCGAAAAGCGCGGCATAACAAAAACTCCGCCCTTAACGTTCCCCGGATTGACGAATCGCCGCCCTTGTGCCTAAATCACGCCAGAGGCGTTGCATAACAGAGAGCAGAATGAAACGACGAACAAGTACAATGACCAAGATAGTGTTGCTGATAAGCTTCATCATCTTATTTGGCCGTTTGTTGTACTCTTCCATCGGAGCCATCTCCCACCATCAGGATAAACGCGCGGAAGCCATTGAGCAAAGCCAATCGCTTCCGGCAAGTCAGGATAAAGCCCCCTGATTCCGCCCGGCGCCGTTAATCAAGCATTCATTCTGCCCCAGGCGTATCGCGCCGGTATACCTGACCACCCTGCCGGCCACGCCCCGTAGTTGTAGTTAAAGGAGCGACACCACCCATGCCAGCCCCCGAAAATCATATCCGCCATCACGGAAATGTGACGATGAAAAACCGCGCCCGACAGCGCGCGGACGATCGTAACCGCATCCTGCATTTGTTGCTGAATAACCGGGTGCTGGTCGACAGCATGCTGGGCCGCATCGTCAACGAAGCGCAGCTGGACGATCCGGAGCTGCTGGATCAGGCCGCTGAGCTGAAGGCCCTGGCGCTCCGGCTGCCGGCGCCCGATATGGCCGATACGCTGGAAGCCCTGCCGCTGGATGAGCGTCATGCGCTGTGGAGCCTGGTCGACAACGAAAAGCGCGGTAAAACGCTGGTGGAAGCGTCGGAAAGCGTTTGGGACAGCCTGATCGACGAAATGAGCGACAAGGATTTGTTGCGCTCCTTACAGACGCTGGACATCGACGACCAGATTTACCTGGCGCAATACCTGCCGCGCAACCTGATGGGGCGCCTGCTCACCTCCCTGGACCCGGAACAGCGCGCGCGGGTGCGCGAGGTGCTGCGTTACGGCAAACATACCGTCGGCGCGATGATGGACTTTGAGCTGATCACCGTTCGCCCCGACGTCACGCTGGCAACGGTACAACGCTTTCTGCGCATGCGCGGCGACGTACCGGCCAACACCGATAAACTTTTCGTCACCGACCGGCGCAATACGCTGCTGGGCGACCTCAGCCTGACGACGATTCTGCTGCATAAGCCGGAAACCCGCGTAGAACACGTTATGAACACCGAACCGGCCACCTTTGATCCGGAAGATAACGATGAGGAAACGGCGCGTAACTTCGAACGTGACAACCTGCTGAGCGCCGCCGTCATCGACGGCAAAGGGAAGCTGATGGGGCGCGTGACCATCGAAGAGATCGTTGACGTCGTCTATGAAGAGAGCGACAGCGATCTGCGCGGCATGGGGGGGTTAAGCGACGAAGAGGACGTATTCGCCCCGGTCAGCAAGGCGGTTAAAACGCGCTGGGCCTGGCTGGCGCTGAACCTGTGTACGGCGTTCATCGCCTCGCGCGTTATCGGCCTGTTCGAACACTCCATCGCCCAACTGGTCGCCCTGGCGGCCCTGATGCCCATCGTCGCCGGCATCGGCGGCAATACCGGCAACCAAACCATCACCATGATCGTGCGCGCGCTGGCGCTGCAACATCTGCGTTCGGGCAACGTTTCCTTCCTGCTGCTGCGTGAACTGGGCGTCGCGCTGATCAACGGCATCGTTTGGGGCGGCGTTATGGGCGTCATCACCTGGTTGTTGTATGACGACCTCCCGCTCGGCGCCGTCATGATGCTGGCGATGACGCTGAACCTGCTGGTTGCCGCACTGATGGGCGTGCTCATTCCGATGACCATGAGCCGGCTGGGGCGGGACCCCGCAGTGGGCTCCAGCGTCCTGATTACCGCCATCACGGATACCGGAGGATTTTTTATCTTTCTCGGGCTGGCGACGCTGTTCCTGCTGTAACCATCCGCCGGATCGCCCTGCGGCGCGATTCGGCATTTTCCCGGTGATTCCACTACAATTTATTTCTGCCCCGGCTCCGTCCGGCCTGTATGCGGAGCCGCGCGTTTGAGCGACCGGTGTCCGGTATGGCGTTCACAAACCAGAAGGAACCGTTATGGATATCAGCTTCGACTCCCCGGACGCGGAAAAACGACGACCGGTTTTCATGCTGCTCGGCTTCGCCGTTCTCATCTACGCGCTGGCCTTTTTCTGTATCTCCCTGACCCAGCACGCGACGGCCCTGGCCTCGTTGTGGTTTCCCCCTTCGGTCACGATCTCTGTGCTGTTTCATACGCCAAAGCGCCAATGGCCCGCCTTTCTGGCGGTCGCGGCCCTGGCCACCATGCTGGCCAGTTGGAGCCTGCTGCCGCTGTCCTGGCTTTCCGTTCAGCTTCCGCTGATTAATCAGTTCGAAGCATTGACGGGCGCCCTGCTGCTGACCCGCTTGCTGAACCCAGACCATCCGTTTGAAGGGTTAAATGACTGGCTGCGCTTTATCGCCTGCGGCGTTATTTTCGCTCCGCTGCTCAGCGCACTGCCGGCGGCTTTCATCATTGCCGGTCAAGCCCACACCTCGTTCGGCAACGCCTTCGGCGTTTGGTTTATGTCGGAAGCCACCAGCATCATGGCGCTGACGCCGCTGGGCCTGCTCTGCTCCCGTGGCTATCTGGACCGGATAATGAAGCACCCGATGCGGTTCGAAACGCTGGTCACGCTGATCCTGACCCTGCTTTACTGCTATTACGCCATGCGCTATCTGCCGTTTCCGTTTATTTTCGTCATTATTCCCATGCTATGGGCGGCGATTCGTTTGCCGCTCATGGAAGCATTTGTGCTCTTTCTGGCGGTTATTTTTCTGCTGGCCGGTCTGATGGCCTACCACACAATTGAGATCCGTAACTTCTATCCCGGGATCAGCGAGCCGCTGCTGTTCACCCCGTTATTGCTGATTTTAATCCCCAGCGGAACCATGGCGGTATTGATGCGCGCCCTGCGTACCGAACGCCGCCACATCAGCGAAAGCGAGCGGCTGTTTCGTAATATGATCGAATATTCGGCCATCGGTACCGCGCTGGTCGCCCCGGACGGCAAATGGCTGCGGGTAAACCAGGCACTGTGCCAGTTGCTGGATTATCCGGCCGAAACGCTGCAACGTATGACGTTTCAGGACATCACCCATCCGGACGATCTGGAAAGCGATCTCAAGCTGTTGCAGCGGCTTTTATCCGGGGAGATTGACCACTATTCGCTCGAAAAACGTTACCTCAGCAGAAATAAGCAGGTTATCTGGGTGCTGCTGAGTGTTTCTCTGGTACGCGATCCGCACGGGCAGCCGCTGCATTTTCTCTCCCAGGTGAAAGAAATCACCGCCCAGAAAAACAATGAACGCCTGAACCAGGAACTGATGGCCCGCCTGTATGAAGAAAAAGAACGGCTGCACATTACGCTCAACGCCATCTCCAACGCGGTGATCTGCACCGATCAGCATATGTCCGTCACCTTTCTGAACCCGGTGGCGGAAAAAATGCTCGGACTGAGCCGGGAACAGGCGGAAGGCCGTCCGATTGACGAGGTGGTACACCTTTCCGAAGGCGTCGAAGGAAAACGCATCGAGAATCCGCTGCTGTGCCTCGGCGCCGCCCGGGAACACGCCACCGAGGAGGGGTTGATCCTGCACGGCACCGACGGACGATGGTTTGACGTTCAGAGCAACGTTTCCGCCCTGAAAGACGTGAACGGCGAACTGATGGGATGCGTGCTGGTTTTCCAGGACGTCAGCGAATCCCGCGAACTGATGCGACGCCTGTCATACAGCGCCCTGCACGATCCCCTGACCGGCTTGCCAAACCGTACGCATTTCGCCCAGAAGCTGAAGAAGGCCCAACAGCAGGCCATTGAGGAACGGCGGGTGCATTCGCTGGTTTTCCTGGATCTCGATCACTTCAAAAACGTCAATGATTCCGCAGGACATGCCGCCGGAGATGAGTTGCTGCGTCACGTCAGCCAACTGATGCAGTCCCATATCCGCCCCGATGATACGTTGTCGCGCCTGGGCGGCGATGAGTTTGCGCTGATCCTGACAGATATGGCGCTTCCTCAGGCGCAGCGGCTTATCGAAACTCTCGTCGGCCAAATTAATGATTACCGCTTTCATTGGGAGGATCGGCTCTATCGCATCGGCGCCAGCGCCGGGATGACACAGATCTCCTCAACGAACGCCATGCCCGCCCGGCTGATGAGCCAGGCGGACACCGCCTGTTACACCGCCAAGCACAGCGGACGCGGCCAGGTTGTGGCCTATGAGTCCGGGCAAAAAGAAGATGCCACCTCCCCCCTGCGCGTACCGGATGCCGCCGAAATCGACGCCATTCTGGATGTCGGGCTGCTGCAACCACTGCTGACAATCACGGCGCCGCCCGCCATGCCGCACACGGCCGCGTTTTTCATCCTTGAAGCGGAAGCCCGGAGAGCGGACGGCACACAGATCCCGCCGGATTTCTTTTTACGCGCCTGCATACAACATCAGAAACAGAAAGAGGTTGAGCGCCGGTTGCTGGATATCCTGCTGCAACATTACGGCGCCGCGCTGAAAAATATCGGTATCAGTCTGGCGATACCGCTGTCGGCCGTCAGCCTGGCGGATGCGGCTTTTTGCCACGATCTGCTGGCGTTGCTGGATCAATCCGCGCTTCCTGCCAGCCGCCTGCTGTTTATCGTCAAAGAGAGCGTCATCACCGACCATACGATACAACTCAGGGACACGCTGAGCGCACTGAAGGCGAAGGGATGTCGCCTGATCGTCGATGAGTTCGGGCTGAACCTTGGCCTGCTGGATCAAATAAAGAGCCTGCAAATTGATTACGTCATCATTAACCGCTCGCTTATCGCCAACGTACACAGCTCGCAGATGGATGAAGTCATGGTGTCAATTATCAACGGCAGCACCGACCGCAACGGAATTCAAACCATCGCCGGGCCGGTGGATTCAGAGGCCAAGAAACAGACGCTCGGCAGCATTGGGGTGAATTTGATTTTCGGCCCGGTCGCCGGTGCGCCGGCATCGCTTCAGGAGCAACTGCGGCGCGGCTATTTCGGCATCAACTAAGATGCGATCTTGCGTTCATGCTCCAGCAGCCAGGCTTTGCGGTTCACGCCGCCGGCGTAGCCCGTCAGGCTGCCGGAGGAACCGATAACGCGGTGGCAGGGCACCACCACCGACCACGGATTACGGCCGATGGCCTGCGCCACGGCGCGTACTCCGCGCGGATTGCCCAGCCCGACCGCCAGCGCCATATAGGAGCAGGTTTCACCGGCCGGGATCGTCAGCAGCGCGCGCCATACCGATTGCTGGAAGGGCGTCCCCCGCACCGCCAGCGGTAAATCAAAGTCGCTGCGCCCGCCGTCGAAATATTCCCGTAGTTGTTGTTCGGCCCGTTGTGCCAACGGATGCGACGGCGACGGATGATGTCCGGAGAAATCCGGCCAATACTTTTGCCCTTCAAAATAGATGCCGTGAACGTTTTCTTCGTCGAACAAAACGCGCAGCAGCCCCTGAGGCGTCATTACATCATGGTAGTTCATCATGCATCTCCGTTTACGGCCGTTGCAGCCGGTTGTTGTTGCAGCCAATTGTCGTTATGCCACAAATGCAGCGTGGCATAAGCCCGCCAGGGCCGCCAACGCTCCGCATAGCGCGCTATTTTCCCCGGCGTCATGCCGGGAAAACGCTGTTTAATCAGGTAGTCATCTTGCAAAAACGCATCCGGCCAGCTCCAGGCGCGCATGGCGACATAGGTCGCCGTCCACTTGCCGATACCGGGAATGGCCGTCAGTACGGCGATCTGGCCTTCAACGTCCAGCACATTGTCCAGCGACAGCCGCCCTTCACACACCGCGGCGGCGAGTAACACCACGCTGGCCGCACGCCGCAGCGGAATGCCGATGCTTTTCAGTTCTTCCGGCGCGACCTGCGCCAACGTGCGCGCTTCAGGAAACAGGTGAGTGATTTCGCCGAACGGCGTCTCGATCGCCTGCCCCCAGCAGCGGGCCACCTCGCCGGCAAAGCGCGCCGCCATACGCACGCTGACGACCTGGCCGAGGATTGCCCGCACCGACTGCTCGAACGCATCGACACACCCCGGCAATCTTAGCCCCGGACTGTCCGCAGCCAGCTCACGCAGGTCATTCAGGATCGCCTGCGGATCGGCGTCCAGATCCAGCAACTGCCGTACCCGGCGCAGCACCTCCGGCACATGGCGCGTCAGCGCGGGCGCAACCTGAACCCTGACCCGCGATCGTTTTTCTTCCGGGACGACCCTGATCCATCCCCACGCCGCCGTTTCCCCGCTCCCGGCGCGCAGGCTGCGCAGGTAGTGCCCTTCCGCGGTCACGCAGTCCACGCCGTCAACGGCACGCGAGGCAAGAAACCTCATCATCCACGGCCAGTCGTAGGGCGGCCGATAGCTCAGGAACAGCGTCAGCCCGTCATCCTGGCCGGTACTTTGCGTTCGCAGTGACGACGGCGTCATACGGTAACGGGCGCTGAACAACTCATTGAAACGCCGCAGACTGCTGAACCCGGCGCTCAGCGCCACTTCCGCCAGCGGCAGCCGGGTATCCATCAGCAGCCGCTTTGCCTGCAGCAGGCGGCAGGACTGGGCATACTCAACCGGAGAAGCGCCGAAGCTGGCGGCAAAAACCCGCCGCAGTTGTCGATCGGAAATCCCCAGCCGGGCCGCCAGTTCTTCACAGCTATGGCTATTCAGGAAACCTTGTTCAATCAGCCGGATTGCGACCTGAATGTAACGTCCGGAGAGATCGACCACCGACAAACCGGGGGCCAGCTCAGGCCGGCACTTCAGGCAGGGACGGTAACCGTCACGTTCGGCGGCGGCGGCGCTCGGGTAAAAATGGCAGTTTTCCGCTTTTGGCGTGCGGGCGCTGCAAACCGGACGGCAATAAATGCCGGTCGATGAGACGCCGACGAAGATCCGCCCGTCGAATTTGGGATCGCGCGCCTTCAGGGCCGCGTACCACAGCGTTTGATCACCGTTCATTTTTCTCTCCCGTCTGTTGATGTTTACAGTCTACTCCCGAACATCGCCGGCGACTCGCGGATTTCGGACATTAATATTCTCCCGCTTGGTTGCTCCCGTTTGCGCAATGAAGTAAAGTCGCCGCCCTTCATTGGCATGGGGAAAAGAGTATGTTTATTGGTTTTGACTACGGAACGGCCAACTGCTCTGTGGCGGTAATGCGGGAAAATCATCCGCAGTTGCTGCCGCTGGAACAGGGATCGCCGTATCTGCCCTCGATGTTGTGCGCGCCCGTGCGGGAGGCGGTGAGCGAATGGCTCAACCGCTGCCGTAACGTGCCCGCCGGCGACGAAGAAAATCAGGATTTGCTGCGGCGTGCGATGCGCTACAACCGGGAAGAAGACATTCAGGTCAATACGGACAGCGTGCAGTTCGGGCTGAAAGCGCTGGGGATTTATATCGCCGATCCGGAAGAGGTCTACTTCGTTAAATCGCCCAAATCATTTCTTGGCGCCAACGGCCTGAAACCGCCGCAGATCGCGCTGTTTGAAGATCTGGTTTGCGCCATGATGCTGCATATTCGCACGTTGGCGGAAAGCACGCTGCAACAGCCCGTCGATCAGGCCGTGATCGGCCGCCCAATCAACTTCCAGGGGAACGGCGGCGAAGAGGCTAACCGGCAGGCTCAGGGGATCCTTGAACGGGCGGCGCGGCGGGCGGGTATTCAGGACGTGGTCTTTCAGTTTGAGCCCGTCGCCGCCGGACTGGACTTCGAAGCTACGTTACAGGAAGAGAAGCGCGTGCTGGTCGTGGATATCGGCGGCGGCACCACTGACTGCTCCATGCTGCTGATGGGGCCGCGCTGGCGCGACCAGCGGGAACGTCAGTCCAGCCTGTTAGGCCACAGCGGCTGCCGCGTCGGCGGTAACGATCTCGATATCATGCTGGCGTTCAAACGGCTGATGCCGCTGCTGGGACACGGCGGAATGACGGAAAAGGGCATCGCCCTGCCCGCACTGCCTTACTGGAACGCCGTCGCCACCAACGATGTACCGGCGCAGAACGATTTTTACGGCAGCGCCAACGGTCGTCTGTTGCAGGAGTTGGTACGCAGCGCGGCAGAACCGGATAAGGTGAAACGGCTGCTGAAAGTGTATCAGCAGCGTCTGAGCTACCGCCTGGTGCGGGCCGCGGAAGAAAGTAAAATCGCGCTGTCACAGCACCATGAAACAGAAACAGCGCTGGACTTCGTCGCCAACGGCCTGCTTCAGCATCTGAACGAAGCCGAACTGGCGGACGCCATCGCTCAACCGCTGGAGCGGATTCTGGAGCAGGTCAGCGAAGCGCTCAGCGTCAGCGGCGAGACGCCGCAGGTCATCTACCTCACCGGCGGCAGCGCACGTTCTCCGCTGATTCGCCGGGCGCTGGCGCACCGCCTGCCCGGCATCCCCATCGAGGGCGGCGATGACTTCGGCTCCGTCACCGCCGGACTGGCGCGCTGGGCGCAACGGATTTTCAGCGCCTAATCATCGTCAGGCGGGAGGCGTCGCGTCGCCCCCGCCGTTTTCCGGCGCCCTCTCACGGGATAACGCATCCAGCCGTTTGGTCAGCAGATTGACCGCCTCCGTCAGCGCCTGCAGTTCCTTCTCTTTCATCAGATCCAGCTTCTCATGCAGCAGCTCGATTTCCAGCTCTGCTTTCACGTTGATTTCAAAGTCATTTTCGACGCGTTTGCGATCCATGTCGCTTTGCCGGGTCTGGCTCATCATAATGGCCGGCGCGGTATACGCGGCCTGGAAGGAGAGCAGTAAATTCAATAAGATAAACGGATAGGGATCCCAGGCGCCGTGCCCGAACCAGACATTGCCGGCCATCCACGCCGCCAGCAGGATGCTCTGGATGATGATGAACCGCCAGGAACCAATCACCTGGGTAACCCCGTCCGCCATCCGCTGACCCAACGTCAGTTCCGGCGTTTCCTGATGCACATTCTTGTGCGCCAGAATCCGCTCACGCCGAGCACGGTGTGAGGCCTGCAATTTTTCCAGCAATGAATGGTCGATCGTATTCATCATCTTTCTGTTTTCATCCGATTAAAATATTAAACAATTTATAAACAACTTTAATAAACTGTGTTCAAACCCGCCTTCCGCATTTTTTGGTGACGATCGCGGCTCAGCCAGCAACTACATTAGTTGCTGAGTATAAGTCATGACAAAACAGGTGGAGCAGAAAGCGCCATGTCTGCATTACACGCTAATACCGCGATCGTTGAACTGCCTTTCAACCGTTGGGATATCCCTGAACAAAATCCGCAGATCCAGCATTCGCTCGAACTGGGTGACGTGCTTTATTTACCACAGTTGGCTTTTCCCCTGACGAAGAAAGAGCATGAATTGCTCACGCCGGCGCTGGTTTCGCCAAAACGCAAAAACATCAGCTATCAGCCTGAAAAGCAAAACATCAACGGCGTCGCGGACGCGAGCCGGACAGAAGAAGTACAGCAGTTGGTCGATCGCTACTATCGCTGCGCGGTCAGCCTGCTCGGCAGTCTGTTGCCCGGCTACCGCCAGGCCCTGCACAGCCCGACCACCAGCCTGCGCCTGCACCCGATCGCCGCCTGGCGCGCTAATACCTCCTGGCGTAAGGACGATACCCGTCTGCACGTAGATGCTTTTCCTTCACGTCCAACCTATGGCGAGCGCATTGTCCGCGTGTTCAGCAATATTAATCCGCACGGAGAAGCGCGCGTCTGGCGCGTGGGGGAAGATTTCGCCAGCCTCTCTGCCCGTTTTTTGCCTGAACTGAAAGCCTATTCACCGTTCAGCAGCTGGTTGCAGGCGGCTGTAGGCATCACCAAACGCAAGCGCAGCCATTACGATCACCTGATGCTGGAGCTGCATGACAAAATGAAGGGCAGCACAGCGTATCAACAGCGGGGTTTGCAGCAATCCATTGAATTTCCTCCGGGAAGCACCTGGATTTGCTTCTCCGATCAAACGCCGCACGCGGCGATGAGCGGTCAGTTTATGCTGGAGCAAACCTTCCTGTTGCCGCTTGACGCCATGCAGGACCCGCAACTTTCCCCGCTGCGCGTTCTTGAGAACGCAACTCAACAAATACTGATATAACAAATTGAAAATAAATGAGAAAATAAAAACAGCACGAAATGCCTAAAAGATTTGCGCCGCCCCCCTCCATACATCTTGTCAGATGCCCGGCTCTGGGGCAAAATACGCGCCCTGCGAGTAGCCGATGTTTATTGATGACGTCGGTTATTTTTTTGCACCAGAGTTAGCGTTTTGACCACTGAGGCCGGCCCGGAGCCGGACATGATAATCATTATTTTAGCGGCATTGCCGTAACGTTATTGAGGACATTGAGATGGGGCAATCTTTTGCTTTCGCACCGGGCTTCACCGGTATGCGCTGCAGCAGCAGCGACTACGGGGCGGGCGCCGCAACGCCTGTTGACGTTTCTTTTTCCCGTCCTCTTTCAGAATATACATCCAGTTATCTCACGCGACGTTTTCCCGTGACTTCTCCGCTTTGTACGTTGTTTGACCCTACAAAGGCTGAGAACATGGGAGGACTTCGTCATGGCAATTAATACCGCCGCTCCGCAGCAAAACCGCGTTCAACTCCGTAAGACCCTGACCCTGATGCAGGTGGTCATGATGGGGCTCGCCTATATGCAGCCGATGACCATTTTCGATACCTTTGGTATCGTCAGCGGGCTGACCGACGGTCACGTTGCCACCTCCTATGCGATTGCGCTGATCGCCATCCTGTTTACGGCAGTCAGCTACGGCAAACTGGTGAAACGGTTCCCGTCTGCCGGTTCCGCGTATACCTATGCGCAAAAGTCGATCAGCCCGCACGTTGGCTTTATGGTCGGCTGGTCATCGCTGCTTGATTATCTGTTCATGCCGATGATCAACATTCTGCTGGCCAAAATTTATCTGGAAGCGATCTTCCCCGGCGTCGCGCCGTGGATCTTCGTGTTCGGGCTGGTTACGCTGATGACGTTGTTCAACCTGCGCGGCATCAATCTGGTTGCCAACCTCAACACCGTTATCGTGGTGGTGCAGGTTGCCATCATGGTGGTGTTCACCGGGTTGTTGATCCACGGCGTATACGGCGGCGAAGGCGCCGGCACGCTGGTCAGTTCACGTCCGTTTACCTCTGAAAACGCCCACCTGATCCCAATGATTACCGGCGCGACGATTTTGTGCTTCTCGTTCCTCGGTTTTGACGGCATCAGTTCGCTGTCGGAAGAAACCCCGGACGCCGGGCGCGTTATTCCGAAGGCAATTTTCCTGACGGCGCTGATCGGCGGCGTGATCTTTATCGCGGTGTCTTACTTCCTGCAGCTGTATTTCCCGGATATCTCACGCTTTAAGGATCCGGATGCGTCACAGCCGGAAATCATGCTGTACGTTGCCGGTAAACTTTTCCAGTCCGTTATTCTGGTGTTCTCCTGCGTCACCGTGCTGGCTTCCGGTATGGCCGCGCACGCCGGGGTATCGCGCCTGATGTACGTGATGGGCCGCGATGGCGTGTTCCCGGAGCGTCTGTTCGGTTACGTTCACCCGAAATGGCGTACGCCGGCGTTTAACGTGCTGCTGGTCGGTGCGGTTGCGCTGTCCGCCGTCTCGTTTGACCTGGTGACGGCAACGGCGCTGATTAACTTTGGCGCGCTGGTTGCGTTCACCTTCGTTAACCTGTCGGTGATCTCCCAGTTCTATATCCGTGAGCGCCGCAACCGTACGCTGAAAGATACGATCAGCTATCTGCTGCTGCCGCTGCTGGGCGCCGCTACCGTCGGGGTGCTGTGGGTGAACCTGGAGCAAAGCTCCATGACCCTGGGGCTGATTTGGGGTGGGATCGGGTTACTTTACCTGACCTTCCTTACCCGTCTGTTCCGTCAGCCGCCGCCGCAGTACGAAGACGTCGAGATCGCTCAGTAATTCTTTCCGTAAAAAAGCGCCGTAAGGCGCTTTTTTTATGCGCGCTTCATCCCTCATACTGAAGGGAGTATGATTTCGGGCACGACCCGAAATATCCTCCACATGCAGGGAGAAACCCATGTCAGACAACACGGAAGAAATTCGTTATCAGGTTAATACGCCAATCAGCGTTGAGCAGTTCGTTCAGTTGCTGACGGAAACGTCGCTGGGCGCCAGAAGGCCTTTGGAAGATCGCGCCTGTATGGAAGCCATGCTTAAGCATGCTGATTTGCTGATTACGGCCTGGTCAGGCGAAAAGCTGGTCGGCGTGGCGCGTTCCGTCACCGACTTTCACTACTGCTGCTATTTGTCTGATTTAGCCGTTTCCGAAGCCGCACAGCATAAGGGCATTGGTAAAGCGCTCATCGCGCAGACCTGCCGTCAGTTACAGCCGAATTGTAAGCTAATCCTGCTGGCCGCGCCGCTGGCTCAGGAATACTATCCTAAATTAGGCTTCGATAAACATCCCAGCGCCTGGACCATTATTTCCTCCTCGTTCTCCTGATATTTCCCCTTATATATTTCTGATAATAAGGTACGGCAAGCTGCATGCCGTCCTTACTCCTGTTTACTATTATAGCTTTCTTATGATTCAGCGGATAATTGACCTAAATTAGAGTGTAATAAGAATTCACCTAAAGAACAAAACTTAGGAGCATTCACATTTTTTTATTTGTCATTTGTCTCTTTGTGCCTTTTTGCATCGTACGATTCGTAATTTTTCTCAGAACAACCAGCAAAAATAATTAATCACACAGATCAAACCAACAATTCATTCGCAAAACAAATAAAGTTTTATTAAGAATAAATATAAGGTTAATGACCCGCGATATTAAAAATTAGCAAAATATATTTTAATTCCAATGAGAAAATACATAGAGAAATTTAACTATTAAACGAGCGCGGAAAAGTCCGGCCGGCTTTTAACGGGGATAAATAACGTATACTGACTTTCTCTGGCCCTTTTTTCCAGGTAGGGAAGCTATGCCTGAATCTATTTTAAATAAGATAAGTCTCACTGGTGCAATTCCTTTATTCTTTTCTTTCACGGTTTCCGCAGCCGGATTAATCGCACCGGATAATGACTTACGTAATGATCTTGCCTGGTTATCTGACCGTGGCGTTATCAGCGTTAGCCTGTCGACCTGGCCGCTCAGTCAGGAAGAAATTGAGCGCGTGGTTTCACAGGCCAAACAAAGCACGCGCAGCGATCAAATTGTTTTGGATCGCGTTCAACGTCGTTTGAAAGAAATAAAGTCAGATATCCGGATCAGTGCCTATACCTCAACCGATCGCCCCGGTTTGCCGCGCGATTTCGCCAATACGCCTTCCAGCGGCCATGGTCTGGGACTGGCAATCGGCGACAGCGGCGAATTTTGGGACGTCAACGTCCAGGGACGCGTTGAAGGGGATCAGTATATTGATGACGAGTCACGCTGGAATCTGGACGGCTCCTACGGCGCGCTGAAAATCTTCAATCAATGGGTTTCATTCGGTTCCATTCCGCAGTGGTGGGGCCCCGGCTATGACGGCAGCCTGATTCGTTCAGACGCGGCCCGTCCGGTCATTGGCTTCATGATGCAACGCGCCGATCAATCTCCCTTTGAAACGCCCTGGCTCTCCTGGATTGGCCCATGGCAGTACCAGCTTAGCGCCGGGCAGTTAGAGCAATATAGCAGCGTACCGGATACCAAACTCATTGGCGGCCGTTTCACCATGATGCCGACTTCTTTCCTGGAGTTAGGCGCATCGCGCATGATGATGTGGGGCGGAGACGGACGACCGCAGTCGTGGCATTCCTTTTGGGACGCCGCAACCGGAAGCGACAACACGGGCGACGCCAGGAACGATCCGGGCAACCAGTTGGGAGGGTTTGACTTCCGCCTCAAATTGCAGCCGCTGCTGAACCTTCCGCTCAGCGTTTATGGGCAAATCGTCGGTGAAGATGAAGCGGGCATGCTGCCGTCCAAGAATACCTACCTGGTCGGTCTTGAAGGTCACCACGCCTGGGATATGCACCAGATCAACTGGCATATCGAAGGGGCCGATACCCGTTCTGAGTTCGATAAAGAAAATATTATCTACACCCACTTTATCTACAAGGGCGGCTATTATCAGCAAGGGTATCCGCTGGGACATGCGATGGGCGGCGACGGCCAGGCTCTGTCCGGTAAAGTCGAACTGGTGCTGGAAGATGGCCAGCGTTGGAGCACCCGCCTGATGTATGCCAAGGTTAACCCTCAAAGCCAAAGCATCAACCATGCTTTCCCGTATGCTGATACCCTGAAAGGCATTGAGCTGGGATGGGGCTATGACTTCGAAAGCCGGGTACGTTTCAATACTTACCTGTGGTACACCGACAGCAAGCACGGTACGTTTGACGATGTCGGCGCCAGCCTCGGTCTGGAAATACCCATCAGCCTTTAAGCCAGTTTCTGATCCCAAAGCCATCCCAGCAGATGGCTTTATTTTTCCCTGCGATGTACTGGTATTCCCCGGGGTATTCAGCACAAAAAAACAGGCGCCTTTTAGCGCCTGTTTATAACCCGCATTTAACGGAATTTAATCTCCGTCTTTATTACTGCTTTCGTATCTGTAGTGGCTATAATTGCCGTAACTGTATGCCCCGGCAGCCCGCTTCTCAACGGCGTTGAGAATAACGCCTTTGATAGAGATACCGTTTTGCTCGAAACGGTTAATACCAATTTCAATCTCTTTCACGGTGCTCATTTCAAAACGGGCAACCATCAGCGCCGTGCCGGCATAACGCCCCACCAGTGCCGCTTCAGTAACCGCAATGATCGGCGGGGTATCCAGAATGATAAGGTCGTATTCAGTGCTTAACGTACTCAGCAGCGTGCTGAACTGGTTGCTCATCAGCAACTCAGACGGGTTCTGCGGAATTCTTCCGCGCGCGATGAAGTGTAAACCTTCAATTTCCGTCTGGTAAACAATATCCGCAATACCTTTCTGCTCAGCCAGATATTCAGACAAGCCGCCTTTATTCGGCCCTTTGAAGATCTTATGGGTATAACCTTTACGCATATCGCAGTCGATCAACAGCACCCGGCGCCCGGACTGGGCAATAGACGCCGCCAGGTTGGTACTGACGAACGTTTTACCGATTCCCGGCGTGGCGCCGCAGACCATCAGAATGTTGTTTGACGACTCCATCATGACGAAATGCAGGCTGGTACGCAGACCCCTGATCGCCTCAATGGCGAGATCCGTCGGATCGCTCTGGGCGAGCAAGTTATGGCTGCCGTCACTGATAGAATTGCGGCGACTTCTGCGCTTAAACAGCTTCTCCGACAGCGGAATCGCGGCAAAAACCGTGATGCCCAGCTCTTCCAGCTGACCCGGATGCGTAATTCCGCGCTTCAGGAAGTCCCGGATGAAGACAAAAGCCGCAGACAGAATCAATCCGCACAGCACCGCCAACACTACGATCAACCCTTTCTTCGGCTTAACAGCCATTGGCTGCGTCATGGCGCGGTCAATGATGCGTACGTTCCCTACCGTACTGGCCTTATTGATGTTCAGTTCCTGCTGTTTATTCAGCAGAATCATATACACATCCTGCCCGGCCTGTACGTCACGGGTCAGGCGCAAAATCTCCTGCTGCGTTTTCGGCATGGAGCTGACGCGCTTGTTCAGTTTATCTTTCTCTTTCTGCAACGTCGCCCGCTTTTCCATCAATGCCTTATAGGCCGGATGCGAACGGGTATACAGCTTGGAGATTTCCGCTTCTTTAAACGTCAGCTCATTAAGCTGAGACTCGACGGACACCATGGTATCCAGTACGGATTTGGCTTCCAGAGACAGGTCGACGGAATCATTTTGCTGCCGGTATTGGTTCAGCTTATTTTCCGCGTTATCCAGACCTTCTTTAATCTGAGGCAGTTGCTCATTCAGGAATGCCAGGCTTTTCCCCGCTTCTTCAGATTTGCGCTCAACGTTCTGTTGCAGGTAGTTATTGCTGATGCTATTGAGAATTTTGCTGATTTTACTGCGATCTTCGCCCAACAGGCTCAGTTGCAGAATACCACCGTCTTTGGTTTTATCCACGACGCTCAGGTTTTTCAACACACCGTTGACGGCAGACAGTTCATCCATCTTGCTTACCGTAAACGTAGAGTCGCCGTCAGCGCGGATATCAGTGATCAATACGGTAAAACCATCGTGGCTGATCGTTTTGCCGACCTGACCGTTAATTTCAATGCTGTCCGCACTCAGCGTATAATGGCCGTCGGTCTTAACTTTCAGCGCCAGCGCTTGGTTCAGCCATTCATCGGGAACGTCCAGTTTGGAAACCACGACCTGATCCGGTTTTTTTCCCGTCAGTCTGGCGAAGCCTTTACCGACGAGCGGAAAGTATTTTTCCGTAACCTGGATGTCCAGCCCCAGCTCACGCACGGTCTTGCCGATCACCATACGGGAGTTGATCAATTCAATCTCCGGCGCGGATTGCGGACGTGTATCCGGCAGCACATCTGATAGCTTGCCCAGCAGGTTGCTTGATGAACTCTGCTCGATCTGAATTAAAGCGTCGCTTTTATAAATCGGCGTGGAAAACAGCGCAAACAGGATCCCCAAGAAAGCAAACACTAGCGTAGTGATTGCGATGACCCATTTGTTATCGAGCAGTAATCCGACTATCTTTCCTAAATCGATTTCATCACCCTGGCTCCGTACGTTAAAAGCCATGTTCTTTTTCTCCGCCATACTTGCTCGCTATTGCGCTCCCATTTACATCACTTAACGCCGAAGCGCTTTGACCCAACCATCAGCGGAGTCAGATAACTGCTGATAAACCAGTTCGAACATTTCGCGACTTTTGCGATAAGGGTCAGCAATTTCCGTCTGCTGGCACCAGTGACCGAACAGTAGCGTCTTGCCACGGGATTCGGGCACCATCTGCGTGATAGCTTCAATGTGCTTCTTTTCCATCACCAACATCAAATCATACTGGCGGCAAAGCTCCGGCGTCAGCTGACGGGCCGTATGTCCGTCAAGAGAAAGGCCGTTGTCTCCGGCGATCTCAGCCGCCATGGACTCGGCCGGATGTCCGACCAACGCGCCCAACCCCGCGGAATCAATCACTTTTCCCGGCAAGCGGGCACGCAACAGCCGCTCCCCGGTCGGGGAGCGGCAGATATTGCCTACGCAAACCACCAATATTGAATCAAACATCAACTACGCTCAGCCTTTAATCCCAGTTTCTGATATATCTGACCGTTTCGGTCATATCGTGAACGCCGGTAATCGTCGGCACCAACTGGCTGATAACACGGTTCCAGCGCACGATCGGCGCCGTAGTAACATACACAATGTCGTAAGGTTGTAATTGGAACTCCGTACCGAGCACCAATGACGTCGCATCTTTAGCATTCAGCTGATAAATGTTTGCCAGCTTTCCGTCATTGTTGGGAACGCCCTTCAGGGAACGGATCACGAACACGCCGCTGGCGTCGCTCGTCATCTGATTCATGCCTTCCGCATTACCCAGCGCTTCGGTCAACGTCATCCCGCTGCGATCCATACGCAATGTAGACTGTTTCTGTACTTCACCCATCACGAACACTTTCAGCCCGTCATTACGCGGGATATAGAGAATGTCTCCGGGATACAGCAGTTTATTTTGCTTCAGATCGCCATTCTGCATCAGCGCCTGAAGAGAAATACGGGTTTCCTTGCCTTCATGCGTCAGAACGGCATTACGCCAGTCAGCGTTTTCCGTCAGCCCGCCAGCCTGGTTGATAGCGTCGATCACGGTCAACGGTACGTTGGTGATCGGCTGCTGACCAGATTTCTCTACCTCGCCGGAAACATAAACTTTCTGCGAGCGGAACGCCGCAATGCTGACGTCAACCTGAGGGGACTCAATGTACTGCGCCAGACGGCCTGCGATCAGTGAACGAATCTCGGTAACGGTTTTATCCTTTACCTTCAGCTTGCCAACGTACGGATAAAAAATCGTACCATCAGAATGCACCCAGTTGCCGGTATCGCTCGCGCTACGGTATTGACCTGCCGGCGTCGTCAGCTCAGGGTGATCCCATACGGTGACCATGATGACATCGCCGATACCGATACGGTACTCATAGTTTTCCAGCGCTGCGTTCAGTTCCGGATTGGGCTGTGCGACCACCGGCGAAGCGCGCATTTTATCGACGAGTTGAGGGGTAATCGGATAAACGTTTACGATCTTGTTGATGTCAAAGTCCGCATCCTTGGTTTTTACAACATTTTTACCCATCGTGGACAAATGACTACCGGGTGCAATCTTACAGCCAGCCAACAATAACACCACGGATATCAGCGTGAGTGCCATCACGGGTTTTTTCATTTTAATCCCTTGTATTGCCAAGTCATAATCATATGAAAGCCTGCATTCAAAACAACCGCCGGCGACCTGAATCTCCGGCGGTTCCATGCAGAAGATCTTAAATTTGCCACATCGTTATTATCCGTGCTTAATGGCCCACCGGGGAAGAAACCGGCGTCCCCTTCATCGCAGCCGCTTGCGGGCTTCTCCGCAACAATTGAGCCAACACATAAAAATAGCTGACGAACATCAGCAAAAACAACGTAACAGAGAACAATTCGGGTACAGCCATCACATCCAGCCCAATACCGATCAACGCAATAAGCGACGCAAACAGTACCATAACCATCAGGGTCTGACGACCCGTCAACCCGCTCCGCATTAAAATATGATGCAAATGCTCGCGGTCGGGTTTAAACGGGCTGTCGCCGCGGCGGATACGGCGGATCGTGATCGCCGTCATGTCCATCAGCGGAATAGCGATCAACCATAGCGCCGTCGCCGGCGCAATCACCGCCATTTCCCCCTGGGTCGCCATGATCAGCAGCCACAATAAAGTAAAGCCAAGCAAGGTACTGCCTGCGTCACCCATGAAAATTTTAAAGCGGCGACCGAAGACGCCCAGGTTGAAAAGCAGGTAAGGCACCAGCGCCCCAATCAGGCATAAGCACCAGATCGCCGGAACCTCCTGCCCGCCCCGGGAAAAACAAAACGCCAGCGCGGCCAGCGAAACGGCCGTGAGCCCGCCCAACAGACCGTCGATGCCATCAGACATATTAAACGCATTGATGGATGCCCACATGGCGAACAGCGTGATGACGTAGCCGATCACGCCCAGCAGCAGCTCTTCACCGAAGGCCAGATTACCGAGAGAATAGAGGTAAGCGCCATCGACCATCAGCAGAATCGCCGCTGCCGCCTGAGCCGTAACGCGGGGCAGCACCGGCAGATCGAAACGATCGTCCAGAATCCCCACCAGCAACAAGAGGGAAACGCTGAATAGATAGGCCGTGCTATGCGGCGGCAGTTGCGGAAACAGGAAATAGAGGACGCATATCGCCAGATAAATCGCGATACCGCCGACCAGAGGAATATTACCGCTATGCAATTTGCGTTGATTGGGTTTATCAACCAAGCCGATCCACACCGCAACTTTGCGGGCAATCAGAATACCGAACGTGCTACTCAGCAGCGCGGCAATCAGTAAAGAGAACATGATGTACTCATCCATTAATACTGTTGTGATACCAATTCTTCTTTCTGTGTCAGGTATCCGACCATCCTGGTTTTCTGCCTCTGACATAACAATAAGCACTCGCTAAGTTTTCCGCCTGAATAGCGCTGCGCAAACGAAAATGGTGACACATACAAAGAAGCCCGACAATACAGGGAATTTACCACCTTTACGGGGTGTCTGTTCATACAGTATTATCTGATTTACCTATCACCATTGGTTAGCATTACTACTACTTATTGTTTCATAGACAAAAATATTTTCTGATGGTGAATAATAACGCATCCGTTAACTGTAGCCATGTGTAACAATAGTTTCTGCTGAAAGCATTATCTGACCTCACACAGGCACACGCCTCACACAGCCATCAAAGAATCGCTTCAACTGTATAATTCGTTTTATCGCTATCAGAAAAAATTGCGAATATCAATTACGCTTTCAGGGAAGTGACTGATGACGCAAATTATTGCGAATAATCCGAAGCCATAGCATTCCACTCCCCGCCAAGCGACAATCAAGCCTGTATTAAGCCATAATATGCTTAAGCCGACAAGCGACCAGCGCAGGTAGTGCCTAAAATTTGACCCACCCTACCTTTTGCATAAAAAACAATAATTTTCAATTAGTTAAAAATAATCCTAAAAGAACCACGTGAAATTACACGCGCAAAAATCCAGCTATCCTTTACAGCATAACATATTGTTCAAACTTATAATTAGCGTATTAAACCCAGTTAATATCCTTATCAAATTCACAAGATAAGTCTCATAAAATATAAGATTAGTCCGTAGTAGTAAGGATGTAAAATCAAACTATCAAAATACAAGAATAGTCTTAAAGGCGAACATTTTCCATCAAAGAAAACATCAGCCAACATTCAGAGGCGAGCATCCCATGTTCTAAGTAATCTCATTGCTCTTTCATATACTGGCATAACAATCCCTTTGTAATTATTCATCACGAAAATGACAAATGGATTAAATATATAAATTTTATCTATGATCCATCTCAAAATGGAGATGTTTTAGTAGGTTATTCTGCTATAGCCATTACAATCGTAGTCGATGTTTGCTTAAGGAGAAGCCTTCTGTGCTAGAGCAGTACCTGAACATTTTTTTTCGCGCTGTTTTTGTCGAAAACATGGCTCTGAACTTTTTTCTCGGCATGTGTACCTTTTTAGCCGTCTCTAAAAAGATAGAAACCGCTTTCGGACTGGGGCTGACGGTCACCGTTCTGCTCGCCATCGCTACGCCGCTAAACAATCTGATCTACCATAATCTGTTAAAGAACGGCGCTCTGATAGAAGGCGTCGATCTCAGTTTCCTCGATTTCATTACTTTCATCGGGGTACTGGCGGCACTGGTGCAAATTCTGGAAATGGTATTTGAACGCTTTTTACCCGCCCTGCAACATACCCTGGGCGCTTTCCTGCCATTGCTGACTATCCATTGCGCCATCTTCGGGGCGACGATTTTTATGGTGCAACGGGAGTACACCTTCCCCGAATCTTTCGTTTACGGTACCGGGTGCGGACTGGGCTGGATGCTGGCCATTGTGGCAATGGCCGGGCTGCGGGAAAAAATGAAGTACGCGAAGATGCCGGAAGGGCTGAAGGGCCTGGGCTCTGTCTTTATCACTGCAGGGTTGATGTCTTTGGGATTCATGTCTTTTGCTGGCATCAACCTCTGAACAACCGGAACAGACAGCCGCGTCCCGGCGCGGCTACCGGATTTATGCCAACAGCAGTGCCTGTAATTCATTCAACGAGCGGACCTGATAGTGCGGCTCAATGCCCTCCGGCTGTTCAGCGCCGTGGACGTTAACCCAGCAGGTATCAATCCCTGCATTCAACCCGCCCTGGATGTCGGAGTGCGGGTTATCCCCCACCATCAGGATGCGATCTCTCGGCGGGTGATCCATCAGACTGAAAGCATACTCGAAAATCCCCGCATCAGGTTTGGCAATGCCGATCTGCTCAGAAATCACCAGCGGAGAAAACATGTCTTTCAGACCCGTTCTTTCCAGACGCAGGCTCTGTAACTCAGTAAATCCGTTGGTAATAATTCCCATACCAACCTTACCGCACAAAGCGCGCAGCAACTCTTCCGCCCCCGGCAATAAAGTGCAGATATCCGCCATTGCCTGTAAAAACGCGCTGTTCAGATCGCGGGCCGACATGGTCATTTGCTCCGCCCAAGGTTCAAAGCGGGTGGTCTGGAGTTGCAGCGCGTCAATTTTGCCGTTCTGATAATCAACCCACAGCGGCTTGTTGATGGCCTGATAAAACGCATAGTCCTCTTCACTGAACACACGTCCCAGCCGGGAAAACATCAGCTTCAGCCCTTCAAAGGCGTCAAAATTAAACAACGTGTCGTCGGCATCAAAAAGGATCCATTGGTATTTCATCGAACTCACTCTCTAACAATTACCCGCAATGCTCCAGAATAAATCAATTACGCCACAATTTCACCGGAGCCATTGCGGTAGTATTCCATTTCAGCGCGAATCCAGTCGCTTACGGCACGGACTGTCGGGCTTAAGCGCCGCTTTTTCGCCCGCACCAGATAAAATCCCCTGTCGCTGGTAATGCCATAAGGGAAAAGCTCAATCAGCTCGCCGCTCTTCAACTCGGCCTCCAGCAGCAGGCTGCTGCTGAGAACCACGCCTTGCATACGCCGCGCGGCATCGATCGCCAGCAGGGACTGATCGAAATAGATACCCGGCAGCGCGGCGGCAACATCAGCGCTTAACGTCGTAAACGTTTCCAGCCAGCGAGGCCAGTACGGGTGCATCGTGGTATGAAGCAACGTTGCGTTGACCAAATCGTTAACGCTTAACAACCGTTGTTTCCGGCAGTAATCGGGATGGCAATAAAGGCGGTATTCATCATTAATCAGCAATGAAACGTCCCGTTTCATGTCATTACCGTCGAAGTAACGCACGGCCAGATCGATGTCATCCCGCTCAATGTCGACAATCGCGCTGGTCGCATTCAGATGGAGGTCGAGTTGCGGAAACTGGCGCAGCAGCACCGGGATACGGGGAGAAAACCAACGCGCGGCAAACGCCGGCGGCATCGAGATAGCAACGCGCGTTTTTCCGCCTGCGGGTTCCAGCACCCGGCCTGCTTCTGCGATTTGCCGCAGAGCCGGGCAGATTTGCTGGTAATAGCGTTCTCCTACCGGCGTTAGCGTCACTTTGCGCACATCACGGATAAACAGTTCCATCTGCGCCCAGGATTCCAGCCTTTTAATCTGTTGCCCTATGGCGCCGGGCGTAACGTTAAGTTCGGCGGCAGCCTGCATAAAGCTGCCAAGGCGCGCCGCCGCCTCAAACGCCAGCAGGGCTTTCATGGGAGGATAACGTTTCATGGAATAGTTTTTCTATCTTATTGTGTAAATTAAATCGTTTGAATCATGCCATGTTGCTGAGCAAAATGCCATCAATGGAGGCATTCTATGATAAACAAAAACTATATTGATAAAAGCTACATCGCTTTTGCGTTTCTCGGCATTGTCTGGGGAACCAACTTCATTTTCATGCGCTGGTCGAGCGAGTTCATCACGCCGGTGCAAATCGTGTTTCTGCGCGTACTGTGCGGATTTATCCCTATCCTGCTGTTTGCCTGCTACAAAAAAGCATTACGCGCAGCGCATCTGCGTTACGTCCATCATTTTCTGGTAATGGCGATACTGGCGACGGTGCTTTATTACTGGGCATTTGCCGCAGGCACGTCTTTGCTGCTGTCCGGCGTTTCCGGCGTACTCAGCGGCTGCATTCCTCTGTTTTCGTTTATTACCGCCCTGCTGTTCCTGCGCCAGGAAAAACTGACGCTGCGTAAAAGCGCAGGCGTGCTGTTGGGGCTGGCCGGCGTCATCCTCATTTCCCGCCCCTGGGAGGCCAGCGGCCAGGCCATCAGCTATACGGGCGTAGGTTATATGGTGCTGGGCGCCTGCAGTGTCGGATGTTCATTCGTTTATGCCAGAAAATATCTGTCGCCGCTGAACATTCCGGCGCTGGCGCTAACCACTTACCAGATTGGTTTGTCGCTGGTTATTCTGACGCTGCTGACGCCGTTTACCGGTCTTTCCGCCATCACCGCCAGCGTTAAAGCGTCGCTGGGGCTGATTTTAGGGCTGGGACTGCTGGGCACCGGGCTGGCTTATCTGACTTACTATTTCCTGATCGCCAGGCTGGGCGCGGTCGCCGCCGCTTCCGTTAGCTATATTCCGCCGGTTGTCGCGTTGCTGTGTGGGTACCTCTTCGCGGATGAGCCGTTGGGGATGTTGGAGATTGGCTCGATGGTACTGATTTTTAGCGGGGTGATTTTGCTGCAGTCGCGTAAGCAGGGGGAGTGATAAAAAAGCCATCCTCACGGATGGCTTTTTCGGCAGGTTTGTCAGGGGATCATTCCCACTCAATCGTCGCCGGCGGCTTACCCGAAATATCATAAACCACACGGGAAATGCCATTAACTTCATTGATGATCCGGTTAGAAACTCGGCCCAGGAAGTCATACGGCAAATGCGCCCAATGTGCCGTCATGAAGTCGATAGTTTCCACCGCACGCAGCGAAACCACCCAATCATACTTACGCCCGTCGCCCATAACGCCGACGGAACGCACCGGCAGGAACACGGTGAACGCCTGGCTGACCTTGTGGTACAACTCAGCCTTATGCAGTTCTTCAATGAAGATCGCATCGGCGCGGCGCAGCAGGTCGCAATACTCTTTCTTCACTTCGCCCAGCACACGCACGCCCAGGCCTGGTCCGGGGAACGGGTGGCGGTACAACATGTCGTACGGCAGACCCAGCTCCAGACCAATTTTACGCACTTCGTCTTTAAACAGTTCTTTCAGCGGTTCAACCAGGCCCAGCTTCATATCTTCCGGCAAACCGCCCACGTTGTGGTGCGATTTGATGACGTGCGCTTTACCGGTCGCCGACGCCGCGGATTCAATCACGTCCGGGTAGATCGTGCCCTGCGCCAGCCATTTCACGTCTTTCCGCTTACCGGCTTCTTCGTCAAAGACTTCAACGAAAACCCGGCCGATGGCTTTACGCTTGGCTTCCGGATCGCTGATGCCTGCCAGCGCATCCAGGAAACGGTTTTCGGCATTAACGTGCACGATATTCAGGCCGAATTGATCGCCGAACATCTCCATCACCTGCTGACCTTCATTCAGGCGCAGCAGACCGTTATCGACGAATACGCAGGTCAGGTTCTTACCGATGGCGCGGTGCAGCAGCAGCGCAGTAACGGAGGAATCCACCCCGCCGGACAAGCCGAGGATAACCTGGTCGCTGCCAACCTGCTCACGCAGGCGTGCTACGGTATCTTCGATAATGGTGGCCGGCGTCCACAGCGCTTCGCAACCGCAGATATCCAGCACAAAGCGCTCCAGCATACGCAGCCCCTGACGGGTATGGGTCACTTCAGGATGGAACTGCACGCCGTAAAAACGTTTTTCATCGTTCGCCATAATCGCGAACGGGCAGGATTCCGTACTGGCGACGGTGACGAAGTCCGACGGAATCGCGGTCACCTTGTCGCCATGGCTCATCCACACATCCAGCACCGGCTTGCCCGCCGCCGTCACGGCATCTTTGATGTCGTGGAACATCTTGCTGTCGGCTTTAATTTCTACCTGCGCATAACCGAATTCACGCTCGGTGGAGCTTTCCACCTTACCGCCCAGCTGCATCGCCATGGTCTGCATGCCATAGCACACGCCGAACACCGGTACGCCGGCATTGAAGACGTAGTCCGGCGCACGCGGGCTGTCGCCTTCGGTGGTGCTTTCCGGGCCGCCGGACAGAATGATGCCGCTCGGATTGAACTCGCGGATCTGCGCTTCCGTCACATCCCATGCCCAAAGTTCACAGTAAACGCCGATTTCACGCACGCGGCGGGCCAGCAACTGTGTGTATTGAGAACCGAAGTCCAATATCAGGATGCGATGCTTATGAATATTTTGAGTCATGTGAGGCCTTGTTTAAAAAATAAAGAGCCGAAAGCCGATAACGGTAAAAATCAGCCCGGCATTATACCGGGCTTTTGATAAAGAAATCAGGACCCCAAACGATAGTTCGGCGATTCTTTGGTGATGGTCACATCGTGAACGTGGCTTTCCTGAATACCGGAACCGGTAATGCGAACAAACTCCGCCTTGGTGCGCAGCTCATCAATGGTGGCGCAGCCGGTCAGCCCCATGCAGGAACGCAACCCGCCCATCTGCTGGTGAACGATCTCTTTCAGCCGGCCCTTATACGCTACACGGCCTTCGATACCTTCCGGCACCAGCTTGTCCGCCGCGTTATCGCTCTGGAAGTAACGGTCGGAAGAACCTTTTGACATCGCGCCCAGAGAGCCCATGCCGCGATAAGACTTAAAGGAACGGCCCTGATACAGCTCGATTTCTCCCGGAGACTCTTCCGTTCCGGCCATCATGGAACCCACCATCACGCAGGCTGCGCCGGCCGCGATAGCTTTGGCGATATCGCCGGAGAAGCGGATGCCGCCGTCGGCGATAACCGGAATACCGGTGCCTTCCAGCGCTTCAACCGCATCGGAAACCGCGGTAATTTGCGGAACACCGACGCCGGTAACAATACGGGTGGTACAGATGGAACCAGGGCCAATACCGACCTTCACCGCGTTCACGCCGGCCGCGGCCAGCGCTTTGGCGCCCGCGCCGGTCGCCACGTTGCCGCCGATGATTTGCAGATCCGGGTATTTGGCGCGCGTCTCGCGAATGCGCTGCAGAACGCCTTCAGAATGACCGTGAGAGGAGTCAATCAGCAGAATATCCACGCCGGCTTCCACCAGCGCGGCAATGCGCTCTTCATTACCCGCGCCCGCGCCCACCGCAGCGCCTACGCGTAAACGGCCATGCTCGTCTTTACAGGCATTGGGCTTACGTTCCGCTTTCTGGAAATCCTTAACGGTGATCATCCCCTGAAGACGGAAATCTTCATCCACCACCAGCGCTTTTTCCACACGTTTTTCATGCATTTTCTGCAAGACGACTTCGCGCGCTTCGCCTTCTTTCACCGTGACCAGACGCTCTTTCGGCGTCATGACCGCCGTGACCGGCTGATCAAGATCGGTGACAAAACGCACGTCACGACCGGTAATGATGCCCACCAGCTCGTTGCCGTTTTCCACCACCGGGTAACCGGCAAATCCGTTACGTTCGGTCAGGGCTTTCACTTCGCGCAGCGTGGTGGTCGGCGTTACGGTCTGCGGATCGGTAACGATGCCGCTCTCATGACGCTTCACCCGGCGCACTTCTTCAGCCTGGCGCTCAATGGACATGTTTTTGTGGATAAAGCCGATGCCGCCCTCCTGTGCCAGCGCAATCGCCAGACGGGCTTCCGTGACGGTATCCATCGCGGCGGACAACATAGGGATATTCAGGCGAATGGTCGCGGTTAGCTGCGTGCCGAGGTCGGCGGTGTTGGGAAGAACGGTAGAATGGGCGGGAACCAGGAGAACGTCGTCAAACGTCAGAGCTTCTTTTGCGATACGTAGCATGGGCAATATCTCACCAGAGTGTTGGACTGAACCAGATTTAATATTGCCGCGGCATTATACAGGCCGAAAACGGTTGCCTCCAGCACTTTTTTCATAAAAGTCTTGCGATGCTCACTGGCTTATGTACTATCAATCAATTAACACGTTGATTTAGAGTTTGATCTGCGTCACATGTCGATACCTTCTTCCCCCCCAATTTTTACCGTCAGCCGCCTGAACCAAACGGTTCGCCAACTGCTGGAAATGGAAATGGGGCAAATCTGGCTTTCCGGTGAAATCTCTAATCTGTCGCAGCCTGCTTCAGGGCATTGGTACTTTACGCTGAAGGACGATCGCGCCCAGGTGCGTTGCGCCATGTTCCGCAACAGTAACCGCCGGGTCACTTTTCGTCCGCAAAACGGTCAGCAGGTATTGATGCGGGCCACCATTACCCTGTACGAACCGCGCGGTGACTATCAGCTGATTGCCGAAAGCATGCAACCCGCCGGCGATGGCGCGTTGCAGCAGCAGTTTGAGCAGTTGAAACAAAAATTGCAGGCGGAAGGCTTGTTCGATCAGGCGCATAAACAGCCGCTGCCGGCACCGGCACGCTGCATCGGGGTAATTACCTCCTCCAGCGGCGCGGCACTGCATGACATTCTGCATATTCTGAAACGCCGCGACCCTTCCCTGCCGGTCGTGATCTACCCGACGCAAGTTCAGGGCAGCGAAGCGCCTGCGCAAATCGTACGCGCGATTGAACTGGCGAATTTGCGTAATGACTGCGATGTCTTGATCGTCGGCCGGGGCGGCGGTTCGCTGGAGGATTTGTGGAGCTTCAACGATGAGCGCGTCGCCCGCGCCATCTTTGCCAGCCGTATTCCCGTGGTCAGCGCCGTCGGCCACGAAACCGACGTCACTATCGCGGACTTCATCGCCGACCTGCGTGCGCCGACGCCCTCCGCCGCCGCGGAGCTGGTCAGCCGCAATCAGCTTGAGCTGCTGCGGCAAATCCAGAGCCAGCAACAGCGCCTGGAAATGGCGATGGACTATTACCTGGTTCAGCGCCAGCAACGTTTTTCCCGCCTGCAACACCGCTTGCAGCAACAGCACCCGCAATTGCGCGTCGCCAGGCAGCAAACGCAGTTATTCCGGCTACAGCAACGCCTGAGTGAGGCGATGCAAACCCGCTTGCGCATCGCCGTCCGTAATCTGGAACGCTTGGGGCAACGCCTGCAACAGCAGCAGCCTGCTCCGCGCATCGCCCGCCAGCAGCAGCGCCTGCAGCAGATTCACTACCGGCTGGAGCAGGTCATCCTGCGCCGCCTCGGGCGGGAACGGGAGCACTTCAAGGTGTTATGTTCCCAACTGGAGAGCGTCAGCCCGCTGGCGACGCTGGCGCGCGGTTACAGCGTTACCCGTACTTCGCAGGGCGAGCTGCTGAAAAGCATCGATCAGGCCCGGAACGGCGAGTTACTGCAAACCCGTGTCCCGGACGGTTGGGTGGAAAGCAGAGTGGAAAACGTCCGTAAAGCCTGACGCTGCAATAAACTACGGCATCGCGTTTTGCTGCATCATGCGCGCCGTTTGGATGGCTTCAATCAGTTTAACCCGGTTAATGCGCGGACTCCCGCCATCCAGCAGCGTCTGCCAGATGTCGATCGCCCGGGCATAATCAGCGGCAAAAAAGGCGTCAGAGGCCAACAGCATCAAGGCGGAAACCTCACCGGGATCCTGCGCCAGCGCACGATCGATCAACGCTCTGGCATCCGCGCTCAGGTGCTGACCGTCGCGGTAGTACAATACCGTCGCCAGCGCCGACAGCAACTCCGCGTTTTCACCACGCAGCGCCAGCGCGCGCTCATAGGCCTTCGTCGCGTGGTCATAGGCATTCAGCAGCAGATATTGCTCCCCTAACTCAGCCCACAGCACGCTGTCCTCCGGCGTCGCCCGCAGCGATGCCTTCAGTTTCTCCAGCCGGCGATCCTCCTTTTGCAGCGGCGTCAGCTCGCTGAAAGGATCGTTTTGTATCGCCGCGATGCCTGCGCGTACCCGGTGATAATCGCCGCTCAGCACGTAAGCGCCGCCGCTCAGCAGAACAACCGATACCCAGAGCAACAGCGCCATACGTCCGGACGGGCGTCCGGCCTGAACTTCAACCGCGGCAGGCGCTGGCAGGATGTCTTTCTCCAGCTCCCTTTGCAGCGCCTGCGCTAAAGCAGGATCCGCCAGCGCGCTTTCCGCCTGACGGCACTGCTGAGCGTAAATCGCCTCCGCCTCCTGCGCCTGCCGGCCATGCGTCACCGTACTCCGGAGACTGCGCGGCCAAAATAAAATGACGCCCAACGTCAATGCCATCAAAGCCAACAGCAATACGAACTCCGTCATTTTTCCGCCTCCTGACGCCACGCACGACGCTGGCGACGCATCGCCAGCCACCATCCCCCGCCCGCCATACCAACCAACAGCAACGGCGCTCCCCAAAGCAACAGGGTATGGCGCGTCAGGGAAGGCGTGTAACGCACAAATTCTCCGTAGCGTTGCGTCATAGACGCCACGATCTCGTCAGCGCTTTTCCCCTGCTCAACCAGGGTAAAAACCTCATGGCGCATAGTGACCGCCACCGGCGCATTCGACTCCATCAGATTCTGGTTCTGGCACTGCGGGCAGCGTAATTCACGTGCCAAATCATAAGCCTGCTTCTGTTGTTCAGGCGACGCGAATTGCCAGGTATCGACGATCTGCGCCGATACGCAAAGCGGCAGGAAAAACAGCAGGCACAAAATCAGGCTCTTCACCGGGATACCCTCCTGCCCATGCGATTCCACATCATACCGGCGATCATCAACACACCGCCGAGCCAAATCCACTGAACTCCCCGCTGGTAATAGAAACGCATCGCATAGCGCTCCCGGTCCGTTTTCTCACCGGCCACCACGTACCAGCTTCCCATCCAGCCCCAGTGAATGCCGGGTTCAATCATCAACTGGTTGCGTGCGGTGTAGTGACGCCGCTCCGGCATTACCGTCGCCAGCGTTTTCCCCTCACGCAGAATATCCACGCGCAAAACTTCGGCGGTGTAGTTCTCTTTGGCCTGCAGCTCCGCACTCACATAACGGAACTGATAGCCGGAGAGCGTCGTTTGCTGCCCCGGCGATAAATTCACGCTGACTTCATGATAAATACTGGCGGAAAATACGATCCCCAACGCGCTCAGCGCCACCCCGGCATGCGCCAGCAGCATACCGCCCAGCCGGGCATTGATGCGCGTAAACGGGCCAGCTTGCGCCACCGTCACGGACACGATGATCCCGACGATCGCAGCAGCCAATACGCCGATACCCGTAAGCCACGCGGCTAACAGCGCGACAATACAGGCCAGCGCCGCCAGCCCCAGGAGCGCCGTTTTACCGGGCGCCGGCGCGGATTTCCAGCGCACGCCGCCTGAACCGGCCATCAGCAGCAGGATTAGCACCGCGATGGGTGCCAGCGACAAGTTGAAATACGGCGCGCCGACGGAAATTTTTCCCCATCCCATCAGGCCGTACAACATCGGGTAGAAGGTGCCAATCAGCACCACCAACGTCACTACCGTGAACAGCAGCAACGCGCCCAGCATCAGGTTTTCACGCGAGAAAGGGAAGTAGCGCGCGGCGGCCGGCCGTAAATCGCAACGCGCGGCGTACAATCCCAACGCCAGGCAACTCAGCCCGGCGAACAAAATCAGCAAAGGCAGCGCACGCTCCGCATCCAGAGCGAACGCATGCACGGAAACCAGCATGCCGGAACGCACGATCAGCGTTCCCAACAGGCTGAGGATAAAGGTGAACAACGCCAGCAACAGCGTCCAGTGACGGAAAATGCCCCGCCGGGCGCTGACCGCCAGGCTGTGCAGCAACGCCGTCCCGCTCAGCCACGGAAGCAGGGAGGCGTTTTCCACCGGGTCCCAAAACCACCAGCCGCCCCACCCCAGCTCACAGTATGCCCACCATGAGCCCAGAATAATTCCCGCCGTCAGGAAGCCCCACGCCGGGCCGGCCCAGCGCCGTACCCAACCCGCAATCGCCGCATCAAAACGACCGTTCAGCACCGCGCCCAGCGCCATCGCCGCGCACAACGTAAACCCGGCATAGCCCAGGTACAGCAGAGGAGGATGAATAATCAACGCGATATGTTGCAGCATCGGGTTCAAATCCCGCCCTTCCCAGGCAGGAGGAAACAGCCGGGCAAACGGGCTGGAGAACCAGACGATAAAAATGATGAATGCCGCATTCACGCCGTTCATCAATGCCAGCGTTAACGCGGAGAAGCGCAGATCATAGCGGCGCGAAAGCAAGGCAAACAGCCCGCCCCACAGGGTCAGGGCCATCAGCCAGAACAGAAGCGAGCCTTCGTGGCCGCCCCAGCTTGCCGCAATTTTTAGCAGCAGCGGGAGATCCCGGTGCGAGTGCTGCGCAACGTACTGCACCGAGAAATCATCCCGGAGGAAGGAGAAAACCAGCACGGCAAAGGCGGCTACTACCAACAAACAGACCGCCACGCCTGCCGCCGGGGCAAAACGCAGCCATTCTTCCCTGCGGCGGACGCATCCCGCCCATACCAGCAGAGAAGAGGCGACGCTCAACATCAGCGCCGCCAGTAAGGCTATCGTTCCCAGTTCAGGAATCATCAACCGCAAAGTATCCCTTTACACCACCGTCATTTGCCCGGCGTACAACACAAAGAAACGTAACAGCAGAACGCCGCACAGGCTGGCGCCAGCCGTTAACCACAGTTGCAGGGAAGAATGCGAGCGCCATACCATGCGCACCAGCAGCGGCAGCACGAGGCCGATACCTACAACGCCGACCCAGAACCACCACGCCCAGAATCCGCCGCCGACGGCGGCCATCAGCGCTTCTTCCTTACCGCCGCCGCCCAGCAGCAGGCCGATCAGGAAGGCGGCCAGCAGGAAAATCTCAAGCCCGACCACCGGTTTTTCCAGACGGTGGACGAAGTGAATTTCCTGGCTGTCCGGTGAAACCCGGAACATTTTCACCGCGGTAAGTATCGCCACGGAGATCCCGGACGAGACGCCGGAAAACAAAAACAGCGCCGGCAACACCGGGTTATTCAGGAACGGATAAGACTTCAGCGCGGACAACAGAAAACCGGTATAGGCGCCCAGCAGCACCGCCAGCACCATCAGCAGGTTTTCCAGCCCGCGGGTAAAACCGGCCAGCCGGCTCACCAGCGTGTTAATCCAGCCCATGCGCGGCACAAAGCGCCGTTGCAGCCCGGCAACTTCCTCATGAAAGATGATCGCCAGCCAAACCAGCAGCACCACGGTATAAACCTGGAACAGCATAACCCCCATCGACATAACCGAGGTGAAGCTGTAGTGGAACATCAGCTTCCAGAACGTCCACGGCCGGGTCAGGTGGAAAATCAGGATCACCAGACCGACGATGATGGAGAGCGGCGCCACGATGGCAGTGGTGCGCATGATGCCGCTCTGCGCAGTACCCGCCTGCGGATGGTAACGGCGCAGCAGAATCGCGACGGTCACCAGCCCGGCGGAGATCCCGATCAGGAACAGATAAATAGCAATCGGCCAATCCCAGACCAGCGAAGGAAAGTGAAAGGCGGAGGACGTTGTCGTGTTCATTCCGCTATCTCCCCGTACTGTGAGGGCACCCGGTAGACCTTAGGCTGCGTACCCAGCGCCGCCTTGGCGCGGTACACCGGCTTCTCGCGCAACAGCACGGAAACGTCGCTGTTGGGATCGTCCAGGTTGCCGAACGTCAGGGCCTTGGTCGGACAGGATTCCACGCAGGCCGGTAACTTGCCCTGGGCCAGATTGGTTTTACGGCAAAAGTCGCATTTGTCCGCGGCTTTGCTCTCCGGGTGGATAAAGCGCACGCGGTACGGACACGCCGCGATGCAATACTGACATCCCACGCAGAGGTCAGGGTTAACGTCGACGATGCCGGTTTTGGCGTCGATAAACGAGGCGCCGGTAGGGCACACGTCCACGCACGGCGCGTTTTCACAGTGCTGACAGGAGTGCCGGTAAAACCGGTAATGCACATCGGGAAACGTACCGACAGGCTCGCTGCGCAGGATCTGCAACCGGCTGACGCCTTCCGGCACCTTGTTGACTTCCCGGCAGGCGTCCATACAGGCGGTACACCCGATGCACAGCGACTCATCATGCACCATGCCGTAACGTATTCCGTTAATATTCAGCGTTTGCGCTACCGTTCGGCCCGCCGGTCCAGACATAAAGATCAGCGCCCCGATGCCGGTAACAAACTGACGGCGAGAGTAGCTCATGGTATGTCCTTCAGGATCTTAACCGATGACGGATTGAAAGCCGGGTTTTCCCGCTGTTCACGGTGACAATCCACGCAGATCTGAATACGCCCCTTGTCGCTGAGCTTCTGCATCGGATCCGTTGCCGGGTGCAACTCGTGGCAGCTTGCGCAGGCAACTTTGTTCACGTGTACGTTATGCGGCCAGAAAGCGGCCTGCAGTTTCTCCGGCAGGTGGCATGCCATACAGACGCTGTTCTGCTGGCTGGCGGTATACACCGGCTCGTTGAAACGCATCACATCTTTCCCGCCTTCGCGGTGCTGCGGCCCCGGATTACCGTGGCAGTTGGTACAGGTTAACGCCTGGCCGTTATTCGGGTTGATGGCCTTCGCATGTTCGCCGTGCATGCCCAAATCCTGCGGCTTATGGCAACGGGTACAGGCATCGTCGGGATTGCGCTGCAATTCCACTTTATACGGCGCGTCGGCTCCGGCGTTTTCCTGAGCACTGGCGGGTAATGCGGAAAACATAAAGCAGCAGGCCAGCACCCCGGTGGCAAATAACGAACGTAATACGCTCATATTGACTCCACTGGTTATTCGCCCCGCTCTGCGGGGCGTTTTTTGGTTATTGGTCTAACAATCCTGCTTTACGAGCCTGTTCATCCCACTGGGGAACAACCGTCTTCAGGAATTCCTGTTTTTCTTTGTTCAGCGCGTCCATGTCCATTCCCAGAGCCAGCTGTGCTTTCGCCTTGGTAGAGATATCCGGCAGCGCGATTTCGTGCGTAATGCCTTTGGTCGCCAGCAGACGGGCCAGTTTGGTTCTGGCATCGGCAGACTTGTTGATCGACGTGCCTAACACCCGCAACGCAACGTCCGGCGCATGCATGGCGACGCCGTGTGAAGCGATGGCGTAATCCCAGCGCCACTGTGCGTGACGGATATCCTGCTGAATCGGCTTCATCTCAGCTTCGGTCGCACCGGCATCCCAGGCGGCTTTCGCTTCGAAGTGCGCGCGCACCAGCTGATCTTCCGCTTTGATCTTCAGGTCATGAATATCTTTCTTGCGCTGATCGACAATCGATTGCAGCGCCGCTTTATCCTGCGTATGGCAGGTGGTGCAGGTTTGATCGAAGTTATCAAACGGGTTGCCGATCTTGTGATCGGTATAAAGCAGGCCTTTCTCGTTTTTCACCTTCGGCATATGGCAATCAATACAGGTAACGTTATTTTTGCCATGTACGCCGTCGCGCCAGGTTTCATATTCCGGGTGCTGCGCTTTAATCATCGGTGTTTTTGACAGGGGGTTTACCCAATCCGCAAAAGCGATATTGTCGTAGTAAGCTTCCATATCATCAACGGTGGTTCCTTTGTCCCAAGGTAATTTCACGGCTTTCTTATCGCCGTCGAAATAATATTCCACGTGACACTGGGCGCAGACCATAGATTGCTGATCGAGACGTCCCGCTTTTTCAAACGGTTTGCCGATGGTGTCCATTGCGCGTGAAATATAAGGACGGGACAGCGTTAATGCCGGTTTGCCTTTGGCGAAATCATCTGATGCCGTATTGTGGCAGTCGGCGCAGCCCAGCGCGTTGACGATTTCCGGTCCGCCGCGCGCCCATTTACCGGTAAAGTAGCCGTCTTCGCCCTGCTCGCTGATTACGCGGGCCACATCGGGGCTTTTACAGCTCCAGCAGGCCATCGGCAACGGGCCGTCTTCCGGCGTTTTCGGCGCGCCGGTACGCAGGGTTTCACGTACGTCGGTCAGCGCATAAAAGTGACCGCGGGGTTTGTTGTAATCTTTGGCAAAAGGATATCCCGCCCACAGAATGACCATGCGGGGATCTTCCCCCAGCGCGTCAACCCGCTCGGACTGCTCGCTGGTCGCCTTCCAGGAGTTGTATTGTGACGGATGCATCGGTGCGAAACGATCGTTACGCGCTTCGACTTTCTGTTCCTTGGCTGCGTTCGCCGGCGGCGCAGTTTCCGCCTGACTCACACCCCAAATTCCCGCCAGCCCCAAAAGCATAACATGCAGTAATTTTTTGCTTTGCCTAGCCATAAGTGCGTCTTCCAGATTAAGGCCGAACCGGGAAAGGATGCCGGCAGCCATTTTATTTTTATCCGCCATCCTGCTGTCGAATAAACAAGGTGGCGTCAATCAGAGGGTTTTATTGCTCATGGATATAAGAACTAAAAACCACAATGAAAATATTGTTTTTAATCAAATCAGTTCAGGTTATGGGCGAAAAAATCGTTTTTTGCGAAGCAGATAGCAGGATGGAAATAGAATGACGGGAAGGCATAAAATAGAAATGCGCAGAGAGTCAGATTTTCGATAATAATTACCTGGTCACTCTCACAGTTAATAATAAATACCACTTTAGGGGTATTGAGTTAATTAAAAATAGCAAATTGGCGATTCAATATATCAGTGAGAATAAAAATCATCCGTTAATCTATTTAGCACAAATTACTTGTTAAGTCACAGCGGAATATAGCTAAAACGTACCCTCTTGCGGGAGATCAATCCGTGACCATTCTGGCAAAGGTAATCAACAGCGCCGCAGGCCTTCAATTCCTGCAATGGCTTTTCACACTCCGGGCACAGTGCCTGGCGTTGGTAACCCTGCCGGCAACGCTCACAAAAGAAGTGACCATCACGCCACAGCATATTCTGCCGGCAAACCGGGCATAGCGCATCCATCAGTTTTCTCCCGTTAAATGACGCCCAAATGGCGCAGTACATAGAGTCCCACAGCGGTGGTAAAAAAGGAACCCAGCGTCGTCAGCGCGATGATATTCGCCGCCAGCGTCGCATTACCGCCCATGGCACGGGTCATTACATAGCTGGCCGCCGCCGTGGGCGTTGAAGTAAATAAAAACATCACGCCGAGCTGCACGCCACGCAGCCCGATCGCCAGGCCGCCCAGCGTCATCAGGCCAGGCACCAGCATCAGCTTGGCAACTGCCGCATAGCCCGCAGTATTGGATGAGTTGAACATAGCGCGCCAGCCAATGCTGGCGCCGGTGCACAACAACGCCAGCGGCAGTGCCAGCGCGGAAATAAAGCTGCCGGTATCCGCGATCACTTTGGGAATCGTCCACCCGCTCTGCGCGTAAGCCAGCCCCAGCACGATGCCGATAATCAGCGGGTTGGTCACCACCCCGCGTGCAATCACGCCAATGCCGATGCCGCGCCGTCCGCTCCCCGCCAGTGAGCGGGTCAGCGTAATGACGGACAGCACGTTAAACATGATCACCGTTACCGCCATATACATCGAGCCGACGGCGACGCCTTCATCGCCATACGCGCTGGCGCAGTAAGCCAGGCCGACAATCGCCGTATTCGACCGAAACCCGCCCTGCACGAAGATCCCGCGTTCACGCGGCTCTTTCACCAGTTTAGTTGCCGCCAGTTCCAGCAATAAAAAGCACGCCAGCGTTGCTACGCCGCCGTACACCACAAAAGTCAGGTTACTGCCCAAATCGGCACGGTTAGCCGCCGTGCTGAAAAACAGCAGACACGGCAGGGAAAGATTGAACACCAACCGGGTGGCGCCGTCGCAAAACGCGTCATCCAATAGCCGGAAGCGCCGCAGCACGACGCCCAACATCAGCATCATCAGGTTGGGTACGGTAACGCCGAATGCAAAACTCCATGTTTCCCAGGACATGACACCATCCATACGCTTTGACAGGCCCAGACCGCACCGGCCGGCAGACAAAAAACAGGGCACATTCTGTGCCCCGTCTATTATTTACTCTTTTTCATATGCTGCATCAAGCGCTTACGTTTACGCATCTGATTCGGCGTCAGCGTATTGCGCTTGTTGGCAAAGGGGTTATCCCCTTCCTTAAACTGAATACGGATCGGCGTCCCCATAACCTTCAGGGAACGGCGGAAGTAGTTCATCAGGTAGCGTTTGTAAGCGTCAGGCAGGTCTTTCACCTGATTACCGTGAATAACGACAATCGGCGGGTTATAACCGCCCGCATGGGCATACTTCAGCTTCACCCGGCGGCCGCGTACCAGCGGCGGCTGGTGATCGTCCTGCGCCATATTCATGATACGGGTCAGTAAGGACGTGCTAACCCGGCGGGTCGCACACTCGTAGGCTTCCTGAATGGATTCAAACAGATTGCCCACGCCGCTGCCGTGCAGGGCGGAGATAAAGTGAATGCGGGCAAAATCGACGAAGCCGAGGCGCAGATCCAGCGTTTCTTTTACCTGATCGCGCGTTTCCTGAGACAAACCGTCCCATTTGTTGACCGCAATAACCAGCGAACGCCCGGCGTTGAGAATAAAGCCCAGCAGCGACAGGTCCTGATCGGAAATACCTTCACGGGCGTCAATAACCAACAACACCACGTTGGCGTCTTCAATCGCCTGCAAGGTTTTAATCACGGAGAATTTTTCCACCGTGTCCGTCACTTTGCCGCGTTTACGCACCCCGGCGGTGTCAATGAGTACGTACTCACGCTCATCGCGCACCATCGGAATATAAATACTGTCACGGGTGGTTCCCGGCATATCGTAAACCACCACCCGCTCTTCACCCAGAATGCGGTTAGTTAGCGTGGACTTACCCACATTCGGGCGCCCGACGATAGCCAGCTTGATCGGCAGGCTCTGCGGATCGAAGGCATCTTCTTCCTCTTCACCCTCCTCCGCCAATTCACCCTCTTCCTCCAGCTCAGCCCAATACGCTGCATTGGCCTCTTCTTCCGTCAGCTCGACTTCAACTTCTTCCGGCGGCATAAACGGTTGCAGAACATGCTCAATGAGCTGGGTGACGCCGCGTCCGTGAGAGGCCGCAATCGCATAGGTTTCTCCCAGCCCCAGGGCGTAGAAATCGCCGGTAACAACGTCAGGATCCAGGCCGTCGGTTTTGTTTACCACCAGAAACGTGGCTTTCTGCCGGCTGCGCAGATGCCGGGCGATGCCCTCATCCGCCGGCATCAGCCCGGCACGGGCATCCACCATGAACAGGACGACATCCGCCTCTTCAATCGCCAAAAGCGATTGTTCGGCCATATGGGTTTCCACCCCGTCTTCTGTGCCATCAATACCGCCGGTATCGATGACAATAAATTCCTGACCATTAACTTCGGCGCGGCCATACTTGCGGTCGCGGGTCAGTCCCGGAAAATCAGCCACCAGCGCATCACGGGTGCGCGTCAGGCGGTTGAACAGCGTGGACTTTCCCACATTCGGGCGCCCGACCAGCGCGACGACAGGTATCATTGTTGCAGCCTCGTTGAAATAATTTCTCTCCCGCATCCGGGCGCTCCGGAGCGGGGGTATTAATAAGACGAAACGGCCCCTGATGTTTGTCAGGAGCCGTTACAGGGCACATCCGTTATGCCCCGCGATAATATAATCAGCGGGTAATGGCGTAAACTTTTCCGCCACGCGCCTGAATAACCAGCTTGTCACCGGCAACCAAAGGCGCGCTCAGGAAGCCTGAACTGTCCACCTTCTGCTGTGCCACGAAGCGGCCGTCGTCGGCATTAACCCAGTGCAGGTAACCTTCACTGTCGCCAACCACCAGATAACCGTTATACAACACCGGCGCCGTCAGGTTACGGTGCAGCAGATCGCTGTTGGTCCACAGGGTCACGCCGCCATCGCTCTTCAGCCCGACCAGGCGATCTTTCTGATCCACCAGGAAAATACGGCCGGCATCTACGATGAAGTCATTCACCGCGCCCATTTCACGTTTCCAGAGCACTTGGCCGGAACGCAACTCCAGCGCCGTCAGGTTACCGTTGTAACCCAGCGCGTACACCACGCCGTCTACGATTACCGGGGTGGTATCTACGTCATTCAGACGATCGATCTCCGTGGCGCCGACCGGCTGGGAAATACGCTGTTGCCAGATCATCTGGCCCTGCTGCATCAGCACGGCGCTGACGCGGCCGTTATCGCCGCCGACGATTGCCGCACCGTAGGCGATTGCAGGCGCAGACTCGCCGCGCAGGGACAAAGAAGGCATATCGAGGTTAACCGTCCAGCGGATGGCGCCGTCAGACTCATTCAGCGCCTGCAACATGCCGTTGGAGGTGTGAATCAGTACCATGCCGTCGCTGATCACCGGGCGGGAAATCGCTTCACCGGCCACGACCGTTTTCCACTCAACGTTCCCTTCCGACGTGCTCAGGGCGTAAACCACCGCTTTTTCCGAGCCGACGTATACTTTGTCGCCGGAAACCGCTAAACCGCCGGACAACAGCGCGGGCGCAGAAGAGGAGAAAAAGCCGGATTTTTCGGCCAGGTTAACCGTCCAGGCAACGCTGCCTTTTTCGGCGTCCATCGCTTTCACGACGCCGTTACGATCGGCGGCGTAGATTTTACCGTCTTGCCAGGCCGGACGCAGGTGCGAATAATACTCACCGATGCCGTCGCCCACCGAGGTACTCCATACCGTATTCGGGCTGAACTGGTTTTCTACTTTAGGCAGGGGAGACATCGTCACCACGTCCGTCTCACTGCTGAACCATGAACATCCGCTCAGCAGCGTTACAGAGACCAGCCCTACCAGGAGCGTCTTACGCACTTGCATTCGTTATCCCCTTAGCTGGACAAATTATTCAGTTTCATTTTCAGCAGCGCCTGCAATGACTGAGACGCTTCCGAGGATGCCAGCCCTTTGCTGTAAGCATTCCGGGCGCCCTGCTGATCGCCTTTGGCAACCAGCACATCGCCGCGCACTTCGTCAGCCATGGCGACCCAGCCCTTGGCCGTAACACGATCCAGCGTCTTCTGCGCCTCGTCGTATTTCTTTTCCTGCAACTGCACGCGGGCAAGACGCAGGTCGATCAATGCGGCCAGGTTCTGATCTTTATTCTGCGCCGCAGCCCAGCTAAGCTGCTTTTCCGCGCCGGCGAAGTCTTTTTTATCAACCTGATGCTGCGCCAACTGCATTGCCGCCAGCACGCCGTAGCTGTTCTGGTTTTCCTTGATGAAAGCTTCCATCCGGGAAACACCGTCCGCTTTTCCGCCGGTCAGCGATTCGCTGGCCTGCTGATAAGACATTGAGGCGCGGGCCATGTTTTCCGTCTGATGGCTCTGCCAGTAGCGCCAGCCAAACAGCGCGCCGAAACCAATCACGATGCCAACGACGATAGCCTTGCCGTTTTCTTTAAAGAAGTTGCGAATGGCGTCAACTTGTTCGTTTTCTGTGGTATAGACTTCCACGGTGTCCTTCTCCTTAACCTAAGATCGTTGCCAGCAGCGTGGTGACGTCATCCTGAGCCACGGTTTGCTGGTCGCCATTACGCAGGTTTTTCACGTTAACCTGACCGGCATGCATTTCGTTCTCACCCAGCACAAGGGCGATGCGGGCACCCCACTTGTCCGCTCTGGCGAATTGTTTCTTAAAGTTTCCGCCGCCGTAGTTGGTCATCAGCTTAACCTGCGGCATAGCATCACGGATTTTTTCAGCCAGTTGCATAGCGGCGCTTTGCGTCCCCTCGCCGGAGGAGATCAGGTAGACGTCCACCTGGCCTTCGGCGCGAAAATCAGGGTTCACCGACTGCACCAGCAGCACCAGGCGCTCCATCCCCATCGCAAAGCCGATGCCCGGCGTAGCATGGCCGCCCAGTTGGCTGACCAGGCCGTCGTAGCGGCCGCCGGCGCAAACCGTACCCTGTGCGCCCAGGCTGGTAGTCACCCACTCAAACACCGTGCGGTTATAGTAATCCAGGCCGCGCACCAGGCGTTCGTTCACCCGGTAAGCGATACCCGCATCATCCAGAAAACGGCACAGACCGGCAAAGTGTTCGCGCGACTCCGCGTCCAGGTATTCGGACAAACGCGGCGCATCGTTCAGCAGTGCCTGTACTTCCGGATTTTTAGAATCCAGCACGCGCAGCGGGTTGGTATACATGCGGCGCTTACAGTCTTCATCCAGCTGTTCTTTGTACTGCTCAAGATAGGCAGTCAGCGCGCTGCGATAGTTTGCGCGGGCTTCTGCAGAACCAATGGAGTTCAGCTCCAGCGAAACATGCCCGGCGATACCCAGCGCCCGCCACCAGCGCGCCGTCATCATAATCAGCTCAGCGTCGATATCCGGACCTTCCAGCCCGAACACTTCCGCACCCAGCTGATAGAACTGGCGATAGCGCCCTTTCTGCGGACGTTCATGCCGGAACGCCTGACCCAGATACCAGAAGCGTTGTTCCTGATTGTACAGCAGACCATGCTCAATACCCGCACGCACGCAGCCCGCGGTTAATTCAGGGCGCAGCGTCAGGCTGTCGCCGTTGCGGTCTTCAAAGGTGTACATCTCTTTTTCGACCACATCGGTTACTTCGCCGATGGCGCGCTTAAACAACGGGGTCTGCTCTACGATCGGTAAACGGATTTCACCGTAACCATAGCTGCCTAATACCTGCTTCAGTACGGCCTCAATACGCTGCCACAGCGCCGTTTCGGCGGGCAGGTAATCATTCATACCGCGAATGGCTTGGATATTTTTTGCCACGACTGTTCTCTGTTCCGTTCTTTGTATAGCGGGTTAGCAAAGTCCCGATTATAGAGGGATTACGCTGCCCGCATCAATCCGGGTAAATAGGCTGCGGGCCGCACAGGCGGCCCAGCTTCCGGTTATTTATCTTCGATCTGGCTGACGTCGATGCGCTTGCTGTCATCCAGCATCAACGCTTTGGCGCGAATTTTCGCTTCCAGTTGGTCAATCATCTGCTCATTATCGAAGCGCTCTTTCTGGCGTACGCCGTCTTCGTAGAAGCCGCTCTTGTTGTGTCCGCCCGTTACGCCGATCGTAGACACCAGCGCTTCGCCGGGGCCGTTCACCACGCAGCCGATGATGGAAACATCCATCGGGGTAATGATGTCTTCCAGCCGCTGTTCCAGCGCGTTAACCGTGCCGATCACGTCGAACTCCTGACGCGAACAGGTCGGACAGGCGATGAAATTAATGCCGCGCGAACGAATGCGCAACGCCTTGAGAATATCAAAACCGACTTTAACTTCTTCGACCGGATCGGCCGCCAGCGAGATACGCAGGGTGTCGCCGATGCCTTCGGACAGCAACATCCCGAGGCCGATCGCCGACTTCACCGCGCCGCTGCGCATGCCGCCGGCTTCGGTAATACCAAGGTGCAGCGGCTGCTCGATGCGCGCCGCCAGCAAACGGTATGACTGCACCGCGAGGAAGACATCCGATGCCTTGACGCTGACCTTAAACTGATCGAAGTTCAGGCGGTCAAGAATATCGACGTGACGCATCGCAGATTCCAGCAGGGCTTCCGGCGTCGGTTCGCCGTATTTTTCCTGGATATCTTTCTCCAGCGACCCCGCGTTGATGCCGATGCGAATCGGGATATTTTTATCGCGCGCACAGTCAACCACGGCGCGGATACGCTCTTCGTTACCGATATTACCGGGGTTGATGCGCAGGCAGTCCACGCCGTATTCCGCTACCTTCAGAGCAATGCGGTAGTCAAAGTGAATATCCGCCACCAGCGGCACTGACACCTGTTGCTTAATCTGTTTAAAGGCTTCCGCCGCATCCATGGTGGGCACGGAAACGCGGACGATGTCCACCCCCACGCGCTCCAGGGCATGAATTTGCTTCACCGTCGCTTCCACGTCGGTGGTACGGGTATTGGTCATCGACTGAACGGAAATCGGCGCCCCGTCACCGACGGGCACCTTACCGACGTAAATCCGCTTGGACTTACGCCGGACAATAGGAGATGGGCTATGCATCTATGAATTCTCCGGCATGGACATGAAATTCAAACCGCAGCGCCGTGGGTCAGCCACCCACGGTCAAACGTGCTACACGGCTTGTTTTAACAAACTGACTCAGATCGACCGGGTTACCCTGATAAGTGACCTGCACCGACGCAGGCGCGCCGATTTTCAGCTTATAGGGTGCGGTTCCCGTCAAATCCAGTCTTCCGCCGGATTTCTGCATACCGCTGAACAACGTTTTGCCCGTAGCATCATGCACCTCCAGCCAGCAATCAGCGGAAAAATTCATCACCAGCCCGTCACCGGACGCTGCAGGAGCCGCACCGTTATCCACGGTAGCGCCGGCGGTCGGCAATGAAGGTACAGGCTCGATGTTCGCCTGACTCGGCGAAACGACGGCCGGTGCGCTATCGACCGGCGCGGCGGACGTATTCGGATTTGCAGCCTGCTCGCTGGCCTGAGGCAGCACAGGCGGCGTTACCGGCGCGGCAACGCTTGCGCTACCCGGGGCGTCGTCGGCGTCACTGTGGTTCAGGGGAACCGCTTGCCCTTCCCCGGCGTTATTACGCGCCAGCTGCGCAGAGGAGTGATCGGCCATTTCAACGATATCCTGCTGCTGGGCCTTGTGATTCTGCCACCACCAGGTGCCGGTAAGGCCAATCACCACGATAATCACCAACCAGGTGAACATCATCAGCCATCCGTCCCGCCTTTTGCGCTTTTTACTCAAAGAGAAATTCTGCATTGACGCGACTTTGATGGTCTTTTGCGTCGTGGGGCGATTCAGCAGCGGAAGTAATTCTTCTTCCGGAATGTGCACCAGTTTTGAATAGGAACGGATATAACCCCTGACGAATGTGGAAGCCAGGTCATCCGGAATGCTGTCTTCTTCGATCTCGCGAACCGTTGAGACCTTCAGGCACAAACGCTCGGCAACGGCCTTCTGGCTCAGCCCTAATTGTTCACGGGCCTGGCGCAGGCGTGCGCCCGGCGTTATTTTTGCAGTCTGATCTTGGGTGGCTTCAGTATTCATTAGCTAGAAACTGTTGGTACTGTTTAGAGTGTGGAAAATTTCGCGCCAGTTGTTTGCCGTAACGATCAATATTCGTCTGGCGACCATCCAACGCAGCGAAACGGATCTGTAACCACAGGCTCTCGGCGCTGGCCGGAAGCGTATGGTTATAAACATCCAACATCAATCGCGCATCCTGGCGTTTACCCTGCTCAAAATCCCGGGTCGCCTGCACGATCAGCGGCGCGCCTTTATCAGGATCGCTCTTCAGCGCCCGGGTAAACTGTTTGCGCGCATCCGCGCTTTGCCCGGCATGAAGGAAGCAATAACCCGCATTTTCAAAACTGTCGGCGACCTGACCATCATCAGGCGCCTGCGCAGCAGCGGTAAACTGTTGTTGTGCCGCTACATACTGCCCTAAACCACAGAGAAACGCACCGTAATTATTCATTACGCTGCCGTTGCCCGGCGCCAGATTCAGCGCTTTCTGATAACTCTGCTGCGCGCCGTCGTTATCACCGGCTTTCTGCTGATATAAGGCCATGGCCAGCTGAGTATGGTAATCGGCCGGCGCTTCATCACGCGCCTTCTCCAGATTTTTGCGCGCCGATGGCATGTCGCCCTGATTCAGGTACTCCAGGCCAAGCTGCATATACGTCTGTGAAGACTGCGTCGCCATCCCGCCGTTGCGCGGCACGGAAGAACAACCGGCAAGCGTCAACACCAGCAAACAGGCGAATCCCTGATACTTCAGCTTCATTGCTTTATCCGCCCGGTACAGGGCAACGTCCCCAGTACCGATATCCGTTAATTACCCTGACACATAAACATAATTTATGCGTCCCCTGACCCGTCGGGCGCACCCTTTGTGCTGTCAGACCTCGCGAACCGAAATAGGTTCACCCGCCATCCTTTTCTTCAGCGTACGTTTGGTCCGGTCAATCACGTCGCCGGCCAATTGCCCGCAGGCCGCATCAATGTCGTCGCCGCGGGTTTTACGGACGATAACCGTAAAACCGTACTCCATCAGTACCTTGGAGAAGCGGTCGATGCGGCTGTTGGAACTCCGCCCGAACGGCGCTCCCGGGAAGGGATTCCAGGGGATCAGGTTGATCTTGCACGGCGTGTTTTTCAGACATTCAGCCAGTTGATGCGCATGCTCGGTTCCGTCGTTAACGTGATCCAGCATAACGTATTCCACCGTTACCCGTCCCTGATTCGCGTTAGATTTATCAAGATAGTTACGCACCGAGGCAAGAAATGTCTCGATATTGTACTTGCGGTTGATCGGCACGATCTCATCACGGATGGCATCCGTCGGCGCATGCAGGGAAATCGCCAGCGCCACGTCGATCATGTCGCCCAGCTTGTCCAGCGCCGGCACCACGCCGGAGGTTGAGAGCGTTACGCGCCGCTTGGACAGGCCGAAACCAAAGTCGTCCAGCATGATTTCCATCGCCGGCACCACGTTGGTCAGGTTCAGCAACGGCTCGCCCATTCCCATCATCACCACGTTGGTGATGGGGCGCTGCCCGGTGACCTTGGCCGCGCCAATGATTTTTGCCGCCCGCCATACCTGGCCGATAATTTCCGCCACGCGCAGGTTGCGGTTGAACCCTTGCTGCGCCGTGGAGCAAAACTTACATTCCAGCGCACACCCGACCTGGGAAGAAACGCACAGGGTCGCCCGGTCATCCTCAGGGATGTATACGGTCTCAACCCGCTGATCGCCGACCTGCAACGCCCACTTGATGGTGCCGTCGGAAGAGCGCTGCTCTTCCGCGACTTCCGGCGCACGGATTTCCGTCAGCTGCTTCAGCTTGGCGCGCAACACTTTGTTGATGTCCGTCATCTCATCAAAGTCATCGCAGCAATAGTGGTAAATCCATTTCATCACCTGATCGGCACGGAACGGCTTCTCTCCGATGGAGACGAAGAACTCCCGCATTTGTTTGCGGTCCAGGTCCAACAGGTTGATTTTTTCCTGCATCGCGGCGCCCGGTTGCGCATCGCTGGCGCAAGACGTGACGTGGGATACTACGGATGCGTCAGTCGCGGATTCAGGCTCGGCGCCCGAATGCTGTGAAGGGGGTTTTTGCATGGTATGTCTCGGCCTCGTTGTTACACTTTCGGCGCAGTCATCAATAATCTGTCAGGGTAAGTTTATACGACTCCCCGGACTCAACAAATAATTCGCCCCGGAGACGCAGGTCATCCGGGGCGGCGTATTGTACAAATTCTCAGGCGGAGATGCTATGCGGGAAACGCTTTCAGCAGAAATATTTCCCGCCCGTCTGGCAATCAGCGGGTACGCGGGCAGATTTCGCCTTCGCTGAAGAAGTAAGCGATTTCACGCGCGGCGGACTCTGCGGAGTCGGAGCCGTGCACCGCGTTTTCCGTCAGGCTGTCTGCATAGTCGGCGCGCAGCGTGCCGGCCAGCGCGTTCTCCGGGTTGGTCGCGCCCATGATTTCACGATGGCGGCGCACCGCGTCTTTCCCTTCCAGAACCTGAAGGATAATCGGGCCGGAGGTCATGAAATCCACCAGGCCGCCGAAGAAGGGTCTTTCCGCATGCTCGGCATAAAAACCTTCAGCCTGTTCACGGGTCAGATGCAGCATTTTTGCCGCAACGATTTTCAGTCCTGCCGCTTCAAAACGGGAATAAATAGCGCCAATCAGGTTTTTTGCCACCGCGTTGGGTTTAACGATGGAAAAGGTACGTTCTATAGTCATGTCAACCTCAATCAAACTTCCGGGAAGCGCCGGTATACTTTTTGTGTAAGTGGCATCAGGGAGATGATTTCCCTCTGCTTTATGCCGGCCGTAAATCGCCGCCGATTATACGGGGGCGGCGAAGCGTTTGCCTATGGGAATGACACAATTTTGTTAAAAAAATATTTCTTTTTTGATTCAGGACACACGGGAGCCGCCCGCAGCCGGTGCATTTTCCACAGACGTCGCCGACGACAATGCGTTAAATAACGCAACATTAACGCTGTCAACATCCAGCGCCGCCATATTGTCTTTCTCACTGCGGGCAATCAGAACCTGGTGCCGCGCCTGATCCTGCTGCGGACGAGTACCTACCGAAGCGCGCAGGCTGGGGAACATGATGATGGTGGGCGTTCTTACCGCGATAGAAATGTGCATCGGGCCGGTATCACCAACGAGCAGGCAGGTTAGCGAAGCGATTTTTTCCGTCAGCTGTTTCAGCGACGTTTTACCGGCGAGATCCGTTATGCGCGCCGCGAGCGGCTCTCCCAGCAGCGTCAGAAACTGGCGGTTGCGCTCCACCTCGCCCGGCCCGCCCAGCAACACGATATCCACGTCGGAAAACGTCTGCATGACCCGGCGGATTACGGTGACAAAGTTTTCAATCGGCCAGCAACGCTCGCCGGAAGAGGCTCCCAAATGAACGCCCAGCGTCCGCCGCGCGCATTTTTCCGCTTTATAGGAAAACGGAATGATCATATCCGTCGGCATATCGTCAATGCCGATCAATTTCAGTAATTTGCTTTTCTGGCTGATAACCGGAATAAAACCGTCACCGCGGTGATCATAATGCCCGGATAAGAAACGGTTCAGAATGAAAGTGTCATGCCCCTGGTAATCATTGAGATAAATATCCTTCAGGATAATATCCGAGCGGGACAGCGTGGCGGCAATGATGTCATACGGCGTATGAGAGTGCAGGATAAACGTCGCATCCGGTTTGTCGCGACGCAACGCCTTTACCAGCCGCAGAACGCCGTTGACTTTCCCGTTCCAGAACAGCACATCATCAAATAAATCGCTGTTTTCCACCAACTGCGCATTACGTTTATTTACGACAAGAATGATTTTTGCCGCCGGAAAATGTTTTTTGATCGCCACAATAGCCGGCGTATTGAGCAGGAGATCGCCCAATGCCGTAGTAGAATAAATTGCAACAGTCCTTATTTCGCCCGCTTCCAAAGGCCGGGTGATCTTCTTTACCCGAAAGCCGGAAAGCTTATAGACATCCATGAATAATGCAGCCAACCGCTGCTTTAATAGTTTACTCATAGTTAAACCGTTTTATCGGCAGAACCCCTTGTTCCGCCCCACGCCTTCAGAAGGTCTATATCTCCGCGTATAATACAATACCCATACAACACTACATCAATGTATTTGAAGGAATGCTATTGCGCAGCCAACTCCCCCACCGCCGCTGATAAAAGGGCTGGGTATGCGTGGTCAGGTAATGGCTGATGCCGTCTGAGGCTTCGCCAATCAGGCAAATATCGACCGGCTCATCCTCCGTTAATGCGGCGCTGGCAATGCTGCCGGTTTCCTGAATCAGGCTTTCGGCGTTATTCTCCCCGGCTTCCAGTTCCAGCCCGATCAACAGGTTTGGCGCCTCATCCACGCTTTTATCATGAATCTGCGCCAGAAACGCCCGGCGCACGATTTTCCGCTCACTGAACAGCTTAGTCAACGCATCCACGACGGCCGACGGGTATTCCTGCGGCTGCCCCAGCGACAGCGTTCCCCCTTCCAGCGTGACCTGTTCCTGCGGCGCCTGAAGCCCGCCGGTTTCCAGCAGCATGTCGATTTCCTGAGGATAAAACGCCTTACCGTACTCGCACTTAGGGTTCAGAAACAGTTGGGCGCCGCGCGTCATGGCGAATAACTCGCGGGCGGGCAGCGTCATAAACGGCTGCTCGTCATCGCCTGCCGCCTGTTGCAGTTTCTCCAGCGACGAGAAAAACGGGATCGTGGATAAGCCGTCCTGCATTTCCCAGTGCTGAATATCCAGCTCGAGGTTCGGCGCGATAATCAAATCACCGCCTTTGTCCGCCAAACCGCTGTCAGCCAGAATGTAGACGGAAGCCTCCAGCAGGTTACGGTAAAACAACGTGCGCTGCGCCGGATCGTTAACGGCCTGCTCCAGGCTCTTTTCCAGCAGTTCTTCCGGTGAATCATGGTGGTGATCGTGGGAACTCATTCAGGCTCCGGTACGGTAAAAAACAAAAACGACGCGCGGGCATCCCCCCGCGCGTAAGGCGTCATCATGCCTTGCTCAGCAACAGATTGGCAATAGCCCTGACGCCCAGGCCAGTAGCGCCGGCGGACCACTGCTCCACGGCGCTCTTGCGGTAAGTGGCGGAACAGTCCACATGCAGCCAGCCGCGACGGTAGTCCGCCACGAAGTGGGACAAAAACGCCGCCGCCGTGCTGGCGCCCGCGCTGTATGCCGCTCCGGCAACGTTGTTAAGATCGGCGAAGTTGGACGGCAGCTGGCTGCGGTGGAATTCCGCCAGCGGCAGACGCCAGAATGCTTCATGCTCTTTTTCCGCGCTGCTGAGCAACTCGGCCGCCAGGGCGTCGTCAAAGCTGAACAGGGCATGGTAGTCATTGCCCAGCGCGGTTTTCGCCGCGCCGGTCAGCGTGGCGCAGTCAATAATCAGCGCCGGCTTCTGCTCCGATGCGTCGATCAGGCCATCCGCCAGCACCAGGCGCCCTTCCGCGTCGGTGTTCATGATTTCCACGCTCTTGCCGTTGCGATAACGAATAATGTCGCCCAGCTTGAACGCATTGCCGCTGACCAGGTTATCGGCACAGCACAGATACAGCTTCACCCGTTGTTTCAGGCCGCGGGATATCGCCAGCGCCAGCGCGCCGGTAATGGTGGCTGCGCCGCCCATGTCGGACTTCATCGAATCCATGAAGGCGCTCTGCTTCAGGCTGTAACCGCCGGAGTCAAAGGTGATGCCTTTGCCGACCAGGCAGGCCAGCACCGGCGCATCCGGATTTCCCGTCGGGTTGTAGTCCAGCGCCAGCAGCACCGGCGGGCGTTCGGAGCCGCGGCCGACGGTATGCAGCCCCATGTACCCCTGCTCACGCAGATCTTCGCCTTTGGTGATGCGGTAGCTGACGCTGTCGCAGGCAACGCCGCACATCAGATCGACGGCACGCTGGGCCAGTTGCTCCGGCCCCAGCTCTTCCGCCGGCGCGTTGATGACGTCACGCACCCAGTCAATGATGTGCAGACGGCGATCCAGCTCGGCGCGATCCGCCTCGCCCAGCGGCGCCCACTCTACCTGGAATGCGCCTTTGGGGGCGCGGAAACCCTGCCAGAACGCCCAGCTGTACTCCACGTTCCAGCCTTCTCCCGTCAGGCGTACGCGTTTGATGCCCTGCCCGCTCAGCTTACGCCCCGCGCGTTGTACCGCGCCGAGTTTGCCGCTGTTCAGGTGGATCACCATGCCGTCCGGACCGGCGCTCAGCAGGGCATTCTCGCCCCAGCAGGCATCGGCCGGCTGCTGTGACAGGCTGACGTTCATCAGTTCACTGGTCATAACTTTGCTCCCAATAATTATTTTATATTCTGTAAGAAAGGTGACGCGATATAAACAGCGACAGCTCAGAATGAAACAACGGGCCGCCCTGAAGCAGCCCGTTGTGTGATGCGATTATTCGGCTTCTTCCAGCCAGACCAGCAGAATCGCTTCCAGAATTTTTTCGTTCGACTTTTGCGGATCGTCGTCAAAATCTTCCAGATCGCAAATCCACTGATGCAAATCGGTGAAACGCACGGTTTTCGGGTCGGTGTCCGGAAACGCGTCGTACAGCGCTTCCCCGATCTCACGACTGTCTTGCCATTTCAGTCCCATCGCGAAGGCTCCTCAGTGTTCTCTGGCGTGGTTGATGGTATAACGCGGAATCTCCACGACCAGATCCTCGTCGGTTACCTTCGCCTGGCAGCTCAAACGGCTTTCCGGCTCCAGCCCCCAGGCTTTGTCCAGCATGTCGTCTTCCAGCTCGCTGCTCTCCGCCAGTGAATCAAACCCTTCACGGATAATGCAGTGGCAGGTGGTGCAGGCGCAGGATTTTTCACAGGCGTGTTCAATTTCAATTCCGTTGCGCAGCGCAACGTCAAGAATCGTTTCGCCTTCCTGAGCCTCGACAACGGCCCCTTCCGGGCAGTGTTCCTGGTTCGGAAGAAATACGATTTTTGGCATGGTTAAACCTCATCCACAGAATGACCGGCCAGCGCCCGGCGGATAGATTCATCCATCCGGCGCGCGGCAAAATTTTGCGTCAGTGCGTCGAGCGCTTTGATCGCGAGTTCAATAGCGGCGGCGTCTTCCCCGGCAGCGGCTTGCTGCAACCCGGCAACGCCCTGTTGTATGTCCGCCAGTTCCTGTTCGCCAAGCAGCGCGGCGTCCTGCGCCAGCGCTCCCTGCAGGCTTTCCAGCACGCGCGCGGCCTCAACTTTTTGCTCCGCCAGCATACGGGCGCTGAGATCTTCCGCCGCGTGCGACATCGAGGCCTTGATCATGCCGGCGATCTCCGTGTCGGTCAGGCCGTAAGACGGTTTTACCTGAATCGACGACTGCACGCCGGTGGATTTTTCCATCGCGGTCACGCTGAGCAAGCCATCCGCATCCACCTGGAAAGTAACCCGAATGTGCGCCCCGCCGGCGGGCATCGCGGGAATGCCGCGCAGCGTAAAGCGGGCCAGAGAGCGGTTGTCCTGCACCAGTTCTCGCTCCCCCTGCACCACGTGAATCATCATGGCGTTCTGACCATCTTTAAACGTGGTGAACTCCTGCGCCCTGGCGACCGGAATGGTGGTATTGCGCGGAATGACTTTTTCCGTCAGCCCGCCCATGGTTTCCAGCCCCAGCGACAGCGGGATGACGTCCAGCAGCAGCATTTCGGAGTCCGGCTTATTGCCGGCCAGAATGTCCGCCTGGATCGCCGCGCCGATAGCCACAACGCGATCCGGATCGATTGAGGTCAGCGGCGGACGGCCGAAGAATTCGCCGACCTGGTTGCGCACCAGCGGCACGCGGGTAGAACCGCCGACCATGACCGCTTCAATCACTTCGTCATTGCTGACGCCGGCATCTTTCAGCGCACGGCGGCAGGCCAGCAGCGTACGTTTCACCAGCGGCGCAATCAGCGCGTCGAACTGGTCGCGCGTCACCTGACCACGCCAGCCGGCGACCTCAACGTCGGTTTGTTGAGCGTCGCTGAGCGCGATTTTTGCCGCAATGGCGGCGTCAAGGAACTGGCGCTGCACGCGGTGATCGCTGCGATCGCTGACGCCCGCCTGCTCACGCAGCCAGTCGGCCAGCAGATGATCGAAATCATCGCCGCCCAGCGCGGAGTCGCCGCCGGTCGCCAGGACTTCAAACACGCCGCGGCTCAGACGCAGTATCGAAATATCAAACGTGCCGCCGCCCAAATCGTAAACGGCGATCACCCCTTCCTGGCCGGAATCCAGACCGTAAGCGATAGCCGCTGCGGTCGGTTCGTTCAGCAGGCGCAGCACATGCAGGCCCGCCAGACGCGCAGCGTCTTTGGTGCCCTGGCGCTGTGCGTCATCAAAATAGGCAGGTACGGTGATCACCACGCCGTCCAGCGTACCGCCCAGCGTCGCTTCCGCGCGCGCGGCCAGTGCCTTCAGAATATCGGCGGAAACCTGTACCGGGTTCACCACGCCCTGCGCGGTCACCAGCTGCGGCAGGCCATTTTCGCTGGCCTGGAATTGATACGGTAAGTCGGGGTAGCGGTGACGCAGATCGTCCAGCGAACGCCCCATCATGCGCTTCACCGAGCTGACGGTATTGACCGGATCCTGAGAAGCGTAAAGACGGGCGTCAAAGCCGATGCTGCTGCCTTCCGGGGCATAATGCACTACGGAAGGCAGCAAATGACGGCCATGCTCATCGGGCAGGGTTTCGGCCTGCCCGCTGCGCACGGTCGCCACCAGTGAGTTGGTTGTACCAAGATCGATACCCGCGGCCAGACGGCGCTGATGCGGTGCGGCGGTTAACCCCGGTTCGCTGATTTGTAATAAAGCCATGTGGCGCTTCCAGTCAATGTTGCCATTTTCTCCGCCGTACGCGGGCGGAACGGGATTACGGGAGCAATCAGTTATCCAGCAGGCGCTCTTCGAGCGCGTCTATCTGTTGCCGGAGCTTATCCAGAAAACGTAGCTTACGTACGCTGTCCGCAGCCGGCTCCCAGCTTTGGGCATCCAGCCGTTCAATCATTTGCGCGCTGCGCGACTGCGTCATTTTAGCGATCCGCGCAGAAAAGGCCATCAGAGCCTCTTCCGGCTGTGCGCTGCGTTCAATGCTGTCTAATTCTTCCCGCAGTTCAAGCTGTTCCATCAGGAAAGCCGTATCATGCATGGTATGTTGTTCATTATTCAGATCGAAACCATGCAGCGACAGCATGTATTCAGCGCGCTTCAGGGGATGTTTCAGAGATTGGTAAGCGTCGTTGATCGTCGCCGCCTGTTGGATGGCCTGCAGGCGCTCGCGTTCGGGCTTACTGGCGAAACGGTCGGGATGAAACTGGCGTTGCAGTTCCTGATAGCGTGAAGCAAGAAGGCTGCCGTCCACTTGATAGCGAACCGGCAGCCCGAATAACGTGAAATAATCCATGCCGTGCTCTGAAGAGATAAGTTATCGGGGCGGCAAAACGCCCCGGAAAAACCGACGGGAGAACGGTCAGACGTTGAAGCTTTCGCCGCAGCCGCACTCGCCTTTTACGTTCGGGTTGTTGAATTTAAAGCCTTCGTTCAGCCCTTCTTTCACGAAGTCCAGCTCCGTGCCGTCAAGATAAACCAGGCTTTTACCGTCGACAATAACCTTCACGCCTTTGTCTTCGAACACCACGTCGTCATCGTTCAGTTCGTCAACAAATTCCAGCACGTAAGCCATTCCCGAACAGCCGGAGGTTTTCACTCCCAGCCGCAGCCCCAACCCTTTACCGCGGTTGGTCAAAAATGTCCGTACGCGCTCAGCGGCGCTGTTGCTCATGGCGATCGACATACAACAACCTCAACTTTAAATCCGGCGTTTCTCACTTATGCCCGCCTTATGACGGGCGGGCATACAGGTTATTTCGCGTTATGCTTATTTTTATAGTCCGCAATCGCGGCTTTAATGGCGTCTTCGGCCAGGATCGAACAGTGAATTTTAACCGGCGGCAGCGCCAGCTCTTCCGCGATATCGGTGTTTTTGATCGCTTCCGCTTGTTCGATAGACTTGCCTTTTACCCATTCAGTCACCAGCGAGCTGGACGCGATGGCCGAGCCGCAGCCGTAAGTCTTGAAGCGGGCGTCTTCGATGATACCCTCTTGGTTGACTTTAATCTGCAACTTCATCACATCGCCGCAAGCCGGCGCGCCGACCATGCCGCTGCCCACGGAGGGATCTTCGTTGTCGAAGGACCCTACGTTGCGCGGGTTTTCATAATGATCGATTACTTTTTCGCTGTAAGCCATGGTGCTAATTCCTTAAATCGGGTCCGGGAGATTAATGCGCGGCCCACTCAATGGTGTTCAAATCCACGCCCTGCTTGAACATGTCCCACAGCGGGGAAAGCTCGCGCAGACGACCGATGGACTTATGCACCAGCGCAATGGCGTAATCAATCTCTTCTTCCGTCGTGAAACGGCCCAGGGAGAAGCGGATGGAACTGTGAGCCAGCTCATCGTTCATACCCAGCGCACGCAGCACGTAGGAAGGTTCCAGACTGGCGGAAGTACAGGCGGAACCAGAAGACACGGCCAGATCCTTAAGGGCCATAATCAACGACTCACCTTCCACATAGTTAAAGCTGACGTTCAGAATATTGGGCGCACCCTGCTCCAGAGAGCCGTTCAGGTACACTTCTTCAATATCTTTCAGGCCGTTCCACAGGCGATCGCGCAGCGCGCGCTGGCGCGGAACGTCCGTCGCCATTTCTTCTTTGGCGATGCGGTATGCTTCGCCCATCCCGACGATCTGATGCACCGGCAGAGTACCGGAGCGCATGCCGCGCTCGTGGCCGCCGCCGTGCATCTGCGCCTCGATGCGTACGCGCGGTTTACGGCGTACGTACAGCGCGCCGATGCCTTTCGGGCCATAAATTTTGTGGCCGGAGAAGGACATCAGATCCACTTTCAGGCTGCTGAGATCGATAGGCAGTTTACCCACGCTTTGCGTGGCGTCAACGTGGAAAATGATGCCGCGTGCGCGACACATTTCGCCGATCTTTTCGATATCCTGAATCACGCCGATCTCGTTATTCACATGCATGATAGACACCACGATGGTGTCGTCGCGCATCGCGGCTTCAAGCACGTTGAGATCGATCAGGCCGTTGCTCTGCGGCGTCAGGTAAGTGACTTCAAAACCTTCGCGCTCCAGCTGACGACAGGTATCCAGCACGGCTTTATGTTCGGTTTTACTGGTGATGATGTGCTTGCCTTTTTTCTGATAGAAATTGGCTGCGCCTTTAATCGCCAGGTTGTCGGCCTCGGTCGCGCCAGAGGTAAACACGATCTCGCGCGGGTCGGCGCCAACCAGTTCGGCAATATTATTGCGTGCGACATCAACCGCCTCTTCCGCCTGCCACCCGAAACGGTGCGAACGTGAAGCAGGGTTACCGAAAGTACCGTCCAGGGTTAAAAACTGCATCATCTTTTCGGCCACGCGCGGGTCAACCGGCGTCGTCGCGGAATAGTCCAGATAAATCGGTAATTTCATTCTTTTGCTCCGTACATCACTTCCGAATTCATTCATCCAGGAAAAAAGTGTTTTGACTCCGTCGTCTTCCGCTTATTTATGCGTGCAGATTGACGTTAATCGTGTCCTGCAAGCGGCCGTTTCCGCTGCGAACGGCATCCATGTTGTTCTGACGGTCGGCGACATCCAGAATTTCCTGGTTATTCACCAGCTCTGCCAACGTGATGTTATTAAGGAAGCCGCTGATGCGCTCGCTCAGATCACGCCACAGGGCATGTGTTAAACAACGGGTTCCACCCTGACAACCTTCCTTTCCCTGGCAGCGGGTTGCATCGACTGACTCGTCAACCGCCGTAATAACCGTACCAACGGCAATCTCACCGGCTTCTTTGCCCAGCAGATAGCCGCCGCCCGGACCACGCACGCTGGAAACCAGTCCATTTTTGCGCAGGCGGGAGAACAGTTGTTCTAAATAAGAAAGCGAAATACCCTGACGTTCCGAGATATCGGCCAGGGGTACAGGGCCCTCCTGGGAATGTAATGCAACGTCAAGCATGGCGGTAACGGCGTAACGGCCTTTGGATGTCAGTCTCATGGCAAATAGTACCTGTGGGTCGGATGGAATGAAAACACTTACTTTATTACCGGTTATTGGCCGGCTATGGGGCTGATTTTGTCATTCCCTAGTGTTTTAGTCAACTATTTAACCAAGTAATTTACTCAAGTATTACCGTTACGTTATCAAGTCCGTTACAACACATTAACACTCCATTGATTCCTCAGGAAAAATACCTGAGGAGTTTACTATGATATTCCAATCTTCCCGTCGAGAGCTAACGTTTTGCGTGCTCTTGTTTCTCTATCGACGTCAAAATTCCGCGTAAGATATTCAGTTCCTGCGCTTCCGGACGAGCGCGGGTAAACAGGCGACGCAGTTTGTTCATGACCTGCCCCGGATGCGCCTGACGGATAAACCCGGTCGTCAGCAGCATCTGCTCGAGATGCTGATAAAAACGCTCCAGATCGTCCACCAGCGGATACGGCGCTTCTTCGTAAGCAACCGCCGGCGTCGGCGCCTGCTGCTGCTCCAGCCAGGCCACGCGGACCTCATACGCCAGAATCTGCACGGCCATCGCCAGGTTCAGGGAGCTGTATTCCGGATTGGCGGGGATCGCGACATGGTAGTGGCATTTCTGCAGCTCTTCGTTGGTCAGCCCGACGCGTTCACGGCCGAAGACTAACGCCACCGGCGCATGCGCTGCTTCTGCCACGCTGCGCTGGCCGCATTCGCGGGGTTCCAGCATCGGCCAGGGAAGCGTGCGGGAACGGGCGCTGGTTCCCACCACCAGGCTGCACCCGGTCAGGGCTTCGTCCAGGGTGTCGACGATCGTGGCGTTGCCAATGACGTCGCTGGCGCCTGCCGACAGGGAAATGGCCTGAGAGTCGGGCCTTACCAGCGGATTGACCAGATAAAGGTTGGTCAGTCCCATTGTTTTCATAGCCCGTGCGGTAGAGCCCATATTCCCCGTGTGGGAGGTCTCCACCAGCACGATACGAACGTTATCCAGCATACTTATCCTGATGCGGCGGTGAAAAATGGCCGTATCTTAGCATAAGAGGCCGCCGATCGAAGCAGCTGATTTCGTTTGTTCCGGGAAATGTCTTAAAACGGTGAAAATCAGGCGTGGCTGTTTGATTCATGCTCTGTTATACTCCGCGCCGTCCTTCGTTCTTTAACATCCTAGTGGAAGATTCTCATGCATCCGATGCTGAACATCGCCGTGCGCGCCGCGCGCAAGGCCGGTAACCTGATTGCTAAAAGTTATGAAACCCCTGACGCCGTAGAGGCCAGCCAGAAAGGCAGCAATGATTTCGTCACCAATGTCGATCGCGACGCTGAGCACCTGATTATTGAAACGATCCGTAAATCTTATCCCAAGCACACCATCATCAGCGAAGAGCGCGGTGAGCTTATCGGCGAAGATCTGGATATTCAATGGGTAATCGATCCGCTGGATGGCACCACCAACTTTATTAAACGTCTCCCCCATTTTGCCGTTTCCATCGCCGTGCGCATTAAAGGCCGCACCGAGGTGGCTGTGGTTTACGATCCCATGCGCAACGAACTGTTCACCTCAAGCCGTGGTCAGGGCGCGCAGCTTAACGGTTACCGTCTGCGTGGCTCCAGCGCGAAGGATTTGGACGGCACCATTCTGGCGACCGGTTTCCCCTTTAAAGCCAAACAGCATTCCGCCACGTATATCAAAGTGCTGGAAAAACTGTTCACCCAGTGCGCCGACTTCCGCCGTACGGGTTCCGCCGCGCTGGACCTGGCCTATGTCGCCGCCGGCCGCGTGGACGGTTACTTCGAGATTGGCCTGAAACCCTGGGACTTTGCCGGCGGTGAACTGCTGGTACGCGAAGCGGGCGGCCTGGTGACCGACTTCATCGGCGGGCATAATTCCCTGGTTTCCGGCAACGTGGTCGCCGGTAATCCGCGCGTGGTGAAAGCAATTCTCGGCGCAATGCGCGACGAACTGAGCGACGCACTGAAGCGTTAATTGTCAGTAACGTATTGATGAAATGCCCGCCTTTCCGGCGGGTATTTTTTTATCTAGCTGCGGCCAAATGGCCGGATTCCGCCGCCCGGCGGCACCGCTCCCTGGTAAAGTAAAACGCCGGCAACGATCAGGATAATCCCGCCCGCCAGTATGATCAGCAGCGGCAGATACCCCGATGTTTTTTTGCCGCTCTGTGCCGCCACGCGCTGTGCCAGCCCGCGCGCCGCATGCACCAGCAACGCAATGCCGGAAATCGTCATAGCCGTTCCCGCCGACATCGCCAGCGCGGCCGCCACGCCCCAGCCATAAACACCGATCACCTTGGCGAACAGCAAAACCAGAATGGCGCCTGAGCACGGGCGAATTCCCATCGCGACGATAACCGCGAGCCGGGTGCGCCAGGACACCGCCGCTTCAGTTTGCCGGGCGCTGGGAACATGCTGATGACCGCAACCGCAGTTTTCATCATGCACATGCCCTTCTTCCAGAGGACGCAGCGTACGGATGCGCATACCCCCCGCATTGCGCCGCCGCAGCGCCACAGCCTGCTTCAGCGCCCGCAGGCACAGCATCGCGCCGAGCAGGATCACCAGCACATAGCTTCCCTTTTCCAGCCAGAAACTGCTCTGATGGAGAAGCCGCGACGAGAGTTGCAGCACGCCCAGCACCAGCGTCACCAGCGCAATCGCCACGATCCCCTGCAGCAGCGAAGCCGCCAGGGTCATTGCCAGGCTCCCGCGCAGCCGCGAGGGGTGCGTCGCCAGGTAGGTCATGATGATAACTTTGCCGTGCCCCGGCCCCAGGGCATGCAGAACGCCGTATAGAAAGCTGAATGCCGCCAGCGTGATCCCCGCACGCGGGCGATTCTCGCCGACTTCCTGCAACAAGAGCGTCATCACCTGATGCAAACGCCGTTGCAGATCGACGGAGATCTGCTGCCAGACCACCCAGTTATGCTGAATAAAGAAAACCAGCGCCACGCACACCGCCAACAGCATAATGGCGATGAACATCCGGCGGGCGCTTACCGGCATTGCAGCGTCACCTTCTGGGCAAATTGTTTACCTAATTCCATGTCTTCTTCCGGGGCGTCGTTTTTATCCAGGCTGAGCGCATAAGTGCGCAATGCGTTATCCGGCTGCGGCGTCGACAGTTCAAGCTGACAGCCCTGCGGCGCATCAGCGGGCAACGTCACGGCCTTAGCATCCGGATAGCGCATGTCGACGTAGTAAGCCGGATCGTAAGTCATAAAAGAAAACGCGCCGCTCAGCGGCTGGGGATGCGCGAAGGGAAGAACGAACTCCAGCACCGCTTTGTGTCCGCTCCGGAATAAGCGGTATTCGGTCGGGCGGTTAAGGTATTTCAGCGCCTGGCCGTCACGGTATGCCTCGGTAAAATAGTGCTGGCCCAGCACGTTGGCCATCACCTCCGCCGCCAGTTTTTTCCACACCTCGGAACCGGGTTTCGCATCTCCTGCGTCATACAGCAGATCAGCGGACGTCATCTCATCCATCTCCCATTCCATTTTCATGCCGGTCAGTTGCCCTTCCTGAATGTCCAGGCTGGCCTGCATGTTTATAAAGCTGTGGGGGTGCGCACAGGCCATGCCGCAGCACGCCAGCCACACCCAAATGAGCATCACGCCCTTATGCAGCATAAATACCCTTCATTTTCACCTCCTGAGGAAAAACCCAATAACAACAAATCAATTTTCAGTTTTTTCTGCGTCACAAAACCGGAAAATCATGGAGTAATGTCCGGCAGGTTGCCACAGTTTTGCTATTCTTAGCCAACGACAGATGACTTCTTTTACCTTCACGAGCGAGCAAACATGAGTTTAGACACCCCGGCCGTGCCTGAGCTCTCGGCACAACAGCGGCGTTGTCACCTGATGCTGCTGCTGTTTACCCCCTCAGCTCCGGTCGGGCTTTGCGCGCTCAGCCGGATAAACCGCGTTTCGCCCGACGTTTCACGCCAGGATGTCGCTGACGTTAATCATGAGATCGCGCATTTCCACGCCCTGCATATCACCAGCCCGACGCCCGATGAATATCAGCTCGAAGGCAGCCTGTATGACCGGCGCCAATGCCTGATTCACTGGCTGAGGCGGGCGCTGCGCCTGACGCCCAACGGCGTGGAAACGCTGTTTATTCCCCGCCTGAATACCTGCCACGGGCACTGGGATACGGTTTATCATTCGCGGCAGATCAATACCCTTCTCACCGACGCCGAACGCCCGCTACAACGCACCTTTAGCGAACACAACCGTCAGTTTATCCTGCACTTTTTACATTATTGCCATTATCAGCACGCTCATTGCCAGCATCAAACCGGAACGCTGCATACGTTCGCTCCCGCACAGCAAAAATGGCTGCGGCAAAAACCGGAATATGCCCTCGCCCGGCAGTTATGCCGCAGCACATTCGGCCCCCTTGGCCGGGAACGTTTCGCAGACGAATGTGATTTTATTACATTTATCCTCTCCGTAATCAAAACCTACTGCTATTCCCCCGCCGCCCCGGAGAGTGAACAACGGCTGATGGGGCAGATTGAGCGCGTTATCGATCGGGTGGAGATATTAACCGGCTGCCATTTCAGCCAGCGGGAAACGCTGCGCCAGCGCCTGTTCGCCCACATGGGTGCGGCAATTGAACGCTGCCTGTTTGAACTGAAGATTGATAACCCGTTACTCAACGAAATTGAGCAGCTTTATCCCGGATTGCTTTCCGTCACCCGTCAGGCGCTGAAAGATCTGGAGCAAACCTACGGGCTGCGCATCCCGGAGGAAGAGTTGTGCCTGGTGGCGATAACCTTCGGCGCCTGGCTGATGCAGGAAGGCGTGGTGCAGGAGAAATAAAAAACGGCCCCGTTTTGGGGCCGCTTCATGGTCAGTCAGAATGCTGCGTTATGCATAAACCGGGTAACGGGCGCAGATATCCAGTACCTTTTTCTTGGTACGTTCAATGGTCGCTTCGTCATTCAAGTTATCCAGCACGTCGCACATCCAGCCCGCCAGCTCACGCGCTTCCGCTTCTTTGAAGCCGCGACGGGTGATGGCCGGCGTACCGACGCGCACGCCGGACGTCACGAACGGGCTCTTCGGATCGTTCGGCACGCTGTTTTTATTTACGGTGATGTTGGCGCGGCCCAGTGCGGCGTCGGCATCTTTACCGGTGATATTTTTGTCTACCAGATCCAGCAGGAACAGGTGGTTCTCAGTACCGCCGGACACCACGTTGTAGCCGCGTTGCAGGAACACGTCCACCATCGCTCTGGCGTTTTTGGCAACCTGATGCTGATAAACCTTAAACTCCGGCTCCATAGCCTCTTTCAGCGCCACGGCCTTGCCCGCGATAACGTGCATCAGCGGGCCGCCCTGCGCGCCAGGGAATACGGCGGAGTTCAGTTTCTTATACAGATCTTCGTCGCCGCCTTTCGCCAGGATCAGGCCGCCGCGCGGCCCTGCCAGGGTTTTGTGGGTGGTCGTGGTCACAACATGAGCATGGGGAACCGGGTTCGGATAGACGCCAGCCGCCACCAGGCCCGCCACGTGCGCCATATCGACAAACAGGTAAGCGCCGATGCGATCGGCGATTTCACGCATTTTCGCCCAGTCCACCACGCCGGAGTACGCAGAGAAACCGCCGATGATCATTTTCGGCTTATGTTTTTCCGCCTGCGCGGCCAGATCGTCATAGTCGATATGGCCGGTCGCATCAATGCCGTAAGGCACGATGTTATAGAGTTTGCCAGAGAAGTTAACCGGCGAGCCGTGCGTCAGGTGACCGCCGTGCGCCAGGTTCATGCCCAGCACAGTGTCGCCCGGCTGCAGCAGCGCGGTGTAAACGGCAAAGTTCGCCTGAGAGCCGGAATGCGGCTGCACGTTGGCGTAATCCGCGCCAAACAGTTCTTTGGCGCGATCGATGGCCAGTTGTTCCACGATGTCGACGTATTCACAGCCGCCGTAATAACGCTTGCCCGGATAGCCTTCGGCATACTTGTTGGTCAGCTGAGATCCCTGAGCCTGCATTACGCGCGGGCTGGTATAGTTTTCTGACGCAATCAGCTCAATATGCTCTTCCTGACGCACGACTTCCTGCTCCATTGCCTGCCACAACTCGGCATCGTAATCAGCAATGTTCATTTCACGCTTTAACATCCGCTTCTCCTGACTCAGCTAACCTGAATTGACCAATACACATTCCAACGACAAAAATGGCCGCCGTCAGATAACTGCCCAACAGTGTAATATGTTTTCCCCCTGCGACGATAGACCTAAAACCAGCTTTTTACGCAAACGATTGGCAAGCAGGAGAGACAAGGGTTTGTTCCTTCATGGAAAGTCGGTTTCCACCTGTATTTTCTTCATCTTCAACATGCTGTTTTTTCATCAGGAAATGACATTACGTTAAACGGGGATTTACATCAATGATAAAACCCAATAACATGCATTAAAAATACAACATTAGCTGCACACACCTTCAGAAGGATGATCCCATGCTGGATGAACAAACTATCGCCATCGTTAAATCCACGCTCCCGGCACTGGCCGAAACCGGTCCGGCCCTGACGGCGCACTTTTACGATCGCATGTTTCACCATAACCCCGAGTTGAAAGACATTTTCAACATGAGCAACCAGCGTAACGGCAACCAGCGCGAAGCGTTGTTTAACGCCATCAGCGCTTATGCAGCCAACATCGACAACTTACCGGCCCTGCTGCCCGCGGTGGAACGCATCGCGCAGAAGCACGCCAGCTTCACCATCAAGCCGGATCAGTATCAGATTGTGGGTCACCATTTGCTGAAGACGCTGGAAGAAATGCTGAATCCGGGTCAGGAGGTGCTGGATGCCTGGGGAAGGGCTTATGGCGTGCTGGCGGACGTGTTCATTCAGCGGGAAGAGCAGATCTATCAGGAAAGCGAGTCCACTGCCGGCGGGTGGCGCGGCCTGCGGGCCTTCAGGGTGGTCAGCAAGGAATCACAGAGCGACTGCATCACCAGCTTTACGCTAGAGCCTCAGGACGGCGATCACCTGCCGGCATATCAGCCGGGCCAATACATCGCCGTGTATATCAATCATCCCAGTCTGCCGCATCAGGAAATCCGCCAGTATTCCCTGACGACCGCGCCCAACGGCCGTTACTATCGCATCGCGGTGAAGCGTGAAGATCAGGGGCTGGTTTCTAACTACCTGCATAATACTGTTCAGGAAGGCGATACGCTGCAACTCGCGCCGCCGCATGGCGATTTCTTCCTGACGATTGAAAAGGATGCGCCGGTAGCGCTGATTTCCGCAGGCGTCGGACAAACGCCGATGCTGGCGATGTTGCATACCCTGCACCAGCGTAAACATCAGGGAGAAATCCTGTGGCTGCATGCGGCGGAAAACGCTCAGGCGCGGGCGTTTACCCAAGAAGTGAAAACGTTGGCTGAAGAGCTGCCCGGCTTAACCTGCCATAGCTGGCTGCGTGAGTCACAGCCGCAGAACGTATCGGAACATGCCGGCCTGATGGATTTGAGCCTGGTCGGCGATCGGTTGAAAACGCCGGATATGCACTACTATTTCTGCGGCCCGGTCGGTTTTATGCAGTTTGTCGCCCGCCAGCTTTTGGATATGGGTATTGCGCCGGAACAGTTGCACTATGAGTGTTTCGGCCCGCACAAGGTGCTGTAACCGGCTAAACCGTCGGCGCAACGCGCGCCGGCGGCTCCTCTTCAGGTGATGTCCTCTGCCAGAATCTGCATGGAAAAATGCAGCGTCTCTCCTTTTCCCAGCATCACCAGCCCCGGGTTTCCCGGCATATGATGCGCATCCACCGGATGGCTCTGCGGCTCCAGGCAGATAACCCCCCCTTCTCCGTCCTGATAAAGCATCAGGTATGGCGTCTGGCTGCGCAACCTCAGGCACAAATTGCGTGAAGGCGTCTGCATCACCGCTTCTCCGGCCCAGCCGGAATAACCAATATTCAGCCAACTGCGCGGCGGTCGCTTCCCCCGGCGAAAATCCGCCTCATCGGGGAACATACCGCACCATTCCTGCGGCAGATGGTTTTCATCTTCAGGCCAGTAGCCGGATGCGCTGAAGCGCAGCGTCGTATCACGCCACAGGGTGAAAAAAGGGTGGAATCCGGCGCCGTACAGCATCGGTTCTGCGCCGCAGTGACGCAGGCTGAGACTCGCCGCCATCCCCCGCTCCGTCAGCCGGTAAACAATACGCGCCGCATAGTCAAAGCCGCACTCATGCTGAATCCTCAACTCCAGAACGATGCGCTCTGCTCCGAGGGTCTGAAGCTGCCAGCGCTGTATCCAGCCGTCGCCATGCAGAAAAAAATGCGGGTCCAGCGGACTGCCCGGCAGCAGAATCTCCCTGCCATTGCAGGTAAACCGGTTATCCCGTACCCGGTTTGCGACCGGCAGCATCGGGAAACAGGCGCTTTCGCCCGGGTGCCACCCCGTTGCCGCCTCCCGGGGGCGTAACAGCGGCAGCGCGTCCGCCAGACGCTCGAAGCTGAGCAACGCCGCGGAGTCCGGCGTCACCCGCAGCCGAAACTGCGGGTTAACAAGGGTATAGACGTTCGTCATGATGCCGCACGTTCCGCCGGTTGCGTAGCGCCGCGGTTAGCGGAAGCCAGGCGCTGCTCCAGCACTTCCAGCGTGACGCCTTTGGTTTCCGGCACCTTGCGCAGTACAAACAGGAAACCCAATGCGCAAATCACGCCATACAGCAGGAAGCTGCCCGAAGCGCCCAGCCCTGCATTCAGCAGCGGGAAGGTGTACGTCAGCAGGAAGCAGGCGATCCATAACGCCAGCGTTCCCAATGACATCGCCAGGCCGCGCACCCGGTTGGGGAAAATTTCCGCCAGCAGTACCCAGGTTACCGGCGCCAGCGTCAGGGCATAAATCGCAATCGCCGCCAAAACCAGGATCAGCACCGGCAGCCCCAGAATGCCCATGCCGTAAGCCAGCGCAATCAGCACATAGATGATCGTCAGGCCGGAAGCCCCCAGCAGCATCAGCTTACGCCGTCCGAGCTTGTCCACCAGCGGCAGTGCCACGATGGTAAAAATCAGGTTAATCAGCCCGGTCGCCACGATGGATTTCAGCGTACTGTTAATATCAAATCCGGCGGAAGCAAAAATCTCCTGCGCATAGTTGAAAATGACGTTAATTCCGCACCATTGCTGGAAAACCGCCAGTACGATCCCGATCAGTAAGACGGGACGCACCCTGGCGCTGAACAGTTCGCCAATGGCGACTTTACGGGTATCGTTACCGAGCGTTTGGCGAATCTCGCTCAGCGTAGCGCTGGCATAGTGCGCGGTGCCGATACGCCGCAACGTCTGTTCCGCCTTTTCCATCCGCCCCGCTTTTGCCAGCCAGCGGGGTGATTCCGGCACAAAAAACATCAGGATCAGAAACGCCAGCGCCGGTACCAGTTCTGCCCCAAACATCCAGCGCCATCCCATCTGACCGTTCCAGCTCTGCAAAATGTCATTCATCGTGGCGGAAGAGGCGACGGGTTCTGCAATCATCAGGTTCACCAGTTGTGCAGCCAGTACGCCAATTACGATAGTTAACTGGTTAACGGCAACAAATTTCCCGCGTTTTTCCGCCGGGCTGACCTCGGCGATGTACATCGGGCTGAGGGCGGAAGCAAGCCCGATTCCCACGCCGCCGACGATACGGTAAAACACAAACCAGTCAAAGTTGGTAGCAACGGCGGTGCCCCAGGCTGACGCGCTGAACAAAATCGCTGCCAGAATCAACGGCAGGCGGCGGCCGAATTTGTCGGCGCTCCAGCCGGCGATCAGTGCGCCCAATACACAACCGGCAAGCGCGGAGCTCATCGCCCAGCCGGACATCGCAGGATCGGTGATGTTGAAATAGGCTTCATAAAAGGGTTTTGCTCCGCCAATGACCACCCAGTCATAGCCGAACAGTAAGCCGCCGCAGGCGGCGACCAGGCATATCATCCAGACATACCCCATGTTGAGATGCTGCTGCGTATTATTCATTATTATTCCTCGTGCAGGGTTGTGCAGAGGGCGGGCCTGACGGCCCGTCCGACCGTCAGTGCTTGAATACGCCGGCCTGTTGCGCCAAACGTATCAGGTGAGCCTTATCATGAGCCGGGTTGCGCCGGAGCAATTCATCCAGCGTTTGCCGGAATCCCGCTGCGTCGTCCAGACCCAGCAGCCCCAGGGCCTCAACAAACAGGCAGTGTTGCTGATAGCGCTCTGCCGGGGATGCATCCAGCGCAATCAGGTCCGGCAGGGAAACGGCGAAGAAGTCAGCGTCCACGGGATCGTCACGGTGCTGGCGCGCCCATGCCACCATCGCTTCGCTGCGCTGACGTGCTGCCGCGTCTTTACCGCACAGCTTCATCGCCATCACCTGATAGAACGGATAATCCACCGGCTGATCGTTGTAATAACGGCCTGCCGACAGGGAATCCTCCCCGCGCAGGGCCTGCTTCAGGCAATCATCGGCCCGTTGCCGGTCCCCCAGGCGTAAAGCGCATACCGCCAGCAAGTACCAGATATCATTGTCGGTTTGCCCCACCAGACGCCCTTCGCCAAGGTTCAGCGGATAGTGCAGCGCTTCGTCCAGCAGCGTGACGGCGGCATCGTAGCGGCCTTCTGCCATTAGCGCCAATGCGCGCCGCTGGCGGTTGATCAGGTACTGACCGGTGACTTTCCCTTCGCCGCCTTCCCAGGGATGGAACTGGCGTCGTTGCAAAATCTCCGCCGCCACCGCCGTTTCGCCGGCGATATGAAGCAGGCTGAGCAGCTCAGCGGTTAAGTCGTCGCGCCTGAGCGCGGTGTCGCGGCGTTCCAGCAGCAGTTGAAGACGGGATTCCGGCGCCGTACCGCGCAGCTTGTGCAGGCAGTCAAGCTCAAACAGCAAACGCGGATTTTCCGGCTCCAGCGCCAGCGCCTGCCGTAAATGGCTTTCGGCCAAAGCTTCATCGTGAAGTTTGTTGTAAGCGTGAATACCCAGTACGCGCCAAACACCGGCGAAGTCAGGCAGTTTTTCCTTCGTTGTCTGCCAGCATGCCAGCGCCTGTGCATAGTCCCGCTTGCTGTAGAAAAAGCATCCCAACAGATACTGGGCAAAGCCGTCGTCCGGCAGACGACGCAGAATGTCCACTTCGTCCAGCGTATTGGGGAAACGCACGCGCAAATGGAAATTTTGTTTTGCCTGAACCAGCAGGGGCGCACGTAAAGCAGCATCCTTTTCTAACGCGGCACGGAAGAGCAGCGGCAATGTTTCCTGGTTGTCCAGCAGAGTCAGTAAATCAGCCGCTTCACGGCATTGCCCGAAGCTCAGCAACCATCCGGCAAGTACGCAGGCGTTCATGCCGCGGTCGTTGGTGACCCGCTTAAGCTCCTGCTCATCAGGCTGTGATCCCGTTATGGCATAGCGTGCGTAATAAAGGACATAGCTCAGCGGATACGCCTTCAGGCATCGCTCCAACCACGCCTGCGCTTCCTCATGCTGTCCGAGACGATGCAGGCACAGCGCCTGCAAACCCATGGCTAAATTATTGGCGCCGTTAAACGTCAGGCTCTGGCGCACAAACGCCAGCGCCTGCGCGGCATCACCTTTACGCAGGGCCAGACGGGCCAGCCCGTAAAACGCGGCATCACGACAATCGCCGCTCCAGCTGGCTTTGAAATAGTCGTCGTAAGCGTCGTCATAATGTCCGCTGCGCTCATTCGCCGAAGCCCGCAGCAGACTGGCCTGACCATTTTGAGGGTTTTTGTTCCAGCGGTGCGCCCGTTGCAATGCCGCATCGGCATAACGCCGTGTTTTCTCATAGTCGCCCCGGTTGTATTCCAGCGTGGCCAGCGCAACGTTGCAGCGGTAGTCCTGAGGATCCAGTTCCAGCGCACGCAGGTAGTAGTCAAACGGTGAACGGCTGGCATGGAGGTACTGTTCGAGATGCTGACCGATGAAATAAAGCTCATCGCAGCAGGTCAGCGCTTCCGGCTTAGCCGGCGCGGTTGCCGCATCAGGTAACGGTACGTCCTGCGGAATATGTTCCTGATACAGGATCACCTCCTGGCCTTCGCCGTCAACGATCCGCAGCGTAAGGCGATCTGCGCTGTTGTCCGCGATCCGGCGCTGCCACACCTGCGCTGGCGCTAATGTTATGGACTCCTGAAAAACCTGACCCGCCGCATTTTCCAGTAACAATGTCGCCGCTTCCAGCGGAGCAATGGCGTAAACGCCGAGAGAAAGCCGATCGTTCTCCCGCTCCAGTTTCACCGCAACCCGGGTATTGGCGTTTTGCAGCGTTCCTAACCGGCTGTAAGGCAGGAAGTTTTGTACGAATACTTTTTCTTCATACGGCGCCAGCCAGGTGAAGTCCGGCTGGTTATCGGTAAAGACGCCCGTCATCAGTTCAATGTAAGGGCCGTTGTTATCGGTCAGGTTGCGATCCCAGGCCAGACCGAAGTCGCAGTTGCCCCAGGTCCACTGTTTCTTGCCCGGGGAGATGTGGTGATCGGCAACGTGCAGTAGTCCGCCCTCTTCACCGTGATGGTACGCACCGACGAAATCGTAATTTGATTTGTCCGCCATATACGATGTGGGAACCGGGACGTTTTTGTAGCGGGAAATATCCACGCCGGCGGAGTAGTCCACTTTGTAGTAAGTACCGGTGGCTATCGGGAACGCCGAGACGTCGCGTTTGCCGTGGTCGTATACCGCCGTCACATCCGGGGGAAAGACGCTCTGGTGATCGTCGCCGCCCTTCACCGCCGGGTTGGCCCACCAGAGGAAATGGCGCGGCGTGGCGTTGCCGTTAAACACCTTGCCGGTAATTTCAATCAGGGCTTTATCGGGGTACAGGGTGAATCCGGTCATCACCTGCAAACCGCGCATCGGCTCCACTTCGCCCAGCCAGACGGTTTGGGCGCCGTCGTCGTGGGTGCGGAACGTTACGTCCACCGGCATAAACGTCGTCGGGCGGTGATGCTGCGGCCAGTTGAACTCGATTCCGCCGGAAATCCACGGCCCAACCAGGCCAACCAGAGCAGGCTTTACCACCTCGTTATAGTAAACAAAGTCACGCTGCATCACTTTGTCATAGGCGCGCTGAATTCTGCCCCCCAGTTCGGGCAACAGCATAATGCGGATAAAGTCATTCTCCATCCACACCGCCTGATAATCGCGATCAACGCATTCGCCGGTCAGCGTGTCGATCACGCCATAGGGATAGACCGCACCGGATGACCCCTGATAGACCCGCTTTTCCAAAAACATGGGGTTGGGATCTTCCGCGCCGGTCAGGTAGGTCGGTAAGGTTATTTTTTCCTGCCAGACTTTTACTTCACCGTACATTTCATCGCCTCTATAGTAAAAAAATGAGAGTGAACTCAGGTATGCTTGAAGTGTATGGAAGTAATACCGGCCTGTAGCGCCGAAAGATCACGCAATATAGTTAACGGAATTTAGTGAAATGTTTGAACCCGGCCTGAATAACTCACGTATCCGCAGCTACAACAAGCGCGTGCTGCTGACGCTCATTTATCAACATAAGCAGGTCAGCAAATCGCTGCTGGCAACGCAGACCGGCCTGTCCATTCCCGCGGTGGGTAACATTCTGGAGGAACTGCTGGCGGAGAGGCTGATTGATCATTTAAGCGAAGGATTGAGTAAACGCGGCGTCAGCGGCGGCAGCTATCAGATTGCCCAGAACAACCGTCTGATCCTGTGCATGAACGTAACGCCGACCGGTATTGAAAGCCTGACGGTCGACAGCCGGATCATGCCGCAGGAGACGCTCTGTTCCTCAGGGACCGAAGCGCCACACCCGCAGGCGCTGCTACAGGCCATTGAACGGATTTATTACGCACGGCGTAAACAATTCCCCGGCTGGCGGATCGATCTGGCTCTCGCCATCCATGGGCAGGTCGATCCGGTAACCGGCGTTTCGCAAACCATGCCGCAGGCGCCGTGGAAAGAGCCGGTGGAAATCAAATATTTGCTGGAAGAGAAACTGGATACGCGGGTGCTGCTGGACAATGACTGCGTGATGCTTGCCCTGGCGGAAAAATGGCAGAATGCCGAAAACAGCCGGGATTTTTGCGTCATCAACGTGGACTACGGCATCGGTTCGTCGTTCGTTATCAACCGGCAAATCTATCGCGGCAGCCTGTACGGCAGCGGGCAAATCGGCCATACCATCGTCAACCCGGACGGCGCTGCCTGCGACTGCGGGCGTTATGGTTGCCTGGAAACCGTCGCCTCTCTCACCGCGCTGAAAAAACGTGTCCGTACCTGGTACAAATCCCAACCGCCCGGTGAAACCGGCATCGACTGGGATACACTAACCAGCGCGCAGTTAATCAAACGCTATCATGAGGGCGACAGGCTGATTCAGGGATGGGTCGAGCAGGCCGCCAACGCCATCGGACTCAGCCTGTATAACTTCCTCAATATCCTGAATATCAACCAGATATATTTTTATGGCCGCTGCTGCGCTTTTGGCGACCGCTGGCTGCAGAGCATCATCCGCCAGACCGGCGCTAATCCGTTTGACTCTTCCGATCCGCATATGGTCAATGCCACGCATATCGGTTTTGGGCAGCTCAGTCGCACGCAGCAGGTAATGGGGATCGGCTATTTATATGCAGAGAAAGCGCTGGCGGGCGTGTAAATTTGCGCGGATCGCCAGAAAGCAAAAAGCCCTGAATCATTGCTGATTCAGGGCTTCGGAATATTGGCGGAACGGACGGGACTCGAACCCGCGACCCCCTGCGTGACAGGCAGGTATTCTAACCAACTGAACTACCGCTCCGCGTTATCCCATCAGGGACGATGCGGATATTACGGATAGCGCCTAGTTCCGTCAACTCTTTTTCTTCCCGTGCAGGCCATTTGTTCGGTTTTTAGTCTTTTCTGTTTATTTTCAGTACATTCAGGCACGCCACAGGCAGCTTCCGCCTTTTTTCTGCACCAAATCAAGACGTTTTTCATGCGCCTCCAGTTCGGCCTCGCTGGCGGCGATCACGCGCAACGATGTCGCACGCTGAACCGCACGAAGTTGTTCACCGGTCGCCGCCTCTTCTTTCGACTCATTTTCCATCGAAAACGCCAGCGACGTTTGCCCGCCGGTCATCGTCAGATAAACGTCGGATAGAATCTGGGCATCGAGCAATGCGCCGTGCAGGGTTCGCTTGCTGTTATCTATTTCATAGCGTGAACAGAGCGCGTCAAGGCTGTTCCTTTTGCCGGGAAACAAACGGCGCGCCATCACCAGGCTGTCGGTAATGGTGCAAAAGGTCGACGTTTTGGGGATATCACGCTTCAGCTTGCTGAATTCATAATCCATGAAGCCGATATCAAACGGCGCGTTATGGATGACTAACTCAGCACCCCGGATATATTCCAGGAACTCGTCGGCAATGTCGGCGAACGAAGGCTTATCCAGCAGAAAATCGTCGCTGATGCCGTGAACGCCGAATGCCTCCGGATCCACCAGACGATCCGGCTTGATGTAGACGTGAAAGTTACGTCCCGTCAGACGGCGGTTAATGACCTCCACGGCGCCGATTTCAATAATACGGTGCCCTTCGTAGTGAACCCCGAGCTGGTTCATACCCGTGGTTTCCGTATCAAGAACAATCTGTCGCGTTAATGTTGTGCTCATGGTGTCACTTTATGTCAGACTTAACGTTTGTGATTTTTACTGAGGGGTAGTCTACCAGAGATGCAGAAACAGGTAGAGATTTTCACTGACGGTTCATGCCTGGGTAACCCCGGCCCGGGTGGCTATGCCGCGATCCTGCGTTATAAGCAACATGAAAAAACCATGAGCGCGGGTTACCGCCTGACGACCAACAACCGCATGGAGATGATGGCCGCGATCGTAGCACTGGAAGCGCTCAAAAGCCCCTGCCGGGTCACGCTGTGCAGCGACAGCCAGTACGTGCGTCAGGGGATCACCCAGTGGATCCACAACTGGAAAAAACGCGGCTGGAAAACCGCGGACAAGAAACCGGTTAAAAACGTCGATTTATGGCAGCGCCTTGATGAAGCTATCCGGCCTCATGACATCAATTGGGTCTGGATTAAAGGGCATGCCGGGCACCCGGAAAACGAGCGCTGCGACGAACTGGCGCGCGCCGCGGCCGGCAGCCCGACGCGGGAAGATACCGGCTACCAGCCGGAATAAACGTTTTCAGGGGCGGTCGCGAAAGCTTTTCGTCGCCCCTACGGCCCGCCGCCAGCCGGGGCGGATCAGTTTTCCCTTCAGCATCATCGGCGTTAGCGGAATGGTGCGTTTGCGGGCAATAATCATGCTTTCACAGCCCAGGGCCGGCAGGTGCCGGCTCAAAAACTCACCGCCTTTCCGGCTCCAGGGCAACACCTGAAAACGCGACAAATGCAGCACCTCGAAATTCAGAACGTGCAACCAGTCCACCACGCGCATCAGGGTAAACATCCGGCTAACGTAGGGCTGCCTGCCCCGGACATAAGGCAACAATTTTCCCATGCCCAACAGGCTGACGGGGTTAAACCCGCTTAAGATAACCCAGCCATCGTCGATCAAAATCCGGTCAACTTCGCGTAATATACGGTGAGGGTCGCCGGAATAGCACAAGGTATGCGCCAGCAGGCAGGCATCAACGGACTTCGGCGCAAAGGGAAGATAGCAGGGATCGACGACAACCTGAGCGTCCTGCTCACCGTATCCCGCGTTGATCTGATGAGAGATCGCGCACTTATCCGTTGCAATCTCCGCGCTGAGCGGACCAAGCTTCAGTAAGTGATACCCGAACAATTTCGGCCACCAGGGTTCCAACTGACGCTCCAGCGCGGCACGATAATATTCTCCCCATGGGATTTCGCTCCATGAGTGGGGAATATCTATCAACTGTGCTGTTTGCGCGGGCTTCATTCACAACCTTTTTCTGGGGAAAGAATATCCATGAATCTTATCAGCATTCCGGCCTTTCAGGACAATTACATTTGGTTGTTGCGCAATGAACAGCATGATTGTGTGATCGTCGATCCTGGCGAGGCCGGGCCGGTCTTACATGCGCTAAGCGAAAATCAGCTAACTCCTAAAGCCATCCTGCTCACCCATCACCATAATGACCACGTTGGCGGCGTTGCGGAAATTGTTCGTCACTACCCGGATCTTACGGTATACGGCCCGCAAGAGACGGTGGGGAAAGGATGTAACCGGGTTGTCGGCGACCGGGAAAGCATCAGCGTATTAGGCATGAATTTTACCGTAATGGCTGTGCCGGGCCATACGGCGGGCCATATCGCTTATTATGCCGCGCCCTATCTGTTTTGCGGCGATACTCTCTTTTCCGCTGGCTGCGGACGCCTTTTTGAAGGCACTGCGCAGCAGATGTATGACTCGCTGCAACACCTTGCGCAACTTCCTGATAACACGCAGGTCTGTTGCGCACACGAGTATACGCTTTCAAATCTGCGGTTTGCGCGCCATGTTTTACCAGAAGATAGCCAAATAGAAACATATCAGAAACAAGTTGAGCTGATAAGGTCAAAAGGACAGCCCAGCGTCCCCTCTTTACTGCAAACCGAGCGTTCAATTAATCTTTTTTTACGTTCCCATGACACTGATTTACAAGAAAAACTAGGCTTTACTATTCCTCCTGAAAATGCTTGGCAAGTGTTTGCCCGTTTACGCATCATGAAAGATAACTTTTGAAGCTTTTAGTTGTGTTATTTGATCAGGCAAAGTATTATTGCTCGTCTTTTAATCACCAGTAGACACACACATGAAGGCTAAAGCAATACTACTTGCCTCTGTGTTGTTAGTCGGGTGTCAGGCTGCCAAACAGCAGCCTGTGCAAGAGCCCGAGCAGCATGCGCAGAGTTTGTCTTCAGCGGGTCGAAGTGAAGCAGGACGCCCTGCAAACGGATCTAAGTGGCTTAACGGCAACGTCAGTTACGAAGATCAAGATTTGTGGGACTTCATTAGTGACGAACTGAAGATGAAGGTTCCGGATAATCCCCGGATCCGCGAACAAAAAAATAAATATTTACGCAGTAAGAGCTATCTCCACGATGTAACATTACGGGCAGAGCCGTACATGTACTGGATAGTCGAGCAGATTAAGAAACGTAATATGCCGATGGAACTGGTACTGCTACCCATAGTGGAGAGCGCTTTTAACCCACACGCGACATCTTCCGCCAACGCCGCAGGGCTATGGCAGATAGTGCCGCAAACGGGACGCAATTATGGACTGAAACAAAATCAGTGGTACGATGGCCGCCGCGACGTTGTCGCTTCAACCACCGCAGCACTGAACATGATGCAGCGTATGAACCGGATGTTTAACGGCGATTGGTTACTGACCATCGCAGCGTTTAACAGCGGTGAAGGGCGTGTCATGAAGGCTGTTAAGGCAAATAAAGCTCAGGGACGCCCGACTGATTTCTGGTCGTTGTCACTGCCGCGCGAAACATCATTGTATGTACCAAAGATGCTGGCGCTGAGTGACATCATCAAAAACAGTAAGCGTTATGGCGTTAAGTTGCCGAAGGCCAATGAACAACGGGCATTAGCCCGGATAGATGTCGGGCAGCAGATTGGGTTGTCACAGGCAGCGGAAATGGCGGGGATGTCCCTGACCAAAATCAAAGCCTATAACCCCGGCTACAAACGTAATGTAACCGCGCCTAACGGGCCGCATTACATCATGGTGCCGAAGTCTCACATGGAGAAGCTGAAAGATTCTCTGGCAGTGGGTGAGATTGCTGCAGTATTACCGTCACAAATTGCAGCCGCGGAAGAGTCCATTTCCGCAGGCAAGCGTTCAACCTATAAGGTTCGCTCGGGCGACACGGTGTCCTCCATCGCCAAGCGACTGAACGTCAGCCAGAAAGATCTTCTGAGCTGGAACCGGTTGAATGGCAAGAGCAAACTGAAAGTCGGTCAAACGCTTCAGGTGGCTAATAATACGGCATCAAAATCAAGCAGCAAGAGCAATAGCGGCATCACCTACCAGGTACGTAAGGGTGACTCTATTGCCAGCATTGCTAAACGTCACGGTGTTAACATCAATGACGTAATGCGCTGGAACAGTGTTATTGCCAAGAGCAGTAAGATTAAACCCGGAGACACATTGACGCTTTACGTCAATAACAAGTCCCGGCCCAGCAGCTGATAAGTGTTGTTCATAAAAAAGCACCTTTATAAAGGTGCTTTTTTTACGTCTGCGTTTAAGCCGGGTCAGGCATGAAAATCGGGTTTGAACTCAACAATCAGCGGGTTGTGATCGGAGGCTTCCGTCACTAGTACCGAAGCTTCAACAACCCCCAGACCGCGGTAAAAAACAAAATCCAGGGGCCGGCCAAAGGCTTTACGGCGATTATCGTCGGTAAACCTCACCTCCTGTAACTCTACGCCGCTGGCAAAACGGTATAGCGCATTAATACGCTGCCGGCTCCAGGCATTGAAGTCGCCGGCCATGATCACCGGGCCTTTATGCTGGGCAATTTGCTCGCCGATCGGATCAAGTTGTTTGCTGTAGACATCGACGCCAAGACTGAAGTTAACCGCATGGATGTTCACCACCATCAGTAAGCGACCGTCATAAAGCGGGTAGACGGTCACCAAAGCAGATTTAGACAATCTCAATAAAGGCTCGCGTTCACGCAGCGGGCAGCAATAGACAGGATGCGCCGCCGCCAGCGTCATCACGCCGGAGGGATGCTGTGGTAACGCAAATGCCGGCACCTGATCCGCCGTCATATAGTTACTGGTGGCAAAGCGTACGAGTTCTGGCGTTGTTTGCGCTTCCTGCAACAAAACCAGTTGAGAATCTTTACCGTACTCCCGCAGTACAGACAGCCAGTCTGCACGCTGTTGTTTGAAAATATTCCATACCATCACCCGCAACACATCATCCGAAGGCAATGTCTGAATGGGTGGAATCTTCTGCCCCAGCTCATTCATCGCACCGGGAAAAACTCGCTCTGCGGGAAGGCCTGCGACATAGCGCATGGCAAAGTTTTTTTTCCTCACCTTACCGCCTATACATCAAATCATCTGTTTCAATATGCCCGTTACTACACATAGCCAGTATACGCCTTTGCGCCTGGCGTACCCAAACGCTTGGTATATGTCTTTTGTTATAAGGACTGGAAGGACAAAAAACAACCGCAATATGGAAATAGAAAGGTAAATATAGGTCAATAACGCAAAAGACCTGTGCATAGCACAGGCCTTTTGGAAAATTAGTGGCGGAACGGACGGGACTCGAACCCGCGACCCCCTGCGTGACAGGCAGGTATTCTAACCAACTGAACTACCGCTCCACCGTATTTCTTTTCATCACGGATACCTCGACCCGCAATCGATATTAAAAGCCTGGCAGTTCCCTACTCTCACATGGGGAAGCCCCACACTACCATCGGCGCTACGGCGTTTCACTTCTGAGTTCGGCATGGGGTCAGGT
>NZ_QRAP01000005.1 GCF_003363015.1 Enterobacillus tribolii | reverse complement strand
GAAGTAGACTGGACATTATTCAGGATGCCGGTAATAGGCGCGGTGGGCGTAGTGGCAGCCATTGACGGTGGCTATCTGCGTCATGACAAACAGGACCCGTATGCGTCAGGAACGCTGTGGGGAGGCGCCGTGGGGCTGACGAGCAACGGGAAACACTTCTCGAGTCAGCTGACGGTCGGTTGGCCGCTGGCTTATCCGGACCGGCTGGAGCCGGACCGGGTGTCGGTCTATTACCGAATTGGCTTCGTGTTATAAGGGACTAATACGATGGTGAAAAAAACGATTAATAACCCCAAGAAGGGGCATTGGCGGGCCGGCGACACGCGGCACGACGCATTCCCGTCCCCCCGACGCTGGTTGAGCTATACGATCAGCGCATTGTTGGTTGCGCAACCGGCGTTGCCGGTCTATGCGGCCAATATTGACATCGCCAGCGGTAACACCCGTACCGATCAAGCCGGGAACGGTGTTCCCATTGTTGATATCGCGACCCCCAACCAAGCCGGTATTTCTCATAATAAATACAACGATTTTAACGTCGGCAAAGAAGGGCTTATCCTCAACAACTCTACCGATCGTCTGACGCAGACCCAGCTTGGCGGATTAATTCAGAACAACACCAACCTTAAGGCGGGCAAAGAAGCGGTCGGCATCATCAATGAGGTGGTGGGAAGCAATCGCTCCCAGTTACAGGGGTACATCGAGGTCGGCGGCAAGGCGGCGAGCGTGATGGTCGCCAACCCCTACGGGATAACCTGTGACGGATGCGGCTTCATCAACACGCCCAATGCGACCCTGACCACCGGTAAGCCGGTGATGGGTGCGGACGGCAACGTGCAGGCGCTGGAAGTCAGCCGCGGCACCATTACCGTTCAGGGTAAAGGGCTGGATGCGGGAGACGTCGACGCGTTTCGCCTGATATCGCGCGCCACCGAAATTAACGCCGAAATCCACGCCAAAGATCTGACCGTGATTACCGGGACTAACCGGGTAAATAAAGACGGCACGATCACGACGATTGCCGCGGATGAGAAAGAGAAGAAACCGACGGTTTCGATCGATACCAAACGTCTGGGTGGGATGTACGCCAACCGGATCCGGCTGGTTTCCAGCGAAAAAGGCGTCGGTGTTAACCTCGGTAACCTGAATGCCCGTCAGGGCGACATCCAGATAGATGCCAACGGCAAGCTGCGTCTGAACAATTCATTGGCGGCGGGGAAACTGACGGTGAAGTCGGAAGGTATGGAGCTGAGCGGCGCCCATCGGGCGGAGCAGGGCATACAACTGGCCAGCAAGGGCGACATGGCGCTGAATGAAGCCGCGCTCAGTTCGGGCAAGGATCTGTCGCTGAATGCCAGCGGGCAGCTCACCATCAATAAGAGTCAGCTCCGGGCCGGGGCGGATACCAAAGGTAATCTGAACCGCGGAAGCTCGCTGAGCGTGGCGGGGGGCAGCCAGACCATAACGGGCAGCCGTCTGAGTGCCGATAAGATCAACATCAGCGCGACGCGTTCGCTGTCTCAGGACAAGAACAGCCAATTTTCTGCCATGACGGATCTGGACGTTGAGGCCGAAACGCTGGCGCTTAACGGCCGCAGCGAAGCCGACAACGATGTGACTTTGCGGGCCGGCCGGCTGAATACCGGAACGGAAAGCCTGATCAGCGCGCAGCGCGATGTCCGGGTTAACGTCGGCGATGAGGCGGATCTGCACGGCAGAATTACCGCGACGCGGGATCTGACGTTGTCTGCGGCAAAAGTCAGCAATAAAGGCGAACTTCGCGCCGGGCGTAATGGTCGTCTGGAGAGTCAGCAACTGAATAACCAGGGCGTCATTCAGGCGCAGGCGAATCAGACGGTGAAAGCCGGTAAGATCGTCAACGGCGGAAGTCTTTCCGCGCAGGATACGTTGGATGTTGAAGCAGCAAGCCTGAGCAACGGCGGATGGCTCGGCGCCCGGAAGGACGTGTCGCTGAATGTGACGGATTTGCTTAATGTCGATGCCTCCGGCGTGTTGTTCAGCGACGGGAACCTGAATATTCGCACCGGGCAGTTTTTGCTGGCCGGGCTGACGCAGGGGCTGGGCGATGTGACGGTGTCGGCCGCCGATATTACAACCCTGAGCGGTTCGAAGCTGCTGAGCGGCGCTGATATGGTGCTGACGGCGGACAGTTTAGCGCTGGCCGGCCTGGTTTCGGCGGATGGTCAACTGAGCATCAACGGTAAGACGCTGCGTATGTCTGATGGCGCGTACGTTCAGGCGCAAAATGCGCTGGCGGTTAATATCTCGCATTCCGCTGAGCTGCGTGGCGTTTTCCACACGCTGGGCACGCTGAGTTTCAGCGGCGGTGAGGTGGATCATCAGGCGCAGAGTACGGCAGGACGTATTTCGGTGAATGCTGAACATCTGGCGAACAGCGGCCTGCTTCAGGTTGATGGGCGGATTGACGTACAGGCGCAAACCATCGTGCAGCAGGGTATTGTTCTGGCGCAGGGCGTCGCGAACTTTACCGTAAATACCCTGGTGAACAGCGGCAGTATTTCCGCAGGAGATCTGACGATCGCGGCCCGTGACGAGCTGAATAACGGCGGGAGCGGTACGCTCACAGCCTCCGGTTCGTTAAGCCTCAGCGCCTGGCGGGCGGAAAACCGCGGCCGGATCAATGGGGGCAGCATCGGGTTGCTGGCAAATGAGGTGAACAACGCTGGATATATTCAGGCGACGCGCGATCTGAATATCAGCGCCACCCAGCGGCTTGATTCCCATAGTGCGTTGTTGGCGGGCCAACGCCTGACGTTGCAGGGCGGAAGCGTATACAACGATGGCGTCATGCAGGGGCAATCCATGCAGGTGTCGGCCGGCAATTTGAAAAACGATGGCACCATGCAGGGTATCGACAGCGTGGGGATGGAGATTGACGGAACGCTGAGTAATAGCGGTTATGTGCTCAGCAGTGGCGAACTTGCTATTAACGCGCATGAGGTGGAAAACACCGGAACGATCGAAGGGAATACCATGCTTAAGCCTTTCGCCAGTTTGTCGCCGCTGCGTAGCCGGATCGCGGGTTCTTCCTTCGTTGCTCAAATAAGCGGTAACCACTGGAATAGTCCCTTACAGGAAATTCCTGCCGGCGGGACAACGGAAACGCATGTGGGGGCGGAAAGCATTGCGGAAACGGCGATCGATAATGCCTTTGACGGTTTGAGCGCCCTGCAGCAGGAAAAACCCAACAAGGCGCCGCGTGAAACCGGCAAAGAGTTTACGGATCGGGATACGTTTATCGCAACGGATTACTTCCTGGATCGGATTGATTTACATCCGGACTATGATTACCGCTTTGCCGCCGATGACGCGTTGAACAATATGACGCTGAAGACTTCCGATACCCATTACCTGAACGGCATCGGCACGGAAATGGCGCAGCTGCAGGCGCTGATCGACCGTGCTGCGGCTCAGGACAGCGGTGTCCGGCTGGCGGATATCCGGTTAAGCGCGGATCTGATTTCGTCGCTGACGCGCAGCCTGGTTAACACTGCGAAGGCTGAGGGGCACGGAAAACCGATACTTTACCTGGCTCCGGATGATATACAGCTGCTGGATGGCAGCATCATCGGCAGCGGAAAGATAAAACTGTAACAATCACCGAGCCTCCCACCAGGGAGGCTTTTTTTCGTCCTGAATTTCTCACCGGGAGGCTTCATGTCGCTGATTATCCCTGAATTGCATACCGAGCGCCTGCTGTTGCGCGGGCATCGCGTTGAAGACTTCCCCGCGATGTCGGCGATGTGGACAGACCCGAACGTTGTACGCTTCATTGGCGGGACGCCGCAAAGCGATGAGCAGAGCTGGCAACGGCTGTTGCGGTACTGGGGTACCTGGGCGATGTTTGGCTTTGGCTATTGGGCCGTCATTGAGAAGCAAAGTTCCGCGTTTATCGGCGAACTGGGATTAGCCCGATTCCACCGGGCGATTGAGCCGGCCCTGGAAGAGCCTGAAATGGGGTGGGCCTTTGTGCCTTCTGCGCAGGGTAAAGGCTATGCGCGGGAGGCCGCTGATAGGGTGATCTCATGGGCGGATGAGGCGCTGGGGCAGTCGCTGTGCTGTATTATTAGTGAATCTAACTACCGTTCTCTGCATCTGGCGCAGAAATGCGGCTTCTGTCCACAGCTGAACACGCTGTATCATGGCGAAAAAGTGTCCATTCTGAAGTGCCCTTCATTTTTAAGATTAGTCTGAAATTCATTCTCCGGCGACCTCCGCGAGGGGGTCATGAGGCCGATAATCCCGCCTGTTATCAGTCAGCGTTAATTGCGGCAATATCCGTTATGACCATTTCAATTAACTGTAATTAGAAGAAATTCTGTAATTATAGCCTGATTACACAGGCTTTTATGATAAGAAAACCAATACTATGTTTAGTCGCATTGCGTAATTCAAATATCAAAAATCATAAATAAAGCTAAAGTATGGACCTGTGCTAAAAGTGGGTTCATCGTGAGAGACCATAAAAAATGGCTTTTTGATAAATAAAATCTTAATGATATGAGGTAATTCCGAATTTTCATTCCTGGAGTAAAAATGAGGGTCTTATGTGGTGGTGTGAGAGGTGACAGATTCTGATTTTATTTTGTGAGGACGTTTCGCGTTATTCTTTTTTTATGGTGAATTATTCTGCATTAAATGAGGTTTTTGTGCTCATTTTGGTGATAAAGTTCAAGCTTTTGGCATAAGCTCACATTAAGGACATATCCTATTTATTAATGAAGTTTATTCGGATTTATATTTTCTTTCCCGGCAGCTGAATTTAAACAGTAATGACTATTCATAGATAATATAGCTTTTAGTTCTTTTTTGGTCGTCATGAATATGAAAATGACTGAAGCTTATCCTATTCTTAGCGCCTTGAAATACATAATAGAAATCAATTAGCTTGCTTAACACAAATTCTATCTGTGTGACCTATCCTTCCGCCTTACTACTTTTCAATTAAAAGAACTGATCGGGTTTCTTTTTGCGATCAGGAATATTCCTTTTATCTTTCTTGTTATTTTCATAATTCATTTTTTATGGAAAGTATTGAAATGAAAGGATTTTTTGGTGATACCCTAAAGAATATAAAAATAACTCTTTCAGATTAATTCTTCAACCATGAAACATATGATTCATCGATTGTATATAAAATCGACGCCATTTGCTGAGTGAATAACGTATAAAACAAAATTTTTTATTATTGTTTACGAGATGATTCCTATTGCCTATAATGCGTCTAAGTAAGGGGATTCTTGCTCTCTGAAATTTTACTTAGAAAACGTCTAAGATAGTCTTCGTGCTTATTAAAAAGAGGTCTGGCGTGAGTCTACACACGTACTGCTCAACGATTCTCACAGGAGGTGATGATCAAAAAAGATAACCGGGAAGTTAGCGTGCAGAAAAAAATAATCGTAGATCAAGTTTTCATATGGAATGTGGCGTATGGTGCGCGAAAGCACCATGCAAGAGTGAGTATTATGACTGCAGAGGAATTATGACTAATCGTAAACATCTTACGCCATCAGAAGTAGAGCGGTTATTAGAAGCTGCCAGGCGCGGCAAGAACCCAGAACGAGATTACTGCTTGATTTGGATGTGTTTTATCCATGGTTGCAGAGTGAGTGAGATCAGTACCTGGCGCTTGTCTGATATTGATATGGAAGAGGGCAATGTTTTCGTTCACCGGCTTAAAAATGGCTTTTCTACCGTCCATCCATTATATGCCCGTGAACGTAAGGCATTACGTGAATGGTTAGAGGTTCGTAAAACATATCGGGGGGCTGATAGTGAATGGTTGTTTCTTTCTAATCGTGGAAAGAATATGACTCGTCAACGTATTTACTGGTTAATTAGGAATTATAGTGCGGCGGCAAAATTAGAAATAAATGCTCACCCACATATGTTGAGACATGGATGTGGATTTGCGCTCGCTGACCGTGGAATAGATACACGACTTATTCAGGATTATCTTGGTCATAAAAATATACAGCATACCGTTTTATATACGGCGAGCAACGCCAAGCGGTTTAAAGAGGTTTGGTAATAAGCAGTTTCAATTTATTCCAAAGTTGTCACTTTGAACTAAATTGAGTCGTACTCTAAGGATGTTGTAAAAAAAAGTCAATACTTGAGCTTTTTGCTTGCGAGAGTGGTGATTATTTTTTGCAAAAACAAGGTGTTATGAAGCAAAGGATTGTGCTGGAATGGATGCTGTTTCTTATGGTTCAACCGCGCTTTTTCATTTCTTATACGCCGTTTTTTGTTTGACTATCCTCAGTTACAACATATGCAACTCTTTTTCTTAAAACAGCAGATTAAATCACTGCTAATAAGAAAATTATATTTTAAAAATCTAAAGTTGTCACTTTAGTTCAAAATGACTCGTGGGCCTATTATGCATTAATGGCCCGACGGGTTATTTAGCTGGAGAGGTTTCCTGGCGAACTAAATAAAAGGGAAAGACATAAGGTTATGTCGGTTAGAAATTTTAAATGCATCGCTGATGCATTGTTTCATAAGGAAAGTAGTATGAAAAAGAATATCATCGCAGCTGCTCTGGTTTCTTCCGTAGTTCTGAGCGCTTCTGCACTGGCAGCAGATGGTACCGTTAACTTCAACGGTGAAATCACCGACGAAGTATGTACTGTTGATTCTGGTTCCAAAGACTTCACCGTCGCGATGGGCAAAATTGGTACTAACGCGTTTAGTGCTTCCGGTTCACTGGCAGGTGCTAAGCAGTTCACCATCACTCTGACCGACTGCCCGGCAAGCGTTGCTAACAATGGCGTAGCTATTCGTTTCGATGGCAGCCAGAAGAACGGCGACAACGCGATTCTGGACCTGACCTCTGCGTCTACCGCTCAGAACGTTGGTATCCAGATCTCTGATGCTCAGAACCAGGTTGTTAAGCTGTACGAGAACTCTTCCAAGTACACCGTTCAGGCCGGTTCTGTTAAGAACAACCTGAACTTCACCGCTCGCTATATCTCCACCGCTGCAACGGTTGGTGCTGGTACTGCGAACGCGGTAAGCCAGTTCACCATCGATTATCAGTAATAGATAACGGATTTGGGGCTGTCCGCTTTTGCCGGATAAGCCTTATTCCTGTGTGGGGGAGATTTCTTCCCCACAGATTTCATATCTATTTTCACCAAATATTGTTTTTTTCAGCAGGTGTGATGATGAACATATGGCGAACCACGTTGGTAGCAGCGTTAGCGTTATTGACGATGACAACGGCAGCCCAGGCTGGTGTGGTCGTTGGCGGTACACGCTTAGTGTATGACGGCAATAAAAAAGAATCCTCTCTGAATATCCGGAACCCGGACAAAATCGCGTACCTGATTCAGTCATGGGTTGATATGCCGGATGATGTTTCAGGCAAAGCACCTTTTGTTATTACTCCTCCCCTGTTCCGTTTGGACAGCGGGCAAAATAACGTCCTGCGTGTAGTTCGTGCCGGCGGTAATTTGCCGAGCGATAAAGAATCCATTTTTTGGCTGAACGTGAAATCTATCCCGTCAGCGGAAATGAAGGATAACACCCTGCAAATCGCGGTTAAAACCCGTATTAAGCTGATTTTCCGCCCGAACGGCGTGAAAGGGACACCGGAAGAAGCCGCACAGCAGCTGAAATGGCAGCGCAGCGGTAACAATATTCAGGTGAATAACCCGACGCCTTTTTATCTGACTTTCTTTAGCGTGAAGGTCAACGGCACCAAATTGAAAGAAACCAAGATGGTTGCGCCTTTTAGCAGTGTAAGTTTCCCGGCGCCGGGTGGTGCTGGCGGTTCTGTTGCCTGGCAGATCATTAATGATTTCGGTGGTGGCAGTAAGGAATACACTGGCAATTTGTAATGCCTGTAATCTTGTAATGCATTGATAAATATAAGAGTTAAATAGGGTCAAACTCTACAGGATGACAGATCAATAGTTTAGCACTAGCGGTTCTGAGAAATGGAGTGCAACAAGGATGAATGATAAGAAGGGTATTAAAGCTGCCAGGTTTAGATACTCAACACTGACCTGGCTGATTTCTTGCCAGGTTGCCATGATGCTTGGGACCGCAGGTGTTGCTCAGGCTCGTGAGTTTTTTAACCCGGCTCTTCTGGAAATTGATAACCCTGCCCAGGCAGGCGCGGACCTTTCTGTATTTGAAGACGGGGCGCAGGCTCCCGGTAAATATCGTGTTGACGTCTATCTGAATAATGAAGTCGTGGACACGCGTGATGTTGAGTTTACGTTACAGCCGGATGCCGCGACAGGCAGAAACAAGCTGCAGCCCTGCTTCAGCGTGGGTGAGCTGGAGGCATTGGGCGTTCGGGTAAATATGTTCCCCGCGTTGAAGACAGATTCAAGCTGTGTCAACGTATCTCAGGCGATTCCCCAGTCTTCCGCCAACTTTATCTTCAACCAGCAGCGTTTGGACGTCAGTATACCGCAGGCGGCCCTGAACGTGAACGCACGTGGTTATGTATCTCCGGATAAGTGGGAAGAGGGGATTCCGGCACTGCTGACCAACTATAGCTTCAGTGGCGCAAACAGTAAGGGACGTAAAGATCGGGCAGAGAGCACTAACAGCTACTACCTGAATCTGCGCTCCGGCATCAACCTGGGCGCGTGGCGCCTGCGTAACTATTCCACCTGGAACCGGAACAATGACGGGGAAAGCCACTGGAAATCCATCAACACCTATTTGCAGCGTGACATTATCGCGCTGAAAAGCCAGTTGGTTATGGGTGACACCACAACGCCGAGCGACGTGTTTGACAGCGTTCCTTTGCGCGGTGCGCTGATGTATTCCGATGACGATATGCTGCCGGATAGTATGAAAGGCTACTCCCCGGTGGTCCGCGGAATTGCGCGTTCCAACGCACAGGTAACCATTCGCCAGAATGGTTACGTCATCTATCAGAGCTATGTGCCGCCGGGACCGTTCGAGATTAAAGATCTGTTCCCCACCGCAGGCAGCGGTGACCTTTATGTGGTGATCAAAGAATCTGATGGTTCAGAACAGAACCTGACAGTTGCCTATGCGTCCGTTCCTGTTCTTCAGCGTGAAGGACGCCTGAAATACAGCCTGTCGAGCGGTCAATACCGCTCCTCCAACAGCAACGTGGACGATACGCCGTTCACACAGGGTACGGCCATGTATGGTTTGCCCTGGGGCGCGACGATCTACGGTGGTGTACAGGCTGCGAGTAAATACCAGTCTCTGGCGCTGGGCTGGGGTCAGAACCTCGGCGTTATCGGTGCGATTTCTGCCGACGTGACGCAGGCCTGGAGTAAGCTGAAGAACGAACGTAAAGAGGACGGTCAGTCCTGGCGCGTACGCTACGGTAAAAACTTTGCTGATTTGGGAACCAACTTCAGCCTGGCCAGTTACCGTTATTCCACCGAAGGTTATTACAGCATGCAGGAAACGCTGGATTCCTATAATAACACCGGTGATATCAACTATTACAACCACAAGAAGAGCCGGGCTGAGATGACCATCAGCCAGAACCTGGGGCAAGGTTTCGGTTCGTTTACGTTAAGCGGTATCCATGAAGAGTACTGGAACAGCAGCCGTAAAACAGAGTCTCTCAGCGTCGGGTATAACAACAGCTGGGAAGGCATCAGCTATGGTATGAACTATACCTACAGCAAGAATGGCTACGACAGTTATGGCGATCGCATTAACGTCAATGACAGTATTTTCTCGTTCAACGTCAGCGTTCCGCTGAGTAAATGGATGCCGAAAAACAACTATGCCTATGCACGTTATAACCTGAATACCAGCAAGAACGGCAATACCACTAACACCGTTGGCGTTTACGGCAGCCTGCTGGAAGATAACAACCTGAGATACAACGTTAACCAGGGTTATACCAGCCAGGGCGGCGGTGCCAGCGGTAACGCCAGCCTGAACTATCAGGGCGGTCAGGGTAACATTAACGTCGGTTACAACTACAGCCGTAACCAGCAGCAGGTAACCTACGGTCTCGAAGGCGGGATCCTGATCCATGAAAATGGCCTCACGCTGTCGCAGCCGATGAGCGAAACCGCAGTGCTGATTAAAGCACCGGGGGCATCGGGTGCCCGTATTACCAACAATACCGGGGTAACTACTGACTGGCGCGGTTATGCCGTTGTGCCTTATGCAACGCCTTATCGTAAGAAAGAGATTTCCATCAATACTGAAACGCTTGGTGATGACGTGGATATGACGATAACGACGCAATCCGTTATTCCGTCCCGCGGTGCCATTGCACGCGCCAACTTTAGCCCGAATGTGGGGCAGCGTGTTTTGATGACGCTGTTACGCGGTGGCCAGCCGGTACCGTTCGGTGCCGTGGTGACCGATACGGGTAATGCCGCTAACAACGGCAGCATCGTCGGTGACGGCGGCCAGGTTTACATGAGCGGTATGTCTTCAACCGGCACGCTGAACGTGAAATGGGGCACCGGGGCTTCTCAACAGTGTCAGGTTACGTACTCACTGCCTGCGCAAGATAAAGCTACAGGTATTCAGATGATTAACGGCGATTGCCGCTAATTGGATGGTGATGATTATGAGTGACAGATTATTAAAACAAGCTCCAGATATGAAGACGGTGAATAGCAGTTTACGGCGTCTTGTGGTGTTTTGCGGGTTAGCGGCATGGGGAACGTTAAGCCATGCTTACCCTATTGAGCCTTATCAAGCCGGTGAGTATATCCCTGCCCCGACGATGCCCTTTATATGGAGTTCGCATATTACCGACCCTGACACTAATCAGGCCGGGCAATATCCGGTACAGGACGCAGAGCTTAGTTCGACGAGCAGTGGCTATGGTGGAATGTGTGTTCCAGCAAGCGCTTGTCCATATGTATCATCATCGCAACCGCCTTTCACTGGAACCTATTTTAGAGCGACGATTGGTAATCTTGCGGGTAAGGAAGTAGCTCAGGGGAGCAATGGTCTCCGGTATTTTCAGGTGAATGAAAACTTGGCTGTAGGGATTAAATTCTATACTCAGCAAAATAGAAGTTTTCGTTATATCCCGATTCCTTACGACAATATTAATAACGGCGTAGGGCCGTCAACCAGGCCGCCATATCCCTACTTAACGGGAACCAGCGCCCAGATGTCGCTTTATATTATCAAGCCTTTTATCGGTGAGTCTGAAATCCCGGAAACGTTGGTCAGTGAACTGTTTGCTGCCACTGTCGCTGATGGGTACAGCGCTAATCCGGTTGCCAGGGTCAGCCTGCAAGGCAAGATTACGGTAGATCAGAGCTGTAACTTCACCGCTGGACAAGTGCTGCCAACCATTGATTTCGGCAACATGCTTGCTACCGATTTCAAGACCAAAGGTACGGGTCCTGCGAATGCAGAAAAGAAAATTAATTTAGCGATCAAATGCACCAACATCTCGAACGGCGTGAAGTTCAAGATGAAGTTGCAGGGGACGCCTGATGCGGCCAGCCCGGAGTATTTGGCTACGGGAAACAGCAATATCGGCATCAAGTTTGTTGAGGATCAGTCAGGGGCGCAAATATCACCGAGTGGTGGTGTTTTCCCGGCTGCAGGAGCGCTCAACTTTGATTTCTCCGATCCGCTTAACCCGACTGGGTCAACGGCAATAAGGGTCTCTCCGGTCAGCTCCACGGGCGTTGAGCCGCAGAAAGGGACGTTTGATGCAACGGCAACGATTTCGGTTTCTCTGGAATGAGTTCCATCGTAATCGTGAATTAGCTTAAGGATATTAAGTATGAAGGATCTCAATTTTTCATCGCTGTTCCGCCGGGGCCTGTGGTTGTCTGGATTGTTCGCCATGTATAGCGCTTCCGTTGCGAATGCGGCAATGGGGGAAACCACACTGAACTTTGTTTATCAGATATCGGCGGCGCCCTGTGTCGTTCAGGCGAACGATGTCGACGTCAAGTTAGATGATATGTATACCACGGACTTCACGGCAGCCGGGAATAACGGCTACGGCGGTCAGTGGAAGGCGTTTTCCATTACCGTGGGAAGCTGCCCGGATCAAACAGACAAAGTTCGCGTGACGTTTAGCGGTACGCCTTCTGCGGGTGATGGCACCAAGTTTTATCACAGCAGCGGTACGGCAACAAACGTGGATGTAGAGATTCAGTCGGCCGAGACTGATCAGAATTTGGGTAACAACCAAACGTGGGTTCAGGATATTGATCCCACGACAAAAGGTGCGGTTATTAACCTGAAGGCGCGCGCACACGCCCTTAGCGCCGGAAACGTGTCGCCAGGAACGATTCAAAGCGCGGTATTAGCAACATTCTCATATGAATAAATCACCGTTAATCGCCGGGCGGTAACGGTTGGTATCACTAAAAGCATACAAGGAAAAGACATGGAAGGATTAATGAAGCGGTCCGCGGTTGCGTTGTTAGTACTGGCGGGAACAAGTGGCAGCGCGTTTGCGCTTGATATCAATGTTACGGGCAATGTTGTGGCTTCAGCCTGTGACTCTGAAGTGGTTGGCGGCAGCGGCAATACGATCAACCTTGGTGACATTCAGGCTACGACGTTGCTGAGTCAGAATTCCCAAAGTCCGGAAAAAGAGTTTCAAATCAACCTGAAAGATTGCCCGGTCACGACCACAGGTTTTGTGGCGACATTTTCAGGAACGGCTGCTACTGCAAACAACACCATGTTTGCAAACGGCGGTACGGCCGGCAATGTTGAAATCAGGATGGTGGATGAGAGCGGCAACAGCGTTGTCACTAACAAGACAATCTCCGGCTCAATTTCCAGCGGCGGCGCTTCTATCAAGCTGAAGACGAACGCATACAGCACGCAAGGCACCGCTTCTCCCGGTACCATTCAGGGCACCGTGCAGGTTAGTTTCACCTATAGCTAAGCCAAAGATAAGCCTCGTCGTATCAGGAGGGCATTATGAAAAATTATCTGGCGGTGCTGGCCGCAATGTTGACGGCGGGGTTGTTTAGCTCCGGGAGCACCGCAGCGGAACTGAATATCACGGGTAACGTGGTGGCATTTCCCTGTCAGGTTGATCCCGACTCTGTCAATAAGACCGTGAATCTCGGTCGTGTCAGCCGCAGTGGATTGAGCGAAGCGAACAGCGGTCACGCCTGGACAGCTTTCGACATCAAGGTCGTTAACTGCCCTGACACGATCAGCTCATTGACGGCTACCTTCACGGGTAACCCGGCGGGTTCAGCGAACAATCTTTTCGCTAACCAGGGAACCGCGCAAAACGTGGCGGTACAGATGGCGCAGCGGGATAACCAAAGCATCATTCTGGGGAACATGAGCACCATGACGGTGAACGTAGCCAACGATAAGTCAGTGACGTTTGCTTTGGTCGGCCGGCCCTACAGCGAACAGGGCGGTGCAGTTAGCGGCACCCTCAACAGTGTGGTTCAGGTTAACTTCAGCTACCCCTGATGGATTTATCCCCATCGTAGCAAGGCCTGCCGCCGTTAAGGCGGCGGGCCGAATTCCGGCAATGATTGTTGGAGTAAGGTTTAAAGGTCAGTAACGACGTGTTATCCCGGCATAGCCTCCGGGAGAAGCAGTGAGAGATTCTTTATCAATTGCAGGAAGCGAGATCATGAATAATCAACCCGCGATGTTATCCACCCCGAATTATCAACCCCTGTTGCCGGATGAGCAGCGTCTGTCCACCGTGGTAAAAGGGGAATGTGCGTTATTGATGGAAACGTCCCCCATGACGGCACTGGGAATGGGGCTGATGCTGGAACAAAAATGCGGCATCACCGGGGGGGTTCTCCATGCAAGTAAACTTTCTGAGATTCACGCGTTGTTGCAGCTTCATCACCCCCGTGTGTTGGTTATGGAACTGTGCGGAGAAGGCGAGTCCGTACTGGACGGTCTGCGTCTTATCTCCCGTTGCAATGAATCCTGGCCGTTAACGCCGGTCGTTGTCTGCACCGAGCTTAACGATCCCCGCGGGATCCAGCTTTTGGTTTCTTCCGGCGTCAGCGGGCTGGTGCTGAAGCAGGAACCGATCATCGCGCTGGTACAGTGCATTCAGTCGGTATTAACCGGCGGACGCGCCTACAGCCCGAAAGTACAGCAGATGATCGCCAAGACCGATATCGTGCAGAAGCACCTCACCGCGCGTGAACTGGACGTGCTTGATCACTTGTTTACGGGGAAAAACGTTACCCGTACAGCATCCATGATGCACCTGGATATCCGCACTGTCAGCACTTACAAGCGCAACGCCATGTTTAAACTGGGATTCCACAGCGACAGCGAATTGTTCTCCCACGGAGGATGGATGGCGAAAAGCAACAACAGCCTGGCGTGATACGCAGGCCTTAAAGGAGGATAAAGGATGGATAAATCTCTGAGAATTGCTTTGATGGATCGCTGCTCTTTAACGATGTGCGGCTTGTCCTATTTTATTCGTACGCTTTCGGCTCAGAACGAAATTGTTTTACAGCGTAATAGCTTGACCAGCATTGCTGAAGATTTACTTTATCAGCAGGTCGATGTGCTGATTACTGAGCTTAACGGAGGAAAAGATGTCGTTTCTCAGGGTGTCAGTCAGTTATCCTCTCTGAATTTGTGTATGCCATCCCTGCATATTGTGGTATATACCCGTATACAGTCTGGCTCCATATTACGTGAACTGGCGGATATGCCGAACGTGAGCATCGTCTCCCGTTTTGAACCGCTGACGCAGCTCAAAGGCGTTTTCGGCCAGATATTTGCCGGTAAGCAAACATACAGCCCGTTGATTCAGGCCAGCCTCCAGCAGGGGATGGTTCAGGCAACCAGCGCGCAGCTGGGGACGTTGACCCGGCGTGAAAATGAAGTATTGCGCTATCTGTTTAACGGACTGACGCTGGGCCAGATTGCTGTACTACAACACCGCAGTATTAAAACAGTCAGTACACATAAATGTAACGCCATGCGTAAACTTGGTGCGATGAATGATTTCGAGTTATTTTCCCTGAGCAAGACGATTACGTTTTGATCGCGGGGAAATAACGGAAATTAAACATTCTGAGAGTTGGAAATTGTGACAGAGGTATCAGTCAGGTGATTGATCTGAACCATCTAGCACGACAACCGGAAAATCGGATATTGCACATAAGAAGCGCATTAGCGGATAATGACCAGAAATTTTATGTGTAATGCAAAGCTAGAACGATTACCTGATATTTTCCTGATGTGAAAAATAGGGAAAAACTGCACGATATATGTAGGGAGTCATTGTGTGAAAAAGGTTCAGAATTTTCAGGGGTATGGTTGGGGAAAGGCGGGGATTGTTTTACCCTTGTTAGCCGGCATTTTCTTGTTGGCAGGTTGCCAAAACAGCAATAAATGGTCAGATAAGTCCCGGAGTGAGACCGTGGTAACGTCGTCTTCATCTTCAACGACGGTAACACCGGTGCCTGCGCCGACGCCGAGAAGCACCCAGACCGCTCAGTCGGCGCCCGCGCCTATGCCTGCGCCCGCTCCTGCGCCGATGCCAGAACCGGTTTCCTCACCGGCTGAGCGCGGACGTATCGGATTGTGTCAGAGTGAATTAGCCTCTCTGCAAAAAATCAGCCCGAAAACTTATGCCGCTAAAAAAGCGTCATTTGATAACCTGATTCGCAGCGCCTCTGTTTATACCGCAGTCCGTGGCGACATTAACGCTCAGACCAAAGACACGATGGATGCATTGTATAAATACAAGACTAACCAAATGTGCAGTGAAATTGAGCGTGCGGTCATGGATGGCTTGATTCGTCGCGGGGAAAGCGTGAAATGAGTAAGCTAAAGAACAGTTTTTTTTTATTCTGACATTACCTGTCACGGGTATTTTAGCGCACTCAGTTGCCCTGAGTGCGTCTAACGAAGCACAAACCCTGGAGTCACTGGATGCAATCACACGGCAATCCAGTGACGCGCCGGCATTACTGATGCTGACGTCGCCGAATGCGTCTTCCACGGCGTTACCGGCGGAGCCTGAGGAGCGGAAACCCGCGCGCCGTTTGCAAACGCGCCGGCCGCCCTCAAGTGTACCTTCTTCCTCTTCTTCCGCACCTTCCCTTATTGAACGCAACCAGCTGAAAGAGTTGCAGGATTCTGTGAATCAGCTCAGCGCAGCGCTTGCCCAGCAAAAAAATGCGTTTGATACGGAGCGCGAGGCGCTGAAACAGGCCCTGGCGGAGAGCCAGAGCCGCGCCGTCGAGCTCGAACGGCAGATGATCTCTATTGTTTCCATGAAAAATCAGATGGGCCAGTTGCCGGATGACAAAGTGCGCCAGCAATTACTGGAGAGCAACAATCAGCTCGCCGATCTGAAACGCCAATTGCAGTCCGCCCAGTCTCAGGGCGGGCAGGAAAATACCCGCCTCAAACTGGCCCTGGTTGAAAGCCAAAAAAGAATCGATGAACTCCAGGAACAACTGGCCGCCGCGAGCCGTGGCGGGCAGGACGGCAAACCGCAGGCCCTGGCGGCCAGCCAGAAAAAGGCCGATGAGCTGCAGCGCCTGGTCGTCAGCCTGACTGCCGGTCAGGAGCAACGGGATCAGGAGAACAGCACGCTGAAAGCCGCGCTTGAAGAAAGCGAGAAGAAAGCGGCTGAGCTGAAATCGCAAATCGACGGCCTGACTTCAGGACAATCACAGTCAGAGCAGGGCCGCAACAAGCTGCAGCAGGATCTGACGGAAAGCCGGAAGAATGCGGAAGCATTGCAGCAGCAAATTGCCGCCCTGACGGCGCAAAAAGATCAGGATACGAAGCAGCTGCAACAGGCGCTGGCGGAGAGCCAGAAAAAGGCCGAAGAGTTGCAGAAGCAATTGACGGCCGAGCTGGGGAAAAAAGATCAGGATAACGGCAAGCTGCAACAGCAGATTGCCGCCCTGACGTCGGGCCAGAGCCAGAAAGAGCAGGACGCAGCCAAACTTCAGCAGGAACTGGCGGAAAGTCGCAAGAAGGCGGAGGAACTGCAACAGCAGGTCGCTTCCCTGACGTCGGGTCAGAGCCAGAAAGAGCAGGACGCAGCCAAGCTCCAGCAGGCATTGGCAGACAGCCAGAAGCAGGCGGAAGAGCTGCAGAAGCAGATTGCCAGTCTGACCGCCGGCCAGGGCGAGAAAGAGAAGGAAACGGCTCAGTTGAAGCAATCCCTGGTTGCAATGCAAAGCAAAGCAGACGAGCTGCAGCAGCAGGTGGCCCGCCTGACGACCAGCGAAGCGCAGAAAGAGCAGGACGGCGGCAAGCTCCAGCAGATGCTGACGGAGAGCCAGAAGAAGGCGGACGATCTGCAACAGCAGATTGCGACGCTGACGGCAGCGCAGACGCAGAAAGATCAGGATGCCGCGAAGCTTCAGCAGACGCTGACGGAAAGCCAGAAAAATGGCGAAGAGCTGCAAAAGCAGATCGCACGTTTGTTATCCGGGCAGATGCAGCAGGAAAAAGACAGCACCAAACTGCAACAGCAGGTTGAAGCCCTGACCGCCAGCCAGGCGCAGAAAGATGAAGAGCTCGGCAAGCTGCAACAGGCATTGGCTGAGAGCCAGAAGAAGGCGGACGATCTGCAAAAGCAGATGACGGCCAGTGCCGACCAGAAAGATCAGGATAACAGCAAACTGCAGCAGCAGATCGCAACCCTGCTCTCCGGCCAGACGCAGAAAGAAGAAGATGCCGCGAAACTTCAGCAAGCCCTGGCAGAGAGCCAGAAGAAAGCCGAAGAATTGCAGCAGCAGATTGCGCGTCTGACGAGCAGCGAAGCGCAGAAAGCGCAGGACGGTAACAAGCTGCAGCAGGCGCTGACGGAAAGTCAGCAAAAAGCTGAAGAACTGCAGAAACAGCTGACGGCCAGCCTGGAGAAAAACAACCAGGACGGCGAGCAAATGAAGGCCATCCTGGCAGAAAATCAGGCGGCCACGGAAACACTGAAACAGCAGCTGGCGGCCAGTGAGAAGAAAGCAGAAGATTTGCTCCAGCAGCTTACCGCCAGCCTGAGCGAGAAAACGCAGGACGGCGACAAGCTTAAGCAGATGCTGGCGGGCAGCCAGAGTGAAGTCGAGGCGCTGAAACAACAGGTTGCCGAACTGACGGCAGCGCAGTCGCAGAAAGAGAAAGATGACAACCGTCTGAAGCAGGCGCTAGCCGCCAGTCAGCGGGATGCCGATGACATGCAGCAGCAGATCGCCGCGCTGAAGGATGAGTATGCCAAGGCGGTGCAAAATAGCGAAACGTCACAACAGTCTCTGGAGGAAAGCCGGAGCCAGATTATGCAGCTCCAGCAACAGCTGGCTGCGTTGGTTTCCGTACAAAATCAGCATCTGAGCAACAACAGTCAACTGAAGCAGAGTCTGGATGACTCGCAGAAGAAAGCAGACGATTTGCAGCAGCAAATCGCCGGTTTGTTGTCTGGTAAGACACAGCAGGAGCAGGACAGCACTAAACTTCAGGAAGCGTTAGCGGCAAGCGAGAAGAAGGCCGAAGCCTTGCAGCAGCAGGTTGCCAGCCTGATGCTGGGCCAGACGCAAAAAGAGAAGGATGCCACGCAGCTTCAGCTGACGCTGACGGAAACCCAGAAGAAAGCGGACGAACTGGAGAAGCAGGTTGCCGTGCTGACGTCAGGCCAGACGCAAAAAGAGCAGGATGTCACGAAGCTCCAGCAGGCGCTGACGGAAAGTGAGAAGAAGGCGAACGATCTGGAACAGCAGGTCGCCGCGCTGACCTCCGGCCAGACGCAGAAAGAGCAGGACGCCGCGAAACTCCAGCAAGCGTTGACCGAAAGTGAGAAGAAAGCGAATGAGCTGGAACAGCAGGTTGCCGCGCTGACTTCCGGCCAGACGCAGAAAGAGCAGGACGCCGCGAAGCTTCAGCAAACGCTGGCGGAAACCCAGAAGAAGGCGGATGAACTGGAGAAACAGGTTGCCGAGCTGACCTCGGGCCAGACGCAGAAAGAGCAGGACGCCGCGAAGCTTCAGCAGATGCTGGCGGAAGCGCAGAAGAAAGCGGAAGAATCGCAGCAGCAGATCGCCGGCCTGATGTCGACGCAGACGCAGCAGGAGCAGGACACGACCAAACTCCAGCAGGCGCTGACCGAAAGCCAGAAGAAGGCGGAAGAGCTGATGCAGCAGGTCACCGCGCTGACGGCTGACCAAACGCAGCGGGAGCAGGACTCGACCAAACTGCAGCAGACGCTGACTGAAAGCCAGAAGAAAGCGCAGGAGCTGGAACAGCAGGTTGCGACCCTGACGATGGCGCAGACGCAGAAAGAGCAGGATGGCGCCAAGCTGCAAGCAAGCCTGAGTGAAAACCAGAAGCAGGCGGATGAGCTGCTTAAGCAGGTAACCGAGCTGACGGCCGCGAAGGCGCAGAAGGAAGAAGAAGCGACCAAGCTGCAGCAAACGCTGATGGAAACCCAGAAGAAGGCGCAGGAACTGGAGCAGCAGGTTACGGCGCTGACAACGTCGCAAACGCAGCAGGAGCAAGACGGCACCAAACTGCAGCAGACGCTGACGGAAACCCAGAAGAAAGTGGAGGAGCTGCAACTGCAGCTGACGGCAGCCCGGCAGAAAGCCGCGGTTATCGATGCCGGCGAGCCTAAAACGGTGGATGAAATCCGTGATTACGCGGTGGGAACCTCGTTGGGCAACGATATGATCGCCATGCTGAAAGAGCGTGAGGGATACGGCATTAAGATTGGCCGGCAGCAGGCGCTGAGCGGCGTTGCGGATGCTTTCAGCGGTCAGATGAAGTTACCGAAAGATAAGGTTGCCAAAGCGTTGTATGAACTGGACGTTGCGTTTAATAAGCAGGAGAAGTCGCTGAAGGAGAACATGGAAAAGCAGGGTGCCCAGTACATTGCCAAGTTCAGCAAGCAAGCTAAGGTCAAGAAGGCGCCTTCCGGTTTCTACTATCGCATTGACTATGCCGGTCAGGGTGAGATTAAGGATTCGGACAACGTTGTTGTGGTGGTGAAAGAGAGCCTGACAGACGGTAAGGTGATTAAGGATATGGACGTGGCGGGAACGTCAGTGTCACAACCGCTGAACGCGTATCCGCCGCTGTTCCAGGCCGCAATCTCCCAGTTGCAGAATCACGGCAGCCTGACGATGGTGGTTCCGCCGTCGCTGGCTTATGGCGATAAAGGGCTGCCGCCTGATATCCCGCCGGGTGCGACGATGGTTTATAACGTCAGGATCCTGGATGTCTTACCGGCGGGGCAAACAACGGCCGCCGCGAAATAAATTAAGATTAATTAATGTTCAGAAAAACCCGGCCATCGCGCCGGGTTTTTTTATCCAGAATCATTACGCAGAGAAAATGCCTTAATCTGCCGCTTTCCGGCGCCATAGCACTATCTATCTATTATGATTGGTTATTTATTTCATCAGAATATATTATTCGTCCTTAAAGGAATTATTTTTTGATTTGTTCGGGATAAATATAAGCTGATCCCGGGAATAATAATTGTCAAAACAGAGACGAAATGTAACCTTTAAGGTTTCCTGCAAAAAAATAAGCCAGCTCCTTCAAAATCCGGAATTATCTTTGGTAATTGATGGGTGATTTGTGAAATGGAGAATAATCCCCCTCGACAGAGGGAAATTTTTCAAAATAAAAGCTGATTATTGTGACAAATATAGCGACTAAATAGCGGGCTAGCTGTTGATCTAATTTTTACGACCTATTATACTCTTTGTCATCAGTTGAGGTGATTCACTGATAATCATGGATGAAATTGGAACAGAGCGAGAACGGTAATGGAATACATCCTTTCTTTATTAAAAGGCTTCCTTCATATGAGAAAGAGGCTTTTTATCCCGGTAGGCCAATCCTGACCCGATATGGATGATACATTGCTATAACTCATTATATAGCAATGTAGCGTTTATTATTAAAAGGATTTTGGCCTCGTACCTGTAAAGTTAATATCGGCGCCTGGCGCCAATTACACGATACGTAGAGCCTGTCAGATTTGCATAAGCAGTAATGTTTATGCAGTAAGAATTGGTCGCCATGAAGGTGGCCAATAAATAGGGTGTTATTTTAAAAATTGTATAACATAAGGATATTGTAATGAAAAAGATCAACATGATCGAAGCTATGCAGGTTGTTGGCGGTTGTGAAGACGTTTGTACTTCTGAGTTCGTAGCAGCTACTCCGGTTGGCGGCAAACTGACCTGTGTTGAACTGACTACTTGCGTTGACAAGCACGGCGTTGAAACTCAGACCGTTAAATCAGCAACTCTGGCTGATTGCAACCTGGGCTGATAACGTCTTTTCGCCGGGGGGCGTAAGCTTTCCGGCGTAAGTCGTAGCAGTTCGGTAGGCAGATACGGACGCTTGCTTTGTATCTGCCTACTCTGTCTTTAAACGTTGTACCGGGTTTCGATAAGGATTATCGCTTACCTGCAGACCTGAGTCCGGTTCGGCCTTTGCGTGCACCTGTTTTATCTGTATCCCTCCTATAAAGGACGTGAGTTCTTATGTTCAAAAAGTCGCTTGTTATTTTACTTTATACCATTGTGGTTGCCGTAATATCTGCGGTAATTACAACTACCTATATCAGTAATAATTTCGTATTGGGTAGCAAGGCTGAGAATATTGAACCTCATCAGGACCTTATTCAGGTTAGCCAGAGCAAGGTTGATGAAAGCCCAATTAAAGAAGCAAATACTATCATTGAATTCTTCTCTTACGGTTGCCATTACTGTGCGCTGAATGAGCCGCATATTAACGATCTCAGCGCCCGTATGCCGCAAGGGACCAAAATTGTTTACCTGCACCTCAACCGCTCCAGCAGCGGTCTGTCGCGCTACAGCGGCATATTCGCCACGCTGTCGGTGATGGGGATTGAAAAGCAATATCGCGATAAAGCCTACGACGCGGTGATCAAAGACAAGCTGGATATCAGCGATGCCACCACCCGTGAGCTCTGGCTGAAGAAAATCGGTATCGACGTTGATGCCTATAACAAAGCCAGCGAATCCCAGGAAGCCAAGGATCTGCTGAAGTATATGGCGGACGTTTCCGCGTACTACGACATTAAAGCTACGCCGAGCTTCATCGTTAATAAGAAATGGGTTGCCCTGCAGGACCGTAAATATCCGGCGTTTGCCGATCAGTTGCTGTCGCTGTTGCAACACGATAAGTCACTGGAGAAGTAAATGCGTTTCTTTGCCGTGTGGCTGTATCTCAGCTGGAAAAACTTCACCGGGAAACTGGCTGAACAGGTCGGCAAGTCACGTGAGTGGCACGGCAAAACCGCCCGTTTTCTCTTTCGTCACCTGGACTACCGCGCCGGGTTTCTGCTGGCGCACATCAGCCGCGGGCTGCGGCTGACAGGGCGCCGCCGGCGCAACCTGGCGCTGGTGGCCGAAGAGAATAAAAGATGCTTGCTGGGGCCGGATGCGGCCCCGTTGCGTCATACGTGGGTGTCCCAGCGCCGGCAACTGCTGGACCTGGCCGCAACCTACGGGCAAAGCGCTCAGATCCAGTCTGAACTGAAGCAGTGCGCCGATCAGCTTAATCAGATCGTAGAACCGCTGCATCAGAACGGCTCCCCGGTGATCCTGGCGCCGATGCACATGGTATCGGACATTCTGGCCGGCATCGTCGGCAGCATGGTTTATCCGGGGAAGGCCACGGTGGTGGTGTCTTCCAGCGCGGAGATTTATCAGGAGCAGGATCGCGCCATGGGCGGGGTCAACCTCACTTACTGCTCAATCCACAGTGACAACCGGATGATTGCCGGCAACCTGATGGATTCCATCATGGAAGCCGCCGACCACCAGCGCAATATCATGATTTTTCCCGACATCACGCCGGACTATACCCTGGATACCAACGAAACCCGGGCCGGCAAGCTGAACTGTACCCTGTTCAACCGCCCTGCGCATTTGCACAGCGGCATTATCCGGCTGGCCAGGGTGCTGTCGGCGCAGGTGGTGTTTTACAACCTGTATTACGACAAAGGCATCAAAATTCACATTGAGCCGCCGGTTGCGGCCCGCGAGTTGAAAAAGAAAATGCCGGTCATTATTGAAGAGTCAATAACCCGCCATCCGGCCGACTGGTTATTGTGGCATGCGCATTCATTGTATTTCATCAATGAATAGAATGGATTAGAAGATATCGCTCATGGAAAAGATCATTCCTTCTCAGGTATTTCAGGGAGAAACCAATGAATGCGGTCTGGCATGCATTTCGATGCTGGCGGAAACGCAGGGCGTGCACGTTCCGCTGCGCGAACTGAGGGAGAGTTACCCCGCATCCGAGCACGGCACGTCGTTGGCGACGCTGTGTTCCATTCTCGAAGATCTGAAGATCCCGGTTTACCCCGTCGCGTTCGCGTTTAACGAACTCGATGCGCTGCCGCTGCCGGCGATTTTGCACTACGGCGCCAGCCATTACGTCGTGCTGGCCTACCGTAAAGGAAACTACGTTTGCGTGATGAACCCGGCCATCGGGCAGCAGCTGCTGCCGCTGGATGCGCTGAAGGCGCAAATCAGCGGTTATGCCCTGGTGCTGGACGAAGAAGCCACTATCGATGAAGCCACGCTGAAGGCCCGTAAGGAGAGCCAGCGTTTCCGCGCCATGGAAAGCATGAGCCTGAAGGAAACCTCAAAGCTTCCCGGTATTTACTGGCTGATGATCTGCGCGTTTATCATTTCCCTGTCGCTGTTCATCATGCCGACCATGGTCAGCTCGGCCATTAACCAGGTGTTCTCGGGGGCCGGGAATACTGACTTCCCGTATTTCTACTTTTTCCTGGCGTTTGTCGCTTCCACCGGTTTGGCGATGGGGCTGCGCATACTGACTGAGCGGTTCGTCAAACGGTTCGTCATTCTGAACAGCACGGCCGGATTTTCCCGCCTGCTGAGCAACCAACTGCGCTTTTTCGACAAACGCTCGCCCGGTGAAATATTCAGCCGGTTCTCAGCCTGGCAGATGGCCGCGGCGCGTAAGATTGAACTGGATAACGGCCTGCGCACCGACTGGATCATCGGCGTTATTGCGCTGGCGCTGATGTGTTACATCAGCCCGGTACTGGCGGCCGTGTCTGCCGTCGGCGTAAGCCTGATGGGGCTGGTCAGCGTCTGGGCGATTTACCGCGACCGTTACTACACCCAGCAGCTGCAGGTGAAAAGCGCCGATCAGAACGACTATATTCTGGAAACCATTCAGGGCTTTTCCACCATCAAATCCGCAGGGCTGGACAGCCAGCGCAAGAGCAATTTCGCCCGCTATACCTGGGCATTGTTCACCACGCTGCAAAAGCAACGGATTTACGAGCAGGTTAAAAACAGCATTTACCAGATGATTGGCAGCATTGAGATGGTGCTGTTCATGTTCCTTTCTCTGCCGATGCTGAAAGACGGGGTGATCAGCCTGGGTGAATTCTTTGCCTATAACTTTATCCGGCAGATCTTCACCTCCTATATCACCCGAATCTTTTTCTCTGTTTTGCAGAAGAACCAGATCCACGTTATTGATACCCGCGCCAAGGATCTGTTCCCGGTCAAAACCGACGATGAAAACGCACAGGAGCGGGATGCGACGCCGGTGCCCGTGGTGCACTTCGAGCGCCAGCTGGACTACCGCGGCATTTGCTTCGGCTATGAGCCGCAGCAGATGGTGCTGAGCGACTTATCGTTGTCCCTGCGCCGCGGCCAGAGTACGGCCATCGTGGGTGAATCCGGCGCCGGTAAAAGTACCCTGCTGCGCATCATGGCCGGGCTGATTACGCCGACCGCTGGCGAGATCGCGGTGGACGACGTGCTGATTAACGCCCGTCAGGCTCACTCCCTGTTTTTCCTGCAAAGCCAGGAGGACATTCTGTTCAACGCCTCCGTGCTGCAAAACATTACGCTGTTTGACGCCGACTTCGATGAGAAGAAACAGCTGCGCGTAGATGCCTCGCTGGAAGGGCTGAATCTGACGTCGGTCGTCTCGAAGCTGCCCGGCGGGCAAAACGCCCTGATCCGTGAAAGCCATGCCGCGCTGTCGCTGGGGCAACGCCAGCGCTTGCTGCTGGCCAGGGCGATGTACAGCGACAAACCGGTTCTGGTGCTGGACGAACCGACGGCCAACCTGGACGAAGTTACCGCTCAGCAGGTGATCAAAACCCTGCTGGAGCACTGCCGCGAATACGGCAAGACCTTGATTACCGTGACGCACAGCGAAACGGTGCTGGCGATGTTTGATCAGGTGTATCGCATGGAAAATGGCCGGCTTGAAAAAGCCTCTTCGGCAACTCCGTCTGTGGAGCAGCCACTCGTCGCGACCGCTGCGTATTAAGGATGCATTGAAATGGCGAAATGGAGCGGAAAGCGCAAAAAGGTTGTTCTCCTGGCACTGGCCGTGATCGCGCTGGTGGCGGTAGCCATCAGCCAGATGTTCAGCGGAGGAAATAAAGAAACCGCCTCTCTGCTGACGGAACCGGTATCCATTGGCGATATTGAAAAGACCGTCTTGTCCACCGGCATTATCAAACCGTCGCTGCAGGTCAGCGTCGGCGCCCAGGTTAACGGGCAGTTGAAGAAGCTGTACGTGAAGCAGGGCGACCGGGTCAAGAAAGGGGATCTGCTGGCCGAAATCGACCCCACGCTGCAACAAAACGAACTGCGCACCTCCGAAGCTCAGCTGGTCAGCTCGCTGGCGCAGCGCGCTTCCACCCGCGTATTGATTAAGCAGTATCAGCAGGAATTGAAGCGTCAGCAAAGAATGTTCCGCGATGGCGCCGGCGTGCGGAGCGATCTGGAGAAAGCTCAGGCGCAATATAACGCCCAGCTTGAACAACTGCGCATGAATGAAGCGCAGATCACCCAGTCGGAAACCGCGGTGGAGAAAGCGAAGGCCAACGTCGGCTATACCCAGATTCTGGCGCCGATGGACGGCGAAGTGCTGGGCATCGTCACCAAAGAAGGTCAGACGGTCGTTTCCTCGCAAACCGCGCCGACCATTCTGGTGCTGGCGGACATGGACACCATGACGGTCCACACCCGGATTTCAGAAGCCGATATCCTGAAGGTACAGCCGGGGCAGCCTCTGTGGTTTTACGTGCTGGCCGATCCCAAGCGCCGTTACGAAGGCACGATGGGCAATATTCAATCCGCGCCGGATGAAGCGCTGATGGAGCAAAGTTCTTCCATGAGCTCCTCCCAGCAGCAAAGCGCGGTTTATTACAACGGCGTGTTCGACATCGACAACAGCGAGCACCTGCTGCGGACTTACATGACAGCCCAGGTTTTCATCATCACGGAGCAGGCTAAAGGCGTGCCGAGAGTGCCGATGACCGCGCTGGGGCAGCGCAAAGATCAAAACACCTATCAGGTGCGGGTGAAAAAAGGCGATAGCGTGGAAACACGCTGGATAAAAACCGGCGTAAATGATCGCCTGTATGCCGAAGTGAAGGAAGGCCTGCAGGAAGGTGAAGAGGTCGTTATTGGCAGCACCATCGCGATGGCCAGGAAGTAGCTATGACGAAAGACACCTCGCCGCTGATTGAATTAAATGGTATTTACCGGCACTTCCCGTCGGGGAATGAGACCGTGGCGGTGCTGAAGGATATCTCCCTCAAGATCCATGAGGGAGAGATGGTGGCGATCGTCGGGGCTTCCGGCTCCGGCAAGTCTACGCTGATGAACATCATCGGCTGCCTGGACAAGCCGACGCAGGGCGAGATGTTTATCCACGACGTGCCTGCGCACGTGGCCGACAGCGAACAACTGGCGCAGTTGCGCAGCCAGTACATCGGCTTTATTTTCCAGCGTTATCACCTGATGCCGTACCTGACGGCGACGGAAAACGTGGCGATCCCCTCGCTTTATACCGCGATGCCGGTTGCCGAACGGCAGAGCCGCGCTGAATACCTGCTGAAGCGCCTGGGCCTGGGCCATCGTATGGGCTATAAGCCGGCGCAGCTTTCCGGCGGCCAGCAGCAGCGCGTCAGTATCTCGCGCGCGCTGATGAACGGCGCCAGCATCATTCTGGCGGACGAACCGACCGGCGCGCTGGACCGCGCCAGCGGCCAGGAGCTGATGGGCATTCTGCACTCCCTGCATCAGGCCGGGCACACCATCATCATCGTGACCCACGATCGGGAAATCGCCAATCAGGCCGAGCGCATCATCGAAATCAGCGACGGCGAGATCATCGCCGACCGTGTCAATGAGTCCAACCGCGAAGACGTCGCTTCCGGCGGTTTGCCCAAGGTGGACTCCAACGGGCGCCCGCCGTTCTGGCTGAGCGTGACGGAAGCGGTACGCATGGCGTGGCGCTCGCTGCTGGGGCACCGTACCCGTGCTTTCCTCTCCATGCTGGGGATCATCATCGGCATCTCATCGGTGGTTTCGTCCATGGCGGTAGGGGAAGGCGCACGTCAGAGCATCATGCAGGAAATCGGCAAGCTGGGTAACAGTACGCTCGAAGTCCGCCCCGGCCTGAGCATGGGGCGGGTAAGCCCCGAATACGCCAATGCGCTGTCGGTGGCCGACGTAGAGCTACTGCAAAAACAGCCCTACGTTGACAGCGTATCGCCGGTGGTCGGTAAAAATGCGCAGGCCATCCGCGGCAACATCCCGATGACGATGATGCAGCTTTCCGGCGTGAACGACGATTACTTCCGCGTGCAGGACGTCAACTTCAGCAGCGGCGCGCCTTTCTCCGGTGCAGACGTAGAGAACCGCGAGCCGGTCATCATCATCGATCAACTGGCGAAGTCGATCCTGTTTGAGGAGGGGGAAGATCCGAACGGCGAAATAATCCTGCTGTCGGGGGTTCCGTTCCGCGTGGTCGGCGTGGCGAGCAAGAAAGGACCTAAGGTGATCGGCGGCCTGATGGGCGGCTGGATCCCGTATACCTCGCTGATGGAACGCATGTCCGGCACTATGCCGATCGAATCACTGACGCTGCGTTTCCATGAGGGTGTGTCTCTGTCGGAGGCGCAGCGCCGGGTCGAATTGCTGCTGGAGCAGGTACACGAGAAGCGTGACTTTTTCACGCAGACCGACGATCAACTGGCGAAGGCGCTGCAAAAAACGTCTGACTCCATGTCGCTGTTGATCACCGCCATCGCGGCGATCTCCCTGCTGGTGGGGGGCGTCGGGGTAATGAACATCATGCTGGTTTCGGTCACGGAGCGTACCCACGAGATCGGCATCCGTCTTTCGGTCGGCGCGCGGCCGGCGGACATTATGTTGCAGTTCCTGATTGAAGCGATCGTGATTTGTGTCTTGGGCGGACTGATGGGGATCGCCGGCTCCTGGATATTCGGGGTCCTGTTCTCCTTCGTTACCCAGGAGTTCTCGATGGTGTTCACCCTGCTGCCGGTCCTGTTGTCGTGCGGTTTCTCAGCGCTGATCGGTTTGTGCTTCGGGTTCTTCCCGGCAAGGAACGCCGCTCGTCTTAACCCAACGGAGGCGCTGGCACGCGAGTAAATATGAAAAGATATCAGATAGCGTTGTTAACCCTGCTGCTTACCGGATGCGGCGCGCTGACGAAAACGGAATATCAGCGCCCGGAACTGTCGGTGCCGGACACCTGGCAGCAGCAGGACAGCACCGGTACGACGTTCCTGAAAAATACGCCTCACTGGTGGGACAACTTCAACGATCCCCAGCTCTCACGCATCATCAGCCAGATGCTGGCGACCAACAACGATTTGGCGGCGGCCGGCATTCAACTGCAACTGGCGCGCGTGGCGGCCGGGCTGACCAACACCAACCTGACGCCGAACGTGAGCGTGAGTGGTTCCGCCAGCAACACCAAGAATCTGAACAACAATACGGATCCGAAGGAAACCTACAGTTCGTCGATCTCCCTGAGCTATGAGCTGGATCTGTGGGGCAAGCTGGCGCGTGAGCGCGAGCAGTCCGCCTGGAAAGTGAAGGCGACGGAGTTCGACCGCCAGGCTACCGCCCTGTCGCTGATCGGGACTACCGCGCAGCTTTACTGGCAGATTGGCAGCCTCAATCAGCAGATCGCCAACCAGGAAAAGAGCCTGGAGATCGCGGAAAAGACGCTCGATATGGTGAATTCGCGCTATGAAGCCGGCAACGTGGGGCAGGTGGATCTGCTGCAGTCGGAGCAGTCCGTCATCAGTAAACGTAACCGCCTGCGCGATCTGAAAGAACAGCGGGAAGAAGCGCGTAACGCGATGGCGATCCTGTTTAACCGCCCCCCCTCCCAGCGTCAGGATGAGCTGAGCACGCTCGACTTCATGCAGAGCATCGCCATTGCCGATCGCGTTCCGTTGCAGGTTATCGGTCATCGCCCTGACGTGCAGGCCGAAGAGTGGCGTCTGCGCGCCGCGCTGGCGGGTAAGGATGCGGCGAAACTGAGTTTCTACCCTTCGCTGTCGCTGTCTGCCGGGGCAAGCGCCGGTAGCTCCGTATTTTCCCAATGGTTCACCAACCCGGTGCGGACGTTGGGCGCCGCCGTCGCGTTGCCTTTTATTCAGTGGAATACGGTTCAGCTGACGATCGAACAGTCCGACCTGAACGTCCAACAGGCCGCGGTGAAGTTCCGCAGCACGGCCTACAGCGCGCTTTCCGACGTGGATAACGCCATGGCGCAACGCCTGAATGCGGAAAGCCAAAAAGCCAGCCTGATGCGCGACCTGGAGCTCAGCCAGCGCCGTCTGGCGCTGGTCACCAGCCAATATCAGGCCGGTGCCGTTTCTTTCCAGACCTTACTGGATGCGCAGGATTCCCTGCTTAGTAGTGAGAACAATTTGTTGACCATGCAATACAACTACTTGTACGCCACGATGAAGCTTTGGCTGGCGTTGGGTGGGGGTGTCGATAACGAAAAAGACCTCGGAGGGATGAATAATGGATAACGATAATAATATGCCGCGTCGGGTTGTCGTCACAGGTTATGGTGCCGTCACCCCATTGGGAGGCAATGCCGGGGAAAGCTGGGATTCCATCATGGCGTATCGCCTGGGATACCGTTTTGTCGACCGTGCCGATGAAGGGATTTCGGCCCGTTTCTTCGGCCTGATTGATGAAGAACCCAGCCTGAAAGGCGTACCGGCCGCCATTCGCCGCCGCCTGCCGCGCCATGGGCGCCTGTCGCTGGCCGCCGCGCGTGAAGCCATGACGATGGCCTTCGGCGAAGGGCATCCGAAGGATCATTACGATCTGCTGGAGTGCGGCGCCATCATCGGCACCGGCTGGGCCGGGCAGGATGAAACTTACGAATTTTATGATGAATACAAGCGTTCCGGCGTCGGTTCGCCTTTCGGCTGCTTCTTCTCGATGCCGAACGTCGCCACCGCGGCGTGCAGCCTGTTCTGGGGCCTGCGCGGTTACCAGAACTCCCCGATTGCCGCCTGCGCGACCGGCACCATCGCCATTGGCGATGCATTTGAAATCATCCGCAGCGGCCGGGCGTCCATGATGCTGGCGGGCGCGGGTGAATCCCTGCGCAGCGACGCATCGGTTTGGAACATCGATGTTCTGGGGGCGCTGGCCAGTGAAAAAGAAGAGGTCACCCGTGCCTGCTGCCCGTTCAGCACCGATCGCAACGGTTTCGTGTTGTCTGAAGGCGCCGCCGTGCTGTGCCTGGAAGAGCGCGAAGCAGCGTTGGCGCGCGGCGCGACCATCCTGGGCGAAATCAAAGGCTATGGAAACTATTCCGACGCCTTCGACTTTACCGCCCCGGCGGGCGACAAGGTGGCGCGCGTCAAAACCATCGAGCGGGCGCTGAAGCAGGCGGGATTCACGGCGCAGGATATTGATTATATCAACGCGCACGGTACGTCCACGCCGCTCAACGACCTGAACGAAACCGAAGCGGTGAAGATCGCGCTGGGCGAGCAGGCATACCGTATTCCGATCTCCAGCACCAAGTCTTATTCCGGTCACCTGATCGCGGCGGCGGGCAGCTTCGAGTCCATCGTCTGTTTGCAGGCGCTGGAGCATCAGATGATGCCGGCTACCTGCAACCTGAAGAACGCCGATCCGGCGTGCGATCTGGACTATGTCGCCGAGGGGCACCGGGCGGGCAAGCTGGATAATACGCTGAATCTCAGCTTCGGCTTCGGCGGGGCTAACGCGGCGTTGATCATCAGCCGGAGCGGATCATGATCCTGACGTATACCGTACGTGACGCCGAACAGTGGGCCGCCTTTTCCGGCGACTACAACCCGATCCATTTCGATCTGGAGCGCGCCCGCGCGCTGGGCGGCGACGATCTCAGCGTACATGGCATGCGTGCTTTGCTGGACATGAAACAATATCTTAGCGCGGCGTTGCTGCAGGCATCGCCGCAGGCGGAGTTCTACATGTTCAGCGCACGCCTGCGCCAGCCGCTGATGTGCCATAAGTCTTATCAGATGTCGCTGACCGGCCAGCCGGACGGGACGAAAGTCAGGGGAACGCTGGTTGATGAGCAGAGCGACAGTGTTTGCTTTTCCGCCAAGCTGACCGCCGCCGCCCCGCTGACGATCGCGCCCGCGGACAACGTGCTCGTCTATTCCTCGGACGATCTACGTACGCTGAGCCATCGTTTTCCGCTACCGGCGCAGGAACCGGCCCGGTTGTGGAGTTTTCTGGACGCCGTGCTGTTCCAGCGCATTGTGGAAGCGCCGGACACCATGCGGATGGTAAAAGAAGTTTTTCCGCAATTACGGGCCAATGCACTGATCGACGTATTTGGCCGCGTTCCGGTAGTACAGACGCACCATGATGTTCATTTTAATGCATGTTTATTCTCGCCCGATGCCGATTTCCACGCAGGTTCGGGTATGCACTGTGCGATTCAGCCCACCTTAGTAACAGGTTCAGGGGAAAGTGGGTTTGTTCTCAGCATAGTGATTCAGGCCTGGTCGGATGAACAGCCGTTGCTGTCCACCGCGGTAACATTGAAAACGTTGCCGGCCCAGGTCAATTCATATCAACAATAATGAGTAAGGGAACTATCTATGAGCCAGTATGAAACCGTATATGAAAAAGTCTGCGAAATGATCTGCGATGCTAAAGATATGGAGATGGATGAGCTTTCTGCAGAAATGCCTCTCCACCAGCTGAAGCTCGACAGCCTGGACTACGTTGAACTGATGGTATTGGCCAAGCGTGAGTTCAGCGTCACCATCGACGCGGAAATGTTTACCAAGAACCCGGAAATGACGCTGGGCGAACTGTGCCAGCATCTGGCGGATCAACAGCAGAAGTCAGCGCCATGAACAGAAAATGGCTGCTGATTACCGGCGGTAGCCGGGGGATCGGTCGCGCGCTGGTGGAAGAGCTGGCGCGTGACTGGAACGTGGTGTTCACCTGCCGTAACACCGGTGAAGCCAGCCAGGCGGTCGTTGACGCCTGTGCCGGCCTGCCGGGATGGGTAGAGGCTTACCCGTGCGACGGCAGCAATGAAGAGCAGGTTAATGTGTTGGCGCAGCAACTGCTGGAAAAACACGGCGCGCCGCATGCCGTGATCCACAACGCCGGCATTACGCAGGACGGCCTGCACATCCACCAAACGGCGGAAACCTGGCAACAGGTTATCAATACCAACCTGAACGCGGTGTTTTACTGGAACCGGCACCTGCTGCCGGCGATGATCATGAACGGCGACGGCGCGCTGGTGCTGATGTCTTCGGTCACCGGCATCAAGGGTAACATCGGGCAGACTGCATACGGCGCGACCAAGGCGGCGATGATCGGCCTGTGCCGTTCGCTGGCGCCGGAGCTGGGCCGTTTCGGCCTGCGCGTTAACTGCCTGGCGCCGGGCATCATCGAAAGTGAGATGACCGAAGCCATGCCGCCAGCCAAGCTGGAGGCGATGCGCAAACAGGTTCCGCTGAAACGGCTCGGCACCCCGCTGGAAGTGGCGCGCGCAACGGCGTTTCTGATCGGCGATGACAGCCGGTATATGACCGGGCAAACGCTGGTGCTGGATGGCGGGTTGACGGCGTAAGGTGGTTTATTGAGGTGGGCGGAATGAGGGTATTTCGCCCATCTTTTTCATGCGTGTTATCATTACTCCCTGCTTTTTAATCGCGCTTCCCCCCGTCCGTAATATCAGTGGCGGAGCACGTTTCCTGACGTAATTTCCCCGGCGACTAAAAATTTTCTATTTTTCCGGCAATATTTCCGTCGCTCATTCGTCTACCTCATCAGAAAGCGTAATCAGCTTATGCTATGAGGAGAGAAAAAATGAGAGAATTTGGTATGCGCGGTCATGGTCATGGCCGCGGTCACGATGGCTTCGGCGGTCATCCGATGGTTAAACCGCTGGCGATCGGCGCGGTGTTGTTTGTCGTGCTGGGCCTGTTGGTCATGTCGCTGTGGAATGCGTTGTTGCCCGCCTTGTTCGGCGTGAGCAGCATTGGTTTCTGGCAGGCGTTGGGTTTGCTGATCCTGTGCCGCATTCTGTTCGGCGGGCTGGGAATGCGTCCGGGCATGTTCGGCATGGCGCGTGACCGCCGGCGGATGCATGCGCGCTGGATGAACATGACGCCGGAAGAGCGCGAAGAATTTATCCGCCAGCGGCGCGACGGATTCGGACGGCACGGTCATCACGGTCATCACGGTCATCATGGCCATTGCGGGCGCCCTGAGCACGACGGTCGTCGCGGCCCGCGGAATGAACGGGAATGCTGCCGTCAGCCGGAAAACGGCGAACAGAAAACGCCGGAAGCAGAGTGAGCGTAATGAAGGTCGGTAAGGAAGGCGATTCCCTGGTGATGTCCGCCCTTAACGCCTGCCGGTCGCGGCTGAAAGCCTTTATCCGTGGCCGCACGGCGGTGCGTGATGATGCGGACGATATCCTGCAGGAAGTCACCTATCAACTCATGAAGATTGAACAGCCGGTGGAGAACGTCGCCGCCTGGCTGTTCCGCGCCGCGCGCAATGAGATCACCGATCGGGCGCGGAAAAAGCGCGAGCTGCCGCTGCCCGTCTATTATGACGAAGATGGCGACGAAGAAGATGCGCCGGAAAACGAGCTGGCTGAAACCCTGTTTGGCGTGCCGCAAACGCCGGAGGAAGAGTACCTGAGCGCGCTGATCTGGGAAGAGCTGGACGAAGCGCTGGCGGAGCTGCCGGCGGCGCAGCGTGACGTTTTCGAAAAGACCGAGCTGCATGGCTACAGCTTTAAGGCGCTGGCGGAAGAATCCGGCGCCAGCGTGCAGGCGCTGCTGTCACGTAAGCACAAAGCCGTGCTCTACCTGCGCACCCGCCTGCGTGGCCTGTACGACGAACTGACGGAAGAGTAGCCCTACGCCATCGTCCCGATGGTCTTCCTGAACCGGCTCAGTGCGATCAAAAAGAAGCTGCCGCCAATCACCAGCAAATATACGAACTGTGGCCAGACGATACTGAAATCCGCCCCGCGGTAAAGTATCGCCTGCGCCAGGCTGACGAAATGGGTTGTCGGCATCGTCAGCATCAGATCCTGCACCAGCTCCGGCATGCTTTCGCGCGGCGTACTGCCGCCGGACAGCATTTGCAGCGGCAGCAGCACCAGGATCGTCAGCAGCCCCAACTGCGGCATTGAGCGGGCGATCGTTCCCATAAAAATGCCGATGGAAGTGGTGGCGAACAGGCTCAGCGCCACGCCCATCATAAAGAGCGGCACGGAGCCTTCAATCGGCACCTGCAACAGCCCCTGAACGACGAACACCAGCGACAGCCCGGAAGCCACCAGCACCACCAGCCCCATCGACCACACCTTCGCCACCATGATCTCAAACGGCGTAATCGGCATGACCAGCAAATGCTCAATGGTGCCGTGCTCCCGCTCGCGGATTAACGCCGAGCCGGTCAGGATGATCGCCAGCATGGTGATGTTGTCGATAATCGACATCACGCCGCCGAACCATGACTGCGTCAGGTTAGGGTTAAAACGGGTGCGGATTTCCAGATCGACCGGCAGCTCAGTGTTAGCGCGAAAGCGCGATGCGAATTCGCTGGCCTCTCCGGTAATGATGTTCTGGATATAGCTGTTGCCGAGGAAAGCCTGGCTCATGCGGGTCGCGTCCACGTTAAGCTGGATTGCCGGCTGACGCCCTGCCAGCACGTCGCGCTGGAAGTTGGGCGGAATATTCAGCGCAAAGGTGTAGCTTCCTTCGTCGAGCAGGGGATCGATCTGATTTGCATCGATCATCGCCGGCGTAATGAAGTAGGGCGCGTAGAAGCTGTTGACGATGCGCGTGGAAAGCTGGGATTGATCCTGATCGGCGATGGCGATGGGCGCCATGTGCAGCGATCCCGGCACGCCGGTCGCCGTGGAGTAAACCGAGAGGGTAAACGAAAACGCGATCAGCGCCAGCATCGCCTTATCGCCCAACAGGCTGCGCAGTTCTTTGATGCCCAGATTGAAAATATTTCCCAGCTTACGCATCAGGCCTCCTGTTTCTTCAGCAGTATGACGCTCAGCCCGACGATCACCGGCACGGCGATCAGTAACGGAATAAACGAAGCGTACAGATCGACCAGCGTCAGCGCTTTGGAGAACGTTCCGCGGGTGATGGTCAGGAAGTGGGTAGTCGGGTAGATATTGCCGATCCAGCGGCCCATGCCCTCCAGCGACGATACCGGATTGATCATGCCGGAAAACTGCCCGGCGGGGATCAGGGTGATGATCGCGGTGCCGAAAATCGCGGCGATCTGGCTGCGCATGAACGTTGAGATCAACAGCCCCATACCGGTCGCGGTGGTGATGTAGAGCAGCGCCGCCAGCGTCAGGGTCAGGAAGCTGCCTTTATGATCCACGCCGAAGATGAACACCGACAGGGCGCACAGCAGGAAGAAGTTAAACATGCCCAGCACCACGTAAGGGAGCTGTTTGCCGATGATAAACTCCGCCCGGGTGATCGGCGTAACGTACAGATTGATGATGGAACCCAGCTCTTTTTCGCGCACGACGCTGAGCGCGCTGAGCATCGCCGGGATCATCATCAGCAACAGCGGGATCACCGCCGGTACGATGGCGGGCAGGCTTTTGACGTCCGGGTTATAGCGGTAGCGGGTTTCGATGTCGAGCAGCGCGCCGTTTGCCACGCTGCCGGTCTGGCGGGTCGCCATCTCCGTCAGCCAGGTCATGTGCATGGCCTGCACGTAGCCGCGTACCGTCTCGGCGCGGTTGGGCATGGCGCCGTCTACCCAGACGCCGATCTTCACCGTATGCCCGCGCGCCAGATCGCGCGCGAAGTTCGGCGGGATCTCGATCGCTACCGCCAGCTCGCCGTTGCGCAGCCGCTGTTCCATTTCGTTGTAATCGGCGAGCGGCGGCTGTTCAATAAAGTAGCGCGATCCGGCAAGGTTCAGCGTATAGGCCTGACTGGTACCGGTTTGATCGCGATCCATCACCGCAAAGCGCAGGTTTTCCACGTCCATACTGATGCCATAGCCCATGATGAACATCAGGATCACCGTCCCCAGCAACGCCAGCGTGGAACGCACCGGATCGCGTTGCAGCTCCAGGGACTCACGCAGGCTGTAGCTGAACATGCGCGCCAGGCTGAAGCCCCTGCGTCCGGCATGTTCCCGCTCCGGCGTATGCGTGTTTTCTGCGATAACGGGCGGTTCCGGCGGCGCGTTGCCCGCGTCGCCGGACGCCTGGCGCAGCGCGGCAATAAACGCCTCTTCCAGCGTCGCCAGGCCGCTTTGCTCTACCAGCGCGTGCGGGGTGTCGCTGGCGAGCACTTTACCGGCGTGCATCAGCGAAATGCGGTCGCAGCGCTCGGCCTCGTTCATAAAGTGGGTGGAGATGAAGATGGTAACGCCGTCGCGGCGCGACAGATCCACCATCATGCTCCAGAACATGTCGCGGGCGATGGGATCGACGCCGGAGGTCGGCTCATCGAGAATCAGCATTTCCGGGCGGTGAATCACCGCCACGGCCAGCGACAGACGCTGGCGGATGCCCAGCGGAAGCGCTTCCGGCATGGCGTCTTCCACCCCGGTAAGCATGAAGCGCTCGCTCATTTCCTGCACGCGCGCCGGAATCTGCTCCTCCGGCAGGTGAAACAGCCGGGCGTGAAGCTCAAGGTTTTGCCGCACGCTCAGTTCGCTGTACAGGGAGAATGCCTGCGACATATAGCCCACACGGCGGCGGGTTTCGATATCGCGCGGATCGACCTCCTGACCGAACAGCCAGGCTTTGCCCTCGCTGGCCGGCAACAGGCCGGTGAGCATTTTCATGGTGGTGGACTTACCGCAGCCGTTAGAGCCGAGAAAGCCGAAGATTTCACCGCGCGGAATACGGAAGTTAACGTGATCGACCGCGACGAAGTCACCAAAGCGCATAGTGAGATCCTGCGCTTCAATGGCGATGGTTTCATCGTCGCTGGCGTCACGCGGCGGGATCACCACCGCCTGATGGCCGCTGCGCTTCTCTTCCGGCAGCAGGGCGATAAACGCTTCCTCAAGCGTATCGCAGTGAGTTTGCCCGCGCAGTTCGGCGGCGCTGCCGGTAGACAGCACGTTGCCGGCGTCCATCGCCACCAGCCAGTCGAAGCGCTCCGCTTCTTCCATATAGGCGGTGGCGACCAGCACGCTCATGTTGGTTTGCCGTTCGCGGATGCGGTCGATCAGATCCCAGAACTGGGCGCGCGACAGGGGATCAACCCCGGTGGTCGGCTCATCCAGGATCAGCAGTTCGGGATCGTGGATCAACGCGCAGCACAGGCCCAGCTTTTGCTTCATCCCGCCGGAAAGCTTGCCCGCCGGGCGATCGCGAAACGGCGCCAGCCCGGTGCTGTGCAGCAGATCGTCGATGCGCGCCTCCCGCTCGGCTTTGTTATGGCCGAACAGACGGCCGAAGAAATCAACGTTCTCGAAGACCGACAGCGTGTGGTAAAGGTTTTTGCCCAACCCCTGCGGCATGTAGGCGATGCGCGGGCACACGTCGCGCCGGTGCGCGGCGTCGTCCATGTTGCCGTCCAGCACCCACACTTCGCCACTCTGGATTTTGCGCGCGCCGGCGATCAATGACAGCAGGCTGGATTTTCCCACGCCGTCCGGGCCGATCAGCCCGATCATCTGGCGTGCCGGAATATCCAGCGTGATTTCCTGCAGCGCCCGCGTTTGTCCGTACTGCTGGCTGACCTGCCGGAGGCGGACGATCGGGGCGTGTGTCATTGCGGTATCCTCACTTGCAGGTTATCAGGCCAGGATTTCTGGGCGTCGATCCGCACATAAGCCATGCCGGGCAGGCCGGTTTTTACATATTCCAGATGCTTTTCCAGCAGTTCGGGGGGAATGCGCGCCCGGACGCGGAACATCAGCTTCAGCCGCTCATTGTCAGTCTCCACGGTTTTCGGCGTGAACTGGGCGACGCTGGCGACGTAGCTGGTTTTGGCCGGGATCACCAGATCGGGCGCTGCATCCAGGATGATGTGGACGTCGCTGTCGAGCGCGACCTTACCGGCATCGGCGGTCGGCAGGAAAAACGTCATGTACACGTCGCTGAGATCCACCATATTCAGCACGCGGCCGCCAGCGCCCAGCACTTCGCCCGGCTCCGCAATGCGGTACTGGATACGGCCGTTGCGCGGCGCTTTAAGATCGCTGTCGTCGATATCGGCCTGAAGGCGACGCTCGGTAGCCTGCGCGGCTTCTACCCGGGTGGTGGCCTGGATGATGCCTGCTCTGGCGGACTCAATGGCGGCCTGCGAGGCGGCGACCTGCGCCCGCGCCGACTCCAGCGCCGCACGGGCGCTTTGCGCTGCGGCCAGGTCATCGTCCAGCTGCTGCTCAGAGGCGGCGCCGCGGCGTGACAGCGCCTGCGAGCGGGCGAGGCGTTTACTGGCCGAATTCAGCTCCGCTTCCCGCTGCTTCACGATGGCGTTGGCCGCCAGCTTCTCGCTTTCCCGCTGGGCCAGCAGCGAACGGGCGGTCGCCACCATACTTTGGGCTTCGCTGATTTGCGCCAGCGCTTCATTGCGCTGCTCGTTCAGTACCCGCGTATCCATACGCGCCAGCACTTCTCCCTGCTTCACGAAGGCGCCCTCGCGCACCAGAATGGCGTCGATGCGCCCGGCATATTTGGTGGAAATATCGATTTCGGTGGCCTCAATGCGTCCGTTACTGCGGGCGAACCCTTCCGGCAGGCCGGGCGTACGCATGCTCCACCAGGACAGGATGGCAATGACGATCACGGCAGCCAGCACCAGCATGAGAAGAAGACGTTTACGGTTTTGTGCAGCCATGAATCACTCCTTTAATCAACGTTAAGCGGAAAGCAACGCATAACGCACGGGCGCAACGGCCTGGTCAGCGCGGCAGAATGATGCGACAACATACTGAACAAAAAGAAAAAAGTGGGTCTGGGGAAAAAGCTTCCGGCTTCAGGAACGGATATTCGCATAAGGGAAACTCCTTGTTATGTGAATCGGTCGTTCTGGCGCGTATTGGGTAAATCCTAAAAATATAAGGAATATTTCTCATACTAACATCATGGTTAATGATGCGAAGGTGAGAAAAATCAAAATTTTGCCTGATGGCGTAAAGTGCCAACAATGTAGCAAAATGGATAATATGTTGTTAACAAAAAGCCACATTCAGAATAGGATATTGGGTTAACAGTTTCATTAGTTATCATTTAGTGAAAAAACAATTACCCAGGTACAATCAGGAGCATTATGTCCGCGATCTCATCGGAAAGAGAGTGCAAACCCTCCGCCCGTCAGGCGATGTTGGTTTTTGGTGCTGGCGTCAGCGCCGCGTTGCACATCTGGAAACTTCCCCCGGCGCTGCCGGTATTGCAGGAAACCCTGGGGCTGACGCTGTCTCAGGCTGGCTGGCTTATCTCGGTGTTTCAGGTTGCCGGAATGCTGATGGGGCTGGCGTTCGGCCTGTTCGTTCAGCGTATCGGGCAGAAGCGCAGTATCCTGTTCGGCCTGATTATCCTGTCCCTGGCTTCCTTTGCCGGTGCGTTTTCCCAAAGCGTCATAGCGCTGCTGCTGTTTCGCATTATCGAAGGTTTTGCTCTGCTGATGGTCTCGATGGCCGCGCCCAGCCTGATGCGTCAGGTCGCGCCGAAGGAGAGGCTTAACTTCTTCGTGGCGCTGTGGAGTGCGTATATCCCCACGGCGACCGTTATCGCCCTGTTCGTGGGGGCGGCGATGCTGAATGTCTTTAGCTGGGTATCGCTGTGGGTCGGTACGGGGCTGATCTCCCTGCTGATGGCGCTGCTGGTGTGGCGCTCGGTGACGGATACGGAACATCCGGCGGCGACGCGGCCGGTGAGCGGCGAAGCGTGGCAGTCGATTAAAGAGACGCTGGCGGTGAAAGAGCCGTGGCTGGTGGCGATCTGCTTTTCCCTGTATACCGGCCAATGGGTGGCGATTATCAGCTTTTTACCGATCATCTACCATGAGGCCGGCATTTCCGGCCCGCTGATGGGAACCTTTACCGCGGTGGCGGCGGGGGTCAACATCATCGGCAACCTGATGGCCGGGCGGCTGCTGCAACGTGGGGTCGCTGCACGTTCGCTGCTGATGGTCGCTTTTTCCACCATGATCGTCACCGCGTTTATTGCTTTTGGCTTAAACGTGTCGTCCGGCGTACAGTTCGTGGCGATTACCCTGTTTTCCGCCGTGGGCGGTTTGGCGCCGGCCACGCTGTTTAACCTGGCGGTAAAGGTTTCCGTGTCGCCGCGCACCATTCCCATCACCATTGGCTGGCAGCAGCATTGGATCAGCTTCGGCCAGTTTGCGGGGCCGATTATTGTGGCATTTGTGGTGGACTACACCCACGGCTGGCAATGGGTATGGGTGCTGACCAGCGCCTGGGGCGCGTTGGGGATTGTTCTGGCGTTGGTGCTGTGCCGGGCGATTGCGCATAAGCCGGCGTAGTTGGGAGGTACTGGCTACGGGCCATTCGATTCCGTTTTCAGTGCATTGTTGCTTTATTGATTGCCGCCCGAAAGGGCGGTGGCGAAACGCTTAAAACTCAGTGAGTGAAAAGAAATATGCCGTCAAAGGGAATATCGAAAAGTTGTTGATTTCATAAATTATATTTAAGTAATGCCTAATTGATCTATGGGGTGAAAAATGCTTCCATGGTCATTGTTCTGGCCCGGGCTGTGTACGGTAACTCAATTGATTACAACAAGATTGTGATGCCAAAGTAACTACTGTTAATAATGATGTTTGTGTTTTGGTTCAACCAGAAGATGATGAAAAACTGGTTACTCTCATCATTATGGAGGTAGGCAATAAAGAGAACATTTTAAAAAAGTTTAGCATTAATGTGCCTGTGTCCTCAGATAAATGTATTCCTACCTATGGCTATCACTTTGAAGCTGGAAAACGATATACATTCGACATATTCCTTGAGTCAGAGAATAAGCTGAAGAATCACGTTAGTCCTGCTGTACGTGTTTATGGTACCAGTTTTATTTTACAGGATAATAATGGACGGTTGGCGTCGATGACTTCCAGTTAGCTTTTTGATTTATCATAAGAAGCCGGATTAATGCTCGGTTTCTTATTTATTAGTCAGGGTGATTCAGTGAATGGTGCATAGAAATAGAGTCTGGTGTTGGTAGATAAGGATAAACTGACAGATCTTGAGGTGGGAGGGCTAAAAGGATCAGAGCAATTAGTTCCCAGATAGAAAAATCACCAGGGTTAGGCTCCAGATGACAGGACTGCTAGTAAATACGGAGAATAAAATGAAAAAGAAGCTGGCAAAAAAAGATTGGAAAAAGATACTGAACAATTACATTATTACCGACTGCGCCATTAGGGAAAGCGATATCATTTATCTTAAGGCTGAAAACTGTACAGATGATGATATGAGGCAAGTAACTCTTATTGAAGACGCCGGGGATGATGAACTGGGTTACTCATCGATACAATTTGATGAGGCGTTTTCCAGTGTGCTTGGCGCATCTCAAAAACCTGTATCACAAGGCCTCATGGTTGATAGTATTGGTGGGTTTGCCTTACCCAGCGGTGGGGGGAAAACAACCTGGGAACCGGAGTTGGTTGGCGGGAATGACAGTGCTCTCATCCGAAAAGTCAAAATGATTGATGGATACGCCTGGGCAGTAGGTTTAAAGCGATTAGTATCAAAACGGTATGGAATTAATGATTGGCGGCCAATGGTAAATGGAATCCATTTTAAAATTGACCGTGACAGAGAAGATATTTTTGATTACGGATTTGAAGATATATCGGGATTTTCTGAAAGTGAAGTCTATGCGGTTGGTGGGAAAGGAGACATTTGGTGGTTTGATGGCCAAACATGGCAGCAATGTGGATTTCCAACAAATGATAAATTGAAAAATGTTGTGTGTGCTGGTGATGGTTTTGTTTATGTGGCATCTGGAAGCGCAATTTGGCGGGGAAAAAAGAATACCTGGGAAAAAATAGATATTATTGAATTGCATGATGAGCTTAATGATTTGTGCTGGTTTAATAATATGCTTTGGGGGATCGGGGAGGCAGACTTTTTCATTTGGGATGGGAATAGTATTAAAGACTTTTTTATTTGCAATGGGGAAGTGATTCATCCATCAGGCTCGATGGACAGCAGTAATTCTATGATGTTAATTGCTTCATCCTCTGCTGTCTGGACTTTCGATGGAGATGAATGGTGTAACATTGTCCCTGACTATAACGAAGATTGACCATTTATATCTTCAAACCGAAGTCACCCAGCCAGTATTAAGTAAGATACCGTGGCTGGCATCAGCCCCCTTTATCTTCTTTGACGACTCAACGTTAATCAGAAAGCCAGCAGCCTAATACCCCCTGGCTTTCCATGAAAAAACTTATCCGGAAATCCGCTCGGCCTGTGCCTGCTTTTGTGCCGGCGGTTTCATCACCGGCAGCAGGAAGAAGCTGAGGATCAGCGGGAGGACCAGCATCAGCAACGCGCTGCGTACGCCGGTAGCGTGGGCGATAAAGCCTAATACCGGCGGCCCTGCCAGCATGGAGCAATACCCCAGCGCCGCAACGACGGCGATGCGCGCGCCGGCGTTAGACGGCTCGTCCGATGCCGCACTCATGCCCATCGGGAAGGCCAGCGCGCTGCCCAGCCCCCAGCAGATGATACCGAGGATGGCGATATGGTAAGACGGCGCCAGCCCGAAAATCAGCAGCCCCGTAATTCCCAGCAGCATGCACAGCCGCAGGATGGCGACGCGGCCGTAGCGGTCGATCAGCGCGCCGCCGAACCAGCGCATGCTGGTCATGCCGGTGACGAACAGTGCTAAAGAGAGCGACCCCAGCCATTCAGCCGGTGCAGCCGCGCCGGTGCCGAAGCCGGTTACCACGCCCAGCGCCAGCCAGTCAAACGCCGCGCCTTCCACCAGCGAGGCGGTCAGCACGATAAAACCGATCAGTAACGTGCGGGGTTCCAGCCAGGCGGCGAACGGATTGGCTTTTTCTCCGGAGGCGCCATCGTGCGTGGTGGCCGCGCGGGTGTATTCCGCCGGCAGGTAGCGACGGCTACAGGCGATAAGCCCGAGCAGCGTCAGCACAGCCAGCGTCAGAAACGGCGGCGTAAACGGAATGCTGACGAACTGCAAGCCGGCGGCCAACAGGGCGCCGGCCACGGTGCCCAGCGAGAAAAAGGCGTGCAGGCGCGGCATGATGGTGCGTTTCATCAGGCGCTCCACCCGCGAACCTTCCAGGTTCATCGCGACGTCGACAGCGCTGAACCCCAGCCCGGCGACGAACAGCCCGGCGCCGGCCAGCGGGTAACTGCCGTAGTGCACCGACAGCCCGGTGATCAGCAGTCCGCCGGAGAACAGACCGCCGCCGCCGCAAAGAGTCATGGCGTTCACAAAATGTGAAGTGATCCAACCCGCGAGGATCAGGGCGATGATCGATCCCGCCGCCATACACAGCAGCAAAATCCCCATCTGCGAGGTATTAATGTTGAGCATCGTCATCACTAAGGGAATGCGCCCTGCCCAGCAGGCCAGCATAAAGCCGCAAAGGAAAAACGTAAGAAACACGCTGTTGCGCGTTTTCAGCAAGACGGAACGGGAAATGACGGGGGGTGTGTTTGGTTGCATAAGTCCAGCCAGGTTTGTCGGCGTCAGGGTGCGCTAAGGCGAATCGCATTGACATCATAGGTATTGAATCTTTTTGGTGCAGTATTCCATGATCCGGGGGCGGGAAAAACCCTTAGTTTATCCGTGGAGAATAAACCCGTGGTGTGTAATGCGCCCGCCGTTGACAATGCCGGCCGTTCTCCCGAGTATCGATATGTGAAAATGCGTAGCCGGAGTCGGAATATATGGATCGTTTGACCAGCATGTCGGTGTTCATTGCCGTGGTGGAAAAAGGCAGCTTTGTCGCGGCGGCCGATGTGATGAACATGTCGCCGACCATGGTGGGCAAGCACATTGGTTTTCTGGAACGCAGGCTGAAGGCCAAGCTGCTGGTGCGCACCACCCGGCGTCAGGGGCTGACCGAAGCGGGGCAGTTGTATTATGAGCATTGCCGGCGGCTGGTGCGCGATGCTGATAACGCGGAGGCGCTGGTCAACGCCCTGCAGGCCACGCCGGTCGGGCAAATCCGCATCACGGCGCCCTATACGCTGGGCAACCACGTCATCACGCCTCTGGTGACCCGCTTTCTTAAGCGTTACCCGGAGCTCAGGGTGGAGATCATGCTGGCCGATCGCAAGGTCGATATGATCGAAGAGGGTTTCGATTTCGCTTTCCGCATCGGGGATATCATGGATGAGGGGCTGGTGGCGCGTGCGTTGCCTGACTACGAAATGATGCTGGCCGCGACGCCGGAATACCTTGCGACGTACGGCTCCCCGGAAACGCCCGCGGCGCTGAAGCATCACCATTGCCTCGGCTTCAGTCAGCGCGAGGGCGGCAAATTCTGGCAGCTTATCGGCGCGGAAGAAGAAACCGGCAGCCCGATGACGCCGCGGTTGGTGGTCAACTCCGGGGAAGGCGGGCGGCAGGCGGCGCTGGCGGGGTTCGGGATCGTGTTTCAGTCCAAGGTTATTCTGGAACGGGATATCCGCGACGGCACGCTGGTGCGGGTGCTGGCGGATTACCCGCCGCCCACCCGCCCGTTGCATATGCTTTACCTGCCGCAGAAAGAGCCGGTGCTGAAGTTTGATGCGTTCAGCGCGTTTATGCTGGAGCACCTGTATAAACGTCTGACGGCGCTTTCCGCACTATAGCTCAGGCCACGGCGTCGACGAACCGCCGCACGGCGGCATACTGCGACGCGCTGTAGCTGCACTGACCAACTTCGATTTTCGGTTTGTTACGTCCGTGGAAATCGCTGCCACAGGTGACGTGCGCATTTCTGGACGCCGCGAAGTCATACAGGCGCTGCGTCAGTTCCGGCGCGTGATAGCTGGAAAAGACTTCAATACCGGCCACGCCTGCGTCCAGCATGGCGCCGAGGGTGCGCTCATAGTCATCTTTGATGTTGGCCCCGATGTGGGCGACGACCGGCAGCCCGCCGTGGTCACGGATCAAGGCGATCATCTCGCTCATCGCCGGATAGGTCACCGGCACGTAGCAGGGCTTACCGCGCCCGAAAAAATCCCAGTAGAAGTTAATCAGCGGCATGTCCGCGCGTGCGCCGCCGCTGCGGTAGGGGAGCAATAAGGCGTGATCGCGGTTGCGGTCATCGTTGAGGATCGCCTCACCCATCTGTTCTTCCTGCGGCAAACGATCTCCGGCCAGCCGCGCCAGTTCGTCCTCATCGAGCAAGAAACCCAGCGCACGCAGTTTGGCGAGTTTTTCCGGTACCAGCGATGCCTGTAATGCGTTGAAATTACGGTGAACGCGTGCGAAGTCGTCACCGGGCGTGTATCCGTAACCCAGCAGATGAAAATTGGTGCCCTCAACGGTGCAGTCGATTTCGATGCCGGAGATGACGGTCAGACCGTTACCGTGGTGCCGGGCCGCTTCCGGCACGGAGGCCGCCGAGTTGTGATCGGTGACGGCCAGCACGCCGATGCCGTTGGCCCGGCAACGGGCGATAAGATCGTCCACCGGCAGGTCAGCGTCGTCGCTGTGGTGGGAGTGCATGTGTAAATCGATTTTCTCCATCGCCGTTTCTCCGTCGTTAACATCGGCCGTGCCGAAACTGACCTTATCCTAACCCCGGAAGCGGGGAAAAATTAAATACCGGCGGTGGTTTCTGTCGTGACGGTTATTGCGGGATGAAAAAGGGGAAAAGCCCGGTGCTTGCTTTCCGCTACGGTTTCCGCCACACTGCCGATCCTTTCCCCGTAATGCTGCTGACAGGAAAGACAACATGCCCCGTTTTCATGGGGTGATTTTGTTATGTCTTTTTCAGAGGCAGTTTCTGATGTATTCCATCTCAAGAATTGAGAAAGCGTTTTTACGCAAAGGGATCCGTGTATCCCGCGTAAATGACATTGTATCCCTGACCCGCATCACCGACGGCGTATCCGCCAGCGTGCTGTTGCCCGCTGCGCTGCCGCTGGAAGAAAAAGCGGTGACGCAACTGATGAACTTTGCCGCCGTGCGCGTACCGGGCAGCGAAGGCCATGTGTGCAAAGCCTGCGCTACGCCGGATTTCCATCCCGGCGCCATTGCGCCGGTGGGCAGCATCGTGGCAACCACGCCGGATATGGTGATTCCGGCGGCTATCGGCACGGACATCAACTGCGGCATGCGTTTGCTGACGACCGGCCTGACGCTGGCGCAGCTCGAAACGCGGCGTGAGGACGTATGCCGGAGGCTTACGCACGCGTTGTTGCAGAACGGGCGTGATATCCCGATGACCGGCGCGGCGTTTCGCGCGCTGTTCGACGACGGGCCGCAGGCCTGCCTGGATCGTTTGCTGAAGCAGGGGCTGTGGGCGTCGGCAGATGGCGATCGTCTGCAACGTGAAGTCGATGCCTGCATCGGGCTGACGGACTTCGGCGGTAAGGCCGCCTGGGCACCGCCGGCGCTGACGACGACCGCGCGCGATGTGCTGCGCGATCCTTCGCTGGGAACGCCGGGCGCGGGGAATCATTTCGTTGAGCTGCAGGTGGTGGACGGCATTCTTGAACGCCGCGCCGCCTGGCAGTATGGGCTGCGTGAAGGGGATGTGGTCATTATGATTCACAGCGGTTCACGCGACGTCGGGTTTTACGTCGGCCAGCGTTGGATGGACAACGCCCGTAACCAGTGGCCGGCGGGAGAAAAACATCCTGCTTCCGGTTTGTACGGGTTGACGGGCGCTCTGGCCGATGAGTATTTGCAGGCGATGGGCGCCGCCGCACGCTATGCCTGGCTGAACCGGGTGGCGCTGGCGGAAATGGTGCGTCAGTGTCTGGCGGATGTTTTTCAGCAGGACGATTCCCGTCTGACGGTGGACGTTCCGCATAACGTGGTGCTGCGCGAAGGCGGGATGAATATCCACCGCAAAGGCGCGACGCCGGCGGCGGCGGGCGATTTGGCGCTGATCCCCGGCTCGATGGGGGATTATTCGTACGTCGTCAGCGGGTTGGGTAATGCGGAATGGCTGAATTCCTGTAGTCATGGCGCCGGTCGCCGCATGCGCCGTCAGGCTGTGCGGGCGCTGCGCCCAACGGCGGATGACGCGCTGCCGTGGCATTGCGTGACGCTGCGCGAAGAGCGTCGGGTGGAGGAGGCGCCGGCGGCGTATAAACGGATTGGACCGGTTATCGATGCGCAGGAGGAAGCAGGACTGATTCAGCGGGTGGCGCGCCTGCGTCCGTGGATGACGTTCAAGGCGTAAACATGCGGGGGAGGATTACTCCTTCCCTTCATGGGGCAGCAAACGCCACAGCAGCCTTTTTAACTGGAGGACTTCCTCTTGCGAGAGACGTTCCGTCAGAATGTCATGCATTCCGGCCGCGATCTGATGGCGGCAGTTATTACACAGCTCTTCGCTGTAGTCGGTAAGGCTCAGCAGCACTTTGCGCTTGTCGTCGGGGGCCGGCTGACGCTTGAGCAATCCTTTCTTGACCATACGATCCAGCAGACGGGTCATTGCACCGCCGTCGATGGACAGTAACCGGCTGATTTCAACCGGCGTCTGGCAGTGCTCAAAGTGGATGGACGCCAGCACTTTGAACTGCGAGGCCGTAATATCCTGAGCCGCCAGGATTTGCGTCAGCAGACGATCCTTATATTGATTGACCTGGTGGATAAGCCGTCCTAACGGAATGTCCTCAGGGGAACAGGCAGAAGTTTGCGCCATAAGCCGTACCAAAATGATTTACTTTTAGACGATCTTACTGAGCGCCTCCTCAGGCTGTCAAATGGCTGTGCCATAGAACCGGCGTTTAGTCCGGCGCTATGGCACGATTTACCCCAGCACGACGTCGTGCAGTAAGCGATCCAGCTCGTGCGTATCACGCCGCTCGCGATCGTGCGGCAGCGGTATGCTCCGCGTTTCCTCCAGGGCATCCAGGATGAACGCGTGGATGCGTTCACGCCGGACGCCGTACTGCGCTTCGCCTGAGCGGCGCTTCAGCGCCAGCAGATCGTCGATTTCCGCCCGCAGCGCCGGGTCTGTGACGGTTCCCGCCATCAGGCTATCGAAGCGCATCGGCGGTACGCCTTTGCCGGCCTCTATCCAACGCACGGCCAGCAGGGGGCGCAGCACGTAGAAATACTTTTTCAGCCGTACCTGTTCGCCCTGCAAATAGCCGCGAAAGTTTTTGCGCGCCATCGACAAATAGTGATAACGGGCGCGCGGCCCGGAGAAATAGGCCGGCGCCAGCGCTTTGAGCGCGGCGGCGGTTTCATTCTCCTGCTGATAGACGACGGGGGAGTCCAGCCATTCCATCAGCGTCGGGTTGGCGCGTTTGAGCAGGCCCAGCGTTTTGCGTAACTCCCAGCCGCAGACGTCCAGCTCATCGTCGATGGGCATCTCTATCACGTCGCGCGGCGCGTCAACGCGCAGATACCACTCCGGCTGGTGGACGTAGATAAAGCGTACGTCGTAATCGCTGTCCGGCGAGGCGAACCCCCAGCCGCGGCTGCCTGACTCGCAGGCATAAAGCACCCGCACCTTGTGTTCTTGCTCCAGTATGCGCAGGGTCTCCGTGACCCGGGTGCGCATGGCGGCGCTGACGCCGCCGCTTTCCCATTCCATTTCTCTTTCCTTAATGATTTTATCCTTTCACACACACCACCTGGCGCAGGGTATGCACGATTTCCACCAGCGAAGACTGCGCCGCCATTACGGCGTCGATGTCTTTGTACGCCATCGGAATTTCATCGATCACGTCGCTGTCTTTACGGCATTCCACGTGTGCCGTGGCGCGTTTCTGGTCTTCCAGCGTGAAGTGCTTTTTGGCCGCAGTACGGCTCATTACCCGTCCCGCGCCGTGGCTGCAGGAACAGAAGCTCTCTTCGTTACCCAGCCCGCGCACGATGTAACTTTTGGCACCCATCGAACCGGGGATAATCCCCATTTCGCCTTTTTGCGCCGACACCGCGCCTTTACGCGTTACCAGCACCGATTCACCGAAGTGACGCTCGCGCTGTACGTAGTTATGGTGGCAGTTCACGGCTTCCTGTACCGCGGTGAACGGCTTGGGAATTTCGCGCGCCAGCGCCTCCAGCACGTGCTGCATCATCACTTCGCGGTTACGGCGCGCGTATTCCTGCGCCCAGCTTACCGCTTCGATATAGTCGTCAAAGTGGCGGCTGCCTTCTTCGAAGTAGGCCAGGTTACGGTCCGGCAGGTTGGCGATATGCTGGTGCATGTCTTCCTGCGCCAGCGTAATGAACAGGTTGCCGATGGCGTTACCTACGCCGCGCGATCCGCTGTGCAGCATCACCCATACCTGATTCTGTTCATCCAGACACAGTTCGATAAAGTGGTTACCGGTTCCCAACGTTCCCAGGTGCTGATAGTTGTTGGTTTTCAGCAGGTCCGGATACTTATCGGTCAGGCGCTTGAAGCCCGGCAGCAACGACGCCCAGTGGCGGTCCACCGCTTCCGGCGGCCGGTTCCAGGAGCCTTTATCGCGTCCGCTGCGGTTAACGGTACGTCCGTGCGGAACGGCCTGCTCGATCGCGCTGCGGATCCCGTACAGGTTATCCGGCAGATCGGCGGCGTTCAGCGACGTTCGCACCGCGATCATTCCGCAGCCGATATCCACGCCGACCGCTGCGGGGATAATCGCCCCGCGCGTTGGGATCACGCTGCCGATGGTCGATCCTTTACCCAGATGCACGTCCGGCATCACGGCCATATGGCGGAAGATAAACGGCATTTTCGCCGTGTTCAGCAACTGATCGCGCGCTCCCGGGTCCACCGGTACGCCCTGGGTCCACATCTTCACCGGGGCGGCGTTTTCTGACGTCATGATCTGGTAATCGTTATTTTTCATTTTGTTATGCTCCTTTAATCTGTATCAATCCCTGCAACACCTGATCCAGGCCGCCGAAAACAGAGATTTTATCAATGCGTTCCGCTACTTTTTCCAGCGTTTCCAGCTCTTTCAGACGCAGCGCCACCGGGTTGTTTTCCATCACTTTCGCCGTGTTCAGCAGCGAACGGGTCGCCGCGGTTTCTTCACGGCGGCGGATGACGTTGGCCTGTGCCGATTTTTCCGCTTCCACCAACCGTGACAGGATGGTCTTCATGTCGCCCGGCAGGACGATATCTTTCACTCCCAGCGAAGCGAGGTCGATGCCGTACTCCGCCATGCGCGCCGCGACTTGGGCGCTGACCACCTCGTCGATGATCTGCTTGTTTTCGAGCAGCTCGTCGAGCGAACGGGTGCCGACCGCTTCGCGCAGGGCGAACTGTAACTCGCGGTACAGGTGATCGACCGGCTTGGTGAGCTGGGCGAAGGCCTGCAGTACGTCGCGATAGCGCCAGTTGGCCGCCAGGTTCAGGCGCAGGTTCACCTTGTCGCGCGTCAGGATTTCCTGACCGCTGACTTCCAGCACCTGCAGGCGGGTATCCACCACGTCGGCTTCCACCACGTGGTTGAAACGCCAGTAGCCGCTGACGCCCGGCGCCAGTAAGTCCTGGGTTACGCCGTCGACCTTCAGTACGCCGGCGTGCCAGGCCGGAACCTGCACCAGCAGAACGCCTTCCGCGCCTTTTACCGCGCGGTTGCGCAGCTTCGGCTGCAACAGCGCGCTGACGATGGCGTCCGGCACGCGGGCGGCCTCAGTGCTGATGCGTTCAATGCGCTGGCCTTCGCCGTTTTTCCAGAACAGGCGGCGCGAAGAGGGCGGCAGGATTTCCTGCAACACGTCGTCTTCGAAGCGCAGGCCGACTTCGTTTTCTCCCAGGTCGGCGCGCAGGCAATATTTTTCAACCCACGCCGGTTGATAGCGGCGCAGTTGCTCCGCCAGTCCGGCGGTAACCTCGTTGTCGCTGAGGTTAACAACCTCAAGCTGCGGCGTATTAAACCAGCTCAGGCGGTGTTCGCCGGCTTCCAGTATCTGCGTGTAATCGCCGTCTTTTAACAGCAAACCTAACTGACCTTTCCGTATTGTAATTTTTTTAGCCATCATGTTGATTCTCCATCGGTATTTCTCCTGCGCGCCGGGGAGCGGACGTCTGTGCGAAGCCGCGGGGGAAAGGTCAGCGGACGATGTTGCTGCTGGCTGACGTTTTACCCGTGGCCCGGCATCTCTGCCGGCTGCCCGGTGCGGTAACCGTTAACTGCCCGGTTACGCGGAGTTTTTTTACGTTTATGTGTTCAATCCCATATTGAAAGTATGGTGCGATCGCGGGGACTCGAACCCTGCTGCAATCCTGTATTTATCGCGAAGTCCTACCGCTGGCGGAACGTACCACCGGAAAACGGCCCGTGCCGTTCCTGGTGCGCCGGCGGGGTTCTGAACCCCGGCAAGTTCCAGCGTGCGGACGCTATTACTATTGCCAGAGACGTGCCAGTTTTGAAAAACAGCGGAAATATTTTTTATCTCATTGATAAATAATTGATTAAAAATAGTCTGGTCGTAAGGTGGGATTCTGACGGGAGACGATTTATTATAAAATTATCTCGCCTTTTATATTTATGGATAAATCATGACGAAACGCAGGGTGGTGATCGGGGTGCTGGGAACGGTGCTCGACAGACGGGGTAAGCGTAATAATCGCTGGAACAAATGGCGGCCGACGGTAGGGCTGTGCCAGCAGCCGGATCTGCCCGTCGACCGGCTGGAGCTGCTGCATCAGCCGCGTGATTTGGGCATGGCGCAAAGGCTCTGTGAAGACATCGCGGAAGTTTCTCCCGCCACGGAGGTGCGTTTACACGCCGTGGAACTGCACGACCCCTGGGATTTCGAAGTGGTGTACTCCGCTTTTCTGGATTTCGCGACCCGCTATCCTTTCGACACCGAAAACGAAGAGTATCTGGTACACATCACTACCGGGACGCACGTGGCGCAGATTTGCTGGTTCCTGCTGACCGAAGCGCGCTACCTGCCCGCCAGCCTGCTGCAAACCTCACCGGTGGGGCGCCAGGAGGAGGAGGACAAGGCATCGCCGGCCGGGACTTATTCCGTCATCGATCTCGATCTGAGCCGTTATACGGCGCTGACCAGCCGTTTTCAACGCGAGCGGCAGTCCTCGGTGGCCTTCCTTAAGGCGGGCATTGCCACCCGCAATCCGACGTTTAACGCGCTGATCGATCAGATTGAGCGGGTGGCGCTGCGCTCCCGCGCGCCGATGCTGCTGACCGGCCCGACCGGGGCGGGCAAGTCGTTCCTGGCGCGGCGGATATTTCAGCTTAAACAGTCCCGCCATCAGGTCGGGGGCCGCTTCGTTGAGGTGAACTGCGCCACGCTGCGCGGAGATAACGCGATGTCGACCCTGTTCGGCCATGTCAGGGGCGCGTTTACCGGCGCGCAGCAGGCGCGTACCGGGTTGTTGCGCGAGGCGGACGGCGGGGTACTGTTTCTGGATGAAATCGGTGAGCTGGGGTTGGATGAGCAGGCGATGCTGCTGAAGGCCATTGAGGAAAAACGTTTTCTGCCTTACGGGTCGGATAAAGAAGTGAGCAGCGATTTTCAACTGATTGCCGGTACGCACCGCGACATGCGGCACTGGGTGGCGCAGGGGCATTTCCGTGAGGATCTGTATGCGCGTATCAACATGTGGACGTTTCCGTTGCCGGGCCTGGCCGAGCGGCGTGAGGATATTGAGCCGAACCTGGCGTTCGAGCTGAACCGCTACGGGCAGGAGCAGCAGACGTTGGTGCGTTTTGATAAAGACGCCCGCCAGCGTTATCTGGAATTCGCCTGTTCGGCGCAGGCCATCTGGCGGGGAAACTTCCGCGAGCTGGGGGCGTCCGTAACCCGTATGGCGACGTTGGCGGAAAACGGGCGCGTTAATGCCGCACTGGTTGATGAAGAAATCCGGCGGCTGCGCCTGGACTGGCAGGAAGAGGAAACGGAACTGCCGGCCATCGTGGGTGACGTGGATATGTTTGACCGCAGCCAACTGGCCTGCGTGCTGAAAGTGTGCCGGGCGTCTTCCAGCTTGTCGGAAGCCGGGCGCACGCTGTTCGCCGTGTCGCGCGAACAAAAGAAACAGCCCAACGATGCCGATCGTCTGCGTAAATATCTGGCGCGTTTCGGGTTGAGCTGGGAAACCATCAGGCAGGTATAAAAACGGACGCCGTATGGCGTCCGTGTGGAGATTAACGTAATGCCAACAGAGGTTTATCCTGCTGTTCGGTGCGCAGTTCTTCCGTCTGGGGATCGAAACGGGTGACTTTGATGCGGATGTAGCCGGGGCGCGCGGGATTGCTTACCACCAGGATGCGGTTGCCGCTTTCCTCCAGCTGGTTCGCGTTGGTGCTGAAGGCGGGAACGATCTGGATCCACTGCGTCTGCTGCACGTCGTAGAGGCGCGCCAGCGTCCATCCGCTGGTCCACCAGTCCTGAATCACCTGCAGGCGGTCGCGGCCGGTGCCGTCAAGGCCGGGAAGCACCGCCAGGCTGGCGTCGATGCAGGAAGGAATGCTGACGGGCTGGACCGCGGGATCGGAGTTCCAGAGCTTGCAAATGCAGTCGCCGTCCGGCGTACAGGAGTTTCCGCTGATGGGGTCCTGGCCGCGAACCCAGGCATATTGCTCGGTTTTACCGTCAAACTTGCCGCGCACGACGCGTGAGTAGGTGGGCTGCTTCAGGTTCAGATCGGTAATATCATCGGATTCGGCGACGATTTTCCATTTTCCGCTCTCATCCTTGCTTACCCGCAGCGTAGAGGGGTAGTTGCGCACGGTATCGGCGGAACTGCCTGCCCGCTTCACAAACTCAACCTGCTTGCTGTTCGTGACCGGCGCTTCGCCGCTTTCCGCGCTGCCTTCGATCCCCTCAATGTGCAGCGGGCTGGCAATAGACTGGCTGAACTCTTTATTCTCTTCTTTACTGAAAAACGCCCGTTTGGCGGCGATCACCTGCTCGTGCGCCAGGTGTTGGCCGTAGTAATCGACCTCTGCTCCGTACAACGACGCCAGCAGTTCGTTGTTGCGCTGCTGGTGGGCCTCCTGCCAGCTCATGACAAGCCCGCGGATTTGCTGATCGTCTGGACTTGCCTGCACCGCGGATGTTTCTGCGGCGCAGGCGCCAGCGCTGTACAGCAGCAGCGCTGAAAGTAAGGTAAAAATGCGAGTGTTATACATAATCGGTCATCCGGATTGACGAAAAAATAAAAAAGTCAGGGCATCTGCGGCGCGGGCGTCGGTGCCTGCGTATCGCCGGCGACCTCGCCGAAGCGGCCGCTGTTTTCATTCCAGTCGTCCACAGCCTGTTGAAGTTCTTGTTTGCTGCGTCCGACGAAGTTCCACCACATCATGACGTTTTCGCCCAGCGGTTCCCCGCCCAGCAACAGGATGCGGGCGCCGGGGCTCAGGGCGACGTTTAATTTGGTATGGTTGAGCCCCAGATAGGCCAGCTCGTCCTGAATAAATACTTCTTCGTTAAGCCGGATCTCTCCCTCCAGCACGAAAACGCCGTATTCGAAGTCCCCGCGCAGCGCCAGCGTTACGTCCGCCTGATGCTGTGCGGAAGCGTCTACCGCGACCAGCGGCGAGAAGCTGAGCGTCGGGGCTTTATAAGCGTCGAATTCGCCCGTCAGCAACGTGTAGTGAACGCCCTGAAGCTGCCACTGCGGCAGCCGGGGATAGTGATCGAAACGCGGAGCTATATTCTTTACGGCTTCGGGAAGGGCGATCCAGAGCTGGGCGGCGTGCAATTGACGCTCGCCCGGCACCGAATTCTCCGAATGTGCGATGCCACGGCCGGCGGTCATCAGGTTCACCTGACCGGGACGGATAATTTGTTCGTAACCCAGGCTGTCACGGTGCAGCAGCTCGCCCTGCAACATCCAGGTGAAAGTTTGCAGGCCGGTGTGCGGATGCGGGCCGACGTGCATGGCATCGGCGTCGCCGCGGAATACGGAAGGACCCGCGTGATCGAGAAAACACCACGCGCCGATCAGGCGGCGTTCCTTCACCGGCAAGGCGCGGGCCACCGGGATACCGCCGACATCTTTGATCCGGGACGTTATCCGTTGAACGGCGGGGGTTTCCACATTTTTTTCGTTGGCCATGACCGACTCCGTTATCACCGCGGTGACGAATGATTCTATCCTATAATGCCAGACATTAAGCAGACCAGCTTTTCAGCGAACGACAAATTAAAAAAATTTAATGCTTGAAATCCCTGCTTATTCGTGGCGCTATTTTGAGCGCCAGCTTGCCGTGAAGTGACAGAAATGTAAAATAGAAATACTGTTTCGAAAATACACTTCTCAGGCGCAAGGAGTCCCACATGCCTTACAATGCAGATCCTTCCCGATACGAACAGATGCAATACCGTTACTGCGGCCGCAGTGGCCTGCAGCTTCCCGCGCTTTCGCTGGGGTTGTGGCACAACTTCGGCGGCATCAGTACGCTGGAGTCGCAGCGGGCGTTGTTGCGTAAAGCGTTTGATCTGGGGATAACCCATTTCGATCTGGCGAATAACTACGGGCCGCCGCCGGGCTCCGCCGAAGAGAATTTCGGGCGTTTGATGCGCGAAGACTTCAGACCTTACCGGGATGAGTTAATTATCTCGACGAAGGCGGGCTATCTGATGTGGCCGGGGCCGTACGGTCAGGGGAGTTCGCGCAAATATCTGCTGTCCAGCTTGGACCAAAGCCTGAAGCGCATGGGGCTGGACTACGTTGATATCTTCTATTCTCACCGCGTGGATGAAAATACCCCGATGGAAGAGACGGCGGGCGCGCTGGCGCAGGCGGTGCGCAGCGGCAAGGCGCTGTATGTGGGGATCTCCTCGTATGCGGCGCCGCGTACCCGCGAGATGGTCGAACTCCTGAAGGCATGGAAGATTCCGCTGCTGATTCATCAGCCGTCTTACAGCATTCTCAACCGTTGGGTGGAGACGACCGGGTTGCTGGATACGCTGGGCGATACGGGCGTGGGCTGTATCGCGTTTTCGCCGCTGGCGCAGGGGATGCTGACGGACAAATACCTCAACGGCATTCCGCAGGATTCGCGCATGGTGCGCGAGGCGGGAGGTTCGCTCAAAGAGTCGATGCTGACGCCGGAGAACCTGAAAAGCATCAAAATGCTGCATGAGATGGCGCAGCAGCGCGGCCAGTCGCTGGCGCAGATGGCGCTGAGCTGGGTGCTGAAGGATGAGCGGGTGACGTCCGTGCTGATCGGCGCCAGCCGTCCGGAGCAGTTGGAAGAAAACTGTGCGGCGCTGAAGAACCTGAGCTTCAGCCGCGAGGAGTTGGAAAATATCGATCGCCACGTGGCGGACGGTAAGCTGAATATCTGGAAGGCGTCGTCCGATCGCTGAGTTGTCGTGGCGTTAATGCCGGCCCGCCGGGGCCGGCATTAACGCCAAAGAAACGTCAGCAGTATCCAACCGCCGAACCCGGCCAATACCGCGCCGGCCAGGCGTTCAATCACCGGTATATACCCCGTCAGGCGTGCCTGAACGCCCGGCAAACCTATCAGCCATACCATCATCAGATCCCAGAGCAAAACGACGCCGGTCATCCAGACGCCGCAGGTAGCCTGCTGCAACAGCGTGACGTTCGCTCCCAGGATGGAAGTCATCAGCGCCAGATAGAACAGCGCATTTTTAGGGTTAAGCAGGGAGGAACCCAGGCCGAGCAGGATCTGACGGGAGAAGGCAGGAAATGCCGCCGTGGTGCCGTCGGCGGTGAACGCCGCGGGTCGGCTGCGCATCAGGCGGCTGCCGATCCACAGTAAGTATCCGGCGCCGGTCAGCTCGATGACGGTAAACAGCGCCGGCGCATGCCGCAGGCCGCTCCAGCCGAGGATCGCCAGCATGATGTAGAGGGCGTTGCCTGATGCGATACCGAGGCATAACCCCGCGCTGCCGCGCATACGGTAACGGACGGCATAGCCGGTGAGCAGGAAAAAGTCGGGGCCGGGGCTGAGCAGGGCAACGAAATGAGAAAGCGCCAGCACGGGAAAGGCGGGCGGAATAAGCAGGTTGAATATGTCCATAGCGACCTCGGAATGCGATTACCGGATCACTGTAAGGCAGGGGGAAGGCTCAGGAATTGTCAGATATTGATCGTCGCCCGGCATATTGGCCCGGCGTTGAGGCGGTGTAATTTACGAACGTTTTGTGGAAGTGACTTTGATCGGCAAAGCCGCTCTGGTAGCCGACGTCGGTAATGTCATCGCCTGCCCGCAGGCGTTCCCGGGCGAATTCCACCCGTGCGTTGCTGAGAAATGCGCCCGGCGTCAGGCCGGTTTCACGCCGGAAGTGCCTGATCAACGTTTCTTTGCGCAGGGAAAATTCACCGGCCAACTGATCCAGCGTCGGTGGAGACTGTAAATCCGCCAGCAGGCGTGTTTGCAAGCGCTCACTGTACGGCAGAGTGTTCGCCGCTTTTGAGACGCCCAGCCCGGGCAGCGATTGCAGCAGGGCGCTCAGCCGTTGCGGTAATACGTCAGTCTGTTGTTGTGTCATCAGGTCGACAATGTCCAGGTACTCCTGAAACAGCCGGGGATCGCGGATGATGGCGGGAGGACAATGCAGCGCCGTTCCCCCGGAAGAATGCCAGGGGGCCAGCTGAGACAGGCACCACTCCGGCTTGAGATAAAGCATATGATAGCTGCGCGTGCCGCCGCCGACCGGATTGCAGCTATGAACGGCGTTGGGAGCGATTAAAATCAGGTCGCCTTCATGCAGATGATATTTCCTGCCCTGACAAACGCTGTGCGTCTCTCCCTGAACGATAGCGCCGAGAGAAAGCTGAGGATGCGTGTGCCGTTTATACGCGTGATGGCTATGCCAGGTCGAACGCAACTCCGCATAAGGTATGGCCGGGGAACGCCGGAAGGATTGCGTTATGTGGCGGGGGGTTGGCATAGCGGATATTCCTTTGGCTATTTTTTCCGGCAAACCTTATCTGTATCTCATTAAATTCATTATGGCAATATATAAGATATCTCTTATATTAATTTATAATATAAAAAGCGGTATTTTTGACATTTTATGCGTTTGTTTTGTGAATTTTGAGATGTTTGGGCATTTTGATAAAACCTGATTAATTTCATTATGTTGTGATCGATTTGTGCGCGTCTTTATTTATTTGACAATACTTATTAAGTGACGGATATGAATGTCAATAAAGATAATCCTTTTTGTTTTTCATGGTGTTATCTCATCACTTTTCTTTATTTTTACCTTTTTTAAGTAATGTGACTATTCTGAATTAAAATAATAAAGAAAATTGCGTGAAAGGAGATATTGTACTAGCTTTTGTGTGTGTATTGTTAACCGAATGTTTATTAATGATTCTTACCAACAGGAGTGATGCATGAAGGCGTTCAAACTGATAACAACAGCGGTACTGGTAAGTGCAGTGTCTTTCGGTGCCATCGCGGCAGAAGAAATTACTAAAGAAGAAGCGGCAAAATACACCAAGATCGGTACAGTGACGACGACGGCGGAGGCAACCTCGCCGATGGATGCCAAAGAGGAACTGTCGAAACTGGCCGATGAGAAAGGCGGAAAATATTACGTGATCATTGCCGGCCGTGAACATGGTCGCGTCAGCGCCGTTGCTGACGTTTATAAGTAAGCACTCCCTCACGTCGGGAAAACCTGTTTTCCCGCCGTTTACCCTTTCTCCCTGATGTCATTCAGCGCGGATTCTTCCGCGCTGATTTCTTTCCCGTCGGCTATTATCATTGTCAGAAACGGTGCATCGTCGCCGTGTCATGCTTGTTTCATTTTTTTTGATTATGATTTGGCGGACTTTGCCGAAACGGGGTAGATATGACAAAACGAACATGGATAGTACTGCTGGTCGTTCTGGTACTGGCCGGTATGGCATGGATGAACCTGCGCGGCAACGCGGAGGTCCGCGCCGACGAGGACGCCGGGAGCACGGAAAGCATCGAGCAGCTTACCCGGCAGGACAAGGTGGTGAGTTACGTACAGCAACACCAGCGTCTGCCGGATTACTATATAACCAAGAAGCAGGCCCGCAGCGCCGGCTGGGACGCGCGCTCCGGCAACCTGTGCGACGTTTTGCCCGGCCGGGCGATTGGCGGCGATCGTTTCGCTAACCGTGAAGGGCGTTTACCGGATAAGGCCAAACGGGTATGGCGCGAGGCTGATATCAATTACCGCTGCGGGCGGCGTGACGCCGATCGTTTGCTTTATTCCAGTGACGGCCTGATTTACGTCACCAAGGATCACTATCGTAACTTTATCCGTGTGGAGTGATCGCATGACCAGGGTGAGCTTTGATTTCAGTGAAATTCCCGATTTTCCGGCATTTTATAGACAGTTTGCGCAGAAGTTCGCCTTACCGGACGGATTCGGGGAAAACCTGGATGCCCTATGGGACGTCGTGACCGGAGGCATCGGCCTGCCGGTGGAGGTTGAATTCGTCAACCTGAGCGCCCATAAAAAGCGTCGTTTCGGCGCGCTGGTGCTGCTGTTCGAAGAGGCTGAAGAAGAACTGGAAGGCGACCTGCGCTTTAATATCCGCCCCAGGGCGTAACGGCGGGAGAAAGCGCCGGCAGCGGCACGGGCCGCCGCCGGGATAAGGCTAATTCCCTTCAGACAGTTCGCGCAGGTACTGAAAAATCTGGCGGGCGGACTTGGGCGGTTTATTCGCGGCTTTTTCTTTTTGCGCGTTACGCACCAATGAGCGCAGCTGCTGGCGGTCGGCCTGCGGATACAGCTCCAGCACCACGGGGATGACGTCGTCCCCTTCGGCGATCAGGCGGTCGCGCAGCTGTTCCAGCTTGTGAAACAGGGCAACCTGCTGGTTGTGGCGGTTTTTCAGCTTATCCAGCGCGATTTGGATCGGTTCCGGATCGCGGGCGCGCAACAGTTTGCCGATCAACTGCAACTGGCGGCGGCGGCCTTCTCTGGTAATGCGTTGCGCCAGCTCAATCGCGCTACGCAAATCCTCGTCCAGCGGAATGCGGTCCAGCGAGTTTTTGCCCAGCTCAACCAGCTCTGCGCCAAGATCTTTCAGCGCTTCGGCATCGCGTTTAATTTCGCTTTTGCTGACCCAGATAATCTCTTCGTCTTCTTCCTCTTCAGGAAGCTCATCGAGCCACTCTTCATCGGGGTGTTTGTTCATGATCGGGCTCCGCAACGTTATCGGTAAAGAGGGTGATCCTATCAGGTTGACGGGGGGATTATCCAGTGCGCATGACGGTGGGCAGTGCGAAATTCCCCGAACTTCCTGATACACTCAGCGAAGGAAAGCCGGATTATGCCTCCGGTTCATTTTTATCCTCAATGACGACGGCGGATCGATGAAGATAGTCACTCAGGTTGCAGAACAGCGCAAGGCGTTGGAAGAGGCGGTGTCACGGGCGTTGGAGCTGGCGCGTGCGGGAGCGGACGGCGCTGAGGTGTCAGTGACCCGTACCACCGGTATCGGCGTGAGCACCCGCTTCGGCGAAGTGGAAAACGTAGAGTTCAACAGCGACGGCGCGCTGGGTATTACGGTGTACCACCAGCAGCGTAAGGGCAGTGCGTCTTCCACCGATTTAAGTCCGGAGGCGATTGCCCGTACGGTGCAGGCCGCGCTGGACATCGCCCGCTATACGTCGCCCGATCCCTGCGCCGGCGTGGCCGAGCGGGATTTGCTGGCGTTTGAGGCGCCCGATCTCGACCTGTTCCACCCCTGCGAACTTGACGCCGAGCGGGGTATTGAACTGGCCGCGCGCGCCGAGCAGGCGGCTTTAGAGGCCGATGAGCGCATCACCAATACCGAAGGCGGCAGCTTCAACAGCCATTACGGCATCAAGGTGTTCGGGAATACGGAAGGGATGCTGCAAAGCTACTGTTCCACGCGCCATTCGATCTCCTGCTGTGTGATTGCCGAGCATAACGGCGACATGGAGCGTGATTACGCCTACACCATCGGCCGTGACATTCACGATCTGGACACGCCGGAAGCGGTCGGCGCAGAGTGCGCGCGCCGTACGCTGGCGCGTCTCAGCCCGCGCCGTCTGGCGACGATGCAGGCGCCGGTGATGTTCAGCGCTGAGGTGGCGACCGGGCTGTTCGGCCATCTGGTCGGCGCTATCAGCGGGGGCAGCGTTTACCGTAAATCGACGTTTTTGCTCGATAGCCTGGGGAAACAGATTCTGCCGGACTGGCTGACCATCAGCGAGCACCCGCATTTGCTGAAAGGGCTGGCGTCTACGCCGTTCGACAGCGAAGGCGTTCGTACTCTGGAGCGGAATATCGTTGAGAACGGCGTGTTGCAGACCTGGCTGATGACCAGCTATTCGGCGCGCAAGCTGGGGTTGCAAAGCACCGGCCACGCCGGCGGCATCCATAACTGGCGCATTGCGGGCAACGGCGGCGACTTTAACGCCATGCTGAAAAAGCTGGATAAGGGCCTGCTGGTTACCGAATTGATGGGCCAGGGCGTCAGCGGTGTGACCGGTGACTATTCGCGCGGCGCGGCGGGATTCTGGGTGGAAAACGGCGAGATCCAGTACCCGGTAAGCGAAATTACCATCGCGGGGAACCTGAAAGAGATGTGGGGGAACCTGGTCGCCCTCGGCAACGATATTGAAACCCGCAGTAATATTCAGTGCGGCTCGGCGCTGCTGGCGTCGATGCGGATTGCCGGGGAATAAGCGCCGTAAGAAGGATCATCCGGCGGCGTGGTTTATTCCGACGCCGCCACAGAGAAAATTCGATGGGTCACTGATGGAACTGCTGCTCACTACCTCACGCCTGACTTTGCGTAAATTCACGCATGCCGATTTACCGGGTTTCATCCGTTATCGCAGTAATCCCGCCGTTGCCCGCTTTCAGACCTGGGAAAACTACACGCGGGAAGACGCGGAAGCGTTTTATGCGCAGCAGCTTCCCCTCGCATTCAACACCGTGGGGAGCTGGTTTCAGATTGCGGTGGTGCGCACGGAAGACGGCGTACTGCTCGGCGACGTCGCCGTTCACTTTATTGATGAAGGCAGGCAGGCTGAGCTGGGCATGACATTTGATGAGCCATTCCAGCGGCAGGGATATGCCAGGGAAGCGCTTACGGCGGTTATTACGCTGTTGTTTGAGCAGCTTAACAAGCACCGGCTTGTTGCTACCATCGACGCCAGAAACGACCGCGCAGCCCGTCTCCTGGAAAAACTCGGCTTTCGCCGCGAGGCGCACTTCCGGCAGAATATCTTTTTTAAAGGCGGGTGGGGGGACGAGTACGCTTACGGACTGTTGCGCAGCGAATGGGAAAATGCCCCGTTGTCCGCCTGCTGACGCTCCCGCCATTCCCGTGCGGGTCGGTCATCACGCCCGCCCTCATGTATGTTCATGTAAATCCTCTTGCCCTGCTTTCCGCTCTCCCCTATGTTAATCATCGTGAGTAATTGTTAAGAATAAATCATAAGGACCCCATTATGCGTAAAACTTTACTGGCTATCGTGGCCGTTGCGTTGTTTAGCGGTAATGCTCTCGCCGCCTCTGTTGATGTCGGTGATGCTATGGATGATCTTGCCGAACATTACAAAGCGGCGCTGAAAGCGGAGAACGCCCAGGACTTTAAACAAGCTCTGGAAGGAATGAAAACGGCGGCCAACGAGGCCAAACAGGGCACGCCGCCCAAGCTGGAAAAGGAAGCTGCGGACAGCGAGAAAATGAAGGATTATCACCACGGCCTTGACGTGTTGATCGGCCAGATCGATAAAGCGGAGCAACTGGCGGACGCTGGCCAGCTCACGCAGGCGAAGCAGGCTGCGGAGAACTTTAAAGAAACGCGCAATACTTATCACAAGAAATATAAGTAGGCTGCGCATCATCGCGCCGGCGTGATAGTAAGCGCTCACCGGGGAGGGGGGACCGGCGCCTCTCCCTCAGCGTTTCCATCTTCATCTTCACCTTCCTCATCTTCAGACCACTCCACGCTCAGGAAACGGGCAAACGCAACGGCGCCCGCCGTGGGCACGACGTCCACTTCTTCCAGCGGCAGCGTCATATTCTCCGGCAGATTGAGGGTATCCGGCGTAATGCGGTTGACGCGGTATGGCGTCATATAGCTGACCAGCGCATAGCCGTTTTTGTCGGTGGTGACGCCGAACTGGTTGTCTATGCCGATGCCGGCCGTGCCGGGAATTTCCACCAGCGCCATGGTATCGCCCAGCGTTTGGCCCAGGGTCACGCCGCCCGGATGAACCATCACGCTGCCGGTGACGTCTGCGTCGTATTGCCGTGAGTGCGGCCGCTGCGTGGTGCCCAGGCGTATTTCCCCGGCGTTGTGTTGGTAATCCAGGTTGGCGAGCAGGCTGCCGTGCTTTTCCGCGTTGTAAGCGGTGCCGAGCTGATAACGCAGGCTGTAGTCGTCCAGCGCGGAGCCGTTAATCGTGGTCAGCGCTTCGCGCGCGCTTTTGCGGTTCGCCGCGGTATATTCGGTATTAAGACGCATGCCGCGCCCGCGATCTTCGCCCAGGAAAACGGAGAAGGGGATGCTGACGGTAAAGTTGACCTCTTTGTTGCCGCGCAACCCCGGCGCTTTGTCATAGCTGGCGTAGATGCTGTAGTCCACGTCACGGAAGGTGTCGGAATAGCCCAGCATCATGCTGTGCTCTTTTCCGCCCCGGCGGAAGGCCTCCTGCCAGTAGGTCAGGTAGAGGTTGCCGTCCTGCCACAGGTTTTGGTTCAGGTTTAGCTCGGCGCGCCAGCGTTTTTCCGGATCTTCGTCGCCGTCCCAGTTGCCGTTGTCGTCCCAGTCCCACCACCAGGTTTTTTGCTGATTAACCGCCTGCTGGAAGCTGCGGTAGCGCCGTCCTGCGGGATAATAGCGTAGCTGCATGCTGATGCTGGTGCCGGTGTCGAAAAAGGCTTTTGCGTAGCGCAGGCGGTAGCTTTCGCCGCGATCGTCGCTTTTGCGGCGCGGCTGGGTGGCGCGGGAGTGGGTTACGTCCAGGGAGAGCGCCCCCCACGTTCCCAGATTTTTACCGATGCCCAGCGCCTGCGAGTCATACAGCGAGGTGTGTATCACGCCGCCGAACAGCGAAAAGTTGCCCGGCAGGCCGGCGAAGAGCGCGCCCTGCACGAAGGCCGGGCGGGGCAGTTCGCTGCCGCGCCAGGGTTTGTAGTGCCCGTAGACCAACTGATAATTGACGTTTCCTTCATGCACCAGGTTCGGCATGGAGGCGTAAGGGACGATCCTGACGCTCTCCGTTCCGTCGCTCTCCTTCACCGTAATCTCCAGATCGCCGTTGGCTTCGGGCGGGTAGATGTTGTCCAGGGTGAAGACGCCCGGAAAGACGAAGGTGCGGTAAACCACTTCGCCGCGCTGGCGCAGCGTGACTTCGGCGTTACTTTTGGCAAACCCTTTAATTCTGGGAGAAAACGCACGCCAGCGGTCGGGCAGCATGCTCTCGTCGCTGTTCAGCATCACGCCGCGAAAGGAGACGCTGTCGAACAGGTCGGAAGGCGTATCGCCTTCGCCGGCCAGGAAGCGGCTGCGCCAGCTCTGGATGTTGCGACCCAGGCTGAAGCGGCGGGTGTAGGACGTGCGTTCGCCGGTTTTCTCCCGCAGCATGCTGTTCTGGTAACGCAGACGCCAGGGGCCGACGTTCAGGCCGGAATCCAGCTCCAGCCAGGCGTTGCTGTTTTTGGGCTCGTATTCGCTGCGGGTGGCGTTGTCCCAGGTGTAGTTGAGGTGGTAGTTGACGAACAGCGCGGTAATGCCTTCGTCCCAGCGGCTGGTGCTGACGCCGTTGGGGCGGATTTCCACGTCTTTTTCCGGAAACGTAAAGGTAATGAGCTGCGCGATTCTGTCGTAGTAATAGTGGGTTTCCGGCGGCAGCGCGGCGCGGGAAAGACAGGTATCCGGTGTCGGAACGACCTGTGCCAGCAGTTGTTCGCGCAGGCCCCATTCTTCCAGCAGCGGGCGGCGCAGACAGGGGAAATCTTCGTTAAAATCGAGCAGCAGCTCGCCTTTATATTCGTCGTTAACCAATACCCAGACGCGTTGGGCCTCCGCGAGCACGGGCGCGGGCGCCGCCAGCAGGGCGTGGAGTATCAGGCATGACGTCAGGCGACGCATAAGGGCAATATCCGGCGGATGCACGTAAAGACCCCGCGGCAGGACTACCGCGGGGCCGGCTTATAATGCGTAACAGATTGGATACGGCGGAATTACTTCATCGCAGCCAGTTGAGCGCGTGCAGCTTTCAGCTCTGCCTGCAGCTCTTTCAGCTCAGCTTGCTTCTCAGTCAGTTTGCTCTGGTATTTAGCCACTTTCTTCGCATCGCCTTTGGCTTTTGCTTTGTTCAGATCGGCTTTGATTTCGCTGATGTCAGCTTTTTTATCTGCGATTTTGTTTTCCAGTTTCTGCACTTTCTTTTCTGCGTCTTTGGCTACGCTGTCGTTGGTGCAGTATGCGTTGACGTTCGCCAGCGCTTTTTTCAGGCCCATTACTTTGTTGTAGTTACCGTACTGCTCGGCGATACGGATTTGGTTTTCCAGCGCAGCGCGCTTGGCATTGCAGTCTTCGTAAGCGTGAGCGGCAGACATGGTGCCCAGACCAGCGATCATAGCGATGGACAGCAGGGTGCGTTTGGTAAATTTCATTTTGTAAACTCCATTTCAGGTCATCAGTACTTCAATTGGCGCACGACCGGCTAATCCGCCGGCGTGCAATCTTCAGCCATAACGATACGTACTGTGCCTGTGTAAGCTCAATGGGCTTGCTTCCTAAGCTCGGGGTAGGCATGGACTACTTCACTGTAGTCCATTCATGATGACATGTTTTGAAAGGCGCTCAGCTCGTCGCTCAGTAGCCCGGCTTCCTGGCGCAGTGCGTCAAGGGGAGGGGCTTCCGGCGCGGCTTCGGCCTGCCGGCACAGGGCGATCAGCGGCGCAGCGCCGATCAACGACAGCCCGCCGCGCAGCTTGTGCATTGCTTCTTTCAGGGTAGCCGTGCCGGGGGCGCCGTCAAGCACGAGCAGCGCTTCTTCGATGGCCTCGATTTGCAGCCGGACAAAGGCTTCCCGGTTCTCCGGTGTCAGCAGCTCCGCGGGTATCTGCTCCGGGGAGAAATGCTGCCAGGCGTGGACCGGCAGGGCGGGCAGCGTAGCCAGCTTTTCGGAGAGGGTGTTGATGCTGATGGGCTTGAACAAGCAGTCATCCATGCCTGCCTGTAAGCACTCTTCCCGCACCGCGCGCTGGGCGTTGGCGGTCAGCCCCCAGATGGTGATGTCCGCGGCATAGCGCTGGCGCAGGGTGCGCGTTAGCTCGTAGCCGCTCATGCGCGGCATGTTGCAGTCGGTGATGATCAGATCCGGCGTCTGTTGTTCCAGTAATGCCAGCGCCTGTGCGCCATCGCTGGCGCACAGGACGCGGTGGCCGAGGTACTGAAGCTGGTGGGTCAGCAGCATGCGTCCGGCCGGATGATCTTCCACGATCAGGATCAGGCGCGACGGATTTTCCGGCGCTTGCGCCGGCGCAGACACCGGCAGCAGATCCAGGTGCGTAAGGCGGGGAACGCGCAGCCGGACATTGACGTCCGTGCCGATGCCCGGCTGGCTGGTCAGGGTGATGTCGCCCTCCATCATCTGCGCCAGGGTGCGGCAGATATACAGCCCCAGCCCCGCGCCCTGGCGCGTTGCCGGCATGTCGCCCTGCTGGAACGGGCGGAACAGGCGGGACTGCGTGTCCTGATCGATACCGCAGCCGCTGTCCTGCACGCTCAGCACCAGGTAGAGGCTGGTGGAGTCTTCGCGTTCGGGCGCGGCCCGCAGCAGGATGCGCCCGGACTGGGTGAATTTGATGGCGTTGCTCAGCAGGTTGGAAACAATCTGCTTGAAGCGCACGGGGTCGATCAGCACGTCGCCGCTGATTTCGCTGTCGATCTCCAACTGAAACAGCAATCCCCGCTGGCGCGCCAGCCCTTCAAACATCGCCGCCACGGACTCGATCAACTGGCGGATATTGGCACGCTCCGGGTGCAGCACCAGGCGGTCGGATTCGATGCGCGAGACGTCCAGAATGTCGCCGATCAGGATCAACAGCGAGTTCGCCGACTCATAGGCGGTGTGGATGGCGTCCCAGTCCGGCTGATTCGCCGACTTCCGGCGCAGCACCAGTTCCAGCATGCCGATAATGGCGCTCATCGGCGTGCGGATTTCATGGCTCATGGTCGCCAGGAACGTACTCTTGGCGCGGTTGGCTTTATCCGCCGCGCTTTTGGCCTTCTTCAGTTCGCTGATCAGGTTTTGCTGAGCGGTAATGTCGATCCAGCCGCCGATGTAGCCGGTGGCCTGGCCGTCCGGCGTCAGCATCAGTTCATTCCAGAACTGCAATGAGATTTTCTTGTCGGCCCGCTCGGTTTCGATCAGCCGGGAAGAGGGCAGAATGCGGGTATGCGCGTCGTCCAATTGCACCGGCAGCAGCGTCGAGAGGTGTTTGCCCAGCGTTTCTTCGCGGGGCAGCGACAGCGCGTTGAGGAAGCGATCGTTGACGTAGCGGATACGGCCTTTGAAATCCGTGGCATAGGCGGGCAGCGGCAGTGTGTCGAGAATGCTGCGGGCGATCTGGCGGTTGTACCGTTTCAGGCGAAAAGCGTACCAGGCCAGCAGCAGGCAGAACAGGCTCAGTACGCCGGCGGCGGCGGGCAGCCACCAGGGGGTAACGCGTTTTTCCGGGCGCGGGCCGATATTTCCGGGAAGGTTGGCGTTGGTGTACCAGTTATGGGTGATGGTATGCAGATCCTCCGGCGGGATGTTCAGCAACGTTTTGTCGAGGATGGTCGCCAGCGGGTAGTTGTTGGCGGCGACCGCCAGCACGAAGCGGGCCGGTTCGACGTCCAGGCTGTCGTTAATCCGCAGGGTGTCTGAATAGTAGTGAGACACCAGAAAATCCGCGTTAATCAGCGGCATAATGGCGATATCCGCCAATCCCAGTCTCAGCTGTTCCAGCGCGGCGCGCAGCGTTTCCTGGCGCGTTACCGGGCTGCCCGGATACAGCTCCGCCAGTGTGGCGTCCGGTTCTCCGCCTGTCAGGACGGCAAGCCGGGGCGGGCCTTTGTGCTTAAGCTCATTCTTGCGGCGTACTTCGGCCCAGGAGTTAAAGAGAAAAGTGCGGGTGGTCAGCAAGCCATTTTTGCTGGCGCTGTTGTAAAGCGAGTTGATCAGGATATCCGCTTCGCCCGAGGCGATGGCTTCCTGCGCCTGGTGCAAAGAGGCGTAGCGTTCGGGGATGAACTGGACGGCCGTGCGGGTGGCGAGGGCGGTGATAATGTCTTCTGCAATGCCGCGCAGGGTGCCCTTGCTGTCGAAGAAGCTGATGGGGGCCAGATCGTCGACGATCGCGACCTTCAGCGCCGGGTGTTTTTCCAGCCAGCGCCGCTCCAGCGTGGTGAACAACAGGTTGCGGTTCCCCATCGACAGCGGAACACCGCCGTCCCAGCGGCGCTGGATGTCGGCCCGGATGTTGCCGGGAATCGCCGCCAGCAGCTTGTTGAAGATGGTAATCAGGGTTTGATTTTCCGGCAGGGCGGCGAAAGAAAACCCTCTGATGTTAACGTCGGGAATCGGCCGGATGCTGAGGTTGCGCAGGTTGGCCTGATTGACGATGTACTGGGCGCCGGCGATGTCGCCGACGAATAAATCGAGCTGGCGGAACGAGAGCGACTCCAGGGCGTGGCGGGTGGACGTTACTTTCGTCCGGGTCGCCTCCGGATAGCGCTTCAGCAGTTCTGCGTTGTCGGCGTACAGCGGATCGATGGCGATGCGCAGGTCGCGCCGAGTATTGGTGGAATCAATGTTCATCACCATCGCGGGCACGGTAGGCAGGTAGGGCGTACTCAGGATCAGCCCTTCGTTGCGTTCACGCTCGGAGGCCAGCACCAGATAATCAATCTGGCGGGTGCGGATGGCGTTCAGCGCCGAATTGTAATCCGGATAGTAGTAAACCTTGGTCTGAATATTCAGGTTGCGGCCGATAAGCTGGGCATAGTCCGCGCTGATGCCGCTGTAGTCATGGCTGCCGGAGGTAATGTCGTAGGGCGGAGAGTTCGGCGCCCAGGTGCCCAGCCGCAAGACGCGCTTCTTGCGCAGCCAGCGCCACTCGTCGTCGCTGAGATCTATGTCGGCCAGCATCATGGCGCTGTGACCGACCAGGATGAGTTCCTGATAAGACGCGGGGGTGTTTTCGGCGCGGGTGTGGGGCGTACCGCAAAACAGGAACGTCAGCAGGAGAAGCGAAAACAGCGGAAACGAAAAGCGGCGGCTCATGGTTTTTCCATTAATTCTTTTTTATTGGTTATTGCTGTTCCATCAGCTGCTTCAGGCGCTCCAGATCGTGCGTGCCGGTTTTTTCAAACAGCCTGGCTTTATAGGTGCTGATGGTTTTATTACTCAATAGCAGCAGATCGGCGATTTCTTTGATCGATTTACCGTCCAGTAAATGGCGCAGCACGGAGATTTCTCTGTCCGACAGCGTGCTGAGGGGGTTCTCCGCCTCCGGCGTCGTGAGTTCGGCAATCCGCTGCTTCAGGCAGAAATCCGGGTAATAACAGTAGCCGTCCAAAATCTGCCGGCAAATCAGCGGAATATCATGCAGATCAATATTCTTGTTGATAAAGCCTTCCGCGCCGCCGCGCAGGGTGCGCATGGCGTATTGCTCCGCAGACAGCCCGGTGAGAATCAGCACCTTAATCGCCGGGTCGAACTGTTTGATGCGGGTCAGCACTTCCAGGCCGTCCAGACGGGCCAGCATGATGTCGAGAATGACCAGCGACGGGGGATTTTCTTTAATCAACGCCATCGCACGAACGCCGTCCGCCGCCGAAGAGGCAGTAAAACCGGGCGTCTTTTCCAGAATAGCTTTCAGGGCGAAGCAGATGGCGGGGTGATCGTCAACGATAAGGCATTCGATCGGCGTGGTTTTTTCCATAAGTCTGCATCTCGTACTCTTACGTCCCTATATGGGCGAAGAGGCTATCATAACGCCAATGAATGGCGAGGTGCCTATCTGAGTTTGAGAATCTTCCTAACCGATAACGGGAAAATTAGGATATTTTCCCGTTAATAAGCGCGGGCTACCCTGGCGTGGGCGGCCCTTTCTGATTAGCGGTGGTACTCGCCGGCCGCTTCAGGCTGGTATTGCAGCTCCAGCACTTCGATGTGGGTCTGGTTGCCGTTGGGCAGATCCCAGATGATATTGTTACCGACCCGCAGCCCCAGCAGGGCAGCGCCAATCGGCGCCATCACGGAAATCTGATCGTTGCTGTCTTTCAGATTAACGGGGTAGACCAGCGTGCGGACGTGCTCTTCACCCGATTCCAGATCGCGGAATTTCACCCGGCTGTTCATCGTGACGACGTCGGCAGGAATATCTTCCGGGCTGCGCATTTCCGCGCGATCCAGTTCGGTGTTCAACGCTTCAGCTACCGGTGAGTTAGCGTAGGCGGCCTGCTCCAGTAACGCGTCCAGGCGTTCGGCGTCGAGTTCGTTCAATATAATTGCAGGTCTGGGCATACTGTTCTCCATGAGTCTTGGTTGAGAGCTCCCCTCTCGTTGAATTCGGTCATAACAAAGAAAACCCCCACAGCCAGAGGTGTGAGGGTTCAGCATTCGCTTTTGCGTCTGTAGCGATAATAAAGAGCCACGCCGCATTTTAAAAGTGAGCTGCATCACGATTTCGGCAGCCCGCATTTTGTCGTTCGATAGTATCAAATGTGACCGGCAAAGCCCATCACAAAAATGATTTTTCCAAGAAAATCATACAATAAATCTATGAATAAAATTTTGTGAAAAGCAAAATTTGAAGCAGGCCCATTTCCGGGGAGGGATTTCCAGTTTGAAATGGAAAAAGATCCGCTCCTCTTATTTATTTATCCGCTGTAGGGTAACAACATCAACAGAGAGAAGAATACCGTTGAACAGAATAGAGGGGAGAGACGGCGTGGCAGAACAACAACGCTCAGTGGATGAAGTGACTCTGGAAAAAGAAACGAACGGCGTATTGGAAAAAGTTAGCACATTATTAAGCGGTAAAGGAATTTATCCGAATGAAGTGCAGAAGCAGATGCTTTTTTCACATGTAAAAGCCATGGTATTACGTTCGCATACCGGAGAACCTTTACCTGAGGTCGATATTTCCTTGTTTGATGAAATCTCACCGATGTCACTGAAATTAGCAGAGCAGGTTGTTAGTTGGTTTGACGGCCTGGCGTATGAAGAAGCACATTTATTATCCGTCCACTTCGAAGTGGCGAAAGAAAATGAATTAAGCAGCGTAACGGGAGAATAAATTATGACGGCAATTAAAGTAGTGATCGGCGATCGTCTGGGGAAAGGCCAGAAAGTGGGCCAGGGCGTGGAAGCGGCTGGCGGCACGGCTGTTGTTATCCCCGGCGTGGCGGCGGACATGAAGCTGGGCGACGTGATGAAGCAGGAAAACGCTGACCTGGGCATCTCTTTCTGCGGCAGCGGCGGCGCCGGTGCTATTACCGCGCAAACCAAGTACGGTTATAAAGCGCGCTACGGTATGCGCTCCATCGAAGAAGGCGTTACCGCCATTAACGAAGGCTGCAACGTATTAGGATTCGGCTTTATGGATAAAGAGGAATTAGGTCAGAAGCTGGTGGAAGCCTATATCAAAAAACACGGTAACTGATAATGAAAGAGAGTATTACAACCACCGTAACCGTCAGCGGCAAAAGCAATACTAAACAAAAAGCGTTTGCCGCGGCGTTAAGTAGCGTACAAGGTCAGATTCTCAGGGAAACCGACAAGGTTTTATTGCGGATCGAGCCGGAAGATGTCCGTGTTATTCGTGCTGAGGAGAAAATAACGACAGAAAAGTTTTTGTTTTTTTTCTTGCCGCGTAAAAAAAAGGAATATTCCGTGACGCTGGAAATAACGGTGAGTGTAACCTCTATTGATACGGATAAAATAGATTTCAAATCGGTATAAGGCTACCACAGCAACCGCCTGACGGAATTACCTGGCAGGCGTCATACTATTAAGGAATATACTGATGTTTTTAATTATTCTGATTAAGTCGATTATCATCGGCGGCTTGGTCGGAGTGGGCGTCGGCGCCGGTGCGGCCCGAATGTTCCACGCGCCGACGGTACAGGGAATGGGTGCGTTTCGTACACTGGGCGAGCTGAATTCGTGCGAGGGCGATCCTGCGTCTCACTTCTCTTTCGGTCTGGGCTTCTTCTTTAACGCCTGGGCTTCCTCCGTTGCGGCCGGTGCGTTCACTCAGGACGTTGACCACCGCATCATTCCTAACTGGGGCGCCGCGGCGCTGATGATCAAAAACCGCAACGTCGCGGAAACCCTGCACGATCCCAAAAAGATGGCGATCGCGTGCGGCATCATCGGCATTCTCGTGGTGACCTTCCTGAACTCTACCGCCTCCGCGGTGCCGGAAGCGCTGCAGATCACCGCCGTTAAGGTGCTGGTGCCTGCCGCTAACCTGCTGGTGAATACCGTGATGCCGGTTATCTTCTGGCTGGCCGCGATTGACGCGGGCCGTCGCTCCGGCTTCTGGGCCACCATCTTCGGCGGCCTGGCGCAGCTGATTATGGGCAACGCCGTACCGGGTCTGGTTCTGGGCATCCTGATCGGTAAGGGCGTAGAAGAAAGCGGCTGGAACAAAGTCACCAAGATCATGATGGCGGTAATTGTTCTGCTGTTTGTCCTCAGCGGCTTCTTCCGCGGGTTCGATATGAAGGTGCTGGAATCCTTCCAACTGGGTGTTCCGGGTTGGCTGGAATATATCCATAACACCCTGAGCGGCAAATAATCGGGCGGAGACGAGACAATGGATGAGAAATTAAAGAATAGTTTTTGGTATGCCGACTGGTCTTTCCCGATTTTCGTCGGACTGCTGTCCTCCGGGGTATTTGCCGGGACGCACATGTACTACCTGTACGGTATCGGCGCGTTCAACGAAGTGGCCTTCGTGTCCATGCTGCGTGCGGGGATTGATACCGGCGTTTACGGCGCGGTTGCCGCATTCGGCGCCAGCTTCCTGTTCGCCCGTATCATCGAAGGCTCCCTGGTGGGGATTCTGGACATCGGCGGCGCGGTACAGACCGGCGTTGGCCTGGGTGTTCCGGCGCTGCTGCTGGGCGCGGGCATCATCTACCCGGTGGAGAACTTTATCGCCTCGCTGATTACCGGCATGGTGATCGGGATGTTGATCGGCTACCTGATCATTCTGGCGCGTAAGTTCACCATCAACCAGAGCAACTCGACCTATGGCGCGGACGTCATGATGGGCGCAGGTAATGCTTCCGGCCGTTTCCTGGGGCCGTTGATTATCCTGTCGGCAATGACGGCGTCGATTCCTATCGGTATCGGTTCTCTGATCGGCGCGCTGCTGTTCTACATCTGGAACAAGCCGATCACCGGCGGCGCCATCCTGGGTGCGATGATTTTCGGTTCCATCTTCCCGGTAGCTATCTCGTAATTCCCCCCTTCCCCCGCCTTGTGCGGGGGAACCAACTGATGAAGGCAAACTATGTACGATTTAATTATCAAGCAGGGTAAGCGCGTTGACGGCAGCCTGATTGATATTGCGGTTAAAGACGGAAAGATTGCCCTGATTGGCCAGCTTGACAGCGACCTCACCGCAACCCGAATCCTTGACCTGAACGGCCGTTATTACCTGAGCGCCGGCTGGATCGACTCCCATACCCACTGCTACCCGTCCTCGCCGATTTACAACGACGAACCTGATTTGGTCGGCGTCAGCAGCGGCGTGACGACGGTGGTTGACGCCGGCAGCACCGGCGCGGACGACATTGACGAGTTTTATCGTCTGACCCGCGCGGCGAAGACCAACGTTTATGCATTTCTGAACATTTCCCGTATCGGCCTGCTGCGTCAGAACGAGCTGGGCGATATGAACGACATTGATGATGCGCTGGCGCACAAGGCGATCGGCGATCACAAAGGCTTTGTCATCGGCATCAAGGCGCGCATGAGCGGCAGCGTGGTGCAGGACAACGGCATCAGACCGCTGGTGCGCGCCAAAGAAATCCAGGCGCAGAACGGCGGGTTGCCGCTGATGGTGCATGTAGGCAACAATCCGCCGAATCTGGACGATATTGCCGACCTGCTGACCCGCGGCGACATCATCACCCACTGCTACAACGGCAAACCGAACCGCATCCTGACGCCGGAAGGCGAACTGCGCGCCGCGGTGAAGCGCGCGCTGGATCGCGGCGTGTTGCTGGATGTCGGTCACGGCAGCGCCAGTTTCAGCTTCGACGTGGCGGAAATCGCCATTCGTCAGGGCATTTACCCCAATACCATCAGCTCCGACATTTACTGCAAGAACCGCATCAAAGGGCCGGTGTACAGCCTGGCGTACGTGATGTCCAAGTTCTTTATCGCCGGACTGAGTCTGGCGCAAATCATTGATTGCGTCACGGTCAACGCCGCGCAGGCGCTGCGTCTCGAAAACAAAGGCAGGCTGGAGGTGGGCTGCGACGCCGACTTCACCCTTTTCGCCGTGGAAGCGCAGCCGCAGGTGTTTGCCGATTCAGAACAACAAACCCGCAACGGGCAGACGATGATTCTGCCGTTAGCGGCGATTGTCGCCGGTCAGCCGGTACTTACCCAAGATGGAGAGTCAAAGCATGTCTTCTAACAACCAGAGCGTATATCAAAAATACAACCTGAAGACGGTAATCAACACGTCCGGCCGCATGACCATCCTGGGGGTTTCCACGCCGCGTGAAGACGTGGTGGAGGCGGTGAATTTCGGCCTGAACCATTACTTCGAAGTAAAGGATCTGGTGAATAAAACCGGTCGCTATATTGCCGATCTGCTGGGCGTGGAAGACGCCGTGGTGGTTTCTTGCGCGTCCGCGGGCATCGCGCAGTCGGTGGCGGCGATGATCGTGCAGGACAACGCATACCGTCTGGATAACCTGCATGCCCATGCGCATGACGTACCGAGCGAAATCGTGGTGCCGAAAGGCCATAACGTTAACTTCGGCGCGCCGGTCGGCACCATGGTGCAACTGGGCGGCGGCTGCGTGCGTGAGGCGGGCTACGCTAACGAATGTTCTCCGGCGCAGCTGGCGGCGGCGATTACCCCGAAAACCGCGGCGATTTTGTATGTGAAGTCCCACCACTGCGTGCAGAAAAGCATGCTGAACGTGGCGCAGGCGGCGGAAGTGGCGCATGCCCATAACCTGCCGCTGATCGTGGACGCCGCGGCGGAAGAGGACCTGCAGTGTTATTACAACATGGGCGCGGATCTGGTTATTTACAGCGGCGCCAAGGCGATCGAAGGCCCCACCAGCGGCCTGGTCATTGGCCGCAAGAAATACGTTGAGTGGGTGAAGTTGCAGGCCAACGGCATCGGCCGGGCGATGAAGGTCGGCAAAGAAGGCATTCTCGGCCTGACTCAGGCTATCGCCAGCTATATGACGCTGGAGAAGGAAAGCGGCCAGCAGATGGTCGATAAGATGACCGCGTTCATCGACAACCTGAACACCCTCGACGGCGTATCGGCGAAGGTGGTGTGGGACAGCGCGGGCCGCGACATCGCCCGTACCGAGATTACCTTTGATCACCAGAAGCTGGGCATCACGACGGAGCATATCGTCGAGCGGCTGAAAAACGGCGACCCGGCGATCTATTTCCGCGGCTATAAGGCCAATGAAGGCAAGATTGAGGTGGATGTGCGCAGCGTTGACGCCGCACAACTGCATACCGTTTATGAATGCATCAAGGCCCTGTTCTGATTGGCCTTGTAATGAAAAGTTTTGAGAGGGAGAAAGTCATGCAATTGTCACCAAATTTTTATAAAGACCGTGTTTGCCTGAACGTGCTGGCCGGTTCCAAAGAAAACGCGCGCGATGTGTATGAAGCGGCGGAAGGTTATGTGTTGGTCGGCGTCTTGTCGAAGAACTATCCCGACAACAGCAGCGCTATCGCGGACATGAAAGAGTACGCACGGCTGATCGACAACGCGCTTTCCGTCGGCCTCGGCGCCGGCGATCCGAATCAGTCGCTGATGGTGTCGCAGATTTCCGGCGTATTGCAGCCGCAGCACGTGAACCAGGTCTTCACCGGCGTGGGCGTCAGCCGCGGCATGCTGGGCCAGAACGCGAGCGTGGTGAACGGCCTGATCTCCCCGACCGGTCAGGTGGGCATGGTGAAAATCTCCACCGGCCCGCTGAGTTCGCAGAAAGCCGACGCCATTGTGCCGGTGGAAAGCGCCATCGCGATGCTCAAGGACATGGGCGGCAGCTCGGTGAAATATTTCCCGATGGGCGGCCTGAAAACCCGCGATGAGTTCACCCGCGTGGCGCAGGCCTGCGCTGAGCAGGATTTCTGGCTGGAGCCGACCGGCGGCATCGATCTGGAAAACTTCGAAGCGATTATGCAGATCGCGCTGGATGCCGGCGTGAAGAAGATCATTCCGCATATCTATAGCTCCATCATTGATAAAGCGAGCGGAAACACGCGTCCGGAAGACGTTAAAACGTTGCTGGCGAGCGTGAAAAAGTTGTTGGGTTGATGGATTGGGGCGTTAGTTAGCCCCGCTACTGCCGCACCGGCTGTTCGGTGCGGTTTTTCGTGTTTTGTCCCGGTGGCTGCGTCCGCGGCTGCCGTTTTCAGCGGGCGTTTTATGCGTCGTTAGTCTGTCACGCATTGGCGCTCTGTCCAGGTTGTATCAAACGGAGAAGGCAATGACATCTATTAATTCAGCATTTTCGTTACATCCGTTACGGGCAGTTTGTATGGGGATGACGCTGTTAATCGGCGGCGTGGCGGCACAACCATTGCTGGCGCAGACGGCAGAAAACCCGGCCCCGGCCCGCTTCGCTTACGTGGGAACCTATAATCCCAACGGGGAAGGGGTTTACCTGATGAAGGTGGACCCGGCCAGCGGCGCGCTGAGCAAAGTGAAAACGGTCAGTACCTTGCCGAATGCGGCGCAGATGGTGATGTCGGCGGATGGCAACGTGCTGTATGTAGCCAGTGAAGTGGCGGACTATCAGGGCGGTAAGCACGGTTCGCTGGCGGCATACAAAGTTAACCGCGATAACGGCGATCTTACGCTGCTCAATCAGGCGGACTCACAGGGCGCAGGGCCGGTGTATCTTTCGCTGACGCCGGACGGCAAGCACCTGCTGGTCGCTAACTATATCAGCGGCAGCATCGCGGTATTCCCCGTGGAAAGCGACGGGAAAATCGGCGCGCCGAGCGCGGTGAAGCAGAGCGAAGGGCCGGCGGGCGCGGCGAAACCCGAAGCCGCAGTGCCGGGCAGTTTTGCCATCAGCGATCATAACGGACCGCATGCGCATATGATTGCCAGCGATCCCAGCGGCAAGTTCGTCTTTTCCACCGATCTGGGGTTAGACCGTATTTACCAGTGGCGCTTTGATGCGGAGAAAGGCACGCTGATGGCCAATAATCCTCCCTACATCATGGCGTCGTCCGCCGGTGCCGGCCCGCGTCACTTCGTCTTCCATCCGGACGGCAAAACGGTTTATCTGATTAATGAAGAAGCCTCTACCCTGACGCAGTACAGTTTTGACAAGCAGAGCGGTACGCTGAAAGAGGTGGCGACCCAGTCTTCGCTGCCGGAAACCTATCAGGGAACCAGCTTTGCCGCCGGGCTGGTGCTGAGCCATGACGGGCATTTCCTGTACGTCGCCAACCGCCTGCGTAACAGCATCATGCAGTTTGCCGTCGGGGACGAAGGGAAGCTGAGCAAGGTTGCGGAAGTCTGGACCGGCGGTGATTACCCGCGCACGCTGACGCTGGACCCGACCGGGCGTTATTTGTATGCCCTGAACCAACGCAGCGACAACATCATGCGCTTCAGCCGCGACCCGCAGAGCGGGCGCCTGACGATGAGTGATGACGTGGTGGGTGTGGGCGCACCGTCACAAATGGTATTCGGGCATTAAGAAACTCCGGAAAGTTTGGCGCGCCATGTCCGCAATGGCGGAGATGGCGCGCAGTAGCAGGGACGCGACAAGAACGGGTGCAGGAAGCGATTTTTATTTCCATGAAAGATTCCGCAAACTGGTACACAGATCACATTCATTCCCTGTCTGAATCTGTTAGTCGCCGGTATAATCGTTTTTGGGTGCATCCGGTTGATATACCGGTGTTTATATTGTGCGCGGTAAGGTACAGTATATGCCCGTTATATTTCGAAAAGCAGCGGTGCTCAACGCGTTCTTTGCGCCGTGCAGTTCGGATTATTTAGGGTGGTAGGTATCCAATCAGCCTGACTTCGTTCACCAATTGACCGAAGCGTTTACGTTTTCCTGCTGACTCCTCTCCGGCCAATTCGCAGCGCTTTGCGGCGCTAATCAGTTCGTTAGCAGCGGTACGAGAATGATTCAATTTCCATATCCACGTCTGAACCAATTGTTTGACGCGCTCCGCGGTGAAACCTTGCCCCAGGAAGAGCTTGCCAGGCGTTTTGACGTATCCACCCGTACCGTGCGCACAGACATTAACGCTCTGAATGAGATTCTGCTCCACTACGGCGCGCAGTTCGTCCATCAGCGGGGCAGCGGATATCGCCTGGATATTACCGACGAATCGCGTTTTGCCGCGCTGGAACAGCAGCAGGACATGCGGAGCAATACGCTGCCGCGTACGGCACGCGACAGGGTAGTGCATTTGTTGCTGCGTTTTTTGGCGCAGGACGAGGCGTGCAAGCTGGATGACATCGCCGATGGCTGGTTTGTCAGCCGGGCTTCGTTGCAGAGCGATATGGCGGAAGTGCGTGAGATCGCCGCTAAGTACGGGCTGACGATTGAGAGCAAGCCGCATCACGGTATGCGTCTGTTCGGCAGCGAGAACGCGGTGCGCGCCTGCCTGGCTAACATGTTGTTCCAGTTTCAGAGCGGGGATGACTTCCTGCCGGAGCTGCACGCGCTGGCGCTGCCCGGCGTTGACCTTCTCCAACTGCGCGAACAGCTTCATGCGGTGATCCAGCAACATCAGATTCGCATGACCGATGAGGGCGAGCAGCATCTGATGATCTACTGCGGCATCATTGTGCAGCGTATCCGCGCCGGCCATCTGCTGGGCGAGTTCAGCGCCAGCGACGTGGAGCCGGCGCTGAAGCTGGCGGCCGCGCAGATGATCGAAATTCTGCAACGGCAAACCGGCTGCGAGATCCCGCAGGCCGAGCTGGATTACCTCAGCGTGCAGATCGCCGCGCGGCGTATGACCGACGGCGCCAACCTGCAACCGGGCGGACAGGACGAAAACCGTGCGCTGGTGGATTATATTCTTGGCTTTATCAACGATCGCTACAATTACGATCTGCGTGAGGATGAGCAACTGCGCAGCGATCTGCTTTCCCATATCGCGACCATGATGACGCGCGCCAAGTACCAGATTAATATGCCGAACCCGCTGCTGGAGCATATCAAGCAGCATTATCCGCTGGCCTACGACGTCACGCTGGCGGCGGTTTCCAGCTGGGAAAAAGACGTTCCTTACACCATCACCGACAATGAAATCGGCTACCTGGTGCTGCATATCGGCGTCGGGCTGGAACGCCATTACGATATTGGCTACGAGCGCCACCCGCAGGCGCTGTTGGTGTGTGATTCCGGTATCTCTACCGTGCGTTTGCTGGAAGCGAAGATTAAACGTGAGTTTCCGCAACTGATGGTGCGGCAGGTTGATTCTTTGCGCGAGTATGAAAAGCTGGAGCAAATTGAAGAAGACTTTGTGATCAGCACGGTGAAGGTGGCGGAAAAGAATAAGCCGGTGGTGCTGGTTGCACCGTTCCCCACCAGCTTCCAACTGGAGCAACTGGCGAAACAGGTGCTGATCGACCGCACCCGGCCTTATATGATGGACAAATTTTTCGATGAGACGCACTTCTGCATCATCGACAAGCCGATCACCCAGGCCGAGCTGTTCAACCGCTTGTGCCGGCAACTGGAGCAGGAAGGATACATCGGCGGGGATTTCCATCCGTCTTTGGTCGAGCGCGAAGGCATCGTTTCCACCATGCTGGGCGAAGGCATCGCGCTGCCGCACTCGCTGGGGCTGCTGGCGAAGAAAACCGTGGTGTACACCGTGCTGGCGCCGCAGGGTATCGCCTGGGGGCCGGGGGAAACCGCCTACGTCATTTTCTTGCTGGCGATCAGTATGCAGGACTACGAAGAGGCGATGACGATTTACGATCTGTTCGTGACGTTTATGCGCGAAAGGGCGGTCAGCCGCCTGTTAGCCAGCAAAGATTTCGAGCAGTTTCGCAGCGTTGCCAAAGATTGCCTGAGCCGCAGTTAAAACGGCCTGCACCCTGTGCGGGTGCCGCCGTTTGTTGCACAGGGAACATCGTCAGTCTTCGTCAAACCCTGCATTGAATAACCCGATGACCGCTTCCAGCGCTTTTTCTTCGTCCGGGCCGTCGGCCTGAACTTCAATATGGCCGCCCTGCGCGGAGTCCAGCATCAGCAAGGCGATGACGCTGCTTGCTTCCGCTTCTACGCCGCTTTCGTTGCGCAGCATAACTTCACAGTCAAATCCCTGAACCAGTTCAAACAGTTTCATGGCCGGCCGGGCATGCATGCCCAGCCGGTTTTTGATTTCCACAGTGTGTTTTACGGTCATGATGTGTGTTTCGGACCTGTTTACTTACGCTTCTCCAGCGTACGGTGACGTGACTGCACGTTTTTCCCACGTGAGCGGAAGTAGTCGGCCAGTTGCTCGGCAACGTAAACCGAACGGTGTTTACCACCGGTACAGCCGATGGCGACGGTCAGGTAACTGCGGTTGTTGGTTTCCAGCATCGGCAGCCACTGTTCCAGATAGCTGCGGGTCTGGTAGATGAAGTTATGCACTTCAGTATGGCGATCGAGGAACGCGGCGACGGGTTTATCCAGGCCGGTCATCGGGCGCAGTTTCGGGTCCCAGTGCGGGTTAGGCAGAAAGCGTACGTCGAACACATAGTCGGCGTCGATGGGAATGCCGTGCTTGAAGCCGAACGATTCGAACACCATCGTCAGCTCGCGCTCGCGCTTGCCCAGCAGGCGGGTGCGCAGCATTTCCGCCAGCTCATGCACCGACATTTCGGAGGTGTCGATGATCAGATCGGCGCGGGAACGCAGCGGCTCCAGCAGGTCGCTCTCTTCATCGATGGCGCTTTCCAGCGACAGGTTTTTGTTCGACAGCGGATGCAGACGGCGGGTGTCGCTGTAGCGGCGGATCAGGGTGTTGCGATCGGCGTCGAGAAACAGCAACTGCGGCGAAAAGCTCTGCGGCAGGCTGTCCATCGCTTTTTCCAGCACTTCCGGCGATTCCGGCATGTTGCGAACGTCAATGCTGACGGCGGCGGAAATATTACGCGAGGATAGCGTATGCGCTAAATCGGGCAGCAGTTCCACCGGCAGGTTGTCGACACAATAGAAGCCCATGTCTTCCAGCGCTCGCAGGGCAACGGATTTTCCCGAACCTGAACGGCCGCTGACAATCATCAGCACCATGAGTCATTTCCCCTCGTATACGGGCGGCACCATGCCACCGTTAAATTTGTTTCCGCCGCCGGTTTTGCCGGGCCTTACGTCATCGTGACGGCCCGCTGATTTTACCAGCTACGTGTATGGCGGTTCTTAAACCTACTGTCTCTTAAAGCCATTATTTCTTAAACCGATCGTCGATCACTGTAACGTGTGGCAACGCCATCCGCTACTTTTTTCATAATCAGTTAACGTATTATTCTGCAATGAGTTTATAGAGCTCTTCATCGCTTTGCGCCGAGCGCAACTGGCGGCATATGCTTTTATCGGCCAGTTTCTGCGCCATCATCGCCAGCGTCTGCAAATGCGTTTTGCACTGATCCGCCGGCACCAGCAGGGCGAACAGCAGGTCGACGGGTTGATTGTCGATGGCATCGAAGTCGATGGGCTGTTCCAGATGAATAAATACGGCAATGGCGCGCAGGGTGTCCTCTTCCAGCTTACCGTGCGGAATGGCGATGCCGCCGCCGATCCCGGTACTTCCCATGCGTTCTCTGGTCAGGATGGCGTCAAACACCACCTGCGACGGCAGGTTCAGCTGTTTCGCCGCCAGTTCGCTGATGATTTCCAGGGCGCGTTTTTTGCTGGTGCAATGTACTGCGTTGCGCGTGCACTCCGGGCTGAGCACGGAGGTTAAAGGCATTGTCAAATCGTTACTCATCGTGTGTTTCACTCAAGTCCCGCGGCGCGGGCTTTTATGTTCCCCTGATGATCTATCGGCCCGTTTCACGGGAAACGGGCCGATAGCAAAGCGGTTAATGAATTAGCGAGCAGGCACGCTTAGTGCTGTCTCAGTTTGTCTTTATGTTTGTTTAACTGACGCGCCAGTTTGTCTACCAGCGCATCCAGGGCGGCGTACATATCTTCATGCTCTGACTCCGCGTGCAGCTCTCCGCCATTGATATATACCGTGGCCTCGGCAATCTGCTGCACTTTCTCCACGCTCAGGACGACGTTAACCTGATTGATACGATCGAAAAACTGCTCCAGCTTGGCGAACTTAGTATTAATGAAATCACGCAAAGCATCGGTAATTTCAAGATGGTGTCCGGTAATATTGAGCTGCATAGATGTCTTCCTTCTCTGTGATGGTCAAACTAACTGCTTACGCTGGTTTGACGGCGGGATGGACAAAGACTCACGATACTTGGCGACGGTACGTCTTGCAACCATGATGCCCTGATCTGCCAGCATGGTCGCAAGCTTGCTGTCGCTGAGCGGTTTGGCGGGGTTTTCCGCCGCGATCAGTTTTTTCACCAGCGCGCGAATCGCCGTGGAGGAGGCCTCCCCACCGTCTTCGGTGCTGACATGGCTGGAGAAAAAATATTTTAGTTCAAAAATGCCGCGTGGGCTGTGCAGAAACTTTTGGGTCGTGACGCGGGAGATCGTGGATTCATGCATCTCAACCTGTTGAGCGATATCGGCCAGCACCATGGGCTTCATGTATTCTGCGCCGTTCTCAAAAAACGCCTGCTGCTGTTCCACGATGCAGCGGGAAACCTTCAGCAACGTGTCGTTGCGGCTTTCCAGGCTTTTGATCAGCCACTTGGCTTCCTGCAGGTTGCTGCGGATGAACTGGCTGTCGCTGTCGTTGCGCGTCTGGCTGCCCAGCGCGGCATATTGCTGATTGATGCGCAGGCGCGGCACGCTGTCCTGATTCAGTTCGACCGTCCACTTTCCGTGATGCTTATGCACCAACACGTCAGGAATCACATAATCGGATTCGCCGGTATTTACCGAAAGACCGGGGCGTGGATCGAGTGACTGAATCAGCTGCATGGCTTCTTTGAGCACGTCTTCTTTCAGCTTAGTCGAACGCATCAGATTTCGAAAATCGTGATTGGCCAGCAGATCGAGATGCTGATCGACGATCAGGCGCGCATCGTTCAGGTAGGGCGTTTCCGGCGTGAACTGCGATAGTTGCACCAGCAGGCAGTCGCGCAGGTCGCGGGCGGCGACGCCGACCGGGTCGAAACGCTGCACGCGCTTGAGTACGGCTTCAACTTCTTCCTGCGTGACATTTTCGTCACCCAGGCTTTCCAGAATGTCCTCCAGCGAGGAGGTGAGATAACCGGTATCGTCGACGGCGTCTACGATGGCGGTGGCGATCGCGCGATCCGTATCGGTGAACGGGGTCAGCTCCACCTGCCACATCAGGTAGTCCTGGAGGGTCTGCGTGGTTTCGCCCTGGTAGACGGGCAGCTCTTCATCGCTGTAGTCGGTGCCGGTGCCGGACGGCGTGCCGGCGGTGTAAATTTCATCCCAGGTGGCGTCGAGCGGCAGTTCTTCCGGCATGTCTGGCTGTTCGAGGGCTTCGCGGGTGTCCAGCACCTCGTCGTCATCGTTCGCCGGCGCCTCGATTTCGTCATGAATATCGGTTTGCTCCAGTAAGGGATTACTCTCCAGCGCCTGCTGGATCTCCTGCTGGAGTTCAAGCGTAGACAGCTGTAACAGGCGAATCGCCTGCTGGAGCTGAGGAGTCATCGCCAGTTGCTGGCTTAGCCTGAGTTGCAAACCTTGCTTCATCATTCTTTTTCCGTTGACGCGAAAGCCGGACGAGGCACGGCTTGCGCGGAATTCTGTGTATTCGGTTACAGGCGGAACTCTTCTCCCAGATAGACGCGTTTTACCTGCTCGTCCGTCATGACCTGATCCGGCGTGCCGTGCGCGATCAGGTTGCCCTGACTGACGATGTAGGCGCGTTCGCACACGTCCAGCGTCTCGCGTACGTTATGGTCGGTGATGAGCACCCCCAGCCCGCGATCGCGCAAGTGTTCGATGATTTTCTTGATGTCGATAACGGAGATAGGGTCAACGCCGGCGAAGGGTTCGTCCAACAAGATAAACTTCGGGTTCGCCGCCAGCGCGCGGGCGATCTCCACCCGGCGCCGTTCACCGCCGGAAAGCGATTGGCCGAGGTTATCGCGCAGATGGGCGATGTGGAACTCTTCCAGCAACTCGTTGGCGCGATCGGCGCGCTGCTCGCGCGTCAAATCCTCGCGGATTTCCAGCACCGCCATCAGGTTATCGTAAACGCTGAGACGCCGGAAAATGGAGGCTTCCTGCGGCAGATAGCCGATGCCGCGGCGGGCACGGGCATGCAGGGGCAGCAGGCTGATGTCTTCGTTGTCGATTTCGATCCGGCCGGCGTCGCGCGGGACGATGCCCACTACCATATAAAATGTGGTGGTTTTACCGGCCCCGTTCGGGCCGAGCAGGCCGACGATCTCGCCGGAGTTTACCGTCAGACTGACGTTTTCCACCACCCGGCGTCCTTTGTAGGATTTAGCCAGGTTTTCAGCAATTAACGTTGCCATAAAGAATCAGTTACTCTTTTTCTGCGGTGCAGGTTTGGTCTGGGACTTGCCGGCGCTGTTGCCCTTATCCTGGAGCTGCGACGGGATCAGCACGGTGTTGACGCGGCTGCCTTTGTCGCTGAACGCTTCCATTTTCTGCTCTTTAACCAGGTAGGTGATCTTGTCGCCCTTGACGTTGCTGTCCAGCTGTTCCAGGTAAGCGTTGCCGGTCAGGATGACGAAATCCTTTTCCAGTTCGTAGCGCAGTTTTTGGCTGTGGCCGCTCACCGGCTTGCCGCTGTCCTGCATCTGGTAGAAAGTGACCGGATTGCCGTAGGCCTCAACCACCTCTTTGCCCTGCTGGCCGCTGGGACGGATCACAACCACTTTGTCGGCGTTGATCTTGATCGTGCCTTGGGTAACCACCACGCTGCCGGTAAACGTCACCGTATTGCTTTGCATGTCCAGCGACTGCTGTATGGAGTTGATGTTGATCGGCTTGTCGGTGTCACCGGTAACGGCTAAGGCCGGTAAACTGGCGGCCAACATCAGGCCGGCAATGAAAAGGTTATTTATTTTCTGGTTTTTTCTGAATTTCATAGTTTGAAGTTACCTTATCAATCAGCCTGGCGGTTTTGTCCCGCATGTTGCCGCGCATTTTTAATCCGTGAGAGGTGAAGTTTGTTCCGTAAAGCGTTACTTCGTCATCAGAACTCACATCCTGTGTGATCAAATTTACTTGTGCTTTATCAGTAGTGATCCTTTCCAGTTGCGAGGTCGCCGTCAAGCTGTTTACTTCAACGTTGCCGTAAAGATATAACATTTTGTTATTGGTCAACATGGCCTGATCGGAACGGATCGACCAGGTCGGCAATGCGTTTTTGTCAAATGTGGTCAGCACCGGCTTAGTAAACCAATTGGTTTCCTGGGGCGCGAAATGACGCACGTCGTCCGCCAGGAGCTTATAGTTTAGTTTACCAGTTGGATCGTAAACCACGGTAATCGTATGTTCACTTTGGTAAGTCGGTTCGCTGGGATCGTTCGCCTGCGGTGTGTTGTCCTCGCCTATGTCTGCCAGGTTCCAGCCGATCAGGGCCAGCACGGCCAGCGTCAGTAGCAGGATCAGCCAACGTTTGGTTTTGCTCATATAGATAACCCTTTGGCCTCGTCCAGTTTGCCCTGAGCCTGAAGGATCAGATCGCAAAGCTCACGCACCGCGCCGCGCCCGCCCGCGATGCGGGTGACGTAGCCGCTCCGTTGCGCAACGCGTTGCAGCAACAGCGGGTGAGCGTCGGCGACGGCAACGGGAAGACCCACTTTGTCCATCACCGGCCAGTCGATTAAATCGTCGCCGATATAGGCAACCTGTTCCGGTTTCAGGTTCAGTTGTCCGAGGAGTTGGTTAAAGGCGAGCAGTTTATCAGATTGTCCCTGATAGAGGTGGCTAATGCCGAGCGTCGTGGCACGATCCGCTACTAATTGGGAGGTGCGACCGGTAATGATGGCGACCTCAACGCCCTGGGTGATCAGGCAGCGGATGCCGTAACCGTCGCGTACGTTGAACGCTTTCAGTTCTTCGCCCTGATTGCCCATGTAGATCAGGCCATCGGATAACACGCCGTCAACGTCGCAAATCAGCAGGCGGATCTTTTCCGCCCGGACCATCACCGACGCATCCGTCGGACCATAACAGGTGGCGACGCTCACCGGATTTTCATTCATCAAACGTTCCTTAACCGCAAGGAGTTTTAAACTACGCCAGCGCGCAGCATATCATGCATGTGGACTACGCCGATCAAGAGATCGCCGTCGGCCACCAGCAGCGAAGTGATGTGACGCGATTGCATCAGGTTCAGCGCGTCAACGGCCAGGGTTTCCGGGCGTACGCGGATGCCGCCGCCGGTCATGACGTCGGCGATTTTGGCGTTATTGAGATCGATGCCCATGTCGAAGATCCGGCGCAGGTCGCCATCGGTAAAGATACCTTTGATCTTCATCAGATCGTCGCAGATAACGGTCAGGCCCAGGTTTTTGCGCGTGATTTCCAGCAGCGCGTCGCGCAGCGAGGCGTCGGGGCTGACGTGCGGGATCTCGTCGCCGGAATGCATGATGTCGCTGACGCGCAGCAGCAGCTTGCGCCCCAGCGCGCCGCCCGGATGGGACAGGGCGAAATCTTCGGCGGTGAAGCCGCGCGCCTGGAGCATGGCGACGGCCAGCGCGTCGCCCATTACCAGCGTCGCGGTGGTGCTGCTGGTCGGCGCCAGGCCCAGCGGGCAGGCTTCCTGAGGCACTTTGATGCACAGATGAATGTCAGCGGCTTTGCCCATTGCGCTGTCGGGATTGCTGGTCATGCAGATCAGCCGGACCTGCAGGCGTTTTAAGACCGGGATCAGCGCCAGGATTTCACCGGACTCGCCGGAGTTGGAAATGGCGATCACCACGTCCTGCGCGGTAATCATGCCCAAATCACCGTGGCTGGCTTCGCCGGGATGGACGAAAAACGCCGGGGTGCCGGTGCTGGCCAGGGTAGCGGCGATTTTCCGGCCGATGTGGCCGGATTTGCCCATGCCCATTACCACGACTTTGCCGCTGCAATGGATCATCATTTCGCAGGCGCGGTCGAAATCGTGGTTAATGTACTGTTCCAGATGAACGATACCGTCCCGCTCAGTGCGGAGAACCTGTTTACCGGCTTGCTGGAAGCTGAATCCCGGCTGCAAATCTGAATGTGACATGTGCTTTTTCCGCTTGGTTCCTGGTGGTTGCCGTCTCAGGGACTTAATGATCTAAGACCGACGCTCATTGAATAAATTCCGCGGCGTGCTGGCTGAACAGCAGCGCCACGTAGGCGATAAATCCGCATACCAGCAGGGCGCCGGCCGTATGGCCGATGCTGTGCCGGCGCCGCATACACAGCACGCAGAGGACGATGCTGACGCCCAGCATCACCCAGTAGTCCCTGGCGAAGGCGCTGGGGTCGATGGCGCCGCCGGGGAAAAACAGTGCCGGGATCCCCAGCACCAACAGTATGTTACAGATATTTGAGCCAATAATATTGCCCAAAACCATGTCATGCTCGCCTTTTATCGCGCCGGCGATGGAGGTCGCCAGTTCGGGCAGGCTGGTGCCGACGGCGATGATGGTCAGGCCGATAGCCAGTTCGCTGACGCCGAAATAACGTGCCACCACGATGCCGTTGTCGGTGACGATGCGGGCCGCCAGCGGCAGCATAATCAGCCCCAGCGCCATCCACAGCACCGCGACCGTGGTGCTGGTGTCTGCCGGCAGCTCGGCCATCTGTTCGTCAGTGAGCGGATCGCGCCCTGTTTCGTGGGTCGCCTGCCGGGCGATTTTCAGCATCAGCCAGATAAACCCGGCAAACGCCGCCAGCAGCAGCACGCCGTTAAGGAACGTCAGCTGGCTGTCATACAGCACCAGGCCGCACAGGACGGTTGCGGCTAACATTAGCGGCAGCTCACGTTTCAGAATATCAGAACGTACCGAAAGCGGCCGGATAAGGGCGGTACAGCCCAGAATCAGCAGAATGTTGGCGATGTTGGAGCCCAGCACCGTGCCGATGGCGGTGTCCGGCTGGTAATTCATCGCGGCGGTGGTCGCCACGGTAAGCTCGGGCAGGCTGGTGCCGACGCCGACGATGGTCATCCCGATGGTCATCGGGGAAACTCCGGAAGATCGTGCGATTGCCGCTGCGCCGTACACCAAACGGTCTGCGCCATAGACCAATAATACCAAACCAATTATCAACAACATGGTGGCCAGCAGCATGCGGGGTCCTTTTAACGGATATAATCCGGAACTGTTTTATTACGATGGTATCTTACGACGGTACTTTTGATCACGGTACTTTGATAGCAGTGCTTTTAATAACGGTACGTTTAATGACAATAGTATGCCAGCAGACACTGCCGCTGACAGCGCGTTGATTTTGACTGCCGGAGAGCGAAAAGTAAAACTAATGGCATCTTTCGACGGGAGGATTGCGCTATTTTCTGTAAGAATGGGGCAATCCGAACCATTACGGGGCATAACGCGTTAGAATTGTCCCCCGGTGTTCCGCTGCGCACGTCCGGACGGCGGAATGCCTTTATACCAGACTACCGGAGAGATAATCGTTCATGAATCAACAGGAAGTAAATCTGGTTGAAATCCACAACATGAGCTTCAGGCGTGGCAATCGTCAGATTTTCAGTGATATCACGATGACGGTGCCCAAGGGAAAGGTCACGGCGATCATGGGCCCTTCCGGTATCGGTAAAACCACGCTGTTGCGTCTTATCGGCGGACAACTGCGGCCGGATACCGGCGAGATCTGGTTTGACGGCGACAATATTCCGGCGCTTTCGCGGCATCATCTGTTTGAAGCGCGCAAAAAAATGAGCATGCTGTTTCAGTCCGGGGCGTTGTTCACGGATTTGACCGTGTTTGAGAACGTGGCGTTTCCGCTGCGCGAGCATACCGCAATGCCGGAATCGCTGATCCGCACGACGGTGCTGATGAAGCTGGAAGCGGTGGGGCTGCGCGGAGCCGGCAACCTGATGCCGTCCGAGCTGTCCGGCGGCATGGCGCGCCGTGCGGCGCTGGCGCGCGCGATTGCGCTGGACCCGGAGATGATTTTGTTCGACGAGCCGTTCGTCGGCCAGGACCCCATCACCATGGGCGTGCTGGTCAAGCTTATTGACGAACTGAACCACGCGCTGGGTATTACCTGCGTGGTGGTGTCCCATGACGTACCTGAAGTGCTGAGCATCGCCGATTACGCCTACATCGTGGCGGAACAGCACATTATCGCGCAGGGAACCTCTGAAGAGTTGCAGACTAACGACGATCCGCGCGTGCGTCAGTTCCTTGACGGCATTGCCGACGGCCCGGTGCCGTTCCGGTTTCCGGCCGGTGATTATCGCGCGGCGCTGCTAGGCGCAGGGAGTAAATAATTTCATGTTAACAGATGCGTTGGCGTCGTTAGGACGCCGGGGAATCAGGGTCTGCGCTTCGTTCGGGCGCGCAGGGCTGATGATGTTCAACGCCCTGGTGGGTAAACCCGAGTTTGCCAAACAGTGGCCGTTGCTGCGTAAACAACTTTATAGCGTCGGCGTGCAGTCGATGTTGATCATCCTGGTATCCGGGGTGTTTATCGGCATGGTGCTGGGGTTGCAGGGGTATCTGGTTCTGACCACCTACAGCGCGGAGGGCAGCCTTGGCCTGATGGTGGCGCTGTCGCTGCTGCGTGAGCTGGGGCCGGTGGTGACCGCGTTACTGTTCGCCGGTCGCGCCGGTTCCGCCCTGACGGCGGAAATCGGGCTGATGAAGGCCACCGAGCAGATCTCCAGTATGGAGATGATGGCGGTGGACCCGCTGCGCCGCGTAGTGGCGCCGCGCTTCTGGGCCGGCCTGATCAGCATGCCGTTGCTGACGATCATTTTCGTCGCGGTCGGGATCTGGGGCGGCGCCGTGGTCGGCGTCGACTGGAAGGGAATCGACGACGGTTTCTTCTGGTCCGCCATGCAGGATGCGGTCAGCTGGCGCACCGACTTGCTGTATTGTGTTATCAAGAGCGTGGTTTTCGCCATCACGGTGACATGGATTGCGTTGTTTAACGGTTACGATTCGGTTCCGACCTCTGAGGGAATCAGCCGGGCCACGACCCGCACCGTGGTGCATTCGTCGCTGGCGGTATTGGGTCTGGATTTTGTGCTGACGGCACTGATGTTTGGGAATTAATGTGATGCAAACGAAAAAGAGTGAAGTTCTGGTTGGCCTGTTTCTGATTATCGCCCTGTGTGCCGCCGTTTTCCTGTGCCTGCAGGTGGCGAACGTGAAGTCCCTGGGCAATGAGCCAACTTATCGCCTGTATGCGACGTTCGATAACATCGGTGGCCTGAAAGCACGTTCCCCGATCAAAATCGGCGGCGTAGTGGTGGGGCGCGTGGCGGATATTACCCTTGACCCGAAAACCTACCTGCCGCGGGTGGCGATGGACATCAACCAGCGTTACGACCATATTCCGGACACCAGCTCGCTGGCTATCCGTACTTCCGGCCTGCTCGGGGAGCAATTCCTGGCGCTGAACATCGGATTTGAAGATCCTGACATGGGAACGGCTATCCTTAAAGATGGCGGCACGATCCAGGATACGAAGTCGGCGATGGTGCTGGAGGATCTGATCGGACAGTTCCTGTATAAGAGCGGCGGCGATACCGGCGATAATAAACCGGCTGACGGAGAGGCTCCGCAGGACCCGGCCGCTTCCGCGGCACACTAATATGAGCAATGAGAGAGGATTTCGCATGTTTAAACGTTTTGTGATGGCGGCCCTGTTGGCGGTTCTGCCGTTGGTGGCGACGACGGCCTCCGCCGCCGATCAGACCAATCCGTACAGCTTGATGAACGACGCGGCCAAAAAGACCTTTGATCGCCTGAAAAATGAGCAGCCCAAGATCAAGCAGAATCCTGATTACCTGCGCAACGTGGTGCAGGAAGAGCTGATGCCGTACGTGCAGATTAAGTATGCCGGCGCACTGGTGCTGGGGCAGTACTACCGGGACGCGACGCCGGCTCAGCGCGATGCCTATTTCAAGGCATTCCAGAGCTATCTGGAACAGGCCTACGGGCAGGCTCTGGCCATGTACCACGGGCAGAGCTATGAAGTCGCGCCGGAGCGTCCGCTGGGCGATGCCACCATTACGACCATCCGCGTTACCATTATCGACAATCAGGGCCGTCCTCCGGTGCGCCTGGACTTCCAGTGGCGTAAAAATACCCAAACCGGCAACTGGCAGGCCTATGACATGATTGCCGAAGGCGTCAGCATGATCACCACCAAGCAAAACGAGTGGTCGTCCGTGCTGCGTCAGAAAGGCGTTGATGGCCTGACCCAACTGCTGATTTCCGCGGCCAAGCAGCCGATTACGCTGGAACAGAAAAAATGAGTAACGGCGCCCTGAGCTGGCAGAAAGAAGGGCAGACGCTGAAACTGTCCGGCGCGCTGGATCGCGATTCGCTGCTGGCGCTGTGGGATACGCGTCAGTCTGCGTTGCAGGGCGTGTCATTGCTGGACGTCAGCGCGCTTCAGCGCGTTGACTCCGCCGGGCTGGCGATGCTGGTACACCTGCAAAACGAGGGGCGCCCGCTGGCTTTAAGCGGCATCACCGATCGTCTGCGTACGCTGATTGCGCTGTATAATCTCAGTGACATCATCGTCACGGATGAATCCGCACCGGTGGGCTAACTTCCCGCAATGACTGGAATAATTCAGAAAGCCTCTGCGAACATGCGTTTTCAGAGGCTTTCGTTGTTTAAGCGCACGCCACTTTCCACTAATATGGACGATTAAATTATTTCCTAACCCTTACCGAATTGAGCGCGATGGACAACAACGAAATCAAAGATGTTTTAATGGGCGCACTGTCTTTGCAAGAAGCCCACGTGACCGGAGACGGCAGCCACTTCCAGGTTATCGCCGTCGGTGAGCTGTTTGCGGGAATGAGCCGGGTGAAGAAGCAGCAGGCGGTATACGCGCCGCTGATGGAATATATCGCGGATAACCGCATTCACGCCCTGAGCATTAAGGCGTTCACCCCGGAAGAATGGCAGCGTGAGCGCAAGCTGAACGGCTTTTAAGCCCTTACCGGATACTGACGCTGCGTTGTTGGCGGAGCGTCATTGAATATGTTTAACAGAGATCGCTAACAATGGATAAATTTCGTGTGCAGGGGCCGACCCGCCTGAACGGGGAAGTCACTATTTCAGGGGCAAAAAATGCCGCGTTGCCCATTCTGTTCGCCGCTTTGCTGGCCGAAGAGCCGGTAGAGATTCAGAATGTGCCGAAGCTGAAAGATATCGACACTACCATGAAGCTGCTCAGCCAGCTGGGCGCGCGCGTTGAGCGCAACGGTTCGGTACACGTGGATGCCAGCGGTGTGAATGAGTTTTGCGCGCCGTATGACCTGGTTAAAACCATGCGCGCTTCTATCTGGGCGCTGGGGCCGCTGGTCGCGCGCTTCGGGCGCGGCCAGGTTTCCCTGCCGGGCGGCTGCGCCATCGGCGCGCGTCCGGTAGACCTGCATATCAGCGGTCTGGAGCAACTGGGCGCAGAGATCAAGCTGGAAGAAGGGTACGTGAAGGCTTCCGTCGACGGCCGCCTGAAGGGCGCGCATATCGTGATGGATAAAGTCAGCGTTGGGGCGACGGTGACGATTATGTGCGCCGCGACCCTGGCTGAAGGCACCACGGTGATTGAAAACGCCGCGCGTGAGCCGGAAATCGTCGATACGGCTAATTTCCTCAATACGCTGGGTGCGAAAATCAGCGGCGCCGGCACCGACCGCATTACGATTGAAGGCGTGCAGCGCCTGGGCGGCGGCGTGTACCGCGTGCTGCCTGACCGCATTGAAACCGGCACTTTCCTGGTGGCGGCGGCGGTATCCCGCGGTAAAGTCATCTGCCGCAATGCCTGCCCGGACACCCTGGATGCCGTGCTGGCGAAGCTGCGCGAAGCCGGTGCGGAAATTGAAGTGGGCGAGGACTGGATCTCCCTGGATATGCACGGTAAGCGGCCGAAGGCGGTGACCGTGCGTACTGCGCCGCATCCGGGATTCCCGACCGACATGCAGGCGCAGTTCAGCCTGCTGAACCTGGTCGCCGAAGGCACCGGCGTGCTGACCGAGACGATCTTCGAGAACCGCTTTATGCACATCCCGGAATTAATCCGTATGGGCGCGCACGCGGAAATTGAAGGCAATACGGTGATTTGCCACGGCGTAGAGACGCTTTCCGGCGCACAGGTGATGGCAACCGACCTGCGTGCATCCGCCAGCCTGGTATTGGCCGGCTGTATCGCGGAAGGCGTGACTATCGTCGATCGTATTTATCATATCGATCGCGGTTATGACCGTATTGAAGATAAGCTGAGCGCGCTGGGCGCGAAGATTGAGCGCGTCACGGAGTAATCATTCGCTCTGACGGGCAGATAAAAACAGGCGCGGTGCCTTGAGGACCGCGCCTGTTTTTTTCTTGCTTGTGAGCCGGTGACTGGCTATGCCGCCGCTATGGCGAGTCAGGGAACTCCATAATCGTTACGCTGATTTTGTAACGTTGCCCATTACGCATGATCATGACCGGAATTTCCGTACCGGGCCGGATTTCCGCCACCTGGTCCATGGTTTCCATCACGTTGACCGCAGGCTTGTTATCCACGCTCAGGATGATATCGCCGCGGCGCAGGCCGGCGTTGGCCGCCGGGCCGCCGGGCGTCAGGTCGCTGATGATGATCCCCTGAATACGCTCGATGCTGTTTCCCGCGTTGTAAACCGGGGTGATTTCGCTGCCGCTGATGCCGATAAAGCCGCGGATAACCCGTCCGTCACGAATGAGTTTCCCCATGATCTTCGTCGCCAGCGCGGTGGGAATCGCAAAGCTTAATCCCTCCGGCACCTCGCCGGTGTTGCTCTTATCCAGCGTCAGGGTGTTGATGCCCATCAGTTCGCCCAGGCTGTTGACCAGTGCGCCGCCGGAGTTGCCGTGGTTGATGGAGGCGTCGGTCTGTAAAAAGTTTTGCCGCCCGTTGCCGCTCAGGCCGATGCGGCCGGTTGCGCTGATAATGCCCTGCGTGGTGCTTTGCCCGATGTTGTAGGGGTTGCCGATCGCCAGCACTACGTCGCCGATGTGGGCGACGCGTTCAGGATTGATCAGGATTACCGGCAGGTTGTTGGCCGTAATTTTCAGCACCGCGAGATCGGTCATCGGGTCGGAACCGACCAGCATAGGTTCAAATACACGCCCGTCTTGCAGGGCGACCACAATCTGGCTGGCGCCGCGGATCACGTGCAGGTTGGTCAGGATGTAGCCTCGTTTGTCCATGATGACGCCGGAACCGAGGGTTTTGAATCCCAGGCTGTTGTTGTCCTGCTCGCTGGCGCTGCGGGTATAAATATTAACGACGGCCGGCGCGGCCCGTTTGACCGCCTGGTTGTAGCTCAGCGGCACTTCTTCAAAGGAAGCCGTACGCCAGAATGAAAAACCGGCGGGGCGCAATGAGGGAACGGCAACCAGCAAAATGGCGGCAACAATCAGACCGATAATGATCGAGCGTAATAACTTAACGAGCATGATGTTTTAAGCCATAAACGTTTTAAACGGCAACAGGGGGAAATATTAGGGAGAATATCAGAGAAATGCGGACACATCCTATCATTGTGTCCGCATTTTACTCCCTTTTCTGTTTCAGGGAGATAGAGCAGCTATTTTTCCGGATATAAACGGAAAATACCGAACTGAGGTCAGCGCAGCAGCAGGTAAATGTTCTCACCGGCGCGGATAATGTTAAGCGCGATGACCGGCGGTTTGGCGTCCAGTGCCTGGCGCAGTTCTTTGAGGTCGCGCACCCGCTGGCGGTTGACGCCGATAATCAGGTCGCCCTTGTGAATACCCGCCCTGGCGGCCTCGGAATCTTTGACCACGCTGTCGACCGCGATGCCCTTGGCGCCTTTGAAGTTGCCTTCGCTCAGGGTTGCGCCCTGCAGCGCCGGGTTCAGGCTTTGGGCATTGGTGAGTTTCCCCGCGCCGCCTTCCAGCTTGACCGGCAGCGTCATGTTTTTCTGCTCGCGGATCAGGCCGACGTTTACCGTCGTGTCCGGCGCGACGGAACCGATCTTCGCGCGCAGTTCGGCGAAGCTGTTGATGGTTTTGCCATCCAGGGAAATGATGACGTCGCCGGCCTTGATGCCGGCTTTCGCCGCGGCGGAACCGGACATGACTTCGTTAACGAAGGCGCCGCGTTGCACGTTCAGCTTGAAAGCTTTGGCGATATCGGCGGTCATTTCGCGCCCGCGGATGCCGAGGATGCTGCGTCTGACTTCGCCGAACTGAATTAACTGCTGGCTCAGGCTTTGCGCCATGTTGCTGGGAATGGCGAACCCGATGCCGATGTTGCCGCCGCTGGGCGCCAGGATGGCGGTGTTAATGCCGATCAGCTCGCCGTTCAGGTTAACGAGCGCGCCGCCGGAGTTGCCGCGGTTGATGGAGGCATCGGTCTGAATAAAGTTTTCCAGCCCTTCCATGTTCAGCCCGCTGCGGCCAAGCGCGGAGATGATCCCCGACGTGGCGGTCTGCCCCAGCCCGAACGGGTTGCCTACCGCAACGGCGAAGTCGCCGACTCGCAGGTGGTCGGAGTCGGCGATTTTAATCGCGGTCAGGTTGGACGCGTTATTGAGCTGCAACAGGGCGATGTCCGACTGCTCATCGCGGCCAATCAGCTTGGCTTCATATTCCTGGCCGTTATTGAGCTGCACGGTGATCTTGTCGGCGTTGTTGATCACGTGGTTGTTGGTCAGTACGTAACCTTTCTGGGCATCGATGATCACGCCCGACCCCAGGCCCTCAAACTGACGGGTTGTTTTACGCTGGCGGATCGTCTGGGTTCCTTCAATGCGAACACTGACGACGGCGGGAAGGACTTTATCCAGCATGGGTGCCAGACTTGGTAAACTCTGCCCGGCCACCATCGGAGGAAGCGCGGCATGGGCGACGGGTGCGGAGGTTAACGTAAGTCCGATGCTCAAAGAGAGCAGGCTCAGCAATAAAGTTCTCTTCATCATTTCAATGTTCTCTCGTTACGTACCAACGGGATTTCCTATGCATTCTCTTTCTGCCCGTAATTTTACAGGCTGAAACATTTTTCCATTATTCTATGACCGCACGGGCCGTAAAAGTTCCCGGAAGCCAATGAGATAACAAAGAAAAGCGTCCGCAATGAGCATTGCGGACGCCGGAAGCAGGATTAATCGCGGCGTTCAGCGCGCAGCAGGCCGGAGGCGCCTTCGGAGTAGTCACGCGGCGGGAACTCGACGGGAGCCTGATCGTTATCGGCTTCGGTAAGGCGATAGCGGAACGGATTGTCATTGGGAGGCATATCCGGCAGCAGGCTGTTGGAGCTTTTCGCCATGTGCTGATACAGCTGACGATAGTCGTTCGCCATGTTGTCCAGCAGCTCGGCGCTACGGGCAAAGTGACTTACCAGTTCCTGACGGTACTCTTCCAGCTCTGTCTTGCTTTTCTCCAGCTCGTTTTGCAACGTCTGCTGCTCGCGCAGCTTGCGATTACCGAAACGCATCGCAAGCGCACCGATCACGATGCCGACAACGAGACCAATCAGCGCATACTCCCAGGTCATGATGACTCCTATCTCTATTGTTTTTATACCCTTCGTCTTTCGGCGTGAAATCCTTTGGGTACACACGGTCTGAAATGTTTAGACGGCCTGGCAGGGTTCCAGGAATACGATTTGTCTTTAGTACCGACACTATAACCGCTAAGCGCACCGGAGTGGAGTCCTGAGGGACATTTACCCACAATGAAAGGCCGGAAAGATTCAACGATGCGAGACAAATCGCTGCTAACGCGCGACAATTAGCGGCGAATTGCGCACAAGCGCATTCGTCATAACAACGAAAAATAATTTTAAAAGGGCACCTGTACCACATGCAAACGAACACCGCATCATCGCTTCAGACGCCGGCGCAGCTTTATCAGTTGGCGCTGGAGGGAGGGGAATACCAACCTGATGACGTTCAGCGCCGTACCGTTGACGCGCTGACGCTGGTTCAGCAGGGCCTCATCGCCCGCGCTCAGGCGGTGCCGGCAGCGCAGGATGCGGGCCTGCGCGGCAGGCTGCAACGTCTGATGGGGAAGAAAACGCAGCCGCAACCGCCGGTCACCGGCCTGTATATGTGGGGCGGCGTCGGGCGGGGGAAAACCTGGCTGATGGATATGTTTTTCCACAGTTTGCCGGGCGAACGTAAGCTAAGGCTGCATTTCCACCGCTTTATGCTGCGGGTTCATGAGGAACTGACCCAGCTGCAGGGGCAGGAAAATCCGCTGGAGATTGTGGCTGACGGTTTCAAAGCGCAGACCGACGTGCTGTGCTTCGACGAATTCTTCGTTTCCGATATCACCGACGCCATGTTGCTGGGCACGTTGCTTGAAGCGCTGTTTGCGCGCGGGATAACCCTGGTCGCGACGTCCAATATTCCGCCTGACAACCTGTACCGCAACGGCCTGCAACGGGCGCGCTTCCTGCCGGCCATTGAGCAGATCAAGAAATATTGCGACGTGATGAACGTAGACGCGGGCGTGGACTATCGCCTGCGTACCCTGACGCAGGCGCATCTCTACCTTTCTCCGCTGTCGCCGCAAACAGAGCAGGAGATGACGCAAATGTTCACGCGCCTGACGGGCAAGACGGGTGAGATCAATCCGCTGCTGGAAATTAACCACCGTCCGTTGCAGGCGCTGCGCAGCGCGGAAGGAACGCTGGCCGTGGAATATTCGGTATTGTGCGAAGAGGCGCGCAGTCAGCTGGATTACATCGCGTTGTCGCGCATGTATCACACGGTGTTCCTGCATAACGTTAAGGTGATGAAGGATTCGGCGCAGGAAAACGCCGCCCGCCGCTTCCTGGCGCTGGTTGACGAATTCTATGAACGCCACATCAAGCTGATTATCAGCGCCGAAGCCCCGATGTTCGAGATCTATCAGGCCGAACATCTGAAGTTTGAATATCAACGCTGCCTGTCGCGTTTGCAGGAAATGCAGAGCGAGGAGTATCTCAGGCTTCCGCATTTGCCTTAATTAAGGCGGGCAGACCAGGGTTGCCCGTGGGAAGCGCCATGAAATCGCCGCGTTTCCCGCGGGCGAAACGCGGCTGCCTCTGCGGGCGTTTCTTTCCTTTTTCCTGGTAAAAACCGGTCGATCTTTCCTGCCAACTTCTCTATAATCCTGCGACCCCACGTTACAACAAAGTTTTTTTCCCGAAACTTTATGTGCCGGCATTTGCTATTCGAAGGGGTAGGTTTGCTGGACGATGGTCGTGTGAACCTCAACACTTTATTCAAAAACAAGCGCTTGGGTGTTCACCAACGTGTAACTAAAATTGGGTAAGCTTTATAATGAAAACTTTTACAGCTAAACCAGAGACCGTAAAACGTGACTGGTATGTTGTTGATGCTACCGGCAAAACTTTAGGCCGTCTGGCAACTGAACTGGCTCGTCGTCTGCGCGGCAAGCACAAAGCGGAATACACTCCGCACGTTGATACCGGTGATTACATCATCGTTCTGAACGCAGAAAAAGTTGCCGTAACCGGTAACAAGCGTGCTGACAAGAAGTACTATCACTACACTGGCTACATCGGTGGTATCAAAGAAGCGACCTTTGAAGAGATGATTGCCCGCCACCCTGAGCGTGTGATTGAAATCGCGGTTAAAGGCATGCTGCCGAAGGGCCCGCTGGGTCGTGCTATGTACCGTAAACTGAAAGTTTACGCGGGTAACGAGCACAATCACGCGGCACAGCAACCGCAAGTTCTGGACATTTAATCGGGATTATAGGCAATGGCTGAAAATCAATACTACGGCACTGGTCGCCGCAAAAGCTCCGCAGCACGCGTCTTTATCAAACCGGGCAGCGGTAAAATCGTAATTAACCAGCGCAGCCTGGAGCAGTACTTCGGTCGCGAAACCGCCCGCATGGTGGTTCGTCAGCCGCTGGAACTGGTCGACATGGTTGAGAAACTGGATCTGTACATCACCGTTAAAGGTGGCGGCATCTCCGGTCAGGCTGGTGCGATTCGTCACGGTATCACCCGTGCACTGATGGAATATGATGAGACTCTGCGCTCCGATCTGCGTAAAGCCGGCTTCGTCACTCGTGACGCCCGTCAGGTTGAACGTAAGAAAGTGGGTCTGCGCAAAGCACGTCGTCGTCCGCAGTTCTCCAAGCGTTAATTGGCTTCTGCTTCGGCAGACAATCAACGCGAAAAGCCCGGCTCCGGCCGGGTTTTTTATATAAAAAAATATAATGGACATGAAAAATAAAAGCATTTTCAGATAATTAGCTGTCGATCCTACCGCTGTGCTCCCACAAGCCGCTTAAAATCTGGTAAACTACCCCCCACTTTTGTGTCCTGTATGACCGTACACATCTTGAGCAACACATCGGTAAATGAAAACTCACCGTTTCTTCATCGACCTTATATACACGAGATCATTCAAGATGCGTCGAGGTGGCTGCGGGTAAATTCCTGAGAGCATGGTCGTTATGCGCTCGGCATTTTGGTCGTGGTCAGCGAAGAGGCAACTTACGGTGTATAACTATTTTTGCTCAAACGGCATAACGGGGCGAAGGCTCTTCCCTGAATAGCGGCACTGGCCGGCTATTTATACCGTTTTCTGGATAAACTTGGAGGTTTTCATGGCTGTCGCTGCCAACAAACGTTCGGTGATGACGCTGTTTTCCGGTCCGACTGACATTTTTAGCCACCAGGTACGTATTGTGCTGGCTGAAAAAGGTGTCAGCGTTGAGATTGAGCAGGTTGAGACGGATAACCTGCCTCAGGATCTGATTGACCTCAACCCGTATCGCACGGTGCCGACTCTGGTAGATCGCGAGCTGACGCTGTATGAATCCCGCATCATCATGGAATATCTGGATGAGCGTTTCCCGCATCCGCCGCTGATGCCGGTTTACCCGGTTGCGCGCGGTGAAAGCCGCCTGATGATGCACCGCATCGAGAACGACTGGTACACCCTGCTGTTCAAGATCGAAAAAGGCAACGTTCAGGAAGCCGATAACGCGCGTAAACAGCTGCGTGAAGAACTGCTGGCGGTAGCGCCGGTGTTCTCGCAAAAGCCGTACTTCATGAGCGATGAGTTCAGCCTGGTGGATTGCTATCTGGCGCCGCTGTTATGGCGTTTGCCGGTACTGGGCATCGAGCTTGCCGGCTCTGGCTCCAAAGAGCTGAAAGGCTACATGACGCGCGTCTTTGAACGCGATGCATTCCTGGCTTCGCTGACTGAAGCCGAGCGTGAAATGCGCCTGCACACCCGGGGTTAATGAGGGATGGAACTGTCGCAAATGTCACCGCGCCGTCCCTTCCTGCTGCGCGCTTTCTATGAATGGCTGCTGGACAACCAGCTCACGCCGCATCTGGTGGTGGATGTCAATCGCCCCGGCGTGATGGTGCCCATGGAGTTTGCACGTGACGGACAGATCGTGCTGAATATCGCCCCGCGGGCGGTGGGAAACCTGGAGCTGGGCGATGACGCCGTGCGCTTTAACGCCCGTTTCGGCGGCGTTCCGCGTCAGGTCTACGTGCCGATGTCGTCCGTGATGGCGATTTATGCGCGGGAAAACGGGGCGGGTACGATGTTTGAACCGGAATCCGCCTACGAAGATGAAATGCCGCTGATGCCCGTCAATGAAGAAGTTCCGGCGCAGGAGCCGGGTATGACGGTTATTGACGGCAGCCTGTCCGACGCTGACCCGGAAGAGGGCGGTGATGACGACAACGATCCGCCGCCGCGCGGGCGTCCGTCACTGCGGGTGGTTAAGTGATTAAAAAGCCGGTTCAGTCGAACCGGCTTTTTTATGCCGCTTATGCAGGCTTCATCGCCTCGCGATACCACTGACAGATATTTTCTATGCGGGTAATGGCTGAGCCGACGGTCACGGCCCACGCGCCCAGACGCATAGCTTGCGCAGCCTGCGCCGGGGTGTTGTAGCGCCCTTCCGCAATAACCTTGCACCCTTGCTGGCTCAGCGTGGTAACCAGCGCCAGATCCGGCTCAACCGGCGTATGGATGGAAGTGTAGCCGGAAAGGGTGGTGGCGATGAAATCTGCGCCGAGCTGATGGCACAGCATGCCGTCTTCTGCATTGGAGCAGTCTGCAATGGCGGGCATGCCGTGGTGGTGAATGCGGTTAATCAGCATTTCCGTACTTACCGGGCGCTCACGCTGCGTGCCGTCGAAAGCGATCAGATCCGCGCCAGCCTCTTTCAGCGCGTCAATATCTTCCAGAAACGGCGTGATGCGCACGGGTGAGTCCTCCAGATCATGCTTGATAATACCGATAATGGGGATCTTCACTTTTTCACGTACCGCGCGCAGATTGGCGAGCCCTTCAATACGCAGCGCCGCGGCGCCCGACTGTGCGGCGGCAAGCGCCATCGCCGCGACGATCTCAGGGTGATCCATGGGGCTGCCGGGGATGGGCTGGCAAGAGACGATAAATCCCCCCGATTGCTGAATGCGCTGTTCCAGTTTTTCGATAAGTGACATAGATAAGAGCCTTCCTGGGTAGAGTTATTTATATTTCACGCCGGCAAACGCGCCGGTTGCTATGAGCATATCCCCGACGGCGGGTAATGAAAAGGTGATGATTATATTGCGGGTTTGTTGGGGTAGGATGAAGCGGGGCCAGGGCGGCCCCGCATGGTACTGATTTACACTTCCAGATAGTTCATGATGCCTTCCGCCGCTTTGCGCCCCTCGGCAATGGCGGTGACCACCAGATCCGAGCCGCGCACGGCGTCGCCGCCGGCGAAGATCTTGGGGTTGCTGGTCTGGAAGGCATTGTCATGGCCTTCCGGCGCGACGATGCGCCCCTGATGATCCAACTCCACGCCATGCTCAGCCAGCCACGCCATTGCGTGCGGACGGAAACCGAAGGCCATGATGACGGCGTCGGCGTCGAGAATGTGTTCTGAGCCGGGCACCGGGCGGGCGCTGCGGCGCCCCTGGGCATCCGCTTCACCCAGTTCGGTGCGCACCATCTTAATGCCGCACACCCGGCCTGAGCCGTTCAGTTCAATGCTCAGCGGCTGAAGGTTGAACATAAACTCTACGCCTTCTTCGCGCGCATTTTTCACTTCGCGTCGGGAGCCGGGCATGTTGGTTTCGTCGCGGCGATAGGCACAGGTGATTTGCGTGGCTCCCTGACGCACCGAGGTGCGCACGCAGTCCATCGCGGTATCACCGCCGCCCAGCACCACCACGCGCTTGCCTTCCATGCTGATGTACGGCTCTTGCGCGGAGGCGGGATAGCCCATCAGCTGCTTGGTATTGGCGATCAGGAACGGCAGGGCGTCGAATACGCCGCTGGCGTCTTCATTTTCCAACCCGCCGCGCATTGACTGATAAGTACCCACGCCGAGGAAGACGGCGTCGAACTCCGCCAGCAGATCGTTCAAGGCGACGTCTTTGCCCACTTCGGTGTTGAGACGGAACTCAATGCCCATACCGGTGAATATCTCGCGCCGCTTCACCATCACCTCTTTTTCCAGCTTGAAGGCAGGAATGCCGAAGGTCAGCAGGCCGCCGATTTCCGGATGGCGATCGAACACCACCGCCTGTACGCCGTTACGCGCCAGCACGTCGGCGCAGGCGAGGCCGGCCGGACCGGCGCCGATCACCGCCACGCGTTTGCCGGTCGGGCGCACGTGGGACATATCCGGCTTCCAGCCCATCTCCAGCGCCTTATCATTGATATAGCGCTCGATGTTGCCGATGGTGACCGCGCCGAACTCGTCGTTCAGGGTGCAGGAGCCTTCACACAGGCGATCCTGCGGACAAACGCGCCCGCAGACTTCCGGCAGGCTGTTGGTCTGGTGTGCCAGGTCCGCCGCTTCCATGATGCGCCCTTCGTTAGCCAGCTTCAGCCAGTTGGGAATGTAGTTGTGAACCGGGCATTTCCACTCGCAATACGGGTTGCCGCAGGCAAGGCAGCGATCCGCCTGGGCTTTGGCCTGCGTTTCAGAAAACGGCTCGTAGATCTCCACGAACTCGATCTTACGGATCTTAAGCGGCTTCTTGGGCGGATCTACGCGCTGCAGGTCGATAAACTGATAAACATTCTGACTCATTGCTCTCTTTCCTTCCTGACCTTACTGCGCCTGAACCCGCAGCTCGGCGGCTGAACGGCTGCGGTGACCCAACAATGCCTTGACGTCGCTGGACTTGGGTTTGACCAGGGCAAACTTCGGCGCCCATTCCGGCCAGTCGGCCAGAATTTCTTCGCCGTGGCTGGAGCCGGTGAGCTGCACGTGTTCGGTAATCAGTCCGCGCAGGTGTTCTTCGTGAATGGCATACGCATCCACATCAAGCACTTCCACCAGCTCGGGGTTCACGCGCTTGCGGAAATCGCCGTCTTCATCCAGCACATAGGCGAAGCCGCCGGTCATGCCCGCGCCGAAGTTGATGCCGGTGCGGCCCAACACGCAGACGATGCCGCCGGTCATGTATTCACAGCCGTTATCGCCGATGCCTTCCACAACGGTAATTGCGCCGGAGTTACGCACCGCGAAGCGTTCACCGGCGCGACCTGCGGCGAACAGCTTGCCGCCGGTGGCACCGTACAGGCAGGTGTTGCCGATGATGCTGGCCTCATTGCTGCGGAATGCAGAGCCGACCGGCGGACGTACGACGATGCGCCCGCCTGCCATGCCTTTGCCGACGTAGTCGTTGGCGTCGCCGGTCAGGGTCAGCTCAACGCCGCCTGCGTTCCATACGCCGAAGCTCTGGCCCGCGGTGCCGGTAAAGTGCGCCTTGATCGGATCGCTGGCAAGCCCCTGATCGCCGTGCAGCCTGGCGATGGCGCCGGACAGCGACGCGCCCACCGAACGGTCGGTGTTACGGATGTCGAAGAAAGCGACTTTGCTCTGCTTCGCGTCTATGGCGGGCAGAGACTGCTCCAGCAACTGCTTGTTCAGCGCGCCCTTGTCGAAGGGCGGGTTGCTTTCGGTGCAATACACCGCTTTGCCCGGCTGCGGTTGCGCGGTTTTCAGCAATACGGAGAGGTCCAGCTTCTGTTGCCGGGCGGAGAAACCGTCCAGTTCGCGCAGCAGATCGGTACGGCCGATCAGGTCTACCAGACGGGAAATGCCCAGCTCCGCCATAATTTCACGGGTTTCGCGCGCGATAAAGGTGAAGTAGTTCACCACGCGTTCCGGCAGGCCGTGATAGTGATCGCGGCGCAGTTTTTCGTCCTGGGTGGCGACGCCGGTGGCGCAGTTGTTCAGGTGGCAGATACGCAGGTATTTACAGCCCAGCGCGACCATCGGGCCGGTGCCGAAGCCGAAGCTTTCCGCGCCGAGGATGGCGGCTTTTACGATGTCGACGCCGGTTTTCAGGCCGCCGTCCACCTGTAAGCGAATTTTATGGCGCAGGCCGTTGGCGACCAGCGCCTGCTGGGTTTCTACCAGCCCCAGTTCCCACGGGCTGCCGGCATATTTCACCGAGGAAAGCGGGCTGGCGCCGGTGCCGCCATCGTAGCCGGCAATGGTGATCAGATCGGCGTAGGCTTTTGCCACCCCGGTAGCAATGGTGCCGACGCCCGGTTCGGAAACCAGCTTCACGGAAATCAGCGCCTTATCGTTAACCTGCTTCAGGTCGAAAATCAGCTGAGCCAGGTCTTCGATGGAGTAGATATCGTGATGCGGCGGAGGTGAAATCAGCGTTACGCCGGGCACGGAGTAACGCAGCCTGGCGATATAAGGCGTAACCTTATCGCCCGGCAACTGTCCGCCTTCGCCCGGTTTAGCTCCCTGCGCCACCTTGATCTGAATCACGTCGGCGTTAACCAGATAGGCCGGCGTGACGCCGAAGCGGCCGGAAGCCACCTGTTTGATACGGGAAACCTTGTTGGTTTTGTAACGCGCCGGATCTTCCCCGCCTTCGCCGGAGTTGGAGAAGCCGCCCAGGCTGTTCATCGCTTCGGCCAGAGACTCATGGGCCTCCGGGCTTAACGCGCCGATGGACATCGCCGCGGTGTCGAAGCGCTTGAACAACTCGCTGGCGGGCTCCACGCTGTCCAGTTCGATGGATTCGGTGCCGGGCTTGATGGTCAGCAAATCGCGCAGGGTGGCGGCGGGCCGCTCGTTAACCTGTTTGGCATAGCTGCGGTAGTCGGCGTAGTCGCCGCTTTGCACCGCCTTTTGCAGGTTCTGCACCACGTCCGGGTTATAGGCATGGTATTCGCCGCCGTGGACGAACTTGAGCAAGCCGCCCTGTTCCAGCGGTTTACGCTGCAGCCAGGCACGACGCGACAGGTTTTGCAGATCCTGCTGGAAATCCGCGAAGTTGGCGCCGCTGATGCGGCTGATCACGCCGGGGAAGCACAGCGTGCTGACGTCGCGGTGCAGCCCGACGGCTTCGAACAGCAACGAACAGCGGTAAGACGCGATGGTCGAGATCCCCATCTTCGACATGATTTTGTACAGCCCTTTGTTGATGCCGTTGCGGTAATTCAGCATCACGTCGCGGTAAGGCTTGTCGATGGCGTGCGTGTCGATCAACTGCGCCAGGGATTCGTACGCCAGATAAGGATAGATGGCGGTGGCGCCCAGGCCGAGCAGCACGGCGAAATGATGCGGATCGCGCGCGCTGGCGGTTTCAACGATGATGTTGGCGTCGCAGCGCAGGCTCTTATCCACCAGCCGCGCCTGCACCGAGCCGACGGCCATTGGCGCCGGGATCGGCAAGCGATCGGCGGCGATAGCGCGATCCGACAGCACCAGCAGGACGGCGCCGTCGCGCACCCGCCGTTCTGCTTCATCGCACAGATCGGCGATCGCCTGTTGCAGATCTTTCTGCGCCGGGCTGAACGTCAGATCCAGTGTTTCGGCGCGGTAGTATTCGCCTTCCAGCGTCACGAGCTGACGGAAGTCGGAATAGAGCAGAATCGGCGACTTAAAGCTCAGGCGGTGCGCCTGACCTTCCGCTTCCGAGAACACGTTCATTTCGCGGCCGATATTGGTCGCCAGCGACATGACGTGCGCTTCGCGCAGCGGATCGATCGGCGGGTTAGTGACCTGGGCGAACTGCTGGCGGAAGTAGTCGTAAATCACGCGCGGGCGGCTGGAAAGCACGGCGAAAGGCGTGTCGTCGCCCATCGAGCCGGTCGCTTCCTGGCCGTTTTCGCCCAGCACGCGCAAAATTTGCTCCAGCTCTTCGCTGCTGTAACCAAACTGTTTTTGGTACGTTTGCAGCATCGCCTCGTCCAGCTCGCGGCTGCCGACCTGATCGTCCGGCAGTTCCTCGAACGGAACCAGGTGCTTAACGTTTTTCTCCATCCACTCTTTATAAGGATGGCGGCTCTTCAGATCGTTATCGGTTTCCGCAGAGTGCAGGATGCGTCCGTTGCGGGTGTCGATAACCATCAGTTCGCCGGGGCCGACGCGCCCTTTCTCCAGCACTTCGTCGGGCTGGTAGTCCCAGATGCCGACTTCGGAGGCGCAGGTGATCAGCTTGTCTTTGGTGATGACGTAGCGCGCCGGGCGCAGGCCGTTACGGTCGAGGTTACAGGCGGCGAAGCGACCGTCTGACATGACGATGCCGGCCGGGCCGTCCCACGGTTCCATGTGCATGGAGTTGAAGTCGAAGAACGCGCGCAGCTCCGGGTCCATGTTCGGGTTGTTCTGCCAGGCCGGCGGCACCAACAGCCGCATGGCGCGCAGCAGGTCCATACCGCCGCTCAGGAACAGCTCCAGCATGTTGTCGAGGGAGCTGGAGTCGGAGCCGGTTTCGTTAACGAACGGCGCGGCGTCCTGCAAATCGGGGATCAGCGGTGTTTTAAATTTGTAGGCGCGGGCGCGCGCCCACTGGCGGTTACCGGTAATGGTATTGATTTCGCCGTTGTGCGCCAGATAACGGAAAGGCTGCGCCAGCGGCCAGCGCGGCACCGTGTTGGTGGAAAAGCGCTGGTGGAACAGGCAGATGGCGGATTCCATGCGCAGATCGGCCAGATCAAGATAAAAGCGCGGCAGATCCGCGGGCATGCACAGCCCTTTATAGATGGTGACTAAGTTTGAAAAGCTGCAAACGTAAAAGTCTTTATCTTCAATACGCTTTTCGATACGGCGGCGGGCGATGAACAGACGGCGCTCCATATCGCGCGGGCGCCAGCCTGCCGGGGCGTTGACGAAGACCTGCTCAATACGCGGCAGGGAGGAGAGGGCGATTTCGCCCAGTACGTCCGGATTGGTGGGAACGTCGCGCCAGCCGACGATCGACAGCGTTTCATTCTGCAACTCTTCTTCCACGATGCGGCGGCTGGCACGGGCCTCTTGCTCATCCTGACTGAGAAATATCATGCCGACGGCGTAGTTCTTTGCTAAGCGCCAGCCGCGTTCTTCCGCGACCATGCGGAAAAAGCGTTCGGGTTTTTGTAACAACAGGCCGCAACCGTCACCGGTTTTTCCATCGGCCAGGATCGCCCCGCGATGCTGCATGCGCGCCAGCGCATGGATGGCGGTACGGACGACCTTGTGGCTCGGCTCGCCTTCTATGTGGGCGATCAGGCCGAAGCCACAGTTATCCTTCTCAAGGGATGAATCGTACAACATATCAGTGAACCTCCCCAGGCTCTGCGTGACTCCCACCACTACGTCAGGTCCGTCGCGCAGACGTCGCCGCCAGATCAACTGGCACGGCTGTTCGTCCCGGGTAACGGCCCCGTGTAAGGGCATCCACAAGTGGTATTAACTTGTTTCGGAGGAGTCGTAAAATACTGCATAAATATGGCGGGACGTTTGCCCGCCCGGAAATCTTCCAGCGGACTCCCAACTTATTCCAGAAAGGGGATGCAGGTCAAATATGGCCTGCACCGTTGCCGATAGCATGGAAAATCAAAGTAATTTATTGATTTAAAATGAAATAACTGATTTTTTAACCGCAATGGAATGTCAAATAGCAGCGGATGAAGTGTGAGCTGTCTCACTGTCTCATGCGCGTGTTATTTGCGCACCGTGCTGATGTAGAGTGAATTCCCAGCGCAATATATGGCATTGCCGATGTTTATTAATAAATGCTACTGTTTTTAAGCGAATTGTTATCGATGTTGTTACACGATAAAAATGATAAGAAATCATCATTGCGCATGAAGTGAATTAATTTTCACTAATAATGAATTTTTATTCTTTTGGGCGAGTAGGTGAGGCTTGATCTCCGTCAGCGCGCTCAAAAACGGCCCGGATTAGGATGTGGGCCTTCTTAACGGGCCAGTAATTTCAGATTATGCAGTTGCAGCAATTAGTCAATATGTTTGGCGCCGATCTTCAGCGGCGCTATGGGGAAAAAATCCATAAGCTTACGCTGCATGGCGGCTTCAGTTGCCCGAACCGCGACGGCACGCTGGGGCGCGGCGGATGTACGTTTTGCAACGTGGCCTCCTTCGCTGACGAAGAGATGCAAAAGCAGGATATCGCCCAGCAACTGGCCGCGCAGGCGCGCAAGGTAAACCGCGCGCGGCGCTATCTGGCCTATTTTCAGGCTTACACCAGCACTTACGCGGAAGTGTGCGTGCTGAAGAATATGTATGAAGAGGCGCTGAAGCAGACGGATATGGTCGGGCTGTGCGTCGGCACCCGTCCCGACTGCGCGCCGGACAGCGTGCTGGATCTGCTGGCAGATTACCGTGAACGCGGGTTTGAGGTCTGGCTGGAGCTGGGACTGCAGAGCGCGCAGGATAAAACCCTGAAGCGCATCAACCGCGGCCATGATTTCGCTTGCTATCAGCGCACCACGCAGGCGGCCCGCGCGCGCGGCCTGAAGGTGTGCAGCCACCTTATCGTCGGCTTGCCCGGCGAGGATGCCGCAGCCTGCCTGAATACGCTTGAGCGGGTGGTGGAAACCGGCGTTGACGGCATCAAGCTGCATCCGTTGCATATCGTGACCGGCAGCACGATGGCGAAAGCCTGGCAGGCGGGGCGTCTGGCCGAACTGCCGCTGGAGGCGTATGTCGCAACCGCCGGCGAAATGATCCGCCATACGCCGGCAGATGTCATCTATCACCGTATTTCCGCCAGCGCGCGCCGCCCGACGCTGCTGGCCCCGCTGTGGTGCGAAAACCGCTGGACCGGCATGGTAGCGCTGAACCGCTATATGCTGGAACACGGCGGTCAGGCGTCGGCTCTGTGAGCGCCGCAAGGTAAATACCGCATCAACGCTCCCTGTTTCAGGGTTTTACTGTATGATTTCATCAGGCTGTCGTTCGTGTCGGTACGGACGCGGCCTGTCCGTAAAACCAAGGGAGCCTCTCATGAAGCAAATCCGGCTGTTAGCCCAGTATTACGTCGACCTGATGGTCAAACTGGGACTGATCCGTTTCTCCATTCTGCTGGCATCCGCACTGGTGTTGCTGGCCATCGTGGTTCAGATGGCGGTCACCATGTTGCTGCACGGCCAGGTCGAAAGCATCGACGTGGTGCGTTCGGTCTTCTTTGGTTTATTGATTACGCCCTGGGCGGTCTATTTTCTTTCCGTGGTGGTGGAGCAGCTTGAAGAATCGCGCCAGCGTTTGTCGAAGCTGGTCGATAAGCTGGAGGAGATGCGCTATCGCGACCTGGAGCTGAACCAGCAGCTTAAGAACAACATTACCCAGCTCAATCAGGAAATTGCCGATCGCGTTAAGGCGGAAGAAGCGCGCTTGCAGGTGCTGGATACCCTGCAACATGAGATTGATCAGCGCGAGCAGGCGCAGATTGAGCTGGAACAGCAGTCCGCGTTGTTGCGCTCTTTCCTGGACGCCTCCCCCGATCTGGTTTACTACCGTAATGAAAATGAAGAGTTTTCCGGCTGCAACCGGGCGATGGAACTGCTGACCGGGCGCAGCGAGAAACAGCTGATCGGCCTGACGCCGTACGATGTTTATGATGATGAGGTCGCCAAAAAGGTGGTGGAAACCGACGAGAAGGTATTCCGCCACAATGTTTCCCTGACTTACGAACAGTGGCTGGTATACCCCGACGGGCGCAAAGCCTGCTTTGAGCTGCGCAAGGTGCCGTTTTATGACCGCGTGGGCAAGCGGCACGGCCTGATGGGGTTCGGCCGCGACATCACCGAGCGTAAGCGCTATCAGGATGCCCTGGAGAACGCCAGCCGTGACAAAACGACCTTCATTTCCACCATCAGCCATGAGTTACGTACGCCGCTGAACGGTATCGTCGGGCTCAGCCGTATCCTGCTGGATACCGAGCTGAATCCGGAACAGCTCAACTACCTGAAAACCATCCACGTCAGCGCCATCACGTTGGGGAATATCTTCAACGACATCATCGAGATGGACAAACTGGAACGCCGCAAGGTGCAACTGGACAATCAACCGATAGATTTCACCAGTTTCCTGGCCGATCTGGAGAATCTGTCCGGCCTGCTGGTGCAGCCGAAGGGACTGGCCTTTACCCTGGAGTCGCGCGGTATGCTGCCGCACAAAATTCTGGCTGACGGCACCCGTCTGCGTCAGATTCTGTGGAACCTGATCGGCAACGCGGTGAAATTTACCCAGCAGGGCGGCGTGACCGTCACCGTCTGGCGCGAGCAGGAAAAGCTGGTCTTCGAGGTCAGGGATACCGGCATCGGCATTCCTGAGGAAGAACAGGACAAGATTTTCGCCATGTATTATCAGGTGAAGGATAAAAACGGCGGGAAGCCGGCCACCGGCACCGGCATCGGCCTGGCGGTTTCCAAACGGCTGGCGCAGAACATGGGCGGGGATATCGTGGTGCGCAGCAAGCCGGGGCAGGGTTCCTGCTTCATCCTGAGCATTCAGGCGCCGGTGATTGAAGAAGACACCTCACCGCAGCCGGAGGATGAAGAGCTGCCGTTGCCGGCGCTGCACGTGCTGCTGGTGGAAGATATCGAACTTAACGTGGTGGTGGCCCGCTCGGTGCTGGAGAAGCTGGGCAACAGCGTTGAGGTGGCGATGACGGGGAACGAAGCGCTGTCGATGTTCCGGCCCGGTGAATACGATTTGGTGCTGCTGGATATTCAACTGCCGGATATGACGGGGCTGGACATTGCCCGTATCCTGCGTGAGCGTTACCAGAGCGACGAACTGCCGCGGCTGGTGGCGCTGACGGCCAACGTACTGAAAGACAAGAAAGAGTATCTTGATGTAGGGATGGATGATGTACTCAGCAAACCGCTGTCGGTGCCTGCGCTGACGGCGATGATCAAACATTTCTGGGATGAAGCGCCGGAAAAGGCGTCCCCACCGACGGAGGAACAGAACATGACTCAGGATGTGGATAAAATTCTCGATACCGATATGTTGCAGCAGTATATCGACCTGGTGGGACCGCAGTTGATCCATCAGAGCCTGGCCGTATTCGAACAAATGATGCCGGGATACCTGGCGGTGCTGGATTCCAATATGACCGCCCGCGATCAAAAAGGCATTACGGAAGAAGGGCACAAAATCAAAGGCGCCGCCGGATCGGTCGGGCTGCGTCATTTGCAGCAGGTAGCCCAGCAGATTCAGACGCCGACATTACCGGCATGGTGGGACAATGTGCAGGAGTGGGTGGACGAGCTGAAGGCGGAATGGAAGAACGACGTTGCGGTTCTGCGCGCATGGGTGGCAAACGCTGAAAAAAAATGACCCCGGACTAGCCGGGGTGCGCAACTACTGCGCCAACACCAGGGAAACTGTGTTGTCTACGCATGATAGGTTCTTTTAAGAATCTTCGTGACGTTTTGCGTAAACATCGCTAATGAGTGCTTATGAAACCTGATCCAACATACCAAATGTAAGCGATTTTGTTACAAGATTCATCAAAATGTGTGACCTGGATTAGTGTTTGCCAACAGGGTGCTTTTAGTAATTGACATAACTAATTTTACTTATTACACACCGTTAGCTTTCTTAGTGCAAGTATCATTGATAAAACAATGTTTTTAATCATTGATGAAGAACAACTGGCGGTTGATATTTAACCAAATTAGCCGGAAGAAGATACGTAAAACGTAACGAATTGTTCGGCGGTGGGAGATATTTTATGAAACAAGTAGGCGTAGTTCTGAGTGGTTGCGGCGTTTTCGACGGTGCGGAGATCCATGAATCGGTCATTACGCTGCTGGCGCTCGATCGCGCCGGTGCGAAGGTGAAAATCTTTGCGCCGGACAAGCCACAGATGCACGTTATTAATCATTTATCCGGCGAGGTGAGTCCGGAAAGCCGCAATATCCTGACGGAAGCGGCGAGGATCGCTCGTGGCGATATTAAACCGTTGTCACAGGCTGACGCGGCGGAACTGGATGCGTTGATCGTGCCGGGCGGATTCGGCGCGGCGAAGAACCTCAGCACCTTCGCCACGCAGGGCGCGGAGTGTTCCGTTGATCCTGAGCTGAAGGGGCTGGTGCAGCAGCTGTATATGGCGGGTAAGCCGCTGGGCTTCATCTGCATCGCGCCGGCCCTGCTGCCCCGGCTGCTCGATCAGCATGTTCGTCTGACGATCGGCAACGATCCCGACACCGCGGAAGCGATTGAGGCGATGGGCGGTGAACACGTGGTGTGCCCGGTGGATGACATCGTGGTCGATCTGGACAATAAAGTGGTGACGACGCCCGCCTACATGCTGGCGCAGTCCATCGGCGAAGCCGCACAGGGGATCGAAAAGCTGGTCGCCCGGGTGCTGGAACTGACTGAATGAGGAAAAGCCGTGGCAAGGGCATGACGGGCGCTATCCGCCGTTGGGGTGGCCGTCTGCTCCTGACCGTCGTGGGCGCGTGGCTGGCAGGACTGGTGGTATTCGCCTTTCTGCCGGTTCCTTTTTCCGCCGTGATGGTGGAACGCCAGATCGGCGCCTGGCTGAAGGGTAACTTCAGCTATATCGCGCACCAGGATTGGGTGTCCATGGATGACATCGCGCCGGCGATGGCGCTGGCGGTGATCGCCGCAGAGGATCAAAAATTCCCGCAGCACTGGGGTTTTGACGTGGCGGCGATTGAATCCGCCCTGGATCACAACGAACGCGGCGGTTCAGTGCGCGGCGCGTCCACCATTTCCCAGCAAACGGCGAAGAATCTGTTCTTGTGGGACGGGCGCAGCTGGGTCCGCAAGGGGTTGGAGGCTGTGCTGACGGCAGGCATGGAGGTAGCCTGGACCAAACGCCGCATTCTTACCGTTTACCTGAATATTGCAGAGTTCGGGCCGGGTATTTTTGGGGTAGAGGAAGCGGCGCAGCGTTACTTCAACCGCCCCGCCAAGCGCCTTACGCGCTCTCAGGCCGCGTTGCTGGCGGCGGTGTTGCCAAACCCGATCCGTTATCAGGCAAAAAATCCGTCGGGGTACGTACTGCGGCGGCAGCAATGGATCCTGAGACAAATGGATCAGCTGGGTGGGGAACAATATCTGCAGGCGAATAAGCTGTAAGCCGCCGGAACCTGAATATGAAAAAGGCGGCCGCAGCCGCCTTTTTCTGACGTGTCACATCACTTAACGATGGTAAACGCCGTCGTCACGTGTTTCACGCCGCTGACCTGGCTGGCCGTTTTCGCCGCCGCCTGGCCTTCCGCCTGCGTTACCAGCCCCAGCAGGAAGACTTCGCCGTTCTCCGTGGTGACCTTCACGTTTGACGATTTCACCTGATCGCTGGTCAGCAACTGCGAGCGCACCTTGGTGGTAATCCAGGTGTCGCTGGATGCGGTTCCCAACCCGACCGGCTGACCCTGACGAATCTCGTTGTAAACCTCACTGGTGCCGTCCACGCCCAGCGCAATCTGTTTGGCGCGATTAGACAGCTCCGTCGAAGGCGCCTGCCCGGTCAGCAGCACCCGGCCCTGATAGGCGGTGGTGACGATGCGGGCTTCTTTCTTCAATTGTTCATCCTTACTGATGGCGTTAGAGACGCGGGCCTCCAGCGTACCGTCATCCACCTGCGTCCCTACCGTGCGGGGATCGGTGGCCGATTTGGTCGCCACTGCCGCGGTTCCCACCACGGCTGCCGCAACGCAGCCCTGCAACAGTAGCGCGCTGAGTACAACAATCAGCGGGGAACGTAGGGTTAGCGGGAAACGAATTGTCATCTGAACTCCTTTACTCATCCTGATGGGGGAATAACGTATTATCAATAAGATCGCACAGGCAATTGACGGTCAGCATGTGCATTTCCTGAATGCGCGCGCTGCGGTGCGAAGGGATGCGGATTTCCACATCCTGCTGCCCGAGCAATCCGGCCAGCTCCCCGCCGTCGTAGCCCGTCAGCGCCACGATGGTCATGTCGCGCGTCACGGCAGCTTCTACCGCCTTCACGATGTCCCGGCTGTTGCCGCGGGTTGAAATCGCCAGCAGGACGTCGCCGTTATGGCCCAGCGCCCGAACCTGCTTGGCATAAATCTCATCATGCAGACGATCATTGCCTATCGCCGTTAAGACAACATTATCCGCGCTAAGTGCGATCGCGGGTAAGCTGGGTCGCTCCGTTTCGTAGCGGTTAATCAGGCTGGCGGCGAAATGCTGGGCATTGGCCGCGGAGGTGCCGTTACCGCAGCACAGGATTTTATTGCCGTTAAGCAATGACTGCACCAGCGTCATCGCTGCGCGGGAGATGGCGTCAGGCAAGGCTTCCGCCGCTGCGATCTGGGTCTGAATGCTTTCGGTAAAACAGGCTTTAATTCTTTCCAGCACGGTAAAAGGGTCCATTGGGTCGTCACACAGGGACGATGTGGTTCTTCAGCGGCAGTGACGAGTGCCCTTCAATGACAAATATCATTCCGCTGCAAATGCGTTAGGCAGCCATTGTAGCTGGCTACCGGTAATGGCGAAAACATCAAAACGACAGTCGGTGGTGGCGAAGCTTCCGCCTTGCCCGGCAAGCCACAGGGCCGCGCTGCGTAATAACCGTTGCTGCTTGCGATAATCGACGGAGGCGGCGGCATCGCCGTAGCGTGAGGATTTCCGGTAACGCACTTCGACAAATACCCAGGTATCGCCGTCGCGCATGATGAGATCCAGCTCGCCGCCACGCAGGGTGACGTTGGCCGCATAAAAGCGCAGCCCTTGTTTTTCCAGAAACCGGCGCGCCGTTTCTTCATAACGTGCGCCGGTTTGCCGGGAGCCGGTTACTGAACCGGTACGATGGAACCCTGACGATACTGTAGCCAAGGCAGTTTCCGGTTGATAACGCAGTTGCTGTCGGCGCTCAGCACGCCGGTTTCACCGTTGATCTGGAAGCCGGGGATCTGGCGCATCTGGGAGAAATGATTGGCCAGGCTCCAGGCGTCGGCGCCCATGGCGTACAGCCGCACCAGCGAATAGTCGTTGCGCATCTTGCCGGCGGCATAACGCATCAACGCCGGGTTAGTACCTGACAGCAGCGGAATATCGCTGAACTGGATGCCGTCCATCTCCAGACGGAAATCCGGGCCGGCGCCGGCCTGATAGCTGCGCGAGCTGGCGTACAGCGCCACGCCGCTGTGCGAACCGTTAGCGAGGTCGATCATCGGCTTGATGATGGTCAGCTCGCCCTGGGTTGCGGCGATATAGGCGGCGTCAACGCGTCCGTTTGATGTGGCGGGTACCACAGGGTCAATTGGTGCGGGAATGGTCAGCCCGGCAACGGTGACGGATTTCGAGGCATCGGGCGCCACGAAAATCGGCTGGCCGGTCAGACGGATACCGCCGCCGCCGTTAATCGAGCCCTGCAGCTCGTTCTTGGAGCCGAAGCTTTGCTGCAATACGGTTTGCCCGCCCAGCGCCTGCCATTCGGCAGCAAAGGCTTTGGCAACGCGATCGCCGAACGCGCCACGCGGCACCAGCACCAGCGGCGCACGTTTCCCCTGATCCCAGATGTGCTTGGCCGCATCGCGCGCCTCGTTTTCCGGGGAAAGGGCGAAATAGCAAATATTCGGATTATTCTGCACGTTTTCGGTTTGGTTCAGCGCCAAAACGTTCAGCGGCGTGCTGAGATTGTGCAGGGCATCGACGTCGTTTTTCAGCAGCGGACCGATCACCAGCGTGGCGCCGTCTTTCTGCGCCTGATCCAGCAGCGCGGAAAGCGGCTGAGAGGTGGAGTCATACACTCTGACCTGCGTGGCGGCGTTGGCTGGCGCCGGCGTCAGCACGGGCTGTGGCGCCGGTGCGGGCTGCGTGTCTTGCTGTTGTTCGGTTGCAGATGGCGCGGTTTCTGCCGGTGCGGCTTCAGGCTGGGCGCTGGGGCTGACTGCGCCGTTAGCGTTGGGATCGCTGCTATTGTCCGCAGAGACAGGTGCCGGCTCTTGCGCCGGTGCGGCGGGATCTTGCGTTGGCGCTGCGTCCGGTACGGCCTGCGGCTGCGGCGCCGGAATCTGACTCATCAGGCCGTTTTTGGCATCATTAAAGCCAGCCTGAATCGCGTTGGCGTAAACCTGCGCCTGGCCGTTCATCGGCAGTATCAGGGCAATGCTTTCCGTCGATGCGGCGCGGAAATTCAGAATGTTATCCAGCTGGGTGGGCAGCGTGGTTGCCGCCGGGTTTTGCGGGTAACGGGTTTGCCAGTCTTTGATGCCGGCTTTGAGCATTGCCGGGTCCTGACGGTTATCCTGATAAACACGCAACAGATCCAGCCATCCCTGAAGGACATTTTCATCGGCGTTAATCATCAGGCTGCTGAAATCTTTCTGGTTCAGCCGCGTCAGCGTCGTCCAGGTGGCGTCGATGTTTTTCTGGTGGGCCTTCGCTTCCGGCAACAGCGGCTCCTGTGCGATATAGGCGCGGATCAGCGTCAGCGAGGGGCGTCCCTGGCTGGCATCGATCATCGCCTGGTAGTAACGCTGCTGCTGAGCATCGCTGAGGTTGCGCGGGCTGAGTTTCCCCAACAGGGTAAACACGGCGGAGAAGTTTTTCTGCGCCACGTTCAGCTCGGCGTTCAGCAACTGCTGCTCCTGAAGCTGTACGTTGGTCATGTTCTGGGGCAGCGAGCCCAGTAACTGGGTGGCCTGGGGCAGTTTGCCTTCACGCAGGGAAGCGCGAATCGCCAGTAACTGCCAGTTGGTCTTTTGATCATCACTGCTTTGCTGCATCTGTTGCAGATAGTAGTCGGACGAAGCGGTTGCCTCAGCCTGAACGTTTGCCGGTGAAGAGGCCTGTTTAGGTACGGTACAGGCGCTCATGATCATGGCCGCGAGAACGAGTGGGATCCATTTACCCGCTTTACCGCGCATTAGGGTTGTGGGGAGCATTGTTGTATCATCCGATGCTATTTTCTTAAGATGCTCAATATTAAATCATCGGCACACCGGATGAAACCATGAAACATGACGAACAGGAATTAACACCCTCCGCCGCGCTGTATATCGTGCCTACGCCGATCGGCAATCTTGGCGATATTACTCACCGCGCCCTGGAAACGCTGAAGGCGGTGGACCTGATCGCAGCGGAGGATACCCGCCATACCGGATTGCTGCTGCAACACTTTGCGATAAACGCCCGGCTGTTTGCGCTGCACGATCACAACGAACAGCAAAAGGCCGATCAACTGCTGGCGAAATTGCAGGAGGGGCAGAGTATCGCCCTGGTGTCGGATGCCGGAACGCCGCTGATTAACGATCCCGGCTATCATCTGGTGCGGCGCTGCCGCGAGGCCGGCGTGCGGGTGATCCCGCTGCCGGGCGCCTGCGCGGCGATTACCGCGCTTTGCGCTTCGGGGATGGCGTCCGATCGTTTCTGTTACGAGGGCTTCCTGCCGGCGAAAACCAAAGCGCGCTGCGATACGCTGCGGGCGCTGACCGAAGAGCCGCGTACCCTGATTTTTTATGAATCCACCCATCGTCTGCTCGATAGCCTGGAAGACATGGTTGCGGTCTGGGGCGCGTCGCGTTACGTGGTGCTGGCGCGGGAGCTGACCAAAACCTGGGAAAGTATTCACGGCGCGCCGGTAGGTGAACTGCTGGCGTGGGTGCAGGAAGATGAGGTGCGCCGCCGCGGGGAGATGGTGCTGATCGTCGAAGGTCATCAGCCGGACGAGGGCGCGCTGCCGGCTGAAGCGCTGCGTACGCTGGCGCTGTTACAACAGGAGTTGCCGCTGAAGAAGGCGGCGGCGCTGGCGGCGGAAATCCACGGCGTGAAAAAGAATGCGTTGTATAAATACGCGCTTGAACAGGCGGAGGCGTGACAAACCGGCCATTATGGCCTATTATCCGCGCCGGAGTTGACCAGACAGTCGCCGCTTCGTCGTCGTCCCTTTCGGGGGAGACGGGCGCAGGGGAGGAAAGTCCGGGCTCCATAGGGCAGGGTGCCAGGTAACGCCTGGGGGGCGCAAGCCTACGACCAGTGCAACAGAGAGCAAACCGCCGATGGCCCGCGCAAGCGGGATCAGGTAAGGGTGAAAGGGTGCGGTAAGAGCGCACCGCGCGGCTGGCAACAGTCCGTGGCACGGTAAACTCCACCCGGAGCAAGGCCAAATAGGGGTTCACATGGTACGGCCCGTACTGAACCCGGGTAGGCTGCTTGAGCCAGTGAGCGATTGCTGGCCTAGATGAATGACTGTCCACGACAGAACCCGGCTTATCGGTCAACTCCCACTTCTTTGTAAAACAATGCGTTGGTGTGTCTCAGGCCTTCATAGGTGAAAATGTGACACAGACTGTGATACAAACGAGGCACACCAACGGCTGTTCTATCCCCAACATCCTAAAGCGTGGCAATCGCTACAGCCTTCATTTCAGACTACCTTCAGGTGGTTTTTTTCGCGTATCCACTTGTCCTGTTTAAAGGGGGGAGGTCACGTAGTAGCTTTCTGTGTTGGTGGCCATTCCTTTCGTGGCGATAGCGCTAATGGACTTGATGGCTCTATCAATAGAGTTTTTACCACAATCTTCCAGCACTTGGTCGCAACTGGCTGTAACCACTGCTTTGATATAAGCCGCCAAGTAATCAGGATATGGCTGGATTTCGCCTGAAGATATACCACCAGCGGTTGATGCAAATGAAGTAAATACCAGAGACAACGCTATGATTTTTCGCATTTTCACTTTTCCGTATGTAGTTTCTATTGTGATTTTTAATAGATTTTATCGATAAAGAATACAGTATCGATTGTTTTTGCGGATAGATAATTGAGGTGCATCCTAAATACGCCGTTTATTGAAAGACGACTGAAATCCACTTCAAACGAGGCTTCACAAATGATGAAAAATGTTTTGTTGATGTGGATTACCCTCACTGCGTTTAACACCAATGCAGGGCGTATAACGATGAGCAACCCAGAACAGACAACCATGGCAAGCGGTCGGACTTTGTGTGTACTCCAATAACATCTACATGTTTACCTACATCACGAAATCGAAACACTGCCGAACAGCAAAAGTTTCGACACGGCTGAAGGCGAGTAAATTATGGATAAGAATGCGGCGAACATTGAATATGAAGGTTACTGCTCAGAAGCATGACAGCGTGAGTCCACTGACGATCAATAATAAGCCGCTAAAGACTACCTCTAGCGGCTCAAGGCATGAGTAGCTTTCCTTTTCACACCAGACGGAGCGAGGCCCTGGATAGTGAGGTTGAGGTTCCGCTATTACCACCGCTGATTGCTGCCACACCGTAAAGCAGACTGCTCAGTTCATCCAGAGGTACGTTAAGCTCTTCACTCAATTGAGTCAGATGAATGCCATTCCCCGCCAAAGCGGTCATCATTTTTTCAATAATGAGCGACCTTTCACGTTCAATTCCTCCCGGCTCACCGGTGCGATATCCCTTTGCCGTCGCATCGCGCATTAGGCTGTTATACTGCCATTCTGTCAGCATGTTCAGATTTCGCATTCTTACAATCAGAGCCATCGCTGAGACTTTCCAGAGCGATTTCAACTGCACAATTTTGTCGAACGTCGGGAACGTCATTTTAACGGCCATTACGTTTTCCGGGGGCATCAGAAATGCTGACGCAAATGCATCCGCTTCACGCTCAGCATCTTGCCCCTTGACGTCACCATGACGGTGAAGCACCAGGTGAGCGAGTTCATGTGCCGCATCGAAGCGGCTACGTTCACCTGACTTACGTGTGTTGAGGAAAATGTAAGGGACATCATCTTTCCAGAAGGAAAAAGCATCGATACTCGCAGTTTCCTCTGAGAGCCAGAACACCTTAACTCCGTGTTTCTCCAGAAGATGAACAACGTTAGTGATACTCTTCTTACCAATTCCCCAAGCTTCGCGCACCGCCTGAGCGGCGATCTCAGACTCACTTCCACGGAGATTCGGCAGTTCAGGCTGCGGCAGTGTGAAGCGGGTGCTGAAATACTCGCTCAGCATAACCCCTAAAGCGCCAGCTCCAATTGCCGCATGCTGGTCGGCGGCTTTTGTCGTGCGTAAAGAACGAAATGAAACAGTCAGTGGATCGATTGCTTCAACGTCATCCCCGAAAAAAAAGGACTCTGGATATCTCAGAGCCCTAGCGTACGCTTGGACCGTCTCAGGCGTGGGTTCGTACAGGCAATAGGCTTTTTCGTACTCAATTACAATACGGCTGGAGAGCCCCATCTGTTCTGCCAGTTCTTTCAGGGTCAGCTTGCGTCTGATCCGTGCCAGCTTGAGCCGGGACGGATTAAAAAGACGTTTACCGTCATCAACAGGGTTACTCATTTGCTTTCAACAGTAATTGATATGTCATCATCGAAATCCTCATCAGGGAAAATATCCGCACCTTCAAATGGCAGAGGATTCAAAATAATACGCTCACTCCATGCGCTTACGCGGGCAAATCCGTCCTGATTCACCATTCCTACCGGATAAGACACTTCGCAGCGAACCTCTTTGTTAGCCGCATCATAATAATACAGGACGATATAAGTACGAGTGCTATCTATCGGAGTGATTTCAGATTTGCCTGGATACAACGCATCCGTCTGGAACATATCAACTGTGCCAGGATTGTTGTGAACAATCGAGCGAGTTGCCTCCCCCTTGGCATTTTTGGTTTTCGGCAATCCATCAGGACGCCCGGTGTGTCTGTCACCCGAGGTGATAATCAGATTAACTCCTCTGGCCGAGTTAGCGACCATTTCCATTCGCTTGACCACTTCAGGGGACCAGCCGTTACCCTTACCAATTAGTACACGACGTGTCGCGGCAACCATTTCACTCCAGAAACGGAACCCTGCATCGACTGCGGGGTGAAGCTTGCTGGATTTGCGGCGCTCGTATAAAGCAGATGTCAGAGCGGCATGAATATCGTTTTCTGAAAAGCCCAGTCCATTAAGTACAACATCTGAATCAGCTTCGGTATGCAGGATACAGTAAGGTATGGTCATGAAAGTCTCTCCGGTAGTTCCACTTCATGATTTCAACATAAATATTATGACAAAATCAAGAAGTGATCATCGAAAAGTCATTACAGCTTCATACTTATTTTCTTACTGGGCTGCTCCCAGCTCATTGGCATGCTGTGATGTTTGCTGCAGTGAAACTCCGCTTCTCGCGCATAGCTGGTTTTTATCTATCACCTCAAATGACGTCCTTTTAAACTCAATATTTGTTTCAATTTTCAGCAAAGTGGCTGGGTTTTGTCCCTGCCATTTTTTTGCTTGTTAACTTGCTTTATCTGCCACACAAAGTGAGATACAGTCTGCGGCACAAGACAACTTCGGCGCTGTAGATACCTGACGTATGGTTGAACGAACCCGGCTTATCGGTCAACTCCCACTTCTTTGTAAAACAATGCGTTGGTGTATCTCAGTAGCCCAAAAGCGAAAATGGGATACACCAACGGTTGTGACCAAAAAAACGTAATTGAGATTTCAATTTTCTGAAATAATTCAATTATAGTTTACAGCCAGAATACCCACGCCGCCGATAGGCCCGGTGCTTGTCGGTACGCCGCTTAATGAAACTTTGATTAATAATGTCTGACTGGCGCCTACAGAGGTGCGATTAGACTGCAAAGCCTGATTGTTGGCCGTTACTGTGGCGGTAACACCCCGGCCAAGACTCACTTTATCTCTGCCGGTCGTGCTGACATTTTGTAAATACAGGTTATAAGAAACCCCTGCACCGCTGCATGTCATCGTCGCGGACTTCTCGAGAGATTTTCCATTTACATCGCCAGGCGATAGATCATTAAATTCATAGAGCAGTTCACTGGTACTCATACCGCACCATTCGGGGTCTGGTTCAGGCTCAACGGTGCCTGGAAAACCGGGCTGGCAGGGCTCCGCAATTGACGGCGCAAAGACGGTGTGGAAAGTACTGTTTACCGATGAATATGCACCAAAAATCATACAGGGGGGGCGATGAGCCGGCCAACTGGACGGTAACGTTACATTTGCAACGCCGGAAAACCCATATTTTTGGTAAAAACGGGCCGCCATCATTTCATGCGTGCAATAAAAGGGATCGTTGGTGCAATAATCCGTTCCGGAAGAACCATCAGCTTTACGCGCAGGGTCTGTATTATTCACTGTCAGAATGGGTGTATATGTCCCGCCGCTAAACCAGTGCCCATTCATCGACGTGCTCCAGTTATTCACCATATACAATCCCCAGGTCGCCGCTCTTGTCCCTGAAATGGAGGCAAAGGTTTGCGCAAACATATCTGCCGCCCAGTTTATTGAAGCAGAACCGCCGTTGGCCTGCACAGATTGTACTGTCGGGCAACCTCCCTGATTACTCATCGCATTACAATTCGCGGCCGATGCGGGTACAGAATACAACAACGCCCCCGATAGTATCAGGCCTGTTATCAGGACGAATCTCTGTAATATTCTCTTTTTCATAAATACGTTACCACCATACACAATGCTCCGCAGTCTGTGTCCCATCATAAATATTCCGCTTTCAGGGTGACCGTTGCTTCAAATGGCCCTTCCACCAGCTCAATATTCGGACGCTGTACCAGTAACGCTTCGAGTTTCGGCATTGCCGACAGGCTGATTTCCACCGGCGAATCGAAGGTAAATGGCTGCCCGTTACGCAGTATTTTCACGCCGAGGTTACCGATGTTGCCCAACGAAGTGCCTACCGTCGCCCGGTCTGTGGTATCAAATGCCGCAAGACTTCCGTGCACGCTCAACATTAACTTCCAGTCGCGACCGGACGTGCTGTCACATACAAGGTTATAAGGCACATCCTTACGATAAATACCGTCACTGACCTTCTTGATGGACAAACGGTCGCCAAATGGAACATGGATCGCCTGATCGTTATCAATGGCGCAGGGGGGGGGATTCACCAGTATCCCTTTAAAAATGATCTCTGCTTCGTTGGCGGCGATTGCCGATCCCACGCCGACGGACAGGGCTCCCAACAGAACGGCTGCTATAAACTGACGCATCAGGTCATTCCTTATTGATAGCTGAAAACCATGGTCGCTGAACCGTTAAACGCCCCATTCGGCAACGTTACGTTGGCCTGCGCCACCGGTATCGCATACAAAGCCGGCGGGTTGTTGGCGGCATAGGTAAAGTTAACGGCTCCGGTATTAGGGGTAATCACCGCTTTCGAGGCATCTAATACCCGGATCCCAAGACCGGAGACATCGGTCACGAACAACCCGCTGTTAAATGACGCCGCTGTCCCTTTCAGGTTAATTTTTAACGTATTACGGATCAGTTGCGGGCAGCTCAGGGTATAGTTAATTGGCGTTTCATAATTCGAACCATCAATTCGGGTAGTGAGTACCTCACCGAAATTCACGACAATTTGCTGGTTATCATTGATCACGCAGTCTGGCTCAACGATATTGCCAGAGATGGTCAACTGGGTAGTTCCGCCATCCGCAGCCCGGCTGCCGGCAGAGGTACCGGCAAGACAGAACAGCGCAAGGGGTATCAATTTCCATATATTCATGTTATCCCTCCGGACCGTTATTCCGGTGTTACCACAGGCTGCGCCTTACAGACAGCACCTGCGCACTTGAATGGCAATAAACGCAAGCTGCCGTAGTCGTTAACAAATACCAGGGTTGGCGAGTCGCCTAACGTCTCTCTTCCCTGCGTCAACGCACTCTGGCTCTTCGGCGCTATCATTACCGGCTCAAATCCTTCTTTTCCCTTGCCCTTTAGCGAACTGCGGACTTCAACAAACGTCAGGTGATAGGGGGTGGGATTTTTCAGTGAATAACCGTCGTTGCCTTTTTCCAGGGTGATATTTGCCAGCCCCGGAACGGTATCGGTTTTCGCGTCGATTTTAATGGATGCAGGGCGCCAGAAAATCTTCAGCCGCGTTTGCAGTGCCAGCGTGAGCACATTCGACTTTTCACTGCGGGGTGGGATCTCACGCAGGTTAAACCAAAACACACTCTCCCGATCCTTTGGCAGCTTGTCCAGACCGGCTAATGCCTGAATCCGCACCGCGCTTTTCGCGCCGGCTTCAATACGTTGTACCGGTGGTAACACCATCAGCGGACCCGAGAGTTTATTTTCCGCCGCATCCTCAATCCATACCTGTGCGAGGTAAGGTTCCTTATTGTTGCGGTTGGTGACGGTCATACTGACGGTTTTATCTCCTTCATTCATAATGACCCGCGAACGATTAACCGTTAATGCAGCCTGGGCGGGTAACAGACAGCTCAATAACAATGCTGAAGCCATGGCATAAACAATCATCTTCTTCATAACACCCAACCTTTAGTCATACTCCAGCAGAAAAACCGTCACGCATTCAAAGTCTCCTTCCCGTACCCTGCTATGAACGGGGGCGGAAATAAAAGCCTGGAAATCCAGAAAAGTGTTGCCTGCGGTCAGCGCTGACGGGCGCATAGGGATATTCGGTACCACCGGGATACCATCCGCAGACTCAACGGCGATGGCTATCCCCTTAGCCGCGCCGGTTACTGCGAACAGTCCCGGTTGTTCGATATCTTCCGTACCCATGAAGGTTACCGTTACCGTATCCCCCAACGATAAATCACACTCGGTCAGCCAGATCGAAAAACGTTCCCGCTCACTGCGGTGATACTTAATAAACGTCTTTGATGGCACGTTTCGGAAGTCGACAGTCTGATCTTCCGAGTCCACGTGCAGTTCGCAGGGGTCGGCAACCAGTGTTCCACTGAAATTGACATCTGTATCGGCGCTGGTGGAGGACATTCCGGCCAGCACAAACAACAACAGAGGAATGCTCAACAGGCTGAGTGTGCGCGTTATCTGTTTAGTCATTATTCGTACTCCAACCCGATATTCACCACGCTGCGCCACTCTCCGGCTATCAGTTCCGGTGCCGATGTGCGCCACAGTTGTGCCTGAAATACCAGATCATTACGCCCCGGATTAAGAACCTGCGGACGACTCTGTATACCCGGGCGCAGGAGTTCCCCCTGTGCATCACTGAGGCGCAGCGCGACCCCGGCAGCCCCACCGTGAATCCGGAAGAAGCGTCCGTCCGTCGGTTCCACTTCTCCGTACATCGTCATTTTCACGGCCGACTGCCCGGTCAACACGGTGGAGCCCCGCATCAACTGGCCATCACGCATAAACTGGAATTCTCCGGGACATCCATCAAGTTTGATGTATACCAACACGGGTGAAGTGACATTTCCGGGCTGAGCCAGCCCCCAGGCAACGGTACTGCCCAGATCGAGCTCTTGTTCTGCCGACTCCGGTAACAGCACACAAGGAGAGGCCACCAGCGTCCCGGTGGCGCGAATTCCACCGTTCAGCCCATCGGTATCCCAGTTTGCAGCCCCTGCCACAGACGCCATTCCAGCCGTCAGCAGCCACAGCAGTAGAGTGGTACGACCAAATTGTTGTTTCATCACATTCTCCTGTGCGTGGCCTCAGGGCGGTCACGTTGCCGGTGATTCACCCGCCCGACAAATATCACCGCGGCAGTTGAACGGAAGCGTCGGTTTGCCGCCGAAGTCGTTGATAGTGGTAACGTGCGGCGTAGCGAACTGAGCACTGTTCACCACCGCACTGGATTTAGGCGCCACCATCACGGTCTCGAATCCCTGTGGAACCGCCGTTTTCGGTGCAGCTGTAATGCCAATCACTGTCATGTAATAAGGCGTCGGATTTTCCACCCGATAACCGCCGCTCACCTTATGCAGCACCAACTGGTTATCCCAGCGACTGTATTTCTGTGGCAGGATCGCCTTTGGCCGGTAGAACAACTTGATCTTGGTGTGTAAAGCTAACTGCATAACATTGGGACGTTCGCTTTTTGGTGGTACCTCACGCACATTAAAATAGAAGAGGCTCTCCCGATCCTGTGGCAGCGATGCCACATCAGGCAGCGCGTTAATGCGCATCATGCTCTTACCCTTTGCTTCAAGGCGTTGCAGCGGAGGGACGACGACCAGAGGCCCGTTGATTTTTTTACCTTGTGCATCCTCTATCCATCCCTGAGCCAGGTATGGCATAGAGTCACTGTCATTTGTAATGGTCATGGAAATACTCTTTTCCGAACCAGGGAAAATAGCCCTCGTCCTGTCCAGCGCAATCGCCGCTCCCGCTTCGCTTGCCAGACCTGCTGACAAGCTCCCCAGCAATACTGCAAGTGCTGTATTTTGTCCTTTCATAACATCACCACTTACCTTCTCAACCGCCAGTTACCGGTGTGCAAGGCAGCAACAACTGCTGCTGTGCAGGAAGTACCTGAGGCATTACGACTTCACACTGAGCAGATCCTCCCCAGTGCACTGTTAAACGTTCATTCGGGTTTACCCCGGTCAACCAGGCCAGCCCGCTGTCGCTGATCATCCCCAGTTCACGCGCTTTGGCATTGAGTACCGTGGCGCCAAATGGCGGATGCCGGCCATCTTGCTGACTAAAAACCGCCACAACTTTAGCGCCCTTCAGCACGTCGAAACGCCGGAATCCGATTGCCCCTTCGGTGAGAGCCAATTCAGCAATCGGCGAACCAGCCGACTCCACATCATCAGGCAGGCGGTTAACGTCGATCTCCGCGCGGGTGCGAAAGTAATTAGGCACACCAGGAATTACCGCTATACCAAAAGCGTTGGTATAGCCCTGATAACCCACCGGAACCCCGCTCACGCCATCGGTGCTGACCATCAGTCGCGTGCCGCCCTGTACCCCTCCGGAATGGAGCGCAGCGCCACCGGGGGTCGCGGTCATTCCGCCACTGACGGATATCCCAAAAGAGGTGTACTGACTCTGTGCCCAGTTAAAGTTGGTCGTGATATCGGCATTATTGCCATAGTGCGAGTAGTAACCACTCGCCTGGCTGCGGGTTCCCAGGCCTCCGCCAAAACTGTTGCCGGCATTGATGCGGTAATAATCATTGTTGCCCAGACGCTGGCTCCAGCTGGCATTCTGCATATAGCGGCTGTTACTTATGCTGCTGTTGTAGCCTGCGGTACCCGATCCCAATGGCATACTCAGCGAGATGTAGGCAGTGTCATCTTTTCGCCCATTGAACTCGCTGCGTGCCGCATTCAGGGAAACGGCCAGATGACGCCAGTCACCGAGATCAAAATATTTGTTCAGTGAAACGCTGTATCGATCATTCGCAGGGCGGTTCCAGTATGTTTGGTGGGACCAGTTGACGTTGGCTGATAGCCTGAGATCTTCAAAATTTTTGGTTGCCTGTACGGTGTACAGTTCTTTACTGTTGCCCACATAGCCGTCGCGATAACGCATATCCAGGTATTCGCCCATCGTGACATAGTCCTGCTCTGAGAAGCGGTAGCCAGCGAAGGTCAGCTCGCTGCTGATTTCATCAAAGCGCTTAGAGTAGCTGAGACGCCATGAGCGTCCATGACGGTTCTTCTCCCCCGGGAAACGCGCACTCGCGTGGGTGACATCCGCAGACAATGTGCCGAACGCATTCATATCACGGCCGGCGCCCAGCGCTACGCTGTTGTAGTCCTGCGAAAGGATCGTACCGCCATACAACGACCAGGCATTAGACAAGCCCCAGGAGAGCTCTCCCGTCATAAAATAGGGGCCCTGGGTATGGTGGTTGTAGTCCCGTGGCCGGCCCGTGGCCAGCTTGTAACGTAACTGCCCCGGGCGCGTCAGGTAGGGAACCTGCGCAGTGTCTACTGAGAAGGTTTGCTCCGAGCCGTCTTGTTCTTCAACCCGCACATCCAGGCGCCCACTCAACGCACTGCTCAGTTCCTGAATGCGAAACGGCCCTGCCGCAACGGTACTTTCATAAATTACCCGTCCCTGCTGGCTGACCGTCACTTTGGCATTGGTACGTGCGATACCTGATACCTCGGGCGCATACCCGCGCAGCTTCGGCGGCAACTGACTTTCATCACTCACCAATGAAATCCCGGTATAGCGCCAGGAATCAAAAAGGTCTGAAGTAATATAAGCTTCACCCACGCTCAGCTTCGACATGATGGCTGGCAGTGAGCGATAGGCATACACGCGGCTCCAGTCAAAGTTATTCACACTGCTGTTAGCACGTCCGGTCGTGTTGTAATAACTTCCCTGATAGTCAGCGCGCATACGCCAAGCCCCCAGGTTAAAACCGGTGGAACCACTGACGCTTGCGCTTTGGTTTTGGCTGCCCTGACGAGTCCAGGAAACGTTGGTATTCAGGTTATAGTCGAGTAATATCCCGGGAACACCCTCTTCCCAGCGAGAAATTGGTAGCCAGGAAGCATCCTGGTATTCCAGCCAGGCTTGCGGCACCGCCATATGGAGAGAAGACTCAGATAAATCGCCCCTCATGACGATGCCATCAAGGGCGGAAAAATCTGCACAGCGACCATTATCAAGCCACGTGATCTTCTTTATCGCATCTTCACGCAGCCCAAGAAGATCGACCTGTTCCGGCGTCAAACAGGCCTCCACGGTAGCTTTACCATCACGTATTCTTTCAACGAAAGACACGTCCTGGTCAGAAATACCGTGTTCGTTCAGCCGCATATTTAAAGTATATGTTCCAGGCATAAAGTAGCCAGCCTGGGAAAAACGTGATAAGTCGATATTCTCGCGATCTTCAGCATCCAGAATATCTAAATTAAACTCTACCGCCATGAGCGATGATGGGGAACCAAATATAGCAAAAAATATATAAACACCCAGGCGGCGCAGGTAAAAAACTGGCGGTCTATTCTTTTCCATTTTTTAAATCCATTTATTGCCAGCCGGAATTTACCGGTTGAAAACTATCGATTCCGGGGGGAGATGGAATGCGTTTATGCAAACTTATTTATTCACTGATATCGTTAGCATTTTGGTTACTGATAAGTCACCATAAAACGAATAATTCCGTACCATTCCCCTTCCGACAACGATTTCCCACTGCGTACTAACGATAATAGATAACGCAGTTCATTATTATCATCCTGTAAATAAACCTTCGGCATCGGCTCTCCTGCCCGGGCTATATCACCAGCTTGGTTGTGAATACGTAACCCTAAGCCCTGTGCCTCCCCGTACACCCTGAAAATATCAGGATGGAATACCGTTGTTTCACCACCAAATGTAATATTCACGCTCTGCCATAAATCGCCGTTACTGCGCTCCAGAGAACAATTAACCAGGCGCACTGCAAAAGGTTTTGTTACTGCTTCCCCCTCCTGATTCAAATCGTTATATGAGACCACGCCAAACGGAATTTCCTGCCATACATCCTCAGTATGAATAGAGCATGCGGCTTCCTGAATCTGACCGCTCATCGTGACAGTCCCCAATCCCTGAGTAGATGCTACAGACATAAAGGGGAGTTCCAGCAAAAAAAAGAACGTGAGGAGACGCGAAATTTTCGCCATGACTGTGCTCCTGAATATCGGGCTGCAACCGCAGCCCGAATAAAGCTACATGAGAACAGGGCTATGCTTATTCATAAGCCAGAGTAAAGTTGGTCACTGCTTCAAAGCCACCGGGAGTCACATTAGTCACAGAGGCGATTTTTTCTAAGTAAGCAGAGAAGTTCAGGGTATTGTCACCAATCCCCAGGCCACGACCACTGGTCGGCTTAAGCATTTTCACCATTTGACCAGCGAAATCCTGAATACGAACACCCGCACCCGCTGCCTGACCAGTGATAGCAAGCATGCTATCGTCACCCGGGACATGACCACCAGAGAAGGTCACCTTCACGGTGTTGTAGAGCGGGTTACCGTTGGAGTCGAGTTCAAAGGAACAATTTTCCAGCTGAATTTCGAACGGGCGAGGTGTTGAAACTCCACCGTTATCCAGCAGAGTATTGGAAATCTGTCCCAGTTCTATACGCTGATCTCCATGGCCATTTTTAATTGAGCAGGGTGCATCAATAATTGATCCCCAGAAAGTGATCTTACCGCTCCCCTGATCGGCCTGAGCAGCGAAAGAGGCAACTCCCATAATGAGAAAAACAGATGCGATTTTGCTAATTTTCATAATACATTCCATTATATTAAAAAGTTACTGGATAACTATCTCGAACCACAACTCACGGTATACATCATCATTTATATTTTCATAAAAAAGAAAGGAGCAATTTAGTGTAATTCCCGAGAGCAAATACATAGTAACCATTAAACCTCACGAGAAAAATACAATTCGCTCAACAACCAGCAATTACGAGTAAGAAGTTCTTAAAATGGCCAAGATTTAGAACAAAGAACCTTATCAGGTTGTCAGGGCGACATTAACTTGCATACAGTTACTTTTTTTCAGAGCACCGGTGGCTCAGGAAATACATTTAAAATCCAGCCATTAAAAATAAAACCCGGCAATGGCCTAAAAATCTTAAAGATATTGGCATAGCGACATAACGGGACACTTAAGAATACGTTTCATGATTAATCTTAAAAATAAGCCATCATAAGATATTTACCAAAATTAAGAATATTCATTTTTAGTATTCCTAAAAAACACAGACGTTCACATGCGTATGTAAATGGGGGGGATAACCCAGGGTTAGTAAAAGCAGTAGTTTTATCCGTTATCGAATCTGGTTTTCATTGAAATTTTCCGATGGGAAAAGTTAAGCGTATTGACTCCGGGTTAAGAGTAAGAATTATCCTTATGCCATTCCTGATTTTTATTATTTGGCGCCGTAAGCATGGGATTTTTATTATTAACTATAATAGAGTAGAGATATGAAGTAATTGCTTGCATAGGTCAGACAATGCGACCATAAAACAGTCATTTACAGAAAGGAGCCTGTATATCGTATCGGATATGAGATACATCATAAGGAGATGAAAATTATGTCTATAAATCAAACTGCTAACATGTCTTCCCTGGCTTTCGGCTCGCCCTCTGCACTACGTATACTCGTGTATGAGTCCACAGATATTCTCTGGTTTGGTATTCAAGAAATGTTGCGTGATACCGCTGTTCCGGAGACAGTGACGATGCGTTTGCATCACCCTAACGATCTGGAAAATGTGTTATCCATGCACGCTGTGGATATACTCCTGTTGACATCGGCTGACTCCGAACCCGGCCTGTTTACCCTTTTACAAAAATTGGCTTCAGTCTCATCTAACTATCCTCAAATGAAAGTAGTTGTCTGTCTGCAGCGAAATATTCCCTACTTAGCCAGACTGCTGCAAGGATTCGGTGTAAGTGTCGTATTGACGCCTGATGCCGGCAGTCCCGGATGGGTTGAAATGTTCAACCTGATACAAGCCGGAGATGCAGAGGATGCACCAATACGCTTGAGTCGCCAGGAACGTTACGTCGCCCAGGCTTTATTGGAAGGAAAAAGCGTCACTAAAATTGCACAGATGACGGGGCGGAATGTCAGAACAATTAGCGCACAAAAGCAGACCTTAGTTTATAAACTCAATATGAAATATTCTAGTGAGTTACAAACTTTGGGAGGGCGACTGATGCGGGCTAAGACAGCGTAATATAGGGAATACAGAATGCCAATGAGAACAGAAAAACCCAAATGCTATAAGTCCGATATACAAATTGTTATGATGCAATCAAATATACAGATTCGGTATGGACTACAGTATTGTTTAATGGAAATTTTCCCAAATGCGAACATCATAAGTCTTGACTCTCTGGCTGCGCTTAGTGAATGCCCCGAAACTATAACAGCAGATCTTGTGGTAAGCGACCTTTGTGACAACGGAACGAAAGAAAATGCTGGCGCTCATTGGCTGATTGGGCTGCAGTTTACAAGGAAAAATAAACCATTATTGGTTTTCACCAACAGCAAGAAACAGAATGCTATCGCCACTCTTGTTCAGAATACGCAAGCATCTGTCGCGACGACAAAAACAACGTTCTTCGAGTTATCAAACATCCTGGGGAAGACATTGAAGGGGGAGAGGGTTTTTAGTACTTCATTTAATGAACTGTTTTTACGGCCTCAGGAGAACAGCCGACAATTGCTGACCAAGTCAGAAAGCAAAGTATACGTGATGTTGCGAAGTGGATACAGCGTTACTCAAATTGCACACCAGCTGAGCCGAAGCGTAAAAACAATCAGCTCACATAAGCGGAAAATAATGCAAAAATTTGGCGTCACTTCCGAAGTAGAAATGTTTGCAAAATTTAAAGATGAACATGGCTGATAGATAACGGATTGTAATTATATATAAGATTGGGTTCTTCTACTGAGTTTTTATAACTGCAATGAGAGAACGGTTGTACTCTTAACCAATGAGTGATTCCAGGATGCAGTATATATCTGGTTCTTTTTTTCTGCTCATTGCGCACCTTCTGATTGGTTAAAGTAAGTTCAGTTGCCAGCACAATGTGTTGTTACGACCTCTCCCGGAACGGATACGTTGAACTTTCCCCGTATTGGCCAGTTGATTAAGCATGTACCTCATACTGTAAATACTGATGTCCATTGCATTCGCAATTTCACGTGTTGTTAACCAAACATCATTTGCTGTGGCATCCGTTGTTGTGTGTTTTAGCGTCAGAGATTGCATGATCTCAATAATACGTTTTTGCTCGTATTTATCGACGGCCTGGGTAAATGCCGGAATATCTTCCATTGTATCATTAGAATATTCCGCACATTTAATTTCATGCGGATACGCAGTTCCGCTCTGCGATTTATATATAAGCTTGAGCCATTGGACAAAATCAGAGCTATGCTGGATATGAAATCGTTTCATAATGCCCCGGCGAAAATTACTGATTGATTTAGTCTCACAACCCGTCAGAACAGCGATTTCTTTCGTGCTTAAACCAGCCTGCAGATAATTCAGAATCTGTTCGTCCCGCGAGGTCAAAAGATATTTGCCAGGGCAAGTTCCGCAATCTTTAATTTTCGCGTGTTTCGCGCCACTTATTTTATCGTCCAGGTACATCCAGTATAACGATCTCCGGATTGATGACAGGGCATCATTCAGGTAAACTACGGCATCAATAACGGGGCAATGAAAATTCCTGTCATAATCCTCCCTGCGGGGATAAATGAGTAGCGTTTTAATTTTTAAAACCTTAGCTTTAAACCCTTCATCCAGTTTGAATTTTGAGCAATCGAACCAATCAAAGACCCTTTCGCCGGGCATGCTTTCATAAATAATTAAATCAATGTTATTGATACCTTCTTTTATTTCAGATATTGAATGAACCTTATTAGCACTCACCTCAATGAACAACTCCTGAAGCAATGAGAGCATTCCCTGGAACAAAAAATTATTTTCTGTTGCTATATATACATTCGGGTGTAAAGACTTATCATAGCGCAACATATATCCCCCTGAGCACTAAATAAAACATTTCAAATTTACATGAATGTTGGAAATGAAAGTCACTGTATGTTTGAACAACACAAGATAATTTTCCTGACAAACAAAATGCTTTTATCTCCCCTACTCAGAGTAGTAAAGAATCCTTAGGCATTATTCTATTAATATACACAAATTGCTTAGTTTAGTTAACAGCCTGTAGCACGATTTTTATTTCTATGCAAAAAATAGGATTATTCATGATGCCATGATGATCTTTGATTGTGATGAACATTGAGGCACTAAGGCTATAAAAACTATTAATGTTTCTGTTTTTCAAAAAACAATAACGGCTCATCATGGAGTTATATGGAGAATGCCGGGGCAAAGAAGAGTGAACCAATGGGCAGCTAAAAAATACTACTCTGAAGAGTGGCTAAAGATATAAAAACACTTAAACAGGAAATAGAAATAAAGCCACGCTCCATAGATAACGAACACCAATAATTCCACTCGTTCTAGGCAGAGCTCCACCATTATGCGTGTATCACCCCGGCCAGCGCCGCCGTGCATCGCAGCGCCTTTTCGGGTAGCGGTTATGCCACCGTTGAGGGGCAACCCCATTGCGGTATAGCCATTTTCCTGCCCACCCCGTTGCAGAACGGGTAATCCCCAGCAAATTTATTCAGTTTCATTTTTAATTACAACATAGTATATATAAAACATATAGATTCGCTTTACGTCTAGGAAAGATAATATCTGGTGGTATTACATTTTCAATCTTTTAAATTTATCTAATTACAAATATACTGATAACAACTTAAAAACAAAAGAAATAGAGTGGTTTATTCCGTCTCTATGTTAAATTCTGGGGTGATGAGTCAATCAAATGCAAACATATAAAATGATTAACCAATGAAAGGTAAAAATCCGATACATTGGATGGGATAATTCCATTGGATTTTTTATTTCAAGGAAAATTCTTATATCAGGGAATGAAAACATGCTGTTTTAGCGTACCTGCATCGAGAGATTAATACCTATAAAGAGGTGTATGAAAATGTGACTGAGAATAATTTTTATACAAAATAACCAGCAGTAATTCACATCTGGGATACAGGATAGTGTATTGTATGATCTAAACGAAGGTTCGCGATGGTTTCAGAAATGTAAATTTTGGCGCATATTAGTATAAAACATCTTGTGATATTGAGAAGTCTCCCTTAAAAACAGAGCCATATACCTGATCCTGTCTTACCATACAAGAATGGCCTTCATACGAATACATAATTTTTTTTCTAATGAGTACAGTAAACCGTAGACTCGTTTCTTATTGGTATATAGTCGATGGGATATCTCTTTCACGGAGTTACCAGCCAGGTAGAGATCGAGTACCTGCAATTCTACCTCTGTTAACTTTTTCCTGCCCGGGTGATTAAATTCCCGGGCATAATTAAGGCTCAAAAATCGGTAGCTATCCCTAATTGAAACTTTTTTCGTAATTTTTCCAGAAACACTCATCCAATAATTAGCCAGTGCTTCCATGTATCTGTCATATATTAAAATGATATGCATTGCGGTTTTTTCAAGGAAAATTATCCATTCGTTATTTGTGAATAGCTTTATATTATATATTGAAAAATCAACAAAAATTTGCTCATCAAATTTATGATTGCAGAATTTGCTTTTCAAGAGGTCAGTTAATCCTGATTTTAAAAAAAGATTTCGGTTTGGCCATATAACAAAATGACTTTCCATAGTCTTTAAACCCTTGGGGACATATGTAAAAAGTTAAATAAAGCGAGTTATATATTCAGAAGAGGATATACATTTCAGCCAAATCAATTATGAGTAAGAAAGCATTCTTCCAGTTTCCTCTCAGGATTTTAGGATTCATACCCGTTTAAGTAAATAGAATTTTCATTCCTCAATCAGCATAATTCTGATGAAAATTCCGATAGTTAATTTTAGGAATAATTCTTCCCTTTGGATGGTTTGGTTTATTTTCAATTATTAGTCCCATAAAAATAGGATTTTAAAGAATTAAAATCTAGGAGCAATTACCATTTATTTGAGATTTTTACCATCAAATTGACATTGTCAGAAATGGAAAATAGCACTTAATGCTAAAAATGGAATTTCGGTAAATTACCTGTCACAAGATAAGTCCTCAGGATTTAGGCTTCTCATACACAGACGCAGGCCCGATACTGTGTTCAGGGAAGTCACCGGCCCAAACCCTGCCGCGCACTTAGATCTTCGTCAGAGTAAGGCAAAGACATACGTCCGGATCTTGGTGAAGTCGTTTTTGTTAAAGACGTTAGATAGCAGCTAAAGAGGGTTATCTGCGCAGCATAGAAAAGCAGCGAAGGCTGCGCACATTGCCCGCCTTAGCAACGAAGTATGGACTGTTAATCGATAACTTCCCTCACACTGGGTTAGGGGAGAACCATCCCTGGAGGCAAAGCCAAATTCTCTCTATACAGATCGTCGTCTGCGATACAGTTTTACGGTAACCCAGTTATACACAATGGCACCTGCAACTTAATCAGTGCGTTGGCAGATCACAATAGGGATTTTGCCAATACCTATGAATTTGTTACCACTTGGTTGTGTATATATATGGTAAATCGCTTGTCTTTTCTCACCCTTCAAAATGTAAGGCATCAACATTTGAGTAAAATCGGGATCATCAAGCACCTCCTGAGGCTCAATAGATGATTTTAAAAACTGGAAAAAATATAAATTCCCATTCTTTTTTATTGCCAGTTCATTGTATATTCTAACCAGTTTTTTATTTCCAAGCTTATCTCTATATACCCCCAACATCGTTGCAGCACCTTTACCATTAGCACTAACCAACTGAATAGAGCCAATGTAATATTGGTCATTCGGAGAAATGTTAAATGGCGCTCTACAACTAAAATCACTCTCTTTCCATTCCTTATAAAAATACTGGGATACATATAAGCAAAAAGTAATAATAAATAGAGCAATACTGAAAATCATCAGGCGCTTGTTATTCATAGATGGCCTCTCTTATATATCGTAATACAAACCTGCTCTGCCGAGCTATCCCCTGTCTGAGAACAAGCCAAGGCACGAACGGTATTTTCATGCTCGAATATAGTGACATAACGAATAGGATATACTGAGCATGAAATATTGTTCTCAGTGACTTTTCCCCATAATGCCTGAATGGCTGATATTTCAGTTTTTTTCTCAATAAAATTATTTGTCATGTTATTATTTACGTAGTATTTACAGCCTTCCAGTTCTTTATAATAAGTGAAATTATCAGACAGGATGGCGTGTTTATTTTTAGACGTCATATTCATAATAAAAAGCATCAGCAACAGAAATGACAAAATAAAAAGCAGGTTTGGGATAAAATATCTCCATTTTAAAAAGCCAAATCGTGAGAACACTCTGCTGCTCTTTACTTCAGAAGTATCGCTAGCTACAGGCGTTGCCATTGTAATATCAGCTAATGTATTTGACTTGTTGCTTTGATCCTTGATTACATTAACCTGCGAATTTTTATTAAAAATAAAACCTTTTCTTGGTGCGGTAATAATATAGTCTTGATTAGTACCAGAGACTTCTTTAAATGCTTTTCTGATCAACAGAATATTTTGATAAAGAGTATTAGGTGCTGGCTCTTTTTCATCATCACTCCACCCACTTTTGTATAACTCATCATGAGTAACCAATCTTCGATTCAGCAACAAAGTTTCCAGGCAACGAGCTGCCGGAGTGTTAAGCGTGGTTTCCTTCCCGGTTATCGTATCCTTGACGGTATTTTTCTCTGGTAAGAATAAGTATCTATTATCAATAAAAAATCGGTGTTTCATAAAGAGTGTCCTCTTTTATGCTTAAGTGTAGTAACCCTTTCCATAAATCTAATTCCGGCACTCATCACGGAGCCAACCACAGATTGATATTTAGTAAAAATAGGCGCTAACCACAACCTTTTTACCTTCTGACAAGCAGATAATGCATTTCTCATGATCTTAAAGATGATCTTAAAAATTAATAAAATCAAATGGTTGATGTGTTGATCCTGCTGCTTGAGATGATAAATCTTCTAAAAAAAATGACCATCCCTTAAATTACTGATCATGTAACATAACCCATAAGTTAATCACAACCGGATCTGTACCGTGAGTATCTGAACACGATATGAAGGCCGCGATTTTTTATCATTGAGTTATATTGTCTGACCATCAGGATGATAAAAATAAGCAAGTGGGGAAACCAGAGTACCCATGGATATTTATTTTCTTAAATTGAATCCTGAATCTAATTGTAATTATCAGGGTTGAACTCGCATGAGGCTTAAGTATTTTTTAATGTTCAACTGTATCCGCTGTAATTCTGGGTTCAGAGTAAAGGATATTAACGCATGACCGGCAAAATACACGCCCCAAAAAATATAATTATCTGGCCAGAAGACAATTATTTTTTCAAACTGGCACTTAGTAACATGCTTAGCCATGGTGTTAATGTAGACCATTATCATGGAATCATTTTTGTTGATTTCTCTATAGAGAATCTTCTCTACTTCATTCATGATGAATGGATTAATTTTTTATCTAATTACAATATGCGTATTGTTTTGCTTTCTGATAATGAAATGTTGCCAATGGCCAGATATTGGGTCAATAAGGAGTGGCGTATTGTTAGTGTTTTGGATATAACGGAAGGGATGGAGAATATATCGCGTGAAATACGTAAAATCATACAGTTTAAAACAATTCCCTCCCCTAAAGGTAAGACAATTTCAGAAAGAGAAATAAATGTTTTACGCTATTTATATCAGGGAAAATCGATAGCTGACATCGCCCGCTCACTCAAGTGCAGCAATAAAAGCATATACAGCAGTCAGTATTCTCTGTGTAAAAAATTTGGTGGCCTGGTTAGATTAGGAGACCTGCGTTTTAAACATCAGGCGCATTAATTTTTTTCTTACATTAAGTACGCTATGAAGTTTATACGTCTCTTTTGTAACAGTGATCTCCCTCCACTGAACCGTACCAGATTGAACTGGAGTAATCGGCCTATTTTTCATCACGTCTGTTTTCGGTACTTTTACCTTAAAGTTAGTTTATTAATAGGTACTGGCTTAGAGAAATAGTATCCCTGAAAATAGTCGACTCTTTTTTTCTTAAGGTATTCAACCTGAAATTGTGTCTCGACACCTTCTACGACCACTTTTATATTAAGTGTTTTTGCCATTTCTATAACATAGTCAATTATCTTTTGTGATCCACTATCGGGACTAAGCCCATTAATAAAAAGTTTATCAATTTTAATTATGTCAATTGGCAGCGCACTTAGATAGTTTAAATTAGAATGTCCTGTCCCAAAGTCATCCAACGCTATGTCTATATGATTTTCTTGTAACTGCCGCAAGGTTTCTTTAAGCTGAGATACCCTTTCAAAGGGTTCTCTTTCCAATATTTCTGCTGTCAGTCTAATTGTGCCAGGAGGGAATTTTTTTATAAATGCCCGGCACTCATCAAGAAATTCTGGCTCCTGAAGATGCGCGGTTATGAAGTTAAAACCCACATGAAAAGGCTGTAGCTGGCCTTCAAGCTTTTCAGGCAGCTCCTTACCCACTTGTGCCATTAATTTTTTTGTAAGCGGAATAATGAGACCACTCTGTTCTGCCAGGGGAATAAAATTTTCCGGTGATATAACTTCTCCAGATGGGGATATCCATCTGGCAAGCACTTCAACCCCATAAGTACCATATGAATTACTATGAACGATTGGTTGATACCACGGAATGATTTCTCCTCTGTCAATTGCTTTAGACAGGTTTTCATAAAGACTTGGGGAGTGTAAAATGTATCGCCATAGCAGAACGCCTACGATTATAGAAAGTATTGCTGACAGTAATAAAGAAACCCATCCATCAGTGATAAATTTGTAAGAGAAAATGTTGAATGCGGAATAAAAGGACACGGCGATAGGGTATTTTTTTGATTTAATAATCACATATCCCGTTTCCAACAAACTTGCACCCGATGATTTAATGTCATTATCAATCAGTAAATCCATATGGTGCTGAGCATTAAAAAAATGCATTATTTCAGATATCCACGCAGTACTCAGGCTGGTAACTATGATGCCTTGCGGGTATTGTGTCTGGAGAACTATTGCATCAATACCAGGTGAAACTGTATTATTCTTCACTATAGCTAAACTACTATTAATAAAGCCGGCGTAGCTTTTATTTATTGCATCCATATCGCTGAATGATGAACAATATATTTTTCTCCCTTTGTAAAAAGCAATAAGCCTGATATGTCTGGCACTGATAACGATCCTTTCTAATTTTGTTCGTACTTGCATAGAACATGGTTCTGATAACAGAACAGAAGCCTGATCGGCCGTGTTTTTAGCCTCATCAAGCAGCGTCTCTACACTATTTAATGTCTTATATGCTGTTTGCATACTCCTTCGCTGCTCTAGGCTAATAACCTGGTACCAAGTCAGAATCATGCCACAGATGAGCACAGAAATAGCACTGATGACAGTAATGATAATTTTGGCTTTGTAGTGAGTCATTTATGTCCCCAGATCACTCCTGTCATTAGTGGAATAATCATAGTACATACTTAGTATCGAAGCACTTTGCGAAACATTAAGGTAGCGATCAGCCAATTCTTAGCGCGCAAGACAGAATATGATGCGGTGATCTATGCCACGCAAAGCGAGGTTGATGTTAGCCGGGTGATTTGGTTGCCTGTGCTGGAGTGAGGTGAGCTTTACTGATGAGCCAGTGCCACGTAAACGAGATTCAGCAGGCCGTTCTGGCCGGAATGTGCCGCCCGCCCGGAGCCGTCGAACCCGCGCTAAGATGCGGTATGAACATTTGGCGATCCGTGAGGCGATTATGGGCAGTTATAAAATGCATTACGAACGGCAAGGTAACGTTCTGACCTTACTGCGAACAGGGTTTAGTGCGAAAATTGCTTCTGCGCAATAATATCCCTGGTGCTGTCTTAACACCCTCCTCCTGTCTTCACTCGCGGAGTGATTTTCAGAAAGAGGAGGATGTCAAATTATCAGAGAATTACGCTGGCTTATCTTCTTCTTTGCATTTGAATGTTTCAGTTACAACAGATGCAACGTTACCGTGCTTATCTGTGCATGATTTTACTCTATCGCAGTTAAGCCCTTCAGTTTCGACGATTTCAACGGTACAAGTCTGCGCCGCGCCGCCAATAATTTCACTTGCTTGCTCAATAGTTAACAAATCCATGGATATCTCCTTGCTTAATTTATTTGATCTTAACTTGCTGAATGCCATGGGGACATTAACACTCATCTTTAACAAATTCATGTATATACTCCAGGGGAACAGATAAATTAAGAAAAAGGACAAAAGATAAATCTTATTTTATGACTTTCCGGGGAGACGATGCATATTTAATATACTAAATATAAGCAGGTTTTTTTCCTGAGCAGATAACAGAGAATTCTGTGAGGATATCTCTGCGGGTTTTCGGGCCAGTAACCCCTGATTGCCTCGTATTCATCCTTTGACATGTAGCAACGCTCAGACGCAACGACAGCCATAAGCCGGTGAACAGGTCATCGTCATCGGGGGAACGCCGTTTTCGGCCATCCCTGGACGGCGGTGAACCTGAACGGCTGACTGCGTACGCGATATCTTCAGAGACTGACTCCACGGCTTCCTTCAGGATTTCATTTTCTCCCTGACAGGCGCTGAAGCTCACGGATGTCCGTCACATTTGATTAGAAACAGGGCTGTGATTACTTTTGCATATCTTTTGTGAAGATCACTTTATCTTCATTGATAGCATAGTAATTACGTATTCTGGCCTCATTGATGAAGCCTTGCTTGCTATAAAAAGCACGAGCCGCGCTAAAATCGATAAGGCTTGATGTCTCGACTAACAATAGTCTGGCATGTTTATTTCTTAATTCTTTTTCGACCTGATTAATCAGGGCCTGGCCGACGCCCTGACGCTGAGAGGAAGGACTGATCCAGAGCATCAATAAATTCCAGACATCACTGGTCATTACTTCCGGGGCGCAATATGCAATGCCCGCGAGGCCTTGTTGTTCAGCGCTAAACCATAGCTCATCTGATTCACCAGAGAAATAATTTTTGAGTGTGTCCCGTACATGTAATAAACCTTCATCATCAAACTGACCACTTTCCTGTAGCATAGCGAGTAATGGTTCGGCATCAGAAGGTTCGACTGGGCGAATAAGCATAGAAATTCCTTTTTACACAGGAGAATTGAAACTACCGGTTTGAATTGTATACCAGATAGAAGCCAAACCGGTGTAAAAGTATCAGAATCAGGTAAATAACATATGTATTGACGCTGATAATGTATTTGTGGGCGGGTTAATTCGCCTGATTCATACTAAATGGATATGCATTCATTTTCAGAAATAAAAAAGGCTTATGCTAAACAACAAATTAATGGAGAAATCACTGAATGCCATCGAATCGCGCAATAGCGTGCTCAGGGCCGCTATCAATAAACGCAACGTGTGCCCCGGTTATGGAGGGTTATTTATCTGGCGATACACGCCGCCCAGAAAAACGGAACATACCGACCGTAACTGGCGGCTGACACTGAGTCGTTTTATTCTCGGGTTTGGTGACCGTCTGAGCGATCACCTTTAATACAGGGGCGGTTACACCGATTTATTTACAGGCTCCTGGTTTTTAACATCTCTCAGGCGCTTTGCCCTGTTTTCGCCTTCACCAGCCCATCCGCGGTTTCCCCCAGTGCGATGAGCTCATCCAGCAATGCCGTCAACTGCGCCATTTTCTCTTGCGAAAAGGCTGCTTCAATAGCGCTGTAACCCTCTTCAACCTGCACGCGCGCCCGCTCGTAGAGTGTCTGCCCCTGCTGGGTGAGAGAAACATACAGCTTGCGCTGATCGTTAACCGGCTTCAGGCGGAAGATCAGCCCGTCACGTTCCATGCGCGACAGAATTCCCGTCAGACTGGGGCGCAGGATACAGGTTTTGCAGGCCAGCTCATGAAAATCAACGGAGCGGCTGTCGGCCAGAACGCGGATGATACGCCACTGTTGCTCAGTCAGGTTGTGACTCTTCAGTATCGGGCGAAAAAAGCCCATCGCAGTTTCCCGCGCCTGCAACAGGGCAATTGTCAGTGATTCATGCATAAGTTATCAAAGCTCATCAAATAACCGCCGTACGTCGGCGGTACATATGCTCTCAGTATATGCTGCGATTGTACAGAAGCCAGCCAGCCAGCGCCTTTTTGTTAAATTCCGCCAAAAATCATTAATAACGAAATGATTTTTTCTGATCCCGCGTCGTGGTTAATCAAAAGTTAAAGTAAAAATTATGCGTAGTTTTTATTAATTCAGCTATCTCTTTGTATTTAAGTAAAATTATTACTTGTTTGTAAAAAATATGTTGCTTTGATCACAGATCTGGTCGACAAGGTTGCTTAAATGTTATGTGAGGGATAAAACATGATCATTAACATATTAATAATTGTGGCGCGCTATCGCCAGCAGTTTTATGACGAAGGAGTTATGAATGAAAGGCACCGTCTTTGCCGTTGCGCTCAATCACCGGAGCCAGCTGGACGCCTGGGATGATAAGTTCCGTCAGGCGCCTTACCAAACCCCACCCAAGACGCCGGTTTGGTTTATCAAACCGCGTAACACCGTGATTCACGGCGGAGACGCCATTCCGCATCCCGTCGGTGAAGAAGTGATGAGCGGCGCGACGTTGGCGTTGGTGGTCGGAAAAACGGCGCGCAAAGTGGCTGCGGATCAGGCGCAGGCGTTCATCGCCGGATTTTCTCTGGCTAACGAAGTCAGCCTGCCGGAATCCAGTTTCTATCGTCCGGCGATTAAAGCCAAGTGCCGGGACGGCTTCTGCCCGCTGGGCGAGCTGGTGAACCAGCCGCTGGCGGACACACTGGACATCATCACCGAGATCAACGGCAAAGAAGTCGATCGCTGGTCAACGGCCGATCTGGTGCGCTCCGCCGCGCAGTTGCTGAGCGCGCTGAGCGATTTCGCCACTTTGCAGCCCGGCGACGTCATTCTGCTCGGCACCCCGCAGCAGCGGGTCGCGATCAAACCCGGTGATCGCGTGACCGTACGCGCCGCCGGATTCCCCGCGTTAGAAAACACCGTCGTACTGGCAGGAGGTCAGGCATGAAGCACGCCCGCGTTCACTATCAGGGCAAAACCCTGAACGTTACCGTTGATGAAAATGAAAACATCATCCTGCCGGACGGCATGAAGGTCAGCGGCGATCAGGTTCAGTGGTTGCCGCCGGTGGAAGGGGGAACCCTGTTCGCTCTGGGGCTGAACTATGCCGATCACGCGGCAGAGCTGGAGTTCAAAGCGCCGGAAGAACCGCTGGTCTTTATCAAGGCGCCAAACAGCCTGACCGGTCACCGCCAGGTATCTGTACGCCCGGACAACATTGAGTATATGCATTACGAGTCCGAACTGGTGGTGGTCATCGGCAAAACCGCGCACAAAGTACCGGCGGAAGAGGCGATGGACTACGTAGCCGGGTACACCGTCTGTAACGACTACGCCATTCGCGACTATCTTGAAAACTACTACCGTCCGAACCTGAGAGTGAAAAGCCGTGACACGCTGACGCCGATCGGGCCGTGGATGGTTGATCGGGATGACGTGGCCGATCCGCACAACCTGGCGCTCAGCACCTGGGTTAACGGTGAATTGCGTCAGCGCGGCACCACCGCCGATCTGATTTTCAACGTTCCGTTTCTGATTGCTTACCTGAGCGAATTTATGACGTTGCAGCCCGGCGACATGATCGCCACGGGCACGCCGAAGGGGCTGTCAGACGTGAAACCCGGCGACGAAGTGGTGGTGGAAGTGGAGGGCGTGGCCCGCCTGGTCAACCGCATCGTCAGCCAAGCAGAATATGAGGAGAGTCTGGGATGAAGAAGGTAAATCATTGGATTAACGGTAAAAACGTCGTCAGCAAAGACTATTTCGAAACGACCGACCCGGCAACCGGCGAGGTGCTGGCGGAAGTGGCTTCCGGCGGTGAAGAAGAGATCTCTCAGGCCGTTGCAGCGGCGAAAGAGGCGTTTCCCAAGTGGGCCAATCTGCCGATGAAAGAGCGTGCGCGCCTGATGCGCCGTCTGGGCGATCTGATCGACCAAAACGTGCCGGAAATCGCCGAGATGGAAACCCGCGATACCGGTTTGCCGATCCACCAGACCAAAAACGTGCTGATCCCGCGTGCGTCGCACAACTTTGAGTTCTTCTCTGAAATCTGCCAGCAGATGAACGGCCGCACCTACCCGGTCGACGACAAAATGCTGAACTACACCCTGGTACAGCCGGTGGGCGTGTGCGCGCTGGTTTCGCCGTGGAACGTTCCGTTCATGACGGCAACCTGGAAAGTGGCGCCGTGCCTGGCGCTGGGCAATACCGCAGTGCTGAAGATGTCCGAACTTTCCCCGCTGACCGCCGATCGCCTCGGCGAACTGGCGCTGGAAGCCGGCATTCCGGCGGGCGTGCTGAACGTGGTGCAGGGCTACGGCGCCACGGCGGGCGACGCGCTGGTGCGTCATCATGACGTGCGGGCCGTTTCCTTCACCGGCGGCACCGCGACCGGCCGCAACATCATGAAAAATGCCGGCCTGAAGAAATACTCCATGGAGCTGGGCGGCAAGTCCCCGGTGCTGATTTTTGAAGACGCCGACATTGAGCGCGCGCTCGACGCCTCCCTGTTCACCATCTTCTCCATTAACGGAGAACGCTGCACCGCCGGTTCGCGCATCTTCATCCAGGAAAGTATTTATCCTGAATTCGTTAAGCGCTTTGCCGAACGCGCCAACCGTCTGCGGGTCGGCGATCCGCAGGACCCGAACACGCAGGTAGGCGCGCTGATCAGCCGCCAGCACTGGGAGAAAGTGTCCGGCTACATCCGCCTCGGCGTTGAAGAGGGCGCCAAACTGCTGGCCGGCGGCCCGGACAAGCCGGGCGATCTGCCGGCTCACCTGCAAAACGGCAACTTCCTGCGCCCGACCGTACTGGCCGACGTAGACAACCGCATGCGTGTGGCACAGGAAGAGATCTTCGGGCCGGTGGCCTGCCTGATCCCGTTCAAAGACGAAGCGGACGGCCTGCGCCTGGCGAACGATGTGGAATACGGCCTGGCTTCCTATATCTGGACGCAGGACGTCGGCAAGGTGCATCGCCTGGCGCGCAGCATTGAAGCCGGCATGGTGTTCGTTAATACGCAAAACGTACGTGACCTGCGTCAGCCGTTCGGTGGTGTAAAAGCTTCCGGTACCGGGCGCGAAGGCGGTGAATACAGCTTCGAGGTGTTCGCCGAAATGAAGAACGTCTGTATCTCCATGGGGAGTCATCCGATTCCGCGCTGGGGTGTGTGACAGACACGATATCCGTTGACGAAACCGGACATTCCTTACCCTTCCTCCGCCGCCTGTCGCGGGCGGAGGAAAACCCTACCGTTACGGTTTTGCGCGGGCTTTAGTCATCCGGGAGAAGGCATCTCCCCACTAACCAAAGAAAACCAACCGAGTTTTCAAGTGAGGATGTATGGGTAAATTAGCATTAGCTGCCAAGATCACACACGTACCGTCTATGTACCTGTCGGAAATGCCGGGGAAACATTTCGGTTGCCGTCAGGCCGCTATCGACGGTCATAAAGAGATTGGCCGCCGTTGCCGCGAGCTGGGCGTCGACACCATTATCGTGTTCGATACCCACTGGCTGGTCAACAGCGCCTATCACATCAACTGCACCGATCATTTTGCCGGCGTCTATACCAGCCACGAGCTGCCGCACTTCATCCGTGACATGCGCTATGAATACGACGGCAACCCGGAACTGGGCAATATGATCGCGGAAGAAGCCTGCACCGCGGGCGTTCGTGCTCAGGCGCACAATATCCCCAGCCTGGACCTGGAATACGGCACTTTGGTTCCGATGCGCTACATGAACGAAGACCGCCACTTCAAAGTGATCTCCATCTCTGCGTTTTGTACCGTTCACGCCTTTGAAGACAGCCGCAAAATGGGCGAAGCCATCCTGCGCGCCATCGAGAAATACAACGGCACCGTGGCCGTACTGGCCAGCGGCTCCCTGTCGCACCGCTTTATCGACGATCAGCGCGCCGAGCAGGGCATGCACAGCTACACCCGTGAGTTCGACCATCAGATGGACGAGCGCGTGGTCAAGCTGTGGAAAGAAGGGCGTTTCAAAGAGTTCTGCGAAATGCTGCCGGAATACGCGCAGTACTGCTTCGGCGAAGGCAACATGCACGACACCGTGATGCTGCTCGGCATGCTGGGCTGGGATAAATATGACGGCGAGGTGGAGTTCATCACCGACCTGTTCGCCAGCTCCGGCACCGGCCAGGTGAATGCGGTGTTCCCGCTTCCTGCCCGCCTTGCAGCCTGATATCTGAGGAGTTGATATGCCGCATTTCTATGCTGAATGTACCGAGAATATCCGTGCAGAAGCAGATCTTCCGGGATTGTTCGCCAAAGTAAATGAAACGCTGGCCGGCACCGGCATCTTCCCCATCGGGGGGATCCGCAGCCGCGCCATCTGGCTGGATACCTGGCAAATGGCCGACGGCAAGAACGATTACGCCTTCGTCCATATGACGCTCAAGATCGGCACCGGGCGCAGCCTGGAAAGCCGGCAGCAGGTGGGGGAGTTGCTGTTTGGCCTGATCAAACAGCATTTCGCCGGCCTGATGGCGCAGCGCTACCTGGCGCTGTCGTTTGAGATTGAAGAACTGCATCCGGTGTTGAATTACAAGCAAAACAACGTTCATGCACTGTTCAGCAAGGAATAATTGTTAGCCAGGAGTGTGTTGCATGCCGTCGCCCTTTACCAATCGTCCGCCGCGCTGGCTGATCCCGTTGCTGGGGTCGCTGGTGGCTTTCGGTCCGCTGTCGATTGATATGTACCTGCCCGCGCTGCCCGCCATGGGCGAGCAACTGCAGGCGACGCAGGGGCAGATGCAACACTCACTGGGTGCTTTTTTCGCCGGTTTTTGTATCGGCATGCTGTTATACGGGCCGCTCAGCGACCGCCTCGGGCGGCGCAAATTACTGTTGAGCGGCATGTTGATGTTCGTCGGCGCCAGCGTGTTGTGCACCCAGGTTACCGACGTACAGCATCTGGTGGTGCTGCGTGCGTTGCAGGCGTTTGGCAGCGGCGCCGCGGTAGTGATGGCGCGGGCAATCGCCCGCGATGTTTACCCGGCGGACGCCTTGCCGCGGGTGTTGTCGCTGATGACGCTGGTCACGATGGTCGCCCCTTTGCTGGCGCCTTTACTGGGCGGTGCGTTGCTGACGATATTCAACTGGCAGGCCATTTTCTGGCTGCTGACGATTGTCGGCTGCGTCAGCGGAATTCTGGTGTTGCTGGTATTGCCGGAGACGCTGCCGCAGCAGGGCGATGGCGGCGAAGAGAAAGGTAAGGTGCTGGCGGCGTTTCATAATTATTGCCTGCTGGCACGCGATCGGCAGGCGATGGGCATCATCGGCACGCTGGCGTTTTCGTTTGCCGGGATGTTCGCCTTCATCAGCGGATCGCCGTTTGTTTATATCTCCTATTTTCAGGTGCCGGCGCAGTATTACGGACTGCTGTTCGGCTGCAACGTAGTGGGCATGATTCTGGTCCTGCTGCTGAACGTGCGCATGCTGAAAGTCTATAGCCTGCCCCGTTTACTGATGATTCAAAGCAGCGCCCAACTGATTTTTGGCGCGTTGCTGCTTGGCTTCCACCAGGCCGGGCTGGCGGTGATTGTCATATTGGTGGTGTTGTTCATCTCGCTGGTCAACGCCATTGGCGCCAACAGTTTGTCGTTGCTGTTGCAACAGCGGGGAAAACAGGCGGGCAGCGCCAGCGCCCTGGCGATTTCACTGCAGTTTGGCATGGGCGCCCTGGCCAGTCTGGCGGTGTCCTGGTTGCAGGATGAAACGCCGTTCGCCATGACGCTGGTTATGGCGGTATGCGCGTTGTTGAGCTGGCTGAGCCAGAGAGTGGCTGCCGTGCGTCTGAGTTCCGAAATTCATCGGGTGTCATCCGGAGAAAAGAATAATGAGTAATGTGAGTTCGTCATTGTTGCGTCAGCAGGCCTACATCAACGGGCAGTGGGTTTCCGCCGAAGACGGGGCCGTGTTCGAGGTGACTAACCCCGCCAACGGCGAGGTGATCGCCAAAGTGAGCGACGCCGGCGCGGCAGAAACCAAGCGCGCCATCAGCGCGGCGCAGCAGGCGCTGCCGGCCTGGCGCGCGCAAACCGCCAAGCAGCGCAGCCAGATTCTGCAACGCTGGTTCCGTCTGATGATGGACAACCAGCAGGCGCTGGCGGAGCTGCTCAGCCTGGAGCAGGGGAAACCGCAGGCCGAAGCGATGGGAGAAATCGCTTACGGCGCCAGCTTTATTGAGTGGTTTGCCGAAGAAGGCAAGCGCGTTTACGGTGAAACCATTCCGTGCCCGCTGCCGGGCCGCCGCATCAGCACCATCAAACAACCGGTGGGCGTGGTAGCCGCGATCACGCCGTGGAACTTCCCTAACGCCATGATTACCCGCAAGGTCGGGCCGGCACTGGCGGCGGGCTGTACCGTGGTACTCAAGCCCGCAGCGGAAACCCCGCTTTCCGCTCTGGCGCTGGCCGTGCTGGCGGAAGAGGCCGGCGTGCCGGCGGGCGTGCTGAACATCGTACCGGGCCTGGATGCCGCGGCGATCGGCGGCGTGCTGACGCAAAGCCCGGTGGTGCGCAAACTCTCCTTCACCGGCTCCACCCGCATCGGCAAGCTGCTGATGGCGCAAAGCGCGGAGACGGTGAAAAAACTGTCGCTGGAGCTGGGCGGCAACGCGCCGTTCATCGTGTTCGACGACGCCGATCTGGACGCCGCGGTGCAGGGGGCGCTGGCGGCCAAGTTCCGCAACAGCGGTCAGACCTGCGTATGCGCCAACCGTATCCTGGTGCAGGCCGGCGTCTATGACGAATTCGCCAAACGCCTGTCGCAGGCCGTGCAGGCGCTGAAGGTAGGGCCGGCGACCGATCCCGCTTCCCAGCAGGGGCCGCTGATCAATCAGGCCGCGGTGGATAAAGCCAAAGCCCATATCGCCGATGCCCTGTCGCACGGCGCCAGCCTGGTGACCGGCGGTGATTCCCATTCGCTGGGCGGCCTGTTTTTCCAGCCTACCATTCTGCGCGACGTGGATGAGTCGATGCGCATCGCCCATGAGGAAACCTTCGGGCCGGTGGCGCCGCTGATTAAGTTCCACGATGAAACCGGCGCGATCAGGCTGGCGAACCAAACCGAATCCGGGCTGGCGGCGTATTTCTACTCCCGCGACATCGGCCGTATTTACCGGGTGGCGGAGGCGCTGGAAAGCGGCATGGTCGGCATCAACGAGGGGCTGATTTCCAACGAAGTCGCGCCGTTCGGCGGTATCAAGCAGTCCGGACTGGGGCGCGAAGGTTCCCGTTACGGCATCGAAGATTATCTGGAAGTGAAATATCTCTGTTTTGGCGGTCTTGAAGCCCCGGGAGCAAAATAATGTTAGACAACGACGTCATTCACCGCATTGCGCAACGTCTCAATCAGGCGGAAAAGAACCGGGAGCAGATCCGCGCCATTTCGCTCGATCATCCGGAGATCACCATCGAAGACGCCTACGCCGTGCAGCGTAAGTGGGTGGAGATGAAGATCAATGAGGGGCGTAAGCTGGTCGGTCATAAAATCGGCCTGACGTCGCGCGCGATGCAGATCAGCTCGCAAATTACCGAGCCGGATTACGGCGCATTGCTGGACGACATGCTGTTCGGCGAAGGCTGCGAAATCCCGACCGATCGCTTTATCGTGCCGCGTATTGAAGTCGAGCTGGCCTTTATCCTGGCGAAGCCGCTGCGCGGGCCGAACTGCACCATTTTTGACGTGTATAACGCCACCGATTATGTGATTCCCGCGCTGGAGCTGATCGACGCGCGTTGCCACAACGTCGATCCGGAAACCGGCCGGCCGCGCAAAGTGTTCGACACCATTTCCGATAATGCCGCCAACGCCGGCGTGATCATGGGCGGGCGCCCGATCAAGCCGGACGCGCTGGATCTGCGTTGGATCAGCGCCCTGCTGTACCGCAACGGGGTGATCGAAGAGTCCGGCGTCGCGGCGGCGGTGCTGAACCATCCCGCTAACGGCGTGGCCTGGCTGGCGAACAAACTCGCGCCTTACGACGTGCAGCTGGAAGCCGGGCAGATCATCCTCGGCGGCTCGTTCACCCGCCCTGTGCCGGCGCGCAAGGGGGATTCTTTCCATGTTGATTACGGCCCGATGGGCGCCATCAGCTGTCATTTCGTCTGAGGAGGCCCGATGACAACGCCAATTTTGCATAACGCATTCAAACAGGCCCTGAAAGAGGGCAAACCGCAAATCGGTCTGTGGCTCGGCTTGTGCAGCAGCTACAGCGCTGAGCTGCTGGCCGGCGCCGGTTTCGACTGGTTGCTGATCGACGGCGAGCATGCGCCGAATAACGTCCAGACCGTACTGGGCCAGTTGCAGGCGATTGCGCCGTACCCCAGCCATCCGGTGGTGCGTCCTTCCTGGAACGACGCGGTGCAGATCAAGCAGTTGCTGGACGTCGGCGCGCAAACGCTGCTGGTGCCGATGGTGCAAAACGCCGAACAGGCGCGCGAAGCGGTGCGCGCCACGCGCTACCCGCCGAACGGTATCCGCGGCGTCGGCAGCGCGCTGGCGCGGGCTTCGCGCTGGAACCGGGTGCCGGGCTATCTGCAAAACGCTGACGCCGAAATGTGTGTGCTGGTGCAAATCGAAACCCGCGAAGCGATGAAAAACCTGCCGCAAATCCTGGATGTTGAAGGGGTAGACGGCGTGTTCATCGGACCGGCGGATCTGAGCGCGGATATGGGGTATGCCGGTAATCCGCAGCATCCGGAGGTGAAAGCCGCCATTGAGCAGGCGATCGCCATGATCAAAGCCGCGGGCAAAGCGCCGGGCATTTTGATGGCCGCGCCGGAAGCGGCTGAGCATTACCTGAAACTGGGGGCGCTGTTCGTGGCGGTGGGCGTTGATACCACGCTGCTGGCGCGCGCCGCTGAAGCGCTGGCTGCCCGTTTCGGAGCCGGTAACCAGGCTGACAACAACAACGACGCGCAGGCTTCATCGGGCGTTTATTAATCGCTTGCGGGAGCAAGCCGGCCATAATAAGAGGGAAGCACGATGAGCGATTCACCGACCATAGCGAAAGGTGCGGCAAATCCGGCCGACCAACACAGGCAACTCAGCGCGCAGCAACAATCGGTAATTAATAAGCTGTTTCGCCGTGTCATTATTTTCCTGTTTGTCTTGTTTGTTTTTTCATTTCTTGACCGCATCAACATCGGGTTTGCCGGCCTGACCATGGGGAAAGACCTGGGGCTTAACGCCACCATGTTCGGCCTGGCTACGACGCTGTTTTACGTGACCTACGTGATCTTCGGCATTCCCAGCAACATCATGCTGGGGATCGTGGGCGCGCGGCGCTGGATCGCCACCATCATGGTGTGCTGGGGCCTGGCTTCAACGGCGACGATGTTCGCGACCGGCCCCACCAGCCTGTACATCCTGCGTATGATCGTCGGCATCACCGAGGCGGGTTTCCTGCCGGGCGTGCTGGTGTATCTGACCTACTGGTTCCCGGCCTACTTCCGTGCCCGCGCCAACGCGCTGTTCATGGTGGCGATGCCGGTAACGATGGCGCTGGGGTCGGCGGCGTCCGGCTACATCATGTCGATGGACGGCATTCTGGACCTGAAAGGCTGGCAGTGGCTGTTCCTGCTGGAAGGCTTCCCGTCGGTGCTGCTGGGGATCATCGTCTGGATTTATCTGGACGATACGCCGGCGAAAGCCAAGTGGCTGACGGATGAGGACAAGAAAACCCTCAAAGAGATGATGGACGCGGACAAGCTGGATCTGGTGCAGCCGGAAGGCGGCCTGAGCCACTCCGCCCTGCAGAAAACCAGCATGTGGCGTGAAATTTTCACCCCGGTGATCATTCTGTACACGCTGGCGTATTTTTGCCTGACCAACACGCTGAGCGCGGTGAACATCTGGACGCCGCAGATTCTGCAAAGTTTCAACCAGGGCAGCAGCAACATTGTGATCGGGCTGCTGGCGGCGATTCCGCAGGTGTGTACCATTGCCGGCATGGTGTGGTGGAGCCGGCGCTCCGACCGCCTGCAGGAACGTAAGATGCACACGGTTCTGCCCTACCTGTTTGGTGCGGTGGGGTGGCTGCTGGCTTCGGCGACCAGCCACAGCATGATCCAACTGCTGGGGATTATCATGGCGTCGGTCGGCTCCTTCACCGCGATGGCGATCTTCTGGACCACGCCGGACCAATCGATCAGCCTGCGGGCCAGGGCGGTGGGGATCGCGGTGATCAACGCCGTGGGCAACATCGGTTCCGGCATCAGCCCGCTGTTGATCGGGTGGCTGAAGGATCAGACCGGCAGCTTTAACTCCGGCCTCTATTTTGTGGCGGGGTTGCTGGTGCTCGGCGCCTTCCTGGTATGGATGATTCCGATGAACGCATCCAGACCGAGGGCGACGCCTTAACGGGATAAATGTAAAACGGGATAAGTGTAAGACGCAGAAGGTGGCCCGACGGGCCATCTTCTGCCATAAAAGATCCAACCGATTTCTTCCCCCTGGAGGTTCCGGTGTCCGAAAAATCCATTACTAACATCGACATCAGTAAAGACTACGACGAAACTCAGGGAACGGACGACGTTCATTACCAATCCTTTTCCCGCATGGCGGCCTTTTTTGGGCGCGACATGCAGGCGCATCGTCACGATCGCTTTTTCCAGATGCATTTTCTCAACACAGGGCAGATCGAGCTTCAGCTCGACGATCAACGTTTTTCCGTGCAGGCGCCGCTGTTTGTGCTGACGCCGCCGTCCATGCCTCACGCCTTTTTCACCGAACCGGACAGTGACGGGCACGTGCTGACCGTCCGTCAGGAGCTGATCTGGCCGCTGCTGGAGATTCTCTACCCGGGAACCCGCGATGCCCTGGGAGTGCCGGGGATCTGCCTGTCGATGGCGGATAAGCCGGAGGAGCTGGAGGCGTTGGGGCATTATTGGGCGCTGATCCAGCGGGAATCCACCGCCAAGCTGCCCGGTCATGAACATACTCTGACCCTGTTGGCGCAGGCGGTTTTTAACCTGCTGCTGCGCAACGTTCCGCTCAACGATCACCCCACCTGCGGCGTTCGCGGCGAACTCAAGCAGTTTCAGCGCTTTAACCAGATGATCGACGAAAATTATTCGGAGCACTGGTCTGTACCCGAGTATGCCCAGCGGTTGGGAATCACCGAATCGCGGCTGACGGATATGTGCCGCCGTTTTGCCAACCGTTCGCCCAAGCGGCTGATTTTCGATCGCCAACTGCGCGAGGCAAAACGCCTGCTGTTGTTCAGCGACAGTGCGGTGCATGAAATCGCCTACCAGCTGGGCTTCAAAGATCCAGCCTATTTCGCCCGCTTTTTTAACCGCCAGACCGGCTGCTCGCCCAGCGCGTTTCGGGCCAGCCAGATTCCGGTGTCATGATGCCGTTTCCCCGCCGGCGCGGGGAAACAGTGTTAAATCCGCCTCAGATCACACTTTCACGGAAAACCTCCGCCACGTCCTGAAAAGTACCCGCGATTGACTCAAAAATATCTTCCCGCAATTGCGATCAAGCGCTTCAATTAGTAAACAAAAAACAAACAAATAATTAACAAAAGCGAATCGGCAGCGTTGATGAAGCGCGCCGGAGCGGATTCCGATTGTGAGGTAGACAAACATGAAACCTGAAGATTTTCGTTCTGAAAGCAAGCGTCCTTTTAACAGCCAGGAGTACCTGAAAAGTTTGCAGGATGGTCGTGAGATCTACATTTACGGCGAGCGGGTCAAGGACGTTACCACCCACCCGGCGTTCCGTAATGCGGCCGCATCGGTAGGGCAACTGTACGACGCTCTGCATCAGCCGCAGTCCCATGACGCCCTGTGCTGGAACACCGACACCGGTAACGGCGGCTACACCCACAAGTTCTTCCGTTTTGCCCGCAGCCCGCAGGAACTGCGTCAGCAGCGTGACGCCATCGCCGAGTGGTCGCGCCTGAGCTACGGCTGGATGGGGCGTACCCCGGATTACAAAGCCGCGTTCGGCTGTGCGCTGGGCGCGAATCCGGACTTTTACGGTCAGTTCGCCGACAACGCGCGTAACTGGTATCAGCGTATTCAGGAATCCGGGTTGTACTTCAACCACGCTATCGTCAACCCGCCGATCGATCGCCATAAGCCGGCTGATGAGGTGAAGGACGTTTACATCAAGCTGGAGAAAGAGACTGACGCCGGTATTGTGGTCAGCGGCGCGAAAGTGGTCGCCACGAACTCCGCACTGACCCACTACAACATGATTGGCTTTGGTTCCGCGCAGGTGATGGGGGAGGACCCCGACTTCGCCCTGATGTTCGTCGCGCCGATGGACGCCGACGGCGTGAAGCTGATTTCCCGTGCCTCTTACGAATTGGTGGCCGGTGCGACCGGTTCTCCGTTCGACTATCCGCTTTCCAGCCGCTTCGATGAAAACGATGCGATCCTGGTGATGGACAACGTGCTGATCCCCTGGGAAAACGTGTTGATTTACCGCGACTTCGACCGCTGCCGTCGCTGGACGATGGAAGGCGGATTTGCCCGCATGTACCCGCTGCAGGCCTGCGTGCGTTTGGCGGTGAAGCTGGACTTCATCACTGCGCTGCTCAAGCGCAGCCTGGAGTGCACCGGGGTGTCTGAGTTCCGCGGCGTACAGGCGGATCTGGGTGAAGTGGTGGCCTGGCGCAACACGTTCTGGGCGCTCAGCGACTCCATGTGCAGCGAGGCTACGCCGTGGGTCAACGGCGCTTACCTGCCGGATCATGCCGCATTGCAGACGTACCGCGTTATGGCGCCGATGGCCTATGCCAAAATCAAAAACATCATTGAGCGCAACGTGACCAGCGGGCTGATTTACCTGCCGTCCAGCGCGCGCGATCTGAATAATCCGCAGATCGATAAATACCTGGCGAAGTACGTACGCGGCTCCAACGGGATGGATCATGTCGAACGTATCAAGATCCTGAAACTGATGTGGGATGCGATCGGCAGCGAATTCGGCGGTCGCCATGAGCTGTATGAAATCAACTACTCCGGCAGCCAGGATGAAATCCGTCTGCAGTGTCTGCGTCAGGCGCAAGGCTCCGGCAACATGGACAAAATGATGGCGATGGTCGACCGTTGCCTGTCCGAATACGACCAGAATGGCTGGACCGTGCCGTGGCTGCATAACAACGGCGATATCAATCAATTGGATAACCTGCTGAAATAAACCGGCAAAGGGGGAGGTTATGTCTGTGGAAAACGAACATCGTCTGCGTTTTCGTGATGCGATGGCCAGTCTGTCGGCGGCGGTGAATATCATCACAACCGAAGGCCCGGCGGGGCGGTGCGGCATTACCGCCACCGCGGTCTGCTCAGTGACCGACACGCCGCCCTCGGTGATGGTATGCATTAACAGCAACAGCGCAATGAACCCGGTGTTCCGGGAGAATGGCCGCCTGTGCATCAACGTGCTTAATCACGAGCAAGAGCCGATGGCGCGCCACTTTGCCGGAATGACCGGAATTTCCATGGAGGAGCGCTTCAGCTGGGACGTCTGGAATGAGGGCGCGCTGGGGCAGCCGCAGCTGAAAGGCGCATTGGCGAATCTGGAAGGCGTGATCGATCAGGTGCAGGAAATCGGCACGCATCTGGTGTATCTGGTGCAGATAAAACACATTACGCTCAATCAGGAAGGGCATGGGCTGATTTACTTCCGGCGGAACTTTCACCCGGTGGTAAGTGAAATGGTCATGGCCTGATAGATGATGCCGTTGTGCGATGAATAAAACCCGGAACGATCTTCCGGGTTTTATTCTTTTTATGGGATGGATGAGAGAGAGAATTCCGATTATGTTTGCTTTTTGAGCTAACTGCAGGGCGCTTTTTTATTTTCATGATTCTCAGCCATAATATAATCAGTTCTTTATCAGCGCCTGTGAGTTATATCTTACTGACAAAAGTATACAAATTTATTTTTTTTAATCTGTTGATTATTAATGCATTTTCATAATTTATTGGTTTGATGAATAAAATTATTGTAACCAGATATTAAATTAGTCTATGCTCTCTCCCCTGTATAATCATATGGAGGTTGTTATGCTGAATGGTATGTTAAGTTTTGATAAATTGATTACGCCGAAAATCATGGTATTCATCTACTGGCTGAGTATCGTTTTCACGGTGCTGGGCGTATTTATCAGCCTGTTTGCCGGGGAAGGTTTTACCTTTTTAAAATTGATCATGAGCATCGTTTCTCTGATCGTCTCTCTGATTTTTATCAGGGTATTTTTTGAAATCATCATTATCGCTTTCAAAAATAACGAGTACCTGCGCCGTATGACCGAGGTACTGGAGAATAAAAACCAGTAAGATGCGTTGACATCACCGGATGCTGAACGGGTCGCCTGCGGCAGCAGGCGGCCCGTTTTCTATTACCCCGTCTCCCTGGCCGTAATGGCTTCTCTTGCCGCTTCCTGCGGTATCTGTGTTCTGTTTGTAAAATAATTGTGATCCAATCGTTGTTATTAACCTAATGTCAGCTTTCCCGGCTGAACTTGCCCATTTAAGGGCTACAGTTTTAGTCAGGGTCACTGCGCCGGAGCGGCGGTGAACGAAGAATGCATATGGGACTTGTTGGTTTTTTCGGGGGAGCGCCCCTTTGACAGAGGTTAGTTGAAAATGAGTGAGATCAGGCTGCTCGAGCAGGTGTCGTCATTTCTGACCCGTAACAACGGCCACTATATTAATGGCCGGGCGGTGAATGGCAGCGGTAGCGAGCGTTTTCCCGTGGTGAATCCCTCCAGCGGTGAAGTCATTGCCGAAGTGAATGAGGGAACGGCCGAAGAAGTGAATGCGGCGATGGACGCGGCCCGTGCCGCGTTTACCGGCAGTTGGGCGCAAACGTCGCCGATGGAGCGCGGTAACTGCCTGAACCGGCTGGCGGAGCTGTTGCAGCAGCATCGTGAGGAACTGGCTCAGTTGGAAAGCCTGTGTTCAGGGAAAATCATCCAGCTTTCGCGCCTGTTCGAGCTGGATCAGTCGAGCCACTTTATGCGTTATTTCGCCGGCTGGGCGAGCAAAATCAGCGGCGAAACCATGAGCCTTTCCCTGCCGTCGATGCAGGGAGAAAAGTACACCGCTTTTACCCGCCGCGAGCCTGTCGGCGTGGTGGTGGGCATCGTGCCGTGGAACTTCTCTATCATGATCGCCGTGTGGAAAATGGCGGCGGCGCTGGCCTGCGGCTGCACCATCGTGCTTAAACCGAGCGAGTTCACGCCGCTGACGCTGCTGCGCGTGGCCGAGCTGGCGAAAGAGGCGGGCATTCCGGACGGCGTGATCAACGTGGTGAATGGCTCTGGCAGAACGCTGGGACCGTTGTTGATCGGCCATCCGCACTGCGCCAAGGTGTCGTTTACCGGCTCCGTGCCGACCGGGATCGCCGTGGGTAAAGAGGCGATGGCCGACAATCTCAAGCGCGTCACCCTGGAGCTGGGCGGTAAAAACGGCGCGGCTTTCCTTGCCGACGTCACTCCGGATGCGATGGTGAATGGCATTCTCGAAGCCGGCTACATGAATCAGGGGCAAATCTGTGCCGCCGCCGAGCGTTTTTACCTGCCGAAAAGCCATATTGACGAGGTGCTGCAAAAGCTGGCGCAGCGCTTAAGCCAACTGCACATCGGCGCTTCCCTGGACGAATCCACCGAGTTCGGCCCGCTGGCTAACCGGGCGCATTATGAAAAGATCCTGGCGCTGTTTGATAAGGCGCGTCAGGAGGGGAATGAGATCGTGTATGGCGGTAATGCATTGCAGGGGCCGGGATTCTTTGTTGAACCGACGATCATTCGCGCCAAAAGCGCGCAGGATCTGCTGATGCGGGAAGAAACGTTCGGCCCGGTATGTACCTTCCTGGCCTATGAGGAAGAAGAAGAACTGATCGCGATGATGAATGACTCGCCCTACGGGCTGGCCGCCAGCCTGTGGACCAACGACCTGAGCAAGGCGCTGAGAATGGTCGATCGCATTGAGTCCGGCACGTTGTGGATCAACATGCATAACTTCCTGGACCCCGCGCTGCCGTTCGGCGGCATTAAGGCATCCGGTATCGGGCGTGAATTCGGCAGTGCTTTCATCGAGCACTACACGGAGCTGAAGTCGGTGATGGTACGTTACTGAGCGCAATGGTAGGGTGAAACGGCCGTTTTCCGTTGGGGGGAGCGGCCGTTTTCGTTCAGGAGGGAATATGTTGCACGGGCTGAATCATTTAACGCTGGCGGTGACCGATCTGGCGGTCAGTTTTGCCTTTTACTCACAATTGCCGGGCTTTCGTCCCCGCGCCCGCTGGCGCGGCGGTGCCTACTTCTCCTGTGGCGAGCTGTGGCTTTGCCTGTCCGTCGATCCGCTGCGGCGAAAAGACACGCCGGACTATACCCACTATGCTTTCAGCGTTGCCCCGCAGGCATTTGCGCTGACCGCCCGGCAACTGCGTGCCGCGGGCGTCACGGAATGGAAGGAAAACCGCAGCGAAGGCGATTCGCTCTACTTCCTCGATCCGGACGGCCACCGGCTGGAAATTCACAGCGGCGACCTGGATTCCCGCCTGGCGGCCTGCCGGGCGCGGCCTTATCAGGATATGGTGTTTTTCGACTAACGGTCGTACCTGTCAGCCCGCTTTCTTGCGCAAAAACAGGCTCATCAGCATCAGCCACAACAGGCCGCTCGCCAGTCCGTACAGGTTAAAGACCCCGCCATCCCCCCACAGATATACCCGCCGCGCCAGTTCAATGCCGATGGCGTAAATGGCGATCGTGGTCATCCCCAGCGCGGCGGCAACCGTGCCTTTGCGCATCTCGCTGGCGAACAGGGTCAGGCGATACAGACCGGCGTTGATAAGCCCGGTGCCGAACGCGTAAAGGCTCAGCCCGGTAATCGTCCAGCCGTAGGCGTGGGGGGAAAACAGCGTCCCTGCGGCGGCGAGCGTCAGCCCGGCAATGATGGGCGGAGCGCCGAGCCACAGTGGTTTTTCAATGCTCATACGCCCGGCGATCTTCGCCAGCACCAGATTGCCCGCGATCAGGGAAACGAAAATCGGCACCTGAAGCCAGCCGTAAACGGCGGGCGTGACGCCGGCGCCGTCCATCAGGATCAGCGGGGAAATCGCCACCCAGGCCAGCAGCGGCAGGGCGGAAAATCCGATGGCCGCCGCGCCGCAGACGAAGCGGCGGTTGGCGAAAACCCGGCGGTAGTCGCGCAGCAGTTCGCTCAGGCGCAGCCGCTCCCCGCGCGACTGCGCGGTTTCCGGCATGGCTTTCCACAGCCCCAGCCAGGCCACCAGCGCGACGAGGGCGAACAGCGCGAACATTGCTTTCCAGGGCGCGACGTGAATGAAGGCCGCGCCGGCCAGCGGCCCGAGCAGCGGGGCAATCAGCGCGACGTTCGCCATCAGTGCGGTGACCCGTATGCTCAGCGTTTCGTCGAACGCTTCCTGCACCGCGGCGTATCCGACCGAGCCGATAAAACACAGGCTGACTCCCTGTACGAAGCGCAGCAGGATGAACTGTTCGATGTTTTGGGCGAACAGCACCGCCACGCAGGCGAAGATGAACACCAGCACGCCGCAAAGCATTACCGGGCGGCGCCCGGTGCGATCCGAAAGCGGACCGAGCAGCCATTGCAGCGTCATGCCGCCGGCCAGATAAGCCGTCAGCGAAACCGGCACCCAGGCGGGATCGGCATGGAAGTCATGCACGACGTTCAGCATGGCAGGCTGGATCATGTCGTGGGCGATGTAGGTGGCGAATTCAAACAGGACCAGCGCCAGCGGAAACACCACGGCGCGGCGGTCGAGGCGGCTGATGGGAGAACGTACGCTTTCTGTCATGGTGAGGCGATCCGTAAAAGGTTTCAGAGTAAACGCGGCCTCCCTGCCGCCGTCCGGCTCAGGCGAAAGGCGCCACCGGGTTATCCAGTTCGCCGGCAAACTTGAGGTTTTGCGCCGGATCGCTGAGGTTAATCATCTGCCGGTTATTGGCTAACTGGAGACGGTTCAGGCAAGAGTGGGCGAAGACCGGGCAGAACAGGTCGTAACGAACGAATTTCTCCGCCAGTTCCGGATGCGCAGCGCGGTATTCATGAATGCAGGCCGCCACGGATTGCCAGAAACGATCCTGCGGATAGTTGCCCTGTTCGTGCAGGATCGCCGCCATAAAGCGGAAAAAGCCGTCGAAGACGTCAGTAAAGATCGACAGGATTTTCAGTTCTTCCGGCACGGATACCGCAACGCGCCTGGCCTTCTCCGGCAACTCCGCATTCGGATCCATTACCACGATCTCTTCAGCGATGTCCTTCATGAACACCTGCACCGGCGTGTGGTTTTCCAGCACCAGAATCAGGTTCTCGCCGTGCGGCATAAACGCCAGGTCATAGGTGTACAGGCAGTGCAGCAGCGGGCTGAGGTAGCTGCGCAGGTAGCGCTGCAGCCAGGCGGAGGTCTCAAGGCCGGAGGCGGCGATCATCGCCGGCAGCAGCGCGTTGCCGGCGCTGTCCTGATGCAGCAGGGCCGCCATAGTCATCACCCGCTGTCCGGGCTTGATCAGCGCCAGCGGGCTTTCGCGCCACAGCGCCGCCATCATCTTTTTGTATGGCGTGTCGCCGCTGAAGGCTTCTTCGTAATAACGGTTGTGATAGCCGAGGGTCGCCACTTCGCGCAGCATGCGGAAGCCGTAATCGCGCAGGCAGGCATCGTTGTCGATCAGCGCCGCCAGCCATTCGTTGATGCCCGGCGTCGTCGCCATGTAATACGGCGACAGGCCGCGCATGAACCCCATGTTCAGGATCGACAGCGCGGTTTTGACGTAATGCTTATGCGGGTGACGGGTGTTGAAGAAGGTACGGATCGACTGCTGCGCCTGGTACGTGTCGCTGCCGGTGCCGAGGTAAATCAGGTGACGGGCGGCGATGTCCGGGGCGAAGATGCCGGTCAGCTTGTTTTGCCACTGCCAGGGGTGCACCGGCATGAACAGGTAGTCAGCCGGGTTGAGATCCTGATCGCGCAGGCGCTGACGCCATTCCGCCACCGTTTCCGGCGTCAGTTCGTCAAGCATCAGTTGTTCGTAATCCAGGTCGTCGGTGCAGGCAAAGTGCGCTTTGCTGCGGTGGGCGGCCAGCCAGACGAAATGCACGGGCGCTGCCGCCTCAGGGGCATAGGCCTGATAGTCGAAGGCATCGAAACCGATGCGCCCGTTGTTGGCGACGAAAGCCGGGTGGCCTTCGGTCATGGCGCTTTCCAGCGTCTGGAAGTCGGCGTTGAGCAGCGCCGCCACGGGCGTTGCCCGGTAGCTGAGCTTGAAGGCGCTGCTGTAGAGCGTGCTGGTAATCTCTTCCAGGTAGACCGGCAGCATCTCCTGCGGGATATGCAGCGCCCCGCTGAACGCGATGATGAAGCGGATGGCGTCCGGCGCGACGGCTTCTCCGGCGTGAAACGCCTGCAACGAGCTGGCGTCGATCGCCCAGTGTTCCAGGGCTAACCGGCGGGCGCGGAAGGTATAGCTCAGCTCGCCCTGCGGCGCGTCGAGCCGGTATTCGCCGGGTTCTCCCGCGTGCGACGGCTCAACGATGCACTGCGGGGAAATCAGCCGCTCATGGGCGAACTCGGTGATGGCTTTACGTACCAGCAAGCGGTTGGCCTGCGCCCAGATTGCAGGCTGAAGGTGGCTGATGGCCGCAGCGTTTTGCGCCGCCGGCGTCAGGGCGGCGAACGGGGTTTGACGGGCGATCATAGGGAAGCCTCCTGAGTGTGGGGTTGCATGTCGCGGCGCAGGGCGTCGGCGTACTGTTCGCGGGTACAAAACGCCAGCCAGGCGGTTTTGTTGGGCAGGGTAATCGGATGCTGGTAGGCGAAACCGGCGCGTTTATTCAGGCGGTGGATTTTTTCGTTGCGGATATCCGGTTCTACCACGATGCGTGCCACTTTCTGATCGCTGAACATAAATTCCACGATGGTGCGGAAGATGGCCCAGGTAAAGCCGGAGAGCGGCTCCTGGGCCGGCGCGACCAGAATATGCATGCCGTAATCATCCTGCCGTGCCGGATAGCATTGGCCCACGGGATCGTGTATGGCCTGATAACGTTCCAGCAGAAATGCGGGCCGGCCGCGGAACAGGCCCAGATAGGCGCCCTGCGGGTGCTGCGCCATCAGGTCGCGGTAAAAGGTGTAGACCTCCTGCCGGCTCTGGGACTGCATGCCCCAGTATTGCGCATAGGGCTGAGTGACCCAGCGGTGCAGCAACGAGGCATCGCGTACCGGATCCAACAGGCGCAGGCCGAAGCTGCCCAGCGGCGGAACGTATTTTTCATAGATCAGCGGGGTCATGACACGACTCCTGTTGGCGGGGCGGAAAATTGCTGGAAGGCGATGCGTTCTTCTATCGGGTAATGTTCCGTGCCGGTCATTTCGCGCAGCAGCCAGGCGTTGCGGTAGCATGCCATGCCGAGGTCCGGGGTGACGAAGCTGTGGGTATGCGGCCCGACGTTTTGCACGAAGATGCCTGAACGCGAGTGGTCGATGCTGTAGTTGCGGGCGACATCGTAGCGCCCCTGTTCGTCCCAGACGATGCGATCGCGGATACCTTCCAGGAAAGCGGGGATCGAATGGCGATAGCCGGTACACAGCACGACGCCTTCGCTGTTGAGGGTGAAACGGCTGTCCTGTTCGTGCTGGTGCAGGGAGAGCGTCAGGGCTTTCCCGTTCGCCTGCGGAGCCACGCCCACCAGCGCGGTGTTGGTGAACATATTGACGTTGAGTTCGCCGTTCAGGCGTTTGATGTAAAGCAGATCGAAAATGGCGTTAATCAGGCTGCCGTTGATGCCTTTGTACAAGGGCTGATGGAGCCGGTTCAGTTCGTCCCGTTTTGCTGCCGGCAGAGCATGGAAATAGTCCACGTATTCCGGGGACGTCATTTCCAGCGTCAGCTTGGTGTATTCCATCGGGAAGAAGCGCGGCGCGCGGGTCAGCCAGTTCAGCTGATACCCCTTTTCATCAATGTCGCCCAGCAGGTCGTAAAAAATCTCCGCTGCGCTTTGGCCGCTGCCGACCACGGTAATGCTGCGCCGGGTTTGCAGCGTTTCTTTGTGCGACAGGTAGTCGGCGGCATGCGTCATGCGGCCGGCATGCGCGAGGCAGCAGTCGGGGATCGCGGGGTGCGGACCGGTGCCCAGCACCAGACGGCGCGCCAGAAAATGCAACGGCTGACCGGTGCGGGTGTCGCTGCACGTCACGCGGTAGCATTGTTGCTGCGCGTCAAAGTCGATGCGTTCCGCGCGGGTGTTAAAGCGCAGGTTGTTCAGCCGCGACGCGGCCCACTGGCAATACTGGTTGTACTCCTTGCGCATCAGGAAGAAATTTTCCCGGATATAGAATGAGTAAATGCGTCCCTGCTGCTTGATATAGTTGAGAAAACTCAACGGGTGTGTAGGGTCGGCCAGCGTTACCAGATCGGCCATAAACGGCGTTTGCAGGTGAGCGCTTTCCAGCATCATGCCGGGGTGCCAGTTGAATTCCGTATTCTGATCGATAAACAGGGCGTTGACGCCTTTCAGCGGCTGCGTCAGGCAGGCCAGGCCGAGGTTGAAAGGGCCGATGCCAATGGCGATAAAGTCATAAGGCGCCACGGAAACGCCGTTTTGCGGCGCAGGGGAGTACTGAGTCATAAGTCTGACCTTCGGTTATTAAACGGGGTTACTCAGCAAGTTCCAGCAGATACCGGCAAGGCCGGCGGGTAAATACGCCCCTTCAGCAGAAGGGGCGGAACAGGGTACTCAGAAGCTGTATTTCACGCCGACCACCACGGAGCGCTCCGCGCCGAACCAGCAGTTGTTGCTGTCGTAACAGCTGGCGATGTAGCGTTTGTCGGTCAGGTTGTTTACCGCGACTTTCAGCGTGGCGTCGTCCAGCACCGGCGTCAGGTTGCCCAGCTCATAGCTGGCTGCCATGTCGTACAGCGTGACGGCGGGAACCTGCGCGCTGTTTTGCTGATCCACTTCCATCCGGCCGATGTAGCGGATACCGGCGCCGACGGTCAGGCCGCGCAGGAAGGTGGTGTCGATGGTGTAGTTGGCCCAGGCGCTGGCGTTGTCTTTCGCCGTTTGTACCGGACGTTTGCCGATCAGCGATGCGTTGGCATCTTCGGTGACCTTCACGTCGGTATAGGCGTAGTTCATGGTCAGCAGCAGGTTTTCCAGCGGCGAGGTACGCAGCTCAAGTTCATAGCCTTTGGATTCCACTTCGCCGGTCTGGTATTTCTCGTAGGGATCGGCGCCCGCCGGGTTGGATGTCAGGGCGTTTTTCTTCTTGATGTCGAACACCGATGCGGTGAACTGGGTATCCTGGCTGGGCGTAGCGAATTTCACGCCGCCTTCCCACATTTTGCTGGTTTCCGGTTTGTAGGAACCGCCGCTTTTGTTGCGCCCGGCAACCGGCTCAAACCCTTCCGAATACGCGACGTAGGGGGAAATGCCGTTGTCGAAGTGGTACATCGCGCCGAAGCGCTTGGTGAATTTGTCCTGTGAGAAGGTTTCATTCACGTCGGCGCCGTATTGCAGGCCATAGGTGCGTTTTTCGTAAGTATCGTAGCGCCCGCCTGCCAACAGCGTCAGCCTGTCGATGTTGATTTGATCCTGCAGGTAGTAGCCGGTTTGATGCATTTTATAGCGCGCATCGGTGGCGTATCCGGGCAGGAAGGTGACCTGGCTGCGGTCGATTTGGTTGTTGTCGGGGTTGAAGATATCGATGCTCGGCGCCAGCCCGTCCTGATAAATGGTGCGGTTGTGCTGCCACTGGTAGTCCATCCCGGCCAACACGTTGTGCTCCAGCATCCAGGTGTTGAATTTGCCGGCCACCTGGTTGTCGATGGTGAACGAGTCCATGCTTTCGTCGGTCAGGTAGAGGTGACGTTGCAGGGTGCGCTGGTCGGCGTCCAGCCCGCCGTTGGAGCTGTAAGTATTCTCCTGATAGGCGGTGATGTGCATGAAACGTGCTTTCTGGGTGAAGCTCCAGTCGTCGTTAAACCGGTGGTCGAACTGATAGCCGACGGACTCCTGCTTGCGTTTGTAAGATTCCCAGTTGATGTCGCCGACGTAAGCGTTGCTGGGAAGCTGACCGTTGGGGTTGCCCCACAGGGTGCCGGAAGCGGGCAGCGAACTGTAAGCGCCTGCGTTCGGATCGTTTTGTAGGAAAGCCTGCACCAGCAGCGAGTTGTTTTCGTTGATGTCCCAGCGCAGGGACGGCGCCAGCAGGTAACGTTCCTCGTGGGTGGTTTTGGCCTGCCCATCGCGGGCGCTGGCCAGGCCGACGAAACGGTATGTCACGTCGCTGTCGCCGATGCGGCCGGTGGAGTCGATTTTTCCTTCCCGGCGGTTCTGGTTGCCGGTGTTGAATTCCAGGTCGGTGTTCTGGCTTTCCTCCGGCTTTTTGCTGATCAGGTTCACGATGCCGCCCGGCGATGCGTTGCCGTACAGCACGGACGCCGGACCCTTCATGATTTCGATGCGGTTGAGCATGTAGGTGTCGACCTGCCCCTGAATATTCCATTCGTTATAAGGCAGTTGCAGGCCGTCGAGATAGTTTTCGCTGTTCTTAAAGCCGCGGATCGTGAACTCGTCAAAGCGGGTAATGGCACCGCCGCGGTTTTCAGTGGTGACGCCGGCCACGTAGCGCAGCGCTTCATTCAGGGCATTGATGCCGCGTTCATCCAGCTCCTGCGCTTCTACGGTGTTGATGGTTTGCGGCGTCTCCTGTGCGGTGAGCGTCGACTTGGTTCCGGTGTTCTGGTAGCGCCCCAACGGCGGCAGGTTATTTTCATCCTGCGCAGTGACGACGATGGTGTCGTTTTTTTTACCATTCGTGTCGACGGGGGCGGCGGTAGCCGCATCATCCGCGCTGGAAACCAGCGGTAAAAGCAGAAGACCGGCGGGAAGCGCCATCCTCAGCGATAGGGTGAGGCGTGAAAGGCTGTTCATTGGTTATCCCTGCAAAAATCAAATAGACCTGCGTTATGCGTTCTGGTGCAAAATGAGAGTCTGAATGATAGTTATTATTATTATCACTTGTCAGTAATTATTTTTGCTTAATAATACATGGAGTGGATATTGTGATTTACATCACAAAAATCATATAAGGAATGTTAAAATAGACATACTAATCATGTAGTTATTTGTATCTGCGGTTATTAATAGCGCCTTTTTTAATTATTTTCCTTTATATAGAATCCAGGGCAGAACGCAGGAATAAAAAAACCGGCTTTATTAAGCCGGTTTTTTTATCAGGTTAAGTTCAATGGGCAATCCGGACAGGATTTAACCTTCGGCAGCTTGTAGCGCTGGCAGCAGGTCCGCCGTTGTACGGCGCCGTTGCGCAGCAATACGGTGCGGTAAAGCGGGTTCACCCCGCCGTCGGGAAAATGCGGGGTGAAGAACAGGGCGTGCTGCAACTGCTGATACAGGGAGGCGCCGATTAGCGGCTTCAATTCCCCCAGATACCAGTGCATGACATAGCCGATGTTGCTCCAGTTCAGCTTACCGCTCAGGCCGCTGAGTTGCTCAAGCCGGGTAACTACGGGCTGTAAATGATGTTCGACAAAGCCGATCAGGCGTTGCAGCGACGTTTGCGGATAGTCCGCAGCGCCGGGAAGCGCAGGGAAGCAAACAAAGGATTCCGGGCGGCCGCTGGCGTGAAAGCAGACCCTGAAGTTTTGCGGGCGCGTATCTATCGGCGACGGAGCGAGCAGCAGCAGCAGCATGACCGGCGGCACCAGCAGCCCGAAATACCATTGTGCCCACAGCGAGTGCAGTGCCCGCGGCTCCGGCTTTTTGTCAGGAAAACCGGCGTATTGATCTTGCTGGTATTGCTGTAACAGCGCGGTGAACGCTTCCGGCTGCGCCCAATGGGAATACGGCATCCCGTCGGTTTCATTGAACCGGAACGTCGTCAGGAAATGCGGGGAGTGCTGCGTGAACAAGGCATTCAGCGTTTGAGCGTCAGGCGGTTGGGGAGATAAAACCGCTGAGGGGGATGCGTTTAGTGCGGACAACGCGGTAATGTTCACGATGCATGATCCGGCGATAGTTCAATGAATGGTGATGATAATAAAACTGATAATTATTATCAACAGTCTGATTCAGGTCGCCAGGGAAACGATATTGCGTCCGCGCTGTTTCGACAAATAAAGCGCCTCATCTGCGCGGGTGATGGCTTCTTCCAGATTGTGGCGGCGCAGGGGAGCCAGCCCGGCGGAAAGCGTTATCCGGCAGGGAATGTCGTTATCGGTCGTCATTTTTTCAACGTGCTGGCGGATGTGCTCGCACAACTGTACGGCCAGCGTTTCCGAGGCGTCGCGCAGGACCAGCAAAAACTCTTCCCCGCCGTAGCGCACGGCCAGATCGCGCCCGCGGAGCGCATCGCGGATAACCGAGGAGATCACAACCAGCGTGCGATCGCCCAGCTGGTGCCCGTAGCGGTCATTGAAGGATTTGAAATGATCGATGTCGATCATGACGACGAAATGAGGGGAGTGATCGGTATCGGTTGTTTTGAATTCGCTGAATTTCTCCTCCAGCCCGCGCCGGTTCAGCAGGCCGGTCAGGGGATCCTGCATGCTGAGATCGTTGTAGCGTTCCCGATCCTGTTCCAAACGCGTGACCAGCCGCCGGGTGAAGTGCTCAAGGCGGCGGCCCATCATCAGATTCACCGAAAAAGCGACCAGCGGAAGCACCACGATAAATATGATGCGTGAAATATTATGCAGATCGTTCAGGTAAAGAGCAGCCAGCGACGAGGGCAGGGCATACAGGCAAAATGCCAGAAAATGATCGGAAAGCGCGATCATGCCAATGAAAAAAATACTGAATAAATTCAGTAATAAAAAAGTGTGTTCGTTGCTTTGTACGTGCGCGAATTTAATTGAAATATGCGCAGCCCATAATATCCCCAGTATTAAGGCGGAGATATTGAGCTTTAAAATATAGCCGTTTTTCTGAAAGAAGAAGATACCGCCGCAAAGTACGCTCAGGCACAGCACGGCGATGCCGGGCAGCGTATAGGGCGGGTTGGTCTGTAAGGGATTCAGCAGGGCATAAAATGCCAGCGAGCCGTTAAGTAACAGAAAAAGCAGTAATACCAAACGCGATTTACTTTTTAATAAATTGTCATAGCTGTTCGCGTTCATAACGAAATAACCTGCCGCAAGATGAAGGATGTTGTGCCTGTAAAAATGCGTTCCCGCTAATCAGAAATAACCAGCGAGAGAGGGATTTTTCTTAATACTGGATTAAAAATATCAGTATTGCTGGAAAAAGTCACCGAAGTGAAGAATTGTCCTAATGGTTGTGGGGATGATAGCGGGTAAAAAATAATGTATAATAATAATCATTATCATTTTGTGGGGCGTGATGATGGCCTGGTTATGTGTCACGGCGTTGCTGATTGTTGTCATTATGTTGATTCGCTCTCCGGGAAGCCTGTGGGGTATGGGGATTCCGTTATTGTGCCTGCCGCTGATTGACGCGGCGAAACCGGATATGTTCTCGCTGCGGATGTGGGTGGCGCTGGCGATGTGCGTGACGGTGCTGATGCTGTTTAACCGCCGCTGGCGTGACTATGTTTTGTTGCCTTCCGGTTTGGCGCTGGCCGGCGGACTGGCGACGATGACGCTGAATCTGGGAATTCTGTGATAGCGCTGGGTAAGTGTCAGGGGGATGAAGAAACAGCCGGGGGTATCTGTTGGTGCGAAGAGAGGGACTTGAACCCTCACGTCCGAAGGACACTAACACCTGAAGCTAGCGCGTCTACCAATTCCGCCACCTTCGCACACCAGATAACAATACTGCAGATAACGGCTGCTTTAACAAAGCAGCCTGAGTTATGCCTTCACAACATTGGTGCGAAGAGAGGGACTTGAACCCTCACGTCCGGAGGACACTAACACCTGAAGCTAGCGCGTCTACCAATTCCGCCACCTTCGCAGGATGTCATTCAGCATAAATCAGCGTGGTTTTTGGTGCGAAGAGAGGGACTTGAACCCTCACGTCCGAAGGACACTAACACCTGAAGCTAGCGCGTCTACCAATTCCGCCACCTTCGCGTACCGTATATTGCCTTGCAGCAATACAACCACGGAGGCGAATTCTAGAGGTTTTGCCGGCAAGGTCAACAGTTATTTCCCGTCCAGCGTGTGTTTGCTGCAAAAATGGGCGGTTGTTCTGAAAATACAGGCGCCTGAGGCGTGATTGCCGGTTTCCCGCGCCCCGGAGGGCGGGCGCGGATGGCATTGCCGGATTAGTGGGCTTTCAGACCGGGAGATGAACGGCCCAAAATGGCGCGGTAGACCTTGAAGCGACCGGTCTGCGCCACCACGTCGTGGCCGCCGAAAATGGCGTCAAGCACGTTGGGGTAGGGCAAAAATGCGTTGGCGACGATGCGCAGCTCCCCGCCGATCGGCAGATGGCGGACGGCGCCGCGAATCAGCGTTTCCGCCGCTTGCAGGCTGGTTTGCAGGCCGTCGTGGAACGGCGGGTTAGAGATGATGAGATCGAAGCGCCCCTGGATGTCGGAATAGACGTTGCTGGCGATGACGTCTCCCTCGATATTGTTGATGCGCAGCGTCTCGCGGCTGGAATCCAGCGCGGCGGCGCTGACGTCGCTCAGGGTCAGCTTCGCTTTGGGCGACATTTTGGCTATCGCTGCGGCCAGGACGCCGGCGCCGCAGCCGACGTCAAGCACTTTGCCCTTCAGATGCGGTTCAAGCGAAGAGAGCAGCAGGTGGCTGCCGATGTCCAGCCCGTCGCGGCTGAACACGCCGGGCAGGGCCGCGATGGTCAGGCTGCCGGTGGTGTAGTGTTGCCACCATGCTTCAGGTGAGAAGTCAGGACGTTTTTCCAACAGGCCGTGGTACAGGCCGCAGCGGCGCGCGCTGTCGATTTTCGCCAGCGATGCATATTCTTCAACGATGGCTTCCGCGCTGCGTACGCCGGCGCGGTTTTCGCCGACGATGAACAGTTCACAGCCCACCGGGAGCAGGGAAAACAGCTGCATAAGCTGGAACTGGGCTTCCGGCTTGTTTTTCGGCCAGTAGTACACCAGCGTATCGCATCCGGCGAGCAGATCTTCTTCCGCCAGCAGCCCGAAACGGCAGCGATCGCCCAACGCCGGGCTCAGCGCCTGCCATTGATGGTATTGGCTGGTGTGTACGCGGACGTCGGCTGCGGACAACTGCGCGGGCAGGGTGTCCTGCAAATCGCCGGCGAACACGACGCGGCGGTCGGCGAATTCGTCTTCGTGACGCAGGATGACTTCGCTGGCGGGGGTGAGTGCTGACATGAATTCCTGGCTCCTTAACAAACAGAGCGGGGATTATATACTCTTCGGCGCCGGGGATGCAGCGTTGTTGGCGCATTCCCGGCGGGTTTGTTAGCATAGCCGCTCCGGAGACGGTCTCCGGCGGATTTCAGGCGCGCAATGGCGGATGAATTATGGCTTCCCGACGTGACATTTTATTGCAGCAAATGGGGATCACCCAATGGGTGCTCGGCCGCCCTGCGGTTCTGCAGGGGGAGGTCGCCATCAGCGTGCCGGCGCATGTACGCTTGTTGATCGTGTCTGCCCAGCCGGTCAGTGCGGATGACGTGATGGTCGGCGACGTATTGAGCGCGCTGAGGCTGGAACGTGCCGCCGCGATGCTGCTGACCCCTGAACAATATGCCATGCTGCCGCCGGAAGCGGCGCATGATGCCTGGCTGCTGGGGGAAGAGATTACGCCCGGCGCCGGCAAAGGTATCCTGCAAACACCGGCGCTTCAGGCGCTGTATGATAATCCGGGCGCCAAACGCGCCCTGTGGCGGCAGATTTGTCATGACGAACACTATTTCTTTGCTGACGCTGGCTGATTTGCCTCAGGCATTTCAGATTGAGTGCGCCAGCCACGCTTTCCCCTGGACGGAAAAAACGTTCCTCAGCAATCAGGGCGAACGCTATCACAACCTGAAGCTCGAACATGACGGCGTACTGGCGGCCTTCGCCATTACGCAGATAGTGCTGGACGAAGCGACCCTGTTCAATATCGCGGTTTCTCCCGCCTGCCAACGGCGCGGCCTCGGGCGGGCGTTGCTGGAATCATTGATTGAGGATCTGATGCAGCGTGACATACTGACCCTGTGGCTGGAAGTCCGCAGCTCCAATCAGGGGGCGATTGCGTTGTATGACGCGTTGGGATTTAACGAGGTTTCCGTGCGGCGGAACTACTATCCCACGGCAGAAGGCCGGGAAGATGCCATTATTATGGCGTTGCCGTTGGGGTAATTGTCACGAAAGTCGGCTTGTTCTGTTTGCTAAATTTTGCACAAGACGTTAGCATGAAGATCTTCCGCTAATTGGCTTTAAATTTAGCAACACCAGTTTGCGTTCTCGCTAAATAATGAGAGCACTCCGCTATGGACATAAAAGATATCCGGCGCGAAAACCTGCGCTATCAACAAGCACAAGCCCTGAGAGAGGGCATCAGCAAAGCGGAATTCGCCGAGAAGTGCGGCACTTCGCCTTCTACGCTCAGCCAGATTCTGGGGGGGAAGGCTGTCCGCAACCTGGGGGACGATCTTGCCCGCAAAGTTGAGCTGAATCTTGGGCTTCCTCACGGTTGGCTTGATATAGTACACCCCGAAACGCATCCGGTTGCGGCGGCGGAGCAGGCAAAGATTATCGGCGACATCGAGCCGTGGGACGCCAGCACGCCGCTGGACGATGATGAAGTGGAGGTCCCGTTCCTGAAAGAGGTGCAGTTGGCCGCGGGAAGCGGGAGTGTGTTCAGAGAAGATCACAATGGATTTAAATTGCGCTTTGCTAAATCGACGTTAAGACGCCTGGGCGTTCAGTTCAGCAACGCCGTGTGCGTTGAGGTGATCGGCAACAGCATGGAGCCGGTGCTGCCCGATGGCGCGACGGTGGGAGTCGACACCGGAAGCCGGGAGATCAAGGACGGCAAAATGTACGCCATTGATTACGGCGATCTGTTGCGCGTCAAAGTGCTGTACGCCATTCCCGGCGGCAGAGTTAAAATCCGCAGTTACAACAGCGAAGAGCACCAGGAAGAGGTGCGCGATCTGTCTGAGATCCGTATTGTCGGCCGGGTGTTCTGGTCATCCGTTACTTACTGATTTCCCACTTTTTTATTTCCCTGCTAAAACCCGCGGTTGCGGGTTTTTTTATGTCCTTACGCTAATTTTTAGCGCAAACATATCGCCTTGTTGCTCAAAATATTTGCATTTATGCTAAATATAATCCGCCCTAACGCTTGCCATGATTTAGCTGTTTGCTAAAATATTGGTGTATTAAGTCAACATGTATTAGCAGGGATGCACACAAGAAACCGCGTTTGGGATCGCGCAATGAGATCCCCCAGCCCCGGAAGGGATCGACTGGTAATGAGTTCTTTGGGATGCAAATGAATATTGAGCGTGCGGCCGGCAACGGCGGCATATCCGAACAATTGTCCAGTAATGATGGCAGCGGAGGTGGTATTTGGCATGACGGATAAAACACCGGAAGTCTGGTCTGCCGTGTTGGCATGGCTGGTATCGGTAAAAGAGCAGGGGGTAGGCGCGATGTTAGCGGCAACGATGGCGTACCTCAGAGGACGTTATAACGGCGGTAAATTTTGGCGTGTGCTGATTGATGCATTGATGTGCGCCATGTTGGCCTGGTTTATCCGGGACTTGCTCGACCTGATCGGGCTGAAAACCAACCTGGCCTATATCGGCAGCATTATGGTTGGTTATCTGGGAACGGATTATTTCGGCACATTGTTGCGTCGTCTGATTGGCAATAAAACGAATACGGGATCTTCAGATGCAGATAAGTGATGCAGGAATTGCCCTCATAAAACAGTTTGAAGGATGCGAACTGAAAGCCTATCAGGACGCCGCGGGGGTATGGACCATCGGGTACGGCTGGACGCAACTGGTTGATGGCAAAAAAATCAGGGAAGACATGACGATTACCCAGCGGACGGCGGAGCGGCTGTTGCGTTGCGGTGTAGTGCAGTACGAGCAGGGCGTGAATAAGTTGCTGAAAGTCGGCGTTACGCAGGGACAGTACGACGCGCTGGTCAGCTTCGCCTATAACCTCGGCGTGCGGGCGTTGGGAACTTCGACGTTGCTGAAGAAACTCAACGATGGCGATACCCAGGGCGCTGCCGAAGAATTTATGAAGTGGACCAAGGTTGGCGGTATGCAGCTTGCCGGCCTTTTTATGCGCAGGACGGCGGAACGTGCGCTGTTTCTGTCATGAGCGGCCTGACCTGGAAGATGGCTGCGGGGGCAACGCTGATGCTTGGGCTGGTGGTGCTGGGGAGTTCCCTGAACCATTACCGGAAACTGAACGACGCGGCGCAACGGGAAATTACGACGCTGAAGTCAGAGCTGGACAACGCCTATGCGGCGTTGCAGACCCAACAGGCGCTGCAGAACAAACTGCGGGAACTGGATGCCCGCTACACGGGAGAACTCGCGGATGCGAAAACGACTATCGAAAGCCTTGAGCGTGACGTGCTTGCTGGCAAGCGCAGGCTGCAGCTCAACGCCGCCTGCGTTCAGCGGCCCATGCCCGCAGGCGCCGCCGCCGCCGGCGTGGCTGATGACGGCAGCCCCCGACTTAATGACGCCGCTCAACGGGATTATTTTACTCTCAGAGAGCGAATAGATGCCGCAACTATCCAGATAAAAGGATTGCAGGAATACATCAGGACACAATGTCGCTGAAGTAACGCGCAGGAGAGCGCACGGCGGTAAACCCTTTTACGTGACGGCAGCCCGGATCCGCAAGTTTCCCCGGCCTGCCGTTTTTTTGCTCCCCCCTTTCCCCCGACGCAGAACGCCGGTCCGTTACGGCTTCTCCCGCCTAATATTCCTACTGCCCGCTCCCCTCATCGTGTATAATCCGCGCCACGTTTTTTTTGTTTAATGCCGCAGCCGTACACAGCAAGGTAACTGAATGACTCCGAATCCGTATCTTGAGCAGGTGAAGAAGCGTCGCACCTTCGCCATCATTTCGCACCCCGACGCCGGTAAGACCACGATTACTGAAAAGGTGCTGTTGTTCGGACAGGCCATTCAGACCGCCGGTACGGTAAAAGGCCGCGGCTCCAGCCAGCACGCGAAGTCAGACTGGATGGAAATGGAGAAGCAGCGCGGCATCTCGATTACCACGTCGGTGATGCAGTTTCCGTATCACGACTGTCTGGTGAATCTGCTGGATACCCCCGGTCACGAAGACTTCTCCGAAGATACTTACCGCACCCTGACTGCGGTGGACTGCTGCCTGATGGTGATCGACGCCGCGAAAGGCGTTGAGGATCGTACCCGTAAGCTGATGGAAGTCACCCGCCTGCGTGATACGCCGATCCTGACCTTTATGAACAAGCTGGACCGCGATATCCGTGATCCGATGGAGCTGCTGGACGAGGTGGAGAACGAGCTGAAGATCGCCTGTGCGCCCATCACCTGGCCGATCGGCTGCGGTAAGCTGTTCAAGGGCGTGTACCATCTCTATAAAGATGAAACGTACCTGTATCAGAGTGGCAAGGGCCATACCATCCAGGAAGTCCGTATCGTTAAGGGGCTGAATAACCCGGAGCTCGACGCGGCGGTAGGCGAAGATCTGGCTGCCCAACTGCGTGAAGAACTGGAGCTGGTGAAGGGCGCTTCCAATGAGTTTGATAAAGAGTTCTTCCTCAATGGCGAACTGACGCCGGTGTTTTTCGGCACCGCGCTGGGCAACTTCGGGGTGGATCACATGCTGGACGGGCTGGTGGAGTGGGCGCCGGCGCCGATGCCGCGTAAGGCCGACGCGCGTGAAGTCAGCGCGACGGAAGAGAAGTTCAGCGGCTTTGTGTTTAAAATTCAGGCCAATATGGACCCGAAACACCGTGACCGCGTGGCGTTCATGCGCGTGGTGTCCGGTACCTATGAAAAAGGAATGAAGCTGCGTCAGGTCCGTACCGGCAAGGATGTGGTGATCTCCGATGCGCTGACCTTTATGGCGGGCGACCGTTCCCATGTGGAAGAGGCTTTTGCCGGCGATATTATCGGGTTGCACAACCACGGTACGATCCAGATCGGCGATACCTTCACGCAGGGTGAAGAGTTAAAGTTCACCGGTATCCCGAACTTTGCGCCGGAACTGTTCCGCCGTATCCGCCTGCGCGACCCGCTGAAGCAGAAACAGCTGCTGAAAGGGCTGGTGCAGTTGTCGGAAGAGGGCGCGGTACAGGTGTTCCGCCCGCTGGCTAATAACGATTTGATCGTGGGCGCGGTCGGGGTGCTGCAGTTTGACGTGGTGGTCGCACGCCTGAAAACCGAGTACAACGTGGAAGCGATTTACGAGTCCGTCAACGTTTCTACCGCCCGCTGGGTAGAGTGCAACGACGTTAAGAAATTCGAAGAGTTTAAGCGTAAAAACGAGCTTAACCTGGCGTTGGACGGCGGTGATAACCTGTCCTATATCGCCCCGACGATGGTTAACCTGAACCTGACTCAGGAGCGTTATCCGGACGTCGTTTTCCGTAAAACCCGCGAACATTAATTATTCTGTTGGCCGCCCGCCGTGGCGGCCTTCCTTCTCTCTCCTTTCCCGTCTTTCAGCTTGCCTGTCTCACGCTCAATTATGTGATCTCTATGGCAAATTATTCCCGACTGTTGCTATTTAGAGACATAAAAAGCACTTAATAATCAATTAATTAGTTTGTCGTGTTTTAACTCATTGATGATTTGTCGCCAAAAGGTGACATGATTTTGCGTTTTTATTGCTCACTTGTTTGTTTTTTGTTGATTCTACAGCTATTTTTATAATTGGCATGCGATTTGCTGAGTTATCACTGTTTTACAGCCTTAAAAAACGACATAAAGGAAAAAATCGATGAAAAATTCCAAGTTTGCACGTTCGATGATGGCGATTGTTCTGGGTTCCGTACTGGTAAGCACCAGCGTTTTTGCGGAGGAGTCCCTGATGGATAAAGCAAAAAACGTTGCTAACGATGCGGGTGCCAAAATCGATAGTTCCATGAAGAAGGTTGATGGTTACATGAGCGACAGCGCCATTACCGCAAGGGTGAAAAGCGCATTGGTCGACGCCAAAGCAATCCAGAGTAATGATATTTCCGTCGTGACGGAAAAAGGCGCGGTAACGCTGAACGGGTTTGTTTCTTCCCAGGAACAGGCTGAGCAGGCCGTGACGCTGACGAAAGGCGTGGACGGCGTGAAGTCTGTGAACGATAAGCTGCATGTGAAAGACGGCACGAAGCAGAGTGTCGGTGGATATGTCGATGACAGCAAAATCACTGGTGAAGTAAAAACCAAGCTGCTGGCTGATGACATCGTTCCGTCGCGTCATGTTAAGGTCGAAACCAGTAACGGTATCGTTCAGTTGTCCGGTACGGTAGAAAATCAGGCTCAGTCCGAACGCGCTCAAAGTATTGCCGGCGCGGTGAAGGGAGTGAAAAGCGTTAAAAACGATCTGAGCGTCAAGCCGTAACCCCCTCTGATCTCTTTTGATGAGCAGCCCCGCCGGGGTTTTCCCGGCGGGGCTGCTTTTTTTGCGTCTGCGGGAACGATCGTGTTTGGTTTTCGTCGTGTTTACTCCGGGGGGTGACGAAAGGGAACGAGAGAGGGTATTCTCAATGAAGTTAGCATCAGACTGAGGAGTCACGGTGGGCTACCGGATACCCATAACCCTGGGCAATATTGAACCGTTGGCGTATAAGCCCTACCAGCCGGGAAAAATGGCGCTGGTGTGTGAAGGCGGCGGCCAGCGCGGGATTTTTACCGCCGGCGTGCTGGATGAATTCCTGCGCGCGCGGTTTAATCCGTTTGATCTCTACCTGGGGACGTCCGCCGGGGCGCAAAACCTGTCGGCGTTCGTTTGCGGGCAATTAGGCTATGCCCGGCGGGTCATTACCAGCTATACCACCTCCGCAGAGTTCTTCAACCCGCTGCGCTTCGTGCGCGGCGGGCATCTTATCGATCTCGACTGGCTGATTGACACCACCTCCCGCAACCAGCCGCTGGCGATCGAATATGCCGAAAAGCATCTGACCGAAGGCCGCGAATTTCTGATGTGCGCCTGCCGCAGCGATGATTTCAGCCCGACCTATTTCACCGCCGAACGCCATAACTGGCTGGATGTTATTAAGGCCAGCAGCGCCATTCCGGGGTTTTATCGCTGGGGCGTGGATCTGGATGGCATCAGCTATCAGGACGGCGGCATCAGCGACGCCATTCCGGTGCAGGAGGCTCACCGGCGCGGCGCCGATACCATTGTGGTGATCCGTACCGTGCCTTCGCAGATGTTTTATACCCCGAAGTGGATCCATCGGATGGAGGCGCTGCTGGGAGAGAGCAGCCTGCAGCAGATGGTGAAGATGATGCAACAGCATGAGAAAAGCTATCGCCGGATCCAGCGTTTTATCGAAAAGCCGCCGGGAAAAGTACGGGTATTTGAGATTTATCCGCCCAAACCGTTGCTGAGCCATGCGCTGGGCAGCCGGATTAAGACGCTGAACGCCGACTATCACCTCGGGCGTCGCTGTGGCCGCTATTTTCTGGCGACGGTCGGGCACTGGCTGTTGCCGCGCGAGAAGCTGGAGCCGCTGGCCGGCCGCGGGCACCGGCGCGTTTCCCGCCGCCTGCTGCAACCCTCCGTCCATTTACCGCCGGAGATGCCGGCATCGCCCATCGATGCGGTGAACCCGCCGGATATTATTTTGCCGGAGGCGGCGGTTAGTACCGGGATGGATACTCCCCTCATTTTACCGGACGACATTCAGCTGCCCCTGGGGGATGTCGCCGGGGAGACGCCGGGAGAAGAGGCGTCATGACGTACGGGTTCATCGATACCCACTGCCATTTTGATTTCCCTCCCTTCAGCGGCGAAGAAAGCGCGAGCCTGGCCCGCGCCGCGGAGCAGGGCGTGCGCCATATCATCGTGCCCGCCGTCTGGGCGGAGCGTTTTGACGTCGTGCTTGATCTGGCGCGGCGCTACGACATGTTGTCGGCTGCGCTGGGCCTGCACCCGCTGTATATCGCCAGGCATCAGCCGGAAGACGTTGAACGACTGGCGGATATTCTGAATGACCAGGCGCAGGAAGTGACGGCGGTCGGGGAGATTGGGCTGGATCTGTTTATGGAGGAACCGCGTCTGCCGCAGCAGATTGCGCTCCTTCAGTCTCAGCTGCACCTGGCTAAGCAGCATGACTTACCGGTTATTCTGCATTCCCGCCGCAGCCATGACCCGTTAGCCAGGGAACTGCGCCGCGCGGATTTGCCGCGGCGTGGCGTCGTGCACGGTTTTTCCGGCAGCCTGGCGCAGGCGCAGGCGTTTGTGCGCCTGGGGTATTTCATCGGCGTGGGGGGTACCATCACTTATGAACGGGCGCAGAAAACCCGCAACGTGATGGCGCAGTTGCCGCTTTCCAGTTTGCTGCTGGAAACGGATGCGCCGGATATGCCGCTGGCCGGTTATCAGGGGCAGCCCAACCGGCCGGAACGTGTCGCGCAGGTTTTCCGGACATTGTGTGAACTGCGCCCGGAACCGGCGGATGAGATTGCCGGCGTCATCTTCGCCAACAGTAAGAGGCTGTTTTCGCTGCCGCTTTGATCTGGACAGTTTTTGGCACGCCGCCAGGCAGATAAATTAATGTGATATAAATCACTTAATGAGAGAAAAGTTTGCTTCAAGTTGTATAAAATTGTGACAGTGCCGAACTTTCGTCACGCCCCTGCCGGTATAATCCCCCCATCATTCCCTAGGGTTTCTTAGGCCGGTCTCCCGGTTTCTTCTTCCTTTTTTCAATTTTTCAGGGGTCTACTGCATGCAGATAATCATGAGTGTGATAGGGATGGCCGTGTTGGTGCTTATCGCCATACTGCTGTCCGACAACCGCCGGGCGATACGCCTGCGCACCGTGGGCGGCGCATTCGCCATTCAGGTGATCATCGGCGCCTTTGTACTCTATGTTCCTGCCGGACGCGATATTCTTGGCGCGATGTCCAACGGCGTTGCCAACGTTATTGCTTACGGCAACCAGGGGATTTCATTCATTTTCGGCGGGCTGGTGTCGGATAAAATGTTTGAAGTGTTCGGCGGCGGCGGGTTTGTGTTCGCTCTGCGTGTGTTGCCGGTCATTGTTTTCTTCTCTTCCCTGATCGCGGTGCTCTACTACCTGGGCATCATGCAGATCGTGATCCGTGTGCTGGGCGGCGGCCTGCAAAAAATACTGGGTACTTCGCGTACCGAATCACTTTCCGCTACGGCGAATATTTTCGTCGGGCAAACGGAAGCGCCGCTGGTGGTGCGTCCGTATATCGCCACGATGACCCGCTCTGAGCTGTTTGCCGTGATGTGCGGCGGGTTGGCGTCGGTTGCCGGATCGGTGCTGGCGGGCTATGCCCAGATGGGCGTGCCGCTGGAGTACCTGATCGCTGCGTCATTCATGGCGGCGCCCGGCGGGCTGCTGTTTGCCAAGCTGATCGTGCCGGAAACGGAAAAAACGCACGATAAAGAAGATGCCGATGCGATGACGGCGGAGGAAGATCGCCCGGCTAACGTGATCGATGCCGCGGCTTCCGGCGCCGCTTCAGGCATGCAACTGGCGCTCAATGTCGGTGCGATGCTGTTGGCCTTTATTGCCCTGATCGCGTTGATCAACGGCATGCTGGGCGGTATCGGCGGTTGGTTCGATTACCCGCAACTGTCGCTGGAACTGCTGTTGGGATGGGTTTTCTCGCCTATCGCTTTCCTGATCGGTGTGCCCTGGCATGAAGCGCAGGTGGCGGGGTCTTTCATCGGTCAGAAACTGATTGTGAACGAATTCGTGGCCTTCATGAATTTCGGCGAATACCTGAAGGCGGATGCGGAAGTGACCGCCGCCGGATTGCAGGTGCTTTCCGGGCATACCAAAGCCATCATTTCGTTTGCCCTGTGCGGCTTCGCCAACCTGTCGTCGGTTGCGATTTTGCTGGGCGGTCTGGGCAGTATGGCGCCCAAACGTCGTTCGGATATTGCGCGGCTGGGGCTGAAAGCCGTAGCCGCGGGCACTTTGTCGAACCTGATGAGTGCGAGCATCGCCGGTTTCTTCCTGGCATTGTAAGTGATGACGCCCGGCGCTCAGGGCAAGTAGAGCGCCGGGCGGATAATCCGCTCCACGCCCCGGGCTTCCAGCTCGGCGGCGAGTGTTTCGACGTGTTCCTGGGTAGCGTTTGGCCAGGCGCGTGCTTCTCCGCGGACGCCGTGATGGTGGAAGGCGTTCAGCCGGACGTTTACGTCACTGCCGAGCGTGAGGATAAACTCGCTCAGCGCATCAATATGCTGCAGGTAATCCGTTTGTTCCGGGATCAGCAGCAGACGCAATTCGTTGAGTTTTCCCTGCTCGGCCAGCCAAAGAGTGGTTTGCCGGATACGTGCGTTGCCGCGGCCGGTGAGGTAGATGTGGCACTGCTCATCCCAGGCCTTCAGGTCAATCATGGCGCCGTCCATCCACGGCAGCAGTTGCTGCCAGCCGTTTTCCGCCAGCGTGCCGTTACTGTCGACCATGCAGGTGAGGTGGCGTAACGCATCTTCCTGCTTGATCGCCCTGAATAATTCCGTCAGGAAGGGCAGTTGGAGCGTGGCTTCGCCGCCGCTGACCGTCAGGCCGTTGATAAACGGCGCGTAGCGCCGGGCCATATCCAGAATTTGCTCAATGCTGTAGCGGCGTACCTGCGGGCTGGCGTGGCGTGGGCAGATGTTCAGGCAGGTATCACAGCGCTGACAACGTTGCTCATTCCAGATGACCGTGCCTTCCTCGATGCTGAGCGCCCGGTTGGGGCAGACGTCGAGACAGTCGCCGCATTGATTGCACAACCCGATGGTGTAGGGGTTGTGGCATCCCTTGCATTGCATGTTGCATCCCTGAAGAAACAAGGCCAGGCGATTGCCTGGCCCATCAACGCAGGAAAAAGGGAAGATGGTGTTAATAAGCGCGCTTTGACTGCTCATTACAGGCGACTCGGGGTCTGCGTTGCATAAACTTGGTATTACGGGTCGCTTCGACGCCCGGTGCGGTGGTGTTCAGGCGCGAGCCCTCCCGGCGGAATTTCTCCAGATCCGACAGCCTGACCATATAGCCGGCGACGCGCACCAAGTCGTTGCCGCTGACGTTGGCGGTGAATTCACGCATGCCGCTGGCGAAGGCGCCGAGGCACAGCTGTTGCAGCGCCTGCGGGTTGTGTTTCACCGTGGCGTCAAGCGTCAGAATATCGCTGATGCCGCCGTTGTAATACTGGTGGTGCGGCGCTACGGCAATCAGGTGCGTGACCGGGTCCGGTTCTTCGCCGTGAGGGATGCGGGCGCCCGGCGTAGCGCCGATGTCGCTGCTGCATCCGGCCTGGGAGTGCAATACGGCCCGCTGACGCCAGGCATTTTTTACCGGCGTTTCGGCGATGAACTCCGCCAGCTGTTTGCTGATGAGATAGCCCAATTCATTCGCCTGGGTATTTTGCCCGTAGTGCCCGGTACGGCCGGCATACTCTTGCAAAATGTCTACGGCTTCCGCCAGGGCGAACACGCCAAAGATAGGCACGAAACGCTGCGGATCGATCAGCCCTTCCTGCACCAGGAAGCTATGCTCAAAGAACGCGGATTGCTGATAAAGGAAATCGGAGCGGGCCTCCAGCAACGAGATGAGCTGGCGGGCATATAAAGGCAACTGTACGGTGAAGAAGTCACCAACAGAGTTACTGCGCAGCGCAACCTGTTTCAGGTTGAGACGGCACATGGTGCTTCCGCCCCCGGCCAACGGCAGGGCTTTATAGCAACTAGCGATGCCGTAGTTATTGGGTGTGAAAATTTTATCATATTCTGCCGCGTTGGCGATGTGCGGCTTGCTGCTCTCGCAGATGTTCTCCACCACCTGCGTGAGCAGGGAGGGCGGCGTATGCCGTGAGTGGTGAAGGAAGGTCAGGTTCGGTACTACCTGCTTGAGCTCAGCGTCCACGCGCAAAATAACGCGGGTCAGCGTTGTGTCATTCGGGCCGATGTCCGCATGGACGAAAGCGTCGGGCAGCGTGCGATCCAGATAACGCCAGAAGCGTTTCATGCGGACATACAGCTGCTCTTCTGTTAGAATTCCAACATGCGGAGTCAGCAGTTGGTCCAGACGGCCGAGGAACACCGGCATTCCCGTTACTGAGGGAATGTGATGATACAGGATCGTGAGCATGTTCAGTGCATCATCGAAATCCTGTGCAGCCTCCAGCTCCAGGTAACGTGAGCCCTGGGCGAGGTACCGCTCGTAATCCGGCAGGATGTAACGCGGCTTATAAGGCGCGTGGCCTTCAGACATGTCGCACAGGATACCCTCCTGGAGGGACTGGGTGACCTGAGGCGGCAGCTGTGGGTAAGGAAGGGCGTTTTCCGCTTCCAATGCGAGTTGTTGACTTTTCTGCTCCGGGGACAATATAGAGCTGACGACAATAGCTCTGCATCGCTCTAAAAAATCGTCACGGTTAATGGAGGACATAAGTGCTTCCTTCAATTTTCAATACGACTTATCCGATATATTAGGGAGTATTTTAAGCAATCTCTTGATCTGAGACGTACTTAACGCACTTTGAATTTTATTTTCGCTTTTGAAGGAATTTTTGTGATTTACGCATGAAATTTTTGTTATCGGTTGCGTAATGTTTTTCATTTAATGTGACTGATAACACGATTTAGCTACAAATGTTTTTGTTAGAATAGTAACATTCATGAGAAGGGCTATACGCGGTGAGAGGGAACTTAGTGATATGTCACTCGTCATATCATCTTCACGGAGCCAAGTCCGCTCGCCAACGCCTGGATACCTTTGCGTGGTTCCTGCCCGCGGAGAATTTCCGAATTAATCACCGGCATCTGCCGGATTGTTTCTGTTGGAGAGTTATATGACTGATTTACAGGTAGCTGCACAACGTGCGTTGCGGTTGATGGATTTGACCACGCTGAATGACGATGACACCGATGAAAAGGTGATCGCCCTGTGCCGCCAGGCCAAAAGCCCGGCCGGTAACACTGCCGCAGTGTGCATTTACCCGCGCTTTATCCCGGTTGCGCGTAAAACCCTGCGCGAGCAGGGTACGCCGGATATCCGCATCGCGACGGTAACGAATTTCCCCCACGGTAATGACGACATTGAGATCGCGCTGGCGGAAACCCGTGCGGCCATCGCTTACGGTGCGGACGAAGTCGACGTGGTATTCCCGTACCGGGCGCTGATTGCCGGTAATGAGCAGATCGGTTTCGAGCTGGTCAAAGCCTGTAAAGACGCCTGCGCGGCAGCGAACGTGCTGCTGAAAGTGATTATTGAGACCGGCGAGCTGAAAGATGCGGCGCTGATCCGCAAGGCTTCTGAAATCTCCATTAAGGCCGGGGCCGATTTCATTAAAACGTCTACGGGGAAAGTCCCGGTTAACGCCACGCTGGAAAGCGCTGAAATCATGATGACGGTCATCCGTGACATGGGCGTGAGCAAAAATGTCGGCTTCAAACCCGCCGGCGGCGTACGCACCGCGCAAGAAGCGGAGCAATACCTGGCGCTGGCCGATCGCCTGCTGGGTAAGGAATGGGCGGACGCGCGCCATTTCCGCTTCGGCGCCTCCAGCCTGTTAGCCAGCCTGCTGAATACGCTGGGTCACCAGGGCGGCGGCACCGGCAGCAGCTACTGATCTGTTTTCCCGCCGCGCGTGCGCGGCGGGTAATAAGAACGTCAATATCCTACATCTGATTATTCCAAGCAGGGGGCTACCTTGTTTCTGGCACAAGAAATTATTCGTAAAAAACGGGACGGACAGGCACTGAACGAAGAAGAAATCCGTTTCTTCATCAACGGCATTCGCGATAATACCGTCTCCGAAGGGCAAATTGCCGCGCTGGCGATGACTATCTACTTCCATGATATGAGCATGCCTGAGCGCGTAGCACTGACCATGGCGATGCGCGATTCCGGTACGGTACTGAACTGGAAAGGGCTGAACCTGAACGGTCCGGTAGTAGACAAGCACTCCACCGGCGGCGTCGGAGACGTGACGTCGCTGATGCTCGGCCCGATGGTGGCGGCATGCGGCGGCTATGTGCCGATGATTTCCGGGCGCGGCCTGGGGCATACCGGCGGTACGCTGGATAAGCTGGAAGCGATTCCCGGCTTTGACATTTTTCCCGACGATGCGCGCTTCCGGAAGATCATCAGCGAGGTGGGCGTCGCGATTATCGGCCAGACCAACTCACTGGCACCGGCGGATAAACGCTTTTATGCTACGCGCGACATCACCGCCACTGTCGACTCCATCCCGCTGATTACGGCATCCATTCTGGCTAAAAAACTGGCGGAAGGGCTGGATGCGCTGGTTATGGACGTCAAAGTCGGCTCCGGCGCCTTTATGCCGACGTATGCGCTTTCCGAGCAACTGGCGCAGGCGATCGTCGGCGTGGCGAACGGCGCGGGCTGCAAAACCACCGCGTTGCTGACGGACATGAACCAGGTGCTGGCGTCCAGTGCGGGCAACGCGGTAGAGGTGCGCGAGGCGGTGCGCTTCCTGACCGGAGACTACCGTAATCCGCGCCTGTTCGACGTGACGATGGCGCTGTGCGTCGAGATGTTGATTTCCGGCAATCTGGCCGCCGATCGCGCTGAGGCCGAGTCTAAATTGCAGGCGGTGCTGGACAACGGCAAAGCAGCCGATGTGTTCGGGCGCATGGTGGCGGCACAGGGCGGCCCGTCGGACTTCGTTGAGCATTACGATCGCTATCTGCCGCAGGCAACCCTGAGCAAGCCGGTGTTTGCCGCGCAGGAAGGTATCGTCAGCGCAATGGATACCCGCGAGCTGGGCATGGCCGTGGTCGGTATGGGCGGCGGACGCCGTCGCGCCAGCGATGCCATTGATTACAGCGTCGGCTTAACAGACATGATTCGCCTGGGCGAGAAAGCAGATGCGCAGCGTCCTCTGGCCGTTATCCACGCGGAGGATGAAGAGAGCTGGCGTCAGGCTGCGGCAGCGGTGCAGGCCGCGGTGACGCTGAGCGACAGCGCGCCGGAAGAGAATGCCGTAGTGTATCGCCGTATCAGCGAATAGCCATCATACTGACAGGTAGGTTCGTCAGGGCAACGAATCCGATCCACCGGCGAAGCCGGTGGATCCAATGCGTGAATACGCAGGAGATGATTATGAAACGTACATTTATTATGGTGATGGACTCGTTTGGCATCGGTGCCTCCGAAGACGCAGCGCGTTTTGGCGACACCGGCTCCAACACGCTGGGCCATATCGCCGACGCCTGCGCGCGCGGCGAAGCCGATCACGGCCGTAAAGGCCCGTTGCATCTGCCGAACCTGAGCCGTCTGGGACTGGGCAAAGCCGCTGAAGAATCCTGCGGTACTTTCCCGCAGGGGCTGGACAAAGATGCTGACATCATTGGCGCCTATGGTTACGCCAGCGAGCTTTCCTCCGGTAAAGATACGCCGTCGGGCCACTGGGAAATCGCCGGTGTGCCGGTGCTGTTTGACTGGGGCTACTTCAGCGACGTGAAAAACAGCTTCCCGCAGGCGCTGCTTGATGTGCTGGTAAAACGCGGCAACCTGCCGGGTTATCTGGGGAATTGCCACTCTTCCGGCACCGTGATTCTGGATGAGCTGGGCGAGGAGCACATGAAAACCGGTAAGCCGATTTTCTATACCTCGGCGGACTCCGTTTTCCAGATCGCGTGCCACGAAGAAACCTTCGGCCTGGATCGCCTGTATGAACTGTGCGAGATCGCCCGTGAAGAGCTGACCGAAGGGGGCTACAACATTGGCCGTGTTATCGCGCGTCCGTTCGTCGGCGACAAAAAAGGGAACTTCCAGCGCACCGGTAATCGTCATGACCTGGCGGTAGAGCCGCCGGCGCCGACGATGCTGAAAAAGCTGGTGGATGAGAAGCAGGGCGAGGTGGTTTCTATCGGTAAGATCGCGGATATTTACGCGAACGTCGGCATCACGCAAAAAGTGAAGGCAACCGGTATCGACGCGCTGTTTGATGCGACGCTGGAAGAGATGAAGAAAGCCGGCGACAACACTATCGTTTTCACCAACTTCGTGGATTTTGACTCCTCTTACGGTCACCGCCGCGACGTGGCCGGTTACGCCGCCGCGCTGGAATTATTCGATCGCCGCCTGCCGGAAATGCTGAAACTGGTTAAGGATGACGACATCCTGATCCTGACGGCGGATCATGGTTGTGACCCGACCTGGACCGGCAGCGATCATACCCGCGAGCATATCCCGGTGCTGGTGTACGGCCCGAAGGTGAAACCCGGCTCGCTGGGGCACCGCGAAACCTTTGCCGACATCGGGCAGACGGTGGCCAACTACTTTGGCCTCTCGCCGATGGAATACGGTAAAGTGATGTTCTGATCCTCAGTACGCCGCCGCTTCAGGCGGCGTACTGCTTTTTTGAGTAATAAGCTGAATATAAGGAAGAGAGTTATGGCTACGCCGCACATTAATGCCGAAATGGGTGATTTTGCCGACGTTGTTCTGATGCCGGGCGATCCGCTGCGGGCAAAATACATTGCCGAAACTTTCCTGCAGGATGTACGTCAGGTAAATAACGTACGTGGAATGCTGGGCTTCACCGGGACATACAAAGGGCGCCGGATTTCCGTGATGGGGCACGGGATGGGGATTCCTTCCTGTTCCATCTACACCAAGGAACTGATTACCGAATTCGGCGTGAAGAAGATCATTCGCGTTGGCTCCTGTGGCGCGGTGCGTATGGACGTTAACCTGCGTGACGTGGTGATTGGTATGGGTGCCTGCACCGACTCCAAGGTGAACCGTATTCGTTTCAAAGATCACGACTACGCGGCCATTGCGGATTACGACATGGTGCGTAACGCGGTGGAAGCGGCCAAAGCGAAAAAGATTAATGTTCGCGTGGGTAACCTGTTCTCCGCCGATCTGTTCTACAGCCCGGACCCGCAGATGTTTGACGTAATGGAAAAATACGGCATCCTCGGCGTGGAAATGGAAGCCGCCGGTATTTACGGTGTGGCAGCGGAGTTTGGCGCTAAGGCGCTGACCATCTGCACCGTTTCCGATCACATTCGTACTCACGAACAAACCACGGCGGAAGAGCGTCAGACTACGTTCAATGAAATGATTGAAATCGCGCTGGAATCCGTTCTGTTGGGCGACAAAGAGTAATTATGCCGCCTGATACGCCGTCTTATGAGAGGCGGCGTATCAGGGAAAGCGGGAGATACTGCGTACGTTTCGCTTATCCCGCCTTTTCTTCGCTTTCACTGTCTTCTTCCTTCACCGGCGTGTTTGCCGTCAGCAGATAAGGCGACTGTTGCCACCGGCTGCGCCGGGTTTGCAGCAGCGTTCTTGCCAGAATGATGCCGATAGCCAGAGCCAGCAACATCATCAGCCGTAACAGGTTTGTCGTGTTATCGACCTGTTTGGACTCAGTGGCGAGTACATGGGTGTCCAGCGTGATACGCAGAAATCCTTTCGGCCCGTTCTCATCGCTGATTACCTGCACGATTTGGTTATTGAAGTAACTGCCTGCCCGTTTTCCGTCCAGCGCCAGACGATCGCGGACGTCGACTTTTTCGCCCGCTCTGGCCAGCAGTGAGCCATCCAGTCCGTATACGCCGGCGTCCAGAATCCGGCTGTGGTTGGTCAAATGCTGCAAAATGTGTGCGATTTGCCCGGTATTCGCGCCATCGCCGCCGTTCTCCATCAGTGGCGACAGGCGATCCGCGACTTGCTGCGCCAGCGTTTGCGCCAGTTCTTCCACCTGTTCTGAACGTGCCCGTTGGTGGTTCAGGCTGAAGTATGAGGCTCCCTGCATCAATATGACCAATAAAGCTAAGCAAATCAGCACAATGGCTGCGCGATGCAAGCGAAATCGGATTTTAGCCTTAACCATGACCGCTCCCTTACTGTTTTTACGACTTTATGTTGCCAGAAGCGCCGGATATAGGATAGCTTGAGGCGTTTTTTTCATGCATTTGATATCGGGACCTGGAGAGTTGCCATGCCACATCGTCTGACTTATTGCGATCTGCCTGCGGATATTTACCGTTGGCCGGGGCTGCCGCTGTCGCTCAGCGGCGATGAAGTAATGCCTTTGGACTATCGTGCGGGTCATACCGGCTGGTTGCTCTACGGACGCAATCTGGATAAAACCGCGCTCGGCGCTTTTCAGAGCAGTCTGAACGCGCCGCTGGTGGTGGTAACGGCCTGGTGTGTGGAAGATTATCAGGTTATCCGCCTGGCCGGTAGCCTGCCGCCGCGGGCGAAGAGGGTAGCGGATGAGCACGGTTTTGACCTGGCGGTGCTGGGCAAAATCCCGCATTTGCGTATGCCGGGGTTGCTGGTGATGGATATGGACTCCACGGCGATCGAGATCGAGTGTATTGATGAGATCGCGCGTCTGGCCGGCGTCGGCGACGAAGTCGCTGAAGTCACGGAGCGCGCCATGCGCGGCGAACTGGACTTCGCCGCCAGCCTGCGTGAGCGGGTTGGTAAGCTGCGCGGCGCCGATGCGGCGATTCTGGAAAAGGTGCGTTCATCGCTGCCGCTGATGCCGGGGCTGACCAGCCTGGTACACAAGCTACAGGCGCTGGACTGGCACGTCGCCATCGCGTCCGGCGGTTTTACCTTCTTCGCTGACCATTTGCGTGAGCGCCTGCATTTGGTGGAGGCCGCCGCCAATCATCTGGAAGTTAAGGATGGTAAACTCACCGGCCGGGTGACGGGGCCTATCGTGGATGCACAATACAAAGCGAATACCCTGATTGCGCTGGCTGAAAGGCTGGAGATCCCGCTTACCCAAACCGTTGCCATCGGCGATGGCGCGAATGATCTGAAAATGATTCAGGCCGCCGGGTTGGGCATTGCCTATCACGCGAAGCCGAAGGTGTATGCCAAAGCGCCGGTTGCCATTCGTCACGCCGACCTGATGGGCGTGCTGTGCGTGCTCAGCGCCAGCCTGAAACGGGAAGATCGCTGAGCAACGGTCTTTTCCTGGTGGATAACACCGCGGGAGGATACCGGGTTACGACAGGCGGGGTCAGATGCCCGCTTTGTCCCGTGCGAACAGCTCCACCTCTGACTTTGCGCCGAACTTCTGCATGATCCGGCGCTTATGCGTGCTGATGGTTTTCACACTGCGCTCCTGTTGGTTGGCTATTTGCGTCACGCTATAGCCTGCGCGTAGCAAGGATAGAACCCGGCGTTCCGATTCCGTTAAGGCCGCGCGTTTTTTTTGCGCCGGGGGACGCGTATTTCCCTTTTCCGCGTCGATATTCAGGTTAATGATTTTCTCGCCGTTTAATATTTGCGTAACCTGTTTGCTTAATACCTCTCGGGGTTCGGTCAGCGATATCAGCGACACCGTAGGTTCCTGGGCAAGATGTGACAACAGCGTCGGGTAACGTAATTGGGTTGCGATCATAATCGGCTTGTCCGGGCGTATTTTCCGTTGCAGCCACAGCAGCCATTCGGCGCCCCGTAAAGTATGTTCCTCACGATCGGTGATATCGCTGACGATTAAATCCGCCGTCGCGAGATCGGAATTGGCGCTCAACGCCGCGAATGAATTCAGGCTCGTTATTTGCGCGTTCGGCAAAAGCTCGGCGAAGAATCTCTCCAGCCCGCGTCGCGTCAGAACACACGGATACATGATGATGATTCGCCACTCTTTATTTTTACCTGCCGTCATTATTCCATGCCCTCACGTTGTTTCACTTCTGCCGCCATTAAATTGCCGCCCAATACCTGCAGTTCGCCGCTGTGGACCATTTTCATTTTGTCCAGCACTGACTGTTTGTAGGCGCTGATGGTGCGGATATCTTTTCCCATTACCCTTGCGACATGACTGACGTTCTGCCCGGACAGAAGCGCCTGCGTGACGCAGCACTCCCGGCGGGTAAAGCGCGCCGGCTGTTTGCTGGCGCTGGTTTTTCTGCAGTTGCGCAGAGCGTTTACCATCGTGGTCGCCACGTTTTCCGGCGTAAACATACGCTCCACGCCAAACCCCTGCAGCAATTCGGGTAAGTAAGGGGTTTTGTGTTACAGAAAAGCCATGACCCGTACGTTCGGGTGCAACGGGAGCAGGGTGGAAAGCTGTTTGAGCAGGGAAAGCACCGCAGTTCCGCTTCCTACGGAGGTTAGCAGCAGTACATTCGGCAGGTGAAGGCGCAACGCCGCCCCCAACTCATCCGGCGTACGGATCCGCCACAGTGCGGCCTTTTTGATTCCGGGCTGGTTCAGCATCTGCTGAATACCGAGCCAGAGTACATCGGTGGGTTCAAGCACCAGAATTCGGGGACTATCTCCGATGTTTACGCATTCTGGCGTCGCAGTTTCGGCCTGGTGAGACATGGTTGAGTCCTTATTTTGTGATGCGCGCTTTATTCCTGAGTTCAATAATTCCGTTGATTATTAACCCGCCTGATTAAACGCGCGTTGATGAAATAATTCCTATTAATTTGAATTCATTTATAAATACTAATAGCTGATTAAATTCGCTGATAAAATATGTTCGTAATAACTGGATGATGAAAACGAGCAACGATACGATGCTATGTCAGTATGTTCCATTAATGGATCGTTATTCATCGGCGAGCGATAAACATTTTCTGCCTTCCTGGCGTACAGGGCGGTGTCGATAATTTTCCTATTTCCCATAAAGTCCCTTTACAACAAATAGTGGAGGCCGATGTCATCGGTATATTGGGATGACAGGGCGGCGTCCTGTGATATGTCGCAGCTGCTTGTCAACGTGCGAATCTTATAAGGTATAAAGTGATTATAGGAATAATACTAGACTGTTGGGGTAAATTCTTAATTCATGACGCCTTAATTTATGCGGAGTGTTTATTTTTAATGTTTAATACTTTTTTCTGACAAATGGTTATTTAAATTTATCTCGTGTCTTTTTTGATGATGTTTTTTTATCACTGTGAATGATAAATGAGGCGAGATAAGGAACAATGACATCCGCCGGAAATGTGCGGTAAGATACTGGTCAAACATACATGTCACCCGGTGCCTGAATGCCGGGGAGAGCGGCAATGAGCGAGGATTTCCCGTGGCGAAAGCAGTGAAAAGAGCCTTCGTGTGTAATGAATGCGGTGCGGATTACCCGCGTTGGCAGGGGCAGTGCAGCGCGTGCCACGCCTGGAACAGCATTACTGAGGTGCGCCTGGCTTCCACGGCCTCTTCCGCGCGGGCGGCAAGCTTTTCCGGCTATGCCGGGCAGGCCGGGGTGAGCAAGGTACAGAAACTGTCGGAAATCAGTCTGGAAGAGCTGCCGCGTTTTTCCACCGGGTTCAGCGAGTTCGATCGCGTACTGGGCGGCGGCGTGGTGCCCGGCAGCGCGATTCTGATCGGCGGTAATCCCGGCGCCGGGAAAAGTACGTTGCTGTTGCAGACGTTGTGTAAGCTTTCGCAGCAGATGAAAACCCTGTACGTGACCGGCGAGGAGTCCTTGCAGCAGGTGGCGATGCGCGCCCACCGGCTGGGGCTGCCCACCGACGGGCTGAATATGTTGTCGGAAACCAGCATCGAGCAAATATGCCTGATCGCCGAACAGGAGCAGCCGAAGCTGATGGTGATCGACTCCATCCAGGTGATGCATATGGCGGATATTCAGTCTTCGCCCGGCAGCGTGGCGCAGGTGCGTGAAACCGCGGCCTATCTGACCCGCTTCGCGAAAACGCGCGGGGTGGCGATCGTCATGGTTGGTCATGTGACCAAAGACGGCTCTCTCGCCGGACCCAAGGTGCTTGAGCATTGCATCGACTGTTCGGTCCTGCTGGACGGCGACGCTGATTCCCGTTTTCGTACCCTGCGCAGCCATAAAAACCGCTTCGGCGCCGTTAACGAGCTGGGCGTATTCGCCATGACGGAGCAAGGGCTGCGCGAAGTCAGTAACCCGTCGGCGATTTTTCTCAGCCGCGGGGAAGAAATTACCTCCGGCAGCTCGGTGATGGTGGTATGGGAAGGAACCCGGCCTTTGCTGGTGGAGATTCAGGCGCTGGTGGATACGTCCATGATGGCAAATCCGCGCCGGGTCGCGGTGGGGCTGGAACAAAACCGGCTGGCGATTTTGCTGGCGGTGCTGCATCGTCACGGCGGGCTGCAAATGGCTGACCAGGATGTCTTTGTCAACGTGGTTGGCGGGGTGAAAGTGACGGAAACCAGCGCGGATCTGGCGTTGCTGATGTCGTTGGTGTCCAGCCTGCGCGATCGCCCGTTGCCGCAAGATCTGGTGATATTCGGCGAAGTGGGGCTGGCCGGGGAAGTCCGCCCGGTCGCCAGCGGGCAGGAACGTATCTCTGAGGCCGCCAAACATGGCTTCAAGCGCGCGATTGTGCCTTACGCCAATATGCCGAAAAAACCGATTCCCAACATGCAGGTATTCGGGGTGAAAAAACTTTCCGATGCGCTGGATATCCTGCAGGATTTGTAACGCTCGGAATAACATTCATGCTACCTTGTTTAGTGAATTAAACAGGAGGCGTGAATGTCGCAGTTCGATTACCTCAAAACGGCCATCCGGCAGAAAGGTTTTACCCTGCAACAGGTGGCCGATGCCTGCGGTATGACCAAGGGCTATCTGAGCCAGTTACTGAACGATAAGATTAAAAGCCCCAGCGCACAGAAGCTGGAGGCGATTCACAGCCACCTCGATCTGGAGTTTCCGCGTAAAACCAAAAGCGTCGGCGTGGTGTTTGGTAAATTCTACCCGCTGCACACCGGCCACATTTATCTGATTCAGCGTGCCTGCAGTCAGGTAGATGAGTTGCATGTCATTCTGTGCCACGATGAACCTCGCGATCGCGAGCTGTTCGAAAACAGCGCCATGTCGCAGCAGCCGACCGTCAGCGATCGCCTGCGCTGGCTGTTGCAAACCTTTAAATACCAGAAAAATATCCGTATTCACTCCTTTGATGAACAGGGCATTGAGCCTTATCCGCACGGGTGGCGGGTATGGAGCGACGGGATGAAGGCGTTCATGGCGCAGCAGGGCATCGCACCCAGCGTGATCTACTCCGGCGACAGCAAAGACGCGCCGGTGTATCACGAGTTTTTTGGGATGGAGACGACGCTGATCGACCCGGAACGATCTTTTATGAACATCAGCGGCGGACAAATCCGGCGCGATCCGTTTCGCTATTGGGAATATATTCCCACCGAGGTAAAACCTTTCTTCGTGCGGACGGTAGCCATTCTGGGCGGGGAGTCGAGCGGAAAATCGACGCTGGTCAATAAGCTGGCTAACATCTTTAATACGACCAGCGCCTGGGAGTACGGGCGCGACTATGTTTTCTCCCACCTTGGCGGCGACGAGATGGCGCTGCAATATTCAGACTACGATAAAATCGCGCTGGGGCATGCTCAGTATATTGATTTTGCTGTGAAATATGCCAACAGGGTGGCGTTTATCGATACCGACTTCGTGACAACTCAGGCTTTTTGTAAACGCTATGAGGGGCGCGAACATCCTTTTGTGCAGGCTTTGATCGATGAATACCGTTTCGATTTGGTCATTCTGCTGGAAAATAATACGCCGTGGGTGGCGGACGGCCTGCGCAGCCTCGGCAGCACCAAAGAACGCAGGGAGTTTCAGGCTCTGCTGGAAAGCATGCTGCATGAAAACGGCATCAGCTTCGTGCGCGTGGAGTCATCTGATTATGATGATCGTTTCCTGCGTTGTATTGAGCTGGTGAAAAAGATGTTGGGGGGCGCGGAGTAAAAGGCAACCGGCCGCCGGGCGGCCGGAGATTTTTGCTTAATAGGCGATGACGATTTTTCCGCGCATCCGGCCTTCGGCCACTTTCTCATGGGCGCGGGTCAGGTTTTCTACGCTCAGGCCGTTCAGGGTTTCGCTCAGCGTGCCTTCAATTTTTCCTTCATCAAACAACTGCGCCATTTGTTGCAGGATCTCCCCTTGCTGTGCGATATCCGGCGTGTTGAACATGCTGCGGGTAAACATGAACTCCCAGTGCAGCGCCGCGCTCTTGGACTTGAGCACGCTCTGGTTCAGCGGGCGGGTATTCTCCACGATGGTGCAGATCTGCCCCTGCGGCGCGATGAGGTCGCTGATGGCGTCCCAATGGCCGTCGGTGTCGTTCAGGCAGAAAATATAATCCACCTGCTTAATGCCGTGCTGTGCCAGGCCGCCTTTAAGATCGTGCCAGTCAACGGTCAGGTCCGCGCCGCGCGCTTTGCACCACGCCGCCGACGCCGGGTTAGAGGCGGTGGCAATCACCTTAACGTCGCTGCGCAGCGCTGCCAGAGAAATCGCCAGCGAACCTACGCCGCCCGCGCCGCCGATGATCAGCAGCGTGTGCTGGGCGGTGGCATTGTGCAGGTTCAGACGTTCGAACAGCCCTTCCCAGGCGGTCAGCGCGGTTAAGGGGATGGCGGCGGCTTCCGCCCAGTTCAGGCTTTTTGGCTTATGGGCAACAAGGCGTGAATCGATCACCTGCTGCGTGCTGTTGCTGCCGGCGCGGGTGATGTCGCCGGCATACCAGACTTCATCCCCGGCTTTGAAGCCGCTGACCTTCGCGCCGACGGTCAGCACTACGCCGCTGGCGTCCCAGCCCAGGATGCGCGGCTGAGTCAGGCCGTTTTGGATCAGGCCTGCGCGTACCTTGGTGTCGACAGGGTTTACGGAAGCCGCTTTAACTTCGACCAGAAGATCATATTCACCCGGCGCGACGCTTTGCGGATGAACGACGGTAAATTCTTGCGGGTTGGCCGGGTTAACGGCGATGGCGGTAATGCTCATGGAATCAGGCTCCGGTTTGTAGGGTATGGGGCTAAGTGTAGTTAAGCCGCGCCGTCATGATAAGATGGACAATGGCTAACGAAGTGTTAGTCATTCACGAACAATGGGGGCGATATGTTCGGCCAGCTTCAGGATATGGCGCTGTTTGCGCTGGTGGTGGAGTGCGGCAGCTTTACTGCCGCGGCGCGCAGGGCAGGGCTGCCGAAATCCAGCGTCAGCCTGCGGGTCAGTCAGTTAGAAAAACAGCTCGGCCTGCGTTTGCTCAACCGTACTACGCGCCAGCTCAGTCTGACCTTCGCCGGCGAACGTTATCTGGTGCATTGCCGGGAAATGGTGCAGGCGGCGGAGCGGGCCGATCTCAGCCTGCAACGGCTGCGTGACAACCCCAGCGGCCGGCTGCGCGTCACCGCGCCGGCGGGGATTGCGGCAACATTACTGGCGCCTTTGTGCAGCAACTTTCGCCTCAGCTATCCGGAAGTGAGCCTGGAGATTTACGTTTCTGATCAGATAAGTGATTTGGTGCAGGAAGGTTTCGACGTCGCGTTCCGAACCGGTAAACCTCAGGACTCTTCGCTGGTAGGGCGGCGGTTGGGCTATTCCCCCCGTTCTCTGCTGGCTTCGCCGGACTATATGCAGCATCATGCGCCGCTGACCCATCCCCGTCAGTTGGAACAACACGCCTGTATCGCCCACCGCGCCTGGCATGAATGGATATTGCAGCGCGGCGGTGAATTCTACCGTTGGGAATTACCGATGACGCATGCTGCCGATAGTCTGTTATACGTGCGTGAATGCGTGCTGGCCGGCGCCGGGATCACGCTGCTGCCGGCGTATTTGTCGCAGGAGCTGGTTGGGCAGGGGCGCTTGCTGACCGTATTGCCGGGATGGGAAGCGGAAGGAAATGAGCTTTATCTGGTTTATCCCAGCCGTAAGCTGAACTCTCCGGCGCTGGACCGCTTTATTGAGATGGCATTGAGCCGTGATGCTTTTATGGCGTACCGGCAGGCGCTGCGTGACTAGATGCCCGGCCCCCTCCGACCGGCAGGCCTGCGCGCCAGATGAAAAAAAGGCTCCCGCAGGAGCCTCTTGAATTACTTGGCGATACGCTTGTACTTGATGCGGTGCGGCTCCAGCGCCTCCGCACCCAGGGTGCGTTTCTTGTAATCTTCGTATTCGGAGAAGTTGCCTTCGAAGAACTCCACCTTACCTTCATCCTGGTAGTCCAGAATGTGGGTGGCGATACGGTCGAGGAACCAACGGTCATGCGAGATCACCATCGCGCAGCCCGGGAACTCCAGCAGGGCGTTTTCCAGCGCGCGCAGGGTTTCCACGTCCAGGTCGTTGGTCGGTTCGTCGAGCAGCAGCATGTTGCCGCCGACCTGCAGCAGCTTGGCCAGGTGCAGACGACCGCGCTCACCGCCGGACAGTTCGCCCACGCGTTTACCCTGGTCGGTGCCTTTGAAGTTGAAGCGACCGACATAGGCGCGGCTCGGCATTTCGAAGTTACCGATACGCATGATGTCCAGACCGCCGGAAACTTCTTCCCATACGGTTTTCTTGTCGTCCATTGAATCACGGAACTGATCGACCGAGGCCAGTTGCACGGTATCACCCAGGGTGATGGTGCCGGCGTCCGGCTGTTCTTTGCCGGTGATCATGCGGAACAGGGTGGATTTCCCTGCGCCGTTCGGGCCGATGATGCCGACGATAGCGCCTTTCGGAATACTGAAGGACAGGTTGTCGATCAGTACGCGGTCGCCGTAGGATTTGGACAGGTTCTGTACTTCCAGTACCTTGTCGCCCAGACGCGGTCCCGGCGGGATGAACAGTTCGCTGGTTTCGTTACGCTTTTGGTATTCGACGCTGTTCAGTTCTTCAAAGCGCGCCAGACGGGCTTTGCCCTTGGACTGACGGCCTTTGGCGCCCTGACGCACCCACTCCAGTTCTTTCTCGATGGACTTGCGGCGGGCGGCTTCAGCGGAGGCTTCCTGCGCCAGACGCTGATCTTTCTGCTCCAGCCAGGAAGAGTAGTTGCCTTCCCACGGAATGCCTTCGCCGCGGTCCAGTTCCAGGATCCAGCCGGCGACGTTGTCGAGGAAGTAGCGGTCATGGGTAATGGCGACCACGGTACCTTCGAAGTCGTGCAGGAAGCGTTCCAGCCAGGCCACGGACTCGGCGTCGAGGTGGTTGGTGGGTTCGTCGAGCAGCAGCATGTCCGGTTTTTCCAGCAGCAGCTGGCACAGCGCCACGCGGCGGCGTTCACCACCGGAGAGATTTTCGATTTTCGCATCCCAGTCCGGCAGGCGCAGGGCGTCGGCCGCGCGCTCCAGCTGGTTGTCGAGGTTGTGACCGTCGTGGGACTGAATGATGGCTTCCAGCTCGCCCTGTTCTTTGGCCAGCTTGTCGAAGTCGGCGTCCGGATCGGCATACAGCGCGTAAACCTCGTCCAGGCGGGTGAGCGCGTGCTTCACTTCGCCGACGGCTTCTTCTACCGCTTCACGTACCGTTTGCTCCGGCTTGAGTTTGGGTTCCTGCGGCAGATAGCCGATTTTGATTCCCGGCTGCGGGCGGGCTTCACCTTCGATATCGGTGTCGATGCCGGCCATGATGCGCAGCAGGGTGGACTTACCTGCGCCGTTCAGACCCAGAACGCCGATTTTGGCACCCGGGAAGAAACTGAGGGAAATATCTTTCAGAATGTGCCGCTTCGGCGGAACGACTTTGCCGACGCGGTGCATGGTGTAGACGTATTGAGCCACGTTGCTCTGAGCCTCTTGTTAAGGATGTTTATGATGTCCCGGGCGGTGATGGGACACGAAAGCCGTATTATCACCTAATTGCGCGGGAATTGCTCTCCCGTATCATGACAATTATGAAGCGCTGCGCAAAGGCCGGAAACGGTAAAACTTCGAAAGAAAAGGGGGGCGGCAGGGAATGCTTTGCTAAAATCGCTGTCTATGTACGACACAGACAGATGTAATGATACAACGCGCGGCGCGCGAGGATTTGAATGAGGATGGTCATGGTGGACAAGTGGCGGTTGTGGGGAGTGGGTTTTTGTTTAATGGCCGCATCGGGCGCCGTGCTGGCAGACTCCCTGGACGCTCAGCGTCAGCGCTATATGCAGGTGAAGCAAGCCTGGGACAGTAAACAGATGGATACGGTGTATAACCTGATGCCGACGCTCAGGGATTATCCGCTGTATCCTTACCTGCAATACCGGCAGCTGGGCCAGGATCTGGGGCAGGCGACCACGCTTGAAATCAAGGCGTTCATCAATCAATACCCGACGCTGCCGCCGGCGCGCTCCCTGCCTTCGCGTTACGTGAACGAGCTGGCGCGCCGTCAGGACTGGGTCGGGCTGCTGGTGTTCAGCCCGCAGGCGCCGAAACCGGTCGCCGCGCGCTGCAACTATTACTATGCGCAGTATGCCACCGGCCAGCGCCAGACGGCGTGGCAGGGGGCGAAAGAGATTTGGCTGAGCGGCAAATCCCTCCCTTCCTCATGCGATAAATTATTCGATGCCTGGCGATCGTCCGGCGATCAAACTCCGCAGGTGGTGCTGGAGCGGATGCGGCTGGCGCTGAAAGAGGGCAACGGCGGGCTGGTGACTTTCCTGGCGAAACAGCTTCCGGCGGAATATCAGACGCTGGGCGATGCGTTAAACAAACTGCAGACGGACCCGCGCGGCGTGGAGGCCTTCGCCCGTAATACCAGCCCGACGGATTTTACCCGCGACGTCACGGAAACCGCGTTTGTGCGCCTGGCGCGCCAGGATCCTGACAGCGCGCGCGATATGCTGCCGACGCTGGTGCGGTTGCAGAAAATTACCGGCGCCCAACATCAGGTAATGCAGGACGCCATTGTCTGGCGTCTGATGGGCAATGACGCCAGCGCCGCGGATGCCCGCTGGCGCGACGGGATCGTGCAGAACAGTAACAACGGCGCGCTGGTGGAACGCCGGGTGCGGCTGGCGCTGGGCAACGGCGACAAACAGGAGATCCGCTTCTGGCTCTCCCGCCTGCCGCAGGACGTGCGCGGTAAAGATGAATGGCGTTACTGGAGCGCCGCCATGCTGATCGACGGCGGCAAACGGGCGGAAGGAGAAAATATTCTGCGTGATCTGACCCGTGAGCGCGGCTTCTATCCTATGGTTGCGGCGCAGAAGTTGGGAATTCCTTACCCGCTGCGGGTGGAGAAGGCGGCCCGTCCGCAGGCTTCGGTGGGGAGCGAGCCGGCGATTGCCCGCGTACGTGAACTGATGTACTGGAATATGGACAATCAGGCGCGCGCCGAGTGGGGGGCGCTGGTCAGCAGTAAGCCCCGCCAGGAACAGGAAGCGCTGGCCCGTTACGCGTTTGAGCAGCAATGGGCCGATCTCAGCGTTCAGGCTACCATCGTGGCGAAGCTGTGGGATCATCTGGAAGAGCGCTTCCCGCTGGCGTGGCAGCAGGATTTCCGCCAGGCGACGGAGGATAAGGGGATTACGCAGTCTTATGCGATGGCGATTGCCCGTCAGGAAAGCGCCTGGAACCCGAAAGCGCGATCGCCGGTGGGAGCCAGCGGGCTGATGCAGGTGATGCCGAAAACCGCGCAGCACACGGCGCAGATGTATAACCTGACGCATTACGTCAACAGCAGCCAGCTGCTGAACCCGCAAACCAATATTGAGATCGGCACCAGTTATCTGGAGTATGTTTATCAGAATCTGGGGCGCAACCGCATTCTCTCCAGCGCGGCGTACAATGCCGGCCCCTCCCGGGTAAATACCTGGCTGGGGAATACCAATGGCCGGGTGGATGCCATCGCGTTTATTGAGAGTATTCCGTTTTCTGAAACCCGCAGTTATGTGAAAAACGTATTGGCCTATGATGCCTATTACCGTTATTTCATGAAACGGCCGGCGAAGGTGCTGACGGATGCGGAGTGGGCGCGCCGTTACTGATATGGTATGCTGGTGTACTAGTTAAATAGTATTTGGCGGCTTACGATGACTCAACGTTCTCTTCAGGATCCTGCGCTGAGCGCGCAGGAAAACGATGACTGGCAACGCTTCGTGCAATTGTTGGAGCAGGCGTTTGCGGAAGATTTACAGCACCCGATGTTACAGCTGTTTCTGACGCCGGATGAGCGTACGGCGCTGGCGACCCGCGTGCGTATCGTTCAGGAACTGATGCGTGGGGATATGAGCCAGCGCGAGCTGAAAAATCAGCTCGGCGCGGGGATCGCCACCATCACCCGTGGCTCCAACAGCCTGAAAACGGCGCCGACCGATTTCAGGCGCTGGCTTGAGCGTCATCTGCTGGATGACGGGGCGTCCTGATTCCCCGGTACGGGGATTATTCTTCCGGCGTTGACGATGGCGCCGGATGGGTGTTGTAAATCTCGTTATGGAACGGCACCAGCGCCAGGACCAGCGCCTGATGATAAACGCTGGTGCGGGTCAGCTTGCCCTGAGTGAATATGCCGATCGCGCCTTCACGACGATTTACGCCCTCAATGCCGGTCAACTTCACCATTTCTTCCCCCAACGCCCTGCCGGCGTGAATTTCCTGTAGAATGCGTTCGGGCAGCATCAGGCTGGCGGAGCGGGATTCTCCGCGCAGGCGGTGGTTTTCCACCGTCATCCAGGCGAAGGTCATATTGTCTTCCAGCCCGGCCTCGATGCCGACCCAGAAGTCGGCTTCCGGCCTGACCTGCCGGGCGCACATCACGCGATGACGTGCGCCGGTACGGGTTTCGGTATTGCCGATGGGTTGTTCGGGAACGCCGCTGTCGACTTCAAGGCCTTCAATGTGGTAATTACCGTTACCGAAGACGTCATCAAAAGCGAGTGTAATAGCCTTAATTTTTGCCGGGTTGGTGGTTGCTGCTACAACGTGGTACATAATTGGTTTTAGCTTCCTTTTAGCGCATTTCTCGCAGTATAACGGAAAAAGCATATGATACAGGTATACCTAATTCGTCATGGCGAAACAGAATGGAACGCGGCACGTCGTATTCAGGGGCAATCCAACAGTCCGCTGACGGCGCTCGGCGAGCTGCAGGCCCGCCAGGTTGCCCGGCGGCTGAGTACGATGGGGATGACGCACGTTATCGCCAGTGATTTGGGACGCGCGAAGCAGACGGGGCAGATTATCGCCGATGCCTGCGGCCTGCCGTTGCAGACGGATGCCCGACTGCGCGAACTGCATATGGGCGTTCTGGAGGAGCGCCTGCTTGACGGCCTTTCCTCTGAGGAAGAGGGATGGCGTAAGCGCATGGTGGACGGTACGCCGGGCGGACGGATCCCGCAGGGAGAAAGCATGGATGAGCTGGCTGAACGTATGCACGCCGCGCTGAACGCCTGTCGTGAACTGCCGGAAGGCAGCCGCCCGGTCTTGATTAGCCACGGTATTGCGCTGGGATGTTTAATCGGCACTATTTTGGGGCTTAAACCCTATGCCGAACGGCGCCTGCGGTTGCGCAACTGCTCGCTGTCGCGGGTAGATTATCAGCAAAGCCCCTGGCTGGCTCCGGGCTGGGTGGTGGAAAGCGCGGGTGATATCCATCATCTGACGGACCCCGCGCTGGACGAATTACAGCGTTGATTCCTCATCGCGGCGGATGGGAATGAGATACTCGCAGCTGATGTGTTTGGGCGGATGCTGCGAACTGTCGATCAACGGATGGAACCGTTCAATGTCGTAGCCTTTACGGCGCACCAGATTCAGCGTCGGCAGACTGGTGCCGTAGAGGCTGATAACGAATTCCTGAAACCCTTCCGCCGGGCCGTTATAGCAGAACTGAGCATACTCGCCGCCCTGTAATACAATGACCTGCGTTTCCGCATCGATGTTGCCCGGCAGATAATGCGGCTCCACGGCGGTGGTGTACAACACCTCTTGCTCATCATCTTTTTCCAGGCTGGCGCGTGAATGGTGCAGCCCGTACAGCACTGGCGGAATATCTTTGACTTCATTGAGGAAATCGTGCCAGAACTGGGTGCGCAACTCGGTGCGGGCCTGGCTTAGCTGCTCCAGCGTGCAACTGTAGCATTGCGTGACCCCGACCAGCGTCAGGTTCGGCAGCGTGATGAACTCCGGTTGCGCGATGTTGTTCAGCCCCAGACGAATGGGCGGACATATGCCATGGGCATGCCAGTCTTCCGCACGGCGGTAGAGCGCCGGCGTTTGAATAAACTGTTTTTTGAACGCGCGGGTGAATGTCTGTTGTGAATCAAACCGGTACTGCAGGGCGATATCCAGAATCGGCCGGCTGGTCAGTCGCAGGGCCACTGCCGCCTTGGAAAGACGCCGGGCGCGGATATAGGCGCCGATGGCCTGGCCGGTGACGTCTTTGAACATCCGTTGAAGGTGCCATTTCGAATAGCCAGCCTTAGCGGCAACATTATCCAGAGCCAGCGGTTGATCCAAATGACTTTCCAGCCAGCTAAGCAGGTCACGAATGATGTTGGCCTGATCCATTAGAGCGTCCTCGAGAGCGATGATGAACGTACAACACGACAGTGCGGCATAATAGCAATTTTTTGCGGATTCTACTGCTTTTTGGTTTTTTCAGTGCAGGAAGTGCTGTGCAGGTGTGTGCGCTGTCATAAAATCCAAAAAAATAGGCAAATGGCCGGGCCGGAAATTAACACGGTAAGACCAGATTTTGCCGCTATAATGCGTGATACTGCCGCAGTTAGCCGAAGCCGGTCACTCCTTGTCATTTTGCCGCACTTAAGCCGGCTGCTTTTTCTTATGTGCTCCGGCGTAAGCGCCCGGAGAGGTTGCTGTCTTATTGTGCAACCTGAAAGCATTTGGGTATATGATGACGAGACTCGGTCCGAATTGTGGCGTGATTATAGTGAGCAGGGGTAGGTTAGTGAATAAATATTTTGTAGGTCTTTGTTTCACCATGGCCGTAGCGGCCGGCGGGGTGCACGCGGAGCAAATCGGCTCTGTCGATACGGTATTCAAATTACTCGGGCCGGACCATAAGATCGTGGTCGAGGCGTTTGACGATCCGGATGTCCAGAACATCACCTGCTATATCAGCCGGGCGAAAACCGGCGGCATTAAGGGCGGGCTGGGGCTTGCTGAAGACACGTCCGATGCGGCGATTTCCTGCCAGCAGGTCGGGCCGGTTAGCGTAAGCGACAAGATAAAAAGTAAAAAATCTGACGGTGAGGTTGTATTCCGCAAGCGCACCTCGCTGGTGTTTAAAACGCTTCAGGTGGTGCGGTTTTATGACGCCAAGCGTAATACCCTTATTTATCTGACCTATTCAGATAAAATCGTTGATGGCTCGCCGAAAAACGCCATCAGCGCCGTGCCGATCATGCCGTGGGGAACGGCGGAGCCGGTCCGCTAATAATCAAAAAGGCAGCCCGTGGGCTGCCTTTTTTGTTTGTGCCGCGATGACGATTACTCTTCCAGATCACCGCAGAAGCGATAACCTTCACCGTGAATCGTTGCGATAATTTCCGGCGTATCCGGGGTAGATTCAAAATGCTTGCGGATGCGGCGGATGGTGACGTCCACGGTACGATCGTGGGGTTTCAGCTCACGGCCAGTCATTTTTTTCAGCAGCTCGGCGCGGGACTGGATCTTGCCCGGGTTTTCGCAGAAGTGCAGCATGGCGCGGAATTCACTGCGCGGCAGCTTGTACTGCTCACCGTTGGGGCTTATCAGCGAACGGCTGTTAATATCTAATTCCCAGCCGTTAAATTTATAGCTTTCGACCAGCTTGCGTTCTTCGCTGCCGGTTCCCAGGTTCATGGTACGGGAAAGCAGATTACGTGCGCGGATAGTCAGCTCGCGAGGATTAAACGGCTTGGTGATGTAATCATCCGCACCGATTTCCAGGCCAAGAATTTTATCCACTTCGTTATCGCGACCGGTAAGAAACATTAGCGCGACGTTTGCTTGTTCACGTAGTTCGCGAGCTAATAACAGGCCGTTTTTCCCCGGAAGGTTAATGTCCATGATGACCAGATTGATGTCAAACTCCGACAGAATCTGGTGCATTTCTGCGCCGTCATTGGCCTCATGAACGATATACCCTTCCGCTTCAAAGATGCTTTTGAGCGTGTTGCGAGTGACTAACTCGTCCTCGACGATAAGAATGTGCGGGGTCTGCATGTTTTGCTACCTAAAATTGCCAACAAAATAGAAATAAGATGTACAGCAGTTCAGTTTCTGGCACTCACAAAACGTGGCGCAACGGCAGAAAAAGGGTGAACTAAAGTACGTAAACTCGTTCTTGATGCACTTTCCATCAACGTCAACAACATTGCCAGGTTGGTGGGGGGATGCTACTCCCTACAGCCCCGGAGGTGCCAAAAGCGGCGCATATCCTAACCCCATTAACAGCAATATAACAGTCCACGCCGTAATTGCCATCCAACAAAACTACCCTTTGTTGACATATATCAAATCCAATTGTAGCACGTTAACAGAATTGTGAAAAACACTTGAAAAATTGAGTGCTAACCCAAGCATTGCTAATAGTTTGTTCCTGATTTCACCCTGCAAGTTACAAAAATGAAAACTTTTCTTATTTTGTTTTTACGGGGTTTTAATTAATTGATAAGAAATATAATTAACGTTTTTTGTGTTTAAATCGCGACTTAATTTTTAAAATTTGATTAAGCACTCATTTTTATAGGTTTAGTTTAGGCTAATTCCTAATATTGTTAATGAATTGTAACTTTATCTGCGTTAGTAAACGCTTTCCGAACGAGATAGAGTGTGCTTTTGCATAACCAGGATTGAAAAAACAGGGCATTTTGCGATGCAAATACATATTGTGCTGGTCTCTCCCGCGCGGGCGGAAAATGTCGGGGCGGCGGCAAGGGCGATGAAAACCATGGGGTTTTCGTCGTTAAGAATAGTCAATAGTCGCGTTTATCTGGAGGAACCTGCGCGTTGGGTTGCGCACGGAGCCGGCGAGGTGCTCGATAATGTTATTCACTATGACACCCTGGCCCAGGCGCTGGCGGACGTTGATTTCACCGTCGCTACCACGGCGCGCAGCCGCGCCCGCTACCATTACTATTGTTCGCCGCAGGAGTTGGAGGGCGTGCTGGAGGAAAAACGCCGCTGGCTTGGCCACTGTGCGCTGGTGTTTGGCAGGGAGGATTCCGGATTAACCAATGATGAACTGGCTCTGGCCGATATTCTGACCGGCGTACCAATGGTTGCCGATTATCCGTCATTGAATCTGGGGCAGGCGGTGATGGTGTACTGCTATCAGCTGTCATCCCTGATGCAGGTTGCCGCCGTCAGCGAACCCCCAGCTCAGGAAAATCAGCTGAAAGCGCTGCGGGAACGGGTTGCATCGTTGCTGCAAGCGCTGGATGTGGCGGATGACCGGAAGCTGGGCGACTGGCTGGATCAGCGCATGGGTTTGCTGGCGCAGCGTGACACCGCCATGTTGCATACCCTGCTGCATGACATCGAAAAAGCGCTTAAAAAAGCGCCGAAAGAATAGCGGCGGAAAAAACGCGGATTACTCCGGCTCAATCTGAATTGTTACCGGATGATGACAGGTGTTGAGTGCGTGATTGGTTTTTTATGCTGTAATGGCGAAAAGATGTGGTGATTGATGTGGCTTGTTTTTCTGTGCTGCCATGCGCCGAAATTAGAAAAATGTTGACTTGATCACGTCGTTGCTTTAACCAATATAGGGACAGAGACAGGAATTATTGAGACAGACAGAATGCGAATCATCAGCCTGAACATCACCACAATTATTACTATCACCGGTACTACAACCAGTAGCGGTGCGGGCTGACGCATGCAGATAAAGTGAAAAACGAAAAAGCCCGCACCGAAAAGTGCGGGCTTTTTTGTTGCCAACGATCCAGAGCAAATGCATATCACGCGGGCAAGGCTCAAAATGAGGGAGTGAATGGGAATGCGAGTGTTGAAGTTTGGTGGTACCTCAGTGGCTAACGCGGAGCGTTTTTTGCGCGTCGCGGATATCCTGGAGAATAATGCCCGGCAGGGACAGGTTGCCACCGTGTTGTCCGCGCCGGCTAAAATCACCAACCACCTGGTAGCGATGATTGAAAGAACCATCGCCGGGCAGGATACCCTGCCCAATATGAGCGATGCGGAACGCATTTTCTCCGAGTTGCTGAACGGACTGGCTGAAGCGCAGCCCGGTTTTGCCCATGACGCCATGAAGGCGCTGGTGGAGCAGGAGTTCGCCCTGCTCAGGCAGGTTCTGCACGGTATTTCTCTGCTGGGACAGTGCCCGGACAGCGTCAACGCGATGATCATCAGCCGCGGCGAGAAGCTTTCCATCGCCATCATGGAGGCGCTGCTGCGCGCCCGCGGTCATCAGGTCAGCGTCATCGATCCGGTGAAGAAGTTGCTGGCGGTGGGGCATTTCCTCGATTCATCCGTAGATATCGCTGAATCTACCCGCCGTATCGCCGCGGATAAAATTCCGGCCGATCACATGATCCTGATGGCCGGTTTTACCGCCGGAAACGATAAAGGCGAGCTGGTGGTGCTGGGCCGCAACGGCTCCGACTATTCCGCGGCGGTGCTGGCTGCCTGCCTGCGCGCTGACTGTTGTGAAATCTGGACTGACGTAGACGGCGTCTATACCTGTGACCCCCGCACGGTGCCGGATGCGCGCCTGCTGAAGTCGATGTCGTATCAGGAAGCGATGGAGCTGTCTTACTTCGGCGCCAAGGTTTTGCATCCCCGCACTATCGCCCCCATCGCCCAGTTTCAAATTCCCTGCCTTATTAAAAACACCGCCAACCCTCAGGCACCCGGCACGCTGATCGGGCGGGAGAGCGGCGATGAGGCGTTCCCGGTGAAGGGGATCACCAACCTGAACAACATGGCGATGATCAACGTTTCCGGGCCGGGCATGAAGGGCATGATCGGCATGGCGGCGCGCGTGTTCGCCGTGATGTCCCGCGCCGGGGTGTCCGTCGTATTGATCACCCAGTCTTCATCGGAATACAGCATCAGTTTCTGCGTTCCCCAAAGTGAGCTGGTACGGGCGCGCCGGGCGTTGGAGGAAGAATTCTATCTGGAGCTGAAGGATGGCCTGCTGGAGCCGCTGGACGTTCTGGAGCGGTTGGCGGTGATTTCGGTGGTGGGTGACGGCATGCGTACGCTGCGTGGTATCTCCGCCAAATTCTTCGCCGCGCTGGCGCGGGCCAACATCAACATTGTGGCGATTGCTCAGGGCTCTTCCGAGCGCTCCATCTCCGTGGTGGTGGATAATGACGTCGCCACCACCGGCGTGCGTGTAACGCACCAAATGCTGTTCAATACCGATCAGGTGATCGAAGTCTTTTTGGTCGGCACCGGCGGCGTAGGCAGCGCATTGCTGGAGCAAATCAAACGCCAGCAAAACTGGCTGAAAGACAAGCACATCGATCTGCGCGTATGCGGCATCGCCAACTCCAGGGCGCTGCTGACCAACGTACACGGCATCGCCCTGGACGGCTGGCGTGATGAGCTGGCGCAGGCGCGCGAGCCATTTAACCTCGGGCGTCTGATCCGGCTGGCGAATGAATATCACCTGCTTAACCCGGTCATCGTCGATTGCACCTCCAGCCAGGAGGTCGCCGATCAGTATGCGGATTTCCTGAGAAACGGCTTCCACGTGGTGACGCCGAACAAGAAGGCGAATACCGCGTCGATGGATTATTACCATCAGCTGCGTCAGGCCGCCGCCGGTTCACGCCGTAAGTTCCTGTATGACACTAACGTAGGCGCCGGTTTGCCGGTTATTGAAAACCTGCAAAACCTGCTGAGCGCCGGTGATGAGCTGGTGCGTTTTTCCGGCGTACTGTCGGGATCGCTCTCCTTTATTTTCGGTCGTCTGGAAGAAGGTGCCAGCCTGTCGGACGCCACGCTGGAAGCGAAAAAGATGGGGTTCACCGAGCCGGATCCCCGTGACGATCTTTCCGGCATGGACGTTGCGCGCAAGCTGCTGATTCTGGCGCGTGAGTCCGGCCACAATCTTGAGCTTTCTGATATCAACATCGAACCGGTTCTGCCTGCGTCCTTTGACGCCAGCGGCAACGTGGATGAATTTTTGCAGCGTCTGCCTCAGCTTGACGAGGAATTCCGCGCCCGGGTGGCCGCGGCACGGGATCGCGGCGCCGTTTTACGCTATGTTGGACAGATTAACGACGGTAAGTGCCAGGTGCAGATCGTTGAAGCGGACGGCGACGATCCGCTGTTCAAGGTGAAGAACGGGGAGAATGCGCTGGCCTTCTACAGCCGCTACTATCAGCCGCTGCCGCTGGTGCTGCGTGGCTACGGCGCGGGGAACGACGTGACGGCCGCCGGGGTATTCGCCGATCTGCTGCGCACGTTGTCATGGAAGTTAGGAGTCTGATATGGTCAAAATTTATGCGCCGGCCTCTATCGGCAACGTCAGCGTTGGCTTTGATGTGCTTGGCGCCGCGGTGTCTCCGGTGGATGGCGCGTTGCTGGGTGACTGCGTCAGCGTTGAGCTGGCGGACACCTTCAGCCTGGAGAACCGCGGGAGCTTTGTCAGCAAGCTGCCGGACGATCCTAAAGAGAACATCGTTTATCAGTGCTGGGAACGCTTCTGCGACGCCCTGGGGAAACCGCTGCCGGTAGCGATGGTGCTGGAAAAAAATATGCCGATCGGCTCAGGGCTGGGCTCCAGCGCCTGCTCCGTCGTCGCGGCGTTGATGGCATTGAATGAGTTTGCCGGACAGCCGTTCAACGAAACGCAGCTGCTGGCGCTGATGGGCGAGATGGAAGGGCGCATCTCCGGCAGCGTGCATTACGACAACGTGGCGCCCTGCTATCTGGGCGGATTGCAGTTGATGCTGGAGGAGAACGGCATCATCAGCCAGCCGGTTCCGGCGTTTGATGACTGGCTGTGGGTGATGGCGTATCCGGGCATTAAGGTGTCTACGGCGGAGGCGCGTGCGATTCTGCCCGCGCAGTACCGGCGCCAGGACTGTATCAGCCACGGCCGTTATCTGGCCGGCTTTATTCATGCCTGCCATACCCGCCAGCCGGCGCTGGCGGCGAAATTAATGAAAGACGTTATCGCTGAGCCGTATCGTACGCGCCTGCTGCCGGGATTTTCCCAGGCGCGCCAGGCGGCGCAGGAGATCGGGGCGCTGGCCTGCGGGATCTCTGGCTCAGGTCCGACGCTGTTCGCCATTTGCGATCAACCGGATACCGCGCAGCGTATGGCGCATTGGCTGGAAGCCAACTATCTGCAAAATGATGAGGGATTTGTTCACATTTGCCGTCTGGATACCGCAGGCGCAAGACGACTGGGATAATGCATGAAACTTTATAATCTGAAAGATCACAACGAGCAGGTCAGCTTCGCACAGGCGGTAAGAAAAGGGTTAGGTTCGCAGCAGGGGCTGTATTTCCCGCTGGAGTTGCCGGAGTTTGAATTAACGGAGATCGATCGTCTGCTGAAGCTGGATTTCGTCACCCGCAGCGCGCAGATCCTCGGTGCTTATCTGGGCGATGAGTTCTCCGAAGAGACGCTGAAAAAGCGGATAGGGGCGGCGTTTACTTTCCCTGCGCCGGTCGCAAAGGTTGAACCGGATATTTATTCTCTTGAGCTGTTTCACGGCCCGACGCTGGCATTCAAAGATTTCGGCGGTCGTTTTATGGCGCAGATGCTCCAGGAAGTGGCCGGCGGCGAGCCGGTGACCATTCTGACCGCGACATCCGGCGACACCGGCGCGGCGGTGGCGCATGCGTTTTACGGCCTGGAAAACGTGCGGGTGGTGATCCTTTATCCGCGCGGCAAAATCAGCCCGTTGCAGGAGAAATTGTTCTGTACGCTGGGCGGCAACATTCAGACCATTGCCATCGAGGGAGACTTTGATGCCTGCCAGGCGTTGGTGAAGCAGGCGTTTGACGATGAAGAGCTGAAAACGGCGATTGGGCTGAACTCGGCGAACTCTATCAACATCAGCCGGTTGCTGGCTCAGGTATGCTATTACTTCGAGGCGGTGGCGCAATTGCCTCAGGAGGCCCGCAACCAGCTGGTGGTGTCGGTGCCCAGCGGTAACTTCGGCGATCTGACCGCGGGCCTGCTGGCGAAATCCCTCGGCCTGCCGGTGAAACGCTTCATTGCCGCAACCAACGCGAATGATACCGTGCCGCGCTTCCTGGCCAGCGGCGCATGGCAGCCGCATGCGACGGTGGCGACGTTGTCGAATGCGATGGACGTCAGCCAGCCGAACAACTGGCCGCGCGTGGAGGAACTGTTCCGCCGTAAGATTTGGCAACTGAAGGATCTGGCGAGCGGTGCGGTTTCTGACACGGTCACCAAAGATACCGTGCGCGAAATGGCGATGTTGGGCTACATTTCCGAGCCGCACGCGGCCATCGCTTACCGTTTGCTGCGCGATACGCTCCAGCCGGGCGAATTCGGCCTGTTTCTGGGTACGGCGCATCCGGCTAAGTTTAAGGAAGTGGTGGAAGAGATATTGCAGCGTGAAATTTCGCTTCCTGCCGAGCTGGCCGAGCGGGCGGATATGCCGCTGCTGTCGCACACAATGCAGCCGGATTTCGCGCAGTTACGCACGTTCCTGACGCAGAAAGCCTGAGTATCCTGATTATCCCGGCCAACTGGCCGGGATAACCCGATCAGCGTTCGTGACGTTTAAAGATTAACTCGCGGGCCGCTGACGTCTCTTTCTCACTGTCGAAAAAGTATCCTGCCGAGTCAAAATCCTTCAGCTGTTCAGGTTGGGTCAGGCGGTTTTTGATAATGAAACGGCTCATGAGTCCGCGCGCTTTTTTGGCATGGAAGCTGATGACTTTAAACTGGCCGTTCTTCTCATCCAGGAATACGGGTTTAATCAGCGACCCCTTCACCTTGGCCGGTTTGACCGCCTTGAAGTATTCGTCAGAGGCCAGATTGATCAGGATATCGTCTTTTTGCGCCAGCAATGCCTGGTTCAGTTTTTGCGTCGGTACGTCGCCCCAGAAGCTATAGAGATCGTCGCCGCTGTCGTTGTGCAGTTTGATGCCCATTTCCAGGCGGTAAGGCTGCATCAGGTCAAGCGGACGCAGCACGCCGTAAAGCCCTGACAGCATCCGCAGGTGCTGCTGAGCGAAATCAAAGTCCTCTTCGCTGAAATCCCCAGCCTGTAACCCGGTATAGACGTCGCCCTTGAACGCCAGCAGGGCTGGGCGGGCGTTGTCCGGCGTGAAGTCGGGATGCCATTCTGCAAAGCGCGCCGCATTCAGCCCGGCCAGTTTATCGCTGATTTTCATCAGGCTGGCGATCTGGGCCGGGGTCAGCTTACGGCAATATTTCATCAGCCGGGCAGAGTAGTCGAGCAGTTCCGGCTGGGTATAGCGGGAAGTCGGAAGCGGGCTTTCGTAGTCCAGCGTTTTGGCCGGTGAAATGATGATCAGCATGGCGGCGTCCTGTAATGCGAATTTGATGCATTACTGTAACAAAAACGTGCGGGAAGGGGGATCTATCGTTTTGATAGGATAAGGGGCGGCCTGTGCCGCCCTACTGGTGATTTAATCCCAGATCCCCGGCTCGACCTGCGGCTTGAGATCGGGGAACTGGTTAATATCGAATACCGGCATTTTACCGAGCTGGCGCTGACGGTTGTAGTCATGGCACAGCCGGAGGGCGACGCCGGAAAGCAACAAGATGGCGATGAGGTTGCAGATGGCCATCAGCGCCATGGAAACGTCCGCCATTTTCCAGACCAATGGCATTTCGGCCAGCGCGCCGAACATCACCATTCCGAGCGCGCCGCAGCGAAAGAGCAGCAGTCCGCTGGTGTGGTTGTGCTCCAGAAACACCAGGTTATTTTCGGCATACGCGTAATTCGCGATGATAGAGGTAAAGGCAAAAAAGAAAATCGCCACGGCGATAAAAATATTCCCCCAACCGCCTACCGCCATGGACATGGCCTTTTGCGTAATTTCGATACCTTTAATGCTGCTGATGCCGTCATTCAACAAACCGGAAGAGAGAATGATGGCTGCCGTGGCGGTGCAAATCACGATGGTATCGATAAAGACGCCGAACATTTGCACGAACCCCTGTGAGGCGGGATGAGGCGGATACGGATTGGCGCAGGCCGCCGCGTTGGGGGCTGAACCCATGCCGGCTTCGTTGGAAAACAGGCCGCGTTGCACGCCTATGCTCAGCGCCTGGGATATCGTGTAGGCCGCGGTGCCGGTAACCGCCTCCTGCAGGCCGAAGGCGCTTTTGAAAATCAGCATCAGAATCGCGGGGAGTCTGTCCAGATGCTGGCCGGTAATCCACAGCGCAAGCAGCAGGTAGGCGATAGCCATTATCGGGACGATTTTTTCTGCGGTTTTTGCTACCGCGCGCAACCCGCCAAAAATCACCAGGCCGCTGAGTATCATCAGCCCGAGGCCAACATAGGCCGGATTCAGGCCGAACGCCATATAGCTGGCCTGGGCGATAGCGTTGGCCTGCACCGCATTGAACACCAGGCCGAAAGCGATGATCAGGAAAACGGAAAACAGTACGCCCATCCAACGCATACCGAGGCCGCGTTCCATGTAGTACGCAGGGCCGCCGCGGTAGTTGCCGTGCTTATCTTTCGTTTTATACAGCTGGGCGAGGGTGCTCTCAATAAAGGATGTCGACATACCGATCAGGGCGACCAGCCACATCCAGAAAATGGCGCCGGGGCCGCCTGCCGTCAGCGCGATGGCCACGCCCGTCAGGTTGCCGGTACCTACGCGCGCCGCCAGGCTGGTGCAAAGCGCCTGAAAAGAAGAGATACCGGTGCCGCTGACATTATTGCTGTTCCTGAGAACCGAAAACATGTGGCCGAAATGGCGGAGTTGAATAAAACGACTGCGGAGCGTGAAGTAAATTCCGGACCCAAGTAATAAATAGATAAGTACGGAGCCCCAGAGAATGTTGTTGATAAGATTGACCAATTCGACCACTGACGATTTCCTTTTTGCTCTGGCTTTTTCATGGTGCTCACACACGGCAAGTAATAAAGCGGCAGTTGCCGACCTTACGACAAGCGGATTATACCATGAATAAGATAATCCTTAGTTAATATGACGTATGATGCAAAAACAATACGTTATTATTTCTTTTTTGTCTGAATAAACAGACGGATTTCACTGGCAAAATGGTTTTACGCGTCTTCTTGTTATCGTGATAACAAAACCGATAAAAGTGATAGGTTTTATGGCAGATTTCGTGCCTTGCGCATGCGGACGCGCGTGTTATCATCTCTTTCCAGGCAAGTCATAGCAGCCAACACTTCAGATACCGGGCGGTGTTATTGTCTTAACAGGCCCGTAATCATGGCTTTATGCTCCAACTAATGGAAACGCTAATCATGACCGATAAATTGACCTCCCTACGCCAGTTGACCACCGTTGTTGCCGATACCGGCGATATCGCCGCGATGAAGCTGTATCAACCCCAGGACGCGACGACCAACCCTTCCCTGATTCTGAATGCCGCTCAGATCCCCGAATACCGCAAGCTGATTGACGAAGCAATCGCCTGGGCGCGCGGGCAGAGCAGCGACAAAGCGCAGCAGGTGGTGGACGCGACCGATAAACTGGCAGTAAACATTGGTCTCGAAATTCTGAAGCTGGTTCCGGGCCGTATCTCAACTGAAGTTGACGCGCGCCTTTCCTACGACACGGTCGCCAGCGTGGCGAAAGCCAAACGCCTGATTAAACTCTACAATGACGCCGGCATCAGCAACGATCGCATTTTGATCAAGCTGGCCTCCACCTGGCAGGGCATCCGCGCTGCGGAGCAACTGGAAAAAGAAGGCATCAACTGTAACCTGACGCTGTTGTTCTCCTTCGCTCAGGCCCGCGCCTGTGCTGAGGCGGGCGTATACCTGATTTCGCCGTTCGTCGGGCGTATCCTGGACTGGTACAAAACCAACACCGACAAAAAAGAGTATGCGGCTCACGAAGATCCGGGCGTGATTTCCGTTTCCGAGATTTATCAATATTACAAAGAACATGGTTATGAAACCGTGGTGATGGGCGCAAGTTTCCGTAATATGGGCGAAATCCTGGAACTGGCGGGTTGCGACCGTTTGACCATTGCGCCTGCGCTGCTTAAAGAGCTTTCTGAAACTCAGGGAAGCGTGGAGCGTAAACTGGGATTCAGCGGCAGCGTGAAAGCGCGCCCGGAAAAACTGACGGAAGCCGCTTTCTACTGGCAGCATAACCAGGACCCGATGGCGGTGGATAAACTGGCCGAAGGGATCCGTAAGTTCGCCATCGACCAGGAAAAACTCGAGAAGATGATTGCCGACCTGCTGTAATAACGGCATCAGGTAAATCTTCAGAATTGAAAAAACCGGCTGCGGCCGGTTTTTTATTCATTCCCCTTGTATTCATTAATGAAAATCATTGTACTTCAGCACATTTTTCTGTATTCGTTGCTCTGCAATGGGAATGTTCTGTATTTGAAATCACAAAAATGGAACATTTTTCCACCCTTATCGCTTTACGGTTAAATCCTCACACTGAAAAGAGTGTAGGTTTGTCAGGCGAACGTATTAGAAATTTTGTTGTATGGACATCCCGGCCAGACGGCCGGTATTTCCTTTTCCTTCTGGCCTTGTATCGATCAGGGAAGTCCCGATATGCCGGTGACAGATTTTTATTAAGGAATTTCCTTGATGTACGATTTCATCATTGTGGGTGGCGGTATTGTTGGCCTTTCCACGGCTATGCAACTCATCGCTGCCTATCCTGAAGCCCGCATTGCTTTACTTGAAAAAGAGGCGCGGCTGGCCCGCCACCAAACCGGCCGCAACAGTGGTGTGATTCATGCGGGACTCCATTATTTACCGGGCAGCCTGAAAGCGCGTTTTTGCCGTACCGGGAATATGGCGACCCGGAGATTTTGTGACGATCATAACATTCGCTATGACATCTGCGGCAAGCTGCTAGTGGCGACCAATGCGGTTGAAACGGAACGCCTGCACGGATTGCATGAGCGCGCGATGATCAACGGGTTGGGATGTGAATGGCTCGACGCCGGGCAACTGAGCGAGCGGGAACCCAATATCAGGGGGAAATGCGGCCTCTTTTCCCCTGACAGCGGCATCGTGGATTATGCTGAGATGGCGCAGGTCATGGCGCGCACGTTTTGCCAGGCGGGCGGGGAGATCTTCTATAACGCGCAGGTCCGGTCGCTGAATGAAAACCTGAAAGGCGTTTTGGTCAGCACCACGCTGGCGGAGTTTGAAACCCGCTATCTGGTGGGCTGCGCCGGCCTGATGGCCGACAGGCTGGTCAAAATGCTGGATATCGATCCCGGTTTTACCATCTGCCCGTTTCGCGGTGAGTATTACCGCCTTTCTCCGCAAAATAATCGTCTTATCAATCACCTGATATATCCGGTTCCCGACCCCGCCCTGCCGTTTCTGGGGGTACATCTGACGCGGACGATGGACGGCAGCATTATTGTTGGCCCCAGCGCGGTATTGGCTTTCAAGCGGGAAGGGTATCGCCGGCGTGATTTTTCTTTATCGGATATGCTGGAGCTGGCCGGGATGCCGGGCGTGCGCCGTGCATTACGGCGGCATATGCGTACCGGAATTCATGAAATGAAAAATGCGCTATGCGTACACAGCTATTTAAAAGCGGTGCGGCGATATTGCCCGTCAATCTCTCTTCAGGATTTGCAGCCTTGCCCTTCCGGCGTTCGGGCGCAGGCGATAGCCCGGAGCGGGCAGGTTATCGATGACTTTCTGTTCGTGACGACCCGCAGAACGGTTCACGTTTGTAATGCGCCGTCACCGGCGGCGACTTCCGCAATTCCTGTTGGCGGGCACACCGTCGGTAAAGTCAGGGCGATGCTGCAGGCGCATGCCGAAACCATGCGCCGCCTGCAATGGGTTGGCTGAGGTTTTACGCTCATCAGGAGGCCGGAGGTACGACCGGTTTTGCCTCATTCGTCGGTTAGGTTTACCCTGAAGGATGTAGCAATCGACATATTAAGGAGGACCGGAGTATGTGGAAAAAACACGTTGCCGCCGTATTTCTTGATTTGGACGGTGCCCTGTTGGACACGGGGGCGGAGATTGATCAAATCTGGCGCCAGTGGGCACAACAGCGCGGCCTGGATTTTTCATCCTTCGCTCACCGTATTCACAGCCAGCGGATCCAGGAGATCCTGAAATCCGTTGATCCGCAGCTTAATGCTGACAATGAAAGCCATGCCCTGGAGGCGGCGCTGTATGACGCTGCCGGGCGCTACAGCAAGCTGCGCGCCGGCGCCAGAGCGCTGCTGGATGCGTTGGCCGGTACCCCCTGGGGCGTGGTGACTCAGGCGTCGGGGAACGTGGCGCACGCGCGCATGGCGCAGGCCGGCCTGGAAGCGCCGCCTCTGCTGGTCGGCGCGGAACAGGTCACCAGCGGTCGGCCCGATCCCGAACCTTACCTGATGGCGGCTCGCTACTATCAGGTCGATCCGCGGGACTGCCTGGTGATCGAAAGCGATGAAAACGGTATTCGTGCGGCGAGAGCGGCGGGAATGACGGTGATCGCACTGGCGGATCGTCTGCCGCGTCACCATTTACAACGTGCGAATGTGGTGATTGGCAACTGGCATAGTATCATTCTGCACTCTCAACAAGTTGGCCCCGGACAGCAGGGGATATGGGTAGAGGTTGTAGTATGAATACATTACGCATAGGTCTGGTTTCTATCTCCGATCGCGCTTCCAGCGGGGTTTATCAGGATAAAGGGCTGCCAGCCCTGAAGGCATGGCTGGAGAAAGCCCTGGCGACGCCGTACCGCGTGGAGACGCGGTTGATTCCCGATGATCAGGTGATGATTGAACAGACGCTGTGTGAGCTGGTGGATGAAATGGGTTGCCATCTGGTGTTGACGACCGGCGGTACGGGGCCGGCCCGGCGCGACGTCACGCCGGATGCGACGCTGGCGGTGGCTGACCGGATAATGCCGGGATTCGGCGAACAGATGCGTCAGATTAGTCTGCAATTTGTGCCGACGGCGATTTTGTCGCGTCAGGTGGGCGTGATTCGTAAACAGGCGTTGATTATCAATTTACCGGGGCAGCCGAAGTCAATTCAGGAAACGCTGGAAGGCCTGAAAGATGCGGAAGGCAAAACGATCGTCCACGGAATTTTCGCCAGTGTGCCGTATTGCATCCAGTTGCTGGAAGGGCCTTATGTGGAGACGCACCGCGACGTAGTAGCAGCTTTTCGTCCCAAAAGTGCAATGCGTGAAACAATAAACTAAAGTTAGAAAAATCGCGGAATATGATTCATTCCCGCTGGTGTGTGTTAATTGTGACGCTATAGTCATTATTGCTTTACGGAGAGTAAGGCATTTATTTATTAATGCACACTGGTATATTTTGGAAATCTATGAATGAACTGCATAACCGCCGCCTGAACCGGCAGGACTATAAAACACTGACGCTGGCCGCCTTAGGCGGGGCGTTAGAGTTCTATGATTTTATCATCTTCGTTTTTTTCGCTGCCGTTGTCGGCGATCTCTTCTTTCCTGCGGACATGCCTGAATGGCTGCGCCAGGTGCAGACATTCGGGATTTTTGCCGCAGGTTATCTGGCCCGGCCGCTGGGCGGCATTATCATGGCGCATTTCGGCGATCTGGTTGGGCGTAAAAAAATGTTCACCCTCAGTATATTACTGATGGCATTGCCGACGCTGGCGATGGGGATGCTGCCGACTTATCAGAGTATCGGCATTGCCGCACCGCTGCTTCTGTTGCTGATGCGCGTATTGCAGGGGGCGGCGATCGGTGGTGAAGTGCCGGGCGCCTGGGTATTCGTGGCGGAACACGTGCCGCGCCGGCGCGTGGGTTTTGCCTGCGGCACCCTGACCGCGGGGCTGACGGCCGGGATCCTGCTGGGTTCGCTGGTGGCGACGTTGATCAATACCGTGCTGACGCAAGCGCAGATCGCCGACGGCGGCTGGCGTATTCCGTTCTTCCTGGGCGGGATTTTCGGCCTGTTCGCCATGTACTTGCGCCGCTGGTTGCAGGAAACGCCGATCTTTACCGAAATGCAGGCGCGCAAAGCGCTGGCTGAGGAACTGCCGCTGAAGTCGGTGGTGATGAATCACCGTAAAGAAGTGATCGTCTCCATGTTGCTGACCTGGCTGCTTTCTGCGGGGATCGTGGTGGTGATTCTGATGACGCCGACCTATCTGCAAAAGCAGTTTGCCATTCCGGCGGCGCTTTCGTTGCAGGCTAACAGCATGGCGACCGTCGCGTTGACCCTGGGATGTATCATCTCGGGCGCTATTTGCGACAGGCTGGGCGCCAGTAAAACGTTTATCGGCGGAAGCGTGCTGCTGGCGGTATGCAGCTGGATGTTCTATCACTCCGTTGCCCGCGGGATAGGCGACGTTCAGCTCTTCGCCAGCTATGCCCTGGCAGGATTCAGCGTGGGGATAGTGGGCGCGGTGCCTTACGTTATGGTGCGTGCGTTCCCTGCCGAAGTGCGGTTCAGCGGCATTTCATTTTCGTATAACGTGGCTTATGCCATTTTCGGCGGGCTGACGCCTATCTTCGTGACGTTAATTATGAAGCTCACGCCGATGGCGCCGGCCTATTATGTTCTGGCGCTGTCGTTGGTCGGGCTGGGATTGGGGCTTTATCTGGCGCGCGATCTCAACAGCGAGGCCGCAAGGGAAGTCGGGATGGTAGCGACGGATCGATAGTTGCTGAGGACAGAATAAAAAAACCGCCGTGACCGGCGGTTTTTTTTCGGGTGAACGAAGCTTACTTACACTTGCATTCGCCGATAGGTAATACGGTGCGACCCGCCTGCTCATTGAGCACTTCCGCCATGGCCAGGTAGATAGCGCTGGCGCCGCAGATAATGCCTTCATAGCCGGCGAATTGCAGCAGCCCGGCGTTACCGGTGATGTTTCCCCAGGCCAGCAGGAAGAACAGCACGGTCAGGCTGGCGAACACGAACTGCAATGCGCGGTTGGCGCGCAGGGTGCCGAAGAACATGAACAGGGTGAATACGCCCCACAGCGCCAGGTAGGTGCCGAGGAATTTACCGTCGGTCGCTTCCGCCATGTCCATCCGCGGCAGCAGCAGAATACCGACCAGGGACAACCAGAAACAGCCGTAAGACGTAAACGCCGTTACGCCGAAGGTGTTGCCTTTTTTATATTCCAGAATACCGGCAAAAATCTGCGCCAGCCCGCCATAGAAGATCCCCATGGAAATGATGACGGAAGTCAGGGGGAAGTATCCCGCATTGTGCAGGTTCAGCAAGACGGTGGTCATCCCGAAGCCCATCAGTCCTAACGGACCGGGATTCGCCAACTTGTTGGTTTGCATAAAGCCTCTGGTAGTAAGAGAAATGATTAACTCAGGCAGAATCACGTTTCTGCATTTTATAAAGCGCGCCGCGATTCGCGAAGCCGCATGAGATCGGGCGCGCGGCATAATAATGAGGAGCGGCGCATGAAACAATGATCTGATAAGCCTAAAAATAAGATTTTTTTTCAATCTCCCCCTTGATGCCGGTTTGGATGGCCCCATGTTACTTACAACGCAGTTGCTTGCCGTATGAAACGTGAAGATAAGGCGGTTGAAAACACAGAATCCGTCCCCACTTACGGTAGCAATGATATGAATAACGATTTTTTAGTGGAGACATTCGATGGGCAAAATTATTGGTATCGACCTGGGTACAACCAACTCTTGCGTCGCCATCATGGATGGCACTCAGGCTCGCGTCCTGGAAAACAGCGAAGGCGATCGTACCACGCCTTCTATCATCGCCTACACGCAGGACGGTGAAATCCTGGTAGGGCAGCCGGCTAAACGTCAGGCCGTCACTAACCCGCAGAATACCCTGTTCGCTATCAAGCGTCTGATTGGTCGTCGTTTTGAAGATGACGAAGTGCAGCGTGACAAAGCGATCATGCCGTATAACATTATCGCAGCTGACAACGGCGATGCCTGGGTAGGCGTTAAAGATCAGAAACTGGCTCCGCCGCAGATTTCCGCCGAAGTGCTGAAGAAGATGAAGAAAACGGCAGAAGACTATCTGGGTGAACCGGTGACCGAAGCGGTGATTACCGTTCCGGCATACTTCAACGATGCGCAGCGTCAGGCAACGAAAGACGCCGGGCGTATCGCGGGTCTGGAAGTTAAACGTATTATCAACGAACCGACTGCGGCCGCGCTGGCTTACGGTCTGGACAAAGGCGTTGGCAACCGCACTATCGCGGTATACGACCTGGGTGGCGGTACGTTCGATATCTCCATCATTGAAATCGACGAAGTTGAAGGCGAAAAAACGTTTGAAGTGCTGGCCACCAACGGGGATACCCATCTGGGCGGTGAAGACTTCGACAGCCGTTTGATCAACTACCTGGTTGATGAGTTTAAGAAAGAGCAGGGTATTGACCTGCGTAACGACCCGCTGGCGATGCAGCGTCTGAAAGAAGCGGCTGAGAAGGCGAAAATCGAGCTTTCTTCCGCACAGCAGACCGACGTGAACCTGCCGTACATCACAGCAGACGCCACCGGTCCGAAACACATGAACATCAAAGTGACCCGCGCTAAGCTGGAATCTTTGGTTGAAGATTTGGTTTCCCGTTCTCTGGAACCGCTGAAAGTTGCGCTGAAAGATGCCGGGCTGTCTGTTTCTGACATTGACGACGTTATCCTGGTCGGCGGTCAGACCCGTATGCCGATGGTGCAGAAGAAAGTTGCAGACTTCTTCGGCAAAGAGCCGCGTAAAGACGTGAACCCGGACGAAGCAGTGGCGATTGGTGCGGCGGTTCAGGGCGGCGTACTGGCCGGTGATGTGAAAGACGTGTTGCTGCTGGACGTTACCCCGCTGTCACTGGGTATCGAAACCATGGGCGGCGTGATGACCCCGCTGATCACCAAAAACACCACCATCCCGACCAAGCACAGCCAGGTGTTCTCAACGGCGGAAGATAACCAGTCTGCGGTGACGATCCATGTGCTGCAGGGCGAGCGTAAGCGTGCAGGCGACAACAAGTCCCTGGGCCAGTTCAACCTGGACGGCATTCAGCCGGCAATGCGTGGTATGCCGCAGATCGAAGTCACCTTTGACATCGATGCGGACGGCATCCTGCACGTATCGGCGAAGGACAAGAACACTGGCCGTGAGCAGAACATCACCATCAAAGCTTCTTCCGGTTTGAACGAGGAAGAAATTCAGAAAATGGTGCGTGATGCGGAAGCTAACGCAGAGTCGGATCGTAAGTTCGAAGAACTGGTTCAGACACGCAACCAGGCGGATCAGCTGATCCACGGTACGCGTAAACTGGTTGAAGAAGCGGGTGAAAAATTGCCGGCTGACGACAAAACGGCGATCGAAGATGCGCTGAAAGCGCTGGAAACCGCAGTGAAAGGCGAAGATAAAGCTGAGATCGAAGCGAAAATCCAGACGCTGGTTCAGGCATCCGGCAAGCTGCAGGAGTTCGCTCAGCAGCAGGCCCAGGCCGGCGGCGCGCAGGCTGATACCAGCGCTCAGAAAGAAGACGATGTGGTTGACGCCGAATTCGAAGAAGTGAAAGACAAAAAATAATCGCCCTTAAGCGGGCGTGGTAGCCGGGTGCTACCAGAACCGGCACGGGCGCAGAGGCAACTCTTCGCCCGTGCACTTTTGTTAAGGGTTGAGAAATAATGGCGAAAAAAGACTATTACGAGGTTTTGGGCGTATCCCGTACCGCGGATGAGCGCGAAATCAAAAAGGCCTATAAACGCCTGGCTATGAAATATCACCCCGACCGCAATCAGGGGGATAAGGATGCGGAAGCCAAGTTCAAGGAAATCAAAGAGGCCTATGAAATCCTGACGGACGATCAGAAGCGCGCCGCTTATGATCAGTACGGACATGCCGCATTCGAACAAGGCGGTATGGGCGGTGGCCCCGGCGGTTTTGGCGGCGGCGCTGACTTCAGCGATATTTTTGGTGACGTATTCGGCGACATTTTTGGCGGCGGTCGCCGTCAACGTGCGACGCGCGGCGCCGATTTGCGTTACAACATGGAGCTGACGCTGGAAGAAGCGGTTCGCGGCGTTACCAAGGAAATCCGCATTCCTACGCTGGTAGAGTGTGATGTTTGCCACGGCAGCGGCGCCAAAAAAGGCAGCGAGCCGGTTACCTGCCCGACCTGTCATGGCGCGGGCCAGGTGCAGATGCGTCAGGGCTTCTTTACCGTTCAGCAGCCATGTCCGCATTGTCACGGGCGCGGGACGATCATTAAAGATCCCTGCACCAAATGTCACGGTCATGGTCGCGTAGAAAAATCCAAAACGCTGTCGGTGAAAATTCCGGCGGGCGTGGATACCGGTGACCGCATTCGTCTGGCAGGCGAGGGCGAGGCTGGGGAACACGGCGCACCGGCAGGTGATTTGTATGTTCAGGTTCAGGTAAAAGCACACCCGATTTTTGAGCGTGAAGAGAATAACCTGTACTGCGAAGTGCCGATCAACTTTGCGATGGCGGCATTGGGCGGCGAAATTGAAGTGCCGACGCTGGATGGCCGCGTGAAGCTGAAAGTTCCAGCGGAAACCCAGACCGGCAAGCTGTTCCGTATGCGCGGCAAAGGGGTGAAATCGGTGCGCGGCGGCAGCCAGGGCGACCTGTTGTGCCGGGTGGTGGTTGAGACGCCGGTTAACCTGAATGAGAAGCAGAAAGAGTTGCTGCGAGAGCTGGAAGAGAGCTTTGGCGGACCGGCCAGTTCTAAAAACAGCCCGCGTTCTAAGAGCTTCTTTGACGGCGTGAAGAAGTTTTTTGATGATTTAACGCGCTAAAAATCAAAAGCTCAGCATTGATGATGAAAGCCGGGGATGTGTAAGCATCCCCGGCTTTTTTCTGCCATCACGCACCATCATTAGCCCATTATGATGTGTGATGATGTTTTTTTACGGCTTTATTCTTTTGTTAGTAAGATTTATGGAAGTGATGCTGTTATTGCGCCAACGCTCGGCCAAGAGTGTTCATTTTATGGTTAACTTATGGTTTTTTATGACAAATAATTTATGTTGGCTGAGTGTTTAGCTATATAGATATGAGCGGGTTAACCTCATGGCATAAATAATAATGAACAGTAAGCACGTCACCAAAGATTTTGATTTCAATCTAATGAAAGTGCTTGATGCCGTGATTTCTGCCGGGAATGCCGTTAGGGCCTCTAAGCGTTTACAGGTGACGCCTGCCGCGGTTTCTCTTGCGCTCCAGCGTTTGCAGTCCGCTTATCAGGATGAGCTTTTTATCCGGACTCACTCAGGCCTTTCTCCGACGGCCAGAGCCAAGGATATACACCGGGCGTACCGTCAGGCGCTGGATATTATCGACAATACGTTTGAAGAGCCGCAAAGCCTGAATGCTCAGCACCATCTGAAGATCCTGGGCGGCGAGCTCAGCGAGCAATACTATTTTGCCCATCTGTTTGGTTTTGAAGGCTTTGAGCGTTACAGCCTGCGTCATTTTTCCGCCAGAGCCTGGCAAGGAGAGGAACAAAGAAGCATGTTGATCAGCGGGGAGATGGACATGCTGGTGACGCTGGATACTGTTATTACGCCAGAGCTGGATTTTACGACTATCGACAGCTTCCGGGATTACTGTGTGATTTGCAGCAAAAACAGCCCGCTTGCAGAGCTGAATAAGCTGTCGCTCTATAACTTTTACTCTGCATCACACGCGGTCTATCACTCTGATATTCTTGCGCCTATCCTCAGTGACAAAATAGAACTTATCACCTCCGGCTACCCTTACGTTGGCCAACGCAAGGCGGGTTATCGTACGGACTCTCTGAGTGGCTTACTGTGTATGGTGGAAAACTCGTCATTGATTGCCATCCTGCCGGTTAAATTAGTTACGTTTATTCAGAATCAGGGAAAGTACAATCTCGCCAGGATTGCACTACCGGACGAATTCACGTTCACAACGCAAGCCATCAATGCGGTTTGGTATAAAAAAAGTAAGAATATTGAGCCTGTTAAAAACCTCACCACGATGCTGAGAACGCTTTCTGCATTTAGAAGATAAGGCCGGATGGGATAACGTGATGTGATTTTGTTCTTCGTGGTTGGCTGAAGCAGGTCAGTGACTGATATTTTGTCGGCGATGAAAATACATTTTTATTGTCGAGGTATATATGTCTGTTGCACCAAATCCTGGTTCTGCAAAAGTTGTTCTGATTGAACTGGAAATTTTAATTACGGTACTGGCTATCGGCGGCTGGGGTGGTTTTGTCAGTTTTCTGATGAATAAAGAGAATACGGAAACGCATAAGAACGTTATGGATTGTCTGGCCCAAATCACGATCTCCTGCTTTACCGGATTCATTCTCAGCGTTATCGCAATCGACCGTAATATGAGCTTTAACATGGTTGTTCTGGCGGCGGGTTTGGGCGGCGTTTTCGCCACGCCGATCTTACGTATTCTGGGTGAGAAGGTTAAGGCATTCTTTTCTAAAACAAGTATGTTTAAATGACTGTTGTAAATGAAAAAAGCTCCGACATTCCCGGAGCTTTTTCATTATTTTACCGTTATCCTTTCTCTTATCCATCCATAAATAAACGTTTCGTTTGCCGCCCGCTTCTCCGTAATTTGCAGATAATACTCACCCTGGCTGCAATTTAATGCCTGTAACATAATTTTCTCGCCCTCCTGACCCCGCCAGTCCAGGTAGCTGCGCAGCGCGTTTAATGTATTATTGCCAATATGGCCGTCAACCTGGATATCATCATATTTTTTAGCTTGCTGATTAAATGCGTTTAACCAACGCTGTAACCAACGTGAAGGATATGAGGGGCCAATATTTGTTCCTGCATCACAAAGCTCGAACGCTAAAGGCTCAGAAAGTTGTGCGATACGATCAAATCCCGGTGCTATCCAGTAATCCTGTTCCAGAATTGCGTATGCTTGATCCCGGGTCAGATCGCGCATGTCTCCCTGATATCCGTGATTACGGGCGGTGGTTTGGGTGATTCCCCACTTGGTCGGGCCGCCGCGGTCGGCGGGATTATTAACATAGCCACCTTCAATATTGAGAATACTTTCAATGATTGGGTTCATTTTTATTTCCTGTGATAGATCAGTTGATGTGAATAAATTCTGCGACAGCACCCAGAGCCAATAAGGAGGTAGTCAACATACCAATTAGCACCAGTCTCCATCGGCCTAATAAGAATGAATTTTTTTTCTCCTCAATGGGGCTAATAGGGATTTGTTTATTAACCTTGATGCCTTGCCGCGGTATGGTAATAAAGAGGCTGTTAATTCCCAGCGTCTTTAAGTCTTTCCGGATCAGGTAAAGCAATTGTGTCAAATTGGCATCGCTGACATATTTCCCCCTGCTTCCCCATAATGCAGTTGTCAGCTGCTCTTTTTCTATAATACCGTTAGGGGCATTTTCAATAATGAAACTGAGGCATCTGGCACGCATGGCCGTCATTTTTATTGTGAAAGCGTTTTCGGTATTTTTAATTTCATGACTGTCTTCGTTGTAAATGCAGTTATGGTTAATGAGATAGTGTGTCATAAAGCACCATTGATGAGTGAGATGATAAAGTAACAGAGTGTTTTGTCTGTCGTCATATTAGAATTGCTGACAAGTCGGCTCTATGGTTTTTTAATGTGATAAGCAAATTCTGGGTGTTTTTTTTGCTGAGCATCACGAAATCTGCACTAAATTAGCTATGAGTTAACTCATAATTAATCGCGATTAAATATTTGGTATTTTAAAAATACAATGTTGTTTGACAAATAAATTTATATAACTTTATCTTTTTAAAAATAAATAAGGTTATGTGAGGTTATATGATTAGTCATTTTTGAGTGTCATGACCATGATGCCGGAGCGGTAATGGTTCCGCGTTCACTTATGTTCATGAAGGAAAGATAAAATGGCTACAAGCAAATTAATCCAAGGCGACGTACTGACCGAAAGAAGTAATGCGGCTGACGGGTTCCACCCGGAAACAGCGGTAGATAAACTCAGCTATACGTCTGCTCGTGTTACCAAACCGGTATACAACACGTATAAGCATGCGAATAAACCCAAGGTTTTTGGGTACTACACCGACTGGTCTCAGTACGACGGCCGTTTGAACAATAGTGATAGCCAGGGCGGTCGTGGTCGTGGTTATGATTTGGCAAATGTTTCACCGACCGCCTATGACAAAATCATTTTTGGTTTTGTGGGAATTGTCGGTGATAAAGGAGAGAAGCAGTACACCATCGAAAATGCCGCCAGCCAGTTAGGGAAGAAGGTGAACGAACCGACTTTCCTGGACAGCTGGGGTGATTTCCAGTCAGTGACCAACTGCGGCCTGACCAGCACCGGCAGCTATATTGAAGCAACGGCTGCCACACAGGAAAATTGCTGCGGGCTTATCGGTGGCTTACGTGACCTGCAGGCAAGAGCCGCACAGGTCGGGCATGAGCTGGCGCTTTCGATGAGCATCGGCGGTTGGACGATGAGTAACGCATTCCATGACGTGGCAAAAAGCGAATCAGCCCGCCAGGCGTTCGCCGCCGGCGTGGTAAAACTGTTCAAACAATTCCCGATGTTCAGTGAAGTGGACATTGACTGGGAATACCCGAACGATAAAGGCAATAACAATCCGCATGGCCCGGAAGACGGCGCGAACTATGCGCTGCTGATTGCCGAACTGAAAAAACAGCTGACTGCTGCGAATCGTGGCGACGTAAAAATTTCTATCGCCAGCTCCGCCGTGGTGGAAACGCTGGGTCACTCTAACGTCAAAGCGCTGTTGGACGCGGGTTTGTACGGCATCAACGTGATGACCTACGACTTCTTCGGTACGCCGTGGGCTGCTGAGCTGACTCACCAGACCAACCTGACTCCGCTGACTGCGGGCGGCTGGAGCGTAGAAGCCGTTGTTGATTACCTGATCGCCGAAGGCTTCCCTTCCGATCGCATCAACATCGGTTACGCCGGTTATTCCCGTAATGCCCGTAATGCGGAAATTGCGAGCTTCTCTCCGCTGAAAGGCACCTACAATCCGGGCCAGGGCAACACGACCGGTACGTTCGAGTCTGGCTGCACCGAATGGTATGACACCATTTATAACTACCTGGATCTGGAAAATCAGCGTGGCCGCAACGGTTTCAACGTATATACCGACGAAGTCGCGAATGCCGATTATCTGTTCAACCCACAGTCCAAACTGTTCATGTCTCTGGATACGCCGCGTTCCGTGAAGGTAAAAGGCGAATATGCTGCCCGTAACAACCTGGGCGGCTTGTTTACCTGGACTATCGATCAGGACAACGGCGTTCTGGTCAACGCAGCACGTGAAGGCCTGGGCTATGAGATTGAAACTGAAGTCGTTGAGATGGAATCGTTCTACTTCAGCGGGATCAACGTAACCGGTGAAATTGACGTGCCGGTTGACGACACTCCGGTTGACGATACCCCGGTTGATGATATCCCAGATGACGAACCGACCGAACCGACCGAACCGACTGACGATACCCCGGATGAGGGTTCGGAAGGCGGGGACGTTCCGGATACCACGCCTGCTGATGATACCAACGCACCTTACCCGCAATGGGATGCATCCACCGTTTACGGCAACGATTGGGCACACCGTGAGATTGTCAGCTGGAAAGGCCGTAACTATCAAGTGAACTGGTATTCCCTGGGTGAGCAGCCGGATCTTAACTGCGGCGCTTATCAGTCCTGGACCGATCTGGGCGCGTACTAAACCCTCCTGATTTTTATCAACGATTGAGTGCTATTGCCTCCGGTAATACTCCGGAGGCTTTCTTGCGGCACAGAGTGTGAACTATGACTTCTTTATTCCTGAAATACAGCGAGATTGATGCCAACAGTTGGTATCAGAGCGTAACGTTGACCGTAACCAATAAGGATGGCAATGACGTCGATCTTAATCGCGCCGTCGTCAGCTTTATTGCTTCTGGTCATGTGGATACCTGGGGAGCCGTCAGTGGTTCCCTGTTGGGAAATAAACCGTTGACGATCAGCAGTGAAGCCCTGAATTCGCAGGAGCTGAACAAGATTGTTATTAATAACGACGGCGCGCTGTGGCTGGCGGCAGGCGCCAGCGGCACCCTGACTTTCAGCCTGGCGGCCTCTCAGACGCCGGTGACGTTTTCCGGTCTGACCCTGACGCTGGCCGATGGAGACAGTGCGGAAGATGAGGAACCTGTGCCGGATACCGATCCGGAGCCGGAAGATACGTCTGATGAAGAACAGGATTCCGGCTCTGAAGTAGAACCATTGCCGGAAGAGGCGGGCGATAATGCGCCAACCGTCGTTTGCGGCGCCATTGACGCGAATAGCTGGCATCAAAAGGTCACGCTCACCGTCACTAACCGCTATTCCCAGGCCGTGGACGTCAACAAAATGGCGATTCGCTTTACTGCTGCCGGGCATCCGGATCCTTATTCGGTCTTCACCGGCTCTCTGGCGGGCGATAAAGCGCCGACGCTGGGCAGCGACGGCGGGTGGCCGAACGAGAAGAACGTGATTACGCTGAATAACAGCAGCGCGCTGATGCTGGCCGGCGGCGCTTCCGGTACGTTGACGTTTTCACTGGCGGCGACGCAGACCCCGGTTACCATCACCGACCTGTCGGTACAATTGCTTAACGATCCTGGCCGCCAGGGCAGGATCCTGCTGGACTTCCCGGCGCAGGCAGAAAGTCAGGGGCTGCATCCGGGCGTAACGCTGGTGGCTCCCGATGGTTCCGCCAAAAGCTACAGCGGTGTTTGGGGCGAAACGCTGACGATTTCCGGCCTGAGCGCCGGTAAATATAGCGTATGCGTAGATACGCTGGAAAATAACGCGTTGCGCATTGAACCGGCGAATGACATTTATTCCGTCGTGCTGGCTAACAGCCAGGATCAGCAGCGTCGCGCTATTTCTTATCGCCCGCCGGTATGGTTCGGTGAAGCGGAGCTGTCGCTGGCGGGCAGCGCCGCGCTGACCGGCGGTACCATCGTCGTTGAGTTGTGGCAGAACGCGACTCTGGCATGCAGCAAAGAATTAGCGTTCGGAGGCAGCGTGAAGATCGGTAAGCTGGAAGCCGGTCAGCGCTATGATGTTTACGTTCAGGCAATGTCGATTAACAACGTTGCCGTTTCGGAGCCTGAAACGATGCAAAGCATTACGCCGGTGGCCGGGAAAAGCGTTGCCTGCCGGGTCAGCGTGGTGCAAGCGCCGGCGGACATCGCCAACTATGTCACCGTGAAGGTTACCGTGCTTGGCCTGCCCGCTGGCGTGGGGCCGCAACGCTACTTGCTGCGCAGCAACGGCGGAAAAGGGAACTGTCAGTACAGCGTGATGCTGGAAAGCACCACAGAACCGCAGACCCTGCCGTTCCGCGTTATGCCGTCGAATTACCTGATCACGGCGGAAAAAGTGGTGTGGGAAGGGCAGATGTGGCAAAGCGACTTTGCCCAACCGATGACCATTGCGCAAAGCGTGAATGCCATCGTCCTGTCGTTTGAGAAAGGCGTGACATTGCAGGTACGCGGCTGGCCGGCGTTTCTGGCGCACGGCGGGGTAACCGTCAATTCGCCGGAAACCGTGACCGCCTATGACGGCGTACCGGTAAGCGCGTTGTTCAAGTATGACGGCTTCGATGGCGGCGGCGATCCGCTTCCGGCTAAAGACGTCGATCTTAACGGTGATGGGTTCCTCGACTACGATCTGCTGCCGGTACACCGCACCGTCCCGCTGACGCGTGACGTCGAGAAGGCGTCCGGTCGCCCGGTTATGCCGGTGATGGTGGTTTATACTGCAAACGCCAGCGGCGGCAGCGCGCTGCCCGATCTGCAGGATAACCAGAAGCTGCGTAATCACTTCGGTAATTTTATTACCCAGTGCGTGGCTGCGCAGTCCTATAAAGACGCCGATCACCAAGTGCCGGTGACGTTCGTGCTTAACCCTGATTTCCTCGGTGCGATGCAGCAGGAGCCTTACGGCTATACCGCCGTTCGTCAGAAAAACAGTATGCAGGTGAACATTCAGTTGGCTGAAGCGGTAAACGAGCTGGCAGAATTGCTCAACTACGCCGTTCCGGCGCTACCGGCATTCAGCGATGACCTGTATGGCTACCTGCAGGCGATTAACTACATTGTCCATCAGTTTGCGCCTGACGTCGCGTTCGGCTGGCAGACCAACGTCTGGGCGACCGGCACCGCGGACTGGCTGCTGCGTGACAATGCAAATCCGGTGGAGCAAGGAAAGCAAATTGCGGCGTTCATCAACGAACTGGGGGTATACCGCGGCCAGTACGCGCCGGACTTTATCGTATTCGATAAGTTTGAACGTGACTGCTTCAGCCCGGATGCGCTGGCGCACTATTCATGGAATGCCCGCGGCTGGTTCAACTACCTTAGCATGGTGAAAGAGACCGCCAGCGGCCTGAACAGCCCGGCGATGATCTGGCAGATCCCCGGCGGTCATATGCCGACCGTTGAAGAAGGCACTACGCACATTGGGAGCGATCACTTTGCCGCAGGCGGCACCTTCCTGATGGGAGATGAGCGTATTGGCACCGAAATCGCTAACATCAGCAGCGAACTGACCGGAATGGCGCTTAACACCGTGACGTACGGCGCAGCAACGGTAGGTGAGTTTCTGAAAAAAGATCAAGGATATGATTGGGGTCAGCAGCAGGTACGTAACCTGCCGGATTACAACATCTTTGCCGTGCTGTGGGGCGGTGGTTCAACGGTAAGCATCACCACGATTCACTCCAATGGTGATGACGGCGGTTGGCTGGCGGAAAAAATGCGGGACTACTACGCGAATCCCCGCCGTTTGGTTTAATCCTTTCCTGTGTACAACATACGCCTGCTTCCGGGCGTATGTTTCCCTTCTTTGACAATGCCCTTTGAATTTAGATCGGTTTTTTCGACTATAATTGCATAAATAAACGTGTTTTTTCGAAATGATACAGCAAGTAAACTTATGGCAATAGACGACGCCTTTTCCGGCAACGGGGAAGGGAGCGGTAACCTGTCGGGAGTTTTATTGTTATGTCAAAAGTCACACGCGCCATTCTGCAGTTTTTGCGGCTGGAGGCCGCCGGCGGCATTATTCTGATTATCGCCGCGCTGGTTGCGTTAATTATGGCGAATTCACCGCTGCATAGCGTTTATCAGCAAATCCTGAACCTGCCGGTACAGTTTCGTTTCGCCTCGCTGGATATCAGCAAGAACCTGCTGCTTTGGGTTAACGATGGCCTGATGGCGTTGTTCTTTCTGGTGGTCGGCCTGGAAGTAAAACGTGAATTAATGAACGGTTCGCTGGCCAGCCGGGAAAAGGCGATATTTCCCGCCATTGCCGCGCTGGGCGGCATGCTGGCGCCGGCGCTGATTTACCTGCTGTTCAACGCGGCTGACCCGGTTACCCGGCAAGGGTGGGCGATTCCGGCGGCAACGGACATCGCTTTTGCCCTGGGGGTTATGGCACTATTGGGCAACCGGGTGCCGACCAGTCTGAAGGTCTTCTTGCTGGCATTGGCCATCATTGATGATTTAGGCGTCATCATCATTATTGCCCTGTTTTATACCCATGAAGTTTCTCCCGTAGCGCTGGGCGTTGCGGCGGCGGCCGTTGCCATGCTGGGGTACCTCAACTGGCGCGGCGTTGGCAAAACATCGGTGTATCTGATGATTGGCGCGGTGCTGTGGACCGCGATCCTGAAATCTGGCGTACATGCTACGCTGGCCGGCGTCATTGTTGGTTTTATGCTGCCGCTGAAAGGAAAGTGCGGCAGGCGGCCGGCAGAAAAACTGGAACATGAACTGCACCCGTGGGTGGTCTATCTGATACTGCCGCTGTTCGCGTTTGCCAATGCCGGCGTTTCCCTGAAGGGCGTTTCTTTGCCGGCACTGGGCGGAACCCTGCCTATGGGGATTATGCTGGGGCTGCTGGTGGGCAAGCCGCTGGGGATCTTCCTTTTCAGCTGGGTCGCGGTAAAAACGGGCGTTGCCCGCTTGCCGGAGGAAATTAACTTTCGCCATATTTTTGCCGTCTCCGTGCTGTGTGGAATCGGCTTTACGATGTCAATTTTCATTGCTTCACTGGCGTTCAGCGGTGGTGATGAGGTTCTGGGCGTCTATTCCCGTTTGGGAATTCTGCTTGGCTCAACATTATCGGCCGTGATGGGGTATATCCTGCTGCGCAGGGTGCTGCCGGTACAGAATGAAAAAGGGCGGGTCTGATAGCGTCACCAAAAGAGAGAACAATAAAATTGCATTCAGCGCACATCAATTTCAATCATTTATACTATTTTTGGCAGGTATGCCGGGAAGGGTCGGTGGTCGGGGCGGCCGAGGCCTTGTTTCTGACGCCGCAAACTATCACCGGTCAGATTAAGTCCCTGGAAGAGCGCCTGGGCGGAAAACTGTTTCGCCGCCAGGGCCGGGGGCTTGTGCCTTCTGAATTGGGGCAACTGGTGTTCCGTTATGCCGACCGTATGTTTACGCTCAGCCAGGAAATGCAGGACATCGTTAATTACCGCAAAGACTCCAGCCTGCTGTTTGACGTCGGCGTCGCGGACGCGTTGTCGAAGCGTTTGGTCAGCCAGGTGCTGGAAACGGCATTGCAGGACAACGAGCAGATTCATTTGCGCTGCTTTGAATCGACCCATGAGCTGCTGCTGGAACAACTGAGCCAGCATAAGCTGGACATGATTCTGTCTGACTGCCCGGTGGATTCGAGCCAGCAGGAAGGTTTGTTTTCCGTGAAGCTGGGCGAGTGCGGCATTAGTTTCTTTTGCCGCCGTCCGTTGCCGGAGTTGCCTTTTCCCGCCTGCCTGGAACAGCGTAAGCTGCTGATTCCGGGGCGGCGCTCCATGCTGGGGCGCAAATTGCTGAACTGGTTTAACAGTCAGGGGCTGCAGGTGAAGATTCTGGGAGAATTTGACGATGCGGCGCTGATGAAGGCCTTTGGCGCATCGCATAACGCCATTTTCGTGGCGCCTTCGCTGTATGCCACAGAGATGTACGGGGGAGAGTCAGAGCAAATCCACGAACTGGGGCGCCTCGACAACGTGCAGGAGGAATACTACGTGATTTTTGCCGAACGTATGATCCAGCATCCGGCGGTACAGCGGGTATGTAACAAAGATTTCTCGGCGCTGTTTCTCCGCTGAGCCTTCCGGCGGCGATTTTACCCATAAAAAAACCGGCGGAAGCCGGTTTTTTTACAGATGCACACAGCGCATTACTGCATTGCGTTGATCTGAGCGGTCAGGTTCGCTTTATGACGAGCGGCCTTGTTTTTGTGGATCAGGCCTTTGCTTGCCTGGCGGTCCACGATCGGCTGCATTGTGGTGAAAGCTTCCTGAGCAGCGGCTTTGTCACCTGCTGCGATCGCCGCGTATACTTTCTTGATGAAAGTACGCATCATGGAACGGCGGCTAGCGTTGTGCTTGCGGCGTTTCTCAGATTGAACGGCGCGTTTCTTAGCTGACTTGATATTAGCCAAGGTCCAACTCCCAAAATATTTTCTATGAGAACAATTCAAAGGCCGAGGAATATGCCCTTTTAGCCTTCACTTGTCAATGGATTTGTGCAAATAAGCGCCGTTTGTACGAACGACACTCGTGTGTTGTGATGGCGCGAGATTTTACCAGCTTTGTGCCGCGGAATACACCTTTTTAACGCGATTTTTAGTCAGCGCGGCGCGGTTTAAATTGACCGGAAAATCGTGTGTAAAAGGTTCCGTCGCACGCATAACTCCGGTATGGTGGCGTAATCCCTTAAACTTACGATACCCGGCGCCTCAGGGCGCGTTGTGCGGCCTGAAATCCTCCGGGTATAAATCGCCGGTTAACCTTAGTCGTTGTACAAGGTATAATCCGCCGATTTCCACTGTTTTGAGCCAGCTATGGAGCTAATTCGCGGCATTCATAATATACGGGCGCGTCATCGCGGTTGCGTACTGACTATCGGCAACTTCGACGGCGTGCACCGCGGGCATCAGGCGTTATTAGCCAACCTGAAGCAGCAGGGAAAACGTCTTGGGCTACCGGTGACGGTGATGATTTTCGAACCGCAACCGCTGGAGTTCTTTGCCCCTGATAAAGCGCCGGCCCGCCTGACGCGGTTGCGCGACAAGTGTAAATACCTGGCGGAAGCCGGGGTGGATTACCTGCTGTGCGTGCGTTTTAACCGGGAGTTCGCCTCAATAGAAGCGCAGGATTTCGTCACCCGCCTGCTGGTGGATAAGCTGGGCGTGAAGTACGTCGCCGTCGGCGACGATTTCCGTTTCGGCGCCGGACGTAAGGGCGATTATGACTTGCTCAGGCGCGACGGCGAAGCGCTGGGATTCGCGGTGACGAACACTGACAGCTTCTGTGACTGCGGCACCCGCATCAGCAGCACGGCGATCCGCCGGGCATTGCGTGAGGACGATCTGCAAACTGCGCAAACCCTGCTGGGCCGCCCCTACAGCGTCACCGGACGCGTGGTGCACGGCGACGAGCTGGGCAGAACGATCGGTTTTCCCACGGCCAACCTGCCGATGAAGCGCCTGGTGGCGCCGGTGAAGGGGGTTTACGCCGTGGAAGTTTATGGGCTGGGGCCGTTACCGCTACCGGGTGTGGCGAATATCGGTACTCGCCCGACGGTGGCTGGCGTACGCCAGCAACTGGAGGTCCATGTGTTGGATGTCACGATGGACCTGTACGGGCACCACATAGAAGTGGTGTTGCGCGCAAAATTGCGCAGTGAACAGCGGTTTGCCTCGCTTGATGAACTCAAGCAGCAGATCGCCAAAGATGTGCTGGCCGCCCGGACGTTTTTCGGGTTGCCGGTACCGGTGTAGGGCCTGTCGACGGGCCCCTAATCTCTACCGAACACGGAACCAATAATCTGATGAGTGACTATAAAAACACCCTGAATTTGCCGGAAACAGGGTTCCCGATGCGCGGCGATCTCGCCAAGCGCGAACCTGGCATGCTGCAACGTTGGTATGAACAGGATCTGTACGGGATTATTCGTAATGCTAAGAAAGGTAAAAAAACGTTCATTTTGCACGACGGCCCTCCGTATGCGAACGGTAGCATTCACATTGGTCACTCGGTCAACAAGATTCTGAAAGACATTATCGTGAAGTCCAAAGGACTGGCGGGGTTCGACTCGCCGTACGTCCCCGGCTGGGACTGTCACGGACTGCCGATCGAACTCAAAGTTGAGCAACTGATCGGTAAACCGGGCGAGAAATACAGCGCCGCGGAGTTCCGCGAGCAGTGCCGCAAGTACGCTGCCGAGCAAATCGCCGAGCAGAAAGCCGGCTTTAAACGCCTGGGCGTGCTGGGTGACTGGGAACGTCCGTACCTGACGATGGCCTATGACACCGAAGCCAACATCATCCGCGCGCTGGCGAAAATCGTCGATAACGGCCACCTGCTGAAAGGGGCGAAGCCGGTTCACTGGTGCGTAGATTGCCGTTCCTCGCTGGCGGAAGCCGAAGTAGAGTATTACGACAAAACGTCGCCTTCCATTGACGTGCGTTTTGCCGCGCTGAACAAGGCCGAAGTGCTGGCCAAATTTGACGTGCGAGAGGTTGAAGGCCCGGTTTCTCTGGTTATCTGGACTACCACGCCGTGGACCCTGCCGGCGAACCGTGCGATCTCCCTGCATCCGGAATTCGAGTACCAACTGGTGCAGATCGATGGCGAATGCCTGATCCTGGCCGCCGAGCTGGTAGAAAGCGTCATGAAGCGTGCCGGTGTGACGCATTGGGCGGTACTGAGCAGCTGCAAAGGCGCCGATCTGGAACTGCAACGTTTCGTCCACCCGTTTATGGGATTCGATGTTCCCGTGGTACTGGGTGAACACGTCACCCTCGACGCAGGCACCGGTGCCGTGCACACCGCGCCGGGCCACGGCCCGGACGACTACGTTATCGGTCAGAAATACGGTCTGGAAACGGCTAACCCGGTTGGCGCAGACGGCTGCTTCCTGCCCGGTACTTACCCGGCGCTGGACGGCATGTTCGTGTTCAAGGCCAACGACGCCATCGTTGAGCTGCTGCGTGAGCGCGGCGCCCTGCTGCACGTAGAAAAATTGCTGCACAGCTACCCGCACTGCTGGCGTCACAAAACGCCGATCATCTTCCGCGCAACGCCGCAATGGTTCATCAGCATGGATCAAAAAGGGCTGCGCAAGCAGTCGCTGGAAGAGATCGAACGCATTGAACAAGACGGCCTGCGCGATCAGAACCTGAGCGGCTGGATCCCGGCCTGGGGTAAAGCGCGTATTGAATCCATGGTAGCGAACCGCCCTGACTGGTGTATCTCTCGTCAGCGTACCTGGGGCACGCCGATGGCGATGTTCGTGCATAAAGACACGCAGGAGCTGCATCCGCGCACCACGGAACTGATGGAAGAAGTTGCTAAACGCGTTGAGAAAGCGGGCATCCAGGCCTGGTGGGATCTTGATCCTAAGGATCTGCTGGGCGCTGAAGCCGAACAATACGAAAAAGTACCGGATACGCTGGACGTCTGGTTCGATTCCGGATCAACCAGCTTCTCCGTGGTGGACGCGCGCCCGGAGTTCGGCGGTCATGCGGCGGATATGTATCTGGAAGGTTCCGACCAGCACCGCGGTTGGTTTATGTCTTCGCTGATGATCTCCGTGGCAATGAAAGGCAAAGCGCCTTACCGCCAGGTGCTGACGCACGGCTTCACCGTGGACGGTCAGGGCCGCAAGATGTCCAAGTCCATCGGCAACGTCATCAATCCGCAGGAAGTGATGGATAAGCTCGGTGGCGATATCCTGCGTCTGTGGATCGCCTCTACCGACTACACCGGCGAGATCGCGGTATCTGATGAGATCCTGCGCCGTTCTGCCGACGCTTACCGTCGTATCCGCAACACAGCCCGCTTCCTGCTGGCTAACCTGAACGGGTTTGATCCCAAACAGCATCAGGTTAAGCCGGAAGAGATGGTGGTGCTGGATCGCTGGGCCGTAGGCAAGGCACAGGAAGCGCAGGCGGCGATCGTCGCGGCGTATGAAAATTACGATTTCCATGAAGTGGTACAACGTCTGATGCAGTTCTGCTCGGTGGAAATGGGCTCCTTCTATCTGGATATCATCAAAGATCGCCAGTACACCGCCAAGGCGGACAGCGTGGCACGCCGCAGCTGTCAGACCGCGTTGTACCATATTGCCGAAGCGCTGGTGCGCTGGATGGCGCCGATTATGTCGTTTACCGCCGATGAAATCTGGGGCTACCTGCCGGGCGAGCGTGCGCAGTACGTCTTTACCGAAGAGTGGTATGACGGCCTGTTCGGCTTATCGCCGACGGAAGCGCTGAACGACGCCTTCTGGAACGATCTGCTGAAAGTTCGCGGTGAAGTGAACAAGGTTATTGAGCAGGCGCGTAACGAGAAGCGTGTGGGCAGCTCGCTGGAAGCCGGGGTTACGCTGTATGCCGAAGAGGCGCTGCGTACTCAGTTGACCAGCTTACAAGATGAGCTGCGTTTCGTGCTGATCACCTCTCAGGCGAAGGTGGACACGCTGGAGCACGCGCCGGCCGATGCCGTGCAGAGCGAGCTGCTGCGCGGCCTGAAGGTCGGCCTGAGCAAAGCGGAAGGCGAGAAATGCCCGCGCTGCTGGCACTACTCCACCGAGATTGGTCAGGATGCGGCTCACCCGGCGCTGTGCCCGCGCTGTGTCACCAACGTAGCCGGTAACGGTGAAGAGCGTAAGTTTGCATAATGGGTAAACCACTCTGTTCAACCGGATTGCGCTGGCTGTGGCTGGTGGTCGTGGTTTTGATCGTCGATCTGGGCAGTAAGTACCTGGTCCTCCAGCATTTCATGCTGGGGGAAACCGTTCCGCTTTTTCCGTCGCTGAACCTGCACTATGCGCGTAACTATGGTGCGGCATTCAGCTTCCTGGCGGACAAAGGGGGATGGCAGCGCTGGTTCTTTGCCGCCATCGCCATCGGTATTTGCGTGCTGCTGCTGGTGATGATGTATCGCGGCGCGGCGAAGCAAAAGCTGAATAACATCGCTTATGCGCTGATTATCGGCGGGGCGCTGGGGAATTTATTCGATCGCCTGTGGCACGGTTTTGTGGTCGATATGATCGATTTCTACGTGGGCAACTGGCATTTCGCCACCTTTAACCTGGCGGATACTGCAATCTGTATCGGCGCCGCGCTGGTGGTGCTGGAAGGCTTTCTGCCCAATAAGAAAGGACAAACCGCATGACTGAACAGGTACAACACGACAGCGCGGTGCTGGTGCATTTCACCCTGATGCTGGAAGACGGCACTCAGGCTGAGTCTACACACGCATCGGGCAAGCCGGCGTTGTTCCGCCTGGGCGACGGCAGTCTGTCGCCGGCGCTGGAACAGCATCTGCATGGGTTGAAGCCGGGGGAGAAAACCCGGTTCACTCTGCAACCGCAGGACGCGTTTGGCGACAAAAATCCGGATCTGCTTCAGTACTTTCTGCCGCGCGATTTTGCTGAAACCGGCGTGCCGGAAGCGGGCACCATTATGTTGTTTACCGCAATGGATGGCAGTGAGATGCCGGGCATCGTACGCGATGTGACCGGCGATTCCATCACCGTTGATTTTAACCATCCGCTGGCGGGGCATCCGGTCACGTTCGACCTCGAAGTGCTGGAAATTGACCCGCAGCAAGGGGCTGTTGATGCAAATCCTGCTGGCTAATCCGCGCGGCTTCTGCGCCGGTGTTGACCGGGCGATCAGTATCGTTGAGCGCGCGCTGGAAATTTACGGCGCGCCGATTTATGTGCGTCATGAAGTGGTGCATAACCGTTACGTCGTGGACAGCCTACGGGCGAGCGGCGCGGTGTTCATTGAGCAGATCAGCGAGGTGCCGGATAACGCTATCCTGATTTTCTCCGCACACGGGGTTTCTCAGGCGGTGCGCGCCGAGGCCAGAGCGCGTAATCTGACGATGTTGTTTGACGCCACCTGCCCGCTGGTGACCAAAGTGCATATGGAGGTCGCCCGCGCCAGCCGCAAGGGAACCGAAGCGATCCTGATCGGCCATGCCGGCCATCCGGAAGTAGAAGGCACGATGGGCCAGTACAGCAACGCGGAAGGCGGAATGTACCTGGTTGAGTCGCCAGAGGATGTTTGGGCGCTGCGGGTAAAAAATGAAAACAACCTGTGTTTCATGACCCAAACCACGCTGTCCGTAGACGATACTTCCGACGTGATTGATGCGCTGCGCCGGCGTTTCCCAAAGATCATCGGGCCGCGCAAAGACGACATCTGCTACGCCACGACCAACCGTCAGGAAGCGGTGCGTAATCTGGCGGCGGAAGCAGACGTGGTGCTGGTGGTGGGGTCGAAGAACTCCTCTAACTCCAACCGTCTGGCCGAGCTGGCCCAGCGGGTGGGTAAGCCGGCCTATCTGATTGATTCCGCAGTGGATATTCAGGAATCCTGGCTGGTTGGCGTAGGTTGCGTTGGCGTTACTGCCGGTGCATCGGCGCCCGATGTGCTGGTTCAGGACGTCATTCACCGTCTGCGTGAATTGGGCGGGGAAGATGCGCTGGAGATGAACGGCAGGGAAGAAAACATCGTGTTTGAAGTACCGAAAGAGCTGCGTGTTGAAGTCAAGCGGGTCGACTAACGCATATCAGGCGGCGGAAACGAAAACCGCCGCCTGATAATACTGCGCGTATTACGCTTGTTGTTCCTCATCTGACTGACGTTGTTCTGCCTGATATTGTTCTGTCTGACATTGTTCTACCGCCCGCACTACCATCTGATAGCCAGTACAACGGCATAAGTTGCCTGCCAGCCCGCGCCTGATCTCCTGAGCGGTCAGCGGCCTGCCGGGGCGTTTTGCCAGCAGGGCGGTGGTTGCCATAACCAGCCCCGGTGTGCAGAACCCGCACTGTACGGCTCCGGCTTCAACGTAGGCCCGCTGAACCTTCGATATTTCGCCGTTCCGGCATTCTCCTTCCACGGTTCGTACCTGTTTTCCGTCCGCCCAGAGAGCCAGATACAGACAGCTGTCGGTAGCGACGCCGTCAATCAGTACCGTACAGGCGCCGCACTCGCCGACGCCGCATCCCTGCTTCACGCTGGTCAGCCCTTCCTCGCGCAGCAGTTCCATCAGCGACATTGCCGGAGATACGGTAAATTCATGCCACTTTCCGTTAATATCGCAGCGGATGTCGACCCATTCTCTTTTATTCATACGATTTCTCCTCCGGCACGCTGTACGGCCAGGGTTACGACCCTTTGCGCCAGTGTGCGGATCAGGTGCAGACGGAAATCTTTTTCCGCACGCCAGGATGAGCGCGGGGAGACATCCTGTTCAACGGCCTCGCTGATGAATGCCAGTGTTTGCCGGGTGAGCGGTTGGTTAATGGCGGCCTGCTCGGCATGCGGGCAGCGCACCGGCGTGGGGGCCGCGACGCCGTAAGCCAGCTTCAGCTCGCGGAACCGGCCGTTTTCGATGCGGCATAACGCGGAGCAGCCGATAGTGGCGATATCCATTGCGTCGCGCATGGCATATTTCACATAGGCGCTGCCGGCGTTACGGTAATTTTCCGGCCTGAACAGGAAAGCCGTCACCACCTCGCCCTGTTCCAGCGCCACTTTGCCCGGCCCGGTGTGAAAGCCGTTGATTGACGTATGGCGGAATCCTTCTGGCGTGGCGATCTCCAGCTCCGCTTCCAGCGCGACGGTCGGCGATGCGGAGTCGGCGCTGGTGGCGCCGTTGCAGATATTGCCTCCGTAAGTCGCGACGTTGCGGATCTGCGGGCCGGCAATGGTCGCTGCCGCTTCCGCTAACATGGGCAGATGCTGTTGCACCAGAGGATGCTCGATGATTTCGGTGAAGGTAGTGGCTGAGCCGATGCGCAGTATGCCCTGCTGATCCAGCGTGACGCCGCGCATTTCGGGTAATCCGTGGATATCCACGATGTGGCGGTAACGGGGATTCAGGTGATGCAGCTGAATTAACACGTCCGTGCCGCCGGCCAGCAGACGGGCCTGAGGATGCGCCTGCAATAATTCGACGGCGTGGCGGATGTCCCGGGCGCGATGGTAGCTTTCAATATCGTACATAGTGTCACTCCCCGATCAGTCCGGCTTGCACGAATTCGCGATACAGCGTTTTCGGCGTCATTGGCAGCGTGTTGATGGCAACCCCGGTCGCCATGCGTATAGCGTTACGGATAGCGGGAGCCGGCGAGATAATCGGTGGTTCGCCCAGGGCTTTGTGCCCGTATGCGGACTGGGGTTCGTAAGTTTCGACGAAGGCGCATTCCAGATCGGGCAAATCGAGGATGGTGGGGAACTTGTAATCCAGCAGATTAGGGTTGCGCACCACACCGCTTTTCGCGTCGATGATCATCTCTTCGAACAGCGTCCAGCCGATTCCCATGCCCATACCGCCGTGTACCTGACCTTCCGCCAGCTGAGGGTTCAGGATACGACCGGAGTCGTGCAAATTGATAATACGGTTGATGGTGACTTTGCACAGCGGTATATCCACGCTGACGTCCACAAAGGTGCAGCCGAAAGCGGGCGGGTTGCTGGTGGTCTTATGTGAGACCTCCGCCAACAGTTGACCGCCGATTTCCTGATGGTAATAAGCATGCATGGAAACATCGCCGACGCTCATCACCACCTCTTCCGGGCAGCTCTCCAGCACCACGTTGCCGTTGAGCAGCGTAAGGCTCCAGACCGGTTTGTGGGTCATCACAGAAGCATGCGCCAGAATTTTTCCCCGCAGCTCCGCCGCAGCCTGGCGTACGGCCGGTGCGGCAACGTAGCTTTGCCGCGAAGCGAATGCGCCGGGATCGAAGGCGGTAACGTCGGTGTCCTGGGTGGAGATCACGCGGATATGCTCGAAAGGAATATCCAGCGTTTCGGCAGCCATCTGCGCGAAAACGGTGTCCGAGCCCTGACCAATCTCCGTCGCGCCGATTTGCAGGTTGACCGTTCCGTCCTGATTCAGCAATAAGCGGGCGCCGGCGATTTCTACGCCGACCGGATAGGTGTTGGAGCCGTAGCTGAAGCAGGCTACGCCCACGCCGCGGCGTATGTCGCCGGTTTGATTGACGCACTCCGCCTTACGCGCATCCCATTCAAACAATTCCCGGCCTTTGCGCAGGCATTCGATCAGCCCGGCGCTGTAAATGGTTTTGTGGTTAACCGGGTTTACGTCCCCTGAGCGGGCGACGTTCAGCAGACGTACGTCAACCGGGTCAAGGCCCAGCTCGGCCGCTGCATCATCCACCAGGCACTCCAGGGCGTACACCACCTGCGGCGCGCCGTAACCGCGCATGGCGCCGGCGGCGGGAAGATTGGAGTAAAAGGTCGTGGCATCAAAACCGAAAGCGCTGCGCGGGTAGAGATAGCTGATTTTGTTGGCCCCTGCCGAGGCGATGGAATGGCCGTGAGAAGCGTAAGCGCCGGTGTTTGATAACACATTGAGCCGGTAGCCGGTCAAATGGCCGTCGCGGTTCATGCCCAGTTCGGCATCGACGCTAAAGGCGTGGCGGGTACGGGAAGCGAAGAAGCACTCTTCGCGGCTGAGCTCCACCTTGACTGGCGCGCCTCCCAGCTTGAGGGTGAGAAAAGCGGCCATCGGTTCTTCCAGCACGTCCTGTTTATTGCCAAATCCGCCGCCGATATAAGGCTTGATGACGCGAACGTTCGACCAGGGAAGCTCCAGCGCCTGAGCGACGGTACGGCGTACGATCTGCGGGATCTGGGTACTGGAAACAATGACGATATGATCCGGTTGCTCCATATACGCGAAGCAGGTGACGCCTTCCATATGACAATGCTGGATAACCGGCGTCTGGAAGCTGGCATGTTGCTGCAGATCTGCCGCGGCGATGGCCTCCTGCGGCTCATTGGCCAGGATTTCGCTGTGCCTGAGCAGATTGCCGCCGGGATGAATGGCCGCGGCATCCGACGCCAGTGCCTGTTCCGCGGCGGTTATCACCGGAAGCTCTTCGTAGCTGACTTCAACCAGCGCGGCGGCTTTTTCTGCGGTGAGCGCGTCACGCGCGACGACGATAGCCACGCCGTCGCCGAAATGGCGGACATGCCGCGTCAGCAGGCGGCGGTCGGCTACATCGCGCTTGGCCGGCTCCAGCGACCAGGCGTGACCGGCGGTGGGGAAGCAGACATCCGGCACGTCCTGAAAGGTGAATATGGCGTCTACGCCGGGCAACGCCAGCGCAGCGCGGGTATCAATGGTGCTGACGTAGCCGTGGGCAATCGGGCTGCGGACATATTTTGCGTAACGCATGCCTGGCATGATGCAGTCGTCAGTATAGCGTGCGCGGCCGGTTACTTTGGCGGTGGCATCGACCCGTTTGAACGGCGATCCAACCGCGGATAACCCTGTCGACATAGGATGTTCTCCTTGGAGGGCGCAAAGAAAGAAACAGAAATGAATGAAATAAGACTCAGGAAAGAAAACAGCAAGATATACGCCAGAAGAAGGCGGGGGCGATAAGCACAAGAAATATTTGTGAAGACGATCGGAGAGTTGACGGTGAGAAGGCGGTTTTGGATCGCCATCGTCATGTGGCGATATATCAAAGTGATACGGTGTTTTTATCAAAGTGAGAAGAGGGACATCAGGTGATAAGCCGCGCATTTTTGCATGAATATGCGCTTGGTTGTTTTATGTCCGCCAAGGGGGAGGCCCTGAGAGCCGGGCCGCTTATCTGAGATTGATAATGCTGATGATGCCCGTGCAACGACGCAATTTTCTAATCGTGTGGGAAATAATGTGGCGACGCGCAGCGCCAGCGGGTAACCTGAATCGAAATTATCCACGAAATCATCATCCCGGAGAGAAAAAAGAACATGACGGAGTCTTGCATTCGTATCGCCGTGGTCGGCGCAGGAGGGCGCATGGGGCGCCAGTTGATTCAGGCGGTGGAGCAGGCGGGTGGCGTAACGCTGGGCGCGGCTTTCGAACGGGAAGGCTCCTCGTTGCTGGGGGCGGATGCCGGTGAAGTGGCGGGTATCGGCGCCTGTGGAATTACTATCGGCAGCGATCTGGCGCAGGCGGTTGATGATTTTGATGTCCTGATCGACTTTACCCGGCCGGAAGGGACGCTGGCGCACTTGGCGTTTTGCGTACAGCACCGCAAAAACATGGTGATCGGCACTACCGGTTTTGACGACGCCGGCAAGGCGGCGATTCAGCAGGCTGCACAATCGATCGGTATTGTTTTTGCCGCCAATTTCAGCGTTGGCGTCAACGTTGTGCTGAAATTACTGGAAAAAACGGCGCAGGTGATGGGGGAATATACCGACATTGAAATCATCGAGGCCCACCACCGCCACAAAGTTGATGCGCCTTCAGGAACCGCCCTGGCAATGGGGGAGGCCATCGCCGGCGCGCTGGGGCGTGATCTTCGTTCATGCGCGGTATACGCCCGTGAAGGGCATACCGGCGAGCGCGATCCTAAAAGTATCGGCTTCGCCACCGTGCGTGCCGGCGACATCGTCGGTGAACATACGGCTATGTTCGCCGATATCGGGGAAAGAGTGGAAATCACCCACAAAGCCTCCAGCCGGATGACGTTTGCTAATGGTGCGGTACGTGCTGCAACGTGGGTCGGCGGAAGCGTATCCGGGCTGTTTGATATGCGGGACGTTCTGGATCTCAATAATCTTTGAGGCTTACTGCGTTTTTCCGCAAATTTTGATGTTATTTATAAAAGAAAAACCAGATAATTATCATTGGGATAATTTCTGGTTTTTTATTTTTGGAGTGAAGCTTGCTGTTATTTAATGAAATTGCCATTTATCGTTGTTATTAACTTATTTTTAACTCTTTTTGAATCGTGGCTTGACCTTGGGCGGATAAAATCGCATCATAGAAACTTGTTTTTCTGAATTCTTCATCAGCAACCGTTTACTTCCTTCAATAAGCTTACTCTTTTATCGGCCTCATCCTGTTTTTCCATCGAGTGACGCAAAAAATATAAAAAAATAGCGTTTCGGGTAGACAATCCCGCCTTGCATCATTAGAATGCGCGCAATTTGCCAAAAATTCGCCGAGACAGGGTTTTTTTGCATTGATTTAGTGGCTCTAATCTGAATTAATATGCAAATAACTTGACTGATTATTCTTTGGAGGGTGTTTTGATTAAGTCAGCGCTACTGGTTCTGGAAGACGGAACCCAATTTCATGGTCGCTCAATAGGTGCAGAGGGGGCGGCCGTGGGGGAAGTGGTCTTCAATACCTCGATGACCGGTTATCAAGAAATCCTCACTGATCCTTCCTATTCCCGCCAGATTGTCACTCTTACTTATCCCCATATCGGTAATGTCGGCACCAACGCCAGCGATGAAGAATCCTCCGCGGTACATGCGCAGGGGCTTATCATCCGCGACCTGCCGTTAATCGCCAGCAACTTCCGCAGCATGGAAAGCCTGTCCGAGTACCTGAAGCGCCACAACATCGTGGCGATTGCCGATATTGACACCCGTAAGCTAACCCGCCTGCTGCGTGAAAAAGGCGCGCAGGGCGGCTGCATTATCACCGCGGCGAACGGTAACAGCCCGGATGCGAAGCTGGCGCTGGAAAAAGCCCGAGCTTTCCCCGGCCTGAAAGGGATGGATTTGGCGAAAGAGGTGACCACCCGTGAAGCCTACGGCTGGACGCAGGGGAGCTGGCAGCTGAACGGCGGCCTGCCGGAAGCGAAAAAGGCGGAAGAAATGCCTTACCACGTTGTGGCCTATGATTACGGCGTGAAGCGCAACATCCTGCGTATGCTGGCGGATCGCGGCTGCCGTCTGACGGTGGTTCCGGCCCAGACGCCGGCGGAAGAGGTGCTCAAGATGAATCCTGACGGCATCTTCCTCTCCAACGGACCGGGCGACCCGGAGCCGTGCGACTACGCCATCCGCGCCATTAAAGCCTTCCTGGAAACCGATATCCCGGTGTTCGGTATCTGCCTGGGGCACCAACTGCTGGCGCTGGCCAGCGGCGCCAAAACCATCAAGATGAAGTTCGGCCACCACGGCGGCAACCATCCGGTGAAAGACATTGATGCCAACAGCGTGATGATCACCGCCCAGAACCACGGCTTTGCCGTCGATGAGTCGACGCTGCCGGCCAACCTGCGCATCACCCATAAATCGCTGTTCGACGGCACGTTGCAGGGCATCCATCGCACGGATAAACCCGCTTTCAGCTTCCAGGGGCACCCGGAAGCCAGCCCCGGCCCTCACGACGCCGCGCCGTTGTTCGATCACTTTATCGAACTGATTGCGACTTACCGCACCAACGCGAAATAATCAGGAGCCAAGAGAACCATGCCAAAACGTACAGACATTAAAAGTATCCTGATTCTGGGTGCGGGTCCGATCGTTATCGGTCAGGCGTGCGAATTTGACTACTCCGGCGCGCAGGCGTGTAAGGCGCTGCGTGAAGAGGGTTACCGCGTCATTCTGGTGAACTCCAACCCGGCCACCATCATGACCGACCCGGAGATGGCGGACGCCACCTATATTGAGCCAATCCACTGGGAAGTGGTGCGTAAAATCATCGAAAAAGAACGTCCGGATGCCGTGCTGCCGACCATGGGCGGTCAGACCGCGCTGAACTGCGCGCTGGAGCTGGAGCGTCAGGGCGTGCTGGAAGAGTTCGGCGTGACGATGATCGGCGCGACCGCCGATGCGATTGACAAGGCGGAAGATCGTCAGCGCTTTGACAAGGCGATGAAGAAGATCGGCCTGGACACCGCGCGTTCCGGCATCGCGCATACAATGGAAGAAGCGCTGGGAGTAGCCGCCGATGTCGGCTTCCCGTGCATTATTCGTCCGTCCTTCACCATGGGCGGCACCGGCGGCGGGATTGCTTACAACCGCGAAGAGTTTGAAGAAATCTGCGAGCGCGGCCTGGATCTCTCTCCGACCAATGAACTGCTGATCGACGAATCCCTGATTGGCTGGAAAGAGTATGAGATGGAGGTGGTGCGTGATAAGAACGACAACTGCATCATCGTCTGCTCGATCGAAAACTTCGACGCCATGGGCATTCACACCGGAGACTCGATCACCGTCGCACCGGCGCAGACCCTGACCGATAAAGAATATCAAATCATGCGTAACGCCTCGATGGCGGTACTGCGTGAGATCGGCGTGGAAACCGGCGGCTCCAACGTACAGTTTGCGGTGAACCCGAAGAACGGTCGTCTGATCGTCATCGAAATGAACCCGCGCGTATCGCGCTCTTCCGCGCTGGCGTCCAAAGCGACCGGTTTCCCGATCGCCAAAGTCGCTGCCAAGCTGGCGGTGGGCTACACCCTCGACGAACTGATGAACGATATCACCGGTGGGCGTACGCCGGCATCGTTTGAACCTTCTATCGACTATGTCGTCACCAAGATCCCGCGCTTTAACTTCGAAAAATTCGCCGGCGCTAACGACCGCCTGACCACCCAGATGAAATCCGTCGGGGAAGTGATGGCGATTGGCCGCACCCAGCAGGAGTCGATGCAGAAAGCATTGCGCGGGCTGGAAGTGGGCGCTACCGGTTTTGATCCGAAGGTCAGCCTCGACGATCCGGAAGCGCTGACCAAAATCCGCCGCGAGCTGAAAGATGCCGGCGCCGAGCGTATCTGGTACATCGCCGATGCATTCCGCGCGGGCATGTCGGTGGACGGCGTGTTCAACCTGACCAACATCGACCGTTGGTTCCTGGTGCAAATCGAAGAGCTGGTGCGTCTGGAAGAGCAGGTGGCGGAGCAGGGCATCAACGGCCTGAACGAAGACTTCCTGCCTCACCTTAAGCGTAAAGGCTTTGCCGATGCGCGCCTGGCGAAGCTGGTGGGCGTTGCGGAAAGCGAAATCCGCAAGCTGCGTCAGAAGTATAACCTGCACCCGGTTTATAAGCGCGTGGACACCTGCGCCGCTGAATTTGCTACCGATACCGCATATATGTACTCGACCTATGAAGACGAGTGCGAAGCCAACCCCAGCAAAGATCGCAAAAAGGTGATGGTGCTGGGCGGCGGGCCGAACCGTATCGGCCAGGGCATCGAGTTTGACTACTGCTGTGTGCATGCGGCGCTGGCGCTGCGTGAAGACGGGTACGAAACCATCATGGTGAACTGTAACCCGGAAACGGTCTCCACGGACTACGACACCTCGGATCGCCTCTATTTTGAGCCGGTGACGCTGGAAGACGTACTGGAAATCGTGGCCGTAGAGAAACCACACGGCGTGATCGTGCAGTATGGCGGCCAGACTCCGCTGAAACTGGCGCGGGCGCTGGAAGCCGCCGGCGTGCCGATTATCGGCACCAGCCCGGATTCCATCGACCGTGCGGAAGACCGTGAACGTTTCCAGCAGGCGGTGAACCGTCTGGGCCTGAAACAGCCCGCTAACGCCACCGTTACCGCGATTGAGCAGGCGGTAGAAAAAGGGAATCAGATCGGCTACCCGCTGGTGGTGCGCCCTTCATACGTGCTGGGCGGTCGGGCGATGGAAATCGTGTATGACGAAGCCGACCTGCGCCGTTACTTCCAGAATGCGGTCAGCGTTTCCAACGATGCGCCGGTGCTGCTGGATCGCTTCCTCGACGATGCAGTGGAAGTGGACGTCGACGCCATCTGCGATGGCGAGCGCGTGTTGATTGGCGGCATCATGGAACATATCGAACAGGCCGGCGTGCATTCCGGCGACTCAGCCTGTTCTCTGCCGGCTTATACCCTGAGCGCGGAAATTCAGGACGTGATGCGTCGCCAGACGGAAAAGCTGGCCTTCGAGCTTTGCGTGCGCGGTCTGATGAACGTGCAATACGCGGTGAAAAACAACGAGGTCTACCTGATTGAGGTCAACCCGCGTGCGGCGCGCACTGTACCGTTCGTCTCCAAGGCGACCGGCGTGTCGCTGGCGAAGGTGGCAGCGCGTGTGATGGTGGGCCAGTCTCTGGCCGCTCAGGGTGTGACTGAAGAGGTGATTCCGCCGTACTACTCCGTGAAAGAAGTGGTGCTGCCGTTCAATAAATTCCCTGGCGTGGATCCGATTCTGGGGCCGGAAATGCGCTCTACCGGAGAGGTGATGGGCGTGGGCCGCACCTTTGCGGAAGCATTCTCTAAGGCGATGCTGGGCAGCCAGTCCAAGGTGAAAATGCCGGGGCGCGCGCTGTTGTCTGTTCGTGAAGGCGACAAGCACCGCGTGGTGGATCTGGCGGCCAAGCTGCTCAAGCAGGGCTTTGAACTGGATGCGACGCACGGCACGGCTATCGTGCTGGGCGAAGCGGGTATTAACCCGCGCCTGGTCAATAAGGTGCATGAAGGGCGTCCGCACATTCAGGACCGTATCAAGAACGGCGAATATACATATATTGTCAACACCACAGCCGGGCGTCAGGCTATTGAGGACTCCAAGCTTATCCGCCGCAGCGCATTGCAGTACAAGGTGCATTACGACACGACGCTGAACGGCGGCTTCGCTACGGCCATGGCGATGAATGCGGATCCGACGGAGCAGGTCATTTCCGTGCAGGAAATGCATGCCAGGCTGAAGAAGTAACCTAACGGTTTTCCCGGCGGTGACGCCGGGATGACGTGGTATCAGGGGGAGGCTATGTGTGCCTCCCTTTTTTATTAGGCGCAAACAATCGCAAGCATCCTCTGCGAGAGAGGATGCCTGTATTTTTATATATGAATCAATGAGTCATGCTGATGATCGGCCCATTTGGTGCGGTGTGTAGCCTGATCTATGGCGGTGATATTGAAAAATAATAAGTTGTTATAGAGTTCCCTGGTGTCGGCCATCATGCTTCTCTCATTTTTACTCACAGAGAAACATGTTTTTTGCTACGTACACCGCGCCGGATGGCGTAACATACGTATGTTTACCGGTAATACAAACGTCATTTATCGTAAATTTAAAATAGGCGACATTACCGGACAAACGTGACCTATAGAGTAAGATATCAGTTTTTCTAATAAAGTCAGCCCATCCTTGGTCCAGAAAACGCCTGTCCTTTTGTTCAGATTTACGTAAATAAAGCTAAAAAAATGGATCTTTGGCGCATTTTCCCTCTCACGCCGATACACGAATACAGATAATTCTTGTAAGGGAATTATGTATCTGAAGACATCGGGGAGAATATTCCATGCCAGTTTTGGGGGCCGGGGAAAGGTATAGCTTCGCGCCCCACAGTGATTACAGGTATATCAGTATGTTTTTTCCCTGATTTGAATGGGATAAACGATCCTGTTTCAGGATAATTGCCGATAAGGTATGTCAGCGTTGATAGGGGATGGCTTTGATAACGGTGTCTTGATAATCATTAAAAGAGCATGGGTTTATATTTCAGGGAAAAGGGAAAATGCTTTCTTTATCCTCCTGGTAGTCATGGTTTGAAAGTTTGGATTTGTATTTTACTTTTTGTTTTTATTGGTATTTTTTTAATATTATTTGAGGGGGCATAAAAGATGAATTGATCCTTCCTCGAGGAGGATGGGCGCGAACTTTTCTTAAACGGTGATTTATCTCTCTGGTGAAATATGTCTGGCGAACGATAACAGAATTCTGAGATAACGCTCTTTCTGCATTAGGTTTTTTCCCCTTTCATTTGAATGATAAGAGTGCGCTATCTCATTTCATACTTGGTATGACAAATCAAATCACATTGAATAATTATCACAAAAATATATTTATACCCACTGTACCTATTTACGATAGTATAGAAAGGTACACTCCCTCCATCATCACCATGCAGAAATCCCGCATTCAGTACATTAATAGAACGCCATGAGTGAATGATTATCACTCAGAAAAGTATCTGATCTGTATGAATAATTATAAACAGAAAAATAGTTTCGCAATGACATTAGTTGGATTTATGTTTTGTCTGTGTAACATGCCGGTGGGCGGGGGGATTTTGAGCAATGTACTCTCATGGTCTTTTTAACCACAAAAGCCTGGTATTAAGCTATCAAAATATTTCAATATCATTTTTTTTCCACAGTGGCACGCTATGTACGGCGCCTTGCACCACGATTTTTACCTATGCTTAAACAACCCCCACATGTTCAACGGGATCTTCATGATTTTGATTATCTATGCGCACCCTTATCCCCGGCATTCTCACGCCAACCAACGGCTGCTGGATGCCGTGGCTGATGTCGCCGACCTTAACGTGCGCTCTTTGTATGACCTGTATCCTGACTTCAACATCAATGTGGCCGCGGAGCAGCGGGCGCTGGAAGGAGCGGATTTGATCGTCCTCCAGCATCCGATGCAGTGGTACAACATGCCGCCGCTGCTCAAGTTGTGGCTCGACAAGGTGCTGGAGCACGGTTGGGCGTACGGACATGAAGGCACCGCGCTGCACGGAAAAGACTTTCTGTGGGCGGTAACCACCGGGGGCGATGATCATCACTTCGACCTGGGCGATCACCCGGGTTTTGACGTGCTGGCTCAGCCGATACAAGCCACGGCGCTGTATTGCGGCCTGAACTGGCAGCCGTGCTTTGCGGTACATAACACCTTTGCCTGTGATGAAGAGAGCCTGGCGCGCTCAGGGGAGCGTTACCGTCGTTTGCTGCTGGATTATCAGGCGCGTTATCAGACGGCAGCGGAGGTCGCGCATGGATAATCACGGCATGATGCTCGAAGGGCTGATTTACCTCGGCTCCGCCGCGCTGTTCGTACCGCTGGCGGTGCGCATGGGGCTGGGCTCGGTGCTGGGTTACCTGATCGCCGGCTGTATTATCGGTCCGTGGGGGCTGAAGCTGGTGTCGGATGCGGAGTCGATCCTGACCTTCGCGGAAATTGGCGTGGTGCTGATGCTGTTCGTGATCGGGCTGGAGCTGGATCCGCGCCGGCTGTGGACGCTGCGGGCATCCGTTTTCGGCGGCGGCTGCATTCAGATGGTGGGATGCGGGCTGGTGCTGAGCGTGTTTTGCTATCTGCTGGGATTGGGCTGGGAAGTGGCGTTGCTGATCGGCCTGACCCTGGCGCTTTCTTCCACCGCGATCGCCATGCAGGCCATGAATGAGCGCAGCCTGACGCTGTCGCCGATGGGGCGGACATCGTTTGCTGTGCTGCTGTTTCAGGACATCGCAGCCATTCCGCTGGTGGCGATGATCCCGCTGCTGGCGCACAGCGGCGCCAGCACCACGCTGGCTGCTTTTCTGATTTCTGCGGCAAAGGTCGTCGGCGCGCTGGCGGCGGTGATTCTGCTGGGGCGCTACGTAGTGCGCCCGGCCCTGCGCTTCGTTGCCCGCTCCGGGCTGCGGGAAGTGTTCAGCGCGGTAGCGTTATTTCTGGTTTTCGGGTTCGGCGTGTTGCTGGAAATGGCAGGAATGTCGATGGCAATGGGCGCCTTTCTCGCCGGCGTGTTGCTGGCCAGCTCGGAATACCGTCACGCGCTGGAAAGCGACATTCTGCCGTTTAAGGGGCTATTGCTGGGGCTGTTTTTCATCGGCGTCGGGATGTCGATCGACTTCGGTACTCTGTTCAGCCACCCTGTGCTGATCGCCACGCTCCTGTTCGGCTTCCTGCTCCTGAAATCTGTTGTACTGTGGCTGCTGGCGCCGCTGTTGAAGGTGCCGCGGCGGCAGAAAGTGTTGTTTGCCGCCCTGCTGGGGCAGGGCAGTGAGTTTGCGTTCGTGGTATTCGGCGCGGCGCGGATGGCTGGCGTATTAACGCCGGAGTGGACAAAGGCGCTGACGTTGGCGGTAGCCCTGTCGATGGCGGCCACGCCGTTGCTGTTGGTGCTTTACTCCCGGCTGGAGAAAGGCGCAGGGCAGAACGATCGGCCCGACGACGTGATTGAGGACGACAGCGCCAGCGTGATCATCGCGGGCTTCGGGCGCTTCGGTCAGATCGCCGGACGTCTGTTGCTGTCGAACGACGTACGCACCGTGGTACTGGATCACGATCCCGACCATGTGGAAACCCTGCGTAAGTTCGGCATGAAGGTATTCTACGGCGATGCCACGCGCGTTGATCTGCTGGAATCCGCCGGCGCGGCGCATGCCAGCGTGCTGATTAACGCCATCGACGATGTGGATGCCAACCTGGAGCTGACGATGCTGGCGCAGGCGCATTTCCCTCACCTGAAGATCGTCGCGCGCGCCAGGGACGTCGACCACTTCTACCAACTGCGCCAGCTTGGCGTGGAGTCCGTGGAGCGTGAACTGTTTGAAGGATCGCTGCGCGTCGGGCGTCATGTGCTGGAGCATCTTGGCATCGGGGCGTACGAAGCACGGGAAAAAGCTGATACGTTCCGTCGCTATAACCTGAAGATGCTGGAAGATATGCTGGCGAACTACGAAGATACGGAGTTCCGCATCGCTACGCTGAAGCGTACCCGTGAAATGCTGACGCAGGCCATCCAGCAGGACAAAGTCCGCCTGAGTGTGGCTCAGCAGAGCGGCTGGCGCGGCAGCATCGACGGCAAGTCGCCGGATTTGGACCCTGACGTCACGGTGCCGGAGGAAGAACCGGTTATCGTGGCGAAAGAGTAACCTGAACGCGGGGTCGTCAGCTCAGGGCGACCTTAATCCCCATGGCGATCAGTACCGCACCCAGCAGACGATCGACGATCTTCTGCGCTTTCTCCAGCGCGCTCCGCACCGGCGCGCTCTGAAACAGCATCACCAGCACCGGCCACCAAATCGCGGCCAATCCCCAGATAATTGCCGCATACCACAGTTTCTCGCCGAACCCGGAGTTAACCTGCAATACCTGCGTGAATACCGCCAGAAAAAACAGCGTCGCCTTGGGATTGAGCAGGTTGCACAGATACCCCTGCAGGAACGCGCTTTTCAGGCTGACCTGCTGTCGCGGCAGGTTGCTGACGTTCAGCTTGCTGTTAGCGTGTGAACGCAGGGCCTGAATACCGATCCAGATCAGATAAACCGCGCCGGCGTATTTCAGCAGGTTGAACAGCCAGGGCGTCGTGGTGATGACCACGGCCAGCCCGGCGACGCAGTAGGACATGTGCGTGGCGACGCCGCAGATAACGCCCAGTGCGGTCATCATGGCCGCTTTGCGCTGATAACGTGCGGCGTTTTTGATTACCAGGAAGAAATCCGGCCCGGGAGACAACATGCCTAACGTGGCAATCGTAACGACGAACAGTGAGGTTTCCAGCATGATGGCTCCCGGCAGAAAAAGGTGAAGACTGGCATGATGATAGCGTGATATCCACCACGGATACTACGGTTATTGGCGTTATCCCGCCGATATGTTAAGAATGATGTTTCGCCCGCAACGGGCAGAATCTGAACGGATAAATAATTTTCGGGGTGTCTGATGGACGTGGAATCGCCCGGTCAAAGGGAGCTGACGCGGCTGTGTATTCAGTGCGCGTTGCTGTTGCTGCAACATGGCGCCGAGAGCATGCTGGTGGAACAGCTTTCGGCGCGTCTGGGAAAAGCGCTGGGGGCTGACAGCGTGGAGAGTTCGATTTCGGCCAATGCCATCGTGTTGACTACGATCCAAAACGGCCATTGCCTGACGTCTACGCGTAAAAACGTCGATCGCGGCATTAATATGCACGTGGTTACCGAAGTGCAGCATATCGTCATTATGGCTGAGCACCGGCTGCTGGATCTGCGTGACGTGCGCAAACGCTTCGACCACATCAGGCCGCTGCGCTATCCGCGCTGGCTGGTGGTGCTGATGGTCGGCCTTTCCTGCGGCTGTTTTTGCAAGCTGAACGGCGGCGGCTGGGACGGTTCGCTGGTCGCTTTCTTTGCCAGCGGCATCGCCATGTATGCGCGTCAGGTGCTGACCCTCCGGCAAATGAATCCCCTGATTAACTTTTGCATTACCGCCTTCGTGGCGACGTCGGTATCGGGCCTGATGCTGAAGCTTTCCCTGTTCCAGCAAACCCCGGCGATTGCCATGGCGGCCAGCGTGTTGTTATTGGTGCCGGGCTTTCCGCTGATCAACGCGGTTGCGGATATGTTCAAAGGCCATGTGAATACCGGTCTGGCGCGCTGGGCGATGGCCAGCCTGCTGACGCTGGCGACCTGTATCGGCGTGGTGATGGCGATGTCCCTCTGGGGCCTGAGGGGGTGGGCATGATAACGTTTTTGCTGGCGTTGGTTCAGGACGTCATTCTGGCTGCGATCCCGGCGCTGGGGTTTGCCATGGTATTCAACGTCCCCGTACGCGCGTTGCCTTATTGCGCCTTGCTGGGCGGTATCGGGCACGGCTCCCGGATGATCATGATGGCGGCGGGCATGAATGTGGAATGGGCGACCCTGTGCGCGTCGATTATGATCGGCGTCATCGGTATCCAGTGGTCCCGTTGGTTGCTGGCGCACCCCAAGGTCTTTACCGTGGCGGCGGTGATCCCGATGTTCCCTGGGATCTACGCTTACACCGCCATGATTTCCGTCGTGAAGATATCTCATCAGGGATATAGCCCGCTGCTCTTTGAAGCGCTGGTGACCAACTTTCTCAAGGCGGCGTTTATCGTCGGGGCATTGTCGATCGGGCTTTCTCTGCCGGGGCTGTGGCTGTACCGGAAACGACCGGGCGTATAGCCGATGGTATGCAGAAAAATCGTCCTAGTCCGATAACCGGATTATGGCTTTTTTCTCTATCGACGAAAAAGGTGGCTTTCCGTATAGTGGGCCGAACTTTTGCTCTGCGGGAACGATGAAGATGATGATCAGCCTGATTGCGGCACTTGCTTCGGATGGCGTTATTGGCATGGAAAACGAAATGCCCTGGCACCTGCCGGCCGATATGGCCTGGTTTAAGCAGAATACGCTGAATAAGCCGGTGATAATGGGGCGCAGGACGTTTGACTCCATCGGGCGTCCGTTGCCAGGACGGCATAACATCGTAATAAGCGGCAAGCCCGGCAATGATGAGCGCGTCACCTGGGTGGGATCGATCAAAGAAGCGATCGCTGCCGCAACCGGCGCGGATGAGGTCATGGTGATCGGCGGCGGCCGGGTGTATGAGCAGTTTTTGCCGCTGGCGCGTCGTTTATATCTGACACATATTGATATGGAAGTCGGCGGGGATACCTATTTCCCGTCCTACGATCCGGATGACTGGGAAACGACGTTCAGCGAGTTTCATGATGCTGACGATAAAAACTCTCACGGTTACTGCTTTGAAGTGCTGGAGAGACGCAGCAAATAATCCCGGTTTACCGCGTGAAGAAATCAGGCTCCGTAACGGAGCCTGATGCATTTATATCATTCCATCTTTCGGCGCCTGCCGCGACGGTTGGGTAAAGATGCGTTTATCTTCCCAGCGCAGCAGGGTGAGGTTGCCGCCCCAACAGCAGCCGGTATCGAGCGGATAAATGTGTTCCGGCGTGCCTTTGCCTTCCAGAGAAGCCCAGTGACCGAAAATGATGGAGTAACCGGCATTCACCACCGGACTGTCGAGTTCAAACCACGGCCGCAGCGGCGCGGGCGCCGCGTCGGGCGCGTCTTTACAGATCATGTCCAGTTCGCCGCCGGGGAAACAATAACGCATGCGGGTCAGCGAATTGGTGGAAAAACGCAGGCGCGCCAGCCCGGTAAGCTCCGGAGACCAGTTATTCGGCATGTCGCCGTACATGGCGTCGAGAAACAGCGGATAGCTGTCGCTGCTCAGCATGGCTTCCACTTCGCGGGCGCACATTTTCGCCGTCGCCAGATCCCACTGCGGGCTGATGCCGGCATGAGACATCACCAGCTTTTTCTCGTCGTCCACCTGTAACAGCGGCTGACGGCGCAGCCAGTTAATCAGCCGGTCGGCGTCGGGCGCTTCCATCAGCGGGGTGATTTTATCTTTGGGTTTGTTGCGGCTGATGCCGGCATAGACCGCCAACAGATGCAGGTCGTGGTTGCCGAGCACCAGGCGCACGCTGTCGCCCAGCGAGGAAACGTAACGCAGTACGTCTGCGGAGTCCGGCCCGCGGGCGACCAGGTCGCCGGTCAGCCACAGGGTATCGCGGGAAGGATTGAAATCAGCCTGCGCCAGTAATGCGCGCAATTCCTCGTAGCAACCATGCACGTCGCCAATCAGTAATGTAGACATAGATCAGTTAATCAGAGTCGGTAGCGCTAAACGGAATACGGGAACGGCAACGCGGAATGTTTCACCTTCGTGACCCACCATTTCGTAATGCCCTTCCATGGTGCCGAACGGCGTTTCCAGAATCGCGCCGCTGGTGTACTGGAACTCGTTGTTGGGCAGGATCAGCGGCTGTTCGCCGACGACGCCTTCCCCCTGAACTTCCGTCTGCCGGCCGTTACCGTTGGTAATCAGCCAGTAACGTCGCAGTAACTGCACGTTGGTCCGCCCCAGGTTGCGAATGGTCACGGTATAAGCAAATACGAACCGCTCCTCTTCCGGGAGAGATTGCACTTCAACGTAGGCGCTTTGTACCTGAATACATACACGGGGCGAGTCAATCATCGCGTTACGGCTCCTGTGTGGGCTGCGGATGTTCGCACAACCAGTTTGCCAGTTTGCAGTAGTTTGCCACAGAAATGTTTTCCGCTCTGAGAGCCGGGTCTAATCCTAAATCGCCGAGTTGCTCCGGCGTAAACAGGTGGCCCAGGCTGTTGCGGATCGTCTTACGCCGCTGGTTGAAGGCGTCAGTGGTGATGCGGCTGAGCATGCGGACCTCGGACACCGGGCAAGGGATCTCGGCGTGCGGCACCAGCCTGACCACCGCGGAGTCCACTTTCGGGGCGGGACGAAACGCCGACGGCGGCACCTGCAGCACCGGGATGACCTGGCAGTAATACTGCGCCATCACGCTCAGACGACCGTAAGCCTTGCTGTCCGGCCCGGCAACCAGACGGTTAACGACCTCTTTCTGCAACATAAAATGCATGTCGCTGATAGAGTTAGTATAGCTGAAAAGGTGGAACATCAGCGGGGTCGAGATGTTATAAGGCAGATTGCCGAACACGCGCAGCGGTTGCCCCAGCTCGCGGGCCAGTTCGCCGAAGTCGACGGTCATGGCATCCTGCTGGCGGATGGTCAGCTTGCTGCTGATGAACGGGTGCGTTTGCAGACGGGCGGCCAGATCGCGATCCAGCTCAATTACCGTCATTTTGTCCATGCGGTCGGCCACCGGTTCGGTCAGTGCGCCGAGGCCCGGCCCGATCTCTACGACGGCCTGCCCCGGTTGGGGGTTGATGGCGGAAACGATGTTATCGATCACGAACTGATCGGTAAGAAAGTTTTGCCCGAAGCGTTTGCGGGCCTGATGCCCCTGATGAACTCGGTTATTCATTGCTGTCGTTAATCATTGAATTGTTAGTCATGCTGATGGCGAGATTCAGCGCCGTTTTAAAACTGCCGGACTCCGCGCGTCCGGTTGCGGCAAGATCGAGCGCGGTTCCGTGATCGACCGAGGTGCGGATAAAGGGCAAGCCCAGGGTGATGTTCACGGCGCGGCCGAATCCCTGATATTTTAGCACCGGCAGCCCCTGATCATGGTACATCGCCAGCACCGCGTCGGCATGGTCCAGGTATTTCGGCTGGAACAGGGTATCCGCCGGCAGCGGGCCAATCAGGCTAATGCCCTGGGCGCGCAGGGTGTCCAGCACCGGAATGATGACGTCCAGCTCTTCGCGCCCCATATGCCCGCCTTCACCGGCGTGGGGGTTCAGGCCGCACACGTAGATTTGCGGCCGGGCGATGCCGAATTTGGTGCGCAGATCGTGGGCCAGAATGGTGATGACTTCGGTCAGCGTCTGCGGCGTAATCGCAGCCGGTACGTCCATCAAAGGCAGGTGCGTGGTTGCCAGCGCCACCCGTAATTCCTCGGTAGCCAGCATCATCACCACGCGATCGCAATGGCTGCGATCGGCGAAAAATTCGGTATGGCCGGTAAAAGGAACGCCGGCGTCGTTGATGATTCCCTTATGCACCGGGCCGGTCACCAGCGCCGAAAACTCGCCGCTCAGGCAACCGTCGCAGGCGCGGGCCAGCGTGTCCGTAACGTAGCGGCCGTTGGCGACATCCAGTACGCCAGGACGAACCGGCGCATGCAGGGAAACCGGCAACAGGGTCAGCGTACCGGCTTCCTGCGCCCGTGCGGGCCGCGTGGCGTCATAGTCGCGCAGGGTCAGGGGGAGATTCAGAACGTCGGCCCGTTCGGACAACAGCGCCGGATCGGCGCACACCACCAGCTCAGCGGGCCAGGCCTGCTGAGCCAGGGTGACAATCAAATCCGGGCCGACCCCGGCGGGTTCGCCGGGGGTAATGACGATGCGCGGGAAGTTACCGGACATCAGACGTGCTGCTTGCGGACGGCGCGGCGCTGCCGTCCAGGATTTTCACGTAGGCTGCCGCGCGCTGTTCCTGCATCCAGGTCTGCGCTTCTTCGGCGAACTTACGGTTAAACAGCATCCGGTAGGCGCGATCTTTCTGGGCCGCGTCGGTTTTGTCGACCTGGCGGGTGTCCAGCAGTTGGATCAGGTGCCAGCCGAAGGACGAGTGCACCGGCGAGCTCATCTGGCCTTTCTGCAGGCGCAGCAGCGCATCGCGGAAGGCAGGATCGAAAATGTCCGGCGTTGCCCAGCCCAGATCGCCGCCTTTCAGGGCGGAGCCGGGGTCCTGGGAGTTCTGTTTGGCTGCTTCTTCAAACGTAATCTGCTTGCTGTCGATCTGACGGGCCAGCGCTTCCAGTTTGGTGCGGGCTTGCTCGTCGGTCATGACCGGGGACGGGCGCAGCAGGATGTGGCGGGCATGCACCTCGGTCACGGAAATGTTGCCCTGATCGCCGCGCAGATCGTTAACCTTCAGGATATGGAAACCCACGCCGGAGCGGATCGGGCCGATGATGTCGCCGCGCTTGGCGGTTTGCAGGGCGGAGGCGAACAGGGACGGCAGTTCCTGAATTCTTCCCCATCCCATCTGGCCGCCTTTCAGCGCCTGGGAGTCTGCGGAGTACGTCATTGCCATTTTGGCGAAGTCTGCGCCTTTGTGCAGCTCGTCCACTAACTGACGGGCCTGCTGCTCGGCATCATTGACCTGAGACTGGCTGGGGTTTTCCGGCAGCGGAAGCAGGATGTGGCTCAGGTTAAGCTCGGTTTCACCGCTATTCTGCGCGCTGACCTGTTTTGCCAGCGCTTCGACTTCCTGCGGCAGAATGGTCACACGGCGGCGTACTTCGTTGTTACGCACTTCAGAAATCAGCATCTCTTTACGGATCTGCTCACGGTAGGTTTTATAACCAATGCCGTCAGCCGCCAGGCGGCCGCGCATCTGGTCCATTGTCATGCGGTTTTGCTGAGCGATGTTGGCGATGGCGTTATCTACTTCCTGATCGCTGATGTTGATCCCCATCTTTTTCGCCATCTGCAGCTGGATGTTGTCCATGATCAGACGTTCCAGGATCTGGTGGCGTAAGGTGCTGTCATCCGGCAGCTGCTGTCCGGCGGCGGAGGCGCCTTGCTTAACGGACTGCATCATTGAATCGACGTCGCTCTCCAGAACCACGCCGTTGTCTACCACGGCGGCAACTTTATCAACGACTTGAGGGGCTGCAAACGCAGTGTTGGCACACAATGCGACACTGAGTATCAGCGTTCTCCAGTTCTTCATACTTTTTCCGTTTATCTAAATCCGCACCGGGTGCGGGTTAATGATTCAAACACGTGGTGTTGCCGATAAAAAACCGTCGCTCCGGGCCGTTAAGCCCGGAGTTTCCGGGGCATTTCAGAAATCAGAACGCACGCTGGTAAGGCAGAATGTTCGACCTCAACATATCTGCGGTCCCCAGGCTGTAATTATTGCTCATGCCGCGCAGGGCAAAATGGATCGAAAAGCGGTTGTCGTATTTGCTGTTTCTGTCCGTATTGTCCCAGTCTTTGATCTTACGTTCATAGTTGACGCCTATCGACCAGCAGCAGGTGTTGTACTGCAGGCCGAGCAGTGCGTCGGCGGTCTGGTTTGCGTTGGTATCGTAATAGTAACCGGCTACCATCGCCCAGCGATCGGCTACCGGCATACTGCCGATGGCGCCGACCTGGTTGATGCCCTGATTGTACAGCTGATTGTTCTTGTAAGCCGGGATCATCGCCGTAACGTATTCCGGGCTGGCATAACGGTAATTCAGCTGAATCATGGTTTCGGCATTGCGGCGATATTCCATGACGGCATCGCCCAACACAACGCTGTCCAGACGCGTATCGTACTGCATACCTCCGCGCAGGCCCCAGCTATCGCTGATCTTCCAGTAAGAGTCGCCGGCCCATACCAGGCTGCCGGTATTCTTGTTCTGGTCGATGGTATCAGTGTCATCGCCGGTACGCGAACGCGTGAAGTAATAGATTTGACCCACGGAAACGTTAAAACGTTCCACCAGGGCATCATCATAAATACGCGATGTGACCCCTGAGGCGATCTGATTGGATGACGCGATGCGGTCCAGGCCGCTGTAGCTGCGGTCGCGGAACAGGCCGGTATAGTCGGTTTGCAGCAGGGTGGAGTCGTAGGTGTAGATGTTGCTCTGATCGCGGTACGGGATATACAGATACTGGGCGCGCGGCTCCAGCGTCTGGGTATAGCCCTGCGCCCACTGCATGTCGCGGTCGAAGATCATTTTGCCGTCGACCTTGAATTCCGGCATCACGCGGTTGACGGAGTCCTTGAGGCTGCTGAAGTTGGCGTTATTTTTCGGCACGTCCTGCTGATAGTGCGTCGCCATCATCTTGGCTTCGGTGTTCAGGCTGCCCCAGCGGTTAGAGAGCGGCATGTCGATCGTCGGTTCGAAATGGTAACGTTCGGCCGTCGGGTTGCCGGGGTTTTCGCTGGTGAACTTCACCGCCTGGCCGTAGAGATGGAGATCGAACGGCCCGATGTCATTTTTATAGTAGTTCATATCCAGCTGCGGCTCGGCGCGGTAAGAGTTGGCGTTACCGGCGTTGGCGAAAACCTGGAACTGCTTGGCGGACAGCGTGGCGTCCCAGTTCTCCTGGGCATAACCCACGCTGAATTTCTGCGTGGCGTAGCCGTCGGTGCTGGAGCCGTACTTCGAACTGAAGTCGGAGAAGTAATAGGGATCGCTTACCTTGGTGTAATCGATGTTAAAACGCCACACCTGATCCATCACCCCGCCGTGACGCCAGTAGAACAGCCAACGTTTCGGATCTTTCTCGTTGGAATTGGGGTGATCCTCGTCATAATGACGGTCCTTATCCAACCAGTCCAACGCCATCAAACCGGAACCCGTCACGTTCAGGTAACGGAATTCGTTCTCCAGTTGCAGGCCGCGATCTTCCATATAGTGCGGCGTAATGGTGGCGTCATATTGCGGCGCGATATTCCAGTAGAACGGCAGTGAAAATTCAAAACCGCTGTCGTTGGAATAGTTGAGGCTGGGGATCAGGAAGCCGGAACGACGCTTGTCGCCGATCGGCAGTTGTAAATACGGGCTGTAAAAGATCGGCACTTTGCCGATTTTAAAGCGGGCGTTCCAGATTTCAGCGACTTCTTCTTCACGGTCCTGAATGATCTGGGAGCCGACCACGCTCCAGCTGTTGTCGCCGGGCAGGCAGGAAGTAAACGTTCCGTTTTCCAGGATCGTATAGCGGTTTTCTCCGCGGGTTTTCATCAGATCGGCGTCGCCGCGGCCCTGACGGCCAACGAACTGATAATCGCCCTGCCAGACGTTAGTATCTTTGGTGTTCAGGTTCGACCAGGCTTTCGGGCCTTTCAGTTGCACCTGATTGTCGCCGTAATTAACATTGCCCGTCGCTGTGATGGTACGCAGCGGATCGGGATGACCGGGCTGGTCCTTTTGGTCCAGCTGGACGTGATCGGCGGTCAGGGTGCTGTTGCCTTGCTGGATATCCACGTTACCGCTGAATACCGCATTGTCTGGATAATTGGCGTTGCTGTGATCCGCTTTAATATGTACGGGCAGGTCCTCGGGCTTTCCCGAGACCAGCGGTTTATTGTACATAGGAACACCCAGCAGACACTGCTCGGCGAGATCCGCCAGTGCTCCCTGGCTATACAGTGCCGACCAGACGAAGGTAGCGGCGAGTGTTGGAATACTTTTTTTCATACGCGGTTTCAGAAGTTCCGTCATTCAGAGGCGTCTTGCCGCAAACGGTCAGAGACTATCTCACCCATCAGCGTTGCGCTAGTGTTAAATCGACGCATTAGTAGCTATCGCTGTTAGGCGTCGGAATAAATGATAGGTATGATAATGCAATTTGTGTCCGTCGGCATGATGAATTGAGGACGATATGCAGTATTGGGGAAGATTAATTGGCTTTGCGCTGGGATGGGTGTCGGGTGCCGGCTTTTGGGGAGTGGTTATCGGGCTGTTGCTGGGATACATGGTGGACAAGGCGCGCGCGACGCGCCGGTCCGGCTATTTTTCCAACCAGCAACAGCGCCAGACGCTGTTTTTTCAGACTACGTACCGGGTGATGGGTCACCTGACCAAGTCGAAGGGGCGTGTCACCGAGGCGGATATCCATATCGCCAGCATGTTCATGGACCGCATGCAACTGCATGGCGAGGCCCGCACCATGGCGCAGCAGGCTTTCCGCGAGGGAAAGGAGCCTAACTTCCCGCTGCGTGACAAACTGCGCGAACTGCGCAGCGTGTGCTTCGGGCGCTTCGACCTGATTCGGATGTTTCTGGAAATTCAGATCCAGGCGGCTTTTGCCGACGGTTCGCTGCATCCCAATGAGCGCCAGATACTGTATGTCATCGCCGAAGAGCTGGGTATTTCCCGGGCGCAGTTCGATCAGTTCCTCAGCATGATGGAAGGCGGCCGTCAGTTCGGCGGCGGCTACGGTGAGTACACCGGCGGGCAGCGGCAGCAAAGCGGCTACCAGCAGGCGCAGCGCGGGCCGACGCTGGAGGACGCATGCAAGGTGCTCGGGGTCAGCCCGAATGACGACTATACGACCGTGAAGCGCGCCTATCGCAAGCTGATGAGCGAGCATCATCCCGACAAGCTGGTGGCGAAAGGACTGCCGCCGCAGATGATGGAGATGGCTAAGGAAAAGGCGCAGGATATTCAGGCGGCGTATGACCTGATTAAAAGAGAAAAAGGGTTTAAGTAAAATCCGCAGTGGCCGGGTGTGCGTATGCAACCCGGCCTTTACTCATTAAACTTTCCCATCCTCATTCATCCGCGCTCCGGCATCAATTCACGGCATTCACGTACCCGCTGATACCTTTATTGCATAACAAAAATGGCAATTCAGAGGGGGAATGGCGCGTGAAATAATGCGGCGAATTGCTAAAGGAGCCAAATATGAACAGAAGATCGCTTTCATCTGAGCTGGCCGTCAGCGCTATCGGGTACGGCGCCATGGGGTTGAGTGAATTCTATGGTGAAACCAATGATGCGAACGCACTCCGCGTACTGAATAAACTCATTGAGCTGGGCGTAAATTTTATTGATACCGCGGATCTTTATGGCCGGGGGCACAATGAACGATTAATCGGCCATTTTCTTTCCGGCCTTTCCAAATCCGCACGGGCGGAACTCCGTATTGCGACGAAATGCGGTATTGTGCGTTCTCCCGATGAATCTTATGCCCGCACTATTAATAACAGCCCTGATTATATCCGCCGCTGCTGCCATGATTCCCTGCAACGTCTGGGAACAGAATGCATCGATCTGTTTTATTTGCACCGTGTCAGCCATGAAACGCCGATTGAAGAAAGCATGGAATGCCTGGCCGGGCTGATAAAAGAGGGAAAGATTAAGCACGCCGGATTGTGTGAAGTGTCTGCCGCAACGCTGCGCAGGGCGCATGCCGTCTGCCCGCTGACGGCGCTTCAGACGGAATACTCATTATGGACCCGGGATATTGAGCATGACATTCTGCCCGTGGTTAAGGAATTAGGGATTGGGCTGGTTCCTTATTCACCGCTCGGGCGCGGCTTTCTCACCGGCCGTTATTTACATAATACGGATTTCGCGGACGGCGATTTCCGTAAGAATAATGAACGTTTTCAGCAAGAGAATATCGACCATAATACGGCGTTGCTTCGTGCTGTTCAGCCGCTGGCGGAAAAATATCAATGTACCCAGGGCCAGATCGCGCTTGCCTGGTTGCTGGCGCAATATCAAAGAACCGTACCGATTCCGGGAACCCGGCATATTGATTATCTTATTGAAAACGTCCGGGCCGCGGATATTTCTTTAAGCGGGGAAGACGTCGAGCGACTTAATGCCATTCAGCCTCATTCCCTGGTGAGAGGGGAACGCTATTCCAGAGAGGGTATGAAGGGGATCAATACCTGATTTTTGGCGGCTTCCATTTGCAACATCGCGGCGCTATAAATGGGAGCGGCGCGCGTTGCAGCAGAGAAAAAAGATGAATGAAGCCTTAAATCTTATCAGCGGTAATCTCCCTACCGTAAAGCAACTACGGTGCTTTTTGGCCGTTGCGCAGGAGCTGAATTTCAGAAAAGCGGCTGACCGGCTCAGGATGACGCAGCCCCCTCTTACCCGGCAGATCCTGAGCCTGGAAGAGATGCTCTGCGTGCCGCTTTTCAGCCGGAACACGCGGGAGGTTCACCTGACGGAAGCCGGCCGGATGCTGGTTGTCAGGGCTGAGCATATCCTGCGTGAGCTGGGCGCATTGAAACCGGCGCTGTCAAACGAGCAGGAAACCGTGCGCATCGGCTTCACCCGGACGCTGGATTTTGACCATATTCCGGCGCTCAGCGGGCCTCTGAAAACGTTGAATGTCAACGAGGACGCCGGCACGCCTTACCTGAGTTCGGCGCAACTGCTTCAGTGCCTGTCGAAAAATAGCCTGGACCTGGTTCTGACCGGAGAACAGGGGGCGGAGATTCAGGATGATATCGTATTTGACTGGGTGTGCCGCGAGCCGCTGCGGGTTGCGATGCCGGTTGCGCATCCGGCAAGCCTGAAAGAAAAAGTTTCGCTGACCGATATCGCCGGATTGCCGCTGTTCTGGTTTCCGCGCAGCGCAAATCCGGCCTACTATGACAAATGTGAGCGCTACTTCAGCACGCTTCCCGTTACGCTCAGGCGCATAAAAGAGCCCGAAGACTCCCTCACCATGTTGTCACGCATCGCCAGAGGCAAGGGTGTCGCGCTCCTGCCGCAGTCCGTGTGCACCTTTCATCAGGAGGGATTGTGCTATCGGGCGCTGTCCGACGATGCCGCCGGACATCTCAATATCGACGTCTACGTAGCGATAAGGCGGGATGAACGGCGCAAGCCCGTGCTGGCGGCCCGGGAGGCGATCGTCAGAAATCCGGCTCGCACCGGAAATGCATCGGCGAACCGAATGCCGGATGCGTGATGCACAGCTCCTGCGCATGCAGCAGCAACCTCGGCGCCATCTCCCTTGCGGCGGGATGGGCGTAAAAACCGTCGCCTAAAATGGGGTGCCCCAGCGCCAGCATATGAACCCTGAGCTGGTGTGAGCGCCCGGTAATCGGCGTGAGTTTCACCCGGCTGGTGCCGTCCGCATCGCGGCTCAGCACCTGATACTCAGTCTGCGCCGGTTTGCCGGTTTCAAAGCAAACTTTTTGCATCGGCCGGTTCGGCCAGTCGCAGATCAGCGGCAAATCGATCAGCCCCTCATCTTTCTCAACGTGCCCCCACACCCGGGCGATATAGCTTTTCTTCGGCTCCCGTTCGCGGAACTGGCGTTTCAGTTCGCGCTCCGCGGCTTTGGTCAGCGCCACGGCGATCACGCCGCTGGTGGCCATATCCAGACGATGCACCGACTCTGCTGCCGGGTACTGCGCCTGAATGCGGGTCATGGTGCTGTCTTTGTGCTCTTCGGCCCGCCCCGGAACGGAAAGCAGGCCGCTGGGCTTGTTGACCACCATGATGTGCTCATCCTGATACAACACGTGCAGCCACGGCTCGCGCGGCGGGTTGTAGGGCGGCATCGGTCTGGCCGCCGGCCCCGGCGTGTTGCCGGGGCCGTTTTCCGGGCGCGTCGGCGCGGCCATTATTGGTGTGACACCACGATGAGGCGCAGGGCGTCCAGGCGCCAACCGGCCTGGTCCAGATTTTCCAGCACCTGGCGGCGGTTATGTTCCAGCGCTTCCAGCTCGTCGTCACGAATGTTGGGGTTAACCGATTTCAGCGATTCCAGCCGGGTCAGTTCAGCGCTGAGCTTCTCATCGGCTTCACGTTTGGCTTCGGCGATCAGGTTGTTTGCCTGCGCGACGATCAGACTTTCACCGGCCTGCAGCATGGCGTGTACGTTAGGCTGCACTGCGTTTACCAGCTTGCTGGAGGTGTGGCGGTTTACGGCATTGAGCTGGCGGTTAAAGCTTTCGAATTCCACCTGCGCCGCCAGGTTCACGCCTTTGGCGTCCAGCAGCATACGCACCGGCGTAGGCGGCAGGAAGCGCGTCAGTTGCAGGTGCTTGGGCGCCTGCGCCTCCACGACGTAAATGGCTTCCAGCAGCAGCGTACCCACGGGCAGCGCTTTGTTCTTCAACAGGGAAACCGCACAACTGCCGGTGTCGCCGGACAGCATCAGGTCCAGCCCGTTGCGGATCAGCGGATGCTCCCAACTGATGAACTGCGCATCTTCGCGCGACAGCGCCTGTTCGCGATCGAAGGTCACGGTGCAGCCGTCTTCCGGCAGGCCGGGGAAGTCCGGCACCAGCATATGATCCGACGGCGTCAGGATGATCAGGTTGTCGCTGCTGTCTTCCTGGTTGATGCCGACGATATCGAACAGATTGAGCGCGAAGCTGATCAGGTTGGTGTCCTCATCCTGATCGGCGATGGCTTCGGCCAGCTCCTGCGCGCTCTGCCCGCCGTTGGAGTTCATCTCCAGCAGACGATCGCGCCCTTGCTCCAGCTGCGCTTTCAGCGCTTCATGCTGCTCGCGGCATTGCTTAATGAAGTCGTCAAAACCATCCTGCTGCGCCGGGGTCGCCAAATACTGAAGCAGCGTCTGGTAAGCGCTGTCATAAATCGTGCGCCCGGTGGGGCAGGTGTGTTCGAAGGCGTCCAGCCCTTCGTGATACCAGCGCACCAGCACGGCCTGCGCGGTATTTTCCAGATAAGGCACCATGATCTGGATGTCGCGGCTCTGGCCGATACGATCCAGACGACCGATGCGCTGCTCCAGCAGGTCAGGGTTAAACGGCAGATCAAACATGACCAGCGTGCTGGCAAACTGGAAGTTACGGCCTTCCGAACCGATTTCCGAGCACAGCATGACCTGCGCGCCGTCTTCCTCGGAGGCGAAGTAGGCAGCGGCGCGGTCGCGATCCAGAATCGACAGCCCTTCATGGAATACGGCGGCGCGGATCGCTTCCCGTTCGCGCAGGATCTGCTCCAGGTTCAGCGCCGTTGCCGCCTGCGCACAGATCACCAGCACCTTTTCATTGCGGTGTGCGGTGAGGAAGTTGATCAACCATTCGACGCGCGGATCGAAGTTCCACCAGGTGGCGTTTTCCCCTTCGAATTCCTGATAGATCTGCTCCGGATAGAGCATGTCATGAGCGCGCTCCTCCAGACTTTTCTTGCCGCTCATAATGCCGGAGACTTTGATCGCCGTCTGGTACTGCGTAGGCAGCGGCAGCTTGATCTGATGCAGCTCGCGCTGCGGAAAACCTTTCACGCCCTGGCGGGTGTTGCGGAACAGCACGCGGCTGGTGCCATGGCGATCCATCAGCAGACGCACCAGCTCGTTGCGGGCATCCAGGCTGTCGGCGCCGCCGGCGTTGGCGGCCTTGAGCAATGGTTCGATGTCCTGCTCGGCGACCATGTCGCTCAGCATATTCAGCTCATCATTGGTGAGGCGACCGTCGTTGAGTAGCAGCGTCACGGCGTCGGCCACGGGGCGATAACGCTGTTGTTCGCGGATAAATTCGGCGTAATCGTGAAAACGGTTCGGATCGAGCAGACGCAGGCGGGCAAAATGACTCTGCTGCCCCAGCTGTTCCGGCGTCGCCGTCAGCAGCAATACACCCGGAATGTGCTGCGCCAGCTGTTCAATCGCCTGATATTCGCGGCTCGGTGCGTCTTCGCTCCAGGCAAGGTGATGCGCTTCGTCTACTACCAGCAGATCCCAGCCGGCGTCCGCCATCTGTTCCAGGCGCTGTTTATTGCGGCGCACGAAGCTGAGGGAGCAAATCACCATCTGTTCAGTGTCGAACGGGTTATCGCTGTCCAACCGGGCTTCGGCGTAGCGTTCATCATCGAACAGCGCGAAGCGCAGGTTGAAGCGACGCAGCATTTCAACCAGCCACTGATGCTGCAGGGTTTCCGGCACGACGATCAGCACGCGCTCGGCGCGTCCGGCCATCAACTGCTGGTGAATGATCATCCCGGCTTCGATAGTTTTTCCCAGTCCGACCTCATCGGCCAGCAGTACGCGCGGCGCATGGCGCTGCCCGACTTCATAAGCGATGTGCAACTGATGGGGGATCAGGCTGGCGCGCATGCCGCGCAGCCCGCTCCAGGGCAGGCGAAACTGCTCGCTCTGGTATTTACGCGCGCGAAAACGCAGGGCGAAGCGATCCATACGGTCGATTTGCCCCGCGAACAGACGATCCTGGGGCTTGCTGAAGGTCAGCTTACTGTCGAGCAGGACTTCGCGCAGCGCGACGCCGCTTTCGCCGGTATCGGCACGGACACCGACGTAGGTCAGCAGGTCATTATCCTCGATGACCTCTTCCACTTTAAGTTGCCAGCCCTCATGACTGGTGACGGTATCCCCAGGGTTAAACATCACGCGGGTGATGGGGGAGTCGTTACGGGCATAAAGGCGGTTTTCGCCGATCGCAGGAAAGAGCAATGTCACCATACGCGCATCCAGCGCAACCACGGTTCCCAGTCCCAGTTCGCTTTCCGTATCACTGATCCAGCGTTGACCCAAAGTAAAAGGCATATGATATCGACCCAGCTTTTGTTAGCAGAAGCCGCCTGAGCGGCATTGTTCATCAAAACAGACAGAGATGGCGGCCCCGTCAGGGGCCAGATTGCCGCCGGACGGCGACAACGCGTTAAACTTTGAAAAGGGCGCTATGGTAAAGGATGTCGGGGGATTCGTCATCCCCATTTTGGCCGCGCCGCCGTTTATTGCGCGGCGTCGGAGACACGCTCAGAACAGTCCCAACTGGCCCGTGATTAAGGTCGTGAAGTCATCGTGCATGAACGGCAGGATGGCGTCGGCGACCGGCTGCAACTGACGGGTCAGGTAATGATCATAGTCTATTGGCGCGGTCATGCGTTCCAGCGGTTCCGGCCCGGCGGTCGTGATGATGTAGCTTATCCAGCCGCCGTTCTGGTATTGCAGCGGGCGCCCCAGGCTGCGGTTATACTCGTCGGCGATTTTGGCCGCCCTGGCATGGGGCGGCACGTTGCGCTGGTAGTCGCTCAGTTTGCGCCGCAGGCGCTTGCGGTAAATCAGACGATCGTCGAATTTTCCCTGATTGAGCTGCGCGACGTAGTCGCGGATGAACGCCTGATAGGGCTGGCCGAGAAAGATACGCTGGTACAGTTCCTGCTGAAACTGCTGGGCCAGCGGCGTCCAGTCGGAGCGCACGGTTTCCATGCCCTTGAACACCATTTTCTCATCGTCGCCGCTGCGGATAAGCCCGGCGTAGCGCTTTTTGCTGCCCTGTTCGGCGCCGCGCACGGTCGGCATCAGGAAGCGGCGGTAGTGACATTCAAACTCCAGCTCCAGCGCGCAGTCCAGGCGGAAGTTGTCACGCAGTTCATCACGCCACCAGCGGTTGACGTGCGCGACCAATTCACGCCCGATGGCTTCCGCCTCTTCCTCGCTGTGCGCCCGTTTCAGCCAAACGAAGGTGGAGTCGGTGTCACCGTATATAACCGGGTAGCCCTGCGACTCAATCAGTTCGCGGGTGCGCCGCATAATTTCATGACCACGCATGGTGATGGACGACGCCAGGCGCGGATCGAAAAAGCGGCAGGCGCTGGTGCCCAGCACGCCGTAGAACGCGTTCATAATGATTTTCAGCGCCTGTGAAAGCGGCTTGTTGCCGTCCCGCTTGGCGGCGTCGCGCCCCTGCCAGATATGGCTGACGATATCCGGCAGACAGTGCTGCTCACGGGCGAACCAGGCGCCGCGAAAGCCGGGAACGGAGTGTTCCTCATCCGGCCGGCGCAGGCCCTCGATCAGCCCGACCGGATCGATGAGGAACGTGCGGATAATCGAGGGGTACAGGCTTTTGTAGTCCAGCACCAGTACCGAATCATAGAGGCCGGGGCTGGAGTCCATCACAAAGCCGCCGGGGCTGGCTTCGCCGGGCAACTCGCCCAGGTTCGGCGCGACAAATCCGGCACGGTGCATACGCGGCAGATAAAGATGGGTAAATGCCGCGACCGAGCCGCCGCTGCGATCGGCGGCCAGCCCGGTGACGGTGGCGCGTTCCAGCAGAAACGAAATCAGGTGGGTGTGCTCGAAAATGCGCGTGACCAGCTCGCAGTCTTTCAGGTTGTAGTGGGCCAGCGCCGGTTTATCTTCCCGGAAGCGCCGGTCGATTTCCGACATGCGGCTGTACGGATCGTCGATGGCTTTGCCTTCGCCGAGCAACGTTTGGGCGACATACTCCAGGCTGAAAGAGGGGAAATTCCAGAAGGCGGACTTCAGCGCCTCAATGCCGTCAACGATCAGCCTGCCTGCGGCAGCGGCGAAAAAGTGCCCCTGCTTAAAGCCGTGCTCCCGCCATTCCAGCTCGCCGCCCCCGCGCCCCAGGCGCAGCGGAACGCCGTAACGCTCGGCGTGTTTCTGCAGCACGCGCAGGTCAAACTGCACCAGATTCCAGCCGATGATCACGTCGGGATCGTAGCGGGCCATCCATTGATTCAGGCACTCCAGCAACTGCGGGCGGCTGTTGACGTACGTGAGCGGGAAGTCGAGCCAACTGTCATCGCCGTTGGGCGGGCCCAGCATAAAGACCTGGCGCTGACCGCACCCTTCCAGGCCGATGGAGTAAAGCTCGCCGTGCATAGTGGTTTCGATATCCAGGGACACCAGCTTCAGTGCGGGGCGGTAATGCTCATTGGGCTTAAGCTGGGCGCGGCGCCAGACGCCCTGCGCGTCTTTTTCGCCGGTGAACCAGACCGGGGCGGAGATAAAACGCTCCATCAGGTAGCGCTCATGCGGGCGGATATCCGCCTCATACAGCGTCAGGCCGTGTTCGCGGAACGTTTTCTCAATGTTCTGCAATTGCCGGTACTGGCGGCAGTAAAGCCCCAGCACCGGACGATGGTGGAAGTCTTTCATATCCAGCGGGCGCAACTGAACCTGTCGCTCGGCGCGCAACAGTTTTTCCGCCGTGTCCCGCTGCTCCGCGGGCAGAAAAGCGATGGCCTGCTGAGGCGGGAGGCTGAGTTTTTGCGGCCCGTCGTCGGTTGCCAGCCAGAGGTCGATTTCGACGCCTGACGGCGTGTCGCGCCAGTGGCGGGTGAGGACAAAGCCCTGAGTTGGTGTCGTCAATGTCGGACGTACCGGGATGATGGGTTACCGGAATCGGGAGATAACGTCTAGTATGTATATTTATACAGAAGGTGTCTATGCGGTTTGGCGGATTTGTGGTTTTGCGCGCAACAGGCGCGGGGCATTGACTCTGGTGGTTTTAGTCCGGAAAATCGCCGGTCTCTGATTTTTACGGGTATATAGCGATGGAAGCCTGGCTTGAGCATCTGATTACGCAATCTGCGGCGTACGCGCTGATCGCGGTAGCGCTGGTGGCGTTTCTGGAATCGCTGGCATTGGTCGGGCTGATTTTGCCCGGCACGGTGATGATGGCGACGCTGGGTGCCTTTATCGGCGGCGGCCAGATGGATTTTTACTCCGCCTGGGTGGCGGGGATTATCGGTTGCCTTCTGGGCGACTGGATTTCCTATTTTATCGGCCGAGCGTTTAAGGCGCCGTTGCATCGTTGGTCCTTCCTGCAAAGAAACCGCGCGTTGCTGGATAAAACGGAGCATGCCCTGCATCGCCACAGCATGGCGACGATCCTGATCGGGCGTTTTATCGGCCCGACCCGGCCGCTGGTGCCGATGGTGGCGGGCATGCTGGACCTGCCGCCGCGTAAGTTTCTGCCGCCCAACATCATCGGATGCCTGTGCTGGCCGCCGCTCTATTTCTTCCCCGGCATTCTGGCCGGCGTGGCGATCGACATTCCGTCCGGCAGCGGCAGCGCGCTGTTTAAGTGGGGGCTGTTGCTGGCCGCCTTGCTGCTGTGGTGCGCCTGCTGGCTGTGCTGGCGCTGGTGGCGGGAAGGAAAACGATCGCCCGACCGTTTGGCGCGCTGGCTGACGCCGCTGCGCCTGCGCGTCGGAGCCGTTGGGCTTTGGATCGGCGCGTTGGCCGTGCTGGTCTGGCTGTATGCGCAGCCGCTGATGGCGATATACCTGCGGCTGCTGTGGCGCGTGGTGAGCGTCTAACGCCCCAGCAGCGCGGAGGCGGCGGCGTCTTCTCCGCGCAGCAGGGCCGCCGTGTCGCCGTCGTAGGTAAAACGCCCGTCGGAAACCAGCAGCACGCGCTGAGCGATGCGGGCGGCATCGTCCAGATTGTGGGAAACCATCAGCAGCGTCAGGTTCTGTTCCCCGCAAACCCGTTCCAGCAACTGCAGCATCTCGCCGCGTAAGGCCGGGTCGAGGGCGGAGAACGGCTCATCCAGTAATAAAATCGGCTGATGACGCACCAGGCAGCGCGCCAGCGCCGCCCGCTGACGCTGCCCGCCGGAAAGACGGGCCGGCAGGCGCGTCAGGCAATCTTCAATGCCGACCTGTCTGGCGATCTGTGCCAGCTTTTCCTTTTGCTCACGATTCAGGCGCAGTCCGGGATCAAGCCCCAGACCCATGTTCTGGGCGATGGTCAGGTGAGCGAACAGGTTATTTTCCTGAAACAGCATGGACACCGGACGCTGCGCCGGCGCGGTACGGGTGTGATCCCGGCCGTCGAGCACGATCCGCCCGTCGTCGGGGGGCAGAAAACCGGCGATCAGGCTCATCAGCGTGCTCTTTCCCGCTCCGCTGGGGCCGAGTACGGCGATACGTTCCCCTGCCGCGGCGCGCAGGCTGAAGTTCATCGGCTGATGGTCGTAGACGTAGGTCAGGTTATCCAGTTCGATCATGACGATCCTTCCTTATCGCGGCCGGGCAGGCGCTCAAGCGCGGTAAATAGAATAAAGCACAGCAACAGCAGCAACAGGGCGGTAACCGCGCCGTCATGGCTGCGATAAGCCCCCAGTTGCTGATAAAGATAGAACGGCAGCGTACGGAACTGCTCGTTGCCGAACAGCGCTACCACGCCGAAATCGCCGACGGACAGTACGCAGGCGAAGGCCAGCGCCTGCGCCAGCGGTCGTTTGAGCGCGCGCAGTTCGATCCAGCGCAGGCGGTTAACGGCGCGGATATTCAGCGACAGGCACAGCGGGTTATAACGTTCGGCCAGATCGCGCATCGGGTTTTCCAGCACCTTCAGGGCGTAGGGAATCGCCATCAGGGCGTTGGTCAGCGTGACCAGACCATAGGCGGATTGCGGCAGGCCGGTGGTGTCGTTGAGCAGCAGGAAAAAGCCGGTGGCGAGCACGATGCCGGGCATCGCCAGAATCAGCATGCCGCTGAGCGTCATTCCCTGGCTCAGCCAGCGGCGCTGGCGCAGATCCAGCTCGCGGCTGCTCCACAGCAACATCATGGTCAGAACGACCGCCAGCAGGCCGGCGCCGAGCGCGATGCGCACGGAGGTCCACATGGCCTGCCATAACACCGGCTGCATCAGGGCCGAACCGGCGGCCTGGTTGATGCCGTCGGCGATCACCGCCAGCAGGGGCGGCATAATGAGCGACAGCAGCAGAAAAATCAGCAGGGCATCGGCGCAGCGTGCGAACCGGCTGTCCTGCGGATTACGCCAGGCAAAAGCGCGGGTATAGCCCACCGACAGCGCGCCGCCGAGCCGCTGGCTCAGCAGCACCAGCCCGAGGCAGCAAAACAGTTGCAGCAGGGCCAGCAGCGCCGCCCGGCTGAGGTCGTAGTCGTAACTCAGCGCCTGATAAATCGCCAGCTCAATGGTGGTGGCCTGCGGCCCGCCGCCCAGCGACAGCACGGTGGCGAAGCTGGCGAAACACAGCATGAAGATCAGCGCGGCGACCGGGGGAAGCTGGCGGCGCAGGTAAGGCCACTCCACGATGCGGAATTGCTGCGCGGCGCTCATTCCCAACTGCGCGGCTAACTGACGTTGTTCGGTCGGAATGCTTTCCAGCGCCTGCAACAGAAGGCGCACGGCCAGCGGCAGGTTGAAAAACACGTGGGCCAGCAGAATGCCCTGCAAGCCGTAGGGGCTGAAGGCATAACCGACGCCGGCGGCCTGCGCGAGCTGTGCCAGCCAGCCGTTACGCCCGTAAACCGAAAGAATGCCGAACACCGCCACCAGTACCGGCAGCACCAGCGTCATGGCGCACAAGCGCAACAGCAGGGCACGTCCGGGAAAACGGCGGCGGAACAGCGCACGGGCGATCAGGATTGCGGGCAACACCGACAGCAGCGCGGAAAGAAATGCCTGCCAGAAGGTAAAGCGCACCACATGCCACAGGTAATCGTCCTGCCACAACGACGCCCATGACGGGCGCGGGGCGTGGCTCCAGATTGCGCCGAACGCCAGGGCGGCGACGGCAAGCATCAGCGCGGCCGCGCACAGCCCCGGCCACAGCCAGCCCGGAATCAGCGGCTGACGGCGGTTTGCCATGCCTGAATCCAACCGGCGCGCTGCTGCGCCACCTGTTGCGGGGTGAACTCGAGTGCTTTGGCCGGCACCGTCATTTGTTCAAAACCGGCGGGCAGCGGGGTGTTGATGACCGGATACATCCAGTTACCCGTCGGCATGGCGTCCTGGAATGCGGGCGTCAGGATAAAGCGCAGGAATTTCTGCGCCAGTTCGGGGTGCTTCCCGGCCGCCAGTTTCCCGGCAATTTCGACCTGGAGGTAATGACCTTCGCTGAAATTGGCGGCGGCGTAGTTATTCTTTTTCTCTTCAATCAGATGGTAGGCCGGCGAGGTGGTATAGCTGAGCACCATGTCGGCTTCCCCTTTGAGGAACAGGCCGTAGGCTTCGCTCCATCCCTTGGTCACGGTGACGGTTTTCTGCGCCAGTTTTTGCCAGGCCTGGGGCGTTTCATCGCCGAATACCTTCTGCATCCACAGCAGCAGCCCCTGCCCCGGCGTACTGGTGCGCGGATCTTCATAAATGATTTTCCACGGCTGCGGGCTTTCCACCAGTTCTTTCAGGCTGGCCGGCGGCGTTTTCAGGGTGTCTTTGTTGTAGACGAAGGCGAAATAGCCGTAGTCATAGGGAACGAAGGTTTTATCGTGCCAGCCGCCGGGAAGGGCGACCGCCTGGGTGTCCGTGCCGGAAGGGCTGAACAGGCCGGTTTTCTCCGCCGCTGCCGCCAGGTTATTGTCCAGGCCCAGCACCACGTCGGCCGGGCTGTTTTTTCCCTCCATACGCAGGCGGTTGAGAATGGAAACGCCGTCCTCCAGCGCGATCAGCTTCAGGGTGCAGCCGCACTCTTTTTCGAAAGCGGCTTTGATTTTCGGGCCGGGGCCCCAGTCGGCGGCGAAGGAATCGTAGGTATACACCGTCAGCGTCGGGCGTTCCGCGGCATGGCTCCACAGCGGGGCGGCGGTCAGCAGCAGGGCGGGGATCAATCGTTTCAACACATTGCGCTCCTCATCAGGGGCGGCAAAGGTCTTTGAGCAAGCGTGGAACGCTCTCAAATCCCTCCGCCGGTATTAACCGGTTCAGGTTCGACGGGTATCCTCTCAGCGAAAACCGACGGCTTCGCACCCCGTTGAGAACAGGGCGCTATTGTAGAGAGAGGCGGCAGCCGAGGAAAGAGAAAACGCGCGTCTACTTCACCGGCGCGCAGCCGGAATAGGTTGTTTGTATCAGCGTTTCCTGCGCGGAGGACTCCGGCGGCGCGAACCAGGCCGATTTGAAGTCAAACCAGCCCAGTGTATTCATTCTCACGCCGCGCATGCTGTGCTGCCCGAGCAACTTGAGCCAGTGGTGGAACAGCGGGTGAAGCCGGTGTTCCACCACCAGCTTCAGGTTCCACTCCGCCAGCGACAGTGTGTTGGCGCGCCAGGACGTTACGGCGCGCGTCAGCTCGTCGCCGAGGCAATGGTGCAGCAGCGGCAGTTCATACAGGGAGGCGAACAGCGAAAACTCAAGCGGCAGGTAAAAATTGGCGCTGCCGAGCCACAGATCGCTGGCGCAGTCGCCGTTATGCCAGCGATCGTACTCAATCTCCTGCTCGACCAGCCTGACGCCGTACTCGGCCAGCAACGGCCGCAGGGCAGCACAGATGGCGTGGAATTCGGAGTGTTCGCTGTAATAGGTCAGGGTTACGCTGTCCAGGCCGGCCGGCTTGGGGTGATCGCTGACGACCCGGTTATGGTGCCAGCGCGGCAAGACGCCGTAGGCCGGCGACCAGTAACGCTGGTGGATTTTCCCGGCTTTGTTGAGCAGGGCGATGGGGCTGATTAGCTGGCACAGCCAGTTACGCACCGCCGGGTCGCGGCCGGGAGAAGAGCGCTGGTCGAACAGCAAAAAATAGCATCCCTCCTCCAGCCGGCTTTCCAGCTCGTCTTTGCGGGTATCGTCCGCCTGCAACTGCACGCCGGCGTGGACCAACTCTTCCGACAACTCGGGCAACACCCAGATATTCACTTCGTCGATCAGCGCCCGCAGGCCGAAATAGTCGTCGAACGCGCAAATTTTCAGTTGGCTGTGCCCGTTGCGTACCACCTGATACGGCCCGGTGCCGATCGGATGGCGGGCAAAGTCAGGCAGGTTTTGCCATTCGCGCGGCAGGATCATGGCGTGAATACTGCCGAGCAACCAGGGCAGCCAGCGATCGGCGCTGAGCAGGTGGATGTCGATCACGTGCGAATTGGGGGATGTGACTGTCTTTATGTGAGAAAACAGCGGCTGCTCGCGCAGACGCGTCAGGGAAGCGATAACGTCTTCCATATCCAGTTCGCGGCCATGATGGAAACGAATTGCCGGGCGCAGGTAAAAGCGCCAGTGCAGCGGCGTGATTTCCTGCCAGTGATGCGCCAGATCGGACTCCAGTTCCCCGTTTTCCTCATTTAGCCGGGTTAAGCCGTTGAAGATTTGCCGGGCCAGGTGCGTTTCCGAACGGCGCATCGGCGTACCGGGCAGCAGGTTGAACAGCGGCCGGTAATAGAGCACGCGCAGAATATGTTTTCCCTGGCGGAAGCTGCGCCCGAGCTGGGAAAGCAGCATCTGGCGCACGGCGCCGCGATCGCCGACCAACTGCACCAGTTGCTCAATATGATCCTGCTCCATCAGCTCTTCGGCGCGCAACTGTTGGACTTCCAGCCCGGTAGAGAGAAACGTCAGGCGGGAACGCTTCCCGCGGCCGGATTCCGCTTCCCACTTCAGCCAGCCTTCGTGCTGCATGGCGTTCAGCAGGGTACGCACGTGGCGGCGGGAGCAGCTCAGGACTTCCGCCAGCTGAGACAGCGTGGTGTCCGCCGGGCGTCCGCCGCAGCTTTGCCACAGGCGGATGAATTGGTGCTGTAAACGCGGGGTCGGCATAAAAGAGGAACTCCTGATAAACATTCCGGCAATGTTTCTTTCCCTATATTAGGCCGATAATCGTGGCAGATGAAAGAGAAAGAGCATGTCTTCATGCAGCTTCTCCGTAGTCAAAGAGTGTTTCTGAGTAAGGTGCTTTTCACCGACCAGCAGGCGAGCCTGCTGGTTTTTTTGTTGCGTCGTCGTTGATGACAGCGGCGATCGAATTGGACGGGCGCGGCAACAGTACCTAGACTGTTCGTGTGCCTATTTTTCTTCTGCCGGGATATCAGGATGAAATCTTTGCCGTCTGCCCGCCGCCGGTTTAACCCCGCCTATGCTGCCTTTTTACTGGTCGCGTTTCTGTATGGCATTGCCGGGGCGCTCCAGACGCCGACGCTGAGCCTGTTTCTGACGACGGAAGTAAAGGTGCGGCCGCTGTGGGTCGGGCTGTTCTTCACCGTGAACGCGGTGGTGGGGATCGTAGTCAGTTTTCTGCTGGCGAAACGTTCGGATCGGCAGGGGGACCGGCGCAAGCTGATCATTTTGTGTTGCACCATGGCGGTGGCGAACAGCCTGCTGTTTGCCTGGGTGCGCAGCTATGCCGTGCTGATCAGCGCCGGCGTTTTCCTGGCGGCGCTGGCTAACACCGGCATTCCGCAGATTTTCGCCCTGGCGCGGGAGTATGCCGACCGTTCGGCCCGGGAAGTGGTGATGTTCAGCGCGGTGATGCGCGCCCAGCTTTCCCTGGCCTGGGTGATTGGCCCGCCGTTGTCGTTTACGCTGGCGCTGAACTACGGTTTTACCGTGATGTACCTGATTGCTGCGACGGTATTTGTGAGCGCCGTGGTGCTGGTGGCGACGCTGCTGCCTTCCATGCCGCGCAACGCGGAGAGCGTCAACCCGGTGCAAGCCGCGCGCGCCTTCGGCGATCGCGACGTAAAGATTTTATTCGTCGCCTCGATGCTGATGTGGACCTGCAACACCATGTACATCATTGATATGCCGCTGTATATCACCAGCGTACTCGGGTTGCCGGAGCGGCTTGCCGGCCTGCTGATGGGAACGGCCGCCGGGCTGGAAATTCCGGCCATGATTTTGGCGGGCCATTACGCCAAACGCTTCGGTAAACGGCCGATGATGCTATTTGCGGTAGGAGCGGGCATTCTGTTTTATGGCGGGCTGGTTCTGTTCAAATTCCAACTGGCGCTGCTGGTGCTGCAACTGTTCAACGCGATTTTCATCGGTATCATCGCCGGCATCGGCATGCTCTATTTTCAGGAGCTGATGCCGGGGCAGCCGGGCGGCGCGACCACATTATTCACTAACAGTATTTCCACGGGCATTATTCTGGCGGGTATCCTGCAGGGATTACTGGCTGAGACGCTGGGGCACGAGGCCGTGTACTGGCTGGCGTTCCTGCTTGCTATCGTTGCCTGGTGGCTGTGTGGCCGGGTACGCGAAGCGTAATCATCCGCTTTACCCGGAGACGGCTGAATCGGGTGATTTTTTGATAACTGCCGGGGTTTGGCATATGGCATAACAGAAACATTTGTTTTACATTTGTCATATGATTTTTCAGGATGTGCTCCATTATGGATAAACTAACGCCTCTGAAACCTGTCCCTTCTTTAATTGCCGTTCTTATCACTCTGATTATCTGGTTTATTATCCCCGTGCCGGAAGGCGTCACCCCGGATGCCTGGCATCTGCTGGCGCTGTTTGTCGGCACCATTGTCGCCATTATCGGCAAGGCGATGCCTATCGGCGCGGTTTCCATCGTCGCTATCGCCCTGGTGGCGCTGACGCAGGTTACCAACCCCGGTAAACCCGGCGCGGCGCTGAATGATGCGCTGAGCGGTTTTTCCAATCAGCTCATCTGGTTGATCGGGATCTCCATCATGGTGTCGCTGAGCCTGAATAAAACCGGCCTGGGCGCACGCATCGGTTACTATTTTATTTCGCTGTTCGGCAAGCGTACGCTGGGCATCGCCTATGCGCTGGCGCTGGCGGAAACCACGCTGGCGCCGGTCACGCCGAGCAACACCGCGCGCGGCGGCGGTATCATCCACCCCATTATGCGCTCCATCGCCGACAGCTTCGGCTCTAAGCCGGAGCCGGGATCAACGGAGAAAATCGGCCGCTATCTGTCGCTGGTCAACTTCAATATCAACCCGATTACGTCGGCGATGTTCATTACCGCGACGGCGCCGAACCCGCTGATTGTCAGCCAGTTAGCGAAAGGTACTGACGGTGCGTTCACGCTGAGCTGGGGGATGTGGGCGCTGGCGGCGCTGGTGCCGGCGATTATTTCACTGATCGTGGTGCCGTTGATCGTCTACTGGCTCTACCCGCCGGAGATTAAAAGCACGCCGGACGCGCCGCGTTTCGCCAAGGCGAAACTGCATGAGCTGGGGCCGATTTCGTTTGCCGAAAAAATCACGCTCGGCGTTTTTGCGCTGCTGCTGTTGCTCTGGGCGGGCGTACCGGAGTTTCTGCTGGGCGAGGCCTGGGCGGTGAACGCCACCACGGCGGCGTTTGTCGGTCTGTCGATTTTGCTGCTGACCGGCGTGCTGAGCTGGGACGACCTGCTTAAACACAAAGGCGCCTGGGATACGGTGGTCTGGTTCGCCGCGCTGGTGATGATGGCGACGTTTCTGGGTAAGCTGGGGCTGATTGGCTGGCTGTCGAAAACGGTGGGCGGCGCGATTGACCACATGGGCATCGGCTGGGTCGGCGGCATGGTGCTGCTGACGGCGGTGTATGTGTATTCGCACTACTTTTTCGCCAGCACCACGGCGCACATCACCGCCATGTTTGCCGCCTTCTTTGCCGCCGGGCTGGCGTTGGGCGCGCCGCCGGCCTTGCTGGGCTTGGTACTGGCGTTTTCCTCGTCGCTGATGATGTCGCTGACGCATTACGCAACCGGCACGGCGCCGATCATCTTCGGTTCCGGCTATGTCACGCTGGCCGAATGGTGGAAAACCGGATTTATTCTCAGCATTGTGAACCTGACGATCTGGATCGTGGTGGGGAGCATGTGGTGGAAGTGGCTGGGCTACTGGTGATCGGGGCCGACAGGCTGTGAAATTTTACGCCCGCTCAGCGGGCGTAAACATTGATAACGTGTATACCGTCAGATACTGTGCCTCCCTGCGTATATACTTCCCGTCCATAACGACTTTGCCGCAAAAAACAGCATTTCTGCCTGACATCACACTCCTGCGCAGCGATCCGCGATAGTTTACCGTTCCGGGTGTATTTTCTTGTTAAACCTTATGAATTGATGACTTCTTTTTATGGTTCCGGCCAGGCCGGACGGGAGCAATAAGTTATGCTGGGAATCGTACTCACCGGCCACGGCGGTTTCGCCAGCGGGACACTGAAGGCTTTGGCGCACTTATCCGGGCGCAAGCCGGAGCAGTGCGTGGTGGTGGAATACGATGAGGGGCTGAGCACCAATATGCTCAGCCGCATGATGTGCGATGCGCTGCACAATGCCGACAGCGGCGAAGGCGTGGTGTTTATTGCCGACGTGCTCGGCGCGCCGCCGTTTCGTACTGCGGCGCTGATGTGTCACAAGCACCCGCAGTGCGAGGTGGTGAGCGGCGTCAGCCTTGAGGCGCTCGCCAAGTTGCTTCCCCTGCGCGCGACGCTGAGCGCGGCTACGTTTCGGGATACCGCGCTGGCTTATACTCAGGACAGCGTTTCCAGCCTGTGGCATGAGCAGCAGAAACAGCCGGGCATTGACTGGGGTAACGAAACCGCCTGACCGCATTCTGAAGCGGGGGTTAACGGGCGATAAATTTGTGTTTCGCTCTGCGTGCATCGCCTCTCCCGTGTTATTCTGCTCCCTTGGTTACGCATTTTCACGATGATGTGACAAACTCCGGCAGAAAACGATCACCATGCGAAACATTCATACCACGGCAGTGCAGGCGTTGCTGGCGCTTGCCTGTGTATTTGCGCCGTTAGCGGCGCAGGCAGACATGCTGCCGGAGGACGGTCCGCAGCGCCAATATATGGAAGTCGTGCGCGACAGCGAAATCTATTCCCGGGTAGGAGAGCGGGTGATCCCCGTGGGCAGTATCCGTAAAGGCGAAAGCGTGAATATTTTGCCGGTTGACGCGGAATATTATGAATTTCGCTTCGGCAACGGCACGGGGTTTATCGATCGCGATGACCTGCGCGCCAGCGCCGCGCTGAAGCCGCCAAAAGATTCATTGGGCGACCTGAACAAAAAAACCTACCAGAACCTCATTACCGTCCGGCCTGCGCCGGTTTACGCCGCCGCAGACGCCAAAAGCGCGCCTATCGCCATGCTGGAAGAAAACCTGCGCTACCCGGTGGTGGATAAGCTGAAAGATCGCCTTAACCAGACCTGGTATGAAATCAATATCGGCGATCGGCTGGGGTTCGTCAGCGAACTGGATGCGGAGCCGGATAACGGCATCGCGGTACTGACGTATCACCATATTCTGCGCAACGAAGAAAACCGCCGTTTCCGCAATACGTCTACGACTACGTCTGACGTGGCGTTCAGCAACCAGATGACCTACCTGCATCAGGCAGGTTATGAAACGCTTTCCATGTATCAGTTGGAAGGCTATCTCAACGGTTCGCTCAACCTGCCGGCCAGGGTTGTGGCGATCACCTTTGATGATGGCCTTAAGTCGGTGTATCGCTATGCCTATCCGGTACTGAAGCAATACGGTATGCGCGCCACGGCGTTTGTGATTTCCTCGCGCATCAAGCGCCATCCCCAGGCGTGGAACCCCAACGGATTGCAGTTCATGAGCATTTCCGAACTGCGTGAGATACAGGACGTCTTCGACATTCAGTCGCATACCCATTTCCTGCATCGTATCGGGCCGGACAAGCAGCCGATTCTGTTCAGCCGTTCCTATCACAACATTCTGTACGATTTTGAGCGTTCTCGCCGGGCGCTGACCCAGTTCAACCCGCACGTACAGTATCTGGCTTATCCGTTCGGCGGCTATGACCAGAAAGCTATGGACGCGGCGCGTGACGCCGGGTTTCATCTGGCGGTCGTTACCGTGCGCGGGAAAGTGAAAATCGGGGATAACCCTTTTGCGCTTAAACGGCTGTACGTGTTGCGCACGGATTCCATTCAGAGCATGGCGGCGCTGATTGCCAACAAGCCCATTGCGGCGGTGAAGGCGTCGCCGGAGAGCGGCGTTGCGCAGAGGCAGTAAATAAGCAACCCTGCCAAAAGAAAACGTTGGGCAAGGTAACAAGGCCTTGCTGAAAATTAATTCTATCGCGGGAATAATTTCTTTTAGCGCAGGGCTGCTTAATCGGCACTGTGCTTACTCCTCTCTGTAATGAAAGAAATATTATGGGATTCGTCTGCTTTGTTTTTTTTATTAAATAATGATTTAAGTTTGGGTTTATTTTTTCTGTTAAGTTACACGTAAATTCTATTCTGTAACCACGATGAAGAGGTAATAGATATGCGACTAATCCATACATTATTGATAGCATCAATGGGACTGCTTAGTGTGAACGCGATGGCTGCAACAAACGCGCAGAAGTGCCTCACCTACGCGAAGGGTGAAATGAAGGGTAATATTGAAGTCATGAATTTATTGAATCAGATTGTCATAAATAATGATGATGTGCAGGAGTATAAGTATGACAAAAATATTGGCAAGCAGCATATCGCAACAGAAATAGTGATTAACGCACATAGCTCACAAGAAATTCTGGGGAAAATAGTATGTCTGCTGGAGAATGATAATCCATTGTATTCTCTGTTCATTCCTTTAGATTAATCAGCGACCATTTATTGTGGTTATATATTGTAGTTATATATTTTGAATACAGGAGTATCAACTAAGATGAAAAATACCCTTGGTGCTTTATTCATTATGCTGACCGCCTGGGGATGTGCCGCGCAACCCAATGAGCCATCAGCCCCGCTTCCCCCTGTGCTGATTGCGATTCAGGCTATGGGCGATAGTTTTCAGTTGGAACCCAGCGATGTCTCCATTAAGCAAAACATCCATTACCTGGATAACGGGTCTGAGGCCGTGGTTGAAATTGAGCAAACAGGGATCCAAGATGATTCGCTGGCGGCAACGAAATCGATATTTACCCTGAATACTGCTGACAGCGGCGCCTGGAAAGTGATTAAACGGGTTGATACCCATAAATGTCACGAGGGGAGAGGTTCGCAAGTCTACAGCGTAGCGCGCTGCCGGTGACGTTTAGCGGATTTCCGGCCCCGGGAGAGGGGCCGGAAATGATAGTGTCGTCAGGCAACCTGCACAGGAATGGCTTTGGCAACGCGTTTCATTTCGTTGGCGCCATCGAAGTAGGCCACTTTGGGTTGATGGATGCGGGCCTGTTCGTCTGACATCTGCACGTAGGAACAGATAATCAGTTTATCGCCGACGCAGGCACAGCGGGCTGCGGCGCCGTTGACGGAGATGATGCGCGAACCGCGTTCGGCGGCAATGGCATAGGTGGAGAAACGCTGACCGTTGTCAACGTTATAAATATCAATGGCCTCGTATTCCAGAATACCGGAGGCGTCCAGAAAGTCCTGGTCAATCGCGCAGGAACCTTCATAGTGCAAGTCTGCCTGAGTGACCTTCACCCGGTGCAGCTTGCCTTGCAGCATAGTACGTACCATAACGTTTTACCTTCACTTATGTACTGCGACAGCCCTGTCAAACAAGAGGAATAGCCGTTCCGGCGACTCGCTGAAACCACGGCGCGGCCACCGGTATATTCACTGATTTTAGCCCATCCTGTCTACTTTTTGATAACCAAAAGGTTGACGGGTGGTAATAAAATGGTCTTGTCAGCCGGCGTTGAACGGCACCAGCATATTGTCGATTAACCGGGCTTTGCCCAGCCAGGCGGCAAACAGGATCACCGCAGTTTTGGTATCCACGGTGACTTCCTGCAGGGTGTCGGCATCGCGGATGAACAGCTCATCAGGGCGGAAACCTGCTTCGCGCAAACGGCTGGCGGTCTGCTCCAGCAATTCGCCAATGTTGCGTTCGCCGTTGTCCAGCTGCGCGGCCAGCGCGCTCATGATGTTGTACAGGCGTGGGGCCAGGCGGCGTTCGTCAGCGGTCAGGTAACCGTTGCGTGAACTGAGCGCCAGGCCGTCTTTGGCGCGGACGGTAGGTACGCCGACGATCTCAATGTCATGGCCCATATCCGCCACCATCCGGCGGATCAGCGCCAGCTGCTGGAAGTCTTTCTCGCCGAAACAGGCGACGTTAGGCTGCACCAGGTTGAACAGCTTGCTGACGATGGTCGCCACGCCGCGGAAATGCCCCGGACGGCTGGCGCCTTCCAGGATGTTGGAGAGCGCGGGAACGTCAACGTAGGTTTGCTGCCCGATGCCCTGCGGATAGATTTCCAGCGCGCTGGGCGAAAAAATGACGTCCACATTCAGGCGGGTCAGTTTTTCGCAGTCTTCCTGCAACGTGCGCGGGTAGTGCGCCAGATCGTCTTCACGATCAAACTGCATCGGATTGACGAAAATACTGACAACCACGATATCCGCGCGCGCTTTGGCTTCTTCCACTAACGTCAGATGGCCTTCATGCAGATTTCCCATGGTGGGAACAAGCGCAATGCGTTTGCCTTCCTGCCGCCAGCGTCGGACTTCACGGCGTAACAGCGGCAGTGTTTCAATAATCAGCACGCTATTCTCCTGTTGATTCAGCGTTATAGTGCACCTTCACGCCCGGCGAAGGTTATTGGAAAGAGTGTTCCGCGCCCGGATAAGCGCCGGACTCCACCTCGGCGATATACTGCCTGATCGCCGCGCGGATATCACCCGTCTGCGCCAGGAAATTCTTGGCGAATTTCGGCGTATGGCCGCCGGTAATGCCCAGCGCATCGTGCATCACCAGGACCTGGCCGTCGGTGAGGTTGCCGGCGCCGATGCCGATGACCGGAATACCGAGCGCGCCGGTGATTTTCTGCGCCAACGACGTCGGTACGCACTCCAGCACCAGCATCTGCGCCCCGGCGGTTTCCAGCGCCATGGCGTCGGCCAGCATGGCGTCGGCGGCGTTATCGTCGCGCCCCTGCACCTTGTAGCCGCCGAAGATATTCACCGACTGCGGCGTCAGCCCCAAATGCCCGCATACCGGCACGGCGCGGTTGGTCAGCTTCTCCACGGTTTCTGCCAGCCAGCGTCCGCCTTCCAGCTTCACCATGTTGGCCCCGGCGCGCATCAGCACGGCGGCGTTTTCGCACGCCTGTTCCGGCGTGGCGTAGGCCATGAAAGGCAGGTCGGCCAGCAGCAGGCAATGGGGCGCGCCCCTGCGCACCGCGCGGGTGTGATAGGCGATATCTTCCACGGTTACCGGAAGGGTGGAGTCATGGCCCTGGAGCGCCATACCCAGCGAATCACCAACCAGCATGACGCGCATGCCCTGTTCTTCAAACAACTGTGCGAAGCTGGCGTCATAGGCTGTAATCGAAGCGAAGCGTTTCTTTTCCTGCTTGAGCTGACGCAGGTGGGTAATGGTTGTTTGTTTCATCACCGTTCTCCTGTGATCCGGGGCGCCGGAAAGGGGTTCCGGCACTGAGTGAAGGCTATTCTAGTGCAAGTCAAACGGTTGCGGGGAAGTGATTTCAGGTAAGTATGATAATGGCATGATTATTCCTGCAACGATGTGAAAACCAGGTAAACATGCTGTGATTTTAATATTGTCTAGAATTTAATTAATGTCGAAGCATCAAATGCGGATACCAGAACGGAAAGCGGCAAACCGTCGGGGAAAACGAGATCCGGCGCGATTTCCGCCAGGGGAATCAGCATAAACGCCCGGTTTTTCATGTCGTAATGCGGCACGATCAGCCGGGGAGTGTTAAGGGTCAGATCGCCGAACAGCATGATGTCCAGATCCAACGTACGCGGCCCCCAGCGTTCAGCTTTACGTTCCCGGCCATGCGCCAGTTCGATGCGCTGCGTGTGGTCAAGCAGGGTTTCGGGGGAGAGATTGGTGTCGAGCGCCACGGCGGCGTTGACGTAGTCCGGTTGATCCTGCGGGCCGAGCGGCGGAGTGCGGTAGAGGGACGAACAGCGCACCAAGCGGCTTTCCGGCAGCGTTTCCAGCGCCTGCAGTGCGGAAAGCACCTGCCGGCGCGGATCGGCCAGATTACTGCCCAGTGCGATGTAAACGCGTATCACTCTTTCGCGCCCTCACGGCGCGGCGCGCGTTTACGCGGCCGTGAACGGCGCGGGCGGCGGTAAGTCGGCCCGTCGTCGTCCAGCGAGCCCAGCATCCCTTTCTGGTGTGCGGCGTCGGCGGTCTGGAACGTCTCCCACCATTGCGCCAGGCGTTGCAGTTCCGGGTGTTTTTCGGTTTCGGCGCGCAGCAGCAGCAAATCGAAGGCGGCGCGAAACTTGGGGTGCTCCATCAGCTTATAGGCGCGTTTCCCCTGACGGCGCGACAGACGCATCTGCAAGGCCCAGATATCGCGGATCAGCGTGGTGATACGCTTCGGTATCGCCAGGGTACGGCACTGTTCGTCCAGCACGTCGTTCATCGCCAGAGCGAAGGCGTCGTGATAAGCCAGCCCGCCTTCCTGCGAGATCTTCTGTGCCAGCTCGATCAGCGGATACCACAGCATCGCGGCGAACAAAAACGCCGGGTTCACGCGCTGGCCGTTTTGCAGGCGCTGGTCGGTGTTTTGCAGCACCCGCTCGATGATGCGCTCCATCGGGCTGTCGCCGTTTGGCGTGAAGTGGCGGGCAATAACCGGAAACAGCGGCTGGAACAGCTGACATTCGCACAGCTTCTGGTACGTGGCGTAGCCGTAACCGGCCTGCAACAGCTTGAGCGATTCTTCAAACAGACGGGCCGGCGGGATTTCATGCAGCAGCGACGACAGGTGCGGGATCGGCGCTGCGGTTTCCGGGCAGATCGTCATGTCGAGCTTGGCGGCGAAACGCACGGCGCGCAGCATCCGCACCGGGTCTTCCCGGTAGCGGGTTTCCGGATCGCCGATCAGGCGGATACGACCTTCGCGCAGATCCTGCAAACCGCCGGTGTAATCCCGTACGGTAAAATCGGCGACGCTGTAATACAGGCTGTTGATGGTGAAATCGCGGCGCTGGGCGTCTTCTTCTATGGAACCATAGATGTTGTCACGCAGCAGCATGCCGTTTTGCGCCTGCTGGGACAGATTCTTGTTTTGCTCTTCCGGATGATGGTCGTGATGACCACGAAACGTGGCGACCTCAATAATTTCCGGGCCGAACATCACGTGCGCCAGACGAAAGCGGCGGCCGACCAGACGGCAGTTGCGGAACAGTTTACGCATCTGCTCCGGCGTGGCGTTGGTGGTGACATCGAAATCCTTGGGCTGTTTACCCAGCAACAGATCGCGTACGCCGCCGCCGACCAGATAGGCCTCGAAACCGGACTTGTTCAGGCGGTAAAGCACCTTGAGCGCATTTTCACTGATTTGCTGACGTGAAATATTGTGCTGGTCGCGCGGGATCACCGTCATATGACTCGGTGCTTCCTCCAGCGCGACTTCCGCATCCCGGCTCAGGACTTTACGGCAGAAATTGGCGACTCGGGTAAAAATAGTACACCTCTGAATAGTGTGTGATTAGTGTTACGAAAAAACAGCGGCTAATAATAGCTCACGATGACGGCTTTGAGAATGCCAATGCGCCATTCACCGGCGTCGCCGCCGTAATACGCGGCACGCTCGCCATCGACCAATGCGCCACGGCGCGGGCCAGCAGTTGTTCCGTCGTCAGATCCTGCCACGCTTCAGGGCAGGGCTGACCGAGAAAATTCAGCGCATTCACCAGCACCGGACGCGGATCGTCCAGCGGGATCGGCGTTGCGTGGTTTTGCTTCGACAGTTTATTGCCGTCCTGATTCAGCGCCAGCGGCAGGTGCACGTACTCAGGCACCGGCCAGCCCAACTGCTGATACAGCGCGATCTGGCGCACCGTTGGTTCAATCAGGTCCGCGCCGCGTACGATTTCCGTCACGCCCTGAAAGTGATCGTCCGCCACCACCGCCAGGTTGTAGGCGAACAGGCCGTCGCGGCGGTGAATAATGAAATCCTCCTCCGCCAGGCGCCGGTCAGACTCCAGCCAGCCATGCAGGCCGTCATGAAAGCCGTATACCGGCCGGGTGACGTGCAAACGCAGCGCGGCGTTGCCGGCGCCGAGATGCAAAAAACGGCAGTGGCCGTCATAAATACCACCCAGCGCCTGAATGCGGCTGCGCGTGCAGGTGCAGTAATAGGCCAGCCCGGCGTCATGCAGGCGGGCGAGGATCGCCCGGTAAGCGTCATGACGCGACGACTGGTACAGCACCCCGCCGTCCCAACATAACCCGTAATGCTCCAGCGCCCGCAAAATCCGGGCATCGGCGCCGGGAACTTCGCGCGGCGGATCGATATCTTCAATACGCACCAGCCAGCGTCCACCCAGCGATCTGGCCCGCAGGTAGCTGCCTAAGGCGGCGACCAGAGAACCGAAATGTAAATCGCCGGAAGGCGAGGGGGCGAAACGGCCGGTGTAGCGACGATCCGATATCATAATCAGGGTACGGTTATGTATTCAGGGAAGTGATATTTAAGGGCATGATACCACGGAGCGGCGGCGATGGCGGCGCCGAACGGAAAGAATACCGCGATGCCGGACGACGGCACCGCGGGTAATGGGCAGGGATCAGCCTGCCATTTGTTTTTCGCGGATTTCAGCTAACGTCTTGCAATCGATGCACAAATCGGCGGTCGGTCTGGCTTCCAGACGGCGAATACCGATTTCCACGCCGCAGGACTCGCAATAACCGAAGTCGTCATCTTCGATTTTTTGCAGCGTTTTCTCGATTTTTTTGATCAGCTTACGTTCACGATCGCGGTTGCGCAGTTCAAGACTGAATTCTTCTTCCTGCGCGGCGCGATCCACCGGGTCAGGGAAGTTAGCTGCTTCGTCCTGCATATGGGAAACGGTGCGGTCAACTTCATCCCTGAGCTGATTACGCCATGCTTCCAGAATACGTTTAAAATGCGCCAGCTGGGCTTCATTCATGTACTCTTCGCCCGGTTTCTCTTGGTACGGCTCCACCCCAGCGATGGCGAGAATGCTCAAGGACGATGGTTTACGGTTTTGCCCTTCTTGCATGTTGCTTCTCCTACATAACACGCATTAGCGATCCCCAAACGGGGGAAAAAATCAGGCCGCTATAAATAGCAGATGCTGCCAAGGTTGGCAATTGTTCCGGACACCCGCTTGAGCAGGGTTGTGAGGAACGGCGTCTTTGGCGACCATTACGGCGACGTTGCGTCGCTTTTTTGTTTCGTTACGTTAATGTCCCATTAACGGAGGCTAAACGGAAGCCTTGTCGCAAGACGAATTTCCCTGGATGAGATCTCAGCGCCATAACTGATGACCTCAACGCCGTGCGCGCAGGCCTGAGCCAACAAATCCGCGTATTGTGCGTCAATGTGCCGGGCGGGGGCGACCCGATCGATCCCCGTATGCAACGCGGCGAAAAACAGCACCGCCCGTTGCCCCTGTTCAGCCTGCTCCCGCAGCTCCCGCAGATGCTTCTGCCCCCGTAACGTGACGGCGTCAGGAAAGTAACCGCCTTGTTGTTGCAGCAGTGTGACAGACTTCACCTCAATATAGCAGTTAGGTCGTTCTTCCGCCTGCAATAACAAGTCGATACGGCTATTTTCCGAGCCGTACCGTACTTCTCTTTGCAAGTTAGTGTAACCAGATAATTCCATAATGCGATTTTCGTTGATGGCTTCCGCCGCCAGCGCGTTCGCCTGCGCGGTGTTGACGCAAATCCAGTCGCCGGCCTGCGTGTGCGTCAGTTCCCAACTGTGGGGGTATTTACGCTTGGGATTGGCGGAGGTGGAATACCACACGGTGTCGCCGGGCGTGGCGCAACCGGTCATCGCGCCGGTATTGGCGCAGTGAATGGTCAGGATCTCTCCCTGCGGGGTTTCTACGTCGGCGAGAAAACGTTTGTAGCGCTTGATCAGGCGCGCCGCTTGCAGCGGGGGATTAAAAAGCATGTTTATCCTTTATTCGGGGGCGGACGCCGCGCTCATCGGCCAATGGGCGAGGGGATGATAACGGGTACGTCCCCGTTCGTGAACGGAAGCATACAGGGAAAAGTGGTCGAAGCTGACTTCCCAGCCCGGCGTGGCGGCGGGCAGCATCACCGGCCGGTCGGCGCCGCGCAGCAGGGTAATATGGGGATGAAAAGGCTGCGGGCTTTGATAACAGCCGCTGCGCGCCGCCTGGGCGCGCAACATGCCGGCCAGCTGCAACAACCCGCGCGGGGAACGTCGGCAGCCCAGCCATACCACGCCGGGGCGCGGCCAGTGTCCGGCGTCGTCCAACTTCAGCGTAAACGGCGGTTGGGTAATGCGCCCGGCCAGCTTTTGTAGCGCGGCGGCTTTGGCGTCGCTGACTTCGCCGAGAAACGCCAGCGTGAGGTGCAGGTTGGCGGCGGCGATCGGGCGTCCCGCTTCCGGCGCGAAACTGCGCGCACGCCATTGTATGATCTCCTGCTGCACGTTTTCCGGCGGCGTCAGGGCGAAAAACAGGCGTTGGCTTATGGTCATCCCGGCCCCTCCCGCAGCGGATTAATCAGGCAATCGCTCAAATTCATTCCCTGATGCTACAATGCCCGGCCTTATTTTTGAACCAGCCCGAGAGGAACGCGCGTGTCCCAATTTCCGGTTGCCGATGTCCTGGACCCCCTGCTGACGGCGTTAAGCACCGCGCCGCAGGTTTTACTCAACGCCCCGACCGGCGCGGGTAAATCGACTTGGCTGCCGTTGCAACTGCTGCAGCGGGCCGCATTGCCGGGAAAAATCATCATGCTGGAACCGCGCCGCCTGGCCGCGCGCAGCGTGGCGTACCGGCTGGCGCAGCAACTGGGGGAACAGCCGGGAGAAACCGTCGGCTACCGGCTGCGCGGAGAGAGTAAAAGCGGACCGTCTACCCGGCTTGAGGTGGTGACGGAAGGCATTCTGACCCGCATGCTGCAACGGGACGCCACGCTGGAAGGGGTTTCTCTGGTGATCCTCGATGAATTCCACGAACGCAGCCTCCAGGCCGATCTGGCTCTGGCGCTGTTGCTGGACGTCCAGCAGGGGCTGCGCGATGACCTGCGTCTGTTAATCATGTCCGCAACGCTGGACGACGGCCGCCTGAGCCGTATTCTGCCGGATGCGCCGACGATCCGCGCCGAAGGCCGCAGCTTTCCGGTTGAACGCCGCTATCAGCCGCTTTCGCCCCATGAGCGCTTTGAACAGGCGGCAGGAAACGCGGTGCTGGCGATGCTGCGCCAGGAAAGCGGCTCCCTGCTGATGTTTCTGCCCGGCACGGGGGAAATCCGCCGCGTGGCGGAATATTTGCAGGAGCGGGTGGAAGCGGACACCGACATCTGTCCTTTATATGGCGCACTGACGCTGGCCGACCAGCAGAAGGCTATTGAGCCGGCGGCGGCGGGGCGGCGTAAGGTGGTGCTGGCGACCAACATCGCGGAAACCAGCCTGACCATCGACGGTATCCGCCTGGTGGCGGACGGAGCGCTGGACCGCGTCAGCCGTTTTGACGTGCGCAACGGCCTGACGCGGCTGGTCACCCAACGCGCCAGCCAGGCAGCGATGACGCAGCGCGCAGGCCGCGCCGGGCGCCTTGAACCGGGGATTTGCTGGCATCTGGTCTCCGCCGAGCAGGCGGAACGGGCGGCGGAATATAATGATGCTGAAATTCTGCACAGCGATCTCAGCGCGCTGTGGCTGGATCTGCTGCTGTGGGGCTGCCGCGATCCGGCGCAGCTTACCTGGCTGGATCACCCTCCCGCGCCGGCGCTGGCAAGCGCGCGGCGTTTACTGGCGCAGCTCGGCGCCATTGATGAACGCCAGCAGCTCACCGCGCTGGGCCGTGCGATGGGCGAATTGGGCAGCGATCCGCGTTTGGCGGCGATGCTGTGCGCGGCGAAAGCGCAGGGCGGAGACGCGCCGGCGACGGCTTCATTACTGGCGGCGATTGCCGAGGAACCGCCGCGTCAGGGCGGCATTGATATGCGTAACGCGCTCTACCACCCGCAGCCGCACTGGCGGCGGCGCGCGGAACAACTGCTCCGGCGTTTGGGCGGCGCGAAAGCGCCGGTGAATCCGGATGACGCCGCATTCTGGCTGGCGCATGCTTACCCCGACCGCATCGGCGCGGCGCGCGGACAGGACGGACGCTATCTGCTGGCGAACGGGCTTGGCGCCGCGATGGACCCGGACGAAGCGCTGGCGCGCACGCCCGCGCTGATTGCGGTGAGCCTGTTACAGGGCGCGGGCGCCAACAGTGAGCCGCGTATTACGCTGGCATTGCCCTGCGATCCGCAGGAACTGGCCCGCCGCTTGCCGCATCTGGTGAGCGAACAAACCAGCGTTGAGTGGGACGAAGAGAAAGGCACGTTGCGCGCCTGGCGGCGACAGCAGCTCGGGCGGCTGGTGCTGAAATCGCAGCAACTGGCCAAGCCTTCCGCGCAGGAGTTATCCGCCGCCTTGCTGGAATGGGTGCGCGAGCGCGGCCTGACGGCGCTGAACTGGGATGAGGCGGCAGAGCAACTGCGCCTGCGTCTGGCGTGCGCGCGGGAATGGCTGCCGGAGGTGGCATGGCCTGCGGTGGACGATGACAGCCTGCTCGACACGCTGGAGCAATGGCTGCTGCCCTCGCTCGATGGCGTACGCGACGTACGCGGTCTGCGCCAGATCAACCTGAGCGACGCGCTGATGCGGCTGTTTGACTGGCCGACGCGTCAGCGACTGGATACCGCGCTGCCAACTCATTACACTGTGCCGACCGGCTCCCGGTTGCCCATCCGCTATTCCAGCGATCGGCCGCCGGTGCTGGCGGTACGCCTGCAGGAAGTGTTCGGCGAGCAGAGCAGCCCGCTGATTGCCGAAGGGCGCGTGGCGCTGGTGCTGGAGCTGTTGTCGCCCGCCCGTCGCCCGTTGCAGATCACCCGCGATCTGGCCGCGTTCTGGCAGGGCGCGTACCGTGAAGTTCAAAAAGAGATGAAGGGACGCTATCCCAAACACGTATGGCCGGACGATCCGGGCAGCGCGGCGCCGACGCGTAAAACGAAGCGCCACCAATAAGCGGGCATAATTCAGAGATTTCCCGTTCCTGCCCACGGGCAGTGAAAGCAAAGTAGGCGGCGAGGGCCGCGTAACAGCCGGAGAATACAATGATGTCAGGGGATGATCGCGAGCCGATCGGCCGTAAAGGGAATAAACGCCGCAGTGCGCCGCCGCGCAGGCAGGCGCCGGAGCGGCGCCGGCCGCGTTACGACGATGACGATGATGATTATCGGGATGATTTTCGCGATGACGATGATGACGATCGTTACGATGACGACGATCGTTATGACGATGATGATGACTACGATGATGAGGAAGACGTGGCGCGCAAAAAACCGAAAAAATCCCGCAAACGCCGCCTGCTCTGCCTGTTGGCGAAGCTGGCGCTGATTGTTATCGCCGTGCTGTCGTTTTATGGCGTCTACCTGGATTCGCAGATCCGCGACCGTATCGACGGCAAAGTGTGGCAACTGCCGGCGGCGGTTTATGGCCGCATGGTCAACCTCGAACCCGGTATGTCCTACAGCAAGAAAGAGATGGTCGATCTGCTGCAGGGCATGCAATACCGCGAAGTGAGCCGCATTACGCGTCCGGGTGAGTTTACCGTAAAGGCGAACAGCATTGAGATGCTGCGCCGGCCGTTTGATTTTCCCGACGGCAAAGAAGGGCAGATCCATGCCATGCTGACCTTCGGCAGCGATCGTCTGACGCAAATCAAGAACCTGGAAAACCAGCGCCAGTTCGGCTTCTTCCGCCTTGATCCGCGCCTGATCACCATGTTGCAGTCGCCGAACGGCGAACAGCGCCTGTTCGTACCGCGCAGCGGATTCCCGGATTTGCTGGTGAGTACCCTGATCGCTACCGAAGATCGCCACTTCTACGAACACGACGGCATCAGCCTGTACTCCATCGGGCGTGCCGTGGTGGCTAACCTGACGGCGGGACGCGCGGTGCAGGGCGGCAGTACGCTGACCCAGCAGCTGGTCAAAAACCTGTTTCTGACCAACGAGCGTTCGCTGTGGCGTAAGCTCAATGAGGCCTACATGGCGCTCATCATGGACTACCGCTACAGCAAGGATCGCATACTGGAGCTGTACCTCAACGAAGTCTACCTCGGCCAGAGCGGCGGCGACGAGATCCGCGGTTTCCCGCTGGCAAGCCTGTACTATTTCGGGCGGCCGGTCGATGAGCTGAGCCTGGATCAGCAGGCGTTGCTGGTCGGTATGGTTAAGGGCGCTTCGCTGTATAACCCGTGGCGTAATCCGAAAATGGCGCTGGATCGCCGTAACGTGGTGCTGCGCCTGTTGCAGGAGCAGAAGATCATCGACGGCGAGCTGTATGCGATGCTGAGCGCCCGTCCGCTCGGCGTGCAGCCGAAAGGCGGCGTGATCACGCCTCAGCCGGCCTTCATGCAGTTGGTGCGCCAGGAGCTGGTGCAGAAGCTGGGCGACAAGGCCAACAACCTCTCCGGGGTGAAAATCTTTACGACGCTGGACCCGGTTTCGCAGGATGCGGCGGAGCGGGCGGTTACGGACGGCGTGCCGGCGCTGAAAGCGGCGCGCAATCTGCCGGATCTGGAAGCGGCTATGGTGATCGTGGATCGCTTCTCCGGGGAAGTCCGGGCGATGGTGGGCAGCGCCCAGCCGCAGTTCGCCGGGTTTAACCGGGCGATGGACGCGCGCCGTTCGGTCGGTTCGCTGGCGAAGCCGCCGACCTACCTCACCGCGTTAAGTCAGCCGGATAAATACCGTCTCAACACCTGGCTGGCGGATCAGCCGCTGGCGCTGAAGCAGCCGAATGGTCAGGTCTGGGAGCCGAAGAACTACGACCGCCGTTTCCGCGGTCAGGTGATGTTGGTGGATGCGCTTGCCAACTCGCTGAACGTACCTACGGTGAACCTGGGGATGGCGATCGGGCTGGATCAGGTGAGCGCGACCCTGCAACATCTGGGCATTCCGAAAGAGGTGATCAATCCGGTTCCTGCCATTCTGCTGGGCGCCATCAGCCTGACGCCGATGGAAGTCGCGCAGGAATATCAGACTATCGCCAGCGGCGGCAACCGTGCGCCGCTGTCGGCGTTGCGTTCAGTGATCGCCGAAGACGGCAGCGTGATGTACCGCAGCCTGCCGCAGGCTCAGAACGTGGTGGCGCCTCAGGCCGCTTACCTGACGCTGTACGGCATGCAGCAGGTGGTGGCGCGCGGTACGTCGCGCTCTCTGGCGGTGAAATTCCCCAACTACAACCTGGCGGCGAAAACCGGGACGACCAACGACCTGCGCGACAGCTGGTTTGCGGGCATCGACGGTAAGGAAGTCACCATCGCCTGGGTTGGGCGCGATAATAATGGCCCGGCCAAGCTGACCGGCGCCAACGGCGCGCTGACGCTGTACCGCCGTTATCTGGAGAACCAGACGCCGCTGGCGCTGAATCTGGTGCCGCCGGAAGGCATTGCCACCCTGGGTATCGACGACGGGGGTAACTTCGTGTGCTCCGGCGGCGTGCGGACCTTACCGGTATGGACGGATAACCCGCAGAGTCTGTGCCGTTCTCAGCCGCAGGTTGAGGAGCAAAGCGAAAGCGATGCGCCGGCCTGGGTGAAAGAGATGTTTGGGCAGTAAACCATTAACCGGAGTCTCGGCATCAGGGCGCTGCGCCCGCCGATGACTCCGGTATTCCTTCCTGCGAAATACTGTTCCTGCCTGCTTTTTTCAATTCTTTGTCGAAGATATGTTTTCGTTTTTTATATGACATATAGCTATTCCTATTTTTTATTTCCCTTCGTTATGTGATGTTTGTCACTGTATAAGAAGATGCCGGAAACATTATTTAATTGTATTGTGTAATAACGTGAATATCAGTTCTGTCATCCTGAGAGTTTTTTACTTTTCCTCATTAAGGATATTTCTATGAAAATTGATGTGTCACTGTCTTTGGGGTTCACTGATAAAGGCGGCAAGCCTGAAAGCGGCATAAATGTCAGCCTTAGTATTCCTGCGGGAGAAATGACGCCGGCGAATCCGGTGAAGTTTATTGCTGTTCAAACCGATCCTGAGGGTAAAGAAACCAAGAACGGCGGGAAAATACTGGAAGTCGCAGTAGGTGATAAGTCACATATTTATGTTGCGGTTGCGCCGCCGAAATATCTTCTGGAGAAAGCGAATATTGAGAAAACGGTTCGTGCTCTGGATGTTAAGGTTCAGGAAGGAAAGTATAATTCAGAGAAGGGGGAGTTTGATGAAGTGAACGCACCGGGCTGACGCCATTACCTTCCCTGAATCATCTGATATATTACGAAGTCCCTTTGCTCTGTTCGTAATATTACATACCGCCGGTGTTCTGCGTCCAGCGAGATAATGTATGGACACATTGAGTTTTAGTATTCATGCTGAGTTACAAATCGGATCACTGCTGGGTGGAAATATTAATTGGCCGCTGGGATGTGTTCTGACAATTAGCGGCGACTATTATCTGATTCAGGCGGATTTAGTGCGCGGTGAGCAGGGCGGGCCGGATGTTCTGCAACTGCTGAATACCGCATTCGGTTGCTCATTGCCTGAAGGGTATATCAAGGCAGACAACGCAGGGTTCTTTACCTTCGGCAAGCGCCGGGAAACCGGCGCGGGTAAAACGCTCAAAGAGATATTCCCGGCTTACACGCTGCCCGAAGGCATTGCTTCCACGGTGGTGCCGATGGATAACACCACGGCTTTTTGGCTGTCGGTGAATCTGCGTGCCATTGATATTCTGGATCATTTGATCGAAATCGGCATACCGGGGCAGGAAAATCAGCTGGCGTTGCATGCGCTGTTAAATAATACCAAAAATGCGGCGGATAATTTATGCGAGGTGATGTTCAGCGCCGTATTGCCCGACATCACGTTATTGCGCCTTTTCACTTTCAGCCAACTGCGCTTTTGCCTGCAGCTCGCATCGGAGAAACGCCGTGCTTTCCAGTTAGAAGGGAAACTGTCCGTTAATCTGTTTGACGCGCAGTATGTGTTTCAGGGAAGCGTAAAATCAGACGGCCATCAGCTCTGCGCGGAAATTACTTCGTCTCACTGCCTCGAAAAGCTTTTTGGCGGCAAGATGCGTGGAGTGGTATTAGCCAGGCTGACTTTCTGCCTGACCTATGTCTATAAGGATGCGGTGGAAGCCAGAAATACCGACGCGTCGCTTGAACCAGGCGAATCACTGATTTGGCTGAATGGTAGCGTGAATTATGCCAATCTGACGCTAAGCGGAAAATTGTATTTATATAACGGCAGTCCGGTGCTTGCCGTTGTGGCGATTGAGCAGGATTTCTCTGTCAGCAAATTTTTTGAGCAATCTCTTGATATTTCCTGGCCTGCAACGCTGTTTGAACTGCAATTGGGTTCTGGCAGCCAAATTTATTATCGCGCGGAGAAAGCGTCTCTTCCTGCCTGCTTTAGTGACGATCAATACCAGAAAGGATTTAATATTCTGGCGAACGTCAGCCTGACGCTGTGGAAAACGCTGAGTTTCTCCCTGAGGTTACAGGTTACCAAAGACGCCGTTGTGGGCAGTGTAGCGCTGCATACGCCCATCGATCTTTTTATTATCCAGATTACCGGGAAAGGTGGCACGGAGGGGCCGGAGTTTGGCCTGGCTAAAAAAGAACAGCACCTTGCCATGTTCTTTTCCGGTGGCGTTTGTTTTTTCGGCCACTATTGCGGTGATATTGATGTCAGCTGTACGCGAAGCCGGGCCGGAAAGCTGAATGTTAAAGGAAATATTACCGTCAACGCTAAGGTGTTCCGCAATCTTATTCCCAGGCAGGTGACGCTCGGCTTCAGTTATAACCGTGACGATGGTTTTTCCGTCACTGGCTGGCCGGATTTTGATTTCTCGCATGCATGTATTGATTTTGCCAAAGAGATAAAAAAATGGGCGAATTCGGCCCGGGGCGACATTTGCAGCAAAATTCCCGGTTTCATTAATGAAAAATTGCTGCATACCACGTTTCGCCTGAGGCCATCATTCGCGCAGACGAGCGGCGGAAAAATGCCGTGCCTGTGCCTGAATGGGCATTACGCCCTGCATATGTTTGATGAGGAAATTCTGAAGCTCGATCTGCCCTCGGTGATTCAGGTTGAACTGCCGGAAAACGTTAGTTGGGAAGCGCTGCCCGATATTATCGGGCAGGCGTTAGCGGGGGCGGCTTCCTCCCTGTTAGAGGGGATCGTAAATAACAGCGAGAACCTGAGTAAGATTTTACTGGTACTGGCCGGGAAAGAAGCGCTGGAGGTTGCGGCGACGCTCGCCTGCCGTAATTTGATTGACAAGGTTATTTCCAATGCGATTAGCGCAGCGGTTAGCGCGCTGATTGAAGAATATGGCGGGCAGGTAACGGCCGCTGCATTAGGCGCGTTGTTTGCGCTGATTGCGATGCACACGAAGGATCACCCGAAGCCGGAACCCAGACCAGACCCGGCCGCGGCGCCGGATAAACCTGAACATTTGCTTGCCGGTGTGCGGGTGAATGCGGACGGTCAGCCGGAGATCGTGTTCTCGTGGAGCCCGGTGGCGTTGTCGAGTCAATATCATGCGATGTTGTATGACGCCGATAACCGCTTGCTGGCAGAGAGTAAAACCGCAGATACACCCTGTCTGGCGGTGTTCCCCAGAAATAATGCAGTGGACACTACAGAGAAATATGTCCTGAAGGTGCTCGCCGCCGGTAACGGAAAATTCAGCCCCTTAGCCCATTGTGAGCTGAACAGGCTGTCGCCTCCTGCGCCGGAGGACGCTTATCTGGAGGTACAGGGGCTGCGGATCTCATGGTCATCCCCTGCGGGCAGGGCCGACGAATTTCAGCTAAAGATTTGCTCCGGGACCAGTGAACACACCGTGAGCACCGCCGAACCTTATTACGTTTTCAATCCTGACCTTCCTGAATACGGTGACACGGACTACCGATTCTCCGTGCGGGCGCTTTCCTCCCTGTCTAACCTGAGCAGCGCGTTCAGCCGGGAAATTCATCGTACCCGCATCCCCGCTTGTACGCTGAGTGACGTCTCGCTTCAGGGCGAAAAGGTACTGGTGACCTGGCAGGCACCGGCGCAGGCCAGCCACAGCCATTTACAGCTACGCGCCCGGCGCGGCGAAAAACGTTGGTCGGCCCGCGTTACAGCGCCGGAGCAGACCTATGCTTTTCCACTGCTGATGGAAGAAGGCTCCGGATTCTTCTTTGCGCGGATTTCCGGCCGGGTGGCGGATGCATCGGGCGCTCTGCCCGCGCTGTGGAGCGGGGAATGGCGCGTATTCCGCTCTCTGCTTGACCTGGCGGCGATAGCCCGCAGCCGGAGAAAGTCCGCCGTTGAATGCGGCCTGTTTTTACTGCATGACAGACCTGCGGCGAAGCTTTCTGCATTAGCCTGCTGCCTGGCGGGCGCAGGGTATCCGGTGACGGAAACCGCACCCGCCTTACGTAGCGTCTATGCCGCCGCGACGCTGACGGAAACCGCGCGCGGCCTGTTCCGCGCCGGCTACTCACGGGAAGACGCCGACGGCGGGTTAACCGTCGCCTGGCCCCAAGTCAGCCGGGCCGAGCTGTCGGCGGTGCTTGACGCGGTATATGGCCCCGCGCTGTCTCTTGAGCAGGCGGCGGCCCAACTCTTCACTCAGGGCATCAGGGGCGCGGAGTGCGGCAAACGCCTGAGCGCCGCTTATCCGCTCGCCGGCAGCGTCGAGCTTGCCAGCGCCATGGCGGATGCCGGATACGCCGCGGCAGAAACCTCGGCGGGGCTGCTCAGTGCGCGTCCGGGTCTCTCTGTGAAGGATTTAGCCGCGGCGCTGCAGGCAGCCTATGGCGCGCCGGATACGCCGGCAGTGCTGGCGCAACGTGCTTTCGCGCAAGGCCTGAGCGGAGCGGAGTGCGGCAAACAGCTGATCGCTGCCCATCCGCTCACCGGCAGCGTCGAACTTGCCAACGCCATGGCTGGTGCCGGATATCAAGCGTCGGAAACGTTAGCGGGGTTGGTCAGCGCCCGCCCCGATCTTGCCCTGAAAGATTTAGCCGCAGCATTACGGGCGGCATATTCACAATAGTTTTTTGTTCGGTTTGATTACGGAGAATAGGTATGAATATAGAACCCGGTATGTTTTCACAACTGCTGGAACAGCAAAAACGCCAGGGTCAGCCCTCGACTGTCGCCGTTCGCAGCGTGCTGGATATCATTTCTCAGCTCCGGGGCAATCCCCGTGCATTGGACATGGCGGATCTTAAAACCTTCATTCAGGTCGCAGTGGCGTCTTGCCAGGATTTATCCCTGCTGGACTATGCCAGGTTGTTACGGCCTTACAGCAAGTCTATCAGCGAGCTGGCACAGGCCCTTTATCCCATCGCTCCGAACGCGGCTGAACTCGTCGTTGCGCTGCTGGATGTGAGTGTCTACCCGCAAACCAGGGAAACCGAGATGCGGGAGGTGCTGGTATCATGCGGTTATTCGCGGAACGATATTGATCAGGCGTTACGGCTTAACTATCCGAAAACCGTGATCGTCCAGGCCAACCGCCCCTGGCAGGATATGGACATCACGGTGGGGGAGGGCGAGAAGGCTGTGATTCAGTATGTTAGCGGGTGGTGGTTTATCAGCCCGCAATTGCCCAGATGCGATGCCAATGGCGGCCCGCGCCGGATTCAGTTACCCGACTACGCTTTGCCCGGCTATCCGGAAGGCGGGCTGGTCGGCCGCATCAATAAGCAGGCTTTCTGGGTGGGTAGTCATGGCGAGACGCCCGCCGGCCTCACCGGCCAACTGCAACTGTGTCCGAATGATGATTTACCCGGCTCCTATGGCGTGGGCCTGGCAGACAACATCGGCAGCCTGACGGTCAGGGTCACCCTAAAGCGCCGTTAACCGGCATTTCCCCGCAACGATGTTCATTAGCAGGATATCCCGCAAAAATGCGTTATATCATTGTGATTTAGCGAGATAAGGGAAACCCAGGGACGGGGTTGTCATTTGTTTCACGGGTGTTAAGGACGAAAAAGAAGCGATCGCGCAGCGATTCTTCCCTTGAAGTCCGCGTGCATTTCCGCATATCATCTCGCGCTTATAATAATAATTATCGTTTGCGTTATTATTCATTCAGAGAAATAGCTATGATACAAAAGCGTGTTAGATCACGGACCCGGCTTGCCGCGGCAATCACTTCCGTGCTGGGCCTGTGGGCAGGGATGGCGCAGGCGGACACCTCCTCAGATGATACGGCCGAAAAAACCATTACCGTAACCGCATCCGACATCGGCGGCGCGCAGGAAAGTGCCTGGGGGCCTTCGCCCACTATCGCCGCCAAGCGCAGCGCCACGGCCACCAAAACCGATACCCCGCTGGAGAAAACGCCGCAGTCCGTCTCCGTGGTGACGCGTGAGGAAATGGATACGCACCAGCCTCAGTCGGTGAAAGAATCATTGGGATACACTCCCGGCGTGACGGTTTCCAGCCGTGGTTCTTCTAACACTTATGACGTGGTGCTGATTCGCGGTTTTGGCTCAGTCAACCAGAATAACTACCTCGACGGCCTGAAGCTGGCGGGGAACTTCTACACCGAAGCGGTGATCGACCCCTACATGCTGGAGCGTGTGGAACTGATGCGCGGCCCGACCTCCGTACTGTACGGTAACAGCAGTCCGGGCGGGATTATCTCCATGGTCAGCAAGCGCCCGACCACGGAACCGCTGCGCGAAGTGCAGTTCAAGATGGGCACGGATAACCTGTTCCAGACCGGCTTTGACTTCAGCGACGCGCTGGACGACGCGGGCATCTACTCTTACCGCCTGACCGGGCTGGCCCGCGACGAAAACGATCAGCAGAATTTCGCCAAAGAGAAGCGTTACGCCATCGCGCCGGCATTCAGCTGGAAGCCGAACGATCAGACCAACCTGACCTTGCTGGCGAACATTCAGAACGACCCCGCCACCGGCTACTACGGCTGGCTGCCGCGCACCGGCACCGTCGATCCGCTGGCGAACGGCTCGCGCCTGCCGGTGGACTTCAACGAAACTGCCTCCAACAACATGGCGGCGCGTCAGCAGCGCATGGTGGGTTACAACTTCGAACATGAATTCGACGACGTCTTCACCGTGCGCCAGAATCTGCGTTACATGAAGCTGCGTTACGATCAGAACGGCCTGTACGGCACCAACCTGTGCAGCGTCAACTCGGGCAGCGCCAGCTGCGCCGGCATCGCGCCTTCCGAGTACAACCACTACCTGAGCCGCGGCTCCGTGGTGTCGCGTGAAAAACTCAACAGCTTCGCCGTGGACACTCAGCTGCAAAGCGACTTTAAAACCGGCGATGTGCGTCATACCCTGCTGGCGGGCGTCGATTTCTCCCGCATGCGTAACGACATCAGCGCGACCTTCGGCACCGCGCCGGCGCTTGATGTTTACAACCCGCAATACGGCGATTTCGATTTCGACAGCGCGGCGCCTTACCAGCTGTTCCGCATTAAGCAAACCGGCCTGTACGTACAGGAGCAGGGCGAGTGGAACAACTGGGTGCTGACCGCAGGCGGCCGTTATGACTGGCTGGAGCAATCCACCCTGACCCGCAGCACCGGCGCCAGCACCGATCGCAACGACGGCGAATTTACCGGCCGTCTGGGGCTGAACTACCTGTTCGACAACGGCATTTCCCCGTACGTCAGCTACAGCGAATCGTTCGAACCGAATACCGGCTCCAGCTTCAGCGGCCAGACGTTCTCGCCGTCGAAGGGGCGTCAGTATGAAGCCGGGGTGAAATACATTCCCAACGATCGCCCGATCGTGCTGACCGGCGCGCTGTATCAGTTGACCAAAACCAACAACCTGACCGCAGACCCGGATCATCCGTTCTTCAGCGTCACCGGCGGTGAAATCCGTTCGCGCGGCGTAGAGCTGGAAGCCAAGGCGGCTTTAACCACGGACATCAACGTGACCGCGTCTTACACCTATACCGACGCGAAATACACCAAAGACAATACGCTGCAGGATAAGCGCCCGTACCAGATCCCGGAAAATATGGCGTCCCTGTGGGGGGATTACACCTTCCACGGCGGTCCGCTGTATGGCCTGACGCTTGGTACCGGCGCGCGCTTCATCGGCTCCAGCTATGGCGACGCGGCGAACAGCTTTAAAGTCGGCAGCTCGACCGTAATGGATGCGGTGGTGAAATACGATCTGGGACGTTTCGGGCTGGACGGTTCTTCCGTCGCGGTTAACGTCACTAACCTGCTGGATCGTGAGTACGTCGCCAGCTGCTTTGACGCTCAGGGATGTTTCTGGGGCGCTGAGCGCCGGGTTGTGGCTACGGCCACGTTCCGCTTCTGACAGTAATGTTCAGGGCGCGGTATTTCGCGCCCTCCGACAGAGATTATGCCTGAACTGAATCATCACCCGCGGAGCGAATCCGCCGTCTTTTCACTGGATCGGGTCAGTTTTACCGTACCCGGCAGAACCCTGCTGCATGATGTTTCCCTGACGTTACCGCCGGGCGAGGTATGCGGCCTGATCGGCCACAACGGCTCCGGCAAATCCACCCTGCTGAAAATGCTGGGGCGTCATCAGCCCGCCACGTCGGGGCGTATTTCACTCAACGGTCGTTCCCTGGATCAGTGGGGAAGCAAAGACTTCGCGCGCGAGGTCGCCTATCTGCCCCAGCAACTGCCGGCGGCGGAGGGGATGACGGTGCGCGAGCTGGTGGCTGTGGGGCGCTACCCCTGGCACGGCGCGCTCGGGCGGTTTCGCAGCGGCGACAGAGAGAAAGTGGAACAGGCGATCGCAATGGTGGATCTGCGTCCGATGGCGGATCGTCTGGTGGACAGCCTGTCCGGCGGCGAACGCCAGCGGGCCTGGCTGGCCCTGTGCGTGGCGCAGGACAGCCGCTGCCTGCTGCTGGACGAACCCACTTCCGCGCTGGATATCGCGCATCAGGCGGAAGTGCTGGCGCTGATCCGGCGTTTGAGCCGTGAGCAGGGGCTGACGGTGATCGCGGTGCTGCATGACATCAATATGGCGGCCCGTTACTGCGACAGCCTGGTGGCCCTGCGCGCCGGCGAGCTGATTGCACGCGGTACGCCGCAGGCGATCATGCAAAGCGACGTGCTGGAGAAGATTTACGGCATTCCGATGGGGATCCTGCCGCACCCGGCCGGCGGCGCGCCGGTAAGTTTTGTCTACTGATGAATAACGATCATCCCGATTATCTGCGCCGCCGTCTGCTGACGGCGCTGGCCCTGACGCCGCTGCTTCCCGCCTGGCCTGCGGCGGCGCAAACGCCCGATACCGCGCGCATTCTTTCGCTGGAATGGCTGCCGACGGAGCTGCTGCTGGCGCTGGGCGTGACGCCGATGGGCGTGGCGGATATCCGCAATTACAACCTCTGGGTGCAGGCGCCGGCGTTGCCGGCGTCGGTGCGCGATCTCGGCACCCGCACCGAGCCGAATATGGAGCTGGTGCAGCAGCTCAACCCTTCCTTACTGCTTTATTCCAATGGCTTCGGTACGCCTCCGGAGATGCTGGGGCGCATTGCGCCGGCGCAGGGATTCTCCTTCAACGACGGTTCCGGCCATCCGCTGCCGCTGGCGATGCAGTCGTTGCGGCAACTGGCTGCGACGCTCGGGCTGGAAAACCGTGCGCAGGCGCATCTGGCGCGTGTGGAACAGCATCTGCAGCAGGCGCATGAGCAACTGCGCGCCTGGCGCGCCGTGCCGTTGCTGCTGTTTACCCTGATGAATGCCGGGAGCGCGCTGGTGCTGGGGCGCGGCAGCCTGTTCGCGGACGTGATGGCGCGGCTGGAGCTGACCAACGCCTGGCAGGGCGAAACCAATTTCTGGGGCAGCGCCGTCGTCAGCATCGAGCAACTGGCGGCTATTGACGATGCGCAGGGGATCTTCTTCAGCCACGGCAATGAAGGACTGTTGCGTCAGGTGCAACAAACGCCGCTGTGGCGCGCGCTGCCGTTCGTACGCAAGCGGCCGGTGCAGGTGCAGCCGGCGGTGTGGTTTTATGGCGCGACGCTGTCGGCCATGCGTTTTTGCGATTTGCTCGGTCATGCGCTGGGAGAGCGGCCATGAGATACCGCATTGGCATATTCCCCGCGCTGATGGCGATCGTCGCGCTGCTGTTGACCCTGTTTAACCTGCAACATCAGCTGCCGCTGAATGCCTGGTGGCAGGCGTTTTTTGCGCCGGATGAGAATGATATCCGTCAGGTGGTGATGCATTACAGCACGCTGCCGCGCAGCGTAATGGCCCTGCTGGCCGGCGCCGGGCTGGGGCTTTCCGGGCTGCTGTTCCAGCAGGTGCTGCGTAACCCGCTGGCGGAACCGGCCACGCTGGGCGTTTCCGCCGGCGCGCAGTTTGGCCTGACGCTGGCGACGGTGCTGGCCGTGCCGGCGCAAAGCCCGCTGATGCAGGGCGCGGCGCTGCTCGGCGCAGCGGCGGTGGCGTTGGTGGTATTCGGCCTCTCCTGGGGCAGACGTATTGCGCCGGTTACCCTGATTCTGGCGGGGCTGGTGGTGGGCTTGTACTGCGGCGCGCTGAGCTCGCTGATCGCGCTGTTCAACTATCAGGATTTGCAGGGCATCTTTATCTGGGCCAGCGGCGTGCTGAATCAGCATGACTGGCAGGGCGTCACATCGCTGGCGCCGCGGCTGCTGCTGGCCATCGTGCTGGCGGTGCTGCTGCTGCGTCCGCTGACCTTGCTGGGGCTGGACGACGGGGTGGCGAAAAACCTCGGCCTGGGGCTGAATTTCGCCCGGCTGGCGTCGCTTTCCCTGGCGGTGGTGATTGGTGCCCAGATCGTCAGCGCCGTCGGCGTGATTGGCTTTATCGGCCTGTTTGCGCCGCTGCTGGCGCGCATGTGCGGCGCCCGGCGCTTAGGGGCGCGTATGCTGATGGCGCCGCTGATGGGCGCGCTGCTGCTGTGGCTGACCGATCAGGCGGTGCAGGTGCTGGGGATGTTCTGGCATGAAATTCCTGCCGGTTCGGCGACGGCTCTGCTCGGAGCGCCGGTGCTGCTGTGGTTATTGCCGCGCCTGCGCGGCGGCGGTCAGCCGGATGTGCATCAGGGCGAACGCCTTGCGCCTGAACGCCGTTACCCCTGGCGCTGGCTGAGCGCGGGGCTGGTGCTGCTGGCCCTGACGATGGCGGCGGCCCTGTTCTATGGCAAAGGCGTTGACGGCTGGTCGTGGGCGCCGGCGGATAACCTGCTGCCGTGGCGTTGGCCGCGGGTGCTGGCGGCGCTGGCTTCCGGCATGATGCTGGCGGTGGCGGGTAGTATGATCCAAAAACTGACCGGCAACCCGATGGCAAGCCCGGAGGTGCTGGGCATTTCCTCCGGCGCGGCGCTGGGCGTGCTGGTCATGCTGTTCCTGAACCCGACGGGCGGCTTTGGCTGGACGATGCCGGCAGGCAGCGTCGGCGCGGCGTTGACGCTGGTGGTGATCCTGCTGGTTTCTTCCCGCCGGGGATTCTCGGCCCAGCGTATGCTGCTGACCGGTGTGGCGCTGAGCACGGTATTCAGCGCGCTGGTGGTGTTGCTGCTGGCGAGCGGCGATCCGCGTACCGGCGCGATCCTGGCCTGGATGGCGGGATCGACCTACAGCGTCAGCGCCGATCAGGCGTGCTATACGCTGGCGACCGCCGTGGCGCTGATTGCGTTAACGCCGCTGGTCCGCCGCTGGCTGACGGCGCTGCCGCTGGGCGGGGAAACCGCCCGCGCCATCGGCGTGCCGCTGGTGAAAGCGCGGGTGGCGATCCTGCTGCTGATCGCCGCCATGACCGCGGCGGCAACCCTGACGACCGGGCCGCTGAGCTTTGTCGGCCTGATGGCGCCGCACATGGCGAGAATGCTGGGCTTCCGCCGTGCGTTGCCGCAACTGGCGATTGCGGCGCTGCTGGGCGGCTTCCTGATGATGTTCGCCGACTGGTGCGGACGGATGATGATTTTCCCCTACCAGATCCCGGCCGGGCTGCTGGCGACCTTTATCGGCGCGCCGTACTTCATTTTCCTGCTGCGCCGTCAGGGGCGCTGAACGCTTCGCTGCGGGCGTTCAATGTGCGGAATGCCCCGCCGACGACCGTGGCGCCCGGCGGCAAGTCCTTGGTGACCACCGTTCCCGCGCCGATGGTCGCACCGTCGCCGATGGTGATGGCGCCGATCACCACGGCATTCGCCCCCAGCTCCACGTCGTTGCCCAACACCGGGCTTTCGCTGGCGTCACCGTTGCGGTACGTCACGTTGCCGATGGTGACGCCCTGACGCAGGGTGCAGTTTTCGCCGATCACCACGCCCCGGCCAATCACCACGCAGTGCGGATGATAGAGCTTCAGCCCGTAGCCGATACGGGTATGGTGGGGGATCTCCACGCAAAACAGACACTCATTCACCAGCTTGTTAAGCATGGCGAACGGCAGCCCTGTCAGCTTGAGCAGCGGGTTGCGACTACGCCACAGGGTCGACATCCGGTAGAAAAAAATCGCCAGTTTGGCCTTGATGCTGCCCGCGCCGGCGATTTCCCGCCAGGCGCGTTTCAGGTTGCTCGCCATATGCCGCCCCTCAGTTCACGGTGACGGAGGACAGGTGATACCAGCCATCCGCAAGTTTGCCTTCATTCGCCAGGTTGATGCGCGCCCGGCCCTGATCGTCCGTCAACGCTACGTCCAGGTAATAGCGCCCGGGCGTCAGGTGCTGCGGTATCATCAGCGCAGATTCAACGCGGTGTTTACCCGGCAGCCAGTGGCGGATATCTTCCCCGGCAACCGTGCCGAGCGGAGTGATGTATCCGGCTTCGTCCCGCAGTCGCCAGGCCAGGTTGTAGCGCAGATAGACCGGCGCGACGCCGTCGTTGCTCCAGTCGCCGTTCAGCGTAATATTCTGCCCCGGATAGCGGGCAGCCTCGTGCGTCAGCGTGAGCACGCGGAAGCGGTAGCCCATTTTGACCAGCGCATTATCCACGATGTCTCGGTACTCCTTCGGCACCTCGCGGGATTTCAGGTTGATGGTGCTGACGTGCTGCGCCAGCGCCCAGTCGAAGCTGGCCTGCACTTCTTCCCGCGTGTAGTGCTGAATGCTTTTCCATTCCGCCATGTAGCCGCAGATTTCCAGGCTGACCGGCGCTTTTTCCCACCCCTGATTAAATCCCGGCCAGGCGGCCTGCGCGGCCTGAAGGCGCTGAGGGTAATCGTCGCGCATGTGGCTCCAGGTGGTGGAGAAGTTATGCCAGTCGCCCCAGCAGTCCGCCCGCCAGCCGGCGCCTTTTTGCGCCGCATACGGCAATGAGGCGCCGCCGCTGATCAACATGACTTTCGGCGTGCGGGGGAAGGCGGAAAAGTGCATATCGACATAGCGGTTGAGCTGCGCCGGGGTGTAGCGTTCCAGTAAGGGCTTGAGGGTCGGAAAGTTGCTGTTGTGCCACTCGCCCCATGAACCGACCAGGCCGATATCCAGGTAGGCCAGTTCAGGATTGCCGTCATAACGCTGGCCAAGCGCGTTCAGCAACTGCCGGGCATAGCGGATAAAAACCGGGTCATCGAGATCGGGCACGAAGGTTTTGCCGTCCGGCGTCCGGTTGCCCTTGATGCCTTTTTTGATCAGCCAGTCCGGGATTTTTGAGCCGGAGGCCGGTTCGTCAAGCGCCATGACGCGCAGGCCGACATTCATGGCGGGATGATGGCGGGCTGCGGCGGCGAAGGCGGCATCCACCAGGGCAAAGTTAATCTTCCCTTCCTGCGGCTCCAGTTCGCTCCAGTAAAAGCGCTGATATTCGATGCCGGTGTCCGGATACTGCTCCGGCGTCAGGTGCTCGCCGTAACCGTCATGAAAGCTGGCGACGCCGTTGCCCGGGTTGGTCAACGGCCCGCTGATGGCGTGCGGCTTAACGGTGACCCACCGTGCGGCGTCGTTCTGCGCTGCGCCGGTTTGCGGCACGGCGGTGAGCCCGGCGATCAACGCCAGCGGGAGGATGTTCCTCGCTAACCGGTTGTTTCTTAACATAACCTAAACCTCGTTAAACACGCCTAACGGTGGTGCTGCATCAGCCAGTCCCACAACCCCAGGTGAAAGTTCGGGAAGATATCGATACCCAGCGCGGATTTGATCAGGTACAGCGCGATAAAGACGGAGCTGAGGCAAATCAGTATGGCCAGCGCCAGCAACAGCGTGATCGCAACCCGCCATAACGCTGATTCGTGGCGTGGATAGCGGCGCAAATCGCGGCCGAACAAAAAGACAAAATAGTAGCGGCGCGTCAGAAAGGGGAAGCTGCGGCGCACGTCAATGCGGTGCCGCGAGGAGAGGGAAATCTCCAGCACGGCTTTTTCCACCGCCTGCTTTTGTTCTGCGGTCAGCGTGGCGGCGGTTTCTTCATCCAGAGACTGGTAGAAGCGCGTGATGACCCGCGGACGTTCGTTGGGATTCTCCAAATTTACCCCGTAGAGTGAGTCAGTTGACGGTAAACCTGCATGGTTTGGGCGGCAATAGTATCCCAGTTATAGCGTGCCAGGTATGGTTGGTAGTCTGCGGCGGGCAGATTGCTGCGCTGGGCGATTTTTTCCGCCAGTTCTGCAACGTTACCGACCCGGAAATACGCGGCGTTCTCCAGCCCTACTTCAAGGTTAGCCGGAATATCGCTGAGGACGACCGGCAGCGAGTAAGACATGGCTTCCAGCAGGGCGATCGGCAACCCTTCATGGTAGGACGGCATCACGAACAGGCGCGCCTGCGCAAACACCGCCTGTAACGCCGCGCCGCGCAGGAAGCCGGTCAGCACGACGCCCGGCGTGTCGCGCGCCAGCTGTTTCAGCTCTTCGCTGTAAGGCGTGGCATGGTCGGCGTCGCCGACCAGCACCAGCGGGAACGGAACGCCGGACTGACGCCAGGCGGCGATCAGGTCGTGAAAGCCTTTTTCCTGTACGAAGCGCCCGACCGCCACCAGATATTGCCCCGGTTGCAGGGAAAACTGCGCCAGCGTGTCGCGCGCCATCGTGGCGTCCAGCGGCGCAGGCGGGTTGACGCCGTTGTAGATCAGGTGTGCGTCGTCCCGGCCATAGGCTTCAGTGATCAGGTGGTTGATCACCTGCGAAATAACGATCACCTCGTTGGCATATTTTACCGCCCAACGCTCCCCGGTCATCAGCGCCAGGCGTGCGATGTAGCCCCATTTCTGGCGATCATAGTCCGGTCCGTGATGGGTGAACACCACCTTCTTACCGAGCAGGCGCAGCAGCGGCACCACCAGCCCCGGCCCGACGGCGTGCACGTGCACCACGTCCGAGCCGTCGAAGCACGCGGCGAAGGCGGCCAGCACGGAATGGACGATGGCCTCCAGGGACTTTTTCTTCGGCGCCCAGATGGCCCGCGTCTTTACGCCCCGGTATTCTGAACGCCTGTAGTCCACGTAGGGGGAGCGGGCGATCACGCAGATATCCACGTCATTGTGCGCCTTAATGCGCGGGTAGAGATTCTGGCAGTGGGTTTCTACGCCGCCCAGTACATCCGGAATGCCGCGGGTGCCTAATACGGTGATTTTCTTAGTCATGAGCCGCCCCGTTTAACAGTTTCTGATAAAGCGCCGTCAGGGCCGTCATGTGGGCGCGCAGGGAATATTTATCCTGTAAGCGCCGGCGGGCGTTTTCTCCCATCGTGCGGGCCTTCTCCGGATTCAGGGCGAGATCGTCGAGGATCGCGGCCAGTTCCCGCGCGTTGCCCGGCTCAAACAGCCGGCCTTCAATGCCGTCGCGCACCTGTTCCGGAATTCCGCCGATGTTGCCGCCCACCACCGGTTTGCCGAACGCCATCGCTTCCAGCACCGACATGGAGCAGTTTTCATAGTATTCGGACGGCACGATCACCGCTCTGGCGTGGCGGATCAGGTTATTCAGCGCTTCGCCCTGCTGTTGATAGCCGAGGAACGCCGCCCGTGGAAAGCGGGGAGCCAGCGTCTGATAAAGCGGGCCGTCGCCGGCGATTTTCAGCGGCAGCGGGTGTTGCATCATTTCGTGGGCCTGCGCCAGGGTGGCGACGCCTTTCTCGCGGCTCAGGCGGCCGATAAACAGAAAATAGCCGTCATCGCGGGTGTCGCCGGGGGGTTGGGTGTCGTCGATGCCGTTGACGATGACTTCCACCGGCACATCCGTGATTTTGCGCATCAGTTTTCCGCGCAGGAAGGCGCTGGGTGAGACGATCGCGTCAAGTTTGTGGTAGTTACGCGCCAGATCCTGCCAGGCCGCCTCCAGTGAAAGCAGCAGACTTTTGCCGGCTGACCCTTCCTGGCAACGGTAGCGGAACGCGTTGAAAACCGAGCCTTCGAGGCAGGCTTCGCACACGTGGCCGTCGCGCAGCATGGTGTAAGACGGGCAGACGATTTTGTAGTCGTGCGCGGTCAGCACCGTTTTACAGCCGAAGCGGCGGGCAATGCCGATAATGGACGGCGTCAGTTGGTGATAAATATTGTGGAAATGCACGATATCGGGCCGTTCCTGCAGCAGCAGATCGTTAAACTTGCGGCAGGCCTGGGCGTTATGGATGAAGTTCAGCGCGGTTTTCAGCTTACCGAACGGTCCGCTGTCGCCGTGGTAATCGACGTTATCGACGAACCAGGCGGCGTAGTCCGAGGCCGCGTTTTTCTCGTGGCGCATGGAAAAGTCCACCACCGCAACGCCGGCCGCTTTTAAGCGGTCGCGCTCCTGAAAATAGACGGTTTCCGCGCCACCCTTGATGAAGAAGAACTTGTTGACCAGCAGGACCTTCATTTTTCCACTCCCTGCCTGTAGACGACTTCACTCTCCGGCGGCTGCAGCGGATCGCGCAGCGGCGTGAACAGACCGCGGATCAGCCCGGCGGAGAAGGCCGCCAGATTTACCACGCTGTGTAATCCGGCGATCAGCGAGCGGTTCTTCACCGCTTTCAGCAGGATGAACAGAATCAGCGGCAGCAGCACGATCGCGAACGCCGCGCCGTGTCCGCTTACCAACGCCAGCAACAATGCCAGTAAGTAGAGGGTGAAAATGGCTTCGTTGCGGGTGATCTTCAGGGCGTCCCTGAACCAGGGTTTGCCCCAGGCGCTGCGCAACAGCTCGCCCGGCCCGCTCAGAAAACGGCTGCGCCAGCGATAGCGCAGCATTTGCAGGGTCGGCATGGCGTGGGAGGTGTGGCTGAAATAAGGCACGTCGAGACGGCGCAGCTTATAGCCTGCCTGGCGCAGGCGGATGCCCAGCTCCGCTTCCTCATAGCCGTGCAGGCCGCGATGGGTCAGGTAGCCGATTTTCTCGATGGCGCTGCGCCGGTACAGGCCGCCGCCGCCCAGATGGTCGGTGTCGCCCAATGGGTAAATCTTGTGTAACCGCTGTTTGCGCGATTTGAATTCATAGTTCGAACCCTCGTCCATCTGCACGGAGCCGGCTACGCCGGCGTAGTCCGGGTGCGTCTGAAGAAACGCCACCGCCGCGTCGAGAAAGCCATCTTCCAGCTCCATGTCGCCATCCATCAGCAGCAGATAATCCCCCTGGCTGTGCAGATAGCCGAGCTGGTGGCCGACGCCGCAGCAGCGCTCCTGCGGATGCACCAGCGTAACGACCGTCGCGCCTTTCGCTCCGGCCAGCTCACGGGTGTTATCCGTGGACAGGCTGTCCGCGACGATGATCTCATGGGGGTACGCCGTTAGCTGACGCCGGATGCTGTCGATCGTTTTTTCGATCCCCCTGGCCTCATTAAAGGTCTTAATGCTGGCGGTTATGAAAGGAAGGTTACTCATACACTCTCCCGATAGAATGGTGGACGGTACGCCGGATCACCAACGCGAAACCGCTCACCAGGTAAAACAGAAATTGCAGCAGGGGAATAATCATCAGCGTCTGGCTGTAGGGCAGGCTGAGCAGGCAGGCGATGAGGAAAACGTTAAATGCCGGCGCGTAGCTGAGCAGGCGGAGATCGTCCTGATCCAGCTGCGCGGTGGTTAACAGCGGACGCGGCCAGGTGATACGCACGATCCACAGGATCAGGCCGATGAACAGCAGCGTCCCGATCAGGCCCACCTCCCAGAGCAGCATGCTCAGCGAGGTGGAATCCAGCACCAGGCGGAAAATCAGGTTCAGGTAGCCGGGAGAAACCGCGCTGCCGCTGTTGGTGGCGTTCAGTCCGTAACCGAACAGCATGCTGGGAATGCCCCACATGTCACTGTGTTTGGCCCAAAAGAAGAGGGTGGTCATACGGCCCAGTTCGCCGGTGGCGGCCATGATGTAGTTGGTATCGAAAATATAGTCGAGCGAGTCGAGGAAGATACTCAGGGAGCTTTTACCCGCTTCCGCGCCGAAGGCCGAGGAGTAACCGGCGGCCAGCACCATAATCGCCACGGCGATCAGCCCGCTCATTACCGCGGCGATGATCAGCAGGGTTTTCAGCGTTACTTTACTGACGCCCTGTACCCAGGACGGCATGCTCCAGACCAGCGCCAGCAGAAACGGCGACAATAAAATGATGAACTTCACCTCGCCGACGATGCACATTGCGAAGCCCAGCGCGATATGGAGCGCGGTGGAGCGGTAGGTGGTGACGCCGTGCTTCAGCTCGGACAGCTTCATCAGCATAATCAGCAGGCAAAACATCCCCATAACCGCAGTATTGCCGCCGCCCATCGGATCGCCGCCGAAGGTGCCGACCACCGAGTCCCATTTTTCGTCTTCGCCGCGTACCGCCACGCGCTGCGGTAACACGAACAGCACCTGATAAATCATCACGGGGATCTGGGCATAGAAAATCCAGTACAGGCTGCGGCTGATGCGGTAAATCTGCGATTCCCGGCAAAAGCCGAGCAGCAGGCAGAACATCACCAGCGACATCGCCACTTCGTTTTTAAAGCCGACGATGGTGACGGTAATACCGCCCTGCAATACCGTGGAGATCAGCGCCAGCGCCAGGAAACAGAGATAAATCACCAGCACCATCATTTCCGCCAGATCCAGCGCCAGCGGCTCCCGGCGGGTTTGCATCAGCAGGAAGCCGGTCATGACGAACGCCATCACCACCGGCAGCCACAGCACCGCCGCCACGCCGGTGAAGTATTGCACCAGCCCGCAAAAAACCAGGGTAATTACGGTGTAGGCCTGAAGCCAGACGGCGTTGTTCATCGTCATAGGCCGGTTTCCTGCCGCTGGTTGAGCTGGGTTGCGCGCCTGTTCATTTGTATCCAGATAAACAGATAACGGATCAGCGTCAGGACGGAAAAGGTCAGAACGGCGATGGCGTAGTCGTGGGTAAAGTAAGGCAGCGCCAGAAAGGCCAGCAGGACAATCGCCAGTTGTTCAACCTGAATACGCAGGAAATAGCGGTGCGAGCCGAAAATCAGTTCAATCACGGTCAGCGGGCTGACGGCCAGCGCGGGGAACAGATAGGGCAAAATGTAGCGGGAAGAGGGGATTGAGTCGATCCACTCCTGGCTGAAGCCGAGGCGCATCACCAGCGGGTAACAGATCAGCACGCCGAGAACGCAGATCACGCCCAGCACGAACAGCAGGGTGCGGATCTTTTTGTATTCCGGATAGTTAAACACCTGATTCCGAAAATCCATCGACCACTTGGAGAAGATCGAGTTGCGCACCGCGTTCCCGACGATCATCACCGGCGAGAGGCAAAAGCGCATTACCACGGAAAAATACCCTGCCGTCAGCGCCGAGAACCAGAAATTGATCAGCATGATCGGCAGGTTGTTGTTCACCATCGCCAGCACTTCCGCGCTGCCGACCTTCGCCAGATGCTGGCGGTGCTCGCGGAAAAACGCGAGGTTGCTGGCCGCTCCCCAGTGGGTAAGCCGCAGCGTACTGAAGCGGAAAGTGTGCAGGATGCAACCGCCGATCAGCACCAGCATGAATGCGGTCCACAGCCAGTAGAACCCGCCGGTGTGTGAAGTGATGAGCAGGGAGGCGATCACCACCACCGACACCATGATGCGCTGGAACACCAGAAAGCGGTAATTGCCGGTACGCAGGGAGAGGTTTTCCGCCACCAGCACCAGCGCGTAGCTCAGCGTCAGCAGGTAGAGGAAAACGACGTTTTGGTGGAACAAGCGGGCGGTCAGCGCCGCGTAAGGTACTGCGATGATCAGACTTTGCAGCAGGCAGAACACCACGTTGCGCGCCAGTTGTTCTTCGTCCGGCTGGCGCGGGATCAACAACTGTGAGGCGAAGGTGCAGATCTGGGCGCCGACCAGCACGATGCTGTAGATCAGCGAATAGGTTCCCACCTCCGCCATGCCGTATTTGTGGGAGATCAACCAGATCGACAGCGCGCCGATGAGCTGGGAGATCACCGATGATCCGGCTATGGTGGTGATGCTGCGCAGTAAGTTCATCGCGGATTCGCCGGCGTTATCAGTTCGCTGACCTGCCGGTTCAGCATGCGCAGCCCTTCCTGACTCTCCAGGTTTTTCTCATCCACCTGGTTCAGCACCGCGCCGGTGACCGTATTATGGCCCTGCTTCAGCGCGGCGAGCACCCTGAGCAGATCGCCCGCCTGTGAACGTCCGGCCTGCGCCACCAGCAGCACGCCGTCCGCCAGACGGCCGGTCAGCATGCCGTCCTGCGCCTGATGGAACGCCGGGCAGTCGATGATGATGCGCTGATAGCGCGCGCGCAGCGTTTGCAGCGTGGCGGCCAGTTGTTGTGAGGTCAGTATCAGGAGCGGGGAGCCGGACAGCTTGCCGCGCGGCAGCAGGGTCAGATTCTCACTCTGTTTGACCAGCACGCCATCCAGCGATGTATTTCCCTGGAGCACGTCGGCCAGCCCCACAGCCTGCCCGGCGGAAAGGCCGTGCTCGTTGACGTAGTCCATATCCACCAGCAGCGTCTGCTGGTCTGTGCTGAAAGACGCGGCCAGCGTTTGCGCCACCAGAGAACGGCCTTCTCCCTTCTCGGCCGAAATGATCGCCAGTACCTGCGGGGAGGGCGTGCTCAACAGCAGGTTGGTGCGGATGCCGTGGATGAGGTCGGCGCTGGCCGGATTGCTGAGGATGCGTTGCGCCAGCTGCCGGCGATCGGCGGAATCACCGAACTGTGGAAGCTCGCCCAGCGCCGTCAGGTTCAGGCGTTTCGCCAGCTGGCTCATGGCATTAAGCGTGTTATTCAGCGCTGCGCCGACGATCAGCCAGGCGAAATAGGCCAGCGTCACCAGCATCACGGTAATGATCCACAGCATGGTTTTGTTCGGCTTTGAGGGGCGCTCCGGCGCGACGGCGGGATCGGAAATCACCGCGTCCGGCTGGATCAGCGACACCGACAGCGCCTGTTCATGCGCGCGCTGATACAGCGTTTGATACAGCGCCTGGGTTTTCTCAAGCGCCGCCGCCATGGTGTTGTAGCGATCGCGTTTGCCGGCCAACTGCCCGAAGTCCGCTTTTTGCTGGTCGAGCATCGCCCGGTAGCGGTTTTCGTCATCCAGCGCGGCCTGATACTGCTGATGCGCGCCGCGCGCCAGCTCATTCAGCACCTGGCCGATCTGGCCGTTGACCGCGTTCACCTGCGCCTGGGCTTCCAGGATCTTGTCATGCTTCGGGCCGTAGCGTTTGCGCAGTTCGGCGAGGTTGCGGCGGGTCTGGGTCAGCGCGATACGCAGATCCTGGATCTGCGCGTGACCGGAAAAATCCGGCAGGGAGATAATGTCCTGTGGCGCATGCCGCGCCAGAGCCTGCCGCACTTCGTCATACTGTGACTGTGCGGCGATGCGGCGCTGGGTCGCGTCCGCCAGACGGTTGGTCACGATGCCCAGTTGTTCGGTTTCAAAGCCGTCCACGCCGCGGAAGGTCAGCAGGCCTTCTTGCTTCAGGAAGGCGTCGATGGCGGCTTTCTGGTCAACCATCTGTTGCTTCACGCGCTCCATCTGCTGCTGGTTGCCGCGTTGCGCTTCCTCCGTGGCACGGCGTTTCTGCGCCGTAGCGTCGTCGATGTAGGCCTGGGCGACGCCATTTGCCACCCGCGCTGCGGTTTCCGCCGATGGCGATTCAAACGACACGGTAATCAGCTGGGTATTGCGCACTCCGCTGACCGACAGCGCGTTGACCAGGTTTTTCAGGGTTTTCTCCCGGCGCTGCGCGGCGTTGGCGTCTGTGCATTGGGCGGCATCGAACCCGCCGTTGAAGGTCGGCTCCCGGTCCAGCCCCAGTGCCTGAATCGCCTTCTCCAGCACCACGCGTGACTGCACGACGGAATACTGCGTCTCATAGAAGTCGCTGCGTGTGGAGTCGTAACGGCTCAGCTGCGGCAGCGGCGTCGCGTCGTCCGGCAGGGCTTTGATCATCAGCGTTGACGTGGCGACGTATTTCGCGGGGATCAGCCGGATCAACGGATAGGCGACCAGCGCGGTGACCAGCGCCACCAGCGCAAGACGCCAGATTCTTTTCCGTATCTGGCCGGTATACCGGGAGAACTCCACGACGTTCTCCCGTTTTTTCCCTTGCTCTACCATAGATAGTTTCATATCAGAAGAAGCTCATGCCGACGATGACGGTGTCTCCGGGATGCACGGAATGACGGAGATCGACGTTTTCCAGTAATTCATTGCTGCCGGACAGCCGGATGCTGAGGTCGTGCTTATCCGCGCGATCGGTAAAACCGCCGCCCAGCGCCAGCGCTTTCTCCACCGTCAGGCCGGGCTGCCAGGCGTAGCCGTCCGGTTTTTTTACTTCGCCCAAAATGAAGATGTTACGGAACTGGCTGACGGTCACGGTGACCATCGGGTTTTGCAGATAGTCGCCGCGCAGGCGGCGGGTGATTTCGGCGCTGACCTCTTCCGGCGTTTTTCCGCTCAGCCGGAGCTGGCCGATGTAAGGGAAGGTGATGGTGCCGCCGTTATCCAGCATGAAACGCATGGTCATATCCGGCTCGCCGGCCACGACGATGTTGACCTGATCGCCTTCTCCCAGCCAGTAGCGGTTGTCTGCCGACGGCGTGTCCATCAGCGGCGTGGGGGAACTGCAGGCGGTCAGCATGCCGCACAGCAGTAGAAAAAGCGTCCGAGTTAAGTTCTTCACGTTAAATTTGCACCCTGGCCGTTAGCATAATCATTTGGTTGTCGTAGCCCAGCGTTCTGTCCACCTCGCGCCCGTAGTCCGGGCCAATGTAGAACGCGTCGGTTTTCTTGTTGGAGCGCATCGTATCCATCTGGTATTTCATCTCGACATTGACTGACGGGCGGAAGTCATAGCTCGCAGACAGCGTCAGCAGCCCGTCTTTATCCTTGCGGTTGTCCGCCTGCTTTTTGTAATCCTCTGTAACATAAGAGTAATCCACCGTGGTGGAAAAGCGATCCACCCACCAGTGGTGGGTCCATGACAGCCCGTACTCCGTGACCTGGATATACCCGCCCGCTTCGGAGGGGTCTTTGATGCGCTGGGCGCTGTGCAGCGCGACCGTGGAGTAATCCAGCGGTTTCCATTCCGCTTTGATATCCCAGTTCAGGCCGCTGAAGTCCTGCGCATTCGGCTCATTGATGAAGGTCTTGTAGAGCCAGGAAACGTTGGCGTCGACGCTGGTTTTCCCGGTGAGCTGCGACTTAAAGCCGTACAGCAGGTAGTATTCGTTGCTGTCTTTGAGCGAACTGGTTTCGTAACGCCGCTGGTTAGTGATGAAGCTGTAACGAAAGCGGGTGGTTTTGCTGTACATATCAAACAGTTCAACCACCAGGCTCGGTTCGTGCCACTCCTGATCGCGGATGTAGTTATAGAAATCGGTATCCGCGTCGCGCACCTCGTCAGTGTTGCCGAAGCGGAGTTGTTTATAGAGCAGGGCGGCTTCGGCTTTACCGCGCCCTTCCGGCGCGCCGAAGCTGTAGCGCAGCTCGCTGCTCAGAAAGCGCGTCTTCAGCGGCGAATTGACGCCGAAGGCGCGGAACTGTTCCGGCAGAAAGCCTTCGGTGATGCCGCGCCCGCGGTTTTCATGGCCGAGCGTGTCTTCCATCGTCAGGCTCAGGCCCTGCATCTGCCCGTAACGCCACTGGCCGGCGAAACGGAAAAAATGGTCGGCGTAGTTATCCGCGCTGGCCTGGTTGTAGGCCCGGTAGTCCCCGGAGTACATCAGCTGGTAGCGGTCTTCGCCGCGCTCGCCGAGGGCGCGGAACATCGGGTTGACGCTCTGAAACGCGGAGCTGGTTTCATTGCGCGACCAGGGCTGATAGGTCACGTTGCTGACCTGACCGTAACCGGCGCTGATCTGCCCCTGAAAATCGATGCCGGCGATACCGGTGTGCGACTTCGGGACGGGGAGCGCCCATGCCGGAGGCATTGCCGCAAGACCGGCGGCCAGCAGGACGCTAGTATGCGTTTTCACCCGTAAAACCTTTGGTTATGGTGCTGAAAATGATCTTCAGATCCAACCACAGCGACCAGCCCTGAATGTAGTCGATGTCGTATTGCACCCGCTTTTCCATTTTGTCGAGGGTATCGACTTCGCCGCGGTAGCCGTTGATCTGGGCCAGGCCGGTAATGCCCGGTTTGACCTTGTGGCGGATCATGTAATTCTCGACCAGCTTGCGGTACTCCTCGTTGTGCGTGACCGCGTGGGGACGCGGCCCGACGATCGACATCCGCCCCTGCAGCACGTTAATGAACTGCGGCAGTTCGTCCAGCGATTTGCGGCGCAGAAATGAGCCGAAACGGGTGACGCGCGGGTCGTTTTTGGTGGCCTGTTTCACCACGTCCGCATTTTCCATGACCCGCATCGAACGGAATTTATAGACCGTGATTTTCTGGCCGCTCAGCCCGTACCGATCCTGCCTGAAGATGACCGGCCCGCGCGAGGTGAGCTTGATGCCGATCGCGATGAGCAGCATGAGGGGCGTAATCAGCAGCGTGATGATACCGCCGAGGATCAGATCCTCCGCGCGCTTGATGATGGCGCCGCCGCCGTCGAACGGCGAGCTGAGAATGCTGACCGCCTGCATGTTGCCGATCATGCGTATTTCGGTGGTGTGCGTGCTGTAGGAATACAGGTCCGGCACGATGTAGGTATTTACCGTGGTGTCCGACATTACCAGCAGGAAATAACGGATACGTTCGACCGCCGCCATCGGCAGCGCAATGTAGATTTCGTCCAGCTCGCCCCGGCGCGCTTTTTCCAGCAGATCTTTCACCTTGCCGCGGTACGGCGCGCGGGTGAGGTAGCCGAATCGGTTGGGTTCACGGTCGTCATAAAAGGCCAGATCGATCTGCTCTCCGGCGTACTCCTTCAATAACTCCCGTTCGGCCGATAACCCGGCCGGCGTCAGCCCGACGATGGCAATCCGGATGACTTTCTGCTTAAAGCGTAAAAATAATACCAGCCGGATAAGCAGCACGGTTAATAGCGGAATAAGATAAAGCCAAAGCAGGGTCGGAAAAGGGTTATCGTCCCATTCGCCGGGAAAGCGGGCATCGGCGAAATAATTCATGAATAGACGGATCATCTCCATTATTATGAAGGTGAGTAATATCGCTCCGCCTAAACGTAGGAATTCTCTAACTCGCAGGGATTTTATCCGATGGGTATATAATCCGGTATATTCACCGATCAGCAGAAAGACAACGGAAAATAACAGGCTGAACGGGATCGCGGTATTATGAAAACCGTAGGGAAATAAATAAGATATGGTGATAACCGACAGATTTATAAATAAAAAATCAATGAACTTTGCCGCGACCGGGTACCCGCTCTGTCTTATTCTGAGTCGATGGTTAAGCATGCTTTATATTATCCTGCAATCAGACTTTTCTGCGCGTGATATGCTATTGGGGATCATCGATCCATCGACGTGACTTACTGGTAATCCGGTTTTTTTAGCGCTATTAACGATAGCATCCGCATTGTATAACACTGCTGCGATAAAACAATGCGAAATTAATAAAATTATATGATGATTCCCATGAAATAAATAATTGTACTAAGATAATTCTAATGCTGGGGGTAAGTATAGCAGGGGATGCATATAACACTAATCGGCTGTTTTACATCGCAGAATTTAAAGCAGAGATGGGGGCAGGGCCACCCCGGCGCCGTTCAGTCAGGACGCCAGGGCGGCTTGGGGAGGGCTATTTTCCTGCCAGCTCTTCCACCAGCGGCAACAGGATTTTTACCGTGTCGCGCGTGCGGGCTTTAATCCGGCCCGGCAGGTGCTCGTCCAGATATTTCAGGTTGTCGTACTGCGGCTTATGCCAACTGCTGCCGCCGGGGAATTTGCCGGTGTCGGAGGTTTGCTGATAGCCGTCGCCGCGGCCGGTGTTCCAGTTGCTGGCCTCCACGGACAACACCGGAATGTCGGCGTTATCGAACGGAACCTGATCGGAGCAACAGCCTGTTCCTTTGGGATAAGTGGTGTTATGGCCTTCGTTGACGGAGGCGGGAATGCCGAAGCGCTTGGCGAGGGCAATGGCGCGGTCGCGCGTTTTACCTGCGACCTCGTGAGTGGTTTTTTTCCCGCTGTGGAAATAGAGGCGATCGCCGGTGATCACGGCGTCGATATTAATGACAAGCTGCGTGTTGCGCTTTTCTTCGCTGCTCATCCTGCTGATGTAGTCCGCCGCGCCTTTGTTGCCGATCTCTTCGCCGCTCAATACCAGAAAACGCAGGGTCGCATTCGTTTTGACGTTACGCAGGCGCTCCGCCAGCTCCAGCAGTACGCCGACGCCGGAGGCGTTGTCGTCGCTGCCCTGCAGGGTCAGGCCGCCCAGATTTTCGTTAACGTCGCTGTCGCTCATCGGCGTGTAAGTGTCGAGATGGGCGGTGATCAGGATCTGCTGATGCGTGTTGCCGGGTTTGACGGCGATAACGGAGGTGCCCGTAACGTTATGCCAGTTTTTTTTCCCGTCGTCGGTGGTGTAGAGGTAACGGGTTTTGAAGTCGCGCAGGTCGCTTTGGTAGCCCATTTGCTTAAAGCGCTGATTGATGTAGTCCGCCGTCATCAGCTCTGCCGGGCTGCCGGCCATTCTGCCCGGATAATACGTTGAGATATGGCGTAATTCCTGCTCAGCGATAAATCCGATGGGGCGATGGGTCTGGCTTGAAGACGTGGCATAAGCGGAAGTGAGAAGGCCCAGGCCGGCGATGGCGCAGCTCAACTTCAATAAATGACGAAAAAACATGGGTACGAAAAAGTCCTTTAGCGGAAACGTCGGGGTAAAACCTGGTCGGTAAGTATGAAACTTTGTTGAGAATTACACAATTAGGGGGAGGGGGAAATATGCGCTTATCGTGAGATTCGTATGACAAAGAATCCGGCATATTTGTATTTCCGGGCTCCAGTGATGCGCCAGGTTCCCTTTTGTCCGCCTTTGCCGCGTTGTTATCCGGGCATATTCTGTTCCGTTATTTCAAATTCCATTTCGTCATTTCATAAGCCATAACGGCGCGCCGTATAGTTCCCGTTACTAATTTGTAACAGCCGGGCAGACGTAAGGACCGATAATGGATAGCAAAAGACTCACACACCTGCGGCAACTGGAGGCGGAAAGCATCCATATTATCCGTGAGGTGGCGGCGGAATTTTCCAATCCGGTAATGTTGTATTCCATCGGTAAAGATTCTTCGGTAATGCTGCATCTGGCGCGTAAGGCGTTTTATCCCGGTACGCTGCCGTTTCCTTTACTGCACGTCGATACCGGCTGGAAATTCCGTGAAATGTATGAATTCCGCGACCGTACCGCCAAAAACTACGGTTGTGAACTGTTGGTGCACCGCAATCCTGAAGGCGTGGCGATGGGCATTAACCCCTTCATACACGGCAGCGCCAAACACACCGATATCATGAAAACCGAAGGGCTGAAGCAGGCGCTGAATAAGTACGGCTTCGACGCCGCGTTCGGCGGCGCCCGGCGCGATGAGGAAAAGTCACGCGCCAAAGAGCGCATCTACTCTTTCCGCGATCGCTTTCATCGCTGGGACCCGAAAAACCAGCGGCCCGAGCTGTGGCATAACTATAACGGCCAGATTAACAAAGGCGAAAGCATCCGCGTGTTCCCGCTCTCCAACTGGACCGAACTGGATATCTGGCAATACATCTATCTGGAAAATATCGAAATCATTCCGCTTTATCTGGCGAAGCCGCGCCCGGTGCTGGAGCGCGACGGCATGCTGATTATGGTTGATGACGATCGGATCGATCTGCAACCGGGTGAAGTGATTAAGCAACGGATGGTGCGCTTCCGCACTCTGGGATGCTGGCCGCTGACCGGCGCGGTGGAATCGGAGGCCGCGACGCTGCCGGAAATCATCGAAGAGATGCTGATCGCCACCACCAGCGAGCGTCAGGGCAGGGTGATTGACCGCGATCAGGCTGGCTCGATGGAGCTTAAAAAACGTCAGGGCTATTTCTGAGGAGCGACACCATGAGCCAGGCAATTAATGACACTCTCGCCCGCCAGATCGCCGAACAAGGCGGGGTGGAAGCTTATCTGCAACAGCAGCAACACAAAAGCCTGTTGCGCTTCCTGACCTGCGGCAGCGTCGATGACGGTAAAAGCACCCTGATCGGGCGCCTGCTGCACGATACCCGTCAGATCTATGAAGATCAGCTCTCCACGCTGTACAGCGACAGCAAACGTCTTGGCACGCAGGGGGAGAAACTCGATCTGGCCCTGCTGGTCGATGGCCTGCAGGCGGAGCGGGAACAGGGCATCACCATCGATGTGGCCTACCGTTATTTCTCTACCGAAAAACGTAAATTTATCATCGCGGATACGCCGGGGCATGAGCAATACACGCGCAACATGGCGACCGGCGCGTCCACCTGCGATCTTGCCATTTTGTTGATCGACGCGCGTAAAGGCGTGCTGGATCAAACCCGCCGCCACAGCTTTATTGCGACGCTGCTCGGCATTCGCCATCTGGTGGTGGCGGTGAACAAGATGGATTTGCGCGATTATAGCCAGGACGTCTTCGAGCAGATCCGTCAGGAATACCTCGACTTCGCCGGTCAGTTGCCCGGCACGCCGGAGATTCGCTTCGTGCCGATTTCCGCGCTGGACGGCGACAACGTGGCGCGCCAGAGCGAGACGATGCCGTGGTATCACGGGCCGACGCTGCTGGAGATTTTGGAAACGGCAGACGTGGTGGATGACATCGCGCATCAGCCGCTGCGTTTCCCGGTGCAGTATGTTAACCGCCCCAACCTCGACTTCCGCGGCTATTCCGGCACGCTTTCCGCCGGCGTGATCCACGTGGGGCAGGAGGTGAAGGTGCTGCCTTCCGGGCAGACGTCTAAAGTCGCCCGCATCGTCACGTTTGACGGCGATCTGGACAGCGCGGTGCCCGGCGAGGCCATCACGCTGGTGCTGGAGGATGAAATCGACATCAGCCGCGGCGACCTGCTGGTTTGCGCACAGGCGTCGCTGCCTGCCGTGCAGTCCGTCCTGGCGGACGTGGTGTGGATGGGCGAACAACCGATCGCGCCGGGGCAGCGTTATGACATCAAAGCCGGCGGCAAAAAAACGCGGGCAAGGGTGGACGCCGTGCGCCACCAGGTGGACATCAATACGCTGGCGCAGCGCGACGCGGAGGCGTTGCCGCTCAACGGCATCGGCCTGCTGGAAATCACCTTCGACGAACCGCTGGTGCTGGATACCTATCAGCAAAACCATGATACCGGCGGATTCATTTTTATCGATCCGCTGAGTAACGTAACCGTCGGCGCCGGGCTGGTGAATCAGCGTCTGGAGCAACCGACGGCGGAAACTGCCTCTTACGGCGCGTTTGAGCTGGAACTGAATGCGTTGATTCGTCGCCATTTCCCGCACTGGGGAGCCCGCGATTTGTTGGCTAAAGGCGAATAAAACCCGTGAGCAGCGATAACAAAATTTTGCAAAAAGAAACCGTTCATTCCGATATTGTCTGGCACGCGCACGCCGTTGACCGCGCCGCGCGTGAGGCGCTGCACGGTCACAAAGGCGCGGTGCTCTGGTTTACCGGGCTGTCCGGCTCCGGTAAGTCCACGCTGGCGGGAGCCTGTGAGCAGGCGTTGCGCGAACTGGGTGTGAGCACCTACTTGCTGGACGGCGACAACGTGCGCCACGGGCTGTGCAGCGATTTGGGGTTCAGCGACGCAGACCGGCAGGAGAACATCCGCCGGGTGGGCGAAGTGGCGGGCCTGATGCTGGATGCGGGGCTGGTGGTGCTCACCGCCTTTATTTCACCGCACCGCCATGAACGTCAGAAAGTGCGCGATATGCTGCCCGCCGGCCGCTTCTTTGAAGTGTTCGTGGATACGCCGCTGGCGGTGTGCGAACGGCGCGATCCCAAAGGCTTGTACAAAAAGGCGCGCGCCGGGGAAATCACGAATTTCACCGGCATCGATGCGGTTTATGAGGCGCCGCTGCGGCCGGAGATCCACCTCGACGGCGAACAATTGGTAACAAATTTAACCGGACAAATGTTAGACGTTTTGCGGCAGCACGTTATTATCAAATCCTGACTTGTACACACGTCATCCTTCCGTTTGACCCTGCGGCAACAGCGCTGATAAACCCTGATTACAACGCGGTTTATCAGTGCGGAAATTCCGCGCCGGCGCAGGCTGAAAGGAGGCGTGTACAAACCTGGCCGGAGGAGGTTTCCGGTCTTGTTTTGCTGGTATAGGAATTGATTATGTTGTTGAACGCCGCCAACATACCTTCAGACAAAACCCGGCAGCCAGAGCGCGAAGAGAGTTCCTATGCGTTCACCGGCGGCGTACTCGGTTTTTGCTTTTACTGGCTGGCGTTCGTCATTCCTTTCTTCGTTTACGGGCTGAATACGCCCTTCTTCCTGCTCTATACCTGGCCGTTTTTTCTGGCGCTGATGCCGGTTTCCGTGCTTATCGGCATTGCGATTCACCGCCTGGTGTCCGGCCGCCTGTGGCTCAGCGTGATGCTGACCGGTTCGCTGGTCGTGCTGCTGTTCTGGCAGGTTTTCCTGATGCTGACCGGCTGGTAACCTGTTGCTTCCCCATACCCGGCGCCTGACTGTCCGGCCCGGCAGGCGTATTCTGCGCGGCGGCGGCTTTCAGTTTCTTACATAACTTTAACGGCATTGCTGTCGGGCATCCTATTTTCTTATGCTATGATGCGCAACTTGCCGCCCCCGCCCCCCGGCGGGAAAATAATGAACATTTCTGTGGTGACAGATGAGTAACTACCTGCATTTTCCGAGTTTTGATCCGGTCATCTTCTCCGTCGGCCCGGTGTCGTTGCACTGGTATGGCCTGATGTATCTGGTGGGATTTGTTTTCGCCATGTGGCTTGCCGTGCGCAGGGCGAAAAAGCCCGGCAGCGGCTGGACCAAAGACGAAGTGGAAAACATGCTGTATGCCGGTTTCCTGGGCGTTTTCCTCGGCGGACGCATCGGTTACGTCCTGTTTTATAATCTGCCGCTCTTCCTCGAAAATCCCCTTTATCTGTTCAAAGTCTGGGACGGCGGTATGTCGTTCCACGGCGGCCTGATCGGGGTGATTCTGGTCATGATCTGGTTTGCCCGCCGCACCAAGCGCACCTTCTTCCAGGTATCCGATTTCATCGCGCCGTTAATTCCGTTCGGCCTGGGCGCCGGGCGTCTGGGTAACTTCATTAACGGCGAGCTTTGGGGCCGCGTCACCACCGACACGCCCTGGGCGATGCTGTTCCCCAGCTCGCGCAGCGAAGACGTCGTACTGGCGGCCGGCAACCCGCAATGGCAGGAACTGCTGAACCAGTACGGCGTGCTGCCGCGTCACCCTTCCCAACTGTATGAAATGCTGCTGGAAGGCGTGGTGCTGTTCATCATCCTGAATCTGTTTATTCGCAAGCCGCGGCCGATGGGCAGCGTTTCCGGCCTGTTCCTGATCGGCTATGGCGCGTTCCGTATTATCGTTGAATTTTTCCGCCAGCCGGACGCGCAGCTCGGCCTGTTTGAAGGCATCAGCATGGGGCAGATCCTGTCGGTGCCGATGATCGTTATCGGTATCATCATGATGGTCTGGGCCTACCGCCGTCCGGCACAACAAATTTCGTGAGGTGACATGAAACAGTATCTGGATTTAATGAGGAAGGTCCTGGCTGAGGGTACGCAGAAGGCCGACCGTACCGGTACCGGGACGGTATCTATTTTTGGACATCAGATGCGTTTCAACCTGCAGGACGGCTTTCCGCTGGTGACGACCAAGCGTTGTCACCTGCGTTCCATCATCCATGAGCTGCTGTGGTTCCTGAAAGGGGAAACCAACGTGGGCTACCTGCACGAAAACAACGTGACCATCTGGGATGAGTGGGCGGATGAGAACGGCGATCTTGGCCCGGTTTACGGCAAACAGTGGCGTGCCTGGGGCGCGGCGGACGGGCGTCAGATCGACCAGATCAGCGAAGTGATGCGCCAACTGCGTCAGGACCCGGATTCCCGCCGTATCATCGTATCTGCCTGGAACGTCGGCGAGCTGGACAAAATGGCGCTGGCGCCCTGCCATGCGTTCTTCCAGTTTTACGTGGCGGACGGCAAGCTCTCCTGCCAGCTTTATCAGCGCTCCTGCGATGTTTTCCTGGGGCTGCCGTTCAATATCGCCAGCTATGCGCTGCTGGTACACATGATGGCGCAGCAGCTGGATCTGGCGCCGGGCGATTTCGTCTGGACCGGCGGCGACACGCATCTGTACAACAATCACATGGAGCAGACGCAGCTTCAGCTGAGCCGCGAGCCGCGTGCGTTGCCGAAGCTGGTGATCAAACGCAAGCCGGACTCCATTTTCGATTATCGTTTCGAAGACTTTGAGATTGAAGGTTACGATCCGCATCCGGGCATTAAGGCTCCGGTCGCGATATAACCGTTGCGGCGCGCGGGTTCTCCGCGCGCCGTTCTTGCGAACCTCCGCGCAATTTTTCCGTTGCGTGATGTAATTCCCCCTCTTCTTTGCGTAAGACGCCGGACAATCCGTTACGGGCGCTTTTGCTCCGTTTTATTCCTGAGTAGGCTTGCCGCATCTGAATAACGGGCGCGGAGAACGACAATGGCTGCCGGTTTACATCACCGGGGTTTTACCCTTACAGAAACGCTGCTGGTCATTCTGCTGCTGGCCATGATGGCGGTGCGCGGGCTGAGCGGCTGGCGTGACTACCGTCAGGCGCTGCGGCTTGAGCAAAGCGGACGGCAGCTGCTGGATTTTCTTGCCCGTCAGCAGCAGCGCGCCAATCTGGAGAACCGTTCTCTGAAGCTATGGGCGAAGGACGGCAAAGCGGGATGCCTCGGAGTGCAAGATGAGGCTGAACCGCGCTGTGAGCCGGGTCTTTCCCGCTTTTTGCCGCCATACGACGGCACAGCGTTGTCGCATCAGTTCAGCAACGATGCCGGTTTTTTCGGCGTGCGTAATACGGCGCAGGCCGGGCACGTTCAGCTGAGCAACGGCGCGGGAAGCGTCAGGGTGGTTTGGTCCGGACAGGGGAGGCTACGCTTATGCGCTCAGGCGCGGCGTTTACTCAGCATCGCCGTCTGCTGAGCCGGCGACAGCAGGGCGCGTTGCTGGCAGAAATGCTGGTGGCGATGTTGCTTGGCAGCGTTGTAATGCTGGCCGCTTCGCGCCTGCTGGTGACGCTGCGTGCAGGACATATTGCGCATGAGCAGCGTGTGCGGCTCGAAGAAGAGGGCGCGCGGGCGTTGGGGCGGATAGAAAAGGATCTGCGCCGCGCCGGTTTCTGTGCTTCCGGCTGTGATATGCCGTTGCCGCGGGTAGACGCTTTTCCCGGGGAAGCGGGGGCTTCCTGCGTCATCATTTATTATGATCTTAATGCCGACGGGCGGCTGGATACGGCGGGAGGGAGCGGTGAGTCCTTCGGCTACCGGTTACGCGCCGGCGCGCTGGAAACACAGCGTGCGGTAACGGCGTGCGGCGGGACGCAGTGGGAGAAAATCACCGATGAACGCTCTGTTACGGTGACGTCATTCCGTGTGGAAGGGCGCGCCGGGTTTTATGTGCTGCGGCTCGGGCTCAGGCTGAACGGAAGCAACCAGACGGCGGCGTTGGTCAGGCTTGTACTGGCGGAGAATCTGCAATGAGCCGTGCTTTGCACGATCAACGGGGGAGCGCCGTCCTGCCGGGCGTGCTGGTGATTCTGACGCTGGCGCTCATGATGCTGGGCGCGCAGATCCCGCGCGATGATGCTTTGCGGCGCAGCAGTATTTATGAAAGGCATGGGATGATAGCCCGGCAATATGTGCAGTCAGCTCTTGAACAGGGGGCGGGAATGGCGTGGGCGCCTGCCGCCGCCTGGCAATGCCGGGCCGGAACGCTGCCGGCGCAGGTTTGCGTCAGGCTTTCCGGCCATAGCGGACGGGTTTTGATGCGGGCGCACGGCGCGCCGTTTGCGTTCGGTCCGCAGGTTACCCTGTTCCGCTACTTCGTGTTGCCGAAAACGAACCGGGCGGAAATCATGCAGCCATTGGCGCATAGCCGGATTGACTATTGCCCTGAGCCCAGGGAGGAGATGTGCCGATAATCAAACAGCAGCAGGGGATTGCGTTGATTGAGGTGATGCTGGCGGTGTTTTTGGCTGCCGCGGGTATTGCCGGATGTCTGCAATACCAGCAGTGGATCGCCCGTGGCCAGCTGCGTCAGCAGCAGGAACTAACCTTGTGGCGTAGTGCGTCTCAGCTGCTTGACGCCGCCTCCGGCGGGATCGCCGGGGAAACCGCAGTCCGGCTGTTGGCGTTGCCGCCGCAGTGGCAATCGCGCAGTTTCAGGCAACCGGCGGAGCGGGGCTGCGAACGGCTGACGGCTGAAGTTACGGCGCCGCTTAACCTGAAGGCGCGGATGGAACGGATTGTTTGTCCGCCGTAGCTGAATGCGGCGCGGACATGGTAACGTTAATGGCGTTTCTTGACCTGATGACGGATTTTGCATGTTCACTGTTTATCACTCCAATCAACTTGATTTGCTCAAACAGCTGATTGCCGCGCTGATTGAGGGCGATCCGCCTGAAAATCCGTTTGAAAATGAAGTCATCCTGGTTCAAAGCCCCGGTATGGCGCAGTGGTTGCAAATGCAGCTGGCGCAGGCGTTCGGTATTGCGGCGAATATCGCATTTCCCCTGCCGGCCACCTTTATCTGGGATCTGTTTACCCGGGTGTTGCCCGGAATTCCGAAAGAGAGCGCCTTCAGCAAAGATGCCATGACCTGGAAGCTGATGTGGCTGTTGCCGGAAATGATCGACCACGAGGTGTTCGCTCCGCTGGCGCATTATCTGCAGGATGATGACGATCGGCGTAAACACTTTCAGCTGGCGGCGCGCGTGGCCGATCTGTTTGACCAATATCTGGTATACCGCCCCGAATGGCTGCAGGCATGGGAGCGGGGCGAAACCGTTGAAGGGCTGGATGATGCACAGGCCTGGCAGGCGCCGCTGTGGGTGGCGCTGCGTGACTATACTGAACGTCTCGGTCAGCCCGGATGGCACCGCGCCAATCTGTATCAGCGGTTTATCGAAACGCTGGAGAAGGCTTCCGTTTGCCCGCCCGGCTTGCCGCGCCGGGTGTTCATTTGCGGAATTTCCGCCCTGCCGCCGGTGTACCTCGACGCCCTGAAGGCGCTGGGCCGCCATATCGACGTCCACCTGATGTTCACCAATCCTTGCCGCTACTACTGGGGCGATATTCAGGATTATGCGTTTCTGGCGAAGTTACAGAGCCGCAAGCGGCGGCAGCGTCATGTGCAAAACCTGCAATACGACGCGGGCGAGGCGGAGCAGTTTCGCGATCCGGCGACGGCGGCGCAGTTGTTCAGCGCAGACGGCGAACAGGATCTCAGCAACCCGCTGCTGGCCTCATGGGGGAAGCTGGGGCGCGATCATTTATACCTGCTGGCGCAGCATGAGCCGCAGGAGATCAACGCCTTTGTCGATCTCGAAAGCGACTCCCTGTTGCACCGCGTACAGCGCGATATTCTGGAGCTGGAGGATCACGCGCAGATCGTCGATCGCCCGGAGCGCCTGGAAGGCAGCAACGGCAAGTTTACGCTGGAGAAAGACGATCGCAGCATCAGTTTCCACGTTTGCCACAGTCCGCAGCGGGAAGTGGAGGTTTTACACGATCGCTTGCTGGATATGTTCGGCGCCGATCCGTCGCTGACGCCGCGCGATGTGATCGTGATGGTGGCGGACATCGACAGCTATACGCCATTTATCCGCGCGGTGTTCGGCAACGCGCCGGAGGAGCGTTACCTGCCATTCGCCATTTCCGACCGCAGCGCCCGCCAGGTGCATCCTGTCATTCAGGCGTTTCTGGCATTGCTGGCGCTGCCGGACAGCCGCTTTACCTCAGAGCAGGTGCTGGCGCTGCTGGAGGTTCCGGCCCTGGCGGCACGCTTCGCCATTGATGAAGCCGGCCTGCGGCGTTTGCGCCAATGGGTGGACGAATCCGGTATTCGCTGGGGATTGGATGACGACAACGTCCGCGAACTGGAACTGCCCGCCACCGGCCAGCATACCTGGCGCTTCGGGCTGACGCGCATGTTGCTGGGGTATGCGATGGACAGCCAGTACGGTGAGTGGGACGGCGTGCTGCCCTATGATGAATCGAGCGGCATGATTGCTGAACTGGCCGGTCATCTGGCGGATTTGCTGATGCAGTTGCATCATTGGCGCCGGGAACTGTCCGGTCAGCGCATTCTGGCGGAGTGGTTGCCGGTATGCCGGGAGATGCTGGCGTGTTTCTTCGTGCAAACGGCAGAGATCGAACCGGTGCTGGTGTTGATTGAGCAGCAGTGGATCAAGGTGATTAATTACGGCCTGGATGCCGCTTATCCGCAACACATTCCCCTGACGATCCTGCGTGATGAACTGACCTCGCGGCTGGACAATGAACGGATCAGCCAACGTTTTCTGGCCGGGCCGATCAACTTCTGCACCCTGATGCCGATGCGTTCGATTCCTTTTCGCGTGGTGTGCCTGCTCGGGATGAACGACGGTATTTATCCGCGTACCCTGCAACCGCTTGGCTTTGACCTGATGGCGGGCAACGTGCGTAAAGGTGATCGCAGCCGGCGCGATGATGACCGCTATCTGTTTCTGGAAGCGCTGATCTCCGCGCAGGACCGGCTGTACATCAGCTATATCGGGCGGGCGATTCAGGACAATGCGCTGCGTTATCCCTCCGTGCTGGTCAGCGAGCTGATGGAATATATCGCCCAGAGCCACTGTCTGCCCGGCGATGAAACGCTGGATGCCGACGGCAGCGCTGCGAACGTCATGCGCCATCTGCAAATCTGGCATCCCCGCGTGCCCTTTGCGGCAGAGAACTTCATTCCCGACCCGGACACGCAAAGTTACGCGGCGGAGTGGCTGCCCGCCGCGCGTCGTGACGGCGAGGCGCATCCCGATTTCGCCCGCGCGCTGAGCGAACCGGTGCTGGATACGCTGTCGCTGGAGGCGCTGATGCGTTTTTACCGCCATCCGGTGCGGGCATTTTTTCAGATGCGTCTTGGGGTGAGCTTCATTCTTGAGGAAAACGAACTGCCGGATGAGGAACCTTTTACGCTGGACGCGCTCAGCCGCTATCAGCTCAATTATTTGTTGCTGAATCAGCTTATTGAAGGGCGCGATCCGCAGGCGCTGTTCCGCCGTGTCCGTGCGGAGGGGAAATTGCCATATGGCGCCTTCGGCGAGCTGTACTGGCAACAGCAGCAAAAGGAGATGGAAAGCGTTGCGCAGCGGGTTCTGCTTCATCGTCAGGCGTCGCGCAGCCTGGAAGTCGACTGCCGGCTGGAGGGGATTCACTTTACCGGCTGGCTGCATCAGGTACAGGACAACGGCCTGCTGCGCTGGCGTCCCGCGTCGCTGAATGCGGTTGACGGCATGTTGTTGTGGATTGAGCACCTGGCTTATTGCCTGAGCGGCGGCGAGGGAGAAAGCCGCGGATTCGGGCGTCAGGATTCCGCGTGGCATTTTGCGCCGCTGACGCCGGAAGAAGCGCGTCAGGCGTTGATTCCGTTAATCGAAGGGTATCGCCACGGAATGACGGAACCTTTACTGCTGCTGCCGAAAACCGGCTGGACGTGGCTCAGCAACAGCTTCAGCCAGGAAAACGGCGGCATTGACTGGAGCGAAGAAACGCAGGAGAAAGCCCGCCTGCGTATGATGCTGGCCTGGCAGGGCGATCAGCGTATCGACGGCGAGGGCGCCGATCCTTACATTCAGCGGGTGATGAGGGTGATGGATGAACATCGGCTGGAGGTGATTCAGCAAAACAGCGTCCGTTTTTATCTCCCTTGGCTGGAGCGAAATTTGCCGGAATGAGATGATTTTTAGGAGAAAAAGTGGCGCGCAGTGTTGAGTGCGTTTGCTAAAGTATATTCTCTGGCATAACGTAACCGGTTGTGCTTTTCATTTTGTGTGCCGGTTTACCTCCGGCACGTTTTCATCCGTCGTGATACGGCGATTCGGGGTAATTGAGGAAATAGGTTAATGCTGATGCGCAGGCGATATCCGGGAATTATTGCGGTGCTCTTGCTGCTGGTGTGCTGGAACGTTCAGGCGCTGGTCACGGAAGGGTGGCGGCCGCTGGCAGAAAAAATCAATAAAAGTGCGAGCGATCCGCGCCTTTATCAGGCCATCCGGCTGGATAACGGAATGACCGTGGTGTTGGTGTCGGACAAGGAGGCGCCCAAGTCGCTTGCGGCGCTGGCGCTTCCGGTTGGTTCGCTGGAAGATCCGGACAGCCAGTTGGGGCTGGCTCACTATCTTGAGCACATGGTGCTGATGGGCTCCAAACGCTACCCTCAGCCCGGTAATTTTTCAGAGTTTCTGAAAATGCACGGCGGCAGCTACAACGCCAGCACGGCGTCTTATCGTACGGCCTATTATCTTGAGGTTGAGAATAACGCGCTGGAACCGGCGGTGGATCGGTTGGCCGACGCTATTGCCGCGCCGCTGCTGGACCCGGTGAACGCCGACAAAGAGCGCAATGCGGTGAACGCGGAATTGACGATGGCGCGTTCGCGTGACGGTATGCGTATGGGGCAGGTGACGTCGGAAACCCTTAACCCTCAGCATCCCACCGCCCGTTTTTCCGGCGGCAATCTGGAGACGCTGAAGGATAAGCCGGGCAGTAAGCTGCACGATACGCTGACGTCGTTTTATAAGCGCTACTACTCCGCCAACCTGATGGTCGGTGTAATCTACAGCAACAAGCCGTTGAACGAGCTGGCGCAGGTGGCCGTCGCCACATTTGGCCGTATCGCCAACCACAATGCCAGCGTTCCGCCGATTACCGTTCCGGCGGCAACGCCGGAGCAGCAGGGGATCGTCATTCATTATGTCCCGGCGCAGCCGAAGAAGGCGCTGCGCATCGAATACCGTATCGAAAACAATAGCGCGGCGTTTCGCAGCAAAACGGACACCTATATCTCTTATCTGATTGGCAACCGCAGTGTGAATACGCTGTCGGACTGGTTGCAAAAGCAGGGGCTGGTGGAGTCTATCGGCGCCGGCGCTGACCCGATAGTCGATCGCAACGGCGGCGTATTCGCTATTTCCGCTTCCCTGACAGATAAAGGACTTGCCCAGCGCGACACGGTAATCGCCGCGATCTTCAGCTATCTGAAGCTGTTGCGCGAGCACGGCATCAAAGAGAGCTATTTCAACGAGATTTCCCACGTACTGGATCTGGATTTCCGCTATCCCTCCATTACCCGCGATATGGGCTACGTGGAGTGGCTGGTGGATACCATGATGCGGGTGCCGGTTCAGCATGTGCTGGACGCGCCTTACCTTGCCGATCGTTACGATCCCAAGGCCATCGCCGCCCGTCTGGACGGGATGAAGATGGAAAACGCGCGCATCTGGTTTATCAGCCCGGACGAGCCGCACAATAAAGAAGCCTATTTCGTGCATGCGCCTTATCAGGTGGATCGCATCACCCCGGAGCAGTTTAGCCGTTGGCGGCAGATAGAGCGTGAGGTGTCGCTGTCGCTGCCGACGCTCAACCCCTATATTCCGGATAACTTTGCCCTGATTAAGCCGGAAGGGGCGAAAGCCACGCATCCGAAGGTGATTCTGGAGCAACCGGGGCTGCGGGCGTTGTACATGCCGAGTTATTACTTCGCAGATGAGCCGAAGGCCAATGTCAGCCTGGCGTTGCGTAACGCGTCCGGCCGGGAAGGCGCACGCGATCAGGTGCTGTTTTCCCTGACGGATTACCTTGCCGGTCTGTCTCTGGATCAGCTGAGTTATCAGTCTTCAATCGGCGGGATCAGCTTTTCCACGACGTACAACAGCGGGTTATTTGTTAATGCCAGCGGCTTTACCCAGCGTCTTCCTCAGTTGCTGACTACATTGCTGAATGGCTATGCCACTTTCCAGCCGACGGAAGAGCAGCTGGAACAGGCGAAATCCTGGTATCGGGAACAGCTGGACAGCGCGGAAAAAGGCAAGGCTTTCGAGCTGGCGATGCAGCCGGTTCAGGCATTGTCACGGGTGCTGTACAGTGAGCGCAATGAACGCCGTGAATTGCTGAAGGGGATCACGCTGAATGACATCCTGGCTTACCGTAAGCAACTGTTGCAGAACGGTACGCCGGAACTGCTGGCTATCGGCAACATGACGGAGGCTCAGGTTAAAGCGCTGGCGCAAAGCATCCGTGAGCAGCTGGACTGCGGCGGGACACATTGGTGGCACGGTCAGGACCCCGTGATCGAGCGTGCGCAATTGGGGAACCTGCAACAGCCGGGCAGCAGCTCAGACTCCGCGCTGGCGGCGGTGTATATCCCAACCGGCTATGACGAAGCCGCGGGTATGGCGTACAGCAACCTGCTGACCCAGATCATTCAGCCCTGGTTCTATGATGAGCTGCGTACCAAGGAGCAACTGGGTTATGCGGTATTCGCTTTCCCGGCTTCGGTGGGTCGTCAATGGGGCGTGGGTTTCCTGTTGCAGAGCAACGAGAAGACGCCGGATTACCTCTATAGCCGCTACCAGGCGTTTTACCCACAGGTGCTGGAACGTCTGAAAAAGATGAAACAAGCAGATTTCACCCAGTATAAGCAGGCGTTGGTAAATCAGCTGCGCCAGAACCCGCAGACGCTGGACGAAGAAGCCGGGCGCTTCATGAACGACTTCGATCGCGGCAATACGCAGTTTGATACCCGTCAGCATGTGATCAACCAGATCGATCGGCTGACGCCGGCGGATCTGATCAAATACTACCAGCAGGCGGTGTTGCGTCCTCAGGGGCTGGCGCTGCTTTCTCAGGTACTCGGTAACGGGGCGAAAGGGCATTATGCCGCGCCGGCGGGGTGGACGTTGTATGAAAACGCCTCTTCCCTCCAGAAAACGCTGCCGGTGAAGGTTCAGCATTGATGCAGCCGTTAGACCCGCTGGCGCTGCCGCTGCGTGGAGAGCGGCTGATTGAGGCTTCGGCGGGAACCGGGAAAACCTTTACCATCGCGGCGCTCTATTTGCGCCTGCTGCTGGGGTTAGGGGCGGAGCATGCTTATCCACGGCCGTTGGCCGTGGAAGAGATTCTGGTCGTTACCTTCACCGAGGCGGCGACGGAGGAACTGCGCGGGCGTATTCGCGCCAATATTCATGCACTGCGCCTTGATTGTGTGCGCGGTTCGAGCGCTAACCCGTTGTTCAGCCAGTTGTTGGCGCAGATCGCCGATCGTGAGGACGCCGTCAGCCTGTTGTTGGCGGCGGAGCGGCAGATGGATGAAGCCGCCATCTATACCATCCATGGTTTTTGTCAGCGTATGTTGAGCCATAACGCCTTCGAGTCCGGCGGGCTGTTTCAACAGGCGCTGATTCAGGACGAACTTCCTTTGCGGCGTCAGGCGTGCGCCGATTTTTGGCGGCGGCACTGTTACCCCCTGCCGCTTGGCGTGGCGGCGGCGATCAGCCAGGAGTGGAGCGGTCCAGAAGCATTGCTGACCGACCTGACGCCTTATCTGCACGGGGAGCTGCCCGCCCTGCGTCAACCTCCCGCGGATGACGAAACGTTACTGGCGCGCCACCAGCAGATTGTGACGGTGATTGACGACGTTAAGCGGCAATGGCGTGAGGCAGGGGGACTGGAAGCGCTTATTGTCGCCTCCGGCGTGGATAAGCGCAGTTACAGCAGCCGCAATCTGCCGAAATGGCTGCAGGCGGTTGATGAATGGTCGCAGCAGGAAACGCAGGATTACGTGCTGCCCAAAGATTTAGGGCGGTTTGCGCAGCAGGCGTTGCTGGAAAAAACGAAAAAAGGCGCAGCGCCTTATCATGCGGTTTTCAGCGCCATCGATCGCCTGCTGGAACAGCCGCTTTCGCTGCGCGACCTGATGCTGGCGAGGGCGCTGAGCGAGGTTCGCACTAGCGTGCAGCGTGAGAAACGGCGGCGGGCGGAACTGGGGTTCGACGATCTGTTGAGCCGTCTGGATGATGCCCTGCAGGCCGAAAGCGGGGAAGCTCTGGCGAAAGCGATAAGCCAGCGCTATCCGGTGGCGATGATCGATGAGTTTCAGGATACGGACCCCCAGCAGTACCGCATTTTCCGGGCGATTTATGGCAACCGGCCGGAGACCGGGCTGCTGTTGATCGGCGATCCCAAGCAGGCTATTTACGCTTTTCGCGGGGCGGACATTTTTACCTATATGCACGCCCGTGATGAGGTGAGCGCTCACTATACGTTGGGTACTAACTGGCGATCCGCGCATGACATGGTGGCCTCGGTCAACCGGGTGTTCGCTCAGTTACCTAATCCTTTCTTGTTTAACGCCATTCCTTTCGCGCCCGTCAGTGCCGCGCCGGCAAAACAGGCGCTGGGCTTTGAAGTTGACGGCGAACGGCAGCCGGCCATGCATTTCTGGTTAGCGGAGGGGGAAGGCGTTGGCGTTAGTGAATACCAACAAACCCTGGCCCGCCAGTGCGCGGTGCAGATTCGCGACTGGCTGACCGCCGGGCAGCGGGGAAATGCGGTGCTGGTCGGCGGGGAAAATGAGCGTAAGTCGTTGCAGGCGTCGGATATCACTATTCTGGTGCGCAGCCGGGCGGAAGCCGCGCTGATGCGTGACGCACTGAGTGCGCTGAATATTCCGTCGGTTTACCTTTCCAACCGCGACAGCGTTTTTGAAGCGCCGGAGGCGAGCGAACTGCTATGGCTGTTGCAGGCCGTGCAGGCGCCGGAGCAAGAGCGGACGTTACGCAGCGCGTTGGCGACCGGGCTGATGGGGCTGGATGCCCCGACGCTGGATGCGCTGAACCAGGATGAACGCGCCTGGGATCGGTTGGTTGATGAGTTTGACGGCTACCGGCGGCAGTGGGAACGTTATGGCGTGTTGCCGATGCTGCGGGAAATTATCATGACGCGCCGCATTGCCGAAAACCTGTTAGCCAGTCCGGGCGGCGAGCGGCGGCTCACCGATGTGTTGCACATCGGTGAGCTGCTTCAGGAAGCGTCATTGCAACTGGACAGTGGGCCTGCGCTGGTGCGCTGGCTGTCTCAGCAGATTGATTCTCCTGAGCCGCAGGCGGAAAGCCAGCAACTGCGCCTGGAAAGCGATCGCCATTTGGTGCAGATCGTGACGATCCATAAATCCAAAGGGTTGGAGTTTCCGCTGGTGTGGCTGCCGTTTATCGCCACGTTCCGTCAGCAGCGTCAGGCGCTGTATCACGACCGCGTCAGTCATCAGGCCATCCTGGATCTGCATGAAGGCGATGAGGCGGCGGAGCTGGCGGAAGAGGAGCGGCTGGCCGAAGACCTGCGTTTGCTGTATGTCGCGCTGACGCGATCGATTTACCATTGCAGCATCGGGCTGGCGCCGTTGTTTCTTGGAACGCGCAAGAAGCAGGGCGAAACGGATATTCATCGCAGCGCGATGGGGTATCTGTTGCAGCGCGCTCAGCCCGGCGATGCTGCGGCGTTACGCGGGGCGCTGACGGCGTTGCAGGGGGAGGGTATTGCGGTGTCGTCGGTATCAGTCAGCGATGCGTCGGCCTGGCAGCCGCCTGCGCCGCTTTCCGCCGAGCTGACGGCCAAACGTTTTCAACGCTCGATGAAAGATTTCTGGCGGGTCACGAGCTATTCCGCGTTACAGCAGCACGGTGGTTCGCCGCTGCTGGACTTGTTGCCGCGCCTGGATGCCGATGCGGTCGGCGAATCACAAGCCTCCGCCGCTCCGGTGCTTTCTCCTCATACCTTTCCCAAAGGCGCGGCGCCGGGCACGTTTTTGCACAGCCTGCTGGAGCCGCTGGATTTTACCCAGCCTCCGGATATTGAAACCCTGCGGGCCGCCCTTGTCGCGCAGGGAATGGATGAAATCTGGCTGCCGGTGTTGCAACAGTGGCTGACGGATATTCTGCATACGCCGCTTAATGATAACGGGCTTAGCCTGTCACGGCTCGCGCCCGCCCAGGTCCGGGCGGAAATGGAGTTTTACCTGCCGATTGACGCGCTGTTGAAGGCCAGCGCGCTGGATGCCTTAATCCGGCGGCATGACCCTTTGTCGGCCGTCTGTCCTCCGCTGGATTTTCAGCGGGTAAGGGGAATGCTGAAAGGGTTTATCGATTTGATTATTTGCTGGCAGGGGTGTTATTACGTGCTGGATTACAAATCCAACTGGCTGGGCGACGACGCAGCGGCATACACGCAGCCCGCGATGGAAAAAGCGATGGCGGAGCACCGCTATGACTTACAGTATCAGCTCTACTCGCTGGCCTTGCATCGCTACCTGCGTTACCGGATACCGGATTATGACTACGCGCGGCACTTCGGCGGCGTGTTTTACTGTTTTCTGCGCGGAATGACGCCGGATGCGCCGGGGCAGGGCGTGTTTCATTGTCGTCCCGGCGCGGCATTGATTGACGGGATGGATGCGCTGTTCCGCACCGGCCCGGCGCAGGAGGCATGATATGCAGACGCTGTTAACCCGCCTGGCGGATGAAGGCATGCTGCGTTCGCTGGACGCGCAGTTTTCCCGTCTGCTTGCCGACGATGAGCAGCCCGCGCTGGCGCTGGCTGCGGCGCTGGTGAGTCAGGAACTGGCCGCGGGTCATGTTTGCCTGCCGCTCGCCCTGCTTTCCCCGGCATCGCTGAAGGCGCGTTTCGGCGCTTCGGCGGCGGAGTTGCTGGCGCTGGTCGGCGAGGGCGATGAACAGGCGTGGGAAGCGCGTCTGATGCAGGAAAGCGCAGTCGGGGACGGCAGCGAGGCTACGCCGCTGGTGTTGCAAAACCGGCGCCTCTATCTGCAACGTCTGTGGCGGGATGAAGGCAAAGTCGCTGCATTTTTTGCCGAAGACGCGGCAGAAGAAGGCGTGGATGAAGCGCGCCTGCGTGATGTATTAGCCAGGCTGTTTCCGCTACAGGAGACGGGCGAGGTGAACTGGCAGCAGGTTGCCGCAGCCGTGGCGGCTACCCGGCGGATTGCCGTGATATCCGGCGGTCCGGGAACCGGGAAGACCACCACGGTCGCAAAGCTGCTGGCAGCGTTGTTACAGATTCATGAGGGGCGGCCATTGCGTATTCAGCTAGCCGCGCCCACCGGTAAGGCGGCCGCCCGTTTAACGGAGTCCCTCGGCAATGCGCTGACGGCGCTGTCGCTGCCGGCAGAAATTGCGGGCCGTTTCCCGCACGAGGCGTTTACCCTGCACCGCTTGCTGGGCGCGAGGCCAGACAGCATCCGTATGCATTATCACCGCGATAACCCTCTGCATCTCGACGTGCTGGTGGTGGATGAAGCCTCGATGGTGGACCTTCCGATGATGTCGCGGTTGATTGAGGCGTTACCCGGGCACGCGCGCCTGATTTTGCTGGGCGATCGCGACCAGCTGGCGTCCGTTGAGGCGGGGGCGGTGCTGGGCGATATTTGCCGTTTCGCCGAAGCGGGGTTTCGGCCTGCGCGCGCCGCACAGCTTTCCCGGCTGTGCGGCGTGCAGGTGCCCGGCGGTGAGAAGGAGCCTGATGTCGCGGTACGTGACGGGTTGTGCCTGCTGCAAAAAAGCTATCGCTTTGATGCGGCATCCGGCATTGGTCAACTGGCTAAAGCCATAAACACCGGGGCGACGGAGCGGGCGTGGTCATGCCTGGCAGGAACGTTTGCTGATGTGGCCTGGCATGCGTTAGATCAGGCGGAAGATTATCAGCAACTGATCGCCGTTTGCGTGGCGGGGTATCGCGCCACGCTGGAGGCTGTCGCACAACGTCAGCCTCCAGATCAGATTCTGGCCGCATTCGGGCGTTTTCGCCTGCTGTGCGCCCTGCGCGAAGGCCCGTTCGGGCAGCAGGGGTTGAATCTGCGTATTGAGCAGGCGCTGTCCCGCGCCGGGCTGATTCAGCTGCCGGCGAATCCTCATCTGCGCTGGTATTGTGGCAGGCCGGTGATGATCACCCGTAACGATGGTTCTCTGGGGTTGTTCAACGGCGATATCGGTATTGCGTTGTATGACGATGAGGATCGTCTGCGGGTACATTTTCAGATGCCGGATGGCAGCATCAAATCGGTCCAGCCCAGCCGCTTGCCGCAGTCGGAAACGGCTTACGCGATGACGGTGCATAAATCTCAGGGATCGGAGTTTGAACATACGCTGCTGGCGCTGCCCACTGAATTCTCGCCGATTGTTACGCGTGAGCTGCTGTATACTGCGGTAACCCGCGCCCGCAGCCGGCTTACGCTGTTCGGCAAAGAGCGGATTTTCACCCGCGCGATTCAGACGCCAACGCTGCGCCGCAGCGGGTTGATGGAGCGGATGATGTCACTGCCGTCTGCATAACGGGCATAAAGGGAGGGCGCGCCTTTATTGCGCCGCTCCCTGGTGTTTAAAGATCGGCCAGTAAAATCTTTGATTTACGCTGATAGTTGTACAGCGCTTGCTTTTTCATCGGTAACACATCCACTTCCGCCGGCGTGAACCCTCTTTCCTGGAACCAGTGAATGCTGCGCGTCGTCAGCACAAACAGTTTCTCCAGCCCTTGCTGCCGCGCCTGGGCCTCCACGCGCTTCAACAGCATTTCACCACGCGACGAACTGCGGTAATCCGGGTGAACCGCCACGCAGGCCATTTCGCCGATCTTTTCTTCCGGGAAGGGATAAAGCGCGGCACAGCCGATGGTCATGTTGTCCCGTTCAATAATGGTGAACTGATCGATTTCCCGCTCAAGCTGTTCGCGTGAGCGGCGTACCAGAATGCCCTGCTGCTCCAGTGGGCGGATGAGCTCGAGGATACCGCCGATGTCATTAATGGTGGCGCGCCGGACCTGTTCGGCGCTTTCCATTACGATCTGCGTGCCGATACCGTCGCGGGAAAACAGCTCCTGTACCAGCGCCCCGTCGTCCTGATAACTGACCAGATGGCTGCGGCGCACGCCGCTGCGGCACGCTTTTACCGCGCCGCGCAGGAAACGCACGGTGCCGGAATTGTAGTCGCCGGCGGCTTCCAGTGCTTCAATGCGGCTCTGCGCTTCATTGGGGAACAGTTCTGAGACGATAGTGCCGTTTTCCGCCATTACGCCCTGCGAGGAGCAGAAACCAATCAGCTTTTCCGCTTTAAGCTTGATGGCTAACTGGGTGGCGACGGTCTCTGACGTCAGGTTGAAGCTTTCGCCGGTTACGGAAACCGCGACCGGGCCGAGCAGGACGATGGCGCCGCTGTCGAGCTGATGGTTAATCGCATCTTCATCAATACGACGGATTCGCCCGCTGTGGCAGTAATCCACGCCGTCATCTACGCCGAGGGGCTGTGCGATAACAAAGTTACCGCTGACCACGTTAATGTGGGCGCCCTGCAACGGCGTGTTGTTCAGGCTCATGGAGAGACGGGCGGTAATATCCAGTTGCAGCAGGCCCGCGGCTTGCTTAACCAGTTCCAGCGTGTGGGCGTCGGTAACGCGCGTGTGCTTATGGTAGACCGGCTCGCAATGATGCGCTTTCAGGTTACTGTCGATCTGCGGACGTGCGCCATAAACCACGACCAGGCGGATACCAAGGCTGTGCAGCAAACCGATGTCATTCACGATATTGACGAAGTTTTCATGTTCGATGGCTTCGCCACCCAACATGATGACGAACGTCTTACCGCGGTGGGCATTAATGTAAGGGACGGAATGGCGGAATCCCTGAACCAGTTCGGTGCTGCGCTCCTTCATGAATGGCCTCTTTGAATTTTTATTCGCTTAAAGTGTATTTTTATTCTTTATCCGGCCGGAAGGCAAGCGTGAATTCGTATAGGGCACAAGGTGAGAAAACAGATGCGCTCAGGATATGGAAACATTCGGTAAGCATTTTCTGGTGACAGTGAGGGTTTGATTCGTTAAAGTTTTGCCGGAAATTTCAGAAAATCAGCTGTTCGGACGATTTTTATCTATTTTGTTTTTGGTTTCGGGGTTGCATGACTGACTCAAAATACAACCTTTCCCGTCGGCATTTGTTACAGGGCGCAGCGGCGACCTGGCTGCTCAGCGTCAGTAAGATTGGATTTGCCGCGACGGCGCAGATCATCGCGGTGCGCGTGTGGCCGTCGTCGACCTATACCCGCGTAACGCTGGAATCAAAAACGCCGCTGAAGTATAAGCAGTTCGCGTTGACCAACCCGGACCGGATCGTTGTGGACATCGAAGATGTGCATCTGAACAGCGTGCTTAAGGGCGTCAGCGATCAGATTCAGTCCGGCGATCCTAACCTGAAAGCCGCGCGCGTCGGTCAGTTTGATAAAGACACGGTGCGTTTGGTGCTGGAACTGAAGCAAAGCATCAATCCCAAGTTGTTCACTCTGAAGCCCGTCGCCGAGTTTAAAAACCGCCTGGTGGTAGATCTCTACCCGGCGAAAGGTGCGGCGAATGCGGAGGACGATCCGCTGCTGGCGTTGCTTGAGGAGTATAACAAGGGCGAGGATCTGGAGAAGAAGCTGCCGTCGCCACAGACGCCAAAAGCGGGGAAAGCCGGGCGTGACAGGCCCATCGTGATTATGCTGGATCCCGGTCACGGCGGTGAAGACCCCGGCGCCGTCGGTAAGAATAAAACGCGCGAGAAAGACATTGTGTTGCAGATCGCGCGGCGTTTGAGCGCCCTAATCAAGAAAGAGTCCAACATGCGGGTTTATATGACCCGTAATGAAGATGTGTTTATTCCGCTTAAGGTTCGCGTCGCCAAAGCGCGTCAGCAGCGTGCCGATCTGTTTATTTCCATTCACGCCGATGCGTTTACCAACCGTGCGGCACGGGGATCGTCGGTGTTCGCGTTGTCGACCAAAGGGGCGACCAGTACTGCGGCGAAATTCCTCGCTCAGACTCAGAACGAGTCGGACAACATCGGCGGCGTCAGCCGCAGCGGCGATCGCTATCTGGATCATACCATGTTCGATCTGGTGCAAACGGCCACCATCAACGACAGCCTGAAGTTTGGGAAAGAAGTGCTGAGGCGGATGGGGGGAATTAATCACCTGCATAAGAATAAGGTCGATCAGGCCGGGTTTGCGGTGCTTAAGGCGCCGGATATTCCGTCGATTTTAGTGGAGACGGCATTTATCAGTAACCTGGAAGAAGAGCGTAAGCTGCGTACCAGTCGCTATCAGCAGCAGGTGGCAGAGTCCATTCTGGCCGGCATCAAAGCCTATTTCGCTAACGGCGGGGAATTAGCCCGGCGTTGATATTCTCTGCCCGGTCTTCCCGGGCATTTTTACTTCTCATCTTTACGTTGAATAAACGGGCGGAATGCTGCCTTGTTTTATTGACGTTGCCTTTGTCTTTTCTTGCTCGATTTAACTCAAAATGCTTTTTATTGCCGTGAAGGGTGAATATTTTATCGGTGACGAGGTTGGTGTCATAAATATTTCGATAATTTCCTATACTTGTTGTAAAAACATGCCTGAGTTTATTTAAATTGCTTCAGTCTATTGGTGAAGAGGCGGCTGGGCGGGGATAACTTATTTATGTCTTTACTAACAGTAAATTCTTATAATAGATAATGTTATCGCGTCAGTCTGCTGAGCTATACCGTAAAACGATAAGGCGTCAGCTAACAAAAACTGTGTATTGTGAGAAGGAGTGTGTATTATCTATAGCAATGTTTATAAATTCTGTTTTGGGGATTAAGGGGGAGAATACATTTCTGCATAACACTGTTTAACTTTTCAAAGCGTTAAAATTATAAGCGGGCAATTGGCATGATTCCGCTTTGTGTTTATAGTCTGTATGGCTGATTTTTCATTAGCCAGCCTTCTCTTTAACCTGTCGATTCTGAATCTGACGCCTGCTTTCCGGAGCATCTTAGATTAAGAGGAAATATAAGAAGGTGATTAGGATGCGAAGTTTTTTTGAGATTTTGATGGTTCCCAAAGAATAGAACATTTGTGCTTGCAAATAGAACTATGCGGCGTAACGTTCTGTTATGTATCTTCGTTACATGGATATTAAGGGCCTAAATTGGATAAAACAAAAATAATTAATGAGTTAATCGTCTGGATAGAGAAGAACCTCGACAAACCGATGACTGTAGACAGCGTGGCCGCCAAAGCCGGATACAGCAAATGGCATCTACAGCGAATGTTTAAAGAGATCACCGGACAGAATATTATCTCTTATATTAGGGCACGTAAGCTGAATGAGTGTGCACTCACCCTTCGGCTGACGAAAATGCCGATTATTGAAGTCGCTACACTCTACCATTTCGATTCTCAACAGGCGTTCAACAGAGCTTTTAAAAAGCAGTTTCATCAGGCCCCTGCCGCGTACAGAATGAATCAAAAGTGGGATATGAACGGCCTCTTCGCCTCAATGGACTATGACGTTGCCTCCCTGCCTGAAGCGCATTTCGTTACGATGCCGGAAATGAAGCTTGTGGGGTTTACGTCTAACTATGTCTGTACATATGAAGAGATGGCGGAAGCTCATGCCAGGAATAAAGCCCGCATATGGGGAAAGATGTTCAATACTTTCAGGCCGGATAAGCTGTATTGTCTGACGATAGCATCAGATATATTTTTCTATTCGATGGGCATATATTATGCCGCCGCCTTTGACAGCAAATTCCTGAAGCGCTCCGCGATTAAAACGACAGAAATGAGTATCCCGGCCGGAGACTATGTAAAGTTTCTTTATGAAGGGCCTGCAAGCGGATATCAACGGTTTTATCAAAATATCTATCACCGTTGTTTACCCATGCTGAAGGCTTCCCGACCGGCGACCGCCACCTCTTATGATGTTGAATGTCTGAGCCGGCCTGATGGTGCAGAGATTGATTTGATAAAAAATCCCGATACGCCCATCTATTGTGAATGCTTCATTCCGATTATTCACAACCCTTAGCCAGACCCAGAGTATTGTGTTAGCCGAAATCACAAAGCATCACGGATATACTTGAGTAGAGCCGCAATACAATGCTATCGGAGGAATAAATGTTCTCCACCATAGTTATCAACACGACAAAGAAAATGCCCGTGGTGAGAAAGACAGCTACGAAACCGCTGAGGAGAACAATTAGGTCACGATGATCGCTCATGGTTTCACCTCTCCTGCTCTGTGTCTTCCATTGTAGTGCATTGTCAATAATAAATAGGCTCAGGGAAGAGCATTAACTAAAAGAGCTATTCCGTATCCGGTCTCCATACATCGGTATTTCCGTATAATGACATTAACGGTTTTTTTCGCGTATTAACGGGTTTACACCGGCTAAAGCGATGTTGAACCATGCATTTGTGGTTGGGAATATATGATTAAGTGGAATTGTTTGGCTGGAAGGCAGGCATAAAAAAAACACCCTTAAGGGTGTTCATTTGTGACGTTGGTTGCGGGGGCCGGATTTGAACCGACGACCTTCGGGTTATGAGCCCGACGAGCTACCAGGCTGCTCCACCCCGCGTCCGTCTTCTACTGCTTTTTTTATTCTCTCTGCACCGGAATGCATCGAATTGGTTGCGGGGGCCGGATTTGAACCGACGACCTTCGGGTTATGAGCCCGACGAGCTACCAGGCTGCTCCACCCCGCGTCCGATGAGGGCGAATAATACTCCTCCATGGATTTCATGCAAGCATTATTTGAGCTTGCTCCCAAATTTTTCTTTAGGTGTCCGATAATTGCACGTTTCGTTCTTTTTTTGGGCGGCTGATTTGACTTAGCGCGCCGGTTTTTTGAAACGGGCAATTCCTTTTAGCCGGTGGGTTTGTTATCTTGCGCCGGAAGTGATTTGCTGCGGGGTAGAGAGATGAAAGGCCGGTGGGAGAAATATGTGTTGGGCGGCTTGCTGGCGGCGTTGCTTGCCGGATGTTCGTCAAAGCCTACGGATAAGGGGCAGCAGTATAAGGATGGCCGCATAGATGAGCCGCTGGAGTTGGTTAACCGTCCGAATGCGATGGGCTACCCGGCGAACGCCAAGGGATTCTCTGATCAGGTACAGGCTATTCAGCGCGTCTCTCCCAGCTTATACGGGCGTAACAGCGACACGTTTCAGGCGGTGAAGAGCTGGCTGATGGCCGGCGGCGATACACGGCAACTGGCGCAGTTCGGTCTGAATGCCTATCAAATGGAAGGAAAGGATAACTACGGCAACGTGCAGTTTACCGGTTATTACACGCCGGTTATCCAGGCCCGCCATACCCGTCAGGGTGAATTTCAGTACCCGATTTACCGGATGCCTCCCAAAGGGAAAGGGCGCCTGCCGGATCGCGCGGCGATTTACTCCGGTGCGCTGAACAACCGCGGGCTTGAGCTGGCCTACAGTAACTCCATGCTGGATAACTTTATGATGGAAGTGCAGGGCAGCGCTTACGTGGACTTCGGCGACGGGCGTCCGCTGACTTTCTTCGGCTACGCCGGCAAAAATGGTCACGGTTATTATAGCGTTGGCAAGGTCTTGATCGATCGCGGCGAAGTGGCGCGTGAAGATATGTCCATGCAGGCGATCCGCCGCTGGGCAGACACGCATTCGGCGGCGGAAGTGCGGGAACTGCTGGAGCAGAATTCGTCATTCGTATTTTTCAAGCCGGAGGTTCTGGCGCCGGTGAAAGGCGCCAGCGGCGTCCCGTTGGTGGCGCAGGCCTCGGTGGCGTCGGATCGTTCTCTGATCCCGGCGGGTACGACGTTGCTGGCGGAAGTGCCGCTGCTGGACAACCAGGGTAAATTCACCGGACAATATCAGATGCGCCTGATGGTGGCGCTGGACGTCGGCGGCGCAATCAAAGGTCAGCACTTCGATATTTATCAGGGCATCGGTGATGCTGCGGGCCATGAAGCCGGGTTCTATAACCATTACGGACGGGTCTGGGTGCTGAAGAGCGCGCCGGGTGCCGGTTTGATGCTGGGAGCCAACCAGAGTCAGTCCGCATCTTCCGTGCTGAATACCTTTCAATAGCGGTATTCGCTGAGGGAGCAGAAAGGGGCGACATGATTCGCCCCTTTTGTTTTCCATCCGGTTAGTCCAGACAGTGTGATTCAGGCGTAACGGCCTGAACATAAATGCATTAAATGTGATTCCCGTTCGGCCTGGCCGGCGGACGCAGAGGTTCCAATTCGATGACTATCTCTTTTTCAGACGGTTACCAACAGCGTTTCAGCGGCATTGCCCGGCTGTACGGTCAGGATGCGCTGGAGGTGTTTTCACAGGCACACGTGTGCGTTATCGGTATCGGCGGGGTCGGTTCATGGGCGGCCGAGGCGCTGGCGCGCACCGGGATTGGCGCGATCACGCTGATTGATATGGATGACGTGTGCGTTACCAATACCAACCGTCAGGTTCCGGCACTGAAAGGGAATGTCGGTAAAGCCAAAACCGACGTAATGGCGGAGCGTATTCGCGAGATCAATCCTGAGTGCTGCGTGACCTGCATTGATGATTTCATTACGCCGGACAATGTGGCGACGCTGATCGACGATCGCTTCAGCTATGTGATCGACGCGATCGACAGCGTTCGCCCCAAGGCCGCGCTGTTGTCGTACTGCCGTCGTTATAAGATCCCGGTCGTGACGACCGGCGGCGCAGGCGGGCAAATCGATCCCACGCGTATTGAAGTGGCCGATCTGGCGAAGACGATCCAGGATCCGCTGGCGGCTAAGCTGCGGGAGCGTTTGAAGCATGACTTCGGCGTGGTAAAAAACAGCAAGGGCAAGATTGGCATCGACTGCGTATTTTCCAGCGAACCCCTGGTTTATCCGCAGCCGGACGGCAGCGTGTGCGCATCGCGCAGCACCGCCGAAGGACCGAAGCGGATGGATTGCGCCGCCGGGTTTGGTTCCGCGACGATGGTAACGGCCAGCTTTGGCTTTGTGGCCGTGTCGCACGCGCTGAAGAAAATGCTGGCAAAGGCCGCCCGCGCTCAGGCGTAACGGGCGGCGATACGCAGTATGCTCTGCGCCAGCGCATCAAGGCCGCTGGCGCGCGAGGCGCTGAGTTGATCCCGGATATTCAGCTGGTTAAAAAGCGCCAGCGGGTCCCCGGCCAGAATCTCCTGCGGTCGCTTGCCTTCCGCGCCGGTCAGGAGTATCGCCAGCAGCCCTTTGACGATTCGGCCTTCGCTGTCGCCGTAAAAATGCAGGGTACCGTCCGGCAACAGCTCTCCGCCCAACCAAACCCGGTTTTCACAGCCGCTCAGTTCGAGCTCCGGCTGCCTGAGCGTTTCCTCCAGCGGCGGCAGTTCGCGCGCCAGTAAAATCAGCTGGCGATAGCGATCCTCCCATGAACGCAGGGGGGCAAAACGCGCCTGCAGGGTGGCCGCAGTGAGGGTATGACCGAAAGGATGCGGAGCTGTCATCGGAATTCCTAATCTGACAAGAGAGTGAGGGCATAGTCTAGCGCACTCAGCAGGCGTTTTATGTCTTCCCCGTTGTTATAAGGGGCGAATGACGCGCGTAAGCAGCCGGTGATGCCCAGCGCCTGCATCAGTGGTTGGGCGCAGTGTTGCCCGGCGCGCAGGGCGATGCCCTGTTCCGCCAGCAGGGTAATCAGATCGCTGTGGTGAATGCCTGCAAAGTTGAAGGCCAGAACGGGAGAGTTCGCCGCACGGTAGCTGATAAATCCTTCCCGTTGACGGAGCGCGTTTTCCGCCTCGTCCGCCAGTGCCACGCAGTGCGACTCCGCGGCGGGCCAGTCAATTTCTTTCATCCATTCCAGTACGGCAGAAAATCCGACAACGCCGGCGATATTCGGCGTTCCAGCCTCAAACATGTGGGGAATGGGCTGCGGCGTAAAGCCGGAGAACGATGCCTGCGTCAGCATTTTCCCGCCTCCCTGCCAGGGAGACATGGCGCTGAACCAGCGCGGATGCGCGTAAAGTACACCCAGGCCGGTGGGGCCGAACAGTTTGTGGGCGGAGAAGGCGTAAAAGTCGATATCCAGTCGGGCGACGTCCGGCGGCTGGTGGACGATGCCCTGTGCGCCATCCACCATTACCGGCGTGCCGTTGGCGTGCGCGATGTTCAACGCGGCGCGTAAGTCAGGGCAGGCGCCGGTGACGTTGGACATTTGCCCCAGCGCCAGCAGACGCGTTTTGGGCGTGAGCAAGGCGGGGAGCTTGTTGATGTCCGGTACGCCGCGTTCATTCAGCGGAAGCTTTACGACGCTCGCCTGGCATTGCTGCGCCACCATCAGCCAGGGGATCAGGTTGGCATGGTGCTCCGCTTCGCTGACCAGGATCTCATCTCCTGCCTGCAATACCGGCCGCAGAAAGCTTTGCGCCACCAGGTTGATGGCTTCGGTCGCGCCTTTGGTCCAGATGACGCTGGCTTCGTCGCCGGCGTGCAGCAGTTCGGCCACCTGAGCGCGCGCCTGTTCATAGCGCTGGGTCAACCGGCGCGCCGCATGGTGCTGGCTGCGGTGAACGGTGGCGCCGCCGTCCTGATAATAATGCCGGGTCGCTTCGATCATGACCTGTGGCTTCAGTGCGGTGGCGGCGCTGTCGAGATAAACCGGATCGTCGCCGCAGGCGGGAAAGCAACGGCGAAATGCGGCGGCATCGAAGGAAGTAATGGCCAAAAACGGACTCCTGAACACGGCGATATTTGATCAATATTGTAAACGACAGATTAATCTGATTAATCCGATGCGTTTCTGGAAAATCTGAAATAGCTTGTTATGCTTTTATTGATGTTAAAAGACTTTATCTCATACAGAAAGAGGTTTACACGAAGCATTTTAAACTACAGCAAGGAGTTTACGATGAAGAAAATCAGTGCGCTACTCGCCGCGTTATTTTGTACTCTGGCGCTTGCCGGTTGTTCCAGCAACTACGTGATGCATACCAATGATGGCCGGACGTTGGTCAGCGAGGGTAAGCCTCAGGTCGACGATGAAACCGGTATGATCAGCTACAAAGATGCCAATGGCAACCAGCAGCAAATCAATCGTAATGAAGTCAAAGAGATGGCTGAAAGTCAGTAAGCTGATTGGTCATGCAGGAACGAAAAAAAAGCACCGCAATCTGCGGTGCTACTAAATCACTATGGACAGACAGGGTAAATGTACAGGAAGTGAAAAAACAGTAGCTTAGCTACTCTGTCCGGAATGCCGGACAATTTGCAAACACAACATCACAACCACAAAGCCAAAAGCATTTCCGAATCTCTCCGTCAACACTCTTTCGTTCCGGCCCGGGATGTGGCGCCACTATAGGTATTTACTGGCCTATCCTCAACGGACAAATTATAATGGCTCGGATAAAAAAAACTAATGGGTAAATGATAAGTTAATTATTTGTTTCTTATTTGCTGAGCAAGTTTGTTTACCCTTCCGATCAGGCCGTTTTTTAATACAGTGTCCAGCCATGTCCAAGCGATTGCCGCCATTAAACGCATTACGGGTTTTTGACTCTGCCGCCCGTCATCTCAGCTTTACCAAAGCTGCCGAGGAACTGTTCGTGACTCAGGCGGCGGTAAGCCACCAGATTAAATCTCTGGAGGACTTTCTGGGGCTGAAGCTGTTCCGCCGCCGTAACCGATCTTTGCTGCTGACCGAAGAAGGCCAGAGCTATTATCTCGACATTAAAGAAATTTTTTCCTCGCTGAATGAAGCGACACGGCGTTTGCAGGCCCGCAGCGCCAAAGGGGCGTTAACGGTCAGCCTGCCGCCGAGTTTTGCCATTCAGTGGCTGGTTCCGCGTTTGTCGGGCTTCAACAGCGCTTATCCCGGCATCGATGTCAGGATCCAGGCGGTAGATCGGGAAGAAGGGAAGCTGTCGGACGACGTTGACGTCGCCATTTTTTACGGCAAGGGAAACTGGCCGGGACTGCGCGTAGAGCGGCTTTACGCGGAGTATTTGATGCCGGTTTGCTCACCACAATTGCTGCTGGGCGAACATCCGCTAAAAGATCCGAGCGATCTGGCATATCATACCCTGCTGCATGACACTTCCCGCCGTGATTGGCTGGCCTATACCCGTCAGTTGGGGTTGCAGCATATTAACGTGCAGCAGGGGCCGATCTTCAGCCACAGTGCGATGGTGGTTCAGGCGGCGGTGCACGGGCAAGGGATCGCGCTGGTCAATAACGTGATGGCGCAAACCGAAATTGAGGCCGGGCGTTTGGTGTGTCCGTTCAGCGATGTGCTGATCAGTAAAAACGCGTTTTATCTGGTGTGTCAGGATAGTCAGGCTGAATTGGGTAAAATTGCGGCTTTCCGTCAATGGATTTTGGCCAGGGCGGCCAACGAACAGGAAAACTTTCGTTTTCGGTATGAGTCATAATTGAGAAGAGTAAGGCAGGGGCCGGAAAATGAGTAGTCGCTCTATGATGATTTTTGTCGCGATCAGCGGGTTTATCTTCGTCGCGTTGGGTGCCTTCGGGGCGCACGTTCTCAGCCGTACGTTGGGTGAGAAAGAGATGGAGTGGCTGTATACCGGGCTGAACTATCAGGGCGTGCACACGCTGGCGATTCTGGGGATGGCCTCGGTGATGCAGCGGCGCGCCTGCATATGGTTTTACTGGAGCAGCGCCCTGATGGCGCTGGGTACGGTATTGTTCAGCGGCAGCCTGTATTCCCTGGCATTGTCGAATTTGAAACTTTGGGTTTATGTAACACCGATTGGCGGCGTGTGCTTCCTGATTGGTTGGGCTCTGATGTTGGTCGGAGCATTGCGCATGAGGAAAAGAGCAGAGCGCCATGAGTAAAGTCGTTTTATATTGCCGTCCCGGCTTTGAGAAAGAGTGTGCGGCGGAGATTACCGAGAAAGCCACCCAATACGAAGTATTCGGCTTCGCCAGGGTTAAGGACAACAGCGGCTACGTGGTTTTTGAGTGCTACCAGCATGAGGATGCAGATAAGCTGGTACGTCATTTGCCGTTCCGTGAGCTGATTTTTGCCCGGCAGATGTTTGTCGCGGGCGAATTATTGCGGGATTTGCCGCCGGAAGATCGTATTTCCCCCGTTGTCGGTATGCTGACCGGGGTGATCGAAGGCGCCGGTGATTTGCGGGTCGAGGTGCCTGACACCAACGAAAGCAAAGAACTGATGAAGTTCTGCCGCAAATTTACCGTGCCGTTGCGGGCCGCGCTGCGGCAGCAAAGGGTTCTGTTGTTGAAGGAGAATGCCCATCGCCCGATCGTGCATGTCTTCTTTATCGCGCCGGGTTGTTGTTACACCGGCTATTCATACAGCAATAATAACTCCCCGTTCTTTATGGGTATTCCCCGGCTGAAGTTCCCTTCCGATGCGCCCAGCCGTTCGACGCTTAAGCTGGAAGAAGCGTTTCACGTTTTTATTCCGTATGACGAATGGGATGAGCGCCTGAGCAGCGGTATGCACGCGGTGGATCTCGGTGCTTGCCCGGGCGGTTGGACCTATCAACTAGTGAAGCGCAGCATGATGGTGCATGCGGTCGATAACGGTCCTATGGCGCCCAGCCTGATGGACACCGGGCAGGTTACCCACCACCGGGCCGACGGCTTTAAGTTTGAGCCTACGCGCAACAACATTGACTGGCTGGTGTGTGACATGGTGGAAAAACCGGCGCGGGTTACCCACCTGATGGCGCGTTGGCTGGTAAACGGCTGGTGTCGTGAAGCGATTTTTAACCTTAAGCTGCCGATGAAAAAGCGCTATGAAGAAGTCAGCCAAAACCTGGCGGGACTGGCGCAGGAGCTGAAGGATAACGGCATTAATGCGCAGATTCAGGCTAAACAGCTGTATCACGATCGGGAAGAAATTACGGTGCATGTGCGTCGTATTTGGGGGGCGGTGCCCGGTCGGCGCGATGAGCGCTGAGCCATCGTAGCGGTTGATCAAAACGGGTGTTGCTGGTTCGCGCGCTTCTATGCCGTTTTTAACCGTAACTGCTGTAAATTCCCTTCCACGCGAAGCGACGTTTGCAGCGTAGCAATACGCTTGCATAACGTCGCTTGTTGCTGATGTTGTTCCAGTTTCTTGCGCCACTTTTCCGGCACGTCATCCAGATGTTGGTAAATCGCCTCCAGCGAGGAGAACTGCGTCAGCAGTGCGGCAGCGGCTTTGGGGCCAATGCCGGGAACGCCGGGAATACGGCTGCTGCTGATGCCGGCCAGGCCCCAGTAGTCCGTCAGCTGGCCCGGCTCCACGCCAAACTCCTGACGTACGAAAGGCAGGTCCAGCCAGCGCTTCTGAAAGTAGTCGCGGATCTGGATCGACGGCGAGAGTAACTGGCAATAGCCTTTGTCCGTTGAGACGATAGTGACCTGGTGCCCGCCCTGCGTCACGCGTGCGGCCAGCGTGGCGGCCAGATCGTCCGCTTCGTTGCCGGCGGAGTGCCAGCTGTTAACGCCCAGCGCCAGGAATGCGGCGCGGATGGCCGGCATTTCCTGATGTAAATCTTCCGGCATCGCGTTGCGGCCCGCCTTATAGTCAGGAAAAGCCTGGTGCCGCCAGCTGTCCGCACGGTCGTCTTCGTCGAAAACGGCGACCGCGTGTGTTGGCCGGCTGTGGGACAGCAACTGCTGTAACGCGTGCTGGCAGGCGTTTATGCAGGGCGTTCCCTGAACGGCGTGAATGCGGCGGATCAGGTTAAGGGCATCGACGATCAGTAAATGTATTGGCATGGCAACGGGTTACGGGTTAAGAGCGATAGGCAAAGGGTAACGAAAAAGGGCGGTGATGACACCGCCCTGATTCTGGTTTTGCGAAGGTTTACGCAATGATCTCGTAGCATGGCTCGTAAGCCGTGCCCGGCAGCTTCATGCGATGCTGCTCGACAAACCCCTGCAGCAGGCGGTCCATGTGCTTCATCATGTTTGAATCGCCGTGAAGTTTGTAGGGGCCGTATTTCTCAATGGCGGAAATGCCCACTTCTTTCACGTTGCCCGCCACGATCCCGGAGAATGCCCGGCGCAGAGCTGCGGCCAGCTGTTCCGGCGGCTGGTTGGGGTGCAGGTTGAGGTTCTCCATGTTCTCATGGGTCGGCTCAAACGGCAGTTGCAGGTCGGACTCGATTTTCAGCGACCAGTTAAAGCTGTAGAAATCGCCGGACTGGCGGCGGTTTTCTTTCACTTTCGGCATGGCGCGCTTCATCTGGCGCGCGACTTCCGCCGGGTTGTCGATGATGATGCTGTAATGCTTGCGCGCGGTTTCGCCCAGCGTGTTGAGGATAAATTCGTCCAGCACGCGGAAATAATCTTCGCTTTCTTTCGGCCCGGTCAGGATCAGCGGCAGCACCTGATCGTCGTTCTCCGGATTCATCAGAATACCCAGCAGATAGAGCAACTCTTCTGCGGTGCCGACGCCGCCGGGGAAAATAATGATACCGTGACCAAGGCGGACGAACGCCTCCAGGCGCTTTTCGATATCCGGCATGATGATCAGTTCGTTAACCAGCGGGTTGGGCGGTTCCGCCGCGATGATGGAAGGTTCGGTCAGGCCGATAAAACGTCCGTCTTTATAGCGCTGCTGGGCGTGGCCGACGGCGGCGCCCTTCATCGGGGCCTCCATGACGCCGGGGCCGCAGCCGGTGCAGATATTCAGTTCGCGCAGCCCGAGCTGGTTGCCTACCTGACGGGCATACCAATACTCTTTTTCGCTGATGGAGTGGCCGCCCCAGCACACCACCATATTCGGTTCTTCGCCGACGTGTAACGCGCGGGCGTTACGCAGGATGGAGAAGACCAGGTTGGTAATGTGGATGGAGTTTTCCAGGTTCAGTTGCTGGAAACGTTCGGCATGCACCAACTGGCCGTTAACAAACAGAATGTCGCGCAGGACGGCGAACAGGTTGGCCTGCAGGGAGCGGATGATCGTGCCGTCGACGAAGGCGTCTTCCGGCGGGTTGACCAGCTCCAGTTTTACGCCGCGTTCGCGGCGCAATACGTTGATGTCAAAGCTTTCAAAGCGGGACAGCAGTTCAGTGCTGTTGTCCGTTAAACTGCCGGAGTTCAGGACCGCCAGCGAGCAGTTACGGAACAAGCGGTACAAATCGCTGCTTGCCGTGCGTTTCAGCATGTCGACTTCAAGCTGCGATAATAAATCCATAGAGCCCAACGGGCTGATATGCGTAATCAAAGATGACTCCTTTTACATCCGCAGGATGGCGTGTTTTTCATTTCATCACCCGCGGCGGGCGGGCTACAAGGCCGGGCGTATCCGGCACGTTACGTCATACATAAATTTCTGTTATTTACCTTACCGTGCCGGTGAGTTTTTACCAATATTTTACACCCGGCGTAATGTCACCGTATGTGTCCGAAACGCCGGCTATTGACGCGCCAGCCGGGCCGGCGGCGGCGTGAAGGGCGTATTGGCGCGCCAGGGGTTGATATCCAGCCCGCCGCGGCGGGTGTAGCGCGCATACACCGCCAGCGACTCCGGCCGGCAGAAGCGCTGAATATCGTTAAAAATACGCTCCACGCACTGCTCGTGAAATTCATTGTGATGGCGGAAAGAAACCAGGTAGCGCAGCAGCGCCTCACGATTTATCTGTGCGCCACAATAGCGGATCATGACGGAGCCCCAGTCTGGCTGATGAGTGATCAGGCAGTTGGATTTCAGCAAATGGCTGACGAGCGTTTCTTCAACGATTTCCGCGCCATCGGCAGCGCCGTGAAGTAAACCAGCGTCGAACTCATAGCTGTCGATGGTGATATCCTGATCGTCGATACAGACGCCGCTGAATGCGCCGACAGGCTGGCCTTCCAGTTCCTGTAACCGCATCAGGCGTACGCTCACCGTGCCCTGCGCGCAGTGCGCCAGGTCGTGTTGCAGGGTGCGCGTAACGGCGTCCCAGTCGTCAAAACGGGTCTGATTGAAGCTGTTGAGGTAAAGTTTGAAGCTTTTCGACTCAATCAGATTACTGCTGAATGCGTCCAGGGTGACTTCGGCAACGGCGACCTGCGGTAAGCCGCGGGCGTTCAGCCAGGACAACTCATAGAGCGTCCAGATATCGCCGCCGTGGAACGGCAGATTACCGGGGAACAGCCCCAGCGGCTCGCGGTTAAGGCTGCGGGGAACCGCCTGCAGCAGGGTTGCGTCGTACGTGTCGCGGTATTCGGTGGTTTTACCCAGCGTCAGACCGGCCAGGGCCTGGTGATTTTGATATGACATACGGTGACTGCCTGAAGATAAGAACGCTACAATGCACCTAGTTTACCCTAAGTGATGAGTGTGAAGACATGATGCATGAGGTTTCCGCCGCATTGACGGCGTTTACTGGTCGTTTCATCGCGGCCAGCCAGCAAGAGTGCGGTGATTATCCCGCCAGTAGCGCGTTGTACGGCATTCCGTCTCCCTGTATCGTGCGCAGCGACGGAGAGAGGGTGTATTGGCAGCCTCAGCCCGTCGCCGTAGCGGAGAACCTGGATGCCGTAGCCAGGGCGCTCGATATTCAGTTGCATCCTGACGTGGCGCCTTTCTATACCAGCCAGTATGCGGCGGACATGCGTGCCCGCTTTGATGACGTATTGATGGATGTGGTTCAGGTTTGGAGTGAGGATGACTTTGTCCGTTTGCAGGAAAACCTGATTGGGCATCTGGTCACGCAGCGGCGTCTGAAGCTTCCTCCGACGTTATTTTTGGCGACGACAGACTCTGAGCTTGAGCTGATTTCTCTGTGTAATCTCAGCGGCGAGGTGTTGCTGGAACAGTTCGGCAGCAGGCAGCGCACGGTGATTGCGCCTTCTCTGGCTGCGTTTCTGTCGGCATTGCAACCTGTGGTTGCGTGCTGAAATGGCTTACAGGGTTGCTATCTTCTTTGTAAGACATTTCTCACACGTTGTGTGAGCCTTCTCCGCTATTTATGCCGACTTTGCATAAACTATGCGAAATTATTATATGTAAATCATGTGGTTATTGAAAGGTATTACAACCAAATGCCTTTTGAGATCAGTGTACTAAGCAAAATACCCCGTTGTTTTATCGGCGCTGATCGGCGACATTAGTGTCACCGGAAGGGAAGACGGCAGGAAGCAGGAACATCAGGATGATGTTGCTTCAGGATGAAGTAGAAGGGAACACACCCAGGACGGGTGAAAGGATGTACCGCAGGATGTGGTCGAAGGATGTTTCAGGACGAAACAAGGGACACCTCCAGGACGGAGAATGAGAGCCGGCACAGGATGGTCGGTGGGTCAGGAGCGACCAAGGGAAGAAAAGCGTCAGGATGACGCAGGATAATAAGTCAGGGAAAGAAAGTAGGACACGCCACAACGGATATGTGGGAAACGGAAAGCCAAGGGAAAAGTTTTCAAGGATGAGCAGGGAGCACCTTGAGTAGCAGGATTGCTGCAAAACGAACCGGGGGTACTGCATTGCAGTACCCCCTTTTTTTGTCTTTTTTAAAGGCTTACAGGGCTGCCCGCGCCTTTGTGAGACATGTCTTACAGAGTCTGTGAGAGATCGTGTTTTCTTTTCGGGCAAAAGCGCACCGGTGAATGTTATTTTTGTTTAAATACAAACAGATAGATAAGATAATTATAATCGTAAGCACAAACGTGTTTTGTAGGACGCAATACCCCTATTGTTCGAAGGGGTGGGATCGGCGACACTACTGTTACCGGAAAGGAAGACGGCAGGAAGCAGGAACATCAGGATGATGTTGCTTCAGGATGAAGTAAAAGGGAACACACCCAGGATGGGTGAAAGGATGTACCGCAGGATGTGGTCGAAGGATGTTTCAGGACGAAACAAGGGACACCTCCAGGACGGAGAATGAGAGCCGGCACAGGATGGTCGGTGGGTCAGGAGCGACCAAGGGAAGAAAAGCGTCAGGATGGCGCAGGATAATAAGTCAGGGAAAGAAAGTAGGATACGCCACAACGGATATGTGGGAAACGGAAAGCCAAGGGAAAAGTTTTCAAGGATGAGCAGGGAGCACCTTGAGTAGCAGGATTGCTGCAAAACGAACCGGGGGTACTGCAAGATGCAGTACCCCCCTTTTTTTTGCCTTTTTAAGGCTTACAGGACTGCCCGCGCTGTTGTGAGATATGTCTTACAGAGGCTGTGAGAGATCGTGTTTTCTTTTCGGGTAAAAACGTACCCTGTAATTTGTTTTTTATTTAAATACAGTTGGATAGGTGAGTCGATTGTTTTGTACAAACGCAAATGCGCTTTGTAGGACGCAATACCCCTATTGTTCAAAAGGGCAGGATCGGCGACATTAGTGTTACCGGAAGGGAAGACGGCAGGAAGCAGGAACATCAGGATGATGTTGCTTCAGGATGAAGTAGAAGGGAACACACCCAGGATGGGTGAAAGGATGTACCGCAGGATGTGGTCGAAGGATGTTTCAGGACGAAACAAGGGACACCTCCAGGACGGAGAATGAGAGCCGGCACAGGATGGTCGGTGGGTCAGGAGCGACCAAGGGAAGAAAAGCGTCAGGATGGCGCAGGATAATAAGTCAGGGAAAGAAAGTAGGATACGCCACAACGGATATGTGGGAAACGGAAAGCCAAGGGAAAAGTTTTCAAGGATGAGCAGGGAGCACCTTGAGTAGCGGGAATGCTGCAAAACGAACCGGGCGTACTGCATTTGCAGTACGCCCTTTTTTTATTCCTTTTACGGGACAGCATTGGGCCGGAATGCGGAGTAATGCTATGCTTTGGCCCCTCATTTTTGGGCGTAAGGGGTTTTTGGCATGAGTACACATATACAAATCCGGCAGCTTTTGCGTGAGATTGCAGATCGCATGCAGGCGCTTGGGCTGTGGCAGGATGCGCCGCCGCAGGCGGAAGCGTTCTCCAGCGTTGAGCCTTTCTGTATTGATACCATGTCCGCAGAGCAATGGTTGCAGTGGGTTTTTTTGCCGAAAATGCATGATTTGCTCGACAGCCAGGCGGCACTGCCGCAGGGGTTTGCCATTTACCCCTATTTCGAACTGGCGTTCGCCCAGCGTCACGAGGAACTTCAGCCGCTGATGGTGACGTTGCTGGCGTTGGACAATTTGTTCGCGTCGGCGAAAAACTAAGCCGCCGTATCGGAATCCCCTATGGAAATTATTTATCAGGACCAGCATCTGATCGCCGTGAATAAACCGGCCGGATGGCTGGTGCACCGTAGCTGGCTGGATCGCAAAGAAAAAGTCGTCGTGATGCAGACCGTTCGGGATCAAATCGGCCAGCACGTCTTCACCGTACACCGGCTGGATCGCCCTACGTCCGGCGTATTGCTGATGGGGTTATCTGCTGAGGTCGCACGTTTGCTGGCGCAAAGCTTTGAGCAGCGGCAGGTGAGTAAGACATACCATGCCGTGGTGAGAGGTTTTCTGGACGGAGAAGGGACGGTTGATTACCCGCTGACCGAAGAACTGGACAAAATCGCCGATAAGTTCAGCCAGCAGGACAAAGCGGCCCAGCCGGCGGTCAGTCATTATCGCGGGCTGGCGCAGGTGGAGATGCCGGTAGCCATCGGCCGTTACCCCAGCTCGCGTTTCAGCCTGGTGGAACTGCAACCGGAAACCGGGCGCAAGCATCAGCTGCGCCGCCATCTGGCGCATTTGCGTCATCCTATTCTCGGCGATACCAAACATGGCGATCTGCGGCAAAACCGGGGCGTTGCGGAGCACTTCGCATGCGCCGGACTGATGTTGCATGCCAGTGAATTACGGCTGACGCATCCGGTCAGCGGGGAACCTTTATGCCTGCGCGCCGGGCTTGATGCGCGATGGCAACACCTGATGACGCAGTTCGGCTGGCATCATTATCTCCCTGAACTCTGGGGGGTTGAGTTTCCTGCGCCTTGCCGTCAGGATGGAACGAATTGAATTCAGGGGGAAAGAGTATGGCTCAGGTCGGCATTTTTGTGGGTACCGTATACGGTAATGCGTTGCTGGTTGCGGAGGAGGCCGAAACTTTGCTCCGGGCGCAAGGGCATGAGGTCCGCGTGTTTGAAGAGGGCACGCTGGCTGAGTGGCAGGCGTATCAGCAGCACTATGTCCTGATCGTGACCTCCACGACCGGGCAGGGGAATTTGCCCGACTCAATCGTGCCTCTGTTCGTGGCGGTCAGGGATCAACTGGGTTACCAGCCGGCGCTGCGCTATGGCGTGATCGCTCTGGGAGACAGCAGTTATTCCGATTTTTGCGGCGCCGGTCATAAGTTTGATGACCTGCTGCAAGAACAGCAGGCGACGCGCATCGGTGAGCTGCTTGAGGTTGACGCTCAGGTGGATGCCGAACCGGAGGTTGTGACCGGACCGTGGGTTGAAAACTGGGGACGTCTGCTTAGCTGATAACGGTATTCCCGCCGGGTAAGCAGAGCGTAAAGCGGCTGCCTTCGCCCGGCGTACTTTCGGCGCTGACGCTGCCGTGATGCAGTTCGGCAATGGATTTTACCATCGCCAGCCCAAGTCCGGAGCTTTCCCGATCCGTGCGGGCATAGTCCGCGCGGTAAAAGCGTTCGAAAACGTGCGGTAAATCATCGGCCTTAATACCACTGCCGCTGTCCGTTACGCTGAGCAGCACATCGTTACCTCTGGCGGCGGCTTCAAGCGTGATCTGGCCGCCCGGCGGGGTATAGCGCAGGGCGTTGTCCACCAGATTGGAAAGCGCACGGCCCAGCAGTAAAGGATCGGCATGAAGCGTTGCATCGCCGCGCTGGGCCAGCGTTATCTGCTTCTCTTCCGCTGACATGCTGAAAAAATCAATGATGTGACTGAACAAGGCGCCGGCATTAATCGCTTCGGGATGCATCACTTCTTTGGCGTTGTCCGCCCTTGCCAGGAACAGCATTGAAGTGATCATGCGTGACAGGCGTTCTCCCTCCTCGCTAATCTTCGCCAGCGTTTCCTGATACTCCTCCGGCGGGCGAACGCGTGACTGAATGACGCTGGCGGCCGCGATGATGTTGTTGATTGGCGCGCGGAATTCGTGGGCGATATCGGAGGAAAAGCGCGACAACTCGGTAAATGAACGTTCCAGCCTTTCCAGCATGCCGTCAAATGAGGCGGCCAGCGCCTTCAGCTCCGCCGGCCATTCCCGTTGACCGATGCGGGTATTCAATTTTTCAATGTGGATGTTCTGTATCTGCTGGTTCAGGGTATTCAATGGCTTCAGACCGGTCCGGACAATCAGCCAGCTCAGCAGGGCGGTAAAGAGCACGGCAGCGATGCCGACCACCCTCAGGATATGCATACTCAGCTCGACCAACTCCCGTTCCTGAGAGGCGTTAAGCGCAACCTGAATAACCCAGGTTTCCCCATTGCGCAGCGTGATGTTCTCCGTGGCCAACAGCATTTTTACCTTGCGTTTTTCCTGCTTGTTGAACCAAACCTGGGTGCGGTAAGGCTTTCCCGCAGAAGGGAAATGGTAAGACTCCACCGGCATATGCGGTGATGCGGCGAAAAGCTTGCCGTCGCCATCAAAAATGCGCAGAAAAACCCGCTTGTCCGGATCAAAATTTTCAACCCAACGCTGTTGCCAGGCTTTCAGGCGGCGGCCGTCGTGGATGTTGGCGATGGCGTTACGCTGGGATTGCAGGATGCGCTCCATTTCCTGCCCGTTTCGGTGTTTGAGCTGGACCACCAGTGACGTGTAAATGACGGCGAAGATCACGATGATAAGCGCGGCCATCGACAGAGTGAAAGACAAACTCAGCCGCCGGGCGAGCGACCATTGGCGGATGGTGGACAGGATCATCATTCGCGCAGTTCCATGACATAACCGGCTCCGCGGATGGTATGAAGCAGTTTCACGTCAAAGGGGTCGTCCACCTTGGTGCGCAGGCGGCGGATTGCGACATCCACGACATTGGTGCCGGAGTCAAAATGCATGTCCCAGACCTGTTCGGCGATAACGATGCGCGACAAAACCTCTCCGCTGCGGCGCATCAGCAGGCTGAGCAGGGTGAACTCTTTGGGCGTCAGATCCAGCCGCTTTCCCTGACGATGCACCTGATGTTTCAGCAGATCCAGCTCCAGGTCGGCGACGTGTAGCACGGTTTTTTCCGGCGCCTGGGGCTCTGCCTGCCGGCGCTGAATCACCCGGATGCGTGCCAGCAGTTCGCTGAACGAAAACGGTTTGACCAGATAGTCATCGGCGCCTAATTCCAGCCCGCGTACGCGATCTTCCACATCATCGCGGGCGGTGAGGAACATGACGGTGGTTTGTCTGCCCGCCTTGCGCGCGGTTTCTAAAATGTCCCAGCCGTTCAGACCGGGCAGCATGACGTCCAGAATCGCCAGATCGTAATCTGCGGTCAGCAGGTAATGGAGGCCATCAGGGCCGTTGGCGGCGACGTCAACCACCATACCTTGCTCCCGCAGCCCTTTGGCGACGTATTCCGCCGCCATTGCCTGATCTTCAACCAATAATATTTTCATCTGGCGTTCCGGTTCATTATGCGTCAGCGCATGGAAAACAGTTCGTTATGGAAGCGGCGTTCATCCCAGCCGGTTGCCGTCAGCCCTTTTTTCAGCGTTTGCGCAAACGGCGCCGGGCCGCAAAAGCTGACGGAATAGTCGCACCGGTTTCCCATTCGTTCGACGATGGCTTCTGGTGTCAGTAACTCCCCGCGCTCGGCCAGTAATACCTGGAAGTCTATGCAGGTGATTTTACTGGTTAATTGCTGAAGGCGTTGCAGGAAGAATGCCTCCCGCGGGCTTGCCGCGCAATAAAAGAACACGATCTTTTCAATGTGCTTCGCAGAATGCCGGCCTGCGGCCAGGGCCTCTAGCCAGGCAATGAACGGCGTAATACCGATACCCGCGCCTATCCAGACCTGGTGCGTGTCGTTTACCAGCAGGAAGCGGCCGTAACCGCCTTCAACCTCCGCTGGTTGCCCGGGTTGCAGGGTTTTGAGCAATGTGCTGGTGTAGTCGCCCAGCGCCTTGACCGCCAGCTCCAGCGTGCGCGTTCCGGCATCGTAATTCACCACGGTGAAGGGGTGAGGGCTTTCGCCATCAAGCAAGTCAAGATAGATAAACTGTCCGGGACGATAATGGATATCCCCGTCGAGCTGCAGGTGAAAATTCAGGGTATTATCCGCCAGCGTACGGGTTTGCGTGACATTTCCGCGCACTTTTCTGTTGCGCCCGATCTTCCCGCTCAGCGAAAGCCAGGCGCAGTAACCGCCGACGGCACACAGCAGCACGGCGGCAAGGCTGTAGATCGCCTGGTTTGCCTCCCAGTTCAGCGACAGAACGGTGTGCAATGCCCCGGCGATAAAAATGACGCCGGCCAGCTTGTGCAGCAGCATGAACTTTTTATAGTTGAACATCTTTTTCGCCAGGCTGACGACGGCAAATATCACGAAGGCATAAAACGCATATTCACCGATGTCATTTGCGATCGCGTGCCAGTTAATACCTTCCGGCGGGCCGCGGTGGGGGCGTTGCAAAACGCCGGCCTGGGTAAGCCACTTACCGGCTTTAAACGCCAGCCAGTGCAGCGAGAGCATGACAAACGCACCGATTCCCAGGTGTTTGTGCAGACGGTACATTTTATCCAGCCCGTTCAGCCATTTCTCCAGCCACGCCGGACGGATGGCGAGCACCATCGCGGCGCTCATGTAGCCCAGCGCAAGAATGCCGGTAAGCAGGATGATTTGCCGGCGCCAGAAAAAGAAGCTGAAGGTTTCCGGCAGGGAAAACAGGAAGGCGATAGCCCAAATGAAAAACAGAAAGCCGGTTAAACGACGCATATGTGGTATTCCTTGCGGTTGCAGAGTCCGTAAAGTCAGAATACCGGGGTGAGAATGACAAACCGCTGATGGGCAGATTACGGTTTTGTCATGTTTGTAACGGCGGGAAGAAAAGCGGGCAACCGGCGCCCGCTCTTGCGGTTATTTCTGCGTCAGTTTTTCCAGATCGGCCTCAATTTCAGCGATTTTATGGGAAACCACGCTTTCAAGATGGCGCAGGTCGTCCAGGATCTTACGCTTGAGATCGACTTCTACCTGATCGCGCTGGCAGATTTGATCGAGCTCATCAATGACGTAGCGCAGCGCCGGGCTGATTTCGTGGATCTCTTTATACCCCTGAGCGGTGTTATCGGCGACAACGGTTTTGCGTTGACGTGGATATTTAAATTTCACGCTCTTAGCAAAAAACTCTCCCTTATCCTTGCGAAAATAAATCTTCAGAATGTCGTTGTTGGCCTCCTGGCGCAGACTATAACGGTCAATATCTTCGGGTTGATTAATCCCCAGACTTTTCAGGTTGTCATACATAGCGGCACCTTCTTGGTTTATCCATATTCGACGGGAGACAGCGTAAACGGCCTGCCGGAAGAAATCTGTGTTCTGCGTTGCGTTAACACGGTTGATTGTAGAGCCAAAAAAAAAACAGCGGGCCAGGCCCGCTGCATTTTTATTTTTTAATCGATGCTGCGTAACAGCTCGTTGATGCCCACTTTTCCGCGCGTTTTGGCATCGACTTTTTTCACGATGACCGCGCAGTACAGGCTGTATTTACCGTCTTTAGAAGGCAGGTTGCCGGAAACCACCACGGAGCCGGCCGGCACGCGGCCATAGTGAACTTCGCCGGTTTCGCGATCGTAAATTTTGGTGCTCTGGCCCAGGTAAACCCCCATGGAGATCACGGAGCCTTCTTCGACGATCACGCCTTCAACCACTTCGGAACGCGCGCCGATAAAGCAGTTGTCTTCGATGATGGTCGGGTTGGCCTGCAGCGGCTCCAGTACGCCGCCGATGCCGACGCCGCCGGAAAGGTGTACGTTTTTACCGATTTGGGCGCAGGAACCGACAGTGGCCCAGGTATCGACCATCGTACCTTCGTCAACATAGGCGCCGATGTTGACGTAAGAAGGCATCAGCACGCTGTTACGGGCGATGAAAGCGCCTTTGCGCACGCTGGCGGGCGGCACGACGCGGAAGCCTTCGCGCTGAAAGCGGGCTTCGTCGTAGTCGGCGAATTTCATCGGCACTTTATCGTAGAAGCGGGTTTCAGCGCCTTCCATCACCTGGTTGTCGTTGATGCGGAAAGAGAGCAGAACGGCCTTTTTCAGCCATTGATGCGTAACCCACTCGCCGTTGATTTTTTCCGCCACGCGCAGCTCGCCGCTGTCCAGGCTGGCGATAACCTGATTAACCGCTTCGCGGGTTACCGCGTCAACGCTGGTCGGGGTGATGTCTGCGCGGCGCTCGAAAGCGTTCTCGATAAGTGTCTGTAACTGCTGCATCCTGATTTCATTCCTGAATGTTGTGTTAATTGATACTATTTTATGAGCTATTCTTTATCGGTTGGATCGAGGGCCGCTGTCAACCGCTTAGCCACTTCATCCTGCATTTTCTTGTCCAATGCTTTTCTTTCGCCGTCGGCGATAATGAACAAATCTTCTACCCGTTCGCCGATCGTGGTGATGCGCGCGCTGTGCAGCGACAGTCCTAAATCAGCGAAAACCTCACCAACCCTTGCCAGTAAACCGGGCTGATCCAGCGCGACCAGCTCCATATAGCTGCGTTTATCCGTATGGGCGGGCAAAAATGAAATTTCCGTGGGAACGCTGAAGTGCCGCAGCCGGGATGACGGGCGGCGCGCGCGCGGATGGCGGTATTGCTGCTGCGTCAGCGCCTGTTCGAGGGCGAACCTGATGGTGTCGTGGCGGTCCTGCGCCAGCGGGCTGCCGTCGGGCTCCAGCACGACGAAGGTGTCCATCGCGTAGCCGTCGCGGTTGGTGAAGATCTGGGCGTCGTGTACGCTGAGGTTGCGCCGGTCCAGTTCGCCGGCAACGGCGGCAAACAGGTAGGGGCGATCCGGGCTGTGAATGAAAATCTCCGTTCCGCCGCGGGTGGCCTGATGGCTGACCAGCACCAGCGGTTTGCCGGGGTCATCGTGTTTGAGCAGGTGGCGGGCATGCCAGGCCAGCTGATTAGGGTTGTGGCGCAGGAAATAGTCGGCGCGGCAGCGGCTCCAGATGCGGTGCAGGGCCTCTTCGTTGATGTTGTCCATGCGCAGCAGCGCCAGCGCCTGAAGCCGGTGGTGGCGTACGCGTTCGCGCAGGTCCGGGACGTGCTGCATGCCCCGGCGCAGCTGTTTCTCGGTGGCGAAATAAAGTTCGCGCAGCAGGCTCTGTTTCCAGCTGTTCCACAGGCTTTCGTTAGTGGCGCAGATGTCTGCGACGGTCAGGCTGACCAGATAGCGCAGGCGGGTTTCGCTTTGCACTTCGGCGCTGAATTGCTGAATGACCGCCGGATCCTGAATGTCACGGCGCTGGGCGGTGACCGACATCAGCAGGTGGCAGCGCACCAGCCAGGAAACCAACTGGGCTTCGCGCGAATTCAGCCCGTGCAGGGCGGCGAATTCCAGCGCGTCCTGCGCGCCCAGCTCGGAGTGATCGCCGCCGCGGCCTTTGGCGATGTCGTGGAACAGGGCGGCCAGCAACAGCAGCTCAGGCTGGGGCAGGCGCGGATAAAGTTCCACACACAACGGATGCTGCGGCCGGGTTTTCTCATATGAGAAGCTCTCCAGCTTCAGCAGTACGCGTATGGTGTGCTCATCAACGGTATAAGCATGGAATAAATCGAACTGCATTTGCCCGACGATTTTTCCCCACTGCGGCATGTAGGCCCACAGCACGCTGTGGCGGTGCATAGGCAGCAACGCCCGGTGTACCGCGCCGGGATGGCGCAGGATCGCCATAAACAGCGCGCGCGCTTCGGGCAGGTCGCACAGCGGTTGTTTCAGATGACGGCGGGCGTAACGCAGGTGACGCAACGTGGTTGAGTAAATACCTTTGATCGCGGGGTTATGCACCATCGCGTAAAACAGGCGCAGGATGGCGGCCGGATCGCGGATAAAGGTGTCTGCGGCGCGCAGGTCGATCAGGCTGCCGCGCAGCTGGAAATCATCATCCAGGGGACGGGGCTTTTCGTTGGTGTCCAGCGCCAGGATGGCTTCGTCGAACAATTGCAGCAGCATCTGATTCAGCTCGCTGACGCGGCGCGTCATGCGGTAAAAATCCTTCATCATCTTTTCGATGGGCTGATTGCCTTCGCCGTCGTAGTGCAGCAATCGCGCGACGCTGAGCTGGCGATCGAACAGCAGACGGTTGTCATAGCGCGGAAGCACCAGATGCAGGGCGAAGCGGATGCGCCACAAAAAACTCTGGCATTCGTTCAGCTCGCTGCGCTCCGCGTCGGTCAGGAAGCCGAAGCCGACCATTTCGTCCAGCGACGTGGCGCCGAAATGACGGTGCGCAACCCACAATAGCGTGTGAATATCGCGCAGGCCGCCGGGGCTGGCTTTGATATCCGGCTCCAGGTTATAGCTGGTGCCGTGGTAGCGCTGGTGGCGTTCATGCTGCTCCTGAACTTTGGCGTGGAAAAATTTGGGCGAGGGCCAGAAGTCTTCGCTGAAAATGTTTTTTTGCAGTTGCAGGAACAGCGCTACGTCGCCGCTGATCAGCCGTGATTCGATCAGGTTGGTCGCGACGGTCAGGTCCGACAATCCTTCCTGGATGCATTCAGCCAGGCTGCGTACGCTGTGGCCGACTTCCAGCCGCAGGTCCCACAGCAGGGTGATTAACTCACCGACGCGCCGGGCGTCTTCTTCGGCCAGCGGTTGCTCGCTCAGGATCAGCAGGTCGATGTCAGATAAAGGGTGCAATTCTCCGCGGCCGTAACCACCGACGGCGATCAGCGCCATGCTCTGGCGACCTTCAAAACCGGCCTGTCGCCACAGGCGGCTGAGCAGGCGATCGATGTATTGGGAGCGGGCGGAAACCAAAGCTTCAGCCGAGACGCCGGCATTAAACGCATCGGCCAGCCACAGCTGGAATTCTTCCAGCGAATGTTTCAATGGCGCGCAGGCGAGCTGCTCATCGGTGAAGGTTTCGGGCGAGGCGGGAAGCGGATGCGTAGCGTTCGGCAACGTTTTGCTGTCATGGGCGGCATCATGGGGCAACTGACCATTTAATTCTGACATGAGGGAACCTATCAAAAGCCGGTTTATGCCGTAAAGCGCCTTTGGCAACGAGTACAATTGGCGCGTGTGATTAATTCATTGTGCCACTAATTTTACGCAAGCGCAGCTATCTTAAAACCGCCGGAGCCGGATGCCGGCGTGCTATTGCATGACGTGGCGGGAAAGGGTTAATGAGGGAACGCTTTAAATATAAGTTTTAATTCTCTGGCTGAATACGCTTACCCACGGATTTTGGCGCCTGTTTTTCTTTGTTCTCCATTAATGTCATTATGGCGGCAAGATAGAGTGATATAACTTTCTTATCTTCTTAAGGTTACATGTGAAATTATTTTCTCTGGTGACTATATTGTTTTTTTGTATGCTTCATAGCAAGATTGTTGCTATGGTTAAATTCACATAATAATCATTACTTATATGAACTGTATTTTTATTGTATGATTTTCTTGTATTTTTATTCTTAATACGTTGTCATCAGCTGAATGACCGTACACATTTTAACGTTATTGCAGGCCGGATGGTTTGACGGGTATATATGAGTTATCTGATAGCAAAGAAAATGCGTTACTTCATGGTGGTCATGGAGATAAGAAACTTTGCGAAGGCGGCGGAAGCGTTATGTATCACCCGTTCTCCGTTGAGCAAGGTAATCTGTGAGCTTGAAGATTACTTAGGCGGTATGTTGTTTAAGCGCAAATATAATGAGCTGGAGCCTACGGAGTTAGCCTGGAAATATTACAATAAAATTCGGCCGGTTTATGTCCAATTACTGGCTATAGAAAATGAGATAAAAAGCAAGTATGCCAATACAGGCATGATGATAAGGTTTGACACGACATTCCCTAAGCAGCTGTATAAATACATCGCAATGGTTATTGAGTCGTCCGGGATAAAAGCAAAGTGCGAACATACGGTTATCGAAAGGGAAGACGTTGATAACGTATTCTATGAAAATAACCAGCTTATTCTGTCGCTCAGAGACATTCAGTTTAGCGATCCCGTTGCGCATGAGGAGTGGCTCAGTGATGACTTGGTGTTGCTGTCGGCAAACGAGATTAGCGCCGGTACGCCATTGACGTTGCTCATCTGGCAGGACGCCAGCGCTCACTATATGCGCGAAGTTTTTGCGGAACTGCTCAAGGGCGACTTTGGCGAGATCGGTTTCCTCGAGCATGACTACGATTTGATCAGTACGCTATACAGCATCAGGCTTGGCAGAGGGTGCGGTATTATGACGGAGAAGATTTCCGCCATGTTCAATATGGAGAGTGTGAAAGTAAAAAAACTGGAGGGTAAGAAAATCAAAATCCATGTTTATCATAAGCTGAGTCCGGAGTATTCAGATAATAAAGAGAGTGTCCGGAAAGCATTAAGATCGTTTATCTAGCCGGAAAGAGCCCTACGGAATAATCATGATGCAGTGCAGAAGCGGGTTCAGGTAGCTTTTTTGTCCGTCAGGATAATGATATTCGAAATTTAGCCTGCTGCAATATGCAGGTATGCTGACTCTTTTTTTATTATCCAGCTCGAAGATAAATGAGAGGTTGGCGTGATCAAGATCGTGCCCGGTGATGCCGATGAACTGACCGAAGTAACAGGTATTTATAAATGAACGTTTGCCAATGGCTAATGAAAGGGTACTTTTTTCATAGTGCTCCGAGATAGATAGCATCGGTTTTTACGCCTCTATAAAGAATGCTTTTTTGTTTTGCAAAACTATAGCATAACCTATTGATTAGGATCGCTATTTTATGGCTTGAATTACTTTTCTGCGATGTAACTCATTGATAGAGATCGTATTTGTTTGCTCCGGATGCATCCTGCGGTTACTAAATCATATACATAGAAGTGATAAGAGAGGGTGTGCCGTATCATTTTTATTCCATTGATATGAATAGTACCGTCAGCACAATATTGTTGTTTTGAAAGGTGCACTAGAGAAGGGGGTAAATAGGGATAAGCGCTGATAGATATACGTTATTTGATGGCGTTAAACTTCAGGTAAACATTATTTTAGTGATGGATTACATAATGAAACCGGCGCTCTGGCAGAGCACGGAATAGCCACGTTTATTATGTGGATTTACATGACGAAAGTTCAACGCGCTTATTGGTTACGGAAGGGCGTGTATATTTGATGCGGCGCTTTTTGCAGCGACCTGACGGATTCAGGCCGCTGCCAACGTATTATTTATCCGGCGTGCGTGATGACGCGCGGAATACCGGTTTCATCTGCCCGCAGCGTTAAGATTTCACAGCCGTTATCCGTGACCACAATGGTATGTTCGTACTGCGCGGACAAGCTGCGATCTTTGGTTTTCACCGTCCAGCCGTCCTTCATGGTACGGATGCGGTAATCGCCGGCGTTCACCATCGGCTCGACGGTAAACGTCATTCCCGGTTGCAGCACGACGCCGCCGTCGTCCGCGTCGTAGTGCAGCACCTGCGGCTCCTCATGGAAGCCTTCGCCGATGCCATGGCCGCAATATTCACGTACCACGGAAAAGCCGTTGGACTCCACGAACTTCTGGATTTCCTTACCGAGGGTACGCAGGCGGATGCCGGGTTTCACCATGCGCAAGGCCAGATAAAGGCTTTCCTGCGTGATACGGCAGATGCGCTCGCCGAGGATCGTCGGTTTACCGGCGATAAACATCATGGAGGTGTCGCCGTGCCAGCCGTCTTTGATGACGGTGACGTCGATATTGACGATGTCGCCGTCCTTCAGCACCTTGTCGTCGCTCGGAATACCGTGGCAAACGACTTCGTTAATTGAAATACAAACTGACTTCGGAAAACCGTGGTAGCCCAGGCAGGCGGAAATCGCGTGCTGATGCTGCGTGATGTAGTCATCGCAGATGCGATCCAGCTCACCCGTTGTTACGCCGGGCTTAACGTGGGGCGCGATCATTTCCAGAACTTCTGCGGCCAAGCGGCCGGCTACGCGCATTTTTTCGATGTCTTGAGGGGTTTTGATTGATATCGCCATGAAATTATTATGTCCGCCAGTGCCGGAGAAACGGCAAATGAGAAGCAATTGCTTGTTATGGTATCAGTCTCGCCGCGCACTGCCAAATTTTGCCGCATTCATTCGCCCGATTTGCAACAAGAACTGGAGTCAGGCGTGTGTTTATGGTATAAAGCGCGCCGCGGCTTTTATTCCGTTTTATACGTATCGAGCGGAATGATGATACCGTAAATCTCACTTTGTGTTTTTATACATTAAACAACACACACGTATCGGCACATAGGCCGGGGTGCCCTTCAGCGCAGGTTGCGGGGTCGGTTTTATGGGATACGTGGAGGCATAACCCCAAATTTATCTGCAGAGGTTTTATCATGGCAACTGTTTCCATGCGCGATATGCTCAAGGCTGGCGTACACTTTGGTCACCAAACCCGTTACTGGAACCCGAAAATGAAGCCGTTCATCTTCGGTGCCCGTAATAAAGTTCACATCATCAACCTTGAGAAGACGGTACCGATGTTCAACGAAGCCCTGGCTGAGCTGAACAAAATTGCCTCCCGTAAAGGCAAAATCCTGTTCGTAGGTACCAAGCGCGCTGCAAGCGAAGCGGTAAAAGAAGCTGCACTGAGCTGCGATCAGTTCTACGTGAACCATCGCTGGTTGGGCGGCATGCTGACTAACTGGAAAACCGTTCGTCAGTCAATCAAGCGTCTGAAAGATCTGGAAACCCAGTCTCAGGATGGCACCTTCGACAAGCTGACCAAGAAAGAAGCGCTGATGCGCACTCGTGAGCTGGAGAAGCTGGAAAACAGCCTGGGTGGTATCAAAGACATGGGCGGCCTGCCTGATGCACTGTTCGTTATCGACGCCGATCACGAACACATCGCGATTAAAGAAGCCAACAACCTGGGTATCCCGGTATTCTCTATCGTAGATACCAACTCCGACCCGGACGGCGTTGACTTCGTTATCCCGGGTAACGACGACGCAATCCGTGCCGTAAGCCTGTACCTGAGCGCCGTTGCGGCAACCGTCCGTGAAGGCCGTTCTCAGGATCTGGTTTCTCAGGCGGAAGAAAGCTTCGTAGAAGCTGAATAATAAGGCAAGCTCAGCGATTGAGCCCTTATTAACCAGGTATTGAATATGTTGGTTAGGGGGCCTTAGGGCCCCTTTTATTTACACCAATTTCATTAGACTAGAGAACCTGTCCCGTGGCGGTGGTGCCGTGGCGGGATAACCGAGGAATAAACAATGGCTGAAATTACCGCATCCCTGGTAAAAGAGCTGCGCGAGCGTACCGGCGCAGGCATGATGGATTGCAAAAAAGCGCTGACTGAAGCTAACGGCGACATCGAGCTGGCAATCGAAAACATGCGTAAATCCGGCGCGATCAAAGCGGCGAAAAAAGCAGGCAACGTAGCGGCTGACGGCGTGATCATCACCAAGATCAACGGTTCTTACGGCATCATTCTGGAAGTTAACTGCCAGACTGACTTCGTTGCTAAAGACGGTGGTTTCCAGGCATTTGCTAACAAAGTTCTGGATGCAGCGGTTGCAGGCAAAATCACTGACGTTGAAGTTCTGAAGGCGCAGTTCGAAGAAGAGCGTGTTGCCCTGGTTGCTAAAATCGGTGAGAACATCAACATCCGTCGCGTGGCTTCCCTGGAAGGCGACGTTCTGGGCTCTTACCAGCACGGCGCGCGTATCGGCGTTCTGGTTGCCGCTAAAGGCGCTGACGAAGAGCTGCTGAAGCAACTGGCGATGCACATTGCTGCAAGCAAGCCGGAATTCGTTAAGCCGGAAGACGTGTCTGCTGAAGTGGTAGAAAAAGAGTACCAGGTACAGCTGGACATCGCCATGCAGTCTGGCAAGCCGAAAGAAATCGCAGAGAAAATGGTTGAAGGCCGCATGAAGAAATTCACCGGCGAAGTTTCTCTGACCGGTCAGCCGTTCGTTATGGACCCGAGCAAAAGCGTTGGTCAGTTGCTGAAAGAGCGCAACGCTGACGTGACTGGCTTCATCCGCTTTGAAGTGGGTGAAGGCATTGAGAAAGTCGCAACCGACTTTGCCGCAGAAGTTGCTGCAATGTCCAAAGGGGCATAATTCCCTGAGCGACAAAATGGAGCCGCCGTTTGGCGGTTCCGTTTTATCCGGCCCGAATTATTCCTGTGAGCCATGACGTATTCAGGGCTCAGAGGAAATATCTCAAGACCACTAATTGACTGCTTCTTAGGACGAACATCATGGCTACCAACGCAAAACCCGTTTATCAGCGTATCCTGCTCAAGCTTAGCGGAGAGGCCCTGCAAGGTACGGAAGGTTTTGGTATCGATCCGGCGGTGCTGGATCGTATGGCTCAGGAAATCAAGGAGTTGGTTGAGCTGGGCATCCAGGTTGGCGTGGTGATCGGCGGGGGGAACCTGTTCCGCGGCGCAGGCTTGGCGCAGGCTGGCATGAACCGCGTGGTCGGCGACCACATGGGGATGCTGGCGACGGTGATGAACGGCCTGGCGATGCGTGATGCCCTGCACCGCGCTTATGTAAATGCCCGTCTGATGTCCGCGATCCCGCTGAACGGCGTGTGCGACAACTACAGCTGGGCGGAGGCGATCAGCCTGCTGCGTAACAACCGCGTGGTTATCTTCTCCGCGGGTACCGGCAACCCGTTCTTTACGACGGATTCCGCCGCCTGTCTGCGCGGTATCGAAATCGGGGCTGATGTCGTGCTGAAGGCGACCAAGGTAGATGGCGTGTATTCCGCGGACCCGGTGAAAAACCCGGACGCCACGTTATATGAAACGCTTTCCTACCAGGACGTTCTGGAGCGCGAGCTGCGCGTGATGGATCTGGCGGCATTTACGCTGGCGCGCGATCACGATCTGCCCATCCGCGTATTCAATATGAACAAGCCGGGCGCGTTGCGCCGGGTGGTCATGGGTGAAAAAGAAGGAACGCTGATCTCCGCATCCTGATGGGGATACGGCGGAAGAGAAGCCTGATTGTTTGACCACGACGGACGCGTTTGCACTGGCGGCGCGTCAATTACATTAACTGTTTTCAAGGGTTCGCAACGTGATCAACGAAATTAAAAAAGATGCTGAAGTGCGCATGGACAAATGCGTTGACGCATTCAAAACTCATATCAGCAAAGTACGTACCGGCCGTGCGCATCCGAGCCTGCTGGACGGCATTATGGTTGAATATTACGGTTCCGCGACGCCGCTGCGTCAGTTGGCTAACGTGGTAACGGAAGATTCCCGCACGCTGGCGATCACCGTGTTCGATCGCTCTTTGGGCCCGGCGGTGGAAAAAGCCATCATGGCATCCGATTTGGGGTTAAACCCGGCATCTGCCGGCACGGTTATCCGTGTTCCGCTGCCGCCGCTGACGGAAGAACGCCGTAAAGATCTGATCAAGCTGGTGCGCGGTGAAGCGGAGCAGGGGCGTGTATCCGTACGCAACGTACGCCGCGACGCCAACGAAAAAATCAAAGCGCTGCTGAAAGACAAAGCCATCGGTGAAGATGAAGAGCGTAAAGCGCAGGATGAAATCCAGAAGCTGACCGACCTGATGATTAAAAAGATCGACACGTCGCTGAGCGAGAAAGAAGCTGAGCTGATGGAGTTTTAATTTCATCAGAAGGCATCAGGCGTCGCTTCGGCGGCGCTTTTGCTTTTTCGGGGATTATTTTTTGCGGCTCTGGAATCTTGCTCATGCATTGGCAAACAATCCATAGACAAGCCGCGCGCTAAGTTTCAGACTTACGCATCCAATCTATTCCATTCGTCACCGTTATTCAGAGCATTGTCATGAAGCAGCTCACTATTCTCGGCTCCACCGGTTCCATCGGCAACAGTACGCTGGCCGTGGTGCGCGCTAATCCGGATCGCTTTCGCATCGTTGCCCTGGTGGCCGGTAAAAACGTACAGGCTATGTTGCAGCAGTGCGTCGAATTCCATCCCCGTTATGTCGCGATGGCGGATGAGGCCGCGGCGGCGGCGCTGCGCAGCGCGCTGGCGGCGGAGGGCGCAGAAGGGATTGAGGTGCTGTCCGGCGAACGCGCCGCGTGTGAGCTGGCCGCGCTGGACGACGTAGATCAGGTCATGGCGGCCATTGTGGGCGCCGCAGGGCTGCTGCCGACGCTGGCGGCGATCCGGGCGGACAAGCAGGTGCTGCTGGCGAATAAAGAGTCGCTGGTGACCTGCGGGCGCCTGTTTATGGAGGCTCTGCGCAACAGCCGCGCTCAGTTGCTGCCGATTGACAGTGAGCATAACGCGATTTTTCAGAGCCTGCCGGAAGCGGTGCAGAAAGAGCTGGGCTTTGCTTCGCTGGCGCAGCACGGCGTCTCCCGCATCGTGCTGACCGGTTCAGGCGGGCCGTTTCGTCAGCTTCCCATGGGCGATTTCGCCGCTGTGACGCCGGAGCAGGCCTGCGCGCACCCTAACTGGTCCATGGGGCGGAAAATCTCCGTGGACTCGGCCACCATGATGAACAAAGGGCTGGAATACATTGAGGCGCGCTGGTTGTTTAACGCTTCCGCGCAGGAGATGGAGGTGATCATCCATCCTCAGTCGGTGATCCACTCCATGGTTCGTTATCATGACGGCAGCGTGCTGGCCCAACTGGGATCGCCGGATATGCGCACGCCGATCGGCCACGCGATGGCTTACCCGCAGCGTGTGGGCACCGGCGTGGAGCCGCTCGACTTTTGCCGCATTGGCGCGCTGACCTTTGAGCAACCGGATATGACGCGCTATCCTTGTTTGAAGCTGGCGATTGATGCCTGCAACGCAGGGCAGGCGGCGACAACCGCACTGAACGCGGCGAATGAAATCGCCGTGGCGGCGTTTCTGGACGGGCGCATCGGGTTTACCGATATCGCCGCTCTGAACCAACATGTTCTTTCTTTACTGAATGTTAGCGAACCTCAGAGCGTTGATGAGGTCTTAGCTATCGACCAGTCGGCACGCAGGCTGGCGGTGCAGGAGTCCGGACGCTTTGCCCGCTGAACCGCGGATTGACGAAGCAGGGCGTTTGTTACCCTACGGCTGAAGTGATATAGTCTGCGCCACTTGTTGGCAGGCTGAATAGGTAATATTCAGAGCATTCCCGGTTAGCGTTGTTAACAATGCAAAATCGAAAAACAGCGTTGGTACAGGCGTACCGCACGGGGGCAAATGCGAACAAAGGGTTAGCCGTGACTTGGACACGGCTTTTTTGCGCATGGAAAAGCTGGTTGGCGCTTCGGCGCAATTTTATCCGGCGGGGCAGGTAACGAAATCTTTCCCGCGTCGGGTATGGATTTATGAGGAATCGGGAACACCTATGACGTCCACTCATCAACCCGTGGCTGAGCCTTCTCCGGCGATACCACGGCATGTCGCTATTATCATGGACGGAAATGGCCGTTGGGCTAAACGTCAGGGGAAAATGCGCGTTTTTGGCCACCGGGCGGGCGTGAAGTCCGTGCGTCGCTCCGTGCGTTTTGCCGCCAGCCATGGCATTGAGGCACTGACGTTATATGCTTTCAGCAGCGAGAACTGGAACCGCCCCGAACAGGAGGTTTCCGCGCTGATGGAACTGTTTGTCCGGGCGCTGGACAGCGAAGTGAAAAGCCTGCATAAGCATAACGTTCGTCTGCGTATTATCGGCGACATCAGCCGTTTCAGCATGCGCTTGCAGGAACGTATCCACCGTTCCGAAAAGCTGACGGAAAACAACAGCGGCCTGACGCTGAATATCGCTGCCAACTATGGCGGGCGGTGGGATATTATTCAGGCCGTTCAGTCACTGACGGAAAAGGTGGCCGCGGGCGAACTTCAGCCCGGCGATATCACTGAGGATTTGCTGAATCAACAGGTATGCTTACACGATCTGGCGCCGGTTGATCTCGTCATCCGTACCGGCGGTGAACACCGGGTCAGCAATTTCCTGCTGTGGCAGATTGCGTACGCTGAATTCTATTTTTCAGACGTATTGTGGCCTGATTTTGATGAACTTACCTTTGAAGGCGCATTGAACGCATTCGCACACCGCGAGCGTCGATTCGGAGGAACGGATCCTATTCACGCGACTGTGGCGTCGTAGGGGGAACTTTTGCTGAAGTATCGTGTTATCACCGCCCTTATTCTGATCCCGATCGTTATCGCGGCCCTGTTCCTCTTGCCGCCGCTGGGATTCGCAATCGTTACACTGGCCGTATGTATGCTGGCCGCCTGGGAGTGGGGGCCGTTGGCCGGTTTTTCCTCCCCGTCGCAACGTATCTGGGGCGCACTGTTATGCGGCCTGGTGTTGGTGCTGATGTTATGGGCGATTCCCGCCTATAACCGCAGCATTCACCTTACCGTGATCGCCCTGCCGCTGTGGGCGGCGGTGGTCTGGTGGCTGCTGGCCCTGGTGTTGGTTCTTTTCTATCCTTCTTCCGCCGCCTGGTGGAAGCACTCCCGTTTGCTGAAGGCGCTGTTTGGCGTCGTGACCATCATTCCTTTTTTCTGGGGCATGTTCGCCCTGCGCCTGCATGGTTATGAGCAGGACCCGCATCAGGGCGCCTGGTGGCTGTTGTACGTGATGCTTTTGGTCTGGGGCGCGGATTCCGGCGCCTACGTATTCGGCAAAATGTTCGGCAAGAACAAGCTGGCGCCGAAGGTGTCGCCGGGAAAAACCTGGGAAGGCCTGATCGGGGGCCTGCTGACCGCAGCGCTGATTTCCTGGTTGTTCAGCCGTTACGCGCCGTTGACCGTGGTGCCCTCTTCGCTGCTGATTTGCACGGTGATCGCCGCGCTGGCCTCGGTGCTGGGCGATCTGACGGAGAGCATGTTCAAGCGTGAAGCCGGCATTAAAGACAGCGGCAATTTGATTCCCGGCCATGGCGGCATATTGGATCGTATCGACAGCCTCACGGCGGCAGTACCGGTATTTGCATGTCTGATGCTATTAGTGTTTTACTAGTGCGCGCCGGAGCGGGGATAAGAAAATGCTGAACATACTTTGGAGCCTTGTTGCTTTCATTATTGCGTTGGGTGTGTTGATCACCGTGCACGAATTCGGACATTTCTGGGTCGCGCGCCGCTGTGGTGTAAAAGTAGAACGATTCTCCATCGGGTTCGGCAAGGCATTGTGGCGTAAACGCGATCGGCAGGGTACAGAATACGTTATCGCGGCGATCCCTCTCGGGGGATACGTTAAAATGTTGGATGAGCGCGTCGAAAGCGTGGCGCCGGAGATGCGGCACCGGGCGTTTAATAATAAGACGGTGCTGCAGCGTGCGGCGATCGTCAGCGCCGGACCTATCGCCAACTTTTTGTTCGCGGTCTTTGCCTACTGGCTGGTGTTCATTATCGGCGTTCCCAGCGTGCGGACGGTTATTGCTGAAATCGTGCCGGATTCTATCGCCGCCCGGGCAGATATTTCGCCGGGAATGGAACTAAAGTCCGTTGACGGTATCGAAACGCCTGATTGGGATTCCGCGCGTCTGGCGTTGATCGGTAAGATCGGCGATGCGCAAACGACAGTTGTTGTCGCGCCGTTTGGCAGCAATAATACGCGCGAGAAAACATTGGACCTGACGCACTGGGCTTTTGAGCCGGATAAGCAGGACCCGGTTGTTTCGCTGGGTATTGTGCCGCGCGGGCCGCAGATTGAGCTGGTGCTGGCCGAAGTGCAGGAAGACTCCGCGGCGGCCAGGGCGGGTTTGCTGGCAGGCGACCGGATCGTTAAGGTCGATGGTCAGCCGCTGGGACGTTGGCAGACGTTCGTTAAACGGGTGCGTGATAATCCGGGGCAGGTGATTGCGCTGGATGTGGAACGCAACGGAAGTACGCTGTCTTTTCAGCTGACGCCGGATGAAAAATCCGTCGGCCGCGGAAAAACAGAAGGTTTTGCCGGCGTGGCGCCGAAGGTGACGCCGCTGCCGGAGGAGTATAAAACGATTCGTCAGTATGGACCGTTTGCAGCCATCTATCAGGGCGGGGAAAAAACCTGGCAACTGATGAAGTTAACGGTGAGCATGCTGGGAAAACTGATAACCGGTGACGTAAAGCTGAATAACCTGAGCGGGCCGATTTCGATCGCGCAAGGCGCAGGGATGTCAGCGGAATACGGAGTGGTGTATTATTTGATGTTTCTGGCGCTGATAAGCGTCAATCTGGGCATCATAAACCTGTTTCCGTTACCGGTGCTTGATGGGGGTCACTTGCTCTTCCTGGCGATAGAAAAGCTGAAGGGTGGGCCAGTTTCCGAGCGAGTTCAGGACTTTAGTTACCGCATTGGCTCGATTTTGCTGGTGTTGTTAATGGGGCTTGCACTTTTCAATGATTTCTCGCGTCTGTAACACGCGGGATTTAGTTAGGAAATACGTATAACAACGATGGCGATGAAAAAGTTGCTTATAGCGTCGCTGCTGTTTGGCAGCGCCACCGTATACGGTGCAGACGGGTTCGTAGTGAAGGACATTCATTTCGAAGGCCTGCAGCGAGTCGCCGTCGGTGCGGCATTGCTTAATATGCCGGTTCGTGTGGGTGATACCGTCAATGACGAAGATCTCAGTAATACCATTCGCGCGCTGTATGCCTCAGGGAACTTCGAGGATGTCCGCGTTCTGCGTGATGGTAATACGTTGATCGTTCAGGTCAAGGAACGTCCCACGATTGCCAGCATTACCTTCTCCGGCAACAAGTCGGTGAAAGACGATATGCTGAAGCAGAACCTTGAGGCTTCCGGCGTGCGTGTGGGCGAGGCGCTCGACCGCACCATGCTTTCCAGCATCGAAAAAGGTCTGGAAGACTTCTACTACAGCGTGGGGAAATACAGTGCGTCGGTTAAAGCCGTCGTTACCCCGCTGCCGCGTAACCGTGTTGACCTGAAGCTGGTCTTTACCGAAGGGATGTCTGCGAAAATTCAGCAGATCAACATCGTCGGTAACCATGCGTTCAGCACAGAAGAACTGGTTTCCCGTTTCCAACTGCGCGATGACGTGCCGTGGTGGAACCTGGTCGCCGACCGTAAATATCAAAAACAGAAGCTTTCCGGCGACCTCGAAACGCTGCGCAGCTTCTATCTCGATCGCGGCTATGCCCGCTTCAACATCGACTCCACCCAGGTCAGTCTGACGCCGGATAAAAAAGGCATCTACATCACCATCAACATCACCGAAGGCGATCAATACAAGCTGGCCGGCGTTGATGTGAACGGCAACCTGGCAGGTTACAGCGCGGAAATTACCAACCTCACCAAGGTTGAGCCGGGCGAGCTGTACAACGGCACGAAAGTGACCAAGATGGAAGACGGCGTTAAGAAGCTGTTGGGCCGCTATGGTTACGCTTATCCGCGTGTCATGACCCAACCTGAAATCAACGACGCGGATAAGACCGTTAAACTGCATATGAACGTAGATGCGGGCAACCGTTACTACGTGCGCCGTATCCGTTTTGAAGGCAACGACGTCAGTAAGGACTCCGTTCTGCGCCGTGAAATGCGCCAGATGGAAGGCTCCTGGCTGGGCGGCGATCTCGTCGACCAGGGTAAAGAGCGTCTGAACCGTCTGGGTTACTTTGAAACCGTTGACGTAGACACCCAGCGTGTACCGGGATCGCCGGATCAGGTTGACGTGGTCTACCGGGTGAAAGAACGTAACACCGGTACCTTCAACTTCGGGGTTGGCTACGGTACGGAAAGCGGCGTCAGCTTCCAGGTCGGCGTTCAGCAGGAAAACTGGCTGGGTACGGGGAATACCGTCGGCATCAGCGGTACCAAGAACGATTACCAGACCTACGCTGAATTCTCCATGACCAACCCGTACTTTACGGTTGACGGCGTCAGCCTGGGCGGGCGCATCTTCTATAATGACTTTAAGGCTGATGACGCCGACCTGTCTGATTATACCAACAGCAGCTATGGTGTAGACGGTACGCTGGGCTTCCCGGTTAACGAGAATAACTCGTTGCGTGTTGGTCTGGGCTACGTTCATAACAGCCTGTCCGACATGCAGCCGCAGATCGCCATGTGGCGTTATCTGGACTCCATGGGTGAAAAACCGAGCGACAGCGGCAAGTCCAGCTTTGACGCCGACGACTTCAACCTGACCGCCGGCTGGACGTATAACAACCTCGACCGCGGCTTCTTCCCGACGGCGGGCAACCGGGCTTCACTGAACGGTAAAGTCACGATCCCGGGTTCAGACAACGAATACTACAAGGTAACCTTCGACAGCCAGAGCTATCTGCCTATCGACGATGACCATAAGTGGGTGGTTCTGGGCCGTACCCGTTTGGGCTACGGCGACGGGCTGGGCGGCAAAGAAATGCCGTTCTATGAGAACTTCTACGGCGGTGGTTCAAGCACCGTGCGTGGCTTCCAGTCCAACAACATCGGTCCGAAAGCGGTTTATCTGAACGATGACGGCTCAGTGAACATGGATAAGACTGACGATAACGACGCGGTGGGCGGCAACGCGATGGCGGTCGCCAGCCTGGAGCTGATCACGCCGACGCCGTTCGTGGGTGAGAAATACGCCAACTCTTTGCGTACTTCGATCTTCTTTGACGCGGGTACGGTGTGGGATACCAACTGGGACAACAACGTGTGCGGCATGGCCAGCTGTAGTTCTCAGGGCATTCCGGATTACAGCGATCCGGGTAACATCCGTATGTCTGCCGGTCTGGCATTGCAGTGGATGTCTCCGCTCGGACCGCTGGTGTTCTCATACGCCCAGCCGGTCAAAAAGTACGACGGGGATAAATCAGAGCAATTCCAGTTCAACATCGGCAAGACTTGGTAATATCCTGATAGATAAGATTGGGGGTTGCGGCCCCCATATCAGAATGCATAAACACCGTCGGGGCCGGTCCTCGTTAAGATGTCCTGGGTGGTTCGTTTGAACGGTGTTGTGCTGATATGTGTCGATGACACGAGGTGATGGTAAGGAGTTGAAATTGAAAAAGTGGTTATATGCGGCGGGTCTGGGTTTGGCAATGGCTGTTTCCGCCGGTGTTCAGGCAGCCGAGAAAATCGCTATCGTTAACGTGACCAGCATCTTCCAGCAACTGCCACAACGCGAGGCAATCGGTAAGCAACTGGAAAATGAGTTCAAAAGCCGTGCAACCGAGTTGCAGGGTATGGAGCGTGACCTGCAGACCAAAGTTCAGAAGCTGCAGCGTGATGGCTCTACCATGAAGGCCAGCGAGCGCAGCAAGCTGGAAAAAGATATCATGGCGAAGCGTGAAACCTTTACTCAGAAGGCCCAGTCTTTTGAGCAGGACAACCGCCGTCGCCAGATGGAAGAGCGTAACAAGCTGTTGAAGCGTATTCAGGATGCCGTTAGCAGCGTTGCCAAGAGCAAAGGCTATGATCTGGTTATCGATGCCAACGCAACGGCCTACTTCAACTCTTCCGACGACATCACCGCTCTGGTGCTGAAACAGGTTAAATAAGGCATGCCTTCAATTCGACTTGCTGAGCTTGCTCAGCAGTTGAATGCAGAGCTTCACGGTGATGGCGATCTTGTCATCACCGGCGTCGCCTCAATGCATTCAGCGAAACCGCAGCACATCACTTTTCTGTCTAACAGTCGCTATCGTGAGCAACTGGCCTCCTGCGAAGCAGGCGCCGTCGTGCTGACGCAAGCGGATCTGCCCTACTGCCACACGCCCGCGCTGGTGGTGAAAAATCCCTACCTGACTTACGCCCTGATGGCGCAAATCATGGATACCACGCCGTCGCCGGCCAGTGATATCGCGCCCAGCGCCGTGATTTCTCCCGCCGCCCGTTTGGGCGCTAACGTGTCCGTTGGCGCGAATGCGGTGATCGAAGAAGGTGTTGAGTTAGGCGATGGCGTTGTCATCGGTGCCGGTTGCTTTATCGGGAAGTTTACTAAAATTGGTGCGGGTACGCGTTTGTGGGCCAACGTCAGTGTTTATCACCAGGTGGAAATCGGGGAGAAATGCCTGATTCAGTCCAATACGGTGATTGGCGCGGACGGTTTTGGCTATGCGAATGACCGCGGCAATTGGGTTAAGATCCCGCAATTGGGCAGCGTACGTATCGGCGATCGCGTCGAAATCGGCGCCTGTACCACGATCGACCGCGGCGCGCTTGACGACACGGTGATCGGCAACGGCGTGATCATCGATAATCAATGCCAGATTGCACATAACGTCACGATTGGCGACAATACGGCGGTTGCCGGTGGTGTTATCATGGCCGGCAGCCTGAAGATTGGTCGCTACTGCCAGATTGGCGGTGCCAGCGTGATCAACGGTCATATGGAGATCTGCGACCAGGCCGTCGTAACCGGTATGGGGATGGTGATGCGTCCTATTACCGAACCCGGTATCTACTCTTCAGGCATACCGCTGCAGCCGAACAAAGCGTGGCGCAAAACCGCGGCGTTGGTGATGAATATTGATGAAATCAATAAGCGTCTCAAAGCCGTAGAAAAAAAAGTCAATAACGACTGAGCGCCCTGACGGCGCTTTGACGCCGTGATTTCAATTTGATTGCGACCTGCCCCGAACCAGTGATGGACAGGGGCAGGTCGCGTTGTTAATTTTCAACCGTTTTGGACAGGAAGAGTATTTTGACAACTGACACTCATACTCTCGATATCGCTGAGATCCTTGAATTATTACCGCACCGCTATCCGTTCCTGCTGGTGGATCGCGTTCTGGACTTCGAAGAAGGCAAGTTTTTACGTGCCGTTAAAAACGTGTCTTTTAACGAACCTTTTTTCCAGGGGCATTTCCCCGGCAAGCCGATTTTCCCCGGCGTGCTGATTCTCGAAGCGATGGCGCAGGCCACAGGGATTCTGGCGTTTAAGAGTGCCGGTAAACTGGAGCCGGGTGAACTGTATTACTTTGCCGGTATTGATGACGCGCGCTTCAAGCGTCCTGTACAGCCGGGTGATCAAATGATCCTGGAAGTTGAATTCCTGAAAGAACGCCGCGGCGTCGCCCGTTTTAATGGTGTAGCGAAAGTTGACGGCAAGATCGTCTGCGAAGCTTCCATGATGTGTGCCCGCAGCCGGGAGGCTTAATACGTGATTGACAACACCGCCTTTGTCCACCCGAGTGCCATCGTTGAAGAAGGTGCCGTTATCGGCGCCGGTGCGCACATCGGTCCGTTTTGCTACGTCGGCTCCCAGGTGGAGATCGGCGAAGGGACGTTTCTGAAATCCCACGTGGTGGTAAACGGTATTACCCGCATCGGGCGTGAAAATCAGATTTTCCAGTTTGCCTCCATCGGTGAGGTTAACCAGGATCTGAAGTATGCCGGTGAGCCGACCCGCGTGGAAATCGGCGATCGCAACCGCATCCGTGAAAGCGTGACGATCCACCGCGGTACCGAGCAGGGCGGCGGGCTGACGAAGGTCGGTAACGATAACCTGTTGATGGTGAATACGCACATCGCGCATGACTGCGTGGTCGGCAACCGTTGTATTCTCGCCAACAACGCCACGCTGGGCGGGCACGTCAGCGTTGACGATTTCGCTATCATCGGCGGCATGACGGCGGTGCACCAGTTCTGCATCATCGGCGCGCACGTGATGGTCGGCGGTTGTTCCGGCGTGGCGCAGGATGTTCCTCCGTACGTGATCGCCCAGGGCAACCACGCCACGCCGTTCGGCCTGAACATTGAAGGGCTGAAGCGTCGCGGGTTCGAAAAAGATGCCCTGCACGCGATTCGCGCCGCGTATAAGACGCTGTACCGCAGCGGAAAAACGCTGGAAGAAGCGAAGCCGGAAATTGAAGCGCTGGCACAGCAGCAGCCTGCCGTTCAGCTGTTCATGGATTTCTTCGCCCGTTCTACCCGCGGTATCATCCGTTAATCCATGCCGGTACGTGAGCTGACAATCGGTATCGTCGCCGGGGAGACCTCCGGCGATATTCTCGGCGCCGGGTTAATCCGTGCGCTGAAGGCACGCCATCCCGATGCCCGTTTCGTCGGCGTGGCGGGGCCGCTGATGCAGGCTGAAGGCTGCGAAGCGTGGTTTGAGATGGAAGAGCTGGCGGTGATGGGCGTGGTGGAAGTGCTGGAACGCCTGCCGCGCCTGCTGAAGATCCGTCGTGAACTGACGCAACGCTTCAGCGAACTGCGTCCGGATGTATTTGTCGGTATCGATGCGCCGGATTTCAATATTACGCTGGAGGGGCGCCTGAAGCAGCGCGGCATCCGCACCATTCACTATGTCAGTCCTTCCGTTTGGGCCTGGCGTCAGAAGCGTGTTTTCAAAATAGGGAAGGCCACCGATCTGGTGCTGGCGTTTCTGCCTTTTGAAAAAGCGTTTTACGATCGTTTCAACGTTCCATGCCGTTTCATCGGCCACACCATGGCAGATGCCATGCCGCTCAACCCGGATAAACAGGCCGCACGCCGCGAGCTGGGAATTGCCCCGGACGCTCAGTGTCTGGCCCTGTTGCCCGGCAGCCGTCATGCGGAAGTCGAGATGCTCAGCGCTGATTTTCTGAAAACGGCGCTGTTGCTGCGTGAACGCTATCCGGCTCTGGAAGTGGTCGTGCCGCTGGTCAACGCCAAACGGCGTGAGCAGTTTGAGCGTATTAAGGCGGAGATCGCGCCCGACTTACCGGCGCATCTGCTGGACGGTCAGGCCCGCAACGCCATGTATGCCAGCGACGCCGCGTTATTGGCTTCCGGCACCGCCGCGCTGGAGTGCATGCTGGCGAAATGCCCGATGGTTGTCGGCTACCGGATGAAGCCGTTCACGTTCTGGCTGGCGGAGCGGTTGGTAAAAACCGACTACGTCTCTTTGCCGAATCTGCTGGCGGGCCGTGAGCTGGTGACTGAACTGTTGCAGCATGACTGCGTGCCGGACAAGCTGGCTGATGCGTTGATGCCGCTGTTGCAGGGCGGAGATGAAGTGGAACGGCTGAAGCAGACTTTCCTTGAGCTGCACCGGCAGATTCGTTGCGGTGCGGACGAACAGGCCGCGCAGGCCGTACTGGAGCTGGCGCAACGATGAGCGGAAACTTTGTTTATCCCCTTGCGGACCGTATTGCCGGCGTTGATGAAGTCGGCCGCGGGCCGTTGGTCGGCGCGGTGGTAACCGCGGCGGTGATTCTTGACCCGGCCCGGCCGATTGCCGGCCTGGCGGACTCCAAAAAACTCAGCGAAAAGCGCCGTGAAGCGCTGTATGGCGAAATCCTCGAAAAGGCGCTTTGCTGGAGCCTGGGTCGGGCCGAACCGCATGAGATCGACACACTGAATATTTTGCATGCCACCATGCTGGCGATGCAGCGCGCCGTGGCCGGTCTTTCCGTGACGCCGGATATGGTGCTGATTGACGGCAACCGCTGCCCCAGGCTGCCGATGCCGTCGCAGGCCGTGGTGAAGGGCGACAGCCTGGTAGCGGAGATCAGCGCCGCATCCATTGTGGCGAAGGTCACCCGCGACCGCGAAATGGCGGAGCTGGATACCCTCTATCCCGAATATGGCTTTGCCCAGCACAAAGGGTATCCGACAGCCTATCATCTGGAGCAACTGGCGCGCCTTGGCGCGACGGAACATCATCGCCGCAGTTTTGCGCCGGTTAAGAAAGCGCTCGGCCTGGCGTAACGGGTTTTCCCGCTGACAGAACGTTTATTTTCACACGGATAATTGATTTATGGCTGAACCACGTTTTATCCATCTGCGTGTTCACAGTGACTTTTCGATGATCGACGGCGTGGCGAAAACCGGCCCTCTGGTCAAGAAGGCCGCTGCGCTGGCGATGCCGGCCCTGGCGATTACCGATTTCACCAACCTGTGTGGTTTGGTCAAGTTTTACGGGAGCGCGCACAGCGCGGGCATCAAGCCGATCGTCGGGGCCGACTTTCTGGTGTGCAGCGAGATGCTGGGCGACGAACTGTCTCAACTGACGGTGCTGGCGGCCAATGATGTCGGTTATCAGCACCTGACGCTGCTGATTTCTCAGGCTTACCAGCGGGGCTACGGCGCAGCCGGGCCTTTTATCGACCGTGAATGGCTGATTGAACACAATGAGGGGCTGATCCTGCTCTCCGGCGCGCGCCACGGCGACGTCGGCAAGATGCTGCTGCGCGGTAACCAGGCGATGGTTAACGAGTGCGTCGAGTTCTATCAGCGCTACTTCCCCGATCGTTATTACCTGGAACTGATCCGCACCGGGCGCGCGGACGAAGAAAGCTATCTGCATTTTGCGGTTGAGCTGGCGCAGGCGCGTAACCTGCCGCTGGTCGCGACCAACGACGTACGCTTTATTGATGAAAGCGATTTTGACGCGCATGAAATTCGCGTCGCCATTCACGACGGTTTTACCCTCGACGACCCGAAACGGCCGAAAAACTATAGCCCGCAACAGTACATGCGCACGGAAGAGCAGATGTGCGAGCTGTTTGCCGATATTCCGGAGTCTCTGCAAAACAGCGTTGAAATCGCGAAACGCTGTAACGTAACAATCCGCCTGGGGGAATACTTCCTGCCCCAGTTCCCGACCGGCGATATGTCGACGGAAGATTACCTGGTCGTAAAATCCAAAGAAGGGCTGGAAGAGCGCCTGGAGTTTCTCTATCCCGACCCGGAGGTGCGTGCGCAGAAGCGTCCTGAGTATGATAAGCGCCTGGAGGTCGAACTTCAGGTTATCAACCAGATGGGCTTCCCCGGCTACTTCCTGATCGTAATGGAGTTTATCCAGTGGTCGAAGGATAACGGCGTGCCGGTCGGTCCCGGCAGGGGATCCGGCGCCGGTTCGCTGGTGGCCTACGCGCTGAAAATCACCGATCTCGACCCGCTGGAATTCGACCTGCTGTTCGAACGTTTCCTCAACCCGGAACGTGTCTCCATGCCCGACTTCGACGTCGATTTTTGCATGGAAAAACGCGACCAGGTGATTGAGCACGTGGCGGACATGTATGGCCGCGATGCGGTATCGCAGATCATCACGTTCGGTACTATGGCGGCGAAGGCGGTTATCCGCGACGTGGGGCGCGTGTTGGGCCACCCTTACGGCTTCGTCGATCGTATCTCCAAGCTGGTGCCGCCCGATCCGGGTATGACGCTGGCCAAGGCATTTGAAGCCGAGCCGCAATTACAGGAAATCTACGACGCCGACGAAGAGGTGAAAGCCCTCATCGATATGGCGCGCAAGCTGGAAGGCGTGACGCGCAACGCCGGTAAACATGCCGGCGGGGTAGTTATCGCCCCGACCAAAATCACCGACTTCGCGCCGCTTTATTGCGATGCCGAAGGCAATAACCCCGTTACCCAGTTTGATAAAAACGATGTTGAATATGCCGGGCTGGTGAAGTTCGACTTTCTCGGACTGCGCACCCTGACTATCATTAACTGGGCGCTGGATATGATTAACGCCCGGCGGGAGAAACAGGGGCTGGAGCCGGTGGACATCGCGGCGATCCCGCTCGATGACAAAAAGAGTTTTGACATGCTGCAACGGGCGGAAACCACGGCGGTATTCCAGCTTGAATCGCGTGGCATGAAAGATCTGATCAAACGCCTGAAGCCGGACTGCTTCGAAGATATGATCGCTCTGGTGGCTCTGTTCCGTCCGGGGCCGTTGCAGTCTGGCATGGTGGATAACTTTATCGACCGTAAGCATGGGCGTGAAGAAATCTCTTACCCGGATATTCAGTGGCAGCATGAGTCTCTGAAGCCGGTACTGGAGCCGACCTACGGCATTATCCTGTACCAGGAACAGGTGATGCAGATTGCCCAGGTGCTTTCCGGCTATACGCTGGGCGGGGCGGACATGCTGCGCCGCGCCATGGGTAAGAAAAAGCCTGAGGAGATGGCGAAGCAGCGATCCGTGTTCGAAGACGGGGCGAAGAATAATAACGTCGACGGCGAGCTGGCGATGAAAATCTTCGACCTGGTGGAGAAATTCGCGGGTTACGGCTTTAACAAATCGCACTCGGCGGCCTATGCGCTGGTGTCATACCAGACGCTGTGGCTGAAAGCGCATTATCCGGCGGAGTTTATGGCGGCGGTCATGACTGCGGATATGGACAACACCGATAAGGTGGTGGGCCTGGTGGATGAATGCCTGCGCATGGGGCTCAAGGTTCTGCCGCCGGAAATCAACAGCGGGCTGTACCAGTTCCACGTCAATGACGACAATGAGATTGTGTACGGTATCGGCGCGATTAAAGGCGTCGGGGAAGGGCCGATCGAAGCCATTATCGAGGCGCGTAATCAGGGAGGTCACTTCCGCGAGCTGTTTGACCTGTGTGCGCGAACCGACACCAAGAAGCTGAACCGGCGTGTGCTGGAGAAGCTGATTATGTCCGGTGCGTTCGATCGCCTGGGGCCGCATCGCGCGGCGTTGATGCATTCGCTCAACGATGCGCTGAAAGCGGCGGATCAGCACGCGAAAGCGGAGGCCATCGGCCAGGCGGATATGTTCGGCGTACTGGCGGAGGCGCCGGAGCAGGTAGAGAAGTCGTACAGCAGCGTGGCGCCGTGGCCGATGCAGGTGGTGCTGGACGGCGAGCGCGAAACGCTGGGGCTGTACCTGACCGGTCACCCGATTACGCAATATCTCAAAGAGATTGAGCGTTATGCCGGCGGATTGCGCCTGAAAGACATGCATCCGACGGAACGGGGTAAAATGACCACGGCGGTAGGACTGGTGGTCGCCGCGCGCGTGATGACCACCAAACGCGGGAACCGCATCGGCGTGTGCACGCTGGATGACCGTTCCGGTCGTCTGGAAGCGATGTTATTTACCGAAGCGTTAGATAAGTACCAGCATTTGCTGGAGAAAGACCGTATCCTGATTGCCAGCGGGCAGGTCAGCTTTGATGACTTTAGCGGCGGACTTAAAATGATGGTCCGTGAGTTAATGGATATTAGCGAGGCACGCGAAAAATACGCGCGCGGGCTTGCTATCTCGCTGACTGACAGGCAAATTGATGACCAGCTTTTAAACCGTCTTCGCGAATCGTTGGAACCCCATCGATCGGGGACGATTCCGGTTCATCTTTACTATCAGCGTGATGACGCGCGCGCCAGGCTCCGGTTCGGCGCGAGCTGGCGGGTAACGCCGACCGATCGCCTGTTAGTGGATCTGCGTACTCTGGTGGGTAATGAACAGGTTGAACTGGAATTTGACTAAAATAGGAATACTATGAGTCTGAATTTTCTGGATTTTGAACAGCCGATTGCAGAGCTTGAAGCGAAAATTGACTCGCTGACCGCAGTCAGCCGTCAAGACGAAAAATTGGATATTAATATCGACGAAGAGGTCCAGCGCCTGCGCGAGAAGAGCGTGGAACTGACCCGCAAGATATTTTCCGATCTGGGCGCATGGCAGATTGCCCAGTTGGCGCGCCATCCGCGCCGTCCTTATACCCTGGACTATATTCAGCGTATTTTTACTGATTTTGATGAGCTGGCCGGCGATCGCGCCTATGCCGACGACAAAGCGATCGTCGGTGGTATGGCGCGCCTGGACGGGCGTGCGGTGATGATCATCGGTCATCAGAAAGGGCGTGAAACCAAAGAGAAAATCCGCCGCAACTTCGGTATGCCGGCGCCGGAAGGTTACCGCAAGGCGCTGCGCCTGATGGAAATTGCGGAACGTTTCCATTTGCCGATCATCACCTTTATCGATACCCCTGGCGCATACCCTGGCGTGGGTGCGGAAGAACGTGGTCAGTCAGAGGCCATTGCGCGTAACCTGCGCGAAATGTCCGGGCTGAGCGTGCCGATTATCTGTACGGTGGTCGGGGAGGGCGGCTCCGGCGGCGCTCTGGCTATCGGCGTGGGCGACAAAGTCAACATGTTGCAGTACAGCACCTATTCGGTGATTTCACCGGAAGGTTGCGCCTCGATCCTGTGGAAGAGCGCCGATAAGGCGCCGCTGGCGGCGGAAGCGATGGGGATCACCGCGCCGCGCCTGAAAGAGCTGAAGCTGATCGATTCCGTTATTGCGGAACCGCTGGGGGGCGCGCATCGCGACATGGACGCAATGGCCGCGTCGCTTAAAACACAGCTGCTGGCCGATCTGGGCGAACTGGATCAGATGGAAACGGAAGAGTTACTCAACCGCCGCTATCAGCGCCTGATGAACTACGGTTATTGCTGATTAGCCGGTTTCGTTACCAGGCCCATTATCCGTGGATAATGGGCTTTTTTATTGGTTTGTGGAGAGACGGGAGGAACGCGTGAAGCTGAAGCAGGTTCACCATATTGCTATCATCGCCTCGGACTACGCGCGCAGTAAGGCGTTTTATTGTGACGTGCTGGGGTTTACGCTGTTGAGCGAAGCTTACCGGGAAGCCCGGGATTCCTGGAAAGGGGATTTGGCGCTGAACGGCAACTATACCATTGAGTTGTTCTCATTCCCCAATCCGCCCGCACGGGCCAGCGGCCCGGAAGCCTGCGGTTTGCGCCATCTGGCGTTTGCCGTGGAGGACATCGATGACGCCGTGGCGCATCTGGCCCGGCATGGCGTAGAGTGCGAGGACATTCGCATTGATCCCTATACCCAGCGCCGCTTCACCTTCTTCACCGATCCGGACGGTTTACCGCTGGAACTCTATCAGCAATAACGGCTTGCACAAACGGGCATACTGCGCAACCCCGGCCAGTATGCTACCATTGCCCGTCTTTTCATGTTCCACGCCGAGTGTTGCACACCATGCAAGAGCAGACTTTCCGCGTTGGCGAGTGGCTGGTTTTAGCTGCCGATAACAAAATTACCCGCGATGGACGCTTATTGGTGCTGGAACCGCGCCTGATTGACATGCTGAGTTACTTTGCTCATCACCCTGATACGGTCTTAAGCCGGGATGAGCTGATCGATAATGTCTGGAAGCGCAACATTGTCACCAATCATGTAGTGACGCAATGCATTTCCGAATTGCGTAAATACCTGAAAGATGGTCGCCCGGATGCTCCGGAGTACATCGTTACCGTGCCGAAACGCGGCTATAAGCTGGTGGAGCCGGTCGTCTGGAGCGAGGAAGGCGATGAGCTGCTGCTGCCTGAACCTCCCGTCGTGCGGGAGGTTGCCGTGAGCGAACCGGCGCCGGAAGTGGCGGCTCCCGTGGTTAAAACGCAAAACGCGGCTGCGCCGAAAGCGCGTACGGACGCGGTTAAAATGAAGCGTTCTACATTTTGGGTTTGGTTCGCATTTCTCACGTCGCTGGCGCTATGCGTGATTTTCGTCGGCGTGGCGGCATTCAGTAAACGGGTGCCGGTGGCGACGGCGCCGATGCTGCTGAATCCGCGGGACATCGATATCCGGATTCAGGGCGGTAACAGCTGCAGCAACTGGACGAATCAGCTTTCTTATGTGGTAGGCATCAGCGAGCAACTGACTCAGGGGCTGAATACCTACTCCACGTTCCTGGTACACGATCAAACCAACTATAACTATGGCGGGCCGAGCAGCTCGGGTAAGTCATTGTTTATTGAATTCGTGAATCAGCGGCACTATCGCGCCCAGCAGTGCTTTCTTTCCGTTCGCCTGATCGATAACGCCGATGCGTCCGTGATGCTGGAGAAACGTTACTTCATTACGGCGGATAACCTGCTGACCGTACAACAGGATTTTGTCAACAGCGTTTTCCAGGTGCTGAAGATTACGCCGCCGCCGCAGTTGCTTGATCGCGTTCGTGCACTGGTGCCTCAGCACAGTCAGGCGCTGCAGCAATATTATCAGGCGCATCAGTTGCTGATTCAGGGAGATAGTGACTCACTGAATCAGGCAAACCGTCAATTGGCGGAAATCATTGCGCAGTCGCCGGACTTCGTTTATGCCAAGGCGGAAAAAGTGCTGGTGGATATTCTGCTTAACTCTTATCAGCCGCTTGATGCGCAACAGCTTGCCGGCTTGCGGCGGGATATCAGCGACGTTGAGGCGCTTCCGGTGCTGAAAGACAGCCCGATTCTGGCGCAGATCTATACCGTGGACTATCTGGGGCAGGGCAAGACCGATGAGGCGTATGCCGCTATCAATAAGAGCATTGAACTGGAAATGTCCTGGCTGAATTATGTTTTGTTGGGCAAGGTGTACGAACTGAAAGGGCAAAACAATCTGGCGGCGGATGCTTATATTACGGCGTTCAATTTACGTCCGGGTGACAATACGCTTTACTGGATAAAGAATGGGGTCTTTCAAACCAATATTGAGCGTGTAGCCCCTTATCTGGTTAATTACAGTAACAATAATAAATAGTCGGTCGTTATATATTCTAACCCGTGATGGATAATCTCCGTTGCGGGTTTTTTTATATCCTTATTTTCCGTGCTCTGTTTTCTCCAGCGTTTTAAAACGATGAAATTAGTGTTTTTTAATGGCGCAATTTATGTGAATTTAATGTTATATCAAGCCCTGAGAAACAACGGTTTTTAGTGCGTCATGGAAATATCAACACATTGATTTATAGTGATTAAATTGGGTTTCTTGACATTTAAAATGCGGATTGACAAAAAATATCAAGATGTCATTTCTTAGGACACGCTGATAATTTAACTTTACCTTTAGGACTTCTCTCACCCATCTCCCTAATATGCGCTCCATCGGGTCGGTCATGCGATGACGAATAATCAGAATTGTGTGATGCGGCTTCACTGAAAATAAATCAGGAGCAACTGACCATGTCATCAAGCAAGAAGATCGGGCTTATAGCCTGTACCGGCGTTGTTGCCGGTAATATGATGGGGAGCGGCATTGCGTTATTGCCTGCTAACCTCGCGAGTCTTGGTTCCATAGCCATTTGGGGATGGGTCATTTCCTTAATCGGCGCGATGTCGCTGGCTTATGTTTACGCCCGACTGGCAACGAAGAACCCGCAGGAAGGCGGACCGATCGCCTATGCCGGTGAAATTGGTCCCGCTTTTGGTTTTCAGACCGGCGTGCTTTATTACCACGCTAACTGGATCGGTAACCTTGCTATCGGTATTACCGCCGTTTCTTATCTTTCCACCTTCTTCCCGGTATTGAATAACCCGATTCCGGCCGGTATCGCCTGTATCGCCATCGTGTGGATCTTCACCTTCGTGAACATGCTGGGCGGCACCTGGGTAAGCCGGTTGACCACTATCGGCCTGGTGCTGGTGTTGATTCCGGTTATCGGTACGGCCATCGCCGGCTGGGGCTGGTTCGATATGGCGACCTATCAGGCTAACTGGAACACGTCCGGTGGTACTGACAGCCATGCCGTGATTAAAAGTATTCTGCTGTGCCTGTGGGCTTTCGTCGGCGTTGAGTCTGCCGCCGTCAGTACCGGTATGGTAAACAACCCGCAGCGTACCGTTCCGCTGGCCACCATGATGGGCACGGCGCTGGCCGGTATCGTTTATATCGCCGCGACTCAGGTTATCGCCGGTATGTATCCTGCGAGCCAGATGGCCGCTTCCGGTGCGCCGTTTGCCATGAGTGCGTCAACCATGGTCGGCAGCTGGGCCGCTCCGCTGGTTTCCGCCTTCACCGCGTTTGCCTGCCTGACGTCATTGGGTTCCTGGATGATGTTGGTTGGTCAGGCCGGCGTGCGTGCAGCCAAAGACGGTAACTTCCCGGCGGTATATGGCGAAATGGACAGCAACGGTATCCCGAAAAAAGGCCTGCTGCTTGCCGCAGTGAAAATGACCGCGCTGATGGTGCTGATTACCATCATGAACGCCAGCGGCGGTAAAGCCTCTGACCTGTTCGGCGAACTGACCGGTATCGCGGTGCTGCTGACCATGCTGCCTTACTTCTACTCCTGCGTTGACCTGATTCGTTTCGAAGGCGCCAACGTACGCAACATCCTGAGCCTGTGTGCTTCCGTGCTGGGTTGCTGCTTCTGCTTCGTTGCGCTGATGGGCGCCGGTTCTTTCGAGTTGTCCGGTACCTTCATCGTCAGCCTGATAATCCTGATGTTCTATGCCCGTAAGATGAATACGCGTAAAGCACAGAACACCGCCGACAGTAATGCCGCCGCCTGATAAACCGGCCCCGACATCCTAATTTATCCAGCCTCTCCTTGTTCCCTGTTGAGATAACAGGGGGAGGCCCGCTTTTTGCCTGGAGAATTTGAGTATGAATATTATCGCCATCCTTAATCACATGGGTGTTTACTTCAAAGAAGAGCCCATCCGTGAACTGCACAAGGCATTGGAGGCACTGGACTTTCAGGTGGTTTATCCCAACGATCGCGAAGACCTGCTGAAACTGATCGACAATAATGCCCGTCTTTGCGGCGTGATTTTTGACTGGGATACCTACAACCTGACGCTGTGCGAAGAAATCAGCGCCATGAACGAGCATATGCCGCTGTATGCCTTCGCCAATACGCATTCCACGCTGGACGTCAGCCTGAACGATCTGCGCCTGAACGTTCAGTTCTTCGAATATGCGCTGGGCGGCGCACAGGATATCGCGCTGAAAATCCGTCAGAGCACCGACGCCTACATCGACGCTATTCTGCCTCCACTGACCAAAGCGCTGTTCAACTACGTGAAAGAAGGCAAATACACCTTCTGTACGCCGGGCCACATGGGCGGTACTGCATTCCAGAAAAGCCCGGTCGGCAGCCTGTTCTATGATTTCTACGGCGCGAACACCATGAAATCGGATATCTCTATTTCCGTATCCGAACTGGGTTCCCTGCTGGATCACTCCGGCCCGCACAAAGAAGCGGAAGAGTACATTGCCCGTACGTTTAATGCCGAACGCAGCTACATGGTGACTAACGGTACTTCAACCGCCAACAAAATTGTCGGCATGTATTCCGCACCGGCCGGCAGCACCATCATGATTGACCGTAACTGCCATAAATCATTGACCCATCTGATGATGATGAGCGACGTTACGCCGATCTACTTCCGTCCGACCCGTAATGCTTACGGTATTCTGGGCGGGATTCCGAAAAGTGAATTCCAGCATGACACCATCGCTGAACGCGTAGCGAAAACGCCGAACGCCACCTGGCCGGTGCATGCCGTTATCACTAACTCGACCTATGACGGCCTGCTGTATAACACCGACTACATCAAGAAAAACCTGGACGTGAAATCCATTCACTTCGATTCCGCCTGGGTGCCTTACACCAACTTCAGCCCGATCTACAAAGGTCTGTGCGGTATGAGCGGCGATCGTGTGGAAGGCAAAGTGATTTACGAAACCCAGTCCACGCATAAACTGCTGGCGGCGTTCTCTCAGGCTTCCATGATCCACGTGAAAGGCGACATCAACGAAGAAACCTTCAACGAAGCCTACATGATGCACACCTCCACTTCTCCGCATTACGGTATCGTGGCCTCCACCGAAACCGCTGCGGCGATGATGAAAGGGAACGCGGGTAAACGCCTGATCAATGGTTCTATTGAACGTGCGATTCGTTTCCGTAAAGAAATCAAACGTCTGAAAACTGAATCCGATGGCTGGTTCTTCGACGTATGGCAGCCGGAAAATATTGATGAAACCCGCTGCTGGCTGCTGGATGCCCGGGATAACTGGCATGGTTTTAAAGATATCGACAGCGACCACATGTACCTTGACCCGATTAAAGTCACTATCCTGACTCCGGGCATGGAAAAAGACGGTTCGATGGCGGCCAACGGTATTCCGGCTTCCATCGTGGCGAAATACCTGGACGAACACGGCATCATCGTGGAAAAAACCGGGCCGTATAACCTGCTGTTCCTGTTCAGCATCGGTATCGATAAAACCAAAGCGCTCAGCCTGCTGCGTGCGCTGACTGAGTTTAAACGCGCTTTCGATCTGAACCTGCGGGTGAAAAACATGCTGCCTTCGCTGTATCGCGAGGCGCCTGAATTCTATGAAAACATGCGTATTCAGGATCTGGCGAAAGGCATTCATGCCCTGATTCAGCATCACAACCTGCCGGACCTGATGTACCGTGCGTTTGAAGTGTTGCCGGAAATGGTGATGAATCCGCACAACGCGTTCCAGCTGGAACTGCGTGGTCAAACCGAGGAAGTTTACCTTGAGGACATGGTCGGCAAAGTTAACGCCAACATGATCCTGCCGTATCCTCCGGGTGTTCCGCTGGTTATGCCGGGTGAAATGCTGACGGAAGAAAGCCGTCCGGTACTCGACTTCCTGCAAATGTTGTGTGAAATCGGCGCTCACTATCCGGGCTTTGAAACCGACATTCACGGCGCCTACCGTCAGGCCGATGGCCGCTATACGGTGAAAGTGCTGAAAGCACAGGCGTAATACGCGTTAAACGGGGCGCCCCGCATCGGGGCGCCTTTTTTATTGGCGCAGGTCCCCTGCTCTGAATGGGAGACACCATGAAAACACCCTCACAACCGCGCGCTATCTACTATGTCGTTGCATTGCAAATCTGGGAGTATTTCAGTTTTTACGGCATGCGCGCGTTGCTCATACTCTATCTCACCCATCAACTTCGTTACGACGACACTCACGCCTTCGCGTTATACAGCGCCTATGCTTCCCTGGTTTATGTTACGCCTATCGTCGGCGGTATTCTGGCCGACCGTCTGCTCGGCAACCGGGCGGCGGTGATTTCAGGCGCGGCGCTGATGACCTTAGGGCACATTGTGCTCGGCATCAGCGCGGTGTCTCCTTCTTCGCTGTACCTGGCTCTCGCCATCATCGTGTGTGGCTACGGGCTGTTTAAATCCAATATCAGTTGTTTGCTCGGCGAACTTTACGCAGAGGACGATCCGCGTCGCGACGGAGGATTCTCCCTGTTGTATGCCGCAGGGAATGTGGGGTCGATCGTTGCGCCGATCGCCTGCGGCCTGGCCGCTGAGCGCTACGGCTGGCACGTCGGGTTCGCCCTTGCCGGTATTGGTATGTTTGCCGGGTTGCTCATCTTTTTATGCGGCCGGCGTCATTTCCGTCATACGCGGGGCGTTGACTGGCGTGTCATGTCAACGGCATCCGCTGGCCTGCCGAACTGGGGATGGTTGTCGATTGGCCTGATTATCGCGCCGTTTCTCGTTGCCGTTCTGTTCTGGCGTGATTGGTCAGGCTACGCGCTCGCCCTGGTCTGCGCGGCAGCGCTGGTGATTCTGGCGATGATTTTCCGCCGTGCCGGCGGCGTGCAGCGGCGGGAGTTGGGGCAGGTCGTCGTTCTGATGTTGCTGGGCACCTTGTTCTGGGCTTTCGCCCAGCAGGGCGGCAGTTCCATCAGCCTGTTTATCGATCGCGTGGTCGACAGAAATCTGTTCTCTGTGACGGTGCCGACGGCCTTGTTCCAGTCGGTGAATGGTTTTGCTGTTATGCTTAGTGGAGTGGTGCTGGCCTGGCTGGTGCGTGAGTCCTGGCGTGGCAATCGTGCGGTTCGCATATGGGGAAAATTCGCGCTCGGGATGCTGTTGATCGGCGCGGGATTCGCCATCCTGGCCGCCAACGCCCGCTGGGCCGCGGCGCATGGTCAGGCTTCCATGCTGGTGACGGTGCTCGGGCTGGCGGTGATGGGGTTTGCCGAGCTGTTCATCGACCCGGTGGCTATGGCGCAGATTACCCGGCTACACATTCCCGGCGCGACGGGCGTGCTCACCGGCATCTATATGCTGGCGACCGGCTCCGTGGCGAATTATCTGGCGGGGATCATTGCAAACCAGACGGCGCAGGCGCATTTCGAACAGGGCAGCGAGGCGCTGGCCCATTCGCTGTCATCCTATGCCGGCGTATTTGGCGAAATCGCCTGGGGGGCGTTGGGATGCGCGGGGCTGGTTGTGATGCTCTGGCTGTGGCACGCAGCGCGGGCAAGAAAAAGTGCGTTGGTGTCCGGGTAATGATTGCCCTGACGTAATAGGCTGATTAACATGCTGATATCGTTGCACCTGAGCGAAAAACATAACCGTTTCCTAATATGAATATCTCCGAATTACCGATGCGTATCGCCGGGCAGCTACAGGGGCGGTCGCGCTTGCTGGTTGCCTTTAGCGGCGGGCTGGATTCCACGGTGCTGCTGCATGCATTGGTACAACTGCGCGCGCGGCAGTTTCCGCATCTGCACATCCGCGCCGTGCACGTTCACCATGGCCTGAGCCAGTTTGCCGATCAATGGGTGGCGCACAGCGAAAATATTTGCCGCCTCTGGCAGGTGCCGCTGGAGGTTTTGCGCGTGCGCGTCGAACCGGGCCATATGGGGGTGGAAGCGGCGGCGCGTCAGGCCCGCTATCACGGTATCGCTGGGATCATTCAGCCGGATGAAGTTTTGCTCACGGCACAACACCAGGACGATCAGTGTGAAACGTTTCTGCTGGCGCTTAAGCGCGGCAGCGGTCCTACCGGGCTGTCGGGGATGGCGGCGCACATGCCGTTTTCCGGCAGTGAACAGGTGCGGCCTCTGCTGGACATCTCCCGTCGTCAGTTGGAAGCGTATGCCGAAGCGCAGCAACTGAGCTGGGTTGAGGATGACAGTAATCAGGACGATCGCTTCGATCGCAATTATCTGCGTTTGCGGGTGATTCCCCGGCTGTGCGAGCGCTGGCCGCACTTCTCCGAAGCCGTGGCACGCAGCGCCAGCCTGTGCGCCGAGCAGGAACAACTGCTGGATGAGCTGCTGCTGGAGTCATTGCAGTCGCTGATGAATGAGGATGATTCGCTGGATATCTGCGGGATGCTGCCGATGTCGGAAGCACGGCGTTATGCGTTGCTGCGCCGCTGGATCGCCTGCTTTGATGCGATGATGCCGACCCGTGAACAGTTGCAGCGCCTGTGGCATGAAGTGGCGCTGGCGCGGGAAGATGCGGAACCGTTGCTTAACCTGGGGAACGTGCAGGTCCGCCGTTTTCGCCAGCGGCTGTTTCTGCTGCCGCCGTTGCGTTCACTCAAAGACGAAGTGCTGGTTTGGGATCCCCGTAAACCGTTGCGCCTGCCGGATAATCTGGGCGAACTGCAATTGGGCAACCGTGGCGTGAGTATCTGCGCGCCGCGCGCCGGAGAAACCGTCACGATCCGCTTCGTCGCGCACGGGACGCTGCGTATCGTCGGGCGCCGTCATTCCCGTCAGATTAAAAAAATCTGGCAGGAGCAGGACGTCCCTCCCTGGGAGCGCGAACGAACGCCGATGATTTATTTTGGTGAACGACTCATTGCGGCCTTGGGGGTTTTTGTTACGCTTGATGGGCAGGCCATTGCCAATCATCCGGTTTGGAACGTTCACTGGACGAAAGGCTGGATGTAAAAAACAGCGGAATTAAACAGCAGAACAATGTGAGCTTGGGAGCGACGAATAATTATGAGATACCCTTTGATTGCGGCGATGGCGTTGGGCATGACCGTTTTGCCTGCGCTGGCCGACGGCGATGCGGCGGCCGGAAAGGCGAAGTCGGCGACCTGCGTGGCATGCCACGGTGCGGAAGGGAAGGTGTCCGTACCGATGTACCCGAATCTTGCCGGGCAGAATGTGCAATACCTGAATGAAGCGTTGCGGGCGTATAAGAAAGGGACGCGTTCGGGCGGTCAGGCAGAGATCATGAAGATTTACATGGCCCCGATGTCTGAGCAGGATATCAACGATCTGGCTGCCTATTACGCCAGCCTGAAACCCTGAAAAAGAAACGGGGCGGTACACTGTGTGCATCGCCCCGCGGGTATTGATTCAGGATTAGCTCAGGAGTGGCTGATCTCTATCGTACCGATCTTCGGATGGCTGAAACTGACGATGTGGTCCAGCCGTAGCTCCCGCGTTTCGCCGTCCTTCTCCACAAGTAAATATTCTACCTGCTTGCGGGAGAACAGGTCGCTGGCCTTTGCCTCCAGCGTTTCACCTTCACGCAGTACCAACGTCAGCACCCAGTGATGTTGGCAGGCGAGCTCCAAATTGTCGTAATCGTCGCAGTTAATGGGTTGATACTCATCAGTCATCGACATAATCACTCACCAATAAGTTAGCGGCGGCGTAGGCCGCCTGTTCCCTCACATCTGACGGCAGCGCATCGTTGGCTGCAATCGCATCCAGTGCCTTCAGTACACAATCCAGTGCGTCGGGGATATACCCCAGTTCTCCGCTGCCAATCTCAGCATACTTCCGGCGAACTAATTCAGAATAGTGTTGCAAAATCATCCCCCTATAGAATCTATCCCCGCCGGTTTTCATCCACGGAAGGATGTTGCGGGGGTAAATTCATATGCCTGACGACTATAGCACAGGCAATTTAAATACAGCAGGGGGATTTCTTTCGTTTCAATAATCATAAAACAAGTCTAACCGGCCGATGTCCGTGCTGGTTGCGCGGTAGGTGATCCGTTACACTGTCGGGGATTAAACTGTGAGGGATGTATGGCGTTAAAAGCAACGATTTATAAAGCCGCGGTAAATATTGCGGATATGGACCGTCATTTTTATCACGATGCGAATCTGACGCTGGCGCAACATCCTTCGGAGACCGAGCAGCGCATGATGTTGCGCCTGTTGGCCTGGATTTGCCATGCGGACGAACGTTTGGCCTTTACCCGCGGGCTTTGCGCCGATGATGAGCCGGAGCTGTGGCTGCATAACGATCATAACGGCGTTGAGCTGTGGATTGAGCTGGGGCTGCCGGATGAAAAACGGCTGAAGAAGGCCAGCAGCCAGGCCCGTGAGGTAGTGTTGTATGCCTACGGCGAACGCGCGGCGCGTGTTTGGTGGCAGCAACAGCAGGATAAGGCAGCGTCATTGCGCAATCTGACGGTGCGTTTTTTGCCTGATGCCGCGCTCGGGCAGTTGGCGTCACTGGCGGCGCGTACCATGACGCTGCAGGCGACGTTACAGGAAGGTACGATTTGGCTGTCGGACGCCGCTCACAGCCTCGAATTGCAGTTCGAGCACTGGCAGACGCCGGAGCGCTGAGATGCTGGTCATCTCGTCCCGGGTCACGATTCCTGATGATGAAATAGAGATAACGGCTATCCGGGCGCAGGGCGCGGGCGGTCAGCACGTTAACAAAACGTCCACGGCGATTCATCTGCGTTTTGATATTCATCGCTCATTAAGCTTACCCGAGAGTTATAAGCAGCGACTATTGTTAATGAGTCATCATCTGATTACCGCCGAGGGTATGATTGTGATTAAATCACAGGAATACCGTAGTCAGGAGATGAACCGGGAAGCGGCGCTGGAACGTTTGGCCGCCTTGATTCGCGCAGCCGGCGTGACGGAAAAAGTGCGCCGGCCGACACGGCCGGGCGTTCGCGCCAGGCAGCGCCGTACGGATGAGAAAACCCGGCGTGGCAAAACCAAGACGTTGCGTGGAAAAGTAAAACCGGATTAGCACAGGCTCCGGATAACGGAGAGCCTGGCACACAAGCAGACCACAGTAGGAGAGAAACTGTGAAAAAATTGGCAATAACGCTGCTGTTGGCAGCCGGAACGATCTCTTTATTTGGTTGCCATGCGCGCTCCCAGTATACGGAGCAGCCTCTGACCCCGATGGCGCAGAGCTATCAGGGCGTATTACCGTGTGCGGATTGCAGCGGAATGGATACATCATTATTTCTGGAAAAAGACGGCACCTTTATTCTGAAACAGATTTATCGCGGCAGCCGGGATGGCGATCAGGCGATGGCGGAATACGGCGTGTGGCAGAGAACGGCGGATAAACTGGTGTTGACCAGTTCGGACGGCGATAAGCGTTACTTCCATCCGCGCGGCAATGACATGGAATTGCTGGATGCAACCGGCGCGCCGATTGAGTCCTCCTTCAACTATGTGCTGAAGGCGACGGATGCCGAGCTGCCGACCACGCCGATGGCGTTTAAAGGGATGTACATTTACGAGCCGGATGTAGGAAAACTGAGGTCAGGGAGTTTGCAGGACTGCGCGACCGGGAAGAAATTCTCCGTGGCTTACAGTGCGGCACTGGAAAAAGGCTATCAGCGCGCTGCCGGCGAGCCGGGGAAACCTGTCTATGTCGAGGTTCGTGCGCATTTCTCCGTATCACCTTCGGTCAGCGAATCCGTGGTGGTGAAAACGCTGGTAGCGGACAGTGCGCCGAAGTTTGATGCGAATAAGAACTGCCGTTAAGCGACATTGTTCTCTTATCTGATGCATAAAAAAACCCGTGAGAGTATCACGGGTTTTTGTTTTGCGCGGGAGCGGAATTAGCGCTTGATGGCCGCCAGCAGGAACTCTTCAATTTCCCCGCTCTTGATCATCTGCTTCTCGCCGGCGCGGCGGTTTTTGTATTCGATCTCATCGTTGTCCAGGTTGCGATCGCCGATCACCAGGGTATGCGGAATGCCGATCAGCTCCATGTCGGCAAACATCACGCCCGGGCGTTCTTTACGGTCGTCCAGCAGGACGTCGATACCTTTGGCGCGCAGCGAATCATAGAGCGCTTCGGCCAACTCCTTCACGCGGAAAGACTTGTGCATATTCATCGGCAGGATGGCGACCTGGAACGGCGCGATCACGTCAGGCCAGATGATGCCGCGTTCGTCATGGTTCTGCTCGATGGCGGCCGCGACCACACGGGAAACGCCGATGCCGTAGCATCCCATGGTCATCAGCTGATTACGGCCGTCTTCGCCCTGAACGGTAGCGTTCATGGCTTCGGTGTATTTGGTGCCGAGCTGGAAGATATGCCCGACCTCAATGCCGCGTTTGATCAGCAGGGTACCCTGACCGTCCGGACTCGGATCGCCTTCCACCACGTTGCGGATATCCGCAACCTGCGGCAGGGCGGCGTCGCGTTCCCAGTTGATGCCGAAGTAGTGCTTACCGTCGATGTTGGCGCCTGCGCCGAAATCGCTCATCACGGCGACAGAGCGGTCAATCACGACCGGAACCGGCAGGTTAATCGGGCCAAGTGAGCCGGGGCCGGCTTTAACGACGGCGCGGATTTCGGCTTCGCTGGCGAACGTCAGCGGGCTGGCGACCAGCGGCAGTTTTTCTGCCTTAACTTCATTCAGCTCGTGATCGCCGCGCACCAGCAGGGCAACCAGCGGGTGCCCGCTTTCTTCCGCCGCGTGTACCAGCAGGGTTTTAACTGTTTTTTCAACCGGCAGATTGAACTGCTCGACCAGATCCGCAATGGTTTTGGCGTTCGGGGTGTCGACGAGGCGCAACGTTTCCGTTGCAGCGCCACGGGAGATGGCCGGCGCTACGGCTTCCGCCAGCTCAATGTTGGCCGCATAGTCGGAGCCGGTAGAGAAGACGATGTCGTCCTCACCGCTTTTCGCCAGCACCTGGAACTCGTGGGACGCGCTGCCGCCGATGGAACCGGTGTCGGCCTGTACCGCGCGGAAATCAAGCCCCATACGGCTGAATGAGCGACTGTATGCCGCATACATTTTGTCGTAGGTTTCCTGCAATGATTCCTGCGAAGTATGGAACGAGTAGGCGTCTTTCATCAGGAATTCACGCGCGCGCATTACGCCGAAACGGGGGCGCACTTCATCGCGAAACTTGGTCTGGATCTGGAAGAAGTTCAGCGGCAACTGTTTGTATGAACTGATTTCGTTGCGCACGATGTCGGTGATGACTTCTTCATGCGTTGGCCCCAGGACGAACGGACGATCGCCGCGGTCGACAAAGCGCAGCAGCTCCGGGCCGTATTGCTCCCAGCGGCCGCTTTCCTGCCACAGGTCGGCGGGTTGCACGACCGGCATGGAAATTTCGATGGCACCGGCGTTGTTCATTTCTTCACGCACGATGTTTTCGACTTTCTTCAGAACGCGCAGGCCGGTCGGCATCCAGGAGTAAAGACCGGATGCCAGTTTACGGATCATCCCGGCGCGCAGCATCAGCTGGTGGCTGACAACCTCCGCGTCGGCAGGTGTCTCTTTCAACGTAGAGAGCAAATATTGACTTGTACGCATGTGTATTGTTCCGCTGAACGAAATAGCCAGGCCGCGAAAACGCGGCCGAAAATAGTAAAGTGGTTTAGTTTACCAGCGACGGAGGGTTGTCAAAAGGGAGTGTGACGAATTTCTAACTTTGGTTGAGATCGAGGACTTCCGTCACGCCTTCACTGATTTGCCAGCGCACGTTGAAATCCAGCAGATGAACGGCATAGATGCGATCGATGGTTTCTTCTTTACGGTAGGCCGGGCGCGGATCCTGCGCCAGGACCTGACGAATGAAGCGGGCCAGATGCGGGTAGCGGCGTTGGTTTTGCTCTATCTGAGATTGCGCCAGTGCGGAAAAGATAACGGGCATCGCCGCGTTGGGCGCTTGCTGGGCAAACCCGGCACGGGCTTCAGGATGGCTCTCCGCAAAGGGAAGATAGGGTTTAATGTCCAGCACGGGCGTGCCGTCCACCAGGTCAAGGCTGCCCAGCTCCAGGTGAACCTGGCCGGCGCGCACGTTGATCGCCTTCAGCTCAACCAATGACATGCCGATCGGGTTAGGGCGGAAGGTTGAACGCGTGGCGAAGACGCCCATGCGGGCGTTGCCTCCCAGGCGGGGAGGGCGCACCGTGGGTTTCCAGCCGGCCTGCATGGTTTGATGAAAGACGAAAATTACCCACAGATGGCTGAAGGCATCCAGGCCGCGTACGGCTTCCGCGTGGTTATAAGGGGGGAGGAGTTCCAGAGTTCCCCCGCCGTCGTCGATAAGTCCGGGCTGGCGGGGGATGGCAAACTTTTCTTTATAGGGTGACCGGATGATGCCGATCGTATCGAAAGTAAATTGGCTCATTGCTCAGAAACGTTTAACGCCGAGCCCTGACAGAGCGCCTGGCGATAACAGCCGTTACTGTCGCTGAGCACGACGCACTGATGCAGCAATACGGCATTCGCCTTCATTCCCGCCGCTTTGGTCAGCATGCGTTTGCGGGCGGTGGTCAGACTGGGGGCGTTGCCCTGGCTGGTGGTCTGACACACGCTGCCGGACACTTCGCCGAGGTCGCGGAACGGCTTGCCGACCAGTTCTTCCGCATTCTGATACAGTTTGACCGGAGAGGGGCGTGGTGCTGTATGTGCGGGCTTCTCCGGAGCGGCCGGCTCGATCATTTTTGCAGGTTCCTGCGTGGGGGCAGGTTTGGATTGCAGCAGAGAACAACCTGTCAGAGTCAGGGATCCAGCGAGCAAGCACAACGATAACGCGCGCATAAAAACTTCCCGAGTTTGTTATTTTGATATGGCGATATTGAATCAGGCAATGATGCAAATAACAAGACGGGCCTTAGCCCGTCTTGTGGATTAAGACGATTCAGTATAATACGAAGACAGAAATTACCAACCCTTCACTGCCCCGCCGTTGAAAATTTTGTTCGCCGCGTCATAGACTTCGTCAGATTGATAAGCCTGAACGAATTTTTTCACGTTCTCCGCGTCTTTATTATCTTCACGGGAAACGATCAGGTTAACGTACGGAGAATCTTTGTCTTCCACGAAAATACCGTCTTTTGCCGGGGTCAGGCCAATCTGGCTGGCGTAAGTGGTGTTGATAATCGCCAGGCTGATCTGCTGATCGTCCAGGGAACGCGGTAACTGCGGCGCTTCCAGTTCAACCAGCTTGAGGTGCTTCGGATTCTCGGTCACGTCCAATACGGTCGGCAGCAGGCCGATGCCGTCTTTCAGCTTAATCAGGCCCACTTTCTGCAGCAGCAGCAGGGAGCGGCCCAGGTTGGTCGGATCGTTGGGAATGGCGACCTGGGAGCCTTCTTTCAGCTCATCCAGCGATTTGATCTTTTTCGAATAGCCGGCGATCGGGTAAACGAAAGTGTTGCCGACCGGAACCAGCTTGTAGCCGCGATCCTTGATTTGCTGATCCAGATAAGGCTTATGCTGGAAGGCGTTGACGTCAATGTCACCTTTGCTCAGGGCTTCGTTGGGCAGCACGTAGTCGTTGAACGTAACCAGCTCAACGTTGAGGCCGTATTTCTCTTTTGCCACTTTCTGAGCAACTTCTGCTACCTGCTGCTCAGCGCCGACGATAACACCGACCTTGATATGGTTGGGGTCTTTTTCTTCCTGCCCACAGCCTGCCAGCGCCAGAGCTCCCAGAAGTGCGCCAACCGCTGCTACTGATTTGAACTTAAATGACATACCCTTTCCCTCATGTGACTCGTTGTGTATTACGCCGTTGTCAGCGCATGCTTTGTATAGAGAATGTAGCCTATTATTTGTGGCTGACCGCTTTTACGATGCGATCGCCGCTGAACTGAATCAGATAAACCAGAATAACCAGCAGCGCCAGCACGGTGTTCATCACGGTGGCGTTATAACCGATATAACCGTATTGATAGCCGATTTGTCCCAGACCGCCGGCGCCGACGGCGCCCCCCATTGCGGAATAACCGACCAGGGTAATCAGCGTGATGGTCGCGGCGTTGACCAGGCCCGGCAGGGCTTCCGGCAGCAGGATCTTGGTGACGATCTGCAGCGGCGTGGCGCCCATAGCACGCGATGCTTCGATCAGGCCGGTCGGGATCTCCAGCAGGGCGTTTTCCACCATACGGGCGATAAACGGCGCCGCACCGATGGTCAGGGGAACCAATGCCGCCTGCAGGCCGATGGACGTACCAACAACCATACGGGTAAACGGAATCATCCATACCAGCAGGATGATAAAGGGAATCGAACGGAAGATGTTCACCAGCGCTGACAACAGCTTATACAGCTTGGTACTCTCCATGATTTGCCCCGGACGGGTAACGTAGAGCAGTACGCCGACCGGAAGACCCAGAACAAAGCCGAAAAAGCCGGATACGAAGGTCATCGCGACGGTTTCCCAGATTCCCCGCGCCATCAGCCACATCATTGCTTCAGACATAACCCAGTACCTCAACGTTTACGTGGTGTTCTTTAAAAAATGTAATGGCAGCCCGCGTGCTGTCATCATCGCCGTGCACTTCTGCCAGCATGATGCCGAATTTAACGCCGCCGGCGTAATCCATTTGCGAACTCAGGATGCTGATATCTACGTTGAAGCGGCGTACCGCCTGCGAGATAAGCGGCGCGTTAACGGACTGGCCGGTAAACTCCAGGCGCAGCAGAGGCAGGCTGTCGGCGCTGGTGCGCTGGGGGGTGATGCGCGAAGCGTAATCTTCGGGAATGTCCAGATGCAGCGTGGAATGGATGAACTGTTGGGCCAGCGGCGTTTTGGGGTGAGAAAACACCTCGCCGACCGTGCCTTGCTCGATTAACTCCCCCTCACTGATCACGGCGACCTGATCGCAAATGCGTTTTACCACATCCATTTCATGGGTGATAAGCAGAATGGTCAATCCCAGGCGGCGATTGATATCCTTCAGCAATTCCAGAATCGAACGGGTGGTTGCGGGATCAAGCGCACTGGTTGCTTCATCGCACAGCAGCACCTTCGGGTTACTGGCTAACGCGCGGGCAATCGCGACGCGTTGTTTCTGGCCGCCGGACAGGTTGGCGGGATAAGCGTCGTGCTTGTCCGACAGGCCGACCAGCTCCAGCAGTTCACTGACCCGTTTCTTAACCTCGGCGCGCGGCGTGTTGTCCAGCTCCAAAGGCAGCGCTACGTTGCCGAACACGGTGCGGGATGACAGCAGGTTGAAGTGCTGGAAAATCATACCGATTTGACGGCGGGCCTTGGTCAGCGCGCTTTCGGAAAGGGTAGTCATATCCTGCCCGTCGACCAGAACCTGGCCGCTGGTGGGACGCTCAAGCAAATTGACACAGCGAATCAACGTACTTTTCCCCGCGCCGGAGGAGCCGATTACGCCGTAAATTTGGCCGGCCGGTACTTCCAGCGTTACATTGGATAACGCATTGATAGTGCGGGAGCCTTGTTGAAAAACTTTCGAGATATTAATTAGTTTGATCATTTATTTTTGTTTTGCTTTTGGCGTTGCCCGTGGTGGATAAAAACAAACCCTGGACGAACCAAGGCATTGATCGGATGTTAAGGCGTCTAGACGGCTAAGTCAACCGTGAACCCTATGGCTTTGTATTCTTCCTTATAACGAAATTCATGCGATACTGGCGCGATGCGATTCTTAGGAGTGAAATCAGGTGGCTCAGACAGTTCCCGCAATTTTTTTAGATCGTGACGGCACGATCAATATCGATCACGGATATATATACGAAATCGATCGGTTTCAGTTTATTGACGGCGTTATTGACGCAATGAAAGAACTGAAGCGTATGGGGTTTGCCCTGGTGCTGGTGACCAATCAGTCCGGCATTGCCCGCGGTAAGTTTACCGAAGAGCAGTTTACGCATTTGACCGAATGGATGGATTGGTCCCTGGCCGATCGCGGGGTTGATCTGGATGGTATCTATTATTGTCCGCATCATCCGGATTATGGTACGGAAGAGTATCACCAGCAATGTGATTGCCGTAAACCGCAGCCGGGGATGCTGCTTTCCGCTCAGCGGCATTTGAAAATTGATATGGCGGCGTCTTATATCGTTGGCGATAAGCTGGATGATTTGTTGGCCGGGGAAGCGGCCGGTGTCGGAACCCGTGTGTTGGTTCGTACGGGAAAACCGGTGACGGCGGAAGCGGAAAATAAAGCTGATTGGGTGCTGGATAGCTTAGCGGACCTGCCGGAAGCCATTAAAAAGCGCTAAAAACGGGCTGGGTGTATAAAAAAGACGCGATCAAACGGTTTTTTTAAATTAACACTTGTCAGCCATCAGGAAGTCCCTATAATGCGCCTCCACTGACCGGCAAACAGCACGGCTCAGCAGCGAGGCAGCCCAA
>NZ_QRAP01000004.1:216504-428000 GCF_003363015.1 Enterobacillus tribolii | reverse complement strand
GTCGGGTGTGTAAGCGCAGCGATGCGTTGAGCTAACCGATACTAATGAACCGAGAGGCTTAACCTTACAACACCGAAGGTGTTTTGGTGAGAGACACAAGAGAGAGAATATTTTTAGCTTGTTTTGGGATTGGTTCTGGTGGCTGCCTGATGGTTAGCGGCTGGAATAACAGAATATGCCTGGCGGCGATAGCGCGGTGGTCCCACCTGACCCCATGCCGAACTCAGAAGTGAAACGCCGTAGCGCCGATGGTAGTGTGGGGCTTCCCCATGTGAGAGTAGGGAACTGCCAGGCTTTTATCAGTGGAAACCCCGGTCGGAAGGCCGGGGTTTTTGCATTTGTGCAATTTAGACACCTTTTCCAGAGGGACGTGAAACGCCTTTCCCACCAAGTCTCTCCCTCAATATCACTTCTTCAATGCATCAGCCTGAATCGCAGGCACAAAAAAGCCCCCGTTACGGAGGCTTGAGATAACTCAGAGAATACGGCTGATAAGCCGGTCGATACGAATGCGCCGTAACCGCCGGATTAGTTTCCTGACCTTCAGCGGGTACTGCTGAATGCTCTCCAGCTCCATATAGCTTTGTACAACGTGCGTATGCTTACGGATGCACTCAAGCTCATGCTGGCGCTGCTCGCGCAGTTCTCCTTTGGGATCGTGGATCAAAATGGCGTTCTCCAAATCCAGGCGCCAGGCGCGTGGATTCAGGTTATTGCCGGTGATCAACTGCCACTCATCATCAACCCACATGCCTTTCAGGTGGTAGGTGTTATCCTCATCCTTCCACAAACGCACCTCAAGCTGCCCATTATCAACAAAACGCTGCAACCTGTTAAGGAAGCGGCGCAGGTTGATTTCATACAGATAAGGCAGTGCGCCGATAATCTTGAATGGCTCGCTTTCCGGAATGAAGAAGTCGTTCGCCGTTTTGTCGCCGACGATAATCTCAACATGTTTACCCTGGCGCAGCAATGACATGATATTACGTACCAGCAGCGCCGGCAGGTTGAAATAGGGCGTGCACAGCGTCAGCTTTTCATTGGTGCTGCACATCAGGTGATGAATGGTTTTGTTCAGGATGCTTTGTTTACCCAGCCCGGCGAGTGGTGCGACCGAGAGCTCGTCCTCACTGGCAGAACCCTGAACATCGTAGGCGCAGCCGCGTAATAAATGACGGAACTGGCGGGTTTCATTCCTGATTTCCGGGCTTTTTGGCCGTTCACAGCTATCCAGGCGCTGTACGGCCGGATCGGTCAGCAACTTATTGCGGATATAGTCGACCATGATATCCGCAAGCTGTGGGTTGCGGATGAACTGATAGCGATCGTAACGGTATTTTTCATGCCGGTGCAGGTAAACATCATTCAGGCTGGCGCCGCTGTAGATCACCGTATCATCAACGATAAATCCTTTCAGGTGCAATACGCCAAGCGCTTCGCGCGTGTTAACCGGAACGCCATAAACAGGAACGGAAACGTCAGGATGCTGCTGGGCAACGCTGCAATACCAGTCAGCGTTGGTATTGCCCTCGGCGGCGCCGATACGTCCGCGCTGAGCGCGGTGCCAGTCAACCAGAATGCAGACTTCCAGTTCCGGATGCCGTTGTCTGGCCTGATAGATCGCGGAAAGTACGTCCTTGCCACCGTCATCTTTTTCCAGATATAACGCCGCGATAAAGATACGGTGAGTTGCATTGGCAATGGCATCAATCAATGCCAGACGGAATGCTTCTGGTGAGTACAGGGTCTGCACATCCCCGGCAATCTGGGGGAGTTTGGGCAGTTGAGCAAGGTGTTGTTGATGTTTGGTACGTTTAAATTTTGACAACATCACAGTGCGCTTCTTCTCTCATCATTGCATGGCTATCACGCTGCCATGTCTGGTAAATCAGTCCCATAGATCGAGCGATAATAACACTACTTTGCATCTATGTACGTATGTTTTGCCGTTAATTGTCGGCGTGACCTCAACGTTTTCCCCTGGGTTATCCTATAACCGGAAGCGGCAATTCAAGGTTTACAATGCCATCTTCCAACTGGACGTCAACGGCGAAATTCAGTCGCTTCGCCAACCCGATCATCCCCTGGTTATTCGGCATGGTGATGCCGGTAAGCTTTTGCAGGCCATGGTGGGAGGCATAGCGGATCATCTTCTCCAGCAGCAGCCGGCCAAGCCCCAGCCCTTTCAAGTCGGAACGTACTAACACGGCGAATTCCGCTTCCACGCCGTCCGGGTCGGTCATGGCGCGCGTAACGCCGATAATCTCTGTGATGCCGCCAGACTCACGCACCGCGACGAAGGCCATCTCTCTGTCATAGTCAATCTGGGTCATCTTTGCCAAGTCTTCATGACTGAACTCGTTAATCTCGCTGAAATAGCGATAGTAGAGATCTTCTTTGGTTACCTTGGCGATGAATTGCTGCAACAGAGGCTCGTCTTCCGGCAGAATAGGGCGGAACAAACACGTTTGATCGTTTTTGAGCGTAACCGTTTCTTCCAGGTAAGAAGGGTACGGCCGGATTGCCAGGCGTGACTGAGATTCCGCATCGAAGGGCGCGAGCTGTAGTGAAACATCCAGCAGCGTGAACTCATCACCCGATGCCAATACCGGATGAATATCCAGGCGCGTAATCTCCGGGCAGTCAACGATCAGGTTAGATACCTGTACCAGCAGCTGGCTCAGCCCGGCGACGTTAAGCGGCTGCAGCGGACTGCGGCTGCGGATTTTCCCGCTCTTAATCGCCTGCATCACCAGATAGCGCGCCAGCGTCATATTCAGCGGCGGCAATGCCACTGCGGCATCCCGATCCGGCTGCCACTCTCCGCCGCCTTCGCCCAGGCAGATCAGCGGGCCGAACACCGGGTCCGGCTCTACGGAAACCCGCAGTTCCTGAGCGCCGGCGCGGTTAGCCATGCTTTGCACCAGCAGTCCGTGAATCCGGGCCTGCGGGTAGGTTTGCCTGACCCGGTCTAAAATAGCGTTGGCGGCCTGTTGCACTTCGGCGGCGGTACGCAGGTAGAGCATGACGCCCTGCACTTCGGATTTATGCGGAATATCCGGCGAACGCAGCTTCAGCGCGACGGGATAGCCGATCTGCTCCGCAATATGCACCGCCTCGATGCTGTCGTTGGCGATCCAGGTCGGCAATGTTTCCAGGCCATAGGCGGCAAGAATGGCGCGTACTTCATGAGTATCAAGCCGTTTGGCGCCTTCATCCAAAAACGTCTGGATAAGCTGGTGCGCGTCGCTGGCGTTTGCCGCCAGGCCCGTAGGCAACGACGGCGTTTCCATCAGTTGGCGCTGGTTACGGCGATACTCCACCATATGCATAAAGGCCGTGACCGCGCCTTCCGGCGTACGATAGGTGGGGATGCCCGCTTCGCTGAACTGATGCCTGGCCTCGACGGATGAATATTCGCCGCTCCAGTTGGTCAGTATCGGAACGAATTTCCCCCGGCCATGCTGCCGCAAAGTTTGAATCAGGATTTCCGCCGTTTTCCCCGCCGGAGCCGCAGCGCTGGGCGCATGGATCAGAAGTATGGCGTCGTAACAGTGGCTGTCCAGCAGCGCTTCCAGCGCTTTCTGATAACGGGCGGGCGTGGCGTCGTCACGCAGGTTCAGCGGATTTTCTACGATGATGTCCGGCGTAAGTTGCTTTTGCAGCACTTCGCGTATGTCATCATCCAGTTTGGCCAATTTACCGTTGCGGCGCAGCAGCTCATCCAGCGCCATCGCGGCCGGTGCCGCGCCGTTACTGACGATCAGTAATTTTTCCCCGTACAAAGGGCGCATATGGCTGAGGGTTTCTACCGCGGAAAACAGCTCATGCGTATCCTGCACCCGCAGCAGGCCCGCGCGCTGGATAGCAGCGTCATACGCGGAATCCAGTCCCTGCACGCTGTTCAGCAAACGCTGCGCCTGAGGGCTGCGTCCGCTTTTGATGACCAGTATCGGCTTGTTACGCGATGCGCTGCGTGCGGCGGAGAGAAAGCGCCGCGCGCTGTTCAGATGCTCAAGGTAAAGCAGGATGGCGCTGGTTTTGCCGTCACGCGCCAGATAATCGAGCAGGTCGTCCATATCGATATCCATGCTGTCGCCTAAAGCGATAAAGCAGGAGAAACCGATTTTGCGCTGCTGCGCCCAGTCGAGAATGGTATTGGCGACGGCGGCAGACTGGGAAACGAACGCCAGCTTACCCGGCAGGATAGGAACGGGCGAGAAACTGGCGTTGAGCTTCTGCCACGGAGCCAGTAGCCCGAGGCTGTTCGGCCCCAGCAGGCGTACGTTATGCCGCAGCGCGCACTGGCGCAGCTCTTCCGTCTGGTTAAGCGGCGAAGAAAGAACGATAGCCGCCTTGCATCCTTTTGCCGCCAGCTCGGCGATCAGTGCGGGATTGCGTCTGGCATTGGTACACAGGATGGCTAAATCGGGAACCCGCGGCAAGGAGGCGATATCCGGATAGGCCATCACGCCGCAGACGGCCTGATAAGACGGATTTACCGGCATCACCGGGCCAAGAAATCCGCCGTCGAGCAGATTGCGCATGATGAGATGACCGTTGCGTCCGACTTTGTTCGACGCACCGATCACCGCGATCGATTTAGGACGCAGCAGGGCTTCCAGACTTCGTTGACTCATAACAGGCTCCTTGCGCAGACAAGTTCCCTGAGTTTATGCGCTCCCGGCGCTTTCTGCTGTGACGTCGCCGCGATGATGCGGTTTTCCTAATAAGTATTGCCGGCGGAAGCGGGTAAAGTGCTGATGCAGCGCCTGCGACGCAGCCTGATCGCCGGCCAGCATCAGCAGGGTGGCCGCAACTTCAGCCGTGCAATGTTGTTCCGGGCGCTGTGCTTCACGTAACAGATAGGATTGCGCGACGATATCATCGTCAAGGGAAAAAACCGGGAAACGATCCAGATAGGGACTCTTTCTGAACATTTTGCGTGCTTCGGGCCAGGTGCCGTCGAGCAGGATGAATAACGGGGTTTTCGGTTCTTCCTCCACCGGCAGACGGCTCGTAACCCGCTCCGGCGCGGCGTAAGCAGCGGGAAAAACGACGTAAGGCTGATAAGCCGGATCGGCAAGTAGCCGCTGCAGTTCCTCATCCTCTTCGGTGCGTGACCACTGAAATGCGGCAGTATCCGGCAGAATGTCGGCAATCAGGCGCCCGGTGTTGCTGGGCTTCATCGGCTCGGTGTCGTACATCATCAGGCAGAAACGGCTGCGCGCCGCCTGTGGCGAGATGGTTTCACACAAACACTGTGGCTGGGGCAGAAGGCAACGCTGACAGCGTCGCACCCGGCATCCGCGGGCGAGAAAAGGGCGCGTCGCGCGGGAAAGACGTTCTTCGCGCAGGCGCAGTACGGCATTGGGCAGCATCAAACTTCCGGGAATTAACGGGAATAAAGGCGCTATTCTAAACAAGGCGGGGCAGGGCGGTAAAGCCGGTCCTGCATCAGCAAGACCGGCGAAACGGCATCAGGCTTTGGCGGTCAGAACTTCGTCCAGCCAGTTGTCGAACGGCGCTTTCGGTACTGCGCCATTCAGCATGTCCACCAGTTTGCCATTGTGGTAGAGCATGATGGTCGGAATACTGCGGATACGGAAACGGGCGCTCAGTTCCGGCTCGGCTTCAGTGTTGACTTTGACGCAGCGGATTTTGCCCGCGCGTTCCTGGGCCACGTCTTCAAAAATCGGAGCAAAGCTGCGGCAGGGGCCGCACCACGGCGCCCAGAAGTCGATCAATACCGGTGCGTCGTCCTGTAATATTTTATCCAATGTTTGTGCTGTGGCATTGATAACTTCACCGTCAAACAGTTCATGTCCGCAGCGTCCGCATTTAGCCTGCTCTGTGATACGCTCTTCCGGCAGGCGATTGGTGGTTTGGCAGGATGGACAGACGGTATTCATAATTAACCTCAATTGGTTGTGTTGCTGTTCGTCAGTATCGGACATCTCGTTAACCGTGAGATGTTGGATAATTGTTAATCATTATCATTCTTGGTGATGCTAACTACAACGTGATTTTTTCGATGATTACAATAGATATTGTCTTTTGTATTATGCCTGTGGCGTAGTTGGGTGACATCAGGTAATCTTCGCGCCCTGCGCATTGGTGGAGAGGGTGTCATGAGCGATTCGTTAAACGGCAAAAACGGTAAAGTAAAAGTAATGTACGTCCGTGGCGAGGACGAGAAAAAAAGCGATAAAAAGGGCGGCAAGCCGCGACAGGGGCGTGATAACCGCTCCGGAGACCGCAAAGGCGGCGGCCGCGATCGCGGGAATGACCGTCCGCGCAAAGAATATGATTCTCCCTGGAAAACCGTTTCCCGGGGGCCTTCTGAAGAAGAGAAGCCCGATCACGGCGGTATCTCCGGTAAAAGTTTTATCGATCCGGAGCAGTTACGCCGTCAGCGTAACGAAGAAACCCGCGTCTATGGCGAAAACGCCTGTCAGGCATTGTTTGCCAGCCGACCTGACTCCATCGTGCGCGCCTGGTTCGTTCAGTCGGTAACACCCCGTTTTCGTGAAGCGCTGCGCTGGATGGCGGCGAACCGTAAAGCTTACCACGTGGTGGATGACGCTGAGCTGGCAAAAGCTTCAGGCACCGAGCACCATGGCGGGGTGTGCTTCCTGATTAAAAAGCGTAACGGACTGGACGTTTCAGCATACTTGCAGAACGCCGGCGACACGGATTGCGTTCTGGCGCTGGAAGACGTCGGCAACCCGCATAACCTGGGCGGCATCATGCGTACCTGCGCGCACTTCGGCGTGCGCGGCGTCATCGTTCAGGATGCGGCGCTGCTGGAGTCCGGCGCTGCGGTACGTACCGCGGAAGGCGGGGCCGAGCATATTCAGGCGATCAATGCGGACGGCTTCGATTCCGTGCTGGAGTCTTTCCGTAATGCCGGTTATCGCATCGTTACTACCTCAAGCCACAAGGGTACGCCGCTGGCAAAAGCCGAGCTGCCGCGCAAGATGGTGCTGGTGTTAGGTCAGGAAGGCGACGGGTTGTCCGACAGCCTGTGGCGTCAGGGCGATCTTAACCTGTCAATTGACGGCACCGGGAAAGTGGAAAGCCTGAACGTTTCCGTTGCGACCGGTATTTTGCTGTCGGAGTGGTGGCGGCAGAACGCGTAGCGTTTATTCAGGCGTGCAAAAAAGGCGGACATGGTTCCGCCTTTTTTATGCGTCAAATTTTATCGGCGTGGTGCAGCAGGACGAATTTATCCCACAAGGCTTCATTACTTTCCGGGTGAGCGGGATCGCGAATGATGGTGTTGTCGATCGGGCAGACCTTCATGCAGGTAGGTTCGTCGTAATGACCGATACATTCGGTGCAACGCGCCGGGTCGATTTCATAAATGCTGTCGCCCATGGTGATGGCCTGGTTCGGGCACTCAGGTTCGCACATATCGCAATTGATACATTTCTTGGTAATCAGTAAGGACATATCAGCAGGCTAAATTTATTCTCAGTATAAAACGCCGGCGTAAGATAGCATAAATCAGCCGTGAACCCAATATGGGGTGTCGTGCGGTAAGGTTAATGGAGAGTAAATGGTGTGAATGAGAAATACACGGCGAAGAACGAATATGAAAACAGCAAGCTGTTATTCATATTATTATCCGCATTCCCTCCCCGGAAATTCCGGGAAGGGAATAATATGGCAACTATTTTTTATAAACGTCGATGCTAATATTTTTATGATTACTTTCATGCCCGTTAATATCGATAATACGGTATACGGTAGAAGCATTGGTCCTGAGGAATGCCTCCGGCCTCCTGACACTTTAATCAGGTATCTGACAGAGGGGAAAACTGAGAATCCGTATCAAAGTGTAGTGTGCGGATATCATACGAGCCAGCGCTGGCAGGAAGCTGCACATATTACTGTTTGTTTTTCTGTCGAAAATAAAATGTCTTGTTTAGTCTGTAACGCCGCTTATTCATTTACTGCCCATTAACAATAATCCCGGCAATGTCCGTGAGCTTCATATTTTCATCATGATCTGGCGTTCACCGGCGGTATATTTTAAATTACGGAATATTCAGGCAATTCATAGCGATTGGCGCATAAGGGGAAAACGTTGACGGAACCACAGCCAAAAAGAGTGATTTTCTTTGATTTAGACGGCACGTTGCATCAGCAGGATCTGTTCGGCAGTTTTCTGCGCTATCTGCTGCGACGTATGCCGCAAAATGGGGTGCTGGTGGTGCCGTTATTGCCGGTTATCGGCCTGGGGCTGCTGTTCAGGGGGCGGGCCGCGCGCTGGCCGATGAGCCTGCTGCTGTGGGCGATAACGTTCGGTCACCGGGAAGCGAGCCTGAGGGCGCTGGAGTTACAGTTCGTCAAAGCATTCCGCCGGCAGCGGACGCCGTTTCCCGTGGTGCAGGCCCGTTTGCGTGAATATCTTGCCAGCAATACCGCCGAAGTCTGGTTGATCACCGGTTCGCCGCAGCATTTAGTGGAGCAGGTTTATGACGATACACCCTTTATCCATCAGGTACGCCTGATTGGCAGCCGCGTTGCGCGGCGTAACGGCGGCTGGGTATTACCGTTGCGTTGTCTGGGGAAGGAAAAAGTGGTGCAGTTGGAGCAACGCCTGGGCAAACCACTGCGTTTGTTCAGCGGCTACAGCGACAGCAAGCAGGATAACCCGCTGCTGGCCTACTGCGAGCACCGTTTCCGCGTCAGTAAAAGCGGCGGATTACAGCAACTGGAGTAAAAAGAGCGGGTAACGTCCCGCCCTTCCGATACCCTGGTCGTTATTGCCTGACCAGCGTCTGGGTTTTCTCGACGTCTTTCAGGCCGCCTTCATTTACGGCGTGCTGATATCCCATCTGCTGTAATAACTTCTCTGCCTTGCCGGACTGATTACCGCTGTTGCAGTACAGGTGCAGCGTATCGTCTTTATTTTGGGTGACTTCACCAATACGTTGTTCCAACTGTTTCAGCGGAATGTTGACGGCGCCCTGTACATGGGCTTCCTGATACTGCTCCGGTACGCGCACGTCAATCCAGTGTTCAGCGGCCAATACCGAAAGAGAGGAAAACAGCAGCGAAGCGGCGAGTAAGGCTTTTCTTACCATGGGATAAATTCTCCTGTTGATGTCATACACGATGAACGGCGAACAGCATAAGGGTAAATCATCCGCGGAAATATGATCTGGCTCAGAAGCCGGAGACACGCCCGGCAACCCATGTATAATGCCGGGCGATAAAAATGCAGAGGTGAACAGGCGTGAGTGAATTTGATGATGCTTACTGGATGAAACAGGCGCTGACGCTGGCGCACAAAGCCCGTGAGCAGGGAGAAGTGCCGGTCGGCGCGCTGCTGGTGTTAGATAATCAGATTATCGGCCAGGGCTGGAACCGTCCTATCGGCCGCCATGATCCGACCGCGCATGCGGAAATTATGGCTCTCCAGCAGGGCGGGCAGGTGCTGCAAAACTACCGTCTGATCAACGCCACCCTGTACGTGACGCTGGAACCTTGCGTGATGTGCGCCGGGGCGATGGTTCACAGCCGGATCAAACGCCTGGTGTATGGCGCGAACGATCTGAAAACCGGCGCGGCGGGGTCGCTGGTGGACATTCTGCGCCATCCCGGTATGAATCATCAGATTGAAATCACCAGCGGCGTGCTGGCGGAAGAGTGTGCTCAGGTGCTGAGTGATTTTTTCCGCTGGCGGCGCGAACAGAAGAGGGAACAACGGCGGATCATGAAACTGGCGGGAGAAGAAGGGAACGACTGAGGCGTCAGTTGCGCAACACGTTGTCAACGGCGACGACCGGATAGCCTCTCCCCAGGGCTTCCTGATGGGCAATCTCCGCCGCTGCCTGTTTCTCTTTCTCCAGCAGGTAGCCTTCCAGGCTGAGCATATAGCGGCGGATATTCTCAACGTACTTGTAAGCTTCATGCCCGCGGGCATAGCCGTACGTCGTTTGCGTGTAATAGCGTTTCTGGCTGAGCATGGGCAGGCGCTGTTTAACATCGACCCAACTGTCCGGATCGCCGCCCTGTTTCTGCGTAAGCTGACGAACGTCCAGCATATGACCATAGCCCATGTTGTATGCCGCCAGCGCGAACCATATTTTTTCATCTTCCGGCACGCTGTCCGGCACTTTCTCCATCAGGCGCTCCAGGTACAGCGAGCCGCCGGCCACGCTTTGCTCCGGATCAAGGCGATCCCTGACGCCGACGCCTTCGGCGGTGGCTTTGGTCAGCATCATCAGGCCGCGTACCCCGGTGGGGGAGGTGGCCTGCGGGTTCCAGTGTGATTCCTGATAGGAAATGGCCGCCAGCAGGCGCCAGTCAATTTTGTCGGCGTATTTATCAAAGATGCCCTTCAGCGACGGCAGCACGTTATCAATGGCGTTAAGGAAGGTGCGCGTGTCAACGTAGTCGAAGCTGCCGACGTGGCCCAGGTACTTCTCTTCCAGACGCGCCAGCGTGCCGTCCTCCACGATATTGCTGAAAAAGTCGAGCATCGCGGCGTACAGGCTGTCGTCAACGGAACGGCTGAGGTACCACATCACCGGTTCTTCATCGCTGACGTCAAAGGCGACGGCAAGTTGCGGATGAATGCGCTGGAAAATGGCGATCGACACGGAATCGGCGATGGTGTAATTCAGTTTCCCCGACACCACCTCGCTCATCAGCTCGTTGGCTGACAGATCGCTGGATGAGTTCCACGTTAAGTCCGGGTATTTAAGCTGCTTAAGTTGGTTAAGCGTGGTGATGTGCGCGGAGCCGGACTGTACCACCAAATCGCCTTTCAGGTCCTTCAGGTTGCGCGGGCGTACGCTGCCCTGACGGTAAACCAACTGCTGAGAGACGGAATAATAAGCCGGCCCGGTGCGGAAACGGCTGAGGCGGGCGGTGTTGTACAGCAGACCGGCAGCGACCATGTCTGTTTTGCCGCTGTCCAGGTCGTCAAACAGCTCCGGCAGCGTCGGGCGCACGGTGACGTGCAGCTTCACGTTGAGGTAGTCGGCGAAGCGGCGGGCCAGTTCATAATCCAGCCCCGCCGGATTTTTGTCATTTCCGTTGTAGGTGATGGCCGATGTGATCGTACTTATGCGTAACTCTCCGCGGCTGCGGATTTGCTGAAGCTGGCTTTCGCCGCTGCCGTGCCAGGAGATGTTAGGCCAGAGGGCCAACGCCAGCAGCGCAGAGACAATACCGATAAGATAATAATTTAATTTTATGCGTTTCAAATAGTTATCTCTCAGCGACGCATCGTGAGGCGGTAGGCATTCCGTGGGTAATATATGGTTAAATCATCAGGCAAGCGGCATTTTGCTTAACAAAACGTCAGTGTGCAACTCAAATAACACAGAAAGTTAATCGGGTAATGAAATCAAGCGATCGAAAGAAAGACTACGCAAACGGTTTCGTCGGACGGACAGATTCTCTATAATGACGCGCGTTTTCCCCTGTTGCGCCCACTGAAGCGCTGTTGTCAGCGCTTCGAAGACAAGAGAACCTCAAAGATGATGGAAATACTGCGTGGCTCGCCGGCGTTATCCGCCTTCCGTATCACCAAACTGCTGTCCGCCTGTCAGGACGCTTCCCTTCCGGTTAATGACATCTATGCGGAATTCGTCCATTTCGCCGATGTCAGCACGCCGCTGTCCGGGGAAGAAACCGCCACGCTGCAGCGCTTGCTGCAATACGGCCCTTCGCTGGCGGAGCATGAGTCCAAAGGCCGCCTGTTGCTGGTCACGCCGCGCCCCGGCACCATTTCTCCCTGGTCTTCCAAGGCTACGGACATCGCCCACAACTGCGGCTTACAGAGCGTGCTGCGTCTGGAGCGCGGGCTGGCGTATTACGTCGACGCTGCGGAAATGAGTGCGGCGCAATGGCAGACGCTGGAAGGGCTGCTACACGATCGCATGATGGAGCGCGTGTTCCGCGAGCTTCAGCAGGCGGAAAGCCTGTTCGCCCATCACTCTCCGGCGCCGTTACAGAGCGTGGACGTGCTGGGAACGGGGCGCAGCGCGCTGGAAAGCGCCAACGTGCGTCTGGGCCTGGCGCTGGCTGAAGATGAGATCGACTACCTGCTGGCGGCGTTTAAGGAACTGGGGCGCAACCCCAACGACATTGAGCTTTACATGTTTGCACAGGCAAACTCGGAGCACTGTCGCCACAAGATTTTCAATGCGGACTGGGTGATTGACGGCCAGACGCAGCCGAAGTCGCTGTTCAAAATGATCAAAAATACGTTTGAGCAGACGCCGGACTACGTTTTGTCCGCCTATAAAGACAACGCCGCCGTGATGGAAGGCTCACAGGTCGGGCGCTTCTTCGCCGATCCTGACAGCGGCGTATACGATTATCATCAGGAAGAGGCGCACATCCTGATGAAAGTGGAAACCCATAACCACCCGACGGCGATCTCGCCGTGGCCGGGCGCAGCAACCGGGTCAGGCGGTGAAATCCGCGATGAAGGCGCTACGGGGCGCGGCGCCAAGCCGAAGGCAGGGCTGGTCGGCTTTTCCGTTTCCAACCTGCGTATTCCGGGCTTTGAACAGCCGTGGGAGCAGGATTTCGGCAAGCCGGAACGTATCGTTTCCGCACTCGATATCATGACCGAAGGACCGCTGGGCGGCGCTGCGTTCAACAACGAATTCGGCCGTCCGGCGTTGCTGGGCTATTTCCGCACCTATGAAGAGCAGGTCAGCAGCCATAACGGCACCGAGCTGCGCGGCTACCATAAGCCCATCATGCTGGCGGGCGGCATCGGCAACATCCGCGCCGAACACGTGCAGAAAGGTGAAATCAGCGTCGGCGCCAAGCTGATCGTGCTGGGCGGGCCGGCGATGAATATCGGCCTGGGCGGCGGTGCGGCCTCGTCGATGGCCTCCGGCCAGTCAGACGCCGATCTCGACTTCGCCTCCGTGCAGCGCGATAACCCGGAAATGGAGCGCCGCTGCCAGGAGGTTATCGACCGTTGCTGGCAGCTGGGCGACAAAAACCCCATTCTGTTTATCCACGACGTCGGTGCCGGCGGGTTGTCGAACGCGATGCCTGAGCTGGTGAGCGACGGCGGTCGCGGCGGCCGTTTCGAACTGCGCGATATTCTCAACGATGAACCCGGCATGAGCCCGCTGGAAGTGTGGTGTAACGAATCCCAGGAGCGTTACGTGATGGCCGTGGCGCCGGAACAACTGGCGCTGTTTGATGAAATCTGCCGCCGCGAGCGCGCGCCTTATGCGGTTATCGGCGAGGCGACCGAAGAACGTCACCTGACGCTGAATGACCGCCATTTCGGCAACAAACCCATCGACATGCCGCTGGACGTGCTGCTGGGCAAAACGCCGAAGATGACGCGTGACGTGAAGACGCAACAGGCGCACGGCGCGGCGCTGCAACGGGAAAATATCTCCCTGGCGGATGCGGTGCATCGTGTCCTGCATCTGCCCGCGGTGGCGGAGAAAACGTTCCTGATCACCATCGGCGACCGTACCGTCACCGGCATGGTGTCGCGCGACCAGATGGTCGGCCCCTGGCAGATTCCGGTAGCGGACTGCGCGGTGACCACCGCCAGTCTCGACAGCTATTACGGCGAAGCCATGTCTATCGGCGAGCGTGCGCCGGTTGCGCTGCTGGACTTCGCCGCCTCCGCCCGCATGGCGGTCGGCGAAGCGCTGACCAATATTGCCGCCGCCGATATCGGCGAACTGAAGCGCGTGAAGCTTTCCGCTAACTGGATGGCCGCAGCCGGGCATCCCGGTGAAGATGCCGGCCTGTATGCCGCAGTAAAAGCGGTGGGTGAGGAGTTGTGCCCGGCGCTGGGGCTGACGATTCCGGTCGGTAAAGATTCGATGTCGATGAAAACCCGCTGGCAGGAGGGGAAAGAATCCCGTGAGATGACGTCGCCGCTGTCGCTGGTGATTACCGCCTTCGCCCGTGTGGAAGATGTGCGCCGTACCGTAACGCCGCAGTTGCGCCTCGATCGCGGCGACAACCGTCTACTGCTGATCGATCTCGGCGCCGGTCATCAGACGTTGGGGGCGACGGCGCTGGCGCAGGTTTACCGCCAGCTCGGCGACCAGCCGGCCGACGTGCGTAGCGTTGATCAACTGGCCGGCTTCTTTGCCGCTATGCAGACGCTGGTGCACAAAGACAAACTGCTGGCCTACCACGACCGTTCCGACGGCGGCCTGCTGGTTACGCTGGCGGAAATGGCGTTTGCCGGCCATTGCGGCATCAATGCGGACATCAGCGCGCTGGGCGACGACCATCTGGCAAGCTTGTTTAACGAAGAACTCGGGGCGGTGATTCAGATTCGCGCGCAGGACGGCGATGACGTCACGCGTATTTTTGCCGAACATGGCCTCAGCGATTGTGTATACCTGCTCGGCGAAGCGACAGCGGGAGATGATTTCCTGTTACGCGCCGGAGAACAGGAAATTTACCGCGAAAGCCGCGCCCGCCTGCGTCTGTGGTGGGCGGAAACGACCTGGCAAATGCAGCGCATGCGCGATAACCCGGCGTGTGCCGATCAGGAACATCAGGCCAAACAGGTGGAGAGCGATCCCGGCCTGAACGTGGTGCTGGGCTTTGATCCGCGTGAAGATATCGCCGCGCCTTATATTGCCCGTGGGCACCGTCCCAAGCTGGCGGTGCTGCGTGAACAGGGCGTTAACTCACACGTTGAAATGGCGGCGGCGTTCCATCGCGCCGGTTTTGATGCGGTTGACGTGCATATGAGCGACATCCTTTCCGGACGTACAGGGCTGGATGATTTCCACGCACTGGTGGCGTGCGGCGGTTTCTCCTACGGTGACGTGTTGGGCGCCGGGGAAGGCTGGGCCAAGTCGATTCTGTTCAACCCACGTGCGCGTGATCGGTTTGAAGCGTTCTTCCACCGCCCGCAGACGCTGGCGCTGGGGGTATGTAACGGCTGCCAGATGATGTCGAACCTGCGTGAACTGATTCCGGGCGCGGAACACTGGCCGCGTTTCGTACGCAACCTGTCGGAGCGTTTTGAGGCGCGTTTCAGCCTGGTCGAAGTGGCAGACAGCCCGTCGCTGTTGTTGGCAGGCATGGCCGGTTCACGTATTCCGATTGCGGTTTCCCACGGTGAAGGGCGTGTTGAGGTGCGTGATGAGGCGCATCTGGCGGCGCTGGAACAGCATAATCTGGTCGCCATGCGCTTTGTGGACAACAGCGGCAAGGTAACGGAAGCGTATCCGGCCAACCCAAACGGTTCGCCTAATGGTATTACCGCTGTAACCAGCGCCAGCGGCCGGGCAACGGTGATGATGCCGCACCCGGAGCGGGTTTTCCGCACCGTCAGCAACTCCTGGCACCCGGACGGCTGGGGAGAGGACGGCCCCTGGATGCGGATGTTCCGTAACGCCCGCAAGCAGTTGGGATAAACAGAGGCGTTGTAACAAGGGCAGCCTGAGGCTGCCCTTTTTCTTTGAAAAAAAAGGGAAAATAACGATTGTCGTAATTTGGCTACAAAGCGGGGATCGTGATGTCTCTAATTGGAGACATCTAAGTGATTGATTTATTTGAGCCAAAAAAGGAGGTCTGGCGAGTGTCGGGGATCAGCGACAAAAAAACGCCACCGGCGCGGATAACCGGCGCACCCGGCGTTGTTACATAGATACGCAAAAATTATTTAATCATTTAAATCAATTAATTGAATCTTTATTTATAAACCTGGCACGGCTTGTGCAATATTCATGTCAGTTGCTCATTCACCTCCTTATGTCAGCCAATTGCGCTACATAAAACATCGAATGACGCCAGAAGTAAGGTGCCTATCGTCCAGCTTAACCGATAACAGTCGCGCAAGCGCTTTATCAAACATCGGGCGACACGTTGAGTGAGGCACCGCCTTTGTGTCTTGTTGTGATGATTGGTTCATCAGGTGTAGACACTTCCGGATGCTATTCGTCCAGAATACAGATGACGGCTTGCCTCATCGCCACAGGACGAGAATCGCAGGGCATCCGCCTCTTTCAGCAAACGGGGACACTTAGTGTCCCCGTTTTGCGTTCTGCCGCCGCTGTTCCCGACCGCAGAAATCTGACGAATATCTGCCCGTTATCCGGATTTTCAGACTGCGATGACGGCTGCAACCCGGGCGACTTTGGGTATAATGCGTGGACGTTTTGCCTGAGGTAACGAGATGATCTCCCTGAAAAGATGGCGCTTATTTCCCCGCTCGCTGCGGCAACTGGTTTTGCTGGCTTTCCTGCTGGTACTGTTGCCGTTGCTGGTGCTGGCCTATCAGGCGTATCAGAGTCTGGACAATCTCAGTTCTCAGGCTGCCGATATAAATCGCACCACGTTGTCCGACGCGCGCCGCAGCGAAGCGATGGCCGGCGTGGCGCTGGAAATGGAGCGCAGCTACCGCCAATACTGCGTGTTGGACGATCCCACCCTGGCGAAGCTTTACCAAAACCAGCGCAAGCAGTACGCGCAGATGCTCGACAGCCATGCCGCGGTTTTGCCCGATGCCCGTTATTACCAGGATTTACGCGGGCTGCTGACTCAACTGACGGCGCTGCAATGTGAAAAAAGCTCCCCCGATCCGCAGGCTTCCACGCTGCTGACGCAATTTTCCGCCGCCAATACCCGTATGGTTCAGGCCACGCGCGAGGTGCTTTTTACCCGCGGCCAGCAGCTGCAACAGGCCATCGCCGAGCGCGGGCACTTTTTCGGCTGGCAGTCGCTGGTGCTGTTTTTGGTCAGCGTTTTGCTGGTGTTCCTGTTTACCCGCATGATTATCGGGCCGGTGAAGGGCGTTGAGCGTATGATTAACCGGCTGGGAGAGGGGCGGGCGATCGGCAACATCGACGCATTTCGCGGGCCGCGTGAAATCCGCTCTCTGGCGCAGCGCATCGTTTGGCTGAGCGAGCGCCTGGCCTGGCTGGAGTCGCAGCGTCACGAATTCTTGCGCCATATTTCCCATGAGCTGAAAACCCCGTTGGCCAGTATGCGCGAAGGGACCGAGCTGCTGGCCGATCAGGTTGCCGGGCCGCTGACCGCCGATCAAAAAGAAGTCGTCTCTATTCTGGACAGCAGCAGCCGTCATTTACAGCAACTCATTGAACAGCTTTTGGATTACAATCGTAAGTTGGCCGACGGCCCGCTGGAAAAAGAGTCCGTGGCGCTTCCTGAGCTGGTGGATATGGTGGTGGCTTCTCACAGCCTGCCGGCGCGGGCGAAATCTATCCGTACGGAGTGTCACCTGGATGAAGAGCACTGCTGGGCGGAGCCGACGTTGTTGATGCGCGTGATTGATAATCTCTACTCCAATGCGGTGCACTACGGCGCGGAATCCGGTACCATCTGGATAACCAGCCGCCGGGCCGGGCAGAAAGTTCAGATTGACGTCGCCAATACCGGAACGCCGATTCCGGACTCCGAAAAAACCATGATTTTCGAGCCGTTTTTCCAGGGCAGTCATCAGCGCAAAGGCGCAGTGAAAGGAAGCGGTCTGGGGCTGAGCATCGCCCGTGACTGTATCCGCCGGATGCGGGGAGAGTTATGCCTGGTGAGCGTGGATGACGCCGACGTGTGTTTCCGCATTGAATTACCCTTAACCGCCGAGACAGTTTAACGAATGAAAATGTGGCCAGCACAACGGCTTTTGACTACAGCATATACAGCATTGCGCACGTTACGTACCGGCGTGGTTCCCGGTATGGCGGCCGCTTTCGGCCTGATTCTGCTTAGCGGCTGCCATGAACGGATGACGACGGAAAATGCGTCTGCCTCGGTACAGCCGGTCGTTCCCGATACCAAGGTGCTGGATTACCGCACTGCGTCCTGCGATACCATTTGGCTCAATGACGCCGGAGAAGCGCTGTCCAACGCGCTGTACTGGCTGCGGGCGATGGACTGCGCCGATCGTCTTACCGGCACGCAGGCCCGGGTTCAGGCCCGCGATCTGAGCGCCGACGGCTGGGCGAACGTATTTAAGCAAAGCCTGCTGATTGGCAGCGCCGAACCTTCGGCCGGTGAGCGGCGCCAGATGCTGGCGCGGCTGGATGGCTACCGCGGCGTATGGCCCAGCGCCCTGCGCCCGCTGCTGCAGCTGTGGCGCGAAAAGCAAATGCTGACGATTTCCCTGCTGGAAGAGAAAGGGCGCTATCAGCGTTTGCAGGAATCTACCGATACACAGCTGGACGCCATGCGTGAAAACCAGAGCCGGCTGCAATACCGGCTGGATGACACCACGCGCAAGCTGGAAAACCTGACGGATATTGAACGTCAGCTCTCTTCCCGCAAGCAGGAAATGCAGGACAACGGCCAGGGGCAGAAAAGCGATGAGCCCGCTGCCGTAAAACCCGAAACGGGCAAAGACGACGCGCCCGCCGCGGCAGAACCTCCTGCACCAGAAACCGCACCGAACGAAAGCAAGGAGCACTAAGCGTATGACACAGCGCAAGCCGGCCAACCTGCTGTTGGTTGATGACGATCCCAGCCTGCTGAAACTGCTGGGGATGCGATTGACCAGCGAAGGCTTCAGCGTCACCACGGCGGAAAGCGGTCAGGAAGCGCTGCGCGTGCTGGGGCGCGATCGCATCGATCTGGTGATCAGCGACTTGCGTATGGACGAGATGGACGGGCTGGCGTTATTTGCCGAAATCCAGAAACGCCAGCCGGGGCTGCCGGTGATTATTCTGACGGCGCACGGCTCCATTCCCGATGCGGTCGCGGCGACCCAACAGGGCGTTTTTGGTTTTCTGACCAAGCCGGTGGACCGTGATGCGTTATACAAAGCCATTGATGAGGCGCTGGCCCAGTCCGCGCCTGCCGCCGATGAAAGCTGGCGTGAGAGCATCGTGACCCGCAGCCCGCTGATGATGCGTTTGCTGGAGCAGGCCAAAATGGTCGCGCAGTCTGACGTCAGCGTGCTGATTAACGGGCAGAGCGGTACCGGGAAAGAGGTGCTGGCCCGGGCGATCCACGCCGCCAGCCCGCGCGGCAACAAAGCGTTCATCGCCATTAACTGTGGGGCGCTGCCGGAGCAGTTGCTGGAGTCCGAGCTGTTTGGTCACGCCAAGGGCGCATTTACCGGAGCGGTCAGCAGCCGGGAAGGACTGTTTCAGGCCGCGACCGGCGGCACCCTGTTCCTGGATGAAATCGGCGACATGCCGCTGGCGTTGCAGGTAAAACTGCTGCGTGTGTTACAGGAGCGTAAGGTGCGCCCGCTGGGCAGCAACCGCGACATCGACGTTAACGTGCGCATTATCTCCGCGACCCACCGTGATTTACCCAAAGCGATGGAAAAAAACGAATTCCGTGAGGATCTCTACTATCGTCTTAATGTGGTGAACCTGAAAATTCCGGCGCTGAACGAGCGTGCCGAAGATATTCCGCTGTTGGCGAATCATCTGTTGCGCGAAGCGGCGGAGCGCCACAAGCCGTTCGTGCGCAGTTTTTCTACCGACGCCATGCACCGCCTGGTGGCGGCGAGCTGGCCGGGCAACGTTCGTCAGTTGGTCAACGTGATTGAGCAGTGTGTGGCGCTGACGACGGCGCCGGTGATCAGCGAGGCGCTGGTTGAGCAGGCGCTGGAAGGCGAGAACACCGCGCTGCCGACCTTCGTGGAGGCCAGGAACCACTTCGAACTGCACTATCTGCGCAAGCTGTTGCAGATGACGAAGGGGAACGTGACGCATGCAGCGCGCATGGCGGGCCGTAACCGCACCGAGTTTTACAAGCTGCTTTCCCGGCATGAGCTTGATCCCAACGATTTTAAAGAATAACGGCCGCTTGGGCGTGTTCAACGACGCCCGGCGAATCATTGACACCGGCCGCTGGCGTTTCGCTGCTTTGGCGAAACGATACGGCCGGGTGATACGACAGACAGTGAATAACCTATGAGCAGATCTCTTTCCATCGCGTTGGCGCAGCTTAACTGGCTGGTCGGCGACATTGAAGGCAACACGGAACGCATGTTGCAGACCCTGCATGAACAGCAGGAGGCGGGCGCCGATCTGGTCATGTTCTCCGAACTGGCGCTGTCCGGCTACCCGCCGGAGGATCTGCTTTATCGTGACGATTTCTACCAGCGCTGCAACGCGCAGCTGGAACGCCTGTGCCGGGCTTCCGGCGATGTGGCGGTGATGGTGGGCCATCCCTGGCGCGATAACGGCCAACTGTATAACGCACTGTCTCTGTTCGATCAGGGCAAACTGGTGGTGCGTTATTACAAACAACAACTGCCCAACTACGGCGTGTTCGACGAAAAACGCTATTTCTCCGCCGGCGGGCAGAGTTGCGTGGTTGATCTGAAAGGCTATCGCCTCGGATTGCTGATTTGCGAAGATCTGTGGTTTAACGAGCCGGTCGACGCCCTGAAGGCCGCCGGCGCTGAAGTCCTGCTTTCCATCAACGCTTCGCCGTATAACCGTGAAAAGCCCTACGTGCGTAATGCGCTGCTGGCTGAACACTGCCGCCGCACCGGGTTGCCGCTGGCTTACCTGAATCAGGTCGGCGGGCAGGATGAGCTGATTTTCGACGGTTGCTCAAAGGTGTTTGATGCTGCGGGCAATATGACCCACCGTCTGGCGGCGTTTGCCGAGCAAACCGCGCTGTTCCGGCTGAACGATCTGCAGGTTGAACCGATGATCGCCCCGGCGGCGGAGCTGCCTCCGCTGGCGCAGGTGTATGAGGCGCTGGTTATGGCGGTGCGCGACTACATCAACAAGAATGGTTTTGCCGGCGCAGTGCTGGGGCTGTCCGGCGGTATCGACTCCGCGCTGACGCTGGCGATTGCGGTCGATGCGCTGGGCAAAGACCGGGTGCAGGCGGTGATGATGCCGTTTCGCTATACCGCCGATATCAGCATTGCCGACGCGAAGGAAGAAGCGGAAATTCTCGGCGTTGAATTTGACGTGCTCTCCATTGAACCGATGTTCGATGCGTTTATGGCGCAGCTCTCCCCGATGTTCGCCGGTACGGCGCGCGATACGACTGAAGAGAACCTTCAGGCGCGCTGCCGCGGCGTGGTGTTGATGGCCCTGTCCAATAAACGCCGCCGCCTGGTGCTGACGACTGGCAACAAAAGTGAAATGGCGGTGGGTTATGCCACACTGTATGGTGACATGGCCGGTGGTTTCGATGTGCTGAAAGACGTGCCGAAAACCCTGGTGTTCAAGCTCTCCGAATATCGCAACACGGTATCTTACGTGATTCCGCAGCGGGTGATCGATCGCCCGCCGTCAGCGGAGCTGGCGCCGGATCAGCTCGATCAGGACAGCCTGCCGCCGTACGATATTCTGGATGCCATTCTGGAAGGGTATGTTGAACATGATAAATCCGTGGCCGATCTGGTGGCGGAAGGATTTGACGAGGCGGTGGTACGCAAAGTGATCCGCCTGGTGGATATCAATGAATATAAGCGGCGTCAGGCCGCCGTGGGGCCGCGCATTACGGCGCGTAACTTCGGCAAAGACCGCCGTTACCCGATTACGTCCGGCTTTGGCCGCAAAAACTGGTGATCACTAAGGAAACGTAATGAAGAAGATTGACGCGATTATTAAGCCGTTCAAGCTGGACGACGTGCGTGAAGCACTGGCTGAAGTCGGCATTACCGGGATGACCGTGACGGAAGTAAAAGGCTTTGGCCGTCAAAAGGGGCATACCGAGCTGTATCGCGGCGCGGAGTACATGGTAGATTTTCTGCCGAAGGTGAAAATCGAAATCGTGGTGCCGGATGACATTGTGGATACCTGCGTGGAAACCATCATGCAGACGGCGCAGACCGGGAAGATCGGCGACGGAAAAATTTTCGTCTTTGACGTGGCGCGCGTGGTGCGTATCCGTACCGGCGAGCAGGACGAAGAAGCGATCTGACGTTTGCCTTTTCCGTGACGTGAAAACGCCTTTCCGCATAACAGGGGAAAGGCGTTTTTATTTGGATTTCGTTGGTAAAAGAAAAGGGCGGTGCATCACCGCCCTTTCAGTTTTATGCGACGATTTAAGCCGCTTCCGTGTGTGGCCCGGCGCGCCGGGGTTCAGGCTTTCCCGCCGCCAGTGCCTCCGGTTCAAACTCGTCTACGTTAATCGAACGCAGCCGGCTCTCTTCGGCTTTGACCAACACGGCCAGTTCTTCCTGGCTGATCAGCCCGTTATCCAGCGCTTGCCTTCCCAGTTTGTCCAGACGGGTGAAAGGCAGGTTTTTGTTGAGCGCTTTGCAGATCTTGCGGTGGATCGGATCGGCGGCGATGGCGTCGGTCAGAGCGACTTCCATCAGGCCAAACGGGTTATATTTGCTCGGCGTCAGGTACTGGCCGCGACCGATACGGCTGCGGGTTGCCGAAGGTTCCTGCAAAATTTTCGCCAGTTGATGATCCAGATAATCCGACGGCGCTTTCTGGCTGCGGCCCAGCGGGAAGATCACCAGGTTCAGCATGGCGGCGATAGCCCGGTTGGGGAAGTTGCGCAGCAGATCGTCGATCGCCTGTTCCGCCTGATACAGAGCATCCTGAACGCCCCAGTGCACCAGCGGCAGATCGCTCTCGTTACGGCCTTCGTCTTCATAGCGCTTCAGCGTGGCGCTCGCCAGATAAAGCTGGCTGAGCACGTCGCCCAGGCGCGCCGAGATGCGTTCGCGACGTTTGAGCGAACCGCCCAGTACGGCCATGGAAACGTCGGACAGGTAGGCCAGGTTGGCGCTCAGCCGGTTCATTTGCTGGTAATAACGACGGGTGGCGTCTTTGGTCGGCGTGGCGCTGGTGCGTCCGCCGGTCAGGCCCAGCCACAGGCTGCGCATTTTGTTGCTGCCGACGTGGCCGATATGGCGGAACAGCAGCTTGTCGAAGCGGGTCGCGTTATTGTCCTGTGCGGCCGCCATTTCATCCAGTACGTAGGGATGGCAGCGGATGGCGCCCTGACCGAAGATCATCATGCTGCGGGTCAGGATATTGGCGCCTTCAACGGTAATGGCGATAGGCGCACCCTGATAGGCACGGGCCAGGAAGTTCGACTCACCCAGCATGATTCCCTTGCCGCCGGTGATGTCCATCGCATCGCTGACGGCGCGTTGCCCGCGGTGCGTACAGTGGTATTTGATGATGGCCGACAGCACCGCCGGTTTTTCCCCCTGCATGATGCCATAGGTGACCAGGGTAGCCGCGGCATCCATTACGTAAGCGTTACCGGCAATACGCGCCAGCGGCTCTTCGATGCCTTCCATCTTGCCGATAGGAATCTTGAACTGGCGGCGGATATGCGCATAGGCGCCGGTGGCGAGGGCAATGCTTTTCAGGCTGCCGGTGGAGTTGGAGGGCAGGGTAATGCCGCGCCCCACGGAGAGGCATTCAACCAGCATACGCCAGCCCTGACCGGCCATTTGCTGCCCGCCGATGATGTAGTCGATCGGAACGAAAACGTCTTTGCCCCGCGTCGGGCCGTTCTGGAACGGGACGTTGAGCGGGAAGTGGCGGGTGCCGATTTCCACGCCCGGGGTGTTGGTGGGAATCAATGCGCAGGTAATGCCCAGTTCGGCTTCACCGCCCAGCAACCGATCCGGATCGGAAAGTTTAAACGCCAGCCCCAGCACGGTGGCGATCGGCGCCAGCGTAATGTAGCGCTTGTTCCAGGTCAGGCGCATCCCTAACGTTTGTTTACCCTGCCATTCGCCCATGCAAACGACGCCGGTATCAGGAATGGCGCCGGCATCGGAGCCGGCTTCCGGGCTGGTCAGGGCAAAGCAGGGGATCTCCTGACCACGCGCCAGGCGCGGCAGGTAATGATTCTTCTGATCTTCGGTGCCGTAGTGTTGCAAGAGTTCGCCCGGCCCGAGTGAGTTAGGCACGCCGACGGTAATAGCCAAAATGCCTGAGATACCGGCCAGCTTTTGCAGCACGCGTGACTGCGCATACGCCGAGAACTCCAGACCGCCGTACTCTTTCTTAATGATCATGGCGAAGAAGCGGTGCTCTTTCAGATACGCCCACAGCTCCGGCGGCAGGTCCGCCAGCTCATGGGTGATTTCGAAGTCATTCGCCATGCGGCAGGCTTCTTCTACCGGGCCGTCGAGGAACGCCTGTTCTTCTTCCGTCAGCACCGGCTTCGGGTAGTTATGCAGCTTCTGCCAGTCAGGATTGCCCTGAAACAGCTCGCCTTCCCACCAGGTAGTGCCTGCTTCAATCGCCTCTTTTTCCGTACGCGACATCGGCGGCATCACTTTGCGGAAGGCGCTCAGCGCCGGCGCGGAGATCAACGAACGGCGCAGCGGAGAAAACAGCAATGGCAGCAAAATAATCGCCAGCGGCAGCAGCGCCCAGTAAGACCAAAGGCCGATAGCCCCCATCGCTGCGGTGTAAAGCAGCAGTATGGCGCCGCCGGTATAGAGGCTGAGGCGGTGGTAAAACAGCGCGCCCAGCACCGCGATAAACAGAATAATACTGACAACCATCATAATAGGCTCCCGAGCATCCCGAATGCTAAGTTGTAAGAGGTCTGACCTGTTTGTATGTACTTAGGTTGTAGTTGATGAATTTGGATTTATCAATAATTTTACAATTGAATTACAATTTAGATCACAAATCAGAACCAAATTTGTAAAAAACAGCCGGTGCGGCAAGGTTTCGGTACACAGTCGGTTCCTGGGGGAAAGAAGACATTCTGTTAGCAAAATTGCGCTTAGCTACGGGAATACTTCTCGCTCCGTAGCCAATCCGTTACACTGCCGGAGATTGATTTATCAAACCTAAGAGGCAGCCATGTACCACGATCTGATTCGTAGCGAACTGAATGAAGCGGCGGATACGCTGCAAAACTTTCTGAGCGACGATGCCAATATCGACGCCATCCAGCGTGCCGCCGTGCTGTTGGCGGATGCGTTTAAGGCCGGCGGGAAGGTGCTTTCCTGCGGCAACGGCGGCTCCCACTGCGACGCCATGCACTTTGCCGAAGAGCTGACCGGGCGTTATCGCGAAAACCGTCCGGGTTATCCGGCCATCGCTATTTCCGATCCGAGCCACCTTTCCTGCGTCAGTAATGACTTCGGTTACGACTACGTGTTCTCCCGCTACGTCGAGGCGGTAGGGCGTGAAGGCGACGTATTGCTGGGCATTTCTACGTCGGGCAACTCCGGCAACATCATTAAGGCCATCGAAGCAGCCCGCGCCAAAGGGATGAAGGTTATTACCCTGACCGGTAAAGACGGCGGTAAGATGGCGGGCAGCGCCGATGTGGAAATCCGCGTGCCGCACTTCGGCTATGCCGACCGGATTCAGGAGATCCACATCAAAGCCATCCATATCCTGATTCAGTTGATTGAAAAGGAAATGGTCAAAGGCTGATCGTGATGGCGAACAGGGACGTTCCGTTAATTTCCCTTTGTGCGATCCTCCGCGATTGCCGTTGTTAAGGAGAGCGGTCATGTGTGAGTTGTTGGGAATGAGCGCCAATGTTCCCACGGATATTTGCTTCAGTTTCACCGGTCTGGTGCAACGCGGCGGGCGCACCGGGCCGCACAAGGATGGCTGGGGAATTACGTTCTATGAGGGCAACGGTTGCCGGACCTTTAAGGACCCCCTGCCGAGCTTCAATTCGCCCATTGCCAGGCTGGTGCAGGAGTATCCGATAAAATCCTGCGCGGTCATTTCCCATATCCGCCAGGCCAACCGTGGTGTGGTGGCGCTGGAGAATACTCATCCTTTTACCCGCGAGCTGTGGGGGCGCAACTGGACGTTTGCCCATAACGGGCAACTGAAGGGCTACAAACGGCTGGATACCGGGAATTTCCGTCCGGTGGGGCAGACCGACAGCGAATACGCCTTTTGCTGGCTGCTGAATCAGCTGGTAAAACGCTACCCCAGAACGCCGGGTAACTGGCCGGCGGTGTTCCGTTTCATTTCTCGCTGCGCGGATCAACTGCGGGCAATGGGCGTGTTCAATATGCTGTTATCAGACGGGCGTTTCGTGATGGCGTACTGCTCGACCAATCTGTGCTGGATAACCCGCAGAGCGCCGTTCGGTAAGGCGACCCTGCTGGATGAAGACGTGGAAATCGATTTTCAGCGCCAGACGACGCCGGATGACGTGGTGACCGTGATCGCCACCCGGCCGCTGACCGGGGACGAACACTGGAACACGATAATGCCGGGTGATTATGCGTTATTCCTGTTTGGCGAACGCCAGCTGTGAGGGACTCTGTCCGCTGAGCATCGGCGGACGGTTAACCACATATTGCCCGTTAAATACGTCTACCTGCGGCGCCTGCCGGTATTCATTAAAATAGGCGTAAGCCGGCTGTAACTGTTTCCAGAATGAATAATAGGAAGAGTTACGATGGCGTTGCATATTTTTTTCCGTCATGCGGAAAGGATAAATGCTGATATTTACTGCCGGTTGTCCGTTGATTAATGCGCTGTTAACGTAACGATAAATTTCGGCAATATAAGCATCGGTCATTGCGTAACAGCCGACGGAAACACAATCGCCGTGAATCATCAAATATTTCCCGGAATAACCGTGGGCCCGATCGAACTCATTAGGGAAGCCAATGTTTATAGCCTGATAATATCGGCTGTCCGGCTTCAACTGGCTCATCGTGGCCTGATAAAAACCTTCCGGGCTTTTTAAATCGCCTTCGGTGCGCTTGGGGCCAAGTCCGCCGGAGAACTTGCAGATGCGGTAACTGTCAACCAGCTGATATTTCCCTTGTAGCTTCGCGTACAATTCCAGCGTACGTTCTTCTTTAAAGACCTGAATATATACCGGCTGCCCCAGCGCCTGCTGTTTAACCACGGGCACCGGGTTCGCCGCCACGGACTGCTCGCTGGCCGAAGAAGAGCACGAAATTAACGGCAGCGCCAATACCGCCACCAGAAAGGCTGAAAGTTTGCCCATTTATGTTCCTGCAAATAACGAAAATCTAACGGCGTCTTCAGACTTCGCCTGTTGACATTACCCCAAACTGCGCCAGTGTAAAGCAGGAACGGGCCAAAGGGGGAGCACTTTTTCATAAAAAATAGATGTAATGTGAATAAATAATAGAAATAGGAATTACCCCCGCAAAAAACCTCGCTATTTCTGCGTTTAAGTTCACTTTCCTGCGGCATTATTACTGGTGCCGGAGCGACAAAATGATAGAATTTACCAATGAATGGCTAATCATAAAGTTTGCTGGTGAATGGCTGATGCCATGCACAACCGCCATCATATTGAACCAAACCGGGTTGAATTCCCTGCCGGAATGCGTGTTTTCCGTGTAGCCCGGGCAATTTCATGCTCCGTCCAGGCAAGCAAATGCTTACTTCCTGTCTCTCTGAACGGGGCGCATCACGCATCATGACGACAACGACAGACAACACCATGATTAAAATAAGAAAAGGACTTAACCTCCCTATTGCGGGCGCACCTTCTCCCGTGATTGAAGAGGGGGGCGTTATCCGGTATGTAGCCGTGTTGGGCGGAGACTATATCGGTATGCGTCCTGCTATGGCGATAAAAGAGGGTGACCGGGTTCTCAAAGGGCAATTGCTGTTTGAAGACAAGAAAACGCCGGGAGTACGTTTTACCGCCCCCGCCAGCGGCGTGATTGCCGCGGTTAACCGCGGGGAAAAACGGGTGCTGGAATCGGTGGTGATTGATACCGCCGGCGCCGACGACGCGGAATCGTTGCGTTTTGACCAGTATGCGCCGGATGAGCTGGCGACGCTGGATCGCGGGCTGGTGGAGCGTAATTTGCTGGCCTCCGGCCTCTGGACCGCACTGCGCACCCGCCCGTTCAGTAAAACGCCTGCGCCGGGCAGCATTCCCGCCGCGATTTTCGTCAGCGTGATGGATACGCAGCCGCTGGCCGGCGATCCCCAGATCGTCATCGCGGCGGAAAAAGAAGCGTTCTTCCAGGGCCTGACCGTGCTGAGCCGCCTGACGGCGGGCAAGCTGTACGTGTGCCAACAGGCCGGCGCCGGGCTGCAGGGGCGTTGCGCGGATAACGTGACGTTCAATGAGTTCAGCGGCCCGCATCCCGCGGGATTAGTCGGTACTCACATTCACTTCCTGGAACCGGTCAGCGAGAAAAAGACGGTATGGCACATTGGCTATCAGGACGTGATCGCCGTAGGTAAGCTGTTTACCACCGGTGAGCTGTACACCGATCGGGTCATCGCCCTTGGCGGCCCGCAGGTGAATCATCCCGTACTGCTGCGTACCCGCCTGGGAGCAAGCACTGACGAACTGACAGCCGGTCGCCTGAAAGAAGGCGAAAACCGCATCATTTCCGGTTCGGTGCTGAGCGGCGTGCGTGCCGTGGGCAGCCTGGCGTTTCTCGGTCGTTTTCACCATCAGGTTTCGGTGGTGAAAGAAGGGCGGGAAAAAGAGCTGTTTGGCTGGATGATGCCGGGAAGCGACAAGTTTTCCGTTACGCGCACCACGCTCGGACACTTTCTGCGTCATAAACTGTTCTCATTCACTACAGATACCAACGGCGGCGCGCGTGCGATGGTGCCGATTGGCAACTATGAACGGGTAATGCCCCTCGATATTCTTCCTACCATGTTATTGCGCGACCTGCTGTCCGGCGATGCCGACGGCGCGCAAACGCTGGGCTGCCTGGAGCTGGATGAAGAAGATCTGGCGCTGTGCACCTTCGTCTGCCCCGGAAAGTATGAATATGGCCCGGTGTTGCGCGACATTCTGACCACCATCGAGCAGGAAGGATAATCCATGGGACTGAAACGTTTTATTGAAAACATGGGGCATCACTTCGAAGATGGCGGCAAGCTGCAGCGCTACTATCCGCTGTATGAGGCGGTGGCCACCATCATGTATACCCCCGGTCATGTTACGCGCGGGGCTTCCCACGTCCGCGACGCCATTGACCTCAAACGCATGATGATTTTGGTTTGGCTGGCGGTATTCCCGGCCATGTTCTGGGGCATGTATAACGTCGGGCACCAGACCATTGCCGCGCTGAATCATCTGTATCAGGGCGAGGCGCTGATGCAGGTTATCGCCGGCGACTGGCATTACCGGCTGGCGGAAATGCTGGGCGCCGGTCTGCACCCTGATGCCGGATGGCTCAGTATGATGACGCTGGGCGCCATCTACTTCCTGCCGATTTACGCTGTAGCGTTCGTGGTGGGCGGATTCTGGGAAGTCTTGTTTGCGATTATCCGCAAGCACGAAATTAACGAAGGCTTTTTCGTTACCTCGATCCTTTTCGCCCTGATCGTCCCGCCGACGCTGCCGCTGTGGCAGGCTGCGCTGGGGATCTCGTTCGGCGTGGTGATCGCGAAAGAAATTTTTGGCGGAACGGGACGTAACTTCCTGAACCCGGCGCTGGCAGGCAGGGCTTTCCTGTTTTTTGCTTACCCGGCGCAGATTTCCGGCGATCTGGTGTGGACCGCCGCCGATGGCTTTTCCGGCGCGACGCCGCTGGCGCAGTGGAGTGCGGCGGGGCAGAGCGGCATGGTCAATACCCTGACCGGTCAGTCCATCAGTTGGATGGATGCGTTCCTCGGCAATATTCCCGGCTCCATCGGTGAAACCTCAACCCTGATGCTGTTGATCGGCGGCCTGATTATCATCTTCGGCCGCGTAGCGTCATGGCGCATTGTGGCCGGCGTGATGATTGGCATGGTGCTCAGCGCCACGCTGTTTAACGTTGCGGGTTCCGATTCCAACCCGATGTTCGCCATGCCCTGGTATTGGCATCTGGTACTGGGCGGTTTCGCCTTCGGTATGTTTTTTATGGCGACCGACCCGGTGTCCGCCGCGTTTACCAACAAAGGAAAGTGGTGGTACGGCATTCTGATCGGCGTGATGTGCGTGCTGGTGCGGGTGATGAACCCGGCCTATCCGGAGGGCATGATGCTGGCCATCCTGTTCGCCAACCTGTTTGCGCCTCTGTTCGACTACCTGGTGGTGCGGGCCAACATCAAGCGGAGGAAAGCGCGTGGCTAAGGAAATCGTGAAGCAAAACGACAGCATCGGCAGGACGCTGGCCGTGGTGGTGATCCTGTGCCTGGTGTGCTCGGTGATCGTGGCCGGCGCCGCCGTCGGGCTGAAACCGCGCCAGGAAGTGCAAAAGCTGCTGGATAAGCAGCGCAATATTTTGGTGGTGGCGGATTTGGCGCAGGGCAAGCTCGATCAGGAACAGGTACAGAGCCTGTTTGAATCACGTATCGAACCACGCCTGCTTGATTTGCACAGCGGCGAGTTCGTTGCCGGCGACGTCGCGGCGTTCGACGCCGCACACGCCGCCAAAGATCCGGAAACCAGCATTGCGCTGACGCCGGAGCAGGACGTCGCCAACATCCGCCGGCGCAGTAATCTGGCGGAAGTTTATCTGGTCAAAAATGAGCAGGGCGGGATCAGTCAGATCGTGCTGCCGGTTTACGGCAACGGCTTGTGGTCGGTGATGTACGCGTTTGTCGCAGTCGGCGTCGACGGCGATACCATCAAGGGCCTGACGTTCTATGAGCACGGCGAAACGCCGGGGCTGGGCGGTGAGATTGAAAACCCGCTGTGGCGCGCCAAGTGGGTGGGCAAGCAGTTGTTTAACGAGCAGGGCAAACCCGCTATGCGCGTGGTGAAAGGCAGCGCGAACCCGAACGATCCCCATGCGGTTGACGGGCTGTCGGGGGCGACCCTGACGGCGAATGGCGTGCAGCACATCTTTGATTTCTGGATGGGGGAGAACGGTTACGGTCCTTTCCTGCAACGTGTGCGCGAAGGAGCTTTAAACAATGGCTGATAGCAAAGAGATAAAAAAAGTCCTGCTGGGGCCGCTGCTGGATAATAACCCGATTGCATTACAGGTATTGGGCGTGTGTTCCGCGCTGGCGGTGACGACCAAGCTGGAAACCGCGCTGGTGATGACCATTGCGGTAACGCTGGTGACGGCGTTCTCCAACTTCTTCATTTCGTTGATTCGTCACCATATTCCCAACAGCGTACGTATCATTGTGCAGATGACGATTATCGCGTCGCTGGTGATCGTGGTGGATCAGATTCTGCGCGCCTATGCCTATGAGATCTCCAAGCAGCTTTCGGTATTCGTTGGCCTGATTATCACCAACTGTATCGTGATGGGGCGCGCTGAGGCGTACGCGATGAAAGCGCCGCCGCTGGAGAGTTTTATGGACGGTATCGGCAACGGCCTGGGCTACGGCGTGATCCTGATTCTGGTCGGCTTCCTGCGTGAACTGTTCGGCTCCGGCAAGCTGTTTGGCGTCACCGTGCTGGAGAGCGTGCAGAACGGCGGCTGGTATCAGCCTAATGGCCTGTTCCTGCTGGCGCCCAGCGCTTTCTTTATCATCGGCATGCTGATTTGGGTTTTGCGGACCCTGAAGCCTGACCAGGTCGAGAAGGAGTAAGCGATGGAACATTATATCAGCTTGTTCGTGCGCGCCGTGTTCGTGGAAAACATGGCGCTGGCCTTCTTCCTCGGCATGTGTACCTTCCTGGCCGTGTCCAAGAAAGTCTCCACCTCGTTCGGCCTGGGTATTGCGGTAACGGTGGTGCTGGGCATTTCAGTACCGGCCAATAACCTGGTCTACCACTACGTGCTGCGTGAAGGCGCTATCGCGGAAGGTGTGGATCTGAGCTTCCTCAGCTTTATTACCTTTATCGGGGTTATTGCGGCGCTGGTACAGATTCTGGAGATGATCCTCGACCGTTTCTTCCCGGCGCTTTACAACGCGTTAGGCATCTTTTTGCCGCTAATCACCGTTAACTGCGCCATTTTCGGCGGCGTTTCGTTTATGGTTCAGCGTGATTATAGCTTTCCGGAATCCATCGTTTACGGCGTGGGCTCCGGCGTTGGCTGGACGCTGGCGATTGTGGCGATGGCGGGGATCCGCGAGCGGATGAAGTACGCCGAGGTGCCGGCCGGGTTGCGCGGGCTGGGCATTACATTTGTTACTACGGGGTTGATGGCGCTGGGCTTTATGTCCTTCTCTGGCGTACACCTATAGACAGGACGGAAGGAACCTATGCAAGCAATTATTCTTGGCGTGGTGATGTTCACCCTGATCGTGCTGGCGCTGGCCATCATGATTTTGTTCGCCAAATCAAAGCTGGTTAATACCGGCGATATTCATGTTGATGTTAATGGCGACCCGGAAAAAGGGTTTGATACGCCGGCAGGAGACAAACTGCTTAACGTGCTGTCGTCCCAGGGGATTTTCGTTTCCTCCGCCTGTGGCGGCGGCGGTTCCTGCGGCCAGTGCCGGGTAACGGTGAAAGAGGGCGGCGGCGACATTCTGCCGACCGAGCTGGCGCATATCAATAAGCGTGAGGCGAAAGAAGGTTGTCGCCTGGCCTGCCAGGTCAACGTGAAGCAGGATATGAAAATCGAACTGCCGGAAGAGATTTTCGGGGTGAAGAAGTGGGAGTGCGAGGTCATCTCCAATGACAACGTCGCCACCTTCATCAAGGAACTGCGTCTGCGCGTGCCGGAAGGGGAAGAAGTGCCTTTCCGCGCCGGCGGCTATATTCAGATTGAGTGCGAACCTCACCGGGTGTGTTACAGCGATTTCGACGTGCCGCAGGAATATCGCGGCGACTGGGAGAAGTTTAACCTTTTCCGCTTTGAGTCTGTGGTCAGCGAGCCGACGGTGCGCGCTTATTCCATGGCGAACTATCCGGAAGAAAAAGGGTTAATCATGCTCAACGTGCGTATCGCTACGCCGCCTCCCGGCGTGCCGGATGCACCGCCGGGCATTATGTCTTCGTACATCTGGTCGCTGAAGCCGGGTGATAAAGTGACCATTTCCGGACCGTTCGGTGAATTTTTCGCCAAAGACACCGAGGCTGAGATGGTATTCATCGGTGGCGGCGCGGGCATGGCGCCGATGCGTTCTCATATTTTCGACCAACTGCGCCGCCTGAACAGCAAGCGTAAGATCAGCTTCTGGTACGGTGCGCGCTCGGTGCGCGAAATGTTCTATGTGGACGATTTCAACCAGCTTCAGGCGGAGAACCCGAACTTCACCTGGAACGTGGCGCTTTCCGATCCGATGCCTGAGGATAACTGGGACGGTTATACCGGGTTCATTCATAATGTATTGTTCGAACACTATCTGCGCGACCACCCGGCGCCGGAGGACTGCGAGTTTTACATGTGCGGTCCGCCGGTGATGAATGCTGCGGTAATTAAGATGCTGCGCGAGCTGGGGGTTGAAGAGGAAAACATTATGCTGGATGATTTCGGCGGCTAAACCATCTTATTACTACTGAGTCTGAATACGAACATGCTGAATTATGCCGGGCGGCTCGCCGCCTTCTCCCGTAGCGCGCGTTTACTGGCGTGGTGTTTACCCCTGCTGCTGCTGGCCGGTTGCGACGGGCCGGAACAGGTGAATATCGACGGAAAAACGATGGGAACGTATTACTCCGTGAAATACGTTCCGGGGGAAGGCGCGCCGTCTCCGCAGGTATTGCAGGCCGAGATCGACAAACGTCTGGAGCAGGTGAATAACCAGATGTCGACCTATCGCTCGAATTCGGAGATTAGCCGCTTCAACCAGAGCGATGCGGTAAATACGCCTTTCGCCGTCTCGCCTGAAACGGCGAAGGTGGTGCGCGAGGCGATCCGTATTCATGGCGTCACCGACGGCGCGCTGGATATTACCGTCGGACCGCTGGTGAACCTGTGGGGTTTTGGGCCGGAAGGCCGGCTGGAACGGGTTCCGACCGATGCGGAAATTGCGCAGCGTCGCGCCTGGGTGGGCATCGAAAACCTGTCCGTAGAAGGCGATACGCTGATTAAGCGTATTCCCCAGCTTTATCTGGATCTGTCATCGATCGCCAAAGGGTATGGCGTGGATGTGATCGCCGATTATCTGGCCTCGCAGAAGATCGTTAACTACATGGTGGATATCGGGGGCGAAATCCGTACCCGCGGCGTGAACGGTAACGATACAGCCTGGCGTATCGCCATCGAAAAACCGCAGGCGGGCATGAACCAGAGCGTGCAGGAGATTATTCAGCCCGGCGAGATGGCGGTGGCGACGTCGGGGGACTACCGCAATTATTTCGAGGTGGACGGAACGCGCTTCTCCCACGAAATTGACCCGAAAACCGGCCGTCCGGTGACGCATCATCTGGTGTCCATTACGGTGATCAGCCCGAGCTGCATGACGGCGGACGGTTTGTCCACCGGGCTGGACGTTATGGGACCGGAGCGCGGTATGGCGCTGGCTAACCTGCTGGGTATCCCGGTATTTATGATCGTAAAAACGGATAAGGGTTTTGAGGAGCGCTATTCCGATGCGTTTAAACCCTATCTGGCGAAAAAATCCTGAGGCGACGAGATGAAAGTTTTCATAATTACGTTTGCCGTGTTTTTGCTGATGATTTTCCTGATGTCGATTGGATATATCGTGAAACGCAGGAGCATACACGGCAGCTGCGGCGGTATCGCCGGGCTGGGGCTGGATAAAGTGTGTGACTGCCCCGAACCGTGCGAAGCGCGTAAAAAGCGTATGGCGCGCGAAAAGAACCGTATCCTGTAACTCCTTCACTCGACCCGGCCGTAACACGCGGCCGGGCCTGCATTGCTCAAACCCTCTTCACCAACGGCAAAATGCGTGTATACTTATACAGTGTTTTCTATCGTCATTTTGACCTATGCGCAAAATCATTCACGTTGATATGGACTGCTTCTATGCCGCCGTTGAAATGCGCGACTTTCCCGAGTTGCGTGATATTCCGTTGGCTATCGGCGGCAGCCGTGACCGGCGCGGAGTGATTAGCACCGCCAATTATCCGGCCCGGAAGTTCGGCGTTCGCAGCGCTATGCCGACGGCGCAGGCATTCAAACTTTGCCCGCATCTCACGCTGATCCCCGGCAGAATGGCGCTGTACAAAGACGTTTCCCTGCAAATCCGCGAAATCTTTGCGCGTTACACGCCGCTGATTGAGCCGCTCTCCCTGGATGAAGCCTATCTCGACGTAACGGACTGCACGCTGCTGCACGGTTCCGCCACGCTTATCGCCCGCCAAATCAGGCAGGACATTGAGCGGGAACTGAATCTGACCGCTTCCGCCGGCGTGGCGCCGGTGAAATTTCTGGCTAAGATTGCCTCCGACATCAATAAGCCCAACGGGATGTTCGTGATTACGCCGGAACAGATGCCGGAGTTTATCCGCCAGTTGCCGCTGTCTAAAATTCCCGGCGTGGGGAAAGTGACCGCCGCAAAGCTAAGCGAGCTGGGGCTGAATACCTGTGAAGACCTCCAGCGCTATCCGCTGGCGGATTTGCTGCACCGCTTCGGCAAGTTCGGGCGGGTGCTGTGGGAGCGTTGCCAGGGTCGGGATGAGCGCGAGGTTTCCCCGGACCGGCTGCGTAAATCGGTCGGCGTTGAGCATACGCTGGCCGAGGACATTCATGACTGGGAAAGCTGCGAGGTGTTGCTGGAGCGGCTTTATTCCGAGCTGGAGGGGCGTCTGCGCCGGGTTCAGCCCGATTTGCACATTGCCCGTCAGGGGGTGAAGCTGAAGTTTCATGACTTCCAGCAAACCACGCAGGAACACATATGGCCGGTGCTGGATAAGCGGGATTTGTTTGCGGTGGCGCGTCAGGCCTGGGACAGCCGCCGGTTGGGGCGCGGCGTGCGGCTGGTGGGATTACATGTTTCCCTGCTGGACCCGCAGGTGGAGAAGCAACTGAGCCTGGATATCGACGGTTAAGCGCCTGAATCAGGCGTTCCGCACCTGAAGCGCGGAACGCCTGGGCAGATTAGTCTTTCTCCGGGATCGCTTTCAGCAAGGCGGTCAGCAGCTGCCAGTACTGGCCTACGCTGCCGATGTGCACCTGCTCATCCGGGGAGTGAGGTCCGGTGATGGTCGGCCCGATAGAAACCATGTCCATGTCCGGATAGGGTTTCTTAAACAGCCCGCACTCCAGGCCGGCATGGATAACCATGATGTTCGGCGTTGCGTCGAACAGCTTCTGGTAGGTTTCGCGCACCAGATGCATCACCGGGGAGCTGGCGTCCGGCTTCCAGCCCGGATAGCTGCCCTTGGCTTCGACTTTGGCGCCGGCTAACTGGCCGAGCGCGTTCAGGGTGCTGACTACGCTGTCTTTACCGCTGTCGATCAGAGAGCGAATCAGGCAGATAATCTGCGCTTCCTGATCGTTGGTGGTGACTACGCCGACGTTCAGCGACGTTTCCACTACGCCCTTAACTTCGTCGCTCATGCGGATCACGCCGTTCGGCGTACCGTTCAGCAGGGCGATAAAGCGTTTCTGGCTGTCGGCGCTCAGGGCTTTGGCATCGCTGTGGCCCGGCTCTGTCAGGATGGTCAGGTTTTTCTCGACGGCGGCCAGCTCGCTTTTCAGGATCGCCTGATATTCTTGCGCCAGAGACTGCAATTTGCCGACGTTAGCCGCCGGAACCGCCAGCGTGGCGAACGCTTCGCGCGGAATGGCGTTGCGCAGGGTGCCGCCGTTCAGGTCCAGCACGCGCAGGCCAAGCTCTTGCGCATGGCCGAACAGGAAACGGGCCAGCAGCTTGTTGGCGTTGCCCAGTCCCAGATGAATATCACCGCCGGAGTGGCCGCCTTTCAGGCCTTTCAGGGTCAGCCTGATGATCTCATGACCCGCCGGTACGGCTTCGCGGCTGAGCGGCAGGGTGGTGATGAAGTCGATCCCGCCGGCGCAGCCCATATAGATTTCGCCTTCTTCTTCGGAATCGGTGTTGATCAGGATATCTCCCTGCAACCAGCCGGGTTGCAGGCCGAAAGCGCCTTCCATACCGGCTTCTTCCGTCATGGTCAGCAGCACTTCCAGCGGGCCGTGGGTTACGCTGTCGTCGGCCAGCACCGCCAGCGCGGAAGCCATCCCGATGCCGTTATCAGCGCCCAGCGTGGTGCCGCGCGCTTTTACCCAATCGCCGTCTACGTAGGCCTGAATCGGGTCTTTGGTGAAGTCATGATCGGTGTCGTTATTTTTTTGCGGCACCATGTCCAGGTGCGCCTGCAACACCACCGGCTTACGGTTTTCGAAGCCGCGGCTGGCTTTTTTACGTATCAGTACGTTGCCGACGGCGTCGCGTTCAACGTGAAGGCCTTTTTCTTTGGCCCAGGCCACAAGGTGATTCGCCAGCGCTTCTTCATGATATGAGGGGTGGGGAATCGCGCAGATGTCGGCAAAAATTTGCCACAACGGCTGCGGCGAAAGTTGAGACAGTTCAGACACGTTAAGTCTCCTGATATTGGTTGATCAGCATAAGAAAAAGTTGCTGAGCGTTAGGGTAAGCGGAATTCTTCTCACTATTGCAGAGAATACCACCATATCCCGCTCCTTGGGCAGACTATGGTGCTAAATCGTTGTCATAGTTTTTGCTTATTGGTGACAAGTGCTGGTTTTTGTGGCGTTGGCTCTCTATAATCTCGCGCAACCTTTTTTCCCCTGTCTAAATTTTGTAAGCCGTTTTCGCATCGGCTGGGATACTTTGTATGAGTGAAAAATACGTTGTTACTTGGGACATGTTGCAAATGCAAGCGCGCAAGCTGGCTCACCGCCTGTTGCCGGCAGACCAGTGGAAAGGCATCATTGCAGTAAGCCGCGGCGGTCTGGTTCCCTCCGCCCTGCTGGCTCGTGAACTGGGTATCCGTCACGTGGACACCGTCTGTATCTCCAGCTATGACCACAACAATCAGCGCGAACTGAAGGTGCTTAAACGCGCCGAAGGCGACGGCGAAGGTTTTATCGTCGTTGACGATCTGGTGGATACTGGCGGCACCGCGAAGGCGATCCGCGATATGTATCCCAAAGCGCACTTCGTGACGATTTTCGCCAAGCCGGCCGGGCGTCCGCTGGTGGATGACTACGTGGTTGATATCCCGCAGGATACCTGGATTGAACAGCCCTGGGATATGGCCGTTACCTTCGTTGAGCCTATCGGCGGCCGGTAAGTCAAAGCGAGACATTATCTAAATGTGCGCCCGGCTTGTGCCGGGCGTTTGTTTTTGGGCCGCACTCTCTTATACACTAATCCCCCCGGCGTCTTTGTGTATTACCGGGCGTAATTATTGTGTAACGGAGGCAATACCCATCCATGTCCCAGGCCAATCTTTCTGAAACCCTGTTTAAACCTTCTGTTAAGGATCGTGAAACGTCGACGCTGGTCAATCTCAGCGGCCATACGGAGCCGTTGCACGTGGCTGACTCCGCGCTGGAAGGGGTAAAACAGGCGAATTGGTATCGTACAATCAACGTTCTGATGTGGACATGGCGCGGTATCGATCCGATTGAAATTGAACATGTGTTGTCGCGTATCGCGGCATCCGACGCCCGGCGCAGCGACGATCGGTTGCTGGACACCGTAATCGGCTATCGCAGCGGCAACTGGGCGTATGAGTGGTCCCATCAGGCGATGGAGTGGCAGCGCAAGGCCGGCACGGAAGCGGATGCCCAGCGTGCCGGTGAGCACTGGCTGAAAGCCGCCACGTTATACAGCATCGCCGGCTATCCGCATCTGAAAGGCGATGATTTGGCCGAGCAGGCCGGCGCGCTCTCTAACCGGGCCTATGAAGAAGCGGCCAAACGCCTTTCCTACGAGCTGAAAGAGCTCTCTTTCCCCGTTGAGGGCGGGCGCAGCATCACCGGTTTTTTGCACATGCCCTCTGCCGAAGGCGGGCCTTTCCCCACGGTGATCATCTGCAACAGCCTGGACATGCTGCAAAGCGATAATCACCGTTTGTTCCGCGACTACCTGGCGCCAAGGGGGATCGCGATGCTGACCGTCGATATGCCGTCCGTCGGGTTCTCCTCCGCGTTTAAGCTCACCCAGGATTCCAGCCGCCTGCATCAGGCCGTGCTCAATGCGCTGCCGGACGTTCCCTGGATAGACCATACGCAGGTTTCCGCTTTCGGCCTGCGCTTCGGCGCCAACGTGGCGATGCGTCTGGCTTATCTGGAGTCCAGACGCCTGCGCAGCGTGGCCTGCCTGGGACCGATCGTACACAGCCTGCTGTGCGACCAGCGTTGTCAGGACAGCGTTCCGGGAATGTACATTGACGTGCTGGCCAGCCGGATGGGGATGGACAGCGCAACGGCGACGGCGCTGCGTACCGAGCTGAACTGCTATTCCCTGAAAACACAGGGATTGCTGGGGCGGCGCTGTGCGACGCCGGTGCTGGCCGGCTTCTGGAAAAAGGATCCGTTCAGCCCGGAAGACGAGGCGAAGCGGATCGTTAGCTCGTCCGCAGACGGCAAGCTTCTGGCAATTCCGTCAACGCCGGTGTACGAAAGTTTTGATCGCGCTTTACACCAGATATGTGACTGGATACAAAATAAAATGCGTTAAGCGGATTGCTAATTTTTGATTATTTGTTAAAAAAGAGTAACCATTAATGGAGGATGCTGTATGACATTACCCAGTGGTTACCCTAAAGGCCGCTTAGTGAAGAAATTCACTGCATTAGGTCCTTATCTGCGCGAAACGCAGTGTCAGGAAAACCGTTTCTTTTTCGATTGCCTTGCCGTATGCGTTAATGTGAAACCCAGCCCGGAGAAGCGGGAATTCTGGGGCTGGTGGATGGAGCTTGATGCCGATGAGACAGGATTCTCCTACAGCTATACATTGGGGCTGTATGACAAACTGGGTATTTGGCGTGAGCAGGACATCAAAGACGCTGATGTTTTGCAACGGGTGGAGCAAACGCTGCGCGATTTTCATGCCAACCTGCACACGTTGATCGCTTCGCTGCCGCTGGAATTTCGTCCTGCTGCTGATTTTTCCGGTGATTTGCTGCGTTTACGCGCCTGAATGACCTCTCCGCGCTAAGGCGCTAAAATTTATCCCCGTATTTCGCGTCGTGCTGGTTGGCATGACGCAGCTCTCCTGATACAAAGACAGTTTGCGCTTTCAACATCACCGACGTCCCGGATGGGGCGTTTCAACGTAACGGCAGAAAGATTATGAGTGGCAGCCAAACATTGGTTGTGAAGCTGGGCACCAGCGTGTTAACCGGGGGATCCCGTCGTTTGAACCGTGCCCATATCGTAGAGTTGGTCCGTCAGTGTGCGCAGCAGCACGCCGCCGGTCATCGTATCGTTATTGTCACTTCCGGGGCGATTGCCGCGGGCAGGGAGCATTTGGGGTATCCGGAACTGCCGGCGACCATTGCCTCTAAGCAACTGCTGGCGGCAGTTGGGCAAAGCCGCCTGATTCAGCTTTGGGAGCAACTGTTTTCCATTTATGGCATTCACATCGGTCAGATGCTGCTGACCAGGGCCGATCTGGAAGATCGCGAGCGCTTCCTGAACGCGCGCGATACTCTGCACGCCCTGATGGACAACCGCATCGTGCCGGTGATCAATGAGAATGACGCCGTCGCCACGGCGGAAATCAAGGTCGGCGACAATGACAACTTATCGGCGTTGGCGGCGATTCTGGGCGGCGCAGACAAGCTGTTGCTGTTAACCGATCAGGCTGGTCTGTATACCGCCGATCCGCGTAATAATCCGCAGGCGGAGCTGATCCGCGAAGTCACCAGCATCGACGACGCGCTGCGCGGCATTGCCGGCGACAGCGTTTCCGGGTTAGGCACCGGCGGAATGGCGACCAAGCTGCAGGCCGCCGACATTGCCTGTCGCGCGGGGATCGACGTGATTATTGCCGCAGGCAGTAAGCCGGGCGTTATCGCCGACGTGATCAACGATGTTTCCACCGGCACGCGTTTCCATGCATTGGAAACGCCGCTGGAAAACCGTAAGCGCTGGATCTTCGGCGCGCCGCCGGCCGGGGAGATTACCGTGGATGATGGTGCGGTTTCCGCCATTCTGGAACGCGGCAGTTCGTTGCTGCCCAAAGGGATTCGCAACGTCAGCGGCAACTTTTCGCGCGGTGAGGTGGTGCGTATCCGCAACCTCGCCGGACGCGATCTGGCGCACGGCGTCAGCCGCTATAACAGCGATGCGTTGCGCCTGATTGCGGGGCGTCATTCGCAGGAAATCAGCGGCATACTGGGCTATGAATATGGTCCGGTATCCGTTCACCGCGACGATATGATCGTTATCTGAGGAGAGCGGAATGTTAGAGGAAATGGGGAAAGCCGCCAAACGGGCATCTTACCGGCTTGCCGTATTGAGCACGGCGCAGAAAGATCGGGCGTTGGCAATGATCGCTGATTTTCTGGAGCAGGAGTGCGAATCTATTTTGATGGCTAACCGCCTGGACGTGGACAATGCACGCCAGGGCGGGATGAGCGAAGCATTGCTCGATCGCCTGGCGTTGAATGAAACGCGCCTGGCGGCGATTGCCAGCGATGTGCGTCAGGTGTGCCGCCTGAGCGATCCGGTTGGCCGGGTGATTGACGGCAGCGTATTGGATAACGGGCTGACGCTGGAGCGGCGCCGGGTGCCGCTCGGCGTGGTCGGCGTGATTTACGAAGCGCGGCCGAACGTGACCATCGACGTGGCGACGCTGTGCCTTAAAACCGGCAACGCGGTGATTTTGCGCGGCGGCAAAGAAACGCATCACACCAATCAAGCGATGGTGAAGGTGGTGCAGCGTGCGCTGGAGCAGGCCGGGCTGCCGGGCGATGCGATACAGGCGATTGAAAATCCTGACCGGGCGCTGGTGGCGGAGATGCTGAAGCTGGATCGCTATATCGACATGCTGATCCCGCGCGGCGGGGCCGGTTTACACAAGCTGTGCCGTGAAAATTCTACGATCCCGGTGATTACCGGCGGCATCGGGGTTTGCCATATTTATGTCGATGCCGATATTCATTTCGACAGCGCCCTGAACGTGATTGAGAATGCCAAAACGCAGCGCCCCAGTACCTGTAATACGGTGGAGACGTTGCTGGTTAGTCAGGCCGTTGCCGCTTCGTTTCTGCCTGCGCTCAGCGTAAAAATGCAGGAGGCCGGAGTCACGTTGCATGCCTGCCCTCGCTGCCTGCCGTTGTTGCAGTCTGGCCCGGCGGCGGTGTTGCCTTTGCAGGGCGCGGAATTGGATGACGAATGGCTGTCGCTCGATCTGAACGTGGTAATGGTGGGGGATCTCGACGGCGCGATAGAGCATATCCGTGAGCACGGCACCGGGCACTCCGACGCGATTCTGACGCAGACCATGGCGCATGCCGATCGCTTTGTGCGTGAGGTGGATTCCGCTGCGGTTTACGTGAACGCGAGTACGCGTTTCACCGACGGTGGTCAGTTTGGGTTGGGGGCGGAGGTTGCCGTCAGTACCCAGAAACTTCACGCCCGCGGCCCGATGGGGCTGGAGGCGCTGACTACCTATAAATGGATTGGCCGCGGCGATAATTTAGTGCGGCGCTGAGGATTGCGGGCCTGCGGGAAAACGGCAGGCCCTTCATTTTTACTCCGCTACTTTTACGATAAGCTTCCCGAAGTTTTTCCCTTCCAGCAGTCCGCAAAAGGCGTCCAGCGCATTTTCCAGGCCTTCTACCACGTCTTCGCGGAAGGTGATTTTCCCCTGTTGCAGCCAGCCGCTCATCGCCTGGTAAAATTCAGGATAGCGTGGGCCATAGTCCATTCCGATAATAAACCCCTGCACGCGCATGCGTTTCTTTAAGATGGTGCCCATCAGCAGCGGCAGGCGATCCTGCATCTGGGTGTCGCGTGCGCCGTTATACTGGCTAATCATGCCGCATACCGGAATACGGGCACTGGTGTTCAGCAGCGGAAAAACGGCGTCAAAGACCGCGCCGCCGACGTTTTCGTAATAGACGTCGATACCCTGCGGACAGGCCGCCTGTAACAGGACGGGAAAGTTTGCCGCGCGGTGGTCGATAGCGGCATCAAACCCCAGCTCCTCCTTGATATAGCGGCATTTTTCCTCTCCGCCGGCAATGCCGACCACCCGACATCCCTGCAATTTTGCTACCTGACCAACCACGGAACCCACTGCACCGCTTGCGGCGGCCACGACGACGGTTTCACCGGCCTTGGGCTGGCCGATGTCCATCAGCCCCATGTAGCCGGTGAAACCCGGCATCCCGAGTACGCCGAGCGCCATCGAAGGGCGCGGCATGGCGGGGTCCAGCTTTTGCAGACCGCTGCCGTCGGACAGGGCATAGTCCTGCCAACCGCCGTAGGCGAGCACGAGGTCGCCTTCCCGGAATTTATCATGGTGGGATTTCTCGACCCGGCAAACGGTGCCGCCGACAATCACGTCGCCCAGCGCCAGCGGCGGGGAGTAAGACGGCGTGTCGTCCATACGACCGCGCATGTAAGGGTCGAGGGATAAATACAGGGTGCGCAGCAGAACCTGGCCCTGAGAGGGGGAGGGGACGGCGCTTTGTACCAGTTTAACGTCCTCATGCGTTGGCATGCCCTGCGGGCGCCTGGCGAGGATAAACTGACGGTTAACGGTGTTTAGCTGAGGCATGGAAACTCCTTAACGCAACGCGGTGCCGGATACACCGCAGAATAGGAAGAGACTAGCGCAAAGCGATGCAAAGAGGTGATGTTTACGTGCGCCTGGTGCTGATAAAATCGCCATATAAACGGCATCCTCTTGACGCTGCCAGCGATTTTCACTATGTTAGGCACCGCACTTCTCAGTAAGTCCTGAACGCCCCCAGTGCCGGTATAGCTCAGTTGGTAGAGCAGCGCATTCGTAATGCGAAGGTCGTAGGTTCGACTCCTATTACCGGCACCACTTCATGAAGTTTCATAAAAAAACAACACGTTATAAAGATTACAACGTCGTTTTTGTCTGCTCTTTTGTAGGTAATTCTGTCTACCAAACTGTCTCCGTGAGTTGATGGTTATCATGTATGTTAACACATAAACTTTTTCCTTAGATGTTTCTCTATAGACTGCTTGAAGCATCACCACTATGATTAGGTTTGCTTATCATACAAGGAGGTGGAACTTGGATACGGTTGAGGAGTTGAAAGGGACTTATTTCTACGGCGGATTAACAAATTTATCCGCTGGAGAGTTGTTCTTCTGGGTGATGGTGGATAGTACGGCTGAACACTTTACAGGCTCAACTGTAGCAAAGGATGTTGCGGCGGCGGCGGCTATTTACCTTGGTCAAAACAACATACGTGTATCCGGTAAACTGGCTGGAGCAACACCGGGAACATCCAGAGCCTCCCAAATAGCAAGACAACAGCTTAAAGGTATCTATATGCCGATGCGCTTGCCTACGATTGTTGGAGGGCCTTCGAATATGAAGATCATAATGACCAAAAAACTATCCACATTTGTTGGTCGTGCGGTTCCTGTCATTGGCTGGTTTGTCATTGCTGCCGATGTTGCTCAAATAGCGTGGAATACAACCTCTGCATATAATCGTATTGCTCGTGCTGGGGATAAGTTATGGTAATGGATGACGAGATAGAAAAAGCAGTGTTTGCTTTAGTTGAAGAATATAATGGGGTAAGCCTGTTTACCTTTAAAAGGTACAAGCTAACGAAGGATACTGATTTAAACAAAGATTTTAAGATGGCTCCTGAGGATGCCTATGAACTTCTGACGCGATATACGGAGCTGTTTTCTATAGACCCTCAGGCTGTTTTTTTTGATAAATACTTTCCTGAAAAAAAACGATATGGTTTACCGCTTACTATAGGGATGCTAATAGAGTCAGCCAAAGCGGGACAGTGGTTATATTAAGAATAACTTAAAAATGGCAGTAATCTTGTCTGGTACGGAAACAGAGGTGAGCAGCATAGATAAGGCAGTTGGGATTACTAAACAGCCCTTTGGTGAGAGCGATGAACTTGATAAAGCGATACTTACAGTTTCAAATGAGCCAGGGGGCTTTCTGCCTGTTTATCTCAGGGAGAATATGAGTAGCTATTGCCGTAGTTGTTAATAGTGATAATGAATAGAATTTGCCGGTCAAAGGAAAGTACGCTTTTTAGGTGTCAGTGATAAAAATACTTTTGCGTTGTATGAATATACGCTTTCTGATTTTTTAAAACAGCGGGGCTGATAAGGATGAAAAAGATTTTGTCTGTTAGTATATTGGCTTTTTCACTTTCTGGTTGTGGAATACACTATAATAATCCCGATCCGCCACAGTTCAGAGCCTCAGTTACTGCAGTTGATAATAAAGTTTGTTTTATAGTTAAACCTGAAAAAAATGAACGTATAAACGCTATTACTATTGGCGAGGCAGGCAATGATGAAAATGTTCTATATAAGAGCAACTTAAATATGCCTGTTTCTGAGGGGCAATGTGTTGATGATTTTGGCTATAAATTTGAAGTTGGCAAATCCTATCATTTCACAGCACGATTAGATTCTCCTCCAAAACAAGGAATTTCGCCAGATATTCGTATCTTCAATGCTGACTTTATTTTGAAAGATAATAACGGAAAGATTGAGGTGACAAGATTTAACTCTTATTAATCAATATATTGAGTTTTCATAAAAACCGGGCTAGTCCCGGTTTTTATGAAAACGTTCTGCTATTTCCGCCAGAGCCTGAACCACTGGTTCACACACCGTCTTTCCAACTGCAATATGAAGCCTCATATATTCGCGCGTCGCGGCGGTAATGACGCTGTAGAACGTTTAACATGATCCAGAATTCTGAACACTCTCCGTTTTCCTGATAAAAAACAGGATGTCATCCTGCAGGGCTACAATCTGCAGCCTTCAAAAGAGAAATAATACCCTCATATTTGCTGTAACGTTTATTGCCACAACAATACAAATGAAACGCTGTCTATGTTGTGAACTTCCCAATCCACGGACTGTTTACGTCCTGAGACCAAAGCTGCAAGAGCATCTCTCTGAACTTTTCGGCCGCCGGGCTCAGGGCTGTTTCCCTGCGCTGAACAAGTCCCAACGTTCGACGAATGACAGGTTCAACTAACGGGCGACTTACAAGGATGTGATGCTCATCGGTCGGCATCGCCAGACTGGGTACTACCGCAACGCCAAGGCCGGCCTCCACCATGCCGAGCGATGTTGACAGATGCCTGACTTCGTAAAACCAATTGGGCTTCCACTCCATACCTTCAAGCGCCCGGTCTATCAACGACCGGTTACCGCTTGAACGTCTTACGCCGATGAGTCTTAAACCGGCCAGATCTTTCCACATAACCAACTGTTTTTGCGCTAACTCGTGGTCGCGCCGACAGGCCAAAACGAAGGGTTCATTCACGAGCGGTGTGAAATCGATATTAGGATGTGTGATGTTTATCATGTTTATACCGAAATCCGCATCGCCATTTAATACTGCTTCAAGGCAGTCGCTTGCGCTGTGCTCCAGGATTCGAATACGGATATTGGGATAGTGATTGTTATAATCTCTGATAACCGAAGGAAGGAAATAGAACGCAGCAGTGGGCAGGCAGGATAGCGTAATAACACCGATCTGGTGCGTAGCCATTTCCTTAATGCTCAGGATCGAGCTTTCATAGAAATCGATTAAATTCTTTGCCTTAGGTAAAAATTCCCTCCCTACCGCCGTGAGCTTAACATTCCTGGTCGACCGTTCAAATAACGTCGCTCCCAGACTATCCTCAAGCTTTTTAAGTCTGCGTGTTAATGCAGGCTGTGAAATATGAAGGAAATGTGATGCTCTTGTGAAGCATCCAATTTCTGCAATCTTAACAAAAGCTTGTATGCCTTGTAGCTCATGCTGCATGTGATTTCACTCCCTATACTCACCGTATGGCAACCACACTAACCTAACGTCTATTTATGCGCAAAGCGTATTAATGGTTTGTTTTTTGACATTAGAGTTCTTTATTTGATTATGGAATCCTGACGTTGCTCTTACCAATATGTGAAATGAGAAGACAAAAATGTTGAAGATTCCTTGCGTGCTGATGCGTGGTGGTACTTCCAAAGGTCCGGTTATCCTGGCCAGCGATTTACCGACAAAAATTGAGGAAAGGGATGCTGTGCTGCTTGGTTTGATGGGTGCCGGTCATGAACTCGAAATTGATGGTATTGGTGGGGGAAGCCCCCAAACCAGCAAGGTTGCTATCGTTAGTCCGTCGGACAGTCCTGATGCGGATGTCGACTATTTGTTCGTACAGGTTATGGTTAACGAACGCCGCGTCGATACGACGCCCAACTGCGGTAACATGCTGTGTGCCGTTGGTCCTTTTGCGATTGAAAAAGGCCTTGTTAAAGCAAAAAATCCCGTCACGACAGTGCGTATCCGTAATCTCAATACCGGAACGCTGGTTGATGCAGAAGTACAGACGCCGGACTTTTATGTCAATTACGAAGGCGATACGCACATTGACGGCGTACCTGGCACTGCGGCACCTGTTGGTCTGACATTTCTGAACTCAGCGGGTTGTAAGACGGGTAAGCTACTGCCAACCGGTAATGTGATTGATGTGATCGATGGTGTGGAAGTGACCTGTATCGATATGGCCATGCCGATGGTGTTGATTAATGCCGAACTGATGGGAAAAACGGGTGGCGAAACCCCGGCGGAACTTGATAACGATCGTGTGTTCATGGCGCGGCTTGAAAAAATTCGCCGTCAGGCCGGCATAGCAATGGGATTTGGCGATGTCTCTGATAAAGTCATTCCCAAGCCTGTGCTTTTGAGTAAACCGAGCGCGGGGGGGACAATCAAAGTGCGTTACTTTATGCCCCACACATGCCATAAATCTCTGGCTATTACAGGGTCAATCGGTATTTCAACGGCAACCATTATTGAAAATTCCGTCGCTCATAAAATTGTTTCAGGTCATCCCAAGGTACCTTATACCAATATCATTAATATCGAACATCCCAGTGGAAAGATTTGCGTCTCGTTACTCAAAGAGGGAAGTGAGATAGAGAAAACTCGCGCGGCAGTTATTCGTACTTCCCGCAAGCTTTTCGAAGGTACCGTTTGCGTTCCGGAATATGTTGTATCAGAAGCTAGCTAATATTTTTAATCATTGAAACAAACAATGCCTCTTAGCTCCCGGGAGCTACAGTACCCTGCACCAAAAATATAATATTGAGGATGTTATGTCTGTAATGAATGCTAAAAATAGCCTGAATGTTCCCGATTCGGCTAAAGTGAGTACCTATATACGTGTCATATTGGCGCTGGCTTTATCCGGGTTGGCTGAATTAGCCTCTCTTTTCTTTATTCAGCCGCTATTACCGATTCTGGCCATTGAATATGATGTGCCGGTCAGTCAGGTGAGTATTATTCTCTCCGCGGAAACGGCGCTTCTGGCAATCGGCCTCTTATTTACCGGAACATTATCCGATCACTATGGCAGAAAAAAGCTGATCATTGTTTCCCTGTTGTTAGGTGGTTTTCTGACGCTGCTGTGCCCGTTGGTTGAGTCATGGGCGATGCTGGTTGCCCTGCGTGCCGTTATTGGGCTGGCGCTCAGTGGTATTGCTGCCGCTGCAACGGCCTATATCAGTGAAGAAGTCGCTCCCGTTGTTGCAGGGATTGTCACAGGCTACTTCGTCTTTGGTAATTCAATGGGAGGGATGTCCGGACGTATTATTGCCAGCCAACTGATTGAACATATTTCGATAAATACGATCTTCTATGGTTTTGCTGTCAGCTTGATTGTGGTGGCGGTTCTGGTCAACTTCCTGCTGCCGGCCTCTAAAAACTTTACACCAACGCAAAATCTGAACGTTTTGCGTGTCGTGAAAGGCGGTGCTGCGCATTTTAAAAATAAAAAACTGGCTCTGGCGTTTGTTATCAGCTTCATCATATTTGGTGTGTTTACTTCTCTTTATAACTATCTGGCTTTCTTCCTTAAAGGCGAACCGTTCCATATTTCGCCGGCAAATGCAGGTCTGCTTTCATTTAGCTTCGCATTAAGTTTCTTCACCGCACCTCAGGCGGGTCGTTTTGCCGCAAAATATGGCAGCATGAACGTTCTGCGCGTGCTGTTTATGATTATGGCTCTGGGAATGCTGCTGACGCTGACGTCTAATGTTGTCACATTTATTATTGGCTCAGTAATTTTCACTGGCTGTTTCTTTGGCTGTCACTCCATTGGTCTGAGCTGGGTCAGTAAGAATGCAACGCAGGCGCGTGGTCAGGCCGTTGCCCTGTATCTGTTCTTTTACTATATGGGAGGATCGGTTATCGGTTTTGTGAACGGTTTCGTCTTCCACTCCATGGGTTGGCAAGGTATGACGGCTTTCATTATTGCATTACTCGGTGTGGGGGCCGTTGTCGCGACATATTTATCCTCCAGCGAAAGAAAAGCCCTGGTACCGGCAGAGTCTTTAAAATAACGCATTAACCATTCACGCCACATTTGCGTGGCGTGAACAAAGACAGTATTTGGAATAGATAAACAGGTTTCATTATGAAATTAGCAAGCTATCGCCATCATGACCGTAAAAGCTATGGGATTGTTACTGACAATGGCATTATTGATCTTGGTGATAAAATTGGTCATCAGTACAGTACACTGAAAGACTTACTTCAGTGGAATGCCATTGATGTCGCAAGGCAATATGTCGATTACCCAGCAAATATAATGGCTGATGACATTACTTTCCTGCCTGTTATTGAAGCACCAGGAAAAATATTCTGTGTTGGCATGAATTATGCCGACAAGCGTAAAGAGTTTGCTGAAACCAACGACGCACCAACCCTTTTTGTCCGCTTCCCTGATTCACAGACGGGTCATGCGACCCCCGTTATCAAGCCGGCATTATCAAACGAGTTTGATTATGAAGGCGAGCTGGCCGTCATTATTGGCAAGCCGGGAACGCATATCGACATGTGCGACGCGCTGAACCACGTAGCCGGCTACAGTTGCTATATGGATGGGTCTGTCCGTGACTGGCAGCATGCCTGGTTTACTGCGGGTAAGAACTGGCCGCAGACAGGGGCATTCGGCCCTTATATGACCACAGTTGATGAAATCCCCGACCCGAATGCCTTATTTATCCAGACCTATCTGAATGGCATGTTGGTTCAGAATGATTCGACGGCCAGTATGATCCATAAAGTGGCTGACCTGATTCGTTATATCAGTACATTCACCTCACTCAGCGCAGGTGATGTCATTATTACCGGCTCCCCTGGCGGCGTAGGGAAGAAGCGTGTTCCTCCCCTCTTTATGCGTGAAGGCGACCGTGTAGAAGTGGTTATTGAAAATATCGGACGTTTAATGAATACGATTGTGGAATCTCAGCCTCAGCATGACTTACTGGCATCGTAATACCCGGCAGGCCGAACACAATATTCAACAACCAAAAAGATATTTTCAGGAGAAATAAGATGCATACCGACCAGGCGCTGGAGTTCGAAACAGTTGAAGCTAGCAACGGTACTCACAGAGAGGAAATTGTCTTCTTTCTGAAGAGCAATGGATTGGGCATCGATGAAGATATTGAACAGTTCGTTATTGCGCGTTGTAACCGGCATGTGGTCGCCTGCGCGGGTCTCGCGGGTAGTACATTAAAGTGTATTGCAGTCGGGAGGGAGTGGCGTGGAACATCCCTGTGTCTGAAGATTGTTTATGAAGCGGAACTGCAGGCGATCCAGAACGGTGAGCATCAGCTTTTTCTCCTGACCAGCCCGGATAATGTTAAGTCGTTTCAGGGATGCGGGTTTTATCCTCTGGTTACCCTTGAGAACCGGGCAACCCTTATGGAGAATACGCCCGTCGGCATCCACCGTTACTGCCGGCAGCTGCGTAGCCGCCATCTGGTGACAACCGCGAATGTTGGCGGGATTGTCATGAATGCCAATCCATTCACGTTAGGGCACCAGTATCTGATTGAGCAGGCCGCTAAAGCCTGCGATTGGCTTCATGTTTTTGTCGTTGAAGAAGATCTGTCTGCGTTTTCCTTTCGGGAACGCTTTGCCATGGTTCAGGACGGTTCACGACACATCTCGAATATTACGGTTCACCCCGGCTCAAAATATATCATTTCCCGTGGGACATTCCCGGGCTATTTTCTAAAAGATAAGCAGATTGTTAATGAAGTGTATGCTGCCATTGATCTAATGATATTCCGTCGCTACATTGCGCCGGCGTTGAATATTAATCAGCGCTTTGTTGGTACAGAACCATTCTGTAAGGTAACTGCGCACTATAATTGCGCGATGCATTACTGGCTGGAGGGCGAATTTGCAATTCCGACCGCCAGCATCAAAGTTAACGAGATCAAGAGAATGACCGATGATAATAATTTTCCAATATCTGCTTCCGCAGTCAGGAAATTATTAAACAAAGGAGATATTCAGACTGTTAACAGCATGGTGCCGGCAAGCACGATGCCTTATCTGTACAAATGGCTATCAGCAACTAAATCTGATCAGCTGGATTTAGACTTGGCAGACGCTTAATGAACAATCATTCAGGATATGAATATGAAAATATTAAATGCGGCAATTTCCGGAACGCTTGAATCAAGCGATCTGGTTGTCAAAGTAAGCCCATATGAAGATGGTCTGGATGTCACGATTAACAGTGAAGTCTACAAGCAATTTGGCGAGCAGATTACTGCGGTGGTCTATGAAACGCTTTCCGCATTTAACATCACCCAGGGCCAAATTATTGTTGAGGATAAAGGTGCGCTGGATTGTGTTATCCGCGCCAGAATGCAGGCTGCGATCCTCCGCAGTACGGATAGCAAAGACATTGAGTGGGAAAAACTATAATGAAAAAATTACGCCGCAGTATGCTTTTTTTGCCAGGTTCAAGCGCCGCCATGCTCTCAACTGCCTTTATTTATAAACCAGACTCAATCATGTTTGATCTGGAGGATGCGGTATCGTTGAAAGAGAAAGACAGCGCACGGCTGTTGGTTTTTCATGCATTGCAGCATCCCATGTATAAAGATATTGAAACGGTTGTCAGGATTAATCCCCTGAATACGCCCTTCGGTTTAAAGGATCTTGAAGCGGCGGTGCGGGCTGGCGCCGATGTTATCCGTTTACCTAAAACGGATACGCCGGAAGATATTTATCAGCTTGAGCGTGAAATTGTCCGCATTGAAGAAAGCTGCGGTCGTCCGGTAGGGTCTACACAATTAATGGCGGCGATTGAATCTGCGGTAGGGGTAATTAATGCCGTCGCTATCGCCAGATCCTCTCAACGCTTAATGGGGATTGCGCTGGCGGCTTTTGATTACGTAATGGATATGCAAACGGAACGCGGAGACGGCACCGAGTTGTTTTATGCACGCTGCGCGGTATTACACGCAGCCCGTGGCGCCGGTATTGATGCATTTGATGTTGTTTATGCCGACATAAATGATGAAGCCGGTTTCTTAAAAGAAGTGGATCTGATTAAGCGAATGGGCTTTAACGGTAAATCCCTGATTAATCCACGGCAGATAGAAATTCTGCACAATGCGTATGCGCCGACTCAGGAAGAAGTTGATTATGCAGAGCGTGTTATAGCGGCGGCCGAGGAAGGTGAACGTAATGGATTTGGCGTGATTTCACTGAACGGAAAAATGATAGATGCGCCGATCATCAACCACGCCCGTGTGGTTATTGAACGTAAAAATGCATCTGGTATTCGCCAGTAATCTCCATTCAGCCTATAGCAACAGGATTTAAGATGAATAATTTAACGGAAGAACTTCAGAAAATACCTGGCACTCCTCATAAATATGAGGCTTTTTCCGGCGCCAACACGCATACGCCTTATCTTGCGGATACCTGTCAAAAATATCAGCGGAAACTTTTCGACACGTTAGACGAGGTTTTAGCCCGCTGCGATTTACATGATGGTATGACCGTTTCATTTCATCACGCCTTTCGCGAGGGCGATAAAGTTATTAATTACGTGATGTCTAAGTTGGCGGAAAAAGGCTTACAAGGATTGACGCTGGCATCAAGTTCTCTGATGACCTGCAACACGCCGCTGATTGAGCATATTAAAAAAGGCGTTATTTCCAGGATTTATACTTCAGGGATGCGTGGTGAATTAGCCGATGCTATTTCACATGGGCTGATGGAGGAGCCTGTGCAGATCCACTCGCATGGCGGCAGGGTGAATCTGATTGAAAAGGGTGAAATTAATATTGATGTCGCCTTTTTAGCGGTGTCCTGTTGCGATGAGTATGGCAATGCCAGCGGCAGCGGCGGCAAATCCCGATGTGGTTCGCTTGGCTATGCCATGGTTGATGCAAAATACGCCAAAAAGGTGGTTTTGCTGACAGAAAGCATTGAGCCGTTTCCGTATATGCCAGCCAGCATTATTCAGGACCAGGTTGATTATATTGTCAAAATCGACAGCGTTGGCGACCCGGCAAAAATCAGCGTGGGTGCCGCCCGCGTGACCAGCAATCCGCGAGAGTTAATGATTGCACGCTCTGCCGCGGACGTGATTGAGCATTCCGGTTATTTCCGTGATGGTTTTTCGCTGCAAACGGGATCGGGCGCCGCGTCTACGGCCTGCACCCGGTTTTTGGAATCGCGCATGAGGAAGCACAATATTGTCGCAAGATTTGCCTTGGGCGGCATTACCGGCAGCATTGTGGATCTGCATGAAAAAGGACTTATTACCAAACTGCTGGATACACAAAGCTTTGATGGTGTCGCCGGGGATTCACTGGCGAAAAATCCGAACCATATTGAAATCTCAACCAGTGTTTATGCTAATCCTGCCGCTAAAGCCGCCTGCTGCGATCGCGTAGATATTGTCATCTTAAGCGCGCTGGAAATTGACACGGATTTCAATGTGAACGTTCTGACCGGTTCTGATGGCGTGATGCGCGGCGCATCCGGTGGTCACTGCGATGTTGCCGCCGCCGCGAATTTAACCATCGTGGTCGCCCCTTTGATCCGCAGCCGCATTCCCACCGTTGTCAGGCACGTTACGACTCGCGTTACCCCGGGCGAAAGCATTGACGTGCTGGTTACAGACCATGGCATTTCCGTTAATCCCGCCCGTCCGGAGGTTAAAGAGAGACTGATTGCCGCCGGCTTACCCGTTGTTGATATTGAGGCGCTTTATCAGAAATCGCTGGTGATTTCCGGCAACCCGAAACCGATTGAATTTACTTCCCGCATTGTGGGTGTTGTGCGCTACCGCGATGGCAGCGTCATTGATGTTGTAAGGCAGGTAAAAGAATGATCAGCGAAACGACAGAAGCTTCATGCGTGGCCATCACCCTTGAGGATGTCCTTAAAGCCAGAGACGCGCGTGCAAAGTTGCAGCAAGAGTGGCTGTTCCGGTTTGAGCAGCCGATGATTTCAACCACGCTCGTCTGGCCCGGTGCGGTGAAAGATACCCTCCTTGCCCGGCAGGTTATGGCGGAGGCGAAGGAAGCCCTTGGCCAGTTGCTGCGTAAACACCGCTGGGAAATATCCAGGCAGGAAATGCGTTTCCAGCCTACAGGACCGGAGGCGTTCTGGTCCGTATCGGTGCCTGCCTGGATGATCAAACATGTCACGGTGCATCTTGAAGATAGTCATCCTCTCGGACGTTTGTGGGACATCGATGTATTTTGCCCAAAATCCGGATTAATCAAGCGTAGCAAGATACGTCAGCCCATGCGCCAGTGCTTCATTTGTGATGAACCTGCTCACGTCTGCTCCCGTATGCGCCGCCATTCTCAGAGCGAACTTGCGCAAGTTATTGAGGATTTAACCTATGACTATTTTAGCCGTCGACGTTAACCGGGTTGAGTCTGTACGAAACATCGCCTGGCTGTCCACTGAAGCGATGTATCGGGAGGTGACATTAACGCCCAAACCGGGGCTGGTTGATGGCGAAAATAACGGGGCGCATCGTGATATGAATATCACGCTGTTTATGGACAGTATTACCGCCGTCTCTCCCTGGTTTATACGCTTTTTTGAGCAAGGGAAAGCCACGGCGGATTCCCCCGCCTCTCAGACACTATTGGCGATAAGGCCCATTGGTCTGGCATGCGAACAGGCGATGTTCAACGCTACGGGTGGCGTAAATACGCATAAAGGCGGCGTTTTTTCACTTGGTCTTTTGTGTGCTGCTGCGGGGCGCCTTGTTAAAGGTAATAAGTTACTCAGCCAGCGTAACCTGTGCCGGGAAATCAGCGCGATGTGCGCAGGCCTGGTTGACAATGAACTTAACAGGATCGGACAAGCAAAAACAAAAGGTGAGCATATTTTTCAGTCCTTTGGTTTTACCGGTGCGCGGGGTGAGGCTGAGAATGGCTTTGTTACCGTCAGACGCTACGGACTGCCGCAGTGGGAAAAGTCGTTACGGGAGGGATTGTCTGAGCAGGATGCGCTACTGAAGATGCTCCTTGCTTTAATGGCAGCCAATCCCGATACCAACGTGCTTTCCCGGGGGGGGCTAAAAGGCCTGAAATATGTGCAGCGCTACGCCAAAAGAGTTCTGAGCATAAAAAATCTGTCAGGAGAAAAACTCAGAAAAGCGTTGATAAAAATGGATAACGCATTGATTGAGAAAAATATTAGCCCTGGCGGCAGTGCGGATCTCCTTGCCGTTGGCTGGGTGCTTTCCCATTATCCGGCCTGATAAGTGGTTTTGAACATGGAGAGGAGGGCGCTATGACTACGCAACGTCTGGAACAGTTGAGTGAGAAGTTCACGATTATTCTGGTACCGGGCCTGAGAGACAGTGATGAGCATCACTGGCAAAGTTGCTGGAGTCGTCGCTTTCCTTTTTGGAAACGGATAAGTCAACGAAACTGGCTGGATCCTGATATTGACGCCTGGTTATCCGCTATCCGCCGGGAGTTGGTCACCTGTCAGCTCCCGGCCATTCTGGTCGGGCATAGTTTTGGGGCGCTTGCGTCATGTCGTCTGGTTCAGACGCAAAAAATGAATATTGCGGGCATCGTCATGGTCGCTCCGGCGGAGCCATCATTCTTCGAACTGGAGGACGCGGTCCTTCCCGAGCAATTGCAAACATCCAGCCTCATGTTTGTGAGTCGAAACGACCCATTAATGCCTTTTAAACGCGCGCAGTTTTGGGCGGAATGCTGGGGCGCTCGTGTAATCGATATTGGCGAAGCCGGACATATCAATACCGAGTCAGGATTCGGGGAATGGAATTATGGATTGGAGCAGCTGGCAGAATTTGGTGAAAGCCTTCAGCGCTATTTTTAAAAAATAGGTTTTACAAAAAATACTCTATTACATGACTAACATTCAGGTAACTAATATCTGATCCGGAGAGCATATGTTAGAAGCTTATAATCAGCACGTACAAGAACGGGCTTTGAAAAACCTTCCGCCTAAACCATTAACTGCAGAACAAACGGAAGAATTAATTACGTCTCTGGTTAGCGGGGGGCGTGATGATAAAAACACGCTTATTCAACTGCTGACTCATTGCGTATTGCCAGGTGTAGATCCCGCGGCAAAGCTCAAAGCAGAATTCCTTTATCGCCTGATTAAAGATGAGAACCCGGCGAGTGTCATTACACCTCAGCAGGCAATTAAACTGCTGGGAACTATGCAGGGTGGTTATAATATTCAGCCGCTTATTGATTTATTGGATAAACCTGAATGGGCCGGGAGTGCGGCGGAACAATTAAGTACAACAATTCTTATTTTTGAAAAATTTAAGAATATTGAAGAAAAGGCTGAACAAGGAAATGTTTGGGCACAAAAAGTAATTCAATCATGGGCAAATGCCGAATGGTTTATTCGCCGTCCGGAGTTGCCTGAAAAAATTACGCTTAACGTCTTTAAAGTCACAGGGGAAACGAACACGGATGATTTATCACCTGCGCCGGAAGCATGGTCACGTCCGGATATTCCTCTGCATGCGCTGTCCATGTTGAGTAATCTGCGTGATGGTGTGCAACCCGATGAGCCCGGATGCCGGGGCCCGATACAGCAGTTGGCGCAGTTGAAGAAAGAGGGTTACCCGCTGGTGTATGTCGGTGATGTTGTGGGGACTGGCTCTTCACGAAAATCAGCAACTAACTCCATTTTATGGCATATCGGCAATGATATTCCCTGGGTGCCGAATAAGCGAAGCGGTGGATTTGTTTTTGGGAGAAACATTGCCCCTATCTTTTTCAACACGCTTGAAGATTCCGGCGCGTTTCCGGTCGAAATGGATGTTTCCGGGCTGGAAACAGGGATGCTTATCGATCTCTATCCTTATCAGGGGGAGGTTCGCGAATCCGCCAGCCAACGGTTAATCACCTCATTTACATTGAAAACGGATGTGTTGCTTGATGAAGTCCGCGCCGGAGGGCGTATTCCGTTAATCATTGGCAGAAGCCTGACGGCAAAAGCACGTGAATCCCTGAAGCTTGCGCCTTCCAATGTTTTCCGGCAGCCAAAAGCGCCGGCACCTTCTGCAGCCGGCTTTACCTTGGCGCAGAAAATCGTGGGGAGAGCATGCGGCGTTGAGGGGATTCGCCCGGGGCAATACTGCGAACCTAAAGTGTCAACGGTTGGCTCTCAGGACACCACCGGGGGAATGACGCGCGATGAGCTAACGGATCTGGCCTGCCTGAGCTTTTCGGCCGATTTGGTTATGCAGTCTTTTTGCCATACATCGGCTTACCCTAAACCGGTAGATGTGAAGCTGCATGAAACGCTGCCTGATTTTATCAGCCGCCGGAATGGTATTGCGCTGAAACCGGGCGATGGCATCATCCATTCTTGGCTTAACCGTATGCTTATCCCTGATACGGTAGGCACCGGGGCTGATTCTCATACGCGTTTCCCATTGGGGATCTCTTTCCCGGGGGGCTCCGGACTGGTGGCTTTTGCTGCCGCAACGGGCATTATGCCACTGGATATGCCGGAGTCGGTATTGGTCCGCTTTTCCGGGGAGATGCAAAAAGGGATTACCTTGCGCGATCTGGTCCATGCCATTCCATTTTATGCCATCAGGCAAGGTTTACTGACGGTTGAGAAAAAAAATAAGATCAATGTTTTCTCCGGTCGTATCCTGGAAATTGAGGGGCTTGGCATGCTGAAAGCGGAACAGGCTTTCGAGCTGGCCGATGCTTCCGCCGAACGTTCAGCTGCTGCATGTGTACTGCGCCTTGAAGAAGAAAACGTAGCAGAATATTTGCGCTCCAATGCCGCTCTGCTGCGTTGGATGATTCGCCAGGGTTACGAAAATTCAGCGACGCTGGAGCGGCGTATTGCTGAAATAGAAGCCTGGCTGGCTAATCCGTCGCTTATGGTTGCCGACAAAAATGCGGAGTATGCCGCAGTAATTGACATCGACTTAGCAGAGATTACTGAACCCATCGTGTGCGCGCCTAATGATCCGGATGATGCCCGTCTGTTGTCTGAGGTAGCGAATTCGCCGGTAGATGAAGTGTTTATTGGTTCCTGCATGACGAATATCGGTCATTTCCGCGCCGCCGGCAAAATAATTGCAGATGCCAGTGAAATACCCACAAGGCTTTGGCTGGCTCCGCCGACAAAAATGGATGCGCAGCAGCTTTCCAAAGAAGGATATTTTAATCAGTTTATTAAATCCGGTGCCCGAATCGAACCTGCCGGGTGTTCGCTGTGTATGGGAAACCAGGCGCGGGTACGGCAGGGAAGCCATGTTGTTTCCACATCCACCCGTAATTTCCCAAATCGTCTGGGGACCAATGCTAACGTATTTCTGGCATCGGCTGAACTTAGCGCCGTGGCGGCTATTTTAGGGAAGATGCCGACTGTCGAACAATATTTCTGGTATATGGATAAAATCAACAGCACTCGTGATGATACCTATCGCTATTTAAATTTTGATCGGCTTCCAGAATATCAGTCAACGCTTAATGAAGCGGGTGTTATTAAAAGATTCCCTGATCAGGTCTTTTAATATGTCACATTGAGAAATCAATAGTATATAGCACCATTGTACAGCAGAAGCTTCTTTTTCTCTGAAGTTTCTGCTGCCAACGGAATGGCCTGTGATAGGGGTGACGTATGTTTAAATCGAAAAACGCAAAACTAGCTCTTCTTATATTGATAATATTATTATCGATAGTAATTCCTCCGCCAGAAGGATTAACAAAAGAAGCATGGGTACTGGCGGGCATTTATCTCGCATCCATTGTCGGACTGGTGAGTAAGCCTTATCCTGAACCTGTTATCATGCTTTCAGCGGTGGGGTTGTCATGCCTGGCGATAGCAAATTTTGCCGATTCGCCCGTAAAGTCGATAGATATTCTGAGCGGTTATGCGTCAGGGACGACATGGCTTGTTTTTAGTGCATTTACATTAAGTGCCGCTTTTGTGACCACCGGATTGGGGAAACGGCTGGCGTACTGGTTTATTTTAAAGTTCGGCGGTACGACCCTGCGGCTGGGATATATTACGGCGCTGTTAGATTTAATTCTGTCGCCGGCTACCCCCTCTAATACGGCCCGTGCGGGTGGAGTGGTGTTCCCAATTATCAACAGCATTGCCCTGGTGTTAGGTTCAACGCCGAATGAGAGCCCGTGTAAGGCTGGTCGTTACCTTATGGTAAATGTGTATATGGTGACGAAAACCACCAGTTATATGTTTTTAACTGCCTTTGCGGGTAATGCCCTGGCGCTACAGTTGATTTCTGATATTTTTCATACCCAGATAAGCTGGGTTGGTTGGGCGTTGGCGGCTGTGCCAGTAGGGCTTTTAATGTTGGCTGTTATTCCCTACATTGGTTATAAAGTAACGCGTCCAGAATTAAAAGCGATAGACAATATCAAAATCGGTACAGACGGCCTGAATGCGCTCGGGCCGATGAGCGGAAAAGAGAAAGGCCTGATTGTTGTCTTTATCTCCGCTTTATTGGGATGGATTTTCTCCCGCTACCTGGGGCTTAATGAATCCTCTATTGCAGTGATCGCGATGGTCGGTGCCCTTGTCTTTGGGATCATTTGCTGGAATGATGTCCTGCAAAACAAAGGCGGCTGGAATACCTTAATCTGGTATGGCGGAATTATCGGACTCAGTGCGACCTTAAGCAAGGTAGGATTTTTTAAATGGCTGGCGGCCTTTATGTCCGAGCACCTGGATTTTCTGGGACCGGGTAACAGTACCGTCATGATGATCGTCTTTTTAAGTATCGTTGTGCGCTACCTGTTCGCTTCAGGCGGAGCTTATGTAGCAGCCATGGTTCCTGTATTTGCAACGGTGGGCCTGGTGACCGGTACCGCCCCTGTACTCCTTGCGTTGGCTATTCTGTTTTCTAACTCTTACGGTGGCTGTATTACGCACTATGGCGGCGCGGCCGGGCCAATTATCTTTGCTGCAGGTTATAACGATATTAAATCATGGTGGATAGTTGGAACCATAGTTGCTTTGTTGACTTTTATTGTGCACATGGCGATTGGTATCCCATGGTGGAACTTCTTAATGCAAAATAACTTGCTCTGAAGAAATTGCTTTCAGATTACAGTATATATTGAGCCCGACATTTTTCCGCTGTCAGGAACCCTATGTTATGTTCAGTCCATGCGGGTTCATCCAGAGATGACGGGCTGTAATGTCAGCCCGTTTGTCATGAATAAACGACCTCATCATAACGCGTTGTACTGACATGAAGCAGCGTTGCCTCAGGGACGAGGCCAGTTCACAGATAACGTTATTCTGATACCTGGCGCCACTTCAGGCTTTGAGAATAGGCCATGAGGATATAGACGAGAAACCAGGTAGCACACTGAATAAAAATGAGTCTGTTTAAAAGGGCGTGAATATATATATGTTTTAATATATATCCTGGGAATTAAATACAGATTGAATTATTAGTGATGGAAATATTGATTGTTGGTTTTTATTTGGTTTGGATGCGTGAGGTGAATTACATTTTTGCATTGGTATTCGTACCACTATCCTGAGATTCATGTTTTTTAACATCCTTCCTATTATTGCTGAAAAGTTTTTCCAAAAATTGTATCCTTTTCATAACACATCTTTGTTAAGTGAATTTTCGGTGATTGGTTTCATTCTTTAATTGGGTGGGTTCTTAGGCGAGGTTTTTGTTGTTTATTGCCTTTTTGCTTCATTTAACTGATTGAATTTAATATTCTTTTACGATGCCATAAAGTTTGTTTTTGTGTTTTCATCTATCTCTTCCTAGGAATAGTCTATAGGATGATCTTGCCCTCACAATAAAAACCTAAATCATTAAAGGGATCGTCTATGGCTAAAAGAAAATACCTTCTTGAAAGCGAGGTTAAGGCAATAATAGATGCCATTCCTTTGGGGACAAACTATTATCGTGATCGTTGTCTCATTATGGTGTGTTATTTTCATGGGTTAAGAGTGAGTGAGCTTCGCCAGCTTAAAATTGATGATATCCATGATGAACATATCTTTATTACTCGTTTGAAGAAAGGGTTATCAACAACGCATCCATTGCAAAAATGTGAAAAAGAAGCAATCCGCTTATGGCTGGAAGAGCGTAAGACATGGCTCAATAGCGATACGCCCTGGCTGTTCCTTTCCCAGCATGGAAAGCCGCTCTCCCGCCAGCAGATTTATGAGTTAATGAAGAAGTATGGTGCAGTGGCGAAACTCGATGTCAAGGTTCACCCGCATATGTTGCGTCATGCATGTGGATTTGCTTTGGCAAATAAAGGTAAAGATACAAGACTGATTCAGGATTACCTTGGACATCGAAATATTCAACATACGGTAATTTATACCGCGACCAACTCGGCCAGGTTTAAGACCATCAATTTTGATGTGGGTGCGAATAGTAGTGACTCAAGCGGTATGTTAGAAGATTACACAGACCGCTAACGCAATTGAGTGACAACTAATCGCTGTTGTGATGATAGTGTTAAGTTATATTTAACTATATTAGTAATTACGAGGCATGCTTGCTTGGCGGTATATAGTGGCCCAGTCCAGATAAATATTCAATTATTTTCATGATTATCGGATTATTCTTGTTTGAATGGTGTGTGTGCGCAAATAGCTGGGTAGAGTGAACAATAGGAAAATCAGGGGTTAATACTTTAAGGTCAAACCGTTGGCATGCCCACTTAGAAATCGCAGCAGGCAGTAAAGTGATAAGATCTGTTTGTGATACATGAATAAATATAGAAGCACTTGTTGAGCAGCGATAGTTTCTATAAAGCAATGCATCATCGACGAACTGGAATTTGTGTATTTTTTTACCTATTTGTTCATAGGAAGGGATTAATCCCAAAACCTTTTCTTGCTTGTACTGTTCCAGGGTGATTGTTTTATCGAGGCGGGAGTGATTTTTTCGACACAGTATGTCGAGTCCGCTATGAAAAATGGGGGAGTAAATTAACGTTCTGTTGTTAGGGAGTTCCTGGCCGATATCCAGATCAACAAGAAAATTCCTCAGGCGATCGGTACGCAGCGTATGATCACCAGGGTTCAAAAAAATGTCCCAATGCATGTCCTGATGATCTTTTGTTAAATCAAGAAGCACGTCAGTTAACATTAATTCTAGTGATGGTGCCGCTGCGATACGCAATCGTATCGGTACGTTACGTTGTGCTGCAATGCTTTCCAGTTTGGCGGCTTTATCAAAGAGGTTAAGCGCAGGGCGGTATAGTTGGTAAAGTTCTATCGCCAGGGCCGTTGGTACCATGCCGTTTCCCTGTCGGAAAAATAACGGGTTGTGATAATACTTACGTAATTTATTCAAGTTGGTACTAACCGAGGAAATGCTTACCTGCAACCGGGTTGCCGTCGCGGAAACTGATCCTGTTTCAATGATTTCGCAGAGAACAGTGGCAAGATTAAGATCGAGCTTATTTTTCAAATTATCTACCTTTGGAATAATTGCAATTTAAATAAATACATATAACCGAGCTGTTCGCTATATACACATTACGGTAAAAACACAGCATGAATCATGAAGTTAAAACCGTGGAGGGTAAGATCTCTGAAGCATGATGAAGAGTAACGTGTATTACTAAATGGCCACTATTCCGTGTCGCAATTCAGAGTTTAGTTTAGCTGATTATTTTTTTAAATACTTTTACGCTTTTGGGGGATAGAAATTGTCGCATTTATCCATTACCTGGCGTTGGAGGCGTGATGGAATTGATGGTAATAATTCTTCTTTGGGCGGGATATTCCCTGATACTGGAGTAGGAAAATATTTATAAAAATCCTAATTAAGGGATCGACATATTCACGGGTAATTGGGATACGGTTGCTTGCATCACCGATGACGGCAGGCTCTAGAGCATCGGCCACGGGCAACGTATTCCGGCAGAGTGATAATGAACTTTACCTATCCTTAGGAGGTGATGTATGGCACGGGGTGTTTCTGTGCCCGACCTTGTGCAGTTCGGTTACTGTTCGCGCCGTATTTTGGTGCAGGAGTCGGCTGATATCACCTGGCTGGGTTTGTACAGCCTGGTGGAGCAGTCGGGGATGAGGGGGCTTTCGCTGATGCGGGTGCCGGAGCTTGATAAACTGACAGAAATGGTGAACTCCCATTCCCCTGACGTGCTGCTGCTGAGCTCCGTCGGGCGCAAGGTGGAGATTTTACCGTTGCTGCATCAACTGTCCGATATCATGACGTACCATCCGTTGTTACACATCGTGGTATTGCTGAAGCAAGAGATGCCGCATTTGTCGTCATTATTGTATGGTTTCGGCGTGGCGACGATTTTCAGCCAACCCCCTTCAATGAAAGCGCTGACCGATCAACTGGGCGCTTCACCGTCACGTTTAGTTCGGAAGAAAGCGAGGCCGCTAACGCCGCAGGAGCGTAATGTGGCTAAGTCACTGCTCATGGGTTACAGCGTTAGTCGCCTGGCCAGGGTATCGGGCAAGAACGTGCGTACCGTCAGCACTCAGAAACAATCGGTGATTCAAAAACTGAACATGAATAATCCCGGTGAACTTCAGGTGCTGGGTGGCCGGCTTATGGCAACGGAATAAGGAGGCGCTCATGAACATACTCTCTGCATACACGGGGAAGGTCGTGGTCATGCATCCTTGCCCACTGACGCTGGCGGGGATGCAGCGTTTTCTCGGCGAGTTGCTGCCGCAGGCAAATGTCCGTTATACCCGCTCGCTGGAGGCTCTGCGTAACGATCCGCTGGTGCCGCAGGCGGACTTCATCATCAGCGAACTGTACGATGTAAAAGAGGGGGCTAAAAGCGCGATTATCTGGTTCGCCGGATTACAGTTGATGCGTAACGGCCGTCCGCTGCTGGTGTTGACCGATGATGAGGAAATCCCTGAGCTTACGCTGTTGCTGGAAAGCCCCGGAGCCTCATTAGCCTCGTTACGTGAACAACAAGACGCTCTGGGCAAGCTTATCGGTGATGTGCTGGCCGGTTCCCGCGTCGTTAACCAACGGATCCGGCGGCCCCTGCGCCGGGAGCCGCGGGAAGCTCTGACGGCGGCGGAGCTGCAGGTATATGCGTTGTTGCAAAAAGGCTACGGAGTATCCCAGATTGCCGCCCGGCTATGCCGTAGCGTAAAGACGGTAAGTACCCATAAACGGCGTGTTATGGCTAAACTGAATGTGCGTTCGGAGGTGGAACTGTTTTCATATCGCTGATGGAAACAAGGCTGTGTGTTAATCAACAAGAGTCACTTCCTTCCTGGTGAAAAGGGAGAAGGTTTTTTATGGTTATTTCTTCTCCCCTTTTTTGAGTATTCTTTTTAAATAAGCAATGTCCAATAAATTTACTGTCTCAAATTTTCCCTGATAAAAAACACCATAGTTATTGAAAACACAGGGCAGCGCTTTTGCTTTTTGCAGCGTATCTATTTGGATTAAAGAGGCGGGGATGTTGTTTTCCTCGCAGTATTTTTTAATTATATCAATGCTTTGAATGACATAAGGACACTGCATATCATAATAAACAGTGAGTTCTTTGCTCCCGATTTTTTCTTGTTTAGCATTTTGCGCAAACACGGGTGTTGTCCCATCAAAGGAAAGCGCCAGTAACTCATATCCATTATCTGTCGTATCAACGACCTCGAAACCAACGCTTTTTGCAAACAACTGATCTGAAAGCCAGGCCTTCTGTTTTTTTGAACCGAGCATGCAAATGCCTGATTTTCCATTTTCTTTGGCATCATTCAGGCAGTATTCCATCAGTTGCTTTCCATAGCCTTTCCCTTTGTGGGCGCCGGAAACCCATAAGCAATAGATGTAGTAATAGTTGTCGCCATTTATGGGAACCCAGGCTTTTTCAAGGGGAGCATACTCGATGAAAACCGTCGCTTTTTCATTAAGTTTTCTAAAGACGTGGCCTTCATTCAGCCGCGCGGAAAGCCATTGCCGCTTGGCGTCAATGCCTTGATGAGGCTTGTGACTGCGGATAATGCAACATATGTGTTCACTCGCGAGGTTCTCTGTTGTCAGGTTGATGAACTCACTCTTCATGTAAGCCTCTTATGAGCGCTGGGATATGCTCTCTATATTGCGCTGTTTTAATGACATATTACACCTGTTTAAGGAAAGCGCTAAAATAGTGTCATTACATAAAATTTGAGAAATTGATTTGGAGTACGCCCCTTGTGCATGACTGCCCGGGCCGTTGTACCGTACATCGGTAGCTGCGTTAAGTATTGGAGTTGCTAACCGGCTTAGTAGTGTAAAAGGTTCAAAATCTGATTGGTGTTAAAATGGATCTTATTACAGAGGAGACCTATACTGAAAGTCAGTATAAACAATGCGTGGTTCATCAAAGGGCAATAATGCCAGAGTATTTCAGGGGTTATTAACTTGCAGATTAAAGTTTGTCGGCATACCCGGCGACCATTTAGGCAGTCCCAAAAGGGTAGCCGACAACCCTAAGAATATGATGGGTGTTTAAGGGGACAACGCTATTTGTGCTTTGCTTCCCTCTATTTTTGAGAAAAATAACGACAGAGATAGTAAAGGAAAAATGATGTTATCCTTTTCAACTCCCTCGATTATCGTTAAAGGCTACAATGAATAACTAAAGCATAATGTTTCTATATGGACTTTTATGCATTCAAAGATGATAGCTAAATAAGGGGATTCAGAATCACCCGTTGATAAACTTGCCTGTTCTGCTGTTTTTTTATGCAGCCAGTCCCGGTATACCTGCATTATCAGGGAACACACCGAAAACTAATAATGTCACAAGCGAATGGACAAAGAAAAAGTATTAACGTTTATCTATTATTGATTAACGGACATACTGCCATACTTCAGCCGGGATCTTGTCGTAAAGCTTATTCATCGTCAACTCAGCCAGGCGGTGGTCTGCGGCTGAATAAAAAATCTCTAACTCATCGTCAGAGAGTTCATACTTGTTCTTCTCGATGACGCGCTCCAGGGTATCCAGCGTAGTACATTTACGCAGACGCATAAGGTAATCAACTTTTGTCATTGATATGTCTCCGGATATTCAAATTCAACTCAATTCGGAAGCAGACTGCTGCTCCCCGGCCAGATAACGCAGGATCCTGCCCTTGGCCTTAAACCATTTCTTTAATGCTTGTTCATTAATACTATAATTACTGAACAAATCATAAGTTTCGTCAAGATATGCATCAAGTAATTCGGTTAATTCCGAATCATGAGGATGTTTCAGGCGAAATGTCAAGCCGAATGTAGATATATGCTCAAGCAGTTCATTTAACTGAAGGCTAACAGCCGAGGTGGGATCGTTTACCCAGCCGTGGTTGCTGTCATCCAGGGCGGCCATCCCCTGATTAAACAATATACTGCAGAGATATTTTAACTCGGCTAAATCATGACGATGTAACGTATATTCATCCATATTATGCCTCCGTCAAGCTAACATCCTGTGAGCAAAGAAAACTCGATGATTAATCTGAATAATGACAATCAGGACAATACGAGACGAAAAACAACATAATGGCTGACAAAGCACTATGCACCTAAACATACCACAATTACGGCACGATCATAACAAATATTAACTCAAACGCCTAAGCGTTTTGTGTCAGCGGAGATGATATCAGACGATTCATGGTTTTTCCGCGCCGGTGACTTTTATATCATCGTCACAGCCTTCCTGAGGTTATAGCTTAGCGTATGCAAAACAACAACCTATTATATAGGAAAAGGCGTGATTCTGTTTAAACAATTCATCTACGTATTTAATTATTACACATCCTCTTCATTTTTCCCGTCCCCCGTGTTTAGGAATAATTAAATCATCAGATTTCAACATTTTCATAAGGTTACGTTAATGTAAATCCAATGGTTTTATTATGGTAATGGTTTTTGTTCTTTTTGTTACATTTTATTGTATTCAGACGGCTTGTGGATTACGGCAAAATGCACTTCAATAATTGTTATGTTATAACATATTGGATTTCGCTGTGCTCAATCAATATTCAGTTCTCTGTCGCAGCCTGTTTGCAACCTCCGTGCTCGTGAGAGGCCTGCTGGCCGGCGTTTTGCTGGTGCTTCTGTGGAGCGGCATCCTATGGGCGATATCGCTGCCATGATTGCTCTGGATGCGTTGGTCACCGGGTACGGCAAACACCCCGGTAAAACAGGACGCCTTAGCGGCGTATTTCATTCAGGAACAATGACGGCCGTTATCGGCGCCAATGGGGCCGGCAAGTCGACGTTGTTAAAAACCCTTGCCGGCTTATTACCGCCGCTATCCGGACAAATTGTATTTGATGCCGGAGGCCGGATGAACCCGGGATATTTACCCCAGATATCGGAGTTTGATCGTCACTTCCCGTTATGCGCAGAGGACCTGGTACTTATGGGATTTATGCGCAGCTGCGGCATGCTGCGCGAAATCTCCCGCCAACAGCGATATCAGGCGCAAGCCATTATGGAAAGCGTCGGCATGTTGCCTTTCCGTCGTACCGTAATTGGGGCGTTATCCGGCGGTCAGTTGCAGCGCCTGCTTTTTGCCCGTCTGCTGCTTGAGCAATCTTCCGTGGTTTTGCTGGATGAGCCATTCACCGGCGTTGATGCGCCAACGGTCAGCGTGTTGCTGAACATCATGACGGAGCTACAACGCAATGGCGTGACGCTGATTTGTGTTCTGCATGATTTAGCGTGCGTGCAAAGCCGCTTCAGCGATGTGCTGTGGCTGCGGGAAGGCGGCTTTTTGTGGGGAAAGGCGGAAAGCGTGCTGTCTTGCCTTCAGATGGAAGGCGTCCGCGGCGGGAGCGTGCAGTGATGTTGTATGAGCTATTGATGCCTTTTGCCGATTTCGGTTTTATGCGCCGCGCGTTGATGGGATGCATCGCTATTTCCCTGAGTGCGGCGCCGTTGGGTGTTTTTATGTTGCTCCGGCGCATGACGTTAGTGGGTGATGCGCTGTCTCATGCCATTCTCCCCGGCGTTGCGGTGGGTTACCTGCTGTCGGGCATGTCGCTGGTAGCCATGGGCGCAGGGGGATTTATTGCCGGCCTGGCCGTTGCTCTGCTCTCCGGCCTTGTCAGCCAGCGTACGGCGCTAAAAGAAGATGCCAGCTTTGCCGGATTTTATCTGGGCTCGCTGGCGCTGGGCGTCACGCTGGTTTCCGTACGCGGTTCTAACGCCGATCTGCTGCATGTGTTATTTGGCTCTGTTTTGGCGATCGACGGCGCTTCCCTGCTGCAAATTGGCGCGATCTGCTCATTCTCCCTGTTGGCTCTGGCGGTAATTTTTCGTGCCCTGGTCATTGCTTCTTTCGACATAACGTTTTTGCGCGTCGGCGCCGGGCGCTGGCAACTGCCGGTGCATGTTTTGTTTCTTGGCTTGGTGGTTCTGAACCTCGTTGCCGGATTTCAGGTGCTGGGAACCCTGATGTCCGTCGGGCTGCTGGTGTTACCGGCGACCTGCGCGCGTTTTTGGAGCAACAGCCTGTCCGGCTTGATCGCCATCGCGGTGATAACCGGCATCCTGTCCAGCCTTATCGGCCTGGAATGGTCGTTTTATGCCCACCTTCCAGCCGGGCCAGCCATCGTACTTACCGCGGCGCTGGCATTCTGTTTTTCCGTTTGTTTCGGCCGTTGCGGCGGCATTTTCAGAGCGTAATAACCTAAAACACACAGAGGAAATACTATGCATTTATTAAAAACGGGGCTGCTGGTGGGAGGCATGCTATTTAGCACCGCACTGCTGGCGCGCCCGATTAACGTTGTCGCCAGCTTTTCCGTGTTAGGGGACATGGTGCATCAGATTGGCGGCGAAGAGGTCAGGGTGACGGAGCTGGTCGGCCCCGGCGGCGATCCGCATGAATTTGAACCTGCGCCGAAAGACAGCGTACTCCTGGCTCACGCGGATATTGTTTTCATCAACGGCCTCGGGCTGGAAGGATGGATGGAACGCCTGATTATGGCTTCCGGCTATCGGGGAGAGGTGGTGGTGACTTCAACCGGCGTGAAAGCCAGGCAAATGCAGGAGGAGGGGAAAATGCTGACCGATCCGCATGCCTGGAACAGCCTCAGTAACGGCGTTATCTATGCGCAAAACATTACCCGTGCGCTGGCGGAAAAAGAGCCGGGGAAAGCCGCCTATTTTCAACAACGGGAGAAGGCGTATATCCGGCAGCTTGAACAACTGGATCACGAAACCCTGGCGCAATTTGCCCACGTTCCGCCGGCTCAGCGCAAGGTGTTGACCAGCCACGATGCCTTCGGCTACTTCGGGCAGGCGTACGGCGTGACGTTTCTTTCTCCCCTCGGCTACTCCACCGACACGCAGGCCAGTGCCGGTAAAGTGGCTGATTTAATCAGGCAGATTAAACAGGAGCATGTTTCCCGTTATTTCATTGAAAGCCAGACCGATCCGCGCTTGGTGAAACAGATCGCCGGCGCGACGGGCGCGCAGCCGGGAGGCGAACTTTATCCGGAGGCATTAACCGCAGACGAAGAACCGGCGGGCACCTACCTGAAAGCGTTCAAACATAACGTCAGGACGCTGATTAACAGCATGCTGGGTAAAGAGTAAAAAAAGCCCCGCGTGTGCGGGGCTAATTAAAACAACGAGAGGCAGGAATTAACGTTTTTTCTTCCTTCCCTGAACCGCTTTAAACCGCGGGTTTGACTTGCATATCACGTAAATACGCCCATGTCGTTTGACGACTTTACAATCAGGATGGCGCTGTTTCGCGGCGCGCAATGAGCTTAATACCTGCATGAATAACCCCGGTGTAGCTTATTTGTTGATAAAACGCCCGAAGCGCTGTTGGAAGCGGGCTGCACTGCCTTCTTTGGCATATTCCTTCTGCTTACCCGTGTAATACGGGTGAGACGCGGCAGAGACGTCCAGCGTGACGTAGGGATAGGTTTTCCCTTCCAGTTCAATGGTGCGATCGGTCTGGATCGTCGAACCGATTTTGTAGAATTCGTCGGCCGTTGTGTCATGGAAAACAACAGTGCGGTAGTCAGGATGAATACGTGGTTTCATAACGCCCTCATTGATTGTTATGTTATAACATATCTATATTATGAGTGCTGAAACCGGGAAATGCAAGGGGAGGGGAGAGTGTGGTGGAAGAGAATAAAACAAAGGCCACCCGAAGGTGGCCTTGATCGTAAGACGTTATCGACGATTACTTATGATGTTCAACGGGATGTGAGTGCTCAATATCTTCGCCGCGCTTACTGAAGCGACGACGAACCACCACGAAGAATACCGGTACGAAGAAAATCGCCAGTACGGTCGCGGAAATCATCCCGCCCATAACGCCGGTACCTACGGCGTTCTGCGCGCCGGAACCTGCGCCGGAGCTGATTGCCAGCGGCAATACCCCCAGGATAAAGGCCAGTGAGGTCATCAGGATCGGACGCAGACGCATACGCACCGCTTCCAACGTCGCCTCGATGAGCCCTTTGCCTTCTTTATCCATCAGGTCTTTGGCGAATTCGACAATCAATATCGCGTTCTTGGCCGAAAGCCCGATGGTGGTTAGCAAGCCCACCTGGAAGTACACGTCGTTCTCCATACCGCGCAGCGTTGCCGCTACCAGGGCGCCGAGTACGCCGAGCGGAACGACCAGCATAACGGAGAACGGTATTGACCAGCTTTCGTACAGCGCCGCCAGACACAGGAACACCACGATTAACGAAATGGCGTACAGTGCAGGCGCCTGGTTACCGGACAAACGTTCCTGATAAGACATGCCGGTCCAGTCGAAGCCGATACCTAACGGCAGCTTGGAAGCCAGCTCCTCCATCATGTTCATCGCTTCACCGGTACTCTTGCCCGGTGCGGCTTCACCCAGGATTTCCATTGAAGGCAAACCGTTGTAACGCTCCAGTCGCGGTGAACCGTATTCCCAGCGTGAGCTGGAGAACGCGGAGAAAGGCACCATCTGACCGCCGCTGCCGCGCACGTACCAGTTGTTGATATCGGTCGGCAACATACGGTACTTCGCTTCCGCCTGTACGTACACCTTCTTCACACGACCACGATCGATAAAGTCGTTGACGTAGGTGCCGCCGAGGGCGGTCGACAGTGTCTGGTTGATGTCGGAAATCGACACGCCCAGCGCCTGCGCTTTTTCCTGATCGATTTCGATCTTGAACTGCGGCGTATCTTCCAGGCCGTTAGGACGCACGCCCACCAGGACATCCGGATGCTGAGCCACCATACCCAACAGTTGGTTACGGGCCTCAGTTAACTTCTCATGACCAAGGTTCGCCTGGTCAATCAGCTCGAAGTCAAAGCCGGTAGCGGTACCCAGTTCCACGATGGCCGGGACGTTAAAGGCGAAGACCATACCGTCCTTAATCTTGGAGAACGCCTGAGTTGCGCGCCCGGCGATGGCCGAGACCTTGTTTTCTTTCCCCGGACGCTCATCCCAGGGCTTCATGCTGACGAACACCAGGCCGTTGTTCTGGCCCTGACCGCTGAAGCCGAAGCCGCTTACGGTAAAGACCGAGGCAATGTTGTCCTTCTCATTCTTCTGGTAGTAGTCGTTGACCGTCTCCAGCACCTTGTTGGTACGCTCCTGCGTCGCACCGGCAGGCAGCTGCACCATGGTCAGCAACACGCCCTGGTCTTCTTCCGGCAGGAAGGAGCTGGGCAGTCGCAGGAACAGCAGACCCATGCCGACGACGATCAACAGGTAGATCACCAAGTAACGACCGGTTCCGCGCAGAATGTTGCCCACGCTGTCGGTATAGTGGTGCGTGCTTTGGTCGAACTTCTCGTTAAACCAGGCAAAGAAGCCGGACTTCTTCTCGTGGTGATCTTTGTCGAGCGGTTTGAGCATGGTGGCGCACAGCGCCGGCGTCAGGATCATGGCGACCAGTACCGACAACACCATGGCGGAAACGATGGTGATGGAGAACTGACGGTAGATTGCACCGGTTGAACCGCCGAAGAACGCCATCGGGATAAATACCGCCGACAGCACCATCGCGATACCGACCAGCGCGCCCTGAATCTGCCCCATGGACTTACGCGTGGCTTCTTTGGGCGGCAGGCCGTCCTCCACCATCACACGCTCGACGTTTTCCACCACCACGATGGCGTCATCCACCAACAAGCCTATCGCCAGCACCATACCAAACATGGTCAGGGTGTTAATCGAGAAGCCGAAGGCCGCGAGTATGGCGAATGTTCCCAACAGCACCACCGGCACCGCGATGGTCGGAATCAGCGTAGCGCGCAGATTCTGCAGGAACAGATACATAACGATGAACACCAGCACGATCGCTTCCAACAGGGTTTTCACCACTTCGTTGATAGAGATCTGTACGAACGGCGTGGTGTCGTACGGGTAAACCACTTTCAGGCCATGCGGGAAAAACGGCTCCAGCTTGGTCAGTTCGGCTTTCACCGACGAGGCGGTATCCAGCGCGTTGGCGCCGGTTGCCAGCTTAATCCCCAAACCGCCGGAAGGCTGCCCGTTATAACGGGCGACGACGTTATAGCTTTCACCGCCCAGCTCTATGTGCGACACATCTTTGAGCAGAACGCGTGAACCGTCAGGCATCACCTTCATCAGAATCTGACCGAACTGCTCCGGGGTATTCAGACGGGTTTGCGCAATGATAGAGGCGTTCAACTGCTGGCCGGGTACCGGCGGGGTTCCCCCCAACTGACCGGCGGCGATCTGCGCGTTCTGCACCTTGATTTGGCTCAGTACGTCCAGCGGCGTCAGCTGGTAGTTGTTCAGCTTGTTCGGGTCGAGCCAGACACGCATGGCGTACTGCGCGCCGAACAACTGAACGTCACCCACCCCTTCGGTACGGCTGATCGGGTCTTTGATGTTGGAAGCGACGTAGTCCGCGATATCGTCCTGCGTCATGCTGCCGTCTTCAGACACGAAGCCCGCTACCATCAGGAAGCTGCTGCTGGACTTCTTAACGCTGATGCCCTGCTGCTGCACTTCCTGCGGCAGCAACGGCATTGCCAGTTGCAGTTTGTTCTGCACCTGTACCTGTGCAATGTCCGGATCGGTACCAGAGGTAAAGGTCAGCGTAATGGTCACGCTGCCGGATGAGTCGCTGGTGGAGGACATGTACATCAGGTTATCGATACCGTTCATATTCTGTTCGATAACCTGCGTGACGGTATCCTGCACCGTTTGCGCATCCGCGCCCGGATAGTTAGCAGAAACCGCAACCGCCGGCGGGGCGATCGTCGGATACTGCGCTACCGGGAGCTTCAGGATTGCCAGACCGCCTGCCAACATCAAAATGATGGCCAGAACCCAGGCAAAAATCGGGCGATCTATAAAGAATTTAGCCATGAAATACTGGCTCCTTAGTTCTTAATTTTGTGTTCCGCATTAATGCCGCGAAAGATTACTTCTTCTCGCCATCGGCCGCCGCGTTAGCCGGCGCATTGGTATCCACTTCCTCGGCTTTTACCTGAACGCCGGGACGGATCCGCTGCAAACCGGTGATAATAACCTTATCGCCTGCCTGCAAGCCTTTGGTGACCAACCACTTATCGCCGATAGCCTGTGCCGCCTCGATGGTCCGCGTTTCCACTTTGTTGTCGGCGCCGACCACCATGGCCGTAGCATCGCCGCGTGGGTTACGCGTCACACCCTGTTGCGGAACCAGCAGGGCATCGTTGTTTACGCCTTCGTCCAGACGGGCGCGCACGAACATGCCGGGCAGCAGGTTATCCTGCGGGTTAGGGAAGACCGCGCGGATCGTGATGGAGCCGGTGCTTTCATCAACGGTGACGTCAGAGAACTCAAGCGTTCCCTTATGGGCGTAAACCTGCCCGTTGTCCATCACCAGTTCGACGCTGGCTTTACCGTCTTTCTGCTGAAGCTTGCCGGAGGCCAGCTCCTGCTTCAGGCGCAGGTAGTCAGTGCTGGACTGGGTAACGTCAACGTAAATCGGGTCAAGCTGCTGCACGGTGGTCATCGCGTTGGCCTGGTTAGCATTCACCAGGGCGCCTTCGGTGACCGTCGACAGACCGACGCGGCCGGTGATCGGCGACGTGACCTTAGTGTAGGCCAGGTTGATGCGCGCGGTTTCCACCGCCGCTTTGGCTGCTACGACGCTGGCGTCCGCCTGACGCTGGGTGGCGACCGCGTTGTCATAATCCTGCTGACTTATGTATTTGGTGCCAAGCAACGGGGTATAGCGTTTAACCGTCAGCCGGGCGAGGTGCGCCGACGCTTCGGCTTTGGCGAGATCGCCGCGCGCGCTGTCGTAAGTCGCCTGGTAGGTAGCCGGGTCGATTTGATACAGGGAAGAACCTGCCTGCACGTCGCTGCCTTCCGTAAAGTTACGCTTCAGGATGATACCGCTGACCTGGGGGCGAATCTCCGCCACACGATAGGGTGACGTACGGCCCGGGAGTTCGGTGATAACGTTCAGCGGCGCTGTCTTCAGTGTAACGACGCCAACTTCCGGTGCGGCCCGCTGAGGTTGCTGGGCTTTTTCGTCATTACATCCTGTAAGGAGCAATACACTGCCAGAAAACATTAGCACGGCCGCCAGAGGCGTTAACCCTCTGCTTTTTTTCATAGGAAAACCTCAAGAGTCCGAACACATACATGGGCAATACATCTAAAAGCGTGAAACCCATTACTGCGCTAATTAAAACTGCGTGATATGTTACATACATGCAAGAATGTATGTAAATCACGACTCCCCAAAAAACACAGCGCCATGGCACGAAAAACCAAACAGCAAGCCCAGGAAACACGGGGTAAAATCCTTGAAACTGCGATAAGCGTATTTTCCGCACAGGGCGTGTCAGCCACCTCCCTGGCGGATATTGCAAATGCCGCAGGGGTGACGCGCGGTGCCATCTACTGGCACTTTAAAAACAAGGCTGATTTACTGAATGAAATCTGGGCCTCCACAGAACCTGAAATCACCACACTGGAAACAGAGTATCAATCAATCTTTCCCGATAATCCACTTCAGATTCTCCGGGAGATATTGATTTACATTTTGGTTACGACAGTGGACGACCCCCGACGCAAGGCATTGATGGAAATTATATTTCATAAATGTGAATTTGTAGGGGAGATGTTGTTACTGCGTGATATTCACCAAAGTATTTGTATTGAAGGTTACGACAAGATTGAAATCGTCCTGCACGAATGTATCGAAAAGCAACAATTACCGCGTGGGTTGAATATTCACCGGGCGGCGGTGGCGTTGCGTTCGTTTATGACGGGTATCATGGAAAACTGGCTGTTTACGCCGGAACATTTTGATTTAAAAGCGGAGGCAGCGTTGCTGATCGATGGTTTTCTCGACATGCTGCGCCTTAGCCCGGCAATGTGCGCCGCGCCTGTTCACGGCGGGAAGCCGGATGCCGTGACGCGGCCGTGACGCAATAGTAATCGGTTTGAGATGAGGAGAGGCAGAACGTGCAAAAAATTGTATTAATCGCCAACGGCGCCGGCTACGGCAACGAGTCGCTGTTCAACGCCCTGCGTCTGGCGCTGGCGATGCAGGAACAGCAGGGCGGGAACATGTCGCTGCGGCTGTTTCTGATGTCAGACGCGGTTACTGCCGGCCTGAAGGGGCAGAAGCCGGGCGAAGGCTATAATCTGCAACAAATGATTGAAATTCTGACCGCGCAGTCGGTTCCCGTAAAACTGTGTAAAACCTGCGCAGATGCCCGCGGCATCAGCCAGTTACCGCTGATCGGGGGAGTCGAAATCGGTACGCTGGTCGAATTGGCGGAATGGACGCTGGATGCGGATAAAGTGTTAACGTTTTGATCATTATCGGGTTACGGCGTTTTACCGCCAAAGCGCCGTAATCCGTCCTGTTTTATTGTACGTTTCATTACCGATTGCCCCTTCATCGCCGCGCCCGCTTCATGGTACGCTGGCTTCCCTTTTTGACCATGCGATCCTTGTTTATGTCCGACGGTCTCTTTTTCAGACGCGCCCGTACCGTGCTATGTCTGTTCTTCTCTGCCGCCTTATTTTTCACGCTGGCGACGGAAACGGCCACCGCGGCCCCGCAACTGAATTCTGACGTACCTTCCCGCGCCGACGTTCAGTCGCAGCTCGATCTGCTTAACAAGCAAAAGGTGCTGACGCCGCAGGAAAAGTTATCTCAACGTGACTTACTGCGCGTGCTTGAATTCCTGGACGCGACGGAGCGCGTGAAGCAAGAGAGCAAGCAGCTGGAACAGCAGATCCGCCAGGCGCCGGTGAAGCAGCAGCAGGCCATCGACGGCCTGGAGGCGCTGCGCAACGGCGAGACGGACGAACAGATCCTGGCGTCGCTGCAAAAGCTGTCGCTGAGGCAGCTTGAACAGCGTATCAGCGACGCCATGGACGCGGTACAGGACGATCAGCTCAACCTCTCTGCCTTCAACAGCCAGCTTATCGCGCTACAGACGCAGCCGGAGCGGGTGCAGGGCACGATGCTGAACGCCGCGCAGCAGATCCAGCAAATCCGTAATCAACTGTCGGACCCTTCCACCCTGCGCCTGACCGAGCAGAGTATGCTGAATACTCAACTGGCGCTGCTGAACCAGACGCTGGATTTTCAGCGCCACAGCCTCGAGGCCAACACGGCGTTGCAGGACTCCCTGCAAAAACAGCGGGACTACACCACGGCGCATCTCGCGCAGCTAGAACACATGTTGCAGCTTGCCCGGCGGCTGGCCAGCGATAAACGTCTGACGATCTCTGAAAATACGGCGAAAGAGGTCCAGGAGACGGGGACCGATGTTGTGGATATCCAGCAGGACCCCCTGGTCAAACGGGAGCTGGAAACCAACCGGGAACTCAGCAAGCGCCTGATTGAGGCGACAGAAGGGCTGAATGAACTGTCGCAGGAAAACTTCCGGGTCAAGAACTGGCTGGATCGTTCACTTCAGTCCGAGCGAAACCTTAAAGAGCAAATCTCGGTGCTGAAGGGCAGTTTGCTGCTGTCACGCATTCTTTACCAGCAACAGCAAAGCTTGCCGACGGAAAAACTGACGCTGGACGTTGCTTCGCGCATCGCCGATTTACGTCTGGAACAGTTTGCCGTGAATGAACAGCGCGACGCGCTGTTTAAAAGCAACGATGAATATATCGCCGGGCTGCTTGCCGAAAGCAAAGAGAAGTCCACGGAGGACATTACGGACGCGCTGGGGCAAATCATCGACGCGCGCCGCGACCTGCTGGACCAACTGAACCGGCAACTGGGGAACCAGCTGGCGGCCGCGATCAGCCTGCAAATCAACCAAAAACAGCTGACGAACGTAAACGACTATCTGCAAAAAACCCTGACGCAGCAAATTTTCTGGGTCAGCAGTAACCGGCCGATTAACCTGACGTGGTTTAAGGAACTGCCGGGTGCGCTGAAAGCGCAGTTCAGCGACATGCACTTCAGCGTTAAAACGCAGGATCTGGTTCAGGGCGCGCTGAAGGTGCTGATTGTACTGCTTCCGTTGCTGCTGGTTCTCGGGGTGCTGCGCTGGCGTTACCGCAAGATCGACGAGTCACTGCAAACGCTGGCGGATGAAGTCGGGCAGTTAAAGCGCGATACGCAGTTGCATACGCCGAAGGCCATTGCGCTGACGCTGCTGAAGGTACTTCCCGGCGCGTCGGTGATTCTGACGCTCGGTTTCTGGATGTACCGCTCCGATTTCAGCATCAGCGCCTTTTTGTGGGAACTGTCGTGGCAGTTCGCTCTGTTCTGGGTCGTTATCGGGCTGACATACAACATGCTGGCGCCGGGCAGCGTGTTTGAACGGCACTTCAATATTTCCGCCGCCATGTGCGCCCACTACCGGCGGCAAACCCGCCGCCTGGGGCTGGCTTTGCTGCCGCTGATCTTTTGGTCGGTACTGGGCGAAAAAGCGCCGCTGCGGCTGAGTACGGACGTGTTCGGCCAGATCGTTATCTTCTTTACGCTTGCGACGCTGAGCGTGCTGGTTTTCCCCATGTGCCGCGACGCCTGGCGGGAGAAGGGAGCGCATACCGTCCGGCTGGTGCTGGTGACGGCATTGGCGCTGGCCCCGGTGGTGCTGATCGTCCTGACCGCCTGCGGCTACTTCTACACGGCGCTGCGCCTGGCCGGGCGCTGGATTGACAGCATGTATCTGCTGATCGTCTGGAATATCATTTACTACACGGCGCTGCGCGGATTAAGCGTTGCCGCACGGCGGTTGGCTTACCGGCGGGCGCTGGCGCGGCGGCAGAGTAACGCCGTGGTGCGTGAAGGGGCTGAAGGGAATGACGTGGTGGAAGAACCGCCCCTGGCGATGGATCAAATCAATGAGCAGTCCCTGCGGTTAACCACCATGGTCCTGTTTCTGGCCTTTGCCAGCATACTGTACTGGATCTGGGCGGATCTGGTGACCGTGATCGCCTATCTCGACAGCGTCAGCCTGTGGAACTACAGCAGCACGAGCGGGGGAAGCGCCGTGGTGCAGGCGGTAACGCTGGGCAACGTTCTCTTTGCCCTGATCACCGCGGTGGTGGTGTATATCCTGATGCGCAACCTGCCGGGCTTGCTGGAGGTCGTGATTCTGTCGCGCCTGAACATGCGGCAGGGCTCATCGTATGCCATTACCACGGTGCTGACCTACGTCATCATGGTGATTGGCGTGGTGATCTTCTTCGGTTCGCTGGGAATATCGTGGGACAAACTGCAATGGCTGGCGGCGGCGCTGTCGGTCGGGCTGGGGTTCGGATTGCAGGAGATTTTCGGTAACTTCATCTCCGGCCTGATTATTTTGTTTGAGCGCCCGGTACGCATTGGCGACACCATAACCATCGGCAACTTTTCCGGTTCGGTCAGCAGAATCCGTATCCGCGCCACCACCATCACCGACTTCGATCGCAAAGAGGTCATCATTCCCAATAAGGCATTCGTGACGGAACGGCTGATCAACTGGTCGCTCAGCGACACCGTGACCCGCGTGCTGATCAAGGTCGGCGTGGCGTACGGCTCCGATCTGGAGAAGGTGAAGCAGGTATTGTTGCAGGCGGCGAAAGAAAACCCGCGGGTGATGACCGATCCCGAGCCGATGGTGTTTTTCCTGGCGTTCGGGGCCAGCACGCTGGATCACGAACTGCGTCTGTACGTGCGGGAACTGCGTGATCGCAGCTATGTGGTGGATGAGCTGAACCGCCGGATTGATCAGCTGTGCCGTGAAAACGGGATCAACATTGCGTTTAACCAACTGGAGGTTTACCTGCATGACCAGCAGGGGAACGAAGTCAAAGAAGTCAGCCTGACGAAGAAGGACGCCGACGCCGGAGATTGCGCGCCTTAAGGCCATAAAAAATGCCAGTCGGCAACGCGCTGACTGGCATGATATATGTTCGTTATGTTAAGCCGTTATCTCAGGAAGCAACGTCGCGCTGCCGCAGTTTGGCTTCATAGTCTTTCCTGATGAGATCCAACGCGGCCAGAACAACCTCAGGCTCGACCTCATTGCTTTCCAGCAGATAAATCAAATCCACGGCAAGCTGAACTTCAGCGGGAGCTTGTTCCAGAGACATGGCTGACTATCAGCTTTTGATCTTACGGTAGATAAACAGCACCAGCATGGAGCCGAGAATCGCGATAATCAGGCTTTTGAAATTAAACCCGGTGACGGTGCCAAGACCGAAGAATGAACTGATATAGCCGCCGACCAGTGCGCCCACAACCCCAAGAATCACCGTCATAATGAAGCCACCGCCGTCTTTGCCGGGCATAAACCACTTGGCCAGAATACCGACGATCAAACCCAGGATGATCCATGAAATCAGACCCATATGTACATCTCCCACAAATGAAGCAATTATCAATCCCCCGTACGTGCTTTAAACGGAGTCAGGATAATTATAGTTGAAAAAAATCCCTTTATTAATGCGGAAGAAAGCCTAACACTTAAATGGCGCGATAACGTACTGAAATAAGTTTCAAACCCATAACCTAAACGTGGTTATTGTCGTCAAAATCCCCGTTCATAGCGCTCTATTTGTTTTTCTATCTTGCCCAGCGCCTGGCGACATCTTGCCAAACGTCCTTCCTGCGCCACGATTTCCCGCTGTAAATTCTGCTGTTGCGCCAGCGTGGTGCACTGGGACAGGCGGCTTTCGCGGTCGGCGATCATATCTTTCAGGCGGCGTTCATAGTCCTGATGCTGCGCCAGCTTTTGATAAAGATCTCCGCTGTCGCGGGCGGGCGTAACCGGCTCCGCCCGGCGCAGCGCCTGCGTTGCTTCTTCCCGCCGCAATGCGGCGATTTGCGCGACGATGCGTTCTGCCAGGAAACGCGTCTGCGCCATATGTTTCCCCTCCACGGCGCGCGCCAGCTGTTCCAGATTGGCGCGGGTTTCCGCCAGATAATCGCGCAGGCGCGTGCCGTGCGCGCTGAACAGCGCGCGGTCAAAGCGTGCTTTCGCCGCAGGCTGGTCGGCAATGCTTTCCAGGGCGTGAGCCAGTTGGGCGAACTGTTGCTCCAGCGTTTGAATCAGCGGATGGCTCGACACAAAGGCTCCTTAGCGGTTATAAACGTGGCAGAGAATGGGGCGGAGACAAGGTTAACACAGATGCGGCGCATAGGACTGATAATCGCAGGATGGCTGGCCTTTGCTCTGGCTTGTCTGGGCGCTCTTTTGCCGGTGCTGCCTACCACGCCGTTTTTACTGCTGGCCGCCTGGTGTTTTGCCCGTTCGTCGCCCCGTTTTCACCACTGGTTGCTGTATCGGTCATGGTTCGGCCCCTGGCTGCGTCACTGGCAGAAACACCGGGCGTTGCCACGGGGTGCTAAAACCAAGGCCGTCATTGTGATTATTATCACCTTTTCCGTCTCCCTGTGGCTGATTAAGCTTTGGTGGGTACGGCTGCTGCTGCTGGCCATTTTGCTGATTTTACTCAGCGTGATGTGGCGTCTGCCGGTTCTTGATGCAGAGCAAGAAAAAATGCGCTGAGCTGTTGTCTTTAGTTGCATTTGCGTGTCAGTTTGAATAGATTTGAGCGTTTTCGTGCGCGGCTTGCCTCCTTTTTCATCATCCCTGTATCACCCGAGGGTGAAGGGATTCCGGCGGTTCGCGTTTAGTCCGCACCCGGTGTTTTTCAGGCAACAATCTATGACCGTTACATCCCAACAACGTGAATTTTTGAAAGAAAGCATTAAGACCATTCCCGACTATCCTAAGCCGGGAATTCTGTTCCGCGACGTTACCAGTCTGCTGGAGGCGCCGGAGGCTTATGCGCTGAGCATCCAGCTGCTGACCGATCGCTACCGAGACAGCGGCGTAACCAAGGTGGTCGGCACCGAAGCCCGTGGTTTCCTGTTCGGCGCGCCGGTCGCCCTGGCCCTGAACGTCGGATTCGTGCCGGTACGTAAGCCGGGCAAACTGCCGCGCGCTACCCTGAGCGAGTCTTATGAGCTGGAGTACGGTACGGACAAACTGGAGATCCACGCGGACGCGATTCATCCCGGCGATAAAGTGCTGGTGATCGACGATCTGCTGGCAACCGGCGGGACCATCGAGGCCACGGTGAAACTGGTGCGCCGTCTGGGTGGTGAAGTGACCGACGCCGCGTTCGTCATTGATTTGCCGGCGCTGGGCGGCGAAGCGCGCCTGGAAGCGCAGGGTGTACATTGCTTCAGTCTGGTTTCTTTCGACGGTCATTAATGACGGCGCAATAAAATGCCGGCGTTATACCGCTTCCGGAGCGAGAGATTATTTCCGCTCCGGATGATTTATTAATACGGTGTTTCTTTTCAGCGATATTTTCCTCTGTCCTGGATATTTATTTCAGACAATCGCCCGAACTGATTGGATGATGCTGAGTTATTCGCAGTAAGGCGATAATGGATAATTCCGTTTACCGAACTCCCTGATTGATCTATGCGATATGTTTCCTTATTCTATTGGCGTATTCATTTCCCCCTATTTTAGCTAAGGAATCGCTTACCAATGAAAGGACTCGCGCTTCTGGGTGCCGCTACCGGCCTCCTTCTGTGCAGCAGCTCTCCGGCTCTGGCCTCAGCGTATGAACCGGGCCATCACACCCTGACGTTCGGTTATGCGCAAAGTAAAGTTCAGGATTTTAAAAATATTTATGGCGCTAACGTCAAATATCGTTATGAATGGGAAAATAGCCCGTTTGGCGTTCTGGGTTCGTTAACTTATATGGCGGGAAGCGACGGCAGAAATGAATCCGGCGCGGACTACTATTTTAAAGAACACACCAAGCTTAAGTATCATTCGCTTGCTGTCGGGCCGACATATCGCATTAATGATTTATTCAGTTTATACGGCATGGTCGGCGTAAACCTGAATAAGGTCGATTACTCTTCTTCGCGTACTAATTATCAAAACGGCGGCTACGTCGGTTCGTCAAATTCTAGTAACAACAAGACGAAGGCTTCCTTTATGTATGGCGCCGGTATCCAGATCAACCCGTGGGAAAACCTGGCGATTGATATCGGTTATGAAGGCTCACGCGTAGACATTAACGGTAAGGAACGTTCCATCAACGGATTTAACATCGGCATCCTGGCTATCGTTTTCTGATCCGCCTCCGTGCTTTACCCCGTTATCCTGCGCCGGTGCATTTCGCACCGGCGTTTTTTTGCGCTTCACGTCCGTGTCTCCTAAAGTGAGGACGGAACACGCGCATGCTGGTACACTAATAAACCTGAGTTCCCGTGGGTACGCGCGGGCCGGCATTCGGGCATGAAAGATGAACAAAAACAAACTATTGCCCTGGTTTGACGGCGCAGCGGATATACCCGGCTTTCCCATATTTTTACCAGTGACAAAACATTCATGAGCTATCAGGTACTTGCCCGTAAATGGCGTCCACAAACCTTCGCTGACGTTGTGGGTCAGGAACACGTTCTGACCGCGCTGGCGAACGGTCTTTCCCTCGGCCGAATCCATCACGCTTACCTGTTCTCCGGCACCCGGGGCGTGGGGAAAACCACCATTGCGCGCCTGCTGGCCAAGGGGCTGAATTGTGAAAGCGGAATTACGGCGACGCCCTGCGGCAAATGCGATAACTGCCGCGAAATTGAAGAAGGGCGTTTCGTCGATCTGCTGGAAATTGACGCGGCCTCGCGCACCAAGGTCGAGGATACCCGCGATCTGCTGGACAACGTGCAGTACGCGCCGGCGCGCGGACGTTTCAAAGTCTACCTGATTGACGAAGTCCACATGTTGTCGCGCCACAGCTTCAACGCGCTGCTGAAAACGCTGGAGGAGCCGCCCCCGCACGTGAAGTTCCTGCTGGCGACCACCGATCCGCAGAAGCTGCCGGTAACGATTCTTTCGCGCTGCCTGCAGTTTCATCTCAAAGCGCTGGACGTCGAACAAATCCGCGCGCAGCTGGAGAAAGTAACCCAGGCCGAAGGGCTGGCTTCAGAACCCCGTGCGCTGCAACTGATTGCCCGCGCGGCGGAGGGCAGCATGCGCGACGCCCTCAGCCTGACCGACCAGGCTATCGCCATGGGGCAGGGCGCGGTATCGACCGAAGCCGTCAGCCAAATGTTGGGAACGCTGGACGATGAACAACCGCTCGCCATTATCGAAGCGCTGGTTAACGCCGATGGCGCGCAGGTGATGGCGCGGGTGCAGCAGGCGGCGGAGCGCGGCGTGGACTGGGAAAACCTGCTGGTGGAGATCCTGACGCTGCTGCACCGCATTGCCATGCTGCAACTGCTGCCGACGGCGCTGGACAACCATTACATGGCGGTGGAACAGCGCCTGCGCGAGCTGGCGCGTACGATTCCGCCGGCGGATTTACAGTTGTTTTATCAGGTGTTGCTGACGGGGCGCAAAGAGCTGGCGTACGCGCCGGATCGGCGTATGGGCGCCGAGATGACGCTGCTGCGCGCGCTGGCGTTCCACCCGAAAGCGGTGATTGCGGAGTCGGCGCCGGTTCCGCAGCTGGCGCAGGCGCCACAGCAACCGCAAACAGCGGCGCCCGTTGCCGCTGCGCCGTCGCCGCGCCCGGTGCCGGCGGTCGCACAGAACGTTCCGCCGCCGCCCGCGCCGTCCGACTATGACATGACGCACTATGCGCCGCATGATGAGGCGCCGCGGGAAGCCGCTCCCGCGCCCCAGCCTGAGGCCGCACCGCCGCCGGGCGTTTCGGGGGCCACGGCCCAGCTATTGCAGGCGCGCAGCCGCCTGCGTCGCCAGGGCGGTACGGAACCAAAAAAGAATGAGCCGGCCGCGCCTTCAGCCGCGCGTCCGGCGAACTCTGCGCTTGAACGTCTGGCTTCGGTAACGGAACGCGGTAAACAACGCCAGGAGGCCGGAAAAGAGAGCCAAACGCCGGCCAAAAAAGAGGCTTATCGCTGGAAAGCGCAGGGGAAACCGACCGAACAAACGCCGAAAGAAGTCACTACGCCCAAGGCGTTGCGTGCGGCGCTGGAGTACGAGAAAACCCCGGAGCTGGCGGCACGCCTGGCGGAAGAAGCCACGCAGCGCGACCCCTGGGCGGAGGAAATTAACCGTCTGCCGCTGCCCAAACTGGTGCAGCAGCTGGCGCTGAACGCCTGGCGCACGGAGGAGGCCGACGGAAACGTATGTTTGCATTTACGCCCGGCGCAACGTCATTTAAACTCCGCCTCTGCGCAGCAAACGCTGGCTGCCGCGTTGAGCGAGCACCACGGGCGCCCCGTCGGGGTAACCGTCGTGGAGGATGAGGACGCCTCGCACCTGACGCCGCTGGAGTGGCGGCAGGCGATCTACGAAGAGAAACTGGCGCAGGCGCGTCAGTCGATAGTCGCGGACAGCAATATTCAGTCCCTGCGGCGTCTGTTCGACGCCGAGCTGGACGAAGAGAGCATTCGCCCCGTTTAACCCGTCGCGCGACGTCGATCGTGCGGCCCACGTCAAAGAGAGAGCACTATGTTTGGTAAAGGCGGATTGGGCAACCTGATGAAGCAGGCCCAGCAAATGCAGGACAAAATGCAGAAAATGCAGGAAGAGATCGCTCAACTGGAAGTGACCGGCGAATCCGGCGCGGGCCTGGTGAAGGTCACCATCAACGGCGCGCATAACTGCCGCCGCGTTGAGATCGACCCAAGCCTGCTGGAAGACGACAAAGACATGCTGGAAGATTTGGTCGCTGCGGCGTTCAACGACGCGGCCCGCCGCATCGAAGAGACGCAGAAAGAGAAAATGGCGTCGGTTTCCAGCGGTATGCAACTGCCGCCCGGCTTCAAGATGCCGTTCTGATGCAGACCAGCCCGCTTCTTGAGTCACTGATGGAGGCGTTGCGCTGCTTGCCCGGCGTCGGCCCGAAATCCGCACAGCGCATGGCGTTCCATCTGCTGCAACGCGATCGCAGCGGCGGGATGCGCCTGGCGCAGGCGCTGACCCGCGCAATGTCGGAAATCGGCCACTGCCGCGACTGCCGCACGTTCACCGAGCAGGATGTCTGTACGATCTGTACCAACACGCGCCGGGCGCAGAACGGTCAGATCTGCGTGGTGGAAAGCCCGGCGGACATTCACGCCATCGAGCAGACCGGGCAGTTTGCCGGACGTTACTTCGTCCTGATGGGGCATCTCTCCCCGCTGGACGGCATCGGCCCGCAGGATATCGGCTTGGATCGGCTGGAAGAGCGGCTGGCAGTCGAATCGATCAGCGAAGTCATTCTGGCGACCAACCCGACGGTAGAGGGCGACGCGACCGCCAACTACATCGCGGAAATGTGTGCCGCGCATGGCGTTATGGCCAGCCGCATCGCCCACGGCGTGCCGGTTGGCGGCGAGCTGGAGATGGTGGACGGTACGACGCTTTCTCATTCGCTGGCCGGGCGTCATCCGGTAAAATTCTGAACGTCGGCGCCGGAAATCAGGCGCCGCAGTAAACTTTTCCTCTTTTTCCTCTTGAAATACAACGCAGCACCCCCATTCTTCTACCGTTAACCCATTTTGTTTTGAGCGCAAACCTGCAAGAGGTAGACGATACGCTATGAAAGGCCAAGAAACCCGTGGTTTTCAGTCCGAAGTCAAACAGCTTCTGCATCTGATGATCCACTCACTCTATTCAAATAAAGAAATCTTCCTGCGTGAATTGATCTCCAACGCCTCCGATGCCGCAGACAAACTGCGTTTCCGCGCCCTGTCCGAGCCCTCTCTGTATGAGGGAGACGGCGAGCTGCGCGTGCGCATCTCCGTCGATCGTGAAAATCGTACCCTGACGCTGAGCGACAACGGCATCGGTATGACCCGCGACGAAGTAATCGACAACCTGGGTACCATCGCCAAATCCGGTACCAAGGCATTTCTGGAGTCGATCGGCTCCGATCAGGCGAAAGACAGCCAGCTTATCGGTCAGTTCGGCGTCGGTTTCTATTCCGCGTTTATCGTGGCGGACAAAGTCACCGTCCGTACCCGCGCCGCCGGCGCGCAGGCCGACCAGGGCGTGTTCTGGGAATCTGCCGGCGAAGGGGAATACACCGTTGCCGACGTCGAGAAAATTGAGCGTGGCACCGAAATTACCCTGCACCTGCGCGAAGGGGAAGATGAGTTTCTGGATGACTGGCGCCTGCGCAATATCATCGGTAAATACTCCGACCATATTGCATTGCCGGTAGAAATCCTGACGAATGAAGGCGAAGAAGAAGGCCAGAAGTGGGAAAAAATCAACAAGGCGCAAGCCCTGTGGACCCGTTCCAAAGCCGACGTCAGTGACGAAGAATACAAAGAGTTTTATAAGCACATCGCGCATGATTTCAGCGATCCGTTGATCTGGAGCCACAATCGGGTGGAAGGCAAGCAGGAATACACCAGCCTGCTGTACATTCCTTCGCAGGCGCCGTGGGATCTGTTCAACCGCGACCATAAACACGGCCTGAAGCTGTACGTTCAGCGCGTCTTCATCATGGACGACGCCGAGCAGTTCATGCCGAACTACCTGCGCTTCGTGCGCGGCCTGGTCGATTCTAACGATCTGCCGCTGAACGTCTCCCGTGAGATCCTGCAAGACAGCCGCGTAACCCAGAACCTGCGTTCCGCGCTGAGCAAACGTGCGTTGCAGATGCTGGAAAAACTGGCGAAAGATGAGCCGGAGCAGTATCAAAAATTCTGGCAGCAGTTCGGCCTGGTGCTGAAAGAAGGCCCGGCGGAAGACGGCGCCAACCGCGAAGCCATCGCCAAATTGCTGCGTTTCGCCTCCACCCACGGTGACAGCGACGCTCAGAACGTGTCGCTGGAGGACTACATCAGCCGCATGGTGGAAGGGCAGGAGAAGATCTACTACATCACCGCCGACAGCTACGCCGCGGCGAAGAGCAGCCCGCACCTGGAACTGCTGCGCAAGAAAGGCATTGAAGTGCTGCTGATGTCCGATCGCATCGACGAGTGGATGATGAGCTACCTGACGGAGTTCGACGGCAAGCCGTTCCAGTCGGTGAGCAAGAAAGATGAGTCGCTGGACAAGCTGGCCGATGAGGAAAGCGCAGAGCAGAAAGACGCTGAAAAAGCGCTGGAGCCGTTCGTTGAGCGGGTGAAAACCCTGCTGGGCGAGCGCGTGAAGGACGTGCGTCTGACGCACCGCCTGACCGACACGCCGGCGGTGGTAACCACGGATGCCGACGAGATGACCACCCAGATGGCGAAGCTGTTCGCCGCTGCGGGGCAGAGCGCGCCGGAGGTCAAATATATTTTTGAACTGAACCCGGACCATCCGCTGGTGAAACGCACCGCTGACACAACCGACGACGCCCGCTTCGGCGAGTGGGTTGAAGTGCTGCTGGATCAGGCGCTGCTGGCCGAGCGCGGCAGCCTGGAAGATCCCAACCTGTTTATCCGTCGCATGAACCAACTGCTGACGGCATAACCCGAAATCAGCCCGGCCCTGTCGCCGGGCTGATTTTTTTCCTTCCGTTACACGCCGTTAGTTTCGTAAACGTACGACCGCCAGGGGCAGTTTTCTCCGGTTTCACGTTTCAGCAAAGTCCCCTTCCTTGAGCCGGGACGGCATCTGATGGTAATGTTTACCGTTTGGTAGTTTATAAAAATGACATTTAAGGGGATTTACGCGATGCGTATCATTCTGCTTGGCGCTCCAGGCGCGGGTAAAGGCACTCAGGCTCAATTCATCATGGAGAAATACGGCATTCCGCAAATCTCCACGGGTGACATGCTGCGTGCTGCGGTAAAAGCAGGGACTGAACTGGGCAAGAAAGCAAAAGAAATCATGGATGCGGGCAAGCTGGTGACTGACGAGCTGGTTATTGCCCTGGTTAAAGAGCGCATCGCGCAGGACGACTGCCGCAACGGCTTCCTGCTGGACGGCTTCCCGCGCACCATCCCGCAGGCGGACGCCATGAAAGAAGCTGGCATCAACGTAGACTTCGTGCTGGAGTTCGATGTGCCGGACGAGCTGATCGTTGAACGCATCATTGGCCGCCGCCAGCACCCGGCCTCCGGCCGCGTATACCACATCAAATTCAACCCGCCGAAGGTCGAAGGTAAAGACGACGCCACCGGTGAAGACCTGGTGATCCGTAAAGACGACCAGGAAGACGTCGTGCGCAAGCGTCTGGTGGAATACCATGACCTGACCGAACCGTTGATCGGCTACTACAGTAAAGAAGCCGCTCAGGGCAACACCCGTTATGTCAAGCTGGACGGCACCCGCAGCGTAGCGGAAGTGCGCGGCGAGCTTGAAAAAATTCTGGGCTAATTCCCGCTGATACAGCGTTTGCCGGCGTTACGGCCCGCTGACGGATTCGTCAGGCGGGAAGGACGCCGGCAGCCTCCGTGCTGCGCGGAGGCGTTGGCGCTTATGCCGGCATGTCGGGCGTACGGCATTTATGATAAGCCTGAACACCTGCCGTCCTTATCGCGGCCATTTCCTGAATAATAATAAAAACACGCTATAAGCCTATTAAAAAAGTAAGAAACTTTTTAGACACCCGAGGCAACCGCAGTGCAAATAAAAACCGGCGTTTTACTGGTCAATCTGGGCACCCCCGAAGCTCCTACGTCCGCGGCGGTTAAACGTTATCTGGCCGAATTTCTCAGCGACCCGCGCGTGGTAGACGTTTCCCGCGCGCTCTGGCTTCCGTTGCTGCATGGCGTGATTCTGCCCCTGCGTTCTCCGCGCGTGGCAAAACTCTATCAGGCTATCTGGACGGACGAAGGCTCGCCGCTGATGGTGTACAGCCGCCGGCAACAGGCCGGCCTGCAGGCGCGTCTTCCGCACCTGCCGGTAGAACTGGCGATGAGCTACGGCAAACCCGCGCTGGCGCAGGCCGTTCAGCGTCTTTACGACGCCGGTATCGGTAATATTCTGGTGCTGCCGCTGTATCCTCAGTATTCCTGCTCCACGTCCGCCGCGGTGTTTGACGCCGTCGCCGCTTTTTTTGCCAACCGGCGCGATGTGCCGTCGCTGAGCTTTCGCCGCGATTACGCCGGTCACCCGGCCTACATCAGCGCTCTGTGCCAAAGCATCCGCCGCAGCTTTACGCAGCACGGAGAACCGGATCGGCTGCTGTTCTCCTTCCACGGCATTCCCCAGCGTTATGCCGACGAAGGGGACGATTACCCCCAGCGCTGCCGCCTGACCACCCAGGCCGTGGCAATTGCGCTTGGTTTAAGCAACGATCGCTACCTGATGACCTACCAGTCGCGTTTCGGCCGCGAGCCGTGGCTGACGCCGTACACCGACAAAACCATTGCATCGCTGCCTGCGCAGGGCGTCAAACACCTGCAGGTTGTTTGTCCGGGCTTTGCGTCGGATTGCCTGGAGACGCTGGAAGAGATTCAGGTGCAAAACCGGGATATCTTTCTGGAGGCGGGCGGCGAGCGCTTTGAATATATCCCGGCGCTGAATGATGATGAGGCGCATATCGAAATGCTGGCTCAACTGGTGCTGGAAATGTTGCCGCCGGCGTAAGGCGGGATGGTAACGCAGCGAAAAGGAGTGTGCTAAAATTGCCCGCTCCTTTTTCGTATTCTGATGGTCGCCATGAAATTCCCCGGTCAGCGCAAATCCAAACACTACTTTCCCGTTAACGCCCGCGATCCCCTGCTGCAAATGGCGCAGCCGGGCGACATTGATACCGCCTACATTGTCGGTATCGACCAGACGCTGGTGGACATCGAGGCCAGCGTTGATGCCTCCTTTATCGACCGCTACGGCCTCAGCCTGGGCCACTCGCTGGTGATTGAGGACGACGTTGCCGAAGCGCTGTACCGTGAGCTGACGGACAAAAAGCTGATCACCCACGAGTTTGCCGGCGGCACTATCGGCAATACCCTGCATAACTACTCGGTGCTGGCAGACGACCGTTCCGTGCTGCTGGGCGTGATGTGTCGCGACGTCAGGATCGGCAGCTATGCCTACCGCTATTTGTGCAATACTTCCAGCCGTACCGATCTCAACTATTTGCAGGGCGTGGACGGGCCGATTGGTCGCTGTTTCACCCTGATCAGCGATAACGGCGAGCGCACTTTCGCCATCAGCCCCGGCATGATGAATCAACTGCGTCCGGAAAGTATTCCTGAAGATGTGATCGCCGGCGCTTCCGCTCTGGTGCTGACCGCCTATCTGGTGCGTTGTAAGCCGGGCGAACCCATGCGCGAGGCGACGATGCAGGCTATCGAATACGCCAAAAAGCACAATGTGCCGGTAGTGCTGACGCTGGGCACCCGCTATGTGATTGCCGACGATCCGCAATGGTGGCGTGACTTCCTGCGCGACCACATCAGCATCGTGGCGATGAATGAAGAAGAAGGGCAGGCGCTGACCGGTTTTGCCGATCCGCTGGCGGCGGCGGATAAAGCGCTGGAATGGGTAGACCTGGTATTGTGCACCGCCGGGCCGGTAGGGCTGTACATGGCAAGCTATACCGAAGAGAACGGGAAGCGCAAAACCCAGCATCCGCTGCTGCCGGGCGTTATTCCGGAATTCAACCTGTACGAATTCAGCCGCGCCATGCGCCGCGCGGACTGCCAGACGCCGGTGAAGATCTACTCCCACATCGCGCCTTATATGGGCGGCCCGGAGCGCATCATGAACACCAACGGCGCCGGTGACGGCGCGCTGTCAGCCCTGTTGCATGATATCGCCGCCAACGGCTACCACCGCACCAACGTGCCGAACTCCAGCAAGCATCAGCGTATTTACCTGACCTATTCTTCGCTGGCGCAGGTCTGCAAATATGCCAACCGCGTCAGTTATCAGGTGCTGAACCAACACTCGCCGCGTTTAACCCGCGGTCTGCCGGAACGGGAAGACAGTCTGGAAGAGTCGTACTGGGAACGGTAGGAAAGAGCGGGACGGCTTACCGTCCCGCTTAAATATCAGATAGGGCACTCGCGCGGTTCTTCTTCCAGAACGCGCTCGACGTGCAGCAAGTTCAGCATGCTGTTGGCGATTTCCCGCTCGCCCATTATCACCTGGTTAGCGCCGCGCTCAGAAATATAAGCGACTTCGTCGTCGTAGTGCGCGCGGGCGATGATTTCGATGTCGGTGCGTTTTTCACGCGCCGAGGCGACGATCTCACCGGCTTCATAGCCGTTGGGAATGGTCAGCAGCAGCCAGCGTGCGCAATCCAGGCGCGCCAGGTCCATCACCTCATGATTCGCCGCGTTGCCCAGCACCGCGTGGATACCTTGCTCCCTCAGCGCCTCTACCCGCGTACGCGAATTCTCAATCACCACCAGCGGAATACCCACATCGTTCAGCTTGGCGCCGAGCAGGCTGCCGACGCGGCCATAACCGACCAGCAGCGCGTGGTTGCACAAATCGACGGGGATTTGCTTCTCTTCCTCTTCCACCTCTTCCATGATCTGCTCTTCCATGGTTTCGCTGCTTTCCAGATAACGCTCCAGCAAGGCGAACACCAGCGGGTTAAGCATGATGGACAGAATGGCGCCAGCCAGCACCAGGTTACGGCCGTGTTCGGACATCATGCCCAGCGTGATGCCCAGCCCGGCGAGAATAAAGGCGAATTCGCCGATTTGCGCCAGGCTGGCGGAAATGGTCAGCGCGGTGCGCTTGGAGTGGCCGAACATGCGCACCAGCACGAAGGCGGCGACGGATTTGCCCAGCACGATGATAGCCAGCGTGGCGACCACCGCCAGCGGCTCGCGTATCAGGATCGTCGGGTCGAACAGCATGCCGACGGAAACGAAGAACAGTACCGCGAACGCGTCGCGCAGCGGCAGGGTATCGTGAGCGGCGCGGTGGCTCAGCTCCGACTCATTGAGCACCATGCCGGCGAAGAATGCGCCCAGGGCGAAGGAGACGCCGAAGATGGCGACGGCGCCGTAGGCGATGCCCAGCGCCAGCGCCAGCACGGCAAGGGTAAACAGTTCACGGGAACCGGTGCTGGCGCTTCTTGCCAGAATCCAGGGCACCACGCGCCGGCCGCCGACGATCATCAGGGCGATGAAGGCCACCACTTTGCCCAGCGTCAGGGAAAGCTCAATCAGCAGGTCGCCGATCCGGGCGTTTCCGTCGCCCATGATCCCGCCTACCGCCGGCAGCAGAACCAGCGTCAGCACCATCGCCAGGTCTTCCACGATCAGCCAGCCGATGGCGATCTGCCCGCGCTGGCTGTCGATAAGCTGGCGCTCTTCCAGTGCGCGCAGCAGCACCACGGTACTGGCAGTGGAGAGACACAGGCCGAATACCAGGCCGGTCACCAGCGTCCAGCCCATAAACCAGGAAAGCCCCATGCCGAGCAGCGTCGCCACCGCAATCTGGGCGATAGCGCCGGGGATGGCGATATTCTTTACCGCCATTAAATCTTTCAGGGAGAAATGCAGACCTACGCCGAACATCAGAAGGATAACGCCGATTTCCGCCAGTTCAGGCGCCAGGGACGTATCCGCGACGAAACCGGGAGTAAACGGGCCGGCCAGAACGCCTGCGAGCAAATAACCAACCAACGGGGAGATGCGCAGGCGGTTAGCCAGCGTTCCCAGAAGGAAGGCGAGAACCAGGCCTCCGACAATCGTAGTGATGAGCGGGGTAGAGTGGGGCATCCGTATTTCTTCTCCTTAAAAAAACGAACCAACGAAAAATATAATCCATGGCAATGGAGTAAGTTTATTGCATTTATGGCATTTCTGCTTGGGTAATTTGAGCAAATTGTGAAAAAAGTGAATGAGAGCGCTATAAATGAGAATTTGTTCTATTTTTAGCGGCATCCTGCGGGAATACAACGAGAAATTCCCCTGCCGTAACGCGTCTTACAGCAGGGAAAACCGCGCTTAATGCGCGGGTTTATGTTCGATATTCGGGAGTAATGCGGTAAGGATGCCGAGTAACGGCAGAAACGCGCAGATTTGATAAACCAGCTCGATGCTGGTCTGATCGGCGACATAGCCCAGAACGGCAGCGCCCAGCCCTCCCATACCGAAGGAGAAACCGAAGAATAACCCAGACACCATGCCGACTTTGCCGGGGATAAGCTCCTGGGCGTATACCAGGATCGCCGAAAACGCCGAGGCCAGGATGATGCCGATGATCACCGTCAGTATCCCCGTCCAATAGAGGGAAGCGTAGGGTAATGCCAGGGTAAAGGGCGCAACCCCCAGAATTGAGCCCCAAATCACATATTTCCTGCCGATCTTATCCCCGAGAGGCCCGCCGATTATGGTTCCGGCGGCTACGGCGAACAGGAAGGCAAACAAGTGAAGTTGGGCGTTTTGAACCGAAACACCGAACTTATGGATCAAATAGAAGGTGTAATAGCTGCTGATGCTCGCCAAATAGAAGTATTTGGAGAAAATCAGGATGAGCAGGATGGAAATCGAGAACACCACCTTATTGCGCGGCAGCGGGCGCACCACGCTGGCAACGGATTTCCCCTTGCTCTGACGGTTTTGCTGCCCGTACCACTTGCTGACCTGAAGCAGCACCACGATAGCCAGCAGCGCGGCGAGCGAGAACCAGGCGATGTTTCCCTGCCCGTACGGCGCGATAACCGCCGCGGCCAGCAACGGCCCCAGGGAGCTGCCGAAGTTGCCTCCGACCTGAAACAGCGACTGCGCCAGCCCGTGACGTCCGCCCGAGGCCATACGCGCCACCCGCGACGATTCCGGATGGAAGACCGAGGAACCGGTGCCGACCAGCGCCGCGGCCAGCAGAACCATGCCGAAGCTGCCGGCGACGGAGAGCAGCAGCAGGCCCGACAGGGTGAACCCCATTCCTATGGGCAGAGAGTACGGTTTGGGATGCTTGTCGGTGTACAGGCCGATTAACGGCTGAAGCATGGAAGCCGTCATCTGATAGGTCAGCGTGATCAGGCCAATCTGGGCGAAACTGAGGTTGAACTCGCCGCGCAGAATTGGGTAAATGGCCAGGATCAGCGACTGGATCATGTCGTTGAGCAAATGGGAGACGCTGATGGCGCCCAGGATAGAAAAGGCAGTTTTGGGCACGGCTTTTGGCACCGGTGCCGGATCGATTCTGTCGGTCATAGTGGTTTTTATCGTGTTAGTGGTGTAGCGCCGCCAGGCAGGTACAGACGGCGGGGTCGTTATCAACCTAACAATGACAAAGTTTACCGTTGCAGGTCAATGGGGGAATCAAGAATGTTTCGGGGAATCCGGTTATTTTCGGCCGGCGCCCTGGCGCGCCGGCTGCGGGTCAAATATAGGGCTTGGCGGCCAGCATGGCGCGCCGGGCGAACGAAACGATATGGTCAGCGTCGTTATGGCGGGTATACGTCAGATAATGCCTCTCAAACGTTTTGCGTATCGCGACAATGGCTTTGTTCTCGCCCGGCGTCGGATTGGCCGGCAGCTCAAGCGGCAAAAGCACGTTGCCCGGACGCAGAATTTTTTCTTCCGCGGCGCGGGTGATCTTGGTTACCCACTTGTCACAGTGTTCAATCATCCGCGCCGGCGTTTTACGCAGGAACGTCAGCGGTTTGATTACGCACAGAATTTCATGGTCGATACGGGCGACGAAGGGAACGCTAAAGCGGGTCAGCTCTTTGCCGAGCGTATCCGGGTGGAAAACGCCGCTCAGATCGTCATGCTCCTGAAACGTCTCGCGTAACGCCCGGTTCAGCTCCTCCTCCCGGCGCACCTTGGCGACGGTGGGGCGGCTGACGCAGCGGGTAAACAGGGTTTTCAGCGCCTCCTGCGGATCGTCGCTCATCACCACGCCGACCGGGCTGTAGGACAGCACCGACTCACGCAGTGCGGTCAGCGAGCGGAAAAAGTCACCGATGGCTTCCGGCCCGGCCAGCGTGCGGATATGTCGCTGCGCCTGCTTCAGCGTGTTTTCCGTCACGGCTTTGACGGCGGGAAAGAGCGGGTCATTGCTGAAAAAGGTATTAATGCGCGAATCGTTTTTCTTGGCGAGCATAAACAGGAACAGGCGCTGCTGGGGGGCGCATATCACCACGCCCGCGTTGACGAACTCCCCGGTATCCGTATTCGGGGCGTAGCGCAGGATGCTGTACAGGCAGGGAGTTTTCATGAAAGCGAGCTCCAGAATTCATTATCATCGGCGCGCATCAGCACGCGCCGGACTTGCCCGATAAACGCCTCGTGGCCGGTTGACCAGGCGGCGGGAATGCCGGCGAGGATCTCATCTAGCGCGTTGATGACCATGGCGACGCGCTGCTCGCCTTCGTTGCGGTCCACCAGATCGAAATCCCAGGTTCTTTCGCCGGGCGCATAGACGTGCGGGCCATGCTCAGCCTGTTCTCCGGGCAGCGAAAATGCCCGATCGTGGCCGACCAGGTAGTACCTGCCGCTGCTGAAATCATAAATCATGTTAGCGCTGCGGCCGGCGAAGGTACGGTCGGTATGGTTGATCCAGCGATCGAAAAGGTAGATCAGCTTCTGGCTTTGCGTATTCACGGCCTCATGCGCCTGCGGCTGGCTGAGGGGCGCGCTGTTTTCAATGTACAGCGACGCGAACGCCTCGTCCTGTTGCAGGCTGTAACGCCACTGCGGCATGAAGGCCGTCAGCGCATCGGGAACGGCGACGATGTGAAACGGAGGAACGGACAGGCCGAAGCGTTTCGCCAGGTTGGCGGCCACCCACTCCGCGATGAGTTCCTCACAGGACGTTCCGGCATAACCTTTCACGACATAGCGGCGGCCATCGCTGCATTTGCAGAGTAAAGGCTCGGTGGTGTCGCCGGGAATATTGCGGATGATTTCAACTACGCTGAGGGTTTCATTGGTGCCAGGCATCAGAAATTCCCGCTTCCTTTTGGTAAGTTGATAGGCGTGCCATCACGATAACATTTGTCAGGCGCAAGATTAATCCTGATGGATGACCCGTATTCTACGTTTATCCGCCGATTATCTGAAGAAGATAAGCGGATAAACCCATTACGGTGAGGAATATCAAACTCTCCGTTTCTATTTTCACGGTTTTTTCGCATCTTGCGCCATTGCGGTGAAAAAGAGGGTGTTATGATTGCCCGTCGATAATGCGAAGTATACCTAATCAATGATGAACTCAGAGGAATCCCGATGACATTACGCGTGAAATACACGGCCTGCGCCGTGGCGTTGTCTCTGGCGCTGCTGTCCGGCGGGGCGGCGGCGTGGGAAAAAGACAAGACCTATAACCTCACCATTCTGCATACCAATGACCACCACGGTCATTTCTGGCGGAACGACTACGGCGAGTACGGGCTGGCCGCGCAGAAAACGCTGGTGGACGACATCCGCCGGGAAGTGGCGGCGCAGGGCGGCAGTGTACTGCTGTTGTCCGGCGGGGATATCAACACCGGCGTACCGGAGTCCGACCTGCAGGACGCCGAGCCTGATTTTCGCGGCATGAATCTGGTGGGGTACGACGCGATGGCTATCGGCAACCATGAGTTCGACAATCCGCTCTCCGTGCTGCGCCAGCAGGAAAAGTGGGCGACCTTTCCGCTGCTCTCCGCCAACATCTACCAGCAGGGCACGCAGCAGCGCCTGTTCAAGCCTTACGCCATGTTCGACCGGCAGGGCGTGCGCATTGCGGTGATTGGCCTGACGACCGATGACACGGCGAAAATCGGCAACCCGGAGTACCTGAACGGCATTGAGTTCCGCAACCCGGCGGCAGAGGCCAAAACGCTGGTGGAGCAACTGCGTAAGGACGAGAAGCCGGATGTGATTATCGCTGCTACCCACATGGGGCACTACGAAAACGGCGACCACGGCTCCAACGCGCCCGGCGACGTCGAGATGGCGCGCAGCCTGCCCGCAGGGTATCTGGATATGATCGTTGGCGGGCACTCGCAAAACCCGGTGTGTATGGCGGCGGAGAACAAACGTCAGCAAAACTATGTGCCCGGCACGCCCTGCGCCCCGGACCGCCAGAACGGCACCTGGATCGTGCAGGCCCATGAGTGGGGCAAGTACGTTGGCCGCGCTGATTTTACCTTCCGCAACGGGGAACTGACCCTGCGTCACTACCAGCTGATTCCGGTGAACCTGAAGAAGAAGGTCACGAAGGAAGACGGCACCTCCGAGCGCGTCAACTACACGCGTGAAATCGCCGAAGATCCTGCGATGCTCAAGCTGCTGACGCCGTTCGAAAATCAGGGCAAGGCGCGGCTGGACGTGAAGATCGGCAGCGTTGACGCGCGTCTGGAGGGCGACCGTAATAAAGTCCGCTTCGGGCAAACCAATCTGGCGCGAATGATTCTGACGGCACAAATGGAACGTACCAAGGCCGACTTCGCCGTGATGAGCGGCGGCGGGGTACGTGATTCCATCGAACCGGGGGATATCAGCTACAAGGACGTCCTAAAGGTACAACCGTTCGGCAATATTGTGGTGTATGCGGACATGCGTGGCGAACAGGTCGCTGATTACCTGCGCGTGGTTGCCAACAAGAAAACCGACTCCGGCGCTTATGCTCAGTTTGCCAATGTCAGCCTGACGGCGGACGGCAACGGGGTCAGCGATATCCGGATCAAAGGCGAACCGTTGCGCAAGGACAAGATGTATCGCATGGCGACGCTCAGCTTTAACGCCAGCGGCGGCGATGACTACCCTGTCATCACCGGCTTACCGGGCTATGTAAATACCGGCTTTATTGACGCCGAGGTATTGAAGCAATTTATTGAAACGCACTCTCCGGTGAAAGCGGCAGACTACGCGCCGCAGGGCGAGATCGTCTACCGCTGAGTCAGCGCCCGGCGGCGCGTTCAGTCGCGTTTGGCGATTTCGGCAAACGCGGCGTTGAGCAAGTGGCTCAGGTCGCCGGGCGCCAGTTCGAGATCCAGCCCGCGCTTGCCGCCGGAAATATAAATAGTGGGAAAAGATTGCGCCCCGGCGTCGATAACCGTCGGCAGGCGTTTTTTCTGCCCCAGCGGGCTGATGCCGCCGACCAGATAGCCAGTTACTTTTTGTGCTATCTGGGGATCGGCCATCTCGGCTTTTTTGGCCGAAAATGCTTTTGCCACTTTCTTTAAATCCAGCTGAAAAGAGACCGGCGTCACGGCGACTCCCAGGTTCTTTCCGTCGCCGTTCAGGGAAACCAGCAGTGTTTTGTATACCCGATCGGCGTCCAGCCCCAATTTCCGAACGGCTTCGTCACCGAAATTAGTTTCGTTGCTATCATGTTGATAAGCATGAAGATTGAACGTAATTTTTTGCTTTTCCAGTAGTTTTACCGCCGGTGTCATATCAGATAGTCTCGCTGTTTTCCGTCCTCTGCCCCATTTATTCCGCTAAAGGGGCGAAAGTTGATATGTATTATGAATAGGGTAGCGGCAGTCAGGTAAAATGTTAACAGTGATGAAAGTAATACCTGTTGCCCCCTGACGGTGCGGTTGTTACCCTATACATCAGCTACTGCGATTTATCGTACTGTAGCAATAACGATAATCAATGAATTCCTCTTTGACTGACCAATAGCGATATTGGTCATTTTTTTGCGCGGCGTTCAGCGCTGACGGGCGGCATGATTATCCGGCCCCCTGATTCAACAACAGTTCAGGCAGGTTATCGGTGCCGAAGAGGTGCAGCGCGCCGACCGCGACCACGTAATTCCCCTGCGGCAGGGCGCATAAAATATCGCGCCATTGCTGATTTCTGTGCTCCATCAATATCTGATACAGACCGGCGCTGAACGTCGCCGGCAGCGCGATTTTTTCCTGTTCCGCGCCGGGCGAAAGCCACCAGCCCAGCATGGTCTGTAGCAGCCGGGCGTTGGTATGCCAGTGGGTCAGCGTATCGCGCAACAGCGCGATCCCGCCTTCCGGCAGATTTTCCAGCAGCGCCATTTGGGTTGCCGCGCCTTCCAGCTCAATAATCTTTAGCCCTTGCTGATGTGCCTGACGCAGCATCTGATAATCAATGCCATAGTCCGGACGCAGCCCCAACTGATGGGCCTGCTGGGCCTGTAACATCAGCGCCGCGCGCCAGGGGGCGAAGCCGTCGATATTTTCGGGCGCAATCCCGGTTTCGGCGCCGCGCTGGCAGAGCTGCTCCCATTCATCATCGTTCAGAACTTCACGCAGGGAAACGGCATCCTGGGTCATCTCGAAGGGGGAAGCGGCGCAGGTAATGTCGGCTTCGACGATCAACGCATCTGCCCGGCTCAGACGTTCGGTCAGTGCGGCGGGCAGGGGAGCCATCTCCGGCGAGCCCATGTGAATGCTGCCGACCAAATGCAGGCGCGGCCCGCGCGGCAGGGCCAAATCGATGGCGGGATAAGCAGGCGCTTTAGCCGGAATAAATCCCAGTAATGCGCCCAGTCGGCGGAGATGTTTTAGCATGTACAGGTCCGGGAACGTTTTTAATCATGCTACGCGGCGGTGGCGGGGATAGCAAAGGTAAAAATGTAAGAAACGGAGAAGATTCAAGGCGTTCACCACCCGAAAATAAAACAGGGAACGGCATGGGCCGCTCCCTGTTTTGCCGCGTATAACGGCGTTAGCTTTTCGGTTTAAACCGCAATAACCGGTTGGCGTTGCTGACCACGGTAATTGACGAAAGCGCCATTGCCGCGCCGGCGATCACCGGGCTGAGCAGTGTGCCGGTCAACGGATACAGCACGCCCGCCGCCACCGGGATACCCAGCGAGTTGTAGATAAAGGCGCCCAGCAGGTTCTGTTTCATGTTGCGCAGGGTGGCGACTGAAAGCTCCACCGCGTCAGCCACGCCGTGCAGGCTGTGGCGCATCAGGGTAATCGCGGCGGTTTCGATGGCGATGTCGCTGCCGCCGCCCATCGCGATACCAACATCCGCCTGCGCCAGCGCCGGCGCATCGTTGATGCCGTCGCCGACCATGGCGACCTTATGGCCCTGAGACTGCAACCGGCGAATAGCGTCCGCTTTACCTTCCGGCAAGACGCCGGCAATTACCCGGTCGATACCGGCTTCTTTGGCGATGGCGTTGGCGGTCACCGGGTTGTCGCCGGTCAGCATCACCAGCCGGTACCCCAGGTTATGCATACGTTTCAGCGCGGACACGCTGTCTTCACGCAGCGGATCGCGGATGGATAGCAGCGCCGCCGCTTTGCCGTCCACCGCCAGCAGAACCGGCGTCACGCCGGACTGCGCCTGCTGCTGCAACAGATCGCCGGCTTCGCTCAGATCGATGTTCTGCTGTTTCAGAAAGGTGTCATTACCCAACAGCAGGGTATGTCCCTCGCACTCGCCGCTGACGCCCAGCCCTTTAAGCGTACGGAATCCGCTGACCGCCGGGGCGATGATGTTCTGCGCCTTTTCCAGCACCGCGCGCGCCAGCGGGTGGTTGGAACCTGTCTCCAGCGCGGCGGCCCAGCGCAGCGCATCGCTTTCGCTGACGCCGCCGAAGGTGTGGATCGCCACAACTTTCGGCTGCCCCTCGGTCAGTGTCCCGGTTTTGTCGAACACCAGCGTGTCCAGTTCGCTGGCCCGTTGCAGGGCATCGGCGTCGCGCACCAGCACGCCCAGCTCGGCGGCGCGGCCGACCCCGGAAATGATCGACATCGGCGTCGCCAGCCCCAGCGCACAGGGGCAGGCGATGATCAACACCGTGGTCGCCACCACCAGCGTATACACCAACTGAGGCTGCGGCCCGAAGAAATACCAGATTAAGCCGCTGATGACGGCAATCGCCACCACCGCCGGTACGAACACGGCGGAAATACGGTCGGCCAGCTGGCCGATCTCCGGCTTACTGCTCTGCGCCTGGCGCACCAGCTTGATGATGCGCGCCAGCGTGGTCTGCGTGCCGATGGCGTCGGCGCGGAACAGCACGCTGCCATCCTGCGCCACCGTACCGGCGTGAATGCGCTCGCCGGCGGATTTTTGCTGCGGAATCGGCTCGCCGGTGAGCATGGCCTCATCCATCCAGACTTCACCGGAGACGATTTCGCCGTCTACCGGCACCCGATCGCCGGTGGTCAGGCGCAGCGTCATACCCAGTTGGACTTCCGCCAGCGGGATCTCTTTCTCCCCGCCGGGCGTGACGACGCGGGCGGTGGGCGGCGTGAGATCCAGCAGGCGTTCCAGCGCTTTCGACGAACGCTGGCGGGCGCGGGCCTCCATCGCATGCCCCAGGTTGATCAAACCGATGATCATGGCGCTGGCTTCATAATAAAGGTGGCGCGCCTGTTCGGGGAATACGTCGGGCCAGAGCGTAACGCTGATGGAATACAACCAGGCGGCGCCGGTGCCCAGGGCAACCAGCGTGTCCATGGTGGCGCTGCGGTTCATCAGGCTGCGCCAGGCGCTGCGGTAAAAATGCCCGCCCGCCAGCACCATAACCGCCAGCGTGACGATGCCCACCGCCAGCCAGGGCATCCGGGTTTCCGGCGTCAGCATCATGGAACCGCCCAGCAGCCCCCACAACATCAGCGGGATCCCCAGCGCCAGGCCAAGGATGGCCTGCCAGCGGAATCTGCGTACCGATTTCTCAGCGCTTTCGTGCTGGCGGGCGCGGCGTTTTGCTTCATCCTGAATGATTTCCGCGCCGTACCCCGCCTTTTCGACCGCCTGAATCAGCGCCTGCGGATCGCCGCGGCCGGTGACCAGCGCGCTGCGCTCCGCCAGGTTGACTCTGGCCTGCGTCACGCCGGGCACCCCTTGCAGCGCCTTCTGCACTTTTAACACGCAGCTGGCGCAGCTCATGCCTTCCAGCAAAAGCTGCGTACTGTCATCATCATCGGCGGCGGCAGTTGCTGCCGTTTCGGTTGCCGGAGAATTCGCCGCTGCCAGGGATTCCGGCAGTGCAGGTGACACAGGTGCTGTCAGCGGCTCAGTTTTTGGGTGCGCGGTTTCTCCCGCCAGCGCGGCGTGATACCCGGCTGCTTCGACGGCGGCGATCAGCGCCGTTGCCGCCGCATTACCGACGATGGTGGCATGATCCTGTGTGACGTCGGCTTTTTCGACGCCCTCAACCTGCTGCAGCGCCTTGCTGACGCTAGCGACGCAGTGTCCGCAGCTCAGCCCTTCAAGCGCCAGCTCAACGTTGCCGGCGGCGGGGAGGCTGGCCTGATACCCGGCCTGAACCACGGCGTCGATCAGCGCCTGCGCATCGGCGTTACCATAAACGTTGGCCTGGGTTTGGCTGACGTCGGCGATTTCCACACCGGGAACCGCCGCAAGCGCTTTGGTGACGCTGGCGACGCAATGGCCGCAGCTCAGCCCCTCCAGGGCCAGCACGGTATCCGCCGCACCGGCGGGCGTGGCCTGATAACCGGCGTCCTGCACGCTTTGGATCAGTTGCTCAGCGTCTGCGGCGCCGGTGACTTTGGCGTAGTGAACGCTTACCTGTGCGTCTTGCACATCGTCACGCGCTTCCAGCGCGGTTTTGACCTTTTTCGCACAGTTCATGCAGGACAAACCTTGCAGTGCGAGCAGGGTGGTATGTGACATGATGATTCCCTCTTCGTTCAGGAGACGCAGCCCGGTAATGCCGGGATTGCGCCGTATCTGTTATCGATTGAAGGGAAGCTTAAACTTTCCAGCAAGGGGAAGGTCAAGCAATTATTTTTGGCTTCGCCAGGTCTATACCTGAAGTAGCATAATCAGCTGATAATAATAAATACTTACTTTGATATTTATGTTGGCCGGACTCTCTCAGGCTGACAACGAACGAAAGGAGGCCATACATGATGTAAGCCTGGGTTAAAATTCCGGAAATTATGGGGAAATGTTAAAATCGTCTTCCTAACGGTTTGTGTACTCAAGCAATGTGACAGTCAGTTTTGTTTTGTCGTTATAGGCCGTTACGGTGAGATCGTTCACTTCTGTGTCCAGTTTTTCTCTTTGATTTATGACGTAATTATTCAGAGTATCGATTGCTTGCTGATAGTCTTCCACATGTTCAAAATAAATAGCATATCTTTCATAGCCATAGTTATCATCTGGCGTGTAGGAGAAAAAATAACTATGAGTTACTCTTGGAACATTAGCGATAACGGAAGGCGTTATCAGATGGTATTTTAGCCGGTTATCCTCTTTATACTCTCCCTCTTGTAACAAAAAAATATAGGAGCAGAATAACGCGATGGTAACCGCGCTTAAAATGCTCAATACTAATCTTTTAATGGTCATTTTAATAAAATATCTCCCTAACAAATCGTTTGTCTGATATAGGTTTAATGCGGCTTAGAAAGTCAGGTAACGGTATTTTATATGGCTCGTGAGGTACCGTATCATCTTCGGGGTCGGGAAATAACATCGGCTTTAATTCATTGTTTTTATAACCACCTACAGGGCCATAGAAATCCCATATTTTAAACGCATAGCTTGATTCTTTTATTTTTAATTTTTCTAAGTAATTTGTACTATGCACAGCAGAATGAAATCCAATAATATTAGAGATCAAATCCTCAACACTAAATCCGCTATCAGTAATCATGTTAAACGGAAAACGATTTTGCAGTGATTCAAAATCATATGACGTGTTTAGAAATATTGCATAGGCAATCCCCATCAATTGATCAATATGTAACCCTCTTTTTACATAATACTCTTTAGATACTGAAGTTGTTAGTTTGGTAAGACCGAACCCTCGAATCAGTTTTCTGGACATAGATTGCCTGTATGCCACACGAAAGAAATCTCCTTCCGTATAGTGAGGGTTAATCATTTGTCTCCACAATGACAATGCACCCTCGGGATTTGCATGCCCTAAGTCTATCCATCCTAAGTTATCTGTATACACAAGACCATATTTAATGAATTCATTTATATCTATTACCTGATCTGGCCCTGTAATATCTCTTCGCGAAGACATGGTTAATATACTCTTTCATTATCAATACTATAGGCTGACGTACCGGCCTTATTATGAGTCCATGTTATACTTTTATAATTAATTGACACTATTTCTTCTGGTTGACGATCCTCATGTGTTAAAGAGTGGGGATAATTAATGTTTATACCACATAATGTTGCCCCGGAAAGATTTATTGTATAATACTTCTCTTGGCCTCCTGATGGGGCTGTTTGGTAAAGTTCTAACTGAATATCTAATTCTTCATTGTCAGAAATTGCGGCACCGAGAAGAGGTGATGATTTATCAATAGGTTTAACTACTGTAAAGGGATGATGATTAGCATTTTGCTCTCTGGTTATGTTGTGGTTCGCAGAGTATATTAATATGTAATCAGAGTGTGCTTTCTGATATCGATTTCCTATAGAGTCGAAGGTTCCACAACCAGCAGAAATTAAGCCCTGCTTCTTTCCTTCGATTTTCATATAAATAAGATTGGCCATTTTTATCCTCCTTCTCCTGATGAAGGCGTCATTATAGTTTTCCATAAGATAAGCTTAAGTGACGATTCTCACAATAAAATAGACTAAGGGCGATCTGAACCGTTGCCAGATACCAATATTACATGACGTCTGAAGCAGAAAAAATCACGCAACGCGTGACAGAAACCATACCTGCAAGCTGACTGCCATACTGATACTGTACCGGGGGGAGTGTGTCAGCACTGTTGCCCGTTTTGCCACCGGTCGATGTTTGTATAGCAGCGCAAAAGGCCTGATACCCTGCGCCAGCAAAAGATGAAAAAAGAGCATGGCGCAGCGGCGCTGACAAAGTCGGTTGCAGGGCGGGACTGACAGGCTTGTTCAAATGTTCAAAGCGGAGTAGCCGCAGGGATACTTGTTTAGTCTATAAATGCTTTATTAATAAAAACCATTGGATGCCTGCGCTAACTTTATTGGCCGAATATATCGTAATTTTTACAAAACCAAGCACAAATATTTTTTAATTTTGTATAAGACTATGCTGAATGAGAGCCGGCTAATTATTTGTTACCCTTCGCGTTTAATAAAAATGTACGCTCTATTCTGTTCTTATTCTGAGAAGTTCTTCCGAAGACGTTATTGTACAAAGTTATTCTGAAAACGGACCAGGCAGGGTATATGGCATGATGCTGGAGTTATCTCATGGGAAAAAAAATTGTTCTGGCCGTTAACGGCGCGGCGGGAAAAGTTCAGCTTTTAACGGCGGATGCCGACAAAGCGGTGCGGGTTAAGCTCGTTCAGGGGAACAAATATTTACTGAAAGGCGTTGATGATAACTTCGCGCCGGAAAACGTTGTGCTGAAGCGGGCGGGTTCGGAGCTGCATGTGATTCAGCAGGGAGACGCCCGGCCCAGCATCATTATTGAAGATTACTTTAACGGCTCTGCCGTTCCGCCGTCCCTGACGGGCATGGGAGCGGACGGGCAGATCTATGCTTACGCTCCGCTGACCGGCAGCGCGGCTTACGAAACCGGCTATCTGGGAGCCGACGGCGACAGCACGGCCGTGTTCCTGGGCGGAACCCCGCTGGGTTCCGGCAGTGATGCCACCCTCTCTTCCGGCAGCGAGGCATCCACCTCTTCCAGCGGCGTCGGCTATACGATGTTCGGCATTCTGGGCGGACTGGGGGCGATAGCCGGTATCGCGATTGCCGCCTCTGACAGCGACGATGACGACAGCAGTATCAGCCACAATGAGGGTAACAGCGACGCCGGTGGTAACGGAAACAGCAGCGAGGCCGTAAGCAGCACGCCGCCGGAGCAGCCTGCCATCGGCGACGTTCAGGACAATACGGGCGCGCAGACGGGAACGCTCGCGAACGGCGACGTCACGGATGAGGCGCGCCCGGTATTCAGCGGGCAAAGCGAAGCGGGTAATACCCTGACGATCTACGACAACGGCAATGCGCTTGGCTCCGTTGTGGCGGATCAGGACGGAAACTGGACGTTTACGCCTGATAACGCCCTCAGCGACGGCGAGCACGCGTTCACCGTTATCGCCCGGGACGCCTCCGGTAACGCCAGCGATCCTTCGGATCCGATCACTATCACGATCGACACCGCCGCCGCGGAGCCGCAACCGGACGACGTCGGTGCGCCAGGGGCGCTGAGCGAGTTGCTGGTGGCGGGTGACGATACGCTGGCCGCGTTCTTCCCGGAGGATGACGGAAATACGCCGGATTACGCCGTCGAGGGCAATACCACCGGGCAGGAATACGGCGCTCAGGAAGCGCAATACGGCCTCGCGCCGGCTGCGACGCTGGCGGATATGCACGCCGGACTGGCCGATCTGTTGCAAAGCGATCCGACCGTGATGTAAAGCCCGCTCTCCGGCACGGCAGAAATAAGGTTTTCCCCTGGCGGGAAGGCCTTATTTTTTATCTGCATGACGGGAGAGCGCCTTATTCCGCCCCGGCGGTATCCGTCCTACAGGGCTATCCGTATAAGACAAATCTTCGTAAGATACAGACCGGCCTCAGCCATTGCTAAACGAGGAACGCCATGAATATCAGCGAAATCGCCAAAAAGACCGGATTAACCAGCAAAGCTATTCGTTTCTATGAAGAAAAGGGGCTGGTGACGGCGCCGGGGCGCAGCGATAACGGCTACCGCTTCTACGGCGACAAGCACGTTGAAGAGTTAACGCTGCTGCGTCAGGCGCGCCAGGTAGGGTTTACGCTCGACGAATGCCGTGAACTGCTGGCGCTGTTTCACGATCCGTCACGTCACAGCGCCGACGTGAAGCAGCGTACGCTGCAAAAGGTAGCGGATATCGAGCGGCATATTCAGGAATTGCAGGCGATGCGCCAACGCCTGTTGGCGCTGGCGGAGGAATGTCCCGGCGATGACAGCGCCGATTGCCCCATCATCAATACGCTGGCGGGGTGCTGCCATCACCGTTAACGGCGTTAAACCGCTTTGACGATCAGCGTAATGCCCTGAACGTCGGTGATCTCCACATGCGTGCCGGCGGGCAAATCCTGATCGCACTGCACGCGCCAACTGCCGTCGCCCAGTTCGATGCGCCCGCTGCCGTTTTCTATCGGCGCGTTGAGCGTCGCTCTCCTGCCGATAAGCTGGCGGCTGCGCTGGTTCAGATGCTCGTCGCCGCGGCTGTCCGGCTGTTGCTGACGGCGGCGCAGCCAGTACCACCATATCACGGCGGTAACGATGGTCAGCACGGCGAACAGCATGCAGCGCCACTCCCATGACATCGGGAATATCCAGCTCAGCAGCCCTACCAGCAGGGCGGAAATGCCGCTCCACAGCAGGTATCCGCCCGCGCCCAGCAGCTCGGCGACCAACAGCACGCCGCCGAGGGAAAGCCAGAAGCTGTGCGGATTTTCCGTAATCAGGGCAATGATCATCAGGATTGGCCTTTTGCGTTACCCGTTTCTTTCAGCAGCTCGGCAACGCCGCCGATGGCGCCGATCAGGTTGCTGGCATCCAGCGGCATCATAATCACCTTGCTGTTGTTCGCGGAACCTATGTTTTGCAGGGCGTCGGTGTATTTCTGCGCCACGAAGTAGTTGATGGCCTGAATGTTACCGCCCGCGATGGCGTCGGAAACCATTTGGGTGGCCCGCGCTTCCGCTTCCGCGGCACGTTCGCGCGCTTCAGCTTCCAGAAACGCCGACTGACGCTCACCTTCCGCCTTCAGGATTTGCGACTGCTTTTCCCCTTCTGCGCGCAGGATGGCGGCCTGACGCACGCCTTCCGCTTCCAGAATGTCGGCACGCTTGGTACGTTCGGCCTTCATCTGTGCGTTCATCGCGGAGATCAGCTCCTGCGGCGGGCGCACGTCGCGGATTTCGATACGGGTGACCTTAATGCCCCACGGATTGGTGGCCTCATCGACGATGCGCAACAGGCGGCCGTTGATGTGATCGCGCTGGGACAGCATTTCGTCCAGCTCCATCGCGCCCAGTACGGTACGGATGTTGGTCATGGTCAGATTCAGGATCGCGACCTCCAGGTTGCTGACCTCATAGGCCGCGCGCGCGGCATCGACCACCTGAATAAAGCACACGGCGTCGATGGTGACGTTGGCGTTATCTTTAGAGATGACTTCCTGGGAGGGAACGTCCAGCACCTGTTCCATCATGTTGATCTTGCGGCCGACGCGATCCATGAACGGAATCACAATGTTCAGGCCGGGCATCAGGGTGCGGGTATAGCGTCCGAAACGTTCAACGGTCCATTGAAAACCCTGGGGAACAATCTTGATCCCGGCATAAACGATGATCAGTGCGACAACCACCATGACGGGGATAACGGTATACATCGGGTAACCTCCTGTTAATCGGGCGGTGAATACCGCACCAGTTTCCATTAAGTCTAACTAATTTCCTGACGGAACCACGAGCGAATTTATGAAAAAATGGGCGCATCAGAACAATAACCGTTTTCTGCGCCGTGGTCACTGAAAGGCGGTCAGTTCGAATACGCCCACATGCCCCCCGCCGAGCAGCGTTACGCTGTGGGTTTGCGGGTTCGGGGTGACCAGCACCGCGCTGTCGCCGGCGTGCAGCGTCAGGGCTTCCTGTGAACCGAGCGGAATCAACGTGACTTCGCCCAGAGCGCAAAACAGAATGATGGTGCTGGCGTGGCAGCGGACCGGCGGCGCGTCCGGACGGATGGTGCTCCATTGCAGGCGGGCGCCGTAATGGCGCGGATCGTAACACAGGCTCAGACCGCGCACGGGGCCGTCAGCGGGATGGCAGGCGACCCGGCTGTCGCCGGAAAAGCGGCCGATTTCCCAGGGCGCCAGCGGCGCGGCTTCCCGCTCGTCGATGGTCAGCGCGATCCGGCCTTCCAGCGCCGACAAAATATGCTGGCAGCCGCCGCGCGTCGGAAAAACGAATGGCATGGCGATATCCACCCGCGCCAGCCGCCAGCGCAGATTACGGCTGGTGGGCGACTCCGTACGCAGGATTTCATAGACATTCTCCACGCCCGGAACGCCGGGTTCAACGGAGTAGGTGTCCTGTCGTTTGATCTGCCATTGACTCATCGTTTGAATATCCTTTCAGACGGGCGCGGCCCGAAAATCAATCTGTGGCGGAGAAGCCTCCGCCGTGGCGAAATTAGTGTTCCCGTCTTCTGGGTTTAGACCATATTGCCGTGCCGTTCAAACAGACACCATCCGGCCGGCGTATTATACTTACCCTCCTTTATCTCATCCTTATATGTTTTACACGAGAACTTCATGCAGTATCCGATTAATGAACTGTTTCAGACCCTGCAAGGGGAAGGCTATTTCACCGGCGTACCGGCCATTTTCATTCGTTTGCAGGGGTGCCCGGTCGGGTGTAGCTGGTGTGATACCAAACATACCTGGGAACGGCTGGCAGAGAAGGAAACCGGCATGGAGGCGATTCTGACGAAAAGCGCGGAGAGCGACGCCTGGGGCGCCGCGTCGCCGGCGGAGCTGGCAGACATCATCCGGCGTCAGGGCTACATGGCGCGGCATGTGGTGATCACCGGCGGGGAGCCGGCGCTGTATGATCTGCTTGCGCTGACGTTACAGCTGGAAAGCCAGGGCTTTCGCTGCCAGATAGAAACCAGCGGCACCCATGAGATCCGCTGTTCCGACGGCACCTGGGTTACGGTGTCGCCGAAAGTGAACATGCGCGGCGGGCTGAAGGTGCTGGCGCAGGCGCTGGAACGCGCCGACGAAATCAAGCATCCGGTGGCGCGCCAGCGTGACATCGACGATCTGGACGCGTTGTTGGCGACGCTGAATGACGACAAGGGGCGCGTGATTGCCCTGCAACCCGTCAGCCAGAAGGAGAGCGCGACCCGCCTGTGTATTGAAACCTGTATTGCGCGTAACTGGCGCCTGTCGATGCAGACGCACAAATACCTGAACATTGCCTGAGAAAAGGAGAGGGCGGATGCGGACGAAGGGAAGCGTTAAGCGGCAACGCGGCATATTGTTGCTGGTGGCGGTGATGCTGCTGACCGGATGCGCCCGCTCCGACGCCCTGTGGGGCGTGGTAGACAAGCTGTGCGTGGTGAATTACCAGCAAAAACGCGACCCCGCGCCCTGCCGTCAGGTTTATATGGCGCAGGGTAAAGAACGGGGATTCAGCGTGATCCAGAATCCCCGTTATCCGTACCACTTCATCCTGGTTCCCACCGCGCCGCTTGCCGGCATAGAAAGCGCGCAACTGCTGGCGCCCGGACAGACCGACTACTTCGGCTATGCCTGGACCATGCGTAACTTCCTGAAAAGCCAGTTCACCGCGCCGGTGCCTGACGACATGCTCGGCATGGCGTTGAATTCAGCCTACGGCCGCAGTCAGAATCAATTACATATCCATCTGACCTGTCTGCGTGAAGACGTGCGCCGTCAACTGCTGGCGGAACGGCCTTATATTTCAGCGCAGTGGCGTCCGTTACCGGATAAATTATTAAAACATACGTATTATGCCCGCCGTGTTATTCAGCCGACAGCCATGGGTATTTATCCGATTCCGTTGATTGCGCAGCAATTTCATCTTACGCCATCAGACCTTTCTTATTATGGTGTAGCCTTGATCCCCACAACCTTTGACGGTCAGGCGGGTTTCATTATTCTGACGACGCGTAAAGATCTGGACCCCGGCAACCGGGCATCGGTCGAATCATTACTGGATAAGCGCTGTGAACTGCTGACCGGTCAGGCGACATCCGGGGTGTCGGCATCGTCCTGACTGAGGGTGAAGCCCATGTTCTCGGCCTGAAGATCGAACTCAATCATAAACAATTCATGGGTAATTTCGGCCTTTATTATGTCGATAAGAATATCTTTAACTGGTGTGTTTTTCATAGTCTGGTGTTATTAAAAAAAGAGAATTATCTGAGAGGGTATCGTTACGTGTTTTAATTCACCTTCCTATCCTTAACGAATAAAAATCAGATCATCCTCCCATAAATAGTGTACGTGCTTCCTATTATATTTACCGTTACTGAACAAACCGGAAACAACTATTCCTGATGTGTGTGTCATTATTTCACAGGGAATTATATAGCGAGTTATTGTGACGCTTGTCACAACTGTGCGTTTTGCTGATGAAGTAAAAAACTTTTTTATGTGAACCAGATTCAAGTTAGTGATTGTTTGCCTGCGCTGCCTCTGTCAAAGTAACGCCTCTACATAAAGGGGGTATCATGTTGCCGTCTGCGGGCTGGTTGGGCCTGAGCTATTTCACCTACTTCTTTTCTTTCGGTATTTTTCTGCCGTTCTGGAGCCTGTGGCTGCAAGGGGAAGGGATTTCACCGGAATCTATCGGCGTATTGCTGGGCGCAGGTATGGTGGCCCGTTTTCTCGGCAGCCTGTTCATTGCGCCGTCGGTCAGTAAAACCTCTTCGCTGATTAACGCGCTGCGTCTGTTGGCGCTGCTGGCGTTAATCGGCGCCGCAGCGTTTACCCTGGGTAATGCCTGGGCCTGGCTACTGGCAGTCATCTTTATCTTCTGCCTGTTTTACGGGCCGCTGATCCCGCTTTCAGACGCGCTGGCGGCCACCTGGCAACGGCAGATCGGCCTTGACTACGGCAAAGTGCGCCTGTGGGGATCGCTGGCCTTCGTGATTGGTTCCGCCGTCACCGGCGAACTGGTGAACGCCTTCGGCCACCGGGCGATTCTGTATACTTTCTGCATTTCCCTGGCCGCCATGCTGGCCGGTATGATGCTGCGCCCGCGGGATATGCCGCGCGATGAACAGCGTCCGGGCAAAGCGGATCAGACCACGCCGTGGATGACGTTGCTGCGCGAGCCGGCCGTATGGCGCTTCATGCTGTGCGCGGCGTTGTTGCAGGGCGCGCACGCGGGGTACTACGGCTTCAGCGCCATTTACTGGAAGGCGTCCGGCTATTCCGCTTCCGCCGTTGGTTACCTGTGGTCGCTTGGCGTGGTGGCGGAGGTCGTGGTGTTCGCCCTCAGCAACCGCGTTTTCCGCCGCTGGTCGGTGCGTAACCTGCTGCTGCTGTCCGCCGTTTGCAGCCTGGTGCGCTGGGGGTTGATGGGCTGGAGCACGGAACTGAGCTGGCTGCTGCTGATTCAGATCCTGCACGCCGGTTCCTTTACCGTTTGCCACCTGGCGGCGATGCGGTTTATTTCTGCGCGGCAGGGCGGCGACGTGATCCGTTTGCAGGCGGTCTATTCCGCGCTGGGCATGGGCGGAAGTGTAGCGCTGATGACGGTATTGGCAGGCTTTCTGTTTGAAAACTACGGCAGCGCCATGTTTTTCGCCATGGCTGTGGTGGTGGTGCCGGTGTTGTTCTTCCGCCCCCGTCCGGCATAAAGGAGAAATGCGCGCCCGTTTTGCCGGGCGCGCCGCAGGGCGTTATTACGCTTTGGGCTTGATCAGCCCGTCGTGGCGGAACATGGCCTTAATGCCGCGCACGGCTTGGCGAATGCGGTCCTGATTTTCGATCAGGGCGAAACGCACATGGTCGTCGCCGTAATCGCCGAACCCGATACCGGGGGAGACGGACACCTTCGCGTCGGCCAACAGCTTTTTGGCAAACTCCAGCGATCCCAGATGCGCGTAAGGTTCGGGGATTTTGGCCCAGACGTACATCGACGCCTTCGGCATTTCTACCATCCAGCCCGCCTCATGCAGCCCCTTCACCAGCACGTTGCGCCGCTGGCGGTACTGTTCCGCGATGTCACGCACCGGTTGCTGATCGCCCTCCAGCGCGGCGATGGCGGCCACCTGCAACGGCGTAAATGTGCCGTAATCGTGATAGCTTTTGATACGCGCCAGCGCAGCCACCAGCCCGGCGTTGCCGACCATAAAGCCGATGCGCCAGCCCGCCATGTTGTAGCTCTTGGACAGCGTGAAAAACTCTACCGCGATATCCTTGGCGCCGGGCACCTGCATGATGGAAGGCGCTTTCCAGCCGTCGTACACGATGTCCGCATAGGCCAGATCGTGCACCACCAACATATCATACTGCTTCGCCAGGGCGATAACCCGCTCGAAGAAATCCAGCTCGACGCACTGGGCCGTCGGGTTGGACGGAAAGCCGAGAATCATCATTTTCGGCTTGGGAATGCTTTCCCGGATGGCGCGCTCCAGCTCCGCGAAAAAATCGCAGCCCTGAATCAGCGGCACCGAGCGCACCTGCGCTCCGGCGATGACCGCGCCGTAAATATGAATCGGGTAGCTGGGGTTGGGCACCAGCACGGTGTCGCCGTGGTCGAGGGTCGCCAGCATCAGGTGCGCCAGCCCCTCTTTGGAGCCGATGGTGACGATGGCTTCGCTGTCGGGATCGATCTCCACCTGATAGCGGTCGGCGTACCAGCGGGAGATTGCGCGCCGCAGGCGCGGAATGCCACGTGAAGTGGAGTAACCGTGGGTATCTTCACGCTGCGCCACGGTACATAATTTTTCCACGATGTGCGGCGGGGTCGGGCCGTCCGGGTTGCCCATGCTGAGATCGATGATGTCCTCGCCACGCCGGCGCGCCGCCATTTTCAGCTCGGAAGTGATGTTGAATACGTAAGGGGGAAGGCGATCAATGCGCGTGAAACGACGCGGATTACGGGAATCGGTCATGGTGTCCTCTGTAAACGTTAGCGCCCGGAACCGTCCGAGCGACGCTGGCCCATGCGGGGCCTTTACAGAAAATAGGGGAACGCCGCCGTTCTGTCGAGCAGAATTTTTCACCGCGTTACGGGCAGTTACCTTCTTTGCGCCGGATACGCCTTTTGCCGGGTTACTCTCCCCGGTAGGTGCATCCCGCCGTACAGGTTTCCTTCACCATTATCGCGCTGAGCAACGGCAGGGCGGGTTTCAGCATCTGCCAGATCCACTGCGCCAGCACTTCGCTGGTCGGGTTTTCCAGCCCCGGGATGTCATTCAGGTAGTAATGATCGAGACGGTCAAGAATGGGCTTGAATGCCGCTTTAATCTCGGCGAAATCGATCACCCATCCGGTATGCGGATCGACCTCCCCGGTCACTTCGACCCTGACCAGAAAGGAGTGCCCGTGCAGCCTGCCGCATTTGTGCCCTGAGGGAACGTGAGGAAGGTGATGGGCGGCTTCGAATTGAAAATCTTTGAACAGGGTGGTGGTCATAACGGCAATCTCGGTAAGGAAAAAAGCTCACGCATACTACCGGAAAGCCGTAATGGGCGGAAGTCGGGCAGAGGCAGTAATTGAAAACGACGGCTTGCCGGTTAATTTCTTAATGCCATTCGACGCTCCGGTATTATTAAGAATTTTAGCCGGAATTTTATCGTTAATTAAAGTTTATTTTTTTATTAATGAATTATATAACTAGAAAAATCCTACCTAAAAATAGTAATTTTTATTGAGCGTAAATTTGAACTTTATTAACAAAGGGCGCAGAATACGTCCGCTGATGTAACCAAAGTTGTCATATTATTCTTTCATGTAAATAGTAAGGGACTGGCGCACGTTAAAATCAAAGAGAAAAGTCCTAATGAGATTTTTCTCTTTATTATCAATCATAAGTTTGTTTCTGACTATGCCGGGAAATTCTGGTTAGCGTGCTTTCTAATTAACCGGGAAGAGCGGCGTAATTATTATTATCAACATCAAAGCCTGTCAGGCTTAATGTCTTTAGCGCGGCGGTATTCATAAATTCGCCGGGAACAGATATTGCCTGAAAACGGGTATGACGTTGTTAATCAATATGCACGAAATTATCGTGCTAATGAACTGCATAAGATAAGTGGAGTAAACAATGCATAAAGTATTTGTTCCTGTTGTTGCGGCTATTTTGTCTGCAACCAGCTACCAGGTCATGGCCGCCAACGGCACGGTGACTTTCAATGGCGAAATTATTCAATCTACCTGCCAGGTGAGCAGCGGCGACCAGGATAAAACCGTTGAGCTGGGCAAATACCCGGTCACTGCGTTCCCGAAAGCGGAATCTACCAGCGGCTCCAAAGCCTTCACCATTTCACTGGAAAAATGCGAAGCCGGTGATTACACCCTGCGCTTTGACGGCAATACCGTAGCCGGCCGTCCGGATCTGTTGTCCGTCACCGGCGGCGCTACCGGCGTAGGTATCGAAATTCTGGATAACAACGGCAGCCACTTCCCGATTGCCAACGATCCGTCTGACACTGCCTACGTTACCGTTGCCGCCGACGGCGACAACCCGGGTAAAGCCACCTTTAACCTGCAGGCCCGCTACCGTTCCTTCCAGGACACCGTAACGCCGGGTCAGGCTAACGCCACCAGTCAGTTCACCATTCAGTACAAATAATCGCCTTACGGATATCAACCGGCCACGGACGGCCCGCGGCGTTATTGAGAGATGACAATGAAAAAGATTTTTTTCGCCTTAACCATGCTGTTTTCGTGCAGCGGCATTGCGGGCATTCAGGTTGACGCCACCCGCGTTATTTACAATTCAACGGAAAAATCCTCCTCATTGTCCATCCACAATGACGGAACGGACGCCTACATGGTGCAAACCTGGCTGGACACCGGCGACAAAAGCCAGATGCCGAAGGGGCTGCCGGTGGTCGTCGTGCCGCCGATTTTGAAACTGGACGGCGGGAAAAACGCCATCTTACGGTTCATCTACTCCGGCAACGGCCTGCCACGGGATCGGGAATCCATTTTCTGGATCAACGTGCAGGAAATTCCGCCGGCCCCGAAGAAAGAAAACGTACTGCAAATCGCGGTCCGTACCCGCATCAAACTTTTTTACCGCCCGTCAGAAATGAAAACCACCCTGGATGAACAGGCGAAGGCGCTGACCTGGCAACGTCAGGGCAACGACCTGGTGGCGGCCAATAACGGGCCGATGTTCGTCACGCTGGGCACGGTGTACTTCAGGAACAGCCAGGGCAAAAGGCTGAACGTTACGTCAGATATGGTCGCCCCCGGCGAACGCATACGCGTTGCCATTCCTGCCGGCGCGGTGGTCGGCGGCACGATTTCCTTCAGCTATATCAACGACTACGGCGGTCACACGGATGTTAACGATGCGCCAATAAAATAACGGACGGGAATATCATGGCATATCGTTGCGCACGCAGACCAAGAAAAACCCAACTCAGCCGCATCATTCAGGCGGCCATTCTCTCCTCCTGCGCCTCTTCACTGTATTGCGGGGCGGCACGGGCGGATGACTTCAACATGTCGTTCATTCACGGCAGTGACAACATGAACGCGGCACAGGCGGTGGCGCAGGGCGACGCCGTCCAGCCCGGCACTTACCCGTTCGACATCTATCTGAACGGCACGCTGACAGAGCACCGTGACGTCACGTTCCGCCGGCAGAGCGCGGACAAGCCGGTCATTCCCTGCTTCAGCCGGGAATCGCTGGCGGGTTACGGCATCCGCCTGCCCGCGCCGCTGGCGGCCAACGAACAGTGCCTGGCGCTGGATAAGGCCATCAGCGGGGCGACAATCAGCTATGATGTCAGCGTGCAGCGCGTGGATATCTCGGTGCCGCAGGCGTTTATGGACGTCAGTGCGCAGGGGGCGATCTCTCCCCGGTTGTATGACAACGGCATCAACGCGCTCTACGCCAACTATAACTTCAGCTACAACCGCAACGACTATAAATCCGGCGATTACAACGACTCCGAATTCTCCTTTCTGTCGCTGAACAGCGGCCTGAACCTGGGGCGCTGGCGGTTGCGTAACAACGCGACCATGAGCAAGCAGAGCGGCTACGGCGCCCGCTGGAAAAACATCTCCTCGTGGGCTGAAACGGATCTGGTTTCCCTGCGCAGCCGCTTGCAGGCCGGGCAGGTAAGCACGGATAACCGGGTGTTCGACAGCTTTCAGTTCCGCGGGGTGCAGCTCTCCAGCGTGGACCAGATGCTGCCGGAAAGCCTGCGCGGCTATGCGCCGGTGATCCGCGGCGTGGCGCTGACTAACGCGCGGGTGGAAGTGCGCCAGAACGGCTATGTGATTTACAGTACCAACGTCGCGCCCGGCGCATTCAGCATTCATGATATCTATCCCAGCACCAACAGCGGCGATCTGAGCGTCACCGTCAACGAAGCCGATGGCACGAAAAAATCGTTCACCGTGCCGTTCTCCTCCGTGGCGAACATGCTGCGCGAAGGGATCTGGAACTACCAACTGACCGCCGGGAAATACCACGACGGCACCAGCCAGTACCAGCCGACGTTTCTGCAGGCGACGGTGGCGCGCGGGGTGGGGCACGACTTCACGCCTTACGGCGGGGTGATCATGGCGGAACACTACCGTTCCGCCGTGGCCGGGGTGGGGAAAAGCCTGGGCGGCTGGGGCGCGGTGTCGGTTGACGCTTCGGTGTCCGACACCGAGCTGGCCAGCGGCGGCAACAAACGCGGCCAGAGCTACCGTTTCCTTTATTCCAAATCGCTTAACAGCATGGGCACCGATTTCCGCCTGGCCGGTTACCGCTACGCGACGTCGGGCTATTACGACTTCTCCGACGCCGTGGCGGAACGCGACCGCTGGCGCAACGGCTACTACAGCAACGAATACCAGAATCCGAACGACGGCCAGCAGGGCATTCCCGACTGGGCGGACTCACGCAAGCATTACTACTACTCCAACCGTTACAACAACAAACGGGAACGCGTTGAACTGGCGATTACCCAGAACCTGTGGCCGGGCGCGCGGCTGTACGCCAACGTCAGCCGCCAGACCTACTGGGGCTACGGCGGAAACGACCGCACCGTGCAGCTCGGCTTCAGCGACACGGTGAAGCGCATCAGCTACGGCCTGTACGTTCAGGACACGCGCAGCCAGTACGGCTACTCGGATCGCAGCGTTAACTTCACGCTCTCCGTGCCGTTTAACTTCGGCGATCACGACCAGGAGCAGATCACCGTCAACACCAGCGCGATGCATTCACGCCAGAGCGGCGACAGCTACAACACCGGCCTCAGCGGCTCGCTGCTGGACGACCGGCGCCTGAGCTATTCGCTGTACACCGGCCATACCCATTCCGCCGGGCAGACCAGCGGCCTGAACGCCGACTATCGCGGCAGCATGGGCAACGTCAGCGGCGGCTACAGCTACAGCAACCGCTATCAACAGGAAAACATCGGACTGGCCGGCGGCGTACTGGTGCACAGCGGCGGCGTCACGCTTTCCCAGCCGCTGCAAAACACCTTCATGCTGGTGGAGGCCAAAAACGCGCGCGGCGTGCGGCTGGAAAATCAGCCCGGCGTGGCGATTGACCGCTTCGGCTACGCGGTGCTGCCGTCGGCGACGCCGTACCGCTACAACCGCGTGGCGCTGCGCACGCAGGACATCGGCGCAGGGCTGGATGTCCCCATCGCCAGCCAGGATGTGGTGCCGACGGAAAAAGCCATCGTGCGGGTGGCATTCGACACCTACACCGGCCACAGCCTGTTGATTCACACCCGCATGGCGAACGGCGACACGCTGCCGATTGGCGCGGTGGTGTTTAACGAAGCGGGGCGCAACAGCGGCACCGTCGGGCTGAACGGCGACGTTTATGTTTCCGGCATCAAACCCGGTGAAAAACTGAAGGTGGTCTGGGGCGAACATCACTGCCGCCTGACCATGCCGGGCGACCTCGGCGATGACGCCGCCACGACCGGCTACCGCGAAATTTCATTAACCTGCAACCGATAGGAACCGTGATGCGCTTTTTACCGTCTTTCCGCAATCTGCCGCGGATTCTGGCAGCCTTCGCCGTCTGCCTCAGCGCGCATGCGCTGGCGCTTTCCTGTAGCTCAGATACCTGGGGTACCGTTCAGACCATCCAGCTGGATCAGCCGATCAACGTTTCCACCGGGAACCTGCAGACCGGCACGGTGCTGTGGCGCTCGCCGGTTTTCACCTCCCAGTTTACCTGCAGAGATACCGACGGATACCCTCAGGGGGAGGACGCCTACTTCTACTGGGACCCCAAAAAAGACATGCAGAAAATCGACCCGTCTTTGTCGATCGGCATTACGTATCAGGGTGTCGATTACGATCCGAAGTCATCGCCCAAGCTGAAAATCGGGCCGGGGACGATCCGGGACCCGGGCTGTCCGAACGGGAAAAGATGTACGGCAAAACCTCAGACCCTGACGGTATCCTACTCGGTGTTTATCAAAGCGACCGGCGTGAAGCCGCCCGCCAGCGGGCAGATTGATTCGACCGGTTCTTACTCGATGTTTCAGGTTGACGGCGTCGGCGGTCTGAATACCAGCACGCCCAACGCCAACTTTAACGCCTACATTTCCGGGCTGGGATTGATCCGCTTTATCGCCTGCAACCCGACCATCAGCGTTGAAGCGAACCAGGGCAATATCGTGGACTTCGGCCGCATTCCCGCCTCAAACGCCAACCCCGGCGCGCTGGAGAAAAGCGTCCCCTTCAGCGTGGTCGCCAACCTGAGCGGCGAGGGCGTCGGCGGCGACTGTCAGGGCCAGACCCTGCAGGCCAGCTTCAGCACCACCTATTCGCTGGACGGCGCCACCACGATTCTGCCGTCGCCGGACGCCGGCTTCGGTATCTACCTCTCACAGCCGGAAAGCACCGCCAGGCCGATCGAGATGAAAACGGCGGTAGATATCGGCCTGATCACCGGCGACGCCACGCGCCTGGAGAAAGGGTTTATGGCGAACCTGAAGTGGCTGAGCGACAAGCCGAAAATCGGTCCGTTCACCGCCACGGCCAACGTAGACGTGACCTTCAAGTAATTTCCCTTCCATTGCGGGCCACCCGGCCCGCATCGCTTAACCACTTTTTCCGTTAACGATTAACGCTAAACCTGCTTAGTGCATTTCGCTATTTGTTATTTCCATCACTTATTTAATTGTTACTATGCCTGCCGATACTCTGTCATAAAAATTCGCCCTTTCCATACCGATAACGCATAAAGGAACCACGACCGCCATGACGACCCAGGCACCTCCCGGTTTTCCGCTTCCCCTGACGCCGGAGCAACTGACGCGGCTGCAAAGCGCGACGGCAGACTTCTCGCCCACGCAGCTGGCGTGGCTTTCCGGCTATTTTTGGGGGCTTGTCAATCAACAGCCGGGAACGTCGTCACCGGCGGCACCGCCTGCGCCCGCTGCGGCGATCACCGTGATTTCCGCTTCGCAGACCGGCAATGCCCGGCGGGTGGCGGAGCAACTGCGGGACGATCTGAGCGGCGCAGGGCTGAGCGTTACGCTGTTCAGCGCCGGCGACTACAAATTCAAACAGATCGACAAAGAAAGCCTGCTGCTGATTGTCGCTTCCACCCAGGGGGAAGGGGAGCCGCCGGAAGAAGCCGTGGCGCTGCATAAATTCCTGTTCTCCAAAAAGGCGCCGCGCCTTGATGGTACGGCGTTTGCCGTGCTGGGGCTGGGGGATACCTCGTATGAAAACTTCTGCCAGACCGGGAAAGACTTCGACAACCGCTTGGCGGAACTGGGCGCGGAGCGTTTGCTGGATCGCGCCGACGCTGATGTGGACTATCAGGAAACCGCCGCCGGCTGGCGTCAAAGCGTGGTGGCGTTGCTGAAACAGCGGGTGCCGCAGGCCACGCCGTCCCAGCTTTCCGGCAGCCTCAGCGGCAGCGTTGACGTGCTCGACAGCTCGCCTTACAGCAAAGAAGCGCCGTTCGTCGCGACGCTGGCGGCGCGGCAGAAAATTACCGGCCGCGCCTCGGACAAAGACGTGCGCCATCTGGAGATCGACCTCGGCGATTCCGGCCTGCGCTACCAGCCGGGCGACGCGCTGGGCGTGTGGTATCGCAACGACGGGGAACTGGTGGCCGAGCTGCTGGGATTGCTGTGGCGCAAGGGCGACGAGCCGGTGACGGTGAAGGGCCAGAGCATGACGCTGGCGCAGGCGCTGACCGACCACTTCGAGCTGACGCAAAACACCGCCGCCATCGTCGAGAAATATGCCGGTCTGTCGCGCGACGCCGCGCTGATCGAGCTGCTGGCGGATAAACATCAGCTGCAGCAATATGCGCAAACCACGCCGCTGGTGGACATGGTGCGCCAGGCCCCGGCGGAGCTGGACGCAGAACAAATTACCGGCCTGTTGCGCCCGCTGACGCCGCGCCTGTACTCCATCGCCTCATCGCAGGAAGAAGCGGGCAGCGAAGTGCATATTACCGTCGGCGTCGTGCGCTACGAGATTGACGGACGTGCGCGCAGCGGCGGCGCGTCGGGCTTTCTGGCCGACCGGCTGGAAGAAGACGGCGAAGTGCGGGTGTTCATTGAACATAACGACAACTTCCGCCTGCCGGCCAACCCGGAAACGCCGGTCATCATGATCGGGCCGGGCACCGGCATCGCGCCGTTCCGCGCCTTTATGCAGCATCGTGAAGCGCAGGGCGCGACGGGGAAAAACTGGCTGTTTTTCGGCAATCCGCACTTTACCGAAGACTTCCTCTACCAGGTCGAGTGGCAGCGCTACGTGAAAGAGGGGCTGCTGTCGCGTATCGATCTGGCCTGGTCGCGCGATCAGGATCATAAAATCTACGTCCAGGACAAGATCCGGGCGCAGGGCGCCGACGTCTGGCGCTGGTTGCAGGACGGCGCGCACATTTATGTTTGCGGCGACGCCAACCGCATGGCGAAGGACGTTGAACAGGCATTACTGGACGTGGTGGCCCAGCACGGCGCAATGGACGCCGGGCAGGCCGATGAATATTTAAGTGAGCTGCGCGTTGAGCGCCGTTATCAGCGGGATGTGTATTGATGAACGATAAAACTGCAACCCCCCGTTACGCCGGTCCGCTGGTGGTCGAGGGCGCGCTGGCTGACGCCGAGCGCATGAAGCGGGAAAGTAACTACCTGCGCGGCACCATTGCCGAAGATTTGAATGACGGCCTGACCGGCGGATTCAACGGCGACAACTTTTTGCTGATCCGCTTTCACGGCATGTATCAGCAGGACGATCGCGACATCCGCGCCGAGCGTACCGAACAGAAGCTGGAGCCGCGTCACGCCATGATGCTGCGCTGCCGCCTGCCGGGCGGCGTCATGACGCCGGCGCAGTGGCTGGGGATCGACAAATTCGCGGCGGAGAAAACGCTGTACGGCAGCATCCGCCTGACCAACCGCCAGACGTTTCAGTTTCACGGCATTCTGAAGCCGAACGTCAAGCCCGTGCACCAGATGCTGCATGAGCTAGGGCTGGACGCACTGGCGACGGCCAACGACGTTAACCGTAACGTCCTGTGCACCTCCAACCCGGTTGAATCGGCGCTGCACGTACAGGCGTGGGAGTGGGCGAAGAAGATTTCGGAGCATCTGCTGCCGCGCACCCGCGCCTATGCGGAGATCTGGCTGGATCAGGAAAAGGTGGCGACGACCGATGAAGAACCGATCCTCGGCCCGACGTATCTGCCGCGTAAATTTAAGACCACGGTGGTGATCCCACCGCAAAACGACGTCGATCTGCACGCCAACGATCTGAACTTTGTCGCTATCGCCGAAAAAGGCAACCTGATCGGTTTTAACGTGCTGGTGGGCGGCGGGCTGTCTATCGCCCATGGCGATAAGTCCACCTACGCCCGCACCGCCAGCGAATTGGGTTTTATTCCGTTGCAGAGCACGCTGGCGGTTGCCGAAGCGGTGGTGACCACCCAGCGTGACTGGGGCAACCGCACCAACCGTAAAAACGCCAAGACCAAATATACGCTGGAGCGGGTGGGCGTTGACCGCTTCCGCGCCGAGGTGGAAAAACGGGCCGGCATCACCTTCGAAGAGATTCGGCCCTATGAATTTACCGGCCGCGGCGATCGCATCGGCTGGGTGAAGGGCGTGGATAATAAATGGCATCTGACGTTGTTTATCGAAAACGGCCGCATTCTCGATTATCCGGGCAAGCCGCTCAAGAGCGGTCTGGCAGCGATAGCGAGCATTCACAAGGGCGATTTTCGCCTGACGGCGAACCAGAACCTGATCGTGGCGGGCGTGGCGCAGGCCGACAAGGCTGAAATCGAACGCCTGGCGCGCGAGCACGGCCTGATTGACGATAGCGTCAGTGAACAGCGCAAAAATTCCATGGCCTGCGTCTCGTTCCCGACCTGCCCGCTGGCGATGGCGGAAGCCGAGCGTTTCCTGCCGGAGTTCGTCACCAACGTGGAAGAGATCATGCAGCGTCACGGCGTTGCAGAAGAGCATATTGTGCTGCGCGTTACCGGCTGCCCGAACGGGTGCGGACGGGCGTTGCTGGCGGAGGTTGGGTTGGTCGGCAAAGCGATGGGCCGCTATAACCTCCACCTGGGCGGAAACCGGATCGGCACGCGCATCCCTCGTATGTACCGGGAAAACATCACCGAAGCGGAGATTCTGACGCTGCTGGACGACCTGATCGGCCGCTGGAGCCAGGAGCGCCAGGACGGCGAAGGCTTCGGCGATTTCACCATCCGCGCCGGGATCATCCGGCCGGTGATGGACCCGGCGGTGGACTTCTACGATTGACCGCGCAGCGCGGGTTCCGGCCATACCGTTGGCCGGAACCCGGCGAAACCCACGAAAACCGTAACCGGAGCTACCCATGTCAACGCTGAATCTCACTGAGCTGGCGGCTCTCCCCAAGCCGGAGCAGACGGCAGCGCTTTCCGGCGTGAATGCCGAACTGGAAAAACTTTCCGCCGAGTCCCGTATCGCCTGGGCGCTGGAGAACCTGCCCGGCAACTTTGCCGTCTCCTCCAGCTTCGGCATTCAGGCCGCGCTGACCCTGCATATGGTTAGCCGCCAGTCCGCCGGCATCCCGGTGATCCTCACCGATACCGGCTATTTGTTTGCGGAAACCTACCGTTTCATCGACGAACTGACCGAACGCCTGAACCTGAACCTGAAAATCTACCGCGCCGTGATCTCCCCGGCCTGGCAGGAAGCCCGCTACGGCAAGCTGTGGGAGCAGGGCGTGGAAGGGATCGAACGTTACAACGACATCAACAAAGTCGAGCCGATGAACCGCGCCCTGCGTGAGCTGGAGGTGCAAACCTGGTTTGCCGGCCTGCGCCGTGAACAGTCCGGCAGCCGGGCCGCGCTGCCGGTGCTGGCGATACAGCGCGGCGTCTTTAAGTTTCTCCCGGTTATCGACTGGGACAATCGCCAGGTTTATCGTTACCTGCAACAGCATGGCCTGAGTTACCATCCGCTGTGGGAGCAGGGGTATCTTTCCGTCGGCGACACGCATACCACCCGTAAATGGGAGCCGGGGATGGCGGAAGAGGAAACCCGCTTCTTCGGCCTGAAGCGAGAATGCGGTCTGCACGAATAAGTTTTTTAAGGGCCATTGCGGCCCTTATCCTTCCTTTCTTCCCCGTTAGTTAGTCTGCGCATTTATTTCACTAATGTGAGTTGTTTTTCTGAATTGTTTAATTGATTAAATTTAAGTAAATGCATTGATATCCAATTGTATGTGGCGGACAGGTATTAATATTGTCTGATGCTTTGGTGCAGGGGCTTATTACACTTTTATGCCTTAGTTATTTTGTCTTTTCCCTCTTTTTCGCATTACATTTTCTAATTCGAAATAAATAAAATGTCGACTGTGTAGCAAATTGATAATTAACCCCGAAGAGTTAAAAACGATCGCGTGTTTTTTGACGGGCTGGTCACATTATTAGCAGAACATCTTCCCTACCATGCCGCCAACTGAAAGACAGATATCCTGTGTTAGCTGACTGTTACAAAGGATTTGCGATGAAAACCTACGATAACCTACCACTAACTATCCATGACGTTACTGATGCAAGGAAGAGGCTGAACGGACGCGTATATAAAACCGGACAACCGCGCTCAAACTATTTAAGTGAGCGTTGTAAAGGCGAGATTTATCTTAAGTTTGAGAATATGCAACGCACCGGCTCTTTTAAAATACGCGGTGCCTTCAACAAATTAAGTTCATTAAGCGAAGAAGAGAAAAGACAAGGGGTTGTCGCATGCTCTGCGGGTAATCACGCACAAGGAGTATCACTCTCCTGCGCGATGCTGGGAATTAATGGTAAGGTCGTGATGCCGAGCGGTGCGCCAAAGTCTAAAGTCGCGGCAACCACCGATTATTCGGCCCAGGTTATCCTGCATGGAAATAACTTTAACGATACCATTTCCAAGGTCAGCGAAATAGTTGAAACAGAAGGAAGAATCTTTATCCCGCCCTATGACGACGAAAAGGTTATTGCCGGTCAGGGAACAATTGGCCTTGAAATCATTGAAGATTTATACGATGTCGATAACGTCATCGTGCCAATCGGCGGCGGCGGCCTGATCGCCGGTGTGGCGGTGGCAATTAAATCCATAAATCCGACGATTAATATTATCGGGGTGCAATCTGAAAACGTTCATGGTATGGCGGCATCTTATTATGCTGGAAAAATAACCAATCATCGTCATTGCGGTACATTAGCCGACGGATGTGACGTTGCCAGACCGGGAAATTTAACCTTTGAAATTGTCAGGGAATTAGTGACCGACATTGTTTTGGTCAGCGAAGACGAAATCAGGAACAGCATGGTTGATCTTATTCAGCGCAATAAGATCATCACGGAAGGCGCAGGCGCTCTAGCATCTGCTGCTTTATTAAGCGGAAAACTTAAAAAGTATATTGAAGGTAAGAAAACCGTAAGTATCATTTCCGGAGGAAATATTGACCTCTCGCGCGTATCACAAATTACCGGCCCGGACAATATTCACTAAAATATTTTTTTAAGGAATCATACAAATGAGTTTGGATAATGCGATTGCTTCCAGTCAGAGCAAAGGATTAGCCTGGCGCAAGTCGGATACGACGTGGACTCTGGGGTTATTCGGCACCGCTATCGGCGCCGGGGTGCTCTTTTTCCCGATACGCGCAGGTTTTGGCGGGCTGATCCCTATCTTAATCATGTTGGTCCTGGCTTATCCGATAGCCTTCCTGTGCCACCGCGCGCTGGCCCGTCTGTGCTTATCCGGCAGTAATCCGTCCGGTAACATTACGGAAACGGTGGAGGAGCACTTCGGCAAAACCGGCGGCGTGGTCATCACGTTCCTGTATTTCTTCGCGATTTTACCGCTACTGTGGATTTATGGCGTCACTATCACCAACACCTTCATGGCTTTCTGGGAAAACCAGCTGCAACTGCCGGCGCTGAACCGCGGCTTCGTCTCGCTGTTCCTGCTGCTGCTGATGGCGTTCGTCATTTTCTTCGGTAAGAACCTGATGGTGAAGGTGATGAGTTACCTGGTATGGCCGTTTATCGCCAGCCTGGTGCTGATCTCGCTGTCGCTGATCCCTTACTGGAACGCCTCCGCCATTAACCAGGTTGACCTGAGTGCGATCACCCTGGGCGGCAGCGACGGTATCCTGGTCACCGTATGGCTGGGTATCTCCATCATGGTGTTCTCCTTCAACTTCTCGCCGATCGTCTCTTCTTTCGTGGTGTCTAAGCGCGAAGAGTACGAAGGGGATTACGGCCGGGAATTCACCGAGAAGAAATGTTCTCAGATTATCTCCCGCGCCAGCATGCTGATGGTGGCGGTGGTGATGTTCTTCGCCTTTAGCTGCCTGTTTACCCTTTCTCCGGCGAACATGGCCGAAGCCAAAGCGCAGAACATTCCGGTGCTTTCTTATCTGGCTAACCACTTCTCCTCCATGGCCGGCTCGAAGTCTACCTTCGCCACCACGCTGGAGTATGCGGCTTCCCTGATTGCGCTGGTCGCCATCTTCAAATCTTTCTTCGGCCACTATCTGGGCACGCTGGAAGGTCTGAACGGCCTGATCCTGAAGTTCAAATACCACGGGGACAAAACCAAAGTTTCCGAAGGCAAACTGAACTCGGTCAGCATGCTCTTCATCATGGGCTCCACCTGGCTGGTCGCCTACGTTAACCCGAACATCCTGGACCTGATTGAAGCCATGGGCGCGCCGATCATCGCCTCCCTGCTGTGCCTGCTGCCGATGTATGCGATTCACAAGGTCCCGGCGCTGAAGCCCTTCAAAGGTAAAGCGGAGAACATCTTCGTTACCGCCATCGGTCTGCTGACTATCCTGAACATCGTTTACAAACTGTTCTAATCCGGGCCGCGTAATACACCGGGCCGCGCCATCACAGCGCAGCCCGGAACCATTCATCCATCCTGACATTCATTCCTCTACCCTGACGCCGTGCGGCGCCGGGGGGGAGCGGAGCAATTCGATGAAAGAGAATCCTGTTGTATTGGTGATTAACTGCGGCTCTTCTTCCGTTAAGTTTTCCGTGCTGGACGCCATGAACGGCGACGATTTGCTGTCCGGCACCGCCGACAGCATCGGCAGCGACAATGCCTTTCTGGAGGTGAATAAAAACACCCGGCTGGCGCTGTGCGAAGGCACTTATGACGCCGCGTTGCAGGCCATCGCCGCCGAGTTGGAAAAACGTCACCTGATGGAATCCGTTGCATTAATCGGCCACCGGATCGCCCACGGCGGCAGCCTGTTCAGCGAAGCAGTGCTGCTGGACGATGAGGTGGTGGAGAAAATCCGCGAAATTTCCCCGCTCGCGCCGCTGCACAACTACGCCAACCTGAACGGCGTGGAGGCGGCGCGGCATCTGTTCCCCAGTCTGCCGCAGGTGGCGGTGTTCGACACCGCCTTTCATCAGACGCTGACGCCGGAAGCATACGTTTATGCGCTGCCGAAGCGCTATCTGGATGAACTGGGTGTGCGCCGCTACGGTTTCCACGGTACGTCCCACCGTTACGTGTCACAGCAGGCGCTGTCCATGCCGGGAATGCCCCACGGCGATGTGGGGCTGATCGTGGCCCACCTCGGCAACGGCGCGTCCATTTGCGCGGTGCAAAACGGCAAAAGCGTGGACACCTCAATGGGCATGACGCCGCTGGAAGGGCTGATCATGGGCACCCGCAGCGGCGACGTCGATTTCGGCGCACTGGCCTACATTGCCGGCAAAACCGGCCAGTCGATGACGGACATCGAACGCATGCTGAATAAAGAATCCGGGCTGCTGGGCCTGTCCGGGCTGTCGGCGGATCTGCGTGAACTGGAAAAGGCCTATCACGCCGGGCATGAAGGCGCCCGCCTGGCGATCCACGCTTTTGTGCACCGCATTGCCCGTCATATCGGCGGCCACGCCGCGTCGCTGAAGCAGCTGAACGCCATCGTGTTTACCGGCGGCATCGGTGAAAACTCCGTGTTGATCCGCCGCCTGGTGCTGGAACATCTGCGGGTGTTCGGCGTGAGGGTCGATGAGACGAAAAACGCGCTGCCGAACAGCCACGGCGAGCGGATTATCAGCCAGGCGTCATCGCCGGTGATGGCCGCCGTGATCCCGACCAACGAAGAAAAAATGATTGCGCTGGACGCCATTCGCGTCAGCAACGCGGTTCCGCACGTGGAATTCGCCTGAACCCGATACTGAAGTAAAAACTGAAGTAAAAGATAAAAACCTTACCGAGGGAGTTTTTGCAATGAAGCTCGATCTGGATATTACCGACACGAATTACGCTGAAGCCTGGGAAGGATTTAAAGGCGCTGACTGGAAGCAAAGCATCAACGTCAGAGACTTTATCCAGCACAACTACACGCCGTATGAAGGCGATGAAAGCTTCCTGGCCGACGCGACGCCGGCGACCGCGCAGCTGTGGGAAAAGGTGATGGAAGGCATTCGTATCGAAAACGCCACCCATGCGCCGGTGGATTTCGACACCAACGTCGCCACCACCATCACCGCCCATGCGCCGGGTTATATCGAGAAAGCGCTGGAAAAGATCGTCGGGCTGCAAACCGACAAGCCGCTCAAACGCGCGCTGCACCCCTTCGGCGGTGTGAATATGATCCGCAGTTCGTTCGAGGCGTATGGCCGCGAAATGGACCCGGAGTTTGAGTATTTCTTTACCGATCTGCGCAAAACCCACAACCAGGGCGTGTTCGACGTCTACTCACCGGAAATGCTGCGCTGCCGCAAATCCGGCGTACTGACCGGCTTACCGGACGGTTACGGCCGCGGACGCATCATCGGCGACTACCGCCGCGTGGCGCTGTACGGTATCAGCTACCTGATCCGCGAAAGAGAGCTTCAGTTCGCCGATCTGCAACCGAAGTTGGAAAGGGGCGAAGATCTGGAGAACGTGATCCGCCTGCGCGAAGAACTGGCGGAGCACCGCCGCGCGCTGCAGCAGATCCAGCGCATGGCGGCCAGCTATGGCTGCGACATTTCCCGCCCGGCGAAAACCGCGCAGGAAGCGGTACAGTGGACCTACTTCGCGTATCTGGCGGCGGTGAAATCGCAGAACGGCGGCGCCATGTCGCTGGGCCGCACCGCGACGTTCCTGGATATTTACGTTGAACGCGATCTGAAGGCCGGGCGGATCGACGAAGTGCAGGCGCAGGAGCTGATCGATCACTTCATCATGAAGATCCGCATGGTGCGCTTCCTGCGTACCCCGGAGTTCGACTCCCTGTTCTCCGGCGATCCGATCTGGGCAACCGAAGTGATTGGCGGTATGGGGCTGGACGGCCGCACGCTGATCACCAAAAACTGCTTCCGCTATCTGCATACGCTGCAAACCATGGGGCCGGCGCCGGAGCCGAACCTGACGATTCTGTGGTCCGAAGCGCTGCCGCGCGCGTTCAAAGCCTATGCGGCCAAGGTGTCTATCGCCACGTCTTCCCTGCAATATGAAAACGATGACCTGATGCGCCCGGACTTCAACAGCGACGATTATGCTATCGCCTGCTGCGTCAGCCCGATGGTGATCGGCAAACAGATGCAGTTCTTCGGCGCGCGCGCCAACCTGGCGAAAACGCTGCTTTACTGCATCAACGGCGGGGTGGATGAGAAACTGAAGATTCAGGTCGGCCCGAAAACCGCACCGATGCTGGACGACGTGCTGGATTACGACAAGGTGATGGCCAGCCTGGACGGCTTTATGGACTGGCTGGCTGTGCAGTACGTCAGCGCCCTGAACCTGATCCACTACATGCACGACAAGTACAGTTACGAAGCGTCGCTGATGGCGCTGCACGATCGCGATGTGTACCGCACCATGGCCTGCGGCATCGCCGGGCTGTCGGTGGCGGCGGACTCGCTGTCGGCGATTAAGTACGCCGAAGTGAAGCCGGTGCGCGACGCCGACGGGCTGGCGGTGGATTTCGTGATCAGCGGCGACTACCCGCAGTACGGCAACAACGACGATCGCGTGGACAGCATCGCCTGCGATCTGGTCGAACGTTTTATGAAGAAGATTCAGGCGCTGCCGACCTACCGTAACGCGGTGCCGACCCAGTCGATCCTGACGATCACCTCCAACGTAGTGTACGGGCAGAAAACCGGAAATACCCCGGACGGCCGCCGCGGCGGCACGCCGTTCGCACCGGGCGCCAACCCGATGCACGGCCGCGACCGCAAGGGCGCGGTGGCGTCGCTCTCTTCGGTGGCGAAACTGCCCTTCAAATATGCGAAAGACGGGATCTCCTATACCTTCTCCATCGTGCCCGCCGCGCTGGGCAAAGAAGAGCAGGCGCGGAAGAATAACCTGGTCGGATTGCTAGACGGTTATTTCCACCATGAAGAAGAGCGGGTAGAGGGCGGCCAGCACCTGAACGTCAACGTGATGAACCGGGAAATGCTGATGGATGCGGTAGCGCATCCGGAGAAATACCCGAACCTGACGATCAGGGTTTCGGGGTATGCGGTGCGCTTTAACGCGCTGACGCGGGAGCAGCAGCAGGACGTGATTGCCAGAACGTTTACCAGCGCGCTCTGAGTTCGCCCGTCGCGCAAGCCGGAGGGGGCGTGATGCAGCTTTCTCCGGTATGCCGTTTACCCTATGACGGCGGCAGCCTTACCTCAGGCTGACGCCGTTTTCTTTGGCCCATGCCCGCAGCCTTGCGCAGGCATTGGCATAAGGGGCCACGGTGTTGAATGAAATCATCCTTCCCAGGGGCCACTTGCCGTACCAGGACATGCCATAGAGTTCTTCGTCGCTGCGTTCCTCAATCAGGCTGACGATTGTTTTTTTGGCCGCCCCGAGGTTACTGATGAGGATGCCGAATTCCATATCCTCATAGTCCGCGTAAAATTTTTGCGCGAGCAGCCCGAGCTGGCTCCAGGTATAGCCGGTTTCCGGAAAATCGACGGGCTCCATCTCTTCGTCCAGATATATCCACTTGGCGAGCAACGTATTCCAGCCCAGCAGGTAAGCAACCAGATTGTGCACGCTCATCGTGGTGCCCCTGACATGCCCTGCCATTGATTTGGCGCTGGTAAGTCCGGGAGGAACAGCATTGAGATAGCCAGACAGTTTGTTGAAGTTCTTGTCGATGGCAAGGAGTAACTCTGATTTGGTTTGCGGCACGCCCATTATCGATCCCTCTCTGTAAAGTGAGCCATCCGGACGGTGTTATGCGTCGGCTACAGTGATGCTCCGCTAAAAAATAACCGATAAACGCCCGTCGCCACAACAAATACCGCGATGATTTTCGATTCATCACTCGCCTTTATGGTAGCTGGTAGAATAATAAGCTATAAAATAACATTTCCTTCCATGGCGAAAGTCTTTTATCTATGTAATTACGCTTTGTTAAGAAGAGATTCTTAATAAGAAAGTAGCATTGGTTATATTAATGTCTTTATGTCTGGATGCGAATCAGAATATTGCCCGGTGTTAATCTTTTTCCTTAAAAAGGTAGGGGTAATCTGTATTTGTTGTTAGCGACTCACAATGAATAATCCTATTTTTTTTATATTTCCAGAGGCAAGATGCGTTGTTCGCAGAGTATTTCAGAAAGAATGATATGTCCTGCCTGTTTCAGATGGTTGCTGACTTTCGCCCACTATTCCGGGGTTTTAATTCTTCAGGATTGTATGAGCTCTGCCGTGAAGTCAGTGGCTAATATAGCGGCAACAGTGTATCGGGAATAACCCTTAACCATTTTTCATAATGAAAGGGGATAAACACCCTATGATTAAAGATTATTCTTATTTTCGGGGGCCAAATTTAATATTTATAGGAGTTTATCAATCTGTTGGCAGTCTTGACCGTAGGTTGTTTGCGGTGATATTTTCTAAAATAAAAATTAGTAATGCCTTTAATACACAGCATTGACAGTGTCGATTGTTTATACGGTGACTATTATAGACGGTATTTTTTGTTCGTATTTATAACGACCTGAATAAAAAGATTTATTATAAAAAGGAATAAGAATAAAAATGTGGGCAGTAGAAATGCAGGATGTCTGCAAAACATATTTGTTAGGGCAGGTCAGGGTAGACGCGCTCAAGGATATAAATATTAACGTCACCCCACAGCGTTTTACCGTGTTATCCGGGCAATCCGGCAGCGGAAAGACCACGTTGCTCAACCTTATCGGCGGTATCGACAGCCCTGACAGCGGGCGGCTGGTGATTGCCGATCAGGAAATGAGCCGCCTTAATGACGACCAGCGCAGCGCTTTCCGCGCCCGCCACCTTGGTTTTATCTTCCAGAACTTCAATTTAATCCCGGTGCTGACTGCGCGTGAGAATATTGAAATCCCCCTGATCCTGCAACGCAGCAGCATCGCCCAGCGTAAACGCGCCGTAATGGAAATGCTGGAAAGCGTCGGGCTGGAGGATAAAGCGGATGCGTTGCCGGGGCAGCTCTCCGGCGGTCAGCGGCAGCGGGTCGCCATCGCGCGGGCGCTGGTTCACCGCCCTGCGCTGGTGCTGGCCGACGAGCCAACCGCCAACCTCGACAGCAAAACCGGCCGCGCGATTCTGCAACTGCTGCGCCGCTTACAGCGTGAACAGGCGGTGACGGTGGTCTTTTCTTCTCACGATCCGCAGGTTATCGCGGAGGCCGACGACCTTTATCAGGTACACGACGGCAGCGTCAGCCGTCCGGATGCGGGGTAAGAAAAGTGATGCAAACATTCAAACTTGCTCTGCGCAACCTGCTGCGTAATCGCCGCCGTACGCTTTCCACGCTGTGCGCCATCGTGGTCGGCGCGGTCGGGATTCTGCTGTTCGGCGGCTATAACCGCTCCATTGAGTACAGCCTGCAAACCACCTTTATTCGCGATACCGGGCACCTGCAAATCCAGCACCGCGACTACTTGTTACATGGTACGGGCAACCCGGCGGAGTACAGCATCCGCAATTACCAAAAAATCATGGATACCCTTGCCGATGATCCGGTACTGAAGCCGATGCTGGTGGTTACTACGCCGGTGCTGCTGCTGACCGGCATCGCCGGGCATTACGCCGTCGGCACTTCCAGGCCCGCCCTGATTTACGGCAGCGAGGCCATCGGACAGGCGCAACTGAACGACTGGGATGAGTATCACTTTGGCGCAAACCTGCATGCCCGGCAGACGCTCAGCGCCGGAATGCCGGATGCGGCGATGATTGGCGGCGGGCTGGCGCGCTTGCTGCAACTGTGCGAGTTCGTGCATGACCAGCCCTGCGGCGCGCCGCCTGCCGCGGGCGATAAGCCGGCGGAGGCATTGCCCGACGACCTGCTGCAACTGGCGCAGGACACACACGGCGCGCGGGAGTCTGGTACGGGGTCGCACATCGAACTGCTGGCTGCGTCAACCGGCGGAGCGCCGAACATCATCCGGGTGCAGGTCACGAAAACGCAGCCCCAGGCCGCGCGCGAACTGGATGACAGCTTCGTCGGCATTCATCTGCAGCAGGCCCAGCAACTGCTGTTCGGCCCGGAGCGTCCGGGCGTGACGGCCATTATTCTGCAACTGCACAGCACGACCCAGCTGGACGCGGCGCGGGCGCGCCTGCACCAGCTTTTCGGCACCACGCTGGCGGCCGAACCGCTGACGGTGTACGACTTCGCCGAGCTGCAGCCGTTGTATAACCAAATTCTTGAAATGTTCGGCAAAATCTTCAACTTTCTGCTGGCGCTGATCCTGTGTATCGCGTTGTTCACCGTCGGCAATACCATGGGGATGGCCGTACTGGAACGAACGGTAGAGATCGGCACGCTGCGCGCGGTGGGGCTGAAACGGCGCGACATTCAGCGCCTGTTCCTCAGCGAAGGCATGCTGCTGGGCGCCATCGGTTCGTTGATCGGTGTGAGTACCGCGTTGGTGCTGGCCTACATCATCAACCGCTCCGGGCTGACCTGGCAGCCGCCGGGCGTGATTGCCCCCATTCCCATCCGCGTCAGTGTCTGGGGGGAGTGGACGATGGTGATGAGCGTGATGGGGATTTTACTGGTAGCGACCGTCTTTTCGTCATGGTGGCCGGCGCGGCGCGCGGCGAACGTGTATATCGTGCAGGCGCTGCGCCATACCTGATCCCGCACGGCAGGCAATGAAATGCCAGCCCTTACTTACAAGGAAGATAAAAGTATGCGATTTCGTTTCAGACACCTGGCTCCGTTTGGGCTTATGTGCGCGCTGTTGGGCGCGGCACCGGCGTGGGCCAGCCCCGATGCGCAGGAGATCCTGCAAAAAAGCGATGCGGTACGTAATCCGGACCGCTCGTTCAGCCTGATTACCACGCTCATCAGCTATAAAAACGGCAAACAGCATGAAACCAGCCAACTGGTGCTCTATTCCCGCGCGGCGCCGGACGGCGGCCAGTTCCGCAGCCTGCTGCGTTTTATCAGCCCGCAGCGTGACGCCGGAAAGCTGACGCTGAAAAGCGGGCGCGACCTGTGGCTTTACGATCCGGCCAGCCGCGCCAGCGTGCCGATTTCCCCGCAGCAGCGCCTGCTGGGGCAGGCGTCTAACGGCGACGTGGTGACGGCCAACTGGGCGGCGGACTACCGGGCGGCGCTGGTGGGAGAAGAACAGATCCAGGACGGAGACCGGCAAACGCGCGACTGTTATCGTCTGCACCTGACGGCGAGCAACCCGGACGCGGCTTACCCGTCGATGGAGCTGTGGGTGGACAAAGCGGATTTCAAAAGCCGCAAGGCCGAGTTTTACGCGGTTAACGGCAATTTGCTGAAAACGACCTATTACCGCCGCTACGAACAGGCGTTGAACGGCATTCGTCCGACCGAGGCGGTGATCATCGACGGAGTGAACGCCAAACTGGTCACGGTGATCCGCCATCAGGATTTCGCCTGGCGCGACGTGCCGGAAGCCTGGTTGCAGCGCGACTTCCTGCCGCACTTTAAGGACAACTGACGCATGGCGGCGCAGCGATTTGCTTTTCGTCTTACCCGGCTGGCCTGCCTGACGGCGGTTGCCGTGCTGTATGCCGCGCCCGCGCTGAGCGGGACGGATGCGTCCCTCGACGCCCTTGATCTGGCGGACAACACCGAATTCAGCGACGTAAAGGATAAGACGCTGAACGTGATGGCCGAAGCGGCTTCGGCCATCAATGAGAACAGCGGCAACGTGCAGCGCGTCTCGCTGGATATGCGCTGGGACACCCCGCTGATGGGGCGGCTCTCCCAGGACTGGCGGCTGGTGCTATCCAACCGGATCGACAGCCGTTTTTACCGCGGGCTGAGCCGCAACCGCAACGTTAATTCGCTGCGCGAAGCCTACCTGACTTACCGCCTGACGCCGCGCACCCTGATCGATGCCGGGCGCGTCAACACCCGCTACGGCGTGGCGCTGGGCTACAACCCCACCGATTTCCTCGGACGCGGCACCGTGCGCTCGGTGATTTCCGCCGATCCGGAAACCCTGCGCACCAATCGTCTGGGTAACGCGATGGTGCGCCTGCAACAGTTTTGGGACAAGGCGGCGCTAACGGCCATCGTGTCGCCGAAGCTCGCCGGGCAGCCCAGCGACGACAGCGCCAGCCTCGACTGGGGAGCCAGCAACCCGCGCGATCGTCTGCTGCTGGTGGGCAGTTACCGTTTCGCCGAAAACCTGAATCCGCAGTTGCTGTATTTCCAGGAGTCGCACCGCTCGCCGCAGATCGGCCTGAACCTGGCGCGGGTGCTGTCGCGTTCTACGCTGGCTTACCTCGAATGGGCGGGAGGGCGGCAGCCGTTTGCCTGGCAAACCTCACTGCCCGAAAGCCAGTGGGACGTCGCCTGGCGTAACCGCGCTTCCGCCGGTATCACCTGGACCGGCGAAAACCGGCTGACCCTGCGTTTGGAAGGGCACTACGACGGCAGCGCCGACAACGAACGCGCGATGTCGGCGTTTTCCACCGCCTCGCGCTATGGCCTGGTGCAGGGCGGCGCGTCTTACGGCAATTCCGCCCGGCAGGCGCTGGATCTGATGTCGCCGCGCCGCTCCGCGCTGGTGCAGGCCTACTGGAAGGACGTGGTGGATCAGTACGATCTCAACATCATTGTGCAGCGGGATTTACAGCGCCAGAAGAATTTGGGCTTTGCCGAGCTGAGGCGCCATATCGGGCCGGTGGACGTGGCGTTGCAGTGGCAGAAAATCTACCGGATGGACGCGGAAACGACATACCAAATCCGCCCCGACCGGCGCTGGCAGATCTCGGTCAGTTACTATTTTTGATCGGTTATTCTTTTGGCAATGACGTGTTCTGAAATGACTTGCCGCGGCGAACATCCGCTTCGCCGCGGCAAGGGTTAATGGCTATCCGCTGACGCAGTCGGCGAAATAAACCCCCAACTGACGTGCGAACGCGGCGACGTCCTGCGGCCGGTTCGTCACGCTCACCGCCAGCGCATGGTCAATGGCCCGCAAAAAACCGTCTGAATAGCCTTCCACGTGCTGCGTCGCCAGCGGGCGGTAATTATCCTCAATACAGCGCGTCAGGCTGACCGGCGGCAGACGTCCGGTAATCAGGGTGTAGATCAGCGCGCCGACCGAATAAATATCCGACCACGGCCCGTGCGCCTCGCCGCCTTTGCTGCAATACAGCTCCGCCGGGGAGAAGCCGGGTTTCAGCACGATATCGGTGCGGCTGCGGCAGTCGCCGTTGTCGAAGCAGGCGGAGCCGAAGTCCAGCAGCACGGGGCGCTCGTCGTCCAGGATCTGGACGTTATCCCACGAAATATCCCGGTGCAGGCAGCCCTGCCGGTGTACTGCGCCGAGCGTGTTCAGCAATGGAACGAGCAGCGTTTTGAGCCACGTTTCGTTGACCATCGCCGGATTTTCCGCATAGCGTTTCTTCAGGTTCTGCCCGTTAAATAACGGCGTGCTGATATAGGCGGTGCCGTTTCCGCGCCAGTAGCCGAGCAGGCGCGGGATGCGTGGATGAGACAGCGACCCGAGAATCTGCGCCTCCTGATGAAAATAGCACTGCCCGGCATCAAAGGTGGGCTGTAAAAACGCGTTGCGCGGCATCACCCACCCTTTGCCATCCCTGGCTGCTATGGCGGTCGGAAAATATTCTTTGACGGCGACGGTATGTTTGCGCCGGTGGTCGAATGCCTGGTAGACGATGCTGAATCCGCCTTCGCCGATCACCCGCTGAATCTCCACCTGCGCAAAACGATAACCCGGCGGCAACGCGTGCATGTCGCAGCCGAACGATTCCGTGACTTCTTGTTTTCGTTGCGTCAGCACAGTCTGTCCTCCATGTCGTTACAGATAAACGTTATGGCCGAAAATCATAGGTAAATGCTTTATCGGCATAGCCGATATGCAGATGCCGGTAATGCTCCCCCTGCGTGCCGGCGGTCAGCAAACGGTGGCTGATCTGAGGCAGCAGGGTGTTGGTGAGAATGGTGTCCACCATGCGCCCGCCGGACTCCACCTCCGTGCAGCGGCTGACGATCTGCCCGATCACCTCGTCGTCGAACGAACAGGTCATCTGATGGCTTTCCTGCAACCGGTTACGGATGCGCGACAGTTGCAGCCTGACGATATCCCCCAGCACTGCGTCGCTGAGCGGATAATAGGGAATCACGATCAGGCGGCCGAGCAGGGCGGCAGGAAACGCGCGCAGCAGAGGTTCGCGCAGCGCGGCGGTAAACTGTTCCGGCTCCGGCAGCAGCGCGGGATCGGCACACAGCGTGCTCACCACGTCGCTGCCGACGTTGGAGGTGAGGATGATGATGGTATTGCGGAAATCGATGCGCAGCCCTTCACCGTCCTCCATCCAGCCTTTGTCGAACACCTGGTAGAAAATCTCGTGTACGTCGGTGTGCGCTTTCTCTACTTCGTCGAGCAGGATCACGCTGTAAGGCCGGCGGCGTACCGCTTCGGTCAGCACGCCGCCCTCGCCGTAACCGACATAGCCCGGCGGTGCGCCTTTCAGCGTCGATACCGTGTGGGACTCCTGGAATTCGCTCATGTTGATGGTGATGACGTTGCGTTCGCCGCCGTAGAAGCTTTCCGCCAGCGCGTGGGCGGTTTCGGTTTTCCCCACGCCGGACGGGCCGCACAGCATAAACACCCCGATGGGTTTATTGGGATCGTCGAGGCTGGCGCGCGACGTAATCAGGCGGCGCGCGATCAGCTCCAGCCCGTGCTTCTGGCCGATGACCCGCTTGTTCAGGGTATCCGCCAGCGCCAGCACCGCCTCCACCTCGTTTTTCATCATGCGGCCCAGCGGAATGCCGGTCCAGTCGGAGACCACCGAGGCGATGGTGTTGGCGTCCACGGAAGGAAAGATCAGCGGATCTTCCCCCTGCAACACGGCAAGCTGCTGCAACCGCTCATCCAGCTGTGCGCGTACCGCTGCCTCGTCGGGCGCTTTGCCGCCTTCCTCCGTGGCGTCAGGGGTGTAAAGCCGGGCGCGCAGTTCAATAATCTGGCTGACCAGCCCCACTTCGTCGTGCCAGCGGGCGTTGAGCGTTTCCAGCAGGCGGCGTTCCTGTTCCAGTTCAGCCTCAATTGCGGCGGGGCGCGCCGCGTCGCCGGCGCCGATGCGGGCATCGCGCGTGGCGACGTCCAGCTCGGTTTCCAGCGCTTCGATGCGGCGGCGGCAGTGCTCCACCTTGCCCGGCTCCGCATGCTGACTGACCGCGACCCGCGCGCAGGCGGTATCGAGCAGGCTGATGGCTTTATCCGGCAACTGGCGGTCGGGAATGTAACGGTGCGAGAGGCGCACCGCGGCCTCCACCGCCTCGTCCAGCAGAATGATCTGGTGATGTTGCTCCAGCGTGTGGCGCAGATGGCGCAGCATCAGCACCGCCCGTTTCTCGTCCGGCTCAAGTACCTGCACAACCTGGAAACGGCGGGTCAGCGCCGGATCCTTCTCGATGTATTTTTTATATTCCGACCAGGTCGTCGCGCCGATAGTGCGCAGCTGGCCGCGCGCCAGCGCCGGCTTCATCAGGTTGGCGGCGTCGCCGGTGCCCTGGGTGCCGCCGGCGCCGATCAGGGTGTGCACTTCGTCAACGAACAGAATGATCGGCGACGGGCTGGACTGCACTTCGTCAATCACCGCGCGCAGACGTTGCTCGAATTCGCCGCGCACGCCGGAACCGGCCTGCAACATGCCCATGTCGAGCTGGTACAGCGTCACGTCGCGCAGTTTGGGCGGCACGTCGCCGGCGGCGATACGCGCGGCCAGGCCTTCCACCACGGCGGTTTTGCCCACGCCCGCCTCGCCGGTGAGCAGCGGGTTGTTCTGGCGGCGGCGCATCAGGATATCGACGATTTGCCGGATTTCATCATCGCGCCCGGTCACCGGATCAAGCTCGCCGCGCCGCGCTTTTTCCGTCAGGTTGCTGCCGTACTGCTCCAGCATGCTGCCGCCTTCGGGCGCGGCGACGCCTTCCGCAGCGGCGCCGGCCTCTTTCTCGCTGGAGCGGGCGAGGATCGGCTCAAACTGTTGTTGCAGGGTGGCGGCGTTGATCTGCGCGAAGCCGGGCGAAATGGCGCGCAGCTGGTTGTTCAGGTTGTTGGTGTTCAGCATGGCCAGCATCAGATGGCCGCCGCGGATCTTCTGCGCGCCGAAGGTCAGCGAGCTGAAGCCCCAGGCGCGTTCGACGGCGCTGTCGATATGTTCCGACAGATCCGATACCGAACTGGCGCCGCGCGGCAGGCGATCGATGGCCGCCACCACGTCCTCGCCGAGCTTACCGGCGTCGATGCTGAAATGGCGCAGGATATGCTGCCAGTCGCCTTCGGGATGCTGCAACAGCTGGTGGATCCAGTGCGCCAGCTCCACGTAGGGGTTGCCCCGCAGCTTGCAGAAGGCCGTGGCGTTTTCCAGGCTGCCGATCAGCAGGCCGTTTAACTTACCGAACAGAACCGCACGACTGATTTCGCTCATGTTTATCCCTTAACGTGATGTTTTATGTGTTGTTCCTGAAAGATCTGACCTTCCAGCGGCTCGGGCGAAAAAATCAGATCGCCGGCGTGCTCGTCTGCATCCGGGTTACGCATCCAACTGCTCAGGCCGAGCCGCTGGCCGCCGCCCGGCGTCGTGCGCCGGACTTCGTCTTTGCGCAGGATCAGGCGCACGTCCCAGATGTATTCGATGCCCGTGTAATGGCGCACCCAGTCACGCAGGGCGATGGCCTGTGGTTCGCCCGGCAGGAAGCGCTGATACTCCTCAAACGTCATCGGCCCCAGTTCGATGCGGAACTTGTGCTGAACGTCGCGCACCGCCCGGCCGAGAAAGATATCTTTGCCCAACTGCTGCGCCAGCCCGACCTTCAGACGCACCTGCTGGTGCGGCGCAATCGACAGCCAGACCGGGATGTTTTCGATGATGCGCACCGGCACCTGAAAGTAGTAACGCAGGATCTTCGCCAGCCCTTCGGCGTCGCGCCCCTGGCGCACCAGATGGCCCGCCATGAAATATTTGCAGTGGGTGGGCAGGCTGTCGCGCGCGCGCAGCGAGTCAACGCCCATCCCCACCAGGGCGGAAAGGTAGCGGGTAAAGGCCTGATCGTCGTCGCGGTCGAGCGACACGGTCGGCTGGCTGTTAGCCCAGGCGCGGTAAAACAGCAGGATCAACCGGTGATGAAACAGGTTGAGGAAGTCGAGCAGCGTCCGGTCCTGGTTATGCAGAAAACGTTCGCGCACGTATTCGGTAAAGTGCAGCGGCAGCGGGCCGTTGGGGCCGAACAAGCCGAAGCTGTAGATCATCAGGCGCTGAAACGGCGTATCGGCGAGCGGGCCGGCAGCGGCCAGCGTGGAGGGCGCGAACGACAGCGACGGCTGCTGGCCCAGCCGCAGCGGCTCCTGGCGCGGATGCGGCGCGCGCCCCAGTTGCCATTCCAGCCCGGCCTGCGCGTCAATGCGCCGCAGCACCTGAAACAGATCGTGGGCGTAAGGATGTTCCTCCAGCGCCAGCCAGAAATCATCGGGCAGGGGCTGGCGGTGGCGGGGCGTGGCGTCCTGGTTCATATCAGGGTTCTCCTGCCGATGCGCGCGCCCCACTGGGCGATTTTGCCCCGCTGCGGGGTGCTCAGCGAGGTGGTGACGAAGGTGTTCATCGTGACCAGGCGGCTGAACAGGCGCTCCAGTACGCAGCCCAGCAGATAGGGCGTGGAGCCGGCGAACGCCTGCTCGTCGATGGTCAGATCGATGGCGATGCCGCGGGAAAACACCATCGGGCCGGGGGCCGGCGCGCGGTGATAGCAGGGCGTCAGGCGGCAGTGCTGCACGCCTTTAATCTCCTTGGTGATCTGCGGCTCATCGAGCTTGGCGTACAGCGTGAGCAACTCCCGCAGTGCGCTGGCGCCCTGTTCGTCGTCGCCTTCCATCAGGCTGAGGTAATCCAGCTGCAGCTGGCTGATCAGCCCCCAGGAGATGCGCCCCTCCGCCAGCGCTTCACGGGGCGGGGTGGGCGGTTTCTTCAGCGTGATCTGACGCAGCGGGATCGAGTCGGAGACCGAAAAGGTAAAGTGCTCCTGCTGGCGCAGCATCAGCGGCAGGTCGCGGTTGGTCACCAGGGTTTCCGCCGTGATGTAGTCCAGGTCGTTGTGCCAGGGCGCGTTGTGGACGTCAACCAGCGACAAAAACACCTCCGAGCCCAGATAACCGCTGCGGGTGCCGTAGCGGCGGCTGTGGCCGGAAGGCGGGCGCGGCGAGCGGCGCAGGGAGAAGTAGGCGCCGTAGTTCTGGCCGTCGCGCCCGTGGGTGCAGTAAAACGGCCGGAACTCCTGTTCCTCCTGGTTATCGTCGGAGGTGCCCCACAGGCGCTGAACGGAAAACACTTCGTAGTCCAGCGGCTGAACGTTATCGACCACCAGATGGTATTCGTTGGTTTTATCCAGCAGCGTGATGCGTTCCGCCACCTTGGGAAACAGGTTGATCACCGGGGTGCAGTGCAGCGAAAGGTGGCTGGCGTCGATGCGCTTTGCCAGTAACGGCGCTTCCCGGTTGAGCAGAATGATCAGCTCGAACTCCCGGATACCGGCATTCTGCCCTTTGTTCTGACGAAACAGCGGCGTCAGCCCGGCGATGCTGAAAAAGCGGAAACGGGCGGGGAAGGCAAAGTATTCCTGCAACAGGCGATAACCGTCGAAGTTACGCAGATCGTCGGGCAACAGCGCCTGATCGGCGGTGAACCCTTCGTGCACCAGACGTTCGCGCGGCAGGTAGTGGCGCCGGCGCGGCTGGCCCGCGGGCTGGCAGATAACGCCCTCGGTGTGCTGCATCAGCAGTTCCAGTAACTGCATGGCCTCCAGATCCGGGCCGCTGAGGTAGAAGGTCAGCTTGTCGAGGTTCAGGCTGTCGAAGGTGATGTTATCGTCCAGCCGCAGGGTGACGTACAGCGCGTCGCGGCAGGCATGGCGGTTGATGCCGGTATGCCCGGCGATATCGGGCGGCGACGCGCCGAGCGCCACCTGGCTGATGCTGAGCGGGTACAGCATTACGTCGTGGGCGGTGCGGTACTTGCAGGTGACGCCGCTTTTGCGCAACGCCTCGCAGGTCATCAGGGTGCCGCGCGGCACTCTGAAGCCGGTGTTGATGTTGCCCTTACGGCCGTCGGGATGCAGTTCGGCAATCGCCATCGACGGCGTGGGCGACAGGTAGTTGGGGTAAATCACCTCCAGCATGCGCTGGGAAAAGCGCGGGAATTCCGCGTCCATCTTCAGCTGAATACGCGAGGTCAGAAAGGCGAACCCCTCCATCAGCCGCTCGACGTAAGGATCGCTGACGTCGATGCCCTGCATACCGAGGCGACCGGCGACTTTCGGGTAACGATCGGCGAATTCGCTCCCCATCTCCCGCAGGTAGTTCAGCTCCCGGTTGTAATACTCCAGCAGTTTACGATCCATGTGTTTACCCTATGTCTCTGAGATTGAAATAGCCGTTTTCCAGATCGATGTCGGAACGGAAACAAAACTCCAGCGGGTGAGGGTTGCACCACAGCAGCCCGCGGATTTCTATCGACAGCACGTTATGCGAGTCCAGATCGTCGCTTTCGGAGACGCAGCGCAGTTTCAGCTCTTCCGGAATGATGCGCGGCTCGAAGGTCAGAATGGCCATACGCAGGTTTTTCTGAATATCCGACCATTCAATGTCCGACATCCGCTTCCCGGCCAGCGGGGTGATGCCGTAATTCACGGTGGAGCGCCTCACGGCGGGAAAAGCCTGTACGTCGATCAGCGACTCGTTGTTGTTGCAGTTGAACAACCACTGAAGGTCGCGCAGGATAATTTTGCGCAACTCGTTGTGCGAAATGGTTTTACTGCGCTCCGATTCCCGTTTGTTCTGCGGCTCGTAGTCGGTCAGCCGATCGAACAGCGCGGGCATCAGTTTGTCGCGGGCGGAAACCCGATCGCCGTTTTTGCCGCGCGGGCGCCCTTTGTCGTTATCGTTGCCATAGCGCGCCATAACGTTATTCACCCACAGCCGTGAACGTGACGCGGCGCAGGGTCAGCAGGGCATGCTCGTCTTCGTCCGTGATCCAGGTTTTCTGACCCTGCCCGGTGTAATGGCCGTTGTCGTTCAGGGGAAGCCAGTCGGTTTTACGGCCGAGGCGGTGGGCATCGTCGGTGCCTTCCGTCACCGGGTAGCGCGCGGGGATCTGGCAGACTTTTTGTTTGCCGTTGCGCCACGTCACCATCGCCTGCGCCCAGATCAGATGCACGACGTTCTGCGGCGGCTGAAATGCCACGGAGGCGAGTTCCTGAAACGGCACCCAGCAGTAACGGTTGTCGAGAAACAGTTCGCACACCGGCCCGAGGCGGCTGTCGGCATCGGCCAGCCAGCTGAAGGCGGCGCTCTTTTCTTCTCCGCCGTCGCCTTTCAGCGTCAGCGTGCCGGCGCTTTCCGGCGCCTGAGTGAACGCCCGGTCGCGCAGCGTGTTGGCGCGCTGGGGCGCGGCGCGCAGCGACTCCGCCAAATCGGTAAGCCAGTCCGGCGGCGGCGTCACGTAGGCCGGCTCGCTTTCGCCGCGCAGCACCAGGTCGCGCTGAATCTCCGCTTCAAGCGCTTCGGCAAGCTGGGTCGTGGTGGGGGTGGAAAGCGGAGCCAGCGCCTGCCAGGCCTGAAGCTGCGCGTCGGCGCCCAGCCAGTCGCCGTATAACAGCAGCAGTTGTACCCATTCGGCCCGTTTGTCTGCGTCGGAAGGGGCGTTGCGGACCGCGGACTCGGCCTGAGCGAGCGCGACAGATAGCGGATTTCCTTTCAGTACAGAAAGCAGCGATTTCACGGTTTATCTCCTTATCTCCGGGGAAGCGACGGTTTCGTCCTGGAAAATGTCGTCCAGGGGAAGCATTTGCAGCAGCGTGGTTTCCTGCGGCGAGCCGATCCAGACCGCGGTAGCGCTGTAGTTATCCTGCTGCGGTTGCGGCGGCGACAGATCTTCAATCAGCGTCAGCCACTCCGCGGGGGTATGGGCCAGGCGCAGGGTGTATTCCAGCAGCGCCTGGTTGTAGCGCTGCCAGAAGCCGTCGCTGCACAGCAGAAAAGCGTCGCCGTCGTACAGGGCGAGCGACGGGCTGTAGCTGGCGGCGTGGTTTTCACCGGCGCCGAGGGCGGTATAGAGCAGGTTGTCGGGCACGCCGCCGGTCTGGTAGCCGGCGTCCTTCATTTTTTGCGTCAGGCTGTGATCGCGGGTGGAACAGTACAGGTAGCCATTGCGGAACAGGTAGAGCCGGCTGTCGCCGGCGTGCACCCAGTGCGCGCGCAGGTCGTCGCGATCGATGAACAGGGAAACCAGGGTGGTGCGCATGCGGCTGCGGGTGCTGTCTTCCTGCTGCGCCTGTGTGATAACGCGCTGTAACTGGCCGATCAGCGGCGGCAGCGCGTCGGGCGGGCAGGGGATGTCCTGCTGCGCGTGCTCCAGCAGAAACTGACAGGCCAGCGCGGCAGCCTGTTCGCCGCCCGCGTCGCCCGCCACGCCGTCGCACAGCACGAAGCAGGCCGAGCGTTCGCCGAGGTACTGCGCGGTCTTGTCCTGGTTCTGGCGGCGTCCGCCGCGGTTAGAGCACGAAACGGCTTCGATTTTCATCATGCCCCCTTCGGTCCCTGAGAGGCCTTGTACTGGCGGATTTCAAGATCGTAGGCATGCAGGAATGCTTCGCCGAACAGGGTGTGGAAATCGTCCTCCACCTCGTTGGCGACCCGCTGATAGTGAATCTTCAGCATGTCCCACAGCATGGCTTTGCGGTTGCCGGAAAACAGCCCCTTGTTGGGTAAGTCGCCCCGTTCCGCCGCCATTTTTTCCAGCTCGTCGGGGTGGAAGGTTTGCAGCATGGCGGCGATGATGGCGCGCACCCCGGCGATCATGCCGAGCTGGTGGGCCTGAAGATCGATCAACGCATTGCGCACCGCGCTTTCCGGCGGAATAAAGCCCGGCATCGGGGTGCTGAAAATCTGCATCAGGACGGTTTTTCCCGACGGCAGCATCTTGAACGGGTTGTTTTCTTCTTCGAGGATCACGGTCATTTCCGCTTTCAGCCCGCGTTTGAGAATACTGCGCGACGACAGCAGCGCCACCGTGCCCTGAGAAAACAGGCTGAGCAGTTTGCCCGCCAGAAACAGCTGTTCCGGGGAGAACACCGGCTGTACCGGGGCGTCGTCCAGCCCCAGGCCGGCGACGAAGGCGTTGAATAATTCCCCGTTGAGATGTTCACCGGAAGCCGATTCGGGCGGCTTATACGGCTGATGCTTCACCGGATCGATCCCCAGGCGCATGGCCGCCGCCGCGGACGTTTCTTCCTGCGGGGCGACGGGAGCGCCGAACGGCATGTCCTCAAACGATGTCAGCGGGTCGAGGGGCGAGGGTTCCGCGCGGGGCGGTTCCGTCCAGGCGATATCGACCGGCGACGTTTCAGGGAGCGGCGGCGGCGGGGGAGGCGGCGGAGGCACTACCGCCGCCGGAGGGCGTTTCGCTGCGGGCGACGGCGCTGCGGCCGGCGGCGGTATCTCCGGCTCCGGCGGAAGGAAGGCGACATCATCCATCGACGACGCCAGCGGCACCGCGTTGTCTAAAAACAGGCCGAGGGGATCGTCGTCGTCGTCATCGCCGCCTATTTTCAGCTCCGGTTCCTGCACCGTGCTTAACACCTCCGCCGGGTTGAACTGCTGACCATGATTTTCCGCGCCGTGCGGGATGAGGCCGGGGCTCATTTCCTCTTCCTCCGCTTCCGCCTCCGGTGCGGCGTCGGGCCGGGTAAACAGCACGGTCGGGGTGGTGTCTTTCATGATCGTCTGCCGGGCGAAAGGATCTTCCTGACTGAACAGGTGCTCCGGATCGGTACTGCTGTTGTTCAGGGAATCCAGGTCAGCCTCCTGCTCCATCGCCAGGGGGTCGTTCCTCTGCCGGTTGTCCTGCAAGGCGGAAAACAGCGGATGCTCCGGATCGTGCAGCGATGGCCGGTGGCGCGGGGAGACGCGGGGCGGAAACTCCGCTTCCAGGTCGGCCCAGACCGCGTCGTCGATCCCGGCGCCGTCGGTTTTTATCTCCGCCACGGGCATGGCGGCGGCCAGATCGGGCGAAATGTTCATGTCTACTTTGAAGCGGTAGCCCGCGATGTCGAGAATGTCGCCCTCCGCGAGCGGCTGCTGCACGTCATGCGCCAGCTCCTTGCCGTTGAGGATCAGCGGCGTGGTGCTGCCCCGGTGGGTGATGAAGGCTTCTCCGCCCTGCGAAAGATGGATGATGGCCTGCAACCGGGAAATGGCCCGCGTTTGGTCAGGAAGAATCAGCGTATTGTCGGTGCCGCGCCCGATGGTGCCGCCCGGCGCCGTAAAGTCGCAGTAACTCTGGGGTATCCGCTCATTGTCCCTGTTCCTGATCATCGTTAACCGCATAGAACACCTGCCCCGTTATATCGTCCATTAATCATCGCTCCGTGCGCTCCCGGTTCACCGGCATGAACCGGGAGCGCACGGTAATGCGGGTAACAATTTCCCCGGAACCCGGGGAAATTGTTTTTATTGCTGACTACTTATGCTTCACAGTTTTGTTTGATATCCCAGCCGGCGCTGCTTTCGGCGCCTTTGCCTCCTTGCTCGGTTTGCTCCCAGTACTGCTGCTGGACTTTCGCTGCCTGGAAAGAGTACACGATGCCCACGGTGTCTTCGTCGCCGGCGCCGGTGTACTGGATGTTGGTGACCAGCACTTCATCCAGCGTGATTTTGCAGTATTCCACCTGGCTGCCGCCGGCCTTACAGACCGAAACCTCAACCTTGCCCAGGTGTTTACCGCTGGCGCAGTGCTTCAGCAGGGCCGGGGTGGATTTATCGATCAGGGCTTTAATGTGCAGATCGTTAAAGCACACCTTCCCCGAACCGCCGCCGCCGCCTACACCCATATTCCCCGGCTGGGATGCGCCCCAGGTGAAGGAAATGATGTCGGTCCAGCCTTTGTGGTTGGCGTCCTGTGATTCACCATTGGCGCCTTCAACCTTCATGAACATATCAATTGCCATAACTAAAGCCTCTTGGGTTTGTCAGTTGAAACAAAATCCGTTTTTATAAAGCAACGGTGGTTTACAACAGCGGGAACCGTCCCTGCGCCGCGGCGCAAAGTCCGGCCTCCGTGCTGTTCTTTGCCCCTTTCACCATCAGCCCTGCTTCAGTGAAGGGAGTTTGGAAACCAACCGTAACGACACGGTCAGTCCCTCAAGCTGGTAATGCGGACGCAGGAAAAACTTGGCGCTGTAATAACCGGGGTTATCCTCGATTTCCGCCACCTGTACCTCGGCGGCGGCCAGCGGTTTACGTGCCTTGGTGTCCTGCGACGAGTTCGCCGGATCGCCGTCCACGTAGTTCATGATCCAGTTGTTCAGCCACTGCTCCATGTCGTCGCGCTCGCGGAAGGAGCCGATTTTGTCGCGCACGATGCACTTCAGGTAATGCGCGAAGCGGCAGCAGGCGAACAGGTAGGGCAGACGGGCTGAGAGCTGGGCGTTGGCCGAGGCGTCCGCGTCGTAATACTCCGCCGGCTTTTGCAGCGACTGGGCGCCGATGAACGCGGCGAAGTCGGAGTTTTTGCGGTGGATCAGCGGCATAAAGCCGTTTTTCGCCAGTTCGGCCTCGCGCCGGTCGCTGATGGCGATTTCGGTCGGACACTTCATATCCACGCCGCCGTCGTCGCTCGGAAAGGTGTGGCAGGGTAAATCCGCCACCGCCCCGCCGGACTCCACGCCGCGAATCGAGGTACACCAGCCGTATTCTTTGAACGAACGGTTGATGTTGGTCGCCATCGCGTAGGCGGCGTTGGTCCAGGTGTACTTGTCGTGGTTGGTGCCGTCGGTGTCTTCCTCGAAGTTGAATTCATCCACCGGATTGGTGCGGATGCCGTACGGCAGGCGCGACAGGAAACGCGGCATCGCCAGCCCGATGTAGCGGGAGTCCTCGGCTTCACGCAGGCTGCGCCAGGGCGCGTATTCGGTGTTCTGGAAAATTTTGGTCAGGTCGCGCGGGTTGCCCAGCTCTTGCCAGGATTCCATCTGCATCACGCTCGGCGACGCGCCGGTGATGAACGGGCAGTGCGATGCGGCGCTGATTTTCGCCATTTCGCCCAGCAGTTCGACATCCGGCGGGCTGTGGTCGAAGTAGTAGTCGCCCACCAGGCAGCCGAACGGCTCGCCGCCGAACTGACCGTATTCCTGCTCATAAATGCTCTTGAACAGCGGGCTTTGGTCCCAGCCGACGCCCTTGTAGCGCTTGAGGGTGCGGCCCAGCTCCTTCTTGGAGATGCTCATAAAGCGGATCTTCAGCATCTCGTCGGTTTCGGTGTTGTTGACCAGGTAGTGCAGCCCCTGCCAGGCGCCTTCCAGCTTCTGGAATTGCTCGTGGTGGATGATTTCGTTGATCTGGCGCGACAGCTTGCCGTCGATCTCGGCGATCAACGCCTGAATGGTGCGGTAGGCGTCGGCGGAAACGGTGACGGTGTTTTCCAGCGCCTGCTGCGCCAGGGTTTTCACCGCGTGCTGTACTGCTTCACGCGCCTGATCGGTTTTCGGCCTGAACTCTTTTTGCAGCAGTGAGGTGAGTTCTTCGCCGGTAAACGTGGTGGCCGCCGTGGCCGTTTGCTGCTGAAGTTGCTGGCTCATGGGTTACTCCTCCGCCGCCGGTTCAACGCCGGAGGCGTCGTCGGCCTCCGGGTTGGGCGCCATCGTCAGCGAGCGCAGCAGCTCAGGATTACTGAGCACCTTGGCGATCAACTCCTCGGCGCCGTTTTTCCCGTCCATGTACGACAGCAGGTTCGACAATTGGGTACGGGCTTCCAGCAGGTGGCTCAGCGGCTCGACGTTGCGGGCGATGGCGGCCGGGGAGAAGTCGTCCATGCTGCCGAAGGTCAGCTCGACGTTGAGTTTGCCTTCGTTGCTCAGCGTGTTGTTCACCTGATACGCGACCCTGGGTTTGAGCGATTTCATGCGCTCGTCGAAGTTGTCGATGTCGATTTCGAGGAACTTGCGCTCGCCCAGATCCGGCTGCGCATCCAGCGGTTTACCGACCAGATCGGCCATGACGCCCATGACGAACGGTAACTGGATCTTGCGCTCCGATCCGTAGATCTCGACGTCGTACTCAATTTGCACGCGGGGCGCGCGGTTACGGGCGATAAACTTTTGCCCGCTGCGGGATTTCATCGTTGTCGTTGTCATGTGCTTCTCCGTGATGACTTGCAGTTATGCCCGTTAATGGCTGACCTTAGGTTGTTGCTTCAGCACTGTTGTTTCAGCGTTGTTGTTTCAGGACTGCGGTTTCAGCGTTATCGCCTCAGCTCTCGCCGTTCTTTTTTTCCTCCACCCCGAGAATGACCTCGAGCTGGCGCAACCCGTCCGGCGCCAAATCACCGACGATTTGCAGAAAATTGAAATTAATCAGCCGTTGCAGACGCTCGATCATCAGCGGCGCCGGGTGGCTGGGTTCGTAACGCACAAAGTAGTCTTTGATTTTTTCCAGCAGGTGCAGGGCGTCGGCCCGCGACTGTACCTGGCCGAAACCGAACTCGACCGGCGCCATCGGCAGAATGTCGCCGAGCGGGTTCAGCGCCTCCGGGGTCAGAATCACGTCCGGGTCGGCCTCGCGCGGCCCGTTGTTTTCCGGGGCGCGGATCGCCTGCACGATGACGTCCAGGGTGCGCTGCAACTGCGACATCTCCGGCAGGGCGCTTTCGCCGAGGTGGAGATGGATTGCGTGGCGCAGCATCGCCAGCGTTTCGGCGGCTGACAGCAGCGCCTGAATGTTGGCCTGCTGCTGATTGCTCAGTTCGTTACGCAGGCGCGGCAGGCCGCCGGGGAACTGGGGGACTTCGTCCTTGCTGCCGTCGAGCAGCGCCTGAGCGTCGCGCAGCGACAGCTCGGCGCCGCCGCCTTTGATCAGAAATGCGGAACGCGCCGCCTGCGCCAGCGGCGTGCCGTCGCCAATGGCGGCCAGCGCGTTGATGCGGAACATCGGGTCTTGCTCGCCGTCGCTTTCCAGCCGTGGGTGTAACTGGTGCCAGTAGCGTTCAATCGCCAGGTACACCAGTTGCAGGCCGTCGGCGTAACCCTGCAAGCCGCGCAGCTGGGTCCAGGCGAGGGTGAGCAGCAGCATCACGCGTAAGTCCTTGGTGTGGCGCAGCAGGCCGGTCGCCAGGCGTTCTACGGCCGCCCAGTCGGGCGCTTCCGCCGGAATGATGGTGTCGCCGAACTGTTGCTCCGTTTTGCCGGACGCGCTCTTCTCCATCGTCATGAAGTCGGCTTCGTATTCCAGGTTTTCACCGCAGCTGTTTTCCGGGGAGACCGGCGCCAGCAGGGATTCAATGGTCATGTCGTCACTCCCTTAATCAAACATTTGTCCGTAAGGCCCGCGGCGGGCGGGCCTGATACCGCCGACGGGCGTAAACAGCTGGTGGAAAAGCTGTACCGTCAGGTTGCCGCTGTGCGCCCAGCTCTCCTGCGGCCGGCCGTCGCGGGCGTCGCTCCACCAGAAACTGCCGTAGCGCTGCGGATCGAAATCCAGCTCGGCCACCGGCCGGTCGGGCACGGCATCGCCGCCGGGGGTATCGCCGGGCGCTTGCGGCAACGGCGGCAGGGCCAGCAGTGCCCGGTCGATGCGTTCCGCCGAATGGCGCTGATGCACGCCGTGGTTAAGGATCTGCCCGATGCGGTGGTAGCGCTCCGCCGCCTGCGTCAGCAGCCCGTTGTGCCAGTCGCCGGGCGCCACCAGCCACAGGGCGAACAACGGGTAGTGCCGCCCCACGCGATCCCGCGACGGCAGCAGGTAGCCCAACTGGACGAACGGCGTGCCGAGGGTGGCGGGCAGGATGAAGTTCCACATCGGCGCGCCGGCCAGCGAATAGCGCCGGTCGTCGGGCACGGAAAGCTGCAACGCCGCCAGACCGGACTGAAACCAGTGCGCCCAGCGGTTAACCAGCGGCGCGGGCAGGCGGCGCTGCACGAAATCGCCGCAGCCGGGGATCTTGCCGTACCAACCAATGCCGTTGTCATGGGGGACGGGTTCAAACGTCTCTTGCCGGTTCATGCGCGCCTCCTAAGGACAGTTGAAGGCGATGGGCTGAAAGGGGTTACGAACGCTGTCGGGGGTGAATTCCAGCACCACCCGGTGCCCTTCCAGGGTAAACGTCGCGGTTTGCGACAACGAATTGCGGTTGCCCGTCAGCATGCCTTTGTCCATCAGACGGTTCAGCGCCCAGTCGCCGGAAGTGACCAGCGTGGTGGTCTGGCCGTTGGCAAGGCCGAGCTGAAGCGTGACCTGACGGCTGTTTCCGGTGCCGGGCCAGCTCACGACCAGGGGCACCAGCGGGCCGTGGCTGTAGCGGAAAATCTGCCCATCGATGTCCAGCGTCATGTTGAGGATGTCGCTGTCCATGCTGACCGGTTTGATGGTCAGGTGGTACGTCGGCTTCTGATTCTGGCCGCTGAACCAGGTGTCGCGGATGTTGCGCGCCTGCTGGAAGGAACGCAGCATGCCTGCGCCGCCGGCGAGGGTTTTGCCGTCAACGCCGGGGTTGAAGCGCCAGGCCGGGCGCGAGGTGTCGATTTTGCCCTCCAGATTCTGGCGGAAAAAGCTGTCCATCATGCCGGTATTGGGAGCGAACATGCGGGCGAAGTCGTGGCTGGCGATTTCGTTTTGCGCATTGCGCACCAGCGGGTAGCGCCCGGCGATAGCCTGGCGGCAAAAGTTGCCGACTTCGTAGCCGACGCGCTTTTGCAGCCCTTCCAGTTCTTTCATCTGGGAGTCGCTGCTGGCGCCGATCGCCAGCGACAGCATCATGTTTTTAAACGGCTGCGGCAGCCGTCCGGACTCCGCCTGCAACGCCAGAATGATGTCGCCCGGCGGTGCGGGCATGCCGCTGTTCGCCGCACTTTGTACCGCGATCAGGTAGTTGTACAGGCCGTCGGCCTGCTTGAGCACGGTGTCGAACGGAATGGTTTTGCTGCCTTCCTCGCCGCTTTCCGCCAGTTCGATGATCGGGGCGAAGTGTTTCACCACCACCTGTTCGGGCTGGGTAGAGATGTCGCCGCTCCCTTCGGGCTGACGGTGGGTGAACAGGTTGTCCAGAAAGTGGCTGGGGCCGGAGGCGGGTTTCTCCACGCTGCTCAGGCCCACGCCTTTGCCCTGGCGCCCCTGGTCTTCGGTCAGCTTGATGTTCTTCGCCACGTTGACCAGCAGGTTGCGCAGCGGGGAGTCGCCGGCGGAGAGCAGGCGCGCGGTGCTGATGCGCTGGCTCAGGTTGGCGATGTTTTTCAGTTCAATGTCATCCAGCAGGGCTTCCCAGGCGCTGATGAAATCCTGCATGTACAGCAGGCGCACCGTTTTTTGCAGGTCGGCGCGGCTGCCTTTTTCCAGCGCGGTGTCGGTGACGTTCATCACCCAGCCGTCTTCGTTGAGCAGCGTTTGGGTGACGTCGTCGATGCGCTTGTTAAAGGCCAGCCAGTAGCCCTGCGGGGTGTAGAGCCCGGCGATGCCGTCGTTGGCGGAGCGGCCGCTTTTACGCCGGAACGCCAGTTCGGCCTGCGCGCCGGCCAGGTCGGTGAGCGACACGGCTTTCAGCGACGCTTCTTTAAGCAGGATGCGCTTGAGCCGGCCGTAAATACGGATTGAGAGCGGCGCCTGCGCCAGGCGTTGTTGGGCCGTTTGCTCCAGCATCACGTCGCGTACGTACGGCGAGGACTGAATGCGCTCGTCCAGCAACTGTTGCAGGTGGCCGTCGAGGGCGATCCACGCGGATTTTGCAGTGCCGGGCGCGGAAATCCGTTGCAGGTTGAACATCACCCAGGCGCGCAGGAACTTGCCGTCGTAGTGCTCCGGTTCGTACAGCATGCGGTAGGCTTTCAGCGCTTCGAAGCTGAAGTCGGGGTCGGCGCCCATGTCGGTGCGCAGCACCGCGGCCACCTGCCAGGCGACGTAGGGCAGCAGTACGTTCTTGAGCGCTTTCTGGTACAGCGCCTGACCGGCGGTTTCCACCTGCGCGCCGCGGTACAGCCCCAGACGGTAGTTGAGCGGCGGTTTGTCGAGCGCGAAGCGCTCGCTGGCCGCCACCCGTTGCAGGCGGTCGAGGTAGGGCAGCAGGGCGAAGATGTCCTGGTGGTTGTACAGCTCCATTTCGCTGCTTTGGCGCTCCAGCGGCGGTACGTGGGTGCTGACTTCCTGAAGGTAAGCCTGGTTGTTGCTGTAGCTGGCGTACCAGAACAGCCCCAGTACGGTGAACAGCGCGCCGAGTACGATATAACCGGCCCAGTGCAGCGCGGTGTTGCGGTAGATCCACCACCGGTTGTTGCTGGCCAGCCCCGATTCGCGGAAGACCACGTCCTCCAGAAAACGCTTGAGGAAGTAGCTCTTGCCGTGCGTCTGCTTGTCCTCCTCCTCCTGCGCGTCGCCCTCTGCGGCGGCCTGCGGCGTCAGGTGCAGCGAGCCGCCCATCTCCGCCATCATGCGGTCGAAGGGCATGCGGTCCTGGGTGCCGCTGGTGAAGTAAACGCCGCGCGGTGAGAAGGTGGCTTCGAAGCTGGAGGTGGCGAACAACGTGTTCAGGTAGTCGCCCAGCACTTTGCGCAGGCGGGCGAACGCCTGCGGGAACAGGTAGCTTTCCGCCCGTATCTGCTGATCCTGTTCGGCCAGCATGGTATCGGCCAGCCCGAGGTTCAGGCGCTGCAACAGCAGGGTAAAGTGATGTTCAAAGGCCGTCAGCAGCTCGAAACCGGGTTTCTGCGTGTCGCTGTGCGCGAAGGTGAATCCCCAGATTTGGCTGCGTTGTTCTTTGTCATACTGGCCGAAATAGGCGACGAAGCCGCGCAGCAGGTCGACCTTGCTGACCATGATGTAGACCGGGAAATCGATTTTCAGCGATTCGCGCAGTTCGACTAAACGTTTGTGCTGGGCCTGCGCCTGTTCGTGGCGCTCTTCGGGCGTGCAGCTCATCAGGTCGCTGACGCTGACGGTGACGATCACGCCGTTGATCGGCTGGCGCGGACGGTATTTTTTCAGCAGGCCGAGGAAGCTGCCCCACTCCTGTGCATCGTGGGTCGGATGGCTTTCCTGCGTGGTGTAGCGGCCGGCGGTGTCCAGCAGCACCGCGTCTTCGGTAAACCACCAGTCGCAGTGACGGGTGCCGCCGATGCCGCGCAGCGCCGTTTTGCCGAAGCGATCGGCCAGCGGGAAATTGATGCCCGAGTTGACCAGCGCGGTGGTTTTACCGGCGCCGGGCGCGCCGAGCAGTACGTACCAGGGAAGCTGGTAGAGGTATTTGCGCCCGAAACGGTTCATCCAGGCCGGCAGAAAACGCGACTGACCGTGATTAAAACGGGCCTTTTTCAGCAGGCGGGTGGCTTCTTCGAAACGTTCGATCAGCTTGGGATCGTCGCGTTCGCCCTCTTTCCCGGCGTTTTCCGCCGGGGTCTCCGCCATCTGCGACAGCATCTTGCGGTTGCGCCGGCCGCGCCAGGCGGCGGCGATCAGCCGCATCAGCAGCCAGATGCCGCACAGTACGGCGATGGCGATCTGGCGGTTGACTGAGGACTCCAGCGGGCGGTAATCCCCCACCGCCACGTAGGGGCCGATGAACCAGATGATCATCGAAATGGAGCCGACGCCCACCATGCCCCATAAGAGACGGCTGGTGATAATGGAAATCAGTGAACTCATCATCAGAGGCCTCCCGCCCGGACTGGGTTTATCGTGGGCTGGACGACGCCGGGCGCCAGATGCAGCGTGATTTCCACCCGGCGGTTCAGCGCCTTGTTGGCCCGGCTGTTATTGGGCGCGATCGGATCCTGTTCGCCTTTTCCTTCGATTTGAATGCGGCTGGGTTGCACCAGGTGTTTTTGCAGCAGGTTGCTGACCGATTCGGCGCGGGCCAGGGAAAGGTCGTAGTTAGAGGCGAAGCGGGCTTTGCGGATGGCATCGCTGTCGGTGTAGCCGGTGACCATCACTTTGCCGTCGATGTCGTTGAGGGCTTCCGCCACCCGGACCAGAACGGGGCGGTAGACGTCGCGCACCGTGGTGGACGCCGAGTCGAACAGGCCGTCGCCGCGCAGGATCACGATGCTCTTCTGATCTTCATCGCGCACGGTCAGCAGGCCGTCGCGGATTTCCGGCTCCAGAAACGTTTTCAGGCTGACGATGCTCGGCACGGGCGGGGCGGGTACTTCAACCGCGCGCACCGTGGGCAGTTCGAGCTGATAGATGGCGGCAACCACCGGCGTGGTGGCTTCGCCGAGCTTCCAGTCCAGCGAGATATACCACAGGCAGGAGAGCAGCCCGAGGAAGGCCGCGCAGGCCCACAGCGGCAGCATCGGACGCCATTTTTTCTGGCTGACCGGCACGTCGGTGGGGTAGCCGGACAGCGGCGCGGGGTAAGCGCCGCGTACCGAATGGATAATCTGCGACAGGCGCTGGCGCAGCGTTTCCAACTGCGAGAAGCCGTTTTCGATAATGTGATAGCGCCCTTCGAACCCGAGCAGCAGGCAGTAGTTGATAAGTTCCAGCAGCAGGATGTTTTTACGCGGCTGTTTGGACAAGCGGGCCAGGAGCTGAAAGAATTTTTCCCCGCCCCAGGTTTCGTTATGAAACGTGACCAGCAGGCCGCTGGCGGACCATACGGTATTTTTCCCCCAGGGCGTCAGCATCGCGGCCTCGTCCAGCGCGGTGCACAGGCAATAGCGGGCGCCGACGAGGACGTCATACGGTAATCCTTCCTGCTGGCCCCGCACTTCGAAGCGGCGGACGTCATCGATCAGGGTCTGGCGCAGCTGCGCCGGATCGGGCCGGGTTGCCAGGCTGCGGATGGCCGGGATCATGTTCAGCAGCGGGTTTGCCGCCATGACCAGGGGATTGTCGGAGGCTTTTACCGCCTCCGTCGGCGCTAAAAGCGGCTCGCTGATCGTTTTAGTGAGAGTATTCTGCATGGAACATTCCTGTTTCCCGAACGTTATCCCCCCTCAGCGCCAGCGCCCGAGGGGATATGACGACTGATTACGCGTTGCGAATCGCCCAAAACTCCATGTTCAGCCCGGGGAATTCCCCGGCCAGATGCAGCGCGAAGGCGCTGGACTTGTGCATCAACTTCCACATCTCGCCGCTGTTCTCCAGCTCGAAGTAGGTATACCCGGCGTGATAGGGCAACTGACGCGGCGCGGCAGGCATGCTGCGCAGGCCGATGCCCGGCAGCTGCAACTGGACCAGATCGCGGATGCTGTTGACCGGCGCGATCTTGAGGTGCGCCGGCAGGTGGCTGCGCAGCATTTCCGCCGGCATGTCGGCGTTGACGGCGATAACGAAGCCAAATTCGTTGATCATGTTGGCGTACGGGATTGTGGCGATATTCAGGCCGTGCGAGCGTTCTACCAGCGGCAGCTGAATTGCGTTTTCCTCGAAGACGATGGACAGACCCTGACGCAGCCAGTTCATCAGCGCGCCGAAGCAGAACGCCAGGTCGTCATGGTCGTAAACCGGCAGCGCGTCGCCGGTGGTGCGCGCCGGGGAGAACGTCATCAGTTCGCAGGCCAGCGTCAGCCATTCGGCGAACAGCCGCTCCGGGTGGTACTGGTTGCAGCGGTAGGCGTGGTGGGTCATGCCGATATTGCGGTTGATTAACTGCATCATCATGAAGTCTGACGTTTCCGAAATGCCGCCGCGCCCGGTCTGGCCGAGGCGTTGCCCCATCTGCTGGCTGCGCTGTTGCAGCAGGCCGAGAATGTCGGTGATGAAGCTGTTGAGCAGCGGGTTTTCCTGGCAGGAAAGCATCGGCGGAATATAGTTCGCGTCGATTTTCAGGCTGTTGTCCGTGCTCTTTTCCAGCACCCGGATAACGCCGATGGCGCACCAGTCGGCGGTCAGTTCGCTTTCCGGGATCAGCTGCAGCCGCAGCTGGCCGAACTGCAATTCCGCGCTGCCGACCGACATGGTGTTCATGTCTTCGACTTCCGTTTCATAGGCGGTGTAGCGGGCCAGCGAATCATGGCCGTCGGAAAACGCGACCTCGCGGCTGCTGGCGCGGTGCACGGGCAGGGCCAGCATGACGTTGGTGGTGTTTTTGCCGTCCGGAATATTCAGCGGAGGCGGGGCTTCTTCCGCGCCGTAAAAGGAGAAAAACGTCCCGTCGGGCATGATGCCGCTGGCGGCGTTCAGCGCGATGGTGCCCAGCCGCAGGGCGCTTTCGTCGATTTCCAGCGAAATAAAGCCCCAGTAATGCTCCCGCTGGGCCATTCCCCATGAGCGGATATAATGTTCCAGGTAATTCTCTGACTGCTGGAAGTGATGCGGACGCAAAAACATCCCTTCCGTCCAGACGACTTTATGTACTTGTTTCATTGCCATAATCCTTGGAAGTAAAGGTTGTTTTAATTTTTCCCTTTTTCGCCTTCGCTTATGCCGGCGGGTATTTCTTCAGAACTCTTTTCTTCTGCGTTCTTTTCCGGGGCTTTCTTTTCGGCAGTTTTCTTTTCTTCGGCGCTGTTTTCCTCAATGCGTAATCCCTGCCGGTCGGCGATGATTTTTATCACCTGGGCCGGAGGCGTTCGGTTCCAGAATTTGTAAAACGGCGGCCGTTTGGCGTTTTCAATGGGAAGCACTAGGCGCCAGGTTTTATTATTTAAATCCTGAAACTCGCCGGTTACGCCGACGTAATAACGTCCGGCGGGTTTTTCGCCGGAAACATTAATTTCCTCGCCGCCCGGTAATAAAAAGAATTGCTCGCTGCCCATTAATTTGTCGGTCAGGACAGTGGCCGCCTGGTTTTGCAGACTGAAAAAATCCGCGTTTTTAAAACTGGTATCCGAGCGCAAATTAAATACGGTGATCTTCACCGGCACGGAGACATTTTCCTGATTAATGTTGGCCTCGCGGGTGGCGGAAAACGTGATGTTGTAATTCGCCGTTACCGGTTCGGCCGGTTTTATTTCGGGGACGGAGGAACCCAGCCCCAGCATCGAGCAGCCACACAACAGCAGGCCGGCTGCGATGCACAGCGCCCGGTTAGCATGCTGAAACTGAAAACAGATTCTTTTTTCCATTTTTTCTCCCGTCATCCATTACGCCCGAAAATCGTTTTGCGCTATCCGCCCGCCAGAATAATGGTGGACTGACTGGGCAAAATGCGCACGCCAACGATATTGGTCAGGTTTTGCAGCGTGAGATCGGTCAGCCGCGTTGCCGGCTGGCCCGACAGCAAAAACGACGATACGCCGGTGATGTGCTGGGATATGCACATCACGGTGCCCGACGCCACGCCGCCCACCACGCCCGGTTCGTCGCCGAAGGTGACGGGAATGATGGTCGCCATGTTGTGTGCCGGCGCGGCGGCGAACAGGATGTGCAGCACGTTCGGGATCGCCAGCGGCCCCAGCGCGATATTGACGTACGGGATCGGGATCGGCACCGGCGGCGTCAGGCAGACATCGGGGGCGGCGAGATCCAGCCCGCCGGCCTGGCAGTTTGCAAACATCGGCAAATTCCTTCTGGTTAGTTAGCGTTAACCCACATGGATTTGTTCGGAGTCGATTTTGGTTATTGTGTCCGCGGTAATCAGCGTGCTGCGGGCATGCAGGCGCGCATAATCCTCTGCCTGATAATCCAGCTGGCCGGCGCGGACGTGCTCGGTCTGTTTCACCTGACGGAACGACAGCTGGCTGATCTGGGTCAGGGTGTGCCAGACGGATTCGCAGCGGTCGCCGAGCCAGCGGCCGATTCTGACGCGGGCGCTGACTTCGTCGCTCTGGAATGCCAGATGACGGATGGCGCATTCGCCGTCGTCGGCGGTGACGCGCAGCGTCTGGCTGTCCAGCGCCAGCTGGCGCTCGCCGCTCAGGGTGAGGCCGCCGCGCGCCGAAATCGCCAGATCGCCGTTAACGCTGAGCTGCGCGGTAAGCTCCGGCTGCGCCCGCTCCAGCACCGCCAGCAGCCAGAGTTTGTCATCGTCGGAGCGGGCGAGCAGAACGACGTCGCCGCTTTCCGGCGTCAGCAGGCAGCTTGCCGCGCGGCGGCAGTGCCAGCCACGTCCGGCGCTTTCTACGATGAGGCTGCCGTCGGACAGGATATCCGCCACCCGGCCGCTGGTTTGCAGCGGCAAATTGAGCGGTAAAGTCGGTGATAGTAATGCGTTGGTCATGGGCTGTTCCTCTCTCAATTCTTATCGGGGTTCCGGTTGATACGGCTGTTCGTTCCACTCTTCCGCGGCGTAAAGCTCGGGGTCGTTATCCAGGACGCCGCTTTTGTTTCCCCACCGCGTTTCCTGCTGCGTGGCGCGGTGGAACTGGGTACGGTTGAAGCGCGCGCCGCTGAAGTCAGCGTGGCTGACGTCGGCGTAAGAGAAGTCGGCGTGTTCCAGTTCGGCGTCGGTGAACAGCGCGCCTTCCGCCCGGCTTTTGGTGAACCGCGCCAGGCTCAGCTGGGCACGGTCGAAATCCGCTGACGTCAGCAGCGCGTTGATCCACATGGACTGGTTGAGCCGGCCGGCACGGCAGTTGGCGTGCGACAGGTTGGCGTCGATGAACTGGGCCTGTTCGGCCTGCACGTTGCTCAGGTTCACTTTTTGCATTGACGAGCCGTGGAACAGGCAGCGGGTAAGCTCCGCGCTGGTAAAATCGGCGCGCTCAAGCTGGTTGCGGGTGAACTGGCATTGGCTAAAGATCAGGCCGCGGTAGTCCAGCCCCTGTTGTTTGCATTCGAAAAAGTTAACCTGCGTGAAGCCGGCGCCGGTGGGGATGTAGCGGCGCAGATCCGATTTATGGAACGTGGTTTTTTGCAGCCTGGCGCAGGTGAAATCGCTTTCTTCGAGCGTGCACTCGGAGATGGCGCTTTTGTTCAACAGCGCATGCCGGAAGCGGGTGTGATCCAGCCGGCAGCCGTTGAACTGGAGGTTTTCGCATTCAGAACGGCTGAAGTCCGTGTGTTGCAGGTTGCACTCGTTGAAAATCAGGCCGGGCAGGGCGGTACCCTGGAAACTGGCGAAGCTCAGGGTGCTTTCGCTGAAGCTGCAATGCTTCAGTTGTGCGCCGGTAAAGACGCTTTCCGTCAGGGTGCAGCCGATAAACAGGCTTTGTTCCAGGTTGCAGCCGGCAAAGTCGGCTTCGGTAAAGTCAACGTGGCGGAAAATCCCGCCGGAGAGGTCGTACTGCGCCAGGCTGATGCCGCGCAGCGTTTCCCCTTCCACGATTTCGCCCTGTTTGACTTTCTGCTGGATTTGCGCGGCATTCATCATCCTGTGACTCCTTTACGCGAAGGGGAAACTTTCATCTGCTTTATCCAGGCATCGCGCATGATCGTGGTGTCATCCGTTTCCGCCTGCGAGAGATCCGCGCGGAACAGGTTTGCCGCGGTGAAATCACAGCCGGTAAGGCGCGCTTTATGCAGCAGGCTGCCCATCAGGCGGGCCTGGCTCAGGTCGGCGCCGGTCAGATCGGTGCGGATAAAACGCGCGCCGTTGGCCTGCGCGCAGCGCAGGGTGGCGCAGACCAGCGACGCCTCCGAGAAGTCGCAGCCTTCCAGCGCGGCGAAGTTAAAGTTGGCCGCCATGAGCGGGGTTTGGCGCAGGTTGCACTGCGACAGCGCGGCATGGACGAAACACGCTTTTTCCAGCCGCGTGCCGGCGGCGAACGCGCAGTTCTCCAGCCGGGCGCGGGTGAAATCGATCTCCTCCGTCCGGCAGTTGGTCATGGCGCAGCGGCGCAGGGTGGTTTCACCGAAGACGGCCTGGCGCAGGTGGCTGTCGATAAAACTGACCTTGTGCAGGCAGGCGCTGGTGAAGCGGGTTTTTTCTAGCGTGAGGCCGTTAAAAATGGCGTTGTCCAGCGATGCGTTGCTGAAGTCGCAGTCGATCAGTTCGATGTCCTCGAACATTTGCTGCGACAGCGCCACGATACTGAAGTTGCAGCGCTTGAAACGGGCGCCTTCCAATATCAGGTTATGCAGGGTGGCGCCGGTGAAATCGCAGTCGGCGCAGTCGGCCAGCGCCAGCGTGGCTTCGGTCAGCGTGGCTTTGCGCAGCGAGGTGTGATCCATTTTGGTACGCGCCAGCAGGGTTTGCACCAGCGTGGCTTCGTCCAGAATGGCGTGGCTCAGATCCGCGCTCTCCAGCATCGCGCGGGTGAAGTTGGCGCCGCTGAGATCGAGATGCGAGAGATCCGCGCCGGTCAGGTCGCAGCCGGTGAAGTTGCGATCCTGCGCCAGCTTGCCGATGATCCATTCCCGCCGTTGTATCGCTTCGTTGCCGGTCAGGCGTGGCGCGGGGTTCTGGGCGGGCACGCCCAGGCGGTAGAGCTGATACATCTGCTCTTCCTGACCGGGCAGTAATTCTCCCTGCTGCTGGCGCAATGCGTCGCAGATTTTATAAAAAGATTCCGGGCCGGTCAGCCGGCGCGCATCGTATTCTGCGGTGTCGGGAATCCGCTTTTCTTTTTCCTGCATCGCCTCTTCTTTGGCTTTCCGGGCTTTTTCTTCCATCTGGGCCATAAAGGCGGGAAGCTGGGAAAGCGTCGGCTGTTCGATCTCCGGGGCGTCTTTCACGCCTTCCGGCAGGGTGCTGTTGACGGCCTGAAGGCGTTGTTCCGTTTCCTGATGCACGCCCTGCCGGCGCGCGTTGATGTTCTGCTCCAGCGGGCCGGGTTCGACCGGCGGCATCTCGGTGTCCAGCCAGGGGCCGATGGCGTCTTCCGGCACCAGATCGGCGTCCTGAAAGGCATAGGCGCTGCCTTTTTCTTTGTCGCTGCGCTTGACCCATACGTCCCGGTAATGGGCCGCCGGGCGCGGCGCATCCGCGGCGTCCAGCACCGGCATCAGCATGTGTACGTCGTGCGCGTCGTCGTCTTCCAGCGGCATCTTGCCGTGATACACCAGAATCATTTTTTCCTGATGCGGCAGAAACCAGACCGTGGTGTGTTGCAGGGCGATCTCGGAAAAGCATTCCTCGCCGTTGTGGGTGTGATGGACGAAGCAACGCGCCAGCCACGACGGCAGCATACCTTCCAGCCGCGCTTTTTCGGGGTGCATGTTTTCAATGCGGTAGGCCAGGCCGGGCGGCAGGGCGGGCGCATTCCACTGCTGATCCGCCGGCGCCATATTGAACAGGCGCGGATCCATGTCATCGGCAAAACCGACCGAGCCGCGCTGTACCCACGCGTCGTCGTATTGGGTGCCGATGAAGGCCTGCCTGGCGGGCCAGCCGAGGTCGAGCGGGCCGAAGCCGGCCGGCACGTCGGGCCGGCCGGGGTAGCTGACGTTGGGCAACGGGCGGGGCGTTTCGTCGCTGTCCGTCTCCGGCGCTCCCATGCCGAGCGGATTGTCCGGAAAGTGCGGACCGCCGTATGTCCGGGACCAATCCAGCGGCATAGCGCTGAAGGGACGGGGCGCGCTAAAAGAATTGCCCCGACGCTCGCGATCGCCGGAGACGAGCAGCGACTTCTGTTTTTCTCCCAGGGTAATGCTGACACGGCAGGTATTTTCAGACTGGCAGGTATGCGGCCAGGCGTAACCGGCGGCCAGAAATTCCGCGTAATGTTTGGGATAAGCCAGGTCAACGATTCCGCCGTAGCGGGATAATTCACTTTGTGCCAGTTGCCATAATTCCGGCTCCGGACGTAATTGTGGTTTTTCCCCCATTTCCGCCAGCGCCAAAACGGCGATGCCTAAATGCGGCGCGCGCGCATCGTAATACGGGCGGCTCATTATTCCCAGACGCAAAGGTTTGACGATTTTCATCTTCAGCGGCCTTTCAGTAGCAATCCATTCCTGACAAGATAAGCGGAGATATTTCACCGGATGGAAAAACGTATCGCCTTGTTTCCGGTGAATAAAATCCCGTTAAAAACCCACAGCAAACACCCGTGTATTTTTATTGTCGTGTATGTTTGGGAAACATACTCTTCCGCTTATTTCGCGCCGCGGTGTTATTGGCCGCGACGCAAAAATACGGGAGAGTATTTCCTTGTCGTTCTGATAACGCTTAGAGATAAACCACCAGGTCTTTGGCGTTTAATTCCAGTTTGCCGATGTTGATTTGTTGCTTAAAGATTTTCAGAACCGTGCTGTCGACCAATATCTTGGCGGTGGTTACCCACAGGAATGCCGGGTTGATTTTGGCCTCGAACTGGGTTGAGTCGATGTGCGCTCCCCGCGCCCGGATGTCCGCGCCGATGGCCTGTACCCGTGCGCCGGCGGCGAAAACCTTTATCAGCGTGGCTTCCAGGCTGTCCGGCGTGATGGATATCATGTTGGTGGTCGGCTGGATCATCATCGTCGGGGCGATCATGGTAAGCACGGTCGCGACGGTAGTGGTCAGCGTACTGTTAAATAACTGCGTCGCCGGACCCTGAACCGTACTGGTCAGCGTGCTGTTCATTACCTGTGTCACAGGGCCGTTCGTCGTGGAGGTGTTGGTTCCCTCAATCATCCGGGTACGGTTGCCCTGTACCAGAATGTCGAAGTTGTCTTCGATCGAGATATTCATGTCCTTTTCGGCATGCATATCGAAGCTTTCGATGCCCGGCGAATCTTCCAGGAACAGGCTGTTGGCGTTGGCGATGTTGCCGTCCTTGGTACGGCTCATGATCCCCATACGGGTAGCGTTGGCCGGAAGATCCCACGGCGGCATGTTGTCTTCGTTATAGACGCGGCCGGTGATCATCGGGCGGTCGGGGTCGCCGTTGATAAAATCGACCACCACTTCTTCGCCGACGCGGGGAACCTGAACGCCGCCGTACTGCCAGCCGGCCCAGTTACTGGACACCCTGACCCAGCACGAGCTGGTTTCGTCACCCCGGCTGTAGCGATCCCAGCGGAATTTGAGTTTTACCCGTCCGTATTTGTCGGTCCAGATACTTTCTCCATCCGGGCCGACGACTTCTGCCGTCTGCGGTCCGTTGGTTTTCGGCCAGCTGGTTTTGCGCGCCGGGCGCCATTGGGTGTCGGCCGGCACGACCTCGAAGGCAATGTTGTGCTCAGTTTCAATTTCATCGCCGCTGGAGTAGCTGTTTTCCTGGAAGAAATAGCGGGCGGCGACGGTCATGTATTCACGGGCGTCTTCCGCGCGCGGGGCGTTGTCCAGCATAAAGCGGTAGCCTGGCGCCACGCCGAGGGAGGTTGCCTGCCCCTGCATGGTTTCGTGATTGGATTCGAATTCCTGTTGGCGCACGCGGGCGTAAAACTGGCCGTGCCCCTGATCGGTATAGCATCCGGGCCAGTCGAAGATTTCCGCTTTTTCCTTGGCGAAGGAGAGCGGGTTGCGGCGGTTTTCCAGCAGGTTGGCGCGCGGCTTACGGAAGTCGTAATCGTCCAGGCTGTAGAGGCTGGGCGTGATGACGTCGGAGACTTTCCACTCGTAAATCGTGGTAATGTCTTCTGTCAGACCGCCCCGCGTCAGGCGGTAAACGATGCTGTCGTAACCGCTCATCGTGTCGTGCCCCTGCGGGGCGTCGGCGAGAACCATGGTGTGGCCGTCGGCCTGATGAGTGAAGTAGAAGTAGATACCTTCATGTTCCATCAGACGGCTAATAAAATCGTAGTCGCTTTCCTGATATTGGACGCAATAGCCCCACGGCCGATAATTATAGCTCAGGCGATTATCGACATTGATTTTGTATTCACTCAGCACGCTTAAGATTATTTCCGGAACGGTTTGTTCCTGAAAAATACGGCAATCCTGATTCTGCGTTAAATACCAAAGCGTGGGACGCAGAGTGGCATTATAAATGTAGTATCTTTCGCCGCTTTCTTCCTGACCCGATAATGTCATCCCCGTGATATTACCATTCAGATAACGTGTCGGCGCGGCCTGATCGTTGATTTCAACAGTAAAAGACTTACTGAGCAATGACTTAAGATCGAGGGTGTTTTGGGGACATAATAACCCGACGTTAAGTTCATATAACTCAGATAAACGTTCCTCTCCGATCAGATTACGGAAAAGAAGCGGTTCAGATGGCGCGGTTATCTGTTGAGCAACGAAAATACGGTTTGATATAAGCATTGTTTTGTCTCGCTCGTTGAGTAAATAACGCCGTATCAAGATAACCGTGCAGCTACGACGGTTATTTCCATTGTTGGATTTGAATTTTTTATTTACGAAAGCTAAGTGGCTAATATTCGTATCCAATAATTAATTTCTTGTCAAATAAATCTAATGGATGGAAATAAAATAGGAGAGGCAGATTTATTTTTTAATGCGTTCCTAGTTTTCTAGGAATTTATAAGAATTTAAATTGTTTTTTAATTTTTGTCGTTACTTCCTGGCACGATAAGGTGTTTTTACTTAACTTACTGCTTTTATTGTATTTTAAAATATGCTGCATGCGCGAATTTCTTGGATTGATGAACTTGATTAACTTTTTTAATTATTGACATGGAATTATCTGTAAATTGCAGGAATTACATGTAAGATTAAGTCTTGGGTTTAATGTCAGAAAAATAAGTATTTGACTATATTCTAAAGGAGAGGGTGCAGATATTTCTCTTGGTGCCGATCGAAGTAAGGGGAATAACGTCTTTTTTTATTATTTTACTCATATAACTCTAAAGAGTTATTTTCGTTTTTTATCTGATGGTTACGGTCGCGCCAGACGAATCTTAATTAACCGGATGCTATTCTTATGTGATTGTTTTTTATTTCAGGTGAATAAACTTTTGTTATTGTTTTGCGTTCATTATTCATTGATTGAAAAGATGTTTTTTGTAAATTCATTGTTGGTGTTTATGTGTTGATGATTCGCTCTTTATACAGGTTTAGCAGATGGGTGAATAAAGGCGGGTTTCGCCGTTTAAGGTAAAGAATATGCTTATTAATTGCGTTTTACTCTTGTCAGAGCGCCATGGAATTCCATTTTCCACATAAAAAAAGAGTGTAATAATTGCGGGGCTATTTTAACTCTGTGCAATGATTGAGATTAATCTGTATCGATAAGCTAAGGAGCTTCTTTACTAATTATCCTGTTATTAAAGCGTTTACTTTTTATTTTGGTGAAAACTAACGTGCTATTTTTATCTGTTTCACGACATAAGATAAAACAATGAGTGAGTCATTATCCGGGAATTTTGGGGTATTATCCGACGTAATGAGGTAAATAACGGTGAGACATTCGGCCGCGTTACTCGATTGCAGAGAGCATCATCCCTGCGGCCATCGTTTCTTGCATTACTCAGCCGCTTCCCCTAATCTTGCGCACAGTATTAACGACTCGGGGTGCCCCGCTTTACCGCGCAAGGGCTGAGATACACCCGCCGACCTGATCTGGATAATGCCAGCGTAGGGAAGTTCGTGATGCCCAACCGGTATCCGCTTCTTATATGCCGGTTGGGAGGAATATGTCTGTTCAACCTGCCTTGTTGCCCGGCGATCTTGCCGCGGCGTCATTTTCCCGCTTTCGTTCTGCCGCACCGCTGGTGCATTGCCTGACCAATGAAGTCGTGCAAAGTTTTACCGCCAACGTTCTGCTGGCGCTGGGCGCGTCTCCGGCGATGGTGGTAGAAGCGGAGGAAGCGGCGCAGTTTGCCGCCTTGGCCGATGCGCTGCTCATCAATATCGGCACCCTGCATGCCGACCGCGCCCGCGCTATGCTGGCCGCCGCCGAAACGGCCAACGGCGCCGGGCGCCCCTGGGTGCTGGACCCGGTGGCCGTCGGCGGTTTGCACTACCGTACCCGCTTTGCCCGGGAGCTACTGGCGTTACGTCCCGCCGCGATCCGCGGCAATGCTTCCGAAATTATGGCGCTTGCCGGGCTGGACGCCCGGGGCCGCGGCGTGGACAGCGCCGATGATTCCGCCGCCGCGCTGCCTGCGGCGCGTGCATTGGCGCAGTGTAGCGGCGCGGTGGTGGCGGTGACCGGCGCGGTGGATTTCGTTACCGACGGCGAACGGGACTACGCCGTTTGCGGCGGCGACCCGCTGATGACCCGCGTAGTGGGAACCGGCTGCGCGCTGTCGGCGGTGGTAGCCGCGTTTGCGGTTCAGCCCGATCGCCTGGCGGCGGTCGCGACGGCCTGCCGCGTGATGTCGCTGGCCGGTGAGCGCGCCTGCGCTGCTGTGCGCGGGCCGGGCAGCTTCGTGCCCGCTTTTCTGGATGCGCTGTATGCCCTTGAAGTAACCGACCTGCAGGAGAACGTCTGTGAAACGTATTAATGCTTTGACCATTGCCGGCACCGATCCCAGCGGCGGCGCGGGAATTCAGGCCGATCTGAAGGCGTTCTCTGCGCTGGGGGCTTACGGAACCAGCGTGATTACCGCGCTGGTGGCGCAAAATACCTGCGGCGTGCAGTCGGTGTATAACGTCGATGCCGCTTTCGTCGGCGCCCAGCTGGATTCGGTGCTCAGCGATGTTCGTATCGATACCGCCAAAATCGGCATGCTGGCGAATGCCGCCGTGGTGGAGCAGGTTGCCGCTGCCCTGGACCGTTACCGCGTGCCGTTCGTGGTGCTGGACACCGTGATGGTGGCGAAAAGCGGCGATCCCCTGCTGGAGCCGCAGGCGGTGCAGGCCATCCGGGAGCGGCTGCTGCCCGTTGTGTCGCTGATTACGCCCAACCTGCCGGAGGCCGCGGCGCTGCTGGCCTGCCCGGTGGCGGACAGCGAAGAGGAAATGCGTCGTCAGGGGCGTGAGCTGCTGGCGTTGGGATGCCCGGCGGTGTTGATGAAAGGCGGCCACCTGAAGGATACGGAGAGCCCCGACTGGCTGATTAGCGCGCAGGGCGAGCAGCGTTTCACTGCCGAACGCGTTAACACCCGCCATACGCACGGCACCGGATGCACGCTGTCCGCCGCGCTGGCGGCGCTGCGCCCGCGCTATGAGAACTGGCCGGATACGGTCGCCGCCGCGAAAGATTACCTGCAACAGGCATTGCAGGCGGCGGACTCACTGGACGTCGGGCACGGTATCGGCCCCGTTCACCATTTCCACCGCTGGTGGTAATGCAAAGCCGCTTACGCCCGCCCCGCAACGGGGCGGGCGAGGGCGTCAGGCCTGCGCCGTATTGGCGGAGATGACGCTTTCAAGCAGCGCCAGCGCTTTTTGCAGATGCCTGGCGTCAAAGCGGTTCAGCGTGAAAAAGGCTTCCTCTTTTTGCGGGCGGTAGGCCATCGCCAGCGTTTGCCCGCCTTCGTTATCGTCCAGCCAGCCATACAAATAGCTGCGCAACGCGTCTTCTTCCTGCCAACTGATAATCAAAGACGGCAGCGGCGAGCTGTCGCCGGCGGGACGGATGGCGACAAAAATATCGCCCTGCCACAGGCCGGAAAATTCGCCGTCCTGCTGCAGCGCCCGGCTCCCATCGTGCAGCGCGGCGGACAACGCATTCAGCCGGCGCTCATCCGCCGTGCTTTCCAGGCGTTGCCACAGCGGATAGTGGCGTTCTTTCTGCCAGCAGGCTTCGCCCAGGTAATCGTTGATGTCCCGCCACTGTTGATCCAGCTCGGCTTTAACCGCGGCATCAGGAATGTTGCGGTACTGCACCATCTTGGCCCGTTCGCCCAGCGGCTGCCAGGCAACCAGCGTCATCGTGCGTGGTTTGAGGCGAAACGTGGCCCACAACAAGATTTTGGGTATGCGGAAGGTGATGGCCTGAACGCTGAAACGGTAGCGCCCCGGCACGGTCAGAACAAATCCGCTCGATGTGCCGCGGTTATCCTGATAGTTGCGGATCATGACTAAAGACCGCGACCCCATCCAGCCAGTGAGGTAATGCTCCTTTTCCGAACCGGTAATATCCAGATCTGCAACCAACTGGGCAATTTTGCCTGATTCCAGCGTATTCAGGGGATGAGCCTGCTCCGCACTGTGCTGGCTTTTTTCCGGTGCGGGCAGGGAAGGTAAGGCGCTCATGATCAGGTTCCTTTGGTGATGGCGGCAAGGGGCAAAGAAATAGGAAATAGCTTAGCGTAATCAGTTAAACTTGAGGAAAATTCCGCTATCATTCATGTGGTCGATCAATTTTATTTTATGTTTTGATCTATAAGCATAAATAATAAATTTAAAAGTAATTATTGTTGCTATTCTTTAATCAATAAATCTGAACGTGTTGAAAGCATGACATATTCACTCACTGGAGTCAGGCATGGCAGGCAGGCATGGTTTACCCGATTTTAATAAAATTAAAGGGCTGGATCTCAATTTACTCACCGTATTTGAGACTGTTTTCGCGCACAGCAGCGTCAGCCGGGCGGCATCGGAACTGGGGATGACGCCTTCTGCTGTCAGCCAGGCATTGCAGCGTCTGCGGCTTCATTTTTCCGATCCTCTGTTTCTGCGTGAAGGAAAAGGCATTGCACCGACGTTGTTCGGCGTCAATCTGCATGAGGTGATTTCGTCCGGGCTGGGTGAACTGATTACCGGCATCAGTAATTTGAACGGTGACGCCCGGCGTCAGAAATATGTGGTGTATTGCTCTGCTTTGCTGGCGATGCGGTTGATGCCGCCGTTGGTGACGTGCCTGCTGGAGGAAAAAGAAGAAACGATTCTGGTACAACACAACAATGAGGACATCACGAGCAGCACCGAGGAACTGTTAACCTACCGCAAAAGCGACATTATCTTTGACATCGAGGCTTATCACAGTGCGTCTACGGGATGTGAAGAGCTTTTTGGCGAGACGGCGGTTTTTATCGCGAAGAACGATCATCCGCGGCTGGGGGAGGTGTTTACCAAAGACGATGTTGCTCGGGAACACTTCGTGTATTACAACACCTCGAATCAGATGACTGAATCGCGCCGGGCTGAGGTTGACAAAATAATGGGCGAACGCCATTTCTCTTTTGGCGCACAGTCGATCATGGCGTTGTTGGCCGTCGTTGAGGCCACTGAACTGGTGGGTTTGATCCCGCAGGCGGCGCTGAAACGTCTGCAACCTGCGTTTCAGGTCAAAGTGTTAAAGGCGGACTTCCCGATCCCGAACGTGCCGGTATACATGATGTATAACAAGACATCAGCCAGGGAGCGGCATTTTGCTCACCTGCTGAACGTCATCAGAAAGGTTGCGGAACAGATCTGAACCCTGATGCGCGGCCCCGTGAGAGCCGCGCTTTTCCCCGTCAGGCGATAGTGACTTTCTTGTCGAGATAAACATCCTGAACGGCGTTAATCAGCGCCACGCCATCCTTCATCGATTTCTTAAACGCCTTCCTTCCCAGAATCAGCCCCATCCCTCCGGCGCGCTTGTTGATCACCGCGGTACGGACGGATTCGGACAGATCATTCTCTCCGGCTGCGCCGCCGGAGTTGATTAATCCTGCGCGCCCCATATAGCAGTTGGCTAACTGGTAGCGCACCAGGTCGATCGGGTTATCGCTGGTCAGCTTGCTGTAAACGCGTTCGTCGGTATAGCCGAAGTTGATCGCCTTATAGCCGCCGTTATTTTCGGCCATTTTCTGCTTCACGATATCCGCGCCGATGGTGGCGGCGAGATGGTTGGCCTGCCCGGTCAGATCGGCGCTGGCGTGGTAGTCAACGCCGTCCTTTTTGAAGGCGGCGTTGCGCAGGTAGGCCCACAGCACCGTGACCATGCCCAGTTCGTGAGCGCGCTCGAAGGCGGCGGAGATCTCCTCGATCTGGCGGCGCGACTGCTCGGAGCCGAAGTAGATGGTGGCGCCGACCGCCTGTGCGCCCAGGTTGAATGCCTGTTCCACGCTGGCATACAGCGTCTGATCGTACTGCGTCGGGTAACTCAGCGTCTCATTGTGGTTGAGCTTCACCAGGAACGGAATTTTATGCGCATAGCGGCGCGACACTGCGGCCAGCACGCCATAGGTGGATGCGACGCAGTTACAGCCGGCTTCCAGCGCCAGCTCCACGATGTTTTTCGGATCGAAATAGAGCGGGTTGGCGGCGAAGGAGGCACCGGCAGAGTGTTCAACGCCCTGATCGACGGGCAGAATGGAAAGGTAGCCCGTTTTCGCCAGGCGGCCGGTGTTGAACAGGGTTTGCATGGCGGCGAGTACGCGCGGCGAACGGTTATTGTCGATCATCACGCGATCGGCGAAATCCGGTCCGGGCAGATAGAGCTGGTCTGCCGGGATGGTGGAACAGCGGTGTTGCAGGAGTTGGTCGGCCTCGTTACCCAACAGCTTTGCGATATCAGTCATAATTACTCCCATCAATGCCCGGTTTGCCGGTTATCCGCCGGCGGGGCGAGAAATGAAATTTATTAACAAGACATTAGCGCTTCAGTTACAGCCGGGAACTACAATACATGCTTTTGTATCAGGAAACCACGGCGCGGGGCATGGGAGAAAAGCCGGGGCCGTCACCGGAAGTGGACAGCAGCGTGAATTACTGCCCTTCCGGTTCGAACCAATCCTGATTTTGCCGCTCGATGGGGGTGATGGTGTAGATCATTTCCTGCAGGTGCGCGTTGATGGCGGCTTCCGCCGCGCCGGGATCGCGCCGGGTGAGGGCGTCAAAAATGCGGTAGTGCTGGGCGATCAGGCTGTCCGGCGGCGACACTTCGCTCAGGGTGAGGAAACGCACCCGATCCATCGTGGCCTTGATGTTTTCTATGGTTTCCCACGCCAGCGGGCAGTCGGCGATCCCGGTCAGCATCTGGTGGAACTGATCGTCCAACGCCAGAAATTCCGAGGTCTGGTTGTTTTTCGAGGCCAGCGTCTGGCGGTTAAGGTTGTGTTCCAGCTCCAGCAATTGCGCCGGCGTGACCAGCAGCGCCGCCCGGCGCACGATGGAACACTCGATGGCGCAGCGGATAAAGCGCCCGTCGGCAACGCGCTTGGCGGAGATTTTACGCACGAAGGTGCCGCGCTGGGGAAGGATCTGTACCAGCCCGTTCTCCGCCAGCTTGATGAATGCTTCCCGCACCGGCTGGCGCGACACGCTGAAGCGGCTGGAGATCTCTTTTTCCGACAGCAGCGTCCCCGGCGGGATGGTGCACTCGACGATTTCTTTGCGCAGCAAACGGTAAACCTGCTGATTGACGGGCAGGGTACCGCTGAGCTCGTAGCTGGGTGAAATAATCTGCGTAGACATAAGTCGTTATGACAGTACGGGAATGGAGGGGATGTTAACACATTTTTTGTTTTAAAGGGGGATAAGGCGGCGGGGGAACATGAACGGATAAATTGAAGCGGCGCCGCGAATGCGGCGCCGTGAGGATCAGAAGGTTTTTTTCAGGTTGAACATCAGCCCTTTGTCGCTGATGCCGTCCTCCTTCCACTGGAATGCATCGAGTTGCAGCGCGCCTGCTTTGCCGTTGTATTTCACGCCGAGGGTGGCCTGGCCGTTGAAACCGCCGCCTTTCTCGCCGGAATTGACGTTGAACGACTGACCCGCCGCGCCTTGCAGGCTGGCTTTGCGCTGGCTCTGGGCATAGCTCAGGTTCGGGCCGCCTTCCAGTGAGGCGGTGACCGCCCAGCCATCTTTGCCGGCATAGCTCAGTTTCACGCCTGCGATTGAATCCAGCGCGGTTTCGCTGCCGTTGCTCATCTTCAGGTTGAAGTCGCCCGCGCCGTGTTCGCCGTAGCCGTCGCTCAGGGTGTGGCGCAGCTTCAGCCCGGCATATGGGGTGACGTCCAGCCCTTCCTGCCATTGCAGCGTTTTCCCGGCGGTGCTGCGCAGCTCAAGATACTGCTCGCGGTTGCCGGACTTCGCCGTGGCGTTGACGTCGCCGTAGCTGATGCTGCGGCGGGTGTCGAGGTTGTGGATGTCGTAACGCAGGCTGTTGTTGAGCATCAGCCCTTCGTCGCCCAGCGGCAGGGCGTGGTCGAAGCCGAGGAACTGACTGTAGCCGCCGGTCAGGCCGTTGTCGCCCGCGTTGCGCGCGCCGTTGCCGTCCAGACGCGCCATACCGTATTGCACGCTGAGGGTCTGGTTGCCGCCGAGGGCGAACTTTTGGCCCAGCGCCATCATGTCGTACCGGGTGTTGTTGCTCAGTTCGGCACGCTGGTCGCCTTTGGCGACGACGTTGAAGCTCAGGCCGTTGGGCATCTGCGGAGCGCTGTCGGCCAGCATGGTGAAGCGGTTGCTCAGGATGCGGGCATCGCGTCCGGCAGAGGACGCGCCGGCTCCGCTGATTTGCTTCAGGGCGCTGCTGAGTTCGGCAGAGGTGCCGACGTTGAGGCTGTTGAACAGCGCATTGTTGGTATAGGCGGCGTCCAGGGCGCCGGCGACGCCGGCAACGCTGCTGTCGCCCGCGGCGTCGGCGTAGGCCTTTTTGGTCATGGTGACATCGACGTTGCCGGCGGCATCGGTGCTGCCTTTGGCGTTCCAGACCACCGAGGTGGACTGAATGGCGGTGGCATCGGTGAGGTTGTTGCCCTGCACCACGTCGTTGAAGGTCACGGAGGTGGCGTCCGTGCCGGAGGTAAAGCCGGTGTTGACGGAAACGCCCTGCATGCTGGCGTTGCTGACCATCAGCTTACCGGCAGAGCCGTCGGTGTTGGTGCCGACGACATAGCCTTGCAGGTTATTGGCGCCGGCGGGCGCGTCCGGCTGGGTGCGGGACGCATTGTTCGCTTCCGCGTTATTGTCCGTGGGCCCCTGGCACGTTCCGTCGATGCAGACCTGGCCGTAGTTGATAATGGTGCCGGAGCCGTTGTTATAGAACGCCTGGCCGACATTGCCCTGGATATTGATTACGCCGGTTTTATCGTTAATGGCGGTGCCGCCGATAACACCGATGCCGACCAACTGGTTATCCGTCGTTCTTTCAACGCCTTCGTCCGAGGTGAGGTTGATGGTGCCCTGGTTGGTGACGGTGCCGCCGTTCAGGGCCAGCATGCCGAAGCCTTCGTTGTTGACGTTGATGGTGCCGGTGTTGGTAGCGGAGGCGCTGGCCCCGCCTATCTCGTCGGACCCGGTAACGATGCCCGCCCCACGGGCTGCAATGTAACCCGTCCAGACCTCTTTATCAGTGACGTTGCCTTCATCATCGAAGGTTGGGGTAAAGCCATCAAGGTTAATGGTGCCAGCATTGGTGCCTGTGCCTTTAGTGAGGCCCATACCATACAGCCCTGCCCCTTGCAGGTTGATTTCACCGCCTTCTGCGTTAAGCAGCGTACTGGAAGTAGAGGAGAAGCCCGACAGCATGGCATAACTTGTTCTGAGATGTCCCCTGATAGGGAGGTCGGTTAAGGCTGTTCCATACTCCGGCGTATAACTATTGGTCAGGTTGATGCTTCCGCCGCTTGCATTGATTGCAGCACTGCCTGCATAGCTCTCCACGATGCCCCATGAGCCGCCCTGTGCGCTGACCTTGCCAGTGATCGTGCCGTGATTTGTCACTACTGCGCCGGATGCGGCTTGCAACAGGGTTGTATCAGCGGCATTGCTGTTTATGATGCCATAGTTATCGGCGGAGGAACCTTCGCCCGTGGCGCTAATAACGCTTTGGTGGCCACTGTCATTCCTGTAGACACTGGTAAAGGAGACGCCCAGCGTGGAGTCTTTTTCCAATATCAAATGCCCGCCGCCGGAGACTTGCGCAAATGTTGCCTTATCGCCAGGCATCCCTTGCATGGTAAAGGAGGAATTACCTTTAATCTTCAGGGTATTATCTCCATTGACCTTAACACCGGCGAGCAGGCCATCGTTTTCCCCGTTTCTATCACTGGATCTGCCATCGGCATAATTCATATTGAGGCCACCAGCGATTGTTACCGTATTATTGCCTCCATCAACGGTAATACCCGCAGCTTGCGCATTTATAGAGTCTGGTGTTGTATAGTCAAGGGAGATATTTACACTGCCGCCGATATCAACGGCATTATTGTCCCCGGAAACGGAGACGCCAAGCAGCGACAGGGGGAGCCCGCTGCTGTTATTCAATGATCCTGCAATTGCCACGTCTCCCTTCATCGTGACTTTCGCGCTGTTACCGGAAATACTGAGTCCCGTCGCTCCCTGAGGAATTCCGTCGCCGTTGGCGACGAGATTTACATTCAGTGCTCCGTTCAGATCGACTTGAGCGTTATCCCCGGTAATTGCCATTCCGGTGCCATTCAGGCTGGAATTAATCGTGCCCTTATTGCTGAATACGGTGTGGTCGCCTGCAATCAACACCCCAACGGAGCCGCTGTCTGTCACCGTGATGTTGCCGCCGTTGCTGAGCAACGTGTCCGCACCTTTTACCGCAATGCCGGTTGCGCCACCGCTGACGTTCAGATCGCCGTCCGCCTGCACTTTCGCACGGTCGCCGGAGATATCTACCCCGGTTGAGCCGGCGCCGCCCACGGTGAAATCCGCGCCATCGCTGAGGGTGAGCGCAGCATCATCGCCTTCTACTTTGACGCCGGTGCCGCCGTTGCTGACGTTGGCGCCAGCGTTGATTTGCGTTGTGGTGACGTCGCCCAAAATCAGCACGCCGGCCTGGCCCCGCTGATCAACGTCGATCCCGCTGGTGATGGTTGTGTTGTTGTTGTCTCCTGTACGGCTCAGGCTGTCTGCATTGCCCCAGGTGAAATCTCCTGCGCGATCGTAGATCCAGCCCAGCTGTTTGTCTCCCTGGGTACCGAACAACGTCAGCGCGTTGCCGTTCGTTACCTGCCAGTCGGTGACGGTCAGCGTGCGGCCATCCTCCGCCGTCAGCAGCCAGCCGCCGTCGATTTGCTGATAAGTGAATTTCACGTTGTTGTAAGTGGCGTCGCCGGTATTGACTGTGGCGATCGTCAGCGTTCCTGCATCCCGGTCCAGGACGGCGCCGTTGCTGTAGGTGGTGATCCCGGTCTTACCGCCGTCACCACCGCTGCCATCGCCGCCGTCACCACCACTGCCATCGCCGCCGTCACCACCACTGCCATCGCCGCCGTCACCACCGCTGCCATCGCCGCCGTCCCCACCGCTGCCATCGCCACCGTCACCACCACTACCGTCGCCGCCACCATTGCCGCTGCCGCCGTCATCGCCGCTTGCCGCCACTGCAATGCCGATAGCCGCCGCCACGGCGGCTGCGCCACCGATTACCCAGGCTTTCGTGTTGTCGTCCTCCCGGCAGGAAGCAGGAAGCAGGAAGTTTGGCCTTTTGCTCTTCCGTAAGTTCATCGGTATCTGCCGGGCAGGTTTCTGCGGCACTGAGCGGCGTGGTATTTCCGTGAGGAGCGGCAAATACCGGGTTATTTAATGCCATCGCCACACAGACGGAAATAAACGTTCTTTTATACATAATGAATTCCCTTTATTAGCTTCATCAAATTGTTATGGGTATAAGCTGAGTAATTCCCACAGCTTATTGCGAGTGCTGGTATTGCATCATTGACTGGCACGAATAGGCGCCTTACGTCAGCGCTTATGTTTTTCTCTGGTTATTGTTTGATAAATATGATGAAAATATAAATTACCGTCCGGCAAAACAGCAGGCGATGATATTATTGAATTCAATGCCGGTGTGAGCGGCGACATTGGATTTATCAAGATACTAAGCGGGAATTAACTGAAATAAAAATAAATAATAAGTACGCGCTGAGGTTTTTGGTGTGTGGAATTAATAAAATATGTAACGTGAATGAAACATCAAATAAGTGGCGTTGTGGCATAAGCCGGAGCTATTTGGTAAACAGAAAATCAGGAAGGAATAATAAATAAAAAATAAGCGTGGAGAGAGGGTTATCCCGGCGACCACCGCGAACTGAGTCTGGTAAGCCGCCGGGGTATTATCAGGTATCGCTATTGTTCTTCAGACAGCGTATTCATATATCGTTTCAAATACGGTCTTTTTCGCACCTTGCGTCGCTAATTTCTGGTAGGCGTGCGCCACCGCCCGCGTGAAATCCGCCTGATGCGGCAGGTCTTCGCCGAAGATCGCTTTCAGGCCAAGCAGAGCGGAAACGCGCTCCCCGCCGTCGCGGCTGCTTTGTACGCAGGCGGTTATCTGCGGCAGCAGCGGATCGCTGACTTCAATCGTATTCCCCTGCTCGTCAACGCCGCCGACGTAACGCATCCAGCCGGCCACGCCCAGCGCCAGCAGTTCATAGCTCCCGCCATGCGCCAGGTGCCAGCGCACGGAGTCCAGCATGCGCTGCGGCAGTTTTTGGCTGCCGTCCATGGCGATTTGCCAGGTGCGGTGTTTAAGCGCCGGGTTGGCGTAGCGTTCGAGCAGGGAATCGGCATATTTTTCCAAATCCACGCCCTGCACGCTGAGGGTGGGCGCTTGCTCATCGAGCATCAGCGCGCGGGCGGCGTGGCGGAATGCATCATCCTGCATGCAGTCGCTGATGTGCTGATAGCCCGCGAGATAACCAAGGTAGGCCAGGAAGGAGTGGCTGCCGTTCAGCATACGCAGCTTCATTTCTTCAAACGGCAGGACGTTGCCGACCAGTTCGGCTCCCGCGCGTTCCCAGGCCGGGCGCCCGGCGACGAAGTTATCTTCGATCACCCACTGGCGGAAAGGCTCGCAGGCAACGGCGGCCGGGTCGCGTACGCCGGTCAGCTGTTCAACGTGGCTGAGGGTTTCCTCCGTGACGGCCGGAACGATGCGGTCAACCATGGTGGAGGGGAAGGTGACGCGGGTTTCAATCCATTCGGCCAGTCCGGCGTCCAGCGCCCGCGCATAGGCGAGGATCACGTTGCGGGTGACGTGGCCGTTTTCCGGCATGTTGTCGCACGACATTACGCTGAACGCCGGTAAACCGGCCGAGCGGCGACGGGCCAGGGCTTCGACGATCACGCCTGGCGCGGACTGAGGGCGGTGCGGGTTTTGCAGATCCGCGACAATCAGCGGGTGATCGGCGATCAGTTGGCCGGTCGCCGGTGAATGGCAGTAGCCTTTTTCGGTCACGGTCAGGGAGACGATCGCCACGTCCGGCACGGTCAGCGCGGCGAGCACGGCCTCAATGCCGTCCGTCTGCGCATGCAGCGCCTGCTTCACCACGCCGACGACCCGCGCCCGCCAGGCATCGGCGGACATTTCCGCCACGGTGAACAGGTTGTCCTGCTGTTTCAGATCGGCGATTTGCTGCTCGCCGCCGATCAGGTTGATTTCGGTATAGCCCCAGTTGCTGCCGTGCTCCGCGGCAAGAATGTCGGCGTAGACCGCCTGATGAGCGCGGTGAAAAGCGCCGAAACCCAAATGAACGATGCGTGCGGCGAGCTTATGGCGATCGTAGGCGGGAAGCGTAGCCCGGGCGGATAAAAGCGTATTTTCCATGATAAACGTCCTGATAAAAGCAGTGGGAGGATCACCGCAGGACCAGCCTGCGGCGTCACTCCTGTTACATCAGATGAGGGAAACGGGCGGATTTAAACGTAGCTGCTGCGCACTGCGTTTTCTTTGCGTTTCGTTACGGCTTCCGCTGCGTCCTCCGGCTCGTTCAGATCGCGATCTTTGACTTCCGGCATCATAAAGGCGGAGAGCAGGCCGATCAGCGAGTAGCAAACCAGCATGACGACGATGGGCATCCAGGAGCCGGTCATGTTGCAGAAGATACCGGCCAGCACCGGGCCGAACCCGACGGCGACCAGGCCGCCGGCCTCTTTGGAAATCGCCATGCGGGTGAAGCGGTTACGCGAACCGAAGATTTCCGCCATGGTGATGTTTTCCAGCGCGAACAGCCCCAGTACGGCGAAGTTATGGATGATGATGATGCAGGCCATGATGACGTTCGGCTCGTTGCCTTTATCCACGATCATCGAAAGCATCGGGTAGGCCAGAATAATGGCGCACACGTTGAGGATGATGTAGGGAATACGGCGGCCGATTTTGTCGGAAATCCAGCCCAGCAGCGGAATGGTCAGGAAGCCGATGATCGAGCTGAGCATCAGGGCATCGGTCGGGATGCGTTTTTCGAACAGCAGGGTCTGCACCAGATAACCGGCGAGGAAGGTCTGAATCAGGCCGGAGTTGCCCGCCTGACCAAAACGCAGGCCGGTCGCCAGCCAGAAGGATTTGCTGCGGAACATCGCGCCGAGGCTGGTTTCCGCTTTTGCTGCGGCCGCCGCTGCGGGTTTACGGGTTTCCGCCTCGTTCACCTGTTCGAATACCGGGCTTTCTTTCAGGTTCATGCGCAGCCAGATAGCGAAGATCATCACCACCACGCTGGCGAGGAAGGGAATACGCCAGCCCCAGGCCAGCAGTTGTTCGCGGTCAAGCAGGAAGAACATCACGGCCCAGATGGCGGTGGCGCTGAGGGTGCCGCAGTTGGTGCCCATGGCGACCAGCGAGGAAATAATGCCGCGTTTACCGCGCGGCGCATACTCCGCCAGCATGGTGCCCGCGCCGGAAATTTCCGCGCCGGCGCCCAGCCCCTGGATGATGCGCAGCGTCACCAGCATCAGCGGCGCCATAATGCCGACCTGCGCGTAGGTCGGCAGCACGCCGATCAGCGTAGTGCAGATCCCCATCATGGTAATGGTGATAAACAGCACTTTTTTCCTGCCGATGGTATCGCCCATGCGGCCGAAGAAAAACGCGCCGACGATACGGGCGATGTAGCCCGCGCCGTAGGTGCCCATCGCCAGGATCAGCGCCATGGCCGCGGACTGTTCGGGGAAGAATATTTCGTGGAACACCAGCGCGGCGCCCAGCGAGTAAAGCTGAAAATCCATGAATTCCAGTGCGGTGCCGAGCCATCCGGAGACGGCCGCTTTAACTAAGTCAGAGGTGCTGCGTTCCGGCTTATCGGTAGGTTGCTGGTTCATCTTGTATATCCCTGTGATGTCTTGATTTTATATAGGCAACAGAGCGGGGAGTACAGGCTCTGCGTCAAAATTCGAGCAGGACTTTGCAACAACTTTTCTGATCCTGTTCGAACAGCTCAAGGGCGTTGACGACGTGCGTGTAGTGAAATTTGTGGGTGATCAGTTTCTCCGGGTGAATTTTCCGTTCCGCCATCCAGCCGATCACCGTCGGGAAGCGATTGCTGTTGAGACGTGAACTGTAAATGGTGAGTTCCTTGCTGGTGATGCCCTGCTGGCTGATGACGCAGGGATCGGCGGAGAAGCCCATAATGCCGATGCGCGCCGCCGGGGAGGCCAGGCCGATCGCTTCCGGCAGAATGGCGGGGTGGCAGGCCGCGTCGATGATCAGCGTCGGGCGGGTGCCGGTTTTTTCCAGCTCGGTGCGCAAGTCAGCTGTGCCGTTGTTGATGATGCGGTCGGCGCCGTTCTCCCGCGCCATAGCCAGGCGTTCGTCGAGGCGGTCGGCGACGATGATTTCCTTCACGCCGTATACGCCGCGCAGCGCCTGAATGGTGGTCAGCCCCATCGGCCCGGCGCCGTAAATCAGCGCGGTATCCAGCGGGCCGGGGTTCATCTGGGCGCAGATGTTGGCGGCGATGGTGAAGGGCTCGATCATGGTGGCTTCGGCGTCGGGAATGGCGTCCGGCACCGCGTGGGCGTTACGCGCCGGCAGCGTGACGTATTCGCTGAAGCCGCCGTCGCGGTGCACGCCGATCACCTGCAAGGCGGCGCACACGTTCGGGCGCCCGACCGAGCAGGGGTAGCAGTGCCCGCAACTGACCACCGGGTCGCCCACCGCGCGCTCGCCGATGCGCGCCGGGGAGACGCCTTCGCCGACGGCGTCGATGCGGCCGAAAAATTCATGGCCGATTACGCGCGGGTATTTGGCGAACGGGTTATGACCGCGGTAAATGTGGACGTCCGAGCCGCAGATGCCGGCGCTTTCCACCCTGATGCGCACTTCGCCCGGCTGCGGTTGCGGCAGCGGACGCTCTTCGATCACTAAGCTGCCCGGTTGTTGAATCACGACGCTTTTCATTTTCTTCTCCTGTTGAGTATCCGCGCTTACCAGTTCCACAGCGTGCCGTCTTCCAGGCGCGCCACCGGCAGGTAGGCCGGATCGTAGGGGTACTTCGCTGCCAGTTTTTCGTCGAACTCAATGCCGATGCCGGGTTTATCGCCGGGGTGCATGTAGCCGTCGCTGAACGTCCAGTTGTGGGGGAACACTTCCAGCATTTGCTCGGAGTAGCCCATGTATTCCTGCACGCCGAAGTTGGGCACCCACAGGTCGAAATGCAGTGCGGCGGCCATGCAGACCGGCGAGAGATCGGACGGGCCGTGCGATCCGGTGCGTACCTGATACAGCGAGGCGAAGTCCGCGATGCGGCGCATGCCGGTGATGCCGCCGGCGTGGGTCAGGGTGGTGCGGATGTAGTCGATCAGTTGTTCTTCGATCAGCTGCTTGCAGTCCCAGATGCTGTTGAACACTTCGCCCACGGCGATTGGCGTGACGGTGTGCTGGCGGATCAGGCGGAAGCACTCCTGGTTTTCCGCCGGCGTCGGATCTTCCATCCAGAACAGGCGGTAATCTTCAATGCTTTTGCCGAAGCGTGCGGCTTCGATCGGCGTCAGGCGGTGGTGCATGTCGTGCAGCAGGTGTTCGTTGAAGCCGAAGCGGTTGCGTACCGCCTCGAACAGCTTGGGGGTGAAGTCGAGGTATTTTTCCGTCGACCACAGTTGTTCCTCCGGCCAGTTGCCTTTGGTGGCCGGTTCATAGGCCAGCCCTTTGCCTTTGGACATGCCGTAGGTGGTTTTCATGCCCGGCACGCCGCACTGTACGCGGATCGCCCTGAAGCCCATTTCCTGGTGTTTGGCGTAGTCTTCCAGCACGTCGTCGACGGTGTGGCCGGTGGTGTGGCAGTACACCATAACGCCGGTGCGCGAGGCGCCGCCCAGCAACTGGTACAGCGGCATGCCGGCGGCTTTGGCCTTGATGTCCCACAGCGCCATGTCCACGGCGGAAATCGCCGACATGGTGACCGGGCCGCGCCGCCAGTAGGCGCCTTTGTAGAAGAATTGCCAGATGTCTTCGATCTGATGGGCGTCGCGGCCGATCAACTGCGGGCAGAGATGATCCTTCAGATAAGAGGCGACGGAAAGCTCGCGGCCGTTGAGCGTGGCGTCGCCGAGGCCGGTGATTCCCTGATCGGTGGTAATTTTCAAAGTGACAAAGTTTCTGCCGGGGCAGGTGACAAAGACTTCGGCGTTAACAATTTTCATCATCGTAATCCTGTGATGGCGGGGTGTATGGCGCGACTTTAGATCTGACTTAACTACCATACAAGTATGATTGTGAAAGTTTGCCTGTGAAGATCACGCTTTATGATGCAAAGCGATGAAACGCGGGGGAGGATAGGGGAAGAGGGCTGGCGGGGAGAAAATAACGCCGGCGTAAGCCGGCGCAGGGATCAGGCCAGCAGCGGGCAGTCGGGCGGTAAACGGCAGGTAATGGCGCCAGGCTCGACGTCAAAGCGGAAGTGCGAGCCGCTGAGCGGTTCGCCGTCGAGGTTAAGCATGACGTCGTGCGGCGTTTCGATTTCCAGCCACGGCAGTTCGGCATTGATGATGTTTTTGCTCTGCTCGCCGTTGAGCAAGCCTTCGAGCAGCGATGGCAACAGTTCATCGGCGGCGAGGATGCGCAACTGTATCCGGCCGTCATTGAGCAGGGCGTCGGGACACATCGGCTGGCCGCCGCCCGCCTGCCTGCCGTTGCCCACGCCGACGACCAGCGCGTTGCCCTGCCAGGTGAAATCCGGGCCGGAGACTTTGCAGAAGTCCGGCTTCAGGGTGTCCAGGCGCAGCAGGCCGTGCAGAAAGTAAGACGCGCCGCCGAGCGCGGCTTTCAGTTTCTCCGGCGTTTCGGTGGTAATGCGGGTGCCGAAGCCGCCGGTCGCCATGTTGATGAAAAAGTGGGTGCGGTTTACGCGCACCAGATCGACAGGCACCGCCCGCGCATGCAAAGCCAGGTTCAGCGCGACGTCGGGCGCGGCGGGGATCCGGCAGGCCGTGGCGAAGTCATTGGCTGTGCCCAGGGGAATGATGCCGAGCGTGGGTTTGTCGTGGCCGCTGTGGTTGAACAGGGCGCCGCTGACTTCGTTTACCGTGCCGTCGCCGCCGGCGGCGATCACCGTCCCCACGCCGAGGGAAATGGCTTCGGCGACGTAGCGCGCGGCGTCGCCATGCTCCCAGGTCACGCGTACATGCAGCGTTTCGCCGGCGTTGCGTGACGCCGTGATTGCGTCGCGTACGCTTTCATTACCGGCGCTTTTGCCGTTGAGGATAATCAGTGCCGGATGGCGTTGTGTCATGGCGGGCCTCTTTTATTATCATGAACGGATATCAGCTACGGTTAAAAATATATTGTATTACGTAAGGACGCTAAGCTATGCGGGTTATTTTATTAAGCTGAATGGGTTCAGTCAGGGAAATAAATAAAAGAATAGTTAATAAATAAGAATTTATCTATTTTTCGGGTAGCTAATATCAAGAAATGTCTTATTATTCATGAGGTGGGGCGTTTTTTCTGGCAGGTATAAAAAAGAAAACCAGCCCAAGGGAGATTGGGCTGGCAAGGAGGTGGTTCCTAGTATTGCTTGATTTTCGTTCTATATTTTCAGCGAGATAATAACGTTATTAAGGGGAGATGATTGTGATCTCTCTCGTATAATCGCCAAAAACTGCGCAGCCTGATGGAAATAGACTACGCAGCGTTGTGGTTTATTTGGCGTGAGGGTTACGGGTGCTGGTGCCCGATAAATTTCTCATCAATAAGGCATATTTAAGTTCAATATCATCGGGGACAGGAATATATACGATGTGCCCATTGCCCGGAGCAACCTCAACGGCCTGCCCTTTCTGGTTTTTCATCGCTTCCAGCGTGAAGGTAATATTTCCCTTCGGCGTCATCATTTCTACGCTGTCACCTAAAGAAAACTTATTTTTTACCGCAATTTCGGCATAGCCATCGCGGCGTTCGCCGGTGAATTCCCCGACGAACTGCTGACGTTCGGAAACAGAGTAACCGTAGTCATAGTTTTGATGTTCGTCGTGAACGTGGCGGCGCAGAAAGCCTTCGGTGTAACCGCGGTGCGCCAGTGATTCCAGCGTGGTGAGCAGGGTGGGATCGAACGGCCTGCCGGCGGCGGCGTCATCAATGGCGCGGCGGTAAACCTGCGCGGTGCGGGCGCAGTAGTAGAACGATTTGGTGCGGCCTTCAATTTTCAGCGAATGTACGCCCTGCGCGGTGAGCTGTTCAACGTGCTGAATGGCGCGCAGATCCTTGGAGTTCATGATGTAGGTGCCGTGCTCGTCTTCGAACGCGGTCATGTACTCGCCGGGGCGCTGGGTTTCTTCGATCATGAATACGCTGTCGGTCGGCGCGCCGATGCCGAGGGTCGGTTCTACCTGTTTAACCGGGATCGGCTCGTGGACATGCACGATATTGCCGACGTCGTCTTCTTTGCCTTCCTGCACCTTATATTCCCAGCGGCAGGCGTTGGTGCAGGTGCCCTGGTTCGGGTCGCGCTTGTTGATGTAGCCGGAAAGCAGGCAGCGGCCGGAGTAGGCCATACATAATGCGCCGTGAACGAATACTTCGATCTCCATGTCCGGCACTTCGCGGCGGATTTCCGCGATCTCTTCCAGCGACAGTTCGCGCGACAGGATCACGCGCGTCAGGCCCATCTGTTTCCAGAATTTCACCGTAGCCCAGTTGACCGCGTTGGCCTGTACCGACAGGTGAATCGGCATCTGCGGAAACGCTTCGCGCACCATCATGATCAGGCCGGGGTCGGACATGATCAGGGCGTCTGGCCCCATATCGATCACCGGTTGCAGGTCACGCAGGAAGGTTTTCAGCTTGGCGTTGTGGGGCGCGATGTTCACCACCACGTAGAACTTTTTGCCCAGGGCATGGGCTTCGTTAATGCCCAGCGCCAGGTTTTCGTGGTTGAACTCGTTATTGCGCACGCGCAGGCTGTAGCGCGGCTGACCGGCATAAACGGCGTCCGCGCCATAGGCGAACGCGTAACGCATATTCTTCAGCGTACCGGCCGGAGAGAGTAATTCCGGAGTAAACATAAACGTATTTTTCTCTTTCAGGGTCTGATCACAAGTCAGTTCACGCCGCAGGGGCGTGAAGAAGGGCGGCATTGTAGCGCTTCAGCGGGGAAAAAGCAGTAATCCCGTTGACTCGGTGCGGAGAAAAGGGCGGCCCGCCGGTCAGTCTCTCTTTTTTAGCAATTCGCTTTTTTATTAAACCGGAGGAAAAGTAAGCCCATATGGTAAACACGCTGCCCGTACGCAGGCAGCCTGGGTTCGTAATTTTTGCATCACTGTTTGGGCTGAGGAGAACGATATGGATGTATCTGGTGAGAACTGGGGAAACAAAGTAGGGACGACAGAGCGTGATTGTTCATGCGGTTCGTGGATGAATCACTGGGTCAAGATGACCGGTAAAGCATGGCCGATGGCGTGCTCTGTGGAAGGGTGCGATGAGAAAGCAACGCTGGGTGCGCATGTCTATCATGCCAACGTCGAGGGCGAGCGGATCGTACCGATGTGCGCTGGCTGCAACAAAAAAGGGGAGAAATTCAACCTGAAAGGCGGCACTTCGGTGCCTTCCGCACGCAGGGATGAGTGTGCCAGATAAGCGGTGAGGCCCGGAGATTAAAACAGGGTGCGGTGTCACCCTGTTTTAATCGTTCAGTTCAGCTCACGATCCGGCAGGGCGCGCCTTCCCAGCGGTAGCCGATGCCATACACCGAGCGGATGAACGGCTCGCCTTCCTCAAGCTGTTCCAGCTTGCGGCGCAGGTTCTTGATGTGGCTGTCGACCGTGCGGTCGGTAACGACGCGGTAGTCGTCGTACAGATGATTGAGTAGTTGTTCGCGCGACAGCACGATGCCGGGCTGCGTCGCCAGGGTTTTCAGCAGGCGGAACTCCGCCGGGGTCAGTTCCAGCGACTGGTTCTTGAAGCTGGCCTGAAAACGTCCTTCATCCACCACCAGATGGGCCTGATCGGCCTGTGGCGCGCTGTTGCGGTGGCAACGGCGCAGGATGGTTTTTACCCGGGCGACCACTTCCCGCGGGCTGTAGGGTTTGCAGATGTAGTCGTCAGCGCCGATCTCCAGGCCGAGCAGGCGGTCGATCTCTTCGATTTTGGCGGTCACCATGACGATGGGGACTTCGGAAAAGCGGCGGATCTCTTTGCACAGCGTCAGGCCGTCTTTGCCGGGGAGCATCAGGTCGAGGAGGATCAGGTCTGGGTTGTGCTGCTCCACGTAGGGGATGACGTCGTTGCCGTTAGCCAGCAGGTGCGGGCGATAGCCGCCGGCGATGAGATAGTCGATCAGCAACTGCCCGAGTTTGGGTTCGTCTTCGACGATCAGGATGTGTTGGCCGTCGGGGTTGAGGAGCGGGGGTGATGCGGGGATGTTCATGGGGGCTCCGCTTGGGGGAATAAGTTGGGGGTAGTATAGCGCAGGGGGGAGTGGGGGGAAGGGGGGGATTTCTTAATATGGTGGGGGGATTGAGTGGGGGTGGGGTTCCGTACGCAAAGGCTCCGGAGTTACATGGGATTCCTCTGCGGCGTACGGGCAAAGGGTGGCTGGGCGGCCACCCTCTGCACTCCCGCGCCCTGGGTGCGGGCCGCCTTTCCCGCCCGCTTCGCGGGTGCCTTCCTCTCCCTTCGGGCCTCATGGCACCGGCTGCGGAAGGGCATCCTGCCCATCCTCGCCTCTCGCCGCATCCCTGCGGCGAGTGCCGGCCAGAAGAGTTCGTCAGCGGTTCAGGAGGCCGGAGGCTTTAGTATTGTTTGTGTTTTTTCTGGGTTACTCCAAATCCAGTATTAGGGTGATAGCCAGGCCGCCCAGGGGGGAGTGGGCGGCGCTGATTTTGCCGCCGTGGGCTTCTACGATGTTGTGTACGATGGAGAGCCCCAGCCCGGAGCCGCCGCTGGCGCGGTTGCGTGATCCTTCCGCGCGGTAGAAGCGTTCGAATATCAGGGTTAGTTGTTCGTCGCTGACGCCCGGCGCGCTGTCCTGCCAGCACAGGAGCAGACGGCCGTTTTCCGTGTAGCCGTTGACCTCCAGCTGGCCGCCGGCGTCGGTGTAGCGCAGGCTGTTTTCGAACAGGTTGTTGAATAGCTGTAACAGGCGGTCCGGGTCGCCGAAGACCCTCGCTTCGTCCGGCAGTTTGGTTACGAGGCGGATGTCTTTGTACTGGAAACGTTCATGGAATGCGCCGGCGGTCAGTTGCAGCAGGTTTACCACGTCGATGCTCTGTTTGCGGTAGGCCAGCGCCCCGGCATCGGAGAGGGAGAGCTGATGCAGGTCGTCCACCAGTTTGGTCAGGGTGCTGACTTCCGCCTGCAGCGAAAGCAGCGAGTCCGGCGTCATTTGGCGAACGCCGTCCTGCAATGCTTCCAGTTCGCCGCGCAGCACCGCCAGCGGCGTGCGCAATTCGTGGGAGACGTCCGCCATCAGGGCGCGGCGTATCTGTTCGTTTTTCTCCAGGGTGATCGCTAACTGATTGAAATCCTGCGCCAGCCGGCCCAGTTCGTCGCGGGCGGAGGCGTCAACGCGGGTGGTGAAATCCCCGGCGCTCAGACGGTGCATGGCGTCAACCAGCCGCTTGACCGGCGCCAGCATGCTGCGCGACAGAAACAGCGTGACGCACGCCGCCAGCAGCGTGGCAAGAGCGACGATAAACCAACTGGTGCGCCGTTGCTGGTGGTCGAAGTTGATGTCGGCGTTGCGGGTCAGGCGCTCCGGCGGCGTCGATACCACCCAGCCGACGATTTGTTCCTGATAGCGGATCGGCTGGCGCACGCCTTCCCGCGGCGGCATACCGGGCGGCCCGACCAGCTTGCGGCCGTTGCCGTCCACCACCCAGAACTGGGTACGCCAGCCGTGCGGCGGCATGGTGCCGTGATGTTCGCTGTTTTGCTCGATGGCGCGCAGGATCTGAAACAGCACGCGATCGTTAGACTTAATGAACCGCCAACTGCCGTGAAGCTGATATTGATCCTCCAGCGCGCTGGCCAGCAGCGAAACGCGCTGCTCATTACCGTGCTTGATATAGTCAATGAATCCCCGCTCAAAGCTGACGCGCACGCCCCAGTGCATGGTGATCAACACCAGGATGCAGGTGGACAGAATGGCCAGAAAAAGCTTTCCGGTGATACCCAGTTTCATGACTGCTCCTTGGAACGGCGGCGGGAAGACTTCTCCAGCAGGCTGTTTTTTAACATGTCGTCGGGCACGCGCATAAAAATCAGCGCAGGCAGCGCGATACAGACGGAAACGCAGAGATAGGTGTACAAAAACGCCTGATGAATTTCCGGGCTGTCGGCGACAATCTGGTGATGCGCGAACATGCCCAGCAGAATACCGGCGATGCTGACGCCCAGGCTCATCGAAAGCTGCATCACCATCGACAGCAGGCTGTTGCCGCTGCTGGCGAGGTTATCGGGCAGGTCTTTCAGCGTCAGGGTGTTCATGCTGGAAAAACGCAGCGAGTTCACCATTCCGAGCACAAACAGCACCGGCACAATCAGGTATTTGCTGACGAACAGCGCCGAAACGGGGAGGGCGAGCGTGACCACGGCCAGCATCAGCGTGGCGCCGACCAGCGCCCGGCGGTAGCCGAAGCGGTTGACCACGCGCACCACGATGCGCTTCATGCTCATGCTGCCGATGATCATCGGGATCATCATCATCCCGGCATGAAATGGGCTGAACCCCAACCCCACCTGCAAAAATATCGGCGCCATAAACGGCAGCATACCGCTGCCGATGCGGCCGAGCAGGCTCCCCGAAAGGCCCAGCGTGTAGGTTGGCGTTTTAAACAGCTCCAGGCTGAACAGCGGCAGCTTCCCGTAACGTGCGTGCAGATAATACAGCAACAGCGCTACCGCGCCCGTCCCGGCCAACAAAGCGGTCGCTAACGGCGTCAGCCCCAGCCCTTTCTGCCCGTCGAGCGCCAGGGTCAGCGTCGCCATCCCCAGCGCCAGCATAATAAAGCCGCTGATATCGAACTTACGGGTCTGCGTAGTGTAATTCGGCATCAACCACAATGTAGCGATGGCACCGACGATACCGACCGGCAGATTAATCAGGAAAATCCAGTGCCAACTGGCGTACTGCACCAGAAAACCGCCCAGGGTCGGCCCGACCAACGGCCCGATCTGCCCGGGCAACGTCACAAAGGTCATGGCGGCCATATACTGATCGCGCGGCACGATTTTCATCACGGTCAAGCGCCCGACGGGCACCATCATTGCCCCGCCGACGCCCTGCAACACACGCGCCATAATCAACTGATCGAGCGTCTCTGCCCGCGCGCAAAACAACGACCCGAGGGTAAACAACACGATGGCGCTAAAAAACACCCGCTTCACGCCAAACCGATCGGCCAGCCACCCGCTGGCGGGCAACATCACCGCCACGGTCAACACATAAGAAACGATGACCGACTGCATATGCAACGGACTCTCGTTCAAACTGGCCGCCATCGACGGCAAGGCCGTATTCACGATAGTGGTATCCAGCGTCTGCATAAAAAAGCCGAAAGCTACGATCCACAACTGCCACCGAACCGAAGCCGCGTGCTCACGCATAACTCACCCCGATACAAATCTTAAAAGGAGACAAACAATACAAACCACTCCGAAACCACAAACAAAAAACCACAAACCACTCAAAAGCCTCCGGCCTCCTGAACCGCTGACGAACCCTTCGGGCCGGCACTCGCCGCAGGGATGCGGCGAGAGGCGAGGATGGGCAGGATGCCCTTCCGCAGCCGGTGCCACGAGGCCCGAAGGGAGAGGAAGGCACCCGCGAAGCGGGCGGGAAAGGCGGCCCGCACCCAAGGCGCGGGAGTGCAGAGGGTGGCCGCCCAGCCACCCTCTGCCCGTACGCCGCAGAGGAACCTCATATAACCCCGGAGCCTTCGCGTACGGAACCCCTCCCACAAAAAAACCTCTCCCCAAAGCCCCCGGCCTCCTGAACCGCTGACGAACCCTTCGGGCCGGCACTCGCCGCAGGGAAGCGGCGAGAGGCGAGGATGGGCAGGATGCCCTTCCGCAGCCGGTGCCATGAGGCCCGAAGGGAGAGGAAGGCACCCGCGAAGCGGGCGGGAAAGGTGGCCCGCACCCGAGGCGCGGGAGTGCAGAGGGTGGCCGCCCAGCCACCCTCTGCCCGTACGCCGCAGAGGAACCTCATATAACCCCGGAGCCTTCGCGTACGGAACCCCACCTTCCTCCCAAAGATCCCCCTTCACCGAGGAATCCCCTCCAACCCCTTCCCTCGACTAAACCTCCCCCTCAACCGATCAAAATACAAATACACCACCGGCGTGGTATACAACGTCAACAACTGACTCACCACCAACCCTCCGGCAATGGTAATCCCCAACGGCTGCCGCAACTCTGCCCCATCCCCGCTGCTGAACGCCAGCGGCAGCGCCCCGAACAACGCGGCCAGCGTGGTCATCATAATCGGGCGAAAACGCAGTAAACATGCCTGATAGATCGCATCCCGCGGCGATATCCCGCCATTCCGCTCCGCCTCCAGGGCAAAATCCACCATCATAATGGCGTTCTTCTTCACTATCCCAATCAGCAACATAATCCCGATCAGGGCGATCAAACTGAACGGCGCGCCGAACAACTCCAGCGCCAGCAGCGCGCCCACGCCTGCCGAGGGCAGGGTGGAAAGGATGGTCAGCGGATGCACATAGTTTTCATACAAAATCCCCAGCACGATATACACCGTGGCGATCGCGGTCAGGATCAAAATGATTTGTGACTTCAGTGTTTCCTGAAACACCTGGGCGGTGCCGGCAAACACCCCGCGCACCGTCGGCGGCACGCCGAGCGCGGTCATGGTGCGGGTGATGGCGTCCGCGGCGTCCGACAGCGCCCCGCCTTCCGGCAGGTTGAACGACACGGTGGTCGCGGCCGACAGCCCCTGGTGGCTGACCTGCAACGGCGCGTTGGCCGGGCGCCAGCTGGCGAACCAGGAAAGCGGGACCGGCTTGCCGTCTTTGTTGATGACGAACATCTTGTCGAGCGAGCTTTCGTCCTGGGTATAGGGCGGCGCGACTTCCATCACCACGTGATACTGGTTCATGGCCTGATAAATGGTAGAAACCTGCCGCTGGCCGAAGGCGTTATTCAGCAGGCTGTTGGCCTCGCTGACGTTGATCCCCAACCGTGACATGCTTTCGCGGTCATACACCAGATCCAGCTCGGAACCTTTGTCCTGCTGATCGGAACTGACGTCCTCGACCTCCGGGATCTTCGACAGCGCCTGCACGATCTTCGGCGTCCAGGCGCGTAAATCCGCCAGGTCGTCCGACAGCAGCGTGTACTGATAGCTGGCGTTGCCCTGACGCCCGCCGACGCGGATGTCCTGCACCGCCATCAGGAACAGGCTGGCCCCCGGCTCTTTGGCGAGCTTGGCGCGCAGGCGCGCGATGACCGCCTGGGCGTTGTCTTTACGTTCGCCCAGCGGTTTGAGCGAAATAAACATGTTGCCGCTGTTGGTACGCATGCCGCCGGTAAAGCCGGTGACGTTATCCACGTCCGGATCGTCGCGCACGATCTTCATGAAATCCTGCAATTTACCGCGCATCGCCTGGAAGGAGATGCTCTGGTCGGCCTGAATAAAGCCCATCAGGCGGCCGGTATCCTGCTCGGGGAAGAAGGTTTTGGGAATGATGACGTACATCCAGACGTTAAGCCCGATGGTGGCGACCAGCACCAGCAGCACCCACGGCGAATGGTTCAGCGTCCAGTTCAGGCTGCGGCCGTAGCTTTGCTGCAAACGCAGCAGCACTTTGCCGAAGCCACGGATGCGCTCCTGATGGCGGGCAGGGCGCTGTTTGAGCAAGTGGGCGCACATCATCGGCGTCAGCGTCAGCGAAATCACCAGCGAAATGCCGATCGCCACCGAAAGCGTCACGGCGAATTCGCGGAACAGGCGGCCGGGCAGGCCTTCCATCAACAGCAGCGGAATAAATACCGCCACCAGCGACAGGCTCATCGACACCACGGTAAAGCCGACCTCGCGCGTGCCGATCAGCGCCGCTTTGTGCGGCTTCATCCCGGCTTCGACGTGGCGTGAAATATTCTCCAGCACCACGATGGCGTCATCCACAACGAAGCCGGTGGCGATGGTCAGTGCCATCAGCGACAGGTTGTTAAGGCTGAAACCGCAAAAGTACATGGCGCTGAATGTCCCGATCAACGACACCGGCACCGCGACTGCCGGGATCAGCGTGGCGCGGCCGGAACGCAGGAACAGGAACACCACCATGATCACCAGGGCGACGGCGATAGCCAGCGAATTCTCCACCTCCGCCAGCGAGGCGCGGATGGTCGGGGAGCGATCCTGCGCGACATTCAGCGCGACGGAGGCCGGGATGGTGCTCTGCAATTCAGGGATTTCTGCACGAATGCGGTCAACGGTTTCGATGATGTTGGCGTCGGCGCTGCGGCGGATCATGATCAGGATGGCCGGTTTGGCGTTGGTCATCCCCGCGTTGCGCAGGTTCTCCACCGAATCCTTCACCTCGGCGACCTCGCTGAGGCGCACCGGCGAGCCGTTGTTGTAGTGGATGATCAGCGGCTGGTAGTCGGCGGCGGTTTTGATTTCGTCATTGGCCTGTACCTGCCAGCGGGCGGCGTCGGTTTCAATTGCGCCCTGCGGACGGCGGACGTTGGCGTTGGAAATGGCCTGCCGCACCGCGTCGAGCGAAACGCCCTGATTAAACAGCGCGCCGGGGTTAAGCTCTACACGCACCGCGGGCAGCGAGCTGCCGCCGATGGAGACGTCGCCCACGCCGTCGATCTGGGCGATTTTCTGCGACAGTTGGGTGGAGGCCAAATCGTACAGTTCGCCCTGACTGTAGGTGTCGGAAGTCAGGGTCAGGATCATGATCGGCGCGTCGGACGGGTTGGCCTTGCGGTAGGTCGGACGGCTCGGCATGCCGGAAGGCAACAGGCTCTGGGCGGCGTTGATCGCCGCCTGCACGTCGCGGGCGGCGCCGTTGATGTCGCGGTCGAGGTTGAACTGAAGGATCACGCGCGTGCTGCCCAGCGAACTGGTCGAGGTCATTTCGTTCACCCCGGCGATGCGGCTCAGCGCGCGCTCCAGCGGCATCGCCACCGAAGACGCCATGGTTTCCGGCGAGGCGCCGGGCAGGCTGGCGCTGACTGAAATCACCGGGAAATCCACCTGCGGCAGCGGCGAAACCGGCAGCAGGCGGAAGCCGATGATGCCGCATACCGCGATGGCGAGCGTCAGCAGCGTGGTGGCTACCGGCCGGTTGATGAACAGGGAGAAGAATTTCACCCGGCGTCCTCCTGTTCCCCGCTTTGCAATGAATGGCGCGTGTTATGGGCGAAACGGTCGAACAGCAGGTAGATCACCGGCGTGGTGAACAGGGTCAGGATCTGGCTCATGATCAGGCCGCCGACCATACAGATCCCCAGCGGCTGGCGCAGTTCGGCGCCGACGCCCTGGCTGAGCATCAGCGGCAGCGCGCCCAGCAGCGCCGCCAGGGTGGTCATCAGTATCGGACGGAAACGCAGCAGGCAGGCCTGATAAATCGCCTCGCGCGGCGGCAGCCCCTGCTCGCGTTCGGCGGCCAGCGCGAAGTCGATCATCATGATGGCGTTCTTCTTCACGATGCCGATCAGCAGAATAATGCCGATGATGGCGATGATATCCAGCTCGTTGCCGGCCATAAGCAGCGCCAGCAATGCCCCCACGCCCGCGCTGGGCAGGGTGGAGAGAATGGTGACCGGGTGAATGAAGCTTTCGTACAGGACGCCCAGCACGATGTACATGGCGAAAATCGCCGCCAGAATCAGCCACAGGGTGCTGGTCAGCGCCGACTGGAAGGCCAGCGTCGCGCCCTGGAAGTGGGTGATGATGTCGCCGGGCATCGACAGTTGCTGTTCCGCCGTGGTGATGGCGCTCATCGCCTGCTCCAGCGAATAGCCGTCGCTGACGTTAAAAGAGATGGTGGTGGAGGGGAACTGATCAACATGGTTGATGGCGAGCGGGCCGAAGCGTTCCTCGATTTTGGCGATGGCGTTGAGCGGCACGTTTTTGCCGTCGCTGCCCGCCAGGTAGATATCGTTGAACGCATCCAGCCCCTGCTTGTTGTCCTGAATATGCTCCATCACTACCCGGTATTGGTTGGACTGGGTATAAATGGTGGAGATCAGCCGCTGGCCGAAGGCGTTATACAGCGCGTTATCGACGTCCGACATCTGAATGCCCAGCCGGCTGGCGGTGTCGCGGTTGACGTTAACGAACGCCACCAGGCCCTTGTCCTGCCAGTCGCTGCTGACGTCGCCCAGCGCCGGCGACTGCTCCAGCTCCGCCATCAGCTTAGGCACCCAGGTGCTGAGCTGCTCCAGCGACATCGCCTGCAGGGTGAACTGATACTGGGTGCGGCTGGACTGGGTTTCGATGGTCAGGTCCTGCGCGGGTTGCAGATAAAGCTGCACGCCCGGCTGGCCCAGGGAAAGTTTTTGCAGGCGCTCGATGATGGCCGGTACGCGGTCGTCACGCTGGTCCAGCGGCTTCAGGTTGATCTGGAAGCGGCCGACGTTGAGCGTGGCGTTGGTGCCATCCACCCCGATAAACGAGGTCAGGCTTTCCACATCCTTGTCCTTCAGGATTTCCTGCGCCAGCTGTTGCTGGCGGCGCGCCATATCGGCGAAGGAGACCGACTGCGGCGCCTGAAGCGTGCCCTGAATCAGGCCGTTATCCTGCAACGGGAAGAAGCCCTTGGGAATGAAAATGTACAGCAGCACCGTCAGCACCAGCGTGCTGAACGCCACGCCGAGGGTCAGTATCGGGTGGTTGAGCACCACCTTCAGCCACTCGCCGTATTTCTCGATCACACGCTCGAAGAAACGTTCACTGGCGCGCGAAAAACGGTTCTGACGGCGCAGCGATTCATGGCTGAGCAGGCGGGCGCACATCATCGGCGTCAGGGTAAGCGACACCACGGCGGAAATCAGGATCGCCACTGCCAGCGTGATGGCGAACTCGCGGAACAGTCGGCCGATGATGTCGCCCATAAACAGCAGCGGGATCAGCACGGCGATCAGCGAAAAGGTAAGCGAGATGATGGTGAAGCCGATTTCGCCCGCGCCCTTCAGCGCCGCGTTGAGCGGGGATTCACCCTTTTCGATGTAACGCGAAATGTTTTCGATCACCACGATGGCGTCATCCACCACGAAGCCGGTGGCGATGGTCAGCGCCATCAGCGTCAGGTTGTTGATGGAGAAGCCGAGGAAATACATCACGGCGAAGGTGCCGACCAGTGACAGCGGCACCGCCACGCTGGGAATCAGGGTGGCGGGAATATTGCGCAGGAACAGGTAAATCACCATGACCACCAGGGCAATAGCCAGCAGCAGCTCAGCCTGAACGTCGCTGACCGACGCGCGGATGGTGGTGGTGCGGTCGGTCAATACCGACATCTTGACCGACTTGGGCAGGCTCTGCGTCAGCTGCGGCAGCAGCGCCTTAATGCTGTCGGCGGTGGTGATGACGTTCGCGCCCGGCTGGCGCTGTACGTTCAGGATGATGGCCTGCTGGTTGTTGGCCCAGGCGGCCAGCTTGGTGTTCTCCGCGCCCTGTTCGACGCTGGCGATGTCGCGCAGGCGCACCGGCGCGCCGTTGGCGTAAGCGACGATCAGGTTGCGGTAATCCTCGGCGGACTTCATCTGATCGTTGGCGGAAAGGGTAACGGCGCGCGTCGGGCCGTCGAGGCTGCCCTTGGCGGAGTTTACGTTGGCATTGGCGATCGCGGTGCGGACGGTTTCGCTGTCCAGCCCGTAGGCCGCAACGGCCGGGGCGTTCAGCCGCACCCGCACCGCCGGGCGCTGGCCGCCGGAGATCGTTACTAGGCCCACGCCGCTGACCTGCGAAATTTTCTGCGCCAGACGGGTTTCCACCATGTCTTCCACCTGGGTCATCGCCACCGCGTCGGAGGTGACCGCCAGCGTCATGATCGGCGGGTCCGCCGGGTTCACCTTGCTGTAAATGGGCGGATAGGGCAGGTCGTTGGGCAACAGGTTGGTGGCGGCGTTGATCGCTGCCTGCACTTCCTGCTCCGCCACGTCGAGATCGAGCGTAAGCTGGAATTGCAGCGTGATGACCGACGCGCCGCCGGAGCTTTGCGACGCCATCTGCTTCAGGCCGGACATCTGACCGAACTGGCGTTCCAGCGGCGCGGTAATGGCGGACGTGGTGACATCCGGGCTGGCGCCGGGGTAGAGGGTGATCACCTGAATGGTGGGGTAGTCAACTTCCGGCAGCGCGGAAACGGAAAGTGCGCGATAACCCACGATCCCCGCCAGCATAATGGCGACCATCAGCAGAGTGGTCGCTACCGGGCGCAGGATAAACAGGCGGGAAGGGCCGCCTCCGTGTTCGGGAACCGTTTCACTCATCGGTTACTTCTCCTGCCGTGCGGGGCGGGCGCCTTCTGCGCGTGCGGGTTTGGCTTCGCCGCCGGCGGAAGCGGACACGGGCTGAACCACCTCGACCTGCATGCCTTCGGTCAACTGGTCGATGCCGTCGGTCACCACGCGTTCGCCGGCGCTCAGTCCGCCGGTGATCACCACGTTTTCCGCGGTGCGGGTGCCGGTGGTCACCAGATGTTTGCTGACTTTGTTCCCTTCGCCCAATACCCAGACGAAGCTGCCTTCATTGCCCATCTGCACCGCGGCGGCCGGCGCGACGACGGCGTTATCCTGGGTGGACACTTTCAGCCGGGCGTTCACGAACTGGTTGGGGAACAGGATGTCGTCCTGATTATCGAAGCGCGCCTTGATTTTGATGGTGCCGGTGGTGGCGTCGATCTGGTTGTCCAGGCTCAGCAGCGTACCGGTGGTCAGCAGGTTCTGATTGGCGCGGTCCCAGGCTTCCACGGTTAACGGGCCGGATTTTTGCGCCAGCTGAATGCTGCGGATATCGCTTTCCGGCAGGGTAAACAGCACGTCGATAGGATGGGTTTGGGTGATCACCACCAGGCCGGTGCTGCCGCCGCTGGTGATGTAGTTGCCTTCGTCTACCAGTTTCAACCCGACGCGTCCGTCGATCGGCGCGGTAATGCGGCTGTAGGTTAACTGAAGCTTGGCGCTGTCGACGGCGCCTTTATCCGCTTCGATGCTGGCCTGGGTTTGGGTGACCAGCGATGCCTGGGTATCCAGCTCCTGGCGCGACACCATGTTGGTTTTCGCCAGCGACTGATAGCGGGCCAGATCGCGTTTGGCGTTCGCCAGAATCGCCTGATCTTTGGCAAGCTGCCCCTGTGCCTGCGTCAGCTGTACCTCGAACGGGCGCGGATCGATTTCGGCCAGCAAATCGCCGGCCTTCACCTGTTGCCCTTCGGTGAAATGGATTTTCATCAGTTGCCCGTCGACGCGGCTCAGCACAGTAACGGTATTGGCGGCGGTAACGGTGCCCAGCCCGCTCAGATAGTTGGGGACATTTTCGCTGCGGGTTTCCGCAACCTGTACCGGAGAACGCCTCATCGCCCGCCGCCCGCCCCCTTGCCCGCCGCCGGGCTTTTGCGCCTGCGCGCCTGCGCCGCCCTGCGCCGGTGATTCGGCGGCATCGCCGCCGCTGAAATAACGCCAGGCGAAAACGGCGCAGACCACCACCACGCCGGCGATCAGCCATGGGCGTACACGGGATGAACTTTTGGGTTTGGCATTCATTGTGCTTCGCATCTCCGGTATATCCCAATCTGACGACGGTCAGCGGGAATAAAATCAATAATCGTCGGGCCAGGGCTTGCCCCCGTACGCCGGCAGCGAAGCCGCATGTTGCCGGCGCTTCCTGCCTGTGAAACCCGCCGCTTTCGGGGCGGATTCCAGCTATTTATTCCATTTACGCATTCTAAATACCCTCATTGAGATAAAAATGAAGGAAATATGGAAATTCTGTCAGACGGCGTAAGGCCGGAACGCCCCGGCTGCACCCGTGTTGCCGCCGCTTATCACTGCGTCCTTATAACAGATTGTTATCTCCCGACGATAAAATTTCTGTTAATAATACACTCCGTAACTTTCTATTTCCCTTTACGTAACAGGAGTCTCCCATGAATAAACGCGAACTCGGTCGTTCCGGTATTCTGGTCCCGTCGCTGACCTTCGGCGGTAACGTTTTCGGATGGACCATTGATGAAGCCGCATCGTTCAGCATTTTAGACGCTTTGCTGGAGCATCAGCTGAACTTCATCGACACCGCTGACGTTTACTCTGCCTGGGTTACGGGAAATCACGGCGGCGAATCGGAAACGATCATCGGTAACTGGCTGAAAAAGAGCGGCAAACGCCAGCAGATTATCCTGGCGACGAAGGTCGGCAAGCCGATGGGCGAAGATAAGAAGGGGCTTTCCGCTCGCTATATCCGCCGGGCGGTAGAGGATTCCCTGCGCCGGTTACAGACTGACTACATCGATTTCTATCAGTCCCATGAGGACGACCAAAGCGTGCCGCTGGAAGAGACGCTGGTTGCGTTTGATGCGCTGATTAAAGAAGGAAAGGTGCGCGCCATCGGCGCCTCCAACTACAGCGCGGCGCGGCTGACGGAGGCGCTGCGCGTCAGCGACGAACTGGGCGTGGCCCGCTACGAAACCCTGCAACCGGAATACAACCTGTACGACCGCGCGGGTTACGAAGCGGAGCTGGAAGACGTGGTGCTCGACGAAGGCGTGGGCGTCATTAACTACTATGCGCTGGCCAGCGGGTTCCTTTCCGGCAAATACCGTACGCCCGCTGACGCCGATAAAAGCGCGCGCGGCGCCAGCGTGGTGGCGAAATACCTTAACCCGCGCGGCGAACGCATCCTGAAAGCGCTGGATGAAACGGCGGCTGAGCTGCGGGCGCAGCCGGCCCAGGTGGCGCTGGCCTGGCAAATCGCCCGCCCCGGCATTACCGCGCCCATCGTCAGCGCCACCTCGCTGCAACAGCTGGACGAAGTGGCCGGCGCGGCGCGCCTGACGCTTTCCGCCGCGCAAATTGAGCGCCTGAATCAGGCCAGTGCTTATTAAAGCACCAACGGGCCGTGAAGCGTGAGGTTCGTCAGTGACACGGCCTGTTTTTTCCCGCAATATCAGGAAGCACGCAACCTGAAAGTCTCCTAATCAAGAGGTGTACAACATGCTGAATGTCAATGAGTATTTTGCAGGGAAAGTGAAGTCCATCGGGTTTGACAGCGGCAGCATCGGCCGGGCCAGCGTTGGGGTAATGGAGGCGGGTGAATACACCTTCAGCACGGACAAGCCGGAGGAGATGACGGTAATAACCGGCGCTTTGCGGGTGTTGATTCCCGGCGCGCCGGACTGGCAGGTCTTTATGCCGGGAGAAACCTTTTTTATTCCGGGACACAGCGAGTTTAATTTACAGGTAGCTGAAGCAACCTCGTATCTGTGCAAATATCTGAATAAATAACGGTCTGATTAAATCGTCCGGGGCCGGTTTTCCGGCCCTTTCTGTTTTCCAGTCCGCTGGAATGAAATCCCGCTGATCTCCGTCCTTGAAGGCCTGTTTTTTCCTGCCTGTTGGAATCAATGTACTTTCTGCTGGAAAACGCGTCCTCACGCCATATTTTGAGAGATGGCTAGCGATTTTTCTTCCTGAGTCATGCTATTAACGCAACATTGAAATTATAAAACGTCGTTTCATGTATTGACTGAAGGAGAATCCCGCTATGACGCATTCATCCCGCTTCGCTGGTGTCTGGTGCCCCTCAGTGACGCCTTTCGACGAGAACGGACGACCGGATTTGGCGGCGCTGGAGAAACATCTGCAACGGCTGGAACAGGCGGGCACCGATGTCGTGTTACTGATGGGCAGCATCGGCGAATTTCCGTCCCTGACGCTGGACGAACGCCTGGCCCTGATCCGCGCGGCGAAAACGATGACCGGGGTGCCGATGGTCGCCAACGTGTCCGCCACCTGTGTACCGGACATGCTGCGGTTGGCTGACGCCGCGTATGAAAACGGTTACGATGCCGTGATGGCGCTGCCGCATTACTACTTTCACCAAACGCCGCGTCAGTTGCTGGGCTATTACCGCGCGCTCGGTGAAAAGCTGGCCGGCAAGTGGTTCGCCTACAACTTTCCGGCGCGTACCGGCTGCGATCTCGACGCGCCGCTGGTGGCGCAACTGGCGCAGGAATTTCCGGATTTTGCCGGTATCAAGGACACGGTAGACTGCCAGTCGCACACCCGTGCGCTCATTCTGGCGACGCAGGCGGTGCGCCCTGATTTCGCCGTGCTGTCCGGTTATGACGAATACCTGATTCCCAACCTGCTGGCCGGCGGCGCCGGCGTGATTTCCGGGCTGAATAATATCGTTCCCGCGTTGTTCGTCCGGGCGGTGCAGGCCTGGCGTGACGGCGATCTGGCGTGCCTGCGCCAGATTCAGCGCGATATTGGCAGGCTGTCGGCGATTTACACGATCGGCGATGATTTCGTGACCACCATTAAAACCGCGGTGGCGCGCAAATTCGGCTATATGGGAGCGGCATCAAGGAATTACGGCGGCGCGCTGACGCAGCAGGAGTGCGCGGCGATCGACGCGTTGTTTACGGATTTTGAACAATAAAGGGAGGCCATATGGTCCAGAGAATGATCTTGAATGAAACCGCGTACTTCGGTGCGGGCGCGATAGGCAGCATCGTTGACGAAGTGAAGCGGCGCGGATTCCGCAAGGCGCTGGTGGTGACAGACGCGGATCTGATGAAGTTTCGCGTGGCGACGAAGGTGACGGACGTGCTCGATTCGGCCGGCCTGGCCTACGAAATTTTCGACCGGGTGTTGCCGAACCCGACCATTGAGATGGTGCAGGACGGGGTTGAGGCGTTCCGGCAGGCCGGGGCGGATTACCTGATCGCCATCGGCGGCGGTTCTCCGCAGGATACCTGCAAAGCCGTCGGCATTATCATCGCCAACCCGGAATTTGCCGACGTACGCAGCCTGGAAGGCGGCGCCGCCACCAAAAATCCGGCGGTGCCGATGATTGCGGTGCCGACTACGGCAGGCACCGCGGCGGAAGTGACCATTAACTACGTGATTACCGACGTCCAAAACCGCCGTAAATTCGTGTGCTATGACCCGCACGACATCCCGGTGGTGGCGATTATCGATTCGGACATGATGGCCAGCATGCCCGCATCTCTGAAGGCCGCGACGGGCGTGGATGCCCTGACGCACGCCATTGAGGGCTATATCACCCGCGGCGCGTGGGAGCTGACCGATATGATGCACCTGAAGGCGATTGAAATTATCGGCCGTTCGCTGCGCAAGTCGGTGCAGGGCGACAGTGAAGGCGCGGAGGGGATGGCGCTGGGGCAGTATATTGCCGGAATGGGCTTCTCCAACGTCGGGCTGGGGCTGGTGCACGGCATGGCGCATCCGCTGGGCGCGTTCTACGGCACGCCGCACGGCGTGGCGAACGCGGTGCTGCTGCCGCATATCATGGCGTGGAACTCGCCGCACACCGGAGAGAAATACCGGGATATCGCGGTAGCGCTGGGCGTGAAAGAGGCTGCAAATATGCCGCTGGAGAACGCCCGCAGAGCTGCGGTGGACGCGGTATTGCGCCTGAATAACGACGTCGGCATTCCCGCGCGCCTGCGGGACGTGGGGATGCAGCAAGCGGATATCGATGCGCTGGCGCAGGCTGCGCTGGAGGATGTGTGCACCGGGGGCAACCCGCGTGACGTCACGCTGGAGGATATTAAGGCGCTGTACCGGGCATTGTATTAAGGCGGGTGCCGGAAGCCCGGATTACGGGCTTCCAACTGGCGTGATTAACGCTGGGCTTCGCCGCCGAGAGCTTCGATCAGGTTTTTGATTAACGCGGCCAATTCTCCCGTCATCAGGATAAAATCGGCGTCGAAGCGCTGGGCGTAGTCGTCGCGGTCGATATCTTCGTTTTGCTCACGGATCACGTCGGCAAACTTCAGGCGCTTAAGCGAGCCGTCATCCGCCAGCACCAGCGAGATCCGCTCCTGCCAGTCGAGCGCCAGCTTGGTGACCAGCTTACCGGCCTCAATGTGCACGGCGATTTCATCGCTTCGCAAATCCTGTTTCTTGCAGCGGATCACGCCGCCGTCTTCCAGCAGCGCTTTCAGCTCGGCTTCATCCTGCAGGGCGAACCCGGCGGGAATGTCGCCGGAGCGTACCCATTCCGTCAGCGTCAGCTCGATCGGGCTTTCCATCGTCAGCGGCACTACCGGCAGCGAACCAAGGCTTTTACGCAGCAGCGCCAGCGTATCTTCGGCGCGCTTGGCGCTGGCGGCGTCCACCATAATCAGGCCGTTAACGGTGTCGATCCACATCCAGGTCTGGCTGAAACGGCTGAAGGCGCGCGGCAGCAGGCTGTGCAGCACTTCGTCTTTCAGCGCGTCCTTCTCGGTTTTTTTCAGCTTGCGGTGTTGCTCGCCTTCCAGCTTCTCGATCTTGGCCTGCAGGGCCTGCTTGAGTACCGGAGACGGCAGGATTTTTTCTTCCTTGCGCGCGCAGACGATGATCTGACCGTTGGCGGTGTGGGTCAGGGCGTCGGAGCCTGAACCCATCGGGGAAACCCAGCCGGTTTTCGCCATGTCCTGACTGCCGCAGGGGGTGAACGAGAGTGAATCCATCTGCTTTTCCATCTCGTCCGCCACCAGATGTACGTCGCGGCTCAGGCGGTAAATAAGTAAGTTTTTAAACCATAACATAGCGTTGCCCCCGATCCGGGCAACGGGTGCCCGGGTTGATAATATTTCGTCAGTCCGGGCGGCATGATAGCGAATTCGCCGTGCCGGCTGTAGTGTTTCGTTGCCGCCCGGCCTAAAATCCCTGAGAGACGATTGAATGAAAAGGGGAACGGCGTGCGTATCGGTATTGATTTAGGCGGCACCAAAACGGAAGTGATTGCGCTGGGTGACGGCGGCGGCGAACTGTTCCGGCAGCGCGTGGCGACGCCGCGCGGCGATTATGCGGGAACCGTTGAAACGATTGCTGGGCTGGTAGAGCAGGCCGAGCGTCACACCGGGCGCAAAGGCAGCGTGGGCGTTGGCATTCCGGGCACGCTTTCGCCGTTTACCGGGCTGGTGAAAAACGCCAACTCGGTGTGGCTGAACGGTAAGGCGCTGGATAAAGATCTCGCCGCGCGCCTGCAACGCGAGGTACGTCTGGCAAACGACGCCAACTGCCTGGCGGTGTCGGAAGCCACCGATGGTGCGGCTGCCGGGGAACATTTGGTATTTGCGGTGATCGTCGGCACCGGCTGCGGTTCCGGCATCGCCATTGACGGCAGGGTGCATGCGGGCGGTAACGGCATTGCCGGCGAATGGGGGCATAACCCGCTGCCGTGGCTGGATCGGGAGGAGGAATCGTTCCGGGATGACGTTCCCTGTTATTGCGGTAAACCCGGCTGTATCGAAACCTTCATTTCCGGCACCGGCTTTGAAACGGACTACGCGCGCCTGAGCGGGCAGAAGCGCAAGGGAGCGGAAATTATCGCGCTGGCGCAGCAGGGCGACGGCATGGCAGAGCAGGCGATGGCGAATTATGAGCGGCGGATGGCGAAAGCGCTGGCCCACGTCATCAACATCATTGATCCGGACGTGGTGGTGCTCGGCGGCGGCATGAGCAACGTGGAGCGGCTGTATCAGACGGTGCCGGGGCTGATTGCGCCCTGGACCTTCGGCGGTGAGTGTCGCACGCCGTTGCGTAAGGCGTTGCACGGGGACTCCAGCGGCGTACGCGGTGCGGCGTGGCTGTGGCCGGCATAAGGCTTTGCCCGCGCCCGTAACACGGCGCGGGCACCATCGCGGGAACAGAGATAAGAAAACCATCGCAAGAGTGCGCCTTGATTGAGCCAATAATGTGTTAATGTGATGCAAAATACTTATTTGCTTGGTTTCTTCTTATGCTGTGGATACTGCTGGCGTTATCGCTTCTGCTTTTGCAATGGAATAAACGTTTATCGTTAGTCTCATTATTATTAGCCGTCATTTTTGCTATTCGCAGCGGCGTGCTGGCATGGCCCGCGTGGTCATTTATTTTATTGCTTTTCCTGGCTGCGGTTTATTCCCGTCGTATTCCCCGCGGGCGATATCGGCAGGTGATGATTGAGGGTGTGATGCTTATCAGCGCGGTCGCGCTGATGCTGCATGTGATACCGGGATTTAATAATCTCAGGGTGCTTCACCTTGTTCAGCCCGGGCCGGAAAGTATGGCCTTTTCGATGTATTTCAATTTTGATAAGGCATTGGTTCCGTTCGTTTTATTGGTCGGCTTGCGGACTCTTTTCGTCAGCGAGCCGCAGTATCGGCCTTCCGTGTGGCTGTGGGGCTTATTAGTTCTTGCCGTTCCGGCGCTGTTGCTTATTGCGGTGGTTGCGGGAGGACTGAAATTTGAACCGCATCAGCCGTCCTGGCTATTACAGTTCATGCTGGCAAATATCTTTTTTGTCTCTCTGGCGGAAGAGGCATTATTTCGCGGTTATTTGCAGCAGCGGCTCGGGAAAATTATGCCACCCGTCGCTGCGCTGATTATTTCTGCCGGACTTTTCGGTGCCGTTCATTATGCCGGCGGCACTTTGTTGATGATATTTGCGACGCTGGCCGGCGTGATATACGGCCTGGCATGGATGTGGAGCGGGCGGCTGTGGGTGGCGGTGCTTTTTCATTTCGGACTGAATCTTTGTCATTTACTCTTTTTCACTTATCCGGTGATGCTAAAAGCGGCCGGTTAAGCGCCTGTTTGGCGCAGCGTGATCGGGATTCCATGCACAGGAATTTTGTCTTGCCAACAATAAAAATACTGTTTATAAAAACAGTAAATCACTATCATGGAGAGACGGCATGGAACTGAAAATTGAAACCCGCGCTGCACGTACGTTTGCTGGCATTCGTAAAGTCGGCCCGCTGGATAAGACGGTATATGAAGGGTTTAACGAGCTGATGGCGTGGGTCGAACGCCATAATGTCACCTGCGGCGAGTGGATCGCGGTGTATTACGACAACCCGCATGATGTCCCGCCGGAAAAGATGCGGGTGGATACCGTGCTGACCGTGGCGGATGACTTTGTGCTGCCGCCGGGCAGCGAAGGGTTGCGCATTGATACGCTGGAAGGTGGGTTGTATGCCGTGGCGCGCGCCCATATTACCGACGGTGATTTTGGCAAGCCCTGGGCTGCTTTCTTCAATGAACTGTTGCCGGGCAGCGGCTATGTGCCCAGCGGCGGATCCTACTATGAGGAGTATCTGAACGACGGTTCAGAAAGCGGGATATGGGACTTCGATATGTGCGTCCCGGTGAAAAAAATATAATGCGGCAGAGGAGGGAGGCGGCCTCCCTCCTGATAATTACTTGTTTCTGAAGTCGATGACCATCCGGCCCTGAATTTTTCCCTGTTCCATTTCAGTGAAAATGGTATTGATGTCTTCAACCGGGCGCATAAAGACCTTCGGCACCACTTTGCCTTCCGCCGCGAACTGGAAGGCTTCGGTCAGATCCTGACGGGTGCCGACCAATGAACCGACGACCTGGATGCCGTCCAGCACCAGGCGGGGAATATCCAGGCTCATTGATTCCGGCGGCAACCCGACGGCAACGACACGGGCGCCGGCGCGAACCGCATCCACCGCAGAGTTGAATGCGGATTTTGCAACGGCCGTTACCACCGCCGCATGCGCGCCGCCAACCTTCTCCTGAATGATCTTCGCCGCGTCTTCGCTGCGTGAGTTGATGATGAGATCGGCGCCGGTTTCTGCGGCAAATTTCAGCTGTTCATCGTTGACGTCAATGGCGATCACTTTGGCGTTAAAGACGTTTTTGGCATATTGCAGCGCGAGGTTGCCGAGGCCGCCCAGCCCGTAAATGGCAATCCACTGGCCCGGTTTGATGAGGGAAAGCTTAACCGCTTTGTAGGTCGTTACACCGGCGCAGGTGATGCTGCTGGCTTCGGCGGAGCCCAGGCCGTCCGGCACTTTCACCGCATAGTCGGCCACGACGATGCATTGTTCGGCCATTCCGCCGTCGACGCTGTACCCCGCGTTTTTTACTGTACGGCACAGGGTTTCATTGCCGCTGTTACAATATTCACAATGCCCGCAACCCTCATAAAACCACGCCACGCTGGCACGATCGCCGACTTTCAGGGAGGTGACGCCGGGGCCGACTTCGGTGACAACGCCAACGCCTTCGTGGCCCAGCGTTACGCCGGTTTTGTCTCCGAAGTCGCCGTTCTTCACATGCAGGTCGGTATGGCAAACACCACAGCAATCCATTTTGAGCAGAGCTTCACCGTGTTGCAGGGGACGTAGTTTTTTGTCCTTGATTTCGACGCGATGATCCTGGGTTACTACAGCTGCTTTCATGATTGGTTCCTCATTTTGGCGCAAAATAATTGAGTTTTGTGATAATCCATCTTTTATAATTTAAATGAATTAATGTGTTACCTTTTTAACTTTGCATGCGAGTTTTCAATAATTCAACAAAATACTTTTCTTTTTGTGAGGGATTGCGGAGGAAATTATGGCGTCAGAGGAATGAAAAGGCGTTGTTGCGCAAAAATTGTGCCTATGGCAGGATGTGCGCGTTTTATGTTTCCGTCTCATCATCAATAAGGAGGTTTATCATGACTTTTACATCATCCCCGTTTTACGGATCGGTACAGGCTTAAGAGTCTATCCCGGCAGTTTGCCTTTTCCCGCACGTCAGCCTGGCGGGATAGACTCTTCATAACTTACGGCCATTTTTGATGACAGTGTGCCGTCCCCTCCTGCTCCGATCCTGATCCGCTATTTTTTGTAACGATCACACAGGATTGATCTATGGGCACAGATTTTTGCTCGGTTCCGGCATGCGTCAATATTATCGCGACGGAACACACCTGGATTGAAGGAAAAGCAATCCAACAACTCGAAACAACCGCCCGCCTGCCGGGAATGGTGCGCGTGGCCGGCATGCCCGATCTGCATCCGGGGCGCGGGTATCCGGTTGGCGCGGCGTTTTTTTCCCGCTCCCGCTTTTATCCGGCCCTGGTCGGCAACGATATTGGTTGCGGTATGGCGCTGTGGCGTACGGGGCTGACCGCCGGCAAGCTGTCGGCGGATAAGCTGGAAAAACGCCTCGGCAGCATTGATATGCCGTTAGCGGAGGATGAACTGCCGCAGGATGCGCCGGCGCATTTTCGTTATGCGTTAGGCACCATTGGCGGCGGTAATCACTTTGCGGAACTGCAGCAACTGGATGAGGTTTATCAGCCGGAATGGCTGGAACAGCGGCAGCTTTCAACCAAAGAACTGCTTTTGCTGGTACACAGCGGTTCACGCGGCCTGGGGCAGGCCATTCTGGAACAGCACGTGCGTGCGTTCGGCCACCAGGGGCTGGAGGAAGAAACCCCGGCGGCGCAGAACTATTTGTTGCAGCATCAGCAGGCATTGGCGTTTGCTGAACTGAACCGCCGCCTGATTGCTCAGCGTATGCTGGCTCGCTGGCGCGGAGAAGGCAGCTGTTTGCTGGACGTGAATCATAATCTGGTTTCGCGCTGTGAGATTGACGGCGTGACGGGCTGGCTGCATCGCAAGGGGGCGACGCCTGCGGACGGCGGGCCGGTGATGATCCCCGGTTCACGCGGTGACTACAGCTATCTGGTGCAGCCGGTTCCCGCCGCGGACAGCCTGTATTCTCTGGCGCACGGCGCGGGGCGTAAGTGGATGCGCGGTGAATGCCGCGACCGGCTTTCGTCCCGCTATAACGTGCAGCAACTGACGCGCACCCGTTTTGGCAGCCGGGTGGTGTGTCAGGATAAGCAACTTATTTTTCAGGAGGCGCCGGAGGCCTACAAGCCGATTGACAGCATCATTGAGGCGCTGCAACAGGCCGGGCTGATCGTACTGATTGCCCGTCTGACGCCGGTTCTGACTTACAAAGTGCGCGGGGAGGAAGCATGATTTTATTACAGCTTTCCGCCGCGCAGGGGCCGGATGAGTGCATGATGGCCGTTGCCAAAGCCCTGGCGCGGCTTACCCGTGAGGCGGCGGAGGCCGGCGTCACGCTGGATCTGCTGGAGGCGGAAACGGGGCGGCGCGAGGGAACACTGCGTTCGGCGCTGGTGGCGTTGAGCGGCGGGCAGGAGGCGCAGGTGGCCGACGCCTGGAGCGGGACACTGCTGTGGATTTGCGACAGCCCATGGCGCGGCGGCGGCAGCCGGAAAAACTGGTACATCGGCGCCGCCCGCGTTGCCATGCCGGAAACGTTGCCGGATGAGGGGATTCGTTTCGACACCCTGCGGGCATCGGGGCCGGGCGGGCAACACGTGAATAAAACCGAGTCTGCGGTACGGGCCACGCACCTCGCCAGCGGAATCAGCGTAAAGGTGCAGAGCGAACGCAGCCAGCATGCCAATAAGCGTCTGGCGCGCTGGCTGCTGGAACACAAGCTGAAGCAGGTGCAACAGCAGCAGCAAGCCGGAATAAAGGCTGAGCGGCGGATGTTTCATCATCAGCTGGAACGGGGAAACCCGACGCGGGTGTTTAAAGGCAAGGCATTCAGCGGATAACAGATTGTCAGCCGCCGCAATGCGGCTGACATCAAAACAGCGGCGTCTGTCGTTCCGGCGCCTGCAGTAACTGAACGGGGATCGCTTGCGCAGGCCCGAACAGAAACAGGCTTTGCGGATCGTGTTTCTTGTAGTTCGCCGCCGCCAGCGCATGATTGAAGGTGGCGTAGCAATAGGTGCAGCCATGCAGGCAGGTATTGTACGCGCCGATGTCGATGCTTTTTACACAACCGCAGGCTTCCCGCTGCCCTGCATCCTTAGCGTGGCTGACGTCAATGCCGAACACTTGTTTGATCAGTCTGTCGTCAATGCATTTGCCGGGCTGGATGCCGTATTGCGCCAGCCGGACGTTTTCGGCGCAGGTGAAGATTTCCATTCCGCAGCGCGCGGCGATTTCCGCCAGCGCCTGAGCCAGCGTCGTGTAGGCGCTTTCATCCTGCAAAATATCCCGGTAGCTGAGGCCGTTCACGGCGTTCAGGTTTTTTTCCGTCTTCTTATAAAAGTCAACGAAGCTGATGACGACCCGGTGAGTGTAACCGCGCAGGCTCTGCGCCAGCTTGGTGAAAAGCCGGATGTGTTCATGCAATGGCAGCAGGTTGGAAAGCAAAATGGGATCGTAACGCCAGACAATGCTGTCACTGCCGACTGCCTGCGATAATGCCCTGAATGTCTCTATCGACTTATAGGGACTGACGTTTTTTTCCTCCAGAACGCGCGGATAGCCGGTGAGGGTGTACTGGAAATAAAAGCGATGCCCCAGTTGCCGGAGCTCCGGTAAATAAGGCATAAGTTTTCGCGGGTTGCGTGTCCAGAAGACGATAACCTCTGTTTCCTCCGGCAGCAGCGACACCCGGCTGATTTGCCGGTAGTTGAACGGATTGCGCGTCAGCAAAAAGCCCGCCCGAATGCGGTTGATAAACCATTCGGCGTAAAACGCGGGAATGTCCGTTCTGCGACTGGCGCTGATAATCATGGTGCATAGCCCGGTGGTAGATTAACGTGAGGTTGCTTTTGAGTGATAAGTATACATATCACAAATTGTTAAAACTAAGGATCGTCCCAAAAAGAAACGCAGTAAGGTGATAGTTCACGTAATCACATCACGAAAACTTGCTAAAGGAAATGGCTGATGACAATCGTACTGAGTGCCAGCGTTGGTTTGGGAGGAGCGAATAAGCCGGAAGAGGTCAGGCTGGTACGCCAGCAACTGAACGCGCATTTCGCCAGGGTGAAAACATTACCGCAGATCGCGCAGGGTACAATGGCAGATGAAGAGCTGTATAAAGCGATTCGTATTTTGCAGTTTGCCATGGGGATAAAGGCGCCGGACAGCGTCATCAGTCCGGGCGGAAGAACGTTAAAAACGCTGAATACCGCGCCGGAGGTTTATAAAATGGAAGGCCGGACGATTCGGGGCCATCAGGAAGGACTGCCCGGCAACGTGCAAAAGCGCAATCTGGTGAATACCAAAGCCGTCAGCCACGATCAGAGTACGGCGTGGGCATACGACGTCGCGAAGGATGACTTCCCGGTCAACTCAAATAAGTGCAATAAATTCGTTTATGACGTGATAAAAGAAGCCGGGCTGGATGCCTATGTGACTATCCGCGGAGCCAAGCGCGCACCGCTGGCGGCGGAATGGGCGGATAAAAATACCTATATTCCTAACTGGCGGGTATTATCTACGGATGAGAAACCGGCTAAAGGGGATGTGGCTGCTTATCCTTTATCCTCCGGTGGCAGCAGTTATTCCGGACATACCGGATTTATTGTGTTCCTCAATGGTACGTTGACCAACATCAGCGCGCATGGTACTTCTGTTTATTCGACCGTTGGGCAATTTGAAAATAACATCGACACGCGTTACAGACGATATATCGGAGCATAATGATGATAAGGAAATATTTTATCGGGATGTTACTGTTGCTGTTCCCCCTTATATCCGGCGCAGCACGTACCATTATTATTGATATGCCGGCAGGGAAAAATGGCGTGGTGGAGTACCGGGTCGATGGTAGAGCGCTGAGTTTTGAACAGTTGGGCGACACGCTGAATAAATGGTTGCTTGCTGAGCCGGGTAAGGTCAATGAGTCACATGTTGCCGTATTAACGAATGGTAAAGCGCCGTTAGCCGCATTGTATAATATTAATGGATTGCTCCTGCAGGTGGGATTTAGTCATCCGCGTTTTTTCTATACGTCTGAGGGAACATCTAAGCTGTCTGAAATTCAGATTAATTATCGTCCGTTGATTATGAAGAATGAGTTACAGAGTGAATTGACGGCCAAATAATAATTCAGCATGGTTATTTGCGGCAAAGAGGAATAAAAGGGCGCCTGAGCCGCTGAACCTGACACCCAGAAGCGCGGGGAAAATTCCCCGCGCCGGGCCCTTACCTGGATTCGTAAGCCGTGAAGGCAGCGACCTCAGTTTGCCCGCTTCGGATGCGGATTT
>NZ_QRAP01000004.1:0-216409 GCF_003363015.1 Enterobacillus tribolii | reverse complement strand
CACCCAGAAGCGCGGGGAAAATTCCCCGCGCCGGGCCCTTACCTGGATTCGTAAGCCGTGAAGGCAGCGACCTCAGTTTGCCCGCTTCGGATGCGGATTTCACAAAGGTCTTTTCTTGCGATTAACGTTACCGCCAGCATCGTTATACAAATAACGATGACTATCACGAGTTGCTGCTTCATAGCCTTCTGCTCCTTGCCTTTCGGCGAGTAAGAGGCTAACATCTGAATTGTTGGGTTCATGTGTTGGCCTCGGGTTAAGTAATTAACTCGGGGCCTTCATCTTTCCGGGGTCTGATAATAATACCTGAAGCCAGAAAGCCTCAGGCACCCGCGGCGATTGTAACACGGAGGCCATTAACCCAAACAAGGGTGGTTTTCGTTAATTGTTATTTATGAAATTCTTTATTTTTTTCTTTCCTGTGAGTGTTGTCGATGTCAGTATTATAAAAATAAATCTCGCCACTATAATGAATTTCAGAGTGAATTGACGGCCAAATAATAATTCAGCATGGTTATTTGCGGCAAAGAGGAATAAAAGGGCGCCTGAGCCGCTGAACCTGACAACCAGAAGCGCGGGGAAAATTCCCCGCGCCGGGCCCTTACCTGGATTCGTAAGCCGTGAAGGCAGCGACCTCAGTTTGCCCGCTTCGGATGCGGATTTCACAAAGGTCTTTTCTTGCGATTAACGTTACCGCCAGCATCGTTATACAAATAACGATGACTATCACGAGTTGCTGCTTCATAGCCTTCTGCTCCTTGCCTTTCGGCGAGTAAGAGGCTAACATCTGAATTGTGTTGTTCATGTGTTGGCCTCGGGTTAAGTAATTAACTCGGGGCCTTCATCTTTCCGGGGTCTGATAATAATACCTGAAGCCAGAAAGCCTCAGGCACCCGCGGCGATTGTAACACGGGGGCCATTAACCCAAACAAGGGTGGTTTTCGTTAATTGTTATTTATGAATTTATTTATTGCTTTTTATTTCTGTTATTGTCGCTGCTGTAAGTATTACATGCATAAAAATAAACCTTGGCTGGATTTATTCCTGAAGATGATAAGTATTTCATCTATTGATATATGGATTGAAAAGAATATACTTCTATTATTGTTCAGGAAATAATAAAGCTGATTTAATCGCTATGCTAAACAAAGCATTTTGGCTACTACTGGTTGTTACCCTGATTGCGTCTCCTTTCACGCCGGCACCGGTCATCATCGGGTTTCTTATCCTCAATCTGTTGACGTTACTGGCCTATGGCGCTGATAAATATGCGGCCATACGTGAACGGCAGCGCATTCCTGAGAAAACGTTACTGTTGTTCGGCCTTTTCGGCGGCTGGCCGGGGGCGCTCATTGCGCGCCGTCTGTGGCGCCATAAAACCCGCAAACAGCCGTTCGTTGCCCTGTTTTGGGGCTGTGTGGCGGTGAACCTGGTGTTCGTCACCGCCGTGCTTTATTGGGCCGGGTTATATCATTCCGCAGCCTGATTCAGTGAAAAGCGGGAATCCAGCCGGCTGATGCCCAGCCCGTTGATTTTTTTGACCCGGATCTGCACGGGAATTCGTTCTTTCATCGCTTCCACATGACTGATCACGCCGATCATCTTGCCGCTGGCGTTGAGCCGGTCCAGCGCATCCAGCGCGGTTTCCAGGGTTTCCGCATCAAGCGTACCGAAACCTTCATCAAGAAACAGGGAGTCGATGCGGGTTTTATGACTGACCAAATCCGACAACGCCAGCGCCAGCGCCAGGCTGACCAGAAAACTCTCCCCGCCGGACAGCGTTCGGGTGTCGCGCACGCTGTCTGCCTGCCAGGTGTCCATCACTTCCAGCTCCAGCGCATCGCTTTTTTTACGCTGTAACAGATAGCGACCGTGCAGGCGGGCAAGCTGCTGGTTAGCGAGATAAACCAGATGTTCCAGCGTCAGGCCCTGCGCGAACTTGCGGAACTTGTCGCCGCTGCCGGAGCCAATCAGGTTGTTGAGATAGCTCCAGTCTTCGTAATTTTGCTGGCTCTCGGCAATCTGGTTCATCAGTTGTTGCTGGTTATGGCGTCTTTGCGTATCGCTGGTCAGTTGCTGACGCAGTTCACCTTGGCGCTGGCCGGCGTTACGCAGCGCGCTACGCAGCTCGGCCAGCGTCTGTTGCAACTGCTCGTCGCTGGTTTCATCGTCCTGTTCCGGCGCTTGCGCCAGCCACGTGGTGAGCGCTTGCTCCGCCTGCTGCAGCAAGGCGCCGATCTGGCTGCGCCGTGCCGTCGATTCTTCCCGTAGCGCCAGAAGGCGCTGATGCTCGCTCTCTTCCAGCATCGCCGCCAGCAGTTGCGCTTCGTCGCTGAAGCCGGACTGCTGCAGCGCCGAGCTGAATTGGTTTTGCTGTTGCTCCAGCCGGCTCCGCCATTGCTGCTGCTGTTGTCGGGCGGAATCGATTTCGCCTGCCAGGCGTTCCAGCTGCTGGCGGGCGGCCTGCTCTTCCTGCTGTGCCTGTTCCGCCGCCGTATCTGCCTGCCGTACGGCGCGGCTGCGGGCTTCGCGCGCCTCCGCGGTGCTTTCATCGCCGAACAGGGCGCGGCGTTGTTCTGTCAGGCTATCGCGCCGGGTTTGCTGTTCCTGCAATTGCTGCCGGAGTTGCGTCAGCTGTTGGTGAGTTTGGTCGGCGCTCTGCTTCAGGGCGTTCAGCTCGCTTTGGCTGCGGGTAATCATCAGCGTCAGCTGCGCCGCATTTTCCTGGCGCGCCTGCCATTGCTGATACTCTTCGCGCCGCCGGGCGAGCCAGTTTTCGCCGTCGCCATCCGCAGGCGGAGTGAGCGCTAACGGCGTCAGTTCCTGCTCAAGCTGCTGGCGTAGTTGTGTGAGCGCTTCATGAACGTGCAGACGGCTTTGCTCCAGCGTTTGCTGCTGTTTTTCCGCCGCCTGAACGTCGCGTTGCAGCAGGGTAAGCTGTTGCTGCGCCTGATTCAGGGCGAACAGCGCCTGCGTGTGCGCATCTTTATATTTTTGACGTTGCTGCTGCTGCCGGTCCAGCGCTTGTAGCGATTCACGCAGCCGCTGCTCCTGCTGCTCGGCGTCGCTTAAATAGCTTTCCAGCGCCGTGGCGTCGGCGATATCCAGCGTCAGCGCCAGCGCTGTGCAGGCGGTCTGCCAGGCTGCGCGGTAATCATGCGTTTCTTTCTCCAGCGCGGCGGCTTCTTTTTCCTGTTGCTCATGATTGCGCTGCAACAGCTTCTGCCGTTCAGCAAGGGCGATGCCTTCCTGTTTCAGCGCGTCGGTTTCGGTTTCCAGTATTTTCAGGCGCTGTTCGTGTTCGCTGAGGCGCGGCGGCTGGTAGTTCTCCACCAGCGGATGCTGCGTGGAACCGCACAGCGGGCAGGGTTGCCCGGCCTGCAGACGGGCGCGTTCGTGCTCCAGTTCGGCGATGCGGCGTTCCAGTTCGAGACGGGATTTCAGATCGCGGTGATGCTGCTGTTTTTCCTGCCAGGCCTGGCGTTTTTGCTGAAGCTGCTCTTCCAGCGTTTTAAGGGTTTGCCGCTGCTCCGAAAGCTGTTGGGTGATCGCCAACAAACGCCGGTGGCTTTGGGCGAACAGTGGTGAAAGCCGGTTCAGGTTCTGGCGGGCGCTGCGATTGCGTTCGAGCGTTTCTTGCTGCCGGAGCAGTTGCTGACGGCTGCCGTCGTTCTCCGCCCGTTGCCAGGCGTCCTCGGCCTGTTGGCTCTGCTGCTGCGCCTGTTGCTCTGCATGCTGTGCGAGGGTCAGCGCCTGTTGCTGCGCGGCGGTGCGGGTTTGCAGCTCGCCGTGCTGCTCGTGTAACGCGCGAAGTTGGTGCTCGCTTTCCGTCAGCGTTTTCTGCTGCTGGTGCAACTGATCGAAGGTTTTTTCCCAGCCGGTAAGGTATTCCCCCCAGCGCTGGTGGCGGCGGGTGTCCTCTTGTTGCTGTGTCAGCGCGTTCAGCCGGGCGGTTTGGTCGGTCAGCGCACTTTCGGCCTGCTGCTGCGCTTGTTGTTGTTGCGTCAGTGCCTGTGTCGTTTGCTGATGCTGTTCGTTCAGGCGCGCCAGTTCATGGTTTAGCTGTGCCAGTTGGTTGTCCAGCGGCGCGACCTGATTCTCTATCAGTTGCTCGGTTTGCTGCTGCTCGCGGCGGGCGTTTTGACGCGCGGTTTCCGCTTCTTCGCGGCGGCGGCTCAGGGGAAGCAATGTGTCGTTTAGCTGCGCCTGTTGGTTAAGCCGTACCTGATGTTGTTTTTCCGCATCGGCGATATCGTTGCGTAGCTGAACCAGCGCCTGATACTGAGGGCGCAACTGTTGCGCCGGTTCGCTGCGCGTCAGCAGCGCCATTTGCGGCTGCAACGCCAGCCACTGCTGCTCCGCCTCCTGTTGCTTCTGGCGTTGTTGCTCCCGCTCCCGGATCAGCTCCTGGCGTTTTTGCCGCCACTGCCACAGACGGTTCAGGGCTTCTTCACGGGCAATATCCTGCTTTTCCCGTTCCTGCAACGCAGCCAACTCTTCGTTGATGCGGGCGAGGGCGGCTTCATCCAACAGTTCAATGCCGCCGGCCCGTTCGCGCAGGGCATTCAACCCGTGCAGGGCGTCGCGGTAGCGCTGGAATATCCGCTCGGAGATCAGGCCGTAAATCTCCGTACCGGTCAGCTCCTCCAGCAGCTCGGCGCGTTCTTTTGGCTCGGCGTTGAGGAAGGCGGCGAACTGGCCCTGAGACAGCATCATGGATTTGGTGAAACGCCCAAAATCAAGCCCGGTGATTTCGGCGATTTGCGTCAGTTTATCGCTGATTTTGTCGCTGAGAATTTTGCCGTCGCTGATGCGCGCCAGCTCGACCTTCGGCGGCTGCAGGTTGCCGTCGGGCTTGTTGTTGGCGCGGCGCTGACTCCAGAATGCGCGGTAGCCGACGCCTTTAACTTCGAATTCCGCTTCGGCCAGGGAGTCCGCGGTGTGGCGCGTCATCAGCTCGTTATGCGTGGGTGAAACTTTCAGGCGCGGCGTTTGGTGGTACAGCGCCAGGCACAGGGCGTCAAGCAGGGTGGTTTTCCCGGCGCCCGTCGCGCCGGTGATGGCGAACAGCCCGGTGCCGGCGAAAGGCTCGCGCGTGAAGTCGATCTTCCACTCGCCGCGCAGGGAGTTGATGTTTTTCAGCCGCAGGCTCAGGATTTTCATGCTTTATCTTCCTCCGTTTGCCGCAGTTCCTGTTCCAGCTCATGCACCACCGTGCGAAACGTCCGGCGAATGCGATCGTGCAACCCTTCGTCGCCGTCGGTTTCCAGCGCCAGACGGCGTTCGAAGACGTCGTCCACGCTCAGCTCGCTGAGCGTTTCTTTCTCCTGGCGTTCGAGAACGTTAGCGCGCTGTGCCTTGCTGCGCCGCAGCAAAATGATTTCTACCGGTAATCCTTCGCTTTGCTGCTGAATACGTTTCTGGACCTCGCTGAGGTAGGCGTCGCTGTTGATTTCCACGTCCAGCCAGACCGGGCGTTCCCCCCGATAATCGGCAAAGGCGCTCAGCTGTTGCTCTATCTGCGCGATATCGCCTTTGATCAGGCGCATCGGCTGGTAAACCGGCACCGGCAGTAAGGTGACCTCCGCCGCTTCTCCGGGTGTGAGCGTGACCAGGCATACGCTTTTTTCACTGCCGAGTTCGTCGAAGCTCAGCGCGATAGGTGAACCGCTGTAGCGGATGTGGCCATCTTTCACCACCGCCTGAGGGCGGTGGATATGGCCGAGGGCGATGTAGTCGGCGGGCGGAAATGCGCCGGCGGGGAAGGCGTCCAGCGAACCGATGTAGATATCGCGCACTGACTCCGAGGTGCTGGCGCCCAGCGTGGTGAGATGGCCGGTCGCGACGATCGGCAGCGCCGCGCCCAGCGTTTCGCGCCGCTGCTGCGCCAGCGCGTACAGCTGCGCATAATGCGCGCGGATGGCCTCCGTCAGCGCTTCCTGCTTTTCCTGCGCCGACTCGCCGGCCCGGCTGCGCTGAATGTCGCGCGGGCGCAGGTAGGGCACCGCGCAGAGCAGGGCGCCGGGCGTGCCGTCGCGGCGGGTCAGCGTCAGCACCTGCTCATTTTCGTCGCCGGCGCTGCTGGCGATCACGCGGGTGTTGAGGCAGGCCAGCAAATCACGGGATTCGTTCAGCGTAGCGACCGAGTCATGATTGCCGCCCAGCACCACCAACTGACAGCCGGTTTCCCGCAGCTCTACCACGAAGCGGTTGTACAGTTCACGGGCGTAGCTCGGTGGCGCGCCGGTGTCGAACACATCGCCGGCCACGATAACGGCGTCAACCTGGTGCGCTTTCACCTGCTCAATCAGCCAGTGCAGAAACGCGTGATGCTCGGGCGCGCGGCTTTTGCTGTAAAAGTACTGGCCGAGGTGCCAGTCGGAGGTGTGGATCAGGCGCAGTGCGGGTTGTGTGCTCACAGGACGGTCCGTGGTTGTTTTCGCATAGGGGGATTATACGGAGTGTCGCCGGGCGGGCCAATCAAGCAAAAGGTAGTTACCGTATTGCGGCTGTGTTAATTTTCATAAAACTGTCATAAAACTGACGCATAATGGCGCCGCGATGAAACACATTGACGGGATAAATCCATGGCAAGACGCATATTGGTCGTAGAAGATGAAGCGCCGATCCGTGAAATGGTGTGCTTTGTACTGGAGCAGAATGGTTACCAGGCATTGGAAGCCGGGGATTATGACAGCGCGGTGAACGGGCTGTCGGAACCCTATCCCGATTTAGTCTTACTGGACTGGATGTTACCCGGCGGTTCCGGCATTCAGTTTATCAAGCATATGAAACGTGAGGCGATCACCCGCGACATTCCGGTGATGATGCTGACTGCGCGCGGCGAAGAGGAAGACCGGGTGCGCGGGCTGGAAGTGGGCGCCGATGATTACATTACCAAACCGTTTTCGCCGAAGGAGCTGGTGGCGCGTATTAAGGCGGTCATGCGGCGTATTTCGCCGATGGCGGTGGAGGAGGTGATCGACGTTCAGGGGCTGAGTCTTGACCCGACCTCGCACCGGGTGATGGCGAATGAAACGCCGCTGGAAATGGGGCCGACCGAATTCAAGCTGTTGCACTTCTTTATGACGCATCCGGAGCGGGTTTACAGCCGCGAACAGTTGCTGAATCACGTCTGGGGCACTAACGTTTATGTTGAGGATCGCACCGTTGACGTGCATATCCGCCGTTTGCGCAAGGCGCTGGAGTCCAGCGGTCATGACCGCATGGTTCAGACCGTGCGCGGGACCGGCTACCGTTTTTCAGCCCGTTACTGATACCGACGGGAACCCTTATTGTGCTTGAACCTTTATCGTGGAAACGCCTGCTGCTGGAGCTGTTGTTCTGCTGCGTGCCGGCGTTGCTGCTCGGCCTGCTGATAGGTTATCTTCCCTGGTTTCTGCTGACCGCGGTACTGGGGTTGCTGGGCTGGCATTGCTATAACCAACTGCGCCTTTCCCACTGGCTGTGGACGGATCGCAGCATGACGCCGCCGCCGGGGCGGGGCAGTTGGGAGCCGCTGTTTTACGGGCTGTATCAGATGCAGCAGCGCAACCGCCGCCGCCGGCGCGAGCTGGCGCTGTTGATCAAACGTTTTCGCAGCGGGGCGGAGTCACTGCCGGACGCCATTGTGATGACCACCGAGGAAGGCAATATTTTCTGGTGCAATAAGCTGGCTCAGCATCTGCTCGGCTTTCGTTGGCCGGAAGACAGCGGTCAGCACGTCCTTAACCTGCTGCGTTATCCTGAGTTTTCCCAATATCTGCAACAGCGGGATTTCAGCCGCCCGCTGAACCTTTCGCTGAATAACGGACGCGCCATTGAGTTTCGCATCATGCCGTATGCGGAAGGGCAGCTTCTGATGGTCGGGCGCGACGTCACGCAAAATCGCCAGTTGGAAGGTGCGCGCCGTAACTTCTTCGCCAACGTCAGTCATGAACTGCGCACGCCGTTAACGGTGTTGCAGGGATACCTGGAAATGATGGATGGCGATGCGATGCCGCCCGCGCTGCGCGATAAGGCGCTGGCCACTATGCAGGCGCAGACCCGGCGTATGGACAGCCTGGTGAAGCAGTTGCTGACGCTGTCGCGCATTGAGGCAGCGCCGCATATCGAGATGAATCAGGTCGTGGACGTGCCGCTGATGCTGCGCATGTTGCAGCAGGAGGCGCGTTCGCTCAGTAACGGCCGTCATGAGATTGTTTTCCGGGTGAATGACAACCTGAAGGTGTTCGGCGACGATGAGCAACTGCGCAGCGCGGTGTCTAATCTGGTGTACAATGCGGTCAATCATACGCCGCCCGGTACGTCGATTGAGGTGTGCTGGCAGCGAACGCCTCAGGGCGCGCAATTCCAGGTGAGCGATAACGGGCCGGGGATCGCGCCGGAGCATATTTCCCGCCTGACCGAGCGTTTTTACCGGGTGGATAAGGCCCGTTCCCGCGATACCGGCGGCAGCGGGCTGGGGCTGGCGATTGTTAAACATGCGCTGCAACATCATGATGCGGCGCTGGAAATTATGAGTGAACCGGGGTTAGGCTCGCGCTTTGTGTTTACGCTGCCGAACCATCTGATTGTTGCCGCGGCCGGGCAGAAAGGACGGACGGGGATCTCCAGCAAGGAAACCTGATGCGGGGATGGAAAAAAACGCTGGCGCTGCTGTGCCTGGCCTGGGGGCTGGCGGGCAGTGCTGCGGCGCAACAAATGATTTTATCCGGCAATCTTTCGAGCGCCGGTTCTGACACCATGGCTAACCTGATGGGGCTGTGGCGCGACGTATTTACCCACGCGTATCCCAACGTTAATGTGCAGATGCAGGCAGCCGGTTCTTCCAGCGCGCCGACAGCGCTGGTTGCCGGCGCGGTGCAGCTGGGGCCGATGAGCAGGCCGATGAAGGAGGCGGAAATCGCTGCCTTCGAGCAGCGCTATGGCTACCCGCCGCTGGCGGTGCCGGTGGCGCAGGATGCGCTGGTGTTGCTGGTGCATCAGGATAATCCGCTGCGCAGCATCACTTTTCGTCAGCTTGATGCCGTGTTTTCACGCACGTTGCGCTGCGGTGCCGCTGCGCCGGTGACGCGCTGGTCGCAGCTGGGCGTGACGGCGGGGAGCTGGCAGCGGCGTGCGCTGACGCTGTACGGGCGTAACTCCGCTTCCGGCACGTACGGCTTTTTTAAACAGCAGGTGTTGTGTGACGGGGATTTCGTTAATCGCGTCAATGAGCTGCCGGGGTCGTCTTCGGTGGTGCAGGCGGTGGCTGGCTCGCTGGGCGGGATAGGCTATGCCGGGATGGGGTTTCGCGCCAGCGGGGTGCATGTGCTGGCCGTAGGGCGCACGGGCGGGGAGCCGGTGATGCCGACGGCGGAGAACGTGATGGCGGGGAAATATCCGCTGGCGCGGGAGCTGTACATTTATGTGAATAAGGCGCCGGGAAAACCGTTGTCGCCGCTGACGGCGGCGTTTTTGAGCAGCGTTCTGTCGCCGGAAGGGCAGGCGGCGGTGGTGAAGGACGGTTACTTGCCGTTGGCGGGGGACGTGGTGGAGAAGGTGCGCAGGGAACTGGGGATTTGATGGGGCAAGGGATGCTGCCAGTTTTCGTTTCTCGCCGCATTTATGCGGCGAGCGTGTTTTGGCTGCCCGGTTATTGCGCTATTTGCTGGTGCAGGTGATGAGCGCATTGATGGCAGATCTCCATCAATGCCGGCAGCAGATGGGCGCTGGCTGTTAAATAACGGCTGATGTTGCTGAGGTTCTCCGGCACAGGCTGGCAACTTTCCAGAGATTCCCCGAGATAGAGTAAACCGTGGCAGATGCCTTCCGCAGACTCTGCGGCAACGGCGCTGAGATCGCAAAGCTGAATATCGTTGAGCTGTGAGAACGAGAGGTCGGCGATGAGATCGCGGAAGATGGTAATGGAGCTTTCAAAACTTTGAGAAAAAGAAGTATCAGTCATGTGAGTTTCTCCGAGTTAACTGATGACCGCTTCCAAGACGCTAAACTTGGGTGGCGGCCCAGACAGGGTTAGCGTTACCGGTCTCGGAGTACCAGCGCTTCTGATGAAGCCCCCGCCTGAGCTACCATTATTTGGGGTAAGCAAAAGCGTATGACATTATGTCATATGTATCCGAGTTTGTACCGAAACGCTAATTCCGGCTGCGGATTTTGCCGCAGTCCTGAGACTATATGCCTGCCATATCGAAGAGAAAATAGGCTGGATAGATTTCCAGGCGACTTATATGAAATATGGAATCACGCTCGCAAGCTAAGCCGCTAATCTCACGTTATTTCATTGCGTGAAAAATTGGTGGAATTTTAGTGGTTGAAAAAATCATTCAAATTCATGTATATAGTTTTAGGGTGTTCCCCGCGTGAGCGGGGATGAACCGAAAATCAAGTACCTGGTAACGGGGCTGGAGTTGTGTTCCCCGCGTGAGCGGGGATGAACCGTCAGGCCCACAGGGGCCAAATTCTGGCGTTATGTGTTCCCCGCGTGAGCGGGGATGAACCGTATTCTCTGCGCTCATTTATCAGCCGTGGCCCGTGTTCCCCGCGTGAGCGGGGATGAACCGGATGGTTAGGAGAATTTATTAATGGCAGTTAGGTGTTCCCCGCGTGAGCGGGGATGAACCGAATCAAAACCTATATTGTAATATTTGAATCGCGTGTTCCCCGCGTGAGCGGGGATGAACCGTATGTATTGTGGGCGGCGATAGGGCAAACAGCGTGTTCCCCGCGCAAGCGGGGATAAACCCAGCAAGAAACCCTCTACTCATCTTCCCCCGCACGCGAGAGCGCATAAGCGTTATTCTCCACGATGCGCAGTTCTTCCTTCAGTAATTCGACTTTCCCCTTACGCTTGGCAATTTTCAGCGGATCGCCTTTCATTTTCGCCTCTTTAAGTTCCAACTCGGCTTTGGCGATCTTTTTTCTTAACGAATACCCGTCTTTATAGCGGTGAAGATTGGTCGCGCCGGTATATCCGTCATAGGTCGCACCGGTGTATCCGTCGTAGGATGGCCGGTTTCCCGTGTGGCAGTATGCCTTAACGCGTGCGATAGCCCGCTCTAATCCTCTGGCCCGGTAGACGTTATGGTGGGCATAGGCGTAATCAAGCTGTTTTTCCAGATTAAACAGTTTTTTCTGGCAGCCGTAATAGGCGTTACCGGCGTTGGCACCGCCGGAAATCAGGAGAAGACTAACGCCACAAATCAGCATGTTTTTTATCATCGCGGATACCTAATCATAAGGCTCTTGCCGTTATCTGGTTATCGCGATAGTAGGACATCAGCAGGTGAAAGCGGAGAGGACTACAGGGGAATAGTCGAGTCCTACATCCTGATTAGGCGGCGTTTGCGGTTGGCTCAGGCATAACGTGTCGTTTTACACGTTATGTCTGCTTAACGTCTTAATAAATTTGACCTGTCCGTCGGGTTGTCTGTTACTTTCCTGCCAGCCGAGATAGCGATAAAACCCGTTGGCCCGCACCTGCGTATTGCTGTCGGTTTCCAGCCAGATTTGAGCGCAGCCCATTTCAGCGAGCCATCTCTCTGCCTCATTCATCAGCCTGCGGCCAATACCTTGCTTTTCAGCCCCCGGTTCGACAAACAGGGCAAATATCGTTGCGTTTTCGGCATCTGCCATGGCAAACGCCCTGATAACGCCGTCGATTTCAGCGACCCATCCCCGGCCCGTTCCCGACAGCATGGCAGGTAACGATTCCGGCGTTACGCCGTAGCGCGCCAATTCTGCCATCGTCGCTTTGTTTTCGTTTACGCTGAGCCGAACCCGGAACATGTCCGCAGTATCCGCCCCGGCGGCAACCCTTATTAACACGGAAATTCCTCTGCGGTTATAGCACCTTGCTTAAGTAATGCCGCTGCTGCCCGTCATGGGGGAAGTCATCCAGCGTCATCTGCAACTGGTAGCCTTTCTTTTGGTAAAACGCCAGCGCCTGAAAGCTGAAGGTATCAACCAGCGCCTGCTTGCATCCCTTTTTCTTCGCTTCCGCCTCGGCGGCGTCAATGAGTTTGCCGCCGATGCCTTCGTGGCGCAGCGCTTCACTGACCCACAGGAAATCAATGCACAGCCAGTTCCCTTTGCGTGCGCCGATCAGCCCGGCAAGCTGCCTGCCCTCGTCGTCGCGCATAAATACGCCCAATGCTCCCCAGGCACTGCTGTCGACAAACCGGACGTTATACTCGCTCAGTCCGCTCAGTAAGTCTCCCCGATCTTTTTCTGTAATTTCGTCAGTGACAACCAGTTTCATTGCGTTCTCCCAAGGGGGTGTTTTACCAGAGATATAAATATGCTTTTCAGCATTCTGACGGGAAAATGGGCGGAAAGCACGAAGCCATTGATAACGGCTTCGTGCAGGGGATTTAGGGCAGCTCTGCAACCTTCAGCGACCATCCCGTGACGTCTTCCCAATAGTCTTGTTCTTTCTCGAGATCGAGCTGAATCAGGCTGTTTTGCTGTAAAAAATCTTTGGGGAAATGCAGCGTCCATTCAAACCCGTCGGTGTGCAGCTCCAACCTTTCCGGCGTGGTGGTGGCCTGACGTTGGTTGTTGAGCAGCGTCGCCAGGCGCAGGATCTGAATCAGCGGAATGTACTGCTTTTTCTTGAACAGGTTAAGGCGCGGCAGTTCGTCAAGCTTGACCGCCTTGCGGTGGAAGCGTACCAGCGTTGCCAGCAATAACTGCTGTTCCTGGTTGAAGCCGGGCAGGTTGGTGTTTTGCAGAATATAGGCGGAATGGCGGTGCAGGCCGCTGTGGTTGATGCTTAGCCCCACTTCATGCAGCATGGCGGCCCAGTTGAGCAGCGCTTCCAACTGCGGATGCACCAGCCTGGTGTTCTGCGCCATCCACTGGACATAAAGCTGCTGCACGGTGCGCAGCACGCGCTGGGCCTGCTCGCGATCGATGTTGTAGTGCTCCGCCAGGCTGATCGCCGTGCGGCTGCGGATGTCCTGATGGCGGAAGCGGCCTTCCATTTCATACAGCACGCCTTCGCGCAGCGCGCCGTCTGACAGGCGTAACTGTTTGATGGCCAGCGCGTCAAACACGCCGCACAAAATTGCCAGGCCGGGTACGAACACCGCCTGACGATCTTCCGACAGCCCCGGCAGGCTCAGCTCGCTGAATCGTTTGAACTTCAACACTTCCTGGCTCAGCATCTCCAGCCGTTCCGGCGTAATCAGGCCGTCCTTTTCCCCCATTTCGACCAGAATTTCGTGGGCCGCTTTGATGGAGCCGGATGCGCCCAGCGCAGCGTTCCAGCCCTGAATACGGAATTGCCAGGCCATATTCTCCAGCTTCTGCGCCGCGGCCAGCCGCGCGCGGCGGAAGTTTTCCGCGCTGATAACGCCCTGCGGGAAGAACTGCTGGGCAAAGCTGACGCACCCCATGCGGCGGCTTTCCGCCAGCAGCGGGTCAAAGTCTTCCCCGACGATCATCTCGGTGGAACCGCCGCCGATGTCGATTACCAGCTTGCGCCCCTTCTCCGGCTGGGTGTGCGCCACGCCCATAAAAATCAGGCGCGCTTCCTCCTGCCCGGAGATGATTTCGATCGGATAAGGGATAATCTTGGCCGCCCGGTTGAGAAACTCCTCAGCGTTGCTGGCCTGGCGCAGGGTATGGGTGCCGACGATGCAGACGTTCTCTTCGGAAAAGCCCTGCAGGCGTTCGGCGAACAGGGATAAACAGGCCAGGCCGCGCTCAATCGCTTCCTCGCTCAGCATATTGTTGCCGTCCAGGCCATCGGCAAGATGGACCCGTTGCTTCAGTCGCCCCAGGATCTGCAAGGCCCCGTTGACTACGCGGGCAATGACCATGTGAAAACTGTTGGAGCCTAAATCAATGGCCGCGATTTCCTGAGGTTTACTGGATGAAGCATGTGTCAACGGCATATAAAGTTGCCCTTATAAATCTATTCATTGTTATTTGTCACGGCCGGTTTTCCGGCCGTGAGGATCAAGGGGCGACGGCAGCGTCGCTTTGCCCGTCAGCTTCCTGCTGTTGGGCTTCTTCGGCTTGTTCCAGCGCCTTAATGTAATCATAGATCGCTAATTGAGAACGAACCTTACGCCGGTTGCCGCGCGGCGCGTATTGGTTGCTCAGCTCTTTGTCGATGATACGGGCTTTCACCGTGTCGTTGAATTGCAGCTCCAACTGGTCCAGCACCCTTTGGCGCAGGGCCGGATCGAGCAGGGGCGCGGCAACTTCGATACGGTAGTCGATGTTGCGCGTCATCCAGTCGGCGGAAGAGAGGTACACCAGCTGGTCGCCGTGGTTCTCGAACACATACACGCGGGCGTGCTCCAGGAAGCGATCCACGATGCTGATGATCTGGATGTTTTCGCTCACGCCGGGAATGTCCGGCACCAGCGAGCACATGCCGCGCACCAGCAGGCGGATTTTCACCCCGGCGCCGGAGGCGGTATACAGCCGGTCAATCAGCCCTTTGTCCACCAGGTTATTGAGCTTCAGCGTAATGCCGGAGCTCAGCCCGGCCTGGGCGTTGGTGATCTCCTGATCGATCAGTTGATACAACATGCGGCGCGAGTTCTGCGGTGAAACCAGCAGGTGCTCGAAATTGACCGGCCTGTAGGGGTTTTCGATGAAGTTGAACACCCGGCGTACTTCATTGGTGATCCGCGCATCGGCGGTCAACAGTGAGTAGTCGGTGTACAGACGGGCGGTTTTTTCGTTGAAGTTGCCGGTGCCGATGTGGGCGTAACGCACGATGCCGTCCTCTTCTTTACGCGAAATCAGGAACAGCTTGGCGTGAATCTTCAGCCCCGGCGCAGAGAAGATCACGTGGACCCCCGCCTCCGTCAGGCGCTTGGCCCAGTGGATATTGGCCTCTTCATCGAAGCGCGCCTGCAATTCGACCACCACGGTGACCTTTTTGCCGTTATGCGCGGCGTGGATCATCGAGTCGATGATGCGCGAATCTTTGGCGACGCGGTAGATGTTGATTTTGATCGCCAGCACGCTGGGGTCGAACGAGGCCTGACGCAGCAGTTCCAGCACGTGTTCGAACGTGTGGTACGGATAGTAAAGCAGCACGTCGTGTTCGCGGATGGCGTCGAAGCCGTTGCGGAACTTGTTGAACCAGGCGTGGCGCAGGCGCGGCAGCGGCCGGTTGACCAGATTGGCTTTGCCGACGTTGGGAAAGCTGATGAAGTCCTTGAAGTTATGATAGCGCCCGCCGGGAATCACGGAATCATAGGTGGAAATCCCCAGCTTCCCGCGCAGCAGCTCCATCAGCGCATCGGGCATGTCGCGCTGGTAAACAAAGCGCACCGGCTCCGCCGTCAGGCGCTGCTTGAGGCTGGAAGACATCAGTTCCAGCAGGCTGGATTCCATTTCGGTCACCAGATCGTACTCTGCGTCGCGCGTCATTTTCATTGAATAGGCGCTGAGCGAATCGTAGTCGAAGAACCCCTTGAAGATGTCGTCGAGGCAGTAGCGCAGGATGTTATCCAGCAGGATCATCGGCTTGCGGCGGCGCGGGGTTTCCGGCGGCAGGGTGATAAAACGGGGCACTTTGTCGGACGGAATTTCCAGCAGGGCATAGCGCGGCTCGCCGGCGCGCACAATTTCCACCGCCAGATAGGTGTAATCATCCTTCAGGAATTCGGCCAGATTGGTGTCGTGATTGATCAGCGTCGGGGTAATGTGCTGACGCAGGTGATTCCTGAAATAGTCCCGCAGCCAGACCTGCTGGTTTTCGGAAAGCTGGCGTTCGTTAATCAAAAAGATCTGATTGCGCGCCATTTCCAGCAGCAGGTCGTTGTACAGGGAATCAAATTCCTGATCGGTTTTCAGCACTTTCGCCTGGATTTTTTTCAGTAGGTGGCGCGAAGTGGCGGCGGAACCCTGTTCTTCACTGATCAGGATACGGCGCTTCAGATCGGCGAAACGGACCTTATAAAATTCATCCAGATTACTGGAGTAAATCCCGAGAAAACGCATGCGCTCGATAAGCGGGTTGCTCTTATCCGCGGCTTCCTGTAGAACGCGCTCGTTAAATGATAACCAACTGAGTTCTTTTTCGGTATAGAGCTTGTCCTGACCCATTGCGACTCCAGTTTGAGTTTAAAGAGGGAGTATCCAGTGTCTGTGATTATTATGGCGAGAGTTTGAAGGGAAAGTCCAATGATTAGGCGGAGTTGAGAGGAAGAGGGGCATTGCCGGCAAAGAGGGCGCGAAATGTTTCACCGTTTGGCAAAAAACGGCGGGTAATATAGCGTTCAACCGGCAGACATATTATGCTGCCGCTCTGCGCTTTGGCTTGGCGAAAACTGAACGTTTACAACACGCTGATTATGGATAAGGCATGGGTTTGACACCATCACAGACAACACCGCTCGGCCGGCGCCGCGCGCGCCGGGATCGCCTGACACGCTATGCCATCAGCGCGGGCGGCGTTTGGGTGTTGCTCACGCTGATGCTGATTTTCTTTTACCTTATTTATACGGTATGGCCGCTTTTCCGCCCGGCAAGCATCGGCGCCGCGCAGCCGCTGGCCTGGCAGGCCCATTCGCCGACGCTGACGGCGGGCGTGGAGCATTCCGGGCAGTGGGCCTGGCGCGTCGATCAATCCGGCACGGGCACGTTTTTCAGCCTGAAGACCGGCGGTGAAAGCGGAACATCCGGGCCGCTGATGCCTTCCCCGCCCACGGCATTCGCCCGTTTGGACGGCAATAATACGCTGCTGGCGCTGGGCGACGGTGAAGGGCGGATCCGGCTGGTTACTCCGCGCTTCCGTACGCCGGGCGATGCCCCGGCACCGCAGTGGGGCGATGATTACGGCACGGCGCCCCAGCTTTTCGATCCGCGCCGCCAGCCGCTGACGCAGCTTGGCATCGCCCGGCGGGGGAATGACGTGATGGCGGCGGCGTTGACCGCCGACGGCCGCGTCTTGATGGGAACGTGGCGCCCGAAGGGCTGGCAGGTAAACGTGCTTGAGGCGCGCGAACCGGTTTCCCAACTGCTGCTGGCGCCGGATGCCGGCCGTTTGTTCCTGCTGGGGAAAACGCACCTGAGCGTGTTCGCGCCGGATAACGGCAGCGCGGAACCGCGTGAGGATATCGCGCTGGACGCCCGCCGGATGCTGCTGTTGCCGGGCGCGTCCTCGTTGCTGCTCCTCGGCGGCGACGGCGTGGTCAGCCAGTGGTTCGAAGTGAACCGCCGGGATGAAACCCACCTGACGCGCATCCGCGATTATTCCGCGCAAAAGACGATCGCCCTGATGACGGCGGAACCTTACCGCCGTGTGTTCGCCACGCTGGCGCGCGGGGGCGCGCTGTCGCTTTATGACGAATTACAGACCTCCCCGTTATTGACGTACAAACTTCCTGCCGACACGCGCGGAATTTGGTTCGCCTCCGCCGGCGACGGTCTGCTGACCGAAAATGCGCGCGGCATGGTCTGGTATCCGCTGGATAACGCCTATCCTGGCATTAACTGGCGCACTTTGCTGCTGCCGGTCTGGTTTGAAAACTACCCGGCGCCGGACTACGTCTGGCAGTCCACCTCCGGCGCGGATGATTATCAGGCGAAATACAGCCTGTGGCCGGTGGTGGCCGGCACCCTGAAGGCCGCACTGTACGCGCTGGCGTTTGCTGCGCCGCTGGCGGTGGCGGGCGCGGTGTATACCGCCTGCTTTATGTCCGCCGGGCTGCGCCGGGTGGTCAAACCGGCGATAGAAATGACGGGCGCGCTGCCGACGGTGGTGATCGGCCTGGTGGCTGCCATCTGGCTGGCGCCGGTGATTGAAGCGCATTTGCTGGCGCTGCTGCTGTTGCCGCTGGCGCTGCCGTTAGTGACGCTGGGCGGCGGCGCGTTGTGCGCCCGCTGGCTGAAACCGGCCCGGCAGCGCGCCGGCGCCGGGCGTGAAATCCTCTTTTTGTTGCCGCTGGTGGCCGTGACCGTGGCGGCGTTGTTTGCCGTTGCGCCCTGGCTGGAACGGCTGATCTGGGATATGCCGCTGCATGAGTTCCTGGGTGACCGCTATGAACAGCGCAACGCGCTGGTCGTCGCCGTGGCGCTGGGGTTCGCGCTGGTGCCGGTTATCTTTACCCTGGCGGAAGACGCGCTGTTCGGCGTGCCGCCTGCGCTGACGCAGGGATCGCTGGCATTGGGCGCCACGCCCTGGCAAACCGTGTGGCACGTGGTGCTGCCCGGCGCCAGTGCGGGGATCTTCTCCGCCCTGATGATCGGGCTGGGGCGTGCCGTGGGCGAAACCATGATCGTCCTGATGGCGACCGGCAACACGCCGTTGCTCGACGCCAGCCCGTTTCAGGGGCTGCGCGCGCTGGCCGCCAACATCGCGATTGAAATGCCGGAGGCGGTGGCCGGCAGCGCGCATTACCGCATTCTGTTCCTGACCGCGCTGGTGCTGTTCGTCTTCACCTTCGTGGTGAATACGCTGGCGGAGGCGGTACGTCTGCGCCTGCGCGCCCGTTATGACACGCAGAGGGAGGGCCTCTGATGGGCGCATTACGCGGCGGACGGATTTGGATTTGGCTGAGCGCCATGGCCGGCAGCGTCAGCATTCTGGCGCTGCTGGGCATTTTGCTGCTGCTGGCCGGGCAAGGCATGCGCTATTTCTGGCCGCACGGCGTGTACCAGTTTGAGCTGCGCGACGGTCAGACGGTGATCGGCGAGCGCTATGCGCGCTATGACGTTCCGCTGCAACAACTGCGCGAGGCGGGGATCAAGCTGCCGCAGGATGCGCCGCCGTCGCTTCCCCGCTATCTGGTAAAGACCGGCAACCGTGATTTCAACGGTCAGGATTTCCTTACCCTGCTGGGCAGCGACATATTGCATACGCGCAAACCGGCGGAGCTGATGGTGCTGGAACGGCGGCATAACGGCAATGCTTACGGGTATCTCGATGGCTTGCTGGAAAACGGTCAGCCGCTGCTGGGGCGTGACGCCCGGCAGGCGCTGCGCCAGCGCATTGCGCGCGTTCATCAGCTTACGGACAGCATTCATGCGTTGCAGAGCGGCACGCTGGTGCCTATCGGCCATGAATTTGAAGAACTGCGCCTGAAACAGCTGAAACTGGTGCGCAAAAACCGTTGGGGCGACCAGGAACAGGCGCAAAGCCGGGCGGAGCATATCCAACTGGAGAAACGCTATCTGGAGGCGCGGGAACGCCTGGCGATGCTGGAACTGGAGCAAAAGCGCGACAGCCTGGTGCTGCGCGATATGCGCGGCGAACGGCACGTTATTCCGTTGTATAAGGTGCTGGACGCCTGGTATCCCAATGCGATGACGACGACGGACAAACTGCGCCACTGGGGCGGGCAGGTGGTGAAGTTCCTTGGCGGGGAGCCGCGCGAGTCGAATACCGAGGGCGGCGTATTTCCTGCGCTGTTCGGTACGGTGCTGATGGTGATACTGATGTCGATCATTGTGATGCCGCTTGGGGTGATGGCGGCGGTGTACCTGCATGAGTACGCGGCGCGCAACTGGCTGACGCGGCTGGTACGGGTGGCGGTGATCAACCTGGCCGGGGTGCCTTCAATTGTGTACGGGATGTTCGGGCTGGGCTTTTTTGTTTATGTGATTGGGGGAACGCTCGATCAGCTGTTTTACGCCGGAGCGCTGCCCAACCCGACCTGGGGGACGCCGGGCGTGCTGTGGGCTTCGCTGACGCTGGCGTTGCTGACGCTGCCGGTGGTCATCGTTTCCACCGAAGAGGGGCTGGCGCGCATTCCGGATGCCTTGCGTCACGGCTCGCTGGCGTTGGGCGCGACGCGGGCGGAAACGCTGTGGCGCGTGGTGTTGCCGCTGGCGGCGCCGGCCATGCTGACCGGCCTGATTCTGGCCATTGCCCGTGCGGCGGGAGAAACCGCGCCGCTGATGCTGGTCGGGGTGGTGAAGTCGGTGCCTGAGCTGCCGGTGGACGGCGTATTCCCCTATCTGCATCTGGACCGTAAGTTTATGCATCTGGGATTCCAGATTTACGATGGCGCGCTGCAAAGCCCGAACGTAGAGGCGGCGCGCCCGCTGGTTTTCGCCACGGCGTTCTTGCTGGTGACGCTGGTGGTGGGGCTGAACCTGGCGGCGATGAGCCTGCGCCACTACCTGCGTGAGAAATACCGGGCGCTGTCGCTCTGACGCCGGCCCCGCATGATGAGGAATCGATTTTCATGGGACTGACATCACCGGATACCCTGCCATTGCTGGATGTGACGCAGCTTCCTTTGGCGCAGACGGCGCTGGCCGCCCGGAATCTGAATCTGTTTTATGGCGAAAAACAGGCGCTGTTTGATATTTCGCTGGCGATCCCGAAGCAGCGCGTGACTGCGTTGATCGGGCCGTCTGGCTGCGGAAAATCGACGCTGCTGCGTTGCTTTAACCGGATGAACGACCTGACGGAGCAGTGCCGCACTGAGGGTGAAATTACGCTGAACGGCGAGCCGATCAACACGCCCGGCGTGGACGTGGCTGAGTTGCGTCGCCGGGTCGGCATGGTGTTCCAGCGGCCGAATCCGTTTCCCAAATCGATTTATGAGAATGTGGTGTACGGCCTGCGTTTACAAGGCGTGCGCGACCGGCGCACGCTGGATGAGACGGTGGAACGCGCGTTGCGTCAGGCGGCGCTGTGGCATGAGGTAAAGGGGCGGCTGAGTGAAAATGCGTTCCGCCTTTCCAGCGGGCAGCAGCAGCGGTTGGTCATCGCCAGGGCGATCGCCATTGAGCCGGAGGTGCTGTTGCTGGATGAGCCGACGTCGGCGCTGGACCCGATTTCCACCCTGACCATTGAAGAGCTGATCGTCGGCCTCAAGCAGCGCTACAGCGTGGTGCTGGTGACGCACAACATGCAGCAGGCGGCGCGGGTGTCGGACTACACGGCATTTATCCACCAGGGAGAGCTGGTGGAGTACGCCGATACGGATACGTTATTTACTTCGCCGGGGAAGCGGAAAACCGAAGACTATATTACCGGGCGCTTTGGCTGATTAGCGCGGCTGCGGTTAAAACGTGGTAATCGCCTTGTATTTCTCCAGATACTGCGGCTGGAAAATACACATGCGGATGGCGTTGCGGTATTCCCCGTTGATGAAGAACTCGTGAATGAGTTCGCCTTCTACCTCGAAGCCCAGCTTGCTGTAAATGTGGATGGCCTTCTGGTTTTCTTTGTCTACCAGCAAATACAGCTTGTAGAGGTTCAGCACGGAAAAACCGTGTTCCATCGCCAGCTTTGCCGCTTTTCCTGCGTAGCCGTGCCCCTGATGGGCGGGATCGATGATGATCTGAAATTCGGCCCGGCGGTGAATGTGGTCGATTTCCACTAACTCCACCAACCCCACTTTAACCTCGTCATGCTCCACCACGAAGCGGCGTTCGCTCTGGTCGTGGATGTGCTTGTCATACAGTTCCGAGAGCTCAACAAACGCGATATACGGCTCCTCGAACCAGTAACGCATCACGCTGGCGTTATTGTCGAGCTGATGCACGAAGGTTAAGTCTTCGCGCTCCAGGGGGCGAAGTCTGACGTTGTCATCATTAATCATGGAAGGCTCCTTCAGAAACACGCGAAATAGCGTGGCTGAATTATATCGGATGCCGCCGGTGCTGGGGAGTGAGCAAAACTGATGTAATAAAAACTTTTTGATGAAGGCTGTTGGTGGTTATTTTTTTGATTAGTAAAAATTTTTGATTCGCGTTTGGTTTTTATTCGGGCAGGTGAAGGATAGTTACATGAAATTTTTTAACCTTGCTTCAGGCAACGCCGACGGCGGGGAATAAGGGAACAGGCGGGATAATGCCGGACTATCTGCGTTATTGGGGAAAAGCGCGCTCTGATGCGGAGCAGGGCGGGGATGCGTTTCATCTGCTGGCCTATCACTGCCTGGATGTGGCGGCGTGTGGCTATGTGATGGTGATGGAAAACCGCTTCGGCAGCGGCGACGGGTTGGAAGCGCTGGGATTCTCCCGCGAGGACGGAGCGCGCTGGATAGCCTGGCTTTTTGCCGTGCACGATATCGGTAAGTTTGCCGGGGGATTTCAGGCGCAGTATACGCATAACTCTCCCGACCTGGTGCGGGTGCCGGCGGGAATTGTTTATACGCTGCGGCATGACTCGCTGGGGTATTGGTTGTGGCGGGAGCAACTGTCGCAGCGTTGGCTGGAGGGGGATTGCGCTATATTGCCGGCCTGTGATGACGCCGATTGCGAGCGCTTTCTGGATACCATGGATGTCTGGATGCAGGTGAGCACCGGGCATCATGGCGTGCCGCCGGAGAAGGGCAACGATGCGGGGATTCTGGCGTTTTCCGCGCAGGATATTGAGGCGGCGCGCGCCTACCTGATTGCCATCGGGGAGTTGTTCTCTTTCTCTGCCTGGCCGGTGGCATGGAAAGATAAAGCGTGGCGCAAGCAGCTTAAATGCCAGAGCTGGCAGCTTGCGGGAATGATGACGCTGGCTGACTGGATGGGATCGGATCAGGCGCGTTTTCCTTTTGTGGCGAAGAAGATGCCGCTGCGGGCGTATTGGCAACAGGCGCTGGCGACGGCGGAAGCTCTCGTTTCCTCCCTGCCGCCGGTTTCCTGTGTGAGTGATTACACCGGTTACCAGGCGCTCTTTCCCTTTATTCAGCAACCGACGCCCCTGCAACGCTATGCCGCTGAGGCGGATATCTCTGCGCCGGGGCCGCAGCTTATGGTGCTTGAAGACGTGACCGGCGCGGGGAAAACCGAAGCCGCCATGATTTTGACTCACCGGCTGATGGCGCAGGGGAAGGCGTCGGGGCTTTACGTCGGGCTGCCGACGATGGCAACGGCGAATGCAATGTTTGAGCGCCTGGCGAAGGCGTACCGCGTGTTGTTTCGGGAGAGCGATCGACCTTCTCTGGTGCTGGCGCACGGCGGGCGTCATATGTCGCAGGCGTTTCGTGATTCAGTTTGGCATGAACAAAGTGACGGGCAGACGGCTTATGGGCCGGAGGATGTCAGTGCCGGCGCGGAATGCAACGCCTGGTTTGCTGACTCACGTAAGAAAGCGCTGCTGGCTGAGGTGGGCGTGGGAACGCTGGATCAGCTGCTGATGGCGGTGATGCCGTTTCGTCACCAGTCACTGAGACTGCTGGGAATCCGTGACAAGGTGCTGTTGCTGGATGAGGTGCATGCGTACGATGCGTTCATGATTCGTCTGCTGGAAGGGCTGTTGTTTTTCCACGCTGCGCAGGGCGGGAGCGCCATTATTCTGAGTGCGACGCTGAATGCTTCCCTGAGGGAGAAGCTGCTCGGCGCATTTGCGGCCGGGGCTGGTTTTGCCCGCGTTGAACCGCTGCCGCAGGCGGGGTATCCATGGGTTTCTCATTTGACGTCGCAGACGTTGCAGGAGACGCGTATCGATACCCGCCGGGAAGTGCAGCGCGAGGTGGCCGTGAACTGGATAACCGGCATTGAGCAGGGCATGGCGCTGATTTACCAGGCCGTCGCGGCCGGTGAGTGTATTTGCTGGATTCGCAATACCGTTGACGATGCCATTGCGGTTTATCGGCAACTGATTAGCGCAGGGCAGATCCCGGCGGCGGATATTTTGCTGTTTCATAGCCGTTTTGCCTTTACCGATCGTATGGCGATTGAGGCGCGGGCGCTGTCGTGGTTTGGGAAAGAAGGGGCGGCGGATGAACGGCGCGGAAAGGTATTGATTGCCACGCAGGTTATAGAGCAGAGCGTTGATATTGATATGGATAATATGCTGACGGATCTTGCTCCGATCGATCTGCTGATTCAGCGTGCCGGCCGCTTACAGCGGCATGTCCGTAAACGCAGCGGGGAGCTTAAGACCGGGCTGCCTGATGAGCGAGCGGCGCCGGTGCTGCATGTTTTGGCGCCGGAGTGGCAGGAAAACGCACAACCGGGCTGGCTGGGCGAAACGTTGCGCGGAACCGGTTATGTGTATGCTGACCATGCCTGCTTGTGGCGCACGCAGGCGATTTTGCGCCGGCAGGGGGGAATCCGTATGCCGGAGGAGGCGCGTACGCTGGTGGAAAGCGTGTATGAAGAAGGCATTGAAGCGCCGGCGGGGTTGCAGGGGATTGCGGATGGTGTTCTTGGGCAGGTGCTGAGTCATCGTGCGGCGGCGAAGCAGAATTTATTACTGCGGGAGAAGGGGTATGACCGTAATGCCAGCGATTATTTATGGAGTGAGATGAAGGAGCTTTCCACACGCCTGAGTGAGGAAAGCGCAGAGGTCTTTTTGGCGTTTTGGGGTGAGGATGGTGAGTTGCTGCCTTATGCCGGGGAAGGGGCGTTTAGCTGGGAGCGGAGTAAGGTACAGGTCAGGAAACGTTGGTGGGAAAAGCATGCCGGGGGTTTTGTGGTGCCGGATGAAGAGTTACTGGAGCGCTTCAGAAAGCAGATACACCGGCCTGCTGCGCAGGTGCTGCTGGTGTCGGGGGAGGATGCGTATTATGGCAAGGCGTTTGGGTTGATTGGGGGAGAAACAGGGTAGTGAGTGAGGGTATCCGCCGAGTTGAGCGTCGAGACCGGAATCACAAGCCCACATTCAGTTGTGGATTATCCACGTGGTGCGTAATAGCCTGAAGCTCGTGACCTGGAAAGGCTCCAGGGCACTCATCAGCGGGATGAAAACGGCGTATCAGGCACCGACAGATTGTAATGTATCCAGCCAGCCATAGAGCTCTGCGTTAAGGGAATATCTATATCATTCATCCTCTTAAGCTGTCAGAACTTATCATGATGCTGGTCGCACATAACGAAAGCATTTGAACATAAATTCATGCTTTTGCAAAACAGGAAAGCGAAAGTAAAAACGGTTCTGCCTTCAGAAGGGATAAAAGAGGTAGTGTAAGTTTCCCGCAGTCCTGAGGACAGTGTGTCGGATTGTCCGTTCGGGAAACATTTCTAAAGAAAATACTAAGTAAGGATTTACTATCTCCTGACGTATTCTTTATTTTAATAGACAATCGGAGAGACATTTGAAAGGAAAAAGACATTTATAATTTAATTTGCAGATGTATAGTGTTTGTTTAATAAATTAGAAATGTGTTTTATACGCTTTAAATATAATGGGTGAGAATCGCGTTACGTATAATGATATATTTTAATGGGTTTATTTCAAGATTAAGGTTCTGTCACTGTAGGCGTCAATTTTATTATTTATTCGCTGTAATTATTATATTTTCATTTATGCATTTCGCTATCATGATATAAGTTAAATTTAAGTGATACAAGTCACAAATATCATGTTTGCTTATTGTTTTTGTTCTTAAATACAATATGAGTCAAATTTTTTAATTAAAATACAATTCGTTTCTTAAGTATTATATCAATTGATTAAATTTTCTGATTGATATATGTTCAGTGGAATTTTGATATTGGGGCCTGTGCTAAAAATGCCTGTTGCCATTAAAGTAGCGACCAGGTTCTTTAGCAGTAATTATTTTTTGATGAGTCAATTCATATGTTCCTAATGTCACTGGCTTAAAGAATGAGACCAGTTTTAACGGGAGTACAAAATGGACTTAACCACCGAATGCTGGATTCCTGTTATCAAATCAACAGGCCAGCAGGAGAAAGTATCACCGTTGCAGTTGTGGGATGATGACATCCTTGACGTTTCTTACCCCCGCCCGGATTTTCAGGGCGCGGCCTGGCAGTTTCTCATCGGCTTGTTGCAGAGCACGGTTGCGCCGGAAGATGAAGAGGCATGGCGTGATGTCTGGCAGGACGGCATTTCGCCAGAGCACTGGCAGCAGGCGCTTGCGGCAATCTCTCCGGCAATGCAGTTTGGCGCACAGAAGCCTGCATTCCTGCAAAGCTATGAGCCGTTGGATAGTGAAAACAATGCTATTTCCGGCCTATTAATCGACGCCCCCGGCGGTAACACGCTTAAACTCAACAAAGATCACTTCATAAAGCGTCATTGCTACGAGCGCATGTGCCCGCATTGTGCGGTGATGGCGTTGTTTACCGTACAAACCAACTCCCCGGCAGGCGGCGCAGGGTATCGCGTGGGGTTACGGGGCGGCGGGCCATTAACGACGCTGGTGGTACCGGAAGAGAAAGATTCGCGTTTGCCATTATGGAAGAAGTTATGGCTGAACGTGTTACCACAAGAGGAGCAACCTGCGCCTGCGCTATACCCGCTGATCTTCCCCTGGCTTGCGGCGACGAAAACCAGTGAAAAAGCCGGCAACAGCGTAACGCCGGAAAATTCGCACCCATTGCAGGCGTATTGGGGAATGCCGCGCCGGATTGAAATTGATTACGGTAAAACGGAGGCCGGACGATGCGATCTCTGCGGGGAACATCATGATGCCTGCCTGCTGGAGATGCGAAATAAAAACTATGGCGTGCAATATGACGGTTGGATTCACCCTCTGTCGCCTTATCGTAAGGCCCTGAAAGATGAAAAAGCGCCCTGGCTGTCGCTGAAGGGGCAACCGGGTGGGCTTAGCTATAAGGATTGGCTGGGGCTGTCGCTGCAAAGCGAGGATAAATTTAACGAGACCCGTCCGGCTGGCGTTGTACGTGCACAAGCGGATCGCCGGTTAAGGATAAAAACCGGGCTGTGGTGTTTTGCCTACGATATGGACAACGCCAAGGCGCGTTGTTGGTATCAGCACCGGGTTCCTGTCGTGAATACTCCGAATCCGCAGATGCTGAAGGCCGTGTTGCAAGACATTGTCGCGTTCAGCATTAGCGGCCTGTCATTGCTGAGAAATCATTTGAAGTCAGCATTGTTTGCCTCGCCCGGTGAAGTGAAAGGGGATTTCAGTACGCTGGATATTTCCTACTGGCCGGAAACAGAAGGCGCGTTTAAACAACTGCTGAATATATTGGCGGAAGACCCAGAGCGGGCGCATCAGAAAACGCGTCAGGCCATTCGGGAGTGGGAATATAACCTGCAAAAATATCTCTTCACGGTTTTTGACCGGGAAGTGTTTTCCGATCCGGATCGCGACAGCGCTGTTCTGCGTCGCCAACTTAAGGCGCGTAGCAACCTGGGGCGGGATTACCAAAAGCAGAAACTACGTGAAGAAATCTTAAAACTTGCGGCGGAACCGCATGTTTAACACCGATACCGCACGGGAAAAGATCTTTGTTTCGGAGAATGCCAGAACGGTTCTGAACGATTGGTTTGATGCGTTGCAGGAGCGGGACAAACGTTTTGGCGGCGTGCATGTCAACGGCCGGGCCTGGCGGGCGGAACTGCGCCGGGCGGAGCCTCCTTATGGCGTCATGTTATGCGAGGGATATCATGCCCTGATGGGGCAATTGGGTAAGCAGATGGCGCTGAAAGATATTGATCGACTGGCGCTGGCATTGTTTGTTTCCGTTGCCGTTCATGCCAAATCCAATAACCGTTCCGGTAAGAGGAGCTTTGCCGCTCAGTTGGGAGAGGAAATCAAAGGTCGCACCTGCCTTTCGGCGTTGCGGTTCGATCGTTTGCAGCAGGCGGAAGAACCTGACGTATTTTGCCGGCAACTTATCCGCGCCGTGAAACTACGGGGAGCGGAAGGGGTAAATATTCTTTCATTGGCCGACGGTATTTTCCTGTGGGCGCGTGAATGGCAGGCGCGGGAAGAGCACCAGCCTGAGAATATCGATCCTTTTTCCCGCAATAAGATCCGTTGGGCCAATGAATATATTTCTACAGCTAAATAGCTTTCCCGCTTTCATTTTATAAGGACTTAAACATGACCACTTTTCTGCAACTGCACCTGTTAACCGCTTATCCCCCGTCTAACCTGAACCGCGATGATACCGGACGGCCAAAAACCGCCAGGATGGGGGGCTTTGAACGCCTGCGCGTGTCGTCGCAAAGCCTGAAACGTGCCTGGCGTACTTCCGATACGTTTTCTTCTTCTTTGGCGGGGGAAATCGGCACGCGTACACGCCGGATTGGGCGTGACTATGTGTATGACCCAATGGTAAAGGCCGGTATCGCGGAGAAGCTGGCTATGAGTGCGGCAGGGAAAATTGCTGAGCGGTTCGGTAAATTGAAGAGTGATAAAAATGCAAAGAACCCTTTAAGCAATCTGGATATCGAACAGTTAGTTCATATTAGCCATCATGAAAAAGAGCTTATTGAACAACTTGTTGCAACCTTGATTGCGGAGAAGCGCGAGCCTAATGACGATGAACTGAATTTGTTAAGAAAGCAGGATCGCAGCGTCGATATTGCCTTGTTTGGCCGCATGCTGGCTTCCGAGCCGGGCTTTAATGTGGAAGCCGCCTGCCAGGTTGCGCATGCGTTGGGCGTTAGTGCCGTGACCGTAGAGGATGACTTTTTTACCGCCGTTGATGATTTGAATAAGAAAGAAGAAGACGCCGGTTCCGCACATATGGGAGAGCAGGGGTTCGCCTCTGCGCTGTTTTATACCTACATCTGTATCAGCCGCGACCTGCTGCTGGAGAACCTCGGCGGCGATGAGGAATTAATGAAGCGCACGCTGGCCGCATTAGCCAAAACCGCGCTTACGGTTTCGCCCGGCGGTAAGCAGAACAGCTTTGCTTCGCGAGCTTATGCCACCTACGCCCTGGCGGAGTCGGGAGATAAGCAGCCGCGTTCACTTTCCGTGGCCTTTTTTCAGCCTGTTCGGGGCGACAATCAGGTTCAGCAGGCGATTGAGCGCCTTGAGCAGCAATGCCTCCGGTTTGATGACGCTTACGGCGAGTGCGCGCAGTCGCGTTACGTACTGAATGTTGAGCCGGTAAAAAGCGAGCTGGTCAAAGAAACGGGGTCGTTATCCGGATTGCTGGATTTCATTTGCCAGTAAGGGACGGAACTATGACGCGATATCTGGTTTTCCAACTTTACGCGCCTCTTGCCTCCTGGGGCGAAGAAGCGGTAGGCGAGGTTCGTCACTCTTCATCGATTCCCACCCGTTCCGCCTTGCTCGGATTGCTGGCTGCGGCGGTTGGTATCAAAAGAGAAGAGGAAGCGCGCTTAAATCAGTTTAACCAACATTACTACGTTGCCGTTCGCGCTCTTTCCCGTCAGGAGTCCTGGTTGCGTGATTACCATACGGTGATGATACCGCGGGAGAATAAAAAGCGGACCTATGCGACCCGGCGGGATGAGCTACGGCTTGCGCCGGAAGAGGTGGGGACCATCGTCACGCAGCGGGAATACCGTTGTGATGCTTATTACCACATTGCGCTGAAAGAAACGCCGCAGGCGGTGTTGCCGCTGGAAGCGTTATCTGAGGCGCTTGTGGCGCCGCATTTTCCGCTGTATCTGGGGCGTAAAGCCTGCCCGCTGGCGCTGCCGTTGTCACCCCGCATCATTCACGGAACGCTGGCGGAAGCATTTCGTCAGGCCGAGCGGGAGTTGCCTGATCCTAGAGCTCCCGGGTTGGCTTCGCTGATAACGTCTAACCCCGAGTGTTACTGGGATGATCCCGAAGAAATGAGTATTACGGTATACGGGCAGCACAAATGTGCCGACCAGCCTGTCAGCCGTCTGCGCTGGCAGTTTGGCGATCGCATACGTTTTCACGGAAGGCTGGGGGAGGGTGGTTGATGTATTTATCCCGTATCAGGCTGGTGTTGAGCCGTTTGACGCCGGCAATGCTGCATAAATGGGGGAACAGCCAGCCCTATGTCGCGCACCAGTGGCTGTGGCAGTTGTTCCCTGAACACACCGAGCGCCCCTTCTTATTCCGTGAAGAAGCGGGGGAGTGTTTCTATGTCCTGTCCCAGGTTCCGCCCTTGGCGGAGCATGACCTGTTCACCGTCGAAACGAAACCTTACCGGCCGAATGTTGCTGCCGGAATGACGCTGGAGTTTCAACTGCGTGCCAATCCGGTACTCGTGCGGCGGAAAAAACGCTATGACGTGCTGATGGACGCCAAGTTTCAGGCTAAAGCGCAGGGTATCGATCCGGCGAAATGGTGGGGATTGCAGGAGCAGGCCGCATGTGAATGGCTCGCCAGGCAAGGCGAGCAGCATGGATTTGAGCTGGAATCGACTTCTGAGGACGAATGGGCCATATTTCAGCAGCCTTATCTGAGGGCTTATGATCAACATCGTTTTATCCGGCGTGAAGGTGAAAACAGCATTGCCTTTAGCAGTGCGGATTATGCCGGGCGTTTAACGGTGACGGATGCGGAGAAATTTGAGCAGGCGTTGCTGAAAGGCATTGGTAAAAGCAAGGCGCTGGGATGTGGCCTGTTGATGGTAAGACGGAGCGGCTGATGGCCTATCTTCCGCTGAACCCTATCCCGCTGAAAGATCGTATTTCTATGATTTTTCTGCAATACGGTCAAATTGACGTTATTGACGGGGCTTTTGTCTTGATCGACAAAACGGGCATCCGGACTCACATTCCTGTGGGCTCGGTTGCCTGCATCATGCTTGAGCCGGGAACGCGGGTTTCTCATGCTGCGATCCGTCTGGCGGCGACGGTGGGAACGCTGTTGGTTTGGGTCGGTGAGGCGGGGGTGAGGTTATACGCCTCCGGCCAGCCGGGCGGCGCGCGGTCGGACAAATTGCTTTATCAGGCGAAGCTGGCATTGGATGAAGAGCTGCGGCTGAAGGTCGTGCGTAAGATGTTTGAGCTGCGTTTTGGTGAAGAAGCGCCGAGCCGGCGTTCGGTAGAGCAGTTACGGGGTATTGAGGGGAGCCGGGTCCGGGCAACCTATGCATTGCTTGCCAAACAGTACGGCGTGAAATGGAATGGCCGTCGTTACGATCCGAAGGACTGGGAGCAGGGCGACACGGTTAATCAGTGCATCAGCGCTGCTACGGCTTGTTTATATGGCGTGACAGAGGCGGCGGTGTTAGCGGCTGGCTACGCACCGGCGATAGGATTTATTCATACAGGCAAGCCGCTCTCTTTCATTTATGACATCGCGGATATCATCAAATTTGACACCGTAGTACCGAAAGCGTTTGAGATTGCGCGCCGCTGCCCTACAAACCCGGACAGGGAGGTTCGTCTTGCCTGCCGGGAAATTTTCCGCAGCAATAAAACGTTGGCAAAGCTGATTCCGCTGATTGAAGACGTGCTGTCTGCCGGAGGAATAGAGCCGCCGGCGCCACCGGCGGATGCTCAGCCAATCGCGATTCCTGAGCCAGTCAGTTTGGGTGAAGCGGGGCACAGGAGTAGCTGATATGAGCATGCTGGTTGTGGTGACGGAGAATGTTCCTCCCCGCCTCAGAGGGCGGCTTGCGGTTTGGCTGCTGGAGGTTCGGGCCGGCGTGTATGTTGGCGATACCTCCGCGCGGGTAAGGGAGATGATTTGGGAACAGGTGGATACGTTGGCTGAGCAAGGAAATGTTGTTATGGCCTGGGCAACGAACACTGAATCTGGGTTTGAGTTTCAGACCTACGGTGAAAATCGCCGTATTCCGGTGGATCTGGATGGTTTGCGTTTGGTTTCTTTTCTCCCTCAGGAAAATCAATAAGTTAGCGTTCTTTAATAACGTGGGATTTTTGGTGGATTTTTGTAGAGGGTTAAACCTGTTTAAAATCAAATGGGTAGATTTAGAGTGTTCCCCGCGTGAGCGGGGATAAACCGCGGGTGTGGACCATCACGATCCCTTCGCGTGTGTGTTCCCCGCGTGAGCGGGGATAAACCGTGGCGAAAACGACTGAAAAGTGGCCGGCGATAGTGTTCCCCGCGTGAGCGGGGATAAACCGCAATTAAACGAAACTTTTAAAGTGGCGCGCTAGTGTTCCCCGCGTGAGCGGGGATAAACCGCACACCGACACGATTAGCAAGTGCCTGATAATGTGTTCCCCGCGTGAGCGGGGATAAACCGGCTAGTTTATTAAATGCTGTTGATTGGTCATAGTGTTCCCCGCGTGAGCGGGGATAAACCGATTATGAATCGGACGACGTTTCCATTTTCAACGTGTTCCCCGCGTGAGCGGGGATAAACCGATGGTGGATTTCCGCCGGTGATGCCCCATACCCGTGTTCCCCGCGTGAGCGGGGATAAACCGCCGCAGTAGCCGCTGCTGTGTTCACTAAGCCGGTGTTCCCCGCATGAGCGGGGATAAACCGTCGTCCGATTCACAATTTTGCGCGATGCCGATGTGTTCCCCGCGTGAGCGGGGAATAAATTACTGGTCAATGTAGGGAGAGGATAACTAATATCAGTGTTACTCATGCGGGCACTGAAGACAATTTCACCCATAAATAGGATAAGATATAAAACTACCATCCTTCCCAAGCATCATACTTGTAATTATCATCTATTAATATGAATTCGATGCCTTTTAATCCAAGAGACTCAAATTTCACTTTAAATTCTTGGGAACATACTGGTTGGGATATTTCTTGACAAAAGAATAAGTGTTTTGATACATCGTCTTTAATATGGAATAAATCAATGGCGTCATAATATGTTTTATTTAACCCTTTATCTTCAGGCGTGTTAAGTTTCCCAGAGTTAATGTCTTTAGATATAGTAAAAATAGATTTATTTTGATCTAATATAGATAAATAGTCGAGAAGAAAGAATAAATAATATTCTTTTGATGGGACTTTACTTCTTAGCAATTGCACATCAGTAGGAATATAAAAAAAGTTTACATTCAAACTATTGCATAGTTCTATAAATTCATGTGACACCAAATTATCGTTAAGGAGATAATCACCATTAAGTTGATATGATTTTGCTTTTAGAGCGTATTTTTTTGCAAAATCATTTTGATGAGGTGGAGCTGTATAAATATCGTAACCAGGTAATGCTGGAGTCCACGTTTTATCCATAAAGTGAGGTACCCCTTCATCATCGGGGGAGTATTGAATAATATAGTAATTCTTTGTTGGCTCATTCATATTAATCTTCCAGTGTTAGGGTCAACATTAAATCTTCCACTTTCAAGTCCTTCTCTGGCCCAATCCTGAATGTTTTTAATCCCCAGCGCGAGTTGGAGATCGCTCAGGCTGCCGGATTGACTTGCGAGTTGAGATAACTTATTTCTTACTGCCCCGGTATATCTATTGTGATTAGACCAGTGTCCGGGAAGTCCTACCTTCCCGGAAAGATCCTGTGACCCAGGCAAAAATATTCCATTAGATGCTCCGTCACCATTCCAGCCAATTTTCTTAAGACGATCAAACATGGTTTTAAAATTGTCATCTTTCATTAACTCTTCTGGGATAAGATGGTGATTAGACATTCCGTCACCTGTCCTGGCACCCATACTTTTGCCTAGCTCACAGCTACTTAGCCCGAGTGGATCAATCTCCCCTAATGGATTAAGAACATAAGCATAAACGTTTACTCCACCCGATAATCTTATCGGATCCTGACTAATATACGTCCCGGACTCAGGATCATAATAACGATACCGATTATAATGCAACCCGGTTTCGCTGTCATAGTACTGCCCCTGAAAACGCAGCGGATTCTCTACCTGATTCACCAACTGCGGCCCCGGTTTTCCCCAGGCTTCCATCCGGTGGTGCCAAACCAGCTTTCCCTCCGTATCAATCAGTCGGATAGGCGCACCGTTCGGATCGCAGTCATATAGGTAATTCGTTTTTTCTCCCTGGCGTTGCTCCAGCAGGGCAAAAGGCTGAAAACTTCCGGGATGATAGACGTACTCCCGTACTTCCGTCAGCAAAGGCTCCAGCAGCAGCTTACGCAAAATAGGTGTCGCCAGGTCGTAAACCGATTCGCTTTCAGGAAGTTCTGCCTCACTGCGCATCTCTCCGCTCAGCGCATGTCCCTGCCAGAAGAAAACGTGAACACCTTGTGCACTTTGTTTAAATACCCGGCGCCCTAATCCGTCATAGCCAAAGCTGACACGCTGTCCATTCTGACGAACCTCAACCAGTTGGTGTTCGGTATCCCATACCAGGTCCTGCTTGCTGTCCGGTTGTGTGAGAACGCGTCGCTGGCGCAGGTTTCCGGCCCGGTCGTAGATATAGCGGGACTGCGCGAATCTTCCTTCGCGATACCAACCGGTCGGCGTGTCATCGACGGCCTGCACCGTGCTGGTCATGCAGTTACCGGCGGCATCCGTGACAAAACGCCGGATGTCACTGTCCGGCTCCATTACCGACAGCAGGCGACCAATGGGGTCATAGGTAAACCGGGAATGCCCGTCAATCGAATCGTAGCGATCCGTCAGGTTGCCGTGCTGATCATAGTGATAACGCGTGGCGAACAGCGGCTGCTCCTGCTGCAACACTTTCTGGGCGGTGAGGCGCTGGGCCGGATCATAGTCAAATTCGCGTAATAACGTCTCGCTCAACTGCTGGCGCACCAGCCGGCCTTGCTCATCATATTGAAGCTGGATTGGCACGGCATCATTAAGCGTAACGGAGGCGATTTGCCCGAACGCGTTGTATTGATAGTCAACGCTGTGTCCGGCGTTACTTTCACGGCGAATGTACTGGCCTGCCGGGTTGTAGCGGTGAAGCAGGCGGTAATGATCCTGCTGTTCAAGCAGCACGCGGCCTGCGGCATCGTATTCCCATGACAACTGCCGGTGGCGGTTATTACACTGTATTAAACGTCCGCATTCATCATAGCGATAGGTTACCAGCGGCGTATCACCTTCGGCAGGCAGTTTGGCCGTCAGGTTGGCATCGGGATCGTACTGATAGCGCAGGATCTGCCCGAGCGGATCGATCCGCCAGAGAAGATTACCGTCGGCATCATAATGATAAGATGTGGTTTGGCCCCAGTAATCCGTTTCTTCCGCCAGTCGGCCCAGATAGTTGCGTTTTAATTGCCAGCGTTGCCCCAGCTGATTGCTGACCCCGATAAGCTGCTCTTCGGTATCGTAGTGATAATGGAGCTGATGCCCGTCTGGCGTTTGGCAGGTGGCGATTGTTCCCGTGCCTGAGTAACCCAGGCGCGTTTTGCGGCCGCCATCTTCCTGATAAATAACGGGTCTGTCGTTTTTGTCATAGGTAATACGTAACAGCGGGGAACCGTCGTTGCTCTGCTGTTCAACCAAGCGTTGCTTGTTATCCCAGACATAGCGAATCTGCCGGCCATTATCTTCAACGACGTGAACGGGATTGCCGTAGATGTTGTTTTCCAGACGGTTTGTCGCCATGCCGGCCATACGGTATTCGCGGATAAAACCATAGGCGTCATAAAGCACATGATGAATTTTATTTCCGTCTGTCTGGAGTTGGATCGGCTGACCAAAGGCATCGTAGGTAAAGCTTTTTTGCACTCCCGTCGGATCGCATTGCGTAGCGAGGTTACCGGCTTCATCGAACGTCTGTGTCCAGGTGCTGCCGGTAGCATCGGTCGATTGCAGCAGCCATCCCTGTAGGCTATAGCTGAAACTATAGCGCTGTCCGGAGGGCGAAATTTCCGCCGTAATGCGCCCGAACTCATCGTATTCCCATTGATAGCGCCGGCCCGAAGGCAGTATCACCTGACGGGTCATCCCGTTGTCGTCATAGACAAAGGTCGTTGTGCCGCCTTCGTGATCGGTTTCGCAGATGGGCAGCCCCAGCGTGTTGAATTTGACGACGCTGTGGTACCCCAGGGAATCAACGATTTCCACCTCATCAAGCAGATCGCACCAGGTAAACCGGTAGTCATAAAGACCGTTGTCTCCCCAGGCGTGGATCACCCGCCAGCGCTCATCATACTCATAGTAAAAAGTAAGCCCGAGGCGATCGCTGTGTGACGTCATGTATCCCTGATCATAACGGTAGCTGCGGGCATTGCCCTGGGCGTCGATCTCGGCGCTCAGGCAGCCGCCGTTATACTGGTAGCGGGTCAGCGGATATTGACGTTCCTGGTGCGTATCATACAACGTCATGGCAACTATGCGCTGATCCTCCAAAGTACAGAGGATCTCTCTGCCCGTCGGGCCGAGATGCGTCAGCTCGCACAACCGCGTCAGCGCTCCCTGATGGCGGACAAATGACCAGCAGTTGCCATGCCGGTCTCCTACGGCGCTGATTGGCAGCGGTTGGGGGGTATCCTGTTTATGGGAGGAAACGGGAATCGCGAAGTGATAGCGGGTTCCCCCATCTTCTTCGACGATCCAGTATTGTTCGTCCCGTGTTTTTTCTTCACGCCAGATACGGCCGCCGGCGGGGAAAAGCGGCCGGGCATATGCTTCCCCGGGCTGTTTCGGCAGCTCGGCAATTGCGTAAAGCCCGTCTGGCAGATTGAGCCAGCCGATATCTTCTGCATGAAGGCAGAGAAGTTCAGCATCCGCCAGCGTTTTCCAGCGATGGCCGCATATGCCGCCGTTATCATCATTCGATGAACGATAATGCCGTGCCCATGTCAGTGGAAAACGGCCTGGTAGTGAAAAGTCCAGGTGTTCGACCACCACGCTGCCATCGCGGATATCTACAGGTTCTGCCCGCAGGATCTTACACTTGAGGAAACCTTCAGGCATACCACCAAACAGCTTTTGGCGCAGGCTCTTGAACTTGTCCATCGCCTTGCTGTAAAGGCTGGACTGCTTAAAGTGCGAGAATCCCCAAAACGCAGTCCTCATCGCCAGCGCCATCAGGTTAACGGTCAGCGGGCCGCCGACGTTCACCGCATTGGGAATGGCCATGTTGATAGTCAGCGGCATTACCGGCGATCCGCCGGGAGCTTCCGGTTTTTTAGCGCGCGGCGGAGGGAACAACCCGATGAAATTGCAGCTCAGGGTGGGAACCCCAATGCGTGAGAACGGTTCACCGCCGGCCGACACCGTCCGGCTGCCCATAAATATGTCGTCATCTTTCTGCGGCCCCATCACGATCGACAGCGGCGGGGTAAACACGCCGGCAACCGGAATATGGACGCAATAACCGCCGGTACCGGCAGTGGCGCGTTTACGGCCGTTGATGTGAACGTTTGAACCTAAAATGGGAACATATTCCATAGGATCAAACACCAGCCCGATATGCGGCGTTGGTATCGGCGTGGCCGGAGGCGTCAGGTAAAAGTGCAGATCGATGCCGAGCTGGGGATCAAAGTGCGAGCTGGAGTGGGCCATATCTCACACCTCAGAAGACGGCGCGCAATAACTGCCGCATGAAATTACGCGCCTCAGTGGCAAAATCTCCGTCGGAGGCCCAGACAAACAGCATCAGTACGACGGCAACGGTGATTACGCTCAGGAGTTTTGATTTCATGATAAAGAACCATCCTTGTGATGCTGAGAAATAAAGGAATCTGCCATATTATTTTCCGGCTGAGCCAGGTAGTTGGGCATCGCGGTCCAGGTGCGGTATGGGGCGTCAAGCGGGTGGGGAATATCCGGCAAGCCGTTCCAGCCTTCGTGCAGATACTGCCGCGCCATAGCGACGGTATTCTTGAAGTCCGTATTGCCTTTCAGGATTAACTGCTCGCGATGCTGGCGGGTTTGATTGAAAAGCGCGATTTGCCCGTTGTGCAGTTGCTTGTTCACCGCATCAATGTCATCTGCGCTGATGGGGGCAGGCAGATGTTTTACCCGTTCGTCAGCCGCAGTAAGCAGGTTGCAGTCCTGCTGTTTATGTTTCTCTGCGCATTGGCTCAGCGCATCGGTGCGTGGGGCGTCGTGCAGGCGGAGTAATTCCTGGAAAACGAACGGCAGCGTCGTCGCCAGGCGTTGCCCAGCCGGCAATGACTTACCCAACTGCATTGCCCGGGCGAACGCCGCCGAGGCGTCATCCGGATGATGCCGGCGCAGGTGGCAGTGCCCTGCCATCCGGTGGCCGTCAATGGCGTAATAAACATTTCCGGCCTGTTGCGCCCAGTTTGCCGCATCCGTGTAGGCCCGTGCGGCCTGTTGGTATGCGTTGACCGAGTAGTGAGCGCCACCAAGAGAGAAATCGGCCTGCATCAGGTGTTGCAGGCGCTGGTCCGCTTGTGGAATCGCCTGTGCGCACCGGCGGGCTTCCTGATAAGCCGCAATGGCTTTGGGCGCATCGCCGGCCTTCAGATGACCACCGGCGATCATGTTGTGGACGATAGCGCTTTGCGCATGCCATCCCTTTTTGCCGGCGAGGCTCAGTGCCTGTTCCGCCCGCTGAGTGAGCTGGGCGGGCGTTCCCTTTTCCAGAAGAATGAAGCAGTCAAGCAACAGGGAGCGGTAACGGCCGGCATCCGCGTCGCGTTCTCCCGCAGCCTGTTGGTAATAAGTTTCGCGCATCAGTTGCAGCCCATCGGTGGGCAGCGTGATAAGCCCGGCGTGAGCTGCATGTTTGTCCAGCAAAAACTGCCACTCCGGCTGAACGTCGGTGTCGCAGAAAACCAGACGAATGTTGTCCGGAACAGTGCTGGCAATGTCGCCGATCCAGCGGGTGAATAGCTGTCTATCGCTGACGGATTCGGGGGAGAGCATCACGGCCAGATAGCGAAAGTTGGCGCGGTGATGCGATGCAAAATGCTGAAAGCAGGACAGGGTTTCCGCCCCCTGCGTTACGGGGCGTTTTTCCGCTTCCCAGTACGACGCCACGGCGTCGCTGTTCTGATATTTTCCGATCAGCGCATCAACCAGACTCTGGCTGTAGTCGTAACCTGTGGTAAAAGGGCAGGTGAAAGTGACAAAAAGGTCGGGAATGCCGTGTTCTCCCGGCTGTTGTTCCTGCAGGGCGAGAAATGTTTGCGCCACCGCCCGCGCATCATCGCGGCTGCGGATCGTCAGCAGGCGCATCTGCGGATTTTGCAGAGTGGAAAGCCAGGCCTGGGCCAGCCATTCGACCTGATGCTCCACGGGCGTTTTGATACTTCCTGTATTCACGCTATTCCTCAATAATTCTGCATTCAGAAATTATGCATTCAGATCGATTTTGCTGCCGTTGAGGGTGACTCCGCTGCCATCGATAACAACGGTGGAGCCACCGGCCGATATTTCGATTTTACCGGGAGTGATCTCAATACCACTGCCGCCGACCATCAGGGTGTGTTTCGTCATCGCGGCATCGGTAATGCATATGGCCGATCTGAGATCCGCGCCGATCACGCCGGCAATACGTCCGCCCACGACGGTAGACTGCTGCATGCCGATGACGCTGGTGGTTTCACCGGCCATAAACGTACGGGTGACGGGCCCTAAGACGTTCAGCTTGCGTGTAGTGGTGATAGTGGTTTCCTGGGCGTTACCGATCGTGACCGTTTGTTGCCCCGTAATGTGCTGCGTTTCGTCGGCATTTACGGTGCAGCTGCGGTTGTCGTTGACGGTCATTGTCTGTGTTCCGTCAACGGTGATTTCCTGATTACTTTGGGCCGTAAAGGTGTGAATTCCGGTGATGGTTTCTGTGCATTTGCCGGTGACTTCGCGGGTTTCGTCGCCCTTGACTGTTGCGGTGCGGTTTCCGTCGACGCTGCATTCTTCGTTGCCGGTTACGGCCCGCGTGCGGTTACCTTTAATGTCAGTGGTTTCGTTGCCCTGAATAGAAACCGTTTCATCTCCCTGGACGGAAATAGCTTCGTTACCCTGTACCGCGTGGTTGCGATCGCCGGTTACGCTGTGGTCTTCCTGACCCGCTACCGAGGTGCTCAGATTATTGCCGATGGTGGCGGTCGCGTCGTTGTTGACGTTGGTGTCCATGTTGCGGTGCGCGTTGAGCCACATTTGCTCCGCCCCGGCTTTATCTTCAAAGCGCAGGGCGTTGCCGGTGCTGCTGTCGCCGTCTTTGGTGCGGCTGAGGAAGCCCATTTGCGTTGCCCCGGCCGGCAGTGACCACGGGGGCATGCAGGCGTCGTTATAGACGCGGCCGATAACGATGGGGCGATCCGGATCGCCGTTGATGAAGTCCACAACCACTTCGTCGCCAACGCGCGGTATCTGGACGCCGCCGTAGCCTTGCCCCGCCCAGGCGCTGGAAACGCGCACCCAGCAGGAACTTCCCGCATCATCGGGGCCAAAGCGATCCCAGTGAAACTTCACTTTGATCCGGCCGTATTTGTCGGTCCAGATGGACTCACCGGCCGGCCCGACCACCCGGGCCGTCTGCGGGCCGTGGGTTTTCGGCCACTCCGCATACTGCCTGGGATGCCAGGGGGTGTCGGCAGGAATGACGGTGAAGTCTATATTTTGTTCAATTTCCCCGCTGTCGCCGCTGGTATAGCCATTTTCGCGCAAGAGGTAGCGTGCGCTGATGATCAGGTAGTCGCCGTTATCAGCGGCATAGGGCGCTTTGCTCAGCGTGAAGGTATGTCCGGGCACAACGCCAAATGTGGTCGCATGTGCTTCAATTTGCTGATGTTCGGCTTTCCAGGCTTCCTGACGAACGCGGGCATAGAACTCGCCCTGCTGATGTTCGGTGTAGCGTCCCGGCCACTCATAGACGTCGATCTGCCCCGGTGAGGGGGAAACCGGATTTTGCCGGGCCTGGAACAGCCAGGCGTTAGGCTTGCGGAAATCGTAGTCGCTCAGGCTGTAAATGCCGGGCGTGGCCTGCTCGGCCAGCGTCCATTGGCTGATGCCTTCACTGTCGCCGACGCCGCCGCCGGGCGTCTGAATATAAGGAATGGTTTCATAGCCGCTGAAAGCCGAGTGAAGCTGGGGCGCATCGGCAAGGATCAGGGTATGTTTGTCCCGGTCATGGCTGAAGTAGTAATAGATCCCTTCCAGCTCCATGAGCCGGCTGATGAAGTTGAAGGTGCTTTCATTATATTGTACACAGTATTCCCACAGGCGATAGTTGCTGGTTAAGCGGTCGTCAAATCCGATATTGTATTCGCCAAGCAGGGTTTTAATGATTTGCGGTACGGACTGCTCCTGAAAAATACGGAAGTTTTTGTCCTGCGTCAGCGGCCATAAATCAGACTGAAGATGCACGTTATAGGAGGTATAGCGTGTACCGTCACGTTCCTCATTGCCGACGGCCACCGCGGTTATTTTTCCGTTAAGGAAGCGGGGGGCTTGCGACGGGAGTGGAATTTCAAGCGTCAGCGACTGCCCTAATAAACTCTTAGGCGGGACGCGATCACTTTCGCTTAATAGCTCAACGGTAAAGTCGAACGGTGCTGACAGGGATTCAACGCCTGACAATGCACGGAATAACAGGACACCTTTTTCAAGAGGAGTATGGGCGATAATACGGCTCGACATAAGAACTTCCTTGTCATCTGAAATAGCTGCTTCAGGCGTTGATGTAAAACCGAATGATTAATATTTTCTAATATATGTCACTCATGGATAGTTGTATATGTGATTATTCCGATATGCTCCTTTTAAGCAATCATTTGCTTTCTTAATGCTGGTTACGTTTTATTACCAGCAAATTCCGGGTTGTCGGGTTTATATAAGAACTGCAGGAGAGAGGGCTATGGATGCGGTTTTATCTGGTTTACACGTTGAGAGGCGGTTGTTTGCTTTTTCTGAAATAAACGAAAAGCGGCCTGTTCAGACCGCATTAAATAAGGGAATTACAGTTTCTGTATAATATAAAAAATTTAAGTATCTGTTTGAATCGTTCTGCACGCTTTAAGAGTGTATCCCGCAGGAGTGTGATTTATTCCCCCAGCAACCCCAGTGCTTTCTGTACCTTTTTCGTCAGCCCCTGAGTCACCAACCGGTAAGAATGATCAATACTTTCGTAAACCAGTTCTTCCGGAAGGGAACCATCAAGAAATAACGTATTCCAGTGCTTCTTATTCAGATAGTACCCCGGAATAATATCGTCATAAGCCTGACGCAGTACATCAGCGCGATCCGGTTCGCTTTTGAGGGAGATAATCGGCCGGCCGTTTAAATCGCCCAGCATGGCAAACATTTTGCCGGAAACACAAACACGGTCGGCTTCCCATTCCGCTTTATAGTCGTGTACCGCGCCCGGTTTTGTCAGGCAGTATTCAATCAGCTCAGCGTTATCCATTTATCTCTCCCGGCAAATTCAGCAACCTGTGATTATGCCGCAGCGTAATAGATGGTGCCGCGATATGGTTAACGAAAGTATAAAAAAAGCGGATGCCTGAGCAGTCCGCTTGTTAACGTCCGTTTGTCGGAGAATGGTTTAGTCCGCCGCATATCCCTGCAACGGTAAGCGTTCTCCGTCCAGCCATGCGGCGTTGTCGCGCATTTGCAGCCGGCCATCAATGAACCAACTGACGACCAGCGGGTAAATTGCATGCTCCTGCGCCTGCACCCGCTCAATCACTTCTTCTTCGCTGTCCTGCGGGAAAATCGGCACCTTGGCCTGAAGGATCACCGGGCCGCCGTCCAGCTCGTCAGTGACGAAGTGAACCGATGTGCCGTGCTCTTCATCGCCGTTGCCGATGGCCTGGCGGTGCGTGTGCAGCCCGGGATATTTGGGCAGCAGGGAAGGGTGAATGTTGAGCATGCGCCCGGCGTAGTGCTGGACAAAGCGCGGCGAGAGAATGCGCATGTAGCCGGCCAGTACCACCAGATCGGGTTGGGCGGCGTCAATCTGCTGTGCCAGTGCCTGATCGAAGGCATCGCGATCCGGGTAACCGGCGGGATCGAGTGCGTGAGCGGGAATGCCTGCTTCACGCGCCCGCTCCAGCCCATAGGCCTGTGCTTTGTTGCTGAAAACTGCGCTGATGCGCGCATTAATACGCCCGTCGTTGCAGGCGTCAATCAACGCCTGCAGGTTGCTTCCCTGACCAGAGATCAGCACAACAATGTTTTTCATTTACTGGATAACCACGCGCTGTTCAGAATCCGAAGCAGCAATTGTACCGATTTTCCAGGCGTTTTCGCCCAGGTTTTTCATCAGGGCGACAGCCGCGTCGGCCTGCGTGGCGGGCAGGGCGATAATCATGCCCACGCCGCAGTTGAAGGTGCGGTACATTTCATGCGTGCTGACGTTGCCGGCTTCGCGCAGCCAGTTGAAAACGGCAGGCCACTGCCAGCTTGCTTCGTCAATTACCGCCTGGGTTCCCGCAGGCAGTACGCGCGGGATGTTTTCCCAGAAGCCGCCGCCGGTCAGGTGGGCCACGGCGTGGATGTCATGTTCTTCGATCAGTTTCAACACCGGTTTAACGTAAATACGCGTCGGTTCCAGCAGGTGATCGGCCAGCGGTTTGCCTTCCAACTGCTGTTGCAGCGGATCGGCGCCGCTGACTTCCAGGATTTTACGTACCAGAGAATAGCCGTTGGAATGCGGGCCGCTGGAGCCTAACGCGATCAGCGCATCGCCGGCCTGCACTTTGCTGCCGTCGATAATCTCTGATTTTTCCACCACGCCGACGCAAAAGCCCGCCACGTCATAGTCTTCGCCGTGATACATCCCCGGCATTTCCGCGGTTTCTCCGCCGACCAGCGCGCAGCCGGACTGCTTGCAACCTTCGGCGATGCCGCTGATGACGCTGGCCGCGGTGTCAACGTCGAGTTTGCCGGTGGCGTAGTAGTCGAGGAAAAACAGGGGTTCCGCGCCCTGAACCACCAAATCGTTCACGCACATGGCGACCAGATCGATGCCGATGGTGTCGTGGCGTTTCAGGTCCATCGCCAGACGCAGCTTGGTGCCTACGCCGTCGGTGCCGGACACCAGAATCGGTTCACGGTATTTCTGCGGCAGCGCGCACAGGGCGCCAAAGCCTCCCAGTCCGCCCATGACTTCCGGGCGGCGGGTCTCTTTTACAACCCCTTTAATGCGATCTACCAATGCATTGCCTGCATCAATGTCTACACCGGCGTCTTTGTAGCTCAGAGTGGTTTTGTTACTCACTGCGAAATCCCCATGGCGGTTAGGCGTATGTCAAGAAACGCGCTAATTCTAACAGTCGAAGCAAACGTTTGCGAGTGGCTTGTGAGAGGGATCGGGTTTTTCATCCCCGGAGATAAATATCCCCTCTATACTGATCTGGATCACGATTTTAACCGTGGCGTAAACGGCAAAAGGAGGTATAATCTCGCGATTTTTTTGGGCGCCGACCGCTGACTGGGAGAATAATGATGAAGATCGTTGAGGTAAAACACCCGCTGGTAAAACATAAACTGGGCCTCATGCGTGAACACGATATCAGCACCAAGCGTTTTCGCGAGCTGGCTTCGGAAGTGGGTAGTTTGCTGACCTATGAAGCAACCTCAGATCTGGAAACCGAGAAAGTGACCATCGAAGGATGGTGCGGCCCGGTTGAAGTAGAACAGATCAAGGGGAAAAAGATTACCGTTGTGCCGATCCTGCGTGCCGGGCTGGGGATGATGGAAGGTGTATTGGAACACGTGCCGAGCGCGCGCATCAGCGTGGTAGGGATCTACCGTAACGAAGAAACGCTGGAGCCGGTGCCTTATTTCCAGAAGCTGGTTTCTAACATCGACGAGCGCATGGCGCTGGTGGTTGACCCGATGCTGGCAACCGGCGGCTCGATGATCGCCACCATCGACCTGCTGAAAAAAGCGGGTTGCCATAGCATTAAGGTGCTGGTGCTGGTTGCCGCGCCGGAAGGGGTGGCCGCGCTGGAGAAAGCGCATCCTGACGTAGAGCTTTACACCGCTTCCATCGATCAAGGCCTGAACGAAAAAGGTTACATTATTCCGGGTCTTGGTGACGCCGGAGATAAAATATTTGGTACCAAATAATGATTCAGCCGACTTCGTAGTCGGCTTTTTTTTGCCGGGCGTGAACAGGGCGCCCGTACTTCCGCTTAATAATACCGCTAGAGGATAAAGACATGACGCGTCGCGTTATTGGAGTGAGCGAACGACCACCGCTACTGCAAACGATTCCGTTGAGCTTCCAGCATCTGTTTGCCATGTTCGGCGCAACGGTACTGGTGCCGATTTTGTTCAAGATTAACCCGGCGACCATTCTGCTGTTCAACGGTATCGGTACGCTGCTTTATCTGTTCATCTGTAAGGGCAAAATTCCGGCGTATCTGGGGTCGAGCTTTGCCTTTATTTCACCGGTGATGCTGCTGTTGCCGCTGGGGTATGAACTGGCGCTGGGCGGGTTTATCATCTGCGGCGTATTGTTCTGCCTGGTGGCGCTTATCGTGAAGAAAGCGGGCACCGGCTGGCTGGACGTGATGTTCCCGCCGGCGGCGATGGGGGCCATCGTGGCCGTTATCGGCCTGGAACTGGCCGGCGTGGCGGCAGGGATGGCCGGGTTGTTGCCTGCGGAAGGCGCAACGCCGGACAGCAACGTGATCATCGTTTCAATGGTGACGCTGGCGGTGACGGTGCTGGGCTCGGTGCTGTTCCGCGGCTTCCTGGCGATTATCCCGATTCTTATCGGCGTCTTGGTGGGCTACGCGCTTGCTTTCGCCATGGGAATGGTTGACCTGACGGCGGTCCGTGACGCGCATTGGTTTGCGCTGCCGACCTTCTATCATCCGAAGTTTGAATGGTTCGCGATTCTGACGATTCTGCCGGCGGCGCTGGTGGTGATCGCGGAACACGTGGGGCACCTGGTGGTGACGGCGAATATCGTGAAGAAAGACTTAATCCGTGACCCCGGCCTGCACCGTTCTATGTTCGCCAATGGTTTCTCTACCTTTGTTTCCGGCTGGTTCGGCTCCACGCCCAATACCACCTACGGAGAAAACATCGGCGTTATGGCGATCACCAAGGTTTACAGCACCTGGGTTATCGGCGGGGCGGCGGTGCTGGCGATTCTGCTCTCCTGCGTAGGTAAGCTGGCGGCGGCGATTCAGATGGTCCCGGTGCCGGTGATGGGCGGTGTTTCGCTGCTGCTTTATGGTGTGATCGGCGCTTCAGGTATTCGTGTGCTGATCGAATCCAAGGTGGATTATAACAAGGCGCAGAACCTGATCCTGACATCGGTGATTCTGATTATCGGCGTCAGTGGCGCGAAGGTACATATCGGCGCCGCCGAGCTGAAAGGCATGGCGTTGGCGACGATCGTCGGTATTGGCATGAGCCTGCTGTTTAAGGTTATCAGCATGGTGCGTGGCGAAGAAGAAGTGATCGACGCGGACGATAACCCGGAAAAAGCATAACGCCGACCGGGTTGATGACAGAAGGCCACCGAAAGGTGGCCTTCTCTTTTCTTACTTGCTGTTTTTTGCGATTTTCTCTAATGCCGCCGGCAGTAATGCATCGAGCTGGCCTTCTACTTTTTTGTAGGCTTCCAGCGGTTCGCCATAAGGATCGACCAGGTCCTCATGTTTACCGGTAGCGTACTCCGCCAGCGTAAACACGCGATCTTTTGCCTGGGGATATTGCGCCAGGATCTTATCTTTGTGGCCGGTGGTCATGGTCAGCAGCAGCGTGGAATGTTCAACATCGGCTGCGCTTAACTGCGTTGCCCGGTGGGCGCTGACGTCAATCCCGCGTTCTTTCAACACGGTGACCGTGCCTTGTTCCGGTGTGATTTCTTTTGGGTTGACGTTCACTCCGCGGGACTGGACGGCGATATTCAGATGATCTTTCTGAATGAGATCCTTCGCCAGCGCTTCCGCCATGGGGCTGCGCCCGGTGTTTCCGGTGCAAACGAACGTAACCAGCGGCTCTGCCGCATAGGACAGCGCGCTGATCATGGACAGACCGGCGGCAAAAATCAGGTGGCTTATTTTCATTCCTATATCCTTATTGGTAATCGGTGGCGATGCTTGTTTTTTTAACAAACAGGCAAAAGGAAATACTATAACAGAGGTTATTATCGGGGTAAGCGAATATTCAAAACCGGAATTATCCTGATGCTGCAACCGGTGGAGTTCGGGCTCAGCACCGGGTTTTTCTTCCCCGTTTCTGTGTTAGACTGACCGTGATATTTGCCTGTTATGGTTTGAGGTGCTTCTGAATACGCCGGCACAGCTTTCACTGCCACTCTACCTTCCCGATGACGAAACGTTTGCCAGTTTCTATCCGGGAGAAAATGCGTCCCTTCTCGCCGCGCTGCGTAATGCGCTCAGTCAGGAACACGGGTCCTACATCTATTTCTGGTCACGCGAAGGCGGAGGCCGCAGCCACCTGATGCATGCCGCCTGCGCGGAGCTTTCCCAGCAGGGAAAGGCGGTGGGGTATGTGCCGCTGGATAAACGCGCGTATTTCGTTCCCGAGGTGCTGGAGGGGATGGAGCAACTGGCGTTGGTGTGCATTGATAACATTGAGTGTATTGCCGGTGATGAAGCGTGGGAGATGTCGGTCTTCAACCTTTATAACCGTATTCAGGAAACCGGGCATGCGCGCTTACTGATTAGCGGCGATCGTCCTCCCCGGCAGCTGAATTTGGGACTGCCTGACTTAGCCTCGCGCCTGGACTGGGGGCAAATTTATAAACTTCAGCCATTAAGCGACGATGATAAATTGCAGGCCATGCAATTACGCGCCCGGCTGCGGGGATTTGAATTGCCTGAAGACGTGGGGCGCTTCCTGCTTAAACGACTGGAGCGTGAAATGCGCTCGTTGTTTCTCACGCTTGATCAACTGGATCATGCCTCTATTCGTGCGCAGCGTAAGCTGACGATTCCTTTTGTAAAAGAGATACTGGATCTTTAGCGGCATTTCTTTCTTTTCTGCTTGTTTCTTAGTCTGTTATGTTGGTAGATGAGGGTAGCCTTGGGCTGGCTGATATTGACGTTCAGTAAAATCAATGGGTTAGCGCTCTTTAAAAACAGGGAAAAGTCGGTGGCGTTTTTAGCGTTGGAAAAATCCTTTAGATTTAGATATATAGAGTTAGAGTGTTCCCCGCGTGAGCGGGGATAAACCGATGGCTTCCGTCGCAGTCGTCGATACCTACAGGTGTTCCCCGCGTGAGCGGGGATAAACCGCGGATTTGATGGGCGAGTTTCAAACCATAGGCGTGTTCCCCGCGTGAGCGGGGATAAACCGTCACGTTCGATCGCATTGGCAGCGGGGCGGATGTGTTCCCCGCGTGAGCGGGGATAAACCGGGGGCTAACCATGATTACCCCGGCGAAACGTTGTGTTCCCCGCGTGAGCGGGGATAAACCGGGCTGCCGGTGATGTCGTATCCGGTTGCCCATGTGTTCCCCGCGTGAGCGGGGATAAACCGATAAGATTCCGCAACTTCGCGGTTTCCATTCTGTGTTCCCCGCGTGAGCGGGGATAAACCGGCCAGATAGACATTATCCACCGTGACGCCGTTGTGTTCCCCGCGTGAGCGGGGATAAACCGTCAAATCGGGCGATTGGCATAGCACTGAATGAGTGTTCCCCGCGTGAGCGGGGATAAACCGGTGCTGGCGTTGTTTACCGGCCCGATCGGTTGGTGTTCCCCGCGTGAGCGGGGATAAACCGGGCTGTCTTCAACGCTGGTACATGAACTGTCCGTGTTCCCCGCGTGAGCGGGGATAAACCGACGCCTCAGCCAAAACGTTGGGCGCGGTCCTGGTGTTCCCCGCGCAAGCGGGGATAACCCTCAAATAGAGTGCCTCAACTGTAATACAGCTGTTTCATCCCCTGGATTTACCCATCAATCACACCATGTAGCACACCCCTGTTGGGCCGTACTGATACTGACGTGGATTTCTTCCGGCACAATACGGGTCAGAGACAGTTCCGGGAGGGCGTCAGGATCGAAGAACCCGATATCCAGTGATTCATGGCTGATGGCCAGTTCTCCGCCAATCTCTTCGCATAAAAAGATCAGCTTATACACGTGCCAGGGATACGGCGGATGGCCATGCTGGTTGCGATCCCATACGCCGAGCAGGCGGCTTACCCTGACCTCAAGACCGGTTTCTTCCCATACTTCGCGGACGATGGCCTCTGACGGGCTGTCCCCGACGTCAGCCCATCCGCCGGGCAGGCTCCAGCCGCCGTCATCGGCTTCCCTGACCAGCAGCACGTTACCCTCGCGCATGATGATGGCCCGTACGTCCGTTTTGGGCGTCGCGTAGCCGGTTTCAGACTTGAACTGCGTGTTGAGCGTGCTCTCCGGCAGATCAAGCCGGGCAGACAGCAGACGTGCTGCGATGGCCTGGAGGCTTTCATAGCGTTCCCGGTCAAACACATCTTTGGTATATGTCAGCCCCGTTTGGGCAAGCGCCTGCAGACGTTGGGCGATGAGCGTCAGTTCCTTATCGCTGAGAGCTTCAGACACGAATTCCTCCTGTTTAGTGTTTCCCCGGAAAGAGAAAAATTTTTGTGACTCCGGCTTCTGCTGACATTTAGCCAGAATTTTTTGATGGCGTATAACGCAGAATACAAATAAAGGACCGTGGGGGCTTGAAATCGGAAATTTCGGAATCTTTATCGGTTTTAAGAATGGATAGGGTATCAGTGGCGTGTGCGTTGACCTGACTTTTAACCTGAAGATTACTATACTCATATCTTTTCCAGAATATTAGCAAGGTTATATTTGATTGCGGTTTAAATAACGTGATGATTGTATTCAGATTCAATATGGCCTGGTTGAGTATAAAAAACAATAAACTCATGGAATAGATAGTGGTGAAGCATTCTTCATGGTTATTTTATGGGGTTTAAAATGAGTTCGCTGAGCTTGAAGTTTTAGTTTTCAGAAACATGAATTGTGAAAATAAACAAGTGATTTGCACAGGGGGATAATACCTTTTTGGTGCTCCTGAAATTTATTTATATGTTTAAAATCAATGCATTGATTATTTCCTGTGCTTTGGTTATTTATCTTAACTAAACAAAAGGATAGCTCTTGCTATATAAAGGGGCTGATTGTAATTTTTATCCTGCTAAGTAAATATTTTTATTTTATGTATAGGGTTGATTCCTGAGCTAAAAGTGGGTTTTTATTTTTCAGGATATATATTGCAATAAAATAAAATTGCGGATAGCGCATCAAAGATTTATTTATGTACTAACTTTTTTATTTACTGATGTGTCCGTAATTTATGAGGTGTCCGCAATGAGCGATAACGTGGTGGAAGAAACTGAGCTTACAGGTTATCAACTTCTGCATAATACGCTTTTCGACTGGGGAATTACTCGTTATGCGGGCGTTACGGGGGGAGGGGTAATTCATTTTCTTAAATCTCTTAATCCGTTGGTCGACTTTTCTGCTGAAGAGCCGTGTTTTTTTTCTATCGGCGAATACAGCGCGGGCTTTATCCCTCTGGGATATTACCTGAGCAGCGGTAACATTGCGGCGGCGGTAGCGACCACCGGCGCAGCCAGCAAATTGCTGAGCTGTGGCCTGAGTGATGCGAAACTGCATGATATACCGGCGGTATACATCATTCCTCTCTCCGGCGAGGAGGCGAGAGGGTATGCGCCGTTGCAGGATACCTCGGAGGCTGGCAACAACGTTGTCGTGCAACTGCGTAGCGAGCTGCCTGATTCCGTTTTTGTGCTCGACTCTGCGGAAACGATCGCTGAAAAATTACTGGCCGCACATTCCCAGCTCGTTAATGCCAAACCGGTCGTGTTGGTTTTGCTCCATAGCGCCCTGAACCATCCGGTTGCCGTAACTGCGCAAGTAGCCGCAGCGCCGGCCGTGCCTGCACCGGCAGACTTTCCCGCTGACTTTTATGACGAGTTTCGCCGTGACGTTGACGGCCGCCGCCTGGTCTTGTTGGTGGGGGAAGAGATGATGCACTACCCTGACGCGGCGGAGCTGACAACGCTTTTTTGCCAGACGTTACGCTGTGCCGCCGTTTGGAGCATCAACGGCGCGAACGCCATCAGCCGGGGGAATCCCTATGGTTTCGGCTACATCTCGTTTGGCGGAAATGATGAAGCCTTGTCGCTCTATCAATCCCTTGGCAAAGACGATGTGTTGCTCGTTTTAGGTGCCTGCCCGGATGAGTACACGGTCAATCTGCACAAATTTTCCGCGGCGAAAACGTTTTTCGTTAGCAACTACCCCGGAGGATACGGTCAGATAGGTAATAGCTTTGCCCATATGGCTCAGGCGTCATATCGTCACGTTTTCTGCCCGCTCGACCGGCTGTTACGAAATCTGCTTGCGGCTGCCGGGCAGCAGCCATTTGGCAATATCCCTTCCTGCCCGGCGCCGGGTAATCTTAATCATCGTCAATATCCCGCTCCCCGTGATGGCTTTGTTGATATGAGTGAACTCTATCAACGGCTCGACCATTGGTGGCCTGCCAACTCAATAGGATTTGATGATGTCTGCTTGTCATATAAAGACCGGCAATATGTCACTCAACGGCCGAACGATAATATCCACTTCTACTCCCTCTACCGGGGGTCGGCCATGGGTGGCGCCTTTGGCGCCGCTGTTGGTGCAAAGCTGTCGTCTCCGTCCCGGCCCGTATTCCTTTTTACCGGAGATGGCTGCTTCAGGCTATTTTCCGGGGGATTGGGCGAAGTGAGTGAACTGGGATTGGTGATTTTCTTGCTCAACAACGCCAGTTTTTCCATTGTCAGCCAGGGGTTGCCCATTATCCTGCCGGATGTTGAAGAGAAAAATTACCATTCTTACCTCAAGCCACTTGATTACTGCGCGATAGCACGCGCCTGTGGCTGGGAGGCGGAACGGCTTTCTCCCGATCTGAGCAATCTCGATGTTCTGCTGGCGCGGACGGCGGGCTCACCGGTGAAATCATTGTTGATTGATGTTCCCATGGACGCTCAGCAACTGCTGGGACGCAATCCCCGGGTGAGAAATCTTTAGGAGGCGACGTGAAGCATTTTCCGGATAAAGCGCTTATTGAGCATATCGACCTTTGCTATCACCAATTGAGCGGAGAGCCTTTACCCAGCCCCAAATCAATTACCGGGCGGGCCTGGTGGCTACACCAGGAAGCGCCCTATGCCATATTGGCGCATGGCGTGGGGCCTGATCCCCATTTTATTTATGCAAACCAGTGTGCGCTGGCGTGTTTTAAGTACTCAAGAGAAGAGATGATGGGCCTTCCTTCCCGGTTAAGTGCAGCCAATACAGAGCAGCAGGAGCGCCAGAGGATGTTGGATACTCTGGCAACCAAAGGCATTGTTCATGGTTATTCCGGTATACGTATTACCAGCCGGGGAGAGTCTTTCAGGATCTATAACGGAGTTATCTGGCAATTACAAAACGATGATAAATCATTGTGGGGGCAGGGGGCTTTGTTTTGGCCTACGGAGGAAGAGGCTAAGTATCGCTTTTGATCGCTAAAATTCGGGCGATATTTTTATATTTATTGTGCGTACAGGCTCTCTTATTTTGAGCCTGTTAGTTAATCAGGGTGATTAATTGTTATTCGAACTATTTAACCGTATGCGCTAAGGTAAAGGCGATGTTTAATTCTTCACGCTTTGCTGCACAAGCGCACATATTCCCGCTGCATATTCCTCTTATTCAAACGATGGAGTACGTAGCCTAACCTGGTGCTTTTAAACTTCAGGTACCGAACGTGTTCATCATATTTTGAATAGATAGGATCAAACAATACGATTTTAGATTCGAACGCCAGTGATTCCAGGTCATAGTTCAGAGCGGGAAGATTATTGTCGTATAGTTTTGAAAGCAGGAGCCCGTAGGCGTAGGGCGTAAGCGCCCTGTCAGGCTGTAGCACTACATTGTTGTTGTAGTCTACCTCAGTATTCAACATGTACATGATCAGCTTTTTGCGTACGGGCATTGTTGGATTCTTGAGCACCTGGATTTCAGGCAGTTTATCACAGAAGAATCCATAACTTATACGACAAATAGTAAAAGAAGATTAATTGTCTATAGAAGCGTGGTGGTGCAACTTTATCATCTGCTTAACTCCTGATGAGGGGGGAAGCAATGAATTCATAGATTTCGCTGCCATGAGTAATCTTGCATATATAGATAAGAAGATAATATTTCCGGCATGTGCATATTATTAATCCGTGCTTTTATTTTAAGACATGAATGTGGCGGTTTTTTCTTCAGTAAAGGTGAGGGGTAAAATTTAATGTTATAACGGTGAAGGTACATTTAGCTGATGATGTGGCGTCAGTTGGCTTTATAATTCGTTGTCGTTTGCAATATATGCAGGGGAATATATTTATATTGAAATTATTTCCTCGTATTTCTACTAAAAGTACTTCTCAACCCGCTTTATTTTCAGCTTGAGTAAAGAGCGTGCGCTATCACGTTTATCACTCCCGGGTACTCCGCCCTGTCGCTGAATTGAGAGATCGTAAACTGCCACGACGGGATAGATAATACCGGGCAATAACGCGACGATCAGTGAAAAAACAAACGCGGCTCCCCGGCTTTCATCGATCCCGTTAAGGCTGGCCAGCGCTTTTTCCCGCATAGTTCTTCCCTGAAAAAAAGCCTCCGGAAAGGCGGAGGCGTTTTAATCGATTACAGAATTTCCAACACCTGTTCAGGCGGGCGGCCGAGGCGCGCCTTGTTGCCCTTGACCACAATCGGGCGTTCAATCAGCTTCGGGTTTTCCGTCATTGCGGCAATCAGTTGATCTTCCGTCAGGGATTCATCGGCAAGGTTCAGTGTTTTATACAACTCTTCTTTATGACGCATCAGCTGACGGGCGGAGCTGAAGCCCAATTCTTTGAGCAGCGTTTTTAGCGTTGCCGCGTCCGGCGGCGTTTCGAGATACAGAACCACGTCCGGCTCAACGCCGTGCTCTTGCAGCAAAGCCAGGGTTTCCCGGCTCTTGGAGCAGCGCGGATTGTGATAGATGGTTACGTTCGCCGTCATGACGTCTCCTCTGTGCATTATTTGCGTTGGTATTGTTTGAAGCGTTCCTGCAGCTGACGCAACTGGTCGATACGGGCATCATAGCGCGCCTGTTTCAGGCTGCCGACCGCCACCAGCGAGCTGGCGTTGCTCAGCAGGCGGATGGACTGATCAAGCTGCCCGGCGAGCGCCAGGCTTTCGGCGCGGGCGCTGAGTTCTTCATCGCGCAGCCCCTGCGCCGAGCAGGCCTGCGCCAGCAAATCCCAGCCGTTGGGATCGTCAGGATGCGCGTAGGTATAGCGGTAAAGTAACTGGCTGGCTTTGGCCGGCTGGCCTCCTTCAACGTAAGCGTTCGCCAGGTTGATCTGAATAACCGGTTCGCTGCGGTTTTTCGCCATGGCGTCTTCCAGGCGCTTGATAGCCTGGGGCGCGCGTTTTTGCTCCAGATCGATGTCGGTCATCAAATCCAGAAACCAGATGTTGTTCGGCGCGGCGTCAAGCAGCGGCTGCAGGGCTTTGCGCGCGCCATCGTAATTTTTCGCCTGGCTGTACTGAATGGCGCGGCCATAGCTCGCCGCCTGCTGTTCACGGACGTTGCCCTGCTCCATGCTCTTCAGCAGATCTTCAACCAGGCCGGCGCTGTCGCCGTTCTGGCCGCTGTACATGCCGAGAATACGCACCTTCGCCAGCATAAAGTCTTCAGAAGACTGTACCGGGTGAGGGCGCATCTGGTTGGCGCGGTTGCGGATGTCGGCCATACGGCTGTCGGGCAGGGGGTGCGTCAGCAGGATTTCCGGCGGCTTGGAGGAGTAGCGCGACATGTCGGCCAGTTTCCCCATGAAGGCCGGCATGGCCTGCGGATCAAAACCAGCGCGCTGCAAGACCTGAATGCCGATGCGGTCGGCTTCCTGTTCGTTGGACTGGGTAAAGCTGATCATTCCCTGCTGGGAACCGGCCAGCGTGCCGCTGAGCGCGGCCATTCCCGCCTGCGGGCTGGCCATTGCCAGCAGAATGGAACCCAGCGCGCCCACCCAGGTCAGCGGGGCATTGCGCTGTTGTTCTTCCATGGCGCGCGCCAGGTGGCGCTGGGTCACGTGGGAGATTTCGTGCGCCATGACCGAAGCCAGTTCGCTCTCGCTGTCGCTGTAGCGGAACAGCGCCGAGTGCAGTACCACGTTGCCGCCGAAGAAGGCGAAGGCGTTGATGTCGTCGTTACGGACCAGATAGAAGTGGAACGGCGTGCGCACGGAGTGCGCATTGGCGACCAGGCGCATGCCGAGCTTGTTGACGTACTCGCTCAGCAGCGGATCATAGATCAGCGGCGTGCTGGCGCGCAGTTGGCGGACGTAAAAGTCGCCCATCGCCAGTTCCTGATTGATGCTGAGCGTGTTGCCCGCCGTCGTGCCGATATCGGGCAACGTATCGTCGCCGGGGTCGGCCACGGAAACCATCGGGCCGGAAAGCAGTAAGCTGGCGAGTAACGTCGCAACGAGGGTTTTGTTAAACCGAGCAGCCATATTGTCGGGTTCCATTACTTAAGAGATAGCTATTTGACGACATTCCGCGACGAGAGTTCTTCTTCCCGGCGCCGCTCTCTATTACACTCATCACATAAATCACATGCGGCCTTGCCGCAAACGGGGCGAACTTTTGCACGAAGGCCCCGGCAACGGGCATTTTGCCACTTTCCTCAGGCGGATACCAAACATTGTCTGGGGTGGAAGATATTTATTCTTTGCCGTTTTTGCTCAGGAGCATTGTAGCAATTTCAGGATGCTTTTAAGGAGTTCTCATGCTCGACATGTTAATGCAGTGGTACCGGCGCAGGTTTACCGATCCTCAGGCGATCGCGCTGCTGATGATACTGCTGGTGGGTTTCTGCATTATTTATTTTTTCAGCGGGATTCTGGCCCCGCTGCTGGTGGCGATAGTCCTGGCTTATCTGCTGGAGTGGCCGACGCATAAGCTCCAGCAGATTGGGTGTTCCCGCGTTTGGTCGGCGAGCGTGGTATTGATTCTGTTTGCGGGAATTTCATTGCTGGCCGCTTTCGTGGTGGCGCCGACCGTGTGGCAACAGGGGCTGAACCTGATGGCTGACACGCCCAAAATGCTTAATCGCTTTTATGCGTTTGCCGCGACGTTGCCAAACCGTTTTCCGGCGCTGGTGGACGCCGGCATTGTCGACATGATGGCGGAAAACCTGCGTTCGCGCCTGGCGATGATGGGCGATTCGTTCGTAAAGCTTTCGCTGGCTTCGTTGGTCGGTCTGCTGCAACTGGCGATTTATCTGATTCTGGTGCCGTTGATGGTGTTTTTCCTGCTTAAGGATAAAGAGCAGATGATCAACGCCGTGCGCCGCGTTCTGCCGCGCAACCGCGGCCTGGCGGGACAGGTGTGGAAAGAGATGAATCAGCAGATCAGCAACTATATCCGCGGCAAAGTGCTGGAGATGGTGGTGGTGGGCGTGGCGACCTACCTCGTGTTCCTGGTGGTCGGCATGCACTATTCGCTGTTGCTGGCGGTGCTGGTCGGGATTTCCGTGTTAATCCCTTACATCGGCGCGGTGCTGGTGACCATCCCGGTGGTGATCGTAGCGCTGTTTCAGTGGGGAATGGGCGCAGACTTCTGGACCCTGTTCATTGCTTACCTGGTGGTTCAGGGGCTGGACGGCAACCTGCTGGTGCCGTTGCTGTTCTCCGAGGCGGTGAACCTGCATCCGCTGGTCATTATTCTTTCGGTGATTATCTTCGGCGGGATGTGGGGCTTCTGGGGCGTGTTTTTCGCCATTCCGCTGGCAACGCTGGTGAAGGCGGTGATTCACGCCTGGCCGGATGAGTTTATCTCCGAGGCGGACTGAAGATAAAAAAACGCCCCGCGGGCATTCACCGGCGGGGCGTCATATTAATCGGCCAATCAGGCGTGCGATTGCAGATAATTAAGCACGATATTGTGGTGATCGCTGGTTTTGAAATCATCGAAAACGTGCTCAACGTTGCCGTTTTCGTCAATCAGAAAACTGATGCGGTGAATGCCGTCATACGTTTTCCCCATGAAGGTTTTCTCTCCCCAAACGCCGAACTGCTCGGCAACCTGGTGGTCTTCGTCGGACAGCAGGGTGAAATTCAACAGCTCTTTTTCGACGAAACGGGAAAGCTTCTCCGGCTTGTCGGTGCTGACGCCAAGGACTTCAACGCCGTATTTCTTCAGGTCGTCCATGTTGTCGCGCAGGCCGCAGGCCTGAACGGTGCAACCCGGCGTCATCGCCTTAGGATAAAAGTAGACCAAAACTTTTTGGCCGCTGAAGTCGGTTAAGCTGATCTGCTCACCATCTTGATCTAACAGAGTAAACTTAGGTGCGGGGCTACCGGCTTTCAATGGGCTCATTACGACTCTCCATCTTAATCGTCATGCTGAGGATAATTTACGACGCTAATACTGCCTTGTGCATTCAGTTCTGTACACAGCTGATTAAACGCCTGCTCAATTTTTGACGCGTTTTGATCGGCAGGGCAGTGCGCTGTTATCTGAATATAAAGCCGGGGTTCGACATCGTCACCCCCCGGCTGCGTTCTGGAAACCAGTTCCGCGATGTTCATCTCATGTGTGTCAAACAGATCGGTAAAACGTTCGATAATATGAGGTGAATCCTTGACTTCAACCTGTACCCATACGCTGGCCGGCATCGTCGGGCGTTCATGCCATGTCGTTCGCTTCATCACAATCAGCAGATCAAGCTCAACCCCTTTCAGCGGCAGGGTGGACTCAATCTGGGTGATCGCGTTCCAGCTACCGGAAAGCAACATGATGAACGTAAACTCCTCCCCCAACATGGCCAGCCGGCTGTCTTCAATGTTACACCCGCAGCTGCTGACGTGGCGGGTAATAGTATTGACGATCCCGGGGCGGTCCCTGCCGAGGGCGGTAATGACGAGATAATGCCGGTTTGGCTGTGACAAAGGGGTTTTCCTGTCTTTGGTGAAGGTATCTCAAGGTAACCATAAAAAAAACCAGCGGACAAGCGCTTACCGCAGAGATGTGGGCTTGCTTTGCGATCGGTTTCAAAAGTACCATGAGGAACCTGTGTTTAGAGGGGACGGTCAATGTTTACGGGAAGTATTGTTGCGCTGGTTACGCCGATGGATGACAAAGGTCAGGTCGATCGTGCGGGACTGAAAAAATTAATTGATTATCATGTTGCCAGCGGAACGTCTGCGATCGTTTCCGTGGGCACGACGGGCGAGTCCGCGACGCTGACCCACGAAGACCATGTCGGCGTGGTGCTGCAAACCCTGGAACTCGCGGACGGACGTATTCCGGTTATTGCCGGCACCGGCGCGAACGCCACTGCGGAAGCGATCTCGCTGACCAGGCAGTTTAACGACCGCGGCGTGGCGGGCTGCCTGACGGTGACGCCTTATTATAATAAGCCGACGCAGGAAGGTCTGTTCCAGCATTTCAGGACTATTGCGGAAAACACCGATTTACCCCAGATTCTGTATAACGTTCCCGCGCGCACCGGCTGTGACATGCTGCCGGAAACTGTGGCGCGTCTGGCGAAAGTGAAAAATATTGTCGCAATTAAAGAGGCGACGGGGAACTTAAGTCGCGTCAGTCAGATCCAAGCGCTGGTGAATGACGATAAGTTCACGGTGCTGACCGGCGAAGACGCCAACGTCGCAGACTTTATCCGTCTGGGCGGACGCGGCGTAATCTCCGTGACGGCCAACGTCGCCGCCCGTGAAGTGGCGGAAGTGTGCGCTCTGGCGCTTGCCGGCAAATTTGCCGAAGCGCAGGCTGCGCATCAGCGTCTGATGCCGCTGCATCAGGCGTTGTTTATTGAATCAAACCCGATACCGGTGAAATGGGCCTGTAAAGTATTGGGTCTGATCGCAACTGACACCATGCGTCTGCCGATGACGCCGCTGAGCGAGTCCGCACGTCCGGCCGTTGAGCGCGCGCTGAAGCTCGCCGGTCTGTTGTAATTTTTAGGGAGTATTAATGGCTTATTCAGTTCAAAAGTCGGCGGTGGTCAAAATCGTCGGTGTTTCTTTGGTGATGCTGCTGGCGGCGTGTTCCAGCGATCAGCGTTATAAACGTCAGGTCAGCGGCGATGAGTCCTATCTGGAATCACCGGCGCTTGCCGGGTTGCAGTCGCCTTCCGGCATGATTTTGCCGGTGCAGAACGGTACTTACGACATCCGTTTGGACGCTGATAAGGGCCTGGTGGGCAAAGCGCTGGACATTCGTCCGCCGTCACAGCCGCTGGCGCTGCTTAACGGTTCCCGCGGCCAGTTCGTCGGCGACACCGCGACGCTGCTGGTAGAGAACAACCCGGCTAACAGCGGCCTGTGGGCGCGCGTTGCCGGCATCGTTCAGCAGAAGGGCTACACCATTGCGAGCCGCGATGATGCGCATCAGTCGCTGACGACGGATTGGATCAGCTTCGAGCGCCTGGATGAAGACGTGCAGTATAAAGGTCGTTATCAGATCGGCGTTCAGTCGCAGGGGTATCAGTCGGTGCTGACCGTGAAGTCTCTGGGCTTGCAGCAGGGCGACTCGCCGGTTGCCGAGTCTTCTCAGGTTCAGCGCTACACGGTTTCCATGATGAACAGCATTGCCTCCAGCCTGGATAAAGCTCAGGCCGACAGCGAAGCCGCCCGCGCCAGCCGTATGGCCGGTATGATGGACGTGCAGAGCGGGGCGGATGACACCGGCCTGCCGTTGCTGGTGGTGCGCGGGCCTTACACCGTGGTCTGGGATCGTCTGCCGAACGTGCTTGAGCGCGTGGGGATGAAAGTCGGCGATCGCAGCCGTCCGCAGGGGACTGTTGAAGTCAAATACCGTTCGCTGAGCAGCAGCGGCTGGGATGCGCTGGGCGTGAAAGATCCCGACATTAAAGACGGGGACTACAAGATTCAGGTCGGCGACCTGGACAACCGCACCAGCCTGCAATTCATCGACAGCAAAGGTCAGCCGCTGACCCAGGCGAAGAACGACGCACTGGTTTCCGTATTCCAGTCCGCGTTCAACCGCATCAGCAGCAAATAAGCATTAACATCTGCATCAGGAGAAGGGGCGAACAGCCCCTTCTTTTTTAGCGCCAATCCTTCCTTCTTTCGCCGGAGCACGGCATATCCTCCTGAGGATCAGAACCCGGTGATTTCACCCGATATCTTCTTTTTTCACTAATTTTTGATGAAAGCAAACGATTGGCTGGCATATAATACCCCGCAACCTGACACGTTATCCCTCTCACCGGATGCTATCTCTCCGGTCTTTTGGGTCCCGTTTCCCTAAAGTTCTTCTTCAAACCAAGGAGTAAGCAAAATGCAAAAGCTCGCTGAGTTGTATCGCGGCAAGGCAAAAACCGTATATGCCACCGATAATCCGGATTTGCTGATTCTCGAGTTCCGTAACGATACATCAGCACTGGACGGCCAGCGCATTGAGCAATTTGACCGTAAAGGCATGGTGAACAATAAATTCAATCATTTCATCATGACTAAACTGGAGGAAGCGGGCATCCCGACCCAGATGGAGCGCCTGTTGTCAGACACCGAATGCCTGGTGAAAAAGCTGGAGATGGTGCCGGTGGAGTGCGTTATCCGTAACCGTGCTGCCGGTTCACTGGTAAAACGCCTGGGCATTGAAGAGGGGCTGACGCTTAACCCGCCGTTATTCGATCTGTTCCTGAAAAATGACGCCATGCACGATCCGATGGTTAATGAGTCCTACTGCCGCACGTTTGGCTGGGTCAGTGAAGAAAACCTGGCGAAGATGAGAACGCTGAGCTACAAAGCCAACGAGGTGCTGAGCAAGCTGTTTGACGACGCCGGCCTGATCCTGGTGGACTTCAAGCTGGAATTCGGGCTGTTTAAAGGCGACGTGGTGCTGGGGGACGAATTCTCTCCGGACGGCAGCCGCCTGTGGGATAAAGTTACCCTCAGCAAGATGGACAAAGACCGTTTCCGTCAGAGCCTGGGCGGCCTGATTGAAGCGTATGAAGAAGTTGCGCGCCGTCTGGGCGTTAAGCTGGACTGATTACATTTTGCGCGCTATCCGGGGTGTTTTAGCGCCCCGGACGTTATATTTCTCTCGATAATTCCTATCTGCTTTTCCATCCATTCTGATAATTACCCCTGAAAACGTGTTGCCTATGGTATTTGGTAAGGTGATTGCCTACCATTAACCTATTAAAGTATTCACCTGAGGTCGCAGTATGCGCTGGCAAGGGCGTAGAGAAAGTCAGAACGTAGAGGATCGCCGCGGGAGTTCTTCATCCGGCAGCGGATTGGGCGGCGGCGGAATGCGCATTCCGGTGCGGGGCAAAGGCGGCTTGATTCTGCTGGTGGTGGTCCTGGTGGCCGGCTATTACGGCGTTGATCTGACGCCGCTGCTGAACGGCGGCGCGCCGGTAACGCAGACCCAGCAGGCGCAGCCGGCAAACGCTCAACTGGACAACGAGATGGCGAAGTTCACCTCGGTCATTCTGGCATCGACGGAAGATACCTGGCGCGACATTTTCCGCCAGATGGGGAAACAGTATCAGGATCCGAAGCTGGTGATGTACCGCGGGGCGACCCGTACCGGTTGCGGCACCGGCCAGTCGGTGATGGGGCCGTTTTATTGCCCGGCGGATCGCACCGTGTATATCGATCTCTCTTTCTATCAGGAAATGAAAACCAAGCTGGGCGCCGGCGGTGATTTCGCTCAGGGGTACGTCGTGGCGCATGAGGTGGGCCATCACGTGCAGACGTTGCTGGGCATCGAGCGCAAGGTGCGCGAGCTGCAACAGAGCGCCAGCCGTACGGATCAAAACCGGTTGTCCGTGAAGATGGAGCTACAGGCCGACTGTTTTGCCGGCGTGTGGGGGCATTACATGCAGAATGAAAAGATTCTGGAGCAGGGCGATCTGGAAGAGGCGCTGAATGCCGCACAGGCGATCGGCGACGATCGTTTGCAGCAGCAGAGCCAGGGCCGGGTCATTCCCGACAGCTTCACCCACGGCACTTCCCAACAGCGCTATACCTGGTTTAAGCGCGGTTTCGACAGCGGCAACATTAATAACTGCAACACCTTCGCGACGAACTAACCTGCGATGCGCATCCCGGCACGGGGTGCGCATCTGATATACTTCCTGCCCGTACTCATTGCTTTTATTGCCTATGATATCGCTTTCCGATTTCGTTCCCGCTATGCGCCAGACGGGGATTCGCCGCGTGCTAATCCTCAGCGGCGATGCATCCTGGCGTCGCGGAGAGGCCCGGCGTCTTTGTGCCGGTTTACCCGCACTGTGGATCGGCGAGGATGCGCCGCAGGGTATGACATGCCTCAGCGCGGCGCAGGCGCGGGGGATGCTGGGGCAGGAAACGGATCACGTGGTGTTCGATGCGGGCCGGGGATGTCACGCCGAAGCGCTGGCGGCGGCGGCGGGCGCCATGCGGGCAGGGAGTTGGCTGGTGTTGCTGGTTCCGCCCTGGGAAGCGTGGCCTTCTTTGCCGGATGACGACAGCCTGCGCTGGAACGATGCGCCGCAGGCAATCGCCACGCCGCATTTTGTTGCGCATTTCAAACAGTGTTGCCAAACGCAGCCGGGTATCGCCGTTTGGCGTCAGGGCGAAGCGGTTGCGCTGCCGTCATTACCACCGCTGGCGCCCTGGATGCCGCCGGACGGCATGCCGACGGCGCAGCAGCGGCAGATCCTGCATGAGATTCTGCATCAGCAGGAACAGGTGGCGGTGGTGACCGGCGTGCGCGGGCGCGGTAAATCCACGCTGGCGGGCATGCTGGCGGCGCGTATGCCCGGACGCTGTCGGGTGACGGGGCCGAACCGGCTGGCGGCGGCGGTTTTGTGCCGCACGACCGGTGATGACATTCCTTTTTCCGCGCCTGACGCTCTGCTGGCACAGTGCCGCGAACAGCCGCCGGAAGACGAGTGGCTGCTGATTGATGAGGCGGCGGCGATCCCGGCGCCGTTATTGATGGCGCTGACCGCTTATTTCCCCCGGATTCTGATGACCACGACAGTGCAGGGGTATGAAGGCACCGGCCGGGGTTTTATCCTCAAGGTGTGCGCCGATCTGCCCTCTTGCCGCCAGTATACGCTGGAGAAGCCGGTGCGCTGGGGCGACGCTGACCCGCTGGAAGCCTGGCTGAATGCACTGCTGTTATTTGAAGAACCGTTGCTTAAGGCACGGGACGAGACCACCGCATGCTCTTTGCTCTCTCTGACGCCGGCCATGTGGCAGACGCGCCCCGGCATAATGCAGGATTTTTATACGCTGCTGACCAGCGCGCACTACCGTACCACGCCGCTGGATTTGCGCCGGTTGATGGATGCCGGTGGAAATACGTTGCACGCCGCACTGGAGCAGGAGACGTTGATCGGTGCGCTCTGGCTGGTTGACGAGGGGGGGCTGCCATCTTCGCTGGCGCAGGCGGTGTGGGCGGGAACCCGGCGCCCGAAGGGAAACCTGGTGGCGCAGTCGCTGGCGGCGCACGGCGGGCAGTCGGTGGCGGCGCAGTTGCGCTCGCGCCGCGTCAGCCGGATCGCCGTCTTCCCCGACCGCCGCCGCCGGGGCATTGCCCGGCGTTTGTTGGCGTGTGCGCTGCGGGAAGCGGGTGCCGCGGGAATGGATTACGTTTCTGTGAGCTTCGGCTATACGCCGGCGCTTTGGCGCTTCTGGCACGCCTGCGGGTTCCGGCTGGTACGCTTCGGAACCGCCCGCGAGGCCAGCAGCGGTTGCTATACTGCAATGGCGATGGTTCCCCTCAGCGAAGCGGGGCAGTTGCTTTGCGAGCGCCTGACGCTGCGGTTGCGGCGCGACGCCGGCTTTATTGCGGCGCAAACCGCCACGGCGTTGCCGGTTGAGGGTATCTGCGATCAAACGCTGAATCAGGACGATCGCGATGAGCTTAACGGCTTTGCCTTTGCCGCCCGCCCGCTCGAAAGCGCGCAGTATGCGCTGAGGCGTTACCTCTCCGTGTATCCTGGTGCGCCGCGCGTGTTGCACGACGTGGCGGAGCAGGGGCTGTACGCCAGCGGGTTAGCGGCCCGCTATGGGCTGCCGGGGCGCAAGGCGCTGCTGGCTTATTGCCGTCAGGTGCTGGGTGGGCTGCTGCGCACGGGCGGGCAACCAACAAAAAAATAGAATAACTCCTTCAGGAAAAGGCGATTTTATCCGCGGGTACGAAGCGTATAGTGAGCATCCACAGACCTACACTGTTTAGCTAATGACTTTCCGACCTAAGGAGTATGCAATGAAACACGAACATCATGTTGTCCAAAGCCCGGCGACCCCGCCGCAGCAACTGTTCCTGCTGTTTCACGGCGTCGGGGATAACCCGGTCTCCATGGGGCAAATCGGCGAGTTTTTCGCGTCCGCCTTTCCGCAGGCGCTGGTCATCAGTATCGGTTCCCCGCATCTGATCCCCAGCGGCTTAGGGCTGCAGTGGTTCTCCGTGGAGGGCGTTACCGAAGAAAACCGTGCTGAGCGCGTTGCGGCGGAAATACCGCACTTCGTTGAGATCGTGCGTTACTGGCAGAAACAGACCGGTATTGCACCGGATGCCACGGCGCTGGTCGGCTTCTCGCAGGGGGCGATTATGGCGTTGGAAGCGGCGAAGGCTGAAGCGCACCTGGCCGGGCGGATCGTGGCGTTCAGCGGGCGCTTTGCCGCACTGCCGGAGCATGCGTTCGATCGCACGGTGGTTCACCTGATTCACGGCAGTGACGACAAGGTCATCAACGTTAAACATGCCGAACAGGCGGCCGAGAGCCTGCGCCGTAACGGCAGTGATTACACGATTGATATTGAGCCGGTAGGGCATGGCATCAGCGAAGCGATGATCGACCTGGCGCTGGAGCGCCTGCGGGCTTACGTTCCGCAGCGCTACTGGGATGAGGCGCTCAGCGGAAAACGCGGGGAAATTATCGCGTTTAAGTAAGCAGAAAAGCGTTTTCGTCATCGACGGAGCACGGCCATCGGCCGTGCTCTTTATTTTATATGCGCCGTTATCTCAGCAATCATTGCGCCAGCCTGGCTGCATAGTTATCTGTCAGATGGCGTTATTTATTCTCCGGCTTTTCTTGCGCCGGTCGCTGTTTAAATGATTTTTTGTATCGCGCAGGAAAACAAGAGGGAATAAAAAATCGATAAAGAAATACGCTGTGACAAATAACGATGTGTTAAGGGCTTTCTTAATAACAGCTAAAACTGTCGTTAAGTCACCCTTTTTAGTTAAGGTTACGAGCTGATTAAGCACTCTAATTCTATTTCTTTCCCCAATCGTCCTCGTTGTCCCACTTATCGTTATTATCCCGGTGCGGGGGTAATTCCGGCTTATTATCCAGATAGCGCTTGGGATCGACCTTCATCAGCGCCTTGACGCTGTTAATCAACATCCCCACCAGGATCAGCAAAATCACCCACCAATAGTCGGCCAGCCAATGCATTGCAATCTCCTCACTTCACCGTGATATAGCGGGAAAACAGCTCGGGCAGATGCCGGGCCAGCCAGTCGCTCCCTGCAATCTCTTCGCCTTGCCAGGCTTGCAGCAGCGCGCCGGGCGTCAGCTGCTTTTCCAGTTGCCGGGCCAGCGGCCGGTAGCTGAGGTGCCATGGCTCGTAGGCCACGCCCTGCGCGTCGGTATCGAAGGGGCGGTAGAAGCCGAAACGCGCCATGTTGGCGCTGAGCCAGCGGTGTAACCCGAAGAAATAGCCGCCTTCCAGATATTCCCATGGCTCCAGCTGAAGCTTTTGCCCCTCCGGCAGCAGGTCCGGATCGTAAATATCCAGATCCGTTCCCCAATGATGGCGGCTGGCGCCCGGCAGCGCCGACCAGCGCAGAATGGCGTGACAGCGCGCCGCGTCGTCCAGCGCGCAGACGTCCATCGGGTGGCTTTCCGCGTCCATCACGGGCCGCTCGCCGCAAAATTTACCGTTCCAGATCGCCTGCTGGCGGGCAAAGTCGCGGAAGGTGCTGGCCGGTTGCAGGTTAAACCCCGCTCCGGCCGCCGCCTGCTGTAAGGCGCCGAACGCCTGTACCGCTTCCGGCTGCAGGCGGTGGTTGCCGCACAGCACCGCAAGGTGCGCGGTGCTTTTCCCGGTCAGCATGTCGTTGTCTATCATACGACGAGGTGCTCCATAACGCGTTGGTACATCCGGCTCAGGAGCTGTAAATCGGCGGCGTGAACGCATTCGTCAACTTTATGTATCGTGGCGTTTACCGGCCCCAGCTCCACGACCTGCGTCCCCATCCGGGCGATAAAACGACCATCAGAGGTGCCGCCGGTGGTCAGCAACTGCGGCGTGATTTCACCGTAATGCTCAATGGCGTTGACCACGGCGTCAACCAGCGCGCCCCGCGGGGTAAGGAACGGCAGTCCGGACAGGCTCCACTCTAAGGTATAGCGCAATCCGTGACGATCGAGCAGATCGTTTACCCGCTTCTGGATAGATTCTACCGTGGACTCGGTGCTGAAGCGGAAGTTGAACTGCACGTACAGCTCGCCGGGGATGACGTTGTTGCTGCCCGTACCGGCGCTGATGTTGGCGATTTGCATGCTGGTCGGCGGGAAGAATTCGTTACCTTCGTCCCACACGATGCTGACCAGCTCGTCCAGCATGGGCGCGGCGCGGTGTACCGGGTTGTCCGCCAGGTGCGGATAGGCGACATGACCCTGCGTACCATGAATGTAAAGATTGGCGGTGATGGAGCCGCGACGGCCGTTTTTCACCACGTCGCCTACGCGCCCGGTACTGGAAGGCTCGCCGACCAGGCAATACTCCACGCGCTCGTTGCGTGCCATCAGTTTCTCCACCACTTTCACCGTGCCGTTGACGGCGCTGGCTTCTTCGTCGGAGGTGATCAGAAACGCCAGACGGCCGGCCGGGTCAGGGTTGCTCTCGGCGAAGCGCTCTGCGGCGACGATCATTGCCGCTAAAGAGCCTTTCATGTCAGCGGCGCCGCGGCCGAACAGAATGCCGTCCTTGAGCGTCGGCTCGTACGGCGGATGCGTCCACTGGCTTTCGTCGCCGGCGGGCACGACGTCGGTGTGGCCGGCGAAAGCCAGCGTCTGGCCGTTGCCGCCATAGGTAGCCCAGAAGTTACGCGTATCGCCAATGTTAATCTCTTCCACCGTAAAGCCGGCGCGATGCAGGCGCTCAATTAAGATGTCCTGGCATCCGGCGTCGTCCGGACTGATGGAGCGGCAGCGGATAAGTTGTTGGGTTAATTCAAGAACCGGACAGCTCATCGATCAGTTTCCCCCGGCCAGCGCGTGAGCGTAGCGTTCGTTGTCAAAGCCAAGCAGCAGGCTGTCGCCGTTGACCAACAGCGGGCGCTTGATGATAGCCGGATGCTCCAGCATCACGGCGATGGCGCTGGCGGCGTCAGTGACGCCGGCGCGTTGTGTTTCGTCCAGCTTGCGCCAGGTGGTGCCGCGGGTATTCAGTAATGGTTCCCAGCCCAGCGCGTCAACGAAACGTTGCAGCAGGGCGGCATCGAGGCCGTCCGCGCGATAATCGTGAAAATGGTATGCCACCTGGTGTTCGTCCAGCCAGCGACGGGCTTTTTTTATGGTGTCGCAGTTTTTTATTCCGTACAGGGTCCACATATTTACTGTCTCTTCGTGCAGGATTTTATCGTTATAAACCTTCAGGATGCCGAAATTTGAGCGTAAGATCCAGATTTACCGGCGATAACCTGTCCTTCCGCCCCCGGAAACGGCGCTCGCGGAGCCGTCGGAGAGATTATTCGTTCATGTTATAAAAAAAATAACGGATATTACATTCAGGAAGAAATAAAAGGGGAGAAGGGAATTAAGTAATTATTGGGACGTTATAAAACGTATGATCTCATTTAAATATGTGTCGTCAGTAACGTTACTGAAAGAAACTTCTGGCTAAATATTCAACCCGGTGGAAATTAATTGTACAATGCAGCCATGGGGAGGAACCCATGGCAACATTAAGACGTAGAATATGATAGACACAGAGCTGAATAACTGGAAAGCGTTTATTGACGCGATGTTGCGGAAATAAACCGGAATAATCAGGGAAAGATGGCGTAACATTCTTGCAGTAATTACGACAACATCACGGGCAAAACCATTCCCAACTAAAAAGGCAGCCATCCGGCTGCCTTTTCTTGTTTACGTTTTTGCTCAGTCGTTCTCTTGCTGTGTTTTCCCCGAGAACCGCCGGCGGATCAGGATGAAAAACACCGGCACGAAGAAGATCGCCAGCAGGGTGGCGGAAATCATGCCGCCCAGCACGCCGGTGCCGACCGCATGCTGGCTGCCGGAACCGGCCCCGTTGCTCAGGGCCATCGGCAATACGCCGAAGATGAAGGCCAGGGAGGTCATCAGGATCGGACGCAGACGCTGGCGGCAGGCTTCAAGCGTGGCGACCAGCAGATCTTTCCCCGCACGGTTCATATCATTCGCGAATTCTACGATAAGAATGGCGTTCTTCGCCGACAGGCCGATGATCGTAAGCAGCCCGACCTGGAAGTAGACGTCGTTCTCCAGCCCGCGCATCCAGGTGGCGAGAATGGCGCCGATAACGCCCAGCGGCACCACCAGAATGACCGAGAAGGGAATAGACCAGCTCTCATACAGCGCCGCCAGGCACAGGAACACCACCAGCATAGAGAGCGCATACAGCGCCGGTGCCTGGGCGCCGGACAGCCGTTCCTGGTAGGACATGCCGCTCCATGCCAGCCCGATGCCGGCGGGGAGCTGTTTGACCAGTTGCTCCATGACGTCCATTGCCGTCCCGGAGCTGACGCCGGCGGCCGCTTCACCGGCGATTTCCAGAGACGCAGCGCCGTTGTAACGTTCCAGACGGGGAGAACCGTACTCCCAGGAAGTGCTGGCAAAGGCGGAGAACGGCACCATCGTTCCCTGATCGTTGCTGACATACCACTTGTTGATGTCATCCGGCAGCATGCGGTAAGGCGCGGCGGACTGGACATAAACCTTTTTAACCCTGCCGCGGTCGATGAAGTCGTTGACGTAACTGGAGCCCCAGGCGATTTGCAGGGTGTTATTGATGTCATCAATCGAGACGCCCAACGCCTGCGCCTTACGCTGATCCACGTTGACCTGAAGCTGCGGGGTATCATCCAGCCCGTTATGGCGTACCCGGCTCAGGGAGGGATTTTGCGCCGCCTGCGACAGAAGTTCATCACGCGCTTTCATCAGCGCGTCGTGGCCCGCGCCGGCCAGATCCAGCAATTGCATGCTGAAGCCGGAGGAACTGCCCAGCCCGGAAATAGCCGGCGGGTTATTGGCGATGACCCTGGCTTCCTTAATATTACTGAATGCCCTGGTGGCGCGCGCGATGATGGCGAAAGAGCTTTGATCGGCTCCCCGGCGTTCGCTCCAGTCTTTCAGGCGCACGAACATACGGGCAACGTTCTGGCCGTTGCCGCCCGGTCCTGAACCGATAACGGTAAAGACGGAGCGTACGTCCTGTTTTTCGTCCTGCAGGAAAAAGCTTTCCACTTTCTCCACGACTTTCAGGGTTTGTTCCTGAGTCGAACCGGCCGGCAACTGCACCTGGGTCAGGAACACGCCGCGATCCTCGTCCGGCAGGAAGGAGGTAGGAAGGCGCAGAAAGAGTACGGCAAGCGCGACGATGATCAGCAGGTAAAGGAACATTACCCGGCCGCTGCGGCGGATAACGTGCGCGACGCCGTTCTCGTAACGGTTGGCGCTGCTGTCGAAGGTGCGGTTAAACCAGCCGAAGAACCCTTTTTTGGTATGCAGCTGGCCGCTTTTGATGGGCTTCAGCAGGGTGGCGCACAGCGCCGGCGTCAGGATCAGCGCGATCAATACCGAAAAGACCATTGCCGACACGATGGTGATGGAAAACTGGCGATAAATGGCGCCGGTGGTGCCGCTGAAGAAGGCCATCGGCACAAAAACGGCGGAGAGTACCATGGTGATCCCCACCAACGCGCTTTGGATTTGCTTCATCGACTTACGCGTCGCTTCACGGGGCGGCAGGCCCTCTTCGGCCATAATACGCTCCACGTTCTCCACGACGACGATGGCGTCATCCACCAGCAGGCCGATAGCCAACACCATCGCAAACATAGTCAGCGTATTGATGCTGAACCCGAGCGAATACAGCACGGCAAACGTGCCCAGCAAGACGACCGGCACCGCCAGGGTGGGAATGAGGGTGGCGCGGAAGTTTTGCAGGAAAAGGTACATCACCAGGAAAACCAGCAGAATAGCTTCCAGCAGGGTTTTCACAACGTCCTTAATGGATTGCTGGACGAAAGGCGTGGTTTCGTAAGCGTATTCGGTTTGCAGCCCGTGGGGGAAGTAGGGCGCCAGCTCGGCCAGCTTGGCCTTGACCAACTCATCGGTTTTCAGCTCGTTCGCGCCGGATGCCAGCTGAATGCTCATCCCGGAGGCGGGTTTGCCGTTAAAACGGCTGAGGTAGTTGTAGTTCTCGCTGCCCAGCTCGATGGTCGCCACGTTATCCAGTGTGACGACGGAGCCGTCTTTATTCACTCTCAGGGTAATGTCGCGAAACTGCTGCGGCGTTTGCAACTGCGCCTGTGCGTTCATGGTGGCGTTTAGCATCTGCCCCGGAACCGCGGGCGTTGCGCCGACCTGGCCGACGGCTATCTGGCTGTTTTGCGATTTGATGGCGTCCACCACATTCTGCGCGGTGAGGTTATAACTGGTGAGTTTGTTCGGATCGAGCCAGATACGCATGGCGTATTGGGAGCCGTAGGCATTCACCGTGCCGACGCCGTCGATACGGCTGATGGGATCCTGCAAATTACTGGCGACGTAGTCGGCGATGTCCTGGCGGCTCATGCTGCCGTCGGTGGAGACGAACGCCACGGTCATCAGGGTGCTGTCCCCGGATTTCGTGACGTTGATTCCCTGTTGCTGCACCGCCTGCGGCAGCCTGCGCGTCGCGCCGGCCAGCTGGTTCTGCACCTGCTGCATCGCTTCATTGGGGTTGGTGCCGGCCTGGAACGTCAGGGTGATGGTCGCGCTGCCGGTGTTACTGCTCTGGGAAGACATATACAGCAGGTTGTCCAGCCCCGTCATATTCTGCTCGATAATCTGGGTAACGGTATTTTCCAGCGTTTGTGCAGACGCGCCCGGATAGTTTGCCGATATGCGCACGGTGGTCGGCGCCAGATTGGGGTATTGCTCTACGGGCAATGTGTTAATGGCCAGCAGTCCGGATAAACTGATAATAATGGCGATAACCCAGGCGAAAATCGGGCGTTCAATAAAGAAACTAGCCATGGGTGCTGTGCCTCATAATGCTCTGCGCTCTCAATAATTATTTTATTGCCCGACGGTATGGGCGGAGAAATGATAATGCTATCGCACTTTAGCGTGCTGCGTGGTGAAAAACGTGGAGAAAAAAAGGAGATAGTGTAAATAAAATATTAGGAAAGCAATAATGCGTTTACGGAAGCATCATTCTCCGCAACGCTTATCGGTTATTAATGATTACTAGGGAAGCAATACGATGGAACTTAACCCGGTCTTTGCCCGGCGTCTTTACCTGTGCTGGTTGCTGACTCAGATGGAAAAACCCAACGTCCCGCGTCTGATGGAGATAACCGGCTGGCCGCGCCGTACGCTTCAGGACGTGCTTAAGGCGCTGCCGGGAATGGGCGTGACGCTGAACTTTGTGCAGCAGGGCATCCGGAATAATGACGGCTTTTACCAGCTCAGTGACTGGGGCCCGTTAAACGAAGGGTGGATCCAGCATCACCACCAGGCGCTTAAAGAGGCCATCGGTCACTGAAGGCGGGGCTTCCTTTACTGGTTTTTATACTCAAGGTACAGCACCGTGGCGGCGACGCGGGAACGTACGTCCAGCTTGCGCAGCAGGTTGCGGATATGCACCTTGACCGTTTCTTCCGAAATGTGCAGTTGGGAGGCGATCTGCTTGTTGGACATGCCGCGGGCCACTTCCTGCAAAACGTCCAGCTCACGCTCGGTCAATTCGGCGAACGGATCGGTTTGCTCGTTGCGCGAAGCCAGGTATTCGCTGATCACGTCGCTGAATACGCTCTTGCCCTGCGCCGCCTGACGGATTTGCGCCAGCAGTATCTCCGGCTCGCTGTCTTTGAGCAGGTAACCGTCTGCGCCGGCGTCGATCAGCGCATAGACGTCGCTGCGGGCATCGGAAACCGTCAGAACGATGATGCGCGCGTCCACGCCTTCATTGCGCAACGCCTTCAGGGTGTCCAGGCCGGACAGCCCTTTCATGTTCAGGTCCAGCAGGATCAGGTCAGGGTGCAGACGCCCGGCGAGCGCAATGGCTTCGCTGCCGCTGCTGGCCTCCGCCACAACGGTAAATGCCGGATCAAGCTCCAGTAACTGACGCACGCCGCGACGCATCAGGGGATGGTCATCGACGATCATTGCCGTGTAGTTTTCTGTTTCCATGGAAGCTCCCTGTAATACGGCGTTTTCGCCGTTATTGTTCATCGTCAATTATTATGGTCGTATTTTAACGGGTTAACGCCGCCGGCTTATTGACGGCGGTCACTGGTGAAAGACCAGTTTCACTTCCGTACCGGGCGAATTCGTGCGGGGGCCGATAGTCAGTTGACCTCCCAAACGCTGGGCTCGCTCCGTCATAATATTCAGCCCGTAATGCCCTTCCGGCTCCGTCAGGCTGGTGATGCCGATACCGTTGTCGGCGACGGAGATAATGCTTTCTCCCCGTTCGCCATAACTACAGTTTACGCTGATATGAGCGGCATTCGCGTGCTTTATCGCATTAAGAACCGCTTCCCGCACAATTTGCAGGACATGCACCTGCTGCTGCGCGTCCAGCGACTGAGAAGAAAGGGCACAGTTTAGCGTAATCATGGCGTCGGTTTGCAACTTTAGCGGTGATAAAAGCTGATGCAGCGCTTCTTTCAGATCGGCTTCCTGAATCGTCAGGCGGAACGTCGCCAACAATTCGCGCAACTGGCGGTAAGCATCGCCCAGCGCCTGATCGAAATCCTTGATAATGCTTTGCGCCTGCTGATTTTGCGCGTCGGTGGCGCGCTTGAGCAGCGTAAGCTGAATGCGCAGGAAGGAGAGCGCCTGCGCCAGCGAGTCGTGCAGCTCGCGTGCGATGGTGGAACGCTCTTCCATCAGCAGCAATTGCAGGTGTTGCTTCTGCGCCCGGTTGAAATACACCCCGCGGCTCAGCATGTTGGCGACGTTTTGCATCAGCTGGTGCTGCGGCGTTTGCTCCGTGGGCCAGCGCAGTTCGCCCAGAACCTGGGCATCCAGCATCAGGGGGATACGCTGAAATGCCCCCTGCGGTTCGCCGTCGTTGCCGACGTTGAGCAGCCAGCGGCCATTGCCGCCGTCGTGAACCTCCAGCTGTAACCAGGCCAGGGACTCGCTGGTGCGAACGATGCTCAGCACCTGCTCGAAGCAGTCGCGGGTGATGTGGCTGACGGTCATCGCCTGGGAGCAGTCAAACAGAACGCCCAGGGTACGGTTGGCCTGCGTCAGGCCTTCGGTTTTCTCCCGGACTTTGTCTTCCAGCGAGCGGTAAAGCTTTTCCAGCTCGTCCGACATACGGGTAAAGGCGCGCGACAGGACGCCCATTTCGTTGGGAAGATCGACATCCAGCGGCTTCAGGCTGAAGTAGCCGCGTTGCATCATTTCGCTGGCGTTGACCAGCTTGCTGAGCGGCGCCACCACCTGGCGGCGGGTGAAGCGGATGGCGAACAGCACCAGCGCGACGATGGCGAGCACGCCGGCCAGGCTGATTACGACGACCATCTCCATTTTCTTTTCTGAATAGTGCTGCAGCGCCAGAACGAACTGATCGACCTGCGCCACATAGCTGGCGACGCTGTCCAGATAGTTTTTCTCCTCGCCCTGGCGCAGTTGGGCGTCCAGTTGCTCCCAGGTGGTAAGCAGGCGGGCGTAGCGCGATTTCACGTCGGTGGGAACATAAAAGCTTTCTATCTGTCGCAACGCCGGCGCCCGCAGGGAAAGCGAGTATTCCGCCAGATGCTGTTTCACCAGGTTCGGTTCATTGGTGAGTTCATAAGCCAGACGATAACTCTGCATCCGCAGCGATCCTGCGATATTAACGGCTTCTGCGTCGCGCAAACTGCTGGCGACGGTCAGCAGGGCGATTCCGGTAGAAAGCACCGACAAAATGACGATGGCGGTGAGAGCCCTGGCGAGGGTGCTGGTGACTGACCGTTTGACTAACACGTTACGCCCCTGATGTTTATAAGGTCTTATTTCGGTGAAGTTCCGGCCTGAGATTTCCCCAAAATCGTCAGGATGGAATCGTTGTATATTTCAGTAAGCAACGAAAAGAAAAATTATCGGCTCTACAGTGCGTGAAAATGCAGCAAAAGGATTGATCTGGAGCAATACTCCCACAGAATTACCCATTATGAGGGATTATAACTCACCGGGTATTACGCATACTTTATCGTAAAGGCGCAGTGAAATTTCCCGAATAACAATCAATTAACATTAGCGAACGGCATCGGGAAATAATTATAAATACGGAAAATCCGACGCGTCGCCAATTATTTTAATTTTTTTGCATCAGGAACGATGCGCAATGTGAACGGAGCAAGTATGAACACGCTATCACGGCGTAGCTTACTCAGGGGCCGGTGGTCCCGGCCTGCACCGGCGCAGCGCCCGCCCTGGGCGATTGACGAGCAATCGTTCATTGACGGCTGCACACGGTGTCACGAGTGTATCGAGCATTGCGAATCCGGCGTACTGATTTCAGGCCCCGGAGGGTTTCCTGCCATTGATTTTCAGCGTGCGGAATGCACGTTCTGCCGGAAATGCGCGGAAGTTTGCCCGCAGCCGGTATTCGACTTACAGCAGGCGCGCCCGTGGACGCTGACCGCGTCGATCCAGGGCCATTGCCTGACGCAAAAAGGCGTGGAGTGCCGCGCCTGTCAGGATGCCTGCGAACCCTATGCCATTCGTTTTACCCCCCATGTGAGTGGTATTGCAAAACCCGTACTGGACCCATCCCGCTGTACCGGATGCGGAGCCTGTGTGGGCAACTGCCCCGTTGGGGCCGTTGACGTTGTGCCCGGGCAACAGCCCCTTCCTCAGGAAGCGGCGTTGCCCGAATCCGTTTTACCTAATCAGGTTTTACCCAACCAGGTTTTACCCAACAACGAGCAGAAGACGTCGTTAACACCGGGAAACGTACCATGAGCAATGAACTGTGGCATGTTTGCAGCCTGGTAGTTCAGGCCAGGCCAGAAGCGATACCGGAAGTTATCCGGGAGCTGGAATCCTGGCCGGGAACCGAGGTGGCTGTATCAGAACAAAAAGAAGGCAAGCTGGTGGTCGTTATGCAAGATGATGACACCGGAGTATTGCTGGATAGGATTGAGTCAGCGCGCAATGTGGCAGGCGTGCTGGCGGTGTCGCTGGTTTATCACCAGCAGGATGAGCAAGGTGAGGATACGCCATGAAACTCAGTCGTCGTGACTTCATGAAAGCCAACGCCGTCGCCGCTGCCGCAGCAGCTGCGGGGCTGACCATCCCCACAGTGGCCCAGGCCGTGGTGGGCGGGGCGGATGAAATTAAGTGGGATAAAGCGCCGTGCCGCTTCTGCGGTACCGGGTGCGGGGTGCTGGTCGGCACCCAGAACGGTCGCGTGGTTGCCTCACAGGGCGACCCGGACGCGCCGGTAAACCGTGGTCTGAACTGCATCAAGGGTTATTTCCTGCCCAAGATTATGTACGGTAAAGACCGTCTGACCCAGCCGTTGCTGCGTATGCGCGACGGCAAATTCCATAAAGAAGGCGAATTTACCCCGATCAGTTGGGATCAGGCCTTCGACATTATGGAAGAAAAGGTCAAAGCAACCCTGAAAGATAAAGGCCCGACCGGCATTGGTATGTTTGGTTCCGGACAGTGGACGGTTTGGGAGGGCTATGCCGCATCCAAGCTGTTCAAGGGCGGCTTCCGCTCCAACAACATCGACCCCAACGCGCGCCATTGCATGGCTTCCGCCGTGGTCGGCTTCATGCGTACCTTCGGTATGGACGAGCCGATGGGCTGCTACGATGACATCGAGCAGGCCGATGCGTTCGTGCTGTGGGGCTCCAACATGGCGGAGATGCACCCGATCCTGTGGTCGCGCATCACCAACCGCCGTCTGAGCGATAACAACGTTAAAGTGGCCGTGCTGTCCACGTTTGAACACCGCAGCTTCGAGCTGGCGGACAACGGGATGATTTTCACGCCGCAGAGCGATCTGGCGATCCTGAACTACATCGCCAACTACATCATTCAGAACAACGCGGTAAACCACGAGTTCCTGGAGAAGCACGTCAACATCCGCAAAGGCGTGACCGACATCGGTTATGGCCTGCGCGCGGATCATCCGCTGGAAAAAGCCGCGAAGAACCCCGGCGGCGACGGCTCCGAGCCGATGAGCTTCGAGGATTACAAGGCGTTCGTGTCCGAGTATACCCTGGACAAGACGGCCGAGATGAGCGGCGTGCCTAAGGATCAGCTGGAAGCGCTGGCGAAGCTGTATGCCGACCCGAAAGTGAAGGTCGTGTCTTACTGGACCATGGGCTTCAACCAGCATACCCGCGGCGTATGGGCGAACAACCTGTGCTACAACATTCACCTGCTGACGGGCAAGATCTCCGAGCCGGGCAACGGCCCGTTCTCGCTGACCGGTCAGCCCTCCGCGTGCGGCACCGCCCGTGAAGTCGGCACCTTCGCCCACCGTTTGCCCGCCGACATGGTGGTGACCAACGAGAAGCACCGCCAGATCACCGAAGAGAAATGGCAACTGCCGGCCGGCACCATTCCGGACAAGATCGGTCTGCACGCCATCGCACAGGATCGCGCGCTGAAAGACGGCAAGCTCAACTTCTACTGGACCATGTGCACCAACAACATGCAGGCCGGTCCGAACATCAACCAGGAACGTATGCCCGGCTGGCGCGATCCGCGCAACTTCATCGTGGTATCCGATCCGTATCCGACCGTCAGCGCCCTGTCTGCAGACCTGATTCTGCCAACGGCGATGTGGGTGGAAAAAGAAGGCGCATACGGTAACGCCGAGCGTCGTACCCAGTTCTGGCGCCAGCAGATTAAGGCGCCGGGCGAGGCAAGATCCGACCTGTGGCAGGTCATGGCATTCTCCAGACGCTTCAAGGTGGAAGATGTCTGGCCGGAAGAATTGATCGGCAAGAAACCGGAACTGCGCGGCAAAACGTTGTTTGACGTGCTGTACGCCAACGGCGTGGCGGACAAGTTCAGCGTTGATGAACTGCCGGCCGACCGCCTGAACGATGAATCACGCGATTTTGGTTTCTACGTGCAGAAAGGGCTGTTCGAAGAGTACGCCGGATTTGGTCGCGGTCACGGCCATGACCTGGCGGACTTCGAGGCTTATCACAACTCCCGCGGCATCCGCTGGCCGGTGGTGAACGGGAAAGAAACGCTGTGGCGTTACCGTGAAGGCTACGACCCGTTCGTGAAAGAGGGCGAGGGCGTGCGTTTCTACGGCAAGCCGGACGGCAAAGCGGTGATTTTCGCCCTGCCTTTCGAACCTGCTGCGGAAAGCCCGGACAAAGAATACGACCTGTGGCTGTCTACCGGCCGCGTGCTGGAGCACTGGCACACCGGCTCGATGACGCGCCGCGTCCCGGAACTGCACCGCGCATTCCCGGAATCCGTCCTGTTTATCCATCCGCAGGATGCCAAGACGCGCGGCCTGCGCCGTGGCGACAAGGTGAAGATCTCTTCCCGCCGCGGCGAGGTGATGTCCCTGGTGGAAACCCGCGGCCGTAACCGCGTACCGCAGGGCCTGGTGTACATGGCGTTCTTCGATGCGGCCCAGTTGGTTAACATTCTGACGCTGGACGCGACCGATCCGCTGTCGAAAGAGACGGATTTCAAGAAGTGCGCCGTTAAGGTTGAGAAGGTTTAACACGCAGGGAGCGAAGCCTGATGACTGAACAACGAGATAAAGGGCCTGCGCGGCGTCGCTTTTTGCGCGACGCGGTGCGGGGCGCCGGAGGGCTGGCCGGGCTGGCGTTGCTGATGGGGTTGCAGCAAAAGCAATCCCAGGCGCGCGATGGCCTGGCGCTGCGCCCGCCCGGCGCGTTGCCGGACGGAAAGTTTGAGAGCGCCTGCATTCGCTGCGGGCAATGCGTACAGGCTTGTCCGTATGACACGCTGAAGCTGGCGACGCTGGTGTCGCCGCTGAGCGCCGGTACGCCTTATTTCGTTGCCAGGGAGATACCGTGTGAAATGTGCGAGGACATCCCCTGCGTGGTGGAATGTCCGAGCGGCGCGCTCGATCCGGCGCTGACCAACATCGATGATGCGCGCATGGGGCTGGCGGTTCTGCTTGATCAGGAAAATTGCCTGAACTGGCAGGGGTTGCGCTGTGACGTGTGTTATCGCGTTTGTCCGCAGATCGACAAGGCGATAACTCTGGAGATGAGCCGGAACGAACGCACGGGGAAACACGCGCGCTTCATTCCGACCGTGCACAGCAATGCCTGCACCGGTTGCGGGAAATGCGAGGAGGCGTGCGTGCTGGACGTGGCGGCAATCAAAGTGTTGCCGCTGGCGCTGGCGCGCGGCGAACTCGGGCAGCACTACCGCCTGGGATGGGTGGAGAAGGAGAAAGCCGGTCATGCACTGGTGCCGGAAACCCCCGTCGTCCCCATTCGTCGTCCGCAGGGAGGTGAATAATGGCGAACAGCGTACGTGATGCCGGGCGCGAAGCCCGTTTACGCAAAGGCTGGTGGCTCAGCCATCGTTGGCTGGTGCTGCGCCGCCTGAGCCAGGCGCTGGTGTTGCTGATGTTCCTGTCCGGCCCGCTGTTTGGGGTGTGGATACTGAAAGGGAACTACAGCAGCAGCATGTTGCTGGACGTCATTCCGCTGACCGATCCGCTGATAATGCTGGAAAGCCTGGTCGCCGGGCACTGGCCGGCACTGACCGCGCTGGTCGGCGCGCTGCTGGTGGCCGGGGGTTACAGCCTGATCGCCAGCAGGGCGTTCTGCTCCTGGGTGTGTCCGCTTAATCCGGTTACCGATCTGGCGGCCTGGTTGCGTCGCCGCCTTGGCATCCGTCAGTCGGCCCAGCTTTCCAGAAACGCGCGCTACGGCATTTTGCTGGCGGTGTTGGCGGGAAGCGCGGTAAGCGGTTCCCTGCTGTGGGAATGGCTGAATCCGGTGGCCTTGTTAGGGCGCAGTTTGATTTTCGGCGCAGGGGCGGGGTTGTGGCTGATTGTGGCCATCTTCCTGTATGACCTGTTGGTGACGGAGCACGGCTGGTGCGGGCATCTCTGCCCGATCGGCGCACTGTACGGCGCGATGGGAGCCAAAGCGGTGGTGCGCGTCAGCGCGGAAAATCGAGAGAACTGTAACCGTTGCATGGATTGTTTCCACGTTTGTCCTGAGTCACAGGTGTTACGCGACCCTGTATTAAATAAAAATCACAGTCCGCTGGTATTGAGCAAAGATTGCATCAGCTGCGGACGTTGCATGGATGTGTGTGCAGAGCACGTATTCGAATTTAAGACACGATTTCATCGTTCGGGAGCTAAATAATGAAAAGCAATGTCCTGAAGAAGCGGCTTTCCTTGTGGGCAATGCTGCTGTCCCTGGCGATCGCCGGCGCGGCTTATGCGACAAGCAATGGCGTCGATCTCAGTGTATCCCCTGAGGTATCCGGAACGGCAGAAGGGCAGGTGAGGATGCCTAAGGAACAGGATCGTATGGCGCTGAACTATGTTAACCAGCCGCCGATGATCCCGCACAGCGTTGACGGATATCAGGTAACGAAAAACACCAACCGTTGTCTGCAATGTCACGGCGTTCAGAGCTATCGCGCGACCAACTCGCCGCGCATCAGCCCGACGCACTTTATGGACAGTGACGGCAAAGTTTTGGGCGAAGTCGCGCCGCGCCGCTACTTCTGTCTGCAATGCCATGTGCCGCAAGCTGACGCGGCGCCGATTGTCGGCAACAGCTTTACGCCTGCGCCGGGCTTTGGTCAGTAATCAGGGGGAATCATGGCTGAACAAAAATCAACCGCGCCTGAAGGCAAAAAGCCTGGCCTGATCCGCCGCTTATGGCAGTGGTGGCGCCGGCCGAGCCGTCTGGCGTTGGGAACGTTGCTGCTGTTGGGTTTTATCGCCGGAATTTTGTTCTGGGGTGGTTTCAACACCGGCATGGAAATGGCGAATACGGAGAAATTCTGTATCAGCTGCCATGAAATGCGCGATAACGTGTATCAGGAGTACATGGACACCATTCACTACAGCAACCGCAGCGGCGTGCGGGCAACCTGTCCGGATTGCCACGTGCCGAAAGAGTGGGTGCCGAAGATGGTGCGTAAAATCAAAGCGAGCAAGGAGCTGTATGCCAAAACGTTCGGCCTGATCGATACGCCGCAGAAGTTTGAGGCACACCGGTTAACCATGGCGGAGAACGAATGGGCGCGCATGAAGGGGAACGATTCGCAGGAGTGCCGTAACTGCCATAATTTCGAATATATGGACTTTACCGCGCAGAAGACCGTTGCTTCACGTATGCACGACGAAGGCATTAAAGCCGGGCAAACCTGTATCGATTGCCATAAAGGCATCGCGCACAAGCTGCCTGACATGAGAGGCATCCCCAGCGGTTTCTGATTCTGATGAACCGCGACCGGCGCCGCGCCGTTTAATGGACGGCGCCGTTCTTTTCCCCCGCGCCCCCGCGCAATAACCCACTTGCATTTCCCCGCAGACTGGCGTTTGCTTACGGTTCCCTGTCTGAAAGAGATCGATATGAAAATCAACATGATTTCGGACGAACTGCTGTCCGATAACTGGTTCGTGCTGCGTAAATATGTCTTTGATCTTCCGCGTCGCGGCGGCGGCGTGGTGCGTCAGATGCGCGAGGTTTACGATCGCGGCAACGGCGCCACCATTCTGCTGTATAACCTGGCGCGGCAAAGCGTGATCCTGACGCGCCAGTTTCGCCTTCCCACCTATCTCAACGGCAACCCGGACGGTATGCTGCTGGAAGCCTGCGCGGGCCTGCTGGACGGCGATGAGCCGGAGGCGTGCGTGCGGCGGGAGGCGATGGAAGAAACCGGTTTTCACGTCGGCGAAGCGACCAAGCTGTTCGAAGCCTATATGTCGCCGGGCGGCGTAACGGAGCTGATACACTTTTTCGCCGCGCCGTACGAGCCGGCGCAGCAGAGCGGGCGGGGCGGTGGTATTGAAGATGAAGATATCGAAGTGGTTGAAATGTCGTTCGTCGAGGCGCTGAGCGCGGTACGCGACGGACGGATTAAGGACGGGAAAACCATTATGCTGTTGCAATACGCGCAGTTACAGGGGTGGTGTAACCCCTGACGGGCACGCTAAGAAAAAGGAGTTTCACGATGTCTGCTTTCTCACCGTTTACCTGGCTGCTTGCCTGCCTGAACGCCGACGCTTCCGACCTTCCCCGGCCGGGAAGTCCTCTTCCCGACCTGAGCGAACTTTCCGCAGAGGAGTTGGGGGCGCTGTGGCCTGCGGCGTACCGTCAGCGCAATAATTTCGACTCTCCGGCGCAGCGGGAACTGGCCTACGCCGTGCTGGAGTACGGATGGCAGCACCGCCTTCCCGCCCTGGGGGACGCCGATGCCCTGGCGCTATTCCGGCAGTTGCACGCGTGGGACGAGGCGGTTCAGTCCCTGGCCTGGCTGACACAGGCGCCATGTGCCGGGCTTGCCGGGGAGCTGGAGCGGATTCTGACAGGGAGCGGAGAGCGCCGGTATGACGATGACCACTGGGCACGGCATCGTTATCAGGCATTTTGCCTGAGTGCGTTTGTGGATAAGAGACACCGGGAGCGCCTGAACCGGGCCGTTGCCGCTTATTGTGAAAATGCGCCTTATGCGCAGCGGGAGTTTTCACTGCTGCCGCAGCTGGCTTTCAGCAGTGTGCTTGCCCTGGCCTCATCGCAGACGGCGTATTATCACCCCAGAGAGCAGGACGAATGGCGCGATCCCCTGCATTTGCTGAGTGAAGAACCGGCGTATCTCGCCCTGGCGCAGGCGTTGGTAACGGAGGCGACCGAACGCATCAATGACATCCAGCGCGGTGCGATCCCCTATGTTGCTGACGGCGCTTTCCCGGTTGAGGATGCCCACGTCATTGCCCGCATGGTGCGGGTGGCCGCCTGGCGTGATGAAGCGTGGCTGGGGGCGCTGATTGAACGCCTGCTGCCCGGCGCAGCGGCTGCGCCGGCGTCGGTGACGGCGAAAACCCTGCCTTCGCAATCGCTGACCGTCGCGCTGGGGCATGCCGTAGAAGGCGTGCCAACGCCGGAGGGCGTCCGCGCGCTGCGTGCGGCGCTGAACGTGACGCGCCATGCGGGGATTAACAAAAAGCTGGCCCGGAATCTCAAACCGGCCGAACGCGCCCTGGCGCAGCGGCCCGAAACGGCTCTGCGGCTCGGCGATCTTTTACCGGCGGGTAAGCGGGGAAAGGGCGTACTGGCGACCTGTCTGGAGGCCTGTCTCTGGCAGGAAACCACGTTTTCCGTTCCGGAATGGCGGGAGAAACTGCTGGAGTCGCCGGCGGCGGGTACGCTGGTTCGCACATTAATCTGGTGCGTGCAGACGCCGGGGCAAGCGGTACGCGCATTTTTGCCGGAGCGTAACGGGAAATTCGTGGCGGCGGACGGCACGGCGCTGGCCTTCGCGGATGAGGAACGCATTGCGCTCTGGCATCCGCTGTATTCTGCGCAGGATGAGCGGGATGCCTGGCAGGCGCGCATCATGACGCAGCGCCTGGCGCAACCGTTCCGCCAGGCGTTCCGGGAATACTATTTTTACGATGAACAACAAGATGGATTCCATGCCGGCGCGTTTAGCGGTTATCAACTGGCGCTGCGCCCCCTGTTGGGGCTGGCGGGCCGTGAAGGATGGCATATCGGCGGCGGCTGGGACGACGGCGTGCTGGTGCGCCGTTTCGGCGCGTTTCGTGCTGAATTTCATGTTGGTGCCCGCTTGTATCCCGGCGTGCAAGGGTGGGGCGCATCGGGTGAGATCCGTTTTTTGCGTCAGGAGCAGCGGGGATGGGAAGCCGTTGACGCTGCACGGCTGCCGCCGGTACTGTTTTCCGAAATCTGCCGTGCGGTTGATTTGCTGGTCAGCCGGGCGGGTATTGCGGCGGTTTCTACGGATGATGATGGGCTTCCCGCCCATCACCGCGAGAAACATTTACGCTTTCTGAGCCAGACCGGGCGGATTGGCGCAATGCGCCGGGAGGTATTGCACCGGTTGTTTGCCGGGGATATCGCCGCCGGACGTTTGGGGATTGCGCGGAACCAGGCCAGCGTGGGGGAGTATGCGATCAACCTGACGACCGGGCGCGTAACCCGCGCGGGCGCGCCGGTAAAAATGGACGTACAGCAGGAAAAGGAAGATGCAGCACCGGTATTTTGGCTGCCCTATGATGAAAACCTGCTGAAACAAATCTGTGTTACCCTGAGGACGTTGCTGTTATCAACTTACTGAAATTCCGGATTATCTGTTCCTGAGTGAATGCTTGTTCCGGAAAATGCCTTTTGGTTAACCTGCGCAATCATTTCTTTTTCCGTATTTTGGCCTGACGCATGGTTTCGCGGATTTTCGCCACTATACTGGGTAAATTCAAAAAGACGTCAATATAGTAAACCATAAGCTGTAACAAGGACCCTACAATGGACGAACAACTCAAACAAAGCGCTCTTGATTTTCACGAATTCCCCGTACCCGGAAAAATTCAGGTTGTCCCGACCAAGCCTCTTGCCACCCAGCGCGATCTCGCCCTGGCGTACTCTCCCGGCGTTGCCGCGCCCTGTCTGGAAATTGAGAAAGACCCGCTGGCCGCCTATAAATACACCGCGCGCGGCAACCTGGTGGCGGTGATTTCCAACGGGACTGCGGTACTTGGCCTTGGCAATATCGGCGCACTGGCCGGGAAACCGGTAATGGAAGGGAAAGGCGTTCTGTTTAAGAAATTCGCCGGTATCGACGTTTTTGACATTGAGATAGACGAGCTGGATCCGGATAAGTTGATCGATGTGGTCGCAGCGCTGGAGCCGACGTTCGGCGGGATTAACCTGGAAGACATCAAGGCGCCGGAATGCTTCTATATTGAGAAGAAACTGCGTGAGCGCATGAAGATCCCGGTATTCCATGACGATCAGCACGGTACTGCCATCATCTGTACCGCCGCCGTTCTGAACGGGCTGCGCGTGGTGAAAAAGCAGATCAGCGACGTGCGCCTGGTGGTGTCCGGCGCCGGGGCATCGGCTATCGCCTGCCTTAACCTGCTGGTGGCGCTGGGGCTGAAGCGCGAAAACATCACCGCCTGCGACTCCAAGGGCGTTATCTATCAGGGCCGTGATGAGCACATGGCGGAAAGCAAGGCGGCTTACGCCATCAAAGACAACGGCTGGCGTACGCTGGCCGATGCGATTCCGCAGGCGGATATTTTCCTCGGCTGCTCCGGCCCCGGCGTAATGACGCAGGACATGGTGAAAACCATGGCGCGCGACCCGCTGATCCTGGCGCTGGCTAACCCGGAGCCGGAAATCCTGCCGCCGCTGGCGAAAGAGGTTCGCCCGGATGCCATCATCTGCACCGGCCGCTCTGATTTTCCGAACCAGGTTAATAACGTTCTCTGCTTCCCGTTCATCTTCCGTGGCGCGCTGGACGTCGGCGCGACGACCATTAACGAAGAGATGAAGCTGGCGGCGGTACATGCCATTGCCGACCTGGCGCTGGCCGAGCAAAGCGAAGTGGTGGCTTCCGCCTATGGCGATCAGGAGCTCTCCTTCGGGCCGGAATACATCATTCCCAAGCCGTTTGACCCGCGTCTGATTGTGAAGATCGCGCCGGCGGTGGCGAAAGCGGCAATGGATTCCGGCGTCGCAACCCGGCCGATTGAGGATTTCGATGCCTATATCGAGCATCTGACGGAGTTCGTTTATAAAACCAACCTGTTCATGAAGCCGATCTTCTCCCAGGCCAGAAAAGCGCCCAAGCGCGTGGTGCTGGCGGAAGGTGAAGAAGAGCGCGTATTGCACGCAACGCAGGAGCTGGTGACGTTGGGATTAGCCCAGCCGATTTTGATCGGGCGCCCGAACGTGATCGAAATGCGCATTAAGAAACTCGGTTTGCGTATCGAGCCGGGCAAAGACTTTGAGATCGTCAACAACCAGTCCGATCCGCGCTTTAATGAGTACTGGCGTGAGTATTACAACGTCATGAAGCGGCGCGGCATTTCTCAGGAGCAGGCACGGCGTGCGGTGATCGGCAATACCACGGTGATTGCGGCGATCATGCTGCACCGCGGCGAGGCTGACGCCATGATTTGCGGCACCATCGGCACCTATCATGAGCATTATGAGATCGTGCACGCCATTTTCGGCTACGGTAAGGATCGCCATGTGGCCGGGGCGATGAACGCCCTGTTACTGCCCAGCGGCAATACCTTCATCACTGATACCTACGTCAATGAAGACCCGAGCGCTGAGGAACTGGCCGAAATCACGCTGATGGCGGCAGAGACGGTGCGCCGCTTCGGGATCGAACCGAAGGTAGCCCTGCTGTCGCACTCAAGCTTCGGCACCTCTGACTGTGCCGGCGCGCGCAAAATGCGTCAGGTGCTGGCGCTGGTTAACGAAAGGGCGCCGGAGCTGGAAATTGACGGCGAAATGCATGGTGATGCGGCGCTGGTGGAGAGTATCCGTAACGACCTGATGCCGGACAGCCCGCTGCGCGGTTCCGCCAATATCCTGATCATGCCGAACATGGAGGCCGCGCGTATCAGCTATAACCTGCTGCGCGTGACGTCATCGGAAGGGGTGACCGTCGGGCCGGTGCTGATGGGGATTTCCAAGCCGGTGCATATCCTGACGCCGATCGCTTCCGTGCGTCGTATCGTGAATATGGTGGCGCTGTCGGTCGTTGAGGCGCAAACGCAGCCGCTGTAAGCGTAATCAGGCAGATGAACGGCCCGGGATTTCCCGGGCCGTTTTTTTTAATCGCTGGAAAACAGGAAAGAGGAGAGCGACTCTGCCCGGAAACAGAGCCGCTGCCCGTCAGGTCATCAGAAACGCCAGCGAACGTACAGATTCCCTTCCACCGAACTGGCATCAGAACGGAAGAGACGGCTGCTGACGTTCACGCCCATGTTGATGTCGTGGTTCAGGCTGTAATCCGCCGTGAGCGCCGCTTTCATGGCATCCCGTTTGCCCAGGCTGTTATCAACGCGCATCCCCGCATTGTTATAACCGGTGAAATGGGCATCGGTACTGAGGCCGTTATCCGCCAACTCTTTGTCCCAGCCCAGACGCAGCGAGGTTTTCAGTGCGCTGCCGTTCGCGAGCGGTTGGTTGTAATCTCCGCTGACGCCCAGCGTCGATCTGACGGAGTTCAGGTTGCTGCCGGAAACTTTCAGGGCATTGTCGCCGGACTCCGTGACGTCCGGCATGTGCAGCAGGGTATAGTCGAGGGTGGCGAACGGACCGGTGCTGAACATTTCGTTCAGTTTAAAGCGATAACCTACCGTGCCGTTAAGGCTGGCATTCAGACCCGTCCACTTACCGTGGGCGCGGCCGCTGTAGCCGTTGGCGTAAATGCGGCGGTCCATCCGGTCATCTTCCACGCCCAGACGGGTTTGGCCGAACAGCCACAGCCCCTCGGTTTCATCGACGGCGTAGCGGGCATGCAGGCCGGCGTTCACCGCGGTGGATTTGGCGGTGGCGTCATAGGGGGACTTGGCATCGGCTTTTTGGCCGCTGACGGCGCCGTGGAAGCCGAAGGTCCAGTCGTCAAAGCGCTCACTGCCTTTCTCCGCGCCGGCCAGAATGCCATAACTGGACGCATTGTACCCGACGGTGGCGGCATTGCTGTCTTGCCAGAAGCCACCGCCGAAGGGAACGGCAAAGCTTCGCCATTCGCCGGCGGGGACTTTTTTTCCTGTGTCCAGCAACATGTCGCTGAGCTGGTGCTCGCGGTTGAGCGAGTTATTGGCGGCCATGCTGTAAACCTCAGGGGTCAGCTTGGGCAGCGCCCGGCTGATGTCGCTGCCATCGGTCGCGGAGAAATCCAGCGCACGCAATAATGACGTCATATCACCGGAGGGCGGGGTGGCGCCGTTGCTGATATTGCTCAACGCATTGCCTGCGGCGCGGCTGTTGGCGTTGTTGGCATACTGGCTATATGCGCCCGCACTGCGGGTGAGATAAAACACGTCTTCGCTGCCCGTATTACGCGACGTCAGCGTTAATGTCGGGGAGGCGATTTGGCCGCTAACGCTGCTGAAGGCATTCGTGACGCTGCCGCTGACTTTTAGCAGCTCACTGGTTGTCCGCTGCCAGTTGCTTTGATAGTAATCCGGCAGTACGTCAAGCAGCAAACGGCCGTCCAGCTGGGCATTGCCGTTGATCACCAGGCTGTCATAGTCTGCGGCCTGCGTTTCCAGCAGCAACGTGCCTGTCTGGGTTTGTTTGTAATCACCCTCAAGCGTGATCGTTCCGATACTGTTGCCCGGCGCAAGTGTGCCGCTGTTAATAAGCGCATTACCGCTGGCAACTTTATAGGTACTGTTGCCCTTGAGCGTGGCATCCGGCAGGATCTCGGCCCCCAGGAGCAAGTGACTGCCGTTGAGTGATGTCGTACCCGCGGCAAAATTCAGCACAATGTTGGATGTATCCAACTGCGAGCGGATATTGCCGTTGTAAGTGAAGCTGAAATTTTCATCCGGTGCGTCCGATGCGCTGCCGTCCGTATTCATCGCCTTGCCGAAGTTGATCTGCGTGACGCGGACATTGCCATCTTCATCCTTTTGGCTGTAGTCGGAGACGATATCTCCGGAGATGGTGGCGCCGTTGAGGATATTAAACTGCTTAACCCAGCTGTTCCAGTTGGCGAAAATGGCGGCTTGTTTGCCTTTCAGATGACCGGAGATGTCGTAGGATTCAACGGCGGCCCCCTGGAGTTCGTCGGGAACCTGGCTTGCGGTGGTATCAATGTATGAACCCTTCAGGCCAGACTCCGAGCCCAGGATATTGGAGCCGAAGTCAAAGGCCGCGCCGATATCCCCCTCAACGGTGCCTTGCTGGATAATCCGGTGTTCTTTACCGTAGGCGACCAGTATGCCGTAGCCGTTGGTGCCGTTGGCGATAACCTTCGTCTTTTGCGGAATAATCACTGTATTCTCGCCGCCGTCAATGCGGATACCTACGCCGGCTTCGCCGGACGTCAGCAGGTCGGCATTCTGATAAACGGTATTATTGCTGCCGTAAATGTGCAAGCCGGTGCCGAGCGTGGCGGTATTAAACTCGCCGGATAAATACGCGGTACCCGCGTCGTTACGTTTAAAGTAGCCATTATCATTTTGAATGGTTTGATTATCGCCATAAATGGATGAACCATAATAGTCCCGCCGATCGAGGTTATAACCCAGATCCTGAAGCATGGCTAATTCCGCTTCCATCGGCGCCATATAATTACGGAATGACTGGTGGCTGAGCAGGCTGTTTTTCAGCTCAGAGTGTGACATATAATCGGTGTTGATGGTTTCATCATCGGACATAAGCTTAACCGGAATGCCTTTAAGCGCTCCGGCAAGGACTTCAGTAACGTTTTTCCCGCTGAAATAACCCTGGTCCTTTCTCAGATCGAATACATTATCTGTGTCCGGATTTTCACAGACTGAACACCATATGGACTGCCCAACCTGGGCGGCTTTATCATTGTCATCCCGCAGACCCACCATCCAGGCATACAACGCAGTATCGTTCATTTTAGGATTGGCTGGGGAAGAGGTCGGGTTTTTATTCTCATCAACAATCAGGGTATTCATGCCAAGCGCATGGGCAAGTTCATGCACAATAATAGCGGGCAGACTTAACTTATCCATTCCGGTAGGAACACTCCGCCACGGGCCGGTGTTGTTGTCAAAATTCATTTTCCCGACGTTTATAACGCCGTGGGCGCCATATTCGAGATCCTCATCCTTAACGGGAATATTTTGGAACATGGCCTGAAAGGCGGTTACCGCCAGACCCGGACCGGCTTCAACCGGAGAGCTGCCGGCCGAGGCGTTCTCTTCATTATATGTGCCAATATTAATAATGATCGGCGACTGCCCGGCTACAGGTTTAAGCATTTGTGCCCAGTAGCTGAGGCCCTGAAGAATATTGGTTCTGCTGTTACTATCCAGATTCCAGGTCGATTTCACCGGTTTATCGTTACTCTCGGTATAAGGACCATCTTGAGTACCATAAATTTTGGCGGTGAAGATTGTTTGACCAGAATTATTCTTGATGTCAATGCTATCGACCGCATAACTGGATGGTGCAAATAACGCAGCCTGAATCAGGCAAGCGATTGTGCTTATTTTTATCTTCATGACAACAGCTCCTTTCCAAAGTTGGAACTAAAGGCTTTTTATATATTTCATACTGATATGATTTGGCATTACATAAAGATTTTGTATATTTAATGCCGCTTATAATATCCTTTGGGTGACTCTGGTATCTATTTAGGGGTTATAACAGTGATGAACTCCTTTTCCATGGTATGAGAAACCATCTGCTATGTGGAAAATCGCAGCTGCACGAATTTCCCCGAAAGATGGATATATATGACTAATATTTTTTTTGTGAATATATTCCTGAAGGTAAGGAAATTTATTTTTCTGTAAAAAAAACGGTATTGAAATGGGATATGTCAGATTTTTCATCTTCCCACTCATTATTTCTTTCTTTTTGAGGTTGTGTTTATTGTTTCTGAATAACGGCACCTCAGCATGCCTTCATGTCTTTTCCCGTGATTGCCGGGCACACCTGGTTTGGTTGCATGCGGAAGACACCGTGCCGGACACGGTGCTGAGGGGGATGCGGGTGGAGCAGGGTGTTGTTGTTACGCGGGATAATGCGGACTGCGTCTGGTACACCGCCAAAGCGAATTAACGTTTAAGCCGGCCTGCGGCTTTTCTCCAGCAGCCATTTGTCCAGCTCGGCGGCGAACTGTTGGCGATCGCGCTGGTTCAGCGCTGCCGGACCACCGGTTTGTACCCCGCTGGCGCGCATCGTGTCCATAAAGTCACGCAGGGTCAGGCGTTCTTTGATGGTGGCTTCGGTATACCGCTCGCCGCGCGGGTTCAGGGCGGCGGCGCCTTTGTCCAGCGCTTCGGCCGCCAGCGGGATGTCCGCCGTGATAACCAGATCGCCGGGCGCGATGCGGCGTACGATTTCATTGTCGGCCACGTCGAACCCGGCCGGGACGCACAGGCTGCGGATAATCCGCGAGGGCGGAGTGCGGATCGGCTGATTGGCGACCAGGGTTACCGGCGTTTGCGTTCGCTCTGCCGCCCGGAACAGGACTTCTTTGATAACGTTGGGGCAGGCATCGGCATCGACCCAGATTTGTGTACAAGATTGCTTATTCACCGGCTTCTCCCAGCCAGTCGCGGACCGGCAAAAAATCGCGGCTGAGGGCGCTTTCCGGGCTGCCCTCCGCCGGTTGATAGTCGTATTCCCAGCGCACCAGGGGCGGCATGGACATCAGAATGGATTCGGTACGTCCGCCGCTTTGCAGCCCGAACAGCGTACCGCGGTCCCACACCAGGTTAAATTCGACGTAACGTCCGCGGCGGTAAAGCTGGAACTGACGTTCCCGTTCTCCCCAGGGCATGTCGCGGCGGCGTTCGAGGATCGGCATATAGGCGGAAAGAAAGCCTTCGCCCACGGCGCGGGTAAAGGCAAAGCAGCGATCGAAATCCGGCGTGTTCAGATCATCGAAGAACAACCCGCCCACGCCGCGCGCTTCAGCGCGGTGTTTGAGATAAAAATAATCATCGCACCAGGCCTTGTAACGGGGGTAAACATCGTCACCGAACGGGCGGCACAGGTCGCGGGCGGTACGGTGCCAGTGAAGCACGTCCTCGCGGAAGCCGTAAAACGGCGTGAGATCGAAACCGCCGCCGAACCACCAGACCGGCGCTTCGCCCGGCTTTTCCGCAATAAAGAAGCGCACGTTGGCGTGGCTGGTGGGAACGTAGGGGTTGCGCGGGTGCAGTACCAGCGACACGCCCATTGCGGTGAAGCTGCGTCCGGCCAGCTCCGGCCGGTGCGCGCTCGCTGAAGCCGGTAAGGCCGCACCATGTACGTGAGAGAAGTTGACGCCGGCCTGTTCGAATACGCCGCCGTCGCGCAGTATGCGGCTGCGCCCGCCGCCGCCGGCCTCGCGCTGCCAGTCGTCTTCGAGAAAATGACCGCCGTCGGCGGCGGCGAGTTTATGGCAAAGGGTGTCCTGCAAAGTAAGCAGAAACTCCCTGACCGGTAACGAAGAAGGCTGGCTCATGATCGCTTTTCAATGATGGATGACAGACGAAAGCGGTCAGTATATCAAACATCATCCGGGGCGGCGTCGCTCGTTGGCATTGAAATAATCGATATATTTAACGATGCCGCCGGCGATCGCCCTGGCGATTTCCTGGCGGAATGCGGGGGTGCTGAGCAGCTTTTCTTCCTGATGGTTGGTGATGAACGACGTTTCAACCAGCACGGAGGGAACCGAAGGCGACTTCAGCACCGCGAAGGCGGCCTGTTCGGTTTCTCCGCTGTGCAGACGATGAACCGAACGGATGTGATCCAGTACGTGGTTGCCCAGCATCAGGCCATTCTTGATGGTGTCGGTCTGGACCAGATCGAACAACACCTGTTGCAGATAGTCATTGTCCTTTTCGGCGTATTGGGCGCCGGCGATGCGGTCGGCGTCGTTTTCGCGCTGCGACATGTAGCGCGCCATGGCGCTGCTGGCGCCGCGGTTGGAGAGCGCGAACACCGAGGCGCCTGAGGCGGCGGCATTGGTATAACCATCGGCGTGAATGGAGACGAACAGATCGGCCCGGTGCTCGTGGGCGATTTCCACCCGGCGGTAGAGGGGAATAAAGTAGTCATCCTCGCGGGTCATGCGTACCTCGATGTTCGGGGTCTCCCGCAGGCAGTCGCGCACGGAGTGGGCGATTTCCAGCACCACGTGTTTTTCTTTGGCGCCCTGATGGCCGACTGCACCGGGGTCGATGCCGCCGTGCCCCGGGTCCAGCATGACGATTTTGCGCTCGCCCGCGGCTTTGGGCGACGACGGCGTGCGCAGCATGGATTGCGCGGCCTGCGCCTGCGAAAGCCGGCTGCCGGCCAGCATCATTGCCAGGCCGGAAAGCAGAAATTGACGACGGGAAGCAATTCGGGGTAATAATCTGAAATTCGAGAAGGCTTTCATGTGATTACCGTTAGATGACGGGCGTGATTGAATGGTAGCTTACCCGGTGCTATGGCGACGAGATGATAACTATTTCCATTTGTTTCGTATCGTTTCTGTACGCGCCGGCCAGAGGAAATCGCTGATTCTGCAAAATGATGATAATTCTCGTTGCGTATCAGGCCATTCCGGCGATAATCAGGGATAGAAATCATCAATAACGGCCTGAGTCATGGATATCCGCGTATTTAAACAAGCCGACTTTGAAGAAGTGATTACGCTGTGGGAACGCTGCGATCTGTTGCGTCCGTGGAACGATCCGGAAACCGACATTGAACGCAAGCTGCACCACGATGCTGATTTGTTTTTGGTGGCCGAGGTCGGGGGTGAAGTTGTCGGCAGCGTCATGGGGGGCTATGACGGGCACCGGGGTTATGCATATTACCTGGGCGTTCATCCCGATTTCCGCGGCCGGGGCATAGCCAATGCGCTGATTAGCCGGCTGGAAAAGAAGCTGATTGCCCGGGGTTGCCCGAAAATCCAGCTGATGGTGCGCGAAGACAACGATGCCGTAACCGGCATGTATGAAAAGCTGGGCTATGAGCCGCAGGATGTTATCTGCCTCGGCAGGCGACTGATTGAGGACCAGGAATATTGAAGACCGCCGCCTTCGGAGGCTGCGGTATGAACCGTCTCGTTATCCGGCTGGCGCGTTATTTTTAGGCGCCGGCCGATTTTTTATTATCAGCAAAAGCGTTTCTGTTGCCGGAAAAGATGGGAAAAGCCGTTTATTCTCCTGAAGATTATGATGTCCACGGCGTGCTGCGCCTGCCGTGGACCTTCTGGCTGGTATTGATTCTGCTGGCGAAAACCTGGTTGTTGTTCGTGGCCGCCGGCGCGTCGCGCCAGCAGGGCGAAGAACTGCTGATGCTGTTTTACCCCGACAGGGGGTTATTCTGGCTGGGAATGCTGCTTGGCTTGCCGGCGGCGCTGGGGTTTATTCTCAGCGGCTACCGCCAGCGCTGGCCGCGTGTGTGGCAGGGGTGGCGCTGGGTGCTGATTGCCAGCGTGCTGGCCCAGATTGCCTTACAGGGGATGCTTATCCGGCAGGCGGGAAGCGACCTGCCGTGGATGACCGGCGCTTTCTTATTGCTTGATATCGCCGCGTTGGCCTACCTGCTGCTGAATGCGCGCTTAATTGATAGTTTTCGGCACTTTTTGCCGGATCAGGACTCCAATCAGGTCTGAATGTAATAATGCCGGCGTAAGCCGGGAACCAAGGAGCTTTACGCATGAATTACCGTTTTCTGTTGCTGGTCGCACCGTTGCTGCTCAGCGGCTGTTCCACGCTCAGTCAGCTCTCCTGGTCCAGCCTGTCGCCGTTTAACTGGTTCAGCAGCACACCGGAAGTAACGGAAAAAGGCGTTGGCGATATCACCGCCAGCACGCGTATGGATCAGGACGCCGTCAGCAAGGCGCTGAACAACGATTACCGAATCCGCACCGGCATGGCGACCCATAACGGTGACATCATCGCGTTTTATCAGGCGATGGAAGACGGGGATGTCAGGCTGGTCATTACCGGTAAGTCCAAAGGAAACGTAGAGCAGGTTGACGTGATGGACCCGAAAATCCGCTATGGCAAGGTGCGGATCGGTACGCCGTTCAGCGAGCTGTACCAGCGGGCATTCGGCGCCTGCCAGAAGTCCTCGGGCGATTATGAAAACGCCGTAGAATGCCGCGCGCCGGGCAGCAGCCACGTCAGCTATCTCTTTACCGGCAACTGGCGCGGGCCGGCCGAGCTGATGCCGGACGATGTCACGCTGCGTGCCTGGACGCTGAACAAAATTATCTGGCGCTCCGCCGTGTATTAAACATGTTTTGCTTTGAAGCAAGGCAAATGCGTCCGCGCCGGGTAAAATAGGTGCGGACGAGGCGCGGGAGAATGCGCCGTATTTCACCCTAAAAAAGCCTGAGCACAGGCTTTTTCCACGCATGAGGATCCGTTATGTCTCAACCCCAGAGCGGCATTTTACTGGAGCATTGCCGTTTCGGCATTTTTATTGAAGCGAAGGCGACGGGAGACTTTGCCGGACTGCGGCAGGGATGTAAGGCCCTGGTTGCCGCGCTGGATGCGCTGCGTCAGCAATATCCGCAGGAGCGCCTGGGCGCGGTGGTAGCCTTCGGGCATGATGTCTGGCGCGAATTGAGCCAGGACAAAAGCGCCCCCGACCTGAAACCCTTCACGCCGCTGGGGAACGGTATTGCGCCGGCCACGCAGCGCGATGTGCTGATTCATATTCAGTCTTTGCGCCACGACATCAACTTCTCCCTGGCCCAGGCCGCGCTGAGCGCATTTGGCGGCGCTATTGTGGTTGAAGAGGAGATCCACGGCTTCCGTTGGGTGGAGGAGCGTGACCTGAGCGGTTTTATCGACGGCACTGAAAACCCGGTAGACGACGCCCGCCCGCTGGTGGCCGTGATCGGGCAGGATGACGCCGCCTCCGCCGGCGGCAGCTATGTCTTCGTTCAGCGCTGGGAACATAACCTGAAGCAGTGGTCGCGTTTCTCTACCGAGCAACAGGAGCAGATCATCGGCCGTACCAAACATGACAGCGAAGAGCTGGACCCTGATGCGCGCCCGGATACCTCGCATGTCAGCCGCGTCGATCTGAAAGAAAACGGCAAAGGGCTGAAGATTTTGCGCCAGAGCCTGCCGTACGGCACGGCCAGCGGTAAGCACGGCCTGATGTTCATCGCTTACTGCGCGCATCTGCACAACATTGAACAGCAACTGCTGAGCATGTTCGGCGATCTGGACGGCAAGCGCGATCAGTTGCTGCGCTTCAGCCGCGCGGTAACCGGCAGCTACTACTTCGCGCCTTCCTTGGATCGCCTGCTGGCGCTGTAATCCCGTTTTTCGCCGGTGCAGCCCGCGCGCCGGCGAATCCTTCCCGCAATATGTTTCCTTCCTGTTACCGGCTTATAGCGTTTAACGCTTACACAGTACGAAACGGTATATAAAACCATTACATCTTTCATCCCGGTTATAAATACACTGACAGTCAGAACACGGCGTTATGCCGCACCGAATCTGGCTGAAGGTAGAGAATGAATAAGATATCGCTGAGAGGATGGATACTGGCCGCGCTGCTCGCATCAGGGGGCGCTTCCGCCACGGAATTATTGAACAGCTCCTACGACGTCTCCCGTGAGTTGTTCAGCGCGCTGAACCCGGTATTTGAACAGCAGTGGCAGCAGCAGGGCAACCCCGCGCTGACCATCAAACAATCCCATGCGGGTTCATCCAAGCAGGCGCTGGCGATTTTGCAGGGGCTGCGTGCGGACGTCGTCACCTATAATCAGGTTACTGACGTACAAATCCTGCACGACCGCGGTAATCTGATTCCGGCTGACTGGCAGAGCCGTCTGCCGAACAACAGCTCGCCGTTTTATTCCACCATGGCGTTTCTGGTACGCAAAGGCAACCCGAAGCACATTCAGAGCTGGGACGACCTGGTGCGCGATGACGTGAAGCTGGTGTTCCCGAACCCCAAAACCTCCGGCAACGGCCGTTATACCTATCTGGCCGCCTGGGGCGCGATCGACCGTGCCGATGGCGGAAACGAAGAGAAAACCCGCGAGTGGATGAAGCGTTTCCTGCGCAACGTCGCGGTCTTTGACACCGGCGGGCGCGGCGCGACGACGACCTTCGTCGAACGTAACCTGGGCGACGTGCTGATAAGTTTTGAGTCTGAAGTTAATAACATCCGTAAGCAGTACGGCAGCGACAAGTATGAAGTTATCGTGCCGCCGGTGGATATTCTGGCGGAGTTCCCCGTTGCCTGGGTGGATAAAAACGTTGAGCGCAACGGTACGGAACACGCGGCCAAAGCCTACCTGAATTTCCTCTACAGCCCGCAGGCGCAGAAGATCATCACCAGCTTCAATTACCGTGTTTACGATAAGCAGGCGATGGAAGCGGCGAAGGAGCAATTTCCCGCGACGCAGCTGTTTCGCGTAGAAGAACAGTTTGGCGGGTGGCCGCAGGTGATGAGTAAGCACTTTGCCGCCGGCGGAGAGTTGGATCAACTGCTGGCGGAAGGACACCGCTGATGCTGCTCTCTCGCGCCGCGCCGAAACGGGTGTTGCCGGGCTTCACGCTGAGCCTGGGCAGCAGCCTGCTCTATACCTGCCTGATTTTGCTGCTGCCGCTCAGCGCGTTGGTCATGCAGCTGGCGCAGATGAGCTGGCAACAATATTGGGACGTGATTACCAACGGCCAGGTTGTCGCCGCCTATAAGGTAACGCTGCTGGCGGCTGGCGTGGCCAGCGTGTTCAATGCTTTGTTCGGCATGCTGATGGCGTGGATCCTGACCCGCTATGAATTCCCGGGGAAAACCCTGCTGGACGGCCTGATGGATCTGCCTTTCGCCCTGCCGACCGCCGTCGCCGGGTTGACGCTGGCGGGCCTGTTTGCCACTACCGGCTGGTACGGCGCGTGGCTGGCGCATTTTGACATCAAGGTGGCCTTCACCTGGTTGGGGATCGCGGTAGCGATGGCGTTTACCAGCATCCCGTTCGTGGTGCGTACCGTTCAGCCGGTGCTGGAAGACCTCGGGCCGGAATATGAGGAAGCGGCGCAAACCCTGGGCGCTTCGCGCTGGCAGAGCTTTCGCCGCGTGGTGTTGCCGGAAGTCGCGCCGGCGCTGCTGGCTGGCACTGCGTTGTCGTTTACCCGCAGCCTGGGCGAGTTCGGCGCGGTGATTTTTATCGCCGGGAACATTGCCTGGAAAACGGAAGTGACGTCGCTGATGATTTTCATTCGTCTGCAAGAGTTTGACTACCCGGCGGCCAGCGCGATCGCTTCGGTTATTCTTGCGGCTTCGCTGTTGTTGCTGTTCAGCATTAATACGCTACAGAGCCGCTTCGGCCGGCGCGTGGGAGGCCATTGATGGCAGATATTCCGGTCATTCACGGGGGCGCCCGTCCGCGCATCGACGGCGTTAAATGGTTGCTGATTGGTACCGGCGTGTTGTTTTCGGTGTTGTTGTTAGTCGTGCCTTTGGTGGCGATTTTCGCCACCGCTTTTTCTGACGGCGTAGGCGTGGTTTGGCAGAACCTGAGCGATCCGGACATGCTGCACGCGATTTGGCTGACTGTACTGGTAGCGTTGATTACCGTGCCGGCCAATCTGATCTTCGGCACGTTTCTGGCCTGGCTGGTCACGCGGTTTCATTTTCCCGGCCGCCAGCTGTTGCTGACGCTGATCGATATTCCGTTCGCGGTGTCGCCGGTGGTGGCGGGGCTGCTGTACCTGCTGTTTTACGGTTCCAACGGCCCGCTCGGCGGCTGGCTGGATCAGCATGATATTCAATTGATGTTCGCCTGGCCGGGCATGGTGCTGGTAACAATTTTCGTCACCTGTCCGTTCGTGGTGCGCGAGCTGGTGCCGGTCATGATGAGTCAGGGCAGCCAGGAAGATGAGGCTGCGGTATTGCTGGGCGCGTCCGGCTGGCAGATGTTCCGCCGCGTGACGTTGCCGAACATTCGTTGGGCGTTGCTGTATGGCGTGGTGTTGACCAATGCCCGCGCGATTGGCGAATTCGGTGCGGTTTCCGTGGTTTCCGGTTCGATTCGCGGGGAAACCTACACCTTGCCGCTGCAGGTTGAATTGCTGCATCAGGATTACAACACCGCGGGCGCTTTCACCGCCGCGGCGTTATTGACGGTAATGGCGATCCTGACGCTGTTTTTGAAAAATATGGTGCAATGGCGTCTGAGCCGGCAGGTCGTGCGCAGCGCACCGGAGGAAGCGAAATGAGCATTGAAATTCAGCAGGTCAGCAAATATTTCGGACGTACTCAGGTATTGCACGATATCTCTCTCGACATCCCTTCCGGGGAAATGGTGGCGTTGCTGGGGCCGTCCGGCTCAGGCAAAACGACGCTGCTGCGCATTATTGCCGGCCTGGAAGGGCAGAACAGCGGGCGTCTGAGCTTTAACGGTAAGGACGTCAGCCGCTTACATGCCCGCGACCGCCGGGTTGGGTTTGTATTCCAGCACTACGCGCTGTTTCGCCATATGAGCGTGTTCGACAACATCGCTTTCGGGCTGAGCGTATTGCCGCGTCGTGAACGTCCGGATGCGGCCGCCATCCGCGCCAGGGTGATGCAGTTGCTGGATATGGTTCAGCTCAGCCATCTGGCCGATCGTTTTCCTTCCCAGCTTTCCGGCGGGCAGAAGCAGCGCGTCGCCCTGGCGCGCGCGCTGGCCGTGGAGCCGCAGATCCTGTTACTGGATGAGCCGTTCGGCGCGCTGGACGCTCAGGTGCGTAAAGAGCTGCGCCGCTGGCTGCGTCAGTTGCACGAAGAACTGAAATTCACCAGCGTGTTCGTCACTCACGATCAGGAAGAAGCGATGGAAGTGGCCGACCGGGTCGTAGTGATGAGCCAGGGGAATATTGAACAAATCGGTACGCCGGACGACGTATGGCGCGAGCCGGCCAGCCGCTTCGTGCTGGAGTTTTTGGGCGAGGTGAACCAGATTGCGGGCGAAATCCGCGGTTCCCAGCTTTATATCGGCGAGCATCATTGGCCGCTGGCATTTTCACCGCTGCATCAGGGGCGGGTGGATCTCTTTTTGCGTCCGTGGGAAATGGAGATCGGAAATCAAATCAGCGCCCGTTGCCCGCTGCCGGTGCAGGTGCTGGAAGTCAGTCCGCGCGGGCATTACTGGCAGCTCAGCGTACAGCCGCTGGGGTGGCATCCTGAGCCAATCAGCGTCGTGCTGACCGGGCCGGGTGTCGCGCCGAAGCGCGGAGCGCGCTGCTTCGTCGGCGGGCTTAACGCACGGCTGTATGCCGGGGAAAAGCCGTTACAGCCGGTTGCGCTGGCTAAAAGCGCCTGATAGGTTTGTGACAGGAAGCGGCGAACGTAGCTTCGCCGCCGTTCGGGTGCAGGCGGAGGTGAAACCTCCGCTTTTTTATTTCTGTTTGGGCATAACGATAATCAGGAAGTAAGCAGGTGGATACTCTGGAATCTTGCATCGGCAACACGCCGCTGGTGCGGCTGCAACGTATGGCTGAAGGAACGGGGAGTGAGGTCTGGGTAAAGCTTGAGGGGAATAACCCGGCCGGCTCGGTGAAAGATCGCGCCGCGCTGTCGATGATTCGTCAGGCGGAGTTGCGCGGTGACATCGCACCGGGCGACACCCTGATTGAAGCGACCAGCGGCAACACCGGCATCGCGCTGGCGATGATCGCCGCGATGAAAGGTTACCGGCTGCGTTTGCTGATGCCGGAAAATATGAGCCGGGAACGTCAGGCGTCGATGCGCGCCTATGGCGCGGAGCTGATTCTGGTCAGCCGCGAAGACGGCATGGAAGGTGCGCGTGATTTGGCGCAGGCCATGGCGGCGCGGGGAGAGGGGCGCATTCTGGACCAGTTTAATAATCCGGATAATGCGTTGGCGCATTATCAGACCACCGGGCCGGAGATCTGGCGGCAAACGGGCGGAATGATAACGCACTTCGTTTCCAGCATGGGAACGACCGGAACTATCACCGGCGTGGCGCAATACCTGAAAGCGCAGAATCGCGACGTACAGATTGCGGGATTGCAGCCGGCGGAGGGCGCCAGTATCCCCGGCATCCGTCGCTGGTCGCCGGCGTATTTGCCGGGGATTTTCCGGCCGGAGCTGGTGGATACCGTTATTGATATGCCGCAGACACTGGCGGAAGACACCATGCGCCGGCTGGCGCGTGAAGAGGGGATTTTTTGCGGCGTCAGTTCTGGCGGCGCGGTGGCGGGCGCGTTACGTATTGCGCGTGAGCGGCCGGAGAGCAAAATCGTGGCGATAATCTGCGATCGTGGCGACCGCTATCTTTCAACCGGCGTATTCAGTGATGACGTGTAGGGGCTGAGAATGACCTCCTTTCTGAGTAAAGAAAGGAGGACGTAAATAAATAACGTTTAGTTCGGAAAATATATTGGCAATGATGTAATTATTCTGTAATTATTATTTAGCATTAAGATCTTTCCATTTTACCTCAATTGCATTGGTTAGGATTATTCTATGTAATTAGGGATTTTGCTTGTTTGTAAATTTGGTGCTTACAAATTGCTTGCATGGTCAGTAGTTATCTATTAATTTTCAATCCGTCTAATAAATGGATGTGGTGGCTATTATATTCATGTCAAATGAAGGGATATCTATTATCTGATATTTATTAGGTATAATGAGAAAATTAATTTACCAAGTAAGGATGCAAATTATGCAAAAAATGACTGAAGCTCAGGCTAAAAAGGTTATTGGTGGTCAAGACTATAACTGTACCGCAGCTTACAACTACATTCAGGTTGGCACCCAGACGGGTTGCTACGAGACGACCAGCTGCCGTGACAAGCATGGCGTACTGACCACGACTAACAAGCCTGTAGACGCAGCATTCTGCAAAGGCCTGTCTAACATTAAGCAATAATGTTATTTAGCAAGGCATAAGTATTTATGCCTTGCTATCGGTTGAATAGATTTAAGCATAAATTGATCAGGTGCGTTCATTCGCAAGCCTGGTTTTGTTGTTTCAAAAAGCAGGCCAGGTAATTTATTTTAAATATAAAGTAATTGGTAATTTAATTGGATTTTAAGAAAAACGGCCGCTTAATTATGGCGGTAATGACTGGCAAAAAGATAAATAATAGGTTAGGGCTGGATGACAGCAGGAAATAAAAATGCCGGCCCAGGGCCGGCATTTTAATGTAGAGCGGACATTACTTCTTAATGCGGATAACCGGTGTTTCACCCACGACAACGGTGCCGGAGAGCTTGGTCAGCTCTTTGATCTCATCCATATTGGAGATGACGACCGGCGTCAGGGTGGACTTGGCTTTTTCTTCCAGCAGCGGCAGATCGAATTCAATAACCACATCGCCTTTCTTCACGCGCTGACCTTCTTCAGCGATGCGTCTGAAGCCTTCGCCTTTCAGTTCTACGGTGTCGATGCCGAAGTGGACGAACAGCTCAATGCCACTGTCTGATTCAATGGAGAAGGCATGGTTCGTTTCAAAGATTTTACCGATGGTGCCGTCCACCGGGGCGACCATTTTGTTGCCCGAGGGCTTGATGGCGATGCCATCGCCGACGATCTTCTCAGCGAACACAACATCCGGCACATCTTCAATATTGACAATTTCACCGGACAGCGGGGCGAAAATTTCAATGCTGCCCGTATCTTTCTTGTCATCTGAAACCAACGATTTCAGTTTATCGAACAAACCCATGATCTTCTCCTAAGCAAGTAATGTTGGGCGGCGTTCCGGCAACCGGAATCAGCAGATCGTTTTTTCTTCAATGAACTTGTTAACCAGGTTCATCAGATCAGCAGCCGTCGGCTGCTGCAACGCTTCATCTGCCAATGCCTTCACATCTTCAAAATTCGCATTGCGGATAATTTTCTTGATGCGCGGGATTGAGATTGCACTCATGCTGAACTCATCCAGACCCATGCCCAAAAGAAGCAGTGTAGCACGTTCGTCACCGGCAAGCTCGCCGCACATGCCGGTCCACTTACCTTCCGCGTGAGACGCGTCGATCACTTGCTTAATCAGTGACAGCACTGACGGGGACATCGGGTTGTAGAGATGAGAGATCAGCTCGTTGCCGCGATCTACTGCCAGAGTATACTGGGTTAAATCGTTTGTCCCAATACTAAAGAAGTCAACTTCCTTAGCCAGATGACGTGCGATGGTTGCCGCAGCCGGCGTTTCCACCATTACGCCCACTTCAATTTCTTCGTCGAACGCTTTGTTTTCCTCACGCAGCTGGGCTTTCAGCATCTCCAGCTCGGCGTTCAGGGCGCGGACTTCTTCGACGGAAATAATCATCGGATACATGATGCGCAGCTTGCCAAAGGCGGAGGCACGCAGAATAGCGCGCAGCTGGGCATGCAGGATCTCTTTGCGGTCCAGGCAGATACGGATGGCGCGCCAGCCCAGGAAGGGGTTCTCTTCCTTCGGCAGGTCCATGTACGGCAGGTCTTTGTCGCCGCCGATGTCCATCGTACGTACGATAACGGCCTGGGAGCCCATGGCTTCCGCAACGGCCTTGTAAGCCTGGAACTGCTCTTCCTCGGTCGGGAAGGCATCGCGGTCCATGAACAGGAATTCGGTGCGGTACAGGCCCACGCCTTCCGCGCCGTTGCGCTCAGCGCCGGCAACGTCGCGTACGGTGCCGATGTTGGCGCAGACTTCAACCTGATGGCCGTCCAGCGTGATCGCCGGCAGGTCTTTCAGCTTGGCCAGTTCGTTTTTCTCGGTGATGTACTGGTTCTGTGCGGCTTTCAGTTCTTCGGTGATGTCAGCCGTCGGGTTAACGTAGATCTTGTTGTTAACCGCGTCGAGAATCAGGTTATCGCCGTTGTTCACCTTCTTGGTCACGTCGCTGGTGCCGACGATAGCCGGCAGCTCCAGGGAGCGCGCCATGATGGAGGTGTGGGAGGTACGGCCGCCCAGGTCGGTGATGAAGCCCAGCACCTTATCAAGGTTCAGCTGTGCGGTTTCCGACGGGGTCAGATCGGTGGCGACCAGAATCACTTCATCCTGAATCGCGCTCAGATCGACAATGGTCATACCCAGAATATTTTTCAGCAGACGCTTACCGATGTCGCGGACGTCGGCGGCGCGTTCTTTGAGGTATTCGTCGTCAAGTTCTTCCAGGGCTTTGGCCTGGGTGTCGATCACTTCAAATACCGCCGCGTCGGCGCTGCACTTGTCGTCTTTGATAAGGGCTATGATTTCCTGCTCAAGCTCTTCGTCTTCCAACAACATGATGTGGCCTTCGAAGATGGCGGCTTTTTCTTCGCCGAGGGTCTCGCTGGCTTTAATCCTGATCGCTTCAAGCTGCTGGGCGGCTTTGTCGCGACCGTCTTTAAAGCGGGCGATCTCCTGCTCAACCTGCTCTGCAGTGATTTTTTTCCGGTTGATGACAATTTCATCTTCTTTCAGCAGGAGCGCCTTGCCGAAAGCAATACCCGGTGATACTAAAATACCTGAAATCATAACCCTACCTTTACTGTTGACTGGTTTACCTATGCGTGACGGAAGCCGCTTACTCCAGCTCAGCCATCAGTTTTACCAGATGTTCAACGGCCTGCTGCTCGTCTTCACCCTCAGCGGAAATGGTGACCACGGTGCCCTGGGTCAGGCCGAGCGTTTGCAGTTTGAACAGGCTTTTGGCGCTGGCGCTTTTGCCGTTGGAGGTTACTGTGATTTCAGACGTGAAACCCTTGGCTTCTTTAACGAATTGAGCAGCAGGGCGGGTGTGCAGGCCATTCGGAGCGGTAATAGTAACTTCTTGCTGGAACATAAGTTTCCCCAACTTTTGGATTAATATTCGTGGACTAAAGCTTAGCCTACCGGCGGAACTTTAGCTTGTCGTGGTTCGCGTCTGACCAATGGAACATCGGCAAGTTTGCCACCGGCAACCGGATGCTTAGTGTAGCGTAAAAGGCAAACGCTACGACTGAACCATCAGGGCGCCTGTTCCATTATGCCGCGTCGGAGCCGATAAGAACAATTCAGTAAATCGATTCAGCGGCTATTGCGCATAGATTGCGAATAATTTCGCGGTTCAAAATAATTGCTTGCTTAAATACTAAACCTCAGGCGGAAAAGCAATGTCGAGGTAGTAAGAATTTTGAGCCACGCCACAAAAAAAGCACCCATCAGGGTGCTTTTTAACGTGTTTTCAACATGCTGATTTCACTGCTGCAATTCCTGTTCTGTGAACAGATCTGCAAAGAGCGCGGTGCTGAGGTAACGTTCACCTGATGAAGGCAGAATAACGACAATTGTCTGGTCAGTAAAGTCGGGATCGTTGGCTAAACGCAACGCGGCGATGACGGCGGCGCCGGAGGAAATACCGGCGAGAATGCCTTCCTCTTCCATCAGGCGGCGCGCCATGGCGATGGCGTCGTCGTTGCTGACGCGCTCAACGCGGTCAACCAGCGACAGATCGAGGTTTTCCGGGATGAAGCCGGCGCCGATGCCCTGGATTTTATGCGGGCCGGGTTTGATTTCCTGACCGGCCAGCGCCTGGGTGATCACCGGTGAATCTTCCGGTTCGACCGCCACGGAAATCACCTTTTTCCCTTTGGTTTTTTTCAGAAAACGGCTCGTGCCGGTCAGTGTACCGCCGGTACCGACCCCGGCGATCAGCACATCGACCTTACCATCGGTGTCTTCCCAGATTTCTGGGCCGGTGGTCTTTTCGTGAATCGCCGGGTTGGCAGGGTTGCTGAACTGCTGAAGCAGTACGTAACGGGACGGATCGGAGGCAACAATCTCTTCGGCTTTGGCGATAGCGCCTTTCATGCCTTTCGCGCCTTCGGTCAATACCAGGTTGGCGCCCAGCGCTTTCAGCAGCTTACGGCGCTCCAGGCTCATGGTTTCCGGCATGGTCAGCGTCAGTTTGTAACCGCGCGCGGCGGCAACGAAGGCGAGGGCGATGCCGGTGTTGCCACTGGTCGGCTCCACCAGTTCCACGCCGGGTTTCAGAATGCCGCGCTGCTCCGCGTCCCAAATCATATTGGCGCCGATGCGGTCTTTTACGCTGAAGCTCGGGTTGCGGGACTCCACTTTCGCCAGGATACGGCCGTTACCGATGCGGTTCAGACGTACCAGCGGGGAATGGCCGATGGTCAGGGAGTTGTCATCATAAATCTTTGTCATATCCTGTCCTTTTAACTCTATGAAATGCAGGGAACATTAGGGGAGCATACGCGAATACGCCACGCAGGGAAGTAAATAAAAGATATAACGTTATGTTATGAAGATATATCTTTTATATACGAAAAAAATCAATATGTTGCATATAAATCATGTAATTACGACACTAAACAAAACAATCAAGATCAAATCAATTGGGGCGAAATATGGACACGCGGTTACGTTGCTAACGGATTAAATTGCACCTCCCCAACCAGATGATCGGGGAAGAAATACCTGTAAATCATCGTGTTGGATATTGAGCGATGCCCCAATATTTTTTGTAGTACCAGGATGTTACCGCCGTTTGACATGAAGTGCGTTGTAAATGTGTGCCGGAACATGTGTGTGGCCTGGCCGTCGGGTAGCGTCTACCGGTGGTACGGGGTATGTGACGCGTTGCGGCCCGGCGATGCGCGGCCTGTGCAACGCCCTGGCGGCTGCGACTAAGTTGCGGTTTACATTCCCCGCGGCGGATTATGTTGATGTGAAAATCCTGCATTTCAAAAGCACTGGCACCGGTTACGCACTGATCGAATCCCTGGCCGGTGCGTTTTCGTGTGGTAATTTTTTTGCAAAAATTTTACGCCGCAATAATGGCGCTAAGCCTCGCCGCCGCTGGGTCTTTTGTATTAGCCATTATTTACAATCTGTGCAATGGTCTGCCGGGATTTGCCAAAGCAACCCCGGCGGTTAGCGCCTTACGGAAAACTTAATGTTATCTAATGTAAGAAGATTTAATTAATTTCGTGAGATTGTATCGAGAAACGGTCAGTGCCCCGGATGTTCATCCGTATTTGACATGCCAGGCGTAGCGCGGCTTGCTGGGGAGAAAGGTTGTCTGTAGGTTTTGCAATCAACCACACAAACAGGGAGGGCGTTTGATATGGCGGATTCAGCGAGTAACGGCGTAAACCGTGGTCACCTAACATTCAGGGGGGAGGGGAACAACAACCGCAATTCAGTGAACTATAGCCGCGTGGTGCATTACCCGCAGCTCGGCGATTCTGGCGTTACCATTGGCCACGGGTATGATATGGGCGGACGGTCACAGCAGCAGGTTTACGCTGACCTAATACGGGCCGGGATTAGCCAGGGCCAGGCGCGGGCGATTTCCGCCGCGGCAGGATTGCGGGGCCGGCAGGCAGCTGAGTTTGTGCGTCAGCAGCGCGCGACAATTGGCGAGATCACAGAGCAGCAGCAGGCCGCGCTATTCAATCAAATCTTTCCCTCCTATGAGCGCCGGGCGCAGTCGGTGTATAACGCCCGCGCCGCGCATGTGCAGAATCGCCCGGAGTGGTCAGAGCTTCACCCGGCTATAAGAGATGTCATCGTTGATATGGTCTATCAGGGGCTGAGGTGCGAAACAGCCGCGCCAGCAGCCGCGAGCAATAATATCGACAGTTTTATTGATTACATGAGGCGGACGCCGTTAATCATGCGGCATGAGCCGGCGAGAAATAGGATCGGATATCTGGAATCTAACCGAGGGGATAGGTAACACCATGAAACGATTGTTTATAGCGTCACTGTTTTTTATCCCGTTCGTGTCCAATGCCGCGCCGACGTTTGACGAGCTGAGGGAGAAAAATCCGGAGGTATGCAAGGACATATCGAAAGAGGACGGATATCCAGGATTTGTGGATTGCGTCGTTAGGATGAATGAGGCTTCAGAGCAGAAACTACAGGCCCGTCTGCCGGCACTGAGAAAAGATTTGGATAGCCTGAGTTTGATTGAATACCGTGCAAATTTCGACCAGAACCAAAAAGCCTGGGAGGAATACAAGAAAACGCGCTGCACCTATTTGACTACAGGGATGGAGGGGCAAGCGCGTGATTTTGAGGCGACTATGTGTAATCTGATGGAGAACTATCAGAGGTTAGATGTGCTGGAAGGTGAGCCGGCATTTCCCTAACCGAATAGCCCCGCAATACGGGGCTTTCTTTTTGTGATCAATTCGTGGGTCATGAAATTAAAAAAATGATAAATATCATGATGTTGCATTCATTAAAAGTTATGAAAAAATAACGTTTGCATTACATTATGGAACGAAAAACGGTGAAAGTTGCGGCAATGCGTGCGGGGCCGGACGGCCCCGCGGGGGAAAAATCGTGACGATCAGCGCACGAAACCGGCGCGGTAACGGTCAACCCACATGGCGGTGGCGCCGCAGACGGCGACGGGCATGATGACCAGGTTGAGCACCGGGATCATGGTGAACAGGCTGGTCAGCGCGCCGAACTGCAGGTTGGCGACGCGGTGGCTGGTCAGTGCGCTGCGCATCTGCGGAAAACTCACCTTGTGATTGTCGAAGGGGTAATCGCAGTATTGAATGGCCATCATCCAGGCGCTGAACAGGAACCACAGCAGCGGCGCCAGCGTTTGACCAATGCCGGGAATAAAATAGAGAATCAGCAGCACGAAGGCGCGCGGCAGGTAATACGCCAGCTTCAGCCATTCCCGCTTCATGATGCGCGGAACGTCTTTCAGCGTGGAAAGCAGGCCGCTTTCAGGCAGGGATTTCCCGGTCAGTTGCCCTTCAAGCTGTTCCGCCAGCAGCCCGTTGAACGGCGCGGCGATCAGGTTGGTTATGGTGCTGAAAAAATAGCTGGATACCAGCAAGACGGAAACGACCGCCACCGGCCACAGCAGGTAACTCAGCCATTGCAGCCAGGAAGGCACGTGGCTCATCAGGGCGGGGATCCAGTCTCCGAGCTGCGTAAACAGCCACCAGAATGCCAGCCCCATCAGCACGATGTTGACCAGCAGGGGCATCAGAACATAGCGTTTGATACCCGGCATGCGGATAAGACGCCAGCCCTGGGAGAAGTAGTAAACCCCGTTTGCGTTACGGGAAGATGATGCATTGTTTGATGACATAAGCGTCGAATTTCTCATTACGGAATAATCTTGACTATCATATCGGTGCGCGCGTGGCCTTTCCACTTCAGAATTGACCGAAAAAACAACAATTGAACAATAAAAATCGCCTTTATTAACATAAAGTTCAGCACAGACTTGCACTTGTTAACTCAGGGAAATAGAGTTATAGGCTAGGCTGTGCTTCAAACTTTGATAAAGAAAGCGATGCGCAGCCGCCAAGAGGCTCGCCACCCTGATGGCGTGGTAATGAATAAAAACGACAGAGATAGCAATGATGCAGGATTTGCGTCTGATATTAATCGTTGTTGGTGCGGTTGCCATTATCGCGCTGTTGCTGCATGGTCTGTGGACCAGCCGCAAAGAGCGATCTTCCCTGTTTCGCGACCGCCCGGCCAAACGTCAAAAGAAAACGCGTGATGAATCACCGCCGACAGAAACGGATGACGATGATGCTGGCGTGGGAGACATCCGGATTCGCCATAGTGCGAAACCGGTTCATCAGCCCGTTGAGCCTGCGTTTGGCCGTTATGACGATGAGCCGGACGCAGATATCACCGCCGAAGTACCGGCTCCGAAAGTTTCCCGGCAGGAAGACGTCGTGGAACATCACGATGAGCCGCTTGATCCGCTGCTGGGCGATGACAGGACGGATGACGACGCGGATGATGAAGATAAATACGCCGCGCCGCGGCAGCCTGAAGTGCCCGTAGCGGCGCATCAGCATCATCAGCAGCATGGCGCCCGCCAGGCCGAAACGATTTCTGCGGCGCGTCAGCGCGAGTTTGAGTTCGAGGGGCCGGAGCAAGGCACTGCGCATCATGATGATGTGTCCGACAAGCAGGCATCCGCGCCGGCCGCCGGCGCACAGGAAAAAGACAAAGGGCAGGACGTTGTGCTGGTTCTGCACGTCGCCGCGCATCACGGCAGCGTGATCGGTGGTGAGGTGCTGCTGCAGAGCGTACTCCAGGCCGGCTTCCAGTTCGGCGAGATGAGCATTTTCCATCGTCATCTCAGCCCGGCGAACAGCAGCGGGCCGGTGTTGTTCAGCATGGCGAATATGGTGAAGCCGGGGAGTTTCAATCCGGACACCATGGCGGATTTCACGACGCCGGGCGTTTCGTTCTTCATGGTGGTGCCTTCCTACGGCGATGCTAATCAGAACTTCAAGCTGATGCTGCAGTCGGCGCAGCGCATTGCTGACGACGTCGGCGGCGTGGTGCTGGACGACGAGCGCCGCATGATGACGCCGCAGAAACTGGAAACCTACAAGGCGCGTATCCGTGCCGCGCTGGAAAACGCGCGCCGCTGAGAGGCGGGCCAAACTCTCCCCGCTCATTCGGGCCGTTGCGACGTATCGCGGCCTGAATCAGGGCTGGGTGTGAACTGACCTTATAAACCCCCGCGAACCGGGGGTTTTTTATCATTTGTATGGTGGCTTATGAACCCGACGATTGAACAGCAAATCGAACACTTAAGAACGACGTTGCGCCATCATGAATATCAGTATCACGTACTGGACGACCCCCAGATTCCCGACGCGGAATATGACCGGCTGATGCGCGAACTGCGGGCGCTGGAAGAGCAGCATCCTGAGCTGGTGACGCCGGATTCTCCCACGCAGCGCGTCGGCGCTGCGCCGCTGACGGCGTTTCGTCAGGTACGCCATGAAGTGCCTATGCTGTCGCTGGATAACGTTTTTGATGAAGAAAGCTATCTGGCGTTCGACAAACGGGTTCACGATCGCCTGAAAACCGCCGAACCGCTGACCTTCTGCTGCGAGCTGAAGCTGGACGGTCTTGCCGTCAGCCTGCTGTATGAGGACGGCATGCTGGTAAGTGCCGCTACCCGCGGCGACGGCACCACCGGCGAGGATATTACCGCCAACGTGAAGACCATCCGCGCCATTCCGCTGCGCCTGACGGGCGACAATATTCCCCGCCGGGTGGAGGTGCGCGGCGAAGTTTTTATGCCTCAGGCCGGTTTTGAAGCCATGAATGAAGAAGCGCGGCGCAAGGACGGCAAGGTGTTTGCCAACCCGCGTAACGCCGCCGCCGGTTCCCTGCGTCAGCTTGATCCGCGTATTACCGCTAAACGTCCGCTGACGTTTTACTGCTACGGCGTCGGGTTGCTGGAAGGCGGAACCCTGCCGGGCAGCCATTATCAGCGCCTGATGACGTTTCGTTCCTGGGGGTTGCCGGTAAGCGACCGGGTGACGCTGTGCACCGGCAGTGAGAACGTGCTGGCGTTTTACCATCAGGTAGAACGCGATCGCCCTTCGCTGGGGTTTGATATCGATGGCGTCGTGCTCAAAGTGGACGACATCGCTACGCAGGAAGAACTTGGTTTTGTCGCGCGCGCGCCGCGTTGGGCGACCGCGTTTAAGTTCCCGGCGCAGGAACAGATGACGGTGCTGAAGGGCGTGGAGTTTCAGGTCGGACGTACCGGGGCGATTACGCCGGTCGCGCGGCTGGAACCCGTGTTGGTGGCCGGGGTGACGGTCAGTAACGCCACGCTGCACAATGCGGACGAAATTGAACGTCTGGGCATTCGCATCGGCGACACCGTGGTAGTGCGCCGCGCCGGCGACGTCATTCCGCAGGTGGTCGGCGTGGTGGAGTCACAGCGCCCTGCAGATGCCCAGGAAGTGGTGTTCCCTGCCCATTGCCCGGTTTGCGGCTCCGACGTGGAACGTATTGAGGGCGAAGCCGTGGCGCGCTGTACCGGCGGCCTGTTCTGCGGCGCGCAGCGCAAAGAGGCGCTCAAGCACTTTGTTTCCCGCCGGGCGATGGACGTCGATGGGATGGGGGATAAGATCATCGAGCAGTTGGTCGATAAAGAATACGTCAAAACGCCGGCGGATCTGTATCGCTTAACCGCAGGCGTGCTGACCGGGCTGGATCGCATGGGGCCGAAGTCGGCGCAGAATCTGGTGAGCGCGCTGGATAAGTCCAGGGAAACCACGCTGGCCCGTTTCCTGTTCGCGCTGGGCATCCGTGAAGTCGGGGAGGCGACCGCCGCTAACCTGGCGGCGCACTTCGGCTCGCTGGAAGCGTTACAACAGGCCGATACCGAAGCGTTGCTGGAAGTGCCGGACGTCGGCGAGATCGTGGCTAAGCATGTACGGCATTTCCTTAATGAGGAGCACAATCAGCACGTTATCGCCGAGCTGATCAGTCCGGAAATCAATATTCACTGGGAAAATCCCGTACCGATCGTCCGGGAAACCCTCGACAACCCCTTCGCCGGTAAAACGGTGGTGCTGACCGGCTCGCTGAGCCTGATGTCCCGCGATGAAGCGAAGGATCGTCTGACGGCGCTGGGAGCGAAGGTCAGCGGCAGCGTGTCGAAGAAAACGCATATGGTGATTGCCGGTGAAGCGGCCGGCTCCAAGCTGGCTAAGGCGCAGGAATTGGGGATTCCGGTAATTGATGAGGCGGAGATGGTCCGTCTGCTGGGGTAACGGCAAAGATGGAAAAGGAAGACTTGATCGCCCTGGCCAATACCGTGATGCCCTTCGGCAAGTATAAGGGCAGGGTGTTGATTGATTTGCCGGAAGAATATTTGCTGTGGTTCGCCCGTAAGGATGAATTTCCCAAAGGGAAACTGGGTGAACTGATGCAGATGGCGCTGGCAATCAAAATAGAAGGGTTGCAGGGATTAGTGACGCCGCTGAAGCGGCGCTAATCCCGGTATTGCACTGAAGTGCTAAAGTTTTGCCCGCCATTGGCCGACATATTCCGGTAATGACACCTGCGCATACAGCCGGAGGCGCCAATGGCGATCCCCCCTCTTGAACCTCATGACAACCGGGATTTTCTTCGTCCGGGACGTATGACGGACAGCCTGCTGACGGTTGCCCGTATCGATCGCTTACTACAGTTGCTGGAACGGCGGGATATTCCCCCACAGCAGCGTGTGCGCTTGCTGAATGCGCTGAACGGCCTGCAGCAGCAACATGCCTTGTTAAAATCGCAGGAAGCCAATAATCCGTCGTCGTCGTCCACCCAGGGAAAAGAGGGGGCCTTTACCGCCTTGGGGCACCGTGACGGCGGGCAGGCCGCGGTGCGCGTTGTGCTCGGAGAGATGGGCAGGACATTGTATCAGCAAGGCGAAGTAGAACGGGCGCTGGATGTGAAAGGCGGGTTGGAGAAGGCGTTATCCGGTATCGACCGGGCGGCGTCTGATGCGAACACGAAAGCCGGGGCCACGCGTGCGGTAACGGAAAACTATCTGGCCGTAGCGGCACAGGTTCCTCCGCCCGGCGTGAACGAAATGGGAGCGCAGGGATTACAAACCAGTGAACCCCGCCCGGTGTTCGGGCTGATTCCCCCGCTGTGGCTGCCGGAGGGGCTGCGTACGGGTAAATGGCGTTCTGCCGGAGATTCTTTGCTGTTGTTCGTCGTGGCGGTATTGGTACTGCTGGCGTTGTTGTTTATCTGAGGGAATTTCTGGAGGAGAAATAACAGGGAACCGGGGGGATGGTGGGTCGTGCAGGATTCGAACCTGCGACCAATTGATTAAAAGTCAACTGCTCTACCAACTGAGCTAACGACCCGCAGAAGTGGTGGGTGATGACGGGATCGAACCGCCGACCCCCTCCTTGTAAGGGAGGTGCTCTCCCAGCTGAGCTAATCACCCACTTCTGTATACCCGATTGTCTCTGTCTTAGCGGAAGTGGTGGGTGATGACGGGATCGAACCGCCGACCCCCTCCTTGTAAGGGAGGTGCTCTCCCGGCTGAGCTAATCACCCACTTCCGATTGACAGATTGTAGCAACTTTTCCGAAAAGTGGTGGGTGATGACGGGATCGAACCGCCGACCCCCTCCTTGTAAGGGAGGTGCTCTCCCAGCTGAGCTAATCACCCGCTGTTCGGTCTGTTACTTTACACGGCGGGATCACGAAAGAATCGTGGTGGGTGATGACGGGTTCGAACCGCCGACCCCCTCCTTGTAAGGGAGGTGCTCTCCCAGCTGAGCTAATCACCCCCGCTGTGTGGAGTCGCATTATAGGGAGCCGCGAAAAATGGTCAACGGTTTTTTCATGGAAAAATGTTGTTCGTCCGAAATTTAGGCAAGATGGGCGTGGCGGAATAAAGCATGTGCGGACTTCTTCTCCGTTTCCGCTTCCGGACGGGGAAGACTGCGGAACGCGTTGAGGAATTGAGGCGTAATGGTAGAATGTCGCGCACTGATATCGACGCAGATAACGAGGCGACCCGTCTCCGTTTGCATAACTAGGCCACGATCCCCATGAAAATCAAAACACGTTTCGCGCCGAGCCCGACCGGCTACCTGCACGTCGGCGGCGCCCGTACCGCGCTTTATTCCTGGTTGTATGCCCGTCATAACGACGGCGAGTTCGTTTTGCGCATCGAAGATACCGATCTGGAGCGTTCAACGCAGGAAGCCATCGACGCCATTATGGACGGTATGAACTGGCTCAACCTGGAATGGGACGAAGGCCCGTATTACCAGACCAAGCGTTTTGACCGCTATAACCAGGTTATCGATCAGATGCTGGAGCAGGGCACGGCCTACAAATGCTACTGTTCCAAAGAGCGTCTGGAGAAGCTGCGTGAAGATCAAATGGCGAACGGCGAGAAGCCCCGCTATGACGGTCATTGCCGCGACAGCCACGAGCATCACGCCGCCGACGAACCGTGCGTGGTACGTTTCCGCAATCCGCAGGACGGCAGCGTAATTTTTGACGATAAAATCCGTGGCCCGATTGAAATCAGTAATCAGGAACTGGACGATCTGATCATTCGCCGTACCGATGGTTCTCCGACCTACAACTTCTGTGTGGTGGTCGACGATTGGGATATGGAGATCACCCACGTGATCCGCGGTGAAGACCATATCAACAACACGCCGCGCCAGATCAACATCCTGAAAGCGCTGGGCGCGCCGGTGCCGGAATATGCCCACGTTTCCATGATCCTGGGCGACGACGGTAAGAAGCTGTCTAAACGCCACGGCGCCGTTGGCGTGATGCAGTACCGTGATGATGGTTATCTGCCGGAAGCTTTGTTGAACTACCTGGTGCGTCTGGGATGGTCCCACGGCGATCAGGAAATTTTCAGCATTGATGAAATGAAGGAATTTTTCACGCTGGAGGCCATCAACAAGTCTGCCAGCGCGTTCAATACCGAAAAACTGCAATGGCTGAACCACCACTACATCAATGCGTTGCCGCCGGAGCGTGTTGCGGTGTATCTGGACTGGCATATTCGTCAGGCCGGTTACGACACCCACAACGGCCCGCAGTTGACCGCCATCGTGAAACTGCTGGGAGAACGTTGCAAGACGCTGAAAGAAATGGCCGCTCAGGCGCGCTGCTACTATGAAGACTTCAGCGAGTTTGACGCCGATGCCGCTAAAAAGCATCTGCGCCCGGTTGCGCGTCAGCCGCTGGAAGTGGTCCGCGCCAAGCTGGCGGCCATCACGGAGTGGACGCCGGAAAACATTCACCATGCCATTCAAAGCACGGCCGATGAGCTGGAGCAGGGGATGGGGAAAGTGGGGATGCCGCTGCGCGTAGCGGTAACCGGCTCAGGCCAGTCGCCTGGCGTGGACGTTACCGTAGAGGCCGTGGGCAAGAGCCGTTCGCTGGCGCGTATTGATAAGGCGCTGGCATACATCGCCGAGCGCGAAGCGCAGCAGTAACCGCGTCAATAAGAGAACCGCCCTGGGATGGCTCCCGGGGCGGTTTTTTGTTTATTACGCTGGATTTAACTACGGGTACCGGTTTTCTTACCCTTCACACTCAAGCTCGGGTTTTTCTTTCATGCTCGCACTGCGTCGTTCAAGCCCTAAACGCTCAAAAAGCGAATTGATGCCTTCACGCATAACGAACGTGGTCAGTAACTCCCGTTCTTCATCGGTCAACTGATAATAAATCGCTGACCATGCCTTGATGGTGTTCGGTGGCTCAACCTGATACCCCTGAGAATCTTCGCGTGCTGCGAGTTCTGCTACGACATTGGGCGGGAAACTGCTGATGTGGTATTCAATAGCGCGACCCTGAACTCCCGAGCGACGCTGTTTGCGCCAGCCTTCCGCCTTGGCTCTCTGATTGATTGCCTGAGGTGTAGTGGGAAATCCACCAATTCCGACTAGCTCTTTTGCAGCGTACCATTCCTTCTTCATAGATGTTTCCCTACCAAATACGTATGGCCGGACGATTACGTTACTAAATTCACTTATATAAACATCTAATAGCATACAGTGAGATGGCTCAGAAAAAAACCAGTCAGATATAAACTTTGTTAATCAAAAAAAGGGTTATGTGTCGAAGGATTAGGCATGTGTGGCGTCTTTTTCAGCGCTTGCTCCGCGATTGGCATTTAGCCGTTGACAGCCTCCCGGAGGTTGCATATCATGCGCCCCGTTCCCGCAAAAACGGTCAAATGGGGCTATAGCTCAGCTGGGAGAGCGCCTGCATGGCATGCAGGAGGTCAGCGGTTCGATCCCGCTTAGCTCCACCATCGTCTCAAAGTCTGAAATGATGGTCGTCAGAACGTTTTTACGAAAGTTGTGATAATAATCACATGTGGGATGCCACAAAACTGTGGGGCTATAGCTCAGCTGGGAGAGCGCTTGCATGGCATGCAAGAGGTCAGCGGTTCGATCCCGCTTAGCTCCACCAAAATTCCCAATCACTGCGGTGACGTTCACTTCGCAAAATAACGCGCAGGGAACACGGTCTATCGTGGGGCTATAGCTCAGCTGGGAGAGCGCCTGCATGGCATGCAGGAGGTCAGCGGTTCGATCCCGCTTAGCTCCACCAATCACTTCTTTCTTCCCCTGATTCTCTTTCTCCCTGGTCTTTCGGCAAAAAAAAGCATTTCCTACGATTTATGCCTGATATAAGCGGGTTAAGCTGTGCGTCTGGCGCCAGATGATAGGGAGAAAGGTATGATTATTTTGATTGGCGGCTGCAGCTCGGTGGGGAAAACCCTGCTGGCGCAGCGCTTGCTCGAACACTGCCTGGTGCCTTATCTGTCCGCAGATCATCTGAAGATGGGGCTGTACCGCGCCGATGCCACCCGCTGCGGTTTTACGCCGATGGATCGCGATGACGTGATAGAGCAGCGCCTGTGGCCGATTCTTAAAGGCATCATCGACACCAACATCGAGAACGGGCAAAACCTGATTATCGAAGGATGCTATCTGTTCCCGCAGCGCCTGGCGTCTTTCCCTGAGGAGTATCGCCGGCATATCATTCCTGTCTTTCTCGCGCTGTCAGAGCGCTATATTCGCGCGCATTACCACACTGGCATCCTCCGGCACCGCAATGTGATTGAACGGCGCCAGGGGCCGGAGGAGCGCACGATAGCGCAGGTCATCGATGAGAACCGGGCACTGAAAACGCGCTGTGATGAAAGCGGCGTTGCCTGCATTGAAATAGACGGGGACTATGAGCGCACGCTTGAACGCGTTTGCCAGCGGATTGCGCAAGAGGTTGCCGGCAATAAAAAAGGCGCCGCAGCGCCTTTTTCCTGAGCCTTGATGCTTACAGCACCAGCCCCGCAATAGACGCCGACAGCATGCTGACCAGCGTGGAGCCGTACACCAGTTTCAGGCCGAAGCGCGAAACCACGTTGCCCTGATGTTCGTTCAGCCCTTTGATAGCGCCTGCCACAATCCCGATTGAGGAGAAGTTGGCGAAAGAAACCAGGAATACGGAAAGGATGCCCGCGCCGCGCGGCGACAGCTCGCCGACAATCTTCTGCAGGTCGATCATCGCCACAAATTCGTTGGACACCAGCTTGGTCGCCATGATGCTGCCGACCTGCAACGCTTCGTTGCTGGGAACGCCCATGATCCAGGCAAACGGGTAGAAGACGTAGCCCAGAATGCCCTGGAAGCTGATACCGAACAGCATGCTGAACAAGGCGTTAATGGCGGAGATCAGCGCGATAAAGCCAATCAGCATCGCCGCAACGATAATGGCGACCTTGAAACCGGCCAGAATGTATTCGCCCAGCATTTCGAAGAAGTTTTGCCCTTCATGGGTGTTTTTCAGCTGCAGATCGCTTTCACCGTCAACCTGATACGGGTTGATCAGCGACAGAACGATAAAGGTGCTGAACATGTTAAGCACCAGCGCGGCCACCACGTATTTGGGCTCCAGCATGGTCATGTAGGCGCCGACGATGGACATGGATACCGTAGACATGGCGGTTGCCGCCATCGTGTACATCCGCTTTTCCGACATCTTGCCCAATACGTCTTTATAGGCGATGAAGTTTTCTGACTGTCCCAAAACCAATGAGCTGACGGCGTTGAAGGACTCCAGTTTGCCCATGCCGTTGATTTTCGACAGCACCGTACCGATAGCGCGAATGACGACGGGCAGTACGCGGATATGTTGCAGGATACCGATCAGCGCCGAGATGAAGACGATGGGGCAGAGGACGTTCAGGAAGAAGAAGGCCAGTCCTTTGTCGCTCATATTACCGAAGACGAAGTTGGTCCCTTCGGCGGCAAACTTCAGCAGCTTTTCAAAGAACTCGGAGAATCCTTTTACAAAGCCCAATCCCACGTCGGAGTTCAGGAAGAAGTATGCCAACAGAACTTCCACTACCAGCAATTGGATTACGAAACGTAAGCGAATGCTTTTGCGATCGCGGCTGACCAGCAGGGCGAGGATCGTGACGACTGCAATCGCCAAAACAAAATGCAGAATACGGGACATAAAAGCTCCAAATTTGAGGAGGGCTAGATTTTCAGGCTCATTCTATGTAACGCGTTAACTAAAAACGAGATGTGTATAGCAAATATCAAAACTAATGAAAAAATTATCACTAAATCCAATGGAAAAGTTAAAATTATCACAAAACCAAGCAGTCTTGGTTGTAAGAGAAATTTTTAGTTTTTGTGATAAAATTATTAAAAGCCAGAATGCGTGTTTTAACCAGGGCATGTTCAGCGTTTATTGGGTTATCACTCAACGTGTTTTATGAAGGCGTCTGTCGCTCTGTTTCCTATTAAAGCGATAGGTATGTAACTCTCAAATGAGTTTGATAATTATTATCATTTATTTGATAATGATGACATCATCTAAGCAGTAAAGGTCCCGAAAATGCTGAACATCCGCACGATAGATACCTCCGAACGTGCATCACGGAAGATCAAGCTCTCCCTGATGGGACCCGCCTTTATTGCTGCCATCGGCTATATCGATCCCGGAAACTTCGCCACGAACATCCAGGCCGGCGCTGCCTTCGGCTACAAGCTGCTGTGGGTCGTGGTGTGGGCCAACATCATGGCGATGCTGATCCAATTGCTGTCGGCCAAGCTGGGCATCGCGACCGGAAAAAATCTGGCGGAGCACATCCGCGATCGCTTTCCGCGGCCTGCCGTCTGGGCCTACTGGGTTCAGGCTGAAATTATCGCGATGGCGACCGACCTGGCCGAGTTTATCGGCGCGGCCATCGGCTTCAAGCTATTACTGGGAATCTCATTGTTGCAGGGCGCGGTCCTGACTGGCATCGCCACCTTCCTGATCCTGGTGTTGCAGCGTCGCGGGCAAAAACCGCTGGAGCTGGTTATCGGCGGTTTGCTGCTGTTCGTTGCCGCTGCGTATATCGTTGAGCTGGTTTTCTCCCGCCCTGATATGGCGGAGCTGAGCAAGGGCATGCTGTTCCCTGCTTTACCGACGCATGATGCGGTATTTCTTGCCGCCGGCGTGCTGGGCGCGACCATCATGCCGCACGTGATCTATCTTCATTCCTCCCTGACGCAGGCTTCAACCGGCGGCACCAAAGCACAGCGTTACGCCTCAACCAAGCTGGACGTCGCCATCGCCATGACCATCGCCGGCTTCGTGAACCTGGCGATGATGGCGACAGCCGCTGCGGCGTTTCACTTCAACGGGCATACCGGCATTACTGAACTGGATGACGCCTACCTCACCCTGAAACCTCTGCTGGGCAACGCCGCAGCAACGATTTTTGGCCTGAGTCTGGTGGCGGCGGGGCTGTCGTCTACCGTGGTGGGCACCCTGGCCGGGCAGGTTGTGATGCAGGGTTTTATTCATTTCCACATTCCGCTGTGGCTGCGGCGCAGCATTACCATGCTGCCGTCGTTTATCGTGATCCTCGCCGGGCTGGACGCGACGCGCATCCTGCTGTTGAGCCAGGTATTGCTGAGCTTCGGTATTGCCCTGGCGCTGGTGCCGTTGCTGGCGTTTACCGGCAACAAGGCGCTGATGGGGGAAATGGTGAATGGCCGCGGCGTACAGACCATCGGCGGCGGGATCGTGGTGCTGGTTATCGCCCTGAATGCTTACCTGTTGTTGGGTATGCTGTTCTAGCGCGCTGCATGATACACGGGCGTCAAAATAAACCGGCCTCTCGTCCGTGAGCGGCCGGTTTATATTTTACCAACGACGTTCCCGCCAATCCTGGGCGTTGTTATAGCGCCGGTCGTTATATTTGAAATCCGCTTTCTTCCAGCTGTGGTTATTGTTCCAGTCGCGCCCGTAGTGGTTGCCGCGCTCCTGGTGCCAGCGTCCCTGTGAATGCCAGCCGCGCTTATTATCCCAGCCGTGATCGCGGTTGGCGTGGCGTTCATTATTCCAGCCCATATGCTGGCCATGATTATTGTTGCCCCATCCCCGGTCGTGATGCGGGCCGGCGTAGCTTTGGCTCAGGGGGAGTAATGAGCCCAGGGCGATTAATACGGCGATAGCAGGTTTAAACATGTCATTCTCCTTCGGAAAAGAGCAGGGGTGTTACTGTGCCCGGTATCGGGCCGTTGAGAATATATTAACAGGGCAAATGTGGAGAAAATAAGGTGATGGGGGAGATACAGGCGTTAACTCAATAAATTGAGAGTATTCCGGATGAAAAGTATAAGCTTTACTTATTTATTTGTGTTTCGGTAATGTTAAGAAAAGATAAATAATTAACGATTTCGTAAACTTAAATTTACGTGCCTTTAACCTTTGCATTTGGGTTAATTAAGAAAGCTAAAACTATACTTTTGGTGTAGCGACGTCCTTTCCTTTTTCAGGGGTTAACACCATGAGTAAAGCGTACACCGTAGCTGACTATTTAATTGAGCGACTAACGCAACTGGGCATCCGCCACATGTTCGGCGTGCCCGGCGACTATAACCTGCACTTTCTCGATCATGTCGTTGCCCACCCGCAATTAGCCTGGGTCGGTTGTGCCAATGAGTTGAATGCCGCCTATGCCGCCGACGGCTATGCCCGTCATGCTCCGGCGGCGGCCATGCTGACGACGTTCGGCGTCGGTGAACTCAGCGCCATCAACGGTACGGCCGGCAGTTATGCGGAATACCTGCCGGTGATCCATATCGTCGGCGCGCCTTCCGTGGAGGCGCAAAAGAACCGTGCCCTGCTGCACCATAGCCTTGGCGACGGCGACTTCGAACATTTTATGCGTATGGCCGCTGAAGTAACCTGCGCGCAGGCCAGCCTGACGGTGGAAAATGCGGTGGAGGAGATCGATCGCGTGTTGGGCGAAGCGGTGCGGCAGCGCCGTCCCGTTTACCTGCTGTTGCCCAGCGATGTTTCCGAAACCCCGCTGCGTGCCCTGCCGCAGGCGGCGGCAAACATTTCCGCGCCTTGCGCGCCCGACAGCCTGCAGGCGTTTGCCCAGGCAGCGCGGGAGTTGCTGAAAGGCGCGCGCCACACCACGCTGCTGACGGATTTTCAGGCCGGACGCTTCGGGCAGACGGCGGCCTTGCGCAAGCTTGCCGCGTTTCCGGGGCTGGCCGGCGCGACCATGATGATGGGGAAGGGCATTCTTGATGAAAGCCAGGCTAACTTCAGCGGAACCTACACCGGCAGCGCCAGTCTGCCGCCGGTGAAGGCGGCGGTAGAGCAGGCGGACGTGCTTATCAGCGTCGGGGTATGCCTGAGTGATGCGCAGACTGCGGGATTTACGCACCGGATAAATGAGAAAAAACGTATCGATCTGCGGCCGTTTTCCGCCAGCGTGGGCGGCTATCGCTTCGGCCAGTTGCCAATGGGCGAAGCGCTCAGGGTGCTGAACGAGCTGGCCGGGGAATTGGCGGTGGAATGGCGGTTGCGGGAAGAAACCGCGCCGGACGCCCCTCCGGCCAGCGCGGAAACGCTGGACCAGCGCGCGTTCTGGCATCAGATTCAGCAGTTTCTCCAGCCGGGGGATATCATCATTACCGAGCAGGGAACCGCCAGTTTCGGTTTTGCGCATGTTCGTTTGCCGCAAGACGCGTCATTGACTGTGCAGACACTGTGGGGCTCCATCGGCTATACGCTGCCGGCAACGCTGGGAGCGCAGATGGCGCAACCAGATCGGCGTGTGGTTTTGATTATCGGCGACGGGTCCGCGCAACTGACCATTCAGGAACTGGGCACGCTGCTGCGTCAGGGGCTGAAGCCGGTGATCCTGCTGCTGAACAATGACGGCTATACCGTGGAACGCGCCATACACGGCCCGTATCAGAGCTACAACGATATCGCCGCCTGGAACTGGAGACTGATTCCTGCGGCGTTATCGCAAAATGCCCCCTGCAACGTACACCGGGCAGAGACGGTGGCTGAACTGCGTCAGGTGCTGCAACAAATTGATAAACCTGAGGCATTAACCCTGGTTGAAGTTATGCTGCCCAAATACGACGTGCCGGACTTACTGGGCGTGCTGTGCCGCACCATGGAAGCGCGCAACTCAGCGCACGGCTGAGGTTCTCACTTTTTAAGCTTCTGCTGCTGCAAATAGTGGCGGATCCAGCTCCCCGCCGGCCCCGGCGGGGTTTTCTTATTCCAGACCAGGTCGGTGGAGATCAGCTTGGGCCAGCCGGGAACGTTAAGCTGCGTCAGCTGGCCGGAGGTCGAAAAATCATTAACCAGGGTACAGGGGAGGGTGCTCCAGCCGAACCCCTGAACGGTCATGGCGAACAACAGCAGGTAGTTCGGCGCCAACCACACCGGCCCCTGAGCCTGACCGGCGTCGCGCTCAAGATACGTGCTCAGGCGCAGCTCGCGCCAGACCCGCAGATGCTCCGGCGTCAGCACTTCCTGGGACGCCAGCGGGTGAGTGGAGGCGACGTACCGCGCCATCTCGGTCTGCGCCGGAATGCGGATGGCGCCGATGTCGGTCGGATAGGCGTTCCGCGCTTCCAGCAGCCCCAACTGGGCGCGTTCTTTCTGCACCAGATCGATGACGTCCTCATCTTCGCCGGTCAGACATTCAAATTCCGTATGCGGATAATGCTTATCAAACTGATGCATAAGGTCTTCCAGCGCATCGGGATGGAAGGTGTCTGACAGCACCAGGGTCAGGCGCATTTCCGTCGCGCCCGCCAGATGAATCGCCAACTGATCGAGCCGTTCGCTGGCCGCCAGGATGTCCTGCACGTGGCTGAGCACCTGTCTCCCCTGTTCGGTCAGCAGCGGGTGACGGCCGGAGCGGTCAAACAGCGTGACGCCCAGATCGGCTTCCAGGTTGGCGATCGCAGTGCTGACGGTCGACTGGCTTTTATGCAGACGACGGGCGGCGGCAGAGAAGGAGCCTGCCGCAACGGTTTCCACAAAGGCCGTTAGTGCTTCGGGAGAGTAGCGCATGATGTATCTGTTTTATCGATGGTATCTATTTTTAATGTATCCCAAAAAACGATGATAATCACCACCGGCTTAAATGCCGCGCTTTTGAAGTAATAAATATCAAGAGGTTAAATCGTTTTATGCAACAAAACATACAGTCAGGTAAAACGCCGGCGGAACGTGTCTTCCATGCAGTCGGTTTTGAAGTTATCGCTACGGCGATTTGTGCGCCGGTCGCCGCCTGGGCGATGGAGCGTTCGGTACTGGAGATGGGCGGACTGTCCCTGGTTCTGGCTACCACGGCGATGTTATGGAACATCGTGTATAACGCTATTTTCGATCGTCTCTGGCCGGCGGCTAAAACGCCGCGGGTACGTGTTTTTCATGCGCTGGGGTTTGAGGTCGGTTTTATCGTTTTCGGCCTGGCCATCGTGTGCCAGACGCTGGGCGTCGGGATATTGCAGGCATTTATGCTGGAGGTCGGCTTTTTCCTGTTTTTCTTGCCCTACACCGTGGCGTATAACTGGATCTATGACATATTACGTGAACGCTACATGGCGCGTCGCGGGCACAACGCCGCGCTGGACCGGTCCTGATCCCTCAGGGCTGCACGGAGAACAACAGGAGAGAATTCGGTGAAAACGTTGGGGCTGATTGGCGGAATGAGTTGGGAATCTACATTGCCTTATTACCGGATTATTAATCAGGTGGTGAAGTCGCGCCTCGGCGGGCTGCATTCTGCGCAACTGGTGCTGTACAGCGTCGACTTTGCGCAGATTGAAAAGCTACAGATGGAAGGCGACTGGCAGCGGGCGGGAGAACTGCTGGGGCAGGCCGCGCTCAGCCTGAAGGCGGCCGGCGCCGAGAAGCTGGTGCTATGCACCAATACCATGCACAAGGTCGCGGCGCAGATTGAAGAAGCCGCGCAGCTGCCGTTGCTGCATATCGCTGACGCGACGGCGGAGGTGATCCGCGCCAGCGGAATAAACCGCGTCGGCCTGCTGGGCACGCGGTTTACCATGGAGCAGGACTTTTATCGCGGGCGCCTGAGCCAGGCGTTCGGCATTGACGTGGTAATACCGGACGAACCGGACCGGGCGGACGTGCACCGCATTATTTACCAGGAACTGTGCCAGGGCGTGATCAGCGAAGATTCACGGCGTATCTATCGCGACGTGATGCGCCGCCTGGTTGAACAAGGCGCGGGAGGCATCATTCTGGGATGCACGGAAATTGGTCTGCTGGTTCAGGAGGCAGATGCCTCCGTTCCCTTGTTCGACACCGCGGACCTGCATGCCAGAGCCGCCGCGCTATGGTCTGTGGAATCATAACCGGCTTTCAGACCGCGCGGCGGGAGAAGGCTTGTTAACCAGCATCAGCGGTCTGCCCGCCAGGCACCACCAGGCGGGCAACAGCACCAGGCAGAGCAGCGGCAGCAGGACCGGGCTGTGCGCTACCGCTGCGGCCATAAACAGGCTCAGCCAGCCGTCGCGGGTCACGACCAACACCAGCCCGAGGATGGCGCAACTGATCGCCACGGCCGGGGAAAGTGCGGGAAACGCGGCGCTGAGCGCCAAACCGAGGCTGACGCCGGCGAATACCGCAGGAAAGATCCGCCCGCCGCGAAAGCCGCAGCTGGCGGCAATCAACAGCGCCGCCAGCTTAACCAGCGTAATGCCGAACAGCGCAGAGGCGCTGTTTCCGGGAAGGTGCAGTAACTGGCGCATTTCGTCCAGCCCCTTGAACAACGTGACGGGCCCGCCCAATACCCCCAGACACCCCAGAATAAAGCCGCCGCATCCCAGCATCAGCACCGGATGGCGTAAACGCTGAAACAGCGCGTGACAGTGCGGCAGCAGATAAACCACCACCATGCCGATGGCGCAGGCGCACAGCGCGACGCCGCTGCCCATCAACACGTCCGTGAAGCGCGGGGTATGCTGGAAATGCAGGCTGAGGGAAAAGTCCGGCAGGAAAAACTGCTGGGTAGTCAGGGCGCCGGTGCCGGCAGCAATTAACGGGGCAAACAGGCGATCCCAGAACGGTGTTTCTTCCGTTCCGCCCAGTTGCTGAGAAAAGATCAGCGCGGCAGCGACCGGAGAGCCGAACATCGCGCCGATGGTGGCCGATGCCGCCAGAATAACCCACTCCTGATTAGCGGTTTTGGGCATCAGGCGCTGACCGATAATCAGCGTGAGCGCGATATTGATTGCGGTGATCGGGTTTTCCGGCCCCAGGCTGACCCCGCCGGCCAGCCCTACGATCAGGGCCAGCCCCAGTCCCGGCAGCGCGTTTATCGCCAGCGGCATGCCGACCAGGGATTCCGTAGCCGGGTCAGGGCCGCCGTGGCCCGGCATAAAGCGGACGATCAGGCCGACGGCGATGCCGGTCAGCGTCAGGGTGCCGATAATCCATGCCGGGGAATCCGGCCTGACGGCAAATAAGCCAGGCAGGCTTTGCCACAGTATGTGTTGCAACTGAGCTGCGATACCCATCATTCCAATCAGCATCAGGCTGGAAAGAACGCCGATTATCAGTGCGGGGAGCGCCATTTTTATCATCAGGCGTGCGCGGGGATGAAACATATAAGGTGTTCGTCCTGCAACAGTAAATGTGATACCGCCGGATTAAGCGTCGGATCGGCGCTTTTTTATCCGGCCATCTTTTTGCTGAAACGATTTTTGTGATCTGCTTCAATGTTGTGCACCGGATGGCACGGCGGGTGCTGTTGCTGACGGGATTGCTGTGTTTATATGCTGCTGTGTCAGCGCAGTCTGCTGTCTATCCGGGCATGCTGCCGTAAGCATAGCGTCTTTTATTGTGTTGTTAGCTAAAAATTGATTTAAGTAAACCTTGATCGAAACAGACCTTGATTGAAACAACCGTTGATTGAAGTAAACAAAGGGAGAGCCATGATGAGTTACGCCCTGGTCGGGGATGTTGGCGGGACGAATGCCCGCCTGGCGCTGTGCAACCTGAGCGACGGCGCCATTTCGCATGCCAAGACTTACTCCGGCCTGGATTTTGACAGCCTGGAATCAACCATTCGTACCTATCTCCTTGAGCATGATGCTCAGGTCAGTGAAGCCTGTATCGCGATTGCCTGCCCGGTTACCGGCGACTGGGTGGCGATGACCAATCACACCTGGGCGTTTTCCATTGCGCAGATGAAGGCCAGCCTGGGGCTGAGCGTGCTGGAGGTGATCAATGATTTCACCGCCGTGTCGATGGCGATCCCGATGTTGAAAGAGAGCGATCTGATGCAGTTTGGCGGCAAAGCTCCCCAGCGTGATAAGCCCATCGCCATTTACGGCGCCGGCACCGGCCTGGGCGTGGCGCACCTGCTGCATGCCGGCGGGCGCTGGATCAGCCTGCCCGGCGAGGGCGGGCACGTAGACTTTGCCCCCAACAGCGAAGAAGAAGATCAGATCCTGATGGTGCTGCGTAAAGAGTTGGGCCACGTCTCTGCTGAGCGGGTTTTATCCGGGCCGGGGCTGGTGAATTTATACCGCGCTGTTGTCGAGTCGGACAACCGTCTGCCGGAGAACCTGGCGCCGAAAGACGTCACGGAGCGGGCATTGGCTGACAGCTGCACCGACTGCCGTCGCGCGCTGTCGCTGTTTTGCGTGATTATGGGGCGTTTTGGCGGCGATCTGGCCCTCAATATGGGCACCTTCGGCGGGGTGTATATCGCGGGCGGCATCGTACCGCGCTTCCTGGACTTCTTTAAAGCCTCAGGATTCCGTGCGGCGTTTGAAGACAAAGGGCGGTTGAAAGACTTTCTGGAAGATATTCCCGTCTACCTGATTACGCACGGCAGCCCGGGATTGTTGGGCGCGGGCGCTCACCTGCGCCAGCAGATGGGCATGTCGCTGGAACAGTAATTACCTGCAGCGCACGTTAACGAAATCCGGAACCCGCACAGGTTCCGGATTTTTTACCGGGTTAATTACGTTCATCCCATTCGTCCGCTGCGGCTTCGCCTTCTTCGGTGTCCAACGGCGGTTCCAGTTGGAAATCATCCTCATCCCACTCATAAAGCGTATTTTCATCAATCCATTCTTCCCGGAGTTCCGCCTCATCATAGTCATCATCGAACACCGCCTGCGCCGCTTCGCCGCTCAGCATCGGCACGCATTCGGTGCTTTCACCTTCTTCTGCCATGAATTCAGCCTGCCACATAATGTCGCCGTCCTGCATGACGTACTTCTGCAAGTTGAACTGGGCTACCTGTGGGTCGTTTCCGTCATCGGGGCCGTTGGTGATGAAAAGCTCCCTGGCGGCCTCTATGGCTTCATCTAACGTCAGATACATATCCATAAGTGTCCCTCTGTGTAAGTGGTGGTCAGTAAGCGGAGTGATTGCATATCGGTGGAGAGTTTCGTGTTGATAATTGTTGTCGTAATACTCCAGCACGCAAGGAAAAAACGATAAATTTTCCCGTCAGAATACGGTGTGGCGGATGAAATCCTGCTGAAGTAAGGGGAAGAGGTAAACTGATTCTCTGAGCCTTGCGCGTCAGGTCATGATAAAAAAACGGGCTGGCGGTAAAGTTTAACAGAAAAGTCTGTAGTTTTTTTGTCCATAACAAAGCCGGATGGGAATGGGGTAACTGTAAGACTCCGGGCGATTTTTAACCGGCGCAGTAAGTTTATTTGCGTTATTCGGAAAGTTATTACGGCTATTACGAAGTGCGCCAGCTAAATTATTGCATGGATAAAAATACAGTTATTTTCATGCGCTGCGGCGTGTTTATTTCCGCGCAAGACTGAATAATCCGCAATATATTAAGGGAGGAATACCAATAAAAATACCATTGCTTTAATCTCATGATTATTATGTAAAATTTTATTTCTCCGTGCGCTTCGCGCGTAAACTTTCCATGCGGGTTTTGTGATGGCCTTAACAGGCTGTTGTCGGGGAGGGGAGGAATCCATTATTATACCTTTCATCGCAAACGCTGTTTACTTTGTTCTCGTCTCATAAAGTACCTTCAGGGGGGTATGTGCTTACATATTCAATAACCACCCGTACCAAATCTCGCGTGGTTACCGGGCTGGCCGCATCCGTTCTTATGTTATTCGCTGCCGCTCCGTCGTGGGCTTTCTCACTGGATGACGTCGCCAAACAGGCCAAAGCGCTGGCGGACGAAAAATTTAAAGCGCCGAAAAGCAACCTGCCGTCCGAATTCCGGGACATGAAATTCGCTGATTACCAAAAAATTCAGTTCAATCATGACAAACCCTATTGGAAGAACGTCAAAACGCCGTTCAAACTGGAGTTTTATCACCAGGGGATGTATTTCGACACCCCGGTGAAAATCAACGAAGTCACCGCAACCGCCGTTCACCAGATTAAATACAGCCCGGAATATTTCAGCTTCGGCGATGTGAAGCATGACCCCGATGCGGTGAAAGAGCTGGGCTTCGCCGGCTTTAAGGTACTTTATCCGCTGAATAAGGCGGGTAAAAACGACGAGGTGATGAGCATGCTGGGCGCCAGCTATTTCCGCGTCGTGGCGAAAGGGCAGGTTTACGGCCTTTCCGCCCGCGGCCTGGCGATCGATACCGCGCTGCCCTCCGGCGAAGAGTTCCCGCGCTTCCGTGAGTTCTGGATTGAGCGGCCGAATCCCAAAGATAAGCACCTGGTGATTTATGCCCTGCTGGACTCGCCGCGCGCCACCGGCGCCTACCGCCTGATGCTGACGCCGGGTAGCGAGACGAGCGTCGACGTTCAGTCCCGCGTTTACCTGCGCGACAAGGTCGGCGTGCTGGGTCTGGCTCCCCTGACCAGCATGTACCTGTTTGGCGCCAACCAGCCTTCCCCGGTGATGAACTACCGTCACCAGCTGCACGACTCCGAAGGGCTGTCGATCCATGCCGGTAACGGCGAGTGGATCTGGCGTCCGCTTAACAACCCGAAACATCTCTCGGTCAGCACCTTTACCGTGGAAAACCCGAAAGGGTTCGGCCTGTTGCAGCGTACCCGCAGCTTCTCCGAGTATGAAGACCTCGACGATCGCTACGATCTGCGTCCGGGCGCCTGGATTGAGCCGAAGGGCGTCTGGGGCAAAGGCAAGGTGGAACTGGTGGAAATCCCCACGGCGGATGAAACCAACGACAACATCGTCGCGTTCTGGACGCCGTCCAGCCTGCCGGAAACCGGCAAGCCGATTAACCTTGATTACCGCCTGCGTTTCACCAGTGCGGAAGACAAGCTGCACGATCCCGCGCTGGCCTGGGTAAAACAGACTATGCGTTCAACGGGAGACGTGCGTCAGTCCAACCTGATCCGTGAAGCGGACGGCAGCGTCGCTCTGCTGGTGGACTTCGTCGGCCCGGTATTGAAAGCGCTGACGCCGGATGCGTCGGTGACGACTCAGGTCAGCACCGACGACAATGCGAAAGTGGTGGAGAATACCTTGCGCTATAATCCAATCACCAAAGGCTGGCGCCTGGTTTTGCGTCTGAAAGTGATTGATGAGAAAAAACCGGTTGAAATGCGTGCCGCGCTGGTAAAAGACGACAAGCCGCTGAGCGAAACCTGGAGCTACCAGTTACCTGCTAATGAATAAATCCACTGAGAATGCCAACGCCTATCTGGAGGCGTTGGCGCTGAGCGCGGAACAACGGTCCGCGCTCGATGCGCAACTGGGCGCCGGAGAAACGTTGTCGGTTGAAACGATTCATCGTGCTTTGGGCAGCGGGGAAAACCTGCCTGAGCAGGAAGCGCGCGACGTTCCCCTCTGTTCCGTGAAGTCCCGTCTGGCGCTGGCCTGGCCGGGTGAAAAAGAACAACTGACGCACGATGCGGCCGGGCGCACGGCGATCAAGGCGATGCCGACCATCCGCCGCACCTCCATGTTTCCGGAAGTCTGGCGCACCAATCCTTTTGGCCGCCTGTGGGACAGCTTGCTCGGGCGCACCGAGCCGCCGAAGCACACCTTTACGTCAACGGAGGAGGCGGAAGCGGACAAACGCTGGCGCCGCGTTGGATCTATGCGTCGTTGGGTGCTGCTGATTCTGACGCTGTTCCAGACCGTAATTGCGACCTGGTACATGAAGACCATCCTGCCGTATCAGGGATGGGATCTGATCGACCCGCTCTCCGTGTTCGACAAACCGCTGTTGCAGTCCACGCTGGAGCTGCTGCCCTACGTGCTGCAGTTCGGCATTCTGGTGCTGTTCGCCATTCTTTTCTGCTGGATCTCCGCCGGTTTCTGGACCGCGCTGATGGGATTCCTGCAACTGTTGATCGGCCGTGACAGGTACAGCATTTCCGCCAGCACCGCCGGCAACGAGGCGCTGAATCCGGCGCACCGCACGGCGCTGATCATGCCGATCTGTAACGAAGACGTTTCCCGCGTGTTTGCCGGCCTGCGCGCTACCTTTGAGTCGGTGCGGGCCACCGGCCAGCTTGAGCACTTCGATGTGTTCATCCTCAGCGACAGCTACAACCCGGATATCTGCGTGGCGGAGCAAAAAGCGTGGATGGATCTGGTGCGTGAAGTCGGCGGGGAAGGGAAGATCTTTTATCGCCGCCGCCGCCGCCGGGTGAAACGTAAGTCCGGCAACATCGACGATTTCTGCCGCCGCTGGGGCGGGGAATACAGCTACATGGTGATCCTGGACGCCGACAGCGTGATGAGCGGTGACTGCCTGACCAATCTGGTGCGTCTGATGGAAGCGAACCCTTCCGCCGGGATCATCCAGTCCGCGCCGAAGGCGACGGGCATGGACACGCTGTACGCGCGCATCCAGCAGTTCGCCACCCGCGTTTACGGCCCGCTGTTCACCGCCGGGCTGCACTTCTGGCAGTTGGGGGAATCCCACTACTGGGGCCACAACGCCATCATCCGCGTGAAGCCGTTTATTGAACACTGCGCGCTGGCGCCCTTGCCGGGTAAAGGCACTTTCGCCGGCTCCATTCTGTCTCACGACTTCGTGGAGGCCGCGCTGATGCGCCGCGCCGGTTGGGGGGTGTGGATCGCCTACGATCTGCCGGGCAGTTATGAAGAGCTGCCGCCCAACCTGCTGGATGAGCTGAAGCGCGACCGCCGTTGGTGCCAGGGCAACCTGATGAACTTCCGTCTGTTCCTGGTGAAGGGCATGCATCCGGTACACCGCGCCGTGTTTCTTACCGGGGTGATGTCCTACCTGTCCGCGCCGCTGTGGTTCATGTTTTTGGCCCTGTCCACCGCGTTGCAGGTGGTACATACCCTGATGGAGCCGCAGTATTTTCTGCAACCGCGCCAGTTGTTCCCGGTGTGGCCGCAGTGGCGGCCGGAACTGGCGATCATGCTGTTTTCCACCACGTTGGTGCTGCTGTTTTTGCCGAAGCTGCTGAGCGTGCTGTTGATCTGGGCCAAAGGATCCAAAGAATTCGGCGGCCCGATCCGCGTGTTCATTTCGATGCTGCTGGAAATGCTGTTTTCCGTGCTGCTGGCGCCGGTGCGGATGATTTTCCACACCGTGTTCGTGGTCAGCGCGTTTCTCGGCTGGTCGATTACCTGGCAATCACCGCAGCGCGATGATGACGCTACGTCATGGGGCGAAGCCTTCCGCCGCCACGGTTCGCAGCTCATCCTCGGCCTGGTGTGGTCCGCGGGCGTGGCGATTCTCGATCTGCGCTTCCTGTGGTGGCTGTCGCCGATCGTGGTGTCGTTAATCCTCTCTCCCTGGGTTTCCGTGATCACCAGCCGCCGCAGCCTGGGGCAGAAGTGCAAACGGGCCAAATTGTTCCTGATCCCGGAAGAGTATCAGCCGCCGCGTGAAATGTCGGACACGGAACGCTACGTGGAGATGAATCACCAGCGTGAACTGGAGCACGGCTTCCTGCACGCGGTATTCGACCCGGCCTATAACGCGCTGGCGACCGGCATGGCGACCGCACGTCACCGCGTCCATCCGGCGATTGAGCAGTCACGCAATGAAAGGGTCGAAGCGGCACTGAGCCGTGCGCCTGCTGAGGTGAACGCTAACCAGCGTTTATCGCTGCTGAGCGATCCGGTGGCGATGGCGCGTATGCATCAGCTGCTGTGGAGCGCGCCGGATCGTTATCCGCAATGGACCGAGGCCTACCGGCGCCTCAGCGCATAATCCCTGTGTTACGAAACCGGCCTTTCCCTGTAAGGGAAAGGCCGGGGTTAACAACACGTCAGGGAACACGTCAGGGTTGCCTGAAAAAATCATTGTAGAGCATGTATAAGTGCGCTGCGCTCCAGGAAAAATTGGGGGCGCCCTGTTGTGCTCCGGTCAATGGATTGTAGTTCTCCTGAATCGGGCCGTCGGATGTTAAACCTTTGGCGTGACGGAAAAACGTATTCGCCAGTTTCAGCGCATCGTCACGATATCCGTAACGCTCCATCCCTTTTAGCCCAAACCACAGCTGATCCACCCATACCCGTCCGCGCCAGTAAATATCGGCGCCGAATGCCGGGTTAGTCAATGCTGCGGTACCAAGCGGCACGTAGGTGTTAAATTCCCGTGGGTCGAGCATCACGGAGACGACCGCATCGGCATGAGGTTGCGTCGCGGCGCCATTGAACAGCGGCGACCAACCTTCTGGCCCTTTGCCCCGCTCCACGATGGGTTTTCCGGCGCATCCGTTGGGCAGTGGCTGGTCCTCAATACGGATGTCATAATAGAATTTTGTTGCCGGATCGAACATGCAGGTATTGATGTAATCCGCCAGCTTTTGCGCCAGCATGCGATAGTGCCGGGCGTCAGCGGTTTTGCCGAGCAGGGCCGCCATTTCAGCCAGATAATGATTGTCGCTGTACATATAGCTGGCCTGATCAACGGATTCCTGCAGCAGCGAGTAGCCTAACAGCGTGCCGTCCTTTGCCCGGTTTTCGGCAAATTTTACTTCCCAGTCGCTGCGTTTACCGCCGTTGGCAATATATCGGGCCAACTGGTCGCTATCGATGAATCCGAAGACGGCTGCGTCATCGCGTCCGGACTCCCAGGATGCGGCGACCTGAGCCGGAATTTGCAGGCTGTCGTACTGACCTTTGTCGATCATCGCGGCATAATTTTTCAGCCCGGATAAGGTTTCTTCTTTTCCCCCATGGGTGACGGTAAACAGCATGCTGCCGTCCGGGGTGTTGTGGGCTTTGTCGCGCGTTGCGCCATATTCCGGCACACCGTTACCGTTGTGATCGCGGTTGCGCAGCCACCAGTCGTGATAAGCGACCAGCTTTGGATACATCTGCTCCAGCCAGGCTTTATCTTTGGTGACGTTATAGACCTCCATCACGGACCATGCCGCCAGGCTGGGCTTCGTGTTACGCTCGTTCCAGTTGCCGCCGTCACCGCCGCGTTCCGGGCTGAGATTCCAGGCAATCAGGTCGGGAACAAACCCGGCATCCTGCGGCCGTACCGCGTCGCCGGGCTGAATTTGATGTGAGAACACGGCGCGAATATTTTCTTTGGCAATATCCGGATTAAAGTGCGCCATGGCGAATGCCTGCTTCCAGGTATCCCACGGCCATGTCTGGTTACCGGAAAACCAGCGGCCGGTTACCGATGGCGTTACGGTGTCGTGCTTCAGCGCACCGCCGGGGGAACGCCAGTTACCGTTCAGGGTCTCAATCGCTTTGACCGCAACACGGGTTTGTTCCGGCGTGGCGTTCGGGTTGCTCAGCCCCCGTTGCAGATAACCTTCCCAGCGTTGTTGTGATGCGCTGAGGTAGCGCTGCGGATGCGCCAGCATGTCCTGTATCCGGGGTTGTTCAGCGCGCACCTCTTGCCCGGTCAGCAAGTGTGAGTAGGTGGTGTAGATCGTCGTTGAACCGGTGATATGCGCTTTGCTGGTGAACCGGTGGCCATCGGTGACGGTGTGCAGCGGGATAGACTTATGTATCTGGTACTGTGATTCACCGGATGTCAGCAAATCCCAGGTGGCGCGGACTTTACCGAACGTGACCTTCAGGCCGTTGCCGGTGGCGATGATGCTGCGACGATAATCCGGAAACGCGGCATCAATGGTTTTACCGGAAGATGACTTTCCTTCTTTGGCCTCCGGCTTTTCCAGCAACTCGCCGTCCCAAACCAAATCTAGCGCAACCGGGCTGATGATCCTGGTTTCCAGCAGCGAAGTACGGTCACTGGCAAAGCGCAGTGTCATTTTAATCTGTACTTCTGCGCCGGTGAGTATTTGTACCAGGGCGCCGGGGATGCTGTAGGCTTGCAGGGTGAAATCCAGTTTCTTTCCGTTTTGGTATACCGTCAGGCGATCAAAATTCTTCGCCATAAAGTTGATGTATTCTTCCGTGAGGAGCGCGGTACCAGGAAAGCCGCCAGATGTGTCAGGACCATCCGGCAGCAGGTGACCATGCCAGGCGCCGAGGTCAAAAAACGGATTAAAGCGCTGATGGTCGTCAGCATCAAAGTCGCGCATATACTCAGGCGCACCGGTGCGGTTAATGACGTTTTTGAAATCATCAGCCACAGCGGCATGAACGGCGTTGTTCATCAGTAACGCGCACACCAGCGGCGTTAGCGGGAGGAGGGGCTTGATCATTATTGGTTATCCCTTGTTACCAGTAGAAATATTGCATCAGGAAAATTTTGTCGCTGGGATCGCCAGAGGCATTTTTCATGTACCAGCGGCTGTCGAAAGCGGTGGCGAAGCGTCCGTCGCCGTATTCATACCAAATCCCGAACTGCGCAAATGAGGTGGTTTCATCCGCGGCGTTATCAGGCCGGTGTTTGGCGTAGCTGTAAGCGGTTGACAGGTAGACGCCCTTCAGGGCTTCTGCCATGGCGCTGACCATAAAACCGGTTTCCGTTCCCGCTGCATCCCGGCCTTTGGCCCGCCCGGTATGATGCCAGGCGCGGGCGGCCAGGTTGGACGTCAGCAAGCCGGTTAAAAACAGTTGCCCGGTTCCATCGGTGATTTCCAGACCATTCATCCAGGTTACGCCTTTGGCTATGTCATATTGTAGGTAGCCGTTAGCCATCGCCGGGTAGGTATACTTATCGTCATAGCGGTCGTACTTGCCGAAATGAAGCCAGGCTTTACTTTCGTTATGGTGCCCGGCGGGTGCTGCTGTGATGCTGTAGCGAAGGGCGCCCGCCAGGTTTTGTATCTTCAGCGCAGTGGTCAGGTCACGGGTGTTGGGGATGACGTAGCCCAGGTCGGGCGTAAAGTCGCCCCACCATTGCAGATCGTCCAGCGAGGAATCATTGCGCACGCTGAGTATGACTTCAGTGTTGCCATCGGTACGATAGCCGCCGTAAAGACGGTTCAGGCCGCCCTCAAAGCCGCCCCAGCCGTGGTCTGGCACCCAGGCGTTTCCCTGGTGGTCGGCCTGAACCGTCCACCCTTCGCCGTAAATCAGGCCAAACCAGGAACCGTGTTTGATCTCCAGCCCGCCCTCAATATAGGTGCCGTCGCTGTATTTATGCTTATCCTCTCCTTCTGTGTCCATATATCCGCCAAGCCCTATTTCTCCGTAAAAACGGAATGCCGGGGCGGTGAGTTCAGGTATTTTTGTATCATCATGTTCTGCAGGATGAATAGTTTCTGCTGCCAGGGAAAAAGAACAGCCGAAAAACAGGGCCGGTAAGGCCCTGTTGACATGAAAATTTAATTTCATTCATTTATCTCGAAAATGTATTTAGCGTTGTTTATTTATATTGTGATTAAATCGGTGCGCGTTCTGTTTTTTGTTCTTCCTCTGATAAGCCTTTTTCATAGTTACCGTATTTCCACCAGGCAAAGCCAAGGAAAATAGCGATACCGCCAACGTTATAAAAAATAATGGTCATAATATTTGCGCCGGTCGGGAAAGTAGAGGCGACAAACCCGATGGCAAATATCACGATCAGCATCGACACAATGATTATGCCCGTCCTGCGCGAACCCATTTTAAAGTCGCGCGGCAGGTGATCGAGCTTAGAACGCAGATTCAGGTAAGCCAGCATAATAAATAACGGTGGCAGCATAGAGGCTGCGGCAGTCATATTAATTACCGTGTTCATCAGGTCCTGTGCGGTATCAGAACCCAGGCTCGGCACGATCATCAGCGGAATAACGATCAAAAACTGAATCCAGGCCGCACGCGCCGGTACGCCGTTTTCATTGAGCTTAACGGTTTTCGCGCCGAAAATGCCCGCCGGAATTTCGGAGAAAAAGATTTTAACCGGCGTTGCCGTCCACATCAGCAGCGAGCCGAACATCGCGGTAAAGGACACCATGCCGACGAAGCGGTTCACCAGCATTTCCGGCAGCCCGAAGTAGGCGGCCATCCCGTGAAAAACCTGGACAGAGCCGCCGGTGTACTTCAGTTCCTTGCTGCTGATGAAAACGTTAATCAGCACGGAAGAAACGGAGTACAGCACGCCGATAAAAATACCGGCAAGGATAATCACCTTAACGAACGATTTTGACCCGCCCTTGACGTCGTTAACGTATACCGCGACGGATTCGGCGCCGCCTGCGGCCATAAAAATCCAAGTAATGATGCCGAGGAAAGCCCAGCTGAAGTTCGGGATCATGGCGTCAACGGTGATCGGATCCACCGGCTGTACGCCGCCGAGCAGCGCCGCGCCCGCCAGCAGAATATAAGACAGCGTGAGCAGCAGCATCAGCGTGGACGTCACCGACGTAATCGGCCCCAGCATCTTCGCGCCGTTGGTGGAAACCCAGGTGGAGAAGGCGAACAGGATCATGCTCAGCACCGTGGTGGCGATGGGCGTCAGGATATATTCGTAGCCTAAGAACGCATAGGAGGCGTAGGCGAGAACACGCGGCAGCAGCGAAGTGAAAAAGAACAGGTTAACAAACCAGTAGGTATACGCCGAAATAAATGCCCAGCGCCCGCCCAGCGAACTTTTCACCCAGGCGTAAACGCCGGCTTCTGAGTTTTTATTCAGCGATACGAATTCCGCAATAATTAAGCAGAATGGAATAAAGTAGAAAATGGTTGCTAAAAAGAACATCGGGGCAGAGGCAAGCCCCAGCTCAATATTATTATTGATGACGTTATTAAAATTAAAAACGGCGGCGAAGGTCAGTGATAATAAGCCGAACTTGCCGATTGTATTACGTTTGACATCAGACATAACACATCTCCGGATAGATATAGGGTAAGGGCGGCGCGACATAGGCGCCACCTGTATTTCTGTTTGTTGTGATCTTTATTTATTGTGAAAATACCCCTCTTCGGTGGTTACCAGGAGAATGACCTTTTTCACGTCGCCATCGCTGATAAAGCGATAGGCTTCGGCGTTATCGCAGATCACTATCTGACCTGCGTGTACCCGCACGATCTCTCCTGCGCCTTCCAGATATTCACGGTCGGTTTCGTCACGGTAACTTTCGGCGGGGCGTAACCAGGCCTTTGGCGCGAATTCGATTTCTTGTGTTCCCTGCAAGTAGTAATGCACTTCAAAATAGCGGCGGTGGCCGACGAAACACGCGTCGGTGACGGCGCGGGTTTCCAGGCGGTATGCCAGGGAATCCCCCACGGAATGCGCGACGCCGGGCCTGATGTTGCCGATATTTTCAATGGCTTCCACGCAGCGGCGCCATTTGCGCCCGGCGTGATAAACCTGCTTGAACTGTTCTAAGCTATCGAGAATTCTCATTTTTCCACCTCGCCTGAAGCCGCGGAGAAGAAGCCATCGCCGAACTGATGGCGCGCCAGCGCCTGCGGCGCGGCGTTGCCGCTGGTCAGCGCAAGCAGCGTGAAACCGTAACGGAACGGCGTGAACCCGACGCGCCAGCTGTCCAGCACTTCGCTGCCCCAGGAGTTCGACCCCAGGCCAAGCAACTGGTGATCCAGGTTCAGGGTGATGTCATCGCTGCGGCGCAGTTCGTTACAGTGCTGTGCCGCCTGAATGTTCTCCGCGCTGTACGGCCAAGCGCTGAAGTGAACAGGCTGCTGCGGCACGACCAGCAAACCGCTGCCGTGACGGTCAGTAAGCGACGCCCACCGCACGTGTTGGCGGTTGCCGTTGTTTTGCGGGAAGGGATAGTTTTCGAACATGTCCGCGACGGTGCTGCGCCAGACATCAATGATGTTGGCCTGGCGGCTGTCGGGGTAGTTTTCGCCGGGGCCGCGGCCATAGTAGGTCACCTGGTTGAAGCGGCCGTTAATGCCCATGGTGAAACCGATGCACGGAATAATGTGCGGGTAGTCGCCGTAACGCTCTCCCTGCAATTCAACATTGATCTGCCCGTCTGCGGTGATACGCCAGCGGTAGGTGCAGCGCATGCCGAAATCGAACACCGGCGGGGCGATGACGCTGCGGGTCGTGACGAATACCGCGCCGTCGCGCAGTTCCGCCGTGAAGCCGCGCAGATGTTCCTGCATGATTTGCAGATGATTGGGCTGCCAGAGTCCTTCGAACTCCTGCTTGTGGTTGTCGATAACCGGTTTGAAAAAGTTGATTTTCGGCGCGGTGGTGACGCGTTCTTCGCCGTCGACCAGCCAGGAGACCAGCTTGCCGCTGACTTTGGAGAACGCTATGCGGAAGTTGTAGCCGTTGACGACGTAACGTAAGCGGTCCTCTTCCGTCGTCAGGGGCGCGGCGTTGTGATTAACGAACGGCGCCATTTCGGCGCTGTGCGCCTTAAGCGGGAACTGATACACGGCGATTTCATGATTTGCGTCGCTGTAGAGCGTGCGTGAGTCCTTGCTCACCGTGACGTTCACAAAGGCTTCCCGCTCATCCAGCGCCGGCAGGTCGATGTTGATGGCGCGACCCTCGCCAGGCTCCAGGCCGGTGAGCTTAATCCGCTGAGCGGCAAGCGTTTCGCCTTCCGCCCGGATTTCGATGTACAGCGTGTAATCATCCAGCGTGGTAAACCACAGCTTGTTTTCGACCCACAGCTCGCCGCGCGCCATGTCTCCGGCGTAAATTTTCACCGGCGCGATCACCTGCTTGTACTCTTTCAGGCCGGGACCGGGGGTTTGATCGGGGTAAATTAGTCCGTCCAGACAGAAGTTGTAGTTGTTGGGATAATCGCCGTAGTCGCCGCCGAACTTATAGTAAATGACGCCGTTTTCATCCGTGGCCTGAATGCCGTGATCGCACCATTCCCACACGTAGTGGCCCTGTATGCAGTCATGCTGGTAAAACACGTTCTGGTATTCCGTCAGCCCGCCGGGGCCGTTGCCCATCGCATGGGCGTATTCGCAGATAATGCGCGGCTTGGCGTGGGGATATTCGCCGAAGAGGTTCATCAGCGGTACGCGGGTATACATGGTGGAGATAACGTCAACCACCTCGGCGTCGCGGTCTTCTTCGTAGTGGATCAGCCGGGTGTCATCCAGCGCTTTGGCGGCGTGATACATCGCCGGGATGTTGCAGCCGTAGCCGGATTCGTTGCCGAGTGACCAGATGACGATCGACGGATGGTTTTTCTGCGCGTGGATATGGCGCACGATGCGCTCCACGTAGACATTTTCCCAGGCGGGATCGTCGGTAATACGGCTGAGATCGCCGACGTTGGCGAAACCGTGGGATTCCACGTCGGTTTCCGCCATGACGAACAGGCCGTAAACGTCACACAGCTCATAAAAGCGTGGATCGTTGGGGTAGTGCGCGGTGCGTACCGAGTTGATGTTGTGCTGCTTCATCAGCACCAGATCCCTTTCCACGCGATCCATGCCTACCGCGCGGCCTTTCAGGTGATCGTTATCGTGGCGGTTGACGCCGTGCAGCATGACGTAGCGATTGTTGATGTAAAACAGCCCGTTGCGGACTTTGATGTCGCGAAAGCCGACGCGCTGCGGAATCACTTCGAGAATGTTGCCCTGCGCGTCTTTCAGCGTCATGACCAGGTGGTAGAGGTACGGCGTTTCTGCCGACCACTGCTGCGGCGCCGCAACGTCAATGACGAATTCCGCCGTCGCCCGCGGGTGGACGATATGCGTGCTGACCTCGCCGTGGTGCAGACAGCGCCCGCCGTCGTACAAATCGTATTCCAGCGTGGTATGGGCCGGCTCCGCCGCCAGTTTTTCCAGCTCGACCCGGCAGGCGAGGGTGGCGTTCCGGTAGTCGTCGTCAAAGTCGGTTCGTACGCTGAAGTCCCAAACGTGCGTGTCGTTTTTGCCGACCAGATACACATCGCGGAAAATGCCGGCAGACCACCACATGTCCTGATCTTCAATGTAGGTCGAGTCTGCCCACTGCATAACGCGCACGCACAGCAGGTTATCACCCGTTTTTACCGCATCGCTGATGTCGAATTCCGCCGTCAGACGGCTGCCTTTGCTGAAGCCGATATAGCGGCCGTTAACGTAGACCTCGAAGTACGTCTCCACGCCGTCGAACTTGATGATGACCTGCCTGCCGCGCCAGCCGTCGCCCAGCGTAAAGCGGCGCTGGTAGGCGCCGGTCGGGTTATCGGCGGGAACGTAAGGAACGTCAATCGGGAAAGGGAAACCCTCGTCGGTATACTGTAACTGCCCGTGGCCCTCCATTTGCCACATCCCCGGCACCGTGATGCTCTCCCAGCCCTCCATGTACTGCGCGGTAAACGTCTCCGGCACCCACAGCGGATTGGTAAAAAAGCGGAAATTCCATTGCCCGCTCAGGGGCAGAAAGTGGCTGCTGTTTTCCCGGACAAAGCTGCGCGCCCGGGCGATCGTGTCATACGAGAAGAAATACGCACGTGGCGCCAACCTGTTTTCGTGGGTGAGTTGGACGTTTTCCCAACGATTCATGTAGCCTCCCTGTGTGGCAGGTAAGAATTGATGCTGGGATTTTAGTAAAAAATTTACTAAATAATACAAGTAAAGATCACATAATTTGACTTAAGCGCGTTTTTTACTCATGGAGAGGGAAAGCGGGAGAAAACGGGAAAAAGGAGAAAACGAGAAAGAGGAAGGCCGCCGTATCCGGCAGCCGGGAAAGCCGTCAGCGGGTGGTGCCGCGCAGCTTCAGTTTGCTGGGAACGAAAACCCGTAACGGCAGCGCACGCCCGTCGCGGGCTTTTTCAAACAGCAGGTTGACCCCCTGGCTGCCCATCATTTCGGAATGAATGCGCACGGTAGACAGCGGCGGGAAGGTGAAGCGGGCCGTCGGAATGTCGTTGACGCTGACGAGGGAAATATCCTGCGGCAGCGACAGGCCGCGTTCGTGAATGGCGCGCAGCACGCCGATGGCGATGGAGTCCGACGCGACGAACAGGGCGGCGGGGTAGTCGGGCTTCGCCAGCATGATTTTTGCCAGCTCATAGCCGGAAGAGCTGGAGAATCCGCCGCGGTAAATATCTGCCTCCGACACCACGCCTTTCAGGCGGCCATATTCGGTAAACGCCACTTCGCGCACGTCGGCCTTGCCGGGTTTATCTTCGCCGCCGATGAAGCCGATGCGCGTTACGCCCTGCGCGATAAAGAAGTCGATGATCTCTTTGCTGATGTTCGCCAGGTCAATATCGACCGCGTCGTAGTCGCTGGCGGCTTCATGAAAATCGATAAAACAGACGTTGTCCGTCAGCGCAGTGGCGGCGTGGCGCAGGGAGGGCGACGGTTGACCGACGATCAGCACGCCGGTGATTTTCTTCACGTCGGGGATTACGTTGTTTTCATAGCAGTTGGTCAGCTCAATGCCCAGCTTTTCGCACTGCGTTTCAATGCCATGGCGGATGGCGAGGTAGTAGGGATCGTTGATCTCCAGCTCCTGCTGATAGCTGTACAGCGCCAGAATATGGCGATGCCCCGCCGGCGCACCGGCCTGATTTTTGCGTGAGCTGCTGGTTTTATATTCAAGCTTTTCGGCAATTTCCAGAATACGGTGCTTGGTTTCCTCTTTAACGTTCAGATTCGGGTCGTCATTTAAAACCCGGGATACTGTCGCCTGGGAGACCCCGGCCTCGGTCGCGATATCTTTTAGTGTTGCCATGTTGGTCCTTTCGACGTAGACGTAGCTGCCGTATGCGTTTGAGCCATTGTAAAGGATGTGCTTTTACATGCATCTGTTTTTAGTAAAAACGACGTAATAAGCGTGGATATCTGCGGGTTATGTTTATCCGGTTAAAAAGTGATGGCGATAACATTTTGAGCAGTTACGTGCGCAGAGGAAAAATTTTTTGTTATCATTTACTAAAATTTTACTAACGGAGGACGTATGGAAACGGTCGCTTATGCGGATTTTGCCAGGCTTGAGATGCGTACGGGGAAAATCGTTGACGTTAAACGTCATGAAAACGCTGACAAACTTTATATCGCTAAAATCGATGTCGGGGAACAAACACTGCAAACCGTGACCAGCCTGGTGCCATATTACCGGGAAGAGGAGCTGTTGGGAAAAACGGTGGTCGTGCTGTGCAATCTGGCGAAAGCGAAGATGCGCGGTGAAGTGTCGGAATGCATGTTGCTGTGCGCGGAAACGGATGATGCCGCCGAAAGCGTTCTGCTGACGCCGGAACGCGCGATGCCGTGCGGTGTGCGCGTGGTTTAAGCCTGCTGAAAACCGGAGAAGCGCAAACGCCGTTACTTTTGCTTTTCCTTCTCCGGCATTGGCCCTTTCTCCCGGTATCCGCCGGGGTAGTAGCTGATGTTCTGGCGCTGCCATAGCGTCGTCACCTGCGTTTTCTCTTCGCCGCCGTTGCCGCGGAAATAAAGTTTCTCCTGTTTTTCCACCAGCGTACAGTTGCCGCCGGGATCCCATTGCTGGCACAGGCTGCTGTAGGTGATGTAAGGCGTTTTCGTGGTCGTGCTCAGGTCTTTGCCGTCCTGGGTGAAGGTTGAGTAGGAGACATTGTCATTTTTAATGACCTTGGTCAGCCGTCCGTCCTTCCCATACAGGTAGAGGCCGAAACCGGGCCTGCCGCCCAGCGACAGATAAAAACGCACCCGCTGATCCGGCGTATAGAAGTAGTAGCGGTTAGTGACGCTGATGGCGCCCGGCTGCGCCTCCACGTTAGACACTTTAACGATGCGTCCGGCTTTATCGGTTTTATAGGCGCTGACGAACTGCGTGACTTTCGTTCCATCACGGGTTTTCACGGCGACAGCGCTGCGGCTGACCCAGCCGGCAACGATGTTGTCAGGGTGCAACTGACTTTCCCACACCGGATTCGGGCCATAGCTTTGGACGGCGCTGATGATCTGGCCGTGTTGATCGAAATCCACGTTGACGTCGCGTACGTAACGCTCGCTTTCCGGGCCGATGACGTATTGACGGAACGCTTTAACCGGGCCGATGAGATCGCCTTCCATCAGGATGATGTTATTCGATTTGACAATGTTGGAGGGGCCGCCTCCGGAGGGAAGCGCATATGCCATCGCCGGCAAAAATAAAAGCATGGCCGGTAAAGCGAATGTCCGGAACTTCATACGGTTACCTTTCTTGATGCTGACGGCGATGGTGCCTCGGCGAATAGACAATCATAACGCATTGACACCGGGCAGTTAAACCAGCGGGTGCGGCGCGGAGATAAATTAGGAGTAAATGGGCAAAGAGGCCGGGGGACGTGATTATCATATTGAAATATAAAGAATTAAAGTTGAAAAAAGATCCCCTCAAATGCTGTTCCTCTGCGATGGCGAACAATATACTGTATGCATAAACAGTGCATTGATGTCTGAATAATCAAAGAGGAATAATCATGTTTACAAGTATTGAGCAAGTATTCACCTCCGTAACCCGCGTTGCCGGCCGTCGCCTGCGTATTGCGCTGAACCCGGAAGCGATGGCGCCGGAATATTCCCGTTATAAAATCGGCTTTATCATTACCGACATGCCGCATAATGCCTGGCCGGCGCCGTACCGCAATTTGAACAATACGGGGAAACTGATGCTGCCCAATTACGCTTTTCCGGCACTGCCTGAAACTATCGGCGAATTCGTGCAGCGAATTCCGCTGGAAGGGAACGCCGCAACAAACGCCATCGAATTTCTGATCCCCGGCGTAGCGGATGAAGACAGCGTAAGCATGCGTGTTTGCATTATTGATCCGAGCGACATTGAGTTTAAGGAAGCGCCGCTTTTGGCGGTTATTGATTTGTCATTCTGAATGCTTTTCACACGCCCCGGCGGGGGCGGTGAAAAGCAGCGCCGGGATTAAAAACAGCGGTGAGTGTCTCTGGGCACTCACCGCGCAATTTTTTAAGCCGTTTACAGCAGATTGGCGATTTCGATGAGGTTGCCGTCCGGATCGCGCAGGTACAGGGAGTTCAGCCTGCCGGTGGCGCCGGTTCTTTCTACCGGGCCTTCGACAATCTCAACGCCGCAGCCGATTAACCACAGCATCACTTCCTGCAACGGCTGGGGTGTAATGAAGCAGAGATCGGCGCTGCCGGGCACCGGTGTTTTCGCATGGGGAAGAAAGGGGGTGTTGGCGGGATGCAGGTTGATTTTCTGCTCGCCGAATTTCAGCGCCGTGCGCTGTTGCTGCTCGCCGAAGGTTTCCGCCTCCATGCCCAGAACGTTTTGATAAAAAGCGACGCTTTTGGCGACGTCCGCGACGGTCAATACCACGTGATCGAGACGGGAAAGCTTTATCATGACGGCTCCTTAGAAATTCGGTACTAATGCAAATTGAGCTATCAGGTAAACAAAAAAATAGCATTTTCTCAATAGTTGATTAACGAAACTGTGGCTTTACGGCGGGCGTCCCCGTCATTCCCGCGCTTTCGGGTATAACGGGGAAAGATCAGAGGGCGTTATTCGCCAGCGGCTTCGGCGCCGCACACTTCGCAGTGCGGATTTTTGGGAAGGGCCATGCTGCGCCATTGCGTGGTCATCGCGTCCAGCATGAGCAACCGGCCGCCTGGCGGTGTGCCGAAGTGCGTCAGCAGCTTGATGGCTTCCAGCGCCTGCATGGTGCCGATGATGCCGACCAGCGGAGCCATCACCCCGGCTTCTACGCAGCTCAGCACGTTCTGGCCGAATAACCGGCTCAGGCAGCGGTAGCAAGGTTCATCCGGCTGGTAAGTGAAGACGCTGATTTGTCCTTCCATACGGATCGCGGCGCCGGAAACCAGCGGTGTTTTACGCTGAAAGCAGAGACGGTTAAGGCTGTCACGAATGGCGACGTTGTCCGTACAGTCGAGCACCAGATCCACACCGGCAATCAGATCGTCCAGTGCGTCTTCTTCCAGCCGGGCGTTAACGGTGCGGATCTCTACGTGCGGATTGATGGCGCAGAGCGTCTGGCGTGCGGATTCCACCTTGGGCATGCCGATACGGGCGTCGGTATGCAGGATTTGACGTTGCAGGTTAGACAGGGAAACTGTGTCGAAGTCCAGCAGCGTCAGCTTGCCGATGCCGGCGGAGGCCAGATATTGCGTCGCGGCGCAGCCCAGCCCGCCCAGCCCGACCACCAGCGCATGCGAGGCTTTCAGCCGCTCCTGGCCGTCAAAGTCGAAACCGCGCAGCACGATCTGGCGGTTATAACGCAGGGTTTCCTCGTCGCTCAGCGCCGGCAGGGAAGAAGAGGGCGCCATGATTTATACCTTCAGCAACGGGTTAAACAGTTCGATATTGACCCACTCGCCGGCCTGCACGTTGCCGCGCTCGCGCTCCAGCACGATGAACGCATTAGCAAGGCTGAAAGAACTGAACACGTGGGAACCCTGGTTGCCGGTGGTGCGTACCTCCAGCTCGCCCTGCGCGTTGGCGCTGACGATGCCGCGCTGCAGATCAAGGCGGCCGGGAGTTTTCTTCAGCGGCGTCAGCGCGCGGGCTTTCTGGCGTGCCGGCGGCTGCCAGTGCGTGTTGCCGGACAGGTGCACCAACAGCGGCTGAACCAACTGATAGAACGTCACCACGGCTGATACCGGATTACCCGGCAAACCGCAGAACCAGGCTTTGCTGAGTTTGCCGAAGGCGAACGGTTTGCCGGGTTTCATCGCCAGTTTCCAGAAGCTGATGCTGCCCACTTCGTCGAGGATTTGCTTGGTGAAGTCGGCCTCCCCAACGGAAACGCCGCCGCTGCTGATCAGCACGTCGGCGCATTCGTCCGCTTTACGGAACGCCTCGCGCAGCGCCTGCGGATCGTCGCGGACGATGCCCAAATCGACAATCTCGCAGCCGAGCTGCTCCAGCATCAGACGCACTGCGAAACGGTTGGTGTCGTAAATCTGCCCCTCCTGCAGCGGCGTGCCGACCGGCTGCAGTTCGTCGCCGGTGGAGAACAGCGCCACGGTCAGCTTACGCACCACGCGCACCCGTTCGATGCCCAGCGAGGCCAGCAGCGGCAGTTCGGCCACGCCCAGCCTGACGCCGGCGTCCAGCACCGGCGCGCCGCGGCGGATGTCTTCGCCGGGCAGGCGGATATTCTGGCCCTTTTCCGGCGCTTCGCTGAAGCTGACGCCCTGTTCGCCGGCCTGCGCCAGCTCTTGCATGATGACGGTATCCACGCCGGCGGGAACCGCCGCGCCGGTCATAATGCGGATCGCGCTGCCTGCCGGGCATTCGCCGTGAAACGGCGCGCCGGCGAAAGATTTACCGGCCACCGGCAACACCACGCCCGGCGTGACGTCGGCCGCGCGTACGGCGTACCCGTCCATCGCTGAGTTGGCAAAGGACGGCACGTCCACCGGCGAAACCACGGCGTCGGCGGTAATTCGCCCGGCGGCTTCGGTAAGCGGAACCTCTTCAAACTCTTGCAAGGGCCGGGTTTGGGTCAACAGTTTTTCCAGGGCTTGTTCAAGCGAGATGAGGCCGGACGTATTCAATTCCATCAGCAAACTCCAGGGCGGATAACGGGCAAAACGCTATTATGGCAGAGATTGCGGACGGGTAGAACGTTAGCGGGCGCGGCAGGTGACAAAGGCGGCGTTTTACCTGATGACGAAACGTGAGAGATGTCCGCCGCGCGCCGGCGGCGGACGCGGGGCTTACAACCCGAGATGGGCGGCGTGGAACCGCAGGTGATCTTCGATAAAGGTGGCGATGGTGTAATAGCTGTGATCGTAACCCGCCTGAATGCGCAGGGTCAGCGGCCAGTCATGCTGACGCGCCAGCTCGGCCAGACGCGCCGGCTGCAGCTGATCTGCCAGAAACTGATCGTTGTCGCCCTGATCGATTAACACCGGCACCTTCGGGCCGGGGCGGGCGATCAGCGCGCAGCTGTCATATGCGCGCCAGGTGGTTTCATCATCGCCCAGATAGGCGCTGAAGGCTTTGCGTCCCCACGGCACCTGGGACGGATTCACGATCGGCGCGAAGGCGGAAATCGAGCTGTACTGTGCGGCATTGCGCATCCCGATAACCAGCGCGCCGTGCCCGCCCATCGAATGCCCGGCGATCGCCTGACGGCCATTGCAGTTGAAATGGCTGTGCATCAGCTCCGGCAGTTCCTCGCTGATATACTGGTACATCCGGTAGTTGCGATCCCAGGGGGGCTGCGTGGCGTTGAGGTAAAAACCGGCGCCCTGGCCCAGATCATAAGCCTCGTCGTTCGGCACGTTCTCCCCGCGCGGGCTGGTGTCGGGGATCACCAGCGCCAGCCCCAGCTCGGAGGCCACGCGCTGCGCGCCGGCCTTGGTGGCGAAGTTTTCGTCGCTGCACGTCAGGCCGGAAAGCCAGTACAGCAACGGCGGCGGCGCATCGTCCGCCGTCGGCGGCAGGTAAACGCTGAACGTCATCGCGCAGTTCAGGCTGCCGGAGTCATGACGGTAGCGTTGCTGCCAGCCGTTGAACAAGCGGTGTTCTTCCAGTAGCTCCAGTGAGTCCACTGTTCCCTCCTTATTTTTGGCCGAAGTGAATGACGCTGCGGATGGATTTTCCTTCGTGCATTAAATCAAAGGCGTCGTTGATTTCGTCCAGCGACATGGTGTGGGTGATGAAGTCGTTAAGCTGGAATTCGCCGTCGAGGTAACGCTGTACGATACCCGGCAACTGTGAACGTCCCTTCACGCCGCCGAACGCGGAGCCGCGCCATACGCGCCCGGTCACCAACTGGAACGGACGGGTGGAGATCTCCTCGCCGGCGCCGGCCACGCCGATAATGACGGACTCGCCCCAGCCCTTGTGGCAGCACTCCAGCGCCGAACGCATGACGTTAACGTTGCCGATGCACTCAAAGGAGAAGTCTACGCCGCCGTCGGTCAGTTCAACGATCACGTCCTGAATCGGGCGATCATAGTCGCGGGAGTTGATCAAATCGGTCGCGCCCAGCTTTTTCGCCAGCTCGAACTTATCCGGGTTGATATCGATGCCGATAATGCGCCCGGCGCCGGCCATTTTCGCGCCGATAATCGCCGACAGGCCGATACCGCCCAGGCCGAAAATCGCCACGCTGTCGCCCGGTTTTACCTTGGCGGTGTTCACCACGGCGCCCATGCCGGTAGTGACGCCGCAACCCAGTAGGCACACTTCTTCCAGCGGCGCTTCCTTGCTGATTTTCGCCAGCGAGATTTCGGAAACGACGGTGTATTCAGAGAAGGTGGAGGTGCCCATGTAATGGAAAATCGGCTTGCCGTCTTTAAAGAAGCGGGTGGTGCCGTCCGGCATCAGCCCTTTGCCCTGCGTGGTGCGGATGGCCTGGCACAGGTTGGTTTTACCGGAAAGGCAGAATTTGCACTTGCCGCATTCCGGGGTGTACAGCGGAATGACGTGATCGCCCACCGCGACGCTGGTAACGCCTTCGCCCACCGCTTCTACGACGCCCGCGCCTTCGTGACCCAGAATAGCCGGGAATACGCCTTCGGGATCTTTACCCGAAAGGGTGTAGGCGTCGGTGTGGCACACGCCGGTGGCGACGATACGTACCAGCACTTCCCCTTTTTGCGGCGGCATCAGGTCCACGTCTTCGATTTTCAGGGGTTGATTGGGGCCCCAGGCAACGGCGGCGCGGGTTTTAATCATTTGCATGGTGGTGCTCCTTATTAGTATGGGAGATGAAACGTGCAAGAGTTTCAGGCTGCATCTTCTTCGGCGGCCTCGTGTTCGATGATGAGCATCTTCAGGGCGCGTACGGCGGGGCTGAAGGCGTCGCGGCGCCAGATCAGCCAGGTGCCGGTGGCGGCGATGTCATCGGGAAGGGGGTGAACCGTGACCTGCTCGTGGCCGGGCAACAGGCTCAGGACGGAATGCGGCAGCATGGCGATGCCGGCGCCGCTGGCCACGCACGCCATCATGGCGTGATAAGACTGGATTTCCATAATGTTGCCCGGCAGCGCGCCGTCCTGCCTGAACCAGGATTCAAAACGCAGCCGGTAGGAACAACTGGGACGGAAGGCGAACAGGGTGCGCCCCGCCACGTCGTGCGCGCTGGTGATGGGGGGCTGCTCCCGGTTGGCGATGATCACCATCTGCTCATCAAAGGCCTTGCAGCCGTTCAGCTCGGTGTGCGCCACCGGGCCGTCGACCAGTGCCGCCGCCAGCGTGCCCGCCCGCACCCGTTCTATGGTTTCGCCTGAGGTGCCGGTAAGCAGGGAAAGCGACACCTGCGGATAGCGCTGATGGTAGGCAGCCAGCAGGGAAGGCAGGCGGGTCGCCGCGGTGCTCTCCATTGAACCGAGGGCGAAGTGTCCGGCCGGTTCGCCGGCGTGGGTTACGCTCATCGCCTCGTCGCTCAGCGCAAGGATGCGTTCCGCATAGTGCAGAAAGTTGTGGCCCATGGGGGAAAGGCGCAGCCGCTGCTTTTCGCGGATGAACAGATCGGCGCCCAGCTCCTGTTCCAGCTGGCGCAGGCGGGTAGTCAGGTTGGACGGCACCCGGTGGAGCTGTTCGGCGGCGCGGGCAACGGAGCCGGTTTCAGCTACGCTACAGAACATGCGCAGTTGCGTAAGATCCATAGATGTTCTCTTTTCGAGAGTAAGTTGCTCCCGATTATTCACTTTTTGTAACTTCCAGATCAAGTCAATATAACAACAAACCCAACGGGCAAGAGGAAAAACATGGCGGTACGTATTGCGCTTAGCGGTTTTCTGGCGCTGGTGGTGGCGATGGGCATCGGGCGGTTTGCCTTTACGCCGCAGGTGCCGTTAATGATTGCCGAACATCAGTTTGATTTGACCGGCGCCGGCATTGTTGCGGCGGCGAATTACCTGGGGTATCTGGCCGGGGCGTTTGACGCCATGCGCGCGCGCCGGCGGGTGGAAATGCGCTTATGGGCCGGGCTGTGGGGCGCGGTGCTGCTTACGCTGCTGTCCGCCTGCGCCGGGGGCATCGGCGGGCATCTGGTGATCCGCTTCGCGATCGGCTGCGCCAGCGGCTGGGCGATGGTGCTGGTGGCGGCGTGGACCAACGAGCGTCTGGGGCATTTCGGTAAACCGGCGCTGGCCGCCGCGGTGTTTGCCGGGCCGGGCGCCGGGATTTTCATCAGCGGAATGCTGGCGGTCGCCATCGGCGCGCTGCAGCTGGATGCGGCGCAGGCCTGGCTGATTTATGGCGTACTGGCGCTGCTGTTGGTGGCCGCCATCAGCCGTTTTCTGCCGCGCGGCGGAGAACTGCACCGGCCGGAAAGCACGCCGCAGCCGCTGGTGCTGACCCCGATGCTGAAACGCCTGGTCTGGAGCTACAGCCTGGCGGGATTCGGCTACATTTTGCCGGCGACCTTTTTGTCCCAGATGGCGCATGCGCGTTTTCCTGACAGCCTGTTCGCCCAGTTCGTCTGGCCGGTGTTCGGCGCGGCGGCGGTGGCGGGGATTGGCCTTGGGATCCTGACGCGCCGCTGGCTGCTGACCCGTCAGCGGCTGGCGTTGGTGTTGTGGGTTCAGGCGCTTGGCGTCGTGGCGGCGGAGACGGTGCCCGGCGTGTGCGGGCTGGCGCTGGGCGCCGTGTTGACCGGCGGCGGCTTTCTGTGCGTGGTGCAGCTTTCGTTGCAGTTCGGGCGGGAACTGGCGCCTGAGCACACCCGCTACATGGCGGGGCTGCTGACGACCGGCTACGCCGTGGGGCAGCTGGCGGGGCCATTGCTGTCGGCGATATCCACCGCGCTGACCCATCGGCTGGAACCGGCTTTATATATTGCTGCAATAGCCCTGGCCGTTGCCGGCGGGCTGGTGTTTGGCCGTCAGCGTGCGCCACAGGCGGAATTGGCGGAAATATCCGTAGAAAAATCAGGGGGGAAATGAGGGATTTTCATCCGAGACTGAAAGAGTATCACTGGATTAAGCGCTTGCGCTCAACTAAAGTGGTGGCAAAATCCTGACGTGATCTAAGTCAAGATTCGGTACATTCGCAGGAGATCATCGATGTCGACACTGAGTAAAGAAGCCGCAATGGTACACGCCGCACTGGAAGCCCGCGGTCTGGAAACGCCGCTGCGCGGCGTCATGCTGGATCGTGAAACGCGCAAGCAGCGTATTGAAGGGCACATGACGGAAATCATGCAGCTACTGAATCTGGATCTGAGCGATGACAGCCTGGCGGAGACGCCGCACCGCATCGCCAAGATGTACGTGGATGAGATTTTCTCCGGGCTGGACTACGCCAACTTTCCCAAGATCACCCTGATTGAGAACAAGATGAAGGTGGATGAAATGGTGACGGTGCGTGACATCACGCTGACCAGCACCTGTGAGCATCACTTCGTCACCATCGACGGCAAGGCGACCGTCGCCTATATCCCGAAAGATTCGGTGATCGGGCTGTCGAAGATTAACCGTATCGTCCAGTTTTTCGCCCAGCGCCCGCAGGTGCAGGAGCGCCTGACCCAGCAAATCCTGATCGCGTTGCAGACGCTGCTGGGCACGAACAACGTGGCGGTGTCCATTGACGCGGTACACTACTGCGTTAAGGCGCGCGGCGTGCGTGACGCCACCAGCGCAACCACCACCACATCGCTGGGCGGGCTGTTTAAGTCCAGCCAGAATACCCGCCATGAATTTTTGCGTGCGGTACGCCATCAAAGCTAAAATATGCCTCCAGATACCCGTGCCATGCGCGGGTTTACTCACTGAATTTTCTTGTCCGGATCGGCTTCATGACCTTGCAGCGGCTTCATCCTGAATCACCGGCACCGGTGCTGAAGGCCGGGCAGCCCCGGCCCCGCATTGACACGCTGGACTGCGCGCGCGGCCTGGCGGTGTTGGGTATTCTGCTGCTGAACCTGGTGGGGTTTGGCCTGCCGAAAGCGGCTTATCTGAATCCGGCCTATGCCGGGCAACCGGCGTTTGCTGACGCCCTGACCTGGCTGCTGCTCAATATTTTCGTGCAGGGAAAATTTCTCGCCATGTTCGCGCTGCTGTTCGGCGCCGGTTTGCAACTGCTGATGCCGCGCGGCAAAAGCTGGATACGGGCGCGCCTGACCTGGCTGGTGCTGTTCGGGCTGATTCACGGCATCTTCTTCTGGGAAGGGGATATTCTGCTGGCGTACGGCATGATTGGCCTGATCTGCTGGCGGTTGATCCGCGACGCCGCTTCGGCGGCGGCATTGCTGCGTACCGGGCTGCTGCTTTACGCTATCGGCACCGGATTGCTGTTGTTGTTGGCGCTCAGCGCCGGGCCAGAGCCGACGGCGTTCTGGCAGCCCGGCCCTGCCGCGATCCAGTACGAACATTTGTGGAAGGTGCGCGGCGGATGGGAGGCCTGGCGCAACCGCACGGACCTGGTGGGCGGCAACCTGATGGCGATGGCGGTGCAATATGGCTGGCAACTGGCGGGGCTGATGCTGCTGGGGGCGGCGCTGATGCGCAGCGGCTGGCTGAGCGGCGCGTTTAGCCTGCGTCACTACCGTAAGGTGGCGCTGTGGCTGATTGTCGCCGGGCTGTTGATACAAACGCCGACGGCGCTGGCGCAGTGGCGCCTGGAATGGGATTATCGCTGGGCCGGCTACCTGTTGCAGGTTCCCGGCGAACTGGCGGCGCTGCCATTGATGCTCGGTTACGTCGCCCTGTTGTACGGCTTCTGGCCGCGGCTCAGCCGCATTACCGGTTTTCTGCGTGCGGTAGGGCGCATGGCGCTCAGCAACTACCTGCTGCAAACGCTGATCTGCACCACGCTGTTTTATCATTTCGATTTGTTCGCGCAATGGAACCGCAGCGGGCTTTTGCTGCTGGTTCTGCCTGTCTGGGCGGCGAATATCCTCTTTTCCATGCTGTGGCTGCGTTATTTCCGCCAGGGGCCGCTGGAGTGGCTGTGGCGCAGGCTGACGACGCTGGCGGCAACGCCGCAGAAAGAAGTCCGCTGAGCCATTCCCCTCGCAGGTGGAGTTTTATATATTTTATTAATGATTGGTTAATGAAATGTATGAAAACGTTTTCTTTACTGTGACAGCATTCACGGCATCATTGGCCCGTAACTGAGTAGCATACTGACACTTCTTGCCGAACGTATGCTTAGCGCCGCCATGAATAACGAAAAAAACACGCACGACAAACAAAGCCTGATGACCGTTTCCGGGAGGGCACGGTGATTACCATCCGCGATGTGGCTAAGCTGGCCGGCGTCTCCGTCGCCACCGTCTCAAGGGTGCTGAACAACCCGGCGATCACCACGGCGGAAACGCGTGCGCTGGTGCTGAGCGCGGCGGAACAATTGGGGTATCGCCCCAATGCCAACGCGAAGGCATTGGCAACTCAGGTCAGCGATATGTTGGGCGTGGCCGTCATGGACGTCTCCGATCCCTTTTTCGGCGCGCTGGTGAAGGGAGTGGACGGCGTCGCGCAGCGCCATCACAAACATTTGTTGATCGCCAACAGTTACCACAATGCGGAAAAAGAGCGCCACGCGATTGAAGTGCTGATCCGCCAGCGCTGCAATGCGCTGATCGTGCACGCAAAAATGCTGCCGGATGAGGAACTGGCGGGTTTTATGCGTCAGTTGCCGGGCATGGTGATGATCAACCGTATCGTGCCGGGCTATGAACATCGCTGCGTCGGCCTGGACAACCGCGCCGGCGGGGCGTTGGCGACCCGCCTGCTGCTGGACAAAGGGCACCGGCGGATTGGTTATCTCGCTTCCGATCACCCCATCGAAGATCAGTTCGATCGTCAGCAGGGCTATGAAGATGCGCTTATCCTCGCCGGCATCACCCCGGACCCTGCCTGGCGCGCCGTGGCGGAGCCCAGCCTGGCGGGCGGGGAGGCGGCGATGGTGGAACTGCTGAGCCGCAACCCGCAGTTGAGCGCGGTGTTCGCCTACAATGACGCCATGGCCGCCGGGGCGTTGTCCGTGCTGAAAGAGAACGGCATCGCGGTTCCGGAACGTTTCTCCATCGTCGGTTTCGACGACATCCCCATTGCCCGCTATACCTCCCCGAAGCTGACCACCGTACGTTATCCCGTCACCCCGATGGCGGCGCTGGCGACGGAACTGGCGCTGAAAGCCGCCGCCGGTACGCCGGACGCCGGTGATGAGCACCGTTTCATGCCGACGCTGGTGCAGCGCTGGAGCACATCGTTTTGCGCCTCTCCAGACTGAATGACGACAAAATGTAACCGTTTTCAAACTGTGATTTCATTCACGGATTATTAACATATCTGTGACTATTCTTATTCCGATTTATTTTTACATTAAAATAACAACTGAGTGTTTGTGGTTAACAAACTGGCGGTAAATCACGTGATTACGCGAGTGACTATTTTCTCCGTTTGTTAAATTTATGTTTTAGGGGTGGCTGTGATAACAGCCGTCTCAAGGCAGGAACCGGATGCGTGATGTCCGTCGGCACGCACTGTAATACCGCCCCTCAGGGGGCCGTGACAAAAGACCCTACACCTTTAGCGGAGCTTCACATGAATAAGAAAGCGTTAACCCTGGCAGCACTGGCCGTTGGCATGATGTTCGGTACGGCAGCGCAGGCGGCAACGACGTTGGGCGTGACCATCTACAAGTATGACGACAACTTTATGTCGGTTGTTCGTAAGGCCATTGAAAAGGATGCGCAGGCTGATTCTGGTGTGAAGTTGCTGATGAATGATTCGCAGAACGACCAGTCGAAACAAAACGATCAGATCGACGTGCTGATCGCCCGCGGCGTGAAAGGGCTGGCGGTGAACCTGGTTGACCCGGCGGCTGCGCCGACGATTATCGACAAGGCCCGCGGCGCCGATATTCCGGTGGTGTTCTTCAACAAAGAGCCGAGCCGCAAGGCGCTGGACAGCTACGACAAAGCCTTTTTCGTCGGCACTGACTCCAAAGAGTCCGGCGTGATCCAGGGGCAACTGATCGCCAAGCACTGGAAAGCGAATCCGTCGTGGGATCTGAACAAGGACGGCGTGATTCAGTATGTGCTGCTGAAAGGGGAACCGGGCCATCCGGATGCCGAAGCGCGCACCAGCTACGTGGTGAAAACGTTGAATGAAGCGGGCATCAAGACCCAGCAGCTGCAACTGGATACCGCCATGTGGGACACCGCGCAGGCCAAAGACAAGATGGACGCCTGGCTGTCCGGCCCCAACGCCGGCAAGATTGAGGTGGTGATCTCCAACAACGATGCGATGGCGATGGGCGCTATCGAGGCGCTGAAGGCGCACAACAAGTCGCTGCCGGTATTCGGCGTGGATGCGCTGCCGGAAGCGCTGGCGCTGATTAAGTCCGGCAAGATGGCGGGCACCGTACTCAACGACGCCAATAACCAGGCCCGTGCCACGTTCGATCTGACCAAAAACCTGGCGGAAGGCAAACCTGCCGCCGACGGAACGCAGTGGAAGGTTGAAGAGAAAGTGGTGCGCGTTCCTTACCAGCCGGTAGATAAAGACAATCTGGCGCAGTACCTCGCCAAGTAAACAATAAAGTAACGCCAACATTAAGGGAGACAGGCCGCGCCTTCGCGGGCGGCCTGAAAGACGGCAGCAGGCTCTTTGTCTGCTGCCGTTTTTGAACGCGGTACGGAGAGGTTGAAACAGGGCAGCGCTATGGCAGAGAACATAATGACAACGACTATCGATACCCCGCAGAACGCAGACGGCGGTTGGTTACTGGAGATGGACAACATCAGCAAAGCGTTCCCCGGCGTGAAGGCGCTGGATAACGTTAACCTGCGCGTCCGCCCGCATTCCATCCACGCCCTGATGGGGGAAAACGGCGCCGGAAAATCCACGCTGCTGAAGTGTTTGTTCGGCATTTACCAGAAAGATGCCGGGCGCATTGTTTTTCAGGGGCGGGAGGTTAATTTCAAAAGCGCCAGAGAGGCGCTGGAGCATGGCGTTTCCATGGTGCATCAGGAGCTGAACCTGGTGTTGCAGCGCAGCGTGATGGACAACATGTGGCTGGGCCGCTATCCCATGAAGGGCATCTTCGTCGATCAGGAGAAAATGTACCGCGATACCAAGGCGATTTTCGATGAACTGGATATCGATATCGATCCACGCGAAAAAGTCGCCGGCCTGACGGTGTCGCAAATGCAGATGGTGGAGATCGCCAAGGCATTCTCCTATGACGCCAAAATCGTCATCATGGATGAACCGACCTCGTCGCTGACGGAAAAAGAGGTCAACCACCTGTTCACCATTATCCGTAAGCTGAAAGAACGCGGCTGCGGCATCGTTTATATCTCGCACAAAATGGAAGAAATCTTCCGCCTGTGCGATGAAATCACCATTTTGCGCGATGGCCAGTGGATCGCCACCCAGCCGCTGGAAGGGCTGACGATGGACCGGATCATCGCCATGATGGTCGGGCGCTCCCTGACGCAGCGCTTCCCCGACCGGGCCAACGTGCCGGGCAACGTGATTCTGGAGGTGCGCAACCTGACGTCGCTGCGCCAGCCTTCCATCCGCGATGTTTCCTTCGATCTCCATGAAGGGGAAATTCTGGGCATTGCCGGGCTGGTGGGGGCCAAGCGTACCGACATCGTGGAAACGCTGTTCGGCATCCGCGAAAAGGTGAAGGGGACGATCCGCCTGCACGGTAAAGAAATCTATAACCGCAGCGCCAACGAGGCCATCAACAATGGCTTCGCGCTGGTCACGGAGGAACGGCGTTCGACCGGCATTTACGCCTACCTTGACGTGGGCTTCAACTCCCTGATCTCCAATATCCGCAAATATAAAAACAGCATCGGCCTGCTGGATAACCGGCGCATGAAAAGCGACACCCAGTGGGTGATTGACGCCATGCGGGTGAAGACGCCGGGCCACCAGACCACCATCGGTTCTTTATCGGGCGGGAATCAGCAGAAGGTGATTATCGGACGCTGGCTGCTGACCCAGCCGGAGATCCTGATGCTGGACGAGCCGACCCGTGGCATCGACGTCGGGGCCAAGTTTGAAATCTATCAACTGATGACCGAGCTGGCGAAAAAGGGGAAGGGGATCCTGATTATTTCCTCTGAAATGCCTGAACTGCTGGGTATTACCGATCGCATTCTGGTTATGAGTAACGGTCAGGTGGCCGGCATCGTCAACACCAGGCAGACGTCGCAAAACGAAATTCTGCGCCTGGCGTCGTTGTACCTGTAATTATTTTAAGGGTTGTTATTACTATGAGCGCATTAACGAAAAAGAGCCTGTTCACCTATCTGAAAGAAGGCGGAATTTATGTGGTTCTGCTGGTGCTGCTGGCCATCATTATTTTTCAGGACCCGACGTTTTTAAGCCTGATTAACCTGAGCAATATCCTGACGCAGTCTTCGGTACGCATCATTATCGCATTGGGCGTGGCGGGCCTGATCGTCACCCAGGGCACCGACCTTTCCGCCGGGCGCCAGGTGGGGCTGGCGGCGGTGATCGCGGCGACGCTGCTGCAATCCATGGATAACGTCAACAAGGTGTTTCCTGGCCTGGAAACCATGCCGATTCCGCTGGTGATTCTGATTGTTTGCGCGGTCGGGGCGGTGATTGGCCTGATTAACGGGATCGTGATTGCTTACCTGAACGTCACGCCGTTTATCACCACGCTGGGCACCATGATCATCGTCTACGGCGTTAACTCGCTGTACTACGACTACGTCGGTGCTTCGCCGGTGGCCGGGTTCGACAGCCATTTCTCCACGTTCGCCCAGGGGTTCCTGCGCTTCGGCGACTTCAAGTTGTCGTACATTACGTTTTATGCGCTGATTGCCGTGGTGTTCGTCTGGATTTTATGGAACAAAACCCGTTTCGGTAAAAATATCTTCGCCATCGGCGGAAACCCGGAGGCGGCCAGGGTATCGGGCGTTAACGTACCGCTTAACTTAATCATGGTGTATGCCTTATCCGGCGTATTTTATGCCTTCGGCGGAATGCTGGAAGCCGGACGTATCGGCAGCGCGACCAACAACCTCGGCTTTATGTATGAGCTGGACGCCATCGCCGCGTGTGTGGTCGGGGGCGTTTCCTTCAGCGGCGGGGTCGGGACAGTTATCGGCGTCGTCACCGGCGTCATCATTTTCACCGTTATTAACTACGGGCTGACCTACATCGGCGTGAACCCTTACTGGCAGTACATCATCAAAGGCGCCATCATTATCTTCGCGGTTGCGCTGGACTCCCTGAAGTATGCGAAAAAGAAATAGATATTCATTCGCCGCGTACTGAGATATCAGTGCCTGTCCGCCGGAACTTCCGGCGGACGGATTCCCCGCCCGGCGCATTGCCCCTCACATTCTGATAAACTCCCCTCAGCTTTACTCCTAAAGGATCCCCCATGAAACGTCTCATTGTCGGCATGTCCGGCGCCAGCGGCGCCCTCTACGGTATACGATTGCTGGAAGTACTGAAAAATGTCCCTGAAGTGGAAACGCATCTGGTGATGAGTAATGCCGCCCGTCAGACGATGGCGCTGGAAACCGATATGTCGCTGCGGGATGTGCAGGCGATGGCTGATGTCGTCCACGATGCCCGCGACATTGCCGCCAGTATTTCTTCCGGCTCTTACAAGACCGACGGAATGGTTATCCTGCCATGCTCAATGAAAACGCTGTCCGGAATCGTCCACAGCTACAGCGACGGGCTGCTGACCCGCGCCGCCGACGTGGTGCTGAAGGAAAACCGCAGGCTGGTGCTGTGCGTGCGCGAAACGCCGCTGCATTTAGGGCATCTCAGAATGATGACCACGGCGGCGGAGATGGGGGCGATCGTGATGCCGCCGGTGCCGGCTTTTTACCACCGGCCCACGACGGTGGGGGAGATCATCGATCAAACCGTCAACCGGGTGCTGGATCAGTTTGATATCGCGTTGCCGCAGGATCTGTTTACCCGCTGGCAGGGTGCGAAGCCCTGAAGGTAAAAAGCCCGCCGGATGGCGGGCTGGCTGGCATGGCGCGGAGAATTACTTTTCCGTCACCATGATATCAATACGGCGGTTTTTCGCCCGGTTTTCATCCGTGTCGTTAGGCGCGACAGGGTGAGCAGAGCCGTAGCCCTGAGCTTCAATGCGGGTGTTATCCGCACCCAGTTCGATCAGCGCCTGGCGTACCGCGTCAGCGCGATCCTGCGACAGCTTCATGTTGATTTCATCGGTGCCGGTGTTGTCGGTGTAACCTCCCAGCTTCAGCTTCACCTTCGGGTAGGCGCGCAGAATTTCAACGATGTTTTTCAGCTGTTCCTGAGAAGCCGGCTCCAGCTGGGCGCTGTTGGTTTTAAACAGCAGACGGTCGAAAGAGAACCAGCGATCGGCGCTTACCGGCTCATTGCTTTCAATGAATGCGATCAAACGGTTTTCTACGCCGTTTTGCGGGATATTCAGCGTCTTGCCATCGGGCAGCGCTTTACTGAAGAAGGCGCCAAGGTCGCCCCACAGCGAACGTGAGTCGCTGCTTTGCTGCGCCTGCACCGGCGCTTCTTTTTCACCGCAGCCGCGCAGCAGGAACAACAACAGCAAAACGATCAGCAGAAGCAACAGCAGCCAGGGCCACTTGCTGCTCTTTTTCTGCACTACCGGTTGTGGTGCGGCGGGGGCAGCGCTGACCGGTTTAACGGTATCGCTGACGGCCGCCGGCGCCAAGAAAGCCGCGGGGATCGGATTGATTGCGCCCTCGGTCTGCTTTTGCAGCCAGCTTTTCAGGGAGAGCGACTGCTGGGTGCGGCCATACAGATAGTCACGCATCGGTTTGAACAGCAGGGCGGAACCGAGTGCGATCAGCGCGTTGGCGGATTCCGGCGTTGTTTTCGTCGCGTTAATAACGGTTTTTTGCAGGCTGTCGGGTGAGTCCGGCATTAACTGAGTGAGTAAATTCCTTATTACGGAATCCGGTCCGCTAATTCTCAGGAGTTCGCTCAGCGTAAAGTTTTGCGTATTAAGCTCGGGCAGTTCTCTTAATAATTTCAAGAAAACACTGGGGGTTTCTGAGTATTGTAAATGGCCAGAAACTTTATTAAGTAAAAAAGGGATTATTCCGGATAGCGCTAATTTTACGTTATCTGTATTTTCCCCCAGCATGGCGGATACCGACTCCAAAAATGCCGGCGTGATTTTGTTTTCTAGCGAATTTACGATATTTTCTTTCATATCCCTATGTTCCTCCGACACAAGAGCCGGGAATACGTGCGACGGATCTCCCTGCCCGTGTACATGCGGTTGCATGTATACCTTATTAGTACGATTAGTACGCGCGACTTTGACCAATACGATTGGTGCGCGGAGAGTAAATAACTCTCTGGTGGACGTCAACATAATTAAGTAGCAGGGGATCTGATAATAATATTAATAGGGAAATTCTGGGATGAGATATGCATTTGATTAATATAAATGCAGAGTTTTCTGCCTTTCGGGGGGAGAACAGGTAATAATCTGCGATGGCTGTTAAATCAGAAATGCCTTAGAAGCCGGCGCTGCCGAAAAGGGTAAAACGCGCCGGCCCGGCTTTTGCGCCGCTGAGGCGTCAGGCACTACTGCGGCGTGACACGCTGACGACGTCACGCAGCGCCTCTTCCAGTTCAAAATAGCGGAACCCGAAGCCTGCTTCTTCCAGGCGTTTGGGAATGGCGCGTTGCCCGCCGAGCACCAGAACGCTGGATTCCCCCATCAGCAGGCGGATCGCAAAGGCCGGCGTGCGCAACAGCGTGGGGCGGTTGAGCGCTTCGCCCAGCGCGGACGTGAACTGCTCATTGTGCACCGGGTAAGGGGCCGTCATGTTGAACGGGCCGCTCAGGCCGGGCGTGGCGAGCAGATACAGAATGGCGTTGACCATGTCATCGAGGTGGATCCAGGGTACGTACTGACGACCGCTGCCCAGCGTGCCGCCCAGCCCCAGGCGGAATATCGGCATCATTTTCGCCAGCGCGCCGCCGTCGGCGCTCAGCACTACGCCGGTACGCAGCAGACACACGCGGGTGCGTTCGCTGGCGGCTTCCCTGGCCAGTGCTTCCCAGCGGGCGCACAGCCGGTGGGTAAATTCGTCGTGCGGCGTTTCTTCTTCGCTGACGACGGCTTCGCCCTGATCGCCGTAATAGCCGACGGCGGAGCCGGAGATGAACACGGCGGGCGGCGTGGCGCTGCGGGTAATCAGTTCGGCCAGGCGCTGGGTAATTTGCCAGCGGCTATGGCACAGGCGCGCTTTCTGCGCGTCGGTCCAGCGTTTGTCGGCGATCGGCTCGCCGGCCAGGTTGATCACGGCGTCGAAACCGTCGAGCGTGGATACGTCATCAAGCGCCGGAAGCAGGGCGACTTCACCGCCGAGACGACGACGGGCGGCGTCCGGATTGCGGGTCAGCACCGTCAGTGAATGTCCGAGAGAAAGCAGGCGCGCCGTCAGGGCCGAGCCGATGAGTCCGGTGCCGCCGGTCAGCAGAATGTGCATGATTCCTCCCCGGTACAGTGAATATTATGCGCCCGTTACGCCCGGCGATAGCTCATGCTCATGGAGACGGAATCGGCGTAGCGCAGGGCGAATAACTTATCGATCTCTACTTCAGCATAGGTCACCCAATCGTGTTCACAAGCGATATTGAGCACATCCTGAGTGAGTTTTTCCAGCAACGCGAACCGGTGGTTCTCTACGTGAGCGATGACGCGCTTGGTGATGGTCCGGTAGTTCAGCGCGTCGTCAATATTTTCGCTGCTGCGCGCTTTTTCCGCCGGGTAGTGGATCACAATGTTAATGACAACATCCTGTTTATTCTTGATTTCTTCATCGTTAATACCGATGAAGGTGCGCAGACGCAGGTTTTTTATACGAATGATGGCGTCGGGATAAAGGGCTGGCATAACAAATCCTTAAACTGGTGCGATGAGAGCGGCCACAGCATACACGGAAACAGGGGCGATGAATAATGGGGGAGGGGCGCCGCGGGGCGGCGCCGGCAAAGCACTCAGTTTTGCGCCAGCTGGTATGCCCGCTGGGTAGCGGGGCGCGCGGCGATACGTTCGTGCCAGTTGCATACTGCGGGATAGTCGGCCAGATCGATGCGCTGGCGCTCATGGGAAACGACCCACGGGTACACCGCCATGTCGGCTATGGTGTATTCATCGCCGGCCACATAGGCGTTCTTCTCCAGCTGCGTATTGAGCACGCCGTACAGACGCTGCGTTTCTAACTGATAACGTTCGATCGCATAAGGCACCGGCTGCGGCGCATAATAGTTAAAGTGATGGTTTTGCCCCAGCATCGGGCCGAATCCGCCGACCTGCCAGAATAACCATTGCAGCGTCGTCGCGCGGGTGCGCATTTCCTGACTCAGGAAGCGGCCGGTTTTTTCCGCCAGATAGAGCAGGATTTCGCCGGATTCGAACAGGCTGAGCGGTACACCGCCGTCAACCGGCTGGCGGTCGACAATCGCCGGAATCTTGTTATTGGGAGAAATGGCGAGGAATTCGGGCTTGAACTGATCGCCGGCGCTGATATCAATGCGGTGGATCTGATAGGGTAGGCCGGTTTCTTCCAGAAAAAGCGTGATTTTATGGCCGTTGGGGGTCGGGGCGTAATACAGGTCGATCATGATGTCTCCCAATAAAATCAAAAAGTAATAACGGAAGAGGGGGTTTGAACTATAGAGCAAAAAACGTACGTTAGGAAGCTATGATGTTAATTATTTGTTGATTTACCGCAGGCAATAATCAATATTTCGTTTTTGCCTCCCTGACCCGGCGTTATCCGCCTGATGCGGATCGCCGTTTGCCGCATGCAGTGAGAATTGTTATGAAACTGATGTTTATCTCGGACATCCACGGATCGCTCAGCGCAACGGAGCGGGCGCTGGCGCTTTATGAACAGAGCGGCAGCCGCTGGTTGATTATTTTGGGCGACATCCTGAATCACGGGCCGCGCAACCCGCTGCCGCAGGGATATAATCCGCCTGAAGTCGCAAATTGCCTCAATCATTATGCCGACCGGATCATTGCCGTTCGCGGCAATTGCGACAGCGAAGTCGATCAAATGCTGCTGAAATTCCCGATCATGGCGCCCTGGCAGCACATTCTGCTGGAAAAGCAAAGATTGTTTTTAACCCACGGTCACCTTTATCATCCTGCAGAGCTGCCGCCGTTAGCGGAGAATGACGTATTGGTTTACGGCCATACGCACCTCCCGGTGGCGGAGAAGCAGGGCGCGATTATCTGCTTCAACCCGGGTTCCGTCAGTTTGCCCAAAGGGGGGCATGAAGCCAGCTATGGCATGATGGAGTCCGGGATGTTACGGGTGCGGGCGCTGCACGGTACGCAGATACTGGCAGAAACCGCGCTTGGCGTGTGACAACGTATTTTATTGGCAAGTTTGGTAGCGACCGACGCATAATGCGAAGGGAGATTCTGTAAATAACGGCGCTGTGTCAGCGCCCGGAAAAAGGTTGCAGAGGATGGTGGAACAATCACTCAACGCCGAAACAGAGTGGGTGGACATCGTTGATGAAAATAACGAGGTCATCGCTCAGGCGAGCCGTCAGCAGATGCGTGCCCAAACGCTGCGGCACCGGGCTACGTATATTGTGGTTCATAACGGGATGGGGAAGATTCTGGTTCAGCGTCGTACTGAAACCAAGGACTTTTACCCCGGTTGGCTTGACGCCACGGCGGGCGGCGTGGTGCAAAGCGGTGAAATGATGCTGGAGTCCGCGCGCCGCGAGGCGGAAGAGGAGCTGGGCATCGCCGGCGTACCGTTTGCCGATCACGGCATGTTCTATTTCGAACAGGAGAACTGCCGGGTGTGGGGCGGCTTATTCAGCTGCGTTTCCCACGGGCCGTTCGCTTTGCAGGAAGAGGAAGTGGACGAAGTGCTCTGGATGACGCCGGATGAAATTACCGCCGAGTGCGATCATTTTACGCCGGATTCGCTGAAGGCCCTGTCGCTGTGGATGAGCCGCAACAATGAGGGCGAATACCAGCCGATTTGCGAAACGAAAGACGCCGCGGAAAACGAAGCGGCTGACGGCGATCGCCAGGAAACGGCGCAGCCGGCCGGCGAGTAACGTCAGCAACTGTCGCGACGGCACAGCGTGGCGCTGATGGGCGGGCTTTCCGGCTGGGGAAGCTGCTCCAGACGCGCCATTAATACCTTACCCGCCTGAATACCGATCTCACGGTAGGGCACGGTGGTGGTGGTCAGGGGCGGCTGGCAAACCTGGCTGACGTCGCTGTTGCCAAAGCCGATCACTGCCAGCTGCGTCGGCACCCGGATGTGCCTGCGCTGGCATTCATACAGCACGCCGCAGGCCAGCTCGTCAGAGGCGCAAATCAGGGCGTCGGTTTCCGGCCACGCCAGAAGAAACTCCGGCAGCTGCCGGGCGCCGGTTGAGAAAATCGCCGGTTCCGCCGCATTGATCACCCGGTGAGGAGAAACGTGATCGCGCAATAACGCCTGATGCCACCCCTGCAAATGCTGCCGGAAAATCCAGGGCTCCTGGTTGGCGCACAGCAAACCGATATTCTGATACCCCTTCTCAATTACGTAGCGCGTCAGCTGATACATTGCCGCGACATAGTCGATGCCGATGTTGATATCGATCGGATCATCGCGGCGCGCGCCGATCTCCACAACCGGAATATTGCGGTTCTTCAGCCAGTGACGGGTGTTGTCGGAGTGCTCCGCGCTGAGCAGCACGGCGGCGGCCATATTATAGGCCAGCAGCGTTTCCAGCGCCTGTTCCTCGCGTTGCCGGTCATGGCGCGATTCGGCCAGCATGATTTGGTATCCCGCCGGAAGCAGCACGCTTTGCAGCGCGGCGAACATCTCGGCGCAGCCCGGTTCGGAGAAGCTGGGCACGACCATGGCGATGGTGCGGGAGGAGGCGGAAGCCAGCGAGCTGGCGGACAGGTTGGGCATATAACCCAATTCGCTGACCGCGGCTTCAATTTTTTCGCGCAGCTTATCGGAAACCTGCTCCGGCGTGCGCAGCGCGCGCGAGACGGTCATAGAGCCTACGCCGGCCAGCCGGGCTACGTCGGCGAGGGTGACCCTGCCGGTGCTGCGTCGTTTTTTACTGATAGACATGCCAAATCCTAGCGCTTGACCGCACGTTGATACGCTATTGTACTCGACGGTGTAATTTATTCATAAAACCGCGTACGGGCCGCCGCTTCGGCTTTGCCGACGGTGCCGGCCGATGCCCTGCGGCTCCCGCTGAATCCCGTCTTTTAGCTTAACGTCTCTTTTTTGATAGCGCTATCACAAAACAATTTAATATCCATTTGGTAGCGCTATCTTTAAAGGTATTGTCGTTCAGACAGTTCACCACCGACCGTTTTATACGGCGACCTCAAGGAGACGACATGCTGGCGGAATGGCTGACGGAAGAGACGATTCATCAGTGCGACAGAGTGGATGACTGGCAACAGGCCATCGCGCTCAGCGCCCGGCCGTTGCTGGCGCGGGGAAGTATTGTGCCGGAGTATGTTGATGCCATTCTCCGGCAGCACCGGCAACTGGGGCCTTACTACGTGCTGGCGCCGGGCATCGCCATGCCGCACGCCCGGCCGGAAGAGGGCGCGAAGGCGCTGGGGCTGTCATTACTGGTCGTGCGCGAGGGCGTGGTTTTCGGCTCGCAGGATAACGACCCCGTGCATCTGATCGTGATGCTGGCGGCGCCGGACAGCCATAGTCATATTGAGATGATTTCACAGCTGGCGGAGTTCTTTTCCTGTGAGCAGGATGTTCAGGCGGTGATCCGGGCCGGTTCGCTTCAGGCCATCCGGGACATCATTTTCCGCTACTGATTTGCAGCAGTTCCCGCCCGCATAACGCGGGCGTCACTTTATCCGATAACAAAAACACGCGGGGCCTCGCGGGGCTTCGCATTGTCTGAAAACTTGTATCAAGGAATAGCAGATGAAGATTATGGCGATATGCGGTTCGGGTTTAGGCAGCAGTTTCATGGTTGAAATGAATATCAAAAAAGTGCTGAAGAAAATTGGCGTTGAGGCGGAGGTGGAGCACTCCGATCTCTCTTCCGCCACGCCCGGCGCGGCGGATTTGTTCGTGATGGCGAAGGATATTGCCGCCAGTGCCGGCATTGCAGCGGAACAGATGATCGTCCTCAGCAACATCATTGATATCAATGAACTGGAAACCAAGCTGAAAGCCTATTTCCAAAAATAACTCCGTAAGGACGAGGTGGGTATGTTTATCCAGGAAATACTCAAATTTATTGTCGATATCTTAAAGGTGCCGGCGGTGCTGGTCGGGGTGATTGCCCTGATTGGCCTGCTGGCGCAGAAAAAATCGTTCAGCGACGTGGTGAAGGGCACCATTAAAACCATTCTCGGTTTTATCGTATTGGGCGGCGGCGCCGGCGTGTTGGTCAGTTCGCTGAACCCGTTGGGCGGGATGTTCGAGCAGGCGTTCAACATTCAGGGCATCATTCCCAACAACGAGGCCATCGTTTCTATCGCCCTGGAGAAGTACGGGGCGTCGACGGCGCTGATTATGGCGTTCGGTATGGTGGCGAACATCGTAGTGGCGCGCTTTACCCGGCTGAAATATATCTTTCTTACCGGCCACCATACGTTCTACATGGCCTGTATGATCGGCATCATTCTGACCGTTGCCGGCTTCGAGGGCGTTCAGTTGGTGTTTACCGGCGCGCTGACCCTGGGCCTGGTGATGGCGTTCTTCCCGGCGCTGGCGCAGCGTTATATGCGTAAGATCACCGGTAACGACGAGATCGGCTTCGGTCACTTCGGGACGCTCGGCTATGTGCTGTCCGGCTGGATCGGCAGTAAAACCGGCGAGTCCCGTTCTACGGAAGAGATGAACCTGCCGAAGAACCTGAGCTTCCTGCGCGACAGCTCCATTTCCATCTCGCTGACCATGATGGTGATTTACCTGATTATGGCCATCTGCGCCGGATCGGAATACGTGGAATCGACCTTCAGCGGCGGACAAAACTATCTGGTTTACGCCATCATCATGGCGATCACCTTTGCCGCCGGGGTTTTCATTATCCTGCAGGGCGTGCGCCTGATTCTGGCGGAAATCATCCCCGCGTTTACCGGCTTTTCGGAAAAACTGGTGCCTAACGCCCGCCCGGCGCTGGACTGCCCGGTGGTATACCCCTATGCCCCTAACGCGGTACTGATCGGTTTCTTGTTCAGTTTTCTCGGCGGGCTGGTAGGGCTGTTCCTGCTGGGGCAACTGAACCTGGTGCTGATTCTGCCCGGCGTGGTGCCGCACTTCTTTACCGGCGCGACCGCCGGCGTATTCGGCAACGCCACCGGCGGACGCCGCGGCGCGATGATCGGCGCCTTCGCCAACGGTTTGCTGATTACCTTCCTGCCGGTGTTGCTGCTGCCGGTGCTGGGCGCGCTGGGTTTTGCCAATACGACGTTCTCGGATGCGGATTTCGGCGCGGTAGGCATCGTGCTGGGGAACATGGCGCGCTTCCTGAATAAGGACATGATCATGGTCGTGGTCATTGCCGTTTTTGTGCTGCTGGTGGCGCATAACGTTTTCGCCTCCCGCCGCAACAAAGAGAGCGGGGCCGATGCATCGGCCGGCGCGGATGAATAAGGGGGAACACAATGAAAATTGATGAAATACGCCGCTTTGCCACGGACATCCGTGTGGAAACGCTGCGGGCGCTGACGCACCTCGGGTTCGGCCATTACGGCGGTTCGATGTCGGTGGTGGAGGCGCTGGCGGTGCTGTACGGCGCGGTAATGCGCGTGAAGCCGGACGAACCGCAATGGCCGCAGCGGGACAACTTCGTGTTGTCGAAAGGGCATGCCGGCCCGGCGCTGTACAGTACGCTGGCGCTGAAGGGGTATTTTCCGCGCGAGATGCTGATGACGCTGAACCAGAACGGCACCCGTCTGCCCAGCCACCCCGACCGTCTGCTGACGCCGGGGGTGGACGCCACCACCGGTTCGCTCGGTCAGGGAGTTTCCCTCGCCGCCGGCATGGCGCTGTCGCACCGTCTGGCGGGCCGCCCTAACCGGGTGTTCTGCATGCTCGGCGACGGCGAGCTGAATGAAGGGCAGTGCTGGGAGGCTTTTCAGTTCATCGCCCATCACAATCTCAATAACCTGATGCTGTTCATCGATTACAACAAACAGCAACTGGACGGCACGCTGGAAGAGGTTATCCGGCCGTTTGACCTGGCGGAAAAATTTACCGCGTTCGGCTTTGATGCCGTAACGGTGAAAGGCGATGACGTCGCCGCCATTTACGACGCCGTAGCGCCGGCAAGAGAAGGCGCGCAGCGGCCGCGGGTGGTGATCCTCGACACCATCAAAGGGCAGGGCGTTCCTTGCCTGGAACGGCGCAGTAACGCCCATCACCTGCGTTTAACCGACGACGTGAAGGCGGAGATACTGGACGCCATCGCACAACTGGAGGCGACCCGATGAATCCGATCACTCATCCGTTAAAGAAAGACGACATTGAGATGCGTAAGGTCTATGCCGGAGCCATGCGCGAGCAGTTTGAGCTTGGCGGCCCGGTTATCGCGCTTGAGGCGGACCTGATGAGCTCAATGGCGATGGACGGCGTGCAGCGCGATTTCCCGCAGCAGGTGATCAACGGCGGCATTATGGAAGCCAACGTCATCGGCGTTGCCGCCGGGCTGGCGCTGACCGGCCGTGTGCCGTTTGTACATACTTTTACCGCCTTCGCCAGCCGGCGCTGCTTCGATCAGCTGTTTATGTCGGTCGATTATCAGAACAGCAACGTCAGGGTCATTGCGTCGGACGCCGGTGTTTCCGCGGTGCATAACGGCGGCACGCACATGTCGTTCGAAGACATGGGCATCGTGCGCGGGCTGGCGCGTTCGGTGGTGATGGAGATGACCGATGCCGTGATGTTCCGCGACATTCTGTCCCAGCTGGTGACGCTGCAGGGCTTCTACTGGGTGCGCACCATCCGCAAACAGGCTTACTCTGTCTACCCGCCGGGAACCACGTTCACCATCGGTAAAGGCAAGGTGTTGCAGGACGGCGAAGACATTACGCTCATCGCCAACGGCATCATGGTGGCCGAAGCGCTGAAGGCCGCCGCGCAGCTGGCGGAGCAGGGCTACCGTGCGGCGGTGATCGACATGTTTACCCTCAAGCCCATCGATCGCGAACTCATTGTGGAGTACGCGCGTAAAACCGGACGCATCGTGACCTGTGAAAATCACAGCATTCATAACGGATTAGGCTCAGCCGTCGCTGAAGTGCTGGCGGAGCATCACCCGGCTCCGATGCGCCGCGTCGGGGTTAAAGAGCGTTATGGACAAGTGGGAACGGAATCCTTTTTGATGGAGGAATACGGCCTGACGGCACAGACGATCGTTGATCAGGCTCTGTCGCTGTTGGTCTGAGAAAAGGCCGGGGTGCTGGCTTGCGTTGCCGGCGCCCCGGCAAAATATAACTACATTCTATTTTTCATGATTATATATTCATTTAAAGAATTTATTTTTCTGTTTATCGAATGTAAAGCATGTTTTAAGTTTTTATCTTTATTTTCTTGCGGTATAAATAACGGTATTTTCTGAATTAACCTTTCTGCGGTAAAGACAGCGCCGGATGCGTGCTCTCTCCGGAAGAATACGGGGCGTTGTGATGAAAAATACTGTTTATAACTTCAATCAATATTTATTTTTATTGTTCTTATTTGTTGTATTAATACCACTAACCGTATTCTTTCACTACGTTGATACATACATCGGGTATTCCACGAAGATTATCGCGCCGATGATGGTGGCGGTATTACTGGTTTGTCATGCCCTGATCGCTTTCTTTATGTTGCTGCGCTACCTGCACCGGCGAAAGCGTTTCTATCTGGCGGCGCTGTCTGCCGCGTACGGTGTTTCCGCCTGTTATCTCCTGTATCAGTTGCTCTCTTATCCGGGCGTTTTTTCCGCGCAGGCGATAATACCCGGAGAGCTGAATGACATCGGTATTAATCTGTTTTTCCGCAGTATGCTGGTGGCGTTGATTTTTCTTGTCGCTATGATTCTGTACCGCAAAAAGTACGTGGTGGAAAAACATTCTCCGGTGATGGTTGTCATGTTAATGGCCGTCGGTATATTGATGACCGTTCTGGCCTGGCTTTATTCCAGTCATTATCCGCCTCTGAGTTTAACGCTGATCAGCGGTGACGGGCGTTACGATGGTTTATGGCGAAACGGCAGTGGTTATATTCTGGGTGGAGTATGGCTGATCACCTCATTGCTGGTGTTGTATTACTCACATGTTAAGAATGCATTCTGGCTGGCGATCAGCCTGACCTGCGTGGCGCACGTCGGCAGCCTGGCGATGCTGCATGGCAGTAATACTTCCGTCAATTCTCTGGCATGCTATTTCGCACGTGTTTTTGAGATGGCCTCCGCGTTTTTAGTAATGCTGGTTCTGTTGTATGACATTTTCCACGTTCATCAAAACACGCTGAAGAAATATCTCGACTCTTACGAATCTGCCATGCGCGACCCGCTGACCCTGCTCTATAACCGGCGCTACTTTCTTGATGCGCTTAAAGGGCGGCTTGAGCACTTTTCACAGCATGGCGCGCCGTTTGCCGTGATTGTGGCGGACATTGATATGTTTAAACGTTTTAACGATCTCTATGGGCATATCAAGGGCGATGAGGTTATCCGCTACGTGGCGTATACCATGATGCATTCGCTGGGCGAAGCAGACGTCAGCGCCCGCCTCGGCGGGGAGGAGTTTTGCGCCATTATCGAAGCGAGGGATATGCAGGAGGCTTACGCCATCGCCGATCGCTTGCGCCTGAACGTCGGCAACGATAAAGCATCCGGCTTTGACGGCACGTTGCCGGAGTCAGTCGCCATTAGTATCGGCGTTTATCTGGTTGAAGGGGCGGGGGAGACAATGGAACAGTGTCTGGAGAAAGCGGATATCGCGATGTATGCGGCGAAGCGGACGGGCCGTAACCGGGTGGTCGTGTATGATGATGTGCTGATGCGGAAAGAGGAAAAAAATCAGGCTCCGTCACCTGCGTAACGGAGCCTGCAGTAACCGCGAAGGGCGATTAAGCCTGCTGAGTCGCCTGAATGGCGGTCAGCGCGACGGTATAGACGATATCGTCAACCAGCGCGCCGCGTGACAGGTCGTTAACCGGCTTACGCATGCCTTGCAGCATCGGCCCGATAGAAACCAGGTCAGCAGAGCGCTGCACCGCTTTGTAAGTGGTGTTGCCGGTGTTCAGATCCGGGAAGATGAACACGGTCGCTTTACCTGCAACCGGTGAATCCGGCGCTTTTGACTTCGCCACGTCGGCCATGATGGCGGCGTCGTACTGCAACGGGCCATCGATAATCAGATCCGGACGTTTTTCTTTCGCCAGACGCGTTGCTTCGCGAACTTTATCCACGTCGCTGCCCGCACCGGAATTACCGGTGGAGTAGGAAATCATGGCTACGCGCGGCTCGATGCCGAACGCCGCCGCAGAGTCTGCAGACTGAATGGCGATTTCGGAAAGCTGTTCGGCGGTCGGATCCGGGTTGATGGCGCAGTCGCCGTAGACCAGAACCTGATCCGGCAGCAGCATGAAGAACACGGAGGACACCAGGGAGCTGCCCGGCGCGGTTTTGATCAACTGCAGCGGCGGACGGATGGTGTTGGCGGTGGTGTGTACGGCGCCGGAAACCAGGCCGTCTACTTCACCCTGTTCCAGCATCAGCGTACCAAGCACTACGTTGTCTTCCAACTGCTCGCGGGCGACCACTTCGGTCATGCCCTTGCTCTTACGCAGCTCAACCAGGCGCGGCACATACTGTTCGCGTACGGCCAGCGGATCGACGATTTCAATCCCTTTGCCCAGCACCACACCCTGAGAGGCGGCAACGCGCTGGATCTCTTCCGGGTTGCCCAGCAGCACGCACTGTGCGATGCCGCGCTCGGCGCAGATGGCTGCGGCGCGGATGGTACGCGGCTCGTCGCCTTCCGGCAGCACGATGCGTTTACCGGCTTTGCGCGCCAGCTCGGTCAGCTCATAGCGGAATGCCGGCGGAGACAGGCGGCGCGAACGCTCGGAGGTCGCGGTCAGCGAGTCGATCCACTGGTTGTCGATATGGCTGGCGACGTAGTTTTGCAGTTTTTCCACGCGCTGGTGGTCGTCGGCCGGAACTTCCAGGTTGAAGCTCTGCAGGCTCAGGGAGGTCTGCCAGGTGTTGGTGTCAACCATGAATACCGGCAGGCCGGTCTGGAACGCGCGCTCGCACAGTTTGCCGATACGGGCATCCATTTCGTAACCGCCAGTCAGCAGGATTGCGCCGATTTCCACGCCGTTCATCGCGGCCAGGCAGGCGGCGACCAGGACGTCCGGACGGTCAGCGGAGGTTACCAGCAGCGAACCGGGGCGGAAATGCTCCAGCATGTGCGGGATGCTGCGTGCGCAGAAGGTGACGGATTTGATGCGGCGGGTTTTGATGTCGCCTTCGTTGACGATGCGGGCCTTCAGGTGGTTAGCCATGTCAATCGCACGGGTGGCGATCAGATCAAAGCTCCACGGTATGCAGCCCAGCACCGGCATCGGGCTGTTGGCGATCAGCTGTGCGGTGTCGATGTTGACGATATTGGCGCGGGTGGAATCGTCGAAGATTTCCGACAGATCCGGACGCGTGCGGCCTTGCTCGTCTACCGGGGCGTTCAGTTTGTTGATGATCACGCCGGCGATGTTCTGGTTCTTGCTGCCGCCAAAGCTGGAACGGGCCAGTTCAATACGCTCTTTGACCTGTGCGGCGGAGTCGCTGCCCAGCGCCATAACGAACACGATTTCCGCGTTCAGCGTTTTGGCGATCTCATAGTTCAGCGCATTGGCGAACTGATGCTTACGGGTCGGCACCAGGCCTTCGACCAGCACCACTTCCGCATCTTTGGTGTTTTCGTGATAACGGGCCACGATCTCTTCCATCAGCACGTCCTGCTGATTGGAGCTCAGCAGCGCTTCGACGTGTGACATTTTCAGCGGCTCGGCGGCCGGAATGGCGGAGTTGGCACGAATGATGGTGGTGGTTTGATCCGGTGCATCGTTGCCGGTGCGCGGCTGGGCAATCGGTTTAAAGACGCTCAGGGGAACGCCTTTCTGCTCCATCGCACGGATAACGCCCAGGCTCACGCTGGTCAGGCCAACGCTGGTGCTGGTGGGGATCAACATAATAGTACGGGACACGATAAAACCCCTTCAATCAGTGAAAACGACACCGTCAGCCTGGGCTGACGGTGTGCGGTTATTATGCGGTCAGACGGGCGGCGTCCTGGGCGATGACCAACTCTTCGTTGGTTGGGATCACCAATGCCAGGCGGCTGTCGTCGGTGGTGATAGCGCCAGACTTGCCGAAGCGGGCGGCCAGGTTACGTTCGTGGTCGATCTTGAAGCCCAGCAGGGCCAGCTTGTCGAGGGTCAGCTCACGCACCATACCGGCGTTTTCGCCGATGCCGCCGGTAAAGACGATGGCGTCCAGACGGCCATCCATCAGGGCGGTGTAGGCGCCGATGTACTTAGCCAGGCGGTGGCAGAAGACGTCCATAGCGCGCTTGGCGTCGGCTTTGGTATCGTAGTTGTCTTCTACGTAACGGCAGTCGCTGGTGACTTCGGTCAGGCCCAGCAGGCCGGATTCTTTGGTCAGCATCTTGTTGATCTGCTCAACGCTCATGCCCAGTGCATCGTGCAGGTGGAAAATGATCGCCGGATCGATGTCGCCGGTGCGGGTACCCATTACCAGGCCTTCCAGCGGGGTCAGGCCCATGGACGTGTCGACGCATTTACCGTTACGGACTGCGGTAACTGAGCCGCCGTTACCCAGGTGGCAGGTGATGACGTTCAGTTCTTCCACCGGCTTGTTCAGCATTTTGGCCGCTTCTTGGCTGACATAGTAGTGGCTGGTGCCGTGGAAGCCGTAACGGCGGATGCCGTGCTCTTTATACAGATGGTACGGCAGGGCGTACAGGTATGACTCTTCCGGCATGGTGGTGTGGAACGCGGTGTCAAACACGGCGACGTTCTTTTTGTTCAGGGCCGGGAAAGATTTGAATGCTTCGGCGATGCCGATCAGATGCGCCGGGTTGTGCAGCGGGGCAAACGGGGCGGCGTCTTTAATGCCTTGCAGGACTTCGTCGTTGATGATGACGGACTGAGTGAATTTTTCACCACCATGTACAATACGGTGACCGATGGCGGTCAGCGCGGCAGACAGTTCAGGTTTCTGCGCCAGAATGGTGTTCACGATGAAGTTCAGCGCTTCGCTGTGAGCGGCGCCCGCACCCAGAGCGGCTTCCTGCTTGGCGCCGTCCATTTTCCATTTGATGCGTGCTTCAGGAAGGTGAAAACATTCGGCTAAACCTGAGAGGTGTTCTTCGCCGTTGGCAGCATCAATGATCGCAAATTTCAGGGATGAACTGCCGCAGTTAAGAACCAGTACCAGCTTCGACATGAGAAGTACCTACTTGTTATACGTGGTTAATAATGAGTCAGACTGACATTAAGCGTAGCGTATTATGTCGCCGACATTTATGATTAACATCATGCCGCGTGCGTTGGAATGCGCATGATGGAGAAAATAGCGTTAATCTGATACCCGGGGTATTTCCCGTACATCCAACAAAATTGCAACGTGAAATACAAAAAGGTATATATAATCTCGCAACAACCAATTAACACACTCGCAGAGTAATTCACTGACGATGTGCTGCTCCGGCATTTTGCCGTACTACTAAAACGGCGGATCCTGCGTTATAAAGGAAGAAAAAGCGACATTTCGGCAGTTTTTTCTTTCCCCGGCCCGTAAAGCGGGCTTAGGATACCGGTCGGCAGAAGCAAAAACAAAATAAATTTAAATCCGCTAAATTTCCATTGGCATTTTACACGAAAATTTTAAGTTTTATAAACGAAGTTGAGGATACTATGACATCCAAACCCACCGGACAGGTCAGTTGGTTCCAACTTTTCCAGCGCGGTCAGAAGTATATGAAGACCTGGCCCGTGGAAAAACGCCTGGCGCCGGTGTTTCCCGAGAACCGGGTTGCCAGGGCCACGCGGTTCGGTATCCGGTTTATGCCGCCGCTGGCGATCTTCACCCTGACCTGGCAGATCGCGCTGGGCGGTCAACTGGGGCCGGCGGTGGCGACCGCGTTATTCGCCTGCAGCCTGCCGCTGCAAGGGCTGTGGTGGTTGGGGAAGCGCTCGGTGACGCCGCTGCCGCCGTCGCTGCTGCAATGGTTCAACGAACTGCGTAATAAGCTGGCGGAAGCCGGGCAGGCGTTGGCGCCGGTAGAAGGAACGCCGACCTACCAGGCGCTTGCCGATTTGCTTAATCGTGCCTTCAAGCAACTGGACAAAACCTTTCTCGACGATCTCTAGACCGCCGCTCCGGCGGTCATTTCCCTACCTTTTGTGTTGGATTTTTCGTGCGGGATCAGCATGTTGATCGCCGTGCTTTCCGGGCAATTCCCTGCTTAAATCAAAGAATGCATGAGTAGGACTGTCTCGATTCACCCGGCTGTGACATGCTGTGCGGCGTAGTCTGACAATCGTTGTTGATGAGGAAAGCATAATGGAAATGACAAACGCGCAACGCCTGATTCTTTCTAACCAATACAAGATGATGACGATGCTTGATCCCGATAACGCAGAACGCTACCGCCGCCTGCAGACCATCGTGGAAAGAGGGTTCGGCCTCCAGATGCGCGAGCTTGACCGCGACTTCGGCGAACTGAGCGAAGAGACCTGTCGCACCATCATTAATATTATGGAAATGCACCACGCCTTGCAGGTTTCCTACAACAACATGCGCGACGGTAAGCAGGAAATTGATCCGCGTCGCCTGGAGTTTCTTGGGTTTGACGCCGCGACGGAGGCACGCTACCTGAGCTACGTGCGTTTTATGGTGGGAACGGAAGGGCGTTATACCCACTTCGACTCCGGCACGCACGGATTTAACGCGCAAACCAAGATGTGGGAGAAATACCAGCGCATGCTGGCGATCTGGCAGTCCTGCCCGCGTCAGTATCACCTGAGTGCCGTTGAAATCGCACAGATCATCAACGCGTAACGTATTTTCATTCGTCCGGGCAAATGAGGAGATCGCCGGTGAAGTGTAAAGGTTTTTTGTTTGATTTGGATGGTACGCTGGTCGATTCGCTGCCCGTTGTTGAGCGCTCATGGATCGAGTGGGCGCATCAGCAGGGCCTTGACCCGCAGGAGGTGCTGGCGTTCATCCACGGCAAACAGGCGATCACCTCGCTGCGGCATTTCATGCCGGGGGCAAGTGACGAAGAGATTCAAAAAGCATTCCGCTGGATGGAAGAAAAGGAAGCCAACGATACGAACGGTATTACGGCGTTGCCCGGCGCGCTGGCGTTGCTGGAACACCTGAACGCGCTGGCGGTTCCGTGGGCTATCGTCACTTCCGGCACTGTCCCCGTGGCGCACGCGCGGCAGCAGGCCGCGCACCTGCCGCGCCCGGAGGTGTTTATCACCGCGGAGCGCGTAGCGCGCGGTAAACCCGAGCCGGATGCTTACCTGCTGGGGGCGCGCGAGTTGGGCCTGGACCCGCAGGACTGCCTGGTGGTGGAAGACGCCGCTGCCGGGTTGCGTGCCGGTATGGCGGCCGGATGCCGGGTTGCGGCAGTGCATGCGCCGCAGGATCTGGCGGAGCTCAGCCAGGTCGATTTCAATTTGCTTTCGCTGACGGCGCTGCGGGTTGAGCGCCGGGGAGAGGAGATTGACGTGTGGCAGGTGAATGCATCGTAATAAACGGGATGTAGCCCCCTGAGGCATCCGGCAATCGTGCCGGATGCCGGATTAAAGAGTCATAAATGTTATATTTTTCTTTGTTCCATTTAATTAATGGATCATATTTCTTATCAAAATAACCTCAGTTCATTTCCCCTTCCTGATTAATCGTTATAATAAGCCATATTGGGTTAATAGAATTATTATTCCGAATGTTTATGCTGGTTTTGCTTTACATATTTTCTTAATAATAAACTTCTGTTTAATCACCTTATATATGAATGCTCGATCTTTTTTGATTTAATTAAGTGGAAATTAACTGTGGCTTAATTATTTTGTCATTGGCTAATGACGTATTTTTGAAGAAAAAATGCTTATTTTCAATCGCATACTTTTTTATATTTGGTTAAATTGATATTTAAATTCTGGGCATGTGTAATTTAAATATATAAATTTTCGATCGCTGTATTGCGCAGGGGGAATTTTGTGATAGATTTCTATCTGCGTTTTAGAGTTATTACATGTGCTTTTATATCTTGGAAGTATCTACACGCTGTATTTCTGCTGGGTTTCTCCCGGGATGTAGAGTGCGTGTAACTTACGTTTGCAATATCCCAGAATGCTTAGTTGTCATGAATTCATGAGATAAATTCTATTTTGGTATATTAAAAAACAATCATTGTTGATATTAAGGAAATATAAATGGATGCATTATTTGTTCGTGCGGGAAAACGTTTGGATAGTAAAGTGAAGAAACTTCGGGAGTTAAGAAATCAGCGAGGCGTTACTCTGCTGGAGATCATTATCGTTTTAGGTATTATCGGCGTGATCGCCGCGGGTGTGGTACTTCTGGCTCAACGCGCGTTCGTTAATCAGGATATTTCAGACGTTATTAACAATACTAACTCTATTCGTACTGCGGCGATTGAGGCATATAAAGATCAGGGCGCCTATCCGAGTTCATCGAATAGCGCTGTTGGTCTGACCAAAGCCACCATTAAAACGGCGACGAATGATTCTATTATCGCAACGCTGGTCAAAATGGGCAAAATTTCAGCCGATGAAGCTTTCAATGGTTTCTCCAGTGATGCCTTCCAAATGGGGCCGGCGAGAACCAGCGGTAATTCTACCGTAAATAAAGGCTTTGTGCTGGTTGTAAACGGTTTGGATACTGAGACTTGCCGTAACCTGGTTTCCCAGATGGGACCGCAGTGGGATTACGTTGCCACGACAACTGCGGCGGCGGGTGCTGACGCGAACATCGATGACATGGATTTGACCGGAGCGGTGAACATTACCAACGGACTTTTGAAAACGTTGGATGCTGATAGCCTGAATCCGACCAATATCGTTAACAACGGTGTTTGTAACCAGTCAGGCTCAACGAATGCCGCTATCTTTGGCAGCCGTTAATCTGAGTCGTTAATTGAACGGGTAGTCATTTTATTTTACTCCGCTCCATTTGGGGCGGAGTCCTTGAAATTATGTGACAGGGAAGGTGCATGCGTAAACAAGCAGGCGTGACATTACTGGAGATGATCATTGTACTGGCGCTGATGGGGATCTCGCTTGTTTGGTATACCCGTTATCAGAGCCGAAAGGCGGATGAGTATGCCCGGCAAAATGTAGTTAATGCTTTGGCGCATGAGATGAAGGGCGTTATTAATCTGGCCCAGGAGAGCGTCGTTCCTGTCGAGGGCAATAAAGACACGCGAGAAACGAATCCGCTCTATAACCCAAAAGCGAACTCCGCCTATCATCAGCGTATTGTTCACCTTTCTGAGGATGATGATAGCCTGGCGGATGGTGAATATTATGTCTGGGGTGAAGGGAATACCCAGGAACGTTATTATTTTATTAATAACAAATGTAAAAATACACGGGTTTTCGCTGAAGGTATGGCCTTCAGTAAAGAGTATCTGCCTTGCAAAATGGTGAAGCAGGCACTGAATACGGAACTGCAAATCGACCGTATCGCTTTTACTAACAGCGGTAATGCAGGCGAGAAGCTCACGATAAATACGGTGGAAGTCACCGTCGGGTATAACATGAGTGGCAATGATGCTGTGCAAATAGCGAATTATGCACCGCAGTTTGCGTCGGCCTATCAAAATGTAAAGCTAAGCTACAGCCATGCTTATGTTGTTTATCGTAACCGTACGGCTGGGGCCGGAAGTCCGTGGAAGATTGCTAAAGACAGCAATAACCGCATCATTGATTTCAGCCACGTCTCTAATAATATTGCTGGCTTGCAAAATCTGGCAAAGCAGAACCGGCTGGGCATCCGCTTTGTATTTGATTTGAATGATAACTCAGGATCGCCGGTCCTCCCCGATGGATCGGTTGCGGTAGACAAGCTGTGCTGGAATCCGGCGGAAGGTAAAGCGCAGGTTTGCTACCAACAGCTCCCCGGAACCGGAACGCATGGTGAAGATCAGGTCATGGCGCTGACGGTTAAAGATCCGGAGTTAAATAATGGGCGTGCGATGACAGGTACTATCCTGACGAACGTCGTATTGGAGAACACGGCCAGGCCGGTATACCTGTTTGCCCGTACTGGCGGTGTCTATGGGGGGCAACCCTACGGAGATGTCGTACTGGATGCGGACAATAAGCCTTCATTGCTGACGATGACGGACCCTGACGGCGTTCAATACACGGCCGAGCGTACGGGCACTGAAAAGTTTGATTACGATTGGTATGACGCATTTGAGCTTGTTACTCCACCCTATATCGATCAGGTGGCAACCAATAACCAACGTGATGATGTGCTGGAAGGTCGGGCAAGCCTGACGCCAAAAATAACGGAAACAGGCGCGGTGACTTATCTGGTGCATACGTGTCCGAAGGTAACGCAATCTATTGTCCTTAAAGATCGTAATGGTGAAGCGGTTATTGACGACGATACGGAAACCTTGCAGGAAGTGAAGGTCGAACGGCAGTTATATCCGCGTATATCCGTTGCACTTTCTTCTATCGCGGGCGATCAACTGACTAGCGGGAGCGGTAAACGGAGCCAGTTTATTTCATTCTCTGAGCTGTCGAAAAATCGTGAAGTGTTGAGTGATGCTAATTCTGTAGTAGAAAACCTGGCTGGGGTAGCTATACAGGCGAATTTTGTGAAATCTACAGTCGTAGATAATCATTACCAGCGTTATGTATGGCTGATATCCAGTATGGTCGCTTCCTATAATGCCGATACGGGTAAAGGGAAGAATATGATTAACCCAACATCGGCATCCTATGTCGTAACCCGTTGGTGCAGTACGCTTCCGCAAAACGATATGCCTGCAGGCTATGTAAACGATCTGGCAAAAGAGAAGGGCGAAGAAGGATATCTGTATAAACAATAATGTAATCCGGGAATTTATTATATGGAAAGTATAGGTGTGAAAAATAAGTTTATCCGCGTTGTAATTGCTCTGTGTATGATAGCGCCTTTCGCTGCCTCGGCTAATAAGAATGCGAATGTTCGTGATTTAGCGCCAAAGGCACGTAGTCCCTTTTCCGTTGACAACCCATCGGCTGTTAAAACGGACGTTATTTCACCGGGCTCTGCCATGGTTAAAAGCGAAAAACATTTATATCTCAGAGAGGATATGTTGTTGAGTCAGGGGCTGAAATCATGGGCATCTGAAAATGGCTATAAACTTTTATGGAATAGCCGGAAAGACTACATTATCTATAATAACCTGGTTTTTAGCGGCAAGGATGATGATGAGCTGCTGAGTGAATTAGGTAAGCTCTTTTTTTCTGAAAACTATGGCTTAGTGGTAAAACGCTATATTAAAAATAACGTAATCGTTATTGATGAACAGTAAGGACACGTTAAACAATGATTAAAAAATTCAGCGTAGGCGCAGTGTCACTCGCCTTCTTGCTCCAGGGATGCAGTAGCTCATTTGAGAATAAATATGATGCAAATAAGGCAATGCAGGAAGACTTAAAAGGCGGAACGCGTGCGGAAGATGCAAAAGTTCGTCCTTATATTAAGTATGACACTGCTTTCCTGGGACAGAAGGTTGAGTATAGCGTCGAGCGGCAAAATCTTCTGAATAAGCCCGTAAAAATACAGTCTTATGAAGCTGCGGATATTGAAACTATATTGGCGTCGGTAGCGGTTCAAACCGGAATCAGTTACCGGATTGACAGTGAGCTGAAAGGAAAAAGCGGCTCAGGAAATGCCACGGGAAGTATCAAACCGCACAGCGTTAATTTTACTGGTTCGTTTGAAGAATTTATGCGTTATATTTCTTCGCTGTATGATGTAAGCGTCAGCCTGGATAAAAGCGCCGTATTGAAAATAAAAGTCTACGATAACTACGCGATAAAGCTTGATTTTTATGGTGGTGATAATAAGACAGAGACAACGCTCGATCTTTCCGGTAATGAGGCCACATCCGGAGGCGGGTTAACGGGTAAGTCTGAGACTAAGTTTGAATCATCATTTTGGGATGACGTTGATGATATGGCCGGGAAATATGTCTCTAGCGGCATATACAATATTTTTAAGGATGCATCAATTCTGATGTTTACCGGGCGACCTTCAGAATATGAAGCGCTGAACAATGTTCTGCAGAAATACAAAACAGATAACAACAAACAGTTTGTTGTTACCTATAAGATATTTACGCTGGACAATGAGAAGGTTAAAAGCGCGGCTGCAGGATTGAACATCAGTTACAACAGTAACAGCACGTCGGCGCAGATAACGACGCAGCTGATGCAGTCCATCGGGGGGGGGATTTCCGCCGGCTGGAAGAGCGACACCTGGGATATCAGCGGTCAGCTTGAAGCGCTGTACAACCTGACCGGCAACCGGGTCATTCAGAGTGGTTCCTTTATCACCCGCAACAATATGCCGGTTCCATTGAACATGACTAACTCAAAGTATTATGTTTCAAGCCGTACACGCTCCGTCAATGCGGAAAGCGGTAATGAAGATGTGTCGGTAGTGACCTCTGAGTTAGTAACGGGAACCAGCTTTATCATTACGCCCAGAGTACTTTCGGACGGGCGTATAGAAGTGATCAACGGATTTACCAAACGGGAGTTGGTATCCATTGATACCTTTGATGCCGTGCAACTCCCTGCCGTTAATACGACGGAGTCATTCAATTCAGCAATCATATCGCCGGGCAGTTTACTGATGGTGGCAAAGTATGATGCGAAAAAGCAGAAGGACTCGCGTAACTTTATGCTGCTGGGAGCCGGTACGGAAACCGATGAAGGCAGCGCAACGGTAGTCATGGTTGTTGGTGTTGATTACTACCGTGCTCCTTTCGTCGCCCGCTGATGCTATGGAGGGGGAGATGAAGGCGCGTCTGTTAAAAAATAATCTTTTAGTGAATATGCAATGGGAGCCTGAGTACCCCGATAAATTAGAGTCGGGTGCATTAACATGGTTTCGTAACTCAGTAAAATCAAACCGAAAGCTTTTTTATACAGATGCATTTGGTCATGTTGCAACGGGTTATACGGCAAAGCTCTCTTCCCGTTTTGATGCATTCCCTATCTTCCTGATGACGCTGTTTGGCGATGGAATATATTATCGCCATCAGGCAAACACCAATGGTGATAGCTATCTGGTGATAATCAAAGACGGTCGGGTTGTTTCAGGAACAGATTGCTTTTTGAAGCGGACATTATTTGATGCTTTGCTTGAGAATGCTGAGAATTACAGCAATCTGGAAATGATCCTCATCACTGATAATCATTTAGCCAGAGTCATTGAATATTGCACAGCACGACAACAATCCCTCAAGCGGCGCAGAATGATTTTTATTTTGTCCTTTATGGCCGCAGGCGCAGTCGCATTGTTTGTTTTGGCGTTGATGTTCCGGCTAATGAATGCAGGTTAACCTATGCTTAAAAAGAAGTTTGTCTGGAAAAATAAAAAACTTTCATCAGGTACGGCTATCATCATTCTGGTCGTTATTACATTGATACTCGTCTGCGGCGGGGGCGGTGCATACTGGTATTATTTCATAGAGGTGCCAAGGCAGGAGCAGGAGGCATTGCGCATTCAGCAAGAACAAAAAATCCAGAGTGATATTGCTGCTGTTAATGCTTTTTACGAGAAAACCCTGGCAGGCGGAAATTACTTACAGGTTATTTCATTGCTGCATGAAATAAACCGAAGCCGTTTGTTGCTTGATAGTATAGGGTTCATAGAGAAGGATTTCATATGCAATATGAAAAACTGCTCATTCGACTATGAGCTTGCCGAGAATACGATTTATAACACGCCGCAAAAACCATTTTATGGTGAGTATTATGACGTGTCTCTGATTGGTGCCGGAGAGAGTAAAAATCAAAGAGGGTCCTCTTCCGGAACCAAAAAGAACGAGGATGTATTCTCTTATAAAAATCTTCCTGGGATCAAACAGAGCAGTTTGCTGGCGGAGTATAAAAAAAGGGAATCGCTGGTTTTTCAACGCTGCAGTAATATTGTTAATTACATAAACGGTTATAATTCAGTCTTTTCCAGCATGCCCGGTCCAGACCGAAAAACGAAGCTTTTGTCGATGGATAAGTATCCGCAGTCCCCGGTAATGTCAACGGAAAAGTCATTAGGAACCAAAGTTCATTACTATGGCATGTTGTCGGCGCCGCTGACGTTAACAATAAAAGAGACGGATATTCCTCATTTGGTCAGTATTATTCAGGGCTTGGCATATAAAGAATCGTTCATTATCAATGGTATTGAGTTGAATGAAAGGGAAGGCTATAAAATTTCAGGAGTAATGGTATGTGCAAATTAAAGTTTCTTGTTTCAGGCGCTATGTTTTTCTCTGTTATTTTGAACTCACCGGCATTTGCTGAGAACGTGGCAGGGGCAGTGAATCAGCCAGCAGCGGCAGAAGCGTCGCCCACGGATGAGCCAGAGAGCTCTCAAACTCAGATCATTCAAATGGTCCAGGATGATTATCTGTTTCAAAAAACCTACAGAGGTTTGAAAAACGAGCTGGCGCTTGAGGAGCTGCGTAATAAGATCAGGAAATTGCAAGGCGTGGATAAGTTATCGCCGCCGACCATCGCACAACCTGTGGATACCGGATCAGAGACGCTTGTTTCGGCAGATACCGTTCCAATGCCGCGCGTCTTATTAGAAACGCAAATAGCAGGGGTTTCAACGGTCGCTGTATCTGATGGTAATCAGATAAAATATGTGATGCCTGGCAGAGTATTCGATATGAATGGTAAGTCATATCATTTAAGCCGTACTCAGGGTAATAAATTGCGGATACAGGAAGCGAATTAGTGAGTCTTGATTTTATTCATTTACCCGCGGATTGCCTGAATAATGAGGACTGGTACTTTCATGAGTATGCAGGAATAGGGATTACTGCAACGTTGAAAGATGGCGGTGAGTTTCTCATTCTTTCTTGCTTATCTATCGATACCTGGTTCAGCCAGCAATTGCAGGTAAGCCGTATTAATAGTGTGTATAAGCGAGAGTTAGCGGGCATTGCACAGGTAAGTGAGGATACCTATTTCAAGATTCTGGAGTATGTCTCCGCCCGAGACAAAAGTGCGGCAAGTGCTAACATCAATATATCAGACACGCAACATCAGTTGAGTGATATTCTGCATAAAGCCGTAGGTATGGGAGCAAGCGATCTTCATATTACCCGTAATGATTTTTTGGCTTTAATGGAAGTGCGCGTTAACGGTGTACTTGTTCCGTTTATGCAATTGAAAGCTCAGCAATGTGATGAACTTGTTTTCGTACTGTATAACGTTGAAGCAACAACGCGTGACACCACCTGGAACCGGGCAATACCGCAAAGCGCCAATATTCTTTATTCCCTTGGGGAAAGAAGCTATCGCTTTCGCTATGCGCATTTCCCTATTTTTGGTGAAACCGCCGACTGTTATCATGCTGTTTTGCGTATTATTCCATCAGGGCTGCAGAAAGGAACTATCGCTAACTTAGATACATTGGGTTTGTTCGATGTTGAAATAAAGGATATTAAAAAAATACTCAGTAATCCGTATGGGGCATACATTATTGCCGGTACGACGGGATCGGGAAAATCGACGACGTTAAAAAACTTAATGGAGTGGTTGCAGATCAACCGCTATGAAGATAAGGGATGCTTCCTGACGGTTGAAGACCCGGTGGAGTATCAGATTTATGGCGCCAAGCAAAGTTCGGTTGTCAGCGTTGATGGCGGAGGATTTCATGCCGCGATTAAATCAGCGCTGCGACGGGACCCGGATGTCCTGATGGTGGGTGAAATCCGCGATAATATTTCGGCTAATGCATTAGGTGGCGCCGTAGAGAGCGGTCACTATTGTTTTACTACGGTACATGCCGGAAATATTGTCTCGCTGTTACAGCGTTTATCCGCACTCGGCCTGACCAGCGATAAATTGTCGACACCCGGATTTATTGCCGGCTTGCAATGCCAGAAGCTTATTCCGGTGTTGTGCCCGCATTGCAAGCAGCCTTATCAAACAATGGAAACCGCGTCGGGGAAGACGTTCGGCTTATATCAACGTAATGCTGCCGGCTGCTCCGTCTGTAAACATAGCGGAATCAGCGGTCGTCAACTGGTGATGGAATACCTGTTACCGACTTACGATGAATTAGCGGCGATTGCCAGAAATGCATGGCTGGATGCTTATACCATTTGGCGCAAAAAACGAGAACAGTGTGACGGATTGGGTGAAGGGTTTGAGATTCGTGAAAAAGTCATGTTTCACGTTCTGACCGGCAGAGTCTGTGCGCAATGGTTCAGTATGGAATTTGGTGAAGTATTACCTGAAAACATGGAGGTGCTTCTTGGCAAAATTAAGTAAAAAACAACGGCTTTATGTCTACCAGTTTTGTGCGGATATGATTAAGGCACAGCTGCCTTTGTATGACTCTTTGCAGAAGCTTCAGTTGGAAGGTAAAGCCCTGTTGGGGAAAGGCTTTAGCCAAAAGATTCTTGCTCTGCTGAATCAGATGGCGCAGGAAACGTCTGTTGCGGCGGTTTTTTCCAACATGGTGCCGTCAAATGAGTTAAGCGTAATTACTTCCGCCGAACGTAGCGGCAGCCTGGCTGAAGGGTTTATGACGCTGGTCAATATTATCAATTTCAACGATGAGCTACGTAAAAGAATCGTAGGGGCAATGATTTTCCCGATGATTATGCTGGTTCTCTCCCTCGTTGTGATTGCTGGCTATGCGGTAGGGGTTTTTCCCAAGTTTGCTTCCGTTGTCCCGGTGGATAAGTGGCCGGGAGTCACACAGAACTTATACAGTTTTGGCACAGCATTGTATGGTGGGTTATGGGTACTGTTGTTAGCCCTGTTTATCGGATTGGTTATTACAATCTCTTTTGCCATGTCGAATCTGAAGGGAACGATCAGAAATAAATACCTGGATAAAATTTTGCCTTTTTCCACTTACCGGCAGCTCAGTTCCTCTGTCTTTTTAAATAACCTGTCGCTTATGTTGCGTAATGAAATTCCGCTTGCAGATTCGCTGAGTATTATCAGGTTGAATTCAAATCGCTGGTTAAAATACCACATTGACAACATGCTGGAAAAAATGGCTCAGGGCCTTAACTATGGTAAAGCATTAGATAGCGGACTTCTGGGTACCGAAGAGTTATTAAATATTAGCTTATACGCGGATTTGCCTTCTTTTAATGATGTGTTGAGATCTGTCTCCGATAAGTCTCGTGAAAATATTAAATTATACATCCAGAAGCTGGCAGGGATTTTGAAAAGTATGTCAACCCTGGTATTGGGAGGCACCGTAATCTGGGTATTTGCCGGATTGTTTATGCTAATGGACACGTTGTCTAAAATGGCGGGATCGGGGAGCTTATAATTATGCGCATCATAGATAATGCCGTCAGATATATGTTGCTTAGCGTTATGACCTTAGCTTGTGGGGATGTTTTTGCTGTTCAGAAATTCGGCTTTCATCAGCAGTGTGGTGCGTTAGATACGCCTTTGAATATTAATATCGAACTAAATCTGGGGGATAAGAACGCTAACTATGGTGTTAATGTAATATATATCTATTCTGATCGTATTAGTAAAGAGACAGCGGCGCTTTATCCTCAAATGCCTGCGTTTTCATTTATTAAGAATAACGCTTCTGGTGTGTTGTGCATCAACGGTTGTGGGTATGCCTCCTCACCCTCTGTAGATAAGGGGCAGTCTAAATACAATGTTATTAATACCGGTGGTAATTCAGGCTATGTTTATAATACATCAATCAGAACTGAAAATGTGAAGAAAAGTAGAAATACTAACATTATTATTCCAACGCGGCGCCTGGCTTTGTTGCGTATTGAAGGGTTTATTATGCCGGGTGGGCTTGGTCCTTATGAACGGACTCAATATTCAAGGTTGGTTGGGGTTTATGGTGCGGCATTTTATGAGCCTTTGATTATTGAATATGTTGAGACTGATGTGCCTGGCGTTATGAAACTGTCACAGGTAGAGTATGGGAACAGTCGAAATAAAAATGGTTACCCTGTGCCTGATGTAAATATGAAAATAGGACGAAAGAAATCATTAAATATAAAGATGCAGGGAAATAGTAGTCGTGGTGTATTTGATGTTCCGTCATCACTCACAACTACGGAATGGAGCACAATTCCTGACTGTGCGAAGTAACGCGTTATAGGTTAAGGAACCTTTCCTTTATGAATATGTTTATCCATCAGCTGCTCCCTTATTTGCTTCTCCTTCTTGGAATGCTGATTGGCAGTTTTCTGAACGTAGTCATTCATCGTCTGCCCTTAATGATGCAGGCTGAATGGGATGATGAAACACGGCAGGAACCTGTATCTATAATAAATTTATGGTGGCCTCCATCACATTGCCCGGTATGTAAAGCCAACATTAAACCCTGGGACAATATCCCCGTTCTGAGTTGGTTGTTATTAAAAGGGAAATGCAGAGGCTGTCACCATCCGATCCCTTTTTTTTATCCACTCAGCGAAGCCATAATAGGCTGCTGTTTTTTTCTGTTAGCGCTGTTTTGTTCTGCAACACATTCCTGGCCTTGGATCGGCAGTATCGCACTTTTCCTGTGCATACTCTACACGCTGGCTTTAATTGATATCCGTACCTGTCTGTTGCCGGACAGCCTGGTATTTATGCTGTTGTGGAGCGGATTACTGGCCTCCGTTTTGGGTATTATTCCTGTCTCGCCGCGGGATGCGGTTATCGGTGCGGTCATGGCTTGGGGACTGACCGCCGCGATGACAAAAGCATACTATTGGCTCAGGCGGAAAGAAGGCTTTGGGCAGGGAGATATCAAGCTGTTTGCGGCGGTTTCTGTTTGGTTGGGCTATCAGGCTGTCCCTGCTTTATTGCTTTTATCGGCATTGCTGGGTGCGGGTATTTACGTTTTCTGCTGGTTTTATTTCTGCAAAATTCTGGGAGAAAGTAAAAATATCTTTTTGGCTCAGGGGCATTATCTGCCTTTTGGCCCTGCCATCGCGTTGGCTGCGGTGATTTTGTTGTACTTACAGGGAGCGTAATACGATGGTGATGATTTTGCCTTGCTTACTTTGGGGATTGCAGCCATTCATTTCTCCGCAAAAATCGTATCAGGACATTGCGTTACTGGCCGCAAAAACGTGTGAAGTGAGTACACTGGCCCAGGCAGGCGAACCGGAGCAACGGTATGTTCCCGCATTTATGCAACTGTATGCGGCGGATAATGGAAAAAAGGCGTCCGCGCATCAGCCCGACTTTCTCTTTCCGCTGGTGGGGAAATGGTCGGTGACTTCCGCCTACGGACCGCGCTTGCATCCGTTGCTCGGGCGCGTTCTTCCCCACCGGGGAGCTGACTTTGCTGTGCCGGTGTCCAGTGAGGTGCTGGCTGTTCAGAATGCCCGGGTGCTTACCGCCAGTTACAGCCCTACGGCGGGTTACTATATTGAACTGTCGCACGGGAACGACTGGACGAGTACCTATATGCATCTGCAGAGCTTAAACGTGTCACAAGGGGATGAAGTGAAACAGGGAGACGTGATTGCACTCTCCGGCGCCACGGGCCGGGTTACCGGGCCACATCTGCATTTGGAAATGCGTTATAAAAAAGTCGGTGTAGATCCTGTGGGTGTATTTAACGGAATGATGGGGAAAATGAACCGGAAGCCCATATCGCGGGATGGAACCTTACCGCGTATTGTGCTGGTAAGTGGTAGCGGAGAGGAAACTCGTGTCGGCATTAAGGCAGGTCGCAAAATAATATTTGCACGCCCTGGTAGTGTGGTGTTCAAAAAATACAGAGTGACCATGTTAAGTGGAAAGTACAGGCTGGAAAAAACAAACACATGATTCTGTTATGGGGGATTGACTATTTTCTCATTGTGAGTGATGGGATTAATCTTTGTCTGTGATTTTTTAAGATACCTTGCTTCAGATAAATCCATTGTTTCACAATAAGTTGCCTGGTTTTTTCTGTTTAATAAAACGTGGAATACTTGCGTTGGATTTTCTTAATAAAATCATCGGTCATTATTTGTTTCTTGTTCTTCTCATAATGCATTCTATACTAAGGATTTTATTAAAAATCATTTCTTATAAGCAGTATGTAAACTAAGAAATATATATTCCTGCCATGTATTCACGGCGTTGTAAGTTCGAAATTATTTTTGTTTCCATCACAAAACAATAAATCCCTGGCTGATAATTTTGTTGCCTTTGCTATTTTTTGTTTTCTTTATCTTTCAAGGAGACGAAATAGTGTTGAAATCATTTATGCTAAAAATAGCTTCTGTGTTTTTATTTTTAGGGTTAATAGTTAGCGGCTGTGGTTCCTCTGAAAATTCGGACGTGACGCTGTACGTCGTCCGGCACGGAAAAACGATGCTGAATACTACCGACCGTGTGCAGGGCTGGGCCGACGCAGTATTAACTCCGGCAGGTGAACAGGTGGTGGGTTATACCGCGACCGGCATGAAAGATATTCCGTTCACTCTGGCGTACAGCAGCGACAGCGGGCGTGCAATACAGACGGCAAACTTTATTCTGGCAAAAAACGTGAAGTCTGACGTGAAATTAAAGACGGACTGGCGTTTACGCGAATTCAATTTTGGTTCGTATGAGGGAGATCTCAACCACACGATGTGGAACGACATTGCCGCCAGCAAGGGTAAAACGGTGGAAGAGTGGATGGCCGACGGATTTACCCCGGAGTCGTTCGCCAATGCTGTCGCAGAGCTGGATAAGGTGCGCGTCACGCCCGGCGAAAACTGGCCGGCCGAAGATTACGCGACTATTTCAAACCGCCTGCGCGAAGGATTGCAGGACATCATTGCGGAAGCCAGAAGCAGCGGCGGCGGCAACGTGCTGATTGTCTCCCACGGGTTGAGCATCGGGGCATTGGTCAGCATGTTAGACCCCGACGCAGTATTGCCGGCCGGCGGCGTAAAGAATGCCAGCGTGACGAAAATCGTTTACCAGGACGGTAATTATCATGTCACCGACGTCGGTGACCTCAGCTACATGGAAAACGGCAAAGCTTCGGGCGACTGATTGGCACTATCTGCCTGTTCTTTGTCCTTTTATGCGCTGCATTGCGGGAACGCTGTTCCCGCATTCTCCTCCGAGCACCTGTTTTCCTACGTTACGCCATTATTTCTCGCTTAAGATGCGTATTGATTACGTAGTTTGTGCCTTGTTACGAATCAATTCATTGTGGGCAAAATCGTTATATTATGCCCACTCGATGATTATTTAAGAAAACCGGGTAGCCCATCAGCGCATTGGACAAAAAAGGGAGAAGGTGTGAACGGCGAGCTATTGTGGGTATTGACGCTATTACTGATTGCTATTGTGCTTTTCGCCACCAACAAGCTGCGCATGGACGTCGTGGCATTGTTGATTATCGTGGCGTTCGTGCTGAGTGGCACTCTGAATTTGCAGGAAGCCACCGCGGGCTTCAGCGATCCTAACGTAATTCTTATTGCTGCCTTGTTTGTCATTGGCGACGGGTTGGTGCGTACCGGCGTTGCCTATCAGGTCGGCGACTGGCTGGTGCGTGTGGCGGGCGACAGCGAAACCAAGATGCTGTCATTACTGATGGTCGCCGTGGCGTCATTGGGCGCGGTGATGAGTTCGACCGGCGTGGTGGCGATATTCATCCCCGTGGTGCTGAGCGTGGCGGCGCGCATGAAAACCTCGCCGGGCCGCCTGATGATGCCGCTCAGTTTCGCCGGGTTGATCAGCGGCATGATGACGCTGGTGGCAACGCCGCCCAACATGGTGGTCAGCAGTGAGCTGGTGCGCGAAGGGTATCGCGGGCTGGGCTTTTTCAGCGTCACCCCGGTGGGGATCGTGGTGCTGATCCTCGGCGTTGGTTACATGCTGCTGACGCGCGGTCTGCTGGCCAGTAACGAACCGGATGCGAATAAGGAAGCCTGGCAACGGCGCACGTTCCGCGACCTGATCCGCGACTATAAGCTGACGGGCAGGGCGCGGCGCCTGGCTTTGCGCAGCGGCTCGCCGTTAATCGGCAAAACCCTGGACGAACTGCACCTGCGCGCCCGCTACGGCGCCAACGTGGTGGGTATCGAACGCTGGCGTAAGTTTCGCCGCGTTATGGTCAGCGCCTTCGGCGATACCGAGCTGAAAGAGCGCGACGTTCTGTTGATTGATATGTCGGCTTCCGACGTCGACCTGCGTGAATTCTGCGGCGAGCAGATGCTGGAACCGATGGTGCTGCGCGGAGAATACTTCTCTGAGCAGTCGCGCGACGTTGGCATGGCGGAAGTGACGCTGGTGCCGGAATCTGAAGTGCTGGGAAAATCCCTGCGCGATATGACGTTCCGTTCGCGTCACGGCCTGAACGTGGTGGGTATCCGCCGCAACGGCGAGGCCCTGCCGGGCAAACTGGTGGATGAGCCGCTGCAACTGGGCGACGTGCTGCTGGTGATCGGCAACTGGAAGCAAATCCGTCAGTTACAGCAGCATACCAAATACTTTATTCTGCTTAACCTGCCTTCCGAAGTGGATGAAATGGTGCCCGCCGTATCGCAAGCGCCGCACGCGTTGTTCTGCCTGGCGCTGATGGTTGCCATGATGCTGACGGATGAAGTTCCCAACGCCATTGCCGCCATTATCGCCTGCCTGCTGATGGGCAAATTCCGCTGCATAGACATGGAGAGCGCCTACAAGTCGATTCACTGGCCCAGCCTGCTGTTGATTGTCGGTATGCTGCCGTTTGCATTGGCGTTGCAGAAAACCGGCGGTATCGATCTTGCGGTGCGCGGGTTGATGGACCTGGTTGGCGGCATGGGGCCGCGGGTGGTTCTGCTCTGTTTGTTCGTGCTGTGCGCGGTAACCGGTTTGTTTATTTCCAATACCGCCACGGCGGTGCTGATGGCGCCGATAGCCATTGCCGCCGCACGTCAGATGGAACTGTCGCCGTATCCTTTCGCCATGATCATTGCCATCTCCGCTTCGGCTGCCTTTATGACGCCGGTGTCTTCGCCGGTCAACACGCTGGTGCTGGGGCCGGGTAACTATAAGTTCGGCGACTTCGTTAAGATCGGCGTTCCCTTCACCCTGTTGGTGATGGTGGTGAGCGTTATTCTGGTGCCCTGGCTGTTCCCCTTCTGATTATCAGCGCGCCGGCCGGGTTACCGGCTGGCCACCTTTCACATAGTGCAATGCGTTCTCCGCGCAAAAATCAATGTAGGCTCTGACCAGGCTGGACGGGTGCCGCTGTGACGGGTAAAGCAGATTCACGTACTGCGGCGGCATCGGATAAGACGCCAGCAGAGGGCTTAACGTGCCTTGTTCTATGGCGTCCAGCGCCAGAAATGCCGGAAGCTCGGTAACATATTGCCCGGCGATCGCCAGGTTTCTTAATTGCAGATAGTCATTGGTCAGAATGCGCGCAGAGGGCGTGACGTGTTCTTCCCCCAGTTTCCAGACGGCGGGCGTTCGTGAGTCGGTGCTCCATACCGCGCAGGGCAGGGTATGCAAATCTGACGGCACCCTGATGGCCGGCGAGCGTTGCAACAGCACCGGCGCTGCGACCAGAATATGGCGATAGGTGAGAAGTTTGCGCGCCACCATGGCGTCGTGCACGATCTCGCCGATCCGCAGGGCGACGTCAATACCGTCCGCCAGTAAATCTACCCGCCGTTCCGTAGAATAGACCAGCAGCTGAATTTGCGGATGACGGCGCTGGAAAGCATCCAACAACCGCCACCAGGCCTCAAACGCCGGAGGAATGGAAAGGCGCAGGCAACCCTTGAGCTGCGCCTGATCGCTGCGCGTCAGCAACTCCGCCTCGTCCAGCGTTTCAATGCCGCGGGCGGCATATTCATAAAGCCGCGCGCCGGCGTCGGTCAGGGAAATTCCCTGGTGCGTTCTCTCCATTAACTGAACGTTAAGCTGTTGCTCCAGCCCGCGCAAACGGCGGCTCAGGGTGGAAAGCGGGACGTCCAGCCGGGTTGCGCTGGCGCTCAGGCTTCCGGCCTGCACGGTGGCGACGAACCACTTAACGGCATTAAGGTCCATATCGTGTCCTGCCAAAAATGGGAAGATAACTCCCATTTTTGTCCGTTTCTTTCAATAATGAAAGGGGTAATACTCATCTCATCGTAATTTTCAGGAGAGACGTGATGAAGGCTTATGTTATTGAACGCACCGGCGGCCCGGAGGTTTTACAGCTTCAGGATGTTCCCGCGCCGCAGGCCGGGGAAAACGAAGTCAAAATCCGGGTAAAGGCGTTTGGCCTGAACCGTGCCGAGCTGATGCTGCGGGCGGGGAACATGGGTGAAATTACCGCGCCGCGCATTCCCGGCATCGAAGCCGTTGGCGAGGTGATGGAGGATGCGTCCGGCGTATTCCGCCCCGGACAGCGCGTGGCAACCCTGATGGGCGGCATGCAGTTCAACCGCGGCGGCAGCTACGCGCAAGAGGTTTGCGTACTGCGCAGCAACGTGATTGACCTCAATGACTCGAACCTGAGCTGGGAAGAGCTGGCGGCATTGCCGGAAGCCTGGCTGACCATCTGGGGCGCGCTCGACAAACGCCTGAAGATCGCCCGCGGCGAAAGCCTGCTGATCCGCGGCGCGACGTCATCGGTGGGCCTTGCGGCGCTGCTGTACGCCAAAAATGCCGGGCTGAGCGTGATTGCAACCACGCGTTCGCCACAGCATACCCAGCATCTGTACGAACTGGGCGCCGATCATGTGGTGGTGGATAACGGGAATATCGCGCAGGAAGTCAGGCGCTTCTGCCCGAACGGCGCGGACAAGGCGCTGGAGATCGTGGGGCTGTCCGTTGTGGCGGACACCGCGGCGGCGTTGCGCCCCTTCGGCGAAATTTGCATGATCGGCATGCTGGACGGCATGTTCAGCATGGACGGTTTCAACCCGAACCGGGTATTGCCCGACGCCGTCACGCTCAGTTTTTTCGGCACGACAATGCTGGGCACGCCGGGGCTACCGCTGACGGATACGCCCCTGGCGCAGATTGCCCGCGACGTAGATCAAGGGCGGTTGCCTTCGCTGCGGGTGAAAACGCTCACCTTTGACGAAGTGCCGCAGGCTCACCGTTTGATGGAAAACAGCAGCGTCCGCGGCAAACTGGTGGTGCTCGTGTAGTTCTGCCGGGCTGATTACAGCGGAGAGTCCTGGCTGATTTCATCCAGCGACAGGCTGAAGCTCGGAATGAAGACATCCATGAAGTAGGTCATTTCCGGGCTGCTGCGCAGCTCCAGCGTTTTTTCCAGCCGGGCCTTCGCCAGGGTAAATTCATTGTTGCCGGCGGAAAGCTCCTCCAGGCATTTCAGGTAGGCGCACAGGGCGTCGGCCTGTTTGACCACATGCTTCTCATCTTCGCTGTAATGGCGTTCATCCAGCAGGCTGCGGAAATCATTCTGCAGCTCCTGCGGCAACATTTCGATTAGCTTCTGTTGGGCAACCTTTTCGATTTTCTTGTATTCGTGCGCGATCTGCGGATTGTAATACTTGATTGGCGTTGGCATGTCGCCGGTGAGGACCTCACTGGCGTCGTGGTACATCGCCAGCACCGCAACCCGTTCCGGATTGACGTTGCCGTTGAACTTGCGGTTTTTAATTACCGCCAGCGCGTGGGCGACGAAGGCCACCTGCAAACTGTGCTCGGAGACGTTTTCGGTACGGACGTTACGCATCAGGGGCCAGCGGCTGATTAACTTCAGGCGGGACAAATGGGCGAAGAAATGACTCTGGGGCATGGTGTGCTCTCTGTAAACGACAACAGATGTATTGTGGGGAATGCGTGAAAATATCGCAAGGTGCCGGGTGTACGACGTAAGTGCAAACAGGAAAAGAAACGGCGCCCGAGCCGGGCGCCGCAGGCATTACTGATGATAACCGGACAGGAAACGGCCGAACTTACTGACCGCCATTTCCAGGTCGTCAACGCGCGGCAGCGTTACGATGCGCACGTGATCCGGATGAGGCCAGTTGAAGGCGGTGCCCTGAACCAACAGGACTTTTTCCTGCAACAGCAGGTCCAGCACCATCTTTTGGTCATCATGAATATTGAAACGACGGATGTCGATTTTCGGGAACATGTATAACGCGCCCTGCGGCTTCACGCAGGAAACGCCGGGGATCTCATTGAGCAGTTCCCAGGCGCGATCGCGCTGTTCATATAAACGGCCGCCGGGCTGAATGAATTCGCTGATGCTCTGGTAGCCGCCGATGGCCGTCTGAATGGCATGCTGCATCGGCACGTTGGCGCACAAGCGCATCGAGGCCAGCATTTCCAGCCCTTCGATATACCCTTTGGCGTGCTTTTTCGGCCCGCTGATCACCATCCAGCCCTGACGGAAGCCGGCTACACGGTAAGTCTTGGACAAGCCGTTGAACGTCACGACCATCAGGTCGGGCGCCAGCGCGGCGATGGAATGATGCTGGGCATCGTCATACAGAATTTTGTCGTAGATTTCGTCGGCAAAGATAATCAGATCATGCTGACGGGCGATCTCCACGATTTCCTGCAGCAGCTCTTTGCTGTAAACGGCCCCGGTCGGGTTGTTGGGGTTGATGATCACGATGCCGCGCGTGCGTGGGGTGATTTTGCTGCGGATATCGTCAAGATCCGGGAACCAGCCCGCTTCTTCGTCGCACAGGTAATGCACGGCCCTGCCGCCGGAAAGCGACACCGCCGCGGTCCACAGCGGGTAGTCCGGCGCCGGCACCAGCATTTCATCGCCGCTGTTAAGCAGCGCCTGCATGGACTGCACGATCAGCTCCGACACCCCGTTGCCGATATAGATATCCTCCAGGGTGATATCGTGGATATCGCGTGACTGGTAGTGCTGCATGATCGCCTTACGCGCGGAGTACAGCCCTTTGGAGTCGCAGTATCCCTGTGCGGTCGGCAGGTTACGGATGACGTCCACCAGAATCTCGTCGGGCGCTTCAAAGCCGAACGGGGCGGGGTTACCGATGTTGAGTTTGAGAACTTTGTTGCCTTCTTCTTCTAATCGTTTTGCTTCTTTGAGTACCGGACCACGGATGTCGTAGCACACGTTATCCAGTTTGGTGGATTTTTCAATCGGAGTCATAACACGCCTTAATAAAAACATCAGCCTTGACAGAAATACTCTGCGTATCGGAAAAACGTGTCCGCACGGAGGAATGTGGTGCACAATTATCAGCGGAAGACGGAACCGGAGCGATATCTTTCTCATCGTCGGTTTAGTTGCCGGTAACCAGGGCGGGACACGATAACATTATCACTTTACTCTCCGCCATCCGCCTTTTGAAGGGCATTGCCGTGTTTTGGTGCAAAACATTATCCCCGGTGAATGCGGCTTGGCATCATACGAAGTATTTCGCCATTATTGGATTTTTATTCTTCTTGTTATTGTTTTTTTGGATTTATCATCCATGAAAAGGGCAACGGAAAATCACTATGAATGAGAAATGGGCGATGTCATGGGTTTCATCGCTGAAAAAACTGCCGTGCAGCCTGTGGCCGCTGGTACGTGCGCAGCAGAAGCATTATGGGGAGACGCTGAACCCGACGCGCTGGTGGGGACGTTTCCCTTTTCTGTTCTGGCTGGTGGCGTTGTTCGTCGGTTTTCTGGAGCGGCGGAAATCCACGCTTGCCCCGGAACTGCGTGCATTGGTGATGACGCGGGTTTCCCAGCGCTGTGACTGTGCGTTTTGCATTGATGCCAACAGCCTGCGTCTGGCGCAGCGCAGCGGTTCGGCGGAAAAAGTGATGGCGCTGAAAGACTGGCCGCAGCAGCACGGCGGCGTGTTCAGCGCCGCGGAAGAAGCGGCATTAGCCTATGCGGATGCGGTAACGGCCACGCCGCCGGTCGTTTCCGGCCAGATTAAGGCCGCCCTTAAAACGCATTTCTCTGATGAAGCGATTACCGAGCTGACGGCGCTGATTGCCTTTCAGAATCTCTCCGCCCGTTTCAATGCCGCGCTGGAGATCCCCGGTCAGGGGTTGTGCGTGATTGAGCCGGCGAAAAAGGGGGATGAAGCGCCTCATGCTTGACCGCTATCTTCATCCGCATGTTAAACCGCTGCTTGGCCGCGCGGCGGCGTTGCTTGACCGGCCGGGCATTACGCCGGACGGACTGACCCTGAGCGGGTTCGCCATTGGCGTGCTGGCGCTGCCGTTTCTGGCGTTGCAGTGGTACGGCGCCGCGCTGGCCGCGATCCTGCTCAACCGTCTGTTCGACGGGCTTGATGGCGCACTGGCGCGGCGACGCACGTTGAGCGATGCCGGTGGTTTTCTCGATATCGCGCTGGATTTCCTGTTTTACGCCCTGATCCCCTTCGGCTTCGTGCTTGCCGAACCGGCGCAGAACTCGCTGGCCGGCGCCTGGCTGCTGTTCGCCTTTATCGGCACCGGCAGCAGCTTTCTGGCATTCGCCACGCTGGCCGCCAAACATAACCTGGAGAATCTCTCCTACCCGCATAAATCCTTCTACTATCTGGGCGGTCTGACCGAAGGCAGCGAAACCATACTGTTTTTCATTCTCTTCTGCCTGATGCCGGCGTATTTCGCTCCGCTGGCCTGGCTGTTCGGCATCCTGTGCTGGTTCACCACGTTTACCCGCATCTGGGGCGGTTACCATACCCTGAAAGGCGTCCGGGGGGCGGGGGACTAACGCCGTAAAATGCAAAAGGCGGCTGTGCAGCCGCCTTTTTACGAGTAAGGATTTTGCAGGGCGGTTACTTCCAGCTGCTGTCCGGGCCTCTCTCGCCGCTCACCGTGGCGTTTCCGGCTTCGCTGCTCCACTCGTACCATCCGCCGTCATAAACGCTGATGTTTTTCCAGCCCATCGCGCGGGCGTACATAAACGTCTCGGAGGCGCGCCAGCCCGTTCCGCAGTAGAAGGAAACCTGCTGATCCGGCGTGATATGCCATGCTTTCCACATGGCGGCGATGTCGTCGGCGGACTTCATCGTGCCGTCCGGGTTGTGGAAGTCTTCCATGTGCGTAGAATCGCTTCCCGCATGGCCCCAGCGTGCGCCGGCGATTTCGCCTTTCGGCTTAATGTAGCTGTAGCCGCTGGTTTCACCGATGAACTCCGGCCAGGAACGGATGCTGACCAGCGAGGCGTCGCGGCGGTTGAGCAGGGCTTTGGCCTGCGGCTGGGAAAGTATCAGCTGCGGCTGCCCCGGAACCGGCGCGCCGAAATCCGCCGCCGGTTTAACATCGGGCGGCAGGCCGCGTTCTACCGGAAGCCCGGCGTCCGACCAGGCCCGCCAGCCGCCGTCCAGCAGACGTACATCCTTCACGCCGGCGTACAGCATGATCTGCGCCGCGCGCGCCGCGGCATAAACGTCGCGGCCATACAGGATGACGGTGGTGTCATGACGCACGCCGAGTTTCGCCATCAGCGCTTTCAGCTTGTCGTCGGAGACTTTGTTCCACAACGGCTCGCTTTCGATGTCGTTAGTGTCCAGGTAGCCTGCGCCGGGAATGTGGCTGATCAGGTACTGCTTGGGCGCGCCCCAGGCAACCTCGAGCACGCGCCATTCGCCTGCCGGCGCCGCAGTAACCGTCTGGCCGTTTTGCAGGGCGTGAATCCAGCCGGGGTAGACCAACTGCTCGAAATGGGGCAGGCGCTGTAACGGGCGCGTTTGGTTTAAGGCGTCCGCCAAATAGGTCACGTTATGAAAGCCCAGTTTATTGAGGCGCGCTTTTACCGCGTCAATTTGTTCCGTCCGGCCATACAGCGATACCTGCGTGGCGGGCGTGACCTGATGTTGCTGCAGCCAGTGCGACAACTGAGTATCGTTCATTTCGTTCAACCAGGTTGCCGCTAGGTTTAATGCTCCCGGTTCATGCCCGGAAGGGGCGCCGGCCTGCTCGGGCCAGCCGTTGTAGAACGCGCTGGGGCGGGTGTCGATAATGACGTTCTGCTGCGCCTTATCCTGCGCCGGCGCCGGTTTTTCGGTGGCCGCGATGCTGGCGGTTGCGTGCAGGCAGCCCAGCAGCAGGGCGGATACGGCAACGTGACGGGAAAGTTTCATCACATGATTATCCTGTTTATGTAAGGAAAAATGTTTGCTAATTCTCCGGCAGTCAGAGGCGCGGAATATTGTTCCAGCGCACATCCTGCTCTCTTAACCTGACAAAAACAGGAGAAAACGCGTATGCTGTGGCGGGTAAAAGCCGGCCACAGCGTGAAATCATATCGGGTATGAAGAGAGTCATAAATGCAAATACTGCGCTACGTTAAACTTACCGTAGTGGTTTTGTTGTGCGCCGTCGCTCTGGTCGCGTGGTCCAATCCGGCCGTTCAGGCGTTTCTTAAAATGATTTGGCGCCTGCTCTCTTCGTTGGATTTTAATGCCTTACTGGACTATTTACGCGGATTCGGCCCCTGGGCCGCAGTGGTTTCATTCTTTCTGATGATTTTTCAGGCTCTCGCCGCGCCGTTGCCCGCTTTTCTGATCACGCTTGCCAATGCCGCGCTGTTTGGCTGGTGGCAGGGGGCGATTCTGTCGTGGGTCAGCGCCATGGCCGCTGCTGCGCTGTGCTTCATGTTGTCGCGCTGGCTTGGCCGGGAGTGGGTCGCACGCTGGGTGTCGCCCGCCGCACTGGCAAGCTGCGATCGTTTTTTTATTCAATATGGAAAATACACCATATTGATTTGTCGTTTACTACCTTTTGTTTCATTTGATCTTGTGAGCTACGCCGCAGGATTAACCTCTATCCGGTTATGGACATTTCTTATCGCCACCGGATTAGGGCAGCTCCCCGCTACGTTAATATACTCATACGCCGGCGGCATGTTGACGGGAGGATTGCAGTGGATGGTCAGCGGGCTATTCGTTTTGTGCTCCCTGTCGATTGTCATTTATATAGGTAAAAAGAAAGCATCTTTTATCCGGAATAAAGAATATCCGATAAAAAAGAGGGAGGGGGAAAAGGAGGATGAAAAACAAAAATTTACATAAAAAATGCTAAACTAAGCACCTATACTGAAGTTAGGTTGGATGTATTTATGTTCATACTAAGGTATAGTTATTTGATATATAGATATTTTGTTACTATCAAGCGTGCTAGATTTTTAGCAACCGTTCAGAGAGGGTAATACCTTAAAAGATGTTTGCGTATTTACCGAAATATAATTATTTTTAGGCCATAATAAAAATTAGTTTCGGACAGCAAATAACGGTAAGCCGGTTTCACCAGGCATTTCTACGAAGATAAAACGAGCTCTATTTTTTTAATTTGTAAGAAGAAATCTCACGAACAACAACATCAGGGTTGTTTTAGTTACAATTAACATATAATGAGAATAAAGGTATGACAAATTTACACCGTCCCACCATCAATCTCGATTTGGATTTGCTGAGAACGTTCGTTGCGGTGGCTGACGTGAAAACGTTTGCCGCGGCAGCGGTTGTCGTTCAGCGTACGCAGTCCGCGGTGAGCCAGCAGATGCAACGGCTGGAACAATTGGTAGGGAAAGAACTTTTCGCCCGTCACGGACGTAACAAGCAACTCACCGAACACGGTGTGCAGTTGTTGGGCTATGCCCGTAAAATCTTGCGCTTTAACGACGAAGCGTGCAGTTCGCTAATCAATAACCATCTGCAGGGCTCGCTGAGCATCGGGGCGACCGATGATACAGCAGACAGCATCCTGCCGGTTTTGCTCAGCCGTTTCACCAGCCTGTACCCCAAACTGGAAATCGACGTGCGGGTAAAGCGTAGCCCTGACATGCATCAGATGCTGTTGAACGGCGACGTTGATCTGACGATCACTACCATGAGTTATGAAGGGCTGTCTCAGGCAACCCTGCGCCGTTCTCCTACCGTCTGGTTCTGCGCGACGGATTACAGTTATCAGCCGGGTGAGCCGGTGCCGCTGGTGGTGCTGGATGAACCCAGCCCGTTCCGCGACATGGCCATCGAGTATCTGAACCGCTTCAATATCAGCTGGCGCCTGGCCTACGTGGCTTCCACGCTGTCGGCGGTGAAGGCCGCGGTGAAAGCGGGCCTCGGCGTTACCGCGCGTCCGGTGGAAATGATGTCGCCGGAGCTGCGTGTGCTGGGTGAGTCTGAAGGGCTGCCCAAACTGCCGGAGACGGAGTACACGTTGTATCTGTCACCGAGCAGCCGTAATGAGCTGGCGACCGTTCTGTTCGCCTCGCTTAAAGCGGGCGATGAAACGCAGATTGAAGAACCGGATCTGCGTGAATATCCGGTGGATGCAGAAAGCAAATAATTCTTCTGAATTAACGCGTTTTTGTAACCGGCACGGCGTACTTTCAGGCGCCGTGCCGGTTTGTTTATGTGCGTTACAGGGGCGTATCGCGGCCTGATGTTGCAAATAAGAAATTTTCTCATTTAGGCCGTTGATAATATTGCTAAATCCAAAATTTGTTCAATTTGTAATCCTGCTCTTCTCTGGTTGTTCACCTGCACGATAATTACTGACAGAAATGTGCTCTGGATCAAAAAAAAGATGCCGTATACCCTCATTAGGGAACGGGTAATACTTTAGAAAATGGTATAGTTATCGGCGCGCAACGCTACCTTTGTTTACAAAATTGCTACTTCTTTCACGGAAGCGCGAAAAACACGCTTCCGGATGGTCTATTTGTGGCGCGCATCATATGTTAATAAATTTGCGCTATTGTAAACTACTGTGTTGTAACTTTTGTCAAAGTTGACAAAAGGTTATCGAAAGGAGTAAAAAGCCCACATAAACTACCGTTGAAAATTTAAAATTTGCGTGTAGTTTGCGTTGTCTTGTGGTCATTTTCCTTCCCTTAGTCGTTGTGGTGCCTGTGCGGGTTGCTGGAACCCTGCTGGCTGACACCACGCTTGATGAGTAAGCATAAGAGTATGTCAACAACCACTGAAGTTATCGCTCATCACTGGGCATTCGCCGTATTTATCGTCGTCGCAATCGGATTGTGTGGAGTCATGCTCCTCGGGGCCTATGCCCTGGGAGGAAGAGCACGCGCACGCGCGAAGAATACGCCTTACGAGTCCGGTATTGACTCGGTCGGCTCGGCACGTATGCGGCTGTCCGCCAAGTTCTATCTGGTCGCCATGTTCTTTGTCATCTTCGATGTTGAAGCCCTGTACCTGTATGCGTGGTCAGTGTCTATCCGGGAGAGTGGGTGGATTGGCTTTATCGAGGCGGCAATTTTCATCCTGGTGCTGTTGGCCGGTCTGGTTTATCTGGTGCGTATCGGCGCGCTGGACTGGACGCCTGCACGCTCCAAGCGTCGCGTTAAGCACCCAAGCACCGTCACCAACACCAACAGTCACCCACAGTAACCGTGCGCGGTTACTGTTTATGGTTAACAACGAGGCATTACGATGGACTACACGCTCACCCGCATAGATCCTAACGGTGAGAACGACCGTTACCCCCTGCAAAAACAAGAGACTGTCAGCGATCCTCTTGAGCAGCATGTGCACCGCAGCGTGTATATGGGCAAGCTCGAGCACGCCCTGCACGACATGGTGAACTGGGGCCGTAAGAATTCCCTGTGGCCGTACAACTTCGGTCTTTCCTGCTGCTATGTGGAAATGGTGACATCGTTCACCGCGGTGCATGACGTGGCCCGTTTTGGCGCTGAAGTTTTGCGCGCCTCGCCGCGTCAGGCCGACTTCATGGTAGTGGCCGGTACGTGTTTTACCAAAATGGCCCCGGTTATTCAGCGCCTGTATGACCAAATGCTGGAGCCGAAGTGGGTGATTTCCATGGGGTCATGCGCCAACTCGGGCGGCATGTACGATATTTACTCCGTGGTTCAGGGCGTGGACAAATTCATTCCGGTTGATGTGTATATCCCGGGTTGCCCGCCGCGTCCGGAAGCTTATATGCAGGCGCTGCTGCTGTTGCAGGAATCCATCGGTAAAGAACGCCGCCCGCTTTCGTGGGTGGTCGGCGATCAGGGCGTTTACCGTGCCAACATGCAATCAGAAAAAGAGCGTAAGCGCGCTGAGCGAATCGCGGTGACCAACCTGCGTACGCCTGACGAGATCTAACCCGTGCGTGGCGCAATGACCGGAACAACGGCGTTACGCCAGGCGCGGAAAAATACACAGGGCCCGTGAGGGGCTCAGCCCGTTTTGCCCCGCACGGAAGTCGCGGCGGCAAGTTAAGTAAAAGCGTGGTGATAAAAATTATGACAGATTCGACGACGCAAGATCTCAACCTGCCGGCCTGGCAGACCCGCGATCATCTCGATGATCCGGTAATCGGAGAATTGCGTAACCGTTTTGGGCCAGATGCCTTTACCGTTCAGCCTACCCGTACCGGCATGCCCGTGGTATGGGTTAAGCGTGAACAGTTGCTGGAAGTGATGACGTTTCTCAAGAAGCTGCCGAAGCCGTATGTCATGCTGTTTGACATGCACGGCATGGACGAACGCCTGCGCACGCACCGTGCAGGGCTGCCGGCAGCCGACTTCTCCGTCTTCTACCACATCATCTCCATCGATCGTAACCGCGACATCATGCTGAAGGTCGCGCTTTCTGAAAACGACCTGCACGTGCCGACGGCCACCAAAGTCTTCCCCAACGCCAACTGGTATGAGCGTGAAACCTGGGAAATGTTCGGCATTACCTTCGACGGCCACCCGCACCTGACGCGCATCATGATGCCGCAGACCTGGGAAGGGCACCCGCTGCGCAAGGATTACCCGGCGCGCGCCACGGAGTTCGATCCGTTCGTGCTGACCAAGCAGAAAGAAGATCTGGAGATGGAGTCGCTGACGTTCAAGCCTGAAGACTGGGGCATGAAGCGCGGCACCGACAACGAAGACTTCATGTTCCTCAACCTCGGCCCGAACCACCCGTCCTCTCACGGTGCTTTCCGCCTCGTGCTGCAACTGGACGGCGAAGAGATCGTCGACTGCGTACCGGACGTGGGTTATCACCACCGCGGCGCTGAAAAAATGGGCGAGCGCCAGTCCTGGCACAGCTATATTCCTTATACCGACCGCATTGAGTACCTGGGCGGCTGCGTTAACGAAATGCCTTACGTGCTGGCGGTGGAAAAACTGGCCGGCATCGAAGTGCCGGAGCGGGTAAAAGTTATCCGCGTGATGCTTTCCGAGCTGTTCCGCATCAACAGCCACCTGCTGTACATCTCCACCTTTATTCAGGACGTCGGCGCCATGACGCCGGTCTTCTTCGCGTTTACCGATCGCCAGAAAGTGTATGACGTCGTCGAGGCCATCACCGGTTTCCGTATGCACCCGGCCTGGTTCCGCATCGGCGGCGTGGCGCACGATCTGCCGCGCGGATGGGAGCGCCTGCTGCGCGACTTCCTCGACTGGATGCCCAAGCGCCTGGAGTCTTACGTTACCGCTGCGCTGAAGAACTCCATCCTCAAAGGCCGTTCCGTCGGCGTGGCCGCCTACAGCGCGAAAGAAGCGCTGGACTGGGGCACTACCGGCGCGGGGCTGCGCGCTACCGGCATCGAGTTCGACGTGCGTAAATGGCGTCCGTACTCCGGCTATGAAAACTTCGACTTCGAAGTACCGGTGGGCAACAACGGCGACTGCTATGACCGCGTGATGCTGAAGGTGGAAGAACTGCGCCAGAGCCTGCGTATTCTGGAACAGTGCCTGAAGAATATGCCGGAAGGTCCGTTTAAGGCCGACCATCCGCTGACTACGCCGCCGCCGAAAGAGCGTACCCTGCAACACATCGAAACCCTGATTACCCACTTCCTGCAGGTGTCATGGGGCCCGGTGATGCCGGCTAACGAATCTTTCCAGATGGTGGAGGCCACCAAAGGGATCAACAGTTACTACCTGACCAGCGACGGCAGCACCATGAGCTATCGCACGCGCATCCGCACCCCGAGCTATGCGCACCTGCAGCAGATCCCGTCTGTTATTCGTGGCAGCCTGGTATCCGATCTGATCGTATACCTCGGCAGTATTGATTTCGTTATGTCAGATGTGGACCGCTAAACATGTCAGATCAATCTTTAACCAAAGACGAGGTTTTCGTGCTCAGCGACAGCGCCCGCGCCGAGATCGAGCATGAGAAACATCACTATGAAGATCCGCGCGCTGCGTCGATCGAGGCCCTGAAGATCGTTCAGAAAGAACATGGCTGGGTGCCGGACGCCGCTATTTACGCCATTGCTGACGTGCTGGGCATTCCCGCCGCCGACGTGGAAGGCGTGGCGACGTTCTACAGTCAGATTTACCGCCAGCCGGTCGGCCGCCACATCATTCGCTACTGCGACAGCGTGGTGTGCCACATCAACGGCTACCAGGGCATTCAGGCCGCGCTGGAGCGCAAGCTCAAGATCAAACCGGGCGAAACCACCTTTGACGGGCGTTTCACCCTGTTGCCGACCTGCTGCCTGGGTAACTGCGACAAAGGGCCGAACATGATGATCGACGACGATACCCATGCTCACCTGACGCCGGAGAGCGCCGTTGAACTGTTGGAGCGGTATAAATAATGACGATTGAAATTAAGCGTACTGCCGAAACCCACCCGCTGACCTGGCGTTTGCGCGATGACAAACAGCCGGTGTGGCTGGATGAATATCGCGCTAAAAACGGCTATCACGGTGCGGAAAAAGCGCTCAAAGGCATGGCGCAGGACGAGGTGGTTAACCTGGTCAAAGACGCCGGCCTGAAAGGGCGCGGCGGCGCGGGGTTCTCCACCGGCCTGAAGTGGAGCCTGATGCCGAAAGACGAAAGCATGAACCTGCGCTACCTTCTGTGCAACGCCGACGAAATGGAGCCGGGCACCTACAAAGACCGCCTGCTGATGGAGCAGCTGCCGCACCTGCTGGTGGAAGGCATGCTGATCGGCGCCTATGCGCTGAAAGCCTATCGCGGCTACATCTTCCTGCGCGGCGAATATGTTGAAGCTGCGGTGAACCTGCGTAAGGCGATCGAAGAGGCCAAAGCCGCCGGTCTGCTGGGCAAAAACATCATGGGCACCGGCTTCGACTTCGAGCTGTTTGTCCATACCGGCGCAGGCCGTTATATCTGCGGCGAAGAAACCGCACTGATCAACTCGCTGGAAGGCCGCCGCGCCAACCCGCGTTCCAAGCCGCCGTTCCCGGCCACCGCCGGCGCATGGGGCAAACCGACCTGCGTCAACAACGTGGAAACCCTGTGTAACGTCCCGGCCATCATCGAGCATGGCGAGGCCTGGTACAAAGGGCTGTCCGCCGGTAAGAGCGAAGACGCGGGCACCAAACTGATGGGCTTCTCCGGCCGGGTGAAAAATCCGGGCCTGTGGGAGCTGCCGTTCGGCACCACCGCGCGTGAAATTCTGGAAGATTACGCCGGCGGGATGCGCGACGGCCTGAAATTTAAAGCCTGGCAACCGGGCGGCGCGGGCACTGACTTCCTGACCGCCGATCACCTGGATCTGCCGATGGACTTCGCCAGCATCGGCAAGGCCGGCAGCCGTTTGGGCACCGCGCTGGCGATGGCGGTGGACCACGAGATCAACATGGTCTCCCTGGTGCGTAACCTGGAAGAGTTCTTTGCCCGTGAATCCTGCGGTTGGTGTACCCCGTGCCGCGACGGCCTGCCGTGGAGCGTGAAGCTGCTGCGTGCGCTGGAGCGCGGCGAAGGCCAGCCCGGCGACATCGAAACGCTGGAGCAACTGTGCCGCTTCCTCGGGCCGGGCAAAACCTTCTGTGCGCACGCGCCGGGCGCGGTTGAGCCGCTGCAGAGCGCGATCAAGTATTTCCGTGAAGAATTCGAAGCCGGCATCGCAGCCAAAGATTACGGAAATACCCAGGCCATTCAGGGGATTCAGCCGAACCTGCTGAAGGCGCGCTGGTAACAGACCCGGTAGTTATAAGCCCGCTGCGTGGATCTCAGGCAGAGGACGGGGCGGGAATAAGGTTTTTTTTATTTTGGAAGCATACTAATGGCTACGATTCATGTAGACGGCAAAGAGTATGAAGTCGACGGAGCGGAGAACCTGCTGCAGGCATGTCTCTCCCTCGGACTGGATATTCCTTACTTTTGCTGGCATCCGGCGCTCGGCAGCGTCGGCGCTTGCCGCCAGTGCGCGGTTAAGCAATACCAGAATGCGGAAGACACCCGCGGCCGCCTGGTAATGTCATGTATGACGCCGGCGTCGGACGGAACCTTCATTTCCATCGATGACGATGAAGCGAAGAAGTTCCGTGAAAGCGTGGTGGAGTGGCTGATGACCAACCACCCGCATGACTGCCCGGTGTGCGAGGAAGGGGGAAACTGTCACCTTCAGGATATGACGGTGATGACCGGGCACAGTTTCCGTCGTTACCGCTTCACCAAGCGCACCCATGAAAACCAGGAACTGGGGCCGTTCATTTCTCATGAGATGAACCGCTGCATCGCCTGTTACCGCTGCGTGCGTTATTACAAAGACTACGCAGACGGCACCGATTTCGGCGTTTACGGCGCGCACGACAACGTGTACTTCGGCCGTCCGGAAAGCGGTACGCTGGAGAGCGAGTTCTCCGGCAACCTGGTGGAAGTTTGTCCGACCGGGGTGTTCACCGACAAAACGCATTCCGAGCGTTACAACCGTAAGTGGGACATGCAGTTTGCGCCCAGCGTTTGCCAGCAGTGCAGCGTCGGCTGTAACACCAGCCCGGGTGAGCGTTACGGCGAGCTGCGCCGTATTGAAAACCGCTATAACGGCACCGTTAACCATTACTTCCTGTGCGACCGCGGCCGCTTCGGTTACGGCTACGTTAACCTGAAGGATCGTCCGCGCCAGCCGCAGCAACGCCGTGGCAATGACTGGATCGCGCTGAACGCCGATCAGGCCATGCAGGGCGCGGCGGATCTGCTGCGTCAGGCGAAGAAAACCATCGGCATCGGTTCTCCGCGCGCCAGCCTGGAGAGCAACTACGCGCTGCGCGAGCTGGTCGGGGCGGAAAACTTTTACAGCGGCATCGAAGCCGGCGAGCTGAGCCGCCTGCAACTGATGCTGAAAGTGCTGCGCGAAGGCGGCGTTTACACGCCGGCGCTGCGTGAAATGGAAAGCTACGACGCGGTGCTGATTTTGGGTGAAGATCTTACCCAAACCGCAGCGCGCATCGCGCTGGCGGTACGTCAGGCGGTGAAGGGCAAAGCCCGCGCCATGGCCGCCGCGCAACGCGTGGCCGACTGGCAGATTGCCGCGATTCAGAACATCGGCCAGCACGCCAAATACCCGCTGTTCCAGACCAGTGTGGACGCGACCCGTCTCGACGACATCGCCGCGTGGAGCTACCGCGCGCCGGTTGCCGATCAGGCGCGTCTGGGCTTCGCCGTGGCGCATGCGCTGGACGGCGCTTCCCCGGCGGTTGACGGCCTGTCCGACGATCTGAAGAAGAAAGTCGACATTATCGTTCAGGCGCTGACCGGGGCGAAGAAGCCGCTGATTATCTCCGGCGCGAACGCCGGCGACAGCGCGCTGATCGAAGCCGCCGCCAACGTCGCCAAGGCGCTGAAGGCACGCGACCTGGAAGTCGGCATCACCTTCGTGGCCGCCGAAGCCAACAGCATGGGCCTGGCGCTGATGGATGCGCCGTCGCTTGACGACGCGCTGAGCGTACTGGAAAACGGCAGCGCCGACGCGCTGGTGGTGATGGAGAACGATCTCTACCGCCGCGCGCCTGCTGCCCGCGTTGACGCGGCGCTGGCGAAAGTGAACGGGGTGGTGGTGATTGACCACCAGCGCACCGCGATTATGGACAAAGCCAGCCTGGTGCTGTCCGCCGCCAGCTTTGCCGAAAGCGACGGTACGCTGGTGAACCAGGAAGGCCGCGCCCAGCGCTTCTTCCAGGTTTACGATCCGGCGTACTACGACGATCCGAAGAAAAACGCGCCCTCCATCATGCTGGAAAGCTGGCGCTGGCTGCATTCGTTGCACAGCACGGTAGAAAGCCGTCACCTCGACTGGACGCAGCTCGACCACGTGATCGCCGCCTGCGTGAAAACCTATCCGCAACTGGCTGGTATCGTTGATGCTGCGCCGGACGCGTCGTTCCGCGTACGCGGCCAGAAACTGGCGCGCGAACCGCACCGCTACAGCGGCCGTACCGCGATGCGCGCCGATATCAGCGTGCATGAACCGCGTCAGCCGCAGGATAAAGACACCGCCTTTACCTTCTCAATGGAAGGCTACAACGGGCCGCAGGCCGACCGCCAGCAGATCCCGTTTGCCTGGGCGCCGGGCTGGAACTCCCCGCAGGCGTGGAACAAATTCCAGGCGGAAGTGGGCGGTCATCTGCGCCACGGCGATCCGGGCGTACGCCTGATTGCCGCCAGCGAAGGTTCCCTGCCGTATTTCAGCAACGTACCGGCGCCGTATCAGGCTTCCGGCTGGGTGGTCGCGCCGTATTACCACCTGTTCGGCAGCGATGAGATGACGCAGCGTTCTCCGGTGATCCAGCAGCGTATGCCGCAGGCCTATGTGATGATCAACCCGGCGGATGCGGCACAGTTGGGCGTGAATGAAGGCGCGCTGCTGGAAATCAGCTGTGCGGGCCAGACCCTGCGTCTGCCGGCGCGCTTCAGCGCGCATCTTCAGGCAGGGCAGGTGGGTCTGCCGCTGGGGATGCCGGGAATTTCACCCGTCCTGAACGGAAATAAAGTGGATGCGATGCGGGAGGCTGCATTATGAGTTGGCTGACGCCTGAGCTGATCGACATCATCATCTCGGTGGCGAAAGCTATCGTGATCTTGCTGGTCGTGGTCACCTGTGGGGCATTTATGAGCTTCGGCGAGCGCCGTTTGCTCGGTCTGTTTCAAAACCGCTACGGGCCGAACCGCGTAGGTTGGGGCGGCTCGCTGCAGCTGGTGGCGGACATGATCAAAATGTTCTTCAAAGAAGACTGGGTGCCGCGTTTCTCCGATCGCATGATCTTCACCCTGGCGCCGATGATCGCGTTCTCCTCGCTGTTGCTGGCCTTCGCCATCGTGCCGGTCAGCCCGACCTGGATGGGCGCCGACCTCAACATCGGCATCCTGTTCTTCCTGATGATGGCGGGTCTGGCCGTGTACGCGGTGCTGTTCGCCGGCTGGTCGAGCAACAACAAATACTCCCTGCTGGGGGCGATGCGCGCCTCGGCACAGACCCTGAGCTACGAAGTGTTCCTCGGCCTCTCCCTGATGGGCGTGGTGGCGCAGGCCGGCTCCTTCAACATGGTGGATATCGTCAACTCCCAGGCGAATCTGTGGAACGTGATTCCGCAGTTCTTCGGGTTTCTGACCTTCATCATCGCGGGCGTGGCGGTGTGTCACCGTCACCCGTTCGACCAGCCGGAAGCCGAGCAGGAACTGGCCGACGGTTACCACATCGAATACTCCGGCATGAAGTTCGGTCTGTTCTTCGTGGGTGAATATATCGGTATCGTTACCGTGTCCGCGCTGATCGTCACCCTGTTCTTCGGTGGCTGGCAGGGCCCGTTCCTGCCGCCGTTTATCTGGTTCGCGCTGAAAACCGCCTTCTTTATGGTGATGTTTATCCTGGTGCGTGCGTCGCTGCCGCGTCCGCGTTATGACCAGGTGATGTCCTTCGGCTGGAAAGTGTGCCTGCCGCTGACGCTGCTGAACCTGTTGGCGACCGCCGCCGTGATTTTGTACAACGCTCAATAAGGGGTGAGTGTAACCATGACATTGAAAGAGCTGGTGATTGGTTTCGGCACCCAAGTGCGCAGTCTGTGGATGATCGGACTGCATGCTTTCGCCAAACGCGAAACCCAAATGTACCCGGAGGAGCCGGTTTATCTGCCGCCGCGCTACCGTGGACGGATCGTGCTGACGCGCGACCCGGACGGCGAAGAGCGTTGCGTTGCCTGTAACCTGTGCGCCGTTGCCTGCCCGGTGGGCTGTATCTCTCTGCAAAAAGCAGAGATGAAGGACGGCCGCTGGTATCCGGAGTTTTTCCGTATCAACTTTTCCCGCTGCATTTTCTGCGGGCTGTGCGAAGAAGCCTGCCCGACCACCGCGATTCAGCTGACCCCGGACTTCGAACTGGGTGAATTCAGACGTCAGGATCTGGTGTACGAGAAAGAGGACCTGTTGATTTCCGGTCCGGGTAAATACCCGGAGTATAACTTCTACCGTATGGCCGGTATGGCGATTGACGGCAAAGCCAAGGGCGAAGCCGAAAACGAAGCCAAACCGATCAACGTTAAAGGTCTGTTGCCCTAAGGAGCCAAGCATGGAATTTGCATTTTATGTTGCAGCGCTGGTGGCCGTGGTGGCAACGATCCGCGTGATTTCGCATACCAATCCGGTTCACGCGCTGCTGTATCTGGTTGTGTCGCTGCTGGCTATCGCGGCGGTGTTTTTCTCCCTCGGCGCTTACTTTGCCGGGGCGCTGGAAATCATCGTCTACGCCGGCGCGATCATGGTGTTGTTTGTGTTCGTGGTGATGATGCTCAACCTGGGCGGCTCCGTGATTGAGCAGGAGCGCGCCTGGCTGAAGCCGTCGCTGTGGATCGGACCGGGCATCCTGTCGCTGGTGCTGCTGGCCGTGCTGGTCAACGCCATCATGAGCCTGCACGACAAAGGCATCACCGGCGCGGCGGTAGACGCCAAAGCCGTGGGCATCGCGTTGTTCGGGCCGTACGTGCTGGCGGTGGAGCTGGTTTCCATGCTGCTGCTGGCTGGCCTGGTGGTGGCGTTCCATCTCGGACGCGAGCACAAACAGGGCGAAGTGCTGAGCAAAGCACCGGAAGACGGCGAAGGGCGTGCCCAGGCCGTAAGAAATAAAGCGGAGGAGCGCGCATGATCCCGTTACAACATGGCCTGATTCTGGCGGCCATTCTGTTCGTGCTGGGCCTGACCGGCCTGCTGATCCGGCGTAACCTGCTGTTTATGCTGATCAGCCTGGAAATCATGATCAATGCGTCTGCCCTGGCGTTCGTCGTCGCAGGCAGCTATTGGGGGCAGGCGGATGGTCAGGTGATGTATATCCTGGCGATAAGCCTGGCGGCCGCTGAGGCCAGTATCGGCCTGGCGCTGTTACTGCAACTGCACCGTCGCCGCAATACCCTGAATATCGATACTGTCAGTGAGATGCGCGGATGAACTTATTATACCTAACAATTCTGCTGCCGCTGCTGGGGTTCCTGCTGTTGGCATTCTCCCGCGGGCGTTGGTCGGAAAACGCTTCCGCGACCGTGGGCGTGGGTTCCGTCGGCCTGGCTGCGCTGGTGACGGCGTATGCGGCGTTTGATTTCCTCAGCCAGAAAGCCGCGGGCGTGCAGGTGTTTGACCAGCACCTGTGGACGTGGATGGCGGTGGGCGATTTCAAAATCGCGGCAACCCTGACGCTGGACGGCCTTTCCCTGACCATGCTTTCCGTGGTGACCGGGGTCGGCTTCCTGATCCATATGTTCGCCTCCTGGTACATGCGCGGCGAGGAGGGATATTCCCGCTTCTTCGCCTATACCAACCTGTTTATCGCCAGCATGGTGGTACTGGTGCTGGCGGACAACCTGCTGCTGATGTACCTCGGCTGGGAAGGGGTGGGGCTGTGCAGTTATCTGCTGATCGGTTTCTACTACACCAATCCGGCCAACGGCGCTGCGGCGATGAAAGCCTTCATCGTGACCCGCGTGGGCGATGTGTTCCTGGCGATCGGCCTGTTCATCCTGTACCACGAGCTGGGTACGCTGAACATCCGTGAACTGATGGTGCTGGCGCCGCAGAAGCTGGAAGCCGGTTCCTCAGCGATCACCTGGGCCACCCTGATGTTGCTGGGCGGCGCGGTCGGTAAATCCGCACAGTTGCCGTTGCAGACCTGGCTGGCAGACGCTATGGCCGGCCCGACGCCGGTCTCCGCGCTGATCCACGCCGCGACCATGGTGACCGCGGGTGTCTACCTGATCGCCCGTACCCACGGCCTGTTCCTGATGGCGCCGGACGTGCTGCACCTGGTCGGTATCGTCGGTGCGGTAACGCTGGTGCTGGCGGGCTTCGCCGCGCTGGTACAGACCGACATCAAGCGTGTGCTGGCTTACTCCACCATGAGCCAGATCGGCTACATGTTCCTGGCGCTGGGCGTACAGGCATGGGACGCGGCGATTTTCCACCTGATGACCCATGCGTTCTTCAAGGCGCTGCTGTTCCTGTCGTCCGGTTCGGTGATCCTGGCCTGCCATCATGAGCAGAACATCTTCAAGATGGGCGGACTGCGCAAAACGCTGCCGCTGGTTTATATCTGCTTCCTGGTGGGCGGCGCGGCGTTGTCTGCCCTGCCGATCGTTACCGCCGGTTTCTACAGTAAAGATGAAATCCTGTGGGGCGCGCTGGCTTCCGGCCACGTCAACCTGATGACCGCCGGCCTGGTGGGCGCATTCCTGACGTCACTGTATACCTTCCGCATGATTTTCATCGTGTTCCACGGTGAAGAGCATACCAAGGCGCATGCCGGAACGGGCATTACCCATCACCTGCCGCTGATTGTTCTGCTGGTGCTGTCTACCTTCGTCGGCGCGTTGATTACGCCGCCGCTGGCGGGCGTGCTGCCGGAAAATCACTTTGCCGATCACGGCAAGATGACGCTGGAAATTACCTCCGGTGTTGTCGCCGTCCTCGGTATTCTGCTGGCGGCGGTGCTGTACCTGGGCAAACGTCAGCTGGTCACCAGCGTGGCGAAGAGCGCGCCGGGCCGTTTCTTCTCGACCTGGTGGTTCCATGCCTGGGGCTTCGACTGGCTGTATGACATGATTTTCGTCAGGCCGTTCAAAGCCGTGGCTTACCTGCTGCAGCGTGATCCGCTGAACAGTCTGATGAACCTGTTCGCCGTGTTCGCCCGCTGGGGCAACCGCGGGCTGACCGTGAGTGAAAACGGTCAGTTGCGCTGGTATGTGGCATCAATGGGTGTGGGTGCAGTGGTCGTATTGGCGCTGTTGTTATTGGTTAAGTGAATACGGTTTAAAACTTTCGGTGCGGGCGTCGCTGACGTCGCCCTCGCCGGTTACATGTTTTAAAATATTCAGAATAAGGGACACAAAACGCCATGTTATTGCCTTGGCTAATTCTTCTCCCGTTTATCGGCGGCCTGCTCAGTTGGCAGGGTGAGCGCTTCGGTACGAAAGCGCCGCGCTGGATCGCGCTGATAGCAATGGGTCTGACGCTGGTGCTGACGCTGGTGCTGTGGTCGCAGGGAAACTACTCGCTGACCGCCGCGCAGGGCATCCCGCAGTGGCAGGAGCAATTCACCCGCGCCTGGATCCCGCGTTTCGGCATTGAGTTCCGCCTCGCGCTGGACGGCCTGTCGCTGCTGATGGTCGTGCTGACCGCACTGCTGGGCGTGCTCGCCATTCTCTGTTCCTGGAACGAAATTCAGAAGTATCAGGGATTCTTCCACCTCAACCTGCTGTGGATTCTCGGCGGGGTGATCGGGGTGTTCCTGGCCATCGACATGTTCCTGTTCTTCTTCTTCTGGGAAATGATGTTGGTGCCGATGTACTTCCTGATCGCGCTGTGGGGCCATAAGGCTTCCGACGGGAAAACCCGTATCAGCGCGGCCACCAAGTTCTTCATCTATACCCAGGCCAGCGGCCTGATCATGCTGATCGCTATTCTGGGGCTGGTATTCGTTCACCACAACGCGACCGGCGTGTGGAGCTTCAATTATGAAGTGCTGCTGAATACGCCGATGAGCCACAACGTGCAGTACCTGCTGATGCTGGGCTTCTTCATCGCCTTCGCGGTGAAAATGCCGGTGGTGCCGTTGCACGGCTGGCTGCCGGACGCGCACAGTCAGGCGCCGACTGCGGGTTCCGTCGACCTGGCGGGGATTTTGCTGAAAACTGCTGCCTACGGCCTGCTGCGTTTCAGCCTGCCGCTGTTCCCGGAAGCGTCGCACGAGTTTGCGCCGATCGCCATGTGGCTGGGCGTGATCGGTATCTTCTACGGTGCCTGGATGGCGTTCGCGCAGACCGACATCAAGCGCCTGATCGCTTACACCTCGGTTTCCCACATGGGCTTCGTGATGATTGCCATCTACTCCGGCAGCGAACTGGCCTATCAGGGCGCGGTAATTCAGATGATTGCGCACGGCCTCTCTGCGGCCGGTCTGTTCATCATCTGCGGCCAGCTTTATGAACGCCTGCATACCCGCGATCTGCGTCAGATGGGCGGCCTGTGGGGGCGCATCAAGTATCTGCCGGCGCTGTCGCTGTTCTTCGCGGTGGCAACGTTGGGGATGCCGGGAACCGGTAACTTCGTGGGTGAATTCATGATCCTGTTCGGCAGCTTCCAGGTCGTTCCGGTTATCGTGGTGATTTCCACCTTCGGATTGGTTTTCGCATCGGTGTACTCGCTGGTGATGATGCAGCGTGCTTATTACGGCGCGCCGAAATCCGAGCAGCCGCTGGCAGGGATGTCTGCCCGTGAACTGTTCATCATCCTGCTGCTGGTGGTTCTGCTGGTGCTGTTGGGCGTTTACCCGCAGCCGATTCTGGACACCTCGGGCGCTGCGATGAGCAACATACAGCACTGGTTTGCTTCTGCTTCAACTTTAACGACAAGGCCGTAATTCGCCATGACAATAACTCCTCAACAACTGATCGCACTGTTACCGCTGTTGATCGTCGGATTGACGGTGGTGGTTGTGATGCTGTGCGTTGCGTGGCGTCGCAATCACTTCGTCAACGCTACGGTGACGGTGATCGGTCTGAACCTGGCGCTGCTTTCTCTCTACTTTGTTGGGCAGGAGATGCCCACAAGCGTCACGCCGCTGCTGCGGGTCGATGGTTTTTCCATGCTGTATACCGGGATGGTGCTGTTAGCCAGCCTGGCGACCAGCACCTTCGCTTACCCCTGGCTGCAGGGCTACCCGGATAACCGCGATGAGTTCTACCTGCTGGTGCTGATCGCCGCGCTGGGCGGTATCCTGCTGGCCTGCGCGAACCATCTGGCGGCGCTGTTCCTCGGCATCGAGCTGATTTCCCTGCCGTTGTTCGGCCTGATTGGCTACGCCTACCGGCAGAAACGTTCGCTGGAAGCCGCCATCAAGTACACCATTCTGTCGGCGGCGGCATCGTCATTCCTGCTGTTCGGCATGGCGCTGCTGTATGCGGAATCGGGCGATCTCTCCTTTGCCGGTTTGGGCAAGAGCATGACCGACGGCGCGATGCTGCATCAGCCGTTGCTGCTGGCCGGCCTCGGCCTGCTGCTGGTCGGCTTCGGCTTCAAGCTGTCGCTGGTGCCGTTCCAGCTGTGGACACCTGATGTGTATCAGGGCGCGCCGGCCCCGGTGTCGACCTTCCTGGCGACCGCCAGCAAGATCGCCATCTTCGGCGTGCTGATGCGTTTGTTCCTGTATGCACCGGCGACCGACAGCGAAGCCGTACGCGTGGTGCTGGGCATTATCGCTTTCATCTCCATCCTGTTCGGTAACCTGATGGCGATTACCCAGACCAACATCAAGCGTTTGCTGGGTTACTCGTCCATTTCTCACCTGGGCTACCTGCTGGTGGCGTTGATCGCGGTGCAGAGCCATCAGATCTCCATCGAGACGGTAGGGGTGTACCTGGCCGGTTACCTGCTCGCCAGCCTGGCGGCGTTCGGTATCGTCAGCCTGATGTCCAGCCCGTATACCGGGCCGGATGCGGAGTCGCTGTTCTCTTACCGCGGCCTGTTCTGGCACAAGCCGATCCTTTCCGCGGTGATGACCGTGTCCATGCTGTCGCTGGCCGGTATTCCGATGACGCTGGGCTTTATCGGTAAGTTCTACGTTATCGCCGTCGGCGTCAGCGCGCAGCTGTGGTGGCTGACCGGCGCAGTTGTCGTGGGGAGCGCCATCGGTTTGTACTACTACCTGCGCGTTGCCGTCAGCATGTATCTGCATGCGCCGGAAACCCTGCGTCGCGACACGCCGAATAACTGGGCGCTGACCGCAGGCGGGGTGGTGGTGTTAATCTCCGGAATTCTGGTGGTTCTGCTGGGTATTTTCCCGCAGCCGCTGATTTCTCTGGTACAAATGGCACAGCCCGCACTCTGATTCATCAGGTATGTAAGATGAACCGCCGGTGGAAACCCCGGCGGTTTTTTTATTTTCTTTACGCCGGTGATGATGACGTTAAGTCAGAATAATCAGTGTATTGGCGATGCTGACAATTAGGAAAAAAACCAATAGCAAGATCTATCCGAGAATTGTTTTTTAAGATTTGTTTGTCATAATAATGGGACTTTCAGTACCGGGATGTTTCATGACGCGAAAAGGAATTCGTCTCCTGACATGGTTTTCTCTGGGCAGTCTGTGTTCCTTTGAGGGATGGGCAGCTCCGCTGAGTCCTTCAGACCGTGACACAATACAGCAACAGCAG
>NZ_QRAP01000003.1 GCF_003363015.1 Enterobacillus tribolii | reverse complement strand
AGCCATGATCAAACTCTTCAATTAAAGTTTGATGCTCAAAGAATCTTACTGTTAGTTCGTAATGAATTAACTGTTGTTCACTCTTCAAGACTTTTGATTTGTTTAATGTCCATTGGACATGGATACAATGTCTTGTGAGTGCCCACACAGATTGTCTGATAAATTGTTAAAGAGCGTGGCCGGAATTCCTTCCGGCGCGGGCTGCGTATACTACGCTTTTTGCCCGTGGAGTCAAGCCTTTATTTGGGCTGCCTCGCTGCTGAGCCGTGCTGTTTGCCGGTCAGTGGAGGCGCATTATAGGGACTTCCTGATGGCTGACAAGTGTTAATTTAAAAAAAAACGCTAAGCGCTTTTTTTTTCATCAAGGAGTTTAAAAAACTGCTGTCATAGCGAGCTCTTACTATTAAACCGCTTACTGGCGGAAATAGTAGGATAAAATTATTGGTGCATTAACCCTCCAGATAGGACCTGAAAATTATGCAATTCAATGCTCAGCAACAGGCAGCGCAAAGGAACCTTTCTTATCTATTGGCAGAGAAGATCGGCCAGCGTATTCTTGCCGGTGAATATGAGGCAGGCAGCATCCTTCCCGGAGAACTCGAACTTGGTGAAATTTTCGGCGTCAGCCGTACCGCGGTGAGAGAAGCAATCAAGATGCTGGCGGCAAAGGGGATGGTGCTTCCCCGCCCGCGCATCGGAACCCGCGTTATGCCTCGTACAAATTGGAACTTTCTCGATCAGGAGTTATTATCCTGGTGGCTTACCCGGGAAAATTTTGAGCAGGTCAGCAATTATTTCCTGGTACTGCGCACATCACTGGAGCCTCAGGCCTGCGCACTGGCCGCAGAGCACGGCAGCGAAGAACAACTGAAGTTGCTGGAAAGCCTGATGGGTGAGATGCGTGATTTGAACACCACGTTTGACCGGGAGCGCTGGATCCGCGTCGATACGCAATTCCACCAGCTGATTTATGAAGCCAGCGATAACCCGTTCCTGACTTCATTCTCAAAACTCTTTAGTTCCGTCTACCAGAGTTATTTTCGTGCCATTACCGACAATGAAGTGTTAAGACTAGAACATCATCAGGCTGTCGTTAATGCCATTTTAGCGAGAAACAGCGCCGCCGCGCGCGAAGCTTGCCAAAACTTACTGAAACAAGAAGATTGAGCTATCAAAAAACATGCCTGTAACGAAAACAGCCCGCAGCATGGCCGGACTACCATGGATCGCCGCAATGGCGTTCTTTATGCAGGCGTTGGATGCCACAATCCTGAATACAGCGCTGCCGTCAATCGCGCGCAGCCTGGATCGTTCACCCCTGGCGATGCAATCCGCCATTATCAGCTACACGCTGACCGTTGCCATGCTGATCCCGGTCAGCGGTTGGCTGGCTGACCGTTTCGGTACCCGCCGGATCTTTATTTTTGCCGTTACCCTGTTCTCCGCCGGCTCGCTCTCTTGCGCCTTGTCCGGCTCACTGAGCATGCTGGTTATTTCCCGCATAATTCAGGGAGTGGGGGGAGCCATGATGATGCCGGTCGCCAGACTGGCTCTGTTGCGCGCTTACCCGCGCAGCGAGTTACTGCCGGTACTGAATTTCGTTACCATGCCGGGCCTCGTCGGCCCGGTCGTCGGCCCGCTGCTTGGCGGATGGCTGGTAACGTATGCCACCTGGCACTGGATTTTCCTGATTAACATCCCCATAGGCATCGCAGGTATTATCTACGCCCGCCGTTATATGCCCGATTTCACCGCGCCGACACGGCGTTTTGATATGTTGGGCTTCCTCTTGTTTGGCCTGAGCCTGGTGTGCATGTCATCCGGTATGGAACTGTTCGGCGAGCGCGTCCTGCCCATTATCTATGCCTGGAGCCTGCTGCTGGGCGGCATCATTCTGCTCTTCGTTTACATCGTCCACGCCCGCCGTCATCCGCAACCGCTGATCGACCTGCCGCTGTTTAAAACGCGAACGTTCTCCATCGGTATTGTGGGCAATGTCGCCTCCCGCTTGGGTACCGGCTGCGTTCCTTTTCTGATGCCGTTAATGCTGCAGGTCGGGTTCGGCTACTCCGCAGTGATTGCCGGATGGATGATGGCGCCGACGGCCATAGGCTCCATTATCGCGAAATCGACCGTCACCCGGGTTTTACGTTGGTTCGGCTACCGTAAAACGCTGGTCGGCGTCACGATGATTATCGGTGTGATGATTGCGCAATTCTCCCTGCAAAGTCCGGGAATGTCGTTGTGGATTCTGGTGCTGCCGCTGTTTGTTTTGGGCATGGTGATGTCAACCCAGTTCACGTCGATGAACACGATCACCCTGGGCGATCTGACGGACAAAACCGCCAGCTCAGGCAACAGCGTGCTGGCCGTCACGCAGCAGCTTTCCCTCAGTTTCGGCGTAGCCATCAGCGCGGCGGTGCTGCGTTTTTACGAATCACTTTCTCTTGGCGATATTGTGGATCACTTCCACTACACGTTTATTACGATGGGCGCGATCACCTTTGTCTCCGCCGGTATTTTCCTGCTGCTGCGTAAAAAAGACGGAGACGGTTTAATCAAAGGGCGTAAAGCGCAATTGCGTAAGAAAGGTCAGCTCTGAATTCTGCCCACGGAGTCCCTGACTACCAGCTCCGGGGTAAGAACCAAAACCTGGGGCGCCAGATCGATGTTGACCAGGCGGTGTAACAAGGTGTCCACCGCCAGCTCCCCCAGCTCATCCTTCGGCTGATGAACGGTTGTCAGCGGCGGCGTCATAAAGCGGGCCATGTCGATGTCGTCATAACCGACAACAGCCACATCACGCGATACCTGCAATCCGGCCTGATACAACGCCTGATAAACCCCAACGGCCATCGCATCATTACAGGTGAATACCGCGTGAGGCGGCTCCGGTAACGCCAGTAATTGCTGCATGGCGTGCAATCCACCGGAAAACTCGAAATCACTGTAAATTTCATAACCGGACGGAATGGGTAATCCCGCCTGTTTCATGGCGCTGCGGTAACCTTCAATACGGTTTTGGGCCGTCGTTTTATCTCTGGGGCCGGCAATACAGGCAATCCGGGTATAGCCTCTTTCAATAAGATGGCGGGTTGCCGTTTCTCCGCCTAAGAAAGAGTTATCCTGAATGACGTCGTTCGGCCCCTCAAATGGCGCCCAATCCATCATCACCGTCGGCAGCGCCGGATAGCGGCTGAACAGCTGTTGTGAAGGACGATAATCTTCGGTGCACATCACCAGCAGCCCGTCCACCCGCTTTTGCAGCAGCGTCTCCAGGCTCTGGTTCATCCGGCGGGCATCCCCCTCCGTGTTGCACAGAATCAGGCTGTACCCGCGCTCATAACAGCTGCGCTCAACGCCGCGCACCACTTCAGCATAGAAAGGGTTGTTACTGGTCGTCACCAACATGCCGATGGTATGGGTCTGGTTCAGCTTGAGGCTGCGGGCCAACGCTGACGGCGCATAGTTGAGCTGCTTAACCGCAGTCAGCACTTTCTCCCGCACGCTCTCGCTGACGAAGCGATTGTTATTGATGACGTGAGAAACCGTCGAGGTAGAAACCCCCGCCAGACGCGCGACATCTTTCATCGTGGCCACGACGCGTCACTCCTGCTGAGACAAAAATGCATCAATCTCACCGCGCCAGGGAACGGAAGGCTGAGCGCCCTCACGCGTTACCGCGATGGCCGCCGCCGCATGCGCGAAACGGAGGGCGGATTGAATATCGGCGCCTTCCAGCAATGCCGTACACATCGCGCCGTTAAAGGTGTCGCCGGCGGCAATGGTATCCACTGCTTTCACCCGGAAGGCCGGGATCAATTCGCCGTGGTTGTCATGGCTTAACCATACTCCGCGGCTGCCCAGGGTAATAATGACCGTCTGGATGCCTTTATCATGCAGCACCGCCGCGGCCCGGCGCGCATCATCATCGCTTTTCACGGCGATGCCGGTCAGGTATTCCGCTTCGGTTTCATTGGGCGTAATCACGTCCAGCAACGCCAGCAGGTCATCAGGCAACTTTTGCGCCGGCGCCGGGTTAAGAATGACCTGCGTACCACTTTGCCGGGCGATTCCGGCCGCGGCCATAATCGTCTCCAGCGGAGATTCCAGCTGCATTAACAGGATATCGGCGTTTTCCACCAAACTGCGGTATCGCGCCAGATAGTCCGGCGTGACGCAGGCATTGGCGCCCGCACTGATGCCGATAACGTTCTCACCGTCCTGATTAACGAAAATCAGTGCTACGCCGGTTGTTTGAGCCTCTACGGCCTCCACGGCGGCGGTTTTAATTTTATCTGCGGAAAGCTGCTGCCGGATACGGTCGCCAATATCATCCTCGCCGACACAGGCGATAAACGCGATGTCTGCGCCGCTGCGCCCGGCTGCGACAGCCTGGTTAGCCCCTTTACCGCCGAAGGCGACCTTATACCGCTGCCCCGTTACCGTTTCACCCGGACGGGGGAATTCGGTGACGTTCAGGATGTGATCGGCATTAATACTGCCCAACACCACTAACTTGGCTTTTTGCATGATATGACTTCCTGAAATACCCCCATCACCCGCTCAGGGCGATGGGGTAATACAACCTCAGACGGGGATTACTTCGTTACCAGCTTCAGATCAACGGGAATGTTGGCCGGCACTTTCTCGCCTTTCAGCACTTTGTCCGCAGTCTCAACGCCGATCACGCCGATTTGTTCCGGCTGCTGGGCGATCGTCGCGCCCAATTTTCCGCTTTCCACCGCTTTCACACCATCGGCGGTGCCATCGAAACCAACGACCAGAACGTCAGCCTTACCTGCGGTTTGCAGCGCGCGCATAGCGCCCAGCGCCATTTCGTCGTTCTGGGCAAAGACGGCCTGAACGGTCGGATGAGCCGTCAGCAGGTTTTGCATAACGTTCAACCCCTTGGTGCGGTCGAAATCTGCCGGCTGGCTCGCCAGCATGTTGAACTTATGCTCATCCATCGCTTTCTTGAAGCCTTCACCGCGCTCACGGGCAGCGGACGTTCCGGCAATGCCTTCCAGCTGGATCACTTTGGCGTCATTACCCAACGTCTTGGCAATGAAGTCGCCCGCCGTTTTACCGCCGGCCACGTTGTCGGAGGCGATATGGCTGACGACTTCACCTTTGCTCGCCGCACGGTCCAGGGTGATTACCGGGATCTTCGCCTGGTTAGCCATGATGATGGCGTTGCCTACGGCATCGGAATCGGTGGGGTTAATCAACATCAGCTTAGTGCCGCGTACGGTCAGGTCCTGCACGTTGGCCAGCTCTTTCGCCGGGTTGTTTTGTGAGTCCAGCACCACCAGCTTATAACCCAGCTTGTCAGCTTCTTTCTGCGCTCCATCCTTCATGGACACGAAGAACGGGTTATTCAGGGTAGATACCACCAGAGCAATGGTATCCTGTGCCAGCGCATTGGCGTTCAGGGTTGCGCTTAACGCCGCTGCGGAAACCAGGGTAGCCAGTTTTTTCATGTTCATATCGAATATTCCTGTAGGAAAGGTTATTTGTTGCTCTTGTTGTCTACCAAAACCGCCAGCAAAATAACGACTGCCTTCACGATCATTTGGTAGTAAGACGAAACACCCAATAAGTTCAGGCCGTTATTCAGAAAACCGAGGATCAGCGCACCGATCAGGGTTCCCATAATACGCCCTTTACCCCCGGCCAGACTGGTGCCGCCAAGCACGACCGCCGCGATGGCATCAAGTTCATAGCCGGTACCCGCCGTCGGCTGCGCGGAAGAGAGACGCGCAACTTCAATCACGCCCGCCAGCGCAGACAACAGACCGCACAGCGCATAAACAATAATTTTTACCCGATCAACGCTGATACCGGACAGGCGGGTCGCCGCTTCATTACCGCCCAGCGCGTAGATATAACGTCCCAGACGGGTGTGGTGCAGCATATACCATGCCAAAGCGAACACGATAATCATCAGCCAGATAGGCGTCGGCACCCCGAGAGGACGACCGATACCGAACCAGCCGAACATGTCCGCGGCATCGGAGAAACCGGTGTTAACCGGGCTGCCGTTGGTGTACACCATGGTCACGCCGCGCAGCAGCAGCATCATGACCAGCGTAGCAATAAACGCCTGAACCCGGCCTTTGGCAACGATAACCCCGGTACAGCCGCCGATGACGGCACCCAGCGCCAGAGCACCGGCCACAGCCACCAGCGCATTAATCTCCAGCCCGACGATAGACGCCGCAACCGCGCCGGTCAGCGCCAGCAGCGATCCCACCGACAAATCGATGCCGGAAGTCAGGATAACCAGCGTCATCCCTACCGCCATAATGGCGTTGACTGAGGTTTGCTGCAGAATATTGAACAGGTTGTTCAGGGTAAAAAAGTTCGGACTCATCAGAGAGACGATGACGATCAGCACCAGCAATGCAATCAACGACTTCTGTTCGAGTAACCATGCCTTACTGAACCAGCGTTTGGATGGAATGGTTTGAGTATTCATACGGTTGACTCCTGCTTAGCGCCGTATTGCTTACCGACGGCCGCGGCCATCAGCGCTTCCTGGGTTGCCTGTTCAATCGGGAACTCGCCGCTGATGCGGCCTTCATGCATAACCAAAATGCGATCGCTCATGCCCAACACTTCGGGCATTTCAGACGACACGAGGATGATGCTCAGCCCTTCCTGCTTGAACTGATTGATAAGCTGATAAATTTCTTTTTTCGCGCCGACGTCGACGCCACGCGTCGGCTCATCGAGGATCAGCACTTTCGGACGCGTCATCAGCCCGCGGGCGATGGCCACTTTTTGTTGGTTTCCGCCGGAAAGCAGACCGATCGGCTGTTCCATAGAAGGCGTTTTAATATTGAAAAGGCGGATAAAATCATCAACGGCCTGTTCTTCATCTTTATGCTTAAGGCCACCGCCTGCCCGGCTGAAATAACGCAGCGCGGTCAGCGACATATTCTCTTTTACCGACATGCCGAGCACCAGCCCGTCACGTTTACGGTCTTCGGAAATATAGACGATGCCGTTTGCCAGACCATCCTGCGGGGAATGGGTCACAACCTCATGGCCGTCGAGGGAAACGTAGCCCTGCGTGCGCGGCAATGCGCCGTAAAGAATTTTCATCAGTTCGGTACGGCCGGCGCCCATCAGCCCTGAAACGCCGAGAATTTCCCCCCGGTGCAGGGTAAAATTGACGTCATGTACGCCCGGACCGCTTACGCCTTTGACCTGCAACCGCACGTCGCCGCGCGGAATATTCAGGCGCGGATACTGTTCTTCCAGCTTACGGCCCACCATCATCTCGATCAGATCATCTTCTTTCAGCCCGCTGACCGGACGCTCGGCGATAAACTGGCCGTCACGCAGAATCGTAACATCATCACAAATTTCAAAAATCTCTTTCAGGCGGTGGGAAATATAGACAATCCCGCAGCCCTGCGCTTTCAGTTCATTGATAACCTTGAACAAGGAGGCCGTTTCCGTGTCCGTCAGCGCATCCGTCGGTTCATCCATAATGATGACTTTGGACTCGAAGCTCAGCACTTTGGCGATTTCCACCATCTGCTGATCGCCGATGGAAAGTTCCCCCACCAGCCGGTGGCTGCTGTACGTCAGGTTCAGACGTTGCAACAGTTTATCGGCTTCGGCGTACATACGTTTCCAGTCAATTTTTCCGAAGCCGTTGACGAACTCGCAGCCCAGAAAAATGTTTTCGGCGATCGTCAGTTGCGGAATCAGGTTAAGTTCCTGATGAATAATACCGATACCCGCTTCTTCTGAGGCTTTGGGGCCGTTAAAGACAACCTCTTTGCCCAAAAAATGCAGAGAACCGGCATCCTTTTGATAGATACCGGTCAGCACTTTCATCATGGTGGATTTACCTGCGCCGTTTTCTCCCACCAGCGCCATTACGCGGCCGGGATAAACAGTGAGCGCGGCACCCGATAATGCCTTCACGCCGGGGAAGGATTTATCAATGCCTTTTAACTGCAATAAGGGTTGCATAGGCGCCTCAGAAGGTAACGCCGGCGCACAGTATCACGTTGGCGAACGGTGAACATTCTCCGCTGCGAATCACGGCGCGGCTGGTCTTACTCAGCGTTTTGAATTGTTCATGACTGATGTATTCAATGCTGATGGTATTTCCCTGGTGCTGTTCAAGCTGTTTCAGCAGCTCGATAAGCTGTTGGTGAAGCGGGGCGTTAATTTTCGGCATCTCATGCGCAATAATCGCTTTCTCTACCTGCATCTCCTGCGTCACGACATCCGCAACCTGTAAAAAACCGGGAACGCCGGCGGTTAACGCCAAATCAATACGCTGCGGCCCTTCAGGAATGGGAAGCCCTGCGTCGCCGATAACCACGGTGTCGGTATGCCCCAGGCGGGAAACAAGGTAAGAGAGTTCAGAATTGAGTAATGCGCCTTTTTTCATAATTCACCCCATGAGCGAAACGTTTCGCTAGTGAGAATTTTAGGTTCCGACCCACAGATGGCAATGAAATATGGCGGGAATTGTGATCAGTATCGAAACGTTTCGCTGACACAGGAAAAAAGAAACGATTCAGCCGGCGCAGCGGCATAAAGAGGAAAATAAATGATCGGGAATAGTAACCGGAGGGCGGTAATCCCCCTCCGGTGATAGATCAGATTTCGACCTGCGTACCCAGCTCAACGACCCGGTTGGGCGGAATTTCAAACTGATCGGCAGCCTGCAGCGCATTACGGCTGAGCGCCATGAACAATTTCCCCCGCGCCTTAAGATACCAGGGCCGGTTGCCCAGAATAAGGGACTCGTGGGACATGAAGAATGACGTCTCCATAATCCGGCACGGCAACCCTTCCAGACCACAACGATGGAAAATTTCCTCGACGTTGGGCGTCTCCTTAAAGCCGTAGCTGGCGACGACGCGCCAAAAGGTTGGCGACAACTGTTCAATTGTGACACGCCGGACGTTATGCACATAAGGCGCATCCTCCGTGCGCAGCGTCAGCAGAATCACGCGCTCATGCAACACTTTGTTATGTTTAAGGTTATGCAACAACGCAAAGGGAATGACGTTAACCGCGCGCGACATATAAACCGCCGTCCCCTGCACCCTGACCGGCGGAGATTTTTCCAATGAGGCAATCATCGCCTCCAGGGAGTTACCGTGCTCATGCAGGCGGCGCAGCAGGCGGAAACGCTCGCTTTTCCAGGTCGTCATAATAATGAACATGACCAAGCCCAGCGTCAGCGGTAGCCAGCCACCGGAGAAAATTTTCACCGCGTTGGCCGAAAACAGGGAAATATCCATAACCAACAGCAGTGCCAGCAGGATATACACGACGTAACGGTTCCAGTGCCAGTTCTTCACCGCCACGGTACAGGAAAGAATGCTGGTCAACACCATGGTGCCGGTCACCGCGATCCCGTAAGCCGCCGCCAGGTTGCTGGAGTGCTCGAAGCTGGCGATCACCAGCACCACGGCAATATAAAGCGTCCAGTTAATCGCCGGAATATAGATCTGCCCCATCTCCATATCCGACGTATGAATAATACGCATCGGCGGCAGATACCCCAGACGAACCGCCTGGCGGGTCAGGGAAAATACGCCGGAGATCACCGCCTGCGAGGCGATAACCGTCGCCAGCGTCGCCAAAATAAGCAACGGGATCAATGCCCAGTCTGGCGCCAGCAGGAAGAACGGGTTTTTAATCGCTTCCGGATTTTTCAGCAGCAGAGCACCCTGGCCGAAGTAATTCAGCATCAGGGAGGGGATCACGACGGTAAACCAGGCCAATCGAATAGGGTATTTACCAAAGTGCCCCATATCCGCATACAACGCCTCAACCCCGGTGATCGACAGCACCACCGCGCCCAGCGCAAAGAAGGAGAGCGAACGATACTCAAGGAAAAAATGAACGGCCCACTTCGGATTCAGCGCCGCCAGCACTTCCGGGTTGCCAATAATGCTGCGCGCGCCCAGCACGGCCAGAGTAAGGAACCACAGCAACATAACCGGCGCGAACAATTTCCCTACGCTTCCCGTACCGTGTTTCTGAATAAAAAACAGTAAGGTAAGTACAATGATGGAAAGCGGAACAATATAAGGATCGAGGGAAGGCGCCGCGATCTCCAGTCCTTCAATCGCCGACATCACCGAAATCGCCGGCGTAATAACCACCTCGCCATAAAAAAAGCTGCCGCCGATCAACCCCAGGATCACCAACGCGGCGGTAACCTTCGGCGCGGTATTTCGCCCCGCCAGCGACATCAGCGTTAACACGCCGCCTTCACCCGCGTTATCGGCACGCATGACAAAGCACAGGTATTTCAGCGATACGATGATGATTTGCATCCAGAAGATCAGGGAGAGGAAGCCAAAAACAATGTCAGGTTTTACGCTGAACCCGTAGTGGCTGGAAAAACATTCCCGCAGTGTATAAAGGGGACTGGTGCCAATATCACCATAGACCACCCCAATGGCGGCCAGCGTGACTGCGGCGATCGGACGTTTTTGTTCTGTACTCATAACTCGTTTCTTTTGATGGAACATCCACAAGCGATGCGTGTGCCTAACATCCTGTTCGCCCACAGAAATCGCACAATTATGTACGAAACAGTCGGGTTTCTAACCATTTAAGCAATGGAAAAACTCACTGAACCTTTAACCGCAACCCCGGAATAAACTTAGAAAAAGTCATTAAATCAGCAAAGTAAAATAAAAAAATATCACTGGTCAACGCCACAGGGAGCAGATAAAACTGTGCAATCCCTGTTAGGAACACATCATATTATGACGCAATCCGCCCAACTTGCTGAACGTATTTCCCGCCTGAGCCATGCCCTGGAAGAAGGGCTGTATGAACGCCAGGAAGCCGTCCGTCTTTGCCTGCTGGCAGCCCTGTGCGGAGAGAGCGTATTTCTCCTCGGCCCGCCGGGCATCGCCAAAAGCCTGATTGCCCGCCGCCTGAAATTCGCTTTCCGTCACGCCAACGCATTTGAATACCTGATGACGCGCTTCTCCACGCCAGAAGAAGTCTTCGGCCCGCTTTCCATCCAGGCGCTGAAGGAAGACGGCCGCTACCTGCGCTTAACCAAAGGCTATTTGCCGGAGGCCGAAATAGTCTTCCTTGATGAAATCTGGAAAGCCGGCCCGGCCATCCTCAACACGCTGCTCACCGCGATTAACGAACGGCGCTTTCGCAACGGCGACAGCGAAGATCCCATTCCGCTGCGTTTACTGGTGACGGCATCCAACGAACTCCCGGAAGCCGAAAGCAGCCTTGAGGCACTATATGACCGCATGCTGATTCGCCTGTGGCTGGATAAAGTCCAGGATAAACAAAGCTTTCGTCAGCTGATTACCAGCAACCAGGATGAAAACGCCAACCCGGTTCCCGAATCCATCAGCATCAGCGATGAGGAATTCTACGCCTGGCAACCCCTGATTGGCAAAGTCAGCCTGCCGACCCACTGTTTTGATATGATTTTCCAGCTACGCCAGCGTATCGGCGTACTGGACAATGCGCCCTATATTTCCGACCGCCGCTGGAAAAAAGCGCTGAAGCTATTGCAGGCCTGCGCGTTCTTCAGCGGACGCCAGGAAATTGCGCCGCTCGATATGATCCTGCTCAAAGAGTGCCTGTGGCACGATCTTTCGTCACGCCAGTTACTCAATCAGCAAATAAAGCAAATGCTGACCGATCAGGCTTATCACCAGCAGTCACTTCTGTTGAAGTTGCAGCAGGCCGAAGGTGCCTGGTTGCAGGCGCAGCGCCAACAAAGCCAACAACAGGCCATTACGCTGGAGACTAAATCAGGCCTGTTTAACCGCAAGCCCCAGCATCTTCTGCCGGAAAACTTCCCCGGCGGAAAAGTTACGCTGATGCTGTTTCAGCCGCTTACCCTGCACGACATGCAGGTCACACACCTGGTGCTGGAGTCTTCAGAGCTTGCCCGCTGGCTGCAAAAAGGCGGTGAAATCAAGGCGAAGCTAAACGGTATCGGGTTTGCCCTGCCGGTTGATTTAACCGTGGATGAAAAACACCAGCTCCAGTTACGGGATATCAGCTATCAAAGCACCCCGCTTTCCCTCCCCGGACAGGCAAACTGCCAGGTTCCGCCGGAAATCAGGGAAAAAATTGACGGTATAGAAAAAATGCTGCTGGAACAAAGGCATTTATTCTCCAGCCACCAGCCCAATTTGTTCGCCAGTAAAAGCTGGTTAGCCGACATAGAAGCCAGTTTGTTAGCAATCGAAGAAAAGCTCCGGGCATTCACCGCCTCGCTGAAAGGCATTGAACATGCTTAGCCTGGAAGCGCTGGAAACGTTTCTGATCATGAACGAGCAGGAGCTGCTGCAAGACTTCATCATTGGTCTTATGGCAGCGCCCCAGTTAGCCGTTTTTTTTGAAAAATTTCCGCGCCTGAAACAGGCCCTGCTTAAGGAGCATCCGCAGTGGCGCCTGCGTTTACAGCAGCGCCTGAAAGACACGGCGGTTCCCGAAGCGCTGGCGAGGGAGTTCACCCTTTTCCAGCACCAACAGCGCCTCACCAACGCCGATTTTTTCCAGCAACTGCCGGAAACCCTCTCGGTGATAAAGCAACAGGAATCGCCTTTTTACCCGGAAGCCGAGGCGCTGTGCCCTCCCGATAACACGCCGCGCAGCGACAGCTTCCAGACGCTCTTCATCCAGCGCTGGCGCATCAGCCTGATCGCCAGAACGCTGACGTTGCACCATCAGGTCATGGAACAGGAACGTCAGCAGTTACAGGCTGAGCTTGAACAGCGCCTGCAACTCAGCGGCGCCCTTGAGCCGGTACTGGTGGAAAATGAAAATGCGGCCGGACGGCTATGGGATCTCAGCCGCAGCAGACTGCATCAGGGAGACAGCAAGCTTCTGGTGCAATACGGGGAGTTTTTATCCCACCAGCCGGAGCTGCAAAAACTGGCGCAACAGCTCGGCCGCAGCCGGATAGCCAGTGCGGAAACGCGGCAGAGTACGCATCAGGAAACCCACCACATCATGATCAGGGAGCCGGCAGCCGTTCCCGAGGAAGTCAGCGGTATCTGGCAAAGCGACGACATTCTGCGCCTGCTGCCGACAGAGCTGGTCACGCTGGGCATCAGCGATCTTGAGTTCGAATTTTACCGCCGCTTGCTGGAAAAACGCCTGCTGACTTATCGCCTTCAGGGAGACGTTTGGCGCGAACATCAGTTTCAGCGCCCGGTGGTTTATAACCAGGACGAACAACAGCCGCGCGGCCCCTTTATCGTCTGCGTGGATACTTCCGGTTCAATGGGCGGATTCAACGAACAGTGCGCCAAAGCATTTTGCCTGGCCTTATTGCGCATCGCCCTGGCGGATAACCGCCGTTGCTACGTCACGTTGTTTTCCAGCGATATCGTCAGTTTTGAGTTAACGGCCGATAACGGCATTGAACAGGCCATACGCTTTCTGGCCCAGCGCTTTCGCGGCGGTACAGATCTGGCCCGTTGCCTGGCGGCAACGGCGGCGTTGATGAGACAGTCGGCATGGCGGCAGGCAGATGCGGTCGTGATATCCGATTTTATCGCCCAACGGTTGCCGGACGACGTTATCAGGCAAATAGGCGCATTACAGGAACAAAACGGCCACCGTTTTCATGCGGTGGCCGTTTCTGAGCACGGGAAACCCGGCATTATGCGTATTTTCGATCACATCTGGCGTTTCGATACCGGCATAAAAGGCCGTCTGCTGCGCCGCTGGAAACGCTGATTACAGGATCGCACTCACCTGGCTGCGAATTTCCGGCGACCATACGCCACACTGAACCTGACCAATATGCTGTTGCTGCAGCAGCAGCATTACCAGACGCGACTGACCGATACCGCCGCCGATGGTCTGCGGCATATCGCCGCGCAGCAGGGCCTGATGCCATTCCAGTTTGATGCGCTCTTCGTCTTTGGTCAGCGCCAACTGACGCTTAAGCGCCTCGGCGTCCACGCGGATCCCCATAGAGGAAAGCTCAAACGCATCTTCCAGCACCGGGTTCCACACCAGAATATCGCCGTTCAGGCCGCCAAAACCTTCTTCGCCCGGGGACGTCCAGTCGTCGTAGTCCGGCGCACGTACGTCATGCGCTTTACCGTCAGACAGTTTGCCACCGATGCCAATCAGGAATACCGCGCCCAGCTCTTTGGCAATAGCGCGCTCACGGCCTTTACCATCCAGATCCGGGAAACGGCGGGCCAGCATTTCAGTGTGCACGAAATGAATGTCGTCCGGCAGGAACGGCGTCAAACCGTATCTTTCCGCGACTTCCGCTTCGGTGGCCTTGATTGCTGCATAGATGGTGCGGACCGTCTTTTTCAGGTAATCCGGCGTACGCTGTCCGTCGCCCATCACTTTTTCCCAGTCCCACTGATCGACATATACGGAGTGAATCGGGCTCAGGCGATCTTCATCCGGACGCAGCGCTTTCATATGCGTATAAAGGCCTTCTCCCGGGCCAAAGTCATGCATTCCCAGCGTCTGACGCTTCCACTTCGCCAGTGAGTGCACCACTTCAAACGTCTCTCCCGGCAGGCTCTTCACCTTTACCTGTACTGCCTTTTCCGTACCGGACAGGTTATCCTGCGTTCCGTCACCCAGACGGCTCAGGATTGGCGCCTGAACTTCAATTAAGCCCAGGCGCTCTTCCAGCTGGCGGGAGAAAGAAGATTTTACGAAGCTGATCTGTTGTTGTTTTTGTATAAATTGCTTTTCCATTGCCGTTCTCACAATTACGCTGTCTCTGTTAAGATGATTAAGCAACAAAACGCCCACAGAATTCAATATTCAACAATAAATATTGCTATTTCACTTTTGATCCTTCATTTTTATCCCATCTGCAATGTATTTTGTGCAAAAGAAGAGGGAAAAAATGGCCGATAATTATCAAATCGACAATCTCGATCGGGGCATCCTGGAAGCATTAATGGAAAATGCACGCACGCCCTACGCCGAATTGGCCAAGCAGTTCAACGTCAGCCCCGGAACGATCCACGTCCGCGTGGAAAAAATGAAACAAGCTGGCATCATTACCGGCGCCTGCGTCAGGATCAGCCCGAAAAAGCTGGGTTACGACGTATGCTGTTTTATCGGCATCATCCTCAAAAGCGCCAAAGACTACCCTTCCGCCCTGAGCAAACTGGAAAGCCTGGAAGAGGTGGTGGAGGCGTATTACACCACCGGCCACTACAGCATCTTTATTAAAGTCATGACCCGCTCGATCGATGCGCTGCAAAACGTACTTATCAACAAGATCCAGACAATTGACGAAATACAGTCCACGGAAACCCTGATCTCCCTGCAAAACCCCATCATGCGCGACATTGCACCATAACGATCGCCAGGTTATCCGTAATCATCCCCCTATTACCCACAGGTAGATCCCAGCGGTTTCACAGCATACAATAGCCACCGGATTTTGAACGAGGTTGGGATCATCTATGGCAGACATTACCCTGATTAGCGGCAGCACGCTGGGCAGTGCGGAATATGTGGCGGAACATCTGGCTGAAAAGCTGGAAGAAGCCGGATACAGCACGGAGACCCTGCACGGCCCGGAAATAGAAGAAGTAACGACGGAAGGGTTATGGCTGGTCATCACCTCTACGCATGGCGCCGGCAACCTGCCGGATAACCTCGAACCACTGTTTGAGCAGATCGAAACCCGCCAGCCGGATCTGACAAATCTGCGCTTTGGCGCGGTAGGGCTTGGCAGCAGCGAATACGACACCTTCTGCGGAGGTATTAAAACCGTGGATCGCATCCTGAGCGCATTCGGCGCCCGCCGGATCGGCGATGTACTGGAAATTGATGTAACCCAACACGAGATTCCGGAAGATCCGGCCGGGGAATGGGTGAAAAATTGGATCACTTTACTGAAAAAAGCACGATAAGCTAACGCCGGTTTGTGGATAAGTTTAGTGATAAACCGCAAATAACCAGTAGTTATCCAAAGAACAACCGAAGCTCATTTTTTGTTCTGTGCATAACCATGATAAATGATCCCAGCTTATCCTGCCTGGGATCACTTCTCGTCCACAGCAAATGATCCTCAATATCACATTGATCCTTCTTGCGAATAATCGGTTATCCACAGAGGATCGCGATCCTAATAGAAGATCTAATAAAGAGATCTTTAAATAAAAAAGATCTTTTTAATACTTAACGGTTCTCCCGCCCAGGTTGGCGCATTGGCTAAACTTGAGTAGAATCCTCACCCCGGCGGATCATCAGACGATCCCCGCATTAAGATCATCACGAGGTACAGTTCCATGTTCTATTCAGATCCTTTTGACGTCATCGTTATCGGTGGCGGTCATGCCGGTACCGAAGCGGCAATGGCGGCGGCCCGTATGGGACGTCAGACCCTGCTGCTGACGCACAATATTGATACGCTGGGACAAATGTCCTGTAATCCGGCGATCGGCGGGATCGGGAAAGGACATCTGGTCAGGGAAGTCGATGCACTCGGCGGGCTGATGGCGACCGCGATTGATCATGCCGGGATCCAGTTCCGGACCCTGAATGTCAGCAAAGGCCCGGCGGTACGTGCAACCCGCGCTCAGGCTGACAGGGTGCTGTATAAACAAGCGGTACGTACTGCGCTGGAGAACCAGCCCAACCTGATGATCTTCCAGCAGGCGGTTGAGGATCTTATCGTTGAGAACGATCGCGTCGTTGGTGCCGTTACCCAAATGGGGCTGAAGTTTCGCGCCCGTGCGGTTGTGCTGACTGTCGGTACCTTTCTGGACGGCAAAATCCATATCGGTCTGGAAAATTACAGCGGCGGCCGGGCCGGCGATCCGCCATCGATCGCGCTGTCACGCCGTCTGCGTGAGCTGCCGTTGCGGGTAAACCGGTTGAAAACCGGCACACCGCCGCGTATCGACGCCCGTACGATCGACTTCAGCGTGCTTGCCGCGCAGCATGGTGACGACCCGGCGCCGGTGTTCTCTTTCCTGGGGAATGCTGCGCAGCATCCGCGTCAAATTCCGTGTTACATCACCCATACCAACGAACGCACCCATGAGGCGATCCGTAATAATCTCGATCGCAGCCCGATGTATGCCGGGATCATCGAAGGGATCGGCCCGCGTTACTGCCCGTCGATCGAAGACAAAGTCATGCGGTTTGCCGACCGTAATGCGCATCAGATCTTCCTCGAACCGGAAGGACTGACCAGCAATGAAATCTATCCCAACGGCATCTCAACCAGCCTGCCGTTTGACGTGCAAATGCAAATCGTCCGTTCGATGGAAGGTATGCAAAATGCCCGCATTGTTCGTCCGGGTTATGCCATTGAGTATGATTTCTTCGATCCGCGCGATCTGAAACAAACGCTGGAAAGCAAATATATTCAGGGGTTGTTTTTTGCCGGACAGATTAACGGCACGACAGGGTATGAAGAAGCGGCGGCTCAGGGGCTGCTGGCCGGTATGAACGCCGGCCGTTTCGCTTCGGACGAAGAAGGTTGGTCGCCGCGTCGCGATCAGGCTTATCTTAGCGTGCTGGTGGATGACCTCTGCACTCTCGGAACCAAAGAACCTTACCGGATGTTTACGTCCCGTGCGGAATATCGCCTGATGCTGCGTGAAGATAACGCCGATCTGCGCCTCACTGAAACCGGGCGGGCATTAGGGCTGGTGGATGACGTTCGCTGGGCGCGCTACAACGAGAAGCTGGAAAACATCGAACGTGAACGCCAGCGCCTGCGTGATATCTGGGTTCACCCCCACTCTGATAATGTAAGTGAAATCAATGCGCTGCTGAAAACACCGTTATCCAAAGAGGCGAACGGCGAAGAGTTGCTGCGCCGGCCGGAAATGGATTACCGTCTGCTGAGCGGGCTGAACAGCTTCGCGCCTGCGCTGGAGGATGAACAGGCGGCGGAACAGGTAGAGATTCAGGTCAAATACGAGGGTTATATCGCCCGTCAGCAGGAAGAGATCGAAAAGCAGCTGCGTAATGAGAACGCCCTGTTGCCGGCCGATCTTGATTACCGCCAGGTTTCCGGGCTGTCTAACGAGGTGATCGCCAAGCTTAACGATCACAAGCCGGGATCGATTGGTCAGGCTTCGCGCATTTCCGGTATTACGCCGGCGGCTATCTCTATTCTACTGGTTTGGCTGAAAAAACAGGGTTTGTTGCGCCGCAGTGCCTGAACCTTGTCACAGAAAACCGCCTGAAACGGCGGTTTTCGTGTCTTAGGCTTTCTTCTGCCGCGAATTCCCTGCATCATAGCGCCTGATATTTTTCATAAACCGAGGTTTTTTGTGCAACAACGACTCGACGTGCTTTTGGACCAGGCCGGCATTACGCTGACCGGTAAGCAGAAACAACAATTGCTGGATTACGTCGGGATGCTGCACAAGTGGAACAAGGCCTATAACCTGACGTCTGTGCGCGATCCTGAGCAAATGCTGGTTCGCCATATTCTGGACAGTATCGTTGTGGCGCCGTTCCTGCGCGGAACACGTTTCATCGACGTGGGAACCGGCCCCGGATTACCGGGTATACCGCTTTCCATCATGATGCCTGACGCGCAGTTCACTCTGCTGGACAGCCTGGGAAAACGCATTCGTTTCCTGCGGCAGGTTCAGCATGAACTCAAATTAAGCAATATTGAGCCGGTGCAGAGCCGGGTTGAAGAGTTTCCGGCACAGCCGCCTTTCGACGGCGTGATCAGCAGGGCATTTGCGTCTTTGCAGGATATGGTTTCCTGGTGCCGCCATCTCCCCGAACCGGAGAAAGGGCGTTTTTACGCACTTAAAGGAACACGTCCGGATGATGAGCTTGCGTCTTTGCCGCAGGGCATTGCGCTGGAGTCGGTTGAAAAATTACACGTACCGGCACTGGACGGTGAGCGCCATCTGGTGGTTTTAAAGCTCAATCAAGTTTGAGTTTCATCAAACAAACACGACATTTTTATCCCCTATAGATGGGGAATCATTATTCGTTAACTGAATTTTTGGCGGTTTTCGTGTTTACCTGTTTTTTACATCGGCAGATGTGAAATGAAGGGAATGCATAATAATTCACCATCACTGCGTGTTAAGGCAGTTTTGTTTTTGAATGACAATTTGACAATAAAAAGCTTTCTTAATTAACGGTAATTGTCAATAAATTGTTTCATTTGGGTGTATGGCGTAAACCAAGTGATATAAAAAGAAACATTATGATTTTTCAAATAATTAAAAAGCCTTTTTGGCTAAAGACAGTTTAAAACCACATGCTGTATAAGTTTTTATGAGTTCATTTTTGTGATCGAACGCACGGCCTAAAATGTAATTTCAATAAGTCATTACATTTCAATACGTAGGTGACAGAAACGGGAAATTTCGGGAATATTGCAAAGTGTGACAATATTTAAATTATTATTCACCTTTTCGCTACTTATGCATTGAATTTGCTGGTGTGGCCCGTATAATTTGCACGTTTTTTGTCGCTTGACTCAGGAACGCAAAGGCAGTGTTATACGTCACTCAATCTGTGGGTTACGGAGAGAGCAAACGTCATGTCTGTAAGGCTCTACAGTGGCAAAGTCGCCGGTAAGTTGCTGGCTTTGCAGCTACTGACTTTTGTTCTGTTTGGCGCAGGTTTTGCTTTAAAAGCGCCGGAGTGGGGATTTTCTGCCCTTCTCGGCGGGTTAGCGGCCTGGTTGCCCAACGTGATGTTCATGTTTTTTGCCTGGTGTCATCAGACCCGCACTCCCGCCGAAGGGAAGGTCGCATGGTCTTTTGCCATCGGAGAGGCGCTGAAGGTGTTTTGCACGATCGCGTTATTGATCGTTGCGTTAGGGATCTTTAAAGCGGCGTTTTTCCCGCTTGGCCTGACGTATGTTACGGTGCTGGTGGTCTCTGTGCTGGCGCCGGCAGTAATAAGAAATCAATAAATCGTTACCGTATTAACTACTTAAAGGGTAAGAGGCATCATGTCTGCAGGAGAAATCTCTACGCCGCAAGAGTATATCGGTCACCATCTGACACAGCTTCAGATCGGAACGGGCTTTTGGTCGATCAACATCGATTCGATGTTTTTCTCCGTAGTCCTGGGCCTGCTCTTTCTGGTGATTTTCCGCAAGGTGGCGAAGAACGCCACCAGCGGCGTTCCGGGTAAGTTACAGTGTGCGGTGGAAATGATCGTCGGTTTCGTCGACAACAGCGTACGTGATATGTACCACGGTAAGAGCAAGCTGATCGCCCCGCTGGGTTTGACGGTGTTCGTCTGGGTGTTCCTGATGAACCTGATGGATTTGCTGCCTATTGACCTGCTGCCGTACATCGGCGAGCACTTCCTGGGCCTGCCGGCGCTGCGCGTGGTACCGACTGCTGACGTTAACGTCACCTTGTCCATGGCGCTGGGCGTATTTATCCTGATTCTGTTCTACAGCATCAAAATGAAAGGCGTGGGCGGGTTCGTCAAAGAGCTGACCCTGCAGCCGTTCAATCATCCCGTATTTATTCCCATTAACCTGATTCTGGAAGGCGTCAGCCTGTTGTCCAAGCCGGTCTCTCTTGGTTTGCGACTGTTCGGTAACATGTATGCCGGCGAGCTGATTTTCATCCTGATTGCCGGTCTGTTGCCGTGGTGGTCACAGTGGTTGCTCAACGTTCCGTGGGCGATCTTCCATATTCTGATCATTACGCTACAAGCCTTTATCTTCATGGTTCTGACGATCGTCTATCTGTCGATGGCGTCTGAAGAGCATTAATTTCAACAACACTTGCGTTTAAACTGAAACAAACTGGAGACTGTCATGGAAAACCTGAATATGGATCTGCTGTACATGGCTGCCGCTGTGATGATGGGTTTGGCGGCAATCGGTGCTGCGATCGGTATCGGCATCCTGGGTGGTAAATTCCTCGAAGGTGCGGCTCGTCAGCCGGATCTGATTCCCCTGCTGCGTACACAGTTCTTTATCGTAATGGGTCTGGTGGATGCTATCCCGATGATCGCGGTTGGTCTGGGCTTGTACGTTATGTTTGCCGTGGCGTAGTCGGGTTTTGTCCCCTGCAACCGGAAACTCAAACTTATTAACTAATTTAAGAGGCATTGTGCTGTGAATCTTAATGCAACAATCCTCGGCCAGGCCATCGCGTTCGTCCTGTTTGTCTGGTTCTGCATGAAGTATGTATGGCCGCCGATTATGGCTGCCATTGAGAAGCGTCAGAAAGAAATTGCTGATGGTCTCTCCAGTGCGGAACGGGCTAAAAAAGACTTGGACTTAGCGCAAGCCAATGCGACCGACCAACTGAAAAAAGCGAAAGCGGAAGCCCAGGTGATCATTGAGCAAGCCAACAAGCGCAAAGCTCAGATCGTTGATGAAGCGAAAGCGGAAGCCGAGCTGGAACGCAATAAAATCGTAGCGCAGGCGCAGGCTGAAATCGACGCGGAGCGTAAGCGCGCCCGTGAAGAACTGCGTAAGCAGGTCGCTATGCTGGCGATTGCTGGCGCCGAGAAAATTATCGAACGTTCCGTGGATGAAGCTGCCAACAGCGACATCGTTGATAAACTGGTCGCTGAACTGTAAGGAGGGAGGGGCTGATGTCTGAATTTATCACGGTAGCTCGCCCCTACGCCAAAGCAGCTTTTGACTTTGCCGTTGAGCACAAGGATATAGCGCGCTGGCAGGATATGCTGGCGTTCTCTGCCGAAGTTACACGCAACGAAAGCGTTGCCGATATGCTGTCCGGGGCTCTGGCGCCGGAAACGCTGGCGAATACGTTCATCGAAGTGTGTGGCGATCAGCTCGACGAATCCGGCCGTAACCTGATTCGGGTCATGGCGGAAAACGGACGTTTGCAGGTTCTTCCTGAAGTGTTGCAGCAATTTATTGCGCTGCGTGATTCGCTGGAGGCCACGGTTGACGTGGAAGTCATTTCCTCGAAAACATTAAGTGACGAACAACTGGCAAAAATCAGCACGGCAATGGAAAAACGTCTGTCACGTAAAGTGAAGCTGAATTGCAAAATTGATAAGTCTGTCATTGCTGGTGTGGTGATCCGCGCGGGTGACATGGTGATCGACGGCAGCGTTCGCGGCCGTCTTGAGCGCCTGACAGACGTCTTGCAGTCTTAAGGGGACTGGAGCATGCAACTGAATTCCACCGAAATCAGCGAACTGATCAAGCAGCGCATTGCTCAGTTCAATGTGGTGAGCGAAGCTCACAACGAAGGTACTATCGTTTCCGTGAGTGACGGTATCATCCGTATTCACGGTCTGGCGGACGTCATGCAGGGCGAGATGATCGCATTGCCGGGCAACCGCTACGCTATCGCACTGAACCTGGAGCGCGACTCCGTAGGTGCGGTGGTCATGGGGCCGTACGCGGACCTGGCCGAAGGCATGAAAGTGAAGTGTACCGGCCGTATTCTGGAAGTGCCGGTCGGTCGTGGCCTGATGGGCCGCGTGGTAAACACCCTGGGTGAGCCGATTGACGGTAAAGGCCAGGTTGAGCACGACGGATTTTCTCCTGTAGAAATGATCGCGCCGGGCGTTATCGAACGTCAGTCCGTCGATCAGCCGGTACAGACCGGCTATAAGTCCGTTGACGCCATGATCCCGATCGGTCGTGGTCAGCGTGAGCTGATCATCGGCGACCGTCAGACCGGTAAAACCGCGCTGGCCGTCGACGCCATCATCAACCAGCGTGATTCCGGCATTAAGTGTATCTACGTCGCCATTGGTCAGAAAGCTTCTACCATTGCGAACGTGGTGCGCAAGCTGGAAGAACATGACGCGCTGGCTAACACCATCGTGGTTGTGGCTTCTGCTTCTGAATCCGCCGCGCTGCAATATCTGGCGCCGTACGCCGGTTGCGCGATGGGCGAATATTTCCGCGATCGCGGTGAAGATGCGCTGATTATTTATGATGACCTGTCCAAGCAGGCCGTCGCTTATCGTCAGATCTCCCTGCTGCTGCGTCGTCCGCCGGGACGTGAAGCATTCCCCGGCGACGTATTCTATCTCCACTCCCGCTTGCTGGAGCGTGCAGCGCGTGTTAACGCGGAATACGTTGAAAACTTCACCAAAGGTGAAGTTAAGGGACAGACCGGTTCTCTGACGGCGCTGCCGATCATTGAAACCCAGGCAGGTGACGTATCGGCGTTCGTTCCGACCAACGTTATCTCCATCACTGACGGTCAGATCTTCCTGGAATCCAACCTGTTTAACGCCGGTATCCGTCCTGCGGTAAACCCGGGTATTTCCGTATCCCGTGTGGGTGGCGCCGCTCAGACCAAGATCATGAAGAAACTGTCCGGCGGTATCCGTACCGCGCTGGCGCAGTACCGTGAACTGGCTGCGTTTTCTCAGTTTGCTTCCGATCTGGATGATGCTACCCGTAAACAGCTGAGCCACGGTCAGAAAGTTACCGAACTGCTGAAGCAGAAGCAGTATGCGCCGATGTCGGTCGCCCAGCAGTCGCTGGTGCTGTTCGCCGCCGAGCGTGGGTATCTGGAAGATGTGGAACTGGCTAAGATTGGCAGCTTCGAAGCCGCGCTGAACGCTTTCGTAGAACGCGAGCACGCCGAGCTGATGCAGCAGATCGACCAGACCGGCGCTTACAATGACGAAATCGAAGGCAAGCTGAAAGGCATCCTCGATTCCTTCAAAGCAACCCAGTCCTGGTAATGCCGCTACGGCCTGACGGGAAACCGGAAGGCCGTAAGGTTTTGAGGAGAAGCTGAGATGGCCGGCGCAAAAGAGATACGAAGCAAGATCGCCAGCGTGCAAAACACGCAAAAGATCACAAAAGCGATGGAGATGGTCGCCGCCTCCAAAATGCGTAAATCGCAGGATCGCATGGCGGCCAGCCGTCCGTATGCAGAGACCATGCGCAAGGTGATCGGTCATCTTGCGTTAGGAAATCTGGAGTATAAACACCCGTACCTGGAAGAGCGCGAAATCAAGCGCGTTGGGTATCTGGTGGTTTCTACCGACCGCGGCCTGTGTGGTGGTTTGAACATTAACCTGTTCAAAAAACTGCTGGTGGATATGAAAAGCTGGAGTGAAAAAAGCGTTCAGGTCGATCTGGCGCTGATTGGCTCCAAAGCAGTCTCTTTCTTCAGTTCTGTTGGCGGCAATGTTGTCGCTCAGGTAACTGGTATGGGGGATACCCCCTCCCTGTCCGAGCTGATCGGGCCGGTGAAAGTGATGCTGCAGGCTTATGACGAAGGGCGCCTGGACAAGCTGTATATCGTGAACAACAAGTTCATCAATACCATGTCCCAGGAGCCGCAGATCCTTCAGTTGTTACCGCTGCCACCGGCAGACGACAGCGAGTTGAAGAAGAAATCATGGGATTACCTGTACGAACCCGATCCTAAGGTGCTACTGGATACCCTGTTGCGCCGCTATGTGGAATCACAGGTTTATCAGGGCGTCGTGGAAAACCTGGCCAGTGAGCAGGCCGCACGTATGGTTGCGATGAAGGCAGCAACCGACAACGGCGGCAACCTGATCAAAGAGCTGCAGTTGGTTTACAACAAAGCTCGTCAGGCCAGCATCACTCAGGAGCTCACCGAGATTGTCTCGGGCGCTTCAGCGGTTTAAGGCTAGGTTTACGAATTACGTAGAGGATTCAAGATGGCTACTGGAAAGATTATCCAGGTTATCGGCGCTGTGGTGGACGTGGAGTTCCCGCAGGATGCCGTGCCGAAAGTGTATAACGCGCTTGAGGTGAAAGGCAGTGCCAGTAAGCTGGTACTGGAAGTTCAGCAGCAGCTGGGCGGCGGCGTTGTGCGCTGCATCGCGATGGGTTCTTCTGACGGCCTGCGCCGTGGTCTGGATGTTGAAGACCTGGATCACCCGATTGAAGTACCGGTGGGTAAAGCGACGCTGGGTCGTATCATGAACGTTCTGGGCGACCCGATCGACATGAAAGGCGACATCGGCGAAGAAGAGCGTTGGGCGATTCACCGCGCGGCGCCGAGCTATGAAGAGCTGTCAAACTCTCAGGAACTGCTGGAAACCGGTATCAAGGTAATGGATCTGATTTGCCCGTTCGCGAAGGGCGGTAAAATCGGTCTGTTCGGTGGTGCAGGTGTAGGTAAAACGGTAAACATGATGGAGCTGATCCGTAACATCGCGATCGAGCACTCCGGTTACTCCGTATTTGCCGGTGTTGGTGAACGTACCCGTGAAGGTAACGACTTCTACCACGAAATGACCGACTCCAACGTTCTGGATAAAGTATCCCTGGTATATGGTCAGATGAACGAGCCGCCGGGAAACCGTCTGCGCGTGGCATTGACCGGCCTGACCATGGCGGAGAAATTCCGTGACGAAGGCCGCGACGTTCTGCTGTTCATCGATAACATCTACCGTTATACCCTGGCCGGTACTGAAGTATCCGCACTGCTGGGCCGTATGCCTTCAGCAGTAGGTTATCAGCCGACGCTGGCGGAAGAGATGGGCGTACTGCAGGAACGTATCACCTCGACCAAAACCGGTTCTATCACCTCCGTACAGGCAGTATACGTACCGGCGGATGACTTGACTGACCCGTCTCCGGCAACCACCTTTGCTCACCTGGACGCAACCGTGGTACTGAGCCGTCAGATCGCATCCCTGGGTATCTACCCGGCCGTTGACCCGCTGGACTCCACCAGCCGTCAGCTGGATCCGCTGATTGTTGGTCAGGAACACTATGACGTAGCCCGTGGCGTACAGTCCATCCTGCAACGTTATCAGGAACTGAAAGACATCATCGCGATTCTGGGTATGGACGAATTGTCAGAAGACGACAAACTGGTCGTAGCCCGTGCGCGTAAGATCCAGCGTTTCCTGTCCCAGCCGTTCTTCGTGGCGGAAGTATTTACCGGTTCTCCGGGCAAGTTCGTATCACTGAAAGACACGATCCGCGGCTTTAAAGGGATTATGGACGGTGATTACGACCACCTGCCGGAGCAGGCGTTTTACATGGTTGGCACCATCGAAGAAGCCGTGGAAAAAGCCAAGAAAATGTAACGCCTGATAGGAGGGTGATATGGCTATGACTTACCATCTGGACGTCGTCAGCGCGGAGCAAAGAATGTTCTCCGGGCTGGTGCAAAAAATCCAGGTGACGGGTAGTGAAGGTGAACTGGGTATTTATCCCGGTCACGCCCCGCTGCTTACTGCCATTAAGCCTGGCATGGTGCGTATCGTTAAGCAGCACGGTGAGGAAGAGTATATCTACCTGTCCGGCGGCATCCTTGAGGTGCAGTCGAGCGCCGTTACCGTGCTGGTGGATACCGCCATCCGTGGTCTTGACCTCGACGAAGCGCGTGCGATGGAGTCTAAGCGTAAAGCGGAAGAACACATTCGCAACTCGCATGGCGATGTTGACTATGCTCAGGCATCGGCTGAACTGGCCAAAGCGATCGCGAAACTGCGCGTTATCGAATTGACCAAGAAAGTGATGTAAGCAGAAAATTGAGTAAAAAAGCGGCCGGAATGGCCGCTTTTTTTTATGCCGGAAATAAGCCTCGCATAACAAGAATACTCTTGTTTAACTCTCCTTAAACCGCGTTAAGATCGTCGTTATTCACCGACAGTTTTTCCCATTTTACTCAGAGTTATTTATTATCTGTGTATCCCGCAGCCGGTGCGGCCTGCGGACATTTTGTGTTGAAAAATATGTAGTAATTCTGTTAGCGAACAGGTTTACTTTGCCCATCAATTTGAATGAATCAGGTTGCTTATGTCGAACAATGCGTTGAGCGTGGTTATTCTTGCCGCTGGCAAGGGTACGCGTATGTATTCCGATCTCCCTAAAGTGTTGCATCCGCTGGCAGGAAAGCCGATGGTGCAGCACGTTATCGATACCGCTCTGGGGCTGGGCGCGCAGCATGTGCATCTGGTATACGGCCACGGCGGCGATCTGCTTAAGGAGAAGCTGGCAACGCAGCCGGTGAATTGGGTGTTGCAGGCCCAGCAATTGGGTACGGGGCACGCTATGCAGCAAGCAGCTCCCTATTTTGCCGACGACGAAGACGTATTGATGCTGTACGGCGACGTGCCGCTGATTTCCTCGGCAACGCTGGATCGCCTTCTGGCCGCCAAGCCGCAGGGCGGTATCGGCCTGTTGACCGTTAAGCTTGACGATCCCAGCGGCTATGGCCGTATCGTACGTGAGAACGGCACGGTAACGGGCATCGTAGAACATAAAGATGCCAGCGATGAGCAGCGCAAAATCAACGAGATCAATACCGGTATCCTGGTTGCGGCCGGGCGTGACTTAAAACGCTGGCTGGCCCTTCTGAACAATAACAACGCGCAGGGTGAGTTCTATATTACCGACATCATCGCGTTGGCGCATCAGGAAGGGAACCGCATTGAAGCTGTGCATCCTGACCGCCTGAGCGAGGTTGAAGGCGTGAATAACCGCCTGCAACTGGCGACGCTGGAGCGTGTATATCAGGCTGAACAAGCAGAGAAACTCCTGCTGGCCGGCGTGATGTTGCTGGATCCGGCCCGTTTTGATCTGCGCGGCGAACTGACTCACGGACGTGATATCACCATCGACAGCAACGTTATCATCGAAGGCAAGGTTACGCTGGGGGATCGCGTACGGATTGCCGCCGGTTGCGTGCTGAAGAACTGCGTGATCGGTGATGACTGTGAAATCAGCCCTTACAGCGTGATTGAAGATTCCACTCTGGCAGCGGAATGCACCGTCGGGCCGTTCGCCCGTCTGCGCCCGGGCGCTGAGCTGGCGCAGGGCGCCCATGTCGGCAACTTTGTCGAAATGAAGAAAGCTTACCTGGGCAAAGGTTCTAAAGCCGGACATCTCTCTTACCTGGGAGACGCCGAGATTGGCGATGACGTTAATATCGGGGCCGGTACCATTACCTGTAACTATGATGGTGCCAATAAATACAAAACCATCATCGGCGATGGCGTGTTTGTCGGCTCGGATACCCAACTGATCGCACCGGTCAGCGTGGGTAAAGGTTCTACCATTGCCGCCGGCACGACGGTGACGGACGACGTTGGTGACGACGAACTGATATTGAGCCGGGTGAAACAGGTTCACATTAAAGGCTGGCAGCGTCCGACCAAGAAAAAATAAGCGTTCAGCTTCCGGGGCTTCTGCGCTCCGGAAGGTTTTGCTTTGCGTCTTATCGTTATCAGGGCGTAAAGCAAAACATAATAACCCCAACTCTCTACAAGGCTCGGGGACCCCGGCAAAGCCGGAATCTGTCAGATCTACAGGCATCGTAAGGGTTTGCATCAACAAACCCCGATCAAGGAAATTAACACCATGTGTGGAATTGTTGGCGCAGTCGCGCAACGAGATATTGCTGAAATTCTGTTAGAAGGGTTACGCCGTCTGGAATACCGCGGTTATGACTCCGCAGGGCTGGCGGTTATCGATCAGCCGGGCCATATGCAGCGCATATGCCGGGTTGGTAAGGTTCAGTCCCTGGCGGACGCGGTAGAGAAAGAACCGATGGTCGGCGGCACCGGTATTGCCCATACCCGTTGGGCAACGCACGGCGAACCGACTGAGCAGAATGCGCATCCGCATATTTCTGAACATATTGCCGTGGTACATAACGGCATCATCGAAAACTATGAAGAGCTTCGTACCCAGCTCATCGAGCGTGGTTACCGTTTTGTGTCGGAAACCGACACCGAGGTAATTGCGCACCTGGTGCACTGGGAACAAAAACAGGGTGGCTCCCTGATTGAAGTGGTTCGCCGTTCTATTCTTCAACTGCGCGGGGCTTATGGCACCGTAGTGATGGACAGCCGCGATCCCAGTGTATTGGTTACCGCCCGCTCAGGCAGCCCGCTGGTGATTGGCTGTGGCGTAGGGGAAAACTTTATTGCTTCGGACCAACTGGCGCTGCTGCCGGTGACCCGTCGCTTTATCTTCCTGGAAGAGGGCGATATCGCGGAAGTTACCCGTCGTTCGGTGACGATTATCGATAAACTGGGTAATGAGGTCATTCGTCCGGAGATCGAGTCCAACGTTCAGTACGACGCTGGTGATAAGGGTGTATACCGCCACTACATGCAAAAAGAGATCTACGAGCAGCCGCAGGCGATAAAAAACACCCTGGAAGGGCGTTTCAGCCACGGTAAGATCGACTTCAGCGAGCTGGGTGAAAAAGCCGATGAGCTGCTGTCTAAAGTAGAGCATGTGCAGATCATCGCCTGTGGTACCTCATACCACTCCGGTATGGTGGCGCGTTACTGGTTTGAAGCGTTGGCCGGCGTGCCTTGTGACGTGGAAATCGCGTCGGAGTTCCGCTACCGCAAATCAGCAGTGCGCAAAAACAGCCTGATTATCACGCTGTCCCAGTCCGGTGAAACAGCAGATACCCTGGCGGCGTTGCGTTTATCCAAAGAGATCGGTTACCTGGGATCGCTGGCGATCTGTAACGTAGCCAGTTCCTCGCTGGTGCGTGAGTCCGATCTGGCGCTGATGACCAAAGCCGGCACGGAAATTGGTGTGGCCTCCACCAAGGCATTCACCACTCAGTTAACCGTATTGCTGATGCTGGTGGCGCGTATCGGTCGCCTGCACAGCATGCCGGAAGAGACGGAGCATGAAATTGTTCATGCGCTGCAGGCGTTGCCGAGCCGCATCGAGCAGCTTCTCTACCTGGACAAGGACATTGAAAGGCTGGCGGAATGCTTCCTGGATAAACATCATGCGTTGTTCCTCGGCCGTGGCGATCAGTACCCGATTGCCATGGAAGGGGCGCTCAAGCTGAAAGAGATTTCCTATATCCACGCGGAAGCTTACGCAGCCGGTGAACTGAAACACGGCCCGCTGGCGCTTATCGATTCCGATATGCCGGTGGTAGTGGTGGCGCCGAATAACGAACTGCTGGAAAAACTCAAATCCAACATTGAGGAAGTCCGCGCCCGCGGCGGCCAGCTTTACGTTTTCGCCGCGCAGGATACCGGTTTTACCAGCGGTGAAGGTATGACGATCATTTCGCTGCCGCACGTGGAAGAAATTGCCGCACCGATTTTCTATACCGTGCCGTTGCAGCTGCTCTCCTACCACGTTGCCCTGATTAAGGGAACGGACGTTGACCAGCCGCGTAACCTGGCGAAGTCGGTAACGGTAGAATAAAGCCTTACTTTACAGGCCCCTGACGGGGCCTGTTTTCTATCTATCAATTGTCATAAAACTGTCATATCCCATACATTTTACTGTCATCAAACTGCCTTATTTTCCCTCCTGCATCCTAATTAACCTGAAATACCAATAACGCTTCCCCAGGAGGGAATATGAAACTGATACGTACCACCGTAGCCGGAATCATGGCCGCGACCTGCTCTCTGACTGCTATGTCTGCATTCGCCGCTGCCAGCCTGACCGGTGCCGGTGCCACGTTTCCCGCGCCGGTTTATGCCAAGTGGGCAGATTCTTACCAAAAAGAAACGGGCAACAAGGTTAACTATCAAGGCATCGGCTCTTCCGGCGGCGTGAAGCAAATCACCGCCAAAACCGTAGACTTCGGCGCTTCCGATGCACCTCTGACTGACGACAAACTGGCGGCTGACGGCCTATTCCAGTTTCCTACCGTGATCGGCGGCGTTGTGCTGGCGGTTAACGTTCCGGGCCTGAAGTCCGGCGAACTGGTGCTGGACGGCCAGACCCTGGGTGATATCTATCTGGGTAATATCAAAAAATGGAATGACCCGGCTATCACCAAACTGAACCCAGGAGTAAAACTGCCGGATCAGAACATCGCCGTAGTACGTCGCGCTGACGGTTCCGGCACCTCATACGTTTTCACCAGCTACCTGGCGAAAGTTAACGCACAGTGGAAAGACAAGATCGGCGCGGGCACCACGGTAAACTGGCCGACCGGTTTGGGCGGCAAGGGGAACGATGGCGTGGCAGCGTTTGTACAGCGTTTGCCGGGCTCCATCGGTTACGTGGAGTACGCCTACGCCAAGCAGAATAAGCTGGCTTACACCAAACTGGTTTCTGCTGACGGCCATGCGGTCAGCCCGGATGAAACCAGCTTCAGCAACGCCGCCAAAGGCGCGGACTGGAGCAAAACGTTCGCTCAGGACCTGACTAACCAGAAGGGCGACAACGTATGGCCGATCACCTCAACCACCTTCATTTTGGTTCACAAAGCGCAAAGCAAACCGGAGCAGGGCGTTGAAGTGCTCAAGTTCTTTGACTGGGCTTACAAAAACGGCGGTAAACAGGCTAATGAACTGGATTACGCCACGCTGCCTGAGTCCGTTATTGAGCAGATCCGCGCCGCCTGGAAAACCAGCGTAAAAGACAGCAGCGGTAAAGCACTTTACTGATGATGTTGTCCGGCGCGCTTCCCGGTGGGAAGGCGCCGGAAAAACCACACCTATCCGTTAAAGAAAGAGAAGCTCATGGCTGATTATCCGCTACCAAAAAAACAGCCGACGATAAAAGCGCCGGGAAAGAATGGCGATGTTATTTTTAGCGCGCTGGTAAGGCTGGCTGCGCTGATTACCCTTTTATTATTGGGCGGTATCATCATTTCGCTGATTTTCGCCTCGGTACCCAGTTTTCAAAAATTCGGGCTGGCTTTCCTCTGGACCAAAGAGTGGGACGCCCCCGCCGAACAATTCGGCGCCCTGGTGCCGATTTACGGCACCCTGATGACCTCGCTTATTGCCCTGATTATCGCCGTGCCGGTGAGTTTCGGTATTGCCCTGTTTCTTACCGAACTGGCGCCGGGATGGCTTAAGCGTCCGCTTGGTGTAGCGATTGAGCTGCTGGCGGCGATCCCCAGCATCGTGTACGGCATGTGGGGGCTGTTTGTTTTCGCGCCGTTGTTTGCCGAATATTTCCAGACCCCGCTGGGCAACGTACTTTCCGGCATTCCCATCGTCGGCGAGCTGTTTTCCGGCCCGGCGTTCGGCATCGGCATTCTCGCCGCCGGGGTCATTTTGGCAATCATGATCATTCCCTACATTGCGGCGGTGATGCGCGATGTGTTCGAACAAACGCCGGTGATGATGAAAGAGTCGGCCTATGGCATCGGCTGTACCACCTGGGAAGTCATCTGGCGCATCGTGCTGCCTTACACCAAGAACGGGGTAATCGGCGGCATCATGCTGGGGCTGGGGCGCGCGCTGGGTGAAACCATGGCGGTGACCTTCGTCATCGGCAATACCTACCAGCTCGACAGCGCCTCGTTGTTTATGCCCGGTAACAGCATCACGTCCGCACTGGCGAATGAATTTGCCGAAGCAGAGTCCGGCCTGCACACTTCCGCACTGATGGAGTTGGGGCTGATTCTGTTCGTGATTACTTTCATCGTGTTGGCTTTATCAAAGCTGATGATCCTGCGTCTGGCAAAGAATGAAGGGCGTTAACATGGCGACGATGGATATGCAAAACGCACAAGTAGTGGACGATTCCCGCCGCAAGATGCAGGCATGGCGGCGCAATAAAAACCGCATTGCCCTGATGATGTCGATGGCGACCATGGCCTTCGGTCTGTTCTGGTTAATCTGGATCCTGGTATCCACCGTGACCCGCGGCATGGACGGTATGTCGCTGGCGCTGTTTACCGAAATGACGCCGCCGCCGAACACAGCGGGCGGCGGGCTGGCGAATGCGCTGGCGGGCAGCGGCCTGTTGATCCTGTGGGCGACCGTATTTGGTACGCCGCTTGGCATCATGGCCGGCATTTATCTGGCGGAGTACGGGCGTAAATCCTGGCTGGCTTCCGTCACCCGGTTTATCAACGATATTTTGCTTTCCGCGCCGTCTATCGTCGTCGGGCTGTTCGTTTACACCATCGTGGTGGCGAAAATGCAGCACTTCTCCGGCTGGGCGGGCGTGATTGCCCTGGCGCTGTTGCAGATCCCGATCGTTATCCGTACGACGGAAAACATGCTCAAACTGGTGCCCGATAGTCTGCGTGAAGCGGCCTATGCGTTAGGTACGCCAAAGTGGAAGATGATTTCCGCCATTACGCTGAAGGCGTCCGTGTCGGGCATTCTCACCGGCGTGTTGCTGGCGATTGCCCGCATCGCCGGGGAAACCGCGCCGCTGTTGTTTACGTCCCTGTCCAATCAGTTCTGGAGCACGGACATGATGCAGCCGCTGGCTAACCTGCCGGTAACGATTTTCAAATTCGCGATGAGTCCGTTCTCCGAATGGCAGCAACTGGCCTGGGCCGGCGTACTGTTGATTACGTTGTGCGTGTTGTTGCTGAACATTCTGGCGCGCGTGCTGTTCGCTAAAAAGAAATACTAAATAAATTTGCGGCGTGGCTGCGGCGGCGCCCGGAAAGAAAAGAGAGACGACGATATGAGCATGGCTATTGACATGACTTCCAGCAAAATTCAGGTGCGCGATCTGAATTTCTATTACGGTAAATTCCACGCGCTGAAGAACATTTCCCTGGATATCGCCCGTAACCAGGTTACGGCATTCATCGGCCCTTCCGGCTGTGGGAAATCAACGCTGCTGCGTACCTTCAACAAGATGTTCCAGCTTTACCCCGAACAGCATGCAGAAGGTGAAATCCTGCTGGACGGCAAAAATATCCTGACCGACAGCCAGGATGTCGCCCTGCTGCGCGCGAAAGTGGGCATGGTGTTCCAAAAGCCGACGCCGTTTCCGATGTCAATTTATGACAACATCGCTTTTGGCGTGCGCCTGTTTGAAAAGCTTTCCCGCGCTGACATGGATGAACGCGTACAGTGGGCGCTGACCAAGGCGGCGCTGTGGAACGAGTCAAAGGATAAGCTGCATCAGAGCGGTTACAGCCTTTCCGGGGGCCAGCAACAGCGCCTGTGCATCGCCCGCGGTATCGCCATTCGTCCGGAAGTGTTGCTGCTGGATGAGCCTTGCTCAGCGCTGGACCCGATTTCTACCGGCAAAATTGAAGAGCTGATTACCGAGCTGAAGCAGGATTACACCGTGGTGATCGTCACCCATAACATGCAGCAGGCGGCGCGTTGCTCCGATCACACCGCGTTTATGTACCTCGGGGAGTTGATTGAGTTTAAAGATACTGACACCCTGTTTACGTCGCCTGCGAAGAAGCAAACTGAAGACTACATCACTGGCCGCTATGGTTGATGAGAGAGATAAGATGGATAACCTGAACTTAAACAAGCATATTTCCGGCCAGTTCAATGCGGAACTGGAGCATATCCGTACCCAGGTGATGCGCATGGGCGGATTGGTGGAGCAACAGCTGACCGACGCCATCACTGCGATGCACAATCAGGACGCCGAGCTGGCTAAGCGCGTTATCGAAGGCGACAGTAAGGTCAACATGATGGAGGTCGCTATTGATGAGGCCTGCGTGAAAATTATCGCCAAGCGGCAGCCTACCGCCAGCGATTTGCGCCTGGTGATGGCGATAATCAAAACGATTTCCGAGCTGGAGCGCATCGGCGACGTGGCGGATAAAATTTGCCGTACCGCGCTGGAAAAGTTTTCCCAGCAGCATCAGCCGCTGCTGGTCAGCCTGGAGTCGCTGGGGCGTCATACCGTTCAGATGCTGCATGATGTACTGGACGCCTTTGCGCGTATGGATTTGGACGAGGCGATCCGTATCTACCGTGAAGACAGGAAGGTTGATCAGGAATATGAAGGCATCGTGCGTCAGCTGATGACCTACATGATGGAAGACTCTCGCACCATTCCCAGCGTACTGACCGCGCTGTTCTGCGCCCGCTCCATTGAGCGCATCGGCGATCGCTGCCAAAATATCTGCGAATTTATTTTTTATTTCGTCAAAGGGCAGGATTTCCGTCATCTTGGCGGCGATGCGCTGGACAGACTCCTGGCTAAGGACAACAACCCGTCCACATAACATTCTGTTTTAAGAATAAGATGGGGCATTAATCATATGTAAAAGCCCCCGGACGCCGCTAATTTGCTGGTTTCCGGGGGCTTTTCTTATTGATGAAACCAAAGGTTATATTCATATCATTTTATATTATTTCCGGCTCTATGCATGCTGAGCGTAAGTTACCTGAACTGTCCGCAGATAATTACTGAACATCAGAGAGTTAGGAGCCTTCATGAAAAGATTCGCATTATCCGTCACCCTGCTGGCCGGGTTGATCGGCGTATCCGGCCTGGCGCAGGCCGACAAGCTTGATGACATTCAAAAAGCGGGCGTGGTTAAAATCGCCGTGTTTGACAGCAATCCGCCGTTCGGCTTTGTTGATCCGCAAACGCACAAGCTGGTGGGTTATGACGTAGATGTGGCGAATGAAATCGGCAAAGCGCTGGGCGTGAAGGTTGAGCTGCGCCCGACGAACCCAGCTAACCGGATTCCGCTGCTGGTGTCTAAAAAGGTGGATCTGATTGCCGCTAACTTCACTATTACCGCTGAACGGGCGAAAGAGGTGAACTTTAGCGAACCCTATTTCCGTACCGGACAGAAATTTATTGCCCGCAAAGGCGTGCTGAAGCAACCCGATGATATCGCCAAGCTGCGTATCGGCGCGGATAAAGGCACGGTACAGGAAATTACCCTGCGTAATAAGTACCCCGACGCGAAGGTGATTTCTTATGACGATACGCCGCTGGCTTTCGCCGCGCTGCGTAACGGTAACGTACAGGCCATAACGCAGGACGACGCCAAACTGGTTGGTTTGCTGGCGAACGTGCCGGAAGCGCAGAAGGCGGATTTTGAAATTTCCCCTTTCAGCATCACCAAAGAGTATCAGGGCATCGGTTTGCCGAAGGGCGAGGATCGGTTGACCGGCAAGGTTAATGAGGTATTGAATGGCCTCGAAAGCTCCGGCGAGCTGGTGAAGATTTACGACCGTTGGTTCGGGCCGGATACCAAGTCAGCCCAGCCGCGTGGTGATTTTAAAGTCGCGCCGGTGGATGTCAGTAAGCTGTAACCGACGCGGTTAGCCGGTTTTCCTCTGTTGCGCAGCGTAAGGCTGCGCATTTTACGTTTCAGGCAACGCCATGAATTGGGACTCGTTTTACGCATGGGTGCTCGCTCCGCAGTATCTGGAGTGGTTGTGGTCCGGCTTTCTTATTACGCTGGTCATTTCCGTCTGCGCCATTTTCTTTTCCACCTTGCTGGGGCTGGCGCTTGCCGCCCTGCGTGACAGCAACCACCGCGGTTTAAGCCTGCCCGTGGTGGCTTACAGTTCGGTATTTCGCAATACGCCGCTGTTGGTACAACTGTTCTTCTGGTATTTCGGCGCAGGTCAGCTGCTGCCGTCCGGGTTAATGCAGTGGCTGAATACGCCCCATGAGCAGATCATCGCCGGGTGGACGCTGGCCTGGCCGTCGTTTGAGTTTCTGGCCGGATTGTTCGGGCTGACGCTTTACTCTGCGGCTTTTGTCGCTGAAGAAATCCGAGCCGGCGTGCGCGGTGTGGCGCGCGGGCAGAAATATGCCGCTCAGGCGCTGGGGTTGAGCGCCTGGCAAAGCATGCGTTACGTGGTGTTGCCGCAGGCAGTTAAAATCGCTTTACCGCCGTTGCTCGGGCAGTACATGAATATCATTAAAAACTCATCGCTGACGATGGCGATCGGCGTAGCTGAGCTGTCATATGCCTCACGCCAGGTGGAAACCGAAACGCTGAAAACTTTCCAGGCTTTTGGCGTGGCAACCCTGTTGTATGTACTGATTATCGCGCTGATGGAAGGTTGGGGAATGTGGCATCAGCAGCGTCGCCGGGTGAGGGGGAATTACTGAGATGGACTTTACCGTTATTCATGACAACCTCGGCTATATGCTGTGGGGGCAATACCCTGACGGTCCGCTGGGCGGCGCGGCGCTGACGCTGGTTATCAGCCTGATTGCCGGCGTTGCGTCGGCGCTGTTGGGCACGTTGCTGGGGATTTTGCTGGCGATGTCGCGCGGCTGGGTGAGTGGTCTGCTGGCGATGGTGCTTGGCTTTTTCCGCGCTATCCCGGTTATCATGCTGATTTTCTGGACTTACTTTCTGCTGCCCATCGTATTTGGCGTGGATATTCCCGAAATCACTACCGTTGTGTGCGCGCTGACGCTGATTGCCTCCGCGTATCTGGCCCATGCGGTCAGCGCCGGCATTACGGCGATCGGTGGCGGCCAGTGGCAGGCCGGGCTTTCCCTGGGTTTTAATCGCTGGCAGGTGCTGTGGTTCGTGGTGTTGCCGCAGGCGCTGCGGATGATGGTGCCTTCTTTTATTAATCAGTGGATTGCGTTAATTAAAGACACGTCGCTGGCCTATATCGTCGGCGTGGGCGAGCTGACCTTCCTTGCTACGCAGGTGAATAACCGCAGCATGGTTTATCCCATGGAAGTTTTCCTGTTTGTTGCCGCCGTTTACTTCGTGATGTGTCTGCTGCTGGACGTGGTGGCAAGCGGATTAAACCGGCGTTTTGCTCCCGCCGGCGTAAAAACGGAAAGCCGGCGGCGCTGGTGGCAGAATAAGCCGGCAATGCCGGCGAGCTGATTAGCCGGTGGTAAGCGACCACCCCTTTTCTTTCCACAATGCCGGCAGTTCGCGCAGATCGTGGAAGGTAGTGACCAGCGGGTGATCGATGGGCGGATTATGCTCGTCGGCGCAGAAATAGAACACCGGCATTCCGGCGGCGATGCCGGCATGTGCGCCGTGTGGCGAGTCATCAACCAGAATGCATTCACTGACGTTGACGCCCATGCCTTTTGCCGCGTAGTACATCAGATCCGGCTCAGGCTTCCAGCTCTGAATGTCGTATCCGCTGTAAAGATGATCGCCGAAGTAGTGCAGCATGCCGGTCATTCCCAGCGAGTGTTGCATTTTGCTTACCGGCCCGTTTGAGGTGATGCACATGGGGACATTTACCTGCGCCAACAGCTCGTCGGCATGTGCAATGGCTTCAAGTTCGGTGTCAAACAAGCGGGCGACTTCCTGACGGTACAGCACTTCCAGCTCATCCTGCGTGGCCGTAAACGGATGGCGGGCGCGCACCCGATCGATGATTTCGTACAGCTTGATGCCTTTGAACTCTTTAAACGTTTGCTCCAGCGGTAAATGTACGCCGTAATGTGCAAACATATGGACATATGCCTTGCTGCACAGTAATTCGCTGTCAACCAGGGTGCCGTCACAGTCGAAGAAAATGCAGTTCACTTGTTTCACGGTATTTCCTTGTCAGTCAGGCGGATCGCCAGAGGGACGATCCGCGGGCTAAACCAAGGTCCATTCTAAACCGTTGTTTCAATAAAATGAAACCGTGTCACATCAAATAACCCTAAACTAGTGAGTTTTAATGACGGAATGACCGGCAGCGACAAAAACGCCATTTGGATAAAGGGTTCGTCCAGTGTTACCCCACATGTGCGGCAGGCGGCTTTGAGTGAATCAATGGCATCCGCAATTTCAGCGGCGGAGCGGTCACTCACCAATCCTGCAATCGGCAGGGGTAAATGGCTTTGCACTTCTCCGTCATAGACGACGCATAGCCCGCCGCCGCCGGATATCAGCCGGTTTACCGCTAACGCCATCTCTGCTGCATTTTGGCCGATAACCACCAGGTTGTGACTGTCGTGGCTGACGCTGGCCGCCATGGCGCCTTTGGTCAGCCCGAACCCCTGCAATAGCCCCAGCGCCGGGGGAAGGTTTTTGCCATAGCGCTCCATGACGGCAATCCGGCTTATATCCGGGCTATCAAAACGTTTACCGTCCCATGCGACGTCCAGATTATGGGTAATCAGCTCATTGGCGACGATTTGAATTGCGTGATAATGTTTGCCCGCCTGCAACGGCAGCGTAAGATCCTGCGCACTGAGCGGATGACGATCGATGGTGTTATGCAGGGGAGGATTGCTTGCTGCCTGGCGGGACGCACAGCCGTCACGCAATTGTTCCGGCTCCACCGTGCGTCCACCAGCAATCACCCGGCGGATTTTCACCTGACGAACGTCGTCCAACAAGACGATATCCGCTTTTTTACCGGGAGCAATCAGCCCCAAACGCCGCAGGCCGAAATGCTGCGCCGGCGACCAACTGGCAACACGATAGGCAACGTGCGGCGCAACGTGGTATTGCTGGATCAGGCGACGGATCATCGAATCAATATGGCCTTCATGGGCAATCTCCCACGGGTTACGGTCATCGGTACACAGCATGCATTGCGGGCTGCTGAATTCGGTAACCAGCGGCGCCAGCGCGTTCAGGTTACGTGCGGCAGAGCCTTCGCGAATCATCAGCGCCATGCCCAGTGAGAGCTTCTCCCTGCCTTCCTCGGCCGCCAGCGTCTCATGGCAGTTTTCGATACCGGCGGCGATATAGGCATTCAGGGATTTACCGCTCAGCATCGGGCAATGGCCGTCCAGCGTCAGATCGCGGAAAGCGTCCAGTTTATCCAGCGTCGCGGCATCGCCGGCAATAACGGCGGGGTAGTCCATCATTTCCGCTAAGCCGAGCACGTGGGGATGGTTACGGTAACGCAGCATCCGCTCCAGGGGAAATTCCGCGCCGTTGACGTCGCTGCCCGCTAAAGCCGGTACGCAGGAACTGATTTGAATAAACTGATTCTGCTGCGCCTGCTCTGCGCAACGCAAAAACCACTCCAGCCCCTCCTCCCCCATAACGTTAATAATTTCATGAGGATCACAGACGATACTGGTGACGCCGAGCGGCAACGTAGCGCTCTCAAACGCCATCGGCGTCATCATACTGGACTCAATATGCAGATGCGCGTCAATGAAACCGGGCACCGCCACGGCGCCGCCGGCGTCAATGCGTTCTATAGCCGGCGCGCCTTCGTAATCCGGACCGATACCGGCGACGGACTCTCCGCTGATAACGATCGGGCCGGGAATATCGCCGCCGTTAATCACATCAAGAATACGGACATTCTCGATAATGACATCCGCAGGTCTTTCTCTGCGGGAAACGGCTAAAAGTGCAATCATGTCTTCGCGCGAAAGCGATTGCGTTCGGCGCGATGTTTTATCATTCATCGTGTTTTTCTCTATTTGATAATAAAATTATCAATTTGATATTTAAGGATATTATCGTTGATTTTGAGTTTAGCGCGTGAAATGAAACTGTCAGTGTGAGGCCGCTCAATTAATTTAGAAACAAACAAACGGTAAAAAAAGATTTGTGACGAGCATCAATATTGACAACTTTTGGTATAGGATACCCTCCCAAAGCCAATATCCACTCGGATTTTAAACAGTATGAATAATTCATCCATTACCCCAGCTCAGGGTCAGGGACTGTTCGAGCGCTTGTTTAAACTACAGGAACACGGTACGACCGTACGTACGGAAGTGATCGCTGGCCTGACGACCTTTTTAACGATGGTTTACATTGTGTTCGTCAACCCGCAGATCCTCGGCGTTGCGGGAATGGACACCCAGGCAGTATTCGTTACTACCTGCATTATCGCTGCTTTCGGCAGTATTTTTATGGGGCTGCTGGCTAACCTGCCGGTTGCGCTGGCGCCGGCGATGGGCCTGAACGCATTCTTTGCTTTTGTGGTCGTGAGCGCCATGGGGTTGTCCTGGCAGGTGGGGATGGGCGCGATTTTCTGGGGCGCCGTCGGCCTGTTTTTGCTGACGCTGTTCCGTATCCGTTACTGGATGATCGCGAATATTCCGCTTAGCCTGCGCGTGGGGATAACCAGCGGTATCGGTTTGTTTATCGCCATGATGGGGCTGAAAAACGCCGGTATCATCATCCCTAACAAAGATACGCTGGTGATGATCGGCAACCTGGCTTCCCACGAAGTGCTGCTGGGGGCGCTGGGCTTCTTTATCATCGTAATTTTAGCTTCGCGCAATATTCATGCGGCGGTGCTGATTTCCATCGTCGTTACTACGCTGATTGGCTGGGCGTTGGGCGATGTGCATTACAGCGGTATTTTCTCCATGCCGCCCAGCGTGAGCAACGTGGTGGGTCAGGTGGATCTGATGGGCGCGTTGGATATCGGGCTGGCCGGGGTGATTTTCTCCTTTATGCTGGTTAACCTGTTCGACTCTTCCGGCACCCTGATCGGCGTGACCGATAAAGCGGGCCTGGCGGACAGCGAAGGGAAATTCCCGCGCATGAAGCAGGCGCTGTTTGTAGACAGCATCAGCTCCGTCGTCGGTTCGTTTATCGGCACCTCCTCCGTAACCGCCTATATTGAAAGCACATCGGGTGTTTCCGTGGGCGGACGTACCGGGCTGATGGCTGTCGTAGTCGGTATTTTGTTCCTGCTGGTGATGTTCCTGTCGCCTTTGGCGGGAATGGTGCCGTCTTATGCCGCCGCCGGGGCGTTGATTTACGTCGGCGTGCTGATGACCTCCAGCCTGGCGCGCGTGAAGTGGAGCGACTTAACGGAATCCGTTCCGGCTTTTATCACCGCGGTGATGATGCCGTTCAGCTTCTCGATTACTGAAGGTATTGCCCTGGGCTTTATTGCTTATTGCATTATGAAGCTGGGAACCGGACGCTGGCGTGAAATTAGTCCGTGCGTGGTTGTGGTAGCGCTGTTGTTTATACTGAAGATTGTATTCGTTGACGCACACTGAGTGCTGCGGGCGGGAATGAGAGGGAAAGATCGCGAGGTCTTTCCTTTTTTTATGAGTCGCGGTGAATATTGGGCGCGGCCGGCATATTACCCGTGCCGGTGAGCCACATCAGCGGGTGATAAAAACGCTCGTTCCAAAGCTTCATGTTATCCGCGTCAGCCGTGTAGCGGCCTTCGTAGACATGGTTGTGAGGCGTAAAAATACGCTTGAAGTTGCTGATGTAATCCCGGGACAGCGATTCCTGCTCGTTGAACGTGACAAAAAACAACCTCTTGTCTTTAGCGTCCGTGTGACTTTCTGACTTTATCTTTCCGTAGGGGGAGATGATCATCCCTCCGGCATAATCCTTGGGATACTTAGCCAACAGATTCGCGGCGTGCAGGGCTCCTTGCCCGCGGCCGATCAAATACACCTGCCGGCGGTTCAGCGGTGTTTTCTGCGCTACCTCCGTCAGGCTGTTCTGCACCGCCTGCTGCGTGCTTTCTGCATTGTACGTTGACCAGCGGAAAGAGTTCTCGGACAGCATTTGCGTGCCGTTGATTTCGATGTAAACGTAACCCATTTGCCGGTAAAACGCTTTTTTATCATCGTTGACGCGCGCCGAGTCGCCGAAGTTATGCAGGTAGATGATAACCGGCCAGCCGTTTGGCGGCGCTTTACCGGACGGTACGGTATCAAACGATTTAGCTTCGTAGCGCTGTGCCTGCTGCTGATAACGCTCTTTGGTTTCTGCCAACACCTGCTGGAATATTGCAGAGTCGCGCATATTGTTGAACGCGGGATCTTCCAGCAGATTGTAGTAATACCATAACCCGCGCTGAGAACTCATTTTCAGGTAACGTTCCGCCATTTCACGTTGGCCTTTTGATGCCAGCGCCGACGCTAACTGGTAAGGCGCCCAACTGTTTTTATCATCTTCACGAATGATCGTGAGGTAGAGCGTAATGGCTTCCAGCTGGTTGTCTTCTTGCTGGGAAATGGTCGGCGGCTTCAGCGTTGAGCGGGATGAATGTAAAGATGGAGGCAAAGGCAAGGGTTGTTCCGGCTCGGGTGCGCCGAAAGCATAGTTGTAGGGTAGGAAAATTCCTAGAAGTCCTACTAAAAGAAAAAAGATCAAAAAATTAAATTTCATGATGAAACCGAACTACACAGTCCCTTGCAATAACGAACGCCCCGAACCGGGGCGTTCGTTAGATCTTAACCGACGCGGCGGATGTAGTCTGCAAAAACTGAAAGTTGTTTGCCAAGGAATTCAATAGTTGCAACATCGGTCAGTTTGCCGCGTTGTTCATCCACTTTGCTTTGTATCACTCCGCCCATAAATTCGGGCTTATTCATAACGTAGGCATCCAGGAATACCAGTATCTGGCGCAGATGATACTGGCAGCGCGCTCCGCCTACCGGCCCCATGGAGCATGTCTGGATTGCCACGGGTTTCCCTGCCAGGGGTTGTTCGGGAAGACGGGAAATCCAGTCAATCGCGTTCTTCAACCCACCAGGCACGGAATAGTTGTACTCCGGCGTAACAATAATAACGCCATCTGCTTCGCGGATCTTCTGCGCAATCTCTTCAATGCGTGTAGGAAAACCGCTCTCTTGCTGCAAATCGGCATCATACAGAGGGATGTCACGGATAGAAGGCAATGCTTCAATGATCACTCCCGCTGGTGCCAGTTCCGGCAATGTGTCAGCGACGATACCATTGTATGAGGCTTTGCGCAGACTACCAAGTAAAGTAACAATTTTCAGTGGAGTCGTAGACATGAAATTTCTCCATTTCTGTAAAAGTACGTGCCGGTGATTTGTTGTTAAATATTTTAAATCAATAACAGCAACCTGAATAGGTTTTTTACGTTATATAAACGTGGAAACTAAAAACTAGCCAGTCAATTATTTTGTATAAATGGAATTAAAGACTAAATTTAAACAGGCAATTAAAGGCAGGTATTGTTAACTAATTTTATATGTTTTCCTGATAATGGGATATTGAATTAGAAAAACGCAAACAAGAAGCTGAATGCTTCAGCTCGCGTTCCGTCTGTTTTTTGACGTTCTCCAGCGTGCCGGAATCACGCATTTTCCAAAAATGGATGTCCCCAAGCGCCGGGGACTGGCTGCAGGCCCATGCAATTCCTCCCGTAACGTGACAAATAGACTGAACGGACGGCGTTACCGACGAGCGGATTTTTCCACTGCTCGGCTGTAATTGCAGAGTATGAAACCCGTTTTTGCCCAGGCCGGAAATTTTTAGCACTGACTCACGTATCGTCCATAACTGTGCAATGGCTTCCGACGGATCATATTGCCCGCGAAGCCAGAGATGCTCGGCGGCCGTCAAAAACTGCAGTTGCAGCTGTGCATACTTACTGTTTTGATTTACCCGCACAAATTCGATATCAACACCAACCCGGCCGGTGTGACTCAGCATAATCGCCACCACATTACCGGCGTAGGAAACGTTAAAGTCCGGCAGTGCCGGATCGGCAAAACATGGGCGCCCGTTGGATGCGATAGCGATGGGCGGCAACCGCTCAAAACCATATAGCTGGTACATCATTTCCGCCAGCAGCAGGCGGCTTTGCAGGTAGCGCCGGCGGCGCGGCAAAGGGTGATTAAGCGCCGCCGAACGCAGATCGTCGGGCAGGCGATCCCGGTTTGCTTGAGGGGCGATGATGTTGCTCCAGGCCAAATGACTTTCCATAAACTCTCCCAGGTTTTACGGGGCAGGATTCTCGCCCGGTTTGTTCTCCGGCTTCTTTTGTTAGTACAGGCGTTTATTCAGGGTGATGTATTGATAGAATGGATATCTGCCGTTACGGCGGCTTATTGTGTAGACCACAGAAATATAATATTCGCGAATGTATTTCGGTAAAATTTTTATCCGCTTTGTGAGGTGGTATGCAAAAGAAGGATTAAGCGCGGTATTGTTTTTGTCTTGTTAATTGCAGGCGCATTTATCGTACATAATACGCCGCTGGCTACTATGTACAGCAACATCGACCAACTGCAATTATGGGTCACCCGGCATGGGTGGGCAGGCATTATCGGTTACATCGCGTTGTTTGTCGCCGCTTCGCTTTTTTTATTTCCGGGCAGCGTGCTGGTGATTGCCGGCGGCGTACTGTTTGGCGTTTGGCAGGGGACCCTGATATCACTCCTGGCGGCGACTCTGGCTTCTTCTCTCTCGTTTTTACTGGCACGCTACCTTGGCCGCGACTGGCTATTGGCCCGCTTCGGACATTCACCGCGCTTTCAAAAAATAGATACGGGAATATCTTTTTATGGCGTTGATTTTCTTATCTTTACCCGCCTGGTGCCGATGTTTCCGTACAACCTGCAAAATTATGTCTATGGGCTTACCGCCATTCCTTTCTGGCGCTATTGCTGGATTTCCGCCGTTACCATGTTGCCGGGAACATGGATGTACAGCTATATGGCGCACCAGTTGGCGGTACAGGGGATAACCTGGGATACGGGAGTGCGGTTGCTGGCGTGCGGTATGGGGATATTTGCCCTGACCTGGTGCGTCCGCCGGATTTATCAGAGAAAATTCGGCGGAGGATGATTTTGCTGGAATGTAAGTGTGTGCTTACTATTTTCCAATACAGAAGCTGGAGAAAATGCGCCCCAGTAAGTCGTCTGAGGTAAACTCCCCGGTGATTTCGCTCAGGGCCTGCTGTGCTAGGCGCAGCTCTTCAGCCAGTAATTCCCCAGCGTAAGCATTCACTAGCTGATCTTTGCCTTGTTCAAGGTGCATAGCCGCTGTTTCCAGGGCTTGCAGATGGCGGCGGCGTGCCAGGAAACCGCCTTCCATGTTGAGATCAAACCCCATGCTTTGCTTCAGGTGTTCGCGCAGTGTTTCTACGCCGGCACCGTTGCGGGCGGACAGTCTAATTAGTGAGTAATTACTTACATTTTCGATGCCGATAGGCTCCCCGGTCATGTCCGCTTTATTGCGGATCACCGTGACCGGCAGATTTTTGGGCAGGCGGGCCATAAACTCCGGCCAAATCCTGGACGGCTCCGTTGCGTCAGTGGTGGTGCCATCGACCATGAACAGAACGCGATCGGCCTGTTCGATCTCATTCCAGGCACGTTCGATGCCGATACGCTCTACTTCGTCACCGGCTTCGCGCAGCCCGGCGGTGTCGATAATATGCAGCGGCATACCGTCAATATGGATATGCTCGCGCAAAACGTCGCGCGTGGTGCCGGCGATATCGGTGACGATGGCCGCCTCGCGCCCGGCCAATGCGTTAAGCAGGCTGGATTTCCCGGCATTTGGCCGGCCGGCGATAACCACCTTCATCCCTTCGCGCAGCAGGCTGCCCTGACGGGCTTCCGCACGTACGCTCTGCAGATCGTCCATAACCTCATTGAGCTGAGCTTCAATTTTACCGTCGGACAGAAAATCAATCTCCTCATCCGGGAAGTCGATAGCGGCCTCCACGTAGATGCGCAGATGGGTCAGTGCTTCCACCAGGCGGTGAACCCGGGAGGAAAATGCGCCCTGCAATGAATTTACCGCAGAACGGGCGGCCTGTTCAGAGCTGGCGTCGATCAGGTCGGCGATAGCCTCGGCCTGTGCCAGGTCCAGCTTATCGTTCAGAAATGCGCGTTCGGAGAATTCACCGGGGCGGGCGATACGCAGGCCCGGAAGCTGCAGAATGCGCCTGAGCAGCAGGTCGAGAATGACCGGCCCGCCGTGCCCCTGCAATTCCAGCACGTCTTCGCCGGTGAATGAATTGGGGCCGGGGAAGTAGAGCGCAATGCCCTGATCCAGCGTGCTGCCATCGGCGTCACGAAAAGGCAGGTAATCGGCATAACGGGCTTTGGGCAGTTTGCCCAGCACGGCCTGCGCCACGCTGGCGGCCTGAGGTCCGGACACGCGCAAAATGCCGACGCCGCCGCGTCCCGGCGGGGTTGCCTGGGCGACGATGGTGTCTGAATGGCTCATGGTTGTCTCCTCCGGTGATGCAGGGCATGAAAGATTGCGATAAAAAAGGGCGGTCAGTTGACCGCCCTGATTACATCATAATTCCTGGTTACTTCTTCTTCTCGCGGCTGTGCAGACCACGTTTTTCCAGGCCGCGGTAGATCAGCTGCTGCTGGATAATGGTCACAAGGTTACTGACGATATAATACAGTACCAGGCCAGACGGGAACCACAGGAAGAACACCGTAAAGATAACCGGCATAAAGGTCATGATCTTCTGCTGCATCGGATCGGTGACCGCGGTCGGCGACATCTTCTGGATGATGAACATCGTAACGCCCATCAGCAACGGCAGGATGTAATACGGGTCCTGAGCGGACAAATCATGGATCCACAGGGCGAACGGCGCATGACGCAGCTCAACGGAACCCATCAGCATGTAATACAACGCCAGGAAGATGGGCATCTGAATCAGCAGCGGGAAGCAGCCGCCCAGCGGGTTTACCTTCTCCGCTTTGTACAGCGCCATCATTTCCTGACTCATGCGCTGCTTGTCATCACCGATACGCTCACGCATCGCCTGCAGTTTGGGTTGCAGCATACGCATCTTGGCCATCGAGGTGTACTGCGCTTTGGTCAGCGGGTACATGATGCCGCGCACGATGAAGGTGATGATGATGATGGAGAAGCCCCAGTTGCCGATAAAGCTGTGGATGAACTTCAGCAGTTTGAACAGCGGCTGGGAAATGAACCACAGCCAGCCGTAGTCAACGGTCAGGTCCAGGTGCGGAGCAACGGCGGCCATTTCGCTTTGCAGCTCAGGGCCGACCCACAGCGTGGCGTTCAGGTTCTGTTCCGTTCCCGGCGCAACGGTAACGGACGGCGATTTGAAGCCGACGGCCGCTAAGCCTTTGCCCAGGTCCGTGGTGTAAAATGTATTGGTGGCGTCAGCCTGCGGAATCCACGCGGTAGCGAAGTATTGTTGCAGCATCGCAACCCAGCCGCCTTTGGTTTCTACCTGCAGGGCTTTCTCTTCGATATCGCTGAAGCTGTACTTCTGGTATTTATCTTCGCTGGAAGAATAGGCGCCGCCGCGGTACGTATGCAGGGCAAAGTTGCTGCTGCCGGTATCACGGTGTTTCGGCAGGTTGACCGACTGTTTTAGCTGACCGAACAGCGTCAGCTCCAGCGGTTCCGCACCGTTGTTTTTCACCTGATAGTCCACCTTGATAGCGTAATCTTTACGCTTCAGGATGAACGTTTTGGTATATACCGCGCCATTTTTGTCGGTATAGGTCAGAGGGATGCGCAACTCATCCTGGCCGTCGGCCAACTGGTAACTGGCCTGGTCAGTGGTGTAAACCGGGCGCGCGCCGTTGGACGGATTATCCGGGCCGCTTTTGCCGGTCAGGCCGCTCTGTGCCTGATAAACAAATTCCGGCGTGCTTTCCAGCAGTTGGAACGGTTTGTCTGAACCCAGCTCAGCCGGATAAGCCAACAGGTTGGCCTGTTCAATATCACCCCCCTGGGTATTGATGGTTAAAGACAGCACATCTGTCTTAACCGTGATCAGTTTCCCCTGATCACTGTCGCCGGTACCCTGGCTGACGGTGCTGTTGATGGTCTGTTCACTGGTTGTCTGGGCGACCGGCTGCGGATTGTTGTCCGTCATCCAGGCCTGCCAGATCATGAAAGACACGAACAGCAGAGCTATGAGGAGAATATTGCGTTGCGAATCCATCTTAATGTTCTCTGTTATCGTCGATTTTTTGGCGGCACGGGGTCTTCACCACCCGGGTTTAAAGGGTGGCATTTTAATACGCGTTTCACCGTCAACCAACTGCCTTTTACCACTCCAAACCTGCGCAATGCCTCAATTCCGTACTGTGAGCACGTGGGCGTGAAGCGGCAATGAGGTCCCAGTAGCGGACTGATGAACACCTGATACGCGCGTATCAGCGCGATCAGGATACGTGAGCCTGGCGACAATGGCGACGCCATAATTTATCCAAAATCTCTGTCAGCGTCCGGTTATCAAGCTCCTGGACCCCTTTCTTGGCGATGATCACAAAATCCATGGCAGGCAGCGTGTGCTGATGTAAGCGAAAGCTTTCGCGGGTTAGGCGTTTAATCCGGTTACGTTCATGCGCGCGTTTGACATATTTTTTTGCGACGGTAAGACCGATACGGGGATGCCCCAACGTATTCATACGGCCGAGAATGGTAATTTGAGGAGTACCGGCTCGTTGCGGCTGCTGGAAGACGAAATTGAAGTGACTGGGAGTTAACAAACGTAACTCCCTGGGAAAACTCAGCTTAACCACCACGTCAATAACAACTGCGGGGTCAGCGGAATTAACCGGCAACGGTCAGACGAGCGCGGCCTTTTGCACGGCGGCGGGCAAGAACCTGACGGCCGTTTTTGGTTGCCATACGGGCGCGAAAACCGTGGCTACGGTTACGTTTCAGTACGGACGGTTGAAAAGTGCGTTTCATAGCGATTTCTACCTAAGCTTTAAATAATAACTGGCAAGTCAAACGCGTTTGGCTGCTCGGCAACGCCACAACTTCTCAGAGTCACAATCGCCGGCGCCTTAATCGCAGAGAGATCAAAGAGGCGGGATTGTAATAATTGTACAGTCCGGAGTCAATTGACATCGCAAAGCCATCCACCCAGATTCCACCTGCATGAATCCGTTGATACCACATCCCGGTCGACGAATCGCCGCGGGAGATGCCTTCAATAACGCATTTCTTTATTAAAGGAGGCACCCGCAAATCACGGAGGACAGCGCGTGGGTGGGAAATTATACGGACTCCCTCTCAAAGCGCAAGGATCTCGCGAAGATCCTGACCATTATTGGGGAAAAAATCAGGATCCAGGCGGTGCAGGTAATCTGAAAAAGCGCATTCTGCGATGCGCGGGGAGGCGTCAGGCGGGAGATCCGGCTAAAATATCTTGTCCGGATAAGCCTGTGGATAAAAAGGATCTAATCTGTGAGGTTAGGGAGGATCTTCTGTGCGGTTTGCGCTATGATCCGCCATCCCGGATATGATCCCGTCCCCGGGATCGTTGGGAGATACACCGTGGAAAAGCGGTGCGCATGGTGTGGCGGGAATGTGGGTAACCTGTTCATGCTTTACAGACGATCCCGATCGTCCGTGCGTATTTAAACATTCAAGCAGTAATCTTGCTCATTTCTTTGTTGATTTTGTTCAAGTGGAGTCCGCCGTGTCACTTTCGCTCTGGCAGCAATGTCTTGCCCGATTGCAGGATGAATTACCTGCCACAGAATTCAGTATGTGGATCCGCCCCCTGCAGGCGGAACTGAGTGACAACACCCTGGCGCTCTATGCCCCCAATCGTTTCGTGCTGGACTGGGTACGCGACAAGTACCTGAATAACATCAATGGATTGTTGAACGATTTTTGCGGCACTGACGCCCCTTTGCTGCGTTTCGAGGTCGGCAGTAAACCGGCCTCCGTGGCGCCTGCCGCCAGCCCGGCGATGAGCGCCGGCGCGCCGGCGGAAAGCGTCGGACGGCCCGTCGCTTCGTCGGTTCGTCCCAGTTGGGAAAGCTCGCCGGCGCAGCCCGAGCTTTCCTACCGTTCCAACGTGAACCCGAAACACACCTTCGATAACTTCGTCGAAGGTAAGTCAAACCAGCTGGCCCGCGCCGCGGCGCGCCAGGTGGCGGATAACCCCGGCGGCGCCTATAACCCGCTGTTTCTTTACGGTGGCACCGGCCTGGGTAAAACCCACCTGCTGCACGCGGTGGGGAACGGCATTATGGCGCGCAAGGCCAACGCCAAAGTGGTGTACATGCACTCTGAGCGTTTCGTGCAGGACATGGTTAAAGCGCTGCAAAACAACGCGATTGAAGAGTTTAAACGTTACTATCGCTCCGTGGATGCCCTGTTGATCGATGACATTCAGTTCTTTGCCAACAAAGAGCGATCGCAGGAAGAATTTTTCCATACGTTTAATGCGCTTCTGGAAGGAAACCAACAGATCATTCTGACGTCGGATCGTTACCCCAAAGAGATCAACGGGGTTGAGGATCGTCTGAAATCCCGCTTCGGCTGGGGGCTGACCGTGGCTATTGAGCCGCCGGAGCTGGAAACCCGCGTGGCGATCCTGATGAAAAAGGCGGATGAAAATGACATCCGTCTGCCGGGCGAAGTCGCGTTTTTCATCGCCAAGCGCCTGCGTTCCAACGTGCGTGAGCTGGAAGGCGCATTGAACCGCGTGATCGCCAACGCCAACTTTACCGGACGGGCGATTACCATCGACTTCGTGCGTGAAGCGCTGCGTGACCTGCTCGCGTTGCAGGAAAAACTGGTTACTATCGACAATATTCAGAAGACGGTGGCCGAATACTATAAAATCAAAGTGGCGGATTTGTTGTCCAAACGCCGCTCCCGTTCCGTAGCCCGTCCGCGCCAGATGGCGATGGCGTTGGCGAAGGAACTGACGAACCACAGCCTGCCGGAAATCGGTGATGCCTTCGGTGGTCGCGACCATACCACGGTGCTGCATGCCTGCCGTAAAATAGAGCAGCTTCGTGAGGAAAGTCACGATATCAAAGAAGATTTTTCCAATTTAATCAGGACATTATCATCGTAGCGCTATGAAATTTATCATCGAACGAGAACACTTATTAAAGCCGCTGCAACAGGTGAGCGGCCCGTTGGGCGGTCGTCCGACGCTGCCGATCCTGGGTAACCTGCTGTTGCAGGTGGAAGAGGGTTCCCTGCTGCTGACCGGTACCGATCTGGAAATGGAAATGGTTGCCCGCGTGCCGCTGTCCCAGCCGCACGAGTCCGGGGCGACGACGGTTCCGGCGCGGAAATTCCTTGATATCTGCCGTGGCCTGCCCGACGGAGCGGAAATTGCGGTAACGCTGGAAGGCGATCGCATTCTGGTGCGCTCCGGCCGCAGCCGTTTCTCGCTTTCCACGCTGCCAGCAGCTGATTTCCCCAATCTGGACGACTGGCAGAGCGAAGTTGAGTTCACTTTGCCGCAGGCGACCTTGAAAAAGCTGATTGAGGCCACACAATTCTCTATGGCCCATCAGGATGTGCGTTACTACCTCAACGGCATGCTGTTCGAAACCGAAGGGGAAGAACTGCGTACCGTATCGACCGACGGCCACCGCCTGGCGGTCTGCGCCATGCCGGTCGGGCAGAATCTGCCGAACCACTCGGTTATCGTGCCGCGTAAGGGCGTGATTGAGCTGGTGCGGTTGCTGGATGGCGGCGACACGCCGCTGCGTCTGCAAATCGGCGGCAACAATATCCGCGCCCATGTAGGCGATTTTATCTTTACTTCCAAGCTGGTTGACGGCCGTTTCCCTGACTATCGCCGCGTATTGCCGAAGAACCCCGACAAAACGCTGGAAGCCGGTTGCGATGAACTAAAGCAGGCTTTTGCCCGCGCGGCGATTCTCTCCAATGAGAAATTCCGCGGCGTGCGTCTGTTCGTCAGCCACAATCAGCTCAAAATTACGGCCAACAACCCGGAGCAGGAAGAGGCGGAAGAGATTCTGGACGTCAGCTACGGCGGCTCCGAGCTGGAAATCGGCTTCAACGTCAGCTACATGCTGGACGTGCTGAATGCGCTGAAATGCGAAACGGTGCGCGTGCTGCTGACGGACTCCGTCTCCAGCGTGCAGATCGAAGACGCCGCCAGCCAGAGCGCGGCCTACGTCGTTATGCCGATGCGTCTCTAGCGTCGTTGTTGCAGACCTTATGGCGTTAACGCGTTTACTGATCCGCGATTTCCGGAATATCGAATCGGCGGATCTTTCTCCCGTGGCGGGATTTAATTTCCTGGTCGGCGCCAACGGCAGCGGTAAAACCAGCGTGCTGGAAGCGATCTATACGCTCGGGCATGGCCGGGCTTTCCGCAGCCTGCAGGCCGGCAGGGTTATCCGTCACGACCAGAATGAATTCGTGCTGCACGGCCGGGTTGATACCGGTGCCGAGCGCGAGCTGTCCGTGGGGCTGAGCAAAGGGCGTGACGGCGACAGCCGGGTGCGTATTGACGGCAGCGACGGCCATAAAGTGGCTGAGCTGGCGCAAATGTTACCGATGCAGCTGATTACGCCGGAAGGTTTCACCCTGCTTAACGGCGGGCCGAAATACCGCCGTGCTTTTCTGGACTGGGGATGTTTTCACAGCGACCCTGGTTTCTTCGTTGCCTGGAGCAATCTTAAACGTCTGCTGAAACAGCGTAACGCCGCGTTGCGCCAGGTGAGCCGTTATGCGCAGTTGCGCCCCTGGGATCAGGAGCTGGTGCCGCTGGCGGAGCGAATCAGCGCATTGCGCGCGCAATACAGCGCGGCAATCGCAGAGGATATCCGTGCGACCTGCGCGCAATTCTTGCCGGAATTTGATTTATCGTTCTCTTTTCTGCGTGGCTGGGATAAAGAGAGCGATTACGGTGAATTGCTGGAACGTCAGTTTGAGCGCGACCGGGCGCTGACGTATACGGCATCCGGGCCGCATAAGGCGGATTTCCGCATTCGCGCCGAAGGCACGCCGGTGGAAGATCTGCTGTCGCGCGGGCAGCTTAAGCTGCTGATGTGCGCGCTGCGGCTGGCGCAGGGAGAGTATCTGACCCATCACAGCGGCCGCCGTTGTTTGTATTTAATTGACGACTTTGCCTCTGAGCTGGACGTTAACCGTCGTCGCCTGCTGGCCGATCGCCTCAAAGCGACGGGCGCACAGGTTTTTGTCAGCGCGGTCAGCGCAGAACAGGTTAACGATATGATTGACGAAAAGGGCAAGATGTTCCGGGTAGAACAGGGTAAAATAACCGTTTAACGGTCAGTTTATGGTTATTGGTGTATAACGACTGGTTTATGCCCTGATTTTTCAGTATTGCGGCCTTTGCGCCGCGATCGGAATTCTTGGGTTTACAGTTTTCAGACGAGTGAGAAAGGCTGATGTCAAACAATTACGACTCCTCAAGTATCAAGGTATTAAAAGGGCTGGACGCCGTGCGTAAACGCCCGGGCATGTACATCGGCGACACCGATGACGGCACCGGTCTGCACCATATGGTATTCGAGGTGGTGGACAATGCGATTGACGAAGCGCTTGCCGGTTACTGTAAAGAGATCGTGGTAACTATCCACAGCGATAACTCCGTCTCGGTACAGGATGATGGTCGTGGCATTCCGACCGGCATCCATCCGGAAGAGGGCGTTTCCGCCGCCGAAGTCATCATGACGGTGCTGCACGCAGGCGGTAAGTTCGACGACAACTCCTATAAAGTGTCCGGCGGTCTGCACGGTGTCGGGGTTTCCGTCGTTAACGCGCTTTCCACCAAGCTGGAGCTGATTATCCGCCGCGACGGCCACGTCCATGAGCAGGTTTACAACCACGGCGTGCCGCAGGCACCGCTGAAGATTGTCGGCGAAACTGACATGACCGGCACGAAGGTGCGTTTCTGGCCGAGCCTGGATACTTTTACCAACCATGTAGAATTCCAGTACGACATTCTGGCCAAGCGCCTGCGTGAGCTGTCGTTCCTGAACTCAGGCGTTTCTATCCGCCTGCGTGACAAGCGCGATGACCGTGAAGACCATTTCCACTATGAAGGCGGCATCAAGGCGTTTGTTGAGTACCTGAACAAAAATAAAACGCCGATCCACCCCAACGTGTTCTACTTCTCCACCATGAAAGATGATATCGGCGTGGAAGTGGCCCTGCAGTGGAACGACGGTTTCCAGGAAAACATTTACTGCTTTACCAACAACATTCCGCAGCGTGACGGCGGTACTCACCTGGCCGGTTTCCGTGCAGCGATGACCCGTACCCTGAACAGCTACATGGACAACGAAGGGTACAGCAAGAAAGCGAAAATCAGCGCCACCGGCGACGATGCGCGCGAAGGGTTGATTGCCGTGGTGTCGGTGAAGGTGCCGGACCCGAAATTCTCCTCGCAGACCAAAGATAAGCTGGTGTCTTCCGAAGTGAAGTCCGCGGTGGAATCGCTGATGAACGAACGCCTGGCGGAATACCTGCTGGAGAACCCGGGCGATGCGAAAATCGTCGTGGGTAAAATCATCGACGCGGCCCGCGCCCGTGAAGCCGCGCGTAAAGCGCGTGAAATGACGCGCCGCAAAGGTGCGCTGGATCTGGCTGGCCTGCCGGGCAAGCTGGCGGACTGTCAGGAACGCGACCCGGCCCACTCTGAACTGTACCTGGTGGAAGGGGACTCGGCGGGCGGCTCTGCCAAGCAGGGGCGTAACCGTAAGAATCAGGCGATTTTGCCGCTGAAGGGTAAAATCCTTAACGTGGAAAAAGCGCGCTTTGACAAAATGCTGTCCTCGCAGGAAGTCGCGACGCTGATCACCGCGCTGGGTTGCGGCATCGGCCGCGACGAGTACAGCCCGGACAAACTGCGTTACCACAGCATTATCATCATGACCGACGCCGACGTCGATGGTTCGCACATCCGTACCCTGCTGCTGACGTTCTTCTACCGTCAGATGCCGGAAATTATCGAGCGCGGCCACGTGTATATCGCTCAGCCGCCGCTGTATAAAGTGAAGAAGGGCAAGCAGGAGCAGTACATCAAAGATGATGAAGCGATGGATCAGTACCAAATCTCCATCGCGCTGGACGGCGCTACGCTGCATACCAACGCCCAGGCGCCCGCTCTGGCTGGCGAACCGCTGGAAAAACTGGTGGCCGAGCATAACCAGGTGCAGAAACTGATTAATCGTATGGAGCGCCGTTATCCCAAAGCGCTGCTGAATACCCTGATTTATCAGCCGACGCTGACCGAAGATAACCTGAGCGATCGCGAGCACGTTCAAACGTGGATTGATTCGCTGGTGGCGACCCTGAACGAAAAAGAGCAGCACGGCAGCGTTTACAGCGCCGTGGTCCGTGAAAACCGCGAGCGGCAGATGTTTGAACCTGTGCTGCGCATACGTACGCACGGCGTCGATACTGACTACGTGCTGGACTTCGACTTCGTTCACGGCGGCGAATATCGCCGCATCTGTGCGCTGGGTGAAAAACTGCGCGGCCTGATCGAAGATGATGCCTACATTGAGCGTGGTGAACGCCGTCAGCCGGTAGCCAGCTTTGAGCAGGCGCTTGACTGGCTGGTGAAAGAGTCACGTCGCGGCCTGGCTATTCAGCGTTATAAAGGTCTGGGTGAAATGAACCCGGAACAGCTGTGGGAAACGACTATGGACCCGGAAAGCCGTCGCATGCTGCGTGTGACCGTTAAGGATGCTGTGGCTGCCGACCAGCTGTTTACCACCCTGATGGGCGATGCGGTTGAGCCGCGCCGTGCCTTTATTGAGGAGAACGCCCTGAGGGCGGTGAACCTGGATTTCTGATCCGGATCGAAGAGTGTGAAAGGCGCCTGTACGGCGCCTTTCTTATTTATACATTCAGCCTGAGAATAGATGGTCGAGCGACGAGGTCTTGTTCTGGTATGCTCTGATCTATCGCTCACTTTTAGTCAGCCATGAGGACGACATGACCATACAGCTTATCGCAATCGATCTCGACGGAACCCTTCTCAACCCGGAACGCAAAATAACGCCGGCCGTTAAACAGGCCATCATGGCTGCCAGAGCGCGCGGTGTTCATATTGTTCTTGCCACCGGCCGGCCGTTTATCGGCGCGCAGGAGTATTTGCGTGAACTGGAGCTGGAGCAGGATGGTTGCTATTGCATCAGCAATAACGGCGGTCTGGTTCATTATGCGCATGACGGGGCGATTCTTTTTGAAACGCTGTTGAGTTATGAGGATTACCGCTTTTTCGAAGCGCTTTCCCACCAGATTGGCTCACATTTCCATGCGCTTGATCGCAACAAGCTCTATACCGCTAACCGTGACGTCAGTCCTTATACGGTACGTGAATCCTTCATCACCGGTATTCCGCTGCATTACTGCCCGGCGGAGGAAATGGATGCGGGCTTACGTTTTCCCAAGGTGATGATGATCGATCATCCGGAGATTCTGGACGCCGCCATCAGCCGTATTCCCGCCGATGTATTCGAGCGCTATACCCTGATGAAAAGCAGCGGTTTCTTCCTCGAAATTTTGCATAAAGACGCGGATAAAGGGAAAGGCGTGGCGAAACTGGCGGAGCATCTGGGCATCGGTCGTGAAAACGTCATGTGCATCGGCGATCACGGCAATGATTTGGCGATGATTCAGTATGCGGGGACGGGCGTAGCGATGGGTAACGCTGAACCGGCAATTAAAGAAGCCGCACAGTTTATTACTGCGACCAACCAGGAAGACGGCGTTGCGGTGGCGATTAATAAATTTGTTTTGGCATAACGGCAGAGCAGGAAAGCGCCCGGTCAGGCTGCGAGCTGACCGGGCATAAGTAAAGTTCTTTACTGCGCATCCTTCCCGTATTTCAGAGAACGTGGCCCGTATAAGATCCCGTTCGGCGTTCCGGCAGACAGCAGGCGAATGCTGGTCACTCCCGCAACGTCATGGCTCTTGTCGGTCATGGTGCTGCTGATCTGGTTCACCAGCGCAGAAAGCAACATGCCGAAAATTCCGTTGGAGTTGGAGTCGTCTTCCGTACTGGAAGCCGTTGCGCTGCCGCTCCACAGGACGCTGCCATTACGCAGATCAACCAGTTTTGCACTGGCGCTCACCCGGGTGTCGCTGGAGATGACCTGATAAGAGGTGCCGTATTGGCTCACCGTCAGATACAACACAGCGTCGGCGCCGAAGATTTGACGCAGTTTGGCGATGCTTACTGCGTGCATATCGTTAGGGCTGCTTACGCCGTTCTGTTTAAACGTTTCTTCGACAACCGCAACAGGGAAAACGTAATAACCGGCTTCGGCCAAAGGCAACGTCGCCTGAGATAAGAAACCGTGGCTGGCTTCGACTTCCGGTGAAGTATTTTGCGGCAGCAAAACAAGGATACTGCGCGGTTTGCTTTGCTTAAATGCTGAATAATCGTATTGGGTCGGTTTGGCGCAGCCGGTTAACAATAATGCTGCGACTAAACTTAACAGAGCAAAAATAGGTTTCATTTAAACTTCTCCTTATCTTTGCTGGTCAGGAAATCTATAAATCCGGCGGACTCAGGGAATGCCGTTTTTTCTGCGTTAAATTCAGCCATTGCCAGCTCCGGGCGGCCCGTATTGATATACAGCATGGCGAGATGCGCATGCAGCCCCGGCGGAACCAGCAGGTTTTTGGCGCGCGATTTTTCAATGCTTTCTTTTAGCGCCGTAATTTGCCGCTCAGTATCGGTGTCACCCACTTTATAATATTGATATACCGACTCTTGATAACTATCCCAGTTATACATGGGTTTGGGCGTATTAACGCACCCGCCCAACAGCGCTGCCGCAAGCAGCAAGCTGGCGTTTCGTAAAGATTTCACCATTGGTTATTATTCCCTTTATACCTGTCAATATTCAGGCGTATAGCTGTGTTTATACACCCCAGTCACCGGATTATCCGATGCCTGGGGTATTTGCTTACTACTTTCTTTTATAATTAATTAGCCGGGCGCCATGCGCCGTTTTCAATTCCGGATACCAGATTATTCACTGCTTCGCGAATAGCGAGATCCAATACTTTACCGTTCAGCGTTGAGTCATAGCTGGCCGTACCGCCGAACCCGATAATCTCACGGTTAGACAGCTCATATTCTCCTGCGCCCTGCGTGGAGAACACCACTTCTGAGGTTTGAACGTTAACCACGTTCAGGTTAACTTTGGCGTAGGCAATCTGGGATTTACCGCGCCCCAAAATGCCGAACAACTGACGATCGCCAACTTCTTTCCGGCCAAACTCGGTCACATCGCCGGTAATCACGTAGTTAGCCCCTTTGAGTTGCTGTGCCTGCCCTTTAATCCCTGACTCTGCTTTCAGTTCATCCATGTTGGTGCGGTCCAACACGTTAAAACGTCCGGTTTGCTGCAGGTGGGTCACCAGAATAGTTTTAGATTGATTACCAAGACGATCCAGGCCATCAGAAAAAACGCCGTTCATATAACTTGAGCGGTTATCGAATTTGCCGACGGAGATCGGGCTGCGGGGGCCCTGATATTGCGTACCGTATGAGGCGACTTTGGCAACGTCGAGAGAACGGGAAGACTCCGTTGCGCATCCGCCAAGCAGGGTAGTAATGATTAATGCTGAACCCAAGGTTAATTTTTTCATCATCAGAAGATATCCCTAATCTCAAGAGTGCACGTTAAACGTGCGTATTTAATCATTTATCACGGCACGCCGTAATAAGTGATATCGCGTTATCGTTATTATCTTAATTAATTGGAAGATAAATATTCATACACTATATCTTTTGATACATGTAACTAATCTAAAGAATAGTAATCTGATTTGAACTGCGCAGGCAAGAGAAGTCCGGTGATGAAAATGTCGGATAAGTGATTGTGTCATGAACAAACTATCTTCATATTATTGAAAACACCAAGCTTAAATTCTGGTTTTTAAGTAAATGTCAATATTTATAGTTGGTGTTTTATTGAAATACGGAATATAAAAAAATACTTATTTAGGAGGAAGCTTGGTTTATCTTCTTTATTTCACGACATTTAAATAGTATTTGGTAAGAAGACTCCCATCGCATTGATGGGAGTGATTAATTGATCAGCCCGAAACCGCCTTCAAATATTTTTCCAGCACAATATTCTTCCCGCACAGCACAACGGCTATTTTCTTTCCCTGATATTCCGGCGCCAGTTTCAGCGCCGAGGCCAGCGCAACGCCCGCCGCACCTTCAATCATCCAGCGGTCGGTGCGCGCCAGCACGCGCATGGCATTACGGATCTCTTCTTCGCTGACCAATACTTTCCGGTCAATCAGACGACGGCATAGTTCAAACGTCACAGCACCCGGCTCTACGCCGCCGGCGGTGCCGTCGGACAATGTTTCTTGCTCCGCCACCTCGAATATATATCCGGCCTCGAGATTGCTGTACATGCTGGTAGCGTTTTCCGGCCAGCAGGCAACAATTTGTGTACGCGGAGAAAGCTGCTTCAGGACGGTGGCGATGCCGGAAATCAGCCCGCCGCCGCCAACGGAAACGAACACGGCATCCAGATCGCCGCATTGCTCTGCCAGCTCCGCGCCGCAGGTGCCCTGACCGGCGATCACCTCCACATCGTTATAAGGCGAAATATACACTTTCCCCTCGCGCCGGGCGGCTTCACCGGCGGCCAGTTCGGCATTCAGCGCATCGCCGCCCACTAAAACCACCTCTCCGCCCAGTGCGCGGATGGTATCCAGCTTCACGGCGGCAGCGGATTCTGGGGCATAAATCGTTGCGCCGACGCCGGCTATTTTTGCCGCCAGCGCCACGCCCTGGCCGTGGTTGCCCGTTGAGGCCGTGATCACGCCCCGTTTACGCTGCTGTTCATCAAGCAAACGCAGCTTATTGCTGGCGCCGCGGAATTTGAATGAGCCGGTATGTTGCAGGTGTTCTCCCTTCAGGTAGACGTCACAGCCCGTGCGCGCGGAAAGCAGCACGCTGTAATCCAGCGGAGTCACCCGCACCTGAGGACGCAACGCCCGGTGAGCCTGCATGATGTTATCGAACAGCGTGTCCATTTTTCCTTACCTCGCCTCGGTATCGGTGAAAGCTGATTCTGGTGAACTTTGGCGGCAAATGAAATAGCCGGTTGCTTTTTGCTCCTCTTATTTCTCCGTAAAGAACATTGATTGTATGTTTTGTGATCCAAATTGTAGTACAGAATATAAAATTAGTACTACAATCCATGTGTGATAACGAATAGCGGATGCAGGGGTTGTACTTCATTAGTGCGGTTCTTTTCATCACTAACGGGGTAGAGTATGCGGATAACCATGACGTTGTGAGTAATAAGGATCCCGCTATGCAAAAACACACACTGAGCAAAACCGACTGGATTATCACGGAGATAGGGCAACAAATCGTCGGTGGAAAATACGTCCCCGGCGCGGCGCTGCCAGCGGAAAACGATTTGTGCGAAGAGTTTCAGACCTCGCGCAACATCATCCGGGAAGTGCTGCGTGCGTTGATGGCCAAGCGTCTGGTGGTGGTGAAACGTTATCGCGGGGCATTCGTCGCCGCGCGTAATCAGTGGAACTATCTGGATACCGACGTATTGCAGTGGGTGTTGGCGCATGATTACGACCCGCGCTTAATCAGCGCCCTGAGTGAGGTACGTAATCTGGTTGAGCCCGCCATTGCCCGCTGGGCGGCTGAACGGGCGACTTCCGGCGATCTGGCGGTGATTGAGGCGGCGCTGAACGACATGCATGCCGGTCATCAGGATTTTGACGCATTTAATGAGGCGGATATCCGTTTTCATGAGGCGGTACTGGCTTCGGTACATAACCCGGTGCTGCAACAACTCAACGTAGCGATCAGTTCGCTGCAACGTGCGGTATTTGAACGGACTTACATGCCGGATGAAGACAACATGCCGCGAACATTGCGCGAGCATCAGGCGCTGTATGACGCAATTCGTCATCAGGACGCGGATGCCGCGGAACATGCCGCGCTGGAGATGATTGCCAGTGCGACCAGGCGGCTAAAGGATGAGACATGAATGAAAGCTTTATTGCCATAGACTGGGGTTCGACAAATCTGCGCGCCTGGCTGTATCAACAAGGCCAATGTATTGATTCTCTTATCTCGGAGTCCGGCGTTACCCGCTTACAGGGCCGGACTCCGCAGCAATGCTTCTCCGATCTGATTTCTCCCTGGTTCAGCCGCTGCGGCACTGTGCCGGTCATTATGGCCGGCATGGTCGGCAGCAACGCCGGCTGGCAAAGCGTGCCTTATCTTCCCTGCCCGGTGGCACTGACCGCTATTCCCCACCACCTGACGCAGGTTGCGTCTCCGCTGCCCGGCGATGTGCGCATTATTCCCGGCCTGTCGGTTAACCGGGCGGATAACGCTAACGTTATGCGCGGCGAGGAAACCCAGCTTATCGGCGCGCAACGGCTGCATGCCGCTTCACTGTGCCTGATGCCGGGCACGCACAGCAAGTGGGTGCGCATGGAAGGCGACACAGTCATGGATTTTCGTACCGTTATCACCGGAGAACTGCACCATTTGTTGCTGAAACACGGCCTGATCGGCGTTGGTATCGGTGAGCAAAAGGCGGATGAAAACGCATTTCGACAGGGAATGGAAACCGGCTTCAATGACGCCGGCGTTGTGAGCCGTTTGTTTGAGGTCCGTGCGGCTCACCTGCTGGGGCAACGGGATAAAAGCAGCGTCAGCGAATGGCTGTCGGGCTTGCTGATCGGCAACGAAGTGGCGCAGATGCGCTATCAGTACCCGCTGAAATCCGGAGAAACGCTGGCGATCATCGGCGGCAGCGGCCTGGCTGAACGTTATTCACGGGCGCTGGCGTATGCGGGAATTAACGGCCATGTAATCGACGGCGACCTGGCTTTTCAAACCGGAATAAGGAGCATCGCGAATGCATTGGATTACTGAGTTACCCCTGATCGCCATCCTGCGCGGTATTCACCCGCATGAAGTTGAAGCGCATATCAACGCGCTGTTGCAGGAGGGTTTTGATGCGGTTGAAATTCCGCTGAATTCACCAGAGTGGGAAAAAAGCATTGATTTAGCGGTAAAAAAATTTGGCGATAAGGCGCTGATCGGTGCCGGTACGGTACTGAAGACCGGGCAGGTGGCGACGCTGCACGCCATGAACAGCAAGCTGGTGGTGACGCCGAATACCGATCCCCGAATCATCAGCGCCGCCGTGAACTGCGGTATGCAGGTGTGCTGCGGTTGCGCCACGGCCTCCGAGGCCTTTACGGCGCTGGAGGCCGGTGCGCAGGCGCTCAAGATATTCCCCTCGTCCGCTTTTGGCCCGGACTACGTGAAAGCGCTGAAAGCCGTGTTGCCGGCTGACGTTCCGTTGTTCGCCGTGGGCGGCATTACGCCGGAAAACCTGCATCAGTACCTGCGGGCCGGCTGTGTCGGCGCCGGATTGGGCGGCGATCTCTATCGTGCCGGTCAGGATGTCGCGCGGACCGCGCATCAGGCCAGAGCATTTGTTCAAGCTTATAAGGATGCTGTGAAATGAAAATTACCAAGCTAACGACTTATCGTTTGCCGCCGCGCTGGATGTTTTTGAAAATCGAAACCGATGAAGGCGTGGTTGGCTGGGGTGAGCCGGTGATCGAAGGGCGCGCGCGCAGCGTAGAGGCCGCGGTGCATGAACTGGGCGAATACCTTATCGGCCAGGACCCGGCGCGGATTAATGACATCTGGCAAACCCTGTATCGCGGCGGATTTTATCGCGGCGGCCCGATCCTGATGAGCGCGATCGCCGGTATCGATCAGGCGTTGTGGGACATCAAAGGCAAGGTGCTGGGCGTACCGGTGTATCAGCTGCTGGGCGGCCTGGTGCGCGATAAAATCAAGGCCTATAGCTGGGTGGGCGGCGATCGGCCCGCTGACGTGATCGACGGCATTCGCAACCTGATGGCGATTGGCTTCGATACCTTCAAGCTCAACGGCTGCGAAGAGATGGGCATCATCGACAATGCGCGCAAGGTAGACGCTGCCGTTGGCGTGGTGGCTGAAATCCGTGAGGCGCTCGGCAACCAGATCGAGTTCGGCCTTGATTTCCACGGCCGCGTTGATGCGCCGATGGCGAAAATCCTGATTAAAGAGCTGGAGCCTTACCGCCCGTTGTTCATTGAAGAACCGGTGCTGGCGGAACAGGCGGAATATTATCCGCGCCTGGCGGCACAAACCCATCTGCCGATTGCCGCCGGCGAGCGTATGTTCTCGCGCTTTGAGTTTAAACGCGTGCTGGCTGATGGCGGGCTGGCGATCGTTCAGCCGGACCTCTCCCACGCCGGTGGCCTGACGGAGTGCTTCAAGATCGCCGCCATGGCGGAGTCTTATGACGTGGCGCTGGCGCCGCACTGCCCGCTCGGCCCGATCGCCCTGGCTTCCTGCCTGCATCTGGATTTCGTGGCGCGCAACGCCGTGCTTCAGGAACAGAGCATGGGGATTCATTACAACAAGGGCGCGGAGTTACTGGACTTTGTGATCAATAAAGACGACTTCAGCATGTCTGACGGCCATTTCTATCCGCTGAATAAGCCGGGCCTGGGCGTGGAAATAAATGAAGAACTGGTGATTGAACGCAGTAAAAATGCGCCGGACTGGCGTAACCCGGTATGGCGTTATCCGGATGGCGCCGTTGCCGAATGGTAATACGATAAAAAATAACTAACTGATCAACTTGGATAAATTTTAATTGGCGAATTTCTCGTCGGGGCACCCCTGTGCCTGAAACGAGGCTCAGCCTATTATCCGATAATAAGTGAGAATAACTCATGGACATGACTCTGCAATCCGCAGCACCAACCAAACGGCGCTATGTGACATTATTAATGATATTTGTCACCGTCGTTATTTGTTATGTCGACCGCGCGAACCTGGCGGTGGCGTCGGCGCATATTCAGGAAGAGTTCGGCATCACCAAGGCCCAGATGGGATACATCTTTTCGGCCTTTGCCTGGACGTATACCCTGTGCCAGATCCCCGGCGGCCGTTTCCTGGACCGCATGGGCTCGAAAGTCACTTACTTTATCGCCATCATGGGATGGTCCGTGGCAACCTTCCTGCAAGGCTTTGCCAACGGCCTGGTTTCATTGATGACCCTGCGTGCGGTAACGGGCCTGTTCGAAGCGCCGGCGTTCCCCACCAACAACCGCATCGTGACCAGCTGGTTCCCGGAGCAGGAGCGTGCATCTGCGGTCGGTTTTTATACTTCCGGCCAGTTCGTCGGCCTGGCTTTTCTGACGCCGTTGCTGATTTGGCTGCAGGAACTGACCAGCTGGCACTGGGTGTTCCTGGCGACCGGCAGCGTCGGCATCGTTTGGGCGCTGGTGTGGCATTTCGTTTATCAGCCGCCGCGTAAGAGCAAGGGCGTTAACGAAGCCGAACTGGCGCATATCGCCAGCGGCGGCGGGATGATCGACGGCGACGCCGTGGCGGAAGCAAAGAAGAACGAGCCGCTGACCAAAGCTGACTGGAAGATGGTTTTTCATCGCAAGCTGATCGGTGTCTACATCGGCCAGTTTGCCATCGCCTCAACGCTGTGGTTCTTCCTGACCTGGTTCCCCAACTACCTGACGCAGGAAAAGCAGATTACCGCGCTGACCGCGGGCTTTATGACCACGGTGCCGTTCCTGGCGGCGTTTTTTGGCGTGATCCTGTCCGGTATTGTGGCGGATCGCCTGCTGCGCAGCGGTAAGTCTATCGGCTTTGCCCGTAAAACGCCGATCATCTGCGGCCTGCTGCTTTCCACCTGCATCATGGGTGCCAACTACACCAATGACCCGATGTGGATCATGATCCTGATGGCGCTGGCGTTTTTCGGCAACGGTTTTGCGTCCATCACCTGGTCGCTGGTTTCTTCACTGGCGCCGCTGCGCCTGATCGGCCTGACCGGCGGGGTATTCAACTTTATCGGTGGTCTGGGCGGCATTACCGTACCGCTGGTGGTGGGATATCTGGCGCAGGATTACGGCTTTGCGCCGTCACTGACTTATATCGCCGTCGTGGCGCTGATTGGCGCGCTGTCTTACATCTTCCTGGTCGGGGAAGTGAAACGCGTAGGATGATGAGTCATCCCCCGGGTTGGTTTATGCTAATAGCATGACCAACCCGCAGGATTGCCTCATGACTCAAAGGGAAAAACAGCTGACGTCCGGCCCGCACGGACATCAGCTGACCAACATCAACGTCTGGACGCCGGACAGCCGCTGGATTACGTACGATGTCCGCCCCGACGGCGCCTCGTTTACCGGTTTAACCATTGAACGGGTTAATGCGGACAACGGGTGGACGGAGGTGATTTATCAGGCCCGCGACGGAGCGCACGTCGGCGTTGTGACCGTCAGCCCGCAGCTTCCCGTACGCTATGTGTTTATTCACGGACCTGAGCATCCCGACGGCGTTTGGCACTATGACTTCCACCACCGGCGCGGCGTGATCGTCAGCGAACCGGATCGCGGGGCGGCGGAAACGCTGGACGCGATGGACATCACCGAACCCTACACGCCCGGCGCCCTGCGCGGCGGCAGCCATGTTCATGTCTTCAGCCCCGAAGGCGATTTCATCAGTTTTACCTACAACGACCATGTGATGCATGCGCTGGATGCGAAGTACGATCAGCGTAACGTCGGCGTCGCCATTCCCCTGAGGGCGGTAGAGGTGCCTGCACGGCACCCGCGCGAGTACGGCGGCAGCCACTTTTGCGTGCTGGTCACACAAACCACGCCGGATCCCTTCCCCGGCAGCGACGACATCACGCGCGCATATGAAGAGGGATGGATCGGCACTCAGGGCTATATCAGGGCTGACGGTTCGCGCCAGCGCCGGGCGCTGGCGTTTATCGGCGATACCCTGTCGGCGGAAGGTCAAAAGGTGGCGGAAATTTTCATCGCTGATTTGCCTGAGCGGGAGGAAGATTACGATCGCGCCGGTGCGTTTCCTTTACAGGGAACGGCAACGCGGCTGCCTGCGCCGCCGGCCGGCGTAACGCAGCGGCGGTTAACCTTCACTCATCAGCGCCGCTATCCGGGGCTGGCATTGTCGCCGCGCCACTGGCTGCGCAGTTCGCCCGACGGCGCGCAAATCGCGTTTCTGATGGCGGACGATGCGGGCGTGATTCAGCTGTGGTGCCTGTCTCCCAATGGCGGAGAACCGCGCCAGGTGACGCACGGAGCGCATGATGTGCAATCGGCGTTCAGTTGGCATCCGGACGGCAAACGTCTGGCTTTCGTGATGGATAACAGCGTGATGTTGTGTGATGTGCATGACGGCCGGTTAACCCGGCTGACGTCGCGAACGGAACAGCCGCCCCGCGCGGAAGCCGTGGTGATTTCACCGGACGGTGCGCGGGTGGCCTACATGCGTGACGTTGACGGCTGGACGCAGATTTTTACTGCGTCGCTTCCGGCTTAGGCCCTTCCGGCTCCCCCTCCACGGGGGCGCCGTGCAGAATGCGTTCACGCGGCGAATCCCGGGTGGTGTCCTTGCCTGAACGATAATAATCGTAAGGAAGCAGCAGGGTATCCACCACGGCTGAGAACGGTAAATCCAGCGCTACCAGGGGGGTCATGGCCCATCCCGTCTCTTCATCTTTCAGCATGCGTACGTCGTTGCGTGCGCCGGGGTAATACCCCTGATGCGGACCGGAGTGCGTCATAATACTGGAACAACCGCTCAGAAGCGCGACCATGCCGGCGAGCCCCGGTACCACGATGCGGCGTATTGCGTATTTCATAATTCCATCCTAAATCCGGCGCAGTACGGCACCCGAGTTAGTGAGTTATAGCACCTGACGGTGAGAGATGAAAAGCGCGCCTGTCAGGCTGTGGCTGCGCTCTCATTTATTTATGAAAATCTATCTTTATTCGCTGGGGGTATTATGACCGGAGCGGAAGGTATTGTAGAGCACATAGTTTCTTATTTTACTCTTGAAAAGCGATTTACCGACCCCATCTTATCATCAGAGCAATGAGGAATATGCCTACGGGGTGTTCAGCTCATTCTTATCCGGCCGCAAGGCGGATTTTATAAACCTCGCTTATTATATTTGGAGGCATTATTTATGCGTAATTTCGATTTAGCACCGTTATACCGTTCCGCCATCGGTTTCGATCGTCTGTTCAATCTGCTTGAATCCGGGCAATCCCAGGGCAACGGAGGATACCCTCCCTACAATGTTGAACTGGTTGATGAGAATCACTATCGGATCGCCATTGCCGTCGCCGGCTTCTCCGAGCCTGAAATTGAGATCACCTCTCACGCCAACGTATTGATTGTTAAAGGCGCACATCAGGCTGCGGATAAAGAACGCACCTATTTATATCAGGGGATCGCCGAACGTAATTTTGAGCGCAAGTTCCAGCTCGCCGAGCATATTCAGGTTCAGGGCGCCAAACTGGAAAACGGGCTGTTATATATCGAACTTGAGCGCGTGGTGCCGGAAACCCTGAAGCCGCGCAAGATTGAAATTAAGTAAGCGCCGGAAATCTCATTTATTGCCTGCCTGCGGGGGGCAAAACTGCGGAGCGGAAATACGCTGTCGGCTCCGTTAATTATCACTCTCGCTTCTCAGAAGGAGTTTTATTATGCGTAACTACGATCTTTCACCCTTACTTCGTCAATGGATCGGCTTTGACAAATTAGCAAATGCTATGCAAAGCAGCCTTGAGCCGCAGGGATTTCCTCCCTACAACATTGAAAAAAGCGACGACAACCATTACCGCATTTCTCTGGCGTTGGCCGGCTTTAAACAAGACGAACTTGATATCGAAGTAGAAGGGCCCCGCCTGACCGTACGCGGCAACCCCGCAAAACCGGAAAAACAGGTGGAATATTTACATCAGGGGCTGGTAATCAAAGCCTTTGACCTGACCTTTACGCTGGCTGAACACCTGACGGTGGAAGGCGCTAAATTCGAAAACGGCCTGTTGAATATCGACCTGGTGCGCCGTGTGCCTGAAGCCCTGCAACCGCAGCATATCAGCATCGGCAGTACGCCGGCGCTTGAGCGCCCGGCATCGGAATCATAATGAGCGACGACCGGGCGGTCACGCCCGGTATTCACCCTTCTCTCTTTGGCGCAGGTAACTGCGCCTTTTTTATGCTTTAAAATTAATCATTGTCAGTGAAAAATAAAATTCTCAGAAATATGGCTGGCTTGTAAGCGGCGCGGGCTGGGGGTATGGTAATTCTTTCTCTCTGAACAACCGCAGTTTGTATCATGACTTTTTCCATATTTGGCGACAAATTTACCCGCTACGCGGGCATAACGCGTTTGATGGACGATCTGAACGACGGATTACGTACACCCGGCGCAATCATGCTGGGCGGCGGCAATCCGGCGCAGATCCCTGAGATGGACGACTACTTTTCCGGGCTCCTGGCGGAGATGCTGGCGCAGGGAAAACTGACCGACGCCTTGTGCAACTATGATGGCCCGCAGGGTAAGAACACGTTATTGCAGGCACTGGCGGAAATGCTGCGGGAGCAGTTTGGCTGGCAAATAACCGCACAAAATATTGCACTGACAAACGGCAGTCAGAGCGCGTTTTTCTACCTGTTCAATCTGTTCGCCGGACGGTTTGCTGATGGTTCGCGTCGCCGGGTGTTATTCCCGCTGGCGCCGGAATATATCGGTTATGCCGATGCCGGGTTGGATGAAGACCTGTTCGTCTCCGCCAAGCCGAATATCGAGCTGCTGCCGGAGGGGATGTTTAAATACCACGTTGATTTTGATCACCTGACCGTCGGGGATGATATCGGGTTGATCTGCGTTTCCCGCCCGACCAACCCCACCGGCAACGTGCTGACCGATGAAGAAATCCGGCGTCTGGATGCCATCGCCCGCCAGCGCGGCGTTCCGCTGCTGATTGATAACGCGTATGGCGTGCCTTTCCCCGGCATTATCTTTACCGACGTCACGCCGTTGTGGAATCCCAATATTATTCTGGGTATGAGTCTGTCTAAGCTCGGGCTGCCCGGCAGCCGCTGCGGAATTGTGGTTGCGAATGAAGAGACGATCAGCGCGCTGAGCAACATGAACGGCATTATCAGCCTGTCGCCCGGCAGCGTTGGGCCGGCGCTGGCGCTGGAGATGATTCAGCGCGGCGATCTGCTGCGCTTGTCGGAAACCGTTATCCGGCCGTTTTATCACCAGCGCGTTGAGCAGACGCTTGCGCTGATCCGCCGTTACCTGCCGGAAGAACGCTGCCTGATCCACAAACCGGAAGGCGCTATTTTTCTCTGGTTATGGTTCCGTGATTTGCCGATCAGTACGGAGGTGCTCTATCAGCGTCTGAAGCAGCGCGGGGTGCTGATGGTGCCCGGTCACTACTTCTTCCCCGGCCTGGAGCAGGAGTGGGCGCATACCCACCAGTGCATGCGGATGAACTACATGCCGAAGCCGGAACTGATTGAGCAGGGCGTGCAGATTCTGGCCGAAGAGGTTGAACGGGCGCACCGCGAGGACGGTAAGGGCTGACGCGTTATTCCAGCCTGCTGTCCGGCAGGCTGGAGCTGAAGGCGGTTCAGAACGCTTTCTTGTGGCACAGGCGGGAAACCAGGTCGGTAATGCATAAGACCAGCGTGGAGCGCACCATCTGCTGGTAGCGCTGTTTCTGCATGTCCACCAACGCATCGTCCACAACATCTTCTGGCAGATGCAGCGTTGGCGCCGGCGGCAGGGCGACGCCGTGCAGCAGGCTCAGCGGCCCGAGGATTTCATCGTCGGTAAACTGATAGTCATGCTCGCCGTGGCTGACTTCGTTGTGCAGAGCCAGCAGCAACTCACTATCCTCATACTCATCGCGGCTGATCACGCCCAACGCATAAATCAGCTTGAGGCGGACCGGCAGGGCGGCCAGCGGGCCTGAACCTTCGAGCAACGGCTCTACCGCATACTTTACGGCATAATCATCTTTACGGAACGCCTGCAAAATCAGCAGGTCCACGGCTTCTGCAAGTAACCCGACAGCGGCATGCAGAAAACCCTGTACGGTCTGCCGCGCATTAAGGCGCTCCAGTATCCGGTTTTCAAATGCCTGTGTTTCTTCCATTGTAGCCATTCGTTAATGCCATCGTTTTTGTCGCACCGGGCCGATGGGCGTCCGGTGCGGCGGTTTATGCCTGATGCTGCATGGCGTTATACACATTCGTCACCTGAGCGACAACCTCTGGTTGATCCGCCAGTGCGGAAATCTGGGTCAGCGCCTGCTCTGTTCCCAGCGTCTCCAACAGGGTCAGCATCTCCTGTGCCTGGGGATCCTGCGGATTACGGTAGCTCAGTGCGGCCGCGATGCCGATCAGCAAATTCGCATTAGGCAAGTTATATTCCAGCGTGCCGCGCAACGGCTTGATGAGCCGGTCGCCTTCGCTCAGCTTGCGTAACGGTTGGCGTCCGACGCGTTCAACCTCATCGTGCAGATAGGGGTTTTCAAACCGGGTCAGAATTTTTTGGATATAGGCGGCGTGCTGGCGTGGGTCGAAACCGTAACGTTTAATCAGTACGGCGCCGCTTTCCTCCATTGCGCCCTTTACCACTTCCCGCACCGCGGGGTCGAGAATTGCCTCGCGGATGGTGCCGTAGCCAGCTAACTGCCCCAGATAAGCGGTAATGGCATGCCCGGTGTTCAGGGTGAACAGTTTGCGCTCCACGTAGGCCATCAGGTTCGTTGTGGCGTCCATCCCTGCGATGGGCGGCAGCTCGCCTTTGAACTGGGTGCTGTCGACAATCCACTCACTGAAGGTTTCCACCGTCACTTCCAGTGGATCATCGTTTGCGGCGGCGGCGGGCGGGACGATACGGTCCACGGCGGAGTCGACGAAGCCCACGTGCTCATCGACCCAAGCGTGCAGCGCTTCAGGCAGCGCCTGCAAAACGTGCTGCTTGAGCTGGCTGGTGCCGCGCACCATATTTTCACAGGCAATGATATTCAGCGGCTGGTTATTTCCGGCGGCGTGGCGGGCGGTTAATCCCTGCGCCAGCGTACCGGCGATTTTGGCCAGCACCTGCGGCCCGACGGCGGTGGTGATGATGTCGGCCTGCGCGATTTGGTTGATGGCGTCCGGGCTGGCGCTGTGCACCGCGCTAACCTTATTAACCCGCTCAACGTGCGCGTTTTCGCCAACCACGTGGACCTGATAACTTTGCTGGTGGGCTAACTGATCGACCAGCGGCTGATTAACGTCGGCGAAAATCAGGTCGGCCCTGGCGTCTGCCAGCAGTTTGCCGATAAAGCCGCGGCCGATGTTGCCCGCGCCAAAGTGAATAGCTTTCATGTTCGTTACCTCACGATTATTCCGTAAAAAGGGGGCCGGGGGAGGCCCCAAACCGGCGTACGCCGGTACGTTCAGGCCGCTTGCTCGCCGGAGAGCAGGTCTAATACTTCCTGCACGCTGGTGGTTTCCGCCAGGCGCTGGATGATGCCCTCTTCGTCAAGCGCGCTGGTCAGGCGGGTGATTACCTGAACGTGCTCGTTATTTCGCGCAGCGATGCCGATGACCAGGCGCGCCACGTCGCCCGGATCGTCGCCGAAAGGCACGCCGGACGGGTATTGGCAGATAACGATGCCGGTGCGCAGCACGCGGTCTTTGGCTTCTACGGTGCCGTGAGGTACGGCGATGGATTCTCCGAGGTAGGTGGAGGTCAGGGCTTCGCGCGCCAGCATGGCGTCAACGTAGTCCGGTTCAACGTAGCCGCCTTCAACCAGCTTTTCGCCGGCGAAGCGGATGGCTTGCTCTTTGGTTTGCGCCTTCAGGGCCAGGAAGATGTTGCCGGCGCCCAGTTCGAACAGGTTCTCTTCCCGTTCGCTCTGGTCGAAGGCGTCATCGTTGGCGGCCACGATGGTCTGCGTGATCAGCCTGCCGTCGTTGGCGGCCTGCGGCATTTTGGCCGCCAGCAGCCGGGTGGTCAGGTCGCTGTAAAGCTGGCCGTCGAGGAAATTGCTCAGCGACAGGTGCATTGCCTGCGGCATCTGACGCATGGCGCGTTCGGTCAGATCCTGATGGGTAATTACCAGGTCCACGTCTTCCGGCAGGCTGTTGATGGCGCAATTGGTCACGGAGATGTGGGTCAGCCCGGCATCTTTGACTTTCTTGCGCAGTACGCCGGCGCCCATGGCGCTGGAACCCATGCCCGCATCGCAGGCAACGATAATTTTACGCACGTGGCTCATGTCTTTGGACAGATCGGCACGCAGGGCCGGCTGCGGTTGACCTTTGCCCGCGCCTTTGGACTGCTGCTTCAGGTTTTGCATGCGGCGGGTGGCTTCCGCCAGGCCGTTGTCCTCTTCATCGCCTACCGGTGAGCGCTTAAGCAGCACGGCGGAAACCAAAAAGGAGACCGTGGTGGAGGTGATGATAGAGAGCACTACGCCAATCATCGACGCTTTCGGCGTCATCAGTAATACGGCGAAGATGGAACCCGGAGATGCCGGGGAAACCAGGCCGGCGTTGAACATCGTCAGGGTAAACACGCCGGTCATGCCGCCAAGGATCACGGCCAGAATCAGGCGCGGGTTCATCAGCACATACGGGAAATAGATTTCATGGATCCCGCCGAAGAAGTGAATAATGGCGGCGCCCGGAGCGGATTGCTTCGCGCTGCCTTTGCCGAAGAACATATAGGCCAGCAGCACGCCCAGGCCCGGGCCGGGGTTGGCTTCAATCAGGAAGAAGATGGACTTACCGGTTTCGGTAGCCTGTTGAATACCGAGCGGTGAGAAGATGCCGTGGTTGATGGCATTGTTGAGGAACAGGATTTTGGCCGGTTCAACAAAGACGGAGGTCAGCGGCAGCAGGTTGTTCTGCACCATGACGTTAACACCCGCCGCCAATATTTTAGACAGCGACTCGACCAGCGGTCCGATAGCCATAAACGCCAGTATCGCCAGCAGCATGCCGATAATGCCGGCGGAGAAGTTATTCACCAGCATTTCGAAGCCGCTTTTGATTTTGCCGTCGACCCAGCGGTCAAAACGCTTGATGGCAACGCCGCCCAGCGGGCCGGCAATCATGGCGCCGAGGAACATCGGCATATCCGCGCCTACTACGACGCCCATGGTGGTGATTGCGCCGACCACGCCGCCGCGCTCGCCGCCGATCAGGCGGCCGCCGGTATAACCGATTAACAGCGGCAGCAGGTAGGTGATCATCGGGCCGACCAGTTTGGCCATCGTGTCGTTCGGCAGCCAGCCTGTCGGGATAAACAATGCGGTGATCAGCCCCCAGGCAATAAACGCACCGATATTCGGCATCACCATATTGCTGAGGAAACGGCCAAAATTCTGTATCTTGACCTTGATATCCGGTGATAACATAAAACACCCCTCGTGGTACGCGCAAAACGGTGCGCGTGATAGTTGTCGAAACGGTTTCGCCAAAAACCGTCAGTCGTTCTGTATGCAAAATCGACTCTATCACGCCGTTTTCATGTTGCGTATCCCGAGGGTTTTTTGTGATAGAAGTCACCTTAATGGTGGGGGTAAGTAAGGGTTAATGGTGATGTTTGTCACATAAATGCGGCGTAATTAAGGCACAATGCAATAAATCGCCCGCTTTTTGTGATGGTGATCACCATGTTTCTTGTTTGGATTGTTTTTGAATTGTGATGTTAATCACAAGATATTTTATGTAGTAGAAAAGTATTCAGGTTTTTGCCTGGAAATTAGCGGGAACAAGTTCACGCGGCGGGGAGATTTGTAATTAAGTTACAAAAAGCCCCGCGCGGTTGCTGCGGGGCGTGAGGAAATCAGTTCAGCACGGCGGCGCTGCGGCTTTGTGCGGCCAGCAACTCTTGGTGCTTAGCGGCGACGTTGCTCATCATCTGGTTATATTGAGCAACCTGCTGTTGGGTTTGCAGCTGAATACCGCTGTTTTCAAAGCGTGCCTGCGGGCCGACATACTGAAGGAAGTCCCCCACCTGCAACAAATCCTGCGCCAGGCTGGCGGCCATCGGGATCATCGGCCCAATGGCGTTGGCCGGATCGCTGACCACTTTGGCATAGGCCTTATCGTAAACCACGCGCAGATCGTCCGGCTGCTTCAGCGCGGCTTTGGCGCTGTCGGCCTGCGCCCTGGCGCTTTGCACCTGCTGACCCAGCATATTCAGCGCGCCGGATGCCTGGCGAAGTTCGTCACGCTTAAGCAGATAGTCTTGCGGGACGCGGATTTGGCTGATGGTATTGTTGAGCGGCGTCAGGCTGGAGTCGGTAGCCCGGCTGAAGTTTTGCGAGAACGTGACCAGAATGGCGTAATCCCCGGTATATTTGCCCAACTTTTGCTTCTGATCTTCGCTGAGCGTCGGCACCTTGCTGCTGCCGCGCATCACCGTGTTTTGCAGATAGTCGATGAAGGCTTTACGCTGATCGGCTTCTTTATCTCCGCAGGCTGCGAGCTGGAAAACCATCATTATTGCCATAACGGGCATCAGCCAACGTTTCAGCGGGGCACGGGTTACCGCAAATACCATGTGAATACTCCTGTCGTCATGCGAAGCGCGCGCCGTCGGGACATCCGGCGGATCGCATAAAAATCATGCCGCCTATCATGCGCTAATCCGTGCGCGACTTCCACTCACACAAACGGCGCAGCCATAAGGCGGCGCCGTTTGTTCAGCGGATTATTGCAGGACGGAAATATCGGCCACCTGCAGGAACAGCTCACGCAACTTGCTCAGCAGCGTCAGACGGTTGATGCGCACCTGCGCGTCTTCGTCCATAACCATCACTTTGTCGAAGAAGTTGTCCACCGGCTCACGCAGGGTCGCCAGCTCCACCAGCGCCTCCTGATAGCGCCCTTCAGCGAACAGCGGCTCCAGCTTGTCACGCAGTACAACGAGGTTTGTCGCCAGATGAATCTCCGCCGGATCTTTCAACTGTGAGGCGTGGACGTGATCATTGAGCGTATCCGTGGCTTTCGCCAGGATGTTGGACACGCGCTTGTTGGCCGCGGCCAGCGAAGCCGCTTCTTCCAGCGTGCGGAAGTGCGAGACGGCTTTGACACGGGCGTCGAAGTCCGCCGGACGGGTCGGACGGCGCGCCAGCACGGCCTGAATGGTGTCCACGCTGTGGCCTTCTTCCTGATACCAGGCGCGGAAACGGCCCAGCATGAATTCCACCACGTCATCCACCACGTTCTTGTTGGTGAGTTTGCTGCCGTACAGGCGAACCGCCTCTTCGGTCAGCGTCACCAGATCCAGCGGCAGCTTCTTCTCCACGATGATACGCAGCACGCCCAGCGCGGCACGGCGCAGGGCGAACGGATCTTTGTCGCCTTTCGGGTGCTGGCCAATGCCGAAGATACCCGCCAGGGTGTCCATCTTGTCGGCGATGGCGACCGAACAGGCAACCAGTGAGGAAGGCAGAGCGTCGCCGGCGAAGCGCGGCTGATATTGCTCGTTCAGCGCCACGGCCACTTCTTCATTCTCGCCGTCGTGACGCGCATAGTGCATGCCCATCACGCCCTGGGTGTCGGTGAACTCAAACACCATGTTGGTCATCAGGTCGCACTTGGAAAGCAGCCCGGCGCGGGTCGCCAGATTAACATCGGCGCCGATCTGGCCGGCAACCCAGCCCGCCAGCGTTTCGATGCGGTCGGTTTTGTCGCGCAGGGTACCCAGCTGCTGTTGGAACAGCACGGTTTCCAGGCGCGGCAGATTATCTTCCAGGCGCTGTTTGCAGTCGGTTTTGAAGAAGAACTCGGCGTCAGCCAGACGCGGGCGCACTACCTTCTCATTACCGGAGATAATCTGCTGCGGATCTTTCGATTCGATATTGGCGACGAAGATGAAGTTCGGCAGCAGCTTGCCCTGTGCGTCGTACACCGGGAAGTATTTCTGGTCGCCCTTCATGGTATGAACCAGCGCTTCAGCCGGTACGTCGAGGAACTTCTCTTCGAATTTCGCGGTCAGCACCACCGGCCATTCCACCAGCGAGGTGACTTCTTCCAGCAGGCTGTCGGCGAGGTCGGCGTTACCGCCGATTTTTTGCGCCGCCAGCTCGGCATCGCGCTTAATGATGGCCTTACGGGCCTCATAGTCGGCGATGACTTTACCGCGCTCCAGCAGGATTTGCGGGTATTGATCGGCATTATCGAGGGTGATTTCCGCCTCGCCCATAAAGCGGTGGCCGCGGATCACGCGGTCGGACGCCACGCCGAGCAGAGTGGCCGGGATCAGCTCATTGCCCAGCAGCAGGGTCACGGTGTGAACCGGACGCACGAACTGGGTGTCTTTGGCGCCCCAGCGCATCAGTTTCGGGATCGGCAGCTTTGTCAGCGCGTTGGCGACCATATCCGGCAGCAACTGCTGGGCGCTCTGGCCTTTTTGATGTGCGCGGAACACCAGCCATTCGCCTTTGTCGGTCGTCAGGCGATCGGCCTGCGCGACGGTGATGCCGCAGCCGCGCGCCCAGCCTTCGGCGGCCTTGGTCGGCGCGCCGCTGGCGTCAAACGCCGCGGAAACGGCAGGGCCGCGTTTTTCGATTTCGCGATCCGGCTGCGCTGCGCTGAGCTGCGCAACCTTCAGCGCCAGACGGCGCGGGGCGGCGAACCAGTTGACGCCGCCGTGGGTCAGGCCGGCGTTGTCCAGCTCGGCGCTAAAATTGGCGGCGAACGCCTCCGCCAGAGAACGGAGGGCTTTCGGCGGCAGCTCTTCCGTGCCGATTTCCACCAGGAAAGTCTGTTGAGTCATGGCTGCTGCCTCTTAATCCTTCGGGTTACACATGGGGAAGCCCAGCGCTTCGCGGGAAGCGTAGTAGGCCTCTGCGACGGCTTTGGTCAGGGTACGGATACGCAGAATGTAACGCTGGCGCTCGGTGACCGAGATCGCTTTGCGCGCGTCCAGCAGGTTGAAGCTGTGGGCGGCTTTCAGAATGCGTTCGTACGCCGGCAGCGGCAGCGGTTTTTCCAGTGCAAGCAGCGTTTGCGCCTCTTTCTCATACTGTTCGAAACAGGTGAACAGGAAATCGACGTCGGCATATTCGAAGTTGTAGGTAGATTGTTCCACCTCGTTTTGATGGAACACGTCGCCGTAGGTGGTCACGCCCAGCGGGCCGTTGCTCCACACCAGGTCATAGACGCTTTCCACGCCCTGGATGTACATCGCCAGGCGCTCAAGGCCGTAGGTGATTTCGCCGGTGACCGGCTTACACTCCAGCCCGCCGACCTGCTGGAAGTAGGTGAACTGGGTCACTTCCATGCCGTTGAGCCACACTTCCCAGCCCAGGCCCCAGGCGCCGAGCGTCGGGTTTTCCCAGTTGTCTTCCACGAAGCGGATGTCATGCACCAACGGGTCCAGGCCCAGCTCTTTCAGCGAGCCGAGGTACAGTTCCTGAATGTTATCCGGCGAAGGCTTGATAACAACCTGAAATTGGTAGTAGTGCTGCAGGCGGTTCGGGTTTTCGCCGTAGCGGCCGTCGGTCGGCCGGCGCGAGGGCTGTACGTAGGCGGCAGCCATTGGCTCGGGCCCCAGCGCCCGCAGGCAGGTCATTGGATGAGAGGTGCCGGCGCCGACTTCCATGTCCAGTGGTTGAACGATGGTGCAGCCCTGGCGTGCCCAATAATCCTGCAATGTCAGGATCAGTCCCTGAAAGGTCTTGGTATCAAACTTTTGCATGTTGAGTTCGCACGCGGTAGCAAGTGGATTTAAACGGAATTCAGCAGTATACCGCCTGCACGTAAGATATACAGCCCGAATCCCCACTCATCCGGGCTTAATTTGCTTAAAATTTCGCGCTGAGGCCGACGTTATACAAAAATTGTTCGCCGCTGCTCAGGCCGCCGGTTTGGGAAACGGAGGCAAAGGCGGCGACGTTGTCGGTGAGCGGCAGGTTCGCGCCTACGGTAACATCCGTCCAGTTGCGGTCCTGCGTTGCGGTTTCGCGGGTGAATGTGGTCTGCGACGTTTTGATGCCGCCGCCGGCGGTATAGACATCGTCGCCGAACTGGTGCTGATAGGTGATCTGCGCGTAGGGATTGATGACGTCAAAGTGCGTATCCAGCCGCCAGCCCAGCGCGCCAACCTGCGAGTGGTAATTTTGATCGCTGAATCGCATGGCGGTGCTGTCGTCGCCGTTTTCTTCATAGCCGTCCACGTGGCTGTAATCCAGGGCAAACTGCACCACCGGGCCGGTTTTAATCGCCGGCGTGACGGGGAAATCCCAGCCGGCGGTGATGCGCGCGCCGTATTGATTTCCTTCTGTATCTCCCTGTTCGGCGCGGTTGGCCGCGCCCAGCGTTATGCTGCGGCTGATATCGTCATAGTTCATCCGCATCAGGTGCAGATCGGCGTTAATCCAGCCGTTATCGAGGACGTTTACCGCGCTGAAGGCGGAAAACATCAGTCCGCGCCCTTTGTAGGTGAAGCCGGGCGTCGGTTGCTGATTGTCATCGGAGGCGGAAATCAGGAAACCGGCCAGCCAGCTGTCGGTAATCTGATGGTCCACGCCGACGGTTAAGTTATGGGTAGTGGCGTTGCCGTCGCCGGCGGCCAGGTTGGCGGCATAGTCGTAATGCTGACCGGCATAGCCGCCGAACACGCCCCAGCTCCCCGGGATATTGCCGTTGTCGCGCAGTTGTTGCAGGCGGCTGTCGAGCATGGCGCGCGCATCACGCGCCATGGCGGCGGTTTCCTGTGTCAGCGCCACCACCTGCGCCGGGGCGTTAAGGACAGACGCCATATAATCGCCGATCAGCGCGTGCGCCGCCGGCGTCGGGTGGAAATCGTCGGCGAACAGGAAAGGTTTACTGCTGTCGAAGCCGCTCATGGCGGAACTGCACCGTGCCGAGGAAACGCCCGTCGGGCAGGCGAATCCGGCGGTATTGGCAAAGCCGTACTGCGCAGGATTGGCGACGACTTCGTTAAACAGGGCGTTGACGTCTACCCGCACGATATTGCCGCCGCGCTGGCTCAGCAACGTTTCTTCCTGCTGATTGTAGAGTTGGGTGAGCGCGGCGGTTTGCGCGCTTAACGTGGTGTAGGCATCAAACATTTGCTGCGCTACTGCGCCGGAAAGCGGGCCTGCCTGTGCGGCCGCGGCCTGGAAAGCCTGCCGGATCACCTGTAGCCGGCCATCGGCGCCGTCAGTGGCCGGAGCGTTCAGCGCGGCGTGCAGCGCCAGCAGGGCGGCGGTTTGATCCGGCAGCGGCGCGGCCTGAATGATGGACTCCGCCAGCGTAGGCGTCAGGCCGATGTTAGGCACCGTTGGAACGATAACGGTGCCGGCTCCGGCGTTCAGTAAGGTATCGACCTGCTGCGCCGCCCCGGCGGCGCTGGTCAGTACGATGGTCTGCGCCTGTGCCGAATTAAGCACGGCGGCGGCCAGGTCGTTACCGCCGATCCAGTGAATATAAAGCCCCTGCCCGTCGGCCTTTCCGCCGACCGTATCCAGATAAGCGGCCACCTGATCCTGCGTGTTGTTCTGCGCATTGAGGGAAGGCGCCGCCACCGCGCCGCCGGCCGCATAGTCGCTGCCGCCCTGCGCGCTGGCGCTCAGGTTAAGCCCGATGGACTGCGCCAGAATATCGTCATAGAGCGGGTGTTGGCTGCCGTCATAGGTAAAACGGCCGACGTTGCCGTTGTCGCTCAGGCTGTCGCCAAAGACGACCACCTGATCAAAAGCCAGCGCAGGGCAAGCGGCTATCGCGAGCATCACCAGCGCGATACGGCGTGGCGAAGGCAGGGTGCAGGTATTCATGTATTGCCACTCCTGAAACACAATTATTATGTTTTATGATTTCAGTGACACGATCTAACTATTGACGGCGCCGGGGTGGCGTCAAGGGCAAGGTGAAGAAATAATAGGTAGCGTAACCAAAGCGACGGGCGCTGGTGAACCTTTTCCCAAAAGAGGGAGTGATACCATATGGATAATAAAACGCGTTGCGGCTGGGTTTCCGCCGATCCTCTGTACATCGCCTACCATGATGAAGAATGGGGGCAGCCGCTCTATGACGGTGCCAGGCTGTTCGAGATGCTCTGTCTGGAAGGACAGCAGGCCGGCCTGTCCTGGATTACCGTACTGAAAAAACGCGAGAACTACCGGCGCGCTTACCATCATTTTGATCCGGAAAAAGTTGCGGCCATGACGGAGGCCGACATTGATGCGCTGATGCAGGACGCCGGGCTGATCCGCCATCGTCTGAAGCTGGACGCCATCGTGATTAACGCGCGCGCTTTGCTTGCCATGCAGCGTCAGGGCGAGGATTTTTCCACTTTCCTGTGGAGCTTCGTTGACGGAAAACCGTTGCACAACCATCCGGCGACCCTGTCGGATATCCCGGCGAAAACCGCGCAGTCAGACGCAATGTCGAAGGCGCTGAAAAAACGCGGCTTCAAGTTCATCGGCTCTACCATTTGCTATGCGTTTATGCAGGCCTGCGGCATGGTGGACGATCACGTTGCCGACTGCTTTCTGGTGGCGAAGGCATCATGATCCGCCCGGCGACGGAGCAGGACACCGACGCGCTGATGGCGCTGTGGCTGACCAGCACCACGCAGGCTCACCCCTTTATTGCGCCCGCTTACTGGCAGGAAAGCGCCTTTCTGGTGCGCAACACCTATCTGCCTTCCGCCCTCACCTGGCTGGAGGAGCAGGACGGGCGCATCGTCGGTTTTATCAGCGTGCTGGAACAGGCGTTTATCGGGGCATTGTTCGTTGATGAGGCGTTCTTCGGCACCGGCGCGGGTTACCGGCTGATGCAGCAGGCGAAGGCCCTCTATCCGCGCCTATGGCTGGAAGTCTACCGGCGCAATCACCGGGCGATGGCGTTTTACCTGCGTCAGGGGTTTTCGATACAGGAAACCGAGTTCAATGAAGAAACCGGCCACCATACGGTTGTTATGATGTGGGAGGCCGAACCGGCACGCTGATCGTCTCTTTCCTTCCTGGCTATACTCAAAAGCTATACCGGCTTGCTTTTTAAGTTATGTCGGCGCTGCATTAGTTTGCGGAAAATAGCGGGAATCGGAAAGAGGAAGATGATATGGCATTTCATGATTTGCGCAGTTTTCTGCAGGCGCTCGAACAGCAACAGCAGTTGCTGAACATTGACGAACCGGTGATGCCGGAGCCGGATATTTCCGCCGCAGCCTGTGCGGCGACCAAGCTGGGCGACAAATCGCCTGCGCTGCTGTTCAACAATATCTTCGGTTATCACGACGCCCGTATTGCCATGAACGTACACGGTTCCTGGCCGAACCTGGCTATCGCCATGGGCATGCCCAAGAACACGCCGCTTAAGCAACAGTTTCTGGAGTTCGTCCGCCGTTATCAAAATTATCCCGGCGAAGTGGAATACCGTGAAACGGCGCTCTGGCAGGAAGTGGTGATCGAGCAGGATATTAACCTGTTCGATATTCTGCCGCTGTTTCGCCTGAACCACGGCGACGGAGGCTTTTACATCGATAAAGCCAGCGTGGTATCGCGCGACCCTTCGGTGGAAGATAACGCCGCCACCCAAAACGTCGGCATCTACCGTATTGAAGTGAAAGGGCGCAACCGTCTGGGATTGCAGCCGGTGCCGGCGCATGACATCGCAATACATCTTCAGCGGGCAGAAGAGCTGGGCGTGGATCTGCCCGTGGCGATCACCATCGGCAACGATCCGATGATTGGCACCGTGGGCGCGATGCCGATTCTGTATGATCAGTCCGAATACGCCATGGCCGGCGCCCTCAATGAAGAACCTTATCCCGTGGTGCGCACCGCGCTGACGGGGCTGGACGTTCCGTGGGGCTCGGAATACGTGCTGGAAGGGCGCATTATCTCCCGTTACCGCGAAGCGGAAGGGCCGTTCGGCGAGTTTACCGGGCACTACTCCGGCGGCCGCCGTATGCCGGTGGTGGAAATCACCAAAGTCTCCCACCGGCGTAACCCGGTTTACGAACATCTCTACCTGGGCATGCCCTGGACCGAAATCGACTACATGATGGGCATCAATACCTGTGCGCCGCTTTATGTGCAGCTCAAGGAGGCCTATCCGGAAATCGAGGCGGTCAACGCGCTCTATACGCATGGCCTGATCGTGATTGTCTCCACCAAAACCCGCTTTGGCGGCTTTGCCAAAGGCGTCGGGATGCGGGTTCTGACCACGCCGCACGGATTGGGCTACGCCAAAATGGTGATCGTGGTGGATGAAACCATCGATCCGTTCAACCTGCCGCAGGTGATGTGGGCCATTTCCACCAAGTTCAACCCGGAGTTTGATCTGGTCACGGTGCCGGGGCTGTCGATTCTGCCGCTGGACCCGGCTTCTGAGCCTGCCGGCATGACTACCAAGGTGATCATCGACGCCACCACGCCGAAAGCGCCGGAAACCCACGGCCATTTTTCGCAGGAACTGCGCGATCCGGTTACCACCGAACAGTGGGTTGAGAAGCTACAGGCGATGATTGATGCCGGAAACGCATCCCGTTAAGGAGAAATGATGAGTGACAATAAACCTTACCCTGAAAAATGCCCGCGCTGTGAATCACCGTCGCCGGAGGTGATGAGCCAGTCGCCGGTTGCCGGCGCCTGGACGGTGTTCCATTGCCCGGTCTGCTTCTTTACCTGGCGCAGCACCGAACCGGACTTTATTACCGATCCGGCCAAATATAATCCGCATTTCAAATTTTCACCGCAGGATATGGAACATTTCGGCGTGATGCCGGCCATTCCTGAGCTGAAACGTTAAGCGGCGGTTTGGCCTAAAAACGCGATCGCCCGGTGTAGCGGTGAGTCCGCAGACAACGGGGCGCGGTAAAGCAGGGCCAGCTCATCGGCAACGTCGTCCAGCTCCGGCACGTCACGGGCGACGATGCCGGGGGGGATGTCGTCCGGCAGGACGGGCAGCAGGGCGACGGCGGCGCGTTGCTTCACCAGGGCGATGAGCGGGGCGATGTCGCTGGTGTCGGCAAGAATGCGGGGCGTCAGCCCGGCGCGGGTGAACGACTGCAATACCCGCTCGTAGACCCCGAAACCGGATTTGCGCCGCAGCAGCGCCAGCGGCACGCCCGCCAGTTGCGCCAGCGTAATCCGGGGCTGGGCCGCCAGCGGTGAGTCAGGGTGGCACAGCGTCTGAAAACGCGAGCGCGCCAGAGGAAGCAGCTTCAGGTCCGGCGCGGCGCTGGTCAGGGGCAGATGAATCAGCGCCGCATCGAGCCGGTACATCTCCAGCAGCTCCGTCAGGTGCTGCGTGTCGCCCTGTTGCAGCGAGAATCCGATGGTGGGGCAGGCATCGCCGAGCGTTTGGATCATGGCCGTGACCCGCGGAATTCCCATCGACACCGTGCCGATGCGCACCACGCCGCGTTGCCCGTCGGCGAACCCCTTCATCTCATCTTCGATTTCCCGTGACTGGCGCAGCAGCGCGCCGGCGCGCTGGTACAGGTGCCTGCCCGCCTCCGTCGGCTGCATTCCCTTGCTGGAGCGAAAAAACAGCTGAACGCCCAGCAGTTCCTCCAGTTGCTGTAATCCTTTACTCAGCGGGGGTTGGGCAATAAACAGTACGCCGGCGGCAGCGGAGACGGAACCTTGCTCCACCACGGTGCAAAAATAGTGCAGCAGTCTGAGTTTCAGCATAGGACGTCTCTTTCACTGGGATCATTATGCAGGCATTATGTCATGCTGTATCGGCATACAACATATTCACCGTCGTTGTGTTAGGCTCAGAACATTGTTGTCGTAAGGGGAATGCGCAGTGAGCAGTCAGGGAAACCGGGCCACCATCAGCGATGTGGCGAAGGCGGCCAAAACCGGAAAAACCAGCATATCACGCTATCTGAACGGCGAGCAGCACCTGCTTTCGGACGACCTCAAGGCGCGTATTGAAAAGGCCATCCGCCAGCTTAACTACCGCCCCAGTCAGATGGCGCGCAGCCTGAAGGGCGGCCAGACCCGGCTGATCGGGCTGATTATCGCCGACATTACCAATCCTTACTCCGTGGACGTGCTGCGCGGCATCGAGGAAGCCTGCCGGGTGCAGGGCTTTACGCTGCTGGTCTGTAACACCAATAACGAGGTGAATCAGGAGCAGCATTACCTGGAACTGTTGAGCAGCTACCGGGTGGAAGGCATCGTGGTGAACGCCGTTGGTATGCGTGAAGAGGCGTTGTCTAAGCTGCAGCAGTCGCTGCTGCCAATGGTGCTGATCGACCGCAAAATTCCTGAGTTCTCCTGCGATATGGTTGGGCTGGACAATGATCGGGCCGCGACGGAGGCGACCCGGCATCTGATTGAACAGGGGTTTGAAGCCGTTCTGTTTCTCAGCGAACCGCTGGGGCTGGTGAATACCCGTCACGAGCGGCGGCACGCTTTCCTGAATACCATGCAGGAGCACCCGCAACTGGTGGCGGAAAGCGCGGAAGTGGCGCTCAGCAACCCGGCGCAGCTGGGGGAGATTTTGAGCCGGTTTTGCCAGCAGCATCGCGGCATGCGCAAAGCGGTGATGTCGGCCAACGGCGCGCTGACATTACAAGTGGCGCGCGCGATGCGGCGTGAAGGCATCAACTGGGGCAGCGACATCGGCCTGCTGGGGTTTGACGAACTGGAGTGGGCGGAGCTGGCCGGCGTCGGCATCACGACCCTGAAACAGCCGACTTATCAGATCGGCTATGCGGCGCTGGAACAGCTGGTGGCGCGCATTCAGGGAGAAAACGGTTCCGCGCGGGAGCAGAAGTTTCCCGGCGAGCTGATCGTCCGCGGGTCAACCACGCGCTGAGCCTGCTTCAGCGCCCTTTTTTCAGCAGATAGCGAAACGGCGCGGCGTCGGTTTCCTGCGCCAGCAGGGTATGGTCCATAAACTGGCAGAAACCGGGAATATCGCGGGTGGTGGCCGGATCGTCAGCGATGATCAGCAGCGTTTGGCCGTCTTCCATCATGCGTACGGTTTTGCGTACCATCATAACGGGTTCGGGGCAACGTAAGCCCTGGGCGTCCAGCGTTTTATCCGGATTAGTGAAGAGGTCGGTCATAATACTCCCGAAGCGGCGTACGACGCGGGAATCGCCGCATGGTGAAAACGAAAACCCGCCTAGTTTACCCCGTCGGGGTGTGACTGCAAGCAACGTTAACGTTTGCGTTAAAATTAACCATTGCAACCTGTTTTGAACAAGGTATCATGCCCGCGCCGCTGTTATGCGGCCGTTCGTTTTTCTTGGGTTCCCTCACCCCAATAACCAAAAAGGCCACAATCTATGTTTACCTTTACACCGCAACAGCGGCTGAAAGCCTTGTTATGGCTTTCGCTGTTTCACATTCTGATCATAACCTCCAGTAACTATCTGGTGCAGTTGCCGATCAGCATTTTCGGGTTTCATACCACCTGGGGTGCGTTTACCTTCCCGTTCATCTTCCTGGCGACGGACTTAACCGTGCGAATTTTCGGCGCGCCGCTGGCACGACGCATTATTCTGGCGGTAATGGTGCCTGCGCTGTTCATCTCTTATGGTTTGTCGGCGCTGTTCTTCCAGGGAGAATGGCAGGGGCTGGCCGCCCTGGGCGAGTTCAACGTGATGGTGGCGCGGATCGCCACGGCCAGCTTCATGGCTTACGTGTTGGGGCAGATCCTCGACGTTCACGTGTTTAACCGCCTGCGCCGTAAGCGTGCCTGGTGGGTGGCGCCCACCGCCTCAACGCTGTTCGGCAATATCAGCGACACCGTTGCATTCTTTTTCATCGCGTTTTACCGCAGCTCAGATCCTTTCATGGCATCGCACTGGGTAGAGATCGCACTGGTGGATTATTGCTTTAAGCTGATGATAAGTCTTATCTTCTTCCTGCCAATGTACGGCGTTATGCTTAACATGGTGCTCAAGCGCCTCGCCGTCCAGCACGATGCGCCAAAACTCCGACTGAGTTAACCGGCCAAATGCGTTATTCTGATGGCCTCATATTACGGAGGCCGTCATGTCATCCCTCTCCCTGCGCGCCGCGACGCCGGCGGAAATCCACGCTTTGTATGCCGGGTTGCCGGAGTTTGCCGCCCTGCATGGCGAGCGGGACATTCAGGCCCGCCTGGCCGGGCGCGTCAGCCACCTGTTGATTGCCTTGTGCGACGGCGTGCCGGCCGGCTTTAAGATCGGCTATGCGTTGGATGACACCGTTTTTTACAGCTGGCTGGGCGGCGTATTACCGCCTTTCCGGCGGCAGGGAATCGCCCAGTTCCTGTTGCAGGCGCAGCAGGCGTGGGCATTAAATCAGGGTTATCACCGCATTGAAGTGAAAACGCGTAACAGTTTCCCTGCTATGCTGATGATGTTGATTAAAAACGGCTATCAGCTCATTGAGTTAGAAAAGGCTGAAAGCGTGGCGGATAACCGGCTGCGCCTGGCGAAGGTGCTGACGGAGCCGCAGGTTTGTCCCGGGTGACGACGTTGTTTGGCGTGTTTTGACGCAATCAGATACTTTAAAACAGTAAAGGACAAGAGAAGGAATACCCATGCGCAACTTAGTAAGATTTATGGGCGTTGGTCTGTTGGTCGCCGGGCTTGCCGCCTGCGACGGGAACTCAACGGACAGCGCGGGTCAGCCGGCTGCGGGGGATACGCCGGTACAGGCCAGCGTGCCTGCGGGTGAAAACATCAGCCTGATGGACGGTAAGGTCAGCTTTACGTTGCCTGCCGGGTTGTCTGACCAAAGCGGCAAGCTGGGAACGCAGTCCAACAACATGTATGTGTACGCTGATAAAAGCGGTCAGCAGGCGATCATCGTGATCACCGCGCCGCTGCCGGCTGAAGGGCTGGACGTACTGAGCGGGCGCCTGGTTGAGCAGCAGAAATCGCGCGACCCCAACCTGAAGGTGCTGGCGAATAAACCGGTAGAGCTGAACGGCGCTACGTTGCAGCAGGTTAACTCGGTGCAAACGCTGAAAGGCGTGACGTCTTACTCCAGCATCGTGCTCGGCAAGACTGGCGATCAGTTGCTGACGATGCAGATTACGCTGCCGGCGACGAACCAGCAGGAAGCCGAGAACATTGCCAACGGCGTGCTGAATACGCTGAAGGTGAAGTGATTCCGGGCGGGTTTCCCCGCCGCTTTCCAGAATGCAAAAAGAGCGGGATAACCCGCTCTTTTTTTGTGCTTTTATCTCATTCCCCCGCAGGCTGCTGCGCTTCCGGTATTTGCGCTTGGGGCATCGCCGCCTGTAACTCCCCACCCGCCAATGTTTGTGTGACCTGCTGCCCGTTGCCATCCTGTGCGTGTAGGGTAGCGCCGATCGTCGGTTTCATCGGCGTTCCGGCCTGCAGGCGACCTGCAGCGGAAAGTTGCAGGTTAACGTCGCCGCTGAGCGGAATCGCCGGCCAACCCCACTGCGCCAGCACGGTGGAAGGGACTGCGCGGCCGTTAAGCGTCAGCGCGAACGGGCGGCTCTCCTGCTGACCGACCGTGGCGGTGCCTTCCAGCAGGCCCTTGCCAGCGAAAGCGCTGAGTTCGGTAACGGTGATCTGCCCGTCATCGGCCTTCAGGGTGATGGAGGGGCGGCGGATGTCGGTTTTGTTGAGCGTCGCTTCGCTGCCGTTAAGCGTGAAGCCGCCGCGCCAGATGCCCCAGCGCCCGTTCTTCACCAGCATCAGGTTGTTGCCGAAGCCGTCCACGGCGGTGAACTGGAAAGGGTAGTCCGGATTGATGTCGACGATCAGATTACGGCTGCCGCTGAACTTGGTCAGGATCAGCTCATTCAGCCACGACGGCAGCGGCTGCTGCCACAGCTCCCGCCAGTTTTGCGGCAGGGTGTACTCCAGCCCGACCACCGCGGCGTCGTTGATGGTCAGCCGGCGATCCGCACGCTGCCAGTTACCGTCGGCGCGCAGCAGGCCGCCTTCCCAGCGGGCGGTCGCCTGCCTGATATCAATGCCCGCCGGAGAGAGGGCGGTGCTGACGATCGGGTCGATAAAGTGCAGGTTGCCCACGACGATATCGCTGGCGTTAAAGGCCAGTGAGCCATCCTCGCTTTGCCAGTCGCCGTTATGCAGCGTGACCTGTTGCAGGGTGATGTCCAGATCGCTCAGCGCCCACGCCGGCCCCACCAGCTTCGCGCCCGTGACGTCCATACGCCCCAGGGTCACATCGGGCAGATGTTGAATGCGATCTTTCAGTTGCTCCAGCGTTTGCGCGGTTTGCCACTGCACGCCGCTCAGGCGCAGGTTATTGACCAGCCAACTGCCGTTCTCCTGCTGCTCCGCGTCTGCGGTGAGCTGGCCGCGCGCCACATCGGCGCCCAGGTTGTTTAAACGCAGCCGGTTATTTTCGACGGCGCCCTGAATAAGCGCGTTTTGCGCCGGAATATCATTCAGGGTGAGCGTGCCGGCGCTGAACTGGAAGCGGGCATTGCTGCCCAGTGCGTGGTCGCGCGTCGGCTGCCATGGCGTGACGCCGCCGTCGACCTGGGTCGCACGCAGGTTCCAGTCGCCGTTATCAGCGGCAATCAGCATATTTTGCAGGCGCAGGGTGTCTGCCTGAACCGGCAGGGGGCTGCGGCGGTTATGGGTGTTCAGGGCACCGTCGCGCAGCAGCAGGCCGCTGAAATGACGGGGAGCGGTAAGTTGTTGTACGCCGAAGTCCAGCACCATTTCTCTGGCGCTGAGTACCGGTTGCTGGCCCTTGGGCGCCAGGCTGACGTTTTGCAGCGTTACTCGTGACGGCGTACTCAGTGAATGGTCAATGCCGTCCAGCGTCATCGTCCAGGACGAGTTTTCTGTTACCCAGTTGCTGATGCGTGCAGCACCCCAGCGTGTCTGCGCTGCGATATAAAGCGCAACGATGAGCAGAATTAGCAGTACTAACAGCGTCAATAACGCTTTTCCAATAAATTTCACGGCGGGGTCCTTTAAAGCGGTGCTCAGGTAAGTTTATGCCGCAATTGGGAAAGGGTCTCAAGACCTTAACGTGTAAAAAAAGGTGAATACGGAGAGATCCGAGAGGAAAATAACAGAAAGGGCGCTCATCTGAACGCCCTTTCTTTGCCCGTGCGGAGAGGATTATTTTTCCGGAGGGAAAATCAGGTTCAGCACGATAGCCGTGATACCGCCGGCGGCAATGCCCGAAGACAGCAGCGTTTTCAGCCATTCAGGCGCAAATTGCAGGATCAGCGGCTGCTGGGAAACCCCCATACCGACCGCCAGCGACAGCGCGATAATCATGATCGCGCGGCGGTTGAGCGGTTCACGCGAGACGATACGCACGCCGGAGGCCGCGATGGTGCCGAACATTACGATGGTGGCGCCGCCCAGCACCGGCTCGGGAATGTGCTGTACGAAACCGGCAACGGCGGGGAACAGCCCCAGCACGATGAGCATCAGGGCTACCACGAAACCGACGTAACGGCTGGCGACGCCGGTCAGCTGAATCACCCCGTTATTCTGGCCGAAGCAGGAGTTGGGGAAGGTGTTGAACACCGCAGACAGCATGGAGTTCAGCCCGTTTGCCAGCACGCCGCCCTTCAGGCGCTTCATATACAGCGGGCCGGACACCGGCTGTTCCGAAACGTCGGAGGTGGCGGTGATGTCGCCGATGGTTTCCAGCGACGTCACCATAAAGATCAACATCAGCGGAATCAGCAGGTTCCAGTCAAAACCCAGCCCGTAATAGAGCGGCGTGGGAACGATCAGCAGGGCGTCGGTGCCTTTTTCCGCGACGGACGCGGGCAGCATGTCCAGCGCCCAGGCCAGCAGATAGCCGACGGCCATGGCGATCACCAGCGAAGCCACGCGCAGGTAGGGGTTGCGCTGGCGGTTAAGCAGGATGATGACGAGCAGCACCGCGCCGGCCAGCATCAGGTTTTTCGGCGCGCCGAAGGTATGATCGTTCATTGCGCCGTAGCCGCCGCCGATGGAAACCAGCCCCACCTGAATCAGCGACAGGCCGATAATCATCACCACGATGCCGGAGACCAGCGGCGTGATGATGCGCCGCGCCAGATGCAGCACGCGTGACAGCAGAATCTCGGTACAGGAGGCGACCATCAGGGTGCCAAACAGCGCCGCCATCATGGTGGGTACGTCCGCGCCGCCGTTTTTCAGCGCCATACCACCCATGATCAGCGGCGTAACGAAGTTAAAGCTGGTGCCCTGAATCGACAGCAAGCCGGAACCGATCGGCCCCCAGGTTTTGATCTGCAGGATTGAGGCCAACCCCGACGCGAACAGCGACATACTGATGATGTGCTGGGTGTCCTGCGCCGGTAATCCCAGCGCCTGGCAAATCAGCAGCGCCGGCGTGATTACGGCGACAAACATCGCCAGCAAGTGCTGGCAGGCGGCGAACAGCGTTTGCGGCAGCGGCGGCCGGTCTTCAAGGCGATAAATTAATTCACTGCGCGGGGCGGACGGAGTCGCATTTGTGCCGGTTTGTTCAGTGGCTGACGGGGATGGCGTGGTCATGTTGGGGTTTTTCCTGAGACAACAATTTTCCAGAGAAAACAATGTGCGCATTTTAATGATCGTTGGCACAAAAGCAATCGTTTGCTTCTTTGGGCTTAAGCGCCAGAAATTCTGGCAGGGGGGATTTTTTATGTCGTTTTGCTTGCCTGAATGACAAGTTTTACTTTTTAATGTGCCGCGAATAATGAGTCGATGCTTAACATAAATAAATATAACTGATTGTAGTTAATTGGTTTTTTGTATAGGACGAATGAATGTTTCATCTTGATACCTATGGGACGTTGGTTGCCGCAACGTTCGTACTTCTTCTTGGCCGTCAGCTAGTTCATAAGGTTCCCTTTCTCGTTAAATACACCATCCCCAGTCCGGTCGCCGGTGGTCTGCTGGTCGCACTCGGTCTTTTATTGCTGAAAACGTCAACGGGCTGGGAAATCAGCTTTGATATGTCGCTGAAAGATCCCCTGATGCTGGCGTTTTTCGCCACCATCGGCCTGAACGCCAACCTCTCGAGCCTGCGGGCCGGCGGAAAAGCGCTGGGTATCTTTATTTTTGTGGTGGTTGGTTTGCTGTTGGTGCAGAACGCCATCGGTATTGGTATGGCGAAAATGCTGGGCCTGGACCCGTTGATGGGCCTGCTGGCCGGCTCGATCACCCTGTCCGGCGGTCACGGCACCGGCGCGGCATGGAGCAAGCTGTTCGTTGAGCGTTATGGCTTCCAGAACGCGACCGAAGTGGCGATGGCCTGTGCGACGTTCGGCCTGGTGCTGGGCGGCCTGATCGGCGGCCCGGTGGCGCGTTATCTGGTGAAACACTCCTCCACGCCGAACGGCACGCCGGACGACAGCGAGGTGCCTACCACGTTCGAAAAGCCGGACGCCGGGCGCGTTATCACATCGCTGGTGCTGATTGAAACACTGGCGATGATCGCTATTTGCCTGAGTGCGGGCCAGTTTATCGCCGGGCTGCTGCGCGGATCGGCGCTGGAGCTGCCAACCTTTGTTTGCGTGCTGTTCGTTGGGGTGATCCTGAGCAACACGTTGTCCGCCGTCGGTTTTTACCGGGTGTTTGAACGGGCGGTGTCGGTGCTGGGCAACGTCAGCCTGTCGCTGTTTCTGGCGATGGCGCTGATGAGCCTGAAACTGTGGGAGCTGGCGTCGCTGGCGCTGCCGATGCTGGCGATTCTGGTGGTGCAGACGCTGGTGATGGCCACGTATGCTATTTTCGTCACCTACCGGGTCATGGGTAAGAACTATGATGCCGCGGTGCTGGCCGCCGGCCATTGTGGCTTCGGCCTGGGGGCGACGCCGACGGCGATTGCCAATATGCAGGCGATTACCGAGCGATTCGGTCCGTCCCATCTGGCGTTCCTGGTGGTGCCGATGGTCGGCGCGTTTTTCATCGATATCGTGAATGCGATCGTGATTAAGCTTTACCTGTTGCTGCCGATGTTCGCGGCGTAATCAGGCGTTGCTGTAACGGCTGCGTTCGGGCAGCCAGCGTTCGATCAGCGCCCGGGCGTGCTCCGGGTAATTTTGGTGAAGATGGCGCGCAATGCGCTGAACTTCGGGGATCAGGGCCTGATCGCGCAGCAGATCGGCAACGCGGAATTCAGCGCTGCCGGTCTGGCGGGTACCGAGCAGCTCGCCGGGGCCGCGGATTTCCAAATCCCGCTGGGCGATGACGAAGCCGTCATTGCTGTCGCGCAAGACCTGCAGGCGCTTCTGTGCGGTCTGGCTGAGCGGGGCCTTATACAGCAGAACGCAGTGTGAGGCGACGGCGCCGCGCCCCACGCGTCCGCGCAGCTGATGAAGCTGCGCCAGCCCCAGCCGCTCCGGGTTTTCGATAATCATCAGGCTGGCGTTGGGCACGTCAACCCCGACTTCGATCACCGTCGTCGCAACCAGCAACTGCAGTTCGCCCTGCTTGAAAGCCTCCATGACGCCCTGCTTTTCCGCCGCCTTCATCCGCCCGTGCACCAGGCCGATCTTCAGCTCCGGCAGCAACAGCTTCAGCTCTTCCGCTGTGGCTTCCGCCGCCTGCGCTTCCAGCAGGTCCGACTCTTCGATCAGGGTACACACCCAATATGCCTGCCGTCCTTCGTTCAGGCAGGCGCTTTTTACCCGCTCAATCACGTCGCTGCGGCGGGTGTCGGGAATGGCGACGGTGGTGACCGGGGTTCTGCCGGGCGGCAGTTCGTCGATCACCGAGGTGTCCAGATCGGCGTAAGCGGTCATCGCCAGGGTGCGCGGGATTGGCGTGGCGGTCATGATGAGCTGATGGGCATGAAATCCCTGTTCTTCCCCCTTTTCCCACAGCGCCAGCCGCTGATGAACGCCGAAACGGTGCTGTTCGTCGATGATCACCAGCGCCAGGCCGGAAAAACGCACCTGCTCCTGAAACATGGCGTGCGTGCCGACAATCATGTCCACTTCGCCGCCGGCGATGGCGTCCATCTGCGTTTGACGCGCCTTGCCTTTCTGTTTGCCGGCCAGCCAGCCGACGGTCAGCCCCAGCGGCTCAAACCAGCGGCGGAAGTTGGCAGCGTGCTGCTCCGCCAGCAGTTCGGTCGGCGCCATCAGGGCCACCTGTTTACCGTGAGCGATAACGCGCAGCGCGGCAAGCGCAGCGACCAGCGTTTTGCCTGAACCGACGTCGCCCTGTACCAGGCGCATCATCGGTACGGGTTTGTTCATGTCGGCTTCGATATCTGCCACCACGCGTTGCTGGGCGTTGGTCGGGCTGAAGGGCAGGGCGGCGAGGAAACGGTTTTTCAGCGCATCGTCGGCGGCGAGCGCCAGCGCTTTATGCCTTTGCGTGCCGGCGCGCACCGCCAGCATGCTGAGATTGTGCGCCAGCAGTTCTTCCAGGATCAGGCGGCGCTGGGCCGGGTGCTTGCCCTGCTCGAGATCGCTGAGCTGGATGTCCGGCGGCGGACGATGCAGCGTGTGCAGTGCCTGCGGCAGATCCATCAGGCCGTGGCGCAGTTCTTCCGGCAACAGTTCGGCGATGGGCACGGTGTCCAGCAGCGCCAGCGCCTGATCGGTCAGCTTGCGCAGCGTGGCCTGACGCACGCCTTCGGTGGTCGGGTAAACCGGCGTCAATGCTTCCTGCAACTCCACGTCGCCGCTCTCGCCCTGCACGCGATATTCCGGATGAATGATCTCCGCCCCGCGCTGGCCGCGCTTGATTTCACCGTAGGCGACGACATGCCGGCCTTCGGCCAGGCTGTTTTTCATCGCGGCGTTGAAATTGAAGAAGCGCAGCGTCAGTACGCCGGTGCCGTCGCTGATTTGGCTGGTCAGCATGCGGCGGCGGCCGAATGCGATGTCGGTGCGCAGCACGTTGCCTTCCACCGTGGCGTAAATGCCCGGCAGCAGGTCGTTGATAGGGTAGAGTTTGGTGCGATCTTCGTAACGCAGCGGCAGGTGCAGCAACAGATCCTGAATGTTTTCCAGACCTATCTTCGCCAGCTTGCCGGCCTGGCTGGCGCCGACGCCTGACAGCGAGGTCAGCGGAATGGCATCCAGCAGCCGGCCTTTCATTACCGGATCTCCGTGGCTTGCATCGCCGCCCACCACGCGGCATCGGCAACGATCTGTCCCTGGCCGTCAATGACCGGACGGGGCAGTTTCTTGCGTTTGGCGACGTTGGCCATAACCGGATAGCCGCCTTCCCACAGCAGGCGCTGTTGCTCATCGGCGGAAAGTAAGCTGTTTTCGCGCCGGTACATGCCGGCGTTCTGCCGCTGGCGCTGCGCTTCGTACAGGATCAGCGCCGAGGCGACGGAGACGTTAAGCGACTGCACCATGCCGATCATCGGAATAATGATGTCCTGATCGGCCAGCGCCAGCGCTTCGGCGGTGATGCCGGTTTTTTCCTGCCCCATCAGGATGCAGGTCGGGCGGGTGTAATCCACTTCGCGGAAATCGATGGCGCTGCCGGAGAGGTTGGTCGCCAGGATTTGCATGCCCTGCGCCTTCAGATCCGCAGCGGCGGATGCGATATCAGGGTGCGTTTTTACCTGTACCCAGCTGTTGCTGCCAGCGGCGGTGGAAACCAGGGTACGCATTTTTTTGCCCGGCCAAACGGCGTGGACCTGATGGACGCCTACGGCGTCGGCGGTGCGGATGATGGCGGAAACGTTATGCGGTTTGTGAACCTGCTCCATGCAGACGGTGAGATCCGGCTGCCTGGCCGCCAGCATCTGACAAATCCGCGCGTAGCGTTGAGGTGTCATAATGGCTAATCAGTTACGGTTACGGGTGACTTTAATCACATCCGGCATAATACGGATTTTACGCATGATATTCGCCAAATGGACGCGATCGTGTGTGGTCAGGCGGATAAACGCGCTGTATACGCGGCCGTCCTTCTCTTCGGTGTTCATGCTCTGAATGTTGGACGCACAGGTATTGATGGCGGCCGTCAGGTTCGCCAGCGCGCCCTGATGGTTGAACATGTCCACTTTGATTTCGGCGATGAATTCCTGATCCGGGTTGGTGTCCCATTCCACGGCCATGAATTTTTCCGGCTCTTTCTGGTAGCCGCGGATGTTGCGGCAGGACTCATGGTGGATCACCAGCCCTTTGCCCGGGCTGACGTGGGCGATGATCGGATCGCCGGGAATCGGGCGGCAGCATTTCGCGAAGGTCAGCAGCACGCCGTCAGCGCCTTTGATCGGCAGCTTGCGCATGCCGCCGGCGGTGATTGACTGGCCGTCGTCCAGCAGGTTTTTCGCTACCACCACGCTCATGGCGTTGCCCAGGCCGATTTCCGCCAGCAGGTCGTCCATGGCATGCAGCTTCATACGCTCCAGCTCGCGCTGAATGTTCGCTTCGGGAATATCCTTCAGCTTGAGGCCGTTACCCAGGGCGTGATTCAACAGGCGACGACCGAGGCTGATGGAGTCATCGCGCTTGAGGTTCTTCAGCATCTGGCGGATTTTGGCGCGGGCTTTGGAACTGACGACGAAGTTCAGCCAGGCGGCGTTAGGCCGTGCGCCCGGCGCGGTGATGATCTCCACCGTCTGGCCGCTGCTCAGCGACTGAGAAAGCGGGAAGGGCTGGCGGTCAACGCGTGCGCCGACGCAGGCGTGGCCGATGTCGGTGTGCACCGCATAGGCGAAATCGACCGGCGTGGCGCCGGCCGGCAGTTCGACGATGCGCCCTTCCGGAGTGAAAACGTAAATCTCATCCGGGAACAGATCGGATTTGACGCTCTCGATAAATTCAAACGAGCTGCCCGCGCTTTGCTGCAGCTCCAGCAGGCTTTGCATCCAGCGCTGGGCGCGGATTTGCGCGGTGGTGCTGGATTCGCCTTCTTTATAGGCCCAGTGCGCGGCAACGCCCATTTCGGCCATCTGGTCCATATCTTCGGTACGGATCTGCACTTCCACCGGCACGCCGTGCGGGCCGATTAACGAAGTGTGCAGCGACTGGTAGCCGTTGGCCTTGGGAATGGCGATGTAATCTTTCACCCGACCGGGGCGCGGCTTATACAGGCTGTGCGCCTGGCCGAGCACGCGGTAGCAGGTGTCCACGTCTTTCACGATGACGCGGAAGGCATAAATGTCCATGATCGAGTGAAAACGCTGCTCTTTCAGGTGCATTTTGCGGTAGATCGAGTACAGATGTTTTTCGCGACCGTTCACCCGGCAGACGATGCCGGCTTCCGTCAGGCGGCCTTCGATTTCGGAGAGGATCTTCTGAATCATCTCCTTACGGTTGCCGCGCGCGGCTTTCACCACTTCTTTGATCACCCGGTAGCGGTTGGGATACAGGGCTTCGAAGCCCAGCTCTTCCAGCTCGGTTTTCAGGTGGTGAATACCCAGACGGTGCGCCAGCGGGCTGTAGATTTCCAGCGTTTCACGCGCAATACGGCGGCGTTTGTCCGGGCGCAGCGACCCAAGGGTGCGCATGTTGTGGGTGCGGTCGGCGAGCTTGATCAGAACGACGCGGATGTCCTGCACCATCGCCATGATCATCTTGCGGAAGTTTTCCGCCTGCGCCTCTTTTTTATCGCGGAATTTCAGCTTGTCCAGCTTGGACACGCCTTCAACCAGTTCGGCGACGCTCTTGCCGAACAGTTGTTCCATATCCTGATACGTGGCGGGCGTATCCTCGATGACGTCGTGCAACAGAGCCGCCATCAGGGTTTCGTAATCCAGCCGCATTTCCGCCAGAATGCAGGCGACGGCGACCGGATGGGTGATATAAGGCTCGCCGCTGGAGCGTGTCTGCCCCTCGTGCGCATCGCGCGCGACGAGGTAAGCCTGTTTCAGGCGTTTGATCTGCTCTTCAGGCAGGTATTTCTGAATCAGCAGATTCAGGCTTTCAAACAGGTACAAAGGCAGCCCTTGCGAGAATTAACGACGACCTTCAGCGATCGCAGTTACCGCCTGCAGTTCCGCGGCTTCCTGCTCCTGTTGTTCCTGACGTTCACGCACGTCGAGGATCTGGTTGTTGATCAGACCTTCTTCGATTTCACGCAGGGCGATAACGGTGTACTTATCGTTTTCTTCCGGAACCAACGGTTCTTTACCGCCGGCCTGCATCTGACGTGCGCGGCGGGCAGCGACCAATACCAGGTCAAAACGGTTACCAATTTTCTCTACAGCGTCTTGAACAGTTACGCGTGCCATAAGTGTGCTACTCCACAGATGAAGAAATGACTGGGCATGATACTGAAACTGAAGTCAGTCTGCCAACAATTTGCTGATTAAAGCATCGTGACGAAGCTTTTGACGCCCGGTTCGCAGACGTTCGGCACGGATGATGGTGCGCAGATCCTGCAGGGCGGTTTCAAAATCATCGTTAATGATCAGATAGTTATACTCATCATAGTGCGACATTTCCGAAACGGCTTTCATCATACGCTGGGCGATCACCTCATCGCTGTCCTGACCGCGCCCGTGCAGGCGGCGTTTCAGTTCTTCGTGCGACGGCGGCAAAATGAAGATGCTGCGCGCCTGCGGCATCTTTTCCCGCACCTGACGCGCGCCCTGCCAGTCGATGTCGAGGAACACATCGATGCCCTGCGCCAGCACTTTTTCGATAGCCGGGCGGGAGGTGCCGTAATAGTTGCCGAAGACTTCGGCGTGTTCCAGGAAGGCATCTTCTTTGATCATCTGACGGAATTCATCCGCCGGAATGAAATAGTAGTGCTCGCCGTGGTTTTCGCCGGGACGTGCGCCGCGCGTTGTGTGGGAAACGGAAACCCGGATGTCGTACGCGGGCTGCGTTTTCAATAGTGCCTGAATCAGGCTGGATTTTCCCGCTCCGCTGGGGGCGGAGACGATATACAGCGTACCTTGGACCATAGCGCGATTATCTGAAAGTAGGTTGGCGAGTTAGGGACAAAAATAGCAGAGGGTCTGCGTTATCTTTGCGCGCTGCGGCGAACGCGCATGGGGGATGACGGAATATACCCTGCGTATTCCGTAGTATACACGGCATTGGGGGTGGATGCAGTACGTGGTGTCTTTCCTCATTAACGGTCTTTGTTCAAGCACCACTCTCGATGAGCCAGAATCGCTTTCAGCGAAGGGGCTGAAGAAGGACTGAGCGTGGGGGCGAGAGGCCTGTTTGCAAGTACCTGATATTCGCTATTTTTTAATGTGGGGTGCAGCTGTACGCGCAGTTCTTCATCCAAATGGAGTAACCCTTGATCCCATAAGGTATGGAGATCGCTGCGTAGTAACAGCCCATTGTCGATGGCGTTTGTAGTTGGGCCTCGGAAAGGGGTGATGTGCGCGGCTTCCAACACGGCTTTAATGCTGCAGCCTGAAATGGCGCATTTTCCCTGGTAAGCCAAGAGCAAGCCGCTACGAAAAGCGGATTGTCCTTGACGCACGGCTATACTGCGTAAGGCTTTTTTCCTTTCATCTGCGATGCGGGCCGGATCAAATTCTGCAAGCGGAGGCGGGGTTTCTCTGCTGACGTCCTCTTCATCAGGTTCGTCTGTTAATGGCAGCGTGGTGCTTTTCAACGTGAAAAATCCGTCTTTCCAATCCGTGACATACGCTAATCCCATTACCCGATAGCTTACATGGGGCTTAGGGCTGAGCTGATGTAATACGGCGATAGGTACGTCATCGAGCATGCACTTCTGCAAGCTACGGTTGCCTGATAATTGTTCAGCAGGTTTAGTGGCGGATTCTTCTTGCGCGTATAAATATGTCCAACTGCCATCCTGTTGATAAACAGGTTCTTTATCGCTGTACTTACTATTCAGTCCTTGTCGTATAGAAAGCGCATAGTCGGCGCCTTTCGGCTTATAAATTCCCTTGGCGCGCGTTGTTAGGAGGCAAGGTGTGCGATCGTTTGTCAGTTCATCGTATGTCACGGCTTGACCACTTCGATCTTCAAACCAACGGAGGGCGGCAAGGTGTAAGCGAGGGAGTGATAAAAGTGGCATAACGTTTTCACCTAATTAGATAAACACGTAACAGTATTTGGTCATTAGGAATGAATGCCTCCCAGAATGCAAACGTCTTCTCAGATTGTAGGTAAATGGATCTTCGTTCATCTCAGAATCTTTGATCCGCCTCATAATGTTGTTTAAGTTTTGTTGCAAAAATGTTTTCCAAGATCTAATTTGTTTGCAAATGCAAATAAATTAGGACCTCGCCATGACGAAACCCACCAACCGCCCCTGCCCGCTCGGCATTCACCTGGACGTCACCAACCGCCTGTGGCAAGCGGCCATGGAAAAGTCGGTTCCGTTTACGTACCTCAACCGTCCGCACTGGCTGGCGCTCAGCGCCATCGCGGAATTAGGGGACGGCTGCAACCTGAAGATGATCGTCAGCCACCTCCACAGCGAAGTTTCCACTATTTCCCGCGCGCTCAAATTTCTTGAAGAGAACGACCTCATCACCAAAAGCGTGGATATCGAAGACAAGCGCGCCAAGGGCGTTTCGATGACGCCGGCCGGGCACAAGGTGCTGGCGCAGTTGGACATCGCCGCGCAAAGCGTGCGTACCAGGCTGTTGGCGAACGTGAGTGAGGAGCAACTGGTCGGATTCATTGAGACGCTGGCCGCTATTCGCACGGAAGCCGTCAAGATTCTGTATGGCGATGCGACACCGGAAAGCCTTCCGGCGTCGGAAGATACCTGCGGAGACATAAAATGATAACGTCACCCCGTGTTGTTTCGTTTGTCGCTGCCAGCATGATTTTGCTCGCATTTGCGGCCAGCAGCGCCCCACTGCCTCAGGGCGTCGATCGGGCCACGATGCTGCGGGGCGAGTACCTGGCGACGGCGGCGGACTGTAATGCCTGCCACCGCAGCCCTCAGGCCGGCGGGCCGGACTACGCCGGCGGCCTGCCGTTGGCGTCGCCGATGGGAGAAATCATCGGCCCCAATATTACGCCGGCGGTTAAATACGGCATCGGGCAATACAGCGAAGCCGACTTCAAACGCGCGCTGGTTGACGGCGTGCGCCGCGACGGCAGCTACCTTTATCCGGCCATGCCTTACACCGCCTACCGCGGCATGACTGAGTCCGATCTGCACGCGCTGTACGTTTACTTCATGAACGGCGTAGCACCGGTTGAACAGCCGGTTGCGGCAACCAAACTGGCTTTCCCGTTCTCCGTTCGCCAAACGATGTGGTTCTGGAACATGCTTTACCGCGAGCAACCGCAGCCCGTTACGGCGCTCAACAGCGACGCACTGAAAAATGGTTACTACCTGGTGGATGTACTGGGGCACTGCTCCGTTTGCCACAGCCCGCGTAATTTCCTGATGGCGGAAGACAGCGATCAACGCTTCACCGGCGGCAGCCTCGGCGGCTGGTTCGCGCCCAACATCACCCAGGACAAAATCAGCGGCCTCGGCGGCTGGAGCGACGCCGAGCTGACCCAGTACCTCAAAACGGGCCACGTGCAGGGCAAAGGCGCGGCGGCCGGCGGCATGGGGGAGGCCGTGGAATACAGCCTCTCCTCAATGTCTGACAAAGATTTACAGGACATGGTGACCTACCTGCGCCAGATCCCACCGGTACGTAACGCCGCGGAAGAACGCGCCGCCTGGCAGCACGGCCCCGGCGATCGGGCTGAGAGCGCCGCGAATCTCGATGCCGGCCAAAAGCTGTATGCCAGCGCCTGCGCGACCTGCCACCGCCTGCAGGGCGAAGGGGCGTACGCCGATCACTTCCCGTCGCTGACCCATAACAGCACCACCGGCAGCCTGCGCGCCGACAACATGGTGATGGTCATCCTCGACGGCGTGAACCGTCAGGGCCCGTTCACGCCCATCACGATGCCCGGCTTCCGCCACACGCTGAATGACGGACAAATTGCGGATTTAACTAACTACATCGCCCAGCGCTTCGGAAATCCGGCGCTGAACGTAACGGAAGCGTTCGTCGCTTCGCAGCGCAACGGCGGGGAAGCGCCGCTGATTATCCGCCTGCTGCCCTGGGCATACGGTATTGCGATCGTCATCGTGCTGGGCGGACTGGCGCTCTGGCTAAGAAAACGCCCGGCAAGAAATAAGTGAGGCCATGATGAAATTTAACCTGAACGGAAAACCCGCCAGTTTTGACGGCGAGCCGGATACCCCGCTGCTTTGGGTTATCCGGGAAAACTTCGGCCTTACCGGCACTAAGTTTAGCTGCGGTATCGGCGCCTGCGGAGCCTGCACGGTGCACGTCGACGGCGAGGCGGTGCGCTCGTGCAGCTACCCCCTCAAGCTGGTTGAGGGGCGCAGCGTCACCACCATTGAAGGATTGGCGGAAGAACGCCGTCATCCGGTACAGCAGGCGTGGATCGACGAGGACGTGCCGCAGTGCGGCTACTGCCAGTCAGGCATGATCATGACGGTCAGCGCCGTACTGGCGCAAAACCCGCGCCCGGACGAACAGCAGATTTTCAGGCAAATCACCAACCTGTGTCGCTGTGCCACCTATCACCGCATTAAGGGCGCAATTCGCCGCGCCAGTCAGACGATGACGCCGGAACAGGAGAGGAGTTAACCATGCCGCTTTCCAGAAGACGTTTTTTACAGGGCAGCGCCGTGGCGGTGGTTTCCCTGCTGCTGCCGCTGGCGTCGAAAAGCTACGCGGCGATTGTGTCGCAGTCATTTACCCCGCCGGACGATCAGTATGAGCTGAACGACTGGATTTGGATCGGCCCGCAGGGGGACATCGTTATCGGCGTGTCGCAATGCGAGGTTGGGCAGGGCATTTATACCGGTCTGGCCGAAGTGGTCGCCGCAGAGATGGATGCGGACTGGGAAAAGGTCAGCGTGAAATTCGTGACCGGCCGCGACGCCTACCGTCAGGTTGCCGGCGGCGAGGACTTCGCCCAGTTCGTAGCGGCATCGACCTCCATGACCAAGTTTTACGAACGTACCCGGCTGGCCGGGGCGCAGGCCAGGGTCTTTTTCCTTCAGGCCGCAGCAGCGGAGTGGGATATCCCGCTGGCGCGCTGCACCACTGAGCGCGGCTTCGTCATTGACAGCCAGACGGGGAAAAAGCTGGCCTACCATGAGCTGCTGCATTACGCGAAGCAAATCCCGCTTTCCTTATCTCCGGTGCTGAAAACGGCAGCGGAGGAGAAGAAACAAGGCTTAATCGGCGCGGAAGTGGCGCGTATCGATACGCCGCTGAAGGTGGATGGCCGGGCTATTTTCGGCATTGACGTTACCGTACCTGACATGCTCATCGGCGTGCCCTGGATGGTGCCGTGTCAGAATGGCAAGGTGATCCGCATCCGTAACGAAGCGCAGATCCGCGCGTTGCCCGGTATCGTGGATCTGGTGATAACCCGCCAGTGGTCGATGCTGAACATGATGAAGCACGATCATGACATGTCGCCCAATACCGTTATCGTGGTGGCGCACCATTATTGGCAGGCGAAAAAAGCTGCCGACCTGCTGGACGTTGAGTTTCAGAAAGGGCCGAAGGATACCTTCTCCACGGCGTCGATCGACAATGACAACCGGGCCATGCTGACCGACGGCGACATGGTGACGGCCACCACGCGCGGCGATGCGCCTGCGCTGATTCAGGCCGGTAAGGAAACACCGGCTTACCATGACGCGACGTACAAAATCGGCTACCTCGCCCACGCCACCATGGAGCCCTGCAACGGCACCTGTTTCGTGGAGGACGACAAGATTACCGCCTGGGGGCCGTTCCAGGGGCAGGATCTGGTGCGCGTGGTGCTGGGGGCGATGTTCAAACGCAAGCCGGAGGACGTCATCGTTCACACCACGTTCCTGGGCGGCAGCTTCGGGCGTAAGTACCTGCCTGATCCGGTAATGCATGCCGCGCTGGCCTCTAAGGCGACCGGTAAGCCGGTAAAGGTGATTTATCCGCGCGAAATCGATATCCAGCACGAATATTACCGCCCCGGCGAGATGGGGCACTACCGGGCGGTGCTGGGCGATGACGGCTATCCACAGGCGCTCTGGGCGCGTTATGCCGGCCAGGGGTTGTTCAGCCAGATGCGCCCGGAACGGGTGGAGAAAAACGGCGGCTGGGATGAAACCATGGCCGAGTGCGTTTACAACACGCGCTATGAAGTGCCGGCGCTGAAGGTGGAGTGCGGCGATGTCGTACAGCCGCTTTCCCTGAGCTTCCTGCGCGGTGTCGGCAGCGTAGCCAGCCTGTTCTGTATGGAAAGTTTTATTAACGAACTCAGTCATAAAGCCGGGATCGACGCCTGGGAATACCGTCGCAACCTGATGAAAGACACGCCGGAAATGGTGAGGGTGCTGGACGCGACGGCGAAAGCGGCGCGTTGGTCCGAACCGCTGCCGGCGAACCATTACCGGGGAATGGCGGTGAATATCTGGATCGGGCGTGATGATGCGTTTACCACCTACATGGCGCTGGTGATTGAAATCGAAGTGACCGGCGACACGTTCCGCGTCACGCGCGCAGTGTGCGGCATTGACTGCGGCAAGGTGGTGAACCCGAACCTGGTGCGCCTGAACACGGAAGGCGGGATCGGCTTTGCGCTGAGCGGCGCGCTGCACAGCCAGCTGCATTTTAAAGAGGGTCACGTGGTGGAAGGCAACTTCGACGTTTACGGCATGCTGCGGCTGGACGAAATGCCGGAGGTCGAGGTGGTGTTCGTGGAAAGCGACCGCCCGCCCCAGGGCTGTGGCGAAACCGCAACGGCGGTGGTAGCGCCGGCGCTGGCGGGGGCGTTGCTGAAGGCGACCGGGAAAGCGTACCGGGAGATTCCGTTCCCGGGAAAACTGGAGTTTGAGGCGTAAAGCGATTGCGGGGCGGCGTTCATTCCCGCCCTGCGCGTTCAGGGCTGCGGATTAAGGACGGGCAGCCGTCGCGGGCAGTTCTGCGGGGTTTATTCCGGGGGGATTATGGCTTTTTCTGCGCAGTCACTGGATATTCAGGTGCTTTCCAGCGCGAAGCAATGGGCGGAGTTTCAGCCGGTTTGGCTGTGTACCGTGTTGAAAACATGGGGATCTTCGCCGCGTTCGCCGGGCGCTTTGCTCGCCGCCACGCAGGACGGCAACTATTGCGGATCGCTCTCCGGTGGTTGTGTGGAAGAGAGCTTCCTGCGCCAGATTACGCAGGGGATGTGGCTGGCGCCAAGTCAGGTCGTGCGTTATGGCGACGGCGGTTTCGAGCCGGATATGCGCCTGCCCTGCGGCGGCGTGCTGGATATTTTGGTGGAGTACTTGCCCGCGGGCAGGGCGACCCTGGACTATCTGAATACGTTGCTGGACGGGTTTATCGGCCACCGGGCGTTGCTCAAGGAAATCACGCTGCCCGGCGCCTGCCGCGCGCTCAGCACCATCCCGTTCTTCTCGCTTAATCAGATTGACTGCCGCTATCCTGACATTGCGATAAAAATCGCGGCCTCTCCGTGCCTGTTCGTCGCCGGCTATTCTCCCGTGGCGCAGTATTGCATGCAGTTTGCCAGCGCGATGGGGTTTGAGGTCATCTTATGCGAACCGCGCGAAGAGGTGCGGCGGCAGATGGTCGTGGCGGAAAATGTCCGCGTTATCCCTGCGTTCCCGGCCGACTACCTGGAAAAGGAAGGCTGCCACAACCGCACCGCCATCGTCGCCCTGACCCATGACGCCCGCATGGATGATCTGACCCTGATGGAAGCCGTACACACTCCGGCGTTTTACATCGGTGCGATGGGGTCCGAATCCAACAGCGCCCGCCGGCGCGAACGGTTGGTGCGCATCGCGGAATTCGGTGAGGAAGAACTGACCCGCATCCATGCGCCGATCGGCCTGGATATCGGCAGCAAAACGCCGGCGGAAATCGCGTTATCCGTAATGGCTGACATCATCAAACACAAAAACAGACCGGCCACGCATGCGGAAATGCGCTGGTCAGCGATCGGGGGGGATCGCTACGCTATGCAGCATCCGGCTGCCTGAGAATTTGCGCGGCGGAAACCCGTCCCGCCTCCTCACAGGATATCCAGCGGCATCTTTCTCGCCGGGGCCGGAAATGCCCGGTCAATCTGCGCCAGCATCTGCTCGTCCAGCGTCAACCGGCAGGCCGCCGCGTTCGCCAGCGTATGCTTCACGTCTCCGGATTCCGGAATCGCAATCACCTCTCCCTGCCTGCGAATCGCCCAGGCCAGCGCCACCGTTGCCGCGGAAACGCCGCAGGCATCGCCGATTTCCGTCAGCAGCGGATGTTTCAGCAACCGGTTACCGCTGCCCAGCGGCGCATAGGCCATCACCGGCATGTGATGGCGCCGGCAGGCCGGCAGCAAATCGTATTCGATTCCCCGGCTGGCGGGGTGATAGAGCACCTGATTGGTGGCGCATTGCTCGCCACCCTTCAGCGCCAGCACCGTTTCCATTTCGTCGGTGTCGAAGTTGGAAATTCCCCAGGCGCGGATTTTTCCCGCGGATTGCAGCCGTTCGAAGCCGGCCAGCGTCTCTTCCAGCGGAACGGAGCCCGGCCAGTGCAACAGGTAGAGATCCAGGTATTCCACGCCCAGACGGGCCAGCGAAGCATTGCAGGCTTGCTCCAGCGCTTTCCCGCCGGCGTGGAACGGATAGACTTTAGACACCAGAAACACCGCATCGCGCCGCCTGCGGATAGCCTGACCGATCAACGTTTCGGAGGTGCCGTCGCCGTACATTTCCGCCGTGTCGATCAGCTTCAGCCCGGCATCCAGCCCGGCCTGTAATGCCGCGATTTCCTCCTGCCCGGAGCGGCGCCCCACTCCGAGATGCCAGCTTCCCATGCCGATTGCCGGTACTTCCTGCCCTGCCAGCGTGACGGTTTGCATAAATGATTCTCCCGTAATAATGCCCTGCCGCATTATGAAGCGAAGAAACGGACGGGCGCTACGGTCCGTTGCACAGACCTGGGCGCGATTTTTCCGTCATTGCAACAAATGCGCTACCGCTTCGTGATTAATGATGAGGGTGAATAGCCGAATTTCTGCTTGAACGCTTTACTGAAATGGAAAATATCGAAAAAATTCAGCATATCGGCAACCTGGCTGACGCTGTGGCGCTCCTGTCGCAGCAGCGACTGCGCCAGCTCCAGGCGGGCGTCCAGGTAATATTCCTTCGGTGACTTTCCGGTATAACGCAAAAACAGGCGGCGCAGATACTGCTCGCTGCACTGCATCTGTTGCGCCATTTCCGCGACGGTCCAGCGGCGTTGCAGATCGGCGTGAATGGCGGAAAGCAGCTTTTCAATCTGAATCAGCTGCCGTGCCCTGGAGCCATTTTGTCCGATGAGACAGATCCACTGATAAATCATCTTTGCCAGAAACGCCACCGCCAGATTATTTTCCAGTGGCTCTTTACTGCAAATCAGCGTTTCTACGTCAGCCAGCTCTTTATTGAAAAGATCGCCGTTGTGAATAACCGCCATCTGGGATAACGGAATTTCCATCGCGCCGGTGGGAATAAACTCCATCCAATATTGTTCCCAAATCAATCCCTCACAATGATAAGAAACAATATCCGTTGGTTTTAAAAATATGACGCAATTCCCGTTCAGGGTAATTTCGGACTTATCCTTTAATAACATTTTACCGCCGCCCTGAACGGTATAAACCACTACCCAGGAACTGGCGATCAGCGGTTTCTTTTTATCCCGGGGCCAGAATACCCGATAGCTTTCATCCGCCAGCGTGTGCCACAGCGAGATTAGCGTGATGCCGCTTGAGATCACATTTTCGTCAAGAACCAGCGGAATATTGTAGGTAGTTTCGTTTTTTACATGCGAAATAACACTTTTTCCATTCATTTACTTTCCCCGGCGGAGAATGATGCAGCTGTCCCGGAAAAGAGACGTTACCAGAAATTTATCTCACCGGGAAAACGACACGTGCATTTTGGGATTTCAAACAAGCCTGCGCTCCATTCCGGATTAATACCTTCTGTACCCCTATTGCCGCGGAGCATAATGATAAAAAGGGCAATGAGATGAATATTCAACAAATAGTGAGCTTTTTTGCTTTCACGCTGTTGGTGGCGGTTATTACCTGGTGGAAGCTGCGTAAAACGGACACGCAATCGCAACAGGGATACTTTCTGGCAGGGCGTTCGTTAAAGGCGCCGGTGATTGCTGCGTCGCTGATGTTAACCAACCTGTCCACCGAACAACTGGTGGGCTTAAGCGGGCAGGCCTACCGCAGCGGGATGTCGGTTATGGCCTGGGAAGTGATTTCGGCGATCCCGTTGATCTTTCTGGCATTGATTTTCCTGCCGAAATATCTGCAACGCGGCATCGCCACCATTCCCGATTTCATTGAAGAACGCTACGACAAAACGACGCGCATCGTGGTGGACTGCTGCTTCCTGATCGCCACCGGCATCTGTTTTCTGCCTATCGTGCTTTACTCCGGCGCGCTGGCGCTCAACAGCCTGTTCCACGTCGGCGAATCGCTGGGCATTTCGCAGGGAACGGCGATGTGGGTGATGGTGATCCTGCTGGGGTTCGCCGGCATGATGTATGCGGTGCTGGGCGGGCTGAAGGCGATCGCCGTCGCCGACGTGATTAATGGCATCGGCCTGGTGATTGGCGGGCTGATGGTGCCGGTTTTCGGCCTGATGGCGATGGGCGGCGGCAACTTCCTGCGCGGCGTTGAGCAACTCACCACCGTGCATGCCGATAAGCTGAACTCCATCGGCGGCAGCAGCGATCCGGTGCCGATCGGCGCGGCGCTGACCGGGCTGATTCTGGTGAATACGTTCTACTGGTGCACCAACCAGGGCATCGTGCAGCGTACGCTGGCGTCGAAAAGCCTGTCTGAAGGGCAGAAGGGCGCGTTGCTGACCGCCGTGCTGAAGATGCTGGACCCGCTGATTCTGGTGTTGCCGGGCCTGATTGCCTTCCACCTGTTCCAGGATTTGCCGAAGGCCGACATGGCTTACCCGACGCTGGTGAACACCGTGATGCCTACGCCGCTGGTCGGCTTCTTCGGCGCGGTACTGTTCGGGGCCATCATCAGTACCTTTAATGGCTTCCTGAACAGCGCCAGTACTTTGTTCAGCCTCGGGATTTACAACCGTCTGATTAACCAAAAGGCGGACTCACAGAAGCTGGTGCGCGTGGGGCGTTGGTTCGGGCTGGGGCTGGCATTGATCTCCGTGCTGGTGGCGCCGTGGATCGCCAACGCGCCGCAGGGGCTTTATTCCTGGATGAAACAGTTGAACGGTATTTACAACGTTCCGCTGGTGACCATCGTTATTATGGGCTTCTTCTTCCCGCGCATTCCGGCGATGGCGGCCAAAGCGGCGCTGCTGTTCGGCATTTGCAGCTACATCGTGATCAACTACCTGGTGGATTTCGACTTCCATTTTCTCTACGTCCTGTTCTTCACGTTCTGCATCAACGTGGTCGTGATGCTGACCATCGGCTGGCTGAAACCGCGTGAGACGCCGTTCCGCTTCCAGGACGCCTTCGCCGTGGATATGAACCCCTGGCGTAACGCGAAAATCGCGTCCGTCGGCGTGCTGTTCGCCATGATCGGCGTGTATGCCGGGCTGGCGCAGTTCGGTGGTTACGCTACCGGCCTGGTGGCGGCGGTGTGTTACCTGATCGTGGCCGCCGTGGTGATTTACCTGATTTACAGCGGCTGGCGCGAGCGCCGCGCCGCATCGGTTACCTATGCTTCCGACGTTGAGGAGAGATAATGACACGTCCTAACTTTCTGCTGATCATGACCGACACCCAGGCGACGAATATGGTGGGGTGTTACAGCGGGAAACCGCTGAATACCCGCCATATTGACGAACTGGCCGGGGAAGGGGTGCGTTTTAACTCCGCTTATACCTGTGCGCCGGTCTGTACGCCGGCGCGGGCCGGGTTGTTTACCGGCATCTATTCCAACCAGTCCGGCCCCTGGACCAATAACGTAGCGCCGGGCAAAAACATCTCCACCATGGGGCGTTACTTCCGCGATGCCGGTTATCACACCTGCTATATCGGGAAGTGGCACCTTGACGGACATGACTACTTCGGCACCGGCGTCTGCCCGCCGGAGTGGGATGCGGAGTTCTGGTATGACGGCGCCAACTATCTGGCGGAGCTGGATGAGAGTGAGATCGGCCTGTGGCGCAATGGCCTGAACAGCGTAGAGGATTTGCGCGCAAACCAGATCGACGAAACCTTTACCTGGGCGCACCGGATCAGTAACCGGGCCATCGACTTCCTGCATCGTCCGGAGCGGGCGCAAGAGCCTTTCCTGATGGTGGTGTCGTATGACGAGCCGCACCATCCTTTTACCTGTCCGCCGGAGTATCTTGAAAAGTATCAGGATTTTTATTACGACCTGGGCGCGAAGGCGCATGATGATCTGAGCGGTAAGCCGGTTCATCACCGCCTGTGGGCGGAGGCGATGCCCTCGCCGGTTGGGGAGGACGGGCTTTATCACCATCCGCTCTATTTTGCCTGCAATGACTTCGTCGATGACCAGATTGGCCGGGTGGTTGCGGCGTTAACGCCGGAACAGCAGGCGAATACCTGGGTGATTTATACCTCCGATCACGGTGAAATGATGGGCGCGCACCGGTTGATCAGCAAGGGGGCGGCAATGTATGACGACATTACCCGCATTCCGCTGATTTTCCGCCCGCCGCTCGGTCAGGCGAAGCCTGAGCAGGTTGACGCGCCGGTCAGTCATGTTGACGTGCTGCCGACCATGATGAAGCTGGCCGGTATTCATCAGCCGGATATTTTGCCGGGCGGGGATATCCTCAGCGCCTCAGACGATCGCGGCGTGATGGTGGAGTTCAACCGTTATGAAATCGAGCATGACAGTTTTGGCGGCTTTATTCCGGTACGTTGTTGGGTGACGGATCGCTTTAAGCTGGTGCTTAACCTGTTTACCAGCGACGAGCTTTATGACCGCCATGAAGATCCGGCTGAGCTGCGCAATCTGATTGACGACCCGCGCTACGCCGCCGAACGTGACGCGATGCATGATGCGCTGCTGGACTACATGGACCATATCCGCGATCCTTTCCGTACGTATCAGTGGTCGTGCCGCCCGTGGCGTCCGCAGGCGCAGCCCCGCTGGATGGGGGCATTCCGCCCGCGTCCGGAGGACGACTATTCGCCGGTGGTGCGTGACTATGACACCGGTTTGCCGACCCACGGCGTGAAGGTTGAAGAGAAAAAGCAGAAGTTCTGATGGTCAGAGAAAAATAATGAAAATATCCCGTGTAGGGGAAGCCCCCGATTACCGCTTCTCGTTGGCGAATGAGCGCACGTTTTTGGCCTGGATCCGCACCGCGCTGGGCTTTCTGGCGGCCGGCGTCGGGCTGGATCAGCTGGCGCCGAATCTGGCGACGCCGGTTATCCGCGAGGTGCTGGCCCTGCTGTTGTGCCTGTTGGCGGGTCTGCTGGCGCTGGGGGGTTATCTGCGCTGGCTGCGTAACGAGCGGGCGATGCGACTGAAGCAAGACCTGCCCTATACGCGCGGATTATTGTTCATCAGCCTGACAATGGCGTTGGTCGCGGCGGCGGTTATCGGGATGGTGTTGTATGCCGGATAGCCGCCGGGCGCGTCGTATGGCCGACCCCGGCCTGCAACCGGAACGGACCTCGTTGGCCTGGTTGCGGACGTTGCTGGGGTATGGAACGCTGCTGGCGTTTGCGTCGCGCCATGCCTGGGACCGGGCGGGCGAGTTGCTGTTGCCGTCGCTGGCGGTAGTTGCGTTGATTGCCGGCGTCACGCTGAGCTATGTGCGCCGGCGTAACCTGATGGATATCGCCGTCAGCGACTTTTCCCTGCCGCGCTCAGTGGTGAGCAAGCTGCTGATCGCGCTGGCGGTTTGTACGCTGGCGGCGCTGTTCGCCGCTTCGCACTTTTGGCGTTTGTTGCAGCTTACGGGAAACGCATCATGACCGGCTGCCATGTGATGGCCAAGCCTGCCGGTTCACGCTGCAATTTGGCATGCCGCTACTGTTTTTATCTGGAAAAACCCCGCCATACCCTGATGGATGACGCGACGCTGGAAGCGTTCGTGCGCCAGCACATCGCCGCCCAACCGGGCGACGTGGTGGAGTTTGCCTGGCAGGGCGGCGAACCGACGCTGGCCGGGCTGGCCTTCTTTCGCCGCGCAATACAGTTCCAGCAGCGCCATGCGGCCGGGAAACGCATTCAGAACACATTGCAAACCAACGGCACGCTGCTTGACGATGCGTGGTGTGACTTTCTGCAACAGCATGGCTGGTTGGTCGGTCTCTCGCTGGATGGCCCGGCGGCTGCGCACGATCACTACCGTGTGACGCGCAGCGGTAAGCCGACCCATCACCGGGTTGTCGGAGCGATCGCGCGCCTGAAGGCGCAGCGTATCGATTTCAACCTGCTGGTGGTGGTCAACGCGCATAATTGCCGGGAGCCGGAGGCGCTTTATGATTACCTGAAGCGTCTCGGCACGCCGTTCATTCAGTTCATTCCGCTGGTGGAACAAGACGACCGGGGGCAACTGCGTATTGATTCCGTGACGGGAGAGGCCTGGGGGGCGTTTCTTTGCCGCGTGTTTCAACGCTGGGTTCGGCAGGATGTCGGCCGGGTTTTCGTGCAAATTTTCGATTCGGTACTCGGGGTATGGTGCGGCTACCCGGCGCAGATGTGCGTCTTCAGTGAAACGTGCGGTCATGCTTTTGCACTTGAAGCCAATGGTGATCTGTATCAGTGCGATCACTATGTGTACCCGCAATATTTATTGGGCAACGTGCATCAAACGACAATTTCTGCGCTGAACCGCTCGGCGGCGGTATCGGCGTTTGCCGAACATAAACGCGCGGCGCTCCCGCTTTCCTGCCAGGGGTGTTCCGTGCTGCGTTTTTGCCATGGCGACTGCCCGAAGCACCGGACGCCGGATGGCAAAAGCGTGCTGTGTGCCGGGTATCGCGACTTCTTTACCCACTGCGCGCCTTATATGAAAACAATGCGGAATTTATTGAAAAACCAGCGTTCGCCAGCGGAAATCATGGCGATGTTTGGTTGAGTGACTTACCTGAATTAAGAAACATCCCTCCTTCAGTTTCAGTGGTTACTTAGATAAATAAAAATATTGCTTAATAAATAGTGAGGCTTTTAAATATTTATTTAGTTATTTCTTCTTATTATTTCCGGACATTTTTGCGCTAAAAAAACTCCTTTTATTTCATTGCCCTAGAATTTTTCGGCGGATTGTCTGATTATGACCCTATTTCATTGACGCTGTCATTCCAAATTATTAGCATATTTACCGAAATTGACAGCGATGCAGCGGCGTTTACTCCTATTCTAAGTATCTGCTGCTGGTTGGTCTTTTTCTTTATCGTCTTCTATTTTTATAAGGATTCTTAATATGCGTGAACTAAACCGTCACGAGGTAGAAGAAGTATCTGGTGCTGGCATTATTGCTGACGCAGGTGCTGCTCTGGGATTAGGTATCGGTAAGATTGTTGATGCATGCAACGATTCCGGCACTAAAGCAACTGAAGCTGGTACTGCCCTGGGTCAGGGTATCGGCCAGGTTATCGAAGCCAGCCTGAACACCGTTTCCAATGCGGCTAACTCACTGGGTGGCCTGCTGGGCGGCTTCCTGGGTGGTCTGTTCGGTTTCGGTCGTCGTTAATATACAGCAACCTAATTTAATGGGAGGCACGCCTCCCATTTTTCCTTTTTTCGCTCGAAAAATAATGGTCCGTCAGAAGACTAACAGGATATTACCCGGAGATGGAAAACCGTCCTCTTTTCCGCCAGGAGGCGATTGATCACCAAAAAGCGAAATGGGCAGGTTCCGCGTTGCTGCTCAGAGGGTATCCGTCGTGGTTTGTTGCGGGTGCCTGTGCGTTCTTTTTCGCTATTTTGATGATTGCCGTCATTTTTGGCAGTTATACTCGCCGGATTAGCGTAGAGGGTGAAGTCGTCACCCAGCCGCGAGCCATCAATATTTTCTCCCCTCAGCAAGGCTTTATCGCCAAAACCTTAGTGCAAACCGGCGCCGAAGTGACGAAAGGCACGCCGCTGTATCAGCTGGACGTCAGCCGCGTGGCGCGTTCGGGCAACGTGACGGCCACGGCCACGGAGGCGATTGACCGGCAGATCACGCAGGTGGAAGGCATCATCGCCAAGCTGGAGAGAAACAAATACGAAACACAGCAAAATATTAAACGGCAGATTGCGCAGTCCGAAGAAGCGAACAAGAAGTCCCGGGTGCTGATTGATAATGCGGCGAAAGGTCTGGAAGAGATGCGCCGCAGTATGAAGAACTATGAAGACTATCAGCGCCAGGGGTTGGTGAACAAAGAACAGTTCAACAACCAGCGTTATCTTTACTACCAGCAGCAAAACTCCTACCAGTCCCTTAATGCACAGGTCATTCAGGAAAGCCTTAAAATCAATCAGTTGCACAGCGAACTGACGACCAGCGCCGCGGATTTCGACAACCAGATTTCGCAATACCAGTATCAGCTCAGCGATCTGGAACATCAGTTGGCTGAAGTGGACGCCGGCGGCATGTTGATTATCAGCGCGCCCGGTGACGGGCGGGTGGAGTCGCTGAGCGTGACGGAAGGGCAGATGGTGAATCCGGGCGACAGCCTGGCCCAGCTGACGCCGACCGGCATCAATGCCTATTACCTGGTGCTCTGGCTGCCTAACAGCAGCATGCCATACGTTGCTCCGGGCGATCGGGTCAATATCCGTTATGAAGCCTTCCCTTATCAGAAGTTCGGCCAGTTTTCCGGCAAGATCAGCTCCATTTCTTCGGTGCCGGCCTCCGCGCAGGAGATGTCGACCTACGGTAGCGCGCCGAGGGCGCCGGGAGGCGGGGTCGATCAGGCCTATTACAAAGTGATGATTACGCCGGACACCACGGCTTTCTTGCTTTCCAACCGGGAACTGCACCTGACCAGCGGCATGAAGGCGCAAAGCACGCTGTTTTTGGAAGAACGCCCGCTGTATCAGTGGATTCTTTCGCCCTATTACGACATTAAGAAAAGCATAACGGGACCCGTAGATGGATAAAGCGACGTTCACGCACCTGCTGGAAAGCCTGAACTTCGGTTGGCGCAAGCGGGTACCGCAAATATTACAAACCGAGGCCGCCGAATGCGGGCTGGCTTGTCTGGCGATGATTTGCCGCTATTTCGGCATGAATATCGATTTATTCAACCTGCGCCGCCGTTTCGGTATTTCTTCCCACGGCGCCACGCTGGGCGTGCTGATTGATATCGCTGCAGCGGTGAACCTGAAGAGCCGGGCGCTGACGCTGGATTTGAATGAGATCGGCCAGCTCAAAACGCCGTGCCTGCTGCACTGGGATTTGAACCATTTCGTCGTGCTGGTGGCGGTCCGGCGTAATAAGTTCGTTTTGCACGATCCCGCTTTCGGGCGCCGCGTGGTCAGCGAGCAGGAGATGTCGCAGCATTTCACCGGCGTTGCCCTGGAACTGTGGCCGGGCAGCGAGTTTACCCGCTCCGGTGAACGCAGCCGCCTGAGCCTGCTGGGCATGATGCGCCATGTGGACGGGCTGAAGGGTTTTCTGCTGAAGGTGTTTTCCCTGTCGCTGGTGATTGAGGCGGTTAATCTGCTGTTGCCGGTAGGCACCCAACTGGTTATGGACCACGTCATTCTGGCGGAGGATCATGACCTGCTGGGGCTGATATGCATTGGGCTGCTGTTCTTCATTCTGTTCCGTACCTTCGTCAGTATGCTGCGCGCCTGGCTGACGCTGGTGATGAATTCACTGGTGGACGTGCAGTGGAAGGCCGGGCTGTTTGATCACCTGATGCGCTTGCCGCTCGCTTACTTTGAAAAACGTAAGCTGGGTGACATCCAGTCCCGTTTCTCTTCGCTCGAGACGATCCGTACCACCCTGACCAGCAGCCTGGTCAACAGCATCATCGACGGGCTGATGGTGATCGGTGTGTTTGTCATGATGATGCTGTACGGCGGATGGTTGGTCTGGGTTGTACTCGGCTTTACCCTGTTGTACATGGGGCTGCGCATTTTCACCTACCGGCATTACCGTCAGGCGTCGGAAGAGCAGATTATTAAGGGCGCCAAGGCCAACTCGCACTTCATGGAGACCCTGTACGGCATCAGTACCCTCAAAGCGCTGGGGTTGGCGCCGACCCGTGCGCAGCAATGGCTGAACCTGAACATCGACACCACCAACGCCACGATTCGCCTGACCAAACTGGACATGGTGTTTGGCGGGATGAACACGCTGATCGGCATGGTCGATCAGATCGTGATTCTGTGGCTGGGGGCCTCGATGGTAATCGACGGGCAGATGACGCTGGGGATGTTTGTTGCCTTTAACGCCTACCGCGGGCAGTTTTCCGACCGGGCGGCAAACCTGATCAACATGGCGCTGGGCCTGAAAATGCTGGCACTGCACAGCGACCGTCTGACGGACATCGTGTTTACCGAACCGGAAAGCGCGGCGGTAGACAGCCGTGTGCTGCCGGAAGGCGATGCGCTGGCGTTTGAAGTCCGCGATGTGGCATTTCGCTACGATAACCTTTCCGCGCCCGTGTTCTCCGGCCTGAATATGAAAGTCGAACCCGGAGAAAGCGTGGCGATCGTCGGGCCGTCCGGGATCGGAAAAACCACCCTGATGAAGGTAATGGCGGGGCTGCTAAGCCCGGCGCAGGGCGAGGTGCTGGTTAACGGTATGGATATCAGCAGCATCGGCGTTAACAACTACCGCCGCAGCATCGCCTGCGTATTGCAGGATGACAAGTTGTTCGCCGGTTCCATTGCGGAGAATATCGCAGGCTTTGATGCGCAGAAGGATCAGGAATGGATTATTGCCTGCGCCAAACACAGCAGCATTCACGATGAAATCATGCGTATGCCGATGGGTTATGAGACGCTGATCAGCGAACTGGGCGGCAGCCTGTCCGGCGGACAAAAGCAGCGCCTGTTGATTGCCCGTGCGCTGTACCGGCGTCCCAGCCTGTTGTTTCTGGATGAAGCGACCAGCCATCTGGATACGGTCAACGAGTCCAACATTAATGCGGCCATCGCCGGGATGAAAATAACGCGTATTTTTATTGCGCACCGGCTGTCGACCATTGAAAGCGCCGATCGGATCGTGGATTTGTCGCCACCGGTACGTGAGGCGCCGGTGACGGGTTAAGGCATGATAAAAAAGCGGCCTCCGGATGGAGGCCGCTTTTTTTAATGAGTCACAACGGATTACAACGACTCACGCCTGAAGACATTATAGGGGGAGGGGCGTTTGGAATAATTCACCAGATCGATGCCTAACTCCTGTGCCGCGCCGTTAGCCAGCACCATCTTCTCCCGGATATGTTTTTCTCCTAACCCCTGACGCATTGGATCGGGAGTTCCGTGACCATAAAAGAAATCCGGCTCATAACCCTGGAAAAAATTATCCGACCATTCTTTAATCGTGCTCTCGCTTTTTTTATTAAAGCCATTGTGAATGCCCGGACACTCCGCTTTTATCCATTTTTCTGTTTTTTGTGGATTATAGTCATGATCAAATCCCAATAAGCCAATTTTTGTCGGTTTAAGGTCCATCATGATCCAATATAACCCCTGAAAGAAAGAGGTATAGCCAATATGATGTTCCGGGAATTTAACGTTCCAGTTCAGCTTTTTACATGCTTCTGCTGCGGTGCGTTGGTATTCCGTGTAGGTAATGTCGAGGTAGAAACGCGCTCTTGGCGGATAATTCTCAAACGGGAAATCACCGGGATGGATCCAAATATCAAACTTTTTATCTTCAAAAATACGCCAGGCGTTATTGAGGCAAATGATGAGATGATCGCTGTAGTCTTCGGTTTTTGCCTGTAAGGCGGAAAGGCCGCTGCCAATATAAAGAACTTTCATTATTTTATTAACTCTACTCCATGTTAAGTTTCAATGGACTATATCGCTTTCTCTTTTTTCTTAACAGGCAGACAGGGGGGATAAATGGGGGATCGTACCGGGCATCAGAACGGGGAAATAAGTTAGAGAGATAAAGTTGCAATGAAAAAAACCCGCAATTATGCGGGCTTATGTCAGGGGACTAATCCACTTCGGAATAATGATTACTCAATATTCTGAATCTGTTCCCGCATCTGCTCAATCAACACCTTCAGCTCAATTGCCGAAGCCGTAACGTCCGCATTGATCGATTTCGATGCCAGCGTGTTCGATTCGCGGTTGAACTCCTGCATCATAAAGTCCAGACGGCGGCCGACCGCTTCCTGTTTTTTCAGGATCGCGTACGTTTCTTTCACGTGCGCTTCCAGGCGATCCAGCTCTTCCGCCACATCGATGCGTTGAGCCAGTAAAATCAGCTCCTGCTCCAGGCGATTGTTATCTACCTGGATTTGCGCTTCTTCCAGCTTGCTTTGCAGACGTTCGCGCTGCCATTGCAGAATGTCGGGCATCTGCTGGCGAACTTTAACGACTTCGGCGGAAACGCCGGCCAGACGCTGTTCGATCAGCGCCTTCAGCGCGTTGCCTTCGCGTTCGCGGGCTTCGATAAAGTCGTCGATGGTTTTTTCCAGCCCGGCCATCAGTTCGGCGCCGATGGTATCCAGATCCTGTTCTGCGGCGGACATCACGCCCGGCCAGCGCAGGATTTCCAGCGGGTTGATTTCGCCTTCGTCACTCTGCATTTTTACCCAGTTAGCGGCTTCAACCAGCTGTTTCGCCAGCTTCTCATTAAGGATGAGCGAGCTTTGGGCGCTGGGATCCAGCTCAAAACGCAGGTTGCATTCGATTTTACCGCGGGTCAGGCGGGTGCGCAGGCGCTCCCGAATCATCGGTTCGAGGCTGCGGAACTGCTCCGGCTGGCGGATATACGTTTCCAGATAACGCTGGTTTACGGAACGCAGCTCCCAGGCTGCGCTGCCCCATTCCCCTTTTATCTCACGCCGGGCGTAAGCTGTCATGCTGCGTATCATCGTTGCGTTCCTGTAGAAATGAGGAAAAGATGCCGCGATTATAGCCCCGCATCGTCCTCCATGATAGGCATAAGCCAATGAAGGCCGTATAATGCGCAGCCAATTAACCATTTTGTGAAGCCGGAGACAAGCTATGCGTCCAGCAGACCGGGCTGCCGGGCAGGTACGTCCGTTGCGACTGACCCGCCATTACACCAAACATGCGGAAGGGTCCGTACTGGTTGAGTTTGGTGAAACCAAAGTATTGTGTACCGCCACGGTTGAAGAGGGCGTGCCGCGCTTCCTGAAAGGTCAGGGGCAGGGCTGGATTACGGCCGAATATGGCATGCTGCCGCGCTCCACGCACAGCCGTATGGCGCGCGAAGCGGCAAAAGGGAAGCAGGGCGGGCGCACCATGGAGATTCAGCGCCTGATTGCCCGTTCGCTGCGTGCGGCGGTCGATTTGGCCAAGCTGGGCGAGTACACCGTGACCCTGGACTGCGATGTCATCCAGGCGGACGGCGGCACCCGCACCGCGTCTATTACGGGCGCCTGCGTGGCGCTGGCGGATGCGCTGAACGCGCTGGTGGCCGGTGGCAAGCTGAAAGAGAGCCCGCTGAAGGGGATGGTGGCTGCGGTTTCCGTCGGGATCGTCAACGGAGAAGCGGTGTGCGATCTGGAGTACGTCGAGGATTCTGCGGCCGAAACCGACATGAACGTCGTGATGACGGAAGATGGCCGGATGATTGAGGTCCAGGGCACCGCGGAAGGCGAGCCGTTTACCCACGAAGAATTACTGACCTTGCTGGCGTTGGCCAGAGGGGGAATAGAAGAAATTGTCCGGGCGCAGAAAGCGGCGCTGGAGAGTTAATGATCATCTGAGGCGACGATAAGTCGCCTTTTTTATGTCTGTCATTCCACTTTGATTCGGAGAAAAAGTTGCATGAAAGCCTATCAGCGCCAGTTCATTGAGTTCGCGCTCAGCAAGCAGGTTTTGAAATTCGGTGAGTTCACGTTGAAATCCGGGCGCACCAGCCCCTATTTCTTCAACGCCGGATTGTTCAATACCGGACGCGACCTGGCCCTGCTGGGGCGTTTCTACGCCGAAGCGCTGGTCGACAGCGGTATTGCTTTCGACCTGCTGTTCGGCCCGGCGTACAAAGGCATCCCGATCGCCACCACCACGGCGGTAGCGCTGGCGGAACATCATGACCGCGACGTCCCTTATTGTTTCAACCGCAAGGAAGCCAAGGATCACGGCGAAGGCGGCACGCTGGTGGGCAGCCCGTTGCAGGGAAAAGTGATGCTGGTGGACGATGTGATTACCGCCGGTACGGCGATCCGTGAGTCGATGGAGATTATCCGGGCGAACAATGCCACGTTGGCCGGCGTGCTGATTTCTCTCGATCGTCAGGAGCGGGGGCGCGGTGATGTTTCCGCCATTCAGGAAGTCGAGCGTGATTACGGCTGTAAGGTGATTTCCATCATTACGCTCAAAGAGCTGATTGGTTATCTGGAAGAGAAGCCGGAGATGGCACAGCATCTGGCGGCGGTGAAAGCATACCGGGAACAGTACGGCGTATAATGCTGCCTAAGGCCGGCCGCGGAGTGCGGCCGGTACAGACTATTGCAGTTGGCTGATCAGCAGCGGCCAGCGGGCGTCGAATTCCTGAGTAGGACGATAGCGGAATTCGGAGCGGACAAAGCGTGACAGCATCCCTTCGCAAAACGCCAGCAACTGGCTGGCAAGCAGGGTTTCATCGGTAACGAATCCCTGGCCTTCGCGGATTTTCTTTTCCTTGAGCACCTGACGGATCTGGGACTCAATACGTTCAAACAGTTGGTTAATACGGCCTTGCAGGCGATCCTGTTCAAACATCAGCGCGTGACCGGTCATAATGCGGGTCAGTCCCGGATTGCGTTCAGCGAAGCCCAGCACCAGCACCAGAATCAGACGAATCCGGTTAAATGTATCCTTCTCATCCTGCAGGATAAGATTGATACGTGAGGTCAGACTGTCCTCGATAAACTCGATAAGACTGTCAAACATCCGCGTTTTGCTGGGAAAATGACGGTAAAGCGCGGCTTCGGAAACTCCGACGTTCGCAGCAAGTTTTGCCGTGGTTATCCGCTGGCTGCCGTCGCTGGACTCCAGCATCTGGGCCAGTGCCTGCAAAATTTCCTCGCGACGATTCCTTTTCGTGTTTTCTTTTTCTGCCATGCCTGAGTGAACCTTTGCTAAAACAGCAACACTAAAAAATTACTGCCGCTGACGTGTTTCCAGCGGCTTATTGCTTTTATATCCTGCCGGGCCTTAGTGGCGGCCGGAGTGGCCGAATCCGCCCGCGCCACGCTCGCTGCTGTCGAAATCATCAACCAGGTTGAAGTCCGCCTGTACGACGGGAACCAGCACCATCTGCGCGACGCGTTCGCCCGGCTCAATGGTAAACGTGGTTTGCCCGCGGTTCCAGACGGAGATCATCAGTTCGCCCTGATAATCAGAGTCAATCAACCCGACCAGGTTGCCCAACACGATACCATGTTTATGGCCGAGACCTGAGCGGGGCAGGATCATCGCGGCCAGGCTGGGATCGGCGATGTGTACCGCCATACCGGTGGGCAGCAGGGCGCTCTGACCCGGCTCCAGTACTACCGGCGCGTTCAGGCAGGCCCGGATATCCAGCCCTGCGGAACCCTGAGTGGCGTAAGCCGGCAGGGGGAACTCTTTCCCGATGCGCGGATCGAGAATCTTAACGTCGATTTTTTTCTTCATAACGGCTGACAATCTCGTCAATCAAGTGATGGCCCAGTTGGGATTTGTCGCTCAGCGGCAACGTTTTGTCCCCCTGCGACCAGAAAAGATGCAATGCGTTGGTATCGCTGTTAAACCCGTGTCCGCTCAGGGATACGTTGTTGGCGCAGATCATATCAAGATGCTTACGCGCCAGTTTCTGACGGGCGTATTCTTCCACATTCTGGGTTTCGGCGGCAAATCCTACCACGAACGGCCGGTTTGTTTTCATTGCGCCGACGCCCGCGACGATGTCGGGATTCTTAACCAGCTTCAGCAGGATTTCATCACCCTGCTTTTTAATTTTTTCGTCGGCGATATGCCCGGCGCGATAGTCCGCCACCGCCGCGCAGGAGATGAAAATCTGATGCCCCCCGGCATGTTGCTGTACAGCCTGCTGCATCTCAAGCGCGCTTTCCACGTCGATGCGCGCCACGCCGGCGGGCGTAGGCAGGTTAACCGGACCGGCGATGAGCGTCACGGCTGCGCCGCGTTGCGCCGCCGCCGCCGCGATGGCGAATCCCATTTTGCCGGAGCTGTGGTTGCTGATGAAACGTACCGGGTCCAGCGCTTCCCGCGTCGGGCCGGCGGTGATCAGGAAGGTGCGTCCGGCCAGATCCCGGGTTTTGCTAACGTGTTGTTCAATTTCGGCGATCAGGGCCATCGGGTCGGACATCCGGCCGGGGCCGATGTCGCCGCAGGCCTGGCTGCCGCTGTCCGGCCCCCAGATAAGCAGGCCGCGCTGTTGCAGAGTATGCAGATTCGCCTGGGTTGCGGCGGCGCGGTACATCTGCTGATTCATCGCCGGCGCAACGGCGATGGGCGCCGGCGTCGCCAGGCACACGGTGGTCAGCAGATCGTTCGCCATGCCGGCGGCAAGGCGGGCGATGAGATCGGCGGTGGCCGGCGCCAGCAAAACCAGATCCGCCCATTTACCCAGCTCGATGTGCCCCATGGCGGCTTCCGCCGCGGGATCGAGCAGATCCTCCGCAACCGGGTAACCGGAAACGGCCTGCAGCGTCAGCGGCGTAATGAAAGCCTTTGCCCCTGCGGTCATGACGACGCGCACTTCGGCGCCGCGCTCCCGCAGACGACGGACGATTTCCGGGCATTTATAAGCAGCGATGCCGCCGCTGATGCCCAAAACAATGCGTTTGCCAGAGAGTGTTGTCATCGTTTGTCGTCCAAACCGGAATCAGAATAGGGAGGATTCTACCATAAGCCGGAATGATGGCATGCACTGCACGTGTGGGCCGTTTTGCGTAAGGTTTCGCAAGATTATAAACGGGCCGTCGCAAGGCCGTTTCATCCGGTGCATTATTCCCGCCGTGTTCAGAAGCGGGAGGCGGGTATGGCTCAGAAGGGAGATATTTGGCAATTTTCAGAAGCGCCGCGTGAAAAGCTGCTGCGACAGGGCGCGGCGGCGTTGTCCGATCAGGAGCTGTTGGCGCTTTTTCTGCGTACGGGAACGAAAACCATGAACGTCATGGCGTTGTCAGGGCATCTGTTGCGGGAATTCGGCTCGGTACATACGCTGATGACTGCAGACTATGAGACTTTTTGCGCCGGGCCGGGGCTTGGCATATCGAAATATACGCAGTTCCAGGCCGTGATGGAGTTGGCCAAGCGCTTTCTCAGCCGTCAGGTTGCCTGTGAAAATGCCGTCACCAGCCCGCAGGTTACCACGCTGTACTTACAAAATATTTTTTCCGGACGCGAACGCGAAATTTTTGTCGTACTGTTTTTAGATTCTCAGTACCGGGTTATTCGCGCCGAGGAGATGTTTTCCGGCACGATCAACTACGTGAACGTCTATCCGCGCGAGATTGTGCGTGAAGCGATGAAGGCCAATGCGGCGGCCCTGATTTTGGCGCATAATCACCCCTCCGGCATGGCTGAGCCGAGTATGGCCGACCGCCAACTGACGGAAAAGGTCGTTCAAGCCTGCGCGCTGCTTGAGATCCGGGTGCTTGACCATATCGTCGTGGGGCAGGGGCAGAGCGTTTCCTTTGCCGAGCGAGGGTGGATTTAGCCGTTTTTTTTCACGATCCAGCGGGATCTTTGGGTGTTCGGGACTTGAGCGCATCCGCTTCAAAGCGTATACTACGCCACCTTTGAGAATCTCGGGTGTGGCACCATGGGCCTATCTCAGCAGGTTTCGGCCTGTCGCAGAGTCTGCCGGCGGAATTTGCTGAGATGGGCTCTAAATGCCTGACGAGGCGGCCACATCCTCTACGAAGCTCGAGCTGATTTGATTTTTGGAGAATAAGACATGTCCCGAGTCTGCCAAGTTACTGGCAAGCGTCCGGTGACCGGTAATAACCGTTCCCACGCACTGAATGCGACCAAACGCCGTTTTCTGCCGAACCTGCATTCGCACCGTTTCTGGGTTGAAAGCGAAAAGCGCTTTGTTACTCTGCGCGTATCTGCTAAAGGTATGCGTGTAATTGATAAGAAGGGTATTGAGACGGTTCTGGCCGATCTTCGTGCCCGCGGTGAGAAGTATTAAGGAACTGAATCATGGCTAAAGGTATTCGCGAGAAGATCAAGCTGGTTTCATCTGCTGGTACTGGTCACTTCTACACCACGACCAAGAACAAGCGTACCAAGCCGGAAAAACTGGAACTGAAAAAGTTTGATCCGGTTGTGCGCCAGCACGTGATCTACAAAGAAGCTAAAATTAAATAATTTTAGTCTTTTATTGAAAAAACCCGGCCTGGCCGGGTTTTTTTATGCCGGTTTTGCCCCCATCTTGCCACAGAGAGCACTTCACAAAGCACTGTCTACAAAGAACCGTCCACAAAGGACAATCACGGGATCCCGAACGGGTTTGCCAGGGGAAGCGATCATGCCTGAATTACCGGAAGTCGAAACCAGTCGCCGCGGAATTGAGCCTTATCTCAAGGGGCAAACCGTGCAATGCATCATCGTGCGTCAGCCCCGGCTGCGCTGGCCGGTGCCGGATGTTCTTTCCTCATTGTCTGACGTGTCCGTGCTCAGCGTGCAGCGTCGCGCCAAATATCTGCTGATTGAGCTGGAGACGGGATGGATTGTCGTGCATCTCGGGATGTCGGGCAGCGTCCGCATTCTGCCTGCGTTTGAACCGGCTCAGAAGCATGACCATGTCGATATGGTCATGGAAAACGGCATGATGCTGCGGTATACCGATCCGCGCCGTTTCGGCGCCTGGCTGTGGTATAAGGATTTGGCCTCGGCGGACGTGCTGGCGCATCTGGGGCCGGAGCCGCTGGATGACGCTTTCAGCGGGGAATATCTGTTCCAGAAGTCGCGCAACAAAAAAAGCGCCCTGAAGCCCTGGCTGATGGACAATAAGCTGGTGGTCGGCGTGGGGAACATTTATGCCAGCGAATCGTTGTTTATGGCGCGGATCCATCCCGATCGTAGCGTGGGATCGCTCAGCAAAACGGAAGCGCAGCTTTTGGTGGATGCGATCAAGAAGGTATTACAGCGATCTATCGAACAAGGTGGAACCACGCTGCGGGATTTCCTGCAATCGGACGGCAAACCCGGCTATTTTGCACAAGAGCTTCAGGTTTACGGCCGCGCCGGAGAACCGTGCCGGGTGTGCGGCAGCGTGGTGAAAAGCACCAAGCATGGGCAGCGCACGACGTTTTACTGCCCGGGGTGCCAGCACTGACGACCGCGTTATGCCAGCTTCTTCAGCAAAGCGGCGGTGACCGGCGCAGGCAGGAAAGGCGAAATATCGCCGCCGTGGCGGGCCACTTCTTTGACCAACGAAGAAGAAATAAATGACCACTCTTCCGCCGGCATCAGAAAAACGCTTTCCAGCGCCGGCATCAGGTGCCGGTTCATGTTGGCGAGCTGCAGCTCGTATTCAAAGTCGGACACCGCACGCAGGCCGCGCACCAGAATATTGGCATTCTGACGTTGGGCGAAATGCGCCATTAACTCACTGAACCCTACGACTTCCACATTAGGAAGGTGCGCGACGACCTCCGTTGCCAGCGCCACCCGCTCTTCCAGGGTAAACATCGGTTTTTTACTGGAGCTGGCGGCAATAGCCAGAATGACGTGATCGAACATGCGTGCGGCACGGGTCACCAGATCAAGGTGACCGTTGGTCATCGGGTCAAAGGTGCCCGGATAGATGGCTTTCGTCGTCATGATGCTTCGCTTTTTGTTGCCGGGCTAATGCCCAGAGGGCGGCATACTTGTTGAACGTGTACTGGGCGTTGACGAAGGCGAGCAGCAGTCCCGGCTTGCCGTCCAGAAAGCCGGCGCGCAGCACCCAGGTTTTGAGAAACGCACCCAGTCCGTGCGCTGTGGCGGAAAACAGCCCGCAACGTTTACCAGCCTGAAACCGCTGACGGGACCACTCTTCCGCGTAACCGAGCTGCTTGCGCTGAAACACGAAGAAATCGCGGCAGGTGAGGTGAAGTAAGTCGCCGTCCAGCCTGCAGACCGTGGCGTCGCGGTAATCCAGCGACTCATGCACCAGATTATCGTTGTAATGGTAGCCGGCGTTGGCGTACAGCCGGATTACCCGGTCGGGATACCAGCCGCTGTGGCGCATGAAGCGGGTCAGGAACAGATTACGCCGGGCGCAACTATAAACCCGGTGCGGCTGCGGGTTTTCCAGCACCGACTCAATCGCTTGGCGCAGCGGCGGGGTTATCCGCTCGTCGGCGTCGATCATGAAAATATAGTCGCCGCTGGCATAGCGTTGCGCTTGCTGGCGCTGTTTGCCGAATCCTTCCCACTGGGTATGCGTGAAGACTTTGGCGCCGTGCCGTTCAGCAATGGCGACGGTATCGTCCGTGCTGCCTGAATCCAACACGATGATTTCGTCTGCCCAGTCGGCGGAGCGCAGGCAGTCGGCGATCAGCTCAGCTTCGTTTTTGGCGATCATGACCACAGACAGACGCGCGCGTTCCATGATTAGTGACTCCGCTGGGGCAGGTAGGGTTCCAAAAGCTGCAGCAGCCGCTGCAGGGCGCCCTGATTCTGATGCAGAACCTCTACCGCGTGGCGGCCGTAATAGCGGCGGTAATCTTCATCGGTCAGCAGGGTGGTGATCTCTTTGACCAGGTCGTCTTCGCCGGTAACGGTGATAAGCCCGTCAGAAGCCTCAAGCTTGGCGCAAATATCCTTGAAGTTAAGGGTGTGCGGCCCCATCAGCACCGGAATGGCATGCGCCGCCGGCTCCAGCGGGTTGTGCCCGCCGCGCTCTACCAGGCTGCCGCCGACGAAGGCCAGATCGGCAATGCCGTACAACACCATCAGTTCGCCCATGGTATCGCCGATGACGACCTGCGTTTCGGCGGCGGGAATTTCGCCGCTGCTGCGTAAAATGTAGCTGAGCCCCGCTTTTTCCGTCAGCGCTTGCGCCACCGGAAACCGTTCGGGGTGACGGGGCACCAGGATGAGCAGCAGATCGGGAAACTGCTGCAACAGGCGTCGGTGGGCTTCCAGCAGCAGGCCGTCTTCGCCGTCGTGCGTGCTGGCGGCTATCCACACCGGGCGCCGCGACGCCCATTGCCGGCGCAGGGTAACCGCCCTGGCGGCCAGCTCCGGAGTGACCGAAATGTCGAACTTGAGGCTGCCGGTGACGGCAAGCTGCTGGCGCTTCAGGCCGAGCGAAATGAAGCGTTCGCCGTCCTCGCGGTTCTGGGCGGCGATCAGCGTAATCTTTTGCAGAACGTCACGGATAAACCCTCCCAGCCGGCTGTATCCCTTGGCCGAGCGGGCGGAGAGGCGTGCGTTGGCGATGATCAGGGGAATATTGCGTTTGTGCAGCGCCTGAATCAGGTTAGGCCATAGCTCGGTTTCCATGACGATAACCAGCTTGGGCCTGACCTCATTCAGGAAACGGTTCAGAGAACCGGGAAGATCGTAGGGAAGATAGACGTGATGAACGTCGTTGCCGAAGGCGGAAATTGCCCGCTCCGAACCGGTCGGCGTCATGGTGGTGACGGTGATGGGCAGGCTCGGATAGCGATGGCGCAAGGCCCGTACCAGCGGAATAGCCGCCAGCGTTTCCCCCACGGAGACGGAGTGCAGCATAATGCCGTCGGGCGCGACTTTGCCCGCGCAGAAACCGTAACGTTCGGCCCAGCGTTTCCGGTACGCGGGCGCTTTGCGACCACGCATCCAAAGACGGATCCAGATCAAAGGCTGGATAAGATAGAGCAAAACGGTATACAGCGTTTGTAACATGATATCCGCAGGGTCGTTTGTTAAAGGTCGAATTCTAAGTACTTAGCGTAGCTAAAGCCATTACTTTTGGCTTTCAGACGCCGGCCAGCTTTTTCAGTTTCGGGTAACGGCGGGCCAGGCGCCAGCGCAGGCGGAAACCCCGGGCATTATCCCAAATCAGTCGCCAGGTGCCGTTCTCAAAAAGCTCTTTGACCAGCGCCTTCTTTTTATCCTGATCGACGATATTGTTGATGGTGTGCAGGATACCCAGCCCCTCCTTGGCGATTTGCCAGTGGCAGGCGGGGATTTGCTTCACTTTATCAGGATAGCGCCGGTTGATGTCGTCCAGCATGCGCAGGATTTTCATGTAGTGATGCGCAGAACGGATTTCCGTTTCATCGCCACCCTGCTTATGTGAGACGGATTCGGCGTGAATCAGGTAATCGTAGAACATCTTGTCGGTATACTGCACGCGTCTGGCTGCCAGCAGCACCTCGGTGGTCCAGGGAATGTCCTGATGACGCAGGCCCGGCTCAAAGGTGAAGCCGTGTTCGGTAATAAAGGCGTGACGATAGATGTTCAGCCAGGTGACGTGCAGGAACTTGCGCGAGTCTAACGCCTTTTTCAGCCACTGATAACCGGGCAGCACCGGCGTGGAGGACAGGCGCTCGGGCGGGAATATCGGATGGCTGTCGCGCGCGTAGTCGTAAACGTAGCGCCCGTTACAGGTGGCGACGTCCAGCTGATTTTCCTCCGCCATGGTAAGCAGGGTGCGGTACATGTCGGGATAGATCACGTCGTCAATATCTGGAAAGGTCACGTACTTGCCGCTGGCGCGTGCCAGGCCGCTGTTACGGGCGACGGAAACCCCCTGATTTTCCTGATTAATCACGATGACCTGCGGGAATTTGTCTTTCCACGCGTCGATGATGCCGGCGCTGCGGTCGGTAGAGCCGTCGTTCACCAGAATGAGTTCGTAACTGTCGAGCGCCTGTTGCCGGATATAATCGAAAAAGGGCGCCAGGAATTTTTCACCGTTGTAGATGGCGACGATGATACTGAGCAGCGGTGTCTGAAGCATAAACAATCCCGAAGATAGAGATGGCGCGGACAATAGCGCGGAAGCCATCATATTTTGTACTTATAATGTGCGGTACTGCTGACAAATATTCTCCGTGCCGTAGCGGCAGAGCTGAGATTCGTCGATAACCGGTGGCCGATCATAGATGTTACGCATCGTTTCGGCCAGTGCATGGCTGTTTAAATCGGCCAGGCCGCGCGCCAGCTCGCCGGTCAGGATCTCTGCCGGGCCGCCGGGGCAGCGGGTGCTGGCGACCGGCGTGCCGAGCAGCAGCGCCTCCACCAGAACGTTGCCGAAGCCCTCGCTGTCTGAACTGAGCACCAGCATGCGGGCATGGCGGATCCAGGCGTAGGGGTTTTCCTGAAAGCCTTTGAACAGCACCCGGTCGCCCACGCCTAACGTTTGCGCTAAATCCTTCAGACGCGTTTCCTGCTCCGGCTTACCGTGCCCGAGCAGCACCAGCGGCGCCTGAATGCCGCTTTCCGCATAGGCTTCAATCAGCCTGTCGTGGCGCTTGGTCACGTGGAAGCGCCCCACGTGAACCAGGTAATCCTGCCCTGCCATTTCACACGTTTCTTCTCCGGCCTGACGAATAGCGTTGATGTCAAACGGGTTATTAATGGTTTGCAGCCTGGCGGGCGTAATGGCGAACTGTTCGGTGAGATCGCGTCCGACGGCGTCGGATACCGTCACAATATTGCGCCCCTGGTAAACCCGGCGGATTTTCTGCTGCTTCAGCCAGCGGCTGAGGCCGGTACGGTGGCCGAGGTAAGAAGAAGAAAACACGCCGTGCAGGCAAAACCAGAGATTATGGTCGGCCAGCGCCTTGCTGCGGGCCACGATGCGATCGGTTTTGTGCAGGTTGGATAAGACCAGATCAAAGCGCCCCGCTTTCTCCGCTTCAATAACGGCCTGATCGAGCTGGGCCGCACGGCGGGACAGTTCGGTCAGCTTACGCCAGGGGGAACGGCATTTATCGGCAATGACGCGGTAATCCAGGCCGGAAGGCAGCGGATACTGGCAAACGTCCCTCAGGGAGAACAGGGAAACGCGATCGCCCTGCTGAAGAAAAGCCTGCGCCAGAGTTAACACCACTTTCTCCGCGCCGCCGCCGGGCAGGCCGTCAATAACGATCAGAATGCGCATAAATCAGTCCACCAGTTGCCGATACAGTGAAATAAGCTGGGACGACAATTGCTCTGCGTTACAGCCGAGGATCCGCTCCCGTGCGTGCCGCCCTTCGGCGGAGCCGAGCGCCCTGGGCGGCAGCGCCATGACGGCCTGTTGCAGAGCTGCCACATCCAGCGCGTCGCAAACAAAGCCGTTGTGTCCGTTGGTAATAAATTCCGCGCCGCCGCAGGTCGGCGTGGTGATGACCGGCAGTCCGCAGGCCATGGCTTCCAGAATGACGTTGGGGAACGGGTCGTATAGCGTCGGTAGCAAAAGGCCGTCGGCCATTTGATAAAAAGGGAGCGTATCGGACTGCATGCCGCAGAAGTGGATGCGATCTTCGCAATGCAGCGTTTTAGCCAGCCCGTGGTAGCGCTTCTCGTCTTTATCTTTACCGACCACCAATAAGTGCCGGTCGGTGCCCGCGACGGCCCTGATTGCGGCGTCCAGCCCTTTGCGTTCAAAGCCTGAACCGACGTAAATCAGGCAGGTTGCCTGCACGGGGAGGTTTCTGTGCTGGCGTAATTGTGCGAGCTGTTGCGGGTCCGGCGGGCAAAAGCGCTGGCTATTCACTGCGTTATAAATGACGTGAATCTTCTCTGCCGGTACGCCGAAGTCTTCAATGATTTCCCGCTTGATCATCTCTGCATTGCAAATGACGCCTTTCAGCTCAGGCGCGGCGTACATTTCCCGTTCGGCTCCCATGACGTAACGGTGGTAGCGATCGGCGAATAACAGTTTGGCTTTCCAGTCCGGCAACACCCTGGCCCGCTGCGTCAGCCAGCGTCGGTGAACGCCGTCCCCGGCGCGATAGAGGGTGCAGCCGGGAATGCGCTCATGGCTCTGCACCAGGTCGAAGTTTTCTTGTTGCCACAGCTTTCTGGCCGCGCGGGCGAAGCCGCGTTCACGACTGATACGGCCGAATTTCCAGGGATCGCAGATGTGAACGTTCCATTCCGGCTTCACCGGCCCCAGCCACTGGCGGGTAATCACGTTCAGCTCAAGATCGTGCTGGTCGAGCGCTTCCAGCGCGCCGGCGACGAAGCGCTCGGCGCCGCCGTCGGGGCGGTACTTCTGCCGGACCAGCGCCAGCCTGAATTTTTTCATGGCAGAATTCTCTTTGCCGCGGCAATGACGGCTTCGGTGGGAATCAAATCCAGATAACGCTCATCGGTGTTGGTATTGATATCATCTGGGTCAGGCAATGAGCCGAAATCGCCCGCCCAGATGACTTCGCCTTTGGCCTGCCAGGGGCGCCAGAACGTCAGCTTTGACGGCCCGAACAGCGCGATGAGCGGCGTTTCCAGCGCGGCGGCCATGTGCATGGGAACCGAATCGACGCCGATAAACAGCGCTGCATGATCGATTAAGGCCGCGAGCTGGCGCAGCGTCAGTTTTCCCGCCAGCGAGGTGACGTTGGCTTGCGGGCAGCCCGCCAGAATATCTTCCACCATCTGCAATTCGCGCGCGTCCGGGCCGGAGGTGATGACGATGCGCCGGCCGGCAGCGGAGAGCGCATTGATCACTTCGCTCATCCGGGCTTCCCGCCAGCATTTGAAAAACCAGCGGGAGGTGGGCTGAATGACGACGTAACCTTCCCCGGTATCTTCACCGAGCAGTGCGCGGCAGGCATCCCAGTCTTCCCGGGCGTAGCTCATGGTGACGCTGCCCTGTCCGGGAGGGAGGGAAAGCCCCAACGGCTGAAGAATCTCCAGGTTTTGTTCTACGGTGTGCTGGGTGGCGTGACTGTCGGTCAGGGCCAGTACGGTGTGGCACAAGCGCCAGAGCGGATGGCGGCGCTTGGGAAAGTCAAAGCCGATTCTGACCGGCGCGCGGGTAAAAGCGGTGATAATGGCGCTGCGCCACTGGTCGGCAAGATTCAGAACCAGATCATAGTGCTGCCGGCGCAGATCCCTCATTAATGCCCATTCCATTCCCAGCTGGTGGCGCGTGCCCTGCTGTTTCCAGCGGCGATCGATAGCAAAAATCCGATGAATTTCCGGGTTTGCCGCGAGCATATCCCGCGTTTCTTCATAGAGCAGCACGTCAATCGTTGCGTCGGCATAGTGCTGTTTCAACGCGCTGATCACGGGAGTAATAAGCAACATATCGCCGTGATGCCGCAGCTTGATCACCAGAATGCGTTTCGGCGTGAATGAGCCGGAAAGAATCGGATTAAGCGTCATTAATTATTTCTTTGCCAGGAACCATACCTGATTTTAGGGGATTCATGACGGCGAGAGAAGCATTGTGGCGGTTTTTCACCAATTGCACTAACATGGCCGGGTGCCTGGCTTTGGGATATTTTCAATGAGTAAACCTGCATTTCTTATCACAATCGATACCGAAGGCGATAACCTGTGGCAGAACCATGACGTTATTTCCACGGAAAATGCCCGTTATTTGCCGCGTTTTCAGCAATTGTGTGAGAAATACGGCTTTAAGCCGGTCTACCTGACTAATTACGAGATGGCGGTGGACCCTGTTTATATCGAGTTTGCCCGTGACGTGATTGCACGCGGTACGGGTGAGGTCGGGATGCATCTGCACGCATGGAACAGCCCGCCGTTGGCGCCGCTGACGGCCGATGATTGGCGCCACAAGCCTTACCTGATTGAATACCCGCAGGAAATGATCCGTCAGAAAGTGGACTTTATGACCGATCTGCTCGAAGAGACGTTCCAGACGAAGATGGTAAGTCATCGTGCCGGACGTTGGGCGTTCAATGCGTTTTATGCGCGCCTGCTGGTGGAAAGAGGCTATCGGGTGGACTGCTCGGTCACGCCCCGCGTGAACTGGCGCACGGCCAAGGGCGATCCGGCCGGTCAGGGCGGAACGGACTACCGTAATTTCCCGGCGCAGGCCTATTTTCTTGATGAAAATGATATCAGCCGGCCCGGAAATTCCGCGTTGCTTGAAGTTCCCATGAGCATCCAATACAAACATTCCGCGCTGATGAACGCGTTTAAACAAGGGTATGACAGACTGCGCGGTAAAGTGCGCTCGCCCTCCGTGCATTGGCTGCGTCCGATGGGCGGGAACGTGGAAAATATGAAACGGGTCGTTGAACAAACCCTGGCGCAGGGGAATGACTATGTGGAATATATGCTGCATTCATCGGAGTATATGCCCGGCGGCAGCCCGACGTTTAAAACTGAAGCGGATATCGAACGTTTGTATGCGGATTTAGAACAGCTGTTCCAGTGGTTGCAACCCCGTGTCAGCGGGATGACGCTGGCGGAGTATTACGAAACGAAGCGTGGGTGATTACTTCCTGATTTTCGCCCGGACCTGGGAAAGCTTTTTCCAAAGCAAGGGGTTGGACAGGTGAAGCTTATTTTTGAGCGTCATCTTGCTGTAGGGAACGAACTTGCTTGATTCAACGAAGATATGGGCAATTCTGGGGTTATAGTTGTAGAAACCATATATTTTATTGTGTAAGTGCCGTATTTCGTTAAAGCAATTGATCAGCATGAGCGGCGTCAGCGACGCGTTGATTTCCGGCGTAGCCTTGTTTTTCGCGTAGTTCAGAATGCACTCCATCGCATAGACGATATCGTCGATATCCGACAGACGGATATTGCGCGTGATCCCGTTCGGGTTGTCACGGTAAAAATAGAGCGTGGCGTTAATCCGGGTAACCCGCTTGGCCTTCATGTAGCAGTAAGGCGTAAACATCATGTCTTCATAACGTCTGCCTTCAATAAAGGTATGTCCTGCGATCAAGTTCCGCTGGTAGACCCGGCTCCAGACGTGCCAGTGCGAAAGGGCGAAAACATCGTACAACAGCTCGGGCTGTGACGGGTCGACGTTAATGCAGGCCGGAGAGCGGATCTCCTGATGCTCACCGACGGGAACATCGGTAAATTTCTGATAATAAAACTCAATGAGATCGCTGGGGTTGCCCAGCAGCAGCGGCTTGATGGTCTGCCAAAAATAGGGCGACCACAGATCGTCGCCGTCGACAAAGGCGATGTATTCTCCCACGGCATGGGCAAGGCCGATATTTCGGCTCGCGGAGACGCCGCGGTTGGTCTGGGTGAGGTAGGTTGTCGTACCGGTATTCGGGCAATTATCCAGGATGTCCCTGATGATCGTATCGGTATCATCCGTCGAGCCATCATTAATAATAATGACTTCAACACAGGCATCTATTTGCTGAAAAATTGAGCGGAGCGTTTTCCCGATGAAGGTGGCGTTATTGAACACGGGGACGATCACACTGAGTAAATAGCCTTGCTTACTCATCGCTGCTATCCTGACTGATAAGCGCAGTACTGTTATCCACTAATGTCATCGTCAGCATAATTACCCGTGTAATCATAAATGATGCTTTCCTGAGCGAGATAGCATTGCATCGCTCAGTTTACCGTGAAGCCGTAGTCAATAATAGCAGATTTTTTATGATGCAGATACTCTCCGCACGGGAACGGGTCATATGAATAAGTTTGATGCACGGCTTCAGTATTTAGCTTAAGCCGTGATTCCCGTTCGAAAAAAATGGCCCGAATACATTAATTATTCTTAATTAAATTATGTTCTGGCTTTTCCAGGATAACGGCCAGAATAACAGCCAGTGAGACAATAATAGTGCCTTCCCGGCTGAAAAACAGAACGTCACTCAGCCCGTAAACCATCACGCTCAGCGTGATGACAAATAGCAGGGTATTTTTATCGCGCCAGGCGGTGAACAGCAGGGCGCAATAAAAAAACAGCAATGCAGCCGCTCCCCAGATACCGCGCAGAGAGAAGTTATCAATCAGCTCATTATGCATGTGGACGTCAAGATACTCTGCCGCGCCGGATAGTGCCGGCGTTGTCGCAATTTGCTGTTTTATATGCTCAGATCTGGTTTCGGCGGACTCTCCCTGCGGGGCTTGCAGGCCAGCATGCAGACCGGTTTCAAACATAACGAGGCGGGCACCGACGGAGGAGTTGCTGTTCTGTTCCTCATACAGCCTGATATCGTTATTCAGTTCATTAAGCCTTTGATTTAACTCAGCATGAAAAATGACGATGGTGATCGCGATAATGGCGACGCAGATACCGGAAAACGCAAAAATAAGCTTTTTGTTTATGCCCCTGTGAAAGCAAAGCTGCAGAAACACAAGTATGGGGTATGCCAGGATCGCCGCGCGCGTCTCGGTGTACACAATGCCCCCGAAGCTGATCAACACCGCCGGCGCAAGGAGAATCAGGCTCCATTTTTTTGGCAGTTGCAGGACGGCATAGATCAAAAAGAGATCGATCAGCGTCATGATGTAAGCCGCCATAGTGGCTCTGTCGAAGGCCAGCTCTACGCGCGGGCGGGAGGTCATGGCGCCCTGATAAATGGCATAAGCGTTGACGCAAAACCCGCCTGCGATCAGCAGCAGATAGAATGGTTTTGCGGGTAAATAAAATTTAAAGTTTGAAAGCGCAAACAGGATCAACGAAGAAAAGAGTAAAATTCTGCCGGATGCCTCATATGAGTAATAGACGTCTTTAAATGCGCCGTGATTTTTATAAAACAAACTCCAGACAAGGATGCTCAGGGCAAAAAGCGCAACGGAAGATGCCAGTATCTTATTTTCTTTTGGCGCTTCCATCTTTTTAAAAAAGACAATCATCAGCAGGACAACAAAATATCCTGTCGTATAGAAGACTTTTCTGACCTGCTCCGGGTAGAATGCCAACGCGTAAAAGCTAAGTGCGAATAACGTAAAAGAAGCCAGCAATGCCCCGCTGATCATTCCCTGAGGGCCAACATTTTTTATATTAGTCATTCACAATACCAATAATTGCGTTATTAAAATCACCCACAAAATTTCTATAATCAAAATTACGTCTTACATGCTCAAACGCGTTGTTCCTGAATGTTTGGTAATCATCGCCGGCAATGGTCTGGATAGCATCCGCGCAGGCCTCATGGGACATCAGCATCGGCGGCACCAGGGTATCCTGCGTCGGCGAGTATACATGATAAGGAAAATTAACGTTGACCCCGCTTAACCCGAAATGTGTTTCGGGGGAAACGGTTGGGATGATGCCCAGACCGCAATAGCCGTCCCTGACGACCTCCGGCTGGCCGTCGATCAGGGGAAACACGACCGGCACGCCGTAGAAAAGCGCTTCCATACAGGAAAGACCGAACGGTTCTGTGACCGGCGTACTGAGGTAAATATGTATCCGGTTAAAGAAGGAACTCAGATTGCTCTGAAAACCGAGAAAGGTCACGCAGTCGGCAATTCCCAGCTTCACGGCAAGGGCTTTGAAATTCTCTTCATCGGGGCCTTTGCCCGCAATCTCCAGCTCAACGTCAACGTTTCGCTCCCGCAGCGTTTTGACGGCCAGTAAGGCCACGCTGATGCCTTTCAGGCCGACCAGGCGTGCCGCCACGCCCAGGCGCAGCGGCGTACGGGGCGCTTTTTCGCCGCTGTTGATGTCAGGAGGCGGAAGAATGCGGTTGATAACGACGTTGACAGGGCAGGGCAATTGAAAGCGCAATTCCATAACGCGTTTGGACGCATGCGCCGCAGAAATACACCCTGACAACATGGCGAAGAACGCGAGCGTCTTCTGATTATGGGGATAGCGCCAGGAACAGCCGTGGTCGTAGTAGATGACCTTTCCGCGCGAAGGCGCATGGGCAAAGACGGGGACCAGATCCCAGACGATGATGGCGTCAGGGCGTGCGCGCCACGTTTTAAACTGTAAAGCATATTTGCGCAGGAAAGAGGGAAATTTGAGCGCCAGCGCGTTGAATATACGGTTTACGAACGTGATTTTTTTGTCCGTCAGATACTGGGCGATCTCCGGGCCGACCTGATTGCTGATACAGAAAATGGCATCGTTTTGTGCGGACTCATGGCGGATGTATTGCAGAAAAAGACGTTCAACGCCGCCCATCTTCTCCAGATTGATTATGTGCAATTTTCTCATCATCACTCTCCGTTGAGCAATTTCCACACCGTCGCCGCGTCAATATCCGCCATCGCTCCGGTAGGTGAGCGCAGGGCGGTCTGATGCTTGCCGTATCCGCCGATCAATCCCGGATCGGTAGGGCCGTATAACGTGATGTTCGGCTTATCCAGCGCCGCCGTCAGGTGGCTCAGCCCGGTATCGACGGAGACGACCGCTTTGGCGCCGGCCAGCGTCGTCGCGACCTGCTCCAGCGTCATACGCGGCAGAACCTCCACATGGGAGAAACCTTCAGCCAGCCTCTGGGCGCGGCGGTGCTCGTGCTCGGCTCCCCACGGCAGTTTGATTTTCAGGCCGCTTGGTTCCGCCAGCGCAATGAGTTCGCGCCAGTGCGACTCCGGCCAATGTTTTTCATCGCGGGTCGTGGCGTGCAGAAACACCAGGTAGCTGGCGTGATCGGGCGGCAGGTGCCCGAGGAAGCGTGCGGCAATGGCGTAATCGCCCTGGCCGCCGGGTTTCTCATACCCCAGGCTGCAGGCGAATAATTCCCGGATGCGCTCCACGGCATGCTGTTGTTTATCAATAGAATAGCGGTGGTTATAAAACCAGCTGGCGAAAGGTTCACGGGCGGTTTTGCAATCCATCCCGTGCTTCGGGCCGCGGGCGGAACGGGTTATGAGCGCAGCGCTTTTCATCAGCCCCTGCGCATCAATTACGGCGTCGTAGGCGGTGCGCTGCAGCTCTCTTTTGAAATCACTGCGTTGCTGGCGCGTTTCGTTACCGAACCAGTTCTTGCGCCAGCGCCGGATGGCGACGGGAATCACCCGATCCACGGCGGAGTGCCAGCCCGGTATCTGGGCGAAATTCTCTTCCACCACCCAGTCAAAGCGGATGCCGGGTATGCATTGCATTGCATCGGTCAGCGCTGGCAATGTGTGCAACACATCCCCCATGGAGGACGTTTTAACAATCAATACATGCATTACCGGGGGTAATCCTCTGGCAATAATTCCGTCAGGGCGTCCATCACGAGGGAGGGCTGGATATCAATAAGACTCTGGTGATAACCCTCGGCCGCATCCCCTTTGCGCACCTTGTGGTAGCCGGTAATCAGGCGGATGACTTTAGCCTGATGCGACAGCGGCGGGGTAAAGTCCGGGCTGCTGGGGCCATAAAGCGCCACCAGGGGCTTATTCAGCGCCGCGGCGACGTGCATCAGGCCGGAGTCGTTGGTGACGATGGCATGGCAGGAGGCGATGAGTACCACGGCCTGATCCAGGTTGGTTTGCCCGGCGAGGTTAAGGCAATGCTCTCTGGCCTCTTCCGTCAGCAGGGCGAGAATTTCTTCGCCGGCGGCGTGATCTTTTTGCGAGCCGAACAGGGCGATTTGATATCCGTCGTCAATCAGCCGCTGCGCCAGCCCGGCGTAGTGATAGTGCGGCCAGCGCTTGGCGGGGCCGAACTCTGCGCCGGGGCAGAAGCCGATGGTCGGGCGGTTATCCGTCAGGTTAAAGGCGGCAGTGATTTCGGCAATCTCCTCGTCCCGCACCTGCAACGCAGGCCACAGCAGCGGCTGCGGCAGATCGGCGGCACAAGCGATACGCGCTTTGTCGTAGGCCAGCGCAACATAGCGCTCCACCATCAGCGGGAAGGCGGTTTTATCCAGAATGCGCAGGTCGGTCAGCAGGCCGTAGCGCATTTCGCCTTTCCAGCCGGTACGCACCGGTATTCCGGCGAAGAACGGCACCAGCGCCGACTTAAAGGAATTCGGCAGGATATAGGCGCGGTCGTAGCGTTTGGCGCGCAACTGTTTTCCCAGCCGGTAACGCTCTCCCAGCGCCAGCGAACCGTGCCCCAGTGGCATCACGACGGCCTCGCTGACCTCCGGCATCCTTGCCAGAAGCGGACGGCACCAGTCGGGCGCCATCACGTCAATGTCGGCGTCGGGGTATTCGGCCTTCAAGGTACGGTACAGGCTTTGTGACATCATCATGTCACCGACCCATGAAGGCCCGATAACCAGTATTTTCATGCCGCGCGGTGTCCTTTACTGTTTACGGTTCAGCCATTCCATATATTCACGCACGCCTTCAGCCACGGTTTTAAACGGCTTATCGTAGCCTGCGGCGCGCAGTTTGGTCATATCCGCCTGAGTGAAAGCCTGATAACGGCCTTTCAGCTTCTCGGGGAACGGAATGATCTGAATGGCGCCTTTCTGATGGTAGGCCACCACGGCGTCTGCGACTTCCTGGAAAGATTCCGCCCGTCCGGTGCCGCAGTTGAAGATGCCGGAAACGCCTTTCTGCCAGAACCACAGGTTAACGGCGGCGACGTCGCCGACGTAGATAAAGTCGCGGCGGAAGTTTTCGCTGCCTTCAAACAGCTTCGGATCTTCACCGTTGTTAATCTGGTTATTCAGGTGGAAAGCGACGCTGGCCATGCTGCCTTTGTGGCCTTCGCGCGGGCCGTAGACGTTGAAATAGCGGAATCCGCAGATTTGCGAATCCGCCTGCGGCAGGATCTGGCGCACGTACTCATCAAACAGGAATTTGGAGTAGCCGTAAACGTTCAGCGGGCCTTCGTACTGACGTTCTTCGGTGAATTGCTCGGTCATGCCGTAGGTGGCGGCGGAAGAGGCGTACAGGAACGGGATCTGACGCTCCAGGCAGTAATGCAGCACCTCTTTGGAATACTGATAGTTATTGTCCATCATGTATTTGCCGTCCCACTCGGTGGTGGACGAGCAGGCACCTTCGTGGAAAATGGCGTCGATGTCGCCCAGATCGTCCCCGGCGACGATGCTGGCGATGAAGTCTTCTTTGTCCATGTAGTCGGTGATGTTCAGATCAACCAGGTTGACGAACTTGGTGCCGTCCTTCAGGTTATCAACAACCAAAATGTCGGTATAACCGATATCATTCAGTGACTTAACGATATTGCTGCCAATAAATCCAGCACCACCGGTGACAATAATCATGGGTTTCACCCTTACTAATCCGAACGGCGGGACACAATGCCCCACGCTATATGATTGCCATCATAGCATTTCATGCCGACGCATTCAGCGTATAGGTAACCAATCCGAATGAGTATGATACGGAAACGTTATATACGTGATATATGCTGTATTATTATGATCAGATATATAGCAAACTCGTCACACTGCGAAACACGCAGTAATATGTTCCACGAACTAGCCTATATCTGGAGATAACAACATGTCTGCGGCTTTTTATCAGCAGCTGGAACAACAGCTGGAAACCACCCGCGCGGAAGGTCTGTACAAAGAAGAACGCATTATTACCTCGGCACAACAGGCCGACGTCGCGGTCGCAGATGGACGTCACGTCATCAATTTCTGTGCAAATAACTATCTGGGACTGGCCAACCACCCCGCGCTGATTGAAGCTGCCAAACAGGGTATGGACAGCCATGGTTTCGGCATGGCGTCCGTACGCTTCATCTGCGGAACGCAGGACACCCATAAGCAGCTGGAACAGAACCTGGCCCGCTTCCTCGGCATGGAAGATGCCATTCTCTATTCTTCCTGCTTTGATGCGAACGGCGGTCTGTTTGAAACCCTGATGGGGCCGGAAGACGCGATTATCTCCGATGCGCTGAACCACGCTTCTATTATTGACGGCGTGCGTCTGTGCAAGGCGAAACGTTACCGCTATGCCAACAACGACATGACGGAGCTGAAAGCGCAGCTGGATCAGGCGAAAGCCGATGGCGCGCGCCATATCATGATCGCCACCGACGGCGTGTTCTCCATGGATGGCGTGATCGCCAACCTGAAAGCGGTTTGCGACCTGGCGGATGAATACGGCGCGCTGGTCATGGTGGACGATTCTCACGCGGTAGGTTTTGTCGGCGCGCACGGGCGCGGCACTCATGAATACTGCGACGTCATGGGCCGGGTGGATATCATTACCGGTACGCTGGGCAAAGCCTTGGGCGGCGCTTCCGGCGGCTATACCGCGGCGCGCAAAGAAGTGGTCGAATGGCTGCGTCAGCGCTCCCGCCCTTACCTGTTCTCCAACTCGCTGGCGCCGGCCATTGTCGCCGCATCGATCAAAGTGCTGGAGTTGCTGGAGCAGGGCGATGAGTTGCGCGATCGCCTGTGGAGCAACGCGCGCCTGTTCCGGGAGAAGATGTCTGCTGCGGGCTTCACGCTGGCCGGCGCGGATCACGCCATTATTCCGGTCATGCTGGGCGACGCCAAACTGGCGCAGGAATTTGCCGGCGAACTGCTGAAAGAAAATATCTATGTCACCGGATTCTTCTTCCCGGTGGTGCCGAAAGGCCAGGCCCGCATCCGCACCCAGATGTCCGCCGATCACACGCCGGAGCAGGTCGAGCGCGCGGTTGATGCATTTACGCGTATCGGTCGGAAACTGGGCGTCATTCGTTAAGGAGATATCATGAAAGCATTGTCAAAACTGAAGGCGGAAGAAGGGATCTGGATGACGGATGTGCCGAAGCCGGAGCTGGGGCACAATGATGTCATGATTAAAATCCGCAAAACGGCGATTTGCGGTACCGATGTGCATATTTATAACTGGGATGAATGGTCACAGAAAACCATTCCGGTGCCGATGGTTGTCGGGCATGAATACGTCGGCGAGATTGTTGCTATCGGCCAGGAAGTGAAAGGGTACAACATCGGCGATCGCGTTTCCGGCGAGGGGCACATTACCTGCGGTCACTGCCGTAACTGCCGCGGCGGCCGCACGCATCTGTGCCGCAATACGACCGGCGTCGGGGTTAACCGTCCGGGAGCTTTTGCTGAATACCTGGTGATACCGGCATTCAACGTGTTCAAAATTCCTGAGGGGATCTCCGACGAGCTGGCTTCCATTTTCGACCCGTTTGGCAACGCGGTGCATACGGCGCTGTCGTTTGATCTGGTGGGCGAGGACGTGCTGGTTTCCGGCGCCGGCCCGATCGGCATTATGGCCGCGGCGGTGTGCAGGCACGTTGGCGCACGCCATGTGGTGATCACCGACGTGAACGAATACCGCCTGGATCTGGCGCGGAAAATGGGCGTTACCCGTGCCGTCAACGTCAGTAAAGAGAGCCTCAAAGACGTCATGACGGAGCTGGGTATGACCGAAGGGTTTGACGTCGGGCTGGAGATGTCTGGCGCGCCGCCGGCGTTCAGGGCCATGCTGGATACCATGAACCACGGCGGCAGGATCGCCATGCTGGGTATTCCTCCGTCGGATATGGCTATCGACTGGAACCAGGTGATTTTCAAGGGGCTGTTCATCAAAGGCATTTACGGCCGCGAGATGTTCGAAACCTGGTACAAAATGGCAGCATTGCTGCAATCCGGCCTGGATCTGACGCCTATCATCACGCATCGCTACGGGATTGACGATTTCCAGAAAGGGTTCGACGCCATGCGTTCCGGGCAATCCGGAAAAGTGGTATTGAGCTGGGATTAACGCCCGCAAAAAAAAGGCGCCGTTTCAGGCGCCTTTTGTCCACTGAGCATGAATAACCGGGCTTGCCCGGTTGTTTTTTTATGGGCTACTCGCCCGCTTTACCAAACCAGAACTGCCAGCGGTCGATCAGTAAACGTACCGGCGCCGATTGCTTCAGGCTGCTGCCGATAACGCTGAACATGGCGTCCGCCCGGACGGGTTGCGGAGGATGCTTGCTGACGCACTGACCAATACCGCGGAACGGCTTTTTGCCCGGCGTAACGGGGCGCGGATCCGGCGAATGGGCTTCGTTCAGCAGAGAACTGGGACGAACCAGGGTGATGTCGGCGGGCAGGCCGGGCAGCATCTGCTGCAACACCTTAACCGTGGCCGGGCGCGGATGGCCGATGGCGATGGCGGAACCGGTTTTGCGCGCGACGTCGATCGCGCGGTTGAACTGGCGGCGAATCTCCGCTTCATTGGCGCTGTCATCAAGAAACACTTTGCGCCGGATCACCTTCACGCCGGTGCCCGCCGCGGCGCGCGTGGCCTGGGTGTTGCCGATGGTGACGCTGTCGAGGAAATAAAGCTGGTACTGCTCCAGCGCCGTCATAACGTTTTGCATGCCGGACAGGCTGGACGTCATGGCGCTGCCCATATGGTTGTTCATGCCGACGGCATACGGAACATCGGCGACGGCTTTCTGAATGATACGCCGGACCTCATCCCCGCTCATCGACGGTTGCAGGGTGTTTTTTTCCAGCGGCTGTTTGCTGAGCGGCGCCATCGGCATGTGGATCAGGATTTCCCGGCCCTGGGCGTGCGCTTCCAGCGCCATTTCACGGGCGTGCGGAGCGTTGGGCAAAATAGCGACGCTGATCGGCAGCGGCATACGCAGCACCTGCCGATCGTAATGCAACTGATAGCCGACATCGTCAATGACGATGGAAAGCTTGCCCGCCAGCGCCCCGGCGCAATAGCTGCCGGAAAGAAGGAGCGCGGCGGTGATGGACGCGGACAGTCTCAATACGGTATCCCGGATAGTTAACGTCCCAGCCAGGGCTGCGGGTTCACAGCCTGGCCCTGACGACGGATTTCAAAGTAAAGCGCGGGCTGTCCCTGACCTCCGCTGTTGCCCACCAGGGCGACGGGCTGTCCTGCCCTGACCTGAGCGCCGACGTTAACCAATGCGCTCTGGTTATAGCCGTACAGGCTCATGTCCCCTTTGCCGTGTTCGATGACCACGACCAGTCCGTAACCTTGCAGCCAGTCGGCCAGCAGAACGCGGCCATCGGCAATGGCTTTCACTTCGCTGCCTTCGCGTGCGGCGATCACCATGCCTTTCCAGCGCAGCTCCCCTTGCAGGGTTTCGCCAAAGCGGTGGATGATTTGCCCGTGTACCGGCCACAGTGCCTGACCGCTCGCCCGGCCAAGTCCGCCGGTACGCGCCATCAGGGAGCGTTCGCTTTCCGTCGGCGTATAGGTGGTGCCTTTCTGACGGGCCTGCTGTTCTTTCTGTTTGACCTGAGCGCGCAGTTTCGCTGCTTCGCGGGCTTCTTTCTCCGCGCGGGCGCGGGCCTCGCGTTCGGCGCGGGCGATTTGGTCGCGCAGGCGGCCTTCGTTCCGCTTCAGTTCGTTCAGGCGTTGCTGATCTTTCGCCAACGAGCTTTCCAGGCTGGAGAGCGTTTTCTTACGCGCCTCTTGCGCGCTCTGTAATTGTTCTCTGGCTTTCTGCTGGGTGCTCAGCACGTTTTTCTGTGTTTTACGGGTGGCTTCAAGATCGCGTTTTTGTTCGCTGAGCTTGGTTTGCGTCAGTTTCAGCGCATTGATGCTTTTTTGCCGGGATTCGTTGAGATAGCCGAAATAGGCCAGAATACGGTCGCTGCGCTGGCTTTCTTCATTGCTCAGCAGCGCCTGCAGGCCGGTATGCTGACCGAGACGAAATGCCATATCCAGCTGTTCGGAAAGTAGCTCCTGCTGTTCTTTTTCCCAGCGCGAAAGTTTCTCAATAGAGGCCGTCAGGGTGGAAACTTTCTGCCCGAGGGCGCTCAGCGTGGTTTGTGTTTCGCGCAGCGCCCGGCTGGCCTGGGCGATATTTTTTTCCTGCGCCTTAAGCTGATCCTGCAATTTGCCGCGCTGCTGCTGTTGCAGCTTCACGCTTTTCTCTTTTTCGGCAATGTCTTGCTGGATAGATTTAAGCTGCTGCTTGTTGTCGTCAGCGGCCAGGGCGGGAGCGGAAGAAAAGAGCATGCCGGCGTACAGGACACCGGCACAGAGTAGCGACAACACCCCCGGCTGCGCGATGCGCAACGCCGGGAGGGTATCTGATGAATGAAATAATACGGCTCCCCTCATGGGGGCGATTATTTCACGATGAACAGCGGCTTGCCAGTCATCTCTTGCGGGATTTCCATTCCCATCAGCGTCAGCATTGTTGCGGCGATATCAGACAGCTTACCGCCTTCCACCGCCGTTGCGTCTTTACCGACGTAGATCAGCGGAACCGGCAGGCTGGTATGCGCGGTATGCGGCTGGCCGGTGGTGTCATCCTTCATCTGCTCTGCGTTGCCGTGGTCGGCGGTGATCAGCAACTGACCGCCGGCATTCTGCACGGCCTCCACAACCTGACCGATGCAGTGATCCAGCGCTTCAACCGCCTGAACCGCGGCGTCGTAAACGCCGGTATGGCCCACCATGTCCCCGTTCGGGTAGTTACAGATGATGGCGTCATACTTGCCGCTGCCGATGGCGCTGACCAGCTTGTCAGTCAGTTCGGCGGAGCTCATTTCCGGCTGCAGATCGTAGGTGGCGACTTTGGGCGAGTTCACCAGGATGCGCTCTTCTCCCTTGAACGGCTCTTCGACGCCGCCGTTGTAGAAGAAGGTTACGTGGGCATATTTTTCGGTTTCGGAAATACGCAGCTGCGTTTTGTCGTGTTTCATCAGCCACTCGCCGAACGTATTGTTCAGGGACTCCGGCGGATAGGCGCAGGTGGCTTTGATGTCGGCGGCGTATTCGGTCAGCATGACGAATTCGCTGAATTTCACCACTTTATTGCGGGTGAAGCCGTCAAAGTCCGGGTTGATGAAGGCACGGGTGATCTGACGGGCACGGTCGGCGCGGAAGTTCATGAAAATCAGCGCGTCGCCGTCGTTCATCGCGGCATCGGCTTCGCCGGCGGCGCGGATCACGGTAGGTTTCACGAATTCGTCGTTTTCGTCGCGCGCGTAAGCGGCCTGCAGGGCGGCAACGGCGTTGTCTGCGGTGAATTCGCCCTTGGCTTCGGTCATCAGGTCATAAGCCAGCTGTACGCGATCCCAGCGGTTATCGCGGTCCATGGCATAGTAGCGGCCGATAACGGAAGCGATGCGGCCTTTACCCAGCGCGGCGAATTTCTCGGTGAAGCGCTTTAATGTGGCTTCGGCGCTGCGGGGCGGGGTGTCGCGCCCGTCGAGGAAAGCATGCAGGTAGATGGCTTCGGCGCCGCGTTTGGCCGCCAGTTCCACCATCGCCAGGATATGATCTTCGTGGCTGTGCACGCCGCCCGGCGACATCAGGCCCATAATATGAACGGCTTTGCCCGCGGCGACGGCTTTGTCTACCGCGCCGGTCAGCACGGCGTTGGTGAAGAAGTCGCCGTCCTTGATTTCTTTGTCCAGGCGGGTCAGGTCCTGATAAACGATACGGCCGGCGCCGAGGTTAACGTGGCCGACTTCTGAGTTGCCCATCTGCCCGTCGGGCAGGCCTACGTCCAGGCCGGAGGCGGAGATCAGGGTGTGAGGGCGGGTCTGCCACAGCTTATCCATCACCGGACGCTTAGCATTGAGAATAGCGTTATCCTTGCGATCTTCGCGGTAACCGTAACCGTCCAGAATCACCAGTACCATGGGTTTTTTGGCGCTCGACATTGCAACAACCTCGTTTTGGTAAGTTTCAAATTGATCAGTTTCAATATAAACAGGCATCTGCGCTGACAGGATTCAGCAGTACGGATGCCTGTGTATACGGGAGGCGTAATTTTACTACATAACGCGGAAGAAATGAGCGCAAAAATGATTAAAGTTGTTGTCCGGCCGCGTTATCGCGGCTGCCGGAGTGGAAAAAAAGAAAAATTTTTCGCGCTGCGCCGCAGTTTCCGCTTCCGCTCCGCCTGATTTGGCTGTATTTGACGCATGGCACAGGTATACTTTGGCTCTTTATGTTTATCCCCAAACCAACGGGAGCAGTTACACCCCATGCAAATGCAAGAAATAATGCAATTCGTCAGTGCCCACCCCATACTTAGTGTGGCGTGGATCGTGCTGTTCGTCGCGGTTGTGGTTATGACGTTCAAAAGCCGTTTCTCCAAGGTGAAGGAGATTTCACGCGGCGAAGCGACGCATCTGATCAATAAAGAAGACGCCGTTGTGGTGGATACCCGTACGCGCGAAGATTTTCGCCGCGGCCACATCACCAACGCAATCAACCTGACGCCGAGCGATTTGAAAAGCGGCAGTCTGGGAGAGCTGGCGAAGTTTAAAGGCCAGCCCGTTATTATCGTCTGCGCCAACGGCACGACCGCCCGCGAATCCGGTGAACACGTAGTGAAAGCCGGTTTTGACAGGGTCTTTACCCTGAAAGACGGTATCGCCGGCTGGGTTGCTGATAACCTGCCTCTGGCGCGTGGTAAATAATGCCGCGGCTAAGCCGTGGTTAATGCACTACGTGAGGTAAACGATGGCAAAGATCGATATTTATACCAAGGCAACTTGCCCGTATTGCCGCCGGGCGAAAGCGCTGCTGAATGAAAAAGGCGCGGCGTTTCATGAGATTGCTATTGATAACGACGCGCAAACGCGTGAAGAGATGATCGAACGCAGCGGCCGGACAACCGTACCGCAGATTTTTATCGATGGTCGGCATATCGGCGGTTGCGACGATCTCTATGCTCTTGATGCCCAGGGCGGCCTGGACCCCCTGTTGGCGTAATATTCGGTGCCGGCGCAGTGCCGGTAATCCAAGGATTTTTAACTAAAAGGTATTAAACACATGTCAGAACAAGCTAACACCGAGATGTCATTCCAGATTCAGCGTATCTACACCAAGGATGTTTCTTTCGAAGCGCCTAACGCACCTCAGGTATTTCAGAAAGAGTGGCAGCCTGAAGTGAAGCTGGACCTGGATACCGCGTCTGGTCTTCTGGCCGAGGGGGTTTATGAGGTCGTCCTGCGCGTGACGGTGACGGCTTCCCTGGGTGAGGAAACGGCATTCCTGTGTGAAGTTCAGCAGGGCGGCGTGTTCAGCATCGGTGGCCTGGAAGGGACTCAGCTGGCTCATTGCCTGGGCGCTTACTGCCCGAACATCCTGTTCCCTTATGCCCGTGAAGCCATCACCAGCATGGTTTCCCGCGGTACGTTCCCGCAGCTGAACCTGGCGCCGGTTAACTTTGATGCCCTGTTCATGAACTACCTGCAGCAGCAGCAACAGCAGGCGGAAGGCGCGGAAGCAGAACAGAACGGACAAGACGCCTGATGGCATCCCCGACCGCGTCCATGACCGTCATCGGTGCCGGCTCGTACGGCACCGCCCTGGCTATTACGCTGGCGCGTAATGGCCACCGGGTCGTGATGTGGGGCCATGACCCCGCGCATATCGACGCTCTGGAGCAGGCACGCTGCAACCAGGCGTTCCTGCCCGACGTTCCCTTCCCGGACACGCTGGTGCTGGAAAACGATTTGGCGAAAGCGATGGCGGCCAGCAGAGATGTGCTGGTGGTCGTGCCCAGCCACGTATTCGGCGAGGTTTTACGCCAGCTGAAGCCGCATCTGCGCGCGGACTCCCGCATCGTTTGGGCTACCAAAGGTCTGGAAGCGGAAACGGGGCGTTTATTACAGGACGTTGCCAGAGAAGCGCTGGGCGAAGCGATTCCTTTGGCGGTGCTTTCCGGCCCGACGTTTGCCAAAGAGCTGGCGGCCGGTTTACCGACGGCGATTGCCGTTTCTTCAACGGATGCGCAGTTTGCTGACGATCTTCAGCAGCTTTTGCACTGCGGTAAAAGCTTCCGTGTTTATAACAACCCTGATTTTATCGGCGTACAGCTGGGCGGCGCGGTGAAAAACGTGATCGCTATTGGTGCCGGCATGTCTGACGGTATCGGCTTTGGCGCGAATGCGCGTACGGCGCTGATCACCCGCGGGCTGGCGGAAATGAGCCGTCTGGGCGCCGCGCTTGGCGCCGATCCCTCGACGTTTATGGGAATGGCCGGGCTGGGCGATCTGGTGCTGACCTGTACCGACAACCAATCCCGTAACCGGCGCTTTGGTATTATGCTGGGGCAGGGGTTAGGCGTTCAGGAAGCGCAGGATACTATCGGCCAGGTCGTCGAAGGGTATCGTAATACCAAAGAAGTGATGGCGCTGGCGCAGCGCTACGGCGTGGAAATGCCGATCACCGAACAGATTTACCAGGTGCTTTACCAGCATAAAAATGCGCGCGAAGCCGCGCTCAGCCTGCTGGGCCGCGCCCGCAAGGATGAAAAACCGGGTAACTGATAACGCATATTAAGGCGGGAAAACGCCCTGAAGAGTTATTGGCGCGGTGATGGATGTGCTTGATATAGTCACTGGAGCAATTAATAACAATAATCGGGAGTAAGGACGATGTCGAAAGAAGAACTTGAACACGTTTGGCAGAGCATTAAAGCGGAGGCGCGCAAGCTCGTTGAATGTGAACCCATGCTGGCCAGTTTCTTCCACGCAACGCTCCTGAAGCATGAAAATTTAGGTAATGCGCTGAGCTATATGTTGGCTAACAAGCTGGCTAGCGCGATTATGCCGGCCATCACCATCCGTGAAATGGTGGAAGAGGCGTATAAGGCCGATGCCCGGATGATCGATTACGCCGCCCGCGATATTCTGGCTGTGCGCCAGCGCGACCCGGCGGTGGATAAGTATTCGACCCCCCTGCTTTACCTCAAAGGCTTTCATGCCCTCCAGGCCTATCGTATCGGCCACTGGTTGTGGTCACAGGATCGCAAGGCACTAGCTATTTATCTGCAAAACCAGATTTCTGTCGTATTCGGCGTGGATATTCACCCGGCGGCCCGTATCGGCTGCGGGATCATGCTCGACCACGCCACCGGTATCGTGATTGGCGAAACGGCGGTGGTGGAGAACGACGTCTCTATTTTGCAGTCGGTAACGTTGGGCGGCACCGGTAAGGAAGGCGGCGATCGCCATCCGAAGATCCGCGAAGGCGTGATGATTGGCGCGGGCGCCAAGATCCTGGGCAATATTGAGGTTGGCTGCGGCGCGAAAATCGGCGCAGGCTCCGTTGTCTTGCAGGCCGTACCGCCCCATACGACAGCGGCCGGCGTGCCGGCGCGTATCGTCGGCCGCCCCGACAGCGACAAACCCTCAATGGATATGGATCAGCATTTCAACGGGGTCAGCCAGGGGTTTGAATTCGGCGACGGCATCTGACAAATCGCGTGATGCGGGCGTTCTGCCCGCATTCCCCTTCCGTCATTACTCCTTCAGCAGGGCGCCGGGATAACCCAACTGGCGCCAGGCTTCGTAGACCACCACCGATACCGCGTTAGACAAGTTCATGCTGCGGCTGCTGGCCAGCATCGGAATGCGGATTTTCTGCCCGGCCGGCAGGTTGTCCAGTATCGGGGCCGGCAGGCCGCGCGTTTCCGGACCGAACAAGAGGTAATCCCCTTTCTGATAGCTGACGGCGCTGTGCGCGGGCGTGCCTTTGGTTGTCAGTGCGAACAACCGGCGCGGCTGTTCTTGCTGCAAAAACGCGTCATAGTCGTGATGTCGCCGGATGTTGGTGAATTCATGATAGTCCAGCCCGGCGCGGCGCAGGCGTTTGTCGTCCCAGGTAAAGCCGAGAGGCTCAATCAGATGCAGGCTGAAGCCGGTATTGGCACACAGGCGGATAATGTTGCCGGTGTTGGGGGGAATTTCGGGTTCGAATAAAACGATGTGTAGCATGTAACCTGCGCTCTCTCGGAATCAGAGAGCGCAGTATATACCGGTTGTCATGATGCGTGAATCAGTGGCCTTGCAGCGGCAGCCACAGCGCCAGGCGCATTCCGCCCAGCGGACTGTCTTCCGCCCGGACCCAACCCCGGTGCTGGCTGACCACGGTCGCTACGATCGCCAGGCCAAGACCGGTGCCGCCTGACTCACGGTCGCGGGCTTCGTCGGTGCGGTAGAACGGCTCAAAGATGTGCTCGCGATCTTCCGGCGCGACGCCCGGCCCGTCGTCGTCAACGTGAATCAGAACGCCGTGGTTGTCGTTGCTGAAGCTGATGGCGATTTGGTTATGGGAATAGCGCAGCGCGTTGCGCACGATGTTCTCAAATGCGCTGTCCAGCGCGCCGGGATTGCCCAACAGCGCCCACGATCCCGCCGGTTTGGTGACGGTCAGGGTTTTGCCCATCTGCTCCGCTTCGAATTTCGCATTGTCCAGTACGTCGGCCCACAGCTTATCCGCCTTCAAAATGACGCGTTCCAGATCGTTTTTGTGCTGATTGCGCGACAGCGTCAGCAGATCGTTGATCATGCCGTCAAGGCGGGAAGATTCAGTTTCAATCCGCGTCAGTTCGTTAAACTCGCCGTGACGGCGGCGCAACAGCGCCGTTGCCAATTGCAGGCGGGTCAGCGGCGTACGCAGCTCATGCGAGATGTCGGAAATCAGCCGTTGCTGGGCGGTTACCATGCTTTCCAGCGCGTTGATCATTTGGTTGAAACTGGCGCCCGCCGCCAGGAATTCCTGCGGGCCGGACTCCAGTTCCGGGTGCTGACGCAGATTGCCTTTGGCGACGTCGTCGGCGGCGTTTTTCAGCTTACGCGCCGGTTTAGCCAGGCTCCAGGCCAGCCACAGCAGCAGGGGAGAACTGATCAGCATGGTAACGAGCAGCAGCAGCAGCGGACGGTCAAACAGCAGGTTGATGAAGTCGGACTGCGGGCTGCTGGCCGGGCGCACCAGGTAGAGCTGATAGTTATCCTCGCCATCGCGGATAGAGAAGGGACCGAGCATTTCTGAGCGGCCGTATTTTTTCTTTTGGGGGAAATCGGCGTTGTCGGACTGGCCGATAAAGTTACGCACGATCTGCATTTCGTGACGCTGAGCGCCGATCACCCGCCCTTCGCTGGTCACCAGAATCAGGCGTTGACCCGGCGGCGACCATTTATCAATGGCGCGGAACAGCCGGCGCCACCACAGCAGATCGTTAGCGGGATCGGCAGCCAATTCCGCTTCGACGTGCTGTTCCAGCATCACGCCCTGCCGGCGTTCGCTGTCCAGCAGGGCGGTCATCTGGCGGGAGTCCAGCTTCGGCAGCATCAGCACGACCATGAGCACCAACACCAGCGTCAGCCAGAAAATAGCAAAAATTCGGGCTGTCAGGCTGTTGATCATGAAGTCGCTACCATCAGATAACCGCGGCCGCGCAGGGTTTTAAACCAGGGCTGTTTGTCGAGGCGATCAGGCAGTTTGCGGCGCAGGTTAGAAATATGCATATCGATGGCGCGGTCAAACGGCGTTAAACGCTTGCCGAGCACTTCCTGGCTGAGGTGTTCCCGGGACACCACCTGGCCGATATGCTGCGCGAGCAGGTACAACAGAGTGAATTCGGTACCGGTCAGTTCCAGGGAAACGCCGTCGAAGCTGGCCTCCTGGCGACCAGGGTTCAGGTGCAGCCTGTCCACTTCCAGCGTGGGGGAGCCGTTTTCCGAATTCTGTTGCTGCTCGCTCCAGTTAGAGCGCCGCAGAATAGCCCGGATGCGTGCTACCAGCTCACGATCGTTGAACGGCTTGGGTAAATAGTCGTCGGCGCCCAGCTCCAGGCCCAGCACGCGATCAAGCTCGCTGCCGCGCGCCGTCAGCATGATGACGGGCGTCTGGTGATGCTGGCGCAACTCCTTCAGGGTATCAATGCCATTCTTTTTCGGCATCATAACGTCCAGCAGCAACAGATCAATGCTGCCGTCGAGCATCGTCAATGCCTGCTCGCCGTCATGCGCCACAACAACGTTAAACCCTTCCAGCTCCAGCAGTTCCTGTAACAGGGAAGTCAGTTCACGGTCGTCGTCAACCAGTAGGATCTTGTTCATAGATGAATACCTCCAGACGCAAAATACGACATCAAATGCAGCTATTCCATGACTTTACGTAGCTTTACATCCCCTGACGCTATCTTTCAGTCCCGGGGGTACACTGCTTCACATTGACTGAGGCAACCCACAACAAGAGAGGAGCTGATGATGCGAGCAACCACCGCCTTAACAGTATCTACCTTGTTGGCATTTGTATCCTGCGCCGCCTTTGCTGGTTCGTCGAACGCTTATCATCATGACGGCTTACTGAGACAAAATATGGATAGCCAGATGTTCGAAGGCGTGAGCCTGACGGAACATCAACGCCAACAAATGCGCGATCTCATGCGCCAGGCCCGCCACGACCTGCCGGGTATGGATCTACATGATATCGAAGCCATGCACAAGTTGGTAACGGCAGAAACGTTTGATGCGGCGGCGGTGCGCGCTCAGGCGGAAAAGATGGCCCGCGAGAGCGTGGGGCGCCAGATCGAAATGGCCCGTATCCGCAACCAGATGTATAACCTGCTGACGCCGGAGCAGAAAGACCAGATTAACGTGCGTTATCAACAACGTGTTGAGCAATGGCAACGCCAGATGACGCAATTACAGAATGCTTCATCACTGAAGTTAGGTACGACCAAGTAATACCCTGTTTTTCCTTGCCATAGACACCATCCCTGTCTTCCCCCGCCATGATGGCGGGGTTTTTTTTCAGTAAATTTCGTGAAAACTCATTGCTTCACTGCCCACATTTTTATTTAGAGAAAGCCCGCAGCCGGGTTTACCGCATTTTCTTAATTGAAGAAAATATCCCGGACTTCTTCACTTTTTTAATTGAACTGGCGAGATTACAATCAGCTTCTCTTTGAATTTTTCTTTTAAAACGGATGGTTAGACGGCAGCAGACTAGACAAGTCAGGATGTGCGCAGAGGGCATATAACATTTGATGCTGAGGGGAATCATGTAAGGAGTTACAACATTGTGGTTGATATCGTCATATCCGGGGAGCTTTTGGTCATGCCAGTGGCGTCTGAAAATAAAACATGATGAATACTTAACAGTCTCTGGCGGTGTTCTGATGTCTTTTTTTGCTTGGGTTGCAGGTCCAGTTTTCAGTGAGCTATGGCAACAAGGCCGGGAAATCGAACCACTGATTGCGCGTAAAGACGCGCATTTATTAACGCGCTCTACGCCAGAGATGGAGCGTTATTTTGACCAGTCCTCCGCAGATCTGCCCGGCAAAATGGTTTCCCGGTGGCAACAGTGATGCTGCTGTTAGTGGCTTTTGCGCTTAATCTACTGACTGTGTTGCGCTTATTTCCCGTCTTAACGGCGCCATTGCATGCGTTGCTTTTTTTCGCTCCCGGACTTGTCATGATGGCGGCGACAATCACGTGCAGCTTTTTGCTGGCGCGCGGGTACAGTACCGGACTTGCGGGATTTTGCTGCCTGTTCACTGGTCTGTTATTGGCGACGGGTGGGCAACTGGTGGTCAATTTACTGATTGACGGCGGATCGCCGCTGCCTTTGCTGGTTGCGTTAGCTGCACTTCTGGGAGTGAGAAAAGTATTTAACGGACAAGGATTTGTGCTTTTCTCGCTCTATTGCCGTACCCAGCGTCTTGCAAGAGAGGTGCGAGAGATACGAATGAAATCACGCTAAGGAAAAATTCCGGATGTTGTTGTGATACTGAGTGTCAAATCGGGGATGTGGATATTTTGTGGATGGAGTTGATGTTAAAATCATTTTAATTCCCTAAGTGCGATTATGTTCCCGCCACTCATCATAAAGTGTGAGGCGAATGTATGGCGGAGAACGTGCGTTGTCTGCCCGTGTGGCAGATCGGGTTTAACGCTTTTCAATTTCCGGCAGAAGTTTTCATAATCAACTTGAACAGTTTGCCGCTTGCTCCATCCTTAATTTCCTTTTCCAGTTCGGCGGAGATGGTACAACTCTTTTTCTGTCGTTCTTTGTTTCCAGAGCCCGCGCGGTGCGCTTGGAATTTGCAGCGCGGCGCTTAACTGAAAAAATATCTCAGAATCCTTCAGTGTTTTTTATTGATCTGGTGAGCTTATAATCAAATTCACTCAACTTCGGCAAGATTTTTTGTCCTGGCAGGAAGAGCGTTTAGGGATGAGTAAAAGAAGTGAAATTATTGACGGCAGCAAAGCCGCCGGTTCCAGAAGTGGGTTGATATACACAAAGGTGCTTGGGTGGGTTGATCTTGGTCATGCGCAAGGGACTGATATCAGAAATATTCTTGGTCAAATTGAGCGAGGGGAGCGGTCAGGGAAAGAGCGGTACGATGTGACCTACTCCCAATCTATGTCTGATCCATTCCGTATTATGAAGATGGGAAAATTTATCACTTGGCGCATTAAGCGAGGTCGTTCGCAATATGAGCGTAAAAGCATTGCGCTTGGAATGATGATGTCATTGGCGCGAAAGTTTGAAGGGCTGCAAGCGTCTTTCCCTGTTAGCCTTGTTACCGATAGTGGCTTCAGTGGGGAAGACTTGGTATCTGATTTGCTTGGGTTTTATCGCGTCGTGTCCATTCAAAATCCGTTTGGAATTTTGCGGCCAGTCAGTAAAGAAGAAGCGCTTAAAATATGGGACTTCTACGGCAAAGTTGGTGACTGGAAGAATGAAACCTTTTTACCCATATTGTTTCCGGACCCTGAAAAATTCCCCAACGCGAAGCCACGTAAGGGCATGCTGCCAAATTTCATGCAGACCATCAGACCCTGGAACGACCTCCGATCCGGGGTGGTTGGTGTCGCTACTGCTAACGGATCGTATATTGATGATGCAAAGAGCGGGGTGTTGCCTTATGCGTAACTCACTTAAAGCCCTGTGCATTCTGGTTGTTGTGGCCGTTGCTGCGTTTGCGTATGCATGGCCGTATATACAAATGGAGTTTGCGGGTAGTGCCCACTATACAGAACGGGATGCGCGGGAGTATGACTTTTACACTCCTGATATTCTGAAAAAAATGCCGCGAATTACCGAGCGATATGATTTCAATTATTCCAATATAACTGGCCCGGCGGCGCAGGTGTGGTCGATAAATTTTTATGGGGCAAATGACATCAATCAAATTGATGACTACTTGATATCAATTGGATATGTGAAACAGAGCACCTGCGATATTGAGGCTGACTGTTGGCATGCCCCTGCATCTAAAGAGGTCGTGACGGTGGCAAAGTTTGCTACTGACACAAGCATATCCGTGCAGGTATACCTCAGCCCGTATAGATAACAGGAAGATGCAGTGCAAATAAAGCCCCGGCACTCTGAGCGGCACCCCATAAAGTCAGATGGGTCATATTAAGCGGCTTTCATGATCTGAGACCGTAATTTAAATTGTGTCATTGCCTGTTTTTGATATGTTCTTCCTGACAACGGAGGCAGGTAAATTATGGACGAAAAGAAACTTAAGGCGCTCGCAGCCGAACTGGCCAAAGGCCTTAAAAAGCCTGCGGGGCCAGTGCTGGCGCGGCTTTCTCGCGAGTTTTTGCGACGATGCTTTTTTCACCACTTTTTACGCTTCAATATCAATGGATTAACAAAAAAATTACCGATGAGCAGTAAGGTAAACCCCTGTCCCGCCGATATATAGAAAACCTCTCCCCCATAGGACTATCTGGCGTTATGAAAAATACCAAAGTAATCACAGTGATAATCACCGCGCTGGCGATTCTCAGCGTGCTTTTGCTGGTCACCGGAGGACTGTTTTACGCCGCGGTTAACAACGATCGCCAGAATTTCCAGAAAACCGGGCTGCTGAACTATCAGCAACAGCAGTTGAGCGGCAGCTTCCAGACGCTGCTCGAAACCCGCGTCACGATTAACCGCGTCGCTATCCGTATGCTGAAAAACCAGCGCGATCCCTCGTCGCTGGCGGAGATGAATCAATTGCTGGCCAACGCGGACGCATCGCTCAAGGTGGCGAAGGAATACTTTAACCACTACATCCAATCGGAAAATGTTTTTGGTCAGGACGAGGCTCTTGAGAAGCAAACTGAAACGAATTTCAATAAGCTGCGCGGTATGTTGCAGCAGTCCATTGTGTTCTTAAGGGCTGATAACTATCAGGCTTATGGCGATCTGGACAGTCAGCAGGCGCAGGAGAATATGAAAGCCAGCTACGACGAATGGCTGGTGCAGAATACCCGGTTGCTGGAGGACGCCAGCATGCAGAATCAGAACAGCTTTATCGGCATGCAGTGGACGCTCGGCATCATTTTACTGATTGTCATCGTCGTGCTGGCGCTGATTTGGCTTGGCTTACAGCAGGTATTGCTGCGTCCGTTGCGGGAGGTGATGAAACATCTGGATGCGATAGCCGGAGGTGACCTCACCCATGACATCCACGCCGAAGGGCGCAGTGAAATGGGCTTGCTTGCCGCCGGCGTTAAGGCGATGCAGCAATCCCTGATCCGAACTGTGAGCGCAGTACGCGACAACGCGGACTCCATTTATGCCGGCGCAGGCGAAATCACCCTCGGCAGTAACGATCTTTCTTCGCGCACCGAGCAGCAGGCCGCCGCGCTGGAAGAAACCGCCGCCAGCATGGAGCAGCTCACCGCTACCGTGAAGCACAATACTGATAATGCCCGTCAGGCGAGCCATCTGGCGCAAAATGCCTCGGAAACGGCGCTGAAAGGCGGCCGCGTGGTAGATAACGTCGTCAGTACGATGAGCGAAATTGCCGAAAGTTCGGAGAAGATTGTCGATATCACCAGCGTTATCGATGCCATTGCCTTCCAGACCAATATTCTTGCGCTCAATGCCTCGGTGGAAGCTGCCCGTGCGAATGAGCAAGGGCGCGGCTTCGCCGTGGTGGCCGGGGAGGTTCGTACCCTGGCGAACCGCAGCGCTCAGGCGGCGAAAGAGATTAAAGTGCTTATCGAAAACTCCGTCTCGCGCATTGATACCGGCTTTACCCAGGTGCGGGAAGCGGGCGATACCATGAAAGAGATTGTCACGGCGGTAACACGGGTGACCGACATCATGGGCGAAATCTCATCGGCCTCGGATGAGCAGAGCAAAGGCATCGAGCAGGTTGCCCAGGCGGTATCGGAGATGGACAGCGTAACCCAGCAAAACGCCGCGCTGGTTGAGGAATCTGCGGCGGCAGCGGCGGCGCTGGAAGATCAGGCAAACCATCTGCGTCAGTCCGTCGCCGTTTTCCAGATTCAGCAATATGCAGACGAGAGCAGGGCGTTGCCCGCCGAAATACCCCGGCAATCCCAGCCGGCAACGTCAAAACCGGTGCCGGTTGATGCAGACGTTAACTGGGAAACGTTTTGAGTTTGGCCGGATAGCTCTCTGCGGAAATGCGTAAAAAATCCGGAATCAGGAAACTGATTCCGGATTATCTTTATACCCAAAACAGCATACTGAACCCGGTCAGAATGATGATGCAGGCGATATTCAGGTACATCCCCACCTTCATCATTTCCCGCTGCTTAATATGCCCGGTGGCAAACACGATGGCATTGGGCGGCGTCGCGACCGGCAGCATAAAGGCGCACGATGCCGCGATGGCGATCAGTACGGCCAGAATGACCGGCGACAGGCCGAACGCTTCCGCTACGCCGGCGAAGACGGGAATTAACAACGCCGCGCTGGCCGTGTTACTGGCGAACTCCGTCAGGAAGACCACGAACGTGGCGATAACCAGAATCACGACGAAAATCCCCATGTCGGCAACCATCGCGCTGATCTGATTCGCCAGGAACAGGCTGGTTCCCGTCTCTTTCAGCACGTTGCTCAGGCAGATGCCGCCGCCGAACAGCAGCAATACGCCCCAGTCCGCGGTTTTTTCCACGTCTTTCCAGTGCACCACGCGGGCAAAGTTCACCAGTATGATTGCACACAGCGCTACGATGGTATCGAACGCCTTAAAGCCACCCAGCATTGCGTTGATCGGGCTGCTGAAAATCCAGAAGAAGACCGTCGTCCCGAAAATGCCGAGCGTGACGACTTTTCCTTTGTCCCATTTTACGGGCTGGTGGTTCAGCTCAAACTCGCCTTTCAAATCGGGCTTAAAGACCACATACAGAATAATGACAGCCACGGGTAACAACACGATGGTTGCCGGCAGGCCGAACTTCATCCATTCCACGAAGGTCAGCCCCACTTCCGCCGCCGCGATGGCGTTCGGCGGGCTGCCGACGATGGTGGCGATACCGCCGATGCTGGCGCTGTAGGCGATGCCCAGCAGAACGAAAACATATGTGGAGTGGCTGCTTTTACTGTCGACTTTACTCAGCACGCCCAGTACCAACGGCATCATCATGGCTGCGGTCGCCGTATTACTTATCCACATTGAAAGCGCGGCGGTAACGCCGAACAGCATGAAAATCGCCATACTCAGCTTACCGCGCGCCAGTACCAGCACTTTATCGGCAATGACTTTATCCAGCCCCTGCGTATGCATTGCCGCAGCGAGCGCAAACCCGCCCAGAAAGAGGAAAATCGTCGAGTTGGCAAAGTTATTCAATGCCGCCTGAGTGCTGAATACGTCAAGCAGTACCGCCATGACAGGAACGATAATTGCCGTTACCGTGACGTGCAGGGCCTCCGTCAGCCACAGTATGGCAATGAAGATCAGCATACTCAGCCCCAATACGATTTTCGGTTCATAGGGCAGGGTGTTGTACAGCACAATGAAGAGGATGATATCCAATAAAATAATGAGGCTGTTGCGGCTGAAAAACCATTCTTTGGTGTTGATGGGCAAAGGGGCAAGATCGTTTTTATTCATCTGATGTCCTTTTTCTAATCATTTTTGTGAATAGGATAATTACATGTATAAGGTAAAGAGTCCCAACCTCATGTGATAAAAGTGTTATCAATGTCAAATAATTGAAAATCAAAATATTCTTAAGAAGAGTAAATAAAGCATTTACTTTAATAAGATGAGGGTGGCAAAAATAACGAATGAAATAACGCGAGCGGAATAATCGCGTTATGGAAGGAGAAGCTAATAGGTTATTAAGTTAAACCAGAAGGAATATATAACGGATATATCTCTTCGTCTTAAGCCTAAGAATGATCAGTATTTATATCGCCCGAATCCATAGTGCTGCAATATGTCAGCCGCGCTCTCTGAACGCAGGAATTCTCCCAGTATTTCGCCCTGCGGGCTGCAAACTGCGGCGGTATAGCGGGCCATTACGTTCAGGGATTGCGGAATATCATAGACCACGAGATCGGCCCTTTGCCGCAGGCGCGGAGCATAGCTGGCGTAGCCGATGAACATATCCGTCTGCCCGCTGTGAATCAGCCAGGCGGCGGCCATCTCACCCTGCGGAATCGCCGGGCTCTCTGGCCCGCCGACCAGGCATTCGGCCTTCTGCTTAAGCGTCCTGCCCAGCCCTGGGCGTTGTTTTTCCAGGTTGTCAAAGAATTGCCAGGCATAATCCCCGCCGGGATCGCTGCCCGGCGTGGAGGTCGCCAGTCGTAGCCCCGTATTATCCAGCAGCGACAACCAGTCGTCATGTGCTGTTGCTGCGTGGGCGGCGACCGTCAGGCAAAGCTGATTGCTGGCGAAGGGAAAGTTGCGCCGGGCGCGCCCCGCCGCCGTTAACGCAGCCGGATGCGCGGCGTTGGCGGAAGCGAAAAGGTCGCAGTGCTCACCGGCTTCAATGCGCCGGCGCAGCAGCCCGGCAGGGCCGAACTGCGTCGTGACCTCAACGCCGCTGTGCGTCTGAAAAAGCGCCGTTAACGGCGCCCAGACCCGGCGCAAACTGCCTGCGGCCAGTACGTGCAGCATCAGTCGCCCCCCTGATACCGGGTACGATAAAAGCGCTGATACCAACGATCGGCTTCTTGTTGCATATCGATATCGCTGAATTTTTCCGGATACAGCTTTTTCGCCATCCACAGCTCCCCTAAACCAATGGCTTCCGGCATCGGATAACCCCAGGCCTTGGCGTATTCCGGCATCAGCCAGACCCGGTGGTTTTTAACCGCGTCGATGGTCTGCCATTGCGGCCCGGCGGTGATTTCATTCACCACCTGCGGGTAACGATCCTGAACAAAAATCACCTGCGGATCCCAGGCGATGACCTGTTCCATCGCGACCTGTTTAAACCCTTTTACCGTTGCCGCCGCGACGTTCAGCGCGCCCGCGTGCGCCATCATCAGCCCGGTATACTTTCCGGACCCGTAGGTGGTCAGCTCCGGGTTTGCCATATAGGCCCGCACCCGTTGCTGGTTGCTCAGGGAATTCAGGCGGTCGGCGACGCGCTGACGCCCGGCAAACGCGGCATCTGTCAGCGCTTTCGCCTCTTCCGGCTTATTGATAATGTCGCCAATCAGCGCAATCCCTTCCCTCAGCCCCTGGTTATAAGCCTGCTCTTCATCAGCCATGCCCGGATTAACTTTTGCCTTTTCTCCCGGCTGGTCGTGGCGCAGCGAGATGGCAATGACCGGAATGCCCAGCCCGCTGATTTTATCGATCATCTCCTGAGGCGCGTAGTTGGTGACGAACACCACCTGTGGCTTCAGCGCGACCAGGCTTTCGGCATCGACGTGGGTCAGATCGCCGAGGGTCGCTTTTCCGTTCAGTTCCGGGACCAGGCGCGCATAGTTATCGCCCAACTGCTGCTTCCAGTTCGCCAGAATACCGACGATTTTGTCCGTAGCGTTCATCTGCACCAGCAGGTTCAGGGTTTGATGCTGCAGCACGACGACGCGATCGACCTTATCGGGAACGGTGACCGTACGGCCGAGCTGATCGGTTACCTGCCGATCGGCAAGGCTGGAAAAAGAGAACAACAGCGTGAGTGCGGCAAGGAAACGTAATGATTTCATGAGCAGTCCTTTTTTCGATATAAACTCAATTATATAGCGATTGGTGTGATGAAAAACAGGCGTTAGCGCCCGAACTTCCGCGGCAGGGAAAAAAGAGTGAATGTCAAAGAAGAATGCCGGACCGGCAGCGATAGAAAAGACTTAACGGGCGCCGTCAGACGCCCGTGGAAAATCAGGCATTCTGATAAAGATCCCAGCGGTTTCCGTAAATATCTTCGAAAACGACAACCATGCCGTATTCTTCCTGGCGCGGTTCTTCACAGAAATGCACGCCTTTCGCTTTCATCTGATGGTAATCACGCCAGAAGTCGTCCGTTTGCAGGAAAAGGAACACCCGGCCGCCGCACTGATTGCCGATAAAACCCTGCTGCCGCTCGTTTGAGGCCCGTGCCAGCAGTAAATTACAATCGCTTTCCGGGTTCGGCGTGACGACAACCCAGCGCTTCCCCGGCTGCGGTGTATCTTCAACCAGCGTAAAGCCCAATTTATTCGTGTAGTAATCAATCGCGCGATCATAATCATCGACAACAATGGCGACATATCCCATGCATCTCTTTTGCGTTCTCAAACCACGGCTCCTTATGTATTGAAATAATAATTAGTCGCTTAAACATTCAATTGGATTATTTATCACGAAATAAGCCGCGTTATAACAGCACGATGCAAATTGATTTTTATTTTCGACAGACTGTATTTTTTTGCGTTTTATTTCGTTTTTACCGAGGTATTAGATCGGTATTTTCGTGCTTGGCTGTGCTGGATATCCGATTTTTAGCTCATGGCCTAAATAGCTAACGCTTTTATTGACCGGGGTCATTTATGCCGAAAAGTGATTACTTAATAGTCCTAATCAGATTCACAAATTGTCACATATTGGTATTAAGGATAATGATCTATGAGTAGTCCAGTCCCTCCCAGTGCGCTGCCCCACGAGCAACGCGTCGGCATCGGTGCTTACATCGCCCTGCTTTTTGCTATGGTGTTCTTTTCTGGCCTGCTCGGCGGAAAAGAGTGGTATGGCGTGTTCGATTTTACCACCCTTAACGGCGCATTCGGCAAGGTTGTCAGCGGCGTGAGCGGTGGCGGCAGTGAAGCTGTGAACGCTGCGACCAGCACCTTCCGCGGTAAAGGCGGTTCCGGCGCGATGGACGGCTTTCTGTTTGCCTTCGGCCTGATCCCGGCGGTGATGTTCGCATTGGGCATGATCAACGTGCTTGAGCACTACGGCGCCCTGAATGCCGCGCGTAAACTGCTTACGCCGCTGCTGCGCCCGCTGCTGGGCATCCCCGGCTCTGCCGGCCTGGCAATGATCGGCAGCCTGCAAAGTACCGACGTCGGCGCCTCCCTGACGCGCAACCTGTCCGATGAAGGGCAGCTCAATGAAAACGAACGTGATGTGTTCACCATGTTCCAGTTTTCCGCCGGCGCGATGATCACCAACTTCTTCTCCTCCGGCGCCATCCTGTTCACGCTGATCGCCGCCGACGGCACGCCGGCGGTACCGGCCTCCATCGGCCTGTGTATCGCGATAATGTTCGTCATGAAGATTTTCGGCGCCAATATCATGCGCCTGTTTTTACGCATGGGATCACGCAAGAACAGCGGGGAAGAAGCCCGCGATAAAGCACAGGGAGAAGCCTAATGTCCGCACCTACTTCTAATCCGATGATCACCGACATCTTTGTCGCTGGCGCGCGCAAAGGCTGGAATATCGCCACCACCAGTACGCTGCCTAACGTGCTGATGGCGTTCGTGTTGATCAAGGCGCTGGAAATCACCGGCGCGCTCAAAGGGCTGGCGCTGGTGTTCGGCCCGCTGATGGGGCTGTTTGGCCTGCCGGGCGAGGCCGCGGCCGTATTGATCGGCGGCTGGATGTCGATGGGCGGCGGCGTCGGTGTGGCGGTGGCGCTGTTTGACCAGGGCATTCTCACCGGCACCCACCTGGCGATTCTGGCGCCGGCTATCTACCTGATGGGCTCCCAGATCCAATACGCCGGCCGCATTCTCGGTGTTGTCGGAACCGCCGCCAAACGTATTCCGCTGATGATCGGGATTTCCGTCATCAATGCTTTTATCGCGATGCTGCTTATGCGCGTGATTCTCTAACGACGGGGAAAACAGATGCAACTGGAACATTATCTTGATGAATTGCGCAGCGTGGTAAACGTTGACTGCGGTACACAAACCATTGCCGGCGTAGCCAAGGTCGCGGCGACGTTCGCCCGGCTTTACCAGCAAGAGGGTTGGCACGTCGAGCAGGTTGATTTGGGCGACAAGGTCGGGCCGGGGGTTTTCGTCACCAATCACCCTAATGCCGAGAGTTATGACGTCCTGCTGGTCGGCCATCTGGATACCGTTTTCCCGCCGGGCACCGCCGCCGAGCGTCCGATGAGCCTGGCCGAAGGCCGTGCCCACGGGCCGGGCGTGTCAGACATGAAAAGCGGCCTGCTCAATATCCTGTGGGCGCTGCGTGATCTGAGCGATGCGGATAAGCAGCGCCTGCGTATCGCCGTTGCGATGAACCCGGATGAAGAAACCGGTTCGGTTCATTCTCATGCCTGGATTGGCGAGCTGGCTAAACGCAGCAACTGCGTGCTGGTGTGCGAAGCCGCGCGGGCAGATGGCTCGCTGGTGAAGGCCCGTAAAGGGATGGCGCGTTATCGTCTGCGTTTCCAGGGCGTCGCCGCCCATGCGGGCAACGATCCGGAGAGAGGGCGTTCGGCGATTACCGCGCTGGCGCATGCGGTGATTGCGGTGAATGCGCTGGCGGATATGAGTAAGGGCACGACCCTGAACGTCGGCGTCATCAGCGGCGGCGATGCGGCCAACATCGTGGCCGACCATGCGGAAGCCGTGGTGGATCTGCGCTTCTGGGACAACGACGAATACCGGCGCGTGAATCAGGCGCTGACCGAGCGCTGCGGGCAGCCGTTCCTGGACGGTGTAAGCTGCGATCTGGCGCAGGAAGCCCATACGCCGGCCATGTCGCCGTCTGCCGATACCGAGGCGCTGATGGCCCGCGTTGAGCAGGCCGGGCACGAGGAGGGCGTTAACGTCACCTGGCAGGCCGTCGGCGGCGGTTCGGACGCCAACCATACTGCGGCGCTGGGCGTACCTTCGCTGGATGGCTTCGGGCCTATCGGCGCGAACTTCCACAGCCCGGCGGAATACCTGGTTCTTGACAGCATTGAGCCGCGTATCCGCCTGCTGCGCCGGGTGATCAGCAACCTGTAATTCACCGTTCGCGCCGTTGGTCCGTCAGTTCTTTTGGGGCAGCGGCGCGTATTCTACGGGAACCCAGGCGTAGCCCTTGTCCTCTTGGCGTACGTGCCCGATGCCCGGGAAGGGCAGATGGGCGCCGCCGATCAGCCATTTCCCTTTTGCCGCCTCAGCAAACACCGCTTTTCTGGTTTCCACCGCTTTCTGGCTGTCGGAGTCATACTCGATGGCGACCTCAGGCCGTGCGAACTGCACGGAGTGGGAATGCACGATATCGCCCCAAATCAACATCTTGTTCTGGCCGGAATGCAGCATCAGGGAGGTGTGGCCGGGAGTATGCCCCGGAGTGGGGACGGTATTGATGCCGGGCAGTATGGCGTCGCCGTTGTTAAAGGTACGGAAGGCATTTTTGGCGGCGTAGGGCGCGATGGCGTCCTGGGCGGTTTTAAAGGAGGCGCGATGCGCTTCTGGCGCTGCGGCCATTGCCTGCGCGCTGAGCCAGAAATCGCTTTCGCCCTGAGACGCCATCACCGTGGCATTGGGGAAAACCGCTTTGCCTTCTGCTACCAGGCCGCAGATATGGTCGGGATGCATGTGGGTTAACAAGACGGTTTTCACTGCTTCCGGCGCGTAGCCCGCCGCGCGGATATTGTTGAGTATGTTGCCGGTCGTCGGGCCGAAGCAACTGGCGGCGCCGCTGTCGATCAGCACCAGGTCTTTGCCATTGTCGACCAGAAAAGCGTTCACTGCGGTTTGCACGCCGTCTTTTCCCGTTACCTGAAACATTCGCTGGAACAGGGCTTCAGCATCTTTGGCCTCTATGCCTTTCAGCAAGGTCGGGGAGATATTGACGAAACCATCATAGACGGCCGTTACCGTAAAATCGCCGACGGCATAGCGGTAGTAACCCGGAACCTGCGTTTGCTGTTGTTGCTGTTGTTGCTGTTGTTGCTGCGACGGCGCGGCCAGCGCAGAGAGCGGCAGCGCCGTAGCCGCGATGCCGGCGGAGGCTAAGGCCAGACAGGCGGCGATGGTTTTTTTGCGAATGTTCATCCTGTTCTCCAGAGTTCATATTACGGAATGGGCGTAATAGATAGGGATATAACGATGTCAAAGATAAGTATTTTTATGACGGAAAAAGCAACGCCTTAACGATATGGCAGGCAAGGACGGACGGGAAGGTCAGATATTCCGGAAACGCTTATCCCCGGCATATTTCCGGGGATAAAAAACGGGGGTGGCAGAATTATTTGTCAGGGCCGGTCGATCATATCCGGTTTGATGGCTGGCGTTTCAGCACGATTGAGCAGGTATAGCGATCCGCCGGGTGAATGGACACCGTGGTTTCAAACGTTTCGCCGTGCCGGTCGAGATAGCGGCGCACAATCCTTAAGGCGGGCGATCCCGGTTCCACGCCCAGCGCCCTGGCAAGCCGGGCCGGCATACCCACGGCGGAGATGGTTTGCCGGACTTCCTCGCTGTGAATGCCGTAATGTTTTTCAATCAGATCGCTGATTAACGCATAAGGCTCGCTGCGTACCAACTGACGCACCTTGGCAAAGCCGGGGCTGACGTAGCTGTCCGTCCAGCAGATAGGCATGTCGGGGCGGTGCGCATCTTCACGGATGCTGGCGATGTGCAGCCAGCGCGCGCCCGGCGCGCCGCCGATGGTGAGGGCGAGCGCATCGTCGGCGACGATTTCGTCAATCTTCTTCACTACCCGCAGATTGTTTTCGGCCAGCACCAGCAGATCTTCCAGATAGGCCAGAGGGTGATTCAGCCGCCCCTCTTCCGGTATCTCGGCCACGATGGTGCCGATGCCTTTATGGCGGGAGATTAAGCCCCGCTCGGTCAGATCCCGCATCGCTTCACGTATCGTGTGGCGGCTCACCTGATAGTGCTCGCACAGCTCCATTTCCGGCGGCAGCAGAGAGCCGGCCGGATACTGGCCGGAAACGATCCCCTGGAACAGCTCATCGGCGATTTGCTGGTACAACGACTTTTTCATAGGTCACGTTCTTCACAAATGATAACGATCCGCGTCACAAAACCGCGCTAAAACGCGTTGCTTTAAATGTACGGACATTATAGCTTAGCAATAAGCCAAATGTACGGACATTTGAATTTGTTCGGACATTAAGTCGTTCCCGCGCCGCCGTATGATGGCGTTATTCCGCGAGTTCTTTCCGGCGCAGGTACGGATTAAGTCCGGCGTAGTTTATCACCAATCTTATATCGTAAGGGGTAATTATGGCTTCCACCGTTATTGATTCCGTCCTGTTCCGCGACTCTTTCGGCACGCCGGGGATGCGCGCCATTTTTGAAGATCATGCGCTGATCCGTAAATACGTCGAGGTTGAAATCGCGCTGGCGAAGGCGGAAGCCCGCTGCGGCGTGATACCTCAGGAAGCGGCGGACGAGATTGCCGAAAAGTGTACCGCCGATACGCTCGATTTTGACCTGCTGCGCCATGAAACCGAGATCGTTGGCTATCCGATCCTGCCGCTGGTGCATCAGATCTCCAAACAGGCCGGGGCGTCCGGCGGATACGTTCACTGGGGCGCGACCACGCAGGACATCATGGACACCGCCGTTGTGCTGCAAATCCGTGATGCTTTTGATTTGATTGAGGCGGACATCCGCGAGCTGCGCCGTATTCTGGCCGATCTGGCCCGCCGCTATCGCGACACGCCGATGGCGGGAAGAACGCATTTACAGCAGGCGCTGCCGATCACCTTCGGCTACAAGGCGGCGATTTGGCTGGATATGTTCGACCGCCACGCCGAGCGCCTGGCGCAGGCCCGTCCGCGCGTGCTGGTGGGGGAGTTCGCCGGCGCTGCGGGAACGCTGGCGTCGCTTGGCGACAAAGGTCTGGCGGTGCAGAAAGCGATGATGGAGGAACTGGGGCTGGGCATACCGGTTTCCACCTGGCACGTTGCCCGCGACGGCTTTGCCGAGGCGGTAAACCTGCTGGCGGTAATCACCGGTTCACTGGGCAAAATCGCTTATGACGTCATGCTGCTGGCCGCGAACGAATTCGGCGAACTGTATGAACCGTTCGTGAAAGGCCGCGGCGCCAGCAGCACCATGCCGCAGAAGCGTAACCCGATTTCCAGCGAGCTGATGCTGGCCTGCGCCAAAGGCGTGCGTCAACACGCCGGGCTGATGCTGGACGCGATGGTGCAGGATCTCGAACGCGCCACGGGGCCGTGGCATGCGGAGTGGATCGCGATTCCCGAAAGCTTCGTGCTCAGCGCCGGGGCGTTGTTCCAGGCCAAATTTATGCTCAGCGGCTTGATCGTGGATGAAGCCGCAATGGCCAGAAACCTCGATCTGACCAAAGGTCTGATCGTTGCCGAAGCCGTCATGATGGGGCTGGCTCCCTACATCGGCCGGCAGGACGCCCACGACGTGGTGTATGACGCCTGCCGCATCGTCAATGAACAGGGCGGGCGTCTCGCTGATGTGCTGAACGCCATGCCGGCAGTTTCCCGGCGCCTTGACCCCGCGCTTATCGAACGCCTGACCGATCCGGCCAACTACCTGGGCATCGCGCCCCAAATGGTGGACCAGGTGCTGGAAAGCTCGGCGCAGCGGGGCTGAGCGACAAGGATGACGCAACGTGCGTAATTAAGGAGACGAACATGTCATCAGAGCCATCCAATAAGAAAAGGGCGATCGCCACGGCGATCCCCCTGCTGCTGGGCGTCGCCATCTGGTTCTCTCCGGTACCGGAGGGGCTGACGCCGCAAGCCTGGCATATGTTTGCCATTTTTGCGGCGACGATCGCGGCGATTCTGACTCAACCGTTGCCGTCGGGGGCCGTCATGCTGGTGGCCCTGTGCGTGGCGATATTCACCGGGACGCTGAAGGAGGCCAAAGCATTGTCCGGTTTTGCCAGCGGCACCGTTTGGTTGATCTTTTGCGCTTATATTTTGTCCCTGGGGTTCGTCACCTCAGGGCTGGGGAAACGCATTGCCTATAAAATGCTGTCGCTGTTCGGCGGCAGCAGCCTGGGCATCGCCTATTCGCTGGGCGTGTCCGACCTGATTATGGCGCCGGCGATGCCGTCAGTGACCGCCCGCTCCGGGGGGATCATTTTCCCGATCGCGCGCTCCATTAATTCGGTGCTCGGCTCATCGCCGGGGGAGTCCGGGAAAAAAATCGGTGACTTTCTTACCATGGTCTGCTTCCAGTTTACCCCGATCACCGGCGCGATCTTTCTCACCGGTATGGCGGCCAACCCGCTGATTGGCAGCCTGGCGAAAACCTCGCTGGGCGTGGAGATCACCTGGGGTGGCTGGTTTGTGGCGGCGGTGGTACCGGCGATGGCCTGCTTCTGCCTGATGCCGCTGCTGGTTTACCGGATCATCAATCCCGAGCTGAAGAAAACGCCTGAAGCGAAGGAGATGGGGCGCCACTCCCTGGCCGAACTTGGCCCGATGACGCTCACGGAGAAAAAAGTTGCCATCGGCTTTGCCCTGGCGCTGCTGGGCTGGGGCACCAGCCTGATTACCGGGCTGTCGGCGACCGCTGTCGGCCTGGGACTGGCGGCCTATCTGTTCGCGGTGCGCGCCGTAGACTGGAAAGCGTTGCTCAATGACCACGCGGCATGGGATACGGTGATCTGGTTCGGCGTCATCATCAGCCTGGCGGGCGGCTTGTCCGACTTAGGTTTTATTTCCTGGATGACGGAAAAACTGGGCGGCTCGATTCATGGCTTCGGCGCGATGCAAACATTTGTGATCCTCGGGGTGTTGTATATCTACGTGCACTATCTGTTTGCCACTGCATCGGGGCACGTCGCGGCGCTGTACGCACCGTTCGCCGCCGTCGCGATTGCCGCAGGCGCGCCGCCGATGATGGTCGCCATCTGCTTCGGGATCTTCAGTAATCTGATGTGGGGAAATACCGAGTATGGCGGCGGGCCGGGGCCGATCTACTTTGCGCAGGGCTATTTCGAACGCCCCCGCTTCTACCGGATTAACTTCTGCGTGGTAACGATGAACGTCATTGTGACATTCACCGTAGGTTTCCTGTGGTGGAAGATACTGGGGTTGTACTAAACGGCGATGACCGCCTTAATAACATCAATTAGCAGAAACTGAAACAGAGGAAGCGGGAATCGATCCCGCTTCTTTCTTTAGCGCTGTCCGGCGGACATTCCGCATTGGAAAATTAGCTTTCCGGCAATGCCGGCGCGGTGAAGAAGGAATAACGCGGGGCTTGCGGCCGCGTTTAGAAAGCGTACAATATGTGACATACATCACATAAAACGCAAGAGGCTGTACCATGTCATTCTGGGATAATTTGATGAAAAAAATCGACGAGTTTGCCGAGCTGATCCCGGTGCGCTTTTTCTGATAACTCGTCAGCGCAATGCAAAGAGGCCTGTTTTTACGGGCCTTTTGCTTTTTGAGGTTTCCGTTTGCGCAGCCCCAGCATATACAGAATGCGCAGCCTGATCCGCAGCAGGGTGAAGTTATGCACCAGCGGATGCTGGGGGATCAGCAACGATAAAAACATAAAAGCCTCCCCGCAGTGAATGGCCCCTGCCGCTTACCGGCAGAGGCGCGATCGTTACAGTTCTTCGGCGAAATACTGGATTTCCGGCGCCATAATTTGGTGCCTGGCGTCGATCATGCAGAGTTCGTAAGACTCCTTTTGCCAGGTCTGCCGCATTACCGCGTCGGCGGCGCTGGTGGTGAACTCCAGCGCGGCTTTGTCGCTCATCCCGTTCAGCAGACAGCCCAGCAGCAGCGCGCAGGTCAAATCTCCCACGCCGACCGGATAGCGGCTGAACGGGTAGAGCGGCCGGGCGGTATGCAAGACTTTATCCCGCGTCACCAGCAGCATTTCGAACGCGTTTTTGTCGCGGGCGCAGGCGCCCAGATGTTTGACCAACACTTTTCCGACGCCGCGCGCGATTAACGTCCGGGCTGCCTCAATCACGTCATCGAGGCGGGAAAGCGTCCTGCCGGTCAGCATCCCCAGCTCATACAGGTTCGGCCCCATGACATCGGCGAGGGCCACGGCTTCATTGAGGAAAAACGTTTCCACGCCGTCGGCGACGATGCAGCCTTTGGCCGGATGACTCATCACCGGATCGCAGAAATAGAGCGCCCGCGGATTGTGCCGCCTGACCTGCTCAATCGCGTGAACGATTTCTGCGCACTGGCGTTTGTCCCCCAGGTAGCCGGACAGAATGGCGTCGCACTCCGGTAACTTCTGAATGTTATCCAGTCCGGTGATCACGTCCGTCAGCTGCCCGGCCGGCAGGGCCATGCCCGTCCACTGGCGGTACTGCGTGTGGTTGGAAAACTGCACGGTGTAAAACGGCCAGACATCGATTCCCAATAACTGCATCGGGAACACTGCGGCTTTATTTCCGGCATAGCCGTAAACCACGCCGGACTGAATCGATAATACGTTCTTCATCGTTTTTCCCGTTCCGTTTAATTATTTGAACGTTGGCAGCCAGCCCAGCACGTCCAGAATCACCGTGAGGTACACGATAAATCCGCAGACGATGATCAGGTTCAGCACCAGGTTATTGCAGGGGGCGGTATAGAGTGCGCTGCTGTACCGTTTTCTGGCGCTTTTGACCAAAAACGGCGGCAGAATGACGCTCCAGATGGTGAAGGCCAGCCCTGCGTAGCCGATGGCATACACAAATCCGTTTGGGTAAAAGAAGCAGACCACGGCCGGCGGCAGGTAGGTGACCACCGCCGTTTTGAACCGTCCCACCCGGTCGTTCGGGAAGTTAAACAGGTCGGCGATGTAGTCAAATAACCCCAGCGTTGCCGCCAGCAGGGAGCTTGCCACCGCGAAGTTGCCGAAGAACGTCAGGATCAGGCCCATGTGCTTGCTGGCGAAGATCCCGCCGATGGCTTCAACGAATACGTCGATGTTGCCGCCTTTGGCGATAATCGGGGAGAACTCCGCCCGGCTGATGTTGCCCATCGTTACGGCGAGCCAGAAGATGTACAGCAACACGGCGAAGGCGGTGCCGATGATGATCGACAGCGTGATTTTCCGCACATTGTTTTTACCATACAGTTTCACCAGACTGGGGACGTTGCCGTGGAAACCGAATGAGATAATGCAGAAGGGCAGCGTCATCAGAACGTAAGGCAGGTAGCTGGTGCCTTGCAGGGCGACCGAGGCGGAGTCCAGCAGCTTGGCGATTTCAATATGGCTGACCATGCCGGAGAACGTGGCGAAGAAGGCGATAAACTTCCCGAAAATCAAAACGGTCGTGATGCGCCCGACCCACAGGGAACTGTACCAGGCGATGACCCCGACCAACATACTGACCACGATGACCGCCAGGCTGGAGGAGAAGGAGTACCCCGCGTACTTCATTACCGTTTGGGAAAGCACCGCCGAGGAACCGGAAATATAGGCGTAGGTGAGAATGTAAAGCACGAAACCGAAAGCGATTCCCACCAATAAATTCCATTTCTTACCCAGTAATTCCAGGGTGAAGGTATTAAAACTTGCTCCCGGCTCAAAATGCAGGTTGACCTCAACCAGCATCAGTCCGGTTAATAACATCATCAGGGCAATCAAAATAAGAATAATTGTTGCCCCGGTGAACCAAACACCCGCCATGGCAATTGGCAGGGAAAACATGCCGCCGCCGACCACGGTGGCAATGACCAGCATCGCGCCGTTGGTTAACCCGGGCGACTTATTTTGGCCTGAAATATGAATACCCATAATAAAGCTTCCTGTATAAAGTCTATTTCATGTACAGCATTCATAGTGAATTTCATGTTTTTTACTGACGGTTCTTCTGTTTTCTGACGAAAAAAAGCCCCATTAAAAATGGGGCCGGAATATAAAATTAAATATATTCGAAACGGGCGGTAAAGAAGCGCAGTTGCTTGGGCTCATAAACGAACTGCAGGCCGCGGATATCTTCTTTATGCTTATAGAGCTTAATAATGCCGTCGGCGACGAGATCCATATGCGCGTAAGTATAAACACGGCGCGGAATGGTCAGACGCACGGTTTCCAGCTTCGGACGGTGGTGGTCGCCGGTTTCTTTATTACGCCCTGCGGAGATGATGCCGCGCTCCATGCTGCGTACGCCGGTTTCAACGTAGATGCTGGCCGCCAGGCTCTGCGCCGGGAACTGATCCTGCGTCAGATGCTCGCAGAAACGACGGGCGTCAAGGAAGACCGCGTGGCCGCCGACCGGCTCTACGATAGGTATGCCGGCGTTTTTCAGCTTCTCGCCCAGGTAACGTACCTGCTTGATGCGGTGTTCGATATATTCAAACTGCATCGCTTCACGCAGGCCGATCGCCATGGCTTCCATATCGCGCCCGGCCAGGCCGCCGTAGGACGGCATGCCTTCATACACCACAACCAGCTCACGTGCGGCGGAGAACATCTCGTCGTCGTTCATGCACAGGAAGCCGCCGATGTTCACCAGGCAGTCTTTCTTACCGCTCATGGTGCAGCCGTCGGCATAGCTGAACATCTCGTGGACGATTTCTTTGATCGTCTTGTTCTCGAAGCCTTTTTCCTGCTCTTTGATGAAGTAGGCGTTTTCAACGCAGCGGGTGGCGTCATAGAACACTTTGATGCCGTGTTTTTTGGTCAGCTCGCGCACCGCACGCATGTTTTCCATGGACACCGGCTGGCCGCCGGCCAGGTTAACCGTTACCGCCAGGCAGATGTACGCGATATTCTGCGCGCCTTTCTCTTCGATCAGTTTTTCCAGTTTCTTCAGATCGATATTCCCTTTGAACGGGACTTCCAGCGTTGCGTCGTGGGCTTCATCGCGCACGATATCAATAAAGGTGGCGCCGTTCTTTTCCTGATGGAAACGGGTCGTGGTGAAATACATGTTCCCTGCGACATACTGGCCGGGTTTAATCGCCAGCTGGGATAACAGGTTTTCTGCGCCGCGCCCCTGGTGGGTCGGAACAATATGTTTAAAGCCGAACAGTTCGCGTACCGTCGCTTCAAGGTGATAAAAGTTTTCGCTGCCGGCGTAGGCTTCGTCGCCGATCATCATACCGGCCCATTGCTTGTCGCTCATGGCGTTGGTGCCGCTGTCGGTCAGCAGATCAATATAGACATCTTTTGAATTTAACAGGAATGTATTATATCCGGCTTCCTGCATTTTCTTTATCCGCTCTTCACGCGGAATCATTGAAACAGTTTCTACGCTTTTAATACGGAACGGTTCTGCTGGATACATCATGATTAAATCTCCAATTCGGTGATGGTGATAACTTGATAATTTAAACAACAGAATATCGGCTTGCCTGTATAAACGGGCAAAGAAACAGATTTCTTTAATTTCCTGCTTTATTAAAAGTCCAAAAATATGGCTCGGAGGCATCATGCGATAAACGATTAATTATTGGAATAGCTCCCGGAGATAAAAAATATGGCGTAAATAAGGTAAGTGTAAAACGCGTGATTAGCCTCACACGCTTTTATATAAATGTATAAATATCAACATATTGCCGATGTTGATTATTTGTTAATTAAAAAGGGATGATAAACGTAAAATCGATTTTAATTATCAGGCTAACGATGTGCCCTTGCTTTTTTAAAAGAAAAAAAGGTTATAAATCATGATGTAAATATAAACTGTGGCGCGGGGTTCAGATGAGCAATAACTTGCTGAAACGATAACGGTGGGAATAATATACCGATCACGCTTTGGCAGATTAGATTTACATATTTTCTATTCATATTCTTATTGCCAATATCTGCATTTACCCTCAATACAAATTATTTTTTACCATTCTCCCGCGATTATCCTGGGTGGTAAGGTCGCGGCTAAACTGCGTGGAAAGTGTCGCTGCGAGTAAAAGAAACTTTTTCCTTTCTTATGGTGGTCGTCCATACCATCAAGCGGAATTAATCAATGAAAGCAATGGGGACAGTATGTGCTCTACCTGCATCATTGAGACTGTAATCACGTTTTTTTATTTTGGTTTATGGTTGGCAACAGAATTGTGTACACATAAGTTTACATGGCAAAATACCGGTATTCCGGCTTGCTGAAAATCATAGAAAATCCATTTTATATTAATGTGTTAGATGCTTTCGGGTGAAGCGGCATCTGAATGATATCACCTCCTGATTTCCTGAATGACATCGGAGTTGCAAAGAAGTGTGATGCTGAGCAGGGCGTAAGAGAGAATCAGCGAAATATGATAAACATATAAGAAACAATTTCGATCATTATTTATTACATAAATAACAATTTATGAATGAGGGAAGCATGACGACATCGGAAAATCTGTCTGCATCGCCCCCCTTTTCCGGGGATAACCCCGGGCTGTTATCAAGCCTTATTACATACTGTCATCCTGAAACCGGTTCAAGGCGCCAACCGCCGGGTCCGATGTGCAACCGGTGCGTCAGCGCCAGCGCATTCAAAAAATGCGTGTCATGAGATACCACCATCAGCGCGCCGGGATAGGCGATAAGCGCATGTTCCAGCGCCTCCAGTGCAGGCAGGTCAAGATGATTGCCCGGTTCGTCAAGCAGCAATAGCTGAGCCGGTTCGCTCCCCCACAGGGCGCAGGCTAATGCCGCCTTCATACGCTCGCCTCCGCTGTAATGGGCTGAAGGGCGGGTAACGGTGTCGGCCGCCAGCCCGAGCTGCGCAAGGCGGGTGCGCAGCTCGCTTTCCGTAAGCGGGGAATTCAGCCGGCTCAGGGCCTGCAATACGCTCAGCGCCGCGGGGAGATAAGCGCTGGCGTTTTGATCAATCCTGGCGCAGCGGACGCCGGTTTCGCAACGGCCGTGCACCGGACGCAACTCTCCGGCCACGAGGTCCAGAAACGTGCTTTTCCCTGCGCCGTTCGGCCCCGTGATGCCGATGCGCACCGGGCCGTTCAGGCACAGATCCAGGGCAGGAAATGACGGCGGATGGCAGGGAAGACGAAGCCGTTCACAGGTCAGCACGCGGCGGTTAGCCGGAACGTGGCTTTGGGGCAGAGCCAGTACGACGCCCGTATCCGGCAACAGGCGGGAGAATGTTTCCCGTACTTCGTTATCCAGGTTTTGCCGCTGCTGTTCCCGTTTCTGCGTTTCCCGCCCGTCGTAGGCTTGCGCGCCGTCTTTTCTGCGCCCTTTGGTCAATCCGTCGAGGTTGGCCTGCGAACCCTGCCGCTGGTTGTGGGCATGGCGGCGTTGCTGGGCGTCGTGCGCCGCACTCCGTTCGCGGGAAGCCCGTTTACGTTCGGCCCGCAGATGATCCAGCTCCGCGCTGATTGCCGCCTGCTGCTGGCGTACGGCCGACTGCCAGGACGCATAGTTGCCGCCGTGGCGGGCAAGCCGCTCCGCTTGCAGGGCGACGGTAACCGGAATCTGCTCCAGCAGCGCCCGGTCGTGACTGATCGTGATGATATGCCCCGGCCAGCGCTGAAGCTGGTTGCTCAGCCACGTACGCGCTCCGGCATCAAGGTGGTTACTGGGTTCATCCAGTAATAAGCCGTCAGCGCCGGACAGGAATGCCCCGGCCAACGCGATGCGGGTCCGCTCTCCGCCGCTGAGGCGCGCCAGCGGGGATTGCGCATGCAGGCCGGATAAACCCGCCGCCGCCAGCGCCTCCGCGGCGTGTTCACGCAGCTGCCAGCGGCCGTCAAGGGCGTCGATGTCGCCGTCCTCCGGTTCCCCGCGTTCCACCCGTTCCAGCGCGCGGAACCAGGGCGCCAGCCCCAGCAGATCGATCACCTGTGCTCCGGCGGGCAAGCCGGCTTCAGGTTGCTGGCGAACGTAATACCATCTGCCGTGCCGCTCCACGCGCCCGGCGCTGGGCGTGCGCAGGCCCATCAGTAATTCTCCCAGCAGCGTTTTGCCTGAGCCATTTGGCCCGACGATGGCATAGCGGAGTTCGTAAAAAGCAAAGGATGAGGGATGCAAAATGCACCGCCCGTCAGGAAGCGTTAATGCGGCCTGATGCAGGTGAATGGAGATTTCGGATGAAGATGAAGCGGATGCGGCAAATGGCGCCATGAGTGCCCCCAATAATGATGCATGCCATAACACGGCCGCGGCGCTAAGCGCGGGCCAATCGTCAACGTATGGGCATCATTTGTTCATTTGGGTGGGGCACTCCTGTATAAGCTCGGAAAACTAACGGACTATAAAGTGCATGTGTCGTTATCGTCAAGAAATTGAACAAACTTTATACTGTTTCGGCGCAGGGTGAATCACGGAGGCGACAATGGATGAAGCAAAGATTCTGGGAGCAATGAGCACGGCGGAGTTGGGAAAGCTGTTTCCCGTGACGCTGAGCGGCCATGATGAGGCGTGGGTGAGCGTATTCCGGCGTGAGGCGAACGTGCTGGCTCCTGTTTTGCGGGGGTATGAGGCTGCGGTCCACCACGTCGGCAGCACGTCGATTCCCGGCATCGTTGCCAAGCCTATCATTGATATCCTGGTGGAGATCAAAGCCTGCCGCGACGAAAAGGCGTTGATTGACGGCATTGTGGCGACGGGATATTTCTACACCCCACAGCAGGGGCACCCGGAAAGGCTGCATCTGATGTTCGTTAAAGGCTATTCGCTGCAGGGCATGACGTTTCCGGGCGTTCATCTGCATATCCGCCGCTGGGGCGATCGTGATGAGGTGTTGTTTCGTGACTATCTTCTGCGCCATGATGAGGCGCGGCGTGAGTACGCCGCGCTGAAAACCGGGCTGGCCGAACGTTTCCATTACGATCGCGAAGCCTATACGGCAGGGAAATCGGCGTTTGTCCGGCGGATTGTCGATCTGGCTGCGGCGGAACAAGAAGATGAGGCGTCATGAATATCAGGGAAAGCCTGGCTCCGTTTATTACCGAAACTTTTGATGCGCAGGCGGCGGAGATACTCGCCTACTTACCGGCATTTCCTGTCGATCCCGGCCACATCAGGGCCGTCATCATCAATGAAACGGTGGCCGCGCAACCGGCGCTCGACTTTTACGGTGATGCCGCTTCCCCCTATCAGGTATCACTGCTTTCCCTGTTTCATCTGGCCGGCGCGGCGGTAAATTCGCTGGAAGACATCACCGCCGGCGGCATCTATTTAACCAGCGTACTGAAGTGCCCCAAAACGTGCCAGACGCCAGGTTCTGCGGAGGTTGAACGCTATGTTCCGCTGTTGCGGCGCGAGCTGGCGCTGTTTCCGTCATTGCAGGCCGTCATGCTGGCGGGTGATGTGGCAAGAAAGGCATTCAATATGCTGGCGAAAAGCGAAACCGGCAAAAATGCCCTGCCTGCGGTTTCAACCTACAAATTGCGCCATTGCGAACTTTTCTGGCAGGGCATCCGTTTGTTGCCTGCCTACATCATGACGGGCGACAACCTGAAGATAGAGAAATCCAAATCCACGATGTGCGCTGAGGAGTTGGCCAAGCTGATGCGGCTCCTTGGCGGGGAGTCACGCTGAGCCCGGTTGCTTTACGCGGTATGTGATCTCTCTCGCCGTTTTCCTCTCTCAGTTAAAAATTGAGTTAAATTTAGGTTAATTTATTGTGAATTAACCTTGGGCTAATTCACCCTTGTCCGCAAGCGGCCTGCGGGAAGCCTGAAAAACCGAACGCCGGCTCCGGCGGTGGGAGAGATGATGACAATGTCAGTACCGCACAGGGATGCCCGCTTTGAGGAATGGATTAATAAGATCAACCGTGCCTGCGGGCGGTTTTGCGCCGCCACGCTGGGCGATCACTTCAGCGGCGACGTTCAGGAGTGCCGGACGCACGCGCTGCGTATGAGCGTCGTGGATATCCGCCAGACCCGCCTGTACCGTACCGTGCGTGAAGTCGCGCAAAGCGACGACGGGCACTACTTCACGGTTTTTCAGCTTGGCGGACAGGCGGTGATGGAGCAGGGGAACCACCGCGCCGTGATGCAGCCGGGCGACGTTACCCTGATTGACGCCGCACGCCCCAGCAACTTCATTTTCAGCACCGGTTCCCGCCAGATCTCCCTGTTACTTCCGCGCCGTTGCCTGGAGCAAACGCCGGGTAACGGCACGCCGGTATGTGCTCTGCGTCTGCCCGCAGAAATGAGCGTGGTGAAGCTGGGCCGGCAGTTGATAACGGAGAGCCTGCGTAATCCGGGGCTGAGCCGCCCGGAGAGCGAGGCCGTGCTGGAGGCCGTCGCCAGCCTGCTCAGGCCGGCGGTGATGAATCACTGCGACGGGGAAAACCTGCATGACCGGGCATTCCGGCGCGCCGTTGAACTGATTGATAAACATATTCAGGCCGACACGCTTTCCCCGGCATGGGTTGCCGGAGAGATCGGCGTTTCGCTGCGCGGCCTGTACCGCATGTTTGCCCGCCAGGGGCTGGTGGTGGCGCAGTACATCCGCAACCGTCGTCTTGACCTGTGCGCTCAGTCGTTAAGAACGTCATCCGGGCGGCAAAAAATGTCCACCGTCGGCTATGCCTGGGGCTTTATCGATTACAGCCACTTCTCCCGCGCATTCAAGACCCGCTTCGGGGTTTCGCCCAGCGAATACCGTAAACAATATGGCTGAAACATGGCTAAAACGCGCGGCCCGGCCATGACTTCGCCCGTTGCCGTGAAATTGGCACGGATGACAAAAGGATTGGCAAACACAACAAAACAACGCTGCGGCGTGCTTGGTAATGTTTTAACCAAACGGATCGGAAATCCGTTCTTCAGTCGACCGCGTTGGGATACGTGCCGTTAGATTTGTGGCGAGGTGAATAATCGTGTTACGAAAGATAATGACTAAAAAACGTCTGCCCGCAGCGATTGCGCTGGCCGCCGGTATGATGGCTTCCGTTGGCTGGGTGCCTGCCGCCGGGGCGCACGGCGCGGCCGTGCATAGGGTGCCGATGGAGAAAACCCTGACGGACTTCGGCGCCACCGTGCAGTGGGATGACTATGCCCGTATGTTTACCATCATTAAAGACGGCGCGTACGTTAAGGTGAAGCCCGATGCCCATGAGGCCATCGTAAACGGCAAGCCGCTGAAACTTCAGGCGCCGGTGATTCTGAAAGGGAAAACGGCCTATATTTACGACGAATTTATCAATGATGTTTTCCAGTCCGGTCTGGATCAGACGTTCGCCGTGGAGCAGCGTGCGCATCCGCTTAACCCCCTGAGCGCGGATGAGATCAAGACCGCCGTGGAGGTGGTGAAGGCGTCCGGCAAGCTGCCCGGCGCGCTGCGTTTCACCGAAATTTCCCTGCGCGAGCCGCCGAAGGAGCAGGTGTGGAATTTCGTGCTCAAGGGCGGGGCGGTTAGCGCGCCGCGTCAGGCGGACGTTACGTTGCTTGACGGTATCCACGTGGTTGAAGGCGTCGTGGATCTGAAAGACAAAAAACTGGTGTCCTGGACGCCGCTGAAAGATGCACAGGGCATGGTGGTGCTGGATGATTTCACCAGCGTGCAGTCCATCATCAACGCCAGCCAGGAATATGCGGCGGTGCTGAAGAAACGCGGTATTCAGGATCCGACGAAAGTCATTACGACGCCGCTGACGGTCGGTTACTTCGACGGCAAAGACGGGCTGACGCAGGATCAGCGCCTGCTGAAAGTCGTGAGCTACCTGGATGTCGGCGACGGCAACTACTGGGCGCATCCGATTGAAAACCTGGTAGCGGTGGTCGATCTGCAACAGAAGAAAATCATCAAGATAGAAGAAGGTCAGGTTATTCCGGTGCCGATGGCGCCGAGGCCCTACGACGGGCGCGATCGCACGGCGGCGCGGGTTAAGCCTCTGGACATCATCGAGCCGGAAGGCAAGAACTACACCATCACCGGCCATACGCTTCACTGGCAAAACTGGGATTTCCACCTGCGGCTGAACTCACGCGTGGGGCCTATTATCTCCACGGTCACCTATAACGATCGCGGCAAAAAGCGTCAGGTGATGTATGAGGGTTCGCTGGGCGGCATGATTGTGCCGTACGGCGATCCGGATATCGGCTGGTACTTCAAGGCGTATCTGGATGCCGGCGACTACGGGATGGGAACGCTGACTTCGCCCATCGCCCTGGGTAAAGACGCGCCGGAGAATGCGGTACTGCTGGATGAAACCATCGCCGACTACACCGGCACGCCTACCACCATTCCGCGCGCCATTGCCATTTTCGAACGCTATGCCGGGCCGGAATATAAGCATCAGGAGATGGGGCAACCCAACGTCAGCACCGAGCGGCGCGAGCTGGTGGTGCGCTGGATCAGCACGGTGGGGAACTACGATTACATCTTCGACTGGGTTTTCCATGACAACGGCGTAATCGGTATCGACGCCGGCGCCACCGGTATTGAAGCCGTCAAAGGCGTGAAGGCACGCACCATGCAGGACCCGACGGCGAAAGAGGATACCCGCTACGGCACCCTGATCGATCACAATATCGTCGGCACCACGCACCAGCATATCTACAACTTCCGGCTGGATATGGACGTGGATGGTGAGAACAACAGCCTGGTAGAAGTGAACCCGGACGTGAAGCCTAACGATCGCGGCGGCCCGCGCACCAGTACCATGCAGGTGGATCAGGTGAACGTGGATACCGAGCAGCAGGCGGCGCAGAAATTCGATCCCTCCACCATTCGCTTGCTGAGTAATACCAACCGGCTGAACCGGATGGGGAACCCGGTTTCTTACCAGCTTATTCCGTACGCCGGTGGTACGCATCCCATCGCCAAAGGCGCCAACTTCGGCAAGGATGAGTGGATTTACCATCGCCTGAGCTTTATGGATCGCCAGCTGTGGATTACCCGTTACAACCCGGATGAACGCTATCCGGAAGGGAAGTACCCCAACCGTTCAATACATGACACCGGCCTGGGGCAATACGTTACCGATAATCAGTCCATCAGCAATACGGATAACGTTGTTTGGCTGACCACCGGCACCACGCACGTAGCGCGGGCGGAAGAGTGGCCGATTATGCCGACGGAGTGGGTGCATGCGTTGCTTAAACCGTGGAATTTCTTTGATGAAACGCCGACGCTGGGCCCCCGCGGGCAGCGTAAAAGTGATAAGTGATTTCCGGTGACATAATGCCATCACGCTAAGCTCCCGGCAGCATGCCGGGAACTTAGCACAGCATTTTATAGCGATGTGATTACCCATCGGTAATAATAAATATTGCTAATGATTTTTTCCGTCATTCAAAAACACTCCCTGCCTTGATTTCTGCATTCACGATCCGGCAATTTTTTTGTGATCAAGATCATTATTTCCCCGCTGGGCTACGCTGTTTTATGTCTGAATCCGGACGATGAAACAGGAGATACCGGCATGCTGAATCAATCCCTTGTTGTTGTTACAGGCGGCGGACGCGGCCTGGGCCGCGTGTTTGCCCGGCGGTTGGCGCAATCCGGCGCCAGGGTAGTCATTACCGGGCGCGATCCGGAAACGCTGAGCCGCAGCGCGGCGGAAATCGGCCATGGTACAGAAAGCATCGCTTTCGACGTCACGGATGCCGGTCAGGTGCGGGATGCGTTTGCGGAAATTGAGCGCCGCTTCGGGCCCGTTGAGGCATTGGTCAACAATGCGGGGGTTTTGGGGCCGGTGGACTATTTCTGGCGCAGCACGCCGCTGGAGTGGTACGAGGCGCTGGACATCAACCTGAAAGGCACCGTGCTGTGCTCGCATGCCGTACTGGATTATATGATTGCCCGCGAGCGGGGAACGATCATCAACATCGCCAGCAACGCCGGGGTATTCCGCTGGCCGACCTGCTCCTCTTACTCCGTCTCCAAGGCGGCCATCATCAAACTGACGGAGAATCTGGCCGTGGAAGTACGGGGGCACCATGTGTCGCTGTTCGCTTACCATCCCGGCCTGATCCATTCTGTTGGTATGTCTATGGACTTACAGCAAAGTGACGTTCCCGGGGAAAGCATGAAAGCGAAGCTGCTGGAATGGTGTAGGGAAGAGCACCTGGCGGGCCGGACGGTAGAGCCGGAAAAGGGGGCTGAGCACGTTGCGCAGCTGTGCGGCGGCGGCTATTCGGCGCTCAGCGGCCGTTATCTGACAGTGTATGACGATCTGGATGTGCTGTTGAGTGCGCAAAAAGAGGTGAAACGGCAAGACTTCCTGACCCTGCGGGTACGCGAATTTTCTCCGGCGTTGTCTGCGGGCAGTGAAGTGCCGGACTAATACCCCAAAAGCTGGCGGTAGCTGCGCTTTTCCTGGTTCTGTTCGCGCAGCCCCAGTTCACGGGCAAACTGGGCCAGTTGTTGATAAAGGAGGCGTAACTGGTCGGCATCGTCGGTCATCACGGCCACTTCGGCAAAGTACCCCAGGCTGGGCAGGTGGTCGAGGGTGACGTGGAACTGGCGGCAAAAGTAAATGCTGCGGGTTTTTTCCATGCGGAAGTAAGGATGAAAACCCAGCGTTTCCAGCATCACGGCGGCTTTGTCGCAGTCGCTGATATTGACCGCTTCACACTGCGACGGGCCGGGGCCTTTGACGATCCACAGCCTGATGCCGGAAGGCTGCATTTCCCGCAGGCACATGCTGACGTGCTGATTACCCAGCGTGGCTGAAGGAGACTCGAAGTAATGGTCCACCTCATGGTTATCCAGCAAAAAGGGTTCCGCATGCAGCGCTTCCAGACGCGCCCGTATCGGCGCGGGATCTGAAATCCTGAACTTAAGCTCCGCTTCGTATTTTCCTTTAAAGTGATCGGTCATGATGAGGATTCGCGCCTGGCCGCCTGGAAATTCACCGAGTATATCAGGATGCAAAATGCGGTAATCGGTTGAAATTCATAACTATGCGCCCGATCCCGAAATTGCGGGGGGATGGCATATGCGCGCGGTGGGGCATATTCATCACGGAATCCGCGTCGGGTATTGCTCGGAATTATCTGTTTCGTGATATATTTTTCTCCGCAAGCAATTTTTCGCAGCATAAAAGCGCTGGCGGATGGCGCGATATTCAATGGATATAGTCCGGATAGGCTATGGTAATAGTATGAATACCATTCCGGCGTACTGCTGGCATCGGAGGAGATCCGCCATGATTAACGTCATTCTGGTTGATGAGAACGACCGCCCAACGGGAACGATGGAGAAGCTGGAGGCGCACCGGCAGGGCAGGCGGCATCGCGCAATTTCATGCTATGTGTTCAACAGCCGCGGCTGGTTGCTGTTACAGCTGCGGGCGGTGCAGAAATATCACGCGGGCGGCCTGTGGAGCAATACCTGTTGCGGCCATCCGTTTCCCGGTGAAGAGACGCACCTGGCGGCGACGCGTCGCCTGCATGAAGAAATGGGGATGCATTGCCAGCTCCATAAGGCGTTTGAGTTCAGCTACCGGGTTGAGTTGGATAACGGGATGGTGGAAAACGAGTTCGGCCATATTTTCCTGGGAACCAGCGATCTCACCCCGCAGTTGAATCCGGCAGAGGCCGAGGCGTATGCCTATGTTGAACCGGAAACGCTGCGCCGGCAGATGGCGGAAGAACCGGCGCGTTTTACGCCCTGGTTTCTGCTTTGCTATCCGCACGTGCTGGATTATCTGGCCGGCAGGGAATAAGGGATTTACTTATTTTCTTTTCACCGGCCCCCCGCCATCATAAATGAGCGCCGGGAGCGGACGTATTCGGGAAGATGACAACCAAGAGGGAACTATGGCTTCCGTAGAGAAAAAATTTTATAAGCTGGCAGAAGCCTTTCGCACTGCCCTGGCACAGGGAAACTATGCGCAGGGGCGTGAGGTCGCCCGCCAGGCGCTGAAGCTGGCGCCCGGTAACCCTTCGCTGCTGGCGGATTACGCGCTGTGCCTGATGCGCACCGGCGACTATGAGCAGAGCCGTAAAACCTACATGCAGCTTCTGCGGCGCACCGGTGAGGAAAACATGCCCGGTACGGCGCTGGACGGGCTGGTGGAGGTGTGCGGCTGGCTGGGTGATAAGGCGCAGGTGCGCCGCTATGGCAATATGTCGTTAACCCAGGCGGATAATAAATTTCGTCAATTTCACGCTTACCCATTGCCCGACTCTCCGCCGCCGGCGTTCGATCCTTCCGTGGCAGAGCGTAATCTGATCGTCTTTTCATTGTACGGCGCCCGTCCCCGTTATTGCGAAACCGCAGTGATGAACGTCGGGGTTGCCCGCGACCTGTTCCCACAGTGGCGCTGCCGTTTTTATCTGGATGACACGGTTCCCGCCGGGGTTCAGGCGCGCCTGAGCGCCGCCGGCGCGCAGGTGGTAAAGGTATCGGACGATATCCGTCAGACGATACCGCCGCAGATGTGGCGCTTCCTGGTGATGGAAGATGAGGGCGTCTCCCGCTTCCAGGTGCGTGATGCGGATGCCTTGCTTTCGGAGCGCGATAAAGCGGCGGTGGAGGCGTGGCTGCAAAGCGGGTACTGGTATCACCACATGCGGGACTACTTCACCCATACCGAACTGCTGCTGGCCGGCATGTGGGCCGGGTGTCACAACCCGGCGCTGCCCGGAATCCGGACGCTGATCGCCCAATACCTGAGTGAAGAAGAAGCGCACAAACGCTTCGCCGACCAATATTTTTTGCGCCGCAGCCTGTGGCCTACCATCCGGCAAAGCCTGCTGAGCCATGATGATATGTTTGGTTTTCTGGACGCCGAACCGTTCCCGCCGCATGAGCCGGTGCGCTGGCTTCCCCATCAGTTCCACGTTGGCAGCAACGTCAGCTACAAGCGGGTCAGCAGCAACAGCGACGCAGCCGATGGCGCGGAGCAGCTCTGGGCGCTGCTGGATGAACAGGGAACGGAGCTGTGCCGGTATTCCTCGCCGGTAAAAGGCGGGCAGTGGGAAGAGTGGTTGCCATTCTTCCTGACCGACGGTATTCAGAGTGGTATATATCGTGTAAAGAATGTGATCGAATAGCGTCACGGATAAAATAATGCGGGAAAGCGGGTGCTTTCCCGTTTTTATATCGCACATTCTACGCTTTTATTTAGCAAACTGTGCCGAATACGTAAGCGGGAAATAACCGGCTTTTTTGTTGAATGTCATGAATTGTATATTTTTGTTTTTTCCAACAAAGTGTGTTACTCAATTAATTTAATCTCAACTCATTGAATTATAATATTTATTGCTATGTTTATTTGTTTTCGTGCAGTTTTAAATTTACGCGCTTTTTATTAAACTTTGCGGTTGTGTAAAGTTGGTGCATTGATATTCAATTTATTTGAATGAGTTTCTCAAAAGAGATCGGTGTTAATTTTAAGTGAAGATGTCTATTATTCTTTCATCGCAAGTTACTCCCGATTTTATTGACAATAACTGACAATCAGATAGAAAGGATACATCATGAAAAGCATCAAATTTTTCGCTGCAGTTTTGGCTCTTACCTCTGCATCTTTCGCTGCTACGGCGGCTGACTCGGTAACCACCGCGACCGGTGACCTGCAATCTATGGGTTATATTTCCGCTTCTGGTGCGACCAACCTGGATTCTTTGGAAGCGAAACTGGCCGCTAAAGCGGAACAAGCCGGCGCAAGCTCATACCGTATTATTTCCACTACCGGTCAGAATAAACTGCACGGAACGGCTGAGATTTATAAATAATCTTAGCAGCAGGAAATAATCACCGTGGCGGCACTGTGCCGCCTTTATTTTTTCTTCTTCATTTTTCTTTCTTTATATTTTTCCACCAGGAATTGCGTGCGAAATAATTCCTCTGTCGTGATATTTCTTCCCTCATATTTTCCATAACGTCTTCTGGAGCAAAACGGAAGCTGCGTTTACGCGGATTTTGGTGATAGCCTAACAGCAGTATGCGCCGCGATGCGGCGTGCCGGTCATTTCTGAATTCACGGGAGGCATTGTGGAGCAAACAATCGGGTTCATCGGCTGCGGTAACATGGGGAAGGCGATTCTGGGCGGGCTGATTGCCAGTGGCCTGGTTCCCGCACAGCACATCAGGGTCTATAACCGCAGTGCAGACAGCGTAGCGGCTATCGTACGTGAATATGGCGTGCGCGGCGCGGCGGACGCGTCTGAAGCGGCGCGCGACAGCGACGTGATCATCATCGGCGTTAAACCCGCCGGCGTGACCGGCGTGCTGAAGCAAATCAGCGGCGTATTGCGCCCGGAAACGATTGTGATCTCCATTGCGGCCGGCGTAACGCTGGAAACATTACAAGGCGCGCTGCCTGAACGGCAGAAAGCGGTACGCGTAATGCCGAATACCCCGGCGTTAGTGAATGCGGGTATGTCATCCATTACGCCGAATGAATATCTCACGCAGGATGACACGGAAAACGTAGTACGCCTGTTCAGCAGCTTCGGCAAGGCGGAAGTCGTGCCTGAGTCATTGATTCATGCTGTGGTCGGCGTCAGCGGCTCCGCGCCGGCGTATGTTTTCATGTTTATTGAGGCGATGGCGGACGCGGCGGTACTCGGCGGCATGCCACGGGCGCAGGCGTATGAGTTTGCCGCCCAGGCGGTGCTGGGGTCAGCCAAAATGGTGCTGGAAAGCGGTAAGCATCCGGGCGCGCTGAAGGACATGGTGTGCTCGCCGGGCGGAACCACCATTGAGGCGGTTAAGGTGCTGGAGGAACAGGGGCTGCGGGCGGCGGTAATTAACGCAATTCAGCATTGTATGCAAAAGTCCGAGGTAATGAGCCGGGGATAATTGCGCTTTTCAACGTATCCATTTTCAAAGCACCAATACCGGTGAAAGGCCGGTATTGGTGTGGTCGATTCATTTTTGGCGCGCATTATGTCCAATTATAATTACATTTGGGAATCTTCCTTAATTAGGATTATTTTCTAACGTTACAGAACAATTGTGCCAAGCATGTGTCAGATGAGGGTCTGAGAACTTTTTTGCACAAGGTCTTCCTGCTTAATGGAAACAATGAAATCACTGTCCCATCCGGTACAATCTTTGTTGCTGGCGCTTTATGTTGGCATCTTTCTTAATGCTTCTGTGTTTTATCGTCGCTTCAGCGAACTGACGCACGGAGAACATGTTTCCCGGCTGCTCAGTGGTGCCGTTGAAATCCTGGCTATCGTTCTGTTCACTTTCTTCCTCCTGCGCCTGCTTTCGTTGGGCGGCCGCTGGTTTTACCGCATTACCGCTTCGCTGCTGATACTGATTTCCGTCGGCGCCAGCTATTACATGACGTTTTTCAACGTGGTGATCGGCTACGGGATCATCGTTTCCGTTCTGACGACGGACATCGATCTTTCCAAAGAGGTCGTCGGCGTTAATTTCATCATCTGGATGGTGTGCGCCAGCATTATTCCCCTGACGCTGGTCTGGAACAGCCGGCTGCGTAATTCGCTGAAAGAACAACTGACCCGGCCCGGCCAGCGGCTGCGCACGCTGGGCATTCTGCTGCTGGTTGCCCTGCTGGTCTGGCTGCCGCTGCGCTGGATGGATAAGCAGCAAAAGCGGGCTGACGCGGCGAATAACGTCGATATGCCCAGCTACGGCGGCGTGGTGGCGCACTCCTACCTGCCTTCCAACTGGCTGGCGGCGCTGGGGCTGTATACGTACACCGCGATTGATGAGCGTCAGGATCGAAGCGAACTGCTTGATCCGGCGAAACAGTTCACCTATATCGCCCCGCCGGGTATCGACGACACTTACATGGTGTTCATCATCGGTGAAACGGCGCGCTGGGATCACATGGGCATTCTGGGCTATGGCCGGGATACCACGCCGCGGCTGGCGAAAGAGAAGAACCTGGCGGCGTTTCGCGGCGAATCCTGCGACACCGCGACCAAGCTCTCGCTGCGCTGCATGTTTGTGCGCGAAGGTGGTGCGTCGGATAACCCGCAACGCACTTTGAAAGAGCAAAACGTGTTCTCCGTGCTGCACTCTTTAGGGTTCAGCTCCGAGCTGTTCGCCATGCAGAGCGAGGTGTGGTTCTACAACAATACGGACGTTGATAACTTTGCCTTCCGCGAGCTGATCGCCTCTGAAAAGCGTAACGACGGCAAACCGGTGGATGATATGTTGCTGGTCACCGAGCTGCAAAACTCGCTGAAGGCGCATCCGGCCGGTAAACACCTGGTGATTTTGCACACCAAAGGCTCGCATTACCTGTATTCCCAGCGCTACCCGCGCGATTTCGCCCGCTATCAGCCGGAATGCATGAGCGTGGATGAGAGTTGCACCAAGGAGCAGCTGATTAACGCGTTTGATAACAGCATTTTGTATACCGACACGTTTATTGAAAACGTCATCAATCAGGTGCGGGACAAAAAAGCGCTGGTGTTCTATGCCTCCGATCACGGCGAATCCATCAGCGACAGCATGCACCTCCACGGTACGCCGCGGGAGATGGCGCCGCCGGAGCAGTTCCGGGTGCCGGTAATGGTGTGGGCGTCCGACAGTTTTCTGGCCGACGGGCGTAACCGTCAGGCATTCAGCGAATTACAGGCGCGCGCGCGCAGCGGTGCCGGCGCTAAGCACACGCAACTGTTCGACTCGATTCTCGGCTGCCTGGGATACACCTCGCCGGACGGTGGGATCGTGACAAAAAATAACCTGTGCCGACTATAAATCCGGTTTTTTCCTTAAAAATATGAGAAATGGTGTTTTTATCAGCGATCGGTGAAAGGAAAACAAAGAAGAGGGTTGACGCTGTTCCTGTACGGAAGTAAGATGCGCTCCGCATTCGGCGAGTAGCGCAGCCTGGTAGCGCAACACGTTCGGGACGTGTGGGTCGGAGGTTCAAATCCTCTCTCGCCGACCAAATTTACTTCCGGTAAGTTTTTAAAACGACCGGGAACCCGACAAGAACCCGCAACTCTCATTGAGTTTGCGGGTTTTTTGTTGGCTGCAATATGCCTGTCGTGATTTGTATAACTCTTTCCCCTTCTGACCTGTTTCTCCTGTTTTCGCTGTCAGGAAAATGAGGAATAATTCTGCGGTACTTGCCCTATGTGTCCGGTGAACAACGCCTGGAGCAGATAGTGCATGACTAACAGGGAGGATGGGTTGTGGAATTAAATGATGACGTAGCGCAGGCCGTGCTTGATTGGTACGACTCCGTATGGAACCTCCCTCCGCCTATGGGGAAAAAGCCGGTCTTAACCCCGGATACCAGCCTTTCTACGGGAAAATATCCGTGGGCGCGGGAAACCGGCGACGAGGTCATGGCGGATTATTTTTCTCGTTTTCAAGTCGATAGGGCCGGCTTTGATTTTCTGAAGTATTGGCCTTATGAGCGGGGGATTATTGCCGTTTTGTTTCGCAGGAAACCGAAAGCGCCGGAGCCGCTTACTGTTCACATGTTGATAGAGTCCGCCAGGGCTGGGCGGTGGTTGTATGATTCTGACTGATCATCGGTATAACAAGGCCATGCCACACTAAAATATCTCGAAAAGACGATGATTTTTTATTATTGATCTGCCGTGATGTTTTTCCTCACCAATGCCTGGCAGACGCTTGCTGTCATTAAAAAACCATACCGATAATAAGTGGCAATAAAACTTCATCGGTTTTGTGCGGGAAGTTAAAGGATGGAAAGGATTCAAAGGAATATTATTGGCATCGATCTGGGCACATCAAACTGCGCCGTGAGTGTTTGGCGTAATGGTCAACCCATATTGGTTCCGGCAGCCGATGGAAATAACCTGACGCCATCCGTCGTCGGCTTGGATGATGATGGGCATATCATCATCGGCCATCGTGCCAAATCGCGTTTAACCTCCCACCCGCACCTCACCATCGCCAGCTTCAAGCGTTACATGGGGACGGAACACCTCTTTACGTTGGGACCCCACCATTTTCGGGCCGAAGAACTTTCTGCCCTTGTGCTGGGTAAATTGAAAACCGATGCGGAAGTTTTTCTGGCACAGGAAGTCACCGAGGCCATCATTACCGTTCCGGCTTATTTCAACGATATTCAGCGTAAAGCGGTCAAGGCAGCGGGGAAGCTGGCGGGGCTGAAGGTTGAACGCTTGCTCAATGAGCCTACCGCCGCGTCGTTGGCTTATGGCCTTGCCAATCATAGCGAACAGAAATTCCTGGTCTTTGACTTGGGAGGAGGTACGTTCGATGTTTCGATTATCGATATGTTTGAAGGTGTGCTGGAAGTACGGGCCAGCAGCGGTGATATCTGGTTAGGTGGTGACGATTTCACTGAAAAAGTACGTCAGTGGATGCTGAGCTGTAAGCCGCAACTGAGTGACGCTCCGTCTGAAACATTGGCAGAGTTGGCCCGTCTTGCCGAAGAGATGAAGTGTCGCTTAACGCAGCACCCGCTGGCATCGTGCTCGCTGGGTTGGCAGGGCGGAACGCTGGAATGGGAACTGGATACGCCGACATTCGCCCAACTGTGTGAAGAATTGCTTACGCGCCTGAAGGCGCCGATCATCCAGGCGCTACATGACGCTCAGTTTTCACTGGCGTCGCTGGATCACGTCGTGCTGGTGGGGGGCGCGACGCGTATGCCCGTGGTGCGCCAGGTCGTGGCGCGGATGTTTGGCCGCTTCCCGCGCAGTGAACTGCATCCGGATGAGGTTGTGGCGCTTGGAGCCGGAATTCAGGTGGGGTTCATGCTGGAAGATAAGGCATTGGACGATATTGTGCTGACCGACGTGATGCCTTATTCCCTGGGGGTGAATGTAGCGCGCCAGTATGGTAGCCGCTATGAGGAAGGGTTCTTTTTACCGGTAATTGAGCGTAACGCCTTCGTACCGATCAGTGTCATGAAATCGCTGTCAACGCTACACGATAACCAGCAACAGATGGACATCGGGATTTATCAGGGAGAGGCGCGGCGGATAAAAGATAACATCTTGCTGGGCAGCATGTCAGTGCCGGTTCCTCCCCGTCCGGCCGGTGAAGTCAGCGTGGATATCCGCTTTACCTATACACTGGATGGCATTTTAGAGGTGGAATGCCGTGTCGCCGGAGAGGATACAATGTCATCGCTGATCATCGAGAAGGTGCCGGGGGTACTGAGTGAAGAGGAAATTCATCAGCGCCTGGCACAACTGGCCGCACTGAAACTACATCCTCGTGATGCTTCCGTAAACCGCCAGCTTCTGGCACGTGCTTCGCGGCGGTATGAACAGTTCCTTGGCGAACGGCGGCAGATTATTGATCATTTCGTGACGGATTTTGAAGTTGCGCTGGATTCCCAGGATGTAAGGGCGATTGCGGTGGCACGCCAGCAACTGGAGCAAGTGTTATCCCGTTTTGATGACGGTTTGGAGTGAGGCATGACCATCTGGGATATCCTTGGCATTGAGTCAACCAACGATCAGACCGCTATTCGCCGCGCCTATGCGCGCCAACTGAAGCAACATCGGCCGGATAAAGATCCTCAGGGCTATCAGCAACTGCATGAGGCATTTGAACTTGCCAAACAGCTGACCGGTGAGGGGGTAGGTTCATCCGTGTCGGAGGAATCCATTGATACACAGGCTGATCAGGTGATGGGTGGGGCTGTCGCGCCTTATCTTGATGCTTTATTGGCCCAATCTGAAACACAACCAGCTTCTTGCTTGCCCGTATGGGACAAAGGTGCGGTAATTGAAGAGGGGAAAAGGCTGGCGGCGCTGCTGGCGCAGAACAGCCATGAAGGCAGGCAGGAATTGCAGGCATATGTTAATTCGCGTTTGCCCGATTCTCTGGCCGCTCGCGAAGCGTTTAGCTTGGCTCTGGCGGAGGCGTTGAGTACCAGTGATGAATTAGATGAAACTCTGCTGAATGGTGTTTCCGCTATTATGATGTGGGATTTGGATCACTACCGCAGCAGTCAATTGCCGGCCTGGCTTATATCAGCGCTGGAGCGGCGTGTTCAGAAAAATTACGACAATCTTTACTGGGAGCAACTGGAATATAAGTATCAGCATTCCATGACCGATCGTCTGGTATGGCGAATGTTGATCACACCTGAAAAGCCAGTTGCCTGGTGGGTAAAATGGGTACCCGGCCTGATCGATACGCTACGTAAAGAGCTGACGACGATGGAGAGTAACCACCCGGCCTTGCTTGATCGTATCGGGCCGCAGGTTTTTATCCTGGCGGCTTTTAACTTCAGTATTGGCGGTATCTTGCTCAATCTTTATGTTTGGGGCGTGGTGAGCTGGGTAGTGGGAGCCCAAGCTGAGCGGGTATGGCCCGAACTGCTTTCCCTGTGGCTGGTAGTGGGGTTTTTCGTCTTGGCTTATGTGCCATTGCATCAACGTTTCAATGCCCGACCTGAACGACTGAGAGTCTATAACTTTTTGGTTTATTTGCTTTCGCTGGCGTTGTTGGTGCCGTTTGTCGTTAAATATTTCCGCTTTGTCACTTCACTGAAAACGAAAAGTACGGGCGAGGCATTGGCGGTTTTGTTGTGTTTCTCATTGCTGGTGGTCCCCATTGCCTGGTGGATTTGGAAGAGCCGGGCGCAATGGCGGATACTTGCAACACGCATTGTGGCGATACTGATTTCATTCCCGGTCAATTTCTTGCGTGGAGTGTTCAGCAGTTTGGGGCCAATCAGCGTGCTGCTGCTTATCCTGGTGCCAGTCGCATATGGCTTCATCATCCATCACGTTTACTTCACCCGATAACGCTCATTCCTGGCACTTGATAAACTGTACCAGCCGCGGTGCGGCAATCCGCTGATAATCCTGGGTGTTAAGAATTACCGATCGCTCCAGCGTGCCGGCGTTGAAGGCCAGCTCATCAAAGCGCTGGAACAGCAGCGGCGCGGCCACCAATAAAAGATCCGGATGAAAGCTGAACGGCGGTATGGCGCCGAAGACGCAGTCGGTCAGCGCGCTGACCTCTGCCGGGCTGGCGAGTGAAGCCCGTGTCCCGCCGATGCCCGCGGCGAGCAGGCTGAGATCGGCCTGTTGATCGGCAGGCAGAACGGCCAGCACATGCTGCTTTATGCCGTTCCCTTTCACGTGGCAGACCAGCGCCTTGGCGCCTTGCCCCAATTGAGTGCCGCGCAGCAGGGCGACTTCTTCGGAACGTCCGGCGCTGGCGTGTTCCATCACGCGGTAACGCGCCTGCTGCGTGTCCAAAAGCGTGGTCAGGCGGATAAATGTTTCTGCGGACAAGATTATTTTCTCCGGATTCTGTATTTGTCATACAGCGCAACTCGTGGGGCGCGCCATTTCTGACCACCATACCCCAATACCAAAATGGTGCAACCCATGCACAAAAACGGCGCATTGCGGATGATTTTGGTGCGGCGCAGGCAAAAAAAACCTCAATAAACAGAATATCATCCTGTCGATTAAACAGATCACAAAATCAATTGTTCAGTTATTCATCATTTGGCAAGAATTTTTTCGGCTACTTTTTTGGCCTGATTCTCTGCCTGAATAATAGCCTGTGGTGGATTATTCTGATAATAAAGTGCTAGCACAAATTTAAATTCTGCATATGTTACATGGAGGTTTTTTTTATGTTTGCATGATGTATATCACGCATCATGCAAATCACGTTTAGTTATATTGACGTCACCCTTAACACTTGCGAAATTGGTGCGTATGAGGGAGGGCAGGCGATATCCGCAATCATGGCGGATGCGCTTTAAAAACATGCGGGATTCGTTCTCCTGGCATGACGGTTGCACCTCTCTTTTAGCCTTTAGGCTGTTCGTCAAGACTGCGCACGAAAAAGAACAGGTCTGGCGGAACACACACAACACCACAACGGAGCCAAGCGTTATGTCTTTTTATAAAAAGAACACGTCCACTCGCGGGAAAAAAATGGGTGCACTGAAAGTTGGGATTGGTTTGGTGGCGCTGGCCGTTGCCGCCAGCGTTCAGGCAAAAACTCTGGTTTATTGTTCAGAAGGGTCGCCCGAAGGGTTTAACCCGCAGTTGTTCACTTCCGGTACGACTTACGATGCCAGTTCCGTACCGATCTATAACCGTCTGGTTGAGTTTAAAACCGGCACCACCGAAATTGAGCCGGGCCTGGCGGAAAAATGGGATATCAGCCCGGACGGGAAAACCTACACCTTCCACCTGCGTAAGGGCGTGAAGTGGCAAAGCAGCAAGGACTTCAAACCGTCGCGCGATTTTAATGCCGACGACGTCGTGTTCTCCTTCATGCGTCAGAAAGATGAAAACCATCCCTTCCATAAAGTCTCCGGCGGCAGCTACGAGTACTTCCAGGGAATGGGCATGGGCGAGCTGATCAGCAAAATTGAGAAAGTGGACGACTACACCGTCCGCTTTGATTTAGTCCGTCCGGAAGCGCCGTTCCTGGCCGACCTGGCGATGGACTTCGCCTCCATCATGTCCGCCGAGTACGGCGATCAGATGCTGAAAGCCGGCACGCCGGAGAAGATCGACCTCAACCCGCTGGGCACCGGTCCGTTCCAGATGCTGCAGTACCAGAAAGACTCCAAGATTCTGTACAAGGCGTTCCCGGATTTCTGGGGCACCAAGCCGAAGATCGATCGTCTGGTCTTCTCCATCACGCCGGATGCTTCCGTACGTTATGCCAAGCTGCAGAAAAACGAATGCCAGATCATGCCGTACCCGAACCCGGCCGATCTGGAGCGTATGAAACAGGATAACGCCATCAATTTGATGGAGCAGCCGGGCCTGAACGTCGGCTATCTGTCGTTTAACGTGGAGAAAAAGCCACTGGATAACCAGAAGGTGCGCCAGGCGTTGACTATGGCGGTCAACAAATCGGCGATTATCGACGCGGTTTATCAGAAGGCCGGCCAGTCCGCCAAGAACCTGATCCCGCCCACCATGTGGGGTTATAACGAGCAGATCACCGACTACGCGTACGATCCGGAGAAGGCCAAAGAACTGCTGAAAGAGGCCGGTATGCCGGACGGTTTCTCCATCGACCTGTGGGCGATGCCGGTACAGCGTCCGTACAACCCGAACGCCCGCCGTATGGCGGAGATGATTCAGGCCGACTGGGCCAAGATCGGCGTGAAGGCCAAAATCGTGACCTACGAGTGGGGTGAGTACCTCAAGCGCGCCAAAGACGGCGAGCACCAGACGGTGATGATGGGCTGGACCGGCGACAACGGGGATCCGGATAACTTCTTTGCCACCCTGTTCAGCTGCGCAGCCGCGAAAGAAGGCTCCAACTATTCCAAGTGGTGCTACAAGCCGTTTGAAGATCTGATCCAACCGGCGCGCGCCGAGTCCGATCATAATAAACGCATCGAGCTGTACAAACAGGCGCAGGTGGTGATGCACGATCAGGCTCCGGCGCTGATCATCGCGCACTCAACGGTATTCGAACCGGTCCGCAAGGAAGTGAAGGGCTATGTGGTCGATCCGCTGGGTAAACACCACTTCGACAACGTCTCTCTGGACTAATCCGGGCGGGCGACTTTGTTGTATATCCCCCGTTGTGCGGGGGATATAGCAGTTTGCTGTGAGCATCATAAGCCCGGCGGCCCATGAGCCGCCGGGCATTCATAAGAGAGTTCGGGATATGTTGCAGTTCATACTCCGGCGTTTGGGATTGGTTATCCCGACGTTTATTGGCATTACGTTGCTGACGTTTGCTTTTGTTCACATGATCCCCGGCGATCCGGTCACGATCATGGCAGGGGAACGCGGGATTTCAGCCGAACGCCACGCCCAGCTGATGGCGCAAATGGGGCTGGATAAGCCGCTTTATCAACAATATTTCACTTATATCGGCAATGTGCTGCACGGCGATCTCGGTATATCGCTGAAAAGCCGCACGCCGGTATGGCAGGAATTCGTGCCCCGTTTCCAGGCAACGATGGAACTGGGTATCTGCGCGATGATTTTCGCCGTGCTCGTCGGTATTCCCGTGGGGGTGCTGGCCGCGGTGAAGCGGGGATCGGTGTTCGATCACACCGCGGTGGGGATCTCCCTGACGGGATACTCCATGCCTATCTTCTGGTGGGGCATGATGCTTATCATGCTGGTTTCCGTTCAACTCAACCTCACGCCGGTATCGGGGCGTATCAGCGATACCGTCTTCCTCGACGACAGCTATCCGCTTACCGGCTTCATGCTGATCGATACGCTGTTTTGGGGCGAAGCCGGCGACTTTAAAGACGCGGTGATGCACCTGATCCTGCCCGCTATCGTGCTGGGTACTATCCCCCTGGCCGTTATCGTGCGAATGACCCGCTCTTCCATGCTGGAAGTGCTGAGCGAAGATTATATCCGTACCGCGCGCGCCAAGGGGCTGGGCCGGATGCGCGTCATCATCGTGCATGCGCTGCGCAACGCGCTGTTGCCGGTGGTCACCGTGATCGGCCTGCAAATCGGCACCCTGCTGGCCGGCGCGATCCTGACGGAAACCATCTTTTCCTGGCCCGGGCTGGGGCGCTGGCTGATCGATGCCCTGCAACGCCGTGATTACCCTGTGGTGCAAGGCGGCGTCTTGCTGGTCGCCACCATGATTATTTTGGTCAACCTGCTGGTCGACGTGCTGTACGGCATCGTTAACCCGCGTATTCGCCACAAGAAATAGGAGGCGCAACGATGTCTGAAGTAGTAACTGCGCCTAAGCCCATGACGCCGTTTCAGGAGTTCTGGCATTATTTTAAGCGCAATAAAGGGGCCGTGGTTGGCCTGGTGTATATCGTCATCGTGCTGATCCTGGCCATTGGCGCCAACGTTCTCGCGCCGCACCTGCCGGCCGAGCAGTTCCGCGATTCACTGCTGCGTCCGCCGGTATGGATGGAAGGCGGCAGCTGGCAGTTCATTCTGGGCACCGACGACGTGGGCCGCGACATCCTGTCGCGCCTGATTTACGGCGCCCGTCTGTCGCTGCTGGTCGGCTGCCTGGTGGTGGTGCTGTCGCTGATCCTCGGCGTGGTGTTCGGCTTGCTGGCCGGGTACTTCGGCGGCGTGATTGACGCCGTTATCATGCGCATTGTCGATATCATGCTGGCGCTGCCCAGCCTGCTGCTGGCGCTGGTGCTGGTGGCGATCTTCGGGCCGTCCATCGTCAACGCCTCGCTGGCGCTGACCTTCGTCGCCCTGCCGCACTACGTGCGCCTGACGCGCGCCGCGGTGCTGGTGGAAGTTCACCGCGATTACGTCACCGCCTCCAGCGTGGCCGGCGCGGGCGCGATGCGCCAGATGTTCGTCAATATTCTGCCCAACTGCCTGGCGCCGCTGATCGTGCAGGCGTCGCTGGGTTTCTCCAACGCCATCCTCGACATGGCCGCCCTGGGCTTTCTGGGCATGGGCGCACAGCCGCCTACGCCGGAGTGGGGCACCATGCTGTCGGACGTGTTGCAGTTCGCGCAGAGCGCCTGGTGGGTGGTGACCTTCCCGGGGCTGGCGATTCTGCTGACCGTGCTGGCGTTCAACCTGATGGGCGACGGGCTGCGCGATGCGCTTGACCCGCGTCTGAAGCAGTAAGGGGGCGGAGAAATGGCCTTATTGGATGTAAAGTCGCTATCGGTGCATTTCGGCGACAGCAACGCCCCGTTCCGCGCGGTAGACCGTATCAGCTACAGCGTGGATCAGGGGGAAGTTATCGGTATCGTCGGTGAGTCCGGCTCCGGTAAATCGGTCAGCTCGCTGGCGATCATGGGATTGATTGATTTTCCCGGCCGCGTAATGGCGGAAAGCCTGCAGTTTAACGGCAACGACCTGCAAAAGATCTCGGAAAAAGAGCGCCGCCAGTTGGTGGGCGCGGAAGTGGCGATGATCTTCCAGGACCCGATGACCAGCCTGAATCCCTGCTATACCGTGGGATACCAGATCATGGAAGCGCTGAAGGTGCATCAGGGCGGCAACCGCAAAACCCGCCGCCAGCGTACTATCGATCTGCTGACGCTGGTCGGCATTCCCGATCCGCAATCGCGCCTGGAGGTTTATCCGCACCAGCTTTCCGGCGGTATGAGCCAGCGCGTGATGATTGCCATGGCGATCGCCTGCCGTCCCAAACTGCTGATTGCCGATGAGCCGACGACGGCGCTCGATGTGACGATTCAGGCGCAGATCATCGAACTGCTGCTGGAACTTCAGCAGCGGGAAAACATGGCGCTGGTGCTGATTACCCACGATCTGGCCCTGGTGGCGGAAGCGGCGCACAAAATTATCGTGATGTACGCCGGTCAGGTGGTCGAAGCGGGCACGGCGAAGGATATTTTCCGCACGCCGCGCCACCCCTACACCCAGGCGCTGCTGCGCGCCCTGCCGGAGTTTGCCGCCGACAAAGCCCGCCTGGCTTCGCTGCCGGGCGTGGTGCCGGGGAAATACGACCGGCCGACGGGGTGCCTGCTGAATCCGCGCTGTCCGTACGCCACGGAGCACTGCCGCGCCGAAGAGCCGGCGCTGCGTGAAGTCAACGGACGTCAGGTGAAATGTCATACGCCGCTCGATGATGAGGGGAGGCCCGTCGCATGAGTCAGGAAAAACGGGATCAGGCCGCACAGCCGCTGCTGCATGCGATTGACCTGAAAAAGCATTATCCGGTGAAGAAAGGTCTGTTCTCGCCGGAGCGCCTGGTGAAGGCGCTGGACGGCGTTTCCTTCACGCTGGAGCGGGGAAAAACGCTGGCGGTGGTCGGGGAATCCGGCTGCGGAAAATCTACGCTGGGCCGCCTGCTGACGATGATTGAGAAGCCCACCGGCGGTGAGCTTTACTATCAGGGGCAGGACCTGCTCAAGCCGGACGCCAGCGCAGAAAAACTGCGCCGCCAGAAAATCCAGATCGTGTTCCAGAACCCTTATGCGTCGCTGAATCCGCGTAAGAAAGTCGGCGCGATCCTGGAGGAGCCGCTGCGGATTAATACCTCGCTGTCGTCGGAAGAGCGCCGGGCGAAAGCGCTGGAAATGATGGCGAAGGTCGGCCTGAAAACCGAGCATTACGACCGCTATCCGCACATGTTCTCCGGCGGCCAGCGTCAGCGTATCGCTATCGCCCGCGGCCTGATGCTGAATCCGGACGTGGTAATCGCTGACGAACCGGTGTCCGCGCTGGACGTTTCCGTGCGCGCTCAGGTGCTGAACCTGATGATGGACCTGCAACAGGATATGGGACTGTCTTACGTGTTCATCTCGCACGATCTCTCCGTGGTGGAACACATCGCTGATGAAGTGATGGTGATGTACCTGGGTCGTTGCGTGGAGAAGGGCAGTAAAGAGACGGTGTTCAACAATCCGCGTCATCCGTATACCCAGGCGCTGCTTTCCGCAACGCCGCGCCTGAACCCGGATCAGCGCCGCGCGCGCATTAAGCTGACCGGCGAGCTGCCCAGCCCGCTGAGCCCGCCGCCGGGATGCGCCTTCAACGCCCGCTGCCAGCGTGCGTTCGGCACCTGCAAACAGTTGCAGCCGCAGCTTAAGCAATACGGCGAACAGCTGATCGCCTGCTTTGCCGTGGATCAGGACGAAGCGGCGGAAAGCGCGTAATTCCCTGTTACCAATAAAAATACGGGCCGGAAAACCGGCCCGTATTTTTTTCTGCGTAACGTCACGCCTTAGTGCGGATAAGGCACCCAATCCCCGCCGTTCAGGCGAATGTAGGGTTTACCCTGATACTGTATCACGATGGCGTTGTCGTTCTCCGACACCGCAGCGGACTGCGGCAACCCTTTCACCAGCGCGTTCCAGTCCACGTTGTCCTGCGTGAAAATTTTTCCGTCTGCCGTGCGGGCAACTAACTCAGACAGCGCCAGGAAGCTGCTGGGAGCGTCGACGGTCAGTTCCGCACCCTGATGCGGGGTCTTCATCCCGACGAATTTTATCCCGACCGGCACATGGGTGATGCCCGGGCTGGGAATGTCGCGCAGGCCGGACATCTGCATTTTATCCCCCACCAGGGCGGCGCCGTGTTCCGGCACGATCACCACCATCACTTTACGGCCTGATTTTTCCAACGCATTCAGGAAGTTATTTAACTGATCAAATAACGTTTGCGCCCGGGTTTTATAATCCGCAGTTTTGCTCTGCCCGATAAAACGGTTACCGTCGTGCAGCGGGATCAGGTTGAAGAAGGTGGCGGTCCGGCCGCCGTCGTCTTTCTCCTGAGCGTCCAGCCAGCGTTGCAACACCTGCTGATCGTTGTATATCGGCTCGCCGTCGAACGAGGTCAGCTCATGGCCGATACCACTCTGTGACATCAGCGGTGCCTGCAAACCGGCGTATTTGCGCAGGCCGTCCAGGTAATTACCGAACACGCCGGAGTGGTCCATGATCAGCTCAGATTTAAAGCCCAGTTTGGCCAGATTGTCGAACAGGTAACACTGTTGCCCGGCCGGGGAATACAGCGCCTTATGCGATGGCTGGCCGCAACTGGCGCGCAGCAGGCGGATTGACGCCGGGCCGCTGTAGGCGGTCGCCGAGTTGAAGTTCTTAAACAGAATGTCGAAGTGGCTCCACAGCGGGTGGTTGCTCAGGCCGATGGAATCGATGTCGGACCAGGCCAGCGAGCAGATGTTGATCACCAGCAGGTCGAACGGCTGGGCATCTGCGGGCAGCGAGGCCGGAAATGCGGTCTGGCGCTGCTGTTCGCTGGCGTAGAAGGTGTCCAGCCAGGCGGAGAGGTTCTTGCTGGTCGGCGCCTCCGTTTGCGCGGGAATATCTCCGCTTGCGGCGGCCTGAGCGCCTCCACCGTCGGCGGCGGGGGCTGCGGCGCCCGTGCCCGCGGTGTTTGTCGCCGCTTCCGGCGCAAGCGAGAAAGCCGGGCCGGCGATGGTCAGCACATTCAGCCAGACCATGGCGGCAACCACGAACGGCGTAATGCGCACCCACTGCGACACGAACAGGTAGGCGACCAACAGAACGAACACGGCGCCGATCATTTGCCAGTTGATAAAGCGGTTAGCCAAATCCAGCAGGTAGTCGGAGGTAAAGCCCGCTAACTGCGAGCCCTGGCTGAGGATGCTGTTCAGGCCGGGCAGCCAGGTATCGTGATAAAACAGCGCGAAGCCGATGGGCAGCGCCAGCCAGTTGCGCCAGCGGCGCAGGCGTCCCTCCGGCAGGGGAAACAACAGAAACGCCATGAAAACCAGGTTGGCGAGGGGATGAAAATTAAGGTATCCGTACCACAACAGCCCGAATTTAATCAGAAAATAGTAGTTCCAGCCGGAAAGCCCGCGCCAGTTTTGCCACAACCCGGACGGCTGCGGGGAAGCTTCAGTGTTTGTCGTCATTTTGGCGGTTTACCGTAACAGAAGATGTGCGTTGCAAAACGCCGGCGGATTTCAGGTAGCGCGGCGCCAGGAAGCGCTGCCGGAAGCGTTGCAACAGGCGCGGCAGCCAGCGCCGGGCGGAGTAGCCCAGCGGAAGCATGATGACCGCACAAAGAATAATGAGCTGAATAATGTCGGTGATGTTCATCATGATGCGGACTCCCGGCCGCGTGCGTGCAGCAGCGTGATGGGGTACGGCACCTGAGGCGCCCGTTTGCCGCTTCCTGCCGCGGGGTCGTTGCTGCGGTGGATATCCGCAACGTCCGGCTCCTGCCAGTGAGGCGGACGGCTTTGCTGCATCTGATGAATTTCCGCGATGATCTGTTTGTCCTGATACCACACCATCCGGTTGCTGAACACTTCGTCCACCGGCAGGGGGAAAATGTGGCGCAGGGCGACGTCCAGATCGTTAAGGCGGCAGGAGGAGAGGAACAGCGTCATCCGCTCGTCGTCAAGCGTCACCAGATCGCCGAAGCGGCGGATATGGCACAGCGTCAGCGCCTGGCGGACCTTCAGGCCCGGCACCGGACGCAGCGCGATCAACAACCCTTTGCTGTCTTCCGGCAGCAGCGCGTTGTTCATCAGCGCCAGCATCGTTTCACAAAAACGCGGATGGGGAATGTACCCTTTCATGTTGAGCGGGCGCATTGCCTTGAGGAGCACGTTGATGTCCGCCGGAACGTGGCGCGGGAAAACCTGCCCCTGTACGCTTTCAATCATGGTCAGGCTGCGCGACAGCGGCGCGTTGTACGGAATGATCAGGTTGGCGCCGCAGGCCAGCAGCAGGCGTTCGTCGCTGAAACGCAGGCAGGGGGCGTTTTCCCGCACGATGAGCTTCAGCGCATTACCGCGCTGACGGCGCAGCCCGTGCACCAGGTGCGCCAGTTCATCAATCTGATCGTTTTGCTTCAGGCTGAAAATCAGGGTGGCGGCCTGTGCGGCATAGGCGGCGTCGGCCAGGGCTTTGTTGCTGCCGAACAGGCTCCAGTTTTCGGAAAGCGGCGGCGCGCCCTCCAGCACGTTGGCATGCGCCAGATAGAGAAAGTCATCGTTGCGCGGCTGAAGCGTCCGGGGTTTTTCCTCTTCGATGCGCCAGCCCTGCCCGTCGTGAAGTATTACCGTATCCAGACTGGCGCTCACGCCGTTTTGATTACACCAGAAAGCGACGTCATAACGATATTCATCCTGTAACCCGCGCAAACTGGCTAAACCCCATAGTTGCCGGTGTTTTGAGATAAATATTTTCCGAATGTTATTCACGCCACTGCCATGGCAAATGACGAGTAAGGTGCAGCGGCGCTGATTAAGCCAGGTGTTTATATTTGTTACCCAACGGGTCAGTACTTCTTTTTCAATGCTTTCCCAAAACGACGCCGGGGAAAATAATACTAACAAACTTTCTCTGGGATTAAGAATTCGTGTTAGATCTTCGGATAACTGTAATAAGGCTTTTTCTTCTTGTGGTAATAAAAAAATCGGCAGTTTCGCCGGCCCGTTGGTAAAGTTTTCCGGCCCGCCGACAATCTCCGCCGGCGGCGCGCCGATGCTTATCAATGCAGCATTGCAATCAATAGGTTGTGCCGCAATCATTTGATTGGTAAATGTTTTTGCGTCCTGTTCCCGATCGGCGTTCAACCAGTATAAGCCGGGCGTCTGCATCGTTTGGACTTCATCCCAAAGTTGATGAACGCCGAGAGTAAATGATAGTGTCATAGCATCTTCTTATTGATCTTAGAAACGGACATTTCATTAACGGGCAGCTAGCGAAACTACCTAAACAATTGTAACATTACAAACGATAAAGGCCATTCCATTAATATAGTAAGGGCATAGGGAATTACCGCCGGAGCAGATTTTTTTCCGCTTGCTATACTCTCTAAACATAGCTGATTTTTCACGGATAACAGAATGAATGATAAAAGAAATAATCCGGCTGAGAGTGATCCTTCGTTCAGTTTTCAAAATGATATTGATGCCCTGAGAAAAGCATTTTCACTGCCGAAAATAGATTATGTAGATATTTCCCGTCAGGAACATCTTACGCAGGTTATTGCGCGCTGGCCGCTGTTAGCTGAATTGGCGCAGGCTGGCGGGAGCAAAGCCTGATGACGATTATTGCGTTGCAGGGGATTCGCGGCGGCGTGGGCACCACGTCCATTACCGCGTCGCTGGCCTGGGCTTTGCGGCAGTTGGGCGACACGGTGCTGGCGATCGATTTTTCCCCGGATAATTTATTGCGCCTGCATTTCAACACCGCCTGGGAAGATTCGCGCGGCTGGGCGCGTTCGGTCACGGACGGTTTACCCTGGCAACAGGGCGCGCTGCGTTATGCCGATCGTATGGATTTCCTGCCTTTCGGCCAGCTGAATCGCGCGGAGCAGGAACGCCGGCCGGCGGTGGATTGGCCGGACTCCCTGAAAACGCTGGGCGCCAGCGGAGATTACCGCTGGATCCTGCTGGATATTCCCGCCGGTTACACCCCGTTGTCTGACGCCCTGACGGCGCTGGCCGATCTGACGATTTGCCCGCTGGTGGCCGACACCAACTGCCATGTCCGCCTGCATCAGCAGGCATTGCCGCCCGGCGCCCGCCTGCTGGTGAATCAGCTCGCCGTGGCGAATCAGCTTCAGGACGATATTTACCAACTGTGGCTGCAAAGCGTACCGGACCTGCTGCCGCTGGCGGTGCATCGCGATGCGGCGATGTCTGAATCGGCTGCGGCAAAGCAGCCGGTGGGGGAGTATCGCCCTGAATGCCTGGCCGCGGAAGAACTCACCACGCTGGCGAACTGGTGCCTGCTGCATACCGCCGGAGTGGCTCTGTGAGCGTGGTGCTGGATGGATTACTGGCGGCGCCGGTCAGCCGTGCGCTGACGCAGCGTTACCGTCTTTACCGCGCCAGCGGGGCGGGGCGCCTCGGCGCTTTTCTGGGCTGTTTCTGGACGGTGCTGGCCTGGACGTTTCTGCGCCTTGAGTCGCCGCGCTGGCGGCAGGTGCGGGAAAACTACGCCCGCTATTACCCGCATATTCCCCTGAACCGGCCCCGTCCGCTGGATATTCTGCGTTACCTGATCCAAACCCTGTGGCTGCTGGTGAGCGTTCCGGGCGCCGCGCAGCGCACCAAAGTTAACGCCGGGTTCGCCTCGCTGCGGCGTCTGCGCGGGCATTACCATCGCTGGATGGAGAAGTTGCCGGAGCGCATGAAACAAAGCGGGGTGGAAGAAGGCGCCGACAAATGGATCGACGGCATCAGCGGCGGGCTGCGCCGGGTTTTGCTGTGGGGCATGAGCCTGTTTGCCGCCGTGCTGGCGCTGCTGTGCATTTCCCAACCCTTTGATTTGAAATCCCAGTTCGTCTTCGTGCTGCTGCTGTGGTGCATCGGCATGGTGGTGCGGCGTATTCCCGGCCGTTTTTCGTCGCTGATGATGATCGTGCTGTCGCTGACCGTTTCCTGCCGCTATATCTGGTGGCGTTACACCTCTACCCTCAACTGGGACGATCCGCTCAGCCTGACGTGCGGCCTGCTGCTGCTGTTCGCGGAAACCTATGCCTGGCTGGTGCTGGTGCTCGGCTATTTCCAGACCGTCTGGCCGCTGCACCGCACGCCGACGCCGATGCCGCAGGATATCCGCACATGGCCGGTGGTTGATATCATGGTGCCGACCTACAACGAAGATCTCGGTGTGGTGAAGCCCACGGTTTACGCGGCGCTGGGCATTGACTGGCCGAAAGACAAGCTGAATATCTACATCCTCGACGACGGCGGGCGCGAGGAGTTCCGCCATTTCGCCGAGCAGGTCGGGGTGCATTACATCGCCCGTCCCACGCATGAACATGCCAAAGCCGGGAACATCAACAATGCGCTCAAACAGGCGCAGGGCGAGTACGTCGCAATTTTCGACTGCGATCACGTTCCCACCCGTTCGTTCCTGCAACTGACGATGGGCTGGTTTTTCAAAGACAAAAACCTGGCGATGCTGCAAACGCCGCACCACTTTTTTTCGCCCGATCCGTTTGAGCGCAACCTGGGCCGTTTCCGCAAGGCGCCTAACGAAGGCACGCTGTTTTACGGCCTGGTGCAGGACGGCAACGATATGTGGGACGCCACCTTCTTCTGCGGCTCCTGCGCCGTGCTGCGGCGTGACGCGCTGGACGAAATCGGCGGCATCGCCGTGGAAACCGTGACGGAAGACGCCCACACTTCTCTGCGCCTGCATCGCCTCGGCTATACCTCCGCGTATATCCGCATTCCCCAGGCCGCAGGGCTGGCGACGGAAAGCCTGTCGGCGCATATCGGCCAGCGCATCCGCTGGGCGCGCGGCATGGTACAGATTTTCCGCCTGGATAACCCGCTGATCGGCAAAGGGCTGAAGCTCGCGCAGCGCCTGTGTTATGCCAACGCTATGCTGCACTTCTTATCCGGCATTCCGCGCCTGATTTTCCTGACCGCGCCGCTGGCGTTCCTGATCCTGCATGCCTACGTGATTTTCGCCCCGGCGCTGGCGATCGCGTTGTACGTGATCCCGCACATGATTCACGCCAGCCTGACCAACTCGAAGATTCAGGGTAAATACCGCTACTCCTTCTGGAGTGAAGTCTACGAAACCGTGCTGGCGTGGTATATCGCCCGGCCGACCACGGTGGCGTTGTTCAATCCGCACAAAGGGAAGTTCAACGTTACCGCCAAAGGTGGCCTGATCGATCGTGAATACGTTGACTGGGTGATTACCCGTCCGTACCTGATGCTGGTGGTGTTTAACCTGCTGGGGCTGGCGTGGGGCGTCTGGCGGCTGGGGTTCGGGCCGGCGGACGAAGTCTGGACGGTGATGCTGAGCATGCTGTGGGTGGCCTATAACCTGATCATCCTGGGCGGCGCCGTGGCGGTGGCGGTAGAGGCGAAACAGGTACGTCAGGCGCACCGCGTGGAAATCGCCATGCCCGCCGTGGTCGCCTGTGAAAACGGCCATCTGTTTCCCTGCACGCTGCGCGATTACTCCGACAGCGGCGTGGGCATCGAGCTGTATGCCAATCACGTCATACAGGCGAACGAAGAGGTACGGCTGATGCTTAAGCGCGGTCAGCAGGAGTACGCGTTCCCCGCTACGGTGACCCGCGTGTTCGGCCGAAATATCGGCCTGCGCCTGGAGTCGTTGACGGTGCAGCAGCACGTCGAGTTCATTCAGTGCACCTTCGCCCGCGCCGACACCTGGGCGCTGTGGCAGGACAGTTTCGCCCAGGATCGGCCGGTGGAAAGCTTCCTTGACATTATCAAGCTGGGTTTTCGCGGCTATCAGAACCTGGCTGAATACGCACCTCCGTTGTTGCACGGGGTGCTCGTTGGTTTTACCACGCTGATTTCCTGGATTGTGTCCTTCATTCCGCGTGGCGTTGGGAGGGGTCTGGCGGCACATCACCCGACTCCGGTGGATAACCGTCAGAGTCCGGCGTTGGCTCAGCAGCGATGATAAAGATGATGAAGAGAAAACTATTTTGGCTAACTGCGGTAGCCCTGAGCGTGAGCGCTCTGGTGCGCGCCGAGCCGACGACGCCGACGCAGCCGGTTGTCCCGGCGCTGCCGGCTTCCCAGCCCGTCACCCCGCTGGCGGACCCATCCGCCGCGTCCGATGCGGTGGCGCAACCGCAGGTGGAAGCGGTGCCTTCACGCGATGTGGTGCTCAATTTTGCCAAAATCGCGCCGGCGCCGGGCAGCATCCGGCTGCGCGGCACCGATCCGACCAGCCAGGTGGAGTTCGGCGTACGCAGCGATGAAGTGGTGTCGAAAGCGCTGCTGAATCTGGAGTTTATTCCCTCTCCCGCGCTGCTGCCGACCGAGTCGCAGGTCAAGGTTTACCTGAATGATGAACTGATGGGCGTGATCCCGATTGCCAAAGAGCAACTGGGGCAGAAAACGCAGGTGCAGATGCCCATCGACCCACGTTACATTTCCGACTTCAACCGGGTGCGGCTGGAGTTCGTCGGCCACTACCGCATCATCTGCGAAAACCCGGCCAACACTACGCTGTGGCTGGACGTCAGCAGGGGCAGCGCCCTGGCTCTGACCTACCAGACATTGCCGCTGAAAAACGATCTCTCCCATTTTCCGGAACCCTTCTTCGACAGCCGCGATACCCGCCCGCTGACGTTGCCGATGGTGTTCGCCGCTGCGCCCGACGCCAGCCAGCAACGTTCGGCGGCGGTTCTGGCCTCCTGGTTCGGCGCGCGTGCGCAGTGGCGCGGCCAGAATTTCCCGGTGCTGTATAACCAACTGCCGGATCGTCATGCCATCGTGTTCGCCACGAACGACAAGCGCCCGGATTTCCTGCGGGACTATCCGGCGGTGAAAGGGCCGACGGTGGAAATGATCGGGCATCCCGACAACCCTTACGTCAAGCTGTTGCTGGTGCTGGGGCGCAATGACGACGACCTGCAAACCGCAGTGCGCGGCATTGCGCAGGGCAACATTCTGTTCCGCGGTGAAAGCGTGGAGGTGGAGGGGGTGAAAACCCTGGCGCCGCGCCAGCCTTACGATGCGCCGAACTGGGTGCGCACCGACCGGCCGATGACTTTCTCCGAGCTGCAAACCTATGCCGGGCAGCTGCAGTCCAGCGGGCTGGTGCCATCGCCGATTAACGTGACGGTGAACCTGCCGCCGGATTTGTACCTGATCCGCAGCACCGGCATCGACATGGACCTCAAGTACCGCTATACCGCGCCGCCGGCGGATGACAGCTCGCGGATGAGCGTCAGTCTCAACGATCAGTTTATTCAGGCATTTCCGCTCACGGCGCAGCATGAAAAGGGTTCCGTGCTGATGCGCCTGCCTCTGTTGCAGGGGCTGATTGATAAAGGCACTGAAGTGACGATTCCGGCGCTGCGGCTTGGCGCCAGTAACCAGCTGCGTTTCGACTTCAGCTACACCAACCCGATGCCGGGCGGCTCCATCGATAACTGCGTGACCTACCAGCCGGTCGACAACCATGTGGTGATTGACGGCAATTCCACCATCGACTTCAGCGGCTATCGCCACTTTATGGCGATGCCGGATCTGCGCGCTTACGCCAACGCGGGCTTCCCTTTCAGCCGCCTGGCGGATCTGTCGCAGACCACGGTGGTGGTCGGTAAAAGCCCGCGCCCGGCGCAGCTCAGCGCCCTGCTGAACACGCTCGGCGCCGTCGGCGCCCAGACCGGTTACCCGGCGCTGCAAGTGAAATTGACGGATGACTGGGCGTCGGCGAAAGCGCGGAATGACGACATTATGCTGATCGGCACTATTCCCGATGCCCTGAAGGACGACAGTAAGATTAACCTGCTGGTGCAGGCCACGGAAAGCTGGGTGAAAGTTCCGCTGCGCCAGCCGGCGCTGGACACCGTAATGCCCGATCCGGCGGACATCAAGCCCGACGCCCGCACCGATATCCGCTCCGACGGCCCGATGGCGGCGGTGATCGGCTTCCAGTCGCCGTTTGACGATCAACGCAGCGTAGTGGCGCTGCTGGCGGACAGCCCGCGCGGCTACGAGCTGCTCAATCAGGCGCTGAACGACAGCGGCAAACGCGCGGCGATGTTCGGCTCCGTGGCGGTGATCCGTGAGTCCGGCGTCAACAGTCTGCGGGTGGGGGATGTTTATTATGTCGGTCACCTGCCGTGGTGGGAGCGCCTGTGGCACGCCTTCGCCGAGCATCCGGTGCTGCTGGCCATCTTGTCGGTGGTGAGCGTGGTGCTGTTTGCCTGGGTGCTGTGGCGCTTGCTGCGTCTGCTGAGCCGCCGCCGTTTGTCCGCGGATGAACGGAAATAACGGCGATGAAAGGCATTGGCAGAGGCGCGTTGCTCCTGTTGCTGGTTCTGCTTCCCCTGACGTCGCGGGCCGCGCCCTGTGCGTGGCCGGCCTGGCAGGCGTTCCGGCAGAACTACGTCAGCGAACAGGGAAGGGTGATCGATACGTCTTCGCCGCAGAAGATCACCACTTCGGAAGGGCAAAGCTATGGCTTGTTCTTTGCGCTGGCGGCTAACGACCGCGAGACTTTCGACACCCTGCTGCAATGGACGCAGGACAATCTGGCGCGGGGCGATCTCAGCGCCCGCCTGCCCGCCTGGCTGTGGGGGGAGAACGCACAGAAGCAGTGGGGCGTGCTGGACGATAACTCTGCGTCGGATTCCGATCTGTGGATCGCATACAGCCTGCTGGAAGCGGGGCGCTTGTGGCAGGTTCACCGCTATCAGTCGCTGGGCACGCTGCTGTTGCAGCGCATCGCCCGTGAGGAAACCGCCGATTTACCCGGCCTGGGCGTGATGCTGCTGCCGGGCAGGAAAGGGTTTGCCCGCGAGGGGCGCTGGACGCTCAACCCGAGCTACCAGCCGCCGCAGTTGCTGGCGCGCATGGCGCGCTATCACGGCCCGTGGCAGGCGATGCGGGCGGTGAATCAGCGCCTGTTGCTGGAGAGTTCGCCCAAAGGCTTTGCGCCGGACTGGATTGACTGGGTGAAGACGCAGGGCTGGCAGCCGACGGCGGAAAAACATAGCGCCGGCAGCTACAACGCCATCCGCGTTTACCTGTGGGCCGGCATGCTGGCGGACGACGATCCGGACAAGGCCGCGTTGCTGCAGCGCTGGCAGCCGATGGCGCAGGCCACGGCACGGGCGGGGGTGCCGCCGGAGAGCGTGGATACCGTCAGCGGTGAAGTCAGCGGCGGCGGGCCGGTGGGGTTTTCCGCCGCGCTGTTGCCTTTCCTGCACGGCGACCCGGCGCTGGCGGTCCAGCGTCAGCGGGTGGCGCAAAATCCGCCGGGGGGCGGGGCGTATTACAGTTCGGTGTTAACACTTTTCGGCCAGGGATGGGATCAGCAACGATTTCGCTTCAACTCTGAGGGTGAGCTGGTACCTCAATGGGATCGCCAATGCGTAAGTTCACATTAAAACGGCTGGGGTGGGCCGGCCTTCCGTTATTCCTTCTCTCTGCGGCGCAGGCCGCCGTTTCCCCGGAGCAGTGGCTGCTTGAGCAGATCCGCCTGGGGGAGGCGACCCATCGTGACGATCTGGTGAAGCAATCCCTTTATCGTCTGGAGCTGATGGACCCGGACAACCCGAACGTGATTGCGGCGCGCCTGCGCCTGTCCCTGCGTCAGGGCGACCAGCAACAGGCGCAGCAGCAACTGGACCGGCTGGCGAAGCTGGCGCCGGATTCCGGGGCTTACCGGGATGCCAAAACCGAGATGATGCTGGCGTCGCCCGAAGGGCGGCAGCAATTGCAGCAGGCGCGCCTGTTGGCCGCGGCGGGGCGTATACCGGAGGCCGTAGAGGCTTACCATACGCTGTTTGGCGGCACGACGCCGCCCTCGCTGGATCTGGCCGTGGAATACTGGCGGCTGGTGGCCCGGCAGCCGGGCCAGCGCAAGCAGGCTATCGCCCGGCTACAAACGCTGAACCAACAATATCCCGGCAGCGGCAGCCTGCGTAACACGCTGGCTAACTTGTTGTTTGACGACGGGCAATCCCAGGCGGGATTTCTGGTGGTGCACCAGATGCTGGCGGATGTCGGCACCCGTTCCGACGCGGCGGATATCTGGCTGGCGCAGATTGATAAAATGCCGGTCAGCGATGCCAGCGTCGCGCAGTTGCAAAGTTTTCTGCTGGAATTCACCGACGGTGACGATGCCACAAAGGCAAGACAGAAACTGACGCAACAGCAGGCGCTGTTGGCCGATCCGGCCTTTCGGGCGCGTACCCGCGGGCTGGCGCTGGTCGATAACGGCAAGGGCGCGGTGGCGATCCCCGATCTGAAGCGCGCGTTGGCAGAGAAGCCCGATGACGGCGAAGTGCTGGGTGCGTTGGGGCAGGCTTACGCCCGGCAGGGCAACCGCGCCAAAGCCTTGCAGTTGCTGGAGCAGGCAGCGCAAGCGGATACCGCGGGCTATAACAACAGCAAGTGGCAGAGCCTGATTAAAACCAACCGTTACTGGTTGTTGATTAAACAGGGCGATAACGCCCTGCAGGCCAGGCAACTGGGGCAGGCGGAACGTTTTTACCGGCAGGCGCAGGGCGTGGATAACACCGACGGCTATGCGCCGCTGGGGTTGGGCGACGTCGCCGTAGCGCGCAATGATGACGCGGCGGCGGAGCGCTTTTATCAGCGGACGTTGCGCCTTGATCCCGGTAACGGCAGCGCGTTGCGCGGGTTGGTGAAGATTTACCAGCGGCAGTCGCCGGATAAAGCGCTGGCGTACCTGAACCAACTGCCGCGCAATCAGCGCAACGCGATGCGCGATACCCTGCAACGTTTACAGGCCGATGCGCTGCAGCAGGAGGCGGAGACGCTGGAGAAACAGCAGCAGTGGGCGCAGGCGGCGGACAAGCTGCGTCAGGCGCTGGCGCTTACGCCGGATGACGTGTGGCTGACGTACCACCTGGCAAAGGATTTGCGTGAAGCGGGGCAACCGGCGCAGGCGGACGCGCTGTTTCGGGCGCTGGCGCAGAAACACCCGGCTGATCCGCAACAGGTTTATGCCTGTGCGCTCTATCTTTCCGGCAGCGACCGGGACGACGCGGCATTGGCGCAACTGAATACCCTGCCCAAAGGGCAATGGGACGACAATATCCGCGAACTGGCGCAGCGCTTGCAGCTCAACGGCGTTTTGCAGAAGGCCAATGCGCTGCGTGCGACGGGCCATGAGCAGGAGGCGATTGCCTACCTGCAACAACAGCCGGCGAATACGCGCATCGATCTGACCCTGGCCGACTGGGCGCTGGCGCGGGAAGACTATGACGACGCGCAGTCACGCTACCAGCGGGTAGCGCAGCGGGAGCCGGAAAATGCGGATGCGCGGCTCGGCGAAGTGGAAACGTTTATCGCGCAGGGCAAACTGGGCGAGGCGCGCGCGGGGTTGAGCGCGCTGAAACAGCCGGCCGGCGAAACGCCGTCGCTGAATACGGCGCGCCGCGTGGCGAACGCCTGGTCGGAAGTGGGCGACGCCAGCCGTGCCGATCCGATGTTCCGTGATATCGCCCGGCAGGCGCTGACGCAGCCGCCGGGGCAGGACAGCGCGCTGGCGCTGCGCGATGTCGCCCGCTACGACGTGAAACAGCATCAGCCGCAGCAGGCGCTGGATATATACCGCAACGCAATGGTGGCGTCGCAAATTACGCCGGCCGTACCGCGGGACAACGACACCTTTACCCGCCTGATGCGCAATAATCCCGCCGATGACTGGCTGAAGCGCGGCATTCGCGCGGATGCGGCGGATTTGTACCGCCAGCAGGATGTGCGGATCACGCTGGACCACGATTACTGGGGTTCCAGCGGCACCAAAGGCTATTCCGACCTTACCGCGCAGACCACCATGTTACAGGCCGACGCGCCGCTGTATGACGGCCGTATGTTTTTGCGCACCGACTATGTTCAGATGGATGCCGGCACCTTCGGCGGCGATGGCGATGGTAAGTATTACGATAAATTCGGCACCTGCGCGGCGCAGGGATGCTCCGGCAGTAATAAACAGCGCGCCAACGGAGCGAGCCTGGCGGCAGGGTGGAGCAACGACACCTGGAGCGCGGATATCGGCACCACGCCGCTGGGGTTTGACGTGGTGGACTGGGTCGGCGGCCTGAGCTACAGCAGCGACTGGAACCATATCGGCTGGACGGTAAACGCCCACCGCCGCCCGATCTCCAGCTCCCAGCTTTCATTCAGCGGGCGGCGCGATCCCAACACCGGAATTACCTGGGGCGGCGTGCGGGCCAACGGGGTCAGCCTGAGCAGCAGCTACGATCGCGGCGGGGCCAACGGCGTCTGGGGCGATCTGAGCGCTGACCAACTGACCGGTAAAAACGTGGCGGACAATAACCGCGTACGCCTGATGGGCGGCTATTACTACAAGCTGATCAACGAAGATAACCGCCGCGTCAGTGTCGGGCTGAGCAGCATGCTGTGGCACTACCAAAAAGACCTGAGCGGCTACACGCTGGGCCAGGGCGGTTACTACAGCCCGCAGCGCTACTTCTCGCTGGCGGTGCCGGTGAACTATCGTCAGCGCACGGAAAACTGGTCATGGGATTTGGGCGGCTCTGTCTCCTGGTCCCGTTCCACCACCAAAGATCAGGAACGCTACCCGTTGCAAAATCTGGTGCCGGACAGCTACGCGGATAAAGACGCGATAGAAACCGGCAGCACCAGCAGCGGCTTCGGCTACACCCTGCGCGCGGTGGTGGAGCGTCGTCTCAGCGCGCACTGGACGTTGGGCGCCGGCGTCGATATCCAGGAGGCGAAGGATTACACCCCCAGCCATGCCCTGCTCTATGTCCGTTACTCGATGGCCGGTTGGGAAGGCGACCTGGATATGCCGCCGCAGCCGTTAATTCCCTACGCGGATTTTAAATAAGGATGGGGCGGGCAGCGTTATATTTTAAAATGCCCGCCTGCCTTGACCAAAAAAAAACCATCCCTCCGGCCTAAACAGGATTCAATCGCAAAATATTCCAGTATACTCTGGCAACATAATCCGGAATTCAGATCTTTCTGCCTAATCCTGTAATTAGCTCTATCTGCTGCGGAGAGAGGATTTTGCGAGTCAGCCGTTCTTTAACGATCAAACAGATGGCGATGGTGTCCGTTGTGGCGCTGGTCACTATCTGCATTTTTATTACGATCCAGCTCTTTCATTTCGTGGATCAGCGTAAAAATGACTATATCCGCCAGATGTGGAGCATGTCGCATACGGTGCGCGACCCGCTGGCTGAGGCCGTGATGAACGTTGATATTCCCAGGGCGCAGCAGCTGCTGAACAGCCTGAAAACGCCCGGCATTCTCGCCCGGGCTGACGTTGTGTTGCCCGGCAACGTGCCGGGCCTGCACGCCGATTTCCTGCCGCTGCGTCCGGTTCCCCCGATGGTGGTCCGCCTGTTTGACCTGCCGGTGCGCCTTTCCGTTCCGCTGTATGGTACGGAAAGCAACCTGGCCGCGCGCCAGCCCGTGGCGCATCTGGTGATGCAGATCGACGCCTACCGCCTGTATCAGTTTATTCTGTCGATGCTGTCTACCATGGTGTCTGCCTATTTGCTGCTGGCGCTGGTGCTGACGGTCGCCATCAGCTGGTGCATGAACCGCATGCTGGTGCACCCGCTGCGCGCGCTGGCGCAGGAACTGAACGCCATGCCGCTCAATTCGCCCAATTATCACCAACTGACCCTGCCGCCGCTGCATGGCGACGACGAGCTGGGGCTGTTGGTTCGCACCTATAACCGCAATCAGATGGCGCTGGAAAAGGCGCATGACATGATGAACCGGATGTCCACCCGCAACCCGGTCACTGATTTACCCAATCTCACGTTGTTTCTGCCGATGCTGGAGCAGCACCTGCTGTCCACGCGCCGCGCGCCGCTGTTCAGCGTGATGCTGATCGGCATCAGTACGTTGCAGGAAGCGATGGGCATACTGGATTCCGAACAGCGTAACCGCATGCTGAAGACTATCGTGGCGCGGATAAAGTCGTGTATGGATGAAGGCAACCTGCTGGCACAAATCAACCATGACCGCTTTGTCGTGCTGGCGCTGGATACGGAGCAGCCCTTCGAGGCGACGCACCTGGCGAAGCGGCTGATTGCCGAGATAAATCAACCCGTTGAGCTGCCGGATTACGGTATCCGCCCGGAAGCCAACATCGGCATTGCCGTATGCCATAAGCGCAGCGATGAAATCACCGATGCGCGTGCGGAGGTAGACTTGCTGATGGGCCAGGCCAGCTCCGCCCTGAATATCGTCGGCCGCGACGATCATCACCACTTTCTGTTTTTCGAACCGGAGCTGGCGCAGCGGGCCCGCGAGCGGCTGACTCAGGAAGACGCGATTTTGCACGGGCTGAAGGAAGGACATTTCTCCCTGTATCTGCAGCCCCAGCTGGATTTACGCACCGGCAAGGCCGTTGGCGCGGAGGCATTAATCCGCTGGCACCGGCAGGACGGCGGTTCGCCGCTCCCCTCGGTGTTTATTCCCCTGGCGGAAGAGACGGGAGGCATCGTGCCGTTGGGCGAGTGGGCGATGGAGCAGGTGGTGCGGATACTGGCGGAATGGCAGCCGCGTGGCCTGCGTTTGCCGCTGGCGCTTAACGTTTCCGGCGTGCAGCTTTCCGGCTCACGCTTTGCCGACCACCTGACGTCGCTGCTTGAGCAGTACGCCATTGACGCGACCTTGTTGCACCTGGAAGTGACGGAAACGGCTCGCATCCGCGACATTTCCCATGCCGCGGCCACGTTGGGGCAATTGCGCGAGCGTGGCATCCGGGTGGCGCTGGACGACTTCGGCATGGGGTATGCCGGGCTGAATTATCTCCAGTCCCTGCCTGTCGATATTATCAAGATCGACAAAAGCTTCGTCGAGCGACTGCCGCAGGACGGTTCGCTGGTACGCATCGTTAACGCCATTGCCGCAGAGCTGTCGTTGCATGTGGTGGCGGAAGGGGTGGAAACACAGGAACAATGCGACTGGCTGCAACAAAACGGCATCTTCTGCGTGCAAGGATACCTGTTTGCGCCGGCGCTGCCGCAGGATGAGTTTATTCGACGCTATCTAACCTGATGGTTACATTTTAGCGATGTTTTATTTCCATGTTGTTAATGTGGTTACTGTTCGCGCAATCCTAAATTTACTTGTCAAATCAATCATAGCTTGATGCGTTTCAGCTCTTAAATCTGATCATTTCCCGTTTCAGGTTGCAACATATCATTTTCATGTTGTTACATAGGTGTTATTTTCCGCGCAGGCGCAGGCTGGAATCCTGAGCCGGGTGATAAGAAGGTTATACAAAGTGTAACCCGGTTCTGTACCCTAAAGGGCTTCGGACAGTGGCGACGTTGTCGCAACCAGGAAGACAGGGGTATGCGTTGTATCTGGTTGCGTGAGTACCCAATAAGGATAGTTATTATGAAAAGAAATATTTTTAAGAGCCTCTATGTTCAGGTATTGATAGCCATTACGGTCGGTATCCTGCTTGGGCACTTTTACCCTGACCTAGGTGCCCAGATGAAGCCGCTGGGGGATGGCTTTGTAAAACTGATTAAAATGATTATTGCGCCGGTTATTTTCTGTACCGTGGTAACCGGGATTGCGGGCATGGAAAGTATGAAAGCGGTGGGTCGCACCGGGGCCATCGCACTGCTCTATTTTGAAATCGTCAGTACCATCGCGTTGATTATCGGTCTGGTCGTGGTAAACGTGATTCAGCCCGGCGCGGGTATGAACGTTGACCCTGCCGCGCTGGACGCCAAAGCGGTGGCGGTTTATGCGGATCAGGCGTCGCAGCAGGGGATTATTCCTTTCCTGCTGGACATCATTCCGGGCAGCGTGGTTGGTGCGTTCGCCAGCGGTAACATCCTTCAGGTATTGCTGTTCGCCGTAATGTTTGGTTTTGCCCTGCACCACCTGGGCGAGAAAGGTCAGATGATGTTTAACTTCATCGAGAGCTTCTCCAAGGTTATCTTCGGCATCATCAACATGATCATGCGTCTTGCTCCGCTGGGGGCATTCGGCGCCATGGCATTCACCATCGGTAAATACGGCGTGGGTACGCTGGTGCAGCTGGGGCAACTGATTCTGTGCTTCTACATCACCTGTCTGCTGTTCGTTGTGTTCGTGCTGGGTTCCATTGCCAAAGCCACCGGCTTCAGCATTTTCCGCTTTATCAGCTACATCAAGGAAGAGTTGCTGATCGTATTGGGTACTTCTTCTTCCGAGTCTGTACTGCCGCGTATGCTGGACAAAATGGAGAAGGTCGGCTGCCAAAAATCGGTGGTCGGGCTGGTCATTCCAACCGGCTATTCGTTCAACCTTGACGGCACCTCTATCTACCTGACGATGGCTGCGGTGTTTATCGCCCAGGCGACCAACACGCACATGGATATTTTCCATCAGGTCACCCTGCTGGTGGTTCTGCTGCTGTCGTCTAAAGGGGCTGCCGGGGTGACGGGCAGCGGCTTTATCGTCCTGGCGGCGACCATCTCCGCCGTAGGGCATTTGCCGGTGGCCGGTCTGGCGCTGATTCTGGGTATCGACCGCTTTATGTCTGAAGCGCGTGCCCTGACCAACCTGGTGGGTAACGGCGTGGCGACGATCGTTGTTGCGAAGCGCTGCCGTCAGCTGGATGAAAAGCAGATGAAAGATGTTCTGGGCAAAAAGCGCCCGGATGAGACACAAACTCAGTCGTTATAATCGTACTTCCTGATTTTACCCCACTAAATGCCCCCATTCGCTTGCTGCGAATGGGGGCATCTCTATAATGTGCTCCATTCGTTATTGATCCGGCCGCTTCGGTACAGAAATATTTTTCTCCGCGTGGTGATATCGGCGTGTCTTCGTGGTCTAAATGACAATTTACACACTCAGCCGTATAACATGGCATCCTTTGAACCCTGCTCGCGGGGTTCTTATTGGCAAGTTTTTTAGTAGGGGTTCACATGCAGGGCACCAGAATTCGTCTTTTGATTGGTGGATTGCTGCTGGCAGGGGTCGGCGGCAATGTGCATTCTGAAGCGCTACAACCCGATCCGGCCTGGCAGGAAGGCAAACTGGATAACGGTCTTTCATGGCAGGTGCTGGCAACGCCCCAGCGTCCGTCCGATCGGATTGAATTGCGTATGCTGGTTAACACCGGCTCACTTATCGAATCGACTCAGCAGGCAGGCTTTGCCCACCTGCTGCCGCGCCTGGCGCTCACTCAGAGCGAAACGCTGACGCCGGGGCAATTGCAGTCTTTTTTCCAGCAGGTTATCAATCCCGCCAAGCCGTTGCCGCTGGTGGTGACGTCGTACGATTACACGTCGTATAACCTGAGTTTGCCCAATAACCGCCCGGATCTGCTGAAGGACTCGCTGCACTGGCTGGCCTCCACGGTGGGAAAACTGCCGGTGAACGAGGCCACGGTGACGCAGGCTTTGCAGAGCGGAAGCGTTTCCTCGCTGATGATGACGTTGCCGGTCGATACCGGGGATGCCTGGTGGCGCTATCGCCTGAAAGGCTCCACGCTGCTGGGGCACGATCCCGGTAAAACGCCGGCGGCGCCGGTCGACGCGAATCAACTGGAGTCTTTCTATCATCAGTGGTATACGCCTGATGCCGTCACGCTGTATGTGGTGGGCAACGTCGATGGCCGCGCCCTGAACGAGCAAATCGCCAGGGCGTTCTCCTCGTTGCAGGGGAAACGCGAAACGCCGGCGACCGTGCCGACGCTTTCTCCGCTGCCGACCACGCCGGTGGCGCTGATCAGCGATGTACTGAAGCAGGATGATCTTTCCCTGATCTGGGACACGCCCTGGCAGCCAATTCGTGACTCTCAGGCGATGCTGCGTTACTGGCGCAGCGATCTGGCGCGTGAAGCGCTGTTCTGGCACCTGAAACAGGCGCTGGGCGGCAGCGCGCTGAAAAACAGCGTGAACCTGTCGTTTGACTGCCAGGTGCAGTACCAGCGTTCACAGTGCGGTATTCACCTTCTGGCGCCGCAGGCCAGCATGAGCAAAGCGCTGAACTTTGTGGCGGCGGAAATGGCCGTGCTGCGCGAGAAAGGCATTGATAACAAAGAGTTCACCGCGCTCATTGAGCAGAAGAACGGTCAGTTGGCCCGGTTGTTCGCCACGTATGCCCGCACGGATACCGACATCCTGATGAGCCAGCGTTTACGTTCTCAGCAGAGCGGCGTGGTAGATATCTCGCCGGAGGCATACCAGAAATTGCGCCAGGAGTTTCTGAACACGGCCTCGCTTGAGGTGTTGAATCAGGAACTGCGCGTGCAGCTTTCCCGTCAGCCTACGCTGGTGTTGCGTCAGCCGCGCGGTGAAGAAGAGGGCGATGTGAAGGCGTTGGCCGCGGCCTACAATCAGGCGTTGGGGCTGGCCAGTGATGATGTCGCGCCGCCAGCGGATGTTGTACCGGCTGATACTCCGGCCGCAACGGTGCCGGACGTTACGCCGAAAAGCGAACTAACCGCACCGGCGCAGACGCCGTCCGCGAACTGATGGTTGTGTCTGTTCGATAAAAACGCCGCCGGGAAACCGGCGGCGTTTTTGCCTGGCAGGACTTATTCCGGCATGGCGGAGCGGGGAATGATTGCGCCGCGGTACTGAATGACCGTGCTGGCCGTTTGGTGGCCGCGGCGTGCCGCAGACACGGCGTCGCCGCCGGTCAGGCGCACGGAAAGGTAGCCGGCGCTGAAGGAGTCGCCGGCGGCGGTGGTATCGACCACCTTCTCTTTGGGCAGCTTCACCGCCGGCACGTCGTTTTCCCCGTCGGCGGAAGACACGATGCAGGAATCTGCGCCGCGTTTAATCACCACCTCGCCGACGCCAAGCGCGTGGGTGCGGGCCAGCACGTCGGCGACCGGTTTTTCCCCCCACAGCATGTCTTCATCATCCAGCGTCAGGAACGCAATGTCGGTACAGGACAGCATGGCGCGATAGGCATGCTGCGTCTGCTCTTTGCTCTGCCACAGGCGCGGGCGGTAGTTGTTGTCGAAAATCACCTTGCAGCCTTTGGCGCGGCAGCGTGTCAGCAGCGCTATCAGGCGCTCGCGGTTGGCGTCGTTGAGGATGGCGAGGCTGATGCCGCTCAGGTACAGGTAATCAAACTCCTCCAGCTGTGCGCAAATCGCTTCGGCCTGCGGGCTTTCCAGCCAGTAACGCGCTGCGGCGTCGTTGCGCCAGTAGTAGAAGGTGCGCTCGCCGCTGGCGTCGGTTTCGATGAAGTAGAGCCCCGGCAATTTGTTGTCCAAACGCTGGGTTAACCCGGTGCGCACGCCTTCCTGATTCCAGGCTTCGAGCATTTCGCTGCTGAAGGTGTCGGTGCCCAGCGCGGTGACGTAGTTCACCTCAAGGCGGTCCGCTGGCACCAGCCGTGACAGATAAACGGAGGTATTCAGGGTATCGCCGCCAAAACCGCGGGAAAGATCCGCGCCTTTCTGCGACAGTTCGATCATGCATTCGCCGATGACGGCGATTTTTGCCGGTGTTGTGGAAGTGGTCATGTGAGTTTAGTCCATTAGAAGAGGAAGCTTTTAGCTAGTCTCACTATGACGGAACCTCTCGTCAACATAAATAAAACGCCGTTCTGATTTTATTGACGTAGATCGGGTTATCGCGGTGAATCCCGGCTCAGCCTGAATTCCCGCGATTGAAACGGTTATTTTTTCGCGCGTAATTCCGTCACCGTTTTTCCGCCGATTCCCCAGTTATCGGTGTCCACTTCGTCAATGACAACCACGGTGGTGGCCGGGTTTTTGCCCAGCACGTCAACCAGCAACTGTGTGGCGCCGGCGATCAGCGCTTCTTTTTGTTCTGCCGTGGCGCCTTCACGGGTGATTTTGATATTGACGTAGGGCATGGTCTGGCTCCTTAAGGAAAAATTGCGCCGGGCAGGCGCGATGAACGTTTACTGTAGCGGCTTCACGCGAAGAATTGTTAATAGAAGGTTATCACTGTGATCTGTCCCACATCAGGCGTCAGGTGGCGCATAGAGCTGCGGGCAGCTGTGATCCTGAATCTCCTCAATTGAAGCGAGATTCAGCCGCCAGAGCTGAAGGCGGGTGGCAAGCAGCACAAAGCGTTGCTCCGTCAGCGGCACCAGGGCCAGACCGTATGAGCCCATGTTGTTGCGCGCGCCGGGCAGACCATCCGCCAGCATCCGGAACGGCGTGCTTTGTGCGAGTTCGTCCGCGCTCAGCGCGCGCGCCCAATATTGATGACCGTTAATGCCGTTATCGATGGGCTGCCAGCGGGTATTCAACTGTGCCGACTGAGCTTCCAGCCGTTTTTGCACCGCCGGTTTCAGGCATGACATGTGAATGTGCAGCTGATTTTGGCTGCGCCCGTAGCGGGAGTTCACGGCGAAGGAAAGCTGTTGAACGGGAATGGCGCGACCGAGCTTTTGTTCCAGAAAATGACGCTCACGCCAGGCGGCGAGGAAATAGTTGGTTTGCCGTGATGTCAGCAGTTCCGGCGATTCCATGCCGCTGACCTTCGTCACCGGCATCAGGAGATACTGCAACGGCCCGTTGCGGTCTTTGAACACCACGTAGCCCTGCCCCAGATTGACGCTGGCGCAGGGCGCAGGCCGGTACTGCGTCTGTTGATGCGGGACGCACTGCCCGTTCACGATGTGCCAGAGCGCATCGGGACGGGAAGAGGATCGCAACCAGAACCAAAGGACAATGATAACGGCCGTCAGTACTAAGGCGACCGGGTAACGACAGCGGTTCAGCGTCATACGGTTTCCGGGCGGTGATTAATCAGGATACCGCCCTGAATTTATTGTGCGCACAGGCGTTTGTCCAGATATCCGCTCCAACTGGTTACCCCCAGGGCGACCAATACGACGACCGAACCGATCCAGGGCGTCGCCATCAGGCCGAGGTGATTAACCACCATGCCGCCAGCCCAGGCCCCGCCGGCGATGCCGAGGTTAAACGCGGCGATATTCAGGCCGGAAGCCACGTCCACCGCGTGCGGCGCGTAACGTTCCGCCTGCTGCACCACGTAGACCTGCAGGCCGGGGACGTTGCCGAAGGCTACGGCGCCCCATAACAACACCGTCAGCAGCGCCAGCGTACCGTTATGCGCAGTGAGGCCGAACAGGGCCAGAACCAGCGCCAGCAGCAGGAAGATGATTTGCAGCGCTTTCACCGGGCCGAGGCGATCGGCCAGACGTCCGCCCCACAGGTTGCCGGCGGCGACGGATACGCCGTAAATCAGCAATACCCAGGTCACCATGCCGGCGCTGAAGCCGGTCACCTGTTGCAGCACCGGCGCCAGAAAGGTGAAGACGACGAAGTTACCGCCGTAACCCAGCGCGGTTTTGGCGTACACCATCAGCAGGCGCGGCTGTTTCAGGATCGTCAGCTGACGGGCGATCGACGCCGGGGGCGTGTGCGGCAATCCTTTGGGGATGAAAATCAGGCTGCCCGCCAGGGCGATGACGCCCAGCAGCGAAACGGCCAGGAAGGTTTCATGCCAGCCGAAGTGCTGCCCGATAAAGGTGCCCAGCGGGACGCCGGTCACCAGGGCGACGGTCAGCCCGGTGAACATGATGGCAATGGCGCTGGCGGCTTTGTCTTTACTGACCAGGCTGGTTGCCAGCGTGGAACCGATGGAGAAGAACACCCCGTGGGCCAACCCGGTCAGCACGCGGGCGGTAATCAGGGAGAAATAACCGGGCGCCTGCCAGGCCAGCAGGTTACCGGCGGTAAACAGCACCATCAGGGAAACCAGCAGCGACTTACGCGGCATCCGGCCGGTTAACGCGGTGAGCACCGGCGCGCCGATGGCGACGCCAAGGGCATACAGGCTGACCAGCAACCCGGCTGAAGGCAGGGAAACCTGCAGGTCCGCCGCGATGGTGGGGATCAGGCCGACGATGACGAACTCGGTGGTCCCGATGGCGAACGCGCTGATGGTCAGCGCAAAAAGAGCAATGGGCATAATATGCACTCCGTAACTGGGGATTCCGTAATAAGGAATGTGCGTAGTGTGCCCGGAGTACTTTTGCTAAAATAGCGGGTGATGCTCACAACATAATTGACTGGCATGCAAAAATGAAAACCACAACCGAGGAATTGCTGGCGTTTGTCAGCGTCGTGGATTCCGGCAGCCTGACCGCGGCGGCGGAATTGCTGGGGCAAACGCCCAGCGGGGTCAGCCGGGCGCTGGGGCGGCTGGAACAGAAGCTGGAAACCACGCTGCTTAACCGCACTACGCGGCGCATCGACATGACCGAAGAAGGAAGGCTGTTTCTGGAACGGGCGCGGTCGATTCTGGAAGCGATGGAAGAGGCTGAAGAGCTGCTGGCCCAGCGTCGCCACCGCCCGGCAGGACGGCTGCGCATCAACGCGGCATCGCCGTTTATGTTGCACGTGGTGGTACCGATTATCGGCGAGTTTTCCCTCTGCTATCCCGACATCCGCCTGGAGCTTAACACCAGCGATCAAATCATCGATTTGCTGGAGCAGCGCACCGACGTGGCGATCCGCATCGGTAATTTGCAGGATTCCAGCCTGCATGCCCGCCCCATCGGGCGTTCCGGCCTGAAGCTGTTGGCCGCGCCGGCTTATCTGGAAAAACATGGCGCGCCGCAGAGCGTAGACGAATTGTTTTCCCATTGCCTGCTGGGCTTCACCCAGCCGGCCACGCTTAACCAGTGGCCGCTCAAGCAGCAAACCTGCGCCAGCCTGGCGATTACGCCCGCTATTGCGGCATCCAGCGGTGAAACCCTGCGCCATCTGGCGCTCAGCGGGCAGGGCATCGCCTGCCTGTCGGACTTCATGACCTATGAGGATCGTCAGGCGGGGCGGCTGGTTCAGGTGCTGAAAGAGGAAATGCTGGAGAGCTACCAGTCAATCCATGCGGTGTATTACCGCAACAGTCAGCTCTCCGCGCGTATTCGTTGCTTCCTCGACTTTCTGGCTAAACGCTACCCGCTGCACGGCGATTAAGCGCTTTTGCGGCGCTCGGGGATCTGTTCGTCGTCCTTGTACTCTGCGGTAGCGATCCAGGCGGCGCAGAACAGCGTCAGGCGGGCGAAAAAGTAGAAGAAGGCCATCAGCCCGATCACCGAGCCGAACGCCGCGCCGGAGGGCGAACGCGCCAGGCTCGGCAGTGTCCATGTCATGATGGACTTGATGATTTCAAACCCGATTGCCGCCAGCAGCGTACCGCGCAGCAGCGCTTTTTTGCGTGGACGGTGGCGCGGCAGGGCAAGGTAAATCCACAGGAACAGCAGATAGTTCGCGGCGATGGAGATCGACAGCGCGATAGTGGTCAGCGCCGGACGCAGCCATTCGATGCCGTCCAGCCCCAGCGCCCTGACGATTGACGCCTGCGCCGAACCGGCAACGGACGTTAAGGAAAGCGTCACGATCAGGGCGATGACCAGCCCGGTCAGGGAGATGAGATCGCGCAGGTAGCGGAAGTAGATTTTTTCCTTTTCCTGTGGATTGCGCTCCCAGACGTCACGCAACTGGGCGCGGATGGCTTCCCGCATGTTGCCCATCCAGCTGACGCCGGAATACAGGGCGATAGCCAGGCCGGTCAGGCCGACGGTGGTACGTTGCTGCACCGCGGTGTTCACCGTGTTTTTCAGCGTATTCGCTAACGTCGGGTCGCTGATGTTGTTGACGATTTTGTCGATCAGCTCCGTCAGCAGGTAAGGATGTGAAGCCAGCACGAAACCCGCGGCGGCGAACGACACCATCAGGATCGGAATCAGGGAGAGGAAAGAGAAATAGGTGATGGCCGCGCCGAACTGGCTTCCCATGCGATCGTTAAAGCGGTCCACGGCGCGCAGCAGGTGCGCGACGACGGGGAGCGCCCTGAACCAGTCAACGAAGCGGGTTGCCTGGCCGATCGTTTTCTCTACCGGCGGCGGTATGATGGTCTTTTTCTGCTGCTCTTCTGTCATTGGCATTACGATTTCCATGTATCCGCGGAATGCGGCGGATATATCCTTTTCATTGATGTAATTGAATAAATTCTAGCAGAGCGTGAATTCAAGACAAAATAAACATCCCGGATAGCGTCAGGAATGAGATTTTTCTCCGCTCAGGCGGAAAAATTGCCCGCCGGCGTTCGGATTATTCTTTGCGATTGGCAAGATGTTTTAAGAATTTCTCTATGACAATATGCGGTTCTGTATTTCAGGGAAATAGCCATCTTTATTCTGTGGTCATCTTATTTTGATAAAAATGACGGATTTGCTTTAGTACAACCAGCCACTTACACTGTAGTCGCTTCCCTCTGACCCGCCGAATAAATAACTACTCAGGGTAAGTTTATGTACGATATCGACATGAGTACGATTCATGTTTTTTTAACCGTCATGGATACGCGCAGCGTAACATTGGCGGCTGAATTATTGGGGAGTTCAGGGGCTTCGGTGAGCCGCGCATTGAATAAAATGCGTGAGCGATTTAATGATCCGCTGTTTATCCGCACCAAACATGGTTTAGAACCCACCGCCGTGGCGTTGAATATCACGCCCAATCTTTCCCGCGCGCTGGCCAGCATGCAGCAGGCGATCAGCACCTCGGGCAGCGTGTCGCAGGACGATCGCCGCCGGATACGCATTAAACTGTGCGCTTCGCCGGTAATGGAGTTTTATTTATTACAGGCATTGCAGGCGCAGCAGTATAATTTTCGCCACGTCACGCTGCTGACGGAAACCCACGACGGCGATTTATCAAAAGACATCAGCCGGTTGCGTGCGCGAAAAATCGATCTCAGCCTGACGCCGCAAAAGTACGCCGACTGGACGATCGCCAATGAGCCGGTGATGGAAGTGCGCCCGGTGGTGTTGTGCCGCAAAGGGCACCCGCGCATCGGGCCGGGGTTCACCATGGCGCAGCTGGAGCAGGAGGAGTACCTCAGTTCAACGATGTGGCCTTCGCTGTTTGCGGACAATGAGGTGCTTAATCCGCGCAACAAGATGCCGATCTACTCCAGTACGTCTCTGCTTAATCTGATGTTGCTGGCCGCGACGTCAGACAGCATTCTGCTGTGTAGCGCGCATTTTGCCCGGCCGTTTGCCCGGCTGATGGAGGTTCAGGTGCTGGAGATGCCGGAAAGCCACGCCGTGGGCACGATATATGCGCACTACCATAAGAGCCGCAGCGCCGAGCCGCATATTATGGAACTGGTCGACTACCTGCGACGCTACGCCGCAGATCAGGATGTTCTTCCTCAGGGAAGATAACAGTGCCAGTAGTACCCCTGGCCGAGGTCGATACCGGATTGCCGGCAGTGCAGGTATTGCACCTCTGTTTCGATGCCTTCCACCAGAATGGTTTGCGCGTAGCGGCGGTAAAAACGTGCGGCCTGTTGCAGGAAAGCGCCGCGCATCTGCCAGAAATAGTGCTTGTCGATTTTGATCCCGTCCCAGTACAGGTAACGCAGCGCCGCCAGCGGCGTATGCCGTTTTACGTCATCAAGCCAGATCTGATGCCCGCAGTCGCGCAGCCGCCCGGTGTTATGGCGCACGCGCAGATGCTCCTCCAGGGAAAGCGACGCCAGGTGTTCGATTTCCAGCGCCAGCGGGGTACGGATGGATAACAGACGGTTGACGAAATCATCGTCGATCAGATTCTGGTGGGCGATGTTGATGAAGATACGTTCATTTTTTCCGCTGACCAGCTTTAATTGCTGTTCAACCAAGTCTCTGACGCTGCGGCTGGATTGAATGGAGAAGAAGTCCTCCACGTTGTCTACGCCGCTGACTATGGAGAGGAGTTCCGCGCCGTAATATTGCTGGCTGAGTCCGACGATGGGCTGAAAGCGGGCGTGGAATTGCTTCCTTCCCAGCATAATGACCGTGCGTTCAGGCTGTATCGTCATTTTTTGCGCTCTGTCCCCATGGAAAATATTGTCTGAGTTCGGTCAGGTATAAATTGAGCCTGAATTCCATGGCGCAGATGAATACTTATTCACAATAATGCGGATTTATTATGGAGCAGGATTTATCTTTTCAGAGACTATTGCCGTATGGTTAAAGATAGCACCGCCGCATATTGTCTGGCGTGCAATCTAAATAATTTACTAATGTTTTACAACATCACTGATGTTTAACCTGAGTTTACTTTTCAGGCGCGGAAATAATGAACCTGCTGGCGCTGTCGTAGTTTTATTGTTGGGGGTTTATTATTTGTTATATATATCATCGTGTTGCGTGGAGTGTTAGGGGCTTTATGCAATAAATCGTCTGCGCGGAATCATGAGGAAATACGAAGTCTGGTCGGTTTTATTATGATATTTCATTTTGCGTAATAGTCATTTTCAGAATTCGGCGTTGTTTTTAAAAATATATCTGCTTTATTAGGGGCATCCCAAAAAGGGGATACGGAGGATTTTTGTCGCAGATTTTAAGCAATATCGCATAAGTATTGCTTAGCGTCTTCGGTAGATTTCTGAACAGACAAACCGTCAGCAGTACGGATATTGACGCTATTGAGTTAGCGTCCGGCAAGAGTAAAAGGCTTTTATTATGAGAGTAATATCAACATCGGAAGTGATCGACATTAACGACGCCTGCGTCGGCATCGTCTCCAACGACCCCCTGTTTACCGAAGGTGTCAAAGGGCTGCTCAAGCTCTGTCGTTCAGATATTGCGCCGGGAACGTGCCCGGTGATGCAAAGCAAAATCCTGTTTCTCGATCTCGACAGCCTCGACCAGTCGATTTTTGAGATCGTCCGTACACTGACCCACCTGAGCTACGAACAAACGTACCGCGTTGTATTCTGGACCACCAACCAGCATGACTACACGCTGAACTTCCTGCGCACCATCGAAAACGCCAGCTTTATCAGCAAAAATGCCCAGCTGGAACCCATTAAGAAGGCAATGCAGGCAGTGCTGCGCGGCGAGATCTTCATTTCACCGGCGATTGACGGGATGTTCCGCGAGTCCAACAAACCAGGCAACATCAGCGAAGAAACGTTCACCATTCTGGACAATATGATGAGCGGCGTGCGGGTGAAGCGCATTGCGGCCAACTTGCAGGTGGCGGACAAATCCATTTACAGCAAGATGCGTCAGTTTCGCGGTCGGCTGGCGCTGATGCGTAAAAGTGATTTTCTGAGCTTTATCCACGAAATTTCATAGACAAACGAAGGGAGCGTTTGTGCTTTTGCCGCAACGGGTTGTTGCGGCTTTTTTTGTCCGTTGCCGGGGAGTGCCTGGGTTCTGATGAAAAAAAGCCGGAATATATTCCGGCTTTTTCGCAGGTGATCCGGCCATTAACCGGCTTAGCGCATGGTCACAAACTCTTCCGATGCGGTCGGGTGAATGGCGACGGTATTGTCGAAATCTTTCTTGGTCGCGCCCATCTTCAGTGCGACGGCGAAGCCTTGCAGGATTTCATCCATACCGAATCCGATGCCGTGAATACCGACGATTTTCTCTTCCGGACCAACGCAGACCAGCTTCATACGACACGGCTGGCGGTGCTGGGTGACCGCGGTGTACATGGCGGTAAACGCGGATTTGTACACTTTCACGTTATCCGCGCCATGCTGTTCCTTCGCCTGATCTTCGGTCAGGCCGACGGTGCCGATAGGCGGGTGGCTGAACACCACGGTGGGGATATTGGTGTAATCCAGATGCTCGTCGGGCTTGTTGTTAAACAGGCGCTCGGACAGGCGGCGGCCAGCGGCCACGGCGACCGGCGTCAGCTCCACCGCGCCGGTGTTGTCGCCGACGGCGTAGATGCCCGGAACGCTGGTATTCTGATATTTATCTACTGAAATATAGCCTTTGGCATCGGTTTTCACGCCGGTAGCGGCCAGGTTGATGGCATCGTTGGCCGGCTCACGGCCGATGGCCCAGATCAGGCAGTCCACTTCCGTGCTGTTGCCGTTTTCCAGCGTCAGGGTCAGGCTGCCGTCGCTGTTTTTGGTGATGGACTTGGGCACGGACTGCGTATGCAGGTGCGGCCCTTCGGCGTTCATCACTTCAACCAGCGTTTCTACGATCATCGGATCGAAGGTGCGCAGCGGCGCATGCTTGCGCACGAACAGGTGGGTTTCTGCCCCCAGCCCGTTAAGTACGCCGGCGATTTCCACCGCAATATAGCCTGCGCCCACAACGGCAACGCGCTTCGGCATTGCATCCAGGGCGAAGAAGCCATCGGAATCGATGCCGTATTCCGCGCCGGGAATCGACGGGCGTGAAGGGCGGCCGCCGGTGGCGATAAGGATATGGTCCGCGGTAATTTTCTCGCCGTTGACCTCAACGGTGTGCGCGTCGATGAAGGTGGCGAAACCGTGAATGACGTCGACTTTGTTATTGCCCAGGCCGCGCTCGTAAGACTGATGGATGCGGTCGATGTAGGCGCTGCGGCTGGCGACCAGCGTTTTCCAGTCGAAACCGTTGATCGTGGTGTCGAAGCCGTAATCCGGGCCGTACAGGCGGATCGCTTCTGAAATCTGCGCCGCATGCCACATCACCTTCTTCGGCACGCAGCCGACGTTTACACAGGTGCCGCCCAGATATTTCGCTTCAATCAGGGCGCATTTCTGGCCGTACATGGCCGCACGGTTGATGGAGGCGATGCCGCCGCTGCCGCCGCCAATTGCAATGTAGTCGTAATGTTTCGTCATTAGCTGGGTCCATAGTCAGAGACAAATATTGGGCTCAAGTGTAACGCCAGAGCCGTTATCGCCACAAAGATTAGGCCTATTGTTGCGATAGGCCGGAATTATTCCGGCACGATCCACTCCAGATGCGTGTGCCCGGTGCCTGACGGCACCAGCGCCTGATGCAGCCAGGGCAACAGCTCGCGCATCTGCTGTTCCAGTTTCCACGGCGGGTTGATGACAATCATCCCCGAGGCGGTCATGCCGCGCTGATCGCTGTCCGGGCGCACCGCCAGTTCGATCTGCAGAATACGGCGGATGCCGGTTTCCTGTAAGTCGCGGATCATGCGCTTGGTTTGCTGGCGCAGCACCACCGGATACCACAGGGCGTAGACGCCGGTGGCGAAACGTTTGTAGCCTTCCTGAATGCCTTTTACCACGTCCTGATAGTCCGTTTTCATCTCGTAAGGCGGATCAATCAGGATCAGGCCGCGCCGCGAATCGGGCGGGAGCTGCGCCTTGAGCTGCTGGTAACCGTCGTCACGCAACACCCGCGCCCGCTCGTCTTTCTGAAACTCCTGGCGCAATAAAGGATAGTCGCTGGGATGTAACTCCGTCAGGTGCAGCTTATCCTGCGCGCGCAGCAGGAGACGGGCAATCAGCGGGGAACCGGGGTAGTAGCGCAACTGCCCGTTGCGGTTGAAGGCGCGCACGGCGTCCAGATACGACGTCAGGGCGTCGGGAATGTCATCGCGCTGCCACAGCCGGGCGATGCCTTCCAGGTATTCGCCTGTCTTTTCCGCGTGTTCGCTGCTTAACTGGTAACGTCCGGCGCCGGAGTGGGTGTCCAGGTAGAGGAAGGGCTTCTCTTTTTCCTTCAGCGCTTCAATGATCAGGCTCTGAACGGTGTGTTTAAGAACGTCGGCGTGGTTGCCGGCGTGGAAACTGTGGCGATAGCTCAGCATTTGATTATACTTAATTGATTTTTAAATGATTAATTTGTGGTTTGTTTCGAATCTCAAGATTTATTACCCCACAAATCACCCCACGTAGTTATGCTCAATGGTGAAAACACCAGAACGGAATGAAGGGAGTATAAAGCAGAAAAGGTTTGAAAGAACCACAAACAAAAAGTCTATATCCAGAGCCTATATGCAACTTTAAGAAAAACTGCTTATAGATGATTACATTGTGACAAGCTATTGACCTGCTCGTCATTGGTGACGGTCTTGTCCTTAGCCGGCAGGCCGGGAAGGCTTCGCTCATCGTCAGCAACGGCTTCAAGGCGGGTGATTTCGATATCAGGGGAATCAGTTTTAGCACGGAGTTCATCGAACTGTTTACCCTCTTCATCGGTCAGTCTGCGCTTCTCGCTATCCTTGCCTTTTTTCCAACTGGTTTGTTTAACGTGAAGATTGCAAGTGATAAATAGCATGCCAATAAAGAACAGAAGGCCCATGCCAAATAATTTGCTGACTCATAAAATGCTTCTCTTAACAGAACAATAAAGTTTCCATTAACATCCTCTTTTTATCTGTTAAGTTGCATCAAACAAATTTCACATATTTATTTCTTGGCATGGCCAGGCAATACAGTAATGCAAAAAACAGAGCTCCATACATTATGGAGTCATAAGGATCTATATCATAGTTGATAAAAAGAATATCCCTTAAGAAGTTATACCCATGATAAAAAATCCCAAATTGCAGCGCTGCAATAATTGGGACGATAAATGTATAAACGATAAATAACGGGCGCTTCATCTTTTTATCCACGACCAGCTTGATGTAATAAAGTAAAATAAATAAAAGTATCGATATACCGTAGTATACAAAAACAGGAAGCCATGATTTTGTAGATAAGATAACATCATTTTCCATCGTACTTACTCCCTATTACCTGATATACTGTATATCGAATAAGAAGTTGCTACACTTCCCATCGCATCAGTAGCTATCGCAACCTTACTCATTTCCTGCCAGCCCAAAATATAATCGCTCTTAATTTGATGAAACAACTTCCATGATTTATGTCTTGGCAATAGAACCTGGCGTGCAGCGCCATACCCTGTTAAGCCCAAGTCTACTGCACCGTATACTATATCAGCAGTATCATTGCTATAACCTAACGTTTGTGCTGTATAGCGGTAGGCGTCCCTTACTGGGCCGGATATATCTCTACGGAGTAGAAGATAATACCCGCTTTCATAAGCGTTATTCGCACCCTGAATCGCCATTGGCGCTCCGTATCCTGAACATGCTGCCCCCAATGAGCCTACACATACACCTGCGCCAGCAAAAAACTGAGCCCCTCCACTTACAAATCCTATTTGCTTAAGAACGATTTGCTGATTTTTATTTTTTCGCTCTTTTTCGACAATAAGGTAAAGCTGAACTTGTCCTGACATTATTAAAAAGTCTTGCTCTGCAAGATGCTCTATTTCAAGTTGTAAAACATCTACGCCACCACGATAAGACATGCAATTGATATAAATTTCGTGTTCGAGCTCACTGATTAAGTTCTCCGTATCGGAAAATAAACTCGAACGCAGAAACTGAAGGTGCCTTCCTGACAAGCTGCGCGAAAACCGCCTCAACTCCTCGCGTTTGCGCTCAAATTCATTACGACATGCGCTTTGTCCGTACCCCATAGCCCTCCCTGTCTGGTGTATATCAATCCTGTGTGATTGTAACCGTTTTTACCGGCTTGGCTATGGGGAGTCTCTTAAAGTTTGTTAACCAATTTACTTCACTTCTCGCTCATCCACCCAGGAGAAGACAATACTATTCGTGGCGATAGCTCAGCATGTCGATTTTCCGGTGACTGAATTCGGGCCGCTCCGCACGGGAAAGGCATATGGCGCCCAGTATAAACGTTCCGCCGGGAAATAGGTTGCTTTATCAGGACGGGGCCGATGACCCGCACATCGCCTATCGCAAGAATCGGAACGCTTAACTATTGATATTCGCTACACTTAACCTCATATAACGTTCATTACGCTGCCGCGCTGGCGGTGTTAACCTGTATTCATTCGCTGCCCGGCCGCGGGCTCCCGGGCCGCCATTTTATAAGGATCGTTTCCATGACCAATCCGTTACTGACGCCGTTCGACTTACCGCCTTTTTCCCGGATTAAACCGGAGGATATCGTCCCCGCCGTTACGTCGGCGCTGGCGGACTGCCGTGCGGAGGTTGAGCGGGTTGTGGCGCAGGGCGCTCCGTTCACCTGGGACAACCTGTGCCAGCCGCTGGCGGAAACCGACGATCGCCTGAGCCGGATTTTCTCCCCGGTCAGCCACCTGAATTCGGTGAAAAACAGCCCGGAACTGCGCAGCGCCTACGAGCAATGCCTGCCGCTGCTGTCGGAATACGGCACCTGGGTGGGGCAGCATGAAGGGCTGTACAAAGCCTATCGCAATCTGAAGGAAGGCGCGTCGTTCGCCGGCCTGACCAAGGCGCAGAAAAAAGCGGTGGAGAATGCGCTGCGTGACTTCGAGCTGTCCGGCATCGGCCTGCCGAAAGCGCAGCAGCAGCGTTATGGCGAGATTATGGCCCGCCTGTCCGAGCTGGGTTCCGCGTTCAGCAATAACGTGCTGGATGCCACCATGGGCTGGAGCAAGCTGATCACCGATGAACAACAACTGGCCGGCCTGCCGGAAAGCGCGCTGGCCGCGGCACAGGCGCAGGCGGAAGCCAAAGAGCAGAAAGGCTGGCTGCTGACGCTGGATATGCCGAGTTACCTGCCGGTTATGACCTATGCCGACAACCGCGAGCTGCGCCATGAGATGTACCAGGCATTTACCACCCGCGCTTCCGATCAGGGGCCGAATGCCGGCAAATGGGACAACAGCGCGATCATGGCGGAAACGCTGACGCTGCGCCACGAGTTGGCGCAACTGCTGGGCTTCGCCTCTTACGCAGATAAATCACTGGCGACCAAGATGGCGGAAAATCCCCGTCAGGTGCTGGATTTTCTGACCGATCTGGCGAAACGTGCCCGCCCGCAGGGCGAGGAGGAGCTGGCGCAACTGCGCGAATTTACCCGCCAGCACTACAACGTCAGCGAGCTGGAGCCGTGGGACATTACCTACTACAGCGAAAAGCAGAAGCAGCATCTCTATTCCATCAGCGATGAGGAACTGCGCCCGTACTTCCCGGAACAGCGCGTGCTGAGCGGCCTGTTTGAAGTGGTGAAACGCATTTACGGCATCACGGCGAAAGAGCGTCATGACGTTGACGTGTGGCATCCGGAGGTGCGCTTCTTCGATCTGTTCGATGACAGCGGTGAACTGCGCGGCAGTTTCTTCCTCGATCTTTACGCGCGCGAGCACAAGCGCGGCGGGGCCTGGATGGATGACTGCGTTGGCCGCATGCGCCGCAGCGACGGCACGCTGCAGAAGCCGGTGGCGTATCTGACCTGTAACTTCAACCGCCCGGTCGGCGATAAACCGGCGCTGTTCACCCACAACGAAGTGACCACGATGTTCCATGAGTTCGGCCATGGCCTGCATCACATGCTGACCACCGTGGAAACGCCGGGGGTGTCCGGCATCAACGGCGTGCCGTGGGATGCGGTCGAACTGCCGAGCCAGTTCATGGAAAACTGGTGCTGGGAGCCGGAGGCGCTGGCCTTCATCTCCGGTCACTATCAGACCAACGAACCGCTGCCGCAGGCGATGCTGGACAAGATGCTGGAGGCGAAAAACTATCAGGCGGCGCTGTTTATCCTGCGTCAGCTGGAGTTCGGATTGTTCGATTTCCGCCTGCATACCGAGTTCGATCCGGCGCAGGGGCCAAAGATTCTGGAAACCCTGCAGGAAGTGAAAAAGCTGGTCGCCGTAGTGCCGTCTCCATCATGGGGCCGTTTCCCGCACGCATTCAGCCATATCTTCGCCGGCGGTTACGCGGCGGGGTATTACAGTTATCTGTGGGCCGAACTGCTTTCGGCGGATGCCTTCTCCCGCTTTGAGGAGGAAGGGATTTTCAACGTGGATACCGGCCGCGCTTTCCTGGACAACATCCTGTCACAGGGCGGCTCTGACGAACCGATGAACCTGTTCCGCAATTTCCGCGGACGCGAGCCGAAAATCGACGCCATGCTGCGTCATTACGGCATCAAAGGGTAATCCGTTGAGCATTCAACTGATTACCGAACAAGGCGCCGACAGCGGCGCCTTGTCGCATCTGGCGCAGCGCTGGGGGCTGACGCACGATCCCGCTGCTGTGATGGCGCTGGTGCTGACGCCGCAACATCTTGAGCTGCGCAAGCTGGACGAACCCAAACTGGGCGCGATTTTTGTCGATTTCGCCGGCGGCGCGCTGGCGCACCGGCGCAGGTTCGGCGGCGGTCGCGGCGAAGCGGTGGCGAAGGCGGTCGGCATTAAGGGCGATTACCTGCCTGACGTGGTGGACGCCACGGCGGGGCTGGGACGCGATGCGTTCGTGCTGGCGTCGGTCGGCTGCCGGGTGCGGATGCTGGAGCGTCACCCGGTGGTGGCCGCTTTATTGGATGACGGTTTACGGCGCGGCTATGAAGATGCGGAAATCGGCGGCTGGCTGCGTGAGCGGCTGACGCTGATCCACGCTTCCGGTATTGACGCGCTGGATAGCCTGACGCCGCGCCCGGAAGTGGTGTATCTCGATCCGATGTATCCGCACAAGCAGAAGAGCGCGCTGGTGAAAAAAGAGATGCGGGTGTTTCAGTCCCTGGTCGGGGCAGATGCCGATGCGGATGAACTGCTGGCTCCGGCACGCCGGCTTGCCACCAAACGGGTGGTGGTCAAGCGGCCGGATTACGCGCCGCCGCTGGCGGGAATTCCCGCTCATGCGGCGACGGAGACCAAAAACCACCGGTTTGATATCTATATGCCGCAGGCATAACGGTGGAAGGGCCGGGGCGCTTACAGCACCCCTTGCGCCAGCATGGCGTCGGCAACCTTCACGAAACCGGCGATGTTGGCGCCCTGAACGTAGTTGGTTTGTGAGCTTTCACCGCCGTACTCCACGCAGGCCTGGTGGATGTCCAGCATGATGTGGTGCAAACGCAGATCCACCTTCTCGGCTTTCCAGCCCATACGCGCGGCGTTCTGCGCCATTTCCAGCCCGGATGTCGCCACACCGCCGGCGTTTGCCGCTTTACCCGGCGCAAACAGCACGTTCGCTTCCAGGAAGAGTTCGGTGGCTTCGATGGTGGTCGGCATGTTGGCGCCTTCGGCCACGGCTTTCACGCCGTTGGCGATAAGCTTGCGCGCCGCCTCGACGTCCAGTTCGTTCTGGGTGGCGCAGGGCAGGGCGATATCAACAGGAACGCCCCAGGGCTGCTGGCCTTCCAGATACGTTAAGCCGAATTCGTTGGCGTAGTCGCGTACGCGGCCGTCGTGCTGGGATTTGATTTCGCACAGGCGGGCCAGTTTCTCTTCGGTGAAGCCGGCTTCGTCCACCACGGTGCCGTTGGAGTCGGAAGCGGTGATAACGCGCGCGCCCAGCGACATGGCTTTCTCGATGGCGTATTGCGCCACGTTGCCGGAGCCGGAAACGGCGACGCGCATGCCTTCAAAGCCCAGGCCGTGACGTTTGAGCATGGCGTTGGTGAAATAAATCAGGCCGTAGCCGGTGGCTTCCGGACGAATCAGGCTGCCGCCGAAAGAGAGGCCTTTGCCGGTAAACACACAGGCGGTGTTGTTGGACAGCTTTTTCATCATGCCGGCCATGTAACCCACTTCACGGCCGCCTACGCCGATGTCGCCGGCAGGGACGTCGGTGTCCGGGCCGAGGTGGCGGTATAGCTCGCACATCAGCGCCTGACAGAAACGCATGATCTCGCCTTCGCTTTTACCGCGCGGGTTAAAGTCGCTGCCGCCTTTGCCGCCGCCCATAGGCAGGGTGGTCAGGGAGTTTTTCAGCGTTTGTTCGAAGCCGAGGAATTTCAGAATCGACAGGTTTACCGAGGGGTGGAAACGCATGCCGCCTTTGAACGGGCCGATCGCCGAACTGAACTGAACACGCCAGGCACGGTTCACCTGAACCTTCCCGTGGTCATCCAGCCAGGTGACGCGGAACTGAATGATGCGCTCAGGTTCGACCAAACGCTCCAGCAGCGCGCCATTGCGATAACGCGGGTTTTGTTCCAGAAACGGCCATAAGGTCGTCATTACTTCGCGCACGGCCTGAAGGAATTCAGGTTGATGTGGATCTCGCTGTTGTACACCGGACAGGAAACTTTCTAGAGACGAAAAATTCTCCATAGAGCTTTTACTCCTTGTGATAATTTAATGAAATATATGTATTTTTATGATTATTTTAGTTGTGGCTGGTTGCCGTGTTTGCGTTTTCGACTATAACACCAGCAATACCGGGGTTAACAAGTTTTTTTTCTGATGAGAGCGGGAGAAATATTAGCGATGCGCGATGATCCGCCGGTTTCAGGTATGCGGATCATCGCGGGTAAGGACGGGAATCAGCCTTTTTGTGCGGGCGTTGAGGCGTCTCCGGTTGCGTTCATCATCCGGTTCAGCCACGGCACCATGATAGCCATGATGATGGCGATGATCAGGGTGGCGATGCCGATTTTGCTGAAGACGCCGGTGTAGATCGGCAGCGTTTGCAGCGGGTCGGTAATGCCTTCCGGCACGGCGGTGAAGGTGGCGACGTAGCCGCCCAGCAGGAAGGAGGCCGCCTGCGTCAGGAACCACATGCCGAGGATAAAGCCCATCAGATACTGCGGCACCAGCGCCGCGACCATCGCCAGACCGAGGGCGCTGATCATCAGCTCGCCCAGGCTCTGGAACAGATAGACCAGCACGATGAACCAGGGCGAAGTCAGCCCCTGCGCATCAGCGAACCACAGCCCCGCGGCGGCGGCAGTCAGGAAGCCCAGTGAGCAGAGGAACATACCCAGCGTAAATTTCGCCGGCATGGTCAGGTCTTTCCCCTTAACGCCGAGGCGGGTGTAGAGCGATGCCAGGATCGGGCTGGCGACCACCACCCAGAAGGGGTTCAGCGCCTGGAAGCTCACGGGGTTGATCGTGAAGCCGAGAATTTCGTGGTGGACGTTATTGATGGCGAAGAAGTTGAGTGAGGTCGGCATCTGTGCGTACAGAATGTAAAACAGGATAGCTTCGATCATCAGCACGAAAGCGACGTACATTTTGTTGCGGCCGATCTTGTCCTGTTTGAACGCCTCGCGGAAGAAAACGAACACCACGCCGATGGAGATAACGATCAGCGCGATATTGGCGATTTTGACGTTATGCATCAGCCAGGCGCAGACGTACACCATGACGACGGTGCCCAGCAGCACCATCAGCAGGTTTTTCACGTTCAGGGGGCGGTGGTCCGGCTCGGAACCGATATTACGCACCATGCCGCGGCAGGCGAAGTAGACCAGCAGCGCGACGATCAGGCCGATACCGCAGATGTTGTAGGTGATGGCGTAGCCGTATTTGTCCGCAATGACCGGCGCGGCGGAGAGGGAGAGCAGCGAACCGATGTTGATGGACATGTAAAACAGGGTGAACGCCCCGTCCAGACGCGGGTCCTTCGGCGGATAACACTTCGACAGCAGGCTGGCCGGGTTGGCCTTGAACAGGCCGTTACCCACCGCGATGGTGCCCAGCGCGATGAAAATCATATTCGGGCTGTGCAGCGACAGCCCCGTCATGAAGTAACCGACGGCGAGTACAATGGCGCCCAGCACCATGGTGCGTTTGGTGCCGAGCAGGTGATCGCCCACGTAGCCGCCGATGGAGATCAGGCCATAAACCAGTGCGGCGAAGGCGCCGAAGGTAATGAACGCCTGTTCCTGTGAGAATCCCAGCTGTTTGACGAAAAAGACCGCCAGGATCCCCTGCACGCCGTAGTAGCCGAACCGCTCCCACAGTTCGACGAAGAAGATCATGAAAAAGGGTTTGGGTTGATGCAATAAACCGACAGGGGTGGGCTTATCCATGGTAAATCTGCCTCTGCGTGATGGTTCTTAGAAGTGTAGGCGGGCATCAGATGGCATGCCGTCTTGTGGTTGATGAACGAACAGAATTCCATTTCATTGCCTTTCGGCTTTGATTTAATTCCATATGATTTGTGGATGATAGGTTATTGTATTGTTTGTTGACTGACTTAGTGGTTGATCACACTAATCAGCTTTTGTCCGGCGGGAGATAAAAACGCGGAAAGAAAAACGCCCGCATGAGCGGGCGTTTGGAGATTCATTGATTAATTAAATGATTAGTCGTCATCTTCATCGCGCAGGGGAACGATCAGCATGTCGATATGCACGGTGTTGATTAACTGGCGCGCGGAAGACATCAGCTTGCTCCAGAAGTCCTGATGGTGGCCGCACAGCACCAGATCCATGTCGTACTTCTTGATCGCGTCAACCAATACCTGTCCCAGGTCACCGCTGCCGCTCAGGGTCTCTGCGATGGGATAACCGGCGTTCTGGGAGAGATCGGTCAATGCATGATGCGTTTCGTCGGAAATGCGTTTCTGCATGTCTCCGAGATTAACGTCGATCAAACCGGTGTAGAGATCGGAGTAATTGACATCAACGTGAATCAGAGAAACTTTGGCATTGTATGGCTTAGCCATAGAAACCGCTTTCTCGACCAGAATGTTACTCTCAGGGGAAAGGTCTACAGCAACCAGAATATGTTTATAAGCCATAAAGTACTCCTTCCGTAAAAGCCGATGAATAGGTGACAGGCATTTGCTTGTACCGGGCTTCTTGCATGCCTGCATGTTATCACTGTCCGCCGTTGCGAGGGTGTCTCTCCGATCACAACATGCGGGTTTTTATAGCCAAATGTTGCATAGCCGTCGTGCATCTGAATGAGGGCTGACCCTTTTGTTTTACACCCGGAAGGCGTATTCGCCTATGCCCCGGCGGCAAAAAGCCGCCTGACTGCTGTATTTGTGCTCACATCGTTATGCGATGGTTATAACGCGTGAAAGCGGGGCGGCGTAAAAGATTAGCCCCGTTTTTTATAAGGATAGCCCTTACTGAAAGCAAGTGCAGAATGCTCTGTATCAGCAATTAGTACTTTTTTTGTCGCTGGTTTACCGGCTTGCTCACGTTTTCTGCTTTTATTTTAGGAATAGATCGTGAGTTTTGGTGACAGCGGAACGCATTATTCGTTGTCGCACAAGATCTGCGAATTTGTTGCCGTGATCTCTATTCCATTTTCGTATTCTTTTCCTAAACTGGTAGATAGTGGCTTGCCGAATAATCAGGCTGGGCCACCTCCCCGATAAGAAATACTGCGGTTTGGTGCGCAGGCAAGGCACCAAAAGTTGTCTGGCAAAATAACGAGTGCGGTCATTCCGTGCTATGGCGGGGTGATTGCCGGGAGGAGAGCATGGTTAATACCGTTGCGCTGTTCTGGGCATTATTTGTGGTATGCGTGGTGAACATGGTGCGCTACTACTCCTCACTGCGGGCACTGCTGGTGGTTCTTCGCGGCTGTGATCCGCTTTTATATCAATACGTTGACGGAGCCGGGTTTTTTACCGCACACGGTCAGCCCAGCAAACAAATCCGTCTGGTTCGTTATATTTACGCACAACGGTATCTCGATCATCATGATGATGAGTTTATCCGTCGCTGTGAGCGCCTGCGCCGTCAGTTTATGCTGACCAGCGCCCTGTGTGGGCTGGTGGTGGTGTGTCTGGTATCGCTGGCGGTCTGGTATTGACTGCCTCAGGGAAGGATATAAAAAAACCCGTCAGGTTCACCTGACGGGTTTTTTGTTGCCCGGAAAGAATCAGAGCACGAACGTCAGCGCCAGCCAGTACAGGCCGCCGGCCAGTACGATGGATACCGGCAGCGTCAGTATCCAGGCTAACAGGATGTTCTTCACCGTCTTCTTCTGCACGCCGCCGCCGTCAACGATCATGGTGCCGGCAACGGAGGAGGAGAGCACGTGGGTGGTGGAAACCGGCATCCCGGTGTAGCTGGCTACGCCGATGGAGATAGCCGCGGTCATCTGGGCGGAAACCCCCTGCGCGTAGGTCATGCCTTTCTTGCCGATTTTCTCCCCGATGGTGGTCGCCACGCGGCGCCAGCCGATCATGGTGCCAAGGGAGAGCGCCAGCGCGACGGCGACGATAATCCACATCGGCGCATATTCGACGGTTTGCAGCAGGTCCTTACGCAGATCGCCGAGGTAGCGGCGGTCGCTCAGGCTGGTTTCCGGCAGCTTGCCGGCTTTCTCCGACGTGTCGGCGATGCACATCAGCAGACGGCGCATGTGGTTGCGCTGCTCAACGTTCAGTTCGCTGTAGCTTTGCAGATTACCCAGCATGCCCTGCGCCTGTTCAATGGCGATCAGCGCGCGGTCGCTGTGACAGTGGAATTCACCGCTGTTCAGCGCGACTTCGACCGGCGCTGTCGGCTCGCTGCCCACGATGTGCGGCAGGGTGTCCTTGTTTTTAACGTAGTACTGCTGGAGGTGCACCACGGCGTCGCGGGTACGGGCGATGTCATACCCGGTGGCGTCCATATTGACGACGAAGCCCGCCGGCGCAACGCCGATGAGCACCAGCATCAGCAAACCGATGCCTTTCTGGCCGTCGTTGGCGCCGTGAGAGAAGCTGACGCCGACGGCGGACAGGATCAGGGCGATACGGGTCCAGAACGGCGGCTTACGTTTGCCGTCGATTTTTTCGCGTTCCGCCGGCGTCATGTGAATGCGCTGGCGTTTTTTGGTGCCGCTCCAGTAACGGCGCAGCAGGAAAACCATACCGCCTGCCACGATCAAACCTACCAGAGGGGAGATAATCAGCGACATAAAGATGCCGATGACTTTCGGGATATTGAGCGCATCTACCACGGAAGCGTTGGTGACCAGCGCGTTCGTCAGGCCGATACCGATGATCGCCCCGATGAGGGTATGGGAACTGGAGGCCGGCAAACCGAAATACCAGGTGCCGAGGTTCCAGATGATCGCCGCCAGCAACAGTGAGAACATCATCGCCAGTCCATGGGCAGAACTCACGTTTAGCAGCAGATCGGTCGGAAGCATGTGGACGATGGCGTAAGCAACGCTGAGACCGCCCAGCATCACGCCAAGGAAGTTGAAGATACCGGACATCACGACGGCAAGCTGCGAACGCATTGCCCGGGTGTAAATAACGGTTGCCACCGCGTTGGCCGTGTCGTGGAAACCGTTGATGGCTTCGTAAAACAACACGAACAGCAATGCGAGTACCAACATTACGCTAGTGTGAAAATCTAGCCCTGCAAAAAGATGTAGCATAAGCGTTACGCCAGGTAGTGGACATGAACGCGGCGCATTATCTGTGAGAAAGCGGGTTGGGTAAAAGAGAAATATGACTATTTTTTGATTTTTTTGTGGCAAAAGATGTCATTAAAATTAGATTACTCTCATAAATTCATAGGGTTGCCGCCTTCTTTGCTCATTAATATTTTCTTACACTGGAGCCGCCGGAAAACGGCGTTTACAATGCTTTTTCAGAATTTGTGAGTGCCGTTTCATCACGGCAGGATATGAGGCAGGGTGTGGAAAGATTTGATGCGGTGATTATCGGCGCCGGAGCGGCCGGATTGTTTTGCGCCGCGCAGGCGGGACAGGCCGGATTACGGGTTCTGGTTGTCGACAACGGGAAGAAAGCCGGGCGGAAGATCCTGATGTCCGGCGGCGGTCGCTGCAACTTTACTAACCTCTATACGGAACCGGCGGCGTATTTGTCACAAAATCCGCATTTTTGTAAGTCTGCCCTGGCGCGTTATACCCAGTGGGATTTTATCGATCTCGTGGGGCGTTATCAGATCGCCTGGCATGAAAAAACGCTGGGCCAGCTGTTCTGCGATGATTCCGCGGAGCAGATCGTCGACATGCTGTTGCAGGAGTGCGCCAAAGGCCAGGTTACCCTGCGTTTGCGCAGCGAAGTGCTGGAGGTGGCGCGCGAAGGTGAGGAGGCGTTCCTTATTCGCCTCAATGGTGGAGAGGTGCGTACGCCGGCGCTGGTCGTCGCCAGCGGCGGGCTGTCGATGCCGGGGCTGGGCGCTACGCCGTTCGGCTATCAGCTGGCGCAGCAGTTCGGCCTGAACGTTCTGCCCACGCGTGCGGCGTTGGTGCCGTTTACGCTGCACAAGCCGGTGCTGGAACATCTTCAGGCGCTTTCCGGCGTGTCGGTGCCGGCACTGGTGACGGCGGAGTCCGGCGTTGCCTTCCGTGAAAATATCCTGTTTACCCACCGCGGCCTGTCCGGCCCGGCGATTTTGCAGATTTCCAGCTACTGGCAGCCGGGGGAGTTGGTCAGCGTGAATTTGCTGCCGGATGATGACCTGAATGCGTTCCTTGATGGGGAACGGGCTGAGCATCCGAACCAAAGCCTGAAGAATACGCTGGCAAAACGGTTGCCGCGCCGGCTGGTGGAATGCCTGCAAACCCTCGGCCAGATTCCGGAGTTAACGCTGAAACAGCTGGATGCCAGGCAACAGACGCAACTGGCGGACACGCTGCACAACTGGCGGGTGCAGCCTAACGGCACGGAGGGGTATCGCACGGCGGAGGTGACGATCGGCGGCGTGGACACGGCCGGGCTTTCCTCCAAGACGATGGAAGCGCATAAGGTGCCGGGGCTGTACTTCATCGGTGAAGTTGTGGACGTGACCGGTTGGCTGGGCGGGTATAACTTTCAGTGGGCGTGGAGCTCGGCCTGGGCGTGTGCGCAGGCGCTGGGGGAACGGTGCGGAGGGAAGGGGGCTGGTTTGTAGTTTTTGTTAGTTTCGTATTGAAAAAACGTAAAGTATTAAGGAAATACCCGTCAGAGAGCCAAAGGGATTTACTCTTTGGTGCTAATGTAGCTTTTAAACCTGCTTTGACTAAGTTAGAACCGTTAATCTGTATACATCATCAATGTTAATAAGGCCTGCACATGGCCTGAAGCAGCCAACATATTGTTGTTTGGCTGCTGAGTGTCAGCAAGGTGGATCTCCGGATTTGGACATCATTAACTGAATGTGTCGCTTTCCCTTTCCTCTATCCAGGTAATAAGCTCTGTGAGCTGCGTATCTGAAAACACGGCTATACCATGCTCAGACAGTAACGATGCTGCGACTCCCATACCTGGTTTACGCTGGCCGCTAAAAGAGCCGTCATAGATATACCGGCTGCCGCATGTTGGACTACCGTCAGTTAACAACGCAGCAGTACAACCAGACTCCTGTGCGGTACGCAGTGCCAGCCAGGCTGCAAGCTGATAGTGCTCAGTAACATCCCGCCCTGTATTTTCTGTTATTCTGGCTCGTCCATGCATCACGTCGTTACCGTTAGCAGAAATAATCTCTGCCGGAGGGCGTGGTACAGACAACCCGGCAGCCAGTTCAGGACAATGGATCACCAGACGTTGCTCCTGTTGCCAATGGGCAAGCTGAGCGATTATCGGGGCTTTCTCACTGCCGTTATAGCGGACTTTGAAACCCATCAGGCAAGCGCTTACCAGAATTTTGTTTATCATTTTTTCTTGCAATTAAGATAATAAAACGCCTGGATTATAACACGTTAGCGTTATGCATTAACCTGCTTATCCTGGCACGGCGCACCGTGATAAAAGCGGGAATAAAACGGGCAGATAGGAAAGTAGCCAGGTCCGCTGTGAGCGAAAAGCAAAAATTAGCTTCAAAAGTACATCATAGGTTCACTGGAAGCGGGGGAATGATTATGCGGGATACTTACATTTTCTCGTAGGTGAAAATGACGGATAAATATATGACAAAAACGCCGGCGTGATTTTATCCAACACGCCGGCCCCGTTTTCACCTGGCCTCCATGTTCCCATATTTCCGGTAAGCCCCCGGCGTCTGGTGGAATGTTTTGCTGAAAGTCCGGGTAAACGTCTGCTGCGAATCGAAGCCGTATTTCATGCTGATATCCAGAATCCTGTCATTGGTATCAAGCAATTCCTGCGCCGCCATTTGCAGTCTTCTCTTGCGTACATATTGCCCCAGGCTCTCGCCCGTATGGCGTGAAAACAGTCGTTGCAGATGCCATTTGGAATAACCAGAATAGCGGGCGATTTCATCAATACGCAGCGGTTTATGCAGGTTTTGATCGATCCAGTCGACCAGCACTTCTACTACCTGAACGGGAATATTCATGCTTTCTCCTTAAACTATTCTTTTATTCGCCGGATTATTTATTCTTCCCACCATGCGCCGAAGGTTTGATCCTTCTGCGCCGGGTAAACAACGTCGCCCAACCTGGGCGTTAATAATGAAAATGCGTAGTTCTTGCTTGCCGCCGCCAGCCGGCGGTAAGGGTCGTCCCAGGCGTGGTTCGCCAGTACGAAGCGACCAGCGTGGCTGGGGATGACGGCGCGTGCGTTGAGATCGGCGGTGGCCTGTGCGGTTTCCTCCGGCATCATGTGAATCTGCTGCCAACCGGGGTCATACTGGCCGTTTTCCATAATCGCGATGTCGATAGCGCCGAAACGATCGCCAATGGCTTTGAAGTGCGGGCCGTAGCCGCTGTCACCGCTGTAATAAATCTTGCGCACCGGCGTTTCGAACAGAAAGCTGGCCCACAGCGTTTGGTTCCTCTTCAGGCTGCGTCCGGAGAAGTGCCGTGCAGGCAGAACATGAACGGTCAGCGTGTTGGTGAGCGTCCACGACTGCCGCCAGTCCGCTTCCCGGACCTTGTCTGGCGGGATCCCCCAATGTTCAAGATGAGCGCCTACGCCCAGCGGCGTCAGGAATTGCCCGACTTTTGGGTTAAGTGCCTGGATCGTGGCGTAATCCAGGTGGTCATAATGATCATGGGAAATGAGCAGATAATCGATTTCCGGCATGTCTTCCGCCCGCCACGGGTATTTTCCGCCGAACGCTTTGTTCAGGAAGGAGAAAGGCGCGGCGTAGTCGCTGAAAACCGGATCGATGAGAATGCGTTTGCCCGCCAGCTGCATGTACCACGAGGAGTGGCCCAGCCAGACGATGACATCTTCCTGCGTCTCCAGCGCTGCCAGATCGGTGGTGACATACGGCAGATCGCCGGCGGGGCGCAGGTTTTCCCGCTTGCCCGCGACAAACTCCCACAGCAGGGCCAGCTGCCCCTTGTCTCCGGTCAGCATGGTCGTCGGCAGTTCATTATGAAACTGCCCGTCATTATAGTGCGGGGAACGGGCCAGTTGCTCCGCGCGTTCTCCCTGCGGGGCATGGCCGAAGCCGGCATTGAGGCCTAACGAAACACATCCCGCCGCTGCTAATAACATCACAATCACCACGCTGACTTTGAGAAATTTCATGTTTAGACGCTAACCCGATCACACACTCCGTGCGTTCCTGAGTGATTCACTTGATTATGAGTGAGTAATTACTCATTATAGGTGGCGACGTTATACCGTCAAGCAGGTTTACAGAATCTATACAAATGTTGCGGTACGTAGGGGATCGTGTTTCAATCATGCGTTTTTTAACGCGCGGGGGGTAAAACGCGGTGGCGCGTCCTAAAAGTGAAGAGAAAAAGCAGGCTCTGCTGGAAGCGGCAACCGCCGCAATCGCACAGCTGGGTATCAGTGCGCCGACGTCGTTGATTGCCCGGAAGGCGGGCGTTGCCGAAGGCACATTGTTTCGTTATTTCGCGACCAAAGACGAGTTGCTCAACGGGGTATACCTGTTCCTGAAGCAGGATCTGTGTCAGTTCACGCTGGAGAATATCGACAGCAGCGAGCATGACGCCAGAAAATACACGAACTATATCTGGAACTGCTACATCGACTGGGCGATCCTTCATCCCGAAGGGCATCGTACTATGCGCCAGCTGGCGGTCAGCGACAAAATCACCGAAGAGACGGAGCAGCAAGGCGCGGATATGTATCCGGAAATGTACCGGCGGTGTGAGCAGTCCGTACGGCCGATCTTCCGCACGTCGCCGTTCCGTACTTTTGGCCACGGTATGTTTATGGCGCTGGCGGATACCACGATGGAGTTCGCCACCCGCGACCCCGAACGCGCCGCTGAGTATAAAAACATCGGCTTTGAGGCGACGTGGAAAGCGATTACCAATGGGGAATAAGCGTTAAGTCCGGCGCTGGCTTGCGGCGTCGGAAATGTTTTTCCCGCTTTCCCGGGGGCGTTAGGACTATTCCTTATTTAGGCATTCTGTTTTGCTTAATACATCCTTCCTGTTGTTATCCTCTGCATATAATTGCTTGTGTTTAATCGCTTTTATTATTAAGCAGCGAAAGCTTGATTAATTCCCGGGTTGTGACAATGTGGGCCAGATACTTTTTTACCTATTAAGAATGAATTAAAATTATCGGGCATAATTATGCATATTATTTTTATTAATCTTTTAGGGCAGGATGCACAATGAAAAAATTAGTTCTCGCTTGCGGTTTGCTGGCTTTATCTACCTCTGTATTTGCCGACATGACCGATACCTGTAAAAAATACGTTGATGAAGTCGACGCGCTGATCGCTAAAGCCTCTGAGAATGAAGCGGCTAAAGCGCAGATGGACGCGATGAAAACTCAGATGGAAGAGAGCAAGAAGCAAATCGCCGCGATGCCTGCGGAGTCTCAGGACACTGCCTGTAAGCAGGGTCTGGAGTATATGGGCCAGATGAAAGCATCGATGGGCATCCAGTAAGCCCGATTTTTAGTCTGAAATAGAGCCGGATATCATTTTTTATCCGGCTTTTTTATTTGCCGGTATAGTGATTACAGCAGTGAATTAGCGCAATTCTCTGATATTAACGAATGCGTGGTTTTTTCTTTACCAGGGATTTTCCGTCGGTTTTATCTGATCTTATTCATGGTGACACATTTTCCCGCTATATTTATCACTTTTCCTTTCCCCCCTTTTTCTTATTCGTCCGTTTCCTTCGATGTAAAGTCCGGCGGACACGCCGCTGAATCATTTTCCTTTGTGAATTTGCGGGAATAGCCGGGGTGTACTAATAGTTGAAGCTGTTCTGCAGGTTTTATCGTTTCACGTTAACGTGGAGGTACGTGATGAAGAAGATTGGTATCAATGGGTTCGGACGCATCGGCCGCTTGGTTTTACGCAGGCTGCTTGAGGTTTCCAGCGAACTGGAGATCGTGGCGGTAAACGATCTGACATCGCCCAAGGTCTTGGCTTACCTGCTGAAGCACGACACCAGTTACGGCGCTTTTAAAACCAGAGTGGACTATACCGATGACGCGCTGATCGTTGACGGACGAAAAATCACCGTGTACGCCGAAAAAGACGCGCGCAATATCCCGTGGGGTAAGCTCGGTGTTGAAATCGTGGTGGAGTGCACCGGTTTCTATACGTCCGAAGATAAAGCGCGGGCGCACCTGGACGCCGGCGCGAAAAAAGTGCTGATTTCCGCCCCGGCCGGGGATATGAAAACCATTGTGTTCAACGTGAACGATGACGCCATGAGCGCGGGCGACACGATTATCTCCGTGGCGTCCTGCACCACCAACTGCCTGGCGCCGATGGCGAAAGCGCTGCATGATGGTTTCGGTATCAAAGCCGGCACGATGACGACGATCCATGCCTACACCGGCACCCAGTCTCTGGTCGACGGGCCGCGCGGGAAAGATCTGCGTGCATCACGTGCCGCGGCGGAAAACATCATTCCTCACACCACGGGCGCGGCCAAGGCCATCGGCCTGGTGGTTCCGGCGCTGAACGGCAGGCTTAAAGGTCACGCCCAGCGGGTTCCGGTGCTGACCGGCTCGGTAACGGAGCTGGTCTCTGTGCTGGAGAAAAAAGTAACCGTGGATGAAATCAACGCGCTGATGAAGAAAGCCACGGAAAACAACCCCTCGTTCGGTTATACGGATGAAGAAATTGTGTCGTCCGACATCGTCGGTACCGAGTTCGGCTCACTGTTTGACGCAACGCAGACCGAAGTGACGGAATTCGGCGATCTGCAGTTGGTGAAAACGGTGTCGTGGTACGACAACGAATACGGCTTCGTCACCCAACTGGTCAGAACGCTGGAAAAATACGCCAAGCTTTAAGGCTGTTTCCCGTCTGCTGTTAGAGCCGCGCCCCGCTGTATGCGGGGCGTTTTGTTTCGGCCGCATAACCCGGCATGGGCAGCGTTTTTACCGCCCGTTCTTCCGCCGCCTGCCGCTGCTCCGGTGCGTAGGGCAGAAAGAGTTTGGCGTCGTCAATGTCCGTTTGCCGGCGATAGCTCTGCGGAGCCTGGCCGAAATGCTTCTTAAACGTGCGCGAAAACGACTGCTGTGAATCGAAGTGGTAACGCATCGCGATGCTCAGAATGGTTTCCTGGCTTGAACGCAGCATCAGGGCCGATGCGGTCAGGCGACGCAGCCGGATGTAGGTCGCCAGGGATTGCCCGGTAACGCTTTTGAAAATGCGTTGCAGGTGCCACCTGGAGTAACCGGCTTTAACCGCCACGACGCTGATGTCCAGCTTGGTTTCGAGATTATTTTCAATCCACTGCGCCAGCATGGCGGCGAAATGCTTGTAGCGGGCGTGTTGTTCCGGAGTTTCCCTCATTAATGTCCTCCTGCCGGCGCTTTGCCGCCGGATGAAATAAAGGGGGGTCTGGCGAACCAGATGCTGAAAATCAGCAACAGGAAGACCCAACCCAGCAGGGTGAAGTAGTCGATGGTCGACATCATGTACGCCTGGTGCTCTACCAGCCGATCCAGCTGAGCGAGCGTGCTTTGGCTGATGCCGCCGGCCTGTTCCAGGTAATCAATGCTGTTGCCGTTATACGGGGTGATATGTTCCGTCAGGTTGGCGTGGTGAAGGATTTCCCGCCGGTGCCAGATCCAGGTGGTCAGCGAAGAGGCGAAGCTGCCGCCCAACACGCGCAGGAACGTCGCCAGCCCCGATCCTTCCGCTACGTCCGACGGCGACAGGTTGGAAAGCAGGATGGTGTTGAGCGGAATAAACATCAGCGCCACGCCCAGTCCCATAAACATCTGCACCTGTGCAATGCTGGCGAAATCGACGTCGGTATTGAACCGGGCGCGCATAAAGCAGGAGAGCCCCATGGCGATGAAGGAGACGCTGGCGAGCAGACGCATGTCGATCCGGTTGGAATAGCGGCCGATCAGCGGCGACAGCAGCAGCGGCAGCAATCCCACCGGCGCGGCGGCCAGCCCGGCCCAGACGGCGGTGTAGCCCATCTGGGTTTGCAGCCACTGCGGCAGGATCAGGTTGACGGCGAAGAAGGCGGAGTAGCTGAGCAACAGCGCGCAGGTGCCGACGGTAAAGTTACGGTTTTTGAACAGACGCAGGTTAACGATAGGGTTGCTGTCGGTTAATTCCCAGATCACAAACGAAATCAGGGCGACAACCGAAATCAGGCCGAGGGCGATGATGGTGCGTGATTCGAACCAGTCCAGATCGTTGCCCTTATCCAGTACGACCTGCAATAAACCGACGCCAACCACCAGCAGCGCGACGCCGATATAATCGATAGGGATCTTGCGCGCCGTTTCTTCGCGCCCGCGCAACTGCACCCATACCACAATGGCGGCGAAAATACCGGTCGGAATGTTGATGTAGAAAATCCACGGCCACGAATAATTGTCCGTCAGCCAGCCGCCGGTGATGGGGCCGACGATCGGCGCAATCACGATGACCATCGACAGCAGCGCCAGCGCCATGCCCCGCTTCGCCGCGGGAAAAATCGACAGCAGCAGCGTTTGGCACATGGGAAACAGCGGCCCGGCGAAGAAACCCTGTAAGGCGCGGAACAGGATCAACTGCGTCATCGACTGGGCCAGCCCACAGAGAAACGAGGTCAGCGTAAACAGCGCAACGGAGGCGGTGAACAGGCGCAACTGCCCGAAACGGCGGGAAAACCAGCCGGTCAGGGGCAGCGCGATGGCGTTACAGACGCCGAACGAGGTAATAACCCAGGTGCCCTGTTCGCCGCTGACGCCGAGATCCCCGGCGATGCTGGGCAGGGCGACGTTGGCGATGGTTGAGTCCAGCACCTGCATAAACGTCGCCAGTGATAATCCCAGCGTCGCCAGCCAGAGGCGTGGTGGCTGAAAGGTCGTTTCGGCCATTATGGACGCGCCTGTGCCGTTTCGTGGTAGCCGGCGCCGTTTTCATGCAGGATGCGCGCGACCATCTCATCAGCCTGCGCCAGCGGGTTGTCGTAGACGTCGGTGCTGTAGCGCGCGTTCGTGACCCGTTTGTTGGCCAGCAGGGCGCCTTCTGTCTGCTTCAGGCTGACGGTGGCGGTCATCGACAGACCGATGCGCAGCGGGTACTGCTCCAGATTTTTGGCGTGCAGCCGCACTTTAACCGGCAGGCGCTGCACGATTTTGATCCAGTTGCCGCTGGCGTTTTGCGCCGGCAGTAACGAGAACGCGGAGCCGGTGCCGATGCCCAGGCTTTCAATTTCGCCGGTATAGCTGACGTCGCTGCCGTATAAATCAGACACCAGGGTCACCTGCTGCCCGATGCGCATCTCGCGCATCTGATTTTCCTTGAAGTTGGCATCTACCCAAACCTCATTCAGCGGCACGATGGACAGCAGGGTGCTGCCGGGCTGTACCCGGTTGCCGAGCTGCACGGCGCGTTTGGCGACGAAGCCGCTGGCCGGGGCGATGATGCGGGTGCGGGCGTGGTCAAGATAACGCTGGCGCAGCTGGGCAACGGCGGTTTTGATATCGGGGTGCGAAGCCAGGACGGTGTCGTCCACCAGGGCCAGCTGGGTGTTCAGCGCCTGACGCGCGGCGTCCAGTTCGTTGCGGGCTGCATCCAGCGCTTCGCGGTAATGCGTCAGATCTTCGGCGGAGATGGCGCCGGTTTTCAGCAGATTGCGCCGCCGGTTGTAGTCGTTCTGCGCCTGACGGTATGCCACCTCTTTGGCGGCGAGCTGCGCGCGATAGTTATCGGCGGTGCTGTACAGGCCGCGCACCTGACGTACCGCGCCGGCCAGGCTGGCCTGCGCGTTTTGCAGGGCGATCTCCGTTTCGCTGGGATCGAGGCGCACGATTTCCTGACCTTGTTCGACATAATCCCCTTCATCCGCCACCACCCGGGTCACGGTGCCGGTAATTTGCGGAGATAAAACGATCAGGTTGCCGTTGACGTAAGCATCGTCGGTTTCTTCATAATATTTGGCATGCAATTGGTAATAAAGAATTGCACCCGCAGAGGCAATTAACAGAATGAAGAAAAAAATGATGAAAGAGGTTTTTCTTTTACCTGTTAATTGTTTATTACGTTGCGATTGAATATCCGCGGGAGCATTTTGAGGTTTGTCGTCCATATTTTTTACCGTTGAATGATGATGTCACTCAGTGATTAATCCATCCGTCGGGATCGTGCATTTACGATCTTTCGTTTCGATATATTTATAGTTTTAGCGCTTTTTTAACCGGCGAATATGCTGAGTTAACAACGGCAATGTCGTCACATCCCCGGTATCGCGCGCGTTCGGGCGGGAGGGCCGGTGGAGCATGCAACATAGAGTCATATTCCATTTCATTGATAATTATCATTTTTATATTATTCACCCTTGTAAGGTAAGCCTGCGGGCCGGTCCGTGACGGTAATGTATTTGCCCTGGCAGCTATTCAGGACTAAAGTTACTGCCAGGGCAACTACATGTCAATGCCCCGGCATGAAGAAAAATTAATCGTGCTGATTTATTTAGGGAAATGGACGGCTATCCGATGAGATAACGCACAAAATTTGTCGCGTGAGCGGGCATATATTGGCAATTTGTGCACTACGCCACATATGATCAATTCGTGCATCGGTATTTGCCCGGTACAATTAAGATGATGTCTACTTTTAAAATGCATGTTAGTTTTTGACTGGAAAATTATTACAGGCTAAAAACAGACGGCAATGAATCGAAAACATGGTTTTCGGATCGCCGTAAACGGTATAAAGGGAGGAGCGGGGATTCATGGCAAACCCTTCAAATGGATATTTTGCCGGCATCGATGTGGGGTCGACGACAATTAAATTGGTGCTGCTGGATGCGCAGCAACAACTGATCCATTGTGACTATCAACGCCATTTCTCTGATATCCGTCAGACACTGTTGCGTTTACTGGAACAGGCACGGCAGCATTTTTCCGGCGGGGAGATTACTCCGGTGATTACCGGCTCAGGGGGGCTGGCGCTTTCTGCGTTGCTGGGCATTCCTTTTGAGCAGGAGGTTATTGCCGGGGCCAAAACCATCACCACGCTGATCCCGCAAACGGACGTCGCCATTGAGCTGGGCGGCGAAGATGCCAAGATCACCTATTTTGATCGGCACGGCGTCGATCAGCGGATGAACAACAGCTGCGCGGGCGGCACCGGCGCGTTCATCGATCAGATGGCGTCGCTGCTCGAAACCGACGCGGCCGGCCTGAACCAACTGGCCGACAATTACCAGACGCTTTACCCCATCGCATCGCGCTGCGGCGTTTTCGCCAAGACCGACGTACAGCCGCTGATTAACCAGGGCGCAGCGCGTGAAGATATTGCCGCCTCTATTTTCCAGGCCATCGTTAACCAGACCATCAGCGGCCTGGCCTGTGGTAAACCTATCCGTGGCAAGGTGGCGTTTCTCGGCGGGCCGTTCTATTTCCTTTCCAATCTGCGCAAGCTTTTCATTAAAACCCTGCGGATGAAGAAAGATGACGTCATTTTCCCCGAAAATCCGCAGCTTTTTGTCGCAATGGGCGCCGCGCTGCTGGCGATGGAGGAGAGTGACGGCAAAGCGCGGATGACGTTGCCGGACCTGATTGCCCGCCTTGAGGGGGCGCAGGAGAACACGGTAAAAGAGTCCGATCTGCTGACGCCGCTGTTTACGCGGCAGGAAGAGATTGACGCTTTCCGCCGCCGCCATGCCGCGGCCAACGTCCGGCGCGCTGCGCTGGAAAGCTATCGCGGCCGCGTCTTTATGGGCATCGACTCCGGCTCCACCACCACCAAGGTGGCGCTGATCGGTGAACAGGGCGAGCTGCTGTATGATTTTTATGGCAACAACAAAGGCGATCCGCTGACGCTGGTGCGCGATATTCTGTGCCAGATTTACACCGCGCTGCCGGAGGGCGTGACGATAGCGCAGGTGGTGACCACCGGCTACGGCGAACAACTGATCAAGGCCGCGTTCCAGGCCGATCACGGCGAAGTGGAAACCGTGGCGCATTACCGGGCCGCCGAAGCCCTGTTGCCGGGTGTGGAGTTTATCCTCGACATCGGCGGGCAGGACATGAAATGCCTGTACATCCGCGACGGAGCGATTAACAGTATTCTGCTCAACGAAGCCTGCTCTGCGGGGTGCGGTTCGTTTATCGAAATGTTCGCCCGCTCCCTGAACGTGCCGGTGACGGAGTTCTCGCAGAATGCGTTGCTGGCGCAGCGGCCGGTCGATCTCGGTTCGCGCTGCACCGTGTTCATGAACTCGCGCGTTAAGCAGGCGCAAAAAGAGGGCGCTACCGTAGCGGACATTTCCGCCGGGCTTTCCTATTCCGTTATCAAGAATGCGCTGTTTAAAGTGATTAAACTCAAGCGCATGGACATGCTGCCGCAGAAAATCATGGTGCAGGGCGGCACTTTCTATAATGAAGCCGTGCTGCGCGCGTTTGAGCAACTGACGCAGCGCGAGGTGGTGCGCGTGGATATTGCCGGGCTGATGGGCGCTTACGGCGCGGCGCTGATTGCGCGCGATCGGGCGGGAAGCCGGGCGGAAAGCACCCTGCTTCACCCCGGCGCCCTGACGGCCTTTGGCGTAAGTCAGCAAAGCGATCGCTGCAAAAAGTGCAACAACCAGTGCCTGCTGACGATCAACTGTTTCGACGACGGACGTGAATTTGTTTCCGGCAACCGCTGTGAGAAGGGCGCACGGGCCGAGATCGCGCCAAGCGAACTGCCCAACCTGTATGAATATAAAGAGCAATGCCTGTTTGACTACCCGTCGCTGAGCAAAGAACAGGCGACGCGCGGCAGCGTCGGTATTCCGCGCGTGCTGAATATGTATGAAAACTATCCGTTCTGGCATACGTTCTTTACCGCGCTGGGCTTCCGGGTGGTGCTTTCCCCGCCTTCCACCGACCGTTTATACCTGAAAGGTATTGAAACCATTCCGTCGGAGTCGGCCTGCTACCCGGCCAAGATGGTGCACGGGCACATCGAACATCTGCTGGATCGTAAAGTCGACCGCCTCTTTTTCCCTTCGGTAACGTACGAGTGGCAGGAGTTCGGCGGCAGCGATCATCACTTCAACTGCCCGGTGGTCAGTACCTACTCCGAGCTGGTGCGCCATAACGTCGACCCTATCCGCGACGGCAAGGTGCCGTTCCATAATCCGTTCCTCAACTTCAATCACCTTGAGTCGATGGAAAAGGTACTGGCGGGTGAATTCAAATCGCTTGGTGTTACCCGGACGGAGGTCCGCCAGGCGGTGCGCGAGGCCTGGCAGGAATTGCAGACGGTGCGCCAGGAGATCCGCGATCGCGGGCAGGCGGTGGTGGACTGGCTGGCGGCCAACGGCCGTAACGGTATCGTGCTGGCCGGGCGTCCTTATCATCTGGACCCGGGGATTCATCATGGTATCGATCGCATCATCATCGAAGAGGGCATGGCGGTACTGACCGAAGACAGCGTGGCGCATCTGGGCGATGCCTTGTTGCAGCGCCCGCTGCGGGTAATCGACCAGTGGGCCTATCATGCCCGGCTGTACACATCGGGGGCGTTCGTCGCTGCCACGCCGCAGCTGGAGCTGGTGCAGTTGACGTCGTTCGGCTGCGGCCTGGACGCGCTGACCTCCGAGCAGGTTGAAGATGTGCTGCGCGCCGCCGGCAAGATTCATACCCTGATCAAGATTGACGAAGGCGCCAACCTCGGCGCGGTGCGTATCCGTATCCGTTCGCTCAAGGCGGCGATGGAGGCCCGCAGCCAGCGCGGCACGGCGGATGACACCGCGCAGCCTTACCGCGCACAGCGGGTGCCGTTTACCGAGGCGATGCGCAAAACGCATACCATCCTGGCGCCGCAGATGTCGCCGATCCATTTTGACCTGGTGCAGTCGGTGTTCCACAGCGAAGGCTACCGGCTGAAGGTGCTGGAAACAGTCAGCAAAGCCGCCATTGAGGAAGGGCTGAAGTACGTCAACAACGATGCCTGCTATCCGTGCGTGCTGGTCACCGGGCAGATCGTAGAGGCGCTGACCAGCGGGGAACACGACCCGCAATACAGCGCGGCGATTATTTCCCAGACCGGCGGCGCCTGCCGGGCCACCAATTACATCGCGTTCATCCGCAAGGCGCTGGAGGATGCGGGGTTCCCGCAGGTGCCGGTTATTTCTCTGAGCGACAAAGGCATCGAGGAAAACCCCGGTTTCCGCTACAGCTTTACGATGGTGAAAAAGTCGATCATGGCGGTGATTTACGGCGATCTGTTGATGAAAGTGCTGTTTCGCACCCGGCCTTATGAGCTGGTCGCCGGCGAGGCTGACCGGCTGTTTAACCGCTGGAACCTGCGCTGTAAGGAAAACCTGCTGGGTGATGGCAATATGCGGCAATTCCGGCGTGATATTGATGGGATCGTGGCAGACTTTGACCGGTTGCCGCTGCGTGATGTGCATAAGCCTAAGGTTGGCGTAGTCGGCGAGATTTTGGTCAAGTTCCACCCCGGCGCCAACAACGATTTGGTGAAACAAATCGAGGCCGAAGGCGGGGAAGCGGTGGTGCCGGACATGCTTGATTTCTTCCTGTCCTGCACCTACGGCACGCGCTTCGATCACAAGCAGTACGGGTTAAGTTTCATGAACATGGCGATTAATCAGGCCGTGACCCGTTACATCGAGTGGATCCGCGGCGCGGCGCGCAGTGCGCTGACGAAAAGCCGGCGCTTCAGCGCACCGCCGCCGATAGCCGAACTGGCCTCCATGGCGGAAGAGATGGTGTCGTTGGGTAATCAGGCCGGGGAAGGGTGGCTGCTGACGGCGGAGATGCTGGAACTGCTGGAAACCGGCGTGAACAATATCGTTTGTGTTCAGCCTTTTGGCTGCCTGCCGAACCATATTACCGGACGCGGCATTATCAAAAGCCTGAAGGCGCGCTATCCGGCCGCGAATGTTTTCGCCATTGACTATGATCCGGGCGCCAGCGAAGTTAACCAGCTCAACCGGTTGAAGCTGATGATGTCGGTGGCGAAAAACGCCATCTATCTGCAAAACGAGCCGGACCCGGATTTCTCAGCCTGCAAACCATGCGGTAAAAACGACAGTCTGCTGCTGGGCGGCGCGTCATAACCGAAAACGGCGCGCTGTTCAGTGCGCCGTTTTTCTGACGATCTCTTCTTTAACGATGTCGTTAAGTCCGGCAAGCGTTGCGATAAGGTGTCCGCTGGATGAGAGCCACTGGGCCAGCTGGCTTAGCGGCTCTTCGCCTTCGGCCAGCTCGGAGAACTCTTCTGGCGGGGGAGCGAAAGGATCGTCACGTTCCTCCATCTCCTGGTAAAGGTTCTCAAGGTTGGAGTCCAGCCAGACGGAAAGCTCTTCCAGGCGGTGACGCGGTATGTATTGCAACTCAGTCGTGTTGATCAGCGTTGCGATCATGGTGCATGACGGTGTTTTCATTCTATTTCCCTATCCCTGGCCCGGCTAAATGTGTCCCGGCAATGTTTTTTCTGACCAATGCTTTTTACTTATACCGTGACAATAACGCCGAATTCCGCTAATGGGCAAAGAAATTCTTTATTATTTGCGAAGCTCTTCGCAACACAAATACGATAATTATGCTCAGACAGTAGCATTGTTGGTTAAAAATACTTTAAGGAAATGAAAAGTCACCAGATCATAGGGAACCTGGTGACTTTTCACGGGCAAAGTGACCGGCCTTTTCAGACGCGGCTCAGAACCACTGGCCGAAACGGCGGATGTAGACGCGTTTCATCAACTGGGTGAGCACGCAGTAGCTGAGCAGGGTCGCTATCAGCCAGGGGAAATATTCCCAGGGCAGCGGTTGCAGGCCAACCCAATGACCAAGCGGCGAGAAGGGAATGTAGATCCCCAATGCCATGATCAGCCCGGTGGTAAGCATCACCGGCAGTGCGGCGGCGCTTTGGATAAACGGGATCTTGCGCGTGCGCAGCATGTGCACCACCAGCGTTTGGGAAAGCAGCCCCTCGATAAACCAGCCGGACTGGAACAGCGCCTGGTGGTCCGGGCTGTTGGCGCCGAAGATATGCCACATGATCGCGAAGGTGGTGATGTCAAAAATCGACGACGTCGGCCCGATCCACAGCATAAAGCGGCCGATGTTGGGCGCGTCCCACTTGCGCGGCTGGCGCAGGAACTCTTTGTCCATCTTGTCCCAGGGCAGGGAAAGCTGGGAGATGTCGTACATCAGGTTCTGCAACAGCAGCTGGATCGCCAGCATGGGCAAAAACGGAATAAAGGCGCTGGCGACCAGCACGGAGAACACGTTGCCGAAGTTGGAACTGGCGGTCATGTTCAGGTACTTGATGATGTTGCCGAACGTTTCGCGCCCTTTGATCACGCCTTCTTCCAGCACCATCAGATCTTTTTCCAGCAGGATGATATCTGCGGATTCTTTGGCGATATCGGTGCCGGTGTCCACGGAGATCCCGACGTCGGCGTCGCGCAGCGCCGGGGCATCGTTGATGCCGTCGCCGAGGAAGCCGACGGTGTGGCCACCGCCCTGCATAACTTTCAGTACGCGGGACTTTTGCAGCGGCGTCAGCTTGGCGAACACGGTGCGTTGCTCTGTCAGGCAGGCGAGCTGCTCGTCGCTGAGCGCTTCGATGTCATTGCCCAGCAGCGGTTCGCCCGGCTCCAGGCCGACATCCCGGCAGATTTTGGCGGTGATGACCGGGTTGTCGCCGGTCAGCACTTTGACCATCACGCCGTTTTCCCGCAGGGCGGCGATGGCCGCGGCGGCGCTCTCTTTCGGCGGATCGAGGAAGGTCAGCATGCCGCGGATCACCAGATCGCGTTCGTCGTCGACGCTAATCGGGAAGACGCAGCCGTCGATGCCCAGATCGCGGGTGCCCAGCATCAATACGCGGAATCCCTGCTGGTTATAGTCCGTCGCCAGCGCCAGCAGGCCCTGACGCCGGGCGTTGTCCAGCGGCAGCAGCGTGCCGTTGTCATCGATATGGGTGGCGATGGCCAGCATTTCTTCCACCGCGCCTTTGCAGATCAGGCGATGATGACGTTGTTCGTCTCCGACCACGATGGAAAGGCGGCGGCGCACGAAGTCGAACGGCAGTTCGTCGATTTTCTGGTAACGCGACATGGACTCGATTTCCGGTTTGCCGCGTGCGTAGCGGATCACCGCTTTATCCATCAGGTTCTTCATGCCGCTCTGGTAGTAGCTGTTCAGCCAGGCGAGTTGCAGAATTTCCGGATTTTCCCGCCCGTTAACGTCGATGTGGTGCTCCAGAATAATGCGATCCTGCGTCAGTGTGCCGGTTTTGTCGGTGCACAGCACATCCATCGCGCCGAAATTCTGGATGGCGTTAAGGCGTTTTACCACCACTTTGCGCCGCGCCATGGCGATCGCGCCTTTCGCCAGGTTCGAGCTAACGATCATCGGCAGCATCTCCGGCGTCAGTCCTACGGCGACCGCCAGAGCGAACAGGGCGGCGTCGCCCCAGTCGCCTTTGGTGAAACCGTTAATCAGCAGCACGACCGGCACCATAACCAGCATGAAACGGATCAACAGCCAACTGACGCTGTTCACCCCGCGATCGAAGGCGGTTTGGGCGCGGGTGCCGACGATGGATTTCGCCAGCGAGCCGAAATAAGTTTTATTGCCGGTTGCGACCACGACCGCTTTGGCCGTGCCGCTGGCAACGTTGGTGCCCATCAGGCAGATACTGGCCTGCTCCAGCAGTGCGCCTTCGCCGCCGGTGTCGGCGCCTTTCTGGCAAACGTCGGAGGTAACGTCATATTTCTCGACCGGGATGGACTCGCCGGTCAGTACCGCCTGGCTGATAAACAGATCGCGGGATTCAATCAGCCTGACGTCGGCGGGCACCATGTCGCCGGCGGAGAGAAAAATGATGTCGCCCGGCACCAGGTCCTGTAACGGAATTTCGCGGCATTCCGCCACTGCGCCGGGATGGGCACGGCGCAACGCGCTGGCCGTGGTGCGCACCATGGATTTCAGCGCCTCGGCGGCTTTGTTAGTGCGAAACTCCTGCCAGAAACGCAGCAGGCCGCTGAGCGAAACCATCACCAGAATGATGATGACGCCGATCAGATCGGTTTCCTCGCCCCGTTGCAGAGGCAGCCAGTAATCCGTAAAGAAGCTGATGAGCGCCAGCGTGGTCAGGACATAAATAAACGGGTTGTTAAAGGCCTGAAGCAACTGCACCAGGGCATGCGGCACTTTTTCTTGCGCCACCCGGTTTGGCCCGTAGTCCAGCAGGCGATCGGCGGCGTCGCCTTCCACCAGGCCTTCAGGGCTGGCGGAGAGCGCAGACAACGTGCTGTCCAGGCTGGCTTTGGCTTCTTCGGCAATCAGGAAAGTGCCTTTCTTTTTTTCTTTGCGGCCGCGTGATGCGGCGGCGTGTTCAATCATTTGAGTCATAACGCATTACTCGTTGTTACGCGCAGCACAGGCGTGATGAAACCCTCCGGGCAGGAGAACGTGCGGCGCTTTATGGTTTTCAGGTATGCGTTGCAGACGGGGGAACGGTATCAGCCCTTGCAACGCGGATAACGTTGCGTACCGGGGTGCTCTTCCATAACGGCTCCTTAGGCATTTGGTCAGTTCCGGGCGCGGAGAAACCGCGCCGGATCACCTGCACCCATAATGCCGAATGCACAGGTTTCCTCGCCTCACGGCGATAATTGCGGGTGGCCCCGGGAACGGAGCGTAAACAGGTATGACGACGCCCGCGTGATCTGCACGCGGAACGCAATCAGTGACGGACGGGCGATGTTCGCACAGGGTGAGCGCCCGGAGGAAACAGGGCGTGATCGTGAACGAGCCATATCGCCGTTTGCATGATTAACATGACGGTTTCCCTCTGAATCAGGGATGAATAAAATCGGGGTGCAACAGCTCGGGGAAAGAGGATTGATGCCGCCCGCCGGTATTACGGCAAGCTGTACATCAGAAAGGAGATAGTCAGCTTGCCAGCGTTAAAAATGAAATACTGTGACTGTCCAATGCCGATCTCCGTGATAATTGATGTGCGTAATATAAACTCTGCCTATAATGCTGTAAAGGCGCTTTTTCTAAACAAAATGTCAACGATAACGGCTTTATCTGATGCGCAGTGGGATTAATCCGATATATATTGCTGCTCCCGTGTAGCGGCGTTGATTGCCATCGAATTAGGACTTCATCGGTTGGGGAAATTAAAGAAAGCTAACGCTTTTAGATAAATTAATGTCTATTTTTTCTAAAGGGTATTTCAGCAACTGAAATGGTTGGTATGGTATTTGTTCTGTTTTTAACAATTGGAATATCGGCATTATTTACCCGAGCATGCATTTTTTGTGTAAATAGACGCAGTAAATGAGCAAAATGTGCTGAGCCGGCTTTATTATGTGTGATGAATCATCTGTTTTTTAAGGTTTATTTTTGGTGAAAAATATCGCGTTAAGTGTGTAAACATATTTTTTTTCTATAGTTTTACGAAGAGCGAAACCGGATGTTTTTCATAACCATATGATTTCTTAAGGCATATTTATTTTGATGTATTTTATTGGTTATATCGTCGGGGATATATTTTGTTATTATACTGTTTGAAAACCGCCACAAAGATGTTCTTGCTAGAACGTTGGATAACGTGTTTATACTATGCCGGAATTCACTGGGGCGGGAATGCCTGATATATTCAGTGAATTAATGGAATAAAGAGATACCGCCCGGACGATGGAGAAGGTTTTGTCCGATGAGGGTGTATCTATTCAGATGAACCTATCTGACAGGGACGAAAGGAATGATTAGAATTGTACTTATTGAACCCTATTATTATGATTCTGAGGGTGTGCGTGGCTGTTTTGCGGATTTAAAAACGCAGTGGCACCATTTCCGCAGCGTAGAGGAGTTTCTCTGCGTAAAAGACATGCCTGATTTCGATGTGCTCATTCTGGGCAGCGATAGCGACATTGATGCGGCCCTTCCCCGCAGCAACCCTTTTCCCGCGATAAAACAGCATTATCCCCATATCCCTGTCATTTTATTTACCCGGACGGAAGATCCTCAGGGGTTGGCGGCGTTGGCTGAACAAAACCCGTTTGCCGTGATTTCCAAACAGGACAACGTTCAGGAAATCCGGAACGCGGTGATCCGCAGCCTGATGGAAGAAGAAGGCGTGCTGATCAGCCCTTATGTTCAGGCTCGTCTGACCCATGCGAAGGTCGGCTGCAACACCAAAATGACGCGGATGGAGCAGAAAGTCATCAGTTGGATGCTGGAAGGGCAGACGATCGGTGATATCGCGCAGGCAACCAAACGCAGTAACAAAACCATCAGCGCGCATAAGCGTAACGCAATGAGAAAGCTGGGATTACACAACAATATCGCTTTTTGCCGTTATCTGGCGGCCCGGCGTCAGCAGGTTGTTTCTGACGCAGGGGCGCACCGCCTGCACTGATAATCAGACCGCCGGCCCGCGCAGCCGGGCCATGTGATGTACGTCAACGTACTGACCGTGGCGCAGCGCGTACCGGCGGCTGGTTCCCTCCGTTTCGAAGCCGAACTTGCGGTACAGGGCGATGGCGCCGGGATTGTCGGTGAACACCGTCAGTTCCAGCCGCGTTAAATCCAGCCAGTTGTCGGCCAGCTCCAGCATGGCTTCCATCAGCTTGCTGCCGATCCCCTGATTCTGATGTTCGTGGCTGACGGAAATGCCAAACGTTCCGCAGTGACGCCGCCGCATGCGCATAAAGGCTTCCAGCCTGATATTTCCGACGACAACACCATCCAGGCAAGCGACCAGGCTGTAGGTGCCTTCCGCCGGCTGACGTGTTTTTTCTTCCCAGTGGGTGATGGAAGGATAGGGGAGCTGCAACGTGTCGGCGTACACCGATGGGTGAGCGTGCAGGCGCTGTAACGCGGCGGCATCGCTGGGTTCGCTGTGGCGGATAATGATTTCACTCATGACGGTTCCTTGGCCTGATAGTTATAACCCTTTCAAGATAAAGGATAAAAAATAGTTTCCCTACGGTGTAAAAAGGTAAAAAAGCGCTTTACAAGCCATATTGATAATGATTATTATTTACATGCGTTCCGGGAAGGGCATAACATCCCGTCCCTTTCAGGAAGGCACGACATTGCTCACATTGCTTCCAGTGTTTATTTAGCCAGCTCGGGTGCTGGCTTTTTTTTTGCCTGCGGGAAGCCCCGCCGATCTGATATAAACCTGTTTCGTTTCACTGTAGCGGATTTCCGTTCGGTTACAATAGCCGGGCGGGGAAAGCCCTGCATTGACGTTATTGAAGGACAGGCACCATGGGCGTTGGTCAAGTTGAGCTGATTTTTTCCCTTTTGCAGCAGATGTGCGTGTATCTGGTGATCGCGTATTTGCTGAGTAAAACCCCGCTGTTCATTCCTCTGATGCAGGTGACGATACGTTTGCCGCATAAGATGGTGTGTTACCTCACGTTCTCCGTGTTTTGCATCATGGGTACCTACTTCGGCCTGCATATTGATGACTCCATCGCGAATACCCGCGCCATTGGCGCCGTATTGGGCGGCGTGCTGGGCGGCCCGTCGGTGGGGTTCCTGGTGGGGCTGACCGGTGGTTTGCATCGCTATTCCATCGGCGGGATGACGGCGCTGGCCTGTATGATCTCCACGGTGGTGGAAGGGCTGGTCGGCGGGTTGCTGCACAGTTATATGATCCGGCGCAAGCGTCAGGATCTGCTGTTTCAGCCGCTGGTGGTGGGCGGGATCACCTTCCTCGCCGAATGCCTGCAAATGCTGATCATCCTGATCGTCGCCCGTCCGTTCTGGGAAGCGGAAGCATTGGTGGAAAACATTGCCGCGCCGATGATGATCACCAATACCATCGGCGCCGCGATGTTCATGCGGATCCTGCTGGACCGGCGCGCCATCTTCGAGAAATACACCTCGGCGTTCTCGTCCAAAGCGCTGCAGATTGCGGCGCGGGCCGAAGGGGTGCTGCGCCAGGGGTTTAACCCGCAAAACAGTATGAAGGTGGCGCGGATACTTTATGAAGAACTGGGCGTCGGGGCGGTGGCGATTACCGATCGGGAAAAATTGCTGGCCTTTATCGGCCTGGGGGACGACCACCATAAGGTCGGCGCGCCGATTACGTCACCGCATTCACACCGGGCGATTGAGCAGAATCTGGTGGTGTATGCCGACGGCAACGAGACGCCTTACCGCTGTTCGCTGTCGCCGACCTGTAAGCTGGGTTCTACGCTGGTGATCCCGCTGCGCGGCGAAGATCGTCAGGTTATCGGCACCATCAAGCTGTATGAGCCGAAAAACCGGCTGTTTTCTAGCATCAACCGCACGCTGGGGGAAGGGATCGCGCACCTGCTGTCGGCGCAGATTCTGGTGGGCAAATATGAGCAGCAAAAGCAGTTGCTGATGCGCTCGGAGATCAAGCTGCTGCATGCCCAGGTTAACCCGCACTTCCTGTTTAATGCGCTCAACACCCTCTCTGCGGTGATCCGGCGCAATCCCGATCACGCCCGCCAACTGGTGCTATCGCTCTCGACCTTCTTTCGCAAAAACCTCAAACGCAGCAGCGACGTGGTGACGCTGGCGGATGAAGTGGAGCATGTGAAAGCCTATCTGGAAATCGAGAAAGCGCGCTTCGCCGATCGTCTGCAGGTGGCGTTTGATATCGATGAAACGCTGCTGAGTACGCACCTGCCGGCGTTTTCCCTGCAACCTATCGTGGAGAACGCCATCAAGCACGGCACGTCGCATCTGTTCGAATGCGGCCATATCCGGCTGCATAACTGGCGTGAAAACGGGGATCTGCTGATCAGCATTGAGGATAACGCCGGACTGTATCAGCCGCAGAAACCGCGCGGAGACGGGTTGGGCATTAATCTGGTCGATCGCCGGATTAAGGCGCGTTACGGCGGGCAGTATGGCATCAGCGTGGAGTGCGAGACGGATAAATTTACCCGGGTGATCGTGCGGGTACCGCTGGAAGACAACGCGGAGCAGGATGCGGCCTGAAGGCCGCATCCCATGGCTGAAACAGCCGTTAAAACTACACTTAAAACTACAGTTGAAACTACAGTAAAACCCGCAGCATACGGCGCAGCGGCTCTGCCGCGCCCCACAGCAACTGGTCGCCGACGTTAAAGGCGGACAGATACTGCGGCCCCATGTTCAGCTTGCGCAAGCGGCCGACCGGCGTGGACAGCGTGCCGGTTACCGCCGCCGGCGTCAGTTCGCGCATGGAAACGTCGCGGTCGTTGGGCACAACCTTGACCCACTCATTGTGGGAAGCCAGAATCTGCTCGATTTCCGGCAGCGGGACGTCCTGCTTCAGTTTGATGGTGAATGCCTGGCTGTGGCAGCGCAGCGCGCCGATGCGCACGCACAGGCCGTCAACCGGAATGACTTCACGGGTCGCCAGAATCTTGTTGGTTTCCGCCTGGCCTTTCCACTCTTCGCGGCTCTGACCGTTTTCCAGCTGCTTATCGATCCACGGGATCAGGCTGCCGGCCAGCGGTACGCCGAAGTTGTCGGTGGGCAGCGTGCCGCTGCGGGTCAGTTCGGTCACCTTGCGCTCAATGTCCAGGATGGCGGAGGCCGGGTCCTGCAACTCTTTGACCACGGCGGCGTTGAGCATGCCCATCTGGGTCAGCAGTTCGCGCATGTGGCGCGCGCCGCCGCCGGAAGCTGCCTGATAGGTCGCGACGGAAATCCACTCCACCAGATTGTGGGCGAACAGGCCGCCGAGGGACATCAGCATCAGGCTGACGGTGCAGTTGCCGCCGACGAATGCCTTAATGCCTTTGTTGAGGCCTTCCTGAATGACCTGATGGTTTACCGGGTCCAGAATTATGATTGCATCATCTTTCATTCGCAGCGCTGATGCTGCGTCAATCCAATAGCCGTTCCAACCGCTTTCCCGCAGCTTTGGATAAATTTCGTTGGTATAATCGCCGCCCTGGCAGGTAATGATGATGTCTAACGCGCGCAGCGCATCGATATCATAAGCATCCTGCAAGGTGCCGCCCTGCTTGCCGGTGAAAGCGGGCGCGGGCTGGCCGTGCTGGGATGTGGTGAAAAAAACCGGATGGATGGCGTCAAAATCGCGCTCTTCGATCATGCGCTGCATAAGCACTGAGCCGACCATACCGCGCCAGCCGATAAAACCAACGTTTCTCATAGCGTGTCCTGCCTTGGAAGGTGACGGAATTCAATACATGTCGCCCTCCCGGCGCCGTATGAAGGACGAACGCCAGAAGAAGAGACGGGGAGCGGAAATACTCCTGCTTCCCCAAAATTACAATATGTGCGCTGATGCGCAAGTGAATTTATTCGATATTACGGCGGGTTCTCAGTAACCCTGCTTATAAATGGCTTGTTTTCCGGAGGAAATACTCCTGCCGGAAGTCATGGAGACAGAGGAAATAATGACCGAAATGGTGTCGGCAACAGTGTTGCTGTTTTTGATAATGGACCCGCTGGGCAACCTGCCGATTTTTATGTCGGTGCTGAAGCATCTGGAACCGCGGCGGCGGCGTATCGTCCTGTTGCGCGAGATGTCCATCGCGCTGGCGCTGATGCTGTTGTTCCTGTTTGCCGGCGACAAAATCCTGCAATTTCTTAATTTACGCACGGAAACGGTGTCGATTTCCGGTGGGATTATTCTGTTTTTGGTGGCGCTGAAAATGATTTTCCCCACGCCGGGCGGCAGCCCCACCGGCTTGCCCGCGGGGGAGGAACCATTCCTGGTGCCGCTGGCGATCCCGCTGGTGGCCGGACCGTCCCTGCTGGCGACGCTGATGCTGCTGTCTCACCAGCATCCGGGCCAGATGGGCGGGTTGGTGATGGCGCTGCTGCTGGCCTGGGGGATTTCGGTGTGCATTCTGCTGCTCTCCGGCGTTTTTCTGCGCCTGCTGGGCGACAAAGGCGTCAGCGCACTGGAACGCCTGATGGGGCTGGTGCTGGTGATGCTGTCGACCCAAATGTTCCTCGACGGCGTGCGCGCTTACCTGAGCGTGTGATCGTTCAGGCTTTGCGGGCAGTCAGCAACAGCGCGCCCACCAGTATGAACAGCGAGCCGAAAACCCGGTTCAGGATCTTCATCTGCCGGGCGGAACGCAGCCAGCCGGCGATATGGGTCGCCAGGGTGGCATAGCCGATCATCACGATAACGTCGACCACCACGCTGGTGACGCCCAGCACCAGGTACTGAAGCGCCTGGGGCTGGTTCGGTAAGATGAACTGCGGAAACAACGCGGCCAAGAAGACGATGCTTTTGGGGTTGGTCAGGTTAACCAGCACCGAACGCTTGAACAGTTTACGGCGTGGTATGCTGGCCGCCAGCGTTTGCAGATCAAGCGAGCCGGCGGCGCGCCATTGCTGGATGCCGAGCCAAATCAGGTAGGCGGCGCCGAGCCATTTCAGTAGCTCGAACGCCAGCAGCGACTGGGAAATCAGGGTGCCGAGGCCGATACCGACCAGGCAGATATGCACACTCAGCCCGACCTGCAGTCCGGCTATCGAGGCAACCGTGCCGCGGTAGCCGTGGCTGATACCGGTGCTCATGGTATTGATGGCCCCGGAGCCGGGCGACAGGCTCAAAATTATCGTGGTCACCAGATACGTCAGCCACCAGTCGAGCGTCATGGTAAATACTCCCTGAATGAATACTTTTGTGCCACAATATCAGGGTTTCTGCTATTACTCACCTACCCACGGCGGGATTCCGGAAGGTCTATGCCATCATTGAGCCAAAGCTGGTTGCATCGTGAAAGTGAGTTTGCTGCGTTCACTACCGGCCCATTGCTGGATTTCTGGCAGCGGCGGGAAGAGGGCGAATTCATCGGCGTGGACGACGTGCCGATCCGCTTCGTACGTCTTTGCTCCCCGGAGCATAACCGCGTCGTGGTCATTTCGCCGGGTCGCATCGAAAGCTACATGAAGTATCCGGAAGTCGCTTACGATTTGTTCCACTGCGGCTATGACGTCATGATCATCGATCACCGCGGGCAGGGGCTGTCCGGGCGCATGCTGACGGATCATCACCGCGGGCATGTCCGGCGTTTTGATGATTACGTCGAAGATCTGACCCGCTTCTGGCAGCTGGAAATCGAACCGCGCGACTACGTACGCCGCTTTGCGCTGGCGCATTCGATGGGGGGCGCGGTGCTGGCGCTGATGCTGACGCGCAATCCGCAGGCGTTTGATGCGGTGGCGCTGTGCGCTCCGATGTTCGGCATTAAGCTGCCGATGCCGCTGTGGATGGCGAAAAAGGTCACCGGCTGGGTGGAACGCCGCCCGGCAATGCGCGACAGCTACGCCATCGGCACCGGCCACTGGCGTCCGTTGCCGTTTATCGTCAATGCGCTGACGCACAGCCGCCCGCGCTATCGTCGTTTTCTGCGTTACTACGCCGATTATCCCGAATTGAGGGTCGGAGGGCCGACCTACCATTGGGTGCGGGAAGGTATTTTCGCCGGCGAGCGGGCGATTGCCGGCGCAGGAAAAATTACTACGCCTCTGCTGCTGTTACAGGCGGAAGAGGATCGCGTCGTGGTGAATGCGGCGCAGGTTGCTTTTTGTCAGGCACTCACTCACGCAGGTCACCCCCCGTATGGCGGGGAGCCCCTGGTTATCCAGGGAGCGCGCCATGAGATCCTGTTCGAACAGGACAAGCGGCGGGCCGTGGCGCTGGATGCGATCGTGCATTTCTTCGCCTTACATTCTGATTCAGCGGCGGAAATACCCGCCAACTCCAGTCGAGGTTAAAAAGAGTTTTATGTACCACATCGTTGCTTCAGATATGGACGGTACTCTGCTGTCCCCCGAGCATACCCTGACGCCCTACGCCCGTGAGACGCTGCAACAGGTAACCCGCGAGGGGGTGAACTTCGTGTTTGCCACCGGCCGTCATCATATCGATATCGCCCAGGTGCGCGACGGCCTCGGCATCAGCGCTTTTATGATCACCTCTAACGGCGCGCGCGTGCATAACACGGCGGGCGAACTGATTTTCAGCCATAACGTAGATGAAGACATCGCCGGCGAGCTGTACAAAATCGTGTATAACGACCCGGACATCAGCACCAACGTTTACCGTAACGACGACTGGTTCACCGACCGTGAAAGCCCGGAACAACGTGAGTTCTTCCAGGAATCGGTGTTCCATTACCAGCTGTTCGAGCCGGGTTTGCTGCCGACAGACGGCATCTGCAAGATTTACTACACCTGCGACGATCACGACAAGCTGGCCCCGCTGGAAGAAGCGATTAACGCCCGCTGGGGCGATCGGGTGAATGTCAGCTTCTCTTTGCCCACCTGTCTTGAGGTGATGGCCGGCGGCGTTTCCAAAGGCCATGCGCTGGAGTACGTAGCGAAGCTGCTGGGCTATACGCTGAAAGACTGCATCGCCTTCGGCGACGGCATGAATGATATGGAAATGCTGTCGATGAGCGGCAAGGGCTGCATTATGAGCAACGCCCACCAGCGCCTGAAAGACGCGCTGCCGGCATTAGAAGTGATTGGCAGTAACGGCGACGATGCGGTGCCGCATTATTTGCGCCGGCTGTATCTGAAGTAACGCAAGAAGCTAAAAAAGAAAGCGCGCTGAATGACAGCGCGCTTTGTATAAGCCCATAACGCGCCGGCTTATTCTCCGGGAAACAGGAACGGGTTTACGCTGCTGCGCCCGAATCCTTCCTCTTCCATTTTGGCGTCCAGCACCAGCGAGGCCAGATCGTCGGCGACCGGCTCCACTTTGGGGTCTTTTTCCTGATACAAAATCTTCAGGTAAGTGTTGCACTCCCCGCAGCTTTCCGCTTTTACCGCGGCGTTTTCGCTGTCCAGCGACCAGTAATTCAGGTCGCGGGTCTGTTCACAGTTGCTGCACTTGACGCGCACCACATGCCATTCGCTTTCACACAGGCTGCAATGCAGGTAGCGCAGGCCGTTGGTGGTGCCCATGTGCACCACGCTGGCGACCGGCATGCTGCCGCACACCGGGCAGAACTGGCGGTGTTCGCCGTATTCGGTGCGCGCTTTGCCGGGGATCTGGGTCGCCATCTGCGCCCAGTAGAGCGACAGCGCCGCCCACAGGAAGGGCGCTTTGTCGCTGCCGACGTTGCCGTATTCACCCGCCAGCAGCATGCCGGCCAGCGCTTCCAGCTCCTGTGACCCGGTTTTTTCCAGATTCTCCAGCACCGGGAGAATATGCTCAGGCATGTCCGGGCGAATTTCCGCGATCAGCGCGCGCAGCAGGTGATGCCAGTGCGTACTGCGCGGGTAGACGCTCACGTCAAGCGGCGGTTTGCCGCGGGCCGCGGCGTCCGCCAGGGTTTGGGTCAGATCCAGCGTCAGCGGATGATCGTGCAGCACTTTTTCCTGTGCCTGGGCGATCGATGCCGCAAAATTCAGGTAATCCCCCAGCGGGTTTTCCTGCGCCAGCTCACGCAGACGCTCCGCCCGGCGGGTATAAAGGCTTTTCAGATTTGCGAAAAGCAGCGGCGGAATATAATCCGCCGCTGCTGTCTTTTCGCGATCCGTGCCTAATTGCTCTTTAGGTACGATACGAATACTCATAGTCAGGTCTTGTTTTCCTGTCGGTTCCGGCCGGCTTCTTTGGCGCGGATTTCACGATACCAGCGCGGGTGATGTTTTTTCGCCCAGGCCGCCGGTACCCAACCTTCCACCATGGCGGTAATAGTACCTTTCACCCACAGCGCCGCATAGATATGGATCATGATAACCAGTATCAGCAGCACGGCGGCGAAGGAATGCACCATCAGCGCCACACGGATCGCCGGAATTGAGAACGACGGAGCAAAGTAAGGACGCCAGATGACGATGCCGCTGACCAGCAGCAAAATCAGGCTGATAATCGCCAGCCAGAAAACGCACTTCTGACCGAAATTATAGCGTCCCGTATCACCGACTTCCTGATTCAGGGTGATCTTGTGGATGTTTTTCGCCCACAGAATATCGTCCTTGTTGATCAGGTTATGCTTCCAGTAACGGAAGAACATGATCAGAAACGCCGCGAACATCACCACGCCGAAGAAGGGGTGGAGAATACGCGCCAGCTGCGGCGTACCGAAGATATTCATCAACCAGTTGAACGACGGGAAAAGAAATCCCAGGCCGCTGATTGCCACGAACAGAAAGCAAAAAGCGACGATCCAGTGGTTAACGCGTTCCGGGGCCGAGTAACGCTTAATCGGTTGTTCCTTCCTCATTTGCGTTCCTCCTTCTCGTGTACATCAGACTCCGGCGCTCCGCTATTCTCCTCTTCCACGCGGTTCGGGCCAATACTCACATAGTGGAATATGCTGGCGGCGAAGGTCGCGGCGAAGCCCACCGCGGCCAGCGGTTTCCAGACGCCTTTCCAGAATTTCACCGTCGGGCTGATGCTCGGGTCTTTCGGCAGGCCGTGGTACAGCTCCGGACGATCGGCATGGTGCAGTACGTACATAACGTGCGTCCCGCCGACGCCTTGTGGATCGTACAAACCGGCGTTGTCAAAGCCGCGGGTCTTCAGCTCGCTGATGCGTTCTGCCGCCAGCGCTTTCATCTCCTCTTTCGAGCCGAAATGAATGGCGCCGGTGGGGCAGGTCTTCACGCAGGCCGGTTCCTGACCCACCGCCACGCGGTCGACGCACAGGGTGCATTTGTACACCCGGTTGTCTTCCTGGTTCATGCGCGGCACGTTGAACGGGCAGCCGGCGATGCAGTAGCCGCAGCCGATACAGTGCTCCGACTGGAAATCGACGATGCCGTTGGCGTACTGGATGATGGCGCCTTCCGATGGGCAGGCCTTCAGGCAGCCCGGATCGGCGCAGTGCATGCAGCCGTCCTTGCGGATCAGCCACTCCAGCCTGCCGTTCTCCTCCACTTCGGAGAAGCGCATCACGGTCCAGGATTTGGCGCTCAGATCGGCGGGGTTATCGTAAACCCCGACGTTGCTGCCCACCTCATCGCGGATGTCGTTCCATTCGGAACAGCCCACCTGGCAGGCTTTACAGCCGATGCAGGTGGTGACGTCGATAAGCTTGGCCACTTCTTCCTGGTGATCGCGCGCCACAGGGGGCGGCGTCAGGGAATTGGTGGCCGAACGCTTGATAATGTCTTGGGATTGCAGTGACATAGTTAGCCTCCGTTACACCTTTTCCACGTTAACCAGGAATGATTTAAACTCCGGCGTTTGCGTGTTGGCATCGCCCACGAACGGCGTCAGGGTATTGGCGAGGAAACCTTTCTTCGTCGTGCCCTGGTAGCCCCAGTGGATAGGAATGCCAATCGTATCAACGTCTTTGCCGTCAACCTTCAGCGTACGGATACGTTTGGTCACCACCGCTTTGGCCTTGATAAAACCACGCCTGGAACTGATCCGCACCGTATCGCCGTGCGCAATGCCTTTTTCATTCGCCAGTCGCTCGCCGATTTCCACAAACTGTTCCGGCTGGGTAATCGCGTTGAGCAGCGAGTGCTTGGTCCAGTAGTGGAAGTGCTCGGTCAGGCGGTACGTTGTGCCGACGTACGGGTACTTGTCCGCCTTGCCCATTTGCTCCCAGTCGTCGTCGAACACGCGTGCGGCCGGGTTGGAGACCACGTTCGGATGCAACGGGTTGGTGCCCAGCGGCGTTTCGAACGGCTCGTAGTGCTCCGGGAACGGACCTTCGGCCATCTTGTCGATGGCGAACAGGCGCCCCATGCCTTCCGGCTGCATGATGAACGGCCCGACGCCGCTGTCCGGTGCGGCGGCGCTGTAGTCAGGGATGTCGATCCCGGTCCACTTGGCGCCGTCCCAATGGATCAGCTCGCGCTTCGGATCCCACGGTTTACCCGACGGATCGGCGGAGGCGCGGTTGTAGATGATGCGGCGGTTGAGCGGCCATGCCCATGCCCAGCCCAGCGTGTTGCCCAGGCCTGACGGGTCGCTGTTGTCGCGGCGCGCCATCTGGTTGCCTTCCGGCGTCCAGCTGCCGGTGTAAATCCAGCAACCGCTGGCGGTAGTGCCGTCGTCACGCAGTTGGGCGAACGAGGTCAGCTGCTGCCCTTTCTTGACCAGCACCGCGCCGGTGGCGGGATCGACCAGATCGGCCAGCGCCTTGCCGTTGCTCTCCATTGCGACTTCTTCCGGCGCGGGGTTTTCCGGCGTCAGATAGTCCCAGCTCATGTTGAGCACCTGCTCCGGCACCGCGCCGCCTTCTTTGGCGTACATTTCGCGCAGGCGCAGGAAGATGCCGGCCAGGATTTCACCGTCGCTCAGCGCTTCGCCGGGGGCGTCCGCGCCTTTCCAGTGCCATTGCAGCCAGCGGCCGGAGTTGACGATAGAACCGTTTTCTTCTGCGAAGCAGCCTGACGGCAGGCGGAACACCTCGGTCTGAATTTCCGCCGGCTTGACGTTATTCATTTCACCGTGGTTTTCCCAGAAGGTGGCGGTTTCCGTGTTGAGCGGATCGATGCTGATCAGGAACTTCAGCTTGGAGAGCGCTGCAACCACTTTGTTTTTGTTGGGGAACGAGGCCACCGGGTTGAAGCCCTGGCAGATGTAACCGTTCACCTGGCCTTTGAGCATCATGTCGAAGTATTGCAGGACGTCGTAGCCCTTATCCCACTTCGGCAGCCACTCGAAGCCCCAGTCGTTTTCCTTCTGCGCCTTGTCGCCGTAGAACGTCTTCATCAGGCTGACGAAGAACTTCGGCGTGTTGCCCCAATAGTTCACCTGGCCCGGCAGGGTCGGTTTCGGGGTGGTGGCGGTCAGGTAGGTTTGCAGATCGGCCTGTTTCTCCGACGGCAGGCTCAGGTAACCCGGCAGGCTGGTGGACAGCAGGCCGATGTCGGTCAGACCCTGAATGTTGGAGTGCCCGCGCAGCGCGTTGACGCCGCCGCCGGCCATGCCCATATTGCCGAGCAGCAGCTGAATCATCGCCATGGTGCGGATGTTCTGCGAGCCGATCGAGTGCTGGGTCCAGCCCAGTGCATACAGGAACGACGCCGTTTTGTCCGCCGCGCTGGTTTCGGCGATGTATTCGCACACCTTCAGGAAGTCCGCCTGCGGCGTGCCGCACACGCGCTCTACCATCTCCGGCGTATAGCGGCTGATATGCTGTTTGAGCATATTCCAGACGCAACGCGGGTCCTGCAGGGTGTCGTCGCGCTTGGCAAAGCCGTTTTCATCCAGCTGATAGTTCCAGCTCGTTTTGTCGTAGCTGCGTTTTTCAGCGTTATAGCCGCTGAACAGGCCGTCGTCGAAGCCAAAGTCTTCCCGCACCAGCAGGCTGGCGTTGGTGTAGTGCTTCACGTATTCGGCGTTGATTTTGTTGTTGGTGATCAGGTACAGCATCACGCCCGACAGGAACGCGATATCGGTACCGGAACGGATCGGCGCATAAAAATCCGCCACCGAAGCGGTGCGGGTAAAGCGCGGATCGATCACGATGATCTTGGCTTTGTTGTGGATCTTGGCTTCCATCGCCCAGCGGAATCCCACGGGATGCGCTTCAGCGGCGTTACCGCCCATCACCACGATCAGGTTCGCGTTCTTGATGTCCACCCAGTGGTTGGTCATGGCACCGCGACCAAATGTCGGAGCAAGACTTGCTACCGTCGGTCCGTGTCAGACACGCGCCTGGTTGTCTACGGCAAGCATGCCGAGAGCGCGACTGAATTTCTGCGTCAGTAATCCGGTTTCGTTGCTGGCCGCCGAGGCGCACAGCATGCCGGTAGAGAGCCAGCGGTTTACCGTGACGCCCTGCTCGTTTTTAGCGATAAAGTTGGCGTCGCGGTCTTCTTTAATCAGCTTGGCGATGCGGTCGAATGCATCGTCCCAGGAGATACGCTGCCATTTGTCGGAACCCGGCGCGCGGTATTCCGGGTACTTAACCCGGGATTCGCTGTGAATAAAATCCACCAGGCCGGCGCCCTTCGGGCATAATGCACCACGGTTTACCGGATGGTCCGGGTCGCCTTCAATGTGGAAAATACGCTCTTTTGCGTTCTTGGCACCGTCGCCGAGGCTGTACATCAACAACCCACAGCCGACGGAACAATATGTACAGGTATTCCTGGTTTCACGGGCGCGTAACAATTTGTACTGCCGTGTCTCCGCCAGGGCGACCGCCGGGGCGAAGCCCAGTGCCGCCGCCGTGGTACCTGCCATACCGCCAGCACAGATCTTAAAGAACTGTCTTCTGCTGACTTGCATGGTGATCTCCTTCCTTCACATTGCTTAGAAATAATCTTGATTTTCAATGGACTGCAAAGAGGACGATGAAACGTTAACGTAAATCAAGTCCTGGTATACAAAGAACAAACTAAACTGTCAGGCTATTTGGCTATCCTTCGCGGTTATTTTGGATTTAAGCTAAACCTGCACAGCTTGTGTTGATACTACCACGTATTTGGTATGCGTTGTTACAGGCAGGTATCATAGACGTGAATAAAGAGAATGTTTTAAATATGGACAGTGTTACAGGGATGCGCCAGGTTGAGGTCCAGCAACGTGATCGCACGGGCATTTCCGTACCCGATTGGGTGGCGGAAGAAGTGCCTGTGGCATTGGTTTATAACGGAATTTCCCATGTGGTGATGATGGCGTCGCCGAAGGATTTTACCGAGTTTGCATTGGGCTTCTCCCTTTCCGAAGGAATTATCCGCTCTGCGCAAGATATTTATGGGATGGATGTGGTGCCATCCTGCAACGGCGGCATTGAGGTGCAAATCGAGCTTTCCAGCCGCTGTTTTATGAACCTGAAAGAGCGCCGCCGTTCCCTGGCGGGGCGGACCGGCTGCGGCGTGTGCGGCGTGGAGCAGCTTGCTGACGTCCTGCGCCCGGTGGCGCCGCTGCCGTTTACCCAAACCTTCGATCTGAATCACCTGGATGCCGCGCTGCCGCAGCTGCGCAGCGTGCAGCCGATAGGCGCGCAAACCGGGTGCACCCACGCGGCGGCATGGCTTGATCCGCAGGGGGCGCTGATGGGCGGGTGTGAGGACATCGGCCGTCATGTGGCGCTGGACAAACTGCTGGGCATGCGTGCGCGCCAGCCGTGGCAGCAGGGCGCGGTACTGGTTTCGAGCCGCGCCAGCTATGAGATGGTGCAGAAAGCGGCCATGTGCGGGGTGGAAATTCTGTTTGCCGTTTCGGCGGCGACTACGCTGGCGATTGAGGTTGCCGAGCGCTGTAACCTGACGCTGGTCGGTTTTTGCAAGCCGGGGCGGGGAACTGTGTTTACCCATCCGCAGCGGGTAGGGCGTTAACTTTTCAGATTATCCTGAGGGCGCATAGCCTGGCGGATATCGCCTGCGGACGAAAGAGAGGCGTTCATCCGCAGGCGTGTCGTTTTACATGTCGTGATGAAAAATCAGGTTACCGGCGCCGGGTTAAATACCGCCAGCGCGTTACGGATTCCCCAATGATCTGACCAGGTTTGCCTGCGGCCGCTGGCAACGTCCAGGATCATTTCAAATAAGCGCCAGCCCACCTGCTCAATGGTTTCTTCGCCGGTGGCGATGGTGCCTGCGTCAATGTCCATCAGGTCGTGCCAACGTTTAGCCAGCGCGGTACGGGTCGCCATCTTAATTACCGGTATCGCCGCCAGGCCATACGGCGTACCGCGGCCGGTGGTGAATACCTGGATCGTGATGCCGGACGCCAGCTGCTGCGTGCCGCACACGAAATCACTGGCCGGCGTCGCCGCGTAAATCAGGCCGCGTTTGGTCGGGCGCTGACCGGGCGACAACACTTCTACGATTGCGCTGCTGCCGGATTTGGCAATGGAGCCGAGCGCCTTTTCCACCACGTTGGCCAGGCCGCCCTTTTTGTTGCCGGGCGAGGGGTTGGCGCTGCGATCGGTCTTGCCGGTGTCGAGGTAGTTGTCATACCAGGCCATCTCTTCGAGCATGCGCTTGCCGACCTGCTCGTCCACGACGCGCGGGGTCAGCAGGTGAACGGCGTCGCGTACTTCCGTGACTTCCGAGAACATTACCGTTGCGCCGCAGCGCACCAGCAGATCGGAGGCGAAACCGACCGCCGGGTTGGCGGTAACGCCGGAGAACGCATCGCTGCCGCCGCACTGCATGCCGACCACCAGCTCGGAGGCCGGGATGGTCTCGCGCTTACGCTGGTTCAGCTTTTGCAGATGACGCTCGGCGATTTCCAGAATTTCATCCACCATCGCCATAAAGCCGACATGCTGCTCATCCTGCAAACGCATGATGCTGGCGTCCTGTACCTCGATGGGCTGCGTGTCGTCGGTGCCGGCCAGCAGGCGTTCGGGCTGGAGCTTTTCACAGCCCAGGCCGATGACCATGACTTCGCCGCCGAAGTTGGGGTTAAGCGCGAGGTTATGCAGGGAGCGGATGGGCACGACCGCCGCCGGCGCATTAATCGCAACGCCGCAGCCGTAAAGGTGGTTGAGGCCGACCACGCCGTCCACGTTGGGGTAACGCGGCAGGATGTCGTGCTCGATGATTTTCACCACGTGATCCACGACGCCGGCGACACAGTGCACGCTGGTGGTAATTGCCAGCATGTTTTTGGTGCCGGCGCTGCCGTCCGCGTTGCGGTAGCCTTCGAACGTGTAGCCTTCCAGCGGCGGTAACGGGGCGGGCGTGCGGGTCGCCAGCGGGAGGCTGGCAAGCGGCGGGGCGTCGGGCAGGACCACCAGCGATTCGTCAATCCAGCTGCCTTTGGCGATATCGCGGACCGCATAGCCGATAATTTCGCCATAGCGCAGGATATTTCCTCCCTGCGGAATATCCGTCAGCGCCACTTTATGGCCCTGCGGAATATGTTCAGAAAGTTCCAAACCGCAAGCGAACCGGGTCCCTGCCGGCAATCCATTGTCATTTACCACGATGGCGACATTATCGTTATCGTGAACCTTAATATAGAGCGGCACATCAGCCGGGGTTTTATTTATTACGCTCATCGTGATATTGCTCCGGTTTATATAAACACACCGTCACGTCATTAATGTAAAGCGTTATTCTCTGCTCACGGATGATTATAGGAAAGATAAATAAAGAAGACATTGTGCACTTGACTGTCTTGATGCGGATTTTTTGGGAATCTGTCGGGCGTTTGTCCAGTTTTCAGTGAGAGGGGTCACAAAATGAATGTTATGAGAGCCAGAGCTGGCGCACTCTGGCACGGTGTTGCTGGTTTTGTGAACTGTTGCGCATCGGATTGTGCACATGACCAGTAATACAGTATTTATTTTGCTTAATATAGTGCGTATGTCCGATGTTATGTTGATGTCCCATTCCTATACTGATGTCGTACGTTGGAAATTAATCATCGTCGCGTTATTACATTTCTGCTCAAAAAATAAAACGCAAAATTAACCAACATCATTCTGATTCCTCAAGCCCGAGAATATGCCGTTCAGAATGGAAAATAGCGGCAGCTATTATTTCAGGAGTGTATTTATGAATACAATCAGCTCAGTCGAGAGCGCAGCGGAAAAACGCACCAACACGCGCTACTGGATTGTGGTGATGCTGTTTATTGTCACCTCGTTCAACTACGGCGACCGCGCTACATTGTCGATCGCCGGCTCTGAAATGTCGAAGGTGATCGGGCTTGACCCGGTCGGTATGGGATATATTTTCTCCGCGTTCTCATGGGCTTACGTCATCGGGCAGATCCCGGGCGGCTGGCTGCTGGACCGCTTCGGTTCAAAACGCGTTTACTTCTGGAGTATTTTCACCTGGTCGATGTTTACGTTGCTGCAAGGCTTCGTGGATATGTTCAGCGGCTTCGGTATCGTGGTTGCTCTGTTCACCCTGCGCTTTATGGTTGGTCTGGCAGAAGCGCCTTCCTTCCCCGGCAACAGCCGCATCGTTGCAGCCTGGTTCCCGGCGCAGGAGCGCGGCACCGCGGTGGCGATCTTTAACTCGGCGCAGTATTTCGCCACGGTGATCTTCGCCCCTATCATGGGCTGGCTGGTTCATGCCGTGGGTTGGGCGCACGTGTTCTGGTTCATGGGCGGACTGGGGATCGTCATCAGCTTCATCTGGCTGAAAGTGATCCATGATCCGAAGGATCACCCCACCATTAACAAAGCCGAGCTGGAGTACATGGAAGCCGGCGGCGCGCTGATCAACATGGATCAGAAGTCCGAGAAGAAGAAAGAGTCCTTTGCTGTGAAGTGGGGGCAAATCAAACAGCTGATCACCTCCCGCATGATGGTCGGCGTATATATCGGTCAATACTGCATCAACGCACTGACTTACTTCTTCATTACCTGGTTCCCGGTTTATTTGGTGCAGGCGCGCGGCATGTCCATCCTGAAAGCCGGGATGATTGCCTCCGTACCAGCGATATGCGGCTTTATCGGCGGCGTGCTGGGCGGCGTGATTTCTGACTGGCTGATGCGCCGTACCGGCTCCCTGACGCTGGCGCGTAAAACCCCGATCGTACTGGGCATGTTGCTCTCCATGTCGATGGTGGTGTGTAACTACGTTGATTCCGAAATGCTGGTGGTAGGCTTCATGGCGCTGGCCTTCTTCGGTAAAGGCATCGGCGCGCTGGGTTGGGCGGTGATGGCGGATACCGCGCCGAAAGAGATCAGCGGCCTGAGCGGCGGTCTGTTCAACATGTTCGGCAACGTTTCCGGTATCGTCACCCCGATCGCCATCGGCTATATCGTCGGCACCACCGGTTCGTTTAACGGCGCATTGATTTACGTTGGTATTCACGCACTGGTCGCTGTTCTGAGCTATCTGGTGCTGGTGGGCAAAATTGAACGTATCGTCCTGAAACCCGCGTCAGCATCCTGAGGAGCCTTGTGATGGCAACGCAAAGCAGCCCGGTTATTACAGAAATGCAGGTTATCCCGGTCGCCGGTTATGACAGCATGTTGCTGAATATTGGCGGTGCGCACGGGGCCTATTTCACCCGCAACATCGTGGTGCTGAAGGACAACGCCGGTCACACCGGCGTTGGGGAAGCGCCCGGCGGCGAGGTGATTTATCAGACGCTGAAGGACGCCATACCGCAGGTAGTCGGCCACGAAGTGGCGCGGATGAACCGCCTGGTGCAGCAGGTGCACCTGGGCAACCAGTCTGCGGATTTCGATACCTTCGGCAAAGGCGCCTGGACGTTCGAGCTGCGGGTGAACGCGGTCGCCGCGCTGGAAGCGGCGCTGCTGGACCTGCTGGGGCAGTGCCTGAACGTCCCGGTGTGCGAACTGCTCGGCCCCGGCAAGCAGCGCGACGCCGTGACGGTGCTCGGCTACCTGTTCTACATCGGCGACCGGCGCAAGACCGATCTGCCTTACCTGGACGGCGCAAACGCCGCGCATCCGTGGTATCACCTGCGCCATCAGGAAGCGCTGGACAGCGACTCCCTGGTCCGCCTGGCCGAAGCGGCGCAGGACCGTTACGGCTTCAAAGATTTCAAACTCAAGGGCGGCGTATTGCCCGGCGAGAAGGAGATCGAAACCGTCACGGCGCTGGCGAAACGCTTCCCGGATGCGCGTATTACCGTCGACCCGAACGGCGCCTGGTTGCTGGATGAGGCCATCGCGCTGTGCAAAGGCATGCAAGACGTGCTGGCCTATGCGGAAGACCCGTGTGGCGCGGAGCAAGGCTATTCCGGGCGCGAAGTGATGGCCGAATTCCGCCGCGCCACCGGGCTGCCGGTCGCCACCAACATGATCGCCACGAACTGGCGTGAAATGAATCATGCGCTGCGCCTGGACTCCATCGACATACCGCTGGCGGACCCGCACTTCTGGACCCTGAGCGGCGCGGTGCGTGTTGCCCAGCTGTGCGATGACTGGGGGCTGACCTGGGGCTGTCACTCGAACAACCACTTTGATATCTCGCTGGCGATGTTCACCCACGTCGGCGCGGCGGCGCCGGGCAAACCGACCGCCATTGATACCCACTGGATCTGGCAGGAAGGCGATCAGCGCCTGACGAAGAATCCCCTGCGTATCGAGCAGGGCCAAATCAAGGTTCCCGACGCGCCCGGCCTGGGCATTGAGCTGGATTGGGATCGGATTCACCAGGCACATGAACTGTACAAAACGCTGCCGGGCGGCGCGCGCAATGACGCGCTGGCGATGCAATACCTCGTTCCCGGCTGGACATTTGACCGTAAGCGCCCCTGCTTCGGGCGTTAACCGAATTCTCCGAATTGAAGGATAAGTGAAAATGAGCCAAAACAACGCAACTCCGAAAGTCACGTCAATGCAGGTCATTCCGGTAGCCGGCCACGACAGCATGCTGTTGAACCTGAGCGGCGCCCATGCGCCGTTCTTTACCCGCAACATCGTGGTGATAAAAGACAATGCGGGCCACACCGGCGTGGGCGAAATTCCCGGCGGCGAGAAAATCCGTCAAACGCTGGAAGATGCCATTCCGCTGGTGGTGGGAAAAACCCTCGGGGAATACAAAAACGTACTGAACACGGTGCGGGCGCAGTTCGCCGACCGTGATTCCGGCGGCCGCGGCCTGCAAACCTTCGACCTGCGTACCACCATCCATGTGGTCACCGGTATTGAAGCCGCAATGCTCGACCTGCTTGGCCAGCACCTGGGCGTTACCGTCGCTTCTCTGCTGGGCGATGGCCAGCAGCGCGACGAGGTCGAAATGCTCGGCTACCTGTTCTACATCGGCGATCGCCGTAAAACCGACCTGCCGTACCAGAGCCAGCCGGACGAAAAATGTGACTGGTATCGCCTGCGCCACGAAGAAGCGCTGACGCCGGAAACCGTGGTGCGCCTGGCGGAAGCCGCGTATGAAAAATATGGCTTCAATGATTTCAAACTCAAGGGCGGCGTACTGGCCGGCAGCGAAGAGGCGGAAGCCGTCACCGCGCTGCACAAGCGCTTCCCGCAGGCGCGCGTGACGCTCGACCCGAACGGCGCCTGGTCGCTGGACGAGGCGATTTCGCTCGGTAAACAGCTGCGTGGCGTGCTGGCCTATGCGGAAGATCCGTGCGGTGCGGAGCAGGGGTACTCAGGACGTGAAGTGATGGCGGAATTCCGCCGCGCTACCGGGCTGCCGACCGCCACCAACATGATCGCCACCGACTGGCGTCAGATGGGGCATACGCTGTCGCTGCAATCCGTCGACATTCCGCTGGCGGACCCGCACTTCTGGACCATGCAGGGTTCGGTGCGCGTGGCGCAGATGTGCCATGAGTTCGGCCTGACCTGGGGCTCGCATTCCAACAACCACTTCGACGTTTCGCTGGCGATGTTCACCCACGTTGCGGCCGCTGCGCCGGGTGACATCACCGCAATCGACACCCACTGGATCTGGCAGGAAGGCAACCAGCGCCTGACCAAAGAGCCGCTGCAAATCAGGGGCGGCATGGTGAAGGTGCCGGAGAAAGCGGGCCTGGGCATTGAGCTGGATATGGACCAGGTGATGAAGGCGAACGCGCTGTATCAGAAGCATGGCCTGGGTGCCCGCGACGATGCGATGGGCATGCAGTACCTGATCCCCGGCTGGACGTTTAACAACAAGCGTCCTTGTCTGGTGCGCTGATGCGTTGGGAACGGCCCTTTAATTTTTGAACAGCGACAGATAAACGGAAGCGCTATGAAAGACTCACATTACCCGAATCAATTCCGCCAGCGTCTGCTGGCAGGGGAAACGCTCTACGGCTGCTGGTGCGCGCTGGGCAATCCGATCTCCACTGAAGTGCTGGGGCTGGCCGGGTTTGACTGGCTGGTTCTGGACGGCGAGCACGCGCCCAACGACATCACCACCTTCATTCCCCAACTGATGGCGCTGAAGGACAGCGCGAGCGCGCCGGTGGTACGTCCGCCGACCAACGAGCCGGTGATTATCAAACGACTGCTGGACATCGGCTTTTACAACTTCCTGATCCCGTTCGTGGAAACCGCAGAGCAGGCGGCACAGGCGGTGGCCTCCACCCGCTACCCGCCGGCCGGCATCCGCGGGGTTTCCGTGGCGCACCGCAGCAACCGCTACGGCACGCTGCCGGACTACTTCGCCACGATTAACGACAATATCACCGTCCTGGTTCAGATTGAGAACCAACTGGGCGTAGACAACATTGACGCTATTGCAGCGACCGACGGCGTGGACGGCATTTTCGTCGGCCCCGGCGATCTCTCTGCGGCGCTGGGCTATCTCGGCCAGCCGAATCACCCGGAAGTGCAGCGCGTGATCCAGCACATCTTTGAGCGCGCCGCGGCGCACGGTAAGCCGTGCGGCATTCTGGCGCCGGCGGAAGCGGATGCCCGCCGTTATCTGGAGTGGGGCGCGCGTTTCGTGGCGGTAGGCAGCGATCTGGGCGTTTTCCGCAGCGCAACGCAGGCGTTGTGCGATCGTTTTAAAAAATAATGCGGGTCACCGGCGCTGCGGCGCCGGCAAATGAAAAAGAGGTATGGAAATGAAAATTGGATTTATCGGTCTGGGCATCATGGGCAAACCCATGAGTAAAAATCTGCTGAAAGCGGGCTATTCACTGGTGGTTTTCGATCGCAATGCCGAAGCCGTTGCGGACGTGGTTGCCGCCGGCGCGACGGGGGCAGATTCTGTGAAAGGCGTTGCCGCGCAGAGTGACGTCATTATCACCATGCTGCCTAACTCACCGCACGTGAAAGAGGTTGTGCTGGGCGAGAACGGCGTGGCGGATAACGCCAAACCGGGTACGATCCTGATCGACATGAGCTCCATCGCCCCTCTCGCCAGCCGTGAAATCAGCGAAGCGCTGGCGAAGAAGCAGGTCGCTATGCTGGACGCGCCGGTCAGCGGCGGCGAGCCGAAAGCGATTGACGGCACGCTGTCTGTGATGGTCGGCGGCGACAAAGCGGTATTCGATCGCTGCTATGATGTGATGAAGGCCATGGCCGGTTCCGTGGTGCACACCGGGGACATCGGCGCGGGCAACGTCACCAAGCTGGCGAACCAGGTGATCGTGGCGCTGAACATTGCCGCGATGTCTGAAGCGCTGGTGCTGGCGACCAAAGCCGGGGTTAATCCCGATCTGGTGTATCAGGCCATCCGCGGCGGCCTGGCGGGCAGCACTGTGCTGGACGCCAAAGCGCCGATGGTGATGGATCGTAACTTCAAGCCGGGCTTCCGCATCGATCTGCACATCAAGGATCTGGCGAACGCCCTGGACACGTCGCACGGCGTGGGCGCTCAGTTGCCGCTGACGGCGGCGGTGATGGAAATGATGCAGGCGCTGCGCGCCGATGATTTGGGCACGGCGGATCATTGCGCGCTGGCCCGCTACTACGAGAAACTGGCCAAGGTTGAAGTTTCGCGGTAACCGGCCTCGCATCCGCGTGTTCTGCGCGCGGATGCAGGGAAAATTCAGCGGGCCGGGAGGTGTCGGAATGCCTCCGGGTCAACAGCGATTGGGTAGTTTATGAAAATAGTCATCGCACCGGATTCATACAAAGAGAGCCTCTCGGCTCTGGATGTCGCCACGCAAATCGAAGCGGGTTTCCGTGAAGTTTTCCCGGACGCCCAATACGTTAAATTACCCGTGGCCGACGGCGGTGAAGGTACGGTAGAGGCCATGGTGGCGGCGACACAGGGAAAGATCGTTGACGTTATGGTCACAGGGCCGCTGGGGGAGCCGGTGGCCGCATTTTACGGATTATCCGGTGACGAAAGCTGTGCGTATATCGAAATGGCGGCGGCCAGCGGGCTGGAGATTGTGCCGCAGGTGCAGCGCAACCCGTTGGTGACCACCTCCTACGGCACAGGCGAGTTGATTCATCATGCGCTGGCGCGCGGCGTGAAGCGGATTATTATCGGCATCGGCGGCAGCGCCACCAATGACGGCGGTGCCGGCATGGTGCAGGCGCTGGGCGTCAGGCTGCTGGACGCGCAGGGCGCGGAGATCGGTTACGGTGGTGAAGCGCTGGCGCAGCTGGCGCATATCGACGTCAGCGGCCTGGATGAGCGCGTGGCCGGCTGTCGTTTTGAAGTGGCCTGCGACGTGACGAATCCGCTGATCGGCCCGGAAGGCGCTTCCGCGATCTTCGGGCCGCAGAAGGGCGCCACGCCGGAGATGGTGCGGCAGTTGGATGATGCGCTGAAGCACTACGCCGGGGTTATCCGCCGCGATCTGGACATCGACGTGGAGCAGGTGCCGGGCGCAGGCGCGGCCGGCGGTATGGGCGCGGCGCTGCTGGCGTTCCTGAAGGCGGATCTGCGCCGCGGTATTGATATCGTGACCGGCGCGCTGGGGCTTGATGAACTGGTACGTGACGCGTCGCTGGTGATTACCGGCGAAGGGCGGATCGACAGCCAGAGTATTCACGGCAAGGTGCCGGTCGGCGTGGCGCAGATTGCCAAGCGTTACGGCAAGCCGGTCATCGGCATTGCCGGCAGCCTGACGCGGGACGTCGGCGTGGTGCATGAGTATGGCATCGACGCGGTGTTCAGCGTGATGTATACCGTCTGCACGCTGGAAGAGGCGCTGGCTCAGGCTGCGGACAACGTGCGCATGGCGGCGCGTGATATTGCGGCGACGCTCAAAATGGGGCAAAGCATCGCCGGATAACGGGGTGTGCCGCGGTGAATGCGTTCCTTCCAACAGGCCCGGCAATGCCGGGCCTGTTCTCTATTGGGAATTCGGAATTTAGGACGGGATATTTCCTGTATTTTTAAGGCGTCATACCTTTTGTTTTAGGAACGCGTTATATTTGTGTGTGTATTATATGCATTGGCAAGGATTGCCGGAGATCTTCAATATGGAAACGCTCTATCTTATGGGCTTGGTAATTACTAAAATCGTTGTTTTTATCGCGATTTGCTTCATTTCCGGGGCTATCTCCCGGCTCTTCAAAAAGCACAACCGGCAAACGCTGCTGCAAAGCGCGCTCAGCCCTGTCGCAATCGCCCCTGCCGTGATCATTACCGTGCTGCTCAGTATGGCGGAGTTCTCTGCCATCGCGCAGGCCAGCCAGAATACGCAGACCATTCGTCTGGACGTTATTTGTGCTGAAAAAATGCAGGTGTCCGGGGCGGATGCCCTGATGTGCCGGAGCATGGCCGGAGAGCAGGGCGCAGAGCAAGCGCCCGTGATCATCGACAACCGCCATGAGTGTGGCGGCGGTGACGTGACGGCGCGTTGTGTCTGACGATAAAAATGCGGTGCGGTAATACGCTGCGCGGCGTCCTTGTTTCCCCCGTCTTGTCAGCGCATTCCGCTGCCGGGGTCGCCTTCGCTGCCGTCCAGCTGTAACGCAATATACAGCAGCAGACGATCGTCGAAACTCCCCAGATTGAGCCCTGTCAGCTCGGAGATCCGGTTCAGGCGGTATTCCAGCGTATTGCGGTGAATGTATAACGCTTTGGCGGTGGCGCTGGGCTGCACGTTGTTAATGAACCAGGCATTGAGGGTGCGGCGTAATAACCCGTTGTTATCCATCGCCTTCAGCCGCGCCAGCGGGCGCACCAGTTCGCCCGCCTGCCAGCCGCCGCGCAGGCTGTCCAGCAATACCGGCAGCATCAGATCCTGGTAAAAATAGCTGCGCTGTTCCGGCATGCGCTGTTTCCCCACCATCATGGTGGTGTGGGCGGTGCGGTAAGAGCGGGCGATGCCGCCGGTGTCGGGAAAATAGTTGCCCAGCGCCAGGCGAATGCGCAGGCGGCTGCTGTCCGTCATGCGCGAAAGCAGGTTTTCAATCTGTACGCGGTGCGACTGCGGGTCCCAGCGGCCATAGCTGTTCAGCGCCGGGCGCAGCACCACCATTTGGGTCAGGGAGACGGTCGCGATCAGGTTGTCGCGTTCGGGCGTGGTTAACAGCGTCTGTAACTGCTGCAACTCGGCCATCGCGCTGTCTACGCCGAGCTGACCGCTGTCGATCTCCACCACCGCGGCGACGCGCGGCTGATTCAAATCCACGCCCAGGCGTTGCGCCCATTCCGCCAGCGCCGGGGAGAGCTCATCGGCGCGGATCAGGTTGAGCACCAACTCCTCACGCAAACGGCTGTCCTGCGCCAGCATGTGCAGCAGGCGTGCCTGTTCCAGCATCATCTCCGCCGTCATGCAGACCAGCTCGCCGTACTGCCGCAGCTGGGACGGATTGCCCGTCAGGCCGATAACGCCGACGATCTGGCCGTCGAGGCGCAGCGGAAGGTTAATGCCGGGACGCACGCCGTGCAGGTGGCGGGCGACGGCGTCGTCAATGTCTACCACCCGCCCCTGGGAAATCGCGAGCAGGGCGCCTTCATGCATTTCACCCAAACGTTCTTCGTCGCCGCTGCCGATGATGCGGCCGCGGCTGTCCATCACGTTGATGTTGCTGTCGATGATTTGCATGGTGCGGGTAACGATATCCTGCGCCAGCCGGTTGTCCAGGTGGTAGCCTGCCATATATAACTCCATACGAAAAGTAAGGGCTTTGGCTCGTTATACGCCAGATGGAAACACCGGACTTCGGTAAATTGCTGTTTCTGGCGTATAGATTGCACAGAATAGCGGGCATCAGGCCGTGATTCATTGTGCAATTGCATGAATAAGGGGGAATAACGTCGAAGTTGCCGGGGCGGTCACATTTTCTTCGTCTGTGCGGACATCGGCGCGGGCAATAGCATTAATCGGTACAAACAATAATACCGTGAAAGTCAGGGCTGCCGTGCGTTACGCGCAGTGACGGAATACCCTCTCCCTTCACAAGAGATTGATAATTATTTTCAATCGCATTTGGCGGGCTATAATAGGGACCGTATACATGAAGCCCGACCTAAAGGGCCATCAAGGCTGAACGGAGAAGACAACTATGAGCTATACCCTGCCATCCCTGCCGTATGCTTACGACGCACTGGAACCGCATTTCGACAAAATGACGATGGAAATCCATCACACCAAACACCACCAAACCTACGTCAACAATGCCAACGCCGCGCTGGAAAGCCTGCCTGAGCTGGCGAAGCTGAGCGCGGAAGAAGTGATCGCGCAGTTGGATAAGGTTCCGGCGGAAAAACGCACCGTGCTGCGCAACAATGCGGGCGGCCACGCCAACCACAGCCTGTTCTGGAAAGGGCTGAAGCTGGGCACCGAACTGAAGGGTGAGCTGAAAGCCGCCATCGAGCGCGACTTCGGCAGCGTGGACAAATTCAAAGAAGAATTCGAGAAGGCCGCCGCGACCCGTTTCGGCTCCGGCTGGGCCTGGCTGGTGCTGAAGGACGGCGGTAAGCTGGCCGTGGTTTCCACCGCCAACCAGGACAGCCCGCTGATGGGCGAGGCGATCTCCGGCGCATCCGGCTACCCAATCGTGGGCCTGGATGTGTGGGAGCATGCCTACTACCTGAAATATCAGAACCGTCGCCCGGACTACATCAAGGCCTTCTGGTCCGTGGTTAACTGGGACGAGGCGGCCAGCCGCTTCGCCGCTGCGCAGAAATAATTCCGCCGGACGGTTATTCACAAAGCGTGGGGAAACCCGCGCTTTTTTCTTTTCTCCGGCCGTCAGGACTGCGTATTATCAGAAACCATCATCGTGCGGGAGAGGTTTATGATGTTACAACCGGATGTGTATATCGGCGCCATTGCCGACTATGACGGCAGCAGGCCAAGCGCCATCGCCAAACGGCAGGTATCCGGCAGCGTGATGCTGACCGCGCTGGGGCTGGAAGGCGACGAACAGGCGGAGAAACGCCATCACGGCGGCCCGGACCGCGCCCTGTGCCACTATCCGCGCGAACATTACGCCTTCTGGCAGCGGCAGTATCCGCAACAGGCCGACCTGTTTTGCGCTCCCGCCATGGGCGAAAACCTGTCGACGCTCGGCATGACGGAAGAAAGCGTGTTTATCGGCGACATCTATCGCTGGGGCGAGGCGCTGATTCAGGTCACTCAGCCGCGCTCCCCCTGCTTCAAGCTCAATTACCACACCGGCATCGAGCGCTTCGCCGTGCAGATGCAGGACTGCGGCTATTGTGGCTGGCTGTACCGCGTGGTGGCGGAAGGCATGGTCGGACGTCACCACGGGCTGGAACTGGCGTCGCGCAACAGCGACGTCAGCGTGGCGGAGGCGATCGCCATTGCCTTTCAGATGCCGTTCGACGCCGGGGAGTACCGCCGCCTGATGAGCGCGGCCGGGCTTTCCGCCAGCTGGAGCAGAACCATGCAGCAGCGCCTGCTTAACGGCAAAATCGAGGACATGAACCAGCGTTTATTGGGCGCCTAGCGTTTATTCGTCCGCCATGAGTTTCAGCCAGTGGATAAAGGCGTCCACTTTGGGCCATTGCCGTGCCGACAGGGTGACGGCGTAGTAATGCTGGACGCACTGCATCTCCATTTTCGGGAACGGGGTGACTAACTCCCCCTTCTCCAGCCGCTTATTCACCAACCGTTTACGTCCCATCGCCACGCCGAGATGGTGGGTGGCGGCGATGATCGCCAGATCGGCGCGATCGAAGCCGATCCCCTGGCGGGCGATGTCCGGCATCAGTCCGAAATTCCGTGCCCAGCCCTGCCATTCGTCGGTGCCGGAGTCGTAGCTCCAGGCCTGACGATCGTGCAGCAGCGTACAGCGCCGCAGGTTGTCCGGATTTCCGGTCAGCCCGAAACGGGCGGCGTAATCCGGGGTACAGACCGGTATCACGGCTTCGTCCATCAGGTATTCGCAGTTTAACTGGCGCGGCGGGGAATCATCGAAATAGACCGCCAGATCGATGCCGGTGCCCTGAAAGTTCACGTTTTCATTGCCGGTCAGGATGTTCAGGCTGATGGCGGGATAGCGCCGGGTGAAGTCCGCCAGCTTTGGCACCAGCCAGCATTGCGCGATGGACGGGCGCGAATAGACGGTCAGCGTGCCGGAAAGCTCCTGACTTTTGATCTCCAGAATCTCCTGATTCAGGCCATCCAGCGACGTTTTCAGCGCCCAGAAGACCCGTTTTCCCTCCTCCGTCAGCTCCACCTTGCGGTGCGAACGCAGGAAAAGCTTGATACCCAGCTCCGCCTCCAACTGATTGATTCGGTGGCTGATTGCGCTGGGGCTGAGGGCCAGCTCTTGCGCAGCCAGGGCGAATGAACCGTGGCGCGCCGCAACTTCAAACGTATACAGCCTGGAGAGCTGATAACCGTTCAACAGCGTGTTTCTGGCAAAGTAACTGCTTTCCGTATACATACCTTTTTATCCCTTGCGCATCGTTTTTTTATCATACGGAAAATCGGCCATGATGGGATTTACAGATGAATTAAGGTGATGTAAAGCACGAAATAAGACGGTTTTTCGAACTAAATCACTACATTGATTCAATCTGGCGCATGTGAAGGGCGTTTTTTATCGTTTGTCAGAATGATCAGATTTTTATCCAATGAAGATGGAATTCATCATTGGACGAGGTGAAATATGGACTCACAGATTTGGGTTGTGGGTACGCTGTTAACCAGCATAATTTTAATAATATTTACCATTGTAAAACTCAAGGTTCACCCCTTTTTGGCCCTGCTGCTGGCGAGCTTTTACGTCGGCTCCCTGATGGGCATGAACCCGCTGGAGATGGTGAACGCCATCGAAGGCGGCATCGGCGGTACGCTGGGCTTTCTGGCCGCGGTCATCGGCCTGGGCACCATCCTGGGTAAGATGATGGAGGTGTCCGGCGCGGCGGAGCGCATCGGTATTACGCTGCAACGCTGCCGCTGGCTGTCGGCGGACGTCATCATGGTGCTGGTGGGCCTGGTGTGCGGGATTACCCTGTTCGTGGAAGTTGGGGTCGTACTGCTGATCCCGCTGGCGTTCTCGATTGCCAAGAAGACCAACACGTCGCTGCTGAAGCTGGCGATCCCGCTGTGTACCGCATTGATGGCCGTACACTGCGTGGTTCCTCCGCATCCGGCGGCGCTGTATGTGACGAATAAGCTGGGCGCCGACGTTGGTGCGGTGATCATGTACGGGTTGCTGGTCGGCTTGTTTGCGTCACTGATCGGCGGGCCGCTGTTCCTGAAGTTCCTCGGCAATCGCCTGCCGTTTAAACCGGTTCCGGCCGAGTTTTCAGAGCTGGAAGTGCGTCGCGAAGAAGACCTGCCTTCCCTGGGGGCGACCCTGTTCACCGTCCTGCTGCCGATCGTGCTGATGCTGATCAAAACGGCGGCGGAGCTGAACATGGCGAAGGGCAGTACGCTCTACACCCTGCTGGAGTTCATCGGCAACCCGATTACCGCGATGTTCATCGCCGCGTTCGTCGCCTATTACGTGCTGGGTATCCGCCGCAATATGGGGATGAGCATGCTGCTGACCAAAACGGAAGACTGCTTCTCATCCATCGCCAACATCCTGCTGATTATCGGCGCGGGCGGCGCATTCAACGGCGTGCTGAAGGCAAGCGGGCTGGCGGATACGCTGGCGGTGATCCTGTCGAACATGGACATGCACCCGATTCTGCTGGCGTGGCTGGTGGCGATCATTCTGCATGCCGCGGTGGGTTCCGCCACGGTAGCGATGATGGGCGCGACGGCCATTGTGTCGCCGGTGCTGCCGATGTATCCCGACATCAGTCCGGAAATCATTACCATCGCCATCGGTTCCGGCGCGATTGGCTGCACCATCGTGACCGACTCGCTGTTCTGGCTGGTGAAACAATATTGCGGCGCGACGCTGAACGAAACGTTCAAATACTATACGACGGCAACCTTCATTGCCTCGCTTATCGCGCTGATCGGCACCTTCCTGCTTTCTTACATCGTTTAAGCGAATAAAGAGACACGTTATGACGAAGACAGAAATTCAAACCCTGATTGATAACCACCCGCTGGTTAGCGACATGATTGCCCTGAAGGAGGTTGCCTGGTTCAACCCCGGCGTCACCACGCTGGAACAGGGATTGCCGTACGTCGGGCTGACGGCGCAGGACATTGCTGCCGCGCAAGCGCGCCTGAAACGCTTTGCGCCTTACCTGTGCCTGGCGTTTCCTGAAACGCAGAAAACCGGCGGAATCATTGAATCAGAACTGGTTGAGATTCCGCATATGCGGAACACGCTGGTGCAGCGCTTCGGCCAGCCGGTGAACGGCAGGCTGTGGCTGAAGAAAGACAGTCATCTGCCGATTTCCGGCTCCATCAAGGCGCGCGGCGGCATCTATGAGGTGCTGACCCACGCGGAGAAACTGGCGACGGAGGCGGGCTTGCTCACGCCGGATGAGGATTACAGCAAGCTGTTCTCGCCGGAGTTTCGCCAGTTCTTCAGCGGTTACAGTATTGCCGTGGGATCTACCGGGAACCTGGGACTTTCTATCGGTATCATGAGCGCCCGTATTGGTTTTCGCGTCACGGTGCATATGTCCGCCGATGCGCGCGAATGGAAAAAGCGCAAACTGCGGGAAAACGGCGTTGAAGTGGTGGAGTACGAGCAGGATTACGGCGTTGCCGTAGAGCAGGGGCGTAAGGCGGCGGAGTCCGATCCGAACTGCTTCTTCATTGATGATGAAAACTCCCGCACCCTGTTCCTCGGCTACGCGGTGGCCGGCGGGCGGCTGAAGGCGCAGTTTGCGCAGCAGGGCATTACGGTGGATGCCGATCATCCGCTGTTTGTCTACCTGCCCTGCGGCGTCGGCGGCGGACCGGGCGGCGTGGCGTTCGGGCTGAAGATGGCCTTCGGCGATCACGTTCACTGCATTTTCGCCGAGCCGACTCACTCTCCCTGCATGTTGCTGGGCGTGTATACCGGGCTGCATGATGGTATTTCGGTACAGGATATCGGAATCGACAATCTGACCGCCGCTGACGGCCTGGCGGTGGGACGCGCCTCCGGTTTCGTCGGACGGGCGATGGAGCGTCTGCTGGACGGCTTCTACACCCTGAGCGATCAGACCATGTATGACCTGCTCGGATTGCTGAACCGTGACGAAGGCATCCGGCTGGAGCCTTCCGCGCTGGCGGGGATGCCCGGCCCTGCGCGGGTGTGTACCGATGCAGACTACCTGGCGGCGCGGGGAATTTCCGACCGGCAGATGCAGAACGCGACGCACGTGGTATGGGCGACCGGCGGCGGTATGGTGCCGGAAGAGGAAATGACGAAGTATCTGGCACAGGCCGATATCTGATACCGAACCCCGCATTGCGCACGATTAGTAAAAAGCGGGGAGCGTGATCGCGTCATAAACATAAACGCTTAGCGCCAACATCCAGGAACGATTAAGGGGGCTGTCGCCCCCTTCTTTTTTGGCTGATACGGCGGCTTACAGGTACAGCGAACGCACGATCAGGAAATGGCCGACAAAATAACCGGCGGCGACAATCGCATCGGCGGCGCGGAAGGAGAACCGGTAGCGGCTGATAAGCCAGACGATATTCGACAGCAACAGCAATAACGCGCCGACGAGCTGGGAGAACCCAGCCTGAGTGCCGCGTGCGAAGTATTGGTCACCCGCCATCCACACCATCAGCAACGTCATAACGACGTAGGTCGCCACCGGCCAGCGAACCTCCTCCAGCCGGGTCCAGATAACGGCGAGCAGTACCGCCCCAATCACGATCAGCACCAACAGCATCGGCCAGTAAAACACCAGCGCGATGGTGCTGGCAAAACTGATGGTATAAAGCAGGTGAGAGAGGAAAAATGCGCCGATGGCATAGAGAAAACGTTCAGCGGGCAATAACAGCAGGGCATCGGCGATCAGTGTGACCAATAAACCGAGTAAAATCAGATACCCGTTAACGCCGAGGTTGGGGGCGCTCCAGGCCAGCAACAGCAAAAGCAATAACGTGACCGGTTTAAACACCCAGCGCTGCCAGCGCGGGCCGCGGTAGCTGGCATCGATAAACAGCCAGCCGGAAAAGAAAACTGCCAGAAAGGGCCAACTCATCATGTATCCTTCTTCAGTTCCGTATAAACAACAAAAATAGCCGCCCGCAAGCTGAAAAGATCACGATCCGTGTGCCCGCCGCGACTTCCGGCGCCGCGAAACCACGGGCTTCCCGTACGCTTCGAGTGTAGGTTAATAACGCCGCTGCCCGCAACGCCTTTCCGGATGCGTCGCGCCAACCTTCATGCTATGGTAGCCGCGGAATCTTTAACCCACGAAACGACGGAAGCAGCATGTCTGGTCAGCAGCCTTTATATCGCATCCAATTCATGAACAACGGTAAAAACTACCAGTTGTATGTGCGTGAGATCGTACAGAGCGCGCTATTCGGTTTTATTGAGATCGCAGACTTTGTCTTTGACAGTCAGACGACGGTGCTGGTGGATCCTTCAGAAGAGAAGCTGAAAAGCGAATTCGCCGGCGTGACCCGCAGTTACATTCCCATGCATGCGGTTATCCGCGTGGACGCCGTGACAGAACGCGGCAGCGCGCGCATTTCCGAACTGGGCGATAACGTCGCGGTGTTCCCCTACCTGCCGGGGAAAAAGCCGTAATGAGCAAGCCGCCGTTAATCTTCGCCGTGGTGGTGGTGATCATCGCCGTGCTGGCAACCCAGCGTTATATGCAGAAACGCCGTCAGGACGCGGTAAACGACGCCTCGCCGGTGCGCACGCTGCAGGCGGAAGTCAGCGCCAAACGCGAGTTTCCCGCCCCGAACCGTCGTTCGCGCCAGCGTGAGGTGATCGCCGCCGAAGAGATGCGTTATGAGGTCTATTTCCGCCCGCTCAGCGGCGGTGCTGAAATGATGTTTGCCCTGCCGGAGAAAACCTATCACGACATGGACAAAGGGATGCGGGGCGAATTAAGCGTGCAGGGAACGCGTTTTGTTGATTTTCGCCCCGATGCGGCGAAGTGATTACTTACCTTCTTTCTTCTGCGCATCCTGCTTTTTCTGCCAGTCCAGCAGCTCGAACACGCCGAACAGAAAGAAGCGCAGCTCCTGCATCCTGCTGATTTTCGGATGATCTTTCTTCAGGGTGCTTTTCAGCATGGTGACCTGCAGGCCGTGCATCAGCACCATGAAGATCAGCGCCACGTTGATGAAAATATTCAGCGGACGCGGAAAGGGCTGAATCAGGTTCAGCGCCATAAATGCCCAGACGCACAGCATGATCAGGCGGCCCAGATTAATCCACATGTTCGTCTCCTGTTTGCTGGGGTTTCGTGCGGGTATAGAGGCGGTAAGCGACCTGTCCGGCGACTTTCTCGCGGTGCAGCCGCCAGTTGGCGGGAACCTGTACCGCGCCGTTCTCCGACTCCGCTTCCACGTAGATCCAGGCTTCATCGGCCAGCCAGCCGTATTCTTCCAGTAACGCCAGCGTTTGGTTTAACAGATCGCGGCGAAACGGCGGGTCAATGAACACCACGTCGTAGGCGGTGCCCGGCTGGGCCAACCAATTAAGTGAGTTAGTGTTCACTATCTCCGCCTGTTCCGCTTTCAGCAGCGCCGCATTCTGTTTTAGCTGATTACAGACCTGGCGGTCCGCCTCCAGCAGCGTGACGTGGCTGGCGTAGCGGGACAGCGCCTCCATCCCCAGCGCGCCGCTGCCGGCGAAGCAGTCGAGGCAACGGGCGTCGTGCAGCACCGGCGCCAGCCAGTTAAACAGGGTTTCGCGCACCCGGTCGGTGGTCGGGCGCAGGCCCGGGCTGTCGGGCACCGGCAATTTTCTGCCGCGCCACTGGCCGCCGATAATGCGGATCTGTCCGGCGGGTCTGGATGATGAAGACGGTTTTTTGGCCATGAATTTTGTGATGAATGAAATGAACCAGAAACGGATGAGAGGGGGATACGTGCGCACATTCCCCCGCGTTGCCTGCAAGGTACCCGTTTCCGCACAGAATTACCACTTGAAACCCTTTTGTGTGCGCGTTGTGATAACGATAAGATGTTAAGTGATAAACTGAAAGTTTAAATCATCCGTATTGAATTTCGTTAGCCTCCGCTCCGGTCGCGGAAAACCGGACGGTCGGCGGCAAGGCCCTTATCAGGGGCGGGAGATCGGTCGTAACATGTCAAAAGATAAGAAAAAAGGTTTTTTCTCCTGGTTGGGGTTCGGACGTCAGGAAGAGCCGCAGGCGGATGATATCGCCGGACAAACCGCACCGGAGCAGGAGACGGTAGCGCATGACGCATCGCCGGCTGAACACCTGGATGACAAACTGCCCGAGCGGGAATCCCCGGCGGCGGCGCAGCCCGAAACTCCCGGCGAGTGGGATGCCGGTTCCCTGCCGGAACATGCGGCGGAGAACCTGCCGCAGGCCGAGCATCATCCCGTACATGCCGGGTCTGAGCCTGAGATGCCGCATGAAGCCCCTTCTGTTGCCGGACCGGTGGCGGAAGACGTTGCTCAGGTCGTGGAAGCGCCGGATGAGGCTGCGCTGGTATATGAAGAACCGGGCGACGCAGAGCCGCCGATAGACGAAGACGCGATTGAAGAGATCGTGACGGAAGAAATCGCGGAGGAAGATGTCCGGGAGCCGGTAACGCAGGAGCAGGAAAAACCGGCGCGGGAAAGCTTCTTTACCCGCCTCAAACGCGGGTTGCTGAAAACCAAACAGAACCTGGGTTCCGGCTTTATCGGCCTGTTCCGCGGCAAAAAGATTGATGACGATCTGTTTGAAGAGCTGGAAGAACAACTGCTGGTGGCGGACGTGGGCGTGGACACCACCCGCCGCATCATCGCTTCCCTGACCGGGCACGCCAGCCGCAAAGAGCTGAAAGACGCCGAGGCGCTGTACGGCAAGCTGAAGGAGGAGATGGGCGAGATCCTCAGCAAGGTGGATCAGCCGCTGGATGTAAGTACACACTCACCTTTCGTGATCCTGATGGTCGGGGTTAACGGTGTGGGGAAAACCACCACCATCGGCAAACTGGCGCGCCAGTTCCAGGCGGAAGGCAAGTCGGTGATGCTGGCGGCGGGCGATACGTTCCGCGCCGCGGCGGTGGAGCAGCTCCAGGTTTGGGGCCAGCGCAATAATATTCCGGTGATTGCCCAGCACACCGGCGCGGATTCCGCCTCGGTGATTTTTGACGCCCTTCAGGCGGCGAAGGCGCGCGGCGTGGACGTATTGCTTGCCGACACCGCCGGACGCCTGCAAAACAAATCCCACCTGATGGAAGAGCTGAAGAAAATCGTCCGCGTGATGAAAAAACTGGACGAAGATGCACCTCATGAGGTTATGCTGACAATCGATGCCAGCACCGGACAAAATGCGGTAAGTCAGGTCAAACTGTTTAACGAGGCGGTCGGCCTGACCGGTATTACGCTGACCAAGCTGGACGGCACGGCCAAAGGGGGCGTGATTTTCTCCGTGGCCGATCAGTTCGGCGTTCCGATCCGCTATATCGGGGTCGGCGAAGGTATTGAAGATTTACGGCCGTTTAAGGCCGACGATTTCATTGAGGCACTTTTTGCCCGCGAGGATTAAAAACGGATGATTCGCTTCGAACAGGTGAGTAAAGCGTATCTGGGGGGGCGCCAGGCGTTACAGGGCGTCGATTTTCATCTGCGCGCCGGTGAAATGGCGTTTTTAACCGGCCATTCCGGCGCGGGGAAAAGTACGCTGATGAAACTGATTTGCGGCATTGAGCGCCCCAGCGCCGGCCATGTCTGGTTTAACGGCCATGACATCAGCCGCCTGAAGAACAGTGAAGTTCCGTTTTTGCGCCGTCAGGTGGGGATGATTTTCCAGGATCACCACCTGCTGATGGATCGCTCGGTGTACGACAACGTGGCGATGCCGCTGATTATCTCCGGCGCCAGCAGCGAAGACATCCGCCGCCGCGTGTCCGCGTCGCTGGATAAGGTGGGGCTGCTCGATAAAGCGCGCAGTTATCCTATTCAGCTTTCCGGCGGGGAGCAGCAGCGCGTCGGCATTGCCCGCGCCGTGGTGAATAAACCGGCGGTACTGCTGGCGGACGAACCGACCGGCAACCTTGATGACGAACTGTCGGAGAGCATTTTGCGCTTGTTTGAAGAATTTAACCGCGTGGGGGTTACCGTGCTGATGGCAACGCATGACACCGGCCTGATTTCCCGCCGTCATTACCGTATTCTGACGCTCAGTCAGGGGCGCATGGCCGGAGGAATGTACGATGGCGACTAAATCCGCGGCCAAAGGGCGCGTCCCGGACAAAGCGAAGGCGCTCAAGGGCGGCTGGCGTGAACAGTGGCGTTACGCCTGGACCAATACCCTGACGGACATGCTGCGGCAGCCGCTGGCGACATTGATTACGATTCTGGTGATCGCGATTTCCTTGTCTCTGCCGAGCGTGTGCTACCTGATCTGGAAAAACGTCAGCCAGGCGGCGACCCAGTGGTACCCGACGCCGCAACTGACGGTGTATCTGGATAAAGCGCTGGACGACACCGCGGCAGTTCAGGTAATCGACGCCCTGAAGGGCGAAGAGGGCGTGGATAAGGTCAATTACCTGTCACGCGAAGAGGCGCTGGGCGAATTCCGCAACTGGTCGGGATTCGGCGGCGCGCTGGACATGCTGGAAGAGAACCCGCTGCCGGCGGTGGCGATTATCACGCCGAAGCTGTCGTTTGAAAGCAGCGAGACGCTCAACACCCTGCGTGACCGGGTGGCGGCGGTGAAAGGAGTTGACGAAGTGCGCATGGACGACAGCTGGTTCGCCCGCCTGGCGGCGCTGACCGGGCTGGTCGGGCAGGTGGCGGCGATCATCGGGATTCTGATGGTGGTGGCGGTATTCCTGGTCATCGGCAACAGCGTGCGTCTGAGCATTTTCAGCCGGCGCGACACCATTAACGTCATGAAGCTGATCGGGGCCACCGATGGCTTCATTCTGCGGCCTTTCCTGAACGGCGGCGCGATGCTGGGGCTGTGCGGCGCGGTGCTGGCGCTGATCCTGTCGCAGGTGCTGATCTGGCAACTGAGCGGCGTGGTCAGTAAGGTCGCGGCGGTGTTCGGCACGTCTTTCTCGCTGACCGGACTGGGCTGGGACGAATGCCTGCTGATGGTGCTGATCGCGGTGATGATTGGCTGGGGCGCGGCCTGGTTGGCAACGGTGCAGCATTTACGCCGATTTACACCCCAGTAAGCTTGCCTGACGTCCGGATGTGCTATAATCTTCCCTCGTTGAGTTGTCGTACGGGGGAAGAGCCTTTCAGGCAGAAAGCCCGATACAGGTTTCAACCTCAGACCCCGTCACGTTACCCTCCGCGCTTTACCGCTTACCCTGTCCGTCATCCGGGCGAACGGCACTTTGTGCAAAAAGAGTTTTGTGCAAATAAACTGTGGTTAACGGTGAACTTGTGGGGGCGCTCGCGGTCAAATTTTGCAGAATCGTGCTAGTGATTCGGGCTCAGCGCTGTACATACGGGCGAGTCCGGGAACGACGGGTACGGACTGTTTATATCATTGAGAGGGTTTGAATGACCAAAGAAATGCAAACTTTAGCCTTAGTTCCCCAGGGCAGTCTGGAAGCGTATATCCGCGCCGCCAACGCCTATCCGATGCTGAGTGCGGAGGAAGAGCGGGCACTGGGTGAACGGCTGCATTACGAGGGTGACCTGGATGCCGCCAAGCAGCTGATCCTGTCGCACCTGCGCTTTGTTGTTCATGTAGCCCGTAACTATTCAGGTTATGGGTTGCCGCAGGCTGACCTGATTCAGGAAGGCAATATCGGCCTGATGAAAGCGGTGCGCCGCTTCAATCCGGAAATGGGCGTACGCCTGGTTTCGTTCGCCGTGCACTGGATCAAAGCTGAAATTCATGAATACGTGCTGCGTAACTGGCGTATTGTGAAGGTGGCGACCACCAAAGCCCAGCGTAAGTTGTTCTTTAATCTGCGCAAAACCAAGCAGCGTCTCGGTTGGTTCAATCAGGACGAAGTCGAACTGGTTGCCCGCGAGCTGGGTGTGTCTGAAAAAGACGTTCTGGAGATGGAGTCCCGCATGTCGGCGCAAGATATGGCGTTCGATATGTCCTCCGACGACGACGGCGACAATACGCCGGTCGCGCCGGTTCTCTACCTGCAGGACAAGTCTTCCGATTTCGCCAACGGTATTGAAGAAGACAACTGGGAAAACCATGCCGCTGACAAACTGAGCGCGGCGATGGAGTCGCTCGACGAGCGCAGCCAACACATCATCCGCGCCCGCTGGCTGGAAGATGAAAACAAGGCGACCTTGCAGGAGCTGGCCGATCAGTACGGCGTTTCCGCTGAGCGTGTGCGTCAGCTGGAGAAAAATGCCATGAAAAAACTGCGCCTGGCTATCGAAGCGTAAGTTTTTCCTGTTGCAAAAAAAAGCGATGCGCGTGAGGGCATCGCTTTTTTTATGGGCGTTTCATGAGAGGCATCATTCCCTCGCACTATCACCCTTTCGTCCATCTCGCTGGACCTGAATTCCCGCGTTTCCCTCTCCAAATTCCCCCGATTTTCCACTCAGTTGGAATATGACGATTTTGAGCGAAGGCGCTCACAGCAATGGTTTGACGTGCTTTTAACCCGAAACACATTCGTTTTATAAATGATCCATCATTCAAGAATGGATTCCAACATGATGGAATGGGTTCATAAATCAAAAGTTCCGGCGTTATCACGGGCTATCGCGATTCTGGATATTGTCTCTGCGCGCGGGCACTGTTCAGCAAACGTGATCGTCAGCGAACTGGGCGTGCCGAAGAGCACGGTATACCTGCTGCTGGAGGAGCTGAAATACCAGCGCCTGCTGACGCAGGGGAAAGACGGTGATTACCGCCTCGGCCTGAAGCTGCTTGAGCTGGGCAGCCAGGTTTCCCGCCAACTGGACCTGCGTACGGTGGCGATGCCGCATCTTACCGCGCTGATGCAGGACACCGGCCACCTGTGCCACCTTGGCGTGCTGGACGGCGATGCGCCCATCTACCTGATTAAGGTAGAAAGCCAGTCCAGTATTCAGGTGCGGACCTGGGAAGGCAAACGCCTCTCCCTGTGCCGTTCTTCGCTGGGAAAATGCCTGCTGGCCTGGACCGAACGCGATCATCAGGACGCGTTAATCGCTTCCATTACCTTTGAACCCGGCCTGCCGAACACCATCACCGGCGAAAAGCAGTTGCGCGACGAACTGCAGCGTATCCGCCAGGCCGGCTGGGCTTATGACAACGAAGAGGATGTCGCCAACATCCGCTGCATCAGCGCGCCGGTGTTCAACGCCGCGCGTGAGGTGACGGCGGCGATTTCCATCGTGGGAACCACCCTGCAAATCGGCCCGGGAAACCTGGACGCATTGGCGGGAAAAGTGAAAGAACGTGCCTGGGCGATTTCCAGGGCGCTGGGATACAAAGAATAAGGTGAACATTATGCAACGACCTTCTGGCGTGATCAGCGCCATGTTAACCCCCTGGAAAGAGGGCGCACCGGATACGGCGGTGCTGAAAAGCATTGTCGACTTTCAGATCGACGGCGGGCTGACCGCGCTGTTTCCCGTCAGTTCGGTGGGTGAAGCCGGTTATATGACCCTCGATCAAAAGTGCCGGGTGATTGAAACCGTGACGGCGCAGGCGGCCGGCCGGGTGCCGGTATGGGCGGGCATTCCCGCCACCACGCCGCAGGAAAGCATTGAGCTGGCCGTGTGTGCGCGCCGGGCCGGTGCTGCCGGGGTGGTGCTGATGCCGGCGTCGTTTTATCACTACGAGCCGGAAAGGCATCTGGTCTACTTCCGCCAGATTGCCGACGCCGCAGAGCTGCCGCTGTGCCTGTATAACATCCCGTTCTTCGCCGACCCGCTCAGTGCGGAAATGGTAGCGGAGCTGGCCGCGCATCCCAATATCGTCGGTATTAAAGACTCCGGCGGGGAGGCGGTGATGCTGATGAAGATGCTGGCGCTGTGCCCGCGTGCGGATGCGGATTTCCGCGTGATGACCGGGCGCGAGGAGTTTTTCTACGCCGCCCTGTGCGCGGGCGCAGCCGGCAGCGTGACCGGCACAGCGGGCGTTCTGCCGGAGGTGATGCGCCGCATTTACGACCTGTTCCGCGGGCAGAAGCGGGAAGAGGCGCTGGCGCTGCAGCTGGCGGCGATGCCGGCAATGATGATGATGTCCGCCCTGCCGTTTCCGCTGGGTTACAAGCTGGCGATGGAACTGCGCGGTTTTGCGATGGGCGACCCGCAGGTTCCCCTGACAAATGAGCTGAAAGAAAAGATAGAACAAACCCGACACCCTCTGAAACAAGAAATAGAAAAACTATTAACCCTACTTAAATAATGAATGACGGAGTCTTATTATGTTGCAGTCGAGAAACTTGCCGAAGATAAAAAAGATCCGGGCCTATTTTATGGGCGGTGCAACGGCGGAAAAAGGATCGGGCGGCGCCGATTATCACGATCAACAGGAGAAACATTGGATCGACGATAAAATTTGTACGCCGATGAGTAAATATAAAGAATATGAACAATCCCGTCAGTCATTCGGTATTAATGTACTGGGGACTTTAGTGGTGGAAGTAGAAGCGGATAATGGAATTAAAGGTTTTGCCGTTTCTACCGCCGGGGAAATGGGCTGTTTTATTGTTGAAAAACACCTGAACCGTTTTATTGAAGGACGCTGTGTTTCTGATATTAAACTGATTCACGATCAAATGCTGCGCGCCACCATGTTTTATGCCGGAAGCGGCGGCCTGGTGATGAACACGATTTCCTGTATCGACCTGGCGCTGTGGGATCTGTTCGGGAAATGCACCGATCTGCCGGTCTACAAGCTGTTGGGCGGCGCGGTACGTGATGAGATCCAGTTCTACGCAACCGGTTCGCGCCCTGATTTAGCGAAAGAGATGGGCTTTATCGGCGGCAAGATGCCGACGCACTATGGCCCGCACGAAGGGGATCACGGCGTGCGTGAAACGGCGAAGATGGTTGCCGATATGCGTGAGAAATGCGGTCCGGATTTCTGGCTGATGCTGGACTGCTGGATGTCGATGGACGTCAACTTCGCCACCAAGGTCGCCCATGCCTGCGCGCCGTATAACCTGAAGTGGATTGAAGAGTGCCTGCCGCCGCAGCAGTACGAAGGGTATCGCGAGCTGAAGCGCAACGTACCGGCCGGGATGCTGGTGACCACCGGCGAGCATCACGGCACGCTGGAGTCGTTCCGCACGCTGTCGGAAACCGGCATTGATATCATGCAGCCCGACGTGGGCTGGTGCGGCGGGCTGACCACCCTGCTGGAGGTGGCGGCGATCGCCAAGTCGCGCGGGCAACTGGTCGTGCCGCACGGTTCATCAGTTTATTCTCATCATGCGGTAATTACGTTTACCAATACGCCGTTCAGTGAGTTTTTAATGACGGCGCCAAATTCGGATCATATGCGCCCGCAGTTTGATCCCATTTTGTTAGATGAGCCGGTGCCGGTAAATGGCCGGATGCATAAATCGGTATTGGATAAGCCGGGTTTCGGCGTAGAATTAAATCCGGCCTGTAAATTAACCCGTCCTTATACTCATTAATAAAGCGTCAGCCCGGTATTGATTAATTACCGGGCTGCATTCAGAGGTTTGAATTATGACAGCGCAATTAACTACGGCGGTAAATAAGACCCGCTGGCGTTTAGTCCCTTTCATGCTCTCGTTATATATATTAGCTTTTCTGGATCGGGCAAATATCGGCTTTGCTAAAGAGTCATATCAGATCGATACCGGATTAAGTAACGAAGCATATGCCCTGGGGGCAGGGATATTTTTCGTCGCCTACGCATTATTGGGCGCACCGGCGAATTTATTAATGAAGAAGTTTGGGGCGAAAACCTGGATTGGCTGCACCACGCTGGCCTGGGGGGTTTTATCCTCGGCGATGGCCTTTGCGGATACCGAATTCAAGTTCCTGCTGGTTCGCACGCTGCTGGGCGCGGCGGAGGCCGGGTTCTTCCCCGGCATGATCTACCTGACCTCGCTGTGGTTCCCGCTTAAAAGCCGTGCTTCGGTCATGGGGCTGTTCTACCTGGGAGCGCCGCTGGCGCTGACGCTGGGCAGCCCGCTCTCCGGCGCGCTGCTGGAAATGCACGGCCTGGCGGGGCATCCCGGCTGGTTCTGGATGTTCGTGATTGAGGGGCTGCTGGCGGTGGCCGCCGGGATATGGACCTTCTGGTATCTGGATGATGAGCCGTCGAAGGCGCGTTTCCTGACCGTTCAGGAAAAGCAGGCGTTGATGGCGGAAATGGCGGCAGAGGAGAGCAAAAAGGAAACCTCCAGCATTCGCGCGGGCCTGAAGATTCCGGCGGTGTGGCACCTGGGTATCATTTACCTGATTATCCAGATCAGCGTTTACGGCCTGATTTTCTTCCTGCCGACGCAGGTCGCCAGCCTGCTGGGCACCAAAGTCGGGTTTACGGCCTCGCTGGTCGCGGCGATTCCCTGGGTGGCGGCCATGTTCGGCACTTACTACATTCCGCGCTATGCAGATAAGAGCGGCGCGCTGCGTAATGTTGCGGGGATGACGTTACTGGTGGCGGCGCTGGGGATCGGCGCGTCCGCGCTGACCTCTTCACCGGCGCTGGCGATTGTCGCGCTGTGCTTCGCGGCGATCGGATTCATTGCGGTGCAGCCGGTATTCTGGACGATGCCGACCATGCTGCTGAGCGGCAGCGCGCTGGCGGCAGGGATCGGGTTCATCAATATGTTCGGGGCGATCGGCGGATTTCTGGCGCCGCAGATTCGCGTCGCGGCGGATAACTGGTTCGGAAATAACATCGCCGGGCTGTTGGTATTGTGCGGCATTACGCTGATTGGCGTGGTGGCGATTATGACGCTAAAGCGCGGAACACGGGATACGGCGGCACCAGTAAAGGCCGCGTAATTCAGTTATGCTCCCCCGCACGGATTCCGCCGGCGGGGGATAGCGGTTATTAGAGGCTGAATATGTCGAAGTCGTGGGCCAGCTCCGTGTTCGGGAATATTTCGCGGCACTCAGCTTTCAGCTTCTCAGCGCCTTCCCGATCGTATCTGGCGCTTAAGTGGGTGATGATGAGTTTCTTTGCCCCGGCGTCCCGGGCGGCGCTGGCCGTTTGATGCGTGGTGGAGTGGCCGTGGCGGTTGGCCTGTTCCGCCATTGCGGCTTCCAGCGTGGTTTCATGAACCATGACGTCCGCGTCGCGGGCCAGTATTGCGGCGTTGGGCGTTGGGGTGGTATCGCCGAAAATGGCCAGCACGCGGCCTTTCTGCGGTGGCCCGAGGTACTCTGCGCCATCGATGAGGCGACCGTCCGGCAGCGTAGCGCTCTCGCCGCGCTTGAGGTGCTGCATCCAGGGACCTGCGGGAATACCGTCCGCCGCCAGCCGCGCGGAGTCCAGTGCGCCGGGCTTATCGCTTTCTTCGATGCGGTAGCCGAAGCTGGGAACGCCGTGCGTCAGCGGCAGGGCGGTAACGGTAAACTGCGCATCGGCAAAAACCACGCCTGCTTCAATCTCAACGACGTCCAGAGGGTAGGTCAGGAAGGAGGCGCTCAGCGTCAGCGCGCTCTCGATGAAGGCTTTGATGCCGGGCGGGCCGTACAGCGTCAGCGGGTCGCGCGCGCCGTTCATCGAACGGCTGCTGAGCAGGCCGGGCAGGCCGAAGATATGGTCGCCGTGCAGGTGGGTGATGAATATCTTCTCCAGCTTACCTGCTTTGACCGGGCTGCGCAGAATCTGGTGCTGGGTGGCTTCCCCGCAGTCAAACAGCCAGGTTGTGCCTCTCTCCGCCTGCAAATTCAGCGCGAGGGCGCTGACGTTGCGCTCTTTGCCCGGAACGCCGGCCCCGGTGCCCAGAAAAATCAGTTCCATGTCTTTACCGCCTTTCCGTTCTGTTTCGACGCTATTTCTGCCAAATGTCGCCCCTGGGCGTGAAGCCGCAGGCCAGCATAAAGTGGCCCAGCTCATCGCGCTGCGCCGGCGGCAATCCGGCGACGGAAAGCTGCCAGGCGTTGATCTGCGGCACCTGACGCAGGGTGTCCTCTACCAGATAAAGCCCGACGCCGCGACGGCGCGTCACTTCACGTACGCACAGATCGTGCAGAACGGCGATGCCGCTTTTCACATCGGCTTTGACCTTTACCGCGCCGAGTAAGCGCTCATTAAAGCGGGCGGCGAACAGGGCATCGCCCTGATCCAGCCATGACTGCCAGGACGACGGGGATTGCTCCGGCCAGATTTTCGCCAAATCACGGCAATCGTCCGGCGTCAGGACATTCAAACGTTCAATAGTTAGCTTCATGTGATTCCCTGTGCTGAGGAAAAATCGCTGTGATTATTGTAAAGGAGGCGGGTGGTCAGGTCGTGTAACTTTTTCTGTACAACTTGCGAGAGTAATATTTTTATCCCTTCCCCCTTTTTCAGAGTAAAAATTTGGTAATTGATTTGATCAATAGACTATCTTGCTAAACTAGTGGGAAATGCTACCCCATTAATCCGACTTTTCTCCTGTTTACATCGCTTGTTTCTGCCTGATTGATTTGATTTACAGAATAAAACTCCTGTTTAATAACATGAAAAATAAAGCCTTATTTGTAAATATCATGAAATTTGCATGTAATTCGTTATTTCTTATACGTAAAAATGCATTTTGTTAAATATGTGTTTCAATAAAAAGGCAGCACAATAAATCCGATAACAACGCAAACACACAACACCACAACGAAAAATGGGGAATGAACGGATGAGTATCAAAAAGGGTAAGGCATTTTTGGCCGGCTGCATCGCACTGGCAATCAGCGGCGGTGCGATGGCAGAGGATATCAAGGTCGCGATCGTGGGCGCGATGTCCGGTCCGGTCGCCCAGTACGGCGACATGGAATTCACCGGCGCGCGTCAGGCCATTGCCGACATTAACGCCAAAGGCGGCGTGAACGGCAACAAGCTGGTCGGCGTGGAATACGACGACGCCTGCGACCCGAAGCAGGCCGTGGCGGTGGCGAACAAAGTGGTGAATGATGGTATTCGCTACGTCATCGGGCACCTCTGCTCCTCGTCTACCCAGCCGGCCTCCGACATCTATGAAGATGAAGGCATCATTATGATCACGCCGGCGGCGACCAATGCCGATCTGACGACCCGCGGTTACAAAATGATCATGCGTACCACCGGTCTGGACTCCGATCAGGGGCCGACGGCGGAGAAGTACATTCTTAACGTGGTGAAGCCGCAGCGCATCGCCGTGGTGCACGACAAGCAGCAATACGGTGAAGGCCTGGCGCGCTCCGTGAAGGACAGCCTGGAAAAATCCGGCGTGAAGCCGGTGCTGTTTGAAGGCGTGACCGCCGGCGACAAAGACTTCTCCACGCTGATCGCCAAGCTGAAGAAAGAGAACGTCGATTTCGTTTACTTCGGCGGTTACTACCCGGAAATGGGGCAGATCCTGCGTCAGGCCAAGCAGGCCGGCCTGAAGGCGCATTTCATGGGACCGGAAGGCGTGGGTAACTCCTCTCTCTCTAACATCGCCGGCGACGCTTCTGAAGGCATGCTGGTCACCCTGCCGAAACGTTATGACCAGGTGCCGGAAAACCAGCCGATTGTTGACGCGCTGAAGGCGAAGAAACAGGATGCGACCGGGCCGTTCGTCTGGACCACCTATGCCGCGCTGCAATCGCTGGTTACCGGAATGGAGCGCAGCGGCAGCCAGGAGCCGGCCGATATCGTCAAAGATCTCAAGGCCAAATCAGTGGATACCGTTATGGGGCCGCTGAGCTGGGATGAGAAGGGCGATCTCAAAGGCTTTGAGTTCGGCATCTTCGAATGGCATGCCAATGGCTCTTCTACGCCGGTGAAATAAAAACGCATTTTCCCGCGCGGGAAAGCGTCAGGAAGTCAGCTCCCCTGCCAGGGAAGGCAGGGAGGGGAGCGATTAGTGAAAAACACCCTTGTAGTATAAGGATGGGGTATGTCCGAGCAGTTTCTCTATTTTATCCAGCAGATGTTCAACGGCCTGACGCTGGGGAGCACCTACGCGCTGATCGCCATCGGTTACACCATGGTGTATGGCATTATCGGCATGATCAACTTCGCCCACGGCGAGGTGTACATGATCGGGAGTTACGTTTCTTTTATCGTGATCGCCGCCCTGATGATGATGGGGATTGATGCGAGCTGGTTGCTGATTGGCGCCGCTTTTATCGTCGCGATCGTGATTACCAGCGCCTATGGCTGGAGCATTGAGCGGGTGGCTTACCGGCCGGTGCGAACTTCCAAGCGCCTGATTGCGCTGATTTCCGCCATCGGGATGTCTATTTTCCTGCAAAACTACGTCAGCCTGACGCAAGGATCGCGCGATCTGGCGCTGCCGCGCCTGGTCACCGGCCAGTGGGTGCTGGGGGAAAGCAACGGCTTCGCCGCCACGGTTTCCACCATGCAACTGATCATCTGGGTCGTCACGGTACTGGCGATGCTGGCGCTGACCCTGTTCATCCGTTATTCACGCATGGGCCGCGCCTGTCGCGCCTGCGCGGAAGACCTGAAAATGGCCAGCCTGCTGGGCATCAGCACCGACCGCGTGATTTCGCTGACCTTCGTGATCGGCGCCGTTATGGCGGCGGTGGCCGGGGTATTGCTGGGCCAGTTTTACGGCGTGATTAACCCCTACATCGGCTTTATGGCCGGGATGAAGGCCTTTACCGCCGCGGTGCTGGGCGGCATCGGCAGCATTCCGGGAGCGATGATCGGCGGGCTGGTGCTGGGCGTGGCGGAAGCGCTCACTTCCGCTTACCTGAGCACCGAATATAAAGACGTGGTTTCCTTCGCGCTGCTGATCGTGGTGCTGCTGGTGATGCCGACCGGGATTCTGGGACGTCCGGAGGTTGAGAAAGTATGAAGCAACTCAATCTGGTCAACGCCGTGATCGCCACGGTGATGATGTTTATTCTGTCGGCGTTTTTCATGGGCGTACAACTGCGTCTGGACGGCACCAGGCTGGTGGTTGGCGCGGCGGGGGATATCCGCTGGCAGTGGATTTTCATCGGCTGCAGCGTGGTGTTTTTGTTTCAGATTCTGCGCCCGCTGTGGCAGAAAGGCATGCAGCGTGTGTCATCGCGCGCGTCGTTCGTGCTGCCGAGTTTTGACGGTTCGACGCCGCGCCAGAAAATCATGCTGGCGCTGATCCTGGTTGCCGCAGTGGCGTGGCCGTTCGTGGTGTCGCGCGGCACCGTGGATATCGCCACCATGACGCTGATTTACGTCATGCTCGGCCTGGGGCTGAACGTGGTGGTCGGGCTTTCCGGCCTGCTGGTGCTGGGCTACGGCGGTTTCTACGCCATCGGCGCTTACACCTATGCGCTGCTGAACCACTATTACGGCTTCGGTTTCTGGGTCAGCCTGCCGATTGCGGGCGGTATGGCGGCGCTGTTCGGCCTGCTGCTGGGCTTCCCGGTGCTGCGCCTGCGCGGGGACTACCTGGCGATTGTGACGCTCGGCTTCGGCGAGATCGTGCGTATCCTGCTGCTGAATAATACCGAGATCACCGGCGGGCCTAACGGGATCAGCCAGATCCCCAAACCGACTTTCTTCGGGCTGGAGTTCAGCCGCAGCGTGCGCGACGGCGGCTGGGGAACATTCCACGATTTCTTCGGCCTGAAATACGATCCGGGCGATCGCATCATTTTCCTGTACCTGGTGGCGTTGCTGCTGGTGGTGCTGACGCTGTTTATCATCAACCGGTTGCTGCGCATGCCGCTGGGCCGGGCGTGGGAAGCGCTGCGCGAGGATGAAATCGCCTGCCGTTCGCTGGGTCTGAGCCCGACGAAAATCAAGCTGACGGCGTTTACCATCAGCGCTGCGTTCGCCGGTTTTGCCGGAACGCTGTTCGCCGCGCGTCAGGGCTTTATCAGCCCGGAATCGTTCACCTTCGTCGAGTCGGCCTTCGTGCTGGCTATCGTGGTGCTGGGCGGGATGGGGTCGCAGCTGGCGGTGATTCTGGCGGCGATTTTGCTGGTGGTTTCGCGTGAGCTGATGCGTGATCTGAATGAATACAGCATGTTGTTACTGGGCGCTTTGATGGTACTGATGATGATTTGGCGTCCGCAGGGCCTGTTGCCGATGAAACGGCCACAGCTGAAGATGACGCAGAAAGGAGGCGAAGCATGAGCGGACAAGCCTTACTTTCGGCCAACGGATTGTGCATGCGCTTCGGCGGCCTGCTGGCGGTGAACAACGTGGCGCTGACGCTGAACGAAGGGGAGATTGTTTCCCTGATCGGTCCGAACGGCGCAGGGAAGACTACGGTGTTTAACTGCCTGACGGGATTTTACCGCCCGACCAGCGGCACGATTATGCTGCGCGATCGTCATCTGGAAGGCCTTTCCGGCCAGCAGATCGCCCGTATGGGCGTGGTGCGCACCTTCCAGCACGTGCGCCTGTTCCGTGAGATGACGGTGGTGGAAAACCTGCTGGTGGCGCAGCATCAGCATCTCAAAAGCGGGGTATTTTCCGGCCTGTTGAAAACCGCCGCCTTCCGCAAGGCGGAGCGCGGCGCGCTGGATCACGCCGCCGAGTGGCTGGAGCGCATCGGTTTGCTGGCGTTCGCCAACCGCCAGGCGGGGAACCTGGCTTATGGTCAGCAGCGCCGCCTGGAGATTGCGCGCTGCATGGTGACGCGCCCGGAACTGTTGATGCTGGATGAACCGGCTGCGGGCCTGAACCCGAAAGAAACCGAGGAACTGGACCATCTGATCGTGGAATTACGCGACAAACATAAGGTGTCGGTGTTGCTGATTGAACACGACATGAAGCTGGTTATGGGAATTTCCGACCGTATTTACGTTGTGAATCAGGGAACGCCGCTGGCACAGGGAACGCCGGAGCAGATCCGCAACCATCCTGATGTTATCCGGGCCTATCTGGGGGAATAAACATGCTGACGTTAGACAATGTCTCCGCCCACTATGGCAAGATTCAGGCGCTGCATCAGGTCAGCCTGCATATTGAGCAGGGAGAGATAGTTACGCTCATCGGCGCCAACGGAGCCGGTAAAACCACGTTGCTGGGGACGCTGTGCGGCGAACCGCGCGCGAGCGCCGGCCGCATCACCTTTCTTGGCAAGGAGATTACCGACTGGCAAACCGCGCGCATCATGCGTGAAGCCATCGCCATCGTGCCGGAAGGGCGCCGGGTCTTTTCGCGCATGACGGTGGAAGAGAACCTGGCGATGGGCGGCTTTTTCGCCGATCGCGAACAGTATCAGGCGCGCATCACGCGTGTCTACGATCTGTTTCCGCGTCTGTATGAGCGCCGCAGCCAGCGCTCCGGCACCATGTCCGGCGGCGAGCAGCAGATGCTGGCGATTGGCCGCGCCCTGATGAGCCAGCCGAAGCTGCTGTTGCTGGACGAGCCGTCGCTGGGGCTGGCGCCGATTATTATCCTGCAAATCTTCGATACCATTCAGCAGCTGCGGGAAGAAGGAATGACCATCTTCCTGGTTGAACAGAACGCCAACCAGGCGCTGAAGCTGGCCGACCGGGGATACGTGCTGGAGAACGGCCGCGTGGTGCTGGAAGATACCGGCGCGGCGTTGCTGGAGAACGCCGCGGTGCGGAGTGCGTATTTGGGGGGCTAAAACACCGGCCGGATACGCGTATATTGGAAATACCGCTATTAATTAATGGCGGTATTTTTTTGTCTATAATAAGTCGCGTATTAAGCAGATTTGGATCTTTATATCCGCTGGTATTCGTATGTTGTACAAAAAAACTTATGTGTATCGCCGGTTTTTCTTCGAATAAACTCACTGAAAACAATTGTTCACCGGTCACGGTTATTTTTCGTTATCTTCGGCGTGGGATAAATAGCTTATTTGTACGGATAATGCATTGTGCCTTTTTCTTAAAATTATCAATTTTATCAAATGGATAATTTTATCACCGCTATACTCAGAATGATAAATTATAACGATACTTTGCATAATAACCGGCCAAAATGTGAGGGATGCCTAATAAATACACATGCAGGGTGTTGCCTCTTATCCCGACGTATTAGTCTGGTAATAACTTAACGTTTAATTATGTATTCAGATTGTCTGGCTTCTTTTAATTCCGCGGACTAAGCACCCCCGGCGCTATCGCTATTGGGGTAACGGCAACGTAAACGAGGAGAGATGGATGACAACGAATAGTGTAATTCCGGGACAGTATGGCTTTGCTTTTAAACTGAAAGGTCGCTACGACAACTTTATCGGCGGCGAATGGGTTCCGCCCGCCGGAGGAGAATATTTTACCAACCTGACGCCGGTCACCGGCCAGCCGATGTGCGAGGTGGCAAGCTCCGACTCGCGTGACGTGGACCTGGCGCTGGACGCCGCCCACAAGGCGAAACTGACCTGGGGGAAAACGTCCGCAGCGCAGCGGGCAGCCCTGCTTAATGCCATTGCCGACAGGATGGAGGCAAACCTGCAACTGCTGGCTACGGTGGAAACCTGGGACAACGGTAAGGCGGTGCGGGAAACGCAGGGTGCGGATGTTCCCCTGGCGTTAGACCATTTCCGTTACTTTGCCTCCTGCATCCGCGCCCAGGAAGGGGCAATCAGCGACATCGAATCGGATTTGGTGGCTTATCACTTCCATGAACCGCTGGGCGTCGTCGGGCAGATTATCCCGTGGAACTTCCCGCTGTTGATGGCGTGCTGGAAGCTGGCACCGGCGCTGGCGGCGGGAAACTGCGTGATACTGAAGCCGGCCAAGCTGACGCCGCTGTCCGTTCTGGTGCTGATGGAGATCATTCAGGACATTTTGCCGCCCGGCGTGATTAACGTTGTGAATGGCGCCGGTGCGGAAATCGGTGAATATCTGGCGACGTCGGAGCGTATTGCCAAAGTGGCATTCACCGGCTCCACGGAAGTAGGCCAGCAAATCATGAGCTATGCGGCGAAGAACGTGATTCCGGTTACGCTGGAGCTGGGCGGGAAATCACCCAATATCTTCTTCGAAGACGTCATGGACAGAGAAGATGCCTTTTTCGATAAAGCGCTGGAAGGCTTTGCCATGTTCGCGTTTAACCAGGGGGAAGTGTGTACATGCCCGAGCCGGGCCCTGGTTCAGGAGTCGATTTACGACCGTTTCATGGAGAAGGCATTAAGACGCGTAGAGAGCATCCGCCGCGGCAACCCGCTGGATCTGGCGACGCAGATGGGCGCGCAGGTCTCCGCCGGCCAGCTTAAAACGATCATGACCTATATTGATATCGGCAAGAAAGAGGGCGCGGAAGTGCTGGTGGGCGGCAACCGCGTCGATTTAGGCCATGGCCTGGGCGACGGCTACTATCTGGAACCGACGGTGCTGTTCGGGCGTAACCATATGCGCGTGTTCCAGGAGGAAATTTTTGGCCCCGTGTTGGCGGTGACGACCTTTAAGGACGCCGAGGAGGCGCTGGCTATCGCCAATGATACGCCATATGGCCTGGGGGCGGGCGTATGGAGCCGTAACGGCTCGCTGGCGTACAAGATGGGGCGGGGCATCCAGGCCGGCCGCGTCTGGACCAACTGTTACCATGCCTACCCGGCGCATGCCGCGTTTGGCGGGTATAAACAGTCGGGCATTGGCCGCGAGACGCACAAAATGATGCTGGAACATTATCAACAGACGAAGTGTTTGTTGGTCAGCTACTCGGATAAGGCGCAGGGGCTGTTTTGATGCCTGAGTGAAGGGAGTTCTGATTTCATCAGAAAATACCGCCATGAAGACGTGGCGGTATTTTTTTGTCCCTGATTTATCGCCTGAGATTCTCCCTGTGTTTCCGCCTGCCGACGCGCTACACTTTTTCGATACGATGAAACCATGACGGATGAACACATGAGTATTGACTGGCCTTACCCTGCAATTGTTGCCCACCGGGGCGGCGGCAAGCTGGCGCCGGAGAATACGCTGGCGGCCATTGACGCGGGGGCGCGTTACGGTCATCACATGATTGAATTCGACGCCAAGCTGGCGCTGGACGGGGAAATCTTCCTGCTGCACGACGACACGCTGGAGCGTACCACCAATGGCTGGGGCATCGCGGGGGATTTACCCTGGGAGCAACTGAAGCAGGTGGATGCCGGCGCCTGGTTCAGCCCGATGTTCCGCCATGAGCGCCTGCCGCTGCTGGCGCAGGTGGCGGAGCGATGCGCCCGTTACGGCATGGCGGCGAATATAGAAATCAAACCCACCACCGGTACGGAAACACAAACCGGGCGCGCGGTGGCACTGGCGGCGCAGGTGCTGTGGTCCGCACATCCTTTGCCGCCGCTGCTGTCCTCCTTTTCGCCGGAAGCGTTGGCGGCTGCGCAGGAAGCCGCGCCGCAGCTGCCGCGCGGATTATTGCTGGAAGAGTGGGATGACGCATGGCCGGCGCTGACGTCGCGCCTGGGCTGCGTTTCCCTGCATATCGATCATCAGGCGCTGACCGCCGCGCGCGTAGCCGCGTTGAAAGCTGCTGGCCTGCGTATTCTGGTGTATACGGTGAACCGGCCCGAACGGGCGCGGGAATTACTGGCGTGGGGCGTAGACTGCATTTGTACTGACCGGATCGACGTCATCGGACCGGATTTTGCCGCCGGGGCGTGAAACGGAGGGCTGCCGGGCGCACCTGCGCCCGGCGACTATTTGGCGCTGGCGTTTTTTCTCTGCAAGCGCTGCTGTTCCAGCTGATTAAGCTGCGCATCCATCTGCTGACGCTGCAAATCCTGGTTGGCCTTTAAACGGTTGTTGTTCAGCATGCGCTGGTAGGAATCATTGCGCATATTGTCGTTCAGTTGCTGGATCTGGCTGGCCTGATTATCCCTCAGGATACGGGTTTGCGTATTACGCAACTGCTGTTGGTTAAAGTCGTTGCGCTGCTGCTGGAACTGGTTCTGCTGTTGCTGGATCATCTGTTGCTGGTGTTGCAGCACCGTATTGGCGCTGGCAACGGCGGGAACGACGCTCAGCGCGGCGGTGAGCAGCAATGTCCGGGCTGATGATGTAAATTTCATGACGTTCTCCTCCTGATGAGATCGTTTAAGTGTATCTCCGTACGCGCGTTCCGATGTGTCCGCGAGTGCGCGGCATGGATTTTTTACCCTTCATCCTTGTGTTTCGTGGTAAAAACCCTAATTTAATAAAGGATTTGGCGACGAATTTTGCCGTGTGTTGTTATCGGATTGTTAGATACAATACTCCCTTCGTTCGTTTAAAGGGCTGTCATACTATTATGGATCAGTTTATCGCCATTTCCGTTGATGAAGCACGCCGGAAGCTGGAGCTGGGCGGCGTTGCGCTGGCGGATATCCGTGATGTGCAAAGCTATGCGGCCGGGCATGTCCCCGGTGCGTTTCATTTAACCAATGCCACGTTGCAGCAGTTTATGCAGCACCATGATCCGGATACGCCGGTGATGGTGATGTGCTATCACGGCAACAGCAGCCGCGGCGCGGCGCAGTATTTATTGCATCAGGGATTTGACGAGGTTTACAGCATCGACGGCGGGTTTGAGGCGTGGCAGCGCAGCTATCCGCAGCAGGTCGAAACGTCGTCCTGACGGTGCTCTGGTCATTATCTCTCTACAAGATCGTTCAGGCTGCGCCGGAATGGCCTGAATAGTGAAAAGTGTAAACGGAAAAGCAGGTATTCATGGTTCGAGTCATTAGCTTACCCAACCCGCGTCTGGCCCAGGCCTTCGTGGACTATATGGCGACCCGCGGCGTGCAGTTAGAGCTGGAACCGCGCGAGCAGGACGTTGTTCTGTGGCTGCCGGACGATGCGAAGCTGCCGCAGGTAGAGCGTGAGCTGGAGCAGTTTATGAAGGAACCGCTGCATCCGCGCTATCAGGCCGCGAGCTGGCATTCAGGTACGACCGACAGCGGCCTGCGTTACGCCCGCTTTGGCTACCTGCAAAACCTGCGTCAGCAGGCCGGGCCGCTGACTATCGGCATCAGCGTGATTTGCATCGTGGTGTATCTGCTGATGCTGACGCTGGGCGACAATGCGGTGATGACATGGCTGGCCTGGCCGGCGGGTTCCGATCAATATTTTCAGGTGTGGCGTTGGATCAGTCACGCATTTCTGCATTTTTCTCCGCTGCATATCATCTTTAATCTGATGTGGTGGTGGTATCTTGGTGGTCAGGTTGAGAAACGTCTGGGCGGCGGCAAGCTGTTGCAGATTATGATTGTTTCCGCGTTTATGAGCGGCTGGGCCCAGTCCCTGTTCAGCGGCGTATACTTTGGCGGCCTGTCCGGCGTGGTGTATGCGTTGATGGGGTATGTCTGGTGGTGCGGGGAGCGCGCGCCGGGGCTGGGAATCGGTATGCCGCGCGGCCTGATGGTATTTGCATTATTGTGGCTGGTGGCAGGGCACTTCGGGTTATTCGGCATGTCGATCGCCAATGCCGCGCATATCGCGGGGTTGATCATCGGTCTGCTTATGGGATTTTGGGACATGCGCCACGCGCGCCGTCAACATTAATGGTTAATGCAGGGGAAGGCACGTGAAGCAAACACAGCGGCATGAAGCGATTATCGAACTGGTGCGCCAGCAAGGTTATGTCAGCACGGAAGAACTGGTTGAGCACTTCGACGTGAGTCCGCAAACCATCCGCCGCGATCTGAACGATCTGGCGGATCAAAATAAAATTCATCGCCACCACGGCGGCGCGGCACTGCCTTCCAGTTCGGTCAACACGGCGTATCACGACCGCAAGGGCATGCGTTCCCTGGAGAAAGCGCGTATTGCCGCCCGCGTCGCCAGCATGATTCCGGATGGGGCGACGCTGTTCATTGATATCGGCACCACGCCGGAAGCGGTGGCCCATGCGCTGCTTAATCACCGCAATCTGCGCGTAGTGACCAACAACCTCAACGTAGCGACGCTGCTGATGGCAAAGGAAGATTTCCGCCTGATTCTGGCCGGCGGCGAGGTCCGTACCCGCGACGGCGGTATTATGGGAGAGGCAACGCTCGACTTCATTTCCCAGTTCCGGCTGGATTTCGGCATTCTCGGCATCAGCGGCATTGATGCGGACGGCTCCCTGCTGGAGTTTGATTACCATGAAGTGCGCACCAAGCGGGCGATTATCGAGAACTCCCGCTGCGTGATGCTGGTGACTGACCACTCCAAGTTCGGCCGTAACGCGATGGTGAATCTGGGGAATATGAATTTGGTCGATTACTTGTTTACCGATCGGCTGCCGCCGGCGGAAACGCTGAAGGTGATCGAACAGTGTGACGTTCAGCTGGAGATTTGCTGATCTTTTTGAGCGGGGGAGGTCGTTGTTTCATCCCCCGCTCCGGGCCTTTCCTCGCCGGTTGTGCGCTGGCTTCCCTCTGGTACTTGCTGTATTTCCTCTCTTTTCTGTGTAAAACACGTCTCACGCGATTGTTACAGTAATAACGGCATGATGTTTTTATTTGGTTAACGTCTGGCGCTTATGGTTGTTTGTGATTAAAATAATGCTCGAAAACGAACATTATTATTTGATCCGAACCTCTGGAGGGCACGTGGAAACCAAAGACTTGATCGTTATCGGTGGCGGCATTAATGGTGCTGGGATCGCTGCGGATGCGGCGGGACGCGGGCTGTCCGTGCTGATGCTGGAGGCGCGGGATCTGGCCTGTGCGACGTCATCCGCCAGTTCTAAGCTGATTCACGGCGGGCTGCGCTATCTGGAACACTACGAGTTTCGTTTGGTCAGCGAAGCGCTGGCCGAGCGTGAGGTGCTGCTGAAGCTGGCGCCGCACATTACTTCACCGATGCGTTTTCGTTTACCGCATCAGCCCCATTTGCGTCCGGCCTGGATGATTCGCGCCGGGCTGTTCCTGTACGATCATCTGGGTAAACGCACCAGCCTGCCGGCCAGCCGTGGGTTGCGTTTTGGCGCGGACTCGGTGCTGCAACCGTCGTTAACGCGCGGATTCGAATATTCCGACTGCTGGGTGGATGATGCCCGGCTGGTGGTGCTGAACGCGCTGGAGGTGACGGAACGTGGCGGCGAAGTGCGTACCCGTACGGAAGTTACCCGCGCCTGGCGCGAAAACGGCCTGTGGATCGTGGAAGCGCGCGATCGGGACAGCGGTGAAACGCTGACCTGGAAGGCGCGCGGGCTGGTCAACGCCGCCGGACCGTGGGTGAAGCAGCTGTTTGATGAAGGGCTGCAGCTCAAGTCTCCCTACGGTATCCGCCTGATTAAAGGCAGCCATATCGTGGTGCCGCGCGTTCATCATCAGCCGCAGGCTTACATTCTGCAAAATGAGGATCACCGCATCGTCTTCGTCATTCCCTGGATGGATGAGTTTTCGATCATTGGTACTACCGACGTGGAATATCACGGCGATGCGCATAATGTGCACATTGATGACAGTGAAGTGGAGTATCTGCTTCAGGTTTATAACGATCATTTCAAACAGCCGCTGACGCGTGAAGATATCGTCTGGACTTACTCCGGCGTGCGCCCGCTATGCGACGATGAATCCGACTCGCCGCAGGCCATCACCCGCGACTATACGCTGGATGTGCATGACGAAAACGGCAAGGCGCCGCTGCTTTCAGTGTTCGGCGGCAAGCTGACCACTTACCGCAAGCTGGCGGAACATGCGCTGGAGAAGCTTTCCCGCTACTACGACAACTGCGGTCCGGCATGGACCAAAAACGGCATTCTGCCGGGCGGCCACCTGGAAACCGATCGTGATACTTACGCGGCCCGGCTGCGCCGTCGCTTCAACTGGCTGCCGGAGGCGCTGGCGCGCCGCTACACCCGGACTTACGGCACCCGCTGTGAAATGGTGATTGGCGACGCCGGCTCGCTGGCGGAGCTGGGGGAACATTTCGGCCACAACCTGTACGAGGCGGAACTGCGCTACCTGACGGAACATGAATGGGCGGTGGATCTCGACGACGTTATCTGGCGTCGTACCAAGCTGGGAATGTGGCTGGATGACGCGCAACAGCAGCGTGTCGCACAGTGGCTGGCGCAGCGTCATACCCGCGACCAGGTGGTGTTGCGTGCGGTGGGTGACTAGCGCAGGGTTGCCTGGCCGCTGAGGAAAAAACGGCGGGCCAGTATGACCACGGGGATGACAGCGCGTCATCCCCGATTACTTCCAACGTTGTTGCTGACTACAGCTTTACCGACTCAATGCCCCAAATCTCATCCGCGTACTCCTGAATCGTACGGTCAGACGAGAAGTACCCCATGTTGGCTACGTTAATCATCGCCCGGCGGGTCCACTCATCTTTATCTTGGTACAGCTCGTCGACTTTATCCTGCGTGTCGATATAGCTGCGGTAATCCGCCAGTAACTGATAGTGGTCGCCGAAGTTCACCAGGGAATCGAACAGGCTGGTATAACGCTTCGGATCGCCGGGGCTGAAAGCGCCGGTGGCGATCTGGTTCAGCACTTCGCGCAGTTCTTCGTCCTGCTCGTAGTACTGGCGCGGGTTGTAACCCTTGCGGCGCAGCTCTTCAACCTGCTCCGCCGTGTTGCCGAAGATGAAGATATTTTCCTCACCCACATGCTCCTGGATTTCAATGTTGGCGCCGTCCAGCGTACCGATAGTCAGTGCGCCGTTAAGGGCGAACTTCATATTACTGGTACCGGAAGCTTCGGTGCCTGCCAGGGAGATTTGCTCGGACAGATCGGCAGCCGGAATGATCAATTGCGCCAGGCTGACGCTGTAGTTAGGGATAAACACCACCTTCAGCTTATTCTTCACCCGCGGATCTTCGTTGATCACCTTCGCGACGTCGTTGATCAGATGAATGATCTGCTTGGCTGCGTAGTAAGCCGATGCGGCTTTACCGGCAAAAATCTTCACCCGCGGCGTCCAGTTGGCATCCGGATTTTTGAGGATACGGTTGTAGTGGGTGATCACGTGCAGCACGTTAAGCAACTGACGCTTGTATTCGTGAATACGCTTGATCTGCACGTCGAACAGCGCGTGCGGATCGAGCACCACGTTCAGCTCTTGTGCGATATATAACGCCAGCTGTTTTTTGTTCTCCAGCTTGGCGGCGCGCACATCGGCGATAAATTTGGGGAAATCAATGTGCGGCGTCAGTTCGCTGAGCTGGCTCAGATTTGTGCGCCACATCTGACCGATATTTTCATCCAGCACGGCGGACAACGGTTTATTCGCCAGCGCCAGCCAGCGGCGCGGCGTAACGCCGTTGGTCTTGTTGCAGAAACGGTTGGGGAACACATGGGCGAAGTCGGCAAACAGCGACTGCACCATCAGCTCGGAGTGCAGGGCGGAAACGCCGTTGACCTTGTGGCAGGCGATCACCGCCAGCCAGGCCATACGTACCCGGCGGCCGTTGGTTTCGTCGATGATGGACGCACGCGCCAGCAGTTCGTTGTCGCCGGGGTATTGTGCCTGCAACAGTTTGAGGAAGTGATCGTTAATCTGGAAAATAATTTGCAGGTGACGCGGCAGGATCTTGCCGAGCATGTCCACCGGCCAGGTTTCCAGCGCTTCGCTCATCAGGGTATGGTTGGTGTAGGAGAACACCTGCACCACGATGTCCCAGGCGTCTTCCCACGCGTAGTCATGCTCATCAATCAGGATGCGCATAAATTCAGGGATCGACAACACCGGATGGGTATCGTTGAGGTGAATGGCGATCTTATCGGCCAGGTTGTCTAAGGTGTGGTGTGTTTGCCAGTGACGGTGGAAAATGTCCTGGATGGTGGCCGACACCAGGAAGTACTCCTGGCGCAGGCGCAGTTCGCGCCCGCTGTAGGTGGAGTCATCCGGGTAAAGCACGCGTGATACGTTTTCCGAATGGTTTTTATCTTCCACCGCGGCGAAATAGTCGCCCTGGTTGAATTTGCCCAGGTTGATTTCGTTACTGGCGCGCGCTGACCACAGGCGCAGCGTGTTGGTGGCGTTGGTGTCGAAGCCGGGGATAATCTGATCGTACGCCTGCGCGATGATCTCTTCCGTTTCCAGCCAGCTCGTTTTGTTGCCTTCCTGCTGGATACGGCCGCCGAAGCGCACCTTGTAACGGGTATTGTGGCGCGGAAACTCCCAGGCGTTGCCGTACTCCAGCCAGTTATCCGGCGATTCCGCCTGCTGGCCGTTCACGATGTTCTGCTTGAACATACCGTATTCGTAACGGATGCCGTAACCGCGGCCCGGCAGGGCCATCGTGGCGAGAGAGTCCAGGAAGCAGGCCGCCAGACGGCCCAGACCGCCGTTGCCCAGCCCCGGGTCGGTCTCTTCAACCAGCAACTCATCCAGGCTCAGACCCATTTCGTCCAAAGCCTGCTTGATTTCGTCGTAAATCCCCATCGCCAACAGCGCGTTGGAGAGCGTTCTCCCTACCAGAAATTCCATGGACAGGTAATAAACCTGTCGCACGTCCTGCGAAAATTGCGCACGGGTAGAACGTAACCAGCGCTCGACCATCCTGTCCCGTACCGCAAACAACGTTGCGTTCAGCCAGTCATGTTGGTTGGCGACGGACGGATCCTTGCCAACGGTGAACATCAGCTTGTAAGCGATAGAATGCTTGAGCGCTTCAATGCTGACGACAGGTGAGTTATAGCTAAACGGTGATGAAGTCATAAAAGGTACACCCCGATAATTTGCATCATGCTACACCCTTCGTTTTTGCGGCTCCGTGCCTGCAAAACGCCCGGGTGTTGGTTTAATACACGTCATCTTTCAGGCTGCCCTCCGTTGGCTGAGCACATCCGTCAGCCGCACCGGCGCAGCCTGACTGATTAAGTGTATACATCATAACGTCGGAACGATGACGTTACCCAAAACCGGCCACCCCTCCTGGGCGGCCGAAAAAAACGGCGACATCGGTTAAATGTGCCGGTAAAGCTCCAGATATTGCTTCGACGCGGCGTGCCAGCTGAAGTCTTTCGCCATTGCCTGGCGCTGCACGTAACGCCACAGGTTCGGGCGCGTCCACAGCACGAAGGCGCGGCGGATGGCGTTAGACAGATCGGCCGCGTTGCTTTCGCTGAACACGAAGCCGCTGGCGGAGCCGTCCGCCAGGTTTTCCAGCGCGCAGTCGGTCACGGTATCCGCCAGCCCGCCGGTGTGCCGCACCAGCGGCAGCGTGCCGTATTTCAGGCCATAAAGTTGCGTGAGCCCGCAAGGCTCAAAGCGACTGGGCACCATAATAACGTCGGCGCCGGCCATGATCCGGTGAGAAAATGCTTCGTGATAACCGATCTGTACGCCGACCTGGCCCGGATACTCCGCCGCCGCGGCGAGGAAAGCATCCTGAAGAATAGCGTCGCCGGCGCCCAGCAGCACTAACTGCCCGCCGCCTTCCAGCAGGGTGGGCAGCGCCTCCAGCGCCAAATCCAGCCCTTTCTGGCTGGTCAGGCGGCTGACGACGGCAAATATTGGTTTTCTGGGATCGACCTCCAGCCCCATCGCGGATTGCAGCTGGCGCTTGTTGTCGGCCTTGGCCTTAAGGTTGTCGCGGTCGTAGTGGCTGGTGATCAGCTTGTCGGTCGCCGGGTCCCAGATCGCTTCATCAACGCCGTTGAGGATGCCGACCAGCCGGCCCTCCCAGGCGCGCTGCTGCAACAGACCTTCCATGCCGTAGCCGTAAGCCGGTTGCGTGATTTCACGCGCGTAGGTCGGGCTTACGGTGGTGATGCGATCCGCATAAAACAGCCCGGCCTTGAGGAACGAGATCTGCCCGTGGAACTCAAGCCCGTGCATCTGGAAAAAGTCGCGGGGAATGTGCAGTTCATCCAGGTGCGAGGCGGAAAACATCCCCTGATACGCCAGATTATGAACGGTAAACACCGACCGGGACGGCCGGCCGCGCGCGGCCAGATAGGCGCACGCCAGCCCGGCATGCCAGTCGTGGGCATGCACCACTTCCGGGCGCCAGTACGGATCGCAGCCGCTCGCCAGTTCCGCCCCCATCCAGCCCAGCAGGGCGAAACGGCGGTGATTGTCCTGATAAGCGTAGAGATTTTGATCGTGGTACGGACTGCCGGGGCGGTCATACAGATGCGGGGCGTCGATGATATACACGCCGACGCCCTGATAAAAGCCGAAGCGCAACGCAATGCGTCCGGCGAAGGTGTCCATCGTGGTGACAATCTGGGCGTCGGGAACACCGGCCTTGATGGCCGGGAAACCGGGCAGCAGTACACGGACGTTGGCACCCTGAGCAATTTGCGCTGCGGGCATGGAGCCGACCACGTCGGCCAGCCCGCCGGTTTTCAACAGCGGAAATAGTTCAGAACAAACGTGCAATACGTACATCTTCACTCCTATACAAGCCCGGAATTTCGGGAGTTAAGGTCACAGTCGCGCCAACATTTCGCGGGTTACTAATACAATGCCGCCTTCCGAGCGGTAAAAACGCCGGCTGTCTTCTTCCGCGTTCTCCCCGATAACCGTACCTTCGGGCAAAACGCAGGCGCGGTCAATAATGCATCGCCGCAGGCGGCAGGAACGCCCGACGTTAACCTCCGGCAGCAGCACCGAAGAATCGATGGTACAAAATGAGTTAACGCGGATGCGCGGGAACAGCACGGAGTGCACCACCACCGAACCGGAGATGATGCAGCCGCCGGAAACCAGCGAGTTCATGGTCATGCCGTGGCTGCCGGAGCGGTCCTGAACGAACTTGGCCGGCGGCAGGGACTCCATGTAAGTGCGGATAGGCCAGGACTTGTCGTACATGTCCAGCTCAGGCGTGACGGAGGCCAGATCCAGGTTGGCATGCCAGTACGCGTCCAGGGTTCCCACGTCGCGCCAGTACGGCGTGGCGTCAGGCGCGTTGGTGACGCAGGAAATACCGAACGGGTGCGCCCAGGCTTTGCCCTGCGCGGTGATTTTCGGGATCAGATCCTGGCCGAAGTCGTGGCAGGAGTCCGGCTGCGCCATGTCTTCTTCCAGCAACCGGTACAGGTATTCGGCGTTGAAAACGTAAATGCCCATAGAGGCCAGCGACATATTGTCGTCGCCTGGCATGCCGGGCGGGTTTTCAGGCTTCTCAAGGAACTTCAGGATTTTATGGTCGTCGGAGACTTCCATAACGCCGAAGGCGTGCGCCTCGCTGCGCGGGACGGGAATACAGGCGACGGTACATTCAGCGCCTTTTTCCACGTGATCGAGCAGCATGCGCGAGTAATCCATTTTGTAGATATGGTCACCGGCCAGAATCACCACATACTCGGCTTTGTAACGGCGGATAATGTCCAGGTTCTGGCTGACGGCGTCGGCGGTGCCACGATACCAGTGTTCGGTGTCGGGACGTTGCTGGGCGGGCAGCAGATCGACGAACTCATCCATTGAGGCATTAAGGAATGACCAGCCGCGCTGGATATGCTGCACCAGGGTGTGAGACTGGTATTGGGTGATAACGCCGATACGCCGGATGCCGGAGTTCAGGCAGTTGGACAGTGCGAAATCGACGATACGGAACTTTCCGCCGAAATGCACGGCCGGCTTGGCGCGGGTCAACGTGAGATCTTTCAGACGCGTGCCGCGCCCGCCCGCCAGAATCAGCGCCACAGACTTCTGCGGCAGCTGACGGGCTAACATAAGTTGATCTTGATTGACTGACGTAACCATCTCTTACTCCTTGTCATAAATATGGCGCCTGGAAGCCCATACGCCGAAAAAGTGTCAGGAATTCCGCATGACGCAAACGCTGCGGGCAGGCAACTGCCAGCGGCCTTTCTCTTCAGCCGGCGTCAGCGCGCCGAAAGGCGCTTCTGCATGCCAGTTGCCCGCGGGCAGACGGATATCCCGGTCGTGCCCGCTGCCGTTAACGGCGATGAGCCAGTTCCCCGAAAGCTGAATCAGCAACGGGTGTTTCTCTCCGTCTTGCCATTCCTGCGGCGTCAATGCCGCGGCGTCGGCGTTCAGCCAGACGACGTTTCCGTCTCCCTCATCCCACCACATATCCCCGCTCAGGGCCGGTATCCGTTTACGCAGCGCGATCAGCGCCGCGGTATAACGGGTCAGTTCCTCATCCGCGCCGGTCCAGTCGAGCCAGGTAATTTCGTTGTCCTGACAGTAAGCATTGTTGTTTCCGCGCTGGCTGTTGCCCAGTTCGTCCCCGGCCAGCAGCAACGGCGTACCCTGTGCCAGCAGCAGGGTGGCCAGCAAGGCCCGCTGGCTGGCGCTGCGGCGGCGCTGAATTTCCGCCCCGGCGTCGATGCCTTCCGCGCCGTGGTTGTTGCTGTGGTTGTTGTCGGTGCCGTCGCGGTTATCTTCCCCGTTGTCCTGGTTATGTTTCTGGTTAAAGCTGACCAGATCGCGCAACGTAAAGCCGTCGTGCGTGGTAATGGCGTTAACGCCGGCGGACGGCGCGCGATAATGGTGGCGAAACAGTTCGCTGGAGGCGGCGAAGCGGGCGGCGAACGCGCCGCGCGACAGGCCGTCGCTCAGCCAGAAGCTGCGCATGTCGTCGCGAAAACGGTCGTTCCACTCGCCAAACGGCAGCGGGAACTGGCCGAGCTGGTAGCCGCCGGGGCCAATGTCCCAGGGTTCTGCGATCAGCTTGCAGCGTGACAGCACCGGGTCCTGCGCCAGCGCGATAAACAGCGGCGAATGGCGGTTGAAGTCGGGCATGCGGCCCAGTACGGTGCCGAGATCGAAACGGAAACCGTCCACGTGGCACTCTTCCACCCAGTAACGCAGGCAGTCCATCACCCACTGCACGCTGTGCGGCTGGGTGAGGCGCAGGCTGTTGCCGCAGCCGGTCCAGTTTTCCAGCTGGCCGTCGTCGTTCATCCAGTAGTAACTGCGGTTATCAATGCCGCGCAGGGAAACCATCGGCCCCTGTTCGTCCAGCTCCGCGGTGTGGTTGAAGACCACGTCGAGGAGGACTTCAATCCCCGCCTTGTGCAGCGCCTTCACCGCATCGCGGAATTCGCTCAGCGGCGTGGTGCCGGCGCGGCCGGAGTGAAAGTCCGGCTCTACGCTGAACGGGGCCAGCACGTTATAGCCCCAATAATTACTCAACCCCAGCCGTTGCAGACGCGGCTCATCGGCGTGCTGCTGCACCGGCAGCAGCTCCAGCGTGGTGACGCCCAGCTTGCTGAGGTAGTCGATCATTACCGGATGCCCCAGCGCGGCGTAGGTGCCGCGCAGCTCCGCGGGAATGCCGGGGTGTTGCTGCGTCAGCCCTTTGACGTGTGCTTCATAGATGACGGTTTCTCCCCAGGAGATGGCCGGGGAGGCGTCGTTCTGCCAGTCATAAGGCTCGTCAATTACGATGGCGCGCGGGGTGACGTCGCGGGTGTCGTTCGGGTCCGGCTGCGCCTCGCCGCCGCACAGACGGTCATCTGCGGGCAGGCTGCCGCTGAGCGCCCGCGCATAGGGGTCGATCAGCAGCTTCGCCGGGTTGAAACGGTGGCCGGCAGCCGGGTTCCACGGGCCGTAGACCCGGTAACCGTATTGCTGGCCGGCCTTGCCTTCCGGCAACAGACCGTGCCAGACATCACCGCTGCGTGCGGGTAAATCAATGCAACGCTGACGCCCGTCGTCGTCGAACAGGCACAGTTCGACGCGTTCCGCATGAGAGGAGTGCAGGGCGAAGTTAATTCCCTGCGACGTGACGTGGGCGCCCAGCGGGCCAGATCTACCGGGTTTCAGCATTAAGCAGGTTCTCTCTTCAGATAAAGGGTGCACAGCGGCGGTACGGTCAGTTCAATCGAGTGCGGACACTGATGGCTGCCGATGGGCTGGCTCTCGATTCCGCCCTGATTACCCATGTTGCTGCCGTGGTAATAGTGTGAATCGGTGTTGAGAATTTCGCTGTAGCTGCCCGGATGCTCCACGCCGATACGGTAATGATGGCGCGGAACCGGCGTAAAGTTGCTGACCACCAGCACTTCGTTGCCTTCTTCATCACGGCGCACGAAGGCGAAAACTGAGTTTTCATTATCGTCAACCACCCGCCAGCTGAACCCGGCCGGATCGCAATCCAGGCGGTGCAGCGCGGTTTGCTCGCGATAGCAGAAGTTCAGATCGCGCACCAGGCGCTGCACGCCGTGGTGCCAGTTGTCGCCGCCTTCCAGCAGGTGCCAGTCGAGGCTGCTGTCGTGGTTCCACTCGCGGCCCTGAGCGAATTCGCCGCCCATGAACATCAGCTTTTTGCCGGGGTGCGCCCACATAAAGCCGTAGTAAGCGCGCAGGTTGGCGAACTTCTGCCAGGCGTCGCCGGGCATTTTGTCCAGCAGCGAACCTTTGCCGTGCACCACTTCGTCATGGGACAGCGCCAGCACGAAGTTTTCGCTCCAGGCGTACAGCAGGCCGAAGGTCATCTTGTTGTGGTGGTATTTGCGGTGCACCGGGTCCTGCTTCATGTAGTCCAGGGTGTCGTGCATCCAGCCCATGTTCCACTTGTAGTGGAAGCCGAGGCCATTGTTTTCCGGCGGCAGGGTCACGCCGGCGAAGTCGGTGGACTCCTCTGCAACGGTGATGGCCCCCGGCCGTTGCTGGCCGATGGTTTGGTTGGTATAACGCAGGAAATCAATGGCTTCCAGGTTCTGGTTGCCGCCGAAGCAGTTGGGCACCCACTCGCCTTCGGCGCGGCTGTAATCGCGGTAGATAATGGAGGCGACTGCGTCTACGCGCAGGCCGTCGATGCCGTAGCGTTCCATCCAGTAAAGCGCGTTGCCGGCGAGGAAGTTGCGCACTTCATAGCGGCCGTAGTTGTAGATCAGCGTATTCCAGTCCTGGTGGTACCCTTCGCGCGGGTCGGCGTATTCATACAGCGCCGTACCGTCGAACTGCGCCAGCCCCCAGGTGTCGCTGGGGAAGTGGCCGGGAACCCAGTCCAGCAGAACGTTGATGCCCGCCTTGTGCGCCGCATCGACGAAAGCGCGGAACTCGGCAGGCGTACCGAAGCGGCGCGTCGGCGCATACAGACCCAGCGGCTGGTAACCCCACGAGGCGTCAAACGGGTGCTCGTTAATGGGCATCAGCTCAATATGGGTGAAGCCCATTTCCTTCACGTAAGGAATCAACTGATCGGCCAGCTCCTGATAGCTGAGCCAGAAGTTGTTGTCGGTGTGGCGACGCCAGGAACCGAGATGCACCTCGTAAACGGAAATCGGCGCGTTAAAATCGTTAGCGCTGCGGCGCCTGGCGTTTTGCGGCACTTTCTTCGGCAGCGGCGCAACCAGCGACGCGGTGTCCGGGCGCATCTGCGCTTCGAAAGCGTAAGGGTCCGCCTTCAACTGGGTGACGCCGTGAACGTCAATCAGCTCATATTTATAGAGCTGGCCGCTGTGCACGCCGGGGATGAACAGTTCCCAGATGCCGCTTTCAGTGCGCAGGCGCATCGGGTTGCGGCGCCCGTCCCAGAAGTTAAAGTCGCCGACCACCGACACGCGCTGGGCGTTGGGCGCCCATACGGCGAAAACCACGCCGTCCAGATCGTCAATGGTGGTCAGGTGCGCGCCCAGGCGTTCGTAGGGTCGCAGGTGAGTCCCCTCATTCAGCAGCCAGTTGTCGACTTCGCCGAGCAGGGTGCCGAAGCGGTAGGGATCTTCCACAATTTGCGTGTGATCGCTCCAGGTTACGCGCAGCGAGTAGCGGAACGGGTTTTTACGCCGGGGAATAATGCCGCAGAAAAAGCCGCGGTCATCGATTTGATCAAGGGTTGCTACGGCACGCTGGTTCTTGCTGTCAATCACCTGGACTTGGGTCGCGTCAGGCATCAGGGCGCGAACCACCAGCCCGCCGTCTGTCTGATGCATGCCGAGGATGGAAAAAGGGTCGGCATGGTGCCCGGAGAGTAGCTGTTGAATAAGTGTACTGCTGGGAAGTACTGACATGGCATTCTTCCTTTAATTAACAGCATAAATGAGTCCAACAAAATCATCACTGATCAATGGGTTGACAGTAATTCTTTCTTGTCTCTCATCATGCCCGCCATTTGGAATTGGTTTCGTGACGCCTCTCTGAAAAGGCAGAGGTTTATGGTTGAAGGCACGAATCGTCACAGCTCCCCCGCCGCGGCCCGCGAAGGCAACGGTGATGAGTATTTAGACACAATTTTAAGCATAGTAAGCTTTAGTATGACGTATTGAACGAATCGTGCACTTTCAGACAAAGATCCGGCTTCTCCCGGCCCGTGGGCCGGAAGGGTGTCGTTATGCGGGGACGGCATCTTTTTTGGCGAACGCTATTGGCGCCGCCGGCGCTTTGACAAGCTTTTCCATATCCTGCTGGGTGATCAGCACCACGCCCTGCGGGCTGCGGTGGAAGCGGCGGGCGTCTTCATACGGATCTTCGCCGACGATGGTGCCGGCAGGAATAATACAGCCGCGGTCGATAATGCAGCGACTCAGGCGGCAGTTCTGTCCGATGGTGACGCCGGGCAGGATAACCGACTCTTCTATGCGGCTGTCCGGCGCTACGCGCACGTTGGCCGACAGCACCGAGTGAACAATCTGCGCGCTGTCGATGACGCAGCCGCCGGCAATCAGCGAGTTGTCAACGTGGTTGCTGATGTGGTTCGGGCTTTGATTGAAGCGCGCTGGCGCCTGTTGGCCGGTATAGCTGTGAATCGGCCAGTTGTCGTCGAACAGGTTCAACTGCGGACGGGCGGAAATCAGATCGATGTTGGCTTCCCAGTAAGCGTCTACGGTGCCGACATCGCGCCAGTAGGCTTCGCCGCTGGGCGTGCGGCTCATGCAGGAACGGCTGAAGGGGTGGGCATAAGCCACGCCGGCCTGCGCGGCGGCAGGGATGATGTCTTTGCCGAAATCGAACGTCGTGTCCGGGCGGGTCTGTTCCGCCTCCAGCGTTTGGTATAAAAAGTCTGCGTTGAAAACGTAGATCCCCATGGAAGCCAGCGACATTTTGTCGTTGCCCGGCATCGCAGGCGGATTTTTCGGCTTTTCTTCAAAACGGGTGATTTTCAGTTGTTTATTAACGGCCATGACGCCAAAAGCGCTGGCCTGATCGCGCGGAACTTCAATACAACCGACGGTACACAGCGCGCCGGATTTAACGTGATCCAGTAACATCTGTGCATAATTCATTTTATATATATGATCACCGGCGAGAATAACGACATACTCCGGACGGTAGTGCTGCTTCATCAGCGAGATATTCTGATAGACCGCATCGGCGGTTCCGCGATACCAGTATCCCTCTTCTAATTGCTGACGAGCCGGCAGCATATCGATAAATTCATTACGGTTATGATGCAGAAAGGACCAGCCTCGCTGAATATGGCGTAATAATGAATGGGCCTTGTATTGGGTAATAACACCGACCCGGTTAAGGCCAGAATTCAGACAATTCGACAGTGCGAAATCAATAATTCTGAAGCGGCTGCCGAAATAGACGGAAGGCTTGGAACGCCCGTCCGTCAGGCCATGAAGGCGGGTGCCGCGGCCACCGGCCAGTACCAATGCCACAGTGCGCTGAGTCAGCTGGCTGAGCAATGCAATATCCGTAACGCTTTGAGTCATCAAAGTTTTCCTTATGTTCATCCATTTAATCGCAACGTCTTCCTGCCCGGATAAATAACGGCAACGGGCCGAATACTGACGCTGAGCGTTTTTTCGCCATTTATGTAAAATGCGCGCAATTCCCGCCTGAAAATGGGGCCTTCAGACTTTTATTACGGTTTAAAGGAATTAAAAAAACGTGGTCCTACAGCAGCATATCTCAGCTGTTATCAAAATATTAAATCGCGTAAAAATATCATTAAAGGATATTTGATTAGGATTATTCCATGTCGCGATATAAATTCTGTCATTTCGGCAGGGGGCGTTTTGATGTGGATCAAATGGAGTGGAATAAAAAAGAAATTATTAAAGTAATAAACGGCAGGATTATCACAACCATGGGAAAGTTCCCCGTGGTTGTGATAATAAAGGAGAATTAACTCACGGAGACTTTTTTTCTTTTTTTATCAATATCTTTAATCAGCAGATTGATATCCCGATCGCTGAACATTTCCTCCAGCGTAGCCGTGAGCTTACGCCGCCAGTTCGGGTATTCCTGGCTGGTGCCGGGAATATTGACCGGTTGCGACATGTCCAGCCAGTCCTCCGGTTGCAGGCCGAGTAAGGCGCTGGCGCTTTCCGCGATGTAACGCTGTACGCCCCGGTTGAGTACCGGGCTCATGGCTAAGCGCCCGGCATGGTGGCCGGTTTTTTTCGGCACGCAGCCATACTGGTGCAGTCCATCGAGCAAGCCCTGTTTCGCCTGCTCTCTGTTTTCGTACAGCCCGTTGAGCACCTCGGTATCGGGGTAGAGGCCCAGTTCGTCGCCGAGCGTCAGGTCGCCGCTTTCCCAGAATCCGCGCAGGGTGGGCAGGTCGTGGGTGGTGACGGTCGCCATGGCCTGAACGGTGTAGGACTGCGGCGCGCGGAAGTGATTCTCCTGATCGTGCTCGAAATACAGCACCTTGTAAGAGTAGACCCCCGAATCACGCAGCTTCGCCACGATCTCTACCGGAACGGTGCCGAGATCTTCGCCGATCACCATGCATTTGTGGCGCTGACTTTCCAGCGCGAGGATCGCCAGCAGATCGTCCACCGGATAGCGCACGTAAGCGCCCTGATCGGCGGTTTCACCGAAGGGGATCCACCACAGGCGCAGCATCGACATGACATGATCGATACGCAGGGCGCCGCAGCAGGTCATGTTGGCGCGCAACATGTCGATGAAAGGTTGGTAGGCGCGCGCCTGCATCCTGTGAGGCGCCATGGGCGGCAGCCCCCAGTTCTGCCCGAGCGGGCCAAGGATGTCCGGCGGCGCGCCGACGGAGGCTTTCAGGCAATAGAGATCGCGTTCGGTCCAGGTTTCCGCGCCGCCCTCGGCGACGCCGACGGCCAAATCGCGGTACAGGCCGATGGGCATGCCGAGCTGCTGGCTGCGGGTGTAACAGGCCGCCAGTTGGATATACGCCAGCCATTGCAGCCACAAATAAAACTCAATCTCCTGCGGATGCTTCTGGCAGAAGGCGACGACGCCCGGTGCATCGGGGCTGTGGTACTTTTCCGGCCATGCCGGCCAGCCCCAGGCGTCGGGGTTATCGGCGCTGAGATGGGCGTGCAGGGCGTCGAAGATGGCCTGAGATTGCAGGCTCTCCCCGCCCTGGCTGATGAACTGGCGAAACGCCTTCATCCGGCTATTGCCCGGCTTCAGCGCCAGGAAAGCCGGAAATGCCCGCCGCAGCGCGCCCAGCTTCAGCTGCGTCACGGCGGTGTAGTCCACCCATTTAGCGCTGCGTGAGGCGTGCAACTGACGCTGCGTTGCCTCTTCCTGCCACCATGCCTGTGCGTCGGCGCTGTGCAGAAATTCCTCCACCTGATTAACGTCGATATACACGATGTTCAGCCAGCGGCGGGAAGACGGGCTGTACGGACTGGCGCTTTCCGGGAGGGCCGGATAAAGCGAGTGGATCGGATTCAGGCCGACGAAGGCGCCGCCGCGCGGCGCCAGTTCTTCGATCATGCGTTGCAGGTCACCGAAATCGCCGATGCCCCAGTTGCTTTCCGAACGCAGGGTGTAGAGCTGTACGCACGCCCCCCACAGCTTTTTACCGTTGAGCAGGGCGTCCGGCTCATAGCAGCGTGCCGGGGCGATGATCACCAGACACTGCCAGCGCTGTGAGCCGTCGCTCAGCGTGAGCGGGTGATATCCCAGAGGCAGGTTGCGCGGCAGCGTCAGGTTCTTGCGCTGCTGAATACGCCCCTGAAACGCGTTTTTCTCCGCGGACGTTTCCCCTGACTCCAGTTTTAACTCCCAGTGATAATCGCCCGAATGCTCGATGGGGATGACGCAGGGAGCCCCTTGTTGAAAGACAATAACCGCGGGAACGGGGGCTTTCGGTTCAGTGATGCCGGAACGCGGCAGCCCCATGGCGTCCAGCAGACGGCGTTTGGTTTCCGTGCTGATAGCCTGCTGCTTGCCGTGCGCATTGATATAGCTCGCGGCAATGCCGGCTTCCGTTGCCTGACTTTCAAGCTGTTTCCGCTCCATGCAAACTCCTTTAGCGCTTTGCTTGCCAGATACGTTGTTGGTAGTCGCGGATGGAGCGGTCCGAGCTGAACATGCCGACGCGGGCGGTGTTCAGAATGGTTTTGCGCGTCCACTCTTCCTTGTCACGATAAAGTACGTCAGCTTCCCGCTGCGCACGGCAGTAATCGGCGAAGTCGGCCAGCACCAGATAGGGATCGCCGCCTTCCAACAAGCTGTGCAGCATCATGTCGAATGCCTTCTTGTCGCCGTTGCTGAAGCTGCCGTCCGCCAGTTCGTCCAGCAAGGACTTCAGATGCTTGTCCTTACGATAGATGCTGCGCGGGTCGTAACCTTTCGCAATCAGTGCCTTAACCTGTTCGACGGTGTTGCCGAAGATGAAGATGTTCTCTTCTCCGACCTGCTGGGCGATCTCCACGTTGGCGCCGTCCAGCGTTCCCACGGTCAGCGCGCCGTTCAGCGCCAGCTTCATATTGCCGGTGCCGGAGGCTTCTTTACCGGCCGTGGAGATTTGTTCGGAGATGTCCGCCGCCGGGATCATCAGTTCGGCCACCGAAACGCGGTAATCCGGCAGGAAAGCGACCTGCAGGCGATCCTTCATTTTGGGATCGGCGTTGATTTTGGCCGCAACCTGATTGATGGCGTAAATGATGTTTTTCGCCAGGTAGTAACCGGGCGCAGCCTTGGCGCCGAACAGGAAGACGCGCGGTTCACGCGCCGCGTTCGGATCGTCACGCAGTTGGCGGTAAAGCGACAGAATGTGCAGCAGGCCGAGATGCTGGCGCTTGTACTCGTGCAGACGCTTAATCTGTACGTCGAAAATGGCGTTGGTATTCAGGGTCAGGCCCATCACCTGTTTCACGTAGCGGGCCAGGTTTGCCTTATTGTCCTGCTTGATGTTGCGGTACTCTTCGCGGAATCCGGCGTCATCGGCGTACGGCTCCAGCTCTTTCAGGGCGTCCAGATCGTTGGCCCACTCTTTTTTCAGCGTACGGTCGATCAGGCCGGCCAGCGCCGGGTTGCATTGCTTCAGCCAGCGACGCGGCGTGATGCCGTTGGTGACGTTATGGAACTTGTTCGGCCACAGCTGGTGGTACTCCGGGAACAGATCCTTCACCACCAGATCGGAGTGCAGCTGTGCCACGCCGTTCACCGCAAAGCCGCCCACCACGCACAGGTTGGCCATACGCACCTGCTTGTCGTGATGTACCGCCAGTTTCGCCCACACTGCATCGTCGCCGGGCCATTGTTCGTTCACCACTTTTTTGAAGCGGGCGTTGATCTGCTTGATGATGTCGAAATGGCGCGGCAGCAGGCTGCGCACCAGGCGCTCATCCCAGCGTTCCAGCGCCTCCGGCATCAGGGTATGGTTGGTGTAAGCAAAGGTCCGGGTGGTGATGGACCAGGCTTCGTCCCAGCTCAGCTGATGTTCATCGAGCAGGATGCGCATCAGTTCAGGAATGGCGATGGTCGGGTGGGTGTCGTTAAGCTGGATGACTTCGTAGTCGGGCAGCTCGGCCAGTTTACGTCCCGCCGTATGGTGCTTGCGCAAAATATCGGCCAGCGCACAGGCGCACTGAAAGTATTGCTGCATCAGGCGCAGGCGTTTGCCGGCCTGATGGTTGTCATTCGGATAAAGCACTTTGGTGAGCTTGGCGGCTTCGATGCCCGCGCTTTCCGCTTTGAGGAAATGACCGTCGTTGAACTGCGTCAGATCGAACGGATGCGTGTGCGTTGCCTGCCACAGGCGCAGCGGCTGGCTGACGCCGTTGCGGTAACCCAGCACCGGCAGGTCGCGGGCTTCACCGCGCAGGGTGAACGCAGGGCGCCACAGAACGCGGCCATCGGCCTGTTTTTCCAGCTTGCCGCCGAAGCTGACGTCAACGCTCAGGGCGCTGTTGTGGCGGAACCAGGGGTAGCTTTCACGCTGCCAGTCGTCCGGCGCTTCCTGCTGATGGCCGTCGGCAAAGGACTGACGGAACAGGCCGTATTGATAGCACAGGCCGTGGCCGGTAGCCGGTTGCTGAACGGTCGCCATAGAGTCGAGGAAGCAGGCCGCCAGACGTCCCAGCCCGCCATTGCCCAGCGCCGGGTCGGTTTCCTGCTCCAGCAGATCGCTGAGTTTGATGTCATGCTGCGCCAGCAGGGTTTCGACCTGTGTATACCAACCCAGGTTGATCAGGTTGTTGGCCGTCAGACGGCCGATCAGAAACTCCATGGAAAGGTAGTTTACATGACGTAATCCTTTCGTTTTCGGGGAGTTAACGACGGGGCGGGCGGCCAACAGCTCTGCGCAGGCACCGCTGACGGCTTGCCACCACTGGTGCTGCGTCATCTCGCTGGCGGATGTCAGCCCAAAATGCTGCCACTGGCGGGTTAATGCCGCCTGAAAAGCGTCTGTATCAAACGCGTCTTTATCAAACGATGTATGCGACATAAAAAGTCTCTCTCAAAATCAACACGCGATTTAATTATGCTGAGGTTATCCTGCCGGGCAGGGTGAGGATTAACATCCTCCCGGATGGGGAGGAGGCAGGGAGGAGCTTTGGGGCGTAGTAATGTTTATCTGCCATGAAATTGTGCTCCCTGTCACTCTTGCCGGATGATACGGGGCGTTTTCTTGTTCCTCCCCAGCCTCGGAGCTTTCCGAACGTTATTTTGAGAAAAGAACGGAAAATATCCTGAAGTATATTATTTGCCAGTAAAGCCGGAATGGAGTCAAGGTGTCCGTTCATGATGAATGAAAGCATGAGTCGTTTTGCGGGACAAAACGGTTTTTCTATGCATATTTCCGGAATAACGGTTTGATTATTAATGCTAATGCGTTTTTGTGATTTTGCCCTGAATTACCCGCTTAAAATGACTTTTTCGTAGGAAAAGTGCTCTTTTTATGTGCTTTTGTTGATTAATTTACGTTAAGGTTAAAATCTTTCACATACCGTCTATAATTATATGATTCCCTCCTGATGGTTATGTATTGGCGTTATATGCTAACTCACGGTTAATTATGCATTTTCATGTAATTCCGGATATTTTTTCAGCGAGTAGAGAATAATGAAATAATTTTGCCAATGGAAATATTGGTCTGCTTGGCTTATGCATTTTTACGTGTTGAAGATCACGTTATTTAATAATAACGTTTTTTATAAACGATTTGGCGCATACTAAGTCAGATATCTGAGCAAGATATAAATGACTATTCGTAGAAAAATGTGATCGACAGCAACTTCCTGCCATATCATCCATTTACTCTGTTGCAATAGCGGGTTCATTGACCGAATTTAAATAACAAATATTAATTACGAAGCGTGAAAAAATTAATTCTACGGTGCAGGACAGGCCAGAGTCTTATCATGCGGGGCTGATGAATATGTTGATTCCGTCGAAGTTAAGCCGCCCGGTGCGGTTGCAAAACACGGTCGCGCGCGATCGGCTGCTTACCAAGCTGTCGGCCGCGTATAACTATCGTTTGGTGTTGATTAACGGGCCGGCGGGATACGGCAAAACCACGTTATTGGCTCAGTGGGCGGCAGAGAAAACGGATCTTGGCTGGTTCTCCCTTGATGAAAGCGACAATCAGCCGGAGCGTTTCGCCAGCTATCTGGTGGCGGCGCTGCAACAGGCGACCGGCGGCCATTGCGGTAAAAGCGAGATTATGAGCCAGAAACACCAATATGCTTCGCTTTCCGCCCTGTTCGCCCAGCTGTTTATTGAGCTCTCCGACTGGAATACCCCGCTTTATCTGGTCATTGATGATTACCACCTGATCTCCAATGCCCAAATCCACGAAGCCATGCGCTTTTTCCTGCGTCATCAGCCTGACAATCTGACGGTGGTTCTGCTGTCGCGTACGCTGCCGCCGCTTGGCATCGCCAACATGCGCGTGCGCGATCAACTGCTGGAGATCAACATGCGTCAGTTGGCGTTTACGCATCAGGAAGCCCAACAGTTTTTCAACCACCGCCTGAGTTCCCCTTTTGCGGAAGGGGAGAGCCATCAGTTGTGCGACGAAGTAGAGGGCTGGCCGACCGCATTACAACTGATTGCCCTGTCGGCCCGCCAGTCCGCGTCGTCCGCTCAGGCATCGGCCAAGCGCCTGGGACGTATTAACGCCGCCCATCTGTCGGACTATCTGGCGGATGAAGTGCTGGATCATGTTGATGCCAAAACTCGCGATTTTCTGCTGCGTTGCTCGGTGCTGCGCTCCATGAATGACGTGCTGATCATGAACCTGACCGGCGAGGAAAACGGCCAGCAGCAGTTGGAAGAACTGGAGCGGCAGGGCCTGTTCATTCACCGTATGGATTCTTACGGCGAGTGGTTTTGTTTTCATCCCTTATTTGCCCAGTTCCTGCGTCAGCGTTGTCAGTGGGAGCTGGCTCAGGAGCTCCCCAATCTGCACCGGACCGCGGCGATGGGCTGGATGGACCTGGGATTCCCCGCGGAAGCCATTCACCATGCGCTGGCAGCGGGCGATGTCGAGATGTTGCGTGACGTATTGATGCAGCATGCCTGGGCGCTGTTCCATCAGAGCGAGCTGTCGTTGCTGGAAGAATGCATTCAGGCGCTGCCGTACGAAAAATTGATCCAGAATCCGCGCCTGGCGTTGCTGCAGGCCTGGCTGGCACAGAGCCAACACCGCTATGGTGAGGTGGAAACGTTGCTGACGCGCGCCGAACAGGGCATGTCTGAGCAGCAGATAGAAATTGATGACGAGCTGAGCGCAGAGTTTGATGCGCTGCGCGCGCAGGTGGCGATTAACGCCGGCAAGCCGGAAGAGGCGGAGTACCTGGCGACGGAGGCGTTGAGAAAGCTGCCGATCGGCAGCTATTACAGCCGTATCGTCGCCAGTTCCGTTATTGGCGAGGTGCATCACTGCAAGGGCGATCTGGCGCGGGCGTTACCGATGATGCAGCAAACCGAGCAGGTGGCGCGCCGGCATCAGGCCTACCACTATGCGCTGTGGGCGATGCTGCAACAAAGTGAAATTCTGATTGCCCAGGGGTTCTTGCAGGCGGCGTATGAAACGCAGGATAAAGCGTTTGAGCTAATTTATGAGCAGCATCTGGAACAGTTGCCGATGCATGAGTTCCTGCTGCGTATCCGCGCGCAGTTGCTGTGGTCGTGGGCGCGTTTGGACGAGGCGGAGGATGCCGCGCGCAACGGGCTGAAAGTGCTGGAAAACTACGATCCGCAGCAGCAGTTGCAGTGCCTGGCGTTGCTGACCAAATGCGCGCTGGCCCGCGGCGATATGGATAATGCCGGCTCCTGGCTGCGCCGCTGTGAAAATCTGCTGCTGTCGGGTAATTATCACCGTGACTGGCAAACCAACGCAGATAAATCACGGGTAATTTACTGGCAAATGACGGGCGATAAAACGGCGGCGGCCAACTGGCTGATGCAGGCCGAGAAGCCGGCGATGGCCGACAACCATTTCCTTCAGGGGCAATGGCGTAATATCGCGCGGGTGCAGATTCTGCTGGGTAAGTATGCGGAAGCGGAAGTGGTGTTGGACGAGCTGAACGAAGAAGCGCGTCGTCTGCGCCTGACGAGCGACCTGAACCGTAACCTTTTGTTGTGCAACCTGCTGTATTGGCATACCGACCGCAAAAGCGAGGCGCAGAAGGTGTTGATTGAGGCGCTCAGCCTGTCCAACCGCACCGGCTTTGTCAGTCACTTCGTGATTGAGGGCGAAATCATGGCGCAGCAACTGCGGCAGTTGCTGCAACTGAATACCCTGCCGGAGCTGGATCAGCACCGCGCCCAACGCATTTTGCGTGACATCAACCAGCATCATCGCCATAAGTACGCGCACTTTGACGAGAGCTTCGTTGAGAAGCTGCTTAATCATCCCCAGGTTCCCGAACTGATCCGCACCAGTCCGCTGACCCAGCGTGAATGGCAGGTATTGGGGCTGATCTATTCCGGATACAGTAACGAGCAAATTGCCGGTGAGCTGGACGTGGCGGCGACCACGATAAAAACCCATATCCGTAATCTGTATCAGAAGCTTGGCGTGGCGCACCGCCAGGAAGCGGTGCAGCAGGCACAGCAAATCATGAAAATGATGGGATACGGCGTATAAGTAAAGTGAATCATCATGCGCAAAGATAATTTGCGCGTGATGATTCAGTATTTAAAGCAGAGGCTTGATTAGCTGTAACTCAATCCCGATGCGGATAGCATGTTTGGCGTTTGCCACCCCCAGCTTTTTGACGGCGTTACCGATATGAAACTTTATCGTCGTTGTTTTCAGACCCAGGATTGAAGCAATTTCCTGATATGTTTTCCCCATGCTGGCCCAATACAGAATTTCATTTTCCCGTTTAGTAAAAACGTCCTTGCTTGCCTGAATGCTGCTATTTACCTGTCTTGCCTCTTTATAACAGAGGGAAAATTTATCAAGAGTGTCGATTAACAGCATTTGTAACTTATCTTTTTTGTTCTCCATCATACTTTGCGTATTACTGGCTTTTACGCCGGGCGTGATGAAAGAGAGTAATGCTAAATTATGATTATGATCGTGCAGTACGAAAGTATAGCCATTAATCGCACCGTATTTTTCTTCATAACCAAAAATTTTAGATAAATTGGCGTTGGCGTTCACTACCGTGCTGTCTGCCCATGCAAACGGCGAGCTTTTGTTTAGCGCGGTAATGATAACGGGATCGATGTGTTGGTAATTGTTTTTTTTGTAATTATCAACCCACTGATCTGAATAGTTAGAGATAAGTAGAAATTCTTTGGGATTTCTCTTATTTAACAGGAAATAGAAATAATGTAATGGACCATGACGCTTTAGCCTCTGTTCAATATAATCCTTCACCATGCTATGTATCGCGTCATTATTATAAAAAGATAACGACATATTATTGACCTCAGGGTGGACCGCACACTGTGTCAGTAAAAGAGCACAACATGTAATTGTTTGGCAAGACTGATCTGCACTTTTATTGATATTAATAAATATATTTCTGATGAATGTCTTAAATCCGGGAGGATGGCAGGAGGGCTATTAGTGGAAGGTGTAACGATCTCCATCAGGAAATAGGTTTTAGTTTCTCTCCCCCGCTGAGCAATGAGCCTGCGGGGGATTTATCTTGTATTTACCGGAAGAGTACGGTGATTATTTCGCTTGCCCATAATAAGCATGCGGGCCATGTTTCCGGCTGAAATGTTTTTCCATCAGGTAGCTGTCAATGGGGGTCAGATGCGGATTTAACCCGTGCGCGATCCAGGCCATCTTCGCGACTTCTTCCATAACAACGGCGTTGTGTACCGCCTCATCCGCTGTTTTTCCCCAGGCAAACGGCCCATGCTGATAGACGATGATGCCGGGGGTATGCAGAGGCTGTGAGTTCGCCAGAGCATCCGCGATAACCAGACCGGTGTTAAGCTCATAGTCACCGTTAACTTCTTCTTCGGTCAACGCCCGCGTGCAGGGGATGTCGCTGGCGAAGTAGTCCGCGTGAGTCGTACCCAGCGCGGGGATGGAAAGCCCGGCCTGCGCCCACGCGGTGGCATGCGTTGAGTGCGTATGCACAATGCCGCCGATTTGCGCAAAACGGCGGTAGAGCGCCAGGTGGGTCGGGGTGTCGGAGGAGGGGCGATATTTACCTTCCAGGACGTTTCCCTGCATGTCGACTACCACCATATCTTCCGGGGTCATCGTGTCATAAGAGATGCCGCTGGGCTTTATCACCACCCGCTGGCGGTCGCGATCGATGGCGCTGACGTTGCCCCAGGTAAACGTGACCAGCCCGTGACGCGGGAGCGCCATATTGGCGGCGTACACTTCTTCTTTCAATGCGTCCGTCATGCGGCCTCCTCAACGGCCAGACCGGCGCGTTCCATGCGTTGCAGTACCCAGTCACGCGCGGCTTTAATTTCGCTTACCGGATCGGCGGCGGTTTCACTCCACATTTCAATCAGGTACGGGCCGGTATAGCCTGTCTCCCGCAACGTGGTAAAACAGCGTTCGAAGTCCACCACGCCCTGCCCGAAAGGTACGTTTTTGAACTCGCCGGGCCGGGTGTCTTTAACGTGTACGGCGACGATATGACCGCTGCCGGCGCGCAGTTCCATCTGAACGTCGTTATCCCAGGCGGAAAGGTTACCGATATCGGGATAGAGCTGAAACCAGGGGTTGTTCAGGTAATGGGCGTATCCCATGGCTTTGCTGATGGAGTTCATCAGCGGGTAGTCCATGATCTCCATCGCCAGCGTAACCTGCGCCCGGCTCGCCATTTCCACCGCCAATTGCAGCCCTTCGCGAAAGCGCTCACGGGTTACGTCGTTGGCCTGTTGGTAATAGACGTCATAACCGGCCAGCTGAATCACGCGGATGCCGGTGTCCTGAGCCAGCCGGATCGCCTGCGCCATAATTTCCAGGCCGCGGGCGCGGGTGCGATCGTCTTCCGAGCCCAGCGGGAAGCGGCGGTGCGCGCTCAGGCACATAGAAGGAACGCGTACGCCGGTGCGGGTAATCGCGTCTACCAGCGCCATGCGTTGCTCGCGGCTCCAGTCGAGCCGCGCCAGCCGTTCATCGCTCTCGTCCACCGACATTTCAACGAAGTCGAAGCCCAGCTCAGCGGCCAGTTGCAGGCGCTCCGGCCAGCTGATGCCGGCAGGCAGCGCCTTTTCATAAATCCCTAAGGGGACACGCTTAAGGGTTGTCATCCTTTCACCTTAGCCCCACAGGCGGGCGATGGACTGCTTGAACTGACGGGCAGCCTGTACCGGGTCCGCGGCGTCGCGGATGCTGCGTCCGGCAATGAAAACGTGAATCGGAATACCGCGGAACAACGGCAGGTCGTCCAGCGCCAGGCCGCCGGTTACCGTTACCTTGAACCCCATGTCCGCCAGGCGCCGGATGGCGCTGATGTCTTCATCCCCCCAGGCGACGCCGGCGGCCTGCGCGTCGCGGCTGCGGTGGTAGACGACCTGCTGAATGCCGGCTTCACGCCATGACTGCGCCTGTTCCCAGGTCCAGTAGCCGGTCAGCTCAATTTGCACGTCGCCGTCGAACTCACGGGCGACATCCAGCGCGCCTTTCGCCGTGTTGATATCCGCGCAGCAAATGACGGTTACCCAGTCCGCATTGGCTTCGAAGCACATACGTGACAGAATTTTGCCGGCATCGGCGATTTTGGCGTCGGCCAGCACGATTTTATGGGGATACAGGGCTTTCAGATCGCGCACCGCGCGCACGCCTTCGCCGACGCACAGGATGGTGCCGACTTCGATAATGTCGACCTCTTCGGCGATCAGGCGCGTGGTTTGGTAGGCGCTATCAAGCGTTTGGTTGTCCAGGGCGACCTGGAGCATCGGTAATGTATGGGACATCGGGTTTCCTCTTGTTAATGTGCGGCTGCCGCGGTGGCGCGATCGATTAAATCCAGCACGTCCTGCTCAGTCCGGCAGGCGCGCAGGCGATCAAAATTCGCTTCGTCGTCAAACAGCTCGACGATTTGCATGATGCCGACTTCCTGATGCGTATTGGCATCCGTGGCGGCCAGCGTGATCAGGATATCTACCGGGTCATTTTCTTCGTGATTGAAGACCAGCGGCGTTTTCAGCGTAACCAGCGCGAAGCCCGTTTTAAGCACGCCTTCCTCCGGGCGGCCGTGGGGCATCGCCAGGCCCGGCGCGATGACGAAGTAGGGGCCGAAGCGTGTAACGCCGTCGAGAATAGCCTGGTAGTAACGGGGTTCGACCACGCCGGCGTTGACCAACAGATCGACACCGATCTTCACCGCCTCCTGCCAGGTTTCCGCTTCGGCCTGCAGGCGGATGGAGCGGTTTTGCGCCAGGGAATCACGTAATTTCATAATGGCTCCGCCTATTTAATGTCGCCGGGAAAATGCGCTTTGATAACTTCCATCAGCTTGGGGCCAAAGTCGGCGGCGGAGAGCATATTGCGCACGCCCACCACGTATTTGTTGCCGCTGACGGTGATCTCATCCGCTACATGGGTGGACGCGATGATGATGTCCGCGCCGCTCAGTTCCGCCTTGTACTCGCCGACGGCGCAGCTGTTTACCGTGTGAGTCACGCCCTGCTGGGTGAGAAACTGATCGACCTTCATCTTCATGATCATGGAACTGCCTTGCCCGCAACCGCATACCGCCAGAATTCGTACTGTCATAATGTGTTCTCCGTTGAGTTAGTGCGTTGAAGATTCCGCAAGCTGTTTGTCGGCATCTTCTTCGGCGCGCAGCGTGCGGCCGGCAAAAAACATGTACATCAGGGCAATAAGGATCACGATGCCCATAAACCACAGACCGAACGTCAGCCCCTGCATCAGCGGCGGCGCCAGAATCGACCAGTCGGCCATGCCCATCCAGGCGCTCAGCCCGGTCAGCTTCACCGCCCAGACGCAGCCGAAGATTTCAATCATCCCCATCACCAGGCAAATCTTGAGCGCCGCGCGCCAGCCGCCGAAGTGGTTGGCGAACACGCCGATGGTGGCGTTGGAGAAGAACATTGGAATAAAGCCGGGAATGATCATGATGGAAGAGCCGGCGAGGATCAGAATGCCTACGGCGATAAGCTGGCCGATGGTGCCCCACATAAAGCCCCAGACCACCGCGTTCGGCGCAAAGCTGTAAATGGCGGCGCAGTCGATAGCCAGCACGGCGCCGGGGATCAGGCGCTGGGAGATGCCGTTGAATGCTTCTGACAATTCAGCCACGAACATGCGCACGCCCTGCACGATGATGAAGATGGCGACGGCGAACTGGAAACCGGTTTGCAGGATGTAGATGGTCCAGTGCGTTTTCCCCGCCATTTGCTGCACCGTACCGATACCGAATGAACAGAGGATGGCGCCGAAAAACAGCGTCATCACGATGGCCGTAGAGACGATGTTGTCGTGGAAAATGTTGAGCCAGCCGGGCAGCTTCAGCTCTTCCACGCTCTCTTCTTTCTTGCCGAGATAGGGCGCCAGCTTGTAGGCAAGCCACGAAGCGAACTGTTGCTGATGGCCGATGGAGAAGCCGCAGCCCTCGGTCACTTCCTGGGTGGGTTTGTACATCATGTTGGAGGTGATGCCCCAGTAAAGCGAAACCAGCACCGCCGTACAGATGATGGTGGTCCACATCGGGTAACCGAGGATGTAGAAGAAGACGGCGATCAGCCCCGCCTGCTGAAACATGATGTGGCCGGTCAGCATGATGGTGCGGATGCCGGTGAGCCGGCGCAGCAGTACGTACAGGATATTCAGCGCCAGGGCGAGCAGCACTGCGTAGCCCACCCAACTGTAGGCGTCGCCCATGCGTTCGACGGTCGCCATCATCGACGCATAGGTGTCGGAGATGGCGCCGTTGATGCCGTAAACCTCAGAAAGCTTGGCCACCACGGGTTTGAAGGTGCCGGTCAGTATTCCCGAACCTGCCTGCAACAGCATGAAACCGATAATGGTTTTGATGGTGCCTTTGATGATGACCGTCGCGCTCTTGCGCAGCAGCAGATAGCCAAGGCAGGTAACGATGCCCAGCAGCAGCGGGGCGTTGGTCATGACCTGATTAAAAAATACCGTAAAGACGTTGTAGAGGGTTTCCATAAGCACTCCCGTTGGCTTTGGGACAACCTGTTTTCATTTTGCTGCGGCGTGATGCCGTGCGATTTATAGGGTCTTTTCACTTTAGCAATCATTATGAATCACCAAAAGATTGAATTTGATTATTTGTGAGAAGCTTCGCAACTTCATACGACGCTCGTCGTTTTCTTTTTGCCGGTTATTGATGTTGTTTCTATTTAATTCATTTAGTTACGGGATTTTTATAGCCAGTTTTCTTATAAAACGCTTGCCGCTGTCGGGAAGGTGAGTACGGAAAAGGAGAAAAATGATGCTTTCAATTCTGCTTTTTAACGTGTTAGATTTGATTGTGAAAATCAAAAATAATCACAAAATGATTTTGTGTGACTTTTTGCATCATTGACTGACCGAAGAGAGGCCCGCAGACATGAGTAAAGTTGAAACCATCACGCGCGAATCATGGATACTGAATACCTTCCCTGAATGGGGAACCTGGCTGAATGAAGAGATCGAACAGGAGCAGGTCGCTCCCGGCACCTTTGCCATGTGGTGGCTGGGCTGTACGGGGATTTGGCTGAAGTCGGAAGGCGGCGCCAGCGTCTGTGTGGATTTCTGGTGCGGCACCGGCAAACAGAGCCACGGTAACCCGCTGATGAAAAACGGGCATCAGATGCAGCGTATGGCCGGCGTGAAAAAATTGCAGCCCAATCTGCGTACGACGCCGTTCGTGCTCGATCCGTTCGCCATCAGGCAGGTCGATGCCATTCTGGCGACGCACGATCATAACGATCACATCGACGTGAACGTCGCTGCTGCGGTGATGCAAAACTGCGATGCTTCCGTACCGTTCATCGGCCCGCAGACCTGCGTAGACATGTGGGTCGGCTGGGGCGTACCGCGTGAGCGCTGCATCGTGGTGAAACCCGGCGACGTGGTCAGGGTGAAGGACATTGAGATTCATGCGCTGGACGCGTTTGATCGCACGGCGCTTATCACGCTGCCGGCGGAGGAGAAGGCGGCAGGCGTGTTGCCGGACGGCATGGACAAGCGGGCGGTGAACTATCTGTTCAAAACACCGGGCGGAACGCTGTATCACAGCGGCGACTCGCATTACTCGAACTACTACGCCAAACATGGCAACGAGTATGACATTGACGTCGCTCTCGGCTCTTACGGCGAGAATCCGCGCGGCATCACCGACAAAATGACCAGCGCGGACATCCTGCGCATGGCGGAAGCGCTGAACGCCAAAGTCGTGATTCCGTTTCACCATGATATCTGGTCGAACTTTCAGGCCGACCCGCAGGAGATCAGCGTGTTGTGGGAGATGAAGAAAGATCGGCTGAAGTACGGCTTCAAGCCGTTTATCTGGCAGGTGGGCGGCAAATTCACCTGGCCGGCAGACAAGGATAACCGGGAATACCATTATCCGCGCGGATTCGATGATTGTTTCACCATTGAGCCGGATCTTCCGTTTAAGTCATTCTTATAACAGAAGATTATTTTTCTCCGGGCCGGGATCGTTCGGCCCGGTTAGGGTTCATTTCAGACTGTTTTTCAAATATAATCACCAAATTGTCATTAACGCTCAGGATTCTCATGACCGAATCGCAAAGACATCAGGCGCTTCTGGAACTGCTCCAGCAAAGAGGATTTGTCTCCGTCGAACAGGTGATGGGGCATATGCAGATTTCTCCGGCTACCGCGCGACGCGACATCAACAAGCTCAGCACGGAAGGCAAGCTGAAGAAAGTCCGCAACGGCGCGGAGGCCGTCAGCCAGGGGCGTGTGGCCTGGACGCCGATGAATATTCATCAGGCGCAGAATCACGATGAAAAAATGCGCATCGCGCGGGCGGCGTCAACGCTGGTGAGGCCGGGTGAAAGCGTGGTGATTAACTGCGGCTCGACGGCGTTTCTGCTGGGGCGTGAAATCTGCGGCAAAGACGCGCAGATCATTACCAATTACCTGCCGCTGGCGAATTTCCTGATCGAGCAGGAGCACGACAGCGTCATCATCATGGGCGGCCAGTATAACAAGAGCCAGGCGATTACCCTGGCGCCGCAGGAGGGTGAAACGTCGCTGTATGCGGGGCACTGGATGTTCACCAGCGGCAAGGGGCTGACGGCGGAAGGGCTGTACAAAACCGATATGCTCACCGCGATGGCGGAGCAGAAGATGCTGAACTACGTAGGCAAGCTGGTGGCGCTGGTCGACAGCAGTAAAGTCGGGCAACGGGCAGGAATGCTATTCAGTCGTGCTGACCAAATCGACATGGTGATCACCGGCCGGGATGCTGATGAACGGGTGTTGCAGCAGCTCAGGGAGCAGGGCGTGGAGGTAATGCTGGTGTAGCAGAAACACCGCCGGCAGCGGTGTTTCATGCGGACATCAGTAGTATGAGTGTTCGCCGCGCTGGTGTTCCGTGAGGTCGCGAACGCCCTTCAGCTCAGGGAATTTCTGCAGCAGCTCTTTTTCAATCCCTTCCTTCAGGGTGTAGTCCACCATGGAACACCCGTTACAGCCGCCGCCGAATTGCAGGATAGCAAACCCTTCATCGGTGATTTCCATCAGCGATACGCGGCCGCCGTGACCGGCCAACTGCGGGTTGATCTGCGATTGCAGCACGTACTCAACACGCTCGATCAGCGGCGCATCATCATCAACTTTACGCATCTTGGCGTTGGGCGCTTTCAGCGTCAGCTGGGAGCCAAGCTGATCGGTGACGAAGTCGATTTCCGCATCTTCCAGGAACGGTGCGCTGATTTCATCCACATAGGCCGAGAGTTGATCGAATTTCAGCTCGGTGTCATTCGGCTCAACGGCGTCCGGCGGACAATAAGACACGCCGCATTCGGCGTTCGGGGTTCCCGGATTAATCACGAAGACGCGGATCTGGGTGCCCGCTTCCTGATTTGCCAGCAGTTTGGCAAAGTGCGCTTGCGCTGCGTCAGTAATACGAATCATGGCATTTGCTCAATAGTTGACTACTCTGGTCGGTTATAATACGCCGATTGTAAAGTGCTCACAAGGTGCGACACAGACAGATAACCTGAACGGACGCGGCGCCCGCGTCAAGCAGCAGGCGGCTGATTTCCGCCACGGTGCTGCCGGTGGTAATAACGTCATCAAGCAGCAGTATCGTTTCTCCGTCCAGCCGCTCCGTGCAAACAAACGCATTGCGCAGGTTGCGGCGCCTGGCGCCGGCGGTAAGCGTTTGCTGGGCCGGCGTATTCTTGACGCGCCGCAGCAAGCCGGCGGAGGTGCGGCAACTCAGCCAACGCGCCAGCGGGCGGGCCAGCAACTGCGTTTGATTGAACCCGCGCCGCCACTGACGCCGGTGATGCAGGGGAACAGCCACCACCCGGTGCACGGCGGATAACCCCCGTTCCCGCCGGGCCTGAAGATAGCGCAGCAGCATCAGTCGGGCCAGCGCGGGCGCCAGTTGCCACATCCCCTGATACTTCAGCCGTTGCACCAGCGTACTGAGCGGAGGACGATAGTCGGTGACCGCGATCATCTGCCGCCAGGGCGGCGGTTTTTGCTGGCAGCGCCCGCACGGTATTGAGGGCAATGCCGCAGGCAGCCCGCAACGGGGGCAAAGCGCGGCAGGCAGCAGCAGGGTACGGCAACAAACGCTGCAAATACCGTGCGCGGCGATTTTGAGCGGCAACTGGCATAGCCAACAACGAACGCCGGGCGTTAACATGTCGTATCCTGATGGCAAAGAAATTACAGACGGACAATAACCGATGACACAACTCTATTGGCAGACCTGCGGTGAAGGCGATCGCGATCTTGTGCTGCTGCACGGATGGGGATTGAACGCGCAGGTATGGCGTTGCATTTTGCCGCAATTGACGCCGCATTTCCGCGTTCATCTGGCTGATCTGCCCGGCTATGGGCGCAGCGGGGGATTTGGCGCACTGTCGTTGCCGGTGATGGCGCAAACCGTGCTGGATCAGGCGCCGCCGCGTGCGATCTGGCTGGGGTGGTCGCTGGGCGGGCTGGTGGCCGCTGAAGCAGCGTTATCGGCGCCCGATCGCGTGGCGGCGCTGATCAGCGTGGCTTCCTCGCCCTGCTTCTCCGCCCGCGAGGAGGAAGGGTGGCCGGGCATCAAGCCGGAGGTACTGACAGGGTTTCAGCATCAGCTCAGCCAGGACTTCCAACGCACGGTGGAACGCTTTCTGGCGCTACAGACGCTGGGGACGGAGAGTGCGCGTCAGGATGCGCGCACGTTGAAGGATGTCGTGCTGAGTCAGCCGATGCCGACGGCAGAGGTGCTGAACGGCGGACTGGACATCCTGCGTACGGCGGATCTGCGCGCAGCGTTGACGCGGCTCGACGTGCCGTTCCTGCGTATCTACGGCTACCTGGATGGGCTGGTGCCGCGTAAGGTGGCTGAAATGCTGGATGAACGCTACCCGCAAAGCCCTTCGCTGGTGATGCGTAAAGCTGCTCATGCGCCCTTTATTTCGCATCCGGATGAGTTTTGTGACGCGCTGAAAGCGTTTTGCCAACGGGCGGCTTAGCTGCCGCCGTTTTTGACGGGGAGTCTTTGTGCTGAGAGCGGGAAGCTACGGCGTCTTGATTTGATAAACCTCGATCTCGCACCTTTCCGTCTCCGGGCACCCTTTACAGCCGCCGCCCAGGCATCCGGTGTCTATCTCCGTCACTTTTTCTACGCTGCCCATGGCCTCCAGTCTCTCCAGCATGGCTTTCACCATAGACGGAGAGGCAGAGAGTTCCCGGCTTAATTGCCGCAGCTCAACCCGTCCATGCAGCGCGACGGCATCTCTGACCTGCAACAAACTCGTCATAACGCCAGTACCCTCTTAGTGACAGTGAGGTTTGCTGTTCGCCGTGCTGCAGCAGTCCGGCGCCGGGGTCGCGGGGAGACGTACGCTTACCCGATCCCGCGTGCGGCGCAGCGCGGTCAGTACGATGAGGTTAAATATCACGACCAGCGCAATCGTCACCAGGCTGTACAGCGGGTGGGCGCTGAAATTGGCGATCTGATAAAACAGCGCCGCCAGCGAATAAGCCACGTTCAGACCCCAGAAGATGGAGAAGGTCATCCAGCCGCGGCTGCTTTCACGGGCAATGGCGCCCATCACGGACACGCAGGGAACATACAGCAATACGAAGATCAGATAGGCATAAGCGGAACTGATGCTGCCGAATTTGCTGCTCATCACGCCCATGGAGCTGATGCCCATTTCACCGTCGCCTTTGCTGGCTTCGATGGGGTTGGCGAGCACGCTGAGGCTGAAGGTGTCCTTCAGGCTGGTCCAGGTTTCTTCTATCGCGCCGCCCAGCTCGTCCAGCAGGTTGAAAGAGTCGGGATCGAATTCCTCTGTTGTGATGTGTTCCGCGGTGTACAGGGTGTTCAGGGTGCCGACCACCACTTCTTTCGCCATCGCGCCGGTCACCAGGCCGACGGTCGCCTGCCAGTTGTCCGAATGCACGCCGATGGGTTGCAGCAGCGGCGTTATCACCTTACTGACCGAAGCCAGCGCGGAGTCGTTGATATCGTCAACGGGTTTGCCGCTGAAAGAGAAGCTGTTGAGCGCGCCGATAAAGACGCTGGCGATCACGATCACTTTCCCCGCGCGCAACACGAACCCTTTCAGGCGCTGCCAGGTTTGCAGCAGCAGGCTCTTAAGGTGCGGAATGTGGTAGACCGGAAGCTCCATCACGAACGGAGAGGCTTCGCCGCGCATCAGGGTATGCTTCAGCGTCAGCCCGGTGAGGATGGCCACCACGATGCCGAGCATATACAGCGAAAACACCACGATGGCGCCGTTCTGGCCGAAGAAGGCGGCGGAGAAGACAGCGAAGATAGCCAGACGGGCGCCGCACGACATAAAGGGCGCCATCATGATGGTCATCAGGCGCTCACGCGGCGCGTCCAGGGTGCGCGCCCCCATGATTGAGGGCACGTTGCAGCCGAAGCCGACGATCAGCGGCACGAAGGATTTCCCCGGCAGGCCCAGCGCCTGCATCAGGCGGTCGACGACGAATGCGGCGCGCGCCATGTAACCGGAGTCCTCAAGAAAAGAGAGGAACAGATACATCATGCCGATCTGCGGCACCAGCGGCAGCACGGTGTTTATCCCGCCGCCGATCCCCTGAGCCAGGAAAATCGTCAGCCAGTCCGGGAAGCTCAGGGTATGGCCGACCCACTGAATTCCCTGAATAAAGATGGCGGCCGAACCGACATCGAACAGCGGCTGGAGCGCCCCGCCGATGTTGATTGCCAGCAGGAACATCAGGTACATCACCAGCAGGAAGACCGGAATACCCAGCCAGCGGTTAAGCACCAGCGCGTCGAGTTTCTGCGTCAGAGCATTGGGTTTGGCTTCATGGGTGTTGCTCACGGCTTCGCAGATATCCGTGATGCTTTTATAACGGGCGTCGGCGATCAACAGCGCCGGATCTTCGTGCAGCGACTGTTGCAGGGTGGCGCGCGCGTCAGGCAGCAGCGCCTGGGCGTTGCTGGCGCGGGAGTAGCTGTAAATATCCCCTTCCAGCAATTGCAGGGAGAGCCAGCGGCGCTGTTGGGCGCTCATGGTGTCCGGAATGGCCTGCGCCAGCCGGTCGACCTGCGCCAGCAGCAGCGGTGGGTACTCTACCAGCGCCTCGACGGCGCAGGAGGGCGGCAGATCGATAGCGTCTTTTAACTCGCGGATACCGTTGGCGCGGGTGGAGACCAGGGGAATCACCGGGCATCCCAGCCGCCGGGACAGCGCGTTGATATCAATTTCGATTTGCTGGCTGCGGGCAATGTCCAGCATGTTCAGGGCGATGATGCAGGGAACGCCCAGCTCAAGCAGTTGCAGCGTCAGGTACAGGTTACGTTCCAGATTGGAGGCATCAACGACGTTGATCACCAGATCGGCATCGCCGCTGAGAATGTAATGGCAGGCGATTTGCTCATCCAGCGAAGTTTGCTCGGAAATGGTGGTCAGGGAATAGGTTCCCGGCAGATCAACCAGCTTCACCTGGTGGTCGCGGGTGGTGAAAGTGCCTTCCTTGCGTTCGACCGTGACGCCGGCCCAGTTTCCCACGCGCTGGCGTGAACCGGTCAACTGGTTGAACAGGGTAGTTTTTCCGGCGTTGGGGTTACCGATTAGCCCGATAGTGAGTTGTTTCATAAGCCAACATAGACAGTAAATACAGGGATAAACGCGGAACGGACGCCCGGACGTGACCTCAGGGGTGATGTGCCGCTTCTACAATTCAAACGCCGCCGGCAAATTACGTCAGCGGTTCAATAATCAGCAGTTCGATATCTTTTTTGCGCAGCATCAGGCTGACCCGGCGCGCTTCGATCTCTATCGGATCTCCCAGCGGGGCGGCGCGCACGACGCGAAACGGCGAACCAGGCAGGAAGCCCAGCGACAAAAGTTTCTGGCGATACGCCGGACTGATGGCCGGCGAAAAGCCGACGATTTTATATTGGCGACCTGGTTGCAGAGTGCGCATAGAACCTTCTTAGCACAGCAATAAACGAATGCGTGGACGAACTTCACCGGTGTAGTCAGTGTGCAGCGGTAACGGAAGTCATCCGGGAATAAGCAGAATAATTAAATTGATATTCGTTATCATCATCACTCGTCGCAAAACGGCAAAATAGCGCTTAACTTACCCGGTGATATTTGGTGCATCCGTGACGCTGATTTCCTGCCAGAGCAGATAAAATGATGCCCTTATGTGAGCCGTTTTAGCACTAATTATTTGCTATCGCAAATGAGAACTGTTCGTTAAATAGGTTAATCAAATGTTTAGTGGCGGAGCATTATGAAAATAAAGAAAGATATCCCCGCGCTCATCTGCTCAGGGGAATTGATTAATTTTGGGGTAAGCATGTGTGAATGCAAAATGACAGCAGGCTAATGCTATGATTTTATGGTTAATTATGTAAGTGGCTTTATTTTAAAAAAACTGATGTAAAAATGATTTTTGGATGTAAATGAATCGGGAGCGGTGCAACAGTATTTAACTGCCGGATATAAGTTATGGCGAAGTATTACCAGACGTAAAAAAATATTATTGCGATAAAGACGCATTTAACATTGCCGGATGTGACCGGGATCACCTTCCCCTGCGAACAGGGGAAGGTGATGACCCGAATTAACGCTTGAGCTTGCCGAATGCCGCCGCCAGGGCGTCGCCCATGGCGCTGTTGCCGGTTTCCTGCGTTTTATTTCTGCCGTTGCCGCCGCGCGGCTGATGACGATCGTTGCCGCGGGAAGCGGTATTACGCTCTCCGCCGCCGCGCCGGGACTGGGTGTCGCCCGGCTGTTCGTCCAGCCGCATGGTCAGGGCGATGCGTTTACGCTGCAAATCGACCTCCAGCACCTTAACCTTAACGATATCCCCCGCTTTCACCACCTTATGCGGATCTTCGACGAATTTATCTGCCAGGGAGGAGATGTGAACCAGGCCGTCCTGATGGACGCCGATATCCACGAAGGCGCCGAAGTTGGTCACGTTGGTGACGGAACCTTCCAGGATCATGCCGGGCGTGAGGTCGTTGAGCGTTTCCACGCCTTCGGCGAAGGTCGCGGTTTTAAACTCCGGACGGGGGTCGCGGCCCGGTTTTTCCAGCTCTTTGATAATGTCGGTGACGGTCGGCAGGCCGAAGCGGTCATCGGTGAAATCCACCGCTTTTACGCTCTGCAACGCCTGCGGGTTGCCCATCAGCGCCTGCAGGCTCTGATGGGTGGCGGCCAGAATGCGTTCCACCACCGGGTAGGCTTCCGGGTGCACCGTTGAAGCGTCCAGCGGGTTATCGCCGTGGTTAATGCGCAGGAAGCCGGCGCATTGTTCGAAGGCTTTCGGGCCGAGACGGCTGACTTTCAGCAACTGTTCACGGTTGCTGAAACGGCCGTTTTCGTCGCGCCAGTTGATGATGTTCTGGGCAATCATGCGGGTCAGGCCGGCGACGCGCGCCAGCAGCGGCACGGAGGCGGTGTTCAGATCAACGCCGACGGCGTTCACGCAGTCCTCCACCACGGCGTCCAGCTTACGCGCCAACTGGGTCTGGCTGACATCATGCTGGTATTGGCCCACGCCGATGGATTTCGGATCGATTTTCACCAGCTCCGCCAGCGGGTCCTGCAAGCGACGGGCGATGGAAACAGCGCCACGCAGCGAAACGTCCAGATTCGGGAACTCCTGCGCCGCCAGTTCAGAGGCGGAATAGACGGACGCGCCGGCTTCGCTGACGATGACTTTTTGGCCTTTTACGTCCGGATACTGTTTCTGCAGCTCCAGGTAGAAACGCTCCGTTTCGCGCGATGCGGTGCCGTTGCCGATGGCGACCAGCTCTACCTGATGCTTGATGCACAGCGCCGCCACAACCGCTGCCGCTTTGGCAGCCTGACCGGTGTGCGGGTAAATGGTGTCGGTGGCGACCAGCTTGCCGGTAGCGTCGACCACCGCCACTTTCACCCCGGTGCGCAGCCCCGGGTCCAGGCCCATGGTGGCGCGCATGCCCGCCGGCGCAGCCATCAGCAGGTCGTGCAGGTTACGGGCGAATACGTTGATGGCTTCTTCTTCCGCGCGTTCGCGCAGGGTGCCCATCAGCTCGGTTTCCAGATGCAGCAGCACCTTGACGCGCCAGGTCCAGCTGATCACCGCTTTGCGCCAGGCATCGGCGGGGGCATTGTTCAGGCGTACGCCGAGGTGATCAGAGATGATTTGTTCACAGTAGCTTTCACGCGGCGTTTCTTCTGCCTGCGGATCGGCATTGAGGGCGAGTTGCAGAATGCCTTCGTTACGGCCGCGGAACATAGCCAGCGCCCGGTGCGAAGGAACCTGGGCGATCGGCTCGTGGTGATCGAAGTAGTCGCGGAACTTGGCGCCTTCTTCCTCTTTACCTTCGCTCACGCGGGAAACCAGATGCGCGTTCTTCCACAGATAGTCACGGACTTTCGCCAGCAGGCCGGCATCTTCGGAGAAACGCTCCATCAGAATATAGCGGGCGCCGTCCAGTGCGGCCTTCACGTCCGCCACGCCTTTGCTTTCATCAACGTAGCCTGCGGCTAGCGCTTCCGGCTCCTGGCTTGGGTCCTGCCACAGCGCATCGGCCAGCGGTTCCAGGCCCGCTTCGATGGCGATCTGCCCGCGCGTGCGGCGCTTGGGTTTGTAAGGCAGGTAGAGGTCTTCCAGCTCGGTCTTGCTCTGCGTGGCGTTGATGGCGCCGGCCAGCTCGGTGGTCAGCTTGCCCTGTTCCTCAATGGATTTCAGGATCGTCGCACGCCGGTCTTCCAGTTCACGCAGGTAAACCAAACGGGTTTCCAACTGACGTAACTGCGTGTCGTCCAACCCGCCGGTGACCTCTTTACGGTAGCGGGCGATAAAGGGAACGGTGTTTCCCTCGTCCAGCAGACGGATGGCGGACTCAACCTGTTCAGGCCGCGCCTGTAATTCACCCGCGATAGTGCGGCTTAAAGAATCATTCATGAATTTACCAGCGATACTTTGTGAGGTTTAAGATACAAGGGCACAGTTATACGGACTGAGCCAAAAAATTGCCAGCATTGAGGCTGGAATAGCAGCGATAACATGGTAGTTTGTCCATTATTCTGAAACAAATTCAATGCAGAGAGACGGCTGGCAGGAAGATAATGGCGAAGAGTAACTATATTACCCGTGAGGGCTGGGAAGCGCTGGATCGTGAGTTGAAATACCTGTGGAAGGAGGAGCGCCCGCGGGTGACGCAGGCGGTCTCCGAAGCGGCGGCGATGGGCGATCGTTCTGAAAACGCGGAATATATTTACGGCAAAAAGCGCCTGCGCGAGATTGATCGCCGGGTGCGCTTCCTTTCTAAACGTCTGGATGTGCTGAAAGTTGTCGATCCCAGCCCGCAGCAAGAGGGGAAAGTCTTCTTTGGCGCCTGGGTGAAACTGGAAAATGAGCAGGAAGAGGAAAAGATCTTCCGGCTGGTCGGCCCGGATGAGTTTGAGCCGGCTAAAAAGTGGATTTCTATCGACTCACCGGTCGCCCGCGCGCTGATCGGCAAACGGGTAGATGATGAGATTACCGTGATGACGCCCAACGGCGAAGCCACCTACTGGATACTGGATATCCGCTATGTGCCGTTTGATGATTAAGCCATTAATTTGCGGTGTAACTGCAAGATAAATAACCTTTGTAACAATTTGGTCTAGAATCTACACCATAAATTGCTGTCAGATTGACGGCTATTTCTGAACAATGTAGTGCGTCGGCGATCCAGCCTTTGGGAGTCTATCATGCAAGAGAATTACAAGATTTTGGTTGTGGATGACGATATGCGCCTGCGTGCGTTGCTAGAACGTTATCTGACGGAGCAAGGCTTTCAGGTTCGCAGTGTGGCGAACGCTGAACAGATGGATCGTTTACTGACCCGCGAATCCTTCCACCTGATGGTGTTGGATCTGATGCTGCCCGGCGAAGACGGCCTGTCGATTTGCCGCCGTTTGCGCAGCCAGAGCAACCCGATGCCGATCATCATGGTGACCGCCAAGGGCGAGGAAGTCGATCGCATTGTCGGGCTGGAGATCGGCGCCGATGACTATATTCCCAAGCCGTTCAACCCGCGTGAGCTGCTGGCGCGTATCCGCGCCGTGCTGCGCCGTCAGGCCAACGAACTGCCGGGCGCGCCTTCGCAGGAAGACGCCGTTATCGCCTTCGGTAAATTCAAACTCAACCTGGGAACGCGCGAGATGTTCCGCGAGGATGAGCCGATGCCGTTGACCAGCGGCGAGTTCGCCGTGCTGAAGGCGCTGGTGAGCCATCCGCGCGAGCCGTTGTCGCGCGACAAGCTGATGAACCTGGCCCGCGGCCGTGAATACAGTGCGATGGAGCGTTCCATCGACGTACAGATTTCACGCCTGCGCCGTATGGTGGAAGAGGACCCCGCGCACCCGCGTTATATTCAGACGGTATGGGGTCTGGGATACGTCTTCGTTCCCGACGGCAGTAAAGCATGAAGCGATGGCGTTTCTCACCACGCAGTTCATTTGCACGCACGTTGTTGCTGATCGTCACGCTGCTGTTCGTCAGCCTCGTGACGACGTATCTGGTGGTGCTGAATTTCGCCATTCTGCCGAGTCTTCAACAGTTCAATAAGGTTCTGGCCTACGAAGTCCGTATGCTGATGACCGACACCCTGCAACTGGAAGACGGCACCAAGCTGGAAGTGCCCAAAGCGTTTAAAAGCGAGATTTATCGTGAATTGGGCATTTCCCTCTATACCAATTCCGCGGCGGAGGAACACGGGTTGCGCTGGGCGCAGTCTTACCAGTTCCTCAGCCAGCAAATGGCGCAGCAGCTGGGCGGGCCGACCGATGTGCGGGTGGAGATCAATAAAAACACCCCGGTCGTGTGGCTGAAAACCTGGCTTTCGCCCGATATCTGGGTGCGCGTTCCGCTGACTGAAATTCATCAGGGCGACTTTTCCCCGCTGTTCCGTTACACCCTGGCGATCATGCTGCTGGCAATCGGCGGCGCATGGCTGTTCATCCGTATTCAGAACCGGCCCCTGGTTGAACTGGAACATGCGGCGTTGCAGGTGGGGAAGGGGAATATCCCGCCGCCGCTGCGCGAATACGGCGCTTCTGAAGTCCGTTCCGTGACGCGGGCGTTTAACCAAATGGCGTCGGGGGTGAAACAACTGGCGGATGACCGCACCTTGCTGATGGCGGGCGTCAGCCATGATTTGCGCACGCCGCTGACGCGCATCCGCCTGGCGACGGAGATGATGGGCGCGGAAGACGGTTATCTGGCGGAGTCGATCAATAAAGACATCGAAGAATGTAACGCCATCATCGAACAATTCATCGATTACCTGCGCACCGGTCAGGAAATGCAGACCGAGCTGTGCGATCTGAACGGGATTCTGGCCGAAGTGGTCGCGGCGGAAAGCGGCTATGAGCGGGAAATCGACACCGATTTCGCCCCCGGCGAGCTGGAGGTGGACGTACACCCGCTCTCCATCAAACGTGCCGCGGTGAATATGGTGGTGAACGCCGCCCGTTACGGCAACGGCTGGATTAAGGTGAGCAGCGGCAGGGACGGCGGTTACGCCTGGTTTCAGGTGGAGGATGACGGCCCCGGTATCAAGCCGGAACAACTGGCGCATCTGTTTCAGCCCTTCGTACGTGGCGACAGCGCACGTACCACCAGCGGCACCGGGCTGGGGCTGGCGATTTTGCAGCGTATTATCGACGCGCATGCCGGCAGCCTGGATATCGGCACCAGTGAGCGCGGAGGGTTGAGAATTCGCGCTTTGCTGCGTTCAACGGAGGAGCATCCCGTACCTGCGGCCGGTGAAACGAAAGCGGTGCAAAAGCCGCCGCGTCCCCCGAAAAAGCCCCTCATTTAAGTACCAAGCCGGCCGCATCAGGCGACCGGCTTTGTGCCGATTTACATTCCTGAGAACGTATTCATGATCACCGCGCCGCTGATAATGAGCAGCATGGCGAGGATGGCGGGCAGGTCCGGCTTCTGCTTATACAGCAGCATGGAGCAAATCGTGACGCCGACGATGCCGAAACCGCACCACAGCGAATAGGCGACGCCGACCGGAATATAACCCATTGCCTTGGTCAGGGCGAAATAGCACAGCGCATACGCGCAGATAACCAGCACCGACGGCGCCAGCCGTTTAAAGCCGTTGGTTTTTTTGATCATTGAGGTGCCGGTGATTTCGGAACCAATCGACAGCGCCAGCCACAAAAATCCGATATTAAGCATGTTGTTTTCTCCTGTGAGTCTCTCAGCGGGTGGGTTCGTTGGTTATTGTGGCGACGGAGGCGACCGGCTCATCCTCAGGCGCTTCTTCACTGCCCATTTTGGAGAACACGTTCATGATGATGATGCCGCTGGCGATGACGGCCATACCGATAATGGCCGCCAGATCCGGGTGCTGGCCGTAGAACACCATGCCGAGCGAAGAAACCACCAGGATGCCGGTGCCGGACCAGGTCGCGTAGGCCAGGCCGACCGGAATGTCTTTCACCGCGCGGGAAAGCGAGTAGTAGCACACGCAGTACAGCACCACGATAAGCGCCAGCAGCAGGGTTTTGGTCATTCCTTCACTGGTGTCGAACATTTTCAGCGTGGAGGTGGCGGAGGTTTCGGAAAGAATAACCAGCAGCATCCAGAGCCAGCATTTTGATTTTGAAGACATATCATTGCTCCTGAGGGGATCGTGTCAAAGGTAATGGGCGGTTCTGTTTCAGATAATCGAGCGCGGCATCCGTCAGGCGGGCGCCGGGCGTCTGCGTCAGGCGTTGATCGGCCATAACGTCCCGCAGCGTGAGGTAGTGCGCCGTTGTTGTTGCCGTTGCGACGGGCGGCGTGGCGTGTATGCCGGATAGCTGCCGCTCCGCGTCATCCAGGTCGCACAGGCTTACGCCGCAGCCGGCCAGCGCCGCCAGGTGCGCCTGAATCCGCGCGGCGTAAGCCGGGTTTTTCCCCAGGCCGCGCACCCGGTTCAGCTCGCTGCCCGGATCGCAGTGATAAGGCAGAGCCAGCACCGCTTTCCCGGCCAGCAGAGCGTGATGCGTGACCCGGCTCACCGTTGATAGCGGGCGGGCATCGGCCAGCTCGGCGGCGGTGACGACGTCGAGAAACGGCAGCAGCAGCGTGTGGTAAGGGGCCATGCTTTGCGGCGCGGCGAATTCATCCAGCGGACGCAACCCGCCGAGCGTTGCCCAGCGATCGGCGTCGTGTACGTCATCGGCCGCGGCGACGGTGAACGCCACGTTTTCCATGGCGCGCAGGCGGGTGAAGATTTCGTCCCGATAGCCATCACCACGGGTCAGCAACAGCAGCACTTTTTTTTGCAGCCGGCGCAGGATTTCCTCAACCAGTTGGTCTGTCAGACTCGGGTTCATCGCAGCCTCCCGCCGTTAACCGGCAATAATGGACACCAGGTCGTTGTTCTTCAGGCCGGCGGCGTTGGCTTCATCGGTGTCGATATGAAACTCCAGCGTGAAGCCGTCGCTGACGCGCACTACTACGTCGTCGAACACCAGCGGGCGTTCGGTCGCCGCGCGCACGCTCACCTTCTGACCGTTGACGACGTTAAGGCGGCGGGCATCGGCGCAGGACATGTGAATATGACGCCAGGCGCAGATCACCTGTTCTTTCAGGCTGACATAGCCAGCCGGGCCGGCAAGCAGCGCGTCGCCGGAGGCGGCGAGATCGCCGGACTCGCGCACCGGCGCCCGGATGCCGAGGGCAAAGCAGTCGGCACGGGAGATTTCCAGCTGGCTGACGGCGCGCGCCGGCCCCAGCACGCGGACTTTGGTCAGGGTGCCTTTCGGCCCGACCACGTTGACGCACTCCTGCGCGGCAAACTGATTCGGCTGCTTCAGCGGTTTAAACGGCGTGAGGACATAGCCCGGCCCGAACAGCGCCTCGATATCCTGCTGTGAAAGATGAACGTGCCGGTTGGAAACCCCCACCGGAATGGCCGGTGCGGACTGATGCGTCAGACGCGTACGGATTGTTTCCATCAGAGCCTGGTTCATTGCGCTTTCTTCCCTTTTTTGCCTGCGGGCTTAACATCATGTTCCTGCTCTCCGGCCGGCGGCGTTTCCTCCTGAACCGGAGGAATGACGTTCTGCGGCGGCGCGACGGGTGCTACCGGTGCCAATGCGTCGTGCCCTTTCAGCGCGGACAGCGCGCTGACCACGCACTCTTCCGGGCGGGCGATAACCAGCGAGGAGATGAGGTTTCGGGTCGGGACGATGGCCGCCACGCCGTTTTCCACGGCGGCCTGAACGGCGCTGACCTCCCCGCGCAGGCAGACAGACACCAGACCGGAGCCGACCTTGCGGTAACCGATGATGCTGACGCTGGCCGCTTTACAGGCCGCGTCCGCCGCCTGAATGGCGGCAACCAGACCGTGCGTTTCAATAACGCCTAAACTATTCATGGAGTTACTCCTGTTTAATGTCTGACTAACCGGATGTCGAAATCGAACGTGCGGAAGAAGGCTTCCAGCCTGTCCAGCTCTTCCGGGCGGTATCCCGGATCGATGTCGATCGGGTAAATCATGTCGAGCCGCTCATACTTTTTACGTCCCAACTGATGATACGGAAGCATGTCGATGCGGCTGATATTGCCGCGCCGGGCCAGATCCATGACGTAGCGGATGGCGCCGGTGATGGCGTCCCAGGAGTCGTTGTAGCCGCGGATCAGCGGCATGCGGATGACGACGTGCGCGCCGTTGTCCACCAGCCATTCAACGTTGCGGCGGATGCCTTCGTTGCCGATGCCGAGCATTGCATGATGCTGGCGGGTGTCGATTTGCTTGATGTCGAACAGGAACGTATCGGTCACCGGCGCCAGCTTCTGGTAGTTGGCCAGGCTGGTGGTGCCCTGGGTTTCCACCGCGGTGTTAATCATCATTTTTTTGCATTCACTGAACAGCGCCACGGCGAAGTCTGTTTGCAGGCTCATTTCGCCGCCGCCGATGGTGACGCCGCCGCCGGAGGAGAGGTAGAAATCATAATCCTGCATGATGATATCCATCAGCTCGGCCACGCTGACGTCGCGCCCGACGATGTCCAGCGCATCGCCCAGGCAGGCTTCCTCGCAGCGGCGGCAGCCGATGCAGCTTTTGCTGCGATCGATATGGTGGCGCAATTGCCCGTCGGCGCCGGCGCGCATCACGTGAATGCCGGAGGGGCACACGTCGGCGCAGCGGCCGCAGTCGATGCACTTGTCACGCGAATACATCACCTGAAACTCGCCGGAAAGCCCTTCCGGGTTGGAGCACCACGGGCAGCGGAGGTTGCAGCCTTTGAAAAAGATCAGCGTGCGAATGCCGTCCCCGTCGTAGATGGAATATTTTTGGATGTTAAATATCCGGCCCTTTATTTCCTGCGCTGTGCCCATTCTCGTTTCCTCGGTAAAACCAGGCGTCCCTGCCCGTATGCCTTTTTTCGTCCGGTCAGAATTTCTCAATGACGGTACGGCTGATGATTTCGTCCTGAACCTCTTTGCACAGCTCGACGAAGTAGGCGCTGTAACCGGCCACACGTACGATCAGGTCGCGGTATTTCTCCGGTTCTAACTGCGCTTTCTTCAGCACCTCGTTGTCGACGTAGCTGAACTGCATCTGCCCGTTGCCCAGAATCGATGCGGTGCGCAGCAGGGTGATCAGGCCGTTACGGCCTTCCGGCGTGTCCAGCAGCCCTTTGAGGAACTTGAAGTTATGCACCATGCCGATATTCATGGTCTCCACGTTCATCTTGCTGACGGACTTGATGATGGCCGTCGGCCCCAGCTTGTCCGCGCCCTGCGTCGGGCTGATGCCGTCGGAAAGCGGCATCCAGGCCAGGCGTCCGTTCGGCGTGGCGTTGGTCAGTTCGCCGATCGGCGTGTTGTTGGAGATGGACAGCGTGCCGTGGCTGAGGGTGGAGTAGAGCATCCGGTACTTGCGGCACTCGCGCTCCGTCCACTCGGTGATGTCCAGGGCGAAGTCGTCGGCGTAGTTGTCGTCGTTACCGTACTTGGGTGCGTTCAGGCAGTCGCGGCGCATCGCTTCATGGCCGTCGAAGTTAGCCAGCAGTGCGTCGCGGACCTGCTCCAGCGTGTATTTGCGATCTTCATAGACCAGCTTGCGGATGGCGGCCATGGAGTCGACGTAGGTCGCCAGGCCGGAGAAAATCAGGCCGGGGCCGTGGTTGACCATCGCGCCGCCTGCGGCGACATCTTTTCCGCTCTCCATGCAGCCCTCGATCAGCAGCGACATCAACGGCTTCGGCGCGACGTCGCGGTGTACGCGCTGGCTGATGACGGTGCCGATGGCGGAGAGACGGACGATATGCGCCACCTGCTCCTTCACCGCCCGCTCAAAGTCGTCGAAGGTCGTCAGCGCGCCGAGCGGGCCGGTGTCGAGGCCCTGGTGGCTGTCGAACAGCACCATGCGCCCGCGGTTGAGGACGAATTCGATGGCGATTGGCCACTGGGTGTAGCCGGTAGAGGTCCACTGGTAAATGCGGCCGGATTTCTGCGGCTCCACGCAGCCCATCAGGCAGTAGTCGCGCGCGTCTTCGAAGTCGAAGCCTTTGCGCAGCATCATTTTGATGTGGGAATCATCGAAGTGGCAGGCAGGGAAGCCCATACCGGCTTTCACTACATCAACGATTTTTTCCATGTACTTCTGCGGCGACTGGTTATGAATACGGCAGGCCAGCGATGGCTGATAGACCTTAATGAAGCGCACCGCGTCCATGATCAGGTAGGTTAAATCGTTACAGGCATCGCCGCCGGAGCGCTTCTGACCGCCGACGGTCAGGTTGATGAACGGCTGGTAGCCGGCGAAGTATTTCGCCCCGGCTTCGCTGGACATCCACATCAGCTCGGCGCATTTCAGGATAAACGCCTGCATCATTTCCAGCGCCTGTTCTTCGGTCAGGCGGCCGGTGCGGATATCTTCCTGATACATCGGGTAGCAATACTGGTCGAGGCGGCCCAGCGACAGGCCGGTCTGGTTCTCTTCCACTTCGAACAGGGACTCGACGGTCCAGATGCTTTGCAGGGCTTCCTGCAACGTAACGGGCGGGTTGGCCGGGACGTTGCGGTTAACCTCGGCAATGGTCAGCAACTCGGCGCGACGGTGAGCGTCCGGTTCGGCAGCGGCCAGGTTCGTGGCGTGTTCGGCGATGCGACGGGCGTAGCTCATCACGCCTTCACAGGTTTCGATGGCGGCCTTGTAGAAGTAAATCCGGTCAATGTCTTCCGGGTTTTCCATATTCATCCGCGCCAGATTCGCTTCGGCGTCGGCCTTGATGCCGTTCATGCCTTTGGTAAACAGCAGCACGTCGTAGCCGGGGCAGGTGTCGCCGCCGCCGTTGATCTGGTGGTAGGAGAGGTCGCTGACGAAGGTTTCGCCGCTGAAGCTCCAGACGCCTGCTTCGCGGTACTGCGCTTCGCAGATCTCATCCAGCGAACGCCCTTCCCAGAAGGGGACGATCTCTTCGCGGATAATCTTTTTATCTGCTTCGGTGATTTCGAACGGGTCCTGTGGGCGGGTGCTCATGGTATCCAGTTCGTCCCTCACCCAGCGCCAGGCGATATCCGGCGAGAAGGCGCCGGCGCGCGGTTTGCCGCACGGATGGCCGACGATCAGCTCATCGGCCTGAATCAGGATCGGGGCGGTTTCGCAGGCGTGGCGGAAGGCTTTGGCGCGCAGCAGAATCGGCGGCAGGCCGGGGTTATTCTTCGCAACCTCGGTAAAAGCCTGGGCGCGATAGATGGAAACGCTCGGACGGGCGCGCAGATAATGGTCGCGCAGGCGCTGCATGCGCGGCGTCAGGCCTTCCATCACCTTGGTTTCAGCCGGGGTTGCCGCTGCGGCGTAGTGCGCGCTTGCTCCGGCATAGTGTGCAGTCGCGGCCGGCTGTGCAGCATGGCCCTGATACAGGCGCACCTGCAAATTGCCGTTGAGCGCGGTCAGGTTATCGCGCGCGCTGAGCAGCATTTCAGAGAGTTCGTTGATAGCGAGCGTGCTTTCGCCGCGCATCATGGCGTCGAACAGCGGATAACCGTCCGGCGTTCTGACGGTGCGGACTTCGGACAGTTCAGCCAGCTTCAGCCACAGGCTTTCGACCAGTTCATAGGCTTGCTCTGTCGTCAGCCGGCCGCTGTCCAGATCGCGGCGCAGCCAGGGGTAGAGCGCTTTGTCCAGGCCGCACGGGTTAACCGCGTAGCTGCCGTTGTCGAGATGCAGCGCCAGTTGCAGCAGATAGAACGCCTGCAGGGCTTCGCGGAAGGTTTGCGCCGGCCGGGCCGGGACGTTGCGCAAAATTGCCGCGTTATCCAGCAATTCGGCCTTACGGTAAGCATTGCTTTCTCCGGCGGCCAGTTGTTCCGCCCGGTTCGCCAGCGACGCCGCCAGTTGCAGCAGCCCGTCGCAGGCATAAATCGCCGCTTTTCCGGCGTTCGCTTCGTCCATACCGCCGCGGCTGACCGCGCTGCCGATGCTGCGAACCCGCTCTTCCAACTGCTGTTTGATCGCCAGCACGCCTTTTTCGATAACCAGCAGGTAGTCCGGTGAAGCGATGTCGTAGTTCAGGCCGAGAAAGCGATAAACGGAATCCGCATTCAGCTCCGCTTCGCTGTGAAAGACGGCGCTGCGCGGTGCGGAGGCCTGGCCGCCGACGATCAGTTCGTCCTGACCGACGACCGGCGGCAGCTTCTGCATCAGTTCATAGAAGCGGCGTGCCGGTTTGACCAACTGCGGCGTGCCGGCAATGTCGCTGTCCAGCGTGCTGAGAATGGCGGCGCGCTCCGGGCTGATGCTGGTTTTGTGGGTGAGTAATCTCTCCGCCAGCACTTTCACGCGCGGCGTTAATGCATATTTGGCCATGTGAGCCTCTCCTGATGTTCTTTTATTCCGTAATCGTGAGTTACATCGTGCTGACGTCTGTTCCGGCGTAGGCGCGACGGTAAAGTGCGGTCAGGGTGCCGGCATCCGCCACCAGCGGATTGGTCGGGGTACAGTTGTCGCGCAGCGCCTGCGCCACCATCTCCGGCAAACGTCGTTCAAATTCTTGCGCGTCAACGCCGGCCTGGGCGATGCTGGCGGGCAGATTCATGTTCTCTTTCAGGGCGTCGATGGCGACCAGCAGGCTGGTTACGCCCTCACGCGGCGTGGCGGCGGGCAGCCCCAGCAGGCGCGCCATATCGGCATACTTGCGGGTGGCCGGCGTGTTGCACAGCCCCGCGTAGTCGGCGTTGAACGCCACGACCTGGGTCATCAGCAGCGCGTTGGCCCGCCCGTGCGGAATGCGGAACGTACCGCCTAATGCGTGCGCCAGGCTGTGGGTAATGCCCAGCGACGCGTTGGTAAACGCCATGCCGGCCAGGCAGGAGGCGTTGTGGATTTTTTCACGCGCGGTCAGATCGTCGCCGTGGTGGTAGCAGTCCGGCAGATGACTGAAGATCAGCGCTGCCGCTTTCTCCGCCAGGGCGTCTGAAAAGTCGCTGGCATTGTGGGAAACGTAAGCTTCCAGCGCGTGGCACAGAACGTCGATGCCGGTGTCGGCGGTGATGGCCGGCGGTACCGACGTCACCAGCGACGGGTCGAGGATGGCGACGTCCGGCAGCATGAATTCGTCCACCAGCACCAGCTTTTCGGTACGCGCTTTCACCACGGAAAACGCCGTAACTTCCGAGCCGGTGCCGCTGGTGGTCGGAATGGCGACGAAGCGGGGCCGTGCCTTTCCTTCCTGCTGACGGGCGTGCCACAGGGTGAACATCACGGCTTTCGCGGCGTCAATGACCGACCCCCCGCCCAGCGCGACAATCAGGTCCGGGTAGTGGGCATCCATTACCTTCATGCCGCTGACGACGGCGGCGATGTCCGGATCGGGCAGCACGTCGTCGTAGATGCGGCATTCCGCGCCGGTTCGTTCCAGCAGGGCGATGACCCGCCCGGCCAGGCCGAAGCGTACCATCGCCTTGTCGGTGACGAGCAAGGCCCGCGTCGCCTTCAGTCCGCCGAGCATGTTCAGCGCGTCAGGGCCGAAATGGATGCGGGGTTTAATCAAAAACTCACTCATGACGTTATTCACTCCTCAGCGGTCCCGGAAAACCTTCTCGACGATGGCGACGACGGACATCGCTTTGTAACGATCTTTGTTCAGGGCGAAATATGCCTCTGCCAGCACGATGTCGTTGATGCCGGCCCCTACGCTGTCTACTGCTACGTAGGTTTTGTCCTTCAGCGGCTGCTGATCGTCATCGAGGGCGGTGATCATCAGCAGATTGCTGCCCCTGAGCTCATCGCATTTCTGCGTTGCGACTACGTGTCCGACTACTTTTGCGAGAATCATGGTTTTCCGCCTTTTCTGTCCGTATGCCTTATTTACCCAGGCGTGCGAGCACCTGTTTGATGATGTGCTCGACGTTTTCCTCGGTGATATCGCCGTTGGAAGAGGCGTTGCACAGCGCAGTCGTATGACTGACGAAACGGTCGTCCGCGGGCTGAGCGCCGGCTGGCGCCGCCGGTGCGCTGACGTGCGCGGGCCGGTTGAAGCGATCGTCATCGAGAATGCTGGTCTGGTAGCGCGGTGCCGCAGGGGTAGCCGCAACCGCCGGCGCCGCTGCGGGCGTGGCGCCTGAGGCGCGCAGTTCATCAACGGAGCGTACGCCGTAGCCGACCTTGCGGATATTCATCAGGTTCAGCGGGCCGACGTTATCGGAGCTGGAACCGCCGCCCACCGCGCCGCAGCCCAGCGTCAGCGCGGGGAAAATATTGGTGGTGGCGCCGATGCCGCCCAGCGCCGCCGGGGTGTTGATCAGAATGCGGTGAACCGGTTTCTCCAGGCAGAATTCGCGGATTACGTCCTGGTTGCGGGTATGAATCACCAGGGTGTGACCGAGCCCTTCGTTGGTCAGCAGCTCCATAACCCGGCGGCAGGCCGCCTGCCAGTCGGCTTCGACGTACAGGCCGAGGATCGGGCAGAGTTTTTCCCGCGAATAGGGATTGTTGTGTGAGACGGTGTCCTGGCGCGCGATTAACACCCGTGTGCCGGCAGGAACGGTGAATCCGGCACGCTGGCTGAGCCAGACAGCGGTTTTGCCCACGACTTCCGGGTTGATGGTGCCGTTGGCGCGCAGCAGCATGGCGGCTACCCGCGCGGCCTCATCGTCATTCATGAGGTAAGCGCCCTGCGCTTCAAGTTCTTGCCGGACTTCTGCGTAAATGCAGTCTTCAACGATGACCGACTGCTCGGAGGCGCAGATTACCCCGTTGTCGAACGTCTTGCTGGTGATGATATCGCTGACCGCCTGGCGGATATCCGCGCTGCGTTCGATAAAGGCGGGGCCGTTGCCCGGCCCGCCGCTGATTGTCGGCGTGCCGGAAGCGTAGGCGGCGCGCACCATGCCTTCGCCGCCGGTCGCCAGAATCAGCGAAACGTCTTTGCTGTGCATCAGCTCGCGGGTGGCGTCCAGCGTGAGCTGCGTTATGGCGCTGACCGCACCGGCCGGCGCGCCGGCGGCAATGGCTGCATTTTTGACAATTTCAATCGCCTTCCAGGTGCACTGACGGGCATTCGGGTGGGGCGAGAAGATGATGGCGTTACCGGCTTTCAGGGCAATAAGGGTTTTGTAGAAAACGGTCGAGGTCGGGTTGGTGGAGGGCACCAGCGCGCAGATAACGCCCAACGGTACGCCGACCTCCATCACCCGGTTGGCCTGGTCGTCACGGATGATGCCGACCGTTTTCATCGCTTTGATGGCGTCATAGACACGCAGTGAAGCGAAGGTGTTTTTCAGCACCTTGTCCTGCCAATTGCCGAAGCCGGTTTCCTCACAGGCCATTTTGGCCAGTTCTTCGGCGTGGCGCGCCGCTTCCTGCGCCACGTTTTTCACGATGGCGTCGATCTGCTCCTGCGAAAACTTCGCCAGAACCGCCTGTGCCTTTTTGGCTTCGCGCACCAGGTCGCGGGCGTTCTGCCTGGATTGCAAATCTTTGTCTAATGCAATCATCACTTGTTCCTCTGCAAACTAAAAGCGTGGATGGCCTCTCTTGCCGATGGCCGCTGACGTCAGGCCTTGTGCTGCGCGGCGATTTTTTCGATGTCGTTGTGCGGACGGGCGATCACGCGGTGGCTGACGACCGTGCCGATGCGTTTGGCCGCTTCCACGCCGGAATCCACCGCCGCGTTTACCGCGCCGACGTCGCCTTTCACCATGGCGGTGACCAGGCCGGAGCCGACGTTTTCATAGCCGATCAGCTCAACGTTGGCCGCCTTGCACATGGCGTCGGCCGCTTCGATACAGGCCACCAGCCCTTTGGTTTCAATCAATCCGAGTGCTTCTTTCATCGTGTTTTCCTTGCGTTATTCGGCCACTTTGTACTGCGCGACGATTTTTTGAATGTCGCCGTGCGGGCGGGCAATCACCAGCGACGTCACGACTTCACCGATACGCTGCGCAGCCTCCACGCCGGAGTCCACCGCGGCCTTCACCGCGCCGACGTCGCCTTTCACCATGGCGGTAACCAGCCCGGAGCCGACGTTTTCATAGCCGATCAGATCGACGTTGGCCGCTTTGCACATGGCGTCGGCGGCTTCAATGCAAGCCACCAGCCCTTTGGTTTCAATCAGACCCAATGCGTCACCCATCTTGTATTCCTCCGCCGTTATGCTTTGTGTTTAATCACGATTTTGCCGATGTCGTTGTGCGGGCGGGCGATGACCAGCGAAGTCACGACTTCGCCGATGCGCCGCGCCGACTCTACGCCGGAATCCACCGCGGCCTTCACCGCGCCGACGTCCCCTTTCACCATGGCGGTGACCAGCCCGGAACCGACGTTTTCATAGCCGATCAGCTCAACGTTGGCCGCCTTGCACATGGCGTCGGCGGCTTCAATGCAGGCCACCAACCCTTTGGTTTCGATCAAACCTAATGCCTCACCCATTGTTGTTTCCTCCACAGAACAGGTTTCCATTTTGTTACCGTCCGCCTGCTGCGCCGGTGCTGCGCAGGCGCAGAAAGGACGTCCGCAGTCACTATATGAGCCTGGGAAACAAACGGAATATAAATTCGGTAAGTGGGTTGATATGGTTTTTTATTCTGATTTTTGATGTTTTTAACGGGGCTATTTATCTGTTCATCCTGTTTTGTGGCGGGTGATTTAGCGTTGAGAATGTGCGGGAAAGCGCGGGATGAAGGGAAGGTAAAGGCCCGTTTGTTTTTGTTAATGGCTTGATAAATAAATGGTGATTATTGGCTTTGGGCGACGGGGTAAAGTGCGGGAGAGTTCACGCTTTAGCGGAAGGGGAATTTGGGGAGTGAAAGCAAATCGTGCGTTTTATTATTTGTTGGGTGAAGTGATGGCGACGTGACTGTCAGCCGAACTTGCTGCCGGGCTTCAGGGTGCAGATGAACAGCGGTGAATTGATTGAGCTGAGCAGCAGGGAGGTGCCATTCAACTGCTGGGCATTGAGGAACAGGCCGTCATGGCTGTCTGACATTTCACGCATGAAGTAGTCGAAAATGACGTTCGGGGATTGATCGATGGAGGACGCGGACGATTCCCACTTGCTGATGCGGTAGTGGCGATCGGTGGCGGAGATGCGTTTGGTGGTGTAGGTGAACTTCACGTAACGTTGCAGGTAGAGCCAGCCGGCGTCGGAGTCGGTGTAGCCCTCCACCACGATCGAGCCGTTGCCGTTGGCGCCGAAGGTAAAATGAATATTGCCGTTAACGTTTTCTTTCTCCATGTTTTCAAACCGCATGATTGCCTTGGTTGAGCAGGTCATCATGCCATCGCCCTGCGATGACAGGCGGTAGACGGAGGCCGCGGCGACCAGCAGGAACAGCAACAGTGAAAGCAGGAACAGCATTTTGGCGGTCAGTTTCATTGCGGATTCCATGAATAATAAAAATAGTTGTCACAGTAGCTGAACGGATTGGCTTCGTGCATGGCGCAATGCGCGAGGAAGACCCGTCCCAACCCGTTGGTTTGTAGTTTGTCGCCGTAGAAGAACACGAAACGTTCGCCCGGCTGGCATTTCAGCGCCAGCCGCTGACGCACGGCGTCGAAATTGGTTTTGCCGGCAGCGGTGTTGAGCATGTCGTCGTTCACCAGCAGCTCGCACTGGCTGTGGGAAATCGGCGTCAGGGCGACAGGCCGGGAAAGCGGATTGCCGAAGAAGGTATAAGCGCCGAGGGCCAGAGTGAAAAGCAGCAGCAGGCCGCTGGCGAGATACCAGCATACGCCCCGTGACGGCAATGGCGCGCAGGCTTCGGGGGGCGGGGCGTCGGCGTGGTTCCCGGCAGGCGGTTCGTCCGCGGCAGGCGCTTCGGGGATGGAAACGCTCTCTTCCCCTGCGTCGATTTTATAACGCGGCTGGTCGTCCACTAACTCAATGACGACCTCAGGATTGAGCTCAAGGTTGCCTTTGGGGATCGTGATAATGATGTTTTCCACGCCGTAGTAGCGGAGCGTCTTGCGCAGCAGGCTCAGGTACTGGTTCAGGTTGCTGTTGGAGGACGTCAGCCCGTTGTCGTCCCAGACTTTTTTCAGCACTTCGTCGCGGCTGATGATCCCCGGATTGCGGATAAAAAAGAACAGCAGGGCGTTGGCGGTAATGGAAAGGTGTGTGTCAGGTTGGTCGCTGCCCGGCAACGTCAGCGAGCCGTCACAGGCATCGTAATACAGGGTTGCGTTGATTTTATATCGCATGCTCGCTTCACTCCGCCATTTTGTCCGCCTGCCGGTACGTCATTGCGCATAGCCGATCAACCAACGCCTGGCGATGCTGCGGGGGCAACGTGGGGCCTTCGGTCAGCTCGGAGAGCCACAGGCCGTCGGCGGCGTAGCGCACGAGGGTGCCGGTGGGGCTGTTGTCCAGTTCGTCGCCGTTAGCCAGGTGTTTCAGCATCCAGTCGCGCCAGCATTTGCGCAGCACGTTTTCATCGGGCATCGCCAGCGACAGCACCGCCAACTGCCGGCTTTCGTCGGTGCCGTTCAACCCGGCCAGATAAATCAGGTAGGTGCGGGTAAAACGGCCGTAGGGTTCGGGGTCGAGCGACATGAGCGCCAGGATGTTCTTCTCCATGGTTGCCAGCAACCGTTCGTACAACGCATGAATCAGCGCCTGCTTGCCGGGAAAATGATGCAGCAACCCGCCCTTGCTGACACCGGCTTCCTGAGCGACCGCATTAAGCGACAGGGAAGCGATACCGCTGCGGGCGGCAATAATGCTGGCGGCTTCCAGAAGTTGCTCATGCAAGCGGGCCGGGTTTTTCTTTTTATGCTGGGGGGTATCGTTGGTCATGACTGGATCATACCGACCAGACGGTATGATTATTATTGATCGGCATCAACGGTCCCCGGTCGGTAAAATCGCATTTTCCCCGTAATGTGTTTCGCCTCACAGTTATCTCATTGTGTGAATATCACCAGCGTTAATTTCTCAGGGATTGACATCAACATATTGATTATGCGGAATTTTACTTAGTGGAGCGGTTACCATAAAAAAAGGCCATTCATTGAATGGCCTTTTGAGGGATTAAATTGCTTAATCTAAACGGCGTTACAGTTTCGGACCAGCCTTGACCAGCGCTTCACCCGCCGGGGTGTCAGTGTACTTGTCAAAGTTGGTGATGAAACGCTGCGCCAGATCCCGCGCTTTTTCCTGCCACTGCTCCTGGTTGGCGTAAGTTGCACGCGGGTCCAGGATGTCCGGGTTGACGCCGGGCAGTGAGGTCGGTACCGCCAGGTTGAAGATCGGCAGCGTGAAGGTTTCTGCGTTGTCGATCTCGCCGGACAGGATGGCGTCGATGATGCCGCGGGTATCTTTAATGGAGATACGCTTACCGGTGCCGTTCCAGCCGGTGTTCACCAGGTAAGCCTGCGCGCCTGCGGCCTGCATGCGCTTAACCAGCACTTCTGCGTACTTGGTCGGGTGCAGCGTCAGGAACGCCGCGCCGAAGCAGGAAGAGAAGGTCGGCGTCGGTTCGGTGATGCCGCGCTCGGTGCCTGCCAGTTTCGCGGTAAAGCCGGACAGGAAGTGATACTGAGTCTGATCGGCCGTCAGGCGGGAAACCGGCGGCAGTACGCCGAAGGCGTCCGCGGTCAGGAAGATCACCTTCTTGGCGTGGCCCGCTTTGGAAACCGGCTTAACGATGTTCTTGATGTGGTAAATCGGGTAAGAAACGCGGGTGTTTTCCGTTTTCGAACCGTCGTCAAAGTCTACGCTGCCGTCCGGACGTACCGTGACGTTTTCCAGCAAAGCATCGCGGGTGATAGCGTGGTAGATGTCCGGCTCGGCCTCTTCGGACAGCTTGATGGTCTTGGCGTAGCAGCCGCCTTCGAAGTTGAAGACGCCGTCGTCGTCCCAGCCGTGCTCGTCATCGCCGATCAGCTGGCGCTTCGGATCGGTAGACAGCGTGGTTTTGCCGGTGCCGGACAGGCCGAAGAACACGGCCACGTCGCCTTTCTCGCCCACGTTGGCGGAGCAGTGCATAGAGGCGATGCCTTTCAGCGGCAGCAGGTAGTTCATGATGGAGAACATGCCCTTCTTCATTTCGCCGCCGTACCAGGTCCCGCCGATCAGCTGCATGCGCTCGGTCAGGTTAAATGCCACGAAGTTCTCGGAGTTCAGGCCCTGTTCTTTCCACTGCGGGTTGGTGCACTTGGCACCGTTCATGACGATGAAGTCGGGTTTGAAGCCGGCCAGTTCTTCGTCAGACGGGCGAATGAACATGTTCTTAACGAAGTGTGCCTGCCAGGCCACCTCGGTGATGAAACGTACGCTCAGACGGGTGTCGGCGTTAGCACCGCAGAAGGCGTCGACGACGAACAAACGCTTGCCGGACAGCTGGGTGGTGACCAACCCTTTCAGATGCTGCCAGATTTCCGGGGAAATCGGTTTGTTGTCATTTTTACCTTTGCCCTGGTCGGCCCACCAGACGGTGTCGCGCGAGACATCATCACGCACGATGTATTTATCCTTCGGGGAACGACCGGTAAAAATACCGGTGTCAACGGATACGGCGCCCAGCGTAGTAAGGGTGCCGCGCTCATAGCCTTGTAGGGAGGCAGACGTTTCTTCGGTAAAGAGCAGGTCATAACTCGGATTGTAAACAACCTCTGTTACACCAGTGATGCCGTAGGTTGCCAGATCCGCTGCGGTTAAACCTTTGACGTGCATGTCACTACTCCTTAGATATTAAAATTTATTTTGTGCTAATTGTAGGTAGATAAGATGTGGGATAACCGAGAGTACTATCAAAAAAAATGAATTTCATTTTTATTTCATTAGTATTTGAGATGTAAAACACGGAAAATTCTGCAAAATCATCTATGTAACCTGAGATAAATCAATGAAAAAGCCCACAAATTGTGGGCTTAATTTATTTGAATAAAGCAAAAACTTTTTTAATGCAGGTTGTTAACCTGCTCGGTGGGGTGACCGGCCAGCAGAGATTTAACATCGGCAGAATCAAACACATAGTTCGCTCCGCAGAAGTCGCAATGCATATCGATGTTGCCCTCTTTTTCCAGCATGTCTTCCAGCTCCTCCGGGTTCACGGTCAGCAGCGCGTTGGCGCAGCGTTCCCGCGAACAGGTGCAGCGGAAGGTAACGTCCTGCGGTTCATACAGGGTGACTTCTTCCTGATGATACAGGCGGTACAGCACTTCGTTGGCCGGCAGGGTGAACAGTTCTTCCGCCTTGACCGTGGCTGTGAGCTGGGTCAGGTGGTTCAGATCGTCCGCACTGTTGGGCTGCGCCGGCACGATTTGCAGCAGCATGCCGGCGGCGGCGGGTTTGCCATTGGCTTCGCCGGTGCGGATAAACAGGCGGGTGGGCAACTGTTCAGACTGCATGAAATAGCCTTCCAGGCAGACCGCCAGCGTATCGCCGTCCAGGGCCACGACGCCCTGATAACGCTCACCTTCCTCCGGCGTGATGGTGATGACCAGATACCCGTTGCCGACCATCTCTTTCAGGCTGCTGCCGGGCGCGATGTCACCCTGCAGCCGGGCCATACCGCGCATTTCCTGACGATTGTTGCCGTTGATCACGGCCAGGCGCAGCGGGCCGTCGCCCTGCAACTGCACGGTGATTTCTCCGTCGAACTTGAGCGTGGCGGTCAGCAGGCTGGTGGCGACCAACAGTTCGCCGAGCAGGTTTTGCACTTCCTGCGGATACTGATGATTTTCCAGCATGTGCTGATAGGTTTCGCTCGCCGTTACCAGTTCGCCGCGCACGGCGAGGTTTTCGAACAGATAACGATGCAGTTGGTCATGATTGGACATAGCTTTTCTCTCGTTTGCGGCCGGTTTATTCCGGTGCGCCGTATTTAAATTTGATCAGATTGCGCCGCTCTTTCTTATCCGGCCTGCGCTCGGGGTGCGGCATGGTCAGGGCGTTCATCTTGCGCGCCTGCGCGACTTTCTCGCGGTTCTCTATGCTGGCGGCGGTTTCCTGATAAAGCCGCTGCGCTTCTTCGGCGCCGCGCCGCTGGGCGGACAGCGCCATGACGATGATGGTGCGTTCATCGTTCCCCTGACGCAGCTTAAGCTCCGCGCCCACCTCCACGGCCTTGCTGGGCTTGCCGCGCTGGCCGTTGTAATGCACTTTGCCGCCGTCGATCATCTCCCGTGCCAGCGCGCGCGTTTTGTAAAAGCGTGCGGCCCACAGCCATTTATCCAGACGGACAACGCCATCGTCCTGTTGATGTCGTTCTTTCATTGCGGCTCCTTGATCCGTTTGCGCTCAGCGCGGCTGAAAAGCGGGCAGCAGGATGCGGTAATCGTTCATCGACGGATGACGGGCAAACGTCTTTTCGCCGGTGCTGGAGTCAGGGTTGCTGACGCCCAGGCAGTAGCGGATGCCATAATGGCTGGCCGCGTCCAGAATCGGTTCCGCATCATCCACGAACAGCGTTCGCGCCGGGTCGAGGCCGGTGTGTTGTTCCACCGCCTCCCACAGCCGCCGATCTTCTTTGGGATAACCAAATGTATGGGTGGATAATAATAAATCAAGGTGCTGGTCCAACCCGGTGTGTTGCACCTTCACCGACAGGCTGTGCGGATGGGCATTGGTCAGCAGGATGGTACGCCGGCCGCTGGCGCGCAGGGCATCGAGGAAGGGGCGCGTATCCTGGCGCAGACGGGCGCGCGGGCCGACGTCGGTCGTCATCCGGTAAATATCCAGATTCAGCCGTTCGCACCAGTAATCGATGCAATACCAGTCCAGCGTATGCTGTACGGCCTGATACTCCTGAAAAACCAGATCGCGCGCTTCTTCCGGGGAAATCCCGCGCTGCTCGCTCAGCGTGCGGGGCACCAGCTGTAGCCAGAAATAGTTGTCGAACTCCAGATCCAACAACGTGCCGTCCATGTCTAACAGGACGGTATCTATTTCTTGCCAGTCAAAATCAGGAACCATGCGGCCTCCGTATCGGGTGAGGTCGGGCCGCCCGCGAAGCGGAAAACGGCCGATATCGGTAAAGTATATTTTTCCCGCGCGGGCTTGTCATGCCGGAGGCGAATTCCGCCTCCGGTAATTTTTTTATCTGGGGGAGAGATCGAAAGATGAGAATGACGGGTTGATGCAGCGATCATAATAATGCTGGATCGCGGGAATACGGCGCATGTTCTTTTGCAGGCGCATCAGCAGCAGGCCGAGGTTCACCACGACGATGGCCACGACGACCATAATCAGCAAACAGGTGCCGGCGTAACGCCACAGCGTCATGATGTCCGGCTCGCTGTGCAGCACGATGTGGCGGGTGCCGTTGGCGTCGGTGCTGATGTCGGTAATGACCCCACGCGCCGTGAAAGGGGTAACCAGCAACTGGCGCGACAGGTTTTCCAGCTCGCGCCACTGGTCGATGGAGTTGTAGTCATACAGAGATACCGACGGCTGGGCGTGATTCACCAGCGGTTTGCCTTCATCACTGACGATCAGGAAGCCGTTCGGCGGCGTTACGGCCAGTGACTGCGCGGCCTGACGGGTTTCCCGGTAATAGAACGAAGACACGGCGCTGTTAACGATGTCTGAAAGCTGCTGGGCGCTGGCGGGGCGCAGCAAAACGTTGACCCCGTCGAGTTTCCCGCTTTCGGCTTTTTTCACCAGCGTATCCCATGACGTGCTGTTGCCCAGGTTAAGCAGGGCATTCTTCAGCCGGCCGCATTCCGCCTGCTGCTGACCGCACAAATCCTCGGCACGCAGCACGATGTCGCCGAAGTCGTCTAATAACAGCATGCCTGATTTCTGGATGGCGCTGGCTAACTGGGGGTTAACCTTCTGTTCGGTGCCGCTGCCAGGATTCATCTGGCGGTTAACGCTTGCCAGCAGGGCGCTGGCGTTGTCGATGACGTCGGATGACGGCACGGCCAGTGGGGCGGCGGTGTTCCAGTAGATTTCGGAACAGTCGAACGGCATGAACGGATAACTTTTGCCTTCCTGATACACGGCCGGAACACGGCACATGCCTGAGCCCTGAATGTCCAGGGTGTCCCCCACCCGCAACGGCAGGGCGGAAAGGGTTTTCACGTCCGTCACGCTGAGGTCATGGGTGCCGTGTATCCATGCGGCACTGAGCTTGAAGGGGATGCTCAGCGGCAGGGTGGTCAGCAACAGGGTCAGAATCAACGTCGCGCCGCAGGCCAGAACCGCGTTATGGCCCCAGCGTTGCAGGGGAAAATGCTTCACTTCGTCATGCAGGGAGAGGAAACGGCCCTGACGCACCACGTGACGGTTGAGATACATTTCAATGTCTGTGTTCTGGCCCAGGTCGTGCTGTATGTAATTCTGCCAGTGCGCGGGATAAATCAGATCAATGGTTCCCAGCGAGACGTTATTGATCTTACCAACGTTAGAGTCGCCGAACAGCCCCCAGCGTTTGGGAATGCCCCGCAGGCAGTGCACTTCTTTCAGCGTTTGCTCCGCGGGCGCGCTGTACAGCCGCCAGACGCCCCAGATGACAAGCCCGGCGGCAAGCGCCAGCAGCCAGGGAACCAACGCCTCCGGCGAGAACAGGCTGAGATAGAGCAGAAGCATGGCGGCGACGAGTATGACAGATTCCCTGATGCCGGTCCGCTGAGTCAGCTGATGCTCAAGATAGGTTTCTTTGCGCACGCCGGTCAGCTCAATTTGCTCGCTTTCCGCCGGGCGGATCGAGGCCTGGGCGGAGTCGTCGCTGAAGCGCGGCATTTCTTCGCGGGTATACTCCGTCAGGGAGTGCCCGTTGATGGAGATCACCAGCGGTATGCTGTGGGTTTTGATCACTTCCAGACGGTTTTCGTCTGCAATGAACTGCTCCCAAAACGGCGGCAGGTGAATTTCCAGATTATCAAGGTAATAGCGACGGTAGTTAGGATCGTCAACGCTCAGCCCATAGCGGGTGATGGTGTGCGTCAGCGGATAGACGCGGTCGCCCTGCGGACTGAGCCGATGGTAAAGTGGTGAAAGCTGCGTACCTGCCGCACGGGAAGTCGCCTGAGGTGACAGGCTTTCCAGATAGCGTTCGATGGCATACAGCTCATCCGCGCTGAGTTTGCGCTGTTTAGCTTTCCTGAAAGGAAACGATGATGTCAGCAATGCAGATCTTTTCATGCTAATCCAATAAAGGCATCCAACAGCGAGCAAACAGGGGATCAAGATGATTAATGCAATGACCGATGCACTCATGCCAACCCCGTCAGGTAATATCATAGTGACCGCTGGTTTCACCATTTGCTATCCCTATGCAAGGTGACATTATACTGAGGAATCAGGTTACTAATATAACTATATGTTATAAAAACGGTTTGCTTCTAACGCAGAGAACTTTTTTATTTGAAACTGACTAGAGGTTAAAAGCCTTCTTCATAAGAAAGTATCAGCATTGTCCGATTTTTTACCTGGCGAATGGGCACTTTTCTGCATAGGGTTATTAAGGCTGCCCGCCGAAGCGGGCTGCGGGCGGGCGAGTTCTTTTTATTGTTATGCTTATTTTTTATGTCATTACCGGCGGGTACTGAATGGTAAAAATAATGCAACAATTGTTGCGATTTTACCGGAATCTCAAGCACAATGGCGGTCATGATAACGTGATCAATGTCTAAAAAAGACATGTACGATACCGCGTTATACCAGGCGTAGTTTGAACTGTTACAAAAAACGCAGGGTATTTTTAGCCGAGACAACCATGGATAAATTACAGCAAAAACCAAAAATCCTCAGAGTGGCCACCATCGCGCGTTCACGTTTGTTCAATGTTGAAACGGTGGATCTTGAGTTCAGTAACGGCGTACACCGCCAGTATGAGCGCATGCGTCCGTCGGATCGCGAAGCCGTGATGATCGTCCCCGTGTTGGGCGATGACCTGCTGCTTATCCGGGAATATGCGGTAGGGCTTGAAGAGTATGAACTGGGGTTCCCCAAGGGGTTGATTGATCCCGGCGAGCAGGTTTTTCAGGCGGCTAACCGTGAACTGATGGAAGAGGCGGGTTATGGCGGCGAGCGTTTCAGTTTTTTGCGCAAGCTGACGATGGCGCCCTCTTATTTCTCCAGCAAGATGAATATCGTGCTGGCGGAAGGTTTATATCCCAAGCGGCTGGAAGGGGATGAGCCGGAGGAGATGCCGGTGGTACGCTGGCCGGTGGCGCGCATGATGGAACTGCTGGAAGAGCCGGATTTCTGCGAAGCGCGTAACGTCAGCGCTTTGTTTTTAGCGCGGGATTTTCTGGCGCAGCGTTGAAGCACGCCGTAAACGCGTTTGCGTGGCTGAAAAAATAAGTCAGTAAAATAACAAGGGGCCGTTTCGGCCCCTTGGTGTTTCTGCTTTTCGCTTACGGCGGTTTAGAACAATTCGTGGGTCTGACCGTTATCAATGATAGTCGTTCCGCTGTCCTGCACTGCGTAGTCCGTCGGCTGCGTGCCGCTGATGAAATATTCCGACCGGCTGCGGCCGCTGCCGGTAGAAAGCTTACCGCTCTGCATGTCGATTTTGACGCTGACAATGCCCGGCGGCGGCGGCATACGCTGCTCCGGAATGCCTTCCAGCGCGGTTTTCATGAAATCATCCCACGCCGGCTGGGCGCTCTTGGCTCCGCCTTCACCGCCGGAAATCTGATCCTTGATGGCGCCGGATGCGGTTGAACGCCCCAGATCGCGACGGTGATCATCGAAGCCGATCCACACCGTGGTGACAGTGCCCGGACCGTATCCGGAGAACCAGGCGTCTTTAGAGCTGTTGGTCGTCCCGGTTTTGCCGCCGATGTCGCGACGTTTCAGGTCGCGGCCGGCGCGCCAGCCGGTGCCCATCCAGCCACCACCGGGTTCGCCGAAGATGTTGCTGTTAAGCGCATCGTACATCAGGAACGCCAGCGGCGAGCTGATGACGTGAGGGGCGTACTGCTGGTCGCCATCGCGGCTCATCTGGCCCGGCGTGACTTCCTGCAACTGCGGCATCGGAACGGATACCGGCGTCGTGCCGTCATGGGAAACCGCAACGTTTTCCATATTATCTTCGCTCAGTACGGCGGAGCGGGCGGTTTGGCCGTAAATCACCGGCAGGTTGCAGTTGGTGCAGACAACGCGCGGTTTGGCTTCGAATACCGGGTTATCGTTGTCATCTACGATTTTGGTGATGAAGTACGGGTCAACCAGGTAACCGCCGTTGGAGAAGACGGAATAACCGCGCACCATCTGCAGCGGCGTAAACGACGCAGCGCCCAGCGCCAGCGCTTCCGTATGCGCGATGTTGCTTGCCGGGAAGCCGAAGCGCAGCAGGTATTCAGCGGCGTAATCCACGCCCATGGCGCGCATGGCGCGTACCATCACCACGTTCTTCGACTCGCCCAGCCCCTGACGCAGACGGATCGGTCCGGCGTAGGTCGGCGGTGAGTTTTTGGGCCGCCAGTCGGTGCTGGCGCCCGGGTCCCAGCGGGAAACCGGCAGGTCGTTAAGGATGGTGGCGAGCGTCAGCCCTTTATCCATCGCGGCGGTGTACAGGAAAGGTTTGATGTTGGAACCGACCTGACGCAGCGACTGGGTTACGCGGTTAAACTTGCTCTGATTGAAATCAAAGCCGCCTACCAATGCTTTCACCGCCCCGTCCTGGGGATTGATGGACACCAGCGCGGAGTTAACGTCCGGCACCTGGGAAAGCCACCACTGCTGCTTGTTGTCCTGGCGCACCCAGATTTGCTGGCCGGCCTGGAGGACATCGCTGACCCGCCTCGGCGTCGGCCCTTGTTGGGTGTCGCTGCGGTAAGGACGGGCCCAGCGCACGGTGGTGAATGGCAGAATGACTTCGCTGCCGTCCGCCAGCATGACCGTGGCTTCGGTATTACCGGAGGCCATGACCACCGCCGGCAGCAGGGGGCCGTACGTTGGCAGGTTTTTTATCGAATCGATGATTTGCTTCTGGTTCCAGGCCGGTTGCCCGACTTTCCACAACACGTTGGAAGGGCCGCGGTAGCCGTGACGCATATCGTAGGCAATCACGTTGTTGCGAACGGCTTCCTGGGCGGCCTGCTGCAGACGTTTAGTGATGGTGGTGTAAACCTTGTAACCATCCGTATAGGCGTTGTCACCATAGCGTTTGATCATCTCCAGGCGCACCATTTCAGCAAGATACGGTGAGGAGAAATCGATTTCCGGGCCGTGATAGCTGGCGTTGATCTTTTCGCTGCGGGCCTGATCGTACTGCGCTTTGGTGATGTAGTGCTGATCAAGCATACGCGCTAATACCACGTTACGGCGCGCCAGGGCGCGATCGTACGAATAAAGCGGGTTAAATGTTGAAGGCGCTTTCGGCAGGCCGGCGATCATGGCCATTTCGCTGAGATCCAGCTGATCGATGGTTTTGCCGAAATAGACCTGTGCCGCGGCGCCGACGCCGTAAGCACGGTAGCCGAGGTAAATTTTGTTGAGATACAGCTCCAGAATTTCATCTTTCGACAGCATCTGTTCGATGCGGATCGCGAGAAAGACCTCTTTAATTTTTCGCATCAGCGTTCTTTCCGGGCTGAGGAAAAAGTTCCTGGCTAACTGTTGGGTAATCGTACTGGCACCCTGAGAGGCGTGTCCGGTAAACATGGCAACAGAAGCGGCGCGGAAAATCCCCACCGGGTCAACACCGTGATGCTCATAGAAACGACTGTCTTCCGTGGCGATGAACGCCTTGACCATCGTTTGTGGAATCTGATCCAGCGGTAACGGGATACGACGCTTCTCGCCAAACTGGGCGATAAGCTCTCCATCTGCGCTGTAAACCTGCATTGGCGTCTGCAGTCGGACGTCTTTCAGCGTGGCAACGTCGGGTAATTGCGGCTCAACGTATTTGTACAAACCAAATACCAAAGCCGCTCCCAGCAGAATGCAACACACTGCAAGAACGATAAAATACTTTACGAACTTCACCTGAGATATCCCATTACTTGTCCATTGGGCAGTTTCTAAACAACCGCGCAGTAGTATAAAGGCAAGCCTGCAACGTTGATACGTTCTTTTATCAACTTCACGAATAATGGAGGATGCGGGCATGTTTTCTCAGCGCTGGCAAACCGGGGTAGACATCAGTCCCGGCGGGATGTGTGCGGTTGCTTTGTCACGCCGCCGGGACGGCTGGCAACTGAAACGCTGGTGGCAATTATCCCCGCCGGCGGATCTGTTTTGCGACGGGCGGCTGCAACGGCCGCGCCAGTTGGGTGAGTGGCTGCGTGACTGGCGGCGGGAGCTGCCCGCCAATGCCCGTATCCGCCTGGGGTTGCCGCCGGCGCAGGTGATGCAGCGGTATCTGCCCCGCCCGGACCGGCAACTTTCTCCGGCCGTGCGTCAGGAAGCGCTCCGGATTGCGGTAGAGAAGCAGTTTCATCTCTCCTGCAAAGAGATGGCCTACGACTACGCTCCGGCGGCGCGTGATGGTGACGGCGTAGTGGTAACCGCCGCCCGGCGCCGCGACTTACAGGGATGGCTGGACGCGATGAGTGTCGCTGGCCTGACGCCGGATGCTGTGGATATCACGCCCTGCGCATTGCGCCGCGTGGCGGCGTTGTGCGGCACGCCGCCGGATAAACTGTTGCTGTACCGCACATCTCAGACGCTGCTGTGGGTTTCCCCACGGCCGCAGCCGCTGGCGTACGGTTGCGTGGCGGCAGGTGATGACGACGTTTCGCAGGCGGTATGCGCCGCCCTTCAGGCGGGATTTACCGGCGACGGCTATCTGTTAAGCGGCGCTGCGGCGCCGGCGGAATGGTCACCGTTTGGTTTCCTGCGCCAGCTTCAGCCGCCGCTGCCCCGGCAACCGCAGGATTTCACCCTGGCTCTGGGGCTGGCGTTGCATCCGGGGGCTGAGGCATGGATTTAGTCATTAACCTGCTTCCCTGGCGTGATGGCTATGCCGTTGCGCGCCGGCGTCAGGTGGCGGGCGTGCTGGCGTTTAGCCTGCTGTTGTCTGCTGCGGGTCTCGGGCTGATGTGGCGCAACGGCCTGCAGACGGAAACCGGGTTACGGCTGAAGCAGGAAAGTCAGACGCGGACGCTGGAAGCGCTGCGCCGGGAAAAACAAACGCGCCAGCAGACCGTGGCGCAGATGAAAGCGCGCATTGACGCTGAGCGGCGCGGTGAAGCGTTCGCACAAAAGAACCGCCGTAACGGGGCGTTATTGCGTCTGCTGAGCCGTCATATTCCGGCCGGGCTTTGGCTGACCCAACTGGAAAGCGGAGGTGACGGCTTTGTTTTACAGGGAAAAGGGACGGGCGCGTCTGACCTGTTTCAGTTCGTTCAAACGCTCAACCCCGCCGGAGCGAATAGCGTGCCTGCCGAAACCACGCTGACGGAGCTGACCCGGGATGAAAACGGCGATGTGGCGTTTACTTTGCGCGGCGTCTGGGAGCATACCTCATGAAGGCTTGGTGGCTGGCGTTTGGTCTGTGGGCGGCCGGTCTGCGCGGGCCGCGTTTCCCGCTGTTGCTGGCCGGTTCGGCGGTAGTGCCGGCAGTGGCGCTTCTGCTTTTGGGCAAGCTGCTGCTGTCCGCCCCGCTTGAGGAACGGCGGGAGACCATTGATCGTCAACGGAATGCATTGACGCAGCTCGGGGAAGAAAATCGTCGTCTGGAAGCCATGCTGGCGCAGTTGCGGCGGGAGACTCCGGCGCCGGGAAACGGCCCGCCTTCCTGTCAGGCGCTGCCCGGCTCGTTGGCATCCGGGCAGGTTAAATCCTGGCGCCGGGAAAATGCTTCCCCGGCGCAGTGGAGTGTCTCTCTGTCGCTGGCTTACCCAGAGCTGACGGCGCTGCTCACACGGCTGGAACCGTGCCCGTGGCTGATTCAGTTATTGCGGATCACCCGTATGGAACAGGGCGTAGAGGCGGAAATCCGTCTCGGAGAGGCGGCCTGATGAGAAAGATCCGAAATGCGTTGTTTGTGCCGGCGTGGCTCGTATCGGCATCATTTTCCGTACTTGCCTCAGGGGTGGAACGCGATCCTTTCCATTTACCGCCAACGTCAGTTGCCGGAGTTCCGGAAGAGAGCCGCTATGCAGGCTTCATCAGCGATGGGCGCTGCTGGGTTCAGTGGCGTATCGATGCATCCGGGTACTGGCGAAAAACTGTGCCGGACTATTGCGCTGCTGATCTCACCTTCCCTCCGTTCACCACAGCGTTTACGCCGCAGTGGTGTTCAGGAGAAAAACACAGCGGGCTTCTTCCGTTTGCCTGCCCGCCATGAATACGGGGCCGTAAATCATCATAACCCTTCTCATTTCCCGGACGTTTTAAGGACGAAAAGCATGCCGTGGCGCATCATATTCTGTTGGTTGATTTTAGGTCTGTTTCCGTTTTGCTCTGCGTTTGCTGCGGGAAAAGCGAGGGATGCGTCGCTGCCGGTGACCCTGGTTTTCCATGAGGCGCCGTTGTCCGGCGTTTTACAGGCTTTGGCCGATTTCCGGCGGCTGAACCTGATGGTCAGCGATGAGGTTCAGGGAAAAACAACGCTGCGGTTGGTTGGAGTACCCTGGGAACAGGCGTTACAGGCGATTGCCCGGCAACATGATTTGGCCGTGGAGCGACAAAACGGCATTTTGTTCGTGCAGTCCGCCGCACGGGTTGATTCCCGCCGCGCCGCACGGCGGCAACCCGCTGCGTCCGGCGTACTGAAACAATTGCGCGTCATGTTGCAACAGGCGGAAGCGGAAGAGGTTGCTAAAAGCCTGTTGCAGCAAAAGGGTGGGTTACTGAGCGAGCGCGGCAGCGTATCTGCGGATGGCCGCACCAACATGCTGCTGGTCAGCGATGAACCGCGCCAGTTGGCGGCGATTGAAGCGTGGCTTAAAGAGGTGGATCAAACCGTGCCGCAGGTGCAGTTACGGGCGCATATCATCACGATCAACCGTGAGAGTTTGCGTGAACTCGGCGTGCGCTGGGGCGTCAGGCCTGATGATGACGGCAGTTCGGACGGACGGTTTCGCGTTAATCAGTTTAGTATGGGAATTCCGCTGGACGGCAAATCGCTGAGCGGTGGGTTTCAGATCGCGCGCATCGGCGGAAATATTCTGGAACTGGAGTTAGCCGCGCTGGAGCAGCAGGATAAGGTCGAAATTATCGCCAGTCCGCATCTGATGACGGAAAACCTGCAAACAGCCAGCATCAAGCAAGGCACGGAAATTCCCTATGAGGTTTCCAGCGGCGCCAGCGGAGCAACCGCCATTGAGTTCAAAGAAGCCGTGCTGGGGATGGAAGTCACACCCAGGGTGGTCGGCAGCGACCGCATTACGCTGGCATTGCAAATCAGCCAGAACATGCCGGGAAGAACGCTGAAACAGCAGGAGGGCGAGGTGCTGGCGATCGATAAACAGGAAATACGCACCCGGGTGACGGTGCGCAATGGCGAGACCGTGGTGCTCGGCGGTATTTTTCAGCAGCAAAAAGAACGTGGGAACAGCGCTGTGCCGGGGTTGGGGCGACTCCCCGGGTTAGGCGCGCTGTTTCGTGACGAGCGAAACAGACAGCAGCGCCGGGAGCTGGTGATTTTTATCACGCCCGAGCTGGTGCAAGCCCGGAAAGTTCCTTCATCCTGAGGCTTGCCGGCCCTCTTATTACTTTTTATGACCTGTTCCCCGGAACAATTTATCGGCGTGAATGGTTTCCGCGTTTGACGCTGCGAGAGATTTAGCATACAAGGGTTAGCAAATCAGGTAGCAGTCCATTCATCCCCGGAAAGGCATTTGCCTTGCTCCGGACATCCTGGCGTATTGCGCGAATTTATTCGGTTGCCAAACTACCTGGAGTGTTGAGATAATTTTTAGTCTAATCTCGCACTATCGCTCAATGAGGTTTTAGTTTCGGTCCCGCTGCTGATGTGATTGGCGGGGCGGGTTATCATTAACGTATTATCTTGGTAGTACCGGAAAACATGGCAGAGAAACGCAATATCTTTTTGGTTGGGCCGATGGGCGCCGGCAAAAGTACTATTGGCCGTCAATTGGCTCAGCAGCTCAACATGGAGTTTTACGACTCCGATCAGGAGATTGAGCGTCGTACTGGCGCTGATGTGAGTTGGGTATTCGACGTAGAAGGCGAGGAAGGTTTCCGCGATCGCGAAGAAAAGGTCATCAACGAACTGACGGAAAAGCAGGGGATCGTGTTGGCGACCGGCGGCGGATCGGTAAAATCACGGGAAACCCGTAACCGTTTGTCTGCCCGCGGCGTGGTTGTGTATCTGGAAACGACCATTGAAAAACAGCTGGCGCGCACTCAGCGTGATAAAAAACGCCCGCTGCTGCAGGTCGATACCCCGCGCGACGTGCTGGAATCCCTGGCGTTGGAACGCAACCCGCTGTATGAGGAAATTGCGGACGTCACGATTCGCACCGACGAACAAAGCGCGAAAGTGGTTGCCAACCAAATCATCCATTTGCTGGAAACGAACTGATTTCCGGCGTTTTCATCATCAGAATGAAGGTCTCAAACGAAACATGGAAAGGATTACTGTAACACTGGGGGAGCGCAGCTACCCGATTACGATAGCCGCCGGTTTGTTTGAGAGCCCGGTTTCTTTTCTGCCGCTGCGTGCCGGCGAGCAGGTTATGGTCGTCACGAATACCACGCTGGCCGGTCTGTATCTGGATAAGATCAAAAATACCCTGGAGCAGGGCGGCATGCGGGTAGACACCGTGGTGTTGCCTGACGGCGAGCAATACAAAACCCTGGCGGTGATGGACCAGGTATTCACCGCGCTGCTGCACAAACCGCACGGGCGGGATACGACCCTGGTGGCGCTGGGCGGCGGGGTGATTGGCGACCTGACTGGGTTCGCCGCGGCGTGTTATCAGCGCGGCGTGCGTTTCATTCAGGTGCCGACGACGCTGTTATCGCAGGTGGATTCCTCCGTGGGAGGAAAAACGGCGGTTAATCACCCGCTGGGTAAAAACATGATCGGGGCGTTTTATCAGCCCGCCTCGGTGGTTATCGATCTGGACTGCCTGCAAACGCTGCCGGCGCGCGAGCTGGCTTCGGGGCTGGCGGAAGTTATCAAATACGGCATTATCCTCGACGCTGAATTTTTCAGCTGGCTGGAAGCGCACGTGGATGAGCTGCTGCGTCTGGACCCGGCGGCGATGGCGTACTGCATCCGCCGCTGCTGTGAGATCAAGGCGGATGTCGTCGCCGCAGATGAACATGAACACGGGCAGCGCGCCCTGCTGAATCTGGGCCATACTTACGGGCATGCCATTGAAGCCGAAATGGGCTATGGCAACTGGCTGCACGGGGAAGCTGTCGCTGCGGGTATGATGATGGCAGTGGAAACCGCGCGCCTGCTGGGGCAATTCAGCGAGAGCGACGCCGGGCGGGTGAAAGCGCTGCTGTTGCGCGCCGGGCTGCCGGTGAAAGGGCCGGCGGAAATGGCGCCGGAAGCTTACCTGCCGCACATGATGCGTGATAAAAAGGTACTGGCTGGTGAGCTGCGGCTGGTGCTGCCGCTGGCGATTGGTCGCTCGGAGGTTCGCTCAGGCGTATCTCATGATAAGGTATTAGCGGCAATTGCGGCGTGCCGTGATTAACACGTCGTGATTAAATAGTCTGCCGGGACAGGCCGTTAGCCTGAAAACTTTCCCCGTTGTGCCTGCGGGCCGCAGAGCGGAAAGGCGATATATTGATTGTGCCGCTGGTGGATATACCAACCGGCCTTACCTCGTGTTCGGAGGGTTAAGATGGATAAGATGGAAGACGAAGATTTTTCTGCCGATGACGATCTGAGACCTGATGCCAGTGACCGTCGCGCTTCCCGTTCGCGCAAATCGCGCCGTCCTTCCGTGTCTGTACCGAAAGTCACGGTTTCCCGTCAGCACCTGATTATGGGTATCGGGATTCTGGTTTTGCTGTTGATCATTATCAGCATCGGTTCAGCGCTGAAATCCCCCGATCAGAATTCTCAGCCGCAACAGGCGTCCGGCGATAACCGGAACATCAACCTTTCCGGATCATCTTCGTTGTCCGGCAACGCCAGCGCGCCCAGCGCCACCACGGACACCAACGACGGCAGCGGGGTGAACAACTCCGGGCTGAACGGCGGCCAACCGCAAAGCCTGTCCGGTTCTCCGATCTCCAGTACGCCGACTCAGGCGCCGCCTATGCAGCAGCCGGAGAATCAGCAGCGTGTCGATCTGCCCGGCAACCTGTCTGATGCGCTTTCACCGCCGCAGGCGCAGAACGGTATGAATAATCTGACGCAGTCAACCCTGCCGACCGGCCCGGCAACGCTGGCCGGGCGTACGCAGGGCACGGTGCCTGCGGCAACGACGGGGCAGACTACCCGTCCGGTGCAGACGCAGACTACGCGTCCGACCGCGACAACGCATAATAAAACGCCGGCCAAGACCGGCAGTGAAAAAAACACCTCAACGGGCAAGACTCACACAGCAACGACAACGCGTCCTGCCGCAACGGCGAGCGCGAGTACGCCGGCGCGCAACACGGCGTCAAAACCCGGCCGGGCAGTCGCTGGCTCTGCGGCATCGTATAAAAGCGCGCCGGGCAGCCATTATACGCTGCAACTGAGCAGCGCTTCGCGTTCAGATACGTTGAATGCGTTCGCTAAGCAGCAAAATCTGCCGAATTACCTGGTGTATGAAACCACCCGGGACGGCAAGCCCTGGTATGTGTTGGTCAGCGGGATTTACGCCAGCCCGGCAGAGGCGAAAAAGGCGGTTTCCACCCTGCCGGCGGGGGTTCAGGCAAAGCAGCCATGGGCTAAACCGCTGAGCCAGGTACAAAAAGAAATCAAATAAAATTAACGTTAACAGTTTGCTGATGTGCTGTCTGAACAGCGTGCAATCCGCCGACCTGAATTGGATGAGTAGCTGGTTGACAGCATGAAAAAGAAAAACCGCGCATTTTTGAAGTGGGCAGGCGGTAAATACCCATTGATTGAGGACATCAGGCAGCATTTGCCAGCAGGGAAGCGGTTAATTGAGCCTTTTGTCGGGGCCGGTTCGGTATTTCTGAACACGGACTATGACGAGTATCTGCTGGCTGACATAAATGAGGATCTGATTAACCTTTACAAGATTGTCAAGTCGGAAACAGAGGCATTCGTTAAGGATGCCCGCGACATGTTCAGCGGTGAGTTCAATCAGTCCGATATTTACTATCAACTGCGCAGCGAGTTCAACGAGTGCACCAACGCACATCGTCGGGCGGTGTTGTTTCTCTACCTGAACCGGCATTGTTATAACGGATTATGCCGTTATAACTCAAAGGGGGCTTTCAACGTTCCCTTCGGGCGTTACAAGAAGCCGTATTTCCCTGAAACCGAGCTGTATCTGTTTGCTGAGAAAGCTAAAAAAGCGACGTTCGTCTGTGAGCATTATTCGAAAACTATCACTGACGCGGAGCCGGGCAGCGTGATCTACTGCGATCCCCCCTATGCGCCTCTGTCGCTGACGGCGAACTTTACGGCCTACCACACCAATAGTTTCACGATGGACGATCAGGCTCGCCTGGCGGAGCTGGCCTATGAGGTCTCCTCCAGCAAGAAGGTGCCGGTGCTGATTTCCAACCATGACACCGAGCTGACGCAGCAGTGGTATCACCGGGCCAAGCAGGTCAGGGTTAAGGCCCGCCGCACGATAAGCCGCGATACCAATGGCCGCAGCAAGGTGGATGAGCTGCTGGCGCTGTATAGCTGACGCGCCGCATAAATACCAAGCGTATGGAGAAGCGGATGAGACAGTATTTGATCGCCCCGTCTATTTTATCGGCAGATTTCGCGCGGTTGGGCGAAGATGTCGCGAAGGTGCTGGAAGCCGGCGGGGACGTGGTTCATTTCGACGTAATGGATAACCATTACGTTCCTAACCTGACCATCGGTCCGATGGTGTGCAAAGCGCTGCGCGATTACGGCATCACTGCGCCTATCGACGTACATCTGATGGTGAAACCGGTCGATCGCATCGTGCCGGATTTTGCCGAGGCCGGCGCCAGCATCATCTCTTTTCATCCTGAAGCGTCGGAGCACGTCGATCGTACGCTGCAACTGATTAAATCCCACGGCTGCAAGGCCGGGCTGGTGTTCAACCCGGCGACGTCGCTGAGCTATCTTGAGTACGTCATGGATAAAGTGGACGTGATTCTGCTGATGTCCGTGAACCCCGGTTTTGGCGGGCAGTCCTTTATTCCGGGAACGTTGGATAAGCTGCGTCAGGTACGTAAGCTGATTGACGCCAGCGGCCGTGATATCCGCCTTGAAGTGGACGGCGGCGTGAAAACGGACAACATCGGCGCCATTGCGGCGGCCGGTGCGGATATGTTCGTTGCCGGTTCGGCCGTTTTCGGGCAGCCGGACTATAAGGCCGTTATCGACAAGATGCGTGATGAAATCGCCAGAGCATGCCATGAGTAATCCGGACGGGATACGCGCCATCGCCTTCGACCTGGACGGCACGCTGGTAGACAGCGCGCCGGGTCTGGCGGCGGCGATGGATAAAGCGATGAAGGAACAGGGTTTTCCCGAACCCGGCGAGGAGCGGGTGAAACTCTGGATCGGCAACGGGGCGGATATGCTGGTGAAGCGGGCGCTGGCCTGGGCCAACGTCGAACCCGCGGAAAGCCTGTGCCAGCGCGTGCGCGCCGGCTTCGATTTTTATTACGCCAACAGCGCGGAAACCGGCAGTCGTTTGTATCCGCAGGTGAGGGAAACCCTGACCGCGCTTTACCACGGCGGCTTTCCGCTGGCGTTAGTGACCAACAAGCCCACGCCGTTCGTGCGCCCGATGTTGTCGGCGCTGGATATCGACGTCTTCTTTGCTGAAGTTATCGGCGGTGATGACGTGACGATGCGCAAGCCGCACCCGGCGCCGCTCTACCTGGTTATGGCGAAGCTGGGGCTGTATGCGCAGGAGCTGCTGTTCGTGGGAGACTCACGCAATGACATCCAGGCCGCCAGGTCTGCGGGGTGCCGTTCGGTGGGGATGACCTACGGGTACAACTACGGCGAACCGATCGCCCACAGCGAGCCGGACCGCGTGCTGCCGGGCTTTTCCGATTTACTGCCCTTGCTGGGGCTGCCACCACTTAATCATCAGGAACTGTAACTATGAGCAAGCCTATCGTTTTCAGCGGCGCGCAGCCGTCTGGCGAACTGACCATCGGTAATTACATGGGGGCGCTGCGTCAGTGGGTGCAGATGCAGGATGAGTACGATTGCGTTTACTGCATCGTCGACCAGCATGCGATCACCGTGCGTCAGGACCCGCAGCAGCTGCGCAAAGCCACGCTGGACACGCTGGCGCTGTACCTGGCCTGCGGCATCGACCCGCAGAAGAGCACCATTTTCGTACAGTCGCACGTTCCGGCGCATGCTCAGCTGGGATGGGCGCTGAACTGCTACACCTATTTCGGCGAACTGAGCCGCATGACCCAGTTCAAAGATAAATCCGCCCGCTATGAAGAAAACATTAACGCCGGTCTGTTTGATTATCCGGTGCTGATGGCGGCGGACATCCTGCTGTACCAGACCAACCTGGTGCCGGTAGGTGAAGATCAGAAACAGCATCTGGAGCTGAGCCGCGACGTCGCCGGTCGTTTCAATGCGCTGTACGGCGATGTGTTCAAGGTGCCGGAGCCGTTTATTCCCAAATCCGGCGCGCGCGTGATGTCGCTGCTGGAGCCGACCAAGAAGATGTCGAAGTCGGACGATAACCGCAATAACGTGATCGGCCTGCTGGAAGATCCCAAGTCGGTAGTGAAGAAGATCAAACGTGCGGTGACGGACTCCGATGAGCCGCCTGTTGTGCGCTACGACCTGCAGAACAAGGCCGGGGTTTCCAACCTGCTGGATATTCTGGCAGGCGTGACCGGCAAGGCGATTGCGGATCTGGAGAAAGAGTTTGAAGGCCAGATGTATGGTCACCTGAAAGGCGCCGTCGCTGATGCGGTTTCCGGCATGCTGGAAGAGTTGCAGGAGCGTTATCACCGCTATCGCAATGATGAGGCGTTTTTGCGCCAGGTGATGAAGGATGGCGCGGAGAAAGCGTCTGCCCGCGCCAATGCGACGCTGGAGCGGGTGCATGAAGCGATCGGGTTTGTCGGCAAACCGTAAAATCTGATTGGGCCGGATCCCGGCTTTTTCCGCACATCCGGGCAGGGGAAACGCTGCCCGGATGCGTTTTATTTCCGCAGGGGCGCTTATGTCGCTTCGGGCGTCATCGCAAGCAGCTTCTTGACGGCGGCTGACTTTTCAAACCTGCGGTATACCACGCTTAATTCACTTTCCGGGTTACTCTCCACGGCTAAGAAGCGTACGCCCGGCAGGTTGATCACCGTGGCTGAGTTCGGCACCAACCCCACGCCCAGATTCGCGGCGACCAGGCTTACCAGCGTCGCCACGTCTTTAACCCGCTGTCCGGTTTGTGGCGAGAAGCCTGATTTCCGGCAAAGCTCCCTTACGACGTGTTCCAGCCCGATGCCTTCCGGATCGGTCATGACCAGCCAACGTTCCTGCGCCAGCGCCGTCAGGGCAACCGGCGTTTTGCCGGCCAGAGGATGCTGTTCGTTAATCGCCAGCGTTAAGGCTTCACGCAGAAACAAACGGCTTTCCAGCTCCTGAGGAAGCGGCCCGTGCGGAGCGCGGATAATTGCCAGATCCAATGACTGGTTTTTGAGGCCGTTCAGCAGGTCGTTTACCGAAGCGGGTTGCAGGCTGAGGTTCACGTCGGGGTAGCGCTGATGGAACGTATGCAGCAGAGCCGGAAGCGTCGGGTCGAACATGGCGCTGGATACATGGCCGATGGCGATGGCGCCCTGTTCGCCGCGCGCGGTGCGCCGGGCTTCCTGTACCGCATCTTCGGCGGCCTGCAGGGCCAGCCGGGCTTTGTGCAGGAAAGCGTCGCCCGCCTGCGTTAACGTCAGGCGGCGGTGAGCGCGCAGAAACAGCATCACACCCAGACGCTCTTCCAGCGCCCGGATTTGCTGGCTCAGCGCCGGTTGGGCGATACCGAGCGTTTCGGCGGCCCGTCCCATGTGGAGCTGCTCCGCCAGCGTGACGAAGTAGCGCAGATGCCGGAAATCCATAATTTGTTCCTGCTGATGTCGATAATAAAAACTTATCAATAAGGCGTTAATCATGCAATTGATCGGCGCTCTTGGCAGGCGCAAGATGGAAAAAAAGCGAGGTTTCTATGTATTCTGATTCGACGCATTCCAATCATGACGAAAAACTGACGACGGCTGATGACGTCAACGATCTGCGCAGCGCTATCGCGTTGCTGAAGCAACATCCGGGGCAGTATCTGGAGACGGATCGCCCGGTAGACCCTAATGCGGAGCTGGCGGGCGTCTACCGCTACATCGGCGCGGGCGGGACGGTGAAGCGCCCGACCCGGCTCGGCCCGGCGATGATGTTCAACAGCATCAAGGGGTATCCCGGCTCACGCGTGCTGGTCGGCGTGCATGCCAGCCGTGAACGCGCGGCGCTGCTGCTTGGCTGCCAGCCGCATGAGCTGGCCTTTCACATGGCGCGTGCAGTAAAGCAGCCGCTGGAGCCGGTGGACGTGCCGGCTGAACAGGCGCCGTGCCAGGAGCAGGTATTTTTAGCCAGCGATCCGGCGTTTGATCTGCGTAAGCTGCTGCCGGCGCCGACTAACACGCCGCTGGATGCCGGGCCGTTCTTCTGCCTGGGACTGGTGCTGGCAAGCGATCCGCAGGAGGCGCTGACCGACGTTACCATCCATCGCCTGTGCGTTCAGGGCCGGGATGAGCTCTCGATGTTTCTCGCCACCGGGCGGCATATCGAAGTGTTCCGCCAGAAAGCGGAGGCTGCCGGTAAACCGCTGCCGGTCACCATCAACATGGGGCTTGATCCGGCGATTTACATCGGCGCGTGCTTTGAAGCGCCGACTACGCCGTTCGGCTATAACGAGTTGTCGGTTGCCGGAGCGCTGCGCGGGCGGCCGGTGGAACTGGTGCCGGGCGTGGCGGTGCCGGAGCGGGCGATTGCCCGTGCGGAAATCGTCATTGAGGGGGAACTGTTACCCAACGTGCGGGTAAAAGAGGATCAGAACACCCATAGCGGCCATGCCATGCCTGAGTTCCCCGGCTATTGCGGTGACGCCAATCCGTCCCTGCCGGTCATTAAGGTGAAGGCGGTGACCATGCGCCGTCAGGCTATTCTGCAAACCCTGGTTGGGCCGGGGGAAGAACACACCACGCTGGCCGGTATTCCGACCGAAGCCAGTATTTATAACGCGGTTGAGGCGGCGCTGCCCGGCTTTCTGCAAAACGTCTATGCCCATACCGCCGGCGGCGGCAAGTTTCTGGCGGTGCTGCAGGTGAAAAAACGCAGCGCCAATGATGAAGGGCGTCAGGGACAGGCGGCGCTCATTGCGCTGGCGACTTATTCCGAGCTGAAAAACGTGATTGTGGTGGACGAAGACGTCGATCCCTTCGACAGCAACGACGTTCTGTGGGCGATGACCACGCGCTATCAGGGCGACGTCAGCACGACATTCCTGCCCGGTATCCGCGGGCATCAGTTGGACCCGTCACAGATGCCGGATTACAGCCCCTCGATTCGTGAACGCGGGATTTCCTGTAAAACCATCTTTGACTGTACGGTGCCTTGGGCGCTGAAAGATCGCTTTGAACGGGCACCTTTTATGGATGTCGATCCGCGCCCGTTCGCGCCCTCGTTATTTGAGTGAACCGCTAAGAACCGGCACCGAAGTTGTAGCTGAAGGTCGCGCTGAAGCGCCAGTCCCGCTGGCTGCTGTCGCTGGGGAGATCGCCGATGGGGCGCGCGCCTTCAACGGAGAGCGTGTAGTGGCGGTTGTCGCCGAAGGTGACGCCGACGGCGTATGAGGAGAGGTTCTGATGCGGCAGCCCCGGCCGGTTAAAGCCGGTGTGGGCGGCGTCCATCAGCACGTAGGGCTGAATGGTTTTCAGCCAGGGGCCGAACTCATGATTATACAGGTAGCGCATCTCCACCTGACCTCCTGCCCCGTAGTCGCCTGTGGCCTCGCCGTCCTGATATCCGCGCCCGAAACGCTGGGCGCCGAAGCTGGCGCGTTCGGCTTCGGGTAGGTCATTATCCGACCAGTCACCTTCCACGGCGGTGCTCAGCCGCCATTTCTTGTCGAACAGATAGGCGGCGTCGCCGTTGAATTTCCAGCGAGTGAAGTTCAGGTCTGCTGCTTCGCCGGTGTTTTTGGCGCCGAAGGCGTCAATCCCCTGGCGTACGCTGAAACGGGCATTCCAGTAGGCCTGCTCGAATTCGTGATAGCCATTGAGGCCCAGCTCTGCCGCCGGGTAACGTGCGTGCTGGTTAATGCCGGGCAGGCTGAGCTCTTGTTCTGACGTTTTTGCCCGCAGCCGGTAATCGTTGCGTTTGTCGAGATAGTCCAGGCCGCCGCTGAGGGTCCATTGGTCTTTGCGCGTCAATACCATGGGATAGCTGAACGTGACGCCGCCGTTGTACTGCGTCTGCTTTTCCCGCGTGTCGATATTGATACCGCCGGGCAGGGTCAGCAGCGTGGTGTAGTCCCGCGGATCCTGCTGGTAATAGCTGCCTTTCAACTGCATCAACAGGCCGTCATCATTCAGGTATTGCTGATAGTTGAGGCCGAAGTAGCTTTTCCGGGTGTTTTTATCCAGCGGCACCAGGGCGGCAATGCCTAACTGTTCGCCGTAGCCGGTCAGCCCACTCAGCGTGGCGTTGACGATGCCCAAGCTCGCGCCCTTGCGGGTATCGAATGAGGTAATGACGTTCCAGTTGCGTGTGCGCTGTGCGTTGACGTCCATCTGTGCGGCGCCGTAAATGTTGCCGGGATTATTGGCCGAAGCGGTCACCCTGGTGTCCGGAGTACGGCTCATCAGCAGGGTATAGCGGTCAAAAGTGTCCTGCGTCAGCGGTTTTTCCGCCATGATACGCTGCGATAGCTTGGTCAGCCAGCGCCCGACGGCCTGATTTTCACTATGGATGCGGGTATTGGCGACGTAGCCTTCGACCAGACCGATTTTCAGGGTTCCCTGCTGAAAATTATCCGCCGGCAGGTAGGCGTAAGAAAGCACGTAGCCGTCGTCGTGATAGCGGCGGGTAAGGCTGTCCGTCGCGGCGATCAACGTCTTCAGCGTCACTTTCTTGCCGACGTAGGGCGCGAAAGGGGCTGCCAGAACGTCCAGAGGGTAGCGGGAGCCGCCGATAAACTGAAGGTGTTCAACTGAAATCAGGGTATCCGGCGTCAGCGCGGGGGCCTTCCGGGTTTGTGTAATGGTGGCGGGCTGTGGCGCCTGAACCGGCGGTTTGGGGACTTCCTGCGCCAACCTGGCCGGGTTGTTGGGGTCAATCAACGCGGGAAACATTTCCGCCAGGCTTCTTCCCGCCGCGACGCCGAACAAAATAGCGATGCAGGTGTTTATTCTCATCGAATATTCCTTCTGCGCACAGTGATGCCCGTTCGCCGGCGCATAGCCCGGTAAGGCGATATGCGCCGGCGATCCGATCTAACGTCGGATCATGCTGAGTTGGCTATTTCTTCTGGGTCAGCCCCAGACCGGACGTCAGCCCGCCAACCGTACCGCCCACGCCGGACAACAGCCCGTTTCCGCCGTTGCTGCCGGAGGTGGTCGTGGCGCCGTTGGTCGAAACACCGGCATTGACGCCGCCGGTCAGGCCGCCGAGCGTGGTTGATACGCTGGTCAGCAGGCCGCCGGAGGTATTACCGTTTGCCGGCACTACCAGTCCACCGGTTGCCTGTACGGCCTGGCCCACGCCGGTCAGCGTCTGGCCTGCGCCAGCCAACGCCGGGGTTGTGGTCGTGACATGCGTTCCCGTATTCGCCACCGCGCCGCCAACGGTGTTAAGCAGACCGTTGACCGGGGCGCCCAGGCCGGTAGCGCCGCCTACGGTCTGGGTGACACCCTGCACCTGCGCCACGACCGGCGTAACCACACCGGTGGCGGCGGTTGTCAGGCCGGAAGCCGCGCCGGTTTGCAGGTTTTGCGCCAGCCCGTTGCCGGTAGTGGTGACGACGTTACCTACGCTCGTGACCAGATTGCCCGCGGTGCCGGTGACGCCGCCCAGCGGGGTGTTATTGCCGATGCCCGACACCGTGCCGCCCAGGCCGGATACGCCGGTGCCGACGTTCGCTACGGCTTTGGGAACGCCGGCGGCCGTTACGCCGATGGCGTTAGGGTTACTGCCTAACTGGCCGACGCCGTTTTGAATGCCGGTGCCTACGGAGCTGACGGCGTTGCCGGCGCTGTCAACCACGGTCACGACGCCCGACCCGACGACGGGGAGGCTGCCGACCGGCGTCTGGGTTGCGATGCTGCTGATTTGGTTGCCTACGCCATCCACGGCGCTGCCCGCGTGATTCAGAATTGTGCCGGTGGCCAGCGTGCCTGAGCCGCTACCGCCCCCGTTTCCGCCGGAGCCGTTCCCTCCGCCGCCCGAACCAGAGCCATTACCACCGGAACCACCGCCGTTACCGCCCGAGCCGGAACCATTGCCGCCTGAGCCAGAACCACCACCGGAACCGCTGCTGCCCGACCCCGAGCCGCCGCCGGAGCCGTTATCTCCACCGCCTCCGGAACCATTACCATTGCTGGATGATCCTGCGGTGTTATTTTTCGCGAAGTTATGGGATCCGCCGCCGCCGCCACTGCAGGCCGCGAGCGACAGAGCAAGTAAGACAGCCACCCCAATAGTGCTGAGGCGGCCAACGTTGATAGGGCGCATAGGGTGACCCTCCACAGATATAAACGCCATGTTGGCGTATATAAAGTGTACGAATTGGTTCAATGTTCTGCCAGTGCCGGCATATCTTTATTTTATTTTGCCAAGTGGATCGGTAAAGACGTTATTCTTTGTGCAGGTATCAGGCAGGAAGGCCGCGCCGGAAAAGGCCGGTTACCGGATAAATAACGCCGGTGAGCAGCGTTATTTATCCTCAGGAAAAGGTTAGCTTTGTTTCTCAGTGTCCGGGGCGGAAAACCAGTTGAGTCTGTCGCGCAGCGCAACAACACGCCCTACGATAATCAGGGTCGGGCTTTCAACCTGCTGCGCCAACCGGGCAAGTTCATCCAGCCTGCCGCTGACGACGCGTTGGCGGGTCGATGTTCCGTTTTCCACCAGCGCGACGGGCATGTCGGCGGCCATGCCGTGCTGGATCAGGCTGTTTTGTATCTCTTCCGCCTGCGACAGCCCCATATAAAACACCAGCGTTTGCTGTTCCGCTGCCATGTTGGCCCAGTCGATCGAACCGTCTTTACGGGCATGGCCGGTGACCAGGCGTACGCTGCGGGCATGATCGCGGTGAGTCAGCGGAATTCCGGCATAGGCGGAGCAGCCAGAGGCTGCGGTGATGCCGGGGACGACGGTGAAGGCGATGCTGTCGTCCGCCAGGGCTTCCAGCTCTTCGCCGCCGCGGCCGAAAATGAAGGGATCGCCGCCTTTCAGGCGTACCACGCGCCGGCCGCGCCGCGCGTGATCGAGCAAAATCTGGTTGATTTCTTCCTGTGGTACACAGTGATAACCGGCCCGTTTACCGACGAAAATGCGCTCGGCGTCGCGGCGCACCAGATTCATGATGTCATCGGACACCAGACGGTCGTACACCACCACGTCGGCCTGCTGGATCTGCTGCAATCCCTTGAGGGTAAGCAGGCCGGCGTCGCCGGGGCCGGCGCCGACCAGCACGACTTCGCCGCGCTGCTCCAGCGGAGAATTGAACAACTCTTCGGTGTAACGCAGCGTCAGGGCCTGATCCTGGTTCGCCAGCGCCTGAGCCAGACGATCGTGGACGAACAATTTTTCCCAGAAACGGCGACGCAGGGTGATGTGGTTAAAGTGCTGTTTCACCCGCTGGCGCAGGTTGCCGGCAAACAGCGCCAGCTGGCCGAGGTGCAGCGGCAGCAGGGACTCCAGCTTCTCGCGCAGTAAGCGCGCCAGCACCGGGGCTTTGCCGCCGGAGGAAACCGCAACCATCAGCGGCGAACGGTCGATAATCGACGGCATGATAAAGCTGGCGTGCGCCGGGCTGTCCACCACGTTGCAGAAAATCTGCCTGGCGGTAGCCGCCTGATAGACCTCTTCGTTGACCGCGGCGTCATCGGTGGCGGCAATCACCAGCCAGGCGCCTTCCAGCAACGCCGGGGAGAATGCGCACTCTGCCAGCGTCAGGCGTTTGTCGTCAGCCCACAGGCGGAACTGGGGGGTGAATTCAGGGGCGTTTACCGTCAGATCGGCACCGGCGTCCAGCAGCAGGCGCGCCTTGCGCTCGGCGACTTCGCCGCCGCCCACTAACAGGCATGCGCGTTGGCGCAGTTGACAGAAGATCGGTAAATAGTCCATCTGAATTCCTCAAAGCAGGGGGTTAGGGTCAGGCGTTTTGACGCTGTGCCGCCAGCGCTTCCGCCGCCGGACGTTGCGACCGGGGGGTAGCATACCAGTAACCCAGTCCCATAAACACGGAGCCGGAGAGGGTATTTCCCAGCGTGACCCACAGCAGGTTATGGCCGATACCGCTCAGGGTGAAAGCCTCACTGTGATGGCCGAACCAGGAAAGGGCGAACAACGTCATGTTAGCAACGGAGTGCTCGTAACCGGAAGCGATAAACGCCAGCAGGCACCACCAGATCGCCAGAAATTTCGCCGTTCCTTCGGTGCGCAGCGCCATCCAGATCGCCAGGCAGACCAGCCAGTTGCACAGGGCGCCCTTGAAGAATAAAACCCCGGCCGGGGCGCTGGTTTTCGCCAGGGCGGCGCTGTGTACCAGGCTGCTGTCCACCGGCAGCAGGCTGCCGCCGCCGTAGTAGTAGAGCAGGGCGACGAAGACCGATCCCAGCAAATTCCCCAGCCAGGTCTGCGGCAGGATGCTCCACATCTGGCCGTGGGAAATCGTACCTGCCTTGACGCCCAGCGTCAGGAACATGGTGTGGCCGGTGAACAGTTCCGAACCGGCGATGATCACCAGCGTCAGGGCGATACCGAACGTCGCGCCCATCACCAGCGGGCGTAACGCCGGTTCAATCATATTGCCGAGAGTGAAGATCAGGATGATCCCCAGCCCGACATAAGCTCCGGCCATTGCTGAGCTGATCCAGAACCCCAGAGGATTATCGCGGTTCAGGCGGGTAATACGGGCCGCATTGGCGGCGCATTTGTTAATGGTGTCGGTAAACATGAATATTCCCATGGTTAAAGTAAGAAATTCGGTAAATATCGGACATAAAAAGCCCCGGCAGGGCCGGGGCGGTAGCATGTTCGAAAATTAATACGCTGCGGATTTCGGCAGGGCGTCGACCTGCACCATGCCGTCAGCCACCCGCGCGCTGAAATGTGCTACCGAGCGGGTTTCATCTTCCATGCAGCGGCCGTCAGCCAAACGGAAACGCTGTTTTTTCAGTGGGCTGGCTACCCACAGTTCTCCCTGATGTTCAGCGATGAGGCCGCGTGACAGCACGCTGGCTGAGGCGAACGGATCGATGTTGCAGATGGCGAAGACCTGCTCGTCGTTATATGGGCGAAATACTGCCACCTGATAATTTTCCACCAGGGCGCAGACGCCGGTGCCCGGCGTGATGTCGTTCAGGGCGCAAACGGTGACCCACTGGCTCATGCGGCACTCTCCTCGGTATTAATCAGGGTAACGGCGATGCGTTCTTCCGGACGGGCCGGGCGATGTTGTTCACGCTCGGCGACGACCTGAACACTGGGGTCACGCTGGCTGCTGTTGATAAAATGGCTGAAACGGACCTGCGCCTGCGGGGTGTTTACGGTTTCGCGCCATTCGCAGACGACGGCTGCGCGCAGACGGGCGACTTCCTGCTCCAACTGGTCGTTGAGGCCGAGTTTGTCGTCGGCGATGACGGCGCGCAGGTAGTCGATACCGCCTTCCAGGCCTTCGAGCCAGACGGAGGTGCGTTGCAGTTTGTCGGCGGTGCGGATGTAGAACATCATGAAGCGATCCAGATAACGCACCAGGGTATCGCGATCGAGATCGGCGGCCAGCAGATCCGCGTGGCGCGGTTTCATGCCGCCGTTACCACAGACGTACAGGTTCCAGCCGTTCTCGGTGGCGATGATGCCGACGTCTTTCCCCTGCGCTTCGGCGCATTCACGGGTGCAGCCGGAAACGCCGAACTTCATTTTGTGCGGGGTACGGATGCCTTTGTAACGATTTTCCAGTTCTACCCCCAGCCCGACGCTGTCGCCGACGCCGTAGCGGCACCAGGTGCTGCCGACGCAGGTTTTCGCCATGCGCAGCGCCTTGGCGTAGGCATGACCGGTTTCAAATCCGGCGTCCAGCAACTTTTGCCAGATGGCCGGCAGGTCGTCTTTCTGCGCGCCGAACATCCCGATACGCTGGGAACCGGTGATTTTGGTGTACAGGTTATACTCGCGCGCGATTTTACCGATGGCGACCAGCCCTTCCGGCGTGATTTCACCGCCGGCGGAGCGGGGGATCACCGAATAGGTGCCGTCTTTCTGCATATTGGCGAGGAACGTGTCATTGGTGTCCTGCAACGGTGCCAGTTCTGGCTGGAGTACGTATTCGTTCCAGCAGGAGGCCAGCAGCGAGCCGACGGTGGGTTTACAGACTTCGCAGCCGTAGCCTTTACCGTATTTCGCCAGCAGTTCGGCGAAGGTTTTAATGCCTTCCACGCGGATCAGGTGATACAGCTCCTGGCGGGAATAGGCGAAGTGCTCGCACAGGTGGTTGTTGACTTCGATCCCTTGCTTGCTCAGTTCGGCGTTCAGCACCTGCGTAACCAGCGGGATACAACCGCCGCAGCCGGTGCCGGCGCGGGTGGCCGTTTTGATGGCGGCGACAGTGTGGCAGCCGTTCTGCACTGCTTTGATGATGTCTCCTTTGCTGACGTCGAAGCAGGAGCAGATTTGCGCGCTTTCCGGCAGGGAATCCACGCCCAGCACCGGTTTGCCTTTGCTGGCGTGAGGCGGCAGGATCAGCATGTCCGGATGTTCGGGCAGTTCGATGCCGTTGAGCGTCAGTTGCAGCAGATTGCCGTAGTCGCTGGTGTCGCCCACCAGCACCGCGCCGAGCAAATAGCGGTTGTCGGCGCTGACGATGATGCGTTTATACACTTCGCTGCTTTCATCGAGATAGACGTAGCTGCGCGCGCCCGGCGTACGGCCGTGCGCGTCGCCGATACCGCCGACGTCTACGCCCAGCAGCTTCAGCTTGGCGCTCATATCTGCGCCCTGGAAGCAGTTTTCGTTGCCCAGCAGATGATCGGCGGTGACTTGCGCCATTTTGTAGCCGGGCGCGACCAGCCCAAAGGTGCGCTCCTGCCAGGAAGCGCATTCGCCGATGGCGTAGACGTCCGGATCGGAGGTCTGGCAGTAATCGTTGATGGCGATGCCGCCGCGTGGGGCGGTTGCCAGCCCGCACTGTTGCGCCAGTTTGTCCTGGGCGCGGATGCCGGTGGAAAAGACGACGAAGTCCGCCTCCAGCTCGCTGCCGTCGGCAAAGCGCAGGGTTTTACGCGCTTCATGTCCGGCGTGGACGATTTCCTGCGTGTTTTTGCCGGTGTGGACGCGTACGCCCATGCGTTCGATCTTTTCGCGCAACTGCTGGCCGCCTATCGGGTCCAGCTGTTCGGCCATCAGTACCGGCGCGAATTCGATCACGTGGGTTTCAATGCCCAGATTTTTCAGTGCGCCGGCGGCTTCCAGCCCCAGCAGACCGCCGCCGATCACGACGCCGCGTTTGCTGCGACGGGCGCAGGCTTCAATGGCGTTGAGATCTTCGATGGTGCGGTAAACGAAACAGTCCTGCCCTTCACTGCCCTTGATTGGCGGGATCCAGGGATAAGAACCGGTCGCCATCACCAGTTTGTCGTAATAAACGGTGCGTCCGGTGTTGGAGTGAATGACTTTTTCAGCGCGGTTGATGGTGATGGCGCGTTCGCCTACCAGAACGTTGATCTGGTGTTTTTGATAAAATCCTTCGCGCACCAGGGAAAGTTCTTCGGCCGTATGATGAGAAAAATAGGAGGAGAGATGGACGCGATCGTAAGCAACACGCGGTTCTTCACAGAACACGGTGATCTCATAGTCACCCGGTCCGGCTTTTTCCGTTAGCTCTTCGATGAAGCGGTGGCCGACCATGCCGTTGCCGATGATAGCGAGTCGTATTTTGCTCATTTTTGCCTCAGATTCTGAAATTCTTTGCCTAAAATAATCCCCCTTTACAGGCGTTTCTTGATTTAAATCAATTTGTGTTCCATATACTCATAATGTGTTATCTGTATGATTTTATAGCAATTTTGTTAAGTCCCGGTTTTTAATCACTTTTTGCTGAATCGTGTAAAGCTGGGCGGGAGAAGTGAAAAACAGTTTGAATTATTGGAAAGGCGGATTGGGAGGGGGGAGGGCAGTGTAAGAGGGAATCTGCTCTTTGGCTGGCTTTAGGTTTTTCCTCAGCCTATTTTTGGGATTGCTACCTTTGTGCTGATTTCATACACTCAATTGGTGTGTAATTTGATTAAAAGAAAAGGAATTTTATATGTCCTCCATGGAAACTGATGATGCAAAAATGGAAGAGATTCTTTTAAAAAATGGGTTTAGTCCGGAAAATATTGCACATATGAAGAAGATAATAGAGCGGGGACAAATTCCTGATGAGACTTTGTATAAGTTAACTTTAGAGTTAAAAGACAGATTTATTCGGGGGTGCTTTATTTCCTTTCTTTGTTCTTTGCCGTTTTTTTATTATTTAATAACGGGTTCGCTGATATCAATAACTTCATCATTCATAGTTACATTATTTTCATTAGCTGTTATTTTTTATATAGGACCAATAAATCTTACATGGAAAGCGTATAGCTTTATCAAAAAGCTAAAAGAATAGGGATTTCCCCTGTTAGTATCAGTGGGTATCCTCATTCATAATGCCAGATATGATCCTTATTTTATTTCCAGAGCTGATGAATTTTAGCGTTAATGCGGCTCGTGACATGTTATTTACTTGACGATAAAAATCACTTGAGATGTATCTATATAAGCGCCGTGCATCTGGCTTACGTGTTAATTTAAATATGCCATAAAGAGAAGTTCCCATATCAACTGAATGATAGGCAATTAAGCCAACTTTTTTGTCGAACCCGAAAAACGCTGCGGTTCCCATATAGCCGTTCTTCATAAACCCTATGGCCTCACGGTCTCCCATAAGTTTAGATATATTTTCTGTAGCTATATCCGCTCCACTAAAAATGACATGAGTGCCAGCTAGTTTGCCGATGGTTGTTGTTGCTTTATAAAGAATGCCAGCACCGGAAACTACTTGCGCTCCCCCGAGAACAATATTTATCGCCTCTATTGTATAACCTATTTCCTTTTGATGCCTCTCCATTCTGACGGTTAAAAATACTTTCGCTTTTTCTAAAGAAAGCATCGTTCCTTGCTTTTCGAGGTTGAAGCATTCTTCATTGATATTACTGATGGCGGACTTACATTCCAGGTCATTCTTTGCTTTACGAATGGTATCTAAATTTTCATTTATAAAATCTATTAGTTCCTGCTTGAATCTATGCTTTATTATAGGGTCCTTTAAATGACGGAAAGCAACAATGTCAGCCGTTCTTATCAACCGATACCTGGCCGCCTGAGCTATTGCCAGATAGTAGTCATTGCTGCGTTGCCGGGAGTTAAAGCTTATATCCATGTCACTTGCTCATTCTTTGAAAATTTGGCTAACCATGCAGTTAACGTCCTGTCATTTACCATAGCATCTGCCTGCATATCCTTAAAACATATTCGGTGTTATTTTGAAAAAAACCGGAATAGTCGATATATTCCGTTCAACTGATTTTCTGTACCTATTGAAATTGTGAGATAATTAACTGAAAAAATATGTCATGCTGAACGATACAATATCGTCAATATTAACCGGGAGATCTGTCATGCCACAGAAAGTATTCAGCGCCGTGATCAATGCCCGCCTGCCTGGACAGGATGGGCTGTGGCGGATTCGGATTCATGAAGGCAACATCAGCGGGCTGGAACGGCAACAGACCGCAGAAAGAGCAGACGATGGCGAGTTGGATGCGGAGCAAGGGCTGGCTCTGCCGCCGTTCATCGAACCGCATATCCATCTGGACACTACCCAGACCGCAGGCCAGCCGCACTGGAATCAGTCGGGTACGCTGTTCGAAGGCATTGAACGCTGGGCAGAGCGCAAGGCGTTGCTGACCCACGACGATGTAAAGGCGCGTGCCTGGCAAACGCTGAAATGGCAGATCGCCAATGGTATCCAGCATGTACGTACCCACGTAGACGTTTCCGACGCCACGCTGACGGCGCTACGGGCGATGCTGGAGGTTAAACAGGAAGTAGCGCAATGGATAGACCTTCAAATCGTCGCTTTCCCGCAGGAAGGCATACTCTCGTATCCCAACGGCGAAGCATTGCTGGAAGAAGCGCTGCGCCTGGGAGCCGACGTAGTAGGCGCGATCCCTCATTTCGAATTTACCCGAGAATACGGCGTAGAGTCGCTGCACAAGGCATTTGCGCTGGCACAGAAGTATGACCGCCTGGTAGACGTTCACTGCGACGAAATTGATGATGAACAATCACGCTTTGTGGAGACGGTCGCGGCGCTGGCATTGCGGGAAAACATGGGCGCGCGCGTAACCGCCAGCCACACGACGGCGATGCACTCTTACAACGGCGCCTACACCTCCCGCCTGTTCCGCCTGCTGAAAATGTCCGGCATCAACTTCGTCGCCAACCCGCTGGTGAACATTCACTTGCAGGGCCGCTTCGACACCTATCCCAAGCGACGCGGCATCACGCGGGTGAAAGAGATGCTGGAGGCTGAAATCAACGTCTGCTTCGGCCACGATGACGTCTTCGACCCCTGGTACCCGCTGGGCACGGCCAACATGCTCCAGGTCCTGCACATGGGTTTGCACGTATGCCAACTGATGGGCTATGGCCAAATCGACGCCGGCCTGAAACTCATCACCGACAACAGCGCGCAGACTCTGGCATTGACGGATTACGGAATCAAACGAGGCAACAGCGCCAACCTGATCATCCTGCCGGCTGAAAACGGCTTCGACGCCGTCCGTCGCCAAACGCCGGTACGTTACTCCTTACGCAACGGAAACCTCATCGCCGAAACCCAACCATCCCAAACCACAATCCACCTACGTCAGGACGAAAACGTAAACTACAAACAATAACGAACAAACAACACAACAGCCTCCGGCCTCATTGCCCGCCGACGAAGCCATCGGGTCAGCACGAGCCGCAGGGATGCGGCGAGAGGCCCGGGGGGAGGGACTCCTTCCCGGGCCGGTGCGTCAGGACCCGATGGACGAAGGAGGTAACCGGCGCAGCCGGCGGGAAATGCGGCCCGCACCCGAGGCGCGGGAGTGCAGAGGGTGGCCGCCAAGCCACCCTTTGCCCGGACGCCCGCAGAGGAACATCATGGAGCAACGGAGCTACCGGCGTACGGAACCCCTCCTACCCTAACAGATCTACCCCTCTCCCTTCCCCCCATGATGCCTCCGATGCCTCGTCACAAACCCCAACAAAAAACACATCAAAAACACCACCCCATACAACCCATTCGCCGTCATCAACGCCGCATGCGCGCCGCTTTTCGCCACGATCGGCCCGGTAACGACAAACGTCAGCATCGTCCCCACTGTCCCGCAGGTCAGAATAAAATTCACCAGCTTGGGCGAAGACACCCTGGTTTGCAGCGATCCCAGCGTAATCAACGTGGTATAAATCGCGCTGCTGACAAAGCCCAGCGCCAGAATGCAATAACTGAGATGCGCGGCATTATCCGTATTCACGAACAAATACATCATCAGCGCTGATAACGCGGCCAGCACAGTGACAATCCGTTGCAGATCAAAAAAGCGCAGCACCACGCTGAACACCCACATGCCGATCATATAGGCGGTCCAGAAGTTGCTGACCAACGTACCTGCCTGCTCAATGTTCATACCGAAACGCTTACCGGCATACTCCGGCACCCACTGTATGAATCCGAGCTGGCCGAGGATATAACACAGCGCAGCCACCGACAGAAACAGCACGCCGATGCCCCACTTTTCTTTAACCGGCGCGTCGCCACCGGCCGCCACGGCCTTTTTCCCCAGCAGCGGGAACTCAGACATCAGCGTCAGAACGAAAATCGCCAGGTATAACGCGCCGATGCAAACGTAAACCCAGTACCAGGCAATGCTGCGCGCCAGCAAAATACCGGCGACGACAGGGAAAACCATCCCCGCCATGCTGAAAAAGGAGTCGGTAAACAACAGGCGTGAGCCGCGCTGACGCCCGTGATAGAGATGGGTAATCAGAAACGTACCGATCGACATAGTGATGCCGCTGACCACGCCCAGTACAAACATGCACAGGGAAAACAGGGCCAGGCTGCGGCTGAGCATCAACCCGGCCAGCGCCAGCACCATCAGCACGAAGCCGAAAATCAGCTGGCGCTTCAGGGGGATGATCTCCATCAGCCAGGCGTTCAGAAAAATAGAGACCAGAATGCCGGTGTTAAGAAAGGTGAAGGTATTACTCATGCTGGAAACCGGCAGGTTGAAATACGCTGCAATGTTTCCCATCACCATCCCGGTGACGATAACCAGCGCGCCGGTCAGCGCGTAGGAGAAGAAACTGATCCATGTCAGGCGGATGCGGTTGATGTTAGTCATGGCGTGGCCTGTGTCAGTATTTGTGTTACTTATGAAAGAATGATTGGTATTCGCATAGCGCGGCGAATCCTAGCATAACTGACACGGCTTTTTGTGATTATTCTCTCATCATGATGTAACTTTTATGACCTTCTTGCATAAGAAGGGTGAGGTTGAGCAGGTTTGATTATACGGACCGCACGGAATCCCGCTCAATCAATCGCGGTGCGAAGGTTTCCCGCGGCGCATCAGGGGTGAGCAGCAGACGGGTCGCGAAGCGCGCCATGTCGGTGATGGGAAAATGGATGCTGGTCAGCGCCGGACGCACGAAGGCCGCCCGCTCTCCGCTGTCGTAACAGATGACTGAAATATCCTGCGGGATGCTCAGGCGGTGTTCGGAAATTGCCAGCAGGGCGCCGAGCGCCATTTCTTCATTACAGCAGTACAGCGCGCCGGGGCGGTGTTGGCGTAACAGGAGATCCGCCTGTTGGTAACCGCTTTGCAGGTCGTAATCCCCTTCCATGCAGGCGACCGGCTCGATGCCCGCCTCCTGCATGGCGTCCAGAAAACCCTGGCGGCGGATACGGCTGGAGACGCGGCTTTTGGGGCCGCTGATGCAGGCGATTTGGCGGTGACCGCGCGCCAGCAGCGTTTGCGCCGCCAGCTGGCTGGCCTGATAGTGATCAAAGCTGATGCAGCGATCCTCCAGGCCGGATATTTGCCGATCAAGAACCACGAACTGACGTCCGTCCTGAGCCAGGCGGCAAAGTTTTTCGTCGCTCAGGGCGCGCACGTGCAGAATGGCGCCGTCGCAGCGCAGGTTGTAGAGCCGTTGAATGGCCTGCCATTCGTTGTCCGCGCTGTCGCGCCCCTGCGTGACCAGAAGCTGTTTGCCTGACGCTTCCGCTTCGCTTTGCACGCTGTCCATCAGGGCGCCGAAGAAGCCGCCGCCATAAGAGGGGGTAACCAGCCCGAGCATCTGACTCTGATTGGAGGCCAGCGCTCTGGCGGCGGGGTTCGGGCTGTAACCCATCTCGGCGATGGCGGCTTCCACTTTGCTGCGGGTGGCGGCTTTCACTTTGCTGTCGCCGTTGACGACGCGGGAAACCGTGGCACGGGAAACCCCGGCGAATGCGGCAACATCTTCCAGTGTGATCATGTTGGCTCCTTTGGTTTTCCCGTATGGCGTCCCGGTAACGATCTCCCGCCCGAGGGGGGAGAAAGTTCCAGTATAGGGATTGTTATGAGCCGAAGAGAATCATAATCCGTCAAAATAAGGCAAATAATCACGCTTTTGACTAGCTGCATCCTCCGGCAGGCCGGCCTTTTTGGCGCCTTATTTTGTATTCTTTATACTAAGTTGTTTTTTATAGAAAATTTGTTGGCTATAGGCTTAAACTTATGCTGAGAGCGCTCTCAGTATCGATTCAACCTGATAATTTTGTGACTGACGCCAATAGACGTTCCAGCATGTTTCACCGTTGATAAATTAGAAGTGTGATTGGATTGGCAGAAATGTCCGGAGGGCAGGGGCGAAGACGGTTAATCTTTCAGATATGTCCCAAGGTTAGGTAAATGTGAGTAAATTGGTGGCGTTCACGGGGAAGCCTATTTAGAATCAACGTGCTGTTTGTGTTGTTATTTGAGGATTGTGTCCATGTTCAAAAGAATGTTTGTCACCCTGGTTGCGTTATGTTCGCTGACGGTTCTGGCTCCATCCGCGATGGCGGCGAAGGTATTAATGTCGACGTCTGCCGGCAATATTGAAATTGAGCTGGATAGTCAGAAGGCGCCGGGAACGGTGAAAAACTTTCTCGACTACGTTAATGGTGGATTTTATAACAACACGGTGTTTCATCGCGTGATCCCTGGCTTTATGATTCAGGGCGGTGGTTTTACCGCCGACATGCAGCAGAAGCAGACTAATGCGCCGATCAAAAATGAGGCCGACAACGGTTTGCGCAACCTGCGCGGCACCATCTCCATGGCGCGCACCGCCGAGAAAGACAGCGCGACCAGCCAGTTCTTTATTAACGTTGCCGACAACGCCTTCCTGGATCACGGTCAACGTGACTTTGGTTATGCGGTGTTCGGGAAAGTGGTGAAAGGCATGGATGTGGTAGACAAGATTTCTCAGGTACGTACCGAAAACGTCGGGCCTTATCAGAACGTACCCGCCAAGCCGATCGTGATTACGGCGGTGAAGGTTCTGCCATAAGGCGAAAAGAATACTGCAAACCCCTGCTGCGGCAGGGGTTTTCGTTTCAGCGGGTGAGGAAGTTACGCAGCAACTGATGCCCCTGCTCGCTGAGAATACTCTCCGGATGAAACTGTACGCCCTCCACCGCCAGCGTGCGGTGACGAACCCCCATAATTTCATCCGGCTTTCCGTCCCGCTCGCTCCAGGCTGTTATCTCCAGGCAATCCGGTAACGTTTCCCGTTCCAGAATCAACGAGTGGTAGCGGGTGACGGTCAATGGCTCATTTAATCCCCGAAAGACGCCTTTTCCCGTATGGCGGATGGCGGACGTTTTTCCGTGCATCACCTCGCGGGCGCGGATGACCCGTGCGCCGAAAATCTGCCCCAATGCCTGATGGCCGAGGCAAACGCCGAGGATGGGAATGACGCCGGCAAAACGGCGGATAGCGGCCAGCGAAACGCCGGCGTCGTCGGGCGTACAGGGGCCGGGGGAAATCACCAGATGGTCCGGGCGTAACGCCGCAATACCTTCCACGGTGATTTCGTCGTTACGCCGGACGTCGACCTGCGCGCCCAGTTCGCAGAAATATTGGCAGAGGTTGTAGGTGAAGGAGTCGTAGTTGTCGATCAGTAATAGCATGGAAGGCGTTTGGCCGTGGTGAAACGAAGATGCCCCATATGATAAATCATATGGGGCATGCGGGGCAGGGTGAGATTTACTTGCGCCCGCCCAGAATGGAACCCAGGACGCCGCGCAGGATCTGGCGGCCGAGCTGGTTGCCTACCTGGCGCGCCATGGTCTTGGCGGCCGTCTGGACAATACCGTCTTTTTTGCCGCCGCGCGGGCCGGTGGTGCCGAACAGGATTGAGTTCAGACTGTCCATCAGGCCGCCGCTGCTGGCCTGAGCTTCAGGCTGTTGCAGGCTGCCGGCGCTGGCCTCATCGCTGCCGCTGTCTACCGTGGTGAATCCTTTGCCGTTCAGGATTTCATAGGCGGACTCCCGGTCGATCATTTCGTCATAGCGACCGTACAACGGGGAGTGGTTGAGGGCATGGTTCAGCTCGTCGGCGGTCATCGGCCCCATGCGCGACTCCGGCGCTATCACCATCGCACGCTCTACGATGGTAGGACGGCCTTTTTCATCGAGGAATGAAATCAAGGCTTCACCCACGCCCAACTCGCCAATCACCTGCTCGGTATTGAAGCCGGGGTTGGCGCGCAGGGTCTGTGCAGCAGCCTTAACCGCTTTTTGATCGCGCGGGGTGAAGGCACGCAGCGCGTGCTGTACGCGGTTGCCCAACTGCCCCAGCACGCTGTCCGGAATATCCAGCGGGTTTTGGGTCACGAAATAGATACCGACGCCTTTGGAACGGATCAGGCGAACCACCTGCTCGATCTTGGTCAGCAGTGCGGCGGGCGCGTCGGTGAACAGCAGATGCGCTTCGTCGAAGAAGAACACCATCTTCGGTTTTTCCGGATCGCCGACTTCCGGCAGGCGTTCGAACAACTCCGCCAGCAGCCAGAGCAGGAATACGGAGTACAGCTTGGGCTGATTAATCAGCTTGTCCGCCATCAGCAGGTTGATGACGCCCTGGCCGTTAGCGTCCTGACGCATCAGGTCGTTGATATCCAGCATCGGCTCGCCGAAAAAGAATTCCGCGCCCTGTTGTTCCAGCGTCAGCAGGCCGCGCTGAATGGCGCCGATAGACGCAGATGAGATGTTGCCGTATTTGGTCGTGAACTGTTTGGCGTTGTCGCCGACAAACTGCACCATGGCGCGCAGGTCTTTCATGTCCAGCAGCAGCAGGTTGCTGTCGTCGGCGATTTTAAACACGATTTGCAGAATGCCGGACTGGATGTCGTTCAGATCCAGCAGGCGCGAAAGCAGCAGGGGGCCGAGATCGGAGATGGTGGCGCGGATCGGGTGCCCTTTCTCACCGAAGACGTCCCAGGGAATGACCGGGCTGGCCTGCGGCTGCCAGTCGTCAACGCCGATGGCGCTCAGGCGTTGTTGCAGCTTCTCGCTCGCCGTACCCGCCGCACCGATCCCGGACAGATCGCCTTTGACGTCGGCAAGAAATACGGGCACGCCGATGCGGGAAAATTGCTCGGCGATGCGTTGCAGGGTGACGGTTTTTCCCGTTCCGGTGGCGCCGGTTATCAATCCATGACGGTTAGCCAGAGCGGGCAGCAGGTGCAGGGTGGTTTGTTGATTTTTAGCAATGGTCAACGGAGCACTCATATCAGATCCTTACGTGGAAAACGGTATTCACCGGCGTGGGAAAAGTATAAGCGCCGCCGCGCCTTCTCTCAATGCGAATGATCCTGATGCTCACTAGGAATTTTGACCGCGCGGGCGTAATTAGGAGTTGCTTAAATTGATTTATTATGCATATTTTATGACTATATTTTCATTTTTTGTTTGGCCGGATGGCGGCCCGGATTGAAGGCGGAACAGGTTATGGCGGAACGGCAGGTGGAAAGAAACGTTTTTGACAAGGTTATGTTGCCCATTTATGCCCCGGCGGATTTTGTGCCGGTACGCGGCAAAGGCAGCCGGGTGTGGGATCAACAGGGTAAGGATTACATCGACTTTGCCGGCGGTATTGCGGTAACGGCGCTGGGGCATTGTCATCCTGCGCTGGTGGCTGCTCTGCATGAGCAGGGCGAAAAGCTCTGGCATACCAGCAATATCTTTACCAACGAACCTGCGTTGCGATTGGCACAGAAGCTGATTGCCGCGACGTTTGCCGAGCGCGTGTTTTTCGCCAACTCCGGCGCCGAGGCTAACGAGGCGGCGTTTAAGCTGGCACGCCACTATGCGGTGACCCGTCACAGCCCTTATAAAACCAAAATCATCGCATTCAATCAGGCTTTCCACGGTCGTACGTTTTTTACGGTTTCCGTCGGCGGGCAGCCGAAATACTCAGACGGGTTCGGCCCTAAACCGGCAGACATCGTGCATGTGCCGTTCAACGACCTGGCGGCGGTGGAGGCGGTGATGGACGATCACACCTGCGCCGTGGTGCTGGAGCCGGTACAGGGCGAGGGCGGCGTAACGCCGGCGACGGAGAGCTTCCTGCGCGGGGTCCGCGAACTGTGCGATCGGCACAACGCCCTGCTGGTATTCGATGAAGTACAAAGCGGCATGGGCCGTACTGGTACGTTGTTTACCTACATGCACTATGGCGTGGTGCCGGACATCCTGACCACGGCGAAAGCGCTGGGCGGTGGTTTCCCCATCAGCGCGATGCTGACAACGGACGAAATCGCGTCCGTGATGCACGTCGGCACGCATGGCACTACCTACGGCGGTAACCCGCTGGCCTGCGCGGTGGCGGAGGCGGCGCTGGATATCATCAATACGCCGCAGGTGCTGGCCGGAATTGGCGAGCGTCATACTTTGTTCAGCGAGTCGCTGGCGAAAATCAATCAAAAGTACAATCTGTTCACCCAGGTACGCGGGATGGGGCTGCTGCTGGGCGCGGAATTAAGCCCGGAATATCACGGCAAAGCGCGCGATATCCTCTATGCCGCGGCGACTAACGGCCTGATGATGCTCAACGCCGGCCCAAACATTCTGCGCTTTGCGCCATCGCTGGTGATTGAGTTTGATGAAATCAAAGAAGGCTTCAGCCGCTTGGAAAACGCGATCGAAAGTGTCGTGAAGCAATAGTACGGAAGCCTCTGGCCTCAGCCCCCTGGCCCGATGGGCGGCTGAGGGATTTGGCGCAGATGACATGAAGCTCCGGCGTCTCAATCCCTTAGCCGCCTCTTCACCCACAGCCCATGATGCGGCCTCTGCTTCCACGCGATGGACGAAATCGTCAGCATCGCCCGTAAGTGCGTGAGAATCCGCCGCAGATGCCCTTCCATCTGAGTGATCGGCATTCCCGGCAATAACTCCGGCACCTGAAAAAAACCTGACTCATTATTCCCCGGCCCATCATGTTCCAGTCGTTGCTGACACATCTGTAAACCGATCTCGCACGATTGCAGATAGTCCCGCGCCAGATTCTCCGTCAGCATGTAATGGTCGCGCGCCAGGATCGTCATGGCGTTAAGGTGCTCCACGATGAACTGGCTATGGGTGATCCACAGCCGCATATCCGCCAGATAACGGGAGTCGAATCCCGGTTCCTGCATCGCCTGGTTGAGCGAGGAAAGCAGGGCGTTATGCATCTGGTTAACCTTCATGCGCGCATAGGCGAGGGCGGTTTGATCCGGATTGACGGACAGAAGCAAACGCATTGCATCCTGATACGACTCCAGCGTCTGGTGGGCGTTTTTGCGCAGCAGGCCGCTCTGCCATTGCGGCCACAGCCAGATCGTCGCCGCGAAGGCGAGAATACAGCCAATCAATGTGTCAATCAGGCGCGGGAGCAACAGGTCCATGCCGTTGATCGCCATGAGCTGCAGGGTGAATACCGCGGTGATGGTAAAACCGATCACCGACAGGCCGTAGTTCTTGCGCACCACCAGATAGGACGCCAGCGTAATCACCAGCATGCAGCCCAGCGTGATGTTCAGCGGCAGGTGCAGATTGAGCATGCCGGCGGCGAGAATCAGCCCGGCGAATGTGCCGAGGGCGCGGTGCTGAATCCGCACCCGCGTGGCGTTGTAGCCGTTCTGGAACACCAGCATCGCGGTCATCAGTATCCAGTAAGGCTTGGGCAAATGAAACAGCAGGCCGATGCCGCTGCCTGCCGCCAGCGTTAGCCCCAGCCGGGCGGCGTTACGCAGTGCAATGGATTTGAATGACAGGTAGGCCGCCAGCGCCGGCCAGAAGGGCAGGCGGTTTTGGGTGTACATCAGGTTGCGCTGATAAAGCGGCACCCGGCGCGTCAGGAGCTGTGCGATGCGGGTGAAGTGGTACAGGAAGAAGTGCCCGACCGGGTTGTCCGGGTGCTGGGCCGCCAGCTTCTCCAGCGCGCTCAGCTCGGCGTCCATGCTGAAGGGCGGAGTATTGCGGTGATAAAGGATATTGTCGGCGATGGTGTACAGATGCTGCGCCATCGACTGCGCGTTGCGGCGCACGATCGCCTCCGCGTGGCTTTGCTGCACCAGCTTCTGTACTTCCTCCGGCTGATGCAGGCTGACGGTAATATGCTCCTGCAAATCGAGCGCGACCTGAAACAGGCGCAGCAACAGCTTGTACTCTTCGTTATGGAGCAGCGACAGCATATGCATCTGCTGATAGAGCTGCGAGATCATATCCATCACTTTCTGCTGCCGTTCCAGCAGCGGCGGCAGCGCGGTGTCGGGGTCGATATGCTGGGTCAGCAGGGTGTATTTGGCGTCCATATAGTCGCCGAGCTGGCGGTAAAGCAGGCTCAGGCTTTCGCGGATGGGCTGCCCTTTCCACAATTTGAACCAGAACCAGGTAAACGCGCCGTACCAGGCGGTGCCGATAAGAAACAGCAGCGGCGCATATTCGATAGGACGCAGGCCGGCCATGCTCAGGCTGAAGATGGCGGCGATCAGCGCCGCGGGCAACAAACGGGCGTGCAGCGGGCTGATTTCACCGTTAACGCCGAACAGCAACGCCAGTCCGAGCATGATGAACGGCAGCGGGATTTGCCACAGCAGCAGTTGCTGCACCAGAAAGCTGCTCAGGGCGAACAGGATGCTGCCGACCACCAGGCGTTTGGTAAAGCGTTTGTGCGGGGTATCCAGACCGGCGATGTTGCAGCAGGCCGGCACCAGAGAGAACATGAGCCCGAGCTGGAGATCGCCGATCAGCAGACCGAAACAAACAGGAATGCACAGCACCAACGTCTGGCGCAGGGCGTAGTTAACTTCGGGATGGTAGATCAGCCGCCGCCACATAGTGACTCATGACCGGCGCGGATGAGCCGCGCCGGCGGAACGGCTTAGCGGGTGCCGTAAACGACGATCGTCTTACCGTGGGCGGAGATCAGGTTCTGATCCTCCAGCATCTTCAGGATACGACCAACGGTTTCACGGGAGCAGCCGACGATCTGACCGATTTCCTGACGGGTGATTTTGATCTGCATTCCGTCCGGGTGAGTCATTGCATCGGGTTGTTTGGCCAGGTTCAGCAGCGTTTGCGCGATCCGGCCGGTAACGTCGAGGAAGGCGAGGTTACCCACTTTTTCTGAGGTGACCTGCAGGCGACGCGCCATCTGTGAAGAGAGACGCATCAGGATATCGGGGTTGACCTGAATAAGCTGGCGGAATTTCTTGTATGAAATCTCAGCCACCTCACAGGCGGTTTTTGCTCGAACCCACGCGCTGCGTTCCTGACCTTCCTCAAATAAGCCTAATTCCCCGATGAAATCCCCTTGGTTAAGGTAAGAAAGGATCATTTCTTTGCCTTCCTCATCCTTAATCAACACGGCCACGGAGCCTTTGACGATGTAATAAAGCGTCTCAGCTTTTTCGCCCTGGTGAATCAAGGTGCTCTTGGAGGGATATTTATGGATATGGCAATGAGACAGGAACCATTCAAGGGTCGGGTCTGTTTGCGGTTTGCCGAGAACCATTCGCTGTTATCCTCTGTTGTTATCGCGGCCCAAATTACGAGGGCTACCGATTTCCCTGTAAAGTGAGTAAAAAAACTCAAGGGCATAGCTTTTTGTTGCCTACGGTACCGCAGGTTTGTTGGTCAATGTATTATGGGTAAACAATCACCCACAGTAATTGATCTACTCCCTGCTTCGTTGGAAAAAGATCCGTTTAGTCACTGTTTGTAGCACAGCTTTGGCCGGGTGTCTTGTGTTGTCTCGCTTCAGCAACCTTTTGGCCGGCCAATTGCGTGTTTTGCAGGGAAAGCGTACCCTTTGGGAATTCAACGTTTGCGGAGAAAAAACTATGCAGGCTCGGGTTAAGTGGGTGGAAGGACTGACGTTTCTTGGTGAATCCGCGTCAGGGCATCAGGTTTTGATGGACGGTAACGCCGGTGACAAGGCGCCAAGCCCGATGGAGATGGTTTTGATGGCTGCGGGCAGTTGCAGCGCGATTGACGTGGTGTCCATTTTGCAGAAAGGGCGCTTGGACGTACGCGATTGTGAAGTAAAACTGACCTCTGAGCGTCGTGAAGAAGCGCCGCGGTTGTTTACCCATATTAATCTGCATTTTGTGGTAACCGGCCGGGATCTGACGGATAAGGCGGTAGAGCGTGCGGTCAGCCTGTCGGCGGAGAAATATTGCTCGGTGGCGCTGATGCTGGGTAAGTCAGTGAATATCACCCACAGCTTTGAAGTGGTAACGGTAGCATAATGCCGGAGGCCGGCGGCGCTTGCGCCGGCCTTGTCACCGGTTACCCGATCTTTTTCCCTTCCATCAGGCACTGGACCAGCGGCGTCATGATCAGCTCCATCGCCAACCCCATTTTTCCGCCCGGAACGACCAGCGTGTTGATGTGCGAGATAAACGACCCTTGCAGCATCGCCAGCAGGTAGGGGTAGTCGATGTTGTCCAGCCCGCGGAAATGAATCACGACGAAGCTTTCGTCGTGCGAAGGAATGGCCTTGGCGGCAAACGGGTTGGAGGTGTCCACCGTCGGCACGCGCTGAAAGTTGATATGGGTGCGGGAAAACTGCGGCGTGAGGTAGGTGATGTAGTCTTCCATCGAGCGGACCACCGAGTCCATTACCGCTTCGCGCGAGTGGCCGCGCTCGCCGGTGTCGCGCACCAGTTTCTGAATCCACTCCAGGTTGACGATCGGCACCACGCCGACCAACAGGTCTACGTGTTTCGCCACGTTATGCTGGGGGGTGACCACGCCGCCGTGCAGCCCTTCATAAAACAGCACGTCCGTCGGCTCCGGCAGCGGCTGCCAGGGGGTGAACGTACCGGGAACCTGATTGTAAGGCACCGCTTCGTCATAGGTGTGCAGGTATTTTCTCGAGCGTCCGCGCCCGTGTTCGCCGTATTCCTGAAACGTCTGCTCCAGAAACGTGAAATCGTTGGCTTCAGGGCCGAAATAGCTGATGTGGCGGCCCTGATCGCGCGCCTTGCGGATGGCCGCGTCCATTTCCGGGCGGGTATAGCGGTGAAAACTGTCACCTTCCAGTTCGGCAGCATGCAGGTTAAGCTGCTGAAATATCTTGCGGAATGCCATGCTGGTCGTGGTGGTGCCTGCGCCGCTTGAGCCGGTGACGGCGATAATCGGATGTTTGGCTGACATGATTTACCCCGAATATGCTTCAGTATCGCCCGCGATGCGCGGGCCTGATGTCATTATTGTTGTTCTTCTTCGTAAGGCGTTGCCTGAAACTGCGTGCGCGGCATGATGTTGACGGTTTCGTGTAACTCAGACCAAACCAGCACCACCTCGCCGCTTTTCAGCTGACGGCGCACGTCATCAACTTTCTGCGTCAGCGTCTTTTCCTGTTCGCCGTAGTCGGTGCCTTCCCGCAAAACGAACGACTCAATCAGGTTTTCCAGCGTATCTTCAGCCAGTTGTTCCCAGGGAATAATCATGACTTCTGCTCCAGGTACGGCGCCAACCAGGCGGGGATACGCTGTTCGAGCCACATCTGCGGCTGCTTCAGGCTGCCGCCGACGAACCCGACGTGCCCGCCGAATTCGGTCAGTTGATATTCAATGTTAGACGGTAAACTGCCCGGCTGCGGAATAACGTCGGGCGTCATGAACGGATCGTCTTTGGCGTGAATGATCAGCGTCGGCACTTTGATTTGCGGCAGCAGCGGCATGGCGCTGCAACGGCGGTAATAGTCAACGGCGTCGCTGAAGCCGTGCAGGCGCGAGGTGATGGCGTCGTCGAACTCGCGCAGGCGGCGGATGCGGTTCAGGGCCGGCAGATCCAGCGGCAGCGTGCCGGGGTAGCGCCGTAGCTTGCGCGCCGCGTTTTGCTTCAGCAAATTCAGCAAATAGCGTTGGTAAATGCGTGATACGCCCTGTTCCAGACGATCCGAGCAGGGTTCCAGCATCAGCGGCGCAGAAACGATAACCGCCGCCTCCAGCGGTGCGGCGTCGCCTTCCTGCCCGAGATAACAGGCCAGCATGTTGCCGCCCAGCGAAACGCCCACAGCAGCGGTGGGTTGGCTGCCGTGGGTTTCACGCAGCCAGTGAAGAAAGAAACGGGCGTCTTCGGTTTCACCGGAATGATAAATACGCTGCATTTTGTTGGGCTCGCCGCTGCAGCCGCGAAAATGCATCACGACGCCAAGCCAGCCCTGCTGGCGCCAGGCATTCAGCAGACCGTGGGCGTAGGGGCTGTAAAAGTTACCCTCCAGGCCATGAAATAACACCACGCGCGGTTTGTGGCGCGCCGCTTCCGGCGGTTCGCTCCAGGCGAGATCGACGAAATCACCGTCTGGCAGGGTCAATCGCTGCCAATGCGGCTCCAGCATAACCTTGCGACGCACCAGGCGCGGCAGGATCGTTTGCACGTGGGGATTGCTCGCCCCCGGCATCGGGAAAAATTGCGCGTTCATCAGGTGATTAAAATTCATGTTGTTGGGTCTTGTGCGATCAATATCACACTGATAGCGTCAAGACACTATAAACATTCATTTCAGGGTTTGTCTGGGCATGGAACTGGGGCTGTTTTTTTCAATGCTGGGGTTTTTGTGGGTCGCGGCAATTACGCCCGGCCCGAATAACATGTTATTGACGTCTTCGGGGGCTAACTTCGGATTCACGCGTTCCGTGCCGCTGATGTTCGGTATTATGCTGGGCATGCAGTCGCTGCTGTTGCTGGTGGCGTTCGGCGTTGGCGGGCTGCTGGTGGTTTATCCGTCGTTGCATACGACCCTGAAAGTGCTGGGAAGCGCTTATTTGCTGTATATCGCCTGGAAGATTGCGACGTCCAGCTATGAGCGGCTTGATCCGGCCGCCGTTAAGGTCGGCAAGCCGGTGTATTGGTATCAGGGGTGGTTGCTGCAATTCCTGAACCCCAAGGCCTGGCTGATGGGGCTGGGGGCGATAACCAGCTTTAGCCTGGCCGGCGAGCGTTACAACTATTCGGTGCTGGCGATTAGCGTCGGTATGTTTTTGGTGAATCTGGTGGCGGGGATTGTCTGGCTGGGGTTTGGTACGCTGATCGGGCGCCTGTTGCGCAGCCGCCGCGCCTGGTTCACGTTCAATATTTCGATGGGATTGCTGACCGCGGCCTGCGTATTGCTGATCTGGCATTAAGGAAACGCTGCGGGCGCCAGACGGGCGCCCGCATGATCATCAGCCCTCTTCGAAGGCTTTCGTCATCTGCTCCAACTGCTCCTGCGCATCCAGCCACGTCATTTCCGCCGCTTCCAGCGCCGTCTTGGTTTGCGTCTGCTGTTGCAGGCATTGCGTGAGTTCTGCTTTGCGGTCGGTGTCGTACAGGCCGCTGTCCGAGAGCTTTTCTTCCAGCGCGGCGAGCTGAGCGCCCAGCTTTTCCATCTGCTGTTCCATCTGAGCGATAAGCTTGCGGACCGGCTGGGTCTGGCTGCGGAAGTCGGCTTCCCGGCGTTTTTGGTCTTTGCGCGATTGCGCGTTATTCACCGTGCCTTCGGCGCTCTTCGGCGCGCTTTCCTGCTGATTTTCCTGACGTTGCAGATCGATCATCCATTGCTGGTAGTCCTCCAGATCGCCGTTGAACGGCTCAACCTGGCCGTCGTGGACCAGGTAAAGATCGTCGGTGGTGGAGCGCAACAAATGCCGGTCGTGGGAAACGACGACCAGCGCGCCTTCGAAGTCGATAAGCGCTTCGGTCAGCGCCTGGCGCATGTCCAGATCCAGGTGGTTGGTCGGTTCGTCGAGCAGCAGCAGGTTGGGGCGCTGCCAGACGATCAACGCCAGCACCAGACGGGCTTTTTCGCCACCGGAGAAACGTTGGGTCGCTTCGCTGACTTTATCGCCGTGGAAGCCGAAACCGCCCAGGTAGTCGCGCAGTTGCTGCTCGGTTTCGCGCTCCGCCAGGCGGGTGAGGTGCTGCAACGGGGATTCATCCGCACGCAGGTATTCCAGCTGATGCTGGGCGAAATAGCCCAGCTTCACGCCCTTCGCCAGCGCGACCTCTCCGTGCTGCGGCGTTAACTCGCCGGCCAGCAGTTTGATCAACGTCGATTTCCCGGCGCCGTTACGGCCCAGAAGGCCGATGCGCGAGCCGGGCACCAGATTGAGCTTGATTGAGTTGAGCACGGTACGCTCGCCGTAGCCGGCGCTGACTTTTTCCATGCGCAGCAGCGGATTGGGCAGGCTTTCCGGCAGGCGGAAGCTGAAGCGGAACGGGTTGTCCACGTGCGCCGGGGCGATCAGCTCCATGCGCTCCAGCATTTTTATCCGGCTCTGGGCCTGTTTGGCCTTGGTCGCCTTGGCGCGGAAGCGGTCAATGTAGTGCTGGAGATGGGCGACTTTGGCCTGCTGGCTTTCGTACAGCGCTTGCTGCTGCGACAGCTTGGTGGCGCGCTGCAGCTCGAACGACGAGTAATTGCCGGTGTATTCGAACAACTGCTCCTGCTCGATATGCAGAATTTTGTCCACGATGGGATCGAGGAAGTCCCGGTCATGGGAGATCAGGATCAACGTGCCCTGATAAGACTTCAGCCAGCGCTCCAGCCAGATCACCGCATCAAGATCGAGGTGGTTGGTTGGTTCGTCGAGCAGCAGCAGGTCTGAGCGGCACAGCAGCGCCTGGGCCAGGTTGAGGCGCATGCGCCATCCGCCGGAGAAGGATTTTACCGGCTCCTGTAACTGGCTTTGGCTGAAGCCCAAACCATGTAACAGGCTGGCGGCGCGCGGGCGGATGGTCCAGGCCTGAATGGCGTCCAGCTTGCCGTGCAGCAGGGCGATGGCGTTGCCGTCGTTGCGGGCGTTGGCGTCCGCCAGATCGGTTTCCAACTGGCGGAACTCCCGATCGCCGTCCAGCACGTATTCCAGCGCGGGGATATCCAGCGCAGGCGTTTCCTGGTTTACCCAGGCCAGCGACCAGTTGCCGGGAAATGTCACGTTGCCGGCGTCCGCGCTGATTTCACCCTTCAGCAGCGACAGCAGGGTTGATTTCCCGCAGCCGTTTTTACCGACCAGGCCGACTTTTTGGCCCGGATTAATGGTCGCGCTGGCGTTATCCAGCAGGACGCGGGTTCCGCGGCGAATTTGTAACGATGAGAAAACAATCATAAAGCGTCGTCTACTGAGAGTGTGTTAAAATATCTTTGCTTTTAAGTAAATTAATCTTGGTAACGTGTTTTCTTTAGCAACATTACCTTTGGCTATATAACCATAACCGTCACGGCCGCCCGTTATCATGTCGGGCATCCGGCCTTACCGCGCCGCATGGTAGCGGAAAAACTTTCTGATGACGATGTTTTGGGAGGGGAATCGATGTCGCAGCCACCGCGGGTTTTGCTGCTGTATGCCCATCCGGAGTCACAGGACTCGGTTGCTAACCGGGTTTTGCTGCAACCGGCGCAGCAACTTGAACATGTTACCGTGCACGATTTGTATCAGCACTATCCCGATTTTTTTATTGATATCCACCATGAGCAGAAACTGCTGCGCGAACATCAGGTGATTGTCTTTCAGCATCCGCTGTATACCTACAGCTGCCCGGCGTTGCTCAAAGAGTGGCTGGACCGGGTACTGACGCGCGGTTTTTCCAGCGGCGTCGGCGGCAATGCGCTGCGCGGCAAATACTGGCGTTCGGTGGTGACCACCGGCGAGCCGGAGGGCGCTTATCAGGTCAGCGGCTATAACCATCACACCCTGGAGGAGCTGATGCGTCCTTTCGAACTGACGGCAGGCATGTGCCACATGCACTGGATGACGCCGATGGTGGTGTACTGGGCGAGGCGGCTGAAGCCGGATGTGTTGCAGTCGCACGCGAAAGCGTACGGTCAGTGGTTGGCGGCGCCGCTCGGCGGGGGACGACGATGAGCGAAGAGAGTTCTTTATTGCCGGCGATCCTGCTGTTTTTGTTTGCGGCAGTGGTCGCGGTTCCGATCGCGCGCCGGCTGGGTATCGGCACCGTGCTGGGTTTTTTGATCGCCGGAATTGCCATCGGCCCGTGGGGGCTGGGCTTCATCCGTGATGTGGATGAGATTTTGCACTTTGCCGAGCTGGGGGTGGTGTTCCTGCTGTTTATCATCGGACTGGAGCTGAACCCTGCCAAGCTGTGGGCGCTGCGGCGTTCTATTTTCGGCGCGGGGGCCGGGCAGGTGATTTTGTCGGCGCTGGCGCTGGGCGGGTTGCTTTGCCTGACGGGGTTTGCCTGGCAGGCGGCGGTGATCGGCGGTATCGGGTTGGCGATGTCCTCGACGGCGATGGCGCTGCAACTGATGCGCGAAAAAGGCATGAACCGCAATGAAGGCGGGCAGCTCGGCTTCTCCGTGCTGCTGTTTCAGGACATGGCGGTGATCCCTGCGCTGGCGTTGATTCCGGTGCTGGCCGGTTCCAGCAACGATAATACCGACTGGGGATACGTCGCGCTGAAGGTCGGCGCGCTGGCGGGCATGTTGATCGGCGGCCGTTTTTTGCTGCGCCCGCTGTTCCGCTATATCGCGGCTACCGGGGTGAAGGAGATTTTTACCGCAACGGCCTTGCTGGTCGTGCTCGGCGCGGCGATGTTTATGGATGCGCTGGGGTTTTCGATGGCGTTGGGAACGTTTATCGCCGGCGTACTGCTGGCCGAAAGTGAGTTTCAGCACGAGCTGGAAATTGCCATCGAACCGTTTAAGGGGCTGCTGCTCGGGCTGTTTTTCATCTCCGTCGGCATGGCGCTGAATCTCGGCGTGCTGTACACCCATCTGGGGGAAGTGCTGCTCGGCGTGCTGTTGCTGGTGCTGATTAAGGCGCTGGTGTTGTATGTGCTGGCGCGGATTTCCGGCATCCGCAGTTCGGTGCGGCTGCAGTTCGCCGCGGTGCTGAGCCAGGGCGGGGAGTTCGCCTTCGTGCTGTTTTCCGCGGCGATGACGCAGAAACTGCTGAGCGATGCCCAGGCGGCGCAGCTGCTGGTGATTGTGACTCTGTCGATGGTTACGACGCCGCTGCTGATGCAGATCGTCGATAAAATTCTGGAAAAACGCTACAACCTCAGCGAGGAAAATGACGAAGCGCCTTATGTTGAAGACGACGATCCGCAGGTAATCATCGTGGGATTCGGGCGTTTCGGCCAGGTGATCGGGCGTTTGCTGATGGCGAACAAAATGCGCATCACCGTGCTGGAGCGGGATGTCAGCGCGGTGAGCATGATGCGCCGTTATGGCTACAAGGTGTATTACGGCGACGCCACCGATCTGGAACTGCTGCGCGCCGCCGGCGCGGAGAAGGCGCGTGCTATCGTGGTGACCTGCAATGAGCCGGAAGACACCATGGCCGTGGTGCATTTGTGCCAGCATCATTTCCCTCATCTGCGTATTCTGGCGCGCGCCCGTGGCCGCGTGGAGGCGCATGAGCTGCTGATGGCCGGCGTGAATCAGTTCACCCGCGAGACGTTTTCCAGCGCGCTGGAACTGGGGCGTAAGGCGCTGATTGAACTGGGTATGCATCCGCATCAGGCGCACCGGGCGCAGCAGCATTTTCGCCGGCTGGATATGCGCATGCTCAGGGAACTGATGCCGCAGCATCACGGCGACGTGGCCCAGGTATCGCGCGTGAAAGAAGCGCGGCGCGAACTGGAGGATATCTTTCAGCGCGAAATGCAGCATGAACGTAAACAGCTTCACAGCTGGGATGAGGAAGAGGATGGCCTTGAGCCGTAATAATAAAATGATGAAGAAAAAATTTATCGCCGGGGCTGTCTGCCCCGCATGCAAGGTGCAGGACACGCTGGTGGTGTGGCGCGAGAATAATATTGAACGGGCGGAATGCGTTAAGTGCGGTCATCAACTGGCGCAGCCTGAAGCGGATGTGAGCGGGTACGTGGATGATAATAAGCAAATGATCGGTATTTTTCGCCCTGATTAAGTATCAACGGTGGCGTTTAAGCGTACTATTTTTTATCCTGTCGCATACAATGGCGCGGATTCGGCTTTACCCTCATGATTAAGGGTATACAATTCGTGCCAAATTAGTTTCCAACGGTAGGAGATATCATGAAAGTAGCAAAAGACCTGGTAGTCAGCTTGGCTTACCAGGTACGTACAGAAGACGGTGTTTTAGTTGATGAGTCTCCGGTGAGCGCACCGTTGGACTATCTGCACGGACATGGTTCTCTGATCGCTGGCCTGGAGAAGGCGCTGGAAGGGCACGACGTGGGCGACCGCTTCGACGTGCACGTTGGCGCAAATGATGCGTATGGCAGCTATGACGACAATCTGGTGCAGCGCGTACCGAAAGACGTCTTTATGGGCGTTGACGAGCTGCAGGTCGGCATGCGTTTCCTGGCGGAAACCGATCAGGGTCCGGTGCCGGTAGAAATCACCGAAGTCGGCGACGATCACGTGGTGGTTGACGGTAACCACATGCTGGCCGGCCAGAACCTGAACTTCAACGTTGAAGTCGTGGCTGTCCGCGAAGCGACCGCTGAAGAGCTGGAGCACGGCCATGTACACGGCGAGCATGACCATGAGCACGGTCACGGCGGATGCTGTGGCGGTCACGGCCATGACCACGATCACGGCGATGGTTGCTGTGGCGGCCATGGTCACGACCACGATCATGAGCACGGTCATGGCGGCGGCGGTTGCTGCGGCGGTCAGGGCAAAGGTAAAGGCAACGGCGGTTGCGGTTGTCACTGATACCCGGCGTATAACAAAAAAGCGGCTGATTAAGCCGCTTTTTTGTTGCCTGGAATCCGCCGCATCAATAATGCGGCGGCGGAACCTCTTCCGACTGCGACGCGACCATGGAAGGCTGCGACGCGCGCAGTTTGTCGATGAGCAGGCGCATATGCTCGCGCATTTTGTTCATTTCCCACTGCTGCTGGATGATGGTCTGATTCAGCTCTTCAATAGTGAGTTCCTGAAAGGCCAGACGGCTTTCGAGCAGTTCCAGCCGGGCTTCAAACGCCGCCGGGTCCCAGTCTGATGATTGCATATGAAGCTCCAGATAACCGCGTGATGTGCGGTGAAATCATAACGTGCAGGCATAATGCCCAATAGTGTTTATTTTACCCGTAAATGAGCGGGAATACCCGTCATGATTGACTACACTGAATTGAATGCGTGGATGAAACTTTTTCCTTGCAGCAAAGTCAGATGGTGGTCATTCTGGTGCGCGTAGTGGTTGTTTTGAGCTATAGTAGCCACCCTAATCTTAGATCAGCGTTATTTAAGGCCATCCGCCTTAAAGTTTGGAGAAATGGATGAAATCGTTATTTAAAGTCACCGTGCTTGCAGCCACTATGGCGATGGCCCTGAACGCTCAGGTTTTCGCTGAAGAGAACGCAGGAAAAGCCGCAGCCGCCCCCGCACCGGCGGTGAGCGCAGAGAAAAAATTCGACACTGATGACCAGCAGGCGGCCTATGCATTAGGCGCTTCACTGGGTCGTTACATGGAAAACTCCCTGAAAGAGCAGGAAAAGCTGGGTATCAAGCTGGATAAGACCCAGCTGATCGCCGGCGTTCAGGATGCGTTTGCCGATAAGAGCAAACTGACCGATCAGGAAATCGAGCAGACTCTGCAGGGTTTTGAAGCCCGCGTGAAGGCTTCTGCTCAGGCGAAGATGGAGCAGGATGCCAAGGCGAGCGAAGAAGCCGGTAAAAAATACCGTGACAGCTTTGCAAAAGAGAAAGACGTTAAGACCACGAAATCCGGCCTGATGTATCAGGTTGAGAAAGAAGGGACTGGCGAAGCGCCGAAAGATACCGACACCGTAACGGTAAACTACAAAGGTACGCTGACCGACGGCTCTGAGTTCGACAACTCTTACAGCCGCGGCGAGCCGCTGTCATTCCGTCTTGACGGGGTCATCCCGGGCTGGACCGAAGGCCTGAAGCACGTTAAGAAAGGCGGCAAGATCAAGCTGGTCATTCCGCCGGATCTGGCCTACGGCAAAACCGGCGTTCCGGGGATCCCGGCTAACTCTACGCTGGTGTTTGACGTTGAGCTGCTGGACGTAAAACCCACGCCGAAGAACGAAACCGAAGCGAACAAACCGGCGGAAAAACCCGCTGAGAAATCAGGTAAATAATTTATCTGGTTTACGCGCTGAAAGCCGTGGCAGCAATGCCGCGGCTTTTCTTTTTCTCGATCCGCCGACGGAGAGGGATTGCGAAAAAACTTCCCCCATCCGCCTCAAAGAGTTAAAAATAGCTGCTTATCGGTAAGCGTCGTCCCGGTTTCGTTCGCAAACGGGGTTGCGGCACGGGGCTTTCCGGGCGGTTTCCGGTTTTTAGCCTGCCCCCGGCATTCGCGGGCGGGGCCTGTGCTTGCGTTTACGTTAAATCATAAAGTATTCAAAGTGACCGGAGATGATGTCGAGGGGTTCAACCGCGAGGGTTGTTTGCAATGTCCAATGTGCTTTTGTCTGGTGACGCCAGCGAGCTGGAACTGCTGGATGAGCGTCCGTTCAGCCAGTCAGATTATGAAATTCTGAAATCTTATGAAGCCGTGGTGGACGGCCTGGCGATGCTCATCGGATCGCATTGCGAGATCGTATTGCATTCCCTGGAAGATCTGAAATGCTCAGCCGTGCGCATTGCCAACGGGGAACACACCGGGCGGCAGATCGGCTCTCCTATCACCGATCTGGCCCTGCGCATGTTGCATGACATGGCCGGGGAGGACAGCAGCGTTTCCAAAGCCTATTTCACCCGCGCCAAGAGCGGCGTGCTGATGAAGTCGGTCACTATCGCCATCCGCAACAAAGAGCAGCGGGTGATCGGGTTGCTGTGTATCAACATGAACCTGGACGTGCCTTTTTCCCAGATTGTGGAAACCTTCATCCCGAAAGAGCCGCAGGAAGTTTCTTCTTCGGTCAACTTCGCGTCGTCGGTGGATGACCTGGTCGCGCAAACGCTGGAGTTCACCATTGAAGAAGTGAATGCCGACCGTACGGTGTCTAACAACGCCAAAAATCGCCAGATCGTGTTGAACCTGTATGAGAAGGGCATTTTCGATATCAAGGATGCCATCAACCAGGTGGCCGATCGGCTGAATATCTCCAAACATACGGTCTATCTCTATATCCGCCAGTTTAAAAGCGGCGACATTCAGGGCGATCGCTGATGCTGCGGTATGCGCTGTTCGTGACCGGCCCGGCGTATGGCACGCAGGCGGCCAGCAGCGCCTGGCAGTTCGCCCGTGCGTTGATTGAGGCAGGGCACCGGCTGGAGAGCGTATTTTTTTATCGTGAGGGCGTGAGCAACGCCAATCAGCTGACTGCGCCCGCCAGCGATGAATGCGATCTGGTCCGGGCATGGCAGCAGCTTGCGCAGGAACATGAGGTCACGCTTAATGTCTGCGTTGCCGCCGCCCTGCGGCGCGGCGTGGTGTCGGAAGACGAAGCGCGCCAGCTCGGCCTGCCGGCGGCCAACCTGCAACCCGGGTTCACGCTGAGCGGCCTGGGCGCTCTGGCGGAAGCGGCGCTGCGCTGCGATCGTATTATGCAGTTCTGAGAGGATAGAATGCGACGTCTCGCCTTTGTTTTTACCTCCCCTCCGCACACAACCAGCGCCGGGCGCGAAGGGCTGGACGCGCTGCTGGCGGCGTCCGCCTTCAGCGAAGACGTCCGGGTGTTTTTCGTCGGCGACGGCGTATTTCAGTTACTGCGCGATCAGAAACCGGCGCAGATACTGGCGCGCGATTATGTGGCGACGTTCGGCGTTATGCCGCTCTACGACATCGAACACGTGTACTTATGCGGTGAGTCCCTGCATGAGCGCGGACTGCAGGATGTGACGGCATGGGCGACGGCCTGCTCGGTGCTGCCGGCTGCGCAAATGAGGGCGGAGCTGGCGCAGTGCGACGTCGTGCTGACATTTTGAGAGGCGAGGTATAACGTGCTTCATACCCTGAACAAATCCCCCGTTGCGGCCGATCTGACTACGCTTTGCCTGTTTATGGGCGACGGCGATGACCTGGTGCTGTTGCAGGACGGCGTGCTGTGCGCGGTGAACGGCGCCCGCCCGCTTGACGTCTTACCCGCGGCGCAGGTATACGCCCTGGCGGCAGATGTTGAGGCGCGCGGTTTGAGCGCGCATATTTCCCCCGCAATCAGGCTGCTTGACTATACTGAATTCGTTACGTTGAGCGAAAAACATACGCAGCAGATGGCCTGGTAAAATGCGCGTCAGCACGCAGTGACTTGTATATTTCTTGACACCTTCACGGGTCGGCAATAAAATTCTGCGTCCTTATACTTTGCCAATGGTGGGTATAAGGCGATTTATCACATGTTTACGAAGCTAAAGCAAAGCAAAACCAGGAGCTATAATGGCAACAATTAACCAGCTGGTACGCAAACCGCGCGCCATGAAGGTTGCTAAGAGCAACGTTCCGGCGCTGGAAGCCTGCCCGCAGAAACGTGGCGTATGTACTCGCGTATATACCACCACGCCGAAAAAACCGAACTCAGCGCTGCGTAAAGTATGCCGTGTGCGTTTGACTAACGGTTACGAAGTGAGTTCTTACATTGGTGGCGAAGGCCACAACCTGCAGGAGCACTCCGTGATCCTGATCCGTGGCGGTCGTGTTAAGGACCTGCCGGGTGTGCGTTACCACACCGTTCGTGGCGCGCTGGACTGCTCAGGTGTTAAAGACCGTAAGCAGGCTCGCTCCAAGTATGGCGTGAAGAAGCCGAAGGCTTAATGGTTCTCCGTTAAGTAAGGCCAAACGTTTTAACTTTAATGTCAAACTAAACTCGTAGAGTTTTGGACAATCCTGAATTAACAACGGAGTATTTCCATGCCACGTCGTCGCGTCATTGGTCAGCGTAAAATTCTGCCGGATCCGAAGTTCGGATCAGAACTGCTGGCTAAATTTGTAAATATCCTGATGGTAGACGGTAAGAAGTCTACCGCAGAAAGCATTGTTTATACCGCGCTGGAGACCCTGGCTCAGCGTTCCGGTAAAAGCGAACTGGAAGCCTTTGAAGTAGCCCTGGACAACGTCCGTCCGACCGTCGAAGTTAAGTCTCGCCGTGTTGGTGGTTCTACTTATCAGGTTCCGGTTGAAGTTCGTCCGGTCCGTCGTAATGCGCTGGCAATGCGTTGGATCGTTGAAGCCGCTCGTAAACGCGGTGATAAATCCATGGCTCTGCGCCTGGCGAATGAACTGTCTGATGCTGCGGAAAACAAAGGTACCGCAGTGAAGAAACGCGAAGATGTTCATCGCATGGCAGAGGCCAACAAGGCGTTCGCACACTACCGTTGGTAATCCCTTCGTAGTGTTAGTAACCAGGCGGACGCTTCAGGTAAGTCGTCCGCTGTGGGTAACTTAACTTGAACGTCCTAGGAATAGAGGAATCAAATGGCTCGCACAACACCCATTGCACGCTACCGTAATATCGGTATCAGTGCTCACATCGACGCCGGTAAGACCACGACTACCGAACGTATTCTGTTCTACACCGGTGTAAACCATAAACTCGGTGAGGTTCATGACGGCGCAGCAACCATGGACTGGATGGAGCAGGAACAGGAACGTGGTATTACCATTACCTCTGCTGCCACCACTGCATTTTGGTCAGGTATGGCCAAACAGTTTGAACCGCACCGTATCAACATCATTGATACCCCGGGGCACGTTGACTTCACTATCGAAGTAGAACGTTCTATGCGTGTTCTGGACGGCGCGGTAATGGTCTACTGTGCTGTTGGTGGTGTTCAGCCGCAGTCTGAAACCGTATGGCGCCAGGCGAACAAGTATCGCGTACCGCGTATCGCGTTCGTTAACAAAATGGACCGTATGGGTGCGAACTTCCTGAAAGTAGTTGGCCAGATCAAAACCCGTCTGGGCGCGAACCCGGTTCCGCTGCAGTTGGCGATTGGTGCTGAAGAAGCGTTCACCGGCGTTGTTGACCTGGTGAAAATGAAAGCCATCAACTGGAACGATGCTGACCAGGGCGTATCCTTCACCTATGAAGATATCCCGGCCGACATGCAGGAGCTGGCTGAAGAGTGGCACCAGAATCTGATCGAATCCGCAGCTGAAGCGTCTGAAGAGCTGATGGAGAAATACCTGGGCGGCGAAGAGCTGACCGAGGAAGAGATCAAGAAAGCGCTGCGTCAGCGTGTGCTGAACAACGAAATCATCCTGGTAACCTGTGGTTCTGCGTTCAAGAACAAGGGCGTACAGGCAATGCTGGATGCGGTAATCGAATACCTGCCGGCACCGACTGACGTTCCGGCGATCAACGGTATGCTGGACGACGGTAAAGATACCCCGGCTGAGCGTCATCCCAGCGATGATGAGCCGTTTGCGGCACTGGCGTTTAAAATCGCTACTGACCCGTTCGTGGGTAACCTGACGTTCTTCCGCGTGTACTCCGGCGTAGTTAATTCCGGCGACACCGTACTGAACTCCGTGAAGTCGGCGCGTGAGCGTTTCGGCCGTATCGTTCAGATGCATGCTAACAAGCGTGAAGAGATCAAAGAAGTTCGTGCGGGCGACATCGCTGCGGCTATCGGCCTGAAAGACGTGACCACCGGGGATACCCTGTGCGATCCGAACGCGCCGATCATCCTGGAGCGTATGGAGTTCCCTGAGCCGGTTATCTCTATCGCCGTTGAACCGAAAACCAAAGCGGACCAGGAAAAAATGGGTGTCGCTCTGGGCCGTCTGGCGAAGGAAGACCCGTCATTCCGCGTATGGACTGACGAAGAAACCAACCAGACCATCATCGCTGGTATGGGTGAATTGCACCTCGATATCATCGTTGACCGTATGAAGCGTGAATTCAACGTTGAAGCTAACGTGGGTAAACCGCAGGTTGCTTACCGTGAAACCATCCGTGACAGCGTCAAGGATATTCAGGGTAAACACGCCAAACAGTCCGGTGGTCGTGGTCAGTACGGTGACGTTGTCATCGACATGTACCCGCTGGAGCCGGGTGGTAAAGGCTACGAATTTATCAACGACATTAAAGGCGGCGTGATTCCGGGTGAATACATTCCGGCCGTTGATAAAGGTATCCAGGAACAGCTGAAGTCTGGTCCGCTGGCCGGTTATCCGGTAGTGGATATCGGTGTGCGTCTGCATTACGGTTCTTACCATGATGTTGACTCCTCCGAACTGGCGTTTAAACTGGCCGCGTCTATCGCCTTTAAAGATGGCTTTAAGAAAGCGAAGCCGGTTCTGCTTGAGCCTATCATGAAGGTTGAAGTTGAAACCCCGGAAGACTACATGGGTGATGTTATCGGTGACCTGAACCGTCGTCGCGGCATTATTGAAGGTATGGACGATACGCCTACCGGCAAAACTGTTCGCGCTCAGGTTCCGCTGTCTGAAATGTTCGGTTATGCTACCGACCTGCGTTCTCAGACCCAGGGCCGTGCTTCTTACTCCATGGAGTTCCTGAAGTATGCTGAAGCGCCGAATAACGTCGCTCAGGCCGTAATTGAAGCCCGTGGTAAATAAGCTTTCGGGTTTTTAACACAATGATCCCGTGCTCTCTCCAGCGGGGGAGAGCACATTAGTAAGGAATATAGCCGTGTCTAAAGAAAAATTTGAACGTACAAAACCGCACGTTAACGTTGGTACCATCGGCCACGTTGACCACGGTAAAACTACCCTGACCGCAGCCATCACTACCGTTCTGGCAAAAACCTACGGTGGTAACGCTCGTGCATTCGATCAGATCGATAACGCGCCGGAAGAAAAAGCACGTGGTATCACCATCAACACTTCTCACGTTGAATACGATACCCCGACCCGTCACTACGCTCACGTAGACTGCCCGGGCCACGCCGACTACGTTAAAAACATGATCACCGGTGCTGCCCAGATGGACGGCGCGATCCTGGTTGTTGCAGCGACTGACGGCCCGATGCCGCAGACCCGTGAGCACATCCTGCTGGGTCGTCAGGTAGGCGTTCCGTACATCATCGTGTTCCTGAACAAGTGCGA
>NZ_QRAP01000002.1 GCF_003363015.1 Enterobacillus tribolii | reverse complement strand
GTTACCGGCGGCGTCGGCGTTTCTGTTACCGGCGGCGTCGGCGTTTCTGTTACCGGCGGCGTCGGCGTTTCTGTTACCGGCGGCGTCGGCGTTTCTGTTACCGGCGGCGTCGGCGTTTCCGTTACCGGCGGCGTCGGTGTTTCCGTTACCGGCGGCGTCGGCGTCTGGGTTACCGGCGGTGTCGTCGTCGGTGTTACCGGAGGCGTCGGTGTCTCCGTTACCGGCGGTGTCGTCGTCGGTGTCGGCGTCTCGGTTACTGGCGGTGTCGTCGTCGGGAACGGAGTATCCGTCGGGAACGGTGTATCCGTCGGGAGCGGCGGCATCGTCGGGCTTGGCGTCGGCGGCGGAGCCGGCGTCGGAATCGGAATTGGCGGAACGAAGATCGGCAAGCACGGCAGCGGCAATACGTAGCCGATCAAGCCAGGCATCGGCGGCAGGCCAGGCAGGCCGACAAATGCGCCCGCACCAGCACCGCCACCGCCGCCACCGCCGCCACCGCCGCAATCGCAGCAGCCATCGCCGGGGTTGATGTCCACCTGGTCGCCCTGAATGACGACATGCTTACCAATGATGCGGATTTTACCGGCGGAAAGAACCATTTCGCCACCGGCAGTCATTGACATATAGCCACCAGCGACTGAACTCATCGCCCCACCGACAACGGTATGGTGCGCACCGCCAACGGCCAGCGAGTAATATCCGCCAACGGTCGTCATATAGGCGCCGCCAACGTTTACGCCCTTCACCCCGCCGACGTTTTCGCTGTGCGCGCCGCCGATGGTGAAGCCGTAGTTTGCGGAGTAGTTCGTTAACACAGGCCCGACAACGTTAAACGCCATCGCCCCACCCACGGTAAACGCGGCATAACCGCCAACCTGCAGGCCGTAGGTCGCGCCGACCATGTTGGAACTGTTGCCGATAACGTCGGACGTAAAGTTAGCGCCCACAAACTCAGTACGCGACACACCGACGGTAAGATCGGAGTTAACGCCGATAACCTGCGATTCATTACGCTTGGTTAAACGCGACATATCACGTTCGGCCTGTTCCCAATACTGTTCCAGGCCGGGTTTATCTTCAAAACGTACGCCGTTGTAGTTGTTGCGGCCACCGCCGATGGTACGGGTGACCATACCGCTTTGCGTACCGTTCATGGGAAGATCCCACGGCGGCATCGTCACGTTGTTATAAAGGCTGCCGGTAACCAGCGGACGGTCCGGGTCGCCGTTCAGGAAGTCAACGATGACCTCATGACCCACGCGGGGGATCTGAATGCCGCCGAAGTTATTTCCCGCCCACGCCTGGCTGACGCGGATCCAGCAGGAGTCTGATTCACGGTTTTTGCCGTAGCGGTCCCACTGGAAACGAACCTTGATCCGGCCATATTCGTCGGTCCACACTTCTTCACCCGGCGGGCCAACCACGATCGCCGTCTGCGGGCCGCTGGTTTTCGGCCGCTGAATGGTCATCGGATGGCGGTAGATCTTGGTCGTCGGCTGAACGCTGAAGTCACAGTGATACTCAAACTCCACGCCGCCGGAAGATTGCTCAACTTCGGTAACGTTCAGGTGGCTGCTCAGTATCATGTATTCGCGGTTAACTTTATCAACCGGATACCCTTTCAGTTCGAAGTTCGAACCGCAGGCAATACCGCGCAATGAACCGGAACCGGAACAACGCGAGCCTTCGGCACCGCGCTCTTCCATACGGACGCGGGCCAGCTGCTCACCGATCTGAGGTTGCTCATAGTCGCCGGGCCACTGGAAGACTTCCATCTGGTTGAAGCTGGTTTTCCTCGGCTTGCTGTCCAGCGCCATAATATCGGCACGAGACTTGGTAAAGTCATAATCGTTCGTGACCCACCGGCCGGAGGTAATTTTCTCCTGGAAATGGAACGTATGAATATATTCTTCGTCCAGTTTAGGATCGTCCGGAGAATATTTAATAACGTGATACGCTTCGCTGGGGAAACGCTTATGCGCCCCCACATGGTCAACCAAAATCAGGGTGTGTTTTTGGCCATTGTGCTCAAAGAACCAATAAATTCCCCACTCTTCCATTAAACGCTGGATAAAGTCGAAGTCGGTTTCGCCATACTGTACCTGGTAGTCAAGAATAGGATAGCTGCCGGCAAGACGTTTTTCGAATGAGAAATTATAGTCACCGAGCACGTCTTCAATAATTTGAAGAGCACTTTTTTGCTGAAATATTTTGTAGTCATTCGTTAGCGTACTTAGATAAAGCCAGGGACGAATGATAATTTCATACATAGCCTGATTGGCGTCGCGCCCGATATATCGGGCCTTTTCCACCAGACCAGAAATCTCACGAGTTCCTTTGCCAACGTTAGTTAACTCCTCCAGCCCGTTGCCATCCAACTCGATTTCAACCGTCATATCTTTACCGATAAGCGATTTTAAATCGACATTCGAGGCGGACTGCCACGGAATCATAGGGTTAGCCGGCGTTTTGGCGACTATCGTGTAAGTATACAACGAAGAAAACGATTCTTCGCCGTCCAAACCCGATATTACCAGCGCCGGTTCCCCCAACAGAAGCGGCATCGCCGGACTGCTTAATTTGATAGTACGCGACATGTTATCACCTAATGCGTGGTTAATATCCTAAAATGACGAATCAGACCTCACGGCCCTCATCGTGCTTTAATAAAATTCTCTGAGACTCAATAAGCCGGTTATGCCTACTTTGTCGCCAGAGCCATACGCAATCTCCGGCCTGAATACATTCAGGCCAGTTCTTCCATGGCATTATATCGACGCCATCATCACCACAAATTTCATAGTCTAAATCGGTACATTCACGGAGAAGGAACTTAGAACGATTCCTGAATCTGAAATTTTCGGTCAATGCGATAGATTCCCAGAACCAGGAAAATGATCTCTGTAACGCCTTTATCCATGGGCGTACATAGACATAATTCCCGCTGGTTATCTCCTCATGTTTCATGCCTGCTAAAATGCGTGCCATCCAGAACGCGGCAGGAAATTCCAACGCAAGATTACTCTGCAGCCATTTATAAGAAACGGCAGAATAAAGCGCGATAAAGCTTCTCTCGCCGCGCGCATTATCAAAAGGAACAAACGCACCGATGTAATACGTTTTCCGGCGCAGGGACGCCGGGGGCAAGATAAAACACCAGGGATAGTTTTTAGGTAGGCTTTTGCCTGGCAGCGCATCATGCATGCCGGGCAATACCCTGTTTTTGATAAACGTACGGATACGCCGGCCACGTAACCCACCCAGGCGAAAAAGCCCGGAACCGGCGTTATCCTTCAGTAGTAAGATACGTATCGCCATATTCGCCTCCCTGTAGCAATGGCGGATGAATCACAATCCCGGCCGGGGTTACGGACAGCGGAACCCTCTCAGCAAATCCACGATCAGCTCGTCGTTATGCGTCAGCCCCGCCACCTCAATGTTGGCGTTTTGCTGGTTCAGCGCATAAACCAGAACCGTATTGCCTGAGTCGGTGGAAACCACCTTTTTCGCGCTTTCCAGCCAGCGGAACAGCGCCCATGGTCCGGTTAACACCAGTCCTGCACCCGGCGACTGCGAACGCAGCGTCGCATTAATGGTGATCATCGAGCCGGAGCGCGAACCGGGCCACTTCAGCCAGGTGGGCATCACCGGTCCGTGCGCATAGTTAATCTTCGTACCGTCCACATTCATGTTCAGTTGCGTCACCGACGGGTCCATGTAGGGAACCGAGACGGCGAAATTCAGCTCCATGCGTTTACCGCTGTCGCCCTGGAAGAACGCGCTGCGGATATCTTCAACGTGCTCGAAGATGTCCAGCCTGGCGCCGCCGATGGCGTCTGCGCTGCCTTTGTAACGCCACGGACGGGTCGAGGTGTCCACTTTGTCCGCCAGGTTCTTTTTGAAGTACTCATCCACCACCCCACCGGCGGCGAAGAAGCGCTCAAAATCGGCAACCTTCACTTCCTGCTGTACGTTAGCGAAGGGATAGCGCCCCTTCAGCGTGCGACGACATATTGATCCCAGGCTCTCATCAATGGTTTCGTTGGTCTTTTCAATCACCTTCTGGCTTGCCCGCTTGCGCGCGCCGTCCAGCAACGGTCCAATCAGATCCCGCAGCGGATCGGGCCAGGTACGGGACTCCGCGCTCAACTTCTGTGCGGACTCCGACACCGGCGGCGTGTTGCCGTTTTTAATCGCATCGTCGTAAATCACGAACAGCGTATATTGGTCGTTCAGCACCCCCATCAGCTTGCTGTACGGGGAATTCGCCGCGCTGCCCGGGGGTAAATCCCCGCTGCTGGCCCGCGCGTCGCCGACGACAAACTCACGCAACGGCGCGAAATGGCGATCGACGCTGTCCCAGAGCACGCGCTTTTCCAGCTCTTTGAACGCCTGATTAAGCCGCGCCGCGACGTCAAGCATGTGGCTGCGGCCGCTCATGCCCAGCCCGTGGGTGACATTGCTGTTTTTCAGCGCATCCGCCACCACTGACTTCTCTTTTTCCGACAGCGTTGTTTCCTTCACGGCGCGCCTGACCAGGTTAGTCAGCGGTGAATCCGCCGACACCAGGGTGCGCAGCATGTAAACGTCCGACGTCAGCCCGGAGTCCCCGGAATACGCGCCCAGCATGTTGCCCTTAACCCGGATATTGCGCAGATAGTTCTGCCAATGGCGGGTGTACTCGCTGAGGTAACGCGTCAGAATTTTTTCCTGCACCGGATTGGCCAGGCTGCCCGCGCCGCCCTTTGCCACTCCGGTCTGAAGCAGATCGGGGATTTCCCCGGTCGCTTCCTTTTTTCCCATCACCCAGGCGTCTTCACTGCTCAAAGGCGCCAGGACGTCGCTCATTTTTTTTTTGAACACCTGGTGGTAACCGGCGTAGGTGTACAAGCCTGGAATCGTCTGTTCGGAGCCGGCGACGGTGAAGATTTCGCCCGCCTGCGACTTTGTCATCTCATTCAGGGTGAGGTCCGGCGGCGCTTCCGCCTCGGCCAGCCCCTTAATGCGATCGTAAAGACGATCCGCCATGTCCCTGCGCTCCAGCATGGTGCGCGCATGTTTGATCAGCTGCTCGTCAGGCTCCTGCCCGTAGCGGCGCCAGTCCTGACGGCTGAACAGGTTGTTCAGATGGGAAACGAAGTCACGACGATCCGCATACAGCCTCAGGTTGCCGTTGTCTTCCCACAGCTGGGTAAGGCTGCTGATCAGGTAATCCTTGTCAAATTTCCCCTGCCCTGTAATGACCAGGTAAAGTTTCAGCCAGGAATAGACCTTGTCCGTACTGTTCTGGTACACCGCTTCCTGCAGCGATTTGGCGACCTGATGCTCCATCTGCGGCAACAGCAGCCGTTGCAGGAAGTAGGCGTACAGACCGTCGGAAGCCCTGATGACGTCGTTGCCGGTATACAGCCCGTAACGCCAGGACATATCGGGATCGTAAACGTTCACTAACCGCGTCTCAGGCAGGTATTGCGTCAGGCTCAGCAACGTCGGTAACAGAGTGTCGTTGGTGGTTTTAACAAAGCTGTCCACCTCACCTTCCAGGTGCGTCGCTTTCTGCTCAACCTCAACCAGATAGTCGCTGTTGTTGTGGTAGCTGTTATAAATGCCGTTCAGCAAAAAGACGGCCAGCAGAATGCACAGCGTATGGCCGATGAAGCGCTGGAAACGGTATTTCGACTCATTGGTTAAGTTGTGGCGCGCAAGGTCGTCATCCTTCACGATGATTTCGCTGAACAACTGTTTGAGGAAATACTGACGCCCGAACGCCACATCGGTGACCAGGTAATCAACGTCGCTGTCGCGGCGAGAAGCAGGGACGATGGTTTCCGGCGCCTTGTTGGAAACATAGTTGGACCAGCGCTGAATCACCGTGCCGTTGTTCAGCACCGTAAAGTCGATGGGCTGGCGGCTGCTGCAGAAGTACACGCCGCGCAGCGTGGTGTAGCTCTGCGTATCGTCGTAGCGCGAAGCGAAGAAGATGTTCTGTACCACATCGGCGACGGCCGCGGTCAGCAAGTTAAAGTCCTGCGGCAGGGAGTACATTCTTTTACGATCGTCAACGTCGTACTCTTCCTGATGGCGCACGGTCATGTCGCGATCGATACGGTGCTCCAGCAGCGCAAACTCGTTCTTGATGTGTTCGTGCAGTTCCGCGGCGCCGGCTTTCATTTCATCGCCGTACGGGAACGTCGTTCCCCAGATTTGCTCGCGCTCCTGCTCGGTCAGGATACGGAAATACTCAGCGAAACCGGGCAACTGATCGAGTTTGGTGATCATGACGTACACCGGGAAGCGTACGCCCAGCGTCTGGCGCAATTCTTCCAGACGTCCGCGCAGGGTGGCGGAAAGCTCGAACAGCTCAGCTTTGCTGCGCCCCATGATGTCCGCAGCGGCCAGGGTTACGATGGTGCCGTTAATCGCCTTGACCGGACGGTAACGCTTCAGCGCCTTCAGAATGCCGCGCCACTCGTCCTGACTCTCCTTCGGCTCATTGACGTACTTACCGGAGGTATCAATGTAAACCGCGTCATTGGCGAACCAGCATTCGCAGTTACGCGTCGCCGGGCACTCTTTACCTACCTGGTTCAACTGCTCCGGCATCGGGAAGTCCTGGCTGGACGCGAGGATCGCCGAGGTTTTCCCCGCACCGGCGGTGCCAATCATCATGTACCACGGCAGCACATCCAGCGATTTGCGCGCCAGGAATACACGCTGGAAGAACGAGGTGTTCTTACGCGTTTTTTTTACGTAGTTAACCGCTTTGCGGATAACCATGCTGACTTCGGAGACGTCGGTTTCCTGCTTAACGTCCCGTTTTTTGATGAACAAATCCAGCAGCGTCGGGTTGTGGCGCAACGCCAGCAACAAACGCCAGATGCCGTACAGCAGGGCAACGAACAAAATCACCCCGATCACCACCAAACGGGCGGTGACGCCGGCCAGCGGGTAACTCTCCCCGATCAGAATAAAGGGGCCGATTACCCAGACAAGCACGCACAGGGCGGCAACGGTGACGATAAACAGCGGTAGTCTGAGCCAGAAACACAGCAGGCAGAACGTCGCCAGTACGATCAGGATGATGCGCGATTCCACGCTTTCCAGCGGGCGCGTCTCCCCGAAGCCGAACATCGGCCCCAGGTACCAGATGGCGGCCATCAACAGCGCAATACAGGCTATGATCAGCAACACCTTTAAAAATCTGGATGAAAAGAGTCTATTCAAATAATACATTGGCAAACTCATTGATACGTTACGAAAAACTCCACGCGACGGTTCTGTGCGCGTCCTTGCGGAGTGTTATTGCCGGCCACTGGCTGAGTGTCCCCGACGCCTTTGATTTTCACTTGGTTATAAGGCGTACCTGCATCGAGGAAATATCTCGCCACTTCCAGCGCGCGTTTCTCGGAAAGCACAACGTTATTGGGCAGACCCGGTTTATTGATCGGCTGAGAATCGGTATGACCCACAATGACGATATGGCCGTCCACGCGATGCACTTCCTTCGCCACCCGCTCAATTACCGGGATCATTTCCGGACGTACCACGACGGAACCCGGCATGAACAGGGAGTCGCCTCTCAGGATGACCTTGCTCTCGCTCTGGGTTTCATCCACGCTGACCAACTGCTTGCGGATTTCTTCTTTCAGCAGAACGGCAAGACGGAGCCGGATCTTGACCGGCGGCGGCGGCGGCGTATTCACCCGTTGCATGGCGAAAATGCGTCGCTCGATGCCGTCTTTGTACATAGAGAGCCAATATTTGCTCCAGATGAACAATGAGCCGACCAGCAGAGTGACGAGCATGACGGAGATACGTACCGGAATGACCAGGCGCTCGCGCTTTCTCGGGCCGCGCGTCACCAGGCCGTGCGGCGAAAGGATCGGCGCCGTGGTTTCGCGCGTGCTCTGAAGAATGGTCAGCAAACGCTGGCGGATTTTCGTCAGGTGCCGTTCGCCGTCTTCAATGATGCTGTAACGCCCTTCGAAGCCCAGCCCCAGAATACGCAGCAGCACTTCCAGCACGTCCGCAAATTCCTGGGGGTTCATCGACAGACGTCCCACCAACAGGAAGAATTTATTACCGCCGTCGTTGTCGCCTTCGAAGTGGTTCAACAGGTTGTCCTGCGACCAGCCGGAAGCCAGCCCCCAGGGCGTGGCGTGCGCGGCTTCATCCAGCGCGGTACAGATGCAGTAACGCACGATGGCCATCTTCTTCCAGGGAATGTCCACCTCATCGCACACGATGCTGAACTGGTTAACTTCGTTCTTCAGGCTGTTCTTCAGCGTCAGCGTGTGTGAAACGTCAATGATCTGAGCAGGCATATCGCTCAGCGCGCGCAGCAGCGGCTGAACGGCCTCCAGCAGCGGATTGTCCGCTGCCTTCACCTTTTGCACCCGTTGCTGAACGCCTTCGCTTTTCAGCCGGACATCGTTTTTGTTTTGCCGGTACGGAAAGAACGGATCCAACGCAGGGCTGCGGTTATCCGGCTCCTGCGCCCATTCCCCCTGCTCATCAAGCAGGAACATCCCCATCGCCTGGGGATTGGTGTCTTCCGTTGGTTCGGGAAGGATCGGCTCGTCGTTTAACTCAACGGCACCGTCCTGATCGAATTCATCTTTCATCAGTTCCTAATGCCCCAGAGTTCCATTTTTAAGCCTGGGAAATCCCCCGCCACGTGCAGCGCAACCGCGCCCGTGCCGGAAATTTTCTCCCAGAAAGGTCCGTTTTTCTGCAATTCGAAGTAGACGTAGCCCGAGCTGTACGGGATCTGACGCGGCGGCACGGGCAGACCCTGCAGGATCAGGCCCGGCAGGTGCGAACGTACCAGTTCGTGCAACTGCTGCGGGGCGCTGATCTTGGCCTGGGCGTGGAACTGCTGCGACAGCACGTCCATCGGCAGCTGGGCATGAACCGCCAGCACCAGGTTGGAGAAGGAACGCAGTTCGCTCGGCAGAACAGACGCCGACCAGATACCGTTGCCCTTGGCCTGGAGATCGATGAGCTGACCGGCCCTGACCAGAATCTGGTTCAGCAGGTCATGAACGTCATCCACCAACGGGCGGATAGAAGGATAAAGACGGGCGTGATCGTACCCCGGCGCAGGCTTCGGCCGGCGCGTTTTGGTGCGCACGAACGTCGAAAGCTCACCGGACAGCTTCGCCAGCTCTTCATACAGCGCGATGGGCGGCAGCTCCGGCAGGTGACGCAGATGGTCCAGGATCGGCTCATACTTGTTGAAAATCTGCAGCAGCAGATAGTCGACCACTTCCGCACTGGCGCTGGCCTTGCCATCGGTTGACGACAGACGGTTCGCCAGCATTTCGGCACGCATTTTCACCAGGCCGTTAAGGTGGGTCAGCCATTCGCTCAACAGCGGGTTCGCGGCGTAGCCCGTCACCGGCGGGATATAGTCTTCCAGATGCAACAGCACGCTGCCGTCCGGCTGAATAGCCTTAACCCGCATCAGCGGCAGACCGATCCATGACTCGGTCATCTCCGTTTCAGACACCAGGCGCAAACGCAGTTTAGCCAGCTGTACCGGCTTTGGCCCCTGGCGGATGGCGTTGGTGTCACACAGGATCTCTTCCGCAGCCTGGAAACGCGCCAGCGAACCGGTGTCGTGCGCGCTAAAAACGGTTTCATCGCTGTTATCAAGACGCAGCGGCACCGCAAGATAAATCATCTTGCCCAAGTGCTCAGGTTGAATGGTCAGCGGTTCCGGAAGATCGGCATGATCGGGAATGTCGAACGGCGTACCGTCGGGCAGGACGCCCCGCGCGGTGCGCAGTACCAGCTTCCCGTAAGAGAGGGCCTCCCGGTCAATCTCGTATTGGGAAAAACCCCAAAAAAACGGATTGCTCGTCGAAGCTCTTTTATGTGCGTAGTATTCTAAATAGCGCTCCTGCTGTTGAAAAAGCTGCGGGCGCAAAAACAGTCCTTCACTCCATACGACTTTATTTGTTTTCACAGATTAATCCATTTTATTAATTGTAATTGACGTTTTTCGTAAACCCACATTCACTTCAACCGGATCGGGTTCCGAGCCAATAAGCCACTGCCACCACGTGAGTTTGGGTTTGTCCGGTATCTCCCAGACCTGATTCCAGACGACATGGCTGATGTTCCGGTATGCGCCGATGATGCCGAACGCTTTGACGTCGGAACCCGGATTGATCATGATGACGCGCGACTCGCCGGGTTGCAGGATGGCTTCATATATCTTGGAGGCCGCTGTCTGCATCTGGGCGCTGTTGCCTTCGGTAATCGTGAAGTAGTCGCTGTTCTCAAAAGCGTCAACCGACTTAATCCCGTAGACAAAGACGTTTAACGGCGCCGGATTCCCGCGCTCGTTCGGGTTAATGTCCTTTTCCGCCGCCAGCGTCATCTGCACCGCGTCAGCCTTCTCCGCCTTAACGGCTTTCTTTGGCTCAGACTTCCCTCTGCTACAGGCAACCAAAAGCACTGCGATAAAGACAACGAGAAAACAACGTAACGTTCTGCCCCGACCATTCATGTTTTTATATTTATTAGCGTGAAGCATATAGCCACCGTAGTCATACCAGTTGAAGCAGACATAACGTCAATATTTACGCCGCACGGAGCGCAAAAATGATGCGATTAGCATCCTTTGGTTATTGTTATTAAGTTTCGCAGCATCCTCTTTTAATCTTTTTTAATGACGCGGCGAAGGAAGGTCTGCCGCCATAACGGCGGCAAACCTTAATTAACTAACCACGGGCCAAATTAGCCGTGCAGGTTAGCTTTAACGTCGTAGCTAGCAGAAACAACGCCAGACTTGCTACCTTCAGCATTCTGCATAACGTAGTCCTGAGTAACTTTGGTGAAGGAGAAGGTAACTTCTTCACGCGGACGGGACTCGTCTTCAACAGAACCAGCCATACCAACGCGGGTGATGATGACGTCGGTAAATTTGATGGTCATGTACTCCAGCGGATCGCCACCGGCTTTACGGATAACGAATACGATGTTTTTGATGTGCTTACCGGTCAGGCAGTAGCTCAGCAGGTTCGGGCTAGCCTTATCGGTGTAGTGGGTGAACATGAAATCTTCAACCGTTGCTTTACCGGCACCACCGCCAGAACCGCTGTGCATGTTAGAGTGCTGTGAGCCGGCCCAGCGCCAGGAAAGAACTTCGATCTCATTCTTATGAATAGCATCCAGTGATTCACCTTCGATGCCGTCGATTTTGATAAACATATCTTGAGCCATGATATTTCCCTTCTTAAGCTCTTTTAAATAAAGTTACACAATGTGCAACAACCAAAAATAAAGACAGAGTCTCAGTTCCCTATAAACTGAAATAAATCTACACCCTGGCTTTCATCCACGATAATTACTGAGGAACGCAATAATTATCGTAATTCCTTTTAAAAAACACAGATTAGGTTTATCGCTTATATTAACGACATTAATCCGGTAATTAAGCGACTATCCTGATTACGCAGCGCCTTTCAGCGACGGCAGTTTTGCAACCATACGCAGCGACACGGTCAGGCCTTCCAGCTGGAAGTGCGGGCGCAGGAAGAACTTCGCCTGGTAGTAACCCGGATTTCCTTCCACGTCCTCAACCACAACTTCAGCGGCAGCCAGCGGGCGACGCGCTTTAATTTCCTGAGAGGAGTTCGCCGGATCGCCGTCCACGTAGTTCATGACCCAGTCATTCAACCAGCGCTGCATGTCTTCGCGCTCTTTGAAAGAACCGATCTTGTCGCGCACAATGCACTTCAGGTAATGCGCGAAACGGGAACACGCGAACATGTACGGCAGACGCGCAGACAGGTTGGCGTTCGCGGTAGCGTCCGGATCGTAGTATTCAGCCGGTTTCTGCAGGGACTGCGCGCCGATAAACGCCGCATAGTCGGTATTCTTACGGTGAATCAACGGAATGAAACCGTTTTTGGCCAGTTCCGCTTCACGGCGATCGGAGATCGCGATTTCGGTCGGGCACTTCATGTCCACGCCGCCGTCATCGGTCGGGAAGGTGTGGCACGGCAGGTTTTCCACCACGCCGCCGCTTTCTACGCCGCGGATCTGGGTACACCAGCCGTAGTGTTTGAACGAACGGTTGATGTTAACGGCCATCGCGTAAGCCGCGTTGGACCAAACGTATTTGCTGTGATCGGCGCCGTCGGTGGTTTCTTCAAAGTTGAAGTCGTCAACCGGGTTGGTTTTGATGCCGTAAGGCAGACGCGCCAGGAAGCGCGGCATCGCCAGGCCGATATAACGTGAATCTTCAGACTGACGCAGCGAGTTCCATGCTGCATATTCCAGGTTCTGCGTGAAGATCTTGGTCAGGTCGCGCGGGTTCGCCAGTTCCTGCCAGGAATCCATCTGCATAACGGCCGGGGAAGCGCCGGTAATAAACGGTACGTGGGCAGAAGCGGCAACCTTACCGATGGAAGACAGCAGGTCAACGTCCGGCGCGCTGTGGTCAAAGAAATAGTCGGCAACCAGGCAGCCATACGGCTCGCCGCCCAACTGACCATATTCTTCTTCATAAACCTGTTTGAACAGCGGGCTCTGATCCCAGGCGATGCCTTTGAAGCGACGCATGTTGCGGCGCAGCTCTTCTTTGGACAAATCCATAAAGCGCAGCTTCAGCTTCTCGTCGGTCTCGGTGTTATACACGAGATAATGCAGGCCGCGCCATGCGCTTTCCAGCGCCTGGAATTCCTGATGATGCAGGATCAGGTTGATCTGCTCAGACAGTTTACGGTCGATTTCGGCAATATAGACGGCGATATTCTTGTAGGCATCATCCGCAATGGTTACCGAACTGGCGAGCGCCTGCTCTGCCAGCGTTTTTACCGCCGTTTCAACCGCCGTTTTCGCCTGCTCGGACTTCGGCTTGAATTCTTTGGTCAACAGCGCGTTAAAATCATTCTGAGTTTCTACCGTCTCTGTGGCGGCTTGTTGTCTGTTTTTATTTGCGTTGTGGTGGTGAGTGGCCATCTTAATCCCTCTTTAAATCACTCTGGACGCGCGGCGTCATTTGTTGTCGGCGTTATCCGCCTGCTTCGGTTTCGGAGCGGAAGCCAGCGTATTCAGGAGCGACTTATCGTTCAGTACCTTCATGACCAGGCTTTCCGCGCCCGCCTTACCATCCATATAGGTTTGCAGGTTGGCGAGTTGCGTACGCGCATCCAACAGTTGCGACAGCGAATCCACTTTTCTGGCAATGGCGTCAGGAGAGAAGTCGTCCATGCTTTCAAAAGTCATATCCACCATCAGTTGCCCTTCACCGGTCAGCGTATTCGGAACGGCGAATGCAACACGCGGTTTCATTGCCTTCATACGCTCATCGAAATTATCGATGTCGATGTTAAGGAACTTTCTGTCAGCGACGGGCGGCAGCGGCTCAAGCGGCTTACCAGACAGATCGGCTAATACGCCCATGATAAATGGCAGCTCAACTTTCTTTTCACTACCATAAATCTCTACGTCATATTCAATTTGAACGCGGGGCGCACGATTTCGCGCAATAAATTTTTGAGAGTTACTTTTGCTCATATTTATGATTACTCTTTCACAGGCACTATTATGTATAAAATAAAATTTGTTGTGTGTAAAATTAAATTTTATTAAACCCGGTACGTTTAAACATTAAAGATTATTACGCCGTATGACGAATTAATATTTACCTCCTTGTCATTTATAAACAAGTTCCACGCCCGCTGCTGCGCGTACTTTCCCTGCAGTAACGGCCGAATCGCCTTTGGCATAATAACTCGCCGTATAATGATGCGTCACAGCATCCCCTGTCGGAGATATGACATAATCCTGTCCCGTTGTCGCATCATCAATCTTAATTAATGCACCATCCTCTTTCCGCAGCCGGACTTGTGCATTCTGGCTGTGATCGGAACCTACGCTATTAATTAAGTTTCCTGTTGCCGAATCCGCCGAGGAGAAATCACTGTTAAAGAATAACGTCACCGTGCGACTGACCGGGCAATCCTTTAACGTAATATCAAACAATTTGGAGCCGGCTTCAGTACCGTCTTTTTTCAGGGTTGCTGTAGACAAAGTGGGTAAAGTGACCGTTTCATTGGCACTCGCCCCATTAATGCTTATATTGCAAGTTTCGTCAGTATAAACACCCTTAAAAAAAACATCAATAGAACAATCGGTATTTGAGCAGGTAGCCAATGCCGCCTGCGATAATAATATACCGAAAGCACACAGAGGCGCCGCAATAAAATTAGCGCTAATCACTTTCTTAATTAACGACGACATGCGACCTCCACTCTAATCATATTACCAGTAGCATTGTTAATTCTTTGCGCCAGGGCTTTGTCAGGATAAATCCGGCATTGTGAGCCAGAGGTGCCTTTAACATATAAATAGTCTTCCGCAGCATTCCATCCGCGGATAAACGCCATACCGCCCTGCCCAATAATTCCCATGCTAACGTTATTTGAATCAAACAATTCAGTACCAATCGGCAAATAATCATTGTTTTCATCACGCACGATTAATACCACCGGCGCACCGACGATCGTTTTCACTTTCACCGGCACCGCCGCCCCTACGCGCGGAATAATGATGGTTTCGTTTTCCATCAGGTCAACGGTATCCGGCAATCCGCGCGTGCTCACGGCAACCGTGTTTTCACGGTATGGCGTCAGCGACGGCATGATTGCATAACCATTGCCATCAATCCGGGAGCCATAACCGTTGAGCAATTTCGCCCCACCGGCGCCCGGCGCATGAACCAGCGCGAACGGCGTGTTGTCGCCAAGACGCGGCCCCAGCGTTACGCCGCCACGGTGCGCCACGACGCTGCCGCTGGCGGACAGGGACAACTGCTTGGATTTGTTGCTGACCGACGCCGTGGAGCCGAGTTGCCCGAATCCGGTGTTGTAGTTAACGCTGCCGTTAAGCGATTCATTCAGATCAGAATGCTTGTTCTTACGCTGGGCAAAGTTAACGTCGGCGCTCTGCTCGGAAACCCGTTTCGTTCTGTTGAGGCTTCCCCCAACGCTGTACGTCAGTTCACTGTTCTCGCCCTGACTGCCGACCACGCTGCTCTGCATCGACATGTTGCCCTGGTTATCAAAGCCCATGTTGGTGTAAAGCGAGCTGAATGCCGGCCGCTGCGCATTGTTGTAACGTCCCAGCGGAACGTTGAAAGACAGCATGAAATCATTGGAACTGCGGCCGTCGCTGCTGGAAGAACGCGAAGCCGACAGCGCCCAGGCAAAGTAACGCTCTGAACGGTTGAAGGTCATCGTGTACTGTTTCGTCGTCGAACGATCGTCCCAATAGTTATAGAGGCTGCCCGAGAACGTTAAACGACCGATATCGCCCAGATTTTGTCCCATAGTCAGCGTCAGACGCTGCTTGGTCCGGTAGTCGGTGCTGGTATAGTTGTTCTTGGAACCATAACGCTCAATCGCGGCGTCACGGAAAGAGTAGAAACCGCTGGATGAGTAACGATAGGCGGCCAGCGTCACATCCGTATCGGTCGGCGCCAGATACTTACTGAAGCCGACGTTCACGCTGTTGCCTTCCGACGTTTTACCGTCTTTGAGCTTGGTGTGCGCGCGCGTTACGTCCATTGAGATCCCGCCGATCGGCGTGTTAAAGGCATGGCCGATCGCCAGAGCATGATAGTCCTCGCTCCACTGCCCGCCCCCGTACAGGGTGTACATGTTGCCGATGCCGTACTGATAGAAGCCCTGCACCATTTTCGGACGTTTTTTGATCATCTCGTCACGCAACTCACCGGCGGCAAAGCCGAAGCGCGATACGCCGGCATGCAACAGCATCGGCGGCGCCGAGAACGGGATTACCTGAGTACGTTCGCGGCCATCCGATTCCGTGATGGTCATTTCCAGATCGCCGCCGTATCCCAGGGCGCCCACGTCAGAAATTTCAAACGGTCCCGGAGGAACGACGGTTTCATAGACTGTCTGTCCGCGCTGGGTGACACGTATGCGGGCGTTGGTGTCCGCCGTACCGCGCAGAACGGGAATGTAGTTTCTCAGCCCTTCCGGCAACATCCGGTCGTCAGACTGCAACTGCACGCCGCGCAGGCTGAGGCTGTCGAACAGATCGCCGCTGGTGACGCTGTCGCCCAGCGTCAGCTGGCTTTTCAGCGCCGTAATGTCCCGCTGGACGTAGCCGTACAGGCTCTCGGTATGGCGGTGGGATTCGTTGGTCCAGGAGGTATTGATGCGTTTACGCAGACGCCATCCCTGGAAGTTAAAGCCGGCCGTTACCCCCAGGTTTGCGCTGTTAAGGTCTTTCCCCTGATTGCGCTGGGTGTAAAAGTTGCTGTTATAGTCCAGCAATGCTGCCGTCACGCCTTCGTTCCAGGAGTTTGGATCGGTATAACCGCGCGGACGCTTGGTCAGGAAGGCCTGCGGCACCACCAGATCAAGGTGCAGATCGCCCACCGCGTAATTCGCGGTACTGCCTGCAACCCATTTATCGACCGTGGCGCACTGGCGCCCTTCACCGAATGCAATGCTTTGTCCTTTCTCCGCCGGGATAATAATCCCCAGCGCCATCAGTTCATCACGTGTAAAACACGGCTGTGCGCTGCTGTTACCGGATACCGGCACGAACAAAATACTGCGCTGCCCACGGTATTCTCCGTTCAGGCTCAGCGTTACCGAAAAAGTCCCTGCGGGAGCCGGGTTACCCTCGGAATATCTGGACACATCCACGTTATCGCCGCGTAAAAACCCGGCGTTAAATTCGATGGTCGGAACACCGGCATCCTCGCCAGCGTTATTAGCCAAAACCGATTCGCTTTCCTGGGCAATTGCCATCGGGCTGCATACGCCCAATGAAGCAATAAGCAGTTTTTTCATCGCAGATGAAAATAGCGCTTCAGCTTTTTTTGACCGTCTACGTTTACTGATTCCTAAAGATCTCAATTCCCAGACTCCTTTCACACGGATACATTATTTCTCATAACGCACCCAGGCATTTACCCTATACCTGAAACAAGAGATATTACGTATACGGAACTCAACCTTTTATGGCGTTGCGATGAATAAACCCGCCCCCTTGTGCAACAAGCTTTTGATTTACCGTCGCGCCATAATCGTTCAGTATATTAATATCAATACTGTTGATTGCTGTGCTTACCGATTGATTGCCCGATACGCTGAACGTTTTGCTTCCGAACGGCTCGACCATTTCGGTCTCTAAGGCATACTTTCGGTTACCCGCTTCAATGGAGGCGGACTCAAAGGAGACGTAATAAGGCGTTGGGTTGGAAACTTTAATCCCACGCCCTTTATTAGTATTCACTTGTTGCCAGGTGAGTTTATCTAAATCATTTATGCTGCTGCTTTTCAATGAAGAAGGACGGTAAAAAATCTTAATTCTCGTTCTGAATGCCAGTTCCAGCACGTCGGCATTTTTTGCTTTTTTGTCTACCGGCGGAACTTCCAGCATATTAAACCAAAAGACGGATTCGCGATCCTGAGGCAATGACATGCCATTATAGACCAGACGTACGCTCTGCCCTTTACCCGGTTCTACACGATAAACCGGCGGCGTTACGACGAAAGGCGTATTAACCTTATTAATATCTCCGCCAACTTTCCCGTCATCCACCCATACCTGGACCAGTGAAGGCGACGCCCCGCGGTTATTCGTTCTTACGGTGACTTCACGCTCGTCGCTGGGGAAAATTATGCGCGTTCCGGTAATTGTCATTCCGGCGGATGCAACATTCGTCAACAGCGCGAACGTGAAAAATATACCTGTTATTTTAGAAAACATTAGATTACCGATTTCCATTCCCAATAACCTGAACGCGATAGCGTATTTAATTACCTGCAACCCATTCAGGGCTGCAGGTAATGTCCTTTAACCGGAGCAAAAATAATTATTTGCTCCGGAATCAGTCAAACTACGACTGATTTATTACTCGTAAGCCAGAGTAAACAGAGCTTTAGCTTCTACTTTACCTGCAGTGGTCGCTGCGGTTGCATAGTAGCCACCGTAGTAACGCAGGGTAGAAGTACCGTCAGATTTAACGGTGAAAGACTGGCCGGTGTCGCCCAGCTTCAGGTGAGACTCATCAGCGTCATACAGACGAACTTCTACGTTGCCGGCTTTATCAGCGGCGGTGTAGGCGTTCTTCAGGTTACCGGTTGCAGAGTTCACACCGGAGCTGCCGATAGCTTCAAAGTGAGCGGCCACTTTGGTGATGCTGCTCGGGCAGTCGATAACGTTGATGTCAAAACCTTTAGAACCGGCTTCTTTGCCTTCTGCGTCCAGCGTCTTGGTAGACAGCTTCGGCAGGGTTACCAGGATGTCTTTGCTGTCGTCAGCCAGTTTGCAGGTTTCGTTGATCAGCTCACCTTCGAAACGAACCTGACCCTGACCTTCAGCGAAAGCAGCGGTAGATACAGCAGACATAGCCAGTGCACAAATAGCAAGTTTAAAATTACGCATGTTTAATAAATCCTCTAGTTTCCTACTATAAAAAATCCAGTTAAATCCTGTTATTCCTACTTCCTAAACTAACTTGCGAGTAATTCCTCCTCCCGTTGCATGAAAATATCTAACCCCTTCTCCGCCGAGAACGTCATATTCATCTCGTGGTTAGACAATGAACCTTCCTGATTCAATATGATGCTTCCAATCTTGGGCAAAATATTCTGCTCAATAAAACGAATCAGCATCCTTGCCCCTGTTTCTGCAACCGGGCATTGGTCAACGATGTGTTGCACCAGCTCATCACTGTATTTAAGTGATATTTCATGTTGCTCTTTTACGCGGCTCACCACACGGTTCAAATGCAGACGAACAATGTATTGCAGTGAGCTTTGCTCCAGAGGTAAATAAGGAACAATGCTAACCCGTCCCAAAAATGCCGCCGGGAAAACTTTCAATAATTCCGGCTGCAATAAAGCCAGCAGACCGTCTTCCTCCGGCATGGTGTCCGGATCGGCACATACGTTGGTTAATACGTCACTGCCAACGTTGCTGGTTAATAATATTATTGTATTTTTAAAATCAATCTGGCGCCCTTCGCCGTCTTCCATCGAACCTTTATCGAATACCTGGAAGAACAACTCATGAACATCCGGATGCGCCTTTTCGATTTCATCCAGCAAAACCACGCTGTACGGCTTACGACGCACCGCTTCGGTCAGCACGCCGCCTTCGCCATAACCGACGTACCCCGGCGGGGAACCTTTCAGCGAAGAAACGGTGTGCGCTTCCTGATATTCACTCATGTTGATGGTGATCAGGTTCTGTTCGCCGCCATATAACTGCTCGGCAATCGCCAGCGCGGTTTCCGTTTTCCCTACCCCGGACGGCCCCACCAGCATAAATACGCCGGACGGCTTACGCGGGTCGGCCAAACCGGCACGCGCGGTCTGAATGCTTTCGCATACGCGGTCGAGCGCATGACGCTGACCAATAACCCGGGCAGCCAGACGCTGCGGCAGTTCCAGCACGGCGTTACGATCGTCTTTCAGCACCTGACCTACCGGAATGCCGGTCCACTTCGCAACGATAGAGGCCACAACGCCGGCGTTAACTTCCGCCTGTACCAGCGGCTGCTCCTTACGGGCGGCGCTGAGCGCAGTTTCCTGCTCGTTCAGCTGCGCCTGCAGGCGGCTGATTTCTTCTTCATCCCGCTCTTCCTGCGCTACCGCCTCCTGCAAAGCCTGACGAATTTCAACGATAGCGGCGACCAAATCGCGCTCCTGCGACCAGCGCTGATCGAGGCGCTCCGCCTCGGCTTCATGTTCTGCGATAGCGCTCTGAATACCCTGCGCGCGTTCGCCGTCTTCTTTACCGAAGTTGACCGCTTTTTCTACCAGCGCCAGCTCAGTACGGGCGGTTTTGGTATGAAAACGCAGTATCTGTAACTCATCCGGCGCCGCGTGCTGGGCAACCGCAACGCGGGCGCAGGCGGTATCCAGCAGACTGATGGCTTTGTCCGGCAGCTGGCGGGACGGAATATAACGATGCGACAGGCGTACCGCTGCGCGCAACGCTTCGTCCATGATCCACACGCCGTGGTGCTTCTCCAGTACCGGCAGCAAACCGCGCAGCATGGAAATCGCCGTGCCTTCGTCCGGCTCTTCCACCTGCAATACCTGGAAGCGGCGCGTCAGCGCAGGATCTTTCTCAATATGACGTTTAAATTCACTCCAGGTAGTTGCGCCGATAGTGCGCAGTTGACCGCGCGCCAGCATCGGTTTCATCAGGTTCGCGGCATCGCCGGTCCCTGCGGCACCACCGGCGCCTACCAGGGTGTGAATTTCATCAATAAACAGAATTACCGGGTCCGGAGAAGCCACGGCTTCTTCCAGCACCGCTTTCAGGCGCGCTTCAAACTCGCCTTTCATGCTGGCGCCGGCGGAAAGCGCCACGACGTCCAGCGTCAGCAAACGCACCCGGGACAACGCCGGCGGAACTTCTCCCGCGACGATGGCCTGCGCCAACCCTTCCACCACGGCAGTCTTCCCTACGCCCGCCTCGCCCGTCAGCAACGGGTTGTTCTGGCGGCGGCGCAGCAGGATATCCACCATCGTGTTGATTTCTTTGTCGCGACCCAATACCGGGTCGATCTTGCCTTCACGCGCCAGAGCGGTGAGATCGGTAGAATATTGCGCCAGACCGCCGCCCGCCTTCGGGGAACCGATGGCATTACTGGCTTCGCCGGGAACGCCGGCGCCGCCCGGCAGGGAGCCGTCATTGGCGCTCTCTTCCGCTTCCGGCGATTCGCGCGTGATATAGCCGAAGTCTTTGGTCAGATGCTCCAACGAAATACGCTCGAAGGTCGAAGAGATGGAAAACAGCGCGCGACGAAGTTCCATCGTCGTCAATATTGCGATCAGCAAATGACCGCTGCGGATACGGCTGTCCTGGCATTCCAGGCTGGCGAAGATCCACGCGCGCTCAATGGCCAGCTCAATGTGATAGGAAAAGTCGGAAATAGAACTCGCACCGGCGGGTAAACGCGCCAGCGCCTGTGAGAAGTCACGCTCCAGCAATTCCGCATCAACTTCAAAATGGCGTAAAATATGTCGGATATCATTATCTTCTTGCTGAAACAATTGATTCAGCCAGTGCGCCATTTCGACATAAGGATTGCCGCGTAACTTGCAAAGTGTAGTTGCACTTTCAATGCTTTTAAAAAGGGAAGTGTCAAGTTTCCCAAATAAGTTTTGTCTTGTTATCGCCACGATGCTTCTCGCCCTTGTGGTTTGGATCATTCTGAATATTGCGAAGCTTGCTAATACCTTAATTACAATAATTCCAGAACGACTAAATGTCCTTTTACTTTTGGCATGCTAATTAAAATAATCAGAAAAATAAAACACTAACTGTTTCAACTCTGGCTTTTTAGGAATAACAGCCGGACATCATTCTTAAATAGATAATTTAATTGAATTTAAGCCATTGTTTTTAATGGCATTATCACAATTAAAATACATACAACAATGATCCACAAACACAACCATTTTATAATGACGTTGAGTCACTGATTTCGTCATGATATATTCCAAAAAATGGAGGAAAGTGAACCTGCTTCACATTACATGATAAGAAACATCACTGCAATCGTCAGATTTTTACGAGATGCAAATATCCAGCAACGGCTATTCGCCGCGTTTTAGCAAGTATTAGAATGGTTATTTCCAATTCGGACTCTGGAGAACGTGGTAATTACCTATATCAATACATGTGCGTTAATTTCGGAATTAAGCCCGAAATTAACATTCAGGTCACTTTAATATTCTGACCTGCCTTAGTTTAACGTGTGCGACTACACAGCAGTCTTTCACACGATGAAAACCAAAATGAATAGCGTGTAATCGAAATGGAATTTACAGGACAGATAAGTGGATCACAATTTTCTTGATTATTACAACCGGGAACTGACGTTTATCAGGGAAATGTCGCGTGAGTTCGCCGAGAAACACCCGAAGATAGCCGGCCGGTTAGGAATGCACGGTATCGATGTCGCCGACCCTTATGTAGAGCGCCTGATCGAAGCATTCTGTTTTTTATCCGCCCGTACGCAGATAAAGCTGGATGCCGAATTTCCTAAATTCACCCAGCGTCTGCTGGATATCGTTTACCCAAACTACAATGCGCCGACCCCTTCCATGGGCGTGGTGCAGCTCAAACCCAATCAGAAAGAAGGCGACCTGACCCAGGGGTATCGTATTCCCAAGGACAGCGCCTTTTTCAGCCGTATCCTGCCCGGTGAGATGACGCGCTGCGAGTTCCGCAACAGCCAGAGCGTTACCCTGTGGCCGCTGGAAATCGCCGACGCGCGTCTGACTTCCGTGCCGCCGGACCTGCCGAACCTGGAAGGATACCGCATTGCGCACAACCGCCTGAAGGGCGCGCTGCGTATTAAGCTGCGTATTCAGGGGGAAACCGTTTTCTCCGAACTGAATGGTTTGGATCAGTTGCCTTTCTATATCCAGGGCGACGAGCGTATCGTCTCGCATACGTTCGAACTCCTGCATAACAGCCATGTCGCCGTTGTGGTTCGCTCCGGCAGCGGCGACGATTCGCAGTACCGGATCGTCAACAACCAGCCCCTGAAGTTCGAAGGCCTTGACCCCGATCAGACCCTGCTGCCGCTGGCATGGAACATGTTCCACGGGCATACCCTGATCCATGAATACATCTGCTGTCGCGAGCGTTTCTACTTCTTCACGCTGACCCAACTGGCTGAAGGTTTGAAAAACAATCAGACCAATGAAGCCGAAATCATCATTCTGCTGGATAAGCTGCCACAGGATCTGATTGGCCACATTGATGCCTCACGCTTCATGCTGTTTTGTACGCCGGTAATTAACCTGTTCCCCAAACGCGTAGACCGCATCGAAGTGAACCGCGCGCTGAATAACTTCCACATCGTTCCCGACCGCAGCCGGCCGCTGGACTACGAGGTGTTTTCCGTCGATAAGGTCCTGGGCCAGCAGGCGGAAAAAAGCGAAGAGGTGGTGTTTAACCCCCTGTATCAGACGCGGCACAGCGACGCCGGCAACTTCAGCCGCTATTTCTCCGTCAGAAGGGACCCGCGCACCAAGGGCAATACGGAACGAAAATACGATACCCGGACATCCTACCTCGGCACGGAAGTGTTCATCTCCCTGGTCGATCAGCTTGAAGCGCCGTACGGCGACCACATCCGCTACCTGCTGGTTGAGGCAATGGTCACCAACCGCGACCTGCCCCGGCTGATCACCCGCAGCGGCAGTTTTGACCTGACGATGACCGACGCGGTGCCGATTGAAGGCGCTACCTTCGTCACGCCGCCGAGCGTACCGCGCCCGCCGTTCGCCACCGGCGAAGCTGCCTGGCGTTTGATCCGTCAGCTGAGCTTTAACTACCTGCCGCTGTCGGACATGGAACATTCCGTCGGCGGCGAATCCTTACGCAACATGCTTAAGCTCTTTACCGACAGCGCCGATATGGAGTCCATTACCCAAATCAACAGCATCGTCGGATGCAAAACCGAACCGGTAGTACGCCGCCTTCCCGGCGATGGCCTGTTGGTCTACGGCCGCGGCGTACGCTGCATCCTGACCGTAGACGAGGACGGCTTCTCCGGCATCAGCCCCTATTTGTTCGGCCTCATTATGGAGAACTACTTCTCCCGCCACGCCGCCATCAACATCTTCACCGAGACGGAGCTGCACTCCATGCAACGCGGATTCATCGCGCGCTGGGGCGCCCGGACCGGGAGGCGGGGAGCGCTATAATGGAACGGAACGCAATGCAGAGCGGCGATTTGTCCCTGAATCTGGATGCCTGGTACGACGAAGACGCGCCGTGGAATTCCGGGTTCCTCAGCATCATGCGTGCCATCGCCGCGCGACTTCCCGATATGCCGGCGCCGGGCAAGGCTGAGTTGCCTTCCCAGGAGCCTTTCCGCCTGGGTCAAACCGCGCATATGGCTTTTTCGCCGCGTGAAATCTCCCGGCTCAGCTGGCAGGGCGATAAGCTCAAGCTGCAGCTGTACAGCCTGGGCGTCTGGGGCGCGCAGGGCGCCATGCCGCTGCACTTTTCCGAGCAGGCCTACTCGCGCCATGAGCAGCACGACCACACGCTGACCAACTTCCTCGACATCTTCCATCACCGGGCGCTTTCCCTGTTTTACCGGGCCTGGTTCGTGTCGCAGGATACCGCCTCGCTGGACAGAAAAGACGACGAACGTTTTTCGTTTTACATCGGCAGCCTCTCGGGGATCGACCCTGCCGAACTGACCTCATCGTGCCTGCCGATCCATGCCCGCCTGGCCTCTTCCGCCCATCTGGTGCGCGAAGCGCGTAACCCGGCGGGCTTGCTGGGCGCGCTGCACTACTACTTCCAACTGCCGGTGCAGATGGAAGAGTACGAACTGCAATGGATTTTCCTTGAGCCGAAAGAACAAACCATTTTAGGCAATGACCAGTGCGCCATGCTGCTGGGCGACGGCGCGATCCTCGGCAATACGGTGCAGGACCGTCAGCATAAATTCAAACTGATTCTGGGGCCGCTCAACCTCGACCAGTACGTGCGTTTCAGCCCCTGGGGCAACGACCTGCCGGTACTGCGGGAGTGGGTACGTAACTTCGTCGGTTTTGAGTATGCCTGGGACGTTCAGCTGGTGCTGGCGGGCGAGGAAGTTCCCACGGCGAATCTGGATGGCAGTCATCAACTGGGCTACACCAGCTGGCTGGATCGCGAGGAGCGCGAAACGCCCGTGTCGGGCATGAGCTTTGAACCGGAAACCTATCAGTATTAACGCATTAACGCACGGCGACGTGTTCGCCGTGTTCCGCGCAGATATGCGCCGGGCAGGAATAATAACAAGAAGCGATTCATGATGAACGAGACAATGACGACAGAAATTACGGGTTACTACCAGAGCGTGATGCAGCCGATCCCCGGCGAGCATCCATGCGGGGAAAGCCTGGAATACGACCCTGCATTTATCATGCTGCTGGGTAAACTCCAGCCCAAGCTGGGCGCGGAATACGGCACGTTTTTCGAAGCGGCGGAACCGGTCAACTGGTCGGAAGTTGAACGGGAATGTTTATCGCTGCTGCAAAAAAGTAAAGACGTGCGCCTGATCATCATCCTGATGCGTTGCCGTATCCGCCAGAAAGGCCTCGTGGCGCTGAGCGAAGGTCTGGAAGCGCTGCGGGAATTACTGCGCCGGTGGCCCGACGACCTCCATCCGCAAACCATGGACGAAGGCGAATTCGAACCGTTCATGCGCGCCAATGCGTTCGCCGAGCTGGAAGATACCAACGGCCTGCTGGCCGATTTGCGTAACCAGCCGCTGCCTAAGGCCGCCGGGCTGCAAATCTCCATTAAAGATTTTGAAAAAGCTCACGTCATCCCGCGTGAAGAAGGCGCGCTGGCGGACACCACCGTCGCCGCCCTGATCCACGACTGGCATACCAACGCGGCGCAGGAAATCGCCGTGCTGACACGCGCCCGGCGCTATCTGCTCGACATCAAAAAAATACTGGATGAGTCGCTCGCCTTCGAGGCCCCGTTGCTTGGCCTGATTGACGGCATACTGCGCCTCTTCTCCAACGAATTCGCCGACACCTCGGAAGCGGAAGAAGCAGCCGTGCCGGCCGAACAAGCCTATACCGATGACGCGGACTATGCGGAGCCGGTCGAAGAGACGGAAGCCCCCGGGGCGGAGCATGGCGACGATGACGTCGCCGAAGAGGCCGCCGCCGCACCCTCTATTCCCCGCCCCGCCAAACAACAAGCGCGACGCGGTATTGAAAACCGGACGGATGCACTGCGCCGTCTGCAGGAAGTACGCAGCTGGTTTGCGATGACCGAACCCAGCAGCCCCGTAGTGTTGATGCTGAAATATGCAGAGGAGAGCATCGGTAAGAATTTTGCCGATTTGCTGAAAATGTACCCCCCTGAAATCATCACCATGCTGGATGGGGAAAAGAGCGAAAAGGAGTAAGAGATGATAAGGAATCTGATTGTTCTGGCTCTCGGCGCCATAGCGATCCCTGAAGCGGCGGCTCTCTGTCTGTTAGAGTCTGGCGCGCTGCGGGATCAAGCCATCGGCAGCCAGATTATCCGGGTTGCCGCTGACGCCCCGGCCGATGCATCAAACCCCATTGCATCCTATGACAGCGATGCGCTGGGCGTTCAGCTCGAATACGGCTGCGACAACGGGACGCCTTACGGTAAATCCACCGTAGGACTGAACGGCCAAAATCCGGCTACGTATATTTATGAAACCAATGTTCCGGGCATCGGCGTCAAGCTGCTGTGGAATAACGGCCTGGGCGCTACGGGGAACTTCCCTTCCGTTACCACCGTTAAGCTACCGACCAACCGCGGCATCATGAAAATCGCCGCCGGTTCCTACTTCCGGGCGCAGTTTTTCAAGCTGACCGACAATCTGGTGCTCAGCAATAAGGCCGGCGATCTCGTGCTGCCTTCCGCGCTGCGCGCCTTTAACTACTTCAACACCGATGCCGTGGGTGAAGCCTATGCGCGTTTGAATATCGGCAACATCACCATCATCAGCACGCCGGTATGTACCGTTGATCAATCCAAGGTTATCGACTTCACTCAGGTTACGGCCGGCGCCTTAAAAAGCGGCGTCGAAAAACCGCTTAACTTCTTCGTGAACTGCCGGACCGATTATGGCACTTATTCCGCCAAGGCCATGATGACCGCCGCAGACGCATCCGCGGACTCCACCTACATCAAGGTTACCGACGCAAGCGGCAATAAGGATCGTCTCGGCATCCGGATCACCGACGGAAAAACCCAGACGATCAGGATGAACGACAGCACCAGCAGCGAGCAGTTGTATAACGTCGCCAGCGGCAGCAACGCGCAATATCAGTGGAAGGCCACGCTGTTTTCCACCAGCACCGAAGCGCCGCAGCCCGGCCCGTTCAATGCCAAGGCGGAAATTGTCTTCAACATTGATTAGCGCCCTGGGCCGGAAAGAAACAGATAACAAGGAAAAATCCAAGGGAATGTATGGATAACAGATCGGGTATTTTTATCAGCGTGGCCAGTTACCGTGATCCGGAATTGATCCCCACGCTAAAAAATATGGCGGAAAGCGCGTCCGATCCGCAGCGACTGCACATTGCCGTTTGCTGGCAGGATGACGAAGATCTCTCGGTCTTCACGGACGCGGGTTTCACCCATACACAAACTACGCACACCGATGGGCGGGCGACCTCGTTTTATCACTACAACGGGGCGCGGATAGACGTTATCAGCGTTCACTATTACGCCAGTCAGGGCGCCTGCTGGGCGCGCCACCTGGCGGAAACCCTGTACGACGGGGAAGACTATTTTCTGCAAATCGACTCGCACTGTCGCTTTGCCGAAGATTGGGATCGGGAACTCATCGCGATGTGGCGGCAGCTTCTTACGCAAAGCGATAAACCAATCCTCAGCGCCTACCCGCCGCCGTATACGCCCGGCGAGGAAGAAAACCGCCAGTTCTACGTCAGCCGTATGCTGTTTCGCGAGTTCGTCGCGGACGGTTTTCCGATGCTGACCTCCGCGCCGATAAAAGAAGACGCGCCGTTGCGCGGCAGCTACCTGGCCGGCGGGTTTATTTTCGCTGCGGCCTCATTCCTGCAAGACGTGCCCAACGATCCGCAGATCTTCTTTTCCGGCGAAGAGATCGCCATGGCGGTGCGCGCCTTCACCCACGGCTACGACATTTATCACCCCCATAAGCCGCTGGTGTGGCACTACTACCAACGTAAGGAGTGCAACAAGGTATGGGGCGATCATAACAACGACGCGAAAAAAGAAGGCGCCATCGAACAGGCCTGGTGGGAGCGCGACAAGATTTCCAAAACGCGGGTCCGCACGGTTCTGGGCATAGAGGAAACACCGGCCGATCTGGGACGCTACGCTTGCGGTACGCAGCGCAGCATCAGGCAGTTCGAATACCGGGCCGGAATTTGCCTCGCGGCAAAAACGGTGCTGCCGGAGGTCGTCGGGCCGGCTCATGTCTGCTACTTCGCTACTCCGCCGGAAGATGAGGCTGCGTGGCTGAATAAGCAGATTACCTACAACAAGAAAATGCTGAAGATCGGCAAGACGGACTTTGACGATACCGCACCCGATCTCGATCACCTGCATATCGGCATTTACGGTTCGCAGAATGCGCTGCTGTATAAAAAAACGGTCACGCTGGAAGAAATTAAAAAACTGCGCGCCGCCAACGAAGGAAACGGCGAGTTCTCCGTTGATATCGAATTTCATACAGCGCCGCAGGTTCGCCCCGTCAGCGTACGTTTGTGCCCCTGGCTGAACGATTCCGGATGGGGAAGCGTAACGGAGAAGGCGTGGTGAAAAGTACCAAAATATTTAACCGAATCATCAGCATTGATACATTACTGACCTTTGACGGCGTGATCCCGTCTCTGGCTGAATTCCACCTGAAGCTCACCACGCTGATTGAACAGTTCGGCAATGAGCTGGTTGCCGAAGACAAACCGTTTGATGAGTGCGAAGGGCTGTGCAAAATCATCTGCGGCTACTTCGATCGGCATATCAACGCACGCTACGGCGATAGCCAGGCTTTCGGCCAGCGCTATTCGTTAATGCACTATTTTTACGGCTATACCGGCAAAGAAGATTCGCCCGAGCAACAGCTTGAGCAGTTGATGGACACCCGGAGCGAAACGATTTTCGCCTATGCCTATAAGCTGCTTTCCCTGCTGATTCGCCTGGACGGCAAGAGCGCCGAACTGGCCGAACTGCAAACCACCTACGGCGAGCGCTATTATCAGTGGCGCCCGGCCGGGGAACGCGCCGACGTCATCGCCGCCGCTCAGGAACCTGAGCCGGATGAGGAAGACGCCGCGCCGCAGCCCGCCGTAAAACCGCAGCTGGTGGTATTTATCATCGGTCCGTTCGCCACCAGGTGGTTTAAACAAAACGACGGCTCTTCCGAAGTTCACGGCGGCAACGGCACGCTGTGGCTTTTGGCGTCCGACGCCAAAACGCTGGAAAAACGCCTGGAGAGCGTGCGCGGAAACGATCCTGGCATCACGGTCATGGCCTATTTCCCGATTATTCCCGAAGGGTTTGAAAACGTATCAATCCTGATGGGACAAATCGCCGACTGGCAGCATTCGCTGTCGGCCATCGCCCTGCCGCAACGCATTCCCTGCATGGTGGCCTTTTATGCGCGCCTCAGCCAGGAGCGCTTCTCCCACGATCAGGACCGCGCGGTATGGACCGGCCAGTTCAGCACCCGTGATGAGCCGCGGGAAAAACTCGAGCGGACGCTGGAGTCCCTGATCGCCGGGCTGGCCGCACGCGATCATGGCCGGGATTTTTACGTCACCCAGCGCCATGCGTTAGCCAGCACGCTTTTCGCCTGGCTGACGGAAAACAAGGTCACTTCGCTATTGCAGAAGCTGTTTGACGCTACGCCGCTGAGCTTCGCCGGCGTCGCCTTGTCAGACTACAGCAACGGCTTTGTCCGCCACGGCGCCTGGTCCGCCTGGCTGGGAGAGAAATACGGCATTCTGCCGGGATTAGCCTCATCGATTCCGCTGCCGCCGTTGCCGGTGGTTTATCAATATCCCCCGGAAGAGGAGGAGACGGCAGAAACCGCGGCTGCGCCGGTTCATCACGACGAAGCGAAGCCGGCGCGCAGAATATGGCCCTGCATCCTCGCCGCTGCCGTCGCAGCAGCTATTGCCGCAGCAGCTTACCTTTATGTCAACCGGACGGAAGTTCGTTATCCGGAATTTACGACGCCGGGCATCATCCAGCACTGGGATGTTAATGCCAAAGATCTTCAAAGCGCTGACGGCACGGCCGAAGGAAACCCAAACCTCGCGGAAGAGGCGCAGCCTTCGTACGACTTTATTTTGTCCAGCGTAACTCCGTTATTTGAACACGGCAGCATCACGTTAATTCCCGGCAGTGAAAAAGCCCTTGAGGAAATACTGCCGGTAATTATCAATCACCCCGAAACTGACATTTTGATTATCGGTCATTCCGACAACACCGGCTCGGCGGAGATCAATCTCAAGCTCTCCACGCAGCGGGCCTTGGTTGTCCGGGATTGGCTCATGGCGCAAAGCGGACTGCCTCTGGACCGTTTCAAAGCCGAAGGCGCCGGCAGTTCCCGGCCGATAGCCAGCAATGACACAGAACAAGGGCGAAGCCAAAACCGCCGTGTTGAAATTATTCCGTTATCCAAGGAAAGAGCAGACCAATAACAACAGAGAGACTATTTGCTATGAACAATAAACAAATTAATTTCCCCATTTATGAGGGGCACTTTATGACCGTCGCCCCTGTGGTGGATCAGTCTATTAATATTCTCCGCTTCCGCGATGAAGAACAAAACCCGTATAACATCCTGATCAACCGCGTAACGCTGCTGGAAGGAAAAACACCGGAAGAGTTTTGCGACGATCAGGTGGAGCGGATGCAGCGCTTCGTGCCCGGTTTCTCAGAAGAAGGTAAACGCCTGACGCACGAAATCGGGCCGGCAAAATTACCGCTTATCCAGATGGCGAACAAATATCTGGAAGACGGAAAATGGGTTAAGCAGGTTATCTCCGTTATCACGCTGCCCTACCATCCGCGCATTAACCCGGCCAAGCGTAACCTGATTATCTTCACGCTGGCGGTGGACGAAGACTTCACGGAGTCGCAAAGAAAGCATTACGTTAAAATAATCAACAGCTTTGTTCCCTTTGAGGATGAGGCGGCGGTAAAAGCCAACGGATAATGACAAGAAAATACACAGCAAAATAACCTTATAAAAATGGCCCGGCGCAATGGGCCATAACACGCTTTCTTTCCGGCCATTTTTTTATGCTTTCCTTATGGGGCCGTTTGAAAGGGGATAGGGGGGGCCTCTCCCCCCTAGCTCATTTTTATAATAATAACCGCAGACATCATGGTTGCAGCCAGCTCAGATTTTAAGGAATGAAAAAATCGGACAACATGGAGATATTGTCATGGATCATTTAGAGACGAGTAATAATCTGCTGTTTGATAAACTCAGCGAAAATCATATTCTGGTGAGTTGCCACCAGTTCAGCATCGTCGTTAATACCGTCGAGTGGGAACTGCGCCAGTATGCGGGCGAACATAACAGCAAGGGAAACGAACAGGCTTCACTGGTTTATCGTCCCAACCGCTATACCGCAATCCAGATTGCTATCAATGACGTCGGGCGCGTGGGACGGTTTCTGGGGATACCCGTTATTCTGGATGAAGATGGGGGTTAATGAATGTGGTGAACAACCGTATGTGTTCGTGACAATGGTGGCCACCAAACAGGTTCCTCTCACACAGAAAGGGAAACGTGATGTTGCTGCCATTCAGCAACAATGATAATCGGTCGCAAACACTCTGCCGCCCTGCTTTTCCGTGCAGAAAACAGGCAGAATTACCTGATTCCCAATAGAAAAAACATTACTAAAAATAGCAGTGAGAAACGAGAAGCTTTTTAATACCAAACCAATAGCGGGTAAACCATGCATAAGAGGAAAGTGCAATGCGTAAAATAATTGCCCCCCGCTACCAGCAGATAATGAAGGCAAAGAGAGCTACGATCGTCACATCATCCATTATTTATAGCCCTCCGCTGATTTGACATCCAGAATCATACAGACCGCCGCAACACCCCATAGCCCACCATCACTCCCCTGTACGCTGTAACCCAGCGCCTGCCCTATACAGCGATAGGCATCGCGAGAGTAACCTGTTGTTTCTGTAAGAAATAAATCCCCCTTTTCATAAGCATCAGATAACGGCAAGCGTACCCGGCATATAAAGCAAAAAGCCACCTGCAAACAGATGGCTTTGATAACCTCTTAACCGGGCGTACTAAAAATAACGCCCCGTTCAGCCCACGCACATCAAGCGAGCGGCGGCGTACGCGGCGGCACCAGGCGCTTGCTGCCGGTGGCCTCATAGGCAGCCGCAAAGCGCAGCAGGTTGTTGTCGTCATAGGCTCGGCCCGCGAAGGTCAGGCCCACCGGCATGCCGATGTCGGCCATCACGCCCATCGGTACGGTCACGGTCGGCACCCCCAGGTGACGAATGGCGAGATTGCCGTTCGCAACCCAGATACCGTTGCTCCAGGCGATATCAGCCGAAACCGGGTTGACGTCCGCATCCGCCGGGCCAACGTCGGCCACGGTGGGGAATAATACGGCGTCGAGCTTGAGCGCGTCCATCCAGTCTTCCAGATCCAGCTTGCGGGTTTTCTCCAGGCCGCGCAGACCGTCCGGCACGGAGGCAATCTGGTCGTACGGTTTGATGCCGCGCTTGGCCATATTGACATACTCGTCCATGCCGGCGGCCAGGTCGCCCTCCCGGTTCGGCAACGTGCCCGGATCGTGCGGGAAAATCAGCGGCCCGTTGGCGTCGGCCAGTTTGTTCAGTTTCGGGTCGCCGTTGGCACGCAGGAAGTCATCGAAGGCCCAGCCAGACAGTTCCCACAACTCATCATTGAGGTACTCCGGCGAGACTATACCGCGGTTGAACACGGTCGGCGCGCCGGGGCGGTCGCCCTCACAGTTGGAAACCAGCGGGAAATCCACTTCGATCACTTCGGCGCCGGCCGCTTCCAGCGCCTTGCGCGCGGCTTCCCAGAGGTCAATGACCGAAGCACGGGTGTTGATGCGCTGGCCGGTCGGGCCACCGATGCCGGGGTTTTCGCTGGTGCCGGCCAGTTCATCCTTATTGATGAACATCCGTGGTACGCCAAGGCGCTTGCCCTTGAACGTGTCGGCCTGAACGGCGAGGTCCGGGTAGGACGCCGGGCGTACCGTCGACGCCTTGGGAATCTTCACCCAGGGTTGCAGACGCCACAGGTCGCCACGTGTGTCCGGATCGTCCGCGACCACAACGTCAAGCACTTCGAGCAGGTCTCTCATGGTTCGGGCGTACGGCACCACCACGTCCATGGTCGGCGTCAACGGCCAGTTGCCGCGCACGGAAATCACGCCGCGCGACGGGGTGTAGGCGCACAGGCCGTTATTCGAAGCCGGGCCGCGACCGCTCGACCACGTTTCTTCAGCCAGCCCGAAGGCGCAGAAGCTAGCAGCGGTGGCGGTGCCTGCCCCGTTGGAGGAACCCGAGGCGAACGGCGCGGTGAGGTAGTTGGCGTTGTACGGGCTCTCGGCACGGCCATAGACGCCGCGCTGCATCCCGCCATTCGCCATCGGCGGCATGTTGGTCTTGCCCAGGCAGATAGCGCCGGCGGCGCGCAGGCGCTCAACGGCGAACGCATCGCGATAGGCGATCAGATCCTTAAAGGCCGGGCTGCCGGCAGCGGCGGTGAGCCCCTTCACCAGATAGCTGTCTTTGGCGGTATAGGGAATGCCGTCCAGCGGGCCAAGCGTTTCACCACGGGCACGACGTGCGTCGGAAGCTTCGGCTTCCCTGAGCGCGTCAGGATTGCGCACCACGACCGCATTCAGCCGGGTCTGCGTGTCAGGGCCGTCATAGGCATCGATACGGGCGAGATAGGACTTAACCAGTTCAACCGACGTAGTGCGACCGGATTCGAGCGCGTCACGCAGCTCGGCAATAGAAACCTCGGTAACTTCGATCATGCTGCCACCTCCTGCCGGGAGATAAAGGGTTGATTGTCTCCACCACGCGGGACGGATGCATCGTAATTTTTATTGTTTCTGATATTAGCCTGTAAATCCCAACGACAGGCTAATCGTATTGCAGCAATAGCGCCATTTCTGGTCATTATGGTCTCCTTGGTTGGTACTTTTCACGTTTATTTATTCAGGTAATGGGTTTACTGTCTGATTTATAGGTTCACCGCGTATGAATTTGTTATTGCACCGCATGGCTGAGTTTTAAGTGCGCTTTCTCAGCCCGGCGGATAATAATGTCACCCACCGTCAGTACAATAATGACGCCGGCCAGGATCGGGCCACTGTGATTCCAGTCGATCATGCCTTTGGGAATATCCGGGAAAATAAACAGCATGGCGCACATGAAAATGAATGCCATACACAACAGTGAGCAACTGATAGCGACGGGCATTCCCCCCGGAACTTTAAATGGACGGGGCGTTGATTTATCAGAAATCCGTAATTTAATAAACGAGGCGAAGAACAACAGATAACTGATGATGATACAGGCGCTGGAGAAAGAGAATATTGACCAGAACATATTGGCGTTATCGCCCTGAGCAAACCAGGCATAAACCAATGTAATTACGGTCGATACGATACCGAGAATACGGTTGGCCCAATAAGGCGTGTTATTTTTGGGGTGCCAGCGACCGATGAACGCGGGGAGCTCCCCTTCCCTTGCCGCTTCCGCGGCTGCACGGCTGGGAGCCATGGCCCAGGTCACCTGGTTCCCCACAATAGAAAGCATAAAGAAGACACAGACCAGAATAATTAACGGGCTACCTTCGCCAAGCAACGGACCAAGCGCATCAACAATACCGGAAACCAGGTTCAGGTTTTCCAGCGGAATCGCCATCAGAATCCCCATGGAGCCAAACACATAAAGGAAAGCGATAGCCAGTGAGGCGAGAAGAATCGCCCGCGGCATATCCCTTACCGGGTTGCGCAGCTCTTTCCCCATACAGGCAACCAGTTCAAGCCCGACCAGGTTATAAACGATAACAGCCAGAAATCCGATGCCTGATGAAGCGGAAGGAAGCATTGTCTCAAACGAAAACTCGTTCGCGGGGCCATGCACAAACAGATGGTAAAAACCGGCGATGCCGAGGATCATAATAACCGTAATTTTAAAAATAGCGCCGGATACTGTCAGCCAGATACCAACACTGGTTTTAAAGTTAATAAAGGCAATGGTTAACCAACTCATCACCAAAACAATCCCCACCTGCCCCATCAGGGATAATTCCGGCATAAAAACACGGGCGAACATCCCTGCGAAAAGAATATATCCCGCGGGCATCCACAAACCACCGGCTAACCAGTATAAATAAACAGCCCGGGTAGACATCCGCGCGCCAAATGCCCGGCGGATCCAGTCATAAATACCCCCTTCCGCCGGGTAAGCTGTGCCAAGCTCTGAAGTGATCAGGGAGTAAGGTACAATAAAGAATATTAATGTTATCCCCCACCAAAACAAACCACTGGGGCCTATTGATGCTGAAGCGGTAAGCGTTTCAAGGACAATCACCGCGCACATACAAAACAGTGCGATTTGTGATATTCCCATCTTTCCCTTATTGATTTGAGAGTCCATAACGGGCTTCCTGTAATAATTGACGGTTTATGATTTTCCCGGTACACCATTGGTGTGCCATTAATGCATTGTCGTTTATCCTCTTGAACACTACGGTTTATTTAGCAAAGCTTGTGCCATAATTTTTTTGAACTTAACTTATTGAATTAATTAACAACAAATGAAATAGCGCATGACTAAAAATCATCGATGTGCTTAAATTTAAGCATGGCGCCAGATTTTCATCGAACAGAAGGAAAAGAAAATGGACGTTGAAATTGATCCTGAATTACAGGCGGCAATTAAAATATTTGGTCATTTCTTCGATGTTCTTGGGCAACCTTTTTCTGTTTTAAATACCGCAGGGCAACATATTTATTACAATCAGGAAAACGCGGATCTGGACGAATGTCAGCGTAAAGACGTCTTGGGCAAACATATGCTGAATGTTTTCCCTTCCATTCGCGCCGAAGATAATGAAATGCTCAAGGCATTGAAGTATGGAGAGGAATCAATCAATCATCAGAAAAGCTATTTCACACCCAGCGGTAAACTGATTGATTACCAACACACCACGGTTCCCCTTTTCAATTCCGCGGGCGAGGTCATGGGAGTCATCGAGTCAGGCCAGGATCTTTCCCGTTTCCGTAAATTACAGCGTCATTTGTCCGTATTGAATGAAAAGTTATTTAGTAAGGAGAAAGGCGAGCAGCCCGAAATCATTCATAATTCAGATGCAATGCAGCAGGTGCTCGATCGCGCCGCCCGACTGGCGGCGAGTAATGTACCGGTTATGGTGATTGGTGAAACAGGGACCGGGAAAGAATTACTGGCCAATTTCGTTCACAATCACAGCCCCCGTCGCCATAAGCCCTTTATTGCGCTTAACTGCGGCGCATTGCCCGTAACCTTAATCGAAAGTACGCTTTTTGGTACGGTGAAAGGAGGGTTTACCGGTGCAGAAAATACCCGTGGCTACCTCGAACTGGCCAATGGCGGAACCTTATTTCTGGATGAGCTGAATGCGCTGCCCATCGATGTTCAGGGGAAGATTCTGCGTTTTCTTCAGGAAAAAACGTTCTGGAAAGTCGGGGGGAGTAAAGAGCTGAAGGCGGATATCCGCATTATCGTTGCAATGAACGAATCCCCTTATGAAATGATCAGGCAGAAGAGATTACGTAACGATCTGTTCTACCGGCTGGAAATCGGTATGGTTGTGATCCCTCCCCTCAGGGACAGAAAAGATGAAATCATTCCGCTGGCGCGCCACTTTATGGTCAAACACCAGGCCAGCAGCAACATGCAGGTATATCCTTTCCCGGCATCGGTTGAACAGCAATTACTGGAGTATGACTGGCCGGGCAACGTAAGGATGCTGGAGAACGTCATTATACGGAGTCTGATTCTGCAGAAAAAACCAGGTCCATTGAATGAACTCATTTTTAACAATGAAACCGACATCATCCCTCATTTTTCTGCCGAAACCCAACCGCAAAGCCAGCCCCAAAAAGAAACCGGTCGTGAAAGTTCATTCAGCCAGGGAGCTACGTTAACCGATAAACTTGAAGAATATGAACACCAGCTTTTAATCGAAGCGTTGAAGGCGTCACAAGGCTGTGTGGCGAAAGCGGCAAGGGCGTTAGGCGTTTCCCGCGGGGCGTTGCAGTACAAAGTGAAAAAACACAACATCATGTTCAACCTGGAGGAAAAACGGGACTGATAGGTAAAACTGATAGGTAAAAGCGATAAGTCCGTCTGTTTATGACGTATTCAGGCGCTGCCGGGTCATCGGTGCCGATACAGCGCCGGCGCATCCTGCCGCTATGATTTATTCAGCCTTTCCGGAACTCGCCTTCCGGTGACGGTCCCGGTTCATACCAGATTCATCCCGCCGGACGGCTGTGCCGGATCCGCCACATAGCCCTCCATACTGAATAGCCATAACCAATGAATTAAGTGCGATCGCCCGGCGCCGCAGGTGTAAATTTCCGCTGCGCCGGAAACAGGAGTGCTATCATAAAGCCACCTCTGGCAGGTCATTGCCTGGAGCAGAATTCTAAGAGGAACTCTCCCTATCCACCTGCTCAGGCGGCATTATTTCGAGGTCAGTTTCATGAGCAAAGGTACAACGGGCAGCGATGCCCCTTTCGGCACGCTGTTAGGGTACGCCCCCGGCGGCGTGGCAATTTATTCATCGAATTACAGCAGTTTAGATCCCCAAAACTATCCCGATGACGCCTCTTTTTACAGCTACATCGGCAACGAATACATGGGGCACAAATGGCAGTGCGTTGAGTTCGCCCGCCGCTTTCTCTTCCTCACCTACGGTTATGTTTTCACCGACGTGGGCATGGCCTACGAGATATTTTCGCTGCGCTTCCTGCGCGAGGTCGTCAACGACAACATTCATCCTTTGCATGCTTTCGCCAACGGTTCCCGGCAGCCTCCGCTCGTCGGTTCGCTGCTGATCTGGCAGAAAGGCGGCGAGTTTAAGGACACCGGCCACGTCGCGGTGATCACGCAACTGGCGGGCAACAAGGTTCGCATCGCAGAGCAAAACGTCATCCACCAACCGTTGCCGCAGGGGCAGCAGTGGACGCGCGAACTTAACCTGGTAGTCAGCGACGGAAACTACACGATCGAAGATACCTTTGACGACACGACGATTCTCGGCTGGATGAATCAGCACGGGGATACGCGCTACAGCCTGCCGCAGCCCGTCCTGCCGGAAAAAGCGATGGCGATCCACGGCGCGCGCCTGGAGGACAAAGGGCAATTCGACGGGAAATGGCTTAATGAGCAGGATCCGTTGCAACTCGCCTACGTACGCGCCAACGGCCACGTCATCAATCAGGACCCGTGCCAGTATTTCACCATCTCGAAAAGCGCCGAGCAGGAGCTGATCAAAGCGACCAACGAGCTGCATCTGATGTACCTGCACGCCACCGATAAGGTCATGAAGGACGACAACCTGCTGGCGCTGTTCGACATCCCCAAAATCCTCTGGCCCCGTCTGCGGCTTTCATGGCAGCGCCGGCGTCACCATATGATCACCGGCCGCATGGATTTTTGTATGGACGAACGGGGGCTGAAGGTCTACGAATACAATGCCGACTCGGCCTCCTGCCATACGGAAGGCGGCATCATCCTTGAGCAGTGGGCCAAACAGGGCTACACCGGCACGGGCCACAACCCGGCGGAAGACTTGCTCAGCGAACTGGCCGATGCCTGGAAACACAGCCGCGCCCGTCCGTTCGTGCATATCATGCAGGACAAGGATCTGGAGGAGAACTATCACGCGCTGTTTATGCAGCGCGCGCTGACGCAGGCCGGGTTTGAAAGCAAAATCCTTTACGGCCTGGATGAGCTGCGCTGGGACGCCACCGGGCAACTGATCGATGCCGACGGGCGGTTAGTCAACTGCGTATGGAAAACCTGGGCCTGGGAGACGGCCATTGAGCAGGTTCGCGAAGTCAGTGAAACGGAATACGCCGCCGTCCCGATCCGCACCGGGCATCCGGAGAACGAGGTGCGCCTGATCGACGTTCTGCTGCGCCCGGAAGTGATGGTCTTCGAACCGCTGTGGACGGTAGTCCCCGGCAACAAAGCTATTCTCCCGGTATTGTGGTCGCTGTTCCCGCATCACCGGTATTTGCTGGACACCGACTTCAGCGTCAACGACGAACTGTCGAAAACCGGTTATGCTGTCAAGCCCATTTCGGGCCGCTGCGGCAGTAATATCGATCTCATCAGCCACCACGACGAGCTGCTGGACAAAACCAGCGGCAATTTCTCCGACCGCAAAAATATCTACCAGCAGCTGTGGTGCTTGCCAAACGTAAGCGGGAAATACATCCAGGTTTGCACTTTCACCGTCGGCGGCAGCTACGGCGGCACCTGCCTGCGCGGCGATGAATCGTTGGTGATAAAGAAAGAGAGTGATATTGAGCCGTTGATCGTCGTAAAGGATAAAGACTTTATGCAGTAACCGCTCAGGCAGCGCGCCGCAGGACGGCGGTGCGCTGCCAACATTTCCCCCTCGTCGCCCAGCCTGAACCCATCCGTTTTAAATCCGTATAAATCTATTTTAATAAACTTATTCCCAGCAGCGTTTGTACCTGATAAAAAATACGACTATGGTGTAATTAACCGACACAGCAACAGGGCGACACTAACGCAAATTTATTGACATCGCATTTATCTATAGAGCCGAAAAAAGATGACTGCAATATAAATGAAATATATTGCCGTCACTCTTCAGTTTATTCATTAACCACACGCACGTTATAAGTCCAAAAATTTACGTTAGCACCATAATTCATAATTATATGGAGCGAAACAGATATGAGCAGAAATCAACTATTCCGTCAGGAAGCGGTTGAATACGCTAAAGCAAAATGGTTGGGAAAGGCACTGCTGATTTCCGGGTACTCATCACGCAGCGTAGCCGCGCTGTCGCTGATGTTTTTTATTCTGTTGCTGGCTATTATTATCTTCGGAAATTATACCCGCAGAATTAATGTCAATGGCGAAGTGCTCTCTCAACCGCATCCCATAACCGTTTTTTCTCCGCAACAAGGATTCATTATTAAAAAATGGGTTAACGCCGGCGACAGCGTAGCCAAAGGACAACCGCTTTATCAAATAGACGTCAGCCGGACCACCAGCTCCGGAAACGTCAGTGCGACCGCGCTGAAAGCAATAAATAATCAGCTGACGCAAATTGACGGAATTATTATTAAGCTTCAGGAGAATAAAGCCGTCACGTTGGATAATCTCCGGCGTCAGCTGGAAAAATACCGCGCCAATCATCAGAAATCGCAGACTCTGGTTGCGAATGCCGCTACGGGCATGGAAGAGATGCGCAATACCATGACCAACTACACCGACTACCAACGGAAGGGATTGATCAACAAAGACCAGCTTAATAATCAGCGCTACCTCTATTACCAGCAGCAAAGCATCTACCAAAGCCTGAATACCCAGGTTATTCAGGAAGGGTTGCAGATGGCGACGCTGGAAAGCGAGCTCTCTACACGCTCGGCCGACTTCGATAACCAGATCTCGCAGTACCTCTACCAGCGCAGCGACCTGCAGCGCCAGCTGGCGGAGGCCGACGCCGGCGGAATGTTGTATATCAACGCCCCCAGCAGCGGCAAGATCGAGAACATGAGCGTCACCCAGGGGCAGATGGTCAAAGCCAACGACAGCCTGGCCCAGCTCACGCCCGCCGGCGAGCACAACTATATGCTGCTGCTCTGGCTGCCGAACAGCAGCCTGCCCTACGTACACGCCGGTGACAGCGTCAACATCCGTTACGAAGCGTTCCCGTTTGAGAAGTTCGGTCAGTTTCCCGGTCGGATCGCGTCAATCTCCAACGTTCCGGCTTCGCCCCAGGAGATGGCGCTCTACAACAACATTCCGCAAACCGCCTCCGGCGGCATCAGCGAGCCTTATTACAAGGTGATGGTCACGCTGAAAAACGACAGTTTCCGCTATCAGGGAGGGCCGCTGACGCTCTCTAACGGCCTGAAGGCACAGGTCACGCTGTTCCTCGAAAAACGTCCGCTGTACCAGTGGATGTTCTCTCCTTTCTACGACATCAGAAAAAGCGTGATGGGGCCTATTGATGAATCAAACGCACTTTAATGAAATCAGAAACCGCCTGAACTTCGGCTTCCGGCGCAAGGTGCCGCAGGTAATCCAGACCGAAGCCTCGGAGTGCGGCCTGGCAAGCCTGACGATGGTATGCCGTTACCACGGCATGGATATCGATCTGTTTAACCTGCGCCAGCGCTTCGGCATTTCCTCCCATGGCGCGACGCTGGGGCTGCTGGTAAACATCGCAGCGCAGTTGCGTATGAAAACCCGCGCGCTGTCGCTGTCGCTCGATGAGCTGCGCCAGCTGAAAACGCCCTGCATTTTGCACTGGGATATGAGCCACTTTGTGGTGCTGGTCGCGGTGAGGCGTTCCAGCTTTATCATTCACGATCCGGCCTTTGGCCGGCGCACGATCGGCCTGGGCGAGATGTCGCAACACTTCACCGGCGTCGCCCTCGAACTGTGGCCCGACAGCGAATTTTCCCGCGTGAAGCAACGCACGAACCTGAGCTTCACGAAGCTGATGCGTAACGTCACCGGCCTGCCGGGATTCCTCATCAAGATCTTCTGTTTCTCGCTGGTGATCGAAGCCATCAACCTGCTGACGCCGATCGGCACCCAGTTGGTCATGGACCACGTCATCTTTGCAAAAGATCACGATCTGCTGGCGCTCATCTGCATCGGGCTGTTGTCCTTTATCCTTTTCCGCACCTTCATCAGCATGCTGCGCGCCTGGACCTCGCTGGTGATGGGCGCATTAATCGACGTGCAGTGGAAGGCCGGGCTGTTCGATCATCTGCTCAGGCTTCCCCTCGCCTATTTCGAAAAGCGCCGGCTGGGCGATATTCAGGCACGCTTCGGCTCGCTCGACACCATTCGCACCACGCTGACCACCAACATCGTCAACGGCATCATCGACAGCCTGATGTCGATCGGCCTGCTGATAATGATGATGCTCTACGGGGGCTGGCTGATGTGGGTGGTGGTCGGGTTCACCACGCTGTATATGATTCTGCGCCTCGCCACCTACAACCGTTACCGCGAGGCGACGGAGGAGCAGATCGTCAAAGGCGCCAAGGCCAACTCGCACTTTATGGAAACGCTGTACGGCATCAGCACGCTCAAGGCGCTGGGGCTTTCCGCCACGCGCTCGCAGTTCTGGCTGAACCTGAACATCGACACCACCAACGCCGGGATCCGCCTCACCAAGCTGGATATGCTGTTCAGCGGGGTAAACGCCCTGATCAGCACCGTGGATCAGATCGTGATCCTGTGGCTGGGCGCGTCGATGGTGATCGACGGAAATATGACGCTGGGGATGTTCGTCGCCTTCAATGCCTATCGCGGCCAGTTTTCCGAGCGCGCCGCCAACCTGATCAACATGGCGCTTCAACTGCGGATGCTGGCACTGCACAGCGATCGCGTGGCCGACATCGTCTTCACCGATGCGGAGCAGCAGTTGCCGGCCCGGCAGTTAATATTGCCGAACCAGGGCGTCGCCTTCGAAGCCCGCGACGTGGCGTTTCGCTATGACAACCTCTCCAAACCGATTTTCGCCGGCCTGAACATCTCCGTTGCCGCAGGCGAAAGCGTGGCGATCACCGGCCCTTCCGGCATCGGTAAAACGACGCTGATGAAGGTGATGTCAGGGTTGCTGACCCCTTCACAGGGCAGCGTGCTGATCGACGGCCTGGACATCACCACGGTGGGCCTGAACAACTACCGCAGCTGCATCGCCTGCGTGTTGCAGGATGACAAGCTGTTCGCCGGCTCTATCGCGGACAATATCGCCTGCTTTGACGTGCAGAAAGATGAGGAACGCATTATCGCCTGCGCGGAGCACAGCAATATCCATGCGGAGATCATGCAGATGCCGATGGGCTATGAAACCCTGATCAGCGAACTGGGCGGGAGCCTTTCCGGCGGTCAGAAACAGCGCATGCTGATTGCTAGGGCGCTGTACCGTCAGCCCAGCATTCTGTTTTTGGATGAAGCGACCAGCCATCTGGATCTGGAGAACGAGGCGCACATCAATAACGCCATCTCCGCCTTACAGATCACCCGCATTTTTATCGCACACCGCCCTTCAACAATTGCCAGCGCAGATCGCATTATTCAACTGGGAGAATAAAAAAGTGCCGCAACGTATTTCGGTACGTTGCGGCATTCTGTTTGGTATCTGTTTTTGTCTTACCAACCGACGTCAATACCCAGCTCTTTAAAGAAAGCGGAAACGCCACCTTCAATAACCGCACCTGCGGTATGGCCCAGCACGCTACCGATATCTTTGCCCAGGGCGCTGACGTTATCGGCGCCAAGACTTTCCAGAATACCGGAGCCCAGGATATTACCAATCATTCCGCCAATATCGGAAGCCCCTTTCGTCAGGAAATCCTGAATAGGGCCGGCGCCGCTAATATCTTCAACTTCATATACCGTTAATTCTCTCATACCACACCCCAATGCGAATGGATAATCTTTTGGCTATATTATTAGCGCCCGAAAATCCCACCGATAAACGATGAAATATCTTCAAATACCTTATTAATCGCGCCGGTAACGCCATCAACAACCTGATTGACCTTTTTCCCCAGGGACTCACCGATAGCGGCACCAATCGCACGCGCAGGGCCGTCCAGCGCATTGTTGATCAAATCACTGACAAAACCAGCGCCACTCACGGCTTCAATTTCGCTATGTGTAAGTTCTTTCATTGGAATATCTCCAGTAACATGAAAAGACAAATTAACTCAAGACACAAATAAATGTTAAAACATATTACATTGCAGCTGCACTGTATTATTTAGACGATCATAAACAGGAATACAAATTTTTCATCATTAATAATTTATGACCATCGATAAGCGGTTAACTTAGCTGTATTTTTTGAAATTTAATTTAGCCATCGGGTTAACTTAACGTAAATCATTAGGGCGAAAAATATTTCGCACGCAAAAAATAAAAAGCCAGCGGTTTTATTTAAGGAGATATTAAATATTTAGTGAGTAATTTTTGTACGCTATCGATAACCGGGAAAAAGGCCGTCTGATTAATTGGGGAAACCATAATGATTATAGCCGCAATGTTAATACTTCCCTGTATCAACACATTCAGAGCAGCGTCCGCCGTTTTACGCACGAATATCGTCATACTCACGCGTGTTGTCAAACTCGTGTTTCGCAAACGGGCACAGCGGAATAATCTTGCGGTTCTCCCGGCGCATTTTCTCCACCACCCGCGCCACCAGCTGTTTACCGACGCCCTGCCCTTTCAGGCTGGGATCGACGTCCGTATGCTCGATGATGCTCAAATGCTCGCCGGTCGGTACGAAAACGATTTCAGCGACCTGCGTGCCCTGAGCGTCGTTAACGTAAAATTTGTTGTGGCCTTCCAATATTTCCATCGTTATCTCACTTAGTTATGGCGATACTTCAGCGCACCGCTCGGACAGGTATCAATGACTTTCACGACCGTTGCGACATCCACTTCGTCCGGCATGATCCACGGTTTGCGCTTCAGGTTGAAAAGCCTGGCGCTGCCGCGCACACAGTTTCCCGAATGCTGGCAGATCGCCGTGTTGAAATAGACATCGATTTTCTCACCGGTATAAACGCGGTAGCCCGCCTCCAGTAGTTCCTTATCCATGACATTGCCTCTGTTGTTGTTATCAGTTCAGAGGTAAGCATAGCCCCGGCAAAAGACGGTGACTACGGGGAATTAAAAAAGAAGCGCGCTTCTTCATCCGTTGATGAAGCCAATGATTATCGCCGCGCCTTATTATCACGATAAGAAACATCCCATCGCCATGCGCAGAGCCGCCCCGGCAAGGGCGGCTCCATAGCGTTTTCGCGTATGTGCGGTTAACAGGTAAAAGATTTGTCTTTAGCCAGGAAAAACGGCCGTAAATACGCCACGGTATTTGAGAGTGGTAAAACGTCTTTACTCAGGGCGATATTGAGTACGTTGGTGATGTAGTGGCGGCGTGCCGTGATTCTCTCCCACAGCGCCGGATATGCCTGCTTAATACGTTCCCGGAGTGGCTCATCAGCAAGGGCGATACACTCTTCCGCCCCCGTTCCGGCATAGCCCGGCACGGAAGGAATAATATCAATCTGCAGAATCATACCGCTTTTCAGGGTTTCGGCGGAATGGAGATAAACGGGTGATGACATCCATTCTTCATCGGCGCCAAGATGGCCGGGATTCAGGTGCCAGCCATATTTTGCTTTCGGCAGCACGCTTTCGATCAGATCGTAAAGTTCACCGCCCGGCATGTTGACGGCGATGTTCTCAAGCCAGGTCGCGATGGCGGAAAAGTAAGGTTTGGCAACGCGATCGAGGTAGTCTTTTTGGCCGTCGGGGAGTTCGCCTTCCTCTGAAATCACAAAACCCGTCCGGCTGGAAAGCCCGCCTTTAAACCCGGTGGTGATGGACAGCGGAAAACCCCGCTCAACTTTTTTATACGTCGGGTACAGATTCGCTTTTTCAAAACGCGCTCCCGTCGCCGCGATGGTTACTACGGTGTTGTACTGCCCTTCGGCCGTCAGATAACCGCCGAGCTCGGTTTCACGCACGCCGGGTTCAACCGCGTTCATGGCGTCCAGAATGCAGTTCGACGCCAGGTTTGCGCCATATTCATAATGGGCGATTTCATTCTCGTTATTCGTTGCCCTGGCGCCGTCGCCGCGGATAAAAATATGGGTGGCATTCTCCAGCACGGCCGTAGCCGGCACGCTGCTTTTCACGGCCTCGACGATGAAATAAGGCAAATCGAAATACTTCCGGTTGTCGGCATGCGCCGAGGTGAACATTTTCCAGCCCACCAGGCCGATTTTATTCATCGTCTCCAGGCCGGCTTCTTCGAACAGTACTTCAAGCGCTTTCCCGTGGTTCATTGGCTGGTTCGGTAATGAAAAATGAGGGCAATGCTTCAGGTTAACGGGGATGCGTGAGTACTTTGCCATCTTCAGGTTTTCATTGCCGAGAATTACGGTAGCCGCGCCGCTCTTTTCAAGAAGCAGAAGCCCCTCTTCAAAGCGGGGAATAAAGCCTGTCAGATATTCAAAGTTGCTTCCGTGCTCTTTATCGGCATAAATAATGATCGCGTCAAAACCTTCAGCGCGCATCCGCTCCAGCACTTTCTCCTTACGCTCCTGCATCGTCGGATCGGTTAATAACACCGGCGCCACGTCGGTAAACTTCCGGGGCGCATCCGTCGTTCGCAGCTGAATCACCTTGGCATTCATGTTCCTTGACCTCATCGTTAGCGGGTAGACAGTATCAGCTCAACGCCGTTTTCTTTTAGCGCTGCGCAAAAATCTTCATCGGGGCGAACATCGGTAATCAGGCAGTCGACCGACGAGAGATCGCACACCTTAAAAAATCCCGTTGTGTTTATTTTCGTGTGATCGGCAAGCGCAATAACCTTCATTCCCTGCATGACCATTTGCCGTTTAACCAGCCCTTCCTCTTCCGTATGGATAAAGATGCCTTCAGTTGAAATGGCAAAAATCCCCAGCAGAACGTAATCGACACGGTAGTCCGCAATTTTCCGGATGGTTTCGCTGCCGTACAAAAACAGCTGTTCTTTATGCAGATCGCCCGGCAGTAGCTTCACGTCGCTGGTTTTGTTTTTTGCCAGCCGGTTGGCGTTAGTTAAGGAGTTGGTAATCGCCAGGATGTGTTTATCGCTGAGATACGGGATGACGGCCTCCACCGTTGTGGATGCGTCGAAGATCACACTGGCATTATTTTTGATAATCCCGGCCGCTTTCTGCGCAATGTGTTTCTTCACCGGGCTCAGCGTTTCCGAGCGCTGGTCATAATCAAAAATCAGCGCATCGCGGCGGTTGATGACCGCACCGCCGTGGGTGCGCCTGATGATGTTGTCCTGCTCCAGCTTAATCAGATCGCGCCGCACGGTGTCCTTCGACACGCCCAGCCGGGACACCAGAAACTCGATGGACACGCTGTTGTGCTCCTGAATGATCTTTCTGATCTTATTTAAACGGTCTTCAATCAGCATGGCATTCTCCTTGATGCGCAAAGCCTAACATCACATGCATTTATTTGCAAAATCAAGGCAAAATAAACCGCACAACAATGCAAATAAATGCAAAAAGTCCGATCTGCTTCTGATAATGCCCCCTGCTTTCCGCCGCATCACAAAAATGAACAGACAAAACATTTGTTCGCTTTTAAATACCAATGATATATTAAAACGAACAATCAAGGAGAGCCCTGCGATGCACCAAATCCAGCATTATCTCGAAGATACTTATTGCTTCAGCGCACTAAGCGACGTTATTGCCAGCGGCGCCGATGAATGGGGGCAATGGATCGTCCTGCGGGAGAACATCTTTCATCCCCAGGGCGGCGGGCAACCGGCTGACCGCGGCTGGGTCAACGGTATCCCGGTCAGCGTCAGAAAACTGGGGTCAGGCCAGGTAGCGCTCTATCCGGCGGCGCCGTTTTCCGCTCCGGCACAGGAAAAGGTCACTTCAGCGCTCTCTGCGGACGACCGCATCCGTCATGCAGCATTGCATACGGCGGGCCACTTGCTGAACTGGGAGATGCGCCGCTATGGCTGGATGGCCGTGCGAGGCCATCATTTTCCGGGCGAGTCGCGGGTTGAGTTTTCCGCCTCCGGCTCTCAGGCGGTACAACCCGAACAGTTGCCAACGGAGGAAATCGAAGAAGTCATCCGCACGCGCTTACGCAACGGCGGCCGGGTGGACACCTGGTATGAAGGCACGACGCGCATGAGTCAGATTGAAGGCGCCGAGCCGATGCCCTGCGCAGGCACGCACACCGACAATCTCAATAAAATCAGCACATTTTCTATCAAAGCGATCAAGTTTAAGAAGGGCACGCTGCGCATCAGTTACGACGCCGGACATATCGCATTGGAGAATGAGCCTGTTTGAGGGCTGGCCACACGGCGTCGTTGAAATTACGCGCCGCGCCATTCAGAAACGGAGTCGCTGAATCCTCATTTACGGTGGCAAGAATATGTATGTTTGCAAACCGGGGCGTTGCCACCCCCGCTTTTTTAACCGTGCGCAGCGTACGACATTATTACCGTCGCGCTCACGGCGGTGTCGGCGCTGACATAGGCATGCGGAACGTCGCCGGGAAACGCATAGAAATCGCCGGGGTACAGGACAATGCTTTCATCGTCGGAAATACGCAGCATTAACGTACCGAGATGAACCATAATATGTTCATACGTTCCCGTAATATGGGCCGGACTGCTAATGATGGCGCCGGGTTTCATTTGCAGGTGCCATATTTCGCTGGTGTTTCCCTGACCAATACGAAACTTCATCGTCTGGGAATATTCGCCGTCATAGCCGGTGTTTTTTTCCAGATAAGGGTAACGTTCATTATTGCTGCCAAGCAGGTCGCCCAGCGGAAGGCGCAACGCGCCGGCGATGGCGTCCAGCGTGTCAACCCGGGGGTTCGAACTCCCCGACTCCAGTTTGGACAGTGCAGCCTTGGAAACGCCGGATAAACGGGATAACTCATTTAACGACAGGCCCCTGGCTATCCGGAACTGTTTCACGTTGTTACCGATATTTATGCACGTCTTTTTTGATCTGTCCTGCTGCGGCTCGTCGCTCATCACCGGCCCATCGTTATCTGGAGAGGGAGCGCCTACTTTAACAGCCGGAGCGCTAAATATCCTGCTGCTTTTTCGAGGATATTCAACGCCGTTATCGGCGGCATAAACGCAGGCGCCCCTGCATTATCAGAACGATGTCCGCTTATACCGAAGATACTGCGGCTGCCAGAAACCGGCCGCGATATCGTGGCGCAGCGTTTCCGGCGGGATTTCGACGGCAACGCCATCAAGCTGGGCAGCCAGGGCAACGTTGAGGGCGATGGCCTGCGTCACCTGCCGGATATCATTCACGCTGGGCAGCAGCGGGCCGTGCCCGTCGCGTACCAGCGGCGAACAGCTTGCCAGCGTGCGGCTGGCCGCCATCATCATATTTTCCGTGACGCGTGTGGCGCGGCTGACCAATACGCCCAACCCCACGCCGGGGAAGATATACACGTTATTGCATTGAGCAACAGGGTAAATTTTCCCTTCATAGCTGACCGGCTCGAACGGACTGCCGGTGGCAATCACCGCGTTGCCGTCGGTCCAGCGCAGAATGTCTTCCGGCCGGGCCTCGGCGCGCGATGTCGGGTTAGAAAGCGGCATGATGATTGGCTGCGGGCAGTGACAGTACATTTCCCGAATCACCGCCTCGCTGAACAACCCCGGCTGCCCGCTGACGCCAACCAGCACGGACGGCTTCGCCTGACGCACCACGTCCATCAGCGAGAAAGCCTCCTGCTGGCCGTCCCACCCCGCCAGGCGCGAGCGCGGCTGCGCCAGCGGCGTCTGGAAATCAGCCAGATTGGTTTGGTCATCGGTGAGCAGGCCGAAGCGATCCACCATGTAAATGCGCGCACGCGCCTGTTCGTCGCTCAGCCCCTCCGCCACCATCTGCGTGACGATATGTTCGGCGATGCCGCATCCGGCCGAGCCTGCCCCCAGGAAGACCACGGTTTGATCGCATAACCGGCGGCCGGATGCCTGACTGGCCGCGATCAGGCATCCCAGCGTCACCGCTGCCGTTCCCTGGATATCATCATTGAAACAGCAGAGTTCATTCCGGTAGCGGTTCAGCAGCGGCATGGCCGTCTGTTGGGCGAAGTCTTCAAACTGCAATAACACATTCGGCCAGCGACGCTTGACCGCGCTGATAAACATGTCGACGAATTCAAAATACTCCGCGCCGGTAATGCGCGGATGACGCCAGCCCATATACAGCGGGTCGTTAAGCAACTGGGAATTGTTGGTTCCCGCATCCAGCAGTATCGGCAAGGTATGCGACGGGTTGATCCCGCCGCAGGCGGTGTACAGCGACAGCTTGCCGATCGGGATACCCATGCCGCCGATCCCCTGATCGCCCAGGCCGAGAATCCGCTCGCCGTCGGTCACGACAATCACCGCAATATTCTGCTTGGTGGCGTTGTGCAAAATATCGTCGATCATATGCCGGTCCGGCCAGGAGATGAATAATCCTCTGGCCCGGCGATAGATGTCGGAAAAGTGTTCGCAGGCATGACCGACCACCGGGGTATAAATAATCGGCATCATTTCCACCAGATGCTTGCTCACCAGGTGGTAAAACAGCGTCTCGTTGGTGTCCTGAATATTACGCAGGTAGATATGACGGGCAATGTCCGACCTGATATCCAAAAACTGCTGGTAGGCCCGCAGCGACTGCTCTTCAATCGTCTCAACCGCCGCAGGCAGCAAGCCGTTCAGGTTAAATGTTTCGCGTTCGGCTTCAGTAAATCCGCTGCCCTTATTCAGCAGCGGAGATTCCAGTAAAACCGGGCCTGAATACGGAATATAAAGCAAATTATCTCTTGTTTCGTTGAACATAACGTACGTCCGGCTACCTGATGTTGAAAGTGAAAGACTTTTATCGGGACTCTCTGTTTTTAACGCCATCGCGCTATCGACACGCCTTTCAGAACAACAGGAAGTTGGCCAGCAGCATGGTGAGCATACCGCCGAGCGCCGGAATTAAGGTTCTGCGCACGATCATGAACGGTGAACATTCGCCGGCTTTGCTGACCGCAATGATGATCCCGGCAACAGGAGAAATGGAGCGTCCCATCCCGGCCATCAGCTGCATCGGCAGAATCATGTGCACGGCGCTTTCGCCGAATTTGGTCGCGATAGCCGGCGCCATGCCGGAGAAAGAGAAGAATGCCGCAACGCCAGAGCCGGTCAGCAGCGCGGTGACGCCAACCAGCAGCGTCATCACGACGGTCATGCTGGCAAAGCCGAAGCCCGCGTTTTGCACCATCTCAAGCAGGTAATCCACCGCGCCGATTTTCTGCATGCCCTGCGCATAGATATCCGCACACACCAGCAGCGAAACAACGCTGGTAAACATGCCGCCCATTCCTTTGAAGAACACCTGCACGCCCTTACAGCAGGCACGGAAGTCGCGTTTAACGAACAGTTCGCACACGAACGCCAGCATCGTACCGATAATCATGGCGGTAACCACGTCGATTTTAATGGACGTAATCACCAGCGGGCTGAAGACCAGCACCAGGATCACCGGGAACACGGGCAGGAAGGCATACAGGCCCGGCGTGCGTTCCCCATTCTCGTCCTCAGGCGCGGCGTCGTTCATCGTCTGGCTGGTGACGACATGACCATCTTTCTTGTCAAAGTATTTGGCGGTGAAGAAAATCAGCACCGAAACGACCAGCATAACGGCAACGGCCACCGGCATCTGATAATGCGCAAAGTAGACGGCGGCTTCCATACCGGCATGTTTGGCCGCCAGGTTGGCCGTACCGACCGCAGGGCCTAAGTCCATAAAGGCGCAAAGACCGATCATCGCCGCCGCCGCCGCCTTACTCACGCCCAGGCGCACCAGCACCGGGAAGAAGGTCACCAATAACATCATCGCCAGCCCGGCGGCGCTGGAAATCGCGACGTGCAGCAGCTGCGCGCAGATATAGCCCAGCGCCAGAATCACATAGGGCGCCCTGATGATTTGCAGAGGGCGAATACAAATACTCACCATCGCGTTGGACGCTTTAATGTGATCCATGTAGCTGGCGAAACCGCCCGCCGCCATGATGATCAAACCGATACCGGCGATCTGCGTGGAAAGCGAGCCTTTGGCAAAGGCAAAAATATCCAGCCAGGTAGAACCGGTTGAGGCGGCTTTACCGTAGAGTATGCTCTTTTCAGGGTAGAAGACGGCAGTAATGGTCAGCAACGACAAACCAGCCAGCAGCAACACCGTCTGAGGCTGAAAGTTCTTGATGATTAACCATGCTGCAATGATAGTGATCACGATTGCGATTACAAATGCGGTCATGAGATCGTCCTTTTATTTTTCTATTAAGGCGGCTAATTATAATTAGAGGGCCTAATGTTCTATAAAATCAGAGGGTGATGGCGTAATGAAATCATGATCGAAGTCGGGCTATATGAGCTATGAGAAAATGTGTTTCCCGCCGGGGATTGTGCGCACGATCTCATAACAGAAAATATGCCAATCGCTATACTGAAGGACAACCCAAACATTATTAATGTGGTTAGACATCACTTATTAAAAAATATAGTATCTATTTATCCGTTGATGTACAAGGATTACTATTATGGAAAAGAACGTCTCTTTAACATTAGAGAAATACATTTCAAAAACGACCCATTTATCTTCACTAACGGAGTCAGAACACCGCCTTGATGCCTATATTCGTGAGCATTTTAACGAACTGCCTTTTCACGGCATCATTGACATTGCCCGTAATGCCATGGTCAGTAAAGCAACGGTGGGGCGTTTTTTAAATAAACTGGGATTTATCGGCTATGCTGACTTCCGGCGCGTGCTGGAAAATACGCTGACGCAGCAAAAAATGGTGCCGCCGTTTGAACTGGCATCCCGCATTCAGGTAAAAGACAAGATTACCACGGCGCAAATTGTCACCGAATTCAATAAAAATGTTACGACCTTGTTTGAGAGTTTTAAAAATAACATCAATATCGACAGTCTCGATAAATTTATTGAAATTATCCTGAATACCGACCGGCATATATATGTTATCGGACCCGCGTCTTCCCATGCCATGGCGAAACACTTCACGACGCTGATAAAATATTTCCGCGATCGGGTTACGCTGCTTTCCATGGACGTCGGCGAATTGCCGAAGTCGTTGCTGACCGTCACGGAGCAGGACGTGCTGATCGTGTTCTCCTATTACCGCTTCAACCGGGTCGTGATCCGCATTACCGAATGGTGCCGTAAAAAAGGCGCGACGGTGGTACTGATCACCAACGCGGAATCCAATCCGTACGGCAAATTCTGTAACCTGCAATTCGTGCTGCCCAGCGACACGCAGTCCGTGTTTAAAAGCCGGATCGTCGGTTTCTTTTTTATCGAGTTGGTGCTGCATCTGGCCTATGAGAAAGGCGAAGGCGAGGGAAATTTCGAGCAGTTGGAGGAGCTGTTTGTCTTCTTTGAAACCTTTTCTCCCCTTCCTGGTTAGTCGTTCATTCCCGCCGGCAAATCCGTTTGCCGGCGGGAACCGAAAGGCTTAACGCAGCGCCGCCGCGGTTTGCGGGTAAGCATCGAAAGCGGCGACGGTTTCAGCAATCAACGCATCATTACAGCCCAGATAAGACAGCGGATCGCAGGCGGCGACAATTTCATCCTCCGTCAGCGCGGCACGTACGGGCTGGCTTTCCAGCACGCACTGCAGCAGATCCTTTGACCCATCAGCGTCTTTCAACAATGCCTTCATCAGGTCATAAGCCGCGCCACGCCCGATTTTCTCTGCCAGCACCATGGAGACGGATTCCGACATAATGAAGTTCTTCGACGCGGCGAAGTTGCTGCGCATCTTCTCTGTATCCACCACCAGATGGGAAAACAGCCGGACGGCGCGTTCAAGGCTGGCCGACAGGGTCAGCGCCGACTCCGGTACCAGCGTCCAGTTAAGCACGCGCGCGGAGGCAGCGCGCACATCGCACTGGTCAAGCAGGCTGGTCGCGCCGGAAGCGTAGGTCCAGCCCATGCGGGAAAGCGTCTGAATCATATTGCTGGCGCGGGGATTGGTTTTGTGCGGCATGGTGCTGGAACCGCCGCCGCCCTCGCCTTCACGCAGTTCGGCCACGGACGTACGCCCCTGGGTTTCAACGTCGTTAGCCATGCGGCACAGCGTGCCGTGTACCAGGGCGAAAAACTGCACCACCTCAACCACGTGATCCTGACTGGCATTGTTCATGCCGACAGGGCACGACAGCCCCAGCGCATCCATCAGCCGTTTGCGGGTCTCCATTCCCTGACCGCCGACGGACGCCAGGTTGCCGACCGCGCCGCCGAAGAGGCCGGTGGTCGCCGCCGGATAGAGGCGATCCAGGCGCTGAAGGTGGCGGGTCAGTTCAGACAGGTAGCTGCTGACATGCAGCCCCCATGTTGTGGCGGACGCGTCAACGGAGTTGGTGCGGGCCACCATCACCGTATGCTTGTGCTCCAGCGCCATGGCTTTCAGCGTTACCCCCAGTTGCACCAGCTGACTGCGCAGCAGTTGCAGGGTCTGCTTCATACGCATAGCCAGCGCGGTATCCAGCAGATCCTGGGTCGTACAGCCCCAGTGCAGAAACTTTTTCACCAGCGGAGAACCGGCGTCGGCAATTTGATCGACCAGCGGTTTAATCGCCATACCGACGGAGCGCGTTTCCGCGGCCAGACGCGGCCAGTCGATATCCAGCGTTTGGCAGGCGGCAGCGATTTCCGCGGCGGCCTCCCGGGGAATAATGGCTAACTCAGCCTGCACATGCGCGATGGTTGATTCAAAGGTCAGCCAGCAACGAAGAAGGTTTTCATCGGACCAGATTTCTTTCATTTCCGGCTGCGTAAACAGAGATGAATACAGTTCTGAATCAAATACCGAACTTTGACTGCCTTGCATTATGAACTCCTGTAACGTATGTCGCCGATAACCAGCGCATCATTCACGTCTATTTTATCTGTATAGCCCGAATTCTGGAGCAATTCTTTTTGCATAAATAGGGGAATATGCATTTCCCGTATGTCATGGGGGGTACGGCATTAAAAACGTGATGGGTTTAACATAAACGGATGATTTACGGCCCCATTCAGAAAAGAGTAATTAAAGCGTTATTTTTATTTAATGAAAGAAAAACCATTAAATAATAAAGCCACCTACCATTAAGCTATTTTATGCGCGTAACATCACAGTTCAATATGAGAAAAACCAATTCCCGTATCCGTCCCCCACAAGTGTAACTAAAAATTAATGGCGTCCGGTGACATCTATTTAACCCTGCCAAAAGGGTTGAGCGATTTTATTTCCAGGGGGAAGGAAAGCATGAACATCAAGGCTAACACACTATTATTCATTGCATTATCCGGTGCAAGCACGTCAGCGCTGGCGATAAGCGTCTATAAAGATAAAGCCACGACGCTGGATATTTACGGCCGTATTGAATGGCAATTGGCGAATGGCGATGCCTCGTTTGCAAAAGATGATTCCCGCAGCCAAATCGGGGGGCGTTTGGGGATTTATTTAACGCGCGATTTACCTTTGCTGGAAGACACAAAGCTGGTCGGCCGCCTGGAATGGCAGGTTCGTACGGAAAAAGACGATAATAAAACCAATGATAAGGATCTCGACGCCCGTTATGCTTATCTGGGGCTTTCCCACGCCAAATATGGCGAACTGATTGCCGGTCGTACCAAAAACCCGCTGTACCAGGTTATGCGTATGACGGACAAATATAAAAACTTTACGCCGAACGTCTATAACTACGGCATCACCACCATTGATGACTCTTACCAATTTAACCGTCAGGACGGCACCCTGCAATGGAACGCCGACTTTAGCGGGCACCAGGTGCAGTTGGCGTATGTCTTCGGCAACGGCAACAGCGACAATGACGCGCTTGATGACGGCATGATGGCCAGCTACCGCAAAACGATCAAAATTGGTGACGTAAAAATCACCCCGGCGCTGGCTGCCAGCCAGTATAACCGTCAGGACAATGTCAAAACCACCGATGGCCGGAAGAAGCACAGCCAGGTGATGGGCGGGTTACAACTCGATTACAGCGATCTGTCGTTCGCCGTAACGGCCGGCAAAGTCTCCATTGAAAGGGACAAAAAGTCTGACAATGATTACACAAGCTTCGATTCCATCGCCTCTTACCAATTCACCAAAGAATTTAAGCTGCTGGGCGGATACAGCTTCCTGGATGAAGACGGCCAGAATGTATACGAGCGTGAAGGCTGGCGGGTTGAGTCGCAGCTCACCCTGGCAAAAGGTGTTTATTTGTCAGCAACTTACTTAAAAACGCTGGCAAATAAAAACGAGAAGATCAACGATGATGCCGTTATCGTCGGATTACGCTACGATTTCTGAGGAGTGAGTAATGAAAAAGTGCATGTTATTTCTGGCGGGGCTGGCTCTGATGGTCAATGCGCAGGCCGACACGATTATCGCCGCCAAACCGCAGGATAAACTGAGCGGAGAAAATAAAGCCGTAGCCCTCTACGGAAACTCTTATACGCATTATAACAATAACGTAAATACCCGGCTGCGCGATCTCAGCCGTTCGCTGCTGCCGAATGAGGCTAAAGGATATATGTTCCGCGGAATAACCATCTCCTCCGGTCGTTTGGGGTGGCATCTGCCTAATCTGGCGTTCCAGAATACGTTGCAGAAATGGGACGTGGTTGTTTTGCAGGGAAACTCCACGGAGCCTTTTTCCGCCAAAGAGGATTCACGCCAATATTTCAGCGAATCTGCGACCAAAATGGCGGATATTGCCCACAAAGCCGGTTCCCGCGTGGTGTATTTCATGACCTGGGCCAGCAAGGATAAACCTGAGCAAACACAAAAGCTGGAAAAGGCCTATCTGGATATTGCCGCTAAAACCGGAGGATACGTCGCACCGGTCGGGCTGGCCTTCAGCAACGCAATAAAGACGCATCCGGAAATCAACCTGTATCACAGCGATGGCAATCACCCTTCGCTGGCGGGGACCTATCTGGCCGCCTGCGTACTGTTCGCCACTCTGTATGACCATTCGCCGGTCGGCGGCGCGCTGCCCGTCGACAGCGACATGACTGAGCAAACCGCCAGGGCGTTACAGCAGGTCGCTTGGGATACCGTCACAACGTTCCGCGCCAACTAACCACTGCGCCGGCCTCTCCTGTATTTCCTGTGTCGTGCGGGAGAGGCCCCCTTAATAAATGAGGAGCTGCTTCAGGGCATCTATCGCGCTCTGTTATGACTGAATATCTTTTATGTTATTCAGCAAGAGTTGAGTTCTTTGGTTTAGTTTGTGGCTCTTCTTAGGGTGAGGTATATTCACCGCGCCTGCATTTATTAATTAAACACTTTCTAATAGTTGCATTTAAAATAAAAAACAATTCCCTTTTATATCCTTCAGAAAAATTCTCTAGTCCCGGAACAAAACTATTCATATTGCATAAAATATAAGTGCAGTTCACAATCAATAACGTTTTTTTGTCGTTATGTGTCACGTTTCCGATATCAGCATTCAATGTTCACGGTCTGAAAAACATAATATGTTAACGTAATATCGTTTATCAGTTTTTACCGGGATTCCTATGCCGCTATTATCGCGCCCACTGTCCGCCGTTTGGATCACCCTGCTGATCTCTCTTTCCATTTTTATTCTCTGGTGTTTGATGCCCTCACGCCCGCTGATTGATTTAGTGGGGGAAGGGAATATCGTAGAGACGCTGACGCTTTATCTTTATGGCATCACGATCCTTTGCTTCTGTATTTTGCCCGTACCCGGCCTGAAAAAAAGCATTCGCTTCGCCGTCGCCGTGATCCTGCTGTATATGATGGCCAGAGAGGCCGATCTGCACAAATCCATCGCCCAGATGAGCATGCTGAAGTTGCGCTTCTGGAGCGGCTCTTTACCCTGGGAAGCCAAGGTCAGCGCCCTGTTAATCCTGCTGCCCATCACCGCCGCCTGCCTCTACCTGATAGTGACCTGCTGGCGTTCGCTGCGTGACGCAATCCGCGGGCGGCGCAATTACGCCATCAGCGCCGGGATGTTCATTCTGCTGATCATCATTACCAATATTATCGACCGCTCCGTCAGCGTCATAAAAAAATGGACCGGCTTCATCCCGCCCGACTGGGTCGTCGCCCTGCAAACGTCTCAGGAAGAGTTTCTCGAGCTTTGGCTGCCTGCGCTCGCGCTGTTGGCGTTATTGCAGTTTCAGCACAGGAATGCAGTACAGGAAACGAAACGGGTGCGTACGATAGAGAAAAGAAGATCGGAAATGGCGGAAGTGAGCAGTCACCGCAAGTAAGTACAACAGAGCACGATAATAATAAAACGCGAACGCGCTATTCCGCTCCCTTTCTTCCGGATAGCGCGTTCACATAATCATTAAACCAAAACCCTGTCTGCGGATATAACCGGGCGTTCAAAAAGCCGCCGCCGGCCTTCCCCGGTAAGGCAAACCGCCGCCAAATTAACGTCACATCCCCAGAAATCCACCACAACCCCTTCTCCTATCGTGATCATTCCCAAATCACGCAGGGAAAACAGATGATTCGCTAGCGTATATTTGAACAGCGGTTCCTGCTTTAACATCGCGGTAATTTGCCGGTATTGACGGCTTTCTTCATGACGGCTGAGTGCTAACAGCGTATTTTCTAGAGATAGCTGAAGGGATGTCATATCAACTCAAATCTGATGAACAACCTGGAATTCTTCACACCAAAAATCCGTGGCGACAGAACCGCCACGGATAATCACGGGCAAAATCAGCGGGTCGGCGCCGGCGCGGCGTCAATACGGACACGCATCAAGCTGTAAGGCTTCTGCCGTAAGTCTTTTCCGCCATGGAACCCCGGCTGACGGTGAAGTTGGTTCACCGTGAAATAGAGGTACCCGTCCGGCCCGACGGAAAGCGTATCAGGCCACAGGATCTGCGGTCCGTGGGCAATGGTGGTCCATTTGCCGTCCGGCGTCATGCGGCGGATGGCGTTGCGCTCGTAATCACCGGCATACACCGCCCCATTCGCATCCGACTCCAGGCCGTCCGACGCGCCTTTCTCCCCTAAATCGCGCACCTGTTGCGCCAGTTGCGCTTCGCTCACGTCGGGTGAGCGCAATGACGCGGTGGAAACCGCATAAAGATGACGCCCCGAAAGCGGGCTGTAGTAAAGCGTCTTACCGTCAGCAGACAGCGCAATGCCGTCCGAAGCAACGCTGAAAGGCGCCGTCGTTCCGTCCGGATGACGTTGCAGCAGTGTTTCTCCCTCAACGACGGGAACAAAGCCCTGTTCCGGCGATGTAGAACGATCCCCGGTCAGGCGTCTGACGGCGTCCCCTGTGGCGAGATCGACCACGATGATACCCCCCGTTCCGGACAGCGAGGAGTCGGTTACATAGGCAACCCCGGCTTTTCCGGCGCGGAAATCAAAACGAACGTCGTTAACGTAGGTGGCCGGTAAAATCACGCTGGCCGGGAATACGATCGTTTTGGCAATGCGGTTGGTTTTTAAATCAATCGCCACCAGCTTGGCGCCGCCAGGCACCGGCGTGGAAAATTTCGGCGCGGCGGTATCCAACACCCACAAATAGCCTTGTCCGTCAAAAACAACGCTCTGCACGCTTAAAAAGCGATCCGCCGGGCGGGAATTATCGGGCTGATTAACCTCGGTATTCGGATAAGCCACGACCTTTCCCGCTTTTACTTCACCGACCGTAAAAGGAACATCATCTCCCCAGCGGGGAAAGTTGACGAAAATGCGTCCGTTGTCGGTCACCGTCACCCCAGTCGGCATAGCACCGGTGAATGTCGCAACCACGTCCGTTTTACCAATCGGCTTATCGCTGGCCAACTGCGCCAATGCAATATTGCTCAGCGGGGTAATTTTCTGTGCCGCCAAAGCTGTTCCCGCTAACGAGAGCGACATCGCTGCGGCGAGGGCTGTTTTAAAGAAGTCAGAGTGCGTCATAAAGAAACCACCTAAAAATAGAAGAAGAAAATCAATCAGCAGCAAATTCCGTCAGGATTAAAATCCTTCCAGCACAATTTTTCCGCGTGCTTTACCGCTCTCAATTAACGCATGCGCCTTACGCAGGTTTTGCGCGTTAATCTTCCCGAAATGCTCGCCCAGCGTTGAACGCAGCGTACCGTCATCAAGCAGTTCGCTGACCTTCGTCAGAATGTCGTGCTGGCGCTGCATATCTTCCGTTTGAAACATTGAGCGGGTGAACATCAGTTCCCAGTGTAAAGAGATGGCTTTACGTTTTAATGGCATCGCATCAAGCGTATCCGGATCGTCAATCACAGCCAGCCGCCCCTGCGGTTTAAGCACCTCAACAATCTGGGCGTAATGCATGTCCGTGTGCGTCAGGCTGGCGACGTAACGCACCTGCGCCACGCCAATGTTTTTCAGTTGCTCCGCCAAAGACTGGGCATGATCGATAACGTGGTGCGCGCCGAGTTCAGTAATCCACTCACGGGTTTGCGGACGCGACGCCGTGGCGATAACGGTCAGGTTGGTCAGCTTGCGCGCCAGCTGGGTCAGAATGGAACCCACGCCACCGCTGGCGCCGATAATCAGAATGGCCTCTTTTTCGTCCGGTTTGACTTCCAGGCGATCAAAAAGCAGCTCCCAGGCAGTGAGCGAGGTTAACGGCAAGGCCGCGGCGGCCGCATCGTCCAGGGAAACCGGTTTTTTGCCGGCGATGCGTTCATCAACCAGGCTATATTCCGCATAGGAACCGGGGCGGGTGATAGATCCCGCATAAAAGACCTCATCGCCGGGTTTAAACAGGCTGACCTGTTCGCCAACCTCCTCGACCGTTCCTACGGCATCCCAGCCGAGAATGCGCGGCGTCTCCGTTGGCGAACCGATACGCACTTTGGTGTCGACAGGGTTAACGGCAATCGCCCGGATTTTGACTAACAGATCGTGTGCGCCGGGGTGTGGTTTCGGCACATCCAGCTCGTACAGCGCATGTTCATCTGCGATGGGTAACGCATTTTGGCTATAAACAATGGCTTTCATAATTTCTCTCTCAAGTGATCAATGGCCGGTCAGCCAGCATTCCGGCCATCTTAAAAGCAGTTGAGGATGAGAAACATTGGTGTTGGAGGTCAGGAGTTTCACTTTTATTGTGAAAATAGCCGCAATAAAAAGATGCACATGAGTAAAATAGTTACTGCGGGAAAGCAACGCCCGTTTCATCATGATGCAAGAGAAAACAAAATTATGATCCGTCTGGAAGATCTCCAATTGTTCGTCCGCTCCGCCGCATTAGGCAGCTTTTCCAACGCGGCCAGAGAGTCTGGCCTGTTGCCGGGGCAGGTCAGCGCCGCCATACAGCGTCTGGAACGTACGCTGGACAAACGTTTGTTCGCCCGCTCGACGCGCAGCCTGCGCCTGACATCGGAGGGCGAAAAATACCTGCCCTATGCGCAGGAAATGCTTGAGGTGATGCATGCGGGAGAAGAGATCCTCAGCGGTGAAAATGAGGACTTTCGCGGAGAGTTAAAAATCACCGTCCCTTCCGATATCGGCCGTAACCTGCTGCTGCCGATGATTACCGAATTTTGCGAGCAATATCCACAGATGACGTTGCAGCTTTTTCTGTCCGATCAGGTCAGTGATGTTTTTCGGGCGTCGGTCGACATCGCCATACGCTATGGCGTACAGGAACAGGGCAGCTATGTTGCGTTGCCGCTGGCTGATAAGAACCGCCGGTTTTTAGCCGCCTCGAAAACGTATTTAGACCGGCATGGCCGCCCTGAGACGCTGGACGATCTCTCCCGCCACCATTGCATTCTGTTTAGTATCAACGACCATGCTCATGATTATTGGCATTTTATCGAAAACGGGAAACCGCGGGGTGTCAGGATACGCAGCAGGCTGCTGTGTGACGACGCCGACGTTGCGCGCCGCTGGGCGTTGATACACAAAGGCATTGTGTACAAATCGTGGTTCGATCTCTATCCCGATGTGAGCGCGGGAAACCTGGAAATTGTGCTGCCGGAAGTCCGGGGGGAAGCGGCTCCGCTGAACTTTATTTGCCCTCACCGCCGCCAGCTTTCCCCGGTTGTTCGTTCATTATACCGGCACCTTCAGCGGCAGCTTGGTGATATAGCCAGAGAGCCGGATATAAAACGCCGTTGACTCCCATCATCCTTTTTCATCAGTCAAGTGAATGCTGCGCAGAAGCGTCCGGCACGGTTTCCGGTACGAACCTTCAGCCCGGGCTTCCGCCACCGGCGGTTCCGCACCGAAATTCTTGATCGCGCCATTGTTTAGCACAGTCAGCAGCATACGCTCCTGAGCGCCCTCTGCGCCGCCTGAGGTAATCAGGCGGGCATCACCGGGGCATTACTTCAGCCTGTCAGCGTACTGCTATCAATAACAAAGCGGTACTTCACGTCGCCCCGCAGCATCCGTTCATAGGCATCCTCAATTTGGTCGGCCCGGATCATTTCGATATCGGCGACGATCCCGTGCTCAGCACAGAAGTCGAGCATCTCCTGGGTTTCCGGGATGCCGCCGATCATTGAACCGGCAATCGCACGACGTTTCAGAATCAGGTTGAACACCTCCGGCGGAGCGTGCGGCGTAGCCGGCGCGCCGACCAGCGTCATCGTTCCATCCCGTTTCAGCAGCACCATGAAATCATCCAGATTATGCGGCGCGGCCACGGTGTTCAGGATGAAATCGAAGCTTTTCAGATGAGCCTTCATTTCATCCGCATTACGCGAAACCACGACCTCATCGGCGCCAAGCGCCCTCGCCGCTTCGCGTTTGGACTCCGACGTGGTAAACGCAACAACGTGCGCGCCCATGGCGTGCGCCAGTTTGATGCCCATATGCCCCAGCCCGCCGATACCGACGACCCCGACTTTTTTGCCCGGCCCGGCCTGCCAGTGGCGCAGCGGCGAGTAGGTGGTAATCCCCGCGCAAAGCAGCGGCGCGACGGCGGCCAGTTGCGCCTCCGGGTGGGTTATCCGCAGAACATAACGTTCATCTACCACGATCTGCTGTGAATACCCGCCAAGGGTATGTCCCGGCGCGTCCGGCGTCGGCGCGTTGTAGGTGCCGACCATCCGGTCACAGTAATTTTCCAGTCCGTCCTGACACTCCCCGCACTGCCTGCAACTGTCAACGATGCACCCTACGCCAACCAAATCGCCGACCGCGTATTTTTTAACGTGGTTGCCCGTCGCCACCACGCGCCCGACGATTTCATGACCGGGTACGCACGGGTAAAGCGTTCCGGCCCACTCAGCCCGGACCTGATGGAGATCTGAATGACAGATGCCGCAATAGGCGATGGCGATCTGCACATCATGCGGGCCGGGTTCCCGGCGGGAAATCTCCATCGGTTCCAGCGGTTGTGCGGCGGAGTACGCGCCAATGGCTTTGATATTCATTACATTAACTCCCGTTTAAGTGATGCATTCCCCGTGATGACATCAATGCCGGTATCACGGTACGGATCAGTATCCCGCTCAGAACGTGAGGATCAGCTGGTTGACATAAGCTCCCGTGCGCATGTTCCCAACGATGCGGTATTTCACGGTTCGGTGCGGACATTGCCGGCGACAGCCGGTTCCTGTCCGGCCAAACTCAGACAAGGCGGAGCCGAACGCTATTTGCGGGAATCACGTCAAAAGGCGTAACTCAAATAATAGGCGATGTTTGACCATCGCAGACGATCATCTCGTCCCGATGGCAATTTTATACGGCGGGTGTTGGCGGATGCCCCTCACTCCCTGAGGGGCGCTGCATCCTCAGAGATCGTCCTCGTCCTGCATAATGGCGCTGCGTCCGCCATCCATCACAATCGTGGTGCCGGCAATAAACCCGGCGTTATCGCTGGCAAGAAACAGGCACAGTTCCCCCACTTCATCCGGCCTGCCAATGCGCCCGACGGGGTGCTTTTTCACGGTTCTTTCACGGGCAATCCGCGCATCCGGATGGGCATCAAACCAGGCCTGATTGCCATCTGTATCAATAAAGCCCGGCGCGATGCCGACGGTGCGGATCTCCGGCCCCCATTCAATGGTCAGGCTCTGCACCAGCGACAACAGGGCGCGTTTGCTGATGTTGTAAGGCGCGCAGCCCGGCATCGTGGAAAAGGCATGGTTAGAGGTGATCACCAGAATGACGCCATGACTTTTCTGTAACGCCGGACGGGCGCATTTTGCCAGATACCAGTGCGAACGCAGGTTGAGGTCAAAGTTATGCGCCCAGTCACTCTCTTCGCAGTCGATCCCCTTAAACACGTTTTTACCGGCGTTCGACACCACCACATCAATGCGCCCGAACAGTTGTTCTGCCTCGCTGACGAACTGCTTGATCTGTTCAGTCCGGGTGACATCAACGGAATAATAAAAAAAATGCTCCGGCCAGTCGGCCTTCATTTTTTGCGCATGCCGGGCATTTTCAAACGCTGAGAATGCGCAGCCAATCACGATATCACCGTTACGCAGGAAAACGTCGGCAATCGCCTGGCCGATGCCCTGGCTGGCGCCGGTGACCAGTACAACGCGGGGGGAATGTGAACGGTTCATATAAGCTCCCGTTAAAGCCGCAATTTGACATGCGGCCCGTTAATTATAAATGGAAATGGTCTATAAACTGATCGATCAGCGCCTCATCTTCCGGCGTCAGTTGCCAGCCCGGATGGCGGCAATAGTCACTGGCGATAATGCCGCGTCGCCGCAGGATCGTTTTTTCAGCCTGAATGATGTATTCACAGTGGCTCATCCAGCGTTGAATGTACGGCAACAGCGCCTGATGTAACGCCTGGGCCTGCTCTAACTCGCCGGCCTGCCAGTGGCGGTAAATGCGAACGTAAATCTCGCTGAACGAGCAGCCCGGCATGACGCCTTTGCCTCCCGCGGCCAGCATTTGCAGCATATACAGCCCGGCATAACCGTTGAGCACGCTGGCCTGCGGCGCCTGTGCCAAAAACGCGCGGGTATAGTCCACCGGCGGATTGCACTCAATTTTGAACACCGCATGGGGGTAACGTGCCGCGACGGCGGCCAGTTGCTCCGGGGTAATGGGCAGGCCGGTTTCACCCGGCGCATACTGCACCATCACCGGAATATCAACCGCTTCGAGCACGGCGAAAATATGCGCCTGAATGGCCTGGGGCGAAGGTTGCAGGAAAAACGGCGGCAGGAGCATCAGCGCATCCGCACCCAGCCCGGCATAATAACGGGCGCGTTTTACCGCCACCTCGGTGCTGTGATCGGTAACGGAAATCGCGCGATACAGCGGGCTGCCCGCCAGTTCGCCAACGAACATCTGCGCCAGCCGTTCGCGCTCGCGATCGTCCAGCTTGGGAAACTCGCTGGCAATCCCGAACAGCGTTATCCCCTGAACCCCGACGCCAGCCAGATGCCCCAGCAGCGCCGCAAAGCTTTGTTCATCGACCTCGCCCTGCGCGGTAAACGGCATAGCGGCAATCGGGTTCACACCGGCGATCTGGCCGGCCTGATAGCGCACGTTCATCATTCATCCTCCCCATCCGCCAGCACGGCGCCCTGTGCGGCCGGCAGCGCCCAGCGGCGGTACAAGCGCAGGAAACCACGCGGTACTTCTTTATGCACCGGTTGCCAGCTGGTGCGGCGGATTGCCAGCGTTTCCGGGCTGACATGCAGCGTCAGGGTGCGTTCAGGAATGTTGATAGAGACTTCATCGCCGTCTTCAATTAGCCCCAGCTCGCCGCCATCAACGGCTTCCGGCGAAATATGGCCGACGAAAAGCCCGCGGTTGGAGCCGGAAAAACGGCCATCGGTAATCAGCGCACAGCTGTCAGAAAGTCCCATACCTTCCAGAGACTTCATCGGGCGGTACATTTCCGGCATGCCGGGACCGCCTTTGGGGCCTTCATAGCGCAGAACGAGCACGCTCCCCGGCTTGATCTGCCCGGATAAGATCGCCTCGACCGACTCCTGCTCGCTGTTGAACACCACGGCCGGGCCGCGGAAGATCATCAGATGCTCGGGAACGGCGGCCGGTTTAACCACGCAGCCCAGCGGGGAAAGATTACCGTGCAACACCGCGACGCCCGCGTCGTTACGCACCGGGATCGCCAGCGTATGAATGACTTCCGGACGCGACGTCGGCCGCCCTTCCGCCAGCAGCTCGCCTTTGGTTTTCCCCGTCACGGTCAGGGCGTTCACGCGCATCAGGCCCGCAATTTCATATTCGACGGCCCTGACGCCGCCCGCCTCATAAAAATCGATCATGTCGTATTCCGACGCCGGGTAAAGCGAGGCAACCAACGGCACGTGATGGCTCAGTTCATCGAACGTCGCGAGGGGCAAGTGGCCTAACTCAGCCTCATAGTGGATGGCCTGTAGGTGAAGGATCGCATTTGTGGAGCCGCCGGTAGCCAGCAGGTAGACCATGGCGTTATGAATGGCGTCCGGGGTGATGATCTGGCGGGCATTGATGCCGTCAAGCACCAGTTGAACCGCGCGGCGACCGGTTTCCTGCGCGCAGTCGCGACGGGCGGCGGAGATCGCCGGCAACATGCTGCTGCCCGGCAGGCTCATTCCCAACACCTCGGCGATACTGCACATGGTGTTCGCCGTGCCGTACATCGTGCAGGACCCCGGCCCCGGCTCAGCGATATTTTCGATATGCGCAAATTCGGCTTCATCAATTTCACCGCGCGCTTTCCAGCCGATGGCTTCGGTTACGATATTGCCGTCCCAGTGTTTGCCTTTATATTCAGCCGGATACATCGGCCCGCCGTTCACCATAATCGCCGGGATATCCAGCCGGGCGGCGGCCATCAGCATCGCCGGGACGATTTTGTCACAGGAGCCCAGCAGCACCATGCCATCAAAGCGGTGAGCGCGCATCATGGCTTCGATCGAGGCGGTAATAACCTCGCGCGCCGCCAGAATATAGCGCATCCCAAGATGCCCCTCGGCAATACCGTCGCAGGGCGCGATCGTGCCGAACACCATGCCGACGCCGCCCGCTTCGTCAATGCCTTCCAGAACTTTGGCGGTCAGCTCATTGAGGTTGGCGTGGCCTGCAGTGGCGTTGGTATAGCTGTTAACGACGGCAATGACCGGACGGCGCAGTTGCTCGTCCGTATGCCCCATGGATTTGTACAGCGCGCGTTTCAGCGCCCCGTTGTCACCGCTGAGGACCGGGCTGAAATGTGTGCCACAGCTGGCGCATCCACCACATTGACTCTTCATAACGTTCTCTTTAGCTCTTAGCGATAAATATTGCTGACAGAATTAGGTTGTTCAGATAAGGCTTCTTGGGGAATTTCTTGTTTCGGGTTGGCTAACCGGGCCGGAAGCGCCAGGATCAGGGGCGCGCACAGCAGCAGGAATCCGGCGAGGATATAAAGCCCCGCATCGGTGCTGCCGGTTGCGTCTTTCAGCCAGCCAAGAACGGTAGGACCGAAGAAGCCTGCAAGATTGCCTACCGAGTTGACTAATGCAATACCTGCCGCCGCCGCCGTGCCGGACAACATAGCGCCGGGGAGGCTGATGTACGTTGGGATCAGGGCGAGGGTGCCGGACATCGCGACGCAAATCCACGCCATCATCCAGAAGGTGGAACCACTGCACCAGGCGCTGAGCGCCAGCCCGACGCAGCCGATAATGGCCGGGATCGCGATATGCCAGCGGCGTTCCTGTTTAAGATCGGAATGACGGCTGTTCCATATCATGAATGCCGCACCAAAAATGTAGGGCACTGCCGCCAGCAGGCCAATGTTCAGGTCGTCACTGATCCCTGAGCTTTTAATAATCGACGGCAGCCAGAAGTTGATACCGTAATAGCCGATGTTGAAGCTGAAAAATATCAGCGCCAGCAGCCAGACATAGCCGTTGCTGAAAACGGCTTTCAGGCTTTTATCTACCCGGCCATGGTTCACGCGTTCGCGGTTTTCCGCATCTTTAGCCAGATCGTTGAGGATAAGCCGCTTCTCACCGTCACTGAGCCAATGCGCAGATTTCACGTCATTATCAAGATAACGCAGTACAACGAAGGCCAGCACGAAGGAAGGTATGGCTTCAACCAGGAACAACCATTGCCAGTTGTGCAGGCTGCCGACCTCTTCAAACATCTTCAGGATAAAACCGGATAACGGGCTGCCGATAATGGTCGAGAGCGGCGTTACCAGAATGAACAATCCCAGCGTGCGTGCGGAACGCCATGAGGGAAACCAAAGCGTCAGGTAGAAAACGATGCCGGGGAAGAACCCGGCCTCCGCCACGCCGAGTAAAAAACGAACGACATAGAATTGCGTCGGCGTGGTGACAAACATCATGCCGGCAGAGAGCACCGCCCAGGTCGCCATGATTCGGGCGATCCAGAAACGGGGGCCAAAGCGCTGCATCAGCAGGTTGCTTGGCAGTTCGAAAATAAAATAACCGATGAAAAAGATCCCGGCGCCCAACCCATACACGGTGTCGCTGAAGTTTAATGCATCCTGCATGTGCAGTTTGGCAAACCCAACGTTGACGCGGTCAAGATAGGCGAAGAAATAGCAAAGGATCAAAAACGGTATTAACCGCCGCGTCACTTTACGGTAGACGCTATTTGCAGTGGTATCAGACGACTTATTCATTATTATTTATCCTTCTAATTTATCCTTAATCAATTACAGCGCCGGTTTTTCCACGTGCTGCCGGCTGTCGTCCTGGCGGCCAATCAAACGCAGCGGTGCGCCCCGCATCAGGTTGCGTTCGATGTGTTCCAGGGAGATGTTTTTCGTTTCCGGGACAAAAACCAGGGTCAGGATGATGCAGACAGCATTCAGCACGGCGTAAAGCCAGAAAGTATTCGGGCTGCCGATGGTATCGATAAGCGTCAGGAAAGTGGCGCCGATAATCATGTTGGCGATCCAGTTCGCCATGGTGGAACAGGTTACGCCGAAATCGCGCCCCGCCAGCGGCTGAATTTCTGAACACAGCACCCAAATCAGCGGCCCGGCGCTCATCGCAAAACCAACGATGAAGATAAGCAGTACGGTAACGGCGGTATACTGCGCCATGCTGCCGTTAATGCCGATGAAGAACATGTAGCCGAGAATGCCCATGCAAATCGCCATCACGGAAAAGCCCAGCTTCAGGATCGGTTTACGTCCCCAGCGGTCAACCAGGCCAATCGCGATAAAGGTAGCCAGCACGTTGGTCAGGCCGGCGATCACCGTTCCCCACATCTGTTCGCGGGTCGTGGTAAAACCAGCGATTTCAAAGATTTTGGGTGCGTAATACATAATGACGGTCATCCCGGTGAACTGCTGCATAAACTGCAATAGCACGCCCAGGTAGGTGGAACGGCGGAAATGCGGGTTATGGCGAAATAATTGCAGGCCACGCTGCTTGATTTTCACGCTTTCGCGGATCTGATCCAGCTCCTCGCGGGCTTCCCGATCGCTGTTGCGCAGCAGTTTCAGGACCTTCGCCGCCAGTTCGTGTTTGTCCTTCATCGCCAGCCAGCGCGGGCTTTCCGGCAACGTCAGTACGCCAACGAACAAAACGATGGCCGGGAAGGTGATGATGCCCAGCATCCAGCGCCAGTGACCGCCGTCGCTCAATATGGTGTCAGACAGAAATGCCGCCAGAATCCCGATGGTGATCATCAGTTGATACAGCGAAATCATGCTGCCGCGAATGCGCTCCGGGGCAATTTCGGAGAGGTACAACGGCGCGGTAAATGACGCTACGCCAACGGCAAGGCCGAGGATGAAGCGGGAAATCACCAGGATTTCGAGATTGTGGGCAACGGCGCAACCAACAGAACCGATGACGAACAGCAGCGCGCCCAGCAGCAGGCTTTTACGGCGACCCAGCGAAGCAGACATCGGACCGCTGCCCAGTGCGCCCAACGCCGCGCCAAACATCATGACGCTGACCACAATTTCCTGGCTATGGCTGCTGAGGTCGAATTCGGTGGCGATAAACGGTAAAGCGCCTGCAATCACCCCCATATCAAGGCCAAACAACAACCCCGCGAGGGCGGCAAGGAAGCAGACGAGGATAGTCTGCCGGTTCGTCTGTGCAGGGGATGTCAGTGTGTTCATAATAACACCTTAAATATTATTACCTTAAAGGCGGAAACGGCGGGCGGGTGCGCCCGTCAGTTGTGTCGTTATTCTGAGTAGGGCGCCGTCAACGGGCGAAGGCGTGGTAAGGCCATCCCGTGCGGAGGTGACATAAAGATCGGACAGCGTATCGCCGCCGAACGTACAACTGCTGGGCTGCTGTACCGGAAGCATGACGCTGCCGGTTTCCCGGAATGAACCGTCGCCCAGCTGACAGCAAGCAAGGCGGGCATCGCCCCAGCGGGCGTTAATCAGGATGCCATCCTGCGTCAGGGTGGAGCCGTCAGGAATACCTTCGACGTCAAAGGCATGTGCAATATCCAGACATTCGTTGACCAGGCTGGCGCAATACATGCGGTGGCGCAGCGAATCGGCAAACCAAACGTGTTGCCCCCACCATTGCAGCGTGTTCGGCACCCACTGGTTTCCCAGCAATTTTTGCGGGCGTGTCTGGCCGCCCGCCAGCCGATACCAGCTGCCGATAGCGTTCTGCGCCGCAGGGTCCATTGAGCTGAACCATAGCGCGCCATCCGGCGCGATCGCCGCTTCGTTCGGGCGCGTCTCCGCATCGCTTTCCGGCCAGTCGCACAGCGCAGAAAAACGTTCAGCCGCATAGTGATACAGGCTGATTCCACTCTGGCTGACCACCAAAAACCGCTCCGGCTCGCTGGTCAGCAACACGGCGCTGGTGAAACGCGGCATCGTGCGGATTTCCGTGCGTTCCCGCTCGCCGGGCCAGTAGCGCAGCAGCTTGCCGCCCAGAATATCGACCCACAGCAGGGAGCGGCTGAGGCCACACCACACCGGCGTTTCGCCAAGCTGCGCGCGATAGTCGCCAAGGGGCTGAATTCTGCGGCTGACGCGGCCGTCCATCAGAGGGCTCCTGCCAGGCTATCCCAGGCGCAGCGATAGGCCATCGCCCGGTTGCGCAGTTCTGGCATGGGCATTCCGGCCTGATACAGCCCTCCCCCAAGCCCGAACCCGTTGGCGCCGGCCTGCAGGTAGCGCTGCATCTGTTGCGCGTCAGGCTGGATACCGCCAACCGGCATGCAGGCCACGTTAGCTGGCAGTACGGCGCGAAAGGCCTTGAGCAGCGTCGGGGAAACCTGCTCGGCCGGGAAAAATTTTAACCCGCTGGCGCCGGCATCCAGGGCGGTAAAGGCTTCGCTTGGCGTCATAATCCCCGGCAGGCTGATTAACCCACGTTCGCGCGAACGACGAATTACGCCGGCCTTGCAGTCAGGCGAAATAATCAGTTGTCCGCCGCATTCGGCAACGCGGTCAACCTGCTCCGTTGTTAGTACGGTTCCGGCGCCGACCCACCCGCGTTCGCCAACGATTTCCCGCATCAGACGGATAGACTCAAACGGCGACGGGCTGTTCAGCGGAACCTCCAGCCAGTGAAAGCCGCATGACAGCAGGATTTCAGCCGCTTCCTGCGCCTGCGGCGGCGTAATTCCGCGCAGAATCGCGATCAACGGCAGAGGCTCGTCACGCCAGCGGGCGAAAAAATGTTCCGGGGTCATCATGCAATCTCCTGAACCAATGAACGAAGTGAGTTAAGACCTTGCAGGAAGCAGGTATCGCCATCCACGGCGTTGAGTTTCAGCCCCAGCCGCCCTGCCGCCTGCTGATAGCGGGCCGTCAGCGCGGAAGAGCCAACCACCCAGGCAGGCTGACCGCCATCAACCGTTGCCAGTTCATGACCGATCAATAAACCGGACAGGTAACTATGAATATGAGGCAGGGCGATCTCTCCCGCCAGGCGGCGCGTACGTGCTGAAAAAATGAGATGGCTGAATGGCGTGCCTTCACTGGCGGTATCAATGCCCAGCGCAAAGCTGGGGTCGTGCGGCTCCTGCTCCGGGAGGTCCCTTCCCAGCAGCGAATGCTGGCAAAGAAGGGAAAACAGTTCACCGGTCATAAAGGTGGTGAAATCAACAATCTCGCCCTGGCGCATCCGCGCATGTTTGCTGTGCGTGCCCGGCAGCAGCGCGAAATGTTCTTGTGCCGGATGGCATTGCGCCAGCCCCAGCAACTGGATCTCTTCGCCGCGCATCACGTCCGGCTGGCCGTAACGGCTGTTGCCGGTTACTCCCGGAATAATCCAGGCCGGGCTGCCCCATGGCGTCGTGAAGGTATATGTCCCGCGCACCAGATTCTGCGCGCCGGCCGGGAGCGTGGCATACGGAACATCCTGCCAGCCCTGCTGCGACCCAACCATGCCCGCCATGACGACGGGCAATGCGCACCGCTCTTCCAGCCACGGAGCCAACAGGCGTTGCAGCGTCGCGCCAAACTGTTTGTTTTCCACCGACAGCAGGCCGCACGGTTCTGCAAGGCGAGCAATGATGCGCTCATCCTCGAGCAAAAAAGCGCGGAAGTTAGTGGTTCCCCAGTCAATGGCTATCCAGTTGCTCTTTCCTTTCATGTGATACATATCAATCAATCTTGTATTACAAGAATGCTAAGACAAAAGAAAAGCGCGATCTGTGAAATAGATCGAAATTACATCAACAGGCGATTAAACGATCAGATTGAGCAGTTCAGGCTGATCCTGCCAGATATGTTTACGGGCGGCGTTGAGCAGAATAGTTCTCATCTGCTGGCGGGCACGCTCCGGCTGCTTCAGGCGCACGGCCTCCAGCAACAGCGAGTGTTCATCAACGGCATCCCGCGTTTGGCGGACGTCCTCTTCCAGCGTTTGCTGAAAGGAGAGCGCCATCGCGGAAGACAGGGCATTGCCCAGTGATTGCAGAAAAGGATTGTGCGTGGCACGCAATAATGCATGGTGGAAGGCCAGATCGCCCTGTTCGAAGGTATCGGCCTGAGCGGTATGCTGCCCCTGGCGCATCAGTTGCAGGGCATCTTCCATCGCAGCAAGATCATGGCCGGTCGCGTTCAGGGCCGCCAACGTGGCGATGTTAGGCTCAAAGATCAAACGGGTCACCATTAACTGCTCAACCAGCTGCTGGTCAACTTTCCCCTTCGCCAGCCAGCCCAGCACATCGGCATCCAGCAAATTCCACTGTTCGCGCTTGTTTATGGTCGTGCGCTTTTTGGCCTGGATAGAGATGAGGCCCTTCGCTGCAAGGAACTGCAAGGCATTACGGATAGAGGTCCGGGAAACGCTGTATTCCGTAGCGAGTTCATTTTCCCCCGGTAAAGCAAGGCCCGGGATCAGATCGCCATGCAGGATCCGGCAGGCAATGTGCTGCGTGACAGATTCAGCGAGGGTCGTTTGTGGTTGTTTCATAAGGCTCTGATGGAAGACAGGGAATGTGGCTATAGTAAGCCATATTGTAACAGGGTAACCACCAAAGGCTAATAACCGGCGACGGCTTCATGGCGTCGTCATTAACGCAGCGCATCACGGACACGCATTTTCCCGCGTGGCGAGTGCCTCCCCTTTCATAACAAATCGGGCTGACCTTACTCTTTGGGCGGGGGAGCCACTCTCAAAATAATCATATAAAAAACATTAAATTACCATTCCCCGGTGATTGATTATGATTGCGTTCAGGCTGCGGGGAATCTGCCAGGCTGGGCCGCAGAGGAAGGCCATGTCCTGACTGACTTCCAACAAACGGCAATGCGCGCCGGCAGATAAAAAAGCCTGTCAAAAAATCTTGTTGGGCGGGTGTGACACAGTAAGTATAACGGCGTATATCCAGCACACCCAATATACGCCGTTTATCGTATTTATTTACCTCCTTCGTTTGTGATTACAGAGAGGATTTAATTTCACCCGCCAAAATATCGCTGAGAATTTCATGCGTTTTAGTTGTCGGATGCATATTATCCCAAAAAATAAATGCGCCATTGCTGTTTTTACATTCATCTCTTGGGGATGAACCGGCAATATAGTCAATGCTTGAGCCCCATAAATTAAGGCAGGTATCTGTCGTATTCACGTAACCAAAATCGGCAGGGTTTTTGACGATTTTATCAAACGCAGCGTTGAGATCCGGCATAATCCATGTGACATCAGGGTAAGTTGCTCTTAAAGAATCAATCAGCGAACTGAGTTTCATATTGAATTCGACAGATTTGTTCTTTAACTTGTCCCTTTCTGCCTGACTCTTGCTTTTAACCGCCGGGACAGTTGAAAAATCAGGAAGCGTGAGAACCACTATCTGCTTAGCGCCCAGATTTTTCAGTCGAACCAAAGATGCCTTATAGTTATTAATAATATGGTCAGGTGACTTATTGCCGGTAATAAAGTCGTTACCACCAAACAAGGCAAGAAAAAGCGTTTTGTTGATATCATATCCGCTGGATTTTTTAATATAAGCATCAAACGAATCCAGTTGCTGATCAAAACCAGAGAATATCAGGTTCCCCCCGCTCTCGGCGTTGCCCGTTGCCCATGTATAGCTGGGTACCTTAATATGTTTCTTGCTCAGGTACTCATGCCAAACGAGGCCGTTGGAAAAGTGGCCTAAATACCAGGTCGTGCTGTTTGGTACAGTTCCATAAGAACCGTTATAGACATTAATCGTATCAGACAAGCTGTCGCCGAAAACAACCATTCTGTCCAATTTTTTATTTCCAACATCAATCGTAGGAACGCTGTCGCCTTCATTCCAAAATGAGTAGTAGTACGATAACGTATAATCAGAAGCATAAGGAATCATATCACTGTAGCTTATTCCCTTCTTGTTTAATGTATTAATACAAACATTTTCGATATCCTGATAACTGGATTTTGTATAGAACATATTAGTCAGAATAGCGCCTGAATACCAATGACCATTAACCGTCGCATAATCATTGGCCGCATTATCAGCCCTTCCCCACTCCCAGGAGGAGCTTGCATCGAAAGCCTTATCTTTATTTTTCCGATAAACACATTTAATGTAAGTATAGGTATCGCCATTACCGAAAGCACGTAGCGTGCTTTTTTCCGGCGGAACACTTGTTTCAGATATTAAATGATCATTATCCGCCGCATAAACGGAAGAGATAATAGAAGATAGCAATAAAGCCAGAGTTAATTTATTCATTTTATTTCCTTTCTAATTAGCCGGATAGAAAGCTGAGCTATCTTAGCCCTCTATTGCCCGGTTGACTTATTTCATTATTTTTGCCGATAAATTAGTAATAAGCACATCCCGGCGGACCTCAGGAATAATTGGCGTGCTCTGATAAAAACCTCATTGCTTGAGTCTGCAGCAATTTCTGCATACGCCCCACCTTTCACTCATGCTGAAAATTAAAGCCAGATTCTCAACGCTTGCCTCATCAATTTTATTGATAGACTCAGCGTTAATCGTGACAGCCACTTTATTCATAGTAAAATCCTTACATTATCCCAACCGTAGCGTTGGTCTCAGAAGATTATTCAATGAACCACAAAAATAAAAATCAACATTAGGTCAAAATGGATAACCGTCATTTTTAACGGAAGTAATTTTGAAATAACACTACATTCACCTGGTTATAGACTTTCAATATAGTATCAGGCAGGTAATTGGCCTTGCATGAAAAGCATTATCACTGAGCTGATGTATTATTAATTACCGGTTAAGCGATGTTTGAGGCGTTACTTTATGGAGAGAGATGAATGAAAACTGCTGAGGAATGATAGATTCTAACAATAACATGCGGAAGGATGTATTATGCAAGAAGAGCTCTTCCGTGAGCATTTTTTCGGGTGGTATATTTGGTCGTTGACGAGGAAGTTACTTTTTCGAGGAATGGAATAAATAGCGCCATATGTAACTCAGTGCCGTACTCCCCATTGCACCAAACAATCCGGAGAAAATGAATGCCATATAATAGCTGGCACCACTCTCAAAAATTAATAATCCGCCTAACAGGCCCGTAAAGCTTGATATAATTACCTGGCTGATTGCTCCCATCCAACGCCATTTATAGCGGGCGCCTTGAATGTCCATAAGGTATCTAACCAATCCTCCCCAGGCAGAAAAGATACCAATAATAACCCATATAATAAACTGTGTATCTATTGGTGTCTTTGGTGACATGGTGTGCCTCCATTTATTATGTACAATATTTACACCTCCATCATTTCGACAGATAATGGACAGTGCGCGTTACGTTAGCGCCAATTCAACCCTGTTGTTTCAGTAATATTTAGCCACGCTCAGTACGGATTTATTACTTGAGGCTAAAGATTGCCTATGATTAAGGCTACATGACCTCGCCCCTGTTGATATTTAGAAACAGCTTAAGTAAAGAATACAAAATACCGTCATTTGTTGTAATGATGGTTATTGTATTCCGATGTACTTTACATCGCCCACCACCGTTCATTGAGATTGATATTTGAATCGTATTTCCTATAATCGACAGCTTATTTCTCAGGCGATAAGATAACTGTGAGATATTCCCCTTGCCTATCGTACTCCCTCTTCCATTCCAAACGTGGTTAATGATTTCCTCTATAGGAATACAGCGATGCTTTCTCTTGTTTAATAGGAATTCCAACATTAAAAACTCCTTTGTTGTCAGGGCGATATTTTTATTGTCACAATGCAGAGTTTTTTGTATTCCATCGACAAACAAGATCTTCATTATCATTACTCCATCTGTATGTTACTCTATATACTGAAATTTGTTATCTCAAAAAATCACCTGATTTTTCTCGTAAAAAAAACAAAGCACTCTCTTATCATGGCTACGCATGACTACTTTTAGAGAGTATTGACTTCCATTGTCTTTTTTTAGCTAAGCCGCAGTTCACGAACAGACTTGGTTACTGCGGTCAGTTTTAAGGCGAAGGCATGCTAACAGCCATTAAAAAGTCGTCGCCTGCGCCACTCAGCATTTTGATTGGCACTGATGCGAAAACCATCAGCCATGTTCATCACGGTCACTCTCATTTGCAGGATAAAAGCTATTCTGTCCAAAGGAGTAAGATTCTTATATCCCTCAGGCGCTGAAAGATCATCGTTTATCTTATTGCTGTGAAACGTATTAAACATCACTCCGGAACTACCCCTTGTTTCAAGTCAGACGAAATGTTTGGTGATTTAGGGGACCAACCTACCATATGTATGCATTATCCATTAGTTAAATATGATAATTCATGAAGTAAAAAAATTGAATGCTAAATTAATCCTGAATTTATTTTTTTTGAACAGGATAACAGAACCTGTAATCAATCATTTTGTCATCAAAACAGAGGGTTGGCGTATTATTCCCAACATCGCAAATATGGCAGCACTTCCAATTTAATGCTGATGATTTTACTTTTAAAAACATATTAATGTTAATATTTACCGTTATTAAAGAAAAAACCACGCATTTCAGTGCCATCCTCAAGTCATATCTTTATTCGTAAAATATGCAGGTGGTCTATTGTTTCACTCAAGAATACCTGATAAATATGTGAATAATTACAACACCAATCATTTCTCAATTCTTATGTATTTTTCGGTCGCCATCTATTCAGATACCACTATATCGATAATATCTTCCACCGCAGTATGAGGCCGGCTGTATAGAAAGCGCTTACTGATATAACTTATTTCCCCTAATCGCCAGTGGAGAGCGGATACCGTAACAATGGGTCTTCAACTCCGGAATGAAGCATGGAATGCGCACATACATTATGGCAACACCGTGTTTTATTAACTACGCTATTCATCGGGATTCACGATGTGATCGTCATGCGTATCCGCGACAACTACGCCATTACGACCGCTATTTTGACTTAATGCAAGCTAAAGAATCCCATGAAATGTTCGGGAAATCATCGTTTAACAACACAGCATACTGACCCAAACAAGCAATATCCCGCTTCACCTCATCGAGGAGTACATACTATGTCATTTGTTAAGACCAAAGACGGCGTTAATATTTTCTTCAAGGACTGGGGACCGAAAGATGCGCAACCTATTGTTTTTCATCATGGATGGCCGTTAAGCGCGGATGATTGGGACACGCAGATGCTCTTCTTCCTGGCAAAAGGCTTCAGGGTTATTGCCACTGACCGCCGGGGTCACGGTCGTTCAGATCAGGTCAGCGACGGTCACGACATGGATCACTACGCCGCAGACGTTTCGGCCGTTGTTGAATTTTTAGACTTACGAAATGCCGTACATGTCGGGCACTCGACTGGCGGCGGTCAGGTTGCACGATACGTAGCTAAATATGGCCAGCCTCAGGGACGCGTTGCCAAAGCGGTTCTGATCAGCGCGGTTCCGCCACTGATGCTCAAGACTGAAAGCAATCCCGGAGGTACGCCTCTCGCGGTATTCGATGATTTCCGTAAGGCGCTGGCCGCCAACCGCGCTCAATTTTATCTGGATGTGGCTTCCGGGCCTTTCTACGGTTTTAACCGGGAGGGCGCACAGGTTTCTCAGGGCACTATTCGTAACTGGTGGCGGCAAGGGATGGAGGGAAGCGCTAAAGCCCATTACGAAGGCATTAAGGCGTTTTCAGAAACGGACCAGACCGAAGATCTGAAGGCTATCACAGTACCGACGCTGGTTATGCAGGGCGATGATGACCAGGTTGTCCCGTATAAAAATGCCGCGTTGTTGCAGGATAAACTGTTAACGAACAGTACCCTCAAAATTTATCCTGGATATCCGCATGGCATGCATACTTCTCACGCAGATGTCATTAATGCCGACCTGCTTGCATTCATCCGCTCTTAAATTAAAGTTCCGTTGGTAAGGTAGGAAAACAGGCTGAGAGGTATTACATAATGCTTCTCAGCTCTTTTAACGAGTCTCAAAACAAAGTAGCTGCCATGCATTTACAGTAATAACTAAGCTCTCCCCTTCTCCGCACATATCACTGCATTACCGGGGCGCAGATTCCGTTGCCCCCATAGCGCCAGTATCAGGTATAGCACCACCGGCAATACAAAGCTGGCCCGCAGATTGATTTCGTCAATGCAGATCGCCTGTAACCAGGGGATAACAGCACCGCCAATACCGGCCATTACCATCGCTGCCGCTGAGAGGTTGGCGATAGCCGGATTTTTGTTGATGGTGTGCCCAAAGATAATGGGATACAGAATCGAATTCCCTAAGCCGGTCAGGATCAGTAAATACCCGCCAGAAAGATCGTTCAGATACATCGCCATGACGACGGCGATCGCACAGGTAAGAGTCGCTACCAGAAATGGATAATAATTACCGATCCTGTCTGCAAACAGCCCATATAAAAAACGCCCTGCCAGCGCACCACCCCAGTAGAAGGAAACCAGTGACATGGCGATCGTAGTGCTCCATCCGCTGATGGTGACGAGATATTTCACCAGGCTGGTCGCCAGGGCCACTTCGACGCCGACATACACAAAAATCGCTGCCACACTGAACATTAATTCCCGGTTATGCCAGGAGTGATGCGTGCCTGACGCGGTTTTCTCCGGGCGCTCCACGTCCGGCAAACGCAACAAAAAAACGCCCGCAATGAGTGCCAGCGAGAAGCCCGCGAGGTAAAGCCAGAGCATGCTGATAGGTTCTTCACGCGCCGGGATATCGACAGGGGAAAGTTCAAGGAGCAGCGCAACCAGCAGCGGAGCCAGTGTTGTTCCCAGTGAATTGACGGCGGAGGCCAGGCAGAGATTACCAATGCGTTTATGCGGCGCGCTGAGCAGCGTCAGGTAAGGGTTCGCGACAACCTGCATTGCCGCCACGCCGGTTGCGACGACAAACATCGCAATCAGTGAGAGGATAAATGAATCCTGCTGTAACGCCAGCGTCAACATCAGGCATCCTATGGCCGACAGCGCTAACGACAGCAGTAGCACCGTCCGGTATCCCCGGCGCGCAATCAGCGCTGAGCAAGGCAAACAGGTGAGAAAGGGAGCTACGTAAAAAATAACGGTGATTAAAATAGATTGCTGCCATGAAAGGTGAAAATATTGATAGAAAAAAATGATCAGCACGCTGTTAATTGCTGTTATATTTCCCCACAAGAAAAATACCGTACCCAGTAATGTCAGATTTTTATTCATTTTAACTATTCACGATGAGATGCATTATGCAGTGACCCATTGCACAGACCAATGGCTTAAATTAGTGATAAATTTATTCTGCACACACAGGAGCAGAGCATGGAACTGGAAAACGTATTTCGTGATGTTAAGTTGAGTAAGACAGAAATAACCGTTTTGCGCTTCATTCAGGATGACCCCGAGCAATGCATTCGCGAGGGCATCCGAACCGTAGCGGAACGCTGCTACAGCAATCCCTCCTCGCTGGTCAGGTTAGCGAAGAAGCTCAAGTTCAGCGGTTGGCTGGAGCTGGTCTATTTCATCAAGTTTAATATCACAATGCCGAAGCTTGACGTCACTAACGATGTTAATTTTATGAATATCCAGCCGGCCGAAAATCTGACTCCGTTATTAAACCGCCTGCGTCACGATCGCATTCTTATTCATGGCAGCGGCTTCTCTCAACTTATTGCACAATATATTTATAATAAATTCCTGGTGATTGGCGTGAATGCCAGTCTGGCGCTGTGGCCGGACTATGAAATACTCGAACAAGAAACAGCAGCAAAATTTGACTCTATCTGGCTGGTGTCTAAATCAGGGCGCAGCAGCTCGGCACTGAACTGGGTAAAGGCGCTGGCAGGCAAAAATACCGACCTTGTCTGCTTTACCGGTGACTATCAGAGCCCGCTGGCGCAGGCTGCGGACACCGCCGTCATCATCCATGACCCGCAAAAATTTGATGATGATATTTACTGGAGCAATCCTTTCTTTGGCTACTGCATCCTGGGTTTCGAACATCTGCTGAAGCTGTGGTTTATGCAAAATCCTTCCGGGGCGCCAGCCGACGCCCCGGGAACGATTATTTCCAGTCGCTGAAATGCGCTTCGCTGAGGTATTCGGTAACCAGTTCTTTCGCCAGCGACCAGGAGCCAACCAGCGGGTGCGCCATTAATGCACGGATCGCCAGTGACTTATCTTTCTGCATAATGGCGGCCACGGCCAGGCGCTCGTATTCTTTCACGCAGGAAATCATATTTTTCTGAGCATCCGGTACGTGAACAGGCGTAACAGGCTTCAACCCCTCTTTACTGAGGTCACAGCTGATCTCAATAACATCGTCCGGGCGCAGGAAATCCAGTGTTCCGTTGTTTTGCAGTGAAACGACGATGCGTTTAGTGGTGGGGCTGTTGACGGCTTCGAGAATATCCAGCGCCACCCCGGCGTAACCGCCGGTATCCGGCTCTTCGATAAACTGCTGCAGCGTGAGCGGCTCACGGGTGTTGAATTTTTCCTGCTGCGACTCACTCTGCATATAGCTATTTTCACGACGCAGGTAGTGTTTCATCCAGATATCAAATGCCGCTTCCGGATCCTTTTTCGCATCAACGCGCCGGAGTTCTTCACGCATTTCATGGTTGATCCGCGCGATCGTCTCACCGCGCGTTTCCGGCGCGTCCTGAATCGCCTTCAGAGCCACTTCGCGATAATAGTAGTAATAGAGATATTCGTTCAGCAATTGTTTGTCGCAAAGCTGAACCAGCTCCGGCGAAAAGTACTGCATCGCCGTTTTGCTGTACAGTTCCGGGTTGCTCACCAGCTTGTCAGTCACATCCTCGCCTTTTACAGTGAAGTGAGTGAACCATGAGAAGTGATTCAGACCGTAGCATTCTACTTTCAGATCCGACTCGTCGCAGCCGAGGATACTCGGAAGCTCGCGAATCAGTTCTGAAGGCGCGTCGCAGATGCCGTAAACCCGGCGTTTAAATCCGGATTTAATAATGGCTTCGGTTACCAGCCCGGAGGGGTTCGTAAAGTTAAACAGAATGGCATCCGGCGCAGCATGTTCTTCAATCAGACGGCAGTAATTGAGAATGGCAGGAATTGAGCGCATCGCCATGGCAAAACCGCCCGCTCCCGTCGTCTCCTGCCCCAGCGTATTATGGTTCAGCGCAATACGCTCATCACGCACGCGGCTTTCATCGCCGCCGACGCGCAGAGTGGTGATGACATAATTGGTGTCCTTTAATGCGGATACCGGGTCTGTCGTCAGGCTAAAATGAATATCAGGGCGAATAGCGGCAAATACATAGCGGGCGATTTCACCAAAATTTTTCAGGTTCTCTTCCGAGTTGTCGAGAAATACAACTTCTTGTAAACCAATACGATGCGCATTATATGCCAGTGATTTCGCCAGGAATGCGGAACGAACGCCGCCCCCGCCTAATACGGTCAATTTCATAACAACTCCTGATTAATTATTTGCCAGCCAGTTATCTACCCGGGCTCGGACCTGCCCAACTTTCACACCGTAAATAACCTGAACTTCATTTTGATTACGCACGACACCATTGGCTCCGGTACTTTTTAATAAAGCCTCATCAATATGTTCGGGATGATGGAGCGCGACGCGTAACCGGGTAAAACAGTTATCAACAGATATAATGTTTTCTTTACCGCCTAATCCTCTAATAATCTCATCGGTAACGGCCTGACCTGCATTGGCCTTTTTGTTGCGGTAATCTTCTTTGCTGTAGAGCTTCACTTCACCGTCATCTTCGCGACCCGGCGTTTTCAGGTTCAGTTTGATGACCAGGGTACGGAATATCACATAGTAAGCGGCGAATTGTCCGATACCAATCAAGACGTACACCGGCCAGCGAGTTAGGGCTACCGGCAGCGGAAGGTTATAAACCAGGAACTCAATGAGGCCGGAAGCTCCCCACGGGCGTACGGTAAGCAGGTCGCAGAGCGCCTGGGAGGCCGCAGTCAGCGTGGAGTGAATCAGCCACAGCAGCGGTGAAATAAATAAGAATGTAAACTCAATGGGCTCCGTAATTCCGGTCAGGATCGAGGTAATAATCGCCGGCAGCAGAATTGCCTTCGCCATCATTTTCTTCTCAGGACTGGCGGTATGATAGAACGCCAGCGCCGCGCCGGAGAGGCCAAAGATAGTGGTCATGCCCTGCTGTGAAAAACGCAGTGCTTCATTCATTATCGGCGTAAGATCCGGATGGCGCATATAAGCCAGGAAGATGGCCTGAGTACCGGAAACCGTCTGCCCGTCAACGCTCAGGCTTCCGCCAATCTGGGTTAACTGGAACGGCGACCAGACGAAGTGGTGCAGGCCCGTCAGGATCAGGAATTTTTCAAAGAAGCCGTAAACGAAAACACCGGCGACCCCGGCATTTTTCATAAAACCGGTTAAGGCGGCAATACCGTGGGTCATGATCGGCCAGAACCAGGTAAAGGCAATGGCATATAAGATAATTACCGGCGTCATGACAATTAAGGTGAGTTTTGCCCCACCATACATAGACAGTGCGCCGGGCAGTTCTATTTCAGAGACTTTATTGTGTACCCAGGCAATGGTGCAGCCAAGAATAATCCCTAAAAACATTCCCATATCGACAACCACAAAACCCAATATTTGTGTTTGCCCGGTGCCGTAATATTCGCCGTTTACTTTCTCAGCAATGGTGTGAGTGTATTCCAGCCAGGAGTGGTTCGCACCTAAAAACATGATAAAACACATGACGGCAACCAGCGCGACCTCGGTTTTTTTATCCTTCGCCAGGCCATAACTGATGCCAACGCAAAAAAGCAGGCCCAGGTTGCCAAACAATGGCCAGAAGGTATCGCCAAGGAGTTGACCGACCTGGTGTAAGAAACTGGTTTCAGAAATAAGCGTCGGATTGGTTAATACTGAACTTAATGCCAGAATTAATCCAATAACCGGCAAGAACAAGACAGCCCCGATCATTGCTCTGGAGAATCTTTGCATATCCGCCAGAATACGTTGACGTATTACAGACATGGCTATTCCTTTATATAGGGTATTTGTAATTATTAGATAAGTGCTTCCAACGATAGTGTTATAACAACTCCGTTGAGGGATGGAAACCTGTTGCGAAAAATAGGCACAAATTATCGATAAATGAATACCTGTTTCGTTTTGCATGCCTATAGAAGACGGGAAGGGTCTGCTGACGGCTCTCTTCCCGGGCTATCAGCACGTGGTAAAAATAATGAAAAAAGAGGGATGTCACGGTTGCATCCTAAATACTCCCTCAATCCATGACGCTCCGGCCCTGTGCAGAAGCTCATTTTCCTGATGTTAGTTTGAGATGTTTTTAGTGCTGTACTTTTATCGCTTTATCTGCTGCGCGAATAGCCAACGTTTTATTCTTAAACATTATTTGCAGAACCAGCAGGAATCCGAATACCGGCAGCAATGCATTTAATACCGGGATATCATACCGGTTGCGCCCTTAATGGGCATCGCGCCAACAATAGGCAATTGCCCCCATTGAGGCACTCAGTCTGAACATCCCCATTTACATACAAAAACTGAATGTTTATAAATAATCATATCCGCCGGAACAATAAATTAGACTTCACCACCACAGTCCTGCCGTGTCGCTTTTATAGGAGAACTACCCGAAAAGAATTATTATTTAAGCACCATTGACGCGCATCAATAGTCTTCCCTGAGGAGTAAGCAAAAATCCTCTCCTGACCTAATACCGGAGAGTGATTGTGGGAGAACAAAATAAAACAACAGAAGACGAGAATTTTCTACGTCTTTCGCGCCGGGATGCCCTTAAGTCAGGGTCATTACTTCTGACCTTGCCCTTCGTCTCAGTAAGTGCCGGTGCAGCTTCTGCTTCAGAAAAACCAGAGAAATCCAACACTGTCCCCGCAGAAAAAGTGATTGCGACGTGCAGCACTTTCGATTGCGGGGGCAAATGCGATATCCGTGCACATGTCTCAGAGGGGATAGTAACCCGAATTACTACCCGCCCTGATAATGAACTAGATCCTGAGATGCCGATTATGCGGGCCTGCGTGCGTGGGCGTGGATACCGGAAGTTCGTCTATCACCCTGATCGTCTTAAATATCCGATGAAGCGCGTGGGTAAGCGTGGTGAAGGAAAATTCCAGCGGATTTCATGGGATGAAGCAACAACGCTGATTGCGGATAATCTGAAGCGCATTACGGCCAAGTATGGCCCTGAGTCGCGTTTTATGCATAACAATACCGCGACAAGCGGCGGCGCGTTTTCCGGTGACGGAATGATGAAACGCCTGCTGAATATAACCGGAGGGTATCTCTCTTACTATCACTCCGTCAGTTTGGGCAATACCGTTGCGGCAACACCGTATACATATGGTGCAGCGGCAAGTGGTAACTCTCTTGATACCCTGAAAGAGACTAAACTGGTTATTCTGTGGGGGCATAATCCTACTGAAAGTATATTCGGCCATACCAACCACTATTTTCAGCAGATGAAGCAAAACGGCACACGTTTTGTCGTGGTGGACCCGCGCTATTCGGATACGGCCTCCTCACTTGCTGACGAGTGGATCCCTCTTTTACCCACGACCGACAATGCGCTGATGGACGCAATGATGTACGTCATCATCAGCGAAAACCTCCACGATAAAGCGTTCATTACCCGCTACACGCTCGGATTTGATGAAGCGTCGATGCCTGAAGGCGTTCCGGAAAATGAGTCGTTGGTCGCCTATCTGATGGGACAGAAAGATGGCGTGGTCAAGACGCCCGAATGGGCGGAAAAAATAACCCACGTCCCCGCACAGACAATTCGCCAGTTAGCCAGGGATTATGCGACGACCAAACCCGCTGCGCTTATTCAGGGCTGGGGGCCACAGCGGCATAACTGTGGGGAACGTTCAGCCCGCGGCTCTACGATTTTGGCGACGATCACCGGTAATGTGGGAATTATGGGCGGGTGGGCAGCCGGCTACGGCGGATGCGCAAACCGTAAATTTACCACGGGAACGGAAACCCTGGATAATCCAGTGAAAGAAAAGATTTCCATCATGAACTGGGTTCAGGCGGCGGATGATGCCAGCAAAGTGACTCAGGAAGATGGCCTGGTCGGTGCGGAAAAACTGAAAAGTAATATTCGTATCCTTTTCTCACTGGCGGGTAACTACCTTGCCAACCAAAATCCGGATGTCAATCAAGCGGCTAAAGTGCTTGAAGATGAGTCGAAAATCGAGTTTATCGTCGTCAGCGACCTGTATATGACGCCAAGTGCCCGCTATGCCGACGTGCTCCTGCCTGAAACCAGCTTTATGGAGCGCTGGAACATCGGTGAAACCTGGGGGACGGGAAGTTATCTGGTACTGTCTGAAAAAGTGATTGAGCCGGAATTCGAACGCCGGAGCGACTATGAATGGCAGCGTGAAGTGGCCGCGAAACTCGGGGTGGAAGCCGAGTTTAGCCAGGGGCGTGACGAGAAGCAGTGGATTGAGCATATCTGGGAAAAAACGCGTCAGGCGATGCCTGATGAGAAACTGCCAACTTTCGAAGAGTTGCAGGTCAAACGTCGCCATCTGTTCAAAAGCGCTCCCTGGATCGCCTTTGAAGAAAACATCCGCGACCCGCAAAATCATCCTTTCCCTACGCCTTCCGGAAAAATAGAGATCTTCTCAAAACGGCTCTATGACATGCAACATCCGGAAATTCCGGCGCTGTCGCACTATGTGCCGGCGCACGAAGGGCCGGAAGATCCTCTGGCGAAACAATATCCGTTACAGCTGATCACCTGGAAAGGGAAAAATCGCGCAAACTCGACGCAGTATGCCAACCCCTGGCTGCAGGAGGTTCAGACGCAAAAATTGTGGATAAACCCACTGGATGCGCAACCGCGGGGCATTCAACAGGGCGATAAGGTCCGAATCCATAACGAGCGCGGAGTCAGCCTTGTGGATGCTGAAGTCACTCAGCGCATAATGCCTGGCGTGGTGGCCATGCAGGCCGGGGCATGGTGGCAACCTGATGCGCAAGGCGTGGACCATGGCGGGTGCGCCAACGTACTGAGCTCGTCGAGAATAACTGCTCTGGCGAAAGGTAATTCACATCAAACCATGCTGGTGGAGGTAGGGAAGCATGAATCAGTTTAAGGATTATGCCCCGGTAAGTGATAAACAGCTGGGCTTTTTTATCGATTCGTCACGTTGCTCCGGGTGCAAAGCCTGCCAGGTGGCCTGTAAAGATAAAAATAATCTCGAAGTGGGTCGCCGCTTTCGCCGGGTGTACGAAGTGAAAGGCGGCGGCTTCATGCCAACCGGACAGGGGGGAATGCAGAACAACGTGTTCGCATATACCCTGTCAATTTCCTGTAACCACTGTGCAGACCCCATCTGTACCAAAAATTGCCCGACGACGGCAATGCATAAAAGACCCGGCGACGGCATCGTCAGAGTAAACACGGACAAATGCGTTGGCTGCGGCTATTGTGCATGGTCCTGCCCTTACGGCGCGCCACAGCTGAATGAGCAAACCGGACAAATGTCCAAATGCGATTTTTGTGTTGATCTTCAGGCGCAGGGAGAGCAACCCATATGCGTGGCGACGTGTCCGCTTGGTGCCATTCAGTTTGGCCCTATTGATGAATTGCGTAAGAAGTTCGGCGCCCTTTGCGATGTCAACGGGCTGCCAGATTCTGCGATCACGCGGCCTAATCTGGTGATCAAAGCGCATCAGGGAGCGGAAAAAAAGGAGAAACGCAATGCATGAATGGCCGCTGTTGATTTTTACGCTCCTTTTGCAGGGCGCGGTAGGGCTTACGTTGTTTCTTTCGCTGAAACCGTGCTGCGGAAATGTTTCTGATGGGGAGCAAAAACGGCTGCTTTTGCCGGTATTTTCAGCCTGTGTCATGGCTGGCTGCGGGTTGCTGGCATCAGTATTCCATCTTGGGTATCCGCTTAACGCTTTCAATGCGCTGCGGCATATCAGCAGTTCGTGGCTGAGCCGTGAAATCGTTTTTGCCAGTCTGTTTCTTGCTGCGGCGGGGATAAGCCTGCTGGCATTGCTGTTTAAGCGTAGACTGTGGAAAGGTTTTATTCCGTTAGCGCTGCTGCTGGGCCTGATAGATGTTTTCTGCATGAGTGAGATCTACATCCATACCTCAGTGGCGACATGGATGCATTTTAATACTCTGGTGATGTTCTATGGCTCGGTGGGAATTATCGGTGCGGTGATGGCCAGTTTACTGCTATCGCCATCCAATGCCAGAATGTCGCGCCTGATGGTGGTGATAATCGTTGGTGTCGTGCTGGTTCGCTTGCTGACGCAGATCCCCTACATGACCTGGCTCTCTGAGGCCGGACTCAACGATGCCCTGACGTTTCCGCACAACCCTCTGGCAGCATTCCACGCCACGAGTTATGTACGTCTGACCGGCTGGGTTCTGTCTGTTGTCGGGGCCTGCGCTTTTGTTGGCGGGGTATTCCGCGCCCGTAAGGGATCGCTTTTCCTGGGCGGGGCAATGTTGGTAGTGGCGGAAGTTTTGCTGCGATTTGCCTTTTTTAGCATCAGCTAATGATTCGCTTCTCTTTGCCAGACTCCCCACCTGCCCGGGTGGGTGAGTCTTGTCTCTACCACAAATTTCGGCGCGCTTCCTGTCGCGCCTGTGTTGATGTTTGCCCTGTCGGAGCCCTGACGGTAACCCCCCAGGGCATTTCACTGACTGATGAGCAATGCCTTCACTGCGGAAATTGTTTATATGTATGCCCCGGAAAAGCATTGGTGAACCTGAAACCGCCGGTGCGATATTTTCGGGATCAGTGCCTGGTGGAGCCCTTTACGCTACTGCCCCCCACACTCAACGAACTCTTACTGTGGCATACGAAACAGCATATCCGGGGGGTGGCGATCGAACTCGATGATTTTCCGCAGTGGGGATTATCCATCGCAGCACTGAATCTTAAGTTGCGTGAATTTGGGGAACATGGCTGGCAGATTTATCCACCGCAAAGTAATGGATTAAATATCAGCCGGCGTAACCTGCTCCATGTACGCGACGCCTCAGCCTGCTCTGCGGCGATGGATCCTGATGATTCATGGAATATTTTCCCCGAGTTCAGCACTCACACACCACAGTTAGATACCGCAGATTGTGTTTTATGTGCGGCATGTGTACGGGTGTGCCCGCAAAAAGCCTTGTTACTTGGGGGTGAAAGCCTGAGCGTTATAACCAATGCTTGCAATGGTTGTAATGCATGCAAGGCGGTATGCCCAGCCGATGCCATCACCATTACGCCTGAGGCGCGTAAAGCAGAGGAAATTGTTTACCCTCTGCACAATACACAGTGTAAGACATGCTCCCGGACATTTCTTTCATGGGATGAGCACACCGCGCAATGTCTGGTATGTCGCCAGCACGGTTACGGAATGCGATAGCGCAAGGATTTCAGTGGATAGAGGTAAACGACCAGGCATGACTCTAGCGGTTTAGTAGGGTGTCGTCGCCTCCGGCTTTCCATTATTATCTTGCAGAGTAAAACTCGCTCCATAAAAACGCACAGCTGGTTTTGTATGGTTCTTTAGTTTGTTTTCTGAAGTAAGATAAATATCAAAGGTATATATCTTCCCTGCGTCAAACTTGTAATCGAACGTTGGTACGCAATCACCAGTCGTGATTTTTTCGTTTAGATCATATTTGCTTAATCTATTTTTATCATTACCAATTTCATTGATAGCCATACTTTTTCAAGAATCAGTAATCGGCGATTATGCTTGCCTGTTGCTCCAATGGTTCGAGTGTTTCCATACTTGCTAAATTCGAGAGTAATTAGCAGCGTCCCAGAAATAGTTTTCTCAGTTCTCAATAATCCCCCACCCTGACTGGTGGGGGACTAACAGGAAAATGAATCAATCAGTAGTCAGAGTTAATCAATACTTTTTCGCCTAATGAGCCGTTGCGAGGCATCGGTTGGTTAGAGGAATTCAGTGCACGCATCACACGAATAGGTTCTGCGCCAGCTTCACGGGCATCCTTAATGTCACCGTCAGAATCCCCATAATAATATTTGATGTTCCGATCACGGATATATTGTATTTTCGCCCCTTTGTCTTCTCCGGCAAAAATAACTTTATTCAGCTTTTCCTGCGGAATGGAGAAATCTTTTCCCAACAGCTCAGTCACAGTCTCTTTTCCGCTTGTAGGTTTCGGGCGGCCGGTAATAAACCAAATACGGTCTCCGCGATCCATATGCAGCTTAATCAATGCAGATGCAGATTTTTTGGGAACGGAAAAACTATCCCAACCGTTACTAAGTTGATCCCAGAACTCACTTTTCTTCAGAAAGTCATTACTCTCAGGCGATAACGCTCGCTGACCATGGATAAATGCAGGGGTAGAATAGTAGATGGTGTCATCAATATCAAAACCGATATCCATCGGCGGTTTATTCTTTAACTCCTCTGCAATTTGTTCTATTGAAATGAGATGAATCGGATATTGTTTGGTCATCTGTTGCAACGTTGCACCGATGCTGGCAACAGGTGAAGTCGGATTAGCACAAAAAGCTGGCGCAGTGAAAATAAGAGCGCTAATTAATGCCGCAGAGCGAGCCATTTTATATTTATACATGGATATTTTCCCTCAAACAGGTTAACAATCAGAATAGATTAAATGCATAATCGATCTGGAATTCAACAGAATGGTTAACAGCACGCTTTGGCCTACCATCATCAGTCAGAATTGGTCGATTTTTTTTACTTTGATAATTCCATGAAGGACCTCCGGACAACTGGAAACTTAAATTATTTTCCCATGAGGGTTTCCATCTGGAGAAGAAAATAGTCTCACCACGCTCAATTGATCGGGAGTGGTATTTCATCCCCCAACCAATGGCGCTCTGTAAACCGATGTTAACTTCTGGTGATATTTTATATTCCGTCGTCCACGCTACTGATTTTTCATTATTACCGACGTAGTCATTACCCCATGCATCAGCCATGGAATTAAATCTACCACGACTATTTTTCGCCATATGTCGCTCAAAATATCCAAGGTGATCATCTGAAGAATTAGCCTTCGTCCAGGATGCACCCAACTTATTTTTCCATTTATTCTGTTTCCAGTCCAGGTAAAATGCAGCGTGCCATGCATCATTATTGAATGGACGATAATCAGAACTCATCGCTTTGAAATCTTTGAGACCATGGTTCATATATAACATTGTAAGTACCCGGCCCTGATTCTTAGCTAAAGACTGAGGTTGCCAGCCTACTTCTACGCCATGCCGTTGCATATAGTTATGACTTTCGCCATAGAAATAGAGCACGCTGTAATCTTTTTGTTTATAGCTGAGTTCTCCGGTGGCTAAGTAGCTTATATTTTTCTTACGATCGGCAGTCTGGAAATGAACCTGATCAGGGGAACCACGATCGCTGTATCGGTCAACCCATGCGCCCCGAAAAGCGACTCGTCCAAGTTCGCTATCCATCCTCCAACCTTGATAGGTACTGGGTATCGCACGACTCGAATTCGTCAACGCCCCCCATTTATTGATAATCTGCCAACCAGAATATAGCCTGAAATAACTATCTTCACCGTCAAATTTCAATTTAGCATATAGCTGGCCAAATTTATGAAACCCCTTCGCTTTTCCATTATCATTATATAAGATACTACGTCCAGCGAATTCATCACTCGCCGCCAATTTAAAAACCTGGTAATACGATGTATCAAAACCGATGACATCAGCTAAATACCCAGAACGGAAATCTAATGTTACCCCCTGCCCCCAGGCAGTTTGTACTGACCTTTCGCCATAGTCAGAAGTGTTAAGGTTTTTGAATTGATTTCTTAATGAAATATCTGCACTACTGTCAGTTATAATTTTATTTACACTATTTGATATTCCACCCCTCGATTCCTCAGCTGCATATGTCGGTGAAATTGATGCAGACATTAATAAAAATATAGCCAGAGGCTTATTTGAAAAACAGTAATTTAACATATCGACAATCCCTTGTATTGCTTATTCATTACTAAAGCCGAGTAAGGGCCCAACATTTAACATGTTGAGACATAATGATTACACATTATTATTTGATTGCTTTGTAAGCTTTAGAAAAACAAGCCAACAATCGTCGCATTGAGGAAACTGACCAACGTTGCCCCATATAATAATTTTAAGCCAAAACGAGCAGCACTGTTACCCTGATCATTATTCAGAGCCTTAATCGCACCAACGATAATTCCGATAGATGAGAAGTTAGCAAACGATACCAGGAATACCGAAAGAACAGCCATAGTACGAACGGAGAATTCAGCTGCCATATTTTGCAGGCTCAGCATCGCTACAAATTCATTACTCACAATCTTGGTTGCCATCAGGCTACCTGCATCCACGGCTTCATACCATGGAACCCCAACCAGATAGGCCATTGGAGCAAACAGATATCCCAGAAGAGCCTGAAATGAGATACCGAATATAGCGGTAAATATAGCGTTCATCATCGTGATTAACGCAATAAAACCAATTAACATAGCCCCAACAATGAGCGCTACCTTAAAACCATCTAAAATATACTCACTTAACATTTCGAAGAAGCTCTGATGGCCTTTGGATACAGTGAGAATATCCTCGTTGGGTTCGACCTTATAAGGATTAAGTACCGATGCAATTATAAATCCGCCAAACAGGTTAAGCACCAGAGCGGTTACTACATAGCGAGGTTCCAGCATTGCCATATAAGCACCGACAATAGCCATTGATACAGTCGACATCGCAGATGTACACAGTGTATAGAGACGATGCTGAGGAAGAAGCCCCAGTTGTTGCTTAACTGAAATAAAGACTTCTGATTGACCTAGTACTGCAGAGGCAACCGCATTATAAGACTCAAGACGCCCCATGCCATTAATCTTACTTAGTCCCAGTCCGATGTAACGAATAAGGAAGCCCAGTATCTTCAGGTGTTGAAGGATACCAATAAGAGCGGAAATAAAAACTATAGGTAAGAGCACGCCAATAAAGAAAGAGAGCTCACCTTTGTTTTGCAAACCGCCAAAGACAAAGTTAACGCCTTCACTCGCATAGGCCATTAAATTGGCAAACACGCCAGCAATAACAGCTATCACTTGGTTACCCGCGCTTGTTTTTAACAACAAACCGGCAAAAATGAACTGACAGATTAGCATCACAACCAATGGCCGATAACGGATAGCTCCTCGGTTATTACTGGCCAGGACCGCGAGAACGAAAATCACTAAAAAACTCGTAAAACCAATAAGATACTTCATCTTTTTCCCTAACAATCTTCAGCTTCAGCTGACGGATTCCTGAAGATGTCCGTTAGATACATCTGAATCATCAACATAATCAATGTTAGAACTATAACAACAATGAATATCTTTAAAGTGACAAAGATCACAACAGTGCAAACAGATAGCGCCAAAAAGTCACCATTCTAACATTTTATGTTAGAATGGTAATATTCACACAAGTAATGAATCCTTAACGACCGCAATCAAGATGTGAACGCTAAGGAAGCCGCTGAGGCCTCCTATATCACCGGGCACTGGACATGCGCCAGTTGCGGCTGTGAGTTACTCCTGCGTAAAGGCGAAGTGGGAAGCCCTTGTGTAGTCCCTCCAGAATTTAGTCTTATTGTAGTCCCTCAGATATTGAGAAGTTTCATATAGCTACAAAAAAACCGGATCGTAGGTCACACCTAGCCCGGTTCTTATGATAAATCAAAAAGTTAGTATGGGGTAGTCGCTTCTAGTTTACCGTTGTTGTTCTGCAAGATGAAACTGACAACATAGAAACGAGCATATGGTTCAGCACCTTGTTTCTTTTTGCTAGGAGACTCAAGTGTTGTAGTGAAATGGTAAATGATCCCTGGTTCAAATTTATAACCAAAATCTGAAACACACTGGTCACTTTTGATAGGCGCATTTAGATTGTTTTTAGAGAATCTATTCTTATCACTACCGGCTTCTTCAATATAGACGGATGCTACAATCTCATCGCTTTCTGGCTGAACCAAAACACATACATTGTTATTAATGGTAGTGATAGAAGCATTTAGACGAGGAGGTTGCCTGTTGTCATACATAAGCCCACAACCGGTAATAGAAAAGCTTAATGCACTAATCAATAAAGTCCTTTTCATTCGATTACCCTCGTTGCTTGAGGAACTGGGATAAAGTGTACTCATATTTCTTAATCATATCTTTATCAGTTACCCCTTGGAAACGTACTCCAGACCCAATGGCATCTAACCATTCTTTATGCCCAAAGGTTTTTAGGAACCAATAGTCTGCAATGATTGAAGCCTGTTGTTCCATCCCATAATCTTTCAATACCTTTTTACCGTCGAGACGGTAACGGTAATCAACAAGCCGACTAAAAAGCCCTCTGGTTCTAACCCACATACCTTTTTGATGTTGCCAAACGTGAGCCATTTCGTGGATATAGTCATGTTGATCAACACGGGGAGCTGTTGAAAAGTCGGTGAAATATCTTTCTTTCCTGTACCACAACTCACCATTCGGAGCCATTGCGTAATTAGATGGCTGCTGTCCGAAAGGAAAATATGAATCACAATGCACAACTACACGTCTGTAATCGATAGAATTGCCGTATACAGACCGGGCTAACGCTACCTCACCAATTGTGAGTGGTCGTTGTGTTCCCTCTTTGTGCTCCTGTCCCATCAAGAAATCGCCTAGTCCTATGGAAACGATGATAAGAGCGTTTTTTAGTCAGCAAAGCAATAAGATGATACTTAAACATGTTTAACCATTATCGTCTTGATGGTATGCCCAAGCCGTTACTCACAACAAATGCGACAGGTGCGGGCGTAGTTCAATGGGTAGTTATTGTTGTACCTCAGAATGAGGTTGATGATAACTAGCTGATAAATATAATTTTATAATTATCAGTAGAAAAGAGAGAAGTCTGGAGCGGGCGAAGGGAATCGAACCCTCGTATAGAGCTTGGGAAGCTCTCGTTCTACCATTGAACTACGCCCGCATCGGGAAGCTGCCAACCATTATAATCACTTCTTGCCCGTCGGCAAGCGAAGAGACGCACTAACCGCATAGAATTTAGGCAGTTAAACCTTTATGCACAAAGAAAAGCCCCGCCGTTTACGGCGGGGCTTCTGCGCGTATAAATACCAGCCGCTTTGCTTATTTCACCGGGCGCATCGCCGGGAACAGAATCACGTCGCGGATGGTGTGGCTGTTAGTGAACAGCATCATCATACGGTCGATACCGATGCCCAGGCCCGCGGTCGGCGGCAGGCCGTGCTCCAGCGCAACCACGTAGTCTTCGTCGTAGAACATGGCTTCGTCGTCGCCGGCATCTTTGGCTTTCACCTGATCCAGGAAACGCTCGGCCTGATCTTCCGCATCATTCAGCTCGGAGAAACCGTTACCAATTTCACGGCCGCCGATGAAAAATTCAAAACGATCGGTAATGAACGGATTGTCATCGTTGCGGCGCGCCAGCGGGGAAACTTCCGCCGGGTACTCGGTGATGAAGGTCGGCTGAATCAGCTGGCTTTCGGCAGTCTCTTCGAAAATCTCGCACTGCACGCGGCCCAGCCCCCAGCTTTTCTCGATCTTGATGCCCAGAGATTCGGCAATCTTGCACGCCTTCTCCATATCATCCAAATCAGCCAGGTTGATGTCCGGACGGTAGTGACCAATCGCTTCTTTCATGGTCATCTTGGTGAACGGTTTGCCGAAGTCAAAGGTTTGATCGCCGTACTGCACCACGGTATTGCCCAGCACGTCACGGCTGATGGTGCGGAACAAATCTTCCGTCAGCTCGATCAGGTCTTTGTAATCTGAGTACGCCATGTAGAGTTCCATCATGGTGAACTCCGGGTTATGACGCGGAGAAACCCCTTCGTTACGGAAGTTACGGTTGATTTCGAACACGCGTTCGAAGCCACCCACCACCAGACGCTTCAGGTACAGCTCCGGCGCAATACGCAGATACATATCGATATCCAGCGCATTGTGATGCGTAACGAACGGACGCGCGGAAGCGCCGCCCGGGATCACCTGCATCATCGGGGTTTCAACTTCCATAAAGCCTCTGCCCACCATGAAGCTGCGGATGGCGGCGAGGATTTTAGAACGGGTGCGGAACGTTTCACGCGACTCTTCGTTGGCGATCAGGTCCAGATAACGCTGACGATAGCGGGTTTCCTGATCGGACAGGCCATGGAATTTATCCGGCAACGGACGCAGGGCCTTGGTCAGCAGACGGATCTCGGTGCAGTGGATCGACAGCTCGCCGGTCTGGGTGCGGAACAGCTTGCCGCGCGCGGCGATGATGTCGCCCAGGTCCCATTTTTTGAACTGCTCGTTATAGACGCCGTCCGTCAGATCGTCACGGGCGACGTACAGCTGAATGCGGCCGCCCATATCCTGCAAAGTCACGAAAGAGGCTTTACCCATAATGCGACGGGTCATCATACGGCCGGCCACGGAAACGGTGACGTTCAGGTCTTCCAGTTCCTTGTTGTCCTTTTCACCGTACAGGCTATGCAACTTGTCCGAAGTAGCATCACGGCGGAAATCGTTCGGAAACGCGATTCCCTCCTTACGCAGCGCCACCAGTTTTTCGCGGCGGGTTTGCATTTCGTTATTAAGATCCAGTGCCTGTTCGGCACCCTGTGACTGTTGTTCAGACATATTGTTTCCTCATAACCCGGCTTTCAAGCTTGCCTCAATGAACTTATCCAGGTCGCCATCTAACACGGCCTGTGTATTGCGCGTTTCAACCCCGGTGCGCAAATCTTTGATGCGGGCGTCGTCCAGCACATAAGAACGGATCTGGCTGCCCCAGCCAATGTCGGACTTGTTATCCTCCATCGCCTGTTTTTCGGCATTTTTCTTCTGCATTTCATATTCGTACAGCTTGGCTTTCAGCTGACGCATTGCCTGATCTTTGTTCTTGTGCTGGGAACGATCGTTCTGACACTGGGTCACGATATTCGTCGGAAGGTGGGTGATACGCACCGCGGATTCCGTACGGTTAACGTGCTGCCCGCCGGCGCCGGAGGCGCGGTATACGTCGATGCGCAGATCGGCAGGGTTGATTTCGATATCGATATCATCGTCCACTTCCGGGTACACGAACGCGGAACTGAACGAGGTGTGGCGACGACCGCCGGAGTCGAACGGACTCTTGCGCACCAGACGGTGCACGCCGGTTTCGGTACGCAGCCAACCATAAGCGTAGTCGCCGGCAATCCGGATCGTGGCGGATTTCAGCCCCGCAACTTCGCCTTCTGATTCTTCAATAACTTCGGTCTTGAAGCCTTTGCTTTCCGCCCAGCGCAGGTACATACGCAGCAGCATGCTGGCCCAGTCCTGCGCCTCAGTGCCGCCGGAACCGGCCTGAATGTCGAGATAACAGTCAGCGCTGTCATACTCGCCGGAGAACATACGGCGGAACTCCAGCTGGCCCAGCTTCTCTTCCAGGACGTCCAGTTCAGCCACTGCCTCGTTGAACGTTTCTTCGTCGTCAGCTTCAACGGCAAGCTCAAGCAGACCGGAAACATCTTCCAGCCCCTGCGTCATTTGGTTGATGGTATCTACGATGGCTTCCAGGGAAGAGCGCTCTTTACCCAGCGCCTGAGCGCGTTCCGGCTCATTCCACACGTCGGGCTGTTCCAGCTCGGCGTTTACTTCTTCGAGACGTTCCTGTTTGGCATCATAGTCAAAGATACCCCCTCAGAACCTCTGTCCGCTCAGACAGGTCCTGAATTCGGTTTTTTACCGGATTAATTTCAAACATGTTTTCAGAGTTCTTTCGTTAGTGGTGATTGGATACGTTATGCAGCAAAGCATGCAATTCTAGCGGATTACACCTACAGAATATAGCAACTGCGGGGCGAAAGGCATCAAATGGCGCCAACTCAGGAGGATCCGATCCTCCTTTACCATACGCCGATTTGCGCCCGCCCGCTCACGACGGCCAAAGATGCTGAATCAGCAGCTGTACACTCCGGTTGCCGCGGAACTCATTGATGTCCAGTTTATAGGCCAGTTCGACCTGCCGTACGCTGTTATCCGGCCATTGGGTGGTATCAATGTTAAAAGCAATACCGTCCAGCATCGGCCCGCCGCCCAGCGGTTCCAGCATCAGTTTCAGATGGCGCTCCCCGACCAGGCGCTGCTGCAATATTTTAAACTTGCCGTCGAAGGTCGGCTCCGGGAAGGATTGCCCCCAGGGACCGCCATCACGCAGCACTTCAGCGACGTTCAGCGTCAGTTCCTGCGCGGTCAGTTCGCCGTCAGACCAAATCACGCCTTCCAGTTGGGAAGCATCCAGCCATTCGCCGACCAGTTCGGCAAAGCGCGCGCGGAATTCATCGAAACGCGTCTCTTCCAGCGACAGCCCGGCCGCCATGGCGTGACCGCCGAACTTCAGCATCAGGCCGGGATGCAGCGTGTCCAACCGGTCCAGCGCATCACGCATATGCAACCCCTGCACCGAACGGCCGGAGCCTTTCAGTATGCCGTCGCCGGCGGGTGCGAATGCGATTACCGGGCGGTAAAAACGTTCCTTGATGCGCGAGGCCAGAATGCCGACCACGCCCTGATGCCACTCCGGATGGTAAATCGCCAGCCCGTAAGGCATCTGCGCGGAAGTCCGCTCCAGCTCGTCGCAAATCTGCAGCGCCTCGACCTGCATGCCCTGCTCGATCTCGCGCCGCGCGGCGTTCAGGCTGTCGAGATCGTTCGCCAACGCACGCGCCTGCGCCATATCGTCGCACAGCAGCAGAGCCACGCCGATAGACATGTCGTCCAGCCGCCCCGCCGCATTCAGCCGCGGCCCCAGGGCGAAGCCCAGATCGTTAGCCACCAGCTGACGCGCATCGCGCTTCGCTACTTCCAGAAGGGCACGGATCCCCGGCCGGCATTTCCCGGCCCGGATACGGTTCAGCCCCTGATGCACCAGAATGCGGTTGTTGCCGTCCAGCGCCACGACGTCAGCCACCGTGCCCAGCGCCACCAAATCCAGCAGTTCGGCCAGGTTAGGCACCGCCAGCGCCCGCTGCTCAAACCAACCGCTGTCACGCAGGTGCGTGCGCAATGCCAGCATCAGGTAGAATGCGACGCCGACGCCGGCCAGCGACTTGGACGGAAACGGGCAGTCTGCCAGGTTAGGATTCACCATCGCATCCGCTGCCGGCAAAACATCGCCCGGCAGGTGGTGATCGGTAACCAGCACGCGGATACCGCGCTGGTGCGCAGCCTCCACGCCGGCGAAGGAGGAAATGCCGTTATCCACGGTCATGATAAGCTCCGCCCCCATCGCTGCGGCCTGTTCGACCACCTCCGGGCTGAGGCCGTATCCGTCTTCAAAGCGGTTGGGCACCAGATACTGCACGTTGCCGCCGCCCATGCTGCGCAGGGCCAGAACGGAAAGCGCGGTGCTGGTCGCGCCGTCGGCGTCGAAATCCCCGACGATGACGATGCGCTGTTGTTCTTGCAGCGCCTGATGCAGCAGGGAAACCGCCTGGTCGATGCCGTTAAGCTGCTGATAGGGAAGCAGGCCGCGCACGCCGCGCTCCAGTTCGGCGACGGAACGCACGCCGCGGCTGGCGTACAGGCGCCGTAATAACGGATGAAGGTCGTCGGGCAGTGCGGAGCAATCCGCCGCCTCACGGCGGCGAAGATGAGTAGAAACAATCAACGTCGTTAACCACCCGACGCTTTAAGTAACTGGGACTGGGCATCGAGCATCGCCAGCATCTCCTTCGGCCCCTGATAGCCCGGAATCACCATGCCGTTGCTCAACACCAGCGCGGGCGTCCCCTGAATGCCGAACTGAACGCCCAGTTCGTAATGCTTTTTGATATCCGACTTACAGGTCGCCGGCGAAATGCTGTCGCCTTTCATCGCGGCGTCCATCGCCTTGTTGCGCTCGGCCACGCACCAGATCGACTGCATGTCCTTCTCCGCCTGCGAGCTCAGCCCCTGGCGTGGGAAGGCCAGATAACGCACGGTGATCCCAAGGTCGTTATACTCTTTCATCTGCGAATGCAGCTTGTGGCAGTAGCCGCAGGTGATATCGGTGAAAACGGTGATGGCGTATTTCTCTTTCGGCGCTTTATAGACGATCATCTCCGGTTCCAGCTTCTCCAGACGCTGGTTCAGCAGTTGATTCGTCACGTTGACCGGCATTTTGCCGCTGACGTCATACATCGGCCCCTGCAGAATATGCGTGCCGTCGCTGGTGACGTACAACACGCCGTTATCGGTAAATACCGTCTGAAGCCCTGCTACGGGAGAAGGCTTAATCTCCGCCTTATTGATACCCAACCCTTTCAGTGCCTGCATGATGCTTGCATCATCGGCATGGGCGGCGCCGGTGATTGTTGCCGCCAAAAGAGAGAGTACAAACAAACCTTTTTTCATCCGATTCTTCCTTTCCGTTCCACGGCCGTCAGGCCCGCGGATGGTGTTGTTGATGTAGCTGCTTCAGCCGTTCTGTGGCTACATGAGTATAAATTTGGGTCGTCGATAAGTCGCTGTGCCCGAGTAACATTTGTACGACACGGAGATCCGCGCCATGGTTCAACAAATGTGTGGCAAATGCATGACGCAAAACGTGCGGCGAGAGGCGATCGCCGTCGATCCCCGCCAGCACCGCATAATGTTTGATCCGGTGCCAAAAGGTCTGGCGGGTCATCTTTTGCGCCCGGCTGCTGGGAAAAAGTACGTCGACGGTCTGCCCGTTCACCAGCCAGGGGCGCCCGTATTCCAGATAGTTCTCCAGCCAGTACACCGCCTCTTCGCCCAGCGGCACCAGACGTTCTTTGTTGCCTTTACCAATCACTCTCACCACGCCCTGACGCAGGCTGACATCGCCCTGCGTCAGCCCCACCAGCTCGGAAACCCGCAGCCCGGTGGCATACAGCACTTCCATCATCGCCTTGTCGCGTAATTCCAGCGGCGTTTCCGTGTCCGGCGCCTGCAACAGCGATTCCACCTGCGCTTCGCTCAAGTCCTTGGGCAGGCGGCGGGGAAGTTTTGGCGATGACAGCAACGCGGAAGGATCGTCCGCGCGCATTTTTTCCCGGTAAAAATATTGGTAAAGGCGGCGCATCGCACTCAGCAAACGCGCTGAACTGCTGGCCTTGTAACCGCCGTCCACCCTCTCGGCCAGGAACCCCAGAAGCTCTTCAGTTCCGGCCTGTTCCAGCGAGGAGCCGTGGTGCGCCAGCCACTGGGCCAACGCCTGCAAATCCAGACGATAGGACGCCAGCGTATTCTCGGCCAGATTTCGCTCCAGCCATATCGCATCAAGAAACTGTTCGATAAGAGCCTGATCCTGCTGCTGCACGCATCCACCCTGTTAGTTACCGCTGTTACATTCCGTCGCTTAGTGTGCATGATGCCTGCGGAGGATTCAAATCTGGTACACTGCCGCCCGGCCCTGACAACGCAATAGTAATACGGAATAGTGATACGGTATGAAAATTGGTCTGTTTTATGGTTCCAGCACCTGCTACACCGAAATGGCGGCGGAAAAAATCCGCGAGACGCTCGGCGAAGAGCTGATTACGCTGCATAACCTGAAAGATGATTCACCCGACCTGATGGAAACGTACGATATCCTGATTCTGGGCATCCCCACCTGGGATTTCGGCGAAATTCAGGAAGACTGGGAAGCGGTGTGGGAGCGGCTGCCTGAGCTGAACCTGAAAGGAAAAATCGTCGCTATGTTCGGCATGGGCGACCAACTGGGGTACGGCGAATGGTTCCTCGACGCCCTGGGCATGCTGCACGATCGCCTGGCGCCGCTGGGCGTCACGTTCGTCGGCTACTGGCCTACCGAAGGTTATGAGTTCACCAGCCCCAAACCGCTTACGCCGGACGGCACACGCTTCGTCGGGCTGGCGCTGGATGAGGTAAACCAATACGACCTGAGCGACGAACGGCTGCAACAGTGGTGTATTCAGATCATGCAGGAGATCGACGCGCTGCTGTGATCGCCTGCGTTTTCATTTCACATTTCCGGCGAAACAGAGCCGGGGAACAGCAGATACTGACGCAACCGGCGCCACTCATCGGGCCGCATACTGTCCGCGGCAAGCCACAGGCGCTTGCTCCGGCCGGTATTTTTCGCCCTGAGCGACAACAGCACGCCGAAATCGCTCATGTGATACGTCCGGCACAGTACCCACGACGTCCCTTTCCAGCGTAGCTCCCCTTCCGGCGCCAGACTCAGCTCTCCCTGATTTTTCGCAATCAGCGTCTGGCTGCGGATGCAGGCGAATACCAGCAGCACCAGCGGAAGCAGCCAGTAAACGCCATAGCTTTCCGGCCAAGGCGACAGCAGGATCAGTAAAATCAGGGCGCCGTGACCGAGCAGAAAAACCAGCTGCGTACGCCACGAAACCCGGATATCACAACGCCAGAGGGCCACGGGCTTGATTTCGCGTCTGAATCAGCGCAATCATGCGCTTCATATCCTCATCCTGAGGTGCCCCGTGATTCATCAGCCAGTTAAACAGGTCCGGATCATCACATTCCAGTAAACGCACGAAAACGCGCTTTTCCTCATCGCTCAGCGAATCATAGTCATGCTCGAAAAAAGGCATGATAGAAACATCAAGCTCACGCATACCGCGACGGCATGCCCAGTGGATCCGTGCTTTATTATCAATATCCATGATTTAAAGGAACCTCTTCTGATTAACACAGACGCCGGCCACACTTCCGGGGCGGCACCGATAACGCCGGTGCAATATACCCTGATGCGGAGAAAAGAAAATGCCGGGCAACACGAACTGTCAAGGATAGCAAAATGCGCCGGTACGTTAAATCTGCCAAACACCGGATCGGGAAGCCGGTTCCAGAAAGATTTCCGTTTGCATTCTTTCCGCCCTCTTTTAACATGAAGCTATCTACCATGAAGCAATCCGGTTCAGCCATCTGGGCCGGCACGCCGTGCCCTATTTAGCAGGAACACATCATGACCCTTAAATACCCTTTTTCTCCGCGCCAACCCGTAGCGGCGAGCCATCTTCCCCTGACGCTGATATCCCTGAACGACTGGGCGCTGGTCAACGTCACCGGCCCCGACGCCGTTAAATATCTGCAGGGCCAGCTGACAGCGGATCTCGACGCCCTGCCCGCCGACGCGCATACCCTGTGCGGCCACTGTGACGCCAAAGGAAAAATGTGGAGCGATTTACGTCTGTTCCACCGCAACGACGGCTTCTCCTACGTGGAACGCCGCAGCATGCTGAAAACCCAGTTGCCTGAGCTGAAGAAATACGCGGTATTTTCCAAAGTGACCATCGCAGCGGACGAAGACGCGATTCTGCTCGGCGTCGCCGGTTTTCAGGCCGGTGCGGCGCTGGCCGCCTGGTTTCCGCAGCGTCCTACGGCGGAACATCCGGTCGTTGAGCATGAAGGCAATACCCTGCTCCATTTCTCTGCGCCGGCGGAGCGCTATTTGTTAGTCGCCACTCCAGAACTGGCGGCACAGCTCGTTGATAAGCTGGAAGGTCAGGCGCAGCTCAGCGACGGCCAGCAGTGGCTGGCGCTGGAAATCGAGGCCGGTAACCCGGTTATCGACAAGGAAAACGGCGCGCAGTTTATTCCTCAGGCGGTAAACCTGCATGCGCTGGGCGGAATCAGTTTCACCAAAGGTTGCTATACCGGGCAGGAGACGGTCGCCAGGGCAAAGTACCGCGGGGCCAACAAGCGCGCGCTTTACCTGCTGAGCGGCAACGCCTCCGTCATTCCGCAGGCGGGCGACGAACTGGAGCTGAAGCTGGGCGATAACTGGCGCCGCACCGGCAGCGTGCTGGCGGCGGTAAAACTGAGTGACGGAACGCTCAGCGTGCAGGCCGTTCTCAATAACGACTTAGCGCCTGACAGCGTGTTGCGCGTGCGTGACGACGGCAGCAGCTCCCTGTCGATCCAGCCGCTGCCTTATTCGCTTAACGAAGAAGAGTAACCGGTGCTGCCCGCGTCATTCCCCGCCGGAAAAGGGGGGAATAACGCGGGAGAAAATCAGAAGTTGTAACCAACGACCAGGTAGTACCCCCAGCCCGTTGACTTCACCTTGAAGTCGCCGTCGCCGAAGTTCAGCTCTGCGCCGTCTGCCCACTGTCCGCCGTTATGGAAGTAACGCGCCACGAATGAGTAGTGCCAGTGATCGTAGTTCAGCGCCAGGATATGGCTGGACGCGATGGAATTATTGGTACGCGCTTTACGGCCGTTATTGTCGCGGAAATCCTTATCGCCCAGATCGGAACCCCAGTCAAAGTTGGTGAATCCGATATAGCTCAGGTTGCCGCCCCACAACGACGTCAGCGGCACGAAGTATTTCACCTTGAAGCGATACCCGTCCCAGCCGTATTCGTTGGCCGCGTTGTAGTTCTGCCACTGGTATTTGGCATAGACGTTGGCGGAAAGGGAGAACGGCAGACCGGTGTCGATATCCGTTCCCAGCCCCATGTACCAGGTGTTCTGGCGTGAACCGGCGTCGCCGTTCCCCATGTCATAAATATAGTTGTTGGCGAAGTACCACTCTTTGAACGGACCAAATCCCAGATCGACGCCCAGCAGCTTATCAATGGAGAAACGCGGCTCAATTTCCATGAACATCGGCGAGCCGTTGTCCCAGATGCCTTTATCCGGCGTATTGCCGGTGCCGAAGAATTTGGGCACATCGATATAGCCGTAAAAATCGAACCAGTCTTTGTGGGCAAACGCCTCATACTCAAGGTAAACATCGTTATTAAGCTTCGGCCCGAAGCGCGTGTGATAGCTACCCACCACGTTCACACTCTGATGCCACCAGTCAGAAACGAATTCGCCGCTTTTATCATCATTGGCGGCAAAAGAGGGCATGCCGTATGACATCGCCATCAGAGCGCCTGCTGCAATAAGTGCTTTTTTCATTTGATTACCCACGCAAATAGAGAACATCCCAGCCGGAGGAAATATGTTATTTGAACAACAAACAGCCTGCTAAAAACCCTGAGTCAGCCGTTTAACGACGCCATTATAGAAATCATTGGTCACAAAAAACTGTGATCACAGATTAATTTCTCAATCACGCAATCGATTGCCATCTCAATAAAAGAAATGAATTGCAGGCGGATTCTACAAACTCTGTGTTATCGGTCAAATATATTTAGCGTGAGGAAATAAAAGGAAAACCACAATTAATTGAAAATTAAAGATAAAGAAAAAATCAGCTCAAAATCCATTCACATCAATAAGTTTTCGTTACCGGCGGATTTTGAAGAAACCGACAATTACGCCGAATCATGTGATTATTGCAACACTTCAGCGCCATCTATTTTGTACCGCCGGCGCATGGCAAACGGACAACACAGGCATTTACACATTTTTTTAAGCTTACACGTGTACACTGGAATAATTCTCAGATAACCTGTTTCTGTCTACTTTGCGGCCAACGGCAGTTTCCGTCACGCCGCCGTACATGCATCAATAATAAGACCCGTTACATATCATTGAGGTAAGGCGCACTATGGCAAAAATCGTTCAGCAGGGATATTCGCTGGCAGAAGAAGTTGCCAACAGCATCAGCCACGGCATCGGATTTATATTTGGCATCGTCGGTCTGGTTTTATTGTTAGTGCAGGCGGTCAGCGACGGCGCCAGCGCTACCGCAATCACCAGTTACAGCCTGTACGGCGGCAGCATGATTCTGCTGTTTCTCGCCTCAACGCTGTATCACGCCATCACGCACCAGGGCGCCAAGCGCTGGCTGAAAACCTTCGACCACTGCGCCATCTACCTGCTGATTGCCGGCACCTATACGCCGTTTCTGTTGGTCGGGCTTGATTCCCTGCTCGCCAAATGGCTGATGGGGATTATCTGGGGAATGGCGCTGCTGGGCGTGCTGTTCAAGCTGGCCTTCACCCATCGTTTTGAGGTGTTGTCGGTGGTGACTTACCTGGTGATGGGCTGGCTCTCGCTGATCGTGATTTATCAGTTGGCGATGAAACTCTCTCTCGGCGGGGTGACGCTGCTGGCGATCGGCGGGGTGGTCTATACGCTGGGCGTAATCTTCTATGTCAGTAAGCGCATACCTTACAATCACGCCATCTGGCATGCCTTCGTGCTGGGCGGCAGCATGTGCCACTTCTTCGCGATTTATCTCTACGTCTGAAACGGCAAAGGCCGTGCGGTGAAAGCACGGCCTCTGCCCTGGGGCGTTCTCTGGTTATTCCGCCTCTGACGCCGTTTCCGGCTGGCGGGTTATCGCCCTGGTCAGCCGGATAACGATTGGCGACAGTAAAATCAGCGCCACCAGGTTCGGCAACACCATCAGGCCGTTAAACATGTCCGCCATGTTCCACACCAGATCGACCTTAAAGAACGACGCCACGAAAATAAACGCGATCACCAGCAGCTGATAAATGCGCACCGCCGTTTGTGAGTTAAACAGGTAACGCACGTTGGTTTCCGCGTAGTAATACCAGCCAATAATGGTGGAAAAGGCAAAGAAGAACAACGACGCCGAAATGAACAGGCTGCCGGCATGGCCGAAAACATACGAGTATGCCTGCTGCGTTACCGCGATGCCCTTACCGCTGAACACGCCGGTAAACGCCTGCTGTACCTGGCCGCCGGCGTCCCAGGCCTTCATGCCGGAGGTGATAATGACCAACGCGGTCAGCGTAACGATCACGCACACCACGAACACGCCCATCATGGCGATGAAGCCCTGCTGCTCCGGACGGGCCACTTTCGCCACCGCATGGGCATGCGGCGTGGACCCCATACCGGCCTCGTTGGAAAACAGGCCGCGCGCAATCCCGAAACGCATCGCCTGCTGAATGGCAATGCCCGCGCCTCCGCCCAGCACCGCGCTGGGATTAAAAGCCGCGACGAAAATCGCTTTGAACGCCGGCAAAATATAGTGCGCATTCAGCGCCAGAATCAGTAATGCCCCGGCCAGGTAAAACACGGCCATGGTCGGCACTACCTTCTCGGTAAACGACGCAATGCTGCGGATGCCGCCCATAATTACGCAGGCGGTGATAATCGCCAGCACCACGCCAACCACCCAGCCGGGAATTCCCAGCGAACCTTCGAACGCTGCGGCGATGGAGTTGGATTGCACCATGTTGCCGATCAGCCCCAGCGCCAGGATGATCAGCACGGCAAACAGGCAGGCCAGCCAGCGGCACTTCAGCCCCTGCTCGATGTAGTACGCCGGGCCGCCGACCGTCTGGCCGTTTTTATCTTTGGATTTGAATTTCTGCGCCAGAATCGCTTCGGCGTAAATCGTTGCCATTCCGAGGAACGACGACACCCACATCCAGAAAATCGCGCCGGGGCCGCCGGCGACAATCGCCGTAGCCGGACCGGCCAGGTTCCCGGTGCCGACCTGACCGGCGATGGCGGTCGCCACCGCCTGAAAAGAACTCATACCCTGTTTGTCGGCTTTGCCGCCCGACATCGTCATGCCGCCGAACAAAGACTTTAACCCCGTACCAAAATGACGGATCTGAATAAAACCGAGACGCAGCGTGTAATAAATGCCGGTACCGACCAGTAAAAAAATCAACAACTCATCCCAAAGCAGGCTGTTAACCTGATTCACCCATTTATCCAGAAGATCCATCATGGCATTACCCCGTAAAGCAAAAAGCACCCGCGCGTGTGGTTCACGCGTCAACGTTATGGTGTGTGACGGAACAGAATCAGAAAGGAAAAACCAGGCAGATATCCCTTGCCATGCAGCAGAAAATCACCAAATCATCCTGTTTCACAGTGAGAACTCTATCACAAACTTTACCCCGTTCCAGCGCCGGCTTGGGGAATAACCGCATGAATAAAAGTGATAATAACTTTGGCTAATGAATGAAGATAATCACATATTTATATGATAAGTAACAAAATAGATAATCAGACACGGATATCCCCCGCAGAGCCTTTGCCCGGAAGTGGATTAGAAAATCTCATATTGCAGAAATGAAAAGAGGAAAACCGGCCAGCAGGATGTCCTGCATAACCGGTTCGGCAGAGGGCGTGAGTACCACGCCCGCAGGGTTACAGGTAGGTCAGCAGATACTCCGTCAGGCACAGAATCGCCATCGCTTGCCCGTACGGCATGGAGGTTAGCGGTATCCGGCGATAAAAATCAAGGTCATGCCCCATCCCGGTGCCGAATGAAACCTGCCTCAGCTCGCCGTCGCCGCTGATATGGGAAATAATGCCCTTAACCGCTTTATCCGCCGTTTCGGCATAGCGCGCGTCCAGGTAACGCATCCGCACCGCCTTCAGCAGACCATACGCAATGCCCGCAGTGGCGGATGCCTCGGTGTACGAATCCGGATCGTCCAGCAGGGTATGCCACAGCCCGCTGTCATGCTGCAAACGGCGCAGCGTTTCCGCCTGACTTTCCAGTACCTGAAGCATAAAGCAACGCGTGGCGTCGCCTTCAGGCAGGTCCAGCAGCGCCAGCAGTTCGGGGATCACCATCGTGATCCAGCTATTGCCGCGCGCCCAGCGCGCGCGGGCAAAATTATGGTTGCCCTCGAAGCTCCAGCCGTGGAACCACAGTCCGCTTTCCCGTTCCATCAGATACTGGGTGTGCACCATAAACTGGTATTTCGCCTCCTCCAGATACTCAGGACGCTTTAACAACTTACCGATCTTCGCCAGCGGCAGCACACTCATCATCAGCGTATCGTCCCAGAGTTGCTGATGGTTTTCTTCTGCCAGGGTGATGTGTTGCAGCCCTCGTTTTTCCGTACGCGGCATGTCATACATCACCCACTGCGCCCATCGCTCCAGATAAGGCAGCCAGCGCGGATCCCGGGTTTCCTCATAGCGGTAAGCCAACGTCAGGAAAGGACACATGGTGTTAACGTTTTTCGTCGGCGTTCCTTCTTCCAGACGCGCGGAGAACCAGTCGTCCACGATGTTGCACATGCGCTCATTGCCGGTCTGGCGGTAATACTGGTAGATACCATACAGCCCGATGCCGTGGGTCCACTCCCAGCCTGCCCAGCCTTTGGTGTCGATCACCCGTCCGTCATCCAGGCGCAGCAGGAACTCGCCGGTATCATCCTTAATATTGATCAGGTTATCCGTCAGGATATGGATCAACCGTTTCAGCTCATCCCGATCGATAAAACGTTCAGGCTGACGCAGTAACGGGCTGTGTTTTACCGGATAGACGATCATGACAACTCCTTCAGTTCAAAGAAAAACTCACGCACGCTCCAGTCGGGTCAGCGCTTTGGCCGCCGGCTTGTGACGATTGAGGTAGCCGATGTTATTGTTTCCCCACAGGCACTCGTAAGGCATGCCCGCCAGCATTTCGACGGTGGCCCTGGCCTCCGGAGCGATCTGCTCCGGAACGATGCGTCCGGCCTGGCGCATTTTTACCGTTTCCTCATTCAATACCCGGTGCGTTTGCAGATTCAGACGAAAACGCAGGGAGATGAAGAAGCCGACACACAGCACGCAGACCGTGCCAACGCTCAATATCATCAGAATGGTGTGGCTGACCGCCGGCGATTGCTCACTCTGGCCGGAAACAAAGCCGGACAACTGCATCACGATGCCGACCAGCATCACCGCACCGGCCTGCGATGCTTTGCGCGTCAGGGTCATGATGCCGGCGAAAATGCCTTCGCGGCGCTGCCCGGTGATGATTTCATCCACATCGGCGATGTAGGTGTAGGTATTCCAGGGAACGTAGTTGATCCCGCCGCGCCCTAACCCCGCGATGGCGGAAACCAGCAGCAACAGGGCAAAAACGTCCGCCATTCCGCTGTAATACAGCAAAGCATAGGAAACGGCGCTGCAACCGAACACCAATACCACCAGCCGGTAGGAAGGCGCGGGACCGAAGCGGATGCACAGGGGGATCATGCCGATGACGGCGATAAACTGCATGATAGCCATGGTGCCCATCAGGTTAGACGCCGTCGTGGCGCTCTGCATCAGCACAAACACCACGTAATAGGTGAAGACGGCGTTGAAAACATCCTGCGCGATATAGCCACCAAGGTACATCCCGAGGTGCTGACGGAAAATGCGGATGCGCAGCGTGGACGTCAGTTCAACGTTCAGCCGCTTGATGCGCTGCCCCAGCGTCAGCCTGCTCTGCTCCTCTTCCGCACGCTTCGCCGCCTCCGACATCTGATCGCGCGGGCGCTCCCAGGTGAAGCAATAGACCAGCGTCAGCACCAGCGCGCAAATCACCGAAAACACCAGGCTGGCATAGAAGAAGGACACCGCGTTGTCCTTACCGAAGTGAGAAAGGAGAATGCCGGGCAGGAACGCCGCCAGAATCGCCGACAGCTGCGCCAGCGCGATACGCGCCCCGGAAAACTTGGTTTTCTGTTTGAAGTCGTCGGTCATTTCCGGCACCAGGGTTTCATATGGCACCAGAATCATGGTGTACACCACGTCAAAAAACAGATAGGTCAGCAGGTAATACCAATAACTCATTTCGCCGACCCACATCAGGCTGTAACTAAAGACCAGCGGGATACCCAGCAAAATAAAAAACTTACGGCGCCCGAAGCGTTTACCCAGCCAGCTGGAGCCGAAATTGTCGGTCAGAAACCCCATCAGCGGACTTACCACGGCATCCGCCACCCGGGCCATGGCAAAAATGAACGTTGCCTCGATCGGGGTCAGCCCGCAAAACGTGGTGTAAAAGTAGAGCAGCCAGGCCGCCGTCAGCGCCGTCGTCCCTGCACCGAGAAAATCTCCTGAACCGTAGGCCAGGTAATTTATTAAGCCTATCTTACGTGTCTTCATTACTTTGCTCTCCGAGTTATCCGTGCGGAGCGATCGCAATCGGGTCCTTTTTAACCAGCAGACCCGCCATGCCACTAAAGTAAAGCGACACCCAGACCAAAACCTTTGCGTTTTTGCCGCAGGCACTTCTCAGGTGGCAAACACACAAAGAATATAATGATCCTCTTCATGTTTTAAAAACAATGTTTCATTTTTAAAGATCCCACGTTTCACAACCTGCAAATTTGAGCCATAAATAATTTTGATGAAACGGACATAGACAGTCAGTTGAATAATGGAAGAGAAAGCGGGAAGGAAGCATAAAAAAGGCCCGTGAAGCGATCACGGGCCGTGGATTATTGCGGGACAGAAACTTACTCGTATTCTGAAATCGGTACGCAAGAGCAGAACAGGTTACGGTCGCCGTAAACGTCGTCCAGGCGCTTCACCGTCGGCCAATACTTATTCTCGCGCGTCGCCGCGGACGGGAATACCGCCAGATCGCGTGAATACGGGTGCTCCCAGTTCGCCGTCAGCTCATTCTGCGTATGCGGCGCATTCACCAGCGGGTTGTCATCCAGCGGCCATTCACCGCTGCTGACGCGATCGATCTCCGCACGAATCGCCAGCATCGCATCAATAAAGCGATCCAGTTCAGCCTTGCTCTCGGATTCGGTCGGCTCCACCATCAGCGTACCGGCAACCGGGAAGGACATGGTCGGGGCATGGAAGCCGTAATCGATCAGGCGCTTGGCGATATCCATTTCGCTGATGCCGGTTTGCTCCTTCAGCGGACGGATATCCAGAATGCACTCGTGGGCCACCAGGCCGTCACGACCGGTGTACAGCACCGGATAAGCCTGCTTCAGGCGCCCGGCGATATAGTTGGCGTTCAGGATCGCCACTTCGCTGGCCTGCTTCAGCCCTTCCGCGCCCATCATGCGGATGTACATCCAGCTGATTGGCAAAATCGACGCGCTGCCGAACGGCGCAGCGGACACCGCGCCCTGCGTGGTGGTCAGCCCATCGATTTGCACCACGGTATGGCCGGGAACGAACGGAGCCAGGTGCGCTTTAACGCCGATCGGCCCCATGCCCGGTCCGCCGCCGCCGTGCGGGATGCAGAAGGTTTTGTGCAGGTTCAGGTGCGAAACATCCGCGCCGATGTAGCCCGGCGTGGTGATCCCAACCTGCGCGTTCATGTTGGCGCCGTCCAGATAAACCTGGCCGCCGTATTGATGAACGATCTGGCACACTTCACGGATAGTTTCTTCATACACCCCGTGGGTGGACGGGTAAGTCACCATAATGCAGGAAAGCGCATCGCCGGCCTGCTCCGCCTTCAGGCGCAGATCGTGCAGATCGATATTGCCCTGCGCATCACACGCCACGACCACCACGCTCATGCCCGCCATCTGGGCGGAAGCCGGGTTGGTGCCGTGGGCTGAGCTGGGTATCAGGCAAATATGACGCCCGTGGTCGTTGCGGCTGGCGTGATAACGGCGAATCGCCAGCAGCCCGGCATATTCCCCCTGCGCGCCGGAGTTCGGTTGCATGCACACCGCATCATAGCCGGTCAGCAATACCAGCCACTGGGAAAGCTGGGAAATCATCGTCTGATACCCCATCGCTTGTTCCGGCGGGCAGAAAGGATGCAGCTCGGCGAATTCCGGCCAGGTGATTGGGATCATCTCCGCCGCCGCGTTAAGCTTCATGGTGCAGGAACCCAGCGGGATCATCGCCTGGTTCAGCGCCAGATCCTTACGCTCCAGACGATGCATATAACGCATCATCTCGGTTTCGCTGTGATAACGGTTAAACACCGGATGCGTCAACATCTCACCGGTGCGCAGCAACTGCTCCGGAATGCTGCCGGCGCTGTCGGATGTGACCAGCGCGTCCAGCGTCTCGATGTCCAGCCCGTGGCCTTCGCCCAGCAGCACGCTGAACAACGCCTCCACGTCTTCACGGGTGGTCGTCTCGTCCAGGGAAACGCCCACCGCGCCCGGCAGATCGCTGCGCAGGTTGAAGCCGTAGCTCAGCGCGCGGGCCAACACCTGGGCCTTATCTTTCACCACCACGCTCAGCGTGTCGAACCAGGTATGGTTACGCAACGCCACGTCTTTCTGGCGCAGGCCGGCGGCCAGGATGTCGGTCAGGCGGTGAATGCGGCCGGCGATGCGTTTCAGCCCTTCAGGACCGTGATAAACCGCGTAGAAACCGGCGATGTTCGCCAGCAGTACCTGCGAAGTACAAATGTTGGAGTTGGCCTTTTCACGGCGGATATGCTGCTCACGGGTCTGCATCGCCATACGCAGCGCGGTGTTGCCCGCGGCGTCGCGCGACACGCCGATGATGCGGCCCGGCATAGAGCGCTTGAATTCATCCCGGCAGGCGAAAAACGCCGCGTGCGGGCCGCCGTAGCCCATCGGCACCCCGAAACGCTGCGCAGAGCCGAACACCACGTCCGCGCCCAGCTTGCCCGGCGCTTCCAGCAGCACCAGCGCCATAATGTCGGCCGCCATGCAGGTAATCACTTTACGCGCTTTCAGATCCGCCATCAGCGCGCCGTAATCATGTACATCGCCGCCGGTGCCGATCTGCTGTAACAGCACGCCGAATACGCCCTGATGCTCGAGCGCTTTCTCCGCCTTATCGACGATCACCTCAAAACCGAAGGTTTCCGCCCGGGTACGCACCACGTCGAGGGTTTGCGGGTGAACGTCGTCGGCCACGAAAAAGAGATTGGCGTCTTTCAGCTTGCTGGCGCGCTTGGCCAGCGCCATCGCTTCCGCTGCCGCGGTCGCCTCATCCAGCAGCGAGGCTGAGGCCAGATCCATGCCGGTCAGATCCAGCGTCATCTGCTGGAAGTTCAGCAATGCTTCCAGGCGCCCCTGCGACACTTCCGGCTGATACGGCGTGTAGGCGGTGTACCAACCCGGATTCTCCAGCAGGTTGCGCAGGATAACCGGCGGCATCTGCACGCCGTAGTACCCCATGCCGATAAAGGATTTGTAACGCTGGTTTTGTTCGGCGATCGCCTTCAGCTCAGCCAGCGCCTGATGTTCGGTGACGGCGTCGCCCACCGCCGGCGGCGCGGGCAGCTGAATATCAGAGGGCACGATTTGCGCGATCAGGTCGCGCAGTGATTTCACACCGAGGGTTTCCAGCATCTGACTCTGCTGTCCGGCAGAGGGGCCGATATGACGGGCGATGAACGCTTCGCTGTTTTCAAGCTGGCTGAGTGTCTGGGTCATGGGCTGTTTATTCCTGAAATGGAGAAATTCCTGACATAAGGAACACAAAAGAAATCCATAACAAACCTGCCTGCTGCGTCGCAGACAGGTTGGTCATCAATCTCACCCGCCGCCGCAGCGGCGGGAAGATAGCCGGGCGGGCAATCAGTCGTCGATGCTTTCCTGATAAGCCGCCGCGTCCAGCAGGCCGCCGATCTGCGATTCATCAGACGCCTTAATCTTGAACAGCCAGCCTTCAGCGTAAGGCGCGCTGTTCACCAGCTCCGGCGCGCCGTCCAGCTCGCCGTTCACTTCAACGATTTCGCCGTCGATCGGCGCATAGATATCGGAAGCCGCCTTCACAGACTCGGCGACCGCGCAGTCGTCCCCGGCGCTGAACTGTGTGCCCACTTCGGGCAGGTCAACGAAAACCATGTCGCCAAGCAGCTCCTGCGCATGCTCGGTGATCCCGACGCAGTAAACGCCGTTGCCTTCAGCGCGGACCCACTCATGCGATTCGGTATATTTCAATTCAGTTGGCACGTTGCTCATCGCCATCCTCTCCTGGAAGTGTGTTTATCAGATGCTTAATAAATTATTACCCGGCGTCATTACACCAGGCTTTTCCCGTTACGTACAAAGCCGGGCTTCACCACCCGCACCGGCATTTCGCGATTGCGAATCTCAACGATCGCCTCATCGCCGATACCGGCCGGCACCCGTGCCAGCGCGATACTGAAACCAAGGGTGGGGGAAAATGAACCGCTGGTGATAATCCCCTGACACGGCTTGCCGTGATCGTCAGTGAAGCGCACCGGCAGGCCGTTACGCAATACGCCTTTCTCGGTCATCACCAGGCCGACCAACTGCTCCGTGCCTTTTTCACGCTGCTGTTCCAGCGCCGCACGGCCGATAAAGTCACGATCCGCCGGCTCCCAGGCAATGGTCCAGCCCATGTTGGCCGCCAGCGGGGAAACGCCCTCGTCCATCTCCTGGCCGTACAGGTTCATTCCCGCTTCGAGACGCAGCGTATCACGCGCGCCCAGACCGCAAGGCTTCACGCCTGCCTGTTCCAGACGTTGCCAGAAAGTCACCGCGTCCTGCTTCGGTAAGGCGATTTCATAGCCCGCTTCACCGGTATAGCCGGTCGTGGCGATAAACAGTTCGCCGCTCTGCACGCCGAAAAACGGCTTCATGCCGCTGACGGCCTGCTTTTGCTCCGCGCTGAACAACGTGGCGGCCTTTTCTTTGGCCTGCGGCCCCTGAACGGCGATCAGCGCCAGATCGTCGCGCACGGTGATCTCAAGATGGTAAGGCCCGGCATGCTCCCCGATCCACGCCAGATCTTTCTCGCGCGTGGCGGAGTTCACCACCAGGCGGTAATACTCATCGGTCAGGTAATAGACGATCAGGTCATCAATCACGCCGCCGGAGGCATTCAGCATGCCGGTGTAGAGGGCTTTGCCGGGCTGCGTCAGTTTGTCGACGTCGTTTGCCAGCAGGTAACGGAGAAATTCGCGGGTACGCGCGCCGTGCATATCGACGATGGTCATATGGGAAACATCGAACATGCCGGCATCCTGACGCACGGCGTGGTGTTCATCCATCTGGGAGCCATAGTGCAGCGGCATCATCCAGCCGTGGAAATCGACCATGCGGGCGCCGCTGGCGACGTGTTGATCATAAAGCGGAGTCTTGCTTGCCATTCTTACCCCTTCCTCCTTGGTATGCGCCAACGACGCATGAGAAACAGTGAGAGCACGCAGATGAGTCATCCGGATGGGGCCCGGAGGTTCACCGGCGCGGAAACAAACAATCCGTCGTCATGCCCTGCGCAGAGGCGGAAAGCATCACGACGCAAACGTTATCCTGCCTAAGACGGTATCACCGAATCAGGCGATTAACCATAAGTTAAAATAAACGTAACAGCAGAATAAAGTGATTTTTCAGAAGGGAATAGTGCAGAAGTTTCATCTGGAAAACTGCGCCAAACGGCACATAACGCACAATTTCCGCGTCATTTCTGTGAAGTTATATAATGCGGGGCGGCAAACACGAATAAAAAATGCCGGATGTTAACGAATCCGGCATAAAAAAAAGTAATCCAAAAAAGGCGCTGTTATTAGAATATTTCAAACCGCCGCGCCATTCAGGAAGCAACGCGCAGCCAGTCTGGCAAATCCTGCAATCCCATGGCGTAGCGCACCAAACGGGGCTTCACGCCGGGCAGGTTATCCGCCAGCGTCAGCCCGACGTCACGCAGCAATTTTTTCGCCGGATTGCCGCCGGCAAACACGTCGCGGAAGCCCTGCATCGCCATAAGCATCACCGCCGCACTGTATTTGCGCGCACGTTCATAGCGGCGCAGATAGAGGTAACTGCCGATATCTTTCCCCTGCTTGTGCAAACGGCGGATTTCGGCAGCCAGTTCGGCGGCGTCCATAAAGCCCAGGTTAACGCCCTGTCCTGCCAGCGGATGAATGGTGTGCGCAGCGTCGCCCGCCAGCGCCAGCCGGTGCGCGGCAAAACTGCGGGCATAGCGCCCGGTCAGCGGGTAAACCCCGCGCTCGCTGACCAGTTCGCAGCACCCCAGCCGGGTGTCGAACGTGACTGCCAGCTCGCGGTTAAAATCTTCTTCCGGCAGGGCAGCCAGCCGCTGCGCTTCGTCCGGCGCAACCGACCAAACGATGGAGCACAAATGAGGATCGCTGAGCGGCAGAAACGCCAGGATGCCGTCATGATGAAAAACCTGGCGCGCGCAGCCTTCATGAGGCTCTGCGGTGCGAATAGTTGCGACCAGCGCATGATGGCGGTAATCCCAGAAGGTCAGGGGAATATCTGCCTGCTGACGCAGCCAGGAGCGGGCGCCGTCGGCGCCGACCAGCAAGCGGGCGGTCAGCATTTCGCCGCTATCCAGAGTGACAAACGCTTCGTTTTCACCACGGGCAACCTGAGCGAACGACGCCGGCGCCAGTAGCGTAACGTCGGGCAGTTGGCTGACCTTTTGCCACAGCGCCTGCTGGATAACGCTGTTCTCGATGATATGGCCGAGGTGCGGATGGCCGTATTCGTCGGCGCGGAAAGCAATGCGCCCGAAGCTGTCGCAATCCCAGACCTCCATGCCCTGATAAGCGCTGGCGCGCAACGAGAGGATGTCCTGCCACACGCCCAGATGTTGCAGCAGACGCTCGCTGGCGGCGTTAATCGCGGAAACCCTCAGGGACGGCTCATCCGCGGGCGTCACCGTGTCCGGCAGGCGATTTTCCACCACCGCAATACGCAGCCCGCTGCCCTGCAGGCCGGCGGCCAGCGCCAGCCCGACCATTCCGCCCCCGGCGATCACCACGTCGAATGATTGCATGATTGTTGGTTTTCCTTTTCGTTACATCAGGTTGTCTGGCGGGGCATGTTGTGCATTACAGGATTGCGCACGCCAAACAGCGCCGTTTATATGTCGTACCTTTACTGCTTATGCGCAGCAACCCACCCCAGCGTGCGGTGGGCCAGTATATCGCGCAGCGGCGGCGCCATTTCCATCGCCATCAGGCCCAGATTGCGCCCGACAACCAACGGCGCCAGACGGTTGGCAAACAGATGGATCAGGCCGTCCGTCATGCCGATGGTGTCGCGTTGATCGGCGGCGCGGCTGCGCTGGTATTTCGCCAGCACCTGATGGCTGCCGATGTCTTCGCCGTTCATGGCCGCGGCGGTAACGGTTTCCGCCAGCGCGATAACGTCGCGCATACCCAGGTTAAACCCCTGCCCGGCGATGGGGTGCAGCGTCTGCGCCGCGTTCCCCACCAGCGCCAGGCGGTGGCTGATATGCTGTTCGGCGGTGGTCAGGCGCAACGGGTAGCTGTGGCGCGTTCCTGCGCGCAACAGGGTGCCCAGACGCCAGCCGAACGCGCGTTGCAGGCGACGCAGGAATTCCGCGTCGCTCCAGCCGTCCACCTCGTGTTGATCCTGCGCTGCATGGCACCACACCAGCGAACTGCGCCCTTCGCTCATCGGCAGCATCGCCAGCGGGCCGTTGGCGGTGAAACGCTCAAACGCCCGCCCCTGGTGCGCCTGCGAAGTCAGCACGTTGGCGATCACGGCGATCTGATGGTACTCCTCCGTCCGCCAGCGCACCTGACAATGATGCGCCAGCGGCGAAGCAGAGCCGTCCGCGGCGACCAGCAGATCGGCGCTGAGCCGCGTGCCGTTATCCAGTTCCACCGTTGCCGAGCCGGTCTCGCGCTGAACGCCGACCACGCTGGCCGGGCAGTGCAGCGTTACGCCCGGCGCTTTCTCCAGCAGGCGAAACAGACGGCTGCCGACCTGATGCAGCTCCACCACCTGCCCCAGCGCGGGAATCTGATAGTCGGAAGCCTGCATCGTCACGAAGCCGGCGTGACCGCCATCGCTGACGTGCACGCTGTCAATCGGCGTCGCGCACGACTGCAGTGCCTGCCACACACCGATGCGCGCCAGTTGCTGACAGGTGCCCTGCGCCAATGCGATGGCGCGGGCGTCAAACCCAGGGTGCGCCCGGCCGGAAGGCGACACCGCCTCGACCAGCTCGATACCGATGCGCCCTTCACTCAGGGCGGAAACGGCCAGCGCCAACGTCGCGCCGGCCATTCCGCCTCCCACTATGATCATTTTCATGCCGGTTACCTGGCAGCGGCCATCAGGGCCTCAATATCATCCGCTTTTTTCACCACGTCTTTGGTCAGCACCTCAAACCCATCCACGGTGATCAGAATGTCATCCTCAATACGCACGCCGATGCCGCGATACTCCTGCGGCACATCCGCGTCCGGCGCAATATACAGCCCCGGCTCCACGGTCAGCACCATTCCCGGCTCCAGAATACGGTCGCGCGCGGAACTGCCGTAATCACCGACATCGTGCACATCCAGCCCCAGCCAATGGCTGATCCCGTGCATAAAGAACTGACGGTGCGCCTGTTCGGCGATCAATGTTTCCAGGTCGCCCTTCATCACGCCCAGCGCCATCAGCCCTTCAACCATCACGCGTACCGCCGCTTCATGCGCCTCGCGGATGCTGCTTCCCGGCCCGAAAACCTCAAACGCTTTATCCATCGACGCCAGCACTAAGTCGTAAATCGCGCGCTGCGCCGGGCTAAACGTGCCGTTGACCGGGAAGGTACGGGTGATATCGCCGGCGTAGCCCTGATATTCACATCCGGCGTCGATCAGCACCAGATCGCCGTCTTTCAGCTCGGATTCATTTTCGGTGTAATGCAGAATACAGGCATTTTCGCCCCCGCCCACGATGGTGTTGTAGGAGGGATAACGGGCGCCGTGACGGTTAAATTCGTGATGGATTTCGCCTTCGAGCTGATACTCGAACATCCCCGGACGGCACGCCTGCATCGCGCGGGTATGGGCCAACGCGGAAATCTCGCCCGCCCGGCGCATCAGCGCCACTTCTTCCGGTGACTTGAACAGACGCATCTCATGCACCCAGGGGCGCCAGTCAGTCAGCGAAACCGGCGCTTTGAAATTCTGCCGGGCGCCGTTGCGCAATTTTTCCAGCGCGGCGAAGACGATCGCGTCGGCATAGGCGTAAAGGCCCTGCGCGTGGTAGACCGTATCTAGTCCGTTGAGCAGCAGATGCAGCTGCTCGCCCAAGTCGCCGAACGGCAGGGCACGATCGACACCGAGCTTCTCCGGCGCAGCCTCCTGCCCCAGGCGACGCCCGAACCAGATTTCCGCGGTCAGATCGCGTACGCGGTTAAACAACACGCTGTGGCTGTGAGTTTCATCGCTTTTTATCAGGAGTAACAGGGCTTCCGGTTCGTTAAAGCCGGTCATGTACCAAAAATCGCTGTTTTGACGATAGGGATAATCGCTGTCCGCGCTGCGAATGCTTTCCGGCGCGGCGAAAAATAACGCGGCGCTGCCGGGCGCCATTTTAGCCAGCAATGATTTACGTCGGCGCTGAAACTCTTGCAGGGTCATGACCTTCTCCTGATAAAAGCAGATATTTATCGTTCAGGCGGGGTGAGGTTTCCCCGCCGGTGATTGTTCAGTGCAATATTGTTCAGTGCAATGTGGGTTTACGGCTCTCCGGCGCCAGCGGTTGTTGCTGAACGAACTCGCTGTGACACAGCATTGCCGCCATGCGCACATATTCCGCCACCTCTTCCAGAGACTGTTCCAGTTCTTCCTGATCTTCGTCTTCGTCGTAACCCAACTGCGCGATATTGCGCAGATCGTCGATCGCTTCGCCGACTTCGTTGCGGACCTTATCCAGCTTAGGCTGCATCACGCCCAGCCCCAGCAGGAAATGGTTCACCCATCCCGCCAGCGCATCGGCGCGCTCAAAGACCGAAACGTCGTCCCCGTCCGGCAGCATCATCTGAAAACCGAAACCGTCATCTTCCAGCGACTCGCGCGTTGACTGATAAACCGCGTCCAGCGGCTGCGACAACGCCAGCGGCCAGGCTTCGCCTTCGTTGGTCAGGTCGTGCAGCAACGTCTTCCAGCTGGCGTCACGGTTGCCGCCGCACAGAATACCACTCAGCAAACCGTGCATTTCCGCCGCCGTCAGGGCGACGCTTTGCTGTTGCAGGGCGCGGTTGAGCGCCGCGTAATCAGGTAAAGTATTCTCAATAGACATACAATGGTCATCGTTGGCAGGGAAAGTTCATGTTATGCTACCACCAAGGTCAGTCGCTATACCAGAAATGGGCATTTCCGGTCAAAAAACGACAGGGGAAAGGGTTGTATCACAGCGGCGAGGTAGATATAGTTGCGCCTTCCGATCCGGAAGCCCGTATCAGAAAGCGTGAAAAATTAGGCAGGAAGGTGGTATGTCGGCACAACCGGTAGATATTCAAATTTTTGGCCGCACATTGAGAGTGAATTGCCCCCCGGAACAACAGGATGCGTTGAACCAGGCGGCGGAAGACCTCAACCAGCGGTTGCAAGATCTTAAAGTTCGCACTAGAGTCACCAATACGGAACAGTTGGTTTTTATCGCGGCATTGAACGTATGTCACGAACTGGCGCAGGAGCGATTGAAAACCCGCGATTATGCCGCCAATATGGAACAAAGAATCCGGATGTTGCAGCAGACCATTGAACAGGCGTTGCTGGAACAGGGTAAGATCACTGAGCGCCAGAGCGCACAGTTTGATTGATTGTAACTTATTATTTCACAAAGAAATTTTTTACCAAAATTTGCTTTTCAATGGTCAGAAATGTGTTAGGATAAGTTCAAAGCAGTAGACGAATCCAAGATTTCTCTGAGGTGTTTGTCGGTGGGCCAGTCCCCTGAGCCGATATTTCATACCACAAGAATGTAGCGATCCGTGGTCGGTGAGCACGCTCGGTTTCCGAGAAGCCTTAAGGCTGCGACGCTATGTTCACCTTGAACCCAGGGTTCAAGGGTTACAGCCTGCGACGGCATCTCGGAGATTCCCCCTTTTTAGCACTCCCTGTATTGTTTCTGAGCGTTGCTTATGACAGCAATCAATGATGCTTTTCCCGTTTCCCGTGATGCTATCCGCCGTGAAGTACGGGCGCGACGTCGTGCGCTCAGCCCGCGTGAACAGCATCAGGCGGCCGAACGCATCGTTGAGCGGGTTATCGGGCATCCGCGCATGCAGGCAGCAAAAAACATCGCTGTCTTTCTGTCATTTGACGGCGAGCTTAATACCCAACCTTTAATCGAACGTCTCTGGCAGGCCGGTAAACACGTCTGCCTGCCGGTCGTGCATCCGTTCAGTCCGGGGCATTTGCTGTTTCTGACCTACGCGCCGGATACGCCAATGACCACCAATGGCTTTGGCATCCGCGAACCGCGCCTCGACGTACGCCACGTTCTGCCAATCAACGCGCTGGATATCATCCTCACTCCGCTGGTCGCTTTTGACGAACAGGGGCAACGGCTGGGGATGGGCGGCGGCTTCTACGACAGAACGCTGCAAAACTGGCAACACGGCGGGCCGTACCCTGTCGGCCTGGCCCACGACTGTCAGCGGGTCGAAACCCTGCCCGCACAAAGCTGGGACGTACCTCTGCCGGAAATCATCACGCCCGGCGCGCACTATCGCTGGTGACGATCCGCAAACAAAAAGAAAAAGCCGGCGTCAAGCCGGCTTTGTCATTCATCGGAAGGTAAAATCAGTGCAGCAGACGGGCACGGATAGTGCCGGGAATGGCCTTCATGCGCAGCAATGCCGCCTGCGCACGCTCGGTTTCCGTTTCAACATCGATAACCACGTAGCCCATCCGCGCGTTGGTTTGCAGGTACTGCGCGGCAATGTTCACCCCTTCTTCGGCGAAGATCTGGTTAAGCTGCGTCATGATGCCCGGGCGGTTTTCATGAATATGCAGCAGACGGCTGACGTTGGTCGCATGTTCCGGCAGAGAAACCTCCGGGAAGTTCACCGCGGAAAGCGTTGAACCGTTGTCGGAGTATTTCACAAACTTACCGGCCACTTCCGCGCCGATGTTTTCCTGCGCTTCCTGCGTCGAACCGCCGATGTGCGGCGTCAGCAGCACGTTATCGAATTCACACAGCGGCGAATTGAACGGATCGTCGTTGGTTGCCGGCTCTTCCGGGAAGACGTCGAGAGCCGCCCCAGCCAGATGCTTGCTTGACAGCGCATTGCACAATGCAGAAATATCCACCACGGTGCCGCGCGAAGCGTTGATCAGGATCGAGCCGGGTTTCATCAACGACAGTTGAGCGGCGCCGATCATATTCTTGGTCGATGCGGTTTCCGGCACGTGCAGCGTCACCACATCGCTCATGTTGAGCAGGTCGGACAGATGACGCACTTGCTGCGCGTTACCGAGCGGCAGTTTGTTTTCAATATCATAAAAGAAAACGTTCATGCCGATGCCTTCGGCCAGAATCCCCAGCTGTGTGCCGATATGGCCATAACCGATGATGCCCAGCTTCTTACCGCGCGCCTCAAAGCAGCCGTTCGCGTTTTTAAACCACTGCCCGCGGTGCGCCTTGGCGTTGGCCGCCGGAATGCCACGCAGCAGCAGCAGCAGCTCGCCCAGCACCATCTCCGCCACGGAACGGGTGTTGGAGAACGGCGCGTTGAACACCGGAATGCCTCGGCGTTCCGCAACCTCCAGGTTGACCTGATTGGTTCCGATACAAAAACAGCCAACTGCAACCAGCTTTTCCGCCGCGGCGAAAATCTCTTCGGACAGGTGGGTCCGGGATCGTATACCGATGAAGTGCGCGTCACGGATAGCCGACTTCAACGACTCATCATCCAGCGCCCCCTTGTGATATTCAATGTTGGTATAGCCGGAAGCGCGCAGGATATCCACGGCGCTTTGATGAACCCCTTCCACCAGCAAGAACTTAATCTTGTCTTTCTCCAAAGAAACTTTTGACATGACCCAACCCTATACGATGAAACATCAATGTTATTTTTAACTACCGTTTTTCTCACAACCTTCTGTCAACATAACAAAATTTCCGGGCCGGGCAAGCCAATCGATTGCTATCCTAACAGCACAAGGGTTAGTCAGCGCCGGCTTTTTTGGCGAAAAATACTGCGTCCGGAGGAAGTGTCAGCGGGAAAGTTAGCCGCAGGCGGGATATGTGATATATGTCACTAAATTACGGCGGATATGAAAAAAATTAAATCACGCTGTTTTGATCTTTCATCATAGAGAAAACGCCCGCGCTTCACGGCGGGCGTTTTACCCGTCAAGCCTTGATCGTTTTCACGCCATCGGCCGTACCGACCAGCGCGACATCCGCGCCGCGACCGGCGAACAGCCCGACGGTCACCACGCCTGCGATGCCGTTGATTTTGTTTTCCAACGCCACCGGGTCCAGGATTTTCAGGTTATGGACGTCCAGAATCACGTTGCCGTTATCCGTTAACACGCCCTGACGGTACTCCGGCACGCCGCCCAGCTTCACCAGCTCGCGGGCCACGTAGGAGCGGGCCATCGGAATCACTTCCACCGGCAGCGGGAACTTGCCCAGCACGTCCACCTGCTTGGAAGCATCAACGATACAGACGAAGGTTTTCGCCACCGCCGCCACGATTTTCTCACGCGTCAGCGCGGCGCCGCCGCCTTTGATCATGTTCATGTGGCCGTCGATCTCGTCGGCGCCGTCGACATACACATCCAGGCTATCAATCGCATTAAGGTCAAACACCGGAATACCCAGCGCTTTCAGCTTCTCGGTCGACGCGTCCGAACTGGATACCGCGCCTTCAATCTGCCCTTTCATTGTGCCCAGCGCATCAATAAAGTGCGCCGCAGTGGAGCCGGTTCCCACACCGACGATCGTTCCGGGCTTTACAAACTTCAGCGCTTCCCAGCCAACGGCTTTTTTCAGTTCATCCTGCGTCATGTCAGAGTCCTATAACGTATGCAACGAAAACGTGTGCGTATTATAGGCCCGCTGACGCAATTATCTACGCCGACTGCGTGCCGGCAGCAGCGGCTGAAGCGATTTTCCTGCCTTGAGGGAGATAATTGCGACAAAAACGCGCAGCAAAATGCAAAAATGTGGCATATTGCCTGTAGCAATAAAAAGAATAAATTCAGAGGAAGTGAGACTCGCGATGAAACGCCCGGACTACCGGACACTACAGGCATTGGATGCAGTTATACGCGAACGTGGTTTTGAGCGCGCGGCCCAAAAACTTTGTATAACGCAATCGGCCGTGTCCCAACGCATTAAACAGCTTGAAAATCTCTTCGGCCAGCCGCTGCTGGTGCGTACCGTTCCGCCACGTCCGACGGAGCAGGGGCAGCGCCTGCTGGCTCTGTTGCATCAGGTGGAACTGTTGGAAGAAGAGTGGCTGGGCACCGACAGCAGCAGCGACGGCCCGCTGCTGCTTTCCCTGGCGGTCAACGCCGACAGTCTCGCCACCTGGCTGCTGCCCGCGCTGCGCCCGGTATTGAGTGATTCCCCGCTGCGCCTGAACCTTCAGGTGGAAGACGAAACCCGAACCCAGGAACGCCTGCGCCGCGGTGAAGTAGTCGGCGCCGTCAGTATCCAGCCTCAGCCGTTGCCCAGTTGCCTGGTCGACCGCCTTGGCGCGCTGGACTACCTGTTCGTCGCCTCGCCGGAATTCGCCGCGCGCTATTTCCCCAACGGCGTCACCCGCTCTTCGCTGCTGAAAGCGCCGGTAGTGGCGTTTGATCACCTCGATGACATGCATCAGGCATTCCTGCAACAGAACTTTGAGCTGCCGCCCGGCAGCGTGCCGTGTCACATCGTCAACTCGTCTGAAGCCTTCGTACAGCTGGCATTGCAGGGCACCACCTGCTGTATGATCCCGCACCTGCAAATCGAAAGAGAACTGAGCGAAGGAACGTTGATTAACCTGACGCCCGGCCTGTTGCAGCGCCGTATGCTGTACTGGCATCGTTTTGCGCCGGAAAGCCGGATGATGCGCCGCGTCACCGACGCGTTGCTCAGCCACGGTCATAAGGTATTACGGCAGGACTAAAGAAACGGCCTCCGTAAAGGAGGCCGTGAAGCGGAATTACTTGGTAAGGCTGAACACCACATCCACCTGATCGTCGAAGTGAATGGACTGCTGTTCATAAGTTTGCCCGGCGCTGGTTTTCGGCGCGGCGTCGGCCGCCATATACATGCGGGTTACCGGCATCGGCTGATAGTTCGACACATGATAACGGATGCTGTATACCTGCCCCAGTTGCATATCAAACCCTTTCGCCAACGACTTCGCCTGGGCGATGGCATTGGCAATCGCCTTCTGGCGCGCCTCTTCGCGGTAAGCATCCGGCTTGGCTACGCCCAGCTCAACGGCGCGGATTTCGTTCAGGTTCGCTTTCAGGGCGCCGTCCAGAATGGTATTCAGCTTGTCTAACTGACGCACGATGACCTGAACCTGACGATCCGCGCGATAGCCTTTCAGCTCGGATTTACCGTCTTTCAGGTAGTCATACTCCGGCTGCGTGCTCAGGTTGGCAGCGTTAATATCTTTCTTCTCAATGCCGCTGCTCTCCAGAAAATCGAAGTACTTGGCAACCCGGGCATCCACCTCATTTTTAGCCCCGGCGGCATCTTTGGCTGATGCGGTCACCACAATGGTCAGCGTGGCGATGTCCGGCGTCGCCTCAACGCTGGCGGTTCCTGACGTCACGACGTGCGGCCCTTCCGGCAGTTCGGCGGCCTGTAATCCCGTGGCGGCAGCGCCCAGTCCCAGCATTGCGGCAATCGCGAGTGCTTTCAGCTTCATGGTGTCTCCTTTCTAATCAGACATGCTGTGCAAAAATAACAACGTCACAGTGATACCGCTAACGGGGCGCCGCTGCAACAGAGAATTTTTGCAGTTTATCAACCCTCTGCTGCAAGATTCTTCCAGAATCCTCCGTAATATCAGGAGAAATAGCTCATACCGTGGCGCGCCAGCTGGAATGCAATCGTCCACATAATAATGCCCACCAGGATATTAATAATGCGCTGCGCACGCGGCGTGCTCAGCCAGGGCGCCATCCACGACGCCAGCCAGGCCAGGGAGAAGAACCACACAACGGAGGCGCTGACGGCCCCCAGGGCGAACCAGCTACGCACGTCCGCCGCCAGTTGCCCGCCCAGGCTGCCCAGCACTACGAAAGTATCCAGATAAACGTGCGGATTCAGCCAGGTGACCGCCAGCATCGTCACCACCAGCCGCCAGCGGCTTTGCTGCACCGCCTCGCTGCCGGCCTGGACTTCACTGGCGCTGAGCGCCGCTCTGAACGCCCCCCAGCCGTACCACAACAGAAACACCACGCCGCCCCAGGTGACCAGCATCAGCAGCAAACGGGACTGGCTCAGCAACGCGCTGCCGCCGAAGATCCCAGCGCAAATCAGAATGATGTCGCTGAGGGCGCACAACCCGGCGATCATCATATGATACTGACGGCGAATCCCCTGACTCATCACAAACGCGTTTTGCGGCCCCAGCGGCAAAATCATGGCGGCGCTGAGCGCAAACCCCTGAAAATAAACCGACAACATGCATATACCTCGTTATATCAAGACGCTAATTTTTACGGAATGCGCAGATACTACGACGAAGATGAAATAAGGGGAAATGGATGATTCTTATGGATGATTAGCAGATCTTATGGCGCGGATGCCCGGAGAGTGATAACCCGCGCAGCACGCGGGTTATCATGCAGGAGGTTATTGATCCGCCTGCTTCGCGACCTGGTGAACGTGAATATCCATCTGCGGGAATGGAATATTGATGCTATTGGCATCCAGCGCCCGTTTGAAATTTTCCATCAGGTCAAAATAGACCGGCCAATATTCCGCATTCGTTGTCCAGACGCGTACCACGAAATTAAGCGAAGACGGCGCCATTTCGTTCAGGCGAATAGTTACGCCGTTATCATGCTTAATACGCTTGTCGTTCGCGACGATATCGCCCAGGACCTTTTTCACAACGTCGATATCGGCATCGTAGGCCACACCCACCACGATATCCACACGCCGGTTTGGCTCGCGCGAATAGTTGATAATATTACCCGCGATAATTTTTCCGTTAGGTACCACAATGGTTTTATTGTCCGACGTCAGTAATGTTGTAGAGAAAATCTGAACGTCCCTTACCGTACCAGATACACCGCCCAGGTCGACAAACTCACCGGCGCGGAACGGGCGGAACAGCACCAGCAGCACCCCGGCGGCAAAGTTGGACAAGGAGCCTTGCAGCGCCAGGCCGACGGCCAAACCAGCGGCACCCAGCACCGCGATCACCGACGCGGTCTGTACCCCGATGCGCCCTAATGCAGCGATAATGGTGAAGGCAATAATTCCGTAACGCACCAGCGCGGCCAGGAAATTGGCGACCGTGATATCCACGCCGCGCGCCTTCATCAGGCGGATAACGGTACCGGAAACGATCTTTGCCACGATACTACCGACAATAAGAATAACGATGGCGGCAACAATATTAACGGCGTAATGAATCAGCAGGTCTTCATTTTTTACCAGCCAACTTCCCGCGTTATTAATGCTGTCAACGACGTCGAAGTTTTCATTTTTCATTAAATTAATCCTGATTTATAAAAAATATCATTCATGCAAGTGAATTCCATACCCGGTAAGAGTAACGGACAATCCGGCGTAAATTCAAACTATTCAGGCTGGCAACGCAGAAATTAGGATATTTAGTGAATAAAAAAGGCTCCCTCAGGAGCCTTTAATAAGTGCAGAGAAGATTACAGAACGTCTTTGCAGTTCAGTTCTTCAAACGCCAGTTCCAGGCGGGCAATCATGCTGGTTTGGGCAGCACGCAGCCAAACGCGCGGATCGTAGTATTTCTTGTTCGGCTTGTCTTCGCCTTCCGGGTTACCCAGCTGGCCCTGCAGATAGCCTTCGTTCTTTTTGTAGTAGTTCAGAATACCTTCCCAGGTAGCCCACTGGGTATCGGTGTCGATATTCATTTTCACTACGCCGTAGCTGACGGCTTCTTTGATTTCAGCTGCGGTAGAGCCGGAACCGCCGTGGAATACGAAGTCCAGGCTGTTGTGCGGCAGGTTGTGTTTCTTGGAAACGTATTCCTGCGAGTTGTGCAGGATTTTCGGCGTCAGCTTAACGTTGCCCGGCTTGTAGACGCCGTGTACGTTGCCGAAGGAGGCCGCGATGGTGAAACGCGGGCTGATGGCGTTCAGCTTGGTGTACGCGTAATCCACGTCTTCCGGCTGGGTGTACAGCGCGGAGCTGTCCATGTGGCTGTTGTCCACGCCGTCTTCTTCACCGCCGGTGCAACCCAGTTCGATTTCCAGGGTCATACCGATTTTAGCCATGCGGGTCAGGTACTTAGAGCAGATTTCGATGTTTTCTTCCAGCGACTCTTCAGACAGATCGATCATGTGGGAAGAAAACAGCGGCTTACCGGTCGCGGCGAAGTGCTTCTCACCGGCATCCAGCAGACCGTCGAGCCACGGCAGCAGTTTCTTGGCGCAGTGGTCGGTATGCAGAATAACCGGCACACCGTAGTGTTCGGCCATCTGATGAACGTGGTGCGCGCCGGAGATAGCGCCCAGAATGGCAGCCTGCTGGCCTTCGGCCTTCAGGCCTTTACCGGCGATAAACGCGGCGCCGCCGTTGGAGAACTGAACGATAACCGGAGCACGGACTTTCGCAGCGGCTTCAATCACGGCGTTGATAGAGTCGGTACCTACGCAGTTAACTGCCGGCAGCGCGAAGTTATTATCTTTAGCTACCTGGAATACCTTCTGAACATCATCACCCGTGATGACACCCGGTTTAACGAAATCAAAAATTTTAGACATAACACATTGTCCTGTTTCGTGGCGGTAAATATCAAAATCAATCAACGTTGCCAGAACCTGAAAACGACAGAGGTAAGTCAGTTCTGACAGGATAACGGGAGGCCAGAGCCTCCCGTCGGTTTTTCTTACTGCTTGGCGCGTTCTTCCAGCATCACGACCGCAGGCAGTTTCTTCCCTTCAACAAACTCAAGGAAAGCGCCGCCGCCGGTGGAGATATAGGAGATCTTATCGGAGATGCCGAACAGGTCAATCGCCGCCAGGGTATCGCCGCCGCCTGCAATGGAGAACGCAGCGCTGTCAGCGATGGCGTGGGCAACGATTTCGGTGCCTTTACGGAAGTTCGGGAATTCGAATACGCCGACCGGGCCGTTCCACAGAATGGTTTTGGCATTTTTCAGGATGTCAGCCAGTTTCTGTGCGGAGACATCGCCCAGATCCAGGATCTGCTCGTCGTCTTTGATGTCGTTAACGGACTTCAGGGTAGCCGCTGCGGTTTCAGAGAACTCGGTGGCTACGCGCACATCGGTCGGAACCGGAATGTCGCAGGTGTCCAGCAGCTTTTTCGCTTCCGGGATCAGGTCAGCTTCGTACAGGGATTTACCGACATTGTGGCCCTGGGCGGCAACGAAGGTGTTCGCGATGCCGCCGCCGACGATCAGCTGATCGGCGATTTTAGACAGGGAATCCAGCACGGTCAGTTTAGTAGAAACTTTAGAACCACCGACGATGGCGACCATCGGACGCGCCGGGTTGGTCAGCGCCTTACCCAGTGCTTCCAGCTCACCGGACAGCAGCGGGCCGGCACAGGCGATCGGCGCGAAGCGGCCTACGCCGTGAGTAGAGGCCTGAGCGCGGTGCGCGGTGCCGAAAGCATCCATAACGTAAACGTCGCACAGCGCAGCATATTTCTTGGAAAGCGCTTCGTCGTCTTTCTTTTCGCCCTTGTTGAAGCGTACGTTTTCCAACACAACCAGTTCACCCTCAGCAACCTCAACGCCGTCGAGGTAATCTTTTGCCAGACGAACCGGCGCGCTCAGATGATCTTTCAGGTAGTTCACAACCGGCAGCAGGGAGAATTCTTCGTTATATTCGCCTTCGGTCGGACGACCCAGGTGGGAAGTTACCATTACGCGGGCGCCTTGCTTCAGAGCCAGTTCGATGGTCGGCAGAGACGCGCGGATACGTGCATCAGAGGTAACTTTGCCATCCTTAACCGGTACGTTCAGATCCGCACGGATCAGAACACGTTTACCAGCAAGATCCAGATCGATCATCTTAATTACAGACATGGTGAACCCTCTCGTTGATTCCATAAAGTTGCTTGAGCGCCGCGGCCGAAAAACCGCAGCGGGCTGTAAACCGCTAACGGGCGCCGCCGGCGCCCTTACTCATCGCAGCCGGTAACGCCGCGTTCGTTGTCACGACAGACCAACGCGTTATCAGATGGTTGCCCTACTCCGCCCGACGTATTTGCGGTGCGGAATCGTGACGGAAAAATCAATCGACGATACTGTCAACTATATCACGAAATGAAACGGCTGCCGCTCTGCTTTACCGCTCCCCGCCCGCCAGCATACTGCATATTCGGTCAAACGTGAAAATCGCGCTCAGCGGTGATTTTCACGGGAAGGGTAATCAGAATATCCCGTAAACAGGCCACCTGAAACGCTTCAGCTAATATCCTGAGATTACGAAAAAACACTTAATATTGCCACTATAAAGTGAATAATGCCGCACTAAAAGTGTACCCAAATCACGCTTTCCGGCTTCAGTTAACCCATTCCACCCGGATGGTACGCCCGTCCGCCCGGCCGTGATCGTCAATGGCGCGCACCCGAAACTGGCCGCTGCGCGCCGGACGCCAGGACACCGCTCCCCGGCTGGCGGAACTGCCCAGATAAATATCATCGACGAACCAATAAAGGGTGTTGGTATCCGCATCCGTGACAGCACTGAACACGATACGCTCCTGACGCTGGGTAGAGCGGCGCAGGGTATAGGTGATATTACGCAGCGGCGAGGTAATCTGCGGCGCATCGCCGGCAACCTGCCCGCCGCCGTCGCGACAGTGGCTCGCAGAAGGCGGAACCCGTTTAGGCAGCCCGGCCTGCGCGAACACGTTGGCGAGATCGGAGGGCCAGAACTCAAAGACCTCCGTCCGGGTTTCCTGTGGATCGTAAGGCGGGCAGGCTACCTCGCCGGTCCGCTTGTCCAGCACTACCGGGCGATAAACGGTGTCCACCTTAATCGGCGACTTGCCGGGAATAAACCAGGTCTGCCCGCGCTGTTGGCACCAGGGAGTGGGCAAGTCCCCACTCGTCAGGCAAACCTCCACCCGCCGCACGTTTTCCGGCAGCGCACGCTTCGGCTCGCGCAGGTCGGGGTAGTCCGCGCTAATCGCATCGATGATGTTAAAAAACAGCGGAGCCGCCGCATCCACGCCGACAAACGCGTTGTTACCGCGCCCGTCGAAATTGCCTTGCCACACCACTAACGCATAGGGGCCGAAAATACCCGCGCTCCAGGCATCGCGAAAGCCCCACGATGTGCCGGTTTTCCAGTAGACGGGCAATGAAGACGGCGCCTGAGCCAGCGTATCGCCGGGGCGGCGGTGCTGACGCAGCATATCCAGGGTAATAAAGCTGGCTTCGTCGCTCAGTAAGCGCACCGGCGGCGGCGCTTTGCGCCCCAGTTCCATCACCAGAGGCGACAGCTGACCACGGTTTGCCAGCATGGCGTACATCCGCGCCAGTTCCTGCGCCGTCACCTCTCCGCCGCCCAGAATCAGGGACAGTCCATAATGTTTTTCGCTCGCCATATCCGCCACGCCGGCCATGCGTAAAAACTGGTAGAGGTTGGGCTGACGGAGGCGGGAAGAGATATAAACCGCCGGAATGTTGCGGCTGTAGTTGAGCGCATTCGTGGCTGACACCGGCCCGAGGAAACGGCGATCGAAATTCTCCGGAGCGTAAGCGCCGAAGGCCGCCGGTACGTCTTTGAGGATAGTCTGTGGGTGCAGGATACCCTGTTCCAGCCCCAGCGCATAGATGAAAGGCTTCAGGGTAGACCCCGGCGAACGGCGGGCATGGGTGCCGTTAACCTGCCCCTGAATTTCCCGGTTATAGTAATCCGCCGATCCGGCCAGCGCCCGTACGCCCATATCGCGCGTGTCCACCAGAATGACAGCCGCATTACGGATCCCCCGCCGGGCGTTACGGGTAATAAACGCGGTGATCTGTTTTTCCACCAGACGCTGCAAATCACTGTCCAGCGTGGTACGAATAACAGTATCCGTGCGCCATTCAGCGCGCAGTTGCCGCTGCAATTGCTCCACGAAATGCGGCGCGGTATAGGGCAGTTTCTCCGGCTGGCGCAGCGTCAACGGCAGGCGGAACAGCACTTCCTGCTCCGGCTGTGCGGGATGCTGCCGCTGCCAGCGCCGGAAAAGCTGATTGCGCGCTTTCGTCAGCGCCGCGCCCGCCACGCCGGTGCTGGGATCGATACGGTAACTGGGGGACTGCGGCAGCACCGCCAGCGTTAAGGCTTCGGACAGCACCAGGCGCGACGGCGGTTTGTTAAAATAGATTAAGCTTGCCGCACCGATGCTCTCGATGTTGCGCCCGTAAGGCGCATAGTTCAGGTAGGCTTCCAGAATCTCGCGTTTGGAATAGCTCAGCTCCAGTTGTATAGCGCGAACCACCTGCCACAGTTTTCCCTGCGGAGTACGGGTATTCAGACGCCAGTACATGCGCGCCAACTGCATGGTCAACGTCGAGCCGCCCTGCTGCCGCGCGCCCAGAACGTAACTGCGCCAAAAGCCGCGCGCCAGGCTAACCGGGTTGAAGCCGGGATGATAATAGAACCAGCGATCCTCATGCAGCAGAATTCCCTGCACCACCAGCGGCGAAACGTCCTCCAGCGGCGTCCACAGCCGGTAACGCTCGTCGCGCGCCAGCGTCAGGCGTATCAGTTCGCCGTTACGATCGAGATAAAGCGCAGACAGCGGCATTCCCTGCGATAAGGAGGGATGCGGCCACAGGCGAAATGCCAGACAGACCAGCAGCACCAGCCCGGCACCCACCAGTAAATTACTCACTATCCGCCTGAAAGCACCGCTTTTCATCACTCAGACCTGCTTACGCCCGGACGGCATAAATCAACCTTCCGGGCGTTATACGCTACTGCGGCGCCGTTACGGTCAGCGTGCCGCCGCCCGCCGACAGCGCCTGAACATCACGGTTATACACGGCTTCCGCGAACGTCGGCGGAATCACAAACGTCCCCGGATTGGTGGGTTTAATCTGATAGATAAACTCCTGTAGCTTCTCACGGCCATAACCAAACAAAATCACCCGATCTTCACGTACATCGGTGAACTCCGGCTCCCAGCTGGAACCTGCGGCCATCACCGGCGAACGCCAGCCGGCGTTGTTGTCGCCCTCTTCGGCATCCCCCGACGGCGCAGTCTGCTGAACAACCTCGAAACCGCCCGGCAGCAAATCGACGATGGCCAGCTCACCGGCCGCTTTGTCCGAATTGGTCCGGATTTTCAGGTGGACATTGATTTTCTGCCCCAGCGTCACCTGCGTAACCGGAGTGCCCTTCTCATCGGTGTATTCGCGCACGATTTCCAACCCGCGTGAAACGGCCTTCTGCGGCGGCTGCAGATCGTAACCGGCCTGCGTAACCACATACCAGGCCGGCAGCGGAGAAGGATTATTGAACGCAATCGTCCGCGCCTGTGAAGTGAAGTCACCGGCGGCAATCATACCGCGCAACGAGGAAATCCGCTGAAGCTGCCCCCCCTGTTCCGCGCCGGCAGCGCTGATGGTCAGCGGTTTGCTCTCATCCTGCTCGGCCTGTATCGCAGAGGAATACCCCTCCAGCGCCAAAATGCTCATGGCGGAAGAGTAGGTGGTGTAACGCTGCTCCTGAAGGGCTATCACCATATTCTCCAGCGCCTGCGGCGGGATTTCGCGCGCTTTCTCCGGGAAATGACGCACGATCAGGTACAGCCGGGTCGCATCCTGCACCAGCGGATCGTAGTAATTCTGCGTCCACCAGGCTTTGTCGTAAGCTCCCCCCAGTTGTTTCCAGGTCGGAGCCAGCAGGCGATTGGCCTCATCATCCATCTTCAGCATACGGTAAGACGCTGAGAGGTAGAGAGAAGCGAGGTCAGACGCCCCTTCCTGCCCACCGTTGCGCTGCAACAGCGCCTGCACGGCAGCCAGGCTGTTAGTGGTGATTTCCCCCTGACGCGTCAGCAGGTAAACCGCGGCGGCACGCAGACGCAGTCCGTACAGATCGCGCATGGCATCATCGGCAGCCATCGCCCGCAGGTAGGTATTGGCATCGCGCAACATACCGTCCGGCGCCGGGTAACCGGCCTCTTTAGACTCCAGCAGATATTGCACCGTCCAGAGCGTCACGAACGGATCGGTCTGCGGCGACGAGCGCCACTGCCCTACCGCTCCGCGCGAGTTTTGCCGCGCGCGCAGGGTGCTCAGGGTGTTGCGGAGCTGTTCGCGGATATCGGCCTGGCTGAGCGCAGAGCGCATCTCCGGATGTTTGTCCTGCATAATCAGCGGAATCGCCCGGCTGATCAGTTGCTCAGACCCGGTATAGGGATAATCCGCCAGGTATTTCGCCAGCCCGTTGCCCAGCACCAGCGGCGAATGCGATACCATCGCCTGACGTTTGGCGTAGGCGTCAAACATCTGGCGCAGATCGCTCACCTTCTGCTCCTGTCCAGCCATGCGCCCCATCACCGACACGGTGCGATAAGGCGTAGACGGCCGTACCGACGTCGTCACCGTGCGCCGGCTGGACTTATCGCCATAGGCCGCGGTAAAGGTCAAACGTCCCTCGCCCAACGCATTCAGCGCCAGCACGCGGAAAGTCACCAGCCCTTCCTGCTTCTCCGCCAGCGACAGGGTATGGGACGGCTCCCCGACCACACGGAACTGTCCGGACGGCGTCACCGTTACCTTCACATCGGCTTTGGCGCCCTGCAAATCCTGCAGATTGTTGGCGACGCCAACGCTGACGTCAAACTCATCCCCCGGCGTGATCGTCGCCGGGGCATTCGGCGTCATGATGACGTCGTCGCGCACTGTGGTGTAGCGCTGGGCGCGACCGATACGTTCCGGCGTAACCGAAATCGCCATCACGCGGATCTTACCGTTGAAATAATCCGGCAGCGGATAGCTGAACTCGGCTTCCCCGTTAACATCGGTAATGCCAGACCAGTAGGCAACCGGCTTATCTTTCTTACGCTTGAAGGGGTTGAGATGCAGATCCATCCCCTCTCCGCCATCGCCTCCCGGCGCGGCAGTCAGCGACATCAGCTTACTGAACTCCGGCAGGATCAGGTCCAGAATCTGCGCGCTGTCCACTTCCAGCTGGCGCTTACGGAAGAAATACTCCAGCGGATCTTTCAGCCGGTAGCGCGCCACCTGCAAAATTCCTTCATCGACGGCGAATACGGCAACGCGCTGCGGTCCATCCGTCGTCACTTTAATCGACAGATTCTCGCCCGGCTTAATCACTTCCGGAGAGTCCAGGGTGAGCGGCGCGCGGCGCGCATCGTTGCTGATGCGAAACGGCATAACGCCATAGCTGAGCGGGCTCATGAAGATTTCATCCGAGTGAATATCGCGGATGAACTGCACGTTGATGTAGCCGTTGCCTTCCATGTCCTCCGGCACTTTGATGCGCTGTACGGAGCTGGTGGTATCGGTATTAAACCAATGCCACGCATACACTTTGTCGCGCTCAATGGTGATCAGACCGCCACCGGTATAAGGCGCGTTAATCGCGATCTCAATTTCTTCGCCGGGGCGGTATTCGCCTTTGTTCAGCTTCAGCTTCAGTTCCGCGTTGCGGTCCAGCGAACGGCTGACGTTGGCATTACCCGCCACGCTGTAATCAATCCGGTTCAGCACCTGACCCGCGCCGTTTTTCACAACCAGAACGTAATCGCCCGGTTTGTCGGTCGCCAGCGGAACATCGCTGCCCAGCGCCGTCACCGACAGAGGCTGAGTCGCGATTTCTTCCTCTTTCAGTTTCGACTGGTATTTATAAACGCCGGAATCCTGGCGGGTCAGCACGGAAATATACTTCCGCTCCACCAGCGTCATCGTCAGGTCAGGCTGCGCCACCGGCTCCAGCGACGGGTTCACGGCGATAATGTGCAGCGTACGTTTCGCATCACGGTTGACGTAATCCAGATCGCCGTCCGCTTTCACGCCGATCAGGTAATCATACGGCGAAACCAGGGTGCGCGCGGTAGCGGCCACAGAGCGCCCGCTGCCCGGTTCGAAGGCCTCCGACAACAGTTGCAGCTGATAAGAGGCATCCGCGTAAGACTTCAAATCCAGCGGGATCGCCGCCTTACCGTCAGCGTCGGTTTTTTGATCCTCCAGCTCGCTTTCAAACCCGTCGTTATTGGTGCGATGTTCATAGAACGCGTAATCCGGATATTTATCAAAGTGCGGATAGACCGGACGCAGCGTTAGCTTGGATGTTACCCGCCGTTCCTGGGCCGGTGTGCCAAACAGGTTCTGAACATCGATGACCGCCTTCAGTTCCTGCGGTTTCACCCATCCGGCCTTGCGATCCGGCGTCAGCGTCAGCGCCACCTTCATCTGGTCAGGCTCAAACTCTTTCACGTTCACCGTGGTGTAACCCAGCAGGCGGGAGTCATCCTCGTTCTTACCGTTCAGGTACAGGTAGACGCTCCACTCGCCGGTCGGAGAATTTTCCTCCGTGGTATAGCTCACTTCGTTGAAGCCGGCTTTATCCAGCGTTACCGGCACGGTTTGCATCAGCGTATCACGCGGATCGCGGATCTCTGCCCGCAGGGGAACGCCATCCAGCGATGTAGACCAGTCCGCGGTACGGGTGATCATGCCGATATTGAAAGTATCGCCGGGACGGTATACCCCGCGATCGGAGAACAGGTAGCTGCCCAGCGCGCGCGGATCGCGCGAGTTAACCTCTCCGCCGGTATCAAAACGGGAAAAATCCAGGCTGCGGTCATACACGCGGAACGGCAGGAAGGAAACGTCGCCCTCCTTCTCCACCAGCAGCATCACCGGTGTTTTTTCGTTCGAGAACGCCCTGACCGACGGGAATGCGGCATGCCCGTCCGCGCCGGTAGTGCGGATAAACAGCGGCGTGCCGTTTCTGGCGATCACGGAAACCTTAGCGCCCTCCACCGGCTGGCCGGAGTAGATGGACTGCACGAAAACGTCACGCCCGTCGTCGATGGATTGCTTGGCGATGATGCCCAGATCGGTAACGACGATGAAGCGGGAGTCTGCGGGCGACTCCTCTTCTTCTTCCTCACGCTCTTCTTCATCCGCCTCGGTTTGACGGGCCTGTTTTTCCGGGTCCCACGGCGTCAGCGTGAGCAGGAAAATCCCCCGCCGCGCATGTGCATCGGACGCCAGGTAGCGGGAAAGATCGATCCCCTGATAATTGAGGGCGCCGTTCTCTTCGCCGCTCACCGCAACCTTTTCCTGAAAGTGTTCGGTAAAATATTCGGCTCCCAGGCGGTTAAAGTCTACCGAGGTAAAAATACCGCTCTTAAACGAGGCAATGTGCTGCAACTGACCGGGAATCACCCGGCGCACATCCAGCTTCATACCCGGCACGTTGCGCGTTGCAACGGTGATGCGTTTCTCGCCGTGCATGGAAAGCAGAGAACCGTCGGAAACGAAGCGCAGCGTTTGCGGGAAATCAGGCACCTGCACCACGCGGTAAACGCTGTCCTTGAGGCGGTAGCCGCCGGCGGAAGTCATGACGTTATCAACCTCAACCAGCAGCCAGCGGTTGGCCGGGGCATCGTAGTTAAAACTGAACGCTGGCTGGTATTCTTGTTCCGCGTCATCCATGTTCAGCGTCAGGGTTTGGGCTCGCGCAATCACATCATTATCGATGTCGCCCAGCGACCAGGAATAGAACGCGTCCGGGCGATCATTCCCGGCTTCCTTTTGCTTCTCGCTGTGCTGCGGCAACAACCAGACCTTCACCGCCTGGCGGATATCTTTATCTTTAACCGCATCATTAACGGAAACCATCAGCGCCCGCCGGCCGGGAGAACTGTCGCCGCTCTCCACGACGGTGGTTTCCACATCGTCTACTTTCAGGCTGTAAACGCCCGGTACCGCCACGGTTTCACGCTGCGCGCTGCTGGTCGCATTTCCTGCCACCGCCGCTTTCACGCCTTTGCCGATCTCCAGCAGTACGCGGCTGGCGTCGTTTTCCAGCGCCAGCGGTTCAGAACGAACCCAGGCCTCCAGGCGTTTCTCATCGTAATTCACGGTATAGCGCAGCGGTTTCCTGGCCTCCGTGGTCGTCAGCGAGATCTGGCGCTCAAAGCTCGTGACCTCTACCGGTGCGTTGAAACGGATGTGAAAAATTGCATTCTTCTTACTGGGATCCTGCGGGTCCTGATAGAACTCATCCCCCACGATACGGGCAGTGAACGCCGGCACCGTAAAGGAAAGTTTGTTTTCGCTGACCTTTACCTGGGGCGCCAACAGCGCACCGGTATCAAGCTGCACCTGATAACGTTCGCCGAGGGGGAAATGTTTGGCGGCGGTGAATACCAGCGTTTTTTCATCCTGCCAGCGCCACGCGCCTTCCTGCGGGGGAGCCAGCGTAACGCCCGTTGTCACCGCTTTACCAATCTGTTCGATGGGCGCGGCGGGTTCGGAAAAACGCAGCATAACGACCTGGGGTTTTGGCGTCTCACTCCGGTAGTTGGGGAATGACGGGGGAATCACTTTAATATCGCTGTGTTTCACTACCAGCGGCGCCGGCTCGATAGGTTTGGGGCGGTTCAGATAAGCGTTGTAGCCGTACCACGCCGCCGCGCCCGCAGCGAGCAGCAGAATGATACCCGACGTCACGCCAAGCGCATGGCGCCCGACCCACTGCTCCGTACGCGCTCCCGCACCGGCAACGACACGCAGCCAGCCGGGCGATTGCCACTGAAAATCGCCGATTAGCGGTTTCAGAATTCTGAGCAGCACGCGCCGCCAGAGAAAACCAAGCACCCGGCATACGCCGCGCACCAGCATAAAAGGCAACCGCAAAATGAAACGCAGCAAATCCATTTACCCATCCCCGCTTTAATAGGTCTGTCACTGAGTTTATCGAATGATTTCCCCACAGCTTACGCACTTTTTGTATAAAAGGAACGCAGGCCGGAAAAAACCTCCCGCCGATGAATACCGTCAGGAAAAAAATGTGCGTTACTTCGCAGGCATCTATGCTTATTACGCTATGTCCTACGATGTTCAGCAGTGCAGGAGAGACAAATGAGCGAAGTTAATGTTGTTGCCCTGATTGTCGCTTTACCGGAACACCGCGCCGCCGTGGATAAGGCAGTGCGGGCCATGGTGGCCCCAACCCATACCGAGCCGGGATGCATTCAGTACGACCTGCACGAAGAAACAGAGCACCCCGGTTCCTTCGTATTTATCGAACGCTGGAAATCGGAGCAGGCTCTGAAAGAACATATGGCGATGCCGTATCATGACGCCTTTCTCGCGGAACTGAACGGGAAACTCGCCAAACTGGAAGTGAAAAAACTGGTACGTCTGTAAAAAAACGGGGCCGCGCAATGCGGCCCCGTCTGTTCACTCGTAAATCCGGGCTTATTTCAGCAACGCTTTCGCCTTAGCGACCACGTTTTCTACCGTAAAGCCGAACTCTTTGAACAGCTTATCCGCCGGTGCGGACTCACCGAAGGTGGTCATTCCCACCACGGCGCCGTTCAGACCCACGTACTTGTACCAGAAGTCGGCAATACCAGCTTCCACCGCCACGCGGGCGCTGACCGCAGACGGCAGCACCGCTTCGCGGTAAGCGGCATCCTGCTTGTCGAACACTTCCGTTGACGGCATGGACACCACGCGCACTTTGCGCCCTTCCGCGCTCAGTTGATCGGCCGCATTAACTGCCAGCTCCACTTCTGAACCGGTAGCAACCAGAATCAGCTCCGGCTGGCCGGCGCAGTCTTTCAGTACGTAACCGCCACGGGCGATATTCGCCAGCTGCTGCGCATCACGATCCATCTGCGCCAGGTTCTGACGGGAGAAGATCAGCGCGGACGGGCCGTCTTTACGCTCGATAGCGAATTTCCAGGCAACGGCGGACTCAACCTGGTCGCACGGACGCCAGGTGTTCATGTTCGGCGTCACACGCAGGCTGGCCATCTGCTCAACCGGCTGGTGAGTCGGGCCGTCTTCGCCCAGACCGATAGAGTCGTGGGTGTACACCAGAATGTTGCGGATCTTCATCAGCGCGGCCATACGCACTGCGTTACGGGCGTATTCCATAAACATCAGGAACGTCGCGCCGTAAGGAATGAAACCGCCGTGCAGCGCGATACCGTTCATGATGGCGGTCATGCCGAATTCGCGCACGCCGTAGTGAATGTAGTTACCGGCCTGGTCTTCATTGATCGGTTTGGAACCGGACCACATGGTCAGGTTGCTCGGCGCCAGGTCGGCGGAGCCGCCGAGGAATTCCGGCAGCACTTTACCGAATGCTTCCAGGCTGTTCTGGGAGGCTTTACGGCTGGCGATTTTCGCCGGATTCGCCTGCAGGTGTTCAATAAACTTCTGCGCTTCCTGATTCCAGTTAGCCGGCAGCTCGCCCTTGATGCGACGGGAGAACTCCGCAGCCAGTTCCGGGAACGCAGACTGATACGCGGCGAATTTCTTATCCCAGGCGCTTTCTTTCGCTTTGCCGGCTTCTTTGGCGTCCCAGTCGGCGTAGATTTCCTGCGGGATCACGAACGGCGGGTATTTCCAGCCCAGCGCTTCGCGGGTTGCGGCCACTTCGGCTTCGCCCAGCGGCGCGCCGTGGGAGTCATGCGTACCGGCTTTGTTCGGGGAACCGAAACCGATGGTAGTTTTGCACATCAGCAGGGAAGGCTTGTCCGTCACCTTGCGCGCGTCTTCGATCGCGGCCTTGATGGCGTCAGCATTGTGTCCGTCTACCCCGCGCACCACGTGCCAGCCATAGGCTTCAAAACGTTTGGCGGTGTCGTCGGTGAACCAGCCGTCAACATGACCGTCAATGGAGATACCGTTGTCGTCATAGAACGCCATCAGCTTGCCCAGCTTCAGCGTGCCGGCCAGAGAGCAAACCTCGTGGGAGATGCCTTCCATCATGCAGCCGTCGCCCATGAACACATAGGTGTGGTGATCGACGATGTCATGGCCCGGACGGTTAAACTGTGCCGCCAGGGTGCGCTCGGCGATAGCCATGCCAACGGCGTTGGCAATGCCCTGGCCCAGCGGACCGGTCGTGGTTTCTACACCCGGCGTATAGCCGTATTCCGGGTGGCCCGGCGTTTTGGAGTGCAGTTGACGGAAGTTTTCCAGCTCCGACATCGGCAGATCATAACCGGTCAGGTGCAACAGGCTATAAATCAGCATGGAACCATGGCCGTTAGACAGCACGAAGCGGTCACGATCGGCCCAGCCCGGATTAGTCGGGTTGTGGTTCATATAATCACGCCACAGAACTTCCGCTATGTCGGCCATCCCCATCGGGGCGCCCGGGTGACCGGAATTAGCTTTCTGCACCGCATCCATACTGAGTGCGCGAATCGCGTTGGCAAGCTCTTTACGAGAGGACATGTTCTACTCCACTTCGGATTATTGAAACAAAACAGGACGGGTATTTTCTCAGACCCGGCATGAGAACGGCAATCTTTATGCGGAATTAAAGATACACTCAGCAAATTAATCCCGATCTACATACAAAAAGTGCGCATATTCTCATGACACAGAAATTCGTACTGGCTACACTACCACAGTTTTTGAACAGACCTGACAGTGACTGTAACTTTATATAAAAAAGGAAGATATCATGAAGAAGCTTCAATTTTCGCTCATTGCGCTGGGTACAGCAGCTTTGCTGAGCGGGTGTCAGAACATGAATACGCAAGGATTGATGCAGTCCGGGGCTCAGGCCTTCCAGGCAGCAACCCTGTCCGACAGCGATGTTAAAGCGCTGAGTGAAGAATCCTGTGCAGCCATGGACCAGAAAAACAAAATCGCCGCCGCTAACAGCACCTACACCAAGCGTCTGAACAAGATCGCGAAGGCGCTGGGCGACACCATCGAAGGTACGCCGGTAAACTACAAAGTATACGAAACCAAAGACGTCAACGCCTGGGCGATGGCTAACGGTTGCGTACGCGTATACAGCGGCCTGATGGACATGATGAACGACAATGAAGTAGAAGGCGTACTGGGCCACGAAATGGGCCACGTTGCGCTGGGTCACTCCCGTAAGAGAATGCAGGTTGCCTATGCGACCGTTGCGGCCCGTACCGCCATCGCCTCCACCGGCGGCATCGCGGCTCAGCTGTCCCAGACTCAGTTGGCCGACATCTCTGAGCAGTTCATCAACGCGCAGTTCTCCCAGAAGCAGGAAACCGCAGCAGATGATTTCTCCTTCGATCTGCTGAAGAAGCGTAAAATTGACACCACCGGTCTCGCCACCAGCTTCGACAAGCTGGCCGATCTGGACAAAGGCCGCGAGAGCAGCATGTTCGACAGCCACCCGCCGTCAAAAGAGCGTGCTGACCACATTCGCTCCCGTATCGCTAAAGAAGGGAAATAGTCCTCTTCCGGCTTTTAATCGCAACGGCTCCGAACGGAGCCGTTTTTTATGGGGCAGGCAAATCCGCAAATAAAATCTGCCATCATCGTTTTCTGTTTCTATTCATTCACAGAAAATATAAAAGAAAAACTTATCCCTCAAGCCAATAAAATAATCGCCACCTCCCTCCATTATAATATTTATTTTCTTAATTTATTTAACCACAGCCTTATTAATACGGAAGATTTTATTAATTGACTGTATTGCAATAGTAGTGAATTTATTAGCCGGAGTATTGATTGTTTAACATTCGTTGATATATGATTCTGCCGTCTCTGTTTTTGGTCCTGTTTCTACTAATTCATAAAATAAATACTAAACGATAAAATTAATCACCATACTTCATTCTTTTAATAAGGAGGTTCGATTCATTGAAATAATCGACCTCATTTATTTTTGAAAGGATACCAATAAGCAAATATTTATTGGCAATAGAATGTAAATCATAATGGGATGTATATATGCGATTAAATAAATCAACGTCAGCAATGCTTCTGGCGGGACTGGTGCTGTCATTCTCCACATCAGCCGCTACCCTGACAATGAATGACGATGCCAATACCATTACCGGTCTTGACGCCAGTCAAATGCTTTCCAAAGATAATGGCAGTAGCTGGGTCGCCTATTCAGACGCCTCACAAAATAGTTTTCCGGGAAAAGTGAGCGTTATCGTCGCAACAAAAGACGACACCGCAATTAAAGCCATCGACTATGACCCCACGCTGAATTATGCGACGGCAGGTACAGTGGTGCGTTATAACGGTTCTTACTGGAGTAACAAATGGTACGCCAGCGCCGGTGAAATCCCGGGAAGCAACGAAGTATGGCAAAACCTGGGAACCATTTCAGTTAAAACATTAGCCACTTTCAATTTCACGCCCTGGACAGGCCAAAAAGCAACAGATTTCCAGAACAGTGAAAAATCAAAAGTAGCCAACCAGCGTAAAGTCATCGGCTATTTCCCCGAATGGGGCGTTTACGACGCACATAATAATTTTACTGCGGATAAAGTTAACTTCTCTCAATTAACGCACCTGAACTACGGGTTTGGTATTGTCAGCAGTAACGGGGAGATCCGTATTCAGGATGCCAACGCCGCCCTGGCAATGGGAACGCTGCCGAACCTGGGCAAAATGGCCGCAGCAAACGGGGTTGTCTATATGATTTCATTCGGCGGCTGGAATAACTCCCAGGAGGGGGTTTTCGAGGCGGCCACCGCAACAGATGCCGGCATTAATACGCTTGCCGACAACATGATTAACTTCATGCAGAAGTATAACTTTGGCGGGGTGGACGTTGACTGGGAATACCCGGACTCCGACGCGGAGAAAACGCAGTTCACCAAACTGATCCAGACGCTGCGCAGCAAACTGGATACGCTGGGTAAATCGCAGGATAAGTATTATCAACTTTCCGCCGCCGTCACCACCAATCACAATAATATTCAGTACATCAATCCGTCGGTTACCGCAGGCTTGCTGGACAGCGTCAACGTCATGGCCTACGACATTCACGGCGCGTTTGATCCGATCACCGGGCACAACGCCCCGCTGTTTGCCAACGGTAAAGACAGCGATCCGCTGCTGAACGTTGCCTCGACCATGAAGGAGTATAACCAAACCTGGGGCGTCGCGAAGAACAAGCTGATGATGGGCGTTCCGTTCTATGGTCGCGGCTGGGGCAGCGTGGAGCCGAAGGAACTCGTCAAAGGGTTGCCGGGCCTGTTTGCCGCAGGTTCCGCCACCGTACACGGCGCCTGGGATGATTCCGATCAGTTTACCGGCACCAATCCGTACTATTTACTGAAGCAGAAGCTGGCCAGCGGCGAATATACACGTTACTGGGACAACGAGTCTAAAGTCCCTTATCTCTACAACGCGAAAACCAAAGAATTCCTGACCTATGACGATGCTACGTCTGTCCAAACCAAGGTTGATTATATTCTTGAACAGGGCTTTGGCGGCGCCATTATCTGGGACATCAGTGGTGATACGCCGGAACATGAGTTGGGTGCTGTCGTTGCACAGTTAAAACCGGAAGAAGGAGGTGATGGCGGCGACGATGAGGGCGGTGGAGACGGAGACAGCACGGTTTCTGAATTGAAATTATCCTATTTGTCGCTGAATTTCGACGCGAGCAATACGGGAACCATGAACTCTAACTGGGGCATCAGGTTTAATCTGGATGAAAATGACTTCCGCGCCAATAGTTATGATGTTCGTGTCAACGGCAATACGGTCGCCCAAATTACGGCAGGCAAAATAAACAAGGGTAAATATGCGTCATCAAATGGCGTAACAACCGTAACGACGGACGTTGTCGACTTAAAAACCAACGATATCATCACGATCGTGAAAAAGGCGGGCAGCACAGAAAATGTTCAGGCCAGCCTGACGGCAACACGTACCCTATTGCAGATTGGACTGTTAACCCAGGAAGAACCCCTGCGTGATTTTAATGTCATTAGTGGCGAGATTTCTTTGACAATAAAAGCATTGGTTCCCTGTAACTATCATTTCTATATTAATGACAAATACGTTGCCGGGCTTAACCAACCCACTCCGTATGTCTCTCAAAGTACAAAAGATAATGTAAACATTTATGGGATAGGACAGACAAGCGCGTTCATCACGCTTAAGCAGCGCGCTGTTGCTGGTGATGATGTCAAAGTCTACGATGTGAGTAACGGAGGTAAAACATTAGTGGGACAAATTACTGTCCCCCAGGGCGTTTACCCTCAGTATCTGTAACACCGGCCTCACTCCGGTATTATCTCTGACAAGACGTTAATTGTGATAAGACAGAGGGCTGCGCGGTGTGCAGCCCTCTGAGTCAAATGCCGGTTTAAAATCCGCCCGGGGTAGCTATTTTTCTTTCGCTTCCTCAGCCTCGACCTTACGGTACCAGCGCGGATGGTGTTTCTTCGCCCAGCGGCGGCTGACCTTACCTTCAATCATGCCTTTAATCGAGCCCTTCACCCAGAACGCCATATACATATGGATCAGGATGGCGTGGATCAGCACGATTGCCGCCGCCGCATGAATCAGCAGCGAGTAACGCACCACCGTCATCGGGAAAAAGTCGGCGAAGTACGGCCGCCAGATAATGACGCCGGTCACCAGCAGCACGAAAATCATGCTCATGATGCTCCAGAACATCATCTTCTGCCCGGCGTTATATTTACCGACGTCCGCTACCTTGTGCTCGTTGCCTTTCAACACCTCGACGATACCCTTAATCCAGGGCAGATCTTCTTTCTCCGGGATGTTGTGCTTCACGAAACGGAAGAACATAAACATCAGAGCGATAAAAATCAGCACGCCGAAGAACGGATGCAGGATACGCCCCATCTGCGGCGTACCGAAGGTTTGCGTCAACCACTGCAACGTCGGGAAGAACAACGCAATGCCGGAAAGCGACACCAGGAAGAAGCAAATCACCACGGTCCAGTGACAGGCGCGATCGATGAATTTGGTGCGGACAATCATTTTACTCTTACTCATGATGATCCTCCTCCCCGTCATCATCGGTTTCCTTGTTCGGGCCGATACCCACGTAGTGGAAAATCAGGCCGGCAAACGTGGCGATGAATCCCGCTACCGACAGCGGCTTCAGTATGCCTTTCCACAGGTTAACCGACAGATCGATATGCGGATCTTTCGGCAAATTGTTATACAGCTCGGGCTGATCCGCGTGATGCAGCACGTACATCACGTGGGTTCCGCCCACGCCCTGAGGATTGTAGATCCCGGCGTTGGCATAACCGCGCTGTTTCAGCTTCTCCACGCGCTGTGACGCCAGCTCCAGCATTTCCGTCTTGGTGCCAAAGTGAATGGCGCCGGTTGGGCAGGTTTTCACACAGGCAGGCTCTTGCCCCACGCTCACCCGGTCCACGCACAGGGTGCACTTGTACACCCGGTTGTCGTCCGGATTGAGGCGCGGAATATTGAATGGACAGCCCGCGATGCAATAACCGCAGCCGATGCAGTGTTCCGACTGAAAATCGACGATGCCGTTGGCGTACTGAATGATCGCCCCGGCGGACGGGCATGCCTTCAGGCAGCCCGGATCCGCGCAGTGCATGCAGCCGTCCTTGCGGATCAGCCACTCCAGCTTGCCGTTCTGTTCCGTCTCGGTAAAACGCATCAGCGTCCAGGCCTTGGCGCTCAGATCGGCGGGGTTGTCATACACCCCGACGCAGTGCCCCACTTCGGCGCGGATATCATTCCACTCCGAGCAGGCCACCTGGCAGGCCTTACAGCCGATGCAGGTGGAAACGTCGATAAGCTTGGCGACCTCGTCCTTGTAATCACGCGCCTGCGGCGGCGGCGTGATGCCGTTGGTAGCCGAACGTTTGATAATGTCTTGAGATTGCATGGACATAATTTCGGCTCCTTAATCCTTTTCCACGTTGACCAGGAACGCCTTGTACTCCGGCGTTTGCGAGTTGGCGTCACCGACGAACGGAGTCAGGGTGTTGGCCATATAGCCTTTCTGCGTTACGCCCTCGAATCCCCAGTGAATCGGGATACCGATGGTTTCCACGTCCTGACCATTGACCTTCAGGGTTTGCAGACGGCGGGTCACCACCGCTTTCGCCCGGATAAAGCCGCGTTTGCTGCTGACCTTCACCGTATCCCCGTTGACAATGCCTTTCTTGCCCGCCAACTGTTCGCTCAACTCGACGAACTGCTCCGGCTGCACGATAGCGTTGAGGCGGGCATGCTTGGTCCAGGTATGGAAGTGCTCCGTCAGGCGGTACGTGGTTCCCACATAAGGGAACTCACTGTGGTCGCCGAGACGCTTGGCGTCCGCATCGTAAATACGTGCCGCAGGGTTGGACACCACCTTCGGATGCAGCGGGTTGGTGCCCAGCGGCGTCTCGAACGGCTCATAGTGTTCCGGGAACGGACCTTCGGCCATCTTATCGATAGCGAACAGGCGCCCCATCCCTTCCGGCTGCATGATGAACGGACCAACGCCGCTGCCCGGCGCGGCGGCGCTGTAGTCGGGGATATCGTTCCCGACCCACTTGCTGCCGTTCCATTCAATCAGCATCCGCTTCGGATCCCACGGTTTACCCTGCGGATCGGCGGAGGCACGGTTGTAGATGATGCGGCGGTTAAGCGGCCACGCCCAGGCCCAGCCAAGGGTATTGCCCAAACCGGACGGATCGCTGTTGTCGCGGTTCGCCATCTGGTTGCCTTTCGACGTCCAGCTGCCGGTATAGATCCAACAGGCGGAAGACGTACTGCCGTCGTCGCGCAATTGGGCAAAGGAGTCCAGCAACTGGCCCTTTTTCGCCACCAGCACGCCGTTGGCGTCATAGAGATCTTCCAGCGCCACGCCGTTGTTCTCCTGCGCAACCTCGTCTGCTTCCGGATGATCCGGCATCAGGTAGTCCCAGCGCATCTTCAGCAACGGCTCGGCGCCTTTGCCGCCTTCCTCGCGGTACATCTTGCGCAGGCGGTGCAGCAGGCCGGCCAGGATCTGACCGTCGGTGCGCGCTTCTCCCGGCGGCTCGCCGCCTTTCCAGTGCCACTGCAACCAGCGGCCGGAGTTGGCGATGGAGCCGTCTTCTTCGGCGAAGCAGGTAGAAGGCAGACGGAACACTTCGGTCTGGATCTGCGCCGGATCGACGTCGTTCATGTCGCCGTGGTTCTGCCAGAAGTTAGCGGTTTCGGTCACCAGCGGATCAACCACCACCATGTACTTCAGCTTGCTCAGCGAAGCGACGACCTTGTTTTTATCCGGGAATGACGCCACCGGGTTGAAGCCCTGGCAGAAATAGCCGGTCACTTCGCCGCGTTCCATCATCTGGAAATACTTCATCACGTCATAGGCCTGGTCCCACTTCGGCAACCAGTCATACCCCCAGCCGTTTTCCCGGCGCGCGTCATCGCCATAAAACGCCTTCATCAGGCTGACGAAGAACTTGGGATAGTTGCTCCAGTAGTTAACCTGTCCGGGCAGCGTAGCCTTCGGCGTACTGGCCGCCAGATAGGTTTCCACATCGGGCTGCTTTTCAGAAGGCAGCGTCAGATAACCCGGCAGGCTGGTGGACAGCAGGCCGAGGTCGGTTAACCCCTGAATGTTGGAGTGCCCGCGCAGCGCGTTAACGCCGCCGCCGGCCATGCCCATGTTGCCGAGCAGCAACTGGATCATCGCCATGGTACGGATGTTCTGCGCGCCGACGGTATGCTGGGTCCAGCCTAGGGCGTACAGGAAAGAGGTGGTGCGATCGGCGGCGCTGGTGGAGGCCAGCACTTCGCACACCTTGAGGAAATCCGCCTGCGGCGTGCCGCAGATGTTTTCCACCACGTCCGGCGTATAACGCGCAACGTGCTGCTTCAGCAGGTTCCACACGCAGCGCGGATGTTGCAGCGTCTCGTCGCGCTTAGCGAAGCCGTTCTCATCGAACTGGTAGTTCCAGCTGGTTTTGTCGTACTGGCGTTTTTCGGCGTCATAGCCGCTGAACAACCCGTCGTCGAAGCTGAAATCATCCCGCACCAGCAGGCTGGCGTTGGTGTAATGCTTCACGTATTCGGCGTTGATCTTGTTGTTGGAAATCAGGTACAGGATCACGCCCGACAGGAAGGTGATGTCGGTTCCGGAACGGATCGGCGCATAGATATCGGCCACCGACGCCGTACGGGTAAAGCGGGGATCGACCACGATCAGCGTGGCGTCGTTGTTGTTTTTGGCTTCCATCGCCCAGCGGAATCCGACCGGATGCGCTTCAGCAGCGTTACCGCCCATCACGACGACGACGTTGGCGTTTTTGATATCAACCCAGTGGTTGGTCATCGCACCGCGACCAAATGTTGGAGCAAGACTTGCTACCGTTGGTCCGTGTCAGACACGCGCCTGGTTATCAACCGCCAGCATGCCCAGCGAACGGGCAAACTTCTGCGTCAGCATCCCGGTTTCGTTGCTGGCCGCCGAGGCGCACAGCATACCGGTAGAGAGCCAACGGTTAACCGTAACGCCCTGCGCGTTGGTTTCAACGAAGTTGGCGTCGCGATCGTCTTTCATCAGGCGGGCGATGCGGTTTAATGCCTCATCCCAGCTGATGCGCTGCCACTTGTCGGAGCCGGGCGCACGGTATTCCGGATAACGCAGACGGTTTTCACTGTGAACGTAATCGAGCAGACCCGCGCCTTTCGGGCACAGCGCGCCGCGGCTTACCGGATGATCCGGGTCTCCTTCGATATGGAAAATAGATGCCCTGGCATTTTTAGATCCATCGCCAAGACTGTACATCAGCAGCCCGCAGCCAACGGAACAGTATGTACAGGTATTGCGGACTTCTTTGGCGCGCAGCAGTTTATAGTTGCGCGTCTCCGCCAGCGCAGCACCGGGAGTGAATCCCAGCGCCGCCACCGTAGTACCTGCCATCCCGCCGGCGCAGATACGGAAAAACTGTCTGCGGTTGACGTTCATTGCATTCCTCAATTGCTTGGTGGTTTTGTTTTTTTATTGCTGCACGCTAACAGCAATAACCAACGCAGCCTTGAGTTAAATCAAAAAAGTTAACTATTTGGAGAGGAAATACACCTTAATGAGTATCCCGGAATTCCTGGGATTACGCATTAAGAGTTAATCATAATCGTGAATTGTTAACGAATTACACCTTATGGGTTATTCAAAAATATTCACAAAAAAAACGGAAAGGGAAAAGAAGTGTGACTCCCGGCCTTCAGGCGCTGGCCGGGAGCCATCGGCGGTAGTTACTCGCCTTTTTTAGCCGCCTGCAAATAAAGCATTTCCAGGGCCAAGGTGGCCGCAGCCAGAGCGGTAATTTCAGATTGATCATAAGCCGGCGCGACTTCCACCACGTCCATGCCGACGATGTTCAAATCCTGCAGGCCACGCACCAACTTCAGGGCGCGATCGGAACTCAGGCCGCCGATAACCGGCGTGCCGGTGCCGGGCGCGAAGGCCGGATCAAGGCAGTCGATGTCGAAGGTCAGATAAACCGGCATATCGCCGACGATCTCTTTGATTTGCGCCAGCACATCGCCGACATCGCGATCGTTAACCTGCGCCGCATCCAGTACGGTGAAGCCGTTGTCGCGATCGTATTCCGTGCGGATACCGATCTGAACCGAGTGGTGAGGATCGATCAAGCCTTCGTTCGGCGCATGGTAAAACATGGTACCGTGATCGAATTTGCTGCCGTTGGCATAGGTGTCGGTGTGGGCGTCGAAATGCACCAGCGCCATCTTGCCGAAATGTTTAGCGTGCGCGCGCAGCAGGGGCAAGGTGACGAAGTGATCGCCGCCGAAGGTGAGGCAGCGTTTGCCGGACGCCAGCAGTTTTTCGGTATGGGCCTGCAATGTCTCACTCATGTCCTGGGCATCACCGAAGCTGAACACCACGTCGCCGCAGTCTTCCACTTTCAGGCGGTCGCGCAGATCGAACTGCCACGGCCAGCGGTTGCCTTCCCAGGCCAGGTTGGTGGAAACCTGACGGATCGCCGCCGGGCCATGACGCCCGCCCGCACGGCCGGAGGTGGCCATGTCGAACGGCACGCCGGTAATTACCCAGTCAGCGTCGCCGTCATACGGCTGGAAGTTCAGCGGAAAACGCAGAAAGCCGAACGCGTTGGAAACCAGTGAGTTATCGGGTTTATTTCCCAAAGTGCTCATAATCACTCCTGTCAATCGTCGTCACCGCGGGCCGATCTCATCCCGCCGGATAAAGTACAGATGAAAAAAAAATCCCTCCCGCGTCGTTAGCCCGACGAGGAAGGGATCATTATTCGCTTTTACAGCATTCATTTTACGGCATGCGCGCTATTTACGGCATGCGCACTATGCGCATTTTGTAAAACGTAAAAAGTTGTACGGATTATCCCCGCAAACCTTCCGCGCTTCAAGCCCGGTTACTCGTCTTCCAGATAAGTGTAGCCGTACAATCCGCTCTCAAACTCTTCCAGGAACTGCGCCTGCAATTCCGGCTCCAGATCGGTCTCTTTCACCTGATCGCGGAATCGGGTCAGCAGCACGGACGGACTTAACTGCACGTATTCCAGCATCTGGGCGACGGTATTCCCCTCTTCCGATTGCTGAACTTCCACGTTGCCGTCTTCGAACACGAACACGTCGACCGAGGCGGTATCGCCGAACAGGTTATGCATATTGCCCAGGATTTCCTGGTACGCGCCAACCATAAAGAAGCCCAGCAGCGGCGGATTTTCCGGATCGTACGGCGGCATCGGCATGGTGGTGGCGATGCCGTCGCCGTCGATGTAATGATCGATGGTGCCGTCGGAATCGCAGGTAATGTCCAGCAGCACCGCACGACGTTCCGGCGGCTGATTCAGGCCGCTCAGCGGCAGCACCGGGAACAACTGGTCGATGCCCCACGCGTCCGGCATGGACTGGAACAGGGAGAAGTTGACGTACAGCTTGTCGGCCATGCGCTCCTGCAACTCGTCAATCACCGGACGGTGCGCGCGGTTGCTCGGGTCCAGGTGCTCCTGAATAAGGCTGCAGATGGTCAGGTACTGCTGTTCAGCCCAGGCGCGCTGGGTCAGATCCAGCATGCCGTGCGCATACTGCGTGTGAACGTCATTCAGGTCGAGCTGGCTGTCGTGCAGCCACTCGCGCAGCGAGCGACGGGTGCCCGACTCCTGCATCTCTTCCCAGGTCGCCCACAGGCTTTGCAGTGCGCGCGGCGCGTCCTCTGCCGGCGGCTGCGGCGTGCTGAACTCGTTGCGCTCTGCGCCGATCACGTTGGACACCAGTACGGTGTGGTGCGCAGTAACGGCACGTCCGGATTCGGTGATGACCGTCGGGTGCGGCAAACCGTGTTCATTACACGCTTCCCCGATGCCCCAGATGACGTTGTTAGCGTATTCGTTCAGGCCATAGTTCACCGAACAATCAGACTGCGAACGGGTGCCTTCGTAGTCCACACCCAGACCGCCGCCGACGTCAAAGCACTGGATATTCACGCCCAGCTTATGCAGCTCGACGTAAAAACGCGCGGACTCACGCACGCCGGTGGCGATGTCGCGGATGTTCGCCAGCTGCGAACCAAGATGGAAGTGCAGCAATTGCAGGCTGCTCAGGCGATCGGCCTTGCGCAGGATTTCCACCAGTTGCAGCACCTGGGTCGCAGCCAGGCCGAACTTGGATTTCTCCCCGCCGCTCGACTGCCATTTCCCCGAACCTTGCGAGGCCAGACGGGCGCGTACGCCAAGACGGGGAATCACGTTCAGCCGCTCAGCTTCCTCCAGCACCAGCTTGATTTCCGACATCTTTTCGATGACCAGATAAACCTTGTGCCCCAGCTTCTCGCCGATCAGCGCCAGGCGGATATATTCGCGGTCTTTATAGCCGTTACACACGATCACCGAGCGGGTCATGCCGGCGTGGGCCAGCACAGCCATCAGTTCCGCTTTGGAACCCGCCTCCAGCCCCAACGGTTCGCCGGAGTTAATCAGCGACTCAATCACGCGGCGGTGCTGGTTAACCTTAATCGGATACACCAGAAAATAGCCGCCCTCATAGCCGAACGACTCACGGGCGCGCCGGAACGCGGCGTTAATCGAACGCAGGCGGTGTTGCAGGATCTGCGGGAAGCAAAACAGCGCGGGCAGGCGCTGACCTTCCTCTTTCATGCGCTCAACCAGCGCGGTCAGATCCACCCGTCCTTCGGGAACGTCGGGGTCCGGGCACACGGAAATATGCCCCAGTTCGTTGACGTCATAATAGTTGCCCCCCCAATAGGCGACGTTATAAGTGCTCAGCATTTTGCTGGCATTACGATCGTTCATGGCAACCTCCCGCATTGAACGCAATTGATAAGCCGCTTCCCGCGGATCATTTAAAATATCCTCAGACACGGCATCCTCCTTGTTGAAGCATGCCGTTATCCGCATCAGCCACTATCGCAGCATCATGTACCAACAACAACCCGCACGCCGGGATTTTTGGCGTGACCACAAAGCTCAGAGCCGGACATACTTCCGGTCTGATAGTAGTATAAGAGCAAAACACCGCAGTTAACTCCGTGGGACGGGATAACGGATTAATCCGTATTTCCCTGTGAAACCCGGCCTGCGCCGCTAAGGCAGCAGGTTACCCTTGTTCAGTCATCAGATGCCGCCGGGCGGCTGAGAATCCTGAGTCGAACCGAAGACATCACCGAAAGGTGAAATAACTTCGGGAAAAGGCAAGAAACGAAGACAAAAAGGAAGGAAGACGCGCGGTACAGCACGACCTGGCGCAAAAACGACGCACGACGGCACGGCGGGCAACCAGCGTGGCGGCTGCGACGAGAATAACAAAAGTTGGTTTGGCATGGGTCATTTCTGAACCACCTCCGCGTTCTGCCGGTGACAGAACTGAAAAGTTAACAGTGTATTGATACTGACAGCGTGGGACGAAACGCCACGCCCTCCTCGGCCGGAAGTGAGACACATAGCCGCGCGCAGGTTATACAGCCAAAAGGGGTAAAATGCAAAACGAAATTTCGCTAACAACTGTTTCAACTTCCCTACTCTGCCGTGGTTCGGCACTTCATCGTGTTATCCCTGCCGGAAGGCGGATACAAAAACTACTGGCAAAGCGGGTTCACTCTGGCCTAAAATAGACGTCCAGATGTTAATCCATCTATACTTATACACCACAATGCTGCTTAACGGCTTTGCCTGAGAGGGCGTAGCAGGAAGCTTTCGCTGCCCAAGGATTTGTCGGTCACCACCTTCTCCCTGGCGCCACGCAGTAATTTTCTAACCCGTCTTTTGAAGGTAGAAGAAGAGAAATGGCTAAACACCTTTTTACATCCGAGTCCGTTTCCGAAGGTCATCCGGATAAAATTGCCGATCAGATTTCTGACGCCGTATTGGACGCTATTCTGGCACAGGATCCCAAAGCACGCGTGGCCTGTGAAACCTACGTGAAAACCGGCATGGTGCTGGTCGGCGGCGAAATCACCACCAATGCGTGGGTTGATATTGAAGAGTTGACCCGTAAAACCGTCAGGGAGATCGGTTATGTAAGTTCCGATATGGGTTTCGACGCGCAGTCCTGCGCAGTGCTGAGCGCCATCGGCAAACAGTCTCCGGATATTAATCAGGGTGTTGACCGCTCCAATCCGCTTGAACAGGGCGCCGGCGACCAGGGCATCATGTTCGGTTACGCCACCAACGAAACCGACGTGCTGATGCCCGCACCGGTCACCTATGCTCACCGGCTGATGGCCCGTCAGGCTCAGGTGCGTAAAAACGGCACCCTGCCCTGGCTGCGTCCGGACGCCAAAAGCCAGGTCACTTTCCTGTATGACGACGGTAAAATCGCCGGCATCGACGCCGTCGTGCTGTCGACCCAGCATGCGGAAGAAATCAGCCAGCACGATCTGCGCGAAGCGGTGATGGAAGAAATCATCAAGCCGGTTCTGCCGCCTGAGTGGCTCTCTGCCGAAACCAAATATTTCATCAACCCGACCGGCCGCTTTGTTATTGGCGGCCCGATGGGCGACTGCGGCCTGACCGGCCGTAAAATCATCGTAGACACCTACGGCGGCGCAGCCCGTCACGGCGGCGGCGCCTTCTCCGGCAAAGATCCTTCCAAGGTTGACCGTTCCGCCGCCTATGCCGCCCGCTACGTGGCGAAAAACATCGTGGCCGCCGGTCTGGCGGAGCGCTGTGAGATTCAGGTTTCTTACGCCATCGGCGTGGCGGAGCCGACCTCCATCATGGTGGAAACCTTCGGCACCGAGAAAGTGTCGTCCGACCGCCTGATCCAGCTGGTGCGTGAATTCTTCGATCTGCGTCCGTACGGCCTGATCCAGATGCTTAACCTGATTCAGCCGATCTACCGTGAAACGGCAGCTTACGGTCATTTTGGCCGCGAGCACTTCCCGTGGGAAAAAACCGACAAAGCGCAGCAACTGCGTGAAGCGGCCGGTCTGAAATAAGATCGCAGACATTCATTTATCTACGGCAGGCTTTGGTCTGCCGTTTTTATTTCCCGCAATGAAAACGATTACACAAAGAAATTAAAAATGACGTATCCTCAATAATTCCCAGCCAAAGCCTTCGTCATTTCGTTAATACCAATCAAATACTTTTGTAATTAAAATTAGTTATATTTCATATAAATAATGAGAAATTCGTAATTACCCCATCTCTGTTTCAGTAATTTCATCCATGCCTGTTTTCATCTTCTTTGTGTAAACGATTACATTTATGTGATCCCGCGCACTTCCTTTTTATTGGAGGTTTCCTAACATAGCGCCTAATCAAAATGTAATGTCCGACGATCCCGGAGGCAGTATGAGCAGCACCGCGAGTTCCCAACCGGCACACCATGCCCGGTCAAATGCCAGCATGACATTTTTTGTCTGCTTCCTGGCCGCGCTGGCCGGGTTACTGTTTGGCCTGGACATCGGCGTCATTGCCGGCGCCTTGCCTTTCCTGAGCGAAACCTTCCAGATCACCAGCTCTCAGCAGGAGTGGGTGGTCAGTTCCATGATGTTCGGCGCAGCGGTCGGCGCCGTCGGCAGCGGCTGGATGAACTACCGTCTGGGGCGCCGTTACAGCCTGATGATCGGCGCCGTACTGTTTGTCGTCGGGTCGCTGCTTTCCGCGCTGGCGCCTAACGTTGAAAGCCTGATTATCTCCCGTATTTTACTCGGCCTGGCGGTCGGCATCGCGTCCTATACTGCGCCGATTTATTTGTCTGAAATCGCGCCGGAGAAGATCCGCGGCAGCATGATCTCCATGTATCAGCTGATGATCACCATCGGTATTCTGGCCGCCTACCTGTCCGACACCGCCTTCAGCTACACCGGCGCCTGGCGCTGGATGTTAGGCGTCATCACCATCCCTGCGGTGCTGCTGCTCATCGGCGTAATTTTCCTGCCGGACAGCCCGCGCTGGCTGGCGTCGCGCGGCAGCCATGAACAGGCGAAACGCGTGCTGGAAAGACTGCGTGACACCAGCGAACAGGCGCGTGACGAGCTGAACGAAATCCGTGAAAGCCTGAAACTGAAACAAACCGGCTGGACCTTATTCAAAGAGAATAAAAACTTCCGCCGCGCGGTATTCCTCGGCGTGCTGTTGCAGGTCATGCAGCAATTCACCGGCATGAACGTCATCATGTATTACGCGCCGAAAATCTTCGAACTGGCGGGTTTCGCCAGCACTGAACAGCAAATGTGGGGCACCGTGATCGTCGGGCTGGTTAACGTGCTGGCGACCTTCATCGCCATCGGCCTGGTTGACCGCTGGGGCCGCAAGCCCACGCTGATCCTCGGCTTTATCGTCATGGCGCTGGGCATGGGTATCCTCGGCACGATGCTGAACATCGGCATTACCTCCGCCTTCTCCCAATACTTCGCCATCATCATGCTGCTGATGTTTATCGTCGGTTTTGCGATGAGCGCCGGCCCGCTGATTTGGGTGCTGTGTTCTGAGATTCAGCCGCTGAAAGGCCGTGACTTCGGCATCACCTGCTCCACCGCCACCAACTGGATCGCTAACATGATCGTGGGCGCCACCTTCCTGTCCATGCTGAATTCACTGGGCAGCGCGCACACTTTCTGGGTCTACGCCGCGCTGAACGTGGTGTTTATCATCCTGACCATCGCTCTGGTGCCGGAAACCAAAAACATCTCCCTGGAGCACATCGAACGCAACCTGATGTCCGGCAAAGCGCTGCGCAACATCGGTTCCCGCTAGTCTCTCCTGAATTTGGATTCATGCATGTTTGCCGCACCTCCCCCGGTGCGGCTTTTTTATGCATAAAAAAGCCGGGGAAACATCCCCGGCCTGATCGAGCATTTATCTGATTTACGCACCGCCGTCATTCAGTACGCTGACCACATATTTGCCGTCATCATCCCGGTATACACCGTGGATATCAGTTTCGAACCCCGGATAATGCGCGCCAATCTCACACAGCATTTGCAGAAAGCTCAGCACCGGACGGCTCTCTTCGGTAAGCATCTCTCCCGGCATAATCACCGGCACACCCGGCGGGTACGGCAGTATCATGTTGGCATTGACCTTACCGATCAGATCATCCAGCGGGCACTCATGCGCATTGCCACGCACCTCTTCCTGGAACGCGTCGTGCGGCGTCATGACCATCTGCGGCAGCACGTCAAAGGCGCGGTACATCAGATCCGGCAGGTTATGGTGTTTCACCAGGGCGTGGATGCCCTGCGCCAGATCCTGAATACGCACGTCTTTGTAGAACTCCGGCGCTTCCTGATACAGAGAAGGCAATACGTTCTTCACGCGCAGGTTGAGATCATAAACGCGTTTGAAGTCGGTTAACGCGCGCAGCAGACTGAGCGCCTTCGTTTTGTCGATACCGATGCTGAACAGGAACAGCAGGTTATACGGCCCGGTTTTCTCGACGATAATGCCGTGTTCATCAAGATACTTCGACACGATCGATGCCGGAATTCCCGTATCCTCCAGCGTTCCCATCGGGCTCATCCCCGGCGTCAGAATGGTGACCTTGATCGGATCGAGGTACATGTGATCGTTGTCGATTTTAGAGAACCCGTGCCACTCGTTGCGCGGATTCAACGGCCAGCATGCCACTTCATCGATATTGTCCGGTTGCCAGACGTCGAAGAACCAGCCGTCAGACTCCGCGCGCAGGCGACGGATTTCCTTACGGAAACGGATCGCCCGATCGATAGAGCCATAGATCAGACGCTTGCCTGCATTGCCCTTCATCATCGCCGCGGCGGTTTCGGTGGAGGCCACGATGCCATAGTGCGGCGACGTGGTGGTGTGCATCATGTAGGCTTCATTGAAGGTGCGCTCGTTGATGTCGCCTTTCACGTGAATCATCGACGCCTGAGAGAACGCCGCCAGCAGTTTATGCGTGGACTGCGTTTCATAAATCACTTTACCCGGTACGCGCTCGCCGCTCATGCCGGACTTGCCCGCATAAATCGGGTGAAAGTTGGTATAAGGCACCCAGGCGGAATCAAAGTGGATCGATTTCACGTCCAGCGTTTGCTTAATGTAGTCCGTGTTGTAGAACAGGCCGTCATACGTGGAGTTGGTAATAACAGCGTGCACCGGCCAGGTCGCATTGGGGGTATTCTTCACCTTCTCCTCAATGCTGGCGCGGGTAAACTCCTCCTTCGGGATCCCGCCGAGAATACCGTAAGCGTTACGGGTCGGGCGCAGGTAAACCGGCACCACGTTGCTCATCATCAGCAGATGGGTCAGCGACTTGTGGCAGTTACGGTCAATCAGCAGGGTACTGCCGGCGGGAGACGAGTACATGCCGACGATCTTGTTGGCCGTCGAGGTTCCGTTGGTCACGATGTAGCTGCGTTCAGCGTTGAACGTGCGGGCAATATACTCTTCCGCCTCCTTGTGCGGACCGGAGTGATCGAGCAGCGATCCCAGTTCGGAAACCGAAATGGAGATATCGGCGCGCATCGTGTTTTCGCCGAAGAAGTCAAAGAACAGGCTGCCCGCCGGGCTTTTCTCGAACGCAGTACCGCCCATGTGCCCCGGCGTACAGAAGGTATATTTCTCTTCCTTCACATACTTAAACAGCGCCTTGGTCAGCGGCGGCAACAGGGTATCGATATAGTCATCCGTGCTCTGACGGATTTTGGTCGCGATGTCGCCGGACGTCCCCAGCGCATACTCAAAGAAGCGCACGTTCAGCCGCAGGTCGTTCATGGTAACGTCCAGCGTCGAATAGCTGTTGGCAAAGGCGTAAATCGGCAAAATTTTATTGAGCTGGCTAATCTCTTCGCACAGCTCCAGGTTGTACTTATCCCAGTCGAAAATGACACCACACAGCCGCGCGTTGTTTTCGATCAGCTTGAGCAGGTCGGCACGATCCTTGGGATAGGCGATGCGGAACCCCTGCCTTTCCAGCTCTTCGTGCAGTTCGCGCAGTGGCTCTTCCTTAAAATAGGCGCTGACGTCACTCATTATGGCAATGATATTCATGTAAACACTCTCCAGACAGCTTTCAGCGGATGTGTTAACGCCGGATGCGTCATCCGGCGTTATTGTGGGATTAGGAAGACGAAGCCTGATTCACGTCGTTCTTTTTCACGCCCATCTTACGCGCGTAGAACATCAGGATAATCAGACTGATAATAAATGTCCCGGCCAGTTCGAAAGAATTGGCGCCCATCAGGGCAATAAAGCAGAACACGCTGCCCAATACAGCGGCGATCAGGCTGAGCAGGTTTTTAACGTTCAGCCCTTCGAAACGGATCAGGTCGATACAGGAATAGAAGTACGGCAGCATGGTCAGCAGCACCGCGATCCCGGTCAGCTCGCCGAACAGGTCGGAAGCTTTGCCGCCGGTCGAGTTCATTACGGTAATAAGCACCATCAGAATGGTCATCTTGATCGAAGCCAGGAACAACCCTTTTTTCGGGATACCGTTTTTATCCATCTCGCCGTAAATTTTCGGGAAGTTGCCGTCATGCGCCGCACGGGCGCCGGCCTGCCCTACCAACATCATCCAGGAACCCAGCGACGTCAGGCAGGCGAAAGCGGTAAAGCCGGAAACTACCGGGCCGGCCCAGCTCCCCACCATGGTGGAGGCGCTTTCAGCGAACGGCGCGCCGGAGGCCGCCATGTGCGCCGCCGGGTACATGCCGGAAATCACCTGGGTGGCAGCGATATACACGATACCGGCCAAAAAGGTGCCCATCATGGTCGCCAGCGGTACGGTACGCTGCGGATTGTTCACCATGCCGGTGCTCACCGCTGCGGACTCTACGCCGATAAACGCCCACAGGCACAGCAGGATACTTTTGATGACAGCCTGGTAATCCGTCGTGCCGGACGTATTCCAGTTAGCCTGATAGGTCCCCAGATCAAACCAGTACCAGCCGAAAATCCCGGTGCCGATCACCGGGATCAACACCAACACCAGCCCCAGAGTGGTCAAACGGCTGACCCACGCGCCGCCCAGCATGTTAACAAAGGTGAAAATCCACACGATGGCGATACAGGCGATCCCCGCGGGAACCGGGCTGTTCAGCACCGGGAAGAAGGTAGAAAGGTAAGAAATCGCGGTGATCCCGATAGCCAGGTTACCGATCCAGTTAGCATGGTAATAGAGCACGCCCGTCTGGAAGCCGAATGCCGGCCCCACTTCGCCGGCGTAGGCGATCGGCCCCCCTTCCTGCGGGTTTTTTGTCGCCAGCCGGGCATAAACATAAGCCAGGGAGATCGCCCCGATCAGCGCAATAATCCAACCCCATACCGCAATAGAGCCCAAACTTGCCAGGTTGGCAGGCAGCAAGGCGATGCCGCTGCCCATCATGTTACCGGCCACTACCCCGGTGCAGGCAATAAGGCCGATTTTCTTTGCAGATGCCATAAACAGCGTCTCCCATCGAGGACTATAGTTTCAGGCAACACCTTGCCCCGCGCACTTGCCGCAAATTTTGCGGCAATGGCACGTAATAAAAGGTGCGCCTTATTAGATACGTTGTCTGGTATCACTTACTTCACGACCAATGGCAACGGTTGGTATAAGTATAGGTATGAATTCATTTTTTGCAGTTGTACATTAGGAATAATATTAATAGATAAATTTTATTCCTTTTATTTCAGCTAATTATTAGCTTCTCCAAGCACCAAAGAAACATAACCTATCCACTTAATTTATAAGGATAAAAAATATACAGGCATTTAAACTGACAACCTTAATAGGGTTATTAACGCGAATACTTGATCAATACAGCCCCGCCATTACCATAGTTTAACAGCGCTAATTTATAACACCCCGAACAAATATTAACCTGATAAAATTTAATTCCTTATTTTCAATGAGTAGGGAAACGAAGCACGCCTAATAAATAAGAGCCTTCTTATTCACGGCGGTTGCCATCCTTCCGGCGCATCGGCTATGCTGGCGGCCATGAATATGCCCCGCGTTCCCATTACCCTGCAACAGGCCGTCATGCGCTGCCTGCGCGACAAACTGCAGCAAGCCAATCAGCGCCTCGACGCACAGTACCCGGAACCCAAAATCACCTACCGCCAGCGCGGCACCAGCGCCGGCACAGCCTGGCTGAAAGAGTGGGAAATCCGTATCAATCCGGTTTTACTGGCGGAAAACGGTCAGCCCTTTATTGAGGAAGTGGTGCCGCACGAACTGGCGCATTTACTGGTCTACCGTCATTTCGGCAACGTTGCGCCGCATGGCCGGGAATGGCAATGGATGATGGGCGAGATCCTGGAGCTCGCGCCGCGCCGTACGCATCGCTTTGCCGTCGCCTCCGTTGCCGGAAAAACGTTTCCTTATACATGCCGTTGCCAAACCCACCAGCTGACGCTGCGCCGCCATAACCGCGTCGTGCGCGGCGAGTCAGAATACCGCTGCCGCCATTGCGGGGACATTTTACAGCGGCAAAAAGGTTAGCCCCGGCGCACGCTGCTTCGTATAATCCGCTGCGGACAACATGTAACCGAGGAAAAAATTACCCATGCGTATTCCCCGCATCTATCATCCGGAACGCATTACCCATCCGGGCGAAATCGAGCTGAGTGAAGATGCCGCCAACCACGTTGGGCGCGTGCTGCGAATGACGGCAGGCCAGACGCTGCAACTGTTTGACGGCAGTAATCAGGTTTTTGACGCCGAAATCATTCAGGCAGGCAAGAAGAACGTGCGCGTGCGTGTGGGTGAGGGAACGACTGAAGATCGCGAGTCCCCGCTGCAACTGCATTTGGGTCAGGTTATTTCCCGCGGGGAAAAGATGGAGTTCACCATTCAGAAATCCATCGAGCTGGGCGTGAACGTGATCACGCCGCTGATTTCCGAACGCTGCGGCGTACGCCTCGACGCCGAGCGTATGGATAAGAAACTGAATCAGTGGCAGAAAATTGCCGTTGCGGCCTGCGAACAGTGCGGCCGCAACCGGGTGCCGGAAGTCAGGCCGGTGATGACGCTCGAAGCCTGGTGCGCGGAACAGGACGATGCGCTGAAGCTCAACCTGCATCCGCGGGCCAGCAACAGCATCAACACCCTGCCGCAACCGGTCTCCGCCGTACGCCTGTTGATTGGCCCGGAAGGAGGATTATCGGAGCAGGAGATCGCCATGACCGCAGAGTACCGGTTCACCGATATTCTGCTGGGGCCGCGTGTATTACGCACCGAAACCACCGCACTGACGGCAATTACCGCCCTTCAGGTGCGTTTCGGCGATTTGGGGTGATCAGTACGCCATAAAATCACGTACACTTGGAGTCACCCCCGGAAAACGGAGAAAAGAATGATTAAGCTTGGCATCGTGATGGACCCCATTTCCTCCATCAACATCAAGAAAGACACCAGTTTCGCCATGTTGCTGGAAGCGCAGCGCCGCGGTTACGAACTGCATTACATGGAAATGAACGATCTTTATCTGTACACCGGTCAGGCGCGCGCCAACACGCGTTTGCTCAGCGTGAAGGAAGATAAGGCCGGCTGGTATGAATTTCACGGCGAGCAGGACATCGCGCTGGCCGATCTCGACGTGATCCTGATGCGTAAAGATCCGCCGTTCGATACCGAATATATCTATGCCACCTATATCCTGGAGCGGGCGGAAACCGAAGGCACCCTGATCGTCAATAAGCCGCAGAGCCTGCGCGACTGCAACGAAAAGCTGTTCACCGCCTGGTTCCCGGAGCTGACGCCGGATACACTGGTCAGCCGCCGCGCCGAACACATCCGCGCTTTCCACGACAAGCATCAGGACATCATTCTCAAGCCGCTGGACGGCATGGGCGGCGCCTCCATTTTCCGCGTTAAGCCTCAGGACCCTAACCTGTCGGTCATCATCGAAACCCTGACCGAACACGGCTCCCGTTTCTGCATGGCGCAAAACTTTCTGCCGGCGATCTCTGACGGCGACAAGCGCGTGCTGGTCGTCGACGGCGAACCGGTGCCCTATTGCCTGGCACGAATTCCGAAAAGCGGCGAAACGCGCGGCAACCTGGCGGCCGGTGGCCGCGGCGAACCGCGCCCGTTAACGGAAAGCGACTGGGCCATCGCCCGCCGGGTTGCACCGGTCCTGAAAGAGAAAGGGCTGATCTTCGTCGGTCTGGATATTATCGGCGATCGCCTGACGGAAATTAACGTGACCAGCCCCACCTGCGCACGTGAAATTGAAGCGGCCTTCCCGGTATCCATTACCGGCATGCTGATGGACGCCATTGAAAAACGTCTGGCAGCCAAACAGTAACTCCCGGTTATTTGTCACCTACGCCGCCCGCCACGGGCGGCGCTCCTTCCCGTGACTTCCGGGGAAAAAATTCGCATACTGGGCCAAACAAAAGATCAAATAAACATTGGGCTACTACGATGAATTTAAGGCACCATTTTTTAATCGCGATGCCCTCCATGACGGACAGCCGTTTTAAACGCTCAGTGATCTATCTGTGTGAGCACGGCGAGGACGGCGCTATGGGGCTGGTCATCAATCAACCTCTGGAACAGTTAACCCTTTCCGTGCTGCTGGATAAACTGGAGGTTTCCGCCGGGGAGCGCGATCCGGCTATCCGGCTGGACAAGCCGGTGTTCTCCGGCGGGCCGCTGGCCGAAGATCGCGGGTTTATCCTGCATTCACCGCGTCCGGGGTTTGGTTCCAGCGTGAGCGTATCCTCCGATACCATGCTGACTACCTCGCGCGACATTCTGGAAACGCTGGGAACGCAGGAACAACCGGAAGACTACCTGGTGGCGCTGGGCTACAGCAGTTGGGGCCCCGGCCAGTTGGAACAGGAAATCCTGGACAACGCCTGGCTGACGGTGGAAGCCGACACCAGCATCCTGTTCGATGCGCCCATTGCCGAACGCTGGGTCAGCTCGGCGGCGAAGCTTGGCGTTGATATCCGCAGCATCCCCGCTTCCGCAGGGCACGCCTGATGAAAAGCCGGACTATTATCGCCTTTGACTTCGGCACCCGCAGCATCGGTGCCGCCATCGGGCAGGAGATCACCGGCACCGCCCGCCCTTTGGCCTCGCTCAAAGCGCAGGACGGCACGCCGGACTGGCAAAAAGTGGAAAAGCTGCTGCGCGAATGGCAACCGGACCTGGTGGTGGTGGGCTTGCCGCTGAATATGGACGGCACCGAACAGCCGGTCACCGCGCAGGCGCGTAAGTTCGCCAACCGCCTGCACGGCCGCTTCGGCGTACAGGTGGCGCTTCACGACGAACGCCTGAGCACCGTAGAAGCCAAATCACACCTGTTTGATACCGGCGGGTTCCGTGCCCTGGATAAAGGCAGCGTAGACGCGGCGTCAGCGGTGGTGATTCTGGAAAGCTGGTTTGATCAACAAGGAGCATAAACGCACGCCGCTCCGCTTTTTATTCCTCCTTTGTGCAAAATTCCCGCCAGTACGCCTGCGGCGGGTAAGCTACGGCGAATGAATCACGTCGTCTCTCCTCAGCGCCGCTATGCTTCGTTCAAAACTTATCATTCCCTGGCGTTGCCCGGTTTGCAGCACGCTGACCAGCTGATGCGTTTTCCCTTCGCGGATCAGACTCCCTACTGCCGGAACACCCAGCAGCAGCTCAAACGCAGCCACCCGTCCGCCGCCGGCGCGCGGCAGCAGTTGCTGCGCCAGCACGGCGCGCAGGCTTCCCGCCAACAATGTGCGCACGAACTCTTTTTCTCCCGCAGGGAAAACGTCCACCAACCGCTCCACGGCCTGTGGCGCGCCACGGGTATGCAGCGTCGCCAAAACCAGATGCCCGGTTTCCGCCGCGGTAAGGGCCAGACGAATGCTTTCGGTGTCCCGAAGCTCTCCCAGCAGCAACACGTCCGGATCTTCACGCAGCGCGGCGCGCAGCCCCTGCTGAAAACCGGCCACATGCACGCCCAGCTCGCGCTGCTGGATCAGGGCCCGGTCGCCCTGATGCAGAAACTCCACGGGATCTTCCAACGTAATGATATGCAGCGCGCTTTCACGGTTGAGCATCTGTATCAGCGATGCCAGCGTTGTGGACTTCCCGCTTCCCGTCGCACCGCATACCAGAATCAGCCCCTCAGGCGCATACAGTTGTTCAATCAGCGCCAGCGGGATACCCAGCTCCGCCGGCAGGGGGCAGTTGGAAGGGATCAGGCGCAATGCCAGGGACGGACCATGGCGCTGCATAAACGCGTGCCCGCGCAGGCGTACGCCGTCGTGCGCCAGCGCGAAATCAACCTGATGCTGTGTCTCCCACGCCTGCTTCTGCGCCGGCGACAGCCAGCCATCAAGCCAGCGTGACAATAACGCGGGGTGCAATAAGGGGCCGGATTGCCGCCGGAGTTGCCCGTCAATGCGCAACACCGGCGAATAACCGGCGCAAAGGTGCAGATCCGATGCGTTTTGCTTTACACTACTCTCCAATAACTCATTGAAGTCCATTTTGAATATCGCCTCTAAAATCATCATGACGACTATCCAACAAAATCTGACCTCCGTCAGGAGCCAGATCGCCACTGACGCTCAACGCTGCGGACGCGATCCACGGGAAATTACGCTGCTTGCGGTAAGCAAAACCAAACCTGTGAGCGACATCGAAGATGCTATTGCCGCCGGACAGCTCGCCTTCGGTGAAAACTACGTGCAGGAAGGGGTGGAAAAAATTCAGTATTTCACCCGGACTGCGGCGGATACCCCGCTGGAATGGCACTTTATCGGCCCGTTGCAGTCCAATAAAAGCCGCCTGGTTGCCGAGCACTTTGATTGGATTCATACGCTGGATCGTGTGAAAATCGCCCAGCGCCTGAATGAACAGCGCCCGGCAGAGAAGGCGCCGCTGAACGTGCTTATCCAGATCAATATCAGCGATGAAGAGAGCAAGTCCGGCATTCTCCCCGGAGAACTGGACGCGCTGGCGGCGGAAATCGCCTCCCTGCCGCGTCTTTGCCTGCGCGGCCTGATGGCAATTCCGGCGCCGGAAGAGGACTTCGCCAAACAGAAGGCGGTATTTGATCGTATGGAGCAGGCATTTCTGGCATTAAAGCAGCGTTATCCGCAGGTCGATACTCTGTCGATGGGCATGACGCATGACATGGATGCCGCAATTGCCTCAGGCAGTACGCTGGTGCGTATCGGCACGGCGATTTTCGGCGCCCGCGACTACGGCCCGGCACAGTAAGAACGCAGGCCGGATTTGCGCTAACCAATTGATTTATATTTTTTATCACTAACGGAACGAAAGGGCTTTCATGCTGACAATGACTTTTCTGGTCAAGACCATCATCGACCTCTACGCCATGATTCTGCTGCTGCGCGTCTGGATGCAGTGGGCACGTACCGATTTCTATAACCCGCTGGCGCAGTTCGTGGTGCGCCTGACCCAGCCGATCATCGGCCCGCTGCGCCGCGTCATTCCCGCGCTGGGCCCAATCGACACCGCATCGCTGCTGGTCGCATTTATCCTGATGACGATCAAATACCCGCTGCTGTTGCTGATTCAGAGCGGCGAGATCACGTTCAGCGCGTATAACTTGTTATTCGGCCTGATTTCTCTGGTGAAAACCGCCGGCTATCTGGTGTTCTGGGCCATCATCGTGCGCGCCATCATGAGCTGGGTCAGCCAGGGCCGCAGCCCGCTGGACTACGTACTGCATCAGTTGACCGAGCCGCTGATGGCGCCGGTACGCCGCATTATTCCGGCCATGGGCGGGCTGGATTTCTCCGCTATGGTGGTGATCCTGGTCCTGTACCTGCTGAACTATCTGGGCATGGATACGTTCGGCCCAATCTGGGCGATTCTGTGAGTGCTGTCGAGCTTACCGATGATGGGCTGGTATTACGACTCTATATCCAGCCCAAAGCCAGCCGTGACCAAATCATCGGACTGCACGGCGATGAACTGAAAGTCGCCATCACCGCCCCGCCGGTGGATGGTCAGGCCAACGCCCATCTTGTAAAATTCATCGCCAAGCAGTTCCGCGTTGCTAAAAGTCAGGTCGTCATTGAGAAAGGCGAACTTGGCCGGCATAAGCAGTTACGCATCAGCCAGCCCCAGCAGTTCCCTGAACCAGTCGCCGCGTTGCTCCCTCAATAATTTCAGGAATTCGTTATGCAAAAAGTCGTATTAGCTACCGGTAACGCCGGTAAAGTTCGCGAACTCGCCAGCCTGCTGGCGGATTTCGGCCTCGACGTCGTCGCGCAAACCGATCTGGGCGTAGACTCCGCGGAGGAAACCGGGCTGACCTTTATTGAGAACGCCATCCTCAAGGCGCGTCACGCGGCGCAGGCTACCGGCCTGCCGGCCATTGCCGATGATTCCGGCCTGGCGGTGGACGTGCTCGGCGGCGCGCCGGGCATCTATTCGGCGCGCTACGCCGGCGAAGACGCCAGTGATCAGGCGAACCTGGAAAAACTGCTGGAAACGTTGAAAGATGTACCGGCGGGCCAGCGTCAGGCGCAGTTCCACTGCGTGCTGGTTTATATGCGCCACGCGGCCGATCCGACGCCGATTGTCTGCCACGGAAGCTGGGCCGGAGAGATCGCCTTCGCCCCCACCGGCGACGGCGGCTTCGGCTACGATCCCATCTTTACCATTCCGGAGCTGGGCCGTTCGGCGGCGGAACTGACGCGCGAACAGAAAACGGCGCTTTCTCATCGCGGCCAGGCGCTGAAACTGTTGCTGGAAGCCCTGAGTAATGCTTAACCTGCCGGCGCTGAGCCTCTACATTCACATCCCGTGGTGCGTGCAAAAATGCCCGTACTGTGACTTCAACTCACACGCGCAGAAAGGCGAGATTCCGTCGCAAGAGTACGTGGATCACCTGTTGGCGGATCTGGATGCCGATCTGCCGCTGGCGCAGGGGCGCAGCATCAGCACCATTTTTATCGGCGGCGGTACGCCCAGCCTGCTGAGCGCCGCGGGAATGCAGCGCCTGCTGGACGGCGTGCGCGCCCGCATCGCGCTGGACGCCGATGCCGAAATCACGATGGAAGCCAACCCCGGCACCGTTGAAGCCGATCGTTTCAGCGCCTACCAGCGGGCCGGCGTGAACCGGATTTCTATCGGCGTACAAAGCTTCAGCGCGCAAAAGCTGGAACGACTGGGGCGAATTCATGGCCCGGAAGAAGCAAAGCGCGCCGCGCGGCTTGCCGCCGGACTGGGGCTGCGCAGCTTTAATCTCGATCTGATGCATGGTCTGCCGGATCAAAGCCTGGAAGAAGCGCTTGACGATTTGCGTCAGGCAATAGAACTTGCCCCGCCCCATCTCTCCTGGTATCAGCTGACCATTGAGCCGAACACGCTGTTCGGTTCCCGTCCGCCGAAATTGCCGGACGACGACGCGCTGTGGGACATCTTCGAACAGGGCCACCGCCTGCTCAGCGCGGCGGGTTATCAGCAATACGAAACCTCGGCCTACGCCAAACCCGGCTACCAGTGTCAGCACAACCTGAACTACTGGCGTTTCGGCGACTATCTGGGCATCGGCTGCGGCGCGCACGGAAAAGTCACCCGGCCGGACGGCACACTGCTGCGTACGGCGAAAACCCGTCACCCGCGCGGCTATATGCAGGGGCGTTATCTGGACAAACAGCATCAGGTGGAAGATGCGGAAAAGCCGTTCGAATTCTTTATGAACCGCTTCCGCCTGCTGGAGGCAGTACCGCGCCGCGAATTCCAGAACCTGACCGGACTGAGCGAAAGCGTCATCCATGCGCAGCTCGATCAGGCCCTGGCACAGGGCTACATCACCGAGACGCCGGAGCACTGGCAAATCACCGAGCACGGCAAGCTGTTCCTCAACGCCCTGCTGGAACTCTTCCTCTAGCCCCGCGTCCCTCATCCCGATGCGTTATGAGGGGCCGCCGCATCATTTACTCCCGATAGCCGCGGTGATCCCTTCACAGTCGGAAATGAGGGCAATGCGCGGAAAAATATAGCGAAAGCTGTGTTCATGCTGCACGGCGTCAACCGTACTGCAAATGTCTTCCGCCATCACCACCGCATAGCCATGCTCCCACGCATTGCGCGCGGTGGATTCCACGCCCATATTGGTCGCAATGCCGCCCAGCACGATGTTTTTAATTCCGCGCCGACGCAACTGTAAGTCCAGGTCGGTGCCGTAGAACGCGCCCCACTGGCGCTTGAGCACGTGGATGTCCGTCTCCTGCACGCCCAGCACGTCCGGATAAGTCAGCCAGTTTTCCGGCAGTTGGCGGGCATGAGGCGACTCCTGCACCGGCTGCTTCAGGGCATCGTCAAACGACGGGGACCAGCCGACGCGCACCAGTATCACCGGCGCCTGATGCGCACGGAAATGACGGGCCAGCGCGGCGGCGCGCGTCAGCACGTCCTGCGCCGAATGCGGTCCGCCGGCGTACGGCAGGATGCCTTCCTGAAGATCGATAAGCACCAGCGCAGTTTCGGCAGGGTTCAGTGACAACATAAAAACTCCTGTGATAACGGGAAAGTCAGCGTAATACGTTACCTCACCCGGAAAGAGGCCTCAGTCGGAAATATGTAAGATTGTTTAACTTTCCCCCACCCTCATTTTTCCTCACGGACTCACATCATTTTTTATGACGGTATGTGATTTCTCCATGGTTGCTCTCTCCTGTTAATAACCACATCCACTGTTTATCAAATGGAGCAAACCATGAAGTACTCAACTCTCAGCGCCGCCCTGATGGCCGGTATCGCCTCTTTTACCGTTCATGCCGGCCCCCAGGCTCAGGCGACCTGCGCTTATCATCACACGCTCGGCGACGACGCCATCATGATGTTCGGCAAGCCCAATCAGGCGATGCTGCATGACTTTTTCGGCAATACGCACACCGACGCCTACTCGTCCTACGCCACGTTGCGCGCCAAGCCGGACACCACCTGCGATAATAAAGCTGATTCCTCCGCATATTGGGTTCCCACCATGAAGCTGCCTGACGGCGAGATCGTTAAGCCGGCCTATCAGAAAACCTACTACCAGGCCAGCAACGTTGACACCAATCCGCTGACCCCGTTCCCGCCGGGCCTGGAACTGCTGGCCGGCGACCATCACGGTACTGGGCCAAACAGTCACATCACGTTTCTGTGCGGCAACGGCAAAGGCTACAGCAATAAAGCCGGTGAAGTCTGCGGACTGCGCGCCGCCGGCGATGCGGTGCAATTCAATATCGGCATTGCCTTCCCCAACTGCTGGGACGGCGTAAACCTTAAGCCCGTACACGGAAAAATGAACGCCGCCTATAGCGTCAGCGGCGCTTGCCCGGCGGACTTCCCGGTTAAAATACCGACGGTAAATATGAACATTGCCTGGGTATTACCGCAGATTACGTCACTGGATACGTCGAAAATCCAGCTTTCCATGGACCCGACAATGCAAGGCGATCAACGCACGGAGAACTGGGGAGGGATCTACACCGCGCACGCCGATTTCATGAACGGCTGGACGGAAAACGGCGCGAAATTCATGGCTGAGCTGTGCATGAACAACAATATGGACTGCGGCACTAACGTACCTTATGACTACTCACCCGCCATTGATGACAGCTACGTCAGCAGTCAGGAGCCGAACGCCAACTTCGGGCAGAAACCTGATCTGATTTTGCAGGACAACTGGAAAGACGGCGGACGTAAGGCCAACCCGGAAACGCTGGCGCTGGTGAAGTTTAAAATTCCGCCGTTGCCGCAGGGTTTGTCCGAAACCGAGCTGGCGAACTTCAAGTACCGCATCCGGCTTTATGGCGCGAAAGAAGAAAGCGGCGCTGACCAGATCTTCTTCTACCCGGCAGGCTCTTCCGACTGGAACGAAAACAGCGTGACCTGGGATAACCGTCCGTCTTGTAACTACAACTCAGACGCCATTCTCTACCTGGATAACACGCGCAAATTCCACTACCTGGACGTAGATAAAGCTGTGCGTAAGGCCATTGCGGCCGGGAAAACTGAAATATCCTGGTATATCGGCGGCGATCGTCAGGGCCACACCTTCCGCTTTAACTCGGCGGAAACGAAAGAGAGCATGGTGCTGATGCTCAGCAGCTACGTTAAAGTTCCTGAAATTTAACCGGCAAAACCAAGGGCACGGGATCGTTCACCGTGCCCTTTCTCTTGGTTAACCCCGTTATTACTCCTGCTGATACCCCTTTACGGTTATTAATATTTTTTACTAACTGCAACAAAATTTGATAAAGGTCATTATTTGAACGGTCACAATTTGCTCTTATGGACCGTGCGTTATGTGAGGAACATCACAAGCGAATCGATTTAGCTATGGATTTTTGTCTATGTGCGGGAGAGAAATATATGTCGATAGTACGTACCTGTCTTAACCTGTTCGCCGGTGATACGGTCATCGTGCGTTGCACCCATGATTTCCATCTTCACCTGACCGGCGAGCGCGCCACCCAAAGCGCAGTGATTACCGCACGCGGCAACGGCGAAGCGTACCTGAGCGTGCCATACAGCGGGCTGTGGAACGTCGTGCTGGATACTAAATCCGACGCGCCGGAGCACTCGATCAGTTATCAGCCGGCCTGAGGCCGACGGATAAAAAAAACCGCCATCGTTCCGGCGGTTTTTTCTTTTCCGGCTTTAATCAGCCCTGCGGCAGTTCGCCGATCAGCGTTTTACGCTGTGTTTCAAGCGTCGTCATGCGGTTGCATACGTCTTGTCCGAATCCCTGAAACTCTTTTTCCTGATTCTTCCACTCTTTCTGCACCGCCTGCTGCAAACCGCCCAGGTTCCCCATCAGCGCTTTGAGCGGATTATCGGATTTAGTGGCCTGCTTCAGCCCCATTTCATTGATGCTGTCCTGCATAACGCCGCCCATCGCGGAGTTCACCAGTTTCTGACCATCCTGCTCCACCTGCTTGATCGCCTGATGGTGGAAAGCATAACCGTCGCTGCGTTTTTCCAGCACGCGCTCCATCTGCTTTTTCAGCTCGCCGTTGAGCGTCGTCAGACGATTGCGCACGTTGCTGTCGCTGCCCAGCTCCTGTACCAGCACGTTATCCAGCGAAGAACGCGCCTTTTCCAGATGCGTCTGCGCGCCCTGATAAATCCACGGCAGATCCTTGCGCAGCGCCGCCTGGTAGTCCACCGCCTGCTGCTGCGCCCTGGCGTTCAGCGTCAACGCTTTACCGTCGCGCATCACGTTCCCGTCTTTATCAATTTGCAGGTTGCCGCTGGCGCCAACCACCTGAACCTGACTCTCATTGATAATAATGTCGTCCTGCGGCTGTACGTTGCACTGCCATGCTGCCTGCGCCTGCCATGCGGTCAGCATCAGCAAGGGCAGCGTCAATCTACGGATCATACTTTCTCCTGAAAAATCAAAAGGCGCTCTCTGAACAAATCAAAAGATAACGCCTGAACTATTTCCCGCGTATGAATACATTGACCACCGCCGGAGGAAACCGTTCACACGATAAACAAAAGCGCCTGCCGTCGCCATACAGCTCATTCTTAAAGCCGGCATGAATGCGGGCTAAAAAAAACCTCCGGCTCGCGGAGGCTTTTATCTGCAAAATCAGTTACCGGGAAATCAATCCCACCAGATATCAAACAGCTCGCTGACCGTGACGTCCAGCATGCCGTTATCTTCCAGCCACTTCTTCACCAACTGGCGGTGCTCGTCGGTGCAACGGCCGATTTCCTGCAGGCAGATCAAGCCTTCCCAGCTCAGGTAGCCGCTGCCGTCAAACGCCAGCCCGTTAGGGTCGATAACGTCGTCAATCAGGCTGTCGACCTTGCGGTCGATTTCATCAATACCGGTGCCGTCCGGGAAACGCCAGCTCAGGCTGAAACCGATCTCCTGAAACTCATCAATATGCATCTTCTTGCGCAAACGACGGCTGCGTTGTATGGCCATTAAGCTATCCTCTCAAACATCAGATCCCAGTTACCATGTCCCAGACGCTGCCCACGCAGTTCAAACTTCGTTAACGGACGTGAATCCGGCCGGGGGACGTATGTATTGTCGCCGGACAGGTTTTTATATCCCGCGACGCCGTTCATAATTTCCAGCATATGTTCCGCATAGTTTTCCCAGTCGGTCGCCATGTGGAACACGCCGCCGGTGCGCAGCTTGCTTTTCACCAGCTCGGCAAACGGCGCCTGAACAATGCGCCGCTTGTGGTGACGCGCTTTGTGCCAGGGATCGGGGAAGAACAACTGCACCATCGCCAGTTCTCCATCCGGAATCATCTTCTCCAGCACTTCCACCGCATCATGACACATTACGCGCAGGTTGGTCACCCCGGCCTCCTGTGCCGACGCCAGGCAGGCGCCTACGCCGGGAGAGTGTACCTCAATGCCGAGGAAATTCTGCTCCGGGTGCTGCGCCGCCATCGTCACCAGGGACGCGCCCATGCCGAAGCCGATCTCCAGCACCGTCGGCGCCTCGCGCCCGAACAGGGCGTTCAGATCGAGCAACTCCGGCTCATATTCCACGCCCATCACCGGCCAGAGCGTTTCCAGCGCCTGCTGCTGCCCTTTGGTCAGCCGCCCCTGACGGCGCACAAAACTGCGGATACGACGCAGTACGCGTCCGTTTTCATCAAATTCCGGCGAAATTACGTCGTTCTTTATCATCGTTTTGTTCGTCTGAATGCAAAAAAGTAAAGGCGCATTATGCAAAGTTGGCCTGTTTTCACAAGCGCTAATTCAGTGTACGTCACCACAGGCAGATATTCCCGGCCCGGCGCTAACTTCCGGTTTACAGGCCGGGCGCACTGTGCTGCAATCGCAGCCTGTTTTTTACCGACGCCATTTTACGGGGGATCATTCCACGCTTATGATGCAGGCGCAACAGTTTGCTCAGGCCGTACTGGCCTGGTACGACCGCTACGGGCGTAAAACCCTTCCCTGGCAAAGCCCGAAAACGCCTTATCAGGTGTGGCTTTCGGAAGTCATGCTGCAACAAACCCAGGTTGCCACGGTGATTCCCTACTTCAACCGTTTCATGGCGCGTTTCCCCACCGTCGCCGATCTGGCCGCCGCCCCGCTGGACGAAGTGCTGCATCTGTGGACCGGGCTGGGCTACTACGCCAGGGCGCGTAATTTACACAAGGCTGCGCAGACCATCGTTGAGCGGCACGGCGGTGAGTTTCCTGCCACGTTCGACGAGGTCGCCGCGCTGCCCGGCGTGGGCCGTTCCACCGCCGGCGCTATTCTTTCGCTCTCGCTCGGCCAGCATTACCCGATCCTCGACGGTAACGTGAAACGGGTACTGGCGCGCTGTTATGCCGTCGCCGGATGGCCGGGGAAAAAAGAGGTCGAAAACCGCCTGTGGCAAATCAGCGCCGACGTCACGCCCGCCGACGGCGTCAGCCGTTTCAATCAGGCGATGATGGATCTGGGGGCGATGGTCTGCACCCGCAGCAAACCCAAGTGCGAACTTTGCCCGCTCAGCGCGGACTGCATCGCTTACGCCAATCACGACTGGGCAAGCTATCCGGGCAAGAAACCCAAACAGACGCTGCCGGAAAAAACCGGCTACTTCCTGATGATCAAACAGGGAACGCGCGTCTGGCTGGAACAGCGCCCGGCCGTCGGCCTGTGGGGCGGGCTGTACTGTTTCCCGCAGTTTGGCGGCGAACAAGCGTTGCGGGATCATCTTGCCCGCACCGGCTGTGTATCTCCCGATTTACACCAGCTCACCGCCTTCCGCCATACTTTCAGCCACTTCCATCTGGACATCGTGCCAATGCTGCTGGAAATACCCGAACGCAGCGCCTGCATGGATGAAGGCGCCGGACTCTGGTATAACTTAGCGCAGCCCCCGTCCGTCGGGTTAGCCGCCCCCGTTGAACGGTTGTTGCAACAGTTGGGTAAGGAAGCAGGATAAGCACAGGATGCCCGGACTTTACTACATCATGAGGACACTCCATGAGCAGAACCATTTTTTGCACGTTTTTGAATAAAGAAGCCGAAGGGCTGGATTTTCAGCTGTATCCGGGCGAACTGGGCAAACGGATTTATAACGAAATTTCCAAAGAAGCGTGGGCGCAGTGGATGTCCAAGCAAACCATGCTCATCAACGAAAAAAAACTGAACATGATGAACGCGGATGACCGCAAATTGCTGGAGCAGGAAATGGTGAATTTCCTGTTCGAAGGGCACGACGTGCACATTGAAGGGTATACCCCTCCGAGCGAGTGATGCCGGGCGGGGCTTACGTCCCTGCCCCCCGGCGTTGCGTCAATCCGGCTTTACGGTTATGACAGTTACGATGAAAAAATTTTTTGCGCTGCTCCTGCTGATTCCGCTGCTCATCTCCTGCTCCGGGAAAAAATCGGAGTACAACGAAGCCTACGTCAAAGACACCAACGGCTTCGACATCCTGATGGGCCAGTTTGCCCACAATATCGAAAATATCTGGGGCCTGAACGAAGTTCTGATCGCCGGACCGAAGGATTACGTCAAATACTCCGATCAATACCTGACGCGCAGCCACATTAACTTCGAAAGCGGTCAAATCACCGTAGAGACTATTTCTACCACCGATCCCACCGCCAGCCTGAAGCAAGCGATCATTCTCACCCTGCTGATGGGCGACGATCCCGGTTCGGTAGACCTCTACTCCGACGCCAACGACATTCAGATCAGCAAAGAGCCGTTCCTGTACGGCCAGGTACTGGACAATGAAGGCCAGCCGATCCGCTGGGAGTGGCGCGCCAACCACTTCGCCGACTACCTGCTGCAGAACAAGCTGCGCAAGCGTACCTCCGGTCTGCACGTCATCTACTCGGTCACTTTGCAACTGGTGCCCAATCACCTGGATAAACGCGCCCATAAATACCTCGGCATGGTGCGCAAGGCATCGGAGAAATACGGCGTGGATGAGTCGCTGATTCTGGCGATCATGCAGACCGAGTCGAGCTTCAACCCCTATGCGGTCAGCGGCTCCGACGCGCTCGGGCTGATGCAGGTGGTCCAGCACACCGCGGGTAAAGACGTCTTCAAGCAGAAAGGCAAATGGGGTACGCCGAGCCGCAGTTATCTGTTCGATCCGGAAAATAACATCGACACTGGTACGGCTTATCTGGCGATTTTGCAGAACAACTATCTGGGCGGGATCAAAAACGCGACGTCGCGGCGTTACGCAGTCATCACCGCCTACAATGGCGGCGCGGGCAGCGTACTGCGGGTCTTCTCCAGCGACAGAGCGCAGGCGGTCAACATCATGAACCAGATGTCGCCGGGCGATATCTATCAGGCGCTGACCACCCGCCATCCTTCGGCGGAGTCACGGCGCTACCTGCACAAGGTGAATACGGCGCAGAAAGGCTATCGCCGGGGATAATGGCTAACGGGGAGCGAAAACGCTCCCCGTTTTTTATTCGTCGTGCTCGTGATGATGATGATGGCCATGATCGTGGCCGTCTTCGCCCGGCACCAGCACCAGCTTGCCGTGACGCACGCCGCGCTCGGCGATAACCTGCTTGGCAAACTCCCGCACCTTCTCCGTCTCCCCCTTCAGCAGGGAAACCTCCATGCAACTGCCGTGATCGAGATGCACATGCAGGCTGGCGAGCGAAAGATCGTGATGATCGTGGAACGTCCGCGTCAGCCGTTTCGACAGCTCGCGCGCCTCATGATCGTAAACGTAAAACAGCGCGCCGACGCAGTTGGCGGCGTCATGCTCCGGCAGCGCCGTCGCCTGTAACCCGGCCCGGGCTAAATCGCGGATAGCCTCCGAACGGTTCTGGTAATTGCGTTCTTTAATAATGGCGTCAATTTCCGCCATCAGGTCATCATCAAGGGAAAGCGTTACCCGCTGCATCCGTTACACCTTGCAGAATAAAAAAGGATATCGCCAAGTATGCCATCGGCAACGCACGGAAAATATGCGTAATCCCTTGTTTTGCTGCAATATCGCCAAACGGGTTTGATTCATCCCACATATCCCGCCATCCCGGATGGAATAGCATTACAAATGTCACTTATGATGACAAACCCATGCCCCTAATTCAGGAGAAGATTCATGTCAGTATCTGCACGCAATCAGCTCACCGGTACCGTTACCGCAGTTGCCAACGGCGCGGTTAATGATGAAGTGGAGCTTACGCTTCCCGGCGGCGATAAGCTGGTTGCCATCGTTACGGCCCAAAGCCAGAAATCGCTCGGTCTGGAAACCGGAAAGGAAGCCATCGCGTTGATCAAGGCGCCGTGGGTTATTCTGGCTTCAGAAGATTGCGGCCTGCGTTTTTCCGCCCGTAACCAGTTCGCCGGCGTGATTACCACGCTCGAAAAAGGCGCAGTTAACGCAACGGTACATATCAAAACGGATTCCGGTCTGCCCCTGACCTCAGTGATCACCAACGAAAGCCTGGCAGAAATGGCGCTGGCCGCCGGTTCACGCGTTGTTGCGTTGGTTAAGGCCTCTTCCGTACTGCTGGCCGTTAAGAAATAAATTCCGGTCAGAGCCAGCGCCCGCTGGCTCTCCCGTTTCTCTTTCAGTTACACGTTATTATTACGCATCTCAAAGCGCGGCGAGATCAGCCCGTACAGCGTCCAGCCCAAGAAAGTTACGATAGCACCGTACATCATCGCCTCTTCCCCGGAGGAGTACAGCGCATAGAAGCTGTAAATCGCCCCGATTAACGCAATGATATTCGCCACGCGGGCTTTACCCGGATCAACCTTCGCCACTTTCTGAATAATCACCAGCGCCGCCATCGACAGGATGTAAGGAATAATGTTCGTTACTACCGCCAGGTTCACCAGTACGTTGAACTGTTTGTTCAGCGACGGGCTGATGGTCATCAGGGAAAGCAGCGTCTGAATAATCACGATGACCAGCATGCCTTTAACCGGCGCTTCAGCCTTGGTGATTTTCGAGAAGACTTTCGGGAAGTAGCCTTCGTCCGCCGAGGATTTGAACACCTGGGCGATGGTGAACTGCCAGCCCAGCAGCGAACCGCAGCAGGACATCACCATCAGCGCCATGATGACTTTACCCACGCCGGGCGTGAACATCTGCGCAAACGCCAGGCCGAACGGCGCGGTGGAGTTAGCCAGATCCATATTCGGTACGATACCGGCAATCACGTTGGTGGAGATGATATAAATCACCGCCGCACCCAGCGTCCCGCCCAAAACGGCGATCGGCACGTTGCGCTCCGGGTTTTCCACCACGTCAGTGTTGGCGCAGGCGGATTCCAGCCCCAGGAACGCCCACAACGTCATGGCGATAGAAGAACCGACGGCTTCAAATGCCGGCATATGATGCGGGTTCCAGGATGCGGCGTACATTTCCGGGCTGAACCAGAACCAGCCAATCACGGAGATCCCGACCACCGGGATGATCACGCCCCAAACGGTCACGCCGCTGATTTGTCCGGTGATGCGCGCGCCGCCGAAGTTGGCAACGGTACACAGCCACAGCACGCCGATGGTGGCGATCGCGATACCCAACGGCGACAACGCGGCGCCGATAAGCTCGGTGCCATAACCCACGGCGGAAATCGCAATCGCGACATTGGCGATCAACAGCGACACGCCGTAGGTATAGTTCGCCATAAAGTTACCGGACTTGCCGAACGCATATTCAGCATAACCGCCCATCCCGCCGGACTTGCGGCTGAACATCCCGCATTTGGCGAACGCATAGGCCAGCGCCATCGATCCCACCGCCGTCACCAGCCAGGAGACGATGGAGATAGTCCCGACTTCCGCCAGCTTGGTCGGCAGCATAATGATACCGGACCCCATCATATTTACCGCGGTCAGAATCGTTAGCTGGACCACGCCCATTTTGTTTTTTGAGGTACTCATAATCGTTCTCTCTTATTCTTTTCCGTGCGGGAAACGCGGAGAAATCACGCGCTTCCCGTCTGTGCTCAGTGAACGCCCGATTACCGTTTAATCATGTAGCCGTAGGCGCGCTTGCGGTTGTCCTCGTCTTCCTGGATGTAAACCCCCTGAAGCTCCGGCGCAAAGCCGGGCAGCAGGTTGATCCCCTCTTCCAGGGCCAGGAAATACCGCTGCACCGCGCCGCCCCAGATTTCACCGGGAACCACGCACAGCACGCCCGGCGGGTAAGGCAGCGCGCCTTCCGCCGCGATGCGCCCTTCCGCCTGGTTCAGCGCCACCAGCTCAACGTTGCCGCGTACCAGCTCCAGGTTGGCCTGCTGCGGGTTCATGGCTACTTTCGGGAAGTAAGCTTTACGGAACATCTCTTTCTGCAACTGTTTCACGTCATGGCTGACGTAAAGATCGTGCATCTCCTGGCACAGCTGGCGGATGGTGTAACCGCGGTAGCGCGCTTCATTGGCGGCATACACGGAGGGGAGCACTTCGGAAAGCGGTGCATCTTCGTCCAATAAGCGTTCAAAATGGGCAATCTGGGCGACAAGATGCTGCATCTTCGCCATATCTTCCGCCGGGGTCATCAGGAACAGAATGGAGTTCAGATCGCATTTTTCCGGCACGATGCCGTTTTCACGCAGGAAGTTAGCCAAAATCGTCGCCGGCACCCCGAATGCTTCATACTCGCCGCTTTCGGCGTTAATGCCGGGCGTGGTCAGCATCAGCTTGCAGGGGTCAACGAAGTACTGGTGCTCCGCGTACCCTTCGAAGGCGTGCCAGCGCTCGCCGGGGATAAAGTTGAAGAAACGCAGGTCGTTAGCCATCTCTTCGGTGCTGAAATCCTGCCACTTTTTACCGTCCACCAACGTCGGCACGAAGGGTTTGACGTGATGGCACAGCTTCAGCAGCAGTTTGCGGGTTTCGATGCCGACCTTAACGCAGTCCATCCACATGCGTTTACCGCTCTCGCCTTCGTGCATTTTGGCGTTAACGTCCAGCGCGGCGAACAGCGGGTAAAACGGACTGGTGGACGCGTGCATCATAAAAGCATTGTTCATACGTTTATGGTTGACATAGCGCGCCTGGCCTTTGATATGCCGGTCTTTTTTATGGATCTGCGACGTCTGGGAGAAACCGGCCTGTTGTTTATGCACCGACTGGGTCACCAGAATGCCCGGATCGTTCTCGTTCAGATCCAGCAGCAACGGCGAACAATCTTTCATCATCGGAATGAACTGTTCGTACCCGACCCAGGCGGAATCGAACAGGATGTAGTCGCACAGATGACCGATCTTATCCACCACCTGACGGGCGTTGTAGATGGTGCCGTCATAGGTTCCCAACTGAATCACCGCCAAACGGAACGGACGTTTTTCCTGCGCCCGATCCGGCGCGACTTCACGCACCAGACCACGCAGGTATTTCTCTTCAAAACAGTGGGCGTCGATCCCGCCGATAAAGCCGAACGGGTTGCGCGCAGTTTCCAGGTACACCGGCGTAGCTCCGGCCTGCAACAGCGCGCCGTGATGGTTGGATTTGTGGTTGTTGCGATCGAACAGCACCAGATCGCCCGGCGCCAGCAGGGCGTTCAGCACCACTTTGTTGGAGGATGAGGTGCCATTAAGCACAAAGTAGGTTTTATCGGCGTTAAAGACCTTGGCCGCATGCTGCTGCGCAGCGCAGGGCGCGCCTTCATGAATCAGCAAGTCGCCCATTGCCACATCGGCGTTGCACAAGTCGGAGCGGAACAGCGTTTCGCCAAAATAGTCGAAGAACTGACGCCCGGCGGGATGGCGGCGGAAGAACTGCCCGCCCTGGTGACCGGGGCAATCAAACGCGGCGTAGCCTTTGCTCACGTAGTCCATCAAACGTCCGAAGAACGGCGGCAGCATGTCGTTTTCATAGCGGACGGCCGCGGCTTCCAGTTGTTTGCCATAAAATTCGCCGTTGCCGTCGCTCATTTCAAATACGCCGGTAACCCGCGGCAGAATGGACGGCGGCAACTCATCTTCATCGCACACCGCGACAAACACCGGCAGGCCGAAACCGGTTTGTTCCACGTTCTCCAGCATTCCGCTGACGGCGTCCACTACCGACAACACAACGGCGGAGATATCCGTAAAATCCGTATTACGAATATCGACGGTTTCCCTGGTGGTACTAAAGCAAGAAGTCACATCAACGCTTACAGCGACTTTATTATTAAACTGAGCCATTTCATTTATCTCTTTTTAAAGGCAAGGCTCCCCTGAGGCCATTAAATAATGCCCTTCAGATAAGCCCAAAATATTAAGACAAGCCGGGGCCGCAATAATAAACGCCAGGGTTCATTATCGTTCAAACGGAAAGTCTTATTCCGCCTTCGTTAAGGAGAATTCATGGAAAAAAATTCCACGAATAAACCGAACCGAAGACTGCCGGCATCACAGCGAGAATAATCCGCACGTCTAATGCGGTGTTCCCTGCCGGCAAAGGCATCGTTGCAACAACGGGAGTTAGTTATGATTTGCCATAGATATCCACGACATGCAGATAAATAACGAACAAATCAAAATATTATTTAAGCCGGTATCGGGTGCGCATCATTAACGGACGGACACGATCCTTAGCTCAGACAATGACTCTCCGCCAGACGCAGGAATGCCATCGTAAAGGAGGGAGTTATTTGGAGTTGAAGATATGAAAGTCAAAGCAACTACGATGAGCCATCATCATAATATGCGTCACCCGCCTGATATGGGGCCATGACCTGTTGTTATTTTCCATTTTATATTTCCTCGGACATTTGGAAATCTGAGCACATTGTAGCGACTGCCTTTTTCCAAACTGTGAGGTCCATCACTAAACCCCAGCGCATCAACAGTCAAAAACAACGCATGATGAATTATGTCTGCATAAATTCACTACAAAATAGAAAAATAACAAATTAAAAACAATCCCTGAGCACATATCGCCGAAATGACTCGCTATCAGATAATTCTCGGTACGATAAAATGATAATGAAATGTTAAAAAACGAAATAAGAAAATAATTTCGTGATTAAACAAAGTGCATGCCAGGCTATAAACTTTGCATCTGTATTCAGATTACCATTTGATGGTATTGTGATATTAATCACAAAAAAACGCGACCGGCAGATAAATAACCGGTCGCGCAGTCGTACCAAATCGTGACAGTCAATCAGCTGAACAATTTACCCTTAAGCAAATTCAGCCCTTCTGACAGCAGATCCTGCTGAGCAGGTACTTCACCTTCCGGTGACAGGCCGTCAATCATCTTCGGCAGATATTCGGCTATCAATGCGGAAGTGGTTTGAGTATTCATGCCCAGTTTTTCCGCCAGCTGTCCGATGGCCGGGGAGCCCAGCACAGAGGTAATCTGTTCGGCAGAGATCGGCAGGTTTGCACCGCTGCTGATCCAGGATTCGACGATTGCCGCCAGACCGCCCTGACGGAACTTATCCAATACGCCCTGAATGCCGCCCTGGCTTTCCAGCCAGGATAAAATTGCCTGATATTGACCTAGTTTGCCGGCCTGACCGCCCAGCATACCGGCCATTTGATCGAGTAAACCCATGATGTAAATCCTGCTAAATGTGTTGATGATCGGAGCGCCGCAGCACATCCGTCCGAATCCATAAAAAAGAAAGACGCTACTCCTCTTCCCGGAATAGCGTCATCCGTAATACCTGTTATTTTTTAGGAATAATCAGCACCTGGCCGGGATAAATTTTGTCTGGGTGCTTCAGCATCGGCTTGTTGGCTTCGAAAATACGCTGGTATTCGTTGGCCGTGCCATACATGGCTTTAGAAATAGCGCTGAGGGTGTCACCGGATTTCACCGTGTAGTAACGGCTCTCGTCACCGGCCTCGGTGGCCGACATATTGTCGTTTACCTGGCTAATCCCGGCTACGTTTCCGACAGCAACCATGATTTTCTCTCTGATCGCCTGAGAAACGATATCGCCTCCCACCGTCGCCGTACCGTCTTCCGCTACCTGCACATCAATTTTGTCCGCATCCGGAATACCCAGATTGTTGATATGTTCTTTCAGTTTTTCCCCTTGTTCTGCCCGATTGTTGTTACCGGACACGGCATCCCATAGCTTATCGCCTGCCTCTTTCACAAAACTAAACAGTCCCATTTTGCCTCTCCATTTTATGGGTAAAAACGTTTTCCCGTGCGTAACAGCACGGAACCAGAGTCTATACAATAATAGGACAAAAATCGCTATGAGACCTTTCGTATTAACCACATAATGGTCATGGATAAGGAAAATCCGGAGGAATCCTGTACAAGAACGCACCATTCAAGGCATCAAACTGTAGCGTTCAGAGATCATCATGCGGTGCCCCGCCGTTATCTTCACGCCAGACACGTCCCGCCGTGCGAAAATTGAACCGTATGCCGTTGATATAACGGGGTGCGCCAACATCAGGCGAAAATCAGGGGCCAGGCCGCCTGTGGCGGTGCCGTGGCGTGTAAATATTTTTATTAACAGAATATAAAGCCCAATTAGGAATAAGCCTAAAATACGCAGTTAAGCAAAGAGAGATAATCGCTTTTGACAATGAAATTACATAAAAAAAACGCGCTACCAGAAATAGCGCGCTGAAAGGGATGATGATGACAAGAAGAAGGGTTTTTCCTCTTGAAATGATTAAATCATATCGCATTACAACATTTTGGGCTTTACGTGCCTTGCTCTGCAGCAATAAAAGCTAATGAGCAACTTTCAGAATATCTGCCGGGCACTATTATTTAATTAATCTTATCGCTCAGATAACTTTAGGATTCTCCTAATTACGCATAACGCCGGAAGAGCTCTCCCGGCGGATGAATAATACGAATATGAATCCGTTACGGTAAGAAGGGATAATCGGTATAACCCTGCGCCCCGCCGCCAAAGAAAGTATTACGATCGGCCTCATTCATCGGTGCGCCCGACTGCAGCCGCACCACGAAATCCGGATTCGCCAGCACCATCTGACCATAGGCTTCCAGATCCGCCAGGCCGGAAGTCACGTCCGCCCCCACATCTTCACGCGCCCGTCCGGGGCGGTTAAGCACCAGCACGCCTTGCCACAAGCGGCGGATATCAGCCAGCAACGGTTCGTTGCCCTGATGCATGATGTGCAGATAAGCCAGGCCCAGCTTGTTAAGCTCCGCCACCAGGTAACGATAAAGATCCGGGCCTTCTTCCCCCTCATCAATCCCCCACATACTGGTGCCCGGCGACAATCGAATCGCCGTGCGTTCCGCGCCAATCTCTTGCGCAACAGCGGCCGCGACGTCAAGCGCGAAGCGCGCACGGTTTTCGATAGAACCGCCGTACTCATCATCACGGGTATTTGCGCTGGGCGCCAGGAACTGCTGAATCAGGTAAGCATTCGCCCCATGAATTTCAACGCCATCAGCCCCGGCGTTAACCGCACAGCGTGCGGCAAAACGAAAATCATTAACGGTACTGCGCACTTCTTCAGTGGTCAGGGCGCGCGGCTGCGGAATATCCTGCAACCCAGTCATGGTAAACATCCCCGTGCCGGGAGCGATGGCCGACGGCGCAACACCCTGGCGATGATGAGGCGTGTTATCAGGATGGGACATCCGTCCGGCATGCATCAGCTGAATGAAAATAGGGCTGCCTTTCGCATGAACGGCATCCGCAATCTTTCTCCAGCCGGCAATATGCGCATCGGTGTAAATACCCGGCGTGGTCAGATATCCCTGCCCGTCATCCGAGGGCTGCGTCCCTTCTGCCACTATCAGCCCCACTCCCGCACGCTGGGCGTAATACTCCGCAGCCAGCTCACCCGGCGTGCCATCAACCTGCGCCCGCGAACGGGTCATCGGCGCCATGACGATACGGTTGCTTAAGGCGTATTTGCCTACCTGTACAGGGCTGAAGATGTTGCTCATGATGATGTCCTTATATTTTCGTCTTTGAGACGAACATCTTCGGTGAAAAAACAGGCGGAATAAACGCAGGGAAATGGGAATGACTATTCCGTTTATGGAACAATAATCATAATGTCGTGCCTGGACATCACCTAAGCACGTCATTCAATGTCCAAGCGTATTTACGCCCCACCAGATGATTAGCGCTCCTATTTGATGCCTGATGCGATCAGCCTTCCGCCAAGCAGTTGCAGTTCTATCGGATTACGCATCTTCAGCTTTTGCATCACGGCTTGCTTCTGAGAGCTGATGGCATAAATACTTTTCCCCATCATCTTTGCCGTTCTGTCAATGCTGCGACCGGCCAGCATTTCCTGCAGAATATTCCGCTCCTGCGGCGTAAACAACACCGTCTGCTCACCGGCTTCTTTCGTAAGGCTGTTTATCAGCTCTTCCGGAGAACAAAGTGAGGTGACAACCGTCTGCACACCCAGCGAATACAATAAATTGTCCAGATAGGGAATATTGTCCTTAAGGCACGCCACGATACGCGGGGGGGATGAGTGGGAGGCCAGGCTGGAAAGTTGTTGTATCAACGCCAAAAGATTCATATTACCGTCAACCGACGGCAATAAAATAACGTCAGGTAAAAAAGAACATGAAATGTCGTACAGCATTTTCACTTTAAACAAACGGCATATATTTTCTTCTTTTCCATCAACCTCTTTTATCAAGCTGTAGATACCCAGCCAGGAAATGTAGTTGGGTTCCAGCACTAAAATACGATGGTCCCCTAATTGTGTATACCCTGGATTATTTTTCGGAGTAATCAATGCCATTTTCTCTCCTTACATGACCATTCTGCATGCCATAAAAGTCACTGAATATGTGCATTGCCTGTCTACTGCGTGATCACCTTTTGCGCGACAATTAATTTAATTAAAATTGATAATTGCGATATAAAAATCCAAAATTAAACACATATAAACATTTTTATAGTGAATTAAGAAAAAAGCAAGCAACAACACTAAATACCCTCATTATTCCCTCCATTTGAATTATTGAAAAATAAATAGCTGCATAACAAAGAGAAGTTTAATGATTTAGCGCAGATAACATAGGATAACCAGCGATAATAAAACAGATCACACCAATACCAAACCTACGCTGATAATACCAATCCAGAATAAAGAAATTGCCTGTCCATAGTTAAGCAAAACTGTCATACCAGACCACCTTTTATTTAGCATTTTCACTCTGACGCCAAAATACGGAATTTTTCGTTGGCTCATAAATAAATTATGATCCATAAGACCTCATTCAAGGCCCTTTCCGGCAACTTACCCCGGAAATTTACGATATGAAAAAGCTAAAAATTACCCTCATCTCAAAAAATCCCGAATTTGTCCGACAAAAGCCACCTGATTCATAAAGTCACCCTAACGTAAATTCATACGACAACTTAAATACGAAAGGAAACTTTACGTTGGTTTATCTCTTAATATAAGAAACTGATAGCAATATCATTACATTCCAACTCCTACTCTGCGCCTTACCCTTTATTTGCTAATGAGGGCATTCTTGGTTAAAGAATAAAGAAGAGTTGATTAACAATTAAGTAAAACTGTCATAATAGACATGTAATATATTCCCGCGGTAATTATTCAACTCATTGTAAGCATTGGCTTTTAATTCTTATGAGCAAGGTAATAAAACTATCGGATGATAAGGTGCTACCATGAATAATCACTCAGGAAATAGTTCGACAGCCATTAGTAATAATTACTCCATCGCAAGCCCGGAGGATGAAATATATGAGGTCAGCGCCGCACAGCGCGAGCTATGGCTAAGCGAAAAATTCACGGAAAATTTCCCCTTTAATATATGGAGTTATGCGCTTATTGAGGGCGACATTAATTTCAAACGGCTACAACAGGCATTCAACATTGTTTTAAACGAAATGCCTTATTTACACGCCCATTTTTTTGAAAAAAATGGTGAGCTTTATCAATACCAAACGCCGCGCGCCCCTGATTCAATGATAGAAATTGATTTCAGCAACGGCGATAACCCGAAGCAGCGGGCGATAAACTGGATGCACAATGATGCGTACCGGGTAATATCAGCCACCGATCAGGATCTGCTGCGATTCGCTTTATTAAAACTGGCGCCGGAAACGTATCTGTTTTACCGCAGGGCGCATCATATTCTCTTTGACGGCCGGAGCGGCGAAGAATTAACCCGGCGCATTGTGCTTAATTACAACGCCCTCTCATCCCACAATCCTCTCCCCGAATTTGAGCCTTCCGACTTCAACCAGCTCAATGAAAGCGATGCCCGATATCGCAGTTCTCCGCGTTTTGCTACCGATAAAGCGTTCTGGCAAGACTACACTACCGACATGCCAAGGACGTTAACCAGAAAAGAACAACGCATTCCGTATGCCGACACCTTAACCAGCGCCTCCCTGCTGGAGGAAAAAGACGTTTCCTGGCTGGAAGAACTGGCACGGAACACCGGCGTTAAGCGGGCGCATATATTCCTCGCCGCAACGGCCTTGCTGTTCTACAACGTGACGGGCCAGTGCGCGCTGAATTTCAGCCTCCCGGTAACCGGTACGCGTGAGAAGCATTGCATCGGGATGACGTCCAACGTTATTCCGCTGATTATCAACATCACTCCTGAGAAAACCATTTCTGAATTTATTCAGCAAGTCGCCGCTGATATTGCCAAAATAATGCGGTTTCAGTTGTACCGCGGCGAAGATATTCGCCGGGATCAGGTAAGCCCGGACTCATCCTGGTTTGGCCCTGCTATTAACATTATTTCTTTTGATCACGGCGTCTCTTTTGCCGGGTGCCGGACCCAGTGGTATTACGGCGGGAATATTGCCGTCAATGATTTGCAAATCATGTTTTATGAAAACCCGCAAACCAAAGAACTGGACGTTATGTTAATCGATGCCGAGTACGCGCATTCCCAACCCCAGCTCGATGCCCTGCAACAAAGGCTGTTGGAAATTTTGCTGGCATGCTGTTCACGGCCGGAGAGCAGCGTAGCCGAATTCGATCAGTACATAACCGGGCAGTCTGAAAACGACGTTGCCGGCAGTTTTTATGCGCACCGCCGCCTGCCCGCCGCCGCAGGGTTTCTTTGCTGGGATCAACCGGCCGCCGAGCTGCAACGGTTCGCGAATGCGCTGCATTACGGCGCTAAAGTCTGCCCGATCAAAATCCTGTTGCCCGATCGAACGCAGGCCATCAGCGCAGGTTCTCTGAAGGTCATTCCATCGGATTGCAACGCCAATCCCGGCACGCTACTCGCGATTCATCACGATGGCTGGGAGATCGCCACCGGCTCAGGCGCCGTGATGGTCGGGGCATTCCGTCACGCCGACGGCGCCTCCTTTGATGCCCGCCTGCTGGCGCAGCGCTATCAGTTGCAGGCCGGTTCACAGCTTCCGCTGATTACCCGCACCGATGCGGACCTGCTCGCCCGGGCCTATGCCGCCGCCGCCCCGCAGCAACCGTTCTGGCAACCCCGGCTGACGCATTTCGCTCCCATCGTATTTCCGGTTCTGCACCAACAACAAGCCTCGACGCCAAGCTGGAAAAACACCGCCTGGCAACAATACACCGGGCAGCGCGGAGCCGAACCGGTGCTTACCGCGCTGGCAATTTATCTGGCGCGGATGGAAAATCGCAGTGACTTCCAAATCGGCTGGCTGGAAGCCGATCGCATCAGGCTCTGGGAAGGAACGGGGGCCTTATGCCAGCAAACCCTGCCGCTGCAAATCTCACTGGACACAACGCAAACATTCCCGCAGATACAGGAATCCCTCCGCCACGAGTATGCTCAGGCGCTGTCCCGCACGCCTTATTACCCGGCCGTCATGGTGAACCATGCCGACGGCAGCCAGCAGGTATGGCCGACAACGGTATTGTTGCTCCCCGGCCAACACCATGAGATGGCGTCCGGCGCCATGATGGAAAAGGTCCTCTCCTCCGGCGCCCGCGCAATCCTGCAAATCAGCAAGGAAGACGGCGCCTTCCGTTGGTTCTATGATGCGGCGTCGGTGCCGGAGCAATATATCCAGCGGGCGAATCAGCACCTGCTTTTGCTGCTGCAACAGGCCGCGTCTGCGCCGCAGTCGGCGGTTCAGGACTACGCGCTGGTAACCGATGATGAACACGACCAACTGAAGGCCTGGAACGAAACCACCCGGGATTACCCCGTCAATCACTCGGTCCATGCGTTATTTGAGGCCCGCGCCCAGCTCACGCCGCATGCCTGCGCCGTAGAGTGCGGCGATAAATCCCTGAGCTATGCCGAGCTGAACGCGCGGGCTAACCAACTGGCGCTGCATCTGATTGAAAAAGGCATCAGCCCGGAAAGCCGGGTCGCCGTTTGCAGCGCGCGCAGCGCAGACATGATCGTGGCGCTGCTGGCGGTGTTAAAAGCAGGCGGTGCGTATATTCCGCTTGATCCGAGCTATCCCGGCGAGCGCCTGCAATACATACTGCAAGACGCCGCTCCGGTGCTGTTAATCGCCGACGAGATCGGCCGGCGCGCGGTAGGCGAACAACCGCTGCCGATCCTTAACCTTGAGCAACCGCTGCCGCCGATGCCAGCCCATGCGCCGCCGCAGAACCGAACGCAGCCGCACCATCTGGCCTATGTGATTTATACCTCCGGCTCAACGGGCAACCCTAAAGGCGTGATGGTCGAGCACCGCAGCCTGACGAACCTGATTATGTGGCACCTTGAGGCCAGCGGATTACAGCCCGGCGAACGCACGCCCAACATGGCGGGCGTGGGGTTTGACGCCAGCGTATGGGAAATCTGGCCGGCGCTGACGCAGGGCGCGACGGTGCTGCTTCCCCCGCCGCATACCGTCGGCGACAGCGAAGCATTGCTGACCTGGTGGAGCGATTGCGACGCGCACGTGGCCTTTATGATTACGCCGCTCGCCGAAGTGGCGCTAGCAAACGGAAATATCCCCCCGACGCTGCGTAAGCTCCTGATCGGCGGCGATCGCCTCCGCCGCTGGCCGCTGCCCGCCCCGCCGCACCTGGACGTCATTAATAATTATGGCCCTACGGAAGCGACCGTCGTCGTCACGTCCGGCCCGGCGAACACCGGCCTGCCGGTGCCCTCCATCGGCCGGGCGCTGACCAACACGCGCCTCTATTTGCTTGATCCGCAAGGCAAGCAGGTGCCGTTAGGGGCGATAGGCGAACTGTATATCGGCGGCACGCAGGTCGCGCGCGGCTATCTGAACCGGCCGGATCTGACCGCGGAACGCTTTATTGACGATCCTTTCGAGCCAAACGGACGCTTATACCGCACCGGAGACCTAATGCGTTTTCTGCCCGATGGCAGCCTGGAATATATCGGCCGTAACGATCAGCAGGTCAAAATCCGCGGCTTCCGCATTGAGCTGGGGGAAATCGAAGCTCAGTTAGCCGCACATCCGGCGGTAAACGAAGCCGTGGTTGACGCCGTTGAGGACGCCGACGGAAACGCGCGCCTCATCGCCTGGATCGTGCCGCAAAAAAACGCGGATGCGACCGCGTTGCCCGCCCTGCTGCGCCAGCATATTGGTACGGCGCTGCCCAGCTATATGGCCCCGGCGGCCTATATGCTGCTGGAGGCGCTGCCGCTCTCCCCGAACGGCAAGGTGGATCGCCGCGCACTGCCGCCGCCTACGGCGGAAAGTTTTCAGCATGAAACGTATGAAGCGCCTCAGGGAGACACCGAGACGTTGCTGGCGACCATCTGGTCTGAGTTACTCGGCGTGGAACGCATCGGCCGGCACGATAACTTTTTCGAGCTGGGCGGTCATTCCCTGCTGGCGGTAAAACTGGCCGGGAAGCTGCGCCAGGCGGGGTTGCCGGCCGACGGTTTGGCGCTGTTTTCCAACCCGACGCTCTCCGCGCTGGCACAGGCGCTGACCACACAGCATGACATCGACATCCCGGAGAACCGCATTCCGCCGGACTGCCCGCGCATCACCCCGGATATGCTGCCGCTGGTTACGCTGAGCCAGAACGAGATCGATGCCCTGACCGCACGGCTTCCCGGAGGAAGCGCCAACGTGCAGGATATCTACGCCCTGTCGCCGTTACAGGAAGGCATTCTTTTCCATCATCTGCTGGCTGAAGAAGGCGATCCCTACCTGCTGTCGGCACTGCTGCGCTTCAGCAGCCGCGATCTGCTCGACCGCTGGCTGGCCGCGATGCAACAGGTTATCGATCGTCACGATATCCTGCGTACGGCATTTTTCTGCGAAGGATTATCAACGCCCGTGCAGGTGGTGTACCGTAACGCCCGCCTGTCGCTGACCGAACCAGCGCTTGATCCGCAGGACGGCGAAATCGGCCGGCAACTGCTGGAACGTTACCATCCCCGCCATACCCGTCAGGACATTACCCAACCGCCGTTGTTCCATTTCGTCGCCGCCCCGCAGCCCGACGGAAGCTGGTGCGTACTGCAACAGTGGCACCATCTGATCGGCGATCACTCAACGCTGGCGCTGATGATCAAGGAAGTGAACGTCATTCTGGACGGCAACGCCCATACCTTGCCGGGGGTACAGCCTTTCCGCAACGCCGTCGCCCAGGCCCGGCTGGGTCCCGGTTACGACGAACATGAGCGCTTCTTCCGCGCCATGCTGGACGACATCGACGAACCGGTTCTGCCATACGGTATCAGCGATATACATGGCGACGGCCAGCATATCGCCGACGCACAGCGCATTCTGCCGACCGACCTGAATCAGCGCCTGCGCCAGCAGGCAAAGAGGCTGGGCATCAGCCTGGCGACCTTATGCCATCTGGCATGGGCGCTGATCATCGCGCGCACCAGCTGCCGTGATGTCGCTGTCTTCGGCACCGTCCTGCTGGGCCGGATGGCGGCCGGTGAAGGGGTCGATCGCGCGATGGGCCTGTTCATTAATACGCTGCCGTTAAGGCTGGACATCGACGACGCGGAAACCGAAGTCGCGGTACGCCGGGCGCACGTCCGCCTGAGCGAACTGCTGGCGCATGAACACGCCACGCTGGCCCTGGCGCAGCGGTGCAGCAACATTCCGGCCGGCACTCCGTTGTTCAACGCGTTGCTCAACTATCGCCACAACAACGGGGAAGGCATTGATTTGCCGCAGGGCGTAACGCTGCTGGATGCGGAAGAACGTACCAACTATCCGTTGGTTCTGTCGGTTGATGACAACCAGACATCGTTGGTCGTCACCGCGCAGGTCGCCTCCCCCATTGAACCGCAGCGCATCTGTAGCTATATGCAACGGGCGCTGCACGCCCTGACCGACGCGCTGGAGCATGCCCCGGATACGCCGCTGTGCGAACTGGCGATCATCCCCGACGATGAAGTCACCTTTTTGCTGGAGCAGCTCAACGACACCGCCAGAGATTACTGCCAGGCGGCGTTCACCCACGACCTGATCGCCACCCGGGCGCGCCAGATGCCGCAGGCCAGTGCGCTGATCTGCGGCGACGGCCGTTTGAGCTACGCCCAGCTTAACCAGAAGGCCAATGGAATAGCGCACGATCTGATCGCCCGCGGCATCGGCCCGGAAAGCCGGATTGCGTTGTGCTCCGAACGCAGCATTGGCATGATCGCCGCCCTGCTGGCTATTTTCAAAACCGGCGCGGCCTATGTTCCCCTCGATCCCGCCTACGCCAGCGAGCGTTTGCACTACATCCTGCAAGACAGTCAGGCCGTCCTGCTACTCGCGGACGCCGCGGGCCGCAAAGCGTTAGGTCAGCACGACACGCCCATGCTGTCACTGGAGGACGTCGACCGCCTGCCAACTCGGGACGACGATCCCCCGTGCCGTACGCAACCTGGGCAGTTGGCCTATATCATTTACACATCGGGCTCCACCGGCCAGCCGAAAGGCGTGATGGTCGAGCACCGGCAATTGCTTAACCTCATTCACTGGTATGCAGAAACCATCGGGCTGCAGGCCGGAGAGTACGCCACCAGCATGGCCGGCCTGAGCTTTGACGGCTGTGTATGGGAAGTCTGGCCCGCGCTGGTGCAAGGCGCTACGCTGCTGTTGCCGCCGCCTCATACCGTCGGCGATCCGGAGGCTCTGCTGCACTGGTGGCGCGACAGCGAAGCGCAGATTTCCTATGTCATCACGCCGTTGGCGGAAGTGGCCATCGCCAGCAACTGCCTGCCGGCAAACCTGCGCCAGCTGTTGATCGGCGGCGATATCATCCGCAGTTGGCCGCTGGCCGTGCCGGAGGGCGTGCAGGTAAGAAACAGCTACGGGCCGACGGAAAGCACCGTCCTCGTGACGTCGCGCATGATAGAGGCAACCTCGCCGGCGGCCTCCATCGGCTACCCCATCGCCAATACCCGCATTTATCTGCTGGATCACCACCAGCAGCTTGTTCCGCTGGGCGCGGTGGGCGAACTCTATGTCGGCGGCGCTCAGGTCGCCCGCGGCTACCTGAATCGGCCGGAGCTGACGCAGACACGCTTCCTGCCCGACCCGTTCATCCATCAGGACGCAATGCATATGTACCGCACCGGCGATCTGGCCCGCTGGTTGCCCGACGGAAGCCTTGAGTTCCTCGGCCGCAACGATGAACAGGTGAAAATACGCGGCTACCGGGTTGAACCGGGCGAAGTGGCGATACAGCTTGCCGAGCATCCCGGCATACGCGAAGCCGCCGTGCAGGCCTGCGGTCAGGGGGAAAGCCGCTACCTGGCCGCCTGGTGGGTCTCCGCGTCTGAAGGACCGGCGCCCGACGCGGAGGAGCTGCACCGCTGGATGTCCGGCCGGTTGCCGGAATATATGGTGCCGCGCAGCTACACCCGGCTGGAGGCCATGCCGCTGACCACCAACGGCAAGCTGGACCGGCGTGCGCTTCCTGAGCCGGACAACGGCGCGGTAATGCGCAGCAGCAACTACAAAGCGCCGCGGGCAGGGCTGGAGGAACAGCTGGCCGCCATCTGGCGCGAGCTGCTGCCCGGCGCGGAACGGATCGGCCGCAACGATAACTTCATGGCGCTGGGCGGCCACTCGTTGCTGGCGGTACGCATGGTCAACCGGGTAAAAGCCCTGGGTTATCCTCTTTCCTTACAGCAACTGTTTATTACGCCGGAGCTTTCCACATTAGCCGAAGCGCTGACGAACCCGTCAGGCGCTACGGGCGATGCGGCCATCGCGATACGCCGCGAAGGTGAACACGCGCCGCTGTTCTTCACGCCGAGCGGTTTCGGTGATTACGTTTATGCCTTTGAACTGGCGAAACATATTGATCCGGCGTTTCCGGTTTATGCCCTGCCCTGGCAGGACGAAGCGGTCGAACAGCCCGCAACGCTGGCGGAGTTGACCACCAGAATGGTCGGGATGATACGGAAGGTTCAGCCGGACGGGCCTTATTATCTGGCCGGTTATTCATCCGGCGGCGTACTGGCCTGGGAAGTTGCCGCACGCCTGCAGGATGAGGGCGAGCAGATCGCCTTCGTCGGATTGATCGACACCCTGTGCCCGCCGGTTCCCACGGTGTTCGGGCCGGAACACATGCTGCTGCACTGGCTGAGGGCGACACGTCAGGTACAGGACAACGACTGGCTGCAAAGCCTGCAGAATCGCCCGCTGGATGAAATCGTGGACGCCGTGCAACGTGCGGGAATCAGCACTCAGTCGGCAACGTGGCGGCAGTGCTTCCATTATGCCCAACTGATTGAAACCGCCAATATCGTGCCGCATGACCTCGATATTCACCTCTTCAAAGCCCGTCAGGAGGATCAGGAATTGCTCACGGACCTTTACTCTCACGGTCAAGTCGTTATACCCGCAGGGTATTGCCGCGAGGATGACTCGCCGATGGGATGGGATACCGCGCTACCGGCCGCGTCGATTACCGTGCAACAGATCGGCGGCAATCATAATACGATGATGATAGAGCAGGCCCATCGTCAGGAACTGGCGGCCTCGTTAACCGCGGCGCTGCGTAAAAACCTGCCGTAACATATTCGTTCCTCAACGGGAATGCCCGGCAAAAATGCCGGGTATTCCCGCTTAACCCCGCAAAAACACCCCGTTCGGAGGTAACCGCACCGAACTTTTCATCCACATGCTCTCTGCCGCTCATCGGCGGCTTGCCCTCCCCCGCACAAATACGCAATCCCACCCCCGTGCCAAAAAGAAGAAACGGGGAGGCGTCACGTATCGATATTCCCTTTATTGTCCGGCGCACGAAATGGAATAAGATGAGTCTCAGAAAAAACTGATACCACCCAGAATAAAAAAGGACACTACGTGATATGACGACGATGAAAGAGGTTGCGCTGCTGGCCGGCGTATCCACCGCCACCGTATCGCGCGTTATCAACCAGACCGCCTACGTTGAACCGGTCACCCGCGAGCGCGTTGAGAAAGCCATGCGCGATCTGCATTACCGGCGTAACGCCGCCGCCCTGGCGCTGGCCAAACGCAGCGGCGACATGCTGGGCCTGCTGACGGGGAATCTGGCCGATCCCTTTTTCTCCCGTCTCGCCCGTGGCGTGGAAGAGGTGGCCCGCCAGCAGGGGCACCGGCTGATGGTATGCAGCGGCGGGCACCAGGAAAAGCTGGAAAAATCCGGCATCGATTTTCTGATCAACCAGGGTTGCGAAGCCATCGTGGTACATGCCAGCCGTTTATCCGATGAAGAGCTGATCCGCTACGGCGCGCACTCCCCGGCCATGGTATTGGTGAACCGCTATATTCCCGCGCTGGCGAACCGCTGCGTCTGGCTCGACAACGTCTCCGCGGCACGGCTGGCAACCGAGCATCTGATCGCTAACGGGCATCGCTGCATCGCCTGCATCACCTCGGACCTGCCTATCGCCGATCGTGAACAGCGCCTGACCGGCTACCGCATGGCCCTGGTCGAACACGGTATCATGCCGGAGAAAAACTGGGTGATCAGCGTACCGTTTGACGAAGAAGGCGGCGAAACCGCCGCGCTAAAGCTGCTTAACAGCGGCGTGCCGTTTACCGCCGCCTTCACTTTCAACGACGTGATGGCTGCCGGCATGATGCGCACCCTGCATCAACGCGGTCTGCGCCTGCCGGAGCAACTGTCGCTGGTCGGTTTCGATGACGTCGTGATGGCCCGCTACCTCTACCCCGCGCTCACCACGATGCATTACCCCGTGGAGCGCATGGCCCGGCGCGCCAGCCAGCTCGCCATCCAGTTAGCTCAGGAGCAGACGCCACCGCCCCGCGCCCATGTTTTCAGCGCGGAGCTGGTACTGCGTGACTCGGTATCTCCTCCATTCAGCGGAGATATTGAACGTCAATCAGCAAAACTGTGATGAATATTCCACTTCAAAACTCCATGTAAGCGCTTACATGACTTGCTTCCAGAGATCACGTTTGAACCACACGATTCCCCCTACCCTAAGGCCACACCACACATCTGGAGCACCATCATGAATGCGAAAGAAAACGACAAGAAAACGCTCTCGTTTGGGCTGGCGCTGATTCCTATCGTTTCCATGCTCGCCCTGCTGATCATCGGCTATGGCGTCATGGAGCTGCGTATCGAACCCCTGTTACTCTTCTCCGCCACCATTGCCGCAGGCATCGCCTGGTGGCAGGGCTACAGCTGGGATGAGATCATGCATTCCATCGTCAGCAAGCTGGCGAAGGCCATGCCGGTCATTATGATCCTGATCTGCGTGGGTGGGCTGATCGGCACCTGGATGTTCAGCGGCACCATTCCTTACATGGTTTACTGGGGCCTCAAGCTGATCAGCCCTCAGTACATCCTGATCGCCGCCTTCTTCCTCACCAGCGTGGTGTCGGTCTGTACCGGGACCTCCTGGGGCTCGGCCGGCACCGTCGGCGTGGCGCTGATGGGCGTTGCCGCAGGGCTGGACGTCTCGCTGGCCGCCGCCGCGGGCGCCGTGGTTTCAGGCGCCTACTTCGGCGATAAAATCTCGCCGCTGTCCGACTCCACCAACTTTGCCGCCATCGTCGCCGATACGACGCTGTATGAGCATATTCAACACCTGATGTACACCACCATTCCCAGCTTCGTCCTGGCCGCAGTGGTTTACCTGATCGCCGGCCACAGCGGCATGATGGGTGACGTCGCCACGCCGCAGCGGGTCACCGACATCATCACCGCGCTGGACGGTCTGTACAATTTCAACATCCTGCTGCTGCTGCCGCCGGTGCTGGTGCTGTGGGGCGCTGTCCGTAAAAAGCCGGTTATTCCGGCAATGCTGTCCGCCTGCCTGCTGGCCGTCGTGCTCGGCATCATCTTCCAAGGGCTGAGCATTAAACAGGGCCTGGACGCGTTCATGGACGGCTTTAACATCTCGATGTTCCCGCAGGGTGCAGAAGGCATCATCGCCGACGTGCCGCGTCTGCTGAACCGTGGCGGGATGTTCTCCATGATGAGCACCATTCTGCTGGTATTCTGCGCCTTCTCCTTTGCCGGCGCCCTGACGATTACCGGCGCGCTGAACATCATCATCAACCGCCTGCTGACGGTTATCCGCTCCGTAGGCCAGCTGATCGCCGCCACCATCGGCACCACCATTCTGGTTACCGGCGCCACCAGCGACGGCAAACTGGCGCTGCTGGTTCCCGCCGAGTTGTTCAAAGACGCCTACCTCCGCATGGGCCTCGACACCAAGAACCTGTCGCGCACCATCGAGGATGCGGGCACCGTCATCGAGCCTTTGCTGCCCTGGACGTCGGCCGGCGTGTACATGGCGACGACGCTCGGCGTCAGCACGCTCGATCTGTTGCCCTGGGCCATCCAATGCTACGCCGCCATTTTCTTCGCGCTGATTTACGGCTTCACCGGCTTCGGCATCGCCAGAACGCCAAAAACCGCAGCGGCGGAAAGCATGGCTACAGAACAGGAAACGAGGACGGTAATAAATGCAAAATGACTTTAACCTGATCGTCGACCGTCATAATACGGGATCGGTAAAGTGGGATTTTATGGCGCGTAATCCGGGAATGTCCGCGCCGTCGTTGTTACCCATGTGGGTATCTGATTTTGACTTTCCCTGCCCGCCGAACGTGCGGGAGGCCCTGCATCACCGGGTCGACCACGGCGTTTTCGGTTACAGCGAACGCGACGCCGGTTACTACGATGCGCTGGTCAGGTGGTTCGCCAAACGCCACCGGCTGGCGCTCCGGCCGGAATGGGTATGCAGCATTGAAGGCGTGGTGCCGGGCCTGGCGCTGCTGCTGCAGATGCTCAGCAAACCGGGCGACGGCGTCGTGGTACAGGGGCCGTATTATGGCTCCTTCGCCAAAATCGTGACGCTCAACCAGCGCACGCTGCTGGAAAACCCGCTGAAAGAGGATGCGGAACAGGGCTACGTCATGGACTTCGAACAGCTGGAAGCGTTGCTGCACACGCAGCGCCCCTCCCTGTTCATTCTGTGCAACCCGCATAACCCGACGGGGCGCTGCTGGTCGGCGGATGAGCTGACCCAGTTGCTGTTCCTGTGCGAAAAATACGACGTCACCGTGCTGTCGGATGAAATCTGGGCCGACCTGCTGCTGCCCGGCAGCACCTTCACCTCGGTGCTGCACCTGGGCACGCGCTGGCATCCGCGGGTCATCGCGGCAACGTCGGCCAGCAAAACCTTCGGCCTTTCATCACTGCGTATTTCGAACTTCCTGATCCCCGATGAAACGCTGCGGGATAATTTTACCCAACGGCTGAACGCGCACGGGCTGGACGTTTTCAACGCGCTGTCGATGGAAGCTGCCAGCGCGGCTTATCGCGACGGCGCGCCGTGGCTGGACGAACTTCTGGTCTATCTGGCCGAAAACCGGGCGTGGTTCGCGGAGCAGGTCGCCGCCTGGCTGCCCTGGGCAAAAATCACGCCCGCGCAGGGCACCTACCTGATATGGATGGACTGCCGCGCGCTGGGCCTGAATGATGAAGAGCTGAAAAAGGTGATGACGGAATGCGCCGGCATTGCGCCATCCATGGGTAACGGTTTCGGCCCGTTGGGTTCAGGCTTTATCCGCCTGAACCTCGGTTGCCCGCGCCGTTATCTGGAACAAGCGCTCGAGGGACTGATGCGCATTACGCCGGCAAAGCAAGACTGAATGCCGCGCAATTAACCGCCATACAGAGCGGTACTGCTTTAATTTGATCTAACGCCAACATAACCAGGAATCTGCCAGTCAGCCGGGAAAGGAAGCCCGCTTTCTGGCAGAGTTTTATCCGCGCCGGATAATGAAAAAAAAACGCCAGATGATAAGGAAAATTGGTTATATTCACCGCCATTCCGCCCCATGGCTGTTAAAAGCCATGCCCTTCATAAAGCATTTCCTTTCTTTTATTCCCCCCGGAACACCGGATAAAAGGAACCGTTCCCGCTCACTAAACAGGCCACATTGACCGTTTGCGCATAAAAAAACAACACGACCATCTCTGGTCGTGTTGTTCTTGTTTCATTATAATTATTGATTATTTCCCTGGTGTTTGACAGTCTGTTCCCCGAACTCATTAAAGAAAAGTGCGGAGTTTTTAGCCGGAATTTACGCCGGCACAGACGTTATCTGCACTGATAGTAGTACATATTATGGGGTAAAATAATCTGGCTGTAAGGGCAGTAACAGACTGTACTTTGACCTGTACCCTGAACCGAATGCTGGAAGCACGTACGGCGTATGCTCTTCTGCCGTTTTGCGTTGCCGGAGCCGTTAATGGAAAACGAAGAAAATATTAGTAATATTATCAGAAATCACCTTGAAACGGTATTAAATGATTTCGGAGAACTCACCTGGGCCTACGTGGTGTTATCCAAGAAAGATATGTCATGTATCTTCGGCGTAACGAATTACCCGGACGAATGGGTTAAACGTTATACGGAGAACGGCCTGCAATATACCGATCCGGTCGTCATCACGGCGCTGAACCGGCTGACCCCCTTCTCATGGGATGAAGATCTGCTGACCGGCTCCGGTTTTCACTTTTCCGGGCTGTTCGATCAGGCCCGCGAGTTTGGTTTGGTTAACGGATACACGTTTGTCCTGCATGACTACAACAACAACCTGGTCACGCTGTCGTTCATCATCCCCGCAGAAATGAGAGCCGACATTACGCACACGCTCAGCCAGAACAAGGGGGATATTTCTATCCTGCTCGCCTCCGTGCATGAAAAGTATTTGACGCTGATGGCGCTATCAGAAAAAAACGCCTCAAATTCAGAAAAAAGTACCCGCTTTACCGACAGAGAAAACGAAATCCTCTACTGGGCCAGCGTGGGTAAAACCTACCAGGAAACGGGAATTATCCTGGGAATAAAAACGCGCACCGTCAAATTTCATATGTCGAATATCGTCAAAAAACTGGGGGTGGCGAACGCCCGGCATGCTGTCCGTCTTGGCATGGAACTTCAGCTGATTAAACCGGTGAGTTAATTACATCATTGCCCCGGAAGACAACGGCCAGGCGCTTAACGCATTTACATCCGGAACAGTTTCATTGCTGAATATTCTGGTTTTCAATGCTTCCTGACTTTCCGGGTCTACGTGCCCGAGTAACAGGTAAACGGGCTCATTTTTTTCAGAAATGCCGGTCTCCAGCACAGAGACATTCCACCCTGACGTTCTGATGATATGCATCATCGGATGGCTGGCAACGGCAAGAATGCCGTCATAGTGATGCTGCCTCGCATAGTTAATCAGCGACAGGAACAAAACCCGGGTAACAGGAAACCTGCGCCCCAGCAGCAGTCGGGTTCTTTCTTTGTCCACGAAAAAGCGAGTGGATTCAATGAAGTTACCCTCAGGGATCACAACTTTCTTAAAAAATGATGAGAACGTATTCGTCAGCATATTACTGTATTTCATATCGATCATTCTCGTACCACATATAATCATTCCATCTTTCACACCAAATATATAGTCGGCGTTATCATTATCAAACTGATCAAGCTCCTTACCGTCAGAACAACTAACGGCCCATTGCAGGCGGTCTTTAAATGTATTCTTTCTCAACATAAAAAGATCTTCCGATTTATCATTACCCAGTGATGAGTAGTTAACGCTATAAATATTAAACATAATGTTACCTGTATATGGATTTATAAATAATTTAATCCGGTAACATCAGTGAAGCTTTATCAAGAGCATGCCGGGACATAATAATAATAATTCTTTTAAACCGTCCCCGGCTATTTAATTTGTGTTAACAGACGGCAGGCAGCACACAAAATTCAGACTGCATAATTCCTCTCTGATACCAGCCATATAATCACACCTGGAATAATCTTAATGCAAATCAATACGACGTTCTTCCCCGGTGTTTTATTATCTACGTACAGATATATCGAAAAATTAAGATTTGCAGCCGATAAATTATGGCGTTCCCATTTATCTTCAGATATAAAAAATGATTCCCCCAAATGGCGTGAAAAGAAATGTGCGGCGGCGGACAGCGTTACGGATAGCCAACCACCACATCAACCTGTTTTCCCGCTCCGCCCGGGCTAAAGCGCCATAGATAGGCCGTTTCTACCGCGCCCTGATCCAACGCCTCGGAACCGCTGCTCTGCGTCACCATCACCAGCAACGGCGTACCGGTACGATCGACATCAATCTGCAAATACACCTCTCCCGCTGCGGGAGTGCTGCCTGCAGTCTGTATTTTCTTCGGCGAAAAACGGGTCGCCGGCGTAACGCCCGCGCGCGCGAAGTCAACGACGCCGCTTTCTCCCTCAACCACGGCCATCTTTTCCCTTCCCGCCGTTGAACGGCCCGCGGCACGCGCTGGAAGCGGCTGAGCCGCCGGCACGATCTGCGCCGCCAGTTTTTCCCGGTTCGCCAGGTAGTCGCTGGCGTTATTCTCACTCTCGGGAGGCGTCATCTGATAGCGTTGTTCCATACGCGCCATGATCGTACTGAAACGCTTGCGGCCATTATCCGGCAAACGCATCATCATCATCCGTTCGAAGACCTGAATCAGTCTGGTCGCCCGTTTGTCCACCTTTGCCGCCAGCTGTCGCGCAATCACCGTACCGCCGGCCATTACTTCCGCATCCTCGTCAACCCAGGTCAGCGCCCAGCCATACCATCCGCGAAACCCATTTGGTTCCAGCGCAATCAGCTCCAGAAAGTGTTTTCGCGATGACAGTAACATCTCATACCGGATTGCCGGATCGGTTTCACGGGGGGCGTCGAGGCGGTGCATAACGTTGTAATACATGAATTCCAGCGTCGCCAGGTGATTCAGTAAGTCAGTATCCCGTGGAGTGGTTTGGTTACGCTGCCGCAGTTCCTGTACGCTAGATTTCCAACGCTGAGCGTTCGTGCCTTCGGTACGCTGGGCCGGAGAACTGCGCAGATAATCACGGGGGCGGCTAACCACCAGACGCCCGCCTTTCTCCGGGATGTTCCCGCTGCGAAACGTCATCAGCTGACGGGTAGGATCGTCCCCGGCTGGCGGATTATTGCGCGCCATCCGCAGGGCAAGCGCCTGAGCTAACTGCTCAACCCCGGCATAGTAACCTTCCCAGCCCATGCGGTTATCAACAAATTCGACCGGCACAATGCGGCGCTCCGGCTTTCCCGTCGGGGTGAAGCGCCAGGAGTGCGCAGCACTGCGTGCAACGCTGTCTACCTGCCAATAACCACTTCCCTGCTCAACGTAAATCAGGACCGGCACGCCAGCCGCGTTGGTGTCTATCGACAATTGTACCGTTGCCTGGCCGATATGATCGCGCATCGCCGGAAGACCGATGGCGCTCGTGCTCTCCGGCAAAATGCCGTACTTCCCGTAGTCAACGTTAGCCTGTCCGTAATTTTTGTTCTGTAAATACGACACGTCCCGGAAGGCGTTAAGCGGCAGGGGAAGCCCCCGGTCGGCCAGTGCGGCGGTTTCCGGCGGGATCGCCTGCGCCTGATGCCGGGCACTATCAACCTGCGCGCGCGCCTGCAAAATTGCGTAAGTTTGCTGCACCCAGTCGGGCAAGGTTCGACACATCTGCTCGAAACGCGCCTTCAGCGGCGACGCCGTATTCCCTGACAGTTCCGCGACGATCAATGCGCCGAGCGCCTTGTTAATGGCTTCTCCTGCTTCCCTGCCGTTGTGCAGCGTCAGGATCTCCTGCAGGGCCAGCCCCTGCCAGGCCTGCCCATCATGGGGGTTGGCCAGGATGACATTCACGAATCCCGGCCGGCGCGGATCGAGCGCCACGTTTGTCCGTTCCATCCCAAGAATGGCGGCTGCCATCATCAGATCGGGCTGATCAACCAGCCAGGACGCGCGCTCCTCAAGCTGCGCAATACCCTCGCCATCGATCGCCCGGCGCCAAATCGCTTCCGCCGTCGCCGCGTCCTCCGGCAGGTAACTCAGCGGCTGACGCTTGCCAGACTCGGCTATCAGCCGCCCCAGATTATTTTGTGCCTTTTCCCGTTCCCTGAAGGCGCTCTCCTCAATGCTGTTCACCAGCGATTCACCCGTGCTGTAATAGCTTCTCCATGCTGTGTTTTGCAACTCATTTGCCACCTTCCAGCGGCGTCCGCCTTCGGCCGTCAGCGGCATATTGAACAGGCTGATTGTCAGCAGCGACACAAAAACGGTGCCGCAAATCAGCAGGTAGCGTTTATCTTTTTTTGCACGGAACGCCAGCAGAGAAGAGAGCAACACAGGCACGCCGGCCAGCCACAGCGAGGTTAAAAACCAGTGTTCCTGGGGAGCCAGCGCATCAGGCCACAGCGCCCCGCTCAGCATGTTCAGCGCATGATAAAGCGCCAGCATGACGCCCGCCGGCCACCAGGGAATCAGTAACCAAACGCCGATCAGTGCAATGATGATGCCCCATACGTATTTCATATCAGGGGCCGGAGCGGCGGATAACATTGAAGGGGAGGACAACCAACATCACGATCATGATAAACACTATCAATACGCTGATGAGGCCAATCATGCCGCTGGTCATCTGTTCGAAATAGTCCGACGCGATAAACCCGGCGATCATAGCGTTAAAGTTGCCTAAATCCTGGCTTAGCTGCTGGGAAAGCATCGCTGTTAATAAGGCGAAAATGACCGGCGCCGCCACGGACAGCAAGCCATAAAACCCCATGCGCCAATGTGACGGCGGCCCTGCCGGCACCGGGGCCGGAGGCGGCCGGACTACCGCCGCCCGCACTACCGGCTGCGCAGCGGCAACCCTTTTCCTCTTCTTCTGCTGACGCTGTGTGGTTTTCTGCGCCTGTGCGGTGCGGGTCAACAGCGCCGTACGGGCGCAGGCCGCACACGGATGGCCGGCAAAATGCTGATGCTCCGGATCTTTCGCGCACACCTTCAGTAAGTCGTTGCTGCGTAACGCATAAGGCCGCAGGCACTGCACCCATACCTGCGCAGACGGTCGCTCATGCGCGGCGGCGGCAAACGCCAGATCAAACAGTTCCCGGATCGCCTGCGGCATCGACTGGTGGCCGCTGACCGGTGAAGGTTCGATAAAGCGATGCGGTTTCAGCCCGTAGGCATAGAGACGATGGCGGATGCGGCCGGGCAGGTCGGTCGGCAGGTCGTCTTTCACCAGCCTGCCGCTGTAAGGATGAATACCGAAGTTCAGTAACTGGAACAGAATAACGGCCAGGGCGAAACGATCCTGATACTCCTCTCCGTCTTCCGGGATCCGCCCGCTCGCCTGAAACTCCGGCGCTAAATAGTCTGAGGTAAACTGATTTGCGGGAAAGCGCTCTTTATGGCCCTGAATACTGAAGCCGTCGCAGTCCAGCATCGCGACGTGCAGGCTCTCTTTATAAAAGCGCAGGTTGATTGGTTTGAGATCGATGATACGGTGCCGCTGCTGATGCAGCGCGGTAACCAGCGTACAAAGGTTGGCGGCCAGGCTGACTTTCGCCCCCAGCCCGACCGGAAGACCGTGCGCCCGCGCCTGGCGTTCCTGAAGAATGTATTCCAGTTCAATGCTGGCCTTTACGTCCAGCTCGGGCATGATAAAGCCGGCAAAGCGCTGTTTTTTATCAAGCAGGGAAGAAACCGGCCACGCCAGCTGAATAAGGTCATGTTTGCCGGGCACCGGCGGCAGGTGCGGCGTCAGCGTCAGCATCGCCGCAATCTTGCGCTGGTAATACGCTTTGTCGATGGTGTCGTGGTAAATCTTGACGACCCTGCCGCCGGCAAGGTGATAAACGCTGCCCGCCCCGCCGCTCTTAATCAGCCCGCCGGGTTCAATCGGGCGCTTTTGCCCGTCATACCAACAGGGGCGCGTCGTCCTGACCATACTCTTCCCTGATGCCAATCAATAACGTTTTGTCATCCCCGGTAATCGCATCAATACGGGGATCGCACAGCGTATGGCTTAGTGCCTGCGATCCCTGCGTTTCATCCACGCCGTCAAGGAAACGCAGTACGGGATCAATAAAGGGGCCGAAAAGCTGCGTTCCGCCCTTGTTCATGGCAAAAGGCTGCACGCCGTCGGACATCAGGACAATTTGCGTCACCGGCCCGTGCAGCGGTGTGATACGTACGTGCTCGCGCCAGTCCGGGGAGGTAAGGAACCAGGTGTGATTCACGTATTCGCCGTTTTCCGGCAGCGAAACCACATCCGCGCGATCCTTCACCACGGCTGCCGCCGCGCCATCGCCGAGATGAATTAACCAGCCGTGATCGTCAAACAGACAGGCGGCCACCAGCGTACAGGCAAAATCGCCCAACGCGCCCTGCTCCTCTTCAGCTTCCCGTTGCAGGCCCAGGCGGATATCCGCCAGCAACGCAAACACCTGCGCCGCTATTTCGTCGCCATGAAACGTCGCCAGCGCAGGCTCCTGCGCCAGCCGGGTGGCGAATTCACGGGAAACCCGCTGCGCGCCCGGCCCGCCGCAACGGGCCGACCCCGCGCCGTCACACACGGCCGCCAGCAGTAATGACGGCGTACGGACCCAGTGAAAGGCATCCTGACAGGGCGTGTCCGCCGCCAGATGAGCGGCTCCGCACACCGACGCGGCGCAAACTTTCCATTCCATGCGTTATACCGGCACGTTTGCCCAGCTGTCGGTTGACGGCAGCTGCGCCAGGCCTCCCGGCGTGGACTGCGATACCACCTGCATGCTGGCGCTGAGCCAGAGGAAAAGCTCGCGGAACTTCAGCCCGTTCAGCATTTTCACCGCATGCGTACCGTTATTGCTGAAACTGCCCATCACTTCCGCCGATGCCCCTTCCACCATAATCGGGAACACCGCAACCTTATGATCCGCTTCGGCATTACGGCAATTTCGCGCCGCGTCCTGCCACAGATCGGTCGGCTCGCCGTCAGACATCAAAAACAGCCAGGGGCGGGTATACGGGATACCGGCTTCTTTAAAGCGCTGCTTTTCGCTTTCAATTTCCCTCAGCGCCAGGTTCACGCTCTGCCCCATCGGCGTGGTCCCGCTGGCTTCCAGAACCGGCGCGGTGAAGTCCATCGCATCGCACCAGTCCTGTACGATCCGGCACTCATCCATGCCGCCCAGTTGGATAATGAGCAACCGCACACGCTTGGAAGCAATCACGTCTTTTTTTAGTTCTTCTTCCAGCAGCCTGATGCCCCGGTTCAGTTCATCAATCGGCTTGCCCGTCATGCTTCCCGAGGCGTCCAGCACCAGAACCAACGGAGTTCGCTGCTCGGTGTTATCCACCAGGGCCACGTCCGGTATCATGATATTCGCCATCATTCACTCCTTTTATTGATAGCCCGAGATATAAACCGGAGGATGGTAATATGCGGATCAGTCTGGTGTAAACCTGTTCGCTCCTGATTCGCGGTATAGCGCTGCACTTTTTTCTTACCCGGTTACCGGGTACAAAATGACACGTACCGTCCGCCGTAAAACGGATAAACGCGAATGATTTGTTGTCTTTTTCTACACTTTTATCACAAAGCCTAATAAAAACACTTTTCTTTGATTTAATCTAATAAAGCCTGTACGAACGACAAATAAAAATATAACGTGTTATACTCAATAAAAATAAAAATCCAATGAAATAAATTAGTTATATCGCCAGCGTTATTTGTGGCGATACCCTGTTTTTATTAAAAGAGCCGTGAAATTATCCGACAAAACGCTTAAGGAAGAGTTAAATAAATAGCGTCGGCAGGCGTCACCGGAAATGTTTATTTCCGATCACCCCGATAAGGAGTCATTATGAGAAATACAAGTTTAATGCGAGTAAGTATATTCGTTTTGCTGGCCGTCAGTGCCTGCGTTATTGTCGGTTTATTGACTCATATAACCGCGATCAACGCGGGTATGTAACCTCCGTTTCAGCACTTCCTGGTGCTCTTAGCGCGCTCAGGCGCGCTTTACCTCTTTCCCTTCGTACGCAGCGCCCCAAAACAAGCCATTCTGAACAATGCATTCCGGGCGACAACCGCCCATGCGCTGATGTGCGAAGAACGCAACACAGCCGCTCACGACCCCCTCCTGCTGCGGGCCGTGAGCGAACGTCATCAGAACCAAAGGCGCGGTTCGGACGGTTTCAGCCGCGCCTTTTCCTGCATGTCGCGCAGGAAAATCTCCGTAAGCCGCGCCAGCCGGGCATAAAACGCACTGACGCGGTTGGCTTTAAGCAAATCCAGATACCGGTAGCCCCAGGGCAGCAAATGCTGTTCCAGCAAAATATGCGCCGCCGCCGTGTTTTCCGCTTCCAGCAGGGCCGCCAGCGCCAGCAGCATCAGGCCGAACTGATCTTCCGGCTCGTTAATGTCAGACGCCAGCGCCAACCCATGCTGCTGTAAAAAGCGACGATAGCTGACCGCCGAGTTTCCCATCAGCAGGTTGTCTTTATCCAGATAGACTGAGCCCCACGGCGGCGCCTCCATTTTCCCCTGCCCTTCAAACAGCACGGAGAACGCATAATCGTCCGGTTCCTGCATGTCGGCGCATAAGGCCCGGATTTCCTGCGGCTCCGGCCAGTCATAAAACGTTTCCCAATCTCCGGATGAAAACGCCGCGAGCAGATCGCGGACGGTCCGGGTTGCAGGAGAATAGTAAAACAGCGCGCCTAAAAAGCGCGGCATAAGGGCAAGATTCTGCACCGGGATTCCTTCATCATCATTACCCGGCCGGCAAACAACGCCGGCCGGTATTCAGTTACATCGCTACAGCCCACAGATTGTAGAACGCAATGCGCCCCAGCAGCTCGGAGACCAAAATTCCGCCCGCGCAGGCAAACAACCAGGCGCGCGGCGGCTGACGCAGCAACGCATAAACCGCACCGCACAAGGCCAGCAACAACAGCAACACCTGCATGCCGAACCACACGGTTTGCCCCGCGACCATCATGCTGTCTGCCTGCCACAGCACCGACAAATAGCTCGGGCGGATCAGCAGGCTGAGCAACATCCCGATCGTCCCGACCCACAGCCCGGCCTTACGGGCGCCGAGCAGCGCGGCAACCAGCCCGCCGCCGGTCAGAACGGTCAGCAGCATCACCAGCCAGGTATAACCGGTTTTCCAGGCCGCGACGGTTTCAATCTGATACACCGTCGGAATAGCCGCTACGAAGGCCACGCCCACGGCGGCGGCGAACCAGGCCAGCGGGCGGAACAACCCGCCTTTACCGGACCACAGCCCGAGCGCAGCGATGCCCCCGGAGGCCGCAAACAGGGCGGACAGCGCAATTTCGTTGCTCATTGGCGAACGTCCGATGCCGAAGAACAGGTTAAACGCGCGCAGCAACTGCCCCAGGTGCAGCATACCGACCACCAGCCCGACGCCGAACAGGCACATGGCGCAAAACAGGCTGAAGCCCAGCTTCCGCTCTTCTGCTTTTTCGCCGGCACTGGCGAGCAGCAGCAGAATAAAGGCGCCGACCGCGCTCTGGCTCAGCACGGTAAAGAACACTAACGGTAACTCGTGCATGACTCAGACCTCCTTCGGGTTCTGGATAGCGCCTTCGGCATCGCCGGAGGGGCGGGCCGCCGGATGTGGTTTCACGATCAGGTTGGGCCGCGTCAGCGACGGGTCCGGCAACGGCGCAAACGCGTTTTGCGTGCCGTATTTCTTACGCAGTTCGTCAATGGGGCCGAAATCCAGCGCCCGCTGCGGGCAGGACTCCACGCACACCGGCTTCAGCCCTTGCTCCACACGATCGAAGCAGCCGTCGCATTTCGACATCACCTGCTTCTCTGCATCGAACTGCGGCGCGCCGTACGGGCAGCGCATTTCGCAATAGCGACACCCGACGCAGATATCCTGATTTACCGCCACCAGGCCGTCCTGCGGGCGCTTATGCATGGCGCCGGTGGGGCAGCCTTTCACGCAGGTCGGCTCGTCGCAATGATTGCAGGCGATAGACAAGTAGTAGCTGAAGGTGTTGTGTACCCAGGCCTGGCCGGATTGAATCCAGTTGCCGCCGCCGTATTCGTATACCCGGCGGAATTTCGGCCCCACGTCCAGGTCCTTTTTATCCTTGCAGCTCACCTGACAGGTCTTACAGCCCGAACAACGGGATGAGTCTACGAAAAATCCATACTGTGTCATAAACGTCCCCTTCCTCAGACCTTACTCACTTCAACCAGGTTGGTATGCTGCGGATTCCCCTTCGCCAGCGGCGATACGCTGTGCGACGTCAGGGTATTGATGCAGCCGCCGACGTCCACGCCCGCCGCGTTGCGCCGCGTCCAGCCCCCTTCCGGCATCGCCACCACGCCGGGAATAATGCGGTGGGTGACCTTACACTGAATCTCCACCACGCCGCGGTCGTTGAACACCCGGACCTTGTCGCCGTTGGCGATGCCGCGCTGACGCGCATCCAGCGGGTTCATCCAGATCTCGTCCGGCGCCGCTTCATGAAGCTGGCGCACGTTGGAGTATGTGGAGTGGGTATGGCCTTTGGTATGGAAGCCGCTCAGTTGCAGCGGGTATTTGCCGGTCAGCGAGGTATCCAGGTGAGACTCTTTCGCCGCACAGAACTCCGGCAGCGCGGTAATCTTGTCCCCTTCCGGCAATACCCATTCGCGCGCCAGTTTTTCCAGCCGTGCAGAATAGATTTCCGCTTTACCCGACGGCGTTTTCAGCGGATTGGCGACAGGATCCTGACGGAAACCGGCCAGCGCGATGCCTTGCTGCTCCGTCGCAGCCTGTTGATCCACCACGCCCATTTCTTTCGCCTGCGACCACTCCGGCAGATAAGGACGCTTCTCTTTCACCTCGGCGTAATGCTTTTCGATCCACTGCGCCTGCGTGCGGCCTTCCGTGTAGGCGTCGCGCTGACCGAAATGCGCAGCGATATCCGCGCATATGTCGTAGGTGCTGCGGACTTCCCACATCGGTTTCACCACCGGCTGCATGGCGATCATGTAATGGTGCGATCCGGATGCATAAGAGTTATCCACCAGATCCTGCGCCTCCAGATAGCTGGTTTCGGGCAGCAGAATGTCGGCGAATTTCGCGCTGGGCGTCATGTGGTTATCGATCACCAGAATGAATTCGCACTTGGTGTCGTCTTCCAGAATCTTGCTGGTGCGGTTGATGTCGCCATGCTGATTCACCAGCGTATTTCCCGCCTGATTGACGATGCACTTAATGCCGACATCCAGCTTCTCTTTGCCGCGCAGCCCGTGGGTCTTGTCGGTAATGATCTCCGGGTTGAGCACCGCGTCGGTCCACAAATAGCAGGGGATGGCGGTCGTCACCGGGTTGTTGCCGTCCGGCAGGCTGGGCACGCCGTATTTGGTGGCATAAGGCCAGTTGCCGGTGTTGGTGCCCGGCAGGCCGAAATGGCCGGTCAGCAGCGGCAGGGTGTTGATGGCGCGTACGCTCTGCTCGCCGTTGGCATGACGCTGCGGCCCCCACCCCTGCGCGATATAGCAGGCTTTGGCTCCGGCGATCTGCCGCGCCAGCTGGCGGATGCGCGATGCGGCAATGCCGGTGATCGCCTCCGCCCATTCGGGCGTTTTCGGCGTATTATCGCTGCCGGTGCCCAGGATGTAGTCTTTATAGCTGCCGTTGGACGGCGCGCCTTCAGGCAGCGTGCTGCCGTCGAAGCCGACGCAATAACGGTTAACCAGCGCCTCATCGATCAGGTTTTCAGTTATCAGCGTCCAGGCCAGCGCGGAAACCAGCGCAGCGTCGGTGGTCGGCCGGATGGGCAGCCATTCCGCATGCTCGGTGATTACGGAGTCGGTATAACGCGGATCGATCACGATGACCTGCGCCTGTGAACTCTCCAGCGCCCGGCGCAGTTCTTCAACCTGCCCGCCGCCGGACATCCGGGTTTCCGACAGGTTCATACCGAAGAAAACCACCAAATCGGAATGACGGATTTGATCAAAATGGCTGGCGCCGTATTCACCGAAGGTGTACGGCGTGGCGACGGAAATTTGCGCCGTAGAGTAGGTATTGTAATAACGCAGGTAGCCGCCGGTTATGTTCAGCAGGCGCTTCCAGGCGGTGGTGCCCTGGTTGTGATAATAGGCGCCGGACTGATAATTGTAATAAACGGCTTCGTTACCGTATTTATCAATAATCCGTTTCAGCTCATCAGCAATGTATTTCGTGGCCTCTTCCCAGGAAATACGTTTGAACTTACCTTCCCCGCGTTTCCCGACCCGCTTCAGCGGATGTTTCAGCCGGTCCGGGCTATAAACGCGCCAGCGGCTGGAGCGTCCGCGCAGGCAGGGGCGGATCTGATGTTTGCCGAACACATTCTCGTCCGGGCAATCCTCAGGCTCAATCCTGACAATCACATCATCCTTCACCACCACCCGCAGCGGGCAGCGGCTGCCGCAGTTCACCAGGCAGGCGCTGTGGCGAACGGACTCCTGCCCGTCCGGTACTTCGGCGGCGGAGGCGGAAGCAGAAAAAGGGAGTGGGATAGCGCCGGCTAAGGCGATCGCAGAGCTGACTTTGGATGTATTTTTGACTAAATCCCGGCGCGACAGCGAGCGGGAAAGGAGCTGCTTTAAAAAACTGTCCATGGCGGTTAACTCATAATGATAATTATCCTACCATTCAAGTATATGATTGCTGAAAAACGGTAATTGACGGTGGTCAAATCTCAATACATCACTGGACTTAAAAAAGTCATATCATGACGGAGGTCAAAATCAGCAGGCGAAATGAGAACCATTAACAGGTAATATTATGATTTATGATGAAATTTTAATTATGGGCACAAACACTGACGTTCAGGAGTTGAAGATAGCCGCCATAAAAAAACCCGGCGGATAAGGCCGGGCTTTTCATATTACGGCGGAACATCTGCCCCGCCCAGGCGCTGTCAGGTACGCAGACCGCGTCCGCGCTGAATCAGATACCACGCCAGCAGATAGAACACCACGATAAACGCCACCAGCACCGCGAAGGTAAACTCCAGCGGCACATCGTGAATGCCGAGGAAACCGTAGCGGAAGCCGCTGATCATATACACGATGGGGTTCAGCTTAGACACCGCCTGCCAGAACGGCGGCAGCAGGGTCAGCGAGTAAAACACCCCGCCCAGGTAGGTCAGCGGCGTCAGGACGAAGGTCGGCACCAGGCTGATGTCATCAAACGTGGTGGCGAACACCGCGTTCAGCAGGCCGCCAAGCGAAAACAGGATCGCGGTGCATAACAGCGTCGCCGCAATAATCCACCAGCTGTGTACCTGCAACGGCACGAAAAACAGCGAAACCAGCGTCACCAATACCCCGACGCAAATGCCGCGCGCCACGCCGCCGCCGACGTAACCGGCGATAATCACGTGCGTGGGCACCGGCGCCACCAGCAGTTCTTCAATGTTGCGCTGGAATTTGGCGCTGAAGAATGAAGAGGCCACGTTGGCGTAAGAGTTGGTGATCACCGCCATCATGATCAGGCCGGGCACGATAAACTGCATATAGTCGAAACCGTGCATTTCACCGATGCGCGAACCGATCAGGTTGCCGAAGATGATGAAGTAGAGCGTCATGGTGATCACCGGCGGCACCAGCGTTTGCACCCAGATGCGGGCGAAGCGGTGAATTTCCTTGGTCCAGATGCTTTGCAGTGCCACCCAGTAAAGTCGGGTCATGCCTTGTTCTCCTGCGCTGATTGCGGGGTGCGCGCGTTATCGTGCACCAGCGCGACAAATAGTTCTTCCAGCCGGTTGGCCTTGTTACGCATACTCTGCACCTGAATGCCCTGCGCGCTCAGTTGGCTGAACACGCCGTTCAGGCCCTGACCGCGCAACACCTCGACTTCCAGCGTCGAGGTATCCGTCAGGCGGTAGTGGTAGCCGTCCAGCTTCGGCAACGGGCTTTTTGCATTCAGGTCGAGAATGAAAGTTTCCGATTTCAGCTTGGACAACAGCTCCTTCATTGAGGTGTTTTCCACCAACTCCCCGTGCTGGATAATGCCGATGTTGCGGCACAGCATCTCCGCTTCTTCCAGGTAATGGGTGGTCAGGATGATGGTGGTGCCCTGCGCGTTCAGCTCCTTCAAAAATCCCCACATCGAACGGCGCAGCTCAATATCTACCCCGGCGGTCGGTTCATCAAGGATCAACAGCTTGGGCTCGTGCATCAGGGCGCGGGCAATCATCAGGCGGCGCTTCATCCCGCCGGAAAGCATACGCGCCCGCTCGTTGCGTTTGCCCCACAGATCCAACTGGCCCAGATACTTTTCCGCCCGGCGCACGGCTTCCGCCCGCGCGACGCCGTAATAGCCCGCCTGATTGACGACGATTTGCATCACCGTCTCAAACGGGTTGAAGTTGAATTCCTGCGGCACCAGCCCCAGTTGCCGCTTGGCGTTGACGATATCGCGATCGATGTCGTAACCGAAGACGTTGACCTTGCCGGAAGTCTTATTCACCAGCGAGCTGATAATGCCGATGGTCGTCGATTTTCCTGCGCCGTTCGGGCCGAGCAGCGCATAAAAATCGCCGGCCTCTACCTGTAAATCGATACCGCGCAACGCCTGAACGCCACCCGCATAGGTTTTGGTCAGTTGCGCGAGTTCCAGTGCATTTGTCATTATGATTGGAATACCTTAGTGAAAAGTCCGCCGCGACGGGTCCGGCAAAGTCACGGACACCCGGCTGCGATGATGTGACGGGGTGATGTGAGCCTGAATAATGTGATCGAAGTGGTGATATTTTGACACATTCCCCGCGCTCAGGCCATCCGCCCTTCACCCGCTGTTTTTCAGATTGCGGCATTTACGCCGGTAATGTACGAAACACGGGATATAATACAATCCGATTAATTTACATATGGGCAGACGCCCCCCAATTCAAGGACAGGAATGGTGAACCCGCTGATATGGTTAGTTGAAGATGAAGCCAGCATCGCCGATACCCTGATTTATACCCTGGAGAGCGAAGGGTTCGAGGTGTGCTGGTTTTCGCTGGGTCAGCCGGCGCTGAACGCGTTGGCGCAAAGCCAGCCGGAGCTGGCGATCCTCGACGTCGGGTTGCCCGACATCAACGGTTTCGACCTGTGCCGCCAATTGCTTGCCCGGCGGCCTGACCTGCCGGTGCTGTTCCTCACCGCCCGCAGCGAGGAAATCGATCGCATCATCGGCCTGGAAATCGGCGCGGACGACTACGTCGCCAAGCCGTTCTCCCCGCGCGAAGTGTGCGCCAGAGTGCGCACGATTCTGCGCCGGTTGCAGAAACAGCGCACCATCCAAAGTCAGGACTGCGCCCTGGCGCTCGGCGATTTCACGCTGGACGAAGCCAAAGCCTATGTCAGCTACTGCCAGCAGCCGCTCGCCCTCACCCGCTATGAGTTCCTGTTGCTGAAAACCCTGCTGCTTGCGCCGGGGCGCGTTTTCTCCCGCCAGCAACTGATGGACACCGTCTGGGCCGGTGCGGAAGAGAGCCTGGAGCGCACCGTGGACACCCACATCAAAACCCTGCGCGCCAAGCTGCGTTCCATCAACACCGAGCAATCGCCCATCCAGACCCACCGCGGCCTGGGCTACAGCCTGGGGCTGAAAGCATGAGGCTCGGCCTGCGCCTGTTGCTGGGCTACTTTCTTATCGTCGCCGTTGCCGGTTACTTCGTGCTGAACATCTTCATGCAGGAGGTTAAACCCGGCGTGCGCCGCGCGGCGGAAGGCACGCTGAATGACACCGCCAACCTGCTGGCCCAGTTCGCCTATGCCGACATAACGCAGGGCCGCGTCGCCAACGGCCAGCTGGCGAACGCCTTCGCTCGCCTGAACAAACGCCCGATAGGCGCCAACATTGCCGGGATCCGCAAAAACCGCAACGAATACCGCGTTTATCTCACCGATGCCGCCGGCAAGGTGATTTTCGACTCCAGCGGAGAAGCGCTGGGCAAAGATTACTCACAGTGGAACGACGTTTGGCTGACCCTGCGCGGCCGCTATGGCGCACGCAGCTCACGCACCGACCCCAACGATGACGACAGCGCGGTGATGTACGTCGCCGCCCCGGTCTACAACGGCGACAAAATCATCGGCGTACTGAGCGTGGGCAAACCGAACCTGGCGATGGCGCCGGTCATCAAACGCAGCGAACGGCGGATTCAGATCGCCGGGGTCTGGTTGCTGGGCATCGCACTGGTGATCGGCATGGGTTTCGTCTGGTGGATCAACCGCTCCATCTCCCGGCTGGTGAACTATGCCGGACAGGTGGCGGATGGCGAACCGGCCGTGCTGCCCGCCATCGACAGCCTCGAGCTACGCCGGCTGGCGCAGGCGCTGGAAAGCATGCGCCTGAAGCTGGAAGGGAAAGCCTATATCGAACAATACGTTCATACCCTCACCCATGAGCTGAAAAGCCCGCTGGCCGCCATTCGCGGCGCGGCGGAGATTTTGCAGGAAAACCCGCCGCCGGAGGCTGCCCGCCGTTTCAGCCACAACATTCAGCAACAGAGCCAGCGCATCCAGCAATTGATCGACAAAATGCTGGTGCAGGCACGGCTGGAAAGCCGGGCCGACGCAGAAACGACTGCGCTGGACATCGCGGCGCTGCTGCATCAGGTCGTGGCCGACAAAGAAGCGCAGGCCGTGACCCGTAAAGTGCGCCTGCGCCTCGTTCACGCGGAAGATTGCCTGCTGCACGGCGACGCGCTGCTCGTCACCCAGGCGGTTTCCAACCTGATCGACAACGCGCTGGACTTCACTCCGGAACAGGGCGAAATCACGGTCAGCGGCGAGCAACAGGGAGAACGCTACGCCATCAGCGTCACCGACAACGGCAGCGGCATTCCCGACTTCGCTCAAACGCGCATTTTCGAACGTTTTTACTCCCTGCCACGCGCCAACGGGCAGAAAAGCAGCGGCCTCGGCCTCTCTTTCGTACGTGAGGTCGCACGCCTGCATCAGGGCAATATCGCGCTTCATAATCATCCCCCGCAGGGCGCGCAGGCGGTATTAACGCTAAAAACAGGCTGAACTTCACCCTCCCTTCACACGACGACATGAGCGCTTCACGCAGCGGGCTTATTCTCCTCCCACATTCCAGGAGGATAAGCCATGCTGAAATCAACTCTCTTTTTCAAAATCGCCGCGCTGCTCGGCTGCATGCTGATCATGCTGCTGCCGGTGCAGCAATTGCTTGATGTCGTAAAGGAGCGGGAACGCTATCAAAATCAGGTCATCGACCAGGTAAGCAGCATTCACAGCCGCGCGCAGCGCATCATGGCGCCGGTGATTGTGGTGCCTTATACCCGTAACATCATCGTCGAACTGCGTAACGGCGAGCATCAGGAGGCCCAGCAAAACGGCCTGCGTTATATCCTGCCGGATACGCTGAACGTCAGCGGCAACCCGCAGGTGGAGGCTCGTAAGGTCGGGCTGTATCAGACGCAGGTGTATCAGGGAAAGCTGCGCTTCGACGCGCAGTTCAAAAACGTCTCCCTGACGGATCTGCAGCAGGATAAGCACGTCACGCTGGGGCGCCCCTATCTGGCCGTCTACCTGAGCGACGCGCGCGGTATCCGCTATATTTCACCGCTGAAGCTGGACGATGCGGACATCGGCTTTGAGCCAGGCACGCTCGGCAACGGCCGCGTACAGGGCATTCACGCCCCGGTCTCCCCGGCGTTGCTGGAGAAGGAATCATTCAGCGCCGGATTTGATCTGCAACTCAGCGGCAGCCGCTCGCTGGAGGTGGTTCCGCTGGGCCGCAGCACGGAGATGAACCTGAGCAGCAACTGGCCGCACCCCAGCTTCCTGGGCGATTTCCTGCCGGACGAGCGTAACGTCACGGCCCAGGGATTCGACGCCAAATGGCGCAGCACCTGGTTCGCCAACAACATCAACGATCGCTTCACTGACGACGCAGACAAGCTGCCGTTTACCAGCGTGCCGACGTTTCTGGTCAACCTGATGGAGCCGGTCGATCATTATCAGCTTACCGAGCGCTCGGTAAAATACGCGGTGCTGTTTATCGGCCTGACCTTCGTTGCCTTCTTTCTGTTTGAGATGCTGACCAGCCTGCGCGTGCATCCGATTCAGTATCTGCTGGTTGGCGCAGCGCTGTCGGTGTTCTACCTGATTCTGCTGGCCTTCTCCGAACGCATCGGCTTCAGGTATGCCTACTTGCTGGCGGCGGTGGCCTGCTGCGTGCTGATCGGCATTTACCTCAGCGCGGTGTTGCGCGGCTGGCTCCGGGGTATCGGCTTCGGCGCAGGTTTGCTGACCTTGTACGGCGTGCTCTACATGCTGCTGCAATCCACCGACAACGCGCTGATGTTGGGTACCGCGCTGCTGTTCGCCATTCTGGCCGCCATCATGCTGCTTACCCGCCGCATCGACTGGTATCAGATTGCCCAGGGGAAAGGCGCGCAACCCGCGGCGGAAGGGGCTCCGGAGGACGAACGCTTCCGGTTGTGGAAATAATTATGCAGACGGCAGGGGCGTCCCTGCCGTTTTTCATGCGGGGTACATCACACTTTTGATTTTCAAACGACCGCGATTGGCCTATATTACTTCAGCGTAAAATCTCTGTTACAAACGATTATCCCTGATAGCTATAACGATACTTATTATGAAAGAAATAGAAGCCCTTATCGCGAATAACCAGGCCTGGTCGGCCAAGGTAAAAGAGGAAGACCCTGAGTTCTTCGGCCGTCTGGCTCAGGCTCAGCGTCCACGTTTCCTATGGATAGGGTGTTCTGACAGCCGCGTTCCCGCGGAGCGCCTGACGGGTCTGGAACCTGGCGAGCTTTTCGTTCACCGTAACGTCGCCAACCTGGTCATCCACACCGATCTGAACTGTCTGTCCGTGGTGCAATACGCTGTAGACGTGTTGCAGGTAGAACATATCATTATCTGCGGCCACCTCGGCTGCGGCGGCGTAGAAGCCGCGGTGGAAAACCCCGAACTGGGGTTGATCGACAACTGGCTGCTGCACATCCGCGACCTGTGGTACAAGCACAGCTCCCTGCTGGGTGAACTGCCGCCGGAAAAACGCATTGATACCCTGTGCGAAATCAACGTTGTGGAGCAGGTGTATAACCTGGGTCACTCCACCATCATGCAATCTGCCTGGAAGCGCGGGCAGAAAGCGATGATTCACGGCTGGGTTTACGGTTTACAGGACGGACGCCTGCGCGATCTGGATATCACGGCCACCAGCCGTGAAACGCTGGAACTGCGCTACCGCAACGCAATGGCGACGCTGTTACAGAATCACTAAGCGCCTGTATTCGTTCTGAATTCAGGCAAAAAAGCCCCGGCGTCGGTTCAAAACGCCGGGGCTTTTCTTTTTACCGGACTTTATTCATCCAGCATCACGACCTTGCCGACATACGGCAGGTGGCGGTAACGCTGCGCATAGTCGATGCCGAATCCGACGACGAACTCGTCCGGAATAGAGAACCCGACCCACTCAACCGGCACATCCACTTCGCGACGGCTCGGTTTGTCGAGCAGCGTACAGATCGCCAGGGACGCCGGACCACGCAGGGAAAACAGTTCGCGCACCTTGCTCAGGGTGTTGCCGGAGTCGATGATGTCCTCCACGATCAGCACGTCTTTACCGCGGATATCTTCATCCAGATCCTTCAGGATCTTCACGTCACGCGAGCTGTTCATGTTGTTGCCGTAGCTGGAAGCGGTCAGGAAGTCCACTTCATGCGGCGCGTCGATGGCGCGGCAGAGATCGGCCATGAACATAAAAGAGCCGCGCAGCAACCCCACCAGCACCAGTTCGTTGCCGCTGGCGCGATAGCGGTCGCCGATTTCGCGGCCCAGCTCGGAAATACGGTTTTTGATCTCATCGGCGGAGATCATGACTTCTACGGTATGTTTCATAGTATATATCTTATTGATTATAATCAGTTAAATAGCGAACTTCGTGATGAGAATCTGCTAAAATTGATACACCGATTATCTCACAAACATGGGCGCACCAGAACAGGCGCAAGCAAGGGGGCGCATTCTACTTGTATCAGGAACAGATTTCACCTTTAGTGTTTATTCTGAAAAATATGCCGGATAGCGCCCTTATACAGGATAAACGACTCTTCCCCAAAAAGGCATTTACTCTAAAAAGTACATAAAACATACTAAACACCTTATATGCCCATAGGAAAGAAACTTAAATATGGATACTGAATCAACTCAGCCCGGTGACTTCAATAAAGATAATAAATTTACCCGGGCTGATGATTTTAATGAGGGAAGTTTTTGGCATAAAACGGTAGCTGCGGCCAAAAAAGCCGGAATCGAAGTCATTGAAAAATCGTTGTGGTTATATTTCGCAGCACAGCGTCCGGACACACCGATTTGGGCCAAAAGCACCATTTACGCCGCGCTGGCTTACTTTGTTTTACCCATTGATGCCATCCCCGATGCCATTCCTGCGGTGGGGTTTACCGATGACATGGGTGTCTTAGCCGGTGCACTGGGCGCTGTCGGTATGCACATTGATAGCGATGTTAAGCAGCAGACCAAGGATAAAATGTCAGATTGGTTTGACTGATACATTAGCTCCCGCCGGATACACCAGCATCACCCACGCCCGGAGACAAGAATAGCCGATATGGCATGACGTAATCCCCATACCGGCAGTCATATCAGAAACGATCAACCTTCACGATATCATCAAACGGCAGTTTGCCGATACGCGGGTAAGGCTGGCTGGTCCCTTTGCCAATGGCAACCATCAGGCCGATTTGGTAATGCTCCGGCTTGTTGATGATTTTGCCCACGGCGTCGAAATCAAAGCCGTCCATCGGGCAAGAATCGTAGCCCTGCGCTTTGGCTGCCAGCATCAGGGTCTGGGCGAAAATGCCGCTGCTGCGCATCACTTCGTCGCGCTGGGTTTGCGCTTTGCCGCGATAATACTGATCAATGGCGGAGAACATATACTGCTGCACCGGCTCAGCCGCCGCGCCCCATATGTTTTTCACCTGCGATTCCCAGCTCGACAGATCGCCGCACAGCACCACCAACATCGACGCATCGGTCACCTGCGCCTGCCCCCACGCAGCCTCGCGGATCTTCTCACGCTGAGCCGGGTCGTTCACCAGCAACGGACGCCAGTGCTGAAGGTTAAACGCGCTGGGCGCGTTTTGCAGCGCAATGTTCAGCAGGGCTTTTTGCTCTTCGGCACTCATTTTGTGGCTCGCGTCAAAAGACTTGGTGGCGCGACGTTGTTGAATGGCTTCGATCGTATTCATTATGTTGGTCCTTCAGGGATTAAGGAATCTTCCATTGTCGCCACCCGCCGCACGCTGTCCAGCAAAAACGTGCGGCCGGTCGTCTTATGCCCCCACCGTAAAGGACATCATCATGCCGGTATCTTCATGTTCCAGCAGATGGCAGTGCGCCATGTACGCGCGCTCCGCCGGTGCGGGATGGTTGAAGCGTACCAGCACCTCGCTGCGCCAGCCCTCCACCTTCACGGTGTCTTTCCAGCCGCTGCGGTGCGCCTCTACCGGCTTACCGTTTTCCGACAGAATGCGGAACTGCGTGCCGTGAATATGGAACGGGTGCAGCATCATGTCGCCTTCGCCGGACACGGTCCATTTCTCATACTGCCCCTGTTTGACGTGGAACAACGGCTTACTCATGTCGAATGCCGCGCCGTTGATTTTATTGGCGTGATGGAAATCAAAACCAGATGCCGGGTCCTTCATTGCCATGCCGCCATGCTGCATACCTCCATGCTGCATATCACCGTGCTGCATAGCGCCATGATCCATTCCTTCCATCATGCCGCCGTGCCCCTTCATGTCCATACCGGCCATCGACGCCATGCCGTAGCGCTTCATCATCAGTTGCATGCCCATCATATCCAGCTTCGGGTCCATCATCAGTTGCAGCCAGCGGGAGGTCAGCCCTTCTGTTGGAGGCAGCGCCGGGAGTTTCACCAACGCATCCGGCATCCGGGTTTCCCCCTGTTGCAGCGTCGGCTGGACACGCAGAACCGGCAGCGGCTGGTCAAACGGCGCCAGCGTCATGCCCATCTGGCTGACCGGAAGCGTAACGATGTCGAACGGCTTTCCGTCGCGGGTATCCACCAGCACTTCAAAACGCTCGCCCATCAGGATCGGCAACTCAGTCAGCTTCACCGGTTCCGCCAGGAAACCGCCATCGCTGGCGATCACGTACAGCGGACGCCCGTCACCGGCCGCCAGCTTCAGCGAACGCGCATTGCAGCCGTTCAGGAAGCGCAAACGCAGCCAGCCGCGCGGCGCGTTGTGCTGCGGGTATATCGCGCCGTTAGTCAGCATCTGGTCGCCGAACCAGCCAACCGCGGCGGTCATGACGTCAAGCTGATAGTCAATCTTGCCTTCCGGCGTAAAGCGCTTGTCCTGCAAAATCACCGGTACATCATCCACGCCCCACTGTTTGGGAAGGGGTAATTTCTGGCTCTCCTCGTCGTGCACCAGAATCAGCCCCCCCAACCCCATCGCAACCTGGCGACCGGTTTCGCCGTGAGTGTGAGGGTGGAACCAGCAGGTGGCCGCAGGTTGATCCACGGTAAAGCCCGCCTGCCAGTCCTGACCGGCGGCAATCGTCGCCTGCGGCCCGCCGTCGGCGGTGCCGGGCACCTCCATGCCATGCCAGTGCAGGGTTGTGGTTTCTTGCAGAGCGTTATGAACATGAATATTGACGGCCTGCCCCCGGTTCAGGCTCAGCGCCGGCCCCAGCAGCGGGCCATTGATCCCGTAGGTCGGCGTAGTTTTTCCGGGCAGCCAGTTCATGGCTCCGCTTTGCACGCGTAAATCGATACGCCCCTGCGCATCCGGCTTAAGCAGGGCGGGAACGGGCAGCACCGGGCGTTCAGTTGCAGCAAAGACGGCCCGGCTCCAGGCAGGTAATGTACCGGCAGCCCCCAACAGGGCGGTTAACTTAATAAAATCACGACGGAGCATCTTTAAACTCCCTAATTATTAGACAGCGGTTTTCGATAGTTTTCTCTTGGTTAATCAGCGTAGACCCTCCACTAAGGGGAAGGTCAAGGCGTTATTTATCGAAAGCGCGTAAATAATGATGCAGTGTATTAACAAGAAACGCTGTAGCCATCACCCGGAGTGTGATACCGTCACCGCTACGTTTAATAATTCTGTAGTTAGTTTTTATGAAGAAATGTTCGCTGATACTGCTGTTGATGAGCATGCTGGGATTCTCATCCGCCAGCCAGGCCATTGATGAAATGCAGTCTGAAGATCTGGCCGATCTGACGGCGATTTTTGTGTTCCTGAAAAACGACTGCGGTTATCACGATCTGCCCAATGCGCAGATTAAAAAAGCCATCGTGTTCTTCGCCAACCGTAACGGCTGGGATCTCTCCAACTACAATGCGCAGAAAATGAAGGCGCTGGGCGAAGACAGCTACCGCGATCTGAGCGGCATCAACATCCCGACTTCCGCCAAATGCAAATATTTGGCCCGTGATTCTCTGGGTTTGCTGGCTTACGCCAACTAATTTTCCCTTCCCGATCCCGTTTTTCCTTTTCCATGGCAGTTTCGCCGTGCAACGCGCGGCGGAATCAGGCTATCATGTTGCGCCAATTTTCTATGGCTGTTAACGGAAGGATAAAACCATGTCACATCCGGAAAGCTGGCACGAAACGCTGCATCAGGGTTTCGGCCAATATTTCACCGTCGATCGTGTTATTTATCACGAAAAAACCGACCATCAGGACCTGATCATTTTTGACAACGCCCATCTGGGGCGGGTTATGGCGTTAGACGGCGTGGTGCAAACCACCGAGCGCGACGAATTCATCTATCACGAAATGCTGACCCACGTCCCGCTGCTGGCGCATGGCGCAGCGAAGCGCGTGCTGATCATCGGCGGCGGCGACGGCGCGATGCTGCGCGAAGTCAGCCGTCACCAGGATCTGACGCAAATCACTATGGTAGAGATCGACGCCGGCGTCGTGGAATTTTGCCGGCGTTATCTGCCCAACCATAACGCCGGCGCTTACGACGATCCGCGCTTCCGGCTGGTGATCGACGACGGGGTAAACTTCGTCAACCAAACGCAGGAAAAGTTTGACGTCATCATCTCCGACTGCACCGATCCCATCGGCCCCGGAGAAAGCCTGTTCACGTCAGCGTTTTATGAAGGCTGCGCCCGCTGCCTGAACGACGGCGGCATCTTCGTTGCCCAGAACGGCGTGTGCTTCCTGCAACAGGACGAAGCGGTCAACAGCCACCGCAAGCTGAGTCACTACTTCGGCGACGTTGGTTTTTATCAGGCGGCGATCCCGACCTACTATGGCGGCATCATGACTTTCGCCTGGGCTTCACAGAACCCGGCGCTGCGTCAGCTCACGATTGCCGAGCTGGAACAACGCTTCCGCGCCAGCAACCTGCACTGCCGTTACTACACCCCGGCCATTCATCAGGGGAGCTTCGCGCTGCCGCAATATCTGCTGGATGCGCTCAACGCCTGACTTTACATTGCCCCGTAAACCCGTCCATCAAGGAGGTGGCCCAAATTGCACAAGCTTAAACTGCACGGCTTCAACAACCTGACCAAAAGCCTGAGTTTTTGTATTTACGACATCTGTTACGCCAAGACCCCGGATGACCGGGACGGCTACATCGCCTACATTGATGAACAGTACAACGCCAATCGCCTGACAGAAATCCTCAGCGAAACCTGCTCCATTATCGGCGCCAACATCCTCAACATCGCCCGCCAGGACTACGATCCGCAGGGCGCCAGCGTCACCATTCTGGTCTGCGAAGAACCGATGGATCCCGGCAGCGTGGACCAATCGGAAAGACCCGGACCGCTGCCCGACAGCGTGGTCGCCCATCTCGACAAGAGCCATATCTGCGTTCATACCTACCCGGAAAGCCACCCGCAGGACGGATTATGCACGTTCCGCGCAGACATTGAGGTGTCCACCTGCGGCGTCATTTCACCGCTGAAAGCGCTGAACTACCTGATTCACCAGTTAGAATCCGACATCGTCACGCTGGACTACCGCGTACGTGGATTTACCCGTGACGTTAACGGCGTGAAGCATTACATCGATCATGAAATTAACTCGATTCAAAACTTTATGTCCGATGATATGAAAGCGCTGTACCACATGGTGGATGTGAATGTGTATCAGGAGAATATTTTTCATACCAAGATGATGTTGAAAGAGTTTGATCTTAAACATTATTTGTTTAATGCGAGTCCGGAGGAGTTGGAGGCGCGTGAACGGGAGAGGATAACGGATTTGCTGTGGCGGGAGATGCATGAGATTTATTATGGGAGGAATATTCCGGCGGTGTGAGGTGGCGCGGTGAGGTTCCGTACGCCGGAGGCTCCGGAGCTCAATGCGGCTCCTCTGCGGGCGTCCGGGCAAAGGGTGGCGGGCGGCCACCCTCTGCACTCCCGCGCCTTAGGTGCGGGCCGGCATCCGCCGCCGGCTTCGCCGGTCCCTTCAGTCGCACATCGGGCCTCACAGCACCGACTGCGGAAGGGCATCCTGCCCATCCTCGCCTCTCACCGCATCCATGCGGTTCGTGCTGGCCCGATGTACTCCCTCAGCGGCGGCTGAGGCCAAAGGCTTTTGTATTGTTTGTTTAAAGAAAAAAGAAATGAGCTTTTGATATATTCAATTTGACTTCGGAAGCACTTTGCCAAAAGCAATAATGAACACAGAATCAGTTTTTAATAATTAATGGAAAGCCTCTGAAACACTCTCCCCAAAAACAATAAATAAGCCACAGGCTTCCTGACCCGCTGACGAGCTTTTTGGGTCGGCACGCCCGGCATGGAAGCCGGGCGAGGCGAGGATGGGCAGGATGCCCTTCCGCAGCCGGTGCCTTAGGCCCAAAAGAGCGAGGAAGGGACCCGCGTAGCGGGCGGGGAAGGCGGCCTGCACCTAAGGCGCGGGAGTGCAGAGGGCGGGCGCCAACCCGCCCTTTGCCCGGACGCCGCAGAGGAGCCACATGAGAACCCGGAGCCTATCGCGTACGGAACCCACACCACTCCCCCACACACATTAATCTTTTAAACCTGCACCAACTCCACCCTAAACCCCTGCTGCCGCAGCACCCCCTGCACGTCCCCCGGCAGCCCCACATCACTGACCACATCAGTGAAAGCCTCCAGCGGCGTAATACAAAACAACGAAAACGCCTGATACTTACTGCTGTCCGCCAGCAACACCTTCCGCTGCGCATTCGCAATAATATCCTGCTTCAGCCCCGCCTTCTCCTCCGTCGGCGTCGTCACCCCGTGCTCCAAACTCCACGAGTTACAGCTCAAAAAAGCGATATCCGGGTAAATTCCCCGCAGCAGCCGGCGCCCGTGTTCGCCAATGCAAGACTGGCTGCTGTCATCAATCCGCCCGCCCACAATCGTCACTTCTATTTGCTTAAACTCAGAAAGAAACAACGCGATATGCAGATCCACGGTAATCACCCGCAGCGGTAAATGCGTCAGGCAGCGCGCCAGTTCCAGCGTCGTCGTTCCTGCGTCCAGCACCACCGCGTCGCCGGGGCGCACCAGTTGCGCCGCCTGGCGGGCAATCGCCTGTTTTTCGGCGCGGTTGCGTTGCTGCTTTTCAGTCGTGGTTGGTTGGGAAGGGATAAAGCGCCGCAGCGCCACGCCGCCGTGGCTGCGTTGGATCACGCCCTGTTCATCCAGCTTGATCAGGTCGCGGCGGATGGTCGCCGGTGAGGCGTCAACCGCCTCAACCAGTTGCTCTACGGTAGCCAGACTATGGTTCTTCAGGTAATCCATAATCTGGTCAAGACGACTTTTTCCCTTCATTGTTATGCTGTTACGCCAGTTGCATCGCCAATTGGATCGAGACAGCCATGCTCTCAGATTTCGCTTTTCCCGTCCAGGCAATATCAAAGGCCGTGCCGTGATCCGCCGAGGTGCGGATGAAAGGCAGACCGGCGGTGATGTTTACGCCATCGTAGAAGCCCAGCAGCTTGAGCGGAATGTGCCCCTGATCGTGGTACATCGCCACCACCATGTCATACATGCCTTCATGCGCCTGTAAAAATACAGTGTCAGGCGGGCACGGCCCGTAAACGTCAAGACCCTGCGCCTTCATCGCCTCCACCGCCGGTGCGACGATGCGGATTTCCTCGTCGCCGAATAATCCGCTTTCCCCGGCATGCGGGTTTACCCCGGCCACCGCGATGCGCGGATTGTCATACCCCACCCGGCGCAGAAAGTCGTCGGCGATGCGGATCACCGTCTCCACCCTCGGCTGGTTCAGGGTGTCGAGAAATTTACGCAGGGCAATATGGGTTGAAACGTGAATAACCTTCAGCCGATCGGTGTACAGCACCATGGCGTAATCCTGGCTGTCAGTCAGCTTCGCCAGCAGCTCGGTATGACCGGGGTACATATGCCCCGCCTTATGCAGCGCCTCTTTGTTCAGCGGAGCGGTGGCGATGGCATGAACCTCGCCCGCCAGCGCCAGCATTGCCGCCCGTTTTACGCAACGGTAGGCGAGATCGCCGGCCGGCGCCTGCACTTTCCCCGGTGTCAGCGCGTCAGGATCGGCCAGCGGCTCGTCAAGTACGTTGATAACGCCCGGCGCGAAGCGGGCATCGGCGACGCGTTCAATCACGCGCAGCTCCGCAGCCGGTACGATGCCCATCTGTTGCTGGCGCCGCAGGGTTTGCAGGCAGCCGATCACCACCGCCGGCACGCCATTCAACGCCCCCTGCGTCAGGGACTTCACGATAATTTCCGGCCCGATGCCCGCCGGATCTCCCATTGTTACCGCAATTGTCTTAGTGCTCACTGTACATCTCCTCAATAAAGTAAAGCGCATCGCGCAGCGTAGTTTCGCCGCCGAAGCCGCCCGCTTTCGTGATCACGGGTAAATCATCTACCTCGCTGTTCACCAGCGTGCCGCAAGGGATACAGGGCGCCACCTCGCTCAGTATCCGGTACCCTTCCGCGCCAAGGGCGTTAGCCACCGCAATGGCGATATCGCCGCCGGTAAGGAACAGGCCGCCGATATTGCTGCATCCGGTAATGCGCAGGGTAATTTCCCCCAGGCGACCACTCAGCGTCTCTCCCAGCGCCTGCCGGCTCATGCCGTGGCTGGCGCACAGATCGTCGATGACATGACGATCTTCCTCGCTGCGGCTGGTGCGCAGAATGCAATGCCGTCCGCGGTTCAGGATTTCACTCGCCTCGCGCACGATGCGCTCACCGTTCCCCGTCAGCAGCTCGTCCGCGTCGATATCCACGACGTCGGCCAGCTTTTCACGCAGCACGAAGGCCACCTGGCGCCGGGTCGCCTCGCTCATCGAACCCGCCACCACCAGCACCGGCAATGCCGCTCCGCTACGCAGGTAATGCTTCGCCGGCAGCGCATTCGCCAGGCCTGCCGCGCCAACCCACAGGAACGGTTCGCTGAGGACGTCCGCCGCAACCGCAATCAGCGCCAGATCGTTGTCGTTCTCCGCGTCCAGCACCACCATGGCGAGCCCGCCGGCGGCGCATGCCGCAAGCCGGGCGCCCAGGGTTCCGTCACGCACGCTTTCCAGCGCAATCTCGTGCACAGGCAGAGATGTCTGTCGCTCCAGCAGCGTGCTGATGCGTGAAGAAACTATCGGCGTTTTGGGATCGCTGGCAAATTCGGTTTCCAGCAGGGGAACGCCGTTCACCAGGCACTCCCCCGCCCGTGTAATGCGCCCGGCCGCGGGGATCGCCGCGGCGACAATTGCCAGCCGCGCTCCGCATGCCGTCATCGCCGCCTCAACCTCCGCGCCGACGTTGCCGCGCAGGGTGGAGTCAATCTTCTTGTAAATCAGCGGCATGTTCTCCGCGTCGCGGCAATACGGCTCCAGCACCTGCCGTACGGCCTGCGCCGCCTGTTCCGCCGGCAGCGCGCGGCTTTCGGTGTTAACGACCAGCACATCCGCCCGGCGCGAAGGTTTTTGCGCGGCGCTGAGCATCACTTCGGTGCGCGCCCCTTTCTTCGCCAACTGCACACCGGTGTCATTGGCGCCGGTGAAATCATCCGCAATAACGATCATTTTCATGCGCGTTCTTCCTTATTCATCGCCGTGCTGTTCCGTTTGGCGACCCAGGAGGTCAGCAGCGGCGTAAGAATCGCCGTGGTAATGACCGACGCCGCAATCAATGGCGCAGCGGCGGCGGCTACGTCAGCCAGCGCGGGGTCCGCCTGAGCGATCGCCAGCGGCGTTGCGACGGCGTTCCCGGCGGTGCTGGAGGCGGCGGCACCGGCGATGCCGCTTCCCCCGACCAGGCGGTCGGCGCGAATATTAAAGATGCCGCCGATAAAGGTCGTCAGTACGCCGAGCAGAACGCCGGCTACGCCGCCTTGTAACAGCATTTCAAGGTTGATACCCGCCCCAAGGGCGAAAGCGAAGAAAGGAATCAGCAGCGGCCCGCCTTTGGTCAGGAAGTCACGCATCTGCGGATCAAGGTTGCCCAGGCTCATCCCTACCACCAGCGGCACTAACACGGCGACCAACGCCATGAGCGGAATGTTCGCCATCCCTGCCGCGCCGAGCGCGATCATGGTGAAAAACGGGCCGTCGTTGAGCGACAGCACCGAGATGGCGCCAACGTCACGCTCGTTGCCGAATTCTCCGACCAGCGCCGCATACAGCCCGCCGTTGGAGTTGCTCATCGCAGCAATGATCGCCACGCCGCTCAGACCAAAAATCCCCTCTGCGCCGAACAGATGCTCTACGCCCAGCCCTAACGCCATCGCTACCAGCAGTTTGGTCAGGGTGATGGTGCCGCCCTGCAACAGCGCCTGCGGCGCGGCGCGAACGCTGATCCCTGCCCCCATACACAGCAGGAACGCGCCAATCAGGGGAGCCGCGCCGTTTTTAAACAAGGCGGTCGTAAAACCGCCGATTTCCAGTGCCTGGGGAAAGAAGGTGTTGATGACGGCGCCGATTACCAGCGGAACGACCATCATGCCGCCCGGAATTCTCTCTATGCCTTTTTTGATATTCATTGTGTCCGTCCAGTGATTGAATAAAATCAATTTGATTATATTCAATCATAAATTTAAGAAAGAGAACCGGATCTCAGTTATTAAATGATTACAAAAGATCTTTTTGATTGAATGAAATCATTTCACAGCGACAACACTGCCGTCAACGCGGGAAAATGATAAAGTCAGCGGTAATCTAACAGACAGGGAGAGCCCCCATCGTGAACAAAACCGCCACCTTGCTGGGCGTCGTCGCCATTCTGCTGTGGAGCATGAGCGTAGCGCTGACCCGCAGCCTGTCGGAAGCGCTGGGGGCGTTCGGTGCAGGGGCGTCGATTTATACGATCAGCGGACTGTTGGTCTGGCTGGTGGCGGGGAAACCCCACATTAAGGGTCAGCATCCGGTTTACCTGTACGGCTGCGGCCTGTTATTTGTGGTGTACATGACGTCTTTCGCGCTGGCGATCGGCCTGGCCGACTCCCGCCAGCAAACGCTGGAACTGGGGCTGATCAATTATCTCTGGCCCAGCCTGACGCTGATGTTCGCCCTGCCGCTGCTGGGGCTGCGCGTCCGCTGGTGGCTGTGGCCCGGCGTGTTGCTGGCGTTCTGCGGCGTGGTATGGGTGGTCAGCAACGGCGATATTCTCAGCCTGCGGGAGTTTACCGCCAACCTCGCCGGCAATCCGGTCGCTTACGGCCTGGCGTTCACCGCGGCGTTCGCCTGGGCGCTTTACTCCAACCTGTTGCGCCGCTACTGCGGCCCGCGCGGCGCGTTGCCGCTGTTCCTGCTGGCAACGGCCGCCACCCTGTGGCTGATGTTCCTATTTCAGCCGCTGAAAGAATTTCGCTTCTCCGTTACCGCCGGTTTTGAACTGCTGCTGATGGGAGCGTCCACCGCGTTAGCCTACCTGTGCTGGGACAGCGCCATGAAAAAGGGCAACGCCACGCTGGTCGCCGCCCTCTCTTATTTCACGCCGCTGCTGTCGACGCTGATCGCCAGTCTGTGGCTGAACACCCTGCCCTCCGCCGCCTTCTGGCCCGGCGTAGGCATGGTGATTGCCGGTTCGCTGCTGTGCTGGAGCGCCAGCCGCAACGTGCCGCAAACGACACAGAAGTAATCACGCCCGTGCTTACTCCCCCGTCAGCACAAAACGGCGGTACTGTTTCAGCGCCTGCAGGAAATCCTCCACGCCGCACAGCGAGAGGCTTTCCTCATCGTAATAGTGCATTCCCTCTTCGATTTCATCACCGCTGAAATCAATCTGGTTGGCCCGGACCATCACTTCTTCACCATCCATCCACAGCGTGTACTCATGACCATCCCGCTGCCACTGGCGCTCGCTGCCCTTAAGCTGCGCCGCCATTTCCTCTACCTGGTCGATGATGGTGAGATCGCCCTTCACTTCTTCTGTCAGCCAATGCCCGATGACCTCATGTCCCATCGAAAATACGGCAACCACCCGGTCGGCGGCATCATGGCGAAATTCATAATCCATTTTTAAGCCCTCCGCGACGCATTCCGTCTTTTATAGTGTAACGCCCTCTGATTCATGCCGCCCCCAACGCCGCTCTCAATCTGCAAAAATAAACGGGGGAGGCTTATGCCTCCCCCGTTTCAACCGGCAGATGATATCAGCTTCAGACCGCAGTCTGGAAGATGACGTCGTCAGCTTTCTTGGTGTACTCGTTCAGCTGGTCGAAATTCAGGTAGCGGTAGGTGTCCGCCGCCGTTTTATCTACCTGAGCCATGTATTGCTGATACTCTTCCGGGTTCGGCAGGCGTCCCAGCAACGACGCAACGGCCGCCAGTTCAGCGGAAGCCAGGTAGACATTCGCGCCGGTTCCCAAGCGGTTCGGGAAGTTACGGGTCGAGGTCGACACCACGGTCGCGCCGTCGGCTACCCGCGCCTGGTTACCCATGCACAGGGAGCAGCCCGGGATCTCGATACGCGCGCCGCTCTTGCCGAATACGCTGTAGTAGCCTTCTTCGGTCAGTTGTGCAGCGTCCATCTTGGTCGGCGGCGCTACCCACAGGCGGGTCGGCAGCTGGCCTTTATGGCCGTCGAGCAGTTTACCCGCCGCGCGGAAGTGGCCGATGTTGGTCATGCAGGAGCCGATGAACACTTCATCGATCTTCTCACCGGCCACGTCAGACAGCAGGCGCGCGTCATCCGGATCGTTCGGCGCGCACAGGATCGGCTGCGTGATCTGGCTGAGGTCGATGTCGATAACTGCGGCATACTCCGCATCGGCATCGGCTTCCAGCAGTTGCGGATCGGCCAGCCACTTCTCCATGCCCTGAATACGGCGCTCCAGCGTACGGCGGTCGCCATAACCTTCGGCGATCATCCACTTGAGCAGAACGATGTTGGAATGGAGGTATTCAGTAATCGGCGCTTTATCCAGCTTGATGGTACAACCGGCGGCGGAACGCTCGGCGGAAGCATCCGCCAGCTCAAACGCCTGCTCTACCTTCAGCTCCGGCAAACCTTCAATTTCCAGGATGCGGCCGGAGAAGATATTTTTCTTGCCCTTCTTCTCCACGGTCAGCAGGCCCTGCTGAATCGCGTAGTAAGGAATGGCATGAACCAGGTCGCGCAGGGTGATGCCCGGCTGCATTTTGCCTTTAAAGCGCACCAGCACCGATTCCGGCATGTCCAGCGGCATAACGCCGGTCGCGGCGGCAAACGCCACCAGGCCGGAGCCGGCCGGGAACGAAATGCCGATCGGGAAACGGGTATGCGAATCGCCGCCGGTGCCCACGGTATCCGGCAGCAGCATGCGGTTCAGCCAGGAGTGAATAATGCCATCGCCCGGACGCAGGGAAACGCCGCCGCGGTTCATGATGAAGTCCGGCAGCGTGTGGTGCGTGGTCACGTCAACCGGCTTCGGATAAGCCGCCGTATGGCAGAAGGACTGCATAACCAGATCGGCGGAGAAGCCCAGACAGGCCAGGTCTTTCAGCTCGTCGCGGGTCATCGGGCCGGTGGTGTCCTGAGAGCCTACGGAGGTCATCTTAGGCTCGCAGTACTGGCCCGGGCGGATGCCCTTGGTGCCGCAGGCGCGTCCGACCATCTTCTGCGCCAGCGTGTAACCCTTGCCGCTGTCGGTGACCGGCTTGGCGTGGCGGAACGCTTCGCTGTGCGGCAGATTCAGCGCTTCACGCGCCTTGGTGGTCAAACCGCGGCCGATAATCAGCGGAATACGGCCACCAGCGCGGACTTCGTCCAGCAGCACTTCGGTTTTCAGCTCGAACGTCGCCAGCAGCTCATTGGTGTCGTGATTGCGGATTTCCCCCTTGTAGGGGTAAATGTCGATCACGTCGCCCATATTCAGCCTGGATACGTCAACTTCGATCGGCAGTGCGCCGGCGTCTTCCATGGTGTTAAAGAAGATCGGCGCAATCTTGCCGCCCAATACCACGCCGCCGCCGCGCTTGTTCGGCACGTAGGGAATGTCTTCGCCCATAAACCACAGCACCGAGTTGGTAGCGGACTTACGGGAAGAACCGGTGCCCACCACATCGCCGACGTAGGCCAGCGGGTAGCCTTTCTGCGCCAGTGCGTCAATCTGCTTGATCGGGCCAACGTTGCCCGGCTGATCCGGCTCAATGCCGTCGCGCGGGCTCTTCAGCATCGCCAGGGCGTGCAGTGGGATATCCGGACGGGACCAGGCGTCCGGCGCCGGGGAGAGATCGTCGGTGTTGGTTTCGCCGGTGACTTTGAATACGGTGACGGTCAGCTTTTCCGCCAGTTCGGGACGGCTCAGGAACCAGTCCGCATTGGCCCAGGATTCCATCACTTGTTTCGCATGCGGATTGCCGGCTTTGGCTTTTTCTTCTACGTCGTAAAAGTTGTCAAACATCAGCAGGGTGTGGGACAGGGCTTTCGCGGCAATCGGCGCCAGCTTAGCATCATCCAGGGCATCAATCAGCGGATGGATGTTATAACCACCCTGCATGGTACCCAGCAATTCAATGGCTTTTTCCGGAGAAACGAGAGGAGAAACGGCTTCGCCTTTCGCAACGGCAGCGAGGAAACCAGCTTTAACGTAAGCAGCCTCATCAACGCCCGGTGGGACACGGTTTGTCAGCAGATCCAGCAAGAATGCTTCTTCGCCTGCCGGCGGATTCTTTAACAATTCAACCAGCGCTGCCATCTGGGTGGCATCAATAGGCTTCGGCACCACGCCTTCCGCCGCACGCCCGGCCACGTGCTCACGATATTCTTTTAGCACGACGTTCTCCTCGCTCTCATTACTTATGGTTCGTTATGGGCTGAGGGTGTGTCCCGTGATGCGTCAGGAATACCGTGCCCGGACGATTCACGGAACACACCCTTCTCCGGGTCACCGATAAAAACATCCGTGGGTGTAGGGTACCCGGTTATGCTGCTTTAGCATATCAGGATTTGACCGTGATGTTAAATTTTTTACATAAATTCAACATTGAGAAAAACAAGACTAATCCTACCGGAATAATCTTGCAAAAAGCGGGAAATATCTTAAAAATTACCCCAGAAGAGTAATATTCTCTTAACGGCTTAAGTATTATCTCCCCCTCTTTTCAACCATTAACGGATGCAGGGAAGCGAAATGAAGCGCTCATGGGATAGAACAGACCTATTTTTAACTGTGACACAAGTCGCCGCCGTCATCGTCGCCATTGCGATCCTGTTTTTCATGCTGGACAGCTATCAGCCTGAGTTTTTGATGCAGCACGGCCGTTGCCTGACGGAAAGCGCCATCGATGAAGGCCCGCTGGGCTGGGGAATGCGCTTTTTCCTGCTTTCTCTGGCGGTCGGGCTGATCTTTATCGCTATCGTCTTTTTCCTGAGTTTCAGGGACGACTGACGCTTTCCGCTTATCATATCCTGAACGGCCCCGCCCGAGGGTGAGGCAAAAAAATGGCTCCCGGACGGGAGCCATTTTTGTCTGACCTTCAGCGCATTACTTCTTCTTCGCTTTCGGGTTCGGCAGATCGGTGATGCTGCCTTCGTAGATCTCCGCCGCCAGCCCTACGGACTCATGCAGCGTCGGGTGCGCATGGATAGTCAGCGCGATATCTTCCGCATCGCAGCCCATCTCAATCGCCAGACCGATCTCGCCCAGCAGCTCGCCGCCGTTAGCGCCAACGATCGCGCCGCCGATGATGCGGTGAGTTTCTTTGTCGAAGATCAGCTTGGTCATGCCGTCAGCGCAGTCAGAAGCGATGGCGCGCCCGGAAGCCGCCCACGGGAAGGTAGCGGTTTCAAAGCTGATGCCTTTCTCTTTGGCTTCTTTCTCGGTCACGCCTACCCATGCCACTTCCGGCTCGGTGTAAGCGATGGACGGAATCACCTTCGGATCGAAGTAGTGTTTTTTGCCGGCGATAACTTCAGCGGCAACGTGGCCTTCATGCACGCCCTTGTGCGCCAGCATCGGCTGACCGACGATGTCGCCGATGGCGAAGATGTGCGGCACGTTGGTGCGCAGCTGTTTGTCGACGTGGATGAAGCCACGGTCGTCAACTTCGACCCCGGCTTTACCGGCATCAAGCAGCTTGCCGTTCGGCACACGGCCGATAGCAACCAGCACCGCATCGTAGCGCTGCGGCTCGGACGGCGCTTTCTTGCCTTCCATCGTGACGTAGATACCGTCTTCTTTGGCTTCTACCGCCGTCACTTTGGTTTCCAGCATCAGGTTGAACTGCTTGCTGATGCGCTTGGTGAACACTTTCACCACGTCTTTGTCAGCCGCCGGAATAACCTGATCGAACATTTCCACCACGTCGATCTGGGAACCCAGCGCGTGATATACGGTGCCCATTTCCAGGCCGATGATACCGCCGCCCATAACCAGCAGACGCTCCGGTACGGTGGTCAGCGCCAGCGCATCGGTAGAGTCCCAAACGCGCGGATCGTCGTGCGGAATGAACGGCAGTTGAATCGGGCGGGAACCGGCCGCGATGATGGCGTTGTCGAAGTTGATCACGGTTTTGCCGTTCTCGCCTTCCACTTCCAGCGTGTTGGCGCCGGTAAATTTACCCACGCCGTTCACAACGTTGACCTTACGGCCTTTCGCCATGCCGGCCAGACCGCCGGTCAGTTGAGTAATGACTTTTTCTTTCCACAGACGCACTTTATCAATATCGGTTTTCGGCTCGCCGAAAACGATGCCGTGCTCCGCCAGCGCTTTTGCCTCTTCGATCACTTTGGCAACGTGCAGCAGCGCCTTGGAAGGAATACAGCCTACGTTCAGACATACGCCGCCCAGGGTGGAGTAACGCTCCACCAGAACGGTCTCCAGACCTAAATCCGCGCAACGGAAAGCAGCAGAGTAACCTGCAGGGCCCGCCCCAAGTACCACGACCTGAGTTTTAATTTCAGTACTCATCATGACCTCTTTATTGTTTATCCGGCGGGTGGACGTCGTTGCTGGCGCACACATGTATTACGTCATTAGTTGCGGCGAGAGTGTGTTTTTACGCCCATCATCCACCGGGACGCTCGTACCGCCCGTAGTTTACAGAATTGTTAACATTTCTGTAAAGCTATGATCCGGTAACGAAAGTCTCAACTCCATTGCTGAAGCGAGTTAGCTCCAGCGGCTTTGAAAAAAAGGCCGGCCCCAGGCCGGCCTTCACGCGCCTTACATCACCAAACGGCGGATGTCAGACAGCGTGTTGTTGATGATGGTAATGAAACGCGCACCATCTGCGCCGTCGATCACGCGGTGGTCGAAGGACAGAGAGATCGGCATCATCAGGCGCGGCACAAACTCTTTGCCGTTCCACACCGGCTCCATCGCAGATTTGGAAACGCCCAGGATAGCCACTTCCGGCGCGTTCACAATCGGGGCGAAGTGGGTGGTGCCCAGGCCGCCGATGCTGGAGATCGTGAAGCATCCGCCCTGCATCTCGCCGGCGGTCAGCTTACCGTCACGCGCTTTTTTGGAGATAGTCATCAGCTCACGGGACAGCTCAATGATGCCCTTCTTGTTGACGTCTTTGAATACCGGAACCACCAGACCGTTCGGCGTATCAACCGCAACGCCGATGTTGATGTATTTCTTCAGCGTCAGACGCTGGGCATCCTCAGACAGCGAGCTGTTGAAGCGCGGCATCTGCTCAAGCGCGGAAGCAACGGCTTTCATGATGAACACCACCGGGGTGATCTTCACGTCCAGCTTGCGCTTCTCGGCTTCAGCGTTCTGCTGCTTACGGAAGGCTTCCAGCTCGGTGATGTCGGTTTTGTCGAAGTGCGTAACGTGCGGGATCATCACCCAGTTACGGCTCAGGTTAGCACCAGAGATCTTCTGGATACGACCCAGTTCGACTTCTTCCACTTCACCGAACTTGCTGAAGTCCACCTTCGGCCACGGCAACAGGCCCGGCAGAGAACCGCCGGTCGCGCCGGCCGGAGCGGCTTCGGCACGCTTAACGGCTTCTTTCACGTAGGCCTGAACGTCTTCGCGCAGGATACGGCCTTTACGGCCGGTGCCTTTCACCTTGGTCAGGTTGACGCCGAACTCGCGTGCCAGGCGACGGATAACCGGGGTTGCATGCACGTAGGCATCGTTCTCGGAGAACTCGCCTTTGTCCGCCGGCTGAGCCGCGGCAGGCGCTGCGGCCTTCGGCGCTTCTGCGGCAGCGGCAGGTGCGGCGGCCTGTGCCGGAGCGGCAGCAGGCGCGGCGCCAGCCACTTCGAACGACATGATCAGGGTGCCGGTTTTTACCTTGCTGCCGACGCTGACCTTAATGTCTTTCACTACGCCGGCGAACGGCGCGGGCACTTCCATGGAGGCTTTGTCGCCTTCCACGGTGATCAGTGACTGTTCAGCTTCCACCTTGTCGCCGACCTTGACCATCACTTCAGTGACTTCAACTTCATCACCGCCGATGTCCGGCACGTTGACGTCCTTCACCGCGGAGGCGGCAGGCGCGGCAGACGCAGCGGCTTTCGGTGCTTCCGCTGCGGCAGGGGCCGCACCGGCAACTTCGAAGGTCATGATCAGGGTACCGGTTTTCACCTTACCGCCGACGCTGGTTTTAATCTCTTTCACCACGCCGGCGAACGGCGCGGGCACTTCCATGGAGGCTTTGTCGCCTTCCACGGTGATCAGCGACTGTTCAGCTTCTACTTTATCGCCGACCTTCACCATCACTTCCGTGACTTCAACTTCATCCGCGCCGATATCCGGCACGTTCACTTCTTTCACCGCGGAAGCGGCGGCCGGTGCGGCAGCGGCCGGTTTTTCTTCGGCTTTGGCCGGCGCGGCGGATGCCGCATCAGCGCCGTCGAAAACCATAATCAGCGTGCCGGTAGCGACTTTATCGCCCACCGCAATCTTGATCTCTTTCACCACGCCCGCTTGCGGGGAAGGCACTTCCATGGAAGCTTTGTCGCCTTCCACGGTGATCAGCGACTGTTCGGCTTCCACTTTGTCACCGACCTTGACCATCACTTCGGTAACTTCAACTTCATCGGTACCGATGTCCGGAACCTTAATTTCGATAGCCATTATTCTCTACCTCTTATGCCAGACGCGGGTTTACTTTCTCAGGATCGATGTTGAATTTCTTAATGGCTTCAGCCACTACGGAAGCTTCAACTTCGCCGCGTTTAGCCAGTTCGCCCAGAGCGGCAACCACCACGTAAGACGCATCGACTTCAAAGTGGTGACGCAGGTTTTCACGGCTGTCGGAACGGCCGAAACCGTCGGTGCCCAGTACGCGGTAATCATCGGACGGCACGTAGGTGCGAACCTGCTCGGCAAACAGTTTCATGTAGTCGGTGGATGCCACCGCCGGTGCGTCGTTCATCACCTGAGCGATGTACGGCACGCGCGGGGTTTCCAGCGGGTGCAGCATGTTCCAGCGCTCGCAGTCCTGACCATCGCGGGCCAGCTCGGTGAAGGAGGTGACGCTGTAAACGTCGGAGCCCACGCCGTAGTCTTTGGACAGAATTTCCGCCGCTTCACGCACGTGACGCAGGATGGAGCCGGAACCCAGCAACTGAACTTTGCCTTTGGCGCCTTCCAGGGTTTCCAGCTTGTAGATCCCCTTGCGGATGCCGTCTTCCACACCCTGCGGCATCGCCGGCATGTGGTAGTTTTCGTTCAGCGTGGTGATGTAGTAGTAAACGTTCTCCTGCTTCTCACCGTACATACGCTCCAGGCCGTCATGCATGATCACGGCGACTTCATACGCGAACGCCGGATCGTAGGAGATGCAGTTCGGGATGGTCAGCGCCTGAATGTGGCTGTGGCCGTCTTCGTGCTGCAAACCTTCGCCGTTCAGGGTTGTACGGCCTGAAGTACCGCCGATCAGGAAGCCGCGCGCCTGTTGGTCGCCCGCCGCCCAGCACAGGTCGCCGATACGCTGGAACCCGAACATGGAGTAGTAGATGTAGAACGGGATCATCGGCAGATCGTTGGTGCTGTAGGAGGTCGCAGCAGCCAGCCAGGACGCGCCGGCGCCCAGCTCGTTGATGCCTTCCTGCAGGATCTGGCCTTTCTCGTCTTCTTTGTAGTAAGCCACCTGCTCACGGTCCTGCGGGGTGTACTGCTGGCCGTTCGGGCTGTAGATACCGATCTGACGGAACAGACCTTCCATACCGAAGGTACGCGCTTCGTCGGCGATGATCGGCACCAGACGATCTTTGATCGACGGGTTCTTCAGCATCACGTTCAGGGCACGCACAAAGGCGATGGTGGTGGAGATTTCTTTGCTCTGCTCTTCCAGCAGCGCGCTGAAGTCAGACAGTGCCGGAATGTCCAGCTTCTCGCTGAAGTGAGTCAGACGGCTCGGCACATAACCTTTCAGCGCCTGGCGGCGTTCATGCAGGTATTTGTACTCGTCGGTTTCCGGCCCGAAGGTCAGGTACGGCATCTTTTCGATGTCCGCATCGGCAACCGGTACGTTGAAACGGTCGCGGAAGTAACGCACACCGTCCATGTTCATTTTCTTCACCTGGTGAGCGATGTTCTTGCCTTCGGCGGTATCGCCCATGCCGTAACCTTTGATGGTGTGGGCCAGGATGACGGTCGGCTGACCTTTGGTTTCCTGCGCTTTCTGGAAGGCAGCAAACACTTTCTTCGGATCGTGACCACCACGGTTCAGTGCCCAGATCTCGTCGTCGGTCATATCTTTAACCAGTTCGGCGGTCTCCGGATACTTACCGAAGAAGTGCTCACGCACGTAAGCGCCGTCTTTGGATTTAAAGGTCTGATAGTCGCCGTCAACGGTTTCGTTCATCAGCTGAATCAGTTTACCGCTGGTGTCTTTACGCAGCAGCGCATCCCAGCGGCTGCCCCAGATCACTTTGATCACGTTCCAACCGGCGCCGGCAAAAATGCCTTCCAGCTCGTTGATGATCTTGCCGTTACCGGTGACCGGGCCGTCCAGACGCTGCAGGTTGCAGTTGATGACGAAGCACAGGTTGTCCAGCTTCTCACGGGTCGCGATGGTGATCGCGCCCTTGGATTCCGGCTCGTCCATCTCGCCATCGCCCAGGAAAGCGTACACGCGCTGGGCGGAGGTGTCTTTCAGCTCACGGTGTTGCAGGTACTTCAGGAACTTCGCCTGATAGATCGCAGCCAACGGCCCCAGACCCATGGAAACGGTCGGGAACTGCCAGAATTCCGGCATCAGTTTCGGGTGCGGATAAGAGGACAGACCTTTACCGTGAACTTCTTGGCGGAAATTATTCATCTGCTCTTCAGTCAGACGACCTTCCAGGAAAGCGCGGGCGTAGATACCCGGGGAAATGTGGCCCTGGAAGTAAACCAGGTCGCCGCCGTCGTTATTGTTACGCGCGCGGAAGAAGTGGTTAAAGCAGACTTCGTATACCGTGGCGGAAGACTGGAAAGACGCCATGTGGCCGCCCAGCTCCAGATCTTTCTTCGACGCATGCAGCACCGCCATAACGGCGTTCCAGCGAATGGCTGAACGGATGCGGCGTTCCAGATCCAGATTTCCGGGGTAAGCCGGCTCATCTTCCACCGCGATCGTGTTCACATAATCGCGGTTGACCGCGCCAGAAGGCAGGTTCACGCCGCCTTTACGGGCTTCACCCAGCACCTGATCGATCAGGTACTGAGCGCGCTCTACGCCTTCTTCACGGATGACCGATTCGATCGCCTGCAACCAATCGCGGGTTTCGATCGGGTCCACGTCATTGTTTAAACGATCTGACATGGTGGTATTCCTTATCTGTCTAATGGTTTGTTTATCAAGAGCCGGTCTTGTGTGCATTTTCACTGTGGTTCAGGAAAATACACCAAGACAGGCCCAATCACTTGGTTGCCTAGATGTTGCACTAAAGGCCCCCGGAGGGAGCCAAGACTTATTCCTTTCTCTGCAGGAGGCGGCGCAGCGAACGTTCGCGACGGCTGTGTTCACGCCCCATTTCCAGCAGCACATCCTCAATGAAAGCCAGATGCCGGTGCGAGGCTTCCCTGGCTTTTTCCGGTTCGCGGGCCATAATGGCTTCGAAGATACTGGCGCGGTGATCGCCGACCTTCACCAGCATTTCACGGCGCGCATACAGCATTTCGAAGTTTTGCCTGACGTTCTGTTCCAGCATCGGCCCCATACAACGCAGCAGATGCAGCAGCACCACGTTGTGCGCCGCTTCGGTTACCGCCACCTGATACTGCATGACCGCATCGGCTTCCGCGTCCAGATCGCCGCTCTGCTGCGCCAGCTGAATTGCCTGGTGGCAATCGCGGATGCGCGCCAGATCTTCTTCCGTACCGCGCAGGGCGGCATAATAGGCGGCGATGCCTTCCAGGGCGTGACGGGTTTCCAGCAGGTCGAACTGTGATTCGGGATGGTCGGCCAGCAGCGCGGCCAGCGGATCGCTGAAGCTCTGCCAAAGGTTGGTTTGAACGAAGGTGCCGCCGCCCTGACGGCGCAACAGCAGGCCTTTAGCCTCCAGGCGCTGAATGGCCTCCCGCAAAGAAGGGCGCGATACATCAAATTGCTTTGCCAGCTCACGCTCGGGCAGCAGCTTTTCTCCCGGGCGCAGGGTGCCTTCCAGAATCAGATATTCCAGTTGCTGTTCAATGACATCTGACAATTTAGGCTGGCGAATTTTGCTGTAGGCCATGTGGCTTTATCTTCTCTGCGGGTAGCGTATTTTCTCAGCGGATGGCGCGGAGTCAATTGGTAATACCAATTTTAAAAACGTGACGCTAAAGTAACAAACTATTCACCTTGTGTCCATACAGGCTTTGATGGAAATCATGAAAGCCGGCATTTTTTAACAAAAGCACTAACAGAACACAGCAATAGCACAACTTTTGTTCTGCCATTTCCTTTACTATCGCGGCCGCGGTTTTAACTTTTTTGAAACGAAGAGTAGTCATACTGAAGCGAGAAAGCAGCGCCAATAACGAATAAAAATTCATACATTGTGAGTTTTTATTTTATTGGGTTTTGATAATGCATCATGCCGGGAGGGCGCACTGTTTCAATCATGCCTATCGCTGAAATCGGTACGAATACCGGGGATACAAAACTGAAGGCAAACCGTATTTCGGCCCTTTCGTGAAATTATTTCGGTAACCTCTCATTTCTGCCCAATTTTCGCCCGGGCTTGCACTTCTGTCCTATAGTGAGATTTCCACCCCATTAAATAAGGTGCATTTTCCCGCGCTTATCATTATTCTTCGCATATTGGTAGCTGGCTCAGCTACTTAATGACAGACGAAGTGTAAATATAAATATACAGGCAGTGTATCTATAAAATTACAACTATGGGTCGTTTGCGGTGCCGTCACGCTTATGCGCACCGCAACTTGAGAGGATGAAAGACATGAGTGATCGGCAGCAGCATGATCAGCCGCACCAGGAGCAGCTGAAGCGCGGCCTAAAAAACCGCCACATTCAGCTAATCGCGCTCGGGGGAGCAATCGGAACCGGGTTATTTTTGGGCATCGCGCAAACTATCAAGATGGCGGGGCCTTCCGTCATTCTCGGCTACGCCATCGGCGGCTTTATCGCATTTCTGATTATGCGCCAGCTGGGGGAAATGGTGGTGGAAGAGCCGGTAGCCGGTTCGTTCAGCCATTTCGCCTATAAATACTGGGGCAACTTCGCCGGCTTCGCCTCCGGCTGGAACTACTGGGTGTTGTATGTGCTAGTGAGCATGGCGGAACTGACCGCCGTGGGCATTTACGTTCAGTACTGGTGGCCGGAGATCCCCACCTGGGTTTCCGCGGCCGTCTTCTTCCTGGCGATTAACGCGATTAACCTCGCCAATGTAAAAATTTACGGCGAAATGGAGTTCTGGTTCTCCATCATTAAAGTGGCGGCGATTATCGGGATGATCGTGTTCGGCGCCTGGCTGCTCGCCAGCGGCAGCGGCGGGCCGGAATCCACGGTCACCAACCTGTGGGCGCAGGGAGGTTTCTTCCCCAACGGCATCAGCGGGCTGGTGATGGCGATGGCGGTCATCATGTTCTCCTTCGGCGGGCTGGAGCTGGTCGGTATTACCGCCGCTGAAGCGGAAAACCCGGAGAAGAGCATTCCCAAAGCCACCAACCAGGTTATCTACCGTATCCTGATTTTCTATATCGGCTCCCTGTCCATCCTGCTTTCCCTCTATCCGTGGGGCAAAGTGGTCGAAGGCGGCAGCCCGTTCGTGATGATTTTCCACGAGCTGGACAGCAACGTTGTCGCGACCATCCTGAATATCGTGGTACTGACCGCCGCGCTGTCGGTGTATAACAGCGGCGTTTACTGCAACAGCCGCATGCTGTTCGGACTGGCCAGGCAAGGCAATGGTCCGAAGGCGCTGCTGAAGGTTGACAGACGCGGCGTACCCGTCGTGGCTATCGGCGTTTCCGCTCTGGCAACGGCGCTGTGCGTCGTCATCAACTACCTCATGCCGGGTAAAGCGTTCGAGCTGCTGATGTCGTTGGTCGTTTCCGCACTGGTTATCAACTGGGCGATGATCAGCCTGGCTCACCTGCGCTTCCGCGCCGCCAAAAACCGCGAAGGCGTGACGCCGAAGTTCAGGGCGCTGTGGTACCCGCTGGGCAACTACCTGTGCCTGCTGTTCATGTGCGGCATTCTGATCATCATGTACATGACGCCGGGCATCCGCATCTCCGTAGAGCTGATTCCGGTATGGCTGATTATCCTGGGTATCGGCTACTGGGTGAAACAGCAGGCCAGCCGCGGCGTCGGCGTCTCTTCCAGTCAGTAAGTTTCGCAATACATAAAAAAAGCCCGGCGCTGAATAAGAGCGCCGGGCTTTTCTGTTTCAGGGAAACGGCTTACATCAGCGCCCCGTAAATCGTCAGCAACGCGACGATCACCACCAGCACCATCGTGATTTTACGCGCCAGCGTCACCGCCGCGCGCGGCGTTTTCACCGCATCGGTATGCGGCTCGCGCGCCAGGGAAAACTGCGCCAGATGCGTCAGCACGGAGTACTGGGAGGTACGGCCGTCCGTCAGCGAAGCCAGCCAGGCCGGCAACGCTTTCTCGCCGTGCCCCAGCAACGCATAGGCCACGCCCGCCAGACGTGCCGGGATCCAGTCCAGCCAGTGCAACAGGCGGTCCACGCCGGACATCGCCCGCTCCAGCGGCGTAGCGCGGCGCGCCAGCCAGGTCTGATAGGCACGCAGCAGAGCATATCCCGCCAGCGCCACCGGGCCGAACGGCCCCGCCGCCACAAACCAGAACAACGGCGCGAGATAAAAACGGAAGTTGATCCAGACCAGCGCATTCTGCAATTCGCGCAGCCGTTCTTCTTCGCTGCACTCCTGCGGCAGCCCGTGGATCAGGGCCAGCTCGTCGGCCATCCGCGACGCCGCATCCGCCTCGCCTTTGCGTGCCGCCGTCAGGTAATCGCGATAGTGCCGGCGGATTTCGCCCGCGCCGATGCAAAACAGCGCGATGACGATCCACAACAGCAACGAGATCACCCCGAAGAACAGGCCGCCAGCCAGTTTGAGAATGACGTATATCACCGCCATCCAGACAACGGCCATCAGAATCGTTTTCATCAGCGACGCTTTGCCGCTCCGGCAGAACAGGGGCTCAAACCGATGGTCGATCTGCCAGTGTTCGCCCAGCTTGAACAACCGCTCCCATACCAGTACCAGTAATAACGAAAATAACGTCATTCGTGCTCACTCTCCCTTGCAACAGTCAATGCCAAACAGTTATTCAGTTGTCTTTGGTATGCTTCCCAGCAAAACGCCGGCCCCGGATCGGTTTTACGGCCGGGCGCGATGTCGCTGTGCCCGGTGATCCGTTGCGGCGTAATCGGATAATGGCGCAGCAGCAGCACGCTGATCGCCGTCAGCGCCTGATACTGCGCCCCGGTGAACGGCAGGGTATCTGTCCCTTCCAGCTCAATTCCGATAGAAAAATCATTGCAGCGCTCCCTGCCCTCAAAGCTGGACACCCCGGCATGCCAGGCACGCTTATCAAACGGAACATATTGGACAATTTGCCCGTCCCGGCGAATCAAACAGTGTGCGGAAACGCGCAGATGCTGAATTTCAGCAAAAAACGGATGGTCTTCCGCCTGCAGGGTGCCGGTAAAAAGTTGATCGATGTACGGACCGCCGAACTCCCCCGGCGGCAGGCTGATGTTATGTACCACCAGCAGGGAAGGCTGTTCCCCTTCAGGACGCTCATCAAAGTGCGGGGAAGGCACGCGCTTCACGCCGCGAATCCATCCGTTATCCAGTTGCATCGTTCGGCTCGCTCCGGGCTCAGGTAGCACTAAATACGGCAACAGGGTAGCATGATTATGTCAGGCTGTGTCCTGCCATTATCAACAGTGCCCCGCCGCCGGACTGGCGGGGACCGACACGCTTATCCGCAACTTTTGGAGTTTTGCTATGCCGACACGCCGCTACAGTGCCGACGCCCGCCGGGCGGACCTGCTGGAACGCATTGAGAACGACATCCCTTACTCTGTCGCCCAGGCCTTACGGGAAGATTTAGGCGGCGAAGTCGACGCCGGGCGCGATCTTTCCGCCCAGCTTCTGCCGGAAGATAAAGAGGCCAGCGCCACGATCATCACCCGTGAAGCCGGTGTTTTTTGCGGCGTCCGCTGGCTGGACGAGGTTTTTCTTCAGCTCGGCAATAAGGTGAAGGTTGAATGGTTGGTCAAAGACGGCGACAGCCTGACGCCGAACCAGCAGCTGTGCCGTCTGCACGGCCCGGCCCGCATTCTGCTTACCGGCGAGCGTACCGCGCTGAACTTCCTGCAAATGCTGTCCGGCGTGGCGACCACGGTCAGCCACTACGTCGCGCTGCTGAAAGGCACCCGTACCCAGTTGCTGGACACCCGTAAAACCATTCCCGGCCTGCGCACCGCGCTGAAATACGCCGTGCTGTGCGGCGGCGGCAACAACCACCGCCTGGGGCTGTCCGACGCCTATCTGATCAAAGAAAACCACATCATCGCCGCAGGCTCCATTAAGCAGGCGGTGGAACAAGCGTTCTGGATGCATTCTGATGTTCCGGTAGAGGTGGAAGTTGAGTCCCTCGACGAGCTGCAGCAGGCGCTGGATGCCGGTGCGGACATCATCATGCTGGACAACTTCACGACCGACATGATGCGCGAAGGCGTCAAGCTGACCGACGGTAAAGCTCAGTTGGAGGTTTCCGGCAACGTGACCGACGAAACCCTGCCGATCTTCGCCAAAACCGGCGTCGATTTTATTTCCGTCGGCGCGCTGACCAAGCATATCCGCGCGCTCGATCTGTCCATGCGTTTTAAATAATGCCCCCTGAGCACCGGGCTTCATGCCCGGTGTTTATCCTCCCCCTCTTCGCGTCCTGCCTGCGTTGACGGCGCCCGGAAGGGGCCGCCACAGGGCATATTTGCGAAAGCCCACGCAACTTTTTGTCCGTTCACGCAACGAACGTATTTTCTCTTCAAAACGCATTCCGGCCTGACGTTCTCATCATGGCGTTGCTTCGTATCCCGGCGCATGCTCTGCGCCGGGACATCATTGAGCAAAGAGGACAGCTATGACGCGACAATCCGGATTTACCCTGATCGAACTGATGGTGGTGATCGCCATCATCGCCATTCTGAGCGCCGCCGGTCTTCCGGCTTACCAGAGCTATATTCAGAAAGCCGCCATGACGGACCTGCTGCAAAGCATCATGCCTTACAAAACGGCAACCGAGCTTTGTGCGCTGGAACAGGGCGTTTTGACGGGATGCAACAGCGGCAGCCAGGGCATACCGGAAGGAAAAAGCAGCAACTACGTCAGCACCGTCAGCGTTCAGCAGGGCGTGATTCGTCTGAGCGGGCAGCAGGCGCTGGCCGGGCTTTCCGTCATCATGACGCCACAGCCAGACAGCAGCAGCGGTGATTTAAGCTGGAGCCGGACCTGCACGGCCGCCGACAATGCCTCATTAGTCAGCGCCTGTGAAAGCGTACTGCGTTTTACGCCGGCGCCGGGAGCGAACTGATGGCCTCCACAGACGCCTCCGCCGCCGTCCGGCGCCTTTGCCGCCAGCACCAATACCGGATTGTGGAAGAAACACCGCAGACCCTGACGCTGGCCGCTCCAAGCGCCCCGGATGAAACGCTGCTGCAAACCCTGCGTTTCGCCAGCGGCAAAACCGTAATTTGGCAGCACTGGCAGGCAGCACAGCTTGAGTCCCGGCAAACGCCCGTACAGAACGATGACGATGCCCCGGAGATGCCCGCAGAGGACGCCCGCACGGAGGAAGCCCTGGATGAACTGCTCCGGCTTGCGCTGGAACGCCGCGCCTCCGATATTCACCTGGAGCCGCGCGATGGCGGCCTTCAGGTACGCCTGCGCATCGACGGCGTTCTGCAACCGCTCAATTATCCCTTTTCCTGCCATCCCGGACGCATTATTCCGCGGCTGAAGGTGCTCGCCGGTTTAGACATCGCCGAACGCCGTTTGCCTCAGGACGGCCAGCTGACGCTGGAGCTTCACCAAACCGCACATACGCTGCGTATCGCCACCCTGCCCGTCCGGGAGGGAGAGAAAGCGGTGCTGCGGGTCGTACAGGAGCAAAATACGCCAATGACGCTTGAACAGTTGGGGCTGGATGAGGACGCGTTGCAGCAGTACCGGCAGATACTGAAGCTGCCGCAGGGCCTGATCTTGGTTACCGGCCCGACGGGGAGCGGAAAAACCGTGACGCTGTACAGCAGCCTGAACTACCTGAACGCGCCCGGAATCAATATTTGCAGCGTGGAAGACCCGATTGAATCACCGCTGCCCGGCATTAACCAAACCGCGATTAACACGAAAGCGGGATTACAGTTCAATACCGTGCTGCGCGCGTTGCTGCGTCAGGATCCCGACGTCATTATGATCGGCGAAATCCGCGACGCGGAAACAGCAAGCATCGCCATCAACGCGGCACAGACCGGCCATCTGGTGCTGTCCACGCTGCATACCAACTCCGCCTGCGAAACGCTCATCCGGCTGGCGCAGTTAGGTATTTCCCCACATCTGCTCGCCGGCAGCATCCGCCTGGTTATCGCGCAACGGCTGGTGCGGCGGCTTTGCCCGCATTGCCGTTATCAGGATGAATCAGCAGTGCCTCCCCCGCCCGGATGGCAGGGGGTATTCCGGCGCTGGAAGGCGGCGGGCTGCCCGCACTGCATCGGCGGTTACTATGGACGTACCGCCGTGTATGAGTTTCTTCCCGTCGGTGCGGCCATCCAACACGTTCTGCTGAACGGAGGCACGGCCGCAGATCTGCAACGGGCGGCGTTACGCCAAGAAACCAGAACGCTTTGGCAAACCGCCTTGCAACTGGCTCACCGGGGAGAAACATCCTGTGAGGAAGTTATGCGCGTATTGGGCGATCCCCTGTCATGAACTGGTTTATTTTCAGGTGGCAGGCGCTGACGGAACATGCCGAACCCCGGCAGGGCGATATGCTGGCCCATGATGCCGCTCAGGTGCTTCAGACGCTGCTGGCGCATGACCTCCACCCTTTGCGCATACGGAAACATCAACGGTTGGGAACCAACCGCTGGTCGCCGCAGGAACAAATTCACTGCCTGGAACAGTTGGCAACGTTGCTGCATGCCGGAATGCCGCTGGTACGATCCCTGCAAATGCTGGCGGATGATCATCCCCAACGGCACTGGCGCTGTCTGCTGACGCAGTTAACCGCCAGGGTGGAACAGGGAAATACGCTTTCTGAAGCGCTGGAGGAGTATGGAGATATTTTTCCGCCGGTTTACGCCAAAACCATCGCCACCGCGGAACTGACCGGCAACATGGCGCTGTGCTGTCAGGCACTGGCGCATCAGCAAAAACAGCACTACCTCCTGAAGCAGCGGCTCAGGAAAGCCATGCGCTATCCGCTGATTGTCTGTATCACCGCGCTGCTGGTCACGCTGATGATGCTCATCTGGGTTTTGCCGCAGTTCGCGTCGCTCTATCAGAGTTTCAACGCCCCGTTGCCCTGGTTTACCCGTTTCCTGCTCAAGCTGTCGGACATTATCGGACGCACGGCGCCGGTAGTTGCGCCCTCATTGCTCCTGGCCGGGGTGTTTATCCGCCGCCACTGGCACCGAACGCCATCATGGCGGCAACGCTGGCAAAAGTTCCTTATCCGCATTCCGTTGCTGCGCGGCCTGATTACGGCCACCCACCTCGGCCAGCTGTTTCACACGCTGAATATGACGCAAACCGCAGGCCTCCCCCTACTCAGCGGGCTGGATAACGCCGCCCGCAGCGTCGATCACATCCTGTTTCGTCAGGCCATGACAAACATTATTGGGGAGTTGAATCAGGGGGAATCGTTCAGTATTGCGGTTTCCCGCCAACCCATGCTGCCGGCGCTCTGTTTCCAGCTTATCCGGGTTGGGGAAGAGTCAGGAGCGCTGGATACGCTGCTGGAAAAACTGGCGGAACACTACCAACAGCAGGCGCAACAAATCGGTGACGCGCTGGCCCAAACCACAGAACCGCTGATGATGGCGGTTATCGGCATCATTGTGGGATCGCTGGTTATGGCAATGTATTTACCGATTTTTCAGTTGGGAAGCGTTTTGGGGTAAACAGGAGGGAATAACCGCGGCAACGACCCCGCCGCCGCGGTCATGGCGTTACTCTTTACCGAATACGCGGTTTTCCTGCTCCGCCACGCGGATGAACGTCGTGCGCTTTGTCATTTCTTTCAGGCGTGAAGCACCCACGTAGGTGCAGGCTGAACGCAGGCCGCCCAGAATATCGCGGATAGTGTTATCTACCGGCCCGCGCAGCGGCAGCTTAACCGTTTTACCTTCCGCAGCACGGTACTCCGCGACACCGCCGACGTGACGGTTCATTGCGGAAGCGGAGCTCATTCCGTAGAACAACATGAAACGCTCGCCGTTTTCTTCCACGATCTTGCCTCCGCACTCATCATGCCCGGCCAGCATACCACCCAGCATAACGAAATCCGCGCCGCCGCCGAACGCTTTGGCTACGTCGCCGGGCATGGTGCAGCCGCCGTCGGAAACGATTTGTCCGCCCAGACCGTGAGCCGCGTCTGCGCACTCAATCACCGCCGACAGTTGCGGATAACCAACGCCGGTTTTTACCCGGGTGGTGCACACGGAGCCGGGGCCGATGCCGACCTTCACGATGTCCGCGCCGGAAAGAACCAGCTCTTCCACCATTTCACCGGTGACTACGTTACCGGCGCAGATCACGCTGTCCGGGCAGGCTTCACGCGCCTTACGCAAGAATTCGACAAAATGTTCGGAATAGCCGTTGGCAACGTCAATACAGATGAATTTCAGCAACGGGGAGAGCGCCAGAATTTGCTTCAGCTTAACGAAATCGGCATCGGAAGTGCCGGTAGAAACCATAACGTGACGCAGCACGCTTTCCGGCATTTCGTTAACGAAAGCCTGCCACTCTTCAACGGTGTAATGCTTGTGAACGGCAGTCAGTACATCGAATGACGCCAGGGCTTCCGCCATGCGGAAAGTGCCGACGGTATCCATATTGGCCGCAATGATAGGAACGCCCGACCATTGGTGTCCGGAGTGTTTAAACGTATATTCACGCTCCAGCTCCACCTCTGAACGGCTTTTCAGCGTGGAACGCTTGGGACGAATCAATACATCTTTAAAGCCTAACTTTAAATCTTCTTCAATACGCATGAATAACGCTTCCTGGTTATGGCGACGGATCGCAACGTGATCGGGGGCGTGCAAATGACGCCACTTCCAGTAGTGTTATCATACGCAAGAATAATGCGCCGACAAGACTGCGATTTAATCAATTTTTGCAGTACACTCCCATAAATTTATCCGCGTCAGCCAAGCCGTCACACATCACATTTTTTACGCCTCCACCGCGCCAGAAACCTGTATTTAAGTCTTGTTTTACCTTTCAATCGGCACCGAAAGCACCGTGTTATTTCTTTTGACGGGGATCTGTGAAATATTGTCACTTATATGCTGCTCAATGGCGGCTTGCACTTGGCGCACAGAACATTATGATGCGCGTGTCATTTATTACCTGTTTGCATCATCGCCACCTGAGCAAACACAATACAGAGAAGCCATGACTTACATTGTTGCATTGACTGGGGGTATCGGCAGCGGCAAAAGCACCGTTGCTCTGGCATTCAGCGACTTAGGCGTCCCGGTTATTGATGCGGATATTATCGCCCGCCAGGTTGTGGCCGCCGGCTCCCCGGCACTGGCGCAAATTGCCGCCCGTCACGGCGCACAGATACTGAATGCCGACGGCACCCTGCACCGCGCCGCATTGCGGGAAATTATTTTCGCTTCCCCGGCAGAAAAAACCTGGCTGAACAATCTGCTGCACCCGCTTATTCAACAGGAAACCCAGCATCAACTCTCTCAGGTCACCCAACCTTATGCCCTGTGGGTGGTTCCCCTGTTGGTGGAAAACGGCCTGACTGAACGGGCGGATCGGGTACTGGTTGTCGATCTTCCCCCCGATCTTCAGCTGGAACGCACCCTGGCCCGCGACGGCGTTTCCCGTCAGCAGGCGGAAAATATTCTGGCCGCGCAGGCAACCCGGGAACAACGCCTGGCCTGCGCCGATGACATCATTGATAACAGCGAGCCGGCGGAAACCCTCGCACCGCGTGTTGCCGCATTACACCGTCATTATCTTGAACTGGCCGCGCTTAAACAGGATCGACATCATGAGTGAAAACACCGGCACCATTCTGTTTGAACACCCATTAAACGAAAAAATGCGCACCTGGCTGCGCCTGGATTATCTGCTGCAACAGTTGTATAAGAACCACAGCCTGCACGATGAGGTGTCTACCCTGGCCTTTTTCCGGACTATCTCTGAATTTTTAGACGTGCTGGAACGGGGCGAAGTACGAACCGATTTGCTGAAAGAGCTGGAACGCCAACAGCGTAAATTGTCGCAATGGTCGGAAGTGCCCGGCGTGGATACGGAAATGGTGTCTCAGCTGAGCCAGCAGCTAAAGGAAAGTTCGGCGTCGCTGATGTCGGCGCCGCGCATCGGTCAGAGCCTGCGCGACGACCGCCTGATTGCGCTGGTGCGCCAGCGTCTGAGCATTCCGGGAGGATGTTGCAGCTTCGATTTGCCCACGCTGCATCTCTGGCTGCATCTCCCTCAGGACGTTCGCAATCAGCAGTCCGAGGAATGGTTAAACTCTCTGACGCCGCTCTATCAGGCACTCGCCCTGATTCTGCAATTAATCAGAAACTCCGCCGCGTTTAAACCCATGACCAGCCTGAACGGTTTCTATCAGGAAAATGCCGAAGGCGCCAACCTGCTGCGGCTGCAACTGCCTCTGGAAGCGGCGCTTTACCCGCAGATCTCCGGCCACAAAACCCGCTTTGCCATCCGTTTCCTGCCGCTGGACAGCGAACACGGCACGGTACCGGAGCGTCTGATATTCAATCTTTCCTGCTGCTGAGTACGGGAGCAAACTTTGTATTCCGCGCCATAACCGGCGACAATAGGGGAAAAGCCGGCAATACAGAGGAGAAAATCATGGAGCAGGATATTACGGTGGTTAACTGCCCCAACTGCGGTAAACCGGTTATCTGGGGAGAAGAGAGCCCCTATCGGCCCTTTTGCAGCAAACGCTGCCAGTTGATCGATTTGGGTGAATGGGCGGACGAAGAGAAGCGTATTCCCAGCAATGACGATATGTCTGAATCAGACAGCTGGAGCGAAGAACCTTGATCCCGGCCCCGGCGCCGTTAACAGGCTCCGGGGTGCCGGTCAGGTATTCAGGCATTGTTGAGTAGCTCAATAACCGGTTTATTCGGCTCAGGAAACTCACCAGCGTTAAGCGCATGCTGATGAACCCAGCGTTCCGGCTGTCCTTCCCGGCCAAACGGCGTGCCTTGCCAGTGTTCTACCAGGTAGAAGTACAGCGTCACGGTGCGATCATCAAAGTGATGATCCAGGCTGCATAACAGTTCGCTTTGCTGCACCTGAATCCCGGTTTCTTCCATCAGTTCCCGCCGCAGTCCTTGTTCAGGGCTTTCCCCCGCTTCAATTTTTCCGCCGGGAAACTCCCACAGCCCCGCCAGGTGTGAATCCCCAACGCGACGGGTGATAAAAACCTCACCCTTTTCATTACGGATGATCCCCACGGCAATATGCAGATGTTTACGCGTCACAGTTGCGCTCCTGACAATAAAAAGGGACACGCGCCGCGTATCCCCTGCTGAAAGATCGTGCCCGCCGTCAGACGGGCATCGGGAAGTGATTATCCCTGCAAGCGGCCATGGCACTGCTTGTATTTCTTACCGGAACCACACGGGCAGGGATCGTTACGACCCACTTTCCGCTCGCCGGTCTGCGTTGCCAGATCCTGAGCGGCGGCGGTTTCATCATCCAGATGGCTAAGCTGCTGCTGACGGGCCAGACGCTCCGCTTCTTCGCGGCGCTGCTGCTCCATCGCCTCAACCTCTTCCGGCATGCGCACCTGCACCTTGCTCAGCACGCTGATGACTTCATACTTCAGCGCTTCCAGCATGGAGGCAAACATGGAGAAAGACTCGCGTTTGTACTCCTGCTTCGGATCTTTTTGCGCGTAACCACGCAGATGGATGCCCTGACGCAGATAGTCCATCGCCGCCAGGTGCTCCTTCCACAAGGAGTCGAGCGTTTGCAGCATGACGCCTTTTTCAAAGTTACGCATCATCTCAACGCCAACGAACTCTTCTTTCTGATGATAGATTTCGATCGCTTTTTCCAGAATACGCTCACGTAACGTTTCTTCGTGCAGCTCAGGTTCTTTATCCAGCCATTCTTTGATTGGCAGGTCGAGATCAAAATCATTTTGCAGACGTTCGCACAGCCCCGGCACGTCCCACATTTCCTCCAGCGACTGCGGCGGAATGTAGTTGTCGATCACCGTCTTAAAGACGTCTTCGCGGATGCTGGTGATGGTTTCGCTCACATCGCTGACATCCAGCAGTTCATTACGCTGGGTATAGATGGCGCGACGCTGATCGTTAGCCACATCATCGTACTCCAGCAATTGTTTACGAATATCGAAGTTGCGGCTTTCCACTTTGCGCTGGGCATTGGCAATCGCCTTCGTCACCCACGGGTGTTCGATAGCTTCGCCCGGCTTCATCCCCAGCTTACGCATCATACCCGCCACGCGATCGGAGGCGAAGATACGCATCAGGGAGTCTTCCATAGAAAGGTAGAAGCGGGAAGAACCCGGGTCGCCCTGACGGCCAGAACGGCCACGCAGCTGGTTGTCGATACGGCGCGATTCATGGCGCTCAGTACCGATGATATGCAGACCGCCGGCGGCCAGCACCGCGTCGTGGCGAACCTGCCAGTCGGCTTTAATCTGATCGATCTGTTCCTGAGTCGGGTTTTCCAGCTCAGCGATTTCTGTCTGCCAGCTGCCCCCCAGCACGATGTCAGTACCACGGCCCGCCATGTTGGTGGCGATGGTAACAGCGGCAGGCTGACCGGCCTGAGCGACGATATCCGCTTCTTTGGCGTGGAATTTGGCGTTCAGCACGTTGTGCTTGATGCCCGCTTTATCCAGTTCGCGGGACACCACTTCCGACTTCTCGATGGAAATAGTACCGACCAGCACCGGCTGCCCTTTGGAGGTACGCTCGCGGATATCTTCGATAATCGCCGCGATCTTCTCCTGCTCGGTCATGTAAACCAGATCCGGCAGATCCTTACGGACCATCGGACGGTTGGTCGGCACGACGATGGTATCCAGACGATAGATAGAGCGGAATTCGAATGCTTCGGTGTCCGCAGTACCGGTCATGCCCGCCAGTTTTTCATACAGACGGAAGTAGTTCTGGAAGGTGATGGATGCCAGGGTTTGGTTTTCATTCTGAATTTCCACCCCTTCTTTGGCCTCTACGGCCTGATGCAGACCGTCAGACCAGCGACGACCCTGCATGGTGCGGCCGGTGTGTTCGTCGACGATAATCACTTCGTTGTCTTTCACGATGTAGTCGACGTCACGGGTAAACAGCGCGTGAGCACGCAGCGCGGCAGTGACGTGGTGCATCAGCATGATGTTGGCCGGAGAATAAAGCGACTCGCCCTCTTCCATGATGCCGGCATCCATCAGCAGCTCTTCAATCAGCACCAGGCCGCGCTCCGTCAGGTTAACCTGACGTGCCTTTTCGTCCACGGAAAAGTGCCCTTCGCCCTGGAACGTATCCGAGTCGTCTTTCTCCTGACGGATCAGTTTCGGGATCAGTTTATTGACCTTGATGTACATCTCGGAGCTGTCTTCCGCCGGACCAGAAATGATCAGCGGGGTACGCGCTTCATCGATCAGGATGGAGTCCACTTCGTCCACCAGCGCATAGTGCAGCTTACGCTGTACGCGCTCTTCCGGACTGAACGCCATGTTGTCACGCAGGTAGTCAAAGCCATATTCGTTGTTGGTGCCGTAGGTGATATCGGCGGCATAGGCCGCGCGTTTGGCCGGCGGCGCCATACCCGGCAGGTTAATGCCGACAGTCAGCCCCAGGAACTCAAACAGCGGGCGGTTATTTTCGGCGTCGCGCTGCGCCAGGTAGTCGTTCACCGTCACCACGTGCACGCCTTTACCGCTCAGCGCGTTCAGGTAGGCCGGTAAGGTCGCGGTCAGCGTTTTACCTTCACCGGTACGCATTTCGGCGATGCAGCGATCGTTCAGCACCATACCGCCCAGCAGCTGCACGTCAAAGTGACGCATGCCAAACACGCGTTTACTGGCCTCGCGCACCACGGCAAAGGCTTCCGGGATCAGGGACTCCAGCACTGCGCCTTTCGCCAGGCGCTCACGGAACTCATCGGTTTTCGCCTTCAGTTGGTCATCGGAGAGTTTTTCCATCTCCGGTTCCATCTGGTTGATCAGCGTTACGGCTTTGCGCATGCGGCGCAAAATACGATCGTTATGGTTACCAAAAACCTTAGTCAGCAGCTTAATTAACATTCTCTAAAAATCTCTTACGGGACGGTAAGTTATGGCGTCCCAAATCCATAATTCGTGTATGTATCCGGTCTAACGGAGAATTCAGGAAATGCGCTGCTGAGGTCCGGCGCGAATACCCCGGACACTGGCTAACCACAGTGCCGCAACGTTACGCGCCTTAAAAGGCTCGGGTTTTACGGACGGAGAAACAGAGTCGGCCTGCGGCGGCCGGGCAGGTTGCATGGTCAGCAGCGAACTCAGCAACGCCAGTTGCTGGACCTGTCGCTCGCTGGCTCCGGCTTTGCCGTGAACCGCAACGGGAGAAGAAATGGTGTACGTCAGGTGACGGATGGCGTTACGCAGGGCATGCTGATGCCAGTAATCCACCGGCCAGAAGCCGCCGCGACGTTTACCGGCCTGCAAACTGACCAGATCATAGGTAGTATGGGCATCAATCAGATGCTGCAAACCGGGCGCGAAGCTGGAGACTTGTTGTTCAGAGGCCGCCGGCGCCGCAGGCACCCCGAGCGTAGCCGCGACCATCCCCAACAGGAGATGAGGCCAGAAATAACGTCTGCCAAATTGTCGCCAACGATTTAGAATACCAATCACGCTCGTTATACCATTACATGAAATCAGTCACAGCGGAGCCGCAGCCATGCGCGATAGTCGCCCTCAATCTCTGGATACCCTGTTCAACGACAACAGTGCCGGTGCGCTGCGCAACGTACAACAACGTGCCGTTGCCCTGCTCAAACTCAACCGGGCGGTGAAAGCGCTGTTACCCGCACCGTTGCAGCCATGGTGCCGGGTCGCGAACTTTCGCCAGGGTATCCTGATTCTGGAGACAGGCAACGCCAGCTGGATGATGCGTTTACGCTATGAACAATCCAGCCTGCTTTCCGCGCTCAGGGCTGAGATTTTACCATCATTAGCGGCAATCGACATCAGGATTAATCCTTCCCTGATGACGGAAATGGCGATAAAAACAGCAAAAGAAGAGATAAATCAGGAAGTGATGGCGGACCCGGCTCGTCCCGCCCGTAAACTCAGCGCGGAAAGTGCGGCACAATTGGAATCGCTGGCAGAGCGCAGCCCGGAAAAACTGAAGGCAAAACTAAAACGACTGGCTGCGTTGGCCGGAGAGAGAGATACCAACGAAACCAGTCGTAATAAAAAACGGTAAAGCTTATGCCAGTACCGTAGACGGCGCCCGGAAGGCTACCGGCAACTCCGCATCGTCCTCGAACGTTACGAATTCCCAGGCTTCCTGTTTAGCCAGCACAGCCTGCAACAGTTTGTTGTTCAGCGCATGACCTGACTTATAGGCGGTAAACGCGCCGATAATGTTGTGGCCGCACATGAACAGGTCGCCGATGGCGTCCAGCATTTTGTGGCGCACGAACTCATCGTCGAAACGCAGCCCGTCTTCGTTCAGCACACGGTAATCGTCAACCACGATGGCGCAATCAAAGCTGCCGCCCAGGCACAGGCCGCGGGATTGCAGGTATTCGATATCCTTCATGAAGCCGAAGGTACGCGCCCGACTGATCTGGCTCACGAAAGCGTCCGCGGAGAAGTCCATACGGTAGCGTTGTGAACTGGAATCAATCGCCGGGTGGTTGAAGTCGATGGTGAAGTCCAGGCTGAAGCCGTTGTACGGCGCCAGTTCGGCCCACTTATCGCCATCTTCCACGCGCACGGCTTGCTTCAGGCGCAGGAATTTCTTCGCCACGTTCAGCTCTTCAATTCCGGCATCCAGCAGCAGGAAGACGAAAGGACTTGCGCTGCCGTCCATGATCGGAATTTCCGCCGCATCGACTTCGATAATAATGTTATCAATACCCAGCCCCGCCAGAGCAGCGTTCAGATGCTCTACGGTTGAAATACGCACGTCATGCTCGTTTACCAGGCACGTACAGAGCATGGTATCACGCACGGATTTTGCATCAGCCGGGAAATCAACCGGTGGATTCAAGTCAGTGCGACGATAGATGACCCCGGTATTAGCCGCGGCTGGGCGCATCGTCAGGGTGACTTTCTTGCCGGTATGGAGACCGACACCCGTCGCCTGCACAATACGTTTTAATGTCCGTTGTTTGATCATCGTTTTATCTCGCAGTGTATATCCAGCCAACCACCTTTAATAACTATTCTCAATTGTATATTAAAGGCGGCGTGACAGTTTAGCACAAAGAGCTGAGATACCAAGTTTTCTGACGCTTAATCTGCCTGCTTACGCAAAAACGCCGGAATATCCAGGTAGTCAGGTTCCTTACTTCCCTGCGCGCTTTGATCGTTCACGACCTTCGCCGCCGGCTTGCTTTCCTGTGTCAGGGGGGACAAACCGTGCTGCTGGTAACGCTGATCGATCGGCTGCTGTTGCTGTTTGTTCGGCACCAGCGTAATTTCAGGGCGCTTATCCATGCCGATGCCGGTCGCTACCACGGTAACGCGCAGCTCGTCATTCATTTCCGGATCCAGCGACGTACCGATAACCACGGTAGCGTTGTCGGAGGCGAACGCACGGATGGTATTACCCACCGTTTCGAACTCATCCAGACGCAGGTCGAAGCCGGCGGTAATGTTAACCAGCACGCCGCGCGCGCCGGAAAGATCGATATCTTCCAGCAGCGGGGAGGAAATCGCCATTTCGGCAGCTTCTTCCGCGCGATCTTCACCGCTGGCGACGCCGGAGCCCATCATGGCGTAACCCATTTCAGACATCACGGTACGCACGTCCGCGAAGTCGACGTTCATCAGACCCGGACGGGTGATCAGTTCGGCGATGCCCTGTACCGCGCCTTTCAGCACGTCGTTGGCGGCGCCGAAAGCGTCCAGCAGGGAAATACCACGGCCCAGAACTTTCAGCAGCTTATCGTTGGGAATGGTGATCAACGAGTCAACGTGCTTGGAAAGTTCGGCGATGCCCTGCTCAGCAAACGCCATGCGCTTCTTGCCTTCAAAGTTAAACGGCTTGGTGACCACGGCCACGGTCAGGATGCCTAGATCCTTGGCGACCTCGGCGACCACCGGCGCAGCGCCGGTACCCGTACCGCCGCCCATACCCGCGGCGATAAACACCATATCGGCGCCTTCAAGCGCGGCGCGCAGGGCGTCGCGGTCTTCTTCCGCAGAGTTACGGCCGACTTCCGGGTTCGCCCCGGCGCCCAGCCCTTTGGTAACGCCACTGCCGATCTGGATGGTCTGGCCCACCGCGGTTTTGCGCAAAGCCTGAGCGTCGGTGTTAACAGCAAAAAATTCAACACCTTCGATGCGCTCGCGCACCATGTGCTCCACGGCATTACCGCCGCCCCCGCCGACGCCGATGACTTTAATCACCGCGTCGTTGGTAAGTTCCATAGGTTCAAACATAGTTTCTCTCCGTTCTGTGCCTGTCGCTGCGAGACCATCGTTAAATTTAAGAATGATCTCTTTTTCTAAACTTTAAAACTCTTTTCTCAGCCAACTGTTGATTTTCTTAAACCAATTGCCGACTGATGCACGTTTTTCAACCTCTCCCTCGCCGCTGAGGTGAGATTCTTTACCGTAATGCAATAACCCAACCGCCGTTGAATAGTACGGCGCCTGGGCATAATCCGTTAATCCCGTGATGTTCAGCGGCTGTCCGATACGCACCTGGGTATGGAACACGCGCTGGGCGCAGGCCGCCAGACCGTCAATTTGCGCCGCGCCGCCCGTCAGGACGATACCCGCCGCTAAATGGTGTTTGACGCCCTGTTGGCGCAGTTGTTCCTGCAACTGCAAAATTTCGTCGTTCACCAGGTTGAGCAGTTCGACGTAGCGCGGCTCAATAACCTCCGCCAGCGTCTGGCGCTGCAGGCTGCGCGGCGGACGACCGCCCACGCTCGGCACTTCAACGCTCTCATCCTTGCTGACCAGGGAACCCAGCGCGCAACCATAGCGCACCTTGATGGCTTCGGCATCCGTCGGCGGCGTACCGAACGCGTAGGCGATATCGTTAGTCACCACGTTGCCGGCGTAGGGGATCACTTTGGTGTGACGCAGCGATCCGCCGGTATATACGGCAATGTCCATCGTGCCGCCGCCGATATCCACGACGCAAACGCCCAGTTCGCGTTCGTCTTCGGTCAGCACGGCGTAGCTGGCGGCCAAACCGGCAAAAATCAGCTGATCGACCTTCAGCCCGCAGCGTTCCACGGCCTTAACGATATTTTTCGCCATGTCATTATGACAGGTAATCAGATGTACTTTCGCCTGCATGCGCACACCTGAAAGCCCAACCGGATTTTTTATGCCTTCCTGATAATCGATGGCATATTCCTGCGGAATAACATGCAAAACACGGTGCTCATCGCGCACGCGAACCGCTTTGGCGGTATGCACCACGTTTTCCACATCTTCCTGCGTGACTTCTTCTTCCGAAATAGGAACCATCCCGATTTCGTTCTGGCAACTGATATGTTTGCCGGATAACGCCAGATAAACCGACGCAATCTGGCAGTCTGCCATCAGTTCGGCCTGATCAATCGCACGCTGGACGCACTTTACGACGGATTCCAGATCGTTCACGCCGCCTTTATCCATACCGCGCGACGGGCAACTGCCCACGCCGATGATATTGACCATGCCATCGGGCAGAACTTCCCCTACCAATGCGGCGACCTTCGCCGTACCGATCTCCAGTCCAACTACCAGTTTTCTGTCCGTCGACTTGATCATCGTTGTTTAGCCTGCCTGTACCTGATTCTGTTGCTGATTCTGTTGATGACTCGCGTCCTGCGGCGGCGTCTGCTCCGTTTCAACCGGAAGCGCCACCCATCCTACCGCCGCCCCGCTGTCATAGCGCAAATCGACATAGCTCACCCGCTGATTCTGCGCCAGCCCCTGCTGCTGCAGGGCCGGGTAAAGCTCGATAAAACGGCTCAGCCGCTGTTCCGGATTGTCGCGCCCCAGCTCCAGCCGGATGCCATTGTCCAGCCCCAGCTGCCATGAGTGCCGCGCGGTCATCGACACGGATTTCAATACATACCGGCTGGCCGCCAGCGTCTTGCTCATCGTGCGATAGCCTTCCAGCACGTCCGGCTCGCCGCCCTCCGGGCCGTACAGCAGCGGCATGTTCGGCGGCACCGTGCGCCCGGCCGGTACGCTGAAGGGTTTACCTTCCGCATCCACCAGCCGCATGTCGTTCCAGCGGGCGACCGGTACGTACTCCACTACGTGGATTTTCAGCTCGTCCGGCCACTGTTTTCTGACGCTGGCCTGTTTAATCCAGGGCAAGCGCTCAATCTGTTTTTGGATAACGTCCACATCCTGCGTCATGAACGTTCCCGGCGCCCCCAGCGCCAGTATCGACTGACGAATGTCATCGTTGGTGGTGACATGGCGCTCGCCGGTCACCACCAGCTTTGACAGGGGCATACGGCTGGCGTCTTTCATCCAGCCAATCACTATCCATCCGCTCCAGGCAATGGCTCCCAGCACCATCAGCAGGAAAATTATCCCCGCCAGCTGAGTTCCGTTGCTACGCCGGCCGGAGCTTTTCTTCTCCGGATTGCGCACGTTCAGAGCCGCCTGCGACATATCAGTCCGCCAGACCCAGAATACGCACGACCAGTTGCGAGAAGCTCATCCCGCGCTGACGCGCCGCCATCGGCACCAGGCTGTGGCTGGTCATTCCCGGCGAGGTATTCACTTCCAGCAAATAAAAGTTGCCGTGTTCGTCGGCCATCACGTCCACACGCCCCCAGCCGCGGCAATCCAGGGCCTTATAGGCCTGGCGGGCCAGCTCGGCCAGCTCTTGCTCTTTCTCGTCGCTCAGGCCGCTCGGGCAGAAATACTGCGTGGCGTCCGACAAATATTTCGCTTCATAGTCGTAGAACGTACCGGCCGCCTGAATGCGGATGGAAGGCAGGATCTCGTCGCCCAGGAAAGCCACGGTATATTCCGCGCCTTTCAGCCAGGTCTCCACCAACACTTCGTCGTCGTGTTCAAACGCTTTTTCCAGCGCCGCCTGCAAATCACCGGCCTGCTCAACCTTGCTCATACCAACGCTGGAGCCTTCACGGCTCGGCTTAACCGCCAACGGCAGCCCCAGCACGCGGATCTTCTCCTGCAGCGCCGCCGTCAGTCCGGCGTCAAAGTCCCGGCGGGTGACCAGTACGAACGGCGACACCGGCAGCCCGGACGCCTGCCACACCAGCTTGGTGCGCAGTTTGTCCATCGTCAGGGCAGAAGCCATCACGCCGCTGCCGGTATAAGGCAGGCCGAGGAACTCCAGCACTCCCTGCAGGGTGCCGTCTTCGCCGCCGCGGCCATGCAGCGCGATGAAAATTTTATCAAATCCCGCTTCTTTCAGCTTGGTGGCGGGAAAATCTTTAATATCAACCGGATGTGCGTCAACACCGCCCTCAAGCAGCCCTTCGAGCACCGCTTTGCCGGACATCAGCGACACTTCGCGCTCTGCCGAGGTACCACCCAATAACACCGCTACTTTCTCAGCCATGATGCTTCTCATCCGATTTAGTTGGTTCTGCATTTACCGGCTGTAATTTCGATTCAGCCAACGTACGCGCTACTTTGCCAATATTACCCGCACCCTGCGTCAAAATCAGATCGCCGGGCTCCAGAAACTGCGCCAGCGTGGCCGGTAGCTGCGCCGCCTCGGTGACCAGCACCGGGTCAAGTCTTCCTCTGCCGCGAATGGTGCGACACAGGGAACGGCTGTCAGCCCCAGGAATAGGCGCTTCGCCGGCCGGATAAACCTCCAGCATCAGCAGAACGTCCACTTTCGCCAGCACATGGGCAAAGTCGTCATACAGATCGCGCGTGCGGGTATAACGGTGCGGCTGGAAAACCATCACCAACCGGCGATCGGGCCAACCGGCGCGCGCCGCGTCGATAGTCGCATCCACTTCCGTGGGGTGATGACCGTAGTCGTCCACCAGCATTGCCTTGCCCGCTTTTCCGTTAACGTTCTCCAGCGAGAATTCACCCAGGAAATCGAAACGGCGTCCGGTACCCTGAAAATTCACCAGCGCACGCAGGATCGCATCGTCTTCGATCCCTTCTTCCGTCGCCACCGCGACGGCCGCCGCCGCGTTCAGCGCATTATGGCGGCCCGGCGCATTCAACGTCACCGTCAGCACAGGCTTGTCCTGACGCAGCAGTTCAAACGTACCCTGCGCGCCGTGCTGCTGGTAATTCTCCACCCGCACGTCGGCGTCATCGCTGAAACCGTAGGTGGTGATCTGACGACCAACGCGCGGCAACAGCTCGCGGATCACCGGGTCATCAATGCACATCACCGCGCGGCCGTAAAACGGCAGGTTGTGCAGAAAGTTAATGAACGTCTGCTTCAGATTTTCGAAATCGCCATGGTACGTATCCATGTGGTCGGCTTCGATATTCGTCACAATCGCCACCATCGGCTGCAAATGCAGGAAGGAGGCGTCGCTCTCATCCGCTTCCGCGATGAGATAACGGCTGGAACCCAGCCGAGCGTGCGTGCCCGCAGATTTTACCAGGCCGCCGTTCACGAAGGTCGGGTCCAGCCCGGCCTCAGCGTAAATACTGGAAACCATCGCCGTTGTGGTGGTCTTGCCGTGCGTGCCCGCAACGGCGATGCCGTGACGAAAACGCATCAGCTCCGCCAGCATTTCCGCGCGGCGGATCACCGGAATACGCAGCTCGCGCGCCGCCACAATCTCCGGGTTATCCGCGGAAATCGCCGTCGAAACCACGACGACGCTGGCGTCCCGCACGTTTTCCGGGCGGTGGTGAAAATAAATTTCCGCGCCCAGCTCGCTCAGTTGCTGCGTCACCGGGTTCGGAGCCAGATCGGAACCGCTGATCTGATACCCTTCGTTAGCCAACACCTCCGCGATACCGCCCATGCCGGCACCGCCGATGCCGACAAAGTGAATGTGCCGGACGCGTCGCATCTCGGGCACCATGGTGCGCAGTTTCGCCAGTTGTTGAGTATTCACGTTCTTATTCACTGTTTCTCTGTGTTTCATCATCACGGAAGGCCGTTTCCGACCCTCTTCGGTAAATTAGTGAGCAACTTCTTCGATCACCGCCGCTACACGCGCCGTGGCGTCCGGAATCGCCGCTTCATGCGCCTTCATGGCCATGCCCAGCAGCGTCGCTCTGTCCCAGCCGGACAGGGTCTCCGCCACAGCCTGTGCCGTAAACTGCGGTTGCTCGATAATTTTTGCCGCGCCGGCTTTCTCCAGCGGCAGCGCATTCCAGTATTGCTGACGATCTTTGTGCATAAACGGCACGAACAGCGCCGGCAGGCCGGCCGCAGCGATTTCGCTGACCGTCAGCGCGCCGGAGCGGCATACCACCACGTCGGCCCAGCCGTAGGCCGCCGCCATGTCGTCAATGAATTCCGTTATCTTGTGACCGGTTTGTCCGGCTTTTTCATAATCGGCCAGCACGGAGGGCAACGCCCCTTTACCAACCTGATGCCACAACGTTATTTTGTCGCCCAATAGTCCGGCGACCAGCGGCATCGTCTGATTGAGCACGCGCGCGCCCTGGCTGCCGCCGACCACCAACACCCGGATCGGTCCTTCGCGCCCGGCCAGCCGTTGCTGCGGCACGGGTAGCGCCAGCACGTCCTCACGCACCGGGTTGCCGACAACCGGCGCATCGGGAAACGCGCCCGGAAACGCCTGCAACACGCGGCGGGCAATACGGGACAACCAGCGGTTGGTCAGGCCGGCAATACCGTTTTGTTCATGCAGAACCACCGGGATACCGCACAGCCATGCCGCCATACCGCCGGGACCGGAGACGTATCCGCCCATGCCGAGCACCGCGTCCGGCCGGTATGCCTTCATGATCGCTCTCGCCTGGCACACCGCGCGGATAATACGGAAAGGCGCGCCCAGCAAAGCTTTAAGCCCTTTGCCACGCAGGCCGGAAATACGGATGAAGTCAATTTCGATACCGTGTTGCGGCACCAACTGCGCTTCCATACGGTCAGCCGTTCCCAGCCAGCGCACCTGCCATCCCTGCGCCTGCAGATAATGCGCGACGGCAAGCCCGGGGAACACGTGTCCGCCGGTCCCGCCCGCCATCACCATTAACCGCTTGGTTTCGCCACTCATCGGGAACCCCTTACCACCGCCTGCGCTTTCGCCAGACGGGTTTCAAAATCAATACGTAATAATAACGTCAGCGCCGTCGACATAATCAGCAGGCTGGAACCACCGTAACTGATCAGAGGCAGCGTCAGCCCTTTGGTCGGCAACATACCGGCCGCCGCGCCAACGTTCACTAACGCCTGAAAACTGAACCAGATACCGATGGCGCATGCCAGAAAACCGGAGAAGCGCTGATCGCACTCCAACGCGCGCCGTCCGATCGACATTGCACGAAAAGCCACGAAGAATACCATTAACAGCGCCAAAACCACACCGATATAACCAAGTTCTTCCCCGAGAATGGAGAAAATAAAGTCGGTATGCGCTTCAGGTAAATACTCCAGCTTCTGCACCGAGTTTCCCAACCCCTGCCCCCAGAGTTCGCCGCGGCCGAACGCCATCAGCGACTGGGTAAGCTGGTAGCCGCTGCCGAACGGATCGGCCCACGGATTCCAGAATGACGTAACGCGCCGCATACGGTACGGCTCCGCGATGATCAACAGCACCACGGCGAAAATACCGGAGCCGATGATCGCCAGGAACTGCCACAGCTTCGCGCCGGCCAAAAACAGCAGCCCCAGCGTGGTGACGAACAGCACCACCACCGTGCCCAGGTCCGGCTGCGCCAGCAGCAACACCGCCAGCACCACCATCACGCCCATCGGCTTGCAGAACCCCCAGAAGTTGTTGCGCACTTCATCCACCTTGCGCACCAAATAACTGGAGAGGTAACAAAACAGCGCCAGCTTCGACAGCTCAGCCGGCTGAATACGCAGCGGCCCCAGGGCTATCCAGCGGGAAGCGCCGTTGACGGAGCTGCCCACCACCAGCACGATCACCAGCATCAGCAGCGCGATCAGCAGCATAATGTTGCTGTAACGCTGCCAGATTTCCATCGGGATGCGCAGCGTAATCATCGCGATTGCCAGCGACAGGCCCAGATACAGGGCATCACGCTTGGCGAATAAAAACGGATCTTCGCCCAGACGCTGCCCGATCGGCATCGACGCGGACGTCACCATGATAAAGCCCACGGCGGCAAGGCCGAACGTCAGCCACAGTAACGTGCGGTCATACAAAACAAAGGTAGCGGTATCGCTTTCTCCCGACCCCATGACCCATTCGCGCAGGCGGCGAATCAGTCCTAAACGGGGAAGCGGCAACCGAATCTGCATCAGCCAAGCTCCCGTGCCAGGCGGGCGAACTCATCGCCGCGCTGTTCAAAGTTTTTAAACTGGTCCAGGCTGGCGCAGGCCGGCGACAGCAACACCATATCGCCCTCTTTCACCCGGCCGGCAATCTGCCGCATCGCCTGTTCCATCGTTTCAGTGCGTTCCGTAATCTCCGGACGCAGCGCGGCAAGCCGATCGCCATCGCGGCCGAAGCAGTACAGACGCAGATTGTCGCCCTGCAAATAGCGCAGCAGCGGAGTGAAATCCGCGGATTTTCCGTCCCCGCCCAGCAGCAGATGCAGCGTACCGCGCACCTGCAGGCCGTTCAGCGCCGCTTCCGTGCTGCCGACGTTGGTCGCCTTGGAGTCGTTAATCCAGCGCACGCCGTTACGTTCCAGCGCCAGTTGAAAACGGTGCGGCAACCCGGTGAACGTCGTCAGCGCTTTCAGGCTGGACGCGCGCGGGATGCCCGCCGCATCAGCCAGCGCCAGCGCCGCCAGTGCGTTCGTGTAGTTATGCTGCCCGGAAATTTTCATTTCGCGGGTATTCAGGACTTTCTCTCCGCGCACCCGCAGCCAGGTTTCGCCCTGCTGGTGATTGAGATGGTAATCCCCGACGTCCACCCCGAAGCTGACGCAACGCGCATCGGCGCCGCGCACCGGCATCGTCAGCGCGTCGTCGGCATTCACCACGCAGGCTGCAGCATTTTCATAAATACTCAGCTTCGCCGCCCGGTACTGCTGCAGCCCCAGCGGATAACGATCCATATGATCTTCGGTAACGTTCAGCACCGTGGCCGCCGCCGCTTTCAGGCTGGAGGTGGTCTCCAGCTGGAAGCTGGACAGCTCCAGCACATACAGCCGGTACTCTTCCTTCAGCAGCGTCAGCGCCGGCAAACCGATATTTCCACCCACGCCCACGGCCCAGCCGGCGGACTTCGCCATCTCGCCCACCAGCGTAGTGACCGTGCTTTTACCATTAGAACCGGTAATCGCCACAATCGGCGCCTGCGCCTCGCGGCAGAACAGTTCGATGTCGCCGACGATTTCCACGCCAGCTTCCGCCGCCGCGCTCAGCGCCGGCGATGCCAGCGCAATGCCGGGGCTGGCTACGATCAGGTCGGCCTGCATCAGCCATTCCTGATTGAGATCGCCCAGGTGGCGTTCTACGTTTTCCGGCAACTTATCCAGGCCCGGCGGCGACACGCGGGTGTCCACAACCCGCGGCACCACGCCGCGCGTCATGAAGAAATCGACACAGGAGAGACCGGTCAGCCCCAGCCCGATGATTACGATGTTCTTTCCCTGGTAGTCCGCCATTATTAACGCACCTTAAGCGTCGCCAGCCCGATCAGGACCAGCATCAGTGAAATAATCCAGAAACGCACGATAACGCGGGGTTCCGGCCAGCCTTTCAATTCATAGTGGTGGTGTATCGGCGCCATACGGAAAATACGCTGGCCGCGCAGCTTAAAGCTGCCCACCTGCAAGATCACCGACAGGGTTTCCATAACGAACACCCCGCCCATAATCACTAACAAAAACTCCTGACGCAGCAGCACGGCGATAGTGCCCAGCGCGCCGCCCAGCGCCAGCGATCCCACATCGCCCATGAATACCTGGGCCGGATACGTGTTGAACCACAGGAAACCCAGCCCGGCCCCGACAATTGCCGTGCAGACGATCACCAGCTCGCCGGCATGGCGCAGGTACGGAATGTGCAGGTACGCAGCAAAGTTCATGTTGCCGGTCGCCCAGGCCACCAGACCCATCCCGGCGGCGACAAACACCGTCGGCATGATAGCCAGGCCGTCCAGGCCGTCGGTCAGGTTCACCGCGTTGCTGGTGCCGACGATCACGAAGTAGGCCAGCAGCAGATACAACAGACCGAGCTGCGGCATGATGTCTTTAAAGAACGGCACCACCAGCTGCGTTGCCGCGGTATCTTTGCCGATAGCGTACATCGCGAAGGCCACGACCAGCGCAATCACCGACTGCCAGAAATATTTCCAGCGGGCAATCAGCCCTTTGGTGTCTTTGCGCACCACCTTGCGGTAATCATCGACGAAGCCCACCACCCCGTAGCCCAGCAGCACAAACAGCACGCACCAGACGTACGGATTGGAGGGATACGCCCACATCAGCACCGAGATGGTGATCGATGTGAGGATCATCAGGCCGCCCATGGTCGGCGTACCGCGCTTGCTGAAGTGGGACTCCGGACCATCGTTGCGCACGACCTGACCAATCTGCAGCTTTTGCAGCCAGGCAATCAGTTTCGGCCCCATCCACAGGGAGATAAACAACGCGGTCAGCAGGCTGACGATGGCCCGGAACGTCAGGTAGGAAAAGACGTTGAAGCCAGAATAAAATTTGACCAGATGTTCGGCCAGCCAGACTAACATGATTGATTCTCCTGCTTATCCTGCACAGACAGCCCTTGCACTACCTGCTCCATTGCGGCACTGCGTGAACCTTTGATTAATAGGGTGATCGCCGCATGCTCGCATAACAGATCCCGCAGGCGTGCAATCAGCGCGTCCTTGTCCCCGAAATGTTCGCCACAACCACTTGCTTCGCTGATCAGCCGGCTGAGCCGGCCGACGCTCAAAACTTTATCCACACCGGCCAGCCGGGCATTTTCCCCGACCTGACGGTGACACGCCTCGGCTTCCGCGCCGAGCTCGCCCATGTCGCCCACCACCATCACCCGGTAACCCGGCATGGAGGCCAGCACCTGCGCCGCGGCGGTCATGGAACCGACGTTGGCGTTATAGGTATCGTCCAGCAACAGTTTCTGTCCGGACAGGCGAATCGGGAACAAGCGCCCCGGCACGGCCTTCAGGTTTTGCAGCCCGCTGCGCACATCCTCAAGGGTCGCGCCCACGGACATCGTCAGCGCCGCCGCCGCCAGCGCGTTGGCGATGTTATGACGTCCCGGCAACGGCATCACCACCGGCGCATCGCCAAACGGCGTATGCAGGGTGAACGCCGTGCCCTGCTGGGTCACCTGAACGTCGGCGGCGAAGAAATCCGCCTGCCCGGCGCCATCCGGAGAAAAGCGCCAGATTCGCTGCCTGCTGAACTTGCTCTGCCAGTTCGGCCAGTCATTGCTGTCCGCGTTGATAATCGCCGTGCCGTTTTCCGGCAGGGCGTCAAAAATTTCACCTTTGGCGCGCGCTACGCCAGCCAGGGAACCGAACCCTTCCAGATGCGCCGCCGCCAGGTTATTCACCAGCGCGCTTTCCGGGCGCGCCAACGACACGGTATACGCAATTTCGCCAACGTGATTGGCGCCCAGCTCCACCACCGCGTAGTCATGCTGCGGTTCGAGACGCAGCAGCGTCAGCGGTACGCCGATATCGTTATTGAAGTTGCCAGCCGTCGACAGCACGTTGCCGCGCTGACGTAAAATCTCCGCGCTCATCTCTTTCACCGAGGTTTTCCCCGATGATCCGGTCAGCGCCACCACACGCGCCGTTGACTGCGCGCGCACCCAGGCGCCTAACTGCCCCAGCGCGATCCGGGTGTCCGCAACCAGTACCTGCGGCGCGGCTATGGGTAAGCGTTTACTGACCAGCAACGCCGCCGCACCGTTGGCGACGGCCTGTTCAGCAAAGTCGTGCGCATCGAACTTCTCGCCCTTCAGCGCCACGAACAGGCAACCGGGCGTCGGCTTGCGCGAGTCAATGACGACATCGCCAATCTCACGATCGGCGCCGATAAGCTCACCGCCGGTAATCCCGGCGACCGTTTGCAACGAAACCGGGATCATGCGATGACTCCCAGCAAACGGGCCACGGTGACGCGATCCGAGTAATCCAGCCGGCGGCTGCCGACCAGTTGATAATCTTCGTGCCCTTTCCCCGCCACCAAGATGACGTCGCCTTCGGCGGCCTGCATGATGGCGCCGGTCACGGCTTCCGCGCGGCCATGCACCGCCTGCGCACGTCCGGCGTCAAGCATGCCGTTCAGAATATCCGCCACGATGGCGTGGGGTTCTTCGCTGCGCGGGTTGTCGTCGGTGACGATCACGCGGTCGGCCAGTTGTTCTGCAATCGCCCCCATAAGTGGGCGCTTACCTTTGTCACGATCCCCGCCGCAGCCGAATACGCACCACAGTTGCCCCTGGCAATGCAGGCGCGCCGCTTCCAGCGCTTTCTCCAGCGCATCCGGCGTGTGAGCGTAATCCACGACCACGGTAGGTTTACCCGGCGCGCTGAAGACTTCCATCCTGCCGCAAACCGGTTGTAGCTGTGCCGATGCCTGACACAACGCATCCAGCGGGTATCCCAGCGCCAGCAAGGTCGCCAGCGACACCAATAGGTTACTGACGTTGAACGCCCCCATCAGGCGGCTTTCCAGCACGCCGTCCCCCCAGGAGGAAGAGAAGCGGACCGTCGCACCGCCGTCGTGATAGTTCACCTCATTGGCGCAAACCCAACGCCCCTGCCAGCCGGCGGGAAGGCGCTGCGTCATAGTGACCGCCACGGCGTCCGGCGTTTTTTCCAGCCAGCGCAGCCCGACGTCATCGTCGGCGTTAATCACTTTTTCACCGCTCTGATGCGTGGAAAACAGCAACCATTTGGCCTGTTCGTACTGCGCCATATCACCGTGGTAGTCCAGATGATCGCGGCTCAGGTTGGTAAACACCGACGCCGCGAACGGCAAGGCCGCCACGCGATCCTGCACCAGCCCGTGGGAAGAGACTTCCATCGCGGCGAACGTCGCGCCCTGTTCAACCAGGCTGCGCAGCAGATGCTGGACGTCCACCGCAGAACCGGTGGTGTTCTCGCTCGGATGCACCTGCCCCAGCAGACCATTCCCCACCGTGCCCATCACGGCGCTGGTTTCGCCCAGCAATGCCGCCCACTGGGCCAGCAACTGCGTGGTGGTAGTTTTGCCGTTGGTGCCCGTGACGCCGACCAGGCGCAGGTCACTGCCCGGCTGCTGGTAAAAACGCCCAGCCAACGCCGACAGGCGCTGATTCAACTGGCTCAGGTAGATTACCGGCACCCCGTGCATTTCACGCACCGTGCCGTCCGGGGCTTCCCCGTCTGCCTCAGCAATCACCGCGGCAACGCCCTGCGCTATCGCTTGCGGGATAAAGCGGCGCCCGTCAGCCGTATGGCCGACCACCGCCACGAACAGATCGCCGGCCGCCGCTACGCGACTGTCCAGCGTCATTTCCCGCAAAACGCGCTCCGGGGCGTCCGCCACCCAGGGAGCCAAAAGCATGCGCAAATTACGATCTGCCACCTGAACCCTCTTTTGCATTAATTACCAAATCGTTTTTATCACCCGTCGGCAACGCATCCGGCTCGACGTTCATCGAACGCAGCACGCCGCCCATGATCGCGCCGAAGACCGGCGCAGAAACCGCGCCGCCGTAGTAGCTGCCCGCTTTCGGGTCGTTAATGACCACAACCAGCGCGAAACGGGGATTGCTCGCCGGCGCCACGCCCGCGGTATAGGCGATATATTTGTTTACATAGCCGCCGTCCGGGCCAACCTTCTTCGCCGTACCGGTTTTAATCGCGATGCGATACCCCTTGATGCGCGCCTTAACGCCGCCGCCGCCGGGTAACGCGACGCTTTCCATCATGTGCACGACTTTACCGACCAGCGATTCCGGGAACACGCGCTCCCCGGCTACCGGCGGGTCAACACGGGTGATCGACAGCGGGCGGTAAATTCCCCGGCTGCCGATCGTTGCATAGACACGCGCTAACTGTAACGGCGTTACCATCAGCCCGTATCCGAAAGAAAAGGTGGCCCTCTCTATGTCAGACCACCGTTGTTTTTTTGGGTATATGCCACTGCTTTCTCCGACCAACCCCAAATTGGTCGCTTTCCCCAACCCGAAACGAGAGTAAGTCTCTACTAACGCCGAGGAGGGCATCGCTAACGCCAGCTTGGAAACACCGACGTTACTCGACTTCTGTAATACCCCGGTAATCGACAGCTCGGGGTAACGGGCCACGTCTTTGATTTCGTGACCATTGATCATGTACGGCACCGTATTCAGCACGCTGTTTTCTTTCACCACCCCGCGTTGCAACGCGGTCATCACCACCATCGGCTTCACGGTGGAGCCCGGCTCGAAAATGTCGGTGATGGCGCGGTTACGCATGGTGTCTTTCGGCGTATTGGTCAGGTTATTCGGGTTATAGGAAGGGCTGTTGGCCATCGCCAGCACTTCGCCGGTATTGACGTCAACCAGCACTGCCGTACCCGACTCCGCCTTGTTGAACGCCACCGCGTTGTCCAGCTCGCGATAGACCAGCGCCTGCAGGCGTTCATCAATACTGAGCGCCAGGTTATGCGCCGCCTGGCTGTCAACGGAGGAGATATCCTCAATGACGCGGCCGAAGCGATCCTTGCGCACCGTGCGCTCGCCGGGTTGACCGGTCAGCCAGTGGTTAAAGCTCTTCTCCACGCCTTCGATGCCTTCGCCGTCGATGTTGGTGACGCCGATAATGTGCGCTGTAACCTGCCCGGCGGGGTAATAACGGCGCGATTCACGTTTCAGAAAAACGCCCGGCAGTTTGAGTTGCCGCACGTAATCCGACATGGCAGGATTCATCTGGCGCGCAAGGTAAACGAAGCGGCCTTTCGGGTTGGCGTTAATACGGGCAGAAAGCTTGTCCAGCGGCATGCCCACCGCATCGGCCAGCGCTTTCCAGCGGGTGTCCAGCGTAATCCCGCCTTTTTCGTTAATTTCTTTGGGGTCCGCCCATATCGCATCAACCGGAACGCTGACCGCCAGCGGACGCCCCTGACGATCGGTAATCATGCCGCGGGAAGTGGGAACCTCCTGCGTTCTCAGAGAGCGTGCATCGCCCTCCTTCACCAACTCTTCCGGATTGATGATTTGCAGGTAACCGACGCGCGCCAGCAAGCCAGCCAACGCAATGAAAATACATCCGCAGAGCAACGCAAAACGCCAGCTTACGAAGCTGGCCTGATCTCCCTGTCTTTTTTGCTTATTCAGTCGCACTGCTTTCATCTATGTCATCTTCACCTGCACGTGATACTCATATGGTTGCGATCATTGCTTAACCACAATATTTTCCTGCGAAGGATCAACATGCTGCATCCGCAACTTCTCCGTCGCGATACGTTCAACACGGCTGTGGTCGCCCAGCGCGTTTTCTTCCAGAATCAGGTTGCGCCATTCGATATCCAGCGCATCCCTCTCCAGCACCAGTTGTTCGCGCTGCGCCGTCAGCAGGCGGGTTTTATGGGTGGTCGTCACCACCATCACCGCCGAAACCACAACCGCTACCAACAGCAACAACGGCAATTTGCCATGACGCAGCATGTCCTCGCCGATAACGGAAACCAGCGAATGGCGCTCATTGCCAATCATTCCGCCGTCCTCTCGGCAATGCGCAGCACGGAACTGCGCGCGCGCGGATTTTGCTCAACCTCGGCGTCTGAAGGCATCATCTTCCCCAAGGCCTTCAGCCGGCGCACACCGTGGCTGCGCAGTTGTTCTTCCGTCAGCGGAATGCCGGCGGGAACCTGCGGGCCGCGGCTGTGCTGGCGCATAAAGCGTTTGACCATCCGGTCTTCCAGTGAATGGAAGCTGATGACCGAAAGGCGCCCCTGCGGCGCAAGAACTTCCAGCGCCCCGTCCAGCGCGCGCTCGATCTCTTCCAGCTCGCTGTTGATATAAATACGGATGGCCTGAAAACTGCGGGTCGCCGGGTGCTTGTGCTTCTCTTTAAACGGACTGGCTTCAGCGATTAACTGCGCCAGTTCGCGCGTGCGGGTCATCGGCTCCAGGCTGCTGCGCGCCACGATGGCGCGGGCGATGCGCTTGGCGAAACGCTCTTCGCCGAAGGTTTTCAGCACCCAGGCAATGTCCTCTTCTTCGGCATTTCTCAGCCATTCCGATGCCGGAATACCGCGGGTGGGGTCCATGCGCATATCTAACGGGCCGTCGCGCATAAAAGAGAAACCGCGCTCGGGATCGTCCAGCTGCGGGGAAGAAACGCCCAGATCCAGCAAAATGCCGTCGATCTTGCCTTCCAGACCGCGCTCACGCACGTAGCCGGCTAACTCGGAAAAAGGGCCATGAATAATAGAAAAACGGGGATCGGTAATTTCGGCGGCGGCGGCAATCGCCAGGGGGTCGCGATCGATGGCGATCAAACGCCCTTCAGGACCGAGCTGAGACAAAATCAGGCGTGAGTGTCCCCCACGGCCAAAAGTGCCGTCAATATAGATGCCATCGCTGCGCAGACCCAGTCCGTTGACCGCTTCGTCCAGCAGCACCGTTTTGTGCTGATAAGTTTCCTGCATGACTATAATGACAAGTCCTGTAACCGCTCGGACAGAGGCTCCACAGCGGATTGTTCAGCTTCGATATCTTCCCTGACTTGTTGATACCAGGTCTCTTCATCCCACAGCTCAAATTTATTGAACTGGCCGACCAGCATCACTTGTTTCGTCAGACCGGCATGCTGACGCAACGTATTGGCAATCAGCAAACGGCCCGCATTATCCATCTGACACTCACTGGCATGACCCAAAAGTAAACGCTGAACGCGGCGCTCGGCGGGATTCATACTCGACAGACGGGAAAGCTTTTGTTCAATCACTTCCCACTGCGGGAGGGGATAAAGCAGCAGGCACGGCTGGTGCAGGTCGATGGTGCAAACCATCTGACCCTGAGATTCTTCGACCAGCAAATCCCGGTATCGGGTCGGGACGGCCAGGCGTCCTTTGCTGTCGAGATTAATCGTCGTCGCACCACGAAACATGGCCTGAGCTACCCCTCGGTGACTATCTTCACCACTTTACCCCACAAATTCCCACACAATGAAGTTTACGGAGGGGAGGAAAACCTTGTCAAGCCAGAGCGGATGCGGTTTGGCATTATTTCGGAACTTTAGCAGAACTGAAAAAAGCATTGGGAATACTCTCAAGCGGATAAGAGAGAATTAACGTTATGATTAATTAAGGGAAATTTTCTCCGGGGAAAAATGTGCGGGATAAAACCGGCAAATTTGTCAAAATGAAATTTTTAGCCCGGATCTGCAATACAGCTCTCATTTTGACCAATTTAGCCTCTGACATTTATTTTTTACCGCGCTAAACGAAACATCTGAATATAAGGGACTTTTCATCTTCCATAATTTAAAGTCATTCAGAATCAAACGGTTGCAAGATTATGTTAACGACATAAAACGCGGCACATTCTAGCCTATCTTTTCCCTCCTGAATAACGACTTTTAACAGATTTACCTAACCACTTTTTTTTGAAAGATAAATTTTTATTTATATCCCGTGGTGTCGTAAACATCATTCCGCAAATTAGCGTTTAGCCATAATTCTGAACGACAGCTCTCCGGGAACGCGCGTCAAAATATCCCAACATTCAGCAAGGCATTTAAACCTTCGTTTCAAAAAATAAGCAGCTTGGGATGACCTTACCAAATAAGGTCAGCAATGCCACGTGCTTCAGGCAAAAGACAAAGAGATACCGCAAGGTAAGCAAAACAACGCAGCGGATAATTCTATCAGGAAATAAAACGCCGCCATAAATCAGGATTTTATCCTTTCACTTCAGGATGGATTACAAAGGCAGGTACATACCCGGAATAACACGCTGATATTCAACACAAAATGCCTTCCTGCAAACATAAATCAGGCAAATAGTTCCAAAGGGCACATTGCTTAGCATTTAATCAAAAATCGCTCATTAAATAAAAATTTTTAGCTAGTTAAAATATAAAACACGAGAATGTATTCTATGAATCAGCGAAAAACCCAGTTTAGTTAACCACAAACTGAAAACACACCAGACTTAACAACCGAATTTTAACACGGAGCATGCCGTCATGTTTTCCTCTACCTCGCGTTTACGTAATGCGGCCGCAGATACTTTTGCGCTGGTTGTCTATTGCTTCGTCGTCGGCATGTTGATCGAGGTTTTGCTCTCCGGCATGACATTCGGGCAATCGCTCTCGTCCCGTCTGGTTTCTATTCCGGTTAACATTCTGATTGCCTGGCCTTATGGCCTCTACCGCGATGCGTTCATCCGCTTCGCCCGCCGCTTCAGCATGGCCAGTTGGGCGAAGAACCTGGCCGACCTGCTGGCTTACGTGACGTTTCAGTCACCGGTTTATGCCGCCATTTTGTGGTCAGTCGGGGCGGACACGCAACAGATCGTCGCCGCAGTCACCAGCAACGCGTTGATCTCTATGATGATGGGCGTAGCTTACGGCTATTTCCTCGACTACTGCCGCCGCCTGTTCCGCGTGGAGGGATACGCCAAAGCCCGCATCTGACGGCTTGCACAGAAAAGAAAAACGCCGGGTTTTACCCGGCGTTTGCATATACGGCAACGTAAAAATCACATGCGGTTCAAGCGGCCGCGTTTCAACAAAACGCGGCGCATACGGTTCAGCCCCGGCTTTGGTTTCTTCGGTTCATCCAGGCTGGCAAGCACCAGCTCCAGCACCCGCTCCGCTACGTCGCGGTGACGCTGGGCCACCGACAACACCGGGCACTCCAGAAAATCCAGCAGCTCATGATCGCCGAACGTCGCGATAGCCAGCTCTTTCGGCAAGTGCCCCTGCTGCTTCAGCGTAACGTCCAGTACGCCCTGCAACAGCTGGAAGGATGTGGTGAACAACGCCTGCGGCATTTCGTGATCCCGCAGCCACTGGGTGAACGCCGCCGCGGCCGCTTCACGCTCATAGCTGTTGGTGTAGAGGTATTTCACTTCACGCGGATCGTCAAGCCATGCCGCGCGGAAACCCTGCTCACGCAGGAAACTGACCGAAAGTTCCGGCAACGCGCCCAAATACAGTACCGACTCCGCCGGGAACTTACGCAGCTCGGCGGCCAGCATCTCAGCATCTTCACGGTCGGCCCCCACCACGCTGATAAAGTTTTCCGGATCCAGCGCCCGATCCAGCGCAATAATCGGCAGAGGGTCGTTAACCCAGCGTTGATAGAACGGATGCTCCGGTTGCAGTGATGTCGAAACGATGATGGCGTCAACCTGGCGCTGCAGCAGATGCTCAATACAACGCATCTCGTTGTCCGGCTGATCTTCCGAGCAGGCAATCAGCAACTGATAGCCCCGTTGCCGGGCCTGACGTTCCAGGTAGTTGGCAATACGGGTATAGCTGGTATTCTCCAGATCCGGGATAACCAGGCCAATAGAGCGGGTCCGGCCGGCACGCAGCCCGGCGGCTACGGCATTCGGGTGATAGTTGTGCTCCCTGACCACGGCCATCACTTTTTCTACAGTTTTGTCACTGACGCGATACTGCTTAGCCTTTCCGTTAATGACATAACTGGCGGTCGTACGCGACACTCCCGCAAGACGCGCGATTTCATCCAGCTTCACGTTTCCCCCCCCTTTATCAATCAAACCCGGAATACGTACGAAACAATCCATCGCTCGTCTGTTTTATTCCGCAATATTATTCCTTACCAGCTTCATTGTGCGTGGACGCCGCGATACTGGCAACCGGTTTTGCTGAAAGGCATCAGCAAACAAGAGAAAATAAGAGGCTCAGCACAATGCTGAGCCTCGTTGCACATCAAACGGCGTCTGCTTGCGCTACGTCAGCGCATAATCTTGTCTCCGCGCGAAACGCCGACCACGCCGGAGCGCGCTACCTCGACGATCTCCGCCACTTCGCGCACGGCGTTCAGGAAGGCGTCCAGCTTATCGCTGGTGCCGGCAAGCTGGACGGTATACAGCGCCGGCGTGACGTCCACGATCTGGCCGCGGAAAATATCCGTGCAGCGTTTAACCTCTTCACGCCCGTAGCCGCTGGCCTGCACCTTCACCAACATGATCTCCCGCTCAACGTGTGCGCCCTGGACTAATTCACTGACGCGCAACACGTCCACCAGCTTGTGCAGTTGCTTTTCAATCTGCTCCAGCACCCTGGCGTCGCCTACGGTCTGAATCGTCATCCGGGACAACGTGGGATCGTCAGTCGGCGCCACCGTAAGGCTTTCAATGTTGTAGCCGCGCTGGGAAAAAAGCCCGACCACCCGCGACAACGCGCCCGATTCGTTTTCCAGCAATACTGATAATATCCGGCGCATAATCAGGTCCTCTCCGTCTTGGTCAGCCACATTTCATCCATTCCCCCGCCGCGAATCTGCATGGGATAGACGTGCTCCGTTTCGTCCACCGTAATATCAACGAATACCAGGCGGTTTTTGATTTCCAGCGCCTCGCGCAGTTTACCTTCCAGCTCTTCCGGCGTGCGAATGGCAATGCCGACGTGTCCGTACGCCTCCGCCAGTTTGACGAAATCCGGCAGCGAATTCATATAGGACTGCGAATGGCGGCCGGAATAGATCATGTCCTGCCACTGCTTCACCATCCCCAGATAACGGTTGTTCAGGTTAACCACCACCACCGGCAAATCGTACTGCATCGCGGTGGAAAGCTCCTGGATGTTCATTTGAATACTGCCGTCGCCGGTCACGCAAATCACCGTTTCCTGCGGCAGGGCCAGCTTCACGCCCAACGCAGCCGGCAAACCGAACCCCATCGTGCCCAACCCGCCGGAATTGATCCAACGGCGCGGCTTGTCGAAACCGTAATAAAGCGCGGCGAACATCTGATGCTGACCGACATCGGACGCGACGTAGGCGTCCCCGCCGGTCAGACGATGTAAAGTGTCGATAACCTGCTGCGGCTTGATCCGCCCGCTGTTGGCGTCGTACTTCAGGCACTGGCGCGCCTTCCATTGCGCGATTTGCTGCCACCAGTCGCGCAGTCCGTCGAAATCCTGCCGGTTCTCCCCCTGGGCCAGCAGCTCCAGCATCGTCGCCAGCACTTCGCCGGCATCGCCGACAATAGGAATATCCGCATCCACAGTTTTAGAAATCGACGTCGGATCGATATCGACGTGCAGCACGGTGGCGTCGGGGCAGTATTTGGCGAGATTATTGGTGGTACGGTCGTCAAAACGCACGCCTACGGCAAAAATCACATCGGCGCAATGCATCGTCATGTTGGCTTCGTAGGTACCGTGCATCCCCAGCATACCCACGCTTTGTGCATGGGAGGCAGGGAAAGCGCCCAGGCCCATCAATGATGTAGTAACGGGAATATTGAGTTTTTCCGCCAGCGCTTTCAGCGCCTCATGGCAGCCGGCGTTAATCACACCGCCGCCGGCATAAATCACCGGGCGCTTAGCCGCCAGCAACGTCTGCAGCGCGCGTTTGATCTGCCCGCGGTGCCCCTGTACCGTCGGGTTATAGGAGCGCATTTTTACTTCCTGCGGGTAGGCGTAAGGGAATTTCAGCGCCGGATTCACGACATCCTTAGGCAGGTCCACCACCACCGGGCCGGGCCGCCCGCTCGCCGCCAGATAAAATGCTTTCTTCAGCACCTCAGGAATTTCTTCCGCGTGCTTAACCAGGAAGCTGTGCTTCACCACCGGGCGGGAAATTCCCACCATATCGCACTCCTGAAACGCATCGTTGCCGATCAGGGAAGTGGCGACCTGTCCGGAAAGCACCACTAAGGGAATGGAGTCCATATACGCCGTGGCGATGCCGGTAATCGCATTGGTGGCGCCGGGGCCGGAGGTCACCAGCACGACGCCGACCTCGCCGGTCGCCCGCGCATAGCCGTCCGCCATATGCACCGCCCCCTGTTCATGACGCACCAGGACGTGATCGATGCCGCCTACGGTGTGCAACGCATCATAAATATCCAGTACCGCGCCGCCGGGATAGCCGAACACATGTTTGACGCCCTGATCAATCAACGATCGGATCACCATCTCGGCGCCTGATAACATCTCCATCGGTTTTCCTCCAGACTCACTTCAGATTCAGACGACGGCGCCACGCGCCGCGGAATTCACGGGCATCACCTATCACCCGCCGCACAAAACAGTACAATTACCTTAACGTCTGAAATACGGGTACGCAAACAGCGTTCTCCGCTATCGCGCACGGGTTTCGCAACTTTGCTGTAATCAGGGAGATTTAGAAAATAAAACGCTAGCAACCGGAGGCAGCTTGACAGGCTTATTTCTTGAAAAGAGGAAATTACGGTAAGAAATCGGGAGAGAAGCGGAAAAGCAGCGCCCGCTGTCGCGGGCGCTGAGGCCGGAATCGATCAGGACTCCAGGTACATCGCATCGATTTCGCGCTGGTAGCGCAGGTTGATCACCTTGCGGCGCAGCTTGAGCGTCGGCGTCAGTTCGCCCTGTTCCATCGAAAACGCCTGCGGCAGCAGCGTAAAGCGTTTCACCTGTTCAAAACGGGCCAGCTCTTTCTGAACGTCCTGCAGGCGCTGTTCAAACAGCGCCACGATCTGACTGTGTTTCAGCAGTTCCAGGCGATCGTGATAAGCCAGGTTGATGGACTTCGCATACTCCTCCAGCGCTTCATAGCAGGGCACGATCAGGGCAGAGACGAACTTACGCGCGTCCGCGATGACGGCCACCTGTTCAATGAAGCGATCCTGCGCCAGCGCGCCTTCCACCATCTGCGGCGCAATGTATTTGCCATTGGAGGTTTTCATCAGATCCTTCAGGCGCTCGGTAATGAACAGGTTGCCCCGCTCGTCCAGAGCACCGGCGTCTCCGGTTTTCAGCCAGCCATCCGCGGTGAACGTCGCCGCCGTTTCCAGCGGCCGGTTGTAATAACCGCGCATGACGATTGGCCCGCGCACCTGAATTTCATTCTCTGCGCCGATGCGGACTTCCACGCCCGGCAACGGTTTGCCGATGGAACCGAAACGAAAATCATGCTCTTCCCAGCAGGATACCGTAGCGCAGGTTTCTGTCATGCCGTAACCGTACTTAATGTTGATCCCAAGCGACTGGAAAAACAGAATCACGTTATCGTCCAGCTTGGCGCCGGCGGCCGGGAGAAAACGCACCCGCCCGCCCAGCACGTTGCGCAGCTTGCTCAACACCAGGCGATCGGCCAGACGATGAAGGGCATTGAAGACCGGCGACGTTTTACGCCCCGCCCGCGCGGCCAGAAAACGCCGCTCTCCGCACCATACGGCGCTGCGGAACAAAGCGCGCCGATGCAGCGGCGCACGGGCGACGCGTTCATGAATCGCGCTGAAAATTTTCTCGTAAAAACGGGGCACCGCGCACATTACCGTCGGCCGCACCGCCGCCATTGCTTCACGCACCAGATCGGTACTGCACAAATAAACGTTTTGCGCCCCGGTATGCATGACAAAGAAGGACCAGGCGCGCTCAAACACATGCGACAACGGCAAAAAGCTCAGGGAAACGTCCTGCGGCGTCAGCGTTAAACGGTCGTCATGCAGGCAGAGTTGGGCCGCCAGGTTACGGTAGTCCAGCATGACGCCCTTCGGCTCTCCGGTCGTACCGGAGGTATAGATCAGGGTAAAGAGATCGTTCAGCTCACGCTGCGCGATCCGCTCCCGCAGCAGCGGAAGGTACGTCTCCGAGGCGCCGTTTTCGAATGAGGCAAGATGGCAGGCGATGTCGCAGCCGGAAATATCAATCTCCGGGGACATCACGATAATATGTTTCAGTTGCGGACAAACGCCGCGCAGCGCCTGCGCCGCCGCAAACTGCGCCGGACCGTCGACGAACAACACGCGCACGTCGGCGTCATTCAGGATAAACGCCGCCTGTGCTGCCGTATTGGTGGCATAAACCGGCACGGACACCGCGCGCAGGTGCAAAATCGCCAGATCAACCAGCGACCAGTTCAGGGAGTTATGGGCAAAAACGGCGATACGCTCCTGCACATCAACGTTCAGGGCGGCCAGCGCCAGCGCGATGCGCTCAATCCGCTCCCCGGTCTGTCGCCAGGTCAGGCTCTCTTCCGGCCTGTCGCTGTGCCATTCGCGCAGCGCAACATGTGAGGAAAGGGTTTGAATTTGCGTTTGGATACGGTCAACCAGATGGTACTGCTCTAACTGTTTGGTCATATAACCCGTCAACGAAAGTAGGTGTAGAGAAAGTGGCGCACACCGGTGAACGATTTTTTTCAGCTTACAAGTGTTCGCCATTTTCGCGCAGTCTACTCATTCTGACGAGCGGGTCAATCATTACATCTGTGACTTGAGATCCCCGTCATCTGTTGAAAGGGCACTCATGGTCAGCGGTGGAGAGACGGCATTCCGCACGGACTTTTCAGCCCCCTTCCTGTTATCATGCTGATTTAACAAGAAGAAAAACGGGAAAAACGGAAGTCATTCCGGAAGAAAACACGAAAAAAGAGTTTCACGCTCTTTTTTCGTGTTAGCACGCTCAGAATTGGCTGCCGAATTCAATGAGAACGGATTTCATCCATTGATGGCCGCGATCGCGTTCCGACGTGTTATGCCATATTAAATAGCAGGTCCGTTGTTTCTCCATATTCATCAGATTAACCACGGAAAGACCGAGTAATTCGGCATATTCTTCAGCCAGCCAACGCGGCGCAATCGCGACCAGTTCCGTTTTCGAAACCAGACTTAATACGCTGCTCATATCCGTTCCCTGATAAGCAACGCAGCGGCTGAACTCGCTATTTTCGTAATAGGACTTACTGAGCGAAGAAAACTGCTCAAGGGAAACGATGGCATGCTGTTCAAACAACAGTTGCTGGTTCGTTACGCTGTTTTTAATTCGCGGATGATCTTTCGCTACGGCCAGCACAAATTCATCATTGAACAGCGGCTCACAAATAAAATCATCGCCTTCCAGCATGTTATAGCTAATTAAAAAATCTTTTTCCTGATAACGCAGCTCACGGCTGATTCCGGAATTAACGGCAGACCCCATCAGCAACTGAACATTTTCAGCACGCTCTTTTACCTGCGCGAAAAGCCTGGCCGTTAAACGAATATCCAGAGGGCTGCTCACAACGATGTCAAATGAGCGTTCACTGGTCATCGGGTTAAACCCTGAACCCGGCAGCTCATTTTGCACCAACTGGAGCGCCTGGCGAATCGGGCCGAACAGCTGACAAGCGCGGTGAGTCGGCTGAATACCGCGCCCGTAGCGCATAAACAGCTCATCATTAAACATCACCTTCAGCCTCGCCACCGCGTTGCTTACCGCCGGTTGGGACATCCCCAGCGACTCTGCAGCGCGGGTAATATTCTGTACTTGCATTACAGCATCGAAGACAGTCAACAGATTAAGATCCACGCTGCGTAAATGAACCTCATCCGCATTGCGCACGGGTTCTCTGATTTTTCTTTTCTCAACTGATAATGCAACATCGAAATGTTCTGACATATTCAATCCCGCCTGTTTTTAAACAAACCGCTTACTGAGTGATTATTACGGTACTGTTTGTTTACATTGCAAGTCATCAGGCTGCGTAAACGCCATTCCAAAAAAAGAGAAAGGCAAAATGAATCGGTAATAAGAATAGATTCGTTTACTTCCGTCATACTTCACGCCGCGGGTTCGTTAGCTGCGTTTGTTCACTCCCGGCTGCTGCATTATCTGATGCCCCGGAAATTTACACGCCGACCATCTTCCCTCAACCTGAATAATTCAGGATCTGTTTACTATGATGACTTACGTTATAAAAAACACTCACATTTAGGATTAGTCTCTTGCTTTACAAGAGGGCTCTTATCCTACTCCCGGTGAATGCGTTCGTCTAAATTGAAAGCCAAGCCTGCACTTTAATTCAATGGGCTTATTAAATCAGAAATGACATTTAGCTGTACTTAAAATTCAAAGAAGGAATATTTAATCATTATCTATTCAATAGGGTAATATCATCTATTATAAAATCGACTTTAAAAATATTTCCCTAATATACCATGGGGTTATATCTCACTTAAGAACAAACTCATTTTATGCATTACCCCCACATTAACCATCACAATCGAGAGTTAATATTAATATTGAGAATATTGGCAAAATTAATCACTGGCCCAGGCCAATCCCCGCCCCTCATCTACGGCAGATTGTTTGTTGACAACGGCGGGCAGATCCAGTATCTCTTTTAGGTATCCGGTGTTGATAACACCCAAATTTACGATTGTACGAAACGGAACACACATGTATCAGATTACCCGTCTCCTAGGCCTACTACTTCTCGCATCTCCGGTGCGCGGTATGCCTGTTGGCGGCAGTCGAGTCTGATTCCGTCCGAATAGCAGAAAGCCCGCGCCAATGCGCGGGCTTTTTTTTTATCTCTAAAAACCTCGCAGGCGCCACACCAATACAGAGGAAGACGTTAATGAGCCAACAAGTCATTATTTTCGATACCACCCTGCGCGACGGTGAACAGGCGTTACAGGCCAGTCTGAGCGTGAAAGAAAAATTACAGATTGCCCTGGCCCTGGAGCGCATGGGCATCGACGTCATGGAGGTCGGATTTCCGGTTTCCTCGCCGGGCGATTTTGAATCTGTGCAAACCATCGCGCGCACCATCAAAAACAGCCGGGTCTGCGGGTTGGCGCGCTGCGTCGATAAAGACATCGACGTCGCCGCCGAAGCATTGCGCGTCGCCGAAGCTTTCCGCATCCACGTTTTCCTGGCTACTTCCACCCTGCATATTGAATCTAAACTGAGACGTTCATTTGACGAAGTGATGGCGATGGCAATGCACTCCGTCAAGCGTGCGCGCAACTACACCGACGACGTGGAGTTCTCCTGCGAAGACGCCGGCCGCACCCCCATCGACAACCTGTGCCGCATCGTGGAAGCCGCGATTAACGCCGGCGCTACCACCATCAATATTCCCGATACCGTCGGTTACACCACGCCTTACCAGTTCGGCGGCATTATCACCACCCTGCGTGAGCGCGTGCCGAACATCGACAAAGCCATTTTGTCCGTGCACTGCCACGACGATCTGGGCATGTCCGTCGCCAACTCCATCACCGCCGTCCAGGCGGGCGCACGTCAGGTGGAAGGCACCATTAACGGCATCGGCGAGCGCGCCGGCAACTGCGCGCTGGAAGAGGTCATCATGGCAATCCGCACCCGCCATGACCTGATGAACGTGCACACCGGCATTAAACATCAGGAAATCTACCGCACCAGCCAGTTGGTCAGCCAACTGTGCAACATGCCGATCCCCGGTAACAAAGCAATCGTCGGCAGCAACGCCTTCGCGCACTCTTCCGGCATTCACCAGGACGGCGTGCTGAAGAACCGCGAAAACTACGAAATCATGACGCCGGAATCCATCGGCCTGAATCAGATCCAGCTGAACCTGACTTCCCGCTCCGGCCGCGCGGCGGTCAAGCACCGCATGGAAGAAATGGGCTACCGCGAAGATACGGATTTCAACCTGGATCACCTGTACGAGGCGTTCCTGAAGCTGGCAGACAAGAAAGGCCAGGTATTTGATTACGATCTGGAAGCGCTGGCCTTCATCAACAAGCAGCAGGAAGAACCGGAATACTTCAGCCTGGATTATTTCAGCGTGCAGTCCGGCACCAGCGTGATGGCAACCGCCTCCGTGCGCCTGGCCTGCGGCGGGGAAGTCAAATCTGAAGCCGCCACGGGCAACGGCCCGGTCGACGCGGTCTATCAGGCCATCAACCGCATCGCCGGTTACAACGTGGACATCGTTAAATATCAGTTATCGGCCAAGGGCCAGGGGAAAGACGCACTGGGCCAGGTGGACATCGTCGCCAACTACAACGGCCGCCGTTTCCACGGCGTGGGGCTGACCACCGACATCGTGGAGTCTTCCGCCCAGGCCTTAATTCACGTATTAAATAACATCTGGCGTGCGCAGCAGGTCGAAAAAGAAAAACAACGCCTGAACGCCGATACAAAAACACAACAACATCAGTCCCATTCTAATCAGGAAGCTGTGTAATCATGAGTCAGACATACCATATTGCCGTTTTACCCGGAGACGGTATCGGTCCGGAAGTTATGGCGCAGGCATACAAAGTCATGGATGCCGTCCGTCAGCGTTTCGGAATGCGTATCAGCACCAGCGAATATGACGTTGGCGGCGCCGCCATCGACAAACACGGCACTCCGTTACCGGCCGCCACCGTCAGCGGTTGCGAGCAGGCCAGCGCCATTTTGTTCGGCTCGGTGGGCGGCCCGAAGTGGGAACACCTGCCGCCGGCGGAGCAACCGGAGCGCGGCGCGCTGCTGCCGCTGCGTAAACATTTCAAACTGTTCAGCAACCTGCGCCCGGCGCGTTTGTATGAAGGCCTGGAAGCCTTTTGCCCGCTGCGCGCCGACATCGCCGCGCGCGGCTTCGACATTCTGTGCGTTCGCGAGCTGACCGGCGGCATCTATTTCGGTCAGCCCAAAGGCCGTGAAGGTCAGGGCATGCACGAACGCGCATTCGACACCGAGGTTTATCACCGCTTCGAAATCGAGCGCATCGCCCGTATCGCCTTTGAGGCCGCCCGCAAGCGCCGCAACAAGGTGACGTCCATCGACAAGGCCAACGTACTGCAAAGCTCCGTTTTATGGCGTGAAATCGTCAGCGAGATCGGCAAGGACTACCCGGACGTAGAACTGAACCACATGTACATCGACAACGCGACGATGCAGTTGATCAAAGATCCGTCCCAGTTCGACGTGGTGCTGTGCTCCAATATTTTCGGCGATATTCTGTCTGACGAATGCGCCATGATTACCGGCTCCATGGGCATGCTGCCCTCAGCCAGCCTGAACGAGCAGGGTTTCGGCCTGTACGAGCCGGCCGGCGGCTCCGCGCCGGACATCGCCGGTAAAGACATCGCCAACCCCATCGCCCAGATCCTCTCCTTCGCCCTGCTGCTGCGCTACAGCCTGAACGCCGATGACGCGGCTAACGCCATCGAAGACGCGATCAATAAAGCGCTGGAACAAGGGTACCGCACCGCCGACCTGGCGGGAGACGGAAAAGCCATTTCAACGTCTGAAATGGGTGATGTCATCGCGCGCTTTGTCGCTCAGGGGGCCTGAAATGGCGAAGACCTTATATCAGAAGTTATTCGACGCCCACGTGGTTTATGAAGCGGAAAACGAAACCCCGCTGTTATACATCGATCGCCATCTGGTGCACGAAGTCACCTCTCCCCAGGCCTTCGACGGCCTGCGCGCCATGGGCCGCCCGGTGCGTCAGCCAGGTAAAACGTTCGCCACCATGGATCACAACGTTTCGACCCAGACGAAAGACATCAACGCCTGCGGCGAGATGGCGCGCATCCAGATGCAGGAGCTGATCAAAAACTGCGCCGAATTCGGTGTGCAGTTATATGACCTGAACCATCCCTATCAGGGCATCGTGCACGTCATCGGCCCGGAGCAAGGCATGACCCTGCCGGGCAACACCATCGTCTGCGGCGACTCCCACACCGCCACCCACGGCGCGTTCGGCGCGCTGGCCTTCGGCATCGGCACCTCCGAAGTCGAACACGTGCTGGCGACCCAGACCCTGAAGCAGGGCCGCGCCAAAACCATGAAGGTTGAGATTCGCGGTCAGGCCGCGCCGGGCATCACCGCCAAAGACATCGTTCTGGCGGTCATCGGCAAAATCGGCCATGCCGGCGGCACCGGCCACGTAGTGGAGTTCTGCGGCAGCGCCGTTGAGGCGTTATCGATGGAAGGCCGGATGACCCTGTGCAATATGGCGATCGAAATGGGCGCCAAAGCGGGTCTGGTCGCTCCGGACGACACCACCTTCACCTACCTGAAAGGACGCCAGTTCGCGCCGCAGGGCGAAGACTGGGAGAACGCAGTCGCCTACTGGCGCACGCTGAAAACCGATCCGGGCGCGCATTACGACAGCGTAGTGACGCTGGACGCCGCCGAGATCGCGCCGCAGGTAACCTGGGGCACCAACCCCGGTCAGGTGATCAACGTCAATCAGGCCATCCCGGCGCCGGAGTCCTTCAGCGATCCGGTAGAGCGCACCTCCGCGGAGAAAGCGCTGGCCTACATGGATCTGAAGCCCGGCATTCGCCTGACCGACGTCGCCATCGATAAAGTCTTTATCGGCTCCTGCACCAACTCGCGCATTGAGGATCTGCGCGCCGCCGCCGCCATCGCCAAAGGGCGCAAAGTGGCGCCGGGCGTACAGGCTATCGTCGTGCCGGGTTCCGGCCCGGTCAAAGCCCAGGCGGAAGCCGAGGGGCTGGACAAAATCTTCATCGACGCCGGTTTCGAATGGCGCCTGCCCGGCTGTTCCATGTGTCTGGCGATGAACAACGACCGCCTGAATCCGGGCGAGCGCTGCGCGTCTACCAGCAACCGTAACTTTGAAGGCCGTCAGGGCCGCGGCGGACGCACGCACCTGGTCAGCCCGGCAATGGCCGCCGCCGCTGCGGTCAGCGGACACTTTGCGGATATCCGCGACTTCACCACTGCGGCAAACTAAGGAGCGACATCATGGCGAAATTTATTCAGCACACCGGCATCGTCGTTCCTTTGGACGCGGCAAACGTCGACACCGACGCGATCATTCCCAAGCAGTTTTTGCAGAAGGTCACCCGTACCGGTTTCGGCCAGCATTTGTTCAACGACTGGCGCTTCCTCGACGACGCGGGCCAGCAACCCAACCCGGACTTCGTCCTGAACCAGCCGCGCTATAAAGGCGCCAGCATCTTGCTGGCGCGGGAAAACTTCGGCTGCGGTTCCTCACGCGAGCACGCGCCGTGGGCGCTGACCGACTACGGCTTCAAGGTTGTTATCGCGCCCAGCTTTGCCGATATCTTTTACGGGAACTCCTTCAACAACCAGCTGCTGCCCGTCACGCTGAGCGAAGCACAGGTAGATGAATTATTCGCGCTGGTAAAAGCAAACGAAGGCGTCACCTTCACCGTGGATCTGGAAGCGCAGACCGTTCAGGCAGGCGGGAAAACCTACCCGTTCGACATTGACGGCTTCCGCCGGCATTGCATGATGAACGGGTTGGACAGCATCGGCCTGACGTTACAGCATGAAGCGGCGATTGCGGACTATGAGGAAAAACTGCCGGTGTTTTTGAGATAATTTAAGACGCCCGCAGCCAATAAAAAAGGCCCGGAGCAGGAATAGGCTCCGGGCCTTTTTACGAAAGCGCTTAGCGCCCGATCTTTCTGAATTCTTCTACCGTCTGACGAATGGCTTTCTCCGTCGGCAAGCGCTCCATTGAGCTGGCGCCGTAGAAACCGTCGCAGTCCGGGCAATGCTTCATAATAAACGCCGCATCTTCCGGTTCCGAAATCGGCCCGCCGTGGCACAGCACGATAACGCCTTCACGCACCGCTTTTGCTGCTTTGGCGCAGGCATTGATCACCGGCACGCAGGACTCCAGATCGTTCGCCGTACCGGCGCCGATATCACCGCCGGTGGTCAGCCCCATATGCACCACGATAATGTCTGCACCGGCTTCGGTCATCGCCACCGCATCGTCCGTGTTAAACACGTACGGCGTGGTCAGCATGCCCTTTTGGTGCGCCATGCGGATCATGTCCACTTCCAGGCCATAGCCCATTCCCGTTTCTTCCAGATTCTGGCGGAATTTACCGTCGATAAGCCCGACGGTCGGGAAGTTCTGCACGCCCGCGAAGCCCATCATTTTCAGCTCATCGAGGAACGGCGACAGGTTACAGAACGGATCGGTGCCGCATACACCGGCCAGCACCGGCGTATTTTTCACCACCGGCAGCACTTCGCTGCCCATCTCGCGTACGATCTGGTTGGCGTTGCCGTAAGGCAGCAGGCCCGCCAGAGAGCCGCGTCCGGCCATGCGATAGCGGCCGGAGTTATAAATCACAATCAAGTCCACACCGCCGGCTTCCTCGCAGCGGGCGGACAAGCCCGTCCCTGCGCCAGCGCCGATGATGGGTTCTCCATGGGCGGCTTTGGCCCGGAGGTGCTCGACTAACTCATTATAATTTTTCATTTGGTGTTTCCCTGGTGTTGCATCATTTCACTAAAAATCTTGATCACCAACGCACAGAACTCCGGGGAGTTGATGTGTGCGGGGGTACGAATAATGCGGCGGTTGTCGGTAACGTTGACGGTGCTTTCCAGCCCGTCGATAAACGCCTCCGTGGCCTGCGGCAGCCAGAAAGGCTGGCCGGGGCAATCCAGTGCGGAAAAGCCGCCCTCCGGCACGATAAAGCACACCGGGCCGTTACAGCGGTTAAGCTTGTTACCAATCCAAACGCCGAGCTTCCGGTTTTCTTCCGGCGTGGTTCGCATTAGTGTGACTTGAGCATTGTGCTCAACGAAGTGACGATCCTGATAGCGCTCCGGCACGCTGGCGCGGGCGCCAAAGTTCACCATGTCTAATGCCCCGGCGCTGCCAATCCACGGAATCTGGCTTTCCGCCACGCTGTCCAGGCGGCTTTCCGGGCAGGCCAGCACGCCGCCGAACAACAGGTCGTCGATCTCCGTCAGGGTGATGTCCAGCACGCCGGCCAGTTCGCCGTCCTTAATCAGTTTTTCCATCGACATGCCGCCGTTGCCGGTGGCATGGAACACCAGCGTGTCGTAGTCGGCGTTGAGCACGGAGGTCAGTTGATTAATACAGGACGTCGTCACGCCGAACATGGTTAGCCCGAGCGAGGGACGATCCTGATTCTGGAACGTGGCGGCATGGTTCACCGCGCCGGCCATCATGTTGGCCGCATTGGTCAGCACCATACGCGACACCCGGTTAAGGCCGCTGAGGTCGGTTACCGTATACATCATGGCGATGTCGCTGGCGCCGACGTAGGGCGCAACGTTGCCGGACGCCATGGTAGAAAGCATGATTTTCGGGATGCCCGTCGGCAGAGCCTGCATCCCTGGCGTAATCAGCGCCGTACCGCCCGAGCCGCCCAAACCGAGCACCCCGGAAATGTCGTCAACGGTAGCGACCAAAAAGCGGAGCAACGCCTCGGACATGGCGCTAATCGCCTTTCCGCGATCGTTACAAAAGACGTGTTCCCTGCCCGCGGGATGATAATCCGCGATTTGCCCGGCATTAATATCAATCTGCTCGCTTCCCTGTGAGCAGGCAGGGGATGACGTAGACACGTCAATGATATAAGCATCCACGCCGGCGGCGTGCATGCAAGATTTGACCCAAGCCATCTCATCGAGCTTGGTATCGGCAGTTCCTATGACGTAAACGAATTTAGACATTGCAACTCACTCCATGAGATGTAAAGAGTAGCGAGATCTGCTGTGATTAAGAATTATGCACAAGTAAGCTATGCTAATATTTGATATCCTTCAAGGATTTTTTATCCTGTTGGATATTTTTTAAGTAAGCATAAGGAATTTCAATGATTTTATTTGACGAAAGTAACCTTTCTCCTGTCAGACGCCGTACGCTGGAACGCCTGACCAATGCGGCGCTTAAGCTCTATCAGGAGAAGAAATTCCCGACGCCGGAGGAAATTACGCAGGAGGCGGACTACGCCAAAGTCACCCTGAAAAGCTATTTTTCCTCACATAGCGAATTTATTGAGTATGTGGTTAAGCAAGTTATTGGCTCGTTTGTAACGCCGCCAATGGGAAAGAATGCAGAAGAAAATGTGGAAAACCTGCTGCACTGGGGATATGGCGAAATTGAAAAGCACGAAGCCCTGATGCGCGATGCCCTGCGTATTTCCCAGCAACGCTGGCTGGCCAACGGCGTACAGGAAGAAATATCGGGTTCCATGCTGAAGAAAAGCAACCGCAAGGCGTCACTGACGCAGGCGCTGGAACCCCTGGCGCCATCATTGCCCGAAGACACGCGAAACCGTCTGGTGATGCTGCTCTCCGTTCTGTATGGCACCGAGGCCCTGGTGGTGCTCAAAGATACCTTCGGGCTGACGCAGGAAGAGATCACCGATCTGACGTCATGGGGCGCCCGGTTACTCATCCGGCAGGCGCTGGCTGAAGCATGAAAAACGTTTCTCCGCCCTGGTCGGCGGAATTCAGGAAAAATTCGGGCGCCGCGGGAATGACAAACACATCAACACATTGCTCAACGACAGCATCGCAGGCTACGGCGGCATCAAGGATTCAACGGTGACTTACCTGTACAACACGCCCGGCGTTGAAGAAGATACGCCGGATCTGCCGGCGCACCATGACACGTTAATCAGGCAGGCTAAAGATGTGATCGGGACGCTGGCGGCAGAGCGCCTGCAATCCCGGTAAAAATGACAGACCTCCCGTGAAAAATACAGCCAGAGGCCGATTCAGTTGCCCGTTCAGCGGTAGACAGGCGTGTTCAGTTTATCCCGCGCGGCATTTCGCTCAGCGTGCTGAACAGCGGAAGATTCTCCCGGCTGCGTATATAGCGGTAAAACTCCATATTATTGCGCAGCCCCAACTTCTTCATCGCCGCCCGCTTTTGCCGGCTGATGGTTTTCACGCTCTTGCGCAGATTGCGCGCCACCTCCATTTGCGTATTACCCGCCGCCATCAGGGTAAGCACCTGCATCTCCACATGGGTCAGCTTCTCCGTACCGTGGCTGACAACGCCCCAGAACGAAAACGGCGGCTTCCCGCATGCATCATGGCCGTTGCCATACAGCGTCCGCGTCAGCTTATCCTGAATCGTACTGATGGGGTCATGACGGAATATCAGGTTATCCTGATTCAGTTGATAATCGCCAAACATCAGTACGATATGAAAAGCATTTACCGAGCGGGTAAAGCGCTCGCTGTCGGCCACGTAAGGCAGGCGATAGCTTTCGCTCTTAAATACGATGTCGCTGTCTGCCAGGCATTCAATATCATTGATATGAAAACGAATATTCCAATTTTTACGGGCGAAATACTCCGAAAGCAAATGGGCTATTCCGTGCGCATAAATCTGGTTATCGTCAAGTATGGTTGCAACCAGCATAAACTTACCTCGTCATGATAAGCTATTCCCCGTCGTCCTTCGGGACGGCGTTTCCTTCCCGCCGCGTCCTCATTATTGATATGAAAACGTAATGCTGGCCCGGCCGTTAGCGCTGCCGGGCGTGACTTCGCCGGTACGGACATATCTGGCGGTCAGCGGCACGCGAATAGATTCGCCGTCGCGGATCGCCTCCTTGATAAACCATTGATTAAGTACACCGGTCGAGCTCAGGTCTGGTCCGAACGACAGGGGAGTTCCCTGATTATCGTAGAAGAACTGAATCCCGACGCCGCTGGCGCCGGAATCTGGCGTCAGCGTTAAAATATTACTGGTGTTACCGGGCTGACTTTGATCGGTCATCACGGCATGCAGCCGGGTGCCCGTGTCGCATTTCAGCTGAATTTCCAGATCCTTACCGCCGTAACGGCTGCCGATGGCCGGAAAAGCGTTCATCGGCGCATCCCCCAGATCGATGGCGAAGGATTTGCTGGATGAGATCTCGCAGCCGCGGGCGGCAATTTTGATCGTCACCGCGCTGATACTCAGCAAAGACTGATCGTCTACCCCCTTTCCGCGGGCATGCAGGTAAGCCACGGTTTGCGCCGGGATGGTGAACGTTCCGGTCTGCAGGTGGCTGCCGCTGATAACGAAAATAATGCGCCCCCGGTAACCGATGTTCGGCGCGCTCTGATTGGTGCCGTCAGCCGGGAAAGTCTGGGTGACCGGCGCATTACCGGGAATAAAACGATTGGCGTTCGGGTCGCGGATACCCAGGACGTAGCCGATCCCCGGTACTCCGCTTTCATACACGTCATACTGGTTATAGCCATCGGTGTACTTAATGCCCGGCAATGCCGCCTTTACCGGCCGGATCTCGGCATATGTGATGCAATACTCCTGTCTCGGGCATTCGAAGATGATCCGCTCCTCTTTCTCACCGGACCAGCCGTTGCCCAACTGTTCCCCGACCGGCGCCGGATCCGCAGGGCCTTTATAATTAAACGGCCCGCCCGGATTCATACGCAGGTTCGCCATCACCACCTTCGCCGCCGCCGGTGCGCAGTATCCCAGCAACGGGTATCCCAGCAGGAACAGCATCAGCCATTGAGTCCTTTTCATCTTCACTATTGATACTCCAGGGTAAAATCCATCACGGCGTCCGCAACACCCGGCGTCACCGGCAAACGGGTGATCTTATACTGTGCGTGAAACGTCAGTTGGTTATCGGCGTTGGCGATAAGCGCATAATCCTCCGTTGACTGATTTATTGGCACCGGCGTACGTTTATTGTCCAAAATCTCGATTCCCAGCCCGCCGGCGCCGTTTTCTTTCAACTTAAGCAAATTGGGATCATCACGATCCGCATCGCCTTTAAACATGACGCTGACCGCCTTCGCCGCCGGGCCACACCCCACCAGCACCAGATCAAACTGCCGTATCCCCGTGACCTCGCCCACCGTATTCAACCGGCGGTTATCGATGGTACCCATATCGACGACGAGATTGCGCGACCCGGCATCCACCGTGCAGGTGCTGCTGGTAATATTCCCCGTTACGTCGATCCTGACGTCATAAGCCCACACCGGCGTATAGAGCAAGGCCGCCAGCGCCACTGTGCCTCCCCGGATTCGTTTCATCATTCACACCTCAGCGTTACGGTGCTGATCGCCTGACGGGCTTCCGCCCCGGGCAGCACATACGGCGCCAGGCAGCGCTGTGACGCGCTCCCGCCCCAGGAGACGTCGAGCTTTCCGCGCTGCGGCAGACCGGAGAGATACACCTGCCCTTCCTCGCCGACAATCGACGCGCTGTTCCCGTCCTCCAGCGTCACCGAGGCGCCCAGGGGTACTGCGTCGCCCCGGTAACGCAGGGTAAACAGCCCGCGCGCGCCGACCCGAACGTCAAAGTCCGCGCGCACTAACGCGCCCTTGGTCGGCACCACCTGCGCCACTGCGGCGTCGAGATCGACGTTATCGCCCAGGTGCGCGGTTTCCAGCGCGACGCGGTTTTCCCGGTAAACGGTGGCGTAAGGCACTACCGCATAGCCGCGCCAGTCGGTACGCACGCCGGTGGTGTTCTCCACGCTGACGTTGTTGGCGCCCGGCGCCTTAATCAGCACGTTGGTTTCCCCCAGCGGCTGGCTGAAGGTGACGCCGTTGGCATGCAGCACAATGCCGCCGCTGGCGCCGTAGTTGATCTGGCGGTTCCCCGCGCTGTAGTTGTAACCCAGGTTCAGGCTGCCGTAGCCGCCGCGGTAGCCCAGGCCCGCGCTGCCGCTGTTGCCGTCGCCTTTATTGCCGTGGCTCTGCTGCACGCTGTAGTTCAGATTGTTGCTTTCCAACAGCGTCCCGTTGATCCCCGCCGTCATATTGACGCGGCCTTCATTGTCCCGGCTGCCGCCGAACGTCAGATAAGCCGGGTTGCCCGCCTGATTCACGTTGCCCTCGCGCTGGCCGAACGGCAGCCATTTCCCGATGGGCAGCGAAACCATCAGCGAGATCAGCCGGTCGGAACCGCTGATCCACGGATTGCGGTTATAGCTGTAGGTCAGGCTGTAATTAACGTCGGCAATCGCGCCGTTATAGCCGAGCTGCAACAGATCGTTGGTATCGCCGGTTCGCCAGTAGCTCTGGCGGCTGCCGGTAATGAACAATGAACCGGCGTCGCCAATCTGCTGGGATATATTGAGCTGCACCTTGCCGCGCTTGGGGTATCTCAGGTTGTAGTAACCGCCGTACTCCGGCGTCTGCGGATCGGTTCCTTCGTTACCCGTCCCGCTCATATATTTGTTCGCGCTTTCGTCCAGGGTATAGAAGCCCTGGGTGGAATAGCGGTAGCCCAGCAGCTGGAAGTTGGTCCCGGTTTCGCTCAGGGATTTGGCGTACAGGAAACGCACCGACTGCCCTTCATTGCGGCTGCCGTCACTCAGGGTGCTGAGCGCATGGGTGATATCCGCCGAAATCGCCCCCAGCCAGCCGAAGTTTTTCCCCATTCCCAGCGCCACGGAGGCATAGTTCTCTCCCCACTGCCCGCCGCCGTAGGCCGTTAACCCGTACGGCAGGCCGAACAGCAACATCCCCTGAGTGAACAACGGATCATTTTGCTGTGAATTGCCGCGAAATCGCCCGAACGTGACGGCATATTTGAGCTGTCCTTCACGTTGTAACAGCGGCACCGCCGAGTAAGGCACGCTGAAAGTGTTAACGCTGCCATCGGCTTCACGCACCGACACCTGCAAGTCCCCGCTCGACGCCGTCGGATAAAGATCGCTGATCTCAAACGCACCGGGAGACACATAGCTTTGGTAGATGGTGTAACCATTCTGGCTGATGGTCACCCGTGCGTTGCCGCGGGCGATACCACGCACCACCGGCGCGAAACCACGCAGGCTGTCCGGCAACATGCTGTCGTCCGACGCCAACTGCGCACCGCGAAATCCCAGGCTGTCGAATATGTCCGTGGGCGTATAGCTGTCGCCCAGCGTCAGCTGGCTGCGCAGGGCGATCACCGCCCGTTCGACATAGGTGCTGACGTTATTCCATTGTGACCGGTTGGGCGCCCCTTGCTGCCGGGCGTAGCTGGCGGTGGAGTAGTTACGCAGCCGCCAGGCGCCGAGATTCACGCCGCTTTGCAGGTTAAGAAAATAGTTACTGCTCTCTTTACCCTGCGAACGGGTATGCGACCCGCTAAAGCCGTAATTAATCAGCGCGGCGGGAATACCGTCATCCCACTGTTCCGGCGGAATATAGCCGCGCGCGCTCTGGCTGAGCAGCATCTGCGGCAGGGAAATATCCAGCCGCTGCCGTTCAGCGTCGAATTCAAACCCGGCGTCCGGCACGATCGCCAGCATATTACAGCCGTCACCGCCCCCGCGGCTTTCCCGCAGGTTGTTGAACACGTTCATATCAATGCCGAACAACGCCAGTTCCTTCGTGCCGATACAGGGTTGCAGCTCCATTGCCGCCACGCTGTCCGGCGCGCTTTCGGGCGCGGCAAAGCGCACATCACGGGTCTCCACGAAACGCCCGTTAAGGAAGATGTCCGCCCGGTAAACGCCGGGCAGCATGTCATTTCCCTGCTCGAAGCGGGAAAGATCCGCCACCTTTTCCGGGTCGTCGGAAAGAAACGAAGCGTCAAACGTCATCGCCGCCTGGCCTGAGACGGTATATAAGGGCAAGACCATCAACATCAGCAGATGCTGCCCCGTTTTCGCCGGCAGGTTGCGCAATGCGCCGCCGGATAAAGAGGGTCGGAACATAATTCCTTTTCTCGCTAGACCTTCTGTAGGTCATTACAACGTCAGCGTCTTTTCCGCTGACACCGATCCGTAGTCATTGATGTTACGATAGCCAATCTCGTTGCCGGCGCCCGCGGGCAGCGTCAGCGAGGTACTTTGCAGCGGCGCCAGCGTGGTGTTCGGCAGCATACGGGTGCCGGCACGCAGGTTCACCAGTGAGATGTAATAGGGCGTCGGATTCTTGAAGATGAGTTCATTTCCCTGACGGTTCAGCGTGATGCTGTCTACGGCGCTGTCGGCGCCCTGCGCCAGCCCGCCCGGACGATAAAACAACTTGATGCGGCTGGTGATCGCCAACTGTAGCGTATTGCCGTTTTTCTTATCTTTGTCCACCGCCGGGATCGCTTTGACGTTCAGCCAGTACAACGTTTCCCGATCCTGCGGCAACGCGGGGCCGCTGTGGATGATGCGCAGGGTATTTTCCTTGCCGGACTTGATCACAAACAGCGGCGGCGTGATGACGAAATGCGTCGACTTCGTCCCCTTCTCGTCTTCGATCCAGCTATTGATCAAGAAAAAATTCTGCCCGTCGCTGTTGGTCACCGGTAGGGAAACCTGCTTGCTGTCGGAAGGATAAACGATGCGCGTCGCCCCCAGCGCCACGCCTCCGGCCTGAGATTGCGAGGAAAAAATAAAACAGGCGGCGAGCAGCCCTGCCATGTACCCTGTCATCCTTTGCATAATGATACCCATACGTATAAATGCTGATTACCGGGCTGAATATATTCAGCCGCGGCTTACTGATAGGTCAGATTGAAACTGGCCACCGCGCTGGCGTCGCCGGCCGTTACCTGACGCGCGGTTGAGCGGTAGCGGGCGAAAAACTGAAGCCGGTTCTCCCCTTCCTGCAACGCGACCGGCGAGAAGGCTTCTGTATTGATAGGGATCAGATCACCCCGGTGATCGAAAATGCCGATGCCAATTCCGTGCGCGGCATTACTGCCTTTGCCCGCCGCCAGGATCAGCGGATCTTTACCGTCTGCCACGCCGGAAAACCCGACGCCTACCTGAGTGCTTACTGAGGCAGAACAGTTTTCCAACACCAGAGTAAACGGCGTTATGCCGCTGTAACTTCCCATCGCGCCAAACTGATTACTTCTGACCTGGCCGAGATCGACCTGCAATTCACGGCTTTCCAGCGCCACGCTGCAGGGCGCGTCCACGACGTCGGCCCGAAAATTGACGCTGCCGCCGTGTACGGTCAATGCCGGCGCCGGAACACAAAACAGCGACATCAGCGCCGCCATAACCCGACCGTGATTTCCCGTTTTCATGTTCTTGCTTTCCGTGCGGCGAGCCGGAAGCCACACTCCCGGCCTGCGCCGTTCTATTACGAGTAGGTCAGCGTAAAGTTAGCCGTTGCGCTGGCGTCACCAGCGGTCGGCGCATCGGAAGTAGAGATGAACCCGGACTGGAATTGCAGCACATTCACGCCATCAATCAGCGTCACTTTGCCAGATGGCTTACCCAACGCGACGGGTTTGCCACTGTTGTCGAAGATCTGAATGCCAACGCCGGTGGCGGATGAACTGCCCTGCCCCGCGTGCAATACTGACGGATTGCTTTCTGCCGGAATGCCGTTAAAAACAACCTGCGTCGCAGCAGAAACGGTTGGATCGCAGTCGTTCAACTGAATGGAGAACGGCGTACGGGAGCTGGCTTGCGTACCTGCGGCTTTGCCGAGTTCGGCCAGACGTACCTGCCCCATGTTGACAGTCTGATTGCTGGAGTTGGAATCCACGGCGCAAGCGGCATTCACCACCTCACCTTTAAAACTAACGTTTCCTCCATTAACCGTTGCAGCACTGGCACTGTGGACAGCAGCCATCGCGGAGATCCCTGCAACCATTGCTGCCACAAATGTCTTTTTCATTTTTTGCTCCTGATAATACGCGACTCTCGCGTTATTTTGTCCTTGGCAAGGCTGTCATTTTGCTAAAAGAAGCCCCTGCGTAAATAAACGCAAACTTCAGCCTTACACGTATTTAAAATAAACCTTTTCCCGCATGAGAATATATTCACGCCGGATTATTCAGGTTTTATTACCTGTGAGAACGATGATGAACCAACGTAACCGACGGGAGATAAAAAAAAGTGCGGTTTGTTGCTTTCTTGCTCACAAGAGGCAATAAATAATAACAACCTTTAATTAATTTTCAACATTTAGTCTTTAAAAAGAAATAAATTAAGAATATAAATCTTTAAAGAAAGCAAATACGAGAAACGTCTGACAAATAATGCTTTACTAACACCAACCACAAACAATTAAAATTAAAAATTCATTAAAATCAATTCGTTATAGGAAATTCCTCACAACATGAGAATTATCCTAAGCCGTTTGAATTGGGTGGTACTATATCATTAAGGATTATTGGCCTGCTAAGTAAACCTTGCTTACCCATATCAAAAAGAACAACACATGCCATTGTGAAAATATAAGTTTCATATATTTTAACTCCGCAACAATCCAATATTCCCCCCACCGTAAAAAGCGCCACTTTCTTATATATAAACTTAAGAGAAACTTTATTGAATTTTTAACTCATACATTTAAATAATTTTTAGCACGCCAATCTGACGCCAAGAGGTATGATGAAAAAAGAGCCTGGCGCATTTGGCGCGCCATGGCTCCCATTGCAAGGAAGACCAATATGAAACCCGTTTCGAAAAGGATAGCGATAGGTTTAGTGCTGCTGGCGTGTGGCTTTTCTGTCCTGCTGTTTTGCTCATTATTCTTATCGGTAAAAAACAATGAGAGTCACGACATCAGCCAGTCAGGCGAAAACTACGGCGGGATTTATAAACGTTACAAGGGCAGCGTCTATGCCGCCGTTCCCAGCAACGGTTATTACAAAATCGATATCGCGGATCCTGACACGTTCACGCTGTTGCCCGGCGCGACCCATTCCGATCATCAGGTCGGTAAAGATAAAAACCATGTCTATTGCGGTAACCGGGTGATACCCGGGCTGGATGCGACACATGTCCGCGTTCTGGGCAATAATTATTTCAGTGATGGCAAACAAAGCGCGTATTGCAGTTACTCAACAACCCGCAATCCTGAACTCGGCAAACTGGAGGAGGCGTTACAGATCATCCTTCATCAGTGGGGATACGGCACGAAGCCGCAAAGCTATCTTTATCCGTTCGCGCTGTTGCCGGAAAGTGAGGTTCCATACCGCCCATTGCCTGGCGCGAACCTGATCACCGACGGAACACGGGCTTATTACCGCGGACAACTGATGGAACAGGCTGATCCGGCAGCCCTGCGGCCTGTTATGGCGCCCTCCCGCAGCGGTGAACGCCCCAGCAGCACCTATTTCACCGACGGCCGGAATGTTTACCATCACGCTGCCCGGCTGGCGCTCGCCGGGCACCGGGAGCTGCAGGAACTTAACGTCAGCCGTCTTACCAGCCAGACGCCCTACCTTTATGATCCACGCAGCGGCGCTGTTTACGCCGCGGACCTGCCGTTTGATAGCACTCATCAACCGTACTACCCGCTGACCCGCGCCGAGCAACACATATATCATCTGTTATTCACCAGCAGGGACGGGCTTTTCTATTACGACGGGCAAAGCGGCGAGGTTAAACGGATGGGCGATAATATTTTCACCCATGGCGATACCGCCGCGACCGGGGATTTTACCGCCCTCTCTCCTTATATTTTTTGGGACGGTCAGCACCTGCTTTACCTTCAGGCATCGGAGCGCTGGGGTTCTCGCCGCAACCCCGGTCTGATATCCCGTTCTACGCATATCTACCAATTCATGGACGAGCTAACCGGAGAATGGCAGAAAATCGGCGACGTTCGCGGAGGTGTTTTTGGCTCACTTTGGCAGAATGGAGCATCGCTCTGGTATTTCGACCTGACAGGCGACACCCTGACCGATTCCGGCCCGATTTATCGCATCGCTGACCGGGAGACCCTGGCGCTCCTGCAGCCCGCAGATATCGGTACTTCGGTGATTCGCAAACTGGTACGTAACGGGAAACTGACGCCGCCCGCTCACCGGGAATTATTGCAGGCGAAGACGGTGTACCGGAAAACCAGCGTGGCTTTCCACTGGCTGTTTTACGGGCTGATTGTTCTGGCCGTGGTGGGCAACATGGTGCGGCTGTGGGGCAAAATGCGTAAACGGTAGCCCCTCTCCGGGATGGAGAGGGGCGGGTCAGACTCAGGCGGCATCCTCCAAAACGAACATGCCATAGGGGTGAATCTCCAGGAAGTAGCTTTCACCGGCTTCCGGCTGCAGGCGGGTGGCATTCACCTGCAGCAGGATTTCCTGCCCGTGCCACGCCACGATAACCTCGTACTGCGGCCCCATGTAGGAGACATGGCGGATCTCGCAGCGCTGGCTCTCTTCGCCCTGACTGCCCAGCGTTATTGCCTCCGGGCGTACGCCGACCGTTCCCTCGCCCTGGGCGCGGAAGTGCGCCGGACGCGGCAAACGGTAACCATGGATCTCCACGCTCGCCTCGCTGAAACGCGCTGGAAACAGGTTGGCATCCCCCATAAAGCTGGCCATAAAACGCGAGGCCGGCTGGCGGTACAGCGCCTGCGGCGAACCAATCTGCATGATGTGGCCTTTGTTCATCACCAGAACCTGATCCGAAACGGCGAACGCTTCGCTCTGATCGTGGGTGACATACAGCGAAGTGATATCAAACTGCTTCTGCAACTCGCGGATCTTATCGCGCATGCTGCGGCGCAGGTTGGCGTCGAGGTTACTGAGCGGCTCGTCAAACAACAGCACCTTCGGCTTGAGGATCAGCGCGCGCGCCAGCGCCACGCGCTGCTGCTGCCCGCCGGAGATCTGATCGACATAACGATCGCCGAACCCTTCCAGATCCACCAGCGCCAGCGCTTCTTTCACCCGCTCGCGGATCTCCGCCTTCGGCGTACCGAGCATTTTCAGGCCGTAGCCAATGTTCTCGCCCAGCGACATATGCGGGAACAGGGCATAAGACTGGAACACCATACAGATATCGCGCTGCTGGATGGAACGCTGGGTCACGTCTTCGCCGTCGATAAAGATCTGCCCTTCGCTGGGCTTCTCCAGCCCCGCTACCAGGCGCAGCACGGTGGTCTTGCCGCAGCCTGACGGGCCGAGCAGGGTCACCATCTCGCCGCGCGGGATAGCCAGGTTAATATTGTCAATCACGGTGTTGGTGCCGAACCGTTTCGTGACATTCCGTAATTCAACAAAGTGGTGTTGTGTCATGGTTAAGCTCCGTGATTAAGCCTGGTTCTTGGCTTTCGAGCGGGAAACGCGCGCTTCGCCGATCAGCCAGTCAAAGATGAAGATGATCGCCAGCATCACGACGATCAGGATCGAGCCATAGGCGATCGCTACCCCGTATTCGCCGTCTTCCACGCGGTTCAGGATGTACGCCGTCGCAACGCGGGTGTCCGGTGTGACCAGGAACACGATGGCGCTGACCGTGGTAATGGCGCGTACAAAGCTGTAAATCAACGCGGAGAGGATCGCCGGGCGCAACAGCGGCAACAGAATGTTGATGATGGTGCGCAGCGATCCGGCGCGCAGGCTGAGCGACGCCTCATCCAGCGATTTATCGATCTGCCCCAGCCCGGCAATCCCGGCACGAATCCCCACCGGCACGTTACGCATCACCATCGAGATGATGACGATCGCCGCGGTGCCCGTCAGGTACACCGGCGCGCTGTTGAACGCCAGAATGTAAGAGACGCCCGCTACGGTGCCCGGCACAGCGAAGCACAGCATGGTGGTGAACTCGATGGCTTTCTTACCGGTAAACTGCTGGCGCACCACAACCCAGGCGATCAACAGGCCGAAGAATGCGGTGATCGGCGCGGCGATGCCGGCATACAACAGGGTATCAAGCAGTGAAGGCCATGCGCCGTCGCTCATGCCCTGGCCGAACAGCTTGATGAAGTTGTCCAGCGTCAGCGTGTAGTCCACGCCCCAGTTGACGGTGAAACTGCCGTAGAAAATGCTGCCGTACAGCAGGGCGTTGAAGGCAATCCAGACCGCCAGTAACGCCACCACGCTCCACACCAGCACCACCGGCAGCGGCTGCACGTCACCGCGGTAAGACTTGCCGGATACGGTGACGTAAGAACGTTTGCCGATCCACATGTACTGAATGCAGAACACCAGCAGTGAGAACAGCAACAGGAACACGCCGAGGGTACTGGCGGCCTGATAGTCGAGCTGCGAACCGGTGATGTAGAAGTAAATCTGGGTCGCCAGCACGTCAAAGTTACCGCCCAGCACCAGCGGGTTACTGAAGTCCGCCAGCGATTGCACGATCACGATCAGGAACGCGTTAGCCAGCGCCGGTTTCAGCAGCGGCAGGAATACCTGGGTAAAGGTCTGCCAGCGGTTGGCGCGCAGGGTGTAGGAGGCTTCTTCCAGTGACGGGTGAATGGTTTTGATCGCCCCGTCGAGGATCATAAACGCCATCGGGGTAAACGCCAGCACCTGCGCCAGCCAGATGCCGGTAAAGCCATACAGCCAGTTGGTGTTGGTTAACCCGAACCAGGTCGCCATAAACTCGGTGACATAGCCGGAGCGCCCCATCATCAGCGTCACCCCCAGCCCGACCACGAACGGCGGCGTAACGATAGGCAGAATGGAAAACACGCGGCCGATAATAGCGCTGCGCTTGGCGATACGGGTGGTATAGATCGCCAGCACCAGGCCAAAGAAGGTACAACCGATGCCCACCGCGATCGACAACAGGATCGAGTTGATAATGACCTGAACGATATGCGCCTGCGACAGCACGTTCATAAACGCCAGCGGCGCAAATTCTCCGGTGTCGGTGGTAAACATGGGGATAAAGATCGCCACGCTCGGCCAAACGATAAACACGCCGATCAGCGCAATAATGGCGATCAGCGATCCGATCACGAAACGGTCGCCGCCCAGCCACTCCAGCCGGGTCAGCGCCAGCGTGACGATCGCGCCAAGCGCGATGAACAGCACGATGGTGGCGTAGCCGAGGCCGCGCCCTTCCAGCGTGGCGCTCACCACCACAAAAGCCATACAGATCACCGCCCAAACGGCATCCAGGCGATGACGGCTGCGTTGTTCACGCGCCGGTTCACGCAGCGGCCGCAGCAACAGCAGGCTCGGCAGCACGTACCACAACAGGCTGACGTTCAGCCCCGACCAACCATAGGATGCCAGAATCTCGTCGGAGGTCGATTCCAGCAGGCCATAATCCAGGCTCCAGCTGGGCAGCAGGGCAAACGCCAACCAGCCGAGCGCGATCCACCAGAAAACAGCATCCCGCTTCTGCGTGGTTCGCAAAAGTAATGTATCAGACATAAGCGCCTCACCGGGCAGGAAAAAGAAGCGGGCGGCCAGCGCCGCCCGCGGCGATTACTTACCCATCTTCACTTCGGAAACCCATTTGCTGATCAATGCCTTACGCACATCGGTCGAACCATACTTATCCATGTCGTAGTTGATCAGTTTCAGGTCTTCGAGCTTGAGCGACAGCGGTGAGGTTTCCGCTGTGGTGTTGGTCAGAATCTGGTAAGACTTGCCTTTCTGCCAGGAGAGTTCCTGCGCATCTTTAGAGAGCACCCAGTCCACGAACAGCTTGGCGTTGTCCATGTTACGCGCCCCTTTCAGGATGCTGACGCCGCCGATTTCATAACCGGTGCCTTCGCACGGAGAAATCAGCTCCAGCGGTGCGCCCTGATCTTTTTCCAGCGAGTAATCGTGCAGGAAGCCGATACCGATAGCGGCTTCGCCGCGCGCGGCGTTACGCGCCGGCGCGATACCGGACTTGGTGTATTGGGAAATATTGACGTTAAGCTGCTTGAGGTAATCAAACGCCTGATCTTCGCCCCACAGTTGCACGAAGGTCGCCAGCGCGGTGTAAGCGGTGCCGGAGCTTTGCGGGTCCGCAATCTGGATTTCGCCCTTGAATTCCGGCTTGGTGAGATCTTTCCAGCACTTCGGCACCGGCAGGTTCTTCTCTTTCAGGCGTTGGGTGTTAACGCCGAAGCCCAGAATGCCGACGTACACCGCCGAAGAGTAGTTGCCTTTCAACTTGGCCGGATCGCGGAACTGGGTCATGATCTGCTCAAGATTAGGCGATTTGTAAGCCTCCAGCAGGCCCATTTCACCGGCCTGGGACTGCGGGTCCAGCGTACCGCCGTACCAGACGTCGGCCTGCGGGTTTTTCTTCTCTGCATCAACCTTCGCCAGCGTACTGCCGGAGCCGTTGCGGATGAACGACGTTTTCACGTCATACTTCTCGCCGAAGGCTTTGGTTTCCGCTTCGCACATCTCGTTTGTGGCGCTGCAATACACCACCAGACGCCCTTTGGCGTGAGCGGCGCCGCTCAGCATGGCAAGGGCGAGTCCTGATGCGACCAAGAGGGAAACTGAGGTTCTTTTCATTATCGTTATCCTTTTATGTATCAAGCGTTCTGAGTTATGTTCGCCGAATCCGCGGCGTTGCGGTCCTGAGTGCCGATCCCGGCCATTAACAGCGGCATCAGCAGTAAGCCAATCATCACGGCGGCTACCGAGAGCAGAATGAACATGCCCGGCCAGCCATAATGTTCTATCAATTGCGACAGCGGCCATCCCGCCAGCGCCGCCCCGAGGTAGGCGAACAGGCCGAGAAAGCCGGTAATCGAGCCGGCTGCGCCTTTGTGCCCGCACTCCACTCCCGCCAGGCCAATCAGCATCTGCGGGCCGAAAACGAAAAAACCGGTGGCGAAAAAGCACACCGCCAACAGCCCGTAATGGTGTACCGGCGCCAGCCACAGCGCGCTCACCGCGCCCATCAGGCCGAGGGCGAACAACAGGATCATCGGCGCCCGCTGGCCGCTGAACAGCAGGTCGGAACCCCAGCCGGCAAACAGCGCGCCCAGTAATCCGCCGATTTCAAACAGCATTACCGTGGCGTTGGCGCTCAGCAGATTGGCGCCGTGCGCCTCCGACAGCCACAGATTGCCCCAGTCGTTAAGCGCGATACGAATCAGGTACACCAGAACATATGACGCGCCGAGCAGCCAAATCATCGGGTTGCGCCACATCGTGGCGCGCAGCATCTGCCACAGCGGCATCGGCGGGCTGAGCCGCTCCTGGCGCAGTTCCAGCGGATCGCGCCGCCACTCGCCCACCGAGGGCAGCCCCTCCTCCTGCGGCGTACCGCGTAACTGCTTGCACAGCCACAGTCCGATCAGCGAACTGATGATGCCGGGCGCCAGCATCGCCGCCTGCCATCCCCACCACTGGGCGGCCAGGGCGCAAATCAGCGGAATAACCGCGCCGCCGATGTTGATTGACATGTTCCAGCATCCCCACCAGAAGCCACGTTCGTTACGCGAGTACCAGTGGGTCAGGATGCGCGCGCAGGCCGGCCACCCCCAGCCCTGAAAAAAGCCGTTCAGCGTCCAGATAATCAGCAGCACAACCAGGTTATCGCCGAACGCAAACAGGATGTTCAGTACCCCGGTCGCCAGCAATCCGCGCCCCATAAAGCGGCTGCGGCGGCGATGGTCATGCCACAGGCCGGCGACGAATTTCGACAGGCCGTAGGTCAGGTAAAACAGCGATCCCATCAGCCCGATGTCGCTTTTGCTCAATCCCAGATCGAGCTGCAGGGCGGGTAACACGAAATTGACGCTCTTGCGCGTCAGGTAAAACGCGGCGTATCCCACCACCATGGAAAACAGCAGATGCAGCCGCCAGTGACGATAGCGTCTGTCAATGTCGCTGCGGGACAGGCCTGGTTGATCCATATATTTCTCCGTCTTTCGCTGACTATAGGAAACGCGGCGTTAAAGGGGATGAGAGAATGTCCGAGCGGGGTAGGACTTTTTCCTAGCTAGAGCGGTTTTTGTGGCAAAAGTGTGGGCAGGTTAACACTCACCCGCGTGCCGTTCCGGTTTTCCAGCTGAAGTTCGCCGCCCAGCGCCCTGACCCGCTCGCTCATCCCCTGGATGCCAAATCCGGAAATACTGTGCGCGCTTTGCGGGCTGATGCCGACGCCGTTGTCGCGCACCTCCAGATAAATGCCGCCCGGACGATCCGCCAGGGTAATCTCTACTTCACTGGCCTGCGCGTGCTTGCACACGTTGTTCAGCAGTTCCTGCAACAGGCGGTAAAGGGTAAACGTTACCGTTTCATTATCAGGCGGCGCGGCGAGCTGGTAGTTAAAGCGGCAGGTGATGCCGCGTTCGGCGAAAGCAAACTCTTTCACCAGGTGGTGCAGAGCGTCTTCCGCCGCCATTTCGTCGAGGATAGGAGGCCGCAACTGGCGCAGCAGCTGGCGGGTGGAAAGGTGAATGCGGCGCGCCAAATCGCTGATTTGCTCGGCAGCCTGCAACGCGCCGGGGTGCTCCCCGCTGCGTTTCACCAGTTGAGACTGAATCTGAATGGCGGTGATGTTCTGGCCGATCTCATCGTGCAGTTCATGAGCCAGGTGCTTACGCGTGTTCTCTTCGGCATGCACCAGTTTTTCGGTCAGTTCGCGCCGCGCCTGTAATTCAACCTCCAGCCGCCGCCGGTAGTGGTAGAGATTGCTGACCAGATGCTCCTGGCGGCTGATCGCGATCCCCAGCCCGATGCCAAGCAGCGCCTGCGTAGAGAGAAAAATCTCCAGTTCCATCAGGTCATTGAACCCGCTGCCGATCTGACGGGCAATGGTGATCATCATGCTGCCAAGCAATGCCGCCAGCACTCCGCCCTGCCAGCCGAATTTCCACGCCATCACCACGTTGGGCAAAAACACCACGATCAACAGCAGGCGCTCAATCTCCGGCGACAGCACCATCTGCGTGCCGATGCCGATGATAAAAAACAGACTGCACCAGACGATCAGCGAGGTGCGCAGCGGCGGATTACGGGTATCCATACCCAGCAGAATATTACGGTGCTGATGGCGCAGATATTCAAACACCAGATAGGCAAACGGCGTCAGCAGCACGCCGCCGGTGAACGTCGCCAGCAGCACATAGGTCGCCGGACTGGCGATAAACGGGGACAACAGCAGGGTGTTCAGCAGCGCCGACCCGGTCACCGCCGCCAGCAGCAGCATCAGCCGCTGCCAGTAAAGCGGGAAACGGTGCCAGTAACGCTGCACCAACAAGGCGGGCAGCAGGTCGATCAACGGAGCCAGCGCCATCAGATAGCCAACCATCAGTTGTTCCTGATGCAACCAGACGGACAGCAGCATCTCCGGCAACAGCAGCGCGGGCCAATAGCGCCGCGACAGCAGGATCAGCAGAGCCAGATGAACGCCGTGCGGCAGCAACAGCGCGGCCTGCTGGCCGTTATGGGTCAGGTAAAAGCTGACGCTCCACAGCGTAATCCAGCTCAGCCCCCAGGCCAGAATGATAAACAGCGACAGCACCAGCGGGCGGCGTAAAAAGGACATCTATTGCCCCGTCAGCAGCTGGTGATCGAGGGCGAAGTGCACCAGCTCGATAGTGGTGGCGCACTGCAACTTGCCCAACACGTTGGCGCGGTGGACGTGCACGGTTTTATGGCTGAGATCCAGCTGCGCCGCAATGGCCTTGACGCTTTCGCCTTTCACCAGCAGCTCGAAAACCTCGCGTTCGCGCGGCGTGAGCACTTCCAGCACTTTCGCCGGCTGGGTATCGCCACGCAGCGCCCGCAGCGCGTCAGAGCACAGATAGTGCCCGCCCAGCCCGACCGAACGCACCGCCTGCACCAGCTCCTCCGGGCCGCAGCGCTTGGTCAGGTAACCGCCGGCGCCGCCGTCCAGCGCGCTTTGCACGAAGGCCGCGCTGTCGTAGATGCTCAGAATAATGGCGCGAAAATCCGGGCGCTGACGACGCAGGCGCCTGAGCAGGCTCAGCCCGTTTTCATCCGGCATCGCGATATCCAGCACCGCCACGTCCACCTGCGGGCGCAGCAAAGCCGGCCAGGCTTCGGCAGCGCTGCTGTATTGGCCGAGAACCTCGATGTCCTCTTCCAGGCTGAGCAGTTGGGCGAAGCCGGAGCGGACGACGACATGGTCGTCAACAAGGATGACTCCTATCATTTTTTGCAGCCTTTTTAGCAATCCTGTTTTGTCTATCATGCCGCTGAATAGAGGGGAGGCAATGATTTGGAAGGGATTATGGAATGAAGGTAACAAAAGCAGGAAGGATTTGGAAAGCCGGAGGCCGGATTTCGTTTCGGGCATAGCGGGCATCGTAAAGAGGCGGTGAATATGTAGTGAATATGTAAGTGAGATAACGAACGCAAAACCGAACGGGCCGGATTGAGGAGAGCCACCCGACGCTATAGATTTATAGGAAACTTTTTACAGGGAAATGAGGCTATTCAAATGGATAAATCACGTTTTTGGCAGATGATCGACGATGCGCGTGCCGAAGCCGCACCGTCCGACGATATCGCTCCGGTACTGACCCTCAGGCTCGCCGCACTGGACGTAAGCGACATCATGCGCTGGCAGCAGTTATTCAATGCTTATCAGCGGCTGTCATACAAAAATAAGCTGTGGGCAGCGGCTTACACCATTAACGGCGGTTGCAGCGACGACGGTTTCGATTATTTCCGCGGCTGGCTGACCGCACAGGGAAAAGCGGTGTTCATGCAGGCGCTGGCCGATCCCGACAGCCTGGCCGACGTTGACGTCGAAATGGACGAAGCCTTTTATGAGGATATGCTTGGCCTGGGCTATATGGCCTACTTCAAAAAAATGAATATGGCACAGCGCGACTACACTAAATTCCGTACGGAATATGACGCGCATCCCCTGAGCGACGATGAGTTGCGGGAGATCACCGCGGAAATCCATTATGCGGAAGATATCAACACAGACTGGGATGAGGACGATTTGGCGTCCGTAGTGCCGAGGCTCAGCGAAAAATTCGGCTGACTGCCGACAGAAACCGGCTCCGCGCCGGGGAATGAATGATAACCAGATGCACGCGTGGCCCTGACGGGCCACGCGTTATCCGCTAATCCGGCTTTTGATCCGCGCCTCAGCCGTTACTCGCTTCCAGCAACCACACCGAGCTCTGTACCTGCCGGGTCACTTCCGCCGCGCTCAGCGTATCCTGCGAGGAAGAGAAGCCCGGTGAGAGACGGCAGGCGTCGAGGAAGGCGGTCAGCAGCACGGATTTCACCGCATAGTTCATGTTCTGCGCGCCGCGGATCGTCGAGGTGACCATGCCGATAACCCGTCCCTGGCCGTCAAACAGCGGGCTGCCGCTGGAGCCGGGCTGGATCGGCGCGGTAAACTGCAACTTGGTGACGTCGTTTTCCGGGCCGAACATGCCGGACACGCCGCCCTGCGTAACCTGAATGCCGTCGCCGGAAATGCCGGACAGCGGGAAGCCGAGGGCGATGACATTTTCCGCCAGATCGCAATGACCGCGCTCGCGGAACACGACCGGCTTAAGCACCGGCGCCCCCTGAATCCGCAGCAGGGCGATGTCGTTATGCGGATCGACCTTAACGGCCTCCACCCTGAAGCGCCCGTCGAAAGAACGGACGTACAGGGTTTCCATATCTTCGATCACGTGCGCGCAGGTCATCAGATGGGTGCCGTCAATGGCAAACGCGGTGCCTGTGGCGGAAGAAGGACGTTCGTGCCCGCCTTCAGAATCCGGCGACTCCTCGCCCGGACGGCGATCGTTGATCTCCAGGTTGAGACGCCGCCCCAGCGCCGAAAGGCCGTAAGCGGAACCTTCCGCCAGCGCGCGGAATTTCCACTTGCCCTGGCGCAGGTAAAATTCGCCGATGATAATCGCCGACTCGCCGTTTTCACCCAGATTAACGCGGTACTCCACATCATCCGGCAGGCTGAGGTGTATGCTGCGCAGATCGCGCACCGGGCGTTTGGAGGCATAGGTATAAATCACCACCAGCACGCGCTGGCTGTTGCCCGGCAATTGGGCCGGACGCAGGAAACAGCTGACCTTGTTGGCGTCGCCGCTCCACTCCATCCACGACTGTTCATCGTGCAGCAACGCAGGAGCGCCGGTTGCCTGCTTTTTGTCGTCAACGGGCAGCAGGGCTACCGCCGCATGCGCCCCGAACATAGAAGGTACGCCGCACTCCACCGACCATGTCCCTTCCGGGTGGAGTAATTCAATATTTTCGCCGGCTGCGAGCTGTCGCATAGTGTCCTGCCTCTCCCTGCAAACGTTTTTCGGAAGTATCGCCGTTGAAAGAAAAATTTGCAACGGCGTCAGCTCGCACTTAACTAACTGGATTCAAAAGGATAACCTTATTTTAATTATCCCGGCGCCGCCCGAAAGCACAGCGCACGGGGATCAGGGGGAGTCCGCCAGCGGAATGCCGAAATCCGGCATGCCGTCCTCTTTCCAGCGCACCATTTTCAGCCGCGTGTGGCGGTTGGGATCATACAGCGGATCGCCCTCAATTTCGGTGTAATTGCGGGCGTGGTAAACCAGAACATCTTCCCCCTGCGGCGTTTGCGTAAAGCTGTTGTGGCCCGGCCCGTACTGCCGGTTTTCATAACTGGTGCCGAACACCGGCTGCGGGGACTTATGCCAGTTCGCCGCGTCGCGCATGTCCGCTGCAAGATCGATCCACAGCAGCCCCATACAGTAATTTTCATCCGTGGCGCTGGCGGAATAACTGATGAACAGCCGGTCGCCGTGGGTAATCACCGCCGGCCCCTCATTGACCAGAAATCCGCGGCACTCCCACTCATACTCCGGCTTGCTGAGCAGCACCGGCTCGCCTTTAATCGTCCACGGGTTTTCCAGCTCGGCCAGGTAAAGATTGGAATTGCCGGGAATGTCCGGCGCTTTCTGCGCCCACAGGTACCACTGCTTGCCCTGATGGCGGAAGGTGGTGGCGTCCAGGGCGAAGGTGTCATGGTGCGTTTTCACCTGACCTTTTTCCGTCCAGCGACCGCTGAGCGGATCGGCGTCGGCGCACTCCAGCGCAAACATGCGGTGCTGGAACATTCCCAGATGATCCAGCGCCTCAGTATGGGCGGCGGCAAAATAGATGATCCATTTTCCGTCGATAACGTGCAGTTCCGGCGCCCAGATCAGCTTGCTCATCGGCCCGCTTTCCGGCTTACGCCACACCACCACCGGTTGGGCTGCGCGCAGGCCGGAAAGCGTCGGCGCGCGGCGGATCTCCAGGCGATCGTACTCAGGCACCGAGGCGATGAAATAGTAGTTTCCGTCATGGCGCAGAATAAACGGATCGGCGCGCTGTTCAATAAAGGGATTCGGCCAGTCGTTCATTACGCTTTCCTCAGGTTTTCAGTCGCTTTCAGTTCCTGGTAATCATTCAGCTCGCGGTAATTATTGCGCCGCTTTTCCAGATCGGTTTGTATCCGCAGCATCAGCTCGCGATCCACCTTCAGCAGGCGAACCACGCCCGCGGTGATGAGATAGCCGATGCCCGGAATGATGCTGAACAACAACACAATACCGTTAAGCGCGCTGGCGCTCTGCACCTTCGCGCCGGCGTCGTATCCGTACCAGGAGAGCAGGAAACCAACCATCGCGCCGGCCACCGCCAGGCCTACCTTCAGGAAGAAAAGGTTGCCGGAAAAACTGATGCCGGTGATGCGTTTGCCCGTCTTCCACTCGCCGTAGTCATCCACGTCGGCCATCAGCGACCAGTGCAGCGGCGACGGCACCTGATGCAGAATGTTCAGCAGGAAATAAAGCACGACGATCATCACCGTGGCCTGCGGATCGAAGAAATAGAAAGCGCAGGAGAAAATCGCCAATGCGATGTTGGTCCAGAAGAACACCTTCAGCTTGCACCAGCGGTCGGTCAGCACCTTCGCCAGCATGCTGCCGATCATCATGCCGACCACGCCGAGGCTGATGAACAGCGTGGCGAACTGGGTGCTTTGCTGCATCACCCAGGTGACGTAATACATCGTCGCCGCCATGCGGATAAAGCCGGGGCAAACATTACACAGCGTCAGCAGCAGAATGCGCACCCACTGGTCGTTCTTCCACACGTCCTTGAGATCCTGCTTCAGCTCATCGTTGGTCTGAACCGCAGGACGCACGCGTTCGCGCACCGTGGCGAAGCAAAACAGGAACATGCACATGCCTACCAGCGCCAGCACGGTCATCGCCATCTGGTAGCCTTTGGCTTTGTCAGCGCCGCCGAACCAGTCGGCCATCGGCAATAACGTGAGCGACAGAATCAGCGTCGCGATCCCCACCATCACGAAGCGGTAAGACTGGCAGGCGACGCGCTCTTTGGGATCGTTGGTGATCACGCTGCCGAGCGAACAATACGGAATATTGATGGCGGTATAGGTGACCGACAGCAGGAAGTACGTCACGAAGGCATAAATAACTTTGTTGCTGTAGCTCCAGTCCGGCGTAGTAAACATCAGTACGCTGAATAGTGCGTAGGGAAAGGCAATCCACAGCAGCCATGGACGAAAGCGCCCCCATTTGCTGCGCGTACGGTCGGCGAGCGCCCCCATAATCGGATCGGTGACCGCATCAATCACACGCACGGAAAGCAGCAGCACGCCGACCAGGGCGGGCGCCAGGCCAAAGATATCGGTATAAAAATAGTTAACGAACAGCATGATGGCGCCGAAGATAATATTACATCCCGCATCACCCATGCCGTAGCCAATTTTCTCTCTTACCGACAGTTTACTGTTGTCCATCGAAGGTCTCCTTCCTGTTACGGTATGGAAGGATTATTTTCTGATTAGCGGCAAAGTGCGTTGCAGGATAACGGCAACGATATGGATAAAGTCGTCGTCAGAAGGAAACTGTGAGGAAGGTAACAAACAGAGAAGCGGCCAAATTCATCATTCGCTCTGATGAATTTATGTTAAAAAATACCCATTACTGTATTTATCGCACGGCAAAGCCGTTGAAACCCGCACAGAAAAATTCAGGAATACGTCAAAGGCGGAAACGGCCTCTCTTCGCTGGGCCTGTAAATGTCATGGACGAATCCCGGATGTGAACGTCGCGGCTTTACAAAGAAAAAGCCGGGAGAGGGTAGCCCTTCTCCCGGCCCGCGACTTAAAACGACGCCGTCATTGACGCATAGAACGTCCGGCCGGGAATGTAATAGTTATTCCCGCTGCTCGCACTGCCCGACGGATTATCGGTAACCGGGTCCTTATCGAACAGGTTATCGATACCGGCGTTAAACTTCAGGTTCTTCGTTGCCTTAAACTGCCCGGACAACCCGTAAATGAAGTAGCTGTTACGAATACGTGCGGTCGCCGTAGAGCCGCGCGAAGCCTGATCCGCCTTGCTGTTCAGCCCCAGCATCTTACCGTAATACTGGGCCGTGAAGGAGGCGCTGATGTCATCATTCACCTGCCAGTCCAGCGACGAGTAGGTCGCCAGCTTCGGCGTGGTCACCAGCATAACGCCCTGCGAGTCTTCCGCCTTGATCATGCGGGTGAAAGTGTTGGTCAGCGACAGCTTGTTCAGCCAGGGAGCTACCGGCTCGCTGATGATCGGCACCGTCAGGCTGCCCTCTACGCCCTGAGTACGGGCGGAGTCCAGGTTCACACGCTCCAGCCAGTAGCGGCCTGAAGTGTCGCCGGGAATGTAGCCGATGGGCGACGAGGAGATCTTATCTTTAAAGCGGCTGTCAAAGAAGGTCAGCCCGGCTCCCCAGCCTTCATAGTCGAACAGCGCGCCGATTTCCCAGTTCTCCGACTTCTCCGCTTTCAGGTTGCTGTTACCGACGGTGTAGCAGCCGCCGCCGGTATAATCCGCATAGCCATTACAGCCCGCGCCTTTCGATTCCTCAATAAAGCCCAGGCTGGCCTGACGGATGGTCGGCGCCTTGAAGCCTTCGGAGTAACCGCCCTTCAGGGTCAGGTACTCCGTCGCTTCCCATGCCAGGTAAGCTCTCGGCGTCGTGTTGTTTCCGTAGTCGGTAAAGTCACGGCGCACGCCGAGCGTCAGGGTCAGCTCATCCAGAAGGTTGATCTGATCTTCTACGAAAATCCCTTTGCTGATGGTGGAGCCATAGTGGGAGCCGTAGGTGGAGGAGGCATCCGGGTTTGAACCGATAGAACGCGGGTTGTTCAGTTCTTCTTTCTTCCACTGACCGCCAATGGTCAGGCTGTGCGGCAAAATGAATTCGAACGGCAGGTTGAAATCGCCTTCGATAATTTTTTCTTTGCCCCACAACTTGGTGTCTTCACTGCCGACCGCCACACCGTTGGAGACGATCGGTACGTTAGACGCGGAGTTTTTGTATTTGTTTTCATAAGCGGCCAGCTTGGCGCTGCCGATATCAAACAAGCCGCGGTAATCCACGGAGTAGTTTTCCCTTTCCAGACGGGAAACGCCGCGCAGGCCAACCAGTTCGCCATCATTGGTGGAACCCTGGATCCCCTGCTCCGTACCCTGCAGGGTGGAAACCGAGATCCGGTGATTGTCGTTGATGTCCCAGCCCAGTTCCGCGCCGTAGCTGTACACTTTTTTACCTTCACGCCCGCTGCCCCAGCGCAGGGAGCCGGTATCGGTGCGGTCAGCGTCGCGTTTGTTCCATGAACCGTTGAGGCGCAGGTCAAAGCCATAACCCAGCGGGCCGCCAATGCTGCCGGTGTAGGTGGTGGTGTCGCCGCGGCTGGATTCTTCCGGCTGGCGGGTGCCGACGGTCAGCGCGCCGCTCCATTTCTTGCCATTTTTTTTGGTAATGATGTTAACCACCCCGCCCATGGCGTCAGAGCCATAGAGGGAGGACATCGGCCCGCGCACCACTTCGATACGCTCGATGGACTCCAGCGGGATCCAGTTAATATCGTCAAAATAGTTCTGCTGTGTCGATTTAAGGCCGTTACTGGAGCCAATGCGTTTGCCGTCTACCAGCAGCAGGGTATAAGACGCCGGCATCCCGCGGATTTGCACCCCGGAGCTGACGTCAGTGCCGATAGCTTTTGTAACGCCGGCGACCCGCTCAAGCACGTCAGCCAGGTCAGTCGCCGATTTACCGACGTCTTTCTCAAGATCTTCCGCGGTAATCACGGAAATACTCGCCGGTGCGGATTTCAGCCGTTGTTCGATGGCCGATGCAGTAACCACCATCACATCATCATTATTCCCCTGCACTTCGGTTTCCGCGCCTGCGGGAAAACCCAAGCCAAGAAGCGGTGTGAGAAGTCCGGCCTTCACCAAAGGTTTTACATTACGTACTGACATCCATTTCTCCATATCAGTAAATGGTTTTCATAGAACATTCGTTATCGTTATGTGAGTGCCGTGAGAAGTTCCTCGCGGGAATGCAAATGTAACTGATCATGATAATGATTATCAACACGATTGATGCACCAAACATGATGAACATCACATTTAATGTGGGATTAACACAATGAAAAGGAAGGAAAACCAGGGAATAAGATTTTTTGTATCGGTCATCATTTCCCCGCCAAACGGATAAAAGGGGAAACATCGCGGAGGGCACGTTGCACCTGTGTTACGGGATGGTAAATGGCGTTGTCTTAAATATAAATTCCGTATTTATAATTAATTACAATAAATATACTTACATACTTATAAAAAATATTCATACAAAGCAAAGATGATTCTTGCTTATTTATCTATAGCGGTTTTGTTTCGAATGAAAAACGCACATGAAATGACCGTTTTTTCTGTGCGGGAAAAACAGCATGGTCTCTTATTCCCCCCACTTTTTAGCAGGGAAACGATTCATGAAAAACGAAGGAATTGACAGGGAAAGAGTAAAACAAGCTGCTCAACGTTTTATTTTAGCCTGATTCATCCGCATCAGCAGATCATCAATATAATTCTCAACCAGATACTCCACGACGTCGCTGCGCGTCAGTTCCTGCAGGTTCACGGTGGTATCAATTTTACGCAGCACGGATAAACGCAACGACAGCGACACCACGCGCTTTTTTTCTTTATCCAGCGTGATGGCGTTGGTGGGTTCATTGCCCTGATTTTTCAGCGTGATGTGCTCCGTCAGCTCATCCCGCATCCGGCGCAACACTTTGGCATTCAGCGAGCCTTTGTCTGAAAGCTGATAAGAATGAGAACTCTTACTGTATTTTATTTCTGCGGAATATGTATCCCGGATTTCTTTTAAGGTACGGGTCAGCGTCGGCCCTGAACAATCAAGTTCCCGCCTGATTTTTTCCGCGCTGACGGGTTTTCCCGTTCCCAATAACAAGGCCAGCGTAAAGTGTCGTTGCTGTTTATGATTTAATAACATCGGTAGTTAACGCGCCTCAGAATAACCTTAAAATATTTAGCTTAATACACGAAAACCCTTCCGTGCCATCAAGCCGGGATTTATAGCGTATAAACATCATGAAGTACAATCCGTAATACGCTTATATAATTATTTACCAGAAAAATACGTATTTCACGCATCGCCCAGATTCAGGCATGGACAGCAGAGCTATCCTGCCCGGCGGCGATTCTACCCGCCAGAATCTCAACGCGCGCTAAATCACACGCTACTTTGCAGGCGCTACCCTCGCCGTTTCTCCGCTGGCGCTCACGATCCCATAATGCTGGGCACGCTCCAGCACCGTCAGTGCCCAGCGCTTGTGCGTGGCGGGCTCGCACATTGCCCCCTGCGATTTAAACACGGCCTGCGTGGAGTTCAGGATACGCAGCGCATCGGCGTGATCGCCGGGCGTAACCATCAGCGCCCGCTGAATAACGTCAATCTGGTTCGGGTGGATGGCCGTTTTGCCAACCAGCCCGTGAGCGACGTCCAGCGCCAGCTCTTTCTTCAGCAACTGAAGATCGTCGATATGCTCGCACACCGGCGCGGTCAGCGCATAATTACGGGCGCCGAACACGGCCACCAGCATCTTGATGATGTACCCCATCGGGCCGTCATACAGCGTAAAATCACGGGAGCGACGCATGGAAATCACGTTCATCAGATCGTTGCCGCCGATGCGCAGAGCGATGATGCGCTCATGGCAGGGGTGTGCGTCCAGCGCATCCGCCAGCCCGGTCATCTGTTTGACGTCAAAAACTTCCTCCGTCTCCAGCGTCGGCATCATGCACAGGTGCGTATTCGCCATGACACGCCACCACGCTTCCATGCTGGCATGGGTAAATTTGGGCAGCACGAAGCCGTCCACGGCATCCAGGCAAAACTCGCCGGTCAGTTGTGCGCCCATCTCCGCATGACGCGGGCGGATGAACAGCAGCGGCCGCTCCGGGCACGACGACATCTGCGCCGCCAGCGTCGGCAGCGCCGTGCGCAGGTTCTCCAGCGCCATCCCGACATCTTTGTCGCTCACCGCGTCCTCCAGGCAGAACACCAGGGAACGCAGGCCGGGGATCTTATTGTGCAGCACGACCTCGGCGAGATCCGGCCGCGTCGCCGGCATATACAACGTGGCGCCGAGCCGGTTAGGAGACGGGGTCCTTTTCATCAAATCACCTTCTTGATTATGGTTACGGCACGGTATTGGCCGAGACGATCGCCGGCTTCGGTAATGGCAATCCCTTTCTGGCGCGCCAGGTAGACCAGCAGGCTGACGTCAGGATCGTCTATCTCCCTGACCAGCACGTGATCCGGCACGCGGCGCAGCACGGCGCGCGTGGCTTCGGCTATCCCTGGCTTGATCCGGTTGATGCTGCTGATGTCATACTCCCGCGCCAGGTCGCCCACCACGCGCCGGCTGAGCGCCTGCAACGGCGACTTCTCTTCAGGCTTCCAGTCGCTGGCCGGCACGGCGGAAACGTCAAGCTGCCCGCGCCGTGCCGCTACGGTGTCCACCAGATGGCGGCTGCATTCATATTCCCGCAGATGATCGCAAATCACACAGCCGTGAAGCCCTTCCTGCGACCACAGCGAGCGCGATACCAGCCCGGAGACGGGCGCCCCCATGATGCCGAAGGGGATCAGCCAGTCATCATCGGTGGCGGAGAGCCAGGAACAGCCGCAGGGATCGGCCAGCACCACCAGCCGCGGAATGCCCGCATAGCCGGGGCGCCCGTCGAGCGACGCGCGCAGCTGGCCGGTGATGGCCCCCTTCCCTGTCCAGCCATCGACGAACACCAGTCCGTCCGTACCGTGTTTTTCTTCGATATAACGCAGCGCTGTTTCATCAATGCCGCGATCGCGGATAATGCTGATGCCGTAGTGGTAAGAAACCCGCCCCATCGCGCGCAGCGCCTGATGCAGCATCACGCCGAGAGGCACGCCCGCGCGCACCAGACTCGCCAGCACGATCGGCCTGTCGCCGAGGCGTTCCGTCAGCGCCTTCGCCAGCATCATCACTTCGCGCGCCAGCCGGTCCGCGCCCTGCTCCAGGGCTTTGGCGAAAATATCCAGATGGAACGCCGTGGGCGCCGGTTCATGGCTGAGCATGTCGGAATAATGGCGGGCGCCGGACTGAATCAGTTGCTCCTTCACGTCTGTCGGCGTCATGTCGATCTCGACCGGACGCAGCAAAAAACGAATGTCGTCAGGATGATACGATCCGGAAAAAGGGTTCTGACTAATCATCGGATTCCTTCCCGTAAAGATGTTCGGTAATAAAGTGAGAAAACTGACTGCGGCGCGGTATACCAAACCAGGTGCAGTGCCGCATGAAGCGGTAGTCGCTCAGGCTGTCGCCCAGCCCCATCACCGGGAATACCCCGCGCTGCGCACGCAGTTTTTCCAGCAGCCAGATCACCGCCTGCCCTTTTTCCACGCAGTCGGGCAGCCAGGCAACGTTGTTGCCGTTGCGGTGAAAATAGAATCCTTCGGTCGGGAACTGCGCTTTCAGCTCGTCCGCCAGCGCGTACAGTTCGGCTGTTTGGGTGCTGTCGCGGTGCTTCATCACCATGTAGACGGGCGTGCCGTCGTATTCGTAATTCAGCCGCGCCCAGGCATTGATACCCCGCTGCGCCATCAGCGCGTTGATCCCGCTCTCCATGCTCAGCAGCCGTTCACGGTAGGGCGCCAGCCCGGCCAGCATGTGTGCCTGCCACGCCGCATCGGCTTCGCCCTGCGGCGTGAGGATCACGGCGCCGTGCGTCATCACCCGCCAGGAGTGAAACGGAATCTGTACCCTGGCGGTTTCTTCCGTTCCGCGCGCCGTCACCGGAATCAGCTCCGCGTGCTCCAGCAGCCAGTCCACCATCATCGCCTGTTCCTGCGTCATGAAACTGCGCGGCGCCAGGCTGCGATCCAACGCCGCACAGCGAAACGGCGTCTCGCCCAGTTCATCTTGCATCTTACGGCGCGTCTGAAACAGGGTATCGTCCAAATCGGCAAAAAAAACCGGTTTACTCACAGGTAATCACCTCCACCCGCGGGGCAACGCGCCGCAACTGCGCCAGCAATGCCGGATCGACCGACTCTTCCGGGGTTTCAATACACAACAACACGCGGTCGAACGACTGGTGCGTCACGTTATACAAAAAGTTGGGGATGCCCAGCCCGTAGTTGTCGGCAAAAGAAATCGCCGACGCGATGGCGTACCCTTCGGCAATCGGCGAGCGGGTAGTACAGCTGAAACGCACCTGCGTCCCCAGCCGCTCCAGACGTTCCGCCAGCAGGAAAGGTTGCCAGACGAACTCACCCGACCCCAGCACCAGAACGCGCTCGCCTGGCTCCATATGCAGCCAGGCGCCGAACGTAACGTCGCTTTCCGTCATGCCCAGCCGCCCCCAGCACTGCGCGCCCGTAATGGCGACGTCGCCCCGCGCCGTGACGTTCACCGCCGGCATTTGCGGCAGCGGCGCCTGCGGATCCGGCTCCCAATGCCAGCTTCCCTGCACCAGGGAAATCGTGGTCACCGGCAGCGGGCACCGCTGCGCAATGCCGTCGCCGCTCCAGTCGGTCAGCGTAACCACCACCACGCGCTCCACCTGCGTCAGCCCCGCCTGACGCAGCGCGTCAAGCAGGTTGATGAAGGTATTGCCGGTAGTCGCCTCGTCATCGATCAGCACCAGGGTGCGCGCATTCTCGGCCCGGCTGCGCATCTGCGCGTCGGCGGGCCGGTAAATCAGGTGATCGGTGGCATGGCTGTGGTTCTCTTTGAATTCGCACAGCAGCTCGCCGTCCACCGGATGGCGGGTGGACGACAGGTAAACGGAGTCCGGGTATGCCGCGCGCGCCGTCTGAAAAACACCGGCGCCAAGGCCGACGGCGGTTTCCGCCATGCCGATAAACAGCAGCGGCGAGGGTAAATCCGCCGGGATCCGCCCGGCCAGTTGCCGGTAAACGCCGCGCATCGTCGCCGGGCTGACGGGAATATGGCGCCCGAGCACTTTGCTGACGAACAGAAAAGCCCGCTTGGGGTTACGCCGCTCCGCGATGTCAAACAGCGCGTCCAACGCCACGCCGCCGTCAGCGGGCACCACCGTCAGCGTACCCGAAGAGAGGGTGCGGCGATAAATATCGTTATCATGCGTCATGATGGCACCACCAGGTTATGCAGCGTCTCGTCGTACGGTTGCACGTCGGAAAACGAACGTACAACGGCAGGCTTAAACGCCGCGCGCGCCATGTTCGCCGCCTCCTGGCGATCGATGATGTCCGCCTGACGCAGGGCAAACAGCCCCGGCAGGTTCACGCCGCTGAAGCGGGTATAACCGATGCCGCCGGAAGGACGCAGGTTAATTTCCAGCAATAAGGGATTTCCGTTCTGGTCGTTGCGGGTTTGCACGTTGACCAGGCCGTCCGCGTGTAAACAGCGGGCGCAGGCCAGCGCCAGTTCATACGCCGCGCCCGAATTTTCCAGATACTGGTGCGAGCCCTCTTTACGGCGCGCAACGGCAGCGACGGGTTCGCCGTCCTCAGCCAGAATATCCACGGAATACTCCGGGCCGGGCAGATAAGGCATGAACACCATCGGCTCCGGCGCAGGCTCTTGCGCCATGGCGTGCAAATAGAGATCGGGGTGAATCCGGCGCTTATCCGGGTTATATAACGCGCTCATCGGCGAAGCCGCGCTGTCGAAACGCCAGAAACCCATGCCGTAGATTCCGCGCACCGGCTTAATGCACACTGGAAGATCGCCGAACGGCGCGTCGGCCAACGCCTGACGCAGCGCTTGCGCGCTTTCAATAATCAGGGAAGGCACGACCGGCAGTCCGTTTTGCTCCATAAAACGGGCGAAGCTGACTTTATCGTCAGCCATTTCAAACCAGCGTGCCCCCGTCGCCCCGGTGGTTAAACGCACGCCCAACGCGCTGATTCGCTCACGCTGGCTCTCGTACCATAGGCTGTTTTTACCGCTGTGAATAACGCTGATGCCGTGCTCGCGCACCATCGACTCGATAAAGGGAAAACGCGCGTCGGCTGACTGCGGTTCGAGGCAGGCATGGTCCGCGGCGGAAAGTATTTCATTCCTCGGATAACGATGGGAAGCAAAGACGGTCAGGGCGCCGGGATAGGCGTGGGCCAAGTGTTTAACGCAGGAAATAACGTCTTTCTGCGACGATAAACCCTCCGTGAACCAAATTCTTTTATTCATTCAGCATATATCCCTGCATCGCAAAAGTACGCCGATCAGTCTAAGGTACTGCGCGAAAAGATGTCAATCATAATATGATTTTTTAGTTGCATCACTTCTTCATCATGATATGATTCAGTTCAGTGCAATGGTATTTGCCGTTTTTTTTCCTCAACGAGAAAATAACAAGGGACGTCACATGGTATCGTTAAGCAAAAATCAGTCCGTATCACTCGCTAAGCAAAGCCCTTCCATTTCCCGCGTTCAGTTCGGTCTGGGCTGGGATGCCGCCAAGAAAAAGAAAGGGTTCCTTTCCGGCTTGTTCGGCGGCGGCGGCAATGACTCCATCGATTTAGACGCCAGTTGCGTACTGCTCGATCAAAGCGGCGAGCCGCTCGACGTCGTCTGGTTCCGCCAGCTTGAATCGCGCTGCGGTTCCGTGGTTCACACCGGGGATAACCTGACCGGCGAAGGCGACGGTGATGACGAAGTCATTATGGTCGACCTGCAGCGTCTGCCCGCAAACGTCGAGTACCTTGCCTTTACCGTTAACAGTTTCCGCGGCCAAACCTTCAACGACGTTGAAAACGCGTTCTGCCGCGTGCTCGATCAAAGCGGCAAAGAAATGGCCCGCTATGAGCTGAGCGAGCAAGGCGCCCACACCGGCATTATCATCTCCTCCCTGCGCCGTAACGGCGGTCAGTGGGATTTCACCGCGCACGGCGTTGCCGCCCGTGGCCGCATCATTGATGAAATGATGCCGCAAATCGTTGAAATCGTGGTGCGTTAATGAACCTGACGCCGGGGGGAAACGCCCCCGTTCCCGCACAGGCGCTCACCGTTAAGGTTTTGTCCGGTATGCCCGTGGATGTTTCCGCGTTCCGCCTCTTCGCCGACGGCAAGGTCAGAGGCGATGCCGACATGGTCTTTTACGGTCAGCCGACCAACGATGACAACACCGTCAGCCAGCGCACCGATGGGTCCGACACGCTGTTCAGCGTCGATCTTCCCCGCATGCGTTCTGACGTGCAGAAAATCGCTTTCACCGCCACCTGCGACAGCGTCAGCCCGGTTTCACAACTGCGCCGCCTCGCGATCCAGGTCGAGCATAACGGCAACGTGCTGGTACAGGGCGAAGTTGACCTGAACGGCCGTCAGGAAGCCGCGTTGATCGTCGGCGAGCTGTACCGCCGCAACGACGAGTGGAAGTTCCGTTTTGTTTCCCAGGGCTTCAACGGCGGCCTGCGCCCGCTGGCCGAGCATTTCGGCGTGAATATCAGCGACGACGCGCCCGCCTCTCCCCCGCCAGCGCCTGCGCCGGCGGCAGCGCCTGCCCCCGTACCGCCGCCAGCAGCGCCGGTCAGCCTGAGCAAGGTATCGCTCACCAAGGAAAAATCGACCATCAGCCTGAGCAAGCAGGATGACTTCGGCGAAATCCGCATCAACCTGAACTGGCACCGCGGCAACGCGCAGGGCGGCGGCGGCAAAGGTTTCTTCCAGAATATGTTCGGCAGCGGCGGACGCGGCTCAGGTGGCATAGACTTGGATCTCGGGGCCTTTATCGAATTGAGCGACGGCCAGCGCACCGTAATTCAGGCGCTGGGCAACCGCTTCGGCGATCTGAACTACGAACCTTACGTGCAGTTGCAGGGCGATGACCGCACCGGCGACGTCACCGACGGCGAATGGATGCGCGTCAACGGCCGCGAGTGGAAGCGCCTGAAAGAAGTGCTGATTTTTGCGTTCATCTACGAAGGCGCGCCCAACTGGGACAGCACCGACGGGGTCGTCACGATTTACGTCAACGGCCAGCCGCCGATTGAAACGCGTCTCACCGAAGGGAACAACAACCGCAGCATGTGCGCGGTCGCCCGGCTGGTGAACGAAGGCGGAAGCATCAAAGTCGAACGTATTAACCGTTATTTCGGCGACCACCAGGAGATGGACCAGGCTTTTGGCTGGGGCTTCCGCTGGAAAGCCGGAAGCAAATAGAACGATTATTGCAGGAGAAACAAAGCATGAGCTTTTTCGACAAAATGAAAAACGCCCTCAGCGCCGGCCGTGATGAGCTGACCAATCAGGTCGGTCGCTTCAAAAACCGGAAATTCATGGAAGGCACCGTGGCCGTCTGTGCGCATATCGCCATGGCCAGCAACGGCGTCGGCAATGAAGAAAAGCAGAAGATGATTCAGTTCATCAAAAACTCACCGGAGCTGAAGGTGTTCGATACCTATGAGGTGATCGAGTTCTTCAACAAACTGGTGTCAGGCTATGAGTTCGATGTCGATATCGGCAAAGGCGAAGCCATGAAGTACATCATCGCGCTCAAGGGCCAGCCCGACGCGGCTCAGCTCGCGTTGCGCGTGGGGATTGCCGTTGCCAAGAGCGACGGCGATTTTGACCCGCAGGAGCAAGCCGCCGCACGGGAAATCTGTTCGGCACTGGGTTTCGCGCCGGCGGATTTTCAGCTGTAACGAATAATTCAGATTTTTCACAGGGCTATATTTACATATGGAATCTACCCATCTCGGCTTCCCTATTGAGACAGTCATTGTTTTTGTCGTACTGTCGCTGGGCGCTATTTTTATCGATCTTTTTATGCATCGTAAGGATCAGCCGATCTCCCTGAAGAGCGCCGCGGCATGGTCGATCTTCTGGGTGCTGGTCTCGCTGGCTTTCGGCGGCTTCCTGTACGTGCATCACGGTGCTGAGATGGCGAGCCTGTTCATCACCGGTTATGCGCTGGAAAAGGTGCTTTCCGTCGACAACCTGTTCGTGATGATGGCGATTTTCTCCTGGTTCTCGGTGCCGGATCGTTACCGTCACCGCGTGCTGTATTGGGGGATCATCGGCGCTATCGTCTTCCGCGGCGTCTTCGTCGCTATCGGTACCGGATTGCTGATGCTCGGCCCGTGGGTAGAGCTGCTTTTCGCCGCCATCGTCGGCTGGACGGCAGTGATGATGCTGAAAAGCGGCGGCGATGACGACGAGATCGAGGATTATTCGCAGCATCTGGCGTACCGCCTGGTGAAGCGCTTCTTCCCGATCTGGCCCAAGCTGAAAGGTCATGACTTCGTACTGAACCAGAAAGAGGTGGATGCCGAACTGGCTAAGCCGGAAAACGCCGATGTGCAGATTGGCCGCGGCGGCAAAGCGGCGATTTACGCCACGCCGCTGCTGCTGTGCCTGGCGGTGATCGAGCTGTCGGACGTAATGTTCGCCTTCGACTCCGTGCCGGCGGTTATTGCGGTCAGCCGCGAGCCGTTGATCGTGTATAGTGCGATGATGTTCGCGATTCTCGGCCTGCGTACCCTGTACTTCGTGCTGGAAGCGTTGAAACAGTATCTCGTGCATCTGGAAAAAGCGGTTATCGTGCTGCTGTTCTTCATTGCGGCCAAGCTGGCCCTGAACGCAACCGACCACTTCTTCCATCATGGTTTAGCCATTTCCGCCAGCACCAGTCTGTTCGTGGTGATCGGCGTATTGGCAGTAGGCATCATTGCCAGCTTCATTTTCCCGGAAAAAGACGGGGAAGAAGAAGCTGAACACAAAAATTCCGACGGGCAAAGCTAAGCAGCCCGGGAACTTCAACGAAAGTATGTAACAGAGGAAGCTACAATGAGTGTATCTCTCGCAAAAGGCGGTAACGTATCACTGAGCAAAGCAGACCCGACCATGAACAACGTTCTGATCGGCCTGGGATGGGATGCGCGTTCTACGGACGGGCAGGACTTTGACCTGGATGCATCTGCGTTCCTTCTGGCCAGCAATGGCAAAGTGCGCGGTGACGCCGACTTTATCTTTTACAACAACCTGAAGTCTTCCGACGGTTCCGTGCTGCACACCGGCGACAACCGTACCGGCGAAGGCGACGGCGATGACGAATCCCTGAAGATCAAACTGCCTCAGTTGCCGGCCGACGTCGACAAGATCGTCTTCGTGGTCACCATCCATGACGCGCAGGCCCGCCGCCAGAGCTTCGGCCAGGTTTCCAACGCGTTTATCCGCCTGGTCAACGATGACACCAAGGTAGAAGTCGCCCGTTACGATCTCTCTGAAGATGCATCCACCGAAACCGCGATGCTGTTCGGCGAACTGTATCGCCACGGCGCCGAGTGGAAATTCCGCGCCGTTGGTCAGGGCTATGCCGGCGGCCTGGCCTCCGTTTGTGCCCAGTACGGCATCAACGCGTCCTGATAATCCTTCCGGCGCGGGTATCACCGCGCCGGCACCTAATTTATGTAAGGAGTACGTAAATGGCTGTATCCCTGGTAAAAGGCGGTAACGTTTCCCTGACCAAAGAAGCGCCCACGATGAGCGTGGCAATGGTCGGCCTCGGCTGGGACATGCGCGTAACGGACGGCGAAGGCTTTGACCTCGACGCCTCCGTGTTCATGGTCGGCGACGATGGCAAGGTGAAATCCGATGCCGGTTTTATCTTCTTCAACAATAAGGTCAGCCAGTGCGGTTCCGTTACGCATCAGGGCGACAACCGTACCGGTGAAGGCGACGGCGACGACGAGCAGGTCAAAATCGAACTGGCTAAAGTGCCTGCCGACATCAGCAAGCTGGTGTTCTCCGTCACTATCTATGACGCGGAAAACCGCAAGCAGAACTTCGGTATGGTCAGCAACAGCTTCATGCGCGTCGTCAACCACGACAACGGCCAGGAAATTGCCCGTTTCGACCTGTCTGAAGACGCCTCTACCGAAACCGCGATGATCTTCGGTGAACTGTACCGCAACGGCGCCGAGTGGAAGTTCCGCGCTGTTGGTCAGGGTTTCGCCGGCGGCCTGGGCGCATTAGCTGCCCAGCACGGCGTGAACGTCTGATCCCGGTCATGCAATCCGCCCCGCCTTCTGCGGGGCTTTTTTTTCGATTTTGATGGCCAGACGGACCTATTTCGCGAAGGAGTTGCCCATGAACCTGATGCCCGGTCAGAATACCCCGGTCACCACCACGCAAGTCAGCCTCACCCTCAGCTATACCAAACCCGCCGCTTTCCGCAGTGAAATCGATGCCTCAGCGTTTATGCTCACCGGCGCCGGGAAGGTCAGGGGCGATAACGACTTTATTTTCTACAATCAGCCCCGCTCTGCCGACGGCAGCGTGGAAATGACGCCGCAGCCGGATGGTTGCCGTTTTACCCTCGATCTCGCGCGCGTCGATCCGGCCATTGAAAAAATCGCGCTGACGCTGGTCGTGGACGGCCCCGATACCGTCGCTAACCTCAGCGCACTGACGCTGAACGCGCCGGGCGTCGCCACGTTCGACGTGCCGCTGGAAGGACGCAGCGAGAAAGCGCTGATCGTCGCGCAGTTTTATCGCCATCAGGGCAACTGGAAAGTACGGGCGCTGGGCCAGGGCTTCAACGGCGGGCTGGCGCCGCTGGCGATGAACTTCGGCGTTGACGTTGCCGACGAACCGGCAGCGCCGGTTGCGGCCCCCGCTCCGACCGTCAGCCTGGAGAAAAAGCTGCAGGAGAAAGCGCCGCATTTGGTCAACCTGGCAAAATCCATCACCGTCAGCCTCACCAAACACAAGCTTGAGCAAACCCGCGCGAAAGTCGCGTTCGTACTCGATGCGTCCGGCTCTATGGCACGCCAGTTCAAAAGCGGCAACGTACAGGCCGTGCTGGAGCGTATCGCCGCATTGGCCGTCCAGTTCGACGACGATGGCGCGATGGACGTGTGGGGCTTTGGCGAGAAATTCAAAAAGTACGATGACGTCACGCTGGATAACCTGGGCGGTTATGTGGAACGCATCCAGAAAAGCGGCAAAAAATCGATGTGGGAACTGCTGCCCGGCTTGGGTGGCGTCAACAACGAGCCGCCGGTGATGGAAGACGTCATCAATACGTTCAAAGACAGTAAAGAGCCGGTTTACGTGGTGTTCATCACCGACGGCGGAATCAACAAAACCAAAGCGATCAAAGACGCCATCCGGCGCTCGTCGCATCATCCGATTTTCTGGAAATTCGTCGGCCTGGGCGGCTCCAACTACGGCATTCTGGAACAACTGGATGATTTCACCGATCGGTTGTTGGATAACTCAGACTTCTTCCCAATCGATGACTTCCGTACGCTCTCCGATGAACGACTGTATGACCTGCTGTTGGTCGAGTTTGCCGGCTGGATAGCCATGGCGAAGGGTAAAGGAATACTGTAATCCGGATGCGGGAAGGCTCTGATATCCCGCCTTCCCGCATCCGGCCGTCAATGCCCGTTTCTCCGTATTACGGCGCTCACGACTGATTAATCTTAAACGTAAATAACTCCTGCGTTCGCTGTTGCGCCAGTTCGAACAGATCCAACAGCGTATCATCCGCATTGCCATGGATCTGAACCCGGATTTCCGGAATATAAACTGATGAAATCATCCCGCTTTCATCACAGCCTGAGAGTTCCATCTCCATCCTGACTTCGCTGGCGGTGTAACTTTTCGCGACACATTTGCTGAAATAAATATCCACGATGATTCCTCTTTGACGGTAGAAAACAATCACATTACTGTTTATGCATACAGCATACAGGAATTCATTGCGCGGACCTACGCTGCGGAACGATCTATTTTTATATAAATATCATTATTTATCAGTGCATTAAAAACGTTCTATTGCCCCTTTGCCAACCGAATGGCGTACTCCCGTACGTCCGCCGGCCAGGGTTGCAGGTGATTTTCAAAACCCCCGAGATCGCCGGCAAACAACAGGCGCGTTGCTTCTTCATACCCCGGTAAATCACCCGCCAGCGCGTGCATAAAACGGTATGCCGCTTCCTGGGTTGCACGCCGGCTCCCCGTTTCGCCGCCGCTTTTTCTCGCTTCATCAATCAGCTTACGCAACGCAATGGACGCACCGCCCGGCTGCTCCGCCAGCCATTCCCAATGCCGGGGCAACAGCGTAACTTCCCGCCCGACAACGCCGAGCTTCGGGCGCCCTTTGCCGCGGGCAACTTCCGGAGGCGTCGACATCGCGCGCCGCCGGGCGGCTTCGTTTTCAACCTGTACCGCTAAACGCGCCAGGATCTCTTGTTCCGAGCCACGTAAATCCAGGTCGATCACGCGGCCATCGGCATCGTCGAATACCAGTACCGATTGTGTTGCATCCTGCGCCAGCAGTGATCTGACCGCCAGCGCAACGTCAGCCAGCGAGCCGGCGCTCAACAGCCGGTGACCGGCAAACGCGCTGCAGGAGTGGGAAAGTGCAGGGTTCATAGAAAAATCTCCATAGTGAAATTATGGAGAATTATATCCGGGTAAAAATGCGTGTCAATATTACCCGGATAAAAATAACCCGGTGGTTTACGGCTCTGCCCAGGGGCGAATGTTACCGGGCTCCAGCTCCAGGCAATACACGCCCAGGGCAAAGTAGAGCGCCATATAATTGCGAAGCAACTTCATAAATGCGGCGGTGACTTCAATGCGGGAATTGTCATGTACCGTCATCCAGCCCGCCTTCGCTGCTGCGTTGACGATACGGCGCACGTGGGTTCGTGAAACGGCCAGGGTTTTGCTTACCGTGTTATACGGATATTCAAAGATACCTGGTTGGTTATTATTCCTGCGTTTGTAAGTCAGCGCTTCCAGATAAAGACTGATGAAAATCATATGGCCGGAATCTTTTTCCGTGAACAGGTGTACCTCCGGCACAACCTGGCTGATGATGACCCGGTTAATCAACAACTCATACATATTGCGATGCATAGCGACAACGTTTGCTTCATCGCTCATAAAATCCGGAGGCAATTGCAGCGCCGGAAAAAGTACATTCAAGGGCAACAAGGCGCTGGTTATATATTCCCGCTCTTCCGCCAATAATTTCTCCGTGGGCGATATCATCAGAATGCGCTTATTTTCGCTGTTTCTCACCGCCTCCAGGCGACCGCTGACACGCAAAAAGAAAAACTGAGAATCTATGCTGTTCCCGCTGGCAAATTTCATTGACTTACAATATTCACGAACCTCCGCCTGACTGGTTTTCCCCCGGGAATAAAAGAAGCATAATATTGCAATAACGATATAAATCCGACTCTCCCTGATGATCGTCTTATAAAACAATGAATTCTTCTCATATATTTTAGCCATTAAATCATAGTGGCGTTTTACAGCCTCATCAAAACCTGAATTTTCATTAATGCCATTACCATAAGCGCAGAGTTTTTCAATTAACTCTTGTTTTTTACTCATAATCATCCTTTGCTACAACCGTTCCGTCCTGAACAAATGCCTTTCTCTGTTGCTTTTGATAGCTACAGAGAATACGGATCGTGTTATATAATCGGTAGTATGCATTGTACGGCCGGATTAATCTGACCATGCATGAGAATAAACTTCTACTGGGATAGAATAAATGTATTTTTTATCATTGCGTTTTGATTATCTCACTAGGTTTATTATTAGAACCTGACTGATTATACTACCAATATAAGACGATACTTATTCGTTTCGACAATACCTTCTTACCACATCAACGTTCAATACGCATCCATTGATAGCACATTACCAAGAAAATTCTTACTTACCAGGATAGTATCACTTTTACGGCAAACAGTATGTATTATAAATCATGCAACCAACAATAAAGGTTAGGTTATGATGCTATTCGCTATAACCGTGGTATATTTGGGATGTGTAACCAGATATAAACCAATGCCCATGCCATATTAGCGTCACAGCCCCCCTCCCACAAGTAGTGTAATACACGCAATCCCGCTCTCCCGCCAGGAAAAAAGACAGAAAACACTTAACTTTTAGGAATTCAGGCCGATCCAAACAGGTAATAAATCCCAAAAAACCGCTTAATCTCACCTATAAAACAAATATAACACATCCCGGTTAATAGCATTAAAATCACGCAAGCCTATTATTTTGAATTTTTTCTTAATCAAATATAAGGTCAACCAAGGAAGTAACAAAACAAAGAAAAAGAAATCACATACCACCTCATGCATGAGATGTCGAAAAAACAGTCATTTGTCAGTATTTTATATATAAAGAATGACCCGTACCTGCCGAAACTAAAGAGTACCGCTGAGTAATATATCGGGAACATAATGTATGTCATTTTATAAGCACATATCAGATGCCGACAAATGCATTCATAGTCACGGCATGTTAGTATCAAACGGTGCAACCTTATTCATCACTATGGATCTGTTGTTATGACGAAAACACCAGCTCAAAAAGCCACCCCACGCAAGAAGTACACGCCCAAAATGTTGCAGGTTTTGGAAACAGCCCGTGATGTTTTTTTGCGTGACGGATTTGAAGGAACCAGCATGGATACGCTGGCTAAAGAGTCAGGTGTCGCCAGGCGAACTATATATAATCAATTTATTTCTAAAGAGATATTATTCCAGGCCGTTATTGAAAGTATCTGGTTCCGCTTAGGCTCGCCCGATATGCCGCCAGAAAAAGAAATGACGAAAGATCCCGCCAAAGATCTGTATCAGATTGGCCTTACCATTGCCCGTCACTGGGCACCGCCTGAGACACAAGACTTTCTGCGTTTAATCGTACGGGAAGGCGATCGCTTTCCTCATCTGGCGGAAGACTTCTACCGCATGAGCAAAGCACCAATGCTCGAACGTATGAGCGCCTATTTCGCCCGCCTGGAAAGCGAAGGGATAATGGCGTTTGGCGATAAAGAGCTGGCCATACGCCAGTTCGTCGGCCTGATTATGGAGCCTCTGCGTTGGCTGCGCCTGATTGGTATCGGCGAGGATCCGGGAGACGCCTTGTATCATAAAGTGGTTGATGAAGCGGTAAAAACCTTTATCGCCCGCTATTTGGTTACCGGTAAAACCGACTAAGATTTCATCATTTCAATTGCCCCGTATGACATGCACTATATAGTGCATAATCGCTTGACTGGGCGTCTTTTCATCCTCAAAATTTGGCGAGAAATACACTAAGCAGTGCAATTTCCGCCAAAACCTCACGGGGCACATCATGAAAATTTCTGACAACACCATACTGATTACCGGCGGTTCTTCCGGTATCGGTCTGGAGATAGCGAAGTATTTTCTCCGTACCGGCAACGACGTCATTATCTGTTCATCCCACACCGATAAAATGCAGTCGGTACAACAGGAAAATCCGGGAATCATCGCTTACACCGCCGATCTCGCCCTGGAAACAGAACGGGTACGGTTGGCAGAATTGATAATGGCTAAACACCCGAACCTCAACATACTGGTGAACAATGCAGGTATCCAGCTGCGCGCGCCACTGTTGCAAGACACCCGCGCCTGGTCCGAGCACGCCGCTGAAATCGCCATTAATCTGGAAGCGCCGATGCATCTGTGCGCATTGTTTGTTCCGATGCTGTTAAACAAGTCTTCCACTATCATCAACGTCTCCTCCGGCCTTGCCCTGACGCCAGCCTGTTTTGCACCGGTATACTGCGCGACAAAAGCCGGCCTGCACGCTTACACGCGGGTGCTTCGTAAAGAGCTGGAATCAACCTCCGTGGAGGTTATGGAAATCATTCCGCCGGCGGTCAATACCCAGCTGGGCGGCATCGGGCTTCATGACGATGGCGTGGACGTTGGAGTGTTCGTGGCTTCGGTGATGGAACGACTGCTCGCCGGTGAAAAAGAAGTCGGCTACGGCACTTCAGAAGAATCACGAGTGGCTTCGCGGGAAACGCTGGAAGCGCGTTTTGAAAGCCTGAACGCGCGTTAAGCCCGCTCCGGGGCGCTGAAAATTTCAGCGCCCCTATTTTCGTTAATGTCCAACTGGTTGATAAAATAAGGTATCCGCACTCACTTGATTATTCTTAATAAACACACTCTTTTGTAAGAAATTATTTATTGAATATACAAAAGCTGACCAAAAATAACCTTAACACATTCTATTTGCTCCCTTTCCTTATTTAGCTCAAATAACAACCCATCGTAAACTTCAATCAAATAAGATATTTCTTATAGCGAACAATATTGAGTCAACACGAACTAAACAAAATGAAAGTTAATTTCAACATTATGATTTAATTGAATTTAAATAGTTTTTATTTTTTCTTTTCCGGATCTATCATAATGCTGCGTCTTCAGTTTTGTGACCAATGTCACATGACGGTATTATTTCACAGATAAAAGATATATAAGCTGGAATCTATTATGAAAAACTTTACCAAATTGTCGTTACTGGCCGCTTTGGTTGCGTCCTCATCGCTTGCATTCGCCGCAGATAATACCGGTTTTTATGCCGGTGCTAAAATGGGTATCAGCCTGGAACAGCAGCATGGCCAGAGCGTAAACACCGGTAACGGCACCACCGGTATCCCGCGTGATACCAAACAAGCCGGTAACGCCGGCCTGGTATTCGGTTATAACTTCATGAACGACTTTAATCTGCCGATTCGTACCGAGCTGGATTATACCTACCGTGAAGGCACCGACTCTTACCACAACGTCAGCAACCTGGGCACCAACCACAACCGCGTGCGTGTTCAGAGCGTGATGGTTAACAACTACTACGATATCCAAACCGGTACGCCGTTCACTCCGTACGTGGGCGTGGGCATCGGTTATGCCAACGTGAAACTGGATCAGAGCCTGGCTGGCAACACCAACTCCGGCAGCTACGATAACTTCGCCTGGAGCGTAGGCACCGGCGTATCTTATGCCATCAACAGCCACCTGGATCTGGACGTAGGTTACAAATATCTCGACGCGGGTAAAGGCAAAGCCAACGGTTCCGAAGTTAAAGTCGGCACCCATGACTTTACCGCCGGCGTGAACTACTACTTCTGATTACCCTTTCCGGTAATGAACAAGACCCGCCATGACGGCGGGTCTTTTTTTATATCAGCGTTCAACGACCAGGCCGCCTTCACGATAACGGGCCACCTGCTCGCTGGGCGTATTACCGAAAAAGCGTTTGTACTCACGGCTGAACTGCGACGGGCTTTCGTAACCGACGCGGATCGCCGCCGTGCTGGCCTTCAACCCGTCGTGCAGCATCAGCATGCGCGCCTTATGCAAACGGTAGGATTTGATGTACTGCAACGGCGACGTCGAGGTCACCGCCTTGAAGTTGTGATGAAAGGCGGAAATGCTCATGTTCACTTCCTGCGCCAGCAGATCGATATTCAGGTTGCTGGTGTACTGCTGCTCTATCACCCTCAGCGCTTTGGCGATCTGGCTGAAATGGCCGTGCCGGTTGACCAGCGCCTGCAACGCCTCGCCGCCCTCGCCGCGCAGCACGTAAAACAGCATCTCACGCACGATCTGCGGCCCGAGCACCCTGGCTTCCAGCGGGTCTTCCATCGCGTCGATCAGCCGTTCTGCGGCGCAGAACAACGCCTCATTCAGGGCGACGGAACGGAATCCCGGCGACTGGCGACGCGATGCATCCTCCAGCCCGTCTCCCATTTCAAACATCAGTTCCTGGAGCACCGCCGTATTAACGCGCAGCGAGATCCCCACCAGCGGCTCTTCCGGCGAGGCGAACGTCTCGCATTCACAGGGCAGCGGCAGCGTCATCAGCAGGTAGTTATTCGGATCGTAGCGGAACATCCGCTCCCCCAGATACCCGACCTTGTACCCCTGAAACACGATGATTATGCAAGGTTCATACATTACCGGCGTGCGCGCGTGATGCTCGGTGGTATAGATAATTCTGACGTCTTCGACCGGTGACGGCCCCGCGCCGGTGGCCTTTACCTGGCGGACAAGCCGGGCGGCGAGCAGGCTTCCTCGTTCATCAACCAACATAAATCAGCTCCGGATTACGCAACGAAATTGGCAGACATGATGCCAGAACACTTCCTATTTCTACAGCCTCCTGCAGGAATAGGCAAGTCATCGGCAGGAATGTGCATTGAGACGCGGCGGCGATAAGCCCACAATAGCCGTCAATGATTTCCCTGTGGCCACACGGCCTTTTTGTTTGCTTATTTTGAGGTACTCTTGCGATGGAAAACTTTATCCTGCATACCCCGACCCGCGTTCTGTTTGGCAAAAACCAGATCAGCAACCTGCGTAATGAAGTGCCGTCCGACGCCCGCATTCTGATCACCTACGGCGGCGGCAGCGTTAAACGTAACGGCGTGCTCGACAAGGTATACAGCGCGTTGGCCGGGATGCACGTCTCGGAATTCGGCGGTATCGAACCTAACCCGGCTTACGAAACCCTGATGAAAGCCGTAGAACAGGTGCGTAACGAGAAAATAGACTTCCTGCTTGCCGTCGGCGGCGGTTCCGTCCTGGACGGCACCAAGTTCATTGCAGCCGCAGCTGACTATGAAGGCGATCCGTGGAACATTATGGAAACCGTCGGCAGTAAAATCACCCGCGCGATCCCGCTGGGCAGCGTACTGACCCTGCCGGCCACCGGCTCGGAAATGAACGCCGGCGCGGTAATCACCCGTCGTACCACCGGTGACAAGCAGCATTTCTTCTCACGCCACGTGATGCCGAAATTCGCCATCCTGGACCCGGAATACACCTACAGCCTGCCGCCGCGTCAGGTCGCCAACGGCGTGGTGGATGCTTTCATTCACGTCATGGAGCAATACCTGACTTACCCGGTAGACGCCAAAGTTCAGGACCGTTTCGCCGAAGGTTTGCTGCAAACCCTGATTGAAGAAGGCCCGAAAGCGCTGCAAGAGCCGGAAAACTACGCGGTACGCGCCAACATCATGTGGAGCGCCACCATGGCCCTGAACGGCCTGATTGCCACCGGCGTGCCGGTTGACTGGGCGACCCATATGCTGGGCCACGAGTTAACCGCCATGCACGGCATGGACCACGGCCAGACGCTGGCGGTCATTCTGCCGGTCATGATGCAATACAAACGTCAGCAGAAACACGCCAAGTTGTTGCAGTACGCCGAGCGCGTATGGAACCTGCGCGACGGCAGCGAAGATCAGCGCATTGATGGCGCCATCGCGGCGACGCGCAACTTCTTCGAGCAGATGGGCATCAAAACCCACCTGCGCGACTACGGTCTGGACGGCAGCACCATCCCGGCCATGCTGGAGAAATTGCAGGAACACGGCATGACGGCGCTGGGCGAACACGGCGATATCACGCCGGAAGACAGCCGCAAAATTTACGAAGCAGCCTTATAATTTAATGAACTAATGAATCCCGCCGCGTGCGGGATTCATTGTCTTATACTTACCCCTCCGAAAACCATTAGTGTTACGGCCAGGCCGGAACACGGTATATGCGCTAACCTGATATTTCCCGGTGCGGGAAATCCCCGCCGCGGAAACCGATAAGGAGATACCCAATGACAACACAACCCTTCATTAAACTGAGTGACGGCAACGCTATGCCGCAGTTAGGGCTGGGCGTTTGGCAGGCAAGTAATCAACAGGTAGTGTCAGCGATCGATGTTGCGCTGGAGGCGGGCTACCGCGCCATTGACACCGCAGCGATTTACGCCAATGAAGAAGGCGTCGGGCAGGCATTAAAGAATGCCTCACTGCCGCGGGAAGAGTTGTTTATCACAACCAAACTGTGGAACCAGCGCCAGGACGACGTAGAACGTGCGCTGGCGGAAAGCCTGAAAAAGCTGCAACTGGATTACGTGGATCTTTATCTTATTCATTGGCCGGTGCCAAAGCAGGACAAATACGTAGCAGCCTGGAAAAAAATCGCCGAGCTGAAAAAGCAGGGGCTGATTAAGAGCATCGGCGTTTGTAACTTCAACATTCCCCACGTGCAGAGGCTGATTGATGAGACGGGGATTACGCCGGTCGTTAATCAGATCGAGCTGCATCCGCTGTTTCAGCAGAAACCTATGCATGCCTGGAATGCTACGCATCATATTGCGACTGAGTCATGGAGCCCGTTGGCGCAAGGGGGCGAAGGCGTATTTGATGCAGCAATTATCCGCAAGCTGGCGCAGAAATATGGGAAGACAGCAGCGCAGATCGTTATTCGGTGGCATTTGGATAGCGGGTTGATTGTTATTCCGAAGTCAGTGACCCCGGCGAGGATTAAAGAGAATTTTGAGGTGTTTGATTTTAGATTGGATAAGGATGAGTTGGGGGAGATAGCGAAGATGGATTGCGGGAAGAGGTTGGGGCCGGATCCGGATTTGTTTGAGAAGATTTAGGGTTGGGGAGGGTTCCGTCCGCGTTGGCGGTGGTGCCAGATGTGGCCCCGCTGCGGCGGCCGGGCAGAGGGTGGCTGGGCGGCCACCCTCTGCACTCCCGCGCCTTAGGTGCGGGCCGCCTTTCCCGCCCGCTTCGCGGGTGCCTTCCTCACCCTTTGGCCCTATGGCACCGGCTGCGGAAGGGCATCCTGCCCATCCTCGCCTCTCGCCGCATCCATGCGGCGAGTGCCGGGCCAAAGGGTTCGTCAGCGGTTCAGGAGGCCAGCGGCTTTCGTGTTGTTTTTGAGGAGAGTGTTTCAGCGGCTGTCTTTCATTTGTTATGCATGCCGGTGGGTTAGTTCTATCAGGGCTTTGTCTCCAATAAGGTGCAAAGCCGGTAATATGTGTGCGTGAGCAGTTAATACTTCACTCAGTTGCAGCAGGCTTTCTGGCGGGAATTGTGCGCCGCTTTCTAATGTTTCTCCAATAAACAGCAATCCATGACTAAGCCCCTCAACCATACTGGCTGTTAGGGCATTGAGATCAACAAGCTCAAGCTCGTCGTAATGGCTGAAATTAAGACTGGATAACAAATCACAAAAAGCCGCAATAGAGGATGTATGCGTGGTCATAACGTATTTCCTAAGATTGTGAAACCCCATCACCGCGTACGCGGTCACTCCATTTTTCTGCACACCGGCAGGCGCTGGAAAAATAAACATTTTTCCAATCACTGAGATATTCAGGGGTTCCAATCCCGGCTACGAATTTTGCCGTAGCAGAAATACAATAACGCAAGATTCACAGCAGAAGAATAGAGGGAAATACATTACAGAGGAGTTGCTGTAAAAATTGGAAAGCTGCTCGAAAAAATAAAAAAGATTATATTAAAATCAATTGGTTAAGCTCACTTAAATACTCACCCAAAGACTACTAAAGAGCCGCTGGCCTCCTGAATCGCTGACGAACCCTTTGGCCCGGCACTCGCCGCATGGATGCGGCGAGAGGCGAGGATGGGCAGGATGCCCTTCCGCAGCCGGTGCCATAGGGCCAAAGGGTGAGGAAGGCACCCGCGAAGCGGGCGGGAAAGGCGGCCCGCACCTAAGGCGCGGGAGTGCAGAGGGTGGCCGCCCAGCCACCCTTTGCCCGGCCGCCGCAGCGGGGCCACATCTGGCACCACCGCCAACGCGGACGGAACCCTCCCCAACTATTTCAATTTCGCCTTAGTTTTCCCAACCCTGTTCTGATTACCCGTATGCTTCGTCAACGCCAACCGCGTCCCCCTCTGCATCCGTCTGGCCTCCCTCTGCTCCTCCAGCGACGGCGCAGGCACCAAACACTCCCGGCGACCGCCGATCAAATGTTTCAGCCCCATCTCCTCCAATGCCTTACGAATCAACGGCCAGTTAGCCGGATCATGATACCGCAGCAGCGCCTTCTGTAACCGCCGCTGGCGGTCGCCTTTCGGCACCACCACGTCCTCACTCTTATAATCCACCTTCGCCAGCGGATTCTTCCCCGTGTAATACATGGTGGTCGAGTTTGCCAACGGCGACGGATAAAAGTTCTGCACCTGATCCAACCGGAAACGGTTTTTCTTCAGCCACAGCGCCAGATTTACCATGTCTTCATCGCGGGTGCCCGGATGCGCGGAAATAAAGTACGGAATCAGGTACTGCTCTTTGCCCGCCTGTTTCGAATACATATCGAACAGCTCTTTAAAACGATGATATGTCCCCATTCCCGGTTTCATCATCATCGACAGCGGGCCTTCTTCGGTATGCTCCGGCGCAATCTTGAGATAGCCACCCACATGGTGCGTCGCCAGCTCTTTGATATAACGCGGATCTTCCACCGCCAGATCGTAACGCACGCCGGAGGCTATCAGGATCTTCTTCACACCCTTCACGTCACGCGCCTTGCGGTACAGATTGATCGTCGGCTCATGGTTAGTGTCCATGTGCTGGCAAATCTCCGGATAAACGCACGACGCGCGGCGGCAGGTCTGTTCCGCGCGCGGCGACTGGCAACGCAGCATGTACATGTTGGCCGTCGGCCCGCCCAAATCGGAAATCACGCCGGTAAATCCCGGCACGCTGTCGCGGATCTCTTCAATTTCGCGGATGATGGATTCCTGCGAACGGCTCTGGATAATGCGCCCCTCATGCTCGGTGATGGAGCAAAATGAGCAGCCGCCGTAACAGCCGCGCATAATGTTGATAGAGAAACGGATCATCTCGTAAGCGGCGAGGCGCGCTTTACCATACGAAGGGTGCGGCACGCGCTGATACGGCAGCGCGAAGACGCTGTCCATCTCTTCGGTGCTCAACGGAATCGCGGGTGGGTTGATCCACACGTAGCGATCGCCGTGTTTTTGCATCAGCGCCCTGGCGCAGCCAGGGTTGGTTTCATGATGCAGAATGCGCGACGTATGGGCATACAGCACCTTGTCGTTTTTGACTTTCTCAAACGAGGGCAAAAGCACATAGGTTTTTTCCCACGGCTTGGGCTTTGCCGCACGTACCGTAACCGGCTGGGCTTCATTCTTGTCTTTTGCCGGCATGCAGGCCAGATCGTCGCCGTAAGGGTTGGGGATCGGATCGATGCGTCCCGGCTTATCCAGCCGCGTCGAGTCCACGCCGCTCCAGCCGGGCAGCGCTTCTTTGCGCATGATCGCGGTATTACGTACGTCGGTGATATCGCTGATCGCCTCGCCCGCCGCCAGGCGGTGCGCCACTTCCACCATAGGACGTTCGCCGTTGCCGTACACCAGCATATCCGCCTTGGCATCCACCAGCACCGAACGGCGCACGGTGTCAGACCAATAATCATAATGCGCGATGCGGCGCAGGCTGGCCTCGATGCCGCCCAGCAGCACCGGCACGTCTTTATAGGCTTCTTTACACCGCTGGGTATAGACCAGCGTCGCGCGATCCGGACGCTTGCCGCGCACGTTGCCCGGCGTATAGGCATCATCGTGGCGCAGTTTGCGATCGGCGGTATAGCCGTTGATCATCGAGTCCATGTTGCCCGCAGTCACGCCGAAAAACAGGTTCGGCTTGCCCAGGCGCATAAAGTCGTTTTTATTACTCCAGTCAGGCTGGGCGATAATTCCCACGCGAAAGCCCTGCGCTTCCAGCATGCGGCCGATGATCGCCATCCCGAAGCTGGGATGATCAACATAGGCGTCGCCGGTGACGATGATGATGTCGCAACTGTCCCACCCCAGGGTATCCATCTCTTCCCGCGACATCGGCAAAAACGGCGCGGTGCCGAAACATTCCGCCCAATAAGGCGTGTAAGAAAACAGATCGCGTTCGGGTTGGATCAGGCTAATGCTACTCATGAGTTACTCTTTCGGTCACCGGAGGAAAAGCGCAGTGGTGAAGAAATCACCATAAACAGGGGCGCGATTATACGGGTTTTACCGGATAAATGAGAGGATAAAATCGGCAAAGCCCCACTTTTGACTGACGAATATGCGCCAATAACTTGTTATTAAGCAGCTTAATGACAACAATAGGTTCAAATTCACGGCGGGAATTTCCCGGTTCATTGCGTTTTCAGAGGTACTGATGTCATCAAATCGCCTGACGATTAAAGATATCGCCCGTCTCAGCGGCGTCGGAAAATCTACCGTATCCCGCGTGATCAACCGGGAGGAAGGGGTCAGCGAGCGCACCCGCGAGCGGGTGATGGAAATCATCCGCCAGCAAAACTTTTCCCCCTCAAAGTCCGCCCGCGCCATGCGCGGACAGAGCGACAAAGTGGTGGCCATCATTATTTCCCGTATGGATTCCAATGCGGAAAACCAGTCCGTCAGCGCCATGCTGCCGCTGTTGTATGAACGGGGTTATGATCCGATTCTGCTGGAAAGTCGCTTTGAAAATCAGCGGGTAAAAGAGCATCTGGCGGTGCTGGCGCAGCGCAACGTCGATGGGCTGGTGCTGTTCGGTTTTACCGGGCTTGATGAAAAAATGCTGCATCCCTGGCGTAACAAGATGATCGTGGTGGCGCGGGAATATGCGGAAATCGCATCCGTTTGCTATAACGACGCCGGCGCCATAACGCTGCTGGTGGACAAACTGTATCAGCAGGGGCACCGCCGCATCGCTTTTATCGGCGTCAAAGAGTCCGATGCCACCACCGGCAGCCGCCGTCATGCCGCCTATCAGGAACGCTGCCGCCATTACGGCCTCACGCCCGACGCTTCACTCGGCGAGCTGACCTATCAAAGCGGTTATCAGCGGGTTCCCGAGGTTCTCACGCCGGAAACCACCGCCATTGTCTGCGCGTCAGACACCATCGCCATCGGCGTCAGCAAATACCTGCACGAACATCAGCTTGAGGCGATTCAGGTTTGCGGCATCGGCAATAATGCCCTGCTGCACTTTCTCTACCCGCAAACCTTTTCCGTCGATCCCGGCAACGCCGAAGCCGGACGCCTGGCGATACAGCAATTGATGGGGCAACTGCACGACAGCCAGCCCGTTCGCCGCCTGACGGTTCCCTGTACGCTGACGGAATAGCGGGCGTCAGGACGCTGGCTCGACCACCAGCTGGCCGGCCGAACCGCGATCGGCCATCTCCAGCGTCTGGCTGTAGTAGATAAACGGGAAATGCGGGGAAGAAGGCTGCGGAAAATAAACCAGCAGCTCAACCTGACCATCGACCCACACGGTGTCTTTCCAGCCACGGTCTTCCATCATCGGCGGCGCATTGTTGACGCTTTTAATCAAAAACTGCACGCCCTGAATATGGAAAGATTGCGGCAGGCTGGCGTTAACCGTCCAGTGTTCCCAGGTTCCCTGCCGTGCCTGAATATCAGTGCGGTTCAGATCCCACAAGGCTCCGTTGATTCCCGGCGAAGCGCCGTCGCCCAGCACCAGATCGCGTGAGCGCACCACGTTGCCGTTCATCATCTGATCCGTCACCAACCGCATCGGCAGATTGTCCGTCACCAGCGGCAGCAGCCCGGTCGGGCGCAGCGTCAGCACCGAGGTAGAAACCAGAATCGACGAAGGCTCGAACAGGCCGCGCAGGCGATCCATCAGCCCGGCGGCTTCCCCGGCGGTGATCGTCACCTCTTCCCCTTTCGACATATCAACCAACACTTCGCGCCGTTCGCCGGGCGCCAGCGTCAGCGAACTGACTTCTACCGGCGCCGGCATAAAGCCCTGATCGCTGGCGATCACGTGGAAGGCGCGGTTATCGCTCATCTGCAGAGTATAACGCCGGGCGTTGGAGGCATTCAGCAAGCGCAGGCGTACCCAGCCGCGGGAGACTTCCACGTACGGATCTTCAATACCGTTGACCAGCAGGGTATCGCCAAAGAAACCGCCGGACGCCGGCGCGTTATAGACCGGCGAGCCGAAGGTATCCAGCCGTTTGTCCTGAATAATGACGGGAAAATCATCGACGCCGTAGTGGTTGGGCAGGGGCAACGTCTTGCTGACCTCATCCTCCACCAGCCACAAACCCGCCAGCCCATTATAGACGTGCTGCGCCATGCGGTTGGGCGTGTTGGCGTGATACCAGCAGGTCGCCGCCTGCTGGCGGATGGGCAGCACCGGCGACCAGTCCACGCCGGGCGACATCAGCCGCGCCGCGCCGCCGGACAACGGGCCGGGCAGTTGCAGGCCGCTGATCTCCATCGCCACGGGTTCCGCCAGGCGATTACTGTAGATTAGCTTGGCGTCATCGCCGTTATACACCCGCACCGTCGGGCCGAGATACATGCCGTTGATGCCCCAGACGCTGTCTTTACGCCCGCCGGAAAATGCCCAGTGGGTAGACTGCAACGTCAGAAACAACGGCTGGCCGCGCCGGGACTCCAGCAGGGGGGGCACGGGTAACAAATTAGAGGCGCCGGCCGCACGCGCTTTCAGCGGCAGGGTCGTCGCGCACAGCGCCAGCCCCGAAGCCTGAATAAACCGACGTCGACTGAGTGACATACCAACTCCATGAAATTTCTGTCTGCGAACTCACGCCATCCTTCGCCACAAGCGATACCCGCTTCCGGCGGCGAAGGGAAAGCGGCTGCACAGACAAACGCTCAATAGTGTGAAACCGTTAGCCCGGATCAGGCTGTTTTTTTCGCTTCCGCTTCCCGCTGTGCAACTTCGGCATCCAGCTCGGCAATCTTGGCCTGCATGAGGTTGCGGCAATGCTCCGCTAATGCCCGCACCTGATCCTTACCAAACTGGCTGACGTCCACCGGCGGCAGCATTTCCACGATCACCAGTCCGTTGTTCAGACGGTTCAGCTTCACTTTATCGTTGGTCGAGGAGACGCAGATCGGGATAATCGGCACACCGGCGGCAATAGCGGCATGAAACGCGCCGGTTTTAAACGGCATCAGGCCGCGCCCGCGGCTGCGGGTGCCTTCGGGGAACATCCAGAACGAGATCTTTTTACGCTTGAACTGCTCCACCACCTGCGCGATGGTGCCGTGCGCTTTGGAACGGTTGTCGCGGTCAATCAGCAGGTTGCCGGTCAGCCAATACAGCTGGCCGAAGAAAGGGATCCAGATCAGGCTTTTTTTCCCCACGGTCACCGTATTGGTTTGTACCGCATTGGACGCGGTGACCATGTCGTAATTATTCTGATGGTTGGCGATGTAGATCGCGTTGCCGTAATGCTTCGCCTCCGGCGGTATCCGGGTTTCCACCTTCAGGCCCAGCAGCGGGGCCAGACGGCCGAACATATGCCCGAACGTAGCCACGTGCTTCGGGTTACGCGGGCTGAGCAGGCAATACAGCGATCCAAGAATACAGACCAAAACAGAGTACAGGGTAACCAGTACAACGCGCACAATTAGTAGCATAACAACCTCATCAGCCTATCGCCGGATTAGTATACCGGCTTCACCGCAAAACTCACCTTCCCGTGAGCCGCAGCGTAAACGCGTTATTCCCCCGGCCAAAGCCGGTTAACAACGCAAACCGGAACCGGGTTACCCGTCGTCGCGACAGGCCCAGCCCTCGATCTCAACTTTCAGCGCCGGTGAAGCCAGCCCCGCCACGTAAACCACCGTCATGCAGGGTTCATGTTCGCCCAGTTTCTCGCTGATGATTTGCCGCCGCCGCGCTGCGTCGTCGGGGGCAACCAAATAGAACGTCAGTTTGATCAGGTCTTCGCGTCGCATCTGCGCCGCGCGCAAATTTTCCAGGACGTTATCAAGCGCCAGCGCCAGTTGTGCGGCGGCGTCCTCCGGCACGGCGCCCTGAGGCGTCATGCCGATCTGCCCTGACAAAACCAGCCAGCGCTGCGGGCCGCGGATTTCCGCCTGGTGGGAGTAACGCGCCAGCGGGGCATGAAGCCCCGGAGGGTTCGCGAAGGTTTTCATTTTCCCGCTTATTCCTCGCTGTCGCCGCTTCCGTTATCCAGACGCAGCGCCGCCTGAGGCGTATCCACCTCAACACGTTCGATACGTTGCAGGCCGCGCGGCAACAACGTACCTTTACGCCCGCGTTCGGCACGGAATTTCTGCAGGTCTTCCGGTTTCAGCGTCAGTTTACGCTTGCCAACGTGCAGCGTCACCGAGCTTTGCGGCGGCAAGACGAACAGCCATATCAGCGTATCTTCGCCAGATGCCGCCTGCGCGGCAGGAATGGAGATAATCTTGTTGCCCTTGCCCTTAGAAAGCTCCGGCAAATCGTTCACCGGGAACATCAGCATACGGCCGGCTTTGGTTACCGCCAGCAGCATGTTGTCTTCGCCGTGGATCTCCAGCGGCGGCAAGACCCTGGCATTGTCCGGCAGCGTCAGCATCGCCTTGCCCGCACGGTTGCGCGCCACAAGATCGCTGAAGGTGCAGACGAAACCGTAACCGGCGTCTGAGGCCATCAGCAGCTTTTGATCGTCGCCGGCCATCAGCACCTGTTCAATGGTGGCGCCCGGCGGCGGCGTCAGTTTGCCGGTCAACGGCTCGCCCTGCCCGCGGGCGGAAGGCAACGACAGCGGATCGAGCGCATAACTGCGCCCCGTGGAGTCAATAAACACCACCGGCTGGTTACTCTTGCCGCGCGCAGCGGCGCGGAAGCTGTCGCCGGCCTTGTAGCTCAGCCCGCTGGGATCGATGTCATGCCCTTTGGCGCTGCGCACCCAGCCGCCTTCCGACAGCACGATGGTCACCGGCTCAGACGGCACGAAGTCGTGCTCGCTCATCGCCTTCGCTTCTTCACGCTCTTGCAACGGCGAACGGCGGTCGTCGCCATAAGTTTGCGCATCGGCCTGAATTTCTTTTTTGATCAGGGTGTTGAGCTTACGTTCTGAGGCCAGCAGCGCCTGTAACTGATCGCGCTCTTTCGCCAGCTCATCCTGCTCACCACGGATTTTCATCTCTTCCAGCCGCGCCAGGTGGCGCAGTTTCAGTTCCAGAATGGCTTCCGCCTGGGTATCCGTCAGCGAGAAACGCGCCATCAGCACCGGTTTGGGTTCATCTTCAGTGCGGATGATGTGGATCACTTCATCAATATTGAGGAACGCGACCAGCAAACCTTCCAGGATATGCAGGCGCTTCAGCACCCGCTCCAGCCGGTGGGAGAGACGGCGGCGCACGGTGTCGCGGCGGAAAGCCAGCCATTCGGTCAGGATCACGCTGAGATCCTTGACCGCCGGGCGGCCGTCCAGCCCGATCATGTTCATGTTGATACGGTAGCTGCGCTCCAGATCGGTGGTGGCGAACAGGTGGTTCATCACCTGATCCAGATCCACACGGTTGGAACGCGGCACCAGCACCAGGCGCGTCGGGTTCTCGTGGTTAGATTCGTCGCGCAGGTCATCGATCATCGGCAGCTTTTTAGCGCGCATCTGGCTGGCGATCTGTTCCAGCACCTTGGCGCCGGACACCTGATGCGGCAGCGCGGAAATGACGATTTCGCCATCTTCTTTTTTCCATACCGCGCGCATACGCACCGAGCCGCGCCCGGAACGGTAAATTTTACGGATCTCTTCCGCCGGGGTGATGATTTCGGCTTCTGTGGGGAAGTCCGGCCCCTGCACGTATTGCAGCAGCTCATCCAGCGAAGTATCCGGCTTCTCCAGCAGCGCCACCAGCGCATTCGCGACTTCACGCACGTTGTGCGGCGGGATATCGGTCGCCATCCCTACCGCGATGCCGGTGGTGCCGTTGAGCAGGATATTGGGTAAGCGCGCAGGCAGCATCTTCGGCTCCTGCAGCGTACCGTCAAAGTTGGGAATATAGTCGACCGTGCCCTGCCCCAGTTCGCTGAGCAGCACTTCCGCATATTTCGACAGGCGCGATTCGGTATAACGCATCGCCGCGAACGATTTCGGATCGTCCGGCGCACCCCAGTTGCCCTGGCCGTCCACCAGCGGGTAGCGGTAAGAGAACGGCTGCGCCATCAGCACCATCGCTTCATAGCAGGCGCTGTCGCCGTGCGGATGGTATTTACCCAGCACGTCGCCCACGGTACGCGCGGACTTTTTGAACTTGGCGCTGGCATTCAGCCCCAGTTCGGACATGGCATACACAATACGGCGCTGAACCGGCTTCAGGCCGTCGCCGATAAAGGGTAACGCCCGGTCCATGATGACGTACATGGAGTAGTTCAGGTAGGCATTTTCAGTGAACGTATGCAGCGCAACGCGCTCGGTTCCGTCGTGAGTCAAATCGCTCAATTCATTATCCTCTTACCGCCGCCGGAACACGCTCCGGCAGCCATCATGCGACGCTGGCATGGAATTGTAATATCTTTAACCCGCACGTGATTGATCCGCGCATAGTAACCTATCTTCCGGGCGGCTGTCACAAAGGGAATTACCGGTGATTATCGTATATGCAACCGGCTACCGTCCAACAATCATGGCGCGGCGTTCTGCCGCAAACCGCGGCCAGAAGAAGGCGCTGATTACCCGCGTAAAGCATCTTTTACCCACACGAAGTTGAATGCGAAAAAACAGAGGGGCACTTCAGATAAGATGCCCCGCAGCCGGGCGGGGCAGTTCGGGGGAAAACGCCCGTCCGGCCCTTCCCCCGCAGGCGTTCAGCGCTAGACGTCGAGATCCGCCAGATCGCCTTTTTCCTGCAACCAGTTACGCCGATCTTCCGAACGCTTCTTCGCCAGCAGCATGTCCATCACCGCCAGCGTTTGATCAACGTCCTCCTCGCCGATGGTGAGCTGCACCAAGCGACGGGTGTTGGGATCAAGCGTGGTCTCACGCAGTTGCAGCGGGTTCATTTCGCCCAGCCCTTTAAAGCGCTGCACGTTCGGCTTGCCCCGCTTGCGCTTGAGCTGCTCCAGCACGCCGGCTTTCTCTTCCTCATCCAGGGCGTAATAAACTTCTTTGCCCAGGTCGATACGGTAAAGCGGCGGCATTGCGACATACACGTGACCGTTTTGCACCAGCGCGCGGAAATGTCGCACGAACAGCGCGCACAGCAGCGTGGCGATATGCAGGCCGTCGGAGTCCGCATCCGCCAGGATGCAGATTTTCCCGTAGCGCAGCTGGCTCAGGTCGTCGCTGTCCGGATCGATGCCGATCGCCACGGAGATGTCATGCACCTCCTGCGACGCCAGCACTTCATCGGACGACACTTCCCAGGTATTCAGGATTTTGCCCTTGAGCGGCATGATGGCCTGGTATTCCCGGTCACGCGCCTGCTTGGCGGAGCCGCCCGCCGAGTCCCCTTCCACCAGGAACAACTCGGTGCGGCTGAGATCCTGCGCGGTGCAGTCCGCCAGCTTGCCCGGCAACGCCGGACCGCTGGTCAGCTTTTTACGCACCACTTTCTTGGCGGCGCGCATGCGGCGCTGGGCGCTGGAAATCGCCAGTTCCGCCAGCATCTCCGCCGCCTGGACGTTCTGGTTCAGCCAGATGCTGAAGGCATCTTTCACTACGCCGGAAACAAACGCCGCGCACTGGCGCGACGAAAGGCGCTCTTTGGTCTGCCCGGCGAACTGCGGGTCTTGCATCTTCACCGACAGTACGTAGGCGCAGCGTTCCCAGATATCATCCGCCGAGAGTTTCACCCCGCGCGGCAGCAGATTACGGAACTCACAGAATTCGCGGATGGCGTCCAGCAGCCCCTGACGCAGGCCGTTAACGTGCGTGCCGCCCTGCATGGTCGGGATCAGGTTGACGTAGCTTTCCGTCAGCAGCTCGCCGCCTTCCGGCAGCCACAACAACGCCCAGTCCACCGCTTCGGTGTCGCCGGCAAACGCGCCGGTAAACGGCTGCTCCGGCAGCGTCACCAGGCCGTTGACCGCTTCCATCAGATAGTCGTTCAGTCCTGCCTGGTAGCACCAGCGCTGCTCGGTGTCGTTAACCTTGTCTTTAAAGACGATTTCCACGCCGGGGCACAGCACCGCTTTGGCTTTCAGCAGGTGCGTCAGGCGTGAAACAGAAAAGCGCGGGCTGTCGAAAAACTGTTCGTCGGGCCAGAAGTGCACGCTGGTGCCGGTATTACGGCGGCCGCAGGTGCCGGTGACGTGCAGGTCTTCCACCTTGTCGCCGTTTTCAAAGGCGATCTGATAGACCTGCCCGTCGCGGCGCACGTTCACTTCCACCCGCTTCGACAGGGCGTTCACCACCGAGATCCCCACGCCGTGCAGGCCGCCGGAGAACTGGTAGTTTTTATTGGAGAACTTACCGCCGGCGTGCAGGCGGCACATGATCAGCTCTACGGCGGGCACACCCTCTTCCGGGTGAATATCCACCGGCATGCCGCGGCCGTCATCAATCACTTCCAGCGACTGATCGGCATGAAGAATCACCTCGACGCGGGAAGCGTGACCCGCCAGCGCTTCATCGACGCTGTTGTCGATCACTTCCTGACCGAGGTGGTTCGGGCGCGTCGTATCGGTGTACATTCCCGGACGACGGCGCACAGGTTCTAAACCGCTGAGAACTTCGATAGATTCAGCGTTATAGCTGGATTGAGTCATCGTTTGATTCGTATCAGTAACGGAGATTATCGCCGGCCGGGAGTTACCCCTCCGACAGTTCTAAAAAATCGACGATCTGCGGAAAATAGTGCTCGAAACCGACGAAACTATGATTACCGCCCGATTCAATGGTCTGGCGGCATGATGTGTAATAAGCCACCGCCTGGCGGTAATCCAGCACTTCATCGCCGGTTTGCTGCAATAACCAGATAAGATCTGGTGATTCCAGCGGGTCCACCTGCATGACTTTCAGATCGTAAACGTGGCGTGACTCTAACACATATTGCTGGCCGGTGTAGGGATTCTCATTGGCACCGAGGAAATCAAGCAGCAGTTCATGCGGCTTGACTGCCGGATTGACCACCACCGCCGGCAGCATAAAACACTGAGACAGCCATGTTGCATAATAGCCGCCCAATGAGGATCCCACCAACCCGAGCGGTCGCCCGGAACGCTCCATCACAATGTCTTCCAGCATCTGCGCCGCCTCCGCCGGATAAGGCGGCAACTGCGGCACCAGCATGGTGACATGCGGGTGGTATTCGCTCAGCCATTGTTTCAGCGCCGTGGCCTTGACCGAGCGGGGGGAACTATTAAATCCGTGTAAATATAGCAGCGTAGGCATCATCAATAGCCGTCAGAGTCCAGGTCCGGCCGGAATTCCGTTCCGGTCAGACGGTGCAGTTCCGTGGTGACGGAACCATCGGGATGTAAATCCAGATAGCGCCAGCCGGGTGCAACCGTATCAATAGTGAAGTTGGTACACAAGGGTTTGAACTGAATACAGGTGGAGGGCGAAGCCAATATGCGGCAGTCGTTCCACATCAAATCCAAATCCTGGTGAATGTGGCCGCAAAGCAGCGTTCGCGCCCGCGGATAATGCGACAGTATCTCCCCCAGCATATGGGCGTTACGCAGGCTGTGCTGATCGAGCCAAGTGCAGCCGGATGGCAGGGGATGATGGTGCAGCAGCGTCAGGGTATAGCGCTCAGGATGCTTGGCAAGCGCGGCGTCCAGCCATTCAAGCTGGTAGTCGCTCAGTTCGCCGTGGGGCACGCCGAAAACCTGGCTGTCGAGCAGAATCACCTGCCAGGAATCCCCCAGCAGAACGTGCTTCGTCGGGTTGATGCCCGCTTCGGCCAGCGTATCGACCATCGCCGGCTGAAAGTCGTGATTACCGGGCAACCAGATGCAGGGCTGGGAGAAACGGGCCATGCCCGCAGCGAAATGTTCATAGGCCGCCACGGAGTGATCCTGAGCAAGATCGCCCGTCGCAGCAATTAAATCGAACGGACGGTTCTGATCCCGAACGGCATCAAGCACGGCGTGATAACTGCGGTAAGTATTCACGCCCAACAACGTCTCATGTTCGCCCGCAAACAGGTGGGTGTCAGTAATTTGTAAAATTCTGACCGGCGCCCCACTTGCAACGGTCAGATGAAACAGGCTTTCCAAATAATGTCCTTCATGACTTTGGTCGTGCTCAGAAGTACGCCCGGCATACAGCATGCCCAGCAGCGGTCTCCGGGCGGCACAAAGACATACAGCGCCGGCGGAACCGCGTCCTCCGGCGTTTTAGTCTGTCTGATAAACCGGGATTGCCATTGCTCCATGCGTTAAACAATAACGCAGCCAATCTGCGAGAAACTGGTTAATTTGATGCTTTTCATCGCGCTGATGCAACTTTTTATTCGGGTAATCATAGCGCGCCTTGAAGCGGGAGATCTGCTGACTTGCACACACTTCCGCAACCATAGCGTCATGATACAGGCGCACGCTCATGGAGGGCAGCCCCCAATGGGCCGGCTCCGGCGCCATCTGCCGGATGTCCACCAGCGAGGTGTAACGGGTCGATTCCGTGACGGTGATCTGGTATGTCGTTCCGTTGACCTGATATCCCTGTGACTCTCCGACATCGTCTCTGCGCGGCAATAAACGTCTCAGTTGGGCATAGTTGGTTTCGCACAGCCGCATCATCAGCGGGAAATCTGGGGAATAACGCTTCATCTAAACTCCGGCAGGAACGTAATAAATGGACAACAGCGGACTAACGGGAACCGCACCATCTCTGACGCAGGGGCTCATGGTGCAACGCCAGCCATTGTAATGCAATCACCGAGGCGGCATTGTCGATAGCGCCCTCTTCCACCCAGCGGTATGCCTGTTCGCGGCTGACCACGTGCACGCGGATATCCTCGTGCTCCTCCGGTAAACCGTGGATGCCGGAGGCCGTGGTCGCGTCGACTTCGCCCACCATGATGGAAAGACGTTCGCTGGTGCCGCCGGGGCTGGCAAGATAGCTTAGCACAGGCTCGCAGCGGCCCACCGTCAATCCGGCCTCCTCCATCGCTTCGCGGCGCGCCACGTCCTCGACGCTCTCGCCTTCTTCTATCATGCCGGCCACCATCTCCAGCAGCCAGGGCGTCGGGCTGGAGTCCAGCGCGGGAATGCGCAGTTGCTCCACCAGCACGACTTCGTCGCGCACCGGATCATAAGGCAGCAGCACGGCGGCATGACCACGTTCGAAAACCTCGCGCCGCACCTCGCCGCTCATTTCTCCGTTGAACAGCCGGTGGCGAAAACGGTACAGCTCCAGTGAAAAAAAACCGCGGTACAATGATTCCCGTGCAATAATTTCCACATCGCTTTTGCCCAGCGTAACGGGCGATGACTTCGGGTCGCTCATGGATACAAATCCCCTTAATCGGCTTGAGATGGTTCGTTTATCTTCAAAAGAGTAAACTCACGGCAGCGTCCCGGGTAAAACGGGCCTGGGTGAAAAGAAGTAAAGAAGCCTATCGCAGCTCACATTATTGTGACAAACCGATAAATGAAATAATCTGGAATTATTTGGGAATGATGGCACGTAAAGCCATCTTCCCGAAGCAACGGACTCTGGTAGAATCAGCGACTATGTGACTTTCGTCAGCGCTACAATAGCAACATTGCTGCACAACAAGGAATGCAAATGAAGAAACTTCTCCCCATTCTTATTGGCCTGAGCCTGGGTGGCGTCAGCGCCCTGAGCCATGCGGAAAACCTGGTCGAGATCTACCAGCAGGCGCTCGCCAGCAACCCGGATCTGCGCAAGGCCGCAGCCACGCGCGACGCGGCATATGAAAAAATTAATGAATCACGCAGTCCGCTGCTTCCGCAATTGGGATTAGGCGCTAACGCATCCTATACCAACGGCATGCGCGACAGCGATGGCCTGAACTCCAAGAACTACGGCGGTACGTTGTCCCTGACGCAGACGCTTTTTGATATGTCGTTATGGCGTCAGCTCTCCCTGACGGAGAAACAGGCCGGCATTCAGGATGTGTCGTATCAGTCATCACAGCAAACCCTGATGCTGGAATCGGCCACCGCCTACTTCAACGTGCTGCGCGCCATTGACGCCCTGTCGTATACCGAATCCAACAAGCAGGCGATCTACCATCAGTTGGATCAGACCACCCAGCGCTTCAACGTTGGCCTGGTCGCGATTACCGACGTGCAGAACGCCCGTGCGCAATATGACCAGGTGCTGGCTAACGAAGTGACCGCCCGTAATAACCTGGATAACTCGCTGGAAAATCTGCGTCAGATTACCGGTCAGTATTATTCGCAGCTCGCTTCGCTGAACGTTGACCGTTTCTCTACCAAGCGTCCGGAAAACGTCAGCAACCTGCTGCGCGACGCAGAGCAGCGCAACCTGCAGTTATTGACTGCCCGCCTGAACCAGGATCTGGCCCGCGAGCAGATCAAACTGGCGCAGACCGGCTACATGCCGACGCTCAGCCTGTCGGCCTCCAGCGGCGTCAGCAACACCGATTACAACAGCTACCCCAAAAATACGCTGAGCCCCAGCGCGGGTAAGAGCAGCTATGACGGGCAAAACCAGATCGGGCTGAATTTCAACCTGCCGTTATACAGCGGCGGCGCCACCAATTCCCAGGTCAAGCAGGCGCAGTATAACTTCGTCGGCGCCAGCGAAGGTCTGGAAAGCGCCCACCGCGCCGTGGTGCAGAACGTCCGCTCATCCTACAACAACATCACCGCGTCCATCAGCGGCGTCGAGGCTTACAAGCAGGCCGTGATTTCTGCGCAAAGCTCTCTGGACGCCACGCAGGCCGGTTATGAAGTCGGCACCCGTACCATCGTGGACGTGCTGAACGCCACCACGCAGCTGTACAGCGCCAAGCAGAACCTGTCCACCGCGCGCTACGATTACCTGATCAGCCTGCTTAACATGAAGTATGCGCAAGGTTCGCTGAACCAGAGCGATCTGGCGGCGCTGAACAACGATTTGGGTAAAAACATTCCCACCTCCCAGGACTCCATCGCCCCACGTGATGACGCTCAGGCCGCAGTTGCCGACGGTAATACCAGCAGCAACACCGTTGCCGCCGAACCGGCCCCTCAGCCGGTAACAGTGAAGCAGAGCGAACCAGCTAAGGGTAAAAACCCGTTCCGCGGTTAATCCGCTCCGGCTGATAAAAGGGCGTCATCTGACGCCCTTTTGTTTTTTTGCCGTTCGGGCGAATTACATCCTCTCCGCCACGCGTTATCATGCGCTTATCCTTTAACGCATGATGATCGGTATCATTGTGACTTCCCTGAGCGAAAACCTGCCGACTGACTGGTTAGCGTTTTTCTCCCGTGGCAGCCTGCCGGCGGAGCAACGGCCTGCGCCCACGATTTACGACTCCTGGCTACGCTGCCAAAAGCTGATGCAGCCTGCGCCATGGCGTCTTCCCCACCGCGCGGGCGCGGCAACGCTGAATGCGGTACGCCAGCGCAAAAGCGACCTGCTGACGCTGGGGCAGGCTGCGCTGGAAGATGCCTGGGAACTGATGGCGTCACGGCGCTGCGTGCTGCAAATCCTCGATGAAAGCGGCTGCCTGCTGTGGCAGTGCGGCCATACACACACCCGTTCAGCGCTGGAAAGCCTGGGATTCGTCACCGGCAGCTACTGGGCGGAAGGGCATGTCGGCACCAATGCAGCGGCGCTGGCTATCCGTAACGGCAATCCGGCGCAGGTATGCGGCGACGAACATTACAAGCAGGCGCTACGGGCCTGGAACAGCAGCGCCACTCCGGTGTATGACAATAATGGCCGGCAGCGGGCGGTGATCGTTTTGCTCTCGGCGGCTGACGATCTCTGCACCAGCGATCTGTCGCTGACGCTGAGCATCGCCAAAGAGATCGGCAACGCCCTGCACAGCGGGATCCTGCTGGCGGAAACCAATCGTCACCTGAACGAGCTGTATGCGCTGCTGGACGGCGTGGAGGATGGCGTACTGGCCTGGGATCATTACGGCTGCCTGCAATACCTCAACCACCGCGCGGCGCATATGCTGCAGCTCGATGAGCAAAACAGCCTTGGTCAGCCGCTTGCCGGGCTGCTGGTGCTCCCCGTTCTGTTGCAGCATGCCATCGCCCAGCGTACTACGCTCAGCCATGCGGAAGTGACCTTCGAAACGCAGCAACAACACTTCGTCACGACGCTGCTGACGCTCAAGCCGGTTCCCGATGGCGAATATTGCAGCTTCATCGCCCTGCTCCATCCGCTGGAACAGTGGCGGCAACTGATTCACCACCAGTTCGGCAAGGTGGGCCAGACGTTCGAGCAAATGCCCGTCGGCTCGGCAGACATGCGCCGCCTGCTGCGCTACGGCCGCCAGGCGGCCCGCGGCCATCATCCGGTTTTGCTTCAGGGCGAGGAAGGCGTCGGTAAAGAACTGCTGGCGCAGGCCATTCACAACGCCAGCGAGCGGGCCGCCGGCCCTTATGTGGCGCTGAACTGCCAAACGCTGGCCGAAGAACAGATGGCGCGGGAACTGCTCGGGCGCGATGCCAGCGAAGCCGAAGCGGGTTATCCCGGCAAGTTCGAGCTGGCCCAGGGCGGTACGCTTTATCTGGAGCAGGTGGAATATCTGCCGCCGGAAATGCAGTCAACCCTGCTGCAAATCATCAAAAACGGCGTGGTCATACGTCAGGGCTCCACGCGGGTGATCCCCGTGGATGTACGCCTGATCGTCGCTACCAGCGCCGATCTGCCCTTGTTGATCAAACAGGGGCGCTTCCGCCGCCAGCTGTTTTATACCTTGCAGGCCTTCGAATTACAGATCCCGCCGCTGCGGCGCAGGCAACAGGACATTCCGCTGCTGGTCACTCATCACCTGCAAATCCTCGGGCGGCACTTTCGCCACCGCTATCAGATTGACGAAGACGCCATGCACCAGCTGTGTTGTTACCCCTGGCCGGGCAACGATCTGGAGCTGAAGGGCGTCGTCGAGCGGGCGGCAATGATTTGCCAGCATAACCGCATCCGGCTGACCGATTTGCCGGAGCACCTGCTGGCGGAGAAACTGGCGCTGGAGCCGGAAAATCCATTTCCGGAGCAGGTCATGACGCTGGAAGCCGCAGAGAAGCAAACCATTATCCGCGTGGCCCATGCGACCGGAGGCAAGATTAACGAAATGGCGTTGTTATTGGGCATTGGCAGAACCACACTGTGGAGAAAACTAAAACAACATCAATTGGACGTCGGCCAGTTTAAACAGTAAATACCGTTATTAAACCGATCTGATAATACGTTATTTATTAATACATATACAAGAGTATTCTTACTGATACATATTATCTATCAATTGAATAATCAGGTAATATTTCATTACATCAGAACATCATTAAAAAATATTTTTCATAAGCCACCTTTCAGAATTACTATATAAATCACCCGACGAAAGCGCCTTACGCCACCAATCTAAAAACAGATGGATATATCAGCACCTTAAGCGCAGGCGCTGCGCACTTTTGGCCGTAAACATCGGCATACCAGGCATCAGGTTGTACTCAAGGCTATCTGGAAAACGCTATTACGATAAGCACTAATTTATATTTTCACACTCAGGAATAGCTCATGAGCATACATTCATTTGGCGCATGAAATAGACAATAAATATACAAACTCACTGTTTATAAAACTCACAACAACTCAATCTACGGAGCGTTTAAACACAAAACAAATAGCACTTGGTTCAGGAATTAATTCTATATAAAAGGAGTATTATGTGAAAAAGAGAGTGTTCTCCAAAAGCAAGTTCGCCATTTCGATATCTCTTGCTCTGTTAAACGGATTGCCGGTTTATGCAGCAACAACGGTTACCGGCCCAAATAAAACGACGTTTGAAGATCAACTTTTCAATAGCTCTGCGACAACCGGCGCCTCCGCACTGAAGGTAGAACAGGGAGGAGAAGCCACATTAAACGGAACCAGCACCATCATGGTCACGGTTAATGCGGCAAAAGGCATTGATATCACCGATACCAATTCTTTTGCCGACATTAACGGAACTGCGGATATCGATTTAGGGACATATACCGGCGCCGTAGGCATCAATGTAGAAAATAACGGCGTACTGAACGTCAACGACGGTGGTTCGCTGAACATCCACTCATCCGCATCCGGCAGCGGCACTGGCCCTAAAGGCGTGGTCGTCACCAGCGGAGGAACGGCGAACCTGGGCAACGGCACGTCCATTATTACCTCCGGCAGCAATAGTCAGCTGACACAGGCTGAGGGGATTTACGTCAACAACGGCGCGTCCCAGGACAACGACACGCGGGTGACGGCGAACAACATCAATATCCAAACCCACGGCGTTAACAGCGCTGCCATCGTGGTGGAAAACGACGTCAGTACATCGCTCGGCAGTTGGGAGAACACGAAGAGCGGCATAGTGCAACTCTCGGGAACCCAGAACCAAATCACCACCACGGGCGCGGGTTCCGCCGGTTTAGCCACCCGTGCAACAACGTACGGCAGCTCGCTGATTTTGGTGGGCAACAGTTCTGCCCCCGCCTCCGTAACCATTACGACCTCCGGAGAAAATGCCGCCGGCATCAGCGCCACGACCAACGGCAGAATAGTCCTGAGCGGCGACAACAACATCATCACCACTACCGGAAACAACGCCTACGGCGTAACGGCCGCCGCCGTCAGCGGCATGCTGGGCGGGCAGGACGTGCTCGGTCTGGTGCAGATCGAGGGGAATGCGAACCAAATCATCACGCAGGGCGACGCTGCGCATGCGGTCTATGCCGGCGCAGGCGGCAATATCGTGATCGATAACACCGCCGGTTCCAGCCTGATTGAAGCGCAAGGCGCCGGCGCCCACGCAGTTTACGCCAACGGCGCGTCCTCCACGGTGCTTGTCCCTGCTTCCATCACCCTCAACCAAAACGGCGGAAGCATCAGCAGCGCACAAGGAGACGTACTGCGCGCCGACAGCGCAATCCTGACGGCCACGCTCCAAAACACCACGCTGTCCTCCGAACAGGGGCGGATCATCGCGGCTACACAGAGCGGTGCTTCATCGGTTGCGGGAACCGTCAGCGTTCTGGCTGGCACAGGTGCGCAGTTAAACGGCCAGGTTTATGCCGATGCCGCAAGCCATGCCACCCTGACGCTGGACTCCGGCGCCAGTTGGACCGGCTTGGGGAACGGGGCCGATGTTGCCGTTCAGCAGGGCGGTTTGTGGACGATGAACGACAATTCGGTTCTGAAATCACTGTCAAATGCCGGGAATATCGTCATTGAGCACAACGGCGCCGACTTCCGCACGATAACGGTAGAAGGCAATTACGTCGGCAACGGCGGAACCCTGACGATGAACACCGTATTCGGTGATGACAATTCCCAAACCGATAAGCTGATCATCACCGGCGATTCCAGCGGCAGCTCCTACCTGAAAATCAACAATGCCGGCGGTACGGGAGCATTAACCGTCAACGGTATTGAAGTCGTGGAAGTCGGGGGCGACTCAAGCGGCAAATTTGCCCTGAGCGGCCGCGCCACCGCAGGAGGTTATGAATATTACCTGTACCAGGGAACGCCAAAGCAGAATGACGGAAACTGGTATCTGCGTTCTGAGTTGCCGACGCCGGATGACGGTCCTGTCCCCGATCCTGATCCGACGCCCAACCCTACGCCAGATCCTGATCCCGGAACAGATCCCGCCCCCACCCCGGATCCGGGTTCAGACCCCACGCCGCCCGCAGTGGTAGCGCCGGAAGTCGGTGCGTACATCGGCAACCAGTTAGCGGCGAACATGATGTTTATGCATACCCTGCACCAACGTCTGGGGGAACCGCAATTCACCAACGCGCTGCGTGAAGATACCGCACGGCCCACCGCCATGTGGCTGCGGGTTACCGGCGATCACACCAAGGCCAGAGCCGCCGGCAGCCAGCTGAGGCTGCAAACCAATACCGCCGTCGTGCAGTTGGGCGGTGATATCGCGCAATGGACCGGGGAAGACAACGATCGTCTTCATCTGGGGATCATGGGCGGAGCGGGCCGGGCATGGACCAATTCGCACTCGCGCCTCAGCGATTACAACGCGAAAGGCAACGTAGACGGCTACAACGTCGGCGTCTACGGCACCTGGTACAATAATGCGCTGGAACAAACCGGGCTGTACGTCGATTCCTGGCTCCAGTATTCCTGGTTCAGCAACGAGGTTAAAGGCGACTACCTGGAGCGGGAAACCTACGACTCCGACGGCTTTACCGCCTCGCTGGAATCCGGCTATACCTTCAGTATGTATAAAGGGGAAAACAAGGAGTGGTTTATCCAGCCCAAGGCTCAGGTGGTCTGGAGCGGCATCAAGGCGGATGATTTCAACGATGCCCAGGGCCAGCGCGTCAGCCAGTCGGATGATGATAACATCATGACCCGCCTCGGCCTGCGTACCTACCTGCGGGGCAGCTCGCCGGTAAACCGGGCGCAAATCTTCCAGCCGTTCATGGAGGTCAACTGGATTCATAACACCAGCGACTTCGGCGTTCAGTACGCCACTCCGGCACAGAACGGCGACTTCCGGCTTCAGGGTACGAAAGATATCGGCGAGGCCAAAGTCGGCCTGCAGGGGCAGCTAAGCCGTAATCTTTCCGTATGGGGCGAAGTCTCTCATCAGGTGGGCAACCAGGGGTATTACAACACCTCCGGCCTGCTTGGCGTGAAGTACGTTTTCTGATCCCTTAACGATTAACGCCACCGTACCAACGGTGGCGTCACGTTTCATCCGTTAGCGCGCAGAATTTCCCCCCGTGCGGCATCCAGCGTGATGCGCTCTCCCTCCTTCAGGCTTTTCAGTCCGTCGCCCGTTTCAACAACCATCGGTATTCCCAGCGCCGATGCCAGTATCGCACTGTGCGACACCGGGCTTCCCGCACTGAGCACCACGCCTTTGGTTAACCGACGGTCAAGCATCATCACTTCGGAAGGAAACAGTTCATCGCCCAGCAACACCGACGGCGCGGGCGGCTGTGCGACCTCCGGCCCCCCGTTTGTCAGATGCGTCAGCGTACGCCACAGCAAGTCGCGGACATCCAGTTCCCTGGCCTGCAAATAGGGATCGTCCAGTTCGCGATAGGCCTGAGCCATTGCGTCCAGCTCCGTGCGCCAGGCCTCAGCCGCACAACAGTGCTTCAGGGTAATGAGGTTAAACGCCGCGGTTTGCAGATCCGGATCGTCTATCAGCATGCTCTGCGCGCCGAAAATACCCGCGTGCTGTTTTCCCAGCAACTGATGCGTCCGTTCGGCCAGCCGGGAGAGATCGTTAAGGGTGGCGGCGATGGCCTGACGCAGGCGCTGTTGCTCCACCTCGATCTGTTCCGGCGCAATACGGCCGGCGGGAATCACCGGATGCGCCCGCTGCATCCAGAATACAGGCGCGGTAATCCGCTGCACGGCCACGGCGCGCCCGCGCAGTATGGGCGTACTGCCTGATTCCGGCGTCGGTTCATCGCCGAAGTCCGCCTGCGCCAGTTGCTCAAATGCCTGCAACGCCGCCGGCGCATCTTCACCCTGCGCCTGCAGCCGTATTTCATCCCCCCGGCGAACCTGCAACAGCGTAATCTGATTCAGGCTGCGCGGATCGGCATGCTTATCACCTTTATGCAGCACCAGCGCGGCATGGAACGGCGCCAGCGCCGCGGCCAGACGCGCTGCCGGACGCGCATGCAGCCCGGCGGCGTTGCGCACCGTCCAGCAGGCCTCCACGGCATCGTTGCCCAGAACGGGAGCCGAATCTGCATCATCAGGCATATCCTGCTCGCCGAGCTGCGCCCGTTTCGCCTGTAAAGCCCGTTCAGCCTCTTTTGCCGTATCTGCCAGCGACGCGCCGCCCGATGCCGCCACTACCGCCGCCAGCGTGCCTTCCACCAGCGGCGCGGCGCACAGCCTGACGTTCGCCCGCATGCCGGGGTCGATCAGCTCCAGCGCCGTTTCGGCGCTCAGCAGGGCGCTGCCTAAGTCCATCAGCAACAACACGCCGGACGGCGTATATGCCTCTTCGATGGCCTGCATCACCCGGATGGCGTCCGTTCCTATCGGATTGTCTGGGTCTTCAATGCCAGCGGCCAGCAGCAGGCGGCAACCGCTATGCTGCATTTGCCCGGCCAGTTCGGCCACGCCTTCTGCCAGGCGGGCGCTGTGCGACACCACCACGATATTTACCATCTTCCCTCCTTCAGGCGCGGGCCGCGGCCGCCAATGCCTGAATCATCAGCATCGCCGACGTGGCGCCCGGGTCCTGATGCCCGATGCTGCGCTCGCCCAGGTAACTTGCCCGGCCTTTGCGCGCCTGCATAGGGATTGTTCCTTCCAGCGCGCGCTGCGCCTCCGCTAATGCGGCGTCCAGCGCCTGCGGCAGGGTGTCTCCCCGATCTGCGGCCGCCTCCAGCGCGGCGATCGCCGGCCACCAGACGTCGCACATGGTTTTATCGCCCGGCTCCGCCTTGCCGCGCGCCACAATGCCTTCCGTTCCTTCTTTCAGCATCTGAATCAGCTCCGCCAGCGTCAGGCACTGTTTGGCATTCGTACTCTGAGCGGCGCGGATGAAGAAGGTGCCGAACAGCGGCCCGCTGGCGCCGCCGACGCTGGACAACAGCGTCATGCCGGTATTTTTGAGGATGAAACCGATGTCTTTATCCGCCACCGCGGGCAGTTTCTCCATGACTTTGCTGAAACCACGGTTCATGTTCAGCCCGTGATCCGCATCGCCGATTTCGGTGTCCAGTTGGGTCAGGAAATCCTTTTGGGCGCTGAAGGCGTCGCCGCAACGCGTCAACCACACCACGATTTGCTGTTTGCTCAGTGTCATTGTCGTGTTCCTCTACCGCCCCCAGCGCAACGCAGGCGTATTCACCGGCGCATCCCACAGGGCGAGGATTTCCCCGTCCGCCTTCAGCAGAGTAATGGAAACGCCCTGCATATCCAGCGACGTGCAGTAAGATCCCACCAGGCTGCGCGCAATCTCCAGCCCGAACGCGTCGCAACGCTGTTGCAGGCGATGATAAACGCCGTACAGCTCCGACAGCGGCGTCGCGCCCAGGTTGTTAACCAGGGCGATCACCCGGTCGCCTTTTTGCAGCGGCCGCTTTTCCTGATGCAGATCCTGCCAGTCGCCGGCATCGCGATCCCAGGCCCGGATGACGCGCTGATACTGCCCGTGCGCGATCAGGGTGTCGAACATCTGGTCTACGGTATCATCCAGCGTACTGAACGAACGGCGCTCAATGCCCGGTTCGCCGTGGATCCCCACGCCGAACTCCATCTCATTTTCCGCCAGCGTAAACGACGGCTTGCCCGCAGCCGGGACGGTACAGGCATGCAGCGCAATGCCGATGGAGTGCCCGTCGTTATTCAGGCGGTGCCCTAACGCCACCAGACGATCCAGATCATCGCCGCGCGCCGCAGCGGCGCCCAGCAGTTTCTCCATCAGCACGGTGTTGGCTACGCCGCGCCGGCCGGCGGTGTACAGGCTGTCTTTCACCGCGACGTCGTCGTCCACCAGTACGGCGCCAACCTTAATACCGTCGCCGTGCAGCAGTTCCGTGGCTGTTTCAAAATTGAGAACGTCGCCGGTGTAGTTCTTGATCAGCAACAGCACCCCTTCTCCGCCGTCAATCGTCCTGGCGCATTCATACATTTGGTCCGGCGTAGGAGAGGTGAAGATTTCGCCGGGGCAGGCGCCGTCCAGCATACCTTCACCGACGAAGCCCGCATGCATCGGCTCATGGCCGCTGCCGCCGCCGGACAAAATACCTACCTTGCCCGCTACCGGCGCGTCATGGCGGGTCACGAATACCGGCTCGCGGTGCAGGCGCAGCGACGGGTACGCCTGCGTCAGCCCCAGGATCTGTTCCTGTAAGACATTCTCAACGTGATTAATCAGCTTCTTCATTGTCCTCTCCGTTCCGTTCAGACATGAGACGGGGAACGATTGTCCCCCGTTATCGAGATTAGCTCAGCCAGGCCTGGCCCAGACGATCCGCTGCCAAAATTGCGGCATAGACCGCTTCCGGCGTGACGTTGAAAGGCATGTTGTGAATGGTTTCGCCTTCTGCGCAGCTGGCTTCGGCCACCGCCATGATTTTTTTCTCCAGCCCTTCGCCCGCTTTCACGCCCAGTTGCGCCAGCGTGATCGGCAGGCCGACCTGTACGCAAAAATCCATCACGGTTTCAATCTGCTCACAGCTGCTGTTTTGCAGCACCAGCTGAACCAGCGTACCGAAGGCAACCTTCTCGCCGTGGTACATATGATGGCACTCTTCCAGCACCGTCAGCCCGTTATGCACCGCATGCGCGGCGGCCAACCCGCCGCTTTCAAAGCCCAGCCCGCTCAGATAAGTATTCGCTTCGACGATACGTTCTACCGCCGGCGTAACCACTTTGGCTTCCGCCGCCAGCTTGGCCTTGTAACCCTCTTCCAACAGCGTTTCGTAGCACAGGCGCGCTAACGCCAGCGCGGCCAGGGTCGATTCGCCGCCCGCCATGCTGGACGCATGGGCATCCCAGCAGGCCTGTGCCTCGAAGTAGGTGGCCAGCGCGTCGCCCATCCCGGCCACCAGCAGACGCACCGGCGCTTTGGCGATGATCTCGGTGTCCATCAGCACCATGTCCGGGTTGGTGGGATAAATCAGATAGGATTCAAACTCGCCGTGCTCGCTGTAAATAACCGACAGCGCGCTGGTCGGCGCATCGGTGGAGGCGATGGTCGGTGCCACGATGACCGGCAGCTTCTGGTAATAAGCCACGGCTTTGGCGGTATCCAGCGTTTTACCGCCGCCGATGCCGATAACGCACTGGCAGCCATGTTTTCCGACTTCGGCGCCGAGACGGTCAATCTCTTTACGGCAACATTCGCCGCCAAACAGGGAAAAATGCCCTTTCACGCCGTGCTCAGCCAGGCTGGCGCCCACCGTGTCGGAGGTGAGTTTCATCACGAAATCATCGGCAATAACCAGGCAGTTTTGCCCCAGCAACGCGGCGTATTGGCCGACGGAACGCAGCGCGCCCGCACCCTGGATATATTTAGACGGGGCTTGAATCACTTTCAGCATCATGAAACTCCTGTAAAAGTAAGAAACAAAATGCGGATATTCCGGAAGGGATGCGCCGGTCCGTCCGCCACTGAGAACTGACTATACGGCGAAAAAGACAGCAACGGGCAATGCGTAATTAGGTTTCATTATGAAACAGAAAGAACACAAAAATGTTTCATAATGAAACGCCGCAGCACCGTCTGATCCAGAAAAAGAGACATTCCGCACATTCCATTTTCAGACAGAGATCCCAGATAACGTAAAAGTCCACGCCCCCTCGGCATTTGCTTTAGTTTTAGACATTTTTCCCCTATCCTATGCCCTATCTGGGAATCAGGAATCGGGCCGCACGGCAGGAAGCCGGCAAAGCCTGTTGGTAAAAAAGGGGAATTGAATTCATGAAACGGACTAAAAACATCAACCACGCCGCTTTTCGTAAGTCGCTGCGCCCGGCGCATCTGGCTATCGCCATCAGCGCGGTCTTTATGCTCTCTGCCTGTGAAAAAGCGGACGAAACCGTCTCCTTGTATCAGAATGCCGACGATTGCAGCCGTGCTAACCCGTCGATGAGCGAGCAGTGCAAAACCACCTATGAGAATGCCCTGAAGGAAGCTGAAAGAACTGCGCCGAAATACGCCTCGCGCGAAGACTGCGTCGCCGAATTCGGCGAAGGCCAGTGCACGCAGTCTCCGGCACAGGCCGGCATGGCGCCGAACAACGCCGAAGCACAGCAGAGCGGCAGCTTCTGGATGCCGCTGATGGCCGGTTACATGATGGGTCGCATGATGAGCGGCGGCGCCTATGCCCAACAGCCGCTGTTCACCTCGAAATCCGCCGCCAGCCCGGCACGCGGAAAATTCGTTGACGCATCAGGCAAAAGCTTTGGCTCCGCGAACAGCTACGGCCGCACCATGACCGTGCCGAAAACCGACATGGCGCCCAAGCCGGCAACCACCAATACCATTACCCGCGGCGGCTTCGGCCAGAGCGTAGCGAAGCAGGCCACCATGCAGCGCAGCAGCGCGACATCCTCTTCCCGCTCTTCCAGCAGCAGCCGCAGTTTCGGGGGCTGATACGCACGCATGATCCGTCAATCCATCAGCGAGCGTCCTGACTGGCGCGAAAAAGCAACCGAGTTTGGTTTTCAGTTCCACACCATGTACGGCGAGCCGTACTGGTGTGAGGACGCGTATTACCAGTTCACTCTGGCGCAGATTGAAGAGCTGGAAGAGACCACCGCAGAACTGCATCAAATGTGCTTGCAGGTGGTGGATCTGGTGGTGGAAAACGAGGAACTGCTGGCGAAATTCCGCATTCCCAAGCACTGCTGGGAGTTCGTACGCACTTCATGGCGCACCCGCCAGCCGTCGCTGTATTCCCGTCTGGACCTGGCTTACGACGGCAAAAGCCCGGCCAAGCTGCTGGAGAACAACGCCGATACGCCGACGTCGCTGTATGAGTCTGCGTTTTTCCAGTGGTTGTGGTTGGAAGATCAGATCAACGCCGGCAAGCTGCCCGCCAATGCGGATCAGTTCAACAGCCTGCAGGAGAAGCTGATCGATCGCTTCACCGAGCTGAAAAACAACCACGGCTTCGGCCTGCTGCATATGGCGTGCTGTCAGGACAGCGTGGAAGATCGCGGCACCGTGCAATACTTACAGGATTGCGCGCTGGAAGCGGGTCTGCCGAACGAGTTCCTGTTCATGGAAGATATCGGGTTGGGCGAAAAGGGGCAGTTTACCGATCTGCACGATCAGGTCATCAGTAACCTGTTCAAGCTCTATCCGTGGGAATTCATGATGCGCGACATCTTCTCCACCAAGCTGGAAGATGCCGGCGTGCGCTGGCTGGAACCGGCCTGGAAGAGCATCATCTCCAACAAGGCGCTGTTGCCGACGCTGTGGAAAATGTTCCCCAACCACCCGAACCTGCTGCCGTCCTACTTTGCCGAGGATAATCACCCGCCGCTCGATCGCTTTGTGGTTAAGCCGCTGTTCTCCCGCGAGGGCGCGAACATCCGCATCGTGGATAACGGGCAGGAGATTGCCAGCGCCGACGGGCCGTACGGCGAAGAAGGCATGATCGTCCAGCAGTTCCATCCGCTGCCGATGTTTGGCGACAGTTACACGCTGATTGGCAGTTGGCTGGTAAACGATCAGCCTGCCGGGATCGGCCTGCGTGAAGATCGCAGCCTGATAACGCAGGATCTGTCGCGTTACTATCCGCACATCATCCTGGACTGATCGCGCCGGATCAAAAAAGCCGCCGGAATCCGGCGGCTTTTTGCTTTCTTATCCTACCTTCACCGACAGCATACTCAGCGAGCCCATTACGATACCGTCCACCGGTACGGTGACGGATTCTTCCCCGTCCCAGGCGCCCAATGCATACAACAACGGCAGAAAGTGTTCCGGCGTCGGGTTAGACAAATCGGCGCCCTCATGCGACATAAAGTTGACCAGCGGATGGTTTTCGCCTTTATAGGCCAGATTTTCGCGCACAAAGTTATCGAAGCTAAACGCCCACGGGTACGGCTCCGCATCGCCCTTCCACTGCGCCATGCGCAGGTTATGCACCACGTTGCCGCTGGCAACAATCATGACGCCCTGATCGCGCAGCACCGCCAGCTTTTTCCCTAACGCATAGTGATACGAAGCGGGCTTGGTGCCATCTACGCTGAGCTGTACCACCGGGATATCAGCATCGGGGTAGACTTTAATCAATACGCCCCAGGCGCCGTGATCAAGCCCCCACTCGGTTTCATCCAGATAAACCTCCGCCGGCGCGAGCAGTTGCTGCACCTGACGGGCCAGCTCGGGCGAACCCGGCGCCGGATATTCGGTGTCGAACAACGCCTGCGGGAAGCCGCCGAAGTCATGGATCGTTTTGGGATTCTTCATCGCGGTTACCGCCGTTCCCCGGGTGAACCAGTGCGCGGAAATAGCCAGAATCGCCTTCGGACGCGGCATGGTCTTGCCCAGCTCACGCCACGCGGCGGTATAGTCATTTTCTTCCAGCACGTTCATCGGGCTGCCATGACCCAAAAACAAAGCTGGCATACGGGTTGTGTTCATAGCGTTATCCTTGAGTAATTGCAAAAGGCGGTTGCCTTTGTATGACGCTACATTAAGCCCAATGACGCAGATAGTCAGCCGGATAAACGTGATGAAGTCCTTCAGGAAATTTGAATGCTTCTGCCCGGATCATGTTTACTTATTGCTGCCTCAGCACAACATTTTACGTATATTGCTTTTAACAATGGATGCTATCGCTGTTTCCCTCTCGTATTTTTCCGTTTCTTTGTTATTATCATTAATAGGAATCATTATCAAATGGAGCTAACATGTCCGTACCTCTGCTTCTGACGCTGCTGGCGGGTGGCTCAACCTTTATCGGCGCTTTGCTGGGCATCATCGGCCAAAAGCCGTCAAACCGTATGCTGGCATTCGCCCTGGGGTTTGCCGCCGGCATTATGCTGCTGATTTCCCTGATGGAAATGCTCCCGGCTGCGCTGGCTGCCGAAGGAATGTCGCCGATATTGGGATATGGCATGTTTATCATCGGGCTGGTGGGCTACTTCATGCTGGACCGTCTGCTCCCTCACGAACACGCTCACGATCTGATGCATCCTCCGCTGGAGCGCAAGCCGCGTAATCTGCGCCGTACCGCGTTATTACTGACGCTGGGCGTGAGCCTGCATAACTTTCCCGAAGGCATCGCCACCTTCGTCACCGCCAGCACCAACCTGGAGCTGGGTCTGGGTATTGCGCTGGCGGTGGCGATTCATAACATTCCCGAGGGGCTGGCGGTAGCCGGTCCGGTATATGCGGCAAGCGGTTCGAAACGTAAGGCGTTGTTCTGGGCCGGGCTGTCCGGCGTCGCGGAAATTCTTGGCGGGCTGCTGGCGTTCCTGCTGCTGGGGCCGATGATTTCACCGGTATTAATGGCTTCTGTCATGGCCGCGGTGGCGGGCATTATGGTCGCGCTTTCCATTGATGAACTGATGCCGTTGGCGAAAGAGATCGACCCGCAGAACAACCCGAGCTATGGCGTATTATGCGGCATGGCGGTGATGGGATTCAGTTTAACGTTATTGCAGATGGGGGGGATTTAATCCCTTACTACGTCATAATGACAAGAATATCAGACCGGAACTGAAAACCCGGAGGATAAGCCTCCGGGTTTTTTATTCAATCAGCTGGCCTTTTTTGCCTGCTGTTCACGATAAGCCACCAGATCCTCAATGGTCAGTACCGGCATATCATGCTGCTTAGCGAATTCGATCACTTCCGGCGCACGCGCCATAGTGCCGTCATCGTTGGTCAGTTCACACAGTACGCCAGCCGGACGGAAACCGGCCAGAGAAACCAGGTCAATCGTTGCTTCTGTATGACCACGACGAGCCAGAACGCCGCCCGGCTGGGCGCGCAGCGGGAAAACGTGACCGGGGCGATGCAGATCGGACGGCTTCGCGCCGTCGGCAATCGCCGCACGGACGGTCGTCACGCGATCGCGGGCAGAAACGCCGGTGGTGACGCCTTCGGCCGCTTCAATGGTCACCGTAAACGCCGTGCCGTAATGGCTGGTGTTGTTGCTTACCATCATCGGCAGCTCTAACTGCTGACGACGCTCTTCGGTAATGCACAGGCATACGATACCGCTGCCGTGGCGAATCGTCAGCGCCATCTGCGCCTCGGTCATCGTCTCAGCGGCGAAGATCATATCGCCTTCGTTTTCACGGTTTTCATCATCAAGCACCATCACGCCGCGACCAGCGCGCAGAGCATCAAGGGCGCGTTCAACGCGTTCCATCGGGGTGCCGAAATCGGAAAGTAAAGTCTGATTCATGGTAAAAAAACCTCATTAAATTTATGGATTACCAGAATCAGGGCAAGCTTGAGGAGCGGCAAAGCAGCCTGTCGAAAGGCGGCACTGCCGTAAATAACGCGAGCGGGACTCAGCCCGGCAGGATACCGTTACTCTCTCCCATCCGGACTTTAACCGTCGGCTCCGGAATCACACCGGATCTGCTGACCTCCCGCCGGACCTGGCGTGAGCGCTCGCGGGCTTTCAGCACTAACTTGCTGATTTACCGCCGGTGGGGACTTTCACCCCGCCCTGAGAATAAGCACAACGACTATAACGCTAATGATTGATTTGGGCAATTGGATCGCATCGATCATTTTTATTCTTTTTACTGTCCCGCGTGATTGACGGCGTTATATCGCTGCCGGGGGTCGCATCTCACATTACCCGGCGTATGGAGGTTTATCCCGCGCCTCTCAGGTATTACACTATGCGCGAACGAATTTCCCCGTTATCAAGGAACGCACCATGATCGATCCGAAGAAAATTGAACAAATTGCCCGTCAGGTGCATGAGTCCCTGCCGAAAGGATTACGTGAGCTGGGCGATGATCTGGAGAAGAAAATCCGCCAGATCCTGCAGGCTCAGCTGAACCGCCTTGACCTGGTTAACCGCGAAGATTTTGACGTGCAAACGCAGGTTTTGCTGCGTACGCGTGAAAAGCTGGCGTTGCTGGAACAACGCCTGAGTGCGCTGGAAGCCAAAAACGGTGACGTTCCGGCGATAAAGCAGGAACCTGAACAGCAGTAAAAAACGGGAGCCTGGCTCCCGTTTTCGTTTCTATTGTCTTACCAATGCCTGCTTTGGCAGCAATATCCACAGCGCCGCCAGCATCCCGAGCGCGTACAGGCTTTTCCATCCCACCATCAGCAGCAATCCCAGGCACAACACGCAGCCAACGATCGCCATCAGCCGCGAACGCCCCTGTAACAGGCGGCATCCCGCCAGCATGCACAGCAGATAGATAAGGATAAAAATGCCGTTGGCATAAACAATCAGCACATCCAGCGGCAAATCAAGCAGATAGATCGCCACCGTGCATAGCAGGCAGCACCCGACCACCGCGCTCAATGCGTTGACCGGCGCCTGGCGGGAAGAAAGGCGCCCCAGCCGGCTTTGCGGCAGTTGCTGCGCCTGCGACCAGACCAGGCGGGCGAAGCTCTGCGTGTAAATATTGACGCTGGCGAAACAGGCCAGATAACCGATGATGCAGGCGATCCACAGCGCGTGCTGGCCGAACAGATCCACCACGATGCCCGGCAGAGAAGCCGCCGCAGCCCGGCCTTCGCCGTAAGCGTGGAAGTGCAGCACGGCGACCGTTCCGCCCCAGTAAACCGCGCCGGCCACCAGCAGGCCGATCAACAGCGCGCGCGGAAAGTCCCGCTCCGGATCGCGAAACTCCGACGCCAGGTGCGCGAACGCCTCCAGGCCGACGAAGCACCAGAACATCACCGCCAGCGCGTCGAACAGGTTGCCGGCATCCACCTCCGCCGGAGACGGCCACGGAATCTCCGTCGGCGCGATCCCGCCGCGCCACCAGATCGCCACGATCAGGGCGACGATCAGCACCGCAATGATAGTTTGCAGATTGGCGCTGGAACCGGCGCCGCGGGTGCCGAGCAGCCAGATAACCAGCAGCGTCGCCAGCTCGACCAACAGCAGTTCACTGCCGCTCCAGCCGAACAACGCCTGCCAAAAGCCCGTCGCGATTTGTAATGCCGCCGGCAGCCCGACGGGAATCACGGAAAGAAACAGCCAGCCGGTCACCCGGGCCATATGCGGCCCAAACGCCATACCCACGAAGTGCGCCGCGCCGCCGGCGCTGGGATAGTGTCGCCCCAGCGCGGCGAAGCCGATGGCAATGGGAAACACCAGTAAAATCAATACCGGCCATGCCCACAGGCTGTCGTCGCCCGCCACCAGCGCGGCAAGGGCGGGAACCGCAAACACGCCGGTTCCCAGCAGGGAAGTAGAGAGCAGTCCGACGCCCTGCGCCAACCCCAATTCTTGTTTCAGTCCGTTCACGTCGCCTCCCGGCGTGGGTTAGTGTCCCTGGCGAATAGTCTTGATAATGTTGGTGGTTGAGCACCCGTCTTCAAAGTTCAGCACCCGGACTTCCCCGCCCGCGGCGATCACTTCCGCCCCGCCGGCGATCTCTTCCGGTTTATAGTCACCGCCCTTGACCAACAGATCCGGCAGGATCTCGGAAATCACCCGCTGCGGCGTATCTTCTTCAAATGGGATCACCCAGTCTACGGCCTCCAGCGCCGCCAGCACCGCCATACGCTGCGGCAGCGGGTTTACCGGCCGTTCGTCGCCCTTGAGGCGCTTGGTGGAGGCATCGCTGTTCACTGCGACAATCAGGCGATCGCCGAGTTTGCGGGCGTTAGCCAGGTAAGAAACATGACCGGCGTGCAGAATGTCGAATACCCCGTTGGTCATCACCACTTTCTCGCCGCGTTGACGCGCCTTGGCGACGGCATCCTTCAGCTCTTCTTCGCTCATCACGCCAAAGCCGGTTTCACTGCGGCCGCGGATGGCATTTTCCAGCTCGATCGGCGACACCGTGGAGGTGCCCAGTTTGCCGACCACCACGCCTGCCGCCGCATTAGCCAGGAAGCAGGCTTCCTCCAGCGACGTTCCCGCCGCCAGCGAGGTCGCCAGCACGCCGATAACGGTGTCGCCGGCGCCGGTGACGTCATACACTTCCTGCGCCTGCGTCGGCATGTGCAACGGCGGCTTGTCGTGCTGCAACAGCGTCATCCCCTGTTCAGAGCGGGTGATCAGGAAGGCGGTCAGCTCCAAGTCTTTCATCAGCTTCAGGCCGCGCGCGACGAGGTCGTCATCGTCCTTGCAGCGTCCCACAACGGCTTCAAATTCAGACAGGTTAGGCGTCAGCAGGGTCGCACCGCGATAGCGTTCAAAATCGGTGCCTTTCGGATCGATCAGCACCGGTACGCCGGCGCCGCGCGCCAGAGCAATCATCTGCTGCACCGAATTCAGCGCGCCTTTGCCGTAATCAGACAGGATCAGCGCGCCCAGCGCTGGCAGCGCCTGCTGAATACGCTCGAAGATCGGCTGCGGATCCACGCTGCTGAAGCCTTCCTCGAAGTCCAGGCGAATCAGTTGCTGGTTGCGGGAGAGCACGCGCAGCTTGGTGATGGTAGGGTGTGACGGAACGGAAACGAAGTCGCACTTCACGTTCACGCTGCTGAGCTTCTCGCTCAGGGCACGGGCCGCATCGTCAATGCCGGTCAGCCCGACCAGGCGCGAATTGGCGCCCAGCGAGGCAATGTTCATCGCCACGTTGGCCGCGCCGCCGGGACGTTCTTCGATGGTTTCCACTTTTACTACCGGCACCGGCGCTTCCGGCGAGATACGGCTGGTCGGCCCGTACCAGTAGCGGTCCAGCATTACGTCGCCCACCACCAAAACGTTGGCACGGTGAAAATCAGGCAGGGTTACTTTCATCCCCAAACTCCCCAACAGGTCTATATTGCGCCAGATAATATCACACTCCTTCGCCGCTCCCCGTCCACAAATCGACGGCGATTAAAGCGGCGAAGGCGAAAAAACGCATTTTATACCAACTTTCATTACTACCGGTGATTTTGAACAACTTACAAAATCTATTACACTGGCCTCCCAAATCATCCCTGTGAGAACCTGCCCACCTGCTATGGCCGATAACCACGTTTACCCCGAATTCGAACGCGCAATGCTGCGCCCGCGCTATTGGCTGACCTGGCTGGGGCTGGGCGTGCTCTATGCCGTGGTGCTGTTACCCTATCCTTGCCTGCATAAACTGGGGAAAGGCCTGGGCCGGCTGGCTATGCGCTTTATGAAACGCCGGGTAAAAATCGCCCACCGCAACCTTGAGCTGTGTTTCCCCGATATGCCGGAGCAGGAACGCCGGGAGTGGGTAGAGAAAAACTTCGAATCCGTCGGGATGGGCGTGCTGGAGACCGGCATGGCCTGGTTCTGGCCGGACTGGCGCATTGAGCGCTGGTGCCGGGTGGAAGGCTACGACAACATGATTGCAGCGCGTAAGGATGGCAAAGGCGTACTGTTAATCGGCCTGCACTTTCTGACGTTGGAGCTGGGCGCACGGATTTTTGGTATGAAAAACCCCGGCGTGGGCGTCTATCGTCCCAACGACAACAAAGTCATGGACTGGATACAAACCTGGGGCCGCCTGCGCTCCAATAAGTACATGCTGGATCGTAAAGACGTCAAAGGCATGATCCGCGCCCTGAAGCAGGGCGAAATCATCTGGTACGCCCCCGATCACGACTACGGCCCGAAAAGCAGCGTCTTCGTCCCTTTATTTGCCGTGGAACAGGCCGCAACCACCACGGGCACCTATATTCTGGCGCGCATGAGCAAGCCGTCTATCGTGCCGTTTACCCCGGTGCGCATGGCGGACGACAGCGGCTACGTCCTGTACATTCAGCCGATGCTTGAAGGCTTCCCGCTGGATGACGAAGTGGCCGCCGCCGCTTACATGAATAAGGTTGTGGAAAAAGAGATCATGCTGGCGCCGACGCAGTACATGTGGCTGCACCGGCGCTTCAAAACCCGCCCTGAGGGCGTGCCTTCACGTTACTGACCCCCCAGCCGGGCACGGCTCAGGATAACCAGCGTGCCCAGCTCTCCGTGACCTGCCTGCGTTCCGCTTCAAACGCGCTTTGATCCACCGTACCGGATTGCTCCTGCAACGCCAGGCGATGGATTTCATCGCGCATGGTAACGTAAGCGCGGGTCAGCGCCATCGCTTCCTCTTCCGGCATGATGCCGTAGTTCGCCATCAGCTCGAAAATGCGTACGTTATCCGACCAACGCGTCAGACGCGGCTCCTGTGCGGCGTAATTGAGCACCAGGAACTGGGCGATGAACTCGATGTCGGTGATGCCGCCCGCGTCGGTTTTGATGTCGAACTTGTCGCGTTGCTTACCGCCGAGATGCTGGCGCATCTTTTCACGCATTTCGCGTACTTCGGTTTTCAGCGTGTCCGCCTCACGCGGCCGGCATAAAATTTCCCGCCGGATGGAGTCGAATTTCTGGTGCAACGCAACGTCGCCATACACCGGGCGGGCGCGCACCAGCGCCTGATGCTCCCAGGTCCACGCTTCTTCGCGCTGATAGTCAGCGAACGACGCGATCGTGCTGACCAGCATTCCCGCCGCCCCGGACGGCCGCAGGCGGGCATCGACCTCATACAAAATGCCGGAGGAAGTACGGGTGCTGAACAGATGCATGATTTTCTGGGCCAGGCGCAGGTAAAACTGACGGCCGTCGATGCTGCGTTCGCCGTCGGTCATCACGTCCGGCGGGCAATCGAGCAAAAAGACCAGATCGAGATCCGAACTGTAGCCCAGCTCCCAGCCGCCCAGTTTGCCGTAGCCTACCACCGCGAATCCGCGCTCTTCCCGCCCCTGCAAATGTGTGGGCTGGCCGTAGCGCGCCACCATCTGTACCCAGGCGTGCTGCACCACAGCGTCAATCATCGCTTCCGCCAGATAGGTCAGGTGATCGCTGACTTTCATCACCGGCAACGCGCCGGAAATATCGCCAGCGGCGATACGTAACTGCTGCGTTTGCTTGAACTGGCGCAGCGCCTCAAGCTGCTGCTCTTCGTCATCCTCCGGTACCCGCATCAGGTACTGGCGCAGTTCGTCACGATAGGCATCCTGCGCAATCGGACGGTACAGCGTGGCGGGATCAAGCAGCTCATCGAGCAGAATAGGGTGGCGCGCCAGCTGATTCGCCACCATCGGCGACGCAGCGCAAAGGCGGAGCAACTGCGTCAGCGCCGCCCGGTATTCCGCCAGCAGCTCCAGATACGTCGTGCGCGTTACGATGTTCAGCAACAGCGGCGTCAGGCGTTGCAGCAGCCGCACGGCGTCTTCCCGGACGCTGACCTCGCCCAGCAGCGTCGGCATCAGTTGATCCAGCACGTCGCGCCCGCGCGGGCCGATGGTACGTTTGTCCAGATCGTGGCGGAAGTCGCGGATAATACGCGCCAGTTGCCTGCGCGCTTCTTCATCCAGGGTCGGTGAAAACGGCGCCAGATCCCGTTCATCCAGATCGTCCTGCCAAAGCGCGGCGAAACGCTCCCGATCATCGTCATCTTCAGCGGATTCGCTTTCATCGTCGCCAATCAGGTCGTTAAAAATCCGGCGCACCCCGTCCATATGCCGTTCCAGCATCTGCAACAGTCCGTCCCAATCGGGAAAGCCCATGCCCCAGGCCAGACGCGCCTGATTCAGTGCGTCCTGCGGCAACGTTTGAGTCTGTTCGTCGTTGATAGCCTGTAACAGGTTCTCCAGACGACGCAAAAACAGGTAGGCCGTGCTCAGCGTCTCTACCTGCTCCGGCGTTAGCAGACCGAGACGGCCAATCGCCTCCAGCGATGGCAGTAAGGCGCGGTGTTGCAGCGACGGCTCGCGCCCACCGCGGATGAGCTGAAATACCTGCGTAATAAACTCAATTTCACGGATACCGCCCGCGCCCAGTTTGATGTTGTCCTTCAGGCCACGACGGCGCACTTCACGGGCAATCATGCCCTTCATGTTACGCAGCGACTGAATCACGCTGAAGTCGATATAGCGGCGAAAAATAAACGGACGCAGCATACTGCGCAGTTCCTGGCCGTATACGCCTTCCTCACCGCCCATCACCCGCGCCTTTACCATGGCGTAGCGTTCCCAGTCGCGCCCCTGCTCCTGATAATAGTCTTCCAGCGCGGCGAAGCTCAGCACCAGCGGGCCGCTGTCGCCGAAGGGGCGCAAACGCATGTCCACCCGGTAAACGAAGCCGTCGACCGTCGGTTGATCGAGCACTTTGATCAGCCGCTGGCCGAGACGGGTAAAAAACTGTGCGTTGTCCAGCTCGCGCCGCCCGCCCTGCGTCACGCCGCTTTCCGGGTAAGCGAAGATCAGATCGATGTCTGAGGAGAAATTCAGTTCGCCGCCGCCCAGCTTCCCCATTCCCAAAATCAGCAACGGCTGGGCCTCGCCCTGCGCATTGCACGGCGTTCCCCATTCGTTGCAGCAGGTTTGGTACAGGCTGTCGCGCGCCGCCACGATAAGCGTTTCCGCCAGTTGGCTGAGTAATTCCAGCGATTCGCCGGTGGTGCTCAACGCCAGCGCCTGCATCCAGGCGATGCGCACCAGCATGTGGCGGCGAAACAGACGCAGTTCGCGCATCAGTCCGGCTTCGTCCGTGACCGGCTCCAGCTTTTGCGCCAGCCACGCGGAATAATGGCGCCACTCCTGCGGATCGGGCGGCGTCGCGCTCAGCTGTTGCCACCATTCCGGGCAGGCCGCAAGGTTATCGCTGATGAAATCGCTCAGCGCCAGCGCGGCGCGGGCCTCATCGTACAGACCGGCCTCTGCCAGCCCGAGGCGTTCCGCCGCCCGCGCGGCCTGAGCCTTCAGTTCGGGCGAGAGGGGGAAAGGTAATGATAGCGACATAAACACTCCCTTTAATCCGGCGCCTGCGCGCCGGGACGCGAATTAGTGTGAACCGTTCAGCCAGAATGCCGGCTGGGCCAGCGCCCGGTGGCTGGCGCTTTCCGGCGATGCATGTTCCGGATCGGCGATGGCCTGCGCCAGGTCGCGCCATGACCCAATATAGTGCTGCGGACCTTCGCCGGAATACGCTCCGGCAAGCAAATGGAGGGTCAGTAAGAGATGACACAGGCGCGTAAGTTTGTCCTGATATTCGCTCCCCTGATGAATATGGGAAAACATCTCTTTCAGCTCCGCACCGGTACGGCCCAGCATGATATCGGCGAATCGTTTAAAAGAGCCGGACAGCTTACTTTGCGCTTTGTCATCCACGAAGGCGCGCCATTCTTCCAGCACCAGCCAGCGAGTAAGCGCTAACTGGGTTTGCAGATAAGCAGCACTGAAGCAGAGTGTGCGGGCATCGGCATCGTCCGCAGCCAGCCGCTCTTCCAGTAAAGTCAGGCCCGCGCGCAAATCCGTGCTGGCCTTGCGCGGCACCAGGCCGCCAAACAGGGTGAAAACCTGGCGCAGCAACGCAATGGCCTCGCCAACCGCGGCCCGCGCCTTTGATTCGCCACGCAGCCACAGCTCTTCATGGTATTGCCAGTGATTCAGGCCCAGCATGAATGCCGCCTGCATGCCCTGCTCTACGCTGGGTTTCCCCGCCATCCGCAGAACCGGAACCGGCCGCACCGCCTGTGCAGGGCGCCCCTGCGCCAGATAGTAACCCCGTGCGGCCTTACTCAGGCTGCCCAGGCGCAATCCGCCGTCCTCGCTCAGCACCCCGGCAAAGGCCAGCAGATCGTCGCGTTCTCCCTGCTTAAGCTCCAGCTCAATTTCACACAATGGCTCCGCCAGCTCGCCCGCTTTGACTTCGCCCTGATCCAGCGCGACTTCAATCTGGCTCTGCCGGTAAGTGACTACCCACTTTTCACGCTGAAAATGGGTGCTGAACAGAGGCCGCAACGCCTGCTGTAATTCCGCCGTGTTGCAACCGGCCGGCCACACACCGGAGGGGAAGAGGCTGATATCCAGCGCCGGCCCGGCCAGGGGAACATTGTACTCCGGGCGCTGATGCAGCCCGCCGACGGTTTGCCCTTTGGTTTTGAGCGTCATTTCATAACGCCCGTCTTCGCCACGGATGCGCAGCCCCATATCGTAACCGCGCAGCGTATTTTCCGCCGTTTCATAATATGTATTGCTCAGCAAGCGCGCCGGCGTATGCTGATGAGGCCAGGCGCCCAGCGCGCCCGGCAAATGCGCCGCCGCTTCCGGCGTCGCGATGAATTTCAGTTCAATTTCAACGGTCATAACCTGATTTGCCGCCTTCTGCCTGTGAGGGGTGATACTCTTTTTCGCCAGCTTACCGCAACCAACGGGCGCAAACGCAGTGAAATTCACTGTCTCAAACGCCGCTTCCGCGCCGCAAGCCGCGCCGGCCGTGCAAGTCAGACTGTTCTCATATCGGTTTTTTCATTGCTTCGCCACACTGTTCCCCGTACTATCTTATCCCATCCATATACTTATACATGATAATCAGATGCCTAGACTCCGCTTAATTTGTCTTACCCTGTTTGCCGCATGTTTTATGCTGAATGCGCATGCTGAAGAGAAGCGTTACATCTCTGATGAGCTGAATGCATACGTTCACAGCGGTCCGGGCAACCAGTACCGGATTGTCGGCACCGTGAATGCGGGTGAGGAAGTAACGCTGCTCAGCGTGAACGACGGCACCAACTACGGGCAGGTCCGGGACGCCAAAGGGCGCACCGTCTGGCTGCCGCTTGATCAGCTCAGCAAAGTCCCCAGCCTGCGCACCCGCGTACCGGAGCTGGAGCTGCAGGTGAAAAACCTGACGGACAAGCTGGCCAACATTGATGACAGCTGGAACCAGCGCACGGCGGAAATGCAGCGTAAAGTCTCTTCCAGCGACAGCGTGATTGATAGCCTGAAAGAAGAAAATCAGAAGCTGAAAGATCAGTTGGTTAACGCGCAAAAAACCGTGAACGCGGTAAATACGCAGTTAGATGATAAAAAGCGCGGCATTATCATGCAGTGGTTTTTATACGGCGGCGGCGTCGCCGGGGGCGGTCTGCTCCTCGGGCTGCTGTTGCCGCATCTGATTCCGCGCCGCAAGAAAGACCGCTGGATGAACTGAGCGGAACCTGCCGGATAAAAGAAAGAACGTCGCTCTGCGGCGTTTTTTTATGGCCGCAAGGCGCGGCGCGTGGCTTATAATGGGGGAAACAGGAATTTTTTGCGGGCTATGCCGCAGAGTCTCATATTGCCGTGCCCCCGGCGCGGCGGATTTTTTCGTCAGGAGCGTGTTTTGAAAATTTATCTGGTCGGTGGCGCCGTCCGTGACAAATATCTGGGTTTGCCGGTGACCGACCGGGATTGGGTGGTTGAAGGCGCCACGCAGGAAGAGTTGCTGGCGCAGGGCTTTCAGCAGGTCGGTAAGGATTTCCCGGTATTTCTGCATCCTCAGTCGAAAGAAGAATATGCGCTGGCGCGTACCGAGCGGAAATCAGGCCACGGCTACACCGGGTTTACCACCTATTTCTCCCCGGATGTCACGCTGGAGCAGGATTTACTGCGCCGCGACCTGACAATCAACGCCATGGCGGAAAGCGCCGATGGGACGCTGGTCGATCCCTATCACGGCATGAACGATCTTAATCAGCGTATTTTACGCCACGTTTCCGATGCATTCGGCGAAGATCCGCTGCGCGTACTGCGCGTTGCCCGCTTCGCCGCCCGCTTCGCCCATCTCGGCTTTCAGGTGGCGGAGGAAACAATGGCCCTGATGAGCCGGATGGCGGCCAGCGGCGAGCTGGAAAACCTGACCCCGGAGCGGGTGTGGCGCGAAACGGAGAAGGCGCTGGGCAGCCAAAGCCCGCAGGTCTATTTTCAGGTTCTGCGCGACTGCGGGGCGCTGGCGATCCTGTTTCCGGAAATTGATCGCCTGTTCGGCGTGCCTGCGCCGGAGAAATGGCATCCGGAAATCGACACCGGCGTGCATACCCTGATGACGCTGGCGATCGCCGCCCGCCTCAGCCCGGAAATCGACGTACGCTTCGCCGCGCTGACCCACGACATCGGTAAAGGACTGACGCCGCCGGACCTTTGGCCGCACCACCACGGGCACGGCCCGCTGGGGGTTAAGCTGGTGGACGAGATGTGCCGGCGTTTACGCATTCCTAATCCGATACGCGATCTGGCGAAGCTGGTGGCGGAATATCATGACCAGATTCATACCGTGGAGAAACTGCGCCCGGTGACGCTGTTGAAAATGTTCGATGCCATTGACGTCTGGCGCAAGCCAGAGCGCCTGGAGCAAATTATTCTGACCAGCGAAGCTGACGCGCGCGGACGCGCGGGCTGGGAAGAAAATCCTTATCCGCAGGGCGACTATCTGCGTGCTGCCTGGAACGTGGCGAATGCGGTTTCCGTACGTCAGGTGGTGGAGGAAGGATTTCAGGGGCAGGCGATCCGGGACGAACTTCAGGCACGCCGGCTCAATGCGCTGAGCGACTGGAAAGCACAGCAGGAAAACTGACGGGAGTCCGCCGCAGGGCGGACTCCGCAAACGTCTTACGACAGAAAAACCACGTAAACGACCGCTGCCACCACGAAACGGTAGATGGCGAACGGAATGAACGAGATCTTCTTAATCAGCGTGAGGAAGGTTTTAATCGCGACCAACGCCACGACGAACGCCGTGATAAACCCTACCGCAAACATCGGAATGTCCGCCACGGTCAGGAACGACAGGCTTTTGTACAGATCCAGCCCGCTGGCGCCGATCATCATCGGCACCGCGAGAATAAACGAGAACTCGGAAGCCGCGTAGCGACTCACGCCCATCAGCATCCCGCCGGAAATTGTAGAACCGGAACGTGAAAATCCCGGCCACAGCGCCAGGCACTGGAAACAGCCGATCATGAACGCCTGGCGGTAAGTGATGTCATCCAGCCCGACCGCGCGCGGTGTCTTTGGCTTCAGCCATTCCGCCGCCAGCAGCAGCAGGCCGCCCACCACCAGGGCATAAACCACGGTGCGCGGCTGGAACAGGGATTTAATCGAATCATGGAATACCAGTCCCAGCACCACGGCCGGGATCATCGCCAGCAGGATATGACCCAGGGTCAAATGACCGCCGGTTTGCCCTTCATGTTCTACCGGCTTGCCAAAATGGATACCGATCAAACCGAACAAACGGCGCCAGAACATCACCACAACGGCCAGAATCGAGCCCAGCTGGATGATGACTTCAAAGGTTTTCGCCTTGTCGCCTTCAAACCCCAGCCAGTGCCCCACGATAATCATATGCCCCGTGGATGAAACGGGTAAAAACTCCGTTAATCCTTCAACGACGCCTAAAATGAACGCATTAATCAGCGTATGCAGATCCATATATCTGTACCCTCAACCCACAAAATCCTGCGGCCATTCGCTGAACCGCACAAAAAAACGGCACGATCTTATCAACCATGCCGTTAATAATTGCTTGTTACGACCAGTATAACCGCCCGGAGTTTCAACGGGATGACAAATTTATCCGGTTAACCACATTATCAGACGTTACCGAGACGCTTTCCGCGCTCAATCACCACGCCAACCCTGGCCGCGTGCGCCACTGCACCCGGCTTACTGACTTTCAGGCGTATCCAGGGGCTGTTGAATTTATCCATCAGCATCATGGCCACCTCTTCCGCCACCCGTTCAACCAGAGCGAAACGATTAGGCTCAACGTGGTGGATCACCGCTTCACTGACGTCGGCATAGCTCAGACAATCCGCAACGTCGTCGCTCAGCGCCGCTTTGCGGTTATCCCAACCAAGTTCGATATCGAACACCAGCTTCTGCCGAATTGTTTGTTCCCAATCATATACGCCAATGGTCGTGATGACGGTCAGCTCCTCAATAAACACGATATCCATAATCAGATCCCCGATTTTGCGTTAAGTTAGGTATCACTTCCTCTGAAATATGCGTATTATCCACTGATGTCCCTGTGAACACGACTCTTTATAGACGGAACTGCGTATGAGTGCTACAGCGCTAGGCATGATTATTTTCGCGTATCTGTGCGGCTCCATTTCCAGCGCAATTTTGGTGTGCCGGATCGCCGGGCTGCCCGATCCGCGCGAAAATGGTTCCGGCAATCCGGGGGCAACCAACGTGCTGCGCATCGGCGGACGCGGCGCGGCGCTGACAGTGCTGGTGTTTGACGTGCTCAAGGGCATGATCCCCGTCTGGCTCGCGTACAAACTCGACCTGCCGCCGCTGTACCTGGGATTAACCGCCATCGCCGCCTGCCTCGGCCACATCTATCCGGTTTTCTTTCACTTCCGCGGCGGTAAAGGCGTCGCCACGGCTTTCGGCGCCATTGCCCCGATCGGCTGGGATCTCACCGGCCTGATGACCGGCACCTGGCTGCTTACCGTGCTGCTCAGCGGCTACTCTTCCCTCGGCGCCATCGTCAGCGCGCTCATCGCGCCGTTTTACGTCTGGTGGTTCAAGCCGCAGTTCACTTTCCCGGTCGCCATGCTTTCCTGCCTGATCCTGATGCGTCATCATGACAATATCCAGCGCCTGTGGCGCGGCCAGGAAGGCAAGATCTGGAAAAAACTCCGGAAGAACAAAACGACGGCAGACGAAAATAAAGAAGAGTAACAGGGCGGCGGGCCGCCCCGGTTAATCGCATTCAGGCGACCGGCGGCAACTCCGCCAGCGGCCAACGCGGACGTACCGTAATTCCCAGCTCGCCGGACGTTCCCCCTTTCAGCCGCACCATTCCCGCATACGCAATCATCGCGCCGTTGTCAGTACAAAATTCCGGACGGGCATAAAACACCTCCCCGCCGCGTTTCTGCATCATCTCCGCCAGACGCGCGCGCAGCGTGCGGTTAGCGCTGACGCCGCCGGCCATCACCAGACGTTTGAATCCGGTCTGCTCCAGCGCGCGTTTACATTTAATTGCCAGCGTATCCACCACCGCATCTTCAAAGGCCCGCGCGATATCGGCACGGGTCTGATCGTCATTGCCGTTACCGTGAATGGTGTTGGCGGCGAAGGTTTTCAGGCCGGAGAAGCTGAAGTCCAGGCCCGGGCGATCGGTCATCGGGCGCGGAAACGTAAAGCGCCCTTCCGTTCCCTGCTGCGCCAGTTTGGAAAGCATCGGGCCGCCGGGGTAATCCAGCCCCAGCAGCTTGGCTGTTTTATCAAAGGCTTCGCCGGCGGCGTCGTCAATAGATTCGCCGAGCAGAGTATATTCGCCGATGCCGGTCACGCTGATAAGCTGGGTATGCCCGCCGGACACCAGCAGGGCGACGAACGGAAACGCCGGCGGGTTGTCCTCCAGCATGGGCGCCAGCAGGTGCCCTTCCATATGGTGTACCGGCACCGCCGGCACGTTCCAGGCAAACGCCAGCGCGCGCCCTACGGTCGCGCCGACCAGCAGCGCGCCAACCAGCCCCGGCCCCGCCGTATAGGCGATGCCGTCCAGATCGCCCGCATTCAGGCCAGCGTCCTTCATGGCCGCCTGAATCAGCGGCACGGTTTTACGCACGTGATCGCGCGAGGCCAGCTCCGGCACCACCCCACCGTAGTCGGCATGCAGCTTTATCTGGCTGTAGAGCTGATTCGCCAGTAATCCTCGCTCATCGTCATAGATGGCGATGCCGGTTTCGTCACAGGATGTTTCAATGCCAAGAATGCGCATTAACGGCTCCACTGATGGTTAAAACAGAAACAAAGTGGCGCATGATAGCACATCTCGCTATACTGACGCGCTCCGCTGAGCGGAAGAAAAATGTTACCGCCCCGTATGCGGGCCGGGCGGCCTAAAACGGCAAACTGCGCTTTACAAAGCCGGGTTGTTTGGATTAAAATTCCGCACCATTTTTGAATAAAGCTGACTCTGGGTCAGCGTAAAGACCGATTTTATCGAGGTGAGAGGCACATGCCGGTAATTAAAGTACGTGAAAACGAGCCGTTCGACGTTGCTCTGCGTCGCTTCAAGCGTTCCTGCGAAAAAGCAGGTGTTCTGGCTGAAGTTCGTCGTCGTGAGTTCTATGAAAAACCGACGACCGAGCGTAAGCGCGCTAAAGCGTCTGCTGTTAAGCGTCACGCCAAGAAACTGGCTCGCGAAAACGCACGCCGCACCCGTCTGTACTAATCTTCTCCCGGAGATTCGTCTCCGGGGAAGTAGTCCACAGATTATGTAGTTGTTGCTCGACTGGTTGTAAAAGCAGTTTTATTATCAGAATTAGACAATTGCATACGAAGGCCGTGCCTTCCGAAAGGAATGCGCGGCTTGTTCTCGTTCATCAGGCTGAAAAGCTGTTTGCCTGCCCGGATTTTCCGCGGCGCGGCGAACACAAACCAATGTAAGGGTTTATGGCTGGACGAATTCCCCGCGTATTTATTAATGACCTTCTGGCCCGGATCGACATCGTTGATCTGATTGATGCGCGCGTGAAGCTGAAAAAGCAGGGTAAGAACTATCACGCCTGCTGTCCGTTCCATAATGAGAAAACCCCTTCATTTACCGTTAACGGCGACAAGCAGTTTTATCACTGCTTCGGTTGCGGCGCGCACGGTAACGCCATCGATTTTTTAATGAACTTCGATCGGCTGGAGTTTGTCGAAAGCATCGAGGAACTTTCCGCCATGGCGGGGCTGGAGATCCCTTATGAACAAGGGAGCGGTCCCAGCCAGATCGAGCGCCATCAGCGCCAGAGCCTGTATCAGTTGATGGGCGAGTTAAGTCAGTTTTATCAGCAGGCGCTGCGCCAGCCGGGCAGCCAAAAGGCCCGGCAGTATCTGGAACGGCGCGGGCTGAGCCAGGATGTCACCGACCATTTCGCCATCGGCTACGCGCCGGAGGGATGGGACAACGCGCTCAGGCGTTTTGGCGCTAATCCCGCCGGGCGTACGGCGCTGAACGATGCGGGGATGCTGGTAACCAACGACAACGGCCGGACCTACGACCGTTTTCGTGACCGGGTGATGTTTCCCATCCGCGACAAACGCGGCCGGGTTATCGCCTTCGGCGGCAGAGTACTGGGCGACGGGACGCCCAAATATCTCAACTCGCCGGAAACCGAAATTTTCCATAAAGGCCGCCAGCTGTTCGGCCTGTATGAAGCTCAGCAGAAACATGCGCAGCTTGAACGCCTGTTGGTGGTCGAAGGCTATATGGATGTGGTGGCGCTGGCGCAGTTCGACATTGATTATGCCGTCGCGTCGCTGGGCACGTCCACCACGGCGGAACACATTCAGCTGATGTTCCGCGCCACCGACAACGTGATTTGTTGCTACGACGGGGACAACGCAGGCCGGGAAGCAGCCTGGCGCGCGCTGGAAACTGCACTACCCTATTTAACGGACGGCCGTCAGTTGCGCTTTATGTTTCTGCCTGACGGCGAAGACCCTGATACGCTGGTGCGTAAAGAAGGGCGCGAAGCGTTTGAGCAACGGGTTGAACAGGCCCAGCCGCTGTCGGCGTTTTTGTTCGACACCCTGATGCCGCGGGTGGATCTGAGCACGCCGGATGGCCGCACCAAACTCAGCGCCCTGTCGCTGCCGTTGATAAATCAGGTGCCGGGAGAGACGCTGCGGCTGTATTTGCGCCAGTCCCTCGGCCAGAAGCTGGGAATTTTAGATGACAGCCAGCTCGAAAAGCTAATGCCAGCACAGGCAGAAAGCGGCAATAGTTATCAGGCGCCCCAGCTAAAACGCACGACAATGCGTATACTGATAGGATTACTGGTGCAAAATCCGCAGTTGGCGAGTGAAGTGCCCGCGCTTGAGGCGTTACGGGAGCACTCCTTGCCGGGGTTGCCTTTATTTATTGAACTGGTGGAAGTGTGCCTGGCGCATCCGGGGCTGACCACCGGCCAGTTACTTGAGCGCTATCGCGATAATAAATACGCGCAGCAGCTTGAAACTTTGGCAATGTGGAACCACATGGTTGTTGAGGATATGGTGCAGCCAACTTTCGTTGACACGCTGGCCAGCCTTTATGACTCCATCCTGGAGCAACGCCTGGAACAATTGATCGCCCGCGCACGCACGCACGGCCTCAGCCCTGAAGAACGGGAAGAGGTGCGCTCTTTGAACGAAGCGCTGGCGAAGAAAGCCTGAAAGAATTAAACGGCTTAAGTGCCGATATCTGGCGGGGAGTAGACCCCGCATAATGCCGCAATGCCGGGGAGCGGCGCATTAATGAAAAAGCCCCGAGCACGTTATTGTTGGTGGTTTCACCGACCGACACCATTGAAACTCTGAAGTGTGGATACCGTCTTATGGAGCAAAACCCGCAGTCACAGCTCAAACTTCTTGTTACCAAAGGCAAGGAGCAAGGCTACCTGACCTATGCCGAGGTCAATGACCATCTGCCGGAAGATATCGTCGACTCAGACCAGATCGAAGACATCATCCAGATGATTAATGACATGGGCATTCAGGTGATGGAAGAAGCACCGGACGCCGATGACCTCATGCTGGCCGAAAACATCGCTGACGAAGACGCCGCCGAGGCCGCCGTTCAGGTGCTTTCCAGTGTGGAATCTGAGATTGGCCGCACCACCGATCCCGTGCGCATGTATATGCGTGAAATGGGGACCGTAGAACTTCTGACCCGTGAAGGCGAAATCGACATCGCCAAGCGCATCGAGGACGGCATCAACCAGGTGCAGTGCTCGGTCGCCGAGTACCCGGAAGCCATTACTTACCTGCTGGAGCAGTACGATCGCGTAGAGGCCGCCGAGGCCCGCCTGTCCGACCTGATCACCGGTTTCGTCGATCCCAATGCGGAGGAAGATCTGGCGCCGACAGCCACCCACGTGGGTTCCGAGCTGGCGGAAGAAGACCTCGATGATGAAGATGACGACGAGGACGGCGACGACGACAGCGACAGTGATGACGATAACAGCATCGATCCTGAGCTGGCCCGGCAGAAGTTTGTCGAACTGCGCGAACAGTATGAGAAAACCCGCAATTCGATTAAAACGTACGGCCGCAGCCACGCCAAGGCCGCCGAAGAGATCCTGAATCTCTCCGAAGTATTTAAGCAGTTCCGTCTGGTGCCCAAGCAGTTTGACTACCTGGTCAACAACATGCGTGAAATGATGGACCGCGTTCGTACTCAGGAACGCCTCATCATGCGCCTGTGCGTTGAGCAGAGCAAAATGCCGAAAAAGAACTTCATCACTATGTTCACCGGCAACGAAACCAATACCAGCTGGTTTGACGCTGCTGTCGCCATGGCGAAACCCTGGTCGGAAAAGCTGAAGGAAACCCGTGATGACGTTGAACGCAGCCTGCATAAACTGCATCAGATCGAGGAAGAAACCGGTCTGACGATTGAGCAGGTTAAGGATATCAACCGTCGCATGTCCATCGGCGAAGCCAAGGCGCGCCGGGCGAAGAAAGAGATGGTAGAGGCCAACCTGCGTCTGGTTATTTCTATCGCCAAGAAATACACCAACCGCGGCCTGCAGTTCCTGGATCTGATTCAGGAAGGGAACATCGGCCTGATGAAGGCAGTAGATAAGTTCGAATACCGCCGCGGCTACAAGTTCTCGACCTACGCCACCTGGTGGATTCGTCAGGCGATCACCCGCTCTATCGCGGATCAGGCGCGTACCATCCGTATCCCGGTACATATGATTGAGACGATCAACAAGCTCAACCGTATTTCCCGTCAGATGCTGCAGGAGATGGGCCGCGAGCCGACGCCGGAAGAGCTGGCCGAACGCATGATGATGCCGGAAGATAAGATCCGTAAGGTGCTGAAAATCGCCAAAGAGCCGATCTCGATGGAAACGCCGATTGGTGATGATGAAGATTCGCATCTGGGAGACTTTATCGAGGATACCACGCTGGAGCTGCCGCTGGACTCCGCGACGTCAGAAAGCCTGCGCACAGCAACCCGCGACGTGCTGGCCGGTCTGACCGCGCGTGAAGCCAAAGTGCTGCGCATGCGTTTCGGCATCGACATGAATACCGACCACACTCTGGAAGAAGTGGGTAAACAGTTCGACGTTACCCGTGAGCGTATTCGTCAGATCGAAGCGAAAGCGCTGCGTAAGCTGCGTCATCCAAGCCGTTCTGAAGTTCTGCGCAGCTTCCTGGACGACTAACGGTTTACCGGCCTTACCCAAAACCCTGGCACTAATCCCGCCGGGGTTTTTTATTGCCTGTCGCTCAGCGGGGGCCTAACGCATCGTTCATCGCACGGTAAGCGCTTACCAGCTCATCTAACTTTATCCGGCTCAGGCCGCTGGTATTGGGCAGGATCCACACCTGTGTGTCACCGAGGGTAATGTCTTGTTTTCCCCAGGGCGGATTACGCACGCCAAATGCCTCGCTGAACGCCTGCTTACCCAAAATCGCCAACGCCTGCGGCCGGCACGCCAGGATCTTTTCCTTCAGCACTTCCCCACCGGCTCTCAGCTCCTCGCGGGTCACTTCCGCCGCGCTGACGGTAGGGCGTGCGACCAACGCGGTGATCCCACAACCGGTTTCCGTCAGTTGTTCCTCTTCCTGCGGCAGTAGCTGCTTGCGGGTAAACCCAGCCAGATGAATCACTTTCCAGAAGCGGTTGGTCGGATTAGCGAAATGATATCCCTGATGCGCCGAGCTTAACCCCGGGTTGATACCGCAAAACACCACCCGCAATCCCTGCGCTAAAATATCGTGTACCATTCTCCCCCCTCCGTTCATAGCCTGATGATAAATCTTACATAAATAACAACGAGCTATCTATGCATAAAAAAGACACAAACGCCCGGCGAATGCTGGATTTTTTTATCGTTTATACACTATAATCACCGCCTCCTGGCCCCTTAGCTCAGTGGTTAGAGCAGGCGACTCATAATCGCTTGGTCGTTGGTTCAAACCCAACAGGGGCCACCAAATTTTTGATTTAGAATCATGTGATTAAGCCACCTCTAAAGGTGGCTCTTTTGTTATCAATACCGGGAGTGTCGCGCACGGGGTTCTTCAGGGACGAGCCTCTATTGGCTGAAGGAGTGGCTGTCAATCGGCACTGAAAACGTATCTTAAACGTCTTATCATGGGAAAATAGAATTAATCAGTTCATTTCTATTCAAAGAGAAGATATTTTCCCCTTCATTTTCTAATTTTCCCTTTTTCATCAACTCATTTTTTTTAGCCTCAAACTTTGGATTGTTAGATAAATAAAGAGCCATAACATAGTTATCGTCGTTTTCATTATTTTTTTCAAAAAGTGAAACTGCTTCCCTATAACAATCCCCAGCATCTTTACCAGTCCTTTCTAATAACATACACTCCGTCAACTTCGAGCCAGGCTTTGGGGTTTCCTTATTAATTAATTGTAATTGATGTAACCCCAGAAAATATTTCCGCTCAGCAAGTAAAATGTTTGCATACATATTTCTAACATTATTATTGCTGGGATTTTTTTCAGCCATTTCCTCTAACTGCTTTAGATAATTATCCCGCTCCGCATTGTCATCAGAAAGGGCATATTTAGTCACCAAGTTTGCAGCCTCTTTTGTTGGCTCATCCTGATATTTTATTTCATTAGCAACAACAGCAATTGGGATTAAAACTATAAAAAAGGCAATTAGAAAATATTTAATCTTCATTGAAAACCTTACCGTTGAAATTGTGTTAGTTTTATTTCTCGACTCATACTCCGAGGGGTTGGAACTACCTGCCCCGTGTAATTAGCATAAATATAACCACACTCTATGTATATCGATGGTGTAAGGTGTTTATCTTTAGGAATAAAAAAACCACATCCCCAATATAAAAATCATCCAGTCCAACGGCCCATTTTTCATTCTCTTTCCTATGCAAAATATACTTCTTATTATCGATACCATTCACAATACTACACCAGAAAAGAACGTGCCCCACACCTGCCACTTTAGCTGCATTAGTTTTTCCAATTGCAGATATATAAATATTCTTTCCATCCTTTGTATTTACATCTTTGACTGACAGCACGATAGTGTACCCACCATGCATCATCCCTACACCCTCAACCCGTAAGTCAGCTATTTGCCAAAAAGAAAATTGTTTAACGGCCATATGTTCTCCCTATACCCGTTCCATTTTATATGGATAGTACCCAACCTTGCTCAGATTTTCTAGCTTCAGGGAATTTCAGTTTACTTAACCCCGTAACCCTTATCACATCAGGCTTGTCACTCTGTGCCGACATTTTCTCGCGCTCCATTATAAATGTACCATGAACCAATAAATACATAATTATTCCTTACTTTTGAAGTAATTAAATTTTCATCTGTAACACAGAGCGCTCAAAAAACTGAAAAATTTCTATGACCCAAAACGCGCGGGTGCGATGTAGTGCCGTTTTTTGGTCACTCACTCGCTCATTTTGTCATGCTGTGGCGATACTGGCATACCATGGCAAGGATGATTCTTTTGGTTAACGAGTCATACATGAGAAAAAGAAAGGAGTTATGACCACGCAGAGTCATAAGAACAAAAAACCTGTATAAGTATCCCGCTTGATGTAATACCCCCTATCAAAACCCACTTAACAATTTGTTTAATAAAGAGATAAAAACTCATCCCAATCATTCGCTTCATACTCAAACCACTATATACTGTATATAACAACAGTAATTAAAAGGTAAAACACTCTATGATTGACAAATACACAGCATCTTTCCTGCGTCTCATCACCCCATGCCATAGCACCGTGAAATCTGTAGAAGAGCTACGCGACTGTGTTGGTTCGGAAACAGGTATCCGAATAAGCACCTATTCATATTATGGGAAAGGTGAATCCCAAGGTTATAGTTACTCATGGGATGCAGATAGCACTGATAGTGATGACGAAGGGCTAACAATAAAACCGACGCTAATAGAGGGGCCTGGCCGCTGGAAACTACTTCATGGTGAAACATTACATGCTGATATGTATGGCGTTGTTGAGAATGACATATTAACAGCATACTCTACAAAGTTTACTAACTTATTTAAAGCATCATCTAACTTTTCCGCTCTGCTTTTTGGGAAAGGTGATATTTATTTCAATAACGCCATGCCCGCACAGTTTTCTAGCGGAACACATTATAAAGGCGGCACGGTTATTTTTACCGACAAGACTAAACATGCCTTCTCAACCACTAACAAAAAAAATTTCTCTCTCACAAACTTCAGCATAAAATGCACGGATGAAGATATGGATGGGGGAATGGGTGGAGGATATGTCTACTTATCTCACTGTGATAATTTTTTCCTTGATAGATGTGATATTGGTCCAACGCCTTGGGATGGAATAAAGTTATTCGAGTGCCATAACTTCAGTATAAAAAACTCAAAGGGTTGTTACAATAAAAGCACCGCTATTCAACTTGAAGGATGCTATGACTATTGTCTTGAATCATTAGACCTCTCATCCAATGGGCGATACTCTTATTCAGATGAAATTGCCCCTGTCCCTGTAGGATTTAGCTCACAAGTAGGTAGGGGAGTTACCGCTTATTCATCAGTCAATTCAATCAATCGCCATGGTAAGTTTTTAAACATAAATGCAAGACGTAATACTGAATTTGGACTACGAATCTATTGCGCTACAGGTATCAAGGGTTCATTTGATATCGAATTTAATAACTGCACACTGGGAGATAATGGTGCTCCTGCGGGGAAATATGGAGAAAACATATTTCCAGCCAAAGGGGCAGATATTCTCATCAATAGTGGTGATACCAATACAAGACAGATATACATATCTAACTCAACGTTTTATCGCACATATGAATTTGGCAATGCATTGTCAATTCATGCTACAGATACTATTGCATCTGATAATAGTTTCACTCTCTTTGATGATGCGCAACACAAAGCAGGAGCTATTTTATTCTATGGCGGTAATCGTCTGATATTAAAAGACAACATATCACAAGGTGCATCAACCCATCTTGTTTTAGGTAGCGCATTACCGAATGAGATATCTCTTTCCAATGAGCGAGCATTATCATGCCTTTCTTTTATTACCGGATTTAGTTCTGGAAATAATACCGCGTCTGATTGTTATGCCAGCCACCCCACTGAGTTTCCAGCAACAGCAGGAAGTAACGGTATCAATTGTGGAAATAATAATTGGGTTATTAAGAATAGCTTTTTCTCCGGTTTCTATTATGCTATAGCATACAGTAGTGGCTCATCATTAATAGTCAACAACATTACTCAAAATAGCATCAACTCTGGCTTCAGGAATTTTGGCAATTCATCTACATCATTAGTATTAAGCGGTAACGTATTTGATTCTGCAAACCCGATAGATAAAGGGTTTACGCTATGGTCGACAAACTCTCCTAACGCCCCAGGGTTATCATCACAACCACTCATGCCATCTACAGGTTTTTACGCAAACGGACATATTGTCATAGCATCTAACCCATTACGCCAACCCAAGGTATTAGGATGGCGGAGACTAACATCAGGAACCACCCATAATCCCGAAGTAGACTGGCAAGAGATAGGACTCTCAGAGTAAATAAAGCGCCTCCTTTCCATAGCGGCAGGAGGCGCTTTAATTATCACTCAGAATCATTAGCGATCTAATAAACCCCTTCCAATACCAGCAGGATGCAAAATGAACACAAAAACAGAAAAATCAACAGCATCAACACAGATCTCCGAAGCATTCCTTTCGCTAAGAAACGACGAGCAAGCCGCCCACCTGATGCGCTTTTTTAAAACCGCTCCGGGCCAATATGGTGAGGGAGACAAGTTTCTTGGGATTCGGGTTCCGGTGACCCGTTCTCTGGCTAAGAAATTCAGCAACGATGTCACGCTACACGACTGTGATATTCTGCTGGGCTCCGAATGGCACGAGATCCGCCTTGTCGCCCTGCTTCTGATGATAAAGCTCGCCCAAAAGTGCGCCAAGGCCCGTGATCTGGAGGGACTCAAACAGATCATCGGCCTCTATGACCGCCGCCTGGAGCGCGTCAACAACTGGGATCTGGTGGACTTGTCGGTAAGGGATCTTATGGGGATATACTGGAAGTGCACCAAAGACGATTACGAAGCACGCCGCCTGTTTCTCTCCCGGTGGGCAACAAGCGGTCATCTCTGGCGCGAACGTGCGGCCATGGTTTCCGTCTATCCATTGCTGCGTATGGGAAGCCTGGATGAAACTTTCTGGCTTGCAGAACATTTTATTAACCATCGCCATGACTTAATGCACAAAGCCGTCGGATGGATGCTGCGCGAAGCGGGAAAAATTGACCGGGATGCTTTGCGCCAATTCCTTAACAGCTTCTGTACACAGCTTCCCCGCACTACGCTGCGATACGCCATTGAGCATTTTTCGCCGAATGAGCGTGAAATATATATGAAACAGTAAATTATGTAATCTTCATGAGGCTTGGTTGTTTTTCTTTCATCAAGTCTCCTCCCCCGGTCCAATGTTTGCACAATTCAGTGCAAAATATAGTAGTAATAACCTTATGCAGAATAAGAGTAATCTATATCTGGAATTTAAGAAACAAAATTGCAGGTCTTGCCCATATTGCTATACTTAAAGCCATTTTGTATAAAATCAATCCAACCTGGCAATAACCGCAGATGAAAAACAGATTATTACAGCTTGATGGTATAAGAGCTTTGCTTTGCCTGAGCGTCGTGTTCAGCCACTGGATGGGCAGCCGGCTCGGATGGACGAATTTCAATTTCGTTAATGCCTACATCTCGGTAGACGGTTTCTTTATCTTGTCAGGCTTTGTGCTGTCGTTCGTTTATTCAAAAAAAGTTAGTAACGGGGAAATAGGCTTCGTACAGTTTTCACTTCATCGTCTTGCCCGCCTTTACCCTCTCCATATATTAACCATGTTGATGGTGTTTTTTATTTATGCTGTTCTGAACCGACATATTCCTTTTGATAATCCTATAGGGACAGCAGTAAACAATTTGCTATTATTGCATGGCATGGGGCTGGAGCAGTCCTGGAGCTGGAATGACCCCAGCTGGTCAGTGTCCGTTGAATTTTATGCGTCTGTCGTCCTCTTTCTATGCCTGTTAAAGTACAGGAATAACTACGCATTAATTATCATTGCTTCAATAGGTTATGCGCTTGTCATGGCTAAAAACCATAACCTTATGGCGGCCAAAGATCTCAATCTTTACCTGTTTTCCTCCGGCTTTCTGAAATGCATCTCCGGTATGTGCATCGGCGTGGTGATTAAAAATATTCTGGAAAGCGAAGGCCCCAAAACCTCAACGCGAAAAACACTCTTTTTCCAGTTAGTCACCATCGCATTAGTTTCCTGCTTTATCTTCACCAAGAAAAATATAATGTCTTACGATGCCTTAGCGATTATCGGCATCAGCTATATTATTTACTCGTCATGTGCTTACGATAATATTGTATCCCGGGTTTTATCATCAAAAATTTTGTCGTACCTGGGAAAAATCAGTTTTTCCATTTATCTTATCCATACTCCCGTTATGCTTATTTTCGATTATTTCGGGCTCTACAACAGCAATTCCTTTGTAATCAGTACGCTGCTGTTCTGCTCTATCTTAACCGCCGCTTCCTGTATAACGTTCCATTTCTTTGAGTTTCCTTCTTACAAAGTGCTCAAAGCCTTTATCGACAGAAAAGTGGCTGCCGGCAAAGTGCTGCCCGGCATAAGCCGGGAGAACGTCCGGTCTTAATCCGTCGTAAATCAGGCTCCTCTCTCCGCTGGGAGGAGCCGCCCAAACAACGTTATTTCCCCCTCAGACACGCCGCTCCATTGCTGCCTTCACCTTTGAAATACTTTAATAATTTGACTTAATTTGCATGCTAGTCAATTCCACGTTAAAATTATAACAGTTAATTAACCTGACATTCAGGAGACTACCAGCATAAATACCAATAAAAACAGCGAGCAACACAGATATAAAATCACCAATTCAGCCCCGCACTACCTTTCGCATCAACAAAATTGATATCTCATTTTATTGGCTGTTGAACCACGCTATACGCTCGCCCCGACTAATTTTTAAGGGATGACCTCTATGAGTATGAGTCTAAGAAAAAAACGCCACAAACCATTACGTATTAACGACATAACGATTATCGACGACAGCAAACTGAAAAAAGCTATCACCGCCGCGGCACTGGGTAACGCGATGGAATGGTTCGACTTCGGTGTTTACGGCTTTGTTGCCTATGCGCTGGGTCAGGTATTCTTCCCTGACGCTTCGCCGAGCGTTCAGATGATCGCCGCGCTGGCTACGTTTTCCGTTCCCTTCCTGGTCAGACCGCTCGGCGGCATCGTCTTCGGCGCACTCGGGGATCGCTTCGGGCGTCAGAAGGTGCTTTCCGTCACTATCATCATCATGGCGATAAGCACCTTCTGTATCGGGCTGATCCCATCCTATGCTTCTATCGGTATCTGGGCGCCCATCCTGCTGCTGCTGGCCAAACTCGCACAGGGTTTCTCCGTTGGCGGAGAGTATTCCGGGGCGGCGATTTTCGTCGCGGAATACTCTCCGGACCGTAAGCGCGGCTTCATGGGCAGCTGGCTCGACTTCGGCTCCATCGCCGGCTTCGTGCTCGGCGCGGGTGTGGTAGTACTGATCTCCAGCATCATCGGCGAAGCCAACTTCCTTGAGTGGGGCTGGCGTATCCCGTTCTTCCTGGCCGCACCGCTCGGCATCATCGGCCTGTACCTGCGTCACGCGCTGGAAGAAACCCCGACGTTTCAGCAACATGTGGACAAGATAGAAAAAGACGATCGCGCCGCCATTGAGAATCCGCCAAAGATCTCATTCAAAGAGATTGCGGCTAAAAACTGGCGCAGCCTGTTGGTGTGTATGGGATTGGTTATCGCCACCAACGTCACCTACTATATGCTGCTGACCTATATGCCCAGCTATCTGTCGCATAACCTGGATTACTCGGAAAGCCACGGCGTGCTGATTATCATCGCCATCATGATCGGGATGCTGTTCGTCCAGCCGGTTATCGGGCTGACCAGCGACCGCATCGGGCGTAAGCCGTTCGTCATCGGCGGCAGCATCGGGTTGTTGTTGCTGTCCGTCCCCTGCTTCTATCTGATCAACAGCGGTGTCGTCGGGTTGATATTCGTCGGCCTGTTGGTTCTGGCGGTGCTGCTGAACGCCTTCACCGGTGTGATGGCATCCACGCTGCCGGCCATGTTCCCGACGCACATCCGCTACAGCGCCCTGGCAATCTCTTTTAACGTTTCCGTTCTGGTCGCCGGCCTTACACCGACCGCCGCCGCCTGGTTGGTGGAGTCCAGCGGCAACCTGTACATGCCGGCTTACTACCTGATGATCGTCGCATTGATCGGGCTGATTACCGGCCTGTATATGAAAGAAACCGCCAACAAGCCGTTACGCGGCGCAACGCCGGCGGCCTCCGACCCTTCTGAAGCGAAAGAACTGTTGCAGGAAACCTATGACACCATTGAACAAAAGGTTGAGAACATCAGCGACGAAATCGGCGAACTTCAGGAGCAAATTGAAGCGCTGGAAAAAAGAAAGCAGATCCTGATCGATCAGCATCCGAAGCTCACCTGATCGCCAGCAAAGCAGAAACGCCGCGGATAAACGCGGCGTTTCCTTATGACTCACCATACGGCCACATCGTCCGGCCGCCGGGTATTCCACTTCCACGGCTGAATATATTGCAGGCTGAATAACCCCGCCTGAACGTAGGGATCCTGCCCGGCAATCGCCGTCGCTTGCGCATGATCCTGCGCCTCCAGTACATACATGCCGCCGAAAGCCTGACTGGCGTCACCGGAGAACAGCGGACCACCGGCCTTCACCTGCTCCCCCAGCGATTTCATAAATGCCAGATGCGCCGGGCGCGTTTGCTCACGAATCGCCGCCGCGCCGTCCTGTTTGTCGATATTGAAAACTACAAACAGCATGTTTATACCTCCGTCATGACTTCAATGGGCCAACGTTTCCCGCTGAGCCCCCCTCAGCGAAAGCTGAACTTGTGACCCCAGGCGGTTTCTTTGCCCCAGTTGATACACACGCTCTGGCGCCGCATATACCCTTTCCAGGCATCGGAACCCGCGGTGCGTCCGCCGCCGGTTTCTTTTTCCCCGCCGAATGCCGCGCCAACGTCCGCGCCCGTAGTGCCCATATTGACGCGTACGATGCCGCAGTCGCTTCCGGAAGCAGACAGGAAACGTTCAATATTGGAAAGATTGGTGCTGTGAATCCCCGACGCCAACCCCTGAGCGACACCGTTATGCAACGCGATCGCCTCATCCAGCGTGTCGTATTCGATCACGTACAGAATCGGGGCGAACGTTTCGCGCTGCACGCAGGGCCATTCGTTGCGCGCTCCGGTAATGATGGTGGGCTCAACGAAATACCCGTCAAGCGCCATACGGTGGCCGCCGAATACCACTTCCCCGCCCAGTTCCCGCGCTTGCGCCACCGCATCTTCGAAATCGGTAACCGCCGCACGATCGACCAGGGGGCCGACCAACGTCTCTTCCCGCGCCGGATCGCCGACCGGAATCTGCTGCCAGGCCTGACACAGCAAATCAACCAGCCGCTGACTCACCGACTTATGCACGATAACCCGCCGGGTGCTGGTGCAGCGCTGCCCGGAAGTCCCTACCGCGCCGAAGGCCAGCGCCGCGGCAGCCATTTCCAGATCGGCAGTTTCATCCACGATACAGCCATTATTGCCTGAGCATTCCAGCATATAGCGGCGCCCCAGCGTACTGCCGACGATATCCGCCACCTTTTTGCCCACGCTGGTAGAACCGGTAAAGGAGATCATCGCCACCCGCGTGTCCGCCACCAGCTTCTCCGCCACATCGTTATCGTGCGGAATAAACAGGGAAAATACGCCCGGCTGATTAAACTCCGTCATTGCCTGATTAGCCAGGCGCTGCATGGCGATAGCGGTCAACGGCACTTTCGGGCTGGGCTTCCAGATCACCGTATTGCCGCCGATAGCGGACAAAAACCCGTTTTGCGCCCATACCGCAGCGGGAAAGTTGTAGGCGGAAATAATGCCGATGACCCCGAGCGGCAGCCACTGATCGTACATGCGGTGATCGACGCGCTGGGACTGCTGCGTATAGCCGTACATCATGCGTGACTGACCGGCGGCCAGCGTCGCCATGTCCACCACTTCTTTCAGTTCGCCCCGGCTCTCAGCCAGCGACTTCCCGGTATCCAGCGACACCAGTTGCGCCAGCGCATCCATATGTTGCGCCACCAGTTCGCCAATCCGCAGGATCAACTCGCCACGGCGCGGCGCAGGCACCCGCCGCCAGCGTAACACCGCGCCCTGAGCGCAGGCGACGATCGCTTCATAATCCTGCGCCGTGGCCGCGCAAACCCGCGCTACGCAGGCTTCCGTTGCCGGGTTCAGCGCCTCAAATGCGCCCTCTTCCCCGGCGGCGGCCCATCCCGCCGTGCTGCAATAGGCGCCGGAATTCAGTTCGGACAACCCCAGCTCATCAAATACTTTATCTTTATAGATCATATTATTACCTCGCCTTTATTGCGCACGCCTCTCACGCGGAGCACCCCACGATCGCCGTGGCCTCGATTTCCAGTAAAATATCCGCCCGCGCCAGGCCTTTCACTTCCACCAGCGTGCAGGCGGGGAAATCCCCGCTGAAAAACTCACGGCGCGCGCGCCATACTTCGGTATTGTGTTGGATCCGGGTCACGAAAATGGTCATCTTGACGACATCGTCCATGCGCCCGCCGGCAGCTTCAACCAAATGGCGAATCTTGCGAAACACCGTCAGCGCCTGCTGATACTCGTCATCACCCTCAATAACGTTCGTATCCTTTCCGCGTGCAGTCATCCCGGAAATAAACAGCTGTTGCCCAATCAACAGGGCATTCGACCACAGGCCGTCAGCCGGTTCCGTCACGTCACTGCTGTATATCCGCCGTTTTCCGCTCATTGCGTTTCCTCCGCCTGAATGATGTTGCGCAGCACGCCGATGCGATCCACCTCCACTTCCACCACGTCTCCCGGCTGCATAAACAGCGGCGGCGTACGGCGCGATCCAATACCGCCCGGCGTACCGGTAACGATGACGTCCCCCGGCTCCAGCGTGGTAAAGGCGGAGATATAGGCGATCAAATCCGCAAACCCGCGAATCAGGTATTTCGTCGTCGTGCGCTGTACTTCCTGGCCGTTCAGGCGGGTCACCAGCGTCATCACCGCGTCATCGGCAATCTCGCCCCGGGTAACCAGCCACGGACCGAAGCTGCCGGTAGCATCGAAGTTTTTGCCCGGCGTCCATTGCTGAGTATGAAATTGCCAGTCGCGTACCGAAGCGTCGTTGTAGCAGGCATAACCGGCCACGTGCTCCAACGCGTTCTCGGGGGAAATACGCCGCCCGCCGCGGCCGATAACCAGGGCAATTTCTCCCTCGAAATCAAGCTGCTCTGAGCCGTACGGCCGGATGATGGCCGTATCGTGTCCGGTTTGCGACGTAGCGGTGCGCAAAAACAGCGTCGGGTACTGCGTTTTGTCGTGGCGGGTTTCCAGCCGGTGCGCCTCATAATTGAGGCCGACGCAGACGATCTTGCCCGGATTCTCAATCACCGGCAGAAACGTCACGCTCTCCTTCGCCAACCGCGGCCCACCGCGTTCCGCCATCTCACGGAGGGTGCCGAGAATCGCCTCTCCCGCCGTCAACACGCTTTTCAGGTCCGGATAATCCGCCCCCAAACGCGAAGTGAGATCGAAAATCCCGTCGTCCTCCACCAGGCCGTAACCGCTGATGCCGTGATAACAATAACTTGCCAGCTTCATCGCCTTCTCCCTATCCTTCCGACACCACTTTTCCGATGGTCTCTTCCGAGTGATATTCCGGCTTCTCGTAATAGTGCGGGCCGTCGTAAACCTCCAGCAGCAGGCTGCGCGTTACCGCGCGGGTCGGCCCGTGATAAGAGCCTTTGGGATTCATATAGAAATCCCCCGGCTTCAGCGTCAGATTGCTGCCCTCATAGCGGTACTCGCCCTCCAGGCAGTACATGAACTGATTGGATGCGTGGCGATGCCTCTCCGGCACGCCGGAGCCGGCGGGAAAGTCCAATAGCGCCACGCTGGCTCCGGTTTCCGGATGCACCCATAACACGTACTGACGCAGTCCGGTTTTCTCGAACAACATCCATTTGTCCGGATCAAGATCTTCGCGGCGAACCAAAACTTCCCCCACCGGGGTGTTAATGTGAATTTTGCTGTTATCCATAGCCTGTTCCTTGATCGGTCTGACGTTAAGAAAAGAAGGAGGGCGGCACTTTCATTCCCCACTGCGTGGTGCCGTCGCCGCTGCCGGTGAAATGCGTCGCCTGATGATGGTGATTCACCCTGTCTCCATCGGTGTAATGCTCCACCCGGTTGCCGAACGGATCGCGCCAGTAATCGTAGATTTGGCTGCCCAGCAGATGGCGTCCGACGCCGCATTCCAGCTCATACCCCTGTTCCATCAGGTATTCGTGGGCGGTGTAGACGGCGTCGAGATCCTGCACTTCAAACCCGCAGTGATGCAGTCCGATTTCGTCAGCTTCGTTAATCAGCAGCGAATGGTGATCGACCAGCGCCTCGCCGTGATCGAAACGCATAAAGGCGCCGATGGGATACAACGCCGGCGTGCTGATGAAGTCGGAGATCACCATGCCGAAATGGTGGGTGAACCAGTCGCTGCTTTCCCGGCAGTTGCTGACGCGCAGCACGCAGTGGCCGAGCGACAGCACCGGCGCGATGGCCGCCCGTGCGCGAATCGAATTATTCACGCGCGGCTGCTCCGCGGCGTTGTTAAACAAATGCACGGAACGCACCGGCAGGGGAGCCGCCGGCTGAACGCCGTGCAGGGCGATAATTTCAATGCCGTCCGGCGTGCGCAGGCGTACGCGCTGCCCGCCGCCGGGAAGCGGGTTATCCTCAATCGCCGACGCGCCGGGCTGGTTCGACAAGAAGCGCAGATCCTCCGCTGAGGACACGTTCAGCGCCAGCCCCAGAAAGCGGTTATCTTCGCCCAGGTGAGAAACGTGAATCACCGGCGTCGTTCCAACACCACGCATCAGCAATGTGTCGCCATCGTCGCAGGCCCCTGCGGGATACATACCGAAATCGGTCATAAACTGCCGCATCAGCGCCAGATCGGTAACCTGAAACGCAACATAAGCCAGGGATTGCGCTTTCGCTGTCATACGTTTTTCCTCCCGTGTTAACAACCGGCGCTTACAGCGCGGTATAGCGGCCCCGATGAAACCCCAGCGCATCCCCGCCTTCCGCATGACCGAGCGCGTTGACGTGACCGACGAACAGCGTGTGATCGCCGCAGTCATATTCATGAACGATGCGGGCGGCGATCCACGCCAGCGCGCCGTCCAGCACCGGCTGACCGCCGCGGCGGGAAAAGTTGACCGTGTGGTTATGCTGCGGCTGCCCGCCGAAATGGCGGCTCATCGCCTCTTGATCGCCTGCCAGCACGCTGACGCCGTAGTGGCCGCCAAGCCGCAGATAACCGTGCATACGCGTTCGTTTGTCCACCGAGACAATCACCAGCGGCGGCGACATGGAGCCGGACATAAAGGCATTGGCGGTCATGCCGTGAATTTCACCCTGATGTTCGGTGGTGATGACGATAACCCCGGTGGCGAATTGCCCCAGCGTCCGGCGGAAGTCCTGCGCGCCGATGGCGGCGGCCTCTGTCGTTGCGTGTTCGCTCATACTTTCCCCCTCCTCACCGTCTGCTCAGAATGCTGACGTCGTCCGGGTTGACCAGATCCGGCACCGTCCAGCCGTGCAGGTCGTATTCACTCATGCAGGACTCGGCAAACTGCCGGCACTGATCCATCACGCCGGTGCCCTGCGCCGTCCACAGGTTGGTCAGGCGGGTGACGTCATTGCTGCCGATGTAGTTGATTTCATACAGTTCATGACGTGAACCGAATTCGGTGCCGATGGCGTCCCACAGCAGCTTCATCACTTTCACCCGCTCTTCGGCGCCGATGCCGCCGGAGCCGCGCACGTATTTATCGAGATAAGGCTTCACTTCCGGGTTGAGGAAATCTGAAACGTGGCTGTTGAGGTAGACCAGGGCGCTGCCCATTACCTGTTCGATGACGTTTTTCACCGTCGGCATCGCCAGCTGATTCATTACCCGGTAGGCGCCGGCGAAATGCGGATTGGGGCGTACCATACCGTTCCAGTCCACGGTGCTGTGGCACATGGCGTCGGACAGCGCCCAGAACGTGTTGCGCCAGGCGACGATCTCTCCCAGCTTGGACTGCACGCCGTGGAACACTTTCGAACCGGTAATATCCAGGCCTTTGGAAAGCAGGCCGAGCAGGAAGTCCATCTTCACCGCGAAGCGGGTACAACCGTGCAGCGAAGCGCGTTCCAGGAACCCGGAACCGACGTTGAACTTATTCGCCTGCTCCACGGAGCCGTGCATGAACACGTCTTCCCATGGAATAAAGACATCATCCAGAACCAGAATGGCGTCGTTTTCATCCACGCGTGAAGAGAGCGGATAGTCGAAGGGCGACCCCAGCACCGCGGCACGGTATTCATTGGACACACGACAAATAAGCTTGGAACCCGGCGCATTGACCGGCACCATGAAGACCGCCGCGTAGTTCGGGTCGGCAATCGGCACCTGCGCGATATGGGCGACGAAGGTGTAATGGGTTAATACGGAGTTGGTGGCGACCACCTTGGCGCCGCTGACGTAAATTCCGGCATCGGTTTCACGCGTGACATGCACGAAAACGTCGGTGCCGTCGGCGGTGGGGCGTTCGCGGTCAACCGGCGGATGCATCACCGCATGGTTGATAAACCAGTTGCGCTCCTGCGCCTTGTGATACCAGTAGCGGGCATTATCTTCAAATCCCTTATAAAACGCGGCGTTAGCGCCGAGCGTTCCGAGAAAAGCCCCTTTGTAGTCCGGCGAGCGCCCCATCCAGCCCCAGCTGATGCGCTGCCACTCCGCGATGGCGTCCCGCGCTGCCACCTGCTCATCCGCATTGTGGGCGGCCTGGAAAAAGCGATGGGTGAAGCCGCCGTTGGCGGTCGGCACTGTCAGCAGATCCTGCCGGGCGGGATCGTGCAACGCATCATACATACGGGCGACCATGCGCGCTGAGTTGCGAAATGCCGGGTGATCGGCGATGTTGCCTTTTACACGCTCGCCATATATCCATACTTCGCGCCCGTCATCCAGGCTTTCCAGATACTCGGCCCCGGTGAAAGGCAACAAAGGCGCGGGATGTAACTTATCGTTCATTGTCAGACTCCTTTTTTCCGCATATTCAGCCACTTACCGGACTGTCCGGTAGCAGCGGCCATGTGAGTCGCTTTCGGGCAGTTTTGGCCTGAAGGCACGGTGGAGTCCAATGAATGTTAAAACATTGTTTATTACTGTTTGGTAATATTGTGACAACTGTCTGAGTTTAATAAATGGAATCGCATAAACCATATGCATTGAAAAATAACTGGTTATATAACTATCCCTCACGCATTTTTCACGGCCGGCATCGCTCCGTGGTGAATCCTGGATAAAACAAGACAAAACGCTGCATTACCCCAATCGCGATGAGGGGTTCCCTGATACCTGCGCTAAGGTTGATTTATGGCTTCACTGGACTGGTACATACGCTCGCAGCTCAAGCTGCGCCACCTGCAATTGCTGGTGGCGCTGGACGATCTGCGCAACGTCGGCAAAGTAGCGACATATTTGCACGTCTCACAACCGGCCGTTTCAAAAGCGCTGTCGGAGCTGGAAAACAACATCGGCCTGAAGCTGTTTAACCGGACGGTACACGGCATGCAGCCGACTATCTACGGCGGCAGCCTGGTGGTATATGCCAAACGCATCCTTGCGGAACTGGGTAAAGCCAGGGACGAGCTGCGCGCGCTGATTTCCGGCGTTGAAGGAAAGGTCACCGTCGGCGCCCTGCCCGCCGCCGCGGTCGCCGTACTGCCAAAAGCCATCGCCGCCCTGAAAACGCAGTCGCCGGTCACCGCGATCTCCATCATCGAAGGCTCTATGGATACCCTGAAACCCAGGCTGCGCGAGGGAGAAATTGAAGTGATCGTCGGCCTGCTGCCGGAAGACGACCCGCTTTCCGACGTAGAAACCCTCTTTCTCTATCAGGACAATATGGTGCTGGCGACCGGCAGCCATCATCCGCTCGGGCAAAAAAAACACGTTACCTGGGATGAACTGCGCCACTCTCCGTGGATCCTGCCGCCGCATGCTTCACTGATGCGCCAGCCCATTGAAGAAGAATTTCGCCGCCACCGGCTGGCCCTGCCCAGCGATTACATCGAATCCGTTTCCACCATGATTAACGTCGGGATCCTGCAACACGGCAATGCCGTGGCCTTTCTGCCCTCCGTGGTCGCGCATTATTATGCCCGCCTTGGCGTGCTGGCTGTTCTGCCGCCATCGATCCCGAAACTGGTTCATCCGGTTGGCATCATGCACATGAAAAATCAGGCATTATCGCCCAGCGCAATGCTGCTGATTGCCACATTGAAAAATATTTATGAAAAAGGATAAGTCCCACTTTACTGATAAGATAATATTTATCCGAGGCGAAAAAACGGCTATTACCGGCAGGATAAAAAGCAAACTATTATCGTATTTCAGATCATCTCAGTGCCATTTTTTAAATCCACATTACTAATCAGATTAATTACAGCGATAATTTACCAGACACAACCCGTATTTACCGCGCCCGGCCAAGACCAGACACAGGATTACTCCGAATAACAAAGTTGCTGCTATACTAATCCCGTTATTCACAGGGCGATCAACGTTCATCTGTTCACTTGCTTACGCATTTAGTGATAACCTAATATGCGTTTACTACCTCCACACTCTGTTTATAAGGAAATTGCCTCATCATGAATCGGATTTTTAAAGTAACTTTACTGGCTCTGGCAATCGGCGGTTTGGCTGCATGCGACAGCGGCGACAAGAAACCGGAAACCGCAACGCCTCCGGCAGCCAGTTCACAAAGCGCCTCCAGCGCACCGGCTACTGAAGAGTTTAAAGGCACCAGCGAAACCCTGGCTAACGGCAAGATGACTCTGGTTGTCCCGGAAGGGTTCGAAGCTAAGCAATCCCCGGCTAACAGCGAACAAATGAAAATGAAGCTGTACAGTAAGGGCGACAAGCAGTTCGTCACCGTTATCGAACTGAGCCTGCCTGCTCAGGCCGGTCAGATCACCGACAAGGCGCTGGAAGACGGTATGGCGCAGATGGAAGGTTCACTGAAAGCTCAGTACCCGAACATCAACTTCAAGAACAAAGAAATGATCACCAAAGATGGCAGCAAATTCCTGCGTTTCGCAGCTGACATCAAGCAAGGCGACGTGAACATTCCGATGGATTCTTTCCTGACCATCATCGATGGCAAAATGATTTCCGTGCAGAGCATGGCTCAGGGTTCAGATAACGTTTCCGACGTTGCTGATCTGATTTGGAAATCTGTAAAAGTTAAAAACTAATTTTTTAATTTAAAATTATTTTTAAACTAACGAAAAAGTCGCGCCGGATATTCCGCCGCGGCTTTTTTATATCTGACTGTTAACGCCACGCCGCCAGAATATGTTCTGTTGATTTAACGTCAATTTCATTACCAGGAATGATCAGGTTAGCCCACACGTCGTTGTAATGTGCAATGAGCTGAGGCGCACGCAGTTCACCGCGATTCGCCGTAGTATGCGCATCGGCGGCAACGGTCAGCGCATAGCCCCGGCTGGCCGCGTTTTTGATGGTGGTGTCCAGGCAGTAATCCGTCGCGCAGCCGCATAACGTCAGCCGCTCCGGCCGCAGCTGGCCCAGCAGGTCATCCAGCCCGGTCCGGTAGAACGCATCACAGGCCGTTTTCCCGACGTAATGACTTCCCGCCGGTTGATGCAGTTCCGGCAGAATTTGCCATCCATCGCTGCCCGGCATCATGCCCTCTTCCTCATGGCGGATAAAAATCACCGCGTCGGCGGCGCGGGCCAGCGCATTGATGCGCCCGGTTACGCCTTCCCTGTCATAACGGGGATTTCCGTCGAAAACCGCATTTTGCATATCAACGACAATCAACAGCTTTTTCATCACACACCTCTTCCGGCAACGCATGCGCCGGTATCACATCCCAGACCAGGAAGCAGTATGAACGATTGCCCCACGCTGCGGCAATGTTGAGTATTGTCACAATTCATTAACGTTTCGCTGTCAAAGCCGCCGATAGCAGCTAAATTTAGTCCATTACACTCATCCGACCACTGGATGAGAGGAGTTACGCGACGCCTTAAGAAGGAAAATGTTATGAACCGCTATTCACACCTGCTCGCGCCGCTGGATCTCGGCTTTACCACCCTGAGAAACAGGGTATTAATGGGATCTATGCACACCGGCCTGGAAGAGCGGGCGGACGGCAGCCAGCGCCTTGCCGCTTTTTATGCGGAGCGGGCGCAGGCCGGGGTCGGGCTGATCGTAACCGGCGGCATCGCGCCCAACCAACACGGTGTGGTTTATGCCGGCGCCCTGGTGCTGGATCATGAATCCCAGCTCCCCTATCACCGCACCATTACCGACGCCGTCCACGCCGCCGGCGGGAAAATCGCCCTGCAAATCCTGCATGCCGGCCGCTATAGCTATCAGCCCCAACCTCATGCGCCTTCCGCCATACAGGCGCCGATCAACCCCTACCCTCCGGTAGAAATGAGCGAGGACATGATCCAGCAAACCCTGTCCGACTTTGCCCAATGCGCCCGGCTGGCGCAGCACGCGGGCTATGACGGCGTGGAGATCATGGGCTCCGAAGGCTATCTGATTAATCAGTTCCTGACCACGCGCACCAACCAGCGCAGCGATGCCTGGGGCGGCGATTTTTCACACCGGATGCGTTTCGCCCTGGAATGCCTGCGCCGGGTGCGTGCCGCCGTCGGGCGGGAGTTCATCATTATCTACCGCCTGTCGATGCTGGATCTGGTCGAGGATGGCTCCGACTGGCAGGAAATTGAACAACTGGCGCAGCAGGTGGAAAACGCCGGCGCCAACCTGATCAATACCGGCATCGGCTGGCATGAAGCGCGTATCCCGACCATCGCCACCATGGTTCCGCGCGCCGGTTTCAGTTGGGTCACCCGCAGGCTGATGGGCAAAGTCGGTATTCCGCTGATTACCACCAACCGCATTAACCATCCCGACGTTGCGGAAGCCGTGCTGGCGGACGGTTGCGCAGATATGGTGTCCATGGCGCGCCCCTTCCTGGCGGACCCCTACTTCGTGCGCAAAACCGAACAGGGCCGCATTGATGAAATCAACACCTGCATCGGCTGTAACCAGGCCTGCCTTGACCAGATTTTCGAGCATAAGCTGACCTCCTGCCTGGTCAATCCGCGGGCCTGCCATGAAACCCAGCTGGTGCTGACGCCCGCCTTGCGCATTAAACATATCGCCGTGGTGGGCGCCGGGCCGGCGGGTCTGGCCTTCGCAACCACAGCGGCCCAACGCGGGCACCGGGTCACCCTGTTCGAAGCGGACAGCCAAATCGGCGGCCAGTTTAACGTGGCAAAGCAGATACCCGGCAAAGAAGAATTCCATGAAACCCTGCGCTATTTCCGGCGGTTACTGATCCTGCACGGCGTAGAACAACGGCTGGGCGTGCGGGCGGACGTCCGGATGCTGGAAGACTTCGACGAAATCGTCCTCGCCACCGGCATCACGCCGCGCCGGATTGCGTTATCCGGCAGCGATCTTCCCCATGTGCTGACGTATCTGCAGGTGCTGCGCGACAAACACCCGGTCGGCAAACGGGTCGCTATTATCGGCGCCGGCGGCATCGGCTTTGATACCGCCGAATTCCTCAGCCAGCAGGGGCCATCCGCCAGCCTGAACAGCATGACCTTCGCCAAAGAGTGGGGAATCGACACCCAGTTGCATCAACGCGGAGGGCTGTCTTCCGGCGGCGCTCATCCGCCGCACAGCGCGCGCGAAATTTATCTGTTGCAGCGTAAAACCGGCAAAGTCGGCGAAGGGCTGGGCAAAACCACGGGTTGGATCCATCGCGCCAGCCTGCAAATGCGCGGCGTCACCATGATTAACGGCGCGGTTTATCATCATATCGACGAGCAGGGATTGCATCTGCTGCGGGAAGACAAAATTGAGTGCCTGCCAGTGGATAACGTGATCATCTGCGCCGGGCAGGAGCCTCAGCAGGAGCTGCTAACGCCGTTGCGGAACAGGGGGAAACAGGTTCACCTGATCGGCGGCGCGGACATCGCGCGCGAACTGGACGCGCGCCGCGCCATCGATCAGGGAACCCGTCTGGGATTAAGCCTCTGAAACCCGGCGGGGCGTTACACCCAGCCTTTTTCGCGGAAGTCCTTCAGCACGCGCACGAAGGCTTCCATTTCAGCCGGCGTTCCCAGCGTCAGGCGGCTCCAGCCCAGCGCGGGCGGGAATTCCCGCCCGACCATCACATGGTGCTGTTTCATGCGATCCTGATAGATTTTCACTTCGCCTTTCACTTTATGAAACACGAAGTTGGCCTGAGAAGGCAGGTATTCCAGCCCCAGTTCATCCAGCGCTTTGGTGACGATGGCGCGGGAAACGTCCGCAGATTTACGGCTTACTTCGACAAACGTTTTATCGTCCAGTGAAGCCAGCGCCGCCACGGCACCGGCCGTGTTGGTGTTGTCCAGGGAGACGAAGTTTTCCGTTTCTGCAATCAGCGCGGCATCCGCAATGCCATAGCCGATGCGCAGCCCGGCCAGCGCATAAATTTTCGAGAACGTGCGGGTCACCACCACGTTTTTCTGCCCTGCGCTGACCAAACCGACCGCGCTTTTAAATGCCGGATCGCTGACGAACTCCGCATAGGCTTCGTCAATGATGAACAACGTGTCGGCCGGCGCCTCTTTGATCCATCCTTCCAGGCTGACCGCCGGGGTAATCGTGGCCGTCGGGTTATTCGGGTTACACAAATAGACGATGGAATGCCCGTCGAACCCGCTGACTTTTTGCCGCATCACGTCCAGGTCGAACGCCAGTTGCGCATTCAGCGGCACCTTGACGATCTCTGCGCCCAGCGGCTTCGCATACAGTTCCGCGTAATTGAAGGTCGGATCAGGCACCACCAGCTGTACTTTTTTCTGCTGCTGCTGCGCGCGGGCCACCGCGGCCTGAATCACGGCCTGAATCGTCTCAGACGAACCGTTGCCCAGCGTGATGTTTTCCGTTTTGAGCTGATAATGCGCCGCGAGGCGCTCAATCAGAGCCTCGCGCGCCGCATCGGGGTAGCGGAAGGCGCCGGGCAATGCATCAATGACCGCCTGACGCGCCTGCGCGGACATACCCAGCGAGTTTTCATTGAAATTGAGCAACAACGGCGCTGTTTCCGTCGGCACGACCGCAGCGGCGATCGAACCGGAGACACTCACCGAAGCCTGATTTTGCGCCAGGGCGCGGTTCAGCACGCCTCCCAGCGACAGCCCGCCAAGCAGCAGGCCGGATGATTTGAGCAGAGTACGACGATCCATAACAAATTCCCTGTAATCAAATAAACACGACAACAGGGCTCAGAATACCTATCCAATACCGACAAAATCAACTATCTATGCACAAAATATGACTTAACATTCACTTATCGCCGGCGCGCCGTTTTTACTGCTTTGAGGATGACGAACTTCCGGTTGCTCGCCACGGTGACGCAGTTACCAAATAACTTTTTGATTTTCTGGTAATAATCCAGGTGACGGTTCCCGACAATATACAGTTCGCCGCCGGTCGTCAGGCAGCGCCGGGCATCGGCGAACATCTGCCAGGCCACGTGATCGGTAATAGTATGCTGCTGATGAAACGGCGGGTTGCACAATACCGCGCGCAGACTGTCATTCTCCACGCCGGCCAGCGAATTGTTCACGCGAAACTCACAGCGGGACACATCCTGCGCCCGGTTGTTTTCCACATTGAGCCGCGCGGACGCCACCGCCATGTAAGACTCGTCGCAGAACAGCACCTGCGCCTGCGGGTTTTTCGCCAGCGCCGTCAGCCCGATAACCCCGTTGCCGCAACCAAGATCGGCCAGCGTTCCCTCCAGACCGGCGGGCAGGTGTTCCATGAAGAAACGCGCCCCGATATCCAGCCCGCTGCGGGAAAACACCGCGGGATAGTTACTGATTTCACAATCCGTATTGTCCAGCGCCCAGCGGGTTAACGGCTGCCATTCACCCGCCGTACGCGGCTCCGGCCTGCAGTAAATCAGGCGGGATTTTTTCCATGCCAGCGACGTGGTTGTGGCGCCAAGCAGCGACTCAAACAGTTGCAGGGTGGAAGTATGAATGTCGCGCGCTTTGGCAGCGGCGAGGATCACGGTGTCTTGCGCCACGACGTCACGCAGGGCGTGAAGCTGATGTTCCAGCAGCGCCAGGGTTTTGGGAACTTTGATCAGCACCAGCGCCGGAGCGGGCGGCAGCGGAGCCAGGCTGTCCAGCAGCGTCACATCGTCCTGCCCGATGCCGTTAAGCCGCAGGTTATGCCGCGTCGCCAGTTGGCTGATGTAGGAATCGCTGATGCTGTACACCCGGTGCCCGTTCAGGGCGCAGGCCAGCGTGCCGAAAGCGTCATTAAACAGGAGAACGGGTCTTTCGCCGACGGCGCCGGTGTCCGCGTGTTGCAGCAGATATTCGTCCGCCGCTTCCCAGGCTTGCAGTGACTCATCTCCCGCCTGCGGCGGATAGCGCTCAAGCTCCAGCCGCTTCTCTCCGAGTTCCAGTTGGCCCATGGCCCCTCCCGATGGATAAAACAAAAAAACGGGCATGCGTCCCGCGCTCATGCCGTACAATAGGGCGCTATTGTACCTGAAGGGGAGCGAGATGGAGCGACTGACTTATCTGACCGGCTATCCGGAGCATCTGCAACAGCAGGTGCATCAACTGCTGGCGCAAAATCGCCTGGGCGAAGTCCTGCTGAAGCGCTATCCCGACACACATGACTTTACCACCGACCGCGCGCTGTATCAGTTCACTACAGAGCTGAAAAATCAATATCTGCGCAATGCTTCTCCCATCAGTAAAGTGCAGTACGACAGCAAAATCCACGTACTGAAAAATGCGCTGGGCCTGCATACCGCGGTTTCACGGATTCAGGGCAACAAGTTGAAAGCCAAGGCGGAAATCCGCGTGGCGACCGTGTTCAAAACCGCGCCGGAAGCGTTTTTACGCATGATCGTGGTGCATGAACTGGCCCACCTGCGGGAAAAGGATCACAACAAGGCTTTTTACGCCCTGTGCTGCCACATGGAACCCGGCTATCACCAGCTGGAATTCGACACCCGTCTTTACCTGACACATCTGGAGCTATGCGGCACGCTGTACGGGTAACACGTACAGATGCCAATTACGTGTGTCAGGCACAAAAAACGGTTTCGTTCCTGTGTTACTCTGAAAAAATGATTTAGCTTTCAGGAGTACACCCATGATTCGCCTGGCCGTTATCGGCACTAACTGGATTACCCAACGTTTTATCGATGCCGCCATAGAGACGGGCAAATTTCAATTAACCGCCGTTTACTCCCGTACTCTGGAGCAGGCCCAGGCTTTCGCGGCGCCCAACCAGGTCACTCTGTGTTTCGACTCCCTTGAGGAACTTGCCCGCTGCGATCAGGTTGATGCGGTTTACATCGCCAGCCCGAACTCCCTGCACTGCCCGCAGTCGCTCCTGATGATGCGGCACAAGAAGCACGTTATTTGTGAAAAGCCGCTGTCGTCCAACCTGCGCGAAGCAGAACAAATGGTGTCCTGCGCGCGGGAAAATCAGGTCGTCTTGTTCGAAGCGTTCAAAACCGCCTGTATTCCCAATTTTATTTCGCTGCAAAAAACGATGTCGCGGGTAGGGAAACTGCGTAAGGTCTTTTTCAATTATTGCCAGTATTCATCCCGCTATCAGCGTTATCTGGACGGACAGAACCCGAACACGTTCAATCCCGAATTCTCCAACGGTTCCATCATGGATATCGGCTACTACAGCCTGAACAGCGCCGTGTTTCTGTTCGGTGAGCCGTTGTCGCTAAAGGCGAACGCCTCGCTGCTGGCATCCGGCGTTGATGCGCACGGCAGCGTCTGCATGGATTACGGCGACTTTGACGTCGTGATCTTCCACTCTAAGGTCAGTAATTCAGATATCCCCAGCGAGATTCAGGGAGAAGACGGAACGCTGATCATCGAAAAGATTTCCGAGTGTCAGAAACTGACATTTACGCCGCGCGGCGGCATCCCGGTAAACATTACGCTGCCGCAGCATGAAAACACGATGTATTACGAGGCTGACGTGTTTGCCCGGCTGATCAGTTCCAACGAATATGAACACCTGGGGCTGCGCATGTCTCCGATTACCGCCAAGCTGCTGACCGAAATTCGCCGGCAAACCGGCGTTAAATTCCCGGCGGATGAGGCCTGAAAGGGATTGCGGGGGAGAGGACGAACGCTCTCCCCGAGCGTTAAACGCGCTGAACCGAGGCTTTCTGGCGCCCACCCTGGCTCAGAACGACCAGCGCCAGCACAATCAACGTAATACCGCTCCCTTCTACCGCACCGGGATTTTCCCCCAGCAGCCACCAGGAGAGCAGCACGCCGCACACCGGAACGGCCAGCGTGCAAAGCCCAGCAACGCCGGCGGGCAGGTTCTTCAGCACATACAGCCATAGCACCCAACCCAGCGCCGTCGCCAGGACGGCGTTATAGGTCAGCGCCATAAATACGTAGGGATGCCATACCACCGGCTGCTGCGGCACCAGCAAGGCAACCACGCACAGCACCAGCGCGCCGGCCGCCATTTGCCAGGTGGTCAGGGAAAGCAGATCGACCGAGGGATAGCGGGCATAAACCCGCTTCGCCAGGACGGCGCTGGCTCCCCAGCTCACCCCGGACAAAATCGCCAGCAGCGGGCTTTGCCAGGAACCGGACATCCGCCAGGGCTGCAACACCAGGATCAACCCCGCCGCGGCAATGACGATCGCCAGGTACTGTATGCGCCGCATCCGTTCGTTGAGGAACAACGCCGCCAGCAGAATGACCCAAAACGGCATGGTATAGGTCAGAATCGCAACCTTCCCCGCTCCGCCGCTGACCAGCGCCCACTGAGAAAATCCCGTCATGCCGCCCGTTTGCAGCAGGCCGATGGTCAGCGTGGGCCAGAACGGCGGCGGTTTCATCCCCCTTCCGCGCACCCGGAGCACCACAAACAGCAGCAGCGCGCCCAGCAGGCTGCGGGCGGCCGCGAAGTCAAACGCCCCCATATAGGGCGTGACGGATTTCATCACGATCCAACTATAGCTCCAGATCAACGTCAGGGCCGCCAGGCCGCCGAACGCTACCGGATTGGCTCTTCCGGCCATTTTTCTTCTCACTTCATTAACACTGCAGGTAGGCGAACTATACCCCACTTACGAAAGAATGAAACTGCGCCCGCGTCGCCGGTAATATTTCGTAATAGCATTGGAGAATTTCAGTAAAACCCTCTAATTTGATAAGCGCCCTTTCGTCTGATTTCCAGGAGATTTCATGTCCGCATCCCAGACCCGTCCCCTCGCCATCTTGCTTATGGGCGACGCCCCGCTCCCCGTACGCGGCCCGAACGGCAATTTCGATGACATGTTTTTACAGCTCGGGGATATCGACCCGGCCGGCGCGGAAATCATCAATTTGCCGCAGGGAGAACGTCCGCGCGGGCCGGAACATTACCGCGGCGCGATCGTAACCGGTTCTCCCGCGATGGTGACCGACGCTCTGCCCTGGAGCGAGCAAACCGCCGTTTGGCTGCGTCAGGCGGCGGACGCGGGCTTACCGCTGTTCGGCACCTGTTACGGGCATCAGCTGATGGCATATGCATTCGGCGGCGAGGTGGGTTATCACCCGCAGGGGATGGAAATCGGTACGCTGGAGGTTGAGCTGCTGCCCGGCGCGCAGCAGGACCCGTTGCTCAAACAGATGCCGGTGCGTTTTCGCGCCAACATGATCCACGCCCAAAGCGTGCTGCGCGTGCCGGAAGGCGCCACCGTGCTGGCGCGTTCGGCGCATGACGCCCATCAGGCCATCCGTTACCGCCCGAATGTCTTCAGCACCCAGTTTCACCCCGAATTCAGCGGCGCGGTGATGCAGGATTATCTGACCTGGATAGAAAGCGAAAATCCGGAAAACGCGGCGCTGTACCGTGAGCGCCTGCGCACCGCTGCGGATACGCCGGAGAGCCGGGGTATTCTGCAGACGTTCGTCAAAAACCTGTAAAACGTGCGGCATGTCCTATTTTTCCCGATTAATACCCGGGTAAATCATCGCCATCGTGACGCTAAACCGCACTGACATGGCAGAATCCCGCTCTGTCAGCGTGGATAACCAGAATAAATCATTTCATCCTTTTCCATATCTGCCGCACATTCGTGCGGCATTTCCCTCTTAATGCAGAACTCCGCATTATTTTCCAGAAATTGGGCTTATCTGACCACGCAGATCACCTATACTGGCGGAGCAAACACATTTAATTACATGTCTGAACGGAAATTAATCAGACAAATAATAAAAGAAAAATTGGAAATACAGGTTATGAAAAAACAGTCTGGTTTTGTGCGTTTTATTACGCAGGGAAGTCTTGTCGGGCAAATCCTGGTGGGATTGTTGTTGGGTATCGCGCTGGCGTTGGTTTGGCCCTCCGGCGCACAGGCGGCAGGCCTGCTGGGTTCACTGTTCGTCAGCGCGCTGAAAGCGGTGGCGCCGATCCTGGTCTTCGTTCTGGTTTCAGCGTCTATCGCCAATCATAAACAGGGTCAGCGCACCAATATGCGTCCGATTCTGGTGCTGTACCTGCTGGGCACCTTCTCTGCGGCGCTGGTGGCCGTGGTGATGAGCTTCGCGTTTCCTTCCACGCTGGCGCTCGTCGTCGCCAATAACGACATTACCCCTCCCGGCGGCATCGTCGAGGTGCTGAAGACCCTGTTGATGAACGTCGTGGACAACCCGTTCCGCGCCCTGACCACCGGTAACTTTATTGGCATTCTGGCATGGGCCATCGGCCTGGGCCTCGCGCTGCGCCATGCTTCCGACACCACGAAACAAGTGATCGGCGACCTTTCTTACGGCATCACCTTCATCGTACGCGTGGTTATTCGCTTCGCACCGCTGGGTATTTTCGGTCTGGTTTCCTCCACGCTGGCGGAAACCGGTTTCGACGCCCTGCGCGGGTATGCGCAGCTGTTAGTCGTGCTCGTCAGCGCCATGTTGCTGGTGGCGTTCGTGATCAACCCGCTGATCGTTTTCTGGCAAATCCGCCGCAATCCTTATCCGCTGGTGCTGACCTGCCTGCGCGAAAGCGGCATTACCGCCTTCTTTACCCGCAGCTCCGCCGCCAATATTCCGGTCAACATGGAGCTGTGTAAAAAGCTGAAGCTGAATGAGGACACCTACTCAGTTTCAATCCCGCTCGGCGCCACCATTAACATGGCCGGCGCGGCCATCACCATTACGGTGCTGACCCTGGCCGCCGTTCATACGCTGGGCATCACCGTGGATCTGCCGACGGCGCTGCTGCTGAGCGTTGTGGCCTCCGTCTGCGCCTGCGGCGCCTCCGGCGTTGCGGGTGGTTCACTGCTGCTGATCCCTCTGGCCTGTGGCTTGTTCGGCATCAACAGTGATATCGCCATGCAGGTCGTGGCCGTCGGCTTCATCATCGGCGTTCTGCAGGACTCCTGTGAAACGGCGCTGAACTCGTCAACCGACGTGCTGTTTACCGCAGCCGCATGCCAGGCCGCAGAACAAAAACAGGAACAGGCGCAGACAAACTAAGCGCGCAATATGAAAGCGCCCGCATCAGGCGGGCGCTTTTTCTTTCCGTTCAGCCTTTCCTCACAGCGTTACGCCGCTCTTAAAAATCGCCAACTCACGGAAATCATTCACTTCATTGCAGGTCTTTTTCCCGCCGGCAACACCGACGATCAGATCGACAAAGCTGTCCAGCAACTGATCCATCGTCTTCCCATGCAGTAGCTGCCCGGCATCAAAATCAATCCAATGCGGCTTTTTCAACGCCAGTTCGCTGTTGGTCGCCAGCTTCACCGTGGGTACGAAGCCGCCGTAAGGCGTGCCGCGCCCGGTGCTGAACAGCACCATATGACATCCGGCGCCGGCCAGCGCGCTGGTCGCGACCGCATCATTCCCCGGCGCGCTGAGCAAATTCAGGCCCGGCGTTTTCAGCCGTTCCCCGTAGCCCAGCACGTCCATCACCTGGCTTTGCCCGGCTTTCTGGGTACAGCCCAGGGACTTCTCCTCCAGCGTCGTGATACCGCCGGCTTTGTTGCCCGGCGACGGATTTTCATAGATCGGCTGGTTATGCTCAATGAAGTACTGTTTGAAGTCGTTGACCATCGCTACCGTTTTCTCAAACGTGGCCCGATCATGGCACCGGCTCATCAGAATCTGCTCCGCGCCGAACATCTCCGGCACTTCGGTCAATACGCTGGTGCCGCCGTTGGCGATAACGTAGTCCGAGAAGCGCCCCAGCAGCGGATTGGCCGTGATGCCGGATAAACCATCCGAGCCGCCGCACTCCAGCCCGAAACGCAGTTCGCTCAGCTTGCCGGCGCTGCGGCGATCGCCGCGCATCTGTTGATAGAGCTGATGCAGGTGCTCAACGCCGGCTTCCACCTCGTCATCCTGTTGCTGGCAAACCATGAAATGGACACGCTGCGGATCGTATGCGCCCAGCGTGTCACGGAACGCGGCAATCTGGTTATTTTCGCATCCCAGGCCGACCACCAGCACCGCGCCTGCGTTGGGATGGCGTACCATGTTTTGCAGCATGGTGCGGGTGTTCAGGTGGTCATCCCCCAGTTGCGAACAACCGAAAGGATGGGTGAACAGATAGGCGCCGTCGATCTCCGCAGCATCGTTGCTCTCTTTCAGAAAACGTTGCAGCATCTGACGTGCCATGCCGTTGACACAGCCCACGGTCGGCAGGATCCACAGCTCATTGCGTATCCCCACTTCGCCGCTGGCGCGGCGATAGAGCTGCACGTCACGATCCGCCTTCTGCAGCGCAGGTTCGCTGAACTCAGGCTGATATTGATAGCTGTCTAAATCGCTGAGATTGGTCTTCGCATTCTGGGAATGAATATGCGCTCCTGCTGCCACCGCCGCCAGCGTATGCCCGATGGGCAAGCCGTATTTGACAATCGCCTCTCCCGCGGCCAGCGGATGCAGGGCAAATTTATGCCCGCGGGCAATGGCGGCCGGTAAGAGGAGATTCTGCTCTCCGACGGAAATCGTTTCCCCGGCGGCAAGATCGCACAGCGCCACGGCGACATTATCAGAAGGATGAATTTTGATTACGCTTTGCATAAAAGATCCCGGCTGATCGCGTCAGCAGTATGCGGCAACCGCGATCCGCATTCCCTGCTGCACGATGGCCTGTAAATGTTCACCGACCTGCACGGTCAGCCCCGGAATGTCATTCAAGTCCTGCCCCCAGTGCTGCTCATCCGCCAGCACGCGGGCGGTCAGATCGCGCAGGCTCAGCTGCCCGGCATCCGCCTGCGGCCACCACTGCGCAAAACGTTCCAGCCAGTGGGCGTCATCCTGCAACGGATAATTTTCCGTACCGCGCTGACCGCGGTAAAAGGCGATCAACGCCGCCAGGGCAAAGGTTAACCGCACGGGAAGCTGCCCCTTCTGCCGGTAGTAAGCCAGCAACTGAGGCAGGATGCGGGTGCGGTATTTGGTCATGCCGTTCAGCGCAATCGACAGTAACTGGTGCTGAATAAACGGGTTACGGAAACGGCTCAGCACCGCCGCGGCAAAAGAATTCAGCTCATCCGCCGGTAAATCGAGCACCGGTACGATTTCCCCGGCAATGGTTTTTTCCACGAAACCGGCGATTTGCGCGTCGTTCATGCTTTCGCCAACGGTATCCAGGCCGGCTAAATACGCAACCGGCACCAGCGCGGTATGGGCGCCGTTGAGGATCGCCACCTTCCGCTCTTTATACGGACGAATATCGTCCACGATACGGATATTCAGCGGATATTGCCGGAGGCACAACTCATCGGCCAGGGATGCCGGCCCCTGAATCACGAACAGGTAAAAATATTCACCGGTGTCCCAAAACGCGTCGCGGTACCCCATCTCCTGCTCCAGCGCCGCGACTTCATCGCGCGGGTAACCGGTGACGATGCGATCCACCAGGGTGGAGCAAAACGTGTTGTGCTGTTCCAGCCAGGCGGTGAACGCCTGCGGCAGTTCCCACTGGCGGGCATAACGCAATACCAGCTCCCGCAGGGCTTCGCCGTTATAGTCGATCAGTTCGCAGGGCAACAGGATCAGGCCTTTGTCCGCCGCGCCGTCAAAGTGGCTAAAACGCTCGTAAAGCAGGCGGGTCAGTTTGGCAGGATAACTGGCCGGTGGCGCATCGCTCAGCCGATCTTCGGCAACATAGCTGATGCCCGCCTCCGTGGTGTTAGAGAATACGAAGCGGATATTGGCGTCGCGCGCCAGCGCCAGAAATGCCTCAAAGTCCTGATAAAGATTAATCTCGCGGTTAACGGAGCGGATCAGACGGGAATCGCGCACCGTTTCGCCCTGCTCGTTGAGGCCGCGAATGATGGTGGTATACAGGCCGTCCTGGGTATTCAGCGAGGGCGGGAAGTCACTGTTGAGGGGACGAACCACCACCACGCCGGCGTTCAGATCGGTATGTTCATTCAGCAGGTCCAGTTGCCAGTCGACGAAGGCACGTAAAAAATTGCCCTCGCCGAACTGGATAACTTTGTCCGGGTGCTGGCGCCCCGGGAAATCGCGACGATTCAGGGTGTTCATTGTAGGATTAACCTTTAGAGATACCGCATCCGGCGGCGGAAAAACCGGCAGGCGGCATCAGCGCCGCCCGCCTGCGGATTACAGCTCAATCGCGAAATAGTTTTTCGCGTTGTCAAAACAGATATTTTTTACCATGTCGCCCAGCAGCCCCATGTCTGCCGGGGCTTCGCCGTCGGCCACCCAGCGACCGATCATCTGGCACAGAATGCGGCGGAAATATTCATGGCGGGTATAAGACAGGAAGCTACGGCTGTCGGTAAGCATGCCCACAAAACGGCTCAGCAGCCCGAGCTGCGCCAGCTGCGTCATCTGACGCTGCATGCCGTCCTTCTGATCGTTGAACCACCAGCCGGAACCGAACTGCATCTTGCCCGCCATGCCTTCTCCCTGGAAGTTACCGACCATGGTTCCCAACACTTCGTTATCACGCGGGTTAAGGCAATAAAGGATCGTTTTCGGCAAACCGCCGTTGCGGGCCTGCGCGTCCAGCAAGCGCGACAGCGGTTGTGCGACCGGCGCGTCGTTGATGGAGTCAAAACCGATATCCGGCCCGATGCGTTCAAACATCAGTGAATTGTTATTGCGCAGCGCGCCGATGTGATACTGCTGCACCCACCCGCGCTTCTGATATTCACCGCCCAGGAACAGCAGGACGCCGGTTTTGAACTGCGCCACCTCGCGCTCCGTCAGTGCTTCGCCCTGCAGACGACGGCTCAGGATGGCGTCCAGCGCGCTTTCATCCGCTTCAGCGTACATCACGACGTCCAGCGCATGGTCCGAAACCTTACAACCGTGCGCCGCGAAGTGCTCCATGCGCACGCTCAGCGCACGGCACACGTCGCTGAAACGGCGGATGTCCACATCCGCGGCGGCACCCAGCTTCTGCATATAGTCAGCGAACGTCGCCGCATCAATATTGAAGGCTTTATCCGGACGCCAGCTCGGCAGCACCTTGACGGTAAAGCTGCTGTCGTCAGCGATGGCCTGGTGATGGTGCAAATCGTCAATCGGATCGTCGGTGGTTCCGACCATCTTCACGTTCATTTGTTGCATGATGCCGCGGGCGCTGAACTCATCACGCTCCAGCAATGCATTGCAGCGGTTCCAGATATCCTCTGCGGTCTGGCCCGACAGCAAGGTGCCGGTGATCCCAAACGGACGGCGCAGTTCAAGGTGCGTCCAGTGATAAAGCGGGTTGCCGATGGTATGCGGCACCGTTTCCGCCCAGGCCTGAAATTTTTCGCGATCGCTGGCGTCGCCGGTGCACAGACGCTCCGCCACGCCGTTGGTACGCATGGCGCGCCATTTATAGTGATCGCCTTTCAACCAGATGTCATACAGGTTTTTAAAACGGTAATTCTGGGCGATCTGCTCAGGCGGCAAATGACAGTGATAATCAAAAATGGGCTGTTCAGCCGCATACTCATGGTACAAACGGCGGGCAAATTCAGTATCCAGCAGAAAATCTTCGGTCAAAAACTGAGACATGTCGGGGTTCCTCAGATGCATAATTTTTCGCATGGCGGTTTTATTAGTGGTAAAAGTTATCACACCAATTTTAAAACGCGTCCAGTATTTTTTCCGCCATCATACGCTTAAATGGTAAAGGTGAAGCAAAAATCACGCTTTAAACACAATTTAATGGCGAAGAAAAGCAATCATTCATGCCAATTATTATTCCTTAACGCAAAAATGGTTTTTGTGATATCACTCAACTTTTAAATCTGTATGACAAGTTATCTTACCCACCGCAGAAACAGGCTCTGACCTTCCGATTTCACAGCGAAAACCAGACCAAACATCTGCCATAAAAGAAAAATTCAGGACTTTCATCAGCGCAATCATGCAACCGCCAGCATAAAAAAATGAAGGCGGCGTTCCATCACCGGCATACCAATCCGGCGCTGATACTCAGGGAATATCAACTCATAGCGACGACCGGCTCTTTTTCCGCGTCGCTATAACCGCTTACGGGTGCAGGGGCATCCGCATAACGAAAGTGAAGACCGGAGAGTTAACATGCGTAAGATTAAAGGGTTGCGCTGGTATATGATCGCGCTGGTGACCATTGGCACCGTGCTCGGTTATCTGACCCGTAACGCCATCGCCGTGGCAGCCCCGACGTTACAAGACACGCTGCACATCACAACTCAGCAATACTCCTACATTATCGCCGCCTATTCCGCCTGCTATACCGTTATGCAGCCGGTCGCCGGGTACGTTCTCGACCTGCTGGGCACCAAAGTAGGCTACGCGGTGTTCGCCATTCTGTGGGCGCTGTTCTGCATGGGGACTGCGTTAGCCAACAGCTGGGGCGGACTTGCCATCGCCCGTGGCGCCGTAGGTATGGCGGAAGCAGCGATGATCCCTGCCGGCCTGAAAGCCAGCAGCGAATGGTTTCCGGCCAAAGAGCGCTCCATTGCCGTCGGTTATTTCAACGTGGGTTCTTCTATAGGCGGCATGATCGCCCCGCCGCTGGTGGTGTGGGCCATCGTGGCGCACAGCTGGGAAATGGCGTTTATCATCACCGGCGCACTGAGCCTGATTTGGGCCATCAGCTGGTTGCTGTTCTATAAGCACCCGAAAGATCAGAAAAAACTCAGCGATGAAGAGCGTGACTATATCCTGAGCGGTCAGGAAGCCCAGCACCAGACCGGCAACCAGAAGAGGATGAGCGCCAGGGAAATCCTGCGTAACCGTCAGTTCTGGGGGATCGCGCTGCCGCGTTTTCTGGCCGAGCCGGCCTGGGGGACGTTCAATGCCTGGATCCCGCTGTTTATGTTCAAGGCGTATGGCTTCAACCTGAAAGAGATCGCCATGTTCGCCTGGATGCCGATGCTGTTTGCCGACCTGGGCTGTATCGTCGGCGGCTATCTGCCTCCGTTGTTCCAGAAATATTTCAAGGTCAACCTGATCGTATCGCGCAAGATGGTGGTCACCATGGGCGCCCTGCTGATGATCGCCCCCGGTACCATCGGCCTGTTCACCAGTCCGTACGTCGCCATCGCCCTGCTGTGCATCGGCGGATTCGCCCACCAGTCACTCTCCGGGGCGCTGATTACGCTCTCTTCCGACGTATTCGGCCGTAATGAAGTTGCTACCGCCAACGGGCTGACCGGCATGGCGGCATGGATGGCAAGCACCCTGTTCGCGCTGGTCGTCGGCGCGCTGGCCGATACGATTGGCTTCAGCCCGCTGTTTGCCTGCCTGGCGATTTTCGACCTGCTCGGCGCGCTGGTTATCTGGACCGTTCTGCAAAACCGCACGGCGGCAGAAACCGGAACGCCACAACCGAGGCAGCAAAACGCGACGGCCTGATCCACCTTCCCTTCTCCAACCGCCGGTTTCCCGGCGGTTTTTTACCCCCCGATATTGTGATGTTACGGCTGGTATGCAAATAGGATATAGTGGTATAACAACCGGGCCGGAAAGTACGGCCTTCCGATGACCGACTGCTATAACCGCTTACTGATAATAGAGTGCGTATGATGGAACCTGCGGAACCCAGAAGACTATATCAACAGCTTGCTTGCGAACTGAAACGACGTATTGAGTCCGGCGTTTACTCCGTGGGCGAAAAACTGCCCGCCGAGCGTTTCATCGCCGAAGAGATGAACGTCAGCCGCACCGTGGTGCGCGAAGCCATCATTATGCTGGAGGTTGAAGGTTACGTCGAAGTACGCAAAGGCTCCGGCATTCACGTTATCAGCAATCAGCGCAAGCAGTTGGAACTGCCCAACGCCAACATGGAATTCGCCAGCGTCGGCCCCTTCGAACTGTTGCAGGCACGCCAGCTCATTGAGAGCAATATCGCGGAATTCGCCGCCACGCAGGTGACCAAGCAGGACATCGTCACGCTGATGGAGATCCAGGAGCAGGCGCGCAAAGAAGATCACTTCCGCGACTCAGAATGGGATCTCAAGTTCCACGTTCAGGTAGCGCTTGCGACGCAAAACTCCGCCATGGCGACCATCGTGGAGCAGATGTGGATCCAGCGGGTGCATAATCCTTATTGGATCAAGCTGCATGAGCACATTGACGAGCGCTCCATCGCCAGTTGGTGCGACGATCACGATCAGATCCTGCGGGCGTTGATGCGTAAAGATCCGCATGGCGCCAAGGTGGCGATGTGGCAACATCTGGAAAACACCAAGCAGATGCTGTTCCATGCTACATCGGATGATTTCGAATTTAACGTCGACCGCTATCTGTTTGCGGAAAACCCGGTCGTCCACCTGGATACGGCGTCCGGCGGGCAGAATTTGAAATAGCGCCGTGCGCGTAAGGATATTTGCACCCTGCGCCCCCCAGCGCCTATACTCTTTTCCGGTGATGGTGTTCCACCTTCGGTCTGCTTTCGCGGGCTGAAAACCGCCGGGGTTAATCCCGGCTGATGACGCCTGGCAAAATACGTTGCTCACCCGGATAACGGGGCAGAGCAGGCGGGTTGCCGGGTGTCTGTTTTTCTTTCCCGCTGCTGCGCTTGCCTTTCCGTCATACTATTTCCGGGTGATATCCGATCATTGTTAATCCCCCGGCGGGATTTCAGGAGTTTTTAATGAGTTACGGCATGACATTACTTATTGTCGCATTTGGCGGAGCCGCAGGCGCGATCAGTCGCTTTCAGGTTACCAACTGGTTTGCCGCCTGGTTCGGTAACGGTTTTCCCTACGCCACACTGGCCGTAAACATCGTGGGTTCTTTCATTATGGGCCTGCTGAGCGCCGCCCTGATGAACGGTACGTTGATCGCCCCGCACTGGCGCCCGCTTATCGGGGTGGGTTTTCTCGGCGCATTGACGACGTTTTCCACGTTCTCCTTTGACACCCTGGCGCTGTTCACCCAGGGGTACTGGCTGAAAGCGGCGCTGAACGTGGTGCTGAACCTGGTGTTTTGCCTGTCGGCCGTCGCCGTTGGTTACGCACTGCTGAGCCGCGGCAGCGGCCAAATGTAAATGGCCGGAAAAAGCAGCGATGCATTAACCAACACCCTGCTTTCTGAAAATACCGACTTTTGACAATATTCCTTCTACAACTCCTATTTTCTACTGTTTCAGTGCGCTCTCTTTTGTTAAAGTGAGCGCAGTTTTTCTCCATGTATCCGGGCGCAACAAGATATTGAAGCACTTCATCTCTGCCATCTTTTTTCCGTTATTGCTTTGCTGGGTCAGCGTGGCCTCCGGCAAGACGGCTATTACATGGCAGTCACAGGGCTTCTTCGGTTTTTCCGAGCATCCGATTGCCGATCCGGTTTCTGATTACCACCTTCTGCTGCCGGAGAACGGCAATCAGAAATATAAACGCCGCTATACCACGCATCAGTTAAGCGCCCTATTGCGTTTCCAGCAAGGCTCCAGCCTGATACAGGCACGGCACAACACGCCGCAGCCTGACTCGCTGTCGCAGGCGTTGCATATTCCGTATATCCCGTCCATCAAGCCAACGCTCTTCCGCACGCCGCCGCTGGCAACTATCCTTAACCGGGTAAGGTTGTTTCCTCCGCAGCAAAACCGGTTGGGTGGCTGGAAAGAGAGTAATATTCAATACAGAGGCAAGCTGACTTATCACACATGCTACGCGTAGCGAGGCGATAAGATTTAGCTGGCTCCCACCTTTTCAGTCGCTTTTCAACAGCCGCCGGGTATACCGGAGGAAGAGGGGAGCATGAACTCAGTACCCAGGAATCACCGATGGACATCATAAAAGATTTAGTACATGCCCTGTGGAATCAAGACTACGACATGCTGGCCGATCCTTCGCTGGTATGGGCGATTTACGGCGTTTTATTCATCATTCTGTTCCTTGAAAACGGCCTGCTCCCCGCGGCGTTTTTACCCGGAGACAGCCTGCTGATCCTGGTCGGCGTACTGATCGCCAAAGGCACCATGGGCTTCCCCATGACGTTGTTGATCCTCACCAGCGCAGCCAGTCTTGGCTGTTGGGTGGGCTACATACAGGGGAAATGGCTGGGTAATACCAAACTGGTGCAAACCTGGCTTACTCACCTGCCCGCGCATTATCACCAGCGCGCGCACCAGCTTTTTCACCGTCACGGCCTCGCCGCCCTGCTGATTGGCCGTTTTCTGGCGTTCGTGCGTACCCTGCTGCCCCTGATTGCCGGGCTGTCCGGCCTGAACAACGCCCGTTTTCAGTTCTTCAACTGGATGAGCGGTTTCCTGTGGGTCATCATTTTGACGTCTTTCGGGTTTATGCTCGGCAAAACCCCGATTTTCCGCCACTATGAAGAACAGCTGATGTTCATCCTGATGATGCTGCCGTTAGTTCTGCTGGTGTGCGGGCTGGTTGGCTCGCTGATCGTTCTGTGGCGTAAAAAGAACACCAATACGGCTCCCGGTCAGGAGAAGAACAAATAATTATGCGTGGAACGGCCGCGCTGTGGCTGACAGCGGCATTTACGCTCATCTGCCTGTTCGTTATCCTGCTTCCCTCTTCCGGGAAGCAGGATAACGATTTGCAAATCCGCGCCGGCGCGGCAGGCCAAACGGTTCCTGATGGTTTCTACGTCTATCAGAAACTGCATGAAAAAAACATTCCCGTACATGATATTACGCTGACGGAACAAGGTCTGCGGATCCATCTGGAAAAGCCCCAGCAGCGAGACGTCGCCCGCCGGGTGCTACTCGCTTCGCTGCCAAAAGGCATCATCATCACCTCATCTCCCGCTTCCACAGGCTTTAACCGCTTTTTACCCAAAACGCCGCCTGCCAGCGCACATTTACGCTAATTTCTTTATACCCATTATGGTTAGATGATTATGCGGTGATTTCTCCTGCCCGCATTGTTTTGGCCCGCCGTATGTCGGGAGGAATAGATAAAATAGTTTTGCGATCGTTAATTAATCCCGCTATGTTAAAAGACCATGTCGGTAACGTTAAGGAGTTTAATAATGGCAAATGAGACTACTTCAGAACAACTGCGCGCCGAGCTAAAAGCACTGGCAGACACCCTGGAAGAAGTACTGAACTCTTCTGCGGATAAACCCAAGGCCGAGTTGGAAAAACTGCGTACCAAAGCGCAAAACGCGTTAGCGGATACCCGCGATCGCCTCAGCAATGCCAGTGAAAAAGTCGCCAGCCAAACCAAAGAGCTGGCCGGACGCGCCGACAACTACGTGCATGACAAGCCGTGGGCTGGCGTAGGTATCGGTGCCGCCGTTGGCGTGGTGCTTGGCGTTCTGCTGGCCCGCCGTTAATAATGACCGATCGTTCCCCGGAGGAGAGAGGCCCCGCGATCGGGGCTCTTCGTATCGGCCAGCGCATCATGACCCTGCTGGTCAGCATGGCGGAGACGCGTTTGCGTCTCGCTGTGGTTGAGCTGGAAGAAGAGAAAAACCACCTCATCCAGTTGCTGATGATGGCCGGGATTACGCTGCTGTTCACCGCGTTCGGCCTGATGACGCTGCTCATCCTGATTTTCCTGGCCGTTGATCCCGCTTATCGTCTGACGGCGCTGGCGATTACCGCCGCTATTCTGCTCGGGTTGGCGCTTATCGGCGTCATCTGGACATTGAGCAAAGCGCGCCGCTCTACGCTGCTGGGCGCAAGCCGCCGCCAACTGGCAATCGACCGTGAATTGCTGGAGGACAAAAGAAAGTGAGCCGCAGCCGCAAGGATCTGCAACAGGAAAAAGCCCGCCTGCTGGGCCAGATTCAGCAACAGCGCCTTGATCTGGCCGCACAGCGTAGCGCGTGGCTGGAAAAAACCGCGCCGCTCGATCACGGCGTTTCCGTTCTCCTCGGCTGGCGCAAGTACCTGGTGTTCGCCTCCGGCCTGTTTGCCCTCTATAGCGCCCGCCACCCCGTTAAAGCGCTGCGCTGGTCACGCTATGTCGCCAGCACATGGGGAGCGATCCGCTTGGTACGCCGTACTTTCCGCGCCTGATTTCCCCACAGAATTACCCCGCTTTCTTATTAATTTCATCACGTTAGCATAACATTTAAATTATCTGTTTAAGTCAGTACAGTTTGTACTCCCATCCATATCCAAACGAAAAATCTCATTATAACCCACTGATATAAGATATTTTCTTTTAAAAATTAAGATTCATTTTTTTTGATGAAGATTGACAATTTTACTCGCTAACACTTCGGATCAGTTTCTCCTACCATTACTCCATCGCAAAGACACGGGCTGATAACCGCCCCACCATGTTTATAAACCGCTGCGGCGGAAATCTTTTTTTTTGACGGAGTTTGAAATGAAAAACGTAGAAAACGCAGGCCTGTTGATTGCCCGTATCCTGATGCCGATTCTGTTCATCGTTGCCGGTTACGGCAAAGTGACCGCCTACGCCGGCACGCAACAGTATATGGAAGCCATGGGCGTTCCGGGCGCATTGCTGCCGCTGACCATTCTGCTGGAGCTGGGTGGCGGACTGGCGGTACTGTTCGGCCTGCTGACCCGTACAACGGCGCTTATCACCGCCTTGTTTACCCTGTTGACGGCGTTCCTGTTCCACAACAACTTTGCAGACGGCGTGAACCAGATTATGTTTATGAAGAACTTCACCATCGCCGGCGGTTACCTGTTGCTGGCCATCGTTGGCCCGGGCGCATACAGCATCGATCGCCTGCTGAACAAAAAATGGTAAGGTCGTTTTTCCGCGGGGGCGATAGCGATATCGCCCCCGCATCCTGCTTTAACTGGTTGGGAGGTACTCCATGGGAAGATTAGTTGATGGCGTCTGGCAGGACGTCTGGTACGACACGAAATCCACCGGCGGGCACTTCAAACGCACCACCGCGCAGTTTCGCAACTGGCTCACCCGCGACGGTCAGCCCGGCCCACAGGGAGAAGGCGGCTTCGCGGCGGAAAAAGATCGCTACCATCTGTACGTTTCCCTCGCCTGCCCCTGGGCCCACCGCACACTGCTGATGCGCAAGCTGAAAGGCCTTGAGGCGATGATCCCGGTTTCCGTGGTCAACCCCCTGATGTTCGAACACGGCTGGACCTTCGCGACGGATTTTCCGGACGTAACCGGCGACGATTTATATCAGTCAGATTATCTGTATCAGCTTTATCTCAAAGCCGACCCGCATTACAGCGGCCGGGTTACCGTGCCCGTACTGTGGGACAAAAAGCGCCAGACCATCGTCAGCAACGAGTCCGCCGAAATCATTCGTATGTTCAACGAGGCATTTGATGATTTGGGCGCCACGCCGGGCGATTATTACCCGCCGGCGCTGCGCGCGCAGATTGATGAACTGAATGGCTGGATCTACGACACGGTAAACAACGGCGTCTACAAAGCGGGTTTCGCCACTTCTCAGGAAGCGTATGACGAAGCCGTCGGCATCCTTTTCACGTCACTCGAACGGCTGGAAGACATTCTGGCGCGCCAGCGTTACCTGACCGGTGCGAACCTGACCGAAGCCGATTTACGTTTGTGGACCACCTTGATCCGCTTCGATCCGGTTTACGTCACGCATTTTAAATGCGACCTGAAGCGCCTGAGCGACTTCCCCAACCTGTACGGTTTCCTGCGCGACATCTACCAGATGCCGGGCATCGCGCAGACGGTAAATTTCGCCCATATCCGCAACCACTACTACCGCAGCCACAAAACCATTAACCCGACGGGTATTATCTCCATCGGCCCGCAGCAGGATCTGAATGCGCCGCATGATCGCGCGAGCAAATTCGGCTGATCCTGCCTACTGCCCGGCGTCACTCAGCTTTTGCGCCGGGCGGTCCAGCATACGGCAAAAATAATCAGCGCCCCGCCGGCCACCATACGCAGCGAGGGCGTTTCATGAAACAGCACCCATGCCACTAAGATCGCATAGACCGGTTCCAGTGCGATAATCATCGCCGCCACCCGCGCCTTCAGCACCTGCAGACTATTGATAAACAAGCTGTACGCCAGCCCGGTGCACAGCAGGCCGAGGCAGGCGATCCATAACCAATCGATGCCGGACACAGCAGGAACGTCGCGCAGACAGAAAGGGGCAAGCAGCACCAACACCGTCAGATTCTGCCACCAGCACACCTGACCGCCGTTGATGCTGGCCGCCGCGCGGCGGTTTGCCAGCGCCAGCAGCGCATAGATAAGGCCGGACAGCACGCCCCACATCAGCCCTTCCGTCGCACGGTTGTCAAAACTGAAATCCGGCGTGACCAGCACCAGGCCGATGGAAACCAGCGCAATCAACAGATATTCCGCCCCGGTAAGTTTTTCCCTGAACAGCACCCCTTCCAGCAACGCCACGAAAGCGGGAAAACACGCGAACCCCAGCGTTCCAACTGCCACGCCGCCAACCTTAACAGCAATGAAAAACGTTACCCAGTGCGCACACAACAGCGCGCCGCAGGCGCACAGGCTGACAACGCCGCGCACGGTTAAATCCTGCCAGGGGAAACGACGCAGCCGGAGCAACAGCAACGACATCGCCGCCAGGGCGAAAGCGGAGCGGCCGAACACCAGCATGGAGGCGCTGCTGGCAATCAGTTTGCCGAAGATACCGGAAATGCCGAACAGAACGGTAGCGCCATGCATCTGCCACAAAGCACGGCGCCGTATTACGTCAATGTTCATCATGATGACTCAGCGGGCCAGCAGCTTGGGGATCTCCCGCAGCAACCAGGACTTGGCTTCGCCCATGCTGTCACGACGCCAGGCCATAATGATGTCGGTCTCTGCACTGTACTCCGCGCTGACCACACGCAGCCGGCCCTGCGCAATGTCTTCCTCCACCATCGGATAAGGCATGGTCGCAACGCCCAGGCCCTGCAACAGCGCCCGCCGCTTATCTTCCATCGAGCTGACCGTCATCCGGGGCTGCTTGTCCAGCAACTGTACCGTCAATACCGGGCGCTCGCGTGCGGTATCCGCCACCGCAATGCCGCGGTATTTCACGCGCGTCGCCTCAGACAGCGGTTCCGGCTCCTGATGAATCGGGTGGTCCGGGCTGGCGACGTACACGCTCATCACTTTATACAGCTTGCGCATGTTCACTTCGGAGGACGAACGGAAATGCAGGTCGGGAGCCAACACGATGTCCGCCTTGCCCTGTTCCAGCCGCTCCCATGCCCCCGCCAGCACTTCGGTCACCAGGGAAATCTGGGTGTTGGCCTTCTGCGCCAGTTTCTCCACCAACGGGAAAAGCTGGGCTGCGGGCACCAGCGCCTCGCAAACCACGGTGATATGCGTTTCCCAGCCGCGCGACAGCGCTTCCGCATCAGCGGTCAGCTTGTCCGCCGCTTCCAGCAAAATGCGGCCGCGCTCCAGCAACATACGCCCGACATTGGTGAACTTGGTACGATGTCCCGAGCGATCAAACAGCACCACGTCGAGTTCTTCTTCCAGTTTCTGCATGGTGTAACTCAGTGCCGAGGGCACTCTGCCCAGCTCATCCGCCGCCGCCGCGAAACTACCGCGGCGGTCAATGGCATCCATAACCCGTAGGGCTTCCAGCGTCAGCGCACGATCTTTACTCATAACATCCTTCTGTTCAGGAATTTTGAATATAGTGACCAGATTAACTGGCTAACAATCCGGCGTCCAGACGCTTACTATAACAGCATGAATTATCCGATAATCGCCGCCCGCCGGCTTATGGAAATTAACGCCATATTCACAGCGACGCACGGTGCAAGGTACACTTATTACGCAAAAATACGCTCTGCACCCCACATGGCATTGTCGGCTTTATCAATATTTCCCGGGGACTGACGACCATGATTACACCAAGACCGGTAAAACAGTGCGGACATGCTGACTTCGGCTGGCTCCGCTCCCGCTACACGTTCTCCTTCAATCACTATTTCGACCCCAAGATGATGGGCTACGCCGCATTGCGCGTCCTGAACCAGGATGTTCTGGCGCCGGGCGCCGCATTGCAGCCCCGCACCTTTCCGCGCGTGGACGTGATGAACATTATCCTTGCCGGCGAAGCGGAATACCGTGACAGCCGGGGCAATCATATTCAGGCGGCTGAGGGCGACATCGTTCTGCTGGCAACGCGGGATGCCGTCAGCTACAGCGAACATAACCCGAGCGCCGACGTCCCGCTGACCCGCCTCCAGCTCTGGCTGAATACCTGCCCGGAGCGGGAGAATGACGAAGTGCAGCGCCTGCATCTCGATAACGCGCCGCACCAAATCATCGCTTCTCCGGAAGGGGAAAGCGGCAGCCTGAGGCTGCGCCAGCAGGTTTGGATCCACCACGTTATGCTGCAGCCCGGCGAAGAACACTCCCTGCCCCTGCTCGGCACGCGCGCCTACGTGCAGTCGATCCACGGGGGCTTCAGCGTCAGAGGGCTGGGGGGCGGGGCCAATTCCCTGAGCTGCGGCGACGGCGCGTTTATCAACGACGAACAACGCATCATCCTGCAAGCCGAAACGCCGCTGCGGGCGCTGGTTATCGATCTTCCTGCCTGATCCTCCCTCACAGGCCGCCTTCCCGGAAGGTGGCCTGTATCACATATTCCTTCCTGCAAAACAGCTCTTTTCCATTCATATCCTGAATTCGATCACCCTCTGTATAACGATTCTGCTGAATGAAAAAATCTTTGCTCTGCGTCAAACAACTCAGCTTTAATTTAATAAGAATACAATATATAGTGTCCTTCGATTTATTAAACACCTATATATAGTTGTTATCCACAAGACATCCACATATTCACCGCAACCCCCGCAGCGCGCGGGCCGGGCTGTGGATAACGGGTGCGGATAGCAATGAACTACACAACAGGAGTAATACGGTGAAACCTATCGTGGTGAAACGGGACGGCTGCCAGGTGCCATTTGACGAACGGCGTATCGGTGAAGCGGTGTGTCGTGCGGCGGTCGCCGCCGGCGTGGATGACGCCGATTATTGCATGACCGTAGCCAGCGTCGTTGCCGGGCAGATGGCGAATCGCGAGCGTGTTGATATCCGTGAAATCCAGGACGCCGTCGAAAACCAACTGATGGCGGGCAACTATAAGCAGCTCGCCCGTGCTTATATCGAATACCGTCACGACCGCGATGTCGCGCGCGAGCTGCGCGGCCGCCTGAATCAGGAAATCCGCGGTTTGGTTGAGCAGAGCAACATGGCCTTGCTGAACGAAAACGCCAATAAAGACAGCAAGGTGATCCCGACCCAGCGCGATCTGCTGGCCGGTATCGTCGCCAAACACTACGCCAAGCAGCATATCCTGCCGCGCGACGTGGTGCTGGCGCACGAACGCGGCGAAATCCACTACCACGATCTGGACTACTCACCGTTTTTCCCGATGTTTAACTGCATGCTGATCGATCTGAAAGGCATGCTGACCAACGGTTTCAAAATGGGCAACGCGGAAATAGAGCGTCCGAAGTCCATCTCAACCGCCACCGCCGTTACCGCGCAGATTATCGCGCAGGTTGCCAGCCACATTTATGGCGGCACTACCATCAACCGTATCGACGAAGTTCTGGCGCCGTTCGTCACCGCCAGCTATGCCAAACACAAGGCGATCGCCGATGAATGGCAGATCCCGGACGCGGAAGGTTACGCCCATTCCCGCACCGAAAAAGAGTGCTACGACGCCTTCCAGTCCCTGGAGTATGAAGTCAACACGCTGCATACCGCCAACGGGCAGACGCCGTTCGTCACCTTCGGCTTCGGCCTCGGCACCTGCTGGGAGTCCCGCCTGATTCAGACCTCCATCCTGAAAAACCGCATCGCCGGCCTGGGCAAGAATCACAAAACCGCCGTGTTCCCGAAGCTGGTCTTCGCCATCCGCGACGGCCTGAACCACAAGTTCGGCGATCCGAATTACGATATCAAACAGCTGGCGCTGGATTGCGCCAGCAAGCGCATGTACCCGGATATTCTCAACTACGATCAGGTCGTTAAAGTCACCGGTTCGTTCAAGACCCCGATGGGCTGCCGCAGCTTCCTGGGCGTGTACGAGGAAAACGGCAAGCAGATCCACGAAGGCCGTAACAACCTCGGCGTTATCAGCCTTAACCTGCCGCGCATCGCGCTGGAAGCCAGGGGTGACGAAACCGCCTTCTGGCGCCTGCTGGACGAGCGCCTGGCGCTGGCGAAGAAAGCCCTGATGACCCGCATCGCGCGTCTGGAAAACGTGAAAGCGCGCGTGGCGCCCATCCTCTATATGGAAGGAGCCTGCGGCGTGCGTCTGAACGCGGACGACAATATCGCCGACATCTTTAAAAACGGCCGCGCATCAATTTCGCTGGGCTATATCGGCCTGCACGAAACCGTCAACGCGCTGTTCGGCAACCAGACCCACGTCTTCGACGATGAGAAACTGCGCGCCAAGGCCATCAGCATCGTGGCCCGCCTGAGCGAAGCCACCCAGGCATGGAAAGAAGAAACCGGCTACGGCTTCAGCCTCTACAGCACGCCGAGCGAAAACCTGTGCGACCGCTTCTGCCGGCTGGATACCGCCGAGTTCGGCGTGGTGCAGGGCGTAACCGACAAAGGGTATTACACCAACAGCTTCCACCTTGACGTGGAGAAGAAGGTCAACCCGTACGACAAGCTGGACTTCGAAGCGCCTTATCCGCCTTTAGCCAGCGGCGGCTTCATCTGCTACGGCGAATACCCGAACCTTCAGCACAACCTGAAGGCGCTGGAAGACGTGTGGGATTACAGCTACAACCGCGTTCCTTATTACGGCACCAATACGCCGATCGATGAGTGCTACGAGTGCGGCTACACCGGCGAATTCGACTGTACCAGCAAGGGATTCACCTGCCCGAAATGCGGCAACCATGACTCATCCAAAGTGTCGGTCACCCGTCGCGTGTGCGGTTATCTGGGCAGCCCGGATGCCCGCCCCTTCAACGCCGGGAAGCAGGAAGAAGTAAAACGTCGTATTAAGCATTTGGGGAACGGCCAGCTCGGCTGATACAACTCCCCCGCGATCCGGCGGTTTAACCGTCGGATCATCCGTTCGCGCCACACGGTCAGCATTACCCTATGAATTATCATCAGTATTACCCCATCGACGTGGTTAACGGTCCCGGAACCCGCTGCACCCTGTTTGTTTCCGGCTGTATCCACGAATGCCCCGGCTGCTATAACAAAAGCACCTGGCGCCTGAATTCCGGTACGCCGTTTACGCCGGAGATGGAAGATCGCATCATCGCCGACCTGAATGACACCCGCGCTCCCCGGCAGGGGCTGTCGCTTTCCGGCGGGGATCCGCTCCATCCGCAGAACGTTCCCGCCATCCTGCAACTGGTCACCCGGGTGCACAATGAATGTCCGGGTAAAGACATCTGGATCTGGACCGGCTATAAGCTGGAAGAGCTGGACGAGGCCCAACGTCAGGTCGTCGATCTGATCAACGTGCTGGTTGACGGCAAGTTCGTCCAGGATTTGAAAGATCCCTCGCTTATCTGGCGCGGCAGCAGCAACCAGGTGATCCATCACCTGCGCTGAATAGCGCCCGCGCGCGGGGCCACCGCTCTGCGCGCCCCGTAAAACGCGGCATTGCTCTGCCTGTCATCTCCCCGTCCCAAACTCTTCATCCCAACGCCATATTCCGTTAACCAAATTGTCATTTTCGATCGTCACTATGAGCGCAACTTTTACCGGCTCAGAAGTGAGGATCGCGTTATGCAACCGGTTATCCGTGTCAGCCAACTTAACAAAACTTTCGGCGAACAACGCGCCCTGCAGGACATCGGACTGAGTGTCGCCGCAGGTCAGATGGTCGCACTGCTCGGACCGTCAGGTTCGGGAAAATCCACCCTGTTACGCCACCTCAGCGGCCTGATTAGCGGCGATCGCGCCGAAGGTTCGCACATCGAACTGCTCGGCCGCACGATCCAGCGTCACGGACGCCTGGCGCGCGACATTCGCCGCAGCCGCAGCCAAATCGGCTACATCTTTCAGCAGTTCAATCTGGTCAACCGCCTGAGCGTGCTGGAAAACGTCCTGATCGGCGCGCTCGGATCCACCCCGTTCTGGCGCACCTGCTGTAACTGGTTCACCCGTGAACAGAAACAGCGCGCCATGCAGGCGCTGACCCGCGTGGGCATGGCCCAGTTCGCCGGGCAGCGCGTTTCCACCCTCTCCGGCGGCCAGCAACAGCGCGTCGCCATCGCCCGCGCCCTGATGCAGCAAGCGAAAATCATCCTGGCGGATGAGCCCATTGCGTCGCTCGACCCGGAATCAGCGCGCATCGTGATGGAGATCCTGCAGGACATTAACAACAAAGACGGTATTACCGTGGTCGTCACCCTGCATCAGGTGGACTACGCCCTGCGCTATTGCAGCCGCGTCATTGCCCTGCGTCAGGGCTGCGTTTCTTATGACGGCGCCAGCAGCCTGCTCGACAGCGATCGTATCGAACATCTTTACCGCAGCGTAAACCGCGTCAGCCTGCCTGACGCCGTCGCGGCCTGACGAATCAAACATCCGACGACGCTTACCCAAGGAGAAAACATGAATTACAAAACCGTCGCCGCTCTGGCCTTTATCGGCCTGTTCAACACCAGCGCCCTGTTTAGCAGCGCCCATGCGGAAGAAGCACAGGCGCTCAATTTCGGCATTATTTCTACGGAATCACAGCAAAACCTGAAGCCGCAGTGGGACCCGTTCCTGAAGGATATGGAGCAAAAACTCGGCATGAAGGTTAAGGCCTTCTTCGCCCCCGACTATGCCGGCATCATCCAGGGGATGCGCTTTAATAAAGTGGATATCGCCTGGTACGGCAACCTCTCCGCAATGGAAGCGGTGGATCGCGCCAACGGTCAGGTATTCGCCCAAACCGTCGCCAGCGACGGCTCTCCGGGCTACTGGGGCGTGTTGATTGTCAATAAAGACAGCCCGATCAACAACATTCAGGAACTGCTCGCCAGGCGCAAAGACTTAACGCTGGGTAATGGCGACCCCAACTCGACCTCCGGCTTCCTGGTTCCCGGCTACTACGCCTTCGCGAAAAACAACGCCTCACCCGCCGACTTCAAACGCTCCGTCAACGCCAACCACGAAACCAATGCCCTGGCGGTAGCCAATAAGCAGGTTGACGTAGCGACCAACAACACCGAAAACCTCGACCGCCTCAAAGTCACCGCGCCGCAGAAATTCAGCGAGCTGAAGGTGATTTGGAAATCGCCGCTGATCCCCGGCGACCCCATCGTGTGGCGCAAGAACCTGCCGGAAACCACCAAGCAAAAAATCTATGGTTTCTTCATGAACTACGGCAAAACGGCGGAAGAACAAAACGTCCTGAAAGGATTGAGCTGGGCGCCGTTCCGCCCCTCCAGCGACCTGCAACTGGTGCCGATTCGCCAGCTCGCGCTGTTTAAAGAGGTGCAGGGCGTGAAGGATAACGCGGGCATTTCCGCCGGAGAGAAAGCGGAAAAACTCGCTGCGCTGCAATCGCAGCTCGCCGATCTGGACCGGCTGAGCGCCGCGCTGGCCGCGATGGTCAGCGTCAATAAGGCCGCCCGGTAACGGCACGACGGGCGCTCCGGCGCCCGTCTCTTCATGGAGATTCTTATGCAAATGGCCCTTCCCCCCGCCAAACGCAGTTGGTTCAGCCTGATCGGCTGGGCGTTGCTGCTCGCCGTGCTCGCCGCCTCCTGGCACGGCGCAGAAATGGCGCCGATGACCCTGTTGCGCGACGCCGGCAACATGGCGACCTTTGGCGCCGATTTCTTTCCGCCCGACTTCAGCCTGCTCCCCCAATACCTGGGCGAGATGCTGGTCACCCTGCAAATTGCCGTCTGGGGAACGGCGCTTTCCATCGTGCTGTCCATCCCGCTCGGCCTGATGAGTGCGGAAAACCTGATGCCCTGGTGGATTAACCAGCCGGTGCGCCGCCTGATGGACGCCGCACGCGCCATCAACGAAATGGTGTTCGCCATGCTGTTCGTCGTCGCGGTCGGCCTTGGCCCTTTCGCCGGCGTGCTGGCGCTGTTCATCCACACCACCGGCGTTCTGGCGAAGCTGTTCTCTGAAGCCGTGGAAGCGATTGAACCTGGGCCGGTAGAAGGCATCAAGGCAACCGGCGCCAACAAACTGGAGGAAATTATCTACGGCGTTCTGCCCCAGGTACTTCCGTTGTGGATTTCCTACTCGCTTTACCGCTTCGAATCCAACGTACGCTCGGCCACGGTGGTCGGCATGGTCGGCGCCGGCGGCATCGGCGTCACGCTGTGGGAAGCCATCCGTGGTTTTCAGTTCCAGCAAACCTGTGCGCTGATGATCATCATCATCGTCACGGTCAGCCTGCTGGATTTTCTGTCGCAACGACTGCGCAAGCACTTTATCTGATCCAGCGAGGTTTAGTTTGCCATGCAATTGTCTAGACATCCGACCACTTTCCCCACCCGCTATCAGGAGATTGCGGCCCGCCTGGAACAGGAACTGCGCCAGCATTACCGCTGCGGAGATTACCTGCCGTCCGAGCATCAGCTGGCGCAACGGTATGAGGTCAACCGCCACACCCTGCGCCGCGCCATCGACGAGCTCATTCTGCGCGGCTGGGTACAGCGTCGTCAGGGCGTCGGCGTGCTGGTGCTGATGCGCCCGTTTGACTACCCGCTGCATGCACAAAGCCGCTTCAGCCAAAACCTGCTCGACCAGGGCAGCCATCCCACCAGCGAGCGTCTGCTTTCGGTTTTACGACCGGCCAACGGCCACGTAGCGCAGGCGCTGTCACTGGAAGATGGCGCCAACCTGATTCACCTGCGCACCCTGCGGCGGGTTAACGGGGTGGCGGTCTGCATGATCGACCACTACTTCCCCGACCTTCAGTGGTGGCCGGTATTGCAGACATTCACCCAGGGGTCGCTGCACGACTTCATCCGAACACGGCTCGGCCTGGCGTTCACCCGAACCCAAACCCGTATCAGCGCGCGCCGGGCGCAGGCGAAAGAGAGCCGTCTGCTGGAAATCGCGGCTCAGGCGCCGCTGTTGTGCGTCCGCACGCTCAACCACCACGAAGGGCGGGAAAGTGCGGCGGAATACTCCGTCAGCCTGACCCGCGCCGACATGATCGAACTCACCATGGAGCACTGATGGACGGTTTTTCTTTTACTCAATCACAGCGTCAGCGCTGGATGGCGGTGCTGGCCCACTGCCTGCCGGCGGAGTTGCAATCCCACTGGCAGGCGCTCGGCCTGTCGCCGGACTATACGCTCATCCGCCCGGCGGAAAGCGGCCTGACACAAATTCAGGCCCGCGCAGGAGCCAGCGGCCAGCGCTTCTTTCTCGGCGACGCAACGCTGACGCGCGCCGTCGTGCGGCTCAGCGGCGGCGCCTACGGTTACAGCTACCTGCTTGGGCGCGATAAGGCACGGGCCGAGCGCTGCGCCGTGATCGACGCGCTGCTGCAGACGCCGTCATATCACGAAATGCTGATGCAGCGGTTGATTAACCCGCTCGACGCCCTGCGCCGGGAACGCCTGAGCCAGCGCGCCCGCGCGGTAGCCACCAGCCGCGTCGATTTCTTTACTCTGGTTCGCGGAGATAACTGATGACTCTGATGACTGCCTTTACCCTGCCGGTGCATAACGCCCAGCACCATTTCCGCCGCCTGCTGAAGGCCATGAGCGAACCGGGCATTATCGTTACCCTGCCGGATACGCCAGCGGGATGGACGCCTTTCTCTCCCGCCACCACCGGGCTGCTGCTGACCCTGAGCGATCAGGACACGCCCCTGTGGCTCTCACCGGCGCTGAATACAGAACTCACGCGGGAAAACCTGCGCTTTCACTGCTCATCCCCCCTGACGGACGATAGCGCCGACGCGGCTATCGCGGTCTGCGATGCGTCGCTGGAGGTACGGCAAATCCTCAGCTTCACCCACGGCAGCGACATCGCCCCGGAGACCGGCGCGACGGTGATCATTCAGATCGACAGCCTGAGCGGCGGCCGGCCGCTGCGGCTCACCGGCCCCGGCATCGCCGACGATCGCGTCATCGCCCCGCGCCTGCCGAACAGCGTGCTGGACTACCTCAGCGATCGTCCGCTGCGTTTTCCACAGGGCATCGACTTCATCTTCACCTGCGGCGAGCGCCTGCTGGCGTTGCCGCGCACCACCCATGTGGAGGTGTGCTGATGTACGTTGCCGTCAAAGGAGGTGAAAACGCCATTGCCGCCGCCCACCGCTTGCAGGAACAGAAACGGCGCGGCGATCCGGACCAGCCGGAGATCGGCGCAGAACAGATTGAACAACAGTTGTCACTGGCGGTAGACCGGGTAATGACCGAGGGCGGTATTTACGATCGTCAGTTGGCCGCACTGGCGATCAAACAGTCCAGCGGTGATCTGGTGGAAGCCATCTTCCTGCTGCGCGCCTACCGTACCACGCTGCCGCGCATGGCGGTCAGCGACCCGCTGGACACAGCGACGATGCGCCTGGAACGCCGGATCTCCGCTGTCTACAAGGATCTGCCCGGCGGGCAATTACTCGGCCCGACCTATGATTATACCCATCGTCTGCTGGATTTTACCCTGCTTGCCAACGGCGAAACGCCCGCCGCCGCGTTAGCGGATACGCTGCAGGAAGCGCCTTGCCCGCACGTTTTCAGCCTGCTGGCGCAGCAGGGATTAGCGGAAACAGAAGTCGACGACGGCCAAACGCCGGACGATATCACCCGCCAGCCGCCGCATTACCCCTGCTCACGCGCTTCCCGCCTGCAACAACTGGTGCGCGGCGATGAAGGCTACCTGCTGGCGCTCGGTTACTCCACCCAGCGCGGCTACGGGCGTAACCACCCGTTTGCCGGCGAGATCCGCTGCGGCTACGTTGATCTGGACATTACGCCGGAAGAACTGGGTTTCCCCCTCAGCGTCGGCGAACTGCTGCTGACCGAATGTGAAATGGTCAACGGGTTTACCGCGCCGGAAGATCGGGCGCCCCACTTCACCCGGGGCTACGGGCTAGTATTCGGCATGAGCGAGCGCAAAGCGATGGCTATGGCGCTGGTCGATCGCGCCCTGCAAACTCGCGAACACGGCGAGGAAGTCACCGGCCCGGCGCAGGATGAAGAGTTCGTTCTCGCTCACGCAGACAACGTCGAGGCCGCCGGCTTCGTTTCCCATCTTAAATTGCCCCACTACGTTGATTTCCAGGCCGAACTGGAGCTTCTCAACCGGCTGCGCCGGGAGTATCAGGAGTCTTGTGATGAGTGAAGTATTGAACGGCTATAACTTCGGCTATCTGGACGAACAAACCAAGCGCATGATCCGGCGCGCTATCCTGAAAGCAGTGGCGATCCCCGGCTATCAGGTTCCCTTCGGCGGACGGGAAATGCCAATGCCCTATGGCTGGGGCACCGGCGGCATTCAGATTACCGCCAGCGTGATCGGCAGTGACGACGTGCTGAAGGTTATCGACCAGGGCGCGGATGACACCACCAATGCAGTGTCTATCCGGCATTTTTTCCAGCGCGTCACCGGCACGGCCACGACGGAATCCACCACGGACGCCACGCTGATTCAAACCCGCCACCGCATTCCCGAAACGCCGCTGCGTGAAGATCAAATCATCATCTATCAGGTGCCAATCCCGGAGCCGCTGCGTTTTATCGAGCCGCGCGACACCGAAACCCGCAAAATGCACGCGCTGGAGGAGTACGGCGTTATGCAGGTCAAGCTGTATGAAGACATCGCCCGCTTCGGCCATATCGCGACCACCTACGACTATCCGGTGAAAATCAATGGCCGCTATGTGATGTCGCCATCTCCCATTCCCAAATTCGATAATCCCAAGATGCACATGATGCCGGCGCTGCAACTGTTTGGCGCAGGGCGGGAAAAGCGCATCTACGCCGTGCCGCCCTACACGCGCGTGGAAAGCCTGGATTTCGACGATCATCCGTTCACCGTTCAACAGTGGGACGAACCGTGCGCCATCTGCGGCTCACGCCACAGCTATCTGGATGAGGTCGTGCTCGATGATCAGGGAAACCGCATGTTCGTCTGTTCAGATACCGATTTTTGCCGCCAGCACAGCGAGGAATCCGCATAATGAGTGCTTTTCTGACCGATCCCAACCACGCCGCGCCAGCCGCCGGGCAGCGCCTTCCGCCTGACCTGCCGCTGCTGACGGTGGAAAACCTGTCTTACCTCTACGCCCCCGGCAAAGGATTCCAGGGCGTCTCCTTCGAACTTTACCCCGGCGAAGTGCTGGGTATCGTCGGCGAGTCCGGATCGGGCAAAACTACCCTGCTGAAATCCCTCTCCGCCCGGCTGACGCCTCAGCAGGGCAGCATTCATTACTTCGACGGTGAAGCATCCCGCGATCTGTATGCCATGTCGGAAAGCGATCGCCGCCGCCTGCTGCGCACCGAATGGGGCGTGGTACATCAACACCCGATGGACGGCCTGCGCGCCGGCGTTTCCGCCGGCGGCAACATCGGCGAACGCCTGATGGCCGTGGGCCAGCGCCATTACGGCGACATCCGCGCACAGGCGGCCCGCTGGCTGGAAGACGTGGAAATTCCCGCACGACGCATCGACGACATGCCCACGACCTTCTCCGGCGGCATGCAGCAGCGTTTACAGATCGCACGCAATCTGGTGACGCATCCGCGCCTGGTGTTCATGGACGAACCAACCGGCGGGCTGGATGTGTCGGTACAGGCGCGTTTACTGGATTTGCTGCGCTCGCTGGTAGTGGAACTGAAGCTGGCCGTGGTGATCGTCACCCACGATCTGGGCGTCGCACGCCTGCTGGCGCACCGGCTGATCGTGATGCAGCAGGGACGGGTGGTGGAAAGCGGCCTGACCGACCGGGTGCTGGACGATCCGCATCATCCCTACACCCAGCTACTGGTTTCTTCCGTACTGCAAAACTAACGATCTATCACCGACGGGAACAGACTATGAACATTCGCCTGCGGGTCGAAAACCTGAGTAAAACTTTCATACTGCATCATCAGGATGGCGTCCAGCTACCGGTACTGAATAACGCCTCACTGGACGTCGGCGCCGGGGAGTGCGTGGTGCTGCATGGGCATTCCGGCAGCGGAAAGTCCACCTTGCTGCGTTCGCTGTACGCCAACTATTTACCGGACAACGGCCACATTTGGGTACATCACCAGGGGGAATGGCTGGACATGGTACAGGCGCCGGCACGGCGCATCCTGGACGTTCGCCGCCATACCATCGGCTGGGTCAGCCAGTTTCTGCGCGTTATCCCACGCATCAGCGCGCTGGAAGTCGTAATGCAACCGTTGCTGGAGCTGGGCGTCGCACGCGCTGAGTGTGAAGAAAAAGCCGCCGCTCTGCTGCGCCGGCTGAACGTGCCGGAACGCTTATGGCGGCTGGCGCCCTCAACGTTTTCCGGCGGTGAGCAACAGCGCGTCAACATCGCACGCGGGTTTATCGTCGATTATCCGGTTCTGCTGCTTGATGAGCCAACCGCCTCGCTGGATGCCGTCAATAGCGCCGCCGTGGTGAGTTTGATTGACGATGCCAAACAACGCGGCGCCGCCGTCGTCGGCATTTTCCACGACGAAGAGACGCGCCGGCGCGTCGCCGATCGTTTACATCCGATGTCAGCCTGAGTGCGCGGAGTTTTTTATCATGATTATCAACAACATCAGAATGGTACTGGACGATGGGGTGGTTTCCGGCTCACTGGAAGTACATGACGGCGTGATCCGCCATATTTCCACGCAGCAAAGCCGGTTGCCGCAGGCGCTGGACGGTGACAACGGTTGGCTGATGCCCGGCCTGATTGAACTCCATACCGATAACCTGGACAAGTTTTTTGCTCCCCGCCCGCGCGTTGACTGGCCGGCCCACTCCGCAATGAGCAGCCACGACGCGTTAATGGTCGCCAGCGGTATCACCACGGTGCTGGACGCCGTTGCGCTCGGCGACGTTCGCGACGGCGGCGATCGATTGGAAAACCTGGAAAAGATGATTGATGCGGTTATCACCAGCCAGCAGCGCGGCGTTAACCGCGCGGAACACCGGCTGCATTTGCGCTGCGAACTTCCGCACCACACCACGCTGCCGCTATTCCGGCAGTTGGTTGATAAACCCGGCGTGTCGTTGGTGTCGCTGATGGATCATTCTCCGGGACAGCGCCAGTTCGTTAATATCCAGAAATACCGTGAATACTATCAGGGCAAATACCACCTCAGCGACGAGGCGATGGCCCGTTTCGAGCAGGAACAGATGGAAAATGCTCAAATCTGGTCCGATGCTAACCGGCGCGCCATTGCGGAAGAGTGCAGCCTGCGCAATATCGCGCTTGCCAGCCATGACGATGCAACTGAGGCGCATGCCACGGAGTCGCATCAGCTCGGCAGCGTTATCGCTGAATTTCCCACCACGGAAGAAGCCGCGTATGCTTCACACCGCCACGGCATGCACGTGATGATGGGAGCGCCCAATATCGTTCGTGGCGGCTCACACTCCGGCAACGTCGCAGCACGGCGGCTGGCGGAATTGGGCGTGCTGGATATTCTGTCGTCAGACTACTACCCGGCCAGCTTGTTGGACGCCGCTTTCCGCGTAGCCGAAAGCGACGACAATACCTTCACGTTACCGCAGGCGATACGTCTCGTAACCCGCAACCCGGCACAGGCGCTGGGGCTGGACGATCGCGGGACGCTGGAGGAAGGGAAGCGAGCGGACCTGGTACTGGCACGGCGGCACGGCGAGCATATTCATGTCGATCAGGTCTGGCGCCAGGGGATAAGGGTGTTTTGATGGGAACACTTATCTACCTGATGGGCCCCTCCGGTTCAGGTAAAGACAGCCTGCTCAGGGCGCTGCGCGAACAACAGGACGCCGCCATACTGGTCGCACACCGTTATATCACGCGACCGGCCGACGCCGGCGGGGAGAATCATATCGCCCTGACCTCCCGTGAGTTCGCGCTGCGTAAACGGTACGGTCTGTTTGCCCTCGACTGGCGGGCTAACGGACACGATTATGGCATCGGCATTGAGATCGAGTCCTGGCTGACGCGCGGGATGAATGTCATCATCAATGGTTCGCGGGCTGACCTGGTAAACGCACGCCAGCGTTACGGCACGGCGCTGTATCCCGTCTGCCTGACGGTCAGTCAGGACGTCCTGCGCCAGCGCTTGCAAGAGCGCGGCCGGGAATGCGCCGCCGACATTGAGCAACGCCTGCAACGCGCACTGGCCTGTCAGCCAGATGAACGGGAAACCTGCCATCATCTCAGCAATGACGGGCCGCTGGAGCAAACCACCGCCGCTCTGTTACAGCTTATCGGCCGCTTACCTGCGGTAAACTATGCTGAAGCGCCAGATACCCAAACCCGGGAGACTTTTTATGCACGATAGTTCCCCCATCACCCTGCGGGCGGCAACGTCCGCAGACACGGAATATGTTTACGCCCTTATCTGTGAACTGGAGCAAACCCGCTTTGATTTTCATCGTTTTAGCGCGGGCTATCTCAACAATCTGGCCGATCCGCACTTGTACTATGCCTTAGCCTGGGAGCACGATCGCCCACTTGGATTTATCAGCCTGCACTTACAGTTCCATCTGCACCACGCCAACTGGATAGCCGAAATTCAGGAACTGGTTGTCGCGGCGGATGCCAGAGGCAAAGGCGTCGGCAAGCGGCTGCTCGGCTGGGCAGAAACAACGGCCAGGAAACAGGGAGCGGAACAAACGGAACTGTCCACCAGCGTTCGTCGCCACGATGCACACCGTTTTTATCAGCGTGAAGGGTACAAAAATACCCATCTGCGTTTTACCAAACCCTTGCCCGGGGAATAACACGATGCCTGTTCCCGCATTAACGCTCACCTTTCTGGGAACCGGCGGAGCACAGCAAGTACCCGCATTCGGCTGTCGCTGTCCCGCCTGTGAACGCGCCAGGAACGATCCGGCATACCGCCGTCGCCCGTGCAGCGCCATGCTGCAACACGGTAATGCTCTCACCTTGCTGGATGCCGGTTTACATGACCTGACCGAACGTTTCACGCCGGAGAACATCAGTCAGTTTCTGTTGACGCATTACCACATGGACCACGTGCAGGGGCTGTTTCCGTTACGCTGGGGATATGGCGACGCCATCCCGGTTTACGGCCCGCCGGACGCACAGGGCTGTGACGATCTCTATAAGCATCCGGGAATTCTGGACTTCAATCATCACGTAGCGCCCTTTGAAACTTTTACGTTGCAGGACATTCGCGTGACGCCGCTCCCCCTCAACCACTCACGCCTGACGTTCGGCTACCTGTTCGACACCGGCCGTATGCGGCTGGCCTACCTGACGGATACCGCCGGTCTGCCTGACGCAACGTTGCACTTGCTGCGACAAACGCCTCCGGACGTCATAGTGATCGACTGCAGCCATCCACCGGCCGAATGCATGCCGTCTAACCACAACGATCTCGGCGCGGTCATTGCGTTATGCCGGCAGATTACCGTCGGCCAGACAATCCTGACGCACATCGGCCATCGGTTTGACGCCTGGATGATGGAAAATCCCCTTCCGCACGGTATGCATGCAGCCCGTGACGGGGAACGGCTCGAACTGGAATGAACGCGGTCAGGCTTCTCCGGCCATCTCCCGTAGCTGATCGGACTCCAGGATATTCAGTTGGTAGTCCGGGGGATTGAATGCCGCATTCAACAAAGCCTGTGCTACACCGGCAGCCTTAATGCCTTTCCATTTACCCGGCAGCATGCGGAAAATAGGCTCGGAAAGCTGCTCTAACCAGCGTTTTTCCGCTCTTTCGCCTTGTAGCATTGAGGGGCGGGCGATTGTCAGGTGCGGCCATCCCTGCATTTTCAGCGCCTGCTCCATTTCGCCTTTGGTGCGGTTATACAAGAATGATGATTGCGCATTGGCGCCCAGCGCGCTGACCACCAGGTAGTGACGGCAGCCGTTAGCCAGCGCGACGCGACCACTCTCTACGACCAACGTATAGTCTACATACCGGAAGGCGCTGTCGCTGCCTGCCTGTTTACGCGTCGTGCCCAAACAGCAAAAGGCAATATCGCAGGGCGTTTTCCAGTTCGCCATAATCTGGCATAAGTCCTCAGACACCGTGTTCACTAACTTGGGTGACGGCGGCAATGCTCGCCGGGAGGGCGCATAAACCGTCTCTATACGCTCATCCCGCAGCAAGAGTTGCAACAATTCGTTTCCAACTAAACCACTGGCACCTAAAAGCAGTATTTTCATACGTTTCCCTCCTGCTCTCAGTATAACGCCGGCTCACCAGCCTGCACGTTCGTAATCCCTTTTCCCCTTCCCTCAACTCCCCTCTCTCAACCACAGGCGTTTTTTGCCAAACCCCAGTTTATTGTCCGTCATCTTTATCTCATCCAGCCTCAACGCCCAGAGCGGCGCTTTTACCGCCCGCGCGACGGGGAAGTGATGGCAGTACAACGCGTAAGCCTGCTCCATCACCTCTCCTTCCAGGCACTCCGCCCGCGCCCGGTATTGAATGCCCTTGATCAACGCAACCGTTCGCGTTTGATGGGCAATCGTGCCAACCACACGGGGGTTTTGAACCATCAGCGCTCCGTGACGCGTGTCGGCTTGTGTCATTACATACAGCGACATACCGCTTTCATCGAACACGTAAAAACAGTTTGCGCACCAGACGTCCTCCCCGGAAGACGCACACAGCGTAAGCACATGCTGCTGACGAAGAAAACGGCATATCGCAGCCAGATCCTGAGAAAATGTCACAGGTTATCTACCCTATCCAGAGATGATGAATACTCTTATCTTTGCCAATATCCCTCCTGACCACAACCCCCGAAAACCGCTTCCGTTACGACACCGCCCGCAATTTTCCGGGGAAGTCGGCCAGCCAGCGCGCCGACTGTTCCGGGCTCCATTCGTTATCACTCAACCCGGACAGGCATCCCCATAATTCACGTAAGTTCTGCGCCGTAATCACGATGCAGTCAGGCATGATGCGCACTTTTATCGGCATTCCCGCCGGAAAACCGGCTTCGGCCAACCATGTTCCATCCAACAGAATGCCATCATAATCCACCTCGCCATAGCGCTCTCCCTCTGAAATATGTAATGTAGGCAACACATTGTCAGCCATAATAAACTCCTCTCTCATCCAACCATTGATGCGATGAAAATACTGTTTATATACACAGCAATCAAGCCAGGGGGGGAGCAAAGCGCGGGCATATTTGATTACTGGAAAGTCGATTCCAAAAAAATGTAAGGTATGACGAATTACACCTGTTCGTGATGACAAAAAACCGACATGACACTCCCGAAAACACCTTCCGTCTGGCATCTTTACCTTATCCGAACGTCCGGAAACGCGCTGTATACCGGGATAACCACCGATGTCCAACGCCGGCTAGCCCAGCATGAGAAAGGGACGGGCGCCAAAGCCCTGCGTGGCAAAGGGCCTCTGCAACTGGTTTTTTGCTGCGAAGCAGGTACGCACGGCGAAGCACTGCGCATGGAGTTCCGCCTGAAACAAATGAATAAGCGGCAAAAAGAACGGCTGATCGCAGACCAACCGGCATCATTGGCCGGCTGGCTGGAGAAGGTCTGATGAAGCGGAATTAAAAACGGTTGAAAGGCGCGGAATACTCAACCAGCCCGGACGAGCTTTCCAGCACATTGTCAGCCAACGGATACACCTGAAATGCCTGTTCGGTATCCGGCCAGCGGCAATGCAACTGAGCGGCGGCCGCATTTTGGAACCCAAGCCGCCCATAGTAAGCCGGATCGCCGAGTACGACGACAGCGGCATAACCGAACTCATTCAGCGCATCCAGCCCTTCGTAGATCAACGCCTGCGCGATCCCCTGACGACGATACGCTTCAGCCACGGCAACCGGCGCCAGGCCGACCCACTGACGATCTTCGCCCTCAAGATCGACGGGACTAAAGGCTACGTAGCCAATAACACCGCCCTCGTCATCCGTCGCCACCACGCCCAGCGTCAGCAGCCCGTCCTCACGCAGTTGGTGAACCAGGTCAGCCTCCGCCTCTGAAGGAAAGGCGCTGCGCAGCAATTGATCAATCCCCGGCGCATCCACCGGTATTTCTACCCTGATCAGCATATCTCAACCGTACGGGGCTGTTGCACCGCACCCTCTTGTAAGCCCGCCTCAACGAACTCCGCCAGTTGCAGCAGCCCAAAACGCAGCGGCTTCGGCATCGCGTCGAGATCGATGGCATCCATCAGGTTTTTAACGTACAGGCCCAGTTCCGTATCGCCTTCAATACGTAACCGGCGCTGGAAAAACAGCGTATCCGGATCTTCTTTGCGCGCGGCAATCAAAACCAGGTCATTGGCGTCGCCGCTAAAGCTGACGTCCGCCTGCTGCTGCTGGCTGACGCGCAACCGGTCATTTTCCACGGTAACGAACCAGCGCAGGCCGAGATCGCGCACTTCCACCTGTAGCCAGCGGCCGTCAAGAAACTCCAGCTCTCCGTCCTCCAGCGCCTGGCGAAACTGCCAGTCAAGCACTTGCTCAAGAACCTGACGCTGTAATGCAAAAGGGGTGAACTTTAGCGGCATGCGTAACAACGCCGGCCCCTGACGCACGATACGTGCTCGTAGCTTTTCCAACACGGAAGTGACTCCTCTAGACACAGTATGCCGTTATTTTGCCATATCAGACGCGGGGAACTTCATCCTGGGTCAACAAAACCGGCAACTGTTTATATGAAAACGGATAGAGAATAGCCACTGGAATATGGCTGTCAACCAGCGTCTGGCGCCAATGCGGCATCTGCCATAACCGGCAGCATGAATTGTTACCCGCTGCGTAACAGAAACTGCCCCAAATCAAAACGTAAACCGTTAGCTTTCTCTACAATTGGCGCGCCCGGTTGCGCCGATGCGCGCAGCACGAGCCATTATTAACCGCCGCTGTACAACGTACATCACAACGTGCATCTGGCAAATTCAGGAATTCCTTATGGAGCTGCTCTGTCCTGCCGGTAATTTACCCGCGTTAAAGGCCGCCATTGAGAACGGTGCTGATGCGGTGTATATCGGCCTGAAAGACGATACCAACGCCCGCCATTTCGCCGGGCTGAATTTCACCGAAAAGAAATTGCAGGAAGCGGTCAGTTATGTCCATCGCCATAACCGTAAACTGCACATCGCTATTAATACTTTCGCCCACCCTGACGGTTATGCCCGCTGGGAAAAAGCCGTGGATATGGCTGCGCAGCTGGGCGCCGACGCGCTGATCCTGGCGGATCTGGCCATGCTGGAGTATGCCGCGCAGCGCTACCCGCATGTAGAACGCCACGTTTCCGTACAGGCCTCGGCCACCAACGACGAAGCCATCCGCTTTTACCACCGCCACTTCGACGTGGCGCGCGTGGTGCTGCCGCGCGTACTTTCCATTCATCAGGTTAAGCAGCTGGCCCGCACCAGTCCGGTGCCGCTGGAGGTTTTCGCCTTCGGCAGCCTGTGCATCATGGCGGAGGGGCGTTGCTATCTCTCCTCTTACCTGACCGGAGAATCCCCCAATACTGTCGGCGCCTGTTCCCCGGCCCGCTTCGTGCGCTGGCAGCAAACGCCGCAGGGGATGGAATCACGGCTCAACGACGTTTTGATCGATCGCTATCATGACGGAGAAAATGCCGGTTATCCCACCCTGTGCAAAGGCCGCTATCTGGTCGACGGCGTGAAATATCACGCGCTGGAAGAGCCCACCAGCCTGAACACGCTGGAGCTGCTGCCCGAGCTGCTCGCCGCCAATATCGCTTCAGTGAAAATTGAGGGGCGTCAGCGCAGTCCGGCCTATGTCAGCCAGGTGGCGCGCGTATGGCGTCAGGCTATCGATCGGTGCAAAGCGAATCCGCAGCAATATCAACCCGATGCGCAGTGGATGGAATGCCTGGGCGCGATGGCCGAAGGTACGCAAACCACGCTGGGCGCCTACCACCGCAAATGGCAGTAAGGGGGAAAGCATGAAATACGCATTGGGTGCCGTACTTTATTACTGGTCTAAAGCAGACTTGGAACATTTTTATCAGGCCGCCAGCCGCAGCGAGGCGGATATTATTTATCTCGGCGAAACCGTCTGCACCAAGCGGCGCGAGATGAAGGTCGGCGACTGGCTGGATCTGGCTAAACAGGTCGCTGCCTCCGGCAAACAGGTGGTGATTTCCACGCTGGCTCTGTTGCAGGCGCCTTCTGAGCTGAGCGAACTGAAGCGTTATGTGGAAAACGGCGAATTTTTGCTGGAAGCCAACGATCTGGGCGCGGTGAACATGGCGGCGGATCGCGGCCTGCCGTTCGTCGCCGGTCATGCGCTGAATTGCTACAACGCCCATACCCTTCGCTTGCTGCACCGTCAGGGCATGGTGCGCTGGTGTATGCCGGTGGAGCTGTCGCGCGACTGGCTGAGGAACCTGCTCATTCAGTGTGATGAGCTGGGGTTCCGTAATCAGTTTGAAGTGGAGGTTCTGAGCTACGGCCATCTGCCGTTGGCGTACTCCGCCCGCTGTTTCACCGCCCGTTCGGAAAACCGCGCCAAAGATGAGTGCGAAACCTGTTGTATCAAATATCCGCAGGGGCGGCGTGTGCTGTCGCAGGAAAATCAGCAGGTTTTCGTACTGAACGGCATTCAGACGCAGAGCGGCTACTGCTACAACCTGGGCAATAACCTGACGGATATGCACGGGCTGGTGGATATCGTACGGCTTTCCCCGCAGGGAACGGAAACGCTGGAGATGCTGGCACGCTTCAGGGCGAATGAGCATGGCGAAGCGCCGTTGAAACTTGCAAATCAGGCAGACTGTAACGGGTACTGGCAACGGGTTGCCGGGCTGGAACTGGTTCAGTAAACCTCCGTGCCCCCCGCCGGGGGCACGAAAAATCAGGCTCATGATGCCTTGTGGGCCATGATTTCAATAATCTGAGTGTCTGTCTGACACATCGCCTGGCTTGCCAGCGCGCACAGATTGGCGATGGACTGATCGACGTCGTCGGCCACGATACCTTCATTCCCCGTAACACAGCTATTGTCCAGCGCCATCAGAACCGCTTTATATGCCGCAGAAGCGCCGGTGGAAACCTTCATCGCACAACTGTTCGACGCGCCGTCGCAAATAATGCCGCTGACGTCGCCGATCATGCTGCTGATCGCCATCGCTACCGGCTCATAGCGCTCCTCCAGCAACCAGGCGATACCGGCGGCAGCGCCCATCGCGGCAGTATTCGCCGCACACAGTGCCGACAGCGCGGGCAGCTTGCTGTGAATATAAATCGCCATCAGATGCGACAACATCAATGCCCGGATACGTTTCTCCTCATCGCAGCCAAGATAATCAGCCACCACCACAACTGGCATAGTCGCGGCAATACCCTGATTTCCCGAGCCGGAGTTACTCATAGCCGGCATCACGGCGCCGCCCATACGCGCATCGGATGCCGCGGTGGTGCGGATCAGGATCTCTGACAGCAAATCGTGCGCCAGCAAACCGCGCTGACGCTGGCGCTGCAGCGTAGCGCCGATATGCAGCCCGTAAGACCCCTTCAGGCCTTCAAGGGAAAGCGCGTCGTTCAGATGCGCGGCTTCGAGAATAAAACGCATGCGCTCCAGCGGCCCGGTCACGGCAAAATGATAAACCTGATGCGCCGTGGCCTGTTTCAGGCAGTATCCCTCCGTCACACACTCATTTTCCATTGCCGCAGAAGCGAAACGATCGTCAAAAATTACGTCGCCATCTTTCACGATCTTTACAACATGCGTGTGACTGCCGGCAATGGTGACCGATGCCAAACGATCCTGATAAAACAGCGTAGCCTGCGCAAACAGCACATCATCGCCCGCCGCCATGCCCACCTTAACCGCACCGCGGTTAAGCATGGCCTTGGCCTGCTCAATCGCGGCAGGCGTGGCGCATTTCACCACCTCCAGCCCCGCATGCGGATCGCCCCCCAGCGCTCCCAATGCGGCGGCTATCGGCAGGCCGACCATTCCGGTGCCCGGTACGGTAACGCCCATACCGTTTTTCATCAGATTCGGCGACACCAATGCCTCAATGCGCTCAGCCGGGCCAGGCAGATGCGACGCCGCCAGCGCGGCGGCCAGCGCCAGTGAAATGGGCTCCGTGCAACCAACGGCCGGTTTCACTTCCTGCTGAACTGCGCGAATGAACTCATCCCACAGCAGAGAATTTTTTTCTTCACCCATGATGTTCCCCCGGTAACCTGGCAAACCGATATCTTGTTGTCATTCGGGGAAAACACCCCGTTTATAAGAAAATTATATCGCGGCGCCCGGAGAAACTTTTTTCAAGTTACTTTTACTCAACAAGCACCCGGGAGAAATATTTTCTCTTAAACCGGAGGTATAAGGATTAAATTTTCCTGAAACGAATCCGCAGATTTTACCTCGGACGCGGCCGGCGTCTGCGCAACCAGGTACGCAGCTCGACGCCATTACGCAGCATGCCGACGAATATGCCCAGCAGGGCATAAACTGCGCCCAACAGCAGCAACATCAGCAGATCATTCACCACATCGGCGAAGGTCAGCCCCATCTGGTTGACCCCGGCAATCGCCTTGGTCGCCCAGGTGGAGGGCAGCATGGAGGAAATCGCGCGCACCCAGGCCGGCATCGCCTGCAACGGCCAGATGGTTCCCGAGATATAAAACACCGGCATGGTGATAAAGGACAAGGTGAGGTAAATCAGTTCCACGCGCCGCAGGCACTCCGTCACCAGTTTCCCCAGCCCGATCACCGCCAGCAGGAACGGGAACGTCAGCAACAGCACCTCTGGTATCGGCGCGGTTTGCCTATAGCCCAATATCCAGGGCCACAGCACAAACAGCACGATGGAAAGAAACAGCCAGATGGGAATCAGCGCAGAAAGCGCGCCAAGATAGACCGGCAATGTCGGTTTACCCGAAGAATGAATGGCAATGCTGACGCGCACGCTGGCGATCAGTAACGAGTGCTGCAACAGCATCACCAGCAGGCCGGGGAAAATAATGGCGGCGAAACTGATACCCGGGTTGAAGACATCCTGCGTCTGCCCGTCGATCGGCTGAATAATCATCTCCGCCTGCTTGACAGTAAACCCGGCCCGCAGCAAGGCTTCAGTGTTGTAGGTGTTCAGCAATTGCTGATATGACGCAATCACGTCCTGCTCAATCTGACCGTTGGCAAGCCGGTTAGTCGCATCGCCATAGACCGGGATGGTGACGTTGTTGCCGTGCAGGATCTTCTTCTCCAGATCGGTGGGCATGATGACCACCGCGAACAGCTTGCGCCAGGCTAAATCCCGTTGCGCTTCAGGCAGGTTATCGTAACTTTTGATCTCGATTTTGGACGTCGCATCCAGCCGCCGGATCAGCTCGCGGCTGATAGTACTGTGATCCTGGTCGATCACGCCCATCGGCAGGTCCCACACCGAATGTTTCGCGTAAACCAGGCTCATGATGCACAGCGACAGCAACAGCAACATCCACATCGGCCGGTCAAGCATCCCCATCAGCACGCGCGCCAGCGTCTTCCAGTAACTTTTCATCCCTGCTCCTCTTCAAGACGGTAGCGCTTGAGCAGGCGCTTACGCACCAAAAGCCAGGTAATGAGGGGATAGACCATCAGCAGCGCGCACACGCTGAAGATGGCAGAGGCCGGCACCTGACGCAGGAAAACGTCAAACATGGCGTACAGCGCATGAGTCAGCGGCTCGATATTGGAGATAATCTGGGCCGGCAACGGCATGGAAAGCTCCGGCACCGCCAACCCGGAATAGGTCAATGCAATACTGACCAGCATCCCGATCAGGGTATAAGCGGTAATCGCCGTTTTGGTGAAGGTAAACAGCATGATCCCGATGCTTTGCGCCGCGATAACGTAAAAAAAGCCGATCATCAGCATAAATAAGGGATTACCGCTGACTCTGGCGTCAAAAACAAACACCAGCAGGGCGATTTCCGCCATCAGCAACGTGGTGTAGCCCAGCGTGTAGGGCGCCAGTTTACCAATCACCGCCAGCCCGAACGGCCGGGCCTGCATTAACGCTTTCCGCCGGTCCAGCACGTAAATCATGCAGGTAACGGTGAAAAGCTGCAGCAAATGGATCGTGGCCGCAAACTGTTGATAATAAATAAAACTTCCGCTGGCGTTAAACAGGCTCCCGTAGTTCAGCGTCACACTCGCCAGTGGCGGTACTTCCTTACCGATAACCGAGGCAATAATGGTGCGGTAATGACTGTTCAGCTCCGCGATCAGGCCGGTGAAATCCTGCGTTGAATAAAGCCCGGCGCCGTAGAACAGCGCGTTGTAATACATCACCACGCTCGGCTGCTTACCGGCCAGAACATTTTTTTCGAAGTCCACCGGAACATACAGCAACGCATAGTCTTTGGCGCTGCGCAGCCGTTTAAGCGCTTCCGGCAGGCCGCCCTCATAAGCGGAAATCTGCGCGTGAGAACCCGCATCCAGGTTTCGAATCAGTTGTCTGGAGAGCGGGCTCTGATCGTTATCGACCACGGAAACCGGCAGCTCCAGCATGGTTCCTTCGGAGAAATTGCTGCTGATCAGGATGAACAGTAGCAACGGGAAGCACCAGCCCAACCAGTGGATCACCGGGGAGCGAAAGGCTACGCGCGCTTCATCGCTGAAAGAGCGGCTGAAACAGCGCCAGCCCGCCCTTACTCTTTCCATTGCCATAGCGCACTCATCCCGGGACGCAGACCGTCCACCGGTTGCTGCGGATATAAACGCACTTCAAACGTTTTCAGATCGAAGTCACCGGTCGCGCGCGTGGCGCGCTTGGTCGCATAGTCCCCCAGCGGCGCGATATAGCGGATTTGCGCTTTCACCTGTTTATCACCCAGCGCGGGAACGCGCAGGCTGACCTTATCGCCTTTGCGAATCCCGGCCATGATGTCTTCGCGCATGTTAAAGACGAAGTAGGCATCGGGCAGGCGAATTAACGTCATCAGCGGACTGGAAGCGTTCAGCAACTCCCCGACCTCCGCCGGAATCGGCCCCACTTCGCCGGGAACCGGCGCGCGAACCTGCAGATCATCGGTTTGCGCTTTGAGTTCGATAATATCCTGATTAGCCTGACGCACCGCGGCGGCATAGGCTTCACGCTGTTCGGCGCGGTCGCCGTTGATGCCTTCGTCCAGATTGGCTTTGGCGGCCTGCACCTGTTGCCAGGCGGTGTCACGCGCGCGGCGCGAGCTGTCCAGCGCGGACGCGGAAATATAGCCCTGCCCGGCGACGCGGACATCACGCTGATAATCTTTCTGTGCGTTCTGATACTGCGCCTGAGCCTGCGCCAACTCTGCACGCAGGGAGCGGATACTTTCTTCACGCGTACCGTTCAGCGATTGATCCAACTGCGCCTGCGCTTTATCCCTGACCGCTTCCAGTGAATGCAGCTGTGCCATGAGTTCCGGGCTTTCCAGCGAAACCAGCAACTGGCCCGCCCGGACGTCATCGCCACGCTCAACGTGCCTGACGGTCACCCTTCCCTTAGCCTTTGAGGTGACAATCACCTCCGGCGCATCCACTTCTCCCTGCAACAGCAGTTCATGGCTGTGCGAGCGGAATAAAATCGCCAAAGATACGGCGATAACGATTAACAGGATCGTTACCCAAACTCTTTTTGTCATCACGCCTTTCCTTACTACCACGTCCCTGTCATCTCTTTTAATAAGTATCAGTTATTCCGCAACTGAAAATATAGAAATTTAATAAATCATAACGGCAATTAACCTTTTCATGAGTTGCAAAAAGCAGCATATCGCCGGAAAAAAGCAATCGCACGGATTGCCCTGCCCTAATCTGGTTTCGTCGCGTATCATGCTAAAATTAAACATTTAGTTTACATCTATACTACAACGGCCAGATACAGGAGCCGGCTATGACCACCCCATCTGCAATTCCGTTTTCCGTCCTTGATTTGTCCCCGATTCCGCTCGGCATGTGCGCCGGCGATGCTTTTCAGCGCTCGCTGGAGCTGGCGCAGCATGCTGAAACATGGGGATATAATCGTTATTGGCTCGCTGAACACCATAATATGACCGGCATCGCCAGCGCGGCTACGTCGGTGCTGATTGGCTTTATTGCCGGCGGCACCCGCCATATCCGGGTTGGTTCCGGCGGTATTATGCTGCCCAACCATGCGCCGCTGGTGATTGCAGAGCAGTTCGGCACCCTGGAGTCCCTTTATCCCGGCAGGATAGACCTCGGGCTGGGCCGCGCGCCGGGCACCGATCAGAGAACGATGATGGCGCTGCGGCGCGATCTGCGTGGCGATATCGATAACTTCCCGCGCGACGTGGCGGAATTGCAACAATACTTCGCCGAAGTACAACCCGGTCAGCCCGTACAGGCGGTTCCCGGCCAGGGGCTGCACGTTCCGATCTGGTTGCTGGGCTCCAGCCTGTACAGCGCGCAGATGGCGGCCAGAATGGGACTGCCTTTTGCGTTCGCCGCGCATTTTGCTCCCGATATGCTGTTCCAGGCGTTATCCCTTTACCGCGAGAACTTTATTCCCTCGGCGGTACTGAACGCCCCTTACGCCATGGTCTGCGTCAACGTTATCGCGGCCGACAGCGAACGTGATGCCCGCTTCCTGTTTACCTCTATGCAGCAGCAGTTCATCAACCTGCGCCGTGGTCAGCCCGGCCCGTTACCTGCGCCGGTGGAAAATATCGATGCCCTGTGGTCTGCGGGCGAACAGTGCGGCGTAGAACAATCGCTGAGAATGTCCGTCGTCGGCGACCGCCAGCAGGTTAAGCAGGGCCTGGAACGTCTGCTGCGCGAAACGCAGGTGGATGAAGTGATGGTCAACGGCCAGATATTCGACCAACAGGCCCGCCTGGCTTCGTTTAAAACCGTCATTGAAATCAGCCGCGAGCTGACGCTTCCCGAACGGCTGGGATAAACCGCATAACGCCGGGTTTCTCCCCGGCGTTTTATCGCTTCCTTTTACTTATCATCGGCGTATGATGCCTGACGCACCTGGGGAGCTTCTCCCCCAAACTTCTTTTAACTTGCATTATTTCTTGCTCCCCGGTTCGGGGGCTGCAAAAAATAAGAAGGGGAAACGTGATGTCCTGGCATTCGTTCAAAAATACCTATCTGATTAAATTCTGGGCCCCGCTGCCGGCGGTTATCGCAGCAGGCATTCTCTCTACCTATTATTTCGGCATTACCGGCACCTTCTGGGCGGTCACCGGCGAATTTACCCGCTGGGGCGGGCAGATTCTGCAACTACTCGGTTTCCATCCTGAACAATGGGGCTATTTTAAAGTGATTGGCCTCGAAGGCTCTCCCCTGGATCGTATCGACGGCATGATGATCATCGGTATGTTCGGCGGCTGTTTCGCTGCCGCCCTGTGGGCCAACAACGTCAAGCTGCGTCTGCCTCAGCACAAGATACGCATTTTGCAGGCCGTTGCAGGGGGCATCATCGCAGGTTTCGGCGCCCGGCTGGCGATGGGATGTAACCTGGCAGCGTTCTTTACCGGAATTCCGCAGTTCTCCCTGCACGCCTGGTTTTTTGCGCTGGCAACCGCTGCCGGCTCCTACTTCGGCGCGAAGTTCACCCTGCTGCCCCTGTTTCGCATTCCGGTTCGTCTGCAAAAAGTCTCCGCCGCTGCTCCGCTGACGCAAAACCCCCGGCAGGCGCGGCGCCGCTTCCGCTTGGGTATGATGATTTTCCTGGTCGTGGCGCTGTGGGGAGCGCTTACTACGCTCGGCGCGCCCAAGCTGGGTCTGGCGATGCTGTTCGGCATCGGGTTCGGCATCCTGATCGAGCGGGCGCAGATTTGCTTTACCTCCGCGTTCCGCGACCTGTGGATCACCGGCCGCACCCATATGGCGAAGGCGATCATTATCGGCATGGCGGTCAGCGCTATCGGTATTTTCAGCTACGTGCAGCTCGGCGTGTCACCGAAAATCATGTGGGCAGGCCCTAACGCCGTGCTTGGCGGCCTGTTATTCGGCTTTGGTATCGTACTTGCCGGAGGGTGTGAAACCGGCTGGATGTACCGCGCCGTGGAAGGACAGGTGCATTTCTGGTGGGTCGGGCTGGGCAACGTTATCGGTTCCACGCTGCTGGCCTATTACTGGGACGATCTCGCCCCGGCGCTGGCAACCTCTTATGACAAAATCAACCTGCTGCAAACCTTCGGCCCGCTGGGTGGTCTGGCGGTGACTTATCTTCTTCTGCTTGCCGCCTTCCTGTTGATGATCGCCTGGGAGAAACATTTCTTCCGCACCCGACAACCCGTTATCACCACGTTATCCGAGGAGAAAGCATGAGCCGTCCGGAGATTGTTCCCGATTATCGTCTCGATATGGTGGGGGAACCCTGCCCTTACCCCGCGGTTGCCACACTGGAGGCGATGCCCAACCTGAAGCCCGGCGAGATCCTGGAGGTGATCAGTGACTGTCCGCAGTCGATCAACAATATCCCTCTGGATGCTAAAAACCATGGTTATACGGTGTTGGATATTCAGCAAGACGGACCGACTATCCGCTACCTGATACAGCGTTAAAGGCTAACAGGCGGCTGAGTTTCCCGGGATATACTGGATGGTGATGGATTTTTCTTGTCATTTTCCGGAGCATCATATGCTGAATATTGACCGCAGTCGCCTTTCCCGGTTGGATCCGGGCCTGTTACGTAAACAACGCACTACTTTGCTGGTGCTTTCCCTGCTGTTGCTGCTTGGCGGGATCTTCTGCCTGATCAACCCACTGGCATCCGGCGCGGTGCTCAGCATCGTCGTCGGGATCCTGTTTTTGCTCAGCGGTATCACGCTGATCGCCAGCATGATCAGCAACCGCTCAGGAAACCTGTGGCCGATGATTGCCGGTATCCTGATGGGAATCGCTTATCTGGTGATGGGGTACGTCTTCGTTACAAATCCTGCCGCCGGGATCCTGACGCTGGCGTTCTTTCTGGGCGTCTTGTTCCTGCTGGGCGGCGTGATCCGGTTGATCACCGGCTTTAAACTACGCGGCGTCAGCGGAAGTTGGGTGCAAATCCTGATTGGCGTTCTCGATCTGATTATCGCCTATCTGTTACTCAGCGCCGGGCCATTAACTTCAATGACGATGCTCATCACATTCGTCGGCATTGAGTTGCTGTTCAGCTCCTTCAGCTGTTTTATGCTCGCCGGATTGTTCAAACCCAGAAATTGATTTCCTTTATGCATAAAAAAACCGGCTCCCTGGGGAGCCGGTTCGTCATTCAGTGCAGTAATCAGGCATCGTTGAAACGACGACGGGACTGATTCCCTTCATCATTATTACGCGGCGCACGATCGCGGTTGAAGTTACGATCGCCATGACCACGATGGGAAGAGCCGCCGTCACGTCCGCCAAAGTTACGGCGATCGCCGTCACGACGTTCAAAACGACGCTGCTCACCACCTTCACGGCGTTCGCGACGCTCACGCGGCGGTGCTTCACCCATCAGCTGCATATTCAGCGGCTTGTTCAGGATACGCGTACGCGTAAAGTGCGACAGCAAATCCTTCGGCATGCCTTTCGGCAGCTCAATGGTGGAGTGAGAAGCAAACAGCTTGATGTTACCGATGTAACGGCTGCTGATGTCACCTTCGTTGGCAATCGCGCCCACGATGTGACGCACTTCTACGCCATCATCACGACCGACTTCGATACGGTACAGATCCATTTCGCCGACGTCACGACGCTCACGACGCTGCGGACGGTCGCCATCGTTACGACGAGCGCCACGATCGCCGCGCTCAAAACGATCGTCACGATCGCGGAATTCACGACGCGGACGACGCTCGACCACCGGATCCGGCGGCAGAATCAGCGGACGCTCACCCTGTGCCATTTTCAGCAGAGCGGCTGCCAGCGTTTCCATATCCAGCTCGTCTTCCGGCTGCAACTTGCTCAGCAGCGCACGGTATTGATCCAGATCGCTGCTCTCCAACTGCTGCTGGACGCGTGATGCGAACTTAGCCAAGCGGCGCTGACCCAACAGCTCCGCATTTGGCAGTTCCACTTCCGGGATCGTCAGCTTCATGGTGCGTTCAATGTTGCGCAGCAAACGGCGTTCACGGTTCTCAACGAACAGCAGCGCGCGCCCGGCGCGGCCCGCACGACCGGTACGGCCGATACGGTGCACGTAGGACTCGGAGTCCATCGGGATATCGTAGTTCACAACCAGGCTGATGCGCTCAACGTCCAGGCCGCGGGCCGCAACGTCGGTGGCAATCAGGATATCCAGGCGGCCATCCTTCAGGCGCTCCAGCGTCTGCTCACGCAGCGCCTGGTTCATGTCGCCGTTCAGGGCTGCGCTGTTATAGCCGCTGCGCTCCAGCGCTTCGGCCACTTCCAGCGTGGCGTTTTTGGTACGTACGAAGATAATCGCAGCGTCAAAGTCTTCCGCTTCCAGGAAACGCACCAGCGCTTCATTTTTACGCATGCCAAACACCGTCCAGTAGCTCTGGCTGATGTCAGGACGCGTCGTTACGCTGGACTGAATGCGCACTTCCTGCGGTTCATTCATGAAACGGCGGGTAATGCGGCGAATCGCTTCCGGCATGGTGGCGGAGAACAGCGCCGTCTGATGCTCAGCCGGGATCTGCGCCATGATGGTTTCGACGTCTTCGATAAAGCCCATGCGCAGCATTTCGTCCGCTTCATCCAGCACCAGCCCGCTCAGGCTGTTCAGGTTCAGCGTTCCGCGCTTCAGGTGGTCCAGCAGACGACCCGGCGTACCCACGACGATCTGCGGCCCCTGGCGCAATGCGCGCAGCTGCACGTCATAACGCTGGCCGCCGTACAAGGCCACAACGTTCACGCCGTGCATGTGTTTGGAGAAATCAGTCATCGCTTCCGCCACCTGAACCGCCAGTTCGCGGGTCGGCGCCAAAACTAATACCTGGGGCGCCTTCAGCGCGGGATCGATGTTTTGCAGCAGCGGCAGGGAAAATGCCGCCGTTTTACCGCTGCCCGTCTGGGCCATACCCAGTACGTCGCGGCCGTTTAACAGATGCGGAATACACTCCGCCTGAATCGGCGAAGGTTTTTCATACCCCATATCCGTCAGTGCAGTCAGAATGGAGGAGGAAAGCCCCAGATCAGCAAAAGAAATTTCAAGCTCAGCCATGTACACGTGCCTCATTAGTGGCGGCCAGTCTACATAGCTCGTCTAAAAAACGATCAGTATTGTTCATAGAAAAAATGTGAACCGGCTCAAATTAGATTAAATTGACCAACAAAAAACCTCACTACGTACGTAGTGATACAATGACAACATTGCGGGTTTTATCTGTTCGTCAGCTATTGCTGGTCCGATTCTGATAGGTCGTCTTGTTCTTGCCCCAAAAGGGCCAATTCCAACAGTGCGTAGCGGTGCTCAACAAAATTATGAACGTTGTTGGCAACCGTCAGTTTGAACAACGCAGATGCGCTGTCCTTGTCCCCCAGACTCAGGTAGTGTTTACCCAAATAGAAGTCAGTTTCACTGAGATGCTCAGCGAGCGAAGTGTTATCCGTAGCATCTCCCTGTAAGCGTTCCATCAGCGTTTTCTCGCTGATCTTGCCCAGGTAGAATTCGACAATATTCCATCCCCATTGACTCCGGTTCGCTTTGTCGTAACGCTGTTCCAGCGACACAACGGCCTTCTGCGGATTGATTTCTCGTTCCACTAAGAAAAGCCATAACGAACGGAAAGGATCATTGGGGTCGTCTTGATAAAACGCCAGCAGATCATCCTGCGCCAACGCGTACCGCTCACCGTAATACTGGGCGATACCGCGATTTAACAGCGCGTAATTGTAAGTTGGATCAAGCTCTAGTACAGAATCAAACGCTTCATAGGCAGCATCAAAATTGCCTGCCTGCGTTAAATAAATACCTAAGTAATTGAAAACCTCAGGCATATCCGGACGAATGGCCAACGCTTGCGAAAAATCGTTACGCGCCAGCGCCCTCAGTCCGAGACTATCATACAGCACTCCGCGCTCATAGAGAAGCTGCGCGCGTTCATCGTCTGTTAATGCTCGGCTAGCCAGGATCTGTTCCATCCGCGCCAGCATAACTTCCTGTTGCAGCGTGGGCTGCAACGGAATCGCCAGCACTTCGTCTTTACGCCAGTCAAAGGTACTGCATCCCGCCAGCAAAATCGCTGTGGCAATGTAACACCAGCGCAAGATAGGCTTCATTTCCCACTCCCGAAGATTAACATCGGACCGATATCCTATCATCCATCACAACGGCAAATACATCCGGTATTTGCACAACAAACGACTCTCCGCAGCGCAGAGAGCCGTAATACAGACAGATTCGATACCTTCGTTTTTCATGCCGCCGCATTCACGACGGCATGGCGTCTGCCAGGCATTTTATTCAGCTGCGGGAGCTTCCGGCTGTGCAGGCTGCTCCTGTGCTTCTTTGATGCTCAGGCGAACACGGCCCTGACGGTCAACTTCAAGAACCTTCACCGGGACTTCCTGGCCCATTTGCAGGTAATCCGTCACTTTCTCAACGCGCTTGTCAGCGATCTGGGAAATATGAACCAGACCTTCTTTGCCGCCGCCAATGGCAACAAAGGCGCCGAAATCAACGATGCGGGTGACTTTACCCTGATAAATACGGCCAACTTCGATTTCTGCCGTGATCTCTTCGATACGGCGGATAGCCGCTTTCGCTTTCTCACCGTCGGTCGCGGCGATTTTCACCGTACCGTCATCTTCGATCTCGATGGTCGTACCGGTTTCTTCGGTCAGCGCACGGATTACGGAGCCGCCTTTACCGATAACGTCCTTGATTTTCTCAGGATTGATCTTAATCGTATGGATACGCGGTGCAAACTCAGAGATATCATTGCGCGGCGCGTTGATCGCCTGCTCCATCACGCCCAGGATGTGCAAACGCGCACCTTTGGCCTGATTCAGCGCCACCTGCATGATTTCACGGGTGATGCCTTCAATTTTGATATCCATCTGCAGCGCGGTAACGCCTTCGCGGCTACCGGCCACTTTGAAGTCCATGTCGCCCAGGTGATCTTCGTCACCCAGGATGTCAGACAGTACGACAAAGTTATCGCCTTCTTTCACCAGCCCCATCGCGATACCCGCTACGGCCGCTTTGATCGGCACGCCGGCGTCCATCAGCGCCAGAGAAGCGCCGCACACGGAAGCCATGGAGGAAGAACCGTTGGATTCAGTGATTTCAGAAACCACGCGCACGGTGTACGGGAAAGCGTCAGCCTTCGGCATAACAGCCAGCACGCCGCGCTTCGCCAGACGACCGTGACCGATTTCACGGCGCTTCGGCGAACCGATCATACCGGTTTCACCGACGGAGTACGGAGGGAAGTTGTAGTGCAGCAGGAAGCGATCGGTACGCTCGCCGGTCAGTTCGTCAATGTTCTGCGCATCACGCTCGGTACCCAGCGTGGCGGTAACCAGCGCCTGAGTTTCGCCGCGGGTGAACAGCGCGGAACCGTGGGTACGCGGCAGCACGCCGGTGCGCACGTCCAGACCACGGATCATGTCTTTTTCACGACCATCGATACGCGGTTCGCCACGCAGTACGCGGCCACGCACCACGTTTTTCTCCAGAGAGCCCAGGACGTCGCCGATTTCACCGGCATCCAGCGTCTCGTCTTCCGCCAGCAGAGCAGCAGTCACTTCGTCTTTGATCAGGTCAACCTGAGCGTAACGTTCCTGCTTCTCGGTAATATGGTAGGCGTCGCCCAGACGTGCTTCGGCCAGCGCCGCAACACGCGCGTGCAGCGCTTCGTTAACCGGCGGAGCCTGCCAATCCCAGCGCGGCTTGCCGGCTTCGGCCACCAGCGCTTTGATGTTCTGAATAACAACCTGCTGCTGATCGTGACCGAACACCACGGCGCCCAGCATCTGATCTTCGCTTAACAGGTCAGCTTCGGACTCAACCATCAGCACGGCGCCTTCAGTACCGGCAACCACCAGATCCAGACGGCTTTCTTTCAGCTCATCCATCGTCGGGTTCAGTACGTACTGATCGTTGATATAACCTACGCGGGCTGAACCGATCGGGCCGTTGAACGGAATACCGGACAGGCTCAGAGCGGCGGAGGCGCCGATCATCGCCGGGATATCCGGGCTGATCTGCGGGTTAACGGAAACTACGGTGGCGACAACCTGAACTTCGTTCAGGAAGCCATCCGGGAACAGCGGACGAATCGGGCGGTCAATCAGACGGGCGATCAGCGTTTCACCTTCGCTTGGGCGGCCTTCGCGACGGAAGAAACCGCCGGGAATACGACCCGCTGCGTAGGTACGTTCCTGATAGTTTACGGTCAGCGGGAAAAAGCCCTGACCTTCTTTTGCTTTCTTAGCGCCAACCACGGTAACGAATACTGCGGTGTCGTCCATGTTAACCATAACGGCAGCAGTCGCCTGGCGTGCCATCATGCCGGTTTCCAGCGTTACGGTATGTCGGCCGTACTGGAATTTGCGAACGATAGGATTCAGCAAAATATTTTCCTTATTGATTATTCATACGATTATTGCCGTAACTGGCGATAACGTACGGAAATTTACCTATCGACCCCGCCACTGCATTCTCGCGACTAATGAAAAAAATAGCAGGGTTATCTCTTTCATTAGCCGCGCGAACCTCTGCAATGCAAGATCGCTGACGATATTTCAACGGCTTACTACATTAACCTCATTTGCCGTTGCTTCCTAGAAGAAAGGGGCCAGATTTGGCCCCTTTACTTCTGAGAATCACTGGATTAGCGACGCAGACCCAAACGCTCGATCAGGCTTGAGTAACGGGCTACATCCTTGCGCTTCAGGTAGTCCAGCAGCTTACGACGCTGGGAAACCATGCGCAGCAGACCACGGCGGCTGTGGTGGTCTTTTTTGTGCTCAGCGAAGTGACCCTGCAGATGGTTAATCTGTGCAGTCAGCAGAGCAACCTGAACCTCGGTGGAACCGCTGTCGTTTGCGCCACGACCGAAGTCAGCAACGATTTTAGCTTTTGCTTCAACACTTAGAGACATTATAGAACTCCAAATTAAAAGATGAAAAGGCGGGCGCCGATCTCTAATTCAGCAACCCAATATACAAGCCGCGCTATTCTACTCTCCGTCCCCGGAGATCGCAAGGAAGCGGCTTTTAATCTCCCTGCAACTCAACGATTAAACGCTTGGGCGCAACCCGCCCGCGATCGTCAATCTCGCCGACGCCGATAAATTCGCGCGCATCGCCGACGGTAATACGTACCAGGCCATCAGCCGGCAAACCGGGCGCCTGAACCGGCTGCCCCTGACGGACGTAACCGGCCACGACGGCAGAAAGATTCACTTCCGGCAAATCCTGTACCGCGGTATCCATCGGGAGGAGCAAGGCGTCGAACTGCGCGGCAATTTCTTGCCCGCTTTCCTGCGCCTCGGCATGAGCTTGCTGCAGCCATTCCAGCGTCACCATCTTTTCGGCAGGATAACCGGCAACCTGAAGGCGGCGCAGATACATCACGTGCGCGCCACACCCCAGCAACTCGCCCAGGTCGTCAATGATGGTACGGATATAGGTGCCCTTGGAACAATGTATTTCCAGCTCCAGTTCATCCCCTTCCCAGCGGAGGAACAGCAGCTCATAAACCGTGATGTCACGGGCTTCACGCGGCACGTCGATACCCTGACGGGCATATTCATACAACGGCTTCCCCTGATATTTCAGGGCGGAATACATTGACGGCACCTGCTGGCTGTCGCCGCGAAAACGCTCAAGCGCAGCGTCTAACTGCGCCTGTGAGAAGGCGACCGGGCGTTCCTGAATCACTTCCCCATCGGCATCCGACGTATTGGTACGCTGGCCGAGGCGGGCAATGACCCGATAACGCTTGTCCGCTTCCAGAAGGAACTGGGAAAACTTCGTCGCCTCTCCCAGGCACACGGGCAACATCCCGGTAGCCAAAGGATCAAGGGCGCCGGTATGTCCGGCCTTATTGGCGTTGTAGAGGCGTTTTACCTTTTGCAGAACGTCATTGGATGACATTCCCTGGGGCTTATCCAGCAGCAAAACGCCATGCACGTCACGCCCACGGCGGCGGGGTCGTCCCATTACTCCTCCTCGTCCTTACCGGCTGCCTGGCGACGTTCGGCATCTTTTTTCACCACGTCGCTCACCAGGTTGGACATCCTCATCCCTTCTACCAGCGAGCTGTCGTAGGAGAACGTCAGCTCCGGCACCACGCGCAGACGCATGGCTTTACCCAACAGCATGCGGACAAACCCGGACGCATCATGCAGCGCTTTCAGGCCGTCTTTCACCGCATCAGGATCGTTGTCGTTTAAAAACGTAACAAATACTTTGGCATATGCCAGGTCACGGGATACTTCAACGCCGGAAACCGTCACCATGCCGATACGCGGATCTTTCACTTCACGCTGCAGAATGATGGCGATCTCTTTCTGCATTTCCTGCGCAACGCGCTGGGTACGGCTGAACTCTCTGGCCATAATAAAATCCTCAAGACAAGCCGGGGGGCCTCAGGCCCCCCGTAGTATTCTCCTGCAACGCTGCTGCATTGCCGGATTAATCGATAGTACGTTTGATTTCAATGGTTTCGAAGACTTCGATAACGTCGCCGGTGCGCACGTCATTGTAGTTCTTAACGCCGATACCACATTCCATCCCGTTACGGACTTCGTTAACGTCATCTTTGAAGCGGCGCAGGGACTCCAGCTCACCTTCATAGATAACCACGTTGTCACGCAGTACGCGGATCGGGTTGTGACGTTTAACCACGCCTTCAGTCACCATACAGCCGGCAATCGCACCGAACTTAGGTGATTTGAAGACATCACGCACTTCGGCCAGACCGATGATTTCCTGCTTATATTCCGGTGCCAGCATGCCGCTCATGGCCTGTTTAACTTCGTCAATCAGGTCATAGATTACGGAGTAGTAACGCAGATCCAGGTTTTCCGCCTCGATAACGCGACGCGCGGAAGCATCGGCACGGACGTTAAAGCCAAGTACGATGGCGTTAGATGCGGCAGCCAGGGTTGCGTCGGTTTCGGTAATCCCGCCCACGCCAGAACCGATGATTTTCACCTTCACTTCGTCGGTGGAAAGCTTCAGCAGGCTGTCGGTAATCGCTTCCACAGAGCCCTGAACGTCGGCTTTCATCACGATGTTCAGCTCGGAAACTTCGCCTTCGCCCAGGTTAGAGAACATATTCTCCAGCTTGGCTTTCTGCTGACGGGCCAGCTTAACTTCGCGGAATTTACCCTGACGATACAGCGCCACTTCACGGGCTTTCTTCTCGTCACGTACCACGGTTGCTTCATCACCCGCGGCAGGAACGCCGGACAGGCCCAGAATCTCAACCGGGATAGACGGGCCGGCCTCGGAGATCTCGCGGCCCAGCTCATCACGCATCGCACGCACACGGCCGTATTCAAAGCCGCACAGCACGATGTCACCCTTGTTCAGCGTACCTTCACGCACCAGAATCGTTGCAACCGGACCACGTCCTTTATCAAGGAAGGATTCGATTACGACGCCGCTGGCCATCCCCTGACGCACGGCTTTCAGCTCCAGAACTTCCGCCTGCAGCAGGATCGCGTCCAGCAGTTCATCGATGCCCGTACCCGCTTTGGCGGAAACGTGGACGAACTGAGACTCGCCGCCCCACTCTTCCGGCATGATGCCGTACTGGGAAAGCTCGTTTTTAACACGATCCGGATCGGCTTCCGGCTTGTCGATTTTGTTAACGGCAACAACAACCGGCACCTGCGCGGCTTTGGCGTGCTGGATAGCTTCGATGGTCTGCGGCATCACGCCGTCATCAGCAGCCACGACCAGTACGACGATATCCGTCGCCTGCGCACCACGCGCACGCATCGCGGTAAACGCGGCGTGGCCCGGGGTGTCCAGGAAGGTGATCATGCCGTTTTCGGTTTCTACATGGTAAGCACCGATGTGCTGGGTAATCCCGCCCGCTTCGCCAGAGGCGACTTTGGTGGAACGGATGTAGTCCAGCAGTGACGTTTTACCGTGGTCAACGTGGCCCATGATCGTAACGACCGGCGCACGCGGTTCTGCGGCAGCGCTGACGTCACGATCGCTCATTACCGCTTCTTCCAGCTCGTTCTCACGACGCAGGATAACTTTGTGGCCCATTTCCTCGGCGACCAACTGAGCGGTCTCCTGATCAATGACCTGGTTGATGGTCGCCATCGCGCCCATCTTCATCATGGCCTTGATAACCTGAGAGCCTTTCACCGCCATCTTGTTTGCCAGTTCGGCAACGGTGATGGTTTCACCGATCACGACATCGCGGTTAACGGCCTGAGCAGGCTTGTTGAAGCCTTGCTGCAGAGTGCTGGGTTTACGCTTACCTTTACCGCCGCGGGTCGCCGCACGGGCTTCTTCACGATCGGCCTTGGACTCAGAAAGCTTGTTGCCTTTCTTCGGCTTCACAGCCTTGCCGCCACGTCCACGGCTACGGCGCTCGCCTTCACCCTGACGATCGCTCTCATCCTCCGCCTCGCGGGCATGGTGGGATGTGGTGACGTGATAGTCAGATGAATCTTCTTCCGAAGCCGGCGCTGACCAGCGGTTTTCATTCTCTTCAGCCATACGACGCGCTTCTTCCACCGCACGCTTGGCATTTTCTTCCAGTTTGCGGCGTGCTTCTTCTTCAGATTTACGCTTCAGCTCGGCAGCTTCAGACTCACGGCGCGCTTTTTCGGCCGAAGTCACTTTAGTTTGTTCGTCAGTATGTTGATTGGTCACTTTGTCATTTTCCGCTGCTTCACGCGCCGCCTTCTCATCGGCTTCACGCTTGGCTTGCTCTTCAGCAGCTTGTTTGGCTTTCTCTTCGGCGGCACGTTGGGCTTGCGCCTCACGCTTTGCCTGCTCTTCAGCCATTTGCTGCGCTAGTTCTTCCGCTTCGCGCTGCGCCTGCGCTTCCGCCTCGGCCTGCTCAGCCGCCGGATCGCGTTTTACATAAGTGCGCTTTTTACGGACCTCGATCTGCACTGACTTACTCTTACCGCCAGTGCTGGGGATACTCAGTGTGCTGCGTGTCTTGCGTTGCAGCGTCAGCTTGCCCGGTGCGCCGCCGTGTTCACGGTTCAGGTGCGCCAGTAAAGCTTCTTTTTCCTGCTGGGTCACAGTGTCATTTACCGTCTTGTTGATCCCCGCGTCAGCAAATTGCTGTACCAGGCGGTCAACTGACGTTTCAATCTCTGCTGCCAGCGATTTTACGGTTACTTCTGTCATGCTGTTCCTTCCTGCTACAGTTCATTATTCACTATCACCAAACCAACAGATATTACGCGCAGCCATAATCAGCTCGCCGGCCTTCTCATCACTCAGACCTTCAATATCCGTCAGATCGTCAACGCCCTGCTCGGCAAGATCTTCCAGTGTACATACGCCCTGCGCTGCCAGGCTAAACGCCAGTTCGCGATCCATACCCGGCAGGTCAAGCAGATCCTGCGCCGGTTTACGATCGCCCAGGCTTTCTTCTTTCGCCAGAGCCAGCGTCGTCAGGGCATTTTTGGCGCGCTCACGCAACGCTTCCACCGTGTCTTCATCCAGACCATCGACCGACAGCAGTTCCTGCTCGGGAACATACGCCAGTTCTTCCAGGGAAGAGAAACCTTCTTCCACCAGAACAGTGGCGAAATCTTCGTCGATGTCCAGATACTTGGTGAATTTCTCAATGGCGGCATGCGCTTCAGCCTGATGTTTCTCTTGCAGGTCTTCCACCGTCATTACGTTCAGTTCCCAACCGCTCAGTTGAGAAGCCAGACGTACGTTCTGGCCGTTACGGCCGATCGCCTGCGCCAGATTGCCGGCATCTACCGCGATGTCCATCGTATGCTTATCTTCATCCACTACGATAGATGCTACATCGGCAGGCGCCATCGCATTGATCACGAATTGAGCAGGGTTGTCGTCCCACAGCACGATATCAATACGCTCGCCGCCCAGTTCACTGGAAACGGCCTGCACGCGCGCACCACGCATCCCCACGCACGCGCCGACCGGATCGATACGCTTGTCGTTGGTTTTTACCGCGATTTTCGCGCGGGAACCCGGATCGCGTGCCGCGGCTTTAATCTCAATCACTTCTTCGCCGATTTCCGGTACTTCAATGCGGAACAATTCTACCAGCATCTCAGGGCGGGAACGGCTGACGAACAGCTGAGCGCCGCGCGCTTCAGGACGTACGGCATACAGTACGCCGCGGATGCGGTCGCCCGGACGGAAGTTTTCACGCGGCAGCATGTCTTCACGACCCACCACGGCTTCTGCGTTGTTACCCAAGTCCAGACTAATCAGGTCGCGGTTAACTTTCTTCACCACGCCGGTGACGATCTCGCCTTCGTGCTCACGGAAAGCGTCAACCACCATTGCACGCTCGGCCTCGCGCACTTTCTGTACGATAACCTGTTTGGCGGTCTGCGTCGTGATACGGTCAAACGTCACTGATTCAATCTGATCTTCGACGTAATCGCCCAGTTGCAGGGCCGGGTCTTCAAACTGCGCAGCTTCCAGCGTGATTTCACGCGTCGGCTGAGTCACTTCTTCGACAATAACCCAACGGCGGAAAGTGTCGAAATCCCCGGTTTTACGATCGATGGCGACACGCACATCGATTTCCTGCTCATATTTTTTCTTCGTTGCCGTCGCCAGAGCTGTTTCCAGGGCTTCAAAAATTTTTTCGCGCGGAACCGCTTTCTCGTTGGAAACAGCCTCAACAACAGCCAGAATCTCTTTGTTCATCCTAGTTGCCTCATCAGACCTTAAAAGTGGGGTACCAGGTTCGCCTTCTGGATGTTGCTCAGTGCGAACACTTCATCTTTTCCATCCACGGTCACCGTGATCATCTCGCCGTCAACCGACTTGATGATGCCCTGCCACTTACGGCGATTCTGTACCGCCATATTCAACACCAGAGCCACCTCATCGCCCAGGAAGCGCTGATAGTGCTCACTGTTGAACAAGGGACGATCCAGACCGGGCGAAGAAACTTCCAGGTTATAGGCCACCGTAATCGGATCTTCAACGTCCATTACGGCGCTCACCTGATGGCTAACATCAGCACAATCATCAACGGTGATGCCATCTTCACTATCAATGTAGATACGCAGCGTTGAATGGCGACCACGGATGAACTCAATGCCAACCAACTCAAAGCCCAGGGCTTCGACCGGCGCCGAAATCATCTCTGTCAATTTTTGCTCTAATGTGGACAAGCCCACCCCCAAGACATAAAAAAAGGGCCTTATAGCCCAGTGATTCTGTTGTCAGATAACAAAAAACCCCGAAAATTCGGGGCTTTGTGCAACTGGACCCATGTACTGCCAAACGGTCTAGACCGTTCTCCAACAAGTATTTTTTTCAAATTACTCATCAGAGCCGAAAGCTTCAATGTATACAGTATATTTGAAAAAAATGACTTTAGGAAAGTGGTTGCGGGGGCCGGATTTGAACCGACGACCTTCGGGTTATGAGCCCGACGAGCTACCAGGCTGCTCCACCCCGCGTCCGAAACGTGGCGAATACTACTCTAATGATGCAGAAAAAACAAGTTACTCAGGAATGGTACCGAGGACGGGACTTGAACCCGTAAGCCCAATCGGGCACTACCACCTCAAGGTAGCGTGTCTACCAATTCCACCACCTCGGCATTCCTGAAAGCGGCTTACTGCACCACTTTCCTTAACTCTCTCGGCTTTACGCCGTTACTGCATTAACGCGGAATATCGCTGGAAGGCGTAGCGGGTGCCGCCGGTGCCGGCGTCGTCGTCTGTTCAACTTCCGTCTGCTGACCCAGATCGCTCCACTTACCGCCTTGCTTGCCCTGCTGGCTGCTCATGTTACCCAATACCATACTCAGGATAAAAAATACTGCGGCCAGTATTGCCGTAGTACGGGTCATGAAGTTGCCGGAACCGCTGGAACCAAACATGGTAGCCGATGCACCGGCTCCGAATGATGCCCCCATATCAGCACCTTTACCTTGCTGCAGCATAATCATGGCAATTAAGCCAATTGCCACCAGCAGGAAAATTACTAAAAGAGCTTCATACATAATCGTACCTGTTTCCTTGCGGTCCTTCCGCAGCCAAGAGCTTCAAATCATTTCGTAAACTCACCAATTGAGTCTACTGAAGCGGGTGTGAATACTACCCAATGCCGCCGGGCGGCGCAAGGGCAATTTAAAGACGCCGATGCATTTGCAGAAAAAATCGGCAGACGGCGTCTGCCGACTCACCCGCATTCGGCTCAGCCAGCGGCTTTAACGGCATCCGCAATGTAATGCGCCATTTCGCTCACCTGCGCCTCGTCTTCCCCTTCCACCATAACGCGGATCAGAGGCTCGGTGCCCGACTTACGCAGCAATACGCGCCCGCGTCCGGCCAGCTTGGCCTCCACGTCCGCCGTCGCGGCTTTCACCGACTCGGTTTGCAGCGGATCATGCTCGCCGGTAAAACGCACGTTGACCAGAATCTGCGGCAGCAACTTCATGCCGCTGCACAAATCATGCAATGACATATGGTTGCGCACCATGGCGGTCAGAACCTGCAGGCCGGCGACGATGCCGTCGCCGGTGGTGGTTTTGTCCAGCACGATCACGTGCCCGGAGTTCTCCGCCCCCAGCCGCCAGCCGGTTTCCTTCATTTTTTCCATGACATAACGGTCGCCCACTTTCGCACGAACGAACGGAATGCCCAGTTGTTTGAGCGCCAGCTCCAGCCCCATGTTGCTCATCAGCGTACCCACGGCGCCGCCGCTGAGCTGCCCCTGGCGCAGTAATTCACGCGCGATCAGGTACAGGATCTGGTCGCCGTCGACCAGGTTGCCCAGATGATCGACCATCACCACGCGGTCGCCGTCGCCGTCGAACGCCAGACCGACGTCAGCTTTTTCCGCCAGCACCCGCTCCTGCAACTGACGTGGATCCGTCGCGCCGCATTTTTCGTTGATGTTCATGCCGTCCGGATCGCAGCCAATCGCCACGACCGTCGCACCCAGCTCGCGCATCACGTTCGGCGCGATGTGGTAAGTTGCGCCGTTGGCGCAGTCCACGACGACTTTCAGGCCGTTCAGGCTCAGTTCATTGGGGAACGTGCCCTTGCAGAACTCAATATAACGACCGGCGGCATCAACGATACGGCTGGCCTTCCCCAGCTCGGCGGACTCTACGCAGGTCAGCGGTTTCTCCATTTCGGCTTCAATCGCTTCTTCCACCTCATCCGGCAGTTTGGTGCCGTCAATGGAGAAGAACTTGATCCCGTTGTCGTAATACGGGTTATGGGAGGCCGAAATGACGATCCCGGCTTCTGCACGGAACGTACGGGTAAGATAAGCAACCGCAGGCGTCGGCATCGGGCCGGTAAATGACGCCGACAGCCCGGCAGCGGCCAAACCGGCCTCCAAAGCGGACTCCAGCATATAACCGGAAATACGGGTGTCTTTACCAATGATGATTTTGCGGGAGCCGTGACGCGCCAGCACCTTGCCAGCCGCCCAGCCCAGTTTCAAAACAAAATCCGGTGTGATCGGGCTTTCACCCACTTTGCCGCGGATGCCGTCCGTGCCGAAATACTTGCGTTCACTCATAGTTTGGTTATCCCTTTGCTGAAAGCGTGGCCTCAACAATGCGCATCGCTTCCACCGTTTCTTTAACATCATGAACCCGGATAATCTGGGCTCCCTGCATTGCGGCTATCACGGCGCATGCCACACTTCCCACAATCCGCTGGCTCGGCGGAACATTGAGCAGTTGACCAATCATCGATTTACGCGACATCCCCACCAATAAAGGGAGCCCGAAGTGATGAAAACGGGCGAGATGGGCCAGAAGCTGGTAATTATGCTTTAAATCCTTTCCAAAACCAAAACCAGGATCAATTAACAGATTTTCCCGGACTATTCCTGCTCCGACGCAACGCGCGATTTGTTCGGCAAGGTAGGCATCAACCTCCTCCACCACGTTGCTGTAAACCGGCTTTTGCTGCATGGTACGCGGCTCGCCCTGCATGTGCATCAGGCAGACCGGCAATCCGCTTTGTACCGCCGCATCCAATGCGCCGGGTTCTTGCAAAGAGCGGATATCGTTGATCAAGTTGGCCCCGGCCTCCGCGCTGCCCCGTATCACCTCCGCTTTAGACGTATCCACAGAGATCCAAACCTCAAAACGGCGGGCGATGGCCTCTACGACGGGAACCACGCGATCCATCTCCTCTGCCGCACTCACTTCCGCCGCGCCCGGACGGGTGGACTCCCCGCCGATGTCGATCATTGTCGCTCCGGCGGCGATCATGGCCTCCGTATGGCGTAACGCGGCGTCCAGCGTGTTATGCGTTCCGCCGTCGGAAAACGAGTCGGGCGTCACATTAAGGATCCCCATAATCTGGGGGTAGTTGAGGTCCAGAACCAAATCACGGGATTTCAGTAACATCAGCCACCTGCTATTTTTACGTGTTATTACAGAACGATAATATAAAAAAACCCCAGGCAAGCCTGGGGTTCGCATACTCTATTTCCGATTACAGCTTTTCGGCTGTATTTCGATCGGCCTTAACGATTATTTATCGCCAAGCTGACCAGACATCGTGTTGTCGGAATCCGGCGTGCGCGGCTTAGGGTCGTCAATAACCGGCGTGTTCATCGCAGGAGAAGCCCCGCCGCCACTGCCGGAATTATTGCCGCTCTGCCCTTCTTCCCAACCTGCCGGGGGGCGAACTTCACGACGCGCCATCAAATCATCAACCTGCGGAGCATCAATGGTTTCATACTTCATCAGCGCATCTTTCATCGCATGCATGATATCCAGGTTATCCGACAGCAGCTTACGGGCGCGCTGATAGTTACGCTCGATAAGCGCTTTGACTTCCTGATCGATGATGCGTGCCGTTTCATCAGACATATGCTTGGTCTTGGATACGGAACGGCCGAGGAAAACTTCACCCTCTTCTTCCGCATACAGCAACGGCCCCAGCTTCTCGGAGAAGCCCCACTGCGTCACCATGTTACGGGCGATGGTCGTGGCCTGCTTGATGTCCTGAGAAGCGCCGGTCGATACGTTATCCTGGCCATAAATCAACTCTTCCGCCAGACGACCACCGTAAGCAACGGAGATCATGCTTTCCAGCTTCTGACGGCTGTAGCTGATGGCATCGCCTTCCGGCAGGAAGAACGTTACGCCCAGTGCGCGTCCGCGCGGAATAATCGTAACCTTGTGCACCGGATCGTGCTCCGGCACCAGACGGCCGATAATCGCATGTCCTGCTTCATGGTAAGCGGTAGACTCTTTCTGGGCCTCGGTCATCACCATGGAACGGCGTTCGGCGCCCATCATGATTTTGTCCTTCGCCTTTTCAAACTCAACCATCGACACCACGCGCTTGTTAAAGCGGGCGGCGAACAGAGCGGCTTCGTTCACCAGGTTCGCCAGATCGGCGCCGGAGAATCCCGGCGTACCACGGGCGATTACGGAAGCGTCAATGTCCGGCGACAGCGGCACGCGGCGCATGTGAACTTTCAGGATCTGCTCGCGGCCACGTACGTCCGGCAGGCCAACCACGACCTGACGGTCAAAACGACCGGGACGCAGCAACGCCGGGTCCAGAACGTCCGGACGGTTAGTCGCGGCGATGACGATGATGCCTTCATTGCCTTCAAAACCGTCCATCTCAACCAGCATCTGGTTCAGGGTTTGCTCACGTTCATCGTGACCGCCGCCCAGACCCGCGCCGCGCTGACGACCAACCGCATCGATTTCATCGATGAAGATGATGCAGGGCGCCGCTTTCTTTGCCTGTTCGAACATGTCACGCACACGCGACGCACCAACACCAACGAACATTTCAACGAAGTCGGAACCGGAAATGGTGAAGAACGGCACTTTCGCTTCGCCGGCAATCGCTTTAGCCAGCAACGTTTTACCGGTACCCGGCGGCCCCACCATCAGGATGCCTTTCGGGATCTTACCGCCCAATTTCTGGAAACGGCTCGGATCGCGCAGGTACTCAACCAGCTCGCCAACTTCCTCTTTCGCTTCATCACAGCCCGCGACGTCGGCAAACGTCGTTTTGATTTGGTCTTCCGTCAGCATGCGCGCCTTGCTTTTGCCGAACGACATGGCGCCTTTACCGCCGCCGCCCTGCATCTGGCGCATAAAGAAGATCCATACCCCGATCAACAGCAGCATCGGGAACCAGGAGATAAAGATAGAGGCCAGCAGGCTCGGTTCTTCCGGCGGCTCGCCAACCACTTTGACATTCTTCGTCAACAGAGAATCCAGCAATTTAGGATCGCTGACGGGGATATAGGTTGAGTAACGGTTGTTGTCTTTCTTGGTTACATTGATTTCCCGTCCGTTGATACGCACTTCACGGACCTGGTCCTGATTCACCTCAGACAGGAACGTAGAGTAATCCACCCTGCGGCTATTCGATTCGCTGGGCCCAAAGCTCTGGAAAACGGACATCAGCACAACCGCGATGACCAGCCAGAGAATTAGGTTTTTCGCCATGTCACTCAAGGGATTAACCTCATATTACAGCTATGTTAACAAACAGCGTTAGGGTACTACAGTTTGCGCCCCGTCGCTACAATGTATACTTCCCGCGAACGTGCGCGGGAAGCTTCGGGCTTACGAATCTTCACTTTCGTAAACAAAGAGCGGATTTCACGCAAATACTCATCAAACCCCTCTCCCTGGAACACTTTCACTACAAAACTACCGCCGGGAGCCAACACGTCCCGGCACATCTGTAAGGCCAGTTCGACCAGGTACATAGAACGGGGAATGTCCACCGCCGGCGTACCGCTCATGTTCGGAGCCATATCCGACATCACCACCTGGACCTTGCTATCCCCCACGCGCTCCAACAGTGCTTTCAGCACTAATTCATCACGAAAATCGCCCTGAAGGAAATCGACACCGACGATAGGATCCATCGGCAAAATATCACAAGCAATAACACGCCCGCCGCCGCCGATCTCGCCCACAACATACTGAGACCAACCGCCCGGCGCCGCGCCCAGGTCTACAACCGTCATCCCCGGCTTGAACAGCTTATCAGTCGCCTGTATCTCATCAAGTTTAAACCAGGCACGGGAGCGCAGCCCCTTTTTCTGTGCCTGCATCACAAACCTGTCACTGAAATGTTCCTGTAACCAGCGGCTTGAACTGGCAGAACGTTTTTTACCCATCTGAGTTAACTCTCTAAACCACAGCCCATGCACCCAGCTGCTTCAGAGTGCCCATGACGGCATAAGACCGATTTGGTAATACACTTGAGATGGCGGTAGAATGTACCGTTTTCAATCCCAACTGAAGCAAAAAAGACGATGAATCTGAATAATAAGCAAAAACAGCACCTGAAAGGCCTTGCTCATCCGCTGAAGCCCGTCGTGCAACTGGGTAACAACGGACTGACTGAAGGGGTCCTGGCCGAAATTGAGCAGGCGCTGACGCATCATGAGCTGATCAAGGTGAAGATCGCCGCCGAAGAACGCGAAACGAAGAACCTGATCGCTGACGCCATCGTCCGTGAAACGGGTGCTTTCTATGTACAATTAATCGGTAATGTTTTAGTCATCTACCGCCCCAGCGAGGAGCGGAAGATAAGTTTACCGCGTTAATCCCTTTTCGTATAAAGAAAAGATATATCACAAGTGAGCATGCTTTCTCACTATGATGGAAAGGCCGCATCGCGGCCTTTTTCTTATCTTTACAAATCTGGGCGAAACGTGCGCGATTTTACCTTGCCTGCCTGAAAATCAGAGATATTCTACTTTCAGGATTTCGAACTCTACTTCACCACCCGGCGTTTTAATCACCACGATTTCGCCTTCTTCTTTGCCGATCAGGCCACGGGCAATCGGCGAGTTCACCGAAATCAGGTTCTGTTTGAAGTCCGCTTCATCATCGCCCACGATGCGATACGTCTGCTTCTCTTCAGAGTCCAGGTTTTCCACGCTGACCGTGGCGCCAAAAATCACGCGGCCGCTGTTGGGCATCTTAGTGACGTCAATCACCTGCGCGTTGGAAAGCTTCGCTTCGATTTCCTGAATCCGGCCTTCGCAAAAGCCCTGCTGCTCACGGGCCGCATGGTATTCTGCGTTTTCTTTCAGATCGCCGTGCTCACGGGCTTCGGCAATAGCTTCAATAATTTGCGGGCGGCGGGTGCCTTTCAAAAATTCCAGTTCTTCACGTAACTGTTCTGCACCGCGCAGCGTCATCGGAATCTGCTTCATCTATAATTACCTCAATATCAGCCCGGCGAAATCACTCTGTGTCCATTACGCGTAAGCGGCGAAAATTACGCCAAAACCGCCTCTTCACCCGGGCTGCAAACAAAAGAAACCTGACCCGGACAAAAGGTCCAGGTCAGAATTGGTTTTGCATTTTGACGTGTATTCTATCGCAGAGTTCCCCATACCTAAAGTATTTCGCACGACGGCCCGTAACTCAGGCCCCACAAAGGCTGAGGGGATGAGGACATCGTTTACTTTCGACCTCAATGCACCGTAGTATGACAGGCACATTATTTAGCGGTTATTCCGGGATTATGCGATTTTTTAGAATTTTCAGTGGATTGACTTGCGCGTTTGCCCTGAGCGTACACGCCGCGCCGGTAGACGAGTATGTGCAATACTTGCCCGACGGCGCCAATCTGGCGCTTTTGGTGCAAAAAATCGGCGCGCCGGCACCGGCCATCGATTTTCACGGTCAGCAAATGGCGCTGCCCGCCAGCACCCAGAAAGTCATCACCGCTCTGGCGGCCCTGCTGCAACTTGGCCCGGATTATCGCTTCACCACCACGTTCGAAACCCGCGGCAGCATCAGCAGCGGCGTGCTGAAGGGAGATCTGATCGTACGTTTCAGCGGCGATCCAACGCTGAAACGCCAGCAAATCCGCAATATGGTCGCCCAACTCAAAAATCAGGGCGTCCGGGAAATACGCGGCGACGTGCTGATCGATACCTCGGTATTCGCCAGCCACGACAAGGCGCCGGGGTGGCCCTGGAACGACTTAACCCAGTGCTTCAGCGCACCGCCTGCGGCGGCGATCATTGACCGCAACTGTTTTTCCGTCTCCCTGTACAGCGCGACCAAGCCCGGAGACAACGCGTTTATCCGCGTGGCCTCCTACTACCCGGTACATATGTTCAGCGAAGTCAGAACGCTGGCGAAAGGCTCGCCCGACGCGCAATACTGTGAATTAGACGTGGTGCCCGGCGAGCTGAACCGCTATACCCTCACCGGTTGCCTGCCCCAGCGGGCCGAGCCGCTGCCGTTGGCTTTCGCCGTTCAGAACGGCGCCAGCTATTCAGGCGCTATCGTCAAAGACGAGCTGCTTCAGGCGGATATGAAAATCGACGGCCATTTACGCGGCCAAACCACGCCCAACACGCCCGGCACCGTACTGGCGCAGACCCAGTCCGCGCCTTTGCACGACCTGCTGCGCGTCATGCTGAAAAAGTCCGACAACATGATTGCCGACACCGTGTTCCGCACCATCGGACACGAACGTATGAACGTTCCCGGCACCTGGCGCGCCGGCGCGGATGCCGTGCGCCAGATTCTGCGCCAGAAAGCGGGAATCAACCTGGGCAATACCATCCTGGTGGACGGCTCCGGGCTATCACGTCATAACCTGATTGCGCCGGCCACCATGATGCAGGTGCTGCAATACATCGCCCAGCACGATCAGGAACTCAATTTTATCTCCATGCTGCCGCTATCCGGACACGACGGCACCCTGCAATACCGCGGGGGGTTGCATGAAGCTGGCGTGGACGGAAAAGTTTCCGCCAAGACCGGCGCTCTGCAAGGCGTTTACAACCTGGCCGGTTTTATCACCACCGCCAGCGGTCAACGCATGGCTTTCGTCCAGTTCCTTTCCGGCTACGCCGTACCGCCGCAGGATCAAAGAACCCGGCGCGCGCCGCTGGTGCGTTTTGAAAGCCGCCTCTACAAGGACATCTACCAAAATAACTGACGACGATGAAACTGCTGATTGTTGAAGATGATGAGCTGATCCAACGGGGCCTGGCCAAGGCCATGGAAAACGAAGGGTATGCCTGCGACTGTGCGGCCAGCGCCGCCGCCGCAAATGCTTTCATGCAGGCCGGGCGTTACAGCATGGTGATCCTCGATCTCGGCCTGCCCGATCAGGACGGCGCGTCCCTGCTGCGCCAATGGCGGCGGGCCGGCACCGATCTGCCGGTGTTGATTCTGACCGCACGCGATGCCGTGGAAGATCGGGTTGACGGGCTGGACGCCGGCGCGGACGATTATCTGATCAAACCCTTTGCCCTGGTTGAACTGCAGGCGCGGGTGCGCGCCCTGATTCGCCGTTTTCAGGGGCACAGCGATAACCTGCTGACGGTGGGCACAATCACGCTTAATCTCTCTTCGCAGCAGGTCATGTGTAACGGTAAGCCGGTGGAGGCCACGCCGAAGGAGTTTGCCATCCTTTCGCGCCTGATGATGCGCGCGGGCCAGACCATCAATCGTGAACTATTACAGCAGGATCTCTACTCCTGGAACGACGATCTTGGTTCCAACACGCTGGAAGTGCATATTCATAACCTGAGACGCAAGCTGGGCAAAGACAGCATCAAAACCGTCCGCGGCATCGGTTATCGCCTAGAGCTCCCCTCATGATCAGCATGCGCCGCAGCCTGTTGCTGATGCTAGCCCTGGTCCTGCTGCTGACGCAGTTGATCAGCGTGCTGTGGCTCTGGCATGAAAGCCGGGAGCAAATCAGCTTCCTGGTGAACGAAACGCTGACGGCCCACACCCGCAACGACCTCGTCGACAAAGAAATCCGTGAGGCCATCGCTTCCCTGCTGGTTCCGTCCTTGGTGATGATGTCGATAACCCTGATTATTTCCGCCCTGGCTATCAACTGGATCATTCGTCCGCTCAATCAGCTGCAGCAACGTCTGGAAAACCGCTCGGCAGATAACCTGATGCCGTTAAGTATTCCAAGCAACTTACAGGAAATCGTCGCTGTCACCGGTACGCTCAATCAGTTGTTTGCCCGGCTGAGTCATACCATCCAGCAAGAGAGGCTGTTCACCGCAGACGTCGCTCACGAACTGAGAACGCCGCTCGCGGGCATCCGTCTTCATCTGGAGCTGATGGAGCAAACGGGCGCCGCCGAGGCCAGCGAGCTGATTAAACGCGTAGATCAATTGATGCACACCATCGGGCAACTGATGATGCTCTCCCGCGCCGGGCAAAACTTTGCCAGCGGGCATTATCAGCAGTTAGATCTGGTCAAAGACGTTATTGCGCCGCTCAGAGAGGAACTGGACGAACTGCTGATGCTGCGGGGCCAGAAGCTCATCATCGCAACGCCGGACAGTGCCATCATCCACGGAGATGCGGTGCTGCTGCGCCTGTTGCTGCGTAACCTGGTGGAAAACGCCCACCGCTACAGCCCGGAAAACACCCATGTTGAAGTGAAACTGCGTTCGTCACCGCGCGGCGTTGAACTCACGGTGGTTGATGAGGGGAGCGGCATTGATGAATCGAAAGCCGGTGAGCTGACGCAGGCTTTCCGCCGGATGGATCAGCGCTACGGCGGCAGCGGACTGGGGTTGAATATCGTGATTCGCATTACGCAGTTGCATCAGGGAAAACTCATCCTGAAGAACCGCAGCGACCGCTCCGGCCTGATTGCTCAGTGCTGGCTGCCGCAAAATGCGCTGGCGTTATAAAGCAGAGAAAGAAGCCGGAGTTACCCTGAGGCAACTCCGGACTAAGAAGATTACTTGCGGTAAATGAATTCGACGCCTTCGTCGTCATCTTCATCCCAGTCGTCATCCCACTCTTCTTCCGCTTCTTCGCTCACCTTCTCAAGCTGTTCACGATGGTAATCGTCCCACATGAACTCAACTTTTTCCGCGCTCTCTTTCTGCTCTTCCGTCTCACGCGGCTGACTTTCGAGGAAGTTCATCACGTCCCAGCACAGCGCGTTAACCCCCGAGCGGTTAGCGGCCGAAATCAGGTAATGCTTCCCTTCCCAGCCCAGTGCTGCGGCAATCGCATCCGCCCGCGCCTGCGCTTCTTCGCCATCAAGCAGATCGGTTTTATTGAACACCAGCCAGCGCGGCTTCTGCGCCAGTTTCTCGCTGTACTGACCCAGCTCATTGATGATCACTTTAGCGTTTTCCACCGGATCGGATTCATCAATCGGCGCGATGTCGATCAGGTGCAGCAGTACGCGGCAGCGTTCCAGATGTTTCAGGAAACGAATGCCCAGCCCCGCGCCTTCGGACGCGCCTTCAATCAAGCCGGGAATATCCGCCACCACAAAGCTCTTTTCGCTGTCCATACGCACTACGCCCAGGCTCGGCACCAGCGTGGTAAACGGGTAGTCGGCCACTTTAGGCTTAGCGGCGGATACGGCGCGAATAAAGGTAGACTTGCCCGCGTTGGGCAGCCCCAGCATGCCGACGTCAGCCAGCAGCAGCAGCTCAAGGCTGAGGTCGCGTTTGTCACCGGGCGTGCCGTTCGTTTTCTGGCGCGGGGTACGGTTCACCGAGGATTTAAAGCGCGTATTCCCCAAACCGTGCCAGCCGCCTTTGGCAACCATCAGCTTCTGTTCGTGGCGGGTTAAATCGCCCAGCACTTCTCCCGTTCCCTGATCGATGATGCGCGTACCGACCGGCACTTTGATCGTAATATCTTTTCCGCGCTTCCCGGTACAGTCACGGCTTTGGCCATTTTGCCCGCGCTCAGCGCGGAAGGAACGCTCAAAGCGGTAATCGATCAGGGTATTCAGGTTTTCGTCCGCCAGCATGTAAACATCGCCGCCGTCACCACCATCACCGCCGTCAGGGCCGCCTTTCGGGATATATTTCTCGCGGCGGAAGCTGACGCAGCCATTACCGCCATCGCCCGCTTCAACGCGGATTGCTGCTTCATCTACAAATTTCATTAAAACCGTCTCCGTAAACCATCGCCTGGCGCCATACGGCCCCCGGCGGAGATAACTCTTTTATTGCGCCGCACCGCGCCGCGGAAACCAACGATGCCCCACTGCGGAGAACATCGCGCCGGCCACCACGATCATCGCACCGACATACCCCACCATGTTGAGCGTCGGCATCAGGAACATATCCGGCCATATCAGCGCCAACAAATCCGAAAATAACAGGGTAAACAACGGCGTCAACGTCACGATGGCGCTCACCTGGGCCGCCTGCCAACGCGCCATCGCCTCAGCCAGGGCGCCGTAGCCAATCAGCGTATTGGCGCCGCAAAACAGCAAACAGGCCAACTGCCAGCCGCTCAGCAGCCAGATAGTCCCGGGCTTCGCCATCGGAAATAAAAATACCGTACATAAAATATACAACAGGCACAGAATTTGTTGCGATGCCAAACGCCGCAATAACACTTTTTGAGCCAAGCCATACGTGACCCAAACCATCGCCGCCCCTACGCCGAGCAGCACGCCCAGCGTGTAATCCGTTAAGCGGGTAAAAATTTCCCACAGGCTGGTGTTAAAAAACAGCAGTAACCCGCAGATCAGCATTGTTGCGCCGATAACCTGGGTGACCCGCATTTTTTCTTTTAGTATCAGCACGCTGGCAAACATCATCCCTACCGGGGAGAGCTGGCCGATAACCTGCGAAGTCGTCGGGCTCAGGTATTGCAGCGAGGAACTGAACAACACAAAATTTCCCAACAGGCCACAGGTGGCGATCAGCAACAGAATCAGCCAGCGGCCGCGGCGGAGCACCCGTATCGGCGGTAATTGTTTACGTACCACCAATACCAGGAACAACCCGACGGAAGCGATCAGAAAACGATACCATACGATGGTATAAGGCTCCATCGTGGGCAAAACCTGCTTCATAGCAATCGGCAACGCTCCCCAGAAAACCGCCGTCGTCAGCGCTAAACCAATCCCTACGCCCGCACTCTGTTTGTTGTTCATGCTATGCCGCTTCCTGATGCAATCTTTCCGATAATAAAAAAGCCCCGCAACGTTATTGCGGGGCCCTTGCATCTGTTAAGACAGGAAAAACTTATTCAGCAACGATACTGATGAATTTACGGTTTTTCGGGCCTTTAACTTCGAACTTAACTTTGCCGTCAGTCAAAGCAAACAACGTGTGATCACGACCACAGCCTACGTTGGTACCGGCGTGGAACTTGGTGCCACGCTGACGAACGATGATGTTGCCAGCCAGAACTGCTTCACCACCAAAACGCTTAACGCCCAGGCGTTTAGCTTCTGAGTCACGACCGTTACGAGTCGAGCCACCAGCCTTTTTATGTGCCATTTATCTGCTCTCCTATTAAGCGCTGATACCAGTGATCTTCACATCAGTGAACCACTGACGGTGACCCTGCTGTTTACGGTAATGCTTACGACGACGGAACTTAACGATAGTTACTTTCTCGCCACGGCCGTGAGCAACCACTTCAGCCTTAACTTTACCGCCAGAAACGAAAGGAACGCCGATTTTAACGTCTTCGCCATTAGCGATCATCAGAATCTGATCAAACTCAACAGTTTCACCCGTTGCGATGTCCAGCTTTTCCAAGCGAACGGTTTGACCTTCGCTTACTCGGTGTTGTTTGCCACCACTTTGGAAAACCGCGTACATATAAAACTCCGCATTTCCGCGCGTATGGTTCTATGCCCGATACGCACTATAAAATATTCACAATAGGGCGCGAATTCTACGCAAAATTCCTCCGGATGACAAGGGCAGAATCGGGAGAAAGGAAGAAAAAAACCACAGTTCTCTTCGCGCCGTTTATCTAATTCATTTTTCAAGTACAATCATACAACAGTTGACGGCTTATGGTAGCCCGTAAGCGGGCCAATCGCCCGGCGGGAATATGGAACACAGTTGATATTACACAATGAACCTAGAACAAATTACTGAGTTAACCGCGCAGGACATGGCGGACGTAAACGCGGCGATACTGCGGCAACTGAATTCCGACGTGAGTCTGATTAATCAGTTGGGATACTACATCATCAGCGGCGGCGGAAAGCGTATTCGCCCGATGATTGCAGTCCTGGCTGCCAGGGCGCTGGGCTATCAGGGAGATAAACACATCACCGTCGCGGCGCTCATTGAGTTCATCCATACCGCGACGCTCCTGCACGACGACGTCGTGGATGAATCAGACATGCGCCGCGGTAAGGCAACGGCCAACGCCGCCTTCGGCAACGCAGCCAGCGTGCTGGTCGGCGACTTTATTTATACACGTTCGTTTCAGATGATGACCAGCCTGCAATCCCTGCGCGTGCTGGAGCTGATGTCGGAGGCCACCAACGTGATCGCCGAAGGTGAAGTCCTTCAGTTGATGAACGTTAACGACCCGGACATCACGGAAGAGAGCTATATGCGGGTTATCTACAGTAAAACCGCCCGCCTGTTTGAAGCCGCAGCGCAGTCTTCCGCAATTCTTGCCGGCGCGACAGGCGCACAGGAAAAAGCATTGCAGGACTACGGACGTTATCTGGGTACCGCATTCCAGCTGATCGACGATCTTCTCGACTACGATGCCGACGGAAAGACGCTGGGCAAAAACACCGGCGACGATCTTAATGAAGGCAAACCCACTCTTCCCCTGCTGCATGCTATGCGTAACGGCTCGCCGGAGCGGGCGGCGATGATTCGCCAGGCTATCGAGCAGGGCAATGGCCGCCACCTGCTTGAACCTGTTCTGGAAACCATGCATGAAGTCGGTTCCCTGCGATACACGCGCCAACGGGCCGAAGAAGAAGCGGATAAGGCGATTCGTGCTCTGGATGCGTTACCGGACTCCCCTCACAAAGAAGCGCTGATCGGGCTGGCCGATCTGGCCGTTCACCGCTCCCACTGACTTTTAAGAAAGAGACGGAACATTACGAATATCACCGTCTCTTTCTTAATGCCTGAACACTTAGCAAAACCAAAACTATCCCCATCGTTAAATATGTATTAATAAGAAATTAATTGAAATATTAAGAATGTTTTAACATATTATGCATGCTACTCAATCGCAGGCAGCGCCTTGTATGACCTACTGACTTAATACAGCGAAGGGACCGGAGCATGGAACAGTTAAAACAGCAGGATTGGCACACCGCAGATATCATCGCAGCACTTCACAAACGCAAAATGACGCTCTCAGGGCTTTCCAGACAAGCCGGCCTGAGCAGTTCAACACTGTCCAACGTATTGTTACGCCCCTGGCCGAAGGGAGAATGGCTGATCGCCGATGCGCTCGGCATACACCCGTCGCTCATCTGGCCCAGCCGCTATTATGATCCGCACACCCGCCGGCTTATCGATCGAAAAGCCCTGATGCGTAACAGAAGAAAGAGATAAAAACGCCGGAACGAACGTCCGGCGTAAGTAAAGTGTTCAACGCTTATATCGCGGGCATAACCGCCCGCGGTGCCGGAATCACTTATTAACGAACTGCTCGCCCAGCTCGATATCTTTGCGCAGTACGTCCAGCATACCTTCCAGCGCGCTCTGCTCGAATGCGCTCAGTTTGCCGATATCTTTACGCTCAACGATACCGTCTTTACCCAGCAACAGCGGCTGAGCGAAGAAGCGGGCATATTTGCCGTCGCCTTCAACATAGGCACATTCCACGACGCCGCTTTCGCCCTGCATCGCGCGGACCAGAGACAAACCAAAGCGGGCGGCCGCCTGTCCCATGGACAGCGTTGCAGAGCCTCCGCCGGCTTTCGCTTCAACCACTTCAGTACCCGCGTTCTGAATACGCTTGGTCAGATCGATCACTTCCTGCTCGGTGAAGCTCACGCCCGGGATCTGGGACAGCAGCGGCAGAATGGTAACGCCGGAGTGACCGCCGATAACCGGCACTTCCACTTCGGTCGGGCACTTACCCTTCAGCTCGGCAACAAACGTGTTGGAGCGGATAACGTCCAGCAGGGTGATGCCGAACAGTTTGTTCTTGTCGTAAACGCCAGCCTTCTTCAGCACTTCCGCCGCAATCGCCACCGTAGTGTTGACCGGGTTGGTAATGATGCCGATACAGGCTTTCGGGCAGGTAGACGCCACCTGCTCGATCAGATTGCGTACGATACCAGCGTTGACGTTAAACAGATCGGAGCGATCCATCCCCGGCTTACGTGCCACGCCGGCGGAGATCAGCACGATGTCGGCGCCAGCCAGAGCCGGACGCGCATCATCGCCGCTGAATCCTTTAATGCTTACCGCAGTAGGGATGTGGCTGAGATCAACGGCAACCCCCGGCGTAACCGGCGCGATATCATAAAGGGAGAGTTCAGAACCTGCAGGAAGCTGAGTTTTGAGAAGGAGGGCAAGAGCCTGGCCAATACCGCCTGCGGCGCCGAGAACAGCAACTTTCATCCTAATACTCCTTGTTTATCTTTAAATGTGAGTGCCGTGAATGCGTTATCGCGCACATTAGTGCATCAAACCTTAAAAAACAATCTGTTAACACAAAGTTTGAGATATAACGCACTAAATTCCATGCTCTGAAGCACGTACTTTTTAATAAAAAATGGCTTATGCATGAAAGATATAGGGATACAGACGCAGCATACGTATAACACCGTTCACAGCAAGTTACCCGACCGTTACATTACACCCTCATGGCATATCACAACAACATCATTTTAATAACAAATTATTTACTCAATTTTCAATCACGCTTCACTTAGGCATTTACTACAGATTTTACAATCCAATGAAAAACATAAGGTTAATCCTTGCAGTAAGCTTGACTGCATAAATTTCACCCAATCAAAATTGAATAAAAATTCATTTTTATGCATAATATTCACTTATCTGTACTAACTTTCTACGGTGAAGCATGCGAAATCACACAAAGCAGGAAGATTTGATCAAATCGTTCAAGGCCCTGCTCAAAGAAGAGAAATTCAGTTCTCAGGGAGAGATCGTTCAGGCGCTTCAGGATGAAGGTTTTGAAAATATCAATCAGTCCAAAGTATCGCGGATGTTGACCAAGTTCGGCGCGGTCCGGACACGCAACGCCAAAATGGAGATGGTTTATTGCCTGCCGGCGGAGCTGGGCGTTCCGACCACCAGCAGCCCGCTGAAAAACCTGGTGCTCGACGTCGACCATAATGACTCGCTGATCGTCATCCACACCAGCCCCGGCGCTGCCCAGCTGATTGCCCGCCTGCTCGACTCACTCGGTAAGGCAGAAGGCATATTGGGCACCATCGCCGGTGACGACACTATCTTTACTACGCCGGCGAAAGGCTTCAGCGTCGAGCAGCTTTATGAAGCCATTCTCTCTTTATTCGAACAAGAGCTGTAATTCCTTTTCCTCATAAGAGTGGCCGGGCTACCCGGCCCGCGTCTTTATCTCTGTAACGCATGCGTTAACGACAAACACGCATTTTCCTCACTCAGTTCACAGTGAGGTTCTCCGCCCATACCCACATTAACAGGTTAATAATTTCACTTGGATTTATGTTGAAAGTGACAAACTCTAAAAAACAGCACATTTAGCAACATGATATTATGATGTTGATTTTACGTAAATTTAACACAATGGGAGCAATAAATACGCTGTTTTTATAACTTTAAGATATATCAATGTAATATCAATATGAGAAAGTGCACTCAGAAATCATTAGCGCACTATTAATTTTTACGGTTAGCAGATGTATACTCCTTTTCGTGATGTGAATCACACTTCATAGTAAATAATAAAAGAGTTACGAGGCTAACATCATGAAAGTTAAATCATCTATTGCCACACTGGTCGTTCTTTCTTCTTTATCATTTGGGGTATTCGCCGCACAGCCTGTCGACAATGCCCAGGCAGCCCGATTGCAGTCTGTCGGTACCGTGACCGTCAGCGGCACCAATGCCGCCCCTTCAGACATCCGTGAAGCGCTGTCCGCTAAAGCGGACAAAATGGGCGCCAGCGCATTCCGCGTTATCGAACTGCGCGAAGACGGTAACTTCCACGCTACCGCTGAAATTTACAAATAACATTCGCCTGACGTAAATCCCGCCAGACACATCGCATAACAGAATATCTGCCGTAGCCGACACGCATAAAAACAGCGGGCTAACGATTACGGCTACGACAACACAAAATTAGGAATAAAATCATGACAATCAAAACTACCGTCGCAACCCTGAGCGTTCTTTCCATGCTGTCTTTCGGCGCCTTTGCCGCTGAATCCGTGTCTTCTTCACAGGCAGAAAGCATGCAATCAATGGGTACCATCACCGTAAACGGCGTTGATGGCGCTCCGTCCGACATCAAAGCCGAGCTGTCAGCCAAAGCAGACAAAATGGGCGCGACTGCTTATCACATCACCGAAGCACGTATTGACGGCAACTATCACGCAACGGCAGAAATCTACCGTTAATTGCCCCTGGCTGGCTGAAGCTGAATTACCAACACAACAGAAGATGGCGTGATCCTGTGTCCGGAATTAATTGCCAATAATAATTACCCTCGTCGTCCTATCCGACGAACCCCATTGCCTCCGCTTGCGGAGGCTTTTTTTATCTGCGCGGGCAATAAAAAACCACGCCGGAGCGTGGTTTACGTTCATTCTGGGCGTCCGCCTCAGTCGTTCCGGGTTTCGGCCTTGCGCGCCTTCTCTTCCAGAGCCTGCAGCAGCTTACCGTGGATACCGCCAAACCCGCCGTTGCTCATCACCAGAATATAATCGCCGGGCTGCGCCGTTTTGCAGATCATCTCCACTAATACGTCGATGTCCGCGCTCCAGTGCGCCGGCTGCACGCAGGCGTCCGCAACCTCGGAAACCTGCCAGGGGATGTGATGGGGCTGAAACAGGAACACTTCATCCGCACGCCCCAGCGACGGCGCCAGGTCATTCTTCGAGATCCCCATTTTCATGGTATTGGAACGCGGCTCCAGCACCGCCAGAATACGGGCAGTGCCGCCTACCTTGCCGCGCAACGCGGCAAGCGTTGCCAGAATCGCCGTCGGGTGGTGGGCAAAATCGTCATAGACGCTGACCCCAAACGCCTCGCCACGCAGTTCCAGACGCCGACGCGCGTTGATAAAGCTGCCTAACGCACGGCAGGCATCTTCCGGCAACACGCCGACATGGCGGGCGGCAGCCACGGCCATCAGCCCGTTATGCATGTTATGTTCGCCGACCAGATCCCAGCGCACCACGCCGGCTTCTTTACCGTTCAGCAACACACGGAACTCGCTGGCATCCTGATTCAGTTTCACCGCATCCCAGGCTGCCTCGTCGTCAGCGCCAACAAATTCTTGCTCGCTCCAGCAGCCCATCGCCATCACCTGCTTCAGGTTCGCGTCGTGAGCGGGAAGAATAATGCGCCCTTTTCCCGGCACCAGACGCACCAGATGATGGAACTGCTTTTGAATGGCCTTCAGATCGTCAAAAATGTCCGCGTGGTCAAACTCCAGGTTGTTCATCACCAGCGTGCGCGGGCAGTAATGGATGAACTTGGAACGTTTATCGAAAAAGGCACAATCATATTCATCCGCTTCGATAACGAAGAACGGGCTGTTGCCCAGGCGCGCCGAGACGTCAAAGTTTCCGGGCACGCCGCCGATCACGAAGCCGGGTTCGTATCCGCACACGTCCAGGATCCAGTTAACCATTCCCGCCGTTGTGGTTTTACCGTGCGTTCCCGCTACGGCAATCACCCAGCGATGGCGCAGCACTTCATCATGCAGCCACTGCGGCCCTGAAACATAGGGGATATTCTGCTCCAGCACCGTTTCCACGCAGGGATTGCCGCGCGTCATGGCGTTGCCGATGATCACCAGGTCAGGGACGGGATCGAGATGAGAAGGATCATAGCCTTCCATCAGCGTCACGCCCTCTTTCTCCAGCAACGTGCTCATCGGTGGGTAGACGTTGGCGTCGGAACCCGTCACTTCATGGCCCAGAGAACGGGCCAGCAGCGCCAGGCCGCCCATAAATGTGCCGCAGATTCCAAGAATATGAATACGCATACCTTTTCCAATTGATTGCATCGAGTCAGTTCACATTCTAACGCCGTGAAGGCCCGATACGAAACGGAATTACCTAGGAATCCCACAGGACATTGGCTAAAATGCCTACGAAAACGTTGGCGATTTGTTAAAATTCGCCCTTCCTTCGCAGATTCAGGGAATGTGTCATGAAAACTTTAGGCGAGTTTATCGTCGAAAAGCAGCAAGATTTTCCTCACGCCACCGGCGAACTAACCGCGCTTCTTTCAGCTATCAAACTGGGTGCCAAGATTATCCACCGCGATATTAACAAAGCGGGCTTAGTGGATATCCTGGGCGCCAGCGGTGCGGAAAACGTGCAGGGCGAAGTTCAGATGAAACTGGACCTCTACGCCAACGAAAAGCTGAAGGCCGCGCTTAAAGCCCGAGGCGAAGTCGCGGGCATCGCCTCAGAAGAAGAAGACGACATCGTCATTTTCGAGGGCGAACGCGCCAACCACGCCAAATACGTGGTGTTAATGGACCCGCTGGACGGTTCCTCCAACATCGACGTTAACGTTTCTGTCGGCACCATTTTCTCCATCTATCACCGCATTACCCCAACGGGCACCCCGGTGACGGAAGAAGACTTCCTGCAACCCGGCAACCGCCAGGTCGCCGCCGGATACGTCGTTTACGGTTCGTCCACCATGCTGGTTTACACCACCGGTTATGGCGTTCATGCCTTCACCTACGATCCCTCCCTCGGGGTGTTTTGCCTGTCGCACGAACGCGTCCGTTTCCCGGAAAAAGGGAATATGTACTCGATCAACGAAGGCAATTACATCAAATTCCCGCTGGGCGTGAAAAAGTACATCAAGTACTGCCAGGAGCAGGACGAAAGCACCAGCCGTCCTTACACCACGCGCTACATCGGTTCTCTGGTCGCGGATTTCCACCGTAACCTGCTCAAGGGGGGAATCTATATTTACCCCAGCACCGCCAGCCATCCTCACGGCAAGCTGCGCCTGCTCTATGAGTGCAACCCGATGGCGTTCCTCGCCGAACAGGCGGGCGGCAAAGCCTCCGACGGCGCGCGCCGTATTCTGGACATCATCCCGGAGAAACTGCATCAGCGGGCGCCGTTCTTCGTCGGCCCCCACTCCATGGTTGAAGAGGCTGAACGCTTCATGCGCGAGTTCCCGGACGAATAAGTTCATCGCCCGGCGACGCAAAGGTCTACTGTTCAATTTTGTGGAGTGACGGCTATAATAGCCGTCACTCCATTCTGGTTTGATTAAAGGAAACCAACATGAGCTTGAATCTGGTCCCTGCCGGTAAAGAACTGCCGGAAGATATCTACGTTGTTATCGAAATTCCGGCTAACGCCGATCCGATTAAGTATGAAGTCGACAAAGCCACCGGTGCCCTGTTCGTAGACCGCTTTATGTCTACCGCCATGTTCTATCCGTGCAACTACGGCTATATCAACAACACCCTTTCCCTGGATGGCGATCCGGTTGACGTACTGGTGCCGACGCCGTATCCGCTGCAGCCGGGCTCCGTAATCCGCTGCCGTCCGGTCGGCGTACTGAAAATGACCGACGAAGCAGGCGAAGATGCCAAGCTGGTTGCCGTACCGCACAGCAAGCTGAGCAAAGAGTACGATCACATCAAAGACGTTAACGATCTGCCTGAGCTGCTGCGCGCCCAGATCGGTCACTTCTTCGAGCACTACAAAGATCTGGAAAAAGGCAAATGGGTTAAGGTAGAAGGCTGGGACAACGCCGCTGCCGCCAAAGCCGAAATCCTGGCTTCTTACGAGCGCGCGCAGAAAAAATAATTTCCCGCCGCCGATAAAAAAACACCGCCCTGAACCGGCGGTGTTTTTTTATTTTCAAATTCAGACATCGTCTTTACGCTTAAGCCAGTCGCCGCTTGCAATACGCGGGTATCCCTCTACCGGGTAAAGGTAGAGATAGATCCATGCGCTGCCGTAAGGCGTCGAAATCAGCTCACGCTTATAGAACCGGCTGTTACTTTTCAGCTCGTCCAATTCACTCAGGATCGTCGAATCAATGCGATAAACCTCGCAATAGATTTCCCCGTCCCCCTGGATCACCGCCGGATAATGGCCGAGATCATACATCTCATAACCTTCCAGCACGTGATCGCCCAACCACTGGGCATTCGTCATCCAGTGACTGTTGCCCTGCTTACGTCTCAAGCTTCCATAGACAATAATTCGCATTGCTAGAACTCAAACTGATAGAGCAAATCGAGTGCCTGATTAATACCAGACACCGCTTCCAGATACAATTTCGGCATCAGCCGATAGCGTAACGTAAGCGTTGCCAGAGAATCAAATATCCCGACGCCATATTTTACCTGTAGGCCAGGCAGCACATAGCCGCTGACCACCACCTGAGAGCTGTCGCCAACACCGGCCGTATCCAGGGAAAGGTTATTAACGCCAAACGCCTCCCCGATTTTGCCCACAAGTTTACCGCTCTGCGCAACCCCCATGCCGACCAGCATAGACGTCATCGCCCCGCTGTCGGTGCCGCTGGCTTCCAGCCCCTGACCGCGTAACAAGTAGGAGAGCGCCGCTTCCTGCGACATCGCGGGATCGGAGAACACCTCCAGCTTGGGCTGATCGGCCAGGCCGGTTACGCGCACTCCGGCGGTCACGCCGTCTTCCGTCGCATCCGGATTACGGATAGCTTCAATATTCAGCAACGGTTGATCCGGCGGGCCGGAGAAGATCAACTGACCTTTATTGATCACCAGATCCTGCCCGTAAGCATGGAAACGCCCGCTGGGAATGTTCACCTGCCCCGTCAGGCCAAGACCGGTACGCGGGTCCTGAACCATCTTAAGGTCGCCTTCCATACGCGCCTTCAGACCAAAAGCATCCAACCGGACATCTTTACCGATGTTGATCGTCAGATTACTGTTGATCGGCATCGCCGTGGATACCGGTTTAACCGGCTGGCGATTTTTATTCAGCATCACTTCGTCGGAGGAAACGTCTACCGCGCTCTCCGGCAGTTCCTGCACGGTAATACGCGCCCACGGAATACCGACCGAACCGTTCAGCGACAACATTTGCGGCGACGCCTCTACCACCACATCGGGTGAAACGTCCAGCCGCGCCATCGGCGGTACCGTCACGCGCACACGGTCACCTTTGGCGGAAATACGCGCTTTCCAGGCCTCAATATCACGCCAGTCCGCATTCCCGGCCAGGTTGATTTGCCCCCGGGAAGTCCGGATGATGCCCTGCAACACGGAACTCATGCCGCTGAACTCAAGCGCCAGGTTGCCGTCGGTGATGTCAAACGGCATAAACTGGCCGTCAACATCAACCTTCTCCAGCGCCAGACGACCAAATACCTGCGGGCTTTGGGCATTACCCCCCAAGCGCAGACCGGCATTCAGCATTCCCTGCGCTTTTTCGCCTTTCATCAACACCGGATTGATCATCGCCAACGAAAGGTTCTTGATGTTGACGTTACCGGAAAGGTTGCGCCGCCCCTGCAAATCGGCGACCTGAACGTCGCCGTCCAGTTGGCCGTTGCCGGCGATTTTCAGCAGCCATCCTAACTGAGCGCGACCGTTATTCAGTCCGGCATTCAGGGTCAGGGTATCAAACGCAATCGGCAGCGTATTTCCCTGAATCACCTGCTCAACCTTCACTCCGCGCCCATCGAGCGTTACTTTTGCCTGCGGTAAAGCCGTACCGGCCTTCCAGCTAACGTCCGCCCGACCGCTGAAGACGCCGTTAAGACGGGTTTCCTCCTCAAGGAAAGGCTTAATCATCGCCAAATCGAATTTATTCAGCGTCACCGTCGCCTGCCCGCTGGCGCCGGCTTCGATAGTGTTCGGCACGCACAGTTCGGCGTTAGGGTTTTGCCAGCAATGCGGCCCCAGCGTCACTTTTTGCTGCGTATTGAGATAGCTCAGGGCCAGCGACGGAGACAGGCGCCATTCGCCAACCGGCGTTTCAAAACGGGTATTGTTCAGCGTCCCTTTCCACACCTGATGCGCCCTGTCGAAACTACCGTTCAGCGCCAGTTGGCCGGAAACCGGGTCCCCCTTCATATCCAGTTGCAGGTGATGCTGCTTTTCGGTGCCCTTGGCATCCAACGTCAGTTGACTGACAGACAGATCGCCCTGCTTCAGTTGCTCAACGATCAGCGCCAGATCGCCCTGAATCTGATCGCCGGAACGCACGTCCCCGTCCAGCTTCACCCGCCGGATTTGCAGATCCTGCCATTGCAGCCCTGACGCCATCAGGTTTGCCAGGATCTGCGGCGCTGCCATGTTGCCGCGCAGTTTCAGCGTGCCCTGCGCCGTTCCGCCCAGCCCCGGCAACGCGCCGTTGAGGTTCGGTGCGTCGATATTGGCATCCAGAGCCCAGCTTTTCGCCAGCTCGCCGCTGACGTCGATTTTATTTTGCCCCAATGCCAGATGCAGTTGCGGAATCTTCCACTGCCCGGCCTGGTTGCCGCTCAGGTTCCCCCGAACGTTGACCTGATTTTGCTTCACGTTACCGTCAAGTTGCAGGGAAGGAATCTGCAACTGCCAGTTGCCGCCGTACAGGCTGCCGCGCGTTGTGATTTTCCCGTCCAGCTTCGCCGGCCACTCCGGCCACTGCTTCGCCGTGTTGATCCCCTGCAGCGTCAAATCGCCCTTCCAACTGATAGCTTTGCTCCAGTCCACCAGCGCGGAAAGATCGGTATTCCCCTGCAACGCCGCTACGCGCAGGCGCGAGAGGGTAAAGTTTTGATCGGTTCCCTTTCCGTCCAGAGTCACTTTGGCGGCCGGGATGTCATTGCCGCTGACGTCGGTACGCAGCGACAAATCATATTTTTTAGCGCTGCCGTTCAGGCGCAGGCGGATATTCTGTGTGCGATACTCCGCCGCGCCGCTCAGCGGCCATTGCACGCCGGGGCTTTCCAGCGTCAGCGCCAACGGCAGACCGGCTTCGGCCAAATGCGTTTGCAGCGCCAGCGTCGCTTTCAACGGGCCGGAAAGATTAGCATCCAGCGTCAGCGCCTCTTTCAGGCTGCCGCCCACCGTGAGTTTGAGGCGCTCGCCTTTAACCGGATCGACGTTTAAGTCGCCGTTGAGCGTTAAATCAACCGGCCAGCGTTCATCCAGCGTCGCCGAGCCGTTCACCGACAGGTTCCCCTGCGGCGAGCGCACCTCCAGCGTATTCAGCTTGAGGCGCGTATCCTGCGTCGATGCCCGCAGCAACAGTGAATCAATCACCACATCGGTATCGCCGGTCAGGCGTAATTGCTCACCGGACAGTTTTTGCACCGTGACGTCCAGCGGCAGGCGCAGGGAGGGCAGATCGGGCAGCAAAGGCTGGGCGAACAGCGCTTCCAGCGTTTCTCCCAGCGATTTCTCTGCCGGGGTCTCTTCTTTGGGTTTGGGCGGATTTACCGCCTCTTTCACGCTCTCGGTAACTTGCTGAGCGGCTTGCTCTTTCAGCGCATCCCCTGCGGCATCGGACAGCGGTTTCCCCTTAACGACCACCGCCGCCGCCTGTTCGGCAACCGGCGAAGCGGGCGTCTTCGGTAAAGCGACCAGCAGCGATTTGATGTTGGTCGGCAGCAACGTCAGCGCACGTTCGCGCCATTGCGCGCCGGTACGGAACTCCTGAAGGGAAATTGCCGTATCGTCTACCGTGACGTTGACGTTATTAACCCGCAGCAGCCGGATCTCTATCGGCAGCGGGGCAGGCAGATCCGTCAGCGGTTCACTGGGTTCCGGCGCAGCCTCTTCTTCTGCCGGCGGCAGTTCCTGAGTATTAACGGCGACATTCACATGGTCCGCCGTCAGCGCATTCAGACACAGCTCGCTGTTCTTCAGGCATCCGACATCCAGCGACAAATGAAACACGCCGGCCGTTACGTTTACGCCAGGCATCTGATAAGAAACGTTTTTCAGGGTCAGGTTACGCCAGCCCCCCTCGACGCCTTCGATATGCAGGCCCGGCACCCAGCGCGACGCGCTGTTAATCAGAAAATGCAGCCCCGGCGTAGTGACCACCAGCGCCACCACGCCGCCGACCAACAGGAAAATAACCAACAGAAAAATCAGGCAAACCTTGGCCAGCCGGTTCATTGACTTCATCATAACTCCGGCCCCAATCCGATATAGAACTGCAGATTATGGGAATCATTTCCCCCCACAGGAACCGCGAAATCCAGTTTTACCGGCCCGATGGGCGAAGCCCAGCGCACCCCGATACCGGCGCCGGTTTTAAAGTCGCTTTTAGCGATGTCGTTTACCGCTTCGCCGGAGTCGATGAAGGTCGCGCCCCACCATTTGCCGGTCACGTTGTACTGATATTCCAGCGAGCCGGTCGCCATCTTTGAGGCGCCGGTCAGCTTGCCGTTATCATCACGCGGGGAGATGGACTTGTACTTATAACCACGGATACTGCGGTCCCCCCCGGCGAAGAAACGCAGCGAAGGCGGAACCTTGTCAAAATTATTGGTTTCGATCCACCCCACGTTGCCACGCACCACAAAACGGTGTTTTTCCGCCAGCGTACGAATCCAGACGTTCTGCGCCTGCATAACGGCAAAATCGATATCCGAGCCCCAGGTGGTATCGGACACATCAATGGAGTAACGCTGCGAATCGCCCCAGTCAGGCATCAGGCCACCGCGCGAACGGGTACGGTTGATGCTGACGCCCGGATACAGCAGCATCGTGGTGTTGGTGACATACCCCTGAGTAAAGTGATCCAGACTCCAGCGCAGGTTCACCGAGCGCTGCCAGCCGCTGGAGAGATCCCAGTAGCGCGCCACGTTCAGCGTGGTGGAGTCAGATTTGGTATCGTTGAGATCGGTGCGCTGAAAGCCGCCCTGTACCAGGTAATACTGCTCAATCGGGTTTTTACGCAGCGGTATTTTATAGCTTAAATCCAGCGTCTGCTCCGGCGCAGAGAGGTTGATGCTGCTTTCCAGACTTTGCCCGCGGGAGTTCATCCACGGACGTTTCCAGGTAGCCTTAACCCGCGGCCCCACGTCGGTGGCGTAACCGCCGCCCAGCTCAACGGCGTTACGGCTGCGCGGCGTAACCACCGCGTCCATCGGCAGCACTTTGTCGTCGGAAACCTGCTGGAATGAAGGCGAAACCACCACGGAGTTGAACCAGTTGGTCGCAGACAGGCGCCGGTTAAGCTCCGCCAGTTCCTCCGAGCTATAGTCATCGCCTTCTTTAAAAGGGATCAGCGGTTCAAGGTAATCTTCACGGATTTGCGAACCACGGAACGTCACCTTACCAAAGCGGTAACGCTTACCGCTGTCGAAGTCGATATCCCAGAACGCCTGGTTCTCATCCTCAATCACCCCAAGCTGGTGCACCGGCATAGAGGCATCAAAATAGCCTTTACGCAGCGCGATGCCGGTCAGAGAACTTTTGAAGCTGTCATATTTACCGTGGTTCAGCACGTCGCCGATTTTGGGCGTATTCGTTTTTACCAGCTTCTTGTAGTCGTCATCCTTGTCGGCATCCCCCTCAATTTTTACGTTCACGCCGGCAATCTTTACCGGCTCTCCGGGGGTGACATGAGCAATCAGCAACGGGCGCTCCGGCTCTTTGCGCGGCTGAAATTCAAATTCAATCGTCGGCTGGTAATAGCCCAGCGCCCGCAGCCCCTGGCGGATAGCGTCCGTAACCCTGGCGCGAAAACGGCCATCGCTGCTAACTTCATCATTCTCAATTGTAGAAAGACGCGCCCGCACGTTACTTTCCAGCTCACCCTCCAGCCCTTTGACCTGAAGACGAACCTGCGCCGCTCCGGCGAATGACGACGCCAAAAACAAGCAAAGGAAACCTAATAAACGATAACGAGGCACTCAATCTCCTGATAATTTCCCTGATAAACACCCTGCCCAAGCAATAATAAAGGATTGCCCAACCACAGTGTTAATAAGACATTTATGATCCGTTTAAGTTAGCCGGGCTGCTATTCAGCGCCGCGTAACATTAATGGCTTATTGTGCGCAAAGACTCTATGAGATACAACTAATAGAGTGGTTAACTATTCTGGGATTTTCCCGATATTCATCTTTTTATTTCGCTCGTCACACCCGATAACGCGGCTGATTTCAGCATCCAGGCAATTATCCCTCTTTCTTACGAGGTTATTCCTAATAACCAGAGGAGTCTGTACTAATGAGCAGTATTAACAAATCCCAAACCGTCAGCCCGGAGCAAGCGCTGCCCGGCAGAAATACGCCGATGCCGGTCGCCGCACAACATGCGGTTAACGGGCATTCAATGACGGATGTACCGCCCGGCATGGAAGTCGCAATCCTGGCCATGGGGTGCTTTTGGGGAGTAGAACGCCTGTACTGGCAGCAGCCCGGCGTATACAGCACTGCCGCCGGCTATACCGGCGGTTACACGCCGAATCCAACCTACCGGGAGGTCTGTACCGGCCAGACCGGCCATACCGAAGCCGTCCGCATCGTTTTCGACCCCAGAGTCATCAGCTACGGCGAACTGTTGCTGCTCTTCTGGGAAAACCACGATCCGGCGCAGGGCATGCGGCAAGGAAACGACATCGGTTCACAGTACCGTTCCGCCATTTATACCCTGAATCCGCAGCAGCAAGACGAGGCGAACAGCAGCAAAGCACGCTTCCAGCAGGCCATGGCCGCATCCGGCGACACGCGCGCGATAACCACGGAAATCGCGCCGGCGAAACCGTTTTATTACGCAGAAGACGAGCATCAGCAGTACCTGTATAAAAACCCGCACGGCTACTGCGGCCTGGGCGGCATCGGCGTGTGCCTTCCGCCTTCTGCCTGAGTCGCAGAGGTACTCACATCGCGGCGCTAGCCGGATATTCACGGCTCCTGCTATACTGACAGCGGATCACAATGGGGTGATCCGCTTTATTGTGGTGTTTTGTTTCCGCCATTAACGACAGCTAATATTAGAACTTTCCTACTTCGTTACTGCCCTTCTCTATTTTTGGAACAAACGCCATTGATGCGGACAAATTATGTTAAACAGTATTTTACTGATTCTTTTATTAATCGCGCTCAGCGCCTTTTTTTCCATATCTGAAATATCATTAGCCGCCTCACGTAAAATCAAGCTCAAAACACTGGCGGATGAAGGCGACATAAATGCGGAGCGGGTGCTGGAATTACAGGCGCAGCCGGGCTACTTTTTTACCGTAGTCCAAATCGGCCTGAACGCTGTCGCCATTCTCGGCGGTATCGTCGGGGATGCGGCTTTCTCGCCCTATTTTAAAGTTATCTTCGATCGTTTCATGGGGCCTGAGCTTTCAGAGCAGATCAGCTTCATTTGCTCGTTCGTGCTGGTAACCAGCGCCTTTATCCTGTTCGCCGATCTAACCCCGAAACGCATCGGCATGATCGCTCCGGAGGCGGTTGCCGTTCGGATCATCACCCCGATGCGCTTCTGCCTGATGCTGTGCCGCCCCCTGGTATGGTTCTTCAACGGCCTGGCTAACTTGATTTTTCGCTTATTCAAACTGCCTATGGTGCGTAAAGACGACATCACCTCCGATGATATCTACGCCGTGGTGGAAGCCGGCGCGCTGGCCGGCGTGCTGCGCAAGCAGGAACATGAGCTGATTGAAAACGTGTTCGAGTTGGAGTCACGTACCGTCACTTCATCCATGACGCCGCGTGAAAGTATCGTATTCTTTGAGCTGGGCGAGAGCGAAGACAGCATCAAAGAGAAAATCTCAACCCATCCCCACTCAAAATTTCTGGTCTGTGACGGCAACATCGATCACGTCGTGGGTTACGTTGACTCCAAAGATTTGCTTAACCGCGTGCTGGGTAATCAAAGCCTGGCGCTTAACGCCGGCGTTCAAATCCGAAACGTACTGATCGTTCCCGACACCCTGACGCTTTCCGAAGGGCTGGAGAGCTTTAAGACCGCCGGTGAAGATTTCGCCATTATTCTGAATGAGTATGCGCTGGTTGTCGGCATCATCACGCTTAATGATGTAATGACTACTCTGATGGGCGATCTGATCGGGCAAGGGCTGGAAGAGCAGATTATCGCCCGCGACGAAAACTCCTGGTTGGTTGAAGGCGTCACCCCCATCGACGACGTCATGCGCGTGCTGGATATTGAAGAATTCCCTCAGGCCAGCAACTACGAAACCATCGGCGGGTTCATGATGTACATGCTGCGTAAGATCCCCAAGCGTACGGACTACGTTAAATACGCCGGTTATAAGTTCGAAGTGGTGGATATCGACAGCTACAAGATAGACCAGCTGCTGGTTACGCGCCTTGCTGAGCGGATGGTTCCTCCCGAAACGGTCGCGGAGGGAGAAAACCGGGCGGAAAAAACGTCAGCGGATAAATAAACACAAACGGCCCGCTAAGGGCCGTTATTCTTCGGGATGCCGGTTATCGGTATTTTCCGGCAAAAATCTTTTCACCTGGCTACGCCATCTCCGCCTGTAAGCGCATCACCTGACGGTTAATTTCGGACATCGCGTTGAGGTGACGCTTATCGCGCACCTTCGGCATGAGAATTCTTCCCATATCAAACTCAAATGCACCGATATCCTTGATATACAACCGACCACGAAACAGCGTCTTTACATATTTAGCAACCAGCAGCGGATTATAGCGTTGGAAGATTTTCATTTTTCTGCTTACCTCCCGATCAATGATATGCGGGGCGCTTTGTCATTGCAGCCAACTACGGTTGCCCATCAGCTACCCCTGCATAAGGACTATAACTATAGACTGATTCAGGGAGGTTTTGTTCATGTGCGATCGAGTTTTTAACTATATTTACACCAACTGACAGAAGTGTATATATAAACACATCCCTTTCTTAAAATATATGCACAAAAAACAAGATGTTGATGAACGCCCCTCTCATTTTAGTTACAACCGTAAACAGGACAGACCAGCAATCGCCGACTATGCTTGCTACTGGGTTTTTCATTTCGGTTTTTATCCACAAGGACATATTATGAACGCTTTTCTCCTGCGCCTGTTTCCGCTGTTACTGCTCCCCTTTTGTGCCCTTGCTCATAATCTTCAGGAAAATCAACGCGTGGCGGCGGTCGGCGTCAGCGATCGCGGTGAACTCAACGTTCACGATGGCAAATTCAGCTACCAAAACTGGAACAGCGCACAGCTTCCGGGTAAGGTGCGCGTGATTCAGGCCATCGCCGGCCGCTCATCCTCTAAAGACCTGAACGACCCGCTGATTGAAGTCATTAAAGCGGCGAAATTGCCGCACGACCGTTATCAAACCACCACCATTGTGAATACCGACGACGCCATCATCGGCACCGGGCCATTCGTGCGCAGCAGCATTGAAGACAGCAAAAAAGAGTTCCCGTGGTCACAGTTCATCGTTGACGATAAGGGCGTCGTGCGCAAAGCCTGGGATCTGCAACCAAAAAGCTCCGCCATCGTCGTCCTCGACAAACAGGGCAACGTGCGTTTCGTAAAAGATGGCGCATTAACGCCGCAGGAAGTGCAGCAGGTGATGACTCTGCTGCACCAATTGCTGAGCGCCGGATAATTAATACAGGGAGACCCGGAATCCCGGGTTGAGGAAAGATTCCGCCGGCGTATAGTTCAGCGTTTTCCCTTGCCAGTCATGAACCTGTGCGCCGGCCGCCAACGCCACGGCATGCCCTGCGGCGGTATCCCAGATGTTGGTCGGCCCAAAACGCGGGTAAAGCTGGGCGCTCCCTTCCGCCACCAGGCAAAATTTCAGCGAGGAGCCGATGGATATCGTTTGGTGCTCGCCGAGCTGACTCAGGTAATCCTTCAGTTCCTCATCCATATGGGAGCGGCTGACCACCACCAGCGGCGGCTTGGCCTCACGTACGTGAATTTGCCGTTTCCCGTCTTTATCTTCCTTCCAGGCTTTGCCGCGCTCCGCGCTGTACAGTACGCCCGTCACCGGCGCATACACGACGCCCATCACCGGCACGCCGTCCTCAATCAGGGCAATATTCACCGTAAACTCGCCGTTGCGCTTGATGAACTCTTTCGTGCCGTCCAGCGGATCGACCAGCCAATAGCGGTGCCAATGGCGGCGAATTTCCCAGGCGGGGGGATCCTCTTCCGAGATCAGGGGAATGTCCGGCGATAACAGCGCCAACCCTTGTTTAATGACATCATGCGCGGCTAAATCCGCCGCCGTCACCGGCGAATGATCTGCCTTTTCTTCGATGTCCAGTGGCTTATCTCCCTGATAGACAGCCATGATTGCCGCACCTGCCTCACGCGCAAGCCGGGAAATTTGCTCTAACATACGCACCTCATATCTCTATACCGTTATATGCAGACTAGCCCGAAACCCTTGTTTTGACCAATGCCGAAATGCAATAACTCTATGACTTAATAACTTTTATTACGGCATATCCCCCGGATATCCCCGAAAGAGTTATGGCATTCTTTAAATATGCATTTAAAATACTATTTATTGAACGCATACGAGGATTATCCCATGACATTCCGTGAACGCCCTTTAGGTGAACTGGCTATCGCCATTCCGCGAGCTGCCCGGCTTTTTCGCCAACACGATCTCGATTTCTGCTGCGGCGGTAAGCAAACCCTGCTGCGTGCGGCGACCAAAAAAAATCTGGATATTGATGCATTAGAAGCCGAGCTGGCTGCGCTGACCAACGAAGAAGCGGAACAGCGCGACTGGCGGACTGCGCCTCTCGCCGAAATTACACCGTTCATTGTACAACGCTACCACGATCGCCACCGTGAACAACTGCCTGAGCTGATTCTGATGGCAGAAAAAGTGGAAAAAGTGCATGCCGAAAAAGCGGCCTGCCCTAAAGGGCTCGCAAAACAGCTCAACCTGATCTACCAGGATCTGTCCCAGCACATGATGAAAGAAGAACGCATTTTGTTCCCCATGATCGAACAAGGCATGGGGCCTCAGGCAGGCGGCCCGATCAGCGTAATGGAACACGAGCACGACGATGCCGGTGAGCAACTTGAAGTCATCAAATTCCTGACGAATAACGTAACGCCGCCGGAAGGCGCCTGCAACACCTGGCGCGCGCTGTATAACGGTATAAACGAATTTATCGCCGACCTGATGGATCACATCAGCCTGGAAAATAACCTGCTGTTTCCGCGGGCATTGCGCGGTGAGTAAGGCGGGTTGACGACGCCTAGCGGCGTCGTCAGCGGAAATTACAGAATTTCCAGCAGTTCCACGTCGAAAATCAACGTGCTGTACGGAGGGATAGAAGCACCGGCGCCGCGTTCCCCGTAAGCCAGGTTATAGGGAATATAGAGCTGCCACTTGGAGCCGACCGGCATCAGGGTCAGCGCCTCAATCCAACCGGGGATCACGCCGCTGACCGGAAACTCAGCCGGCTGGCCGCGCTCTACGGAGCTGTCGAATACCGTGCCGTCAACCAGCTTCCCGGTATAGTGCACGCGCACATGATCCTGACGAGCCGGGATCGTACCTTCCCCTTTCTGCAGAACCCGGAACTGCAGGCCGGATTCCGTTACCGTTACGTCGTCATGACGGGCGTTCTCTTCCAGGAACGTCTGGCCTGCGGCCGCCATCTCTTTCTGGCGCGCCTGACGAACGGCATCAGCACGCTCGTGGATTTCACGCAGCGCACGGTGAACGGCTTCGACCGGAACGGCCGGGGGATTCCCTTCCAACGCGTCGCGCAAACCGGCAGCCAGAACGTCGGGCAGCAAACCTTCCAGTCCGGACTCTTTCAGTTGCTGGCCAACCTGCAGGCCAATTCCGTAACTCGCCTGCGCTTCAGTAGTGTCTAAAGAAGGGGTAGACATGGTTTTTCCTTCTGATCGTTGAAAATGAAGACGCAGCATAGCAGCGCCTAACCTTACGGTAAAATCCTGTATTAAGAAGAGTGACTTTTGCCGGGGAAACGGAAACAATACCTCCCGGTCATCAGCGGGTTACAAACGGCGATAAACTGAACGGCGAAGCCACTATTCACAGAGAATTGAGATTAATAAGCTGTCCGGCCGCCGTTTTTTTTAATAAGCTAATCATATTCGCCGTATTGAGAGGGGTTACTATGGGCAGAATTGCACCCAGGAGAAGAAGAAGTTCCCGGGTCTATCAGCCTGTATTGCATACATGGCTTAATCTGCGTCAGCGAATTGTCCCGCCTGAAGCGGAGCAGGAACCGGCAGATAACGCTGATGAGCCGCCCCTTTCCCAGCCTGATACGGCAGAAGAGCTGGAAACGCTGGAAACCGGCCCCCTTACCCGTGCAAAACAGTCGCTAATCCACATCTGGCATATGCCGGACACCTTTACGTGGATGGAGCCGCTTCCCTATTTTCACCGCCGCTGGGTGCTCATTGCCGGCACCGTTCTGTTGCTGGCGCTGCTGTGGCCCTATTCTGATACCAAAAACGGGCGCTACGGCCCCGATGATATCGACGGCCCCCTGAGTATTACGCACGCCACGCTGGAGGACACCACTGTTCCGGCGCTCTTACGGCAGCAGCGCACCAGTTGGCAGGCATACCACATAAAACCGGGCCAAACGCTGGCGCAGCTGTTTCGGGCCAACCGGTTGGACATCAACGACGTTTTCGCCCTTGCTCAGGCTGAAGGTGACGACAAGCCGCTCAGCAAGCTGAAGGCCGGGCAGGAAGTCAGGGTGCAACATAACTCGCAGGGGCAGGTCACCGCGCTGGAGCTTGAGACGACTGATAACGAGCACATCTATTTCCGCCGCCAGCCCGACGGCAACTTCCTGCGTATCCGCTAACGCTTCGCCGCAAGCTTCTCCGTCAGATAGTCCCGCAGTACAACGGCCTGATTATGCCGGGTATCTTTACTGCCATACAGCAGCGTAATGCTCCCGCCGCTACGCAGAATGTCCAGTAAGCCGCGCCAGGCGGCCTCGTTGGCGTCCAGCTCCGCCCGATAACGCGCAATGAACTGCGCCCATGAATCCATTCCCGCATGGAACGCCCGGCGCAACGTATCGCTGGGCGCCACGTTTTTCAGCCACTCTGCGCCGGACAGGCGCTCTTTGGAAATGCCGCGCGGCCAGAGGCGATCAGTCAGGAAAGTATTCGGAGGAAAAGGCGCATGAACATCGTAGACCCGGGCCAGTTGAATCAGGTTTGTCATCATTCGCTTCCGCAATGGTGAAAAACCTCAGTGTATACCTTTTATCGGCGGAACAGGCCGGTTATCCGCACAACAGAAAGCAAAACGCCGGCCCAGGGCCGGCGCTTCACTGCATAGCTCAGAGTAAAAAATTACCCGGGCTATTACTCAGCAACAACAACAATGTTCAGCTGAGCGAACACGTCGCTGTGAACCTGGAAGTGAACTTCGTGATCACCCAGGGTACGCAGAACGCCGTTCGGCAAACGAACTTCGCTTTTTGCCACTTCAACGCCAGCTGCAGTAACAGCGTCGGCGATGTCGCGGGTGCCGATAGAACCGAACAGTTTACCTTCATCACCCGCTTTGGATGCGAGGGTAACAGTACCCAGTTCGTTAATTTTCGCAGCACGCGCTTCAGCAGCGGCCAGAACCTCAGCCAGTTTGGCTTCCAGTTCAGCACGACGGGCTTCGAAGTATTCAACGTTCTTTTTGGTTGCCGGCACAGCTTTGCCCTGCGGAACCAAATAGTTACGGGCATAACCCGATTTTACGTTTACCTGATCGCCCAGGCTGCCCAGGTTTGCTACTTTATCAAGCAGAATAACTTGCATTACCTTATCCTCTTAAAGTCGTTAATGACGTCAGCCGATTACTGATGACGATCAGTGTACGGCAGCAAAGACAGGTAGCGCGCGCGCTTGATAGCACGAGCCAGCTGACGCTGATACTTAGCGCGGGTACCGGTGATACGGCTCGGTACAATTTTACCGCTCTCGGTGATGTAGTTTTTCAGCGTAGCGATGTCTTTATAGTCAATCTCTTGAACGCCTTCCGCGGTGAAACGGCAGAACTTGCGACGACGGAAATAACGTGCCATATGGCTAGTCTCCAGAATCTATCAATTCAATCTGCTCGGCATGCAGAACCAACTTGTTCAGCCCATTGCGGCCCATGTGACAGCTAATGAAGCCTTGAACCGTTAACCTGCTGCCGACCGTTAATCTGTTAGTAATTGCCTGAAACGGTTGCCCACTGACAATCACGGGCATTCTGCACCATGCTTGTCGGCTTAATCCGGCCTCCTGCTGCACTGAGCGGTGCTCAAGCACGAACTGGCAATGCGGAATGCCGGCGGGGCTGACCTTTCGAATGGGGACCTTGCACACGGTGCCGGTCAGCGCCAGACGATTAGCGGTCATCGCGTCAATTACTCTTCAGAATCCCCAGCTTCATCAGCATCATCGTTGATTTCAGCAAAGTCTTCACGACGCTCGCGGCGCTCGTCTTTCGCTTTAACCATCGGGGATGCTTCGGTCACGGCGTGCTTGGTACGCATAACCATGCTGCGGATAACGGCGTCGTTGTAGCGGAAGTTAGTTTCCAGCTCGTCGATCACTTCCTGCGGCGCTTCAACGTTCATCAGAACGTAGTGAGCTTTGTGCAGTTTGTTGATCGGGTAAGCCAGCTGACGACGGCCCCAGTCTTCCAGACGGTGGATCGTGCCTTCAGCACCAGTGATAGCACCGGTGTAACGCTCGATCATGCCAGGAACCTGTTCGCTTTGGTCAGGATGAACCATAAAAACGATTTCGTAATGACGCATCGGTTGCTCCTTACGGATTATTCAGCCTTCTGTCGGGGTCAGCCGCAGCCCACGAAGGCAAGGAACGTTATTTGTGTGCGGCTGAAAAATGACGCGCAATTGTACTCGGAGCGTGTGGGGATCTCAAGGTAAACCTGAATACGGGGAAAATAATCGTGATGGGCATCGATTGCCAAGCAGACGGGGGCGGATAAAACTATAATCAAAATTGCTGAATGAAAGCATCACAAATACTTGCTATCAAAGCGGCGCCAAATCGCTAGACTGGCACCATTCACGGTACGTCATCACACGCCACCGGTTAAAAATCACCTGCATCAATAAGATACAATCCCGAGGAGTCTATATGAAAAGGCTGACTGCCCTCGTGACGACATTTACGCTTTTTGCCGCCACACAAACATTCGCCGCGACTGAAATCACCGCCAGACAGGCTGCCAATCTGGCTTCCGGCGAATTTGCCGTCGTTACGGTGGACCACAACGTGACCTCCGTCAGCGAGGCGCTGCCGGAAATCAGGCAGATGGCCGACGCAAGAGGCGCGCGCCACTTCCAGATTATTAAGATGTACGAGCCGGAGGGCAACGGGCTGCTGCACGTCAGCGCCGCGTTGTACCGCAATTAGCTCCCGCGCCACACGCTATACCCGTATGCAGTAAGACATCCGGAGAACCTGCCCGGAGATAAAAATAACAGAAGAAACACGGCTTTTACCCGTACACCCACCCCGGTGTACGGTTTTTTTATCGTCCGTCACAGGTATTCCTCAAAGAAACGACAGCACTCCACTTGCGCGTTCACGGTGATTTTATGCGCGATCCCCGCCTCCGTACGGTATACCACCTTCTCCAGCAACCCCCTGGCACCCAATTCCGCCATCAGACGGGCGCTTTCGGCGGCCGGCACCAGGTCGTCAGCCAAACCGTGCCAGAGAAATAATGGGCGGTCAGCCACCTTTTCTAACTGGTGGCCAATCTCATACTGCGCTAATGGTGCGATATCTTGCGCAAACCGACGCTTTTCCTCTTCACTCTCCGGCCGGAAAGGCGGAAATAATGTGTGGGCCAGAGAGAGGAAATACCCTGAGCCCATCAGCGCCGCGGCTGCATCGATCCAGTCATAACGGGCTTTCGCCGCCAGCGTGGTCATCCCCCCCAGCGAGACGCCGGCAACACCCAGTCGCCCCGGCGCAATCAGCCCGCGGCTGCGGTAGTGTTCAACCAGTTGCGGGAGTTCATCCACGTTGCGGCGCAAAATATCCCAGAAATGCGTAAGCCGGTATGACTCATCGCCATTGAAACGTTCGCCGTGCATATCCGCTTCGGGCAAAATCACGCGCAATCCCCGCTCCGCCAGCACGTAACCGAAATAAGAGTACATCTCTTTTGATGACAGAAAACCGTGATGGAAAAATACCGTCGGCAACACGGCGTCACGTTGCCCGGCGGGTACGGCATGCAAAACGGGGATACCACCGGCATATTCGGCAAACATTTCAACCATCTCATTCTCCCGTAATCTTTTATGTTCACGTCTCCGGTTCCATAATGTGTCCGCCATTTCCCGGACACAACCTTTTCTTATCGGTTCGGACGCGCCCGGTGAAAATCATGTTACGATAGCGATAACTTTTCCCGATAACCTCTGGTAACAAGATGAAAAAAATACTTCTTGTCCCCGCATTACTTTTGAGCCTTTCCCTCACGGCCTGCAGCGTTATGCAGGGAACCCCGGAACCACCGCCGGCGGCAACGGCGGGGCATGCCCAGGAAATCCGGCGTAACCAGACCGAAGGACTGACGCGCATGGGCACCATCAGCGCAACGGTTTACGGCAGCCCGATGAACGCGGCGGAAGTGATTCAGAAGCGGGCCGATGCGTCTGGCGCGAGCTACTACTACGTCATCATGGTGGATGAAACCGTGATGCCGGGGCGCTGGTATACCCAGGCGATCCTGTACAAATAATGCCCTGACGCGGGAATAGCCGAGCTATTCCCGTCCTGCGGCGCGCAGTAAAAGCGCCATACATGTTTTCTCCGGTATCCGGGCATTTCCCCGGTTATCCAGTTCTGCGCGGCACCAGGCGCCGGCGATACTCTCCGGCGCATACTGCAATATCTGGACGGCGCTGACTATTTTTACCAGCGCCGTCGCAATATCCCGGCCGGACTCCGGCCCCGCCGTGCGCAGATGAGGCTGAAGCTGCCGCCACAGCCGGTCAAAGTGGCGGTTTTGCCCCTTCACCTTCTGCACTTCCTGGGTCAGCATCTCCGCAACGTCCGGCACCTTGTGCAGTACCCGCAGCACGTCCAGGCACATAATGTTGCCGGAGCCCTCCCAGATGCTGTTAACCGGGGTTTCCCGATAGATACGCGCCAGCTCCGATTCTTCGCAATACCCCATGCCGCCGAGCGCCTCCATGGCTTCCGCCACGAACGGTGTTCCCCGCTTGCAGATGACAAACTTCGCCGCCGGCGTCATCAGCCGGCAGAATGCCGGCGCCAACGGATCGTTTTTTTCTTCCCAGGCGTGCGCCAGACGAAACAGCAGCGCCGTCTGCCCCTCCAGCACCAACGCCATATTGCACAACACCTGACGCATCAAAGGCTGTTCGGCCAGCACTTTACCGAAGGTTCTGCGCTGCAGCGCATGGTACAACGCCACCGTAAACGCACGCCGCATCAGGGCGTGGCTGCCCAGCGCGCAGTCAAAACGTGTCGCACCGCCCATCTGCAGAATCAGGCGGACACCCTCCCCTTCCTCGCCCAACAGCCAGCCCGTCGCGTCGTGAAACTCCACTTCCGCGCTGGCGTTAGAGCGGTTACCCACTTTGTCTTTCAGGCGCTCGATATGTACCGCGTTGTGAGTGCCGTCCGGCAGGAGCCGTGGCAGCAAAAAACAGGATATCCCGCCTTCCGCCTGCGCCAGTACCAGGTGTGCGTCACTCTGCGGTACGGAGAAAAACCACTTATGACCGGTAATACGGTACGCCCCATCGTTGCCCAGCGGTACGGCGCGGGTGGTGTTGCTCAGCACGTCAGACCCCCCTTGCTTTTCCGTCATTCCCATGCCGATCAATAATCCGCGCTTCTGCTCTGCCGGAAGCCCGCGCGCATCGTAGCGATCGGAAAGCAAAAGCGGCAGCCAATCCTTCATGGCGGCAGGCAGCATGTTACGCAGTAACGGAATCGCCCCGGCCGTCATGGTGATCGGGCACAATGTGCCGGCCTCAACCTGCGCATGCAGCAAAAAACGGGCGGCACGTGCAACAACAGCGCCGACAGGCGCGCTTTCCTGCCAGGGAAGATTATGCACGCGGTTTTCCGCCAGCCCCTGCATCAGCATGTGCCAGGCGGGATGAAAGCGAACCTCGTCAATCCGGTTGCCGCAGGCGTCATAGCGCAGCAGCTCCGGAGGATTCAGATTCGCCATCCGCCCCAGCTCCAGCGACTCTGCCGAACCTAGCTGAAGGCCGATGGCGGTTAACAGCGCATGATCCCAGCCGGCCCCCTCGCGCGCTACGGCCTCCTGCAACGCCGTATCGGAAAGGTAAAGATTGCTGTTGCTTAACGGTTTGGGCTGATTGAATACGGTATGGGTTTGCCACGACATGATCGCTTTCCCTCCTTCTGCCTCCGGACAACTTTATTATGGCCGCTAACGGCGCTTTTGCCGGAGAAGGGAAAGCAGGCAAGAAAAAGGGCGGAAACCCGCCCTGGGGAATGCGAAGGGGAACTCAACCGCGCTGGCGCACGGCCTCAAACAAACAAATACCGGTGGCAACCGACACATTCAGCGAAGAAACGCTGCCCGCCATCGGAATGCTGATCAGCTCATCGCAATGTTCACGCGTCAGGCGGCGCATACCTTCACCCTCTGCGCCCATCACCAGCGCCATCGGCCCGGTCATTTTGCTCTGATACAGGTTGTGGTCGGCTTCGCCGGCGGTGCCGACAATCCAGATGTTTTGCTCCTGCAAAAAGCGCATGGTACGCGCCAGATTCGTTACCCGGATCAACGGAACCGTCTCCGCCGCGCCGCTGGCGACCTTTTTCGCCGTGGCGTTCAACTGCGCAGAACGATCGCGCGGCACAATGATCGCATGTACGCCGGCTGCGTCTGCACAGCGCAGGCAAGCGCCCAGATTATGCGGATCGGTCACGCCGTCGAGGATTAGCAGGAACGGCGTCTCCACGTTTTCCAGCAGATCCGGCAGATCGTTTTCCTGATATTGGCGACCGGGTTTAACCCGCGCCACGATCCCCTGATGCACCGCGCCTTCCACTTTTTCGTCCAACCACTGCCGGTTTGCCACCTGGATCTTGATCCCCATCTGCTCCAGCTCCGCAATCAGCGGATGCAGTCGGCGATCGTCACGCCCTTTCAGGATAAAAACCTCAAGAAAGCGCTGAGGATCGCGCTCCAGCAACGCCTTAACCGCATGAATACCGTAAATTATTTCGCTCATAGTTCCGCATATCGCCCCGTCTTACGGCGGCACAATAAAAAATTAACGGGCGGCCATTGCCGCCCATGATTGATGATGAGCGCTGATTTTACTCTGCGCTTTTCTTCTTGGCAGCCCGCTTTGCCTTGGTGGCGGCAGCGATTTTTTTAGTTTTCGCCGACGCCTTTTTTACTTTGCTTTTCTCTTTCGCCTTTACTTTTTTGCCTGACTTTTCTTTCTTGTCCTTACGGAAAGCGCTGTCCGGCTCAAAGTTGGCGGGCTTCTTGCCGCCACGCGGTTTACCGCGTGCATTTACCGGTGCGTCGCCCGATGCGCGTTTCGCCTTGGTACGCGCCGTCTTGCCCTCGCCGCGCGGCGTTCTCTCGCTGGAAATCAGGGCGAAATCAATCTTCCGCTCATCCATATGCACCGCATCCACACGGATCTGAACCTTATCGCCCAGGCGATACATCTGCCCGGAAGACTCACCGACCAGGCGTTGCCCTACGTTATCAAAGCGGTAATAGTCGTTGTCCAGAGCGGAAACGTGCACCAGGCCATCGATAAACAGATCGTCCAGCCTGACGAAGAAACCGAATCCCGTCACGCTGGAAATCACGCCGCTAAAGGTCTGACCGACCTGATCCTGCATGAAATCGCACTTCAACCAGTCCGCCACGTCGCGGGTCGCTTCATCGGCGCGACGCTCCGTCATGGAACAGTGTTCGCCCAGTTGCAGCATATCTTCTTCGTGATAATGCCACCCGCCCGTTTTGGTCAACTTGTCCTGCGACGCACCGTGCTGCCTGGCTAACAGATATTTGATAGCACGGTGCAACGTCAGGTCCGGATAACGACGGATCGGCGAGGTGAAATGCGCATAGGCCGTCAGCGCCAGCCCGAAGTGGCCGCGGTTTTCCGGATCGTACACCGCTTGCTTCATCGAACGCAGCAGCATGGTTTGCAGCATTTCATGGTCGGGACGATCCGCCACCTGATCCATCAGCTCCGCATAATCTTTCGGTGCCGGTTTCGTTCCTCCGCCCAGGGTCAGCCCCAGTTCGGCCAGCACGCTGCGCAGCGCCGTCAGACGATCCTCGCTGGGGCCGTCATGCACCCGGTACAGCGCCGGCTCCTGATTCTTCTCCACAAAGCGCGCGGCGGCGATGTTAGCCAGAATCATGCACTCTTCGATCAGCTTGTGCGCATCGTTACGCACCGTCGGTTCAATGCGTTCGATCCGGCGTTCGGCGTTAAAAATAAATTTAGCTTCTTCGGTTTCAAAACCAATACCGCCGCGGATTTCACGGGCGTGATCCAGCACCTTATACAGGCTGTGCAGTTCTTCCAGCGGCTTCACCAGCGCCTGATATTGCTCGCGCAGTTCCGCATCGCCGTCCAGAATATGGGCCACCTTGGTGTAGGTCATGCGCGCATGCGAGCTCATCACCGCTTCATAGAATTTATAGGTCGAGAGCCGGCCCTGAGCGGAAATCGTCATTTCGCACACCATGCACAGGCGATCAACCTGCGGGTTCAGCGAGCACAGCCCGTTGGACAGCACCTCAGGCAGCATCGGCACCACCTGGGAAGGGAAATACACCGAGTTTCCTCGGCTGCGCGCTTCTGCATCCAACGCGGTGCCGGGACGAACGTAGTAACTCACGTCGGCGATCGCCACCCACAGCCGCCAGCCGCCGCCGCGCTTCTTCTCGCAGTAGACCGCATCGTCGAAGTCACGGGCGTCCTCGCCGTCAATGGTCACCAACGGCAGTTCACGCAGATCCACACGGCCCTTTTTCGCCGCTTCCGGCACCTGCTCTTTCAGGCCGGCGACCTGCTTCTCGACCTGCGGCGGCCAGGTATGGGGAATTTCATGCGTACGCAGAGCGATATCCACCGCCATGCCGGTACCCATGTTATCGCCCAGCACTTCAACGATCTTACCGATTGCTTTGGTGCGGCGGGTGGCGCGCTGGGTCAGCTCCACCACCACCACGTAGCCCATACGCGCACCCGCGATGAACTCAGGCGGAATCAAAATATCGAAGCTCAGCCGGCTGTCATCCGGCACCACGAAGCCCATTCCCGCCTCGGTGAAATAGCGACCGACGATTTGCCCGGTACGCGGCACCAGCACGCGTACGATGCGCGCCTCACGCCGCCCGCGGCGATCTTCGCCCAGCGGCTGAGCCAGCACCACATCGCCATGGATGCACTGTTTCATCTGCTCTGCGGAAAGGTAAATGTCGTCTTTGCTGCCTTCAACGCGCAGGAAGCCATAGCCGTCGCGATGGCCGATAACGGTGCCTTTCACCATGTCCAGGCGCTCCGGCAGGGCGTAACACTGCCGGCGGGTAAAGACCAGTTGCCCGTCACGCTCCATCGCCCGTAAACGGCGGCGTAAGGCTTCCAGGTCCTCTTCGCTGGTCAGATTCAGCTCTGCGGCCAACTCTTCCCGGCTGGCAGGGGTTTTACGCTGTGCCAGAAGAGACAGAATGAATTCCCGGCTTGGGATGGGAGAGGCATACTTTTCCGCCTCGCGCTCCAGAAAAGGATCTTGTGACATCGCGGTTCCTCCGTTGTCATCACTATGCGGTCGCTGTTCGCGCGGTAACACCGGCCAGGCCGGAATTATTCCACCAGCAACAGCTTATAAAGGGGTTGGTTTTCATCAATTAATTCGGCCAACGTGCAGTTATCAAGCTCGGCCAGAAAAGCGGCAATGGCCTTCTGCAACACGGATTTCAACCGGCAGGCCGGAGTGATGTGACAAAATTCCTGCGTACAGTTCACCAGGGAAAGCGGCTCCAGTTCGCGAACCACGTCGCCGATACGGATCATTTTCGCCGGACGCCCCAGCCTGATGCCGCCATTCTTGCCGCGAACGGCGGTCACGAATCCGGCACGACTGAGCTGATTGATGATTTTCACCATATGATTGCGTGACACGCCGTAAACCTGCGTCACTTCCGTGATGCTGGTCATTTTGTCCGGCGGAAGGGAGGCCATGTAAATCAGCGCCCGTAAACCAAAATCAGTAAAACTTGTTAACTGCACAAATACCTCTGTTCCACGTATATCGTCATCCGCTGACAACGGGTTATCGCTCAACGGCGCGTTTCACGCCTGAAAATGAAAGCATTATCTGAATAATAAACCAGCCGGGATAAAAGCGACTAATGCTTTCATGAAAAGCAGGACGTTAAGAGAGAAAAAGCGATCCGGCGCAGGGAACACCCGGATAGCAATAAGCCGGGCTTGTGCCCGGCTTATTGAGGAGAAAACAATGCGTTATGCATCAAACGGGTCGCGCAGGATCATGGTTTCTTCACGATCCGGACCGGTGGAGATAATATCAACCGGCACGCCGGTCACTTCTTCCACGCGCTTGATGTAGTTCAGCGCCGCCTGCGGCAGCTTGCTGTGCTCTTTCACGCCGAAGGTGCTTTCCTTCCAGCCGGGCAGCACTTCGTAAATCGGCTCGATGCCTTCCCACGCTTCGGCGGCCAGCGGGGTCACGTCAACTTCGCGCCCGTCCGGCATGCGGTAGCCCACGCAGATTTTCACCTCGTCCAGGCCATCCAGCACGTCCAGTTTGGTCATGCAGAAGCCGGAGAGAGAGTTCAGCTCCACGGCACGACGCACGGCCACGGCGTCCAGCCAGCCGGTACGGCGGCGGCGTCCGGTGGTTGCGCCGAATTCATTGCCCTTGGTGCACAGGAATTCGCCCACGTCGTCAAACAGCTCGGTCGGGAACGGACCGGCGCCCACGCGGGTAGAGTAAGCCTTCACGATGCCCAGCACGTAGTCCACGCAACGCGGGCCGATGCCGGAACCGGTCGCAACGCCACCGGCGGTGGTATTGGAAGAGGTAACGTACGGATAGGTGCCGTGATCGATGTCCAGCAGCGTGCCTTGCGCGCCTTCAAACATGATCAGCTCGCCTTTGCGGTGTGCCTTGTTCAGCAGATCGGCCACGTCCACCACCATACCGGTCAGGATGTCGGCCACTGTCAGCACATCTTTCAGCACGGTCTGATAGTCGACGGCGTCTACTTTGTAATAGTTCACCAGCTGGAAGTTATGGTAATCCATAATTTCTTTCAGCTTGACGGCAAAGGTTTCTTTATTGAACAGATCGCCGACGCGCAGACCCCGGCGGGCAACTTTATCTTCATAAGCCGGACCGATGCCGCGGCCGGTGGTGCCGATGGCCTTCGCCCCGCGCGCTTTTTCACGCGCATTGTCCAGCGCCACATGATAAGGCAGGATCAGCGGACAGGCTTCCGACAGCAGCAGACGCTCACGCACCGGAATGCCACGCGCTTCCAGCTCGCTCATTTCACGCATGAGCGCATCCGGCGCCAAAACCACGCCATTAGCAATAATGCTGGTTACGTTTTCACGCAAGATACCGGAGGGGATCAAATGAAGAACGGTTTTTTCACCGTTGATGACCAGCGTGTGGCCTGCGTTGTGTCCGCCCTGATAGCGTACAACGTATTTAGCCCGCTCAGTTAATAGGTCTACGACCTTGCCCTTACCTTCGTCACCCCATTGGGTGCCCAGTACGACGACGTTTCTACCCATTTCACTATTCACCAGTTGTTAAAAATGGATTCTAGCATCTCAATTCTTCGCTTTGTAGCACTTTTCGCACACGATTGCGCAGAAATTTAGCCGCACCGGCAACCTTCCGCTCACATCCGGCTGCGCAGCATGTAATAAATAACAAAACCGGCCACCACCAGGCCGCCGCCATAGCGGCGCAGCGTCGAATCCGGCAGTTGGGTCATGGTTTGAATCATCCGGCGCCAGGCGCGCGGGAAAAACATCGGCCCCAGTCCTTCCAGCACCAATACCAGCCCCAACGCCATCCAAATCGTATTGTTCATGCTTCACTCCTTGGCCGCCCGCCACCATAACAGCGGGCAAAAAAAAGGCCCGTACGAAACGGGCCTGTACGACTGGCGGTTACTTACTTCGAGCCGCCCGGCGATCTCATGAATTTGAAGAAATCGCTGTCCGGACGCAGAACCATCACGTCCTGACCGTCTTTGAAGCTGGCTTCATAAGCACGCAGGCTGCGGATGAAGGCGAAGAAATCCGGATCCTGGCTGAAGGCGTCGGCAAACAGCTTCGCTGCCAGCGCATCCCCTTCACCGCGAATCAGGCGGCTCTGACGCTCCGCCTCTGCCAGCGTACGGGTGACTTCATAGTCCGCCGTCGCACGCAGCTTCTCTGCCTCTTCCTGACCCTGTGAACGGTGACGACGCGCCACGGCTTCACGCTCGGCGCGCATACGCTGGTAGATCGCGTCCGACACTTCGGTCGGCAGGTTGATCTGCTTGATACGCACGTCGACCACCTGGATACCCAGGGCGGCCATACTGTTCGGGTTCACCTGCGGCTGCTTGCCGGTGGTTTCACGCTCCACACGGGCCGCTGCGCTGGCAATGGCGTCATCCGCTTCGGTTGAGGCCGCGACATCGTCGGTCGTACCGGTGTTCAGCGCATCACGCACGTCTTCCATCAGCTTACCGCGCGAGTCGGTAACGATGTCTTTGATATCCAGACGACCAATCTCAGAACGCAGACGGTCACTGAACTTACGCTTGAGCAACACTTCCGCCTGGGAAATATCGCCGCCGCCGGTCGCCAGATAGTAACGGCTGAAGTCGCTGATGCGCCACTTGAGGTAAGAATCCACAATCAGGTCTTTCTTCTCTTTGGTGACGAAACGGTCAGCCTGGTTATCCATGGTCTGAATACGCGCATCCAGCATTTTCACCGATTCGATGAAAGGAATCTTTAAATGCAGGCCCGGCACATAAACCAGGGGCTTGTTCTCATCGTCACGCAGAACTTTGCCGAAACGCAGCACGATACCACGCTGCCCTTCATGCACCACGAACAGCGAAGCATACAGCACCACCAGCACGACGATGAGTATCAGTAAAAAAGACTTACGCATCGGTTATTCTCTCCCTACGCGGACGGTGTCATTACGCTGGGCATCGGCCCGGCGCTGATCCATGATACTGCCGGACGAACTGCTGTTGCTGCTGCCCGAACTCTTCTGGGCCGAGGCCGACGGCGGCGGATTGAGGCGAATCAGGCTGGTATCCTGATTTGCGCTCTCCGCGGCGGGCGCCTTGCCGCGCATCAGTTGATCAAGCGGCAACACCATCAGGTTGTTGCTCTTGTCGTCCACCAGCACCTTGCGGGTATGGCTCAGCACGCGTTCCATGGTTTCGAGGTACAGACGCTCGCGGGTGATTTCCGGCGATGCCTTGTACTCCGGCAGCAGGCGGGCAAAACGACCAACCTCACCCTGCGCTTCCAGTACGGTACGATCTTTGTAGGCTTTCGCGTCTTCAAGAATACGCTGCGCCTGACCGTTGGCACGCGGCTGCACTTCGTTGGCGTAAGCTTCGGCTTCACGGATGTATTGCTGCTCGTTCTCACGCGCGGCGATCGCATCGTCAAACGCGGCCTTCACTTCCTCCGGCGGACGCGCCGCCTGGAAGTTTACGTCCAGCAGCGTGATGCCCATCCGGTAAGGCTTGATGGTTTCTTCCAGGACTTTCTGGGTATCGGTACGGATGATGGTACGACCTTCCGTCAGGATCTTGTCCATCGTGTATTTACCGATGACCGCGCGCAGCGCGCTGTCGGTAGCCTGACGCAGGCTGTCATCCGCATTGGTCACGTTAAACAGGTACTGCTCCGGATTAGTTACGCGGTACTGTACGTTCATTTCCACGCGCACCACGTTTTCGTCGGAGGTCAACATCACCCCTGACGCGGCCAGTTCACGCACCGACTCCACGTTGACCGGCATAACTTCGTCGACAAACGTCGGTTTCCAGTTCAGACCAGGCTGCACCTGATGATCGAATTTCCCAAAACGGGTCACGACACCGCGCTCGGCTTCTTTAATCGTATAGAAACCGCTGGCGGCCCAGATGACGACGACGGCGGCCACGGCAAGGCCGACCACCTTGCCGCCCACTGGCGGGCGAGGCGTACTGCTGGTGCCGCCGCCACCGGACCCTTTGTTACCTCCCAGTCCACCCAGCTTTTTGCTCAGCTTACGGAAGATATCATCCAGATCCGGCGGGCCCTGATCGCGCCCACCTTTGTTGTTTCCGCCAGAGTTGCCGCCATTATTATTGCTGCTCCCCCACGGATCGCGGTCCTGTCCGTTGTTACCGGGCTGATTCCACGCCATGTTTTAGCTCCATTCTTTTATGATTGGTGTACTTCAGGTTCAATCTAACAGGCAATGATTAAACGATAAAGCTCGTCAAATCCAGTTCCTGCTTACAGAGACGACGCCAGTCCACAACGGGTAGCCGGACAAGTAATCCGATACTGCCGTCCTCTTCCGCCCACTCTTTCTCAATCGCCTGAAGCTGGTAAAAGCGACTGCGCAAACGTCCGGCCTGCGGCGGCAACCGCAAGGTGTAATGAGCAATTTCACCGCTCAGCCGTTCAGTCAGCGCCTGAAATAATAAATCAATGCCCGCCCCGGTCTGCGCCGAAAGCCAAACCCGCACAGGCCGATTTTCATCATTTCGATCAATACGCGGCTCAAACTCATCCAGCATATCGATTTTGTTCATGATCAGCAGCACGGGGATCTCGTCTGCCTCAATTTCAGCCAGCACCGTATTCACGGCCGCAATATTCTCATCAATACGCGCATCAGATGCATCTATTACGTGTAATAACAGTGAAGCCTGACGGGTTTCTTGCAGCGTAGCCTTAAACGCCGCCACCAAATCGTGCGGCAAATGGCGGATGAAACCCACCGTATCGGCCAACACCGTGTCCCCGACGTCCGCAACCTCGATCCGGCGCAAGGTCGGATCCAGCGTGGCAAACAGTTGATCGGCGGCATACACCTGCGCCTGCGTGATCTGATTGAACAGCGTCGACTTGCCGGCGTTGGTATAGCCCACCAGGGAAACGGTAGGCACGTCAGCGCGCGTTCGGGCGCGACGGCCCTGCTCGCGCTGTTTTTCCACCCGCTCAAGGCGGGAAAGAATCTGTCGGATGCGGTCGCGCAGCAGGCGGCGGTCCGTTTCCAGCTGGGTTTCCCCCGGCCCGCGCAGGCCAATCCCGCCTTTCTGGCGTTCCAGGTGAGTCCAGCCCCGCACCAGGCGGGTCGCCAGATGGCGCAACTGCGCCAGCTCAACCTGTAATTTACCTTCATGCGTGCGGGCGCGCTGGGCAAAGATATCGAGGATCAAGCCGGTGCGATCGATCACCCGGCACTGGCATAACCGCTCCAGGTTGCGTTCCTGCGCCGGCGTCAGGGCGTGATCAAACAGCACCACGCTGGCTTCAGTCGCATGCACAGCCTGGGCGATCTCTTCAGCCTTACCTTCACCAACGAAATATTTCGGATGCGGGGCTTTGCGGTTACCGGTAATAACCTGCAACGCTTCAACCCCTGCTGAGGAAACCAACGACTCAAACTCTCTGAGATCTTCGGTATCTTTTTCCTGGGAGAAGTAGATGTGAACCAATACGGCCTGCTCACCGGCTTCGTAACGGTCAAACAAACGGAAAACCTCTCAAACGGCAATACCCGATGAGAACGGGGAACACAGGTTTATGATAAGCCTGTACATTCCCCGACATAAAAAAGAACTGCAACGCTTTATTCAGCGTCATCATTGTCCTGAGACGATTGCGCAGAGGACTGGTTCCCACCGTGATGATAATTGCTTCCCGCTCCGCCTGGGCCACCCGGATTATTACCGTGATGAGAAACCGGACGTGAAGGCACCACGGTAGAAATCGCGTGTTTGTAAACCATCTGGCTGACGGTGTTCTTCAATAAAATAACGAACTGGTCAAAAGACTCGATCTGACCTTGCAGTTTAATACCATTGACCAAATAGATCGAAACAGGGACCCGTTCGCGACGCAATGCGTTCAAGAACGGATCTTGCAAAGATTGCCCCTTAGCCATTCTATCTTTTCCTTATTTGCTAGTTGCTTGTTGTATATAACAATATTGTCTTTTACTAAGAACCTTAGGGTTCCAAACTAAAATAAACTGCGTAAAAATTTGCGCACTTGAGTACCAACTGTTAACGCCGGCGGACGAAAATGCATCCGAACCGAGTTCCAATTGTACACAATCACCCAAGCGATGCACTAACAACCTGTGCCACGGCGTTGAAGGCATCTTCCGGACAATCGCTGTCAAGCCATTGAACAGAATCCCAACCCCGCAGCCATGTCATTTGGCGTTTCGCCAGTTGGCGCGTCGCACAAATACCGCGATAAACCATTTCATCGTAGTTGATTTCGCCAGATAAATAAGACCACATCTGACGGTAGCCAACACAACGAATGGAAGGCAAATCCATATGCAAGTCGTTGCGAACAAAAAGTTTTCTGGCTTCGGCTTCAAAACCTGCGTCCAGCATCTGCCTGAAACGCAACTCAATACGCTGATGCAACAGTTCTCGTGTTGCCGGTGCGATGGCGAACTGATAAACCTGATAAGGCAACGATTCACCTGAAATTTTAGTCAGTTCAGTTAAAGTTTTACCTGAAATGAAAAAAACTTCCAGTGCGCGACTCAGTCTCTGGGGATCATTTGGATGAATCCGATTGGCAGACACCGGATCAATCTCACTGAGCTGATGGTGTAATGCCTCCCATCCTTCCGTCGCCGCCCGCCGTTCGATCTCTTCACGCACCACAGGATCCGCCGCAGGAAGCGGGGAAAGTCCTTCCAGCAGCGCCTTGAAATAGAGCATGGTGCCGCCCACCAGCAGCGGAATCCGGCCTGCGGCGGTGATCGCCGCCATTTCGCGCAACGCATCGCTGCGAAAGTCGGCCGCGGAATATGCCTGCGCCGGATCGCGGATGTCGATCAGGCGGTGCGGCGTGGCCGCCAGCTCCTGCGCCGTCGGTTTCGCAGTGCCGACATCCATACCGCGGTAAATCAACGCGGAATCAACGCTGATGACATCCACGGGAAAACGCTTATGCAGCGCCATCGCCAGCGCAGTTTTGCCCGATGCGGTCGGACCCATGATAAAAATGGCGGGAGGAAGCCGAGTCATTACGTAATCAGTTAACCAGTTGGATTATCAGGAAGCCGTTGCCGTTTATATAGTGTCGGACTTCAACAATTTCAATACGGAATTCAAATCTACCATCGCCAGCAGCGATGGCGGCGGTGATTTTACCCGATCCGGACACAGGCGTTCGACGTCTGCCAGTAATTGAATGGCGCGCCCGACGGTCCAGTCCTCGCTTTCGGCGTTCAGTTGCCCGGCCAGCCAGTGTGCTGCCCGGGCAGTATTCGCATTTTCTTCCGTGCCCAAATAAGCCAGAAATGCGGGCACCAGTTGCGGCAGGTTTTGCTGGCGCAACGGCAAAGGCACGGCGCGCAGCGTCGCCCGCTGTCGATCCAACTGAATCTCAATGCCGAGTTGCTGCAAAATCGCCGCCTGTTGCTGCGCGCCAAGCAATTCCGGCCCGTTCAGCGTCAGCTTAACCGGAATCAACAACGGCTGCGGCCGCAGCCCATCCTCTCCCGGCGTCAGCTGCGCCTCGCGCAGGTAGCGCTCCGCCACATCCAGCGCCAGCAAGGCCACGCCCCGCGGATGTTCAACCAGCGCAAAACGCCCGGCATGAATCATCAATACCCGGCCGAAGCTGGTGTCGCCGAAGCCGGGCAATGGTTCGTCGCGGGAGACGACCGGTTCGCGCACGGCAGGAGGCGGGGTTGGCGAGGGTTCCGTTTTCATCAAACGCTGGTAAAGCTCGCCTTCCCGTTTCTGGTAGCGTTCTCCTTCACGCACTGGCGGCGTGAAACCCGCAGCACGCTGACCAGAAGAAGCACGACCGGGCGAAGCGCCGTATCCAGGCTCGCTTTCACGCGCCGCGCTCTGGCCGGAGGGTTGACGATTAAACTGATTAACGCCCGCCGCAGCCCGGTTTTCGGGTTCCCACACCGGCGTTTCCTGCCCGTCGCCGATGGGCAGCGCCGGTTTCGAAGCCTGCTGCAACACCGTCAAGACGGCCTGATAGATAAAATCATGCACCAGCCTGGCCTGATGAAAACGAACCTCGTGCTTGGCCGGATGGACGTTGACATCGACCTGATGCGGATCGACCTGAAGATACAGCACGTACGCCGGTTGTTGATCTGCGCTCAGCAAGTCCTGATACGCCTGGCGGATGGCGTGCGTAATCAGCTTGTCGCGCATCATACGGCCGTTCACGTAGCTGTATTGCATGTCCGGCGGCTGACCGGCGGCGCGCGGGTCGGCTACCCAACCGCGGATCGCCAGTTCGCCGTGCTCCCACTCCAGCGCCAGAGCGTGTTGCAGGAACGGGCTACCGCAAATAGCGCCCAAACGCCGCTCTTTCGCCGCACCCTCCGCCACCGCACGATACTGGCGGACCAGCTTGCCGTTGTGATGCAGGTTCAGCGCTACGTCGAAACGCGCCAGCGCAATACGCCGGATCACCTCGTCGATATGCGTGAACTCCGTTTTTTCCGTACGCAGGAACTTGCGCCGCGCCGGCGTGTTGTAGAACAGATCCAACACTTCAACCGTCGTCCCTACCGGGTGCGCGGCAGGTTTCACGCTGACCGCCATGTCGCGGCCTTCGGCATAAGCCTGCCATGCTTCGTTTTGATCCCGGGTACGCGACGTCAGCGTCAGGCGCGAAACCGAGCTGATGCTGGCCAGCGCCTCACCACGAAAGCCGAGGCTCATAATCGCTTCCAGATCGTCCAGCGTGCTGATTTTGCTGGTCGCATGGCGCGCCAGCGCCAGCGCCAGCTCATCCTTCCCGATGCCGCCGCCATTATCACGGATACGGATAAGCCTGGCGCCGCCGCGCTCTATTTCGATATCAATGCGGGTCGCCCCCGCATCCAGGCTGTTTTCGACCAGTTCCTTCACCACCGAGGCCGGGCGTTCAACCACTTCGCCGGCGGCAATCTGGTTGGCGAGCTGCGGGGGTAAAACCTGTATCGGCATCGGTTATCCTTACTGTTTTATGACTGCGGAATAATCAGCCGCTGTCCTAGCTGCACGTCACTGGATTTCATTTTGTTTGCTTCGCGGATCTTACTCATGCTGACGCCGTATCTGGCGGCAATGTTCGTCAGCGTGTCTCCGCGCTTCACCGTATGAGTCACTTTCCTGCTCTTACCGGCAGCCGGCGCGCGGCTCTGCGTTGCGGCCGCACCCGCCGGCACCTTCAGACGCTGCCCGATCCAGACACCGTCCTTTTTCAGGTTATTCAGTTTCATCAGGGACGTCAGGGTGGTGCCGTAACGGTTGGCGATCCCCAGCAACGTCTCTCCTGCCTTAACCACGTGAACCTGCGTCCGGCCCGGCGCCGCAGAGACGCCGGTACGGGATGATTGCGTCGTTTTTTGCTTGCTTCCCTGAGCTTTACTACCGGCCGCCACTACTCCCAGCGGCCGGTTTTCGACCTTTGGGTCGGATTGCAACGGGTGCGCGATAAAGTAGCTGCGTACCCCCTTATAAATCGCCTGCGCGACCTTTTCCTGATAATTACTGCTGCCCAGCAACCGCTCTTCACCCGCGTTGCTGATAAAGCCCGTCTCCACCAACAGCGAAGGAATATCCGGCGACCTCAGCACGCCAAGGCTGGCATGCTCCGGCCGGCTCTTATGCAGATCGCCGACCCCACGCAGTTGGCGCAATACCTGCACCGCGACGTCATACCCTACCCGTTGCGAATGCCCGAACTGCAGATCCAGAACCGCCTGGCTGAGATATTTATCGTCGCCGCTGTTGGCCAGCACGTCACCCGCGCCGCCCAGCAACTCAGACTGTTTCTCGTGTTGCTCCAGCCAACCGGCCATTTCACTGTTGGCACGGCGGTTGGACAACACCCACACCGAAGCGCCGGTCGCGCTGCGGTTAGGCGCGGCGTCGGCATGGATGGACACCAGCAGGTTAGCCTGCTGCCGGCGCGCAACGTCCGAGCGGCCCATAACGGAGATGAAGTAATCTCCGTCGCGGGTCAGCACCGGTTTAAACATCGGATCGCTGTCCATCAGCGTTTTCAGGCGGCGGGCAATCGCCAGCGTGACGTTTTTCTCACGCAGCCCATTGCCGCCGATAGCACCGGGATCCTGCCCGCCATGGCCGGCATCGATCGCCACCACGACCCGATTCGTGGAGGAACCGCCGCCGCTCGGCCGGGTAACCGGCACGGCGGGAATGTCCGCCTCCGTCGCAGCCAGCGGCTTAGAACCCTGATTAAACGGATTCGCGCCCTTCGGCGTGCTGGCGCGGGCCGGGGCGGCAGTACCCGCCGTACTGCGGGCGGGCTGACGACTGGTTGTAGCCGCCGCCGGGCTGCGCGTGGACGAGGTTTGCTCCGCCGTCAGCGTAAAAATAACCGTATTGCCCTGCGTCACGGCACGGGCGCGGGTTTTGCGCGTCATATCGAAAATCAGGCGCACCTGATTCTCACCCTGCGCGTCGCCGGCGCGAATGCGGCTGAGCAGATTTGAACCGCTGAAATTCATCGGTAAGCCGCCGGTGATACGCCGGCTGTCGCTGATGTCTACCGTCACCCGATTCGGGTTGTGCTGCGTGGCATGCGAATAAACCGGAGTACCGCTGAAACTCAGCGTGACCCGCGCTTCACTACTGCCGTTAGAAACCTGGATATTGGTAATCTGTGCGCCCTGAGCGGATGTTATCAGCAGCATCCCGAGCAAAAGCGGCCACAACAACGCGCTTATTCGTTTTCCTATGTGAGCCATCCGTGGTTAACCCCGTGCCGCGCTAAACGCAGTCAGTAATTGCTCACCCCAGGCGCTTTCCGCCCGTAACACGGCCTGGCGGCCCGTTCCCTGATAGCTGAGCGCCAGGGAAACGTCAGGATCGGGCAGCACGCCCGCGCCCTGTACCGGCCATTCTACCAGGCACAGCGCATCGCCGGAAAAATAGTCCCGGATCCCCATAAATTCCAGCTCTTCCGGATCGGCCAGGCGATATAAATCGAAATGGTAAACCGGCATCGGCTCCAGCATATAGGGCTCAACCAGCGTATAGGTCGGGCTTTTTACGTTGCCCTGATGACCACGGGCCTGAAGAAAGCCACGGCTGAAGGTGGTTTTTCCCGCGCCCAACTCGCCGGAAAGATGAATGACGGTAGCGCGTTCACACGCCTTCGCCAGGGCAGCGCCCAGCGCAACGGTCGCCGCTTCATCCGCCAGAGGTAAAACGATTTCTTTCATAGCAATATGCTTATTACCTGTTCTTGTTATCAACCGGTCTCAGGGATTAACCAGCAGGGAAATCTCCGGCAGCAAGTCCGTCGCAATCATTCCCCGCTCCCCGTTTTTTTCCGCCACGCGATCCGCGGCGGCGCCGTGTACCACCACGCCGGCGCAGGCCGCGCCATAGGCCGGGAGTTTTTGCGCCAGTAAACCGCCGATAATACCAGAGAGTACGTCGCCCATCCCACCGCTTCCCATGCCGGGGTTGCCTACGTCAGCGACGGAAATCCCGTCCTCCCCGGCAATCAGCGTTCCTGCGCCCTTAAGCACCACCACGCCGCCGTAACGACGCTGCAACTCTCTGACAGCGGCCGGGCGATCACGTTCAACCTGCGCCACAGAACTTTTGAGCAGGCGCGCGGCCTCGCCCGGATGCGGCGTCAGTATACGGTTTTGCCGCACATCCGGCTTCTGCGCCAATAAATTTAACGCATCCGCGTCCCACAGCGCCATTTTATTGGATTGGCGCGTCAGTTCCAGCGCCTTCTGGCCCCAGACATCCTGGCCCAATCCGGGGCCGATGACGATAACATCCGCCCATTCCAACGAGGCCCGCAGCGTCGTCGCAGTCAGTTCCTGAGCCATCAGCTCCGGGCGCGCCGTCAGCAGCGGACCAATATGTTCATTGTGAGTAAGCACTCGCACCAAACCCGCCCCGCTGCGCAACGATGCCTCGGCGGCCATACGAATAGCGCCGGCCATACCATGATCGCCGCCGATCAGCAGCAGACGGCCATTTTCACCTTTGTGAGAACAAGGGCGCCGCGCAGACAGCCAGCGGGATACATCGCTGCGGTCCCAGCGGGACATCGGCACCGGCTCACCGGCCAACCACGTTTCCAGCCCTAGGGCATCGCAGTGCAGGCATCCGACCCAGTCGCGCGCCTGCCCGGTCAGATGCCCCGGCTTGAGGCCGATAAACGTCTGGGTATGCGTCGCCCGCACGACGCTACCAGCAGCATAGCCGGTGTCCGCGTCCAGGCCAGAGGGAATATCCAGCGCCATTACCGGCGCCGGATGGCGGTTTATCGCCTCAATCAGGGTGTCATAAGGCGCGCGCGGCGCGGATTTCAGCCCGATGCCAAGCAGGCCGTCAATGATAAGCCCCGCCTCCTGCGGCAGCGCCGGCCCGGCGACCGCAATTTCGCCCCCGGCGCGCAGCCACGCTTCACGGGCCTGGGATGCTTCCGGCGGCAACGGACGCGCTCCTGCATCCACCGCCATCAGCGTAACGTGAATCCCGGCGGCGCGCGCCAGGCGGGCGACCACGTAGCCGTCGCCGCCGTTATTTCCATGCCCGCACAGCACCAGCCAGCGGCGCACCAGAGGATAGTATTGCCGGCAGCGGTTAAACGCCGCACGGCCTGCGCGTTCCATCAGATGATAGAGCGTCAGGCCCAGCGTCTCCGCGGCCCGAACTTCACCCTCTTTCATCCAGTCCGCAGGATAAACAGAGTGTGGTAAACTTGGTACGACCCTTTTCGGATACCGGCTCATCATGTCTTACCCCCTGGATCTCAATCAGCTAGCCCAACATATCAAGCAATGGGGGCAATCACTAGGCTTTCAGCAGGTCGGCATCTGCGATACCGATCTTAGCGCAGAAGAGCCGCGCCTGCAGGAATGGCTGGATAAACAATACCATGGAGAAATGGCATGGATGGCGCGCCACGGTATGATGCGCGCCCGTCCGCATGAACTGCTGCCCGGTACGCTGCGGGTGATCAGCGTGCGGATGAATTACCTGCCCGCCAAAGCCGCCTTCGCCAGTACGCTGAAAAATCCGCGCCTGGGCTACATCAGCCGCTATGCCCTGGGGAGGGACTACCATAAGCTGCTGCGCAATCGTCTGAAAAAACTGGGTGAGATGATTCAGGAACATTGCACTGACACCAATTTCCGCCCTTTCGTGGATTCCGCACCGCTGCTGGAGAGACCGCTGGCCGCTAAAGCCGGTCTTGGCTGGGTGGGTAAACACTCACTGCTGCTCAACCGCGACGCAGGCTCCTGGTTCTTTCTTGGCGAGCTGTTGATCGATTTACCTTTGCCGGTGGACTCCCCGCAGGGGGAACAATGCGGCCGCTGCGTAGCCTGCATGACGACCTGCCCGACCGGCGCTATCGTCGAACCCTATGTGGTCGACGCACGCCGTTGCATTTCTTACTTAACCATCGAACTGGACGGCGCGATCCCGGAAGAATTCCGCCCTCTGATGGGCAATCGTATTTATGGCTGTGACGACTGCCAGATGATTTGCCCCTGGAACCGTTTTTCCCAACTGACCGACGAAGAAGATTTCAGCCCCCGCCGGCAGCTTCATACCCCGGAATTGCTGACGTTGTTTGCCTGGGATGAAGCAACATTTCTGAAAGTAACGGAAGGCTCGGCCATCCGGCGTATCGGCTATGCACGCTGGCTGCGTAATATCAGCGTAGCGCTGGGTAATGCTCCTTACGAAGAGCAAATTTTTGTCGCATTACGGGCAAGATTAGGAATATCGGCTATGCTGGATGAGCACATTATATGGGCGATGGAACAACAGAAAATAAAACGCGCAGCTCAGGGTATTGAAGTGCTCAACAGCCAGCAAAACCGGCTGGTCCGGGCCGTTGAAAAAGGGCTTCCCCGCGATGCATAACACTCCGCATATAGCTGCGTTTATAGTGTGAAATTCTGCACGCCTTTGCCTGTGCATAAAAATAGAATTGCTTTGTTATTCAAAACGCAGAGAAAGGGCAAGTGATCCAGATAGCATTTCGGGCCTAAAAATAATCCCTTACTTATTAGCCAGTTACATAATTCTCTTTCCCTGGATCACATTTCCCGGGGAACACGTCATCACGCCACTGTCTGTGGATAACTCTGTTCATGGAATTTTCGGCTCCTCTTGGGAAAAGAGGAAGAAAGCGCTTATCCGGATGACGGATAATTTAACGAATTGACATGATGAGAAAATTGGAGCGGGAAACGAGACTCGAACTCGCGACCCCAACCTTGGCAAGGTTGTGCTCTACCAACTGAGCTATTCCCGCTGAGTGATGCTTCTGGCACCGACACCATAACGATAACGGCGTTTTGAATTTTGGAGCGGGAAACGAGACTCGAACTCGCGACCCCAACCTTGGCAAGGTTGTGCTCTACCAACTGAGCTATTCCCGCAATGGCACTGCTTTTTTTATCCGGCCGTAACACGACCTTCTAAATTTGGAGCGGGAAACGAGACTCGAACTCGCGACCCCAACCTTGGCAAGGTTGTGCTCTACCAACTGAGCTATTCCCGCACACTGCGTACCTTGCAGACAGGCATTTTGCGCTCACAATTCTGCATCGGTACGGGGTGCGCATTATACGAGAATTTCAGTGCGCTGCAAGCCCCTCCCCGGAAAAAACCTGCTAACGCGTTCGATTGCCGATAAAAACGCCATGACGGATAAATTATCGGCAACCATCGTTCAAACATCGCGCAGGCCGGGCATCACAGCTTGATAAAGTGTTCCCGGTAGTAAGCCAGCTCCGCCACCGACTCACGTATGTCATCCAGCGCCTGATGGGTATTACGCTTTTGAAAACCATCAAGAATCTCAGGCTTCCAGCGCCGCGCCAGCTCTTTCAGCGTACTCACGTCCAGATAGCGGTAGTGAAAATAGGTTTCGAGTTCCGGCATATAGCGAAACAGGAAACGGCGATCCTGCCCCACACTGTTGCCGCAGATCGGCGAACGGCCGGCCGGCACCCACTGACGCAAAAACGCCAGCGTTTTTTGCTCCGCCGACGCATCGTCGTCCCGGCTCTCTTTCACCCGCTGTACCAGGCCGCTGCCGGTATGGGTGCGCACGTTCCACTCATCCATCAGCGCCAGTTGTTCGTCGCTCTGATGCACGGCCAGCACCGGACCTTCAGCCAGAATATTCAGGTTCGCATCGGTCACCAGCGTGGCGATCTCAATAATCCGATCCCGTTCTGGATCCAATCCGGTCATTTCCAGATCGATCCAGATCAAATTGCTCTCATTCGTACTCATTACACCCCCACTCTCCACTACATCAGTTCCCGTGTATGATATTCTTTTTAGCCGTAACGGGCGATAAATGCCGGTAGTTCAAGCAAAGCGAGGCTGAGTGAGTAAACAAAAGCTGTCTAAGGGGCAACAACGCAGAGTACAGGCCAACCATCAGCGCCGTCTTAACCGGGCGGAACCAAAAGGGGAGCCTGATGATTCGTTGTTCGGCGAAGCGCAGGATGGCATCGTCGTCAGCCGCTTTGGCAAACATGCGGATGTCGAGGCCAGCGACGGCCGGCAGTATCGCTGCAATATCCGCCGCACCGTTCCCTCCCTGGTCACCGGTGACCGCGTGGTATGGCGCGCTGGCGCGCAGGAGGGCGTTAAAGGCATTGTTGAAGCGGTGCATGAACGCACGTCGGTGCTTTCCCGCCCGGACTATTACGACGGCGTGAAGCCTATTGCCGCCAATATCGACCAGGTCATCGTGGTTTCCGCTATTTTGCCCGAACTTTCGCTCAACATGATCGATCGTTATCTGGTGGCGTGCGAAACCCTGGAGATCGAGCCGCTGCTGGTACTGAACAAGGTGGATCTGCTGGACGATGAAGGCCGCGCGTTCGCGCAGTCCGCCATGGATATCTACCGCCATATCGGCTACCGCGTTCTGATGGTTTCCCGCTACACCGGCGAAGGGATCGCCGAGCTGGAAGCAGAGCTGGCCGGACGAATCAGCATTTTTGCCGGGCAGTCGGGCGTGGGTAAATCCAGCCTGCTGAACGCATTGCTGCCCGCGGAAGAAGACGGTATCGACGTAGGCGCGGTGTCCGACAACTCAGGGCTCGGGCAGCACACCACCACCGCCGCCCGCCTGTACCACTTCCCCTCCGGCGGCGATGTCATTGACTCGCCCGGCGTACGGGAATTCGGCCTGTGGCACCTCGACCCGGAACAGGTGACCCGCGGCTTCATCGAGTTCCGCGATTACCTCGGCGGGTGCAAATTCCGTGACTGCAAACACGACACCGATCCGGGCTGCGCCATTCGCGCCGCGGTGGAACACGGAGAAATCGCCGAAGAACGTTTTGAAAACTATCACCGGATTCTGGAAAGTATGGCGCAGGTCAAAACGCGTAAAAACTTTTCCTCTTCCGATTAAGATGACGTAAAGGTTGCCGGAAGTGCCGTTCCGGCGATGGAAAAACCCCCTGCGACGTGTTAAAAAGCAGGCCGGATACGCTTTTAATGACACAATCAAGAGGTTAACGTGCTGGACAGCATCAAGATCAGACTTCAGTATTTACTCCCGAAACAAGGCCTGACCCGGCTGGCAGGCTGGGGCGCAAACAAACAGGCGGGATGGCTGACTAAAACGGTCATCAAAGCGTTCGTCGGTTTTTACAAAGTCGATATGCAGGAAGCACGTCATCCCGACGTCAGCCACTACCCCACTTTTAACGAATTTTTCGTGCGCCCGCTGCGCGACGGCGCCCGCCCCGTCGTTGAGGGCGCTGACGAGCTGGCTCTGCCCGCCGACGGCGCCATCAGCCAGCTCGGCAAGATTGAGCAGGGCAATTTATTACAGGCTAAAGGCCACAATTTCTCCCTTGAGGCTTTGCTGGCCGGCAACTATCTGCTGGCGGCGGAATTTGCCGACGGCCTGTTTGCAACCACGTACCTTTCTCCGCGCGACTACCACCGGGTACATATGCCCTGTGACGGTCGTCTGCGGGAAATGATCTACGTTCCCGGCGATCTGTTCTCGGTGAATCCCCTGACCGCCCGTAACGTCCCTAATCTGTTCGCCCGCAACGAGCGCCTGATCTGCATCTTTGATACCGAATTCGGCCCTGTGGCCCAGATTCTGGTAGGCGCAACCATCGTCGGCAGCATCGAAACCGTCTGGAGCGGCACGATTAACCCGACGCGTGAAGGCATCATCCGCCGCTGGACCTACCCGCAGGAAGGCGAAAACGCGGTTATCCTGAAAAAGGGCGAAGAAATGGGACGCTTCAAGCTCGGCTCCACCGTGATTAACCTGTTCGCGCCGGAGCGCGTTGAACTGAATAGCGCGTTGACCGGGGGAACCGTCACCCGGATGGGCGCGCTTTTTGCCCGCCGGAAGCGCGGCGTTCAAGACGGCGAATAAGCGATCGGCCGGAAAACGGCCGGTTGATGTATCAATGCAGTGAAGGAATACCTCATGCGCCTGATTACCTCCTGGCTGATAACCGGGTTGCTATTGTTATCCCTTCCGGGCATTGCTTTTTCCGCCCTCAATGAAAAGCAGATCACGCAGGAGCTGCAGCAGGCGGAAGCAAACAAAACCGCGGCTAATCAGGCGGAGATCGTCGAATCCCTGCAAAGCGCGCTGAACTGGCTGAACGAAAGCAAGGAGTCAGCCCAGCGCGCCAATCAATACCAAAAAGCCATCAGCGACTTTCCCAAACTGACCAACGAACTGCGCCAGCAGCTCAACGAGGAAAGTACGCCCGCCCCAACCAATACCGAGCTGTCCGCCAGCGACGCAGAGCAACAGGTTTTGCAGCTCAGCAGCCGCCTGCTTGAAGTATCACGTCAGTTACAGCAGGAACAGGACCGTTTACGGGATATCAGCGACTCCTTAAGCCAATTGCCGCAGAAACAGACCACGGCACGCAAGGAACTGACCGAAGCGGAGCGCCGTCAGCAGGGCCATACCGCCACCTCCACCGCGCTCGGGCAGGCGCAAACGTATCAAATTCAGGCAGAGGTCGTCGCCCGCAAGGCGTTGGTCGATGAGCTGGAGCTGGAACAGCTCTCTGCCAACAACCGTCAGGAACTGTCGCGCCTGCAGGCCGAAGTGCTGCGTAAACGTCATGAGCGGCTGGATGCGCAGCTACAGGCCCTGCGCAATACGCTGAATACCCAGCGTCAGCGCGAGGCGGAACAGGCGCTGGAGAGCACCCAGTTGCTGGCGGAACAAAGCGGGGATTTGCCCGCCTCCGTCGCCGAACAGCTCAAAATTAACCGGGAGCTCTCCATTGCCCTGAACCAACAGGCTCTGCGCATGGACGAGCTGGCAACCCAGCAACGCACGGCAGCTTCACAAACGTTGCAGGTGCGTCAGGCGCTCAGCACCCTGCGCGAACAGGCTCAGTGGCTCGGCGTTTCTGCCGTGCTCGGCGAAACCCTGCGGGCGCAGGTTTCCCGGCTGCCGGATATTCCGAAACCGCAGCAGTTGGACAACGACATCGCTAAAGTCCGGGTTCAGCGCCTGCATTTTGAAAACCTGCTCGACAAAATGCAGCCGGTCGACAGCTTTCGTCAGGAGCTTGGCGAACCGCTGACCGCGGAACAACAGCGCATCCTGACGCCGCTGCTGAAAACGCAGCGGGAGTTGATCAACTCCCTGCTCTCCGGCTGTGACAGCTTGATCCTCGAACTGACCAAACTGAAAGTCGCGAACACCCAGTTGAGCGATGCCCTGAACGAGATCAAAGAGGCGACTCACCGTTACCTATTTTGGGCGGCGGACGTAGACCCGATAAACCTCTCCTTCCCGTTGCAGTTTCTGCAAAACCTGCAACGGCTGCTGTCGCTGGATACGCTGTCGCAGCTCAGCCGCGCCTTCCTGATGATGCTGAGCGGCAGCGAAACGCTGCCGCCGCTGTTCGGCGCCCTGCTGTTGGTCGGCTTCAGCATTTACTCCCGCCGCCACTATAATGCGTTTCTCGATCGCGCCAGCAGTAAAGTGGGAAAAGTTACCCAGGACCATATTGTCCTGACGTTACGTACCGTTCTCTGGTCGATTCTGGTGGCGTTGCCATTGCCCGTGCTGTGGGCGGCGGTCGGATACGGACTGCGCAGCGCCTGGCCGTACCCGGTTGCCGTCGCCATCGGCGATGGCGTAACCGCCGCGCTGCCCGTGCTGTGGATCCTGATGATCGGCGCGGCGTTCGCCCGGCCGAACGGACTGTTCATCGTCCATTTCCGCTGGGGGGAAACGCCGGTTAAGCGCGCCATGCGCTATTACCAAATGTCCGTCTGGTTGATCGTTCCTCTGCTGATGGCGCTGGTCACCTTCGACAACCTTGATGACCGGGCCTTTGCCGGCACGCTGGGACGCGTTTGTTTCCTGATGCTCTGCATCGCGCTGAGCCTGCTGACCATCACCCTGAAACGCGCCGGCATCCCGCTCTATCTCGACAAAGAAGGCAGCGGCGAAAACATCATTAACCATGCCCTGTGGTGGCTGCTGTTGTGCGCGCCGATTCTGGCCGCCCTGATGGCGATATTCGGCTACCTCTCCACCGCGCAGATTCTGCTGGCGCGCCTGGAAAGCTCCGTGGCGATCTGGTTCTTCCTGCTTATCATCTATTACATCGTGCGCCGCTGGATGCTGATTCAGCGCCGGCGTATCGCCTTTGATCGCGCCAAACAGCGCCGGGCGGAGCGTCTGGAGAAGCGAACCAAAAACGAGGAAGAAAGCGCCCATCAGAGCAGCAATGAGGGAAGTCAGGACAGCATCGAAGAGCCGGTGGTCGATCTCGACGCCATCAGCGCGCAGTCGCTGCGGCTGGTGCGCTCAATGATGACCATGATCGCGCTGGTTGCGATGATCCTGCTGTGGTCTGAACTGCATTCCGCATTCTCTTTCCTGGAAAACATTCATCTGTGGGAAGTCACCACCACCGTGAAAGGCGTGGACAGCATCCAGCCCATCACGCTGGGCGACTTGCTGATCGCCATTCTGGTGCTGATCGTCACCATACAGTTGGTCAAGAACCTGCCCGCCCTGCTGGAGCTGGGCCTGCTGCAACACCTGAGCCTGACGCCGGGCACCGGTTACGCCATCACCACCATGACCAAATACGTTCTGATGATCATGGGCGGGCTGGTCGGCTTTTCTTTATTGGGGATCGAATGGTCGAAGCTGCAGTGGCTGGTGGCCGCGCTGACCTTCGGCCTCGGCTTCGGCCTGCAGGAGATCTTCGCCAACTTTATTTCCGGCCTGCTGATCCTGTTTGAAAAACCGATCCGGATCGGCGACACCGTGACCATCCGCGATCTCACCGGCACCGTCACCAAGATCAATACCCGCGCCACCACGATCTCCGACTGGGACCGCAAAGAAATCATCATGCCGAACAAGGCATTCATCACGGAGCAGTTCATCAACTGGTCCCTGAGCGACGCCGTTACCCGCGTGGTGCTTACGGTTCCCGCTGAAGCGCAGGCCAACAGCCAGGAAGTCTCGGAGGTGCTGCTCAATGCCGCACACAACTGCTCCCTGGTGCTGGATACGCCGCCGCCGGAGGCCTATCTGGTCGATATCCAGCAAGGCATACAGATCTTCGAGCTGCGTATTTATGCTTCCGAGATGTCTCACCGTATGCCGCTGCGCCACGAAATCCACCAGCTGATTCTGGCCGGATACCGCTCACACGGCCTGACGCTGCCGTTCCCGCCGTTCCAGGTCAGCATGGACACCCTGAACCGGGCGCGGGGAAGTATGCGCCGGCCCTACGTTCAGGGCAGTCAGTAAAAACAACAAAGGGCCGTAAAGGCCCTTTGTTTTCTCTGCGTTTCCGTTATGCGCGCTCAACGGTAAACGCCATAACCTCGCTGATGGTTTCCGCCTTCAGCGCCAGCATGATCAGACGATCGATGCCCAACGCCACGCCGGAGCAATCCGGTAAACCGTGTTCCAGCGCTGCCAGCAGATTTTCATCGATCGGATGCTGCGGCAGATTCATCGCCATACGCTTGCGGTTATCCTGCTCAAACCGCTGACGTTGTTCCTGTGCGTCAGTCAGCTCATGGAAACCGTTCGCCAGCTCCACGCCCCTGAAATACACCTCAAAGCGCTCCGCCACACGGTGATCCTCGGTGCTGATTTGCGACAGCGATGCCTGAGACGCAGGAAAGTGATACACGAACGCCGGCCGTTCACGCCCGATATGCGGCTCAACGCCCATGGTGAACAGTAATTGCAGCAGGGTATCGCGATCTTCTTCACGATCGGCAATATTGCTCAGATCCAGTTTAGCCGCCACTTCCCGCAGTTGGGTTTTATCCGCAGACAGCGGATCAACGTCCAGGTGGCGAATAAACGCCTGCTGATAAGAAAGCGTTTCCGCGCTGTCGCACTCCAGCACCTGCTGCAACAGATCGTCCACCTCGTTCATCAGGCGGTACATATCATAATGAGGGCGATACCACTCCAGCATCGTGAATTCCGGATTGTGATAGCGGCCGGACTCTTCATTACGGAAATTGCGGCACAGTTGATAGATCGGCCCGCTTCCCGCCGCCAGCAGGCGTTTCATATGATATTCCGGGCTGGTCATCATATACAGCGTCATGCCTTCCGGCGTTCCCGGCCCGACGTAGCGGGTCTGAAAAGGGAAAAGATGAATGTCCGTCACCGTCGCCTGGCTCATCGCCGGGGTGTCCACTTCTAAAACGCCGCGATCGGCGAAAAAACGACGGACGGTAGACATAATTGCCGCGCGCTTCAACAAATTGGCGATGGGGGCACTCGGTTGCCAGCTTGCCGTTTCGCTCATGACGATTCACTCCGATATAAAACAGGGTGTGCAGTCTACCCGTATCCCCGCCGGCAAACAATTGCAGCTCGCTTTCACAGGGGATTATGATATTTAGCGCTATAATAATCTGCTCCGGACGTTCCCGGAAAATAAACCTGCTGAGATCACGTTTTCTACAAATCGGCTCTGTTACGGGTAATCAAAGTGGGCAAAACAATCGATCACGTCAATTTTAAGCTACTTCCTGTTAGGTATAATTTGCTAATACGAATATATAACCATAACCATTCCATACGAGCTAAAAGAAGCTAAACATTAGAAATTCGTCAACTCTTCTCTTAGTGCGTCAGGAATGGTTATTCGTTTTATTTTTTATGTTGAATACTTGGAGGAATGCAGTGCAAACCTTTAACGCAGACCTTGCCATCATCGGGGCTGGGGGTGCTGGTTTACGTGCGGCGATTGCCGCGGCGGAAGCCAATCCCCAGCTAAAGATTGCGCTGATATCGAAAGTCTACCCGATGCGTAGCCACACCGTGGCCGCAGAAGGTGGTTCTGCCGCTGTCACACAGGCTCACGACTCGTTTGAATACCATTTCCATGACACCGTCGCTGGCGGCGACTGGCTGTGTGAACAGGATGTCGTCGATCACTTCGTGCATAACTGCCCGCGTGAAATGACGCAGCTGGAGCAATGGGGTTGTCCCTGGAGCCGTAAACCCGACGGTTCCGTCAACGTGCGCCGCTTCGGCGGGATGAAAATCGAACGCACCTGGTTCGCCGCGGATAAAACCGGCTTCCATATGCTGCACACCCTGTTCCAGACCTCGCTTAAATATCCGCAGATCCAGCGCTTTGACGAACACTTCGTGTTGGACATCCTGGTTGACGACGGACAGGCCCGCGGCCTGGTCGCCATCAATATGATGGAAGGCGAGATGGTGCAGATTCGCGCCAACGCAGTCGTGCTGGCTACCGGCGGCGCCGGTCGCGTTTACCGTTACAACACCAACGGCGGCATCGTCACCGGTGACGGCATGGGCATGGCGTTCAAACACGGCGTTCCGCTGCGTGATATGGAATTCGTTCAGTATCACCCGACCGGCCTGCCCGGCTCCGGCATCCTGATGACCGAAGGCTGCCGCGGCGAAGGCGGGATCCTGGTTAACAAAGACGGCTACCGCTATCTCCAGGATTACGGAATGGGCCCGGAAACCCCGCTGGGTCAGCCGAAGAACAAATACATGGAACTGGGTCCGCGCGACAAAGTTTCCCAGGCCTTCTGGCACGAATGGCGTAAAGGCAACACCATTTCAACGCCGCGCGGCGACGTGGTCTACCTCGACCTGCGTCACCTGGGCGAGAAGAAGCTGCTGGAACGTCTGCCGTTCATCTGTGAACTGGCGAAAGCCTACGTCGGCGTCGATCCGGTGAAAGAGCCGATTCCGGTACGCCCGACCGCGCACTACACCATGGGTGGTATCGAAACCAACCAGCAGTGCGAAACCAGAATCAAAGGGCTGTTCGCCGTGGGCGAATGCTCCTCTGTTGGCCTGCACGGCGCTAACCGCCTCGGCTCCAACTCCCTGGCTGAACTGGTGGTCTTCGGCCGCGTTGCGGGCGAGAACGCCCTGCAGCGCGCGCAGGAAGCCCAACCGGCCAACGGTACGGCGCTGGATGCACAAGTGCGTGACATCGAAGCCAACCTGAAAGCCCTGGTTAACCAGGAAGGTAACGAAAACTGGGCCAAGATCCGCGATGAGATGGGCATCTCCATGGAAGAAGGCTGCGGTATCTACCGTACGCCGGAACTGATGCAGAAGACCGTCGATAAACTGGCGGAGCTGAAAGAACGCTTCAAGCGCGTCAAGATCACTGACACGTCCAGCGTATTCAACACCGACCTGCTCTACACCATCGAGCTGGGCCACGGTCTCAACGTCGCCGAATGTATGGCGCATTCAGCCATTAACCGCCGCGAGTCGCGCGGTGCGCATCAGCGCCTGGATGAAGGCTGTACCGAGCGTGATGACGTAAACTTCCTGAAGCACACGCTGACGTACATTGATCCGCAGGGCGGCGCCCCGCGCATTGAATACAGCGATGTGAAAATCACCACCCTGCCGCCGGCCAAACGTGTTTACGGCGCGGAAGCAGAAGCTCAGGAAAAGAATAAGGAGCAAGCGAATGGCTGAGATGAAAGTCCTGCAAATAGAGGTCATGCGCTATAACCCGGAAAAGGACGCCGAGCCGCATTTCGTGACCTACGACGTACCTTACGACGAGGCGACGTCATTGCTGGATGCGTTGGGCTATATCAAAGATAACCTGGCTCCTGACCTCTCTTACCGCTGGTCATGCCGTATGGCGATTTGTGGTTCCTGCGGCATGATGGTTAACCGTGTACCGAAGCTGGCCTGTAAGACCTTCCTGCGTGATTACACCAGCGGGATGCGCGTTGAAGCGCTGGGTAACTTCCCGGTTGAGCGCGACCTGGTGGTCGACATGACTCACTTCATCGAGAGTCTCGAAGCCATCAAGCCGTACATCATCGGCAACAACCGCAAGACGGAAGAAGGCCCCAACCTGCAAACGCCGGCGCAGATGGAGAAATACCATCAGTTCTCCGGCTGCATCAACTGTGGTCTGTGCTACGCCGCCTGCCCGCAGTTCGGCCTGAACCCTGAGTTTATCGGCCCGGCGGCAATTACCCTGGCGCACCGCTACAACCTCGACAACCGCGACCACGGTAAGAAAGAGCGTATGCCGGTGCTGAACACCCAAAATGGGGTCTGGAGCTGTACGTTTGTCGGTTATTGCTCTGAAGTCTGTCCGAAGCACGTCGACCCGGCCGCTGCCATCCAGCAGGGCAAGGTAGAAAGCGCCAAAGACTTCATGATCGCAATGCTGAAACCGCAATAAGGGGAGGACGGAATCCATGACGACATCGACAAAACGTAAACCCTATGTGCGGGGAATGGCACCGAACTGGTGGCAGAAGCTGGGCTTTTATAAGTTCTACATGCTGCGTGAAGGTACGGCGCTGGGCAATGTCTGGTTCAGCATCGTGCTGATCTACGGCCTGTTCTCACTGAAAGGCGGCATGGCGGGATGGGAAAGCTTCGTCGGCTTCCTGCAAAACCCGCTGGTGCTGGTGCTTAACATCATCAGCCTGCTGATGGCGGTACTGCATACCAAAACCTGGTTCGAACTGGCGCCCAAGGCAGCCAACATCGTGGTTCACGATGAAAAAATGGGGCCAGGCCCGATGATCAAAGCCCTGTGGGCCGTAACGATCATCGTTACCGCGATCATTCTGGCCATAGCGCTGCTGTAACCGATTAAGGAGAACATTGTGGATAACAAAGCATACAAACGTTCTGACGAACCGGTTTTCTGGGGCATGTTCGGCGCTGGCGGCATGTGGGCCGCCATCGTCGCGCCGGCAATCATCCTGCTGGTTGGGATCCTGCTGCCGCTGGGCCTGTTTCCCGGAGATGCGCTGAGCTTCGAGCGCGTACTGGGCTTCTGTCAGAGCTTCATCGGCCGGGTATTCCTGCTGCTGATGATTATCCTGCCGCTGTGGCTTGGATTGCACCGTCTGCATCACATGATGCATGACCTGAAAATTCATATCCCGGCTGCTAAGTGGATATTCTACGGACTGGCGACCATCCTGAGCGTCGTGACGCTGATCGGCGTTTTCACGCTGTAATTGCGCCATTAACGGAAAAAGCCTCCCGCGGGAGGCTTTTTTATTTCTTCAGCGGCATCCTCAATGGGTACTGAATTTCAGTCCCAGAATGCCGACGATAATCAGACACAGGCTGGCGATACGCGCCAGGCTGGCTGATTCCCCCAACAGCACGATGCCCATAATTGCAGCCCCTACCGCGCCGATCCCCGTCCAAACGGCATACGCCGTTCCCGCTGGCAGGGTTTTCATCGCGTGCGCCAGCAACACCATGCTGGCGACCATCGCAACAATGGTGATAATACTCGGCGTTAAGCGGGAAAAACCATGGGTGTATTTCAGGCCAATGGCCCAGACGACCTCAAGCAGCCCGGCGATAAATAAAATAATCCAGGACATAACGAACTTCCGGTAACAGGAGAGGGCCGTCCCTCGTTACTATGATACGTACACGGGTCGTCCCGCGTAGTCAGAGATGGTGTCACGCCAGCAATGGCGTCACACGGATAAGATTACTCTATTCCGGCGTAAAAGTTAACTCCGCCCGCCGGAGGGATAAAGGGCGCGAATACTCAACCTTTCGCGCCCGTCACATATCGGATTTATTACTGCGCGCTACGTTGAATCGCCTGACCACCTGCTTCTACATCCTCTCCCGCGCCGTGCACGGTATTGCAGCCAGCCAACGTCGCCATAACCAGCATGGAACAAACAAACGCAATGCATTTTTTTATCATCTTGCCTTCCTTATCATCAGAACAATAAATTACGCTCTGTTAAGGATAGACAATTATTCCATTTCAGCGACAAATCGTGATTAATTTGCCGCGCGCGAGATGGCGCCGCCCAGGCTTTGGACATCCTCGCCGAATCCTCTGGCGGTATTGCACGCGCTCAGTGCGCCCGCCATCCCCAGCATCAACGCCAACAGTACAAGTTTCTTCAACATTCTCCCTTCCTCCGACGAAAAAAAACCGCGCGCACGCGGTTTTTTTACCCTATTTCGACGACGCATGTCACGCCGCCGCCGGCATTTTATTTCACGCGGGAAACGTATTCGCCAGAACGGGTATCGACTTTGATCACTTCGCCAATTTGAACGAACAACGGCACTTTAACCACAGCGCCGGTCGTCAGGGTAGCCGGTTTACCGCCAGTACCCGCCGTGTCGCCTTTCAGGCCCGGATCGGTATCGACGATTTCCAGCTCAACGAAGTTCGGCGGAGTCACGGCGATCGGCTGGCCGTTCCACAGGGTCACGACGCACTCGGCCTGGTCAAGCAGCCATTTGGCGTTGTCACCCACGGCTTTGGCGTCTGCGGCCAGTTGTTCGAACGTCTCGTTGTTCATGAAATGCCAGAACTCACCGTCGTTGTACAGGTAAGTCAGGTTGACGTCCATCACGTCAGCGCCTTCGGCGGTGTCGGTGGACTTAAAGGTTTTCTCGATCAGCTTGCCGGTCAGCAGGCGGCGCATTTTAACGCGGGCGAAAGCCTGGCCTTTACCGGGCTTCACGAACTCACTGGATTCTACGGCGTAAGGTTCGCCGTCCATCATGATTTTAAGACCGGAGCGGAAATCGTTGCTAGAATAAGTCGCCATAAAGGCCCTCTGATATTAAATACGGGTAGTAAAGCCAAAAATGGCACATATTGTAACCCAAAACACGCCGCCGAGAGAAGATTGGCGGCAGCAACTTGCTGATGTTATCACCGACCCCGCAGAATTGCTCGCCTGCCTGGCGCTGGAACACCATCCGGAACTCGTCGCCGGCATCGCCGCCAGGCGGCTTTTCCCCCTGCGCGTGCCGCGCGCGTTCGTCCGGCGCATGAAGGCGGGCGATCCCCATGACCCGTTGCTGCGCCAGGTCGTCACCGCCGGCGCCGAGTTTGCCGATGTTCCCGGTTACTCCACCGATCCGCTGGAAGAACAACACAACGCCGTTCCCGGCCTGCTGCATAAATATAGCAACCGGGCGTTGTTGCTGGTGAAGGGCGGATGCGCGGTCAACTGCCGTTACTGTTTCCGCCGCCATTTCCCGTATCAGGACAACCAGGGTTCCAAAGCCAACTGGCAGAATGCGCTGGACTACATCCGCCAGCATCCTGAATTGGATGAGATCATCTTTTCCGGCGGCGATCCGCTGATGGCGAAAGACCATGAGCTGGACTGGCTTATCAAGGAGCTGGAAGCCATTCCCTCCCTGAAGCGCCTGCGTATTCACAGCCGTTTGCCGGTGGTGATTCCGGCGCGCATCACGCCCGCCCTGTGCGAACGCTTCTCCCGCTCACGTCTACAGATCGTGCTGGTTACGCACATCAATCATGCCAATGAGATTGACGACGAGCTGCGGGCAGCCTTACAGGCGCTGAAACGGGCCGGCGTCACGCTGCTCAATCAGGGCGTGTTGCTTAAAGGGGTGAATGACAATGCGGATACGCTCGCACAGCTCAGCAACGCGCTGTTTGATGCGGGTATCCTGCCTTACTATTTGCACGTTCTGGATAAGGTGAAGGGCGCGGCGCATTTCATGGTCACGGACGATGAGGCCCGCGTCATCATGCAGCAATTGCTGCGCAAGGTCTCCGGCTATCTGGTTCCGCGCCTGACGCGTGAGATTGGTGGTGAGCCAAGCAAAACGCCGCTCGATCTTCACTTGCGCCAGCAGTAAATCAGGAATGCTAAAAGCCGGCAAGAGCCGGCTTTTAACGTAAACAGATGGCTTATCCGCGTGTTCTTAGCGAACGCGCTCGCCCTGACGGATCAGGTTCTGCATTACCGTCTGGCGAATATCCGCACAGATTTGGTTTGCTTTGAATTCGTACAGCGCATCCATGGTATTACGGGTGGTTTCGTTAATCTGGCCGCGCAGCGAACGATACATAGACGCATTACTCACCAGATTGTCGAATGACGACTTCTTCTGCTCGTAAATTCGCATATTGATGGTTTTCAGCGCATCCAGCTCTTTCTGGCACTGAAGAACGTAGTTGGCTTTCGCCTGCTGCACTTCGCTCATGGCCGGCTGCTGTGGTTCCGGCTGCGGCTGAGGCTCCTCAACAGCAGGTGCCTGAGTGTCAGCCTTCTTCGACGGTAACTGACAACCGCTGAGCGCGATTACGCCTGCCAACAAGGGGAGCAGGAACATCCTGAGCCTCACGCCCATAAAACTACTCTGATAAGCCATGCTTTTCTGTTTCCTCTTATTCCAGCATGATGGAAACCGTTGGGAGAGCTTCTCGTCACCATGCCTTTAATTTTTTATTTATTTTTGTCCGTTCGTCACACGCATCAGAAAAACGTCAACGAACGTTCCTGCCGATCATATGCCCGAAACAAGAATGCCTCTGATGGCAAATTCTACATACAGATAATTCCCAAGCAACCACTATAGCCCATCATTGCACAAAAACTTGCCTCAGATCGGCATAATAACGCAATAATTTATCCTGCTTTTCTCCCCGGACGCGGGATTGTATCGTTAGTAAGCATAAACGCCGCCACAGTTTATGCAATTTTCGGAGCAAACGCGGTTCAGGCAAAAAAAATCCGGAACCAAGGCTCCGGATCAGAATTTTGCGCAGAACAGCGGATCAGTTAGGGCACTTATAAACCTGACCGCTCATTTTGCTGTCCAGCGGGGCAAAACTGGACCAGAAACTTTCGCTCGGGCTGACTGCGCCGTAAATCACGTTTCCGCCCATTGCCGCAGCCTTGTTACGCAAATCATTGGCTGCGCCGCGCATTGAGCTGGACTCACCGCCGCTGCCCGACAGCCAATTGCTTTGCGAACCGGTCACCTCACCCAGCAACTGGCATTCCGTGCCCGGCTTGGTGTCGCTAAATCTTACCTGTTGTCCGGCGGCGTCCAACTGTTGGGTGGTGCTGCACCCTGCCAGCAGCATTATCGCCGCCAGACCAAGTAACCCTTTCATCCGCATCTTCTTCCCCACTTGATATATAGAGAGTAACAGCCTGATTCTACCAAAAAAACCCGCAGGACACTTAGGTTTGCGTGACCTGCGCGGCCCCGGCCGCCACCGTCCAGTTCATTAAATTGCCGGTTGTTCAAGCGCATGTTATTGCATGTCCTCACCGGGCGCAAAAAAATTATCAAATTACGCAGCCAACAACAAAAAACCCCCGCACAAGGCGGGGGTTCAGGCTTAATGCGATTGGACGGTCAGCCCGGCGGATTACATCATTCCGCCCATGCCACCCATGCCGCCCATACCGGCAGCACCCAGATCGGCTTTGTCTTCCTTCGGCAGATCGGTCACCATGCACTCAGTGGTGATCATCAGACCAGCGACAGAAGCTGCGTACTGCAGGGCAGAACGGGTTACCTTGGTCGGATCCAGGATACCCATGTCGATCATGTTGCCATAATCTTCGGTAGCCGCGTTGTAACCGTAGTTACCTTCGCCATCTTTTACTTTGTTAGCGACAACGGACGGCTCTTCACCGGCGTTAGCCACGATCTGACGCAGCGGAGATTCCATTGCGCGCAGAGCAACGCGGATACCTACGTTCTGGTCTTCGTTATCACCAGTCAGCCCGGAGATGCTGTTAGCCACGCGGATCAGCGCCACGCCGCCGCCGGCAACCACGCCTTCTTCCACCGCAGCACGGGTCGCGTGCAGGGCGTCTTCAACGCGGGCTTTCTTCTCTTTCATTTCCATCTCGGTGGCAGCGCCAACCTTGATGACAGCAACACCGCCGGCCAGTTTAGCCACGCGCTCCTGCAGTTTTTCACGATCGTAGTCAGAGGTTGCTTCTTCGATCTGCTGGCGAATCTGGGTTACGCGACCAGAAATCGCAGACTCGTCGCCCACACCGTCGATGATGGTGGTGGTGTCTTTGTTGATAACCACGCGCTTGGCCTGGCCCAGATCTTCCAGGGTCGCTTTTTCCAGCTCCATACCGATTTCTTCAGAAATCACGGTACCGGCGGTCAGGGTAGCGATATCCTGCAGCATGGCCTTACGGCGGTCGCCGAAGCCCGGCGCCTTAACGGCAGCCACTTTCACGATGCCGCGCATGGTGTTCACCACCAGGGTAGCCAGCGCTTCGCCTTCAACGTCTTCGGCGATGATCAGCAGCGGTTTGCCTGCTTTGGCAACGGCTTCCAGAACCGGCAGCATTTCGCGGATGTTGGAGATTTTCTTGTCAGCCAGCAGGATGAACGGGCTTTCCAGCTCAACAGACCCGGTTTCCGGCTTGTTGATGAAATAAGGAGAGAGGTAACCGCGGTCAAACTGCATACCTTCAACCACGTCCAGTTCGTCTTGCAGACCGGTACCTTCTTCAACGGTGATAACGCCTTCTTTACCGACTTTTTCCATCGCTTCGGCAATCAGCTTACCCACGGTCTCGTCGGCGTTGGCGGAGATGGTGCCAACCTGAGCAATGGCTTTAGAGTCTGAGCAGGGAACGGACAGTTTTTTCAGTTCTTCAACGGCGGCAACGACGGCTTTGTCGATACCACGCTTCAGATCCATCGGGTTCATACCCGCAGCAACGGCTTTCAGACCTTCGTTAACGATGGACTGAGCCAGTACGGTTGCGGTGGTGGTGCCGTCGCCCGCAGCGTCGTTAGCTTTGGAAGCAACTTCTTTCACCATCTGGGCGCCCATGTTTTCGAACTTGTCTTCCAGCTCGATTTCACGCGCTACGGAAACGCCGTCTTTAGTGATGGTCGGCGCACCGAAAGATTTATCCAGAACCACGTTACGGCCTTTCGGGCCCAGGGTGACTTTCACTGCGTCTGCCAGTACGTTCACACCGCGCAGCATTTTTACGCGCGCGTCGTTACCAAATTTTACGTCTTTAGCTGCCATAAGGATTTCCCTACAAATTCGTTCGATTCAGGTTAAAAATTCGCGTTACGTTTGCTTAAGCGGATTAGGCTTCAACAACGGCCAGGATGTCGCTTTCAGACATGATCAGCACTTCGTCGTTGTCGATTTTCTCGGTTTTTACGCCATACCCATCGTTGAAAATCACGATATCGCCAACTTTAACGTCCAGCGGTTTAACGTCGCCGTTTTCCAGAATGCGGCCTTTGCCAACTGCAATCACTTCGCCACGGGTGGATTTACCCGCTGCAGAACCGGTCAGAACGATCCCGCCAGCAGATTTAGATTCGACTTCTTTGCGCTTGACGATTACACGGTCGTGCAGTGGACGAATATTCATTGATAGCTCTCCTTTGAGAAGGTCCATATCGTTTTGGGTTGAACGCCGGAAACTTACCGTCTCCTGACTCGTGATAACCTAGATTGGGGCGTCCTTCCCCCCCTTCAAGGGGGGGAAAACAAAAAAATTTTCTTTTTGTTTACGCAGGGGAAACCCGGATGCAGATAATTGAAAGCGCGGCAATGCTGGCCGCGCCTTTCGGCGTGAACGCCCTTATTTATGGTCGAGATGATTGTTATCAGGACGGGAAGAAGCATCGTCACGACGCTCGAACTCCCCCTCAAACACATTGCCATTGCCGCCGCTCCCCGGGCCGGGGCCGCCGGGATAAATGCGAAAATAAGGCAGCAACTTCAGCGTCAGGTGTTTTTGCACCGGCGGCAGAATCAGCAGCAATCCCAGGAAGTCGGTAAAGAAGCCCGGGATCAACAGCAGAAAACCGGCCATCACCAGCGAAACGCTTTTCACCATTTCCGCCGCAGGGCTTTCTCCCTGCGCCAGCTTCTGCTGCATCTGCATCAGCGTACGCATGCCCTGATTTCGCACCAGGGAAATGCCCAGGCAGGACGTCAGGATCACCAACAGTAACGTAACCGCAACACCTAATACGGCGGCCACCTTGATAAAGATAGATATCTCTATGTAAACAAAAAGAAATATCAATATAAGCGGTAAAAAGCGCACCGTATTCTCCTCATTGGGTAATCGCTGCCGGATTTCGCCTTTTGGCGCGGATACGACAGTTTAAAATATAATTACATTCCGGTGAAATAGCGGATTGTCTGCTACTAAATGGTGGCGTTTTGAGCATATTCAACCTAATAACCCAAGATAGTTATTGCACCTATCTGTGAGAGTTATCACAGATATCAGATCGCCATCATAAATATGAACTATATAGTGATCTGGATTCATGCATTTCCGCCCCAGCAGCATATGATCATGAGCACAAAAGAGAGGACGGATGATCCTTTCAAGTTGGGAAACCCAAACAACATATATTATTTAACAAGTTTACAAACTTTGTTTACCACCGGCATCAATTGAAAGAAGGTTCTTATGTCAAACAACATTCGTATCGAAGAAGATCTGTTAGGCACCCGTGAAGTTCCGGCAGACGCCTATTATGGTGTTCATACCTTACGTGCGATTGAAAACTTTTATATAAGCAACAGTAAGATCAGCGACATTCCTGAATTTGTCCGCGGCATGGTTATGGTAAAAAAAGCAGCGGCGCTGGCAAACAGAGAACTTAAAGTTATTCCTAAAAAAACCGCTGAGATTATCGTTAAGGCCTGTGACGAGGTGCTTAACAACGGTAAATGCATGGACCAGTTCCCGGTGGATGTGTTCCAGGGCGGCGCAGGCACCTCTGTTAACATGAACACTAACGAAGTGCTGGCCAACATCGGTCTGGAGCTGATGGGTCATCAGAAAGGTGAGTATCAGTATCTGAACCCGAATGACGACCTGAACATGAGCCAGTCAACCAACGACGCCTACCCGACCGGGTTCCGCATCGCGGTTTACGCCTCCATCATGAAATTGATCGACGCCATCAACCAGCTGCGCGAAGGCTTCGATCGCAAGGCCGTCGAGTTCAAAAACATCCTGAAGATGGGTCGTACCCAGCTGCAGGACGCCGTGCCGATGACGCTGGGCCAGGAATTCAACGCATTCAGCGTATTGCTGAAAGAAGAAGCGAAAAGCATGCAGCGCGCCGCTGAGCTGCTGCTGGAAGTAAACCTGGGCGCGACCGCTATCGGTACCCGCCTAAACACGCCGGAAGGCTACCAGCAGCTCGCCGTGCAGAAACTGGCGGAAGTCAGCGGCCTGCCCTGTGTACCGGCGGAAGATCTGATTGAAGCCACCTCCGACTGCGGCGCTTACGTCATGGTGCACAGTGCGCTCAAACGCCTGGCCGTGAAGATGTCCAAAATCTGTAACGACCTGCGTCTGCTCTCCTCCGGCCCGCGCGCTGGCCTGAACGAAATCAACCTGCCGGAGTTGCAGGCGGGTTCTTCTATCATGCCGGCCAAGGTTAACCCGGTTGTACCGGAAGTTGTAAACCAGCTGTGCTTCAAAGTCATCGGTAACGACACCACCGTCACCATGGCTGCAGAAGCCGGCCAGTTGCAGTTGAACGTCATGGAGCCGGTTATCGGCCAGGCCATGTTCGAGTCAATCCATATCCTGACCAACGGCTGCTACAACCTGCTGGAAAAATGCATCAACGGCATTACCGCCAACAAAGAAATCTGTGAAAGCTTCGTATTTAACTCTATCGGTATCGTTACCTACCTGAACCCGTTCATCGGGCATCATAACGGTGATATCGTCGGCAAGATTTGCGCCGAAACCGGTAAGAGCGTACGCGAAGTTGTGCTGGAACGCGGTCTGCTGACCGAAGCTGAGCTGGACGACATCTTCTCCGTGGAGAACCTGATGCATCCGGCTTATAAAGCCAAGCGCTTTACCGATGAAAACGAGCAGTAATTCAGGTTGATCATTAACAATCAGGCACGTCTGTCCCCTCCTGGCCAGTCGTGCCTTTTTTCATACAGCAGATATTCATCCTAAGTATTTCGGGTTGCTGCCGATAAAATAGAAGCAGTAACCCGAAAGATGCAGGGTAAACACAAAATAAGAATTATTTTCGTTAAATTGTAAGGAGAAACACTATGCTAGCCGTAGAATTGATTATCGTTCTGCTGGCCATCTTTCTTGGGGCCCGGTTAGGTGGGATAGGTATCGGCTACGCCGGCGGCTTGGGGGTACTTGTACTCGCCGCGATTGGCGTTGCGCCTGGTAAAATCCCGTTCGACGTTATTTCCATCATAATGGCCGTTATCGCCGCGATCTCTGCAATGCAGATTGCCGGTGGTCTCGACTATTTGGTACACCAGACGGAAAAACTGCTGCGTAAGAATCCGAAATACATCACGATTCTGGCGCCGATCGTCACCTACTTTTTGACCATCTTTGCCGGCACCGGCAACATTTCCCTCGCCACTCTGCCGGTTATCGCCGAAGTGGCCAAAGAGCAGGGGATCAAGCCTTGTCGTCCACTGTCGACTGCGGTGGTTTCCGCGCAGATCGCCATCACCGCGTCGCCGATTTCCGCCGCCGTGGTGTACATGTCTTCCGTAATGGAAGGCCATGGCATCAGCTACATCCACCTGCTGTCCGTCGTTATTCCGTCGACCTTCCTGGCAATCATCGTGATGTCCTTCCTGGTCTCCATGATTTTCGACTCCAAACTGTCTAACGATCCGGTTTACCAGAAGCGTTTGGCTGAAGGCCTGATTACCCTGCGCGGCGACAAGCAGGTAGAAATCAAAGCCGGCGCCAAAACCTCGGTATGGTTGTTCCTGCTGGGCGTTATCTGCGTGGTGGTCTACGCCATCATCAACAGCCCGAGCCTGGGCCTGGTTGAAAAACCGCTGATGAACACCACCAACGCTATTCTGATTATCATGCTCAGCGTCGCAACGCTGACCACGATCATCTGCCGCGTTGAAACTGACTCCATCCTGAACTCCAGCACGTTCAAAGCCGGTATGAGCGCCTGTATCTGTATCCTGGGCGTTGCCTGGCTGGGCGATACTTTCGTATCCGCTAACATCGACTGGATTAAAGAGACCGCAGGCAGCGTGATTCAGGGCCATCCGTGGCTGCTGGCCGTCATTTTCTTCTTTGCTTCCGCCCTGCTGTATTCTCAGGCGGCAACCGCCAAGGCGCTGATGCCGATGGCGCTGGCACTGAACGTTTCTCCGCTGACCGCCGTCGCTTCTTTCGCTGCGGTATCCGGCCTGTTCATCCTGCCGACCTACCCGACCCTGGTCGCGGCGGTACAGATGGACGACACCGGCACCACCCGCATCGGGAAATTCGTCTTCAACCACCCGTTCTTCATCCCCGGTACGCTGGGCGTGATTCTGGCGGTTTGCTTCGGTTTCCTGCTGGGCAGCGTAATGCTGTAATCCCCACAACAGGGCGCTCCGGCGCCCTGTTCTCATTTACCGTCTTTACATCCTCTTTACTGACAAGCCCCTCCCGCACGTTGTATAGTAACTGCTCATCGTTTCAGGGACTTCCGCCGCTGCGAGGTGTTTATGACTGACGCAAAAAATCAGGTGATCACCGACACGGAAGCCGTTGTGGTTTTATGTACCGCGCCGGACGAAGCCAGCGCGCAAGAGTTGGCAAGCCAGGTGCTCAACGAAAAGTTAGCGGCCTGCGTGACGCTGCTGCCCGGCGCCAGTTCCCTGTATTACTGGGAAGGCCGGTTAGAGCAGGAATATGAAGTACAAATGCTGATTAAAAGCGACCGTCTCCATCAGGAAGCGTTGCTGAACTGCCTGAAACAACATCATCCATACCAAACCCCGGAATTGCTGGTCTTACCCGTCTGCGCCGGAGATAAAGATTACCTGTCATGGCTCAACGCTTCCTTACGCTGATTTTTCTCTTTTTCTGTACCTTACTCCCGGCCCAAGCTTCCCTGTTCGGCAACAGCGGCGGCGGTAAATTCGTCCCCGTCGATCAGGCTTTCAGTTTCGACTTCAGTCAACACAACAACCAGGTAAAGCTCAACTGGCAAATCAGGCCGGGATACTATCTTTACCAGCAGCAAATTCAGGTGGTCGGCAGCGAGGCGCAGCTTGGCGCATTCTCGCTGCCGCAGGGCGTGCATCATAAAGATGAGTTTTATGGCGACGTCATTACGTATCGCGACCAGCTGAGCTTCAGCGTGCCGTTACGCAGCACCGGGCAGCACGCGACGCTTTCCGTCACTTACCAGGGCTGCGCGGAGGCCGGATTTTGCTACCCGCCCGAAACCAAGCTGATTCCACTGCAAAGCGTCAGTGCGTCAGCCGCAGAGAACGCCGCACCGGCCGCAGAAGCAGCATCGCCCGCCCAACCGGAGCAAGATCTGCCCTTCTCCCCGCTGTGGGCGTTGCTGATCGGCATCGGTATCGCCTTCACGCCGTGCGTATTGCCGATGTATCCGCTTATCTCCGCCATTATCCTCGGCCGGGAAAAACCGCACAGCCACCGGCATATTCTGGTGCTGTCGCTGGTCTACGTACAGGGAATGGCGCTGACGTACACCGTGCTGGGCATTGTGGTCGCCGCAGCGGGCATGCAATTTCAGGCCGCGTTTCAGCATCCTTACGTGCTGATCGGCCTTTCGGCGCTGTTTATCGTGCTGGCGATGTCGATGTTCGGGCTGTTTAGCCTGCAACTGCCCTCTTCCCTGCAAACCCGCCTGACATTGTGGAGCAATCAGCAAAAAGGCGGATCGCTGCTGGGCGTTTTCGCCATGGGCGCACTGGCCGGGCTGATTTGTTCTCCCTGCACCACCGCGCCGCTGACCGCCATCCTGCTGTATATCGCCCAGAGCGGAAACCTGCTGGCCGGCGGCGGCACGCTTTATCTGTATGCGTTGGGAATGGGTTTGCCGCTGGTGCTGGTAACAACCTTCGGCAACCGCCTGCTGCCGCGCAGCGGTCCCTGGATGCAAAACGTGAAAGAGGCATTCGGCTTCATTATTCTGGCGTTGCCTATCTTCTTACTGGAACGCGTGCTGGGCGACACCTGGGGATTGCGTTTGTGGAGCATCTTAGGCGTCGCGTTCTTCGGCTGGGCCTTTATCGTCAGCCTGCGCTCCGAACGCGGCCTGGTGCGCGTGCTGCAACTGATTCTGCTGGCCGCCGCGCTGATCTGCGCCCGTCCGTTGCAGGACTGGGTATTCGGCGCGCCCACCGCACAGCAGGACGCCGGTCATCATCTGGCGTTCCGTCAGGTCAACACGCTGGACGAGCTGCAGCAGGCGCTTGATGAAGCGAAGGCCAACCGCCAGCCGGTGATGTTCGACCTTTACGCGGACTGGTGCGTATCCTGCAAAGAGTTTGAGAAATACACCTTCAGCGATCCACTGGTTCAGCAGCAGCTCAGCGGCACCCTGCTGTTACAGGCGGACGTCACCGCTAACAATGCGCAGCACAACGCCATTCTGAAGCACTTTAACGTGCTGGGGCTACCGACAATACTGTTCTTCTCTCCCACCGGCGAGGAATTGACTGCACAACGCGTGACGGGCTTTATGGACGCAGACACGTTTCGGGCGCATTTGCAGAAACGATAACGATCGACAACACTGAATATCCCGGATACCGCATATCCGGACTAACACAGGAGGCCCTCGTGCAAAGAGAAAACGTACTCAGCAAGGTACTCAACCTGCTGGAGCAACAAGGGCTGGCGACGACCACGCTGGAAAGGCTGGCGCCACAGTTGGAAGAAAGCGTGGAGGATATCGTCCGTTACTGGCCGGATCGCGAAGCGCTGATTTATGACAGCCTGCGCTATCACGCCCAGCAAATTGACACCTGGCGCCGCCAGCTATTGCTGGATGAGAGCCAAACCCCGCAACAGAAGCTCCTGGCCCGTTATGAGGTACTGGCGCAGTACGTCAAACAACTGCGCTACCCCGGCTGCCTGTTTATCGCCGCCTGCACTATCTTCCCGGAAGCCGACCACCCTATCCATCAGTTAGCGGAACAGCAAAAACACGCTTCCCACGACTTCACCCTGACGTTGTTGCAGGAACTGGAGGTTGATGATGCCGTGATGGTCGCCGATCAGATGGAACTGATTCTGGAGGGCTGCCTGAGCAAGCTGATGGTGAAACGTAATTTGAATGATGTAGAAACGGCTCGTCGCCTGGCGGAAGACATTTTACGCATCGCAAACTGCCGAAAACACGGCGCATTGAGCTAAAAACAAACATCATGGGCACTTTTTCAGCAGTCGATTCATGAATTTGTCACTTTTTCAGGAAAAGCGTTGACGCCGGACGCCTGATACGGTTTAATGCGCCTCGTTGCCCGGATAGCTCAGTCGGTAGAGCAGGGGATTGAAAATCCCCGTGTCCTTGGTTCGATTCCGAGTCCGGGCACCACTCATTTATAACCCTCGCTTCGGCGGGGGTTTTTGCTTTCTGAGTCAACAACTTGTTGGTTTATCAGTAGTGACCTCTTTTTACTTTCCTCCGGCCCCGCTTCCCGGTGGTACAGGAAGGTGGTACAAAATGAGCATTATGATACAACCAATAAAGAACCGTTTCGGCGTTTACATCCTCCGTAAAGCCGTCTCTAGGCACCTCGGTGGCGTCAGTCCGGAGGCCTTTGAACAGGCCCCGTCGTGAGGACAGAATTTGTCTACTGTCGTGGGGGCAGTCCATTTTCTGGCGTAATGATGAAACACCTTCCGCTGCGCTAAACCGCTTTTTGTACTTTCTGGCACAGGTTTAACGCGCGGTGTTGTTTAGTAGGTACGGAAATAGTGTTGAATCAGCTCAGGTTTTTTTGTTTGCGTCAGCGCAGTCATCAGCAATATCCGGGCTTTAGCAGGATTCAATGAATCCGCGACCAGGCCAGGTTGGCCTTTATCGACGGGTACAACACCATTCCCTGTGCGGGATGAACGTATCACTATAATTCCGGCTTCCTCTGCTTTCCTGATCCCTGCCTCGCTTCTGACAGAAACAGAACCCGCCCCGGTTCCGGCATAAATGATCCCGTCAACATGATGTGAAATTGCTGCATCATACATATATTCCGGATCGTCCTGATAACCATAAATAATCACGACTTCTGGTAATTTGCGCAGATTTCGCACATCAAATACTGAACGCAGGGTATGCACCTTTTCCACTCGCGTCTCAAATTGCGGTGTACCGTTTACAATAATGCCCAGATACCCCTGCTCGGTCGCTTTGAATGTATCCAACGTGGTCGCGTTAGTTTTAGTGGCAAATCTTGCCGAACCAATACGATCATTTAATACCACCATCACCCCGCGGCCCCTGGCATTGGGGTCTGCTGCCACAGTAACGGCTTCCAACAGGTTCATCGCACCATCCGCGCTAATCGCTGTCGCTGGTCTCATTGCGGCAGTGAACACCACGGGCTTATCGCTCTTGACCGTCAGATTCAGGAAGTACGCTGTTTCATCCAGCGTATCTGTACCATGAGTAATCACCACACCATCAACATCATCCCGCGCCAGTAGCGTATTCACCTGCTGAGACAGTTTTAAAATAATATCGCTGGTCATATTTTCACTTCCAATATTAGCAATTTGTTGACCATCAACACGTGCAATATTTTTTATCTCTGGCACAGCGTTAATTAATGTCTGAACACCAATTTCGCCAGATTTATAACCCGATGTTTGTGTTGTATTTGCTGCCGTCCCAGCAATCGTGCCACCTGTCGCAAGAATCACAATATGAGGTTGTGTAGTAGCGCTAAATATACTTTGACTGATAAAAACCAAAGCCACAGCAATGAATATTCTTATATTCATTTTCTTTTCCTCTGAATTTAATTGAACAGGGTGAAACCTGTCAGACTTATTAAATAATCAGGCCAGCACCATTTTTCCAATAATTAAGCCAACGGTAACCGAAACAATGACGTTGACTAAGCCTGGTCGCATAAAGCTATGATTAAGTACGTACTTACCAATCCGCGTGGTTCCGGTGTCATCAAAAGCTAATGCTGCAAGACACTGACCCGCCACGGGAATAAAGAAATAGCCATTGACTGCTGGCCATGATCCAATCAGCGCATAGGCGGGCAGCCCTAACGCCAACCCCAGGGGCAATAAAATGAGGGTTGTTGCGGCCTGACTGCTGACCATCGCGGAGACAAAAAACATCATGATAGCAATGAGCCAGGTATGCTGTTGTAAAAGTGTCTGAACTTCCGCTTTGATCAGTTCGATATGCCCGTTTACAAAGGTTTCGCTCATCCATGCAAGCCCGAAAGCACAGACAATCGCCAGCGCTCCGGCGCGGAAAACCGTACCGCTAATGATTTGATCCACTTGCGGGCGACACAACAATACAATCAGACAGGCAAAGGAGAGCATAGTAATCTGGATTGCTGCTGACATTGAAAGCGGTTGTAGCCCTTTTGCTGTTTCGACCATTGGACGCAGGGCCGGAATAAGCCCCAACAATACAATCACAACCGCACTCATTAAAAACAGCACAACTGAGAGCCTGGCGCGCGACGTAACTTCTGTTTTTTTGCTTTCCTTCTGAACCGGCTGAATTACCCCTTCAGCCAGTCGGCGCTGATACTCCGGGTCGTCTTTTAATTCTTTGCCTTTATTGAAGGTTGCGATTGCCCCCAATGCCACACCAATCAATGTTGCAGGGACACAAATCATCATGATGGTGGAAATTGAAATACCTAAAGGCGCCATCAGGCCGATCATCGCCGCCATTGCGGCTGATATCGGGCTGGCGGTGATTGCCTGTTGTGAGGCGATGACAGAAATGGATAGTGGACGTTCAGGGCGGATCCCTGAGTCACGAGCAACTTCAGAGATAACCGGCAACAAGCTGTATACCACATGCCCCGTTCCAGACATAAAGGTAAAAAGATAACAAATAAAAGGAGCCAGCAACGTAATATAACGTGGGTGCCGTCGCAGAATTTTTTCTGCCAGTTTAACCAGTAAATCCAACCCCCCGGCAGCCTGCAATGATGAGGCGGCTAATACAACAGAAAGAATAATAAGAATAACATCAATCGGCGGAGTTGAAGGTGTCAGGCCGAATACGAATACCATGACGCCCACACCCAACCCACCGACCATCCCTAAAAATACGCCGCCGATTCTGGCGCCAATCATCAAAGCAATAAGAATAAAACACAATTCCGTCCAAAACATACTTCCTCCTGACCTGTGTGGAGTGAATGCTGGGTTAATTTAATGGAACAGCGTTAACAGGCAGAATAAGGTTTGCCAAAACCGAATGCGCCGTAATGTGATAAAACCTGCGCCGCAGATTGCCCTCCCGCTCGCATAGCTGACATCACCATTTCATTATCAGGTTCATCTGTACCGGATTGCATAATGGAGAGCATAAAGCCGGTTAAAAACGCGTCACCAGCTCCCAGCGTATCCACTGGTTCGATATACTGAGGATGCCACTCAAGATAACCATTGGCAGAAAAATAATAAACACCCTCATGTCCACGGGTCGCGATAACATGCCGGCAACCGTAATGATAAACTTTCTCAATTTTTTCTTTTATTTCATCTGATGATAAATCACTGCAAGAAATAAAACCGTAGCTTATCCATGGACATACACTTTCGAAATATTCATCAGTACCGCGCCCGGAAAAATCAAATGAAATAAGATTATTATTCTGTTTTATCTTTTCCAGCTCTGGCTCCAGAAAACCGTTGATACTGGAGTGTACTAAATTGAATTGAGAAATATAATGGAGATCGTCTTGTGATAGTGTCAAAGGATGCTCACGCAGCACCCCATTTTTATTGCTGGCAACAAACTCCCGATCACCATTTTTCAGTCGAATACATGCGTATCCATTCTCACCAGCATAATGACGGCAGTGAGTAGTATCTATCTCAAACTCATGCAAGACATCCTGCACATGCCTTGCAGCTTCATCATCGCCAAAGGCTCCCATGAAAGCAGCAGGTACGCCAGCGAGTTTTGCATACACGGAAAAATTTAATGCATTCCCCCCCGGATACATTATTCCGGAATGGAGGTATTTATCGACAACATTGTCACCAATACCTATAACGCTAATGCTCATAACTAATCCTTGATTTATATATAGAATAAAAAGCGTCCCTGCTTTTTCAAAATCCCTGGTTATTAATACTCAACTTTCCACATATAGCGACGCGTGGTCAACGGGTGCTGACGAGCCATTGCAAGTGCGCGATTGTAGACAGGGTAAACATTATTAAAGAGAGAATGATTGAAATAATCTATCACCGTCGTCTTGATCGTAGATAACCCTAATTCTTTCGCATCGACAACTTCAATCCGGCGGCCATACTTTTTCAGGAAGTTTAGAGCGCGCTCATCCACAGGCCGGGCGCTACCCTCAGATAACTGGAAGAAAAACGGCGTGTTCGCATCAGTGATCTCAAAAGGTCCATGGAAAAACTCACCGCTGTGGATACATGCTGAGTGAATCCACTGCATTTCCATAAAGATACAGATACTCTGAAGATATGCCGCGCCGTAACCGGCGCCACTTGCGACGGTATAAATAACGTTGTCGTCTTTGTATTCCTGCGCAAATGTCAAAGCCCGCTCTGCAACATGCTCACAAGCACGATAGACAATGCGATTAATTTTACTTACCCCGTCAAGGAAGTCATCGTAATGAATATAGCCTTCAGTCTGCTGCAAGAGCTCGACTGCGCTCAGCAAACCTTTCATCGTCTTTTCTTCAGCAATGTCTTTGTTATCGCCAAAAGTGTAACTTTCCACATAGTCGCAATGGGCGACTAATGGCGAATCCATCACCCATGTTAGCCCAATAACCGACGCGCCATGTTGACGCGCAAGCTCAGCCGCCTTAATGGTCTCCGGGGTATTCCCTTTGTGCGAAGCCACGATAACAACCGCATTCTCTCCCAACGCCGATGGCAGGTTGTTAATGAACTCTCCGCTGTTGTACAGGCCAACGGTAAGACCTTTCGCCTCTTTTTCTAAAAAGGCTTTCGCCGGATAAAATGCAGCATAAGAGCCACCGCAGGCCACATAATAAACGTATTTTACTCCTCCTTTATCCACCTGGCTGGCCAAAATGCCGCTAACAATCTCTTTCATACTCATCATACATCCCTCTGGTTCTTACTTTGACCCGGCGAACTATGCCGCCACAAATGACTTATAATGTGTTGTTATTTTTATATGACATTTAGATACATTCAAGATGCAAGGCAAAAAAAAACGGGATCCGCGACGCGGATCCCGATTTAGATGAATCAGCTTGTTAGCTAAAGGGAGAAAACTACACCGTGAAGCGAATTTTGTCGCCGACAATCAGTTGCCTGGAGACACAGGACAACTCGCCTTTGTTGTCGATCATTTCACTCTTAATAAGGATAAGAGGGTAACGCTCTGCCACACCAAGATAATGAGAGACCTCAAAATTCGCATAAACCAGTTCGATCATTTTACGTGAGTGGGTAAACCACAAACCGTATTTCTCACGCAAGCACTCATATAGTGATTGATTGTTAAGCTCTTCCTGCAACAGAAAGGCAAAGCGTGGTGGCATCTGGACGGTTTCCAGCGAGACGGGAATGTCATCAGCATAACGAATACGTTCGATGACAACGGCTTTTTCTTCGGCAGTCATGCCCAGCAAGCATCGTGTTTCATCATCGATAGACTCGAATACTGATTTGATAGTACGTGAACCGGGCCGTCGCCCCTGCGACTGGCATAACTCGGTGAAGCTCATTATCCCTGTCATACTACGCTGAAATTTTTCACTGGAAACAAACGTTCCCTTACCCGACACGCGGGTCAGGAGATTTTCACGCGTTAATGCGTCCAGTGCTTTTCGCACGGTCACCCTACTGACCTCCCATTGTGCGCTTAGCTCATTTTCAGTAGGGATCTGCTGTCCAGGTTGATATTCGCCACACAAAATAGCTTCTTTGAGGGAGGCTTCAAGCTGTTTATAGAGTGGCTTCGCGCTTTTGCTGTCAGGCTGCTCCATTATTTGTATCTCTTTGTATTATAAAATACCCGCCATGTATTATAACAATTTACCTGACATTTGCTCGCTGACATAGACCCATAACAGCGAAAAGCGGTGAAGATGAAATTGATTGTGGGGTTGGCGAGTGACATTTAGTCTTCCCATCATAACGATCACGAAGTCGCCATGTAGAATATGTGTTCGGTCTCAGAAATGCTGGAGAGTTGAAACTGGAGCGGCGAAGGGAATCGGAAAACAAAGATAATCAATTGAAAATAATTAATTTTTAAGCCATGCGTTATCTTATACCCCAAAACACGGATGCTTTGAATTCAAGCTGTTTGAACAGCCAGTACAGCACACCCCGTATTAACTATGGCTCACTCTACGTGATTATAACGGTTATTGACCAATTCCATAAATGGCAATGTTAGTCATACAACCATGGCGAACTTCCGCTGCTCGCTCAAGGTAGACCTAAGTCTCCTCACAAATCCGCTCCGTGCCAACTGCGGACATTACGAGCTAGATCATCTATATAGATAAATTACACTCACCATCCTGTGCGTTGGAAAATACTACGTAGAAGTTACCGAACCTGCACGTCTTTTCGCGTAATTCCGGTTTACTGCTACATTGATAGCCTGAAGTCTTCAATTTTCTGCCCCAATATTTCTTCAGGCTGCCGACCATCTGACTTGGCAACTAGCATAGCTTTAACATCTTCGTCATCCAGCACCAAGATCATTTTTTTATGAACTAGCCATTGTTCTCTCAACGTATGTTCACAACCTAATGCGTCGCCACCCTTGCGAGATATGATTAACCCAAAGAGACCAGCTCCATGTGGTTTCAAGTAGTTCGCGATTTGCAAGATCTCAGACTTTTTGACTTTTCTTGAGTAGTTTTTTGCATCAATCACAACGTAATCAGCTCCATACTTTTGTCGCAAGAAAGACCAGAATCCCTTATCAGTATAGTTTGGCATGATGAAGTCGCGGCGATTGGCTTTCAACTTGTCAGATAGCTCTGGAATTGGCTTCCCAAGAGGGGGCGTGAACAAATGTTCAAGAATATCTCCAACGAGGTTCTGATACACATAGCAGTCGTTCTTCCCTGGAATACAGGAAGATAAAGAATTAATTAACTCTTGCTCGCGAGTAATCTTTTTTGTAGGACGAGTGATCCGCGCAAGAAATAATGCCCTATAATAGCTTGGAGATGCAGCCTCTATTTGTTTAGAAAAATTGTTTGCAATGTATTTAATATCCCACGCTTCAATGTCCGCCACATTCAGAGCCGACAAGTCAGTTGCTCTCAAGGTTGCTGGAATAGCGAGAACCATCCTGCCATTACCGTAACTGGATTTGTATTTTTCCAATTGTCCAATGACATTATGAATATGGCCGGAAGTTAGTGCTAAATAGGTCTTGCACTCGATTAGCAAAACTTCCTTTGTATCATTTAACCGTCGGTTTACTAGAAGATCAGCCCTATAACGAATTTCGCGGCCTAACAGTATCTCCTGTTGTATATCACTGAAGTTAGGATGATTTTTCAATAGCTCAGTGAGAAAACTGACAAATTCATATTCACGTGGCTGGCGATCAAATGTTCGGTGGCAATTTGGGCAAAGAATTGTCAAATTGTCTTCAGATGATTCACCACCTGCATAGGTGGGAACAAGATGAGCAAGCTCAAGTGGGACCACGTCATCTTTAACACCACAGGCAGCGCAAGCATGATCGTATTTCTCAAGCAATTTACGTCGGATCGCTACAGGAACTCCGCGATTTCGTTTTAATCTTGATACATTCTCGATGCTCATTAGAGATCTCGCCTTGTAGCCCTAAAAGTGTATATGTGGACATCGTCCTTACTCAGATGGCCATTATTTCACTCGTTCGACAAGTCTTTCAATCCTTAGTCATGATTTTTACGTTGATCCGCTCCCAGTTGATTGGCACACGGCTTTGCTAGCAACATCCATGGCGATTCAATTACGAACAGCCGCTTGTCGCTCAGAGCGGACCTCGCGATACTGCAGGCGGTCCGCTTTGTGCCAGAAGCGGACGTTGTGAAATTCTGAAATTCCTCAACTTGGTATCCAACGTAATGGTTTACTCTATATAGCCTCTAATGGCCGGAAATAACTACGATTTATTAGGCTTGGCATTTTCCTTCATCTGATAATTCCCAATCCAGTCAGTCAACAGAGTGATCAATCCTGCCGCTTCTAGGCCAGACGTAGTTAACGAGTATTCGGTATGTGGCGGGACAACAGGGTAAGACTCGCGTAGTACCAGTCCATCCTTTTCGAAGTCCTTAAGAACCTTAATAAGCATCCGCTCGCTCACGCCATTGAGTTTCTGCCTCAGCTCACTGAATCTGAGAGTTTTATTCTTGAGTGCAATGAGTGTCAGCACTCCCCAGCGACTGGTAATATGGCTGAGAAGCTCTCTTGAGGGGCATGATGGGTCAATAGTTTTTTTACCATCCAGCATACCAGCCAGCATGTATTGCTGTTCTTTTTGATTATCTCGGCTTACTGACATTTTTGTTCGTACTTATAGGAAAACGAATGACAAGATAATATATGCATTACTGAAAATAAACAGAGGCAGAATAATGAAAGCAGCGAAACTAGGAGCAACCCCAGGAATTAATTATATTGAACTGGCAGACATTCAGGATCCGGGCCAGCCAGCATATGGGGAAATACGTGTCAGAATCATCAGTAACTCACTTAACTATCACGATATCAACGTTGCTAACGGTGTTCTTCCTTCCAACCCTGGCCGCCTTCTGATGTCTGATGGTGCAGGTGTCGTGGAGGAAGTCGGAGAAGGTGTCACCGATTTTAATCTGGGGGATAACGTTGTTTCTCTCTTCTTCCCTGACTGGAGCGATGGGGAAGCCCCTCTCGCCGGATTCAGTCGCACTCCAGGTGACGGACTTGACGGCTATGCCACATCACATGTGGTGCGCCCTGCAAGCTGGTTCACACATGCTCCTGAAGGGTGGACACATACAGAAACAGCAACACTTCCAACGGCCGCACTAACCGCCTGGCGAGCGCTGGTTGTTAACGGGCAGATTAAGGCCGGTGATGATGTGCTGATCCTCGGAACAGGTGGCGTATCTATCTTTGCTCTCCAGTTTGCACTTATGGCCGGGGCTCGCGTGTGGGCTACTACATCATCTGATGAGAAAGCGAAATGGTTGCTTAAACAGGGTGTAGCCGGTGTCGTTAATTACCGCAGCGAGCCAGAATGGGGTAAAAAAATCCTTGAGATGACAGGCGGGCGTGGTGTTGATCATGTTGTTGAGATTGGCGGACCCGGTACGTTTCCGCAGTCCATAGCGGCTGCCCGAATCGGTGGGCATATTACGCTGGTCGGAGTATTTACCGGAACCTATGGCGAAATACCGACAGGTACAATCATGGGGAAACAGCTCTCAATCAAAGGTGTAATTGTGGGGAGCCGGACTCATCAAATAGATATGATCAGGGCGCTGAATGCCAGTAATATTCGACCAATAATCGATAAAGTATTCCCTCTGGAAGATATTACCGCCGCGTTTGAATACCAAGTTAGTGGTCACCATATAGGGAAAATATGCCTCACAACAGATTGAGTAAGCCTAAGTCTGAACGCTGAACATGACTTTCGTCTGTTACCGGATTTTGCAGGTATCAGCGTTCAGTACTGTATTGCAACAGTACGCAGATCAGCTTTCATAATCCACACTTCCTGACCTGCTGAGATTGAAAAATGTTAACGGCAGCAGGCAGTTCGTCCGTCCGCATTATCCGATTACCTTATCGCATCCCGTTTGACTGTCCGCTACTCGCTCATAGCGGACAGACAGTGCATCCACGTCAGGCAACTTTGTACCAATCATATCCATGGCGTGCAGTCTATCGAAAGGCTACCTCAGTCATTCTAATCGTCAACTCGAGACGAAAACCTCCTGCCTGACCGTCACTCTTAAATGACGGCATGGTCAGTGATCCGACACGCCTTTACTCTTTTTATCTCATGGTGATTCAACATTGTAATTACCTCTCTTACATTTCATTTCATTTCAATCACCATCGGAATGAAAATACGCCGACCTATTCTTCTGCACCACGATAATAAACCTGCTTAATATAGAGCTCCCGGGCATAGGGCAGCCCAATGTGTTAATCAATGGGGAGCAGGTCACCCCAGAAAATATTGTTTATTGTACGGACTCTTTTAGCAATGGTTTAGTTTATCATTGCTAAAATCGCCAGCATCATGGAAGAATTGGGGAATCTTTATGTTAAAAACGATATCATTGATATTACTTATAGTTGGTATTATCCCGTTCCGCTGCCAGGCTAGCTCAATTCAATGGGAGTCCTGCTTAAACAGCAAGTTTCATTCTTGGTTTAACGACTCTCCCCCCTCCCCCCAACTGCGTTGTGGCTTTCTGGAGGTGCCATTACAGTATAAAAATGGCACCAGTATTGAAGAATACGGTACAGATAAAACCGTCAGACTGGCATTGACCCTGCTACCAGCAAAAAGTGTACGCAAGGGGAGCTTAGTGGTGATCAATGGAGGTCCGGGTATGCCGGGTATAAACCCCAGGATAGATAATGACTGGCCAGTCACTGACCTGCGTGAATCCTGGGATCTCGTGGGATATGACCCTCGGGGAGTTGGTCAATCTACCCCTAGAATTAACTGCACGATACCAGAAAATGCACCAGCCGCGGTCACCACTCAAGAACAGGATGCCCGCAATATGCTTAAAGCCTGCATAGCTAATACGGGCGTAGAGGTACTAAAACATATCGGTACTGATGAAGCCGTCAGTGATGTGGATCGTATTCGTCAGGCACTGGGTGACAGCAAGCTGACGGCAGTGGCTTATTCCTACGGCACTCAGGTTGCTGCACTCTACGCCGAACGCTTTCCCTCGACGGTCCGGGCAATAGTGCTTGATGGCGTTGTCGACTTGGAGGAGGCAAAGGATGATGCCACCATGCAGCGTAACCAGGCCCGGGGATACCAGAATACCTTCGAGCGCTTTGCCGTCTGGTGTGCAGAAACCGGCAGTTGCCCTCTCTCATCAGACAAAATGCTCGCTACCCAGCAGTATCGCAATCTGCTGAGTCAACTGCACTCTCAGCCGCTATATGATGCCGAAGGGCGGCAGATAACCGCCAATGACTTGATATCACTGACAACGTCTCTCCTGCTATGGCGCTCATCTTGGCCCTCCTTGGCCACAGCAGTCAGACAACTCAGTGCCGGTATTGTCAGTAAAGAGGTCAGCGGATTGCTGGATTATTCCGCATCATTTGGTGATACGGACGCATTGAGCGTTATCTCTTGCGCAGATCAATCTGTGCGCGAATTCAGGCAGAGTGAAATTCGCCGTCAGCGCCAGTTGATCAGGGAAGCGTTCGCGGCGACGAATTATCAGCCTCAGGAGCCGGCTTCACTGGATTTGTGTGACTTATGGCCGTGGAAAAACAACGTTCATGCCAAACGCCCGGCGCATATACCTCATCTGCCGCAGTTACTGTTTGTTGCGCAGCAGCACGATCCCACCACACCCTGGCATAATGCCCGAACCATGGCCACACTATTCAGCAGTCCGCTGCTGACACTGGAAGGTGACGGACATACGCTGGTGTTGTCAGGAGCAAATCTTTGTGTGGATAAGACGGTAGTGGATTATCTGATAAATCCTGATAAAAAGCGCAACGATAGCGTCTGTCGGTGAAACCTTTTAGGTGTTCAGAAGGAGAGTGATCATGACGATCAAATGCCAGGATTATCCGGTCGCTCCTGAGGCATAAAACAGGATACCAACCAGAGAAAATATGATACTCACCTTTTAAAAGTTGCAAGGTATTGAAATGGTAACAGGTTGCACCTGCACAATCGGAACCTGACGATTATATTGGTCTTCGAGACCGTTCAGTTGCTGAGGCGATTGTGTGCGGAGTACCCATTTGGGCACAGGCTTTCCTGATGCCGGATGATCTCTAAATGTGAATGGCACGATTATGCACGGGATACTTACCGTGCCATTTTCTTGCCTGCGGCTTATTCAGACAGGTTCACTATTCAAACTATAGCTGCCCGACGGCGACAGGATAAAAACTCATCACGGTACAGCAGGAAAGGAATGGTATCATTGCCGCCCACTGGCTTTTTTACTTCATCCGGAATTTTTACTGTGACCTCATTTGCTGAACTCAACGCGCTCCCTGCGGAACAACTCTCCAATCTTAACGAACTTGGCTACCTGACCATGACACCCGTTCAGGCAGCGGCGTTACCGGCAATTCTTGCAGGAAAAGACGTTCGAGCGCAGGCGAAAACCGGCAGCGGCAAGACCGCCGCTTTCGGCCTGGGCCTGTTGCAGCACATTGAGGCCGGTCAGTACAACACTCAGGCGCTGGTGCTGTGCCCGACCCGCGAACTCGCCGATCAGGTAGCAAACGAGCTGCGTCGTCTGGCCCGTTACATGCCGAATATCAAAGTGTTGACCCTTTGCGGCGGCGTCCCGTTCAATATTCAGCGTGATTCGCTGAGCCATGCCCCTCATATCATTGTTGCTACGCCGGGGCGATTGCTGGATCACCTGCAAAAGGAGACGGTAAACCTTGATGCTCTACAGACTCTGGTGTTGGACGAAGCCGACCGAATGCTTGATATGGGTTTCGCTGACGACATTGACGCGGTGATTTCCCATGCCCCGGCCCGGCGTCAAACGCTGCTGTTTTCCGCTACCTGGCCGGATGCTATCGCCGCCATTAGCCGCCGAATTCAACAGGATCCGCTGACGATTGAGATCGACTCAGTGGACGAACTGCCTGCGGTTGAACAACAGTTCTATGAGGTTTCCCGCAGCGGAAAGATTGATCTGCTGCAAAAGCTGCTGAGCCGCGAACAACCGGCCTCCTGCGTGGTGTTCTGTAATACCAAAAAGGACTGCCAGACGGTATGCGATGCGCTAAACGACAGCAACCAAAGCGCGCTGGCGCTGCACGGCGACATGGAACAGCGCGACCGCGACCAAACTCTGGTGCGTTTCTCTAACGGCAGCAGCCGCGTACTGGTGGCAACCGACGTGGCTGCGCGCGGGCTGGACATCAAAGCGTTGGAGATGGTAGTGAACTACGAGCTGTCGTGGGATCCAGAGGTGCATGTTCACCGCATCGGCCGCACCGCCCGCGCCGGCGAAAGCGGGTTGGCCATTAGCCTCTGCTCGCCGGAAGAGACTCAGCGCGCCAACGCGCTGGAAGATATGCTCAACATAAAAGTCAACTGGCTGCCCGCGCCGACCGGCCTGCGGATCGCTCCGCTGGAAGCCGCAATGGCGACGCTGTGCATCGACGGCGGTAAAAAAGCCAAAATGCGCCCGGGCGATATTCTGGGTGCTTTAACCGGTGATATCGGGCTGGAAAGCGCAGATATCGGTAAGATTGCGATTCATCCTGTACATGCGTACGTGGCGGTGAAGCAGTCGGTCGCGCGTCAGGCGTGGAAGCAGTTGCAACAGGGGAAAATAAAAGGGAAGGCAGTGAAAGTTAGGTTGTTAAAGTAAATGAGACGATCGCTCAATGAAAGAAATCACTATCAATTGCGCGGAAGATAGCATCGCAGGTTAATCAATAACCGCAGAAAAATACAAAAAATGGCGTCATGACATGGGATTTTCTGTGATTGCACGGGCAGGGGGAGTGTCGCCGGCGTACCACTGCCAGACACTCCTGGCCTTTAGCCGGAGTTTACTAAGCCAGGTAAACCTACACAAAATACTTCTATACAACGGTTAGCCAGACGTGTCGTACAGAAGCGCTGAGTTTTTACCTGTTCAGAACACCTAAATGAAGTATGGAAGATCACAGAGTACCGGCTAACCGGATGTAACGGCGCGTTCCCATGACTCCCTGAATAACCTGGCGCCGCAAGAATATCGGCTGATGGATGAAACCCCATAAATATCAAGAAGAACCAGGTTATAAAACAGGTGTGCTTACCGTTTCGCCCTGCCTGATTTCACGTTATGGCATCCTGAACCACCACATCGGTACACGTTATTTGCACCGGAAAGTTCATTGAGTTAGCGATATAACACTTTTTGTGGGCCAGATGATGCAGCTCCACCGCCAGTTCTGCGTCAGAGCCGGCAGAAATCACCACCCTGGGCGCCAGCGTCACCTCAGTAAACTTCCCGCTCAGCTCATCCATAATGCCTCGTGGAGTGTCTTCATAACGCAATACCCGGACACCGGCGTCGGCGCACAAATGCAGGTACCAAAGCTGATGGCAGGCGCTCAGGGACGCCAGCAGCATCTCTTCCGGGTTCCAACAGGCGGGATCACCCAGGAACTGCGGATCCGCCGAGCCCTTCATCACTTTGCCGGTGTTCCCCGTGATGTCATACTCACGCCCATAGGCTTTATAGCTCGTCGTTCCTTCTCCCCGGTTACCGGTCCAGGTCAGCGCAACCTGGTAAGAGTGAAGATGCTTTGACATAGGCTTGCCCTCAATAGCATTGATTAATCAGAAAATGAGAAACATTGGGTCTGATTCACGGCCGGATTCCCCGGCCGTACCAGCATTATCCCCTGCTCCGGCAGCATCACCGCTGCCGCCACGGTACGTTCACGCCGAATATCGCCGTTGTCGGCCACGCACAAAGGGGCCTCGCTGAACGGCATGAAGCAGTCCTCACCGCTATGCGATCCAAACGCCAGAAACTCACGGGCCTTAGCCAGTCGCTGAAGCGACGAGTTCTTCGCGAAAATATTAATCGCATCATCGGCTAAAAAGTCCTGGTGCAGGAAGTGGTTGGTATGCGACGTCGTGCCACCGCCTTGCCGGATATTCCCCTGCGAAACGATACGCCACTGGTTGTTCAGGCTTTCTACGCAGAAAGTCTGTTGCCGGTCACAAAGCGTAAACGCGCGCGAGCTGGAAAGCGGCAACCGGGTCAGAACCTCCAGCGCTTTTTCTGCGCTGGCGCAGGTGTCCAGTATATGCCGGATCGCCAGATAAGGTGGGATCCCCGGCTCCCATTTTCCACCCAGTACCATATTCAAGCCGACGGCCAGCCCTGCCTGATTAATACCGAGATACCCCAGCAGCCCGCCAAAACTCAGTACCCGCGCGGGAATACGGGTTCCCTGGCAGGCCAGGATATGGATGAAATCATCCAGATTACCGTTCAGATCCACGGTCTGCGCCAGCCAGGGCTCGCTTGCCAGAGAAGACATCGTGGTACAGTCCCCGCCCGTGTTAATCCGGTTATAGCCGAGAACCTCCCGCCGCAGTTGCAGCAGCCACGCCAACGCCACCGGCATTTGCGCACCAACGGCCAGTCCGTCAATTTCCTGCGCGATGTCCGGTAGCCAATGGGTGACGATCCGGCGATAGCGGCCGATCTTTTCCTCCAGCGCCGCCAGGGAGAACGTAACGTCACTCAGCAGGTTGAGACGGCACAGATGGTCGTCGGCAAATTGCCACAGTGCCTGCCGGCACTGCTCACCATGCTGAACCCCTCTGCTGCGCGCATCTCCGGATAACCTGATCATTGGGATCGTGGCGCTCATTGCACCTCCGGCCGGTGACTGACTTTCGCATTGTGCTGTAACGAATGACTCACCTGCGGCCATTCATCAGCAAGGACGCTATAGAAGACAGCATCACGACGCCGGCCATCCGGCATAAAGTTGAAGCTGCGCAGTACGCCCTCCTCTTTTGCCCCGATATTACGCAGCCCGGCTCTGGCCTGAAGATTGAGCACATCCGTTTTGAATTCCACCCGTAATACGCCGAGCACTTCAAACGCATGACGCATCAGCAGATATTTAGCCCAACGATTAATCCCTTTGCCGCGAAACGCCTCGCCGAGCCAGGACCAGCCGATTTCCAGCCGGGCTTCTTTTTCCACCATGTTACCGAAGCTCATACTGCCGGCGATCTGTCCGCTGGCTTTGTCCACCACGATAAATACGGCGCGCGTTCCCGTAGCCTGATCGCTGAGCATCGCATTGAAGAAGTTCTCAAACTCCTCCTCGCTGCTGACGCGAAAAACAAAATAGCGCCAGATATGACTGTCGCGCGCCAGGGCGCGAATGCTCTCCCGATCGTCCTCACGGACGGGACGCAGCATGACGTGCTCGTTTTCCAGCGTTGCTGACGCCGTCGTTTGCCAGTTCATCTTTATGCTCCCTGCTGGTGACTTGCCGCCGGTGCATCAGCGAGCGGCGCCAGAATACGGATAACATCGCCCAGAGTGTTCATATGCGCCAGATCGTCCTCCGTCAGTCCGGCAAGGTTGATCCCCGCTTCCTGACACAACGACGTGATGAATAAGATTTTATTCAGCGACGTCAGGCCATACGCATCGCGCATGTTGGCGCCGGCGTCCAGTTGCCCGATCTCTGCCGGAGAGGTCAGCACGGCGGCGAGTTTTTGTCGGGCGATGCTTTCCAGATTAACGGACATAGAGACTCTCCTTAACAGTAGTATTCAGTTCATGTTGATAACGTTCGAATATCGCCTTGCGGATGGGTTTATACTGAGAAGTCAGCAGGCCGTTATCGATGCTGAACGGCTGTCCGGCAATCACAAGACGGCTGATAAACTCATCCTTTTCTGTCACCGCGTTAACGCTTTCCAGTGCGGCATGAATCGCCGGAATATCGGCGGGGACGGACGCCGGTGAAACGACGGCGACCAGATCGGTTTGTTGCGGGCTGAAGATGACGCACTCCGCAATAACCTCCGCATTACGCAGTCGGGCTTCAATGGGCTGTACGTCGATTTTTTTGCCGTTATCCAGGACAATTACGTTGTCCGAGCGGCCTTTGATATACAAAAAACCGTCTTCGTCGATAAATCCGATATCGCCGGTACGTACTCCCCCATCAGGCGTAAAGATTTTCTCCGAAGCCCCCTCCTGAGCGTAGAGATAGCGGGTGTTGACCGGATAATCACTGTAGACGACAACATTGCCGTTTTCATCGATCACCACCTTTTTCCCTTCGATCACCTGCCCGACGCTGCCTGGCCGAAAGGCGCCAGGATGGTTTTTCGTGACGATACACGTTTCATTCATGCCGTACCCTTCATAAATCGGCAGCCCCATGCGCGGGTAGAAGTCGAGCGTTGCAGCATCGGCAGGCGCGGACCCTGTCCATAAATAACGGATTCGCTCACCAAACAGCGCGCGGGCATGGGCTTTCATTGCTGCGTCGTCGCCCCCCTGGCGGATAATATGCTGACGCGCGGTTTCAAAAAACGCGGGCACGCCCATCACTACGGTCGGCTGCCGCTGCGCCATGAAAACGAATGCTGATTGGTAATTACTCAGGACAATGTCATGACCGTATTTCAGCGCCGAATAGATCCAGTATCGCTGTTGTAGTAGCGATAACGGCAAAAAGACGAAAAGGCTGTCATCCGGGCCATGAGCGAACAGACGCTGAACGCCGCGCAACGATGCGTCGATACTGCCGACCGTCGCCGCCAGCCCCTTCGGCACGCCCGTGGAACCGGAAGTAAACTTGATGGTGGTTGTCTCGTCTGCCGCATAGCTAACAGCGGGCAAGTCTTCAGGATAAACATCGGGAAATGCGCTGATGGTGTTGATATCACAGATTGCCGGATGCGCAGTGGCGACATTTTTATCAGTAAACAGACACTTGAGCCGGTAATTTTTCACCAGCGACGGCGCAGCGGTGAACTTGCCGGGATCAAACCCTGCCGTACGCACCTTAAGGCGCAGTGCAGCCAGGTCGAGCAATACCCATTCGAGCCGGTTATCCGCCAGGATACCGATGGTATCACCGGCAGTGATGCCTTGTGCCAGCAAGCCGTTGGCAACCTGTCCTGCCATACGGTACAGCGCACGTAACGAAATCGTTTTTTGTTCGCTCAGGGTTGAGATGTACAGGTTGCCACCCGACGCCGGCGGCCGGTTAACAATCTCATTTATGATGGAGAACGTCATAGTTTTCCTCCGCGATCCGCGATTTGGCCCGCCATCGCCTGAACGGTATTAAACTGGTAAACGGATTCCAGCGGCATCGCCACGCCAAACGCCTTACGCACCGACGTTAAAATACGCAGGGCTTTGAGGGAGTTGCCCCCCAGGCTGAAAAAGTCTTGCTCCATCCCGATATTGTCGCGGGCCAAAATATCCTGCCACAGCGTCTGCAACTGACGTTCGATGTCGCCATTGGCCTGCCGGGATCCGCTGTCTCCCGGCACGTCGGCGAGCAGGGGAAACTGGGACAGCGCCTTGCGATCGACTTTCTGATTGCGGTTCAGGGGAAGGGCTTCATGCCATACCAGGTGCGCAGGGATCATGTAATCCGGCAACAAATGTGCGACGCGTTGACGCAGTTCGGCCAGTGCCGGCCGGGAACCGTCTGCCACCAGGTGCGCCACCAGCACATCGCCCTGCGCATCTTTGGCTGCAACCACCGCGGCCTGGGCAATCTCAGGCAGGGTTGTAAGCACGTTCTCGACTTCCCCGGCCTCGATGCGGTATCCGTTAATTTTTATCTGCAAATCCACCCGGCCAAGGATGTCGATGTCGCCATCGGGCAAATAGCGTCCCAGATCGCCGGTGCGGAAATAACGTTGTCTATCATGAGCATCAACGGGATATCGCTCGTGGGTTCTGACTTCGTCATTCCAGTAACCCCGGGTAATCCCAGCGCCGGCAGCATAGATTTCACCGGCCACCCAATCGGGGCATTCACCTCCCTGTGCGTTGCGTACCGAACATTGGTTGTTGGCATTAGGGCGGCCATAAGGAATGTTTTCTCCGTTGCAGTCCTCAGGCGAAATCGGATGGCAAATGTTCCAGATGGTCGTTTCCGTCGGCCCACCCAATGACCAGTACGCGATATCGGGACGGCGTTCCATCATGGCCGCCGGCAAATCTGGCGGAATACGATCGCCACTCATCATAATGAGACGCAGGCTGTCCACCAGCCCGGGCTGATAGTCAAACATCATTCGTACAATGGCGGGTACCGAGTTCCAGATAGTGACCTGGTGCATCCGGCAGAGCTCCGCCCAATGTTGGGTATCAGCAGCCCGATCTGCATCTGGCATTACCAACGCAGCACCGGCTGACAGCGCACCAAAAATGTCCCAGACGGACAGATCAAAGTTGAAAGCGCTGATGGCGAAGAAACGATCTTCCGGACGCACGCTGAAACGCCGCTGGCAGTCGGCGATCAGGTTCACTACGTTGCGATGCGTCACCATCACGCCTTTGGGATCGCCGGTCGTGCCGGAGGTATACAACACGTAAGCGAGATCATCCTGCGTTGCGGCAACATCGCGCACGGGCAACGCGAAGATTTCCTCCGCGGGCGTTCGCAAATCAAAGCAAGGCAGCGGTGCGGCGGCGTCAACGTTGGTCAGTACTACCCTAACGCCGCCATCCTGCAACATATAGCAGCGACGGGCTTCAGGCAGACCGGCGTCAATGGGCAGATAACACGCGCCGGACAGCACAATGGCCAGAATGCCGATAATCTGCTCTGGCCCGCGGGTCGCAATGAGGCCAACCAGTTCATTACGCTTTACCCCCTGACCGTGCAACCACTGCGCAGCTTCTGCGACGCGGTTCAACAACTCTCCGTAACCGATCTGCCGCGCCATCGTACAAATCGCCGCGGCATCCGGATTTCTGCGGGCCTGAATTACGAAGGCATCGCCGAGCAGTTCGGACGGGATTTCCGCCTCAGTCGCATTGATTTGTTCCCGTCGTTGACGTTGTGCGGCAGGAAGCAAATCAAACACTGCCCGCTGCCAGCTTTCCGGCTGACAAAGCGAAAGCAGCATACGCTCAAAACCTTCCGCCATCGCGGCCAGGAAGCCTTCGGGAAACGCCGACTCCACACCGTCCAGCCGGATGACCAGTTGCCCCTGCTGCTCAAACAGAAAAACGTCCAGCAGTACCTGAGGCGTCTGACTCAGCGTATAAACCTCGCGGCCAAGTAGCGTCAGCGCATCGCCGTTCACCCCTTCCAACGCGCCCAGCGTGCAATTAAACGTGTACGGCATCCGCGCATCTGCCAGCCCGCGCGTTTTCGCCAGTTCTCGCATAACGTCAATGCCGGAAAAATAGCGGTGATCGATATCCTGATGCAATTGCGCTTGCAAACGCCGGGCGCGCTGAATAAACGGATGCTGGTGATCAAGATGAATCTCGGTCAGCATCGGAACAGAAAACGGCCCGATGGTGCTGAAGGCCCGGGGGTGAATCGGGCGACGTTCAGAGATCGTCACGTTAAGCGTGAAATCCTCCCCGGCCCCCCAGACGTACAGCGTTTCCGCCCAGGCTGCCATCAGCACGGCTGCAGGCGTCAGTTGCTGCGCTTTGGTCTGCTGTTGTAACTGCTGCCAGCGGGCCGCATCCAGAGTGACAAGATGCTGCCGGAAGCGGGGCGCCCCGGTGGCAGGACGGGGGTTTTGCGCCAATGCAGGCGCTTTCGGCAATGATTCCAGACGCCGCAGCCAGTAATCCCGCGAACGATCGCTGACGGCGTGCTGTTTATCCTGCTCGCGGGCAGCGATGTGCTGGCGGAACGACAGATATTCAGCCTGCGGCTGCGGCGTTTGATAATGCTGGTGCCAGAGCCGGAACAGTAAAAACATACTGATGCCGTCCACAATCATGCCGTCATGATTGACATACAACACCATGCTTTCCGGTGAAAGGATCACCACTTCTGCCTGCAGCAGTGAACCCTGCGGTGACAGTATCTGATGAGACTTCTCCTCACGCAGCCGGGCACGCATCTGACGCTGCTCCCCGTCGCTGAACCCCTGCCAGTCACGGCGGGCGATACGGGGCAGTTCGCTGCTTTCATACTGCGCATCATCACCACTTATCCGCAGGCGAAGCGCCGAATGCTCCTGCGCCACACGCTGCAATGCCTGCTCCAGCCGCTCAATGTCCCAGACGCCTTCGATCTCATGGTAAACCTGGTTGGCCACGCCCCCGCCTTCCGTGACCAAATCACGGCCACGGTAATATGCCTGCTGCAGCGGAGTCAGCGGAAACGTATCCTGGCTCTCTTCCAGCCAGGCGAGCAGTTGCGCCTTGTTCGTACGGATATCCGCTACCAGTTGCGGCGGAATCGCGTTCGTCAGACCTTCCAGCTTCAGGTTATCACCCTGCCTGCTGATCCTCAGCCCGGCACCGGTGATTCGATCAAGTAACGTGCTGATACTCATGCCGTAGCCCCCTGCTGTTGGCGTGCAATATGACCGGCGATTTCCCCCAACGGCTGATTCAGCAGAGTTTCCAGCGGAACATCGACCTGGTATTCATGAAGTAACTGATATTGCAGCGTCACGGTCATCAGCGAGGTCGCCCCCAGCTGAGATAAAACATGTGTCGGGTGCAGACGGGTTTCAGGCAGCAGAACGCCCAGTTTTTCCTCAAGCCACTGCCAATGGACGTCACTAGGTTGTTCCTGACCGGCTGGTTCCTGAGGAACACATTCTTGTGGATCACATGCTTGTGGATCACAGAAAAAAGGCGTTTCCTGCAACGTAATGCGGTTACCCGGCGTCACCAACTGAGCCTGCTGCGGCCATGACTGTGCGGTCTCATTTCCGAGCGCCGCCGCCAGGCGGGCAGAGAAGCGCGGCATCAACGGTTGGGCAACGGCGGAGAGCAGATTTGCGGCCGCGAGCTCCAGCGCCACGGCGGTACGGTATTCATCACGCCATTGTGCGATACCCGCCAGTTGCTGCTGACTGCGGGAAAAAGCGCGCGTTTCAGTGACCAGCGTTTTCAGGTGACGGGCAGCGCTGCGCAACGAAAACCCGTCGGGGTTCAACGCATCGGTGATCGCCTGCAGCAACCCGTTCAACCGCGCCCAAAAGGCGACGTGTTCTTTGGTCCAGATACCGGCATCCGGCGCATTTCCCTGGTAGGCCGTACTGACCCGCTCACCCAGATCGTGCAGCCAGTCCTGCCATTCGCCGAGCAGGGTGTCACGCACTTCCTCTTCCCATTGCGCCAGACGGAAGTTGGTTCTCTCCTGCTCAGGGCGCGTCAGGCACAGGTAAAAGCGCACCGCATCCACGCTCTGCGGTGCCAGGATTTCTTTCCCCCACACGGCATGGCGGCGGCTGGTCGAAAACTTTTTGCCATCGAGCAGATAAAATTCGTTGTAGTGATAATCAATGTCCGGCTGCCATTCCGGGTAAGCCAGGTGATACAGCGCCGGATAAAGGATGCTGTGATAGAAACTGTTGTCGTAACCAAAGAAATGCACAATTTTCCAGTCTTTACCGGGTTCATCTGCCGACCAGGGACGATTGATTTTTTTACCCAGTTGCTCGATGTCGTACAGGAAGCCATAACTCATTTCCGGCCATACCCAAATAACCTGCCCCTCGCCTTCAGCTTCTGCCGGTGCGATCCCCCATTCGGATGGGTGAGACACCGGTACGGTGAATTCAGGGCGGGAAAAGACCCGGTGAGCCAGCTCACGCATGCGGGCGGGAACCCGGCCGACTTTGTGATGCTCAGCGATCTGTTGTTCAAAACGGTGCAACGGCAGAAGATAACGGGCTACCCGGGTATGTTCAGGCGGAAGCTGGGAGCGCTTGGATAACGGCTGTGCCATATCCGTGACCACGTTGGGTTCTCCGCACTCTTCGCAGATGTTGCCGTTGGTCGCGCCGCCGCAACCGGGACACTGGCCGGAAACGTCAACTTCATAAAGATATTTACCATTCTGCGCGTCACGCAGGGCGGCGCTCTCGGCAAAAATCACCTTATCTTCGCCCAGTGTACGGCTGAAAAAGCGCTGTGCGCCCTGAGCATAACCGGGCGCATCATTGGTCACCGTGTAATGATCCGGCTCGATATCCATCATTTTCAGCGTCTGCAAAATCTCGCGGGAAAAATGCTGCGCGGCGGCGGCGGGCGTCGTGTTTTCACGTTCAGCCAGTGCGACGACATAGCTTTGATAATCATCGGAGCCGGTCATGTGCCATGCCGGGTTGCCAATCATCCGCTGATAACGGACATAAACATCGGCCCCCAGATACGGGCCCGACAAATGGCCGAGATGCAAATCGCCGTTTGGCGTCGGCGGCGTGGAAAAAACGAATTGCGGGCGCCGGGGATCCTGCCGCTCCTGTGAAGAGGCGGAACGCCGGGCGCTGTCAGCGTCGCGGCGGTACTGGAGGAAAAAGAGAATGTCTTTATCTCCCGTATTTTCCAGCACGTGCGACTCAAAGGGCGCAAACTGCGCCGCACAGCCCGCCGTCACCGGATAGCGGTGACCATCCACGATCAACACCCCTTCTCCCGCGATGATCACGAACATTTCGGTTTCATCATGCTGATGACTGTCCGAACGCTCTCCGGGCCTGACCCGGCCCCAGCCGGCAGGAAAATCCATGCCATCAATACTGCTGATATCAATACCGAACTGCTTTGACATACGTGTGGCATCATAGCGATGAATGATCATATCCGGGCATCCTCAGAAAGCGGTTTGCGTTAAAAGGTGAATAACATCGGCGGCAATAGCGGGTGCCAGCCGGTAACCGGAGCCGTTAGCGCCACCGGCAAAGATAAGGTGTTCATCCAGGCGGGTGATGACCGGCTCCCGCGACGGACTGTAAGCATCACAGAAAACCCGGCCGTCCCTGATTTCCCCGGCGAGCGCCGGCGCGTAGCGGCGCAATAATTCCCGGGCTGCCGCCAAATCACGGGCTTGCAGAGGCCCGGTCTCCCCCGGCAGGACATCCCACTCCTGGCAGGTATAGCTGAACAACCAATGCCCGCGGCTGTGGCACGGCACCAGAAAAGCATCTTCATCATGGAAAATCGTCAGGGGCGCGCCGGGCTCTGGTTTGCTGGCAATATGGACGGCAACAATTTTTTTTACCCGGATGCCCAGCCCGGCGATACGCTCGCGCCAGGCCGGCTCAGCCAGCCAGGGGCCCGGCGCCAGGATCACCTGACTGGCCGCCTGAACCGTGTCGTCGCTGAGCGCTATGTCATAGCCACCAGGGCGGGGATGCAGTGCCGTCACCCGCAGTCCCTCACGTACCGCAACAGACGAGCGCAGCACCGGCAGCCATTTTTGGATCAGGGCAAACACATCGGCATAATGCGCACCCTTTCCCCGCAGCACGACCTGTCCGCCATCCTCAGAAAGATAAATCAGGGGATTCATGCTTTCCGACAGCACAAACCCGGCAGTGGGAAGGTAATTACTGCACGTCTCTTCCCAATGCGCTTTTCCGGTCACCAGCTCCATGGGTAAAAAATAGAAAGGCGCCCCGTCATCCACAAACGGTTGATAATAATCATGGCTGTGGCGGGACATTTCCCGCACGCGTTCACTTATGCCCCGGGGGAAATGAACGCCTGCGGAATAAAATGAACTTCCGGCACCGCACAACTGTCTCTCGATAAGTGAAACACTTGCCTGCGGATATTGTTTTATCACCTCACGGGCAATAACGGCGCCAATAATACCACCGCCGATAATAGCAATATCGTTTTTATTCATCATGATATTTTAAGACTGTATTGGAATATGATATTTAACGCGCCGTAATGATTTTCTTCTCCGGCATAACGTCATCCTTAATCTTATGCGCGCCGTTATTATCAACGCCGGGCGACCAGTCAATAAATGAAGATATTTGCTGGCGCGGATACTCTCCGCACAGCCGCCCCATTATGCGCTGCGCCCGCCATGCATTCAGGCTCAGGTTGACGTCCGGCAGCCCGCGCTGGCCGCGTACCGCGTTTTGCACGAAGATATTATTTTGGCGGGGGCCATCCCATACGATCGCAAAATCATCATCAATAACGAATTCGTCATTTTCATAATGAATCCGATCTTTCAGACCATCCAGAAAGTTTTTTTCCGCCGGCGCATAACCGGTCGCCCAGATAATAACATCAGCCTCTATATGTTCTGCCTGTTCAACATCCAGATGTTTATAATCAACCCGCCAGCGCCCTGATGATGTTTGTACCACATTGCTTACCGAACGGCTGGTCATTAAATCAAACTCAAGTTCACCCGGCGTAATAAACCGGAGGCAATAAAGCTTCTGATAAATTGCCCGTAACGTTGACTCGGAAATACCGTCAGACGTTAATATATTCTCACGGTTGGTTTTTTGACGCAGGTGCAAAGGCAATTTACTGAAATATTCAGAATAGCAGGGCATATAAAAATCGTTGGTGAACGTCGAATCATCGATTGGGAAAAAATTACGCCGCCGCGACAACCAGGTAATGCGCTCCGGTCGCTCACTTGCCGGTTTCGACGACAGATCGAGAAACACCTCAGCCCCTGACTGACCACCACCGATAATAACCACCTGTTTCCCCGCGGTATTATGGTTTTTCTTCATATACTGACTGACGTGGAACTGCGAATTATCAAGCAACGGCGCCGCAAATTCCGGCACCCAGGGCTTGGTGCCTACGCCAACGGCAAGATGATCGGCGGTGAGTTGGCGCTTGTCGGTTTCAATACGAAATACACCATCAAAATCAATGTGTAACACACGTTCGCCGAATGATACATTGCGGTTTTTCTCCGCCGCCCAGGCCATGTAATTGCGAAACTCACGGCGCGGGATCTCATCAAACTGTGCATTAAGAAAGTGGTAGATGCGCCCCTTCTCATGCAGATAAGACATAAAGGTAAATTTATTGGTCGGATCGGTCAGCGTACTCAGATCCTTAAACAGTGACACCTGCAGCGTAGCGCCATCGATCATCTGATCGTCGTGCCAGGAAAAGGCGGCTTTCTGGTCAAGAAAAAGATTACTGATTTCTGGCTTATCATGTAACAACGAGGCCAGACTCAGATTTGCCGGTCCTGCCCCGATACCCAGCAGGGTATAATGAGAAGGTGCGCCGTTTAATGCCTGTTTCATAAATTCGCCCTTATATATTTGAGATATTTCATCCGGGATAATGAATCCGGGATCGTTAACTACTCGATAGCCTCACTGGACGTCATTGACGTACCGGCCTCTGTTTTCAACGGCGCCGGGGCGGGTTCTTTGACGCACGCCCCGCAAACCAGGGCCGCGAAGATGGAGCCCAACGCAATGACGGGCCAGAAGGCCGTATCCAGCGAAAGATAAAGCCAACCGCCGATAACCGGCCCCAGCGCGATCCCCAGACTGAACATAAAGTGAAAACTGCCCAGATAGTGGGACTTCAGGTGACCCGGGCCGGCGTTCGCCGGAAAAGCAAAAAAGGAAGGGCCGGAGATGATTTCCCCCAACGACCAAATCAGTGTGCCGACAATCAGCGCCGCAGGGCCGATAGGAACGGCATAAAAGGCAACGCCTGCGCCAATCAGCGCAAAACCGAACGCCAGTACATAACGTTTGTTGTATCCCTGGGTGAACTTGGTGATGAACAGCTCAAAGCAGATAACAATTATACCGTTGAGCGATACCGCCAGGGTGTACCAGAACAGCGCAATCCCTTTGTCTTCAACGTAGAGAGGAAGCGTGGTGATGTATTGCACGTAAACCGCGGAATGGCAGAAGGTCGCCAGTAAAAATAAGACGAAACGCCGGTCAGCCAGCACGTCAAGGTAGCCGCCCGCGACCGTTTTATCCGCTCCGGCCCGCGTACTGATTTCCCCGACGTCGTTTTTCCCCGGCAGGGTCAGCATCGCCAGTACGGCGTACAGCGCCGCAATAATCGCCTCTCCCCAGAACAGCAGCGTAAAGCTCTCCCCGCCCCAGTGATAAAGGGCATAACCGATGAGCGGCGCTCCCGTCGCCCCAAGGTTCAGGCCCAGGCGGTAAATGGCAAAAATCATCGTTTGCCGCTCCGGCGGCGTTTGCCAGGACAGCAAGGCGGCAGAGGCCGGGCGGAACAATTGGGCACACAGGCTGGCCAGCGCCACGACAATCAGGATGGAAATAAAATGGTCAAGGTAGAGCAACGCCGCCGTCAGCACCGCGGTCGCCCCCATGCTGACCATGCTGGCAAGACGCGGCCCGAAACGTTCGCTGATCGCGCCGCCGAGCAGTGCGCCAATAACGGCGCCAGTGCCGTACACCGCCAGCGCAATGATGGTTTGCTGATGCGAATAGCCGAGCGACACCAGATACAGCACGATGAAGATTTGCAGAAACCCGGACAACCGGTTGATCATCACGCCGAGCAAGACAACTTTTGATGACAGCGGGCTTTGCGAAAATGTTTCCAGTACGCCCGGTGCGGACGATGAATCAGTCATGATATCCCTCAATATGTAACGTAATTTTTTCCCTGACCTGTTTTTCCAGCCGATCCAGCTCTTGCGCACTGCGCGCATCAATAAAGAAAACCACCGCACGATCTTCCGAAGAGCGCAGCGGCTCTAGACGAGCACCGCGTTGCTTATGGATGAAAACGGCCCGCAGGGTGGGTTCATCATCCTGGCCGCCGGCCGGGACAACCGGCCAGGGATCGTTATCGTTAAGCCAGGCAATCTCCACTCCCGGCCAGTCTATGCGCACGTCTTTCAGTATTCCGGGGGTATGCTCCAGATACACCTGGCGGGCGATACGCCCGGGGGTGGGCAAAGCGGCCGGTTCACCGAGCATAATGCGTAAAATAACCGGCTCGAGGGGTTGGCCGTACGCCAGGTTATACAGCGGTAAAATACCGTCACCCGGCGTACGCGAAGCGATTTCCATCAGCCAGGGACGGCCGCTGGCGTCTACACGCCATTCCGCATGCGCGATGCCGTCACCAAAGTCCAGCGCAGTCAGAACCTTTTGTGTCACTTCCAGCAGCAGCGCGCTGTTTTTATCGGGGTTAGGCACCGTATGCGCCAGCTCCACAAAGGTGTTCGAATGGGTGTCCGTCGTCACCTTATGGGTCGCAGAGGCGAAAATCACCACGCCGTTTTGCGACAGGGTTTCCACCGAATACTCCTGCCCTGCGATTTTCTGTTCCAGCAATAATGTTTCATGGGCGGGATAATCCGCTAATGCGCGGCTGGCCTGCTGCGGCGAATCGACGCTGATGACGCCGGAAGAGGAGTGACGGGTAGCCGGTTTAATGATCAGCGGATAAGCAAGCCCCTCCGTGCTGATGCGGTGGCGCTGCTCTGGCGGCACCATCACTGAATCCGGACTGAACGCGTTAAGATAAAAACGCTGGAGATATTTGCTGCGGCAGGTACGCGTGGCGCGCAGCCCCGGAGAACGGATGCCCAGGGCATCGGCGATAATGCCGGTCGGTTCAACCAGCGTCTCTCCCACCGCAAAAGCGCCCACAATCCGGTAGCGTGTACGCCACTGCTGTATGGCGGCAACAACACTGGGGTTAAATGACGCCTCTTTGTCCAGCGATCCTTCGGCATACGCCACATCGGTAATCCGCGAGACGGGGCTGTCCGGATTACTGCGGGCTTCTTCCACCTGCCGGCGGTAACTCTCCGGCGTTAAAACCAAAATAGCCAGCCCGCGTTCGGCAAGCTGTGTCAGATAAAGCGAATTACGGCAAATAACCCAAAAAGCACCGGTTAAAACAAAAGCGTCAGGCAGCGGCGTTTTAGTATTCATTCTGGGACCTCAGTTAATCTCGGAAAGTGAGAATTCGGGAATACGGGCATTACCTGAAGGTAAGTAACGACGCTTATGCAAACGCTGATGCCAGCCCGGCATGTACGCATCCAGCGCGCAAACCATACCGTGCGTAATAGCGCGGGCAACCGCGGCGCCCGGGCAGCGATGACGGCCGCCGCTGAAAGAGAAATACGCCTGCGTATTGCGTTGCGGCTGAAAAACATCAGGCTGCGCAAACCGGGCAGGATCGCGGTTTGCTGCCGCCAGCAGCAGCAATATCGTGTCGTCCGGCGCGATCCGCTGGCCGAGCAGCGTCACCTCATGCGCAGCGAAACGGCGGGTATTTTGTATTGGTGAGGTGTAACGCGCGGTTTCATCTATAAAAGCGTCGGCAGGTCCGCACTGCCAGAGATCCGGATAACGCTGCACGGTCAGCAGCGTATTGCCCGCCAGGCTGGCTGTGGCATCAAAGGTTTGCGACAAGAAACCGATCGCATTCGCAATCAGCGGCGCACGTTGCGACCAGCCTTCTTCGCCGGCGCATCGCAGCAGTTCCGTCAGCAGAGAACCCTGGGGCGCCTGCGCGATCTGTGCAGAAAATCTCTCCAGCAGCGACCTGGCCGCAAGGCTGGCACGCTGTTGATGCTCAGGACCGGCGGCGGCGGGAATGCACAACACAAACTCCGCAATAAGCGCCACAACCTCCGGCACATCCCGCGGCAGGAATCCGCACAGCGTCGCAACCACGGCCGCCGGTACGGAAAACATCCAGCGGTTAATCTCCTCGCCGTCGCTCAGCGACTGCTGCGCCAGTTGGCGGGCCAAATGGCTCACCTGTGCGGAATCTATCGTGGAAAACGCGCGGACAATGACGGCCTTAAGCTGCTGCTGATACTCACCTTCACGCATACGCACCAACTGGCCGAAGACATCACCCGCCGGCTGGCCGACAAGGCCGGGAGGGACAGGCTGCGACACCGGGCGTACCTGCAGCACCGGGTTGCTGAGCACCGCGTCCGCCGATGCGGCGTCGCTCACCACCCACAGCTTAAGGTCGCTGTCAAAATAGACCGGAGTCTCACGGGTCAGGCGGGCGTAATATTCCCAGGGCGAGTCATGCTGAATCGCGCTGATCGGGTTAAGTAAATCACTCACGATAAATCCTCCCGGTTAATAACCCGCTGGGTATCCAGAGCAGAAGCGATGTTCATCAGTAAGGCTTCGGATGCGCCTTCATAAATGCGCAACGGGCGAATTTGCCGGTACAGCCGTTCCAATTGACTGCCAGCAACGATGCCCGCAGCCCCGAGAAGCTGCAGCGCATCATCAACGATTTTGCAGGCTTGTTCACAAGCGAAATATTTCGCGGCGGCGGACTCCCGCGCAAACGGCCGGCCATCGTCGTGTTGCCAGGCGGCTCTGGCCGTCAGCAGGGAAGCAGCGGAAAGCGCAACTTCCATTTTGGCCAGCGTGGCCTGGGTCAGTTGCAGATCCAGCAGACGTCCGCGGTAAATTTTGCGCTGCGCGGCATGCCGCAGTGCGATATCCGCCGCACGCCGGGCAAACCCGACCGCGGCGCTGGCGACCGTCATGCGAAAACGATCGAGAATATCCAGCGCGATGATGAATCCTTGCCCCGGTTGCCCCAACAGGTTTTCCGGTGAAACCCGGACATTGCCGAAACGCAGATGCGACCACGACCGGGGAGCAACAGCGTCCAGCGGACGGGCGCTGACGCCGCCGCCGGCAGCATCGACGATAAACGCACTCAGCCCCAGCGGCCCCGGTCCTTCACCGGTACGGGCGATCACGATAATGTCGCTGGCGATATCTCCCAGGGCAATCCACGCCTTTTCCCCATTCAGCCGCCAACCATCCCCGCAGCGCTGTGCCTCCAGCGTCAGCGCGGCAATATCTGTCCCCGCCTGTAATTCAGACAACGCGAATGCGGCGATGCGTTCTCCGCGCGCCAATGCGGGTAAATAGTCGCTGCGCTGCGCCTCATTGCCGTAGCGCTGAATCACGCTGGCGCTCAGGGATTGAATCGACCAGGAAAAATCAAGCAGATCGTCAAAATAGGCCAGCGTCTGCCGGGATAAACACATTCTGCGCGCATCATTCGGCACCGGCAGATCGGGCGTATTCAGGTGCTCAAGCCACCCTCCCTTTCCCAACAGATGCAGCATCTGACGGCTCTGCTCTGCTACCGGACGGTCACGCAGTGACCGTAACGTTTCACACTGCTGCTGACACCACCGATCCAGTTCATGCACATATTGTTGGTGCCCCGGCGTGAAAAAAGGCAGCGACAGTAACGTCGGGTCGTGGCTAATACATTGATTCACAAGGCATCCTTACATAAATAGTCATAAGACAATTAAATCAGTACTTCGCTGTATGTGTTCGCAGCGGCGGATACGTTATTTTTCAGGTCAGTCTCCAGGAACCACGCGAAAGAGGCATAGCCCCGCCATATGCGGCGCCAGCATTGCTGACGTTCGTCGGGCGTCATATTCAGCGGCAGGTCTTCCATGTAGGCGATAATCAAATCAACGGATTGCCGGGCGTGTCCGGCGGAAAAGTTGTCGATGGTGAGGTGGGCTTCCTCGTAAATGGTGTCGAAGCCATAACGGCGCAGCTTCTGAATCTCGTGCATACGCATTTCGCCCAGCCCCAGCATTTCAATTCCCAGGTTATAGCCCAGCAGTTCTTCATAAAATGTATCCGGGAACAGGGACATGCTCAGTTGGTGCAGGGAGAAGTCGTAAACATCCGGTAATTCCTGCTGGTGGCAGAATTCAGGGTCGCGGATGTGTGGAAGCGTAATTCCCATGCTGTGCAGGACACGCAGGATCAGCGTAATATGGTTTTTCTCCACGTCGCCACGCCCCATTTCATCTGCATAAATGGCCTGCATCATACCGTCGCTGCGGCGATGGCTACGCAATACGCTGCCGAAACGATGTGCCCAGGCACCGTCAATCATGCTTCCCAGCGCCATCAGTTTCTGATTGAAAATCACGCTTTCACGATCGGGAATGGTCGTCAACCGCGCCAGGGGGTTCACCAGTTTTTGCCAATAAATCGCGTCTGTTCGCGCCCTCAGGGCCTCAGGGCTGTAATCGAACTCGCTGGCGTCGGTGTAACGCCCCTGCTGACCACAGGCAAACAGCGCCTGAGCTTGTTGCAGCGTGTCCATCACCCGTTGTTTGATCGCCGCCAGATGGCTGGCATAGTGCTCAATGTTCACCAGGCGATAAAACAGCGTGCGGGCATCCGGCAATGATGGCGTTTCAAGGGTGAGCAGAGAATCAATGCAGGTACAACGATAGCGATCGCGCCAGATGGCTGCCTGCTCGCTTCCCGGTTCCCGGAAATGGCTCAGCGTAATTTCTCGTTCGTGCTGTTGGATATCGGCAATCCAGGACGCCATGATCTCAGCCTCACGCTGGCTGAAAATACCGAACATGGCTCCGCCAAAGCGGATGGCCTGCATGAAACGGCAGCCCTCCGGCTTTGCCTCTTTTTGACGTAAATACGGGGAGCGTTTAAAGGCGGTTAAAAACGCCGTCATCCCGGCAACGTCGTCAACACTCCATTGGCTCAGCGCTTTTTTCTCCAACATGACCAGTTGGTGCTGTTTCCCCGCAAAAGGAAAATGGCGCGCCATAACTTCAGCCATGCGATCATCCGGCGTTCGGGCCGCAAGCTGTTCCTGCTGCGTCAACAGCATGCCGGCATGACTCAGCTCCAGCTCCGTCGCCAGGCTGGCCGCCCGATAAAACCGTTGCAGATCCTCCTGACCACTCACGGAGTCATTACAGGCGCTCAACCAACCGTCCAGCAGCGCCGTGCACTGTGCTGTCGTCAGCGACGGCGGCATTTCCAGCAGCGCGTCATCAAAACCGAGCGCGTAATAAGCGAAATGAATACCGGCGACTTCCGGCAGGTAGCTGGCGGGCAAACGGGAAAACGCCAGCCAAAACACGGCCTGCCAGAGCGTCAGCGCATTGCTGTGCAACTGTGCCGGCGCGCCGGGTAAGCCGACAAAAGGAAGAATGATGCCTGACGCAGCAAAGCGGCGCTGACGTTGTTGTTGCTGGCTGAGGCTGATTTCACCCCTTCCCTTCAGCGTAAAGTGATGGTCATTCAACAGGTTCACGACGCCGGCAGGCTCGGTGGCGGGCTGGGATACCCGGTCAAGCCAGCATCCGGCCAGCATCGAAAGCAACGCCCGTTGCTCCAGCAGGATACGGCGCTCTTCTTCATCAGACCGCAGCAGCATGGCCGCGGATTGTGCCAGTGTCGTTTTCGCCCGGGCAATCGACGCCTCAAACGCGGCGCGCTCCCATGCCGGCAACGGCAGAGGCGCACTCAGAAATGTCTGGCTAAGTTGTAAGGCCAGAATCTGCGGCGTTTCGCTTTCAATGTCGCTGACCAGGCTGCTGTACAGTTCGGATACATCCGCGCGGTCACGCAGCGCGATCAGCACCGCGTGGGCATCAGGCGAAAAATGAAATTTTTCATCGGGCAGCGATGTGGTGTTATCGGTGAATGAGAAAGACATCAGACGCTTCCTTTTCGCAGTAACAGTGAGGCTCTGGCGCCGGGAATGCTGACCGCCAGTTGGTATAATCCGGTGTCGCTCACGGCCCCGTTATTCCGGGCATCGATAAAATTGATCAGCGGATCAGCGGCAAAGCAATGCCCGAAACGCGGGATATTGTCGGTATAAAGCTGCGCCCGCTGATAACCCGCCTGCATTTCATTCAGTTGACACAAAGGAAGATAAACGTTGCTGTGAAACAGACGGGTAATATCACCAAGCGTGATGCCTGCGGATGAAAATAAGTCCTGATTGACCCCCCGTACCAGCCCGGCTGAAAGCCCCTGATACAGTTGGCTGAGATCCTGCCGCCCGCCGCTGGCAAGCAGCGTATCGCCCCGGGACGTATCATCAGCATGACAAATCAGACAACTGGCGGCACCATCAGAGAAAAGCGCGAAGTTCTCTATCCGCTGTCGTTCATCACTGATAGCGTCGCTGGTGACGACCAGTGCCCGTCTTGCCTGGCCGCTGTGAATCAGGCCGCGGGCCAGATGGATCCCTTTGAGCAAATTCGTGCAACGCCCGAGCGACACGCCGGTGATCGCCGACTGCTCCAACTGCAGCTGGCCGGCAAACTCGCGCAAAAAATGCTGATGCGCCTCCGTGCCGCTTTGCAGCGAAGAGCTGCACACGATCGTCGTGTCGATGTCCTGCCCCGAGTAACCCGCTTCGGCGAGCGTCATCCGGGCCGTCTTTATCGCCATGTCCGTGACGCTGCCCGCTGTTTTGTAAATCTGCCCCCACCCCCACAAATCTGCCTGCAGCGGCATGGAAAACTGTTTTGCCCGCGCCTGAAGATCCGCAAGTTCATGCCAGGCAAGCGTTTGCTCACCCAACACATACTGCGCAGCCAGCAGCCTGCTCTGCGAAGCAGCTGCGGCGTTCAGCACGGGAGATCTCCGTTCTCAAGCAGCTTAGCCACATCAAAATAGCCGATGGCGCGCTCAAGGAAGCGGCAAGTACCGTGCTGCTGTAACTCCTGAAGCCCGGCAACAAATCCGCCCAGGGCAGCGCGGGACAGCGCTGAGCCCAGGCTGACACGGGTGACGCCGAGCGCAAACAGCTCCGTAACGGACAAACGATTACCCGCCCCCAGAAGCACATTTACCGGAGCATCAACGGCCGCGCATAGCGTTTTGATCGTGTCGGCGTCCGGCAGCGCCGGTGCGTAAAGTACGTTGGCGCCGGCATCACGGTATGCCTTTAGTCTTGCGATTGTGTCCTTAAGGTCGCAGACGCCATAAAGATAGTTTTCCGCCCGTGCCGTAATGGTGAAGGGAAACGGTAAACGTTTTGCCGCCTCGACCGCCGCTTCTACGCGGGCCACCGACGCGGCGAAATCCCGGATCGGGTTTGCCGGATCGCTGCTGTAATCTTCGATCGATCCCCCGACGGCGCCGCTTTCCGCGGCGGCACGGATGGTCTGCATAATGGCGTCGGCGTCGTCACCGAAACCATCTTCAAGATCGATAGACACAGGAATTTGAGTCACACCAACCAGTGCCCGGGCATTTTCCAGCGTTTCTTCAAGCGTTACGGACTGCGCGCGATCCAGCTTACCCAGAGAGAACGCCAACCCGGCGCTGGTCGTCCCGATAGCCTTAAACCCGGCGTTTTGCATCAGAATCGCGGTTCCGCGATCCCAGGGGTTCGGCATGACAAAAGGCGTTCCCCCGGTATGCAATTTTTTGAATCGTTCAGCCTTTTCGTATTGGCTCAAATTGTCAGGTTGCGTATTCGCCGTAAACATAAATAACCTCAGCAAACGTACACTTATATATATATGGAGTTATCGTCGATTCTTTTCCGGCTTTCATGAACCATCTCTTTGACGGCATTAATCACACTTTCCGGATGATCGTTAAAATAAAAATGATTCCCGGGTACCTGCTTTGTACCGAGAAAATACTGCGTATGTGACTGCCATTTCATCAGGCTGCCAACCGGAACATGCGCATCATCTTCACCGACGATAACCATCACGGGGGCGCTCACTGGCGCAGAATGTTGATAGCGATATCTGGCAATAAGCTGGAAATCGCGTTTTAATTTTTCGGCAACGATGTCATTCAGAAACGGATTGTGCATGAGGCTTTCGTCAATACCGTTGAAATAAGCCATCTCCTGAATAAACGTCTCATTATCCATTTCAGCCATACGGATGATGCGTGGCGAAGGTATTTCCGTCGGGCTCAGGCTGGCAGAAAGAAGCAATCCTGCAGGAGGTATCCGTAGCTTTTTTGCCACCTCCCAGGCGAGTATTGCCCCCATACTGTGGCCGAAAAGATAAAACGTCTTATCGGCTTCCCGTTCGATAGCGGCAGCAATGTTTTCCGTCAGCAGATTGATATCGGTTGGGTACGCTTCGCCGTAACGACGCCCGGTCCCGGGTAACGTCACGGCCTTCATGAGCAGATCGTCCGATAATCCGGGCTGCCAGCGAAGGTAATCCTCCGCGTTACCTCCCGCGTGAGCCAGGCAATACAGCACTGAATCATTTGACCGCGCTTCTCTGACCGCCGTAAACCAATGCCCTTGTCCAAGCCTGTAACTCATTTTTGCGGTAACTCCTGGTTTGTTGCAGGCATCCCGATCATCTCCCGCTAAGCCAAATCCGGAACATATCAACCTAACTAATGTTAATAAAATGTTTTTTTGCAATCATAACGTTGCATATTGAACTATGTACATAAGGATTTAACTTACGTTAATACAAAAAAAACCTTACATTGGATTTTATTTCAATTTAATCAATTAGTTAATTAATGACCAGATAAAGGCATAAAATAAAAATATCAGCGGTCATCATGGGATTTTATAGCGATGAACGCATCGGAAATATTTATATAATAAGAATATTTATATGTTTATTGCGTTTTAGTCAGATCAATTATGTCGTCGTTGTCTGCAATAAAATCATCTGATCATGTTTTTCGAAGCGGGGGGACTGAAGGATTTCCGGCAATCATGAGCGGCTTGGTTCATGTATTCACCGCCACCTACAGACTCAGGCGTGACGGATTACTCATTGCATCCGAGTAGCATCATCACTCCGGGTGAAGCAAAGCCACTAAATGTAATTGTGCCGTTTGGGATAGACATCATTTAAGTAGTACTGGCCGATAGCATTAACCTTCCAACGTACCGGATCGTGCAACGTATGCGTACGCGCATTGCGCCAGTGACGGTGCAGATTGAGTGACTCCCGGGTTGAACCAGCCCCGGCAAATTCAAAAAGCTTATTACTCGCCAATAACGCAATGTCGCTTGCCAGTACTTTTGCTATCCCCACGCGCACGGAAAGGCGGGCAAGGTCACCGTCGGTGTTGATTTCTGTTTCATCCAATTCTCCGGCTACCTGATCCAGCATGGCAACGGCAGCGGCATAACGAATTTCAAGATCGCCGATCCCCGCAATAAGATAGGGGTCGTCACTCGCCTTCTCCGCACCGCTGTCAACCCACGGACGGGCCGTTTGCCTGATATATTTTATCGCCTCATCGATAGATTCCCGGGCAATCCCAATATCAATTGATGAATGAATCAACTGTGAGCTGGCGCCGATTGGATGGACATCAAGAAATGCTTCGGTAAACGGAATAATATGCTCCTCATCCACCACGACGTCATTCAGCAGCACAGTACCGCTTGCCGTCACTTTTTGACCAAAGCCTGACCAGTCCGTTTTAATCTCCATACCCGGCGTGTCTTTCGGAACAAATGCATGCATGAACACGCCGATGTCATCTTTGGCAACAACGCCTATCCAGTCCGCGTGTATGCAGCCCGTCGCATAATACTTCTTACCGTTCAGTCGCCAGGCCCCGCTTTCCTGCGTCAGCGTTGTCTGTATATCGGATGCATTCTTGCCACCGATTTCCGACGCTGCCTGAGCAAACTTTTTACCCGCCAGGATTTCGTTAAAGAAAAATTGCTTCTGAGAAGGAAGGGCCACAGCGTTGAGGAGATCGATAATATGAAAATGGCTGCGGGGAATTTGCGCTATTGAGGGGTCGGCTGCCGCAATAAGGCGCGTTATTTGACTGAGCGCTTTATAACCTAAGTCAAGACCGCCATACTCCCGTGGTACTGTCACGGCCCAAAGCCCGGATGACGCGTAGGCATCCACCTGCTCCGTGCTGATATGACGGCTCTGATCCCGCTCAGATGCGCTGTGGCGTAACCATTGTGCAATATCATCAGCATCAGACAACGACTTGGATAACTGCGGACTTATCATTGATTTCATAGTACATGGCTCCAGAGTGGTTGCTTTTCAGAGCATGTATATTAAACGTTAATGAAATGTTTTTTCTTAGTTATTTCCGCTGATATCCTAAGGAAAATCCTGATTAGACTGTCTTCTTGTTACACCATGTAATCACGCATATTACGGTGAAGACTGAAATCAGCTTTTCCTTGATATACCCTCAGCGAAATACTCATATACAGGCATTATCACTCCACTTAATATTCTTGGTATCAAAGAGATAAAGCTCGGTGTCATATCAACGGGGGCTCAAATGATTACCATTATGTCCGTATTCCTGTTAGCCGGAATAGTAAAAGGTGTGATTGGTCTGGGGCTACCAACAATATCCATGGGGTTATTAACTGTCGTGATGGCGCCAGCCAGTGCAGCCAGTTTGTTAATTATTCCATCTTTGGTAACTAATATATGGCAACTCTTTATTGGCCCCGCATTCCTTAATTTAATAAAAAGATTATGGGGATTTATCGCAGGAATTTTCATTGGCACACTATTCAGTGTGCTGCCTGGTTTATCATCTACATCCTCATGGACTGAAGTGGCGTTGGGTATCGTTCTTATTCTGTATGGCCTTTGGGGGCTTATTGCCACAAAACTCCCCTCCCCAGGCAAATCAGAGAAGTGGCTCTCACCACTGGTGGGGTATATTACCGGCGCCATTACCGCGGCAACCGGCGTTTTCGTTATTCCGGCAGTCCCCTATCTGCAATCGCTCCAATTAAATAAAAACGATCTTGTCCAGGCGCTCGGGCTGGCTTTTACGGCTTCCACCATCGCGCTGGCAATGCATTTATCGTTGGATAGCAAATTAGAACATGTTGACTATTATTTGTCCGCCATTGCCTTGATCCCTGCAATTGCAGGGATGTATGCAGGTCAATACCTGCGCAAGGTGATCAGCGAACTCACCTTCCGGCGCTGTTTTTTTAGCGGCTTAATCGCGCTGGGCGCCTATATGGCACTCAAGTAGCAATTATGGATCAGACGGGTATTGCACAAGAAAATCAACGAACTCCTTCACATACCCCGGCAGATCGGTAAAGTCTCGCGCACAAATGATAAGTTTGCGGTCAGCCCAACTTTCTGACAGACGGATAATTTTACTGTTGTGATGATGACAATAACGATTTGCGGCCTGCCTCGGGAGAATTGCGATACCTACGCCGCTACTGACAACCTGCATCACGGCATCAAACGTGGTCATACGAACACGGTAGTTAAGACGGTGCCCCAATTTTTTAGCGTGATCTTCAATATGTTCCTGAAGTGCGCTCCCTTCAGATAATCCGATAAATTCAGCCGCGACGATCTCTTCAAACGTCGTGCTTGTGGTATCACGCCAACAACCATTTGCCGGTGCAAACACGACCAACTCGTCACTACGGAAAGGCAGTGAGGCCAGTCCGTTCAATTCGGTCGAGTCAGCCACGATACCTAAATTCGCTGTTTGATTCTTAATAGCAGCAACAATGTCGTAGCTGGGCATTTCTTTAACGGAAACGGAAATATTGGGCTTACTGAGTAAATAAGGACCGAGCAGGCCGGGTAAAAACTCGCTCTGCGCTGAAGAATTACATAATAAATTGATATGTCCGCGCAGCCCTTTACCGTATTGGTACAATTCACTGCGCATATGATCAAACTGCTGCAGGACGATATTGGCATGATTGACCAACGAATATCCCGCATCTGACAGCCTCACGCCTTTTCTCGAACGGCTCAATAACGGAACACCCAGCTCGCCTTCCATACCGCGGATGCGCTCGCTGGCTGACTGCAATGTAAGGTTTGACAATGCAGCACCACCAGTAATACTACCCGCCTTATAGACATTCAGAAACAAACGTAAGTCGATGATATCAAACCGCATAAGAAAGCCTACCTCACTGACTCCGCATCCCGCACGACGTTCGCGCTATGCCACCAGCGAGGATGTCCTATGCGCAAGTGAAAAACATTATCACTTCTTTACAAACTTAGGCAAGCCAAAGGTCTATCGTACATCGACTGTAACAATGCCTCCTTGCCCCAGAACGGTGACTCGCCATTTTTGCCTTATCTCACAGTACCTGCAGCTTTGATTCAGTCTGGCATTCTCACCGTAGCCACCATGTACCGCGCAGGACCGTATTTTGTAGTGACATTTCCCCGGATCCGGCTTACACGGAAATCGGATCTGCCGTGTGGAAAAAAAGGATTTTTGCAGCATCGCAATTAAAATGATGATAATGATGGGTGCTGAGCAACAGTACAAAAGAGAATAGATAATCCATATTTGAAATATATGCTGTTCATCGCTTACGATGAAAAAACGCATACGGTTGATAGCCTCGCCGCGTTGAAAACCGTAAAATCATCCTGGCCAGGAAAGGACATCATACTGCAACGTACTTTATACCAGGCACGTTACACAGGAGGGGGATATGGCACACGACCGGCACGAACTCACCGCCAAATACCTGTGGATCAATTATGGTTTGGCCTTGCTGTTGTACGCCATCTTGCTCGGCGGGGGAATTTATGACGGTCTGATTGCTGGTAAAGACGGTTTATATTATGCAGTCGTGCTAACCATCTGTGGATTGTTATTCCCGTTCGCCTGTTTTGGTGTGGAAAAAATAGCCCTGAATTTTACGAGTAAGAAATTCTGGACTACCGGATTTTTTATCGACACACCGGGTAAAAATGGTTTGTGGACACTGTTTTATCTTTTTTGTTTTACCTTCGCGATCCCCTTAGGCGGTATTTATTTTCTTTTCCAGGGCGTAAAGAAATGCGGCCTGAACAGGCCGCAGACAAGTAAATAATTACAGGCTCATTACAAACTTATTAATACGATCCATCAAGGCATCATCAATCAGGGCGCTGGTGAATGCCATGATCAGCGCATAGCCGACAATTCCCATCAGCGTCGCCGTCAGGGCGGCAAAGGCCACCGCGGCCGACGCCAGCCCGGAAGTAGCCAGCCTTTCCGCTGTTCGGAAAGCGTCGTTCCAGTCACCGGTACGCACGCCTTTCGTGACTGCAACCCGCATATCGTTGATATCGATAGCCGTACCGACCAGGCCAAACGCTTCGTATATAACGCTGATGACAACTTCTCTCCAAACTACCAGTTGTATGAAATATAAACATGAGCGGTGCATTATCTGTAGAGTGTAAGTAACTTCTTATTAAATGTATTTCTGGAAAATTAACTTTCTGGAGTGAAAAATGTGTGACGTTTATATGCTGGCATCACAATTATTATTGTTAGCCTCAGAGACCCCTATATACATTCATTCAAGTTATAATTAAACACTGCATAGGATAATTCTTTTTATTAGCGCCAGTTATTTTTTCAACCTTTATATAACGCATCATATTATAAATTATTTTTTTGACACAAATATTGCTCGCAGTATATTCTTTAAATATATGGTGTTCTGTTAAGATAAATAATAGAACAATGTGGGAAAGTTAGCATAATATTGAAAGGAGATTACTTATGGCTGATAAATTGTATGTGTCGGCGACTGTTGAACGTGTCATCAAAGCAAGTGATGGGAGTACTCTTAGAAGGGGTGATGTTGCCTATGATGAACCTCTTATTTTAAAGGGCGGGAGCCAGCCAAACACGAAAGTGTTTGTTTATGACAATGGTAAACTGATTGGCACAGTAACTACCGATCAGTATGGTGACTGGAGTTTGCCAGTAAGTAATTTGACTGCAAGCCATGCGGCACAAGGTATTCCTTGCGACATGCATAAATTTACAGCAATGCCGGAAGCCAGCAGCACTATCATCCCTGTAAAAGCAGGTAGCTATGATCTTTTACTGATCGAGAAGTATCAAGCTCCCTCCCAGGCATCAGATGTTGTTACAGAAATAACTGAAACAGTAAGCTTGGTAGGAGAGCATGAGGATTCGCTGAATCTGGCGGCTACATCTCATGACTCTGATCCCGTTTCCCCTCCGCAGGCCATCAGTTTTTCTGAAGTGCTGACAACCGGTGAAACCACCCTGGCTTTTGCTCCCACAGAAATGCAACAGGAAGAGACTGTGGAGATTGCAGGTAATAACGCCGAAATGATTGCTGATGTTACTCCGTTTGCATACGCTTGTGATGTATCCGCACTGTTGGTTGAAGATGTCCAGTTGCAACTGGCAAGCTGATATTGTGTTAAATGAGCATCTTCCGTGAAGGTATATCTCATTTGAGCGCAATGTAATTACGTGTAAGCCCGATTTGAATCGGGCTTTTTGATTCTGCCCACGCAAGGGGTGGGCTGCTCCTATGCCGGTAGGCGCTCCTGCCGTGGGGGCTATCCATCATAGAAATATCCATAGCTCAGACTACGAGAAAACTCTACTTATAAACACACCGATTTTTCGGGGCTGTCTGCGGTTATCCGACGTTCTGAACGACGCGAAGATGTGAACTACACCACTACTGGGAATAATCACTTTGGCATAATCTAATAAATAGCTGTCCTTTTTTGAAGCCCTTATCACGCATCCTGGGAGGGTTGCAGGCGGGACAATTAGGATCACGTACAGCGCCCATGTGGTAGCCAGGGTTGCACGATTCGATATATAGGGGCAAATCCAATGAGAACCACATGGAATCCGTAAAGCAGATTACCCGCAGTTGCGCGGTGTCACCCTGAGCTGACCCCAGTAGAGCGCGGTATGTAGTTCTGGTTTTCTGCACAACCGGCTAACAAGACAGTCGTCATCATCACAGACGATTTAGCATAAATAGTGTTATGTACCATTGATATGTAACTTCTGAAGGCCCAGGAAATCGTCCGCACCTCCTGTCTTATGCTGGTGAAGAACCTAAAACCATTGACAACTGACTTATACAGGTTCGATCTAAGCTGAGTAGCCGGCAACATTATCACGCCCCATTGGGTGAATGTTTTTTGTTGATGAGCCGTAATATATTTACGGCCAACGTCGACAGCATCGCGCCGTATGTCTTACTGACTCTGGAAGCAGCCTGACGCCGTCGCACCTTTCCTGAACGGCACCAGATTTACGGAAGGTGCTTACCTGTTGCCGGATGGCACGGTTCGCTACTCAAACCGTGACAATGAGTTATTCAAACTGAAACTGGGGGAGCAATTTAAACCCGACAGGAAAGGGTAACGGACTCCCCCCAGGAGGTAAAGCCAAACGGCTTACCTCCCTGTTTTATACTAACGCAGCACAACACCAACGGTCAGCAAAATATTAGCAAAGCGCCGGGTTTCCCCGGATGCGATAACTAATAACGTATCGTCAGACTTAGCCATATCATAAAACGCCTGTCTGTCGACATACGCCATCTCAACCGATGCCGGTAACTGCTTTTTATATTCCCGCTCGATGGTATTATCGAAATCTTCCGGGTAAGCCATCAGCGTGGCGCTTTCCACGTTGATGTGGCAAAGAATTTTATCAAGAATAATCGTACTGCTAATCATCCCTGGCGATAAGTTCAGATAAATAATCGTCGCATGCCGGGATGCATTGGTGACGAACGAATAATTGCTGTCGGCAATGAGTATTTTGGCCTTATGACCGCATTTCGCCAACGCACACAATAATTCAGGATGGATGATCTCTGACTTAATCATATTATTACCTCACATCATGCGGTGGAAGGGCCACTTCCGCCGCCATGCGCCTTACATCCGGTAAACACCGCCGTTAATGTCGATCGTCGCACCGGAAATGAACCCGTCATATTCGGACGCCAGAAAACAGATCGCATTCGCCACATCTTCCGGTGTTCCCGCTCTGCCCAACGGAATATCCCGGATGGTTTGGTCAGCGGATTCTTTCGTCGTATGCTGATTATGGAAGCGGGTGCCCAGGATCAAACCGGGAGCAACGGCGTTAACCCGAATCTGGTGCTCTCCCAGCTCCGCAGCAAGCGAGCGCGTCCACGTCAGCACGGCGCCTTTGGTCATGGAGTAAACCAGAGATCCGGAATGCCCGCCGGAACGTCCTGCCAGAGAAGCCAGGTTTACAATGCTGGCGCCTTCATCGGCAACTTTCAGGTAGGGTAATGCACTTTGTGTTACGTTCAGCATCGTGGTCATATTAATATCAATCACGGTTTGCCAGAATTTAATGTCGATATCGCCCAACCACTTTCTGGCAATAATACCGCCGACGTTATTAACCAGAATATCTATGCCGCCTAAAAATTCCGCGGCAGCAGAAACACACTGCACGGCAGCCGGTTCATTGGTTAAATCGGCAAACCCGTAAGCGGCTTTTTGCCCGCGGCTCTCCGCAAGCGCGACCAGTTCTTTCGGCCCCTCTTCCCCGCTAAAATAATGGATGTAGACATCGCAGCCCGCTTCAATCAGTTTCTGCGCGGTGGCCTTACCAATCCCCTGCTCCGCACCCGTAATAAATGCTTTTTTTCCCGCTAAAGTTCCCATTTTTCGACTCCGTTTATTCTCTGTGTCTGCACGCGCCGGGCATAAATAATCCCACTCGCGTTATTTGGCATAAGCGCATACGCACATCATCAGCCAAAGGATGATGACGAGTAGCAAGCCGTTGAGTTTTAAATATCAATAGTCAGTTAATTAACCGGGTATTTACGCCTGCGTTGTTTCATTAATTAATTGCGCACATTTTTCCACGACGACGTCTAGTGAAGCGTGAATATCTATGCTGGTCACGTCTTTTTCCGTTGCATCCGGTAATTCCAATGCGGAGAATTGAGAGTCCAGCATTTGCGGGCGGAAAAAATGCCCTTTGCGCTGTTTTAGCCGCTCCTCAATAACCCCATACTCCCCATTCATAAACAGAAAGGAAAGATGTGGATTTCCCTGACGTAAAATATCACGGTAACGCTTTTTCAACGCAGAACACACCAACAATGAAGCAGGATTAGTGCGCAGCATGGCATAAGCCGCCTCGTTCAGCGCCTGCAGCCAGGGAAGACGCTCATCATCGTTTAAGGCATTTCCGCCCGCCATTTTGTCAACGTTGGCGCGGGGGTGCAGAAAGTCACCGTCCAGGCACGGTATTCCCAGGCGCTGGCTCAGTTTCTGCGCCACGACAGATTTACCGCTGCCGGAGACCCCCATGATAACGAATAAACGATGCTTACCCGCCGCCGGCCGGTTATTAATATCGTTGCTATGATCCATTTTATTTACCACCCTCAGAGTTTGGGTAATATCTGCCTTTGGCAACGGTATTAATACCGTTGTCTGAAATAAATTCCCGTATGTGTCAGATAATGTATTAACGAACCGACTGGCGGCTTACCAGCGTCGGAACAAATAACATTTCCTCCGGTGCAATCGCCGGCTCTTCAATACGTACCAGCAAACGATCCACCATCAGCTCCGCCATTTTCGCCAGCGGCGGCATGACGGACGTCAACCCCGGATTAATCAGTTCCGACAGCGGAATATTATCGATGCCTACCACTGAAATATCCCCGGGAACCGAGATGTTAGCGTCACGTAGCCCAACCAGCAGGCCGATCCCCAGCGCGTCGTTTATTGCCACGACCCCGTCCGGATGTGGTGAGATGTCCAGCACTTTACCGGCCAGCGCGCGGCCAAGCTCGCTCATTTCAGTATCGCCGTAGGCAGAGAGCGCCTTGCCCTCAATAATACGGTGCTCGCAGGGCAGGCCGCTGTCGCGCAGCGCCTCAAGAAACCCGCCGATTTTATGGCTGCGGCTGACCGTCGGCGTCGCTTCCGTAACGAAAACGATGTTACGGCATCCCCGGTCAATCAGGTGCTGCGCGGCCTGCCGTCCGGCTTCGACGTTATCCATCGAAACGCTGTCGAAAGGCATCGCATTGTATACGTCGCCGCCGGGCATACGGCTGTCGTAGTTGATCATGATCATGCCCTGCGCCGCCGCACTGGCAAAATAGGGTTTCTCCATGTTGCTTGCAGCGACAATCACGCCGCGCACGCCGTGAGACATCATATCTTCCAGAAACGCACGCTCTTCCTCTTCCTGACGGTAAGTGTTCCCCAGCAATACGCGGTACTGGTGCTTTTTAGCGGCCAGATCCACCTCGCGGGCCAACGCCGCAAAGCTGGGGTTGACGATCGAAGGTACCAGCAAACCAATCATCTTCGCCTGGCCGGTTTTCAGTTGCTGCGCCACCCGGTTGGGGTGATAGTTCAGCTCTTTCATGGCCTGCTCAATACGCTCCAGCGTCTCCTGGCGCATCTGATTGGCGCGTCCGTTCAGTACGTTAGACACCGTGCTGACCGAAACGCCGGCGTGTCGGGCGACATCGCGAATGTTTGCCATACCTCTCCTCGTCATAGTGCTTTTTCGTGACAGGCGCTTCCTTGAATGCGCTGTATCAGGGCGCTAATTGCCCGCCGTTTACATCAATGATCTGCCCGGTGATATACCCGCTGAATGCATGGGTGGCCAGAAAAAGATAAGCGGGCGCAACCTCCTCGCTGAGGCCAAAACGCCCCATCGGGATGCTGTTACGCATGTTTTGCAGAACGTCATCACGCTTATCCGCATGAAATCTGGTGTCAATACTACCCGGAGAAACGATGTTGAAGCGAATATTGTCTTTAGTGAATTCTTTCACCCAGTTGCGGTGCATGTTATGAACCCAGGCTTTCGCACTGCCGTACACCCCGGCGCCGATGCCGCCGCCGTCACGCCCGGCGATCGATCCGGTGCTGATCACCGCACTGCTCAGGCCGCTTTCACGGGCAGAAGCACGCAGGTGCGGAATGGCGTATTTGGTCGTCATCAGCACCGAGCGCACATTAAGATCCATCACCCGCTCATAGAATTCATCATCTATACCTTCCAGTCCGCTGCGCCCCCCGAGACCACCAGCATTATTGATCAGCACATCCATTCCACCGAAGTGCTGCACGAAATCGCTCACCACGTTTTCGCAATTCTCTGATCGGCTCAGGTCGCCGCTGAACTGGGTAAACCGGCCGGGCAGGGCATTCAGTTCATCCAGCACCTGAGGCGCGGTAATCGTACTACGCCCGTTGATGCCGACCTGCGCGCCGTAGCGTAAAAACAGCTTCGCGATCGCCAGCCCGATTCCGGCGGAAGAGCCGGTAATCAACACGCGTTTCCCCTGAATTTCACTTAACATAGCATTCTCCGTCGTTCTTTAATTTGCCCGCGTCCGCTTAGCCGGCATCAGTATCCGGCCAACCCCGGAAGCCAGGTGGTCAACGTCGGTACTAACGCGACGATAACGATGCCGACGAACACCACGGCCAGATATTTCGCCATCGGGCGGATAACGTTCTTCATTTCCACGCCGCAAATCGCACAGGTGGTGTACAGTCCCAGCCCGATCGGCGGGGAGAACAGCCCGAACCCCATCGCCAGAATCATGATGATGCCGAAGTGCAGCGGATTAAATCCGAGCTGAACCGCGATAGGCACCAGAATCGGAGCGAAGATGATCAGCGCAGGCGCGCCTTCCAGCACCGCACCGAAGATGATCAGAATGATGATGGTCAGCAGCAGGAACAGCCAGGCGCCCTGTTCGATACCGATACCCACCATGAACTCCGCGATTTGCTGCGGGATCATCTGGATAGTCAGCGCATAAGAGAGGCTGGTCGCACACGCGACGATGAACAGCAACACGCCGGACATCGCCGCAATGTCGATAAACATTTTTACCGTGGCTTTCAGCGTTAATTCGCGAAACGCCAGGCGCCCGACCACGATGGCGTACACCACGGCAAAGGCTGAGATTTCCGTTGAGGTCGCAATGCCCATCATGACGCCACGGCCGATCATAAAGATCATCACCAGGCCGACCGCGGCGCCGAGGTAAAGCTGAACGCGCGGACGCATTACCGGATACGCTTCGCTGACGTTAATCCGGCCACCGAAACGGTTGGCAGCAATCAGCAGCAGAACCAGCAAACAGGCCGCAGGCACCAACCCGGCGATAAACAGCGCGCCGATAGAGATGTTCGCCACGAATCCCATAACAATCAGGTTCACGCAGGGCGGGATGGTTTCCGCCATCACCGCCGAAGCGGCAAAAACCCCCGCGGCCTCTTCGCTGTCTTGCCTGGCGCGACGCACCGCCGGCATCAGAACACCGCCGACCGCCGCCACGTCTGCCAGTTTGGAACCGGAGATACCGGAAAAGAACGCCATGGAAAGGACGGTCGTCATGTTCAGGCCGCCGCGAAAGCGCCCCATTCCCCGCACGATGAGCTCCACCAGGCGGGTCGACATGCCGTTGATCTCCATTGCCGCACCGGCCAGCAGGAAGAAAGGAATGGCAAGCAGCACGAAGTGGTCAACGCCCGCGGCAACCTGCTGGGAGAAGAACACAAAAGGCAGCGAAGGATCGCAGATAAAGAACACCATCGCCGACATGCCGAGGGTAAATGCAATCGGCACACCAGCCAGAATCCCAAGCAAAAAGCAGATCAGCATCAGGCCGGCGGCGGCGCTGGCGGGATCGGCCATCAGCGAAAGTTTCAGGTAGCCGAGAAGTGCCAGAACCAGAATACCCGCACCGCTCAGCAACACGATACGTGAGCGCTCGCGCAGAGCGTGTTCCAGCGCAGCGACCATCATCACCACGGAACCTATCAGCACCGGGATGACATAGATAACCTGCGGAAGCCCGGTTTCCGTTGTTTGTACCCGCGCAGCCTGAACCAGGTCATAGCTGGAGACAACCAACCCAACCGAAACCAGAAACAGAATCCAGCGGCTGGCGTGGATGACATAAGGCCGTACATGCTCCGGCAGATAACGCAGGAACAAATCGACCCCGATATGCCCGCCGCGCCCGGTTGACGTCGCTACGCCGAAAAAGACCAGTGCAATCATCATGGCGCGTGCGACTTCTTCCGCCCAGTGTATCGGCGAGTGCAGCATATAGCGCCAAATCACGGAGGCAAATACCACCAGTACGTTAATAAGCAGCACCAACGCCCCCGCATAGGACGTCAGCGTAGTAAGGAACCGGCTAAGCCGGCTCAGGAAAAAGATGGGTTTAACCTCATCTTTTTCCATCACAGATGCGTTTGCCATAGTGAACCTCTCCGTTCGGTTCTTGGGAAAACGGGCCTGCTGCATCCGTCGGTATCAGTAGCAGGCGTAAGCCGGTCAATTATTCAGCGGCAGGAACACTGTTAATTTCGTCGACGATCGGTTTCATTTGAGGATATTGCGCGAGGAACTTGTCCCACACCGGCTGAACTTGCTGGCGGAAATAATCCCGGTCGATTTCACGGAAGACGACGCCTTTCTCTTCCAGATCCTTGATCGCCTGTTGCTCCATGCGATGGGACTGCAAGCGTTCATATTCCGTCGCCTCTTTAGCCGCCGCCAGCACATCGGCGCGCAGTGGCTCCGGAATTTGCTGGAAGCTGTTCTTGTTCATCGCGATCATCACCGGGTTATAGATATGGCGGGTCAGCGTGGCATTTTTTACGATTTCATAATATTTGCTGGCGTAGACGGTGGCAGAGTCGTGCTCAACGCCGTCGATCACCCCCATCTGCAGGCTGGAGTAAACCTCACCGCCGGGCATGGGAATCGCCACTGCGCCCATATGATTGAGGGTGGCAATAAAGTTTGGTACCGGTAACACCCTGATTTTCTGATTCTTCAGATCATCCGGCTTTTCAATCGGCTTTTTGGAATAGATGTTGCGCGAACCCAGGCTATAGCCATAACCCAGCACCATTACGTTGGCTTTCTTCATCATCAGGTCAGACAGTTGTTCACCGGCCTTGCCGTCCAGCGCCTTACCGACCTGATCGTAATCTTTGAATAGATACCCCAGATCCAGAACGCCAATCTCCGGCACCAGGGTTGCCCAGATGGAAGTGCCGGAAATCATCATGCCGATGGCGCCGATACGTACCTGTTGGGTGGCATCGGCTTCTTTCCCCAACATGCCGTTGGGAAAATAATTCAGCTTCAGTTGCCCCTTCAGCTTGTCGTTGTTGTTCACGTTGTCCTGAAAACGTTTAAACCAAACGTAATGCGCTGAAGTTTCGTCGGCGGGCAGCGAGGAATAAACACGTAAGTTCACGGCAGCTTGTGCGGAGCTGAATACCATGCTCCCTGCGGCCAACACGGTTCCCAAACATGCATAAGTCATCATACGGTATAGCGGATGCTGGTTAGTTTTCATCATGGTCATCCTTTAACAATCAATAAGATAAAGTTCCTGTACCGGGAAGCGCCAACCCCGTCCAGGGCATCAGAATCAGGGCTTTTAAAAGCGGTAGACAATTTACTGTAACGTTTTAGTGTAACGTCACAGTAAACGTATAGAGGCGGTGTATAAAAAGCAAGCGCCTTTAAATCAGGGAAGCAGGAAGATTAAAAATTTGCAGGGAAGATCACTGATTGTGATGTGACGATAAAAGAGTTGCAGACCGGTTTTGGGAAACTGCTATCAATACTCTGGATTCTTGTTCAATCTTTACCATTTCATAAGTTTATATAATTAATCGTATAACTTTCCGCATAATCAGGCGTTCGGTGAACACCAGGTTAATCCCCGCCGGAAGGAAGGACTTTACGCCGCACCAGGTAAAGCAGAGAATTGACGCTCTTTCCGTCCAAAAGGGCGAAGAGGCGCTCAAGCAAAGGATAATGTATGAAATTTAACAATTCTGTTGGAACACTTTTTCTTATTCTGTCTGCCATATTGCTGCTACCCGTCAATGCATTCGCCACCCGGATCTTAACTTACAGCGATCATGAGTCGCTGGGTAACATGCGTACCCGCTTCCTCAACGATGTCCTCTTTCCCGCCATTGAGAAGGAATCGGGCGGTCGGCTGAAAATAGAGGCTCACTGGGGAGGTGAACTTAGCGCCGGTTATGATGCATTACGCTATGTTGGTAAGGACGGAAAAGTAGATCTGGCCGTTGTTGTTCCCGAATACGCGGCTAATGATCTTCCCCTGAACCAAATATTCAAAAGTTTTCCTGTTGGCCCCAGCGGAAATGCGCAGGTCGCGTTCTTTCGTCGCGTGTATAGCACTATCCCGGCATTTCCGGCTGAACTGAAGAAAAACAATGTGGTCCCCATTTTTCTCGCGACCGGCTATCCACTGTCCTTTTTCAGCACCAAAACAATGGCTGCCCTGAATGATATAAAAGGGGGAACATGGCGTTCCGCCAGCTTCTGGCACCGTGATTTCCTGCAAAATGCAGGTGCTAATCCGGTAACGATGCCCTGGGGCGAGGAAACATATCAGGCACTGAAAAGCGGTGCTATTGATGGCATGATGCTAAATGTTGACAGCGGCTACGATTTGAAAGCCTATCAGTTTGCACCCAGTGTATTGATTTCAAAAGATCTGTGGCTGGGGCACCTCTACATTCTGGCAATGAACGAAAAAACCTGGAACAAACTCTCCACAAAAGATCAGATCGCAATCCAGCGTGCTGCACAAACCGCGTATCAGTCCCTGGGGGCGGTGATGGACAGCAGCTTTAACACTCAGATAGACGATTTACGCAAAGCTGGTGCAACGGTACGCATTCTGAAACCAGAAGAGGTTACACAATGGAAAACTGCCACTCGTTACCAGGCTGCGCAGGATAAATGGGTAAAGGAACAGGAAGCGAAAGGAACCAAAGATGCAGGGAGTGTGATGGCGCAAGTTGGCATCATTATGGATGAAATGATGAATAATTAGGTCGGTGCGAACAACAAGTACGTTATGGCTTTTTTTTGTGAGGATCGGGATTTTTAGGAAGGATATCAGGGTTGTAAAAATCATATTCCCGAATATCCTTTTCAGTATAATGGATACTCCCCGCGCACTCCATCTTAATATATGGCCAAGCATATATTATGCGCTGCAGAAATAACCACCCCAAAGACAAAGATAAATTTATTTAATTTACGCATAAGATAATACACCTCCTTTTGCATCATCTATATATGAACCATTAGCTGTAGCAATGCCAACAATCCCAGAGCGAAAATCACACTATGGCCTAATTGTCTGCATAAAATTGGGCAGCACACCTTTGCGGGGCTTAGCATCTCAAAGAGATTCTGAATAGATCCAAAAAACCCGGAGGAGTAAACCGCCCCCATAACCGTAAGCATTTCCTGTGTCCTCCCGCAGATTTTTAAATACCGCGCCAGCACGTTATTTACCAATAACACAGCGTAATCACCCCCTGAGGTAAAAAACAAAAGCGCCCGGAAAACTTCCGGCATTCAAATAATTCGGCCGAGAGGGGTTGTGCCAGCATCAGCGTATAATGCCCGGAGGCCGGATCGATGTCAGTGATAGTCGCCGAGCTGAAGTCGATAAAGCGCCGGATTTGAGGATAAAGCGCCTTAAAAAGGCTCTCCTTTGCGGAAAATAGCAGCGTCATAGCCTGTTCATAGGGTAAACATGACGCCCGCAACAGTGCTTCCTCTTCAGGGCTGCAAAACACGGCTTTAATCCGTTGCAGGCGTTCCGAATCAATGATGGACTCAATATCGACACCTGCGCAACGGTATTGCTCACCGTATGCCGCCAGACATACGGCGCTGTATCGATGGTGGGATAGCGAGGCGGCGACCCCGGAAGGCCAGATAGGCTCACGGTTTGCGCCAATGGGGATCCCGGTCGTCAACACACCTAATCTCTCCAGCGTTAAGCCCGCAATATAGCGCCCGGCAAGAAACTCAGCCTGCCTTATAGTGACGGCTCTGCGGATATTATCCGGATAACAAATACCATAGTGATGGTAGAGGTGCGGATGAAAATGTTGAATGGAAAAATCGCACATAAATAAACGGGGGATATGAAAGGGTATCGCCGACTCACGGTGAAACGTTAGCTCGGACACCCTGGTAATAAACCGATCAGTCATCTGTGAAATAACCTTGCCGGAAGCGTTCCGGTTTTATCCATTTGGCGCGCCGTCGCTCCCGTACCGGCTAAAACAGCACGGGAGCGACAACATACATCACGCAAACAATCGCTGCTGAATTTCACATAAATGGCGGGCTGTCGCATCCAGCAAGGACAGCGCAATGTTGTCTACATGGCGCTGCTGCCAGTGCTCCATATCAGTGCCCTTCACCCACTGATTAAATGCGCCAATCGCCGGCCCGGTCTGCACCTGATAATTCACGATATCGTCCGGAGAATTACTGAACGACAGGAGTGTGGAATAAGAGAAGTACCAGCGGAAGATGCGCGCCATGCGCACTTTAGGGTTCGCCGACGCCAGGGCAACGTCTTTGTCCCGGCCGGCTGCTTTCAGGTATTTCAGGCACTCTTCCCAAACCTCATCCAACGAACGCTTAAACACCGTGCGCTCCAGTTTGCTTCTCTCCGCCTCCGGAATAGCCTCAATGCTGTCATAATGGGTATACAGCGCATAAAGCCGGTTGGCGCGCATCGGGAACAGAACTTTCTTTTTCAGAACCTGCACACGTGAACCAAACTCAAACATATCGCCCGCCGGCGCATAGGCCATATCGTGAATACTGGTGTCCTGTAAAAGCGCCTTGACCATTTCCGTCGCACCGGACTCTACGGAACACTGGTTAATCGACCCTGTGAGAATAAAATCAGCCCCCATCGCGAACGCGGCGGCGGCAGCCTCCGGTGCGCCAATCCCGCCGCCCAGCCCAATGCAGAGCGGCGTCTGATACTGATAACGCTCAGCGAGCGTCCTGCGCAGTTGCAACATTGTGGGCAACAAGATGGTCGGAATACCGCCGTCCGTATGTCCGCCGGAGTCCGCTTCCACGCAAATCTCATGGCTCATCGGCGTCTCACGGGCCATTTCAGCCTGCCCGGCGCTGATTGCGCCCTCGGCCAGTAAAATATTGATTAAATGCGCCGGAATCGGGCTCATAAAGGCTTCCGCCACCTCCAGGCGCGATACCTTGCCTAAGACGTGGTTTCTGCAACACACTTTCCCTTCTGCATCCCGGTACAGCCCCTTAATGCGAAACAGCGCGAGAGGCAGTGTCATTTGCATAAATGCGGCGGCCTCCACATAACGCACGCCGTATTTCAAAAACAACTCAACCGTCGCCCTCTCCTGCTCAGGATCGTCGTGATTGGCCAGCAGGTTGACGCCCCAGGATTGACCTTCGCTCAGCTGATTTTGTATACGCTGAATGGCGCTTTCAATTTCAGGCAGACTAAGCCCGCCAGCACCGAAATACCCTATCATCCCAGCCTTCCCCATCCGGACGACCAACTCCACCGACGAGGTGGCCCGGAACATAGCCCCGGCAATATAGGCATATTTCAGGCCATAGCGCTGCCTGAACACCGCGCTGCCAAGCCTGCGCGCATCCCCACCCGGCGACGGCGTATCGTCAGCCAGCGTGCCGGGGCGAGGCTCATCAGCCTGCTGCTTCTGAACCGGTTGAGGCGGCGGCGCAACGATAGCGGTTTCCGTACGACGGATCTCATCTACCATTTTGCCCAACACACGTCCCCCCATACGTTTCGGATCGGCGCCCATTTCAACGTAATCAAACTCCCCCATCCCCATCAGGTAGCGGATACTTTCCGTCCAGCGTACCGGGCTGGCGATCTGTTGCGCCAATAAAGACGCCACCTCTCCGGGCTGATAAGGCCGGGCAGTTACGTTCGCAATTACCGGCAGCACGGGATCGTTCAGCTCAAACTCGCGCAGAAACAGCGCAAACTCCTGCTGGGCCTGGCGCATATGGCGGGAGTGAAATGCCGCGCTGACGTTAAGCCTGACGCAGTTCACATTAAGCGGGCGCAACAACTGCTCCGCCCGCTCAAGCGCCGCAATATCCCCGGCGATAACCGACTGATTAGGTGAGTTTTGGTTGGCGATATCAATCGTCTCCAGCCCTTGCTCACGTAAAAAATCCTGCAGTGCGTCGGCCCGCATCCCCAGCACCGCCGCCATTCCGCCGCCGGAAGCCTCGCTCATGAGTTGGCCGCGCTTTTGTACCAGGCGCAGCCCGGTAGCAAAATCAAATGCCCCACCAGCCAGCAGCGCCGAATACTCACCGAGGCTATGACCGGCCAAGGCATCCGCCTGAATGCCGCTCTCCTGCCAGCGATAAAAATGCAGGGCGTTAACCACATACAACGCAGGCTGGGTGAAATGTGTCAGCCCCAGCTGATTTTGAGGGTCGTTCAGGCACAGATCGCGTATTGAGTAACCGAGGATCTCCGAGGCCTCCTCCGCCAGGGCCGGATAAGCAGCCCATAAATCTTGTCCCATCCCTTTAAACTGAGATCCCTGACCGGGAAAAAGCAGTACTTGCATAATCATTTATTCCTTTAAGCAGGGTAATCAGGCCGCCGTGATTAACAGTTCGTCGAGCACCCGCTCGTCCTGTTTTAACGGGCTGAGAAGGCTTCGCACCGCAGATTGACGGGCCGCAGGCAACATATACTTCAGCAGGGTGGCTGCCGTTCCCGAAGGGCCGGCATCGAGGTAGCGGTAGCCCCCTTCCCGCTCCAGGCGCTGCACGGCATCACGCAGGCAAATCGGCCCACGGGCGATGTTCCACATTATCTGCGGCGAAATGTCACCGCTCACCGGCGCAGCCAGGCATAGGCTAACCGGCATTTTTGCACGACGAAACGCCACGTCGCCGAAGGCATTGAGCACCTCCTGGCATGCGGGTTCGATCCAGCGGGAATGATAAGCACGCGACACGGGCATACGCTGGAAAGGCGCTTTACGTATCGTCAGCCGCGCCTCAACCTGCGCCAGGGCGCTACGCGGGAGCGACAACACAAAATGCGACTCACCGTTAATGGCCGCAATTTCACTGTTAAGCCGGAGCGTATCCTCTTCTTGCCAAAGAGTGACGGGAGCCAACACCGCCACCATAATGCCCCCGGCGCAGCAGCGCTCCATTGCCTGAGCCTGCCGATGCAACGCGACCAGCATCGTTTCATCATCAGAAACGCCGCTGGCGCACAATGCCGCGAATGCCCCCATGCTCAGGCTCAGCACACCATCCGGCCGGCAATCGTAATGAATCAGCGTGTCGGTTATGGCCCGCTCCAGCATGAAAATCGTCAGGCTGGAGAGCACCGTGTCTTCAAAGGGCGTGCTTTTCAGGCGTTCGGGGGCATAAAGCCCCGCAAGCGGCGAAAATCCGAACAGATCTGTCGCCATATGATTAAGCTTGTCCATGCGTTGGCGAAACACGGGATTGGTGGCATACAGCCCTGCCCCCATGTGGTAATACTGGGAGCCTTGCCCGGTATACATAAAAATGGTTTTAACAGGTTGATTATCCATTAACATTTATCCTTATTCCTGTTCAGCCGGCAGCGCCGCCTGAACGCAGCCCTACGTTATTTCACAGGCATTTCACGCAGCCAAACCAGGCGTCCGTGACACTCCGCAATGTCTTGCATCTCAATGGTCAGGCGGTCGCCATCAACATCAATGACCCGTACCCGCTCCTCGCCTTCCAGATCGGGATACGACGCGATATCGATATGATGCGTCACCTCATTTCCTTCGCACGTATAGCGCCCCGAATAACTCGTTCCCTGCATTGAAGCCCGCATATAGCGCAGCAGCCCCCGGCATTTGGCAAACAGCGCTCCTCTGACGTAAAACGCGTCCGACGGAAAGCCGATACGCTTTCTTCCCGAACGCATCAAAATGGCGGACATATACCCGTTCTCGCCGTACACCAGCCGCCCGACCGGGCGTTCGCCGAGCGGGTAAAGACGCTTGCCGTTAACCAGATACTCCACGGACTCAAGCCGCCAACTTCCTATCAACGTTTTCATCATGCTTCCTTATCGCGCGGCCCGGACGGCAGCCGGATGCGACGCACATCGCTCCCGGCGTGCAGTGCGTGCCAATCAATTTCAGCGCCCTTTACCCACCATCCGGCAAGCCTGTTGAGATCGCCATCCGCAATGTAGCGCTGCAATATCATCTGCCGTGCGCCGTCATCCAGCAGGCCATCGAATAACTCCCCGTCCGGCCCGGCCACGCCGGTCATCACGCCGTCCGCCACTTCGCGCTCGTCCAAATAACGGCGCAGAAGCCCGGCAAGCGTCGCCGGGTCATCCGTCACCGCCGCCCACCGATGGCGTCCGGCCACCCGGCCGGTTTGCAGGGTGTACGCCACGTCTGCCAGGCGCAAACGACCGCGTCCGGCAATAAAACGCCGTAGTCTGTGTAACGCGGCGGACAAACCCGCTTCGTCATCAGCAGAAAGTACGATGAGTTGCGCGCGCTGCGCTCCCGGATCGGCGTCGTCCTGAGGGGGAGTAACCCCCTCAATGATTGCGCCGGCATAAAAACCGCCGAATCCCTGCGAATTGATCATGGCGCGCCGCGGCGTTTCCCCCGCTTCCCACGGCGTCAGCGTTGTGGGGGTCCAGAAGGGGGACTGTGGCAGATTTATCGATTTATCCAGCGTGACGCCCTGGCAAAAACCGGGGGTCAGTTGCCCGTGTTGTAATTGCAGGACAACCTTCGCCAACTGAGAAATACCCGAAGCCGCGCCGGCATGGCCGATATTGGACTGCACCGTTCCCAGAGCGCAGAACTGGCGCGCTGAGGTAAAGGTAGCGAAAGCCCGGTTCATCGCGGCAAACTCCAGCGCGTCTCCCGCCGGCAACCCGGCGGCGGCGGCATCAACGTATCCGATAGTGCGCGGATCAACGGCTGCACGGCGGAAATTTTCGCGTATCAGCTCCGCCAGGTTATTCACCGGATTCCCTTGCTCGCCCAGCGGTTCAACAAAGCCGGACACGGTCGAACGAATCAGGGCAATCACGTTATCGCCGTCACGCAGCGCCGCCGACAGCGGCTTCAGCACCACCGCGCCCGCGCCGTCGGCAAACAACATGCCGTCACGCTCTGCGGCGAAGCTACGGCTGTCCGGGTGCCCGCCCATCAGGTTAAAACGGCACAGTAGCCGCCAGGTCGTCTCATCAAACCAGGAGACGCCGCCGGCAATGGCCGTTCCGCACTCTCCGCGCATCAGGCTCTGGCAAGCCAAATGCACGGCGGTCAGGGAAGAGGCGCTGTGCGTATTTACCGACATGCTCGGGCCGGTGAAGCCGAACAGGCCTGAAGCGATGCAGGACATCGCCGCGACGGCTGCCGGAGAATCCAGCATTTGCGGATCTCCGGCAGCACTGGCCTCGCCAACGAACATCCCGACCGGCGCTCCGCTGCGCTGCGCCAGTGTCCCGGCATCATAGCCAGCGTACTCAAGCGCGTTCTGCACGGCCTCAACAAACAGCGCCTGAGCCGGGAACAATTGCCGTGTTTGCGCGCCGCTGAGCGAAGCGTCAATCTCATCCTCACGGACAAAACCACCCCACTTGTTGTAGCTTCCCCCCTGACCGATCGCTTCCTGGCGATCGGGAATATAGAATCCTTCCAGCGGCCAGCGCTCCGGCGGTATCTCCTCAATACAGCTTTCGCCCGTTTTCAGCTTTTGCCATAGCACACCGATATCCGGTGCCTGCGGGAAGTGCGCGCTGATGCCGATAATCGCCACCGGCTCATCACCAGCACTGAATGCCGGTGCTGAGCGGACATCGGCCGGTGCCGGAGCCTCATCAATAACGGGCTGTTCCGGGGGAGCGCCGGCGGGAAGATCGGCGCCTGCATCAGCCAGATAAGCCGCCAACGCCCCCAGGTTCGGTGTTTCAAAGAACACGGCCGGCGTCAGCGCCAGCCCGAAACGGGTATTTAGCTTTTCGCTGAACGACATCAAAATCAGCGAGTTCACGCCAAACTCACTCAGCGGAGCATCAAAATCTAAACTTTCGACCGGCAGTTTGAGTTGTTCGGCCACCATCTCCGCCAGTTCCAGAGCAATCTTCCTGACACGTGCATCACGCGGTTCTGTCGCGCACTCCGGCGCCGTATTGCCCTCCCTGAAAGCCAGCACAATCTGCTGCCCCCAGGCGTGGATCGCCGCAGCGGGGAACGCCACCGAACGCCACCCGTCTTCCTGCAGGATCTGCTGCCAGACAGCCGGCGCCACAGCGGGCGTTCCAGGCAAGCGCAGCGCCTCGTCCTCAAATAACCACCAACCCTCGAGCAACGCGAAGCTCAGGTGCGTGAACATGCTGGAGCCGGAGATTTCATTCAACAGCAGCAACCCGTTGGGTTTCAGTAACTGCCGGGTATGGTTCAGGGAGCGCCGGATATCCCGGGTGGCATGCAACACATTGGCGGCAATGACGACATCGTAACTCTCCGGTACAACCCCCTGCTCCCCGGGAGACTCTTCGATATTCAGCTTATGGGTACGCAGGTACGGCGCCTTGGTCAGATAATTTTTCTGCCCGTAATGGAGGAAAAAATCGGAGATATCGGTATAGGTATACTCACTGATATTCCCGGCCACAGGAGCAAGCCGATCAAAAATCAACGCGCTGGTCCCGCCCGTCCCCGCACCAACCTCAAGTATCCGCAATCTGGCCTGCGGATCCTGTGCCAGGCGGGCCTGAATGTAGTTTTCAAGCCGCTCCGCCAGCACGCCGTTGAACCTGTCGGCGACGGGATTATTGCGGTAAACATTTTCAAGCAGCGCCATCTGGTCTTTAGCAAACAGCACCTCGACGGCTTGCTTCTCACCACGCAAAATCTCAGCGAGAGACTGCAGCAAAGGCCCCATTAGCCTGACCTGCGCCGTCAGCACCGGGTTGGCCTCCAGCGCCTCACGCTGCGCCATCCATTGATCCCACTGGGCCTGCCAGTCCGGCGCAGCGGTTGTGGTGTCGATCCCCCGTTCCTTCAGCATCGCCAGCGTTGCCAGATACCAGCGCCTGAAGGCAGGCGTGACCTTCGTTTCATCCGCCAGCCATCCCAGGTTCCCTATCTGCGCCCAGGCCAAAAGGGTAAGGTGACGTTCAAAGGCGATCGCATCATCGCTGCCGACGGGCAACGCCTGCTCCGGCACCTGAGCCGGCGTCAGCGCCACCGGAGGAATGGCCGCGGGCGGCAACACCGCCTTCACCGTTGTAACGGCGTCCGGTGCGGGCGCGGGCGGCCTGGCCTGCACGCCCTGCGGCCCCGCCCCGTTAACCCAGTAACGCCCCCGGGAAAAAGGATAGACGGGCAGATGAAGCCGGCGCGGCGGCTGCGGGCCGAACATGTCCTGCCACGGCAGAACGTAGCCCTGACAATACATATCCGCCAGCGTCAGCAATGCTTCGCGTACGTCGCCCGGCACCTGCCCCGCGCGGAGCCCGGCCAGCAACGTTTCCCCGTGATTTTGCAGTGACTTCTGCGCCCGGAAATCACGTTTCGTCGTGCCGCTGAACAGATTTGCATGGTCTTCCCCCTGCAACGCCAGCTTCAGCATCGCGCGGGCTCCGGCGCCATCCTGCGCCACCAGCGCACAACGGCAGGCAAAATGATGGCGTCCGTTGAGCAGGGTGTGGCTCATCGCCTGCAGCTCCCCGGCCCCCCACGTTTTCGCTTCCAGCAGCGCACTCAGTTGCCCGATAGACTGCCGCAGCGCATCTTCCGTTTTAGCGGAGAGTACCAGCAGGTGATACGGCAGCGGCGACGCAACCGGCGTGGTTTCAACGGCGGCGGCTTCCGCGCCCAGCACCACGACATGCGCATTGGTGCCACTCATGCCGAAGGCGCTGACCGCCCCCTGCCTTACCGAACCGGCCTTAACCGGCCACGGCCGCGCTTGTTTATTGACGTAAAACGGGCTGTTTTGCCAATCTATATATTGGTTTTCCTGTTCACAGTTCAGGCTCGCCGGAATGGTTTCATGACGCAGCGCCTGTACCAGCGCGACCAGGCTGACCAGCCCGGAGGCTGCCAGCGAATGGCCTACATTGGGTTTGCTTGATGTCAGCGCGCAAAACTCCCGCTGCGCAGCGTAAGGCTTGAACACATCATTCAGCGCATTGATTTCTATCGGATCACCCAGCGGGGTCCCGGTGCCGTGAGTCACGATATAATCGAACCGCTCCGGCGCGATGCGATAACGCCGGTAAATATCCTGCAACAGCCGCACCTGCGCCGTTCCGCTCGGCGCCGTAATTCCCTGGGTTTTACCGTCATAGTTAATGCCGCTGCCGGCAATCACCGCATGAATCGGATCGCCGTCCGCCCTGGCCTGCGACAAGCGCTTAAGCACCAGCGCCACGCAGGCCTCGCCGGGCACCATGCCGTTGGCACGCCGATCAAAGGCATAACAAACGCCGTCAGGCGACGACATCCCGGACATCGCCATCAGGCCAATCGCCATCGGCGTCGCCATCAGGCTGACGCCCGCCGCAATCACCGTATCGCACTCCCGCGTGCGCAGGCTCTGGCAGGCCTGATGAAAAGCCACCAGGCCGGAAGAACAGGCGGTGTTAATCGCCATCGTCGGGCCATGCAGATCCAGCATATAGGCCAGGCGTGAGGCCAAAATGCCGTTATGCCCGGCCGTCAGCGCGCCAACGTCCGGCATTTCACTGAACAACTGGGCATAGTCCCCCTGCTCAACGCCGACGAACATACCGACGTTATGCCGCTTCAGTTGTGCCGCGCCGTAACCGGCATCCTCCAGCGCCCGCCAGGCCTCCTGTAACAGCAAGCGCTGGCGCGGATCCATGATCTCCGCCTCACGCGGTGAAATTTCAAAAAACAGCGGATCGAATTCATCAACACCGGGCATCGACCCCATCAGGTACTTCGCCGCATCGTCCCATTTTCCGTCCGCAGGCAATCGTTCCGCCGGATAAGGCTGAACCACGCAGCGCCCCTGCGCCAGAATCTCCCACAGTTCCCCGGCGTCACGCGCCTGCGGAAAACGACCGCTGATTCCGATAATGGCGATCGGATCGTCCACCCCGTCCGCGCCAGCTGGCGACAACGCCTCGCCCGGCGCCTCTTCAGTGGCGGAAAACGCAGCCGCCGGCCCCCCGTCCGGCGCGGCCATCAGCACATCAGGCGCCTGATAAAACGCCATCATCAGCGTCCGGTGTTCCTCCTCCAGATAATCAGCCAGACGTCCCATCGTGGGATAGTTGAAAAAGACGGAGGGAGGCAAGGAAAAGCCATAATAATCATTAACTTTCTGCGTTATCTCCACCAACCGGATGGAGTCAAACCCGTACTCCGCCAAATTCGCGTCCAGGTCCAGCTCCTCACGCCGAATCCCCAGCAGCAGATGCACCTGTTCCTTCAGATCCCAGGCAATACATTCGCGCAGGCTCAACCCCGCCATCTCCGGATGATACCCCCGGCCGGCGTTTTGCTCCGGCAAGGGCGGGATATCGCCCGCCGGCCGCGCTTTCACCGCCCGGCGCATCAGCGACTGCTGCAGCAACTGCGCCATACGCGCCGCCTCCCCCAGCATGATCAGCGGCTGCGTCCGGTTGTCCATCCTCAGCAGTGTCTCCAGCAGCCGCATCCCGTCATCCGTCTCCAGCGCCCCCTGACCACTGCTCAGCAGATATTGCTCAATGAATCCGGCATACAAATCGTTCATACCGCCGTCGTACCAAAGCGGCCAACCGAGTGTGATAATCCGTTTATGCGGTTGCGCGGCCTGACGCAGCCGCGCCCAGGCCATCATGAAACGGTTTGCCGCCGCATAAGCGCCGCTGCCAAAATCACCGATAGCCGCCGACAGCGAACCGAAATAGCAGGTCACATGCAGAGGTTCATCACGCAATACCTCTTCGAGGATCTGCACGCCAACGGCTTTCGTTGCGAAGATTTGCCCGAACTGCACGTCAGTCGTGCCTGAGATATCGGCCTGTTCAGACAAACCCGCGGCATGAATAACGCCGTCAACCCGATCAAAACGCGCTTTCACTTTGCCGTATGCCTCTGCCATTCCGGCGCGGTCAGTAACATCCGCCTGAACGTACAGTGCACAGGCGCCCAGCGCCTCCAGCTCCGCAACCAACCGCTGCCGGGCGGCGTCCGGCGCGCTTCGCCCGCTCAGAATCAGATTTACCCGGTAGTGAGCGGCCAGATAACGCGCAGTCATCGCACCGATGCCGTTGCAGCCCCCGGTAATCCAGTACGTTCCGCCGTCGCGGAACGGCGGCTCAGCCCCTTCCGGCACGTCCGGCGTCATCGGTGCAATCATGCCGGTATGACGGATGCCCTCCTGATACATCACATCGCACAACTGCTCACCGGCCAGTTCGTCCCACAACCGGCTCAGCCAGACAGAAACGCCGGCCCGTTGACGGCTGCGTTCACTGACGGCCGCAGCGGCCATGTCAGGAAAACTGAACTTCAGCGATCGAACCAGCCCGATACGGGCCTCAAGATAAGCCTGCCCGACATCCTCGCTGCAGTGCCCGGCCCACAGTAACCGGCGGCACGGTATTTCACACAGCTTCAATGCCTTGAGCAGGCGGAACATGCCGGAAAGATCGTTCTGCCCCTCACCGGCCAGAGAACGCAGGTCAAGAAGCGCGTCAATATCGGCTTCCCGCCCGGCAAGGCGCCGCAGCGCATTCAGGTAGCCCTCAACCGACGCGGAACCCGCGTAGTACACGCCCTCATCATCCGCCGCAGTTGTCTCATCGCCGCTGAGGATAAATGAAACCTTAATCGCTGCCGATTTGGCCGCAAAAAAGCGCTTTATCTCCGCAAGCGAAGCGCCATCGCCCGGCAGGCACAAAACGTGCCGGAGAGCAGGTGAGGCAGTACCTTCATGCGCTTGTACCTGCCACTCTTCACAAAAGAAAACCGGCTCATACCGTGGTACCGTCAGGCGGCTCACATCTGCGTTATTTGGCGTGAGCGGGGCCCCGGTTTCCCCGGCGGCCTCATCCGGAACAACAGGGGCGCCCGGCACCCAACAGCGCTCCCTGGCGAATGGATAGACAGGCAGGCTCAGGCGCTGCGGCTTATCCTCCGGCCACAACGCCGGCCAGTCGATCTCCTCGCCCTGCATCCACTGGCGCGCCAGCATCACCAGATTCCCTTCCGCCATCCACCGGTGAATCGCCTCATCCCGCTCGTGCTTGTCGGCGAAGACAACACGCTCACCCCCGCTCTTCTGGCTGTCGTTTGCCGCCTTCACCTGCGCCTGCAGTTGTTCTATCAGCGCCGCCTGCGAATCCGCCACCAACGCCAGCCGGCACCCCATCGCTTCACGCCCGGTTTGCAGCGTCCAGGCCAGGTCGGCGAGATTAACTTCATGTTCACAGAGAAACGCCAGCAGCTGTTCCGCCTGCGTGCGTAAATGCGCCGGCGTCCGCGCCGACAGCACGATAAGCTGCGCGCC
>NZ_QRAP01000001.1:171161-1060498 GCF_003363015.1 Enterobacillus tribolii | reverse complement strand
GACAAGCATTTGCGGACACTTTTTATTCATGGTGCCCGCGCTGTCGTCAGGGTTGCCACGAATAACAATGATGGCAGCCTGCATCAGTGGGTTAATGAGTTAAAGGAACGGCGCGGGTTTAATAAAACGACCGTGGCGGTCGCTAACAAGAACGCGAGAATAATCTGGTCGATGCTGAGAAACGATACCGAGTATCAGGCAGTTGGAAGTTAGTACCCAGCCAGACGAGTTGCAGTGTACTGAAAAATGGTGACAGGTTGCACCTGCACAATCGGAACCTGACTATTATATTGGCCTCAGAGGTCGTCCAGTTGTTGAGGCGATTGTGTGCGGATTACCCATTTGGGCACAGGTTTTCCTGATGCCGGATAGATGTAAGCAACAACCCAAAACCAGAATCAGTGCTTGCAAAACGGAGGTAGTCCATAGATGTAGTAGCTAGCTTCAGAAATACCGTTTTCACGGCAAACATTCTTCACATGCCGGCCGCCTTCGACTTCTTTCAGAACTCTCAGGCTCTGAGATTCAGTGAAACGTACTTTCTTCATGATGAGCCTCCATTGGTTGTATTTTAACCAGAGAATTCTACTGTGTGGTAAGACTAAATTCTGGAGGGACTACAACGGGAACATCGTGACATATAATAAGGCTCGCTGAAGCGGGCCTTATATCAATAAAGCCAGCGCCCGGCAGCCGCAGATTCAACCATCATCAGAACGGTGATGGGCTCCAGTGGCTGTTTAGGGGCTGGTGATCCCAAAAACTCAGGTTCAAAATACCTGTCTATCGTAAACCCCGCTATATCCACCTTCCAGTTTTCAAAATAAAATCCGAAAAAATCTATCGCGTCTTCATATATGAGCTGTAGGTCAACCCGCAGATCTGAGTCTATATCGATCGGCAACAGCTTTCCCCAAAATAGATATTTACGGCGGCCGCAATTTTTCTGCACGTATTCCAAGATTTCTTGTTCGATATTCAAAAGTACGTCCATGCTATTCTGTGCTCCGGTTTTGCGATGTGGTTGTACGTAAACTTTACATCACGGCTGATGGATAACACAGTAAGAGCGGCCATGCCGTAACCGATCCAAGGTATATTTCGTCCAATAGCGGTCCTTACCTGGTTGGTGTAGCTGATGTGTAACTCCTTCATCGATCTTCCTACCAGAGTGGGTATCCGGATACCGGGCGGCATTCTGATATTGGGTATGAACTTACGTGACGCAATTGACGCAAGAGATGTCCCCTTTGTAGCACCGAGTGGCTTTGTGGGAGTTGGAAACATTGGTTGCCCTGAAAGGACCATCGCGGCAGCAGATATTTCAATGCCAGTGTGTTGACTGAATTCATCAACCCAAATGAGCCAAAAAAGCTGCAAGGGTGCTAGGTTGGCATAGCCACGAAAAAGTATGTGTTGTTTAGCTCTTCGACCGTATCCATAAGCGTTCCTTGTCAGTATGAGTTGAGTAAAAATAACTCAAATCACTGCAAGGAACAATCGAGCAGTGCTAATAAGGATGTGGTAGCAAGGTGAGAATATAGTGAGAGATGACAGCTTAACCTGTTAATTTGTAGCGTGATGATATATTGCTCATGTTCCTAAAAATTTCATATCTCATTGTTTTAAAAAAGATTAAGTGCGGAATTTAAAATCCCCTCGGCGTTCGTGCTGTGCGGGTTCAAGTCCCGCTCCGGGTAGCATTGGAAATAACAGAATAATCAAAGCAATAAGCAGTATCGTAGAACCGCCGGGAGGCGGTTTTTTTGTGCTTCAATTGTGGTGAGTGGCAGCAAAATGGCAGCGAGGGTTTTTTTGTCATGACTATTTATGTTGTATCGCAATTACCCGTCCCGCCTATGCCAGATTTTGGCCCGAATATATAGCTCACCAATGGCGGAATATTGAATCGCCACTTACCAACCTGTAGTTTTGCTTAATCCCCTTTGCCTTCAAATCATGAAATGTGAAATCGAAATTCAGATGAGGGAATGCTGCCGCAGCCGCTGCTTTAGCCTTTGACCAGCAGCTATTGAAGCCATCGCAGGTATAACGCTGTCCGTTTTTCTGCCGGATGATATGGACGCTCGAATCCCCTCTTTGAGCAGTGCCGAGTCGGCGATAGCAATGGCATCGCGTAGACGGTCTGCTCATGCTTTGATCTGCTTCTTTCCCCTGTCTGATATAAATCCCAGCATCCGGTAACGGTGAGTGCTGGAGTGATAAAACATCACTCTGCTTCGCACTCGCAACGCAAAAGTAAGCGATCTCCATAGCTGCCTGAATAGCCAGGGGCGCTATGGTAATAAGCGGTAAGAATAAATTCGGGAGGGATTACAGTTGCTGCAAAGCGTAAACGGAAAGGGGTTTACGTTATATCTGGTTCGCTTGGTCTGGCTGTCGTGGGGGCAGTTCAGAGCTGTGTAATGCCGATAAAGCGGTTGTCCGGATGATAGAGTTATAACGTCAGGAATGATTTTATCCAATTGATATATAATGAGTTATAGTTGGAAATAGATTCCCTCAAAAGCTATTCATAACGTACTTACATGCATATACTGTATATCTAAACAGTAGTTTTAGCTTTATGGTCAAAGAGGATATCTTATATGCAACAGTTCAATTTTAGCGTTACCGATATTTTTCCGGAAATCACTTGGGAAGATGGTGAATTGAAAATCAAGCTGAATGAGCAGTATTCACGCGACAGCCAAGTCCGGCAGCTAAAGGTTGGCTTGATCGCTCAGACATCTTTCCCGACCGGCTATCCGACGGTAGCTTTTAACCGAACCGGGGCACAGTTCCATCATTTCGGTAGTAATTACCTTCCTGAAACCGTGGGCGATTTTCAGGACATGATCGATCAGGACAATCCGGGCGGAGATAATACTCTCAGCCTACCTACCCCTCTGGATACCGGGTCACCGGTGACAAACCGTGCTGTATGGCTAAAAGTGTTTATCTATTCTCCTAATGATAAGGATTTCATGGACATGCCGTACGAGCAAATTAGCGGCGACTATGGGTTTATCGTGCCATAACTGTAATAATTATTTTAGCCCCGCGAGCCGGGGCTTTTTCATATCTGAAATTAAGGGCATTACAACAGGCATTCACTGAGTGCCTGTGATAATGGTTATTTTCCTGCGCGCCTGGTGAGCAACTTAATCAAGGCAAAAACAACAAGGGCTACTGCAAAGTAGATGATCCCCATCATGACGTTATAGCCATCCCGCGCATCACTGAAGCCTATAGACCACGCGAGCTTTGCAAAGTCAGCGGATTGCTGCGTAGTAAACCGGATAACGGGAACGCAAATCACCGACAGGACGAAGATGGTAGCGAATAGCGCAATGTTAAGCAGAATTTGGGCAAAGCGCATCTTCATTGCCGATCACCTCAATAGTGCCGAAAGCGGTAAGCCCCTCACTGGGGATTTCTATCAGGCTGGTGGACTTCAGCTTGTTGTACAGCAGTTGATAGTCATTTGTATTATGCACTGCAATACAGCCTTGAGAAAGGCGGTTTGGGCCTGCGGGGTGGAGCCTGAAAACTCCGCGTTTTACTCCATTGATAAACGTGTGGTTATTGACCGTTCCATCATCGCGGAATCGTCTCCGCTCCACAGTGACGATGCCCAATTCCGGTACTGTGAATGTCACCCGCTACTGAGCCGAGAAACAATCCAATACCTGCCTATGGGGAGTGGTCCGCGTCCGGCGTAATCAATACATCCAGGCTGATTGCGGTATGGAGTATCGCCGGAGTACGCAGCAAAAATACCGATCCCTGGGAAAATAAGGGGCGCAAAGTCCGCGCCGTTTAGATGAAAACGTCCGTGCAGTGCTACAAGTTACCCTCCGTGGAATAATCTGGCAGCATTGTGTCACGGAACGGTGAGCGGCATGAATGGGAATGTTCTTTATGCGGTATACTCTCATAAGGATGACTCTCACACAGTGTTATTTTGAGTATGCTATTTAAGAGTTATCCTTATAACCTGGTTAATATCTTATGGCTAAATATAGCGCGAAAATCTTCAGATTGGTGGTGTAACATGTCCAAGAAAAAGTCAGTGCTTATCTTGTTAGCGTTACTGTCGCCTCTTGTGTTTTCATCAAACTATGCAATAGCTAATCCAGGCAATGGCCACGGAAATGGTCACAGCAACTATAATCACGGAAACAAAGGCGTTGGTAATGGTCAAAATAAGACCAAGAATGACCGGTCTTCACGCGACTCGTTGGTGTCGGTGAATGTTACATATGACAAAGTACGGCCGCTTGCACTCAACTATGGGTTAACCGGTTATAAGTCCTTGCCTCCAGGCATCGCCAAGAATTTAGCCAGAGGTAAACTGTTACCTCCGGGTATTGAGAAAAAGGCTGTACCCGCATCTTTGCTGGGGCAGTTGCCATCATATCCAGGATATGAATGGCGTATTGTTGGGGGATGATTTGGTATTAGTAGCACTGAGCCCGGCTATCATTGCTTCAGTTATCAATGAAGTCTTTGAGTAGCCATATATCGATTCTCTTTCTTATAAGGTCTAAGGTCGCCATTCAGCGGCCTTTTTTATTTCCTGCGTAAATTCGCTCGACGGAGCATCAAATCGCAGCTACTATGCTTTTTAGCATAAGAAATTCTTATGCTTTCTAGGTGGGGAGCTATTTTTTGATTAAAAGGAGTTTTCACATGAGAAAAGTATTAGTAAGTGTTGTATCGGCAATGGCTTTGTTTTTTATCTCCGTTTCGGTAAGTAAAGCCCAAGCCGCCTGGTCAGGATGGTTATTGCATTCTTCTACTACAACAACATGTACATATGGACAGGTTTATTACAATCCTAATGGGAGTGTTGGTGGAAAAAATTACAGAACCATACATAAGAAAGCCTGGGAAATATGTAGAGCGGCCATTTGACGTGTCTTACACGATAGATCTTACATCACATCACCCAGTGAACCATAAAACCACGTCCTTCAGGGCGGGGATATAAGGCACAGCTTTCCACCTAACTTCAAAAATGCGATTAAAGAGATTGTTTTCACTACCCAGCGGTAATCCTGCGTTGATGAGTTTATCCCTGCTGCTGTTGACCGGTTGCGGGAGCACGCGGATTCAATACGTGCCGGCGCCGGCGGTGCCCACTCCAGTCAATATAACCAACGACCCGCTTTGGCTGACTCAACAAGCATTCTGATCGTTAAATCAGGGACTATCGACGGAGCTTTTCTTTTTAACGTGTAATTGATCATGTCACGCCATGATGGCGCGGGATAATAGGTTTCCAAATCAAACGCGTCATCGTCAATGGCGTACTTAGTGAATAACTCGGCCAGCAGTTCTTCGGTGTCCTCAGCTTCGAGTCCCAGATCGGTATCGAGATCGGTGTCGAGGGTGATGGTGGGGTAGGAACCACCAAACAGAGGGGCGCCATAATATTTCAGCACCAACGCGATAACCTCAGCCTCGATACTATTCTCTACCATAGCCTATCCTCTGGGCGTGCAATTTTATTATACGTAGTCGCTGTAGAAATGCTGATTCGAGAAACATCATAGGCGAGGATAACTCAGCCAACCACTGGAACAGTTCTTCCGGCAAATGAGCCTATATTGGCGACCATCACCTTACGAATGCCTGAAACGAGGTTACCGACGAATGTCGGCATTCTTACGCCCATAGGGAACTTTGTTTTACCGAAGACTTTGCGGGAGGTAACGCTGGCCAGTGAAGTACCTTTCTTGGCTCCAATTGGCTTTTGACGGGTAGGAAGAATAGCGGCTCCTGATACGATTGCGGCCACAGCGGCGACATCTCCGACGCCAAGTTGCTGCATGGTTTTATCAATGAAAACCCAGAAGAATAGCTCACCGGCACTCAACTGACCCATGCCTGTATAGAAATATGTCCCGTGAAGTTCCTCGACAGTATCCATCAGCTTTCCTTGTGATTTGAGCAATGTTAAACATAAACGAATTGAGGGTAAGGAACAATCAGAAGAAAGGCCAGAACATGCGGGTAAAATAGCAGGAAGATGGATGCGAATGACGACGTAACTTAATGATTTATATAGTAGTGAAATACTACTCATGTTCCTGGATATTTACTATCTCTTTGTTTTTGAAAGGATGAGTGCGGAATTTAAAATCCTCTCGGCGTTGATGGCACTGGAGTTGTGCAAGTAAATAAAGCGGCGATTAGAAGGGCCGGAATGGCTCGATAAAGTGATTTTATTGCATTGATTTATAATGAATTATTTTTGAAAAAAGATCTTGTCTAAACCTAGGCCCATTATACATCCATAGATATACTGTGTATTAAAACAGTAGTTTGGCTAATGGTTAAAAAGGAGATTTTCTGTGTGTACTTCATCTAAGAAAATGCACTTTATAGATATGGGATCGGGTTTCCCATTATTGCTTGGGCACAGTTATCTATTCGACAGTAATATGTGGCAGCCTCAACTGTCTGCCTTATCAAAATATTACCGCGTAATCGTACCAGATCTATGGGGTCATGGTTCTTCTCCAGAGCTTCCTGGTAAGTATCATGACTTAAAGCGAATTGCTAAAGATCACCTAAAACTCATGGACAGTCTGGGTATTAAGGAGTTTGGCATTATTGGATTATCGGTTGGTGGTATGTGGGGAGCAGAGCTTGCTGCCAGTTATCCAAAACGGGTTAAGTGTATTGCGTTACTGGATACATTCATTGGTGATGAGACGGAAGCGGCATACCAAAACTATTTCAATATGCTTAACGCAGTGGATAAAGCAGGGGCTATCCAACCGCCTTACTTGGAATATGCGGCACGACAGTTCTTTTCAGATAATGTATCCGATGAACTATTAATACCGGTAATTAATCGGTTGCGTTCAATTCCTGCAGCAAGATTACGTAAAAGTGTGGTGCCTATTGGTAAACTGATTTTTGGACGTCCTGATAGATTGAGTTTGCTTAAAAAGATCAAAATGCCTTCTGTTGTGATTACTGGTGAGCTGGATAAGCCCAGACCTACATGGGAAGGAGCATATATGGCATCCAGGTTGGGTTGTAATCACGTCATTATTCCTGGGGCTGGTCATATAAGCAATCAGGAGAATCCATCAGCGGTTACAGATGCTTTAATGACGTTTCTTGGTGAGGTTTTACCCAATTAACAATACGTGATGTAAAGAGAGGCCGCAACTAGCGGCCTTAATGGCTGTTTTTTATCGTTTATCGCACATTCCCGTGAGAATTGTTACGATATGGAATCTTTACGGGATAATTCGCATATGAATACTACCAAAAAAGCAGACGAGTAAGCCGCAGCAGCTTTTGTTATTAGGTTGTTGCGGCGTTCTTTAGAAGACAGTTACTCTGCGTGAGCGCCGCCAAAATCCTCAATGTTAAGGAGATGGTCTTGTGCGCGCTAAAGATTTTTCCTGGCGATATTCTCTTACCGCCACGCTATTGTTGTTATCACCCTTTGACTTGCTGGCGTCACTCGGCATGGATATGTATTTGCCGGTGGTGCCTTTCATGGCGGATGCACTTGGTGCCGGTGAAGGGGCAATCCAACTAACGTTGACAGCATACCTGCTCTTGCTGGGCGCTGGTCAGCTTCTCTTTGGCCCATTATCGGATTTGTTAGGGCGCCGCCCAGTATTGTTCGCTGGCGGAATTACCTATGTATTGGCTTCATTTGGGCTTGCTACTGCTACATCACCAGAAGTTTTCTTGGGCTTTCGTATTCTTCAGGCCTGTGGTGCTTCAGCATGTCTTGTGTCCGCTTTTGCGACTGTACGTGACATATACGCGGGCCGTGAGGAAAGCAATATTATCTATGGCTTACTTGGTTCCATGCTCGCGATGGTGCCGGCAATAGGCCCCTTATTAGGCGCATTGGTCAGTGCTTATCTTGGGTGGCGTGCCATTTTTGTCTTCCTGGGAATAGCAATGATGATTATTGTAACTGTAGCCTGGCGACTTTGGCCCGAGACCCGGCGGCGGCAAGTGGTGAATCTACAATGGCCACAGTTATTGTGTCCTGTAAAACGGCTGAACTTTTGGCTCTATACTCTTTGCTACAGCGCGGGAATGGGTAGCTTCTTTGTCTTTTTCTCGACGGCCCCCTGGTTAATGATGGGACGACAAGCGTTATCGCAAATTGACTTCAGTTTGTTATTTGCAACAGTAGCTATTGTAATGATGATGACGTCGCGAATTATGGGACAACTGATTCCACGATGGGGGCGTTTGAGCACTTTGCGGGTTGGAATGGGTTGCCTGGTGGTGGGCGCGATACTGCTTGCTATCGGCGAGATACTCATACCAACTTCGGTAATTGGCTTCATCGGACCAATGTGGCTCGTTGGTGCAGGGATTGCCATTGCGGTTTCGGTGGCATCCAATGGTGCCCTTCAAGGGCTTGATCATATTGCGGGGACCGCCACGGCAGTCTATTTCTGCTTGGGGGGATTACTGCTGGGTAGTATCGGTACTCTCATCCTTACATTTTTACCGAGAGATACCACATGGCCAATTGTCGCTTATTGTTTAATCTCCGCGATAGTTGTGCTGGGTGTATCACGATACGGCGTACTCTCTCTGGAAAAAGGTGTTAGATAACAGGTAACCATCAAATAGGGATGAGACACTGGCGGCCTGCTGTATCGTCGGTAATTTGTTTACCCGTAGATAAGGCTGCAATTCAATTGATGGGCGTCCAGCACCAGATGAAATAAGGAAGAATAAGAGTATAGAATTATTTTCCTTTATTTTTCATTTTGTTGTAAAGGACATAAGGCATGTTTATAAGGGCTTATAGTCCTGTTAAAAACTGCTATCAGTTGGATACCTCTTTTATACTGCATGCATGAACAGTTATTAGCTTAACAGTCAAAGAGGAAAGATAATGAAAATTCAATATGCATTTAATTCTAAATCAGTTAGTACGGATGCTTTGGTAAGCGATTGTTTGCTCACAGTCCCCCTTCCGGATGCTGTGAAAACAGCAGTAAATGCAGGAAAAGACGTTTGGTATTTATCAAGTGCATATGCAGCAAACAGCGTTGGCAGAGAGAACGCCAATAAGAAGCTTTATGTTGCAGTTAAGCAAGGCTATCCGAACTTTGAAGAGAACACCATTAGTCAAATAAAGGCAATTGAAAATATATTGGGTTCAGCGAGCACGTCCCTTAGTGGTCAGCCGGCGGTGTTTGCAATGAGGCTTGTCCACAATGCCATTGATCCGGTTACATTTGCCTTTCGTCGGCTGGAAGTGTTGGAGAGCGATCCTGATCTGGGCCTATTGGCGGATGTTGCTTTTTTCATTCCTGAATGATGCGGTTAAATTATAAATAAGCATGAGACCCCACAAGTGTGGGGTTTTTAATGTCATTCTAAAATCACTTCCAGGATATTATCGCGGGCACTCACTGAGTGCCTGCGATAATGCTGACATGGAGTCAGTCCAGTTCATAAACTGTAGAGGGAAGGCGAGCCTGCTGGTTGAGTCTTAAAACGTCTGTGTACCCATAAATATTGCTCAGGAGCACGCATTATCTCTTTTTCAATAAGTTGGTTCATAAACGTTGCGGCGCCAACTGTATCATCTATCGGGTAGTTTTCGATTTCTTTCCCAATGGCTAACTCATATCCCTGGGCTCCGGGTTTACGAATTAATACCGTTGTCAGCATTTTTGCCTGCGACAGTCGTGCAATGGTCGCTGTCCCGTTAGTTGTTGCGCATTCTTTTACCGCGAAGAAAGGCGCAAAGGTGCTTCCTTTCGGGCCATAGTCTTGATCTGGTGCGAACCAGACCGCCTCACCTTTGCGGAGGGCTGAGATGATGCCTTTGAGGTTTCTCCGGTCTAACATCGCTTTGTTTGAACGGGAGCGGCCTTTGGTTTGTATGTATTCCAATACCTGGTTGTTATGGGGCCGATAGACAGCCATCATTGGGCGGCATAGCCCCATGACTCTCCCTCCAAGTTCTAACGACATGAAGTGAACGCCAATAACTATGACACCTTGGTTTTTAGTGCAGGCATTTTCCATATTCTCCAAACCCGTAACGGTAAACCACCGGCGAACCCGCCGATCGGACCAAAACCATGCAATCCCCGTTTCCATCAGGGATACGCCAAGGGCCTGGAAATTATCATTTACCAGATCGTCGATTTCTTTGGCGGATTTATCAGGAAAACAAAGGGTAAGATTCTGTCGGGCAATACGGACTCTGCGCGGCATAAAGTACATTGCACTCTTGCCCATCCAGTGACCAAGGTGATACAGCCAAGGGTAAGGTAGCTGGACAAGTGCGTACAACACGCCCAGTCCAAACCACGTGGTGAAGAAACGGGGATGGAAAAACTCTTTTTTAAAGGTAGTAGTCTGTGTCATGACTTTCTCTTTATACGTTTAAATTTGTATCGCATAAAGAGACTAATCAATATAGCGTTACGTAATAAGTGTCTGACTGCATCATATCAGTGATTGCACAATAAATGCACTAGGATTTGTAAGAAAATTAGTAAGTGGAGCCAGCGATTAGCTAATCATCATCATGATGCTCAGGTCAGGAGGGGAACGCTTAGCTCTCAATTCTCTGATATACAATGATTATGTGTTATGAATGCCCTGCCACGGAAATGATCCATCGGCGTAATAGATTGAAAAGTATGGCGGGAAACGCGTTTTCACAGCGAGATCAATATCGCGGGATCTTGCTGTTGATTTGCTCAATCATTGATTCCTCCGGATCATTATGGTAGCCCAAAAAGCCGGCAGTCAGCTTTGGCTGATTCGACAAGCATCCTAACGGTGAGATCCGGGACTACCGGTGGAGATTTTCTCTTTAACACGTCATACAACAATGGCGTATTTAGTGAATAACTCAGCCTGTTGGAATCAATATATGATCTATAGCTTATAATTTGGCGCCAAAGGGCAGCAGCAGTTTACGCTAAGGATGGCGTAATATTAACTGTGTAAATCACGCCCCCCATCAATTCATATCAAATATACAAATCAACCCGATTATCCCGCGTTGGTCTGTTAATACCATCTCCTTTTTCCAGCGCCATCGGTTCCTGAGGCTGCTTTTGCTCCTGCAATTCTTGTTGGCGGATACGATCTATTTCCGCCTGGAGAAGCTTGATCTGATCAAGTAACAGTTGTTGCATCATTTTCTTGTCTTCCGGCGACAGGGAGGAATCCGCCAAATCTTTTAGCTGCTTCTGTAGCCCTTCAATTTGCTTCATCAATTGCTGAATGCGGCCTGACTCTCCTGTGTTGCTGCTGCCTGCCGCACCGCCAGCACTGGCACCTGAAGGTGCTGCCATGTTAATGCTTACGTTACTCATATCGATCCTCCAGAACAAAAATACGTAAATCCCAGATTGATTATCGGAAGAGGGAATGAAACCTTTAGGAATAAAATTTATTCCGGACTATTTGAGTTAATAACTATAATGCCTTATCATAAATGCCATCAATAGATATAACTACCAGACATTCTGAATAATTATAATAGTGAACTTATTGACTCCCGTGAATTAAAATAGTTGCCTGATAAAGTCAATAAATTGCCTGTTTCTTTCTAAGACAGAACAATTATTAACTACATCTGCCTGAGTGAAAAATAATATATAAGAGCTCGCTTGGAAACTATGAGTCTGATGAACATTCTCCGTATACTGTAAATCCAAACAGTTGTTTGGCTAACAGTCAAAGAGGAACGTTTATATGAAAAAAGCAACGACGCTGAAATATCCTATTATTCTGGTCCATGGTTTGTTTGGTTTTGATAAAATAGCAGGTGTTTATCCTTATTTTTTCGGTGTTAAAGAGGCGCTTGAAAAGGCGGGTGCTGAAGTTTATGTTGCCTCACTCTCCGCGGTTAATAGTAACGAAGTCCGGGGTGAACAACTCATGGATTTTGTCAACGAGGTGCTGGCAAATACCGGAGCAAAAAAAGTTAATTTAATCGGCCATAGCCAGGGGCCGTTGGCATGCAGATATGTAGCCGCACTGCGGCCTGACATTGTCGCCTCCGTAACGTCGGTACACGGCGTTAATTTTGGCTCGGAACTTGCGGATGTGGTACGTCAGGCACTTATTCCCGGTCGCCTGCCTGAAGCGATCGCTCATGCGGTGGTGACGACCTTTGGTGATTTTTTATCTCTGATTTCCGGTAAACCCATGTTAGCGCAGGATGCCAAGGCGGCGCTCGATGCGTTGACAAGCGAGGGCATCGCGGAATTTAACGCAAAATATCCACAGGGATTGCCTTCTGAATGGGGTGGGGAGGGCGATGAATATGTTAATGGCGTCTATTACTATTCCTGGGGCGGCGTACTGAAATACAATATCTTTGATCAGCTATTAAATAATTTGGACCCTACCCATATTGCAATGAGCGCACTCTCTATCTTCTTTAATAAAGAACGGGGTCAAAATGATGGCGTCGTTGGCCGTTATAGCATGCATCTGGGGAAAGTTATTCGTTCTGACTATTCAATGGATCACCTTGATGCCGTTAACCAGACGGCGGGCGTGGTAACAACATCCGTAAATCCGGTGAAGCTTTATGTTGATCATCTTTATTTATTAAGATCAAAAGGGCTCTGATGACACAACGTTAACGCAGCGTGAGAAACAGTGAAAGGAGAGTAAATAAGGCCGGAGCAAACATTGCTCCGGCTCTGCGGTTTACGCCATGCTATAAATACCAACTACCGGCGCGGCGCTTATATAGGTTTCCATCCCTCAACCACATCCTGAGTAAAAAGTACTTTGCTAAGTCTGGTGCCGAAACAGTGAAGAACCTGTACGTCTGCTTTGACGCCCGCTTCCCGGACGATTCACTCCGATGCCACCGTTATAAGCAAAGGAGAGGCGAACATCGCACCCGGCGAGATCACCCATTCATCCAGCGGAATATTCGCGCCATAGCGTTCATACAGTTTTTGCTTCACGGCGGGCGCGTGCAGATGAAACTCCCGCACCTTTTGGCGTTCGCCGATTTTTACCTTCAGTGCGCGATCGTAAATTTTCCACACCAACTCCGAGCAGTACAACCGTTCATCCGACCAGGAAAAGCGCAGGTCATAAGGCTTACCGGCAAAACGTTGCGCCTGTTTACGCATGGCCGACAGTGCTGCCGGGGTCAAAACCTGCCCGGCGTTTTTCATCCGCTTTACCACAATGTGTTTCTGCTCCCCCCTGTCGATCCAATCCTGAAGCGGGGTATATTTCACTTTGCCGGACGCTTCAAAAACATAGGGCTTATCGTTGCGAAAGAAAATTATTCCCATGTGACTGTAGCGTGAGCCGGTGGCCTGCTGTATGGCGAGGCTTTGCGCCGAGCGGGATACCTGGAAGATAATGTCGCCGTTCTGTACCGCTGGCAGTGCCCAGGCGCGGGGAGTTAATGCGGCGGTGAGGCACAGTGCCAACGCGAAAATGACGGTAGCGAAATGCTTTCCTGAAGTCATAATTTAATCCATTGCTGTCAGTTGTGTTTATTTTGACAGGCCGATGTGAAGCGAAAGTGAAGTTGTGAGAATAATATTTAAACCAGGAATGCCCGGATGGAGGCAATATAGGATGACCGGCGGGCGCGGTTACTACGGCAAAGTTGCTTCCGCCGCCGGGTGATGCGGTTTATCAACATTTTAAACGTTTTCCATTCATGTTGAGCTGGCGGAAGCGGAGTAGCCGCCGATTTTATATTCATTCGCGGAACGAAACACCGCGCAGCGCTGGCGTTTTTCGCTGCGGCGCTGCTATCATCTTTGCAGGGAAAGCCATATCAAGGGAGCGTCTTAGTGAAAAAGTGCGTATTAGCCGGAGTTCTGTGTTTGTTGTTAGCCGGTTGTGACAATAAGGACATGACCGGAGTAGCGACGGAATACGGCGAATATGTCGTCAGACTGTCTTTAGACGCCCCCGACAGTGCAACATTTTCCGGCTCGACCTTCTATCCGAACGCAGAGAACAGCGCAGACGTAACCAGCGGGTACGTGTGCGGCGAGGTCAGGGCGAAAAGCGCGCGGTATGGTTATATCTATAATGCGCCCTATTATGTTTATGTGCGCGTAACGGAAAACGGAAGCAAAAAGTTTGCGGGCGTACCGAAGGTGTTTGACGGACAAACGGAAAAGTCGAAGCAGGATTATGCCTTACTGTGCAAGGCACAGTAAGGCATGGTAGGGCCATCATGCACCGGAAGGCGTTTCGCCGCGTAAACAGCGTAACGCCGAAAGCGCAAGCGTGCGGATAGCCGCTTCTTCTTCAATATCAGGATGCGTTACGATCTTCTCCATGAGGATCTGCGCGTTTGCTTCCCGGGTTTCCATACACGATTTTTTGTATTCGGCTTTGTCCAGCGCCAGGTGATACATCAGGGATTCACTGACGACCTGATAACTCTCCTCACGTAACCGCTTTATCTCCTGAATTAACGCGAGCACATTGTCCGGTGTGCCTATGGCATTCCACGCTTTGCCGATGGGAAGTGAGTTAGTGTTGCGACGAGCAGCAGACGCCTGAATTTCCAGGGCCTGGATTTGTTCATAAGTCAGCTGTGTGAGCGACATTCAGGGTGCCTCTTTAACTTCGTAGACAATAAAGGCAGAACGATATTTTCGTGACTGATTACTAAGTATAGACATGCTAATAACCATGCACTGTATCAGATGACCCCTTTATTTTTTAGGAAAAATCTTCGGTTGTCTAGGGAGTATTCTTATATTGAATTGATAGGTAGACAGGGAAATGCTGTCATAGGTGAAATTATATAAAAAGAGAAGTTTAATATATTGCAAAAACTAAAACTTCTGCGATAAGGATTCAAAAACCAAGGCTAAATATTTCAATGGGTTAGCGGTATCTCGTTGAACAGGTTTCGCCTTTATCGCTGATAATATTTAAAAGCGAAATGATTTATAGGCAGAAGGGGGAGAAAAAGAAAGAAAAATCCTTTCTATATGGTCGAAAAGTCACCTGGACTTATAAAGGTAGCCTTTGAATGATTGGCCTGAATACATTGTTTTTATAGCGTAGCATGCTGTTTTTCTCGTTTTATTTTTATAAAAACATCGTGATGATGGTATTGAAAGTGGAATAGCTATCGCTTTTTTTTAATATTCTTGTGGGAATTCGTGCGGAAAACGTTATTCTATGCGAAATTGCTGTGAACAAAGGGTTATGCCTGAATACATAACCTGAACGCTATGGATTGCACTGCGATTGGCAGACAGTAAGGAACGCCCTGAATGCATCTCTCTTCTTCCCTGATCCCCCCTGAACTCACGCGCCTTCATTGGGTGATGCTATGACGCTGTATGACATCAAGCCCCGGTTTCAGCAACTGCTGCGCCCTTGTCTCGGGAGCTTATACCGCCGTGGCGTGACGGCTAATCAGGTTACGTTGCTGGCGTTGTTAGGGTCGCTGCTCGTCGGGGCGGTGTTATGGCTTTTTCCCGTGCCGGGGCTGTTCTTGCTACTGCCGTTCTTCCTGTTTTTCCGCATGGCGCTGAACGCGATTGACGGCATGCTGGCGCGGGAGTATGACCAGAAATCCCGCCTGGGCGCGTTGCTCAATGAGCTGGGCGACGTTGTGTCGGACTGCGCGCTTTACCTGCCGTTTGCCCTGTTGCCTGGCGCGCAGCCGGCGCTGGTGGTGATTGCCGTACTGCTGGCTGCCCTCAGTGAGTTTTGCGGCGTGCTGGCGCAAACCATCGGCGCCGCGCGTGGCTATGCCGGCCCGCTGGGGAAGAGCGATCGCGCTCTGTTATTCGGGGCTTATGGCTTATGCGTGGCGATCTGGCCGCAAACGATGTCGTTCTCGCCCTGGCTTTTCGCCATCGCCGCCGTATTGTTGTTATGGACATGCGTTAACCGTTGCCGCGCAGCGCTGAAACAGGACGTTTGATATGCCGACACTTTCCCCCCAAGAACCGCTGTTACACGATTTGTGGTCACAACATCTGCTGTTTCAAAGCCTGGGCGCCATTTTTGCCGTCCTGATCCTGGCCAGCGTCATTATCGCGGTCCTGCAACGGGTCTATCCCGGCAAAGATTGGCTGGAGCTGCGCCAGCGGGTGCGTAGCTGGTGGGTGATCATCATCGTTTTTTCCCTGGCGATGATTAGCCCGAAATGGCTGGCGCTGACTATCTTCGGCTTCATCAGCTTCCTGGCGCTGAAGGAGTACCTCACCCTGATCCCGACCCGGCGCTCCGACAACATTCCGCTGCTTTGGATGTATGCGGCGATCCCATTGCATTATTTGTGGATCGGCATGGGATGGTACGGCATGTTTATCGTCTTTATTCCCGTTTATGCCTTTCTTTTTTTACCGGCCCGAATGGTGCTGGTCGGGGATACCAATGGTTTCCTCCGCGCCGCTTCCAATATGCACTGGGGGCTGATGACGACGCTATTTGCCCTGAGCCACATCGCGTTCCTGCTGATTTTGCCCGGCGGGCACGGCGCGGCGGGTGAGGGGGCGCTGCTGGTGATCTTTCTGGTGACGTTAACCGAACTGAATGATGTGGCGCAGTACCTGTGGGGCAAATCCCTCGGGCGCATCCGCGTGACGCCGACCGTCAGCCCGAATAAAACCTTGGCCGGGCTGCTGGGCGGCGTGGCGACCACGACGCTGCTGGCCGGGCTTATCGGCCCTTACCTGACGCCGATGAACGTACCGTTTTCTTTGCTGGCGGGTTTGCTGATCGGTCTGAGCGGTTTTTGCGGCGACGTGGTGATGTCGGCAGTGAAGCGGGATCTGGGCGTGAAGGATTCGGGCACGCTGTTGCCGGGGCATGGCGGCATCCTCGATCGCCTTGACTCGCTGATTTACACCGCGCCGCTGTTTTTCCACTTCTTTTACTATTTCTATTTTTAGGAACGGGTATGAACCGCCTGTTGCGTTGGATTTTTACCCTGTGCGTGGCCTACCCGGTGGTGCTGGTCTGGCTGGGCGTATCGGTGGCGAACCGTAAAAATCTGCCGCTGAAGGGGCCGGCTATCGTGATTGCCAACCATAACAGTCACCTGGACGTGCTGACCCTGTTCACCCTGTTTCCGCTTTCCGCACTGACCCGGGTTCACCCGGTTGCGGCGGCGGACTATTTTCTGAATAACCGGCTGATGGCCTGGTTCGCCCTGAAGGTGATCGGCATCATCCCCGTACGGCGCGGCGGCAGTGGGAAAAATAACCCGCTGGCGGGCTGCATTGAGGCATTACGGCAGGAAAAAATCATCATTTTGTTTCCGGAAGGCACGCGTGGCGAGCCGGAATGCTTTTCCGAATTTAAATCCGGCCTCTGGCACCTGAACCGTGAGATGCCGGAGGTGCCGATTATTCCCGTTTACATGCGCGGCCTGGGGCGTGCGATGGGGAAAGGGCAGAAGATCCCCGTCCCTTTTTTTATTGATATTTGGGTTGATGAGCCGATGAGCGGCGACGCAGACAAAGGCGTATTTCAGGAGCGGCTGTTACAGCGTTTCGTTACCCTGCAAAAGCAGGCGGAAGGGAGAAAATCATGACACAAACGAACCGGATCGCTCAGGAAAGTACGTTTACCACCAGTGATGGCGTACCGCTATTTTATCGCCGCTGGCAGGGAGAGAGGGAAACGACCCGGCGGGTTATCGTGATGTTTCACCGCGGCCATGAGCATTCGGGCCGGTTGCAGCACATCGTGGACGAACTGGGGATGCCCGACGCCACGTTTTATGCCTGGGATGCGCGCGGCCACGGCAAATCGCCGGGAGAGCGCGGCTTCAGCCCGAGCCTGGCGCGTTCCGTCAGGGACGTAGATGAGTTCGTGCGCTTTTGCGCCGAACAGAGCGGGGTAGATATCAGCGACATCATCATTATTGCGCAGAGCGTCGGCGCGGTGCTGGCTGCGGCATGGGTGCATGATTATGCGCCGAAGATCCGCGCGATGATCCTGGCCTCGCCGGCATTTAAGGTGAAACTGTACGTTCCTTTCGCCCGTCCGGGTTTGGCCCTGATGAAACACGTTCGCGGCCTGTTCTTCGTCAACTCCTACGTTAAAGGGAAATACCTGACGCACGACGAGCAGCGGGTAAACAGCTTTAATCAGGACCCGCTGATCACCCGCGCCATCGCGGTCAATATCCTGCTTGAGCTGTATCAGGCCGCCGGGCGCGTCGTCGCCGACGCCGCCGCGATTACCGTTCCCACCCAGTTGCTGATTTCCGGCGCCGATTTCGTGGTGCACCGCGCGCCGCAGGAGCGCTTTTACCAACGTCTGCGCAGCACGGTGAAGGAGCAGCATATTCTGCCGGGGTTTTATCACGACACGCTGGGGGAGAAAGATCGCGAACTGGCGTTCGTTAAGATGCGCGATTTCATTGAGCGCCTGTACGCCATGCCGCCGCAGCGCCATGATTACGCGCACGAGGATTGCTGGAGCCCGTCCGCCGATGCATACCGCAGCCTGCAAACGCCGCCGGGGCGCTATACTCCCTCCGGAATGGGCTACACCTTGCTGCGCCTGGCGATGGAAAAAGTCGGGCGTTATTCGTCCGGCGTCCGGCTGGGGATGGATACCGGGTTCGACTCCGGCAGCACCCTGGATTACGTGTACCGTAATCAGCCCGAGGGGCGCAATGCCCTTGGCCGGATGATTGACCGCGGCTACCTGAACAGCATCGGCTGGAAGGGGATCCGGGTACGCAAAGAGAACATGGAAGCGACGATTCAGATGGCGGTGGAACAGTTGCGCGCGCGCGGTATGCCAGTGCGGGTGACGGATATCGCCGCCGGTCACGGCCGTTACGTGCTGGACGCGCTGGCAAAGCGGCAGGAGGTGGATGAGATTCTGCTGCGTGATTACAGCGACCTGAATGTCGAAACCGGCCGCCGTATGATTGCTGAACGCGGCATGGAGCAGATCGCCCGCTTTGAAAAAGGCGACGCCTTTAACCGTGATGAGCTGGCCGCGCTTTCTCCTGCGCCGACGCTGGGTATCGTTTCGGGCCTGTATGAGCTGTTTGCGGAAAATGAGGGCGTCAGAAATTCACTGGCCGGGCTGGCGGCGGCGCTCCCCCCCGGCGGAATGCTGGTCTACACCGGGCAGCCCTGGCACCCGCAGCTGGAAATTATTGCCCGTTCCCTGACCAGCCATCGCAACGGTATTCCCTGGGTGATGCGCGTGCGCTCCCAGGGCGAAATGGATGCGCTGGTGGAGGAGGCCGGGTTTACCAAATGCCATCAGCTTATTGACGAGTGGGGCATTTTTACGGTGTCGTTAGCGGTGCGTCGCAGTGATGACTGATTGCTATGCAGAGCACGGACTGATGGTGCCGCGCCGCACGTTGTGGCGGCGCGGTGCGGTCTGGTTGGTGGTGCTGGCGCCGCTGTTTTTCCTGACATACGGGCAGGTGAACCAATTTACCGCCGGTCGCGCCGGCGTGGAAAGCTTGGTGTTCGGCTGGGAAACCCAAATCCCTTTCCTGCCGTGGACCATCGTGCCTTACTGGAGCATCGATCTCCTTTATGGCCTTTCCCTGTTTGTCTGCACGTCGCGGCGGGAGCTGACCCGTCATGCCTGGCGTCTGGTTGCGGCATCGCTGCTGGCTTGCGCGGGGTTCTTGCTATTCCCCCTGAAGTTCAGCTTCGTCCGCCCGCAGAGCGAAGGATTATTCGGCTGGCTGTTTCAGCAACTGGAACTGTTTGACCTGCCTTACAATCAGGCGCCGTCATTGCATATCATGCTGGCGTGGCTGCTGTGGCTGCGTTTTTGGCCGCATCTGCGCGGCGTCTGGCGCCCGGTGATGAGCGCCTGGTTTTTGCTGATCGCAGCGTCGGTGCTGACAACCTGGCAGCACCATTTTATTGACGTTCTGACCGGCCTCGCGGCCGGCGTGGTCATCAGCTATGCGATTCCAATCAATAGCAACTGGCGCTGGCGGCCTGCGTCCGGAAAGGGGCGCAGGCTGATGCTGCGTTATGCGGCGGCAGCCCTGATATGCCTCATTACCGGGTTCAGCGCGCTGGCTTACGCATGGTTGCTGTGGCCGGGGATGGCGTTGGGCGCGATTGCGCTGGCGTATGCCGGGTTGGGTTCCGGGGCACTCCAGAAGAATGCGAACGGAAATATTTCGCCGTCCTCCCGCCTGTTGCTGTTTCCTTACCGGCTGGGCGCCCGGCTCTCCATGTGCTGGTTTATGCGCCGTCTGGCGCCGGTAACCGAGATTGCGCCGGGCATGTTCGTCGGCGGCTATCCGCTGCGCAGCGTGTCGCAGGGAGCGGTGCTGGACGTGACCGCCGAGTTTAGCCGCAACCGCCATACGGCGGGGCGCGGCTACGTTTGTGAACCGATGCTGGATTTGGTCGCGCCCGATGCGGAGCAACTGGAGCGGGCCGTTATGGCGCTGACGCAGCTGCAAGCGCAGTATGGCAGCGTGCTGGTGCATTGCGCGCTCGGTCTGTCGCGCAGCGCGCTGGTGGGGGCTGCCTGGTTGCTGGCCTGCGGCGTGGCGGCTTCGCCACGCCAGTCTGTGGAACTGCTGCACTGCCGTCGTCCGCAAATTGTGCTTTCTCCGTCTTTCTTGCAGGTATTGGAACAATGGCATCAGCAGAGAACGAAAAACGTTTGAGACGCCCGGTCGCGCTGCGCGTACTGGTGATTCACCTTGCCAGCTGGCGTTATCTGGCGGCGTTGACGCTGCCGCCGCTGCTGTTCGTCGCCGTGTCGCCCACCGGTCCGGGAAGCCTTGCCCTGCTGGCGATGGCGTTGTGGGTGCATTATTGCTGCTGGCGTTTATGGCTGGACGAGCGGCTGTTCCGCGTTTTGCCGGAAGGGAGTGACGACATCGCCGCGTTTGACGCTGCGCTGCGGGTTTTGTGGGGCGCAAAGGCGGGAGATGCGCCCCGAACGCTGATGCAGCGCTGGGCCGGCGCGCGGCGGTTGCTGTATCGGGCGCTGGCGGCAACGCTGGGTTTATGGGGATTGTGGATACTGGTATTGTGGTGGTCTCTCGTCTGAGTTAACTAAGGACAACAATGATGGCCGACAGAGTGTTTCGCGGATTTACCCAGCAGGGGCTGAATTTTTTACAGCAGGTGCGTCAGGAAAACAGCAAAGAGTGGTTTGACGATAACCGCAAAATCTACGATGAAAATCTGCTTACGCCGTTTCGTGATTTGGTCTCCGATTTGAGCGACACGATGCTGAAAATTGACGATCGGTTCGAAACGCGCCCGGCGATCGGCAAAACGCTGTCGCGCATTAACCGCGATACCCGCTTCTCCAACGACAAGAGCCGCTACCGCAGCCGGCTGTGGCTGACCTTCAAGCGGCATTCCCCCGACTGGAAGGACGCGCCGGTTTACTTTTTCGAAATCAGCCCGGACGCCTTTCGCTACGGGCTGGGGTACTACAGCGCATCCCGCGCCACCATGGACCGCTTCCGCCACCTGATCGTTACCCGCCCCCAGGCGTTCCGCGAGGCGACGGCGTGCTGTAAGCCGCCGTTTGAGCTGGTCGGCGACAGCTATAAGCGCACCCTGATCAAAGATGCGCCCGCAGACGTCACCAATTGGTATAACCGCAAGTCATTTGCGGTAATGGCGACCTCGCTGCAAATTGAACAAATATTCGACGCCAGGCTGGTGCCGTTGCTGGAAAAAGGGTTCACGCGCCTGGCGCCGTTATACCACTTTCTGATGCAGGCGGAAGCGCTGAAGGCGATTCCGCTTGAGGATCTGTGATTACTGCTGCGGTTGGTTTAGTTCGCCCAGTTCGCCTTCGCTGCATACCCGGTTACGTCCGCCGGCCTTGGCGCGGTAAAGCCGGCGGTCGGCGATAAGCTGCAGGTGTTCAATGTTATAGCTGTTGGACTCCTCGCTGCCGACGACGCCCAGTGAAGCGGTAATGCGCAGCGACTTGCCGTCTTCGGTTTTCAGCGGGGAGTTCGCCAGGTTGGTGCGAATGCGCTCCGCGATTTCGCTGGCCTGCGACCGGTTGGTGGCAGGCAGCAAGATACAGAACTCTTCGCCGCCGACCCGTCCCGCTAAATCCTGAGTGCGTACGCTGGAGCGAATGATTTCCGCGGCATAGATGAGCGTCTGATCGCCAATCTGGTGCCCGTAACGATCGTTAACGCGTTTGAAGTGGTCGAGATCCATCTGAATCACCGCCAGCGTGCGCTGGCTCTTACGTTCTTTCGCCGCCATCTCTTTCCCCTTCTGGAACAGGGCTGCGCGGTTCAGCATGCGGGTCATGGCATCGTGACTGGCGCGCCAGCTCAGCTTCTCCTGTAACCCTTCCATGTTGTCGATCAGGCGCAAAATGATGCGGCGTGCGGCGAGCAGCAGGATAGCGAATACGAGCCATAATGCGGTCAGCAGCAGGCTCAGGCGGCCATATTCGCTGTGTATTCCCTGAGGCAGGGTCTGGATGTGGATCAGCGTGACGTTGGTGTTATTCATCTTGCTGAAGGTGATAAAGCGGGTGCCGATCCGGACGGTGCCCTGCCGTTTTTGGCCGATACGGGTTTTCAGTATTTGCTGCTGCTCCGGGGTGAAATATTTCCCCCGGAACCAGGACGGATCGGTGGACGTAATGCTGCGGAAGCGGTTGTCAAACAGCAGATAGATGCCCCCGCTGTTGGATGGCGCGGAACCGAGCAGATATTGGCGCAGCTTTTCCACGGTGAAGTCCATGCTGATCACGCCCATCCACTGATTATTGTAATCAATGGGCAGTGAGGCCGTGATAATGAGCCCGTCGGACAGATCGTTGTAGATGTGCGTCCAGTAGGGGATGCGCATCGGATCGGTGCTCTGGGTCAACTGCGTGAAGTAGGGCTGGGCAATCATATGCCGGTATATTTTTTCGATTTGGTCGCTGTTTTTAGGCTGTGGCGCGCTGAAATAAAAACCGGCACGGGAGACGTAGTAAACCCGCGGCTGACGGAACGGCGTAACGTCAATCAACGGCAGCAGGCTGCGCAAGCGGAACAGCGCATTAAATTCGCGGGTAAGCTGTTCATCGTCCGATGCCCGGAACAGTGGGGAAACCCCCGTCAGGCGCTGTGGGTTAACCCCGAAAACCGGCTGTCCTTCGGTGTCGGAAGGATCGATCGACCAGGTGTCCTGATGGCGGATGCGCGCGATCTCTTGTTTGATCATCTCCTGCTGATGCTGGGAAGGCGCACTTTGCAGGCTGAAGGTCATAAAATTGCGCAGGAAACGCAGGTTGTCGATCCGGTACTGCATACGGCCCTGTAACTGAGCGGTGACGTAATCCACCTGGTGCAGCTGATTGGTTTCATAACCCTGCCGTAACAGGTTGCCCTGCCACCAGAACAGAATGGTGGTAAAGATGAATACAATGAGAAAGCACAGGTTGATGACGTGCCTGGGGGTCAAACGATTACGAAAACGGCGCAACTGGCGTGAAATAGACAAACGTTTCTCCCGTAAAGCAGTCAGTGAAAGCCTGCTCAGGCGTATGGCGCAGCAGCCGCGTACCCGGCGTTATGCATCCTGTATGGCGTCTGAAACAAGCCGGAAACAGGGATGAGGGCGGGGGTGTCGCGGTTACGGGAACAGTGCATGGGATATCTTTCCAAAATAAATTCCGGGAATCAGCGCATTCGGCGTAAACCAGCATGGCAGGATGCAAATCACCAGACTGGAATACAAACGGCTTTTCCTGTTCTGATAGCCCTATTATGAACGAAAGAGTGATTATTGCGAGAGCAAAATCGATTGCTTTAAAAACAGAGTAATAAAGAGAGTCTTATCGTCATATGAATTATTTTCTGGTGTGAAGAGTAAATAAACCGCATTTATTTTGTGGAAATATTCGGGCTGATCTGATAAGACAGACTAATATCAATGCCTTTTATTCTTTTGCCTGGTGTTTTTGCCGCCGTTTTTCAAACGGATTATTGGTGCTGGAAACGTAATAAGAATTCACGCTATCCCCGCACTGACGCTGTATACGCCGCCCGTTAATGCCGCCGTTCGGAAGTCTCTGGCATTTTTCCGTCTTTGCCCGTGACATTACGCCTAAAGTTTTCACTCAATTAGCCGTTACTAAAGCAAGGTTATTACAGGGCCGTAATATCCCTTCAAATTACGCACCAATTATTAAAGCCCTGGGAATGGCCTCCTTATGATTTGATTTTTACATCGCATAAAACAGGCGCTACTTATGCTTACCGTGACAATACTTGATGAAAACTGGTACTACGCCCGGGGAATGGTTGACCTCCTGCAAAACTATTTCTCCGACCGCAATCAGAAATCACGTTGCTATGTCAACGATGAAACGAAGCTATCCAGCAGCGATATCATTCTGAAAAGTGACTGTTACCGGCTGGATACCGGCGAGCACCCAAGTTACTTGCAGCATTACCTGAATGTTGCCATATCGCCGGGACCTTACTTCTTCACTCAGGACAATGTGATTTTCCGCAGCGATCCGGTCGACAGCGTGATCAAAAAGCTGGATAAGAGCTGTGAAACACTGACGCCGGGCGGCGGGCGCAAAATTCTGGGCGTCGCGTCGTGGGCCAGGCAGAAGCTGTCGGAAACCGAAATTATCGTTATGAGCCTGACCGGCAAAGGGAAATCGCTGTCGGAAGCGGCAGATATCCTGAATAAAAGCGTAAAAACGGTCAGCTGCCAGAAACGCTCAGCGATGCGTAAACTCAACCTGCGCAACAACTATGAATACTATGACTGTATTCGTCAGCATGCTGCGCAGTTTGAGTTGTTGTATCAGCTTTGGTGGGAAGGCGCGTCATAACCCGCCGGCGGGGCGGCTATCGTCCCGCCGTAGGCCGCGGCGCAGCCGGGCGGGTGACGAAAGGATCCTGTGCCAGGCGGGCGTAATCCGTCCTCTTCAGGGCGAAATTAGTAACGTAGATCGGCGAAGCCGGTTGCTCCGACACAAAGCGGTACTTGTGAACGATTTCCCGGCTGTGGATCCCACTCCACTCGGAAAACAGCGGCAGGAAGTCGTTGGCGGAGCGCATCGCGTTGATCACGCGGTGCCGGGTGCTGTCGCCGGAGGCGATAAACATCGGCACCTGAAAGTTCTGCTGATATTGATCGTCATGCGCCAGGTACTCGTCCCGGGTGCCGCGCTCTTTAAACGCCAGGCCGTGATCGGAGAAATAGATCATGGAAAAATCCTGCCCGCTGGTTTTGAGCTGCCGGTACAGCGTGCCGAGAAAGGCGTCGGTTTGCGTCATGCTGTACAGGTAGCAGGAGATCTCCTCGGTATCCACATAGGTCGCGTACTGGTGATGCGTACGGGCGCAGGCCTTGGGGTGCGAACCCATCAGGTGATAAACAATAAGCTTGGGCGCATGGGTTTCTTCATTGAGCGCATCGGGCGTGAACTTCAGTAAATCGCCATCTTGCGTGGCCTCATCGGCTTCAAAATCCCCGTTTTTCAGGAAGCGCACGTCATCGGCCCGCCGGGCGATGCTGGCGATGGCGGTGTCATAGCGGCCGAGCTGCCCCTGATTGGAAAACCAGTAAGTGCGGAAACCGGCCCGCTTCGCCAGGGTAATAATATTATTCTGGTATTGCGGCTGGGCGTCGTTGCCGACCAGGGTAAGCGTCAGCCCCAGGGATTTCTGCGTGGATGAGGCGGCGGACAGGTAATTCCGGAACAGGACGCCGTTAACGTGGCTGATGAACGGCGTGTTGTCCCACTGGCCGCCGAAAGCGCCCAGCGCATCGCGGCGCGCGCTTTCCCCGATAACCAGTACGTAGACCTGATGCTGCGGTTTTACCGCCGACACATGCCAGCTGTCCTGAAGATTCGCCAGCGCCTGCATACGCCTGAGCTCGGCATCCACATCGCTTTTGCCGTTGACGACATCCTTCACGAAACGCACCACCGGGTAATGGGTATCCAGCAGGCTGAAGTGACCGCCGGCGCGCAGGTTCTCCAGCGGCGCCAGCAAAAACAGGGCCGCCGCGACGAGCAATAATGCGGTGTGGCGGAAAGACCAGCGGGGAAAACGGCGTACCGGGCGGCGCAGGGCCAGCCAGCCGAGCGCCAGAATGCCCAGCGAAACCAGATAGTGCCAGAACGGAAATACCCGCAATATTTCTCCCGCCTCTTCCGGATTGGTGGAGTAAAGCGAAAGAATGGTATTGAAGTTTGGCGGCCCGTAAGCGCGCCCGAAAGGAAAATAGAACGCCGCCGTCAGGGTGCAGGCGATCAGAACGGCGGTCATTGCCCGGCGCGAGACGCCTTCCAGCAAGCATAAAAAGCAAAAGAAACCGATGGCATCCCATGGGCTGAAGTCGTAGCCGAGCGAAAAGTTAATCAATACAGAAAGCAGGAACAGTATTGCGCAATTCCGGCTCAGCAAATCCTGCGCATGAGAATATGAAACAGTCTGGCGTAACGTTAGGTTCATTTATTGTCGGGACGCAGTGTGGTTATTACCCGTGGCGGCATTGCAGGCCACGACCTTGCCGGAGGAACGGCAAATGCTTCGTTTTGAAAGCTTCGTTCTGAAGGTGTCGCGTTGGCTCCCGTCATACGAACCGCGCAAAGATATTCTCAGCTTACGCCGATAGCAATGGGATGACGGACCTATTTCTGTGATGTGCGGAACAAATTGAAAAATTTATGACGGAAAAATGACAGCGGAATACGGATGGCAATTCATGAATGATATTAAGGATATTCCTGACCCCGGTTACCTTGTTGAATCACCTTATCATTTCCCCGGAAATACCCTTGATGTGCGCGTTGTCCTGAAGGTTTTAACACTACAGCAGGCTGGGAAAGGGCGGTGATAACCACCACCGAAAACAGAATAGTATTATTAAGGTTATATATTTGATGTATTTAAAAAACACAATTTAATTACCATGCAATGAGAATGGTTATTTAATTATTTGTTTATATTGATAAAAAATATCCCCCGCAAAGATTTCTTATAACGTGTGATTGACCTGGTAAATTTTAATTTAAGAATTTTGATTAAATGTAAAAGGTTGTTTATACGTTTATACAGACAGGACAGAAGATTCCTCTTTTTCCTTCTTTTTTATTGTGGTTATTACGGAAATTAGACAGGCGGACCCGCTTTTATTTTTTAAAAGCGGCGCCTGGCGCAGCTTTTGTGCGCCTATTGATGATGACACAGCAAAGGGGTTAGCAATGGTACAGGAAAACAACGCTTCCGCAGCAGTGCGTATTGTCGCCCGGGACGGCGGTAAACAATTAGCAACTTACGGAGCAGGAAATAAAACGATTCTCCTGACGCAGCCCAGCGTGATCCATATTCAGGGCAGGCCGGATGCTGTCGCCAGCTATGAGCGCCAGGGTAACGATCTGATCGTCCATATGAAAGACGGCTCTACGGTTCGCTATGTGCACTTTTTCTCTCTGGCAGGATACAGCGAATCCAGCGAACTGGTGTTTGATGACGGGGCGACGCATCAGCATGCGGTTTTCCCGGCGGCGGTCGTGGCAACGTCAGGCGGGGCGGAGACGATTGTGCCCAGCTATGTGGCGGTGGCGGATGACGCTTTCGTCAGTAACGGCCTCTCCGGCGCAGCCATCGCCGGTATCGTCGGCGGCCTTCTGGTGGCGGGCGGCATTGCCATTGCGGCCGGAAGTTCGGGCGGCGGCGGACACGGCGGTGACGATAATAACGGTAATAACGGTAATAACAGCGGCGGTGGTAACAACGGAGGTAACAACAACGGCGGCAATAACGGCGGCAACAACGGCGGGGGTAATAACAACGGCAATAACGGTGGCGGCAATAACAATGGCGGCGGTAACGGTGAGGGCAATGTCAGGTCGATATCGATCGCGATAACGCCGTTGACGGGTGATAACAAGCTCAACGCGACGGAAGTCAGCCACAATCAAATCCTGAGCGGCGCAACGGTTGAGATCGCGGCCGGCAGCACGGTTACGGTTACGCTGAACGGTAAAACGTACGTCACGACAACCCAGGCGGACGGCACCTGGAGCATAACGCTGCCGGCGGCCGATTTGCAGCAGCTGGCTCAGGGCGACAACACCATTCACGCTTCGGTCAGCGCCGGCAACCAGACCGCGCAAAGGGACGTTACGGTAACGGTAAACACCGCGCTGGGTGAACTGAGCGTTGCGACGATCGGCGGCGACGGCATTCTGAACGCCGCAGAAGCGGTGGCGGGGACAGTTATCAGCGGGACGTCGCATCTGGTTACGTCCGGCAGCGTTATTACCGTCACCCTGAACGGCGTCAGCTACAACGGCGCGGTGGGGGCCGACGGCAGCTGGCAGGTGAATATCCCTGCCGCAGACCTGGCGGCGCTTCCGGCCGACGGGGCGTACACCGTTTCCGTCAGCGCGGTGGACAGCAACGGCAACGCGATCGCCGCGACCGGCGACGTGCAGCTCGCGACGCATCACCTGCCGCAGCCGACGCTGGATACGCCGTTCGGCGACGGTTATCTCAATCAGGCGGAAGCCGGGGTGGATCAGACGCTGAGCGGCAGCACCGGCATCAGCGGCGCCGGTCAGACCGTGGTGGTCAGCCTTGGCGGCGTAAATTACACCGGCACGGCAGACGCTTCGGGCCACTGGAGCGTAACGTTGCCGGCGGCGGCGCTGCAGGCGTTACCACAGGGGGCGCAGAACGTGGCTGTGACGGTGACCGACTTTGCCGGGAATACGTCAGTCATTACCGCCAGCGTTGACGTCGACACCCAGTCGCCGACGCTGAGCGTCAATCCGGTCGCGGACGACGGCGTGATCAACCTGGCGGAGGCGCTGGCCGCCATCGTCATCAGCGGCAGCGCATCGCCTTCAGAAGCCGGGCAAAGCGTGCAGATCACGCTGGGCGGGCAAAATTACAGCGGGCAGGTGCAGGCCGACGGCAGTTGGTCGGTCACGCTGCCTGCCGGCGCGTTGAACGGGCAGCCGGACGGCCTGCTGACGCTGACGGCGTCGCTGAGCGATACGGCCGGCAACGTGACCAGCGTCAGTCAGAGCATCACGCTGGCCGCGTCGCCGGCCAGTTTGCCGACGGTGCACATCACCGCGGTGGGCAACGACGACTACCTCAATGCGGCAGAAACACAGGAACCGCTGTCGGTCAGCGGCACTGCCGCCGGTATTACCGCCGGATTGACGGTCCACCTGACGCTCAACGGCAAAGGCTACGACGCCACGGTGAAACCGGACGGCACCTGGAGCCTCAGTATACCGGCGGCAGACCTGGTGTTGCTGGCGGACGGTGTGCAGACGCTGACCGCTGTGGTGACGGACGCCAACGGTAATGTCGGGCAGGACAGCCACGACATCACGGTGATCGCCTCCGCAGGCAATCTGCCGCAGATTACCGTCAGCACGGTCGCTGGCGACGATGTGATCAACGCACAGGAGGCCCAAAGCCCGGTCATTATCAGCGGCACCACCCAGCATGTGACGGCAGGGCAGACGATCACCGTCACCCTGGGCGGAGTCAGCTATCAGGCGCAGACCGACGCGGCTGGCAACTGGTCTGTGAGCGTACCGTCCTCCGCGCTGCAACAACTGCCGCAGGGGGCGCAGCAAATTACGGCGACGGTGACCGATGTGGCGGGCAATGCAGCCGAAACGACGCATCAGGTTTCAGTCGCGACCCAGCCGACGGCGACGATCATCATCGACCTGCCGGGCGGCGATGGTAACCTGAACCTTGGCGAGTCGCTGCTGGGGATAAGCCTGAGCGGCAGCACGACGAATGTCGTCGCAGGAAGCCTCGTGATGCTGACGTTAAACGGCCACAGCTATGTCAGCCTCGTCGATAACACCGGTCACTGGCGTGTACCCATTTCGCCGGCAGAATTAGCGATACTTGCTGATGGTGGTTATACGATCACCGCCAGCACGCTGGACAATTACGGCAATCAGTTAAACGCAACGGCGAATCTGCAGGTGGCAATTCACACCTTGCCGCAACCCACACTGAATATCCCTTTTGGCGACGGACTCCTGAACAACGCAGAAGCGGCGGTGGAGCAAACCCTGAGTGGCAATACCGGCATCATCAGCGGCGGCCAAAACGTACAGGTTAGCCTGAACGGCGTGATCTATACCGCGTCGGTAGATGCATCGGGGAACTGGAGCGTGACGCTGCCCGCTGCGGACTTGCAGTTACTGCCTCAGGGGCCGGTGTTCCTTGCGGTAACGGTGACCGATTTTGCCGGCAATCAGGCGCAATTGAACGCCAGCGTTGGCGTGGATACCGTCGCGCCGACGCTGGTTGTGAACCCGGTGGCGGGCGACAACGTAATCAATGTAGCGGAAAGTCTGGCCCCCATCGTGATCAGCGGCAGTGCGTCACCGTCGGATGCCGGCCAAACCGTCCAACTGACGCTGGGCGGGCTGAATTACAGTGCGCAGGTGCAGGCGGACGGCAGTTGGTCAGTCACGCTGCCCGCCGGTGTATTGAGCGGACAACCGGATGGCCCGCTCGTTCTGAGCGCATCGCTGAGTGACGCTGCCGGTAATACGAGCGGGCTGAACTTACCGCTGACGCTGGCGGCTTCACCGGCCAACCAACCGCAGATTGCCATTAGCGTGATAGCCGGCGACGATGTCATCAACTTCCAGGAAGCGCAGGCCACCATCGCCATCAGCGGAACCACCCAACACGTCGCGGTGGGCACTCTGGTGGTGTTAATGCTCAATGGGGTGGGCTATCAGGCGCAGACGGACGCAGCCGGTAACTGGTCGGTTGATGTCCCGTCATCCGTGCTGCAGGCGCTGTCACAGGGCAATTACAGCGTGACCGCAACGGTCAGCGATACGGCAGGCAACGTGGCCAGTGCTGCGCGCGACGTGCTGGTGGCCGCGCAACCTTCCACCATTACGCTGAATCCGCTGACCGGCGACAACCTGCTGGACAGCGCGGAAACGCAGGTAACGCAAATCCTGAGCGGAAGTACGGGCAACGTTGCCGCCGGCAGCCTGGTTACTGTGGCACTGAACGGTAAAAGCTATACCGGCATCGTTCTGGCTGACGGAAGTTGGAGCGTGCTCCTGCCGTCGGTTGATCTGCAACTGCTGCCGCAAGGCGTTAACAGCATCCAGGCTTCAGTCATCGTGAACGGCGCGACGGTGCAAAACAGTGAAAACCTGACGGTGAACACTCTGCAGGGCGCGCTGACGGTCGATCCGATTGCCGGTGACGGAATCCTGAACGCCGCAGAGGCGGCGGCGGGTATCTTTATCACGGGCCATGCGACTAATGCGGCTAATCATGGGATAGTGCTGACGCTCGATGGCCGAACTTATATCACCGGTATTAACAGCGACGGAAGCTGGATGATTATTATCCCGTCGTCCTTTTTGTACCAAATCCCTTCTGACGGCAGCTATCCCGTTACCGTTACCGCCGTAGATAATTTTGGCGTAACCCAGAGTGTTAACCTCAACCTTCAGGTTGCGTTCCATAACCTGCCGCAACCCACGCTGGACGTACCGTTCGGCGACGGTTATCTCAACATGGCAGAGGCGGGATTGCCTCAGACGCTGAGCGGCAGTACCGGCCTGAGCGGCGCCGGGCAGAGCGTGGTCGTGGTCCTGAACGGCGTGAGCTATACCGGCACGGTGGATGCATCGGGGCACTGGAGCGTAACGATTCCGCCGGCAGACCTGCAGCTTTTGCCTCAGGGCGGGGTATCCATTGCGGTGACGGCGACCGATTTTGCCGGCAACCAGGGGCAACTCGGGGTGACCGCCAATGTGGATACCATTGCACCAACGCTGACCATGAATCCGGTGGCGGGCGACGGGATTATCGATGCGGCGGAGAGCCAGGCGACCATTACCCTCAGCGGCACCGCCTCGCTGTCGGACGTTGGCCGGAGCGTGCAGATTACGCTGGGCGGGCTGAGTTATAACGCGTTAGTGCAGTCAGACGGCAGTTGGTCGGTTACGCTGCCTGCCGGTGCGCTGAACGGTCAGCCGGATGGCCTGCTGGCGCTGACGGCGTCGCTGAGCGATGCTTCCGGTAACTCGACATCGCTGAGTACGAGCGTCATTCTGGCCGCCTCGCCGGCCAGCCTGCCGACGGTGCATATCACCATGGTGGGTAATGACGACTACCTCAACGCGGCGGAAACACAGCTTCCGCTGCTGGTCAGCGGCACGGCCACCGGTATTACTGCCGGGCTGACGGTGCATCTGACGCTTAACGGTAAAGGCTACGATGCCACGGTTCAGCCGGGCGGCACCTGGAGCCTCAGCATACCCGCGGCGGATCTGGCGCTGCTGGCGGACGGCGTGCAGACACTGACCGCCGTGGTGACGGATGCCAACGGCAACCACGGTCAGGACAGCCACGACATCACGGTGATCGCCTCCGCGGGCAATCTGCCGCTCATTACCATCGGCACGGTAGCGGGCGACGACGTGATCAACGCGCAGGAAGCCCAGAACCCGGTGACCATCAGCGGCACCGCGCAGCATGTAACGGCAGGGCAGACGGTCACCGTCACCGTAGGCGGAACAAACTATCTGGCGCAGACGGATGCGGCCGGCAACTGGTCGGTGAGCGTACCGTCTTCCGCGCTGCAACAACTGCCGCAGGGGGCGCAGCAAATCACGGCGATGGTGACGGATGTGGCGGGCAACGCAGCGAATGCGTCACACACCGTACAGGTAGATACCCTTGCATCGCTGACGATTGTGCTGAATCCGCTGACTGGCGATAACCTGCTGACCGGCGCTGAAACTTTGCTCACGCAAACGCTCAGCGGAACGGTAGCCAATGCCGCGACCGGCAGCACGGTGACGGTGGAGCTGAATGGGAAAACCTACACCGCGCTCACCCGTTCGGACGGGAGCTGGGATGTCTCCCTGCCTGCTGCAGACCTGCAACTGCTGGCGCAGGGAAATTACGTAATTCAGGCCACGGTCAGTGCCGGCGGTCAAACGGCGCAGGCCAGTGAAACGGTCAACGTTGATTTGACCGTCGGGGGAATCTCTATCGCGGCAATCGCCGGCGATAATATTCTGAACGCAGCGGAACTGATCGCCGGCGTTAGCATCAGTGGCGTGACGACTAACGTTCTGGCAGGCCAGCCGGTGATTGTGACGTTAAACGGCAAATCCTATGTCACAGTCGTGAACGCAGATGGCAGTTGGAGCACTCCGGTTCCCGGTATCGACCTGGCGGCCATCGGGGCCGACGGCAACTACACGGTCCGGGCTACTACCGTGGACGCCGGTGGTAATGCGCTCACCGCCGACAGTCCGTTGCTGGTGATGGTCTATTCTATCCCGCAGCCGACGCTGAACACGCCGTTTGGCGATGGTTATCTCAACGTGGCGGAGGTCGCGGCAGGTCAGACATTAACCGGAACCACCGGTGTGACCGGCGGCGGTCAGAGCGTGGTGATCAGCATTGCCGGCATGAGCTACACCGGCGTGGTGGACGCCGCGGGTAACTGGAGCGTGACGTTGTCGCCTTCGGACCTGGCGTCATTGCCGCAGGGGCTGCAAAACATCAGCGTCACGGCGACGGACATCGCCGGCAACAGCGGCAGCGTAAACGTTAACACCGTCATTGATACATTCCCGCCAACGTTAACCGTAAATACGGTGGCTGGCGACGGCGTCATCAATGCGGCGGAGAGCCAGGCCGCCATCGTCATCAGCGGCAGCGCCTCCACGGCGGATGTCGGTCAAAACGTTCAGGTGACGCTGGGCGGACAAAACTACAGCGCACAGGTACAGGCGGACGGCAGTTGGTCGGTTACGCTTCCCGCAGGGGCTTTGAACGGTCAGCCGGACGGCCCGCTGGCGCTGACGGTCGCACTGACGGATATCGCCGGAAACACGACCTCGTTAAGTCCGACCGTAACCCTGTCCGCGTCGCAAGCCAGCCTGCCGACGGTGCATATCACCACGGTGGGTAATGACGACTACCTCAGCGCGGCGGAAACACAGCTTCCGCTGCTGGTCAGCGGCACGGCCACCGGCATTACTGCCGGGCTGACGGTGCATCTGACGCTTAACGGTAAAGGCTACGATGCCACGGTCCAGCCGGGCGGCACCTGGAGCCTCAGCATACCCGCGGCAGATCTGGCGCTGCTGGCGGACGGCGTGCAGACGCTGACCGCCGTGGTGACGGATGCCAACGGCAACCACGGTCAGGACAGCCACGACATCACGGTGATCGCCTCCGCAGGCAATCTGCCGCTCATTACCATCGGCACGGTAGCGGGCGACGACGTGATTAACGCGCAGGAAGCCCAGAACCCGCTGACCATCAGCGGCACCGCGCAGCATGTAACGGCAGGGCAGACGGTCACCGTCACCGTGGGCGGAACAAACTATCTGGCACAGACGGATGCGGCTGGCAACTGGTCGGTGAGCGTGTCGTCTTCCGCGCTGCAACAACTGCCGCAGGGGGCGCAGCAAATCACGGCGACGGTGACGGATGTGGCGGGTAACCAGGCCAATGCGACACATACTGTGCAGGTAGACACGCAGGCACCGTTGCTGAGTATCGATATCTTCCTGTCGGACGGCATACTGAACCATGCGGAAGCGCTGCTGGGGCAACTGCTCAGCGGCACCAGCGATCCGAACGCCAGCGTATCCGTTACGCTGAACGGCAAAACCACGGTCGTCAGCGCCGATGTGCTGGGACACTGGGAGCTGAACATCAGTGCGCCGGACCTGCTGGCACTGGCGGATGGCAACGCTACGCTGACGGCGTCGGTGAGTGATGCGGCTGGCAACACCACCACCGTTCCCCTGACCTTTACGGTGGCGACACATCTCCTGCCGCTGCTGACGATCGATGCGGTGAACGGGAGCGGCCTGGTCAACGCACTGCAGGCCGCTGCCGGGCTGACCCTGACCGGCAGCGCCGATAACCTGAGCGTCGGCACCACGGTCGTCGCTACGATAGAAGGTGTGCAATATCTCGGTACCGTGAACGCGCCGGGGCAGTGGAGCATTACCCTCGCGCCCGGCGTGCTCAACGTGCTGAACGATGGCCTGCACACTATCAGCGTCACGGCGCAGGACGCCTTCGGTAACGAGGGTACGGCGGTCGGATCGCTCACCGCCTACCTGCATAATCTGCCTTTGGCCCAACTGTTGCCGCCGTTATTTGGCGACAACCTGCTGAACCTGGTGGAAGCCACGGCGGGGCAGGTACTGACGGGCAACACCGGCGTTACCGGAGGCGGGCAAACGGTGTACCTGACGCTGGACGGCAGGCAGCAGATCGCCGGCGCGGTGGACGCCAACGGCAACTGGACGGTGCAGCTGACGCCCGGCCTGTTGCTGGCGCTGGCAGATCAGTCGCATACCCTGAGCCTGACCGTGGCGGATGCGGGCGGTAACGTCAGCACCAGCGCAGGACTGAACTTCGGCGCACTGACGCATGCCATTCCCGCCCCGACGCTGGACACGGCGTTCGGCGACAATATCCTCAATGCGGCGGAAGCGGCGCTGGGCGGCGTACTGAGCGGGTCAACCCACGTCAGCGGTGCCGGTCAGCATGTTCAGGTTTCGCTCAACGGCGTGCCTTATGACGCAATCGTCGATGCGGCGGGTAACTGGACTCTGGCGCTGTCGCCTCAGCAATTGCAGGGACTGCCCGACGGTACCTGGCCACTGACCGTCACGGCCAGCGACAGCGCGGGCAATAGCGGAAGCATCAGCACCAGCCTGACGGTACTGGTTCATAACCTGCCTCAGCCCACCATCAATCTGCCGTTCGGCGACGGTGTGCTGAACATTGCTGAAGCGACGAATATCGCCGGGCAAACCATCAGTGGCACGATCGGCCTGAACGGTCCGGCACAAAGCGTGACGATCAGCCTGGACGGCAACGATATCGGTATTCTGCCGGTGGTGTTGCCAACGGGCGAGTGGAGCGTGACGCTGCCCAACGCGCTGCTGGCGGCGCTGGCATCGGGTGAAAGCCACAGCATCACCGTGACCGTAACCGACAGCGCAGGCAACGTGGCCCAGCAACATCTGGACTTCGACGCCTACCTGACAGCGCCGCAACCGACCGTCATCAACCCGTTTGCCGATGGCTATCTCAGCCTGAGCGATGCGGGGCAGCCGATCGTCATCAGCGGCAATACCGGCGGCGCACAGTCGGTGACGCTGAACATCGGCGGTATCGCCTATCCGGTTACGGTGAACGGCGACGGCACCTGGAGCGCGACGCTGGGCGCCAATGCACTGCTGGTGCTGAGCGACGGCCCGAACGCGCTGGAGGTGACCGCCACGGACGCCGGCGGAAACAGCACGTCGCTCAGCGTTCCCTTCACCGCGATCCTGTCCGAGCCGCAGCCGACGCTGAATACGCCGTTTGGCGATGGCTATCTGAATGCCAGCGAAGCACTGGGTGCGCTGACGCTGAGTGGTAACGTGGGCGTGGGCGTAGATTCAGCGGCGGCAACGGTGGCCGTGACCATCGGCGGCGTGAGCTACGGCGCGGCCGTCAACCATGGCGACGGTACCTGGTCGCTGACGCTGCCGGCGGGGGTACTGCTGGGCGTAAACAGCGGGCAATACCCCATTGACGTCAGCGTAACGGACGCCGCGGGCAACAGCCACGATGTTTCCGGGACGGCGGTCTTCGCGCTGACGGCGCCGGATATCAGCGTGAATACGTTTGCCGGCGACAATACCCTTAACTATGCGGAAAGTCAGGTCGCGCAGGTTCTGAGCGGAACCACCAGCGCTGAAGCGGGGCAAACGGTCTCTATTCTGATCGGTTCCCAGTCGTTCAGCGCGCAGGTACAGGCCAACGGAAGCTGGAGTCTGACGCTGCAACCCGCGCAACTGGCGCTGTTGGGCAGCGGGACTATCGTGGCGACAGTGGACGATAAGGCCGGCAACACGGGCAGTTCGCTGCCGTTACCGCTGATTGTGGATCTGACGCCGCCGGTGCAATCGCTGACCATCGATCCCATCGGCGGCGACAATGCGCTTAACTTCGCCGAACTGAACGGCGTATCGCAGATCATAATCAGCGGGAAAACCATCGGCGTACCGGCAGGAATGCTGCTGTCCCTGACGATAGACGGCGTTTCGCTGGGTATTGCCAACGTAGACGCCAACGGAAACTGGAGTTCGGTCGTTTCCACCGCGCAGTTCGTGAACGGCGTTCATCAGATCACCGCCACAACGCTGGCGCCGGTCATCATAACCAGCGTATCCGTGGTGGTGAATACCCAGGCGCCGGCGCTGACGGTGGCGACGTTTGCCGGTGATGACATTCTGGGCATCAGTGAAGCGCAGGATGGCGAAGTGATTCGGGGAACGGCTTCGACGACGGTAGGTTCATTGGTCGGGCGCGATGTCACCATCGTGCTGAACAATAAAACCTATCTCGCCGAAATTCAGGCGGACGGCAGCTGGAGCGTGAACGTCTCCGCCGGCGATCTGCGTGCTTTGCCCGATGGCCAGCAGAATATCAGGGTCAGCGTGACGGACACGGTGGGCAACCAAACGCAGCTCGATCATTCGATCAGCGTTTACAACCAGGCGCCGTTGCTCAGTGTGGACGTGTTGGGCATCGGCAACGTACTGAACCTGGCGGAGTCGCTGCTCGGCTTTACGCTGACCGGCAAGGGCGATCCGGGCGATAACATCACCGTGAAACTGCTCGGTATTACACTGAATGCGGTGGTTGATCCGTCCGGCAACTGGCAGGCGGAGTTTACGCCGGGGCTGTTGCAGTCGCTGCCGGACGGCCCGCAGGTGATCAGCGTGGTTGCCGGCGATGCGGCGGGCAACACCACGGAGGTCAGCGTTGGCCTGAACGTGGCGCTGAACAACCTGCTGGGCGTGGGCGCTGGTCCGATCTTCGGCGATGGCATCCTCAACCTGGCGGAATCGCTGGTGACACAGGTACTGTCCGGCACCGCCACCGGGGAGTATGCCGGGGCGACGGTGTCGCTGACCATCGCCGGCCAGACCCTGACCGCGCCGGTGGGGGCCAACGGGCAGTGGAGCCTGGACCTGACGCCGGACCTGTGGTCCGGCCTGGTCGGCAATACGCTGGCGCTGGACCTGAGCATTACCGACGCCAACGGCAACGTCGCCCATCAGCTGGTTAACGCACAGCTGGCGCTGACCAACCTGCCGGTTATCAACTCGGTGGTGGTGTTCGGCGATAACTTCCTCAACCAACTGGAATCGACCGCCCAGCAGGTCATCAGCGGCGTTATCGGCAACGTGACGCCCGGCCTGCAGGTAACGGTCACGCTGGGTGGTCAGGACTATACCGTCGGCGTGCGACCGGACGGCAGTTGGGGGCTTCCCGTCCCTTCCGCCATTCTGGCCGGGCTGCAGGACGGCATCAGCCAGGTGCTGGTGAAGGTGGTGGACTTCGCGGGTAACGAAGTACAGCAGACGATCGATCTGGATGTCATCACCCATAACCTGCCCGCCATCAACCTGAACCCGTTGTTCGGCGACGGCGTGCTGAACCTGAGCGATCTGCTGGGTACCTTGTCCATCGGCGGCACCGCCACCGGGCTGGACGGTCGCACCCTGACGATCGACATCGCCGGAGCGCCGACCTTGACGGCGCAGGTAGCGGACGGCGGTGCCTGGAGCGTGGCGTTGACGCCGGATGTGATCCGCATTTTGCAGGGTATCGGCAGCGGCGACCTGACGGTGTCGGTTACTGCGACGGACGTGGCGGGCAACCCGGCCAGCGCCAGCACGGGGGTCACGCTGGATCTGGTCGCTCCGGTGCTGAGCGTGGACCCGCTGGGCATCGGCAACGTACTGAACCTGGCGGAGTCACTGCTCGGCTTTACCCTGACCGGTAAGGGCGACCCCGGCGATAACATCAGCGTGAAGCTGCTCGGCATTACGCTGAATGCGGTGGTTGACCCGTCCGGCAACTGGCAGACCGAGTTTACGCCGGGGCTGTTGCAGTCGCTGCCGGACGGCCCGCAGGTGATCAGCGTGGTTGCCGGCGATGCGGCGGGCAATACCACGGAAGTCAGCGTTGGCCTGAATGTGGCGCTGAACAACCTGCTGGGTGTAGGCGCAGGCCCGATCTTCGGCGATGGCATCCTGAACCTGGCGGAATCGCTGGTGACACAGGTGCTGTCCGGCACCGCCACCGGGGAATACGCCGGCGCCACGGTGTCGCTGACCATCGCCGGTCAGACTCTGACCGCGCCGGTGGGCGCCAACGGGCAGTGGAGCCTGAACCTGACGCCGGATCTGTGGTCCGGTCTGGTCGGTAATACGCTGGGGCTGGACCTGAGCATTACCGACGCCAACGGCAACGTCGCTCATCAGCTGGTTAACGCGCAGCTGGCGCTGACCAATCTGCCGGTTATCAACTCGGTGGTGGCGTTCGGCGACAACTTCCTCAACCAGGCGGAGTCGACCGCCCAGCAGGTCATCAGCGGCGTCGTCGGCAACGTGACCCCTGGCCTGCAGGTCACGGTAACGCTGGGCGGCACGGATTACACCGTCGGCGTGCAGCTGGACGGCAACTGGTCGCTTCCCGTGCCTTCCGCGGTTCTGCAAGGCTTGCAGGACGGCGTCAGCCAGGTGCTGGTGAAGGTGACGGATTTTGCCGGCAACACAGCACAGCAGTTGCTCAATCTGGACGTGATCACCCATAACCTGCCGGCCATTACGCTGAGCCCGCTGTTCGGCGACGGCGTACTGAACCTGAACGACCTGCTGGGCACGCTTTCCATCGGCGGCACCGCCACCGGGCTGGATGGGCGCACCCTGACGATCAGCATTGCCGGGGCGCCGACCTTAACGGCGCAGGTGGCAGACGGCGGCGCCTGGAGCGTGGCGCTGACACCGGCGGTTATCAGCGCTTTGCAGGGTATCGGCAGCGGCGACCTGACGGTCTCGGTCAACGCGACGGACGTGGCGGGCAACCCGGCCAGCGCCAGCGCGGGGGTCACGCTGGATCTGCTGTCACCGGTGTTGGGCGGCATCACCATTTTCAACAATGGGCTGCTGAACGCCGCTCAGGCGGACACCACCCAGCTCATCAGCGGAACGGTCAATAACGCGCCGGAAGGCACACAGGTTTCCGTCAAGCTGGGAAACAGCACCTTCGCCGGCGTGACGCTGGCGGACGGCAGCTTCAGTATCAGCGTTGATCCTCTTGCGCTGGCGCAACTGCCGGACGGCAATTTGACCGCGGCCATTACCCTGACGACGCCGGGTGGCAACGTCACCAGCGCGACCGCCGGCGTGACGGTAGGGCTGGAACTGCCGACGATCTCGCTGGCGCCGATCTTCGGCGGCGACGGGTATCTCAATATTGCCGAGGCGCTGGCCGGGCAGACGCTCAGCGGTACGTTGACCAGCGCCGTTGGTGCGACGGTTACCGTGACGCTGGGCGGCGCCAGCTATAACGCCACGGTAGGCAGCAACGGTACCTGGTCGCTGAAACTCGATGCCAGCGTGCTGAATGCGTTGCCGAGCAGCGGGTTGCAGGTTGGTGTGTCGATACGTGACGCGGTGGGCAACACCGCCGCTATCGGCACCAACGTTAACGTCAAACTGACCGCGCCGCTGCTGTCGCTGAACCCGCTGTCACTGGGGTTGGGCGATATTGCTGGCCTGGTGACGAACGGCCTGAAACTCAGCGGCAGTTCCCGCAACCTGGAACCCGGCGCAGTAGTGATGCTTTCCCTGTTAAACGGCGTGGCCGGCGCTCAGGCGGCGGTACAAAGCGACGGCAGCTGGAGTGCGTTGGTGTTCCTGAGCGCCAGCCAGTTGACGACGCTAATCACTTCGCCGCTGACGACGAAGCTGATTGAGCTGACGACGCACGATGCGGCGCAGAACGGCTTTGACGCCACCGTCGGTCTGGGCGGGCTGGCGCTGCCCAGCCTGGCTCAGGCGTCGCTGTTGTCACTGGAAATGCCAGCGGTGCATGACCCGGCAGACGCGGCGACAAGCGCGCAAAGCAGCCACGCTGCGCCTGTCGTAACGCAAAGCACGGCCGAAGAAACCACGACTGCGGCCAGCGCCGACACGACGCACGATGCCGTGCCTGCCGTGGCGGCCACGCTGGCCGATGGCACGGAAGTCCGGGGTGAAGCGGTCACGGGCGGCAGCGGCAACGATGTGATTCATCTCGAAACGCTGGGATTCACGCACATCGACGGCGGCAGCGGCATCGATACCCTGATCTTCGGCGGTAACGGGCTGCATCTGGATCTGACGGCGCTGAACGGTGCGGTAGAGCACATCAGCATCGTCGATCTCGGGTTGGGCGGCAGCAACAGCATCACGCTGGATCTCGGTAACGTGCTGGAGCTGGATGAGCAGCAGAATACGCCGCTGGTTATCCGGGGCGAAGGGCACGATGAGGTCAATCTGGCGCACGATCAGGGCGATGTCTGGGGCGTCAGCGGCCAGCGGGAAGTGAACGGCGTGGACTATGACGTCTACCACAACTCAGCGCAGGGCAACAGCACGCTGGGCGATATCCTGATTCAGCACGGTTTGCAGGTCAATCTGGTGTAGCGGCGGTAGTCCGGTGCGGCCTTTTAGCCGCACCGGTACACGGGCGGGAGTGCCCTTTTACATACGGCAGCGGGAAACGCGGTGGCGCGTTTCCCGTTAATACAACAGCCATCATCATACGTAAGGTGGGGCACATAAATGAAGCGCATGACGTCTCTATCCGGCACTGGCGGGGATAGCGTACGCGGCGCAGGGAGGCGGCCGCATTGGGGAGTTTGGGTTGGGATGGCATTACTGGCGGCGACGTCAGTGCCGGCGGCGGAAACGTCTCCGTGGCAGCAGGCGCCGGCCGAACAGGTCACGCAATCATTAAGTATTAAAGAGGCGATATTGCGCGCCTTCGGCCGCAATCCGCAAATTGCCCAGGCCGCGGCGCAGATTCGGGTCGGCGAAGCGAACCTGAAAGTGGCGCGCAGCGCCTGGTTTCCGCAGGTTTCCCTGAACGGCGGCGTAGGGCGCAATCACCGGACGGACTCCTCCGGTTCACTGAACAGCAACGGTTCCGCCGGGATGACGTTACAACAGCTCATTTATGACTTCGGCAAAACCCGCGGCAGCATTGATGAACAACACGATCTGTCGGCGGCTTACGCCTACCAGCTTTACAGCACGCTTAACACCGTGGCGCAGCAGACGCTGCAGGCTTATCTGCAGGTTAAACGCTATCAGACGCTGGAAGCGGCCGCGCAGAACAACCTGCAATCCCTGCAGCGGGTGCGCGACATGGCCCGGTTGCGCGCCGATGCCGGATTAAGCTCCCAGTCCGACGTTCTGCAGGCGGAATCCCGCATTGCAGGAATGAACGCCACCTATGAACAGTACCGGGCCCAGACGCGATCGGCGCAGGCGTCGCTGTCGGTACTGACCGGCGTGGCGGCGGATACGCTGCCTGACTTGCCGACCGACCTGCTGAACCAAAAAATCACCCTGACGGATCTGCCCTATCAGCAAAACAATGCGGTGCGCAGCGCGCAGGCCAAACGGCTGGCGGCGGAGCAGCGTATCGAACAGGCCAAAGCGCAGCGCTGGCCGACGCTTTCGGTTCAGGCCGGGCGCACCCGCTATATCAACGACAGCAGTTCTTACTGGGACGACGAGGTTCAGCTGGTGGTCAGCGCGCCGGTGTATCAGGGCGGCGCGTTGAATGCCAAGGTGGACGCCGCGATGGGGGATCGTGAGGCGGCGCTGGCCGAAGTGGAGGCCAGCAAGCTGGACGTCAACCAGAAAGCGAGCACGGCCTATGCGGATCTGGGCGGTGCGCAACTGCGGCAGCAGGCGGGCGAGGCGCAGCAGATCAGCGCCGGCCAGACGCGCAGCGTTTATCAGGATGAATACCGGCTGAACAAGCGCAGCCTGAACGACTTGCTCAGCGTGGAACAGGACGTGCTGCAGGCGGATGTGTCCGCCATCACGGCGCGCTATGACGCCTGGGACGCCGCCGTCCGTTATGCCGGCGCGGTGGATAATTTACTGGACATGCTGGGCATCGAACGCCGTAAGAACGGCGATGATGAGCTGCCCGCCCTATAACGCGCCGGAGAACACACAATGACCTATAAACCGGATACAGAGTGCTGGCTGACGGCAGTGGGCCGGGCGGCGGGCCGTTTCGGACTGCCGGTCGATTTGCCGGCGCTGCGTCAGCAGATGCGCTGGTATGAAAACCTGCCTTTGCTGCGCCGCCTGGAACGCATGAGCGGGCTGATGGGGATGCAGATGCGGATTCAGCCAGCGGCGAAAACGCGCTGGCGCAGTGAGATTTTCCCGGTCATCGCGCAGCTTCTCGACGGCTCGCCGATTGTGCTGGAATCGCTGGATGCGGACGAACAGGTTTGCTACTGGCTGGCCGACGGTGGCGATATGACGCGGGAAGAGGCGCTGCCGCAACTGCTGGCGCGCATCCAGCCTGACGTGGTGATGCTGGGGATCGCCGCGCGCGGTCGCGACAGCCGGATTGATGATTTTATCCGCCCTTATGAAACGCACTGGTTCTGGCATAACTTCCGCCACGCCGGGCGCAAGCTGACGGAAATTTCACTGGCGTCGGTGGTGGGCAACGTATTGGCGCTGGCCGGCATTTTGTTCTCCATGCAGGTTTACGATCGGGTTATCCCGGCGGAGTCTTACCCTACGCTGTGGGTACTGTTTGCCGGGGTGCTGACGGCGGCGGCGCTGGAGTTCGCCATCCGCCAGGCGCGCACCCATATCTCCGACCTGATGGGCAAGGTGGTGGATCTCAAGGTATCAGCCCTGTTTTTCGCCCGGGCGATGGCGATCAAAAACGATCACCGCCCCAAATCGACCGGCTCGTTTATGGCGCAGTTGCGCGAGATCGATCAGGTGCGCGAGCTGCTGACCTCCACCACGCTGAGCGCGGCGGCGGATATTCCCTTCGTGCTGCTGTTTCTGGTCATTATGGCGCTGGTCGGCGGCTGGCTGGTGCTGATCCCGCTGATCGCCATTCCGCTGATCGTGATCCCCGGCATCCTGATGCAGTGGCCGATGGCAAAGCTGGCGAAGGAGGGGATGCGTGAAAGCGCCATCCGTAACGCGGTGCTGGTGGAGTCTATCGAAGGGGTCGAGGATATCAAGGCGTTACAGGCGGAGCCTTATTTTCAGCGCCAGTGGGAGCACACGCATGCGGTCAGCGCGGCCATCGGCATGAAGCAGCGGCTGTGGGGCGCGCGCCTGACCGGCTGGGCCTCGACCGTGCAGCAGGTGACCTACGCCGGCATGCTGGTGTTCGGTTCTTATCTGGTGCTGGACGGCGCGATCACCACCGGGACGTTGGTGGCGTGCAGCCTGTTGTCGTCGCGCACCATCGCGCCCCTGATGCAGCTCACCATGGTGTTTTCCCGCTGGCAGCATGCCAAAAACGCCATGGAGGGGCTGAATGAGCTGCTGAAAAAGCCGCTGGATCGCGAAGCGGACGAACAGATGGCGCGCTGCCCGGTGCTGGCCGGGCACTTTCAGTTGCAGGACGTGCAATACAGCTACGATCCGGAGAAGGGCGCGCTGGCGTTGCAGATCGCGCGCCTTGAGATTCAGCCCGGCGAACGGGTGGCGATTTTGGGCAAGGTTGGTTCGGGAAAATCCACGCTGCTGAAGCTGCTTTCCGGCCAGGTGCAGGCCGGGAACGGAAAGGTGATTGTCGACGGCGTGGACATCACGCGCATTGACCCGTTGGATCTGCGGCGTCAGGTGGGGCTGCTTTCTCAGGACGCACGCCTGTTTTACGGCACGCTGCGCCAGAACCTGACGCTGGGGCATCCTCACGCCTCGGAGCAGGAGCTGTTGCAGGCGCTGCGCGTCAGCGGCGCCATCAGCCTGATTCAGCAGGATGCCGCCAGCCTCGATCGCCCTATCGGCGAAGGCGGACGCGGGATGTCCGGCGGCCAGCGGCAGATGGTGTTGCTGAGCCGCACCATTGTGCGTAACCCGCAGGTGCTGTTGCTGGACGAACCGACCGCGTCGATGGATGAACAACTGGAAAATCAGGTGATCCGTCAGTTGGGCAACTGGCTGACCGGCCGCACGCTGGTGCTGGTCACCCACCGCCCGGCGCTGCTGGCGCTGGTGGACCGCATCGTGGTGATGGACGGCGGGCGGATCGTGGCCGACGGGCCGCGCGACGAGATTCTGGCCGAAGCCCGCCGCAACAGTAACGTGACCGCCGTGGTGGCGTAAGGAGAAGGGATGAGCGAAGTAACGGTACAGGACGAGCTGGCGCGGCAGGGACGTTGGTACTCTTCGGTGGTCTGGCTGAGCCTGCTGGGTCTCATCCTGTTTTTCGTCTGGGCGGGTTTCGCCACGCTGGATGAGGTGACGGTGGGCAGCGGCAAGATCACGCCCTCGTCTCATTCGCAGCAGATTGAATCGCTGGACGGCGGCATCGTTTCCGCGCTGCTGGTACATGAGGGCGATATCGTTGAGAAGGGCGAAGTGCTGGCGCGGCTGGATACCAAGCGCTTCCGCTCCAACTATGGCGAGGCGGCGTCGCGCGTGCGCACGCTGCGGGCTTCCGCCGAGCGTTTACGCGCCGAGCTGAGCGGCGCGCCGCTGGTGTTCAGCGCCGACACCCTGAGCGAGCCGGCGCTGGCGACGCGCGAGCGTCAGTTGTATGAGTCCCGGCGCCGTAATCTGGAGGAGACGGTGGCGAACCTGCAACAGTCGTACCGGCTGGTGACGGCGGAGCTGAAAATGACCGAGCCGCTGGTCGCCAAAGGCGCGGCCAGCGAAGTGGAGGTGATCCGGCTGCGGCGTCAGGCGAGCGAGCTGAAAGGCAAAATCGACGATGCGCGCAACCAGTACGCGATGCGGGCGCGCGAAGAACAGGTGAAAAACAACGCCGATCTGGACGCGCAGCAAGAGGCGATGGCCGGTAAGGCGGACCAGCTGGAGCGTGCGACGTTGCTCTCGCCGGTGCGCGGCATCGTCAAGGATATTCAGGTGACGACGGTGGGCGGCGTGCTGGCGCCGGGCGGTAAGCTGATGGAGATCGTTCCACTGGAGGATCAACTGCTGGTGGATACGCGGGTGAATCCGCGCGATATCGCCTACATTCACGCCGGGCTGCCGGCTAAGGTGAAAATTACCGCCTATGATTCGTCGATTTACGGCGATCTCGACGGCACGGTGGAAGTGGTGTCGCCCGACACCCTGCAGGACGAAGTGCGGCGCGACCAATATTACTACCGGGTTTATGTGCGCACCCGTCAGGCGGAGTTGCACAACAAGGTGGGGAAACGCTTCCCCATTCTGCCCGGTATGGTCGCCAGCGTGGAGATCAAAACCGGGCAGAAAACGGTGCTGGATTATCTGCTCAAGCCGCTCAATAAGGTAAAGGAGGCGTTGCGCGAGCGTTGAGTTGAGAGAGGGCGCGGGGCGGCGTCCGCTCGTCCAGCGTGATCGTTTGCTGGTTGGTCAGGGCATCGGGGGCGATATTCAGATGGTGCAGCGCGGCCCCCATGATCTGACCGAAGACGGGCGCCGCCACAGAGCCGCCGAAGTGGTTGCCCGCGGTCGGGTGGTTGATCATGACCACCAGCACCACCTCCGGGTGGCTGGCCGGCGCCACGCCGGCGGTGTAGTTGACGTAGCCGCCGTCATATTTGCCGCTGTCGCCCATCTTCTCCGCCGTCCCGGTTTTTATCGCCAGCCGGTAGCCGGGCACGGCGGCCTTCACGCCGCTGCCGCCGGGCAGGGCGTCGCTTTCCATCATATGCACCACGGTGCGCACCGTGTTTTCATTCATGACCCGTTCGCCCATCACCGGCGGCGTGACCCGGGTGATCGACACCGGACGGAAAACCCCGAAAGAACCGATGGTGGCGTATTCCCGCGCCATTTGCAGCGGCGTTACGCGCAGGCCGTAGCCGAATGAGAACGTGGCGCGCTCAATGTCTGACCAGCGCTGGCGGTGCAGGGGGAAATAGCCGCTGCTTTCCCCGCCGATGCCCAGCCCGGTGGAAACGCCCAGCCCGAAGGCGTGGTACAGGTTAACCAATACGTTCGCCGGCATGGCGAGGGCGATATGGGAAACGCCGATGTCGCTCGACTTTTGCAGAATGCCGGTGATGGTCAGGCGGCTCCAGTGGCCGACATCGCGGATGAGATGGCCGTTGACCGGATAAGGGATCGTGTCGATGACGGAATCGGGGCGGATAAGATGACGCTCCAGCCCTGCCATGATCACCAGCGGCTTCACGGTTGAACCGGGTTCGAAGCTGTCGGAAATGGCGACGTTGCGCATGTTCTTTTGCGGCACCCCGGCATAGTTGTTGGGGTTGAAGGCCGGGTAGCTGGCCATGCCGAGGATTTCGCCGGTGTTGACGTTGAGCATCACGGCGGCGCCGGAGTCGGCCTTATTCAGCAGGACACCGTCGCGCAGGCGGCTGTAGAGCACGAACTGCAGGTAGCGATCGATGCTCAGGTTCAGCGTGGGCGCCTGCTGGGCGGGGTCGTCCTGCATCAGGTTAACGACGTTACCGTAGCCGTCCTTGCGGTAGACCCTCAGCCCCGGCTTGCCCTGCAAAAGTCCGTTAAAGCCTTTCTCAATGCCGTCCAGCCCCTGCTGATCCAGGCCGACGATGCCGATCAGGTCGGCGGCCGCTTCGCTCATCGGGTAGTAACGGCTGGCGTCGGGAACGGTGCTGATGCCGGCAAGATGCAGCTTATTGACGTATTCCGCGACGCCGGATTCCGCCTGACGCGCCAGATAGATGAAATGGCGCTGCGCGTTGGCGTCGATTTTCTGCCGTAATGCCTCCACGGGCAGCGACAGTGCGCCGGCCAGGTAATTCCACTGCGGGTTGCTGAGCGTGGCGTCCGTTTCCAGTATGTGGCGGGGATCGGCGATCACGTCGTTGGAGGCGACGCTGACCGCCAGCGGCTGGCCGTTGCGGTCGGCGATGGTGCCGCGCAGCGGGCGCGTGACCAGCGAGCGCAGAGAACGCTGATCGGCCTCTTTTTCCAGTTCGGGGTGACGCATCAGTTGCAGATAACCGACGCGCCCCAGCAGGATCAGTAAAAAACAAAATATCCCGCCATAAAGCAAAATGAAACGTCCCTGATAGTAAGTGTTTTCTGAAGAGGACTTCTTTTTGCGCATAAATTCGCCGTTAATCAAAGGGTAATTACGAACGATCGGATGGCGTCAACTATAAAGCAGCCGGACGCAAGAAACGTACGCAGGGAAACATTTGCTAGTGATTGGCTAACGACTGCAACGGATTACACATTTCTATACAAAATGGCGGCGGCAACGGCGACGATCTGTACGATTTTGGAGGGGAAGTCAGAAAAGGCCGAAGGTGAGGGAGTGAGCGGTGTCATATAATTATGGCAAATGATCGCTGTCGATCGTATCAGGAGCAAGTAAGAATGAAGTCTTTGATGAAACCGTTAATGGTCGCCTTATTGTTCGCAACGACGGGGGCGGGGGCCGCTCAGACAGATTTGCTGGGCGCGGTAAAAAGCCTGACCGGTACGCAGGGCGCGGAAACGGCGGCGGGAAGCGCTTCCGGGATGTCCGGCACGCTGAAAACGCTGTTGGGCAGCAATGCGTCGTCGTTGCAGTCATCCAGCATCACCAACGCGGGCGGCGTGTTGCAGTACTGCGTGAAAAATAACGTGCTGAGCGCCACGGACAGCAAGGTGTCGGCGATAAAAGACAAGCTGATGGGCAAGTTGGGCGATCAGACCGAAAGTAAACCCTATACCGATGGTCTGAACGGGATCCTCAATATGAAAGACGGCAAGCAGGTTGATTTGAACAATCTGGGTTCGGTCACGTCGTCCCTGAAGCAGAAGGCTACGACCAAAGTGTGTGATGTCGTGCTGAATCAGGCGAAGAACTTCCTGTAATGCACGGCGACCCGGTGCCCGCCTGCGGCGCCGGGATTACGTGTCGTTACCCATCACTTCGCGGCAGAAACGGCCGATTTCCTCAATTGCCTGACGTGACTCCTTCATTCCCGGCACCAGACACTGCCAGACATGCCACATTCCCCGCCACGGTGAAAACGTAACCTCAACGCCGGCGTTTCGCGCGTTGCGGGCGAAGTCATGCGCGTCATTATACAGAATCTCATCCTCCCCGACCTGAAGCAGCAACGGGGGCAGCCCGGCGGGATCGCCGAACAGCGGGGAGATTTCTTCATTGGTCAGCGGGTGATCCGCCGCGTACATCGCAACATATCCGCTGGCCAGCGGCAGCAGTTTGCAGAAGCAAGGGTCGCGCGCCAGGCGGGTGGTGACGCTTTCACCGGAGAGCGTAAGATCGGTCCACGGGCTCATCGCCACTACGGCGCCGGCCTGTGCGCCCGGACCTCGCCGTTTCAGGCGTAACGCCAGGGCTAACGCCATGCCGCCGCCGGCGGAGTCGCCCATCAGGATAATGCGTTGCGCGGGAAGGCGGTGCTCGGCGATCAGCCAGTCGAACGCCTGTTCTGCGTCGTCCAGACCGGCCGGGTAGGGGTGTTCCGGCGCCAGGCGGTAATTAATCAGCAATACCGGCATGCGGCAACTGCGGGCAATAAAGGAGGCCATGCTGCGGTGGCTGTCGCAGGAACCGATCAGGTAAACGCCGCCGTGCAGGTAAAGAATGGCGGCGTCTGAAATGGCGTTGGCCGGTTGCAGCCATTCCCCTCCGGTGCCTCCGGCATTAACGGGGCGGGAGGTCACCTCTTGCGCCAGCGGCAAGCGCGCGCCTAACGCGTTCAATTCCTGTCGCTCAGCATTAATATCGACGACTTTCTTCCGCGCAAAATAACGCTTGATGAAATAACGATAGAGATAACTTTTAAAACTGGGCATCGGCCGCTCCTTTCCATCATCTTCCGCTGATAATGGGCATAATATACTTATCGCTTATCTTTTGAAGATGATTATTCAGTGTGATCGGCGAACGGGGATTTATGCCGGTGGATAGGATGTTTAGCAAATAAGGTAAATCACGAGGTGTAACAATTGATAAGGGAGGATTATTTCGATTGAATAAATCCCCCCTTTTAGCGCCGATCAGATAAAACGGCCTGCGGTATAATCGTCGATAGCCTGACGAATTTCTTCCGCCGTATTCATCACGAACGGCCCGTACTGGACGACCGGTTCATGCAGCGGTTTCCCGGCCAACAGCATCGCCCGTCCGCCTTCAGGGCCGGCTTTCAGGGTGACGAAATCGCCGTCGCCGAGTACCGCGCTGCTGTCTGGCGGCAGAACCTGCCCGTTAACGCTGATCTCGCCTTCAAAGCCGTACAGCATGGCATTCAGGCCGTTGACGATGGGAAGGCGAACCTCCGAACCGGGTTCCGGCGCGATGTCGGCAATCAGCGGCTGGGTCTGCTTGGCCTGTACCGGGCTGCTGTAGGTTTCCCCGTCGATGGTCAGCGAACCGGCGATAAGCACGATACGCCCGCCGCCGGCCGGCCTGATAACGGGAAGCTGCGCCGCGCCGATATTTTGGTACGACGCCGGCTTCATTTTTTCTTCACGCGGTAAATTCAGCCAAATCTGAAAACCACGCATCTGGCCGTCGGTCTGCTGGGGCATTTCCGAGTGAATAACCCCCCGTCCCGCCGTCATCCATTGAATGCCGCCGGTTTTCAGATCGCCTTTATTCCCCAGATGATCCTGATGCAGCATATGCCCTTCCAGCATATAGGTGATGGTTTCAAAACCGCGGTGCGGATGGCTGGGAAATCCGGCGATATAATCGTCAGGATTGTCGCTGAAAAAGACGTCCATCATCAGGTACGGGTCAAGGCGGGAATCCGCCGACTGGCTTTGTCCCAGGGCGCGTTTCAGCTTCACGCCCGCGCCGTCCTGCGTGGCTATGGCCGGAATAATTCGGGTGATGGCGCGTTGTTTCAGATTGTGCATTGTATGTGCCTCCGTTGATGCCGGACCGACGCCGGTATAATAGGGTGCGGCGGCCTCGGACATGTCTATACCGTTAATCGTAAGGGATAGCGGCGCAGGAAGTTAGCGAATAAAGATGGTGGTAGCGTTCAAAATATTTGAACTGGCTCAAAGTAATGGTGTCGCCAATATGAAACAACCCAAAAAAAGTATTAGCTATATTACTATGAATGGCGCATTTTCTTATTCATGCGGTTTTTCTTTTTCTCAGTATGATCTGAATACCAATATTCTGGATTGTTAAAATGACAATTCTCTCCCAGTGCGTATAATGTCCGCGATTGTTACATTTGATATTGCGCCCTAACGTGTTCATGTATAAGGGCGGGTGATTTTTGACCAGTATAGAGGTTGTCTGCAACTGTGAGCACTTCTTCAGGCGATTCTGATCGCAGGGTGGAAGATGTCAGCCTTGGTATTGAAATTAATACGGAATTTTATGTCTCAGCAAAACAGAGTCAGGTTATTAAATGAAAATGATAAGCCGTCTACCATTCACAGCGATGAGATTGACCTTCTGGACCTTTTGTTTCAGCTCTGGAAGGGGAAGACGACCATCCTGATCTGCATCATCATCATGTTGGTTGCCGCCGTCGGTTATCTGGCGGTCGCGCAGGAGAAATGGACCTCCACCGCACTGATCCAGCGCCCCTGGGCCGGGCAACTGGCAAACTACGATGCGGCGATGAACGTATTGTATAAACTGTCGCCGCAGGACAATGTCAGCATGGACGAACAGCGTCGCCGGGTTTTCCGCGAGTTCGTCGTCGGCCTTTCCTCCACCGATCAGCAGACGGAATATCTGCTGGGTTCCGATTACTTCAAAAGTCAGTTGACCAAAAACGCCGAGCCGACAGAGACGGAGCGCGGAAAGATTCTGGATCATATGCTGAGCCAGTTCAGCATGGCGCCGGTCAGTAAGGATCAGCCTGATGTGATTCAGATAAGCTTTACCGCGGATAAGCCGGACAGCGCGCAGAAAATGCTGAACGGTTACATTCAGCAGGTGGCGAGCGCGACGGGGAGCGAACTGCATGATGACGTTCGCAGCCGTTTGGCGGTACAGCTGAGCGAGCTGGAGCATGTGCTGAAAACCCAGGAGCAGGTTGCCGAAGTGAAAAAGCAGGACCGCATCGCGGTGCTGAAGGAAGCGCTGAAGGTGGCCGAGGCGTCAAACGTTGAAGACGTGAAGGTCAGCCAGGCGGAAACGTTGTCTGACGATACGCTGTTTTTGCTGGGCGCGCCGGCGCTGCGGGCGATGATTGCCAATGAAAGCTCCCGCCCGCTCTCTTTCGATCAGGTTTACTACGACGCACAGCAATCTTACCTGATGGTAAAAGAGTTTAAGCTGCAGAAAGGGGAGTTCGGCGTTTTCAGTTACTTGCAGACGCCGGATTTACCGGTCACGAAGGACAGCCCGAAAAAAGCGCTGGTGCTGGTTTTGTCCGTGCTGATTGGCGGCGTGCTTGGGGCGGGCATCGTGCTGATGCGCAACATGATCAAAGGATACCGGAAGGCGAACGGGGTGTAACTGATACCGCGCTTGTACACTTTATTCAGGGGAGGCTTTTGCCTCCCTTTTTTATTGCATGGTTTTCACGGCGGCATCAATAACCGTGACGTCAATGCGGCGCAGCGAGGGGCAGTTACTGGGCCAGCGGTGTAACAGCGGTAGATGCTGTAGATAGCTACAACGGCACGATAAGCACGTCGGTACGTGTTTTATCGATCACCAGCGTCGCTGAATTCAGCATCCGCTTTAATAGTTTTTCGCCGTGGTTTCCGCAGATCACCAGATCGACCGGATTTTGCTGGCAGGCATAGACGATACAATCACCCAGCTCGCCGCTGCAAATCAGCGTTTTTTCGATGGGATAATCGACCTGATCGATGAGCTGCTGGAGAAAAAGTTCGGCTTCCTCGTGCAGCAGGCGCCGCAGATCGCCGAGCATCGGGCCTGCGAAGCTGGAGCAAAGGTCCGGCTCATTGCATAGCGTAATCAGTGAAATCGTGCCGGAATAGGGGCGGGCGATGGCGACGGCTTTTTCCAGCAGCCGTATGCTGTCGGGCGCCTGAGCTACGGCCACTAACACATTCCTGTAACTCATTGCTTGCCTCCATTCATCAGTTCATAGAGGCCGTTAGTTTTTAACGACTTGCTTATCGCCACCAGCGCGACTAACGGTTCATTTTTTACTAATAATCTTGCTAGCGATTCAACTAACGGCATTCTAACGACATAGTCACTACAGAGTATAGAATAAGCCGGCCACGAGATGTGGCGAAAATCACGTTCATTCCGAAACCGGCGTTGAATCGCTTTTTTTGCTTATAAACTACGTACAGGAATGCCAGAGATGTCTCATTCCGATAGCGTCAATTATTTATAGGTAAAATAAAAAAATTAGAAAACTTGCGCCCAAAGTGATTTAGGTATTTTGCCTAAGTCAAAGTATTTTCCGGCAACTAATTCCGCGCGGCGGTGGTCCGCAGCCCGATACATTTCAGACATTTCATTTGAGTTATCAATAGAATAATTCAACTTATCATAGAGTTTCTCTAAACTGTCTGAGTTAGAACATTTACGGAAAATCATCAGGTAATCAATCGCTTTCATTTACGTATGCCACAAAATCGGTGTAGGAAGAATATAAAGAATCAGCACGCAAGAATCGCGCTGATTCATCAACGGGAAACGGGTACTTCAGATTGTTTTATAACCAGATTACTAATAAAACCGGATTGCTGATATGGACAAATGATAATCTGTCCGTGAATAAGCGACAAGAGAAATAACCATGGTTTTCATCACATTTAATCCGCGCATGACGACATTTATCGCTGGTGTTCCCGCATCGGGGTTATTCTTTAACTGTATGCAATCGCCGGGGGAATGCGGCCGCATATAATTAAGCCGCGGGGCTTCGGCGTTCACCCCGCGGTAACCGCATTAATAGCTCATGCTGAGAATCCGCCGGGCGGCGGTTTTGTCGATGTCGCCGCGTTCGCCCAGCGGCAGCACGCCAAGGCGCTCCAGGTTATCCAGGACTTTATCAATAGCGTCTTCGGCGATGCCGTAAGCGCTGAGACGGGTCTTCAGCCCCATGTCTTCAAAAAAGTCGCGGGTTTTCCCGATGGCGGCTTGCGCCTTTTGTTCTTCGTTACCGTCGCGGATGCCCCAGACGCGTTCGGCAAACTGCGCCAGCTTGAGCTGCTTGTCGGCTTTTTGCACCTGCAATACTGAAGGAAGCAGCACCGCCAGCGTTTGGGCGTGGTCCAGGTTATAGAGCGCGGTAAGCTGGTGGCCGATGCGGTGCGTCGCCCAATCCTGTGGAACGCCGGCGCCGATCAGGCCGTTAAGCGCCAGCGTTGCGGCCCACATTACGCTGGCCCGCGCGTCGTAGTTTTCCGGCTCCGTGAGCGTGAGCGGACCTTCTTCCACCAGCGTCAGCAGCAGCCCCTCCGCGAAGCGGTCCTGAACTTTGCCATAAACGGGATAGGTCAAATATTGTTCTGTGACGTGAACAAACGCATCCACGACGCCGTTGGCAATCTGCCGCGGCGGAAGCGTGAAAGACTTGTGCGGGTCCAGTACGGCGAAGCGGGGGAACAGTGACGGGTGTTTGTAGCCTACTTTCGCCGCCCGCGCGGGGTTGCTGACGACAGCGGTGGCGTTCATCTCTGAGCCGGTGGCGGGCAGCGTCAGTACGCACCCGAGAGGAAGCACCCGTTCGGGCGATAATTTGTCCGTCCACATTTTCCAGGCATCACCGGAGTAGTGGGCGGCAGCGGCGATAAATTTCGTTCCGTCGATCACCGAACCTCCGCCCACCGCCAGCAGAAAATCCACCTGCTTTTCTTTTGCCAGCCGCGCCGCACCCAGCAGCGTATCAAGACGGGGATTCGCTTCGATACCGCCGAATTCCAGCACATCGCGCGGGGCGAGAGCCTTTTTCACCTCCTCCAGCGTTCCGTATTTTTTGGCGCTGCCGCCGCCGTAGGTGATCAACACGCGTGCATCTTCAGGGATGTGTTTGCCGACGTCGGCAATGCGTTCACCGCCGAAGAGGATGCGTGTCGGGTTGTAATAGTCAAAGTTGAACATAACGAAGCTCCTGCAGCTATCCGGATATCAGATAGAGTAGCGAATTTTGTTGTCATGGGGGTAATGACCGCCGGAAAAGGGCACGATTTATCTCTCCCTTTGCGTTGATATGGTTGAAATTTAGCTCAAAATATAAGCGATAATTAGCATTATTTAGTGAACTATTTCCAATGTGAAGTGGTAAATAAATATTTATAATTGATTCATCTTAGGCCTCTAACTTAGAGAATGTAAGCATGTCAAGCATTAATTAATAATGGATGAGACGTTTTTTCCATTGCCAGGGTGACATTGGTTAAATTTTGCCTTATTGCCATAGATAATTTTTTAATGATTTTTTATTTAACGTTTGTGCCGTTAAGGGAAATGAGAGGAAAGGGAACTTTAGTTTTGATATATGCAATCAAAAAAAACCGGATTTATATTTTGAAAGTTTGTGTAATAGCGGGATTTATTGCCATTTATAAATAAATAATTGCCATGGTAATAATACATTCCAATCTGTATGATTATTGAAAGAAGAAAAGAAAAAATAATTAACGAAGTGATTTAACTTAAAGACAGATAAGTTAAATTAATGTTTTTTCGGCGGTTGAATAGAAAGCAAATAGCTTGCAATTTTGTGATTTAGATCACATAATCCCCAATTCACGTACGCGATTAGATTGTGTAGGTGGTTGATTAAAGGGTATTGTTACACAATATTAGGAATTATCTCTATTGTTGAAGATGGCATGGAAGCATAAGGCGGAGAACCTCTGCCAGTCATATGTAGCATTATCAATGCTAAACGTTATATGTCCGACTCCATAGCAAGATAAAACGCCGCCAATATAAGCGGCGTTTACTAAGCTAATTAGGATGAAATAATGACGACCTCTGACACGCTTAAACACATATATGACATTAATTTGTCATATTTATTATTGGCACAGCGTTTAATTCATGAAGAAAAAGCTTCAGCAATGTTCCGGCTGGGTGTTGACGAAAAAGTAGCAACAATGATTGGGGAGCTTGCTTTGCCCCAAATGGTTAAACTGGCGGAGACAAACCAACTAGTATGTAATTTCCGGTTTACGGAATATCAAACGATTCAACTGCTAACGAAAGAATCCCGTGTTGATGATTTACAGCAGGTCCATACTGGAATTTTGTTAGCCAGCAAGTTGCTCAGGCAGCTCCCGCAATATAGCGAGAGCGGCGACAAAAAGAGGGGTTGATGATGTCAGAACGAAGCATCATCAGGGAAGCGCGGGATATTCAACTGGCCATGGAACTGATTTCTCTCGGGGCCAGGTTACAAATGCTGGAAAGTGAGACGCAGCTCAGCCGCGGGCGGTTAATCAAGCTCTACAAAGAGCTGCGCGGCAGCCCGCCGCCGAAAGGAATGCTGCCGTTTTCCACCGATTGGTTCATGACCTGGGAACAAAACGTCCACTCATCCATGTTTTACAACGCGTATGCATTCTTGCGGCAGGCAACCGATCTGCATGGCGTGGAGGCCGTGGTTTCCGCCTATAAACTTTATCTGGAACAGTGCCCCCAGGGAGAAAACGCCGAGCCGTTACTCTCGCTGACGCGGGCCTGGACCCTCATCCGCTTTATCGATAGCGGTATGCTGGAACCGGCGGTCTGCACCTGCTGCGAAGGCCTGTTCATTTCCTATGCCCATCAACCGGCACACAACTTCGTGTGCAGTTTATGTCAGCCCCCTTCGCGGGCGGTAAAAAGACGTAAACTTTCTGACAACCTTGCCGATATCTTTCCACACCTGCTGCAACGGGCAGGGGAAACACGTGGTGCGATATCGGGCTGAAAGCGACGCCCGGCTCGTCCGGGCGGCTGTTGTTAACGCGCATTTGCTATAACAACACCGATTCGCGGCACGTAGCCACTCATATGCTGATTATTGAGGAATTCACGTGCTGATTGTTTTGGGATATGCCGTGGTGTTGCTGAGCGTGTTCGGCGGTTACGCGATTGTCGGGGGGCAGCTGGGCGCCCTGTACCAGCCTGCGGAATTCCTGATTATCGGTGGCGCTGGCATCGGCGCGTTTATCGTCGGCAACAACGGTAAAGCGATCAAGGCCACGCTGAAGGTGTTACCGCGCCTGGCCAAAGGTTCCCGTTATACCAAAGCGTTATACATGGACGTGATGGGGCTGATGTATCAGCTTCTGGCTAAAGGCCGTCAGCAGGGCATGCTGGCGCTGGAGTTTGACATTGAAGATCCGGCCAACAGCCCGCTTTTCTCCGCTTATCCCCGCATTATGGCTGATAAGCATCTGGTGGAATTCACTACCGATTACATGCGGCTGATGATCAGCGGCAACATGAACGCGTTTGAAATCGAAGCGTTGATGGACGAAGAAATCGAAACGTTCGAGCAGGAAACGGAAGTGCCGGCCGCGGGGCTGGCTTCTGTGGGCGACTCGCTGCCGGCATTCGGCATCGTAGCCGCCGTAATGGGCGTGGTGCACGCGCTGGCATCGGCCGATCGTCCTGCTGCGGAACTGGGTGCTCTTATCGCGCATGCGATGGTCGGTACGTTTCTGGGGATCCTGCTGGCCTATGGCTTCATTATGCCGCTGGCCAGCCTGATGCGGCAGAAGAGCGCGGAGAGCGTCAAGATGATGCAGTGCATCAAGTCGACGCTGTTATCCAGCCTTAACGGCTATGCGCCGCAGATTGCGGTGGAGTTCGGTCGTAAAACCATTTATTCCACGGAACGCCCCTCTTTCATTGAGCTGGAGGAGTACGTTCGCATGGTGAAACGTCCGGTTGAACAGGAAACGCGCGAAGAAGCGGAAGAAGAAGCATGAAGTCAGGCAATCATCCGCTGGTCCTGATCAAAAAACGTCGCGGTGGGCACGGACACGGGCACCACGGCGGTTCCTGGAAAATCGCGTATGCCGACTTTATGACGGCAATGATGGCGTTTTTCCTGGTGATGTGGCTGCTGTCGATCTCCAGCCCGCAGGAACTGACGCAAATTGCCGAATATTTCCGTACGCCGCTGAGAACGGCGCTGACCGGCGGCGATCGCTCCGGCGCCAGCAGCAGCGTCATTCCCGGTGGTGGGGCGAACCCGATGGAAAGGCTGGGTGAAGTGGAAAAGTCAGTCATGTCCGAGAGGGCGCGCCTGGCGCGTGAGGATCGCGCCCGTCTGAAAAAACTGCGTGAAAACCTTGATCAGCTTATCGAACGCGACCCCCGTCTGAAGGCGTTGCGGCCGCATCTGCTGATCGAAATGACGCCGGAAGGGTTGCGCATTCAGATTATCGACAGCCAAAACCGGCCGATGTTTCAGAACGGCAGCGCCATCGTTGAGCCGTATATGCGCGACATCCTGCGCGCTATTGCGCCGATCCTCAACGATCTGCCGAATAAAATCAGCCTTTCCGGCCATACCGACGACTTACCGTACGCCAGCGGCGAGCGCGGTTACAGCAACTGGGAACTGTCCGCCGATCGGGCCAACTCATCGCGTCGTGAGCTGATCGCCGGTGGTCTGGCGGAGGGGAAGGTGCTGCGTGTGGTCGGTATGGCGGACACCATGAACCTGAAAACTCATGTAAGCGACGCTGCGGTAAACCGCCGCATCAGCCTGCTGGTGCTTAACCGTCAGACGCAAATCGATATAGAACGGGAAAATGCGGAAAGTCAGGCGCAGGACATTAACTCGCCGGAGGAATTGCCCGCCACGGTGACGCCACCGTCTCCCGCACCGGACGGGCCGACAGAACAATAAGCGAGGTGATTTTGTGACGATGGATATTAGTGCGTTTTATCAAACCTTTTTTGATGAAGCGGATGAGCTGCTGGCGGATATGGAGCAACACCTGCTGGCGCTCGACCCCATGCAGCCGGACAACGAACAACTGAACGCGATTTTTCGCGCCGCGCACTCCATTAAAGGCGGCGCGGCAACGTTCGGCTTTACGGTGTTGCAGGAAACCACCCATTTACTGGAAAACCTGCTCGACAGTGCGCGCCGCCATGAGCTGTGGCTCAGCACTGACATCATCAACCTGTTTCTGGAAGCCAAAGATATTATGCAGGATCAGCTCGACGCCTATAAATCGGCCGGGGAGCCGGATAACGCCAGCTTCGAATACATTTGCCAGGCGCTGAGGCAACTGGCGCTGGAGGCCAGCCAGGGGGAACAACCGGCAGCGCAGGAAACGCCTGCCGCGGCGGTTGCCGTGGCTGCGCCCGCGACGCCGGCGGGAGACGCCGTGCTTCACCTGACCATCAGCCGCCTGAAGACGGGGGAGGCTCCGCTGCTGCTGGAGGAACTGAAGCATCTGGGCAACGTCATCGCCTCCGGTTCGCCGCAGCCGGACAGCCTGGACGTAACCCTTCAGACCAGCGCCCCGCCGGACGACATCAAAGCGGTGCTCTGCTTCGTGATTGAGCCGGAGCAAATCGACATTACGGCATCCGCCGACGCCGTGCCGACGCCGCAGGCTGCGCCCTCCGCACCGCCTGCGCCTGTCGCTGCGCCGCCGGCGAAGGCGCCGGGGCACGAGCTTCATCAGCGGCCGGCGAAAAGCACGGAAAACAGCAGCATCCGCGTGGCGGTAGAGAAGGTGGAGCAACTGGTCAACCTGGTCGGCGAACTGGTCATCACGCAGTCGATGGTGGCGCAGCGCTCCGGTGAGCTGGACTCGGCCGAACACGGCGATTTGCTCAACAGCATCGGTCAGCTTGAGCGCAGTGCGCGCGATCTGCAGGAATCCATCATGTCCATCCGTATGATGCCGATGGAGTATGTGTTTAACCGCTTTCCGCGCCTGGTTCGCGACCTGGCGGGCAAACTGGATAAGCAGGTGGAGCTGGTGCTGGAAGGCAGCTCCACCGAACTGGATAAAAGCCTGATTGAACGCATCATCGACCCGCTGACGCACCTGGTGCGTAACAGCCTTGACCACGGCATTGAGTCGCCGCAGGTGCGGCGCGAGGCCGGGAAGGAGGAAACCGGGCGCCTGACGCTTTCCGCTGAACATCAGGGCGGCAATATTTATATCGACGTGCGGGACGACGGCGCCGGGCTGAACCGGGAAAAGATCCTCGCCAAGGCACGCTCGCAGGGGCTTAACGTCCATGAAGGCATGAGCGATGAAGAGATCAACATGCTCATCATGGCGCCGGGCTTTTCTACCGCCGAGCAGGTGACGGATGTGTCGGGCCGCGGCGTCGGTATGGACGTAGTGAAACGAAACATCCAGGAAATGGGCGGACATGTTGAAATCCGCTCCGCTGTTGGCAAGGGGACCTGCGTGCGCATCGCGCTGCCGCTGACGCTGGCGATCCTGGACGGCATGTCGGTGCGGGTGGGCGAAGACGTCTTCATTCTGCCGCTGAATGCGGTGATGGAGTCGCTGCAACCGCAGGCGGATGACCTGTACCTGCTGGCCGGCGACGAGCGGGTGCTGCAGGTGCGCGGGGAGTACCTGCCGCTGGTGGAACTTTACCGCGTGTTCGACGTGGCGGGCGCCAGAACGGACGCGACCGGCGGCATCGTGGTGATCGTGCAGAACGGCGGAAGACGTTACGCCCTGCTGGTTGATCAACTGATGGGGCAGCATCAGGTGGTCGTAAAAAATCTGGAAACGAATTACCGCAAGGTGCCGGGCATTTCAGCCGCCACGATCCTCGGCGATGGCAGTGTGGCGCTGATCGTCGATGTGGCGGCATTACCGGCGCTGTACCGCGACAAACATCCCGGCTGCGCGGCAGCCTGATAATTAACAAGTAAAGAGTGGGAGTGACAGCAATGACGGGGCTGACCAATATATCAAAAATGGCGGCGGAGACGGTGGGCCAGGAGTTTCTGGTTTTCACCCTGGGTGAGGAAGAGTATGGCATTGATATTCTCAAGGTGCAGGAGATCCGCGGTTACGACAAAGTGACGCGCATTGCCAATACCCCGGAGTTCATCAAAGGCGTCACCAACCTGCGCGGCGTAATCGTGCCGATCATTGACCTGCGGATAAAGTTCTCTCAGCAAAGCGTCACCTATGATGAGAATACCGTGGTTATCGTGCTGAATCTTCAGAGCCGGGTGGTAGGGATCGTGGTGGACGGCGTGTCGGACGTATTGTCCCTCAACGTTGATCAAATCCGTCCCGCGCCGGAGTTTACCGTAACGCTTTCCACCGAATATCTGACCGGCCTGGGTTCACTGGGTGAACGCATGCTGATTCTGGTGGATATCGAGAAGCTGCTCAGCAGCGAAGAGATGGCATTGGTTGACGCCATGGCAAGCTAAAAACGATGTCTCGCGGGCCATCAGGCCCGCGGTTTCCCGCCGCGGGAACGTGATGAAATCCATAACTTTTCGCATACCCCATTCGTAGCAGACAGCCCGCCTCTCTGTGCTAAGAAATTTCTTAACCCTGACTAAAGTTTCCCATATGAGTGCCGATACACATTACGGGCAAAGGCATTAATCAACGATCCTTGTGGAATAGAAAAACTATGTTAAAGCGCTTATATCGTATAAAAGTCACGACCAGCCTGATACTAGTACTGGGGCTGTTTGCGTTGATGCAGCTGGCTTCGGGCAGCATCTTCTTTAACGCACTGACTCATGACAAAGATAACCTTTCAGTTTTGCAGCAAATCCGGCAAAGACAGCAAACGTTAACCGACAGCTGGACTGCGCTGTTGCAAACCCGCAATACCCTGAACCGGGCGGGAATGCGTTACATGATGGATGCCAACAATATGGGCGCCGGCCCGACGGTGAAGGAGTTGCTGGAGCAGATCCGCTTCGCGATCAAAACCGCGGAAAGGCAGTGGGACAATTTTGAAAACGGGCCGGAGATCGATGGCTTTCCGATGAACGCCGATAGTGAACTGAGCCAACGGTATAAAGTCTTTCACGATGCCCTGGCGGAACTGATCGTTTTGATGGAGCAAGGTCAGATCCAACAGTTCTTCGAGCAGCCGACCCAGGATTTCCAGTCCGCGTTTGAAAAGGCGTTTATCGACTATCAGCGCCGGGTTGACGCGCGTTACGATCAAATCGTCGCCGAAAATGGCGATGCATACCGTTCTTCCCTGATCACGATGGGAGCCGGCGTGGCGGCGATCATTGTGATTCTGCTCGTCGTATGGGGCGGCATTCATAAGACGCTGATCCATCCGCTGCGTCGTATCAATTCTCACCTCAACGAAATCGCCAACGGCAACCTGACCCAGAAGCTCGCCGGTGAAGGCTCGAACGAAATGGGGCAACTGGCCGGCGCCGTGCAGCATATGCAGGCGGAGCTGGTACGTACCGTCGGCGACGTACGTAAAGGGGCCGACACCATCTATCAGAGCGTGGGAGAGATCTCCGCCGGAAACAATAACCTTTCTTCACGCACCGAAGAGCAGGCCGCCTCGCTGGAAGAAACCGCCGCCAGTATGGAGCAGTTGACCGCCACCGTGAAGCAGAACGCAGAAAACGCCCGCCAGGCCAGCCAACTGGCGCAAAACGCTTCCGAAACCGCGCAAAAAGGCGGCGATGTGGTGGCGAACGTGGTGAAAACAATGCATGACATCGCCGGCAGTTCGCAGAAGATCGCCGACATCACCAGCGTAATCGACGGCATCGCCTTCCAGACCAACATTCTTGCCCTGAACGCCGCGGTGGAAGCCGCCCGTGCCGGAGAGCAGGGGCGTGGTTTCGCCGTCGTGGCAGGCGAAGTGCGCAGCCTGGCCCAGCGCAGCGCGCAGGCGGCCAAAGAAATCAAAGGGTTGATTGAGGATTCCGTCAGCCGCGTGGATACGGGTTCCGCGCTGGTGGAAAGCGCCGGGAATACGATGAGCGACATCGTCAATGCCGTTACCCGCGTTACCGACATCATGGGTGAAATTGCGTCGGCGTCGGATGAACAGAGCCGGGGAATCGATCAGGTCGGCCAGGCCGTGGCGGAGATGGACCGTGTTACGCAGCAGAACGCCGCGCTGGTGGAAGAGTCCGCCGCTGCCGCTGTTTCTCTGGAGGAGCAGGCCAGTCACCTGATTAATTCCGTTTCTGTATTCCGGCTGGCGCAGGAAACGCCGTTAGCCATTGCCGACACGCGCAGCCAGGCGGCGAAAGCCCCGGCAGAAGCGCCTTCCGCCAGCCGCCGGAAGGTGGCGGCCGCAGAAGGCGCGGATAACTGGGAGACATTCTGATCAGCGTCATGCACAGCCTGCATCAGGCATAACCGGAGGAACCCGATGTTCGCCGCATGCGTTGCGGCGAACATTGCAAACCATGAAATCCGGGCGGGTGATAAGGAGATTAACGTGATTAACATGCTAAGCAAGATCCGCATTTCGATCAGCGTAACGTTGCTGCTGTTGCTGTATTGCGCTCTGCAGCTGCTTTCTACCGGCGGATCTTTTTTGACGCAGCAGTCGGACAAAGTGAGCGTCAACAATCTTGTCAATTATAACGCCCAGCGGGAATCGCTGAATCAGAGCTGGGCGTATTTGCTCATGATCCGTGACGGCATTAACCGTGCCGTCGCTCGTATAGCCATGAATGCCCCCGAAGAGCAGTTAAATAAAATTCTGGGGGAAGTTCGCGGCAATCTGGATAAGTCCGACCAGGCATTTGCCCGGTTTAGCGCCATTCCCCGCGTAAAGGATGAAGGGCGTAGACACACAGAAGAGACCAAAGTTGCCTACGCCAAACTCAGTCAGATGATGCACGACGCGATCCCCTATCTGCAACGGGGCGATCTGAATTGGCTGACCGGCGCGCCGGTACAGGTGTTGCAGGATGATTTTGGTAAGCAGGTTGATGAATACAATCAATATATCAACAAAACGCTGAATGACGTTTTGGGCGGCAGCCTGAAGCAATTTGAATTTCGCATGATTGTCATGGGCGCAACGCTGGTTGTTATCGTGCTGATCACCCTGATGGCGCTGTATTTGCTGCATCGTGCGGTGCTTAATCCGCTGGCGCGGCTCAACAAACATTTCGACAGTATCGCTCAGGGGGATTTGTCTGAACCCATCGATACCAGCGGAAGCAATGAGATCGGCCTGGTTTACCGCAACCTGCACACGATGCAGCAGGCGCTGGCGGCGACGGTCATGAACGTGCGTAAAGGCGCGGATTCCATTCACCAGCAGCTTCAGGTGATGGCGTCCGGCAATGACGATCTCTCTTCGCGCACCGAACAACAGGCGGCGTCGTTGCAGGAGACGTCTGCCAGCATGGAAGAACTGACCTCGACGGTCAAACAAAATGCCGACAACGCCCGTCAGGCTGCAGAGTTGGCGCATGATGCCGAAGTGGCGGCCAACGACGGCGGTGAAATCGTCAGTCATGTCGTGAGCACGATGCATGAGATCAGCAGCAGTTCGCAGAAGATCGGTGAGATAACCAATGTGATCGACGGCATTGCGTTTCAGACCAACATTCTGGCGCTGAACGCGGCGGTTGAAGCTGCGCGGGCGGGCGAACAGGGCCGGGGGTTCTCCGTGGTGGCCGGCGAGGTGCGCAGCCTGGCCCAGCGCAGCGCGCAGGCGGCCAAAGAAATTAAAGGGTTGATCGATGATTCGGTCAACAAGGTTAAACAGGGCGCCGAACTGGTTGAAAAGGCCGGCGGCGCGATGGACGGCATCGTTAACTCTGTGGGGCGGGTGAACAACATTATGACCGAGATCACCACGGCATCTGATGAACAAAGCCGGGGGATCGAGCAGGTTTCCCGCGCCGTAACACAGATGGATCAGGTCACCCAGCAAAACGCCGCGTTGGTTGGTGAAGCCGCCGCCGCCACGCTGACGCTGGAAGAGCAGGCCAATCTGCTTAACCAAACGGTAGCCGTATTCCGCCTGAGCCTGACTCAGGAGGAATATATTCCCATGTTGGAGGAGAAGGATATTGACGCGTGATAAATGAAGGCCCTGAACACAACTATAAGGAAAAGGGAAATATGAGAGCGCTATCGGTAGAACCTCGCCCTTCGCGTCGTCAGGGGAACGGAAATGCGCCGTCCCTGACGCAGCGCCTGGAGTTATCGGATGCGCATTTTCGCAGGCTCAGTCAGCTGATTTACCAGCGGGCCGGCATCGTGCTGGCCGACCATAAACGGGAAATGGTCTATAACCGGCTGGTGCGCCGCCTGCGGTTGCTGAATCTGCACGACTTCGGCGCTTATCTGGCATTGCTGGAAGATGATCCTGACAGTGACGAGTGGCAAACCTTTATCAACGCCATGACGACGAACATGACGTCGTTTTTCCGCGAGGCGCATCACTTTCCGGTATTGGCCGAGCATGCCCGCAACCGGCCGGGGGACTACAGCGTCTGGTGTACGGCGGCCTCTTCCGGGGAGGAGCCTTTTTCCATCGCCATGACGCTGGCGGATGCGCAGGGGTCGCGGCTGGTGAACACCCCGCAGGTATGGGCGAGCGATATCGACACGCAGGTGCTGGCTCAGGCGCGCAGCGGGATCTATCGCCTTGATGAGGTTAAGGCATTGAGGCCGGATCAGCTGCAACGCTTTTTTTATCGCGGCACCGGTCCGCAGCAGGGCATGGTGCGCGTCCGCCCGGAGCTGGCGCGGCGGGTGCATTTTCAGATGATTAACCTGTTGTCGCCGAGCTGGAACCTGCCGGGGCCGTTTGATGCAATTTTTTGCCGCAACATAATGATTTATTTTGATAAAACGACACAGGCCAAAATTCTTCACCGTTTCGTCCCCATGTTGAAGCCGGATGGATTGCTGTTTGCCGGGCACTCGGAAAACTTTAGTCAAATTAGTCGCGATTTCGTGTTGCTCGGGCAGACGGTCTATGGCCTGAGGAAGGGGAATCGATGAGTAAAATAAAAGTGCTTTGCGTTGACGACTCTGCGCTGATGCGTCAACTGATGACGGAAATCGTGAACAGTCATTCTGACATGGAGATGGTCGCCGTGGCGCCGGACCCGCTGGTGGCGCGGGATTTGATCAAGAAGTTCGAGCCGCAGGTGCTGACGCTGGATGTTGAGATGCCGCGTATGGACGGCCTGGATTTTCTCGAAAAACTGATGCGCCTGCGCCCGATGCCGGTGGTGATGGTGTCGTCCCTGACCGGGAACGGCTCGGAAATCACCCTGAAGGCGCTGGAGCTGGGCGCGGTGGATTTCGTCACCAAGCCGCAGTTGGGCATTCGCGAAGGCATGCTGGCCTACAGCGAGATCATCGCCGAGAAGATCCGCACCGCCGCGCGCGCGCGCCTGAACGCCAGTAAGGTTGCCAGCGCGCCCCCGGCGCCGCTGGCCCGGATGCCGCTGCTGGGCAGCGAAAAACTGCTGGCCATCGGCGCGTCCACGGGCGGCACGGAGGCGATACGCCACGTACTGCAACCGCTGCCGCTGGGATGCCCGGCGATCATGATTACGCAGCACATGCCGGCGGGCTTTACCCGTTCGTTCGCCGATCGGCTGAACAAGCTGTGCCAGATTGCGGTGAAAGAGGCGGAGGATGGCGAACGTATTCTGCCGGGGCATGCTTATGTGGCGCCCGGCGGCGAATGTCACATGGAGCTGGCGCGCAGCGGGGCGAACTATACGGTGCGCCTGTTGCACGGGGACCCGGTTAACCGCCACCGTCCGTCGGTGGATGTGCTGTTTCAGTCCGTAGCGCGCAATGCCGGGCGCAACGCGGTCGGGGTGATCCTGACCGGTATGGGCGGGGACGGCGCGAACGGGCTGCTGCAAATGCGTCAGGCCGGCGCCTACACGATGGCGCAGGACGAGGCGAGCTGCGTGGTGTTCGGCATGCCGCGTGAAGCCATCGCGCTGGGCGCGGTGGATGAGGTAGTGGGGCTACAGAATATCGGCCAGCGGATGCTGGCTCAGGTAAGCAAGGGACAGGCATTACGCATCTAGGCGGGTAACATCGCCGGATAACAGAACGTTGTTTGAGGAGTATGTCACATTATGGCGGATAAAAATCTGCGTTTCCTGGTGGTTGATGATTTTTCCACGATGCGGCGCATCGTGCGGAATTTATTGAAAGAGCTGGGGTTTAACAATGTCGAAGAGGCGGAAGACGGTGTGGATGCGTTGAATAAACTGCGCACCGGCCCGTTTGATTTCGTGGTATCGGACTGGAATATGCCCAATATGGACGGCCTGCAACTGTTGCAGACCATACGTGCCGACGGCGCGCTGAACGCGATGCCCGTACTGATGGTGACCGCCGAAGCCAAAAAGGAGAACATCATCGCTGCGGCGCAGGCCGGCGCCAGCGGTTACGTGGTTAAGCCGTTCACGGCGGCCACGCTGGAAGAGAAGTTGAGTAAGATTTTTGAAAAACACGGCATGTAAGGAGTCATGATGAACGAACATCCGATGCCCGTTGAAGACGCCGGCCATACCCAGGAAATTATCGCGCGGATTGGTCAACTGACCCGTATGCTGCGCGACAGCCTGCGGGAGCTGGGGCTGGATCAGGCGATAGCCCAGGCGGCGGAAGCGATTCCTGATGCCCGCGATCGTCTGGACTACGTGGTGCAAATGACGGCGCAGGCGGCCGAGCGGGCGCTGAACTGCGTGGAGGCCGCCCAGCCGCGTCAGACGCAGCTGGAGCAGGGGGCGGCCGGTTTGCGGCAGCGCTGGGATGAGTGGTTCGCCAATCCGATCGAGCTGAGTGACGCGCGTGAGCTGGTTAAAGACACCCGCAGTTATCTGGCCGAGGTGCCGGAGCACACCGCATTTACCCACAGCCAGTTGCTGGAAATCATGATGGCGCAGGATTTTCAGGATCTGACCGGGCAGGTCATCAAACGCATGATGGACGTCGTTCAGGAGATCGAACGGCAACTGCTGCTGGTGCTGCTGGAAAATATTCCGGAGCAGACCAAGCCGGTGGACAAAAATAAGGACAGCCTGCTCAACGGGCCGCAGTTGAATAAGCATAACGTTGGCGTGGTGGCGAACCAGGCCCAGGTGGACGATCTGCTCGACAGCCTGGGTTTTTAACCGCCTGCGGTAAGCGGGGCGCGCCTTCATTCCAGAGGGTGAAGACGCGCGCACCGTTTATTCCGCCTGATACTGGCGCAGAACCTGTTCAATGACCGCCAGATAATAGCGAACGCCCAGCGGCAGCGCCGACTCATCCGGGCAGAAGCGCACGTTATGCAGCGGCGCATTCTCCCCGCCTGCCGTGCCGGCCCCGAGCCAGGCGAAGCAGGAGGGCGCCACGCGCTGATACTCCGAAAAATCCTCGCCCACGCATTCCGGCCGCCCGGCCTCAATCACGTTTTCCTCCCCCAGCGCGTCGCGTGCGGCGCTCAGGGCGAGGCGGCTGAGGTCGGGATGATTATGTACCGCCCGGTAATCCCATGATGAGAACGTGACCTCCGCCTCACAGCGCAGGGCGGCGCAGACCTGGCTGCTGATGCGCGTAATGGCGGCGCGGATGTCATTCTGCACCCGATCTGAAAAATTACGTACCGTACCGCACAGTTCGGCGCTGTCCGGCAGGCGGGCGATGGTGCCGTCGCCGCAGATCAGGCTGCACAGCGAGATAATCGCCGTTTCTTCCGGATCGATTTCACGCGCGACGACGGTTTGCAATGCGCTGACCAGCGCGGCGGCGGCGACCAGTGGGTCGCGGCAGGTGTGCGGCATGGCGCTGTGGCCGCCCCTTCCCAGCACCCGGATGGTAAACGTATCGCGGTTGGCGGTGGCGACGCCCGGTTTTATCCGCAGTTTCCCGCCGGAAAGCAGCGGGTCGAGGTGAAGGGCGAAAAACAGCTGCGCATCGTTGAGCAGCCCGGAGTCGACCAACGCTTTGGCTCCGCCCGGCGGCATCTCTTCGCCAACCTGAAAAATAAAGATGAATGTTCCGCTGAGCCGGTCGCGCTGCGGATACAGCGCCGCGATCGCGCCCAGCAGCATGGCCGTATGGCAGTCGTGGCCACAGGCGTGCATGACGCCCGGCGTTTGCGAAGCAAAATCGCTGGCGACCTGCTCCTGCAACGGCAGGGCGTCGATGTCGGCGCGCAGGGCGATAACGGGGCCGGGATGCGGCGTTTTCAGCCGGGCGACAAGGCCGCCGCCCTTAACGTAATCGATGTGCAGTTCAGGAAACGCCGCCAGTTCAGTGCGCAGGTAGCGCAGGGTGTGATGCTCCTGATGGGAAAGCTCAGGATGGCGATGCAGATGACGCCGCCAGCGCAGGATGTTTTGCGTGAGCTGAGGCCAGTTTGGGTTCTCCACAATTGAATCTCCCGCTGAAATTTGCGTGGGGAGAGGGCTGCAAGATGCTTGCCAGCCGGGAGAAGGCGGTTTTCAGCGGACGTACGCGTTGCGGAATGATAACTTTCCCGCCGTAGCGCGAGAACGGGTGATAAAACGTATCAATATGAGAAAGCGCTGGAGGGAGAACGGCCTATTTCTTTTTCCGGTATTTCTCCGGGAGTTCCGGCACCGGCTTTTTATCATCCAGCAGGTGCAGGACAGTAAGCAGCGGATGCCGCCACAGCATGCGCGGACCGGCCCAGCGCATGACCTGCTTCATCTCTTCGCGTTTGGCGGACGGGTAGCAATGCACCGGGCACTGGCGGCAGGCCGGCTTTTCCGTACCGAAGACGCAGCGATCGAGGCGTTTTTCCGCAAAGGCGTACAGCGCGTCGTAGTGCCCGTCGTCCGGGTTGGCGTCCGGGCAACGGCGTTGATAGAGCGTCAGCATGTTCCTGATCGTCAGTTTTTCGCGTTGAATTCTTTTTTCAGACATCTTTTTTCAGACGCAGCGCCCGGCGGCATGGATATAACATATATCTATAGTACCTGTTTAGCCGTCGGGGTGCCATCGTTTGCTATGCGAAGCCTTTAGCAGCAGGCGCGGGTGTACGATCCCGATGATGTTGACCGGATTACCAGGTGGTAATCCGGCCTTCCATCACCGGGCGGACGTACTGAAAGCCGAGCTGGTTCGCCGGTTTTCTGCCCACGAGGCCGTTGTCGATGTGGCCGTCGTCCTGCTTATCGCGCTTGAGCTTTTCAAACTCGCTTTGGCTGATGCGGATGCCGAAGATGCGTACCTTTTTCAGTTCGCCGGTTTCGCTGTCCTTGATCGTCAACGGGAATGCGTTGCCCTGCGCGGTTAAGGCTTCAGCAATCAGATACCAGCTTCTGCCGCCGGAACTGTCATAGGTACGCTCAATGCCGGAGTTTTCACCTACCCGATCCACGACCGTCAGCGTCAGCGGGGTGACGATCAGCGTGTAGGTGTCGTCCAGCGCGCTCATAGCGCTGTTCCATGCCTGCTGCGTCAGGTCGGGAGACTGGGACAGGGCGCGGACGCCGTCGATCTGCGCGTTGACGCTGCTTCTGTCGGCGGCGGAGAGCGGGAGCGCCTCCAGCCTGGCGACGTGACGGTTCAGCGCCTGGATCATGCCGCTGCGGTTCTTTTCCCGCTCGAAAGCGTTGGCGGCTTTATCGACCTGGGCCTGCGCATTGTCGGCGCCCTGTGACAGCGCCTGCGCCGCGGCGGAAACCAGCGAGGCTAACTCAGGCGTACGGCGGACGTAAGCGTCATAGTCCGGGGCGCGGGCGACGGCGCTTAAGGCCCGGTCGGCCTTCACCAACGCCGGCAAGCGGTTGATCTGAACCAGAGCCTGCTCCAGGCGGGCATATTGCGCGTCGTTCAGGGCGGTTTCCGTATTGAGCCGCTGCGTGATCTGCGCGCTGCCGGCCGAAGCGGCCAGCGGTTCTGCCGTTTTGCGGTTGGCGTTGAACTCACTGAGCAGGCTTTCGGTTTGCGCAATGATGGCGGCGGCGGACTTCCCGGCGTAGGTCAGTGAGACGGCCTTCCATGACGGCAGTTTTTGCGCCAGTTGCTGTGCCTTTTCGTCCAGTTGGGCGCGCTGGCTCAGCGCGGCGGCAAAGTTTTGTTTCAGGCCATCAAGCGTGCTTCGCGCCGTGTAAAAGCGGTATCCGCCGATCAGCGCCGCGATCAGCACCAGAACGCCGATAACCGTAAGCCAGCGTCGGCTGGTCACGTACAGGTATGCGATCGTCCGCTGCCAGAGGGTGAGGCGGGGCGCTTTATAACGCAGGCGGTTGGTGAACCAGCTTTTCACGCCCTGTTCGATCAGGTCGTCGTTAATTTCAACGCCCGCGCTTTGATAATATTCGCGGATGCGCTGGGTGAGCTTGCTGCGCAGCTCAGGCAGGTTCAGGTGTTCTTCAACGGCGATTTGCTGGGCGTAAAGCGAATCAATGATCGCCATGGCGCCCAGTTGATCGCTCAGCTTAATTTCACTCATGCGGGCAGGCTCCGTCCCGTCGTTGGGTTAACGTAATCATCAAAAACGATCCGTGGTGCGAAAACCGCCGCCGCCGGACGACGAAGAGGTGTGAAACCCGCCGCCGCCCCCCGATGAACGGGGTGACGACGACCCGAAAATCGAGCCGGAAGACCCGCCGGTGCTGGGAAACGACAGCGATCCGCCGCCGCTGGGCCGCCGCCGGGCGATGGCGCTGAGCTGGCGCATAACGTCGTTCAGGGCGCTGTTGCCGCGCAAATAGCTGGTGAACAGTTTTTCCGGGCTGTTGAAGAAGCCCCAGTCGTACTCCAGTTGCGCGTCGTTGTAGCCGTTGCGGTGAAACGCCTGCACCAGTTGTTCCGCCCGTTCCGCCTGGGTGCGCACCGCGACGCAGCTCAGTTCCTGGGTGCGTATCTGCCCGTCGATGTCCTGCGCGTCGCGCTTGAGTTGTTGCACCGTGCCGAGCAGGCGATCGTCCTCCGGCGAGGCGGTTTTCCCCACCATCAGTTCGAGCCGGTCGTGCGGCATTTGCGCTATCTGCTGGGAAAGCTGCTGGGCGATGGCGTCGAACAGCGGTCCTGTGCCCTGCGCATACTGGGCCAGCCTGGTTTGCAGGTCCGCAATGTGGCGCATGCTGGCGCTGAGTTCCTCTTCGCTGCTTTTCTGGCGCTGATAATAGAGGGGAAGCTGAAGTTGTTCTTCAATTGCCGCCACCCGGCTCTGATGCTGCGCCGCACGTTCTTCCAGCGCAGCGCGTGCGGCGCTGAGACGGCGTTCGGAGGTAGAAAGCAGCGCGCCGAGCATCTGATAATTCGCCAGATTGTCGTTAAAGCGGATGGTGCGCGCCAGCCAGGCGTCGAGATTGCGGGCCACGGGCCAGGCGCGGTAATCCGGTTGGCCGAACTTTCTGCGCAGCAGGAACATGAACAGGCGGGCTGCGGCGTATTCACGCTGCTTTTCCTGAACCTCATTTTCCAGTTCGTGGTGGTCGTGGGCTAAGGTGTCGACGTCGCCCTGCAGCTGGTTCATCAGCAGGTATGCCTGATGGGCGTCCGGCGTTTCTTCCAGGCGCTTGTCCCGTTCGGCCAGTAATTGGTCAATCTGCTCCTGTACGCTCAGGCGCCGGGCCTGGCGTTCCTGAAGCGTGACTTCGCTGCGCGCGAGATCGTCGCGGGTAGACTGGATCTCCCGTTGCAGCTGATTCAGCAAGCCCTGAATATTTTGCAGTTCGCCGACGTCAGGAGACTCCTGCATCAGCAGGCGCGCCATTTGTTGGTAGGCTGCCCTGATTTGCTCCTGCATCATCATTTGCCGGCTGCGCATGTCGGCCAGCAGTCCTTCCGCATCCGAGCGGCTTTTGCGCGCGTCATTGGCAAATGCCTCCATGACGCTGGCAACCCGGTAGGCTCGCATCTTATTACTCCCTAATGGCCCCCGCCGGGAACGGCGGGGGCGGACTGAAAAATCAGCGGGTCATTTCCGCCTTGGTCACGACGGCGGCAAAGCGGCGTTTGCCGTCTTCGACGATGGCGGCCATTTCGTTGGCGTTATTCGTCGCTTCGGTGCGCAGTTCGTCGATCATGCGGTAGCTGGACTCCTGGAAGGTCACGATGGCGTTGACCAGGGAGCGTACGGAATCGGCTTTGATGGTGGAACCGTAACCTGCGCGCAGACCGGCCTCCAGCTGGGTGGTGCCGTGGGTGGCGATGGTGTTCAGGCCATCGTTGATGCCGGCTTTCATCGCTTCCAGGGTTTTGGTGCTTTCGTCCAGCCCCTGAAGCGAGGTCATTGAGGCGGAAAGGGCGGTGAAGACGATCTCGTTGGTGCTGAAGAAGGTCACGCTCTGGCGATAAACACGCTCTTTGACGGTGTTGGTCTGTTGCAGGCGGGCGAATACCGCTTCGGCGGAGTTGTAGGCGATAAGCAGGTTATCGGTCAGATCTTTCACGATCTGGTAGCGTTCGTCTTCCTGTTGCAGTGCGCGCAGGGCTTCGTCGCGCGCCAGCTCCAGGCGCGAACGCTCGGCGCCGTCGGCGTTTTCTGCGCCTTCCACGGCGGCTTGCGCGGCCTGCAGCGTGCTGCGGCGCGCTTCGACCTTCTCTTCGGCGATGTTCAGCAGGGACTGCGCGTCGACATGCGCTTCTTTCAGGCCGAAGCGGAAATCCTGATAAGCGTCGAGAATCGCTTTTTCGCGCGCGATCTGCTCGTTGGACGCTTTCGCCACCTCAAGGTAGGTTTCTTTGATTTTGTTGAAACGGTCGGGAATGGAGCCGCGGCGCAGCGTCATCCAACCGGATTTGATGCGTTCGATGAGATCCAGCTTACCGTCTTCCAGCCAGTCCACCATTTGGGTCGCGTCGGCGCGGATGGAGTCAAACGCCTTGACGATTTCACCCTGACGGTTGGCGACGTCCATATTGGCGATGTTATCGCGCACGACGGCGTTGAACGCGCTTTGCTGTTGCAGCGTGCGGCCGATGGCCGTGACGCGGTTGGCGTCGAGATCGGAAATCGCGTCCAGCAGGGTCAGGACGGGGGTATCCGGCTCAGGCTCACGTACAATCCCCAGTTTCTGCAGCTTCTGAATTGCCTTGGTGGTGTATGAGGCCAGGGTAGTGGTCATCTCGGGTTCCTTTTCGATGTCTGAGCAAAATTTGTAAACGGTATACCTTAACCGTTTCCGGGGGAAGAATCAGGGGAATAGGGCAAAAATTACGTACTTTAGGAACAGGAGTGCTTTGTGCTCAGGGAAATAAAACGATATTCGTCGTGCCCTTCATAGAATTGACGGAATACGCGCTATAGAATACCCGACACTTAATAGGTCTATTAGTAGGGATTTTATCCCGTTGAAAAGGAAAGTAAATCATGTCTAAAGCCTGGATCCTGGCTCTCTGTGGCGCCATTATCGGCGCAATTGCCCTGACGTTAGGTCTTGCCGGAAACCCGCCCAACATGGGGGTGTGCGTCGCCTGCTTTATTCGCGACAGCGCGGGAAGCCTGAACCTGCACAGTACGCCTACCGTACAATATTTCAGACCGGAAATTGTCGGCTTCGTCATCGGCGCTTTCGCCGCGGCGCTGCTGTTCCGGGAGTTTAAGGCGAAGGCCGGATCGGCGCCGTTGATCCGCTTTACGCTGGGCTTTTTTATGATGCTGGGATGCCTGGTTTTTCTGGGGTGCCCGCTGCGTATGGTATTACGCCTGGGCGCCGGGGATTTGAATGCGCTTATCGGGCTGGTGGGGCTGGTCGCCGGTATCGGCGTTGGCAGTTTATTCCTGAAAAAAGGATTCTCATTGCCGCGTAATTACCGGCAAAGCGCGTTTGAAGGCGCGCTTTTCCCGGCGATCTGCATCGTGCTGCTGGCGCTGTTTCTTTGGGACAGCGGGATCTTCCGCGCGAGTGAGAAAGGGCCGGGCGCCAGCCATGCGCCGGTGTGGATGTCGATCGTGGCCGGGCTGATTATCGGCGTTATCGTTCAGCGCACCCGTTTTTGCTTTATCGGCATGGCGAAAAACGTGTTCCTGTCGCGCAATTACAACATGGCGATTGGCGTGCTGGTATTAACGCTGCTGGTGGCCGCCGGGAATCTCTGTTTCGGTAAGTTCACTTTAGGGTTTGATAATCAGCCAATCGCCCATTCCGACGGCGTGTGGAATTTCCTGTCGATGGCGCTGGTCGGGCTGTGCGGCGTATTTATTACCGGTTGCCCGCTGCGTCAGTTGATCAGCGCCGGGCAGGGCAGTTCTGACGCCGCTATCAGCGTACTGGGCATGCTGGTTGGCGCGGCGGCGGCGCATAACTTCGCGTTGGCCTCCAGCCCTGCAGGCCCGACGGACGGCGGTAAGCTTTTCGTTATTCTCGGCATTGCGCTGTTGCTGGTGATTGGCGGCGTGTACACGGTGATGGCCCGCAAGGCGTTGGGCGCTGAGGATGCGGAGCAACAATGACGCCGGGTTATCTGTTCCTGTTTCATACCTCGCTTGGCGCGATCAAGCTAAAGAAAGCGCTGGCGGCGCGGGACGTGGCTTTCCGGGTTATTGATGCGCCGCGCAGGCTGACGGCGGAATGCGGTGTTGCGGTGGCATTTACCCTGGACGGCGATGAGGCGTTTCGTTCCTTCCTGAATCAGGACGTTTCGGCTGTTTATCGCGTGGACGATGGCGAACCGGCGTTGCTATGGCAGGATGAACGCTGAGCGGGAATAGTGAAGAGAAAACCGGCGACTATCGCCGGTTTTCTTTTTCATCAGCCGTGTTCTTTAACGGTCGCTTTCTTCAACTGTTGTTATTTTCAACGGTTGTTATCTTCAATAATCAGCATGTCATTGTCGTCGAACTTCCAGGATGCGCCATACGCCACTTCCCAGTAATAGCCGTCGGGATCCTGAAAATAACCGCTGTATCCGCCCCAGAAAACCTTTTGCGGCTGCTTGGCAATAATGCCGCCGTGACGTTTTACGGTTTCCATCAGCGCATCAACCTCTTCGGTCGATTTCATGTTGCAGGCAAGGGTAATGCCGCTAAAGCCTCCCGGCGACAACGGTGGCGGGTTATCGGCGTCGATGTCCCTGGCAAGGGCGTCGAGAGGGTATAGCTCCAGTTTGGAGCCCTGGTTATTGAAAAAGACGATGGGCGGAGCCTCGGCCTTTTCGAAGGTTTGAAAGCCGATGCTTTTATAGAAGGCCAGGGATTTTTGAATGTTCCTCACGCCGAGGCAAATTAAGTTGATTCTGTTCATGGTGAGGTGTTTCCTCGTTTGGGATGAGTAAGCTCGAGATGTTTAGGTTAAGTTTACTCGTTTAGGGGCGGTCAGAGGGAAGGTAATCGTGATTCTGGTCGTAATGTATTGATATATATGGGTAATAAGTGATGCGGCGTCTGTGGGCTTATCGCAGCTTTTTTGGATTGCATTCTATCCTTAATGAGAGATGAATTGCTATAGTGTCAGTCCATTTATGTGCGGGATTGATTGATATGAGGCATATTGCGCGGAATATATCGTCTGGCACATTGCGACAAGTTTTTACTAACGGCTTTTTCTATTCTACGCGCCATTATCAGCATTAACATAGGCAAGGATGATCAAAGTAATGGCGTCTTTAGATTTCCGCACTGAACGGCTCAATTTTATTAAGTTTTATGAAGGTAATATTCAGCATATCGAAAATGCAAAAAACACTTTTCTGTCAATAATATCGTCGATTCTGGCCGATGAGGGTTTTGAAGTTCACTCCATTGTCGGCAGGGTGAAGGATAAGAATGAGTGCCTCAAAAAGTTCGCGGCCAAATACCAAAAGGTATTGGAAGATGAACAAACGCCGTATGAAATCAGTAAGTACATTAATGATTTAATCGGGCTGCGCATCGTGATGCTGTATGAGTCTGATATTAATAAAGTCGGTGATATTTTACAGAAAGAGTTTACCCTCCTGGAGAAAACAGACAAGAGTAAACTGCTGGAAGAAGAAGACAATGTATTTGGCTATAAGGGGCTGCATCTTGACATGAAAATGGCCGAGCCGCGCGCATCGATGCGTGAATATCAGGCCTATGCGGACTTCCCCTTTGAAATACAGGTTCGTACGATTATTCAGGATGCCTGGAGCGTATTGGATCACAAAATCAAATATAAAAAAGCCATTCCTAAATATCTTGAACGCCGGATTAACTCGTTAGCTGCGTTGTTTGAAATTGCCGATCGTGAGTTTCTGGATATTCAGCTGTCGAGCAAGAATGAAGAAAACAATGCCAAGTCATCATTGAATACCCATGAGAATATAAACTCCTTTACATTTTATCGTCTGCTTGAAGAGACGTTGCCTGACTTGCCGATACCGGAGAATCGGTTAGGCGAGTATGTAGACTATATTTTGAGCTACGGCGACTTATCCTATGATGAGTTCAAAGAGTATATCGTTGAGAATATTGCATTGGTACAAGAGTTCTTCTCCGGTTTATGGGAAAGAATTGGCGAGAACTATGAAACGGATGCTTTTTTGTATATTCCTTATATTTTGTATCGTGCAGATCCGCATAAATATAAGGGGATACTGCCGGGGTTCAGTGAGAAAGGCTTTAATGACTGGTGCCTTAAGAGCGGGTATGACGTGCCCGGGAAGGCGGGTGCCGAATAAGGTATTCTGGCTGGCAAATGGTCTGGTGCAGTCATGCACCGTTAGGGGTGATCGCTCAGGCGATCACCTGATTCGATAGCTGAACGGCTATTACCGGGGATTAACGCTGAATTGCTATATTCCATCCTGTCTTGACTCTGATTACGCACAAAACAGTTTAGCCCGAACCGTTTTACGGTAATCCCCCGGCGATATCGTTGTTTTAAGCTTAAACTGACGATTGAAATGTGAAATATCCTGATAACCCGATAAGATGGCGATCTCCTGGATGCTCAGATTTGTCGTTTGCAGCATCGTGATGGCCGCTTCGACCCGGACGGTAAGCAAATATTGCAGGGGGGACATATCGGTCGCGTTTTTAAAGCGCCGGCTGAAGTTACGCAAACTCATGCCCGCCATGTCTGCTAATGCCTGCATTGATATATCCGCGGTGTAATTTTCTTTTATCCAGGTTTGGATCTGCACAATATCTTCATCCGGATGAGGCGTATTCTCTTCCTGGTAGCATTGGCGCTCAAAATGGCTGCGGATTTCATGGAAAAAGGTGCGCTGTGTGTGGGTGGCGACGCTTTTACCGTAAATGGTTTCAATAAAATGAATCGTCAGGTCAGAAAGCGCCTTAACGCTGGCGGCACAGAATATATTCTGTGACTGGGTAATAAAATATTTTGCCTGCAAATTAACGTCGGGATAGTCATGGGCAAATTGTTTGAAATAATGCCAGTGGGTTGTGGCAGGCTTGCCGTTGAGTAATCCGGCTTCGGCAAGAAAGCAGCATCCGGTGCCGACGGCGGCGATACGTGCTCCGCTGACGGCCTTTTCTGTCAGCCATTCCAGCAGGTCGTGATGTTTGCGGATCACCGCTCTCGGGTTGCGCCATAATGCCGGCAGGTAAATAACATCATAGTCGCTTTCTTCCTCTAACGTGGCGTCGGCGGTAATGCTAAAGCTGCTGTGAGTTGGGATCGGATTTTTATTGCATGCAATTGTTTTTACCGTGAGGATACTTTCGGGTCTGCATTGCCTGAAAGTGCATTTTTCAACGTTTCCGGTAGGCGTTCTTTGTTCCGCCAAATAGCTGCTGGCCGCCGCTTTCCACATTTCTATTGGTAAGCTAAGACCAGAACTCAGCATGCGTTCGCACAGTACAAACCCAATTTTTGTATTCATCATATTCCATTAAAATCCCTGATTTATTATTAGGTTAGATATAATCCGAAGTGCGCTGGCCAAAAAAGTCAGCATTTTGGCCGGATTTTCATATTAACAATTGTTATGAATTTGTAAACTATTCTGTATATATTTTGTAAAAATAGTGATGAGAGGGAAGATGCAGATTGCCTTTATCAACTCAAAAGGAGGAGGCGGCAACAATGCCCCCGGCGTGGTTCACTCGCCGTAACGGTTGCATAAGCGATACGGAGAACAGGCCGTTGCTGATTATCTGCGGTGTAACCATCCGGTGCGGCAACACATAAACGCTTACGTTACGGCGCCGGCGTGCTAAACATGATTTATCTTTTCGGGCAACAGGAAGTGAATGAGGATAACGATTTCACTCTGGCTTTAATAAAGAACGTTTTTCATACCAGGGTATTTATGTTTCGGTAAACATCTTATTTTTACATGGAGTTAATAATTGGGGAGGTAATGTGACTAATCTCGGTGAGGTGCTGATTACCTTTGGCTGGAGCGGCATCGTCGTAGGTATTCTGATGGGCGGACTCATGGGCATGTATGCATTTAAAGGCCCGTTTCGCGCGCCGAAAGGACATGAAAATTATACCGATCTGAACCGCAGGATGCTGAGGCTGGCGCATATTGCTTTTATTATGCTGCCTTTAATTTCAATGTTGTATGGCATGAGTATTAATGATCTTCAGGTGCCGTATATTTATAAATATTACGCGGCTATTTGTATGATGGTGTTGTCCGTTGGCATTCCGGTATTGTTGATTGCCTCCTGTTTTTATCTGCCGTTTAAGTATGCCCAGGTGATTCCGTTTAGTTGTGGAATGTTTGCATTAGTTGTTATGGCTGCAGGCAGGGTATCAGCCCTGTGACGATTACTTGTTGTCTTAACTTAACAAGAGAGGCTGATCATGGAAAATATGGAAAAATTACTGAGCGCCCGTCAGCTCGGCAGAGACGCTATTGTTGTGACTATCGGAAAGGAAAATTATCGGCGTAATTATCAGTTCGCCAAGAGGCTTATTGATCGCATTGAATCGCATCCGCTGATGAGCAATCCTATTCTTTCTAAAATGAACGGAGGGGAATTTGATGCTCATCAGATGAAAGTCTTTCATCTGGAGTTTTATCATGCATTCGCCCAGGTTTTTACCGATGCGGTGATTGAGGCATTACGTTCAACCACGCAACTGGAGAGGCGCCTGGGGGGGCGCGCGAAAATGGCCGCGCGTTTTCTGTTACAGCTCAACCTGCTTGATGAGCTGGGCTTTCAGCCGGGCACCGGCAGCGATGGCGGTTATAACGGCCAGCCGTCGTTGGCGCATTACGTGCAGTTCTTTAATACCATGGAACAACTGGGCATGAGCGAGCGCGAAGTTAAAGCCTGGCTGCCAATGTCCAGTTCGGTCGCCTGCCGCGCAACGTTTGAAAATACCTATGGCGATTATACGCAGTTGATCGGGCTGTTGGCCGTGGCGGAGACGGTATTCCATGACTTTGCGACGCCGTGGGCAAAAAGCGTGGGTGTGGCAACCGATATTGACGTAACGACCGGCTACCACAGCATTCATGTGGAAACGGATACCGGTGAATCTATTGAGGACGGGCACTCCGAAGATGCCTGGATTTTATTCTGCCAGGCAATCACCGAGGATCGTTATGACGAAATAACGCAACACGTGGATCTGTGGCTGAAGGTCTGGAATGATTTCTGTCACGATCTGCTGGCTGGCCGCGCCGGAAAATAATATCACGCTGTTTTAATTTTCTATGATTAAACTGAGAATGAGAGCCGATATTATGCCGTCTCATCAGTTAGTTAACCGGAAATATCATTCTTTCAACCAGCTATTGCCCGGGCTTGCGGTTCAGCATACTGACAAGACGGCATTTGAATTTATCCACAGCGCGAAAGAAATAAAGACACAGAGTTATCTGCAATTGCATCAGCGCGCAGCGGCGCTGGCCGTGGCGCTCAGGCAATATGGGCAGCGGGGCGACAGGGTTATTTTGCTTTACCCCGACGGCGAAGATTTTATCGGCGCCTTTTTCGGCTGCCTTTATGCCGGAAGGGTTGCCGTTCCGGTGCCGATGCCGGCAAAAGCGGCGGGAAATGCCTGGGAACGGTTTGTCGGGGTTTTGCGTAATGCGCAAACGGAATATATCGTGACGACCGGCAAAGGGGCGGAAACATTAAGCCAGCTCGCTTTCCCACTGCCTTTGCTTATTTTCACGTTTGATCAATTACGCGGAATTACGCTGCCCGCCGGCTATCGCATACATTATTCCGACGCCGGTTTTACGGGGGACTTTACGCCGGAAGCGGCAGCGGAAGACACGCTGGCCTTTTTGCAATACACCTCGGGTTCAACCGGCGAGCCGAAAGGCGTCATGGTGACTCATGGCAACTTGTGGGCCAATTCTCAGGCTATTTATCATTACTTCGGCCATCACCGCGAAAGCCGCGGCATGATCTGGCTGCCGCACTTCCATGATATGGGGCTTATCGGCGGACTGTTGCAACCGGTGTTCGGGGCGTTTCCCTGCCGGGTTATGTCTCCCATGATGTTGATGAAAAATCCGCTTAACTGGCTGAGGCAGGTTTCTGAATTCCGGGCGACGACGTCCGGCGGCCCTAATTTCGCCTATGACCTGTGTGTGCGCAAAATCAGTTGCCAGCAGGCCGGCGAGTTGGATCTCTCATGCTGGGACGTGGCGTTTTGCGGCGCGGAGCCGGTTCGCCCCGCCACGCTGCGCCGGTTCAGCGAACACTTCGCCCCTGCGGGGTTTCGTTCGCAGGCATTTTTGCCCTGCTACGGTATGGCGGAAACCACGCTGATTGCTACCGGAACGGGGAAAGGAAAGGGCATTACCGTCGCCGAAGGGACGGCGGTGGTGAGCTGCGGCCATGCGCTGCCGGGTACTGATGTCTGCATCGTGGATCCTGACACCCAGCGGCCGCTTTCCGGCGGGCAAACGGGGGAGATCTGGTTGCGCGGACCGGGCATTGCGGCCGGATATTGGAATAATGCAGAGGCGACGCAGGCTACGTTTCAGGCACGGCTGGCGGGAGATGAGCGGGGCTGGTTGCGCAGCGGCGACCTGGGTTTTCAGCAGGCGGACGCGTTGTACGTTACCGGGCGGATGAAAGAGGTGCTGATCGTCAATGGTCAGAATCATTATCCGACGGATATTGAAGAGACGATCCGCCAGGCCGATGCCGCGCTGGCGGAGGCGACGGTGTGTGTTTTTGCCTGCGGAATGGCGCACGCAGAACAACCGGTTGCTCTGCTGGAGTTGTCGGAACGTCATAAAAATAGCCCGGGGATGGATGCGCTGGCCGCGCGGATAATGGCCGCCGTGGCGGAGCGGCACGGTATTACGCTGGGCGATCTGTTGCTGGTCGCCCGCCGGGGCATTCCGCGCACCACCAGCGGTAAATTGCAGCGTACCCGCGCCAGGACGCTGTATCAGCAGGATCGGTTGGCCGCGCAGTGGCGCAGTCGGGCCGTTGTGCCCAAACCCGCCCCCATCTCCGGCGACATGCCGCAAAGCGTGCCGGCATTGGCGGCGCATATCGCGGCGATTATCGGTAAGGCCGTCAACATTACGATCAGCGAGCAGCAGTGGGACGAGGCGTTTACCGCGTTTGGCCTGAACTCGTTACAGGCTGTCGGCGTGATTGGCGAGCTGGAGCAACATCTGGAACGGGAACTGTCGCCTTCGCTGATCTACGATTATCCCACCATCAACGCACTGGCGGCGGCCCTGTTACAGACGGCGGTGCCCGTTACGCAACCTGTCGCAGTGGCGACTGATAACGCCATCGCCATTATTGGCATCGGGGTGGCGCTGCCGGGGTATAGCGGCGTTGAGGCGCTCTGGTCGCTTTTGCAGCAGGGGCAACGTACGACCGGCGATATTCCGCCGCAGCGCTGGCAGGATTCGGCGCTCAGCGGATTTAACCGCAAAGGCAGCTTCTTTGAGCGCGTCGGCGACTTTGACGCGGAGTATTTCGGCATTTCGCCGCGTGAGGCGGTGTATATCGATCCACAGCACCGGCTGTTGCTTGAGACGGTGCAGCAGGCGCTGACGGATGCCGGGCTTCAGGCGTCGGCCCTGCGCGGAAGCGATGCCGCCGTGTTTGTCGGCATCAGCTCCAGCGATTACAGCCTGGCCTGCAGCGACACCGTTTCCGCCTATAGCGGGCTGGGCAACGCGCACAGCATCGCCGCTAACCGGATCTCGTATCTTTACGATCTCAAAGGGCCGAGCATGGCGGTTGATACCGCCTGTTCATCTTCTCTGGTGGCGATTGACGGGGCGATGCAAAGCCTGCGCGCCGGGCGCTGCTCGCTGGCGATAGCCGGGGGCGTGAATCTGGCGCTGACGCCGCATTTGCAGAAAATCTTTACCGAGGCCCAGATGCTGGCCCCCGATGGCCGGTGCAAAACCTTTGACGCCCGCGCCGATGGCTATGTGCGCGGTGAAGGCTGCGGCATCGTGATTCTCAAGCCGCTGGCGCAGGCGTTGGCCGACGGCGATCGCGTCTACGCCACGCTGGTTGGCAGCGCGATTAATCAGGACGGGCGCAGCAACGGCATTACGGCGCCGAACGGGCTGTCTCAGCAGGCGGTGATCGGCCGGGCGATGGCTGAAGCGGGCGTCGGCAGCGACCAGATTGATTATGTCGAGGCGCACGGCACCGGTACGGCGCTGGGGGATTTGATTGAGTATCAGGCGCTGGAGGCCGTGTTTGCCGAAAGGCGTCAGCCGTCGCCGGTACAGGTGGGATCGATTAAAACCAATATCGGCCACCTTGAGGCGGCGGCTGGCGTGTTCGGCGTGGTGAAAACCGCCCTGATGCTCTACAACCGGCGGTTTGTTCCCCACCTGAATTATCAGCAAAAAAATCCGCACATTGCCTCCATCAGCCGCCGGGTCGCGGTGACGGGCGCACGGGGAAGCTCATGGACAGCGGCGCAGGCGCGTTATGCCGGCGTCAGCAGCTTTGGCTTTGGCGGCACCAATGGGCATGTGATTTTGCGTGATTGCCCGGCAGCGCAGACGGCGGCGGAACAAGCGCTGCCGCAGGCTTTGTTGCTGGTGAGTTCGCACGACGCATCGGCATTTACCGCACGGCGAAACGCGATTGCCGATGGCCTGTGCGCACTGAACGAGAGCGATGTGCCGGCCTGGTGCCGCCTGGTCAACACCCGCGCCGATCACTTGCGCTACCGCGGCGTGGCCTGTGGCGCTGACGCACAGCAACTGGCGCAGAGCCTGGTGAAGCTCACTCCGCTCAGGGCAGGAAAGCCGTTGCCCCAGGTTTGGCTGTTCCCCGGCCAGGGCACGCAGCAAACCGGCATGGGGGCGGCGCTGTATCAGGATTTGCCGCATTACCGGGCTTGTTTTGATCGGGTGGCGGCCCTCGTTCTGCAACGTTATCGCGTTGACATTACCCCTGTGCTGAACGCACAGAATGGCGACTGGCAACGCTGCGCCCGGACGTGTCAGCTGACGCTGTTTGCCAGCAGCTATGCCCTGGCGGAGAGCCTGATGGCGCTGGGCCTGCGCCCGGCGGCGGTCATCGGCCACAGCCTGGGGGAATATTGCGCCGCCGTCGTGGCCGGCCAGGTCACGCTGGATGACGGGCTGGCGATGGTACATCAGCGCGCTCTGTTGATGGACAACCTGCCGCAGCAGGGCGCAATGGCCGTGGTGTTCAGCGGCGGGGAGGCCACGCGCCGGGCGATCGCGCCCTGGAAGGGGGATATCGACATCGCCGCCTTTAATACGCCGGCGCTGACCACGATTACCGGCGGGGCGAACGCCGTTGAGGCGTGTTTGCAGGCCATCTCCGCGCAGGGTGGTCATGCGCGGCGGATCAACACAACCCACGCATTTCACTCCCGCCTGATGGACCCCATGTTGCCCGCCTATCGCGACTGGCTGGCGCAGAACGTCACGTTCAGCGATGGAACTCTGCCGTTTTACAGCAACCTCGACGGCATGTCGCGCCCGCGCACCGATGCAGACTACTGGAGCCGGCAAATCCGCCAGCCGGTGCGCTTCCTGCAGGGCATTCAGGCGCTGACCGGGAAAGATGATTACGCCTTTATCGACCTGAGCGCCGACAGTTCGCTGGGCAAGTTTGTCGCCTCGATCGCGCGCAGTCAGCAGGTACTGCCCGCATTTGATCACCGTCATGAGTATAAATCGCTGATTACGTTGCTGGGCACAGTGTGGCAGCAGGGGCAGGACGTTGACTGGCAAAAACTCTATCGCGCTGCGGGGCGTGGGGCTTTGACGCTGCCGGCGGTTCAGTTTTGCCGGAAAACTTACTGGTTGGCGCAAGAACCGCCAGCGCAGGCAACTTCGCTACGTGAGGACGCTATGTCAAATCAACAACGGTTACGCGCTGAAATCAAAGCGATCATTGCAGGTTATCTCAGCGCGGAGCCGGAAACATTAGATGACGGCCTGCCGTTTCTGGAAATGGGGGCGGATTCCCTGGTTTTGCTGGATGCGATCAATACCATCAAAGACCGTTATGGCGTCGCGATTCCGGTTCGCGCGTTGTTTGAAGAGTTAAACACGCTGGATGCGGTGATCGATTATGTGGCGACACAGGCGCAACCGGTGAGCGGCGACGCGTTCGCTGAGCCGGCGGAGCCGCAGGCCCGGCCCGCCGCGGTTCCGGTGTTTCCTCCGGTGGGCGAACTCACGACGGGGGACTTGCAGGCGTTGATGGCGCGGCAGCTCGACGTGATGTCGCAACAACTGCGCGTGCTGGGCGGTGCGGCAGAATTGCCGCCTGTCCCGGCATTGCCGGCCACCGGCGAAGCGGGGCAGGCGCCATTGCAAGAGGCAACGCGCCAGACGATACCCGCCGCCGCACCGGCAAAGGCCGGGGCGCATAACAGCTGGTTCAAAAAGGAGACGAAAAAAAGCACGTCAGGCGCGGAACGCGACAGGCATCTGGCGCAGCTAACCGATCACTTCGTGGCTAAAACCGGCGGCTCTAAACGCCTTACGCAGCAGTATCGCGCCGTTCTGGCGGATAACCGCGCTTCCGCCGGCTTCCGCTTGTCCACCAAAGAGATGCTTTACCCGCTGGTCGGCGAGCGTTCGCAGGGCGCTTATATCTGGGATACCGACGGCAACGAATACATTGATTTTACTATGGGCTTTGGCGCCAACCTGCTCGGCCATGGGCCGGAATGCGTGCAGCACGCGGTGGCGGAACAGCTGGCGAAAGGGATGCAGATCGGGCCGCAGAGCGCGCTGGCCGGTGAGGTGGCGGCGCTGATTGCGGAACTGACAGGCCAGCAGCGCGTGGCGTTTTGCAACTCAGGGTCTGAAGCGGTGATGAGCGCCGTGCGCCTGGCGCGCGCGGTGACCGGAAAAAACAAAGTTGCGCTGTTCAGCGGTTCCTACCACGGCGTTTTTGACGGCATTCTGGGGCGCCAGCAGGGCGGCGAAATGCCCGAACGTGCGACGCCGGTTGCGCCAGGCACGCCGCCGTCGCTGGTTGAAGATCTGCTGGTGCTGGATTATGGCAGCGAAGAGAGCCTGGCGCAGATAGCCCGCTATGCCGGCCAACTGGCGGCGGTGATCGTGGAGCCGGTGCAAAGCCGTTATCCGGATCATCAGCCGTGGGAGTACCTGCACGCGCTGCGTAAGCTGACGGCCGATAACGATATCGCGCTGATGTTTGATGAGGTGATCACCGGCTTTCGCCTGGCGGCCGGGGGCGCGCAGGCGTATTACGGCGTGAAGGCGGATATCGCCTCTTACGGCAAGATCGTCGGCGGCGGTATGCCGATTGGCGTGATTGCCGGCTCGGCGCGCTTTATGGACGGCATCGACGGCGGTTTCTGGCAATACGGCGATGATTCCTGGCCGCAGGCCGACCTGATTTTCTTTGCCGGCACGTTCTCCAAGCATCCGCTGACGATGGCGGCCAGCAAGGCGGTGCTTGAGTACATCAAGCGCCATCCTGCGCTGTATGACGATATCAACCAGAAAACCCATGACCTGGCGCAGAACCTCAACATCTGGTTTGCCGCCACCGGCACGCCGATAGAGATCGTCTTTGCCGGCAGCCTGTTCCGTTTTAAATACAGCGGCAACTACGACATTCTGTTCCACCATCTGTTGCTGCGCGGCATTTTTATCTGGGAAGGGCGCAACTGTTTCCTCTCCACGGCGCATACCGCACAGGATATTGAACGGCTGATCAGCGCGGTCAAAGAGAGCGTTAACGCCATGCGCGCCGACGGTTTTTTCGGCGGGGAGGGATTACGGATAAACACGCCGTCTCCCGCCGCCGATCGCCAGCAGCGCTTCATACGGCTGGCCGCCCAGGATGAGAGCGGACTGCGCGCGGGTAACATCGGCGGCGTTATCGAAACGCCGCGCAGGGTGGATGGCGCGCTGATGCGCCAGGCGTGGACGTTGTTGAGCGAACGCCATGAGTCTTTGCGTATGCGGTTCAATGATGCGGGGGAACTGTGGGTGTCGCCGGATGCGGCGGCGGTTGAACTGCCGGATGAACCGGGCGATCCGGCGGCCTGCCTGAGTGAGTTCGTCGCGCGGCCTTTTGCGCTGGCGGCAGCACCGCCGGCACGGTTGCTAATGTTTCGCGATGCGGAGACAACGACGCTGGCTATCACGGCCCATCACGCCGTGGCGGACGGCTGGTCGTTTATGGTGATGCTGCGCGAATTACTGCATCTCTATGACGCGTTGTCCGCAGGCCAGCGCCCGGAGCTGACGCCACCACCGAGCTATTTGCGCTTTATCCATGCGGAAAAGACGGCCAGTGACGCAGAGACGGCGCGACGGCTGGCTGCTTTCCCGCCCGGCCGGTTCGTTCCCGCCGACTTGCCGGTGGTGAAGCAAACGGCGCCGTATCAGGGGAAACGCCTGAAGCAAAGCCTGACCTGCGCGGATCTGCCGGGCCAGTTACGCAAGGTTTCCGCTGAGTTGCGGGCCACGCGCTTCGCTGTGCTGAACGCGCTGTTTATCCTGACGCTGGAACAGTTTACCGGCGGCACATTGTTACCCGTCGCCGTGCCGGACGCCGGGCGTGATTTTTCCGGCAGCGAAGGTCTGGTCGGCCAGTGCGTCAGCCTGATGCCGTTGTGCCTGGACAGCGCGGCCTGCGCCTCATTGCCGGAATTTGTGGCGGTGGTACATCAGGCCGTGCTGGTCGGACGCGACGAACCGGCGCTGCCGTCGCGCTGCTTTCATGGCGGGCAGGCGCCGCTTCCCTTGCTGGCGACCTTCAATATCGAGCCGTATGCGCCGCTGGCGGAAATGCGCCAGTGGCAGGCGAACCTGGCGCTGTTCCCCGCCAGCGCGGTTGAATTCCCGCTGATGGTAAACGTGCTGGAAATGCCTGACGGACTGTCTGTGGAACTGGATTATCAAGAACGCTATTTCACGCAGGAGAATGCGGAAGCGCTGCTGGAGCAATACCTGACGGCGATTTCACTGCTGGCTGAACGCGGCGTGCATGCCGCGGGCCAGCGCTTCTACTCACCGGCCGCCGTGGAAGCATGATGAAAACGCGCGTGGTTATTGCGTTGGTTGCCGTAGTGCTGGGGTTTGTGATTGATCTGCTGATTGATGCCGGCGTCTTTTATCAGGTCCGGGATATCAATGTGCGGCAATGCCGGAAAATACCCGGCGTGAGCGGCGCGGAGGATATTGCGCCACTGCGGGAAGGCGGCGCGCTGGTCAGCAGTATGGATCGTCACGCCGGTCCGCCGGGCGCGCTCTATTTCGTCCGGGAAGGGCAAGCTCCCCTGCGTTTGCCCGGCGACTATCCGGCGGATTTCTTTCCGCATGGCATCGACGTGTGGCAGCAGGGCGGCGAGACGTGGGTTTATGTGGTCAGCCACCGGGTACGGGGCGATCGCATTGATGTTTTCCGCTTTGAGCGTGCCGCGCTGCGGCTGGTTTATCAGCCGGGAATGTCGCGCCATGTGGGAAGGAACATCAATGATATCAGCGTGATTGACCGGTCGCGCTGGCTCATGACGCGCGATCACGCCGGGGCCGGTTTGGCCGGGCGTATCGAGGACTATCTGCGCCTGCCGTTTTCCGGTGTATTGCTGGTGGATGAAAACGGCGTACATCCCTTGCTGGACGGGCTGCATTTCGCCAATGGAATTTACTTTGACCGCCGGCTGGCGCGGTTTTATGTGGCGGAAACCACCCGCGGCGCGGTGAGTAGCTGGGCCTGGCGCCCCGGCGGCGGGAACCCCGTTATGCTCGGTCGTATCGACGGATTGCGCGGCGTGGACAATATCATGCCCGATGGCGGCAGGCTGCTGGTGGCTGCGCATCCGCAGCTGTTGAAGCTGGCCGGGTATGAAGAAGATGCGCGGGCGCGGGCGCCGTCGCTGGTCTGGCGGTTGGTTCCCGGCCCAAACGGGGAGATGGAACGGGCGCAGATGTTGTATCAGAGCCACGGTCAGGCTCTGGCGGCGATCAGCGTTGCGGCGCCGCTGGACGGGCAGGTGATGATGGGCAGCGTGTTTGATGACGGGCTGCTGACGTGCTGGGGGCTATGAAATGGTGTTCACTGCGAGGCCATTTTCATGGCTCGTCCGGCGGGCAGGCTGTCATCCTGGCCGCCGGCTCAGGCAATCAGGGTCATGATCCGGTTGTCGAATACCGCGTAGCAGGCAGGTATCCGGCTGCCTTTGGGGCGGTCTGGCGTGAGCGTTTGGGTCAGCTCCAGCGTTATCCGCGGCGGGAAGCGCGTTATCTTACACACCCTGGCCGCGTCAAAACCAAAGAAATGCCCGACCTCAGGGTAGAGCGCTTTGAATAGACTCTCCTTGGCCGAGAACGCGATTAAGAGCGCGGTTTCATAATCCATATCACTGGCGGCGAGCAGCGCCTGTTCGTCTGCGTGGGTGAATATGCCGGCTGTCTCCCGCATCGTTTCCGGGGCGAACATTTCAATATCAATGCCGGGCGTTAACCCGGACGCCAGCGGTGCGACCAGCGCGATGGCGCGCCCGTCTGTATGTGAAAGGCTGCCGCACCAACCGGACGGCCAGAGCGGGGAGCGATCCGGCGCGTGGCCCGGTGCGGTATGGCATCCGCCGGCGCGCAATAACGTTTGCGCCGCGTAACGCGCCGCGAGATATTCCGCGCGACGTTTAATCACAGCGGTGTGCAGCGTTGGCGGAAAAGGGATAGCAAAACGTTCAAATAAGGCGTCCTGATAATGACGGATATCGAACAGGACCTGGCAATAACGCAGGGAAGGTAACTGGGTAATAAAACCGGCTTCACTCTGCGGAATAAAGGGATAAGCGGAATCTGTGGCGGTTAAGGTCAACATATTGCGCAAGGCCGTGAAGAGTGAAAGAGAATAAGCGTTATAGCTGCGTTGCCGCAGAGAGAGAATGTAACGTATCACAGACAGCCGCGCTAATGAATCCAACAGGGCGGTAACCGGTGAAAAACGTTTCCGGCGCCGATTTATCCGACGCGCATTTTTACTGTTTGCCGTGCCAGAACGCGGATTTTGTCCAGTAATGCATTATTCAACGGTAAACAGCGGAAATCTTCGGCTACGTTTACCGTGGGGCTGATCAGATTAAGATTACTGATATAGCGTTTACGCAGTTCCGTTGGCGTCATACCGCAATATTTATTGAAGGCGAAGATAAGGTGTTTATGTTCCCTGAAGCCGCAGATGTGACTGATTTCGGTAATCGGGATCTGTGTATCCTTCAATAACTGCTTGGCTTTATTGGTTCTGACCAGGGTCAGATACTCTTTGAAATTATGGTTGCTGACTTTCTTGAAAAGGCGGGAAAAATGGTGATAACTGACGCCGGCCTGATCGGCAAGCTGGCTGAGGCAGAGATCCTCATCATAATGCAGGTTAATGTACTCAATGCTCTTTTTAATTAATGTGCTGTCATGGGCGCAAATTTGCCCGCGCGGTTCAGGGTCGCCCGCTTTTTCCAGCGCATCGAGCAGCAAATAAATGGCGGAAATGCGCCGGAAAGAAGTTTCTCCGTGCACCAGATATTCCATCAGATTTATCAGCGTTTGGAATACGGTGTCGTCCTGTGCGGATAGCGGCGTTTGGCGCGGGGTGCAGCAATAATTCAGATGGGGAGCCTGGTGGGTTTCGTCGAACAGGCCCGGTGAAAACTGAACGGTGAGCAGACTGCTGCCGGGCATTCTTGCTTCCAGATAGTGTATTTCCTCCGCATTGATATACAGAATGTCTCCCGCTTGCGGCGTATGGCAGCGCTGGCCCACGTTGACAGAAAATGACCCCGACAGCACGAGGATCAATTCGGGCGCCGGGTGCCAGTGGGGTTCACAGTAATGCACGTCTGCGGCGAAGACATTCAGTTTTTCTGCGTCGAAGGCAATCAACTCACAGCCGGGCTGTTCGCGAGCCTGGGCGCTGAGTTTTTTGGTGACCGAAAAGGGAAACATACGCTGTACTCCGCCGCGCGGACTATCTGCTGCCGGGATAGTCCGCGATTATATCATGAGTTATTCAGGGCCGCGGATAACTCCGCGCGATCGATATCCAGCGCCAGAAACTCTGTGAGCGCGATGAACAAACCACAGAATAAATCAGGGGCGATCGCGATCAGCTTTTCTTTGACCACCGCTTTCGGCTGACCGCTCTTACCGGCGATCAGCGCGACAACCCGGTCGAAGGCGGGCGGATTTTTGATCAGCAACTGAAGTGAGTTATCCAGGCTGATCGGCGGGTAGTGCGGTTCGCTCAGAACCTCGATTTCCGTTTGCAGAACGATATCGCGCGAGGATTTGCCGATTTTGATGCCGTATTGCCCGGCTTCGGTAACCCAGCAACCCAGCGCCGGATGATAGCAGGCCAGATCCTGGTAGCTGAGCGTCAACGCCAGGGTTTGGGTTTCTCCCGGTTGCAGGGCGACTTTGGCAAACGCCTTGAGCGCCTGAGTTTCCCGCAACAGTTCGCCTGACGGCGGAGCAAGGTAAAGCTGTACGATTTCCTTGCCCGCACGTGCTCCGGTATTGGTGACGTCCACCCTTACGGTCAGTGGTGTACCGGGCAGCCAGCGCGGGGTATCAATACGCAGGTTGGCATAGTCAAAGCGGGTATAGCTCAGACCAAAACCGAAGGGGAACAGCGGCGTCATTTTACGCTTGTCATAGTAGCGATAACCGACGAACAGACCTTCGCCGTAATGATGACGCAGGTTTTCGCCCGGATAATGCAGCCAGGCCGGTGTTTCTTCCAGCGTATTGGGCACGGTGACCGTCAGTTTGCCGCTTGGGTTGACGTGGCCGAACAGGATATCCGCCACCGCTCTCCCCATCCCCTGCCCGGCGAAGAAGGTTTCCAGCACCGATTTGCAGCAGGGCAGCCACGGCATGACCACCGCATCGCTGTTCGCCAACACCACGACGATATTGGGCTGAATCTGAGCCACGGCGCGGATTAGCGCCTCGTGTGACGGCAGGATATTCAGGTCCTGGCGATCGCCGTTTTCACCGTCTTCACCAATCGCCGTGCTGACAAAAATGACTGCGACGTCCGCTGCCCGTGCGACATCCACGGCTTCTGCCAGGGTTTGCGGCGTGGTGACGTTATCGTCAGGCGCGCCGACGGCATAAGTGATCCGGAAGTCTTCGCCGGCGACGTCGAAGATCTCGTCCAGCGGGCGGTCGAGCAGCCAGGGAACCGTCGTGGCGCAGCCTGAGCCCTGAATGACCGGCTCCTGGGCCGGTTTTCCCAATACGGCGATGTTGTGAATTTTCCCCGCCGTTAACGGCAGCAGATCATCCTCGTTTTTCAGCAACACAATCGATTCCGCCGCTAACTGCTGAGCCAGTTTATGATGGCCGTCGTAGTCTGCGCGGCTGCCCGGCCGGCGATGGCGCTGTACTTTGCCAATCAGGTTCAGCATGCGCAGGCAGGCGCGATCCAGCACGTCCGCGGGAACGCTTCCGTCGTTAACCGCCGCCAGCAGTTCCTGCCGGTCGCGCTGGGTTTCAGGCATGGCTAAGTCATTGCCCGCCAGCAGGGAGGCCGGGCGATCCTTAATGCCGTACCAGTCCGACATCACCAGGCCGTCGTAATGCCATTCCTCACGCAATACCTGAGTGAGCAGGAAAGGGTCCTGAGAGGTCTGTACGCCGTTCAGGCGATTGTAGGAGGACATGACCGTCCAGGGGTTGGATTTGTCGATGGTGCGTTTGAATCCGGCGAGATAGATCTCACGCAAAGCCCGCTCATCAACGATGGAATCCATCTCCGTGCGGCGGAATTCGGAGTTATTGCAGGCGAAGTGTTTCAGGCTGGCGCCGACGCCCTCATCCTGCAGGCCGTTTATCATGGCCGCGGCGATATCGCCGTTGACGACCGGATCTTCCGAATAGTATTCATAGCCGCGCCCGGCAAGCGGGGTGCGGCGGATGTTAATCCCCGGCCCCAGCAAGATCCCGACGCCCATCGCCTGACATTCCCGTCCCAGCGCCTGGCCCATCTGGTAAACCAGGTCAATATCCCAACTGCAGCCCAGCGTGGAGCCGTTGGGAAAACAGGTTGCCGGTTCCGAGCGGCTGAACAGCGCTTCGCTGCCGCCTTTTTCCGTCGTGCCGGTATCAGAGGCGTCGCCGGCGCTTTGCGTTATTACCGCGAGGAAATCGTTGATGCTCCAGTTTTCCCCCTGTTCGATCTGGGCGGTGCTGTAGCGAACGCCGTAGGTGCCGTCAGTCATGACGATGCTTTCAATACCGTGCCGGGGAAATGCCGCCGTGCGCCACAGCCCTTTACCCGTCAAAAGTGCGACTTTTTCTTCTGCCGTCATGGCGGCGATTATCGCCTGGTAGTCATTGCTCATCTTACTGCGCCTCGGTGTGATGGGGTGTACGTGCGGCTATCTTTTGCACGATGCTGCGGTAGGTTTTCTCGTCCAGCGTGTAGAAAATAATAAAAACAGCGCTCAATACGAACATTAAGCACGGAAACAGCGTCATCATGATGTTGATGCCTTCAAGGGCGTTGGTGCTGATGTTGTCGGAGCTGTAGTCGAAGTAATCGAGCATCAGACCGGCGCAGCCGCCGCCAATAGCCATCGCGATTTTGGTAATAAAGTTGAAGAATCCGTAGATAGCGCCTTCGGCGCGTACGCCGTGTTTCCATTCGGCATATTCAACCGTATCGGCAATCATCGACCACATGGTGACGAAGCCGATCCCTAACGTGATGCTGTACAGGCAAACGCCGGTCATAATGAGCCAGATATTATCGCCGGCAATAAAGTACTGGAATAACAGACCCAAAATGCCAATCGCGAGTGCCAGCAACGTGATAGTTTTTTTGCCCATCAGAACAATCAGCTTTTCGGAAACGATGGTTCCTGCAATATAAGCCGCCGACTGAATGGCGAAAAATTGTGCCGTGAAGTTTTCGTCTTTAATAATGTATTTGATGAAATAAATGGCGATGGCCATCCAGACCGTATAGGCGATATAGAAAAAGACGGTAAATATGGAAAGATTGATCAGCGGCGGATTGCTGATAACGGCATTCAGCATTTCTTTCAGCGTTGGCGGCGACTGTACGTTATCAACGGCAACGCGTTCTTTCGTCATGCCGAAACAGGCGAGGAACAAGAAGGTTGCCAGCAGGGCGAAACAGGAGACGACGAAAACGTAGCCCATGCGCTGGTCGGTAAAGCGTGAAATGAGGACGTCTGCGCAGGTTGAGACGATCAGATAACCGAGAATTGCGCAGGTGAAGCGATACACCGACAGCGAGGCGCGTGAGTCTTCATGCTGCGTCAGGCGGTTGGTCAGCGCGGAGTAGGGGGTATTGACGGTGGTATAGGCCAGGCAATAAAGCGTGTAGGATACCAGGGCATAGACGAACTTCAGTTCGTTATTCACGGTAATAAAGCATAGCACCGTGAGAATGCCCAACGGCACTGCGCCATACAATAACCAGGGCCGGGCTTTCCCATGGCGGCTGTGCGTTTTGTCCACGACGTAACCGATGAAGATATTGAATACGGCATCGATAATGCGCGCGATCACAAAGATCAGGCTCGCCTGTGCGGCGGATATGCCATAGATATTGGTGTAGAAATAGAGCAAAAAGAGAGAGACGAAGCCAAAGGAAAGGTTCGAGGATAAATCACCCAGACCGTAGCCTATCTTTTCCCTGATACCGATTTTTACATAGCTGCTGGAGAGCTTAGTCGCATCATGAGTTGTCATCGCTTGTGTCCTGCGTCATTATTGTTTTTAAAATATACCGCCAGTTAATTATCTCTTCTTGCCATAATTTGATTGGATAATTACTGTTTTTTGTTTTCATCTTATTGGTGGGTGAAATTGTGATCATGGCGACATTTTATCATTGGATATATCCGATTAATACGGAATGGCAAGTTCGCAGCGATGGTTTATTGTTTTCTGAGTCACAAATTTATAAGTAAATGCCCGAAAAACAAAATAACGGAATAAATCGCGCAAATTAAGGGAAGACAGCGCTGAGTAATTTGTTTTAGATAATGCATGAAACAATTATATCTGTCACAGGTTTTATAAATTAAATAATGGTGATTGACGGCCTATGCCTGAGATTCAGGTTGCTTAGTCTTTCGCCGTATTAACGGATATCTGTTGAAATGAACCCAAGGAACATTTTATGAATAAAAGCAGGTTGTCACTCATTTACTCAGCGTTTCTGTTTTCCTCCCTGGCGTTAACCGGTGTGCATGCTGCGCCGGCGGTTTCCGACATACCTGCCGTAAATCAACAAATGATTAATCCCCATGGCTTGATAACCCGTGACGGCGATCGTCTGACGCTGACCTGGCAGGGCATGCCGGAAGCCGGGAGTGTGACGATAAAATGGCAGGACCTGGAAACCGGCAACAGCAAGGCGCAGGACGTCAGCGTGCAAGACGGTAAAGTGACGATAGACGATCCTAACCCACAGCGCAGAACGTTATTTATGTTGCCGGCGGGGCAACAGACGGTGACGTTGGCGGAACGCAAGCTGCCGGTGAAAGGCATGGATAACCTGCGCGATATGGGCGGGCTGAAAACGGCGGATGGCCGCTATACCAAATGGGGATTGTTATATCGCGCCGATACGCCGCATAAGGCCAAGGCGGAGGGCTATGGCTATTTGCGCCACATGAATATGGGGTATGTGTTTGATTTGCGCCGCATAGAGGAAATTGCGAAGAAGCCGGACCCGGCAATAGACGGCGTGACGTATCATCATACGCAAATTCCGGATGAGCCGCCGGCATATGCTGACGTTTCCTGGGAAACAGACGACGCGATATTCCGGTTTGTGCGTACTCCGCGCGCCGAAAGTTTTTATGTCGATACCAATATTTTTATGGTTGATGCCGGGCAAAGCCAGCGTTCGATGAAACAAATTTTTGATACGGCGCTAAAAGGAGAGGGGAAAGCGATGCTCTGGCATTGTGCTGGTGGAAAAGACAGAACGGGGTATGTCTCAGCTATGTTCCTGGCCGCGCTGGGCGTGCCGCAGGAGACGATTGTTAACGAGTATCTGTTGACCAATGAATATCGTCAGGAGTTTGATCGTCAGGAACTAGCGGATATGAGTAAAGCGTTTAATAACGACGCGCAGGCAATTAAAGGGTTCAAAGCCATTCAGCAGTCACGACCGGAGTATATTCTGGCAGGACTTAAGCAGATTGAAAAAGAGTATGGCTCGGTGGAGAATTATCTGGAGAAGCAGATGGGCGTGACGGCGCAGCAGATTGCCAGATTGAAAATGCTGTATACGGAATGATTTGAACATTACTCAATCAAGGAAAAATCCGCGCGTTAGCGTGGATTTTTTTTGCGGGCAAAGCGAAGTTGTGTAGTGCTGGTATAATTCCCTCACCTGAAGGAAATCGCAACTACATTGAATAATGCTATGTTGTGGGGCAGCCCGGGTTGTTAAATCCGCAGAGAGTCAGATGCCGAAATGACTATGTGTATTCGGCCTCAAGTTTTTTTATTTTCGGCTAATATGCCTGGGGAGTGGATTAAAAAACGAGCCGGGGAATTCGCTACGTAGTTTTCTGCGTATACTCTGCGAACTACATGCCTATTTATCTGACTGAAACGGACAGAGATTCTTCCGTGAGCCGCTTAAAGATTGAGCATGAATGAAAAGCCCTGAGGGCTTCTCATTCACAATCATCTGCAAACATTCATTACCACATCAAATCATCAGGCACTTTAAAATCAGCATACGGATCTTCTTCATCCAGCTCTTCCTGGCTAAGCGCATTATTTATTACAATGCTGTTCGCATCGCGCTGTGCAATTTTATCGGCTACGCTCGCAGGGATAACCGCGTATACACACTCCCCGCTGTTATCAACAACCAGGCGGGCAATGGCGAGACGGCCGCTAATCAGCTGAGCCTGAGTCGTTTTATCCACTTCTATCTTTTTAATTACGTTATTGTCTGTGAAGTTGAAGCCAATATCGCCTTTTGAAATGTCGATTCGGTTCATTTCAATGAGCTGCTTTACCTGAGCTTTATACTCTTTAGACAATGCAGCCTGTTTTTGCTGTTCGCTCAGTTGCTTATCACGCTCAAGCTGTGCTTTTTTATTCTCTTCTACGGCCTCTCTTGCCTCACGCGCCTGAACCCGCGATTTTTTAGCCGTTCTCTGGATCTTGGCCATTTTTTTGCTGGTTACCAGTCCTGCTTTCAGCATCTGCTCTTGTAAGGTAAGTTTTGTCATCTTCGTTTCTGAACTTGTTGGAGAATGGGGGGATTATACCTGCAATTTTTGAGGTTGTGCCAGGTTGGGGGGTTGGCAGAATTATTTATCAATATGTTAAGTGATATGCATCCATGTGGGTCTAACCCTCTAGATTCACGTTGATGTTTGTCAACTTATCGAATGTTCATTCACATTAACAGTCAATATAATATATCTTTTTTTTCATATATGTTATTGCAAGCAGTCTTCTGAGGAGTAATATAGAACGGTAAATTATGGGGCGACTATGACTTTTACATCATTACAACTCTTCAAAGACCTCTCCGATGAAACCCGTCTGGGCATCGTGTTGCTGCTCAGAGAGATGGGAGAGCTGTGTGTCTGCGATCTCTGTACGGCGCTGGAACAGTCGCAACCCAAGATCTCACGTCACCTGGCAATGCTCCGGGAAAGCGGTCTATTGCTGGATCGCAAGCAGGGTAAGTGGGTTCACTACCGCTTATCCCCGCATATTCCTTCCTGGGCTGCCCAGGTGATTGAGCAAGCCTGGTTAAGCCAACTGGACGACGTACAGGCCATCGCCCGTAAGCTGGCATCGGCAAACTGCTCTGGTAGCGGTAAGGCTATTTGTCTCTGAAAAATTTGCCTGAACATATATGAATTTCCGAATGTGAGGTGTTCAGAATGAAAGCGTTAACGGTGTTTGACCCGGCGTATGTGGTTCAGATGTCGATCAAGTTTTGGTTGATTTCTTTGCTGATGTGCAGTGGCTGAAAGGACGTGGCGTACAGGTTGAACGTTACAACCTGGCGCAGCAGCCCATGAGCTTTGTTCAGAACGAGGAAGTAAAAACCTTCCTCGAAGTACCTGGGGCTGAGGAACTTCCGTTGCTGTTGCTGGAGGGTGAAACGGTGATGGCAGGGCGATACCCAAAACGCGCTGAGCTGGCTCGCTGGTTTGGTATTCCGCTGGAGAAGGTGGGGTTGGCTCCCATCAACTGCTGTGGTGGTAATACTTCCTGTTGCTGAGTATGTCAGGAGGACATATGAAATTCTTACAGAATATCCCGCCTTACCTGTTTTTCACCGGTAAGGGCGGTGTGGGGAAAACCTCCCTTTCCTGCGCGACGGCTATTCGCCTGGCAGAACAGGGTAAGCAGGTTTTGCTGGTAAGTACCGATCCGGCTTCCTCGAAAGAGCGGGGATTCACCCTTGGGGCTGGATTATCAATAACAGCCTTTCCATAGCTGATACTCACTCACCGCTGCTTTGCCAACGAGCGCGGCAGGAGTTACCTCTGATTGAGGCTGTAAAACACCCGCTTACCAGTCGCGTCGCACTTGTTCCGGTACTGGCGTCAGAGCCTGCCGGTATAGAAAAACTCAGAGAGCTGGTGAGTTAATTTTTTGTATACACAGGATGGCTGAGCCGCCCTGTCTGGAGGGTTTATGTTACTGGCAGGCGCTATTTTTGTCCTGACCATCGCCCTGGTTATCTGGCAGCCGAAGGGATTAGGGATAGGCTGGAGCGCGACGCTGGGCGCTGTGCTGGCTTTGATTTCGGGTGTTGTGTATTTAGGTGATATCCCGGTGGTGTGGAATATCGTCTGGAACGCGACGGCAACGTTCATTGCTGTGATTATCATCAGCCTGTTGCTCGATGAGTCCGGCTTTTTCGAATGGGCGGCGCTGCACGTTTCACGCTGGGGTAACGGTCGTGGCCGTTTGCTCTTTACATATATCGTTTTGTTAGGCGCCGCGGTAGCGGCACTGTTTGCCAACGATGGTGCGGCGTTAATTCTGACACCAATCGTCATTGCCATGCTGTTGGCATTAGGATTCAGTAAAGGCACTACACTGGCATTCGTCATGGCCGCCGGGTTCATTGCCGATACGGCCAGCTTGCCGCTTATCGTGTCGAACCTGGTTAACATTGTTTCTGCAGACTTCTTTAGATTAGGGTTCACTGAGTATGCGTCGGTAATGATGCCAGTCGATATTGCCGCTATTATTGCCACGCTGGTGATGCTGCATCTGTTCTTCCGCAAGGATATCCCGCCGACTTACGATCTGGCTCTCCTTAAGACACCGGCAAAAGCAATCAAGGATCCGGCTACGTTCCGCACCGGCTGGATAGTTTTAATTCTTCTGCTGGTTGGGTTCTTTGTCCTCGAGCCGCTTGGTATTCCCGTTAGCGCGATTGCGGCTGTTGGAGCTGTGATCCTGTTTGCAGTAGCTAAACGAGGCCACGCCATTAACACAGGTAAAGTGATGCATGGTGCGCCCTGGCAGATCGTCATCTTCTCACTGGGAATGTATCTGGTGGTCTATGGTCTGCGCAACGCCGGGCTAACCGAATATCTTTCAGATGTGATGAATATGCTGGCAGATAAAGGCCTTTGGGCCGCGACGTTTGGTACTGGCTTCCTGACGGCTTTCCTTTCTTCCGTCATGAACAATATGCCTACTGTGCTGGTTGGCGCTCTTTCTATCGATGGCAGCACCGCAACCGGCGTGATCAAAGAGGCGATGATCTATGCCAACGTGATTGGCTGCGATCTGGGCCCGAAAATCACACCGATTGGTAGCCTGGCAACACTGCTCTGGCTGCATGTACTTTCACAGAAGAATATGACGATCACCTGGGGCTATTATTTCCGCACCGGGATTATCATGACGCTGCCTGTGCTGTTTGTAACGCTGGCCGCGCTGGCGCTACGTCTCTCTTTCACTTTGTAATGAGATACTGAAATGAGCAACATCACCATTTATCACAACCCGGCCTGCGGTACGTCGCGTAATACGTTGGAGATGATCCGTAACAGCGGTACCGAGCCAACCGTTATTCATTACCTTGAGAATCCACCGTCACGCAATGAGCTGATCAAACTCATTGTGGATATGGGGATTACAGTACGGGCACTACTACGTAAAAATGTCGAGCCCTACGAAGAGCTGGGGCTGGCGGAAGATAAATTTACTGACGATCAGTTAATCGACTTTATGCTGCAGCATCCGATCCTGATTAACCGTCCGATTGTGGTGACGCCACTGGGAACCAAACTGTGCCGTCCTTCCGAAATTGTTCTGGGTATCCTCCCGGGTGCACAGAAAGGGGCTTTCGCTAAGGAAGATGGAGAGAAAGTCGTTGATGATGCAGGTAAAAGACTGACATGAACGTGAAGGGGGCAAATGCCCTCTTATTTTCTTACTTCGCCATCTTTGTCAACAGATTCTTCGCTTTGTAGTGCGGTCATGTAAGCCGACTCAATTTGTAGCCATTCTTTCGCGCCAGATAGAGGCCATCAAGCGTCATTGAGGCGATAAAGCTTTGCAGTACGACACTGGGTGTCTGTGAGCATAACGTGTCCCTGTATGGTTATTATGCTGTTGTTGTCCTCACCCTGAGAGAAGATAAAAGTATTTTATACTCACGCCTGTACACATTTTTGACTGCGCTGTAACGGGAAAACTTAAGGCGATATGAAAAGAAAAATCCATGCAATTGCATGGATTTTAAGTGTTTTTGTTTCATTCATGAGACATCGTGAGATGTCCTGAAACCGGTAAAACCAATCACACGTTGAACAAAAAGTTCATCACATCCCCATCCTTGACGATGTAATCCTTTCCTTCTGAACGCATTTTCCCGGCTTCTTTCGCCCCTTGCTCGCCCTTATAAGTAATAAAATCCTCATAAGCGATCGTCTGCGCGCGGATAAACCCTTTCTCGAAATCCGTATGGATTTTCCCGGCAGCCTGTGGCGCGGTAGCGCCTACGGGAATCGTCCAGGCGCGAACTTCTTTAACACCCGCGGTGAAGTAAGTCTGCAGGTTCAGCAGCTCATAGCCCGCGCGGATAACACGGTTCAGGCCCGGCTCTTCCAGCCCCAGCTCGGCCATGAACTCATCGCGCTCGTCGTCTTCCAGTTCGGCGATGTCAGATTCCACCGCGGCGCAGACCGGCACCACCACAGAGCCTTCGCGCTCAGCGATGGCGCGAACCTGATCCAGATACGGGTTGTTTTCGAAACCGTCTTCGTTGACGTTGGCGATGTACATCGTCGGCTTCAGCGTCAGGAAGCTCAGGTATTTGATTGCCGCTTTATCTTCCGCGCTCAGGTCCAGCGCGCGCAGCATACCGGCGTTCTCCAGCTGCGGCAGGCATTTTTCCAGCGCGGCCAGCTCGGCCTTGGCGTCTTTGTCGCCGCCTTTGGCTTTCTTCTGCACGCGGTGAATGGCGCGTTCGCAGGTGTCGAGGTCAGACAGCGCCAACTCGGTGTTGATGATATCGATATCTTCCGCCGGGTTGACCTTGCCGGAAACGTGAATGATGTTGTCGTTTTCGAAGCAGCGCACCACGTGGCCGATGGCTTCGGTTTCGCGGATGTTGGTCAGGAACTGGTTACCGAGGCCTTCACCCTTGGACGCGCCTTTTACCAGGCCGGCAATGTCGACGAATTCCATCGTGGTCGGCAGAATGCGCTGCGGCTTCACGATTTCCGCCAGTTTGTCCAGGCGGGGATCGGGCATAGGAACAACGCCGGTGTTCGGCTCAATGGTACAGAACGGGAAGTTCGCCGCTTCGATTCCCGCTTTGGTCAGCGCATTGAACAGCGTGGACTTGCCAACGTTCGGCAGTCCCACAATACCGCATTTGAAACCCATGTTTTTCACCTTAACTAATTGATTATCAGCGAGTAAATAAAATCTCGCCGGGATAATTGAAAAATATCGCGCAATTATACACGCAACGACGCGTTTTCTCGACTCATCATTGCCCCGCGCTCAGCGGGTAGACCTGAAGCCGTTCATCCGGTTCATCGCTTTATCCATGCCGTCGCTCATCAGAATTTCCGTGCAACGCAGCGCTTCGTCAATGGCGTCATCAATCAGCGGCGCTTCGCTGGCGAGCGGTTTGCCCAGCACGAAACCCACCACCTTGTTGCGATCGCCCGGATGGCCGATGCCAATGCGCAGGCGATAAAAGTTGGGGTTGTTGCCCAGCTTGTTCTGAATGTCCTTCAGGCCGTTATGGCCGCCGTTGCCGCCGCCCAGCTTCAGCTTTGCCACGCCGGGGGGCAGGTCGAGCTCATCATGTGCCACCAGGATTTCGTCCGGCGCGATGCGGTAGAACGTCGCCAGCGTGACAACTGCTTTACCGCTGAGGTTCATGAAGGTCGTCGGCACCAGCAGGCGCACGTCGTTGCCCGCAATGTTTACCCGCGCGGTGTAGCCGAAGAACTTGGGTTCCTCTTTCAGCGACTGGTTGAAACGTCCGGCCAGCGCATCCACGAACCACGCACCGGCATTATGGCGGGTCTGGGCATATTCGGCGCCGGGATTGGCCAAACCGACGATAAGTTTGATAGTCACGGTTACTTGTACCTTACAGGAAATTTTAGCCCGGCATTTTACCGCCGCCGGCCGCTGATTGCCAAAAAGCATTCGTTACCGGGCAGGAATGGACGAAATAGTCATTGCCAGGTCAATGATAAGCCTGCGGCACAGTTGGCTTTGTTAAGTAATTTGTCATCCAACGTAAAGAAATATAAGTAAAAAAGCACGATTTGTGATACGTAGCGCAATACCCGCTTATCTATTGGGGCTATACTTCAATCATCAAAGATAGAATCGCACATAGTGCAAAGACATCACTTTGGTATGAGTAGCTCAGGAGGTGGCATATGAAACGTAAAAGCGCATTGATGCTCGGTAACGTTCTCATGGGGCTCGGGCTTGTAACGATGATCGGCGGTGTTGGCTACTCTGTCCTGGCGCAGTTGCCGCAGCTCAATTTACCGCAATTCTTATCCCATGGCGCAATCATGAGTATCTTCGTTGGCGCTCTGTTGTGGCTGGTCGGTGCCCGTGTCGGCGGACGTGAACGTGTAGCGGATCGCTACTGGTGGGTACGTCACTACGACAAACGTTGCCGCCATAATCCGCGCGAACGTCACTCATAATATCCCGGCAGATCCGGCGTAATAAACCCGCGGCATCACAGTTGCGGGTTTTTGTTTGCCCACTTTCCGTCCCCGCCTTCAGGCACGCTTCAAACGATAGCGCAGAAAAGAAATACCGCAGATAAAGAAATACCACAGAAAGGAAAGAAGAGAGCACGACGGGAGAACCCCGCCGTGCGGCAGTGCTGATTAATGCTCGAACATTGCGGAGATGGATTCTTCGTTGCTGATGCGGCGGATGGCTTCAGCCAACATGCCGGACAGCGTCAGCGTACGTACTTTCTTCAGCGCCTTGATTTCCGGCGACAGCGGAATGGTGTCGCAAACGATGAATTCATCTATCACGGACGTTTTGATGTTCTCAATCGCGTTACCGGAGAAAATCGGGTGCGTGGCGTAAGCGAACACGCGCTTGGCGCCGCGCTCTTTCAGCGCTTCCGCCGCTTTGCACAGGGTGCCGCCGGTGTCGATCATGTCGTCAACCAGTACGCAGTCGCGGCCGGCAACGTCGCCGATGATGTGCATCACCTGAGAGACGTTGGCGCGCGGACGGCGCTTGTCGATGATCGCCATGTCAGTGTCGTTCAGCAGTTTGGCGATAGCACGGGCGCGTACTACGCCGCCGATGTCCGGAGAAACTACAATCGGGTTTTCCAGGTTCTGCTGCAACATATCTTCCAGCAGGATCGGACTGCCGAAGACATTATCAACCGGGACGTCAAAGAAGCCCTGAATCTGTTCAGCATGCAGATCTACCGTCAGCACGCGGTCCACGCCGACGCTGGAGAGAAAATCGGCTACGACTTTTGCCGTAATCGGCACACGTGCGGAACGCACGCGGCGGTCCTGACGGGCATAACCGAAGTAGGGGATAACCGCGGTAATACGTCCTGCGGAGGCGCGGCGCAGGGCGTCAACCATAACGACCAGTTCCATCAGGTTGTCGTTGGTGGGTGCGCAGGTGGACTGGATGATGAAAATATCGCCACCGCGTACATTTTCGTTGATTTGTACGCTCACTTCACCATCGCTAAAACGACCGACGGCGGCGTCGCCAAGACTGGTGTACAAACGGTTGGCAATACGTTGTGCTAGTTCCGGTGTGGCGTTACCAGCAAAAAGCTTCATATCAGGCACGAGAAAAACCTCAGGCTGCGTCCAGAGAAGTTAGGTGGGCATGGGCCGCGGCGAATAATGGGGGGAGGTCGATTATTCTGCGGTGAACATAACCCTTCGGGTATATATAAAATTTATCCGCAGCGGCGCGGATATCATACTGACCGGGCTACAGTAGCGCCTACTGTAAAGCCCCGGACAACGCCGAACGGGCAAGATGCAATGGCGACGTGTTAACGCCTCGCGCCACGAATCCCTGCACCCGCTCGGGGGCATTGCTAAGCACCTGCCGGGCGGCGGACTCCGTGTCGAATTCAGCAAACACACAGGCACCGGTTCCGGTCAGACGCGACGGCGCGTATTCTAGCAGCCACGAAAGCAGCTCTTCAACCTCACGAAAACGTTTTCTTGCCACAGGTTCGCAATCGTTCGCGAACGGAATACGCAACAATTCGCTCAAGGTCCTGACCGGAGAGTCTCTTTTCAGTGCAGGATCGCCGAAGATGTCCGGCGTTGCAATGCTGACGCCCGGATGTGCAACGAGGTACCATTTTTCTTCAGGATGTGCTGGATGTAACATTTCACCAACACCTTCGGCAAAGGCTGCGTAACCTTTTATAAACACCGGCACATCAGCGCCCAGCTTCAGCCCCAGTCCGGCCAGCGTTTCATCGCTGAGCCCGGCGCGCCACAGGGTATTGAGCGCCAGCATTACCGTGGCGGCATCGGACGAGCCGCCGCCCAGTCCGCCGCCCATCGGTAATATTTTATCGACGGCGATGTCGGCGCCGGCGCGGGCAAACTCCGCGGGCAGGGCGCCGCGCAGCAGGCGCGCGGCGCGCACCACCAGGTTGCTTTCGTCCGCTACGCCGGGCAGCGGCGTCAGCAGGCGGATTTGCCCATCGTCACGGGCGGTGATGGTTAACGTATCGCCGTAATCCAGAAATTGAAACAGCGTCTGCAGATTATGATAGCCGTCGGGGCGCCGCCCGGTAACGTACAGAAATAAATTCAGCTTGGCCGGTGCCGGCCAGCGGAGGGTGGCGCGCAGGATATCCGGCATCATGGTTGCAGCGTCCAGTTATCCATTTTGAGCTTGATGCGCTGTTCGCCCTGCGTCAGCTCCAATTGTGAAGGCAGCGCAGGCTGTACGTCAGTATTGTAGTTCAGGTATTCCACTTTCCAGGTGACGCCGCCGCGGGTGTAGTTCAGGCTTTTCAGGCGGTGCTGGGCGTCAAGGGTAATGTCGGTAGCGTCGCCGGGCAGTCCGAGGATCCACTGGCGCAGGCTGTCCAGCGGAATCGTCATGTCGGTCAGTTTTTGAATCATCGTCTCCGCGTTATCGCTGACGTAGCGCTTGCCGTTATTGTCCGTCAGTTGCACCACGCCGGGTTGGGCGTTCAGCTCCATAACGGTGCTGCCGAGCGGGTTGGTCAGCAGCAGGCGGTAACGTTCGGGGGTGGATTGCTGCCAAAAGAAACGCGCATAGACTTTTTGCCTATCAGAGATATAGGCGAAAGCGCCGCGGGTCTGATACTGCTCAATCTTTTTCACCTGCGCTTCGTGGGACTGCCACTGCGGAGAGGTGGCGCTGCCGGTGGAGGTACGCGGAGCGTTGGTCGTACATGCTGCCAGTAAAACACAGCTAAGCGGCAGTAATCTCAGAAAATTTACCTTGCGCATCAGAGAGTATGTTCCGTTTGTTGCAGTAAAGAATATTCAAAACGCTAACGGTCTTTGTTGATAGCGTCAATGTCAATAACCCGAAATAGCGAAGGGCACAGCCGCGGATTCGTGCGCAGGCGCACGCCCGGCGGCGCGGCGCCGCTTTTATTGATCCCGTTCATCAAGTAGAATGCCCTTAATAATAATCCATAACAATAAGCTGTATTATCCGACGAAATGTCATGAGTCTGCTTGCACTTGGAATCAATCACAAAACCGCACCGGTTGCGTTACGCGAACGTGTGACGTTTTCACCCGAAACGCTGAACCTGGCTATTGAGAGTTTACTCCAGCAGCCGCTGGTGCAGGCTGGCGTGGTTTTGTCGACCTGTAACCGAACCGAACTCTACCTCAGCGTGGAGCAGCGGGAGGATCTGCGTGAGCAACTGATTCACTGGTTATGCGATTATCATCAGCTTTCTGCCGAAGAGGTGCGCAAGAGCCTTTACTGGCACCAGGACAACGAAGCGGTCAGCCATCTGATGCGCGTCGCCAGCGGGCTGGACTCGCTGGTGCTGGGCGAGCCGCAGATTCTGGGGCAGGTTAAAAAGGCGTTTTCCGAATCCCAGCACGGGCAGTCGCTTTCCCCGGAGCTGGAGCGCCTGTTCCAAAAATCCTTCTCCGTCGCCAAGCGGGTGCGTACCGAAACCGACATCGGCGCCAGCGCCGTTTCCGTGGCGTTCGCCGCCTGTACGCTGGCGCGCCAGATTTTTGAATCGCTTTCTCAGGTCAACGTGCTGCTGGTGGGCGCCGGCGAAACCATCGAACTGGTGGCGCGCCATCTGCGCGAGCACCGGGTGCGTCATATGATGATTGCCAACCGTACCCGCGAGCGCGCCCAAACGCTGGCCGCGGAGGTCGGAGCGGAGGTGATCACCCTGCCGGAGATCGAAGAACGCCTGGCCGACGCGGATATCATCATCAGTTCCACCGCCAGCCCGCTGCCGATCATCGGCAAAGGCATGGTGGAGCGCGCGCTGAAGGCGCGCCGCAATCAGCCGATGTTGTTCGTCGACATTGCCGTACCGCGTGATATCGAGCCGGAAGTCGGCAAGCTTTCCAACGCCTACCTTTACAGCGTGGACGATTTGCACTCCATCATCCAGAGCAACCTGGCGCAGCGCCAGGCGGCGGCGGTGCAGGCGGAGCATATCGTGGAGCAGGAAAGCGCCAACTTTATGGCCTGGCTGCGCGCGCAGGGAGCGGTGGAAACCATCCGCGATTACCGCGCTCAGGCCGATCAGGTGCGCAGCGAGATGGAAGCCCGTGCGTTGGCGGCCATTAAGCAGGGTGCCGACGTCGAAAGCGTGATCCACGAACTGGCGCACCGTCTGACTAACCGGCTGATTCACGCGCCGACCAAATCCCTCCAGCAGGCCGCCAGCAGCGGCGACGCCGAACGGCTGCAATTGCTGCGCGACAGCCTGGGTCTGGACCATAATTAGTTACCCTTCTTTCATTTATTTGACAGGTATATAGCCACGAATGAAGCCTTCTATTGTTGCTAAACTGGAAGCCTTGCAAGAGCGTCACGAAGAATTGCAGGCGCTGCTGGGTGATGCGGGCGTGATCGCCGATCAGGACCGCTTTCGCGCATTGTCACGGGAGTATGCCCAGCTCACCGACGTGACCCGTTGTTTTCAGGACTGGCGACAGGTGCAGGAGGATCTGGAGACGGCCGAACAGCTGTTAAGCGATCCGGAAATGCGCGATATGGCGCAGGAAGAGATAAAGGACGCCAAGGCGCGGATCGACGATCTGGAGCAGCAGCTTCAGGTGTTGCTGCTGCCGAAAGATCCGGACGATGAGCGCAGCTGTTACCTGGAAGTGCGCGCGGGAACCGGCGGCGATGAGGCCGCGCTGTTCGCCGGCGATCTGTTTCGTATGTACAGCCGCTATGCGGAAGCCCGTCGCTGGCGGGTTGAGATCATGAGCGCCAATGACGGGGAACACGGCGGCTATAAAGAAGTCATCGCCCAGATTACCGGCGATGGCGCTTACGGGCGTCTGAAGTTTGAATCCGGCGGGCATCGCGTGCAGCGCGTACCGGAAACCGAATCCCAGGGGCGGATTCATACCTCGGCCTGTACCGTGGCGATCCTGCCGGTAGTGCCGGAAGCGGAACTGCCGGAGATCAACCCGGCCGATTTGCGTATTGATACGTTCCGTTCCTCCGGGGCGGGCGGTCAGCACGTTAACACCACCGACTCCGCCATTCGTATTACCCACCTGCCGACCGGCATCGTGGTGGAGTGCCAGGACGAACGCTCCCAGCACAAAAACAAAGCCAAGGCGCTGGCGGTGCTCGGCTCGCGTATTCGCGCGGCGGAGATGGCCAAACGTCAGCAGGAGGAGGCGTCAACCCGGCGCAACCTGCTGGGCAGCGGCGATCGTTCCGACCGCATCCGCACTTACAACTTCCCGCAGGGAAGGGTGACCGATCACCGCATCAACCTGACGCTGTACCGCCTCGACGAAGTGATGGAAGGCAAACTCGATGCGCTGATTGAGCCGATCGTGCAGGAATACCAGGCCGATCAGTTGGCCGCACTGTCCGAGCAGGATTAATGCGCTACGACCGGTGGTTGAGCGAAGCGGCGCAGCGATTGGCGCAGGGGGAAAGCCCGCGGCGCGATGCGGAGATCCTGTTGGGGTTCGTCACCGGGAAAGCCCGCACCTACCTGATCGCCTTTGGCGAAACAGCGCTGAACGCGCAGGAACTGGCGCAATTGGAGACGCTGCTGGCGCGGCGTGAACGCGGTGAACCGGTGGCGTACCTGATCGGCGAACGGGAATTTTGGTCGCTGCCGCTGGCGGTGTCTCCCGCCACGCTGATCCCCCGTCCGGACACCGAGTGTCTGGTAGAGAAAGCGCTGATGTTGCTGCCGGAGCACGGTGCCGACGTGTTGGATCTCGGCACCGGTACCGGCGCTATCGCGCTGGCGCTGGCGCACGAGCGCCCGGACTGCCGGGTGACCGGCGTGGACTTCTCGGCGCAGGCCGTCGCGTTGGCTCAGGGTAATGCCACGCGTCTGGGCATCGCCAACATCACCTTTATGCAAAGCGATTGGTTCAGTCAGTTGTCCGGACAGCGTTTTGCCCTGATCGCCAGCAATCCTCCTTACATTGACGCGGACGACCCGCATTTGTCGCAGGGCGACGTACGTTTCGAACCGGCCAGCGCGCTGGTGGCGGGGCAGCAGGGCATGGCGGACATCATACGCATCGTTGACGATGCGCCGGACTACCTGTTGCCCGGCGGCTGGCTGCTGCTGGAACACGGTTGGCAACAGGGTGAGGCCGTGCGGGCATGCCTGACGCAACGCGGTTTCAGCGCGGCGACGACGCTGCGGGATTACGGCGGCAACGAGCGCGTTTCATTCGCCTGTTGGGCGCCAGCAGGAAGCGGTTCACGGGCATGACGCCTTAAGGTTAATAACGGGAACATTCATGGCGGCATACATCTGGACCAAGCATTTACATCTGTTGACAGTAGCAATCAGCATCGCGCTGTTTGTGCTCCGTTTCTTCTGGAAATGGCGCAATTCGGCTATGATGGAGCGACGCTGGGTTAAGATTGCACCGCATCTGAACGATACGGTATTGTTTATCAGCGGAATTGTATTGATCTTCATCACCCGGTTTTATCCTTTTAGCCCGCAGGGAACCTGGCTGACGGAAAAACTGGTCGGCGTGGTGATGTACATTTTGTTCGGGTACGTTGCCCTGAGTCGCCGCCCGCGCGGCTGGAAGATCCGGAGCGTGGCATTTATCGCCGCGTTAGGCAGCCTGTACTTAATCATTAAACTGGCAATGACGAAAATGCCGTTGCTGATGGGATATGTATGAATAGCATCGCTGATTTTGAATTTGACCACTTTCCGCTCAGCGAAGGGGTTATCTTGATTTCACAGACTATTCGCCGTGATTTCGCCTCCGGGCCGGTGCGCCAGGGGTTACAGCAGTTAGTCACGCAGGCGAGGGAAAGCATAGATACTTCGTTGGATCACGATCAGCAACTGGAGCAACTGATTACGTTGTTTTTCACCCAGTGGGGATTCGGCGGCGCCAACGGCGTTTACCGCCTTTCCGACACCCTGTGGCTGGATAAAGTGCTCAATACCCGTCAGGGTACGCCGGTTTCTCTGGGGATCATTTTCCTGCATATTGCGCAGGCGCTGGATATTCCGCTTTATCCCGTCATTTTCCCGACCCAACTGATCATGCGCGCCGACTGGCTTGATGATGCGATGTGGCTCATCAATCCCCTGAACGGCGAAACGCTGAACGAACATATGCTGGACGTGTGGCTGAAGGGCAATCTGGGCCAGTCGATGATGCTGGAAGATAATGACTTCGAGGAAGCGGAAAACGTCGGCGTGGTGCGCAAAATGCTCAGCACGCTCAAGGCCGCGCTGATGGAGGAAAAGCAGATGGAGCTGGCGCTGCGCACCAGCGAGGTGCTGCTGGCTTTCGACCCCAGCGACCCCTACGAGATCCGCGATCGCGGGCTGATTTACGCCCATCTCGACTGCAACCACGTGGCATTATCGGATCTGAATTATTTTATCGAGCACTGCCCGGAAGACCCGGTTTCCGAAGTGATTAAGGTGCAGATTCATTCGATAGAGCAGAAACATGTGGTGTTGCATTGACGGCAGCACTGAAATTTACCTTATTTATAATCTGTACAACTGAGGCGCAAGCATGAAACAGAAAGTAGTCAGCATTGGTGACATTAAAGTTGCGAACGACCTGCCGTTCGTGCTGTTTGGCGGGATGAACGTGCTGGAATCACGCGATCTGGCAATGCGTACCTGCGAGCACTACGTCACGGTGACCCAAAAACTGGGTATTCCTTACGTATTCAAAGCCTCTTTTGATAAGGCCAACCGTTCTTCCATCCACTCTTACCGCGGGCCGGGCCTGGAAGAGGGCATGAAGATTTTTCAGGAGCTGAAGCAGACCTTCGGCGTGAAAATCATCACCGACGTGCACGAAGTGGCGCAGGCTCAGCCGGTTGCCGACGTGGTGGACGTGATTCAGTTACCGGCATTCCTGGCGCGTCAGACCGACCTGGTTGAAGCGATGGCTAAAACCGGCGCGGTAATTAACGTGAAGAAGCCGCAGTTCCTCAGCCCCGGCCAGATGGGCAACATCGTGGATAAGTTTGAAGAGGGCGGCAACGATAAGATCATCCTGTGCGACCGTGGTTCCTGCTTCGGCTACGATAACCTGGTTGTGGATATGCTGGGCTTCGGCGTGATGAAACAATCGTCCAAGGGCAGCCCGGTGATTTTCGACGTGACCCACTCCCTGCAATGCCGCGATCCGTTTGGCGCCGCATCCGGCGGACGCCGTGCGCAGGTAACGGAGCTGGCACGTTCCGGTATGGCCGTGGGCATCGCTGGTCTGTTTATCGAAGCGCATCCGGATCCGGCTCACGCGCGCTGCGATGGTCCTTCCGCGCTGCCGCTGGATAAGCTGGAGCCGTTCCTGGTACAGATGAAGGCGATTGACGATCTGGTGAAAAGTTTCCCGGAGCTGGATACGGCAAACTAAGCGCGATTCAGTCAGTAAAAAAGGCACGTCCGCAGGGATGTGCCTTTTTTCGTTATTCGTCCAGCAACTGCTGTGCATCCGGCAGCGTGGAGCAGAAGGTCAGCCGCCCCGGTTGCGGCGTGACGCGGGCGCGGGCCAGCGTTTTCAGCGGCTGGAAAGGAATGTCGGTGACGATAAGCTGCTTGCCTTCCGGCAGGTGTTCGACGAAGCGCAGGAACGCGTTCAGGCCGCCGGCATCCAGTACGGGCACGGCGTCCCATTGCAGAACGATGGTGCGGTAATCCTGGGCGTGCTCCAGCAGTTCGGTGAAGATGCGTTCGGCAGCGGCGAAAAACAGCGGGCCGTTCACCCGCAGCGCCAGCACGTCCGGCTGGGTAACGGCGCTGATTTCGCTCAGGCGCGTCATTCTGGCGATGCGGCGCATGAACAGCAGCGATGCCAGCACAATACCCACGGTAATCGCAATCACCATGTCGAACAGCACCGTCAGGCTCATACACAGCAGCAGAACGATGATGTCATCCTTCGGCGCCCGGCGCAGCAGATATACCACCTTATGGGCTTCGCTCATGTTCCAGGCGACCAGCAGCAGCAGGGCGGCCATCGCCGCCAGCGGCAGCCAGGAAAGCCACGGGGCCAGCACCAACAGCGCCAGCAGCACCAGCAGGGAGTGAATCACCGCGGAAACCGGCGAGGTCGCGCCGGCCCGCACGTTGGCGGCGGAGCGGGCGATGGCGGCGGTTGCGGTGATCCCGCCGAAGAACGGCGCGACGATGTTGCCCAGCCCCTGGCCGATCAGTTCTCCGTTGGAGTGATGTTTTTTCCCGGTCATGCCGTCCAGCACCACCGCGCACAGCAGCGACTCAATCGCGCCCAGCATCGCCATGGAGAAAGCCGCGGGCATCAGGGCAGTCAGCGTACCCCAGGTTAACGGCAGGGAGGCGGACTCCGCGCCGGGAACTTTCCAGGGCAGCATCAGCTGTGGCAGCACCGGGGGAATGCCCTGGCCCTGCGTGCCGTCGGCCAGCATATAGCTGAAGCGGGAGCCGATGGTGGCGACCTGAATGTCGAACAGGCCCAGCAACGCCATCACCGCGACGCCGGCCAGCAGCGCCGGCAGGTGGCCGGGAATGCGTAAACCCAGCCGGGGCCAGAAAACCAGCACGGCCAGCGTGACTGCGCCGATCAGGGTGTCCCCCCAACTGATAGAGGGCAACGCCTGCGCCAGCGCGGTGACTTTCATCAGGTAGCTTTCCGGCACGTGTTCCAGATGCAGGCCGAAAAAGTCCTTCACCTGCATGGTGGCGATGGTGATGGCGATACCGGAGGTAAAGCCGAGCGTAACGGAAAGCGGAATGTATTCGATCAGGCGGCCGAAACGCGCCACGCCCATCAGCAGCAAAAACACGCCGGACATCATCGTCGCCAGCAGCAGGCCGGACAAACCGAACTGCTGGGAGACGGGATACAGGATAACGACGAAGGCGGCCGTCGGCCCCGACACGCTGAAGCGTGAGCCGCCGGTCAGCGCAATGACGATCCCGGCGATGGCGGCGGTATACAGGCCGTACTGCGGAGGAACGCCGCTGCCGATGGCCAGCGCCATGGCGAGAGGGATAGCGATAATCCCCACGGTAATGCCGGAAATGGCATCACGAAGTAAACGGCTAAAGGAATAAGGCTCTTTCCAGCAAGCTTCAATCAACGCGCTGAACGGCAGAATGCCGCTAGTTTTATGCACTTTCATTATGCGAATAAACCAACCATTCAAAAAAACAAGAATAGGCGGGCCAGGGAGGGTCCGTCGCTTTAAACATAGCTACCATACGCCCTATGATGAGGAGAGATCCAGATATATATCAATAGCACGCCACCGGCGTGAAAAGTTTTTTTCCGGCGCCGGTGGGAGGAAGGTAAATCAGTAAACACGCCGCTTTCCCGTGAGTCGGGGAAAGCAAGATTATCAGTTTCCGGGCTTAGTGCAGCTCATTGCCGGAAAGACCGAGAAAGTCCGCAATTGTCCGGGTCACCAACTGGTGATCTTCCAACTGCGGCGCGCCGGAAACGGTAATGGTGCCTACACAGCCGGTATTGCGCAGAATCAGCGGGAAACAGCCGCCGTGCGCGGCGTAGTCCAACAGGCTCAGGCCGTAGCGTTCTTCCAGGGTGGACTGGCGCTGCTTCAGGCGTACGCCGATGGCGTAAGAGCTTTGGCGAAAACGTTCGACCACGTTGCGCTTGCGGCGGATCCATTCGGCGTTGTCGGGCGTGGTGCCGGGCATGGCGTAATAGAACAGCGTCTGCCCCGCCAGGCGGATTTCGATGCTGACGGAAACCCGGCGCGCTTCGGCGGCCAGCTTAAGGCGCTGACCCAGCTCCCAGGCGGTTTCCGCGTTAAAGAATTCGAATTGCAGCGTGCGTTCTTCCTGCGCCAGCTGTGTCAGTTCGTCGTCGGCGGTCATGTACGGCTCCTTCGGGGGAAAGGGATTGATCCGTATACCCTAGCAGGTGACGGGTAACAGGCGCCAGATGAGTTGGTTATAAGAAAGAGAAGAAATGAAATGCGGCGGTTGGATAGCAAAAAGCCCCGGATTAACCGGGGCTCTTTGTCAGAATATGGCGGTGAGGGAGGGATTCGAACCCTCGATACGTTTTCACGTATACACACTTTCCAGGCGTGCTCCTTCAGCCACTCGGACACCTCACCATATTGTGGTTGCCGCACTCAGTACCGCAACGGGACGCTACTATAGGGGGGCGACGGGGAACGGTCAAGAAGAATTTCTTTGAAGTGAATTAGGTGGTTATGCATTGAACGATGCGGGTGGATCCGGTGGTTTCGGGAGCGGGTGAACGCTCCCGGCAATGAGGAACGTTACTGCTGTTTAGAGGAAGCCGGTGTGCGGCGGCGTTCGCGGTTAAGCAGGGAAGTGATGGCCGGGCCGGCTAATACCACGACGGCGGTAACGGCAAGGATCAGGTTGTTTTCGATGATGCGCGACAGCAGATAAATGGCCGCCATCACCGCGCCGAAATAGTAAGTCGTGGTGGTGTCTTCGAAAAAGTCACTCAGCAGGCAGGACGTGTTGCAGGGGTTGCGCTGAAACCACAGCATTCCGGCGAAAGCCGCCATGTACAGCACCAGCAAAACGACGCATACGGGCGTCAGCGCCCGGTGCCACCAGGCAAAGGCAATCACGGCCACAATCAATAGATGCAGGGGGATATAGCCTGCGCGTTTCAGCGTTCGGGTGAATTTACCCATCTGTCGCTCCCTTGTTATCGCCGGTGATGAATCTCATGTACCGGTGTAATCAGCAAAAACGTCAACGCGTCAAGATTAACGCAATGTCGGCTCAACGTAGCAATTGACACCAAACTCAGTTGAATTTTTGTGATGCAGATTAGATTTTGTTCCGAAAAACAAAAAATTGTCATGACAACGCTCTGTTGCACCGGGGTGAACGAGCAGTGAAGAACCGACCGGCAACATGCTTCCCGCATCTTGCCGCGCCGGGGCGAATACCGTAACCGCCGCAGTCTGTGCTGCCGGTAGCGTGACGGTACAATCGCGGGACGTTTCGGTCGTTTGTCTCGCGCGATTTAAACAGAAAGCCCCGGTTAACCGGGGCTTTCTGTTTAAATATGGCGGTGAGGGAGGGATTCGAACCCTCGATACGCTTTCGCGTATACACACTTTCCAGGCGTGCTCCTTCAGCCACTCGGACACCTCACCAATGGCGCGTAATGTAGGGGAAAAAGGTAAATGACGTCAACCCATTTTGCGGGAAATTGGTCCGCTCAGCCAAACAAGCAGCAATTTGACGTTTTATAGTACGCAAATTGCCGCTTTTTTAGTCCCCCTCAGGGCTTCAGCGACCGTAACGCTTCTGCCATTCGGCTTCCAGCGCTTCCTGCCAGGAGGGATGCGGCTCCGCAAGTGCCGGGAACAGCGGCTGAATTTTGCTGAACAGGGCCTGTTGCCTGGCATTGAGCAGATGGGGGTCCAGAATCGTCGGGTCGCCCCAGATTTTGCCGCTGGCTTTGCGTGCCTGCGCTTCCGGCGACATCAGGAAGTTAATCACTACCATGGCGGCGGGTTTGGCTTTGGCGTTGAACGGAATCGCCAGGAAATGCACGTTGGTCAGCGCGCCCTGACGCAGGGCGTAAGTTTTGGCGTCGGGCGGCAGGGAGCCGGCGGCGATTGCGGCGGGGGCAACGCCCGGATTAAAGGTGATCGCCATATCCAGCACGTTATCGTTGAACAACTGCATCATCTGGGCGTCGCTGGTGGGGAAGATTTTCCCTTTGCGCCACAGATGGGGATGGAGGGTGTCCAGATAAGCCCACAGCGGCGCCGTATCACGCCTGAAGGTTTGCGGGTTTACCGGCTGATCCAGCGGCAGCCCTGAGGTCAGCGCCAGCAGCGCGCTCTTGAGGAACGAGGCGCCGTGGAACTGCGGCGGGCGCGGGTAGGCGATGCGCCCCGGATGCGTTTTGGCGTAGTTCAGCAGCGCCGCGAAATCGGCGGGCGGATGCGGCAGCGTTTTCGCATCGTAAATAAACACCAATTGCCCGACGCCCCAGGGCGCTTCGTAGCCTTCGGTCGGGACGGTGAAGTCCTGCGTCACCGGCAGTTTCTGATTCACCCAGCGCCAGGCCGGCAACGATTCGGTAAACGGTCCGTACAGCAGGCCGTCACGTTTCATGGCCTCGAAGTTTTCACCGTTGATCCAGACCAGGTCGGCGCTGCCGTTACGGGTATTTCCCGCCGCTTTCTCCGCCCGGATGCGGTTGACGGTTTCGGCGATGTCGTTCACTTTCACCTGTTTGAGCGTAATACCGTAGCGCTGTTTAACCTCGCGCGACGCCCACAACAGATAGTCATTAACCTGCAAGCTGCCGCCCCAGGCGTTGAAATAGACAGTTTGTCCACTGGCCTGTTGCTCGGTTTGTTTCCAGTCCGGTTGTACGGACGCGCTGTCAGGCTGCGCCTGGCAAAGTGATGTGCCGGCAAACAGGGCGAGGCCGCCAAACAGTAAGGGAAGGAAAAGTTTTTTCATGGGATAGGGATCCTTCTGATATTTGGCGTTAAAAGTACCACGGGAAAGACGGTTTCGCATTGTTTGGCTGGCGGGATAGTCATTCCGGGGCGGAAAGACCGGGCGGTTCATGGTAGGGTAAGCGCGTAGTGATTGACGCAGGAGTCCGGGCCGTGATGGCGGAAGTTAACTGGAAGACATTCATGCTGACAGCGCTGTTGTTGATTGGCGCGGGCAGCAAAGCGCACGCCGTATCCATGAATGAATACACGGCGGGCAAGGTACGCAGCATTATCGACAATGTGGTGATCCCTTACCGTGATGCTGACGAAGGCGAACGCATCGATCGGGTTTCCCGCGCCTTCCTCGGCACGCCTTACCATGAAAACACGCTGGTTGGCGGCATAAATCAGCCTGAGCAACTGGTTGCCGCGTTTAACGGCGTAGACTGCTTTACCCTGCTGGATTATGTGTATGCCCTGACGAAGTCCGACGCGCCGCAGGCGTTCCTGCCCCGCCTGACCGTCACGCGTTATGAAGGCGGACGGGTCGATTATCTGAACCGGCGGCATTTTTTCACCGATTGGTCGCAAAAATATCCCCGCAACGCCACGGACATCACCGCCAGTCTCGGCGCGCAGGCCGTCGTGGTGACGAAAAACCTCAACCTGAAGCGCGACGGCGGGGAATATGTGCCGGGACTGGGCGGCATCCACCGGCAGGTCAGCTATATTCCGGCGGCGAAGGTGACGCCGCGGGTGCTTGAAGAACTGAAAACCGGCGATTTCGTCGGCATCTATTCCCGCGCGGCGGGTCTTGACGTTTCTCACGTCGGCATCGTAATCAAAGCGCCCGACGGCGTTTACTTCCGCAATGCCTCGCCGCTGGCGAATAACCGCAGCGTGGTGGACGTTCCCCTGCGCAGTTACCTGAAAGATAAGCCGGGTATTGTGGTGTTACGGCCGCTTTAATCATCAGACAAATTTACCCCCGGCGTGACATCGGCTATCATACGCACGATAACCAACTAATAATAAAGGTTTTTAGCCATGAACATCATCTATTACCATCCGTTCTTCGACGCCCGTATCTGGCTGGAAGGCATGCGCAAGCGTCTGCCGCAGGCGCAGATCCGTGAATGGACGCCGGGCGATGACGGCCCGGCCGATTATGCGATGGTCTGGTTGCCGCCGTATGAAATGCTGGCGACCCGGCAGAACCTGCGCGGCGTGTTCGCGCTGGGCGCCGGGGTGGACGCGATCCTGGCGCAGGAGAAGGCTCACCCCGGTACGCTGCCCGCGGGCGTGCCGTTGGTGCGGCTGGAAGACACCGGTATGGCCCTGCAAATGGAAGAGTATGCGGCGGCGGCCGTAATGCGCTACTTCCGCCGCTTCGACGAGTATGAACAACAGCAACGGCAGGGGATCTGGCGCTATCTGCCGCCTCATGCGCGTGAGAATTTCGTCGTCGGCGTGGCGGGTGCCGGCGTGCTGGGCGGCAAAGTCGCGCAGCGTTTGGCGTCGTTCGGCCTGCGGGTGCGCTGCTGGAGCCGCAGTGAAAAACACTTCGACGGTGTGGAAAGCTTTCACGGCCAGGCGCAGTTCGCCGCTTTTCTGAAGGGAACGCAGGTTATCGTGAATCTGCTGCCCAATACGCCCGAAACCGCCGGTATTCTCAATAAGTCGGTTTTCGGCCAACTGAATCACGGCGCTTACATCATTAACCTGGCGCGTGGCGCGCATCTTCTGGAAGACGATTTGCTGGAGGCGCTGAATAGCGGTCAGGTGGCGGCGGCGATGCTGGACGTGTTCGCCAAAGAGCCGCTGGCGCAGGACCATCCGTTCTGGACGCACCCGCGCGTGACCGTGACACCGCATATCGCGGCCTTTACCCTGCCAGAGGAAGCGATGGACTATGTGGCTGAAAACATAAAGACGATTGAGGCAGGGAACATGCCCACCGGCATGGTGGATATCCGCCGCGGTTACTAAACACGGGATGCAGCAGGGGCGGGCGTAATGGTTAACATTCGTCCGCCTCGAGCCGTTCGTTGATACGTGTTTTGGCGTAATGCACGAAGCGCCCGACTGCAGGCATCGCGGCGGCCCAGTCTTCAGTGAGCAGACCCAGATACTCCGCGCGTGCGGTTCGCAGCGTCGCGGCGTGATCGTCAGGTAATTGCGGCAGCAGCCAGGCCGCGGCTTCATCTTTAGGCGCGATATGGCCGGTAACGCTGCTGTACCAGATCCGCGCCAGAGTCAGGATGATATTACGCTCATCGCCCCGCAAATCCTCCGTGTCCTGCCACAGGTTAAGGGTATGGCGAAAAGTTTGCAGCATGTCGTGATGCGGTACGGCGGTAAACATGGCGGCCGCATTCTCACCGGTTAACGGCACGCTGGCATTGCGGACTTTGGTCAGCAAAATGGCGATATCCCTGTCTGGCTGCGGCGGCTCATAAATTCCCTGGCGGATATCCTCGCGCAGCCATTCACCAAACTGCATTTCCCTCGACGGGGGGAATCGCCACGGCACCAGTTGAGAATACAGCACTACGGTTACTTCCAGCGCCCGGCAGGTTTCTGAGGTGCCGGGAGGCGCTGAAATGTTCAGCAACCCCCGCATCAGGGCTTCCCGCTGTGCGGCGCTCAGCGGTTCCCGAACCGTGACCAGCAAATCGATATCGCTGTAGGGCTTCAGGCCGCCCTCAACGGCTGAGCCGTATAAATGGATGGCGAGCAGATTCTGCTGGAGAAGGCGGGTAATGAGCGTTTGGGCAGCTTCTGTTTGCGGCCTGATCGCGTCAGGGATGTTATTTTTCATGGTATCCGTTATCTCCGCCAGGGCGCTGAAAGTCTGTTTCCCCGTTATTCTGCCATTTTTCAGCAATGGCGAAAAACCGGTAGTGCGCTGGTCAGGCGGAGGAAAACCCCCGTTAGCGCAGAGGGGACGAAAAATGTGCATGATTCAGAGAATGCGGTAAAATAGCCCTCCTGACACTCACAGGTAACGTCTTGATTTATATATTGTGCGCCGAGGCGCCGCGTCGCTTGTCTTTTATTCGTCCTGTGTTATAACAAACTGATTTAACAGTGAATGTAGTGGACATTATTATGTACCCCGTTGATTTACATATGCATACCGTGGCGAGCAGTCACGCATACAGCACCCTTCATGATTACATCGCCCAGGCCAGGAATGTGGGTATCAAACTGTTCGCTATCACCGATCACGGCCCGGATATGGAAGATGCGCCGCATTACTGGCATTTTATGAATATGCACGTTTGGCCGCGTCAGGTTGACGGCATCGGAATTTTGCGCGGCATTGAGGCGAATATCAAAAATACGCAGGGTGAGATCGACTGCACCGGGCGCATGCTAGATCAGATGGACCTGATTATCGCCGGGTTTCACGAACCGGTATTTCCGCCGGTGGATCGCGACACGCATACCGAAGCGCTGATCGCCACCCTCGCGGCGGGCGATGCGGACATTATCAGCCATCCCGGCAACCCGAAGTTCCCGATCGATATTCGCGCCGTGGCTGAGGCCGCCGCGAAATACCGCGTGGCGCTGGAGCTGAATAACTCATCCTTCACCCATTCACGCATCGGCAGCGAGGCGAACTGTACGGCCATCGCCGCCGCGGTGCGGGATGCCGGGGGTTACCTGTCGCTGGGGTCGGATTCGCATATTGCCTACACCCTGGGGCATTTTGACCGCTGCGTGCGTATTCTTAATGAAGTAAACTTTCCGCCGGAGCGGGTGTTGAACGTTACGCCGCGCCGCGTGCTGGACTTCCTGGAATCCCGCGGTAAGCGTGCGATCCCTGAACTGGCTCACCTCTGACCGCCCGACGGCGGTCTTTTTGCTTTTACGGATTATTGAATGAATGAGTTTTCGCTGATTTGCCGTCTGCTGGGTTCTCTGTTTTCCCGTCAGCCGCAGGACCCGGTATTAGACCCGGTGTTTACCATGATGGCGCAGAATAAGCTGCAACCGTTCTGGCCGCTGGAGCAGGATTCGCTGCTGACGCGCCTGCAACAGGCGAGCGGCGATCGTGCCGCGCTGGCTGCCGACTATACGGCGCTGTTTTCCGGCGCCGGCGCCGCGGTGCCTTCCTGCCGCAGCGAGTATGAAGAGGGCGCCACGGAACAGGAAGTGCGTGATTTCCTGACCCAGCGCGGTATGCCGCAGGGCGAAGGCGCTGCGGACAGCTTCGGGCGCCTGCTGTTGGCGGCGTCCTGGCTGGAGGATCAGGCGGCGGAAGATGAAACCGAAGCGCAGGTTACGCTGTTCGACGAATATCTGCTGCCGTGGTGCGGGCGTTTCCTGGGTAAGGTGGAAGCACATACCACCACCGCGTTTTACCGCACGCTGGCTGAGCTGACGCGCGAAGCGTTACAGGCGATGCGTGATGAATTGGACGAAGAAGACGCGCAATCTTAACCGCGCAGGTAAAAAATTCCCCCGGCAATGCGGGGGAATCGGGGCGGGATAAGGTCTGCTGGGGCTTTATTCCGCCAACGGAATCACCAGCTCGCCCGGTTTTACTTCCAGCCCTTTCGCCAGTTTTTTCGCCAGCGCTTCTTTCTCATTCTTGTTCGGATCCAGCGTATAGACCGGCTGCTGGTCAAAGAAGCTCTTCAGCGACTGATCCAGATACGGCGCAATCGCCTTCATGACGGTAGACATCTTCTCCGGTGTCACCTTGTAATCGATCAGCTCCATATCTTTCAGGTAAATAGCGCCTTCGTCACGGTTATACACCGGCTGGGCCTTCAGGGTCAGCGTCATGTCGCTGTTCTGCGGGCCGAGAATAGAAGAAATATTGACCTTGGCGTTACCCGTCAGGGTGACTTTATTTGGCTCGGCGCGGCCAATTTGGCTGCTGAGCTGACTGACGGTGATGTCCGCATCGACCAGGCCGGGAATGCCGATTTGCTTCTGAAAATTGTTGTGCTTTTGCAGGTACTGATTAACTTCCTGCTCGCTGACGCTGAACTGCGTTAGCTTGTTACAGGCGGAAAGCAGTAAACCTAACGCAATAACGCCCGCAATACGGAAACTCTTCTTCATTCAACCAACCTCTGAAATAACGCTGAAAACAGGCCGCCGACATCGGCGGCGTGCCAGATTGTGTCACAGAACACGGAAAGAAAAATAGCTTTATGTGTCAGCAGGGTAAGCGTTGCGCAGCGCCGGGAATATCAGAGCACGCTGAATCCGGCGCCACCGGGGGAAGTTAGCTGCCGCTGAGTACCACGGGCGTGTCGCGCCGGCGGCTGAATTGCCAGTGCAATAGCCCCAGCGTGATAAACCCCACTACGCCCAGCAACATCCAGGGCAGTTCCGGCATACCGAGCGCATGGCCGGTGTCGTACATCCAGCCGCCGCCGGTATAACCTACGGCGCCGCCCAGCGCCAGCCCCAGACGACTGAAGCCCATGTAGCTGCCGCGGGCGCGCGGATCGGCGAGGGAGGCGCTGAGGGTTTCGCGCGCGGGTTCGGCAATGATGGAGCCGAAATAGAAGCAGCAGATCAACGCGAACAGCGTGTGCAGGTTGCCGGCCAGCCCGATGGGAAACATGCTGAGCGTCATCAGCAGTAACCCGAACATGACCCGTTGCTCCAGGCGAAAACGTTTTTCACTCCAGCGGGCAATTGGGTAAAGCAGCGTGAGCGACAGCGCCGCCTCAATCGCATACATCCATTTTACCGCGCTCGGCGTGCCGGCCACTTCGTTGACCATAATCGGCAGCATCAGCATGACCTGCACGGAAAGCACGTAGTAACCGGTCAGCGTCAGCACATAAGTCAGGAAGCGTTTATCGCGCAGTACGCGCAGCATCCCTTCGCGCATCGGGGCGCGGATGGTGGAGATACGGTATGCGGGCAGCAGCCAGAAGTTACAGGCCGCGGCCAGCACGAATATCGCCGCGCCGGTCCAGCAGACGTAATGGAAGTCGTATTGCAGCAGCCAACTGCCGATCAGCGCGCCGACGACGGCGCCGGCGCTGTCCTGCATCATCAGCAGAGAGTAAAAGCGGCTGCGTTCGTGCGGGCGGGTCAGCTTAATTACCAGCGCGGTACGGGGCGGATCGAACAACGTGCCGCCCAACGCCGAAAGCGCGCAGGACACCCACAGGATCCACGGTTCGTTGGCCACGGCCATCGTGGCGAAGCCGGCCGCACGCAGCAGCATGCCGGTGACGATCAGCGGTTTAGCGCCGAAACGGTCGGCGATCGCGCCACCGAAAATGCCCAGCCCCTGCTGCAATAATTGACGCAGCCCGAGGGCGATACCAACGATAAGCGCCGCCCAACCCATTTGGTCGACGAAACGGATGGAAATAAGCGGGAAGACGACAAAAAAGCCTAAAACAACTAATAAGTTATCCAGCAATAAAAAATACTTACCCAGGCTCCGAGCCTGCGATACCAGCGACATTGTGCACCATCTGCAAAAGAAGAGAGGGGAGGGATAATGACCGTGTTTATTCTCTACCTATTTTCTGCCGCGGTACAGATGCCGGATTATTATATTTTCTACTCATACCCGGCCGGGATAAAACATAATTACAGGGAGCGCTTTGTTATTCCCTTTGCGTCAGCCGGACGTTAACCCGGTAGCAAAAGCAGGAAAAACAGCGTGCGAGCGGGTTTGATTGCGCATTATCTCGCCGTCTGACGTTTTACCTGATGTATTAACACCCGCTATAGTGTTGTTTTCCGTTACGCCGGATACAGGGAGGCGATCGTGTTCGGTTACCGTTCATCAGGTCCGAAAGTCCGTTTAGTTACCGACCGGCTGGTGGTTCGCCTGGTCAATGACCGCGATGCTTACCGCATGGCGGATTATTATTCCATAAACCGTGATTTCCTTAAGCCCTGGGAACCTCTGCGCGACGAAAGCCATTGTTATCCTTCGGGCTGGCAGGCCCGCCTCGGCATGATCAATGAGCTGCAAAAACAGGGCAGCGCCTACTATTTCATTCTGCTGGACCCGGATGAGAAAGAAGTGCGCGGTGTGGCGAACTTCAGCAACGTGCTGCGCGGTTCTTTTCACGCCTGTTATCTCGGCTATTCGCTGGGAGAACGCTGGCAGGGGCAGGGCATGATGTATGAGGCGCTGCAGGCGGCGATCCGCTACATGTTCCGGCATCAGCATATGCACCGCATCATGGCGAACTACATGCCGCACAACCAGCGCAGCGGCGATCTGCTGAAACGGCTTGGCTTCGAGCAGGAAGGCTACGCGAAACGCTATTTATTAATTAACGGAAAGTGGGAAGACCACGTGCTGACCGCGCTGGTTAACCAGGAATGGACGCCCGGCCGTTGATTTCGTTATAAGGAGTTATATTGATGAAACATATATTGTCCCCGCTGGAAGCCCGCGTAATCGGCTGTTTTCTTGAGAAACAGGTGACTACGCCCGACCAGTATCCGCTTTCGCTGAATAGCCTGACGACCGCCTGTAACCAAAAGACCAACCGCGAGCCGGTGATGGAGCTGAGCGAGTCGGAGGTGCAGTCAACGCTGGACCTGCTGGTGAAGAAACACCAGATTCGCACGCTGAGCGTGCCGGGTAACCGGGTGATGAAATATGAGCACCGTTTCTGCAACTCAGAGTTCGGCAACCTGAAGTTTTCGCCGGCGGAAGTCGCGGTGGTGTGCTGCCTGTTGTTGCGCGGCCCGCAAACGCCGGGCGAACTGCGTACCCGCACGGCGCGTATGTTTGAATTCGGTGATGTGGCGCAGACGGAGCAGGTGCTGCAAACGCTGGCAACCCGTGAGGACGGCCCTTTCGTGATCCGTCTGGCGCGGGAACCGGGCAAGCGTGAGAGCCGCTATGCGCATTTATTCAGCGGCGACGTTGACCCGGGCACCGAAAGCGACGCGTTTGTTCCTTCCGCCTCAGGCAGCGGGCTTGCTGCGCGCGTTGAACGCCTGGAAGGCGAAGTGGCGGAGCTGAAACAGCGTCTGGAAAGCTTGCTGGAAAAATTGGGCGATTGAGGAGATGTCCATGACGCAACCCCGTATCGGCATCGTCGGCCTCGGCAGTATTGCGCAAAAAGCGTATTTGCCGGTTTTAAGCCATGCAGGCCGCTGGCAACTGCGCGGCGCGTTCTCTCCCGGGCAGCAAAAAGCAGCGGCGGTTTGCGCGGCCTACCGCATCACGCCGTTTGCTTCGCTGATGGCGCTGGCCGATGAGTGTGACGCGCTGTTTGTGCACAGCAGCACCGCTTCGCATTTTGAGGTGGTCAGCGCGTTGCTGAGGGCGGGGAAACATGTCTACGTGGATAAGCCGCTGGCCGGGACGCTGGCGCAGGCGGAGCAGTTGGTCGAACTGGCTGCCCGCAGAGGGTTGCATCTGATGGTCGGTTTCAACCGTCGTTTCGCGCCGGTATACCAGCAAATCAAACAACAGATGAGCGGGCCGGCGTCGATCCGCATGGATAAGCACCGTTGCGACGGCATCGGCCCTCACGACGCCCGTTTTACCCTGCTGGACGATTACCTTCACGTAATTGACACCGCCCTGTGGATGAGCGGTGAAACGCTGGAGCTGCAAAGCGGCGGGCTGCGGGTAAATGATGCCGGCCAGCTGATTTATGCCGGGCACCAGTTCCGCGCCGGCGCGTGTCAGGTCGCGACCAGCATGCACCGGGCTGCGGGCAGCCAGCGGGAGACGTTACAGGTCGTGATGCAGGGGGCGATTTATGATGCCGCAGATCTGCGCCGCTTACAGGTTGAGCGCCAAGGCGTGTTGTCCGAGTCTCCGGCGCCGGGATGGCAAACCACGCTGGAGCAGCGGGGCTTCACCGGCGCCATCGGGCACTTCATTGACTGCCTGGAACAGAACCGCGCACCGCTGACCAGCGGCGACCAAGCATTGGCGGCACAGAGGCTGGTTGAGAGCCTGTTGCCGTAGTCTGTAACAACTCCCGCTGGATCTTCCCCGGCAGATAAGTAGACTGGAGCCTTCCTTTTCCCCTGATACGTCAGGGGATGTGTTTTTTATAAAAGCGGACAGATGAATCTACTCAAATCTCTGGCGGCGGTCAGTTCGATGACCATGTTTTCGCGCGTGCTGGGCTTTGCCCGCGACGCGATCGTGGCGCGTATTTTTGGCGCCGGCATGGCAACCGATGCCTTCTTCGTCGCCTTCAAGCTGCCGAACCTGCTGCGGCGAATTTTTGCCGAAGGGGCGTTTTCCCAGGCGTTCGTGCCGATTCTGGCGGAATACAAAAGTCAGCAGGGTGAAGAAGCGACCCGGACCTTTTTTGCCTATGTGTCGGGGCTGCTGACGCTGGTGCTGGCGGTCGTTACCTTACTGGGCATCGTGGCGGCGCCCTGGGTGATTTACGTCACCGCGCCCGGTTTTGCCGACACGCCGGAGAAATTCGCGCTGACGTCATCGCTGCTGCGCATTACCTTTCCCTATATCTTGCTGATTTCGCTGGCTTCGCTGGCGGGTGCGGTGCTCAACACCTGGAACCGTTTTTCGGTGCCGGCGTTTGCCCCGACGCTGCTTAACGTCAGTATGATCGGGTTTTCGCTGTTCGCTGCGCCGTATTTTAACCCGCCGGTGCTGGCGCTGGCCTGGGCGGTCGTGGTGGGCGGTGTGTTGCAGCTGTTTTATCAACTGCCGCACCTGAAGAAAATCGGCATGTTGGTGCTGCCGCGCGTTAACCTGCGCGACAGCGGGGTATGGCGCGTGATGCGTCAGATGGGGCCGGCGATCCTCGGGGTATCGGTCAGCCAGATCTCGCTGATTATCAACACCATTTTCGCGTCTTTTCTGGTTTCCGGCTCCGTCTCCTGGATGTACTACGCCGATCGCCTGATGGAGTTCCCCTCCGGCGTGCTGGGCGTGGCGCTGGGGACGATTTTACTGCCGTCGCTGGCGAAGAGTTTCGCCAGCGGCAAGCACGATGAGTACCGCCGCCTGATGGATTGGGGGCTGCGCCTTTGCTTTCTGCTGGCGCTGCCGAGTGCGGTGGCGTTGGGTATTCTGGCGAAGCCGCTGACGGTTTCCCTGTTCCAGTATGGGAAGTTCAGCGCCTTTGACGCGGCGATGACCCAGCGGGCGCTGGTGGCTTATTCAATCGGCCTGATGGGGCTGATTGTCGTGAAGGTGCTGGCTCCCGGGTTCTACTCGCGGCAGGACATCAAAACGCCGGTCAAAATCGCCATCGTGACGTTGATCATGACGCAACTGATGAACCTGGCGTTTATCGGCCCCCTGAAGCATGCCGGGCTGTCGTTGTCGATCGGTCTTGCCGCCTGCCTGAACGCCGGCCTGCTTTACTGGCAACTGCGCAAGCAGGATATCTTCCAGCCGCAGCCGGGCTGGCGTATTTTCCTGATTAAGCTGGTGGTGGCGGTGCTGGTGATGTCCGCAGTGCTGGTGGGAATGATGTGGATTATGCCGGCGTGGGATACGGGCAATATGGCGATGCGCCTGCTGCGTTTAAGCGCGGTGGTGATTGCCGGCGTAGTGGCGTATTTTGCTTCACTGGCGCTGATGGGCTTCCGGGTGAAGGATTTTACCCGCAGCGTGGCGGTATAAGGCCGGCATTGCGCCATCCCGGTAAAAGGGATGGCGCGGAGATTACAAAAGCATTTGGCTGGGGCGGCAGCCGTACAGTGCCGCCAGCTTTTCCCGGGTTTTTTTCTGCGGACGGGAATCGACCGCCTCCCATTGAGAAACCGCGGACTGCGTGGTTCCCAACTGTTCGGCCACGTCATACTGAGACATTCCGGAATAGATGCGCCAGGCAGCCAGCAGGCTGACGTCCTCGTCAATCATGATGTTAATCACGTCGCTGGGAATGGTTTCCTGATCGTCGTCGGAAGCGGTGTAGGGCACATCCTCCCAACTTTCGTCATGGTCGCCTTCCAGCAGCGTGTGGTAATCCTCAACGGGCAGCACCACGAACTGAGGCTTGCCATGTACGTCGGTAATATATTGAATTTTTTCAGACATAGTCCAATCTCGCGCTGTTACGGATACCGGTATCGGGTCAGGGGTGTAAATGCAGGAAGCGGGTTCTTCCATATAGTAAGTCTTTGACGTTCTGCGCTTAACGATCTCAATGCTACAGACCACGGGATCGTCGTCGTCCACGCGGAAAATAACCCGGTAATCACCCACCCTTATCCTGTATTGATCGTCCGTATACTGAAGCTTTTTGATATCAAGCGTGACGTCGGGGAACGTGCTGAGCGCGTTCACTTTTTTCTGAATCGCTTTCCGGTATCGCATATCAATGGACATCAACTGCTTCGCCGCTTTCTTTGTCCACATGATAACCGCAGCCATATACCCTCGCGTGTTGCAAACATATCGGTTGTTGAATTAATCAGATAATGAGCTTTGTTTTCTATAACGTCAAATTAAAATCTAATTATCTAATCTTTATATCTGGTGAGTGAATATAAAAAAGGGGAGCATTAAGCTCCCCTGATAAGATGCGTAGTGGTGGGTGATTACATGCGCGCTACGGTTTCAATTCCCAGCGTATCCAACCCGAGTTTCAGCGTTTTCGCCGTCAGCGCGGCCAGCTTCAGCCGGCTGTTGCGCTGGCCCTCGGTTTCCGCCGTCAGGATCGGGCAGGCCTCGTAGAAGCCGGAGAACAGGCCGGCAAGATCGTAGAGGTAAGCACACATCACGTGCGGGGTGCCTTCACGCGCCACGGTGGTGATCGTTTCTTCGAACTGCAACAAACGTGCAGCCAGCGCCAGCTCTTTCTCTTCCGTCAGCACGATGTCGCCGCTCAGGGCGTTTTCATCAATACCGGCACGCTTGAAGATGGAGGAGACACGGGTGTAGGCGTATTGCATATAAGGCGCGGTGTTGCCTTCAAACGCCAGCATGTTGTCCCAGTCGAAAACGTAATCGGTGGTACGGCTTTTCGACAGGTCAGCGTATTTCACCGAACCGATGGCGACGGCGTTGATCAGCGTTTCCAGCTCCGCGCCGCTGATATCCGGGTTTTTGCCGCGCACCAGTTGACCGGCGCGTTCAATCGCTTCGTCGAGCAGATCGGAAAGCTTGATGGTGCCGCCGGCGCGGGTTTTGAATGGTTTGCCGTCTTTGCCCAGCATCATGCCGAACATATGGTGTTCCAGGCTGACGGAGTCCGGCACGTAACCGGCCTTGCGCACGATGGTCCAGGCCTGCATCAGGTGTTGATGCTGACGGGAATCGATGTAATACAGCACGCGATCGGCGCCCAGCGTTTCGTAGCGGTATTTGGCGCAGGCGATGTCGGTAGTGGTGTAAAGGTAGCCGCCATCCTTCTTCTGGATGATGACGCCCATCGGTTCGCCTTCTTTGTTCTTGAACTCGTCGAGGTAGACCACCACGGCGCCTTCGTCTTCCGTCGCCAGCCCCTTGGCTTTCAGATCGGCGACGATGCCCGGCAGCATGCTGTTGTACAGGCTTTCACCCATGACGTCGTCTTTTGTCAGGGTGACGTTGAGACGATCATAAGTCTTCTGGTTTTGTGTCATGGTGATGTCGACCAGCTTGCGCCACATCTCACGGCAGTAGGGATCGCCGCCCTGCAGCTTCACGACATACCCACGTGCGCGCTCGGCGAAAACCGGGTCTTCGTCGTAGTTCTTTTTCGCTTCGCGGTAGAAGGCTTCCAGATCGGACAGATCCATATCCGCCGCATTTTCGTTCTGCACTTTTTCCAGATAGGCGATCAACATGCCGAACTGGGTGCCCCAGTCGCCGACATGGTTGGCGCGAATCACGTTGTGGCCGAGAAATTCCAGGGTGCGCACGGCGGCGTCGCCAATAATGGTCGAGCGGATATGGCCGATGTGCATCTCTTTGGCGACGTTCGGGGCAGAGTAGTCAACCACGATCGTCTGCGGCCTCACCGGCGCGACGCCCAGACGCGCGTCCTGCAACGCGCTTTCCAGATTCGCGGCCAGCCATTGCGGCGCCAGGAAGATATTGATGAAGCCCGGACCGGCGATCTCCACCTTGCTGGCAATGCCTTCCAGATCCAACGCGGCAACCACTTTCTCGGCCAGTTGGCGTGGCGGCAGGCCAAGCTTTTTGGCGGCGCCCATTACACCGTTGGCCTGATAGTCGCCGAATTGCGCCTTGGCGGACTGGCGGACGAGGGCTTCGCTATCGGCGGGGGCGCCTGCGGCGACCAGCGCCTGGGTGACTTTATCTGAAAGTAATGCCTGAATATTCACCGGGTTACCTTAATATTGTGCAGTATGGCGGGCCGTAAGCGGCACGCATCGCTCTTTAGGAAAAATAAATGCGCGGGGGCGCAAAACAGCCGGTAATTATATGCGAATTCAACGGCGACGTCAGCAGGCGTTCTCATCCGGTTGGAGGTGAAGCGCGGAGCGTGTAAAGTAAGCGCCGGACTTATCCCGGAGAATGGTAGACATGACTTTTCTGGCTTCAATTGAATCCCTGAGCGAACTGGATGCGGATTTAGCGCGTTTCACCGGTTTGCTTGAGGCGCTGGCGCAAAAACTCGGCCTGGATCTCAGCCAGTTCCGGGCCGACCACATTTCCTTGCGTTGCCACCAAAACGCCACGGCCGATCGCTGGCGTCACGGGCTGATGCAGTGCGGCGATCTGTTGTCTGAAAACAACATTAACGGCCGCCCGATTTGTCTGTTCACCCTGCGTCAGCCGCTGACGGTGGGAAGCTGGCAGATCGACTGCGTCGAACTGCCTTACCCCGGCGAGAAACGCTACCCTCACGAAGGTTGGGAACATGTGGAACTGGTGATTGACGGCGATCCGCAAACGTTGCATCCGCGCGCGCTGGCGTTGCTGCCGGACGCCGCATTGCTGACGCCGGGCATTAAGCTGAAGTTCAGCGCGCCGCAGGGGGAAGGTGAACGGCTGCCGAATCCGACGCTGGCGGTCAGCGACGGTCAGGTCACGATTAAGTTTCACCCTTATGATATCCGCGACGTCGTCGCCAGCGAGCGCGGCTAAGCGGCCCCGTTTGCCTTTCTCATCCGTTGTCCGTTTTTGGCGGACATCGGCCAGTACAGCAGCAGGGTGACGATAGCGCCGAACAGGCCGACCAACGGGGCATTCAGCCCGATGTCATCCAGCCCCGATACCCTGAACGCAATGAAACCGGCCGCGTTGGACAGCGCGGCGCCGATCACAGCCAGCACGGCGATTTTTCCCCGGTTCTCCGGCAGCCATTTAGCGGCGATGCCGGTCAGCAGCGCAGGAATAAAACCAACGATATACACCAGCGGTAACCCGATCAGCACGACCAGTGGCAGGGCGGAAAAGTCATCCTTGATGGACAGCAGCACGACGGGCACCGCAAAAAGCAGGGCGATAAGCGGCCCCAATATGGCGAAATACAGGGCGCTGAAAATGTAAGAGGTGGTATTTTTCATATCCGTAATCCGGTGTCGTGTCAGTTAAAGGTTCAGGGCAGGCAGTTTGTTGACCAGCCAATAGGCGCTGAACGCGGTGATAAAGCCGATGATGGCACAGGCGGCCAGCGTGCCGGGCAACGGGTTGCGGGTCAGATCGGTCGCCAACAGGAGCGCCAGAATGGTCAGAACGAATATCAGCGCGCCCAGCGCGGCGACCAGCAACGATTTTCCACGTCGTTCAGGCAGCCTGCCGGAAAGCATGCCGGTCAGAAACGCCGGGGCGGCGCCCAGCAGGTAGGCGATCGGCAGGGCGGTCAGGTAAATCGCCGGCGCCTGTGCGGGCGTGCGGAACATCACCAGCGCCAGCAGCAAACCGAGGCCGATGGCCGGGCCGAGCAAACAGAAGTAACAGGCCTGATCGAGGGAGGAGAGTCTGGATTTCATGATTCAATCTTCCGTGTTGTATCGATGGCGACACGTTACGGAGGCTGTGTGAAATTCCGGTGAAGCGGGCGTGAAGGGCGGGGAAAAAGCCGGGCGAACGTGCGTTCGCCCGGAGAGAGCAGGCTCAGAGCGCTTTGACGGCGGCCTCCATGCGATCCAGCGCTTTATCGAGCAGCGCGCGGGTACAGCCGAAATTCAGCCGCACGAAACGCGGGTTGCCGAAGTCGCTGCCCGGCGAAAGGCCGACGCCTGCCTGTTCAAAGAAGGCGTGCGGATTGTCAACCGGCAACTGACTGGCGTCGATCCAGGCCAGGTATGTCGCTGCCATCGGCGTCATGGAAAGTCCCGGCATGGTGTTGATGCGCTCAAATACCCGGTCGCGGTTGGCGCGCAGGTAGTCGAGCTGATCGCGCAGCCAGGCTTCGCCGTCACGGTAAGCGGCGGTCGCCGCCACGTAGGCCAGAATATCTACGCCGGGAACGATGCCGGCGCGCGTCTGAATGAAACGCCCGCGCAGTTCCGCGTTCGGGATGATGGCGATGGAAGCGCCGAGGCCGGCGATGTTGAAGGTTTTCGACGGCGCCATCAGGGTGATGCTGCGCTGTTGCGCATCTTCACTCAGCGAAGCGATGGGAACATGGCGTACGCCCGGCTCCAGCAGCAGATCGCAGTGAATTTCATCGGAACAGATATAGAGATTATGGCGGCGGGCGAACTCCAGCTGGGCTTCCAGCTCTTCGCGGGTATAAACGGTGCCGCCGGGGTTGTGCGGGTTGCACAGCATCAGCAGCTTCGCGCTGCCGTCCATACGTGGCTCAATGGCGTCAAGATCCATCACCCAGCGTTGGTTTTTCAATACCATGGGGGCGCTAATCTGTTTGCGACCGGCAAAGTTGGAAGAGCGGACGAACGGCGGATAAATCGGATGCGGCGCGAGGGTTTTTTCGCCGTCAGCGGTTAATGCGCGTACGGAAAGGTTCAGCCCGCATACCAGTCCGGGCAAAAAGACCAGCCATTCCGGCTGAATTTCCCACTGATACAGCTCTCGCATCCGGCGCACGAAAATGTCGGTCAGCTCCGGTGAAGGATAACCATAACCGAACACGCCTTCGGCGATACGTTGTTGTAATGCCTCTATGACGGCGGGTGGAGAGCGAAAGTCAGTATCTGCGACCCAGAGCGGAATAATGTCTTTTCCGGCATATTTATGCCACTTATCGCTATCGCTGTGACTTCTGTCTACCCATTCGTCAAAATTGAATGCCATAGTAATGTATCCTTATATAGGCCTGAAACCGCTCTCAACATGATTTTATGCTGTATAGCGCCGTCTCTCTTGTCGGTGTCGTTTTTCAGCCTACGCGAGAAAGATCCCATTTCTCAAGTTTCATCTGCCGTTTTGAAAAGTTTTCACGTTGTTCTATTTGGTTCGTTGATTTTGCAGGAGGAATATTGATGACGAAATTGGAGATATGCTGCTACGGAGCGGAGTGTGCCGTGGTGGCGGAACAGGCGGGGGCGGACAGAATCGAGCTGTGCGCCAGCCAGCAGGAGGGCGGGCTGACCCCGAGTTATGGCACGCTGGTGCTGGTACGGGAGCGGGTGAAAATTCCGGTACACCCGATTGTCCGGCCGCGCGGCGGCGACTTTTGTTATAGCGACGCCGAGTTTGAGGTAATCAAAAAAGACATGGCGATGATTCGCGACCTGGGCTTCCCCGGCGCGGTGGTCGGCTTTCTGGACGCCGAAGGGCACATCGACCTGCCGCGGATGCGTGAACTGATGCGCGAAGCCGGGAATATGGCGATTACCTTTCACCGCGCGTTCGACATGTGCGTCAGTCCGGTGGTGGCGCTGAATCAGCTGACCGACCTGGGCGTGGCGCGCATTCTGACCTCGGGCCAGCAGCAGAGCGCGGAAGCGGGCCTGCCGTTGCTGAAAGAGCTGCTGCACGCCAGTACAGGGCCGGTCATCATGCCCGGCGCAGGCGTACGGCTGACCAACCTGCATAAGTTTCAGGAAGCGGGATTCGCCGAACTGCACAGTTCGGCCGGACGCCAGGTGCCGTCGGCAATGCGTTACCGTAAGGCGGGCGTGACCATGTGTTCCGACAGCGAATTCGATGAGTTTTCCCACTACTGCGTGGACGGTGAACTGGTCGAAGCAATGAAAACGGCGCTGAGCCTGGGAGAAGGCCAGCTTCGTTCAGTCTGACGAAAATAACCGCGGAAAACGTGATGACCCCGGCGATGTTGCTGCCGGGGTTTTTTAGCGTCATCCTGCGGATAAAGGAGAAAAAACGCATTTATCCGCGGTGAAATTGATTACAATCATTGCTATTGAACGCCGTGCCGCCGGCGAAGTCACGAAAGGAATCATGATGTCACAGACGCCCTCTTACCAGCCGCCGCGCTGGGTCCGCGATTTACTGCGTTTCTTACCGCTGAAAAGCCAGTTCGTTCTCTCCGGCAACGTCCGTGATTTACAGGCGAGTGAAATCGCGCCGGGCGCGGTAACGACGCTGCCTTTCCAGCAGGCGCTGCATAACGCGCTGCGCGAAGCGGGCTATCAGCACGTGGTGGCGTTCAACCCGCTGCACGGTTTCACGCCCGTGAACTTTCCCGGCGAAGATCCCGCCGCGACGCAAAAAACGCTGACGCAGCTTGGCCTGAACGTGGTTGATGGCCGGGCGAACGGGGGAATCGATCTGCTCAACGCCACGCTGGAGCGCCTGATTGAACTGCCCGGCGAACCGGTTGCGCTGATCGTGGACTTCGCCTCCTGCCTGATTAACCACAACGACAACCTGACGCCGGCGGAACACAGCCTGTTTACCCGGGCGCTGGTGCTTTCTCATCAGGCGCGCGCGCGTCCGGCCGGAGAACAACGGCGGGCGTTCTTCAACACCGTGCTGTGGGTGGTGGAAAAAGAGGGCGATTTGCCCGACTGGTTTTTGATCAACAACCCGCGAATCCGCCATATTCCGGTCGCCAGACCGGATCGCATCGCCCGCCGCGCGCTGGCGCCGGCGTTGCTGCGTTCCCTGGCGGGCGGGGAAAGCGATGAGGCGACGCAACAGAAATCCCTCCAGGCGTTTGTGGATGAAACCGAAGGCTTGCTGCTGATCGACATGAACGCGATCGCCCAGCTGGCGCGCATTGAAGGCGTGGCGCAGGATCGCGTCAGCGATGCGGTACGGCGTTATAAGGTCGGGATTACCGAAGATCCCTGGCTAAAGATTGAAAAGGACAAAATCCGCAACGCGGACGGCCTGATCCGTAAACGGGTCAAAGGGCAGACGCACGCCGTTACGCATATGCTGGACATCATCAAGCGGGCAGTGACCGGCGTGGGCCGTCAGGGCGGGCGGCCGCGCGGAGTGGTATTTCTCGCCGGGCCGACCGGGGTTGGGAAAACCGAGCTGGCGAAAACCGTCACGCAACTGTTGTTCGGCGATGAAAGCGCTTATATCCGCTTTGATATGTCGGAATTCAGCGCCGAACATGCCGATCAACGCCTGATTGGGGCGCCGCCGGGGTACGTTGGTTACAACGTGGGTGGCGAACTGACTAACGCTATCCGCGAAAAGCCGTTCAGCGTGGTGTTGTTTGATGAAATTGAGAAGGCGCACCCGCGCCTGATGGATAAATTTCTGCAAATCATTGATGACGGCGTGCTGACGTCCGGGCGCGGCGACCGGGTTTATTTCTCCGAAGCGCTGATTATCTTCACCTCCAATCTGGGGATCTATCGCCTCGACGCCAACGGCGAGCGGGTGGCGAACGTGCGTCCGGATGAGCCGTATGAAACCGTACAGCGTAACGTAAGAGCGGAGATTGAACGTCATTTTAAGCTGGTGCTGAACCGCCCCGAATTGCTGAACCGTATCGGTGAAAACATCATCGTGTTTGACTTTATCCGCCCCGACGTCGCCGACCAGATCTTTACGCAAATGGTGGGCAATACGCTGGAAGGGCTGAAAGCGCAAGAGATGACGGTTACGCTGAGCGACGCGGCGATGGCGTCGCTGCGTGAACTGTGCCTGGCGGATTTGTCGAACGGCGGGCGCGGCATCCGTAACCAACTCGAAGTCCATCTGGTTAACCCGCTGGCGCGCGCGTTGTTTGACGCCGACGCCCGGCCGGGCGAAGGCTATGAGGTTAATGGCGTATTGACCGGCGAGACGACGCAGTTGCTGTTGACCCGGCAGGCGGAAGCGGCGCAATGACGGCGATTGCGCTGTCGCGCCTGCACTTTCCGGTTACGACGCTGGGGCCGGGCAGGCGCATCGGTATCTGGACACAGGGCTGTTCGTTACGCTGCCCTGGCTGCCTGTCGCCGGAAACCTGGCGTTTCCGCCGCGAAAAAACACCCGTCGCTGATGTGATAGCACACCTGCGCCCCTGGCTGGCGCAGGCGGACGGCATTACCGTTTCCGGCGGTGAACCCTTCGATCAGCCACAGGCGCTGGCGGCGCTGCTGACGGCCATACGCGCCGAATTTCACGGTGATATCCTGGTGTTCAGCGGCTATCCATTCCCCGTCCTGAACGATGAACTTGCGCGCATGACGGGGCTGATTGACGCCCTGATGTCGGAGCCGTTCGAGCAGGATGCGCCGCAAACGCTCAGGCTGCGCGGCAGCGATAATCAGCGGCTTCATCTCTTAACACCGTTGGGTGAGACGTGTTTCGCCCGCTATAACGCGCCGCTGCCGGCGGACGAAAAGGTGTTGGACCTGGCGATTGACGATGCGGGCGTAGTGAGCCTGATCGGCATTCCGCGCCGTGATGACATGCAGCGGCTCAATGAATTTTTGACGGACCGGGGCCATTCCTTTACTCCGGTACTGCGCGATAACAAGGATCGGAATCGTTCGCTATGATGCGTTTTTGCCCTAACTGCCACACGGAACGTGCGCTGACGGAAATCTTCTGCGAAGGGCGTGTTGACGATCGTCCGTGCGGCTGGGATCTCTCCGCCGAACCTATCCATGCGAAGGGATGGCGTCCTGAAGCGGTGGTCGCCGCCAGCGACGTCGCGCCGCCGGAAAGCGCGGCGGGCACGGCGCGGCTGTGCCGCAACGGTCACCCGCTGGACGACGATGACCTGATGTGCCTGGTGTGCGGCGCCGACGCACCCGCTGAAGTTCCAGTGCCGGAAGCGGGCGGCGATGAGGTGACCGCCATTGACGGCTGGCAACTCCTGCGGCGCATCAACCGCGATGACAGCGTGCGCGAGCGCTACCTGGCGCAGCATCAGGAAGACGGCCGTCAGGCCGTGCTGACGCTGTATGCCTGCGGCGCGGAGCCCGACCCGGCGATTTATGACGTAGTGCGGCGTCTGCCGCGCGAACATGTGCCGGAAATTATCGCCACCGGGCGCTGGAACGAGCGCGCCTGGCAGGTGGCGGAAGCGCTGACCGGCGGTTCGCTGGAGGCGTTTGTCGCCGGCGGCGATTACTGGCATGAGGATGAAATTCCGCACGTGGTGCGTGAGCTGGGCAGCGCGTTGTTCAGCTTCGCCGAACACGGACTGCGCCACCGCGATCTGCGGCCCGGCAACCTGTTGATCCGCACCCGCCACCCGCTGGATATCGTCATTATTGAATTTGGTTCCGCCTGCCTTTCTGAGTTCGATCTCGACATCGTCGCGCCGCTGGGCATCAGCCGTTACAGCGCGCCGGAAACCCTGGCCGGCGGTGTGGCCGCCGCGTCGGACTGGTGGAACCTGGGCATTATTCTGCTGGAGCAACTGACCCACGGCGCCTGTTTCGACGACGTTCACCCTCATGCTTTCCTGATTCAGGTGCTGGCGAACGGCGTGACTCTCCCGGACAATCTCGACCCGCGTTTGCGGCTGCTGCTGCGTGGCTTACTCACCCGCGACCGTCACCGCCGCTGGCAGTGGCCTGAGGTTGAAGCCTGGCTGGAAGGGCGTCCCGTCGCGGTTGCTGATGAAATGGGCGCCGTTGCCGGGAGCGGGGCGGAGATTACGCTTGGCGGGAGCATCTATCGCCAGCCAGCCGCTTTTGCCCTGGCCGCCGCCACGCAACAACACTGGCAGGAAGCCCAAACGTTGCTGTTGCGCGGCGAGATAACAACCTGGGCGCAGACGTGCGGCGTTGAGGATACGGTCATCGCGATGCTTCGGCAGGTGAGCGGACTGACGGAGACCGATGACGACTTCCGCCTGATGCTGGCGCTCAAACAGCTTAATCCGAACATGCCGCTGATCCTGCGCGGCGAAATCGTCACACCCGCCTGGCTGCTGGAACACCCGCAGGAGGGCTATGCGCTGCTGACCGGGCCGCTGCCGGAAATGCTCGGCCAGGGCGAGCCGGGGCACTGGCTCACGCAGTTGAACGCCCGCCAGGCACGGGTGCGCGAACGTGGCACTACGCTGGGCATAGCGTTTGACGAAGAGACGCTGCGCATTCATCTTTTGGCAACCTCGCGTGTACGGCTGGCGGCGCTGTGGGAAGAACAGCGCCGCCTGTTTCCGGATACCCGTCATCCCGGACTGAAAACGCTGATCGACCGGCGCAACCTCAGCGAGGACGATTTGATCGTTCTGCTTAGCGCAGGGGCTGAGCAATATGTTTCCGCGGAAAGCCTGCTGACGCAGGCCCAGACGCTGGCGGCGCGCTGCGGCGTGCTGGCGTTTGAGCGCGAAGCGGCGCGGGAATGGTTGCAGGCACCGCGCCAGACGCTGTATCAGCAACTGGCGGATCGCATCAACGGCTTTAACCGCAGCGATATTCCCGACGTTGACGCCTGGGCCGGGCATTTTCTGCTGACCCGTCGCCTGCCGCTGGAGCAGGTGCTGGTGATGCTGGCGGTTCCGGCGGAGCAGTGGCTGGCGCCGGAGCGCCGGCGCTATGTCAGTCAGGTGCTCAGCTTCTTTACCCGTAAGATCACCGCCTCATCAATGCGTGGTTCGCTGGTGCGGATGCGTATCACGCCCCATGCCGCGCGGGTGGATTTGTGCGAACTGGGCGGTGGGGGCAAAAGTGCGGCGGCGCTGTTGAATCATCTGCTGGCACGCGGCAAAACGGCGGTGTCCGTCGATGGCGAAGCGCTGTTGGCGAATGAATCGGCCAACGGCAGGCTGCGTACGCTGTGCGCCCAGACCCTGCTTTACCAACGTGATACCGGCATCGACGGGCGTTACCTCGGCTTCCCCTTTCTGCTGCTGCATAACCAGCCCAGGCAGATGAAGCCGCGTATTGCGCCGTTGCTGCTGTGGCCGGTCAGCATCAATATGGAGGCGGGTATCCGCGATGTAGCCAGCCTGCGTTTTGACCATGAGCGGGGCGTGGTGCGGCTGAACCCGGCGCTGGAAAACTTTGTCGGCATTCCGGCGGTCAAAGCCTGGCAGAGCGCGCTGGATGAGCTGCTCGGTCAGTCCTCGCTGACTGCGGAAGAGGTGATGGAAAGCCTTTCGGCGCTGCTCCCCGCCCGCGAAAAACAGCTGGTCCGCCTGACGCAAACCGATGAAGAAATCGAAGAAAACAGTGCACAGTTGGTGTGCAGCGCCGTGTTGTTTCATGCCTCGTTTATCGGTCAGGCCATCAGTGAAGATTTGCGGCAACTGAGTGCGCTCTCACCCGGCGGAACCGCGCTGGAAACAGCGCTGGGGCTGGGTTCGCCTCAGGAAACGCCGCCCCGGCCCGCCGCCGCGCACGAGTGCTATTTCGCCGTAACCAGCGATCCCTCGCAGGAAGCGGCGATACTGGCGGCGCGTAATGCGCCCGGATTGTTGATTGAGGGGCCGCCCGGCACCGGGAAGAGCCAGACCATCGTTAACATGGTGGCGGATGCTATCGGCCGGCGCAGCAGCCTGCTGGTGATCTGCCAGAAACCGGCGGCGCTGGAGGTGGTGTTTAAGCGCATCGTCGCCTGCGGACTGGGGGATCGGGTCGTGATGGTGAAAGACGTGCTGCGTGAGCGCGACGCCATTATCCGCAACGTGCGTACCCAGCTGGAGGGGCTGTACCGGCCTGCGGAAACGGCGGTGAATCCCTGGGTCACTTCCCGCCGGGACACCGCCGAAGAGCTGGAGCAGACCGGCAAGGTGCTGGATGAATACTATCAGGCCTTATACCGGACGGACGCGAACACCGGCATCAGCTACCGCGCTTTGCTGGGCGAGTTAATGGTGTTGGAGTCCGACCCGCGCCGCCTGGATGTACCGGCGTTGCGGTCGCTATTGCAGCCGTGCGCTCTGGAACAGGTAGAGACGATTAAACGGGCGATAGGGCCGTGGATTCCCCTGTGGCTGAACGCGGAATATGAACAAAGCCCGTTGGCGCAGCTGACGCCTTTTCCGGGAGAACCGGTGGTGCTCGATGATTTTCGCCACCGTTTTATTGCCCTGCGTGAACGGGAACGCATCAGGGACGAGACGCTGGCCGGCCCTTATCAGGCCATTGACATCAGCGCGGCGGATTGCTCCGGCCACCAACATACCCTTGAACGTTACCCGGCGTTGTTCGGCGAACTGACGGATGCGGAGTGGGAGAACCTTTCCCGCTGGCTGCCGCTGTTCTTTTCTTATCATGGCAGCCTGGTGCAGGGCGGACAGATTCTGCAACAACTGGATCAACTGGCGGGGCGCTTGCAGGAGATTGACGGCGCTGGCGCCGATCCACTGTTGTTCCTCGGACTGGCCGCCTGCGACGGCGGGCTGCTGCCGCGCCTGATTACCGCCACGGAAGATGCGCTGCGCCGTTCGTTCTGGCGTTATCTGAATCCTTTTTATTACGTGCGTCGCGGCAAGCTGAACGCTTTTTTACAGCAGCAGGGCTTACAGGAGACGCCGGATTTACTGGCGCGCCTGGGGGGCTCGGCCCGGCTGGAACTGCAGTGGCGTTTGGTCAGAACGGAGCTTTCCCGCCTGCATCAGCACCTGGGATTGCCGCCGGCCGGCTTGCTGGATGCGCTGGCATTAGGCGCGCTGCTGACGGAAACCCGCCGTAATCTGCGGCGAACCGCGCAGTTATTTGAACCGCTGACGCAGTCGCCGGACTGCGCCGGGTGGGTAAGCGCCATCGTTGAACGGCAGCGGGACGGTTTCGAGCGCCATACGGATGAGCTGAAGGCGGCTATCCGGCGCTGTCAGGCGCGTTCCGCCAGCCTTGACGCGCTGGCGAAGCTGCGCGGCTGGCTGGAGGCGTCTGTGCATGAGCGCTTCACTCAGGCGATCACGACCAACCGGCGGCTTACGCAAGACATCAATGCCCTCGAAGGCGCACTGCCTGCGCTGGCGTCATACCAGCAGTTCCGTCCGCTGGCGGCTCAGTTGGATGAGAGCAGTCTCGCCGTGCTGAAATACCTGCGCGAACAGGAAAGTGCGTTGAAGGCGTTTCCGGTGGCGGAGCAGACGGAAGTGGTGTCCCGTACGTTGGATCGGGAAGTACGCCTGAGCTGGAAACAGCAAATGGAGAGGCAAACGCCGTTGTTACTGCTGGATGCGGAAAGGCGCGAGGAGCAGGTCGCCCGGCTGGACGGCGCCGACCGCCGGATGCGGGAGTGGAACAAGCTGGCGCTGACCACCGATCTCGATCGTGAGCGTATCAGCCCGCTGCGGGCGTGGGAGGAGATTACCCGCCTGCGCGGCAAACGGGCGCGCCGCCTGCGTGAGTTTATTGAGGAAGGTGAAGCGCTTGGGCTGATGCATTTACGGCCGGTGTGGCTGATGACGCCGGACGTTGCCAGCCAGGTCTTGCCGCTCAAGGCGGGGCTGTTCGACGCGGTGATTTATGATGAAGCCTCCCAGATGCCGGTGGAATTTGCGTTGCCGACGCTGTTCCGCAGCCGGCGCATGGTGGTCAGCGGCGACGAAAAACAGATGCCGCCTTCCGCGTTTTTCTCCGGGCGCTTCAGTGCGGATGACGAGGACGAGGAAGAAACGGACGCCGAAGAAGGGCAACAGGATGAAGCGGCGGAGCGCTGGGATTATCGCCGGATCAGCGACTGCCCCGATCTGCTTCACCTGGCGCGGACCGTGTTACCGGTGCAAACGCTTGAAATCCACTACCGTTCGGCTTACCGCGAATTGATCGAATTCTCCAATCATGCATTTTATGAGAACCGGCTGAATATTCCGGTGCAGCACTCCGAGAAGGTGATCGGCAAGCTCAGGCCGGTTTCGCTGATTGAGGTTAACGGCCGGTATCAAAATCAAACCAACCTGCGGGAAGCCTTTAAGGTGGTGAAACTGCTGGCGGCCATCTGGAAATTGCCATATGACCAGCGGCCTTCCGTCGGCGTGGTGACGTTTAACCAGAAGCAGGCGCAGCTCATCGAGCGCAAAATCGAGGCCCGCGCCGAGCGGGACAGCGTGTTTCGTCAGGCGTATTGGGAAGAACAAAAGCGCAGCGAGGACGATGAAGATATGTCCTTCTTCGTGAAAAATGTGGAAAACGTGCAGGGAGATGAGCGTGACGTGATCATCTTCTCCACCACCTTCGGGCGCAATAAACAAGGCACGTTCCGGCGCAACTTCGGCGTGCTGGGGCAGTCGGGGGGCGAGCGGCGGCTGAACGTGGCCGTGACCCGCGCCCGCCGGCAGGTGCACATCGTTTCTTCCATGCCGGTTCAGGAAATTTCGGATCTGCTGAGCACCCGGCGTAAGCCGGATATTCCGCGTGATTATTTGCAGGGATACCTGGAGTACGCCCGTCATCTGTCACAGCAGGCGTATCCGCGTTCGCGCGAACTGCTGGGCCGCATGATGCGCAGCGAAAACGTCGCCACAGGAGCAACACAGGGGGAAGACGGCTTCGTGCGCGAAGTGAAGGCGTTTATCCGCGAACTGGGCTGGCAACCGGCGGATTCCCGGCGTGAGGGGGCATTTTATTATGATTGCCTGCTTGAAGATCCGCACAGCGGCGAATACCTGATCGGCATTGAGTGCGATGTGCCGCATCACCCGCTGCTGGCGCAGGCCCGTGCGCGCGAACTGTGGCGCCCGGCGCTGCTGAAGCGGGTGGCGCCGTACCGTCACCGGGTGTCGGTGCAGGGGTGGTACAACGATGGCGAACGTGAGCGCATCAGGTTGCGTCAGGCGATTGAGCAGGCGATGAAAACAAGGGCTGAAGTCCATCCGCCGGCCTATGAAAACAGCGAGGAAAATCAATGAGCGCATCCGTACATACCATTCGCGCCCGTCAGGAAGACATTGCCGATTTCAGGCGCTCAATGGCCTGCCTGAAACAGCTGATGCAGCAGTGGGAAGCGCTGAATCAGCAAAACACGCAGGCTGATGCAGAGAAAGCGGCAAAAATTCGCCGGCGTTATCAGGAGATGGTGGCGTTCGGACGTAACCTCTACCCCCATAGCGCGGCGAATTTTGCCGCCATGACGGATCAAGTGCCGGGGATGATTGAATTTATCCGGGAAGACATGCGTCAGACGCAGGAAATGATGATCGACGCCGAGGCCGGGGCGCTGATGCAGCAACGCCGGGGGCGGGAGAATGCGGCGGTGTTGCTGGCGGAGTTGCAGCGGCGGATGCCTGAGCACACGGAGCTGATTCAGCGCCTGAGCGCGCTGGCGCAAGGGGAAAATGGGGATACGCAGGTGCTGAACCAGGCGCTGCGTTTACTTCAGCCGCAGGGGGATATTCTCACGGAGCGCCAGCGTGCGCTGGCCGAAAGCCTGAAACCGCAGGCGTATCAGGCGGAAACCTGGCAAGCGCAGGACGCTGCGCAGGCTGATGCGCGCCTGCGCCGTATTGAACGCCATATCGCCGAACTGGTGATTCTGGACCCGGAACGGGATATCCGCGATATCCGCCGTCGTTCTGCCGAGCTGAGCCAACTGGCGCAGGATCATCGCTGGGATACGTTAAGCGATTCGCTGATTCTGGAACTGGCGCAGGCGACGCGGGAAGCCCGCGCGCGGGTGGACGGCAGGCAGGAACTCGGCGTGTTGATCGCCGGACTGGAAAGCTTTGACGCTGATGAACTGGCGCCGCTGATTGAAACGCTGCAACAAGCGTTGCAGGCACGCGACCCAGGCACGCTGGCGGGGGCCATCGCCAGGGCAAACGAGGCGACACAGAAGCAGCAGGCGAAAATCGCCGCGCTGGCGCGCCGGGAGGCCGTGCTGGAAGGGCTGGCTAAGCTGGGCTACGAGGTGCGTGAGGAGATGGCCGGCGTCTGGCTGAAGGAAGGGCGGGTAGTGATCGGCAAACCTGCGACGCCGGGATATGGGCTGGAGCTGGGCGGCGGTGCGGAAAGCCCGCGCTTTCAGGCCCGGACGGTAGCTTTTTCCGCCGAACGCGATACCCGGCGGGATGAGGATATCGACGCGTTATGGTGCGGTGAGCATCAGCAGCTTCAGGCGCTTCTCGCCGAATCCGGCAATGATCTGAGCATCGATCGTGCATTGCCGCCCGGCGGCGCGGCGCTCAGGGTGGTGGAAAAAGCGGGAGAGCAGGCGATACAGCGCCAGGCGGCGGTGCGCCGGGAACGGGAGTTTAAGTAACTGAATTAACTGACTGAAACCCGCCGGATTCAGGCGGTTGTGAATCCGGCGGGTTTCAGCGTAAAGACTAGGGCTTTCTTGCGATTAGGACCGCCCGGATCGGCGCCGGGTAGCCTTCCCGCGTTTTGCTCTGATCTTTCGGATCAAGAAACTCCGCCAGCGATTCACTCGTCATCCAGTCCGTCCGGCGTTGCTCCTCCAGCGTGGTGGGGCACTCATCGGCGATCCTGACGTCACAAAACCCGCATTTCTCCAGCCATTTCACCAGGGCCTTGGCGGACGGGATGAAGTAAACGTTGCGCATCTGCGCGTACCGATCTCCCGGCACCAGCACCTGATGCTCGTCACCGCTGACCACCAGCGTTTCCAGCACCAGCTCGCCGCCGTTAACCAACTGATTCTTTAACTGGAACAAGTGATCCAGCGGCGAGCGCCGGTGATACAGCACGCCCATAGAGAATACGGTGTCGAACGCGGCAAGTTCCGGCAACTGCTCGATGCCCAGCGGCAGCAGATGCGCGCGCTGGTCGTTGCCCAGCAGCTTACGCACCGCTTCGAACTGGCACAGAAACAGCTGCATCGGGTCAATGCCGACGGCGAAATGTGCGCCGGCGCCAATCATCCGCCACAGGTGGTAGCCGCTGCCGCAGCCGACGTCGAGCACCGTCCGTCCTTCCAGCGAGGAAATGTGCGGCAGAACCCGCTCCCATTTCCAGTCGGAGCGCCATTCGGTATTGATGTGAATGCCGTAGAGATCGAACGGCCCTTTACGCCAGGGCATCAGGACGCGCAGCATGGTTTCGATGCCGGTTTTTTGCCCTTCGCCCAGCGGGCTTTCCGCTTCGGCAGTGACGCTGCGCAGCAGGTCGAGGCGGTAAGGCGTCATTTCCGGCAGGCGATCGACGGCGTTGAACCAGTCTTTGAATTTACCGTGCAGGGACTCTTTCTGCCAGGCGGCAAGCTGAGCGGGCAATACTTCCAGCCAGTGGCTGAGCGGCCCGTCGGCGATGTGGCGGTAAAAGTTGCCGAATCCGATCATGCTTCTCCTCCGGCCTTCAGCGCCAGCAGGGAGCCAAAGTTGAAGCACTGGAACCACACGCCCGTGTGTTCAAACCCGGCCTGCAGCAGGCGCGCCTGGTGGGTTTCCACAGAGTCGGTCAGCATCACGTTTTCCAGCATGCTGCGCTTCTGGCTGATTTCCAGCTCGCTGTAGCCGTTGGCGCGCTTAAAGTCGTGATGCATATCAAACAACAATTCGCCGATGGCGGCATCGGCAAAGCTCAGCTTTTCCGACAGCACCAGCGCGCCGCCGGGCAGCAGGCCCTGATAGATTTTGTCGAGCAGCACCTGGCGCTTTTCCGGCGGCAGGAATTGCAGCGTGAAGTTGAGCACCACCAATGACGCATTTTCGATAGTGATGTCCTGAATGTCGGCTTCGATGACCTCCACCGGCGTATCGGCACGGAAGGCATCGATATGGCGGCGGCAGCGCTCGACCATCGGCGCCGAGTTGTCTACCGCGATAATCCGGCAGCCCGGCGCCTGAATGTTGCGCCGGATCGACAGCGTTGCAGCGCCGAGCGAGCAGCCCAGATCGTAAACCCGGCTGTCGGGGCGGACGAAACGGCCGGCCAGCATGCCAATCATGGAAATGATGTTGGAATAACCGGGAACCGAACGTTGGATCATATCGGGGAAGACTTCGGCGACGCGTTCGTCGAAGGTCCAGTCGCCCAGTTTGGCGATGGGGGCGGAAAACAGTAAGTCGCGTGCGTGGGCGTTATCGTGGTCTGACATAGCGGCTGAGTGGAGTTGATAACCAAAAGGGGACGCAGTTTAGCAGAATTGGCATCCTGCGGCTATGCGTCCGCTGCGCTTGCTCAGTCGAGGGCCAGGAGCTGGTCCCAGGGAAGGTAGTAAAGATTGGCCAGCACCATCAGTACCAGGGAAATATAGGTGGCGCTCATACCGGAGCGGCGCCAGCTGATTTCCCGGTGATGCAGACCGTAGTAATGCATCAGACGACCCGCCAGCAGCAGGAGACCGCAGACGTGGATCATCCACACCTTCGCGCCGTTCATCTCCATGATCACCAACAGGATGGCCGCAATGGGAATGTACTCCACGGCGTTGCCGTGAACGCGGATCGCAGTCTGCAACTCATAGAAGCCGCCGTCGCCATAGGAAACACGGTATTGCACACGCAGCTTAACAACGTTTAATGACAGCTTGATCAATAACAGTGCGCCGAGCACGACATAAAGCGCGCTTACCATTTTTAGCTCCATTGCTAACTATCAATAACCGGCACGCAGATAATAACCTGCTGTTTTCAGGATGTCGCGTGAAAAATTTTGTTGAAAGGGTTCAGAAATATCTAATTGTTTTGTGTGGGATATTTCTATATTTCCACGTTTTTTAGTGAGTAAGGATGCGCTTAAAAGAGTGTGTTTTGCTGCGGCCAATCCGGCGGCGGCAGCGGAAGCGTGGCGACGCGGGCCAGCAATTGCCACAACGCCCGAGCCTGTTGCGGGGAATCGGCATTGTCGGGCGTATGAATAAAAAGGAACGGATCGCTGTGTTCGTTCCACTGTGCGATTTTTTCTGCCCAGGGTTCGAACCATTTTTGGTTTTCCGCCAGATCGTCGCCGCCGATAAAACGGATAAGCGGACGCTGCGCCGTCAGCAGCACGTGCAGCGGAACCCTGGGTTTCTTTTGCTGGGCGTCGCGCACGGCGGCGGTATGCGGCCGGGCGTGGTGCACCGGCCGGCTGTCGAGGATAACCCGGTTCACGCCGCGCTGATACAGCCCGCGGTTCAGCGCCCGCTCTTCCTCGCCCTTGGCAAAAAATTGGGGATGGCGCACTTCCACGCCGTAGGTGAACGCGCCGGGCAGCGTATCGAGAAAATGCCACAGCGCGGGCAGGTCGCGCGGCGCAAAGGCGGCGGGCAGTTGCAGCCACAGTTCGCCGATGCGCGCCTCCAGCGGGCGCAGGCAGGTGAAGAATTCATTCAGCGCCTCGTCGCAACCGTGCAACGCATTTTGGTGACTGATCACCGAAGGAAATTTGAAGCAAAAACGGAAGTCATCGTGGGTCATGTCGCGCCAGCGATGGACGATTTCCGTGCGCGGCAGGGCGTAAAAGGTGGTATTGCCCTCCACGCAGTTGAAATAACGGCTGTAGTCGGACAGGTCGTTCAGGCCGAGCTTACTCCATGCATTGTGCGACCATTGCGGCAGGCCGAGATAGATCATATGCCGTACTCCATGAAATGAGGTCGGAATATAACATAAAAACAACATTGCCGGGCGCGTTCTTGCATGCAAAGTGCGAGCGCGCACTTATCGCAGCGGCGAAATTCCTTTATAATGACCGCCTTTTGCACCCCATTCATGAGCACTGTCGATTTAAACTACCATGCCGATTTATGAATATGCTTGTAGCGCCTGCAATCATCAGTTAGAAAAATTGCAGAAAATGTCTGATGCGCCCCTGGTCGATTGCCCCGCCTGCGGAAACCCCGCACTGCAAAAGAAGATCTCTGCCGCCGGATTTCAGCTCAAGGGAACCGGTTGGTATGCGACGGATTTCAAACCGGGTGCAGCCAAAACAGACAACAGAAAGAATTCTTCAGAAAACAGCTGCCAGAACGGCGCCTGCCCGGCTCGTTGCCAGGGTGAGTCCGCGGCGGAGTAAAAGGATATCGTTATGCGTACAGAGTATTGCGGACAACTGAATCTGTCCCATGTTGGCCAGGACGTAACGCTGTGCGGTTGGGTTCAGCGCCGCCGCGACCTGGGAGGGTTGATCTTCATCGACCTGCGTGACCGTGAAGGTATCGTGCAGGTCTTTTTCGATCCCGATCATCAGGAAGCGTTCCAGCAGGCATCGGAGCTGCGTAACGAATACTGCGTGCAAATCACCGGTACCGTACGCGCCCGTCCGGATAATCAGAAAAACAAAGACATGGCGACCGGCGACGTGGAGGTCTTCGGCCAGCGCGTGACCATCATCAACCGTTCGGACGTGCTGCCGCTCGACTTCAACCAGCAGAACAGCGAAGAGCTGCGCCTGAAATACCGCTATCTGGATCTGCGCCGCCCTGAAATGGCGCAGCGTCTGAAAACCCGCGCCAAAATTACCGCGTTCGTACGTCGTTTTATGGACAGCCACGGTTTCCTCGACATCGAAACCCCGATGCTGACCAAAGCGACGCCGGAAGGCGCGCGCGACTATCTGGTGCCGAGCCGCGTACATAAAGGCAAATTCTACGCGCTGCCGCAGTCGCCGCAGCTGTTTAAGCAGTTGCTGATGATGTCCGGCTTCGATCGCTACTACCAAATCGTTAAGTGCTTCCGCGACGAAGACCTGCGTGCCGACCGCCAGCCTGAATTCACCCAGATCGACGTGGAAACCTCCTTCATGACCGCTGAGCAGGTGCGTGAAGTGATGGAAAAACTGGCGAGCGAGCTGTGGAAAGAAATCAAAGGCGTCGACCTCGGCGCTTTCCCGGTGATGACGTTTGCCGAAGCCATGCGTCGTTTCGGTTCCGACAAGCCGGATCTGCGTAACCCGCTGGAACTGGTTGACGTTGCCGACCTGGTGAAAGACGTAGAGTTCAAGGTCTTCTCCGGCCCGGCCAACGATCCGAAAGGGCGCGTGATTGCGCTGAAGGTGCCGGGCGGCGCGCAACTGACGCGTAAGATCATCGATGAGTACGGTCAGTTCGTGGGTATCTATGGTGCGAAAGGGCTGGCCTGGCTGAAGGTGAACGATCGTGCCGCCGGTCTGGAAGGGGTGCAAAGCCCGATCGCCAAATTCCTGAGCGCAAACGTACTGGAAGCGATTCTGGAACGCACCGGCGCGCAAAATGACGACATCCTGTTCTTCGGCGCGGACAGCTATAAAGTGGCGACCGACGCGATGGGCGCGCTGCGCCTGAAGGTAGGGCGCGATCTGAAACTGACCGACGAGACGCGCTGGGCGCCGCTGTGGGTCATCGATTTCCCGATGTTCGAAGAAGACGGCGAAGGCGGCCTGGCGGCCATGCACCATCCGTTCACCGCGCCGCGCGACATCACCCCGGCTGAGCTGAAAGCCCATCCGGTCGGCGCTATCGCCAACGCCTATGACATGGTCATGAACGGCTATGAAGTGGGCGGCGGTTCGGTGCGTATCCATAATGGTGAAATGCAGCAGACCGTGTTCGGCATTCTGGGTATCAATGAACAGGAACAGCGCGAGAAATTCGGCTTCCTGCTGGACGCGCTGAAATACGGCACGCCGCCGCACGCCGGCCTGGCCTTCGGCCTGGATCGCCTGGTGATGCTGCTGACCGGCACGGACAACATCCGTGACGTGATCGCGTTCCCGAAAACCACCGCGGCGGCTTGCCCGCTGACGGATGCGCCGAGCTATGCCAACCCGGCCGCGTTGCAGGAGCTGGCGATTGCCGTTACTGCGAAGAAAGGTGACGAGCAGTAATGGCGTATAAGCGTCCGGAGTCGGTTCTGGTGGTGATTTATGCCCGCCAGAGCGGAAGGGTGCTGATGTTACAGCGGCGCGACGATCCTGAATTCTGGCAGTCGGTAACCGGCAGCCTGGAAGACGGGGAGTCTGCTCCGCATGCCGCGCAGCGTGAGGTAAAGGAAGAAGTGGGCATCGATATTGAGGGTGAAAATCTGTCGTTGCTTGACTGTCAGCGCTGCGTGGAGTTTGAGCTGTTTGCGCATTTGCGTCATCGTTATGCACCCGGCGTGACGCGTAACCTGGAACACTGGTTCTGCCTGGCCCTGCCGGCTGAGCGGGATATTCCGGTTACCGAACACCTGGCTTACCGCTGGCTGGAGGCTGGGCAAGCGGCCCTGCTGACCAAGTCGTGGAGTAACCGGCAGGCGATTGAAGAGCTCGTTCATTAAGCGGCGGCATGCTTGCCGTCGCCCGCATTTTGTAATTGATTAAAGCCTCGCGGCTTTTTACCGGAGATTTTTTATGGCAGGTCATAGTAAATGGGCCAATACCAAACACCGCAAAGCGGCGCAGGACGCCAAACGCGGGAAAATTTTCACTAAGATTATCCGCGAACTGGTTACCGCGGCCCGCCTGGGCGGCGGCGATCCGGGTTCTAACCCGCGCTTGCGCGCCGCTGTCGATAAAGCGCTGTCCAACAACATGACCCGCGATACGCTGAACCGCGCTATCGCACGCGGCGTGGGCGGCGATGAAGACACCAACATGGAAACCATCATTTATGAAGGTTATGGTCCGGGCGGCACCGCCGTGATGGTGGAGTGCCTGAGCGATAACCGTAACCGTACGGTTTCCGAAGTGCGTCATGCCTTCACCAAATGCGGCGGAAACCTGGGGACCGATGGTTCCGTGGCTTATCTGTTCACCAAAAAAGGCGTGATTTCTTATGCGCCGGGCCTGGATGAAGACACGGTGATGGACGCGGCGCTGGAAGCCGGCGCGGACGACGTGGTCAGCTATGACGACGGCGCGATTGACGTGTTCACGCCGTGGGAATCTTTCGGCGCGGTGAAGGATGCGCTGGATGCGGCCGGCCTGGTGGCAGAGTCTGCCGAAGTGTCGATGATTCCCTCCACCAACGCGGAGATGGACGCAGAAACGGCACCGAAGCTGCTGCGTTTGATCGACATGCTGGAAGACTGCGATGACGTTCAGGAGGTTTACCACAACGGTGAGATCTCCGATGAGGTTGCGGCTACCCTGGAATGAGCATCGTCCTCGGGATTGACCCCGGCTCGCGGATCACCGGTTATGGCGTGATCCGCCAGCAGGGACGAAAGCTCGAGTATCTCGGCAGCGGCTGCATCCGCACCGCCGTCGATGATATGCCGACCCGGCTTAAGCTGGTGTACGCCGGGGTGAGCGAAATCATCACCCAGTTCAAACCGGATTTTTTCGCCATTGAGCAGGTCTTTATGGCCAAGAACGCCGATTCCGCCCTGAAGCTCGGGCAGGCGCGCGGCGCGGCGATTGTCGCGGCGGTAAACCAGGACTTGCCCGTGTTTGAATATGCCGCGCGTCAGGTCAAACAGACGGTGGCAGGAATCGGGTCGGCGGAGAAATCGCAGGTGCAGCACATGGTGCGTACGTTGCTGAAACTGCCCGCCAACCCGCAGGCGGATGCGGCGGATGCGCTCGCCGTCGCAATTACGCATTGCCACGTCAGCCAGAATGCGGTGCGGGTCAGCCCGGCGAGGTTAAACCTTGCGCGCGGGCGTTTACGCTGAGCCGCTGTCAGGTTGTCGTCAGGCTGGATATTCATCCAGCCTTTTTTATGGTATAAGCTTCACAGCGAAATAAACAAAAGAGGGTTCGTGCGTGATAGGTCGCCTCAGAGGAATTATCCTCGAAAAACAGCCGCCGGAAGTGCTGCTGGAAGCTAACGGCGTAGGTTATGAAGTGCAAATGCCGATGACCTGCTTTTATGAGCTGCCCGATCAGGGCAAAGAAGCCGTTATTTTCACCCATTTTGTCGTGCGTGAAGATGCACAGTTGCTGTACGGCTTTAATAATAAGCAGGAGCGGGCGCTGTTTCGTGAGCTGATCAAGGTGAACGGCGTCGGGCCGAAGCTGGCGCTGGCGATCTTATCAGGCATGTCGGCGCAACAGTTTGTAACGGCGGTAGAGAAGCAGGAAATTGCCACGCTGGTGAAACTGCCGGGCGTTGGTAAGAAAACCGCCGAGCGGCTGGTGGTGGAGATGAAGGACCGTTTCCGCGGCCTGAGCGGCGACCTGTTTAACACGGTCAGCGACCTGCCGCGGCCGGTTGCCAGCAACACGGTGCAGGATGCCGAGGCAGAGGCCGTTGCGGCACTGATCTCGCTGGGGTATAAACCTCAGGAAGCGAGCCGTATGATCAGTAAAATTGCCAAACCGGGCAGCGACAGCGAGACGCTGATTCGCGATGCGCTGCGGGCTGCCATGTGATTTTCCGTGAGGTAATAACAGGATGATTGAAGCCGACCGTCTGATTTCCGCCGAGAATTACGGCACTGAGGAAGAGGTGTTTGACCGCGCGATCCGCCCGAAAAGCCTGGCGGAGTATGTCGGTCAGCCGCAGGTGCGCGAGCAGATGGAGATTTTCATCAAAGCGGCGCGCTTGCGCGGCGATGCGCTGGATCATCTGTTGATTTTCGGCCCGCCGGGGCTGGGGAAAACCACGCTGGCTAACATTGTTGCCAATGAAATGGGCGTGAACCTGCGCACAACTTCCGGCCCGGTGCTGGAGAAGGCGGGCGATCTGGCGGCGATGCTGACCAATCTCGAACCGCACGACGTGTTGTTTATTGATGAAATTCACCGGCTTTCCCCGGTGGTGGAAGAGATTCTTTATCCGGCGATGGAAGATTATCAGCTGGATATCATGATCGGCGAGGGGCCGGCAGCGCGTTCGATTAAAATCGATTTGCCGCCGTTCACCCTGGTAGGCGCAACCACCCGTGCCGGCTCGCTGACTTCGCCGCTGCGCGACCGCTTTGGTATCGTACAGCGCCTTGAGTTTTATAACGTGCCGGACCTGCAGCATATCGTCGGGCGCAGCGCCCAGTGTCTCGGCTTGTCCCTGACCGAAGACGGCGCGCTGGAAATCGCCCGTCGTTCGCGCGGTACGCCGCGTATTTCTAACCGGTTATTACGCCGGGTGCGTGACTATGCGGAAGTGAAGGCGGACGGGAACATTGATGCGCATGTGGCGACGCTGGCGCTTGATATGCTGGATGTGGATGCCGAAGGATTCGATTACATGGACCGCAAGCTGCTGCTGGCGGTGATCGATAAATTCATGGGAGGGCCGGTGGGGCTGGATAACCTGGCGGCGGCCATCGGCGAAGAGCGCGAAACGATTGAGGACGTGCTGGAGCCATACCTGATTCAACAGGGCTTTATCCAGCGTACCCCGCGCGGTCGCATTGCCACTAATCATGCGTACCGCCATTTCGGGCTGACGAAAGAAGAGTTCTGATCCCGGAAAAAAGCAAGCAGGCCTGCCGCTGACTCAGCGCGCAGGCGCTTCATTTTCTTCCCTGTTCTGATTCGCGTTTTTAACCGCCTCTCTGATGTGCTTCAGCACCGTCTCAAATGCCGTATTGTCATTATCCCGGCGATAAATCAAATATAACGAACTGCGGATGTCCGCCGGTAGCGTTACCCGCCGGAATACCACGTTTCTGAAATGGATGCCGGCTGCGCTTTCAGGCACCAGCGCCAGCCCGAGTCCGGCGTTAACCAGGGAGAGAATGGTCAGCGTAGAACCAATGTACTGAACATAGCGCGGGCGTACCTCCAGCGAGCGGAACATTCCGGTAAGGGTTTCATAAAACGGCTGCCAGGCGGAAAACGCATACATGATGAAAGGCTGATTTTCCAGCGCCTGCGGGCTGAGCTTGCCGGCTTTCTGCGCCAGGGGATGCTGTGCCGGCAGCGCCAGCGTGAAGGTTTCCTGTAGCAGCGTCTCACAGTTGCAGTCCGGATGAATGAAGGGTTCGCGGACAATGGCGAGATCCGTCTGGTGCAGACGCAGCGCTTCCAGCTGTTTGGCTGTATTCATCTCTTTGAGCGTGATGTTGATGTCTGGGCAGAGATGGCTGCATTGGGCGATCGCGCTGGGCAGGAAATCGTAGGTCGCCGTGGAAACGAAGCTGACGGTGACATTCCCCATCGCGCCCATGACCACCCGTTGCACGTTCAGCATGGCGGAATGCGCTTTCTCCAGCAAGCTCTGGGCTTCGGCGTAAAAAAGGCGGCCGGCGGCGGTGAGTTTGACCGTACGTGTAGAGCGCTCAAACAGCCGTACGCCGAGCTGATGCTCAAGAAGCTGAATATGACGGCTTAATGGCGGCTGGGTCATATTCAGCTGCCGGGCAGCGGCGGAGAAATTCAATTCGGTCGCAACGCTGACAAAACACTGTATTTGCTTCAGGTCCAGCATTCATACTCCTTTTATATTAATTCATTCTGGATTTAGATTGGACAGCATAATTATTAATGTACAAGATGTGAGCACTCATGACTTGGAGTTATTTCAAATGTTGGATGTCTGACTGATTTTATTCGTCAAACGTTAATAATGCTCATGCTTAATAGCCGGGCAGATAATAACAATGAAATGACTTATTTAGTTGAAGTAAAAATCTTATTACTTAATTGGGGACTGATCCATGACTGTACCTGGCAGTAATTCATCCATTGATCCTATTCGTTCAATAAGGCTTTATTCTATTATTGTTCCTCTGAATAATTCGGTCAGCGACGCCAAAGTTCTTACCGGCCGTCAGCAGGCTTTAAAAGAGGTCTCATTGCTGGTCGCGGAAATAGAAACGGAATCGGGACTGGAGGGATTGGGATTTACTTATACGTTGCGCACAGGCGGGCCGGCGCAATTTGCGCACGCCAAAGAGATTGCGCCGTTATTGATTGGCGAAGATCCCAATGATATCCAGCGGTTGTGGAACAAGCTCTCCTGGGCGGGCGCGTCTATCGGGCGTTATGGCCTGGCAGCGCAAACCATCGCGGCCTTCGACAGCGCACTGTGGGACATGAAGGCCAAACGCGCCGGCGTTTCACTGGCCAAGCTGCTGGGCGCCTATCGCAATGAGGTGCGCTGCTATAACACCTCGGGGGGATACCTGCAGGCGTCGGTGGATGAGATTCTGGATAAATCGACGACTTCGCTTGCGCGGGGAATCGGCGGCATCAAAATCAAGGTGGGGCATCCGGATCGGCGGCTGGATCTGCGGCGCGTGGAGGCCATCCGCAAAGGGCTGGGTAACAATGTGCCGTTGATGGTCGACGTTAACCAGCAATGGGACAGAACCACGGCGTTACGGATGGGACGGGCGCTGGAACAATATAACCTGCAGTGGATTGAAGAACCGCTCGATGCCTATGACATTGAAGGGCATACCGCGCTTGCCGCCGCGCTGGACACGCCGATCGGCACCGGAGAAATGCTGACCAGCGCGAATGAGGTGCTTGCCTATATGCAACAGGGGTCCATTGATCTGATCATGCACGATGCCCCGCGCGTCGGCGGGATCACGCCGTTTTTAAAAGCCATGCAGGTGGCGGAACAACGCGGAATGATGATGGCGCCGCATTTTGTGATGGAAATCCATATTCATCTGGCCGCCGCCTATGCCCATGAAACCTGGGTCGAACATTTTGAATGGCTTGAGCCGGTATTTAACGAGCGTCTGGAAATTCGTGAAGGGAAAATGATTGTCCCCTCGCGTCCGGGGTTAGGGCTGACGCTGCATGAACAGGTGAAAAACTGGACGGTTGCATCGCATGAATTAAATAGAATGAAAATATAAATTATTACCTCAGTCACGGGAGAATTTATTTCTCCCGTGAATTTAGATACACGTTTACTGACTCATCATTTCGGACGGAAATAAATATCGTCGCCGGAACAGCAAGCACATGCTTTTAAACCTCTGCGGAAACGTAGCCGCCGGAATAATCATAAAAGGCAACCTTAACTAAGGAGTGGCTAATAATGAGCCTGTCTTCTGTACCAGAAAAAAGTAATAGTCACGTTCGTTACGTGATCCTCGTTATTGTGTTTTTGATCACCAGCGTGAATTATGCCGACAGGGCCACGCTTTCTATTGCAGGGAGTGCGGTTTCGCGTGAGCTGGGGTTGGATGCCGGTGATATGGGGATTATTTTCTCCGCTTTCGGCTGGGCATACCTCATCATGCAAATACCGGGCGGATGGTTGCTGGATCGCTACGGTTCTAAGACCGTGTATACCTACAGCCTGTTTTTCTGGTCGCTGTTTACTTTTTTACAGGGATTTGTCGGCTTTATTCCGCTGGCTTATGTTGCCGGCTCGCTTTTTATACTGCGTTTTATGCTTGGCTTTTCTGAAGCGCCTTCCTTTCCGGCCAATGCGCGCATTGTCGCGGCCTGGTTTCCTACCCGGGAGCGGGCAACCGCGTCGTCATGTTTTAATGCCGGTCAATATTTCGCGCTGGCGCTCTTTTCGCCTCTGCTGGGGTGGCTGACCTATGCCTGGGGCTGGGAACACGTTTTTACCGTGATGGGCGTTATTGGTTTTATCCTGACCTGGATTTGGGTGAAATTCGTACACAATCCGACCGGCCACCCCGGTATTTCCCGCCGTGAGCTGGAGTACATCAGGCAGGGCGGCGCCATGATCGATATGGACCACAGCAGTAAAAAACAGACCAAAAAAACAGTTCCGGCGGGGAAATACGTGCGTCAGATCCTGGGCAGCCGCATGCTGGTGGGGATATTTCTCGGGCAATATTTCATTAATACCATTACCTGGTTTTTCCTCACCTGGTTTCCGATCTATCTGGTGCAGGAACGGGGGATGTCGATACTGAAAGTCGGGTTTATCGCCTCCGTGCCGGCGATATTCGGTTTTATCGGCGGGATACTCGGCGGCGTGACGTCAGACTGGCTGCTGAAGCGCGGCCTGAGCCTGACGGCGGCGCGGAAGACGCCCATTGTGATTGGGATGCTGCTGGCGATGAGCATCATTATGTGTAATTACACGCAAAGCGAGGTGCTGATCGTAACGTTTATGGCGCTCTCGTTTTTCGGTAAAGGCTTTGGCGCACTGGGCTGGCCAATTATCGCGGACACCGCGCCGAAGGAAGCGACCGGCCTGTGCGGAGGCATTTTTAATGCTTTCGGCAATATCGCGTCTATCGTAACGCCGCTGGTGATCGGCTATCTGGTGAAAGAGCTGCATTCATTTAATGGTGCGTTGATTTTCGTTGGTATTTCGGCGCTGGCGGCGATGCTGTGCTACCTGTTGGTGGTCGGGGAGATTAAACGAATGGAATTTAAGGACGTTGCGTAACAGGAAGGAAAGCCGGGCGCAGCAACAGCACGCCCGGCCGGGGATCAAACAGTCTGTTTCTTCAGCAGGCTGAGCAGGAACATCACGGCGGCGCACAGCACCACCGACGGCCCGGCCGGCGTGTCGTAAAAGGCAGAGAAGGTCAGCCCGCCGGTGACGGCCAGGATACCTGTAATTACCGCGATGCCCGCCATCTGTTCCGGGGTACGCGCAAAGCGCCGGGCAGCGGCGGCCGGGATAATCAGCAATGAGGTGATGATCAGCGCGCCGACGAACTTCATCGACAGGCCGATGGTCAGCGCGGTAATCAGCATCAGCAGCATCTTCATCCGGTCCAGGCTGATGTTGTCCACATACGCCAGTTCCGGGCTGATAGTGACTGAAAGTAGCTCACGCCACCGCCACCACAGCAGGCCCAGCACCACGACCACGCCGGTGGAAATCATGACGAGATCGCTATAGGTGACCGACAGCAGGTCGCCAAACAGGTAAGCCATGAGGTCCACCCGTACGTTCGACATCAACGCCACCACGACCAGCCCGAGCGACAGCGCGCTGTGCGCCATAATGCCCAGCAGGGTATCGATGCCCAGCAACGGGCGGCGCTCCAGCCAGACCAGCCCCATCGCCAGCAGCAGGGTGATGGCGATCACCGCATAGAATGGATTAACGTTCAGCAGCAGGCCGAATGCCACGCCGAGCAGGGAGGCATGGGCCAGGGTATCGCCGAAGTAAGACATACGGCGCCAGACGACGAAGGAGCCAAGCGGGCCGGCCGCCAGCGACAATAACACCCCGGCAAGCCAGCCGGGCAGCAGCAATTCAATCACGGCCGCGGCCTCCGTTCGGATTCATGATGACCTTACCCTGTAAATCGTGGCGGTGATTATGGTGATGACGGTAAATCGCCAGCTGTTCCGCTCCGCGATTACCAAACATAGCGATAAACTCAGGATGGGTGGAAACCACTTCAGGCGCGCCTGAGCAGCAGATATGGCGATTGAGGCAAAGCACTTCGTCGGTTTTTGCCATGACCAAATGCAGGTCGTGGGAAACCATCAGTACGGCGCAGTTTAGTTCCTTGCGCAGTTGGTCGATCAGGTCATACAGCGCCAACTGACCGTTGACGTCCACACCCGCGGTTGGCTCATCCAGCACCAGCAAATCCGGTTTATTGAGCAGGGCGCGGGCCAGCAGGACGCGCTGGTTTTCGCCGCCGGAGAGCTTCTGCATCGGCTGTTCCAGCAGGTGACCGGCGTTAACCCTGTTCAGGGCGGGCAGGATATCCACTTTTTTTACCCCCGGACGCAGGCGCATAAAGCGCTGTACGGTGAGCGGCAGCGTTGCGTCGAGATGCAGTTTCTGCGGTACATAGCCGATGGTAATGCCCGGTTGTACGACCCGTGAGCCTTCGTCCGGCTTCACCAGCCCCAGCACCACGCGCACCAGCGTAGACTTACCGGCGCCGTTCGGCCCGAGCAGGGTCAGGATTTTTCCCGGGTAAAGATTAAGGGTGATATCAGACAATACCTTGCGGTTGCCGAAGCTGACGGCAACCTGCTTAAGGGTGACGAGTGATTGCAAAACCTTCATGTTTTTCATATTGCAGAATGAGAGAAATGTTATAATATAACGCTCCCGTTAATTTTTCTATAATTTCGTTATGAAAATAATTTCTGACTTCCGCAAATATCGCTGGCTGAAACGTTCTCTTCTCGCAACGGCCCTGTTCAGCGCCGGCATCGCGACCGCGCAGGCGGCGGTGCTGACCTCCGTACGCCCTCTGGGCTTCATTGCCGCCGCGATTGCCGACGGCATAACCGAGACCGAGATTTTGCTGCCTGACGGCGCTTCTCCGCATGATTATGCACTTAAGCCTTCCGACATCCGCCGTATCCGCGATGCGGACCTGGTGGTCTGGGTAGGCCCGGAAATGGAGGCCTTCTTAAGTAAAACGACTGAAGCGCTGCCAAAAGACAAAAACCTGATGCTGACCGGCTTGCCCGCCGTGCAGAGCCTGCTGATCGCCGATGAGGATGATCATGACCACGGCAATATTCATCCGGAGGGTGATGAACACTCAGCGGATTCCTATAAATCTGAGAAAATGCACGGCGAACTTGCGCAAAATGCTGATGATCAGCACAATCACGACCATCATCACGGCCAGTATAATTTGCATGTTTGGCTTTCTCCCGCTATTGCGAAACAGGCAGCGATTGCGATTCACGACAAGTTATTGCAACAAAGCCCACAAAATAGAGAGAAACTTAATGTCAACCTGCGTAAATTCGAGGAACAATTAGAGCAGACGCAAAAAAAAGTTGGTATGATGCTGCAGCCTGTTCACGGCAAAGGGTATTTTGTTTTCCATGATGCTTATGCTTATTTCGAAAACACCTTCGGCCTGACCCCACTCGGTCATTTTACGGTCAACCCTGAAATCCAGCCCGGTGCACAGCGATTACATCAAATTCGAACACAGTTGGTTGAGCAAAAGGCGGTTTGTGTCTTTGCTGAGCCACAATTCAGGCCAGCAGTCATTAATGCGGTTGCGCAAGGGACAAATGTCCGGCAGGGAACCCTTGATCCCCTGGGAAGCGGAATCGCGCTGGATAAAGACAGTTATACGGCGTTTTTAACCCGTTTGTCTGAACAGTACCTTAGCTGCCTGAAAGGAGATTAAAGAGGAATAACGAGTGCCGCAGATTGCCCGATCTATTGCTCAGGCGTACAGCAACCTTCCCAGGCCCCACCGGGTTTTGTTGGGATCACTAAGCGTAATTACACTGGCCGTCTCCGTATGGCGGCCTTTTATCTACCAACCCGAATCTTTTGATAACGACGCCGATAATTACATTGCGCCGGGTATTATTGCAAAAGCCATCCAGCTGGAGAGCAGCCAACTGCGCGCACTGACGCCAGAAGCCAGCGAGCCGCTTGACCAACCCTTACCAGACGACAAAATTCCGCAGGACGAACTGGACGACGACGATAAAACGGGCGCCGACGTTGGCGTGCGCGAATACGTGGTGTCGACCGGCGATACGCTGAGCAGCATTTTGACCCAGTACGGCATCGATATGTCTGACGTATCGCTGCTGGCGAACAAGAACCGTGACCTGCGTAATCTGAAGGTCGGGCAAACGCTTTCCTGGGAATTGAACGAAGAGGGCGAACTTCAGAGTTTGTCGTGGGAAGTTTCCCGTCGTGAAACCCGCACCTATAAGCTGGTCAACGGTAACTTTAAAGAGAGCGTGGAGATCCAGCAGGGCGTGTGGCATAACAAGCTGCTGGCGGGCAAGATGAACGGAACCTTTGTCAACAGCGCGATGGCTGCCGGGTTGAGCCGCTCTGAAGTGAACGCGGTGATTAAGTCCATGCAGTGGCAGATGGACTTCCGTAAGCTGAAGAAAGGCGATCAGTTTGCGGTGCTGATGTCGCGTGAAACGCTGGCCGGCAAGCGTGAGCAGAGCCAGTTGATTGGCGTGCGCGTGCGCAGCAGCGGTAAAGATTATTATGCGATCCGCGCCGACGACGGCAAATATTATGACCGTCAGGGCAGCGGACTGGAGAAAGGCTTTATGCGTTTCCCCACGCTGAAACAGTTCCGTATCTCTTCGAACTTCAACCCGCGCCGTCTTAACCCGGTAACCGGACGCATTGCGCCGCACAGAGGCGTGGACTTCTCCATGCCGGTCGGCACGCCGGTATTGTCGGTGGGGGACGGTGAGGTCGTGATTTCTAAACGCAGCGGCGCAGCGGGCAACTACGTGGTTATCCGCCATGGCCGTCAGTACACCACTCACTATATGCACCTGAAGAAGCTGCTGGTGACGCCGGGTCAGAAAGTGAAGCGCGGTGATCGTATCGCTCTGTCCGGTAACACCGGGCGCTCAACCGGTCCGCACCTCCACTATGAGCTGTGGGTCAACAATCAGGCGGTGAACCCCCTGACGGCCAAACTGCCGCGTTCCGGCGGGTTGGCGGGGCAAGATCGTACTGAATATCTGGCTCAGGTTAAGCAGGTCGTTCCGCAGTTGCAGTTCAATTAAGCAACAGCATCAAGAAAAAACAGCCGGTGACGCCGGCTGTTTTGTTTTTTTCCGTTGAATCCGCGTAGAATTATCCGTTTTTCCTATTATTAGAACAAACGCCACCGGGCGTAGTCAGAAGAGTCTTTTGCATGGCACAAGCAGAAAAGCGTACACAGGTTGAGTTCCTCCCGAAATTCGAGAAAAGTTTTTTTCTACCCCGCTACTGGGGAACTTGGCTCGGCGTGGGGGGGATGGCATTAATGGCGTACCTGCCCGGGCGCGTACGCGATCCTATTTTGGCAGGCGCCGGTTATCTGGCCGGTAAGCTGGCCGGCGGCGCCCGTCGCCGGGCGCGCATCAATTTATTGTATTGCATGCCTGACGTGCCGGAAGCGGAGCGCGAGCGCATCATCGACCGGATGTTTGAAACCGCCGGACAGTCAATGCTGATGATGGCCGAACTGTCGTTGCGGGATCCGAAACGGGTATGGAAACGCACCCGCTGGCACGGTATGGAACATATCGACGCGTTGCGCAGCAGCGGGGAGAACGCCATTTTTCTGGTGCCGCACGGATGGGCGGTGGACATTCCCGCGATGTTACTGTCATCGCAGGGGCAGCCGATGGCCGCGATGGTTCATAACCAGCGCAATAAACTTGTCGACTGGCTGTGGAACTCGGCCCGCCGGCGTTTCGGCGGGCGTATACATGCGCGTAATGACGGTATTAAGCCTTTTATTTCCTCAGTGCGTCAGGGATTCTGGGGGTATTATCTGCCCGATCAGGATCATGGCGCCGAGCATAGCGAATTCGTCGATTTCTTTGCTACATATAAAGCAACGTTGCCGGCGATTGGCCGGCTGATGAAAGTGTGCCGGGCGCGCATTATCCCGCTGTTTCCGGTTTATGACGGCAAAACCAGCATGCTGGATATCTACATCCGGCCTCCGATGGATGATATCGCCGGTGCGGACGATCACACCATCGCGCGCCGCATGAATGAAGAGGTCGAGCAACTGGTGGGGCCACATCCCGAGCAGTACACCTGGATCCTGAAGCTGCTTAAAACGCGTAAGGACGGGGAGATTGAGCCGTATAAGCGTGACGATCTCTGGCGCAAGAAAAAATAACGCGCCAAGATTTGCGATGTAAAGAATGTGATAAAAAACGAAGGGGGCCATAAGGCCCCCTGATTATTTGCGTAACGCGGTGGTCATTATTCCACTCGCAGCACGCGGATGGTATTGGTGCTGCCGATGGTGCCCATCACGTCGCCCTGGGTGACGATAACCAGATCGCCGGAAACCAGGAAGCCTTTGTCGCGCAGCAGGTTCGCCGCGTCCTGAGCGGCGGCGACGCCGTCGTTGCCGCTGTCAAAGTAGACCGGCGTGACGCCGCGATAAAGCGCGGTCAGATTCAGCGTGTGCTCATGATGCGACATGGCGAAAATGGGCAGGCCGGAGCTGATGCGTGACATCATCAGCGCGGTACGTCCGGATTCGGTCATGGCGATAATTGCCGTTACGCCCTTCTGGTGGTTAGCGGCATACATCGCGGACATGGCAATGCCTTCCTCAATGTTGTCGAACTGCACGTCAAGGCGGTGCTTCGAAACATTGATGCTCGGGATTTTCTCTGCGCCGAGGCAGACGCGCGCCATTGCAGCGACGGTTTCTGCCGGGTACTGACCTGCGGCGGTTTCCGCCGACAGCATCACGGCGTCGGTGCCGTCCAGTACGGCGTTGGCGACGTCCATCACTTCCGCGCGCGTCGGCATCGGGTTAGTGATCATCGACTCCATCATCTGCGTCGCGGTGATTACCGCGCGGTTCAGCTTACGGGCGCGGCGGATCAATTTTTTCTGGATGCCGACCAGTTCAGGATCGCCGATTTCTACGCCCAGGTCGCCACGGGCGACCATGACGACGTCGGCAGCCATGATGATGTCATCCATCGCTTCATCGCTGCATACCGTCTCAGCGCGCTCAACTTTGGCGACGATTTTGGCATTACAGCCGGCGTCGCGGGCCAAACGGCGTGCATAGTGGAGGTCTTCGCCGGTACGCGGGAAGGAGACCGCGAGAAAATCCACGTCAATCTTGGCCGCGGTGAGGATGTCGGCTTTGTCTTTTTCGGTCAGGGCTTCTGCGGAAAGACCACCGCCCAGCTTGTTAATGCCTTTGTTGTTGGAGAGCGGGCCGCCGATGGTCACCTCGGTGAACACTTTGGCGCCCTGAACTTCCAGCACTTTCAACTGTACGCGCCCGTCGTCAAGCAGCAGGATGTCGCCGGGGACGACATCGGAGGGCAGGCCTTTGTAGTCGATGCCGACTTTTTCTTTATCGCCTTCGCCTTTGGACAGGCCGGCATCGAGCAGGAATTTGTCCCCGATATTGAGGAATACTTTGCCTTCTTTGAAGGTGGAAACACGAATTTTAGGACCCTGCAGGTCGCCCAGTATGGCGACGTGTCGTCCGAGTTTTGCAGCAATCTCACGCACCTTGTTGGCGCGAAGCTGGTGATCTTCCGCTGTGCCGTGAGAAAAGTTGAGACGAACCACGTTGGCGCCGGCGGAAATAATCTTTTCCAGATTATTGTCGCGATCGGTGGCCGGCCCGAGGGTGGTTACGATTTTGGTTCTTCTGAGCCGTCTGGACATGCATAACTCCGTTGACTTGTGAAGCATTGGTGTTGCCAACTCAATGGGCAATCTGACGCAGAGATGTGCATCTCTGCTCGATTCCCGCGTGAAACCGTGCGGTACTCCCACCGCCCGGATGTTTGCCGCCGGTTCCGCTCCCGGTCTGTGGTGCTTCCGGGAATGATGTCGCGGTATTCCGGCTGGCGATACTGTGCGCCGTGCTATCCCGTAAACAGGAATGATACCGCACGTCGGGGCGCAATGATTGATCAAGAACTGTGTTCTTGATCACGCTATGCTGAGAGCATGCCTTAATCAAAGAGGTGCGGCAATGTGAGGTCCTTATCAAAGCGCGATTCTTTCAACGCTTCCTTGACTCGCTTCAAGTTATCTCTGAATTTTGCCCCTCGACGCAGGGTAAAGCCAGTCGCCAATGCATCAATCAGAGTTAACTGGGCGATACGCGACACCATCGGCATATAGACATCAGTATCTTCCGGCACGTCGAGTATCAGGGGGAGGGTCGCCTCCATTGCCAGCGGCGTGTCACGCGACGTAATGGCGATCACCGTGGCGTCGTTTTCCCGCGCCAGGTGCGCCATCTCGACCAGGCTTTTGGTGCGGCCGGTATGAGAGATCAGTACCACGACATCGCCGTCATTGGAGTTCATGCAACTCATGCGCTGCATCACGATATCGTCAAAGTACACCACGGGGATATTGAAGCGGAAAAACTTGTTCATCGCGTCGTGGGCGACGGCGGCCGATGCGCCAAGGCCGAAGAAGGAGATTTTCTTGGCCTGGGTCAGCAAATCAACGGCGCGGTTGACCGCCACCATATCAAGGCTGTTTTTGGCAACCTCAAGGCTCGCCATGGCGGACTCGAAAATTTTGCTGGTATAGGCGTCAACGCTGTCGGTTTCTTCCACGTTGCGGTTGACATAAGGCGTGCCATTGGCAAGGCTCTGTGCCAGATGTAGTTTAAAATCAGGAAAGCCTTTGGTTTCCAGCCGGCGGCAAAAGCGGTTAACGGTCGGTTCGCTGACGTCGGCCATCTTTGCCAGCGTAGCGATGCTGGAGTGAATGGCGGTTTGGGGAGAAGCCAGGATGACTTCGGCGACTTTGCGCTCAGATTTGCTTAATTGATCCAGGCTGGCCTGAATCTTTTCCAGCGTATTCATATAACGGGGTCACCTGTGAATATTAGGTCCGCTGCATCCTGTGACGATGACAAGCCGGGATCCATCGGACGAATCGATTTCAGTTAAAGGAGAAATCAATGAGGATTTGATGAAAATATACTACGAGCCGGTAACGCTTGGCAGAGAACAAGCGGCAACCTGCGGCTTTTTTTGTCAGTTTATGACCTGTGTCTAACTTTCAGCATGGTAATATTTATTCATTTATGACATAAAATTACATGTCGGGAGCTTTGGTTATGATACTCGTGGTAAAATTAAGAACAATTTGCATCTGATTGGTACAAATTTTCGACGAAAAAAGCAGGTTTACTGGTTGTGATCAAACAGTGTACATTCATTGTGTAATAAAATTACAAACATCCTGCAACGAGGAGATGAACATGGCGGTTACGTCAACAGCTCAGGCCTGTGACCTGGTGATTTTCGGCGCGAAGGGGGATTTAGCCCGCCGGAAACTGCTGCCTTCCCTGTACCAACTGGAGAAAGCCGGGCATATCCATCCGGATACACGCATTATCGGCGTCGGCCGTGCCGACTGGGATAAGGCGGCGTATACCAAGGTCGTCAAAGAGGCGCTGGATACGTTCATGAAAGAGAAGGTGGATGACGCGTTATGGGAAACGCTCAGCGCCCGCCTGGAATTCTGTAACCTCGACGTCAACGATACCGCGCATTTTAAAAATCTGGCTAAGCTGCTGGATCAAAAAAATCGCGTTACCATCAACTATTTCGCCATGCCGCCCAGCACGTTCGGCGCCATCTGTGAAGGACTGGGTGCTGCCGGGCTGAACAAAGAGCCCAGCCGTATTGTGATGGAAAAACCGCTGGGCACCGATTTAGCCTCATCTCAGGTCATCAACAATCAGGTCGCCAAGTTCTTCGACGAATCCCAGGTGTACCGCATCGACCACTATCTGGGCAAAGAAACCGTACTTAACCTGCTGGCGCTGCGCTTCGCCAACTCGCTGTTCTCCAATAACTGGGACAACAGCATGATCGACCACGTGCAGATCACCGTGGCCGAAGAAGTGGGCATCGAAGGGCGCTGGGGTTATTTTGATCAGGCCGGCCAGATGCGCGACATGATTCAGAACCACCTGTTGCAAATCCTGACGATGATCGCCATGTCGCCGCCGGCGGATTTAACCACCGACCGTATCCGTGACGAAAAAGTGAAGGTGCTGCGTTCGCTGCGCCGCATCGATCAGAGCAACGTGCGTGAAACCACGGTGCGCGGGCAGTACACCTCCGGCTTCGTTCAGGGCAAAAAAGTCCCCGGCTATCTGGAAGAAGAGGGCGCGAATAAGAGCAGCCACACCGAAACGTTTGTCGCTATCCGCGTGGACATCGACAACTGGCGCTGGGCCGGCGTGCCGTTCTACCTGCGCACCGGTAAACGCCTGCCGACCAAATGTTCCGAAGTGGTTATCTACTTCAAAAACCCGCCGCTGAACCTGTTCCGCGACTCCTATACCCATCTGCCGCAAAACAAGCTGACCATCCGCCTGCAGCCGGATGAAGGGGTCAGGGTTGATATTCTGAACAAGGTGCCGGGGCTGGAGCACAAGCATCGTCTGCAAACCACCAAGCTGGACCTGAGCTTCTCCGACACCTTCCACCAGGAGCACCTGGCCGATGCCTATGAGCGTCTGCTGCTGGAGACCATGCGTGGGATCCAGGCGCTGTTCGTGCGCCGTGACGAAGTGGAAGAGGCCTGGAAGTGGGTGGACTCTATCATGGACGCCTGGACTAACGACAATGAGCCGCCGAAGCCGTATCAGGCAGGCACCTGGGGGCCGGTTGCCTCTGTGGCGATGATTACCCGCGACGGGCGCTCCTGGAACGAGTTCGAATAAACGCAGGGGGATGAGGCCCGGCGCCTCATCCCCGCACCGGTTTGAAGGAAGCGACATGACGAAATTTACTGAATTTTCCGGCGCTGCCGCACTGAATGCGCAGTTCGCCGATGAAATCGCCCGGACCCTGAAGCAGGGTATCGGGGCCCGCGGTTACGCCAGCCTGGTGGTTTCAGGCGGCCGTACGCCGCTGGGATTGTTTGAGGCGTTAACGCAGCAAACAATCCCGTGGAACAACGTCACCATTACCCTTGCCGATGAACGCTGGGTCGGCCCTGAAGATGACGCCAGCAACGAAAAGCTGGTGCGCGAACATCTGCTGAAAGGGCACGCGGCGCAGGCGAACTTTATCGGCCTGAAGAATGATAAGGCCACGCCGTTTGACGGCGCGGCAGAAACGGAGCGCGCGCTGCAGGCCATTGCGCGGCCGTTTGACGTGGTCATTCTCGGCATGGGCGACGACGGACACACCGCTTCACTTTTCCCCGGAGCAGAGAACCTGTATCCGGCCCTGGCGATGGACTCCGGCCGCGTCTGCATGGGAATGACCCCGCTGACCGCGCCGCTCGATCGCATCACCCTGACACTTCCGGCCCTGTTGAACAGTCGCCATATCTACCTGCATCTGACGGGTAGCGGCAAGCGCGAGGTTTATGAACGCGCCATGCAGGGGCAGGACGTGAATGAGATGCCGGTCCGGAGCGTGCTGCATCAGGCACAGGTTCCGGTCGACGTCTACTGGACGGCATAGAGGCAGCAAATGAACCCAACAGTATCCCGAGTTACGCAACGCATTATTGAGCGCTCCCGCGACAGCCGTGCCGCCTATCTGGCGAAAATCGAGCATGCGCGCAGCAAGAAGGTGCACCGTTCCCAGCTTTCCTGCGGCAACCTGGCCCACGGCTTCGCCGCCTGCGGTCAGGACGATAAGGCCTCGCTGAAAAGTATGCTGAAAAGCAATATCGGTATCGTGACGTCTTACAACGATATGCTTTCGGCGCACCAGCCTTATGAGACGTACCCGCAGCAAATCAAGGACGCGCTGCATGCCGTCGGCGCGGTCGGCCAGGTTGCCGCCGGCGTTCCCGCCATGTGCGACGGGGTAACTCAGGGGCAGGACGGCATGGAACTTTCACTGATGAGCCGTGAAGTGATCGCCATGTCGGCCGCTGTTGGGTTGTCACACAACATGTTCGACGGCGCCCTGTATCTGGGCGTCTGCGACAAAATTGTCCCCGGTCTGTTTATGGCGGCAATGTCTTTCGGCCATTTGCCGACGCTGTTCGTACCGGCAGGGCCGATGCCCAGCGGTTTGCCGAACAAAGAAAAAGTGCGCGTGCGCCAGCTGTATGCGGAAGGAAAAGTAGGGCGTGATGCCCTGCTGGAGGCGGAAGCCGCGTCCTATCATACCGCCGGCACCTGCACCTTCTACGGCACGGCCAACTCCAACCAGATGGTGGTGGAGGTGATGGGTCTGCATCTGCCCGGTTCCTCTTTCGTGCAGCCGGAATCGCCGCTGCGTGCAGCGCTGACCGATGCGGCAGCGCGTCAGGTTACGCGTATGACGGAAAGCAGCGGCAACTATCTGCCGGTCGGACGCATGGTAGATGAAAAAGTGGTGGTGAACGGCATCGTGGCCCTGTTGGCGACCGGTGGTTCTACCAACCACACCATGCATCTGGTGGCGATGGCGCGCGCGGCAGGCATCAATGTTAACTGGGATGACTTCTCCGAGCTTTCCAGCGTGGTGCCGTTGCTGTGCCGTATTTATCCCAACGGCCCGGCGGATATTAACCACTTCCAGGCTGCCGGCGGGGTGGCGCTGCTGGTGCGCGAACTGCTGAAAGGCGGATTGCTGCATGAAGACGTAGACACCGTGGCGGGTCACGGCCTGCAACGCTACACCCAGGAGCCGTTCCTCGAGAATGGCGAGCTGGTTTACCGCGAAGGGCCGCAAACGTCGTTCGACGACAAGGTTATCGCTTCTGTTGACGCGCCGTTCGAAACGCACGGCGGCACGAAGGTGCTCTCCGGCAATCTGGGCCGGGCTGTGATGAAAACCTCGGCGGTGCCGCAGGATTATCAGATTGTTGAAGCGCCTGCGGTGGTATTCCACAGTCAGCACGACGTGGTGCCCGCGTTCGAAGCCGGCAAGCTGGACAAAGACTGCATCGTGGTGGTGCGCTATCAGGGGCCGCGCGCTATCGGCATGCCGGAACTGCATAAGCTGATGCCGCCGCTGGGCGTACTGATGGATCGCGGCTTCAAGGTTGCGCTGGTGACGGACGGGCGTTTGTCCGGCGCCTCGGGCAAAGTGCCCTCCGCCATTCACGTCACGCCGGAAGCCTACTCCGGCGGGCTGCTGGCGAAGGTGCGCGATGGCGACATGATTCGCGTCAACGGCGTTACCGGCGAGCTGACGCTGCTGGTGGACGAGGCTGAGCTGGCGCAGCGTGACATTGTTCATCCCGATTTGTCCGCCCTGCATGACGGTTCCGGTCGTGAGTTGTTTGGCGCACTGCGTGAACAGCTCTCCGGCGCCGAAGAAGGGGCCAGCTGCATCCGTTTCTATTCGTAACCGACAGGGGGAAAGCGCTGATGTCGCCGCGCTTTCCCCGACCTGATACTAACCCTGCCTGAACAGGCATCGCGGAGACAACAAGCAAATGAAAAATTGGAAAGTCAGTGCAGAATCCATTCTGACCGCCGGCCCGGTCGTTCCGGTTATCGTGATCAACAAACTGGAACATGCGGTTCCGCTGGCGAAAGCGCTGGTTGCCGGCGGCGTGCGCGTGCTGGAAGTGACGCTGCGTACGCCGTGCGCGCTGGACGCTATCCGTAAAATCGCGCAGGAAGTGCCGGATGCGATTATCGGCGCGGGTACGGTGACCAATGCCGCCCAGTTAGCGGAAGTCACGGCCGCCGGCGCGCAGTTCGCCATCAGCCCCGGCCTGACCGCCGATCTGCTGAAAGCCGCCACTGCCGGTACTATTCCGCTGATCCCGGGCATCAGCACCGTTTCCGAGCTGATGCTGGGAATGGACTACGGCCTGAAAGAGTTCAAATTTTTCCCGGCGGAAGCCAACGGCGGCGTGAAGGCGTTGCAGGCGATTGCCGGTCCGTTCTCGCAGATCCGTTTCTGCCCGACCGGCGGCATCAGCCCGAAAAACTATCGTGACTACCTGGCGCTGAAGAGCGTGCTGTGTATCGGCGGTTCCTGGTTGGTTCCGGCGGATGCGCTGGAAAGCGGCGACTACGCGCGGATTACCGAGCTGGCGCGTGAAGCGGTTGCCGGCGCGCAGAACTAATTTTTTTTCGCGCTATTTTAATGCGTTGAAAATGCGTTAGTTATGCAAACGGGTTATGGCAGGACATTGCTAACCCGTTGAAGCGACAAAAAATATTAGCCACCCGTTGCGGTGGCTTTTTTGTTTTATCCAGCTAACTTGCTTATATATAGTGATTTTTTATTGAAAACTTCAAATAAAGCGGTTTGCTTAATAAAATGGGCTGTGATACAACTTATCACAGAAATTAACGCTAAATGAGGACACTGAACAAACCGTACGGAAAATGTGAGTACGGGGGGAAGATGTGAATATTATGAAAACAACAAATCTGATGAAGATTAAAACCTCTGCATTTCTGTTATACGTCTCCACTTCACTTTCCAGTGAGCAACACTGGTCCGGCGAGCTTTAGCCCCACTCTCCTTACTTGTTTCCGCTCAGCGGGAAAGCGCCCTGTTACCGGTTTTTTTCCTGACTGAACGTTTATTACAACCCGTTTGATTTGCTTCGTCCGGAAGGGGATTTTTGTTTTCCGTCACCAGACGGCTGCCTTTTTGCATGCCTCCAGAATGAAAAAATGATGGAAACGACGGGTTAAGCAACAAATTAAGCTGTATGGAGAGAAAAATGATTTATTGGATCTTTTTGGCCTGTGCGATCGCGGCGGAGATTATTGGCACCCTGTCGATGAAGTGGGCCAGCCTCAGCGGCGGCATGAGCGGCAATATCGTGATGCTGGCGATGATTACCCTGTCGTATATTCTGCTGTCTTTCGCCGTGAAGCGCGTGGCGCTGGGCGTCGCGTATGCGCTGTGGGAAGGCATCGGCATTCTGTTCATTACGTTGTTCAGCGTGATGTGGTTCGGCGAAAGCATGTCGCCGATGAAGTTGTTGGGTCTGGCGACGCTGGTCGCAGGTATCGCCCTGGTGAAGTCCGGTACGGTCAAGACGCGAGCGTCCGGCAAACAGAAGCTGGCGACGGCTTAACGGGGTGATGTATGCAACAGTTGGAATGGTTCCACATCGCCTGGCTGATGCTGGCCGTGGTGCTGGAAATTATTGCGAATATCTTCCTGAAAATGTCGGATGGTTTCCGTCGCGTGTGGCTGGGGCTGTTGTCCCTGGCGGCAGTGCTGGCCGCGTTCAGCGCGCTGGCACAGGCGGTGAAGGGCATTGAGCTGTCCGTGGCGTATGCTCTGTGGGGCGGATTCGGTATTGCCGCGACCGTAGCCGCAGGCTGGATCCTGTTCGGTCAGCGTCTGAACTACAAAGGTTGGGCCGGCCTTATTCTGCTGCTGCTGGGAATGGTCATGATTAAGCTGGCATAACGGCGCCAGCGCAGGCCGCGGATGTAAACCACCATCCGCGGCCTGGGATCAGCGTGCGGCAATAATCTTGATTTCTACCTTATAACGCGGGTTCATCAACGCCGCCTGCACCGTGCAGCGCACCGGCGCTTTCCCTTCCGGCACCCAGGCATCCCATGCTGCATTCATGGCGGCGAAATCGGCTTTATCCGCCAGGAAAATGGTGGCGTCGAGTATCCGCGTTTTATTACTGCCCAGGCGGGCGAGAATCATGTCGACGGCGGCCAGGGCGTTAGCCGTTTGCGCCGTGGCGTCGGCGTCCAGATTGTCGGGGACGCTGGTATAATAGATGGTGTCATTAAATACGGTGGCATCGGACCAGCGGGCTTCAGGGTCGATACGTTCAATGGACATAAGTCACTCCTTAGGTTGGTTCCGTAACCCGAACTTTCGAATCCCGGAAAAAATAATGTGGTAATATTCACGAGTTTTATCACATACGTGTTCTGACGGCATTATATCTGATTATTATTCCGTAGAATTAAGTATGGCGGGATTATGGACCCATTATGACAATAAAGACGATAGAAGGAGCTGAAAATGACCGTATTACTGCAAATCGATTTTAAAATGCCGGCGGAGATGCTGGGCGAAAACCTGTCGCAGATGGCCGTTCCTCTGGCGCAAAGCATCACTGAAGAAGAGGGGTTTATTTCCAAAATCTGGACTGAAAATGAGCAGGCCGGAGAGGCCGGCGGCATCTATCTTTTCGCCGACAAAGCCAGCGCGGAACGTTATGCCACTATGCACAGCAAGCGCGTGGCGGAGATGGGCGCTCAGGACATCCGCTGCAAACTGTTCGACATCAACCTGCCGCTGACCACGATTACCCGTGGCAATCTGAATCCTGCCGGATAACGCATTATCAGAAATACAGTGACCCTCTCCGGGGGGATTGGCATAATCAGCGCTTCCACGCAGGTATGAGAGGTTGTGTGACTGACGATTTTGCCCCCGAAGGCCCCCTGGCGAAGGCCATTCCCGGTTTTAAGCCACGTGCCGCGCAGCAGGAGATGGCGCAGGCCGTTTCCCGCGCTATCCGTCGCAAAGAAGAACTGGTGGTAGAAGCCGGAACCGGTACGGGGAAAACCTATGCCTATCTGGTGCCGGCGTTGCGCGCCGGCACCAAAGTAATCATTTCAACCGGCTCCAAAGCGCTGCAGGATCAGCTCTATTCCCGCGATCTTCCGACCGTCACGACGGCCATTGCCTACAGCGGCAAGGTAGCCATCCTGAAGGGGCGCTCTAACTATCTCTGCCTGGAACGTCTGGAGCAGCAGAGCATGACGGGCGGCGAGTTGGCCGGTCAGATGCTGACGGAGATGGTCAGCCTGCACGGCTGGTCGCATCAGACCCTCGACGGCGATATCAGCAATTGCAGCGAAGTGCCGGAAGACAGCATGGTCTGGCCGCTGGTGACCAGTACCAACGACAACTGCCTGGGCAGCGACTGCCCGCAATACAAAGACTGCTTCGTGGTGAAAGCCCGTCGCCGGGCGATGGATGCTGATTTGGTGGTGGTTAACCATCATCTTTTTCTGGCCGATCTGGTGGTGAAGGAAACGGGCTTCGGCGAGCTGATCCCGGATGCGCAGGTGATGATTTTCGACGAAGCCCATCAATTGCCGGACATCGCCAGCCAATATTTTGGTCAGCAGCTTTCCAGCCGCCAACTGATGGATCTGGCGAAAGACATCACCATTGCTTACCGCACCGAAGTCCGTGATATGGCGCAGTTGCAGAAAAGCGCAGATCGCCTGAGCCAGAGCGCGCAGGATTTCCGCCTGGCGCTGGGCGACCCCGGCTTTCGCGGAAACCTGCGGGACGTGCTGGAGCAACAGCCGGTACAGCGTGCCCTGGTGCTGCTCGATGACGCGCTTGAGCTGTGCTATGACGTGATAAAGATGTCGCTGGGACGTTCAGCGTTGCTTGATGCCGCATTTGAACGCGCCACGCTTTACCGCAACCGCCTGAAGCGACTGCGCGATGTGTCGGTGCCGGGCTACAGCTATTGGTATGAGTGCAGCGCGCGCCATTTCGTTCTGGCGCTGACGCCGTTAACGGTGGCGGACAAGTTTCTTGAGGTGATGAAAGAGAAACCCGGCGCCTGGATTTTTACGTCGGCGACGCTGGCGGTGAACGACGACGTCAGCCACTTTACTTCCCGCCTTGGGCTGGACGAAGCCAAGAGCCTGCTGCTGCCCAGTCCGTTCGACTTCCAGCATCAGGCGTTGCTGTGTGTGCCGCGTTATCTGCCGTCCCCCAATCAGCCCGGCGGCGCGCGCCAACTGGCGCGTATGCTCAGACCGGTGATTGAAGCCAACCGGGGGCGCTGCTTTTTCCTGTGTACTTCCCACGCCATGATGCGGGAGCTGGCGGAAGAGTTTCGCGCCACCATGACGCTGCCGGTGCTGGTTCAGGGCGAAACCAGCAAAAGCCGGCTGCTGGCGGAGTTCATCGCCGCCGGCGATGCTTTGCTGGTGGCGACGGGCAGTTTCTGGGAAGGCGTGGACGTACGGGGCGATGCGCTTTCCTGCGTCATTATCGACAAATTACCCTTTACTGCGCCGGACGATCCGCTACTGAAGGCGCGGATTGACGACTGCCGCCTGCGCGGCGGCGATCCGTTCAACGACGTGCAGCTCCCTGAGGCGGTAATCACCCTGAAGCAGGGCGTAGGGCGCCTGATTCGTGATACGTCGGATCGCGGCGTGGTGATCATCTGCGACAACCGTCTGGTCATGCGCCCGTACGGCGGCGTGTTCCTCAACAGCCTGCCGCCCGCGCCGCGTACCCGTGATTTACAGCAGGCCATCCGCTTTCTGAAACAGGCTCCCTGAACCGGCGGCCTGTGGTATGATCCGCGCCGTTTATTTTTTATGGTTTCGCCCGAGGTGAATATGTCCACGCGAATCTTAGCGCTTGATACGGCAACGGAAGCCTGTTCCGTTGCTATCTGGAATGAGGGTGAAATTCACTCGTTATTTGAAATTTGCCCGCGCGAACATACCCAACGCATTTTGCCGATGGTGCAACAGGTGCTGGCGGAGTGCGGGCTGACGCTGAATCAACTGGATGCGCTGGCGTTTGGCCGCGGCCCCGGCAGCTTTACCGGCGTTCGTATTGGCATCGGCATTGCCCAGGGGCTGGCGTTGGGGGCGGATTTGCCGATGGTCGGCGTTTCTACCCTGATGACCATGGCGCAGGGCGCTTACCGCGTTTCCGGCGCCCGGCGGGTGCTGGCCGCTATCGACGCCCGTATGGGCGAAGTGTACTGGGGCGAGTTTCAGCACGACGGTGACGGTGTGTGGTCCGGGGCGGAATCTGAAAAAGTAACGGCGCCGCAGCAGGCCGCCGTTATTGCGCAGGCAGACGGCGGAGCCTGGACTAAAGTGGGTACGGGGTGGGAAACCTATCCGGAGATGTTGGCGGAGACGGGGATCATCCTGACCGATGGCCGGATAAGCTTGCCGGATGCGCAGGACATGCTGCCGCTGGCGCTGCATCAGTGGCGGCAACACGGCGGTGTGCCCGTTGAGGAAGCCCAACCGGTTTACCTGCGTAACGAGGTTGCCTGGAAAAAATTACCCGGTCGCGAATAACTTCTGCCAAAATATGTGGTCAAACAAAAAGATAAGCCACTCATTGTGAGGTTTACCATGGCACTGTTTACCCGGATTCGCAGCGTGTTTGTCATGATTGCGTTAAGTGGCCCGTTACTGCTGACGGGGTGTGTTTCCGTTCCGGACTCCATCAAAGGCGCATCGCAAAATATCGAGCAGAATTTTGCGCGGGTGCATGCGTCGCCACAAAGCTTTGTCGGCTGGGAGGCCCGTTTCGGCGGCACGGTGGTAAACGTCGTCAATCAGAAGGAGGGCACGATGCTGGAGATTGCAGTGTCGCCTCTGGATGAAGGCGCCAGACCGATCCTCGGCAGTTCCTCGGAAGGACGCCTGATAGCCAAAACGCCGTTGTTCCTTGACCCGGTTGATTTCAAAAACCGTCTGGTAACGGTGGTGGGGAAAATCACCGGCAGCGTTGACGGCAAGATCGGCCAAACGCCGTATACCTACGTCACGCTGGACATCAGCGGTTATCAGCGTTGGCGCCTGGCCCAGCAGGTGGTTTTACCGCCGCAGCCCGGCCCGTGGGGCTACGGACCGGGGCCGGGATGGCACGGGCAAGGCTGGGGGCCATACTGGGGGCCCGGCTGGGGCTGGTATAACCCTGGCCCGGCACAGATTCATACTTACGTAACGCAATAATAAAAATTCGTTGTTATAAGGCGGCGTGCGCGTCGCCTTATTTTTTTGCGTCGGGAGCGGCGCTTTTTTAGTGACGCGCATCGCAACCTGAACATTGTTTGTTGGCAAACTGGTACGCTGAGTTAAAATTTTGTTAACTGAAAGTGTTTTATCACGACATTTATTAACAGCGCTACGGTTCAGGCATGTCGCATGCCGGCGATAATCAAAGGAGATAGACCTTGGAAAAGGTTTGGCTGAAACGATATCCCTCCAATGTTCCGGCAGAAATCGATCCGGATCAGTATTCTTCTCTGGTTGAGATGTTTGAGCAATCCGTCATGCGTTTTGCCGATCAACCCGCCTTCATCAACATGGGGCAGGTGATGACGTACCGCAAGCTGGAAGAACGCAGCCGGGCGTTTGCGGCGTACCTGCAAAATGAGCTGGGCCTGAGAAAAGGGGATCGCGTGGCCCTGATGATGCCGAATCTGTTGCAATACCCCATTGCGCTGTTCGGCATTCTGCGCGCCGGCATGGTCGTTGTGAACGTCAATCCGCTCTACACCCCGCGTGAGCTGGAGCACCAGTTGAACGACAGCGGTGCTGCCGCTATCGTGATTGTCTCTAACTTCGCCCATACGCTGGAAAAAGTGGTGTATCACACCCGGGTTAAGCACGTTATTCTGACCCGGATGGGCGATCAGCTGGCGCCGGTCAAGGCAACGCTGGTCAACTTCGTCGTCAAATACATCAAGCGGCTGGTGCCGAAATATAACCTGCCGGACGCGATTTCATTTCGCGCCGCGTTGCAGCGCGGCCGCCGTTTACAGTATGTCAAGCCTGAGATCAGCAATCACGATCTGGCTTTCCTGCAATATACCGGGGGAACCACCGGCGTCGCCAAGGGCGCGATGCTGACGCACCGCAATATGCAGGCTAACCTGGTACAGGCCAAGGCGGCATACGGCTCGCTGCTTCAGGTGGGCCATGAGCTGGTGGTAACGGCGCTGCCGCTGTATCACATCTTTGCCCTGACGGTGAACTGCCTGCTGTTTATTGAACTCGGCGGAAGCAGCCTGCTGATTACCAACCCCCGCGATATTCCCGGCATGGTGAAAGAGCTGGCGCGCTACCCGTTTACCGCGCTGACCGGGGTGAATACCCTGTTTAACGCGCTGCTGAACAACGAAGACTTCCGCGAGCTGGACTTCTCTTCACTGCGCCTTTCCGTTGGCGGCGGCATGTCGGTACAACGTTCCGTGGCTGAGAAGTGGGAATCATTGACCGGTAAACACCTGCTGGAAGGGTACGGGCTGACGGAGTGTTCGCCGCTGGTGTCCGGTAACCCTTACGACCTCAAACACTACAGCGGCAGCATCGGGCTGCCGGTTCCTTCTACGGATATCCGCATGGTGGACGATGACGGCAATGACGTGCCGCATGGCGAAGCGGGGGAACTGTGGGTCAGGGGGCCGCAGGTGATGCTGGGATATTGGCAGCGCCCGGAAGCGACGGATGATATTTTGCACGATGGTTGGCTGGCGACAGGTGACGTTGTCACAATGGACGACGAAGGTTTCCTGCGCATCGTGGATCGTAAAAAAGACATGATTCTGGTGTCTGGGTTCAACGTCTACCCCAATGAGATTGAAGAAGTCGTTTCCATGAATGACAAAGTGCTGGAGTGTGCGGCGATTGGCGTGCCCAGCGAAGCGTCGGGGGAAATGGTGAAAATTTGCGTGGTGAAGAAAGATCCGTCACTGACGCGCGAAGAGCTGCTGGCGCATTGCCGTCTGCATCTCACCGGCTATAAGGTGCCGAAAAAGATAGAGTTTTACGATGAGTTGCCCAAGTCGAACGTCGGCAAGATTTTGCGGCGTAAATTGCGGGAGGAACAACAGGTATCGCAGGATAATGCAGCATAAGGTGCTGTTTTTTAGCTGTGCTTAACGTTTAACGCCGGTTTACACCGGCGTTTTTGTTTATACTGTGACAAATCCATAACGAAACAAGCTGTTCCGCGCGATGGCGCGCGTAATACTCAATGAGAACGCTATTTTGAATTATCAATTAATTACCACCAACGATGAACTGAAAGAAGTCTGCGAGCGCGCCTGTCACTATGACCGGGTAGCGCTGGATACCGAATTCGTCCGCACCCGTACCTACTACCCCCAGTTGGGCCTGATTCAGCTGTATGACGGTGAGTCCCTGGCGCTGATTGACCCGCTGGGCATCACCGACTGGCAACCCTTCACGCATCTGCTCAAAGCGCCGAACGTGCTCAAATTACTGCACGCCGGCAGCGAAGATCTGGAGGTTTTCCTGCACGATTTTCAGATGTTGCCGGAGCCGATGATTGATACGCAGGTGCTGGCTGCGTTTACCGGGCGTCCGCTGTCTACCGGCTTTGCTGCGCTGGTGCAGGACTATCTGGGCGTTGCGCTGGACAAGAGTGAGTCCCGCACCGATTGGCTGGCCCGGCCACTGACGGAAAGGCAATGCGTATACGCCGCGGCGGATGTGTTCTACTTGCTGCCGTTGGCGCAGCAGCTCATTGAGCAGGTGAGCGAAGCCGGCTGGATGGCGGCTGCGGAAGATGAGTGCCGGATGATTTGCCGCCGCCGTCGTGAAGTCTTGCAGCCGGAGGAGGCGTATAAAGATTTCAGCAACGTTTGGCAACTGCGTACCCGTCAGTTAGCGTGCCTGAAGGCGCTGGCGGCCTGGCGCTTAACGCAGGCGCGTGAGCGGGATATGGCGGTGAATTTCGTCGTGCGTGAAGAAAATCTGTGGCAGGTAGCACGCTATATGCCGACCTCGCTGGGAGAGCTGGACAAGTTGGGTATCAGCGGGCAGGAGATCCGCTATCACGGCAAAACGCTGGTCGCCCTGGCTAATGCCGCGCGCGAGTTGCCTGAGTCTGAGTGGCCGGAAGCGGAAGAACGGCTTATCGATCACCCCAAATACAAACGGGCGTTTAAAGAGCTGAAAGCTGAAGTGCAAAATGCCGCGCAGCGCAGCGGATTATCCGCCGAACTGATCGCGTCACGGCGGCAAATTAATCAGGTATTGAGTTGGTTCTGGCTGGGTAAAAATGAGCAGCCTGAACTGCTGCAAGGATGGCGTGAAACATTATTAGGCGACGCGCTGCGTGCCACGCTGGATAAATTATAATCTTACCGTTGCGGTATTTTTCGATACCGCACGCTTGGTTTATTCCCTCAGGCAGGAATGAATGCCGATATTATTTTATATAATGCCCGGCGATTAATCTTAAAATCACCCTGAGAAATATACAGCACTATTTATCATGACTCGATAAATGTGTGGGAAATTAAAAAACCGGCAAGAGGTTACTGTGAATATATCCAGTTTCCCCCTATAAGAATAGGGGGATGAACGGTATATTGCAGTGGTGCGGAATCATTTCGGGGCTTCTTCAGATTCCGGTAGCGTGACGTTAAGTTCCAGAACGGAGATATCATCTCCTTTTTGTTCCAACTGCACGGTTACCATTTCCGGATCAATCTGAATGTATTTACAGATGACGTCCAAAATATCGCGCTTTAACTGCGGTAAATAATGCGGCTCAGTGTCGCTGCGGCGTCGCTCCGCGACGATGATTTGCAGCCGTTCCTTGGCTATGTTGGCTGTCGTTTTTTTGCGCGACAGGAAAAAATCAAGTAATGCCATGGTTATCCCCCGAACAGGCGTTTCAGGAAGCCTTTCTTCTCTTCTTCAACAAAACGGAACGGACGCTCTTCACCCAACAGACGATCGACGGTGTCCTGATAAGCCTGTCCTGCGTCTGATTCTTTATCCAGTATAACCGGTTCCCCCTGGTTGGAGGCCCGCAGCACGGACTGGCTTTCCGGGATCACGCCCAGAAGGGGAATGCGCAGAATTTCCAGTACATCTTCCATGCTGAGCATGTCGCCGCGGCTGACGCGGCCCGGGTTGTAACGGGTCAGCAGCAGGTGTTCCTTAATCGGCTCCTGGCCTTGCTCGGCGCGGCGTGATTTGGACGACAGGATACCGAGAATGCGGTCAGAGTCACGTACCGACGACACTTCAGGGTTGGTGGTGATGATGGCCTCATCGGCGAAATAGAGCGCCATCAGGGCGCCGGTTTCAATGCCGGCCGGCGAGTCGCAGATGACGAAATCGAATTGCATCGTCGCCAGATCGTCCAGCACTTTGGCTACGCCTTCATGCGTCAGCGCATCTTTGTCGCGGGTCTGCGAGGCGGGCAGAATGTACAGGTTTTCCGTCCGTTTATCCTTGATTAGCGCCTGGTTCAGCGTGGCATCGCCCTGAATGACGTTGACGAAATCGTAAACCACCCGACGTTCACATCCCATGATGAGATCAAGGTTACGCAGACCGATGTCAAAGTCGATGACGACGGTCTTTTTACCTTTCTGGGCTAATCCGGTAGCAATGGCCGCGCTTGACGTAGTTTTGCCAACGCCCCCTTTACCTGATGTAACAACAATAATGCGTGCCATGAAATGGATTCCTTGTCGAAGGGCCTAGTATAAAGATTGAATGGTTAAGGCATTGTCGCGCAGGCTGAGCCTGGCGGGGTGCCCGAAAAAATTCTCAGGGATCTGGTCGCTCAGCCAGTATTGGCCGGCAATGGAGACCAGCTCCGCACCCAGGCTGGTGCAAAAAATCTGGCTGCCCGTATCGCCGCCTGCGCCGGCCAGCGCGCGCCCGCGCATGGTGCCGTAAATATGGATGTTGCCGTCAGCAATCAACTCGGCGCCCGCGCTCACGCTGCTGGTGACGATCAGATCGCAGTCGCGGGCATAAATTTGCTGCCCGGAGCGAACCGGCGTACCGATGATGCGGGTTTTAGGCGGCGGCGCGGGTTGCGGCGGCGGCGGGGTTCGCTTCGCGCCTTTCCCCTCGTTGAGCAGCGGCAGTCCGGCACGAACGACGTCGCGCTTCTGGGTTTCATCGCTGCAACCGCTGACTCCGATAACATGCAGCCCGGCGTCGGTGATCGCCTGCTGCAACTGATGCCACTCAGCCTCGGCAGAGAGGCCTGACACGTTAACGACGACAGGGGCGTTTTTCAGAAAAGCCGGAGCCTGCTCCACTTTTTCTATCAGCGCCTGTCGTATGACCTCGGGTTGTGAATTATGCAAATGAACAACCGAAAGGGTAAAACTGCTGCCTTTTAGCTCAATTGGCGATTGTGACATCTGTCCTGACTCGGTTTCAGCAACTTTTAAATCCCCGGAATATCCTTCAGCGGTCGATATTCCGATGTACATTAAGCATGTTATAGTCCCCTTTATATCTAGGCAAGTCGATGCCGGAATTAATTAGAGTGGAAAAAATGCTTTGTGTGATCTATAGAAGCCCCAAACGTGACCAAACCTATCTTTATGTCGAAAAGAAGGATGACTTTTCCCGGGTGCCGGAGGAATTACTGAAAAGCTTCGGCAAACCTCAGTTGGCAATGATTTTGTCGCTGGACGGGAAAAAGAAACTGGCTTCGGCGGATATTGAAAAAGTAAAAAACGCAATTAACGAGCAGGGTTATTATTTGCAGTTACCCCCGCCGCCGGAAGACTTGTTAAAGATGCATATCGGGCAAACGAAGTCTTCTCTCTGATACGTGGCAAATTGTGATATTTGTCACGCATTTGCAATGAATGTATCAGCAATATGCATCGAGACATGGAAGATGGTACGGTTCGTCGCGCTGCGGCGGATTGAAAACAATGGATTTTGGGGAATTGCAGGATGAAACGCACATATGCCGCCATGGTGGTGGCCGGGTGCCTGTGGGCCGTGGTATTGCCCGCTGTTGCCGCCGGGCCTCAGGAGAAGGTTGCCGCGGCGGAGCAAGGCGATCCCGCGCTGTTTACCGCTTACGTTGAGCGGCTGAAACAGCAGGCGCTGGCGCAGGGCATCAGCCAGCGTACCGTGGACATCGCTTTTGCCGACGTTCATTTCGTCGGACGGGTGGTGAGCCAGGATAAAAACCAACCGGAAAAGAAGCTGACGCTGGACGACTATCTGACCCGGGTGCTGAGTGCGAAGAAGCTGGAACGGGGCAGAGTCTTGTTAGAGCAGCACCGGGCGAAGCTGAACGCCCTCAGTATGAAGTATGGCGTACCGCCGCAGTATATCGTTACGCTGTGGGGGCTGGAGAGCTATTACGGCCGGATGCCGGGGAAGGAAGACGTTATTTCCGCGCTGGCGACGCTGGCGTTTGAAGGCCGCCGCGAGGCGTTCTTCACCGGGCAGCTTATGGCTGCGCTGAAAATTCTGCAGGACGGGCACATCGGGCGCGAGCAGATGAAAGGCTCGTGGGCCGGTGCGATGGGGCAGAATCAGTTCATGCCGGCCTCATTCCTCAAATATGGCGCGGACGGCGACGAAGACGGGCGGATCGACATCTGGAATAATGTTAACGACGTTTTCGCTTCCACGGCAAACTACCTTGCTTCAGAAGGCTGGCGCAACGGTGAGCGCTGGGGGCAGGAGGTTCGTCTGCCGGCGGGGTTCGATGAACGGCTGGCCGGTTTGCGCGACGATCAGAGCGCGGATGCGGAAACATGGCTGCGACGCGGCGTGACGTTGGCTGACGCGCAGGCCGTACCACCCGGACAGGCGCGGGCGTGGATCATTTTGCCGGACGACGCGCAGGGGCGGGCGTTTATGGTATACGATAACTTCAGGGTGCTGATGCACTGGAACCGCTCATATTATTTCGCCATCAGTGTTGGCATGATGGCTGACGGGCTTGCCCGCTGAATTTAATGAACAGAGCCGCCGTTGTTCGGGCGGACGGAAGGAGACATCATATGTATCAACATCGTGACTGGCAGGGCACTTTACTTGAACTTCCTGTCAGTAAAGTCGTTTGCGTCGGCAGCAACTACAGCGAGCACATTCGTGAAATGGGCGGAAGCCAGGCACCGGAACCCGTATTGTTCATCAAGCCGGAAACCGCGCTTTGCGATCTCCGTCAGCCTGTCGCCATTCCGAAAGGGCTGGGGTCGGTGCATCACGAGGTTGAGTTAGCCGTGTTGATCGGCACGCCGCTGAAGCAGGCCAGCGAAGATCGCGTGGCGCGCGCCATTGCCGGGTTTGGCGTCGCTCTGGATCTGACGCTGCGTGACATCCAGGGCGCCTGCAAAAAGGCGGGGCAGCCGTGGGAAAAAGCGAAAGCGTTTGACGGTTCCTGTCCGATTTCCGGCTTTATTCCGGAAGCCGAATTTGGCGATGCGCAGAATGCGGACATCAGCCTGAGCGTCAATGGCGAACTGCGCCAGCAGGGCAACACCCGCGACATGATTACCCAGATCGTACCGTTGATCAGCTACATGAGCCGTTTCTTTACCCTGCGTGCCGGCGACATCATTCTGACCGGAACGCCGCAGGGCGTTGGTCCGCTGGTTTCCGGCGATATGCTGACCGTTTCCGTTAATGCCAACGCGCTTTCCACCCGCGTTATCTGACGCAGGATGTGTTTGTCCTTACTGCGGCGATGGCGCCCGGTAAGGACAGAAACTTGCATCCTGCCGCCAAAACGTCTATATAGTCAGGCCCGCCCACCGGCTTTAGGTAACCTCTGATGAATACGACACCTTTCTGGCAGCAGAAAACCCTGGATGAAATGAGCGATCAGGAATGGGAGTCGTTATGCGACGGATGCGGCCAGTGCTGCCTGCATAAGCTGATGGATGCAGAGACGGACGAAATCTACTTCACCAACGTGGCCTGCAACCAGCTGAACATCAAAACCTGCGACTGCCGTAACTACGAGCGGCGCTTCGACTATGAACCGGACTGCATCAAACTCACCCGTGAAAACATGACCACCTTCGAGTGGCTGCCGCAGACCTGCGCTTATCGGTTGATCCTGGAAGGGAAGCCGCTGGCAGAATGGCATCCGCTGGTTAGCGGGTCTAAATCCAAAATGCATGCTCAGCGTATTTCCGTGCGTTTTATGGCGGTGCGTGAAAGTGAGGTGATGGATTGGGAAGACCATATTTTGAATAAGCCGCAGTGGTAACTCAGCCCGGAGCAATATTTCTTGCACCTTAACGGATATGCATATGTATAAGTTGTGATGTGCGCACACGGCACATCACAATTATTCTTATCTTATTCCATAGCGGCAAGACGGGTGGTCACGGAACTCACGATCTCTTCTGTATTGATGTCCCGGACGAGATAGCTTTCGGAAATTATTTTGGTTGCATCAGCATAGTTTGGCCCGAAAACGATATTAATCGTAAAATCGTCCCACATCTCCATGTTATACAGGGTGACAGACGGCTTATTTAAGGCGTTACCAACATGGACAAAGGCGGTATCCACGGAGAGCAATAAGTCACATGCCTTAATGACTGCGCAAGCATCAAAGAACGTCATTTCCGGCAGTTTGACCACTTTGCTGTTTTCGACGTTGATCTCACGCAGTTGTTCTGCGCTGCCCATGAGGATTACTGAGGTGCCTGCCTCAGCGAGTTTCTGTGCAATTTCTGTCGCCATTCCGGCCGACAGGCTGCGGTTGAAATTTGAAGCAAACGGAGAGAAGCAGATTTTCTTTCCTTTTACGTGCTGCAGAAAATTCAGAGCAGCGTCATCATTGCTGCCTGACAGGGGAAGCGTGTAGTTTATTGATTCTTTAGGACTTCCTAAAAAATCAAACAGTGCATTAGCCCTGTCAGTTAAATGTGTATCAAGCTTTTTATAATCAATAGTGTGTGAAAAACATCCTCTGCTGATGCCGTTGCCATTAAATGCAACGGAATATTCAGGCATGAGCGCATACAGTGTTCTAATTCTCTGCGGGGTTCTCAGATCATCGCCATACATGTCTATCGCCAGGTCGATTCTCTCTGCCGTTATTTGTTTTATCGTTTTCCTGCTTATGTCATCCGAGTATGTAACAACACCAGAAACGTAGGGGGATTTTGCATAAAAAAAGGCCGTCCTTTCTGAACATACAATAAACACCTTTTTCCCTAACGTGCTAAAGTATTTGTACAGCCCGGAAAAAATGATGCCATCGCCAATTCCTTTTGTCGGCATGATTATCGCGATTGTGCTTATATCCCGCAGAGCGGGTTTGGATGCCATCAGTTTCTTAACGGAAAGGAGCAGGATCTTATGTCTGAGGTCATTACCATGCTGTTTGATAAAATCGTTCAGTACAGTTAATTTCTTAAAAAATTTCTTAGCCACAAAAGTCATTTCACGCTGATACCGTTGGTGTTTGTGCTGTCAGTTTAGCATAGGGCATATTTCTTTGCTTTTTATGTTCTTTAGATAGTATTTCATACATGAAAAGGGAGTAACAAATTACTATTCTGTGCTTCAGCGTTTTGGCAAGAGTGAGTATGGCGTTTAAGCAGGATACATCGTCGATATTTTATTCAATAGGCGCATAGTCAGAATGCTTAATACTATTCATATATAGGTATAGGGCGGCCAGATAGCCAAATGATGAGGGAGGAATACAGTTTGCTGGCTTACACTGCCAGCGATGCGATGAAATATGGCCTTCCTCAGTGAGCGAAGTCACAGGCCAATCCTGTTTCTGTTCTCTCTGTGTGTTAGCTAATATTGTTTAACAATTACAATGAATTATATGCATTACAAGGCTAACTATTCTCTGTGTAATTATTTAATATACGCCAGCATTCATTCTGGCTTTTAGTTTCTTCCCAAAAAGAGGGGGAAGAAGCATTCTTTGTTCCCTCTCACGAATCTTAAGCATTCTCTGAAAAATAGCACACATGACCCATTGATAATTTATGACATCCGTTATTCTCAGATAGCAATAATTTGCAGCAAGGAGGGAAAATGGTTGATTATGAACAATTAATTCTCCAATACAGTGAGGATCACGTTGATCTGGCCGCATCCACCGTTGCCTACGTGGAGGTGCTTAAGAAAGAGATCGATGTGGAAGTCATTACGAATAAGATTCCACCTCAGTACCGCCCGTACTTTCTGGAGCGATTAACGCATTATCGTGATATTTATCGTCCCCGGGCTGAGGCCGCCGCTACACCGGCGCAATGAGAATTGGCCACAGGGCGCAGCATCCGAATGCCCTGTGGCGATGTGATATCAGGCCGTCATTCCGCCATCAATAATAATCGACTGTGCGGTAATATAACGTGCCGGCTCACTGAGAAGGAATGCAGCAGTCTGTGCGACTTCCTGTGCCGTACCAAAACGGCGCAGCGGAATGCTTTTACGCAGAGCTTCTTTACGGGGGCCGGGCAGGGCCGCTGTCATATCCGTTTCGATAAAACCAGGCAGCAGGCAATTAACGGTAATGCCGAACCGGCCTAATTCCAGGGCCAGGGAATGCCCCATGCCGATCAGTGCCGCCTTACTGGCCGCGTAGGCCGACTGCCCCGGATTTCCTTTTATACCGCTGACCGAAGACATTAATAGCAGCGCTCCTTCTCCCTGTAGCATCATTGCCGGCAGCAATATCCGGTTCCAGTAAAGCACGGTATTCAGGTTGCTATCCATTACCTGCTGCCAGCTGTCGCTTGACTGATGAATATGCAGGCTGTCGCGGCAAATGCCGGAATTATGCACGATAGCGTAAGGCGAGCCGTGTTCCCGCAAAAGCTGTTCTGCCGTTGCCACAACCTGTTGCTCACTCCTGCCATCACATTGAATGCTTTTGATCCAGTCCGTACCGGTGAATTGAGTTTCCTCCTGCCCGTTATTCAGCCAGGTGAATACGATGTCATATTGCCGGGACAGGCAACGGACAAGCTCTGCGCCGATCCCCCGGCTACCGCCGGTGACGAGGACCCATTTCCTGCTCATTTTCCCTGTTTACCTTCTAATAACTGCTGGCAAAGTTCGCGAGCGGTAATCATTGGATTATTAATAAAGATGTCTGCGCTCAGTTCGAACTGATAATCGCGCTTAATTACGATCATCAGTTCAACGTAATCAATACTGTCCAACTGGTAATTAACCAAAGGCGCGTCCGGATTAAACGTCTCGGGGTCAAGATCTTTGGCGTCACAGATCAGCGTGGTCAAGTTGTTCAACAGCGTATTTATATCGTTCATGGTTCAGTCCTTCGTCGTTTTATAGCAGCGGCCAGGTTTTCAGCGTGATCAGCACCGTGATGTGTTCCCGGTGCGACAAGCTGCCCTGAGCGCCCATTCTGAAAATAAATCCCTCGTTCCGGTTTCCCATCAGAATGGTGGGAATGACGTGCCAGCGCAGCGGCATGGCTCCGGCGGATTGAGGGGACAACAGCGTTGATGAAAAATAAACATCGTGGTGCGTCTGCACCATGGGGAGTACCGGGAAGACTTCCGCCAGGCAGCGGGCGCCAAGGTCCGGAAGTACGTCGTTTACCACCTGCATGGTTTGCGGCGCTTCAAGGATGCAGCAAAAGAGCGATGCGTCTGGCAGCAACCAACCGGCGAGCTTTTCGGATGAATCAGCCGTGGCGTCATTGAATGCCGCTTCCCGAGCGCCAGGATCGAATGTCTGCTCAGGTGACGAGATGGCGTAATGCGGGAGCGGCGCGGGCCTGAGCGTGGCTTCTATGCTGTTTACCGTGCTTTCTGCGTCCCGGATGACTGACCGTATGCGTTGCGGCTGCCGGTTGTCGCTCGTCAAATGATAATCATGGCTTTCGTAGAGTGGTGCTTTCAGCCGTGCCGAAAAGTGCAGCGACGGCGCGTTTTCTTCCGTGTGCTGAAGATACGTTTTGCTGATGTGCTGCTTAAGGTCCAGCATGGCGCGCATGCCGTGTACGGCACGCGACGGCAGGCCGATGTGATGTGCGGCGGCGAGATCAAAATGAATCGGGTTGAAGTCGCCGGAAAAGGTTGCCCACCGCTGCGCGTCTTGCGGGCCGTAGCGCACTATCATGCCGCCCCCCGTGAAATAATCAGCGCGGCGTTGGCTCCGCCAAACCCGAAGCTGACGTTCAGCGTGTGCGAGATTTTTCCTTGGCGATGGCCTTCGGCGATATAGTCCAGATCGCACTGCGGGTCCGCATGCTTAAGATGCGCCGTGGCGGGCATAATCTGATGTTCCAGCGCTTTCAGGCAAATGATGGTTTCAAAGCTGCCGGCGGCGGCGATCAGATGCCCGGACCAGGACTTCGTGCTGGAGACCGGGATCGTATACGCTGTGTCGCCGAGCGCCATTTTCAGCGCCTCGGTTTCATTCAGATCGTTGAGCGGCGTTGAGGTGCCGTGCGCGTTAATGTAGTCCAATTGCTCAGCATGCAAGTTTGCCTGCGCGAGCGCCTGTCGTATGGTTTCTACCCGGGCGATTTTATCGGCGGCGGGCGCGGTAAAGTCGCTGGCGTCGGAATAGTTGCCGTAACCCGTTATCTCGCCGAGTATGACGGCGCCGCGCGCAAGGGCCGATTCCCGCTCCTCAAGGCATAAAACTGCCGCCCCCTCCGAGAGAACGAATCCGTTACGATCGAGGCTGAACGGGCAGCAGGCGCGCGTTACGTCATGCTGTTCCTGTGTCAGCGCGCGCAGGACGTCAATATTCCAGACTGAATTATCGCGCAGCAGCGATTCAGCGCCGCCGGCCAACATCATGGCGGCCCGGCCGCTGCGAATAATTTCACAGGCGTCGCCGATGGCAATGCTGCCCGTTGCGCAGGCGGCGATTGGGGTGTTCTGATAGCCCCGCAGCCCCCAGAATTGGCTGCATGCCGCGGTCGCGACGTTATGCATGGAGAGAAAACAGCCGAAAGGCGACCCCATCTGCTTTTCGCGGTAGAGGTCGTAGCTGTCGATGGCCTCATCCAATCCTCCCCAACCGGTGCCGATAATGGCGCCGCAGGTCAGTGGATCATAATATTCGCCGATGGTGTGTTGACCGAATGCCATATCAATGGCTTCTTTAGCGCTTGCGAGCGCGAAAGCGGCGAACCGGGGCAAACGGCGGCGGATGGCTGCGGGTAAAAATCTGACGTTTGCAGGCGTGTCGATCAGGCCATAAATGCCGGAGACGATCCCTGCCTGTGTTTTATCAACCGGCCGGTAACCGACGCGGTTATCCATAATGGCTTCCCAGCTGGCTTGCGCACCGTGGCCCAGCGGCGTTACCGCGCCGTAGCCGGTGACGACGACTCTGCGGTTTCGTGTATTTCCCATCGTTATTCCTCTTTTCCCTGATTGTCCGGACGCGTCAGGTATTTCCGTAACCCATTGCCAGGCACAGCGTGAGCGTGGCATTCAGGTACTGATAACCTGCTTGCGTAAGATTGATTTCGTTGTTGAATTCTTGCGCCATGGCGTTCAGCAGATAGGTTAGCGATTGTTCTCCTGCCTGGTATTTGCTGCGGGCGATAGCGCTGCGCCGGGTATCGATCGACTGGTTACGTTGTAACGTCTGATACTGTTTCCACAGCGATTCACGTTCGACGTTGGCGTCGGCGACTTCAGAAAGCGCGCTATTCACGCTGCTGCGGAAGGTGATCGCAGCCTGCTGAACGTCAAGCGCTGAGCGCCCGACGGTGGCCTGTACCGTATTCCATTGCAAAAAAGGCAGCCCTAATTGCGTGCCCAACGTGCGTGACGGCGCGGAAAACCATTGGCTGAAAACGGATGCGCCGGTATCCAGCACGGCCTGAAGCGAAAGCGTAGGGTAGAAGTTCAGGCGCGCAACGTCGGACCCGGCAAGCGCAGCGCGCAGCCGCCATTCCGCCGCCTGAACGTCGGGCCGCCGGGCAATAATGGCCAGAGGTTGGGACAGCGAAATTGTTAACGGTGAAACTTCTTTTGTCGTCGTGCTTTCGGGGACTGCGGTCCCGGCCGGGAGGTCGAGTAAAATAGCCAGCGCGTGGCGCGCTTTTTCCCGTTCCGTTTGCAGCGACGCCAACTGAAGACGCTGATTGACGATGGTTTGTTCAGCCTGCAAAACGTCTTCCTGGCCGACTTTACCCGCCTGATATTGCGACCCGGTAAGCTTCAGCACCTGTTCATTAAGGCGCTGAATCTCCTGCAACTGTCGTATTTTTTGGTTGTATTGCGCCAGGCGCCAGTGTAGCCCGGCAACGGAGCCGATCAGTAATCGCGCCGTGTTTTGTAAATCCTGCGCCGTGGCATTTGCCGACCACTGGGCCTGGCTGCGCGTGCTGGCGAGCTTACCCCACAAATCAAGCTCATAGCTGAGAGAAAGCGATGCGCTATAGCGTTCACTGGACGGGTCGCCGGTTTTGAGGCTTTTAGCATTTGAGGCGCTGCCGCTGGCGGAAACATCGGGCGTCAGCGTACCGTTGCTGAGCTTAACATCCAGCAGGGCTTGCTTAAGGCGCATCCCGGCCAGGATAAGATCGTTATTGCTGATCAACGCCCGCTCAATATTTGACGACAGCATCGGGTCATTAAACTGCCGCCACCATTGCCCTGAGTCGCGCAGGTAGGCGGTTCCGCTGGTGTGTTGCTGCCATGCGGGAGGATACGAAAGCACCGGGCGCTGATATTCGCTTAACGTCAGGGAGGAGCATCCGTTTAATAGCACGGCAAAACCGGGGAGTAATAAACGTTTCATTCTTTTGCCAACGCCTCAACCGGATTGAGGGCCGCTGCGCGCCGGGCGGGAAAGAAGCCGAATAGCAGTCCGATAAGTATGGAAAACAGGCAGGCCAGGATGATCGGCTGCCAGCTCATGATCATGCGTAGCTCAGGATTAATTTCCGGAACAATCAAACACCCCGCGACCGCGATCAAAACGCCGAGCGTACCGCCCAGCAGGCAAATCACCATGGCTTCGATGATGAACTGCAGCATGATGTCGGCGGGGCGCGCACCCACGGAGAGGCGAATCCCGATCTCATAAACGCGCTCGGTTACGGAAACCAGCATAATGTTCATTACGCCGATCCCGCCGACGAGAAGCGAAATGGCGGCAATGGAAGTGATCAGCAGATTGAGCGAGCGGGAGGTATTGTCCACCGCCTGAATAAATTCAATGTTGGAGCGGGTATAGATATCGCTCACGCCGCGTACGCTGGCAAAAAGTCGCTCAATGCGTTGCTGTATGTCAGACACGTGATAGCCGCTGGTGACGCGTACGCTGAAGTTATCGAATGCCTGTTTACCGCCCAGCCGGATTTTTAACGTGGTCCACGGTATCCAGGATTCATTTTGATTGTCGGAATAGCCGATTCCCGGCATCGTTGCTACGCCGATGACGCGAAAAGGAACGATGCCGAGATAGATGACCTCGCCGATGGGATTCACGGAGGAGGGGAACAGGGCATCCCGTAGCGCGCTGTTGATGACGATAACTGCGTCATTCCTGCTGCGTTCCTCCGGCGTAAACCCTCTGCCGGCCAGGAACGTGGCGCCGCTGACGGCAAATTTGTTCTCCCCGACGCCGTTGACGGTAAGCGATGCGATTTTGCCGGCATAGTTCACCATGGCGAACGTGCTTAACTGCGGAGAAACGGCCGCGACTTCGGGCAGGCGGGTAAGCATCATCATCTCCTCTTCGGTCAGCGGCCGGGCTTCGTACTTTTTGATTGAGCCCTGCTGGGAACCGGGATAGATGTCGATAGCCTGCGTGCCGAACCGGCTCATTTCATCAAGGACGGTTTGCCTTGCGCCTTCGCCGACGGCAACGGAAATAATGACGGCGCTGATGCCGATAATAATTCCCAGCATTGAGAGCAGGGCGCGGCCCGGATGCCCGCATAGCGCGCGCCAGGCGATAAGCAGGGCGGAACGCAGGCGCTGCATAAAGGTGGCGACGGCATGTTCATTAATGTGCGGAATTTCAATATGCGTTACCGCTGCACGGGAGGCGGACGGCGCGTCGCTGACGATTGCCCCTTCGCTGATTTCAATGATGCGTTCCGTTTGCCGGGCGACATTGCGGTCATGAGTGACGATAACCACCGTCCGCCCGGCCTGATGCAGCGCCTTAAGCTCCGCCATCAGTTGTTCGCCGCTCGCTTTATCCAGTGCGCCGGTCGGTTCGTCGGCGAGAATGATGTCGGCGCCGTTCATTAATGCCCGTGCGACGCTGACGCGCTGCTGCTGGCCGCCCGATAACGTGCTGGGGCGGTGATGTTTGCGCTCCGCCAGCCCCAGACGCGCCAGCAGCAATTGTGCCCGTTCACGCCGGGCTTTTTCGGGCCAGCACTGATATTGCGCGGGAACCAGAACGTTTTCTTCCGCGCTCATGAAGGGAATGAGATGGTAGCGCTGAAAAATAAAGCCAATGCGCTGGCTGCGAATCAGCGCCCGTTTTTCCTGATCGGCGTTATGCAGCGGTTCTCCGTGAATATACACTTCGCCCCGGCTTGCACCGTCAAGACAGCCGATGATATTCATCAGCGTGGACTTACCTGACCCGGATGCGCCCATGATGGCAACCATTTCACCGCGCCGGATCTGCAAATCAATTCGCGTTAAAGCCTGCAGCAGAGTATCGCCGGAGAGAAAATCCCGGCCGACGTCTTTCAGGCAGATGGCGTAGTCGGAAGGCGTCATGATGTTTTTCCTGCTAACGGCGCCAACAGGATTTTTTCACCCTTGCGCAGGCCGGACGTCACTTCAATAAACTGGTGATCGCGAATACCGGTGGTAATCGTTTTTTCTGTGGTGCTGTTACCATGAACAACCCGTACCCGATAACGCGCTTCTCCGGTTTTTTCACCGAGCGCTTCCAGAGGGATGCGCAGTACGCCTTTTGCCTGCGCGTTGAGAATGAAGACGCGTACGGTCATCGAGGTTTTGAGGCGGTGCCCGGGGTTATTCAGCGTAAAGTTACCGTTGTAGTAGACGGCCTGGCCGTCGCCGTCGGCGGTATTGCTGGTATTGGGATCTTTCAGTACGCTGTCGGGCGCCGACTGTATGGTGCTCAATACGCCGTTGTAGCGCGTGCCCGGTTCGGCCTGAACGAAACACCAGAGTTTTTGACCGGGGGAGACATTAAGAATGTCCGCTTCGGAAATGCGGGTTTGAACGTCCATGACGTCCATATTGCCCAGCACGAGAATGGTCGGCGCGGATTGTGAAGAGACGATGGTTTGCCCCTCCTGTGCCACAATGCCTAAAACTTCGCCGCTGATCGGCGCTTCTATACGGGTATAGCCAAGATTGGTTCTGGCGGTTTCGACCTGGACTTGCGACTGAACGACCTGGGCTTCGTTGACCTTGACCTGTTCCAGTTGCGAATAGTAATTCGCCTCCGCTTCTTCCAGCGCAGCTTGCACGCCCGAACCGTCATGGGCTAATTTTCGCTCGCGATCCAGGGCTTTCTTGTAGCGTTTTAACGTTACCTCGGAGGCGGACTTCTGCGCCCGGGCGCTGTTAAGCATGGCTTCGGCGTTCATCAGCTCGTTTTGCTGCAGCTTGGGGTCGATTTCCGCCAGCAACTGGCCGGCTTTAACCTGATCGCCCTGTTTCACGTACAGCTTTTGGATCTGTCCGTTAACCTGTGCGCCGACGTGTACTAACGCCGACGGTTTCAGAACGCCCGTTGTCGCAACAACCTGTTCGATATCTCCACGGGTGACTTCCGTGATGTCAGAGGGCGCGGCGCAGAGCGCGCCCGGCAGAATACCCGGAACGATCAGCAGAAAGATAAAACGACGGATTAAAGACATTGCGCCTCCTGCTCTGAAGCCGGGGAAGCGGGAGGATTCAGGAGCTTTCCTTCTGACATTTCGTAAACGCGGTCAAAAAGGGGTTGCAGCTCGACGCTGTGCGTAACGACGATCAGCGTTTTTTGCTGTTCGCGGCATAGTTCGATGATGTTCGTCATCACCCGGAGCGCGGTGTCCTGGTCGAGGTTCGCCGTAGGTTCATCAAGAATAAGGATCTGCCGCTGCGAATAGAGCGCGCGGGCAAGGAGCAGACGCTGGCGCTGACCGAGCGACAGGCCGGCGTGGCTTTCCCGTATCAGCGCATTCAGCCCGCCGGGAAGCGCTGCGATCGCCGGTTGCAGATCAACTGCTTCAATCAGGCGTTGTACCAGGGCTTCCTGCGCCGGGGAAACCGCGGAAAAAAGCGTGATGTTTTCCCTGACCGAGCCGTTAAACAGGATGTCATCCTGATTTTGTAAAAAGCTCAGCGCGGATAATGCCTCATCCTGATAAGAAACGGCGTCAACGGTGATATGGCCCTGCGTGGCCGGCAACAGCCCCGTCATGATTTTCAGCAGGGTACTTTTGCCGCATCCGGACTGCCCGACGATTGCGATTGCGCTGCGCTTCGCAACGGTGAGTGAGAAATCGGAAAAGAGGCTCTTTTCGCGGTCATAAGCGAATTCAATATTATGGAGCGACAGCTCGTGCTCAAACTGTTTCACCGCAACAGGGGCGGAAGAGGCGGCGTTTTGGGGCTGCGTGGGAAATATATCCCGTGCGCGGGCGTCGATGATGCTGATCTTGTTTTTTTCTAATATGGCGAAAAAGATGCTGGTGACATTGCTGTAAAAGATTTGCTTGATGAAGCCGTAGGCAAAGAAAGCGCCCAGCGTCATGCCGCCATTTTTTAACTGCGGAAGCGCAATCATCATGAACAGGATCATTTCCAGGCTATTGACTAACTGGTAAATGTTGTTCTTTATCGTTTCGTAGATATTTCTGCGCTGAAGCGTATTAAACAGCCTTGATGAGAAACGGGAGAAGGCCAGCTGGCGATCGGTGACCAGCCCTGCGGCTTTGATGGTCGAAAAGCCCTGGATGGTTTCCATGATATGATCATTTTGCTCAGCGCCTTGCTGCTCAATCAACTGGGTGTAAAAACGATCCCGGTACATTGCCCATATGCTGATGATGCCCATCAGCGTGACGCCGGCGAAGGACACCAGCGCCAGCGAGAAGTTGATATAGCTCATCACCAGAAAAGCAATGACGACAATCAGCCAGTCGATACGCAGCACGTTGTCCAGATCTATCTTTTTTCCGTTGGCATTTTGCCAGGATAAAAAGCGGGTATAAATGTCACCCGGCGCGCGTTTTTCAAAATAGGTGAGCGAATTATTGAGCAAGCTGGAAAACCCGGATGCGCTTTTCACCAGAATAAAGCGTCGGATAAATCCCTCGCTCAGGAACTTCACCCACAGGCCCAGTAGTGAAGAGAGAATAAAGACGGAAATATAAAGCAGATAAGGAAACTCGATGGCGCCGGCGGATGAGTAGACGTCATTAATTGCGGAGGACACCATAATCGGCATGATAAAAAGCGTTAATGAGATCGCGAAAGCGATCAGCATCAGCCTGTAAATGCCTTTAATTGCGGCAGTGTCGCGCAGGCTGAGAAAAGACAGCCGTTTCTGCCGCTGTTCCCGCTTGGCGGCTTTTATTTTTTGCTGGTCTGGTTGGTAGTCAGCCGGCAGGATAACGGCATAGCCGCTGATCTGCTCTTTTAAGGCTGCCGCGGGTATAAGCTGTTGACCGATTGCCGGGTTCATAACGCAAATATTCTCCCCCCGCCGCCAGGCGAGTAGAACAAAATGTCCTGCGCCATAATGGAGAATTGCGGGTAAGGGGAGTTCCCGCAGCTCATTAAATTCAAAGATAACCGGACACACGGGTAATGACAGCTCGTGAAGCACTTCGCAAACCTGTTTCATCGTCATGCCGTGTGATGAGGCAGGGTATTTTTCGCGTAATTCATCCAGCGTTATCTGAATACCCTGACTTTCGGCAAACATAGCGATGCAGGCAAGGCCGCATTCGTTCGCTTCATTTTGTATAACTACGGTAGGGATAATATTAAATTCCATTTTTAGTCATTGTAAAAATATAAAGAGTGCATATGCCAAAGAAGCCAGTCCTGAGGGAAACGACGGATAGAGGTTTCGATGTTTTCTGGCAGCCTGTCTGCAAGTTGATCTGCATGAATCACACGATCGATATGTATTTTTATCCCGCGATCATAGTAAAGGGTGTAGCACAGCGTATTTGCGGACAATAACCTGGCGATGCGGGTAATTCCGCTGTGTATTACCGCCGGCCTGCCAAACATTCGGCATGGCGCAGTTTCCATTTTTCCTGAGGAGGTCTGCGCCGTGTATTCCGGCGTCATATCGGGAAAGATCAGAAAGTGGCGATTCCCTGAGATCGCATCCATACAATCGGTAATGAGACGTGAAGCCCGGTTTTCTTTTGCATCATGAATAGAACAGTACGTAATATTCGTTATTCCGCCCAATTCACGATCTTTCCGCTGGTACTCATCTGCGTTTGAAGAAACGATCACTGAGACGGGAAGCTGGGTTGCCCTGGCGCCGATGATGACGGCCAGAATGTCTGATACCGAATGCATCGGGGCGAGTATTACCGGTTTTTTTTTCAGTTCTTCAGCCTGTATAAACGCGCGCAGCGTGGCGGCGCAGGCTTCGATCTCTCTCATCAGCGCGGTATTCTGGCCGCGCGTTGCCGCCATCTCGATGATCATGCGGCGCTGGGCAACCCAGGTGTAATCGAACCGGGGATCAGGCCCAAGCAGGCAGCGGTAATTTTCTTCTGCTACCCGTGAACGATAACGCTGATTTTTATCCGTCATGCGCAGATAGCGTGCTAAATGCGCCATGACGAATAACCGGCGGTAGGAGCAATAGTGAAGAATTGCATAGCCGGAACGGAGGGCGGCGCGGTGTAAGCGCCAGCGCAGAAGCCTGACTTTTCGTATCAAATCCGCCCAAAAGAAAAACAGCACTATCATTAACCGGCGCATTAGTTGCTCTTACCGGCGTTTGATTCGGATAAGGTAACCAGCTTTTTCCCGAAGGCCGGGAATTCGTCATCCTGGAAGGCGACCCAGCGTTTGTTGACGATAAAAGCGGGCGTTCCGGAAACTTTATAGTAGCGGGTGACGGATTGCAGGTAGTCCATCAACTGCTTGACCTGTTCTGACTTTTCGGTATTTCTGAAAGCGGTAACGTCAATATTGTTTTCACGCAGCCATTGATCAAATTGTTCGGCGTTGGTGATATCGGCCTTTTTGTTGATGACGAGATCATAAAGTTTGCTGCGGTAGTTATCTTCTATGCCCATTACGCGCAGCGTGGCGTAGATTTTAGCGGTGGCGGAGAGCCAGCCGTTGTTGCCGTCATTAATATGGAGCCGGGTAATTTTTTGTCCGGCGGGTAACGTCTTTTCCAGTGCATCGACGTTGGCTTCATTTTTTTCACAGAAATGACAGCCGTAAGAGAAAACTTCCACGATAGGCGTGGATTCTTTTAACGGTGATGACTGGGGGGCGTTAGCGCCATAATCAATTAACATCTCCTGGTCATTGCTGTTCAGGACGAAATACTCAATCCATTTAGTGGTACATACCGCTGAAATAGCGATAATTGCGACCGTATAGGCAAACAGCCAAAAATACTTTTTTTTCATTTATTCTTTCCGCAAATTAATAAAGCGGCGCCAACTGTTGGCGCCGAAGGGTATTCTTGTAATAAAACAAGTGTGTAGCGCCACTATCTATTAACGGGGAGCTGTTAACAAGGAACTATTAATGGAAAGTTAGCTGCAACGGTTGTTTGCTACGGTGCTTACTGATAAAGAGGTTATTTTCCCGTGTTTATCTACACATTTGGACGTTCTTTCACAGGTTGTCGTCCAGCCGCGCTTCGGGTCAGTATAACGGTAAAACCAATCGTAACTTACTGAACATGTATCGCCTTTGCCGCCATTGATATTATTTACGTCATTCATAGGAATGAATTTCATTACAAACTCCTTTTATATATTAAAATGGGGAATTAATGATTCTATTTTCGAATAGCCTGTCAGGTTTATTCTACGTTGCTAAAATTAGCATAGGGAAAATAGAAATAAAAATGAATAAATAGGATAAAGACTATTAGTGGTATTGCTTATATGAATATCATTGGCAGCGGCTATTAGGCGCGTTGACGTGATATATATCGTGCGGAAAATACAATTGATTAAATGAATTCGATAAGAATTAATATTGGGGTCAATTAAAAAATTAACCCCGCATTATTGAAATAATTGCGGGGTCAGGTTTTAAGAAATAAATAAAATTAACGGCCAAATAAATCGCGGCGCTTGGGCTTCACAAACTGGCTGATGGTGACTAACAGGCCTACTGCCAAGTAAGCGGCAAAGATCCCGATTAACCATTGCGGCATCGCCAGGGTCAGAAACTCCCATTGACGCTCGGAGCAGTCGCCGGAAGCGACGAAAAGCGCCGGCGCCCATTTGTCCAGCGGCAGCCAGGAGGGGAAGTTGACGAAGAAATCGCAGGTATTAAACGGGGAAGGGTGAAGCTGAATCATGGTATGCCGCCATGCCAGCATCAGCCCTTCGTAAGCGCTGTAAAGCCAGATAGCGATGGCGACAAAGCGCAGCGGCGTTTTAGGGGCGATAGCGCCGACGATAGCGGCGCCCAGTACGCCGAACAGGGCGCAGCGCTCATAAATACACATGACACAGGGCTGAAGTAGCATGACATGCTGAAAATAGAGCGCAATCAGCTCCAGAATAAGCGCCGTAAAGGCCATTAAAATCCAGGCCCCTCGGCCTTTCGAGCAACGATTCAAATATTGCAGCATGACAGAGTTCTTCCGTGTTTTTAGCATAGATGTGCGCAGTGTAAACCAATTCTGCCCCCCTGCCAGCCTGCTACGCGCTTTTTTTCGTGAAAATACGCGTGTTCCGGGATAAAAAACGGAATCTAAACATATTGCTAACAGGGGCGCTGAAACCCGTCAACCGACGGGGGCAGACAGCCAGTTCCATTGATAGAACAGATCGGTAACGGGATGCAACAGAAACTCCACGCATAAAAGGCCCGTCAGCGTCAGTACGATGGTATAGGGCAGCGCCATCCATACCATGCGCCCGTATGACAGCCGGATCAGCGGCGCCAGCGCGGAGGTCAGCAGGAACAGAAACGCAGCCTGGCCGTTAGGTGTCGCCACGGAAGGCAGGTTAGTGCCGGTATTGATGGCGACAGCCAGCATTTCATACTGCTGCAGTGAGACGATGCCAGCCTCCATGGCTGATTTAGCCTCGTGAATATAGACGGTGCCGACGAAAACATTATCTGAGATGGCGGATAACAATCCGTTGAATAAGTAGAATAACGTCAGTTGGTTATCCGGCGACGCCTGCAGTACGAAGCGAATAATAGGACTGAAGAGCTGCTGGTCGATGATGACGGCAACCACGGAGAAAAATACGGTCAGCAAGGCGGTAAAGGGCAGTGACTCCTGGAATGCTTTACCAATCGCGTGTTCATCGGTGACGCCGCAGAATGAGGTGGTCAGAATGATGACGCTCAGGCCAATCAAACCCACTTCGGCAAGGTGGAACGCCAGCGCGACGATAAGCCAGATACCGACCGCGGCCTGTACGATCAGGCGTATGCGTTCCTGGCGGGTGCGCTGGGCGGTTTCCTTACGGTCGTAGTCGCGCAGAACCTGGCGAACACGCTTGGGCAGGCGTGTGCCGTAGCCGAAGACATGGAAGCGTTCTACCAGATAACAGGTCATCACGCCGCAGATGAATACCGGTAAGGTAATGGGCGCCATACGGATTAAAAACTCACCGAAGTTCCAGCCTGCGTTTTTGGCAATGATCAGGTTTTGCGGCTCACCCACCATGGTCATGACGCCGCCCAGCGCGGTACCAACGCCGGCGTGCATCATCAGGCTGCGCAGGAAGGCGCGGAATTGCTCAAGAATAGCGCGACGGCCCACGTTACGCAGTTGGCTGTCGTCTGACAGATTGGTGTCGCCTTCCATAACGCCGGAGGCGACACGGTGATAAATACCGTAGAAGCCAATGGCGACGCTGATAACCACGGCAATGACCGTCAGGGCGTCCAGAAACGCGGAAAGAAACGCAGAGGCAATGCAGAATGCCAGCGAAAGCGCCGTTTTGGAGCGAATGTTGAGCAGCAGCTTAGTAAAGACGAACAGTAATAACTGTTTCATGAAATAGATGCCGGCAACCATGAAAATCAGCAGCAGTAACACCTCTAAATTCGCTGCGATCTCATGGGAAACCTGTTCCGGCGTCGTCATGCCGATCAGCACGGCCTCCAGCGCCAGCAATCCGCCGGGCAGCAAAGGGTAGCACTTCAGCGCCATTGAAAGGGTAAAGATAAATTCAATGACCAGCAGCCAACCGGCGACGAAAGGGCTGACGAACAGGAATACCAACGGGTTAATCAACAGAAAGACTAAAATTGCAACTTTGTACCACTCGGGCGCGTTGCCGAGAAAATTACGGGAAAATGCCCTGGAAAATGTGTTGTCCATAATACCTTCATTATCGCGGACAGAAACTGACGCCATCCAGCTTGTTAAATAATCGAGTCAAAACCTGAATATACACGTTTTTAGCGGTGCGCCCAAAAAAATTGGACTGATTAATCATGAAATTATAGAAATACTTTATACTGCGGGCATGTATTATTAGAGGACGATATTGGTAGGAAATGGTCAAAACATTCTGTTTCCCGTTATACTTACCGGCTGAAATGGTCAGGAGAGTATGTATGAGCGACGATATTTTTGATTTTGACATTGACGCCGAGCTGGAGCAGGCGGAGAAACGCGCGCAGCAGAAAGCGCAGGATGTGCCGGAAGAAATGCAGGATGAAAGCGACTGCGAAGGCTGTAAAATCTGATTGCCGCGCAAACAAAAAATCCGCCTCAATCGGCGGATTTTTTTCGTCTGACGAACGGTTACTCTTTTTCTTTGATGGTGCCCAATACCGTACGCATGGCGGGCAGAGGGATGTTCAAATCACCCACGGCGCTCATGGCCGGCAGAGGAACATTAAGATCGCCGAACGCAGGTTGGCGCGCATCGTCAGCGACCGACAGGTCAGTAAATGCGTCATTGTACTCAGGCTCCGACTTGGGCGGGGCTTTACGGAATAAACGCGGCATGCCGCCGTAAACCGTGACGACCAGAGCGCTGGTCATAATAACGCCGGACGTGGCGATCAAGACACCTGCAAGATCCATACTTCCCTCTGAGTCAGATTGATAACGAGATTGATTCTAACTCCGCTTAGCACTGCGAATCCAGTACTTATTGAGGTTAATTCTCATTCAAGCCAGTTGCGCGGAGTTGCATAATGGATAAAAATGCAGCTGGACGGCATAATTACCTGAGAAAATAGGGGGATTAGACGCCGCAGTTTTTTGTCGGTTTACCCACAGTTTCCGGTTTTTAGCTATATCCGGTTTTTGCGATCTGGTATGATGAGATCACAGTTTTTGCTAATTGAAGTCGCTACGGAACGTCAACAACTATGGTTATTAAGGCGCAGAGTCCTGCTGGGTTTGCGGAAGAGTACATCATTGAAAGTATTTGGAATAACCGTTTTCCGCCGGGTTCTATTCTCCCCGCAGAGCGCGAGCTTTCAGAGCTGATTGGCGTGACCAGAACCACGTTGCGTGAGGTGTTACAACGCCTGGCGCGTGATGGTTGGCTGACCATTCAGCACGGTAAACCGACCAAGGTGAATAATTTCTGGGAAACGTCGGGGTTGAATATATTGGAAACGCTGGCACGCCTTGACCACGACAGCGTTCCTCAGTTGATTGATAATTTGCTGTCGGTACGCACCAATATCGCTTCCATTTTTATCCGCGCCGCCGTGCGCCAGCATCCTGAAAAAGCACAGGAAGTTCTGGCCAGCGCCAAGGGAGTCAACGACCAGGCGGAGGCATTTACCGAACTGGATTACAGCATTTTTCGCGGGCTGGCGTTCGTGTCCGGGAATCCGATTTACGGCCTGATCTTCAATGGCCTGAAAGGGCTGTACACCCGCGTGGGGCGCTATTATTTCTCTAATCCTGAGGCCCGTCGTCTGGCGCTGAGTTTTTATGACAAACTCAGCCAGCTGTGCCGTGACAAGAATCATGAGAAAGTGATGGATTACGTTCGCTCTTACGGTAAAGAGAGCGGGGCGATTTGGAGCAGCATGCAGAATGCGATTCCCAGCGATCTGGCCGATGGCCGTCGTTAAGAGAACGGCATAATGAAATAAAGAGGGCGCCTTAAGGCGCCCTCTTTATTTACCGGTTTTCAGATTGTCCGCTTCTGGGCGGGCAACGTTCCAGCAGCTCAATGCTGCCGTCCTCATTCACCTGTTCCATATAGACATCAAAACCCCACAGGCGGTGCAGATGCTTCATGACTTCCCGCCGGCTTTTATCCAGCGGGGCGCGGTTATGCGGAATATAACGCAACGTCAGGGAACGGTCGCCGCGCAGGGCTACGTTCCATACCTGGATATTGGGCTCATGATTGCTCAAATTGTATTGAGCGGAAAGCTGTTCGCGGATCCTCTGGTAGCCTTCATCATTATGAATGGCGTCGATCTCCAGGTAGTTATTGTGATCGTCGTCTAATACGGTGAACAGACGGAAATCACGCATCAGCTTGGGCGACAGGAACTGGCTGATGAAACTCTCATCCTTAAAGTCGCGCATGGCGAAGTGCAACGTATCCAGCCAGTCTTTACCGGCGATATCCGGAAACCAGCGGCGATCCTCTTCGGTTGGCGACTGGCAGATGCGGCGGATATCCTGAAACATGGCGAACCCCAGGGCATAGGGGTTGATGCCGTTGTAATAGGGGCTGTTGTACGGCGGCTGGTAAACGACGTTGGTGTGGCTGTGGAGAAATTCCAGCATAAAGCGGTCGCTGACTTTTTTCTCATCGTATAAGTGGTTGAGAATGGTGTAGTGCCAGAATGTCGCCCAGCCTTCGTTCATTACCTGCGTTTGCTTTTGCGGGTAAAAATATTGGCTGATTTTACGCACGATGCGCACGATCTCACGTTGCCAGGACTCCAGCAGCGGCGCATTTTTCTCGAGGAAGTAGAGAATGTTTTCCTGCGGCTCACTGGGGAAACGACGCTCTGTTTCCGCCTGTTCTTCGCGTTCACGCCGTGGCAGGGTACGCCACAGATCGTTGACCTGGCTTTGCAGATACTCCTCGCGCGCTTTCTGGCGTGCGCGTTCCTCTTCCAGCGAAATTTTCTGCGGCCGTTTGTAGCGGTCCACGCCATAGTTCATCAGGGCATGGCAGGAGTCCAGCAGCTTCTCCACCTCTTCAACGCCGTAGCGCTCTTCGCACTCGCTGATGTAGTGACGGGCGAACAGCAGATAATCGACGATTGAGCTGGCGTCGGTCCAACTGCGGAACAGATAATTGTTTTTGAAGAAGGAGTTGTGGCCGTAGCAGGCGTGCGCCATCACCAGCGCCTGCATGGTAATGGTGTTTTCCTCCATCAGATAGGCGATGCAGGGATTGGAGTTAATGACGATCTCATACGCCAGCCCTTGCTGGCCCTGCTTATAGAGCTGCTCTGTTTCAATGAACTTCCTGCCGAAGGACCAGTGCGTGTAGTTGATCGGCATACCGATGCTGGAGTAGGCATCCATCATCTGTTCGGCGGTAATGATCTCAATTTGATGGGGGTAGGTATCCAGGCGGTAGTATTTCGCTACCCGATCAATGTGATCCAGATACTCCTGCAGCAGCGGGAAGGTCCAATCCGGTCCATCACTCAGCACAGTACCGTGCCGGGTATTTTCTTGTGTTGAAGTCACCATCAGCGCACCCTCATTCTTTTTATGAGCCCGTCAATTCGCAAGGCCCTGTTACAAGCGTAGCCCAGCCGGAGAAAAAGTGAGAGCTTCCTGTCACGCTTCAGTGACTTAAGCCCTTATTTACCGGCACAGCGGGCGAAAGGGCGGCGGCGAAAAATCAACGGATTTCAGGGGTAAAAATCGCACGCTAATTTTGTATATATGTTAATTTTTGGTGAAATGGAATGGTGGCGAAGTAGCAGACTGAAACATTATTCTGTTAACAAATAAATTACAAAACTTCCTAAAACCCCGGATTCTGCAAGTCAGAACGAAGTGACATATCATAAGCAAAAGGCATCTGTTTTCAGCAGGTGATTGGCGCTGAAAATGATGATTTATTCCTGTATTCATTCATTTTGTGACATAAATCGCTGAAAGCAGTGCCGTGGTGACCGGAGGCAGTCGCGATATATCGTACATGCTCATCATGGCCGTTGGAGGGGGAAACGATGCGGGTTCTCATATTAGGAAGTGGTGTGGTGGGCGTCGCCAGCGCCTGGTATTTAGCCAGAGCGGGCCATGAGGTTGTGGTGCTGGATCGCGAGGAAGGGCCGGCGCTTGAAACCAGCGCAGCCAATGCGGGGCAGATTTCGCCGGGGTATGCGGCGCCCTGGGCGGCGCCGGGCGTGCCGCTGAAAGCGATTAAATGGATGTTCCAGCGCCATGCGCCGCTGGCGATTCGTCTGGACGGTACGGGATTCCAACTGCGCTGGATGTGGCAGATGCTGCGCAACTGCGATACATCGCACTACATGCTGAATAAAAGCCGGATGGTACGTTTATCTGAATACAGCCGCGACTGCCTGAAAGCGCTGCGTGCGGAAACCGGCATCAGCTACGAAGGGCGTCAGAAGGGAACGCTGCAACTGTTTCGTACTGCGCAACAGTATGAAAACGCCAGCCGCGATATCGCCGTTTTGCAGGATGCCGGCGTGCCTTACCGTTTGCTGGAGGCGGATCAACTGGCCACGGCGGAGCCAGCGCTGGCGCACGTGAAAGATAAGCTGACCGGCGGCCTGCAATTACCGAATGATGAAACCGGCGATTGCCAGTTGTTCACCCAGCGTCTGATGGCGATGGCTCAGCAGGAAGGTGTCACGTTCCGCTACGGGGTGTCAGTCGATCGCCTGCTGCGCACGGGCAGCGAGATCAGCGGCGTGCAGTGCGGGACGGAAATCCTCACCGCCGATGCTTACGTGGTGGCGCTTGGGTCATACTCTACCGCGCTGTTGCAGGATACGGTGGCGATACCGGTTTATCCGCTTAAGGGGTATTCGCTGACTATCCCGATCACCAATCCCGACGGCGCGCCCGTTTCCACCGTACTGGATGAAACCTACAAAATTGCCATTACCCGTTTCGATCAGCGTATCCGCGTCGGGGGAATGGCGGAAATCGTCGGTTTTGACACGCGCCTGCTGGAGGCCCGGCGGCGTACGCTGGAAATGGTGGTTCGCGATCTCTATCCTCTCGGCGGCGATCCGTCGCAGGCCGTATTCTGGACCGGATTGCGCCCGATGACGCCGGACGGTACGCCGGTGGTGGGTAAAACGCCGATTAAAAACCTGTACCTCAATACCGGTCACGGTACGCTGGGCTGGACGATGGCCTGCGGCTCCGGGCAATTGCTGGCCGATATCATCTCCGGCATTACGCCGGCGATTCCTGCGGATGATCTCTCTGTCTTCCGCTATGATCGCCGCTTTCACGCAGGCTCCCGCACCAAAATGAGCGGAATGCATACTGCTCACTAACCCGATTGTGCTCCCCGGCGTTTTGGCATTCTCCGGGGAGCCATTTTGCTGGAGAACGCCATGCCCCGTCCGGTTCGTGCAACCCTTGATTTGGCCGCGCTGCGGCATAACCTGAGCCGCGTTCGCCAATATGCGCCTCACAGCGGCGTTTGGGCGGTCGTGAAAGCCAATGCCTACGGCCATGGGCTACGGCATGTATGGCATGCGCTGAGCGGCTGTGACGGCTTCGCCCTGATTGAGCCGGAAGCAGCGGTGTTATTGCGGGAAGAAGGGTGGACCGGCCCCGTGTTGTTGCTGGAAGGATTTTTTGATGGCGCCGATCTGGCGTTGATCGACCGTTACCGGCTGACGACGACGGTTCACAGTGAATATCAGTTATCGATGCTGGAACAGGCGACGCCGGACCAGCCGATAAACGTTTACCTCAAGATTAACAGCGGAATGAACCGGCTGGGTTTTCCGCCGCACCATGCCGACCCGGTTTACCGCCGGTTGCGCGACATGCCGGCGGTGGGTGAGATTACGCTGATGACTCATTTTGCCAACGCGGATAATCCGCACGGCATTGATGCGCAGTTCCAGGTTTTCCGCCAGGCGACCGCCGATATTCCGGGGCCGCGTTCGCTGGCGAATTCCGCGGCCACGCTGTGGCATCCGCAAAGTCACTTTCAATGGGTACGGCCCGGGATCATTCTTTACGGCGCGTCGCCGAGCGGCAGAGCAGCCGATATCGCGACGACCGGCCTGCAACCGGTGATGTCGCTGACCAGTGAAATTATCGCCGTGCAGGAGATGCGGCCCGGCGACGCCATTGGCTACGGGAGCCGTTACCGGGCGGAACGTCCGCTCAGGGTGGGGATTGTTGCCTGCGGCTACGGTGACGGTTATCCGCGCCATGCGCCGAGCGGTACGCCGGTATGGGTGGCCGGGGAGCGAACGGGGCTGCTGGGGGCCGTTTCCATGGACATGCTGGCGATTGACCTGACGGCGTTGCCCGGCGCGGATATCGGTACTCCCGTTGAGCTATGGGGGAAACATCTGCCGGTTGATGAGGTAGCGCAGGCGGCGGGTACGCTGGGGTATGAACTGCTGTGCGCACTGGCGCCGAGGGTGGCGGTGGAAACTGTATAAATCGGGCGGACGAAACGACCCGCGCAGGCCGTTTTGCCCGCCCGCGCGGGTGATATCAGTCAGATATTGATCGATCAGGCATCGAACGATCAAACATTGGCGCGGAAGATGGTTTCATCACCCCAGTAGAGTTCATCGGCATCCGTTTGGGCGAACGCCAGCGGTAGCACTTCATCGTTCCCTTCATCCCAGATCTTCTGAGCAAGAACTTCATCGTTTTTAGCCAGCTCAAAAATTGCCCGTGCAATTTCAATAGACGTTTCGCGTAAACGCGCCCATTCTGCGATGTGGTGTGGATCGGACATGATAATCTCCTTAGGAATAGCTATCTGATTAAGACAGGATTTAATTATGAACCTATTTCGCGGTAGTGGGAAAATCCTGACTTTCAATCGCCTAAAATATGCACGCCGGAGCGAAGCGGCGCAGCGCGCCGCATTTCGTAACCGGGAGGGTAAACGTTTATTGGTAGCCTACGGGCGTTTTGAGTGTGTCCTGGGGCTGAAGGGTGCGATCGTCCAACAGTGAGTCAATAGCCGTTAAAAGAATATCTTTACGTATTCTGTCTGTCTCGCCGTTCGCCGCTCTGGCCAGCGATCCGATCAACTGGCCGAAAACAATATCGCCTTCCCGGCCCACGATATCTCTGACCGCTTCTCCGATCGCCTGTGAGACTTCAATGTCAAAAGACGCTGATGCTGCCTTATGGATGAATGGATTATTCATGTCAGGTACCTTGCATTCGCGATGGTGGAATGCTTCCGTTTTTGAGCAGGGCTCTCCGTAATGAGATAGCCAGACAAAATCAGAAGTCACTATCAGTATAACCCCATAATTTACATGTCATCAAAATAACTGATACAGAATATTAACTAAAGTGGGTTTTTATAATTAACTTAATAATTAGTGCGCATTTTACTAAGAAGTTACTGATTTTTTTATGTCAAACAAATTGACTGAGATGTATACACATAATTTATGAGTGGTTATTGTGTGAGGAATGCGCGAACTCACCTGTGCGGCCTGATTGTAATAAAAACATCACGTTCATCCGGTAAAAAGTCTGCGAGCACCGAATTCAGGTGCGACAAAAACATTAAATATTCAGGCACAGTGGATGAGATGATGAAAAAGAAGACGCAGCTAACAATGACTTTGGCGCTGATGGCAATGGCTCCCGTACTGCAGGCAGCAGAGGTTTATAACAAAGACGGCAACAAGCTGGATTTTTACGGCCGGGTAAAAGCGGAGCATTATCTCTCCGACAACCAGGCCGTTGACGGCGATCAGTCTTACGTGCGTTTTGGCTTCAAGGGAATTACCCAGATTAACGATCTGCTGCAGGGGTACGGGCAGTGGGAATATCAAATTGCGGCAAACCATGCGGAAAGCGAGGGGACGACCGGCACCAAAACCCGCCTGGGCTTTGCCGGTTTGCGCTTCGATAAGTTTGGCTCCTTCGACTATGGCCGTAACTACGGCATCCTGTATGACGTGGAAGCCTGGACCGATATGATCCCGGAATTCGGCGCCGACAGCTATACCCGCGCCGACAGCTTTATGACCGGGCGTACTACCGGCGTGGCGACGTACCGTAACCGCGACTTCTTCGGCCTGGTCGATGGCCTGAACATCGGCCTGCAATATCAGGGAAAGAATGAAGGCGACCGTGATTACAGTAAGCAAAACGGTGACGGCTTCGGGATGTCGGCCAACTACAATATCGGCGCCGGTTTCAGCGTTGGCGCGGCGTATGCCGCCTCCGACCGTACCGCGATGCAACAGTCGCTGGCTTATGGCCGCGGTGATAAGGCAGAAGCCTGGACCACTGGCCTGAAATATGATGACAACAACGTTTACCTGGCCGCCATGTATGCGGAAACCCGCAATATGACCCCGATCTCCGGCAAAGCGTCGATTAACGGCGTGAGCACCAGCGTGAAAGGCATGGCGAATAAAACGCAGAATATTGAAGTGGTTGCACAATATCAGTTTGACTTCGGTTTGCGCCCGTCATTGGGTTATATCCAGTCAAAAGGCAAGGATATTGAAGGCGTGGGCGATGCCGATCTGGTGAAATATTTCGACGTAGCCGCAACCTATTATTTCAACAAGAATATGTCGGTATTTGCCGAATATAAGATCAACCAGCTGGACGATGACAATAAACTGAATCTGAACAGCGATGACGTTGTTGCTCTTGGTCTGGTTTATCAATTCTGATATTCGCAATACTGCGTAAATAAAAGCCCGGAAATTTTCCGGGCTTTGCCATTTTTAACGCAGGGACTCAGGCAGAAAGTTGGCTGACCTGAATCGACGAGGGAGACAGCCGGATATCGCCATCGTCGCCGGGCGCCGCCGGACGGATGAATTGCCAGCGCAGGGTATGGAACGACGCCACGCTGCTGCGGTGTGCGACGCTTATCAGCGTAACGTTTGGCAAACGCGCATTTAAAAGTTGGTACACGTGCTGTTCGGTTTCTTCGTCCAACGCGCTGGTGGCTTCGTCCAGATAAAGAATGTCCGGGCGGATAATCAGCGCGCGGGCAAAGGCCAGCCTTTGCTGTTCGCCGGGAGAAAGCGTACCGCCCCAGTTTGCGCGCAGGTCCAGCTTGTCGCGCAGATATCCCAGACGGCAGGCGTGCAGGACGTCACGCAGCGTTTCATCCCCGAACTGCGCCGCATCGCGCGGATAACACAGCGCGGCACGCAGTGTGTCGACGGGCAGGTAGCTTCTTTGCGGTAAAAACAGCGTTTGACGCTCATCGGGCGGCAGGCCGATTTCGCCCTGACCATACGGCCAGACGCCGGCGATGGCGCGCAGCAGGGTCGATTTGCCGCATCCGGACGGGCCGGCGATCAAGATTTTGTCGCCGCGCCGCGCCCGCAGGTTGGCATGGCTGAACAGGGGCCACCCGTCGTGCAGCGAGAGAGAAAGATCGCGCAGCACCAGCGCGTCATCCGGGTCGTTCAGCGGCGTCCGGCGGATTGTTACCGGCTGCTGTTCGATCAGCTCAACGGCGGCGTTGAAGCCGGCCAAACGGTTGACGCAGGCTTTCCAGGACGCCAGATCGGTAAAAGCGCCGATGAACCAGGAAAGCGCTCCCTGTACCTGACCAAAGGCGGAAGCAACCTGCATCAACGTTCCCAGTTGAATCGCATTGGCGAAATAGCGCGGTGCAGCGACCAGAATCGGAAAAATAATCGCGAACTGATCGTAGAACGTGGATGCCACGTTCAGGCGCCGCGTCAGGCGCATGATATCCCACCAGTTGGCGCGAATGTTTTCAAACTGATGATTCAGCTGGTTCTTTTCCTGGGATTCGCCATGATAAAGCGCGATGGCATCGGCGTTGCTGCGTACCCGGATCAGACCGAAACGAAAGTTAGCCTCGAAGCGTTCCTGATCGAAACTCAGCCCGACCAGCGGGCGGCCAATCCACCAAATGATCAGCGATCCCAAACCGGCGTAGAGCAGGGCGAACCACACCATATAGCCGGGTATCGTCAGCGTATGCTGGTGAATCATCAGCGTCAGCGGGCCGCTGACCGACCACAGAATGGCGATGAAAGAACCGAGCGTCACCAGGCTGGACAGCAGCCCCAGCGTCAGGGACAGCGTGCCGTTAGTCAGGGCGCTCAGGTCTTGTGCGATACGCTGATCGGGGTTGTCGATGGTCTGCTGCATTTCCGTGTGATAGTAAGACTGGTGGGCCAGCCACTTGTCCATATATTGCCGGGTCATCCAGCGGCGCCATAACATTTGCAGGCCCTGCGTCAGGTAAACGCGGTAAATGGCGATCACGATGAAGAAAAAGGCCAGATAGCTGAAGCGGATTAACTGGGTTTTAAAGACAGCATAATGATGATTTTGCAGGGCATCATAAAAGACCCGGTTCCATTCGTTAATCAGAACGTTGATGTATACACCGCCGAGCGTCAGCACGATGATTGCGATCAAATGCGACCAGGCGCTGACTTTTTCTTCTGAAATCCAATAGGGTTTAATGAGCCGCCATATTTCCGCCCAATGCGCGGCTTTACCGGTGATAGACTGCATCTGCGCTTTTGCCTGTACGATAGGTTGAAGATAAAAAACTGAGCTAACTTGCTGATACCGCTGACAGAAACATCAGACTCGTCGCATGAGGCAGGGTTCCTTGAGAAGATGTAAGGGAGCGTGTCCGGCGTAATACTTTGAAGGAGGGTAACCGCCGGAATAACCGGCGGTTACGGGTGGCTTCAGTTCTTGTTAACCTGGGAATGAAACAGTTCGCGGAAAACCGGATAAATATCGTCCGGCTCACGGATGTGCTGCATGGCGAAGTTATCAAAGCGTTGCTTCAGGCCTTCATATTCACGCCATAACGTCTGATGAGCACGACGGGTAATTTCGATGTAGCTGTAGTACCTGACCTGCGGCAACAGCTTATTCGCCAGCAGTTCGTAACACAGCGGCGAGTCGTCGGCCCAGTTGTCGCCGTCGGAAGCCTGGGCGGCATAGATATTCCACTGAGCGGCGTCGTAACGCTCGCGCACGATCTCATCCATCAGCTTGAGCGCGCTGGAAACGATGGTGCCGCCGGTTTCCTGAGAATAGAAGAACTCCTGCTCATCGACCTCTTTAGCCTGGGTATGGTGACGGATATACACCACATCGACGTTTTTATAGGTTCTGCTCAGGAACAAATAGAGCAAAATATAGAAACGTTTGGCCATATCTTTGGTGGCCTGATCCATGGAGCCGGAAACATCCATCAGGCAGAACATCACCGCCTGGCTGGAGGGTTCCGGACGCCGTTCGTAGTTTTTATAACGCAGATCGAAGGTATCGATAAACGGCACCCGCTCAATACGCTGGCGCAGTTCGGCTATCTCCTTGCGCAGCCGCTCTTCCTCCAGCAGGAGCGCCGGCTCGCTGTTTTGCAGCGCTTCCAGTTCGTCCTCCAGCGCATGCAACTCGCGCCGTTTTGCCGCGGTCATCGCGGTGCGGCGGGCGAGGGAGTTTTGCAGCGAACGTACCACGCTGATATTGGCAGGCACCCCGTTGGCGGTGAAACCGGCCCGGTGCGTTTTGTACTCCGTTAACTGCCGGTACTGGTTTTTCTTCAGATTCGGCAGTTCCAGATCTTCAAACAGCAGATCGAGGTATTCATCACGCGAAATCTGAAAGACGAATTCGTCCTGACCTTCGCCCTGGTTGCTGGCGTCGCCCTGACCGCTGCCTCCTCCGCCACCGCCGCCCTGCGGACGTTCGATGCGGTCATTTTGCACGAAGTGATCGTTGCCGGGATGAACACGGTGACGCAGGCCACCGCGTCCCTGATGGAACATCGGCTCATTAATGTCTTCGTTGGGAATCGATACGGATTCACCGCTTTCTACGTCTGTCACTGAGCGCTTGTTGATGGCGTCAGCGATGGACTGCTTTATCTGCGACTTGTAGCGGCGTAAAAAGCGCTGGCGGTTCACCATGCTCTTGTTTTTGCCGTTCAGGCGCCGATCTATAAAATAGGCCATAACACCCCCCGCTAGCATGCCAACCGGAACGGTTCCCGATCCGCTCCACAGGCCGGTTCCGCACGCGAAACCGGCCTTATTGCGCGTTTTTTATGACGATTTTCTGACCCGCAGATACCATTCGCACAGCAGGCGTACCTGTTTGCGGGTATAGCCTTTTTCCATCATGCGATCGACAAAGTCGTCGTGTTTTTTCTGCTCATCGGTTGAGGTTTTGGCGTTGAACGAGATCACCGGCAGTAGCTCTTCGGTGTTGGAGAACATTTTCTTCTCGATGACCGTGCGCAGCTTCTCATAACTGGTCCAGTTCGGATTGTGGCCGTTATGACTGGCGCGGGCGCGCAGCACGAAGTTGACGATTTCGTTACGGAAATCTTTCGGGTTGCTGATCCCGGCCGGTTTTTCGATTTTCTCCAGTTCCGCATTCAGGGATTCGCGGTCAAACAGCTGACCGGTTTCCGGATCACGGTACTCCTGATCCTGGATCCAGAAATCGGCGTAGGTCACGTAACGATCGAAGATGTTCTGACCGTACTCTGAGTAGGACTCGAGGTAAGCGGTCTGGATCTCCTTGCCGATGAACTCGACGTATTTCGGGATCAGATAGCCTTTCAGGTGCTCCAGGTATTTTTCCGCTATGTCCTGCGGGAACTGCTCGCGCTCGATTTGCTGCTCCAGTACGTAGAACAGGTGTACCGGGTTGGCCGCCACTTCGGCGTGATCGAAGTTGAACACCCGCGACAGGATTTTGAACGCGAAACGGGTGGATAGTCCGCTCATGCCTTCGTCGACGCCGGCGTAGTCACGGTATTCCTGGTAAGATTTGGCTTTCGGATCGGTGTCTTTCAGACTTTCGCCGTCATAGACCCGCATCTTGGAATTGATGCTGGAGTTTTCCGGCTCTTTCAGGCGCGACAGAATGGTAAAGCGCGACAGCGTTTCCAGCGTACCGGGCGCGCAGGGCGCGTGCGCCAGTTCACTGTTGCGCAGCAGTTTGTCGTAAATCTTGATCTCTTCCGATACCCGCAGGCAGTAAGGCACCTTGACGATATAGACACGGTCAAGAAACGCTTCGTTGTTCTTGTTGTTCCGGAACTGTACCCATTCGGATTCGTTGGAGTGTGCCAGAATAATGCCGTTGAACGGCAGGGCGGAGATCCCCTCGGTGCCGTTGTAGTTGCCTTCCTGGGTTGCGGTCAGCAGAGGATGCAGCACCTTGATCGGCGCCTTGAACATCTCCACAAACTCCATAATCCCCTGGTTGGCGCGGCACAGCGCGCCGGAATAGCCGTAGGCGTCCGGATCGTTCTGGGCATGGTTTTCCAGCTTGCGGATATCTACTTTCCCCACCAGGGCGGAGATATCCTGGTTATTCTCATCACCGGGTTCGGTTTTGGCGATGGCGATCTGTTCGAGGATGGACGGCCAGACTTTCACCACCTTGAATTTGGTGATGTCGCCGCCGAACTCGTGCAGGCGTTTCGCCGCCCACGGCGACATGATGGTGCCGAGGTAGCGGGGCGGAACGTTGTATTCCTTGTTCAGGATATTGGCGTCTTCCTGCGGATTGAACAGGCACAGCGGATGATCGTTGACCGGGCTGCGTTCGCCGTTGGCGCTCAGGACATAAATAGGAACGCGCTGCATCAGCGACTTCAGGCGCTCGGCCAGCGAGGATTTACCACCGCCCACCGGGCCGAGCAGGTACAGGATCTGTTTTTTCTCTTCCAGGCCCTGCGCGGCATGTTTCAGGTACGCCACAATCTGTTCTATGGCCTCTTCCATGCCGTAGAACTCTTCAAAAGCGGGATAACGGGCAATGACCCTGTTTGAGAACAACCGTGATAGGCGTGGCTCTAACGCGGTGTCGACCATGACAGGTTCGCCGATGGCCATGAGCAAACGTTCAGCGGCATTTGCGTAGGCACTGCGGTCCTGACGGCAGATAGAAAGGAAGTCCTGCAGGGAGAATTCTTCATCCTTGGCAGCTTCATAACGCTGGCGGTAGTGGTCAAATATGTTCATAGCGATGCCCGTCCTTCGTGATTAGCACAGGTTAAGGAGATGCGTCTGGCGGAGCGCGGACGCTCTGCGTTTGGTGTAATTCGCATCCCGAAAGAGGGCCTCTAACCGGTTACAGCAACGTATGTGCCAACATTTCAGCCAACAAGCGTCGTCATTAAATGGTCGCTACAACATGCCGGTTAAAAACCCCTTTCTGGATCAAGCTTAGTTTGCATCCGTAGAAATTTCCTGCCGTCATAAGGTGTTTTTTATAAAGTATTTCAATCACTCGCTTCGCTATAGCTCAGACATCACAAAATCTTCATCCGGCTGACAATGGAGCGTAATGCGTCACTGGCACTATTTTTCGTCATTTTATTTGGCATTTGGGTAAATCTGTCTGAATTGATGCCAAGCTTTTGTAAAAAGCGGGTACAAGAAAACGTTATGTTTTACAATCCTCGTCCATGTTAAGCAAATGACTACAGGAACGGTAATGTCAGTGAAAAAAATGAAATTAAGCGTGGTGGGATTGCTGATGGGCGGCATGCTGGCAGCCGGCGGCGCTCAGGCCGGGACATGGTCTTTAGGCGCTTCTGCGCTGGTGGGTACGAATATGTACCGTGGCTATGACACCAAGGTTTACCCGGTTCCGGTGATTGATTATGAAGGCGACTCTTTCTATTTCCATACCCTGAATGTGGGATATTATCTGTGGAAAGACGCACACAATAAACTCAGCATTGATGCGTTTTATTCCCCGTTTGAGTTTAAGCCCGGCGACAGCGACGACTGGCGCATGAAGCAGTTGGATAAGCGCCGCGGAACGCTGATGGCAGGCTTCAGCTACAGCCACATGCAGGACTGGGGGACATTGCGCGCCTCTTTTGCTGGTGACGTGCTGGACAACAGCGATGGCATGATCGGCGATCTCTCCTACCTGTATCCGTTTGATTTCGGCAACTGGTCATTCAAGCCCGGCGTGGGCGTAACCTGGAGCAGCGATAACCAGAACGACTACTATTACGGCGTTTCCGGGCATGAGTCCGCACGCAGTACATTAGACCGCTATTCGCCGGGCGACAGCTGGAGCCCGTACCTGGAGCTGTCGGCCAGCTATGAAATTACGAAACAGTGGAATGCGTTCGTGATGGGGCGCTATATCCGTCTGGCGAGTGAAATCAAAGACAGCCCGATGGTTGATAAATCCTATACCGGCGTCTTCTGGACGGGCGTAACGTATACGTTCTGATCCGGCGGAAAGATGAAAAAAGGGGCACTGCGCCCCTTTTTTTACGCCGACAGCCGGCTTATCCGTTCAGTTTACGGGTGCGCAGCGTGAAGGAAAGGCGGGCGGGGCTGCCCTGAGCGGCGTCGAGAGGCTGGCTGACGCGCCCCGTTTCCACGCACACCATGGTTTTATACCCGTCATCCGGGATGTCGGCCATGCTGATGGACAGCTCCGTCCACGGGTTCCAGGCGATAACGTCGGTGTTGTTATGGTGGTGTACTTCAATGGTGCGGCCCAGCGCCGGATCGGTAATGACGCTGAACGGCTCGGGTGCGGTGAAGATACGGTCGGTACGTTCGCTGAACGTCAGGTTTCCCTGCTGTGTGGCGGTGACGCCGTCCCGGACTTTATCTATATAGGCTGCGCCGAGGCCGCTGACGCTAACGGCGCTGATGTCCCCGATTTCAAAGTAAGTGTGCAGGGCGCTGGTGAAGCTGTATTCGCCGTGCGCTTCCAGCTCCAGTTCACAGGTCACGCCCAGCTTAAAGCGTGCGATCAGGCTGAAGTCATGCGGCCAGTATTTTTTCGACTGTTCACTCTGGCTCAGGGTAAACGTCAGGATCACGCCGTTGTCATCTTCAGCGTGCGCCGTCAGTTCCCAGGGCAGGTTACGGGCAAAGCCGTGCGAAGGCTGCCCGGCCGGGCCGAACCAGGGCCAGCAGATGGGTACGCCGCCGCGGATAGCGACGCCGGTTTTAAACGGGGTGTTACCGCTGAGCCACAGCACCGGTTTTTCGCCGGAGGGTTGCCACGCCAGAAGATGCGCGCCCTGAAGGGTAATCGCGGCGCGTACTTTCGGGTGATTAACCACAATGGTGGGCAGTTCGTCCAACTGACGCTGGCTGATATACGGGGTAATTTGCCGGGAGACGGGAAGAGAGAAGATTTTTTCCGTGGTCTGCGCGGTGCTTTGTTGTGTCATGTTAGTGCCTTTATGCAGGAATACGGGGCAATAAAAAGGGCGGCATAATTTGCCGCCCTTCATTATTTACTCATTCGCACGAAATTAGTGCTTAGAGATGTAACCGATCAGGTCCAGAACTTTGTTGGAGTAGCCGGTTTCGTTGTCGTACCAGGAAACAACTTTCACGAAGTTGTCGTTCAGGGAGATGCCTGCTTTCGCGTCGAATACGGAAGTGCAAACTTCGCCGTTGAAGTCGGTAGAAACTACGTCGTCTTCGGTGTAACCCAGGATGCCTTTCAGCTCGCCTTCAGCAGCGGCTTTCATTGCAGCACAGATTTCTTTGTAAGAAGCCGGTTTGGCCAGACGTGCAGTCAGGTCAACAACAGACACGTTCGGGGTCGGAACGCGGAAAGACATACCGGTCAGTTTACCGTTCAGTTCCGGGATAACTTTACCTACAGCTTTAGCAGCGCCGGTAGAGGACGGAATGATGTTCTGGGACGCGCCGCGGCCGCCGCGCCAGTCTTTGTGAGACGGGCCGTCAACGGTTTTCTGGGTAGCGGTGGTGGCGTGAACGGTGGTCATCAGGCCTTCAACGATACCGAACTTGTCGTTCAGAACTTTAGCCAGCGGAGCCAGGCAGTTGGTGGTGCAGGATGCGTTGGAAACGATATCCTGGCCAGCATAGGTCTTCTCGTTAACGCCCATAACGAACATCGGGGTGTCGTCTTTGGACGGACCGGTCAGAACAACCTTCTTGGCGCCTGCCTGGATGTGTTTACGCGCGGTTTCGTCGGTCAGGAAGATACCGGTGGCTTCAGCTACAACGTCAACGCCGACTTCGTTCCACTTCAGGTTAGCCGGATCTTTCTCTGCGGTAACACGGATTTTTTTGCCGTTGACGATCAGTTGGCCGTCCTTAACTTCAACGGTGCCATTGAAACGACCGTGCGTTGAGTCGTACTTCAGCATGTATGCCATGTAATCGGCATCCAGCAGATCGTTGATGGCAACGATTTCGATGTCAGAACGCTCTTGAGCGGCACGGAAAACAATGCGGCCGATGCGGCCAAAACCGTTGATACCTACTTTGATAGTCATATATTCCACCAGCTATTGGTTAGTGAATAAAAGGTCGGTTGTAAAATTACAAAAACCTTATAAAGCGTCAAGCGGAATCGTGTCAATTGTTGCCGTACATCAAAGCACTACGGCACAAATAAACGGCAACACGCTTCCCCAAAACACATGTTCTCGATTATACATGGGGGCGGCATCCGGCGTCTCAAGCCTTCACCATGTAACACTGTGACTTAAGTCACAAAAAAGAGGCGCCTCTCAAGGGCTTCAACCAGTTTAGGTCAAAAGAAACTGTCTCGGTGTTAATTGTTTGTTATAATTTGACAACTGAACGTTGTTTACCAAAACGCCCCGAGACATCTATTCATGGCCCAAAACCCCGCTTCACCGGAAAAGCTGCAAAATCTGACTGAAATGCAGCGTTATGTCACACAGCAACGCGGTACGGAACCTCCCTTCAGCGGCAAGTTGTTGCACAATAAGCAGCAGGGGATTTATCACTGCCTGTGCTGCAACGCACCGCTGTTTTACTCCGACAGCAAATACGATTCCGGCTGCGGCTGGCCCAGCTTTTATCAGCCGGTCAGCGACGATGCGATTCGCTATCTAGATGATAACTCACATAATATGCACAGGGTTGAAATTCGCTGCGCAAATTGTGACGCGCATCTGGGACACGTATTTCCTGATGGTCCTCAGCCTACCGGAGAGCGCTATTGCGTTAACTCCGCCTCGCTGAGTTTTACCGATGCCGGCAACGGCGAGGAAACACGGGGATGATGCGCCGATCATCTTTTTTCGCCTTGAGTATACCGCAATGGAATCGATTCAGCTAGTCACAGAAAATGCTGTTTCTGCATCCGTAACAAGAGAATGAAGAGAGATAAAGATGGAACTGGATGAACTGATCGACGGCATGACGCCGGAAGTTTATCAACGGCTGGTTACCGCCGTGGAACTGGGCAAGTGGCCGGATGGCGTCAGCCTGACGCCGGAGCAAAAAGAGAACAGCCTGCAAGCCGTGATGCTGTACCAGGCGCGCCATAATACCGACGCGCAGCATATGAGCATTAATACGCAGGGCGAAATGGTGATAAAGAGCAAGCGGGAGCTAAAGCAGGATTTCGGTATTGAGCCGGAGCCGATTGCCCGCCTGAAGCCGGAATAAGTCTTTTCTGAAAAGCGCAAACGGGCCGTGCAGCAATAACGTCCCGCTTGCGCGTACACTCAAAAGTTCAACAGGAAAGAGGGCGTACCGGGCGGCGAGACTTTCGCGCCCTGGGCCGCCATTTGCGCCAGCGCGTCGGTGCTGTCCTGCGGCTGGAGGTTTACGCCACGGCAACCCGCTTCAATAACTTCCACCTGATACCCCAACTGCAGCGCATCAAGCACGGAATATTTCACGCAGTAATCCGTTGCCAACCCCATAATCACCAGATGAGTTATTCCCTGCTGCTGTAACCAGCCGTGCAGCGCGGTCGAGGTGCGGCGGCCATTGTCGAAAAAAGCGCTGTAGCTGTCGATGCCGGGGTCCGTGCCCTTGTAGACGATGTTATCGAACTGACGGGCATCAAGCGCGGGGTGAAAATCCGCGCCGTGCGTGTTCTGAACGCAATGAACTGGCCACCAGACCTGGGTAAGGCCATTTAACTCACCCAATTCGCCGGCATTTCCGCCTGAGTTTGCGGCAAAACTGCCGTGGTCGGCGGGGTGCCAGTCCTGAGTCGCGACGATCGGCCAGCCCGCTGCTTTTGCGCCGGTGATAGCCTGATTCGCGACCGGAATCACCTGATCGCCTTCATTTACGGCCAATGCGCCGCCGGGACAAAAATCATTTTGCAGATCAATTAACAGCAGTGCTCCACGCATCCAGGTCGCTCCTTGTGTCGTTCTCGCTTAATCGTTCTCGCTTAATTCTCCGCGCAGGGCCTGTTGCATCAGGGTGCGGATGGTTTCTGCGCCAAGTTCCAAGCTTAACAGATAGTGCAATTTTGTCAGCGCGGCTTCAACCGTCATATCAAAACCACTGATCACGCCGGCGTGCGCCAGTGCGTTGCCGGTCGCGTAGCCTTCCATATTGACCCGCCCGGAAAAGCACTGGGTCAGATTTACCACTACGATGCCGCGTTCGCGGGCCTGGCGCAGCTCGGCAAGCAGGTCGGGGTTCTGTGGGGCGTTGCCGACGCCATAGGAGCGCAGCACCAGCGCTTTAACCGGCTGACGCAGAAAATTTCGCACCACTTCGGCGGAAATGCCCGGATAAATGGTCACAACGCCGATGGGTTGCGGCGTGATTTGATGAACGCGCAGCGGCTGATCATTCAACGGCGAGAACAACGGGGCGACGCGGCGAATATGAATGCCGGCCTCAAGGAGAACCGGGTAGTTGGGGGAGGCGAAGGCGTCAAAGCCGTCGGCGTGGGCTTTGGTGGTGCGGTTGCCGCGAAACAGTTTGTTGTTGAAAAACAACGAGACTTCATTGATTGGGTAATTGGCCGCCAGGTAAAGCGCGTTCAGCAGGTTGGTCTGGCCGTCTGAGCGCAGTTCCGCCAGGGGAATTTGTGACCCTGTCACAATTACCGGCTTGGAGAGATTCTCCAGCATAAAGGAAAGCGCCGACGCGGTGAAGGCCATGGTGTCCGTGCCATGCAGGATGACGAAACCGTCATACTCATCATAATTCTGACGTATATCATCGGCGATATGCTGCCAGTCTTCCGGCGTGGTGTCGGAAGAGTCAATCAGCGGCTGATATTCGTGAATCGTAAAGTCGGGCATTTCCGGGCGGTGAAACTCCGGCATCAGGGCAAGCTGGCGTTGCAGGTGGCCGGAAACCGGGATGTATCCGTGAGCGGAACGCTGCATGCCGATAGTACCGCCGGTATAAGCGACGTAGATGGATTTCTTTTGCATGGGTGGCATTTTCATTGGTAAGAGGAAGGCGCCATGGCGCAACATGGGGGAATTATAGGCCTGATACCGAAGAAAAAAAGCCCGCACAGGCGATAAACCAGAATATTGGTCTTTACCTGCGCGGGCGGGTGACGCCGGATCAGTTAACGCTGCATTCCAGACAGAGCACGTAGCGTCCGTTGGGATCGTTCAGGGTCGCCATCCAGTCGGTTTTTCCTTTCAGATGCGCGGCCATGTCCAGCAGCGGCTGCGGCAGGACGGCCTGAGCCGCGGCCGGGAACAGTGCCTGTGCCGACGCGGTAAGCTGGGCCAGCAGCATGTCGCTGAAACCGGGCTGCTCAACGTACCAGTTCAGCGTGTGTGTTTTCAGGTTCGCCAGTTCGGCGGCTTTTTTGACGGCGTCGTCAAAGTCGCCCAACTGATCGACCAGGCCGTTGGTTTTGGCGTCGTTGCCGAGCCAGACGCGACCCTGGGCGATTTGATTAATGGCTTCCGGCGTTTGATTACGGGCCTTGCTGACCAGTCCGACAAACGTTCTGTAGCCGCTTTCAATATTCATCTGCATCAACTGAGCGAACTCAGCCGGCAGCGATTTGGTTACGGCCAGGTCGGCCAGCGACGAGGTTGAAACGCCGTCGGTGTGTATGCCGATGCTGTCGAGGCTGTTCTCATAGGTATTGATGACGCCGAAGATGCCGATGGAGCCCGTCAGGGTACTGGGGCTGGCGATAATGGAGTTCGCCGGGGTGGAGATCCAGTAACCGCCGGAAGCCGCCAGTCCGCCCATGGAAACCACGACAGGTTTACCGGCGGCGCGTGCGGCGGCCAGCTCAGAGCGAATGACCTCGGACGCGGTGACGCTGCCGCCGGGGCTGTTGACGCGCATGATGATGGCTTTGACTTTGGGGTCGAGGCGCGCCTGGCGAATCTGTGCCGCAGTGGTGTCGCCGCCGACGTTGCCCGGCGTTGCTTCACCGTCCATGATAGCGCCGCTGGCAAAAATAACGGCAATCTGATTGTCGCCGCCGCTGTCAGGCGTGGGCGTGTTGTAGTCATACATGCTGACGTAATTGAAGTCCTGGTTCTGCTTGTCCCAGCCGAAAATCGTGGACATTTGCTTGCTGACTTCCGAACGTGACGCCAGCTTATCGACCAGCTTGTTTTGCAGCGCATAACGCGCCATATCGCCGTCGGTGGCCTGCAACCCCTTAATGATGCCCGCCGCGCCGGGGAACAGTTGTTCCGGCGTTAATTGGCGGTTGCCCGCGACGGTAGTCAGGTAGTTGCTCCACATGCCGTTCAGCCAGCGGCTGTCGGCTTCGCGCGCCGCCTGTGACATATTGTCGCGCATCATTGGTTCAACGGCGGACTTATACGTTCCGACGCGGAAGATATTGGTGGTGACCTTCAGCTTGTCCAACAGGCTCTTATAGTAGAGGTTGTTGGTGGACAGGCCATGTAAATCCACGTTGCCTTGTGGGGAAAGGTAAATCTGATTGGCAAAGCTGGCCAGGTAATACTGCGACTGGCTGTAGCTGTCGCCGGTGGCGTAGATTTTTTTACCGCTGTCACGGAATTCGCGCAATGCCTTGCCGATGTATTGCAGCGACGGCTGATCCGACCCGGCGAAATCGTTCAGGGCCAGCACCATGCCGGTAATGTTGGGATCTTTTTGCGCCTGACGGATGGTTTCAACCACGTCAAACAGCGAGTTTTCCTGCAAACGGTTACTGCTGGTGCCCAGCAACTGGCGTCCGAGCTGGCCGAAACGGTTGCTGATGGACGGGTTATCTACCACAACCCCCGTCAGGTTAAGCATCAGGGCGCCTTTGGCCGGCTCGGCGGGTTTACTCTGCACCTGCAGGTAGATGCCCACGCCGGCTAAAATCAACACAAGTAAAAAAAGGTTAAGAATCAGTTCGCGGATGAAATTGAGCAGACGCCAACTCCAGCGGAACACGCCCGATATGCCTCGCCATAAAAAGCGCATACGATCTCCATATAATTCGTGGTTATGCCGCTATGGTATCGGCCCTTATGATAAAAGTCAGTGCCTATAATACGGCGACATCGCATTATTATCGGCGTAAACCGTTGTGGCCTTTAACCTCTCGCTGCAAACCGGGCCACAATACTGTAACAAATCATAAAATAATGGTATTGTTGAGAAAAATTATCAACTGGAGAAACGCTATGAATGCGCTGGAATTATTGTTGCAACGCCGCTCCGCCTCCCGGCTGAGTGAACCGGCGCCGGCCGGCGAAGCCCTGGAGAATATTTTTCAGGCCGGGTTGCGCGCGCCGGATCACGGCGCGTTACAGCCCTGGCGCTTCGTCACTATTCAGGGAGAAGGACGGGAGCGTTTTGCGCAACTGCTGTACGGCATTGCCCTGGAAGAACAGTTTGATGAAAAAGGGCAGGAAAAGGCCCGTAAAGGTCCTCTGCGGGCACCGCTAATCATCACGGTTATCGCGCACTGCAATACGGAAAGCAAAGTGCCTCACTGGGAGCAGGTCGTTTCTGCCGGCTGTGCGGTAATGGCGATGCAGATGGCGGCGCAGGCGCAGGGCTTCAACGGCATCTGGCGCAGCGGCGTCTGGACATCCCACCCCAAAGTGCGGGCGGCTTTCGGCTGCCGCGAGCAGGATGAAATTGTCGGTTTCCTGTATTTGGGAACGCCGGAACTGAAAGCAGCGAAGGTCGCACCGCTCGACAGCGCTAAATTTATCAGCGCATTCTGATAGTTGCGCGGGCAGATGCTGCCCGCGCGGCCCTTGCCCCTGTTTTTTTCTGCCCATTTCATGCGCAGCTTTTCGCGATATTCATTCTCTTCACTTATCAAGCCGCGCCGGTGGCGTTAACATAGCGGGTTAATGCATTCTTTTTACGTAAGGAGCCGGTCATGACAGCGCCAGCCATTCGTTTAACCCAATACAGTCACGGAGCCGGTTGCGGCTGCAAAATTTCTCCGAAGGTACTGGAGACCATCCTGCACAGCGAGCAGGCGAAGCTGGCCGATCCCCGGCTGCTGGTGGGGAATGAAACGCGGGATGATGCGGCGGTTTACGATATCGGCAACGGGATCGGGATTATCAGCACCACCGACTTCTTTATGCCTATCGTGGACGACCCGTTTGACTTCGGACGTATCGCGGCGACGAATGCGATCAGCGATATTTATGCCATGGGCGGAAAACCGATTATGGCGATCGCGATTCTTGGTTGGCCGGTAGATAAACTGTCGCCGGAGATCGCGCAGCGCGTTATCGAGGGCGGGCGCCATGTATGCCATGAAGCAGGCATCTCGCTGGCGGGCGGCCACTCCATTGATGCGCCGGAGCCGATTTTCGGCCTGGCGGTGACGGGAATGGTCAGCACTGACCTGGTGAAAAAGAACAGCGCCGCGCGTGCCGGCAGCAAACTGTACCTGACGAAGCCGCTGGGTATCGGCGTGCTGACTACCGCAGAGAAAAAGAGCCTGTTGCGCCCTGAGCATCAGGGGCTGGCAACGCAAACCATGTGCCGGTTGAATAAACCTGGCGCAGACTTCGCCAGCGTTGAAGCCGTGACGGCGATGACCGACGTGACCGGTTTCGGTTTGCTGGGGCATCTGAGCGAAATTTGTCAGGGCTCCGGATTACAGGCCACGGTATGGTTCGATCGCGTACCGAAACTGCCGGCGGTGGAGGAGTACATTCAGGAAGGGTGCGTGCCGGGCGGCACCGGCCGTAACTTCGACAGCTACGGGCACCTGGTTGGCCCGATGAGCGACCTGCAACGGCAGCTTTTGTGCGATCCCCAGACGTCGGGCGGCCTGCTGCTGGCGGTGATGCCGGACGGAGAAGATGAGGTGATGGCGATTGCTGCCCGCCACGGGCTGACGCTGAGCGCAGTGGGTGAGCTTTATGCGCCGGAGTCTGGCCGGGCGCTTATTGAGGTCTTGTAATGGCAGCGGGCAGCGTCCGTGCGGACAGCGCGGATTATAAGTATATATTGAGCAACGACGTGCCGTTGATTGACGTTCGCGCCCCGGTAGAGTTCGCGCAGGGCGCATTTCCCTGCGCGGTAAACCTGCCGTTGATGACGGACAGCGAGCGCGAGGCCGTGGGGATTTGCTATAAGCAACACGGTCAGGAGGCTGCCGTTCAGTTGGGGCACACGCTGGTCGCCGGCGAGGAGCGTGAAGCGCGCACCGCCGCCTGGCTGGCGTACTGTCGTCAACATCCTGATGGCTATTTGTGCTGTTTTCGCGGCGGATTGCGCTCTCATCTGGTTCAGCAATGGCTGCATGACGCCGGGGTAGACTACCCGCTGATTGAAGGCGGCTTCAAAGCGTTGCGCCAGTACGTGCTGACGGCGACGGAGGAGATGGCGGCGTATCCTATTATGCTGATTGGCGGAAACACCGGCTGTGGAAAAACCCGGCTGGTGCGGGATCTCACCGCGGCATTGGATCTCGAAGGGGTAGCCCGGCACCGCGGCTCCTCTTTTGGCCGGACGCTGGTGCAGCAAAGCAGCCAGATCGATTTTGAAAACCGTCTGGCGATCGCCATGCTGAAAAAGCAGGCGCAGGGTATCCGGCATTGGTTCCTGGAGGATGAAGGGCGGATTATCGGTTCCAACCATCTTCCCCTGCCGTTGTACAACCATATGCAACTGGCGCCGGTCGCGGTGATTGAGATGCCGTTTGATGAACGCCTGCATTCCCTGCACGAAGAGTATATCGACCTGATGCATGCGGAATATGTGCGGGTTTACGGCCCGGATGAGGGCTGGGAACGCTACGGCGAATACCTGCGGCACGGCATGCATGCCATCCGGCGCCGGCTTGGGCTTGAACGTTACGCGCAGTTGAACGGAAGCCTGGAGGAAGCGCTGATACTGCAGCGGGAAACCGGTGACAGCCGCAGGCATACCGATTGGCTGGTGCCGCTGCTGCGTGAATATTACGACCCAATGTACACCTATCAACTGGGGCTGAAAAAGGAACGTATTGTTTTCCGCGGCAGCTATGAAGAAGTGAAATCCTACCTGATGACAACCAGCCAGACTTACGGTGATTAATGCGTCTGTTTATAGCGGAAAAACCCAGCCTGGCGCGCGCCATTGCGGACGTGTTGCCCAAACCTCACCGTAAGGGCGACGGATTTATCGCCTGCGGTGAAAATGATGCCGTGACCTGGTGCATCGGCCACCTGCTGGAGCAGGCGGAGCCGGATGCCTATGACGCCCGCTACGCCCGTTGGTCGCTGGCGGATCTCCCCATCGTGCCGGAAAAGTGGCAACTGCGGCCGAAAGCCTCCGTCAGTAAACAGCTGAACGTGATTAAGCGCCTGCTCGGCGAAGCGCATGAAGTGGTGCATGCCGGCGACCCGGATCGCGAAGGGCAATTACTGGTCGATGAAGTGCTGGATTTTCTTGCGTTGCCGGCAGAGAAGCGCCAGCAGGTGAAGCGTTGCCTGATCAACGACCTGAACCCGCAGGCGGTGGAGCGGGCGGTGTCGCGCCTGCGCGAAAACCGTGAGTTTATTCCCCTGTGCGTTTCCGCTTTAGCCAGAGCGCGGGCCGACTGGCTCTACGGCATCAATATGACCCGCGCCTATACGCTGCTGGGGCGCAACGCCGGCTACAACGGCGTGCTGTCGGTCGGCCGGGTACAAACGCCGGTGTTGGGGCTGGTGGTACGGCGGGATGAGGAAATTGAAAACTTTGTCCCCAAAGATTTCTTCGAGGTGAAAGCGCATATCGTTACGCCGGCGGAGGAACGCTTTGTGGCGCTGTGGCAACCCAGCGAATCCTGCGAACCGTATCAGGACGAAGAAGGGCGCTTATTACACCGTCCGCTGGCGGAGCACGTGGTAACCCGCATTACCGGTCAACCGGCGCTGGTTACGGGCTACAACGACAAGCGAGAATCTGAGGCGGCGCCGCTGCCGTTTTCGCTTTCCGCCCTGCAAATCGAGGCCGCCAAGCGTTTTAACCTGAGCGCCCAGCAGGTGCTGGACATCTGCCAGCGACTTTACGAAACCCACAAGCTGATAACCTATCCGCGTTCCGACTGCCGTTATTTGCCGGAGGAACACTTTGCCGGCCGCCATTCGGTAATGAATGCCATCAGCAGCCACGTTGCGGAGCTGCGTGATATTCCGGTGGTGGATACCGAACGGCGCAACCGTTGCTGGGATGATAAAAAAGTGGATGCCCACCACGCGATCATTCCCACCGCCCGCTCGGGCGGCGTAAACCTCAGTGATGACGAGCAGAAGGTGTATACGCTGGTGGCGCGTCAGTATCTGATGCAATTTTGCCCGGACGCCATGTACCGCAAGTGCGTGATCGATCTCGACATCGCCGGTGGTAAGTTTATCGCCAAGGCGCGTTTTCTGGCCGAAGCCGGCTGGCGCACGCTGCTGGGGGCGAAAGAACGCGACGAAGAAAACGAAGGCACGCCGTTGCCGGTGGTGGCGAAAGGCGATGAGCTGTTATGTGAACGCGGGGAAGTGGTGGAGCGACAAACGCAGCCGCCGCGTCCGTTTACCGACGCTACGCTGCTTTCGGCGATGACCGGCATCGCGCGTTTTGTTCAGGACAAAGAGCTAAAGAAAATCCTGCGTGCGACCGATGGTTTAGGTACGGAGGCGACACGTGCGGGGATTATCGAACTGCTGTTCCGGCGCACTTTCCTTTATAAGAAAGGGCGCTATATCCACGCCAGCGAAGCCGGCAGGGCGCTGATTCACTGCCTGCCGGATCTTGCCGCGCATCCTGACATGACGGCGCACTGGGAATCGACGCTGACGCAAATCAGCGAGAAGTCCTGCCGTTATCAAGACTTTATGGAGCCGCTGGTCGCTACGCTGTATCAGTTGATCGATCAGGCCAGGCAGAACCGAAATCCTCAGGCTTTCCGCGGATTGCCGCCGGCAAAAGAGAAAGGCGCCGGTGCCGCCAGGCCAGCGGCCAGGAAGAGGAAGAAGGAAACGAAGGCATGATAACGCTGAAACAGATCCTTCCGGGGATAATGTGTTTGTGGATGGCACTTCCCGCTGCGGCGAATCGCGGCGGTATTGATGTGGTTGTTCCCGTGTCGCCCGGCCTGACCACGGGAACGGGAAACGCGGCGCCTTCCGTACCGCCGTGTTCACGTTGCTGTGTTTATCAGAATCAGTACTACTCTGAAGGCGCGGTGGTGAATGCGGAGGGGGTAGTTTTGCAGTGCCGGCAAAATGAAAACGTGACCGGCACGAATAATCTGCGTTGGGAAATCCTCAAAAACCGCTGAGCTTATTCCGGCGCTGCGAGCAGCGCGAGATAAGCGTCCAGCAGCGGCACGTCGGCGGGGGCCAGCGCGTACTCCGCCGCGTGTTGCGGCGTTACCCAATGCAGGGCCGCATGTTCCTGGGGCACCGGTTCTCCGTCGATGACCTGTACCCGCCAGGCATGCAGGTGAATTTCACGCTGGTGCAAATGAATCCGGCTGCTGGCGACATAGTCCGCCACACGGCAGTCGATCGCCAGCTCTTCCTGCAATTCACGATACAGCGCATCAGGCTGGGATTCTCCCGGCTCAACCTTCCCGCCGGGAAACTCCCACAGCCCGGCCTGATCCTGCCCGGCGCCGCGTTGGGCCAGCAAAATTTTCCCGCCGCGCTCAATGATGGCGGCGACAACGTCCAGGCGTTTTACCGCGGAAAGGCTCACGGTTGGCTGAACTCGACCCAGATCGGCGCGTGATCGGAGGGTTTCTCCATGCCGCGGATCTCGTAATCAATTCCGGTGGAAATGCAGCGTTCGGCCAAAGGACGGCTGGCCAGCAGTAAATCAATGCGCAGGCCGCGGTTGTCATCAAAGCCGCGTGAGCGGTAGTCAAACCACGAGAACTGATCGTTACGGTCCGGATTCGCCTGACGATAGGTGTCTACCAGGCCCCAGTCCAGCAGGCGCGCCATCCACTCCCGCTCTTCCGGCAGGAAGGAGCATTTGCCGGTGCGCAGCCAACGCTTACGGTTTTCTTCGCCGATGCCGATGTCTTCGTCCGCCGGGCTGATGTTCATATCGCCCATAATCAATACCGGCGAGTCAGGGGAGAGATGGCCTTCCAGATACGTTTGCAGATCCTGGTAAAAGCGGGTTTTCGCCGGGAATTTGATCGGATGGTCGCGGCTTTCGCCCTGCGGGAAGTAGCCGTTAATCACCGTCAGCGTGCCCTGAGGCGTGGCGAAATCCGCCATGATGATGCGTCGCTGGGCATCTTCCTCATCGGTTGGGAAACCTTTGCGCACCGCCAGCGGCTCGTCTTTGGTCAGCAACGCGACGCCGTAATGGCTTTTCTGCCCGTGATAAAACAGGTGATAGCCCAGCGGCGCCAGCTCTTCCAGCGGAAATGCGTCGTCATGAACCTTGATTTCCTGTAAACCGATCACGTCAGGCTGATGCTTGTCGATGATGGCGGCCAGTTGATGGGGGCGGGCGCGCAACCCGTTAATGTTGAAAGAGACAAACTTCATAAGTGCAGGCCATGTTCCGTTAAGAGAGAGTTAATGACTTATTGGAACACAGCCTAGCAGAATCCATGCGACGGCGTAACCGTAACGGGCATGGAATGATTATTCTTTCGCCCAGCGATCCAGATTATGGGGGCGGTAGGTGTCGAAATGCGCCAGCAGAGCTTCAGGATCCTGCAGTGTAACGAGGGTATCGACGTACACCTGACGCACAAAGCCCTGCTCTGCGCTGAAACGCAAAAAATCGACCAGTTTTTGGTAATAGTTGTCGACATCCAGCAGAGCGATGGGTTTATTGTGATAGCCGATCTGGCTCCATGTCCACATTTCAAACAGCTCTTCGAGCGTACCGATCCCGCCGGGAAGCGCGATAAATCCGTCTGAAAGTTCGGCCATGCGGGCTTTGCGTACGTGCATGTCCGGTACGACTTCCAGTTCGCTCAGGCCATAATGTGCGGTTTCTGCTTCGACCAGGCGTTGCGGAATAACGCCGCAGACTTCGCCACCGGCTTCCAGCGCCGCGTTGGCGAGAATGCCCATCAGCCCTTTACTGCCGCCGCCGTAAACCAGTCGCCGTCCCTGTTTCGCCAGCGTATGGCCCAGCAAACGGGCAGCCTCGGCGTAAGCCGGTGAGTTTCCTACGCTTGCGCCGCAAAATACACAGATGTTTTTACGCATTACATTTCCTTAACAACTTTTTCAGGCAAGGAAAGTGGTATAGCGGATCAGGCGGCCAAGTTCAAGACGTTGATGACAAACAGGTTAAATCTGGAGGGGAAGAAAAATGGTGGTGGGAGAAGGATTCGAACCTTCGAAGTCTGAGACGGCAGATTTACAGTCTGCTCCCTTTGGCCGCTCGGGAACCCCACCACTGGGGTATTGCTTATGATTTTTCTAACCTGAGGCAGGTTAGAAATGGTGGTGGGAGAAGGATTCGAACCTTCGAAGTCTGAGACGGCAGATTTACAGTCTGCTCCCTTTGGCCGCTCGGGAATCCCACCACGGGGTGCCACCATGTTTCACGGAAGCGGGGCGCATAATATCAAATAGCGCCGCGCTGTAAAGCGTTTGACCGCAAAAAACATTTTGTTTGATGTTTTTTTACGCGTGCTGATGCACGCGTAAGCAATTGGCGAAAAACATATTCTTGTTTTTTTTCGCCAACTGCCGATTTGCGTTAAAAAATAACCGTACGGTTGCCATAAACGAAAACGCGCTGCGCCAGCACCCGGTACAGTGCGCGGCTGAGCACGTTTTTTTCCACATCGCGACCGGCGCGCATCATCTCTTCCGCGGTGTAGGAGTGATCCACATGGATGACGTCCTGCATGATGATCGGCCCTTCGTCGAGATTGTCGTTAACGAAATGCGCGGTGGCGCCGATAATCTTCACGCCGCGCTCGTAGGCCTGGTGATAAGGACGGGCGCCGATAAACGCAGGCAAAAAGGAGTGGTGAATATTAATGATTTGATTCGGGTAATGCTGGACGAATTCCGGCGTCAGGACGCGCATATATTTCGCCAGCACAACGTAGTCCGGCGCATATTTATCGATAGCCGCCATCATGGCCTGATCGTGCTCGGGGCGGCTGAGATTTTCATGGCTGATCAGAACGAACGGCAGTTCAAAACGTTCAACCAAGTTACGCAACGTCTCGTGGTTGCCGATGACGGCGGCGATCTCCATATCCAATCCGCCGAAAGCGCTCTTCATCAGCAGATCGCCCAGGCAGTGCGCTTCCTTGGTGACCAGGATCACGACCCGCTGACGACCAGCGCTGTTGAGTTCCCGTTCAGAGCCGGGCGGGAGCGCGCCGTCCAGATCGGCGAGCAGGGTTTCGTCATTGAAAATGCCTTCCAGCTCGGTACGCATGAAGAAGCGCCCGGTACGGTGATCGACGAACTCATTGTTTTGAATGATATTAAGCTGATGCTTATAACAAATGTTGGTGATCTTGGCGATCAGCCCCTTGGCATCAGGACAAATGGTACGCAGAACTTTGCGCTGTTGCATCGCGTGTGGCATGTGTTGTGTTCCTGTCTGGATGTATGGGCATCACTGCCCGCAGCATTTTTTATATTTTTTACCGGAGCCGCAGGGGCAGGGATCGTTCCGGCCAACCTGAGGGCGACTTCCGTCAACATAATACCAACGTTCTTCGAGACGAAGAAAGCGTGAGCGTTCATGCAGCGCTGCGTCTTTTCCGCTGCTATGGTAGCGGGCCATAAATTCAACGTAGCCTTCATCCGCATTTTTACCCGGATGTGTTGAGACAATGCTGAGTCCGCGCCACTCGGTATCCGCAAAGCTGGCGATGATGGAATCGCGTTGGGCTTCCATCTGGCAGTCGGGGTGCCAGCTGGCGATCAGGTAATCAGCGTTATGCGTAACGAAAGCAGTATAGCGGGAGCGCATCAGCTGTTCGGGCGTTTGCGCCGCACGTTGGCCCTGAATTACGGGCTGACAGCATTCAGTATAAGCTTTCCCGCTCTGACAAGGGCAGAGCGTGGGAGCGGGAGATGGGGACAGCACAAAGCCTCCAGTAACCAATAAACAAGTGAGCTATGTTAACGAATCTGCGAGCTATCGGCTATTTCATCAGGCCAGTGACATGACAACGGGACTTAAGGCGCAAAATCGTGCGTTCTAACCGGCAAAACTCAGCACAAGATGGCATTTTGAACCAGAATAACAGAGGGTCACAATTTCCTGAGGAGTTATCTAATGGCGCAGCCGTTAGCCGGTAAGCGAATTCTTATTGTCGAAGATGACGCGGTTTTTCGCTCAGTGCTGGCGGGTTTCCTGAAGGCTCAGGAAGCAGAGGTTTGTGAGGCGGAAAACGGCGTCGAGGCATTGGCGATGCAATCGGAACAGGTTCCGGACGCGATTTTGTGCGACCTGTTCATGCCTGAAATGGGCGGCATTGAATTTATCCGGCGTTTGCGGGAGAGCGCCCGGCAAACGCCGGTTATCGTGATTTCCGCGACCGAAAGGATGGCGGACGTGGCCAGCGTGCTGCGTTTCGGGGTTCAGGATGTGCTGCTGAAACCCATCAAAGATCTTAACCAACTGCGGGATGCCCTGTTGGCCTGCTTTTATCCCGATATGTTCACATCACCGGCGCTGGCCGGCGAAGCGCTGAGCCATGACTGGGAAGCGCTGAGCCGCGACCCCGATTATGCGGCGCAACTGCTGAAACAATTGCAGCCTCCGGTTCAGCAACATATTGCCGGGTGCAAGATCAACTATCGTCAGCTTACATCGCACGAACATCCCGGGTTAGTGCTTGATATTGCCGGGTTGTCCGAAAATGATCTGGCCTTTTATTGCCTGGACGTGACGCGGGCCGGTGATGACGGCGTTCTGGCGGCGTTGATGATCCGGACATTATTTAACGGTCTGTTGCGGGAACAGCTTGCCCACCATGAAAATCGCTTGCCGCAGATGTCGGTGTTACTCAAACAGGTAAACCAAATGCTCAGGCAGGCCGGGCTTCAGGGCCAGTTTCCCTTGCTGGCTGGTTACTATCACGCCGGTTTGGGCAACCTGATCCTGGTTTCCGCGGGGCTGCATGCCAAAGTCGGCGCCGGTGACAGCCTGGTGCAACTTAACAGCGGCGTACCGCTGGGCACGATGGGGTCGATACATATTAACCAGGTCAGCCAGCACTGTACTAAATGGCAGTGTCAAATATGGGGCGCCGGGGGGCATTTACACCTCATGCTAACTAATCAGAATAATCGAACTTATGAATAAGGGTAATTACCTTTAATTTATAGATGCTGAGGTTATATTAGCGTCCATTGTGCGTAATATATTCAGTCAGGCTCGATGGCAGAATGATTCCCATGCACTCAAATGGCGAACTGGTATACTCGCCGCATAACATTATTTCCTGTCTCGGCGCAAATTTCGCGCCGAAAAATCTCAGAGAGGTTGTATGTCAACGTCAGTACGTAAGGTCAAGAAGGCGGTGATCCCGGTAGCGGGATTGGGAACCCGCATGCTACCCGCGACGAAAGCTATTCCTAAAGAAATGTTGCCTTTGGTCGATAAGCCGCTGATTCAATATGTTGTCAACGAATGCATCGCGGCAGGCATAAATGAAATTATTCTGGTCACGCACTCTTCTAAAAACTCGATTGAGAACCACTTCGACACCAGTTTTGAACTGGAAGCCATGCTGGAAAAACGCGTTAAGCGTCAGTTGCTGGCGGAAGTGCAATCTATTTGTCCGAAACATGTGACTATCATGCAGGTTCGTCAGGGGTTGGCCAAAGGGCTGGGACATGCGATTTTGTGCGCGCATCCCCTGGTGGGAGACGAGCCGTTTGCCGTCGTGTTGCCGGACGTCATTCTGGACGAATACAGCGCTGACCTCAGCAAAGATAACCTCAGCGAAATGCTGAGCCGTTACCATGAAACCGGAAACAGCCAGATTATGGTTGAGCCGGTGCCGATGGAAGAGGTATCCAGCTACGGTGTGGTGGACTGCAGCGGCGTTGAACTGAAGCCGGGTGAGAGTGGGGCCATGAAAGCCGTGGTGGAAAAGCCGCCGCGTGATAAAGCGCCGTCTAACCTTTCCATCGTTGGCCGCTATGTTCTGTCGCCGGAAATCTGGCCGCTGCTGTCCAAAACCCCGCCGGGTGCCGGTGAGGAAATTCAGCTGACGGACGCCATTGCGATGCTGATGAAGAAAGAGACCGTTGAAGCCTATCACCTGCGCGGCATCAGCCATGACTGTGGCAATAAGCTGGGGTATATGGAAGCATTCGTTGAATATGGTTTGCGTCATCCTACTTTAGGTAAAGACTTTGCAGCGTGGCTGAAACAGCTGCCTTTGAAATAATCGTTTTCTGCCGGCAATTACGGGGACTTTATGAATATCTTAGTGACGGGAGCGGCAGGTTTTATCGGATACCATGTCTGCGAGCGCCTTTTGGCGCAGGGGCACCAGGTAACTGGTATTGATAATTTGAATGACTATTACGATGTCAGCCTTAAACAGGCCCGGTTAGACAGATTATTGGCCCGCCCTGATTTTCATTTTTTGAAACTGGATATTGCCGATAGTGCGGGAATGAAGGCGCTCTTCGCCGACGGGCATTTTCATCGGGTGATTCACCTGGCCGCACAGGCCGGCGTGCGTTATTCGCTGGAAAATCCGATGGTGTATGGTGAGGCGAATCTGATTGGCTTCCTGAATGTATTGGAAGGATGCCGTCACCACCGGATTGAACATCTGGTATATGCCTCATCCAGCTCGGTTTATGGTTTGAACCGGAAAATGCCGTTTTCTACGGAGGATTCCGTCGATCATCCGATCTCATTATATGCTGCGACAAAAAAAGCCAATGAGCTGATGGCGCACAGCTATTCTCACTTATATGGTTTGCCGACCACGGGGCTGCGTTTCTTTACCGTTTATGGTCCCTGGGGGCGTCCTGATATGGCGTTGTTTAAATTTACGCGTGCAATGTTGGCAGGAGAGTCGATTGACGTTTATAACCGGGGCGAGATGCGGCGAGATTTTACTTATATAGATGATATTGCTGAAGCCGTTACCCGTATTAGCGACGTTATTCCGCAGCCGGTTCCGGGATGGACGGTAGAACAGGGGGATCCTGCCAGCAGTTCTGCGCCCTACTGTGTTTATAATATAGGCAACAGCAGCCCTACGCCGCTGATGGATTATATTCAGGCTCTGGAGTTGGCGCTGGGTATTAAAGCTGATAAAAATCTGCTGCCGATGCAGGCGGGGGATGTTCTGGATACAAGTGCCGATACGTCAGCGCTGTATCAGGCTATCGGATTTAAACCGCACACGGAAGTAAAAGAAGGCGTACGCCGCTTTGTTGAGTGGTACAAGTCGTTCTACCACTGAAGGGGGAGCGCGTGAGGAAAAAGGCGCCTTAGGGCGCTTTTTTTATGACTAAAGGATAGCTCTTTTGGTGAAAATTACTGAGCACAGGCAATAGTTGCCATTGTTAATCACGACCAATCCAATTAATAAAAAATTATTTTCCAAGTGAATCTTATCGTAAGGGGAGTGTAAGGAAAGGGAATGTGTTCGATATAGGGTAGAAAAAGGTTAGGCCTATACCCATTGAAATTTTGTACCTACTGATTAACATTGCTTGATTATTGTAAAAAAAAATAGCTTCCATTAGGAAGCTATTTTACAAAAATATAGAATGTGTAATTAGAAATTACAGCAAGAAATCGTCCAGAGATTTCCCTTCTTCTTCAATGGCGTTTTTGATCACAGCCGGGGTACGGCCCTGACCGGTCCAGGTCTTGGTTTCGCCATTTTCGTCAACGTACTGGTATTTAGCCGGGCGTGCAGCACGCTTTGCTTTACCACCGGATTTGCCGGCAGCAATGCTCTGCAGCAGCTCATTCGGATCAATACCGTCAGCAATCAGCATTTCACGATATTGTTGCAGTTTACGGGTACGTTCTTCAATTTCAGCCTGTGCCTGGCTATCTTCTTCACGACGCTCTTTAACAACAACTTCTAATTTTTCCAGCATCTCTTCCAGAGTTTCTAAAGTACATTCTCTTGCCTGGGCACGAAGAGTACGGATGTTGTTCAGGATTTTTAATGCTTCGCTCATTGTCCTAGTCTCAAATTTATATTGGTGGGGGGCTTTTCAATAATAATAGAGCGACAGTTTATTTAACGCAATAGCGAATTTTGTAAGAACCAAGAAATATTTTGCCAATATATGCATAGATCTCATTCTTTCGCTCTCGTGAAAGGAATATAGACAAGTTGGCGGGGGAGTTCAATACCTCATAATGACGGAGGGAAAAGTGAAGGCCATTTTAGGATAATCCCTTTTGTGTATCGCTTTATCTGTTAAGCGCCGGGTGAGTAAATTGTTGATGATTAAATCATCAGCGCCATGCTTTCTTGTTGATTCGTGGCTTTATTTATCGAAGGGCATGAATGGATACGGAGGAATGTATAAACAAACCTATCCTGACAGGTCCATAAATTGTCCTCGTGTAAAGAAGGGTAATTCACAGGGGGCGTGAGCGGCGCCGCGATTAGGATTATGCCCGGAAAGTCCGGGAATACTACTGGCATTTCGTCTAATAGCGCATTGTTTTTAAAAGTGGGTGAGAATGCAAATTTGAGAAATACCTCAAGATTTTAATGTAAGACATTGGATGCGGAAACTGCGCGGCATGGCGGGCATTCTGGCCCGAGTATGGTAATATACGGAAAGTTTTACAGACACCCCGCCGTTTGGAGTATCGGAGCAATGGCTCAGCTTTATTTTTATTACTCTGCGATGAACGCAGGAAAATCCACAGCATTATTACAATCCTCATACAACTACCAGGAGCGGGGAATGAGAACGTTAGCGTTCACCGCTGAAATAGATGACCGGTTCGGCAGCGGCAGGATCAGTTCCCGTATCGGCCTCAGCGCGTCGGCATTGCTCTATAATGTTAACAGCCGATTGTATGACGTAATCGCAGAAGAACACGAGAAACAGGCTGTTCATTGCGTGTTAGTCGATGAATGCCAGTTTCTTACCCGGGAGCAGGTGAGTGAATTATCCGACATTGTCGATACGCTCGACATTCCCGTGTTGTGTTATGGCCTGAGAACGGATTTTCGCGGCGAGTTGTTCAGCGGCAGCCATTATTTACTGGCCTGGGCAGATAAGCTGGTGGAGTTAAAAACGATCTGCCATTGCGGCCGCAAAGCCAATATGGTGCTGCGGTTGGATGAGAATGGCAATGCGTTGAAAGACGGCGCGCAGGTGGTGATAGGCGGCGATGATCGTTATGTATCGGTATGCCGTCGCCATTATAAAGAAGCGCTCGCCTGAAGGGCGCAGGGGCGTTTAGCGGGGAGCTCCGGGCCTTGTTCCCCGTCAGGGCGTTAACGCGTCCTACTGGGCCTTACAGGCGCTGATACCGGATATCGGCTTCCCGCCGGCTGTGTCTTGATTTGCCGTAAATGCAAATAAATAAGACGCGTCATCCGGATTAATAAAATAAAAAACCCGCCGTTCGGCGGGTTTTTACATTTATACCAATAAGATTACTTCTTGGCTTTCTTTTCCGCTTTCGGTGCGGCAGCGGCTTTTACCGGTACAGCGGCAGCTTCGCCTTCGCTGAAGGCGCGGCCGTAGTAGGTGTCCAGCAGCAGTTGTTTCAGCTCGGAGATCAGCGGATAGCGCGGGTTAGCGCCGGTGCACTGATCGTCAAAAGCGTCTTCGGACAGCTTGTCGACTTTCGCCAGGAAGTCAGCTTCCTGTACGCCGGCTTCACGGATAGACGTCGGGATGCCCAGTTCTGCTTTGATCGACTCCAGCCATGCCAGCAGTTTTTCGATCTTCTGCGCGGTACGGTCGCCAGGGGCGCTCAGACCCAGGTGATCGGCGATTTCGGCATAACGACGGCGTGCCTGCGGACGGTCGTACTGGCTGAATGCGGTCTGCTTGGTCGGGTTATCGTTCGCGTTATAGCGGATAACGTTGGAAATCAGCAGGGCGTTAGCCAGGCCGTGCGGAAGGTGGAACTCTGAACCCAGTTTGTGCGCCATGGAGTGACACACGCCCAGGAAGGCGTTGGCAAACGCGATACCGGCGATGGTGGCGGCGTTATGCACACGCTCGCGGGCTACCGGGTTTTTCGCGCCTTCGGCATAGCTCTGCGGCAGGAACTCTTTCAGCAGTTTCAGCGCCTGCAGGGCCTGACCGTCGGAGTATTCGTTAGCCAGCACGGAAACATAGGCTTCCAGGGCATGGGTCACGGCATCCAGACCACCGAACGCACACAGCGATTTCGGCATGTTCATCACCAGGTTGGCGTCAACGATAGCCATATCCGGCGTCAGGGCATAGTCAGCCAGCGGGTATTTCTGCCCGGTAGCGTCGTCGGTAACCACGGCGAACGGCGTAACTTCAGAACCGGTACCGGACGTGGTGGTGATGGCGATCATCTTCGCTTTCACGCCCATTTTCGGGAACTTGTAAATACGCTTACGGATGTCCATAAAGCGCAGGGCCAGTTCTTCGAAGTGGGTTTCCGGGTGTTCGTACATGACCCACATGATCTTGGCGGCATCCATCGGAGAACCACCACCCAGCGCGATGATCACATCCGGCTTAAAGGAGTGCATCTGCTCGGCGCCTTTACGTACGATGCTCAGCGTCGGATCGGCTTCAACTTCGAAGAAGACTTCGGTTTCAATGCCGTGGGACTTCAGTACGTTGGTTACCTGGTCGGCATAACCGTTGTTGAACAGGAAACGGTCGGTCACGATGAAGGCGCGCTTGGCACCGTCGGTAGCCACTTCTTCCAGCGCGATCGGCAGGCTGCCGCGGCGGAAGTAAATAGATTTCGGAAGTTTGTGCCACAACATGTTTTCTGCTCGCTTCGCTACGGTCTTCTTGTTGATCAGATGTTTCGGGCCCACGTTTTCAGAGATGGAGTTACCACCCCAGGAACCACAACCCAGCGTCAGGGAAGGAGCAAGTTTAAAGTTGTACAGGTCGCCGATGCCGCCCTGAGAAGCCGGGGTGTTGATCAGAATACGCGCGGTCTTCATCTTGTCGCCGAAGTAGTTAACACGCTCAGTCTGGTTGTCCTGATCGGTGTACAGGCAGGAGGTGTGACCGATACCGCCCATGGCGACCAATTTCTCGGCTTTGTCCACGGCGTCTTCGAAATCTTTGGCGCGGTACATCGCCAGGGTCGGGGACAGTTTTTCGTGGGCAAACGGCTCAGACTCGTCAACGAGTTTCACTTCGCCGATCAGAATCTTAGTATTAGCAGGAACGGTCAGGCCCGCCATTTCGGCAATTTTGGTGGCCGGCTGGCCAACGATGGCTGCGTTCAGCGCGCCATTTTTCAGGATGATATCCTGAACGGCTTTCAGTTCTTTGCCCTGCAACAGATAGCCGCCGTGGGTAGCGAAACGCTCGCGTACCGCGTTGTAGACGGAGTCAACAACGATAACGGACTGCTCGGAAGCACAGATTACGCCGTTGTCGAAGGTTTTTGACATCAGGATTGATGCCACGGCGCGCTTGATATCCGCGCTGTCATCGATGACGACCGGCGTGTTGCCTGCGCCTACGCCGATGGCCGGTTTACCGGAGCTGTAAGCCGCTTTAACCATGCCCGGACCACCCGTAGCCAGGATCAGGTTAAGATCCGGATGGTGCATCAGGTGATTAGACAGCTCAACGGACGGCTCGTCGATCCAACCGATAATGTCTTTCGGCGCACCGGCTGCAATAGCCGCCTGCAGTACGATGTCAGCCGCTTTGTTCGTGGCTTTCTTGGCACGCGGGTGCGGGGAGAAGATAATGCCGTTACGGGTTTTCAGGCTGATTAACGCTTTGAAGATTGCCGTAGAGGTCGGGTTGGTGGTCGGCACGATGCCGCAGATAAGGCCGGTAGGTTCGGCGATGGTGATGGTGCCGAAGGTATCGTCTTCGGACAGGATGCCGCAGGTTTTTTCGTCTTTATAAGCGTTATAGATATATTCGGAAGCGAAGTGGTTTTTGATCACTTTGTCTTCGACGATACCCATACCAGATTCTTCAACGGCCATTTTCGCCAGCGGAATGCGGGCGTCAGCGGCGGCCAGAGCGGCGGCGCGGAAGATCTTATCGACTTGTTCCTGAGTGTAATTGGCAAACTCACGCTGGGCTTTCTTAACACGCGCTACTAACGCATCGAGTTCAGCGACATTGGTTACAGCCATAATGCTCTCCTGATAATGTTAAACTTTTTTAGTAAATAAGCCGCACGAGCAACAATTATAGACAGAGTAAATGACTTCATTGTTTGCATTGAGCGCAATGGAAACGCGCCTGGCCGCTGATTAGCTAAAACAGCTTATGAAAAGTTAAGTTACTGTTAATAAAAACACCGTTGTCTGTTATGAAAAACAACGGCTTGATGATGATAACAGCCTTTTCTCACGTGATGGAGCTTACCTATTCCTGGGTAGTTGTTTTGTGATATGTGTCACAAAAAATGCAAGCTGACTCCTTTCAGCATGCCTGTTTTGAGAAATATTCTCATTTTTAACCAAACTTTAGGAATATTGCATCGCATTATTCATTAATTCAACATATTGGTAACATAAGAGAATGATTTTATCGAGATAACTCTCGACAGTAAGAAATACCTGCGCCGGACGTAGATCGGCTGCTTTAATTCCATTACATTAGCGCGATTGGCAACAAGTGCCTTTTTGTTGTGGAGCGGAGTGTGACCCAGTCGTTATTGGATTTTTCAGGGTTTATTAAGTTTTTCGTCGGGTTATTCGCGCTGGTAAACCCGGTGGGGATATTGCCGGTTTTTATCAGCATGACCAGCTACCAGGCCGCGGCGGGCAGGAATAAAGTCAACCTGACCGCGAACGTGTCCGTGGCGGTTATTTTGCTGACGTCTCTGTTTTTAGGCGATTCCATCCTGATGTTTTTCGGCATCTCTATCGACTCCTTCCGCATTGCCGGCGGTATTCTGGTTGTTACGATTGCGATGTCGATGATCAGCGGTAAGCTGGGGGAAGATAAGCAGAACAAACAGGAGAAGTCGGAAACCGCTATTCGCGAAAATGTGGGCGTAGTTCCGCTGGCATTGCCGCTGATGGCCGGGCCGGGCGCCATCAGTTCAACCATCGTCTGGAGCTCACGCTATCACACCTGGATGGACATGCTGGGCTTCTCACTGGCAATCGCACTGTTTGCCTTCTGCTGCTGGCTGTTATTCCGTGCGGCCCCGTTGCTGGTTCGCCTGCTGGGCCAAACCGGCATCAACGTGATTACCCGTATCATGGGTCTGTTGCTGATGGCGCTGGGAATCGAATTTATCGTTACCGGTGTAAAAGCGATTTTCCCCGGTCTGCTCTGATTTAAAAGAAGATACGCAACAGATACGCCGTCGCCTTTGGGCGGCGGCGTTTTTTGTGCTGCGGAAAAACCTCCGGGTGTTACGATTATTACATGGATAGTATGACCCTCCTTTTCTGGTTGTAACTAATGGCTAAATGATAAGCGATAGACTTTTATTCCAAATAATAGGAATAAAAACAGAGAATAATATTGCTTTCGCCATAAAGCCCGCCTGATTACCTTCACCGATGATGAGTTACACTCTATTTTATTTCTTATCATGAACTTACCGTTGATTTTTATTGCCTGTACGTGCAGTCTGTCAAAGGATAAAAAATCAATACAGAGAAATGCTTAACATTTCTATAAAAATAATTGGCGGTAAAATTAACCTTCTGTTAGCTTTCCGGCTATATGAATTGCCGGCGCTGCGCGATCCGGCCTGTATGACGTACTGTTGTTGTGCGTCCCCAGAACAGAATGTGTTTTTGAGGCAAGGAGAAAGCATATGCATCGGCCTGTGGCAATGAAGGTCAGTTCCGTGCTTACCGCCATCTTGATGACCACCGCGCTTCCGTTTGCCCATGCGGCAGATGTTCCGGCCGGGGTTAAGCTGGCTGCGCAACAGACGCTGGTAATTAATAACGGCAGTGAAGTGGCATCCCTTGATCCGCAAAAAGTGGAAGGCGTTCCGGAAAGCAACGTTATTCTCAATCTGCTGGAAGGGCTGGTGGATACCGACAGTGCGGGCAACATCCGCCCCGCGGTCGCCGGAAGCTGGGAAGACCAGGGCGCAAAGGTCTGGACGTTTCACCTGCGTGACGGCCTGCGCTGGAGCAACGGCGATCCGCTGACTGCGCATGACTTTGTTTACAGTTGGCGGCGCCTGGCCGATCCTGCGACGGCGTCTCCCTACGCCAGTTACCTGCAATATGCCTACGTGGCGAATGCGGAAGATATCATCAAAGGCAAGCTGGCGCCGGACACGTTAGGCGTAAAAGCGCTGGATGATAAAACGCTGCAGGTGACGTTGTCACAACCCGTTCCTTACTTTATCTCCATGTTGTGGCATACGTCCTTAAAGCCGGTCAACCAACGGGTAGTGGAGCAATTCGGCGATAAGTGGACGCAGCCGCAGCATTTCGTCGGCAACGGGCCGTACCGCCTGAAGCAATGGGTGGTGAATGAGCGCCTGGTGCTGGAGCGTAATCCCGACTATTGGGACAACGCGCACACGGTGATTAATCAGGTGACTTTCCTCTCTATCGCTTCTGAAGTTGCGGATGTTAACCGCTACCGCAGCGGTGAAATCGATATTACCAACAGTGCGATTGCGCCGGATCAATTCCGCAAAATTCAAAAAGAGATGCCCGATCATCTCAAAATCAGCCCTTATTTATGCACCTTCTATTACGAAATTAATAATCATAAACCGCCGTTTGATGATTTCAGGGTGCGTGCGGCGCTGAAAATGACGCTGGAACGCGACATTATCGCCGGGAAAATCATGGGCCAGGGGCAAATTCCCGCCTACGGATTTACGCCGCCTTATACCCACGGGGCTGGTTTTACCGAGCCGGCCTGGGCGAACCTGACGCAGGAAATACGCAATCAGCAGGCAAAGGCGTTGCTTGCCGAAGCCGGATTTGATGAGCAAAAACCGCTGGCGTTCACCTTACTTTACAATACGTCGGATCAAAATAAACGTCAGGCTATTGCTGCGGCATCAATGTGGCAGAAGAATCTGGGTGTTAAGGTTACATTGCAGAATCAGGAATGGAAGACATCGCTGCAAAGTCGCCATCAGGGGCAATATGACGTAGCGCGCGCCACATGGTGCGGGGATTATAATGAACCGTCGGCCTTTTTAAATATGATGCTGTCGGACAGCAGCAGTAATACCGCCTTTTATCACAGCAAAACTTTCGATGATCTGTTAGCGAAAGCCTTACAGGCGCCGAATGAAGATGAAAGGGCGAAATTATACCAGCAAGCAGAGCAGCAGCTTGATGCGGATTCGGCCATCGTTCCGGTCTATTACCGTGTCAGTGTTCGCCTGGTGCGTCCCGATATCGGGGGATTCAGCGGTAAAGATCCGCAGGATCTTATGGTAGTTAAGGACTATTACAGGGTAATTCGCTGATTTCTTAAGAAGCTCCGCGCTTCTGAATTTTTCCGCCCGGTGCGGAAAGTTCTCTGAGGGTTGGCATGCCCGGATGGGTATTATTAAAGAGGGGAGTGAATATAAGATGAGTAAGCAGATTAAAAAAAGTCTACTGGCAATTGCTGTAATGAGCGCCGTCGGCGTGGCACAGGCAGCGGTCGTGCCCGCTGGTGTTCAACTGGCGGATAAACAGGAAGTTGTGAGAAACAACGGTTCTGAAGTCCAGTCCCTGGACCCGCATAAAATCGAAGGCGTACCGGAAAATAACGTCACCAACGATTTGATTGAAGGGCTGACGCAGCATGACCTGAACGGGAAGACGATCCCTGCCGCTGCGGAAAGCTGGGAAAATAAAGATTTTAAAGTCTGGACATTCCATATCCGCAAAAATGCCAAATGGTCCAACGGTCAGCCGGTCACCGCAGAAGATTTCGTTTATGCCTGGCAGCGCATTGCCGATCCGAAAACCGCATCCCCTTATTCCAGCTACCTGCAATACGCGCATGTTGAAAATATTGATGACGTTATCGCCGGGAAAAAAGACAAATCCACGCTGGGCGTAAAAGCGCTGGATGATAAAACGTTCCAGGTCACGCTTTCTGAGCCGGTGCCTTATCTGGTGGAAATGACGGGCCACTACGCCATGAAGCCGGTAAATAAAGAAGCGGTGGAAAAATATGGCGAAAAATGGACCCTGCCGCAGAACTACGTCAGCAATGGCGCATATAAACTGAAAGACTGGGTGGTTAACGAGCGTATCGTTCTTGAGCGCAACCCGGAATACTGGGACAACGACAAAACGGTCATTAATAAAGTCACGTTCCTGCCTATCGCTTCCGAAGTTACCGACGTCAACCGTTACCGCTCAGGTGAAATCGACGTTACCTACAACAACATGCCGATCGAGCTATTCCAAAAACTGAAAAAAGAGATCCCGGCGGAAGTTCATGTTGACCCCTATCTGTGTACTTATTACTACGAAATCAACAACCAGAAGCCGCCGTTTAACGACGTTCGCGTACGTGAAGCGCTGAAGCTGGGCCTGGATCGCGACATTATCGTCAATAAAGTGAAAAACCAGGGCGACCTGCCGGCTTACAGCTTTACCCCGCCGTATACCGACGGCATGAAACTAGCTGAGCCGGAATGGTTTGGCTGGACGCAGGAAAAACGTAACGAAGAAGCGAAAAAGCTGCTGGCCGAAGCCGGCTATACCGCGGAAAAACCGCTGACCTTCAAGCTGCTGTATAACACGTCCGATCTGCACAAGAAGCTGGCGATTGCGGCTTCCTCGATCTGGAAAAAGAACCTGGGCGTCAACGTTCAGCTGGAAAACCAGGAATGGAAAACCTTCCTCGACAGCCGTCACCAGGGGAATTATGACGTTGCCCGCGCAGCCTGGTGCGCCGACTACAACGAACCCAGCTCGTTCCTCAACATGCTGTTATCCGACAGCAGCAACAACACCGTCCACTACAAGAGCGCCGCTTTCGACAAGCTGATGGCCGATGCGCTGAAAGCGCCGAGCAAAGATGCGCGCGGCGATGCTTATCAGGAAGCTGAGAAGCAGTTGGATAAAGACTCTGCCGTTGCCCCCGTCTATTACTACGTAAACGCCCGTCTGGTGAAACCTTACGTCGGGGGTTATACCGGTAAAGATCCGCTGGACTACATGTACAGCAAAAACCTGTACATCATAAAACACTGATGCTGTAGCGGCGGCCGCATAAGCGGCCGCTATTCAGAAATATAATCAGCCGGCGGGCTGAGAGGCAGGGCTAGGGCATGCTTAAATTTATTTTTCGGCGCTTACTGGAAGCGATACCGACACTATTTATCCTGATAACCATTTCTTTTTTCATGATGCGTCTGGCTCCGGGCAGTCCGTTCACGGGTGAACGTACGCTGCCGCCGGAAGTGCTGGCGAACATTGAAGCGAAATACCATCTCAACGATCCGATCTGGAAGCAGTATTTCAACTACTTAGGCCAACTGGCACACGGCGACTTCGGGCCATCATTTAAATACAAAGATTATTCGGTCAACGATCTGGTCAGCGCCTCGTTTCCGGTTTCCGCCAAACTGGGCTTCGCCGCTTTTGCATTAGCGGTGGTGCTGGGCGTTAGCGCCGGCGTTATCGCCGCGCTTAATCAAAATACCAAATGGGATTATACGGTGATGGGGCTGGCGATGACGGGGGTGGTTATCCCGAGCTTCGTTGTGGCGCCATTGTTGGTGCTGATCTTCGCCATCACGCTGAAATGGCTGCCGGGCGGCGGCTGGAACGGCGGGGCGCTTAAATTTATGATTCTGCCGATGGTGGCGTTGTCGCTGGCTTATATCGCCAGTATTTCGCGTATTACGCGTGGCTCGATGATTGAAGTGCTGCACTCGAACTTTATTCGTACCGCCCGCGCCAAAGGGCTGCCGCTGCGCCGGATTATTTTCAGGCATGCGCTCAAACCTGCGTTGCTGCCGGTGCTTTCCTATATGGGACCGGCGTTTGTCGGCATTATTACCGGTTCCATGGTGATTGAAACGATCTACGGGTTGCCGGGTATCGGCCAACTGTTCGTCAACGGCGCACTGAACCGTGATTACTCACTGGTGCTGAGCCTGACGATCCTGGTCGGGGCGTTAACCATTGTATTCAACGCGGTCGTCGATGTGCTGTATGCCGTCATCGATCCCAAGATTCGTTATTAAGGGGCCGCTGATGCTACTCAATAAAAAGAACGGTGAAGCGCTGGAGAATTTCAGCGAACAACTGGAAATTGAAGGACGCAGCCTGTGGCAGGATGCGCGCCGGCGTTTTATGCATAACCGCGCGGCGTTGGTCAGCCTGGCGATTCTGTTTTTTATTGCGCTGTTTGTGATTTTTGCGCCGATGCTGTCGCCGTTTGCCTATGACGACACGGACTGGGGCATGATGTCCGCCGCGCCGGAGACGGAAACAGGCCACTATTTCGGCACCGACTCCTCCGGACGCGACCTGCTGGTGCGCGTCGCCATTGGCGGGCGGATCTCGCTGATGGTCGGTATCGCCGCCGCGCTGGTAGCGGTGGTGGTCGGTACGCTGTACGGTTCTGCGGCTGGCTACCTGGGCGGTAAAGTTGACTCGGTAATGATGCGCCTGCTGGAAATTCTTAACTCCTTCCCGTTTATGTTCTTCGTGATCCTGCTGGTTACCTTCTTCGGGCAGAATATTTTGCTGATCTTTGTCGCTATCGGCATGGTGTCGTGGCTGGATATGGCGCGTATCGTGCGCGGCCAGACCCTGAGTCTGAAGCGTAAGGAGTTTATCGAAGCGGCGCTGGTGTGCGGCGTTTCGACCCGCAAGATCGTCACACGCCATATCGTGCCCAACGTACTGGGCGTCGTGGTCGTCTATGCCTCGCTGCTGGTGCCGAGCATGATCCTGTTCGAATCCTTCCTCAGCTTCCTCGGGTTGGGTACGCAGGAGCCGCTGAGCAGCTGGGGCGCGTTGCTGAATGACGGCGCGAACTCGATGGAAGTTTCGCCCTGGCTGCTGCTGTTTCCTGCCGTATTCCTGGTGGTAACGCTGTTCTGTTTCAACTTTATCGGCGATGGCCTGCGTGATGCCCTCGACCCGAAAGATCGTTAAGGAGCCGTACGCTATGACAACGGAAAAACAGGGTACGGACCAGCAATTGCTGACGGTTAATGATTTGCGCGTCACGTTCTCCACGCCGGACGGCGACGTCACCGCGGTGAACGATCTTAACTTTTCCCTGAACGCGGGAGAAACGCTGGGCATCGTCGGTGAATCCGGCTCCGGAAAATCCCAGACGGCGTTTGCGCTGATGGGGTTGCTGGCCAGCAATGGCCGCATCGGCGGTTCGGCGATGTTTAACGGGCGCGAAATCCTGAACCTGCCGGAAGCCCAGTTAAACAAGCTGCGGGCGGAAGAGATCGCCATGATCTTTCAGGACCCGATGACATCGCTGAACCCCTATATGCGCGTGGGCGAACAGCTGATGGAGGTGCTCATTCAGCATAAGCGCATGAATAAAGCCGAGGCGTTTGAAGAATCGGTGCGCATGCTGGATGCGGTAAAAATGCCGGAGGCGCGCAAGAGAATGCGCATGTATCCGCACGAATTTTCCGGCGGGATGCGTCAGCGCGTGATGATCGCCATGGCGCTGCTGTGTCGTCCGAAACTGCTGATTGCGGATGAGCCGACGACGGCGCTGGACGTGACGGTGCAGGCGCAGATCATGACGTTGCTCAACGAGCTGAAAAGCGAGTTCAACACGGCCATCATTATGATTACCCATGACCTGGGCGTCGTGGCCGGGATCTGCGATCGTGTGCTGGTGATGTATGCCGGTCGGACCATGGAATACGGCACCGCGCGCGACGTGTTTTACCACCCCAGCCACCCGTACTCCATCGGCCTGCTCAGCGCGGTGCCGCGACTGGACGGCGAGGATGAATCCCTGATTACCATCCCCGGCAACCCGCCGAACCTGCTGCGCCTGCCGAAGGGGTGTCCGTTTCAGCCCCGTTGCCCTTACGCACAGGAGCGTTGTGCATCAATGCCGCCGCTGGCGCCTTTTGGCGAAGGACGCTTGCGCGCATGTTTCCGGGCCGTGGAGGAATTGGTATGAGCGCGGTGAGCGAAGAGAAAAAAGTCCTGCTCGAAGTGGCCGATCTGAAAGTGCACTTCGAGATTAAAGATGAGAAAGAGTGGTTTTGGCGTCCGGCTAAAACCCTGAAGGCCGTTGACGGCGTTACCCTGCGCTTGTTTGAAGGTGAAACGCTGGGCGTAGTGGGGGAATCCGGCTGTGGTAAATCCACCTTTGCCAGAGCGATTATCGGGCTGGTGAAGGCAACGTCCGGCCGGGTAGCCTGGCTGGGTAACGATCTGCTGGGGATGAATGAGAAGCAGTGGCACGCGGTACGCAACGATATTCAGATGATTTTCCAGGACCCGCTGGCATCGCTGAACCCGCGCATGAACATCGGTGAAATCATCGCAGAACCGCTGAAAACCTATTATCCCAAAATGCCGCGCCAGGAAGTGAAAGACCGGGTAAAAGCGATGATGATGAAGGTCGGGCTGCTGCCTAACCTGATTAACCGTTATCCTCATGAGTTTTCCGGCGGCCAGTGCCAGCGTATCGGCATCGCCCGTGCGCTGATCCTTGAGCCTAAGCTGGTAATCTGCGATGAGCCGGTTTCTGCGCTCGACGTGTCGATTCAGGCGCAGGTGGTTAACCTGCTCCAGCAGCTACAGCGCGAAATGGGATTGTCGCTGATTTTTATCGCGCACGATCTGGCGGTGGTCAAACACATCTCCGACCGTGTACTGGTGATGTACCTGGGTCATGCCGTGGAGCTGGGCACCTATAGCGAGGTGTACCACAATCCGCAGCATCCTTATACCAAAGCGCTGATGTCTGCTGTGCCGATCCCCGATCCGGATAAAGAGAAGAACAAAACCATCCAACTGCTGGAGGGGGATTTACCGTCGCCGATAAACCCGCCGTCGGGCTGCGTATTTCGTACCCGCTGCCCGATCGCCGGGCCAGAGTGCGCCAAAACCCGTCCGTTGCTGGAAGGAAGCTTTAAACACGCGGTTTCCTGCCTGAAGGTCGATCCGCTGTAATTCTGGGTCAGAAAGAAACAAGCCCCGGACGCCATACTGGCGTCCGGGGCTTTTTACTGGTGGGAATCGTTAAAAGAGAAGGGCGGAAATCGCGGCCTTCAGATCATTCTTTCCACAAAATATGGCACTGCTTGTGATCTTTCTCGCGGCAGATCAGCACCCGGGCGAAAATATCGGTAATATCATCCGACTCGCCGTCGGTCAGACCGATAACCACTTCAGCATAAAAATCAGGATTCAGATCGAAATCGACGTGCTCTTCCCAATCTTCTGCGGGATCGAATAATTCCGCGGCGCCGCGTTCTTCAAACTGAAGGTTGAACAGAATGGTATCAGCAGGATCCAGGTTGTCGGCCGCCAGCTCTAAAAATATGTCGTACGCCTGTTCCAGCGTTTCGTCTTCGGTGAGGCGGTTATTTAAATCCATAACTTATATCCTGATGCAATGAAATAAAGGCAATGGCATGCTTTTACAGTAACGGGCTGAAAAAGTAAAACAGACGCTCAACGATTCGCTGCCAAAGCGGGCGTTGAAGCCATTTTTCTTGATCCAACAGGGTAGAACGGGCGATGTAGTCATCCTGCACGCAGGCCAGATCGGTCCCGAATCCGTCGTCGTCGATCACCAATGTGATCTCGAAATTGAGCCACAGGCTGCGCATATCCAGATTAACGGTGCCGACCAGGCTGAGCTGGCCGTCAACCAGTACGCTCTTGGTATGCAGCAGGCCGCCTTCGAACTGATAAACTTTCACGCCTGCTTCCAGCAATTCGGCGAAGAAGGAACGACTGGCCCAGCCGACCATCATCGAGTCGTTTTTCATCGGTACGATGATGGAGACGTCCACGCCGCGCAGTGCGGCGGTGCAAATCGCATGCAGCAGGTCATCGCTGGGCACGAAGTAAGGCGTGGTCATCACCAGTTGGTGACGGGCAGCATAGATCGCGGTCAGCAGCGCCTGGTGGATCATCTCCTCAGGGAAACCGGGGCCAGAGGCAATAACCTGAATAATATGGCCTGACTCCTGCTCGAAGGGCAGCACGCTGCACTCCGGCGCCGGCGGCAGAATACGCTTGCCGGTTTCGATCTCCCAGTCGCAGGAGTAAATAACGCCCATCGTCGTGGCGACCGGCCCTTCCATGCGCGCCATAACGTCAATCCATTGGCCCACGCCAGCGTTCTGCTTGAAGAAGCGCGGGTCAACCATGTTCATACTGCCGGTATAGGCGATAAAGTTATCGATCAGCACAACCTTACGGTGCTGGCGCAGATCCATGCGGCGCAGGAAAACACGGAACAGGTTGACCTTCAGCGCCTCCACGACTTCCACGCCGGCGTTGCGCATCATCGCCGGGTAGGGGCTGCGGAAAAAGGCCAGGCTGCCGGCAGAATCCAGCATCAGGCGGCAGTGAACGCCGCGCCGCGCCGCGGCCATCAGCGATTCCGCCACCTGGTCGGCCAGGCCGCCGGGCTGCCAGATATAGAACACCATCTCGACGTTATTGCGTGCCAGTTCAATGTCACGAATCATCGCCTTCATGGTGTCTTCAGTGGTGGTCAGCAGTTGGATCTGATTTCCCTTCACCCCGGCGATCCCCTGGCGGCGTTCACACAGCTGGAACAGCGGCGCGGCCACTTCGCTGGTGGTGTCGGCGAAAATGTGGTCACAGCCTTTCAGGTCGGCCAGCCAGCGCGCCGTTGAGGGCCACATCGCCTTGGCCCGTTCCGCCCGGCGTTTGCCCAGATGCAGCTCGCCGAAGGAAAGGTAAGCGATGATCCCCACCAGGGGCAGGATATAAATGATCAACAGCCAGGCCATGGCGGAGGGCACGGCGCGGCGTTTCATCAGGATGCGCAGGGTCACGCTGGCGATCAGTAACCAGTAACCGAAAATAACCAGCCAACTGAGCACGGTATAGAACGTCGTCATAAATGCGAAAATTCCTGTTCGCAGAACTGTCTCTGAGTGAGTTTACGCACAGAATTAGCAAAGGTGAAACCTTATTGATACGGAAAAGTAAATTTTATCAGCATGATGGCGGGCGCAAGCGCGGTTTCAGACGCAGAGAACGCTGCAACTCGTTTGGCAAAGGGTATATAATGCCGCCGCACTCCCGGAGGTAAGTCATTATGCGCCGTAGCAGAAATGAAGTAGGACGCTGGAGGATGTTGCGTCAGGTACACCGCCGCCGTATCAGCTGGCTGGAAGGCCAGTCCCGGCGGAATCGCCATATCTATTGTATTCGTCGGTTACACAAAGCGCAGCATCATCGCTCTTTGCTGTATTCCGTTGCATACAAATGGTGAAAAAACCCGCTCTGCGCTGATGCGGGAGCGGGCCAATGCATAATTACTTGCCCAGGTAAGCGTTGAGCATCCACACCTGTTTTTCCTGCTCTTTGATGTAATCGCTCATCAGAGAAGCTGTCCCTTCGTCGCCCGCTTCGCCGGCCAACTCCAGAATTTTACGTTGCTGCACCAGCAGGGTGGCGTAACCGGCCAGCAGGCCCGTCAGCGTGCTTTTGGCATCGGTGGCGTTGACGTGCTCTTTGATATCGGCCTCTTTCAGGTAGGCGCTAAAGGCATGGGTAGGCTGTGAACCCAGCGTCAGAACGCGTTCCGCCAGTTCATCAACCTTGGTCAGAAGATCGTTATACGTTTCTTCGAATTTGACGTGCAACTCAAAAAACTGCGGGCCGGTGATATTCCAGTGGTAGCCGCGGACGTTCATGTACAGAACCTGATAGTTAGCCAGAAGCGCGTTCAGGGCCTCCGCCAGCTTGGCGGACTGTTTACTGTCCAGGCCAATCTGGGTTTTTGCGGCTTTCTTCGCAGTTGCCATAATCTCATCTCCATACTATTCAGTTAATAACGGTTAGCAAAGTACCATAGGGTATCCGGCGGATAGGAGACGCACGTCACTATTGCCGGAAAAGATCGCCGGCGGCAGCGGGGAACGCACGGAATTCCCATCATCCCGGTGGTCTTTATTGATATTATTAGCAAAAATAAACAGGTGCGAGTTAATTATGAACGCTGTTGTGAGTCGGGCGGTAAGCGTGCTTCCGCTGATTATGCTGCTGGCTGGCTGCGCGCCGAAAGCGCCGGGCGGGTTTAGCCGTGTGGAAGTGGATGCGGAGTCAGCCTCCGTGCAATACCGTTATGACATTAAGACCGTTGAGCGGGCAGCGATGGATGCGGATGCACTGCTGTATTGCCAGGGGAAAGGCTACGATCGGGCCGATCCGCTTCCCGCCACGAAAGGCGCGATCTCCGGGACGGAGAAGCAGTGGTATAAATGTGAGTGGGGGGCTGCAACGCAGGCCCGGTAAGGGATAAGAGGATACTTAATTTCTTTCGGATTATTAGATTAAGCCCCGTAATCGCATATCTTATAAGCATTAATAATCATACGGTTGCGGTATCCAAGTATTCGGGGTAGACTGCGCAGCATCACGAAACGTGACAGAAAAGCGCATTTGGCACCATTGAAAAGAAGTCTCCATGTAGCCCCGCTAAGTGCGCTTCTCTGACACGTTTTTTGTCATGACCAGATATGGGTCTGATACAGAATAAGCCTGCCTGCGCAGGCTTTTTTTCGCCTTGATTTTGCTGGGCATTTTTCTCTCCGGCTGATAATGTGAATTCCGGATGTTTATCGTTCTGAATGAGCGCAGAGGGGGAAACACAATGCTACTGGATGATTATTACAGCAAACCTTCGGTGAAAGAGCGCCGCCGGCTTGCCGCAGTACAGGCTGCGTTGGAAATTGCGCGTGCTTCGGTATCGGCGACAACGGAAACCGACTCCGCAGAAAAAACCGCTAACGATCTGCGTCAGGTGGCGGAAACGATCGGCATTCTGGCGGATGCGATCCAGGCCGCGCTGGAAAAAACGGAATAGCTTTTGAGTGCCGGGGAAGGTGGTTTCCCCGGCATTTGCGATTAAAAAACCTGCTTGTACGGCATGACCGCGACGTCGCCGTAAACCCCGGCCGCAACGTATGGATCTTCTCCGGCCCAGCGTTGGGCCTGCTCCAGCGATTCAAACTCCGCAATCACCACAGAGCCGGTAAAGCCCGCTTCACCGGGGTCGTTGCTGTCTACGGCCGGCAGCGGCCCGGCGGTCAGCAAACGGCCCGCATCACGAAGCTGTTGCAGGCGGGCGAGATGCGCCGGACGCGCAGCCAGGCGGCTTTGCAATGTGCCGGGCAGGTCCTGCGCATAAATGACATAAAGCATGATTTCTTTCCTTATTATTGAACACCGTTTCCATTAAGGTATCTGCCAATGTCCTGCAGCGTCAATAAAGTAACGTTAATAAAATTAGGCTGTTATCAGAGCGTAAAATTACCCGCGCATTGTTGCTTTAATCAGCGGCTGATACCGCAGGGAGGCGCAACGGGTGCTTTTCAAGTTGCACATGATTGCTATTTGCATTTAAACTTGCGCCATCATTTTTAGCTCACTCAACATACGCCAAACTCGGTTGCTGATACTTTGTCACTGAAAAATTCATCTCTGCATAAATTCTTTCTGAACCGACGCTTGTCGTGGCCGATGACGTTATCTATCGGACTGCACTCGACGCTGGTCGCCGGGCTATTGTATGCATCGATGCGGGAAGTCGGTATCATGCCCGTCGTGGAGCCGGACCCGATCAACGTTGTCATGGTCAATCCGGCAATGTTTGCTTCGCCGCAGGCTGAAGCGCCGGCACAACCGGAAGCGCAGCCCGCGCCACCGCCCCCTCCGCCGCCGAAAGAAGAGCCAAAGCCCGAACCCAAGCCTGAGCCGAAACCCGAGCCAAAGCCGCAACCTAAGCCGAAGCCCGAGCCGGTGAAAAAAGAGGTTGTGAAGCCGAAGCCTGAGCCGAAACCCAAGCCGAAACCGGAACGGGTGCGTCAGGAACCGCCGCGTGAGCTCACACCGGAGAAAACGCAGCCGGATTCGCGCAGCCTGAACAGCACGACCACCACCGCTACGCCGCTTAGCCAGACCCGGAGCACGACGTCTACAACGTCGCCGGTGAGAAGCGCGGGTTCGCAGCGGCCGCAGGTGCTCAGGCAGGGTAAGCCGGGCTATCCGCCGCGGGCGTTCGCCCTGAAGCAGGAAGGGAAGGTTCGCGTAAGGTTTGATATCGACAGCGATGGCCGGGTAGACAACATTGAGATTATCTCCGCCGAGCCGCGTAACCTGTTTGAACGCGAAGTGCGCCAGGCGATGCGCCGCTGGCGATATCAAACAGGGAAACCGGTTAAGGGAATGACGATGAACTTTGAGTTTAAACTCACCGGTATCAGCACCAGCGAATAGATGAAATAAAAAGAAAACCCCACCCGCAGTTTGCGCCGCCGGTGGGGTTTTTTATTGCCGTCAGGTGTGATTACTTAATCCGCATATCGTTTTCTACCGCACGTACGCCGGCAACACCTTTGGTGATTTGCACCGCACGGTTGGCGTCAGACTGAGAGGAAACAAAACCGCTCAACTGAACGCGCCCTTTAAAGGTCTCTACGCTGATTTCGGTCGATTTCAGGTTTTTCTCCGCCAGCAGGGCGCTTTTCACTTTGGTGGTGACAACGGTATCGTCAATATAGCCGCCAGTACCTTCCTGCGTTTTCGTTGGAGCACAGCCGGATAATGCCAGCGCGACCACGGCGGCGGAACAGAATGCGCAGATTGCTTTAAACCATTTCATCTTATTTTTCTCTCCTTAATCGTTTGGTCGGAAACCGATAAAACCCAAACGTTGTGTATGATAATACCCGTTTAACGTCATGCCTGAATAAAGCAATAATCCGATATTAATATAATTCATTTTTTAAAGAGTGCGATATGGGTCGGAGCATAAAAAAATCCCCGCATATGATAAACATAGTGCGGGGATGCGGATGGCGGTGCGAGCCGGATGATTAGCGGGTGGCGTCCTTCATCGCCTTCACGAATTCAGCGAGTTTTGTCAGCATAACCTGCGGCTGCTGATGGTTCTGCTCGATGATTTTTACGATGGCGGAGCCGGAAATCGTACCGGCCGCGCCGGCGGCCAGCGCTTCTTTCACCTGAGCTGGTTCGGAAATCCCGAAGCCTTGCAGCGGGGGCGCAGCCTGATACTCTTTCAGCTTACTGACCAAATGATTCAGCGGCAGCTGCGCGCGGTTTTCCGTGCCGGTTACCCCGGCGCGCGACAGCAGGTAAGTATAGCCCTGACCATGCTGCGCCAGGTCGCGCAGCAGTGCATCGTCCGCGTTGGGCGGGCAGATGAAGATCGGTGCAATGCCGTGGCGCTGGGCGGCCTGGCGGAACGGCGCAGACTCTTCCAGCGGCACGTCGGCAACCAGTACGGAATCCACGCCGACGTCGGCGCAGCGTTGGTAGAAGTTGTCTATGCCGTTATGGAAAACCAGGTTAGCGTACATCAACAGGCCGATCGGAATCTGCGGGTGTTTGGCGCGGATCGCCGCCAGTATTTCGAAGCACTGTCCCGGATTCACCCCGGCGGCAAAGGCGCGCAGCGTGGCGTTCTGGATCGTCGGACCGTCGGCCAGCGGGTCGGAGAACGGAATCCCCAGCTCCAGGGCATCGGCGCCGGCGGCGATCAGGGTTTCGATTATTTCCAGCGACAGCGCCGGATTCGGATCGCCCAGGGTGACGAAAGGAACAAATGCGCCTTCCTTCTTGTCGCGCAGTTGATCAAAAAGTTGCTGATAACGTTCCATCACATTTCTCCCCGAGCCTTCAGAATGTCGTGAACGGTGAAGATGTCTTTATCACCGCGGCCTGACAAGTTAACCACCAGAATCTGTTCTTTATCCGGTTCCTGTTGAATCATTTTCAGCGCATGCGCCAGCGCGTGGGAGGATTCCAGCGCTGGAATGATCCCTTCTTTGTGTGACAGCGTCTTGAAGGCCTCAAGCGCCTCGTCGTCGGTGATCGACACGTAGTCTGCCCGGCCGATGCTGTTCAGATAAGCGTGCTGCGGCCCGACAGAAGGGAAGTCCAGCCCGGCGGAGACAGAGTATGACTCTTCGATCTGGCCGTCGGCAGTTTGCATCATCGGCGATTTCATACCGAAATAGATACCGACTTCGCCGTGTTTGAGCGGGGCGCCGTGCTGGCCGGTTTCAATACCCAGGCCGGCGGGTTCAATGCCGATCAGCTTCACCGACGGTTCGTCGATAAAATCGGCGAACATTCCGATGGAGTTGGAGCCGCCGCCGACGCATGCCAGCACGGCATCCGGCAGGCGGCCTTCAAATTCCAGCACCTGTTTTTTGGTTTCCTCGCCGATCATCCGCTGGAACTCGCGCACGATCGTGGGGAAAGGGTGCGGGCCGGCGGCGGTGCCGAGCAGGTAGTGCGCCCGCTCGTAACTGCCGGACCAGTCGCGCAGCGCTTCGTTACAGGCATCTTTCAGGGTGGCGGAACCGCTGTGCACCGGGATAACCTCGGCGCCCATCAGGCGCATGCGGAACACATTGGGTGACTGACGTTCAACGTCTTTGGCGCCCATATAAACGCGGCATTTCAGTCCCAGCATGGCGCAGGCCAGGGCGGTTGCCACGCCATGCTGACCGGCGCCGGTTTCGGCGATGATTTCCGTTTTCCCCATGCGCAGGGCAAGCAGCGCCTGGCCCAGCACCTGGTTGGTTTTATGCGCGCCGCCGTGCAGCAGATCTTCACGCTTCAGGTAAAGTTTGGTTTTGGTGCCGGCGGTCAGGTTACGGCACAGGGTCAATGCAGTCGGGCGTCCGGCATAGTTTTTCAGCAGGCCGGTGAACTGAGCCTGAAACTCCGGATCGCGCTGTGCGGCAACGAAGGCCTCTTCCAGCTGGCGCAGGGCCGGCATCAGAATCTGGGGGACGTACATCCCGCCAAATTCGCCGAAATAGGGATTAAGTAGAGTCATAGCATTACGTCCTGTCATTATCTGAAATTAGTATGCGCGCAGCGTCTTGAAGACCGCGTCAATTTGTTGGTGATCTTTTTGCCCCGGCGCGGTTTCCACGCCGGAGTTAAAATCCAGGCCGGCACAGCCCAGCGCGGCGGCGCTGGCGGCATTGGCGGCGCTCAGCCCGCCGGCCAGCAACACGTTGTCCAGCACGTTGCCCAGCAGGGCGGTCCAGTCGAAGCATTTGCCGGTGCCGCCTGCGCCGTTGTCCAGCACATAACGCTCGACGTGCATCAGATTGCGTGGCGGAATTTGTTCGCCTACGCTCAGCGCTTTCCAGATCTGGCAGGTCAGCGGCAACCGTTGGCGCAATTCGCTGATGTAAGCCTGTGATTCGTCGCCGTGCAGCTGTACGGCGCTCAGTCCGAGCCGTTCTGCTGCGAGAATCACGGTTTCCTGCTTGGCGTTGCGGAACACGCCGACGTACTTCAGCGGCGCGGCGGCGATCACCGCGCGGGCCTGCGAAATATCCACATAACGCGGCGAACTGCCGACGAAAATCAGCCCGCCGTAGACAGCGCCGGAACGATAAGCGGCGGCGGCGTCTTCGGGGCGGGTCAGTCCGCAGATTTTATTGTCGCCCAGCAGGACGCGGCGTACCGCCAGGCGGAGATCCGGTTCCGACATCAGGGCGCTGCCGATCAAAAAGCCGTTGGCGTACTGGCTCAGCTCGCGGGTCTGCGCGTAAGTGTGAATGCCGGACTCGCTGATAACCGTGACGCCCTGCGGCAGGCGCGGCGCCAGGCGGCGGGTGCGGTTCAGGTCGATGGAAAGATCGCGCAGGTCGCGGTTGTTGATGCCGACCACTTTTGCCTGCAATGCGATGGCGCGTTCCAGTTCCTCATCGTTGCTGACTTCGGTCAGCACGCCCATGTTCAGGCTGTGCGCCACTTCCGCCAGGTGGCGGTATTGCGCGTCGTCCAGCACGGACAGCATCAGCAGAATTGCGTCTGCCTGATAAAAACGCGCCAGGTAAATCTGGTATTCGCTGATGATGAAATCTTTGCACAGCACCGGCTGATGCACGGTTTGGCTGACCAGCGTCAGGTAGTCGTAGCTGCCCTGGAAATATTTCTCGTCGGTCAGCACCGAAATCGCGGAGGCAAAGTCACGATAAATGGTGGCAATGGCGACCGGATCAAAATCATCGCGGATTAATCCTTTGGATGGCGACGCCTTTTTGCATTCGAGAATGAACGCCGTGTTGTCGCCTCCCAGCGCCTGATAGAAGCTGCGGGTGCTGGGCGTGACCTGATCGCGGAAGCTTTCCAGCGGCTGACGCGCCTGGCGGTCGGCCACCCAAATCGCTTTATCACGGACGATTTTGGTCAATACAGTCTCTTGCATTTCTGTTTATCCCCTTGCAGCCAGTGCGGTTACTCTCTCGAAGGCTGTTCCGCTATGAATCGTGTCAATCGCCAACTGTGTGTTATGACGCAAATTTTCCTGGCCGAAGAGTTTCAGCAGCAGGGCTACGTTGGCGGCTACGGCAGCAACGTGTGCTGCTTCTCCTTTACCTTGTAATAAGCGGGCCAGAATGTCACGGTTTTCCTCCGGCGCGCCGCCGCGCAGGGTGTCCAGCGCATAGCTGTCGAGGCCGAAATCCTGCGGCGTCAGGCGGTAGGTTTCGATCTCGCCGTTACGCAACTCGGCAACGTCGGTCGGGGCGTGGATCGCCACTTCATCCATGCCGCCGCCGTGTACCACCGCGGCATGCTGATAACCGAGCACGCGCAGCGTTTTGGCGATCGGCTCTACCAGCTCCGGGCTGTAAACCCCAATCAGCGCCTTGGGCGGACGCGCCGGGTTAATCAGCGGCCCCAGCACGTTAAAGATGGTGCGGGTGCCAAGCTGTTTGCGCACCGGCATTGCGTGGCGGAAACCGGTGTGATACTGCGGCGCGAACAGGAAGCAAACGCCCAGGTCGTCCAGCGCGCGGCGTGAATCTTCCGGCGACATATCCAGACGGATACCGAACGCCTGCAACAGATCCGAGGAACCGGAACGGCTGGAAACGCTGCGGTTGCCGTGTTTGGCGACCCGTGCGCCGCTGGCCGCCGCCACGAAGGCGCTGGCGGTGGAAATGTTGATGCTGTTGGTGCCGTCGCCGCCGGTGCCGACGATATCGGCAAAGTCATAATCCGGGCGCGGGAACGGCTGCGCATTGGCGAGCAGCGCGCTGGCGGCTCCGGCGATTTCATCAGGGCTTTCGCCGCGCATTTTCATGCTGATCAGCGCCGCCGCCAGTTGGCTGTTTTCCAGTTCGCCGTGCATGATGGCGCTGAACAGAATCTGGCTCTCTTGCTGGCTCATGGCCTGGGCATTGTAAAGCTTGTTCAAAATCGGTTGCATGGTGTGTACTCCTCGTCTCACGCCAACGCCCAGTTCAGGGTCTGCTCAAGCAGACGCGCGCCCTGAGTGGTTAAAATTGATTCCGGGTGGAACTGAAAACCGCATACCCGATCGGCTTCGCTGCGTACCGCCATCACCATGTCGCGGAAGGTGGCGTTAACGGTCAGCGCATCGGGAATCTGGCTCCCGACCAGCGAGTGATAACGCGCCACCGGCAGCGGTGAAGGCAGGCCATGGAACATCGCTGCGCCATCATGCTCAATCAGCGAGGCTTTGCCGTGCAGAATTTCACCGGCCTGGCCGACGTAGCCGCCGTAAGCTTCCACGATGGCCTGATGACCGAGGCAGATGCCGATAATCGGCAACTGGCCGCGCAGCGCGCGCAGGAGCTCGGGCATACAGCCGGCCTGAGACGGCGCGCCCGGCCCCGGAGAAAGCATCAGCACCGGCTGGCTGAGGGTGCCGAGCTTGTCGATGATCGCGGCAGCCGGCAGCTGGTTACGGTAAATCAGCACCTGATGACCGCCGGCACGCAGTTGATCGACCAGGTTATAGGTAAAAGAGTCAACGTTATCGAGCAACAGGATGTTAGCCATCAGCACACCTCCGGCGCATTGTGCGCACTGGCGATAGCGCGCAGTACGGCCCGTGCTTTATTGCGGGTTTCATCCGCTTCGGACTGGGGAACGGAGTCCAGCACCACGCCGGCGCCGGCCTGCACGGTGGCGATGCCGTCTTCCACGTAGGCGGAGCGGATAACGATGCAGGTGTCCAGATCACCGTGCGCGGTGAAGTAGCCGACGGCGCCCCCGTAGCTGCCGCGCCGTGTGCCTTCTGCGTCGGCAATCAGTTGCATGGCGCGCACTTTTGGGGCGCCGCTGAGGGTCCCCATGTTCATGGTGGCCTGATAGGCATGCAGTACGTCGAGATCGGCGCGCAGCGTGCCGACCACGCGGGAAACCAGATGCATAACGAACGAGTAACGGTCGACTTTGGTCAGATCGGCAACGTAGCGTGAACCGGGTTCGCAGATGCGGGCCAGGTCATTGCGCGCCAGATCGACCAGCATCAGGTGCTCGGCCAGCTCTTTGTGATCGGTGCGCATGTCGAGTTCGATGCGGCTGTCCAGATCCCGGTTCAGGCTGCCGTCGGCGTTGCGGCCGCGCGGGCGGGTGCCGGCGATCGGGTAGATTTCGATTTGACGGTCAGTGGCATTATATTTCAGCGCGCTTTCCGGCGAGGCGCCGAACAGGGTGAAGTCGCGGTCCTGCATGTAAAACATGTACGGGCTGGGGTTGTTCAGCTTCAGCGTGCGGTAGGCGGCCAGCGGCGCGGGGCACGGCAGGCTGAAACGGCGCGACGGCACGACCTGGAAGATTTCACCCTGACGGATAGCCTGTTGCAGGGTGCTGACGACGTCGCCGTAGGCTTCGTCGCTGAGGTTGCACATCAGCGCCATCTCTTTGACCGGCGTGGTGGTCAGTTCCGGCGCCGGCTGGGCCATTTGTTGCTGTAATTGCTGCAGGCGCAGGGTCAGGCGCTGATGCTCTGCCGGATTGTCGCCGAAAACGGCGGCCTGGAGGCGGGCGCTGTGATGCTGGTGGTCAAGAACCAGCAGGGTTTCCGCCAGATAAAAACAGAAGTCCGGGCAGTTGTGCTCGCTGCGCACCGCGGGCAGGTCTTCGAAGCCGGCAACCAGATCGTAGGCAAACAGTCCGCCGAACAGCATGGCTTCGCGCTCGTTTTCCGGTACGCTGACCAGCGTCATCAGGATGCGCAGGGCGTCAAATACCGACAGGGACTTCAGCCGCGCGTCTTCATCCTGAAATGCATCAATCGGCGGGAAGTGCAGCGTACGCTGATTGGGGCTGATGAGGTTCTCTACGCCGGCGGGCAGGGCGTTGTCCAACAGCGCCAGCAATGCCATGCCGTTGTCGCTCAGGGCCTGAAGCGTTACCCGGCGGCCCAGGGCGGAGATGCGTAATGCGCTGTCAACGATCAGCAGGCTTTTCAGATCCTGCTTGCTGTCAATTTCGGCTGATTCCAGCAGCAGTGTTGCGGGGCGTGTGCCGCACACCTGATGGAACAAAGCGGTAGGGTTGTTGTGGTAAGCGGCTGGCGCCGTAATCAGTTGTAATGCAGGTTGCTCATTAATCATTTTATTCTTTTTCCGCTTGATGCTTTATTCCGGTGGTTGAGCGGACGTTTTTTAGCCATAAAAAAACCCGCTTTAAGCGGGCGGTGCTGATGAAGGACCGATATGCGTCATCACGCCGCCCGAACAGGGAGTGAGCTATGCCACCAGATTGCATTTACGGTCATTACGGATACGGACATCATCTTCACCTCTGATTCATTACCACTTAACGTTGCGTTTGGTCGTTTTGTTCTCTCCGACCTTTCGTACTAGTAAACTAGTTTGGTGGTTGTGTGTCAAGAGGGGAATACAGAGAAAATTCATCTATTTTTCCGGGAGAGATTCGGGTTACTGATTTGTGATCATAGGCAATGCATGCGTATGATAGACCTTACGATCATGACGGAGCGCTATCTTGGCCGAAATACTTCCAGAAGAATTACCGGAGCTATACGACTTACATAGCCATACCACGGCTTCAGACGGTCTGTTAACGCCCGCGCAGCTGGTTTTGCGCGCCGCGGAGATGAAGGTGACTACGCTGGCGATTACCGATCACGATACCGTGGACGGGCTGGCGGAGGCGCAGAAAACCATTGATGACGCGTCGTTGCCGCTGACGCTGATCGCGGGCATTGAGATTTCCACCCTGTGGGAAAATCACGAGATCCACATCGTCGGCCTGAATGTCGATGCTAACGCACCGGCGCTGAGCCAGCTTATTGAGGTGCAGAAGGCGCGGCGTCAGGCGCGGGCACGGGAAATCGCCCACCGGCTAGAGAAAGCGCGTATTCCCGGCGCCTGGGAAGGGGTCAACCGCATTGCCGGCGGGGCGGAAGTGACCCGCGGCCATTTTGCCCGTTACCTGGTGGAGCAGGGATATGCCGTCTCAACGGCGAACGTGTTTAAACACTTTCTGGCAAAAGGGAAAACCGGCTATGTCCCGCCGCAGTGGTGTACAATTGAAGAAGCGGTTTCAGTTATCCATCAGGCCGGCGGCCGGGCGGTGCTGGCGCACCCCGGACGTTACCGGCTGAGCACGAAATGGCTCAAGCGTCTGCTGACGCTGTTCAAGGCGTGCGGCGGCAATGCGATGGAGGTTGCGCAATGCCAGCAGGCGCCGGGCGAACGTGAGCGCCTTGCCGCGTATGCCGTACAGTTTGAACTGCAGGCATCGCAGGGTTCCGATTTCCATCAGCCCGTACAGTGGGTTGAGCTAGGGCGCAAGCTGTGGCTTCCCGACGGCCTTGAACCGGTCTGGCTCGGCTGGAATGCAGCGCGGCCTGATTCTGAATAATAACGAGGAAGATAATGGGGCAATTTTTTTATATTCATCCTGACAACCCGCAGCCGCGGCTGATTAATCAGTCCGTTGACGTGTTGCGTAAGGGCGGGGTGATCGTCTATCCCACCGATTCCGGCTATGCGTTGGGCTGCATGCTGGAAGAGAAAAACGCGATGGAGCGTATCTGCCGCATCCGTCAGCTCGACAGCAACCACAATTTCACCCTGGTGTGCCGTGATCTGTCTGAAATCTCGTCTTATGCTTTCGTGGACAACGCTGCGTTTCGCCTTATCAAGAACAACACGCCGGGAAACTACACCTTTATCCTGAAGGCGACCAAAGAGGTGCCGCGCCGCCTGATGAGCGAAAAGCGTAAGACCATCGGCCTGCGCGTACCGTCGAACCCGATAGCGCTGGCGCTGCTTGAAGCGTTGGGCGAACCGCTGATGTCCACGACCCTGATGCTGCCGGGCAACGACTTTGCCGAATCCGATCCGGATGAAATCAAAGAGCACCTGGGCAAGCAGGTTGACCTGATTATTCATGGCGGATTCCTCGGCCAGCAGCCCACCACGGTTATCGACCTGACGGAAGAGAGCCCGCAGGTGGTGCGCGTCGGCGCCGGCGATCCGAAGCCTTTCGAATAAAGAGCGGCTGAAAAAGCGATGACTGATAAAAACCTCGTTGATAAAGAAGGAAAGCGCATGTCTCAGATGCTGACTGAGAGCGAAGAACTGGCCTCTGATCTGGTGGCCTGCCAACTGGTGATAAAGCAGATTCTGGACGTGATTGACGTAATCGCGCCGACGGAGGTGCGCGATAAGATGGCGCATCAGCTGAAAAGCATTGACTTCGACAAACCGGGGATCGATCAGGTTACCCGTCGCGGCGTGCAGAAGGCGATAGCGTTGATTGAACTCAAGTTTTCCCAGCAGGATGTGCAGCATTAATCCGCATACGGCGCCCGTCGGGCGCCGTTTCTTATCGTGACGTTGTCACCGAATTTCGTTTAACCAGATACGCATTTCTCCCTCGCCGCGATTGGCCCAGCAGAACCACGGAATCAGCGTGAGTTTTTGCGGCGCCGCATCAGGCATTCCCGGCATGTCATAGCGGTAGAGCGGCGCGTTACGCGCATTTTCGCTGCTGATGCGTTGCACCGGGGTTTGCAGCAGCAAGCTTCCCTTCAGGACGCCTGCGCCTTCAATCACCCGGAATTCCGCCCGTGGGTCCAGCCAGAGATTGTGCAGTGCGCTGCCGTTGTCCGCCTCTTCCGCGCAGTAAACCAGCGGGCCGCGCTGGATGGCGACTTTACCGGCGATATGGCGCAGTAAAGGGTTGCCATAGACGCGCCGGACCGGCATCGGTAAATTAATCGTGACACTGTCACCATCTGACCATAACCGGCTGATGTGGAAATAGCCGCGTTTTACTTCCCCGGCACACGGTTTGCCATTAAGCAACACGACCGGGTCTTCGCACCATTCCGGCAGGCGCAGCGCCAGCGTTTGCTGAACGGGCTGCGCCGTTTTGACCGCGATTGTGACTTCGCCGTGCCATGGGTAGTTGCCGCTGATGCTCAGCGTCAGGCCATCCGGCAACTGCGTGGTATTGCCGACGTACAGGTTAACGTACAGCGCATCTTCACGCCGGGTGTAGATATAGTGCCCGAGCGAGGTCAGGATGCGGGCGATATTGGGCGGGCAGCAGGCGCAGCCGAACCAGCGTTGCCGCACCGGTTTAACGTGATCGTAAATATGGTTGAACGGAATGCTGCGCGGATGCACTTCCAGCGGGTTTACGTAGAAGAAGTGCCTGCCGTCCAGCGCCATGCCGCCCAGCACCGTATTGTACAGCGCGCGCTCCATGGCGTCGGCGTAGCGGGCGTCGCCTTCGAGTTGCAGCATGCGGTTGGCGAACATCATCAGGCCGATGGAGGCGCAGCTTTCCGCGTAGACGGTATCGTTGGGCAGATCGTATTCCGATGTGAAAGCCTCGCCGCTGCTTTGTGCGCCGATACCGCCGGTAATGTACATCTGGCGGTTCACCATATCGTCCCACAGGCGGCGGCAGGTTTTATGCAACTCCGCGTCGTGGTTCAGCCGGGCGAGGTGGGCGGCGCCGCTTAACAGGTAGACGAAACGCACCGCGTGACCGATGGCGCTTTGTTGCAACGCCAGCGGCAGATGAGCCTGGCTGTAGGCTTTGTCTTTCACCATCCAGGCCGGGCCGTGGGTCGGCCAGTAGGCGGTGCGGCCGCGCTTTTCATATTCGGCGTCGTAATAATGGGGCTGTTTGCCGCGTTCGCTGATGAAATAATTCACCAGCGCCATATAACGCGGGTTGCGGGTCACTTCATACAGCCGCATCAGGGCCAGCTCGATTTCCGGATGACCGGGGTAACCATGCAGTTGGTGTTCTGCGGGGCCGAATACGTCGTCGATGTGATCGGCCAACCGGCATACGACGTCCAGCAGGTTGCGTTTTCCGGTGGCGCAGAACCAGGCGACGCCGGCTTCAATCATGTGCCCGGCGCAGTACAGCTCGTGGCATTCGGCCAGGTTGGTCCAGCGCTCCTGCGGCGCCTTTACCGTAAAGTAGGTGTTCAGGTAGCCATCTTCGCACTGTGCTGCCGCAATCAGGGCGATAACCTCATCGGCGCGTTGTTCCAGTTCGGGATCGGGCCGCTGGCACAGCGAGCCGGCCACGGCCTCCAGCCATTTGGCGACGTCGCTGTCCTGAAAAATCATGCCGTAGAATTCGCCCTGTTGCTGACCGGCGGCAATGCGGAAATTTTCGATGGCGTGACTTGGCTCGGTGTCTTCCAGACGATCGTTGAGCGCGTCCCACTGATAAGGGATCACGACGTCGCGCACCAGGCGCTGATATTGCCCCAGAAACGGATCGTTGATATTTACCCGGTGTAAATCCAACTCCTGAACGGGGTCAGCGGTAGCTAAAACGGTCATTGAGGGTCTCCTGATATTAACGATTCTGATGACGATCGCGCAGATCGGCAGCAATGCGCGCCATCATGGCATTGTCGAGGCGGCAATAACGGATGGCGAACGCCAGGGCCAGATGGAACAGGGCCGGCAGCAGGGACTCCATCGATTTGATCCCCGCCAATGAGGCCGGCGTTTGATTTTCCATACCGGGTTGGTAAGCCACCCAGATAAACACCAGGCTGATGATGCCCGCGCTAGAGGCCCAGGCCAGCTTGATGAAAAACAGGTTGAAGGCGAAATTCATGCCGGAAGAACGGACGCCGGTTTTCCATTCGCCGTAGTCGTCGGCGAATGCCATGATGGCGAAGTGCAGCGGCAGGGTGAAACCAAGAATGATGCCGTTGCCCAGGATGACGGCCAGCCACAGCGTCTGCCAGCCGGGGCCGGTGGGCAGAAACCACATGCCGGCGGCCAGTGCGGCCAGCACCAGGTTGGTGATGCAATAGAGGCGTGAGGCGTCAATGCGGCGTGATATCGGATTAACGATGATGGCGCCCACTATGGCGGCCAGCGTCACCATGGTGAAAAACAGCGAGGTGTAACCGGTGCCGCCCTGCAGCGCATAGGTAATGAAGTACATATAACCGCCGCCGCGCAGGTTGAACACGTTAATCAGCAGGAACGACATCACCAGCATCAGGAGCAGTTGATCGTTGCGGCGTAATCCGGCGAGGTGTTCACGCAGGGTGAATTTTCCCATTGCGGTGAGGGAGATACGCTCCCGAACCCAGAAAAAGCAGCACAGGAACATCACCACCGCGAGCGCGCACAGCAGGCCGACGCCGGTTTGATAGCCGAGCGCCGCGTCGCCCTGGCCGAAGCGCGCGACCAGCCAGGGCAGCCCGACGGAAACCAGGAAGCCGGCCCCGCCGCACAGCACAAAACGCCAGGACTGACAGGCGATCACCTCATCATGGCGGGTCGTCATAGTGTTGATCAGGGCGCAATAGGGCACGTTGATGGCGGTATAGCTGATCGACAGCAGGAAGTAGGTGACGAACGCCCACAAAATCTTCATGTTCATGCTGACGTCCGGCACGGTAAACGTCAGTACGCCGATGATGCCGATCGGGAACGCGATCCACAGCTGCCACGGGCGGAAGCGCCCCCAGCGGCTGTTGGTGCGGTCTGCCAGGATGCCCATCAGCGGATCGGAAATCGCATCGACGATGCGCAGGGCGATAAACAACGTGCCGACCAGCGCCGGCGTCAGGCCGAAGACGTCGGTATAAAAGAAGGTCAGAAAGTTCATGATGAGGCAGGTGATCACCGTGCCTCCCGCGTCACCCAAGCCGTAACCGACTTTTTCTTTAATCGTCAGGCCCGGAACGGTGCTCGGATTAACGCGTTCCGTCTGCTGCTCAAGGAGAGAGGTACTCATAGTGATTCCTTGTTTTTAGCGACATATTCCCGTCGTGTTTCGCGTTGTGGCCAGGTGCGGATGACTCAGGGAAAAAGAGCGCCGGGAATGGCATCTGGGCCGGTTCCGGCGGGCGGTTAGGGTGTCGACGGAGGTAATTTGTCACAGACGCCGGAGAGCAACAAGATAAGGAAAAAGCATAAAAAAGGGGGTAATTCCGACTTATGGCGTGAAATGTGAGTTGGATCAATGGTGGAAAATTCAGCAATGCATCATGTGCAGTAAACGTACTACCATGACGTCTCGTTTCCGGGCAGAGGGGCGTCATGATCACCATTGATATTGATTTACCGCTGAAGGTACAAAACGGCGGATTGTTTATTTCGCGCGGCATTGGCCTGCATCCGGAGCGTGTTCTGGATTCCTGGGAGCTGATTTTCGTTGAGAAAGGCGTTTTATCCATACGTGAGGAGGGGCGTGATTTTCATGTCCGCGCCGGCGAATCCCTGCTGCTTTATCCTCATCGTCACCACATCGGAATAGAAACATTTCCGACTGACCTGCGTTTTTACTGGATTCACTTTGAATGGAATCATCCGCCGGCAGAAGGAGGTCATGTCTCGCGTCTTTCTCTGCCGCAGTACCGGAAAGTCCATGATGGGAACTACATCGTCAGCCTGTTCCGCCAGTTTCTGAACGAGCAGGAGAATAACGTGCGTCCGCCGGTGCTGGAGCTGATCCTGTTACTGATTTTGCAGCGGCTGTCTGACGCGTTTCCCGATGAAGATCAAATCAGCGACGGCGGCATGGCGTTGGCCTATAAGGCGCGCCAGTTGATCCGCACGCGCTTTCATCAGTCACTCAGCACCGCGGCGATTGCGGCGCAACTGCACTGTAATCCGGATTATCTGGGGAGGGTCTACCGTAAAACGTTCGCGATGACGTTAACGCAGGCGATCCACCGGCAGCGCATTGGTCACGCGGAAAAGTTGCTGATTAACGATGCCTGCCCGTTGCGTGAGGTCGCGTTGCGCTGCGGCTTTAGCGACGTCGGGTATTTTCGTGAGATTTTTCGCCAGCTTACGGGAATGACGCCCTCGGCGTATAAGCGTCGCTATTGTAAAGAGCACATCAATTCGGACTGAAATCAGGGAAAAAGACGGGCGGGAAGTTGATCTTTCTCACAATACAAAGAAAACAAATTGTTAATAAAATGTATTGTGATATTCTAACTTTGTTGAATAACTTCGACATAGAGTTTCTCATTGCATTTGCACCCGCTCATCGTAGCGGGTTTTTTCTTTTCTGCGCCGGGAGAAGATGCCCCTGAAAAGCGTCAGGGACATCAACCGGTTACTCGTAACGACGGTAGTAAACTTCCAGGCGGGTTTGCAGTTTGCTCAGTACGGTGCTGAACAGCAGGTAAATCAGCGCGGCTTCAACGTAGAGCACCAAAGGCTCATAGGTCACGGAAACGATACGTTGCGCTGCCAGGAACATCTCCGGCACCGTGATGACTGCCGCCAGCGAGGTATCTTTGATTAATGAAATGAATGAGTTGGAGAGCGGCGGCAGGGAAACGAAAACCGACTGCGGCAGGATCACCCGGCGCATCGCCTGGGAACTGCTCATGCCGATGGAGTAGGCGGCTTCCCACTGACCTTTCGGGACGGACATAATCGCGCCGCGAATAATTTCCGATGTATAGGCGCCCACGCTGACGGTAAAACCAATCAACGCGGCGGGGAAGGCGTCCAGCGTAATTCCTGCGCTGGGCAGGCCGTAAAAAATCAGGAACAGCTGCACCAGCAGCGGCGTACCGCGGATCACCCAAACGTAAAAATCGAACAGCCACTTGACGGGCTTCGGCGCATACAGGCGCGCCAGCGCGGTGATAAACCCGACGATCAGCCCGCCGATGAACGACAGGATCGCCAGCGGCACGGTAAAGGTCAATCCGGCGGAGAACAGGCTCCAGAACGAATCGATCATCAGTTGGAGCCAGGGAATACCGGCGGCGTAGTCGAGGGGATGCTGTAGCCAAAGAGGCATTGGTGCTTACTCCTGATAAAACATAAGCCTGCCCCGGCGTTACCGGGGCAGGCTCTCTAACTGAAAAACAAGGCTGTTACTTGGAAACGTCCTGACCGAAGTAGCGGACGGAAATTTCTTTGTATGTCCCGTCGGCTTTAATCTCATTCAGCGCTTTGTTCAGGGCGCTGACCAGCGCCGGCTGATCTTTACGCACCAGAATCGCGGAGTTTTCCGTGTTCTCATCGGCGGCCACCACTTTTACCTTGGCGTCCGGCTTGTGCTTCTTAAAGTCGAGGAAGGAGAGGTTATCATTCAACGTTGCCGCAGCGCGACCACTTAATACCAAATCCAGCGATTGGTTAAACCCATCGGTCGGTACCAGATCGGCGCCGTATTTGGTCGCCAGCTTAGAATAGTTGCTGGTCAGGCTCTGGGCGGACTTCTGGCCTTTCAGATCGGCGAAGCTTTTAATCGTGTCGTTATCATTACGGACGATCAGTACGGCTTTGGAACCAATATAAGGCTCGGAAAAATCGAATTTGGCCTTACGCTCGTCGGTAATGCCGACCTGGTTGATGACGGCGTCGTAACGTTTGGCGCTCAGCCCGGCGATCAGGCCGTCCCAGCGGCCTTCGATGAACTCGGCTTTCACACCCATTTTTTCTGCGACGGCGCGGGCGACATCAACGTCAAACCCAACCAGTTTGCCGCTCTGATCATGATAGGTATAAGGCGCGTAGGTGCCTTCCGTTCCGAATTTTATGACGCCGTCAGACTTGATGGCCGCAAAATCATCCGCCGCCTGAACCAGTGCGGTGGTGGCGAACAGGGAAGTGGCGAGCAGCGCTAAGGTGATTTTTTTCATAGGTATCCCAGTGTCTTACTGTCGAAGAGGTGTGCGTTTGATTTCGCACCGTTATGGATGATGAAGCTAAACCAAAATTCACGCCGCACTAAATCACATTCTGCGCTTATTTAGATTAAAAAAGAATAACGCGCTGAACGCATCCGGTGCGAATGAGGGTTAAAAGGACATGCATCAACCATAGCTACGCCATCATGAAATGCAAATATTTACCCTGACGCCGGCAACAGCAGCCAGCCGAGCAGCGCGGCCAACAACAGCGCGGGAATGGAAAAGGCGTGAAAGCGCAGCCAGATCCGGCTTTCATTGGCCAGACGCAGGGCGATCAGGTTGGCCATCGAGCCCAGCGCGAAGCCGAATCCGCCGATGTTGACCGCGTAGGCCAGCGTGACGCCGGAAGGCACGAAGTTGAGCATCATGATGGTCGCCGGAACGTTGCTGATGACCTGGGAAAGCAAAATACCGGTCAGGTAGAGGCCGCCGTCATGCAGGGCGGCGGCCTGCGCCGCGACCGGCTGCAGGAAAGGTAACTGGCTGAGCAGTTTGACGTCGATGAACATGGCGATAAACACCAGAATCAGCGGCCAGTCGATGGCCAGCAGCACCCGGCGGTCGAGAAACAGAAGGGCGATGGCGACCAGCAACAGGCCGGGGAACGCCATTTTCAGGTCGACCAGCACGATGAACGCGACATACAGCAGTAAACAGGCCCACAGCAACGTCCGCTTTCCCGTCGCTTCGGCATCGGCCGTGGCCGGGCGGATGGTCCGGGAGGGGAAAAACAGCCAGACAGCAAGCCATAACAGCACCATCAGCACGGCGGCCAGCGGCAGCATAGACTGAATAAACGTCAGGAACCCGACGCCGCTGCGGTTCCACAGCAGGATGTTTTGCGGGTTGCCGATGGGCGTCAGTAACGAGCCGACGTTGACCGCCAGCGCTTCAAAGATAATCAGCCGGCGCACCGGAATGCCGACCAGCTTCTTGAGCGTGACCGTCAGCGGCACGACGATAAACAGCGCCACGTCGTTGGTCAGAAAGGTGGACAGCAGGGCGGAGGTGGAAACCAGAAACAGGGCCAGCGTTCGCTCGTTACGCATGCGCAGCGTCAGCCGGCGGCCCAGCCAGACAAAATAACCGCTCAGTTCCACGCTTTTGGTCAGCAGCATCAGACCGATCAGGGTGACGATGGTCGGCCAGTCGATCCAACGCGGAAATGAAGAAACAGCGGCCGGCTGATACAGGGTCAGCACAATGCCGGCAACCAGCAGAATATGCAGCAACCGGTCGCGCAAAAAGGGTTTCAACAGGGCAGTAAGCGGTGAAGGCATGTTTCAGGCGACCAAAGAAGGGCTGTCAGGCACTCTCACGTAACAGCACGTGCAGCGGTTGAAGCGTGGAAAGTTGCAGATCGTGTTGCAGCCGGTAGTTGGTCGGCGTGATACCGAAATGTTTACGGAACATATAGGTAAAATGCGACTGGGAGGCAAAACCGTAGAATACCGCGATGTCGATAATGGAATCTTCGGTATGACGCAGGCGGTTAGCCGCGCCGGAGAGTTTGCGTTCACGAATATAGCGCCCCAACGACATGCCCGTGGTTTCACGGAAAATTTTCTGCATATGCCACAGAGAGTAGCCGGAATAACGGGCCAGCTCATCCAGATAAATATCCCTGCCCAGATGTTGTTCTATCCATTCGCTCAGGGCGCATACCAGGGCAACGTTGCGTTCATTTTGTGTCATACGGTATCCCGTTGGTAGCGATTCTCATTTTACACATTTTACCGATCCCCTACTGCTATGCAAACCGGCGGCGGACCCTGGGGCACGTACGGATCATAAAAGAATGCACCAACCGCATCAAAAAATAAGACGAATCCAATCTAATTGATAGGATGGGGGAAAGCTAACCGTTGGATTTTGTTATGAATAGTGATTTAAAAATTTTCTTGCGTGCTTGTGCTGAATTTCTGATCGTCGCAGGAATAACAGGATTCGTCTGCCTGTTGCCATATATCGATATCAATATATTGCACAACGGCATCAGCGAATTTTCTCTGGTTGAGCTGGTGCAGGAATTATTCTTGCTGAGCAGCGCCTTGTTGTTCTTTCGCGGTGCGCGTAAGCGGCCTGAGGTGCGCGGCGGGTTAATTTTGGTCGGCGGATTTTTATTCTGTATGTTTATCCGCGAGCTTGACGTTTTGTTTGATCTGATCTCCCACGGAAGCTGGTTCTGGTTCGCTATCGCCGCCACGCTGATTTGCGTGACATATGCCGTAATACACCCCCGCACGACGCTGCGCGGGCTGGTGGACGTCGTCTCCTGGCGGGGGTATGCAATGCTGCTCGCCGGGCTGATGTGCGTATTGATTGTCTCCCGCGTGTTCGGGATGCAAGTGCTGTGGGAGCATATCTTACAGGAAGGGTATCTCCGTATCGTGAAGAACGCCGTAGAGGAAGGTACGGAACTGTTCGGCTACACGCTGATTTTTATCGCTTCGCTGGGCTATGCCTTTCAGCAGCGTTTGCCGCTCCGTTAAGCGGAAACGTGCGTTTGTGGCTTCTTGTTGATTGTCATGAGCGGCCGTTGGTGCGGGATTACCTGGAGCGGCATATTACCCGCTGAATAAGGTGTATCCCGCCTCACTGGCCTGACCGCTGCGCTCCGTTTATTTCCCCTGCTTGGGTTCATACGGCATTGTCGGCAGTTGCAGCGTCCGGTAATACGTCAGTCTTTCGCGAAAGTAAGCCCGGAGCGCCTGCGGTTGCTCCTTTTCCACCAGCTCCGCGACGACCGGCATGTTGTAGCGTTCTTTGTATGAAACGCCGGATGCGGCCAGGTCGACGTTGACTTTGTCCATCTCTTCTTGTGAAAGCGTTGCCAGATTGATGCTCATATTGCCTCCTGTAAACCGCGCCATTATTCCAGAATTTCCCGTTGCTGGCATCCCCGTATCACGCAAGCGCTTGCCGGCGGCGGCAGTTTGACGTCATCCGGCTTTTCTTTTAGTGGAATGTACATTTTTGCTACTTTTTATTTATCTTTTATGGGGTATTTTTACAGATACTTAACCAAGCTGGTGGTGTTGTGGCGGTCATTCGTCAGTGGATGATCATGTGGTTTTTATAAGCAGCGGACTGGTTTCATGAAATATGTAGTGTTGCTTTTGCTGATATTGTGCGTGGTTTATGTTCATCGCAGGGGGAAAGTGCGTTATCCGTTCTGGCGGCAGCTTTCCGATCATTCAACGTTTGTATCCCCGATCAACGTATTCATGTACCTGTTTTCCCGGGTGCCGGCTAACCAGCCTTATCTGAATCTGGCTGATTTCCCTGAGCTGCGGCCGTTGCAGGAGAATTGGGAAACGATTCGCGCCGAGGGGCAGAAGCTGATGGAGATTCAGAAAATCTCGGCGTCTGATAAATATGATGACGCCGGATTTAACTCCTTTTTCAAAACCGGCTGGAAGCGTTTTTATCTGAAGTGGTATGAAGACAATCATCCTTCCGCGATGACGCTGTGCCCGGAAACCACCGCGTTGCTGCGCGCCATTCCGTCGGTAAAAGCGGCGATGTTTGCGGAATTGCCGGACGGCAGTCGCCTGCCGCGCCACCGCGATCCCTATGCAGGGTCGCTGCGTTATCATCTGGGGCTGCTCACGCCCAATGACGACCGCTGTTTTATCGACGTTGACGGCGTGCATTACAGTTGGCGCGATGGCGAGGGCGTGATGTTTGATGAAACCTATATTCATTATGCGGAGAACGCCAGCGGGCGCGATCGTCTGATCCTGTTTTGCGACGTGGAGCGCCCGATGAAATACCGCTGGGCGCAGCGGGTGAACCACTGGTTCGGGCGTCATTTACTGAGTGCGGCGTCGGCGCCGAATGATGAAGGCGATCGTACCGGCGGCATCAACCGGATGTTTAAATATATTTATGCGGTGCGTAAGGTGGGTAAACGGCTGAAGAAATTTAACAAAGCGCTGTATTACGCCATCAAATGGGCATTATTCGGCGGTATCGCCATTCTGGTGTTCTGGGCCGTTTGAGTTAATGTAAAGTTCGGTCTTGCCGGCGGCGTAATCGCGGGGAAACTGTTATGTTTCCTGAATCTGACTGCCGGGAGCTGATGTGAAAAAAAATCCTTACTACGATGCCAGTCGTGCCCACCATACGCCGCGCGGGTTCCGCAACCCGGAGCCATCGCAGCGGCGTCAGGGGGACGTTGAGCGCTGGCATAAGGAACGCAAGCAGGCGGGTTTGCCTCATCCGCCGGCCATGGGGTATGAGGCGTTCTGCCGCCGTTGGTGGCAGCCTTGTGATTTCAGCCACACCGGCGACGGCGCCTGGTGGCTGGGCCATGCCGGGGTGCTGCTGCGCAGCGGCGGCCGGCATATTTTGCTGGACCCGGTGTTTTCCGAGCGAGTCTCCCCGGTCAGTTTTTATGGTCCGCGGCGCAAGACGCCGCCGCCGGTGTTGCCGGACGCACTGCCGCCCATCGATCTGGTGCTGATATCCCACAATCATTACGACCATCTGGACACTCCCTCCCTGACAGCGCTGTTGCGCCGCTTCCCTGACATGCATTGCATGGTGCCGCTCGGCCTGAAGCGCCGCCTGCTGCGTTGCGGGTTCCGGAACGTCAGCGAGCTGGACTGGTGGGATTTGCAGGCTTTCGGCGGGCTGGAGGTGCATCTGGTTCCCGCCCGTCACTGGAGTATGCGCACGCCGTGGGATCGTAACCGCAGCCTGTGGGGCGGTTGGGTGATAGCGGGCGCGGGCGGTCGCTTTTACTTCTCGGGCGATACCGGATATTCCGCCAGTCTGGGCGAAATATCCCGCCGCCTGGGAACCATCGATCTTGCCGCATTACCCATTGGCGCCTACGCGCCGCGCTGGTTTATGGCGGAGAATCATATTGCGCCGGAGCTGACGGTGCGTCTGTTTCAGGAGCTGGCCTGCCGGCAGGCTTTCGCTATGCACTGGGGCGTGTTTGAGCTGGGGGATGAGCCGCTGGACGAACCGCCGCGGCTGCTGCAGGAAGCCCTGGCCGCCGCGGGTATTCCGGATGCGCAGTTCAGCGCGCTACCCATCGGCGGGTTCGTCGCCATGTCTGCCGGTTAATGAATACCGGCGTAACGCAGCAGGGCGGTGACCAGCGCGGCAGCCAGTATCACCACGATCAGCGGTACTTTCCGCCAGGTAAGAAAAACGGCGACGGCGACGCCGGAAACGCGGGCGATGCCGGAGAAATGCCCCCCTTCATAAAAGGTTGTGACCAACGCGACGGCAAACAGCAGCGTGGTGGCCGCGTCGGAAAGCAACGCCTGCGAGCGTTCGGTGAAGGTCAGACGGTTTCCGAGCTTCGCGCCGCCAAAGCGCATCAGATAGGTGCCGAGTGACAAAACGGCAATGCCGATAACGATCATAAGCGTGTCGGCCATCATTTCTTCCTCGCCAGCAAACCGAACATAGACAGCAGGGCGGGCAGCCCGACCGGCGTGAAGGGAACCGCCGCCAGCGAAATAATCGCACCGGCGGAGGCCCGGATTAACGTCGTTCTGTTTTTAAACGCCGGGATCACCAGGGCCAGCAGAATGGCCGGGAATACGGCGTCCAGCCCGATAAGTTCGGTGCTCGGCAAAACTTTACCGATCACGCATCCCACCAGCGTGCCGACAGGCCAGAAAACCGCGACGCCGATACCGCACAGCCAGTAGGCCGCTTTACGTTTTTCTGCCGTGGGCTGCGACAGGCCGAAGGCCACGCTCTCGTCATTCATGATATGGCTGCCCAGCAGCGCGTTGAAACGGGTGCCGACCAGGTTGCGGACGGCGACGCCGAACGGAAAATGGCGGGCGTTGACCAGCAGCCCGGCCAGCGCGCCGGCAAGGGGATGACCGCCGCCGGCGACAATGGCGATAAACATAAACTCTGACGCGCCGGCCAGGACGAAAAACGATGAGAACAGCGGCACCCACAGCGGAAATCCATAGGCCGTAGCCAAAGAGCCGTAGGAAACCCCAACAACGCCGACGGCCAGGCAAACAAAGAAAATGGCTTTTTTGGCGTCTCCGTTCAGGCAAGAAAAACGTTGGGTGAACATGCGTTACCTATCTATCGAACATTTGGTCTATTATAATGAACATAACTACGCTACAGTTCAAGACGAACATTATGTTCATTTTATCGAACATTGAGAACATTGTTATGACACAGCCGATCGACGTGATTGCGAAAAGCCTTGTCCGTGAGCGTACCAGGGTTGGTTTGTCACTGACAGAGGTCGCAAAACGCGCCAATATTGCCAAATCCACGTTATCGCAACTGGAAGCCGGGAACGGCAACCCCAGCCTGGAAACACTCTGGGCATTATGCGTCACATTAAACATTCCGTTTGCTAAGCTTCTTGAACCGGTGGCAAACAGCACGCAGGTGATACGGCGCGGCGAGGGGACGAAAGTCGTCGCCGAACAGGCGCATTATCAGGCGGTATTGTTAGCCGCCTGCCCGCCGGGCGCACGCCGCGATATTTATTTACTGACGGCCCAGCCGGGCGCAGACCGTATATCAGAACCGCATTCCCCTGGCTCCGTAGAGCACATTATTGTGACGCAGGGGCGGGCGCTGATCGGCCTCACCGAGGGGCCGGAAGAGCTGGAAGCGGGAGACTATATCTGTTACCCGGCGGATCAGTCGCATATTTTCAAAGCGTTGGAGCCGGATACGATGGCGATTCTGGTCGCGGAACAGAATTAGCCGCCGGCTTGCTTTGCCCCGGAGCGCCATGGGGCTGGGGCGTAAATAATAAAGGTAGTTACAGTGTGGGTAAAACAGGGTATAATAGCGAATCTCAAATAGGTTAACTTATTGATTTATTTGAGGTTATCGAATTCTTTCCGACGCCTGTGAAGGCGGCATCAGAGGTTGCTCAATGAGCGAAAAATTACAGAAAGTGCTGGCCCGCGCCGGCTACGGTTCCCGTCGTGAAATCGAAGGGATGATCCAGCAGGGGCGCGTCAGCGTCGACGGCAAGCTGGCTACGCTGGGCGATCGCGTTGACGTGACGCCGGCAATGAAAATTCGTATTGATGGTCATGTTGTTTCCATTCGTGAGTCTGCGGAAACCATCTGCCGCGTTCTGGCTTATTACAAACCGGAGGGTGAGCTGTGTACGCGCCACGATCCGGAAGGCCGCCCGACGGTGTTCGATCGTTTGCCGAAAATGCGCGGTTCGCGCTGGATCGCGGTTGGGCGTCTGGATATCAATACCTCCGGGCTGTTGCTGTTCACTACCGACGGTGAACTGGCGAATCGACTGATGCATCCGAGCCATGAAGTAGAGCGTGAGTATGCGGTGCGTGTCTTCGGTCAGGTTGACGATGAAAAGCTCAACCAACTGAGGAAGGGCGTGCAGTTGGAAGACGGCCCGGCCGCGTTTAAAACCATCAGCTTTCAGGGCGGTGAAGGGATTAACCAGTGGTATAACGTTACGCTGACGGAAGGCCGCAACCGCGAAGTACGCCGGCTGTGGGAAGCCGTCGGCGTGCAGGTCAGTCGCCTTATTCGCGTGCGTTACGGCGATCTGCCGTTGCCCAAAGGTCTGCCGCGCGGCGGCTGGACCGAGCTGGCGCTGAAGGACGTCAATTATCTGCGTGGGCTGGTAGCGCTGTCGGAAGAGACGGCCAGTAAAGTGCCGGTTGAGCGTGAACGCCGCCGGATGAAGGCGAACCAGATTCGCCGTGCCGTGAAGCGTCATGGCCAGCAGGTATCCGGCGCCGCCCGGCGTAATAACAGCACGGGTAAAGGCGCGAAGAAGGGATAAGTCGCACTATCCGGAACACTAAAAACCGCAGCGGGGTTATCTTTGCTGCGGTTTTTTTATGCCGTGAATCCTACCAGTCAATGCCGCGCTGCGCCTGGATGCCGGCGTCAAACGCATGCTTAACCGGGCGCAGCTCGCTGACGGTGTCGGCCATTTCCAGTAGCTCGCGGTGGCAGCCCCGGCCGGTGACGATCACCGTCTGGTGCGCAGGCCGTTGTTGCAGCGCCTGCATAACCTCCTCCAGCGGCAGGTAGTGATAGCTGACCATGTACGTCAGCTCATCCAGCAGCACCACATCCAGCGTCGGATCGGCCAGCATACGCCGGGCGTGCTGCCATACTTCGCGCGCGGCGAGGGTGTCGGTTTCGCGGTTTTGCGTGTCCCAGGTAAAGCCGGTCGCCATCACCTGAAACTCCACGCCGTGCGGCTCCAGCAGGTTACGCTCGCCGTTGTCCCAGGTGCCTTTAATGAACTGGATCACGCCGGCTTTCATGCCATGCCCGACGGCGCGGGTGACGGTGCCGAATGCGGCGGTGGTTTTGCCCTTACCGTTGCCGGTGAACACAATCAGAATGCCGCGGGTTTGTTGTGCGGCGGCGACGCGCGCTTCCACCTGTTCTTTCAGGCGCTGCTGCCGTTGTTGATGACGCTGTTCTGAATCGCTCATTCCGCCGGCCCCGGTTTACGGCCCGGTTGGGCGTCAAAGCTGATGCCGGTTTTACGCCGGCTGTCGTCGCCCATCAGGTAAAGATAAATCGGCATGATGTCCGCCGGTGTTTTCAGCTTGTCCGGATCCTCCAGTGGGAAGGCGCTGGCGCGCATGCCGGTACGGGTGCCGCCGGGGTTGATGCAGTTGACCCGCAGCGGAGTATGCTGATACTCCTCGGCCAGCACCTGCATCATGCCTTCGGTGGCGAACTTCGACACCGCATAAGCGCCCCAGCCGGAGCGGCCTGCACGCCCGACGCTGGAGCTGGTGAAAATCAGGGAGGAAGACGGAGACTTCAGCAGCAGGGGGAGCAGCGCCTGCGTCAGCATAAAGGTGGCGTTAACGTTAACCTGCATGACGTCGTGCCAGGTGTCGTAGGCCAGCTCGCTCATCGGCGTGATCTCGCCCAGCAGGCCGGCGTTATGCAGTACGCCGTCAAGATGCGGATAGTCCGCCGCGATGCGTTCTGCCAGCGTGTGGCAGGACGCCGGCGTGGCGGTAAGCAGATCGAGCGTATACGTACGTGCGGGAAGGCCGCCTTCATCGGCGATTTGCTGGCGGACCTGCTCAAGCTTGTCCGGCGTACGCCCGAGCAACAGCAGGCGGGCGCCGAAGCGTGCATAGGTCAGGGCGGCTTCGCGCCCGATGCCGTCACCGGCGCCGGTGACCAAAATGATACGGTTTTGCAGAAGTGCGGGCTGCGGTTGGTAATGCATGTGTAATCCTCGCAGGCGTGTCCGGCATTACCGGAAGTCATCATGGGGGAAATGCCGGCATAAAAGCCCGGGCATCCCCGGACAACAATAGCGGAAATGTTCAATTGTTGCCGCAGAAAGAGGTGATATATGCCTGACTCTGATATAAATTTCAACGGTATTGTTCTGAACCGTGCGGCATTCGCGCATCCTGGGTTACACTGTCGCGATCAGTAACTGAATGAATCTTAAGGCGGTAAATTGTGGAGTGGTTATCCGTGTACGGGTTGTTTCTGGCTAAAGTGGCTACCGTCGTTGTGGCGATAGGCGCCCTGATTTTATTGATCTTTATACTGCGCCAGAAAAAAGGTGGATATAAAGGAGAGCTGCAGCTTTCCGATTTGGGAGAGGAGTACCGCGCCATGCGCCGCAGTATGCAGGAAGCGCGCATGGATGATGCCGCGCTGAAAGCATGGCAAAAGCAGCAAAAGAAAGAAGAAAAAGAGAAAGCGAAACGGCAGAAAGACGCGGCCAAAAATGGCGGCGGCGAGATCAAACCCTGCCTGTATGTGATTGACTTCAAAGGCAGTATGGATGCCCATGAGGTCGGGGCGCTGCGTGAAGAAATCAGCGCAGTGCTGGCGGTGGCGAAAAACGGTGACGAAGTGTTGCTGCGGCTGGAAAGCCCCGGCGGCGTGGTGCATGGCTATGGCCTGGCCGCTTCGCAGTTACAACGTCTGCGTCAGGCGGGCGTCCGCCTGACGGTGGCCGTTGATAAGGTTGCCGCCAGCGGCGGATATATGATGGCGTGTGTGGCCGATCGCATTGTGGCGGCGCCGTTTGCTATCATCGGTTCTATCGGCGTCGTGGCGCAGATCCCCAACTTTAACCGTTGGCTGAAAAAGAATGACGTGGATGTGGAGCTGCATACCGCCGGCGAGTTCAAGCGTACGCTGACGATGCTGGGTGAAAACACGGAGCAGGGCCGGGAGAAGTTTCGCGAGGAGCTGAATGTGACTCATCAACTGTTTAAGCAGTTTGTGTCCCAGCAGCGCCCTTCGCTGGATGTCGACAGCGTGGCGACCGGAGAACACTGGTATGGCGCGCAGGCGAAGGACAAAGGGCTGGTTGACGCCATCGGCACCAGCGATGACCTGCTGATCGCTGAAATGGAGAATCATGACGTTATCGGCGTACGTTTTGCGCCGCGTAAACGTTTAATGGATCGTTTCGCCATCGGGCTGACAGAGGGGGCCGACCGCCTGATGCTACGCTGGTGGCAGAGAAGCGTGCGACCTGAAATGTAACGCCGTAATCCAACCCCGCCGCCATGGCGGGGTTTGTTTTTTCGTGCGCTTACTTGGCTAAATGGTATTTTTCCGACAAAACTTCAGCCAGATGTTTGAACATATTAAAAACCGCGGTGGTTTTCGGCGTGGGAATGCCGTCTTCATCGAGAAAATATTCGCCGCGGAATACCAAGACATCGCCTTTTTGCTCTACGTCGGTGGCTTCCATTCCATGTATAAAATCTTCATGCTCACGGATAATTTTATTGGCTTCCGCCAGCAGCGTTTCGCGATCGATTGGGGTCGTATTACCAAACATTTTTTTCTCCAACTGGGTGTTACATAACATATTCTACCGTTCAGGATGAATCATTCGCAAACAAAGGTGTAAAAAACTGTCTGAGCGTATCTTATTGGCAAAAAAGACCATTCCGTGCTAATTAAGTTGCGTGACATTCTTATTCAGGTAGAGTGAGTGCCTTTGTGAGGCCGGCGTTTGGCCTGCTTTTTGCTTACAAAACATTAACAATTTCATTCGTACAAAGGTGTACGAGTAAAATTTACGGCGATTTTCAGTATATTGCGTCCGATGCGAGCGGTTGAATGCGGATTATAAAAAAACAACTTGATCTCCGGGCACGCTGACGCAATATAAAAAAAGAGTTTTTAATAGCGCCCGGAATAACGGCGCACCAAGTCTCCCGGAAGCGGGGGAGTTCATTCAGGTAAAGGGTATTATGGGTAAAGCTCTCGTTATAGTTGAGTCCCCGGCAAAAGCCAAAACGATTAATAAGTATCTGGGCGGTGACTACGTGGTTAAATCCAGCGTGGGGCATATCCGTGACTTACCGACCAGTGGCTCGGGCAGCAAAAAAAGTGCCGCCGAGGACAAAACCACCAAGCCGAAAGTAAAGAAAAATGAGCGAGATGCCCTGGTAAACCGGATGGGGGTAGACCCTTATCACGGTTGGAAAGCGCATTACGAAGTTTTGCCGGGCAAAGAAAAAGTCGTGGCGGAACTGAAAAGCCTGGCGGAAAAAGCCGACCACATTTATCTCGCAACCGACCTTGACCGCGAAGGGGAAGCTATTGCCTGGCACCTGCGGGAGGTGATCGGCGGCGATGATAATCGCTATAGCCGCGTGGTATTTAACGAAATCACCAAGAATGCCATTCAGCAGGCGTTTAACCAGCCGGGCGAACTGAACGTCGACCGCGTTAACGCACAACAGGCGCGTCGTTTTATGGACCGCGTTGTGGGCTATATGGTGTCGCCGCTGCTGTGGAAAAAGATCGCGCGCGGCCTGTCTGCCGGCCGTGTTCAGTCCGTGGCCGTGCGCCTGGTGGTCGAGCGTGAACGCGAAATCAAGGCGTTCGTGCCGGAAGAATACTGGGAAATTCACGCCGATCTGAACGATAAGAACATGGCCGTGTTGCAGATGCAGGTGACGCATCAGCATGATAAACCGTTCCGTCCGGTTAACGGCGAGCAAACGCAGGCGGCGGTGAAGCTGCTGGAAAAAGCGCGCTATACGGTGCTGGAGCGGGAAGATAAACCGACCAGCAGCAAGCCGTCGGCGCCGTTTATCACCTCGACCCTGCAGCAGGCCGCCAGCACCCGTCTCGGCTACGGCGTAAAGAAAACCATGATGATGGCCCAGCGCCTGTACGAAGCAGGGCACATCACCTATATGCGTACCGACTCCACCAACCTCAGCCAGGACGCGCTGAACATGGTGCGGGGATATATCGGTGAGCAGTTCGGCGATCGTTATCTGCCCAAGCAGGCTAACGTGTATGCCAGCAAGGACAACTCACAGGAAGCGCACGAAGCGATCCGTCCTTCCGACGTGAATGTACAGTCCGAGCAGTTAAAAGATATGGAAGCGGATGCCCAGAAGCTGTACCAGCTGATCTGGCGGCAGTTCGTTGCCTGCCAGATGACGCCGGCGCAGTATGACTCGACGACGCTGTCGGTGCAGGCCGGTGACTTCACGCTGAAAGCGCGCGGCCGTACCCTGCGTTTCGACGGCTGGACCAAGGTGATGCCGCAGCTGCGCAAGGGCGATGAAGACCGCACGCTCCCGGCGGTGGAAGTCGGCAGCGTGCTGGATTTGCAGCAGTTACTGCCGAGCCAGCACTTTACCAAACCGCCGGCCCGCTTCAGCGAAGCGTCGCTGGTGAAAGAGCTGGAAAAACGCGGTATCGGGCGCCCGTCAACCTATGCCTCCATCATCTCCACCATCCAGGATCGTGGCTATGTGCGGGTAGACAACCGCCGTTTCTATGCGGAAAAAATGGGGGAAATCGTTACGGATCGCCTGGAGGAAAACTTCCGCGATCTGATGAACTACGATTTTACCGCCCGCATGGAAGACGAGCTGGATCAGGTCGCCAATGCGAAAGAAGACTGGAAAACGGTGCTTGACGGTTTCTTCAGCGATTTCAGCAAACAGCTGGACGTTGCCGGGCAGGAGCCGGAAGAAGGGGGAATGCGCCCCAACCAGATGGTGCTGACCAGCATCGACTGCCCGACCTGCGGCCGTAAGATGGGTATCCGTACCGCCAGCACCGGCGTGTTCCTCGGTTGTTCCGGCTATGCGCTGCCGCCGAAAGAGCGTTGCAAGACCACCATCAACCTGGTGCCGGAAGCGGAAGTGCTCAACGTGCTGGAAGGCGATGATGCGGAAACCAACGCGCTGCGCGCCAAGCGTCGTTGCCCGAAGTGCGGGACCGCGATGGACAGTTATCTCATCGATAACCATCGTAAGCTCCACGTTTGCGGCAATAACCCGGCCTGTGACGGTTACGAAATCGAAGAGGGCGAGTTCCGCATCAAGGGTTATGACGGCCCGGTGGTGGAGTGTGAGAAGTGTGGCTCCGAGATGCACCTGAAAATGGGGCGTTTTGGTAAGTACATGGCCTGCACCAACGACGAATGCAAGAACACGCGCAAGATCCTGCGTAACGGTGAAGTCGCGCCGCCGAAAGAAGATCCGGTGCCGTTGCCTGAGCTGCCGTGCGAAAAGTCGGATGCTTATTTCGTTCTGCGTGACGGTGCGGCCGGGGTATTCCTGGCGGCGAATACGTTCCCCAAATCCCGCGAGACCCGTGCTCCGCTGGTTGAGGAACTGGCTCGCTTCCGCGATCGTCTGCCGGAGAAACTGCGTTATCTGGCGGATGCGCCGCAGCAGGATCCGAACGGCAACAAGACAATGGTTCGCTTCAGCCGTAAGACCAAGCAGCAGTATGTGGCTTCGGAGAAGGATGGAAAAGCGACCGGCTGGTTGGCGTTTTACATCGATGGTAAGTGGACCGAGTCAAAGAAATAGCCCGTGGGTAACATTGTATAAAAAAGCGCCCTTTGGCGCTTTTTTTGTCTATAGACAGTCTTTGTTATTCTTTTTCTGGATAGATTTGCGTTAAGATTGAATGAATAGTTATGATATTGTTACCAGAGCTATGCAGCCGAAAGTAAAATGATGTAGTGATTATAAGCTTAATCAAATAATACTTTTCAGTTATTAGCTTCCTCCCGGAGGCCGCGCGGCGCTTGAACCCGGAACGCGGGGAAATCGTCAGGTGATAACCGAAACCAAACTGCCCGTTAGCAGTGTTTCAACCTAGGATGGTCTAAGCTATGAAATTGCAGCAGCTTCGTTATATCGTTGAAGTTGTGAACCATAATCTGAATGTTTCTTCAACGGCGGAAGGCTTATACACCTCACAACCGGGGATCAGTAAGCAGGTCCGCATGCTGGAAGATGAATTGGGTATTCAGATATTTTCCCGCAGCGGCAAGCATTTGACGCAGGTTACACCGGCAGGCCAGGAAATCATCCGGATTGCGCGTGAAGTATTGTCTAAGGTTGACGCGATTAAGGCGGTGGCCGGAGAGCATACCTATCCGGATAAAGGATCGCTGTACGTTGCCACGACGCATACCCAGGCTCGCTATGCGCTGCCTGCGGTCATTAAAGGGTTTATCGAGCGTTACCCCCGTGTTTCCCTGCACATGCATCAGGGCTCGCCTACGCAGATAGCAGAGGCCGTTTCCAAGGGCAGTGCGGATTTCGCCATCGCGACGGAAGCGCTGCATCTTTATGACGACCTGGTGATGCTGCCTTGCTACCACTGGAATCGCGCCGTGGTGGTGAAACCGGATCACCCGCTGGCCGGGAAATCCGGAATTACGATTGAAGAGTTGGCGGAGTACCCGATCGTGACTTACACCTTCGGGTTTACCGGGCGTTCGGAGCTGGATACGGCGTTTAACCGCGCCGGTCTGACGCCGCGCATCGTATTTACGGCAACAGACGCCGATGTGATTAAAACTTACGTCCGGCTGGGGTTAGGGGTTGGCGTTATCGCCAATATGGCCGTGGACCCGGTTCAGGATCCGGATTTGGTGACCGTTGATGCGAGCAACATCTTTACTTATAGCACAACGAAGATCGGTTTCCGCCGCAGCACCTTCCTGCGTAGTTACATGTATGACTTTATACAGCGTTTTGCTCCGCACCTGACGAGGGATGTGGTGGATACTGCTGTTGCGCTGCGATCCAATGAAGAGATCGAAGCGATGTTTAAAGATATCAAACTGCCGGTAAAATAAGGCGATATTGCCGCGGTGAAGTTTATTTTTCCCCGCGGCATATTTTCCAGAGTAATCCTAATTACATCTTCGGCGTAAAATATTCTCCCCGATTATTTCTGTTATTCATTAATATCGTGCAGGAGATTATTTAATCACTCCGGGTTATCCGTTGTTAAAACTGCCAACGCAGCCATGTAAATAATACGTTCCCGTTATTGTATGTGCCGGGAATATAGGTTGTTTGCACCGAGACGCGGTTGTATTCAATCGAGAGCAACGGCAATACGATAGGAATCGGTATATACAGATAGTCGGATCGTGCGGTTATGCTGGCGGTGTAACCAGCCCCGAAGCGCCAGCCGTCCCTGTCACCGGGGATCCACATCCACTGGAAGCCATAGCCGGCGATGGGTTCAACGTGGCTGTGTGAGTCCAGGAACGCCATGGCGTAAATAGAGTGCCAGTTGTCATTCTCATCAAAACGATACGTGCCGTACCCGATGCCCCAGGGGCGTTCATTATATTTATCCGTTTTGGATTTATCGTACATCGCACGGTTATGCCAGGTGTTCAGCGGAACATAAAGCTCACGCCCCGGCGCTTCCCAGGTCTTGCGGACTTGATCTTTTGTTTTTGCCCAGAAGCCGGTGTCGGCGGCGGTATGTTCTCCCTGGTCGCCTGACGAAGCAGAAACGGGCGCGGTGGCCGCAATGGCGTAATGCACGTTTAGGGTTAACATTATCCCAAAGAACGGACCGTGTTTCTTCAACAGTGTCATTTAGTGTCTCAATAACAATATGCTAGTCACATCACTGAAATATAACAAAGGTAAAAACGAACATTTAAATGTGGGTAGACTACCTTGTCCCATTCTTTATAAATCCTAGTTCAACATGCTACCGGACTCAATATGAATGAGGGGTAAACGTCTCCACACTTCGGGTTTTCTTTAATTATAAGAAATGTCCCGGATTCTTATAGGGGAATGAAAGCAGGGGGGCAGTCGGGCTGTGACAACGTGGGAAATGTCAAGTTTTGTCTTTATTATTTTGAAAGTCAAAATAAATCAGTGTGCTAATAATCTAAAAATCATATTTATGCCAATGTGGCATAACGTATGCCACAAATGGCAAGAATATAGGCAATTGCCGTACAGCGAAACCGGTTTCCTTCAGGGAAAAACGCATTCATGTAACGAACTTGTTGGCTTATGCCCATGGTTTTTGGTCATTAAATACATTTTATGCATATCACGGTAAAAAAGAGTCCAGACTATTAATTAATTTCATGGCTTTAACGGATGACGTGAGGGATAAAATAGCGTAAAAAGAAAGGGACGGAGAGATGGAGAACACGTTGTCACGCCCGTTAGGTTCCAAAGTCCCGGCAGCAGAAAATGTTACTCGGATCAAGGAATTTTAGCATAAGCGCGCACAGTTTTCCGTCGACCGTTTTATTTATGTGCGACGTGTCGTTCACTGGATAAAAATGGCTTGCCATTGAATAAATAGTGTGTGATAACGCATTTGGGTAAAACGAGGTACAGTTCTGTATATGTGTGGCATTTTCAGTAAAGAAGTCCTGAGTAAAGACGTTTGCGTTGACTACCGCTTCTCTGCCGATCCTTATCTTAGTGCCTCAAGCAGTAACGACTCTAGTTTGTCTATGTAACGCCCTCGGGCGGGTTAAACAATCCAAAGGAAATACTCAAGATGGCTAAGATTAAAGGTCAAGTTAAGTGGTTCAACGAAGCTAAAGGTTTCGGTTTCATCACTCCGGCTGACGGCAGCAAAGACGTGTTCGTACACTTCTCTGCAATTCAGGGTAACGGTTTCAAAACTCTGGCTGAAGGTCAGCAGGTTGAGTTTGAAATCCAGGACGGCCAGAAAGGTCCGTCTGCAGTTAACGTAACTGCCATCTGATAAAACAGCGTCAGCTGCTAAAAACCCGCGAATGCGGGTTTTTTTATGTCTGCGATTCGGCGTCCGGGTGGCGCGCTACGGCAGGATGACTAAGCCGGAGTATTGGTTTCTGCCTTTGATGCCGGGGTGAGACGGGTTGCGTTCCCGGCGGTGGGTGTTGCGGCGAAAGCTGGTGTAGCGAAAATGATTGACCGCCGCGCTGTCGCTTTCCGGCGTGCAGATGGTGCATTGTCCGGTGGTTTCAGCGCTGGCAAAGCCCATTTCGAGCAACTTGGCTCTGGCGATGGCGGCCAGGTCAAGATAGCGCGGGCGTGGCGCGATGAGCGACTGCGCATAGGGCAGCTCCTGACAGAAACGCGCATACAGCGCCTCATCGACTTCGTAGCAACAGGGCGCGGCGGCAGGGCCGATGATGGCATGCCAGTGCGCTAAATCGTCGTCACGGGCGATACAGGCGGCCGTACGCTCCAGGATGCCGTCAATAAGCCCGCGCCAGCCTGCGTGCGCCACAGCGATGCGCTGGCCGTCCCGGCGGCTGAACAGCACCGGCAGGCAGTCCGCGGTTAATACGGTCAGCAGAATGCCGGAGTGGCGGGTATAGAGGGCATCTGCGTCACCACAATGCTCGCCGGCTTCGGTGACGTCACAGATACGGGTGCCATGCACCTGTTTTTTCTCTGGCATGGAGGCGCGAAAAGGGTGCAATGACTCCGGCATCAGCGCGGTTTTATGGCCGAAACCAAAGCGGATCCCCGGAATCTGGCTAAACATACTGCTCACGCATGGCTCCTTCGTGGCGGGAATGATAATCACCAAAGAGTGTAGCAGAGCCGGTTGCAACGCCGTAATCCCTTAATTAGACTGTGTGACTTTCCTTGTCCGCCCGGATTTCCGCTATGTCCTATCTGTGTCCCTTGTGTCACACCCCGCTGAATGAACACGACCGCCAATGGCGCTGCGTGAATAACCATCAGTTCGATCGCGCCAAAGAAGGGTACGTCAATCTGATGCCGGTACAGTTCAAGCATTCCCGTCAGCCGGGTGATAATGCGGACATGATGCAGGCGCGCCGGGCTTTTCTGGACGGCGGATTCTATCACCCGCTGCGTCAGGCGGTGTGCACGCTGCTGGATCAGGCTTTGCCCGCACAGGCCGGGCAGGTGCTGGATATTGGCTGTGGGGAAGGGTATTACACCGCGCAGATTGCCTCAGCGCTGGAAAGCCGGTCGATAAAAACGTTCGGCCTGGATATCGCCAAAGTCGCCGTGCGCTATGCCGCCAAACGTTATCCGCAGGTTTCTTTTTGTGTGGCGTCAAGCCATCGTCTGCCGTATGCCGATGCTTCAATGGACGGCGTTGTGCGTATTTATGCGCCATGCCGTGCCGGAGAGCTGGCGCGGGTTGTCAGCGCCGGCGGTATTTTAGTGACAGTGTCACCCGGTCCGCGCCACCTGTATCAACTGAAGGCGCAGGTTTATGAGCAGGTGGTTCTGCATGCGCAGAAAGAGGAAATATTGCCGGGATTTGCGCTGGAGCGTGAAGAGACGCTGTCTTATGTGCTGGAACTTCCGGGAGAGCAGGCGGTGAACTTGTTGCAAATGACGCCTTTTGCCTGGCGGGCCGCGCCGGCGGTGTTTCAGTCGCTGGCGGCCCTTGAGCGGTTTTCCTGCGAGACGGATTTCACAATCCGTCTCTACAGGCGCAATCCTTAAGCCGCGCCGCTCAGGTGTTCACTCAGTATCAGGCAACCGATGCCGATTAACACCAGGCCGCCCAGAATCTCCGCGCGTTTGCCCAACAGGGGGCCAATAAAGCGGCCAATCATCATGCCCACCGTCGCCATCAGCATGGTGGCGAAACCGATAGCCAGCGCGGTATGCAGGATGTTGACCTGCAGGAACGCCAGCCCGACGCCGACGGCCATTGCGTCAAGGCTGGTTGCGACAGCGGTGGTGACCAGCAGCCAGAAGCCGTGGCGGCGTATCGCGGGCGCATCATCCTCGCGGCCTTTGAGGCCTTCGTAAATCATGCGTGCGCCGAGCACGAACAGCAGGGTGAAGGCGATCCAGTGATCCCATTCCATCACGTACTGACTGGCCAGCAGGCCGATGCCCCAGCCGATCAACGGCGTAATGGCTTCGACCACGCCGAAAATCAGTCCGGTACGGAAGGCTTCACGAAAACGGGGTTTATGCAGAACGGCGCCTTTGCTGATGGAGGCGGCGAAGGCATCCATAGACATGCCAAATGCAAGGATCATCGTTGCGGAAAAGTTCATACCAAAACCTCGGCCGGGAGCTCCATATACACGCAACCCACCCCCAACCAACGACGGAGCTGCATGCCTATGGTCTCGCCTACCGTTCGGTTGCCCGCACCACGTTCTGTATGAACGAGTATGTTGATACGGGCGCTTATGGGCGGATGGATTATCCTGTCACCACAAGCCGGCTACTCCCCAAATGACGGGGCGATGATAGGGTATTTTCCACGGGATGACAATAGCAGAGTATCACCAAAGTTGTTGTTAGTATTGATAATTATTATCATCGATTCAGGGGTGAGGCGGGATGAGCAAGTAACAAACGGGTGGGCAAAGCAAGAGCGGTGTCCATATGCCACCGCGATGTGTCTTACTGGTGTTCCACAAAAAACTTCAGGATGTCATCCAGATCGTCCATACGGGCAACCTGAATTAGCAAACGACGCTTTTCCAGATCGATAACCAGGTAGCCATCTTCGGATAAATTCATGTTTTTTATGCGGCTGTAGAGAATAAAGACGTTGCCGTAGTAAAACCCTTCGGCCTTAAACAGCAGCTTAGGCCAGCGGATGTAAAAGACGTAAATAACGATAATCGCCAGGGTACACAGCAGCCAGGTGGTGAAGGCCGTACCGTGATCGGTGATGTTTTTGTAAGCGAGGATGGCCAGCAGGGCGACGAAAATCAGGCTGTCGATCTTGTTTCTGCGCCGCAGATTCACCCTCAGCAACGTTTTGCCATTACGCGCGGACATAATGATTTCATCGTAAACCGCATAGAGCAGAAACAGAAAGATAAGAACCAGCAGGGCGACGTCGGTTAATGTCATGAAAACTCCGCGGAGAATAAAAAAGCCGGGTGTGCGTGCGCAACACCCGGCCAGAGAACGGATTATTGACCCAGCAGGCCGATCCAGTAACCGAAGATACCGATGAAGAAGAAGCCGATGATGATCCACAGCGCGTTAACTTTCTTACGCAGCAGCCACATACAGCCGAAGGTCAGCAGCAACGGCACCAGGCCAGGCATCAGCTGATCGAGAATGCTCTGCACGGTGGTTACGTGCTCGGCACCGGTCTGGTCGGTGATTTTTGACACCACAAGTGGAATATTAACGTGCGTCCACTTGTTAACCAAGGCCCCCATAACAAACAGACCGAGAATTGACGCCCCCTCCGTCAGTTTCTGCAGGAAGCCGCCGCCCATATCGCTGACGATGTCGATCCCTTTCTTATAGCCGTAAGCGACGCCGTAGTAACGTACCAGCAGACGCACCAGGTTAAACAGCACGAAGAACAGGATCGGGCCGAGCAGGCTGCCGGTCATGGCGATGCCGGCGCCCAGCGCGGCGAATACCGGACGGGCCGTACCCCAGAAAATCGGGTCGCCCACGCCGGCCAGCGGTCCCATCAGGCCCACTTTGATACCGTTGATGGCGGCATCGTCAATCGCTGCGCCGTTAGCACGCTGTTCTTCCATCGCCGCGGTAACGCCCAGGATAGGCGCGGCCACGAACGGCTGGGTGTTGAAGAATTCCAGGTGACGTTTAATGGCCTGGCGGCGTTCTTCGTTGTTTTCCGGATACAGGCGACGGATCACCGGCACCATGGAGAAGCAGAAGCCCAGCGCCTGCATACGTTCGAAGTTCCAGGAACCCTGAAACAGGTTCGAACGGAGAAATACGCCACGCAGATCGCCCGCGGTGAGTTTCTTTTCACCTTTGGCGGAGGCAACAGATGAAGTTGTATCAACCATTTCGCTCACCTTATTAATCTAATTCGTTATCGAGGTCGCTATTGCCGGCAGCCTGAACGACCTGGGATTTGTTGTATTTCGGGCTGAGCTGGATATACAGGATAGCCATCATCAGGCCCAGAACACCCAGGGCAACCAGGTTGAAGTTGGTGAATGCGGCGGTAACGAAGCCCAGATAGAAGAACGGCATCAGGTAGCCGGCGCGCATCATGTTGATGACCATCGCATAACCGACGACCACGATCATGCCGCCCGCGATACCCAGACCGGTGGTGACCACTTCAGGGATAGCGTTCAGCATGGAGTGAACCGCGTCAGTACCCACGGATACCGCAACGACCACCGCCGGAATGGCGATACGCATGGCCTGCAGGATCAGGGCGGAGCAGTGCAGAACGGTGATGGAACGCAGGTCGCCGCGCTCGGCCGCGCCGTCAGCCGCGTGCTGGAAGCCCACGGTGATGGTACGAACGATGATGGTCAGAACCTGGCCGGCAGCCGCCAGCGGAATCGCCAGGGCGATACCGGCGCCGACGCTTTGGCCGCCGGCGATAACCAGAATGGTAGAAATAATGGAGGCCAGGGCGGCATCAGGGGCGACAGCCGCACCGATGTTCATCCAGCCCAGCGCGATCATCTCCAGAGTACCCCCGATGATGATCCCGGTTTTCATATCGCCCAGCACGATACCGATTAAGGTACAGGCGACCAGCGGACGGTGGAACTGAAACTCATCAAGGATGGATCCCATCCCTGCGATACAGGCAATAATAAATATCAGCACAATCTGAAGAGTTGTGATCTCCATTGTACTTCTCCTCTAAACCAAAGAGCCGAGTAAAAAACGCAAGCCATGCAACAATGCCAGCCGGGCGTTAGTTCATTTTATTGATCAAGTCCATCATGTTCAGACGGGTATCGGTGGAAACCTTACGGACTTCCAGTTCGATACCGCGGGCATTCAGCTTTTTGAATGCTTCGATGTCTTTTTCATCAACGGATACCGCATTGTTTACCTGCGTTTTACCCTGACGGAATGCCATGCCACCGATGTTGACCGAGGTGATTTTCACACCGGCCTCAACCAGACGCTCAACGTCGGTCGGGTTGGTGAACAACAGCATGACGCGGTCATTACCGTATGTCGGGTTGTTGTAGACGCGGATCATTTTCTCTACGTCCACCACGTGGGCGGTTACGCCGGGAGGAGCAACCTGCTTGAGCAGGGTGGAGCGCACCTGATCTTTGGCGACTTCGTCACTGACCACGATGATGCGTGCTACGTTGGTTTCCTTGGTCCAACGGGTTGCCACCTGACCGTGGATCAGACGGTCATCGATACGGGCCAGGCCGATCTTCATGTGGTCTTCCGGTCCCATCGGCGCACGGGGCGCTGCGGGGGCTTTAGCCTTCGGTTTAACGGGCTCCGGCTCCGGTTCTTTGGCGCGCAGGGCGCGAACGCCTTCGCGGCCGGTTTCCAGCGCGTGCGCCACCAGTTCGTCAAAACCGGGGTTGTCGTCGCGGGCCATAAAGGTCTCAACCAGCATCGGTACGTTAACGCCGGTGATGACCTCATAGTGCTCTTTATCAAGCACTATGCGGCTGGCGGCGTTGAACGGACTGCCTCCCCAGGTATCAACCAGGAAGATCACGCCTTCGCTGGTATCCAGATGGGTCAGGCGCTCGTTGTATTTTTCAATTAACGTTTCAGCATTTTCACCGGGCACGAAATCGATATAGGCGACGTTACTCTGTTCGCCCAGTAGCATTTCTGCGGTCTTGAGCAACTGCTCCGCCGCTGCCCCGTGAGTGCCGATGATAATCGCAATACTCACTGCTACCTCCTCTCTGCTTGCTTGCGCGTCATGCATTTACGCAATAAAAAAAATCGATAAAAAACATGACATAAAGGTAAAATATTTGTTGTAAGCAACATCCCTGTAGAGCAACCGCCTGATGAACCAACGCATGGATCTGACCGATGTATACTAATATAGCCTATAAGTATCAATCTGTTAGTTTCATGAATCGATTCAAGTAAAACTTACCGGGCTTATGCGTCGGTGCGATTTATTTTAGTTAGTAAAAAAATAAATTTTGTGACCTTCCTCAGCTATTAGCACATGTAATTTATAAGATTTATGCAAAAGCTCGCTTTGAGCGATTTATAACCTTAATGATGAGCTTACAAAACATGACAAAATCATGTGATATCGGTACTGTCTGGGGCGGGAATTTCTTGTTAACATACGGATCCTTTTCGTAATTAGGAGGTAATGGGTATATCCCAACTTTATGGACCGTCACCGATGTGGCTTTAATCTGAACGCCCGCCTTTTGCCCGGCTTTGAGCTCCGCGGCATCCCTTCATTAGTACGTTTTTCACCCGCTGTCCGCCACAGGCGCTGTTTCCCCGCATCCGGACCGATGCAAAACCGGGACGCCGCCGTGCAGACGCGTTGCAATCCAGCTGATTCAGGATGGAACCGCACATGGAATTTTTAATGGACCCCTCAATATGGGCAGGCCTGTTAACGCTGGTCGTGCTGGAAATCGTACTGGGTATCGACAACCTGGTTTTTATTGCCATCCTGGCGGATAAGCTGCCGCCGAAGCAGCGCGACAAAGCGCGTATCATCGGCCTTTCTCTGGCGTTATTGATGCGCCTGGGGCTGCTTTCCGTTATTTCGTGGATGGTGACCTTAACGCGTCCGTTGTTTAGCGTAGCTGATTTTTCGTTTTCAGGACGAGATCTTATCTTGCTGGTAGGCGGTATCTTCCTGTTGTTCAAGGCAACGATGGAGCTGCATGAACGGCTTGAAGGGCAGGCTCATGAGGTTAACCAGAAAGGCTATGCCAGTTTCTGGGCGGTCGTGGTACAGATTGTGGTGCTGGACGCGGTCTTCTCCCTCGATGCGGTCATCACCGCCGTGGGGATGGTCGACAACCTGGCGGTAATGATGTGCGCCGTGGTGATTGCCATGGGCATTATGCTGCTGGCCTCAAAGCCGCTGACCAACTTCGTCAACGCCCATCCGACGGTTGTGGTGCTCTGCCTGAGCTTCCTGCTGATGATCGGTCTGAGCCTGATGGCGGAAGGTTTCGGCCTGCATATTCCGAAAGGGTATCTGTATGCGGCGATCGGGTTCTCTATCCTCATTGAATTCTTTAACCAGGTGGCGCGCCGTAACTTCCTGAAAAATGAACGCCGTCGCCCGATGCGTCAGCGTACCGCCGAAGCCATCATTAAGCTGATGGGCGGCGATCGTTCCGCACCGGGCACGCAGGGCGAGGAGCGGCTTACCATCGCGGATCGCGATGAAACTTTTGCCGCCGAAGAGCGCTATATGATCAGCGGCGTGCTGACGCTGGCCTCCCGCTCGCTGCGTACGATCATGACGCCGCGCAACGAAATTTCCTGGGTGGACTGCCGCAGTTCCCCGCAGGAAGTCCGCAGCCAGCTGCTTTCCACGCCGCACAGCCTGTTTCCGGTGTGTGACGGCGAACTGGATCAGTGGATCGGCGTAGTCAGGGCCAAAGATTTGCTGGTGGTGCTTGATGCCGGGCAGTCGATTGAAGAGTACGCCGCCCAGCACCCGCCGATTGTGGTGCTCGACAGCCTGGACGTTATCAACGTGCTTGATGAACTGCGTCAGGCGAAAGGGCGCTTGGTGATGGTGAGCGATGAATTCGGTATCGTGCAGGGCGTGGTAACGCCGCTGGACGTTTTGGAGGCTATCGCCGGCGAATTCCCGGATGAAGACGAAACGCCGGATATCCTGGTTGACGATCAGGGCTGGCTGGTGAAGGGCGGTACTGATTTGCATACCCTGGAACAGGCGCTGGCGTGCGATAACCTGATCAGCGAATCCGGGGATTATGCTTCGCTGGCCGGGCTGCTGCTGGCGCATTTCGATCAGATGCCGCGACCGGGCGAGTCGCTGGTGCTGAACGGGCTGCGTTTCCGCGTAATGGAGATCGATGAATACCGGATAGAGCTGGTGCGCATCGAGCGCATCATTTCGGAAGAAGAACACGACGACGCATAAATGATGGCGGCGGGCATTCTGCTGATGCCCGCCGCAAATCAGGCCATCGACTTCGCCGCAAGGCTGCGGCGATAGTTGCTGAGCCACTGGGGAAAATCTTCCAGCGGCATCGGCATAGAGAAAAAATACCCCTGTATGCATTCAACGTTGCGCTGCTTCAGGTAATCGACCTGCTCCTGCGTTTCGACCCCCTCCGCGACCAGCTTCAGCCCCAAATCCTTACCCAGCGAAATCATGCTGTCCAGCACCCTGGCGTTAATGGCGTCAGTACCGATTGTGGCGCAGAAGCTGCGATCGATTTTCAACACGTCCGGCTGCAACTGCTGCAAATAGCTGAGGGAACTGTGTCCCGTGCCGAAATCATCAATGGCGAGCCTGGCGCCCAACTGGTGCAGGCGGGTCAGCAGTTGATTGTCGATCCGTTCCAGGGCAGTCCTTTCCGTTAATTCCAGCACCAGTGTCGGGGCCGGTAAATGGTGGAACCAGTGGGTCTGCAAATCATCCAGAATCTGGCCCTGCGTAAAATGCTCCGCGGCGATGTTGATGCTGATGGTAAAGTCGCAGGTACGGGGAAACAGGTAAAGGCGCTGAACCAGCTGGATCAGCAGGTAACGGGTCAGCGACTGGATCAGACCGTGCTGTTCCGCCAGGGGAATGAATACGTCCGGAGAGATCCATCCCTGCCGCTCGTCGTGCCAGCGCAACAGGATCTCCACGCCGGTGCAGTCGCCGCTGTGAGTGTCGATTATCGGCTGGCAATAGAGCAAAAACCGTTTTTGCTGAATGGCGGAGGAGATGTGATAGGCCAGATTCAACCGGTTGGCCGAAGCCAGATAAACAATACCGAACGCCAGCAGGAAAACCAGCAGGAACAGGGGGATATGCTGGGGTAATGAGCGTATCGCCAACTGCCAGTCCGGCGCGGAGAAAATCGACACTGAATAGGGGAAACGCACCGACGCCTGGCTGTAACAGGCATCGTCCTTCACGCCGTCGCCGAAGGGCAGAATGGCGCGCTCGCCATAAAGCAGGCGTGAATGACCGACGTTCAGCGCCATGCGATCGACGTAAGGATGCGGCTCAAGGATGAAGTCGGACAGCATGGTGATATGCAACGAATGGACGATGCCGCTGCGCGGGGCGCCTGGCACCGGAACCCAGAAAATCAGCGTCGGGCTGCCTTTGTCTACTATCAGGGCGCTTTTCAGCATCAGGGTTTGCCCTGATTGGGTCAGATCGGGAAACATTTTGGCGAAGTCATAGTCGCGTTTGCCGAACAGACTGGAACAAAACACTTCATTATTTTTGACCAATAGAACGGCGCGCGTAACCTGCAGTTGCACCGAAATATTGAGCAAGCGTTGCTGAACCAGCGGACACGTCGTGTTGACCAGATCAAGGTGCTGCTGCGATATCCGCTGCACGTTGGCAAGCATGCGGTCGAGCCGTTGTACGGTGTCGGATGCCGCCTGACGCTGGGCGTCATGCACCAGATTGATTTCCTGGAAGTAACGGCTGCCGATGGAAATGACAAAAGCCAACGTCGCCGCTCCTGTCGCAAGCAACAGACGGTGTAACCGGTATTTTTTTATTGCTTGCTGTGTAAAACGCATTGGGCGCCTTTGTTCTGCCGGAAGAGTGATTTCATACCGTCACTATCCATCATCTGCTGAACTAAGTGTAGCTATGACAGCAGGGTTAGGAAAAATGTACGAACTTTCCGGGATAAATGTAAAGGCATAAAAAAGCCGGATGCGTGTGGCATCCGGCAGGTTAGGTGCGGCGAAGTCACGTGATCAGGTGCATTGTACCTTGATCGCCAGACCGCCGCGGGAAGTTTCACGGTACTTGGCGTTCATGTCTTTACCGGTTTCGTACATGGTTTCAATCACTTTATCCAACGATACGCGCGGCTCGGAGGTCCGGCGCAGCGCCATACGCGCTGAGTTGATCGCCTTGACCGAGGCGATGGCGTTACGTTCGATGCAGGGAACCTGAACCTGTCCGGCAACCGGGTCGCAGGTCAGGCCGAGGTTGTGTTCCATGCCGATTTCCGCTGCCACGCAGACCTGCTCCGGGCTGCCGCCCAGCAGTTCGGCCAGGCCGGCCGCGGCCATGGAGCACGCCACGCCGACTTCGCCCTGGCAGCCGACTTCCGCGCCGGAAATTGATGCGTTCATCTTATACAGCGCGCCGATAACGCCGGAGGCAAAGAAGTAGCGCACGAAGATGTCCGGCGTAACCGGCTCGATAAAGTGGTTGTAGTAGGCCAGCACTGCGGGCACGATGCCGCAGGCGCCGTTGGTCGGCGCGGTTACCACGCGGCCGCCGGCGGCGTTTTCTTCGTTGACCGCCAGGGCGAACATGTTGACCCAGTCAATCACGTTCATCGGATCCTGAGAATATTTGTCGCTGGTCACCAGCATACGGCGCAGCGCAGAAGCGCGGCGGGGAACGCGCAGCGGGCCGGGCAGAACGCCTTCGGTGTTCAGGCCGCGATCGATGCAGGCCTGCATCGTGTCCCACACGCCGGTGAAGTAAGCATATATCTCTTCTTTACTGTGCAGCGCCAGTTCGTTTTGCATCACCAGCCCGCTGAGGGAAAGGCCGGTTTCATGGCAATGGTTCAGCAGATCCTGCGCCGATTTGAACGGATAGGGGACGCTGACGCTGTTCGCGGTCTCTTGCCCGAAGTGATCTTCGTCGACGATAAAACCGCCGCCGATGGAGTAGTAGGTTTGGGCGTAAACTTCCTGGTCGCCGGCAAAAGCGTGAATTCGCATCCCGTTTTCATGCAGCGGCAGGTTATCGTTATGGAAGTTCATGCCGCCTGCGTGCGGAAAATCGACTTCATGGCATCCGTTCGCCAGCAGCAGACGCTGACGTTGCTCCACATCGCGGATAAAGCCGGGAATGGCGTCAATATCAACGCTGTCGGGCATGTTGCCCGCCAGTCCCATAATAATGGCGATGTCGGTGTGGTGCCCTTTGCCGGTCAGGGCCAAAGAGCCGTAAACATCAACGGACACCCGCGTGACGGAAGGCATCAGCCCTTTTTCTGTCAGATCGTCGACAAACTGTTTGCCGGCTTTCATCGGGCCCACGGTATGCGAACTGGAAGGACCGATGCCGATCTTGAACATGTCGAAAACACTAATCACGCTGAAAACTCCTTAGAGGCGAATAACGGTGTTGAAATTGCGGCGGGCGGATTGGCCACCGCCGGGCCGCGGACGCCGGCCGGAACGCAGACTTCGCATGAATAAAATTTATCTTTAACGCGAAGCCGCCGCCGGGGCGCGCCAACAATAACCGAACTCCGGCACAGACGCACGCGCAATTCGCAAACCGGTGAGGGAAAATGCCGGTAATGGCCGATTACCCCCGTAAATGATGTTGGCTTTTCTCCTGCACCGGCGGGAAATTGCGTCAGGCCTCATTTCTGACGTATGCCGCCGGCGCGGGAGACTGTAAGCCAAATTCATCACAGCGACTTATTATGATATTGGTGCGTCATACAGATAAATCAAGCTGCTGTTGGCATATTTGGCAGTGTTTACTCCAGGTATGATAGCGCCGATTTAGTGAATCCGGAGAAAAAGAGAGTGACCGCGATCGCGGAACCGTATGTTTTTTTATCCGGCAGCGGAGAATAAGGCAGGGAAAAACGCTCGCATTAGCTAAAGTAAGGCAAAAATCAGACGGCGATTTGCTGGGCCAGACGCCGGATAATGGCGGCGGTCAGCCCCCAGACGAAGAAACGCTGATACCAGGAAAGGTAGACGCGGTGATGCCCGCCGCGGCGGTGGATGTCCAGCGGGTGATAGCGTGACAGCGCCAGGGCTTCGCGCAGCGGCATTTCGAACATGGCGGCGACTTCGTCGTCGCTGGCGCTGAGCGTGATATCTGCGGGAAGAATACCCAGCACCGGCGTAACCTGAAAGCCGGTGACGCTGTTTTCCGCGGGGAGGCTGCCGAGGATATGGACGTTTTCCGGCGCGATGGCGACTTCTTCCTGTGCTTCCCGCAGTGCGGTGAAAATCGGCGAACCGTCGCCCGGATCGGCGGCACCGCCGGGGAAGGCAACCTGCCCGGCGTGCTTGCGCAGCTGGCTGGAACGCTGGGTTAACAGCAGAGTGGGTTCCGGGCGGTTAATGATAGGGATGAGCACGGCCGCCTGGCGCAGCCCCGGATCGGATGAACGCCAAACCGGCATCTGCAACTGAAAGCGGGTGATGAACTGCTCCAGCTCCGGGGAAAATGTCATACGTTCTGCGCCTTGGGTTCACTGAGGATGGGTAATATTTTAGCCAGTTTATCAAATGATTCCTGATATTCCGCATCGGAATGACTGTCAGCCACGATACCACCGCCGGCCCAGCAGTAAAGGCGGTTTTGTTCTGCAATCAGCGTGCGGATGGTAATGCTGGTATCCATATTTCCGCAGCGGCTGATATAGCCGATGCTGCCGCAGTAGGCGTTACGCCGCTGCGGCTCCAGCTCTTCAATGATCGCCATGGCCCGGATTTTAGGCGCGCCGGTAATCGAACCGCCGGGAAAACAGGCGCGCAGCAGGTCCGTGGCATGCAGATCTTCCTTCAGCCGGGCGGTTACCGTGCTGACCAAATGATGCACCGCCGGAAACGGTTCAACGGTAAAAAGTTCGGGTACGCGCACGCTGCCCGGCGCGGCAACGCGGCCGATGTCGTTACGCATCAGGTCGACGATCATCAGGTTTTCCGCACGGTCTTTTTCTGACGCGGCCAGGCGGGCCGCCTGAGCGGCATCTTCATCCGGATCGGCGCAGCGCGGCAGGGTGCCTTTTATCGGGCGGGTGGCGACTTCTCCCTGACGCAGTTCAAGGAAACGCTCCGGCGAGAGGCTGAGGATCGCCGCATCGGGAAAACGCAGGAAAGCGGAAAACGGCGCCCGGTTTGCCTGGCTCAGGTGCATGAAAGCCTGCCACTCATCGCCTTCGTATGGCGCGCTGAAACGCTGCGTCAGGTTGATTTGGTAGCAGTCGCCGGCGCGGATGTAGTGCTGGATGCGCTCAAAGCGTTCCCGGTATTGCGCCTGGGTCATATTCGCCTGCCAGGGGCCGGTGAGCCGGAAAGCATCAGCGGCGAAGGCCGGTGTATTTTCGAGCCAGCGCAGGCGGGCATTGCTATCGCCATGGCAGAGTAAAAACAGTTTTTGCGCATGATGATCGGCAATTAACGCCCAGTCATAGATACCAACGGCCATATCAGGTGTGACAATGTCACTTTCACTGCGTGCCGGTAAACGTTCGAAGCGTCGCCCCAGATCGTAGCCCCACAGCCCGACGGCTCCGCCGTAAAACGGCAAATCACCCGGCGCAGGCAGTGCGGGCAACAGCGTATCCAGTTGTTCCTGAAGCAGTTGCAGCGGATCGCCGGCCGAGCGGGTCGTTGTTCCGTCAGCATGGCCTATCAGGGTTTCGCTGCCGCGGGTCGTCAGGGTGGCTAACGGCCCGGCGGTCATGATGTCGAAGCGGTTATGGGCATGGAGGGCAAAGCCGGAGTGCAGCAGCATTGCCCAGGGCGTTGAGGAAAAAGGCGCGAATGCCTTCAGGACAGCATCAGGGGTGTACGGGAGTTCACGAAGAGAAAAAGCGCAATCAGGCACGGTTTTGGCACTCATACAAACGGCGATGGTGGATCGGCGTTGGGCCGGAAGGCCGCTTTGCCGTATAATTCTGCTCTCTATTGTGACACAGCCGGATAGCATTGAGGAGTACGCCATGAGCAGCGGAATGCCTGCCTTATCTCATGAAGAACAGCAGAAAGCCGCCGAGCGCATCCATCAACTGATGGAAGAGGGGCTGAGCAGCGGCGAAGCCATTGCCCGGGTTGCGGCGGAAATTCGTGAACGGCACCAGGGTAACGCCGTTCACGTAAGGTTTGATGACGAGGACGAAGAGGAATAACGCTCGCCGAAAACGACCACCCCGCCGTCAGCGGCGGGGTGCGGGGATTATCCTTCGGCAACCACGCCGCTGCTGACTTTCTTCGCCAGCGCTACCGCTTCTTCTACGCTGTCGCCGTAGGCCAGCGCGACGCCTAAACGACGGGTTCCCTCAATTTCCGGTTTACCGAATAACCGCAGCTGCGTTTTCGCTGCCAGGGCGGTGTCGAGTTGTCTGAACACCACGTCGTGGCTATGCAGGCTGGGCAGCAGTACGGCAGAGGCGCTCGGCCCGAACTGGCGGATTACGCCGATCGGCATACCAAGGAAAGCGCGCACATGCAGGGCGAATTCCGACAGATCCTGGGAGATCAGCGTTACCATGCCGGTGTCATGCGGACGGGGCGATACTTCGCTGAAAATGACGTCATCGCCGCGCACGAACAGCTCCACGCCGAACAGGCCGTAGCCACCCAGCGCTTTAACGACGTTACCCGCAATTTCCTGCGCCCGTTGCAGGGCCAGATCGCTCATGTGCTGTGGCTGCCAGGATTCCCGGTAGTCGCCGTCCTGCTGACGGTGACCGACGGGCGCGCAGAAGTGCAGGCCGTCAACCGCGTTGATGGTCAACAGTGTGATCTCAAAGTCAAATTTGACCAATCCTTCGACGATAACCTTGCCGTGACCGGCGCGGCCGCCCTGTTGGGCATATTCCCAGGCGGCGGCGAGGGCAGCGGGTTCGCGGATCAGGCTTTGGCCCTTGCCGGAAGAACTCATTACCGGCTTAACGATGCAGGGAAAACCGATAGCGTGCGCCGCCTCGGTAAATTCTTGCTCCGTGGCGGCGAAACGGTAAGGGGAGGTCGGCAGCGCCAGCGTTTCTGCCGCCAGGCGACGGATGCCTTCACGGTTCATGGTCAGGCGTGTCGCATCGGCGCACGGCACGACTTTCTGCCCGTCGTGTTCCAGGGCTACCAGGGTTTCCGTTGAAATCGCTTCGATTTCCGGCACGATGTAGTCCGGCTCCTCGCGTGCTACGATGTCCCGCAATGCTTCTCCGTCAAGCATATTGATTACGTAGCTGCGGTGAGCGACCTGCATGGCCGGTGCGTTCTCGTAGCGATCGACGGCGATAACTTCGATTCCCAGCCGCTGGCACTCAATTGCCACTTCTTTCCCCAGCTCGCCGGAGCCTAATAACATCACGCGGGTTGCGCGCGGGCACAATGCGGTTCCAATAGATAACATCTGCTCACCCTGTCAAAACGATTGTTTCAAAAATGATGGTTTTTCAAAAATGATGGTTTCATGGCTCCCGAAGAGGCTGACAGTATATACGAAAACGTTTGCGTACACAGCAGGAGATTTGTTTGCCGCCAGTCTGAAAAGTGAGTATCGCCGCTCTTGCTGTAGGAAAATTCATCAATAACGCAGGCTACGTAACGGGAGAAAAAACGAGCGTTAAGAATGCGTTATATTTCGGCATAAAGGGAGTTTATAGTTTTTCCTATTCAGAGGATCTGTCATTTGAAGAATATGCTGCGGATATAGATATGAACATTATGGCAACCTTAATATACACTTTGATTCTGATTAAATATTCTTCAATGATATAATCAGGTAAATAAATTATGTCTTTTTTCATGCCGGAATTGCGGATAAATGTGATCTGTGCCTGATTATTCTGAATAAATTTTTTGCATTTTCTTACGTGGTGATTAATGGCATGTGTTCATTTTATCATCATGATTTATTTGGTATTAATGGCTTTTCATATTGTCTGGAATCGTTACCGGATGTTGATGAAAATATACGCGTCATATTTATCATTTTTATCACGAAAGGTTTGCGCCCATGCTTAAACTGTGCGTTAATGCTTGCGCTCTGATAATTGATAGAGTGTGTTCTGAATGCGATAAAAAGCATTTTATGTTAGGTGGCGCAATACTGATTCTGTCACTTTCATAGATGGTTTTTATATCATCGCGGCGTCATGCGATAATTATCGGTGTATATTTATGCCCTGCGGGCAGGTTAGCCAAAGTAAAGGAAAGTTCAATGAGCAAGAAAACTGGTCACGTTAAATGGTTTAACGAAAGCAAAGGATTTGGGTTCATCACCCCGACCGACGGTTCCAAGGATGTTTTCGTCCATTTCTCCGCTATTCAGTCTGACGGGTTTAAGACCCTGGCTGAAGGCCAGCAGGTTGAGTTCTCTATTCAGGATAGCCCGCGTGGCCCGTCCGCGGCGGATGTCGTCGCACTGTAATTCAGCCTGCGTCTATCATGCTGAAAAAAACCCGCTTCGTGCGGGTTTTTTCTTTCCTGTATGCTGTGAACCGCGATTAAGGAGGCATGACGCCATGAACATTCAGTTAGCACAGGAACACCATTTGAGTTCGCTGGCCGGCATTGAGCTGGAGGCAGTGAAAGTCTTTCCGCCGGGAAGGTTTCCGGAAGCGTACCTTACGCATACGCTGCCGCTCAGTCAGTTAGAGGAAGGACGGCAGCGGTCGCTGCTGTGGGTCGCACTCTCAGGTGAAACGGTCGTGGGGTTCGCGCTGGTGGAAAGCCAACATGACTTCGCGCACCTGGTTGAAATCGGCGTTCTCCCGGCGTTTTCCCGCCGCGGCATCGGGCGGCAGCTCGTTGAACACTGTCTTGCCGCCGCGCGCGATCGCGGTTATCGCGGCATGGGGCTGACGACCTTTGAAGATTTACCCTGGAATGCGCCGTTTTATCACCGTTGTGGTTTTCGCATCGTGGATGAACGGGATTATCCGCTTCTGAAACAGGCGCTGGACGCCGAACGGGCAGACGGATTGCAGCATCGGGTAGCGATGTTTGCGGCTTTCCTCTGAAAAGCAGACGGCAGGTGCATTTTTGTCATCAAAAGCGTTAACATAGTGTTAAGATTCACAAGGCGTTTACGCATATGGATCTATTATGAAACGTAAAGCAACCTTTTTTGCCGTTTTTGGGCGTGTTCATCCGCCGCAATGCTTGTTACGGCAACGCAGGGTACGGCAACGCTTCAGGCCCCGGAGCCGGGCGGAATCAGGCAGTTTGTCCGAAGGAACGGTAGGTATTGCATCTGAAGACGTTTGCTATGCGTGGACAAGAGGCAACAAGAGAGGAATGAAAATGAACAAAATTGCATTAGGTTTGGGTGTTGCTGCAATGTTGGTTACGGGCCTGGCACAGGCGGTGCAAACGGAATCCCGCACGGCCAAGATCGCCAGTTGCGAAAGCGCGAAACCGGCCCAGATGGTTTCGATGATCAAAAATGATTTCCTGCAAAATCGCCTGCCGCGCTGGGCGGATGATAAGAAACTGCTGGGCACCTCAACGCCGGTGGTGTGGGTGCAGGACGATCAGATCGTGCAGAACGGCGATAGCTGGCAGATTCCGCTGAAGGTGCGCGGCACCAAGGTTGACCGTACCTATACGGTGAAGGTCGATTGCAAGGCGGGCGATCTGGAATACTCCCTGCCGGAGTAGCGCCACGTTCTCTCCGGGTCACCCCTGCGGTGGCCCGATCTGACGGGGTCTTTCCAAAAAAACATCGCCTTTCCCGCAAATTCCCTTCGTAGCGTTAACTTTTCTTATCATATACTAAGCAGATATCGCGCTGCCGGGGGCTTCTGGCAACGGGGTATCCGGCTGAATCGTTTTCTTGTCATTTTGCCGTTCGTGAACGGCGCAACAGGTTCCCAGATGAAAAAAGCTCCCGTCGCTGCAAAACACCCGTATGAATTACGCCAACACGGTGATGTCCGGATCGATGACTACTATTGGCTGCGTGATGACGAACGCAGCGATCCGGCGGTACTGGATTACCTGAATGCCGAAAACGCCTACACCGATGAAATGCTGAGCGGCGAAGCGCCGCTACGCGCCGCGCTGTACGATGAGATGGTAGCCCGTATCCCGCAGGAGGATGAATCGGTTCCCTATACCCGCAACGGGTATCGCTACCAAACCCGTTTCGCGCCGGGGCAGGAGTATGCCAGCTATATCCGCTGCAAGGCGGACGGCGGGGAAGCCTGGAGCACCATTCTGGACAGCAACCTGCGTGCCGAGGGGCATGAATTCTATGCGCTGGGCGGGATGGAGGTGAGTCCGGACAACCGCCTGCTGGCGGTGGCGGAGGACTTTCTCTCCCGGCGGCAGTTTGACATCCGGGTCAAGCGGCTGGCGGATGACGGCTGGCTGGAAGAGGTGCTGGAAAATACCGCCGGCCAGTTTGAGTGGACCAATGATTCCGCGATGCTGTACTACGTGCGTAAACACCCTCAGACACTGCTGCCTTATCAGGTTTATCGTCATCGTCTGGGAACGGCGGTTGCCGATGATGAACTGATTTATGAGGAAACGGACGACACGTTTTACGTCGGGCTGGAGAAAAGCATCTCCAACCGCTACGTCATCATCCATCTCTCCAGTACGACGACCTCGGAGATCCTGCTGCTGAATGCCGACGATCAGCAGGCGCAGCCGGAAATATTCCTGCCGCGGCGTCGTGACCATGAATACGCGCTCGATCATTACCGCGATTGCTTTTATATCCGCTCCAACCGGGAGGGGAAAAACTTTGCGTTGTATCAGACGCATGAGAAAGCGGAATCGGCATGGCAGCCCCTGATAGCCCCGCGTGAAGATGTCATGCTGGAAGGATTCTGCCTGTTCCGCGACTGGCTGGTGGTGGAAGAGCGTGAGCGGGGGTTAACCCGTCTGCGCCAGATTCACTGGCAGAATGGCGAAGACCGGCAGATCGCCTTCGATGATCCCACCTACGTGACCTGGCTTTCGTTTAATCCGGAGCCGGAAACCTCATTGCTGCGTTATGGCTACTCTTCCATGACCACGCCCTCATCGGTGTATCAGATCGATCTCGACAGCGGCGAGCGGCAGTTGCTGAAGCAGCAGGAAGTGAAGAATTTTAATGCGGCGGATTACCGCAGCGAGCGGGTGTGGATCCCGGCGCGTGATGGCGCTGAGGTGCCGGTTTCCCTGGTTTACCGTGCGGATTTGTTCACGCAGGGGGGGAATCCGTTGCTGGTTTACGGTTACGGCGCGTACGGCAGCAGTATGGACCCGGCGTTCAGCATCAGCCGCCTCAGCCTGCTGGACCGGGGCGTCGTTTTTGCTCTGGCGCATATCCGCGGCGGCGGCGATTTGGGGCAGCAGTGGTACGATGACGGGAAATTACTGCATAAACAAAATACCTTCAGTGATTTTATCGATGTTACCCGGGAACTGGTAGCCCGGCGCTACGGCGATAAAACGCGGGTTTTTGCCATGGGCGGCAGCGCCGGCGGCCTGCTGATGGGGGCGATTGCCAATCAGGCTCCGGAATTGTATTACGGCATCGTGGCGCAGGTGCCATTCGTTGACGTTGTGACGACCATGCTGGACCCCTCTATTCCGCTGACGACCGGGGAGTACGATGAATGGGGGAATCCGGAAGAGAAGCGCTATTACGATTATATTCTGCAGTACAGTCCTTATGATCGGGTTACGGCGCAGGATTACCCCCATATGTTGATCACCACCGGATTGCATGACTCGCAGGTGCAATATTGGGAGCCGGCCAAATGGGTGGCGAAACTGCGCGAGCTGAAAACCAATGACAATTTGCTGTTGCTCTACACGGACATGGACGCAGGCCACGGGGGAAAATCAGGACGCTTTAAAGCGTATGAAGATATTGCCCTGGAATATGCGTTTCTTTTGACGTTGTCGGCAACGGTCTGACATTTCCGTCGTTGTACGACGGTTTAAATTGTTTTAAATCAAACGGGAGTGGGTATGCCAACTTTGCAACTACATCAGCGCCGGATGCACTATTTGGATCAGGGCAAGGGATTTCCTTTGTTGCTGGGTCACAGCTATCTGTTTAACGCCGCCATGTGGGCGCCGCAGATTGAAGCGCTGAGTCAGAATTACCGGCTCATCGTGCCGGATTTGTGGGGGCACGGCGACTCGGAGGCGTTGCCTGACGGGCACCGCGATCTGGACGATCTCGCCGATGATTATCTGGCGCTGATGGATGCGCTGAATATTTCCGAATTCGCCGTTATTGGTCTTTCCGTCGGCGGCATGTGGGGAGCGGCGCTGGCGGCGAAAGCGCCGGAAAGGGTTAAGGCGCTGGTGCTGATGGATACCTTCGTCGGCCTGGAGCCGGAAGTCAGTCATCAGAAGTACTTCGCCATTATGGACGCCATTGAGGCGAGCGGTCAGGTGCCGCCGGCCATGGCCCAACAGGTTGCCGCGATGTTCTTCCGGCGCGATTTCCCGGACGAAGCCATGATCAGGGTACTGACGGAGCGCCTGATGGCGATGCCGAAGGAAACGTTGCTGAACACGATTGTCCCGTTGGGAAGGATGATTTTCGGCCGCGCCGATGGTTGCCCGCAACTGGAAACGCTGAAGATGCCCGCGCTGGTGATTACCGGTGAGCAGGATCAGCCGCGCCCGCCGCTGGAAGGGCATCTGATGGCGGAGATTCTGGGATGCCGTCAGGAGGTTATTGCCGGCGCGGGGCACATTTCCACGCTGGAACAGCCAGAGCGGGTGAATCAGGTACTGGCGGAATTTTTGGCGTCGGTATTGTAAAAAAAAAGAGCGCCTTACGGCGCTCTTTCTGCATATGCGGTTGGTGCTATTATGCGCTGGCGAGCTGGGCAATCAGCGCCTTGGCGTCTTGCTGGGCTTTGCTGGCCATATCCGGACCGTAAGCGATACCTTCTTCGAAAACGAATTCCACGTCGGTCAGGCCGATGAAGCCCAGGAATACGCTCAGGTACGGCGTTACCAGGTCGGTCGGGGTATCTTTATGAATGCCGCCGCGGCTGGTCAGAACATAAACGCGTTTGCCTTTCAGCAGGCCTTCCGGACCTTTTTCGGTGTAACGGAACGTCACGCCGGCACGGGCAATCAGGTCAAAGTAGTTTTTCAGCTGCGTTGAAATGTTAAAGTTGTACATCGGCGCGGCAATGACGATAACGTCGCTGGCCTGCAGTTCTTCAATCAGCGTATCGGACAGTTTCAGGGCTTCCTGCTGGCGCGGCGTCAGCGGCGTTTCGGAAGGACGCAGGGCGCCAACCAGTTCACCATCCAGCACCGGCACCGGATTGGCGGCCAGGTCACGTACGCTGATTTGGTCGTCGCTGTGCTGCTGGCGCCATTGCTCAACGAAGTAGTCAGCCAAAACGTTGGACTGAGAGTAGTTAGCCAGGATGCTTGATTTCAGAACCAGTACTTTACTCATTGCATTTTCCTTTGTCAGTTGTGCCGTCCGGACCCTTGCCCGAACGCCTGAAGTAATAGGTTGTGTGAATGATTGCGCTATGGGGGATACTCTATTCAGATTTGCCGGGCAGTGATAGCGCAATATTTCGAGGCCTTTGTTCGATTTTGTTGAACAACTTTATTGAACAACTTCCGGCAGAGGAAAGTGAGTGACGGGCTGAGGCTGTGTTACCATTAATCCAACAGAATGATAAAACCGGCGACCGGCCGGTATCCGCGAAAAGCAGTAAGGAATTTTTCATCGTGAAATCCCCGTTTAGCGCGCTGATGGCGCAGCTTGATACCCTCATGCTGCGCGACCGTCAGCGCCTGATGCGCCGCATTCAGGGCGCCAAAAAAGTGCATAATCCGCAGGCCCAGCAGGGTATCGCCGAGGCGATTTCTGCGGAGATCGCGACCGCGCGCGTCCGTGTTGATGCCCGTCGTGCCGCCTGTCCGGCGATTACTTATCCGGAAAACCTGCCCGTCAGTCAGAAGAAAGACGACATTATGGCGGCCATCCGCGATCACCAGGTGGTGATCGTCGCCGGTGAAACCGGCTCAGGAAAAACGACGCAGCTACCCAAAATATGCCTTGAGCTTGGGCGCGGCGTCCGTGGCCTGATTGGGCACACGCAGCCGCGCCGCCTGGCTGCCCGCTCGGTTGGCGAACGCATCGCGCACGAGCTGGATACCACGCTGGGAGCCAGCGTGGGCTATAAGGTTCGCTTCAGCGATCAGGTCAGCGACACCACCATGGTCAAGCTCATGACGGACGGGATTCTGCTGGCGGAGATCCAGCAGGATCGCCTGCTGATGCAGTACGACACCCTGATCATCGATGAAGCGCATGAACGCAGCCTGAATATCGACTTCATTCTTGGCTACCTGCGGCAGCTATTGCCGAAACGCCCCGATCTGAAAGTCATTATCACATCGGCAACCATCGACCCTGAACGTTTCTCGCGCCATTTTAACAATGCGCCGATCATTGAAGTTTCGGGGCGTACTTATCCGGTTGAGGTGCGCTATCGCCCGATCGCGGATGACGATGATGACGGCGACCGCGATCAGCTGCAGGCTATTTTTGACGCCGTGGATGAGCTTCAGCGCGAGGGGCCGGGTGACATCCTGGTCTTTATGAGCGGGGAACGGGAAATCCGCGACACGGCGGATGCGCTGATGAAGCAGAATTTGCCGCACACCGAGATTTTGCCGCTGTATGCCCGCCTGTCCGCCGGTGAGCAGAACCGGGTGTTCCATAGCCATACCGGGCGGCGTATCGTGCTGGCGACCAACGTGGCGGAGACGTCGCTGACCGTACCGGGGATCAAATACGTTATCGATCCGGGCACTGCGCGCATCAGCCGTTACAGCTACCGCACCAAGGTTCAGCGTTTGCCGATTGAACCGATTTCCCAGGCGTCGGCGAATCAGCGTAAAGGACGCTGCGGCCGTGTTTCCGAAGGGATCTGCATCCGGCTGTATTCCGAACAGGATTTCCTGTCACGGCCTGAATTTACCGATCCGGAAATTCTGCGCACCAACCTGGCATCGGTTATTTTGCAGATGACGTCGCTGGGGTTGGGGGATATCGCCGCGTTTCCGTTCGTGGAAGCGCCGGACAACCGCAATATTCAGGACGGCGTGCGCCTGCTGGAAGAACTGGGTGCGGTTTACAGCACGGAAAAAGGACATCAGCGCCTGACGCCGCTGGGCGCACAGCTGGCGCAGTTGCCCATCGATCCGCGCTTGGCGCGTATGGTGATCGAAGCGCAGAAAAATAATGCCGTCCGGGAGGTGATGATCATTGCCTCAGGGCTGTCGATTCAGGACCCGCGCGAACGTCCCGCCGAGAAGCAGCAGGCATCGGATGAGAAGCACCGTCGCTTTGCCGATAAAGAAAGCGACTTTATGGCGCTGGTCAATCTGTGGAATTATTTGAAAGAACAGCAAAAGGCGCTGTCGTCCAATCAATTCCGCAAGCAGTGCAAAAGCGATTATCTCAACTACCTGCGGGTGCGGGAATGGCAGGATGTTTACACGCAACTGCGTCAGGTGGTGAAAGAACTCGGTTTTGCCGTGAACTCGGTTGATGCGGACTACCGCAGTATTCACACCGCGCTGCTGAGCGGACTGTTGTCGCACGTCGGTCAGAAAGACAACGACAAACAGGAATATACCGGTGCACGTAATGCGCGCTTCGCGATTTTCCCCGCGTCAGGCCTGTTTAAAAAGCCGCCTAAGTGGGGCATGGTGGCGGAGCTGGTGGAAACCAGCCGCCTGTGGGGGCGTATTGCCGCGCGCATCGAGCCGGAGTGGATTGAACCGCTGGCGCAGCATCTGATTAAGCGCAGTTACAGCGAGCCGCACTGGGAGAAGTCCCAGGGCGCTGTGATGGCCGTTGAGAAAGTGACGCTCTATGGTTTGCCCATCGTGGCTGCACGTAAGGTGAACTACGGTAAAATCGATCCGCAAACCTGCCGTGAGTTGTTTATTCGTCACGCGCTGGTGGAGGGCGACTGGCAGACCCGCCATGCTTTTTTCCGTGCTAACCAGAAACTGCGCGACGAAGTGGAGGAGCTTGAACACCGCACCCGCCGCCGCGATATTCTGGTCGATGACGAAACCCTGTTCGAATTCTACGATCAGCGTATCGGCCATGACGTGGTTTCCTCGCGTCATTTTGACAGCTGGTGGCGTAAAGCAAGCCGCACCGATCCCGAATTGCTTAACTTCGAAAAATCGATGTTGATCAAAGAGGGGGCGGAAGGCGTGAGCACGCTGGATTACCCCAATTTCTGGCATCAGGGCAACGTTAAGCTGCGCCTTTCCTATCAGTTCGAACTGGGGGCTGATGCGGACGGGGTGACGGTGCATATTCCGCTGCCGATACTGAACCAGATCGAAAACGTAGGATTTGAGTGGCAAATTCCGGGAATTCGCCGCGATCTGATTATTGCTCTGATCAAATCACTGCCCAAGCCGGTGCGGCGTAACTTTGTTCCCGCACCAAACTACGCTGAGGCGTTTCTGGCCAGGGCTACGCCGCTGGCAATGCCATTGGTTGAATCGCTGGAGCGGGAGCTGCGGCGCATGACCGGCGTGACGGTGTCACCTGATGAGTGGCAATGGGATTTGGTGCCCGATCACCTGAAAATGACCTTCCGCGTGGTCAGCGAGAAGAACAAAACGTTGGCGGAAGGGAAAGATCTTGAGGCGCTCAAAAATCAACTGAAAGGGGAAGTGCAGCAGACGCTCTCCGCCGTTGCCGATGATGGCCTGGAGCGGCAAGGCCTGCACGTCTGGAGCTTTGGCACGCTGCCGGAACGTTATGAGCAAAAGCGGGGGGGTTACGAAGTTCGGGCCTACCCGGCGCTGGTTGATGAAAAGGACAGCGTAGCGATTAAGCTGTTTGAAACCGAGCAGGAACAGCAGCAGGCCATGTGGCAGGGGTCGCGCCGGCTGTTGTTGCTCAACATTCCTTCGCCGATTAAATACCTGCACGAAAAATTGCCCAACAAGGCCAAACTGGGGCTCTATTTCAACCCATACGGCAAAGTGCTGGAGCTGATTGACGACTGCATTGCCTGCGGCGTGGATGCGTTGATCGCCCGTGCCGGCGGCCCTGCCTGGACGGAAGCGGGGTTTGAGCAACTGCATGAGAAAGTTCGCGCGGAGCTGAATGAAGAGGTCGTCGCTATCGCCCGCCAGGTGGAGCGGATTCTGACCACCGCGAATGGCATCAATAAGCGGCTGAAGGGACGGGTGGACATGACCATGGCCCTGGCGCTTTCGGACATCAAAAATCAGATGAACCATTTGATTTACCGCGGGTTCGTTACGGCCAGCGGCGCCGATCGTCTGGCGGATATCGAACGTTATCTTCACGCCGTGGAGCGGCGTCTGGATAAGCTTGCCATCGATCCGCACCGCGATCGCGCACAGATGCTGAAGGTGGAGCAGATGCAGCAGGCCTGGCAACAGATGGTCAACAAGCTCCCGCCGCAAAAAGCTGTGCTGCCGGAGGTGCAGGACGTACGCTGGATGATTGAAGAACTGCGCGTCAGCTACTTCGCCCAGCAATTGGGAACGCCTTATCCGGTGTCGGAGAAGCGCATTCTGCAGGCGATCGATCAAATCGCAGGGTGATGCATTCCGCCCCGGTTTGTTGGGGGCGGAAAGTCACGCTATTTTTCGCCGGAATCGACGGGTTGTTGCAGCAAGGCTTTTAGCTCGTCATTGAAGGCGGTAGCGGAAACCGCACGGTTGTCGGCCCGGTAACGGTTTTCCGGCGCCGGGGCGGAACTCTGTATGGCGACCAGGCTCCAGAGGCCAGAGGCATCTTTCAGCAATAATGGAGAGCCGCTGTCGCCGGGTAAGGTGTCGCATTGATGGTTGAATACGCCTTTCTGCGCCCAACCGGTGATCAGGCAGTTTTCATGGCTGTACAGGTCGTCGAGAAAATCCTGCGGGTAGCCCGCCTGAGTAACATGGCGGCCGGTTGCCTTCAGGGCTTCGTTTAGCTGAGAAACATCGCCTTTCCAGAGCGGAATGGGACGCAGCGGTGGCAAGTCGTCGCTGTCGATCCTGATCAACGCATAGTCCTGCGTGGCGGCGGAAGGGGGAACGACCCAACCCTCTCCGTCGGGCTTCAGACGTTTGCCGAGCCGCATATCGACCAGTGCTTTCAACTGAGTAATTTCATAACGCCATTTGTGATTGCGGGATACAAAACGCAGGGCGACAGGGCGGTCCAGCTTTCCCGGCGGGGCCAATACGCAGTGGCCGGCAGTAAGAACCAGATGAGGCGCGATCAGCGTAGCCGTGCACAGGTTGCCGCTTTCCGTCTCGATTTGCCCGATGGCCTGCCAGGGCCAGTCGCCGACGTCTTTAATTTTGATGCGGTCGTCCTTACCGTAAAACAAGCGCAACTGCTCGTCAGGCGACAGGGTGTCGTCGTCGGCATAGGCGAAAGTCAGCCATAACGAGGAGCAGATGACCGGAAGACACAAAAAAATCAAACGCAGTATTCGCATAGGTTGACCTGATAACGGATATCCTCTGACAGGAATTCTACCTAAATCCGTGTGATCTACCGAATTTTTTCGCAACGGCAGTCTTTCTTAAACCGTAAAGAGGGTGGAACCCCGGTTTTACAGGTAGAAGCACGCAATAATCACAGCACATACGATGAGCGAGACCAGCAAAATCTCAAACAGGTGGCGACGAATCATAGGGTTCCTCAGACAGAAAGCCAAAAGGTTATCCTGGCGATGGAGAGCTCCGGTAGCTGGCGTTACCTGGTGATATACATTTGCCAATGCCCGGCTGCGGGAAGAATAGCGCTATGTTAAGCAGGCACGGTGTGCGGTGCTGTGAGTCATTGGTTTCGGCGTGTAACGTTATGTACTTATTTTAGTTACAACATACATTTGTTTGCTTTCCTGTATCGTCATTAACCACTGTACACTTTGTTTTTTCTTTCAGGCGAGAAGGGGGAAGGGGCATTCAAAGGGGAGTTCCTCTCCTATCTCTCTATATTATTATGGTTTATGCATGTCGTATATTAAGTATTGCCAATGAATAAAACATATTTCCCTAATGAACATATGGCGCCTTAATTATTAAATGAATTAGGCGTATCCGGTTATTTTTAATTAATTAAATCGCTCTTGTTTGCAAATAAAATTAAGTGTGGTAGATTGCGCTTGTTCTCTGATGAATGAACTTTGCGTTTCTAATTAACGATTTCTTTAATTAATATATTAAAGTGGTTTATTCACGAGAAAACAATGACGTTATATATAACATATGAAAATAAAAGGGAGTTATTATGAAGCAGGCTTCAATGAACGACGTTGCGCGTGTTACCGGTGGCGCCAGTTCCAGCTGTAGTGTTATTGGCTATAGCAGGACCAGCAATGGTAGTTGCACGCAGCTGTTCCAGTGCAGAGACAAGCATGGAAAGGTAAGCGGTAATTACAATTCTGCCGTCAGTGATAGCTACTGTAAAGGCAAGTGAGTAAAAATGAAATAAAAAAGGCTACGCTCTTTTTTATTTCCCCCTCTTTGTATATTTATATTCAATGATTGAGTTATTATCCCCATAGTTAAAGGAAATTATTATGAAGTTTACAACCCTTATGGATATTGAAAATGTCGTCGGCGGTGGTAATACGTGTTATACCCGCTATTACTTTGGCTCGCCTGCCGTTGCCGGTGGTAAAACGAACTGTGTAAAAGATGATTCATGCTATGATAAGCATGGCCGGCAGGTATCTTCAAGCTGGAAACCCGTTGATTATAGCTACTGCAAATAACGTATTGTGCTGATATTGTTCTGTCGGTAAATACAATAAGCCGATAGTTCAATGACTGTCTATATATTCAAAGCCGCGATAGATTATCGCGGCTTTCTGTCATTCAGCGCTAAATTAAATCTGCTGATACCGGTAGAGAGATCAATAGGTATCCGGCATCACGGATTGTGCACAGCTGTTACCCGCTCCGTTATCAGGACCATCACAGGTTTGTAAGTTATCATGAGGAGCAGAGCCATCTGAAGACGGCTGAGATCCTCCCGGTGATAGACAACCTGAGAGGACACAGATCGCCAGGGCGATAAAGATGGATTTCATAGAAACACCTCCGTTCATTACCCTGCAATTATAGGTGCCATAAAGTATCTGTGCGATGCGCCCGGTGAATATGGCTGCTGAGGGCGTCATACCGGCAGAGGCGGTGGTATTGGATGTCCGGGATGATGTCAAACATGATACGTGCGGTGCCAACCCTGGTTATCCTGATGCATCCAGATATAACCCGGTGCGGGCATGGCATAAACCGGCGGAACGGAAATTAACGCCGGGCATTGACCCGGCGTTAAAGTCTGTGTCAGAAGTGAAAATCAACTGAGGTAGCGTTGTTCAATATGACGGCGGAACCACTCCGGATTCAGCGTCTCTCCCGTGGCGTTACGGATGAGGGTATCCGTGTCAAAGCGTGAACCATGCTGCCAAATGTTTTCCCGCAGCCAGGTGAACAAAAGGGACAGATCGCCATGGGCAATGTTTTCATCCAACGAGGGATGGCAACGGCGGACAGCGGCGAAAAGCTGGGCGGCATACATCGCTCCCAGGGTATAGGTCGGGAAGTAGCCGAAAGCGCCATCGGTCCAGTGAATATCCTGCATACAGCCGTCACGGTAGTTACCCCGGGTGTCTAATCCAAGGTAGTCCATCATCTTTTTATTCCAGATTTCCGGAATATCCCCGGCTTCAATCTCTCCCTCAATCAGCGCACGTTCAATTTCATAACGCAGGATCACATGTGCGGGGTAGCTGACTTCATCCGCATCAATACGGATGAACCCCGGCTGAACGCGGTGGTTGATGCGGATAAAATTCTCGCCGTGGAACGCATTCTGATCGCCGAAATGTTTTTGAACATATGGGCGTAGTACGTTGAGGAACGGAGTTCCGCGCGCCAGCTGCATTTCAAACAACAAGCTTTGCGATTCGTGTATTGCCGTTGAGCGGGCTTCGGCAATCGGCAGTCCGGCCCACTGACGGGGCAGATTCTGCTCATAACGGGCATGGCCGGTTTCATGAATAATGCCCAGTAAGGCGCCGAGAAAGTCTTGCTCGTTATAGCGCGTCGTGATGCGTACATCGTCAGGGACGCCGCCGCAGAAGGGATGGGCGCTGACGTCCAGGCGCCCGTGGTTAAAATCAAACCCCAGCAGACCCATCACATCGACGCCCAGCGCCCGCTGTTGCTCAACGCTGAACGGCCCCTGAGATTCGGTAAGTGTCTGGCTGCGCTGTTTTTCGATGATTTGTTGCAGCAATGACGGAAGCCATTGCTTTACCTGCGCAAAAATCGCATCAAGACGGGCGGCGGTCATACCGGGTTCATAGCGATCAAGCAAGGCATCATAACGGCTGAGGCCGCTGGCTTGGGCGCGAATTTGCGCTTCTTCCCGGCTCAGGCGCACCACTTCGGTGAAATTCTTCAGGAATCCCTGCCAGTCATTGTTGCGCCGTTGCTCACGCCAGGCATGCTCACAATGCATCCCGGCCAGCGCCTGGGCGGAAACCAATGATTCCGGCAGAACGACGGCATGGCCGTAACGACGCGCCATTTCCCGCAGACTGGCGTGCTGCTCGTCGCTGAGTGGCTCTTGCTGCGCCTGCTGCAATAACTCACCGACGTGCGGATCGGTCAGGATCTGATGGCTGAGGATGCGTAATTCCGTCAGCGCTTCAGTTCTGGCGGCACTGCCGCCGGAGGGCATACAGGTCTGCATATCCCATCCGGCAATGGCGTCGAGATGGGAAAAACGCGCAAGGCGGGTAAAGGTTTCGCACAATCGTTGGTAAGCATTGCTCATAAGCGGTAGCGGTCCTTTGTGGAGAGGAGAAGTGGTCGGTCAATTCGTTGAGTCGACGGGAGCGTTGGCTTGCTGAATCAGTATTTTGCGCGGCCAGGTGAAGCGAAAGCAAGCCCCGCCCAATGGGCTCCCTTCAACAGAAACCTGCCCCTGATACGCCTGGGCGATACTGTGCACGATAGCCAGCCCCAGCCCGCATCCGCCGGTTGCCCGGTCGCGGCTTGGGTCCAGGCGTACAAAAGGTTCAAATACGCGCTGACGCTCTTCGGGAGGAATCCCCGGACCGTCGTCTTCAACCTGCAAGCAGGCATCGTTGCCGTTGAACCACAGCCCGACGCGCAGTCGTTCGTTGCTGTAACGCAGGGCGTTGTTGACCAGATTATCCAGCACCCGCTCCATCAGGCGTAAGTCTACGGCGCCAAAGTTTCCCTGATGGGGGATGTCCAGGCCGATGGTGCGTTCCGGATGTACCAGTTGCATGTCACTGACTTTTTCCTGTAGCCAGCCGGACAGGTCGATCTGTTCCATTTTTATCGCAACCTGGGGCCGATCGAGGCGGGCGTAGGTCAGCAGCTCATCAATTAAGGCCTCTAACTGACCGATATCGCGGTTCAGCGCCTGCTGTTCATTTTCGGTCAGATTATCGCTCATCGCCAGGCGGTAACGCAGCCGGACCAGCGGCGTTCTCAGCTCATGGGCAATACCGTCAATCAGCTGTTTTTTGCTGGCGATCAGGGTGTTGATGTTGTCTGCCATCTGGTTAAAGGCGATGCCCAGCCGGCTCAGGCTGGACGTGCTGTCGAAATGGGTTCGTTCATTCAGGTGCCCTTCACCGAGCCGCTGCGCGGCGGTTTCCAGCTTGAGCAGATCCTTCCAGTGCGGGCGCATCCAGAGGAAAACGGGCAGGGCGAGAGAAAGGCCGATGAACAGTAACAGCGCAAAGTCCAGCAGGCGCATTTCATGCAGGTAAAACAGATAGGGGATCGGACCGACGGCCAGTACGTAGTGGCTGCGTGGAATACGCTGAATAAAGGTGTACTCACTGTCCAGCGCGACGATTTCGCCATTATGTAACCGTTTTTCCTGAGCAGGCGTTAGCTGCCGTTTTCCCTGTGGTTCAATGTGCAGTTTAAACGAGAGATTCCAGTCCAGTTTGTTGATGGTTTTGTTCCAGTCCCGCGGCGGGATTTCGCGCAGTTCGCTGCGGATCAGGTAGAGCGAACTTTTCATCAGGTCGTCCATTGACTCCCGCCCCGCACGTTCGGCCGTGATCTTGTACACCAGGCCGACCAGCATCGCCATCACCAGAAAGCAAACGAACAGCAACAGGTAGAACTGTACGAACAGCTTTTTCATGGCCGCTATTCCCAGGCATTAGGGGCGAACAGGTAACCTTTGTTGCGCACGGTTTTTATTCTGAATGGTTCCAGGGCATTGTCGTCAAGCTTGCGGCGCAGGCGGGAAACCGCAACATCAATGCTGCGATCCATGCCGTCATAGCTAACGCCGCGCAGGGTTTTCAGCAGGGCGTCGCGGTCCATGATTTTTCCCGCATGGGTCGCCAGTTCCCATAACAGATCGAAATCGGAAGTGGAAAGACTGATATTTTCCTCTTTCAATATCACCTCGCGGTTTACCGGATCGATGCTCAGTTGCCCGAAGCGGATGCTGTTATTGGTGTTGATTTTCTTGGTGTTGTTTTCTTCTGGTTGCGTCTGGGGCTGATGTTGGCGCAGATGCAGACGCAACCGGGCCAGCAACACGGCGGGCGGTGTGGTTTTCAGAATATAGTCGCTGGCGCCCATCTCCAGGGCAAGAATATGGTTCATGTCGCTGTCCAGCGAGGTCAACAGCACAATCGGGCCATCGTAGAGCGGGCGTAAATCCCGGCACAGCGTCATGCCGTCTTTACCCGGCAGCATGATGTCCAGCATCACCAGATCAGGCTTCAGGTTCTGGATCGTCTCCAGCGCCGTATCGCCGCGGGGTTCGATCACCACGGTAATATCATGCTTACCCAGATACGCTGCAATTAACTGACCTACATCCTGATCGTCTTCAACAAACACTATGGTATTCATCATGTCTTCTTTATGAGGTCATTTATCGGGCGACGGGCTAGCGCAGGGGGCGCCCGCCATCTACTGCTATGGTACGCCCGGTAACAAAACGGCTGTTCAACAGAAACTCAATAGCGTTGACGATTTCTTGTTCGCCCGGCGCGATCTTCATCAATGATTTGTCCAGCGCCTGACGCCGGTATTGCTCGTCATCACCGGGGTTGAACATGATCAGCGCTGGCGCGATAGCGTTAACTTTGACTTCCGGCGCCAGTTTTCGGGCGAAAGAGCGGGTCATATTATCCAGCGCTGCTTTACTGGCGGCATAAGCGATATGCTTGTCGCTCCCTTTCTCTACCACATAATCGGTCAGATGAATAATATCCGCGCCGGCTTCCCCCTGGCCGCATAACAGAGGTTCAAGTAGCTGATTGAGTAAATACGGAGTATAGACATGGATCTGCAACATGGTTTGCAGCGTTTGCTCCGGCGGCGTCCCGCTGTTCTCGGCCAGCCAGGCGCTGGCATTATGGACAATACCGCGCAGCTTCGGCGTAAGCGCTGCGACACGGCGGGCAAAATCATAAATCCCTTCATGTGCCGAGAAATCCCCCTGTAAGCAATGCGCCCCGGCGGCCCGTAATCCCTCCAGGGCGGGGTATTCGCTGCGGTATGCGACGATAACCGGCTGATGCCGTGAAAGCAGGGCATGCGCCAGGGCAAGACCGATGCGCCGTGCGCCTCCGGTAATTAAAATCGGCTGGGGAGCGGTATTTGTCATCGCACAAGCTTCCGTTTTGTTAATCGCATTGTTTTCCACCGGATATCATATCAATGAGATATACCCATCTTCTATTTTATTTTAGCGGTATATAGTGCAGTGTCTGGTGGAGAAAGTCACGGAGTGTGGTGAACATGGGAAGAACAAAGACAAAAGCCCCGATTATTTTCGGGGCTTTTACATTTAAGAAAGGCTATCAGAACTGATAAACCAAACCCAGGGCAAATATATCATCGGTAGAGATATTATTGTTCCGGGTAAAATCATTATCATCAAGCAGGTTAATTTTATAATCTGCGTAAGTAGACATGTTTTTGTTGAAATAGTAAGTAGCGCCTACCTCAACATATTTCACCAGATCCTGATCGTCGCCATAGGCGCTGTTGAGGTCCTTGCCTTTTGATTGCAGATAAGCAACCGAGGGGCGCAGGCCGAAATCGAACTGATATTGCGCGACGACTTCAAAGTTTTGCGTTTTGTTGGCAATACCGCCGCCTTCCGGGCTGTCGGTGCTACCGTATGGCGTCATATTGCGGGTTTCTGAGTACATGGTCGCCAGATAAACGTTGTTGGCATCATACTTCAGGCCCGCGGTCCAGGCATCGGCTTTATCGCCGCCGGCATAAGTGCCGCCGTGGTTGACCTGGGCATTGGTACGATCGGACGACGTATAGGCCGCGCCGGCGCTGATGCCCATTCCCAGATCATAAGTCGTGGAAAGGCCCCAGCCATCGCCGTTTTCAAAACGGGTGTCGCGGCCATTATTGGTGCCTTCATTGCCGTTACCCGTCGATTCGTTATTGCCCTGATATTGGACGGCAACGTTCAGGCCATCCACCAGTCCGAAGAATCCGCTGTTGCGGTAGGTCGCTACGCCGTTAGCGCGCCCGGTCAGGAAGTTATCAGCCTGGGTGTAGGTGTCGCCGCCGAATTCCGGCAGCATATCCGTCCAGCTTTCAACATCGTACAGAACGCCATAATTGCGGCCATAGTCAAAAGAACCATAGTCGCCTAACTTCAGGCCGGCAAAGCCGAGACGCGTCCAGCTTTGGTTTTCACCCTCTGTGGTGTTGGCCTGTACGTTATATTCCCATTGCCCATACCCGGTGAGCTGATCGGTGATTTGGGTTTCGCCTTTAAACCCCATACGAATATAGGACTGATCGCCGTCTTTGCCTGCATCATCTGAGAAATAATGCAGACCATCTACTTTTCCGTATAAATCCAGCTTATTGCCATCTTTGTTATAAATTTCTGCGGCCTGCGTGGCTCCTGCCGCCAGAATGGCCGGAATAACGATGGCTAATACTTTTTTGCTCATATTGAGGCCCTTTTATGAGTTATATATGAAGTAATGTAACGCGCATAATATCTTGCAGTGGCAGCGTTATCATACGGAATGGAGGAATTAAGACGAACGTGCCATTTATTTCAGGATATTTTTCCTGTGCGTGATTATAATATTCTCATAGTGAATGGTTGTTTATTCCTTATTTTTATTCTCATTGAATTTGGTATTGGCATTTGTGAGCCTCATCAAACATAATTTTTCTTTTTTTGAAATGCCAAAATAATTGTTAATGATGGCTTTATAAAAAATTAAAAAAATGTTCAAAATCATGCGAATGGAAATTATGCTATTTCTTATTGTGAGAAATAAATAGAAACATTTGGTTGTGTTTTGTACGACTTTTTATTACTGCAAGGCATAAATATGCAGGAATGTATCACAAAAGTAATGAGATCAATCCTGTTATTCACAAATTTGAAACAATCAACTTATCTTAATTATATGATTTATATTGAGAATTAGTTTTATTCAGAATGGTGGTTTTTCTAATCAAAAGGTGACATGATAGCCAACTGAATATATGCCTGTTAATCACAACAACACTGTGGAAAGAGGGTTGAGGGAGATGTCTGGCGATCATCTTACAATCAGGAACAGTGAACGGGTCTGCTTTGATTATACGGATTTTCTTTCTGCATCATGCAAAAAGCACTGGAGTTTTGTAGATGCAATTTATGGCGTAATGCCGTTATTTGGCATGGTCACACGGACAAAAGCGGAAGCAATCGATCAAAACAGCCGGCTGAAATCACTGGCACTGCAGGTGTTATCGACTCAGGTCAGCGATGAAACGAATATCATCCGGTTGATTGAGCTTGCACAGCAGCAAGGGTTCGATGGCTTGGATATCCAGTTGCCTTATGCGCTGGATGACGCCCAACTCACTTCAATCGTCCGCGGTTGCGGCCTGCGTGTTTTCCTGTCTCAGGAGAACGAACACCTGAAGGTCCAGCTGGCGGGCTGAGTCAAACGGAATCGGGGCGGTTAATCCGCCCCGATTGTTATCTGGCTGCTGTTACCTGGCTTGTGTTATCCGGCCCGGCATTTATCCTCAGCCGAACATAAACCATCCCGCAGGCAGCGTTGCCGCCAGCAGCAGAAAAATACCCGTACGTTCAAGCAGGGAGAGCGCTTCTCTTTCCGCGGCGTTACGGCGCGCATACATAAAGACCAGCAGCCCGGGCGCATATAACAGGACGGACATCAGCAGATGCGTTAACCCGGAGGCATACAGCAGCCACAAGCCGTATATGCAGGCGCCGGTTGCGGCGATAAGAATACGGGTGTCTCCCTTGCGCTTCGCGACTTTAAACAAGAAGGCGCCGACCAGGAAATAAGGAACCAGAATCATTTCTGACGCGACGGTCAGCAGATTGTTATAGTTGGCGCCCGTCAGCCAGATGATAACCAGCGTGACCTGAACCGCGCCGTTGGTCAGCCACAGCGAGGACGCCGGCGCTTCCCGGGTATTCTGGCGTCCGAAAATCTTCGGAAACGCCCCGTGCTGTGCGGCAAGGTAGGGCACCTCCGCGGCCATGATCGTCCAGCTCAGGTAAGCGCCGCATACGGAAATAATCAATCCTGCCGCAATGATAATCTCACCGACCGGCCCGATCATGTTGACCATCAAACCGGCCATCGATGGGTTGCGCACTTCAGCCAACTCCGCGCGGGGCATTACGCCGAGCGAAAGCAGGGTAATCAGCAGATAAATTGCCAGCGCGGAAACCACGGCCAGCATCGTTGCGCGCCCGACGTCTTTCTTCTCACGCGCGCGGGCGGAAACCACAATCGCACCTTCCACGCCGATAAATACCCACAGGGTGAACAGCATGGTGTTTTTTACCTGTTCCCAAACGGGTACGCCAAGCGCGACGCCGGTGAAGTCCAGCTTGAATACCTCGGTCTTGAAGGCCAGGGCGGCAAGAATGATAAACAGACCGAGCGGCAGCAGCTTTGCCAGCGTGGCGGCTAAATTAATGCCGGCAGCGGTTTTAACGCCGCGTAATACCTGAAGGTGAACGATCCAAAGCAGCAGGGACTCGCCTAACAGCGCTTGCCAGGTATTGCCGTCGCCGAAAATAACGTGTTGCGGCGAGTCGGTGAAAAAGCTCAGCGCGGCAAACACGATAACCAGATAGGACACGTTGGCGATCACGGCGCACAACCAGTACCCCCAGGCGGAGCAGAAACCAATCAGTTCGCCGAATCCTTCGCGGGCGTAGGTGAAGATCCCGCCATCAAGATCGGGGCGCAGACGGGTTAACAGCAGCATGGCGAAAGCCAGGAACAGGATACCGACGCCGGTGATCCCCCAGCCGATCAGCAACGCGGCCGGGCTTGCCGCTTCCGCCATATTTTGCGGCAGACTAAAAACGCCGGCGCCGAGCATGGAGCTGAGCACCAGGGCGGTCAGCGCGGTAAGTCCAAGTTTCTTTTCCAATGAGATGTTCCGGTAACATAATTAACTAACGGATAACATGGTGTCAGCGTAAAGCAATAATATTCCGGCTGACAACGAGATAACCGACTATGGAAGCCGCGCAGATTTTACGGAGTGTGTGCAGGGGTTGCAATGGATGATTATGCGCAAAGGACAAAAAATTATGCATGACAGGGGCGGGATCGCAGGTATAAAAAAGGGCGGCAGCGCCGCCCCGGAATCTGCCCCGGCCTTATTTGAACAGGTCAGCGCTGACGGTCAGGTTGCCGCCGCTCTTGTTCTGCCACTGGCGGGTGATGTGATAGTACTTCGCACCTTTCTTCGCCGCGCGTTTGGCGACTTCTTCTGATACATCGGTCATGCTGTTGTAGTGACCGGTGAAGGTAACAGAGTCAAACGGCACCATCTGCGCCGCGGTGATTTTGTTAACTTCCTGAATTTTCGTCCCGTCAGAAAGCGTGACAGTGTAACGCTTGCCGGTAGAAGACTGCGTTTCGAAGAAGCGCCCGACGCTGTCGCTCGGCGTGCCGGAAGAAGCTACGCCGGGGATTTCAACGTTGGCGGCAGCGGAACCGCCGGCGGCCAGGGCCGCGCGTCCGGCATCGGAATCTGCCGGAATGGCGTCAGGGCTTTGTACCTGGCGTTTGGCCGCGTCGGCTTTGTAGACGTATGCGGTAATGTATTGGTTGCCGCCGCTGTTGGCGTCAATTTGACGGACGATATAGAAAGAAGCAGCGCCTTTGTCTTTGGCGGCTTTGGAGATTGCGTCGTTCACGTCAGGCTGGCTGCGGTAGAAACCGCTGATGCTGACGGTGTCGAACGGTTGCAGAACCAGGGCTTCAGACTTGGGGAGTTCTTTTATGCCGTTAAACGTGCGGTATTGCGTCTCTTTGGAAACTTCAGTGGCGTCTTTAGCATAGAGATCCGCCGTAACGCGCCAGTTGCCGCCGTTGTTATTGCTGTTGATGTCCTGGATATAAAAGTACGCGGCGCCCAGCTCATCGGCGCGGCGTGAAACGGCGTTGGCGGCTTCATTGATGGCGTTGAAGCGACCGGTCAGGGTAATGCGTTCGGAAGGTTTAAGCTCGGCGGCTTTTTCCGGCGTCAGCTCCTGCGCTGCCTGTACGGACATCGCGGTAAGGGAAAACAACGCTGACGCGATAATTGTGGTTTTCAGCTTCATAAAAAATCCTTTACACCTTGCACATTAACGGGTGTTGCGAGCGAATCCGCAGGGGAAACGCCGGGCTTACGCCAAACCATCGTTGTTGAATAATGGGATCTCAGAAAAGATTGGGGCAGATTATTGCACGTAATAAGCGACTCTGCTTCAGGAATTTATGCGGTGAGTGTGACATAAGCATCACACCGCATGTTTTCATCGATATCGTAATTCGCTGATTATTCCGGATAACGGGTATGTTGCCCGCTAATTATTAATAATTCATTAACATCGGTACGCTACCGGCTGGGGAGTGCAGAAGATATGTCGGTAAGATCGCGTGATTAGTGGCGTGAAATCATGCTGACGCGGTGTTTTTTCGGCATTTTTTCCCCGGATTTAGCCCGGGAGTTTTCCTAAGCGACGGTTTTTAACGATTATCTGCATTCCGGCGATGTTGATGAGTGGATCATAAGTCTCATTTTCAGTAGTTTATAGAAAGCTATGCCCGGCGTGTTTCAAGCTACCGCCCGTTTAGGGTGGCAGCCTGAAAGACAAAGGGTCTATTTGGCTAAAATAACGCCTCCGGTGGTGGTTAGCCGGAGGCCGGTGGTTGTCACCGGTCGGAGTCGGGAGCGGTGAAGCCATCATCACAGACATCTCATCACAGACAGATGAAAGGGAATACTATGCGTATTGGTGTACCAAGAGAGCGGTCAGCCAATGAAGCCCGCGTGGCGGCAACGCCCAAAACGGTGGAGCAGTTGCTGAAACTGGGCTTCACCGTCGCGATTGAAAGCGGTGCGGGAAAGCTGGCAAGTTTTGATGATAACGCATTCCGCGAAGCGGGAGCGGAGGTTGTCGGTTACGAAGATGTTTGGCAGTCGGACATCGTCCTGAAGGTTAATGCGCCTGAGGATGAAGAGATTGCCCTGATGAAAGCGGGGAGCACGTTAATCAGTTTCATCTGGCCAGCGCAAAATCAGGATTTGTTGAAAAGACTGTCTGACGCCGGCGTTACCGCCATGGCGATGGACTCCGTTCCGCGTATTTCACGCGCGCAGTCGATGGACGCGCTCAGCTCTATGGCTAACATCGGCGGTTATCGCGCCATTGTGGAAGCCGCGCATGAGTTCGGCCGTTTCTTTACCGGGCAGATTACCGCGGCGGGTAAAGTACCGCCAGCCAAGGTGATGGTTATCGGCGCCGGGGTTGCCGGATTGGCGGCAATCGGCGCTGCCGGCAGCCTGGGGGCGATCGTACGCGCTTTTGATACGCGCCCGGAGGTTAAAGAACAGGTCAAGAGCATGGGGGCGGAGTTCCTTGAGCTGGACTTTGAAGAAGAAGCGGGCAGCGGCGACGGTTATGCCAAAGTGATGTCCGAAGCCTTCATCAAGGCCGAGATGGCGCTGTTCGCCGAACAGGCCAAAGACGTGGATATTATCGTCACGACCGCGCTCATTCCCGGGAAACCCGCACCGAAGCTGATCACCAAAGAGATGGTGGATTCCATGAAACCGGGCAGCGTGATCGTCGATCTCGCTGCGCAAACCGGCGGTAACTGTGAGTACACCGAAGCGGATAAGGTGGTCAACACCGCCAACGGCGTGAAAATCATCGGCTATACCGATCTGCCCAGCCGTTTGCCGACGCAGTCTTCCCAGCTTTACGCCACCAACCTTCTGAACCTGCTGAAGTTGCTGTGTAAAGAGAAAGACGGCACGCTTGACGTCAATTTCGAAGACGATGTCATTCGCGGCGTCACCGTCGTTAAAGCCGGTGAAATTACCTGGCCGGCTCCGCCGATCAAAGTTTCTGCCGCGCCTCAGGCCGCGAAAGCCCCTGAGCCGGTAGCAAAAGCGCCGGAAAAACCGGCGTCTCCGGTGAAAAAATACGTACTGCTGGCATTGGCGATTATCCTGTTCGGCTGGCTGGCCAACGTCGCGCCGAAAGAGTTCCTTTCCCACTTCACTGTATTTGCCCTGGCCTGCGTGGTGGGATACTACGTGGTCTGGAACGTTAGCCATGCGCTGCATACGCCATTGATGTCGGTCACCAACGCCATTTCGGGAATTATCGTGGTCGGTGCGCTGCTGCAGATTGGGCAGGGCGGCTGGATCACGTTCTTTGCCTTTATCGCGGTGCTGATCGCCAGCATCAACATATTCGGCGGATTCACCGTTACTCAGCGCATGCTGAAGATGTTCCGGAAAAATTAAGGGGTAACATATGTCTGGAGGATTAGTTACAGCTGCATACATTGTTGCCGCTATTCTGTTTATTTTCAGTTTGGCCGGATTGTCCAAACACGAAACGTCCAAGCAGGGCAACATTTTCGGCGTCGTCGGGATGGCGATCGCGCTGATCGCCACTATCCTGGGGCCGGATTCCAGCAACGTTGGCTGGATCATCGTCGCGATGGTGATTGGCGGCGCGATCGGCGTTTATCTGGCGAAGAAGGTAGAAATGACCGAAATGCCGGAGCTGGTCGCCATTCTGCACAGCTTCGTCGGCCTGGCCGCCGTGCTGGTCGGCTTCAACAGCTTTATCGGGCATGACGCGGGAAGCATGCCGCAGGTGATGGAAAACATTCACCTGACGGAAGTTTTCCTCGGCATCTTTATCGGTGCGGTAACCTTCACCGGCTCTATCGTGGCATTCGGTAAACTGCGCGGCATTATTTCGTCCAAGCCGCTGATGCTGCCGCATCGCCATAAGATGAACCTGGCGGCGATGGTGGTGTCCTTCCTGCTGATGGTTTGGTTTGTGAAAACCGACAGTATCGGCGTGGAAGTCTTCACCCTGTTGCTGATGACCATCATCGCGCTGGCTTTCGGCTGGCACCTGGTGGCGTCCATCGGCGGTGCGGATATGCCGGTCGTGGTATCTATGCTGAACTCCTATTCTGGTTGGGCGGCGGCGGCGGCGGGCTTTATGCTCAGCAACGACCTGCTGATCGTGACCGGTGCGCTGGTCGGTTCTTCTGGTGCCATTCTGTCTTACATCATGTGTAAAGCCATGAACCGTTCATTCATCAGCGTTATTGCCGGTGGTTTCGGTACTGACGGCTCTTCGACCGGCGACGATCAGGAGATGGGCGAATACCGTGAAGCGAGTGCGGAAGACGTGGCGGAACTGCTGAAAAACTCCACCTCCGTCATCATCACGCCGGGCTACGGCATGGCGGTGGCGCAGGCGCAGTATCCGGTGCATGACATCACGGCGAAACTGCGCGCGCGCGGCATCAACGTGCGCTTCGGGATTCACCCGGTGGCGGGGCGCCTGCCCGGTCATATGAACGTGTTGCTGGCGGAGGCCAAAGTGCCTTACGACATCGTGCTGGAGATGGATGAAATCAACGAAGATTTCCCGGAAACCGATACGGTGCTGGTGATTGGCGCCAACGATACGGTCAACCCGGCGGCGCTGGAAGATCCGCGCAGCCCGATTGCGGGAATGCCGGTGCTGGAAGTATGGAAAGCGCAGAACGTTATCGTATTCAAGCGTTCGATGAATACCGGTTATGCCGGCGTGCAGAACCCGCTGTTCTTTAAAGAAAATACCCAGATGCTGTTTGGCGATGCCAAAGACAGCGTTGAGGCGATTTTGCGGGCGCTGTGATGCGTCAGAGAAAAGAGAAGGCCGCATAATGCGGCCTTTTTTCTATTCAGCGGATGGTGTTCAGCGGATGGTGTTCACTGATAACGATTTATTCATCGTCATGTTCGTCGTCATCATCGGCAATTTCGACCGGGCAATTAAACCCGTCAGGTTTGATGGCCAATAAATCACACTTCAGATGATCAATCACATGCTCTGCCGTATTACCGATAAAGGCGGCGGAGATACCGGTACGCCCCAGCGTGCCGAGCACCACCACACCGGCGTTTAAATGCTCGGCGACATCCGGTAATACCTCTTCAGGCAACCCTTTTTCGACGTGAGTCACCTCTTCCCGCAGGCCAAATTTTTGCCGCAGGGCCTTCATCGCCAACAAGTGTTGGCCGCGAATCGCATCGTTATAGACGCTGGGATCGAAGTCGGGCAGATCGATGGCGATATTGATCGGCGTTACCGGGTACGCGCCCACCAAATGGACGGCGGTTTGGTCGACGTGTTCGGCCAGTTCCAGTGTCTCTTTTACTAATTTTTCATTCAGCGGATCGTGATAAGGCTCTTCGGAGGAGAGGTTGACCGCCACCAGCGCCACGCCGTCAACCGGCCAGGGCTGATCTTTCACCATCCAGACCGGGCAGGGGCATTTACGCAGCAAGTGCCAGTCGGTAGGGGTAAAGATAACCGACTCCAGACGATCGTGCTGATGCGCCATCTTCAGCAACAAATCATAGCCGCCGCTGACCACTTCCTGGATGATGGCTTCAAACGGGCGGTTATGCCACACCACCTTGATGTCGATGGGGATACCCTCTGCCAGGTAAAAACGGCACTGCTCCTGAATCCAGGCGGTACGCTGGCTGATAACGCCCTGACGCATTGAGTGGCGTTCGTCCGGCGACAACAGCGTGGTCATCTCGTAGGAAAGATCGTAAATCGATAAGAAAGCCGTAATATGGCCGCCGTTGCGCTTAACCAGATAGACCGCACGGCGCAGCGCCGGTTGATCGTCCTGATTGGGGTCAATCGCCACCAGCAGGTTTTGATACTTTACCATTGGACCTCCTCATTGCGGCTGCATAAACAGTCATACCGGCAGTGTCATAATGCAGAAACGACGCAGACATTGTCATCGTGGTCTGCTCCTAAAGAGTAAACCATCGGGAAAGAAGAGGATAGGAGAAAGAAGGGAACCGGATCAACTATTATAGAAATAAATGATCCGGTTTATTATTAAATTCAGCTTATTAGAACGGCTTACTCAACCTGATTGCGCGGGGTGCCGGCCAGCTGCGCCAGCGAGTCAACGTCCTGAATGGTGATGTATTTCCCTTTGACGCTGAGGATATCGCTTTTCTGGAAACGACCGAGCAAGCGGCTGATGGTTTCCACCGTCAGGCCGAGATAGTTACCGATATCGCCGCGCGTCATCGTCAGGCGGAACTCGCGCGGAGAGAAGCCGCGCTGGGCGAAACGGCGCGACAGATTATAGATGAAGGCCGCCAGGCGTTCTTCGGCGTTTTTCTTCGACAACAGCAGGATCATATCCTGATCGCCTTTAATCTCTCCGCTCATCAAACGCATCATTTGTTGGCGCAGACTGGGCATCTTGCCGGAAAGATCGTCAAGGGTTTCGAACGGAATTTCGCACACCATGGACGTTTCCAGCGCCTGTGCAAAGCTGGGGTGCTGCTGGTTGCCGATGGCGTCAAAGCCCACCAGGTCGCCGGCCAGGTGGAAAGCCGTGATCTGCTCATCGCCTTGCTCAGTGATGGTGTAGCTTTTAATGGTTCCGGAGCGGATGGCATACAACGATTTAAGCTCATCACCCGCCTTGAACAATGCCTGCCCTTTTTGAATGGGTTTCTTGCGCTCAATGATATTATCGAGCTGGTCCAACTCATGCTCATTCAGTGTGAAAGGGATGCATAACTGGCTGATGCTGCAATCCTGACAGTGGATCGCACAACCACCAGACTGTATACGGCGGATAACGCGTTTTTCCGGAATCATAAACTCTTGCCCAGGCCAATATTGATATCGGTCAATTTTAACATCTTTTTCTGAAAGTGATAAGTCCCATACTCTGTCAGGGTGAGAATATGCGAATTGAAACACACTAATCCCCCGAAATTGATGGGAATTAATGAAAAATAGCAAAGAGAAAATTTAAATTTCAAATTTATCTTTGATAAACAATATATTGGATTTGTCTGATCAGGAGGGATTGCGCTGCTTGAAATCTGAGGAATCAGATTAAGGGAAATCCCCCGTTTTTTATCCTGCGTCACCAAGAGTTAATACAACATAATATTTACATATGTGGTGTGAATTTAATGGTTTAATAACAATGGCGGGTAAAATATTTCCCATGCAAAAACAGGAGAAGTGAAGTACTTCTCCTGCCCGGGGGTTAATTAATCTTATTCACCTGTTTTACGTCTATTTCCGTGGAGTTCCAGTCTTTATCCACTTTACCGCGGATCTCAATGGTGTCCTGCGGGGTAATGGTTTGGCCGTTCCAGCGTTTACGATCAATTTCAACGTTAATGGTGCCGGACTTATCGCGGAATATGTAGGTGTCTTCGCTGATACGGCGCTCAATATTCCCGCGCAGAATCACCCAGGCGTCGTCATTGAGCGATTTTGCATTTTCCACCGTCGTCAGGCTGCTGCCCGGTCCCTCGAATCCTCCCCGGGGAGCGCTCTGCGTGGTTTGCGTCGTCGTTGCATTCGGATCAACAAAACCACCGTTTTGTGCCAGCGCCGGGGCGCCGATCAGTGCGGCGGCCAAAACCATAATCGTCATCTTTTTCATTTTCTTTTCTCTCATCTGTTGAATGGCTCATTAGCGTAAGCCAGAAAAGTAACCGGTCATCTGCAACAGATTAAAGCAGACAGTTATTAACGAAATCTTAAGGGAAAACGTGAAATAGCCGTTTTGTGCAAAATTATGATCGGGAAGGGGAAATAGCGGATTGGTGCTGTACAAGCGCTTTTGCCCCGTCTTACATTACAGGCGGGATGAAGCGATAAGGTAGCAGCAAATGCGCATTTTACTGATAGAAGACGACGCCCTGATCGGCGACGGCATTAAAGCCGGACTGATTAAACTGGGGTTCAGCGTAGACTGGTTCACCGAGGGAAAAACCGGACTACAGGCGCTGGATGCCGCACCTTATGACGCCGTGGTGCTGGATCTCAGCCTGCCGGGCCTGGACGGACTGGATATTCTGCGGGAGTGGCGTAAACGGGGGCATCAGGAGCCCGTGCTGATCCTGACGGCCCGCGATGCGCTGGAGCAGCGGGTTTCCGGTTTGCAGCAGGGGGCGGATGACTATTTGTGCAAGCCGTTCGCGCTGGCGGAGGTTGCCGCACGCCTGCAGGCGCTGATTCGCCGCAGTCACGGTCAGGTAACGCCGGCCCTGCGTCATGGCGATGTCTGCTTTGATCCGGCTTCGCGCAGCGTTACCTTACGTAAACAGCCTTTGATACTGAAACCCAGGGAGCTGGCGCTGCTTGAGCTGTTTTTGCTGAATGCCGGCCGGGTGCTGCCGCGCGCCCTGATTGAAGAAAAACTCTATAACTGGGACGAGGAGGTCAGCAGTAACGCGGTTGAAGTTCACATTCACCACCTGCGCCGTAAGCTGGGTAACAGCTTCATCCGTACGGTACACGGCGTGGGTTATATCCTGGGAGACGGCGCATGATACGTTCCAGTCTCCGCGCCCGCCTGATCGTCTCATTCGGCCTGCTGGCATTGCTGACCTGGTGCGTCGCCAGCGTTCTGGCCTGGGATCAGACACGCAGCCACATCAATGAACTGTTCGACACCCAGCAGATGGTGTTCGCCAAACGCCTTTCCGTTATCGATCCCGGCCATTTACGCGGTGAAGGCCAACTGCGTGAAACCAAAAAGACGGTGCGTAAGTTCCGGGGTGAACAGGATGACGATGCGCTGGCCTTCGCCATCTTTACCCGCAACGGCGATATGGTGCTTAACGACGGCGACAACGGCCGCGATTTCATCTTTAACTATCAGCATGATGGCTTTGTCGACGCCCTGATTGATGACAGTAATGATCCCTGGCGTATTGTCTGGCTGGCGTCGGCGGACGGCGAGCATGTGATCGCCGTCGGGCAGGAGTGGGAATACCGTGATGACATGGCGTTTGCTATCGTGAGCACTCAGCTTTTGCCATGGTTGATTGCTCTGCCAATCCTGTTGGTGCTGATGATCGTGCTGATCGGACGGGCGCTGTCGCCGCTGCGCCGTATTGCCGGACGGCTGCAGGCGCGCAGGCCTGATGAGACTGAAACCCTGGAAACGGACAATTTGCCGAGCGAAGTGCTGCCGTTGCTGAATGCGCTTAACGGACTTTTCATCCGCACCGGCGCAATGCTGGAACGGGAGCGGCGCTTCACCTCGGATGCGGCCCATGAACTGCGCAGCCCCCTGGCGGCGCTGAAAGTGCAGGCTGAAGTGGTTCAACTGTCCGGGGATGACGAGCACGTCCGCCTTCATGCGCTGAAAAACCTGACCATCGGTATTGACCGCGCCAGTCGGGTCGTCGATCAACTGTTGGTTCTGTCGCGACTGGATAACCGGTTGGCGCTGGACGATGCTGAAACCGTGCAGTGGGATGCCTTACTGCAAAGCACTATCGCCGATATCTACCCCTATGCCGCACAGGCCGGGGTGGAAATTGCCCTGAAACGGGAAGGGGAACCGGCACCGCTGCGGGGAAATTCCGTCTTATTAAGCGTCATGATCCGCAATTTACTGGATAACGCTATCCGCTACGGCCAGGCAGGCGGCAAAACGGACGTCGTGCTGACTGTCCGGGGATTCCGTGTGGAAGACGATGGCCCCGGCGTTGACGCCGAGGCGCTGGCACGGATCGGGGAGCGGTTTTATCGCCCGCCAGGTCAGGAGAAAACCGGCAGCGGACTGGGATTATCCATCGTACAGCGTATCGCGGATCTGCACGGGCTGCAGGTTACCTTCGGCAACCGGCCGCAGGGCGGTTTTCGCGCCGAGGTAAATGGTTAAGCGGGGGATTCGTCGCCGGCAGAGGTGGTGTGCAGATGGATTAAAAAGCGCTGCAACACGCCGGAGGGCGTTTCATTTTTACGCCAGAAAACGCCTACGCTGCCTTTTTGTTCAATACGGGGCAGCGGTAAAATCGCCAGTTGCCCTTGTTCCTCGTAGCGCTGCGCCAGCCGTAAAGAGAGGATCGACACCATCTCGCTGGCCTGTACCATATTAAGGGTGACACTCATCGATGAGGATTCGAGGTAATTCTCCGGCAGCATGACGCCGTGCTCGACCAGCGCATTATCGATGCTGACCCGGATCGGCGTGCCGGTCGGCCAGACGATCCAACGGTAATCCAGCAAGTCCTGCCAGGTGATGCTTTTCTTGCACGCCAGCGGATGTTCGCGGTTGCTGACGAAGCAAACCGGTTCGGTATACAGCACCCGGTAGTTCAGCGGCAGCTCCAGCGCCCGCCCGCCGACGCGGCCGACCACCACGTCCAGCTTGGCGGACAGCAGGCTTTGCAGCAGGGGCGTCATCACGTTTTCCACCACCTGTAACCGCAGCGTCGGGTAGTCGGCGGTCAGCGGCAGCAGCGCCTGTGCGACGCAGTCGGTCGCTACCGGCGAACAGCCAACCAGCAGGCTTCCCTGCGCGCCTTGTTTAAACTGCTCGATGTCTGCGCGCGAGCGTTCCAGATCGTTCAGGATACGCCGGGCATGTTCCAGCATCAGCCGCCCGCCTGCTGAAGGGCGCAGCCCTTTACTGTGGCGTTCAAACAACGTCAGTCCGATATCGTCTTCCAGCGCGGCAAGCCATTTCGACAGCGCCGGCTGGGTGATGTTCATCATACCGGCCACCTGCGACAGATTCCCCTGTTCGCCGATGCATATCAGCAGCCTTAAATGCTGCACCTTCAGTTTTTGCGTCCAGTCGCTCACTGATATAACCCCCAGGTTATAGGTCGGGCCGAAATACCATTATCTTTTCACACCATCAGAATACATAGTACTTCTCATCACATTGAATACACATTTTCGCAACGCAACTCACAAAACAATCACAAATAAATCCTCAACCTACAATTGCGAGGCCAAAAGATGAACCAACCCCGTAGCATGACAATTCAGGAGGTCATTGATGCTGCGCCCGTATCCGCCTTTCAGTGGCGGGTGCTGGTCTGTTGCTTTCTGGTCGTTACCCTGGACGGATTTGACACCGCAGCCATCGGCTTTATCGCACCGGCAATACGCCATCAATGGCAACTGGATGCAGCGCATCTGGCGCCGCTGTTCGGCGCCGGCTTATTCGGCCTGACCCTCGGGGCGCTGATGTTCGGCCCGCTGGCCGACCGCTTCGGGCGTAAAAACATCATGTGGCTGAGCGTGGCGTTTTTCGGCCTGATGAGCGTACTTTCCGCCTTCGCGCAGGACATGAGCATGCTGACGCTGCTGCGTTTCCTGACCGGGCTGGGGCTGGGCGGCGCAATGCCCAACGCCATTACGCTGACGTCGGAATTCGTTCCCGCCCGCCGGCGCGCCGGGTTGGTAACCCTGATGTTTTGCGGCTTCACGCTGGGGTCCGCCTTGGGCGGCGTGGTCAGCGCCCAGTGGGTGCCGGTGATCGGCTGGGAGGGCATCCTGATTCTGGGCGGCGTGCTGCCGATAGCATTGAGCGTGGTGCTGCTGTGGATATTGCCGGAGTCGCCGCGCTACCGTGTGCTGAGCGGCAAACAGCCGGAAAAAATTGGCGAAGTGCTGCACAGAATTACCGGGAAAGACTATACCGGCGTGCAGTTTCATCTGGATGAGAAAGAAGCGAAGGGCAATAACGGAAAAAGCGCCGTCACCACGCTGTTCGCAGAAGGCGTTTTTCCGGTCACGCTGCTGCTGTGGTGTGTTTTCTTCATGAGTCTGCTGATCATCTATTCACTGTCGAGCTGGCTGCCAACCATGCTCAACAGCGGCGGTATCGATCTTCAGCATGCCGCCTGGGTGACCGCCTCTTTCCAGATCGGGGGCACCGCCGGCGCGCTGCTGCTCGGTCAGTTGATGGACCGCTTCAATCCTTACTGGACGCTGGCCATCAGCTATGCCTTTGGCGCCGTCTGCATTGTTTTAATCAGCGTCAGTGAAGGCTCGTTGTGGGCCATGTCGCTGGCGGTATTTGGCACCGGCATCGGCATCAGCGGATCGCAGGTCGGGCTGAATGCGCTGGCCGCCTCCCTGTACCCCACGCGCTGCCGGGCGACCGGCGTAAGTTGGTCGAACGCCATGGGCCGCTGCGGCGCCATCGTCGGGTCGCTGAGCGGGGGAATGATGCTGGCATGGAATATCTCCTTTAGCGCGATGTTCCTGGTGATCTCCCTGCCAGCCGTAACGGCTGCCGTGGCCCTGATCGGGCTGTGGATATACGGACGACGTACGCAGTTCGCGGTTTCCGCCACCCGCGTGTCCGCACTGAGCAAATAACACCGAAGAAGGAGTCTGATATGTACGAAATTCATGCTACCGCGCCAAGCCGCCGGGAAAGCTTTTATCAGGAAATCGCCACGCTGAATTTGTCTCCGTTGTGGGAATCCCTGCATCAACTGGTGCCGCCGTCGCCGCATACGCCGGCAGTGCCCGCCTTATGGAACTACCAGCAGGTGCGCCCGTTCCTGATGAAAAGCGGCGAGCTGATCGGCGCTAAAGAAGCGGTGCGCCGGGTGTTGGTGCTGGAGAACCCGTCGCTGCGCGGTCAGGCGTCGATTACCTCCTCATTGTATGCCGGCCTGCAATTAATCATGCCGGGCGAAGTGGCGCCGAGCCACCGCCATACCCAGTCGGCCCTGCGTTTTATCGTAGAAGGACAGGGCGCCTTCACCGCCGTGGACGGCGAACGCACCATGATGCATCCGGGCGACTTCATCCTGACGCCGCAGTGGCGCTGGCACGATCACGGCAACCCCGGCAACGAGCCGGTGGTATGGCTCGATGGCCTGGATCTGCCGCTGGTTAACTATCTTGGCTGCGCCTTCGCGGAAAATTACCCGGAAGATCAACAGCCGGTTACCCGTCCGATGGGCGATTACCTGCCGCGCTATGCCGCCAACATGCTGCCGGTGCGCTATCAATCCGGCAATTCGTCGCCGATTTTCAACTATCGCTACGACCGCAGCCGCGAGGCGCTGGAGCAGCTCAGCCGTAACGGCGATCCCGACGAATGCGAAGGCTTCAAGCTGCGTTACGTCAACCCGGCCAACGGTGGCCACCCGATGCCGACCATGGCGACGTTCATGCAACTGTTGCCGCGCGGGTTAACCACGCAGCCGATCCGCGCTACCGACAGCACTATCTATCATGTGGTGGAAGGGGAAGGCCGGGTCACGATAGGTAAAGAACAGTTCACCTTCGCGCCGAAGGACATTTTCGTCGTGCCGTCATGGCAGCCGCTCAGCATTGAGAGCCTCGCCGACACCGTACTGTTCAGTTTTTCCGACCGTCCGGTGCAGGAAGCGCTGGGATTGTTCCGCGAAATGCGCGGTTGATACGCCATTCATATTTACGTTGATGATTTTTTAAGGAGTTCGCTATGAGTCAGTACGTTTTTTCTCCCGCCCCACAGGTTGCCGTACCGGTTGTTGGCAGCGATGCGCTGTTCCCGGTTCGCCGTGTTTATTGTGTCGGTCGTAACTACGCGGCGCACGCCCGTGAGATGGGGTTCGATCCGGATCGTGAGCCGCCGTTCTTCTTCTGCAAACCGGGCGATGCGGTTGTACCGGTGAAAGAAGGGGAAACGCTGACGCTGGATTACCCGGCGCAAACCGACAACTACCACTACGAAATCGAACTGGTGGCGGCGATTGGCAAAGGCGGCAAGGACATTCCGGTCGAGAACGCACTGGAGCACGTTTACGGCTACGCCACCGGGCTGGACATGACGCGCCGCGATCGTCAGATGGAAATGCGCAAAATGGGGCGGCCGTGGGAAATCGGTAAAGCTTTCGACCGCTCCGCGCCCATCGGGCCGATTTATCCGGCGGCGACCTGTAACAACGTTGAACAGGCCGGGATCTGGCTGCAGGTCAACGGTGAAGACCATCAGCGTAGTGGCGTGAATTTCCTTATCTGGTCGGTGGCGGAAACCATCAGCTACCTTTCCGCGTTTTTCGAGCTGCAGCCGGGCGACCTGATCTACACCGGAACACCGGAAGGTGTTGGCCCGGTGGTGAAAGGCGACACCATCACCTGCGGCGTTGAAGGGTTATCGGATCTGACTGTCGTTATCCGCTGAAACGGTACGGGATAAGGATGAAATGATGAAGTTATTCACCTTTTTCAACAGCTCGGCGTCGTACCGCGTGCGCATTGTCCTGGCGCTGAAGGGCATTGACTACGACGCCCTGGGGGTCAACATCCGCAACGGCGAGCAATTCCGTGAGGACTATCTGCGCCGGAACCCGATGGCGGTAGTGCCCACGCTGATCACCGATAACGGGCAGGATATCGGCCAGTCGCTGGCGATAATCGACTATCTGGATCGCCGTTATCCCGCGCCTTTACTGGTGCCGGATGACGAGCGGCAGCGGGCGCAGGTGCTGGAGATCGCGCTGGCGATCGCCTGTGATATTCATCCGGTGAACAACATGCGCGTTCTGCGCTACCTGAGCGATGAGCTGAAGGTATCCGACGCGGAGAAAAAACGCTGGTACGCCCACTGGATCGAGCAGGGGCTGAGCGCGGTAGAACGTCTGCTGGAGCAGGCGGACTCCGGCGACTACTGCGTCGGCGGGCGTGTAACCCTGGCGGATTGTTGCCTGATTCCGCAATGGGCCAACGCCAAACGTATGGGATGTGAGCTGTCCGCATACCCGCGCTGTCAGCGGGTTTATCAACATTGCACCGGACTACCGGCATTTATTGCCGCGGCGCCGGAACATCAGGCAGACGTGATCCCCGTGTAAAGCGGGGTTCCGGGGAAAGTTACCGGGGAAAATTGCTGAAGGAGAACAATTATGAGCAAAACGCAAAGTGCCATCGTTGTCGGTGGCGGTATTGGCGGCGCGGCAACGGCGCTGTCTCTGGCCCGTGCGGGCATTAATGTGATGTTACTGGAACAGGCCCATGAAATCGGCGAGATCGGCGCGGGCATTCAGCTGGGGCCGAATGCGTTTTCCGCGCTGGACAGCCTGGGCGTAGGGCAGGTGGCGCGCGAACGTGCGGTGCATACCGATCATATTTCCATGATGGATGCGATTGACGCCCACGAAGTGGTGCGCATCGAGACCGGGCAAGCGTTCCGCGATCACTTCGGCGGGCCTTACGCGGTTATCCATCGCGTCGATATTCATGACACCGTTTGGCAGGCCGCGCTGAAAAACCCGCGCGTCAGTTATAAAACGTCGACGAAAGTGGTTGATATCCGGGTGAATGACGACAACGTCGAGGTTTTTGACGAGGAAGGCAATCGCTATGAAGCGGATATTCTGGTCGGCTGCGACGGCGGTAAATCAGTGGTGCGGGCTTCCACGCTGGGCGACAAACCGCGGGTGACCGGGCACGTGGTTTACCGCGCGGTTATCGACAGCGAAAACATGCCGGAAGATCTGCGCATCAATGCGCCGGTGCTGTGGGCCGGCCCGCGTTGTCACCTGGTGCATTACCCGCTGCGCGGCGGGAGCCAGTATAACCTGGTGGTTACGTTCCACAGCCGCAAAGAGGAAGAGTGGGGCGTGACAGACGGCAGTAAGGAAGAGGTGCTCTCTTACTTCGAAGGCATTCACCCGCGTCCGCGTCAGATGCTGGACAAACCCACCTCATGGCGGCGCTGGGCCACGGCGGATCGCGAGCCGGTCGCATCCTGGGGGCACGGCAGGGTAACGCTGCTGGGCGATGCCGCGCATCCGGTCGCGCAATATATGGCGCAGGGTGCCTGTATGGCGCTGGAAGATGCGGTCACGCTCGGCGAAGCCATTAAAGCCTGCGACGGCGATGCGGTGAAAGGCTTCCGGCTGTATGAGTCCGTTCGTATTCCGCGCACGGCACGTATCGTGTGGTCAACGCGCGAGATGGGGCGGCTTTACCATGCCGAAGGCGTGGAGCGTCAGGTGCGTAATTTGCTCTGGCAGGGCAAAACCCAGCAGGAATACTACCGCGCATTAGAGTGGCTGTATGGCTGGAAAGAGGAAAATTGCCTGAAACCGCGCTGATTTCACGGCAAAACACGACAAATTGGTTCACGTTTATGACGTGAACCAATAATTTGCCTTAAAGCGAAAATTCCCGGCGGCCGTTTTATTTACTTTGATCGTCGCTTCACCTAACGTTTACAGCAGATAAACGGCAGATTCCAGGGGATATCTATGAATAAGAAAAGTGTGTTGCTGATGGCGGCGATGGCGGTCAGTACATCGGCGTCCGCCGCCGCTTTCGGTTATAAGGACATGATCGGCAAATGGCGGGTGACGGGCGTTCAGTTGGCTAACGACGGGGCCATTCAGGCACTGGTTGAGAACGATCCCCTTTATATGGGCGCTGAGCTGCAATTCAGCGCGGACGGCATTGTCTGGCTCAAAGGCGGCGGCGACAGCCCGGGCGAGCATCTTCAGGACAACTGCTATTCCCGTCCGCATCTGACGCCGGCAGACGATAACGATCCCGATGCCGGTTACCGTGTGGCGGGCGGGTTCAACGTCATCTGCGGCGACACCGTCTGGGGGCCGGGATCGGGGGCGGTGATCAAACCCGGCAATACGCAAACTGTTCAGCTCTATTGGTACGATAACGGCGTACTTACCCTGACCAAAACGTCCTGATCCAAAAATTCCCGTCCGGCGTACAGGCCGGGCGGAAAAGGCTACCGCCCTAAAATTCGTTTCAACCCCGCTTTCTTCATTTCTCCCGGCCGGGCGAACATCACCAGATTGCCTGTCAGGATCAGCATCAGGCCGATCACCGCGTTGATCCGCCATTCGTAGCCCTCGTAAACCGTCGATAAAGCCAGCGCAACCAGCGGGAACAGCAGGGTGCTGTAAGCGGCCTGTCCGGCGCCGATTCTGCCGACCAGGCTGAAGTAGGCCGTAAAAGCGATCACCGAACCGAATATCGCCAGATACAGCAGCGAACCGACATACTGTGCCGATCCTATCAGCGTGAATGTCTCCTGACGCCACAGCGCCACGCCGCCCATCAGCACGGCGCCGTAGCACATGGCGTAAGCATTGGTGGAAAGCACGTCCAGCCCGCGTTTCTGATGGCGCGCACTGATCATATTGCCCAGCGAAAAGCAGTAGGTGCCCAGCGCACTCAGCCCGATTCCTGTCAGCAACTCAGGGGAAATGCGCGCAGCGGTTAAATCGTGCCAGAACAGCGCTACGATGCCGGTCATGCCGAGAATGCCGGCCGGCAACAGGTTAGCGCCGGGCTTTTGGCGGAAAAACACCATGCCGTTCAGGGCATTAAACAGTACCGCCATTGAGAAAATCACCGACTCCAGCCCGGTGCTGATATAGGCGGCAGCCTGGTAAAAGCAGAGAAAGTTAAGCCCGAACACGCAGCCGCCCTGCAACAGGCAAAACAGATGATCGCGCGGCGTCAGGCGGCGTAACCGCCCGGTCAGCAGCAGTAACGTCATCATCACACCGCCGGCGATTAAAAAACGGTAAAAGACGGAAACCGGCACCGCGACAACCCCCTGCTGCATGGCGATCGCCAACCAGGTCGTTCCCCAGATAACCACAACGGAAAGGTACAACAACGCATTCATGACGCTACCCCTGTGAAGTTTGAAAGAGGGAGTATGAAGCAAAACGAAAAAGGCGGCTTTCAACGGCTTGCCGGTGGTTGCATAATCTTGCGCTTTTTTTGAAGGCTGCCCGTCGGCGGCTGGAATGCCGTGCGTGGAGACAGTAAACTGAAAAAAACAGCGATCCCGGAGCCAACGGAATGCCCAGCTACGACGCATTTGAGAACCTGAGGCAACAATTCAAAGCCACACTGCACGACAGCGTGTGGTTGGGATCAGGTATTCAGCTCGCAGCCTGGTCGAATAAACACGATCGCGTGACGCTGCAAAGCAATCACCATACGCTCAGCCTGTATGTTGCCGACGGTTACGAGTGTTACCAAAAAACCCCGCGCGGCTGGCGTAACGGCGGCGGCCCGGATCACTTCTGCCTGATGCCGAAAGACAGCCTGTATTCCTGGGATATCCGTGACGATCTGTCGTTCGTGCACCTCTATTGCACGGACGAACACTTGCGCCATCTGGCGGAACAGATTTGGGATCGCAGCCCGGCCTCGATTCAGATTGATGAGCACATATTCGGCCGTGATGAACACATTACCCTGCTGTACAGGCAGTTTTTGCTTAACTGCCGCTGGCAGGATACCAGCAATCACCTGCAACTGAGCAGCGCCACGATGTTGCTGATGACCCACTTGGTGCGCAACTACACCCAGCTGCAATGGCAGCCGCCTCCGGTACGTGGCGGTCTGGCGCCTTCGGTGCTGAAACGTATCCGGGAATATATCGACGCTAATCTGTCACGGCCTTTACTGCTGGCCGATCTGGCGGCGCAGGCCGGGCTCAGCGAATATCATTTCGCCAGGATGTTCAAGCAGAGCACGCAATTTGCGCCTCATCAGTACGTGCTGCATCAGCGGTTGGAACACGCCGAGCGACTGCTGCGCTGCAGCGCGCTTTCCTTACAGGATATCGCCCTGGAATGCGGGTTCAGCTCTGCCAGCCACTTCAGTAACCGGTTTCGGTTGTTCTATGGCCAGTCTCCGTCTTCGCTGCGCGAGAATCGCTGAGTTGGGGGGGAGATGGGAATAAAAAACCCCGCCGTAATGGCGGGGTTTTGGTCAGGCTTCAATCAAACGCTTGAATAACAACTGCTGGATGTCCTGTCGTTGCGACAAAATTACGTGGACAGTTACCGTGTCAGCGGATACTGAGTAGAACACCCGGTATCCGTTGGCAGTGTTGCACTCACGATAACGATCAACACCAATTTTTACCAACTCCGGCGAGACCGGACATCCCAGAGGGAACATTTGGTCTTATCGCAACTGAACAGAAAACCACTGTCCGCGTTAAACCCACCAAACCAGACTCTATGTTAATTAGTTGATTTATATGGAATGAGGGCGCCACGCGTGTTGTCTTCCGCCTGACCAAAAATCATTAACACACTGATTTTAAAAGGATGACAAATAAAGAGGTTATTAAAATACGGCATTTATGACTACAATATGCCGCGTTTTTTCCTTATCCCGTTGACGGTATCCCATGCTTTTATCCAACCAGATCGAACTGCTCAGCCCCGCCCGTGACGCCGAGATTGCGCGCGAAGCCATTTTGCACGGGGCTGATGCGGTCTACATCGGCGGCCCCGGCTTCGGCGCCCGCCATAACGCAGGCAACAGCCTGAGTGATATCGCCGCGCTGGTCGAATTTGCCCGCCGTTACCGGGCCAAAGTATTCGTTACCCTCAACACCATTTTGCACGACAATGAACTTGAGCCGGCCCGCCGTTTGATTCATCAGCTGTATGACGCCGGCGTTGATGCGCTGATCGTGCAGGACATGGGCATTCTGGAACTCGACATTCCGCCGTTTGAACTGCATGCCAGTACCCAAACGGATATCCGCAGCGTGGAAAAGGCGCGCTTTTTGTCCGATGTCGGTTTCTCTCAGTTGGTGCTGGCGCGTGAGCTGAATCTCGCGCAAATCCGCGAAATCAGCGATAACGTCGATGCGGCGGTTGAGTTTTTCATTCATGGCGCGTTGTGCGTGGCGTTCTCCGGGCAATGCTATATTTCCCATGCCCAAACCGGCCGCAGCGCCAACCGCGGCGACTGTTCGCAGGCCTGCCGGTTGCCGTATACCCTGAAGGACGATCAGGGGCGGGTAGTGGCCTATGAAAAACACTTGCTGTCGATGAAGGATAACGATCAAAGCCGCAACCTGACGGCGCTGATTGATGCCGGCGTGCGTTCGTTCAAAATCGAAGGGCGCTATAAAGACATGAGTTACGTGAAGAACATCACCGCGTATTACCGTCAGCACCTGGACGCCATCCTCAACGAACGCGCCGATCTGATGCCGGCTTCGTCGGGCCGCACCGAACATTTCTTTATTCCGTCGCCGGACAAAACGTTTCACCGCGGCAGCACTGACTACTTCGTCAACCAGCGTCAGATCGATATCGGCGCTTTTGACTCCCCCAAGTTCGTTGGCCTGCCTGTCGGGGAAGTGCTGAAGGTCGGTAGTGATTATCTGGATGTTGACGCGGCCGAGCCGTTGACCAACGGCGACGGGCTGAATGTGCTTATCAAGCGCGAAATCGTTGGCTTCCGCGCCAATAAAGCGGAAAAAATCGCCGAACGCCGCTACCGTATCTGGCCCAACGAAATGCCGGCAGAGCTGCACAAGCTGCGTCCGCATCATCCGCTCAACCGCAACATGGACCACAACTGGCAGCAGGCGCTGATGAAAACCTCTGCCGAGCGCCGTATTGCCGTTGACGTCCTGCTGACGCAAAGCGATGAGGGATTAACGCTGACGATGATCAGCGAAGAGGGCATCAGCGCCAGCCGTACGCTGACCGGAACTTTCGACGTTGCCAATCAGCCGGAAAAAGCCTTGAGCACGCTGCGCGACGGCATCAGTAAACTGGGGCAGACGCTCTACTATCCGCGCGATGTTCACGTTGAACTGGCGCAGGCCTGTTTCGTGCCCAACAGCCAAATCAATCAGCTGCGCCGTGACGTAACGGCGGCATTAGACGACGCGCGCCTGGCTGTGCAGGAGCGCGGCAGCCGCAAAGCGGTTTCCGTACCGCCGCCGGTCTATCCTGATACGCACCTGACGTTTCTGGCAAACGTGTATAACCAAAAAGCGCGTGAGTTTTATCACCGTTACGGTGTCACGTTAATTGACGCCGCTTACGAAGCGCACGAGGAAAAGGGCGATGTTCCGGTGATGATTACCAAACACTGCCTGCGTTTCGCCTTCAACCTGTGCCCCAAGCAGGCCAAAGGTGTTCAGGGCGTGAAGGGGCGCGCTACGCCGATGCAACTGGTGCATCAGGATGAGGTGTTGACGCTGAAATTTGACTGCAAGCCCTGTGAAATGCACGTTATCGGCAAAATTAAGAACCATATTCTGAAGATGCCGCTGCCGGGCAGCGTGGTCGGGGCGATATCGGTAGACGACCTGATGGCGACGCTGCCGGGAAAGCGCAAATAAAGAACGGATAAAACGCCGGGCCATATGGCCCGGCGTTTTGCATTTCATCCCGCGCTTTTTTCCTGTGCTTTTGACGCGACGCCGGGAATCACGGCAATCGCTACGGTATGGTAATATTTACGCCATTTTTAAGGTCGAAATTTAAGGACGAAACCATGACCCGCATTATTCCCCGGCTCCGGCTTATTCATCCCCTTGCCGCGCTGATCGCGCTGGCCTGTGCCGCTCCGGCATCCGCCGCCCTGACAGAGGCGGTGAAACTGGAGAACGTGACCGTTTTTATCCGCGGCGCAGAGTTGTTTAACAGCGGCAAAGTCACGCTGCCGGCGGGTGAGAGCGAAGTGGTTTTCACCAACATCGCCGCCGATCTGAACGAACAAAGCCTGATGGTGGAAGCGGATAACGGCGTGGTGGTGCAGTCCACCGGAATTCGCCGTGATTTCCTGAGCGAAAACCTTTCGCCGGACGTTGAGGCGCTGAAGCAGCGCGTGGATGCCGCCGCGCGGGAAAAACAAAAGCTCGAAGCCCGCCGTAATGTGATTCAGGCGCAGCTTGCGGTGCTGGAAGAAAACCGGGCGATGGGCGGGGAAAGCGCCGGGGTTTCTGTCGACCAGGTGAACCAGATGCTGCAACTGATCGGCAGCAAAATGGATGAGCTGCTGACGGCTGATATTGACCTGAACCAGCAGTTGGAAGAGGCCGGGAAGACCCTGGATAACCTCAGCAAACAGTTGGCGGAAGCGCAGCAGAAAAACGAGCGGGCGATCAATCAGGTTGTCGTTAAGTTTTATGCGGAAAAAGCCGTTACCAGCAATATCCGGCTCTCTTATGTGGTCAACGATGCCGGTTGGGTGCCCGCCTATGACGTGCGGGTGGAGAGCATCAGCAAGCCCGTGCGTCTTGATTACCGGGCGAACGTTTACCAGAACAGCGGCATCAACTGGGACAAGGTTCGCCTGACGCTTTCCAGCGGAAACCCGAGCGAAGGCGCGCAGGCGCCGGTATTGAGGCCCTGGTATATTGACCTGGACAAAGTGACGGTACTCAGCAGTTTGGATCGCAAAACGGCGTCCGTACCGCCGGCGCCCGCGCCGATGGCGGCCCCGATACAAGAGGAACGCGCGCTGATAGCGGGCGGCGGCGCGAGGCGGATGAAGAAATCGCTGTCGGAATATGTCATCACGGATGCCGGCGGCGTAAATACCCGGTTCAGCATCTCTTTGCCCTATAACATCGCCTCCGACGGTAAGTCGCATGCCGTGTTGATTAAGCAAAACGAAGTGCAGGGCAATTACCGCTATATTGCCGTTCCCAAACGGGAGCAGGACGCATTTTTGCAGGTACAGCTCAAAGAATGGGAAAAACTGAACTTACTGCCGGGTAAATCCAACGTTTTCTTTGAAGGATCGTTTGTCGGCCAGGGGATGATTAATCCACGCGCGGTGCGTGATACGCTGGATATCTCGCTTGGCCGTGATAAAAAAATCCTGATTAAACGCGAGGACGATCGCCTTACTACCGATAAAGCAGAGTTTTTCGGTAACAGCAGCAGTAAAAAATTCTCGTATGCCATCGAAGTGAAAAACACCCGCCAGGAGCCGATCAGCCTGACCGTGCTGGACCAGATACCGCTCAGCCGCAACAGCTCGGTGGTGGTGGAAGACATCAAATATACCAACGCAGATTATAACAAAGATACAGGGGAAGTTAGCTGGACGCTGGAGCTGAAGCCCGGAGAAGATCGTAAGCTCGGGCTTTCCTATGCGGTTAAGTATCCTCAGAACGAACACGTGCGGGGTCTGTAAAGCAGGCCGGGGCGATCTTCGCGTCGCCCCGGCTGACAGGCGCCTGTGAGTGTGACAAAATAATCATTTCATATGCACCTTTAAGGATTTCTACACCATGGCAAACCGTCCCGATAATTACTACACCGAGAAATACGCGCTGACCGCCACCCATTCCGAGGTGCTCAATGCCTGCCGCTTTATCGCCCGCGGCGACGCGCTGGATCTGGGCTGCGGTCGCGGCCGTAACGCCCTGTTCCTCAACCTGAAAGGGTTCAACGTGACGGCCTGGGATAAAAACCCGATGAGCATTGCTGCGCTGAACGACATCATCACCGGAGAAGGTTTGCAAAACATCCGTGCCGCGGCGCGTGACGTTAACGTGGAGGCGATCGAAGGCAGCTATGACTTCATCCTGTCCACCGTGGTGCTGATGTTCCTCAACCGCGAACGCATCCCGTCGCTGATTCGCGAAATGCAGGCCTGCACCCGTCCGGGCGGTTATAACCTGATCGTCTCCGCCATGGATACGCCGGATTACCCCTGCACCGTGGATTTCCCGTTCACTTTCGCGCCGGAAGAGCTGCGCAATTATTACCACGGCTGGGATTTCATCAAATACAACGAAGATGTCGGCGAGTTACACCGCGTAGACGCTAATGGTCAGCGCATCAAGCTGCGTTTTGCGACGATGCTGGCTATCAAACCGGAATAAAATCAGTGCGGAAATTTATCCGTTGATCGGGCAAACTAATAAGTGTCACTGACCTGCACGCATCGTGCGGCATTGCAATGATTACCGAAAGGGAGCTGCCATGAGTCATCTGTTTTCACCGGTTAAAATAGGATCGCTTGAACTTGATAACCGCATCGTGATTGCGCCGATGTGCCAGTATTCCGCGGAACGGGGGCTGCCGACCGACTGGCATACCCTCCATTTGGGAAATCTGGCGCTGTCCGGCGCCGGATTGTTAATCATTGAAGCCACCGCTGTCGAACCCGCGGGGCGGATCAGCGATCGGGATCTGGGGCTGTGGAACGAAGAAATGACGGTGGCGCTGACCGGCATTATTCAAACCCTGCGCCGTTACTCTCCGATTAAGATTGGTATTCAGCTCGGCCATGCGGGGCGTAAAGCGTCGAACGCCGTTCCGTGGCTCGGAGGAAAAGCCATTGCGCCGGATGAGGGCGGTTGGCAAACGCAGGCGCCTTCAGCGCTGGCGTTCGGCGATCATCCCGTACCACAGGCCATGTCGCTGGCGCGCATCGGCGAAGTAAAACAGGCGTTCGTGAATGCGGCGCGCCGGGCGGTACAGGCCGGCGTGGAGCTGATAGAACTGCACGCCGCGCACGGCTATCTGCTGCATCAGTTCCTTTCTCCGTTGTCCAACATCCGTGATGATGACTATGGCGGTTCGCTGGAAAACCGGATGCGTTTGTTGCTGGAGGTATTTCGCGAGGTGCGGGAGGCCATTGGGGAGCAGGCGGCTGTCGGCGTTCGCGTGTCTGCCTCCGACTGGGTTCCCGGCGGTTGGGATCTGGCGCAAACGCAGGTGTTGGCGCAGCAGCTGGACGCGTTAGGCTGCGATTATATTCACGTTTCCAGCGGCGGCCTGGATGCCGCGCAGCAGATCCCGGTCGGGCCGGATTATCAGGTGCCGTTTGCCCGTCAGATTCGTGAGCGTGTCACTATGCCGGTTATTGCGGTGGGGCTGATCACCGAGCCGGAGCAGGCCGAGGCCATCGTCGCTACCGGGCAGGCGGACATGATTGCCCTGGCGCGCGGAATTCTCTACGATCCGCGCTGGCCATGGCATGCCGCCGCTAAACTGGGGGCGACCGTATCCGCCGCGCCGCAGTTTTTGCGCTGTGAGCCGCATAACATGCGCGGCTTGTTTAAATAACCATTATTTCAGATAGCTGCCGCATCCAGGGAAGGCATGATTACTCTTCAGTATGTGATTCATCCGCATGGCGTGCCGGCGCTTGCCCGGCAGGTCTGCGGCCAAAACGGTGATTTGCAGCCTGCTGAGCGGCAGCGGCGGCTTTTCCGGTTTCTGTGGCGGGGCTATTGCCGGGTGGCGACCCTTTTTGTTCTGATTTTTTCGCTGGCGTGTTTGCCGGAGCACAGATCACAATAAAATGATTTTTCCGGGACAAACGTTCTCTGACCCATTCAGCCAGCTTGCCAGACCACACAAAGTCATTTAGTGGCTTCAGGAAAATTGCTTACCATAGACCTCAAGATTTGTTTACACTATCAACCAGGTGGAGCAAACAGGTCTTGGTATGGAACATATTTTAACCAAACGGCGCTACTTTGACATTGGGCTGCAAATAGAAGAATTACTCTATTCCGGTGTTTTCAAAGCTGGCGAGCGTCTTCCCGCTGAGAGAGAACTTAGCGAACGCTTCAAAACAAGCCGAACAACAATCCGTGAAGCTATTATTATGCTTGAGCTTAAAGGTGTTGTAGAGGTCAAGCAGGGGGCTGGCACTTACTTTATTGACAGCACGGAGAAAATCAACCAAAAGGCGCTGTTGCCCTATTCAGATATCGGCCCCTTTGAACTGTTGCAGGCCCGGCAGGTTATCGAAAGCAACATTACTGGTTTTGCTGCCACGCAAATCAGGTTCAACGAGCTAAAGGAACTTAAGCGCATCATCGAACAGCAGGAAAAACAGATCGGTGGCGACAGTGACAAGTTCGAAGAGTTAGACCGCCAGTTCCACAATATCATTGCGGAATCCACGCAGAACAGAGTATTGATGAAACAGTCCGCCGAGCTTTGGCGGGCCGTCAGAACCGAAAACCCGCGCTGGAAGCAGCTAAACTATAAGTATCTGCATAAAAAAGAGTTAAGAATGAAGTGGGTGGAAGACCACCGCAGCATCTTTCTCGCTTTACAAAAAAAGGATGCCGAGCTGGCCAGACAGGCGTCCTGGAACCACCTTGAAAACAGCAAGAATGAACTGGTGAAAATTTTCCAGCAGGATAGTTCGTTGGAAGATTTTGACGATTTTTTCTTTGCGACCTGAATTTCCGCAATTCGTTAAGTCATTTGCCGGGCTCGCCGTTAAAAACACAGGCCCGGCAGGAATGAATCAGACTTCGTACGGACGCAGTTTATCCCAATCAAACTCTACGCCAACGCCGCAGGTATCCGGCGCAACGGCGCGGTATTTTTCCACGACCAGTGGACGTTTGGTGTATTGATCAATAGGGAAGCTGTGAACCTCCAGCCAGCCGGTATCAAATGCGGAAACCAGGCTGACGTGCAGTTCCTGCATGCCGTGAGAGCATACGGAAAGGCCGTGGTTTGTCGACAGACGCGCAGCCTTAAGCCAACCGGTAATACCACCACAGTTCGACGCGTCGGGCTGAATGTAGCTCAGTTTAGCCCTGTCCAGCGCATAACCAAATTCGTGGATAGTGTGGAGATTCTCACCCATCGCCAGAGGGATGGTCGTCTGTTCCGCTATCTTTGCATAGCCGTCGTAGTCATCAGGGATGGTTGGCTCCTCAAACCAGGTGATATTGCAGGACTCCACCGCCTTCGACAGCGCGACGGCCTGCTCCACTGAAAGGGAGTAGTTAGCGTCGATCATAAACGTCACATCAGGCCCGATGAGCTTACGTACGGCTTTGATTCGCTCAATGTCTTCCTTCGGGTCCTTACGGCCAATCTTTATTTTTACGCCGTTAAACCCGCTGTCCAGATAGCCCTGAATATTGCTTAACAGCTTTTCTAGCGAAAACGCCAGGTCGATTCCACCACAGTAGGCTTTACAGGTATTATTCTTACCGCCAGCCATTTTCCACAGCGGCAGCTTTTCTCTTTTGCCCTTCAAATCCCAAAGAGCGATGTCTACCGCAGACATTGCAAATGACGCAATGCCTCCCCGGCCAACGTAATGAATATGCCATTCCATAAAGTCATAGATATCGTCAATTGCAGCGCCGTCTTTCCCGACGAGTACCGGTGCAAGGTCGTGGTCGATCATCGCCTTAATCGCATAGCCTCCTTTTCCTCCGGTATAGGTATATCCGGTGCCCGTCGATCCGTCTTCCAGTGTAATCGTCGTGGTGATCAGCTCAAAATGGCTGTGGTCGCCATGCTTTGCATCCACCAGCACTTCAGCCAAAGGGACTTTGAAAAGCTTCGTCACAACGTTTTTAACCTGCGTCTTCATTAACTCTCTCCTTTTTATAACTCTCTATATTAATCAATGTGTTAATTCATTATAACGTCTGCGGCGCTACGTATCCCTTCACGCTGACCAACTTACGCTTTTACGTTAGGAACCACATCGGTCACCAGTAAATCCGTCTTGATTGTTGTACCAATCGCCGCATTTACATTTGAAATATTCACGGTGTTTATCTATCAGGGTTTTAATTAATTTCATATAAATCAGCTAATTATTGCTTATTTGTACGCAAGTTTTTTGGTTTACCAAATCAAGCAATACATTAAACCAATATGAGCAATAATATATGGAATCATTGTGCTACTGATGATAACAGGCTGATATTCAATGTAATAGTAAATTCCAGGACCTAAGTGCATTAACGCCGAATGGTATACCAATGAGTGATCGTGTTTTATAACCGAAATCACATTTTGATAAATCTCAAAATTTCACTTTTGGAGGTTGCTTTATAGCTCATTGATTAATATAAATTTATTGTATTTCTGGAATGAGAGCGGCATGTCGATTCACTAATCAAGCATTACGTTTGTGATCAAATTCACGGATTTTGGTATGGTGATTAATCAAAATTGGTCGACAAATAACAAAGGAAAAAAGTTAATGGAAATGCTCTCTCATCCAATCAACGCCGCGAAACACCCGTTGAAAACGACTTATTCGCGCGCAGAGATGGAAACCAACATCGTACACATCGGTTTTGGCGCTTTTCATCGTGGTCACCAAGCGGTTTATAACGATCTCTCCAACGAGATAACCGGAAAACTTTGGGGTATTTTTGAGATTAACCTGTTTGGCGATGCGGGTCTGGTTGACGCGCTAAACGAACAAGACGGTTTGTTTACCGTGGTGGAGACCTCGGCGAGTGCCGTCAACAGCCGCCTGGTTCGCACCGTTACTGGCGCGTTGCACACGCCGAAGTCCGGGATTCAGGCCGCTATCGACAAGCTGACGGAACCACAGGTTAAAATCGTTTCGCTGACGATAACGGAAAAAGGCTACTGTACCGATCCTCAGTCCAGATCGCTCGATCTCAACCATCCGCTCGTCAAACACGATCTTGCCGACCCGAATCATCCCCAATCAGCCCTTGGGCTGATTGTTGAAGCCTTGCGGATACGCCGCCAGCGGGATCTCATGCCTTTTAGCGTACTGTCATGCGACAACATTCCGGAAAATGGTCATTTGACCAAAGCGGCGACCATCGCGTTTGCCGCTTGCCTCGACCCGGAACTGGCAAGCTGGATAGAGCAACACGTCACCTTTCCCAATACGATGGTAGACCGGATTGTTCCGGCAATGACGCCTGAGCAGTTTGAAACGATCGACGCTGAAACCGGTTACCCCGACCCCTGCGGAATTGTATGTGAAGATTTTCGCCAATGGGTTATCGAAGACAACTTCGTTGCCGGTCGGCCCGACTGGGATAAAGCCGGTGCGATGTTCGTATCAGACGTGCTTCCTTACGAAGAAATGAAACTGCGCATGCTCAACGGCAGTCATTCATTTCTTGCTTATAACGGCAGCCTGGCCGGGTATGAGTTTATTTACCAGTGTATGCAAGACGCCGTTTTCAAGGCTGCTGTACATCACCTGATGCTCGAAGAGCAGGCAAAATCCCTGGATCCAAATTTGGCTGTAGACGTCAACCAATATGCGCAGCTGCTTATTGAGCGATTCAGTAACCCAAACGTAAAGCATAAAACCGGCCAGATCGCTATGGACGGCTCTCAAAAGCTTCCTCAGCGGGCGGTTGATCCTTACCTGACGCTCCAAACGCGCGGCATTAAAGGCAGGGCGTTAGCAGTGCTGATTGCGGGCTGGCTCCACCACGTCATTAATACTATTTCACAAGGCAAGAGCGTTTCCGATCCGCTCAACAATGAATTCAATTCATTGATTAACAGCAAAAAAATGCCATGGGAACAGGCTATGTCGTTACTCCGGATAAGCAGCATCTTTGGAACGCTGGCGAGCGATAACGCTGAGTTTTTAGACGACGTCCGGAAGGCTTTTGACAGTATTGAATCAGATGGCGTCATCGCCACCGTTAACCGTTTATCTTTATAGGATCAAACATGAAAACGCTTATTTGCAACAATCCGGGAAGTATTGAATATATCGAAAGAGACCTTCCGCCATTTAAAGAAGATGAAGTCTTATTAAAAATAAAAGCCGTTGGTATTTGCGGTACCGACATCCATGCTTTCGCAGGGAGGCAGCCGTTTTTCTCCTATCCACGGGTATTAGGCCATGAAATTTGCGGCATTGTGGAGGCGTCAGGCAAGTCGTGCCGCACGGCGAAAGTGGGTCAGCGCTATAGCGTGATTCCCTGTATCCCCTGTGGTACTTGCGCCGCGTGTAGGGAAGGGAAAACCAACTGCTGCGAGAAGGTCTCACTGTACGGCGTTCATCAGGATGGCGGTTTCACGGAATACCTGGCCGTTCGTGAGCAAAATCTGGTTGAGCTGCCGGAAATTCTTACTGACAGCGCGGGCGCACTGGTCGAATGCTTTGCCATTAGCGCCCATGCGGTGCGCCGTGCTGACATTAAGCCACAGCAGAATATTCTGGTGGTCGGCGCTGGGCCTATTGGGTTGGCGGCGGCGGCAATTGCGAAAGCAAAAGGCGCTTGCGTCGCCGTTGCGGATATTGATGCTGAACGCCGTCGTCAGGTCGCCGAGAAGGTTGGCGTCGAAACGCTCGATCCTTCATCTGAGGGCTATATTGATGCGCTGAGAGCCTGCTTCTCCGGTGAACTGGCCTGTACTTTGCTTGACGCTACTGGCAACAAATCCTCTATGAGCCGCGCTGTCGAACTTATTCGCCACGGCGGAAAAATCGTATTTATCGGACTCTATATCGGCGAACTTGTCATCGACGATCCGACCTTCCATAAAAAAGAAACCACGCTGTTAAGCAGCCGCAACGCGACGCGCGAAGATTTCGAATGCGTCATTGAGCTCATGGCCCAAGGCGCCATTAGTGAGACGATGATGAAAAATCATGAGTATGACTTCTACACGTTCGGCCATCAGTACAAGGAAAACGTGGTAGAAAACAAAAAATTAGTTAAAGGCGTTATTAAATTTTAATAGTGGAACAATTATGTCAATGGTACTTGTTAAAGAAAACGACTTAAAAGCGCTGGCGTTTAATAAATTAGCACAGGCAGGTCTGGATGCAGAGACCGCGCAGCAGGTAACGGACGTTCTGGTCCATGCCGACATGACTGGCGTCCATTCACACGGCGTCATTCGGGTAGAACATTATTGCACTCGCTTGAAAGCCGGTGGCCTTAACCCAAAGGCGAATTTCAGTATTGAGCAAATTTCCCCTTCAGTCGCTATTTTAGACTCTGACGATGGCATGGGGCACTCAGCGTTGATCGCCGCAACGGATCACGCCGTCAAGCTGGCGAAAGAAACCGGCTTAGGGTTCGTCAGTATCAAGAACACCTCTCACTGTGGCGCGCTGTCCTACTTTGTCGAGCGAGCCACCGCTCGGGGAACCCTCGCCATCGCCATGACGCAAACCGACACATGTGTTGCTCCTCATGGCGGCGCCGAGCGGTTCCTGGGGACGAACCCGATCGCCTTTGGGTTTCCTGTAAAGGACAGCAGCCCAATGATTGTCGACATGGCTACCAGTGCGATCGCTTTCGGAAAAATTCTGCACGCCAAAGAAACCGGTAAACCTATCGGACACGGCCTGGCTTTGGACAAGGACGGCAACGTCACCACCGATCCCCACAAAATTGAAAACCTGCTGCCCTTCGGCGGGCACAAGGGGTCCGGCATTGCGCTGGCGATCGATGCGCTAACGGGCGTGCTGATGGGGGCAAATTTTGGCAACCACATTGTTCGCATGTACGGCGACTATGACAAAATGCGCAAACTGGCAAGCCTGGTGATCGTTATTGACCCACAGAGGCTGGGCAACCCTTTCTTTGCCGCAACCATGAGCGCGATGGTAAACGAGCTAAGAGCAGTAAAACCTATGCCCGGTGTTGATAACGTGCTGGCGCCAAACGACCCTCAGGTCGCTTACAAAGAAAAGTGCTTAAAAGACGGGATACCAGTGGCTGAAGGTATTTATCAGTATCTCGCCGGCCAATAATTACAACTGCTGTCATTAATCCTATAGGACAGAAATACCATGTTATATGGAAATATAGAGCGACTTGCCTTACTACCTTACGTTAATAACATTATTAAAACGCTTATAAATGAAGCAATAGACGTATCCAAAAGCAAGGGTTTTGGAAAGTATGAACTCTCTCTGCCGGGAACATTTCTTATTCTCAGTGAGGGGGAAACGGATTTGCCATCAAACCGAAGGGCCGAAGTTCATAAAGAATATGTAGATATTCAGATTTTATTAGATGGCCAAGAAAAAATTGGCTATTCAAATGAGTTTGATGATGAAATAAAGAAATCTGAGCGTTTTCCCAACGACATCATGTTTCTCGATCTCGTCGTCAATGAGCAGTTTGTTACGTTGGTTCCCGGTGACTTTGCGCTCTTCTATCCTCACCAGATTCACCGTCCGCTCTGTACGCACGGCGAACCTGCGGTGGTTAAAAAAGCGATAGTCAAGATTCCAGCATCAACGTTTAGTGAGTTAACCTCGCTTGACCAGGTGAAGGAATAAGAAAAGCGTCAAATGAAATGAGGAAAAAACCGCCAATATGATATTTATTATCTGTATTGCGGCCAGAGGAAGATTAAAACCTTATTAATAATAAGAAAACCTTTATCCTGGAGAATGAAATGTATACAAAACGCAGGTATTTTATCCTGATATTGCTTTTCATCGCATCGATGATTAACTATATCGACCGGGCGGCACTCTCTATTCTTGCCCCCTATATAACAGCCGATCTTAATGTTAACAAGGCTGAATTGGGCTTAATATTCAGTAGCTTCGCTATTGGTTACGCCGTATTTTGTTTTATCGGCGGCTGGCTGTCAGATAAATATGGGCCACGCCGGATCTTTGCCGGCGCTATGGGCCTGTGGTCGCTGTTCGCGGGCCTTACCTGTGCGGCATTCAACTTTGTTTCCCTGTTCGTCATTCGCGTTATATTCGGCGCTGCCGAAGGGCCAATGGGATCAGTAACTAATAAAACTATCGTTAAATGGTTTCCGGCAAAAGAGCGTGCAAGGGCGGTCGGGGTATCTTTTTCCGGCAACCCGCTGGGTGGGGCGGTATCGGCGCCAATCGTCGCCGCCGCTGCGCTGGCTTTCGGCTGGCGACTCACTTTTATCGGCATGATGCTGGTTGGTTTTGTGTGGGTTGTTATATGGCTGGCGGCAACAAAAGATTCTGAAGGTAAAAAGAGCGATCAACCCGCCGCCGATGCGCCATCAGCCGTTGACGATGCAGGAGAGCCAGATAAAAAGCTTTCCGATTATTTGAAGCAGCCTATCATTCTTTTTACCGCACTGGCATTCTTTGCCTATAGCTACATTTTATTCTTCTTTATGACCTGGTTCCCAAGCTATCTGCTGGACGCCCGGGGGCTTAACATGCGCGACATGAGTATTGCCAACGTGTTGCCCTGGCTGCTTGGTTTTGTGGGCCTGATTTCCGGCGGTTTTATTTCAGACTACATCTATAAAGTCACCAACAATCTGCTTTTTTCACGCAAGGTCATTATCGTTACCGGGCTTATTATCGCCGCTATTTGCATCACGGCCTCCGCACTTGTCGCCAATCTTTACGGCGCAATCGGGCTAATGTCTGTCGGTATGTTCGCCATGTATGTAACGACTTCCTGCTATTGGGCTATCGTACAGGATACAGTAAAAGGTAATAACGTTGGCGCCGTCAGCGGTTTTATCCACTTCCTCGCGAATTTGGCAGGTGTATTTGCGCCGATGATTACAGGGTTTATCGTTCAGGGGACAGGGCAGTACTATTCGGCTTTCTACCTGGTTGGCGCGCTAGCGATAATATCAGCAGTTTTATTAATGCTGGGAGGGAGAAATTCGAATCCTAAATACATTGAGTCAGAAAATTGATTCTAAGAATTTCATCTGTATTTTTTATACATCAAGGGGCTTTGTTGTATAAATCAAAACCAACCGATAATGGTTCTCCTTACGGAGATTCTATTGCGTAATACGAGAGCTATCCGGCATCCTTAATGTGGGAATACACGAGAAGGCTATCCACCGAAAAGGTTATCGGGGTTTTATATTTTCTAATGATTGTCGTCATTGCTGAACATTTCGCATAACCAGGCCAGAGGCCTGGTTTTTTTAATTTTGTTACGCCACACGCCTTATTCCACCGCAATATGAGAAATCTTGCTGCGCATGATCCACTTTCTCAGTAACGGGGAGGTCAGTACCGCAGCTTTGAGAATTTTCCCGTACAGCTTAAGGCGCAGTCTGCGGGTTGCCGCCCAATAACGCCGGTTGAGGTTGCTGCCGTCGTCGGCGTGGTTCAGGAGCCGGCTGAGAATTTCTGAGCTGTCGAAGGCATAACTGATCCCTTCCAGTGAGCTGGCGCTGATAAATCCTGCGGCTTCGCCGATAAGGAAGACGTTGTCTTGTCCACAGCGAAAATCGCAGAAACGTGAAGGGCAGAGCACGATGCATTTTTCGCTTTTTACCGCCTCACCGAAACGAAAGCCGAACCCGCCGAGTTTTGCCTTCATCTGTTCAAAGTTGGCCGTGGCGCTTTTTAGCGGGAAAGCGCCGCCGATGATGAAGTAGCCGTCTTTAGAAATACTCCAGGCATAACAGTCGGTCAGCGCGGCGTCGAAGATGCAGGAATAGAACGGCACCGGATGGCGATCGGGAAACCATTGCTGAACCGCAAGATATTGGCGGATGTGATGATCGGGGTACAGATTGCGCCGTATCATGGAATTCGCGCCGTCGGCCCCAATGAGGTAACGCGCGGTGATAACTTCCTCTCTGCCATTCTGACTAAACGTTACCCTGTAACGTCCATCATCAAGACGCCCGATACGGCGGCACAGGGTGTCGTGACGCACGTCGACGGCGGGCGGGATCAGGGTTTTAAGCCAGAGATCGAATGGATGCCGGTTGATATTGACGTAAGTTCGCTGATAGTTGCGGATCAGCCGGGTGTTCAGGTCGTAAGTTTTTACGCTGAAAATCTGTGGGTTAGCCAGTACGTCGGTGGGCAGATTCAGGTTGAAGCGAATGAAACCGCGCTGGGCATCGGTCGCCAGCAGGCCGCCGCAGGGCTTTTGAAAGCCTTCATCGCCGTTGTCGCGTTTCTTATCCAGTGCGATCACCCGCAGCCGGCTGTCAAGCAGGCGCGCCAGCGTAGCGCCCGCCGGACCCAGCCCGATAATGGCGATGTCGTAGTCGTTCATATTCCGTTCCAGTCACAGGGATTGCACGGAAGTGTGAACGTGGCGGGTGAAGTCTTTGTGAAGCCGGGATGAAGCGACTTACATTTTCTGCCGCATTTTCTCCAGCAGGGCAGTTTTCACCTGCGGCCATTCGTCGTCGATGATGCTGAAACGCACGGAGTTGCGCTTACGCCCGTCCGGCATGATGCGCTCATGGCGCACGATGCCTTCCTGCACGGCGCCGATCCGCAGAATGGCGGCCCGCGAGCGGGCGTTCAGTTCATCGGTGGTGAACTGTACTCGGACGCAGTGCATCACCTCAAAGGCGTGGCTGAGCAGTAAAAATTTTGCTTCGGTGTTGATACCGCTGCGTTGAACCGACGCGCTCAGCCAGGTATGGCCGATTTCCAGCTTGCGGTTTACCCGATCAATTTTCCAGAAACGGGTGCTGCCGACCACCACGTTGTCGGTTTTACGCACGATAACAAAAGGCATAACGCTGCCCGCGCGTTCGCCCTCTGCGGCTTTGCTGATATAGGCATCGACGCTGTCCGGGCCGGGGACGACGGTCAGCGTCATATTCCATAGCTCACCGTCGGCGGCGGCATTCAGCAACAACGGCGCGTGTTCTTGGCGCAGCGGGCGCAGTTCGGCCAGACGGCCGCTCAAAACCGGGGTGATACAAGGCTCCATGATCGCATTCTCTGTGACGAAAAGCGCATTATAGCGGTTTGATCCCGAAACCAGGAAAGCGGAATTATTGTGCCGGTAGCTTTAATTCAAGCAAACTGCTCAGCGTTACAACCTCTTCATCACCACGGTAAACACGCACAGTGCTGTTCATCAGCGAAACGCTTTTGGGCACCGGCGTTATTTCCGCGCTGAATTTTAAAACCGTATCCGCACAGATCAATTTTTCTGCCGAAAGCTGGGTATTCTGTACACAGAAACGCACGGCTTCACCGTATTTTTCCCTGAGCAACTCGCCGGTGACCTGAAAGGCCGTTTGTGAAATGATGGCGACCGGCCAGCACGGATAGCCGGAAAAATGCCCGGCGCATTGCTGGGGAGAAAGCGGGCCGGCATACGCATCCAGCTTTGCTTCCCGCAAGGTCAGATTGTGAAGGGGAATCAGGTGCTGGTAAGGGGAGATCGGCGGAAGGGGAACGTCGTCGCCGGCATAATGCCTGAAGTTACGCTGAAACAGCGCCGGCGAAAGAATGGCATATTCGCAGATAAGCTCGGCAACAGGCGCATCGCACCAGGCCTTAGCGGAAACTTTCAGCGTACGTTTGTCGATATTCAACACCCTGGCGCTGGCATGAAAAATATCTTGTGCCGGGAGCGACGCCTCAGGTTGGCGGATGAAATGCGCCTTCGTCGCCAGATAGTAACCTTCAGGAGCGTTATGCAACGCAACGGCGCTGCAGCTTCCCAGAATAGCTAAATGCCTTCCCAGTTCACCGGCGGTGATAAGACCGGTTTCATAGGCCAAAGGTTGTTCGGTCGCAAAGTTGCCCACCAGCGATTCGCCATCCTGCCACAGTTGCCAGAAGGCAAAATAGGGTTTTTGTACCTTGATGCGTTGAGAAATTTCATGAATATCAAAGAAATTATCCTGGAGTTTTATGCTCATACATACCTGGCCTGTGTGGAACCTGAATAAAGGGAAATGGTATAGCCAGTGGGTAAGCATAGCCTCTCTTTGGGTAATTAAATAATTTGGATGTAAATATTATTATTTTGTAACTATTTAGTTTTGCTTCACTGTAATGTGCTGTTTTATTCCGTTCCTTCCGGGCCTGGAAGCCGTCGGGCTGGCGATTGCCCGCCATTTCCCCCAGGACGTCCTGAGTCTTAAAAAGATGCCGCTGTTCGGCAGGTAACGCGCACAAAAAAGCAGGAACTGCGATTTTTGCGGTAAGCCTCTATCCATTGAAATATGGGTTGTGACATAGTATCCCGTTGACTCATTTAACATTTAATTAATAAATGTATTGTTTATCAGGGATGGCTCCATGTCTGAATTGGCGTTAACGGGTATTCTGACGGTTGTGATCGTCGGCCTTTGGGCCACGGGGAAATTGCCGGAGTACTATGTCGCGCTGCTGTTTTTCTGCGTGGCGATGCTGACAAAAATCGCGCCGGCGCCGGTGGTGTTTTCCGGTTTCGCTTCTTCTGCTTTTTGGTTGATTCTCAGCGGCTTTATCCTGGCCGCAGCGTTGCGTAAAAGCGGACTGGCGGATTGGTTGGCCTATCGCTTCCTGCCCGTGATGTCTGGTTCCTGGCTGCGTATGGTGGCCGGCGTGGTGGTGCTGAGCTGGCTGCTGGCGTTTCTGATGCCGTCGAACATGGCCAGGATCACATTGCTGATGCCGGTGGTCATGGCGTTGGCGGATCAGGCCGGGGTGGCATCCGACGCCCGCGGACGGATCGGGCTGGCGCTGGCCGTAGGGCTGGGAACCTTCGAGCTTTCCGCCAGCATTTTGCCCGCCAACGTGCCGAACATGATCATGATTGGCGCTATGGAAAGCGGTTACGGCGCGCACATCACCTACCTGCCGTATTTGCTGCTGCATGCCCCGGTCATTGGCGTCATGAAGGGGATCGTTCTTACGTTCATCATCTACAAATTGTTTCCCACCCGGATGGAAAAAAAGACGTTTGATGCAACGTACCCGCCGTTAACCGCGGTGCAAAAACGGCTGGGCGCGATACTGCTGGTGACCGTGATGCTGTGGGTTTCGGAGGGGGTGCACGGCATCGCGCCGGCGTGGGTTGGTCTGGGTGCAGCCTGCCTGTGCCTGCTGCCGCGTGCGGGCTTCCTGACCTCAGAGGAGTTTGCCGCCGGGGTTAACGTCCGCAGTTGCATCTATGTGGCGGGCATCATCGGTCTGACGGCGGTGGTGACCATCAACGGGCTGGGCGACTGGATGGGTAATCAGCTGATTCATATTATGCCGGATACCCGTGATTCGCCGTTTCTGGCCTACCTGAGCAACACCTTCATTGCCGGCGCGCTGAGCTTTGCGGTGACAGCAAATGGTGTACCGGCGTTGTTCACCCCGCTGGCGCAGTCGCTGTCTGAGATCACGTCGTTGCCGCTGATGACGGTGCTGATGACGCAGGTTATTGGTTACAGTACGCCGTTCATTCCCTATCAGGCGCCGCCGCTGGTGATCGCGATGGCGATTGGCAGGGTGCCGCTGCGGGAAGGAATTCGCGTGTGTACCATTCTGGCATTGGTAACTTACCTGTTTCTGGTGCCGATGAACTACGTGTGGTTTGCGATCACGGGCTGGATTTAATGTATGGCGGGGTGGGCGGAATGGAGATAAGGCAAAGCGGGATCCGTGACGTAACGTGCGGTAATAACGTCGTCGTGTATGAACCGGCAAATATATACGGCTGCACCCTGTACGATGAGGTTTTCGTCGGGCCGTTCGTTGAAATACAGCGGCATTGCGTGATTGGCCGGGGAACGCGCATTCAGTCCCATTCATTCCTGTGCGAGTACGTAACGGTCGGGGAGCGTTGCTTCATCGGCCATAACGTCACGTTTGCCAACGATTTATTTAAGCGCGGCGGCCCGGACGCCGATGCGGCAAATTGGCTGCGCATCCGCATCGGTCATGATGTCACTGTCGGCAGCGGCGCCGTTATTCTGACCGACTTCGTCTGTGATGGCGCAGTGATTGGCGCAGGGAGCGTGGTGGTTAAGCCCGTTACCGTGCGGGGCGTTTATGCCGGAAATCCGGCACGGTTGCTGCGTACGCTGTAGCCTGTTGCGATCAGATTTATCCCCCTTCCATTTGTCGATATTGCGCTATTTCCTCCCGTCCGCTATTCCTTAATAGTTCACACTTATTTATGAATCAACGGCGACGGGGAAAAGCACGATGTCTGAAGTGAAAACCGCACTGATTGCGGGGGGCGGCATTGCCGGTATGACGGCGGCCATTGCATTGAGAAAAGCCGGGGTTCACGTTGATGTTGTGGAGAAATACGGGCGTAATCCGGCAATCGGCGTTGGGATTATTTTACCGGGCAACGCGCTCAGGGCATTGGAGCAACTGGGGCTGGCGGAAGCGACGATACGTGCCGGTTATCCGTTCGGCGGCAGTTGCCTGCACGACGCGCAAGGCAACCATCCCCGCGACATTCCGGAGTACCGCATGGCGGGCGAAAAACTTCCCCCGCAGTTGGGCATTACGCGCACCGCATACAGCGTACTGTTGACGGACGCGGCGGAAGCCAGCGGGGCGCGCATCAGTTACCACAAACACATTACCGGATTTGAGCAAGATGAGCACGGCGCTGAAGCGCATTTCTCTGACGGTTCACACGGGCGCTATGATTTGGTGGTGGCCGCAGACGGTATTCATTCAACGCTGCGCCCCCGGCTGTTCGGGGATCTCGGCGCGCCGGTGTACAGCGGGCAATCTTCATGGCGTTACAATCTGCCGCGACCGGAGTACGTCGACAAAATCATGATGTACCTGGGTGAGGACGGAAAGACCGGTTTTGTGCCGCTGCGACACGACCTGATGTACCTGTTTTTGACCGACAGACAAACCCATCAGGCTCCCCCCCGTGAAGACGCCTTAAACGTTTTGCGGGCCAGGCTGGCGGAGTTCGGCGGACCCGTCGCGTATTACCGTGACACCGTGATCAACGACCCGGATCAGGCATTGTGGAAACCGTTTGAAACCGTGGATTTACCTTCCCCCTGGTATCGGGGGCGGACGATTGTCATCGGCGACGCCGCGCATGCTACGACCGCGCATTTGGGACAGGGGGGCGCCATGGCCGTTGAGGATGCCGTAGTGCTGGGCGAAGAAATCGCTAAGCCCGGTGCGTTACAGGCGGCGCTGGAACGTTTTATGGCTCGCCGCTTCCCGCGTGTCAGCTTTATTCAATCGGCCTCGCGGCAACTTTGCCGTTGGGAAATTGAACATACCGCCGGTGCGGATTTCGTCGGCCTGATGGGGGAAGCAAACCTGAAGGTGAGGGAACCGATATAACGGACACCGGGACGATAAAAAAAACGGCAACCCTTGGGTTGCCGTTTTCGTCCGGAGAAGGAACTATTTTTCCTTGCCGTGGCGGGGCAGCATGCTCTCCATCACGCCATCGCGATCGATAAAGTAGTGCTTGAGCGCAAGGAGAATATGACCGAGAACCAGCGCGCCGGTTATCCAGGCCAGCCAGATGTGCACCTGCTTGGCCAGGACATAGTAGGCCGGGTTGGGATCGACCAGCGGCGGAAGCTGGAACAGCCACAGCACCATAATGGGCTTATCCGCAACCGAGCTCCACATCCACCCGGATACTGGCAGTGCGATCAGCGCCACGGCATACAGCAGGAAATGCCCCCAGTGAGCGGCGCGCTTCATCAGTGGCGTCATGGAGTCCGGTAGCGCGGGGGCTGGGTGCGTCAGGCGCCAGAAAACGCGGATGACGATCAGGAACAACAGCGTGGCTGCCAGCGCTTTATGCGCGGCGGTCAGCCCGTGGCCGGGGTTCAGGGCTTCCCGCCAGTTGGCTGCAGCGTAACCGATGATCCACACGGCCAGCCAGAGAAAGCCCATCAGCCAGTGCAGCAGGCGGGCGACGGGGGTGAATTTTTGCAGGTGGGGGGGTTGTGCTTGCATTATTATGATTTCCCTTAATCAATTTCAGTACAGCCTTGTTCGTGCCGCGCATAATACACGACCGATAAGCCGGATGAATCGAATTTACAGAAAAATTACATTTCAACCCTATGAAAAGGATATCTATTTTAAGAAAAACGGACAAAACGGCGGAAAGGGAAATTAAATGCCGTGGGGCGGCAAAAAAGGGCAAGGAGTAAACTGCCGTTGCTTATAGCGGAAAGGCTATGTTATCCCGCAACCTTTCTTACTTTTTAGTGACTTTTCCCCGAAATCGCCCCCTGGGCTAAACGGCCACCCCTGCGGAATATTCGAACGATTATCATCCTGATATACCTCGTTTTATCAATCTGAAACTAATCCTGTCATCCATGATAAAACCCATGTAATTACGTATGAGTATTAATTATTGGGTTTAATGAATTTGTGTGAGCGCTATCACAATGATTCGATGCGGAAACGTCATCCCTGTTTTTTGGCATACGTATTGGATCTTTTCAGGGTGGATAACCATGACTTGAAGAGTGGCGAACGAGGCAATCAGGTTCGTCTCTGACAAAAATAAGAAGGAGAATGCGATGCGAGCTTCACGTTCTGCGTCTGTCCGGCGCGTGGATGGATTGGCTAAAGTCCGAGGTACCGCGGTTTACGGCAACGATGTTACGTTACCCGGCATGCTGTACGGGGTTTGCCGCTATGCGGATATCGCGGCCGGTAAAATTGAGGAGATCGATCTTAGCGAGGCGCTGAACGTCGACGGCGTGGTTAAAATCGCAACCTATCAGGATATTCCCGGCGAACCCGTGGTCGGCATTATCGTGAAAGACTACCTGCCCATCGTTAAAGACGAGGTGGTGTTCCACGGCGATGTTATCGCGGTGATTGCGGCAAAAACCTACGAAGCCGCCTGCGCCGCGGCGGATAAAATTCGCGTCCGCTATACGCCCTATACGCCGCTGACTGATGTCGAGCAGGCGCTGGCCAGCGACGCCCGCCTGATTCATCCGGATCTGGGCAGCAACGTCGCGGCGCATCACCATACGCTGAAGGGCGATGTTGATGAAGGGTTTGCCCGTTCGCGCCATATCCTGGAGCGTGAATATGAGGTCGGCTTTCAGGAGCATGCTTATATCGAGCCGGAAGTCGTCCTGACCTGGCTCGACCCGACGGAGCGGCATCTGGTTATTTCCGGTTCGATTCAAAACCCGCACCGCGTGCGCAGCTTCGTCGCGCGTTTTATGGGGTGCCCGCAGAGCGACATCAACATTAAGCGTGCGGTCATGGGCGGCTCTTTCGGCGGCAAGGACGATGTGATCGATCACCTGGCCTGCCGCTCAGCGTTGCTGACCCAACTGACGGGGTGCCCGGTCAAATTTACCTATACCCGCGAGCAGTCCATTCTGGAAAGCTGCAAACGCCACCCTTATAAAATGAAATACAAGGTCGGCCTGGATGATGCGGGGCATATCCTGGCGATGAAAATCAATATCCTGGCCGACAGCGGCGGTTATGCCGCCTCGACGCCGTTCGTGACCTGGCGCAGCTCCGTGCAGGCGGCCGGCCCCTATAACATTCCGAACGTCCATATTGATGTGACGGGCGTCTATACCAACAACAGCTACACCTCCGCCATGCGCGGATTCGGCTCCCCGCAGGTGGTATATGCCAACGAATCGCTGATGGATGAAATCGCCGGGCACCTGAATATGTCTCCCGTCGAAATCCGCCGGATTAACGCGCTGCGTCAGGGAGACACCTCTGTAACCGGGCAGGTGTTCGACAAACATACCGTCTCCGCCCTGGAGGTGTTGGACAAGGCTGTGGCGGCGTCGGAGTTTGAGGCCAAACGCCGTCATTATCAGGAAATGAACCAGCGCGGCGGGGTGTACCGTTACGGTATCGGCCTGGCGCTCAGCTACCGCGGATGCTCCATCGGGGCGGAAGGGGTGGATACCTCAACGTCGTTGATTCAGGTTAACGAAGACGGCAGCGTCAACATCGCAACCTCGGTGTCTGAAAACGGCCAGGGGCTGCAGACTACGATGTCCCTGATTGCGGCGGAAGCCTTTGGGATCCCGATGTCCGTGATCCGTTTCTGCGAACCGCCGACCTCGATGATCGGCGACGGCGGCTCTACGGCCGCCACACGCGGGACGTTGGTTGGCGGCGGCGCGATTCTGGATGCCGCAAAGAAGATCAAACAGCGCATTTTGAGCGTCGTCGGTGAAACGATCGGCACGCAAAACCTGCCTGATACGCTGTGGCAGGACGGTTTTATCATCAACCGTCAGGACCCGGAAAAACGCATTGCATTTAACGTTGCTGTTAACAAAACCAAGTGGGCCAGCGTCAGCCTGACAGAGTACGGCTGGTTCGTGCCGCCGCCGATCCACTGGGATGAAGAGAAGGGATGCGGCAGCCCGTATTTCACCTGGGTATATGGCTGTCAGGTGGCGGAAACCCGGACGAATATCAGCACCGGAAAAACGGATTTGCTGCATGTGACGGCGGCGCATGACGTCGGGCACGTGATTAACCCGGTCGGTTTTGAAGGACAGGTCAGCGGCGGCGTGGCGCAGGGCTTCGGCTATGCGTTGCTGGAAGATTTCAACATTGAGCAGGGCGAAGTTAAATCCGAGAACTTCGACAGCTATCTGCTGCCCACGATCAAGGATATCCCCAAAATCACCGTGATTGGCGTTGAGAACCCGGACGGCGCGGGGCCGCTTGGGGCAAAAGGTATCGGCGAACCCGCAACGGAACTGGCGGCGGCGGCGATCAACAACGCGGTCAGCGAGGCGTTGGGTACACGGCTTAACAAGCTGCCGCTGACGCTTGAGCAGGTGATTCTGGGCTACAACCTGAAAAAACCGGCCAGGCAGAGTGAGCTGATGATTGAACCATCGGCCAGAAAGCAGGTGCTGCGCTTAACCGACGTCACGGTGATCCGCCCGGAGAATCTGGAGGACGCGCTGGCGCGGCTGGCGGCCGGGGGAATGGGCGTTATTGCCGGTGGTACGGACGTCATCGTTCAGGGGCGTTTGCAAACCAAGCCGATGAATCTGATAGATATCTCCCGTTTGCCGGAGCTAACGCAGATTACGGAAGATGCTGCATCCGGGGAGGTATTCATCGGCGCGGCGGTAGCGTTTAACCGCATTGTCGAACATCCGCTTATTCGCGAACGTTATCCCTTACTGGCCCAGGCCTGCCGCACGGTGGGATCGAACCAGATCCGTAACCGGGCCACCATTGGCGGAAACATCGTGAACGCGGCGCCCTGCGGGGATTCAATCCCGCCGGCGATTATTTATGACGCAAGCATCGAACTGCGCTCCTGCAATGGCATGCGCCGCATGCAACTGAGTGAATTTTTGCTGTCAGGTTACAAAACGCAGCGCCAGGCGGATGAGTTATTGACGCAGGTGATCCTGCCGGCGCCAGCGGTGCCGTCCGCGCAGGGCTTCTATCACCAGTTGGGCCGCAGAAATGCCCTGAATATTACACGCCAGAGCCTGACATGCCTGATCGCCTGTGACGAAACCGGCGCCGTTAGTTATTGCCGGTTGGTTGACGGTGCGCTCTTTAGCAAACCTCAGCGCCTGCTCGATATTGAACGGTGTTTGTCAGGGCGGAAGCTTTCTGACGACATCGTCGCTGAGGCCTGCCAGATCCTGGACAAACTTATCTATGCCGCCATCGGCAAGCGTTGGTCAGCCGCGTACAAACAGCCCGTATTCGTCAACATGTTCCGCGACATGATGGCTGAGGTGAAGCAACGTCTGGGTTAACAGACGAACAGCACCAGAGTACTGGATAAATATCAGGTAACCCTATAACCGGGTACTGAACATAAAAATCGGTATCCGGCATACAGTGGAAGAGATGCTATGAGTACGATAAAAGTGAAAGTAAACGGCAATGTCGTAGAGGCCCAGGTCACGGGAAATATGCGCTTGCTGGATTTGATTCGCGACAAATTTCAGCTCACCGCCACCAAGGAAGGGTGCGCAATAGGCGAGTGTGGCGCGTGTACGGTAATGATGGATGGTAATGCTGTTTGCTCCTGCCTGGTATTGGCGGAGCAATGCCATGGCGCGGAAATCATGACGCTGGAGGGGCTGGCGGATAACCCGGTTACCCAACAACTGCAGGACGCATTCGTTGAGCGTGGCGGCGTACAGTGTGGCTTTTGCACGCCGGGCGTGCTGGTGAGCACGACGGCGTTGCTGGCCCGGCATCCTGAGCCGAGTGAAGAGCAGTTGCTGGATGCGTTGGAAGGAAATATTTGTCGCTGTACGGGATATCAGCCGATCCTTGACTCGATAAACCACGTTCTGAAACGTAACTAGCAGATAAAAAGAAGCCGGCGTAAGCCGGCTTTTTAATCGCAGTGGTTACTGGTAGGAGATAAGAAAAACGACGGTAGCATCGGCGCGGCCCGGCGTCAGCGTATCTTCCGTCTGAATGTAACGGGCGACCAGCGGCAGCGTCTGCGTGGAGGCGTCTTCGCTGCGGTATATCTTGATGCCGCCGAACGAAACCGGAGTCGGGGCCGCATCCGATGTTGTGCCGTGAGCCATTTGTATACCGACGCCCTCGGCGCTGTTTTCTGAATGCTGGATTGACAGTATGCCGTTGTTGCTGTCGATAACGGTGGTATTGGGGGTCAGCATCAGCCAAAAGGTGTTGGGCGTAAATGTCCCGGTTCCCGTGGTGCCGTCATCGGAGGCGAAGGTTTTTTCGCCGTTGTTCAGCGTACCGTAAAAACGCGGGCAGTTGGTCAGCTTGATGGAGGAATCTACCCAGGCTGACGTACTGCCTTTTCCGGTGAAAGAGTGGTTGATGTCATATTGCCCCAGGCTCACGTAAACGTCTGGCGTGGTGCAGGTTTGCGACACGACGTTCAGCGAGCCGGAAAAGCTGGCCGTAGCGATCCTCGTTTTTACGCCGCCAAACTCAAAGTCATAGGCGATCGTGGGCAGGTTGCTGCCTGAGATGATCCCCGGTGAAATCGCGCCGGTTTTGATCAGGTAAATATCAAACGTAGGTGATGAGCGGTGTTTAAAATCCGTATTGCTGCCGCTGTGAAAGATATCCGTCGTGTCAGAGTACGGGAAGCCGTTACCGGCATACCAGGCGACGATGCCGATGCCGGGGATTCCTGTTTCATAGACCTGGCCGCCAACGGGGCTGGAGCCGCCCGACAACGGCAACGGCGTGTTGAGATAGCTGTAGGTATTGGAGTAGGAATATGTGGTATTGGGCGTGAGATCGGAACAATACCCCACCGGCGTATAGGACGGCTTGAAGGTTTGCCGGAACAGCACGCTGCCGATGGCGACGTCCGGACCCGCCGTAATATTGCCGCCCTGCAAAGGCAACGTAGTGGTAATCGCATTCACCGGATTTGAGAATTCATCCGTAGTGGTACAGGTTATGGCAGCGCTGTTGCTGCTGTAAAAAAAAGACGCCATCAGCATGAATAAGCTAACCGGACCTGTCTTACGATTGAACGCAAATGTGTATTTCATAGCGAATTATTCCTGATCACGTCATTACTCGCAGACGGTATTGAAGCGCTGCGTAGTGTTATTGACTCGTCCCGGCTTCGTCGGCATCAGGCGGTAGGACACCTTACATTGTGACGCCGCGTTGTTCCCCCAGCGGACGGTTAACTGGCCCTGATCTTTCTCCACGCGGGCGTAAATCTGTCCGCCCTGGCCCACAGCGCCGATGCTGCGTCCTTTGGCGTCAAGCACTTCCGCGCCGAAGGGCAACGGCGCGTCTTGCCAGGTGGCCATGATTAATACCGGCGTTCCCCGTTTGGTGCCGTATTTCAGTTTCACAACTGCGCCGGAATAGGGGGCGACTTTTTGGTCGGTATATTCCAGTTCGACATCTGTCCCGGTGTCTTTCGGATCCAGCGAGACGCTGTTGAGCCGGTATGGGCTCAGGTAGGGCACCAGAGCATACCCCCAGCGATCGATGCGGACGCCCGGATAAGAGGAGACGGAAGCGCCTTGTGCGCCTTTGGCTTCGACCAGCGCAAGCGTGTCAGAGACGTAAGGTGTGAAGGTGACGCCGCCGCTGTGCGCTACCATCGATCCCATCATGCCGAGGGAAGCGCTCTGGTAGTGCTTGCCGACGCTGTATGAGCTGGAAAGCGAGGTGTAATCGGAACGGTACTGCCCGTTGACGGAACCGCTGGTGCCCACGCCCTTATTCGCGTTCATGGCGCTTACGCCATAGCTGAATTGGTTTTCGTTACCGGCAGTACCGGAGATAGCGACCTGTTCGCTGTAGCGTCCGGTGCTGTCGCGATCAAGCTGCCCTCTCAGGCTGGGACGAAGGCCGTCCGCTTTCCGTCCGAGCGGAACGGTGAAGCTGAGCGTTATCGTATCTTGTTTCTCACCGACGCCGGAATAGGTTCTGCCCACGGAAATGCGGTAAACCATGTCACGGAACATGTTGCTGTAACCAAACTGGTATTGCTTATCCGTACCCTGGTAATTCCAGTAAGTCTGCAATGAGGCGTTCAGGTAGAACTGCCCCCAGCCATCGGGCAGTGACTGGCTGGCAGACGCGGTGAAACGGTTCTTGGATCGCCAGATCGAGTTTCTGTCGTAGCCCCGCTGGATGGCGTCACGGGTCTGCATGGCCGTCAGGTAGTCCATATAGCCGCTGGTCGAAAAGCGGTAGGCGGCCAGCCCGAGATTACTTTGCGTGGCCTGGATCAGCTTGCTGTAGCTGATTTTGTAACTCTGCCCGGAACGGCTGTTGCCGCGCTGATCCAGGTGCGTGCGGGCCTGGGTGACATCTACGGCAACGGCGCCGACTTCGTTGCCGCCGAAGGCCGCGCCGAGCTGCGTGGCGTAATAATCCTGGCTGGCCTGAACGCCGCCATAGCCGGTTACGTAGTTAGTCAGGCCGCGCTGGTAGGTTGCCTGATACAAAGCCGGGTTATCTTTGACGGAGTCATTACGCAATTGCCCGGCGGTAAACGCGTATTTAGACATGCCGGGCCGCAGCAATTCCGTGACTGAGGCATAGGGGACGGTAAACGTTTGCTGGCTGCCGTCGGCTTCATCTATCGTGACCGACAGATCGCCGCCGTAGCCGGTAGGGTAAAGATCGTCGATTAAAAACTCACCGGGTTGTACGGTGGTTTCATAAATAGCCTGCCCGTTCTGGTGAATCGTTACTTTGGCGTTGGTGCGTGCGACGCCGCGGATTGCCGGCGCATAACCGCGCTGCGACTCGGGCAGCATACGTTCATCGCTGGCTAACTGAACCCCGGAAAAAGGAAGCGTGTCGAACACGATACCGGTGGTATTGGACTGGCCCACCAACAGTCGCCCGCGGATCGCAGGGATATCGCGCTGTAAATAGGTATTCAGGGTGTTATAGCTGTGTTCGCCGTCTTTCTCCCAGTTGTAGTTACCGTTGTGGCGCAGATACCACGCGCCGAGGTTCAGCCCCGCGTTAATGTTGCCGTAAAAGGATTTATACTCACGACCATGGGATTCACTGGCGTAAGCGTTAAGGCTGTAGCCAAGCATTGCCGCAGCGATCCCGCTGTCCCACAGCGCCGGACTGACGCTGCCGCGGGCCAGGCGTGATACGTACATTTGCGGGATCTGAATGTCCAACTGCTGCTCGTTACTGTCGAAGTAAATGGTTGCGGCAGGGATGGCCTGCATGAGATCGATACAGACCTGATCGTTTTCTAACAGATTGGCCGGCAGCCGGCTGAAATCAAGGGGAAGTTGCCGGACTAACGCGGCGGTGAGGCAAGGGGTAACGCTCTTATCGCTGTTCTGACGAAACTCAATCTCTGCATCTGTAAGTGGTGCGCCGTTAACGTACACGGCAACGGTGTATACGCCCGGCGTTGCCGCCGCGCCTCGGCTAAAGCGGGACAAGTCCATATTAGCCGCATCTTCCATGTTCAGAAACGCGGGATCGAACTGAACGTCCTGACTGGCGTAAGGCGCAATGGCATTTTCATCCTGCCGGGCATTAACGTCATCGCCGTATAAAACGGCAAGAATGGCGATCAATATCGGCGAAATCCTGCCGCGATATCCATACGCCTGGTGTTTGCTCATCATCTCTAATCCCTGTTATCAATAACTTTGAGAAAAAATCGTGCATGTTATTATTTTAAAACGGCAGATAACGGCACGATGGCGCCAAAATCGTTAACGTAGCTGGCGTCAATTTTCGCGCCGGGTGCAGCCCGCAGTTTGAGCGTTATGGTCGATTTAGGGGCGATCATGTCGGCTTCCACGGTTGTTCCGTTCGCGGTGGCGGTAACCAGCGAAACAAAATAGGGCGACGGATTTTCCACGCGCACTTCTGCGCCGGAGGCTTTCCAAATCAGGGAATCCGCTGCCTGCGCCGGGCTTTCCGGCAGACCTTTCGGGCGATAAAACATTTTGATGCGCGTTCTGAACGCCATCTTCAGGTAGTTCTCTGTGGTGACGGACTGCTGCTTTATGGCCGGAATTTCAAGAACGTTCAGCCAGAAAAGCGACTCCTGATCCGACGGCAGCTCGGCCGGCAACGCGCCGATACGCAGCGTTTGCCCTTTGTCCGGATCGACCCGGTTGATTGGCGGCGTAATCGTGAACGGGACGTCAATTTTCTCCGGCGTAGCGTCAATGTCGCCGGTATCAATCCAGCTTTGAATCAACACCGGGCTTTTCCCGACATTACTGAGCTTGACGCTGACCTCGCGGGAATCCGAAGGATAAATAACCCGGGTGCCGGTGATCACCACGCTGGCGGAGGCTGCGACACTGACAAGCATTAAAAATGCAAAAGTCATAGTCGAAAGGAAAGTTAACGGGCGAATATACATATCGAGCCTGTCCCTGATATCCATATGATAAAAGGGGGAAGAAATCTTCCCCCGAAATTACGTTTGTTTAGCGATTACTTGTACTGAATGGAGTAAACAACGTTACTCACAACAGTACCCGGCGTGGTTGCGCCTTCAGCATAGTATTCAACTTCATACGGCAGCGTGGCTGAAGTAGAAGAGATATCAACATAGGTCGTGTTGTTTACCTGGTTGCCGTTACCCACCTGGATAACGTTGCTGTTGGCACCGTCACGCATTTGCAGGGAAACACGACCAGCGGTACCGCCGGTATTCTTCAGACGACCGGTTGCCGCATCAACGGTGGAACCTGCCTGGAAGTAGGCAGAAGCGGTCTGCAGCGTACCGGTACAGTTGCTCAGCGCCATGTTGAAGCTGGTACGGCCGGCAGTTGCTCCCGGAGCATTCAACTGGTTGGTACCAATGGTCGGCAACTTGATCGTTGCGTTTTCGCTCTGATTATCCACAATCACATCGCAAGTATTCGCGGTCAGCTCACCGTTGAAATAGATGGTTCCCGTAGATGCCGCATTAGCAGCAAAGGAAGCGACAGAGAGGGTGGACAGTACGGCTGCAAAGATCGCAGTTTTTTTCATGATTACTCCTTTAATTTATAAAATTGATAAAAACAAAATAGGTTGTTTAAAAAATGTATAACTACATGGACTTATCTTTTGCTCTCTTTAACATACCTCCGTTATTCATTTATGTACTCCCATGCTCAGGATGAGCGTAAGAATATTTCTATGAACAATAAAACACGAACTCCCTGGCTGTTTCAGAAAGCTGGTTACTGGTCTGCTGAGCACTGTCAAAATATCAACTTCAATTCATCGGTCTGCATGATACTTTTTTAATTAACGGTATTTCAACCTCAAAAATATTAAAAATGATGATAATTATCAACCGAGGCAGAAGACAGATTAATTAACTATTCTGAATGGTTTTGTGAGATCTTGTTATGAGATAACGCTTCAGATTTGGAATGAGATATCGCAAGTACCATTGAAATACCTTTTAACGCAGTGATTAACAAGGTAATTATTCTTAAACATAGGGGGTGGCATGATATTAGCATGCATCACCAAAGGATAATTCCTGTTTTTTTGAGTATTGGCCCTAAGTATTGCGATGTAATGAATTGATTGAATCAATTAATAAATATGATCAATAGTTCATCCTCTGTATTACCTGAATTAAACTGAAAGGGAATTATCTGTAATGGTTGAGAATACATTTAGGATGATTGTCTCATGGCTTTGAACGCTATAAATCAAGATGGGGTAAATTCAATTTTCCATATATAGGGCCATAGGATTAATGTGCGAGCGATTAACCCTAATAGATTTAAAAATAATCTATGCGATATTTTAAACTTCATTTTTATCGTCGATTGATGAAAAACATCGGAGTTTTTCGTGCAGAAGAAATAATGCCGGATAGTCAGGCGTAAGATTTTGACCACGAAGGTTCGTACCCAATCCAGGTCGCCTTTATGTTGACCGTGGAATCAGAAAGTAATGTCCACCACCAGCATATCCGTATAGGTTCCTGCTGCCGGCGTACTTTGGCCGCTCAGGATCCGCGCCAGATATTTGTAGTAACGGGTCAGTCCGTCGCTGCTGAGCGAGCTGGATGCGGCGCTGGACCAGCGCTGGTTGCCGCTGCTGCCCCAACGGCTGGCAGCGGGGGTATCCTGATAGATATCATAGGCGATGCGGTTGCTGCCGCTGATCATCTGCCTGACGCCATTAACGGCATTTTGCCCGTCGCTGATGCCCACGCTGTAAACGCTCCCTTTGGTACAGGTGATGCTGATGCTCTGTGCAACGTCAGGCAGGCCGCTGACCAGCGGCGCACTGCCGAAATCAACGTTGGGCGCATCAATGGTGATGCAATCGTTCGTGACGGTCAGCGTCAGCTCCGGCGAAAGCGTGGTGCTGCTGTTTTGCTGGTTCACGCAGAGAATGTTGCCAACCCCCAACGTACCGCAGATATTCCAGGCGATTAAAAGATCCACCTTAACCTTATATTGCCCGGCGGCGACATTTTGTCCGGGGGTGGTCTGGAAAGTAATCGGAATGGTGAACGTCGTCGATGTAAGTAACTTCGCCAATGTATCGCGCGGATAGTTGGCTTTGTCACTTTTCTGGATGGAACTGGAACAGTCGGATGAGGAAGGGCATACATTGATGGGGATGTTGTCGGTGCCCGTCGTATCGACTTTCAGCGTCGCCTGTGAGCCGTTCAGGTTGGTCGCATCACTGAAGGTGATTGATACGTAGTCGCTGTCAAACAGGGAGAGCAGAACCAGATCGCATTTCAGCATCAGGTTGACGGAAGTCGTAAACTTCCCGCTACTGACCAGAAATGAGCTGGCCGAACCGAAACTGGGCGCAAGGGTGGAAAGCGTGGCCTTGCAGGCGGCACGGGCGCCGTCGCTGAGCGCCAGCATACCCAGAAACAGCAGAAGCAACGGGAAACAACGCTTAATCATCTGAGGCGACTCCGGAACGGGAAGAAGGGCGGCACACCAGCGGGCCGTAGGTTTTAAGTTGTTGCGGAAGCGTCGCCGGCAGCGTCAGCGTCGTTTGGCAAACGCGCCCGTCCGGCATGCGGACGCGCAGCGGGTTATGTTGCGCGACATCTTCCAGATAAACGAGGCCGTCCCAGCCCACGTAAACATCAGCATGCCCCCGGCGGCTGACGGTGCTGGAAAGCGGAACCGGATGCCCCGTCTCATCAGCCAGAATGACGCTGACCGCCCGCTGCTGTTTGATTGGGAAATGCAGCACATAACCGCTGCCCCGGCGTACCGCTGCCTGTTGTTCGGTTTTATCGGCCACGACATCTGCCGGCATGTTCAGCACGTTGATACCGTAGTGGGCCGGGTAGTAAGAGGTGACGCCGGGGATCAGCAGATAACCGCTGCCGTTGGTTTTGCCAATCGGCTGATGTTCATAGTTCACCTCAACGTCCGGATAGCCTTCAGTGCTGACGATCACGAAAGCATCGTTGACTTTGTTCGCCGTCAGCAATGCGCCTTCCATCATGACCAGCGAGCCAGTGGCTTCCCCCCATTGCGTCTGGTTGCCTGACGATCCGTAAAGACCGCCCTGCAACTGAATATGTTCGTTACGCCAGGTGAGCGATCCCTGTTGATAGTCATCCTGAGGGTGCTGGCGGGCATAGGCCAGATCCCAGCTGAATCCGCCGTCGCTGGGCATGGCGCGGCTATAGCTCACCTCTTGCAGACGTTGGCCGGATGCATTGTTCTCATAGTTAAACGTCACTGAGTCCAGCGCGTTGAACGGCACCTGGAACGTCAGCGCGAAGGTCCAGTCCTGTTGATCGGGATCGCGGCTGGCGGAAAGATAAAAACTGCTGTTGTGCCACAGGTTTTTACTCCAGGAGAGGTTAAACAGGCGCGTTTTATTGTTATCAAAACTGCGTACGTCCAGGTAAGCCAGCCCGATATTGCCATAGCGCGCCAGGGACAAGGAGGCGGCGTACTGCGTGCTGCTGCGGCTGAGCGTTGCCTGTGGCTGCCCGTCACCCGAATCTTCGCCGTTGTCATACAGCGCCAGGTTGCCGAAACGGGCGTCGCGCTGAATCCGCTGTGCGGACAGGCTGAAACGCGCATTGCTGTATTGATAGCCGAAACCATACTGAGCACCGTGCTTGCCATACATCCGGCTGTCGGAGTAGGAGCCGTTGACTACCCCCAGATTACCGATCCGGACCGACGAACCGACGCCCAGCAGCGCCAGTTCCTCCGCGCCTTCGGCATGACTCTCCAGCGTCCAGGCATCGTTGACCCCGTAGCGCCACACGGCGTTGGCCGCCGCGGGGCCGTAGTCGAAGTCCTCCGTGCCGTAGCTGCGCCGCAGGGCGCCGGTGGAGAATGAGGCGTCGGAAAGCCCCGGCTTGAGCAACGTATTCGCGACATAAAACGGCAGGCTGGTAGAAACCTGGCGCCCGAGCGCATCGGTAGTCACCAGCACGGCCTCGCCGGCGCCATTAATATACGGCGTGTTGGTCAGGGTGAAAGGGCCGGGCTGTAACTCCGTGCTGCTGGCCTTATAGCCATTGATGAAAAGATCGGCGGAAGTCGGCACCGCCGCATTGCCGGAAAACGCGGGCAGCGGATACGTAATGACGTCCGGGCGTACGGAAAAGTCACGGCTGACGGAAATTCCACCCAGCCTGACGCTGCTGCTCCAACTGAGCGCGTTACTGATGACGTCGCCGACGGCCCATTTCAGGATGTGATTTTCATTGACGTCGCTGAGCGTTGTGTCATAGCGGGTGTACGTTTTATCCTGCCCGGTATCGTCGCCGTCAATGTTGCGGCGCAGTACGCCGGTGTTGGACAACGTACCGGCATCGCTGAAGAAGCGCACTTCGTTCCAGGCGGAGAGCTGGGTCGCGCCGCAGCCGGTCCGGCTGGCGTAGACGTCATAGTTAAGCAGCGTGCCGCGTCCGCTGAGGGAGGCGAAACGCACTCTGTCCGGGTCGCCGTTTAACAACTGCGGCGGCAGCCACTCAGAGGGAACCTGCAATAATAAACGTTGCCCGGCGCTGTCGTATTCCACGTTAACGCCGGCGAGCTGCGTGACGTCGGTCTGCGGTTCGGTCAGTACCGCAGCGGGCAAACCGGCGCGCCGTAAATCGGCGGCGCTGACGCGGTAGCGCCCCTGATATTCCGTGACGGGCACCACTTGCCCGCTGGGGCGGCGGTTAATGACCAGCTCCAGCCGGTACTGAATTTCCTGCGCCACGGACTCCGCGCCCGGCGGCGGAGGTAGCTCCGCTGAGCGTTCGTCGGCGGCGCCGTCCGATAACGGCGCGAATACCAGTATCAGCAACGCCGGTGCGGTTCGCCCGGCTGAAAAGCTGTAGCGCGGCATGGGCGTACTCAGCGTTGGGCCGTGGCTTGCCAGGGCGCGTTGTCACTGTTTATCCTGGCCTGGATATTTTGGCTGTGTTGCAGGGCGGAGGGCAACGGCCAGATCTGACTGGAATTCGCCAGGACATAACCCAGCAGGCCTGGCGTCAACGGGCGGCCATCGAGAGAAACATTGCTTAACCGGGCGTGAAGTTGCCCCTGGTTAACGATCTTGATTGCCGGCTGGCCGTTTAGCGTGGTATGACGCCAGGAAAGCAGGGCATGACCGGCGGTAGGGGGCGTGGCGGTCGCTGGTTTCGCGCCCGCACCGTAAACGAAAAGCGGAACGGAATAGCGCATCTGTAATTTAACGCCGGTGCCGGTGCCGGCCTGCGGAATTTCGTCAATCAGCACGCGGTAGGCCAGCTCTTTGCCCGGCGTGGGCGTGATCTGGCGAATCAGGCGGATAAGCTGCTTTTTTCCTGCTTCGATGCGTACGATGGGCGGGCTGGCGACGACGTCCTGCTGGCGCGGCTGATAACTTTCCCGGCCGTCGATTTGCTGCCAGCCGATAACCCGGACCTGCATGGTCACAGGGCCGCTGCCGTTGTTTTCAATCCACAGTTCCGTCGCGCTGTTATCCGCCGTCACCACGGGGTCGATGGGCCAGAGCAGAATGTTGCCGGCGGCGCGGACGTCCGGGGAAAAGGCCAGCGTCAGGCCGAGTATGCCGCACGATACCGTGCGCAGAAAAGTTGCGATCATATAATGCTCCGTAGTTACCAGGACAAGGTGACAGTTAGGGTGTCGGTGTAGATCCCGGAATGACTAAAACCGTTCAGTTGCGCCAGCGCATAGATGGGCAAAGTAATGTTATTGTTGCTGCTTCCCAGGGAGACCGGCTGATCCGCCAGGATCTCACTGGCCGCGGAGTAATTGCTGCTGGTATAGAGATGATACGGAATCCGGATGCTGTACCCGCTCTGCGCCAGGTTACGCACCGAGGTGTAGTTGGCGCCGCCGTTGATGCTCATGCTCAGCGTGACGCCCGGCGTGCAGGAAAGCGTGAGCCCCACCGTTTGTACAAAGCCGGCCGGCGCGGCGGCGGAGCTGGTTCCCGGATACTTGCCGAAATCCAGCTGGCCGAATACGCCCCCGGTCGCGCCCTGAATGGCGCAGCCGGGGACGATGATTGCCGATACCTGAAACGAACGGCTGGGAACGGCAAGCGCAGGCTGAGCAAGCAGCCAGAATGTCGGGCCGAGAATCACCGTATAACGCTGTAGCCAGTGCACGCATGCCTCCGCGCCGGCGACAGGGTGCCGGTACGCTCATCTGTTCAACAGATTTTTTTAGTAAGTGACCCTGATGTTGATTTCGTCGGTATATATCCCGGCCTTGACGGCGGTGCTGCTGCCGCCGCCTTTGATGCCGCCGTACAGCGTGTAGTTATCGATATTGTTGGTTGTGGAGGTTTTGGTCAGCATCCCGTTATCGATAGCGGTTGATAAGCCGGAGTCGCTGTAAAGGCTGTAGGCGATGCCCTGGGTGGCATCTGTGGTGCTGATCAGATAACGCGGCGGTGTTCCTACGGTGCCGATGACGGTAGTGGGGGCGCTGTTTTTACTGCTGACAACCTCAACCGTGTAACTGACGCCGTCGGTACAGCGGATACCGAACGAACTGCCCCCTCCGCTGCTGAGCGTTGCGGTCAGATTGCTGAACGTTGCAGGGTGGACGCCGAAGTCGAGCGTGCCGAAATTGACGCCGCTTTGTGCCGGTGAACCGTTGATCAGGCAACCGTTGGTCAACTGAAGTGTGGCGTTGATGATACCTGTGCTGGTCACGGCAGCCTGAGCCTGGCCTGCGATGCTTAAGCCGCATAATGCGGCGAGCGTAAGCGTTTTGACATTCATAATGAATCCCCTGAGATCGGTGTTCGGCTTTTGCTGTGTGTATTTATGTTAAAACGATTAAATAAACTATTTGTTTTCCTATTGATAATAAAATGTAGATTAACTGTTTCAATAGAGCCAGAGCAAAGCGACAAAAATTAATTATTTAAATTTCAATCTGTTGCTTTATTTTTCTTTCAGGGGCGCAAAGATTTGCTGGTACAGTCCGTTAATAAAGAATAGACGCATTATCTAAAGTGTTATCAAGGGATAGTTTGAGTGGGGAAATCTGCGGGTATCGTGATGGATACCGCCCCCTGAGCGCTTATATATCTACGCAGATTGATGCGGATTTAGCGCTTTCGTTCTTTGATGAGTCGGCGCCAAACGGTGAGGGCGGAGGGAGGCTCAGGAAATATCAGACGGCTCCGTTTACGGTGATGATTGGCTAACTCAAAATAGCTAAAGCCTTAACATCAGGCTTCCTGATTTTGTTATTTAATAACATGATTACCTCAAATCGATGAACCAGAAATCCTTGCTAACTGAATGATTTTACGAATTAATATGTGGGGTTTTCGATCAATGCGTTTCAACGCCTGAGTGGTGTATCGAACTGCTGATGGTTTGGTTGAGAGAATCAATGACCTGGTGTTGCAGGGGCTGATTGACAAAGCGGGGCGGTTGTTACTGGCATAAACAGGCGGTTTATTGCGTGATGAGTATAAATACTTCTGACTTATGGCGTTATGAGCGAACAAATGGTGTGAAACCAAATTGAGGTACAGGTATATAGAGTTATATCAGTAACTCGAACGAATTTACGACGTTTATGGTTGAGTAAATTTTCGATAACAAAAGAATAGGATTTTTCTTATTTAAATTGATTAACATCAATTATGTTAACAGGGTTTTGCTGCAAGAATAGACGCTCTAAAAGATTTCCCTGGTGTTAAGCCAATTGGCATCCGCCGAACTATCATAGTCGGCGGCTTTTTTTTATTGTCACAATTTGTGTGGTCATAGACCCTGGCATACACAAGCATGACTAATGAATCCGCCTGACGGACTGGCTGGCATCAGGGAAAATACTTACGGTTATAAGTAACCGTATATCCGCTGCATCGTGTCATCCATGATGGCGTTAAGGGATATTCTCCGCCAGGAAGGAATGTTATAAGGAGGGGCAGTCATACCGTGAAGGGGAGCTTCCCCTTCGAAACAACGAATGGGAGAGGGCTGGTAACCGATGCAACTGAATATGCTGGAAGCCATGGAGATTTACGTTAATGTCGTGGAGCAGGGTAGTTTTACCCGCGCGGCAGAGGCGCTTGAGTTGCACCGTCCTGCTGTTACCCGCGCCGTTCAGAATCTCGAGCAGGATTTGGGCGTTAAGCTTTTACATCGCACCACCCGGCAGATCAGCATGACTGACGAAGGAGAAGAGTTTTACCAGCGCTGCCTGTCGCTTCTGAGCGAGTTGAACGAGGTCCGGCGTTTGTTTTCAGGCACGCAACCACCGAAAGGACGCCTGCGCCTTGATGTCCCTATCATGCTTGCCCGCTCGATTATCATCCCGGCTCTCAGCGATTTTCAGAACCGTTACCCGGATATCGAGATTGTCCTTGGTTCGTCGGATCGCAAGATCGATTTGATTGCCGAGCGCGTGGACTGCGTTATTCGTCTTGGCGAGCTCGATGACTCCAGTTTCGTTGCCAGGCGTCTGGGGTCGGCAGGCATGGTGACCTGTGCTGCGCCTTCTTATCTGGCGAAGTACGGCACGCCACACACGATTGATGAGCTGATGAAGTCACATCGTGCTGTGAATTTCTTCAGTAACCGCAGTCTGCAGATAATGGAGTGGAAGTTCACCGTTGACGGTAATATCAGGTCAATAAAAATACCTTCCAGTATTCTGGTGGACAATTCAGAGGCATTTCTTTCGTGCGGGCTGGCAGGGCTGGGGGTTCTCCACGGATTGCGTCCGTCTCTGGCTCCTTTTATTGCGAGCGGTGAACTGACAGAAATCCTGACAGATTTTCCACCCCCGCCAAAACCGGTCTCACTGCTTTATCCGGATCGTCGGTATCTGGCGCCCAAGGTTCGCGTATTCATTGACTGGTTGTACGAAGTTTTTGGCCCGGATGCACAGCTCTGATAAGTCTCAGGTTCATCCCGCAGCATAAATAAGCCCCGCAGGCACTCAGTCTTTTCAATTATTGGCGCGGACAATGCGCACGATCATTAAAACCCTCATTATTATTACTGAATTAGTAATTCTGTTTTAAAGATTAGGCGCTTTTTCGTAACAATAACGAAGCTTAGGATCTTCCCCAGGGCAATTTTCATATCACGCCGCCGGAACAGGTGGGCGCTGAACAACGCTTTTGAAGGAGATCAAAGCATGAAAAACAACCGTATCTGTCAAATATTGGGGATCGAAAAGCCTGTTATTCAAGGGCCCTTATCGTGGCTCACCGATGCGCGGCTGGTTGCCGCCGTGAGTAACGCTGGCGGCCTGGGCGTGCTCGGACCCAACGCGGGCTTAACGGCGGAAACCGCGGTTTCAACACCGGAAGAAACGGCCGAGAAGATGCGTGAAGAAATTCGTAAAACCAAACGGCTGACGGAAAAACCATTCGGGGTAAACCTTATTCCCACCCCTGAAAACGATATCTGGACGCCACCGATCCTTCAGGTCATCAAGGAAGAGGGCGTCAGGGCTGTGGTTTATACCGGCTACGGTGAAGGTGCCGTCATACCGGACCTCTTTAAGGAATTAAAGGAGGCCGGTATTGCAATCATCTACCGTGATATCAACCCGACGCCTGAAAATACCCGCCTCGCGGAAGAGGCAGGCGCCGATATTATCGTCGCAACAGGTTTTGACGAGGGGGGCACTTTACCAGGAACTGCGCTGGGAACCTTTTCGATCGTGCCATTGATTGCTGATTCCGTGGAAAACATTCCGGTAATGGCGGCAGGCGGCATTACCGACAACCGCACCGCGAAAGCAGCACATGCACTTGGTGCTGAGGGCGTGTTTGCCGGTTCGGTTTTCATTGGTACGGAAGAAAGCCGTGTGCCGGCGTCGGTTAAAAAGAAAATCATTGATGCCAACGGACTTGATTTACTACTTTTCCGGACCTTGCCTGATTACTATCGTTCACTTCCAGGCAAGCTGGCAGAGAAGCTGGTGTCGATGGATAAAGCGGGTGCAAGCAATGAAGAACTGGGCAAAGTAATGGGCGGATTACGTGGCTTGCGTATCGGCATGCTTGAAGGAAATACAGATGAAGGCTACATCTCACTTGGCACGGGAATAGGAAACATTCGCAGCGTTAAAAGCGTAGCGGAGGTAGTCGACGAGTTAACCGTGGGTTGACATTAAAACGGAATCAGGCAGTCTGCATGAGCGCAGACTGCCTGATTCTATTCACGGGGGATTCACAAAGCGTGCGTTCAGAATTCTGTGTCAGGTTAAACGGACTGCAGTGTCATCACTTTATTCAGTTGTCCAACTGGGACAGGATAAATACCGCACATTACACATCAGTGGATGTCAGACCTAATGCAGAAAAAGGGGAGTATCTCTCAACGTTCCCAACTCATTGATTTCTGGCAGAGCATCAGTACGGCACGTAGTAATGGTTGTCGATATTCAATTTAACATAATATACATTATGCGAACCAAGGTAAAAGTAAGCGGATTTTAAAGGTTTTTGGTCACTGAGCCTCATATGTAATCGTTCGCAACTTACGTCCTGGTCAAGCTGCGGAGATGCCCGGTATCACGCCACGTCATTCAGTGCTACTCATCTGACGCTTCAGGATCGCGCCTTGCCATAGATCGAGCAGATTGAAACCGGCTATTCAACCGAGCCTTTCTCGCAGAATCCCTTCAGCAATAACCGCCATACCTGCACCTGAGACTTCACTATCGGTATTGCTGATCGCGTGACCTGGTCACTTCTTTTAACCGCTGAGGACTTTCATCCCCGGGCAAAAGCCGCTGCTCGTTCAATCAGCGCTTCATCAGGCCTGACGCCGGTATAAAGCACAAACTGCTCCAGCGCCTGAATGGCGATAACTTCCGCGCCGGAAACAGTCTGCTTGTTCAACCGACGTCCCAGCGTGATCAGCGGTGTTTCAGCCGGCAGTGCAACAACATCAAAAACGATATCTGCCCGCTTCACCATTTCTTCGCTGAAGGACAACTGATGCTCTTCCGGACCACCGCTCATGCCTACCGGCGTTACGTTGATAATCATCCGGGCATCGGCGCCCTTTTCGTCCGGCAGCCACTGATAACCATAAAGATCTGCCAGATGACGGCCGGCAGTTTCGTTACGGGCAATAACAGCCCCGTTTTTAAAGCCGGCGCCGTGCAGCGCGCCAAGTACGGCTTTTGCCATGCCGCCGCTGCCGCGTAAGGCAAAATGAAGGGTGTTGTCGATGTGATATTTAGCCAGCAAACGCTCAATTGCAATGTAATCGGTGTTGTAGGCTTTAAGGTGGCCGTCACTGTTTACGATGGTATTCACCGACTCAATTGCTGCGGCGGACGGATCCAACTTATCCAGAAAAGGAATGCATGCTTCTTTGAACGGCATAGAAACCGCGCATCCGCGGATGCCCAGCGCCCGCACGCCGCCGATGGCAGCCTGTAAGTCATTGGTGGTAAACGCTTTGTAGATATAGTTCAGCCCCAGTTCCTGATACAGATAGTTATGAAAGCGAGTGCCGAAGTTGCCCGGCCTGCCGGCCAGGGACATGCATAGTTGGGTATCTTTATTGATGATCATCATAACTTTCCTGCATAGATAAAAACCGGAGAGACAGCCGGCAATGAATGGGTTTTCAACGGTATATCACGATGAGTACGCACAATTTGCTTTCGCTCAAGACTCTGGCTTAAGCAAACATAAAAATAACGTGTCTGTAGTGAAAGAACCGTCCGGCAGAATTTCAAAATGGTGATGAACCTCGCGTGGCATGGCGTTTTGTAACTGACGGATCGCCGTTGCCAGGGCCTCCGGCGTGCGCATACGCGCTACCCAACTGCTGAATTCCAGGTGAAGGCGGTCGTGTTCCAGCCCGGTAATGCGCAATTTTGCGTCGCTGGCCAATTGCAGCCATTCCGCCGAGGAATAATCCCGGACGTGAGAAGTATCACGCAGCATTTCAACCGTTTGCAGGTAGGTATCTAACAACGGATGCCCCGGTGAACAGACATCAATAATCACCACCCGCCCTCCGGGTTTCAGCACCCTTCCGATCTCGCGCATGCCTTGACCGACATCCTGCCAGTGATGTGCGGAGTAACGGCTGATTACGTAATCAAACGTCGCCTCGCCAAACGGCAGACGCTCAGCCTGCCCCTGACGGGTCGTGATATTATCCAGCTTACGCTCAGCGGCGGACTGCGCCACCACGGCCAGCATTGATGCCGACAGGTCATACGCCGTCACCTGCGCCACTTCCGGTGCGACGGTAAAGCTGACGTGCCCGGCACCGCAGCCCAAATCCAGAACCTGTGCGTGAGATTTCCCCGCCAGCAGAACCTGCAATTTTTCCAGGTCGACCCCGCGGGCATGGACGTGGCTGCTCAAGTACGCAGCAGCCTGTTCCCCAAACTGGCGGTCGACGTTATTTTCATGATTCTGGCGGTGTGACATGGTTTCCTCCGGCAACGGAATTGGGTTTCTTACTTATATGATACAAACCCCGGACAAACGCAATAATTGATTTTTATTTTCAATGCGTTACAAAATAAGATTCTTCCCATAAAACCATGCATCCGCCCCGCATCGGCCTAGGTTTTCTTGTTTCTAAATAAGTGTTTACCGTATTCCACGAGTGAATTCACTTCGCTTAGACTGCCTTTACATAGACGACCTCGTTATTAAAAAGGAGCAGTAATAATGAAAATTACCGTTACGCCGCACAGGGATGAAGTAACGCTTCAGTATGATCAGGCTAATCAAAAAGTTACCATTAAATGCGATCCCTGCCCGACCATGAGTAATGAACTCAGTAAATCCGTTACGCTCAATCTGACCGATTTGCCGTCGCTGATTCGCGGGCTGGAGCAGGTTGTAAATTCCACGGAAATCAACGTGTAATGTGACCCCTGTGCCGCACCCGTTTATCATGTCGTTGTGCGGCATTTTTTTACCTGCCAAAGCTGAATATTCCCCGCCGTAAGCCCCCTATCCATAAAAAACCGGTAACACATTGATTTCCCAAAACTGTTTATGAGCCACTTTATGTGATACAACTACTGATGCCAACAGAAGCCGGTATATGGCTTCCTCTTCAGGATCAACATCACACGCTCTGAGGAAATAACAAATGAATGTTTTTGTAACCGGGGCAACCGCCGGGTTCGGTGCCGCCATCGCGCGTAAGTTCGTCAAACACGGTCATCAGGTTATCGCCACCGGGCGTCGTCTGGAACGACTGGAGCAACTGAAAGATGAGTTGGGCGATGCGGTAACCATCATCCAGCTCGATGTCTGCAACCGCGCTGCGATTCAGGTCGCGCTGGACGGATTGCCGGCCGAGAAACGTCACATCGACGTGCTGGTCAATAATGCCGGGTTGGCATTGGGCCTTGAACCTGCTCACAAAGCCAATATCGATGACTGGGACACCATGATTGACACCAATGCCAAAGGGCTGGTCAACATGACGCGCGCGGTTTTGCCGGACATGGTGGAGCGTAATGTCGGCCATGTGATCAACATCGGTTCCACCGCGGCAAACTGGCCTTATGCCGGCGGCAACGTTTATGGCGCCACCAAAGCCTTCGTTAAGCAGTTCAGCCTGGGATTGAGAGCCGATCTGCACGGCACGCACATACGTGTTACGGATATTGAACCTGGCCTGGTTGGTGGTACGGAATTTTCCAACGTCCGCTTTAAAGGCGATGACGCCAAAGTGTCAAAAACTTACGAAAACGCGAATGCATTGACGGCAGACGATATTGCCGAAGCCGTTTACTGGGTCGCTACCCTGCCGGCTCACGTGAATATCAACACGATGGAGATGATGCCGGTTTCCCAATCTTTTTCGGCACTTTCCGTATATCGCGGCTAATGCTCTTAAGTGACAACGTCACTCTTAACATTACTTTACTTAACCGGGGCTAAATAGCCCCGGTTGACGTCTACCTGAATACTGCCCTCAGTGGTATAGTGCGTAAAACCCGTGCTAATCCCGGTTAGCCTGCGGGGGAACAATGGATAGCGATTATCGAAAAGGAATCGGGACATTTGAGGGCCAATATCGTGAAATTAACATCTCTTTCTACAGCAATGCGCTGGATGCCGTTGGCAGCCGTACTTCTTACCGGCGGCTGGCAGGTTTCGGCCATGGCTGCGACCTGCTCATCCGGCAGTACCTGCGTGTTCGGATCGGAAGGCGGTCAGGAAAACTCCATGACCAAAGAAGCTGCCCGTGAGAATAAAGAGCAATGGGACGATACGCGCAACCTGCGTCAAAAAGTAAACCGTCGCGCCGAGAAGCAGTTCGACAAGATCGACAATGCGATTGACAGTGAAGAGAGCTGCGACAAGAGCCTCAACCTGAATGCGTATTGGGAACCGAATACCCGTCGTTGTCTGGATCGCAGTACGGGACGTCCGCTCAATCCGTAATCCCCTGTTCTATTGAGAACGAACAATTTGATAAGGATGGAAAGATGAAAAAAACGCTTTGGGTTTCTCTGGTGATGCTCTTCGTCGCCCCTCTGGCACAAAGTGCAACCTGTGAAGCCATTAAGGCGGACATTGCCCAGAAAATTATCAATAATGGCGTTCCTGAATCAGGTTTTACGCTGGATATCGTTCCGAACGATCAGGTCGAGCAAGCTGGCGGCCTGGTTGTCGGGCACTGTGGTAATGACACGCAGAAGATCATTTATCACCGCCATCTTAACGGTGATGACGTGTCGCCGGCGTCCGATAACCCGGATTCGTCAGACGATACCGCGCAGCAATAAGCGAAAGGGCCACATTTTGTGGCCCTTTTCATATCGGTGACATCCCTTCTTTCTTGGCCTGGTGGGGGTTAGTTACACAACCTGACCAGCGCTGCGACGACAATCCCAAACGTAATGGCAATCAAGGGCCTTTTAAAAACCAGCATCAGAATAGTGGTGGTCAGCAATGCCATCTGGGCGCCTTTGTCGCCGGTGAGTGCAACGGGGGCTAAAATTGCCACAAGAACGGAGCCTGACATGCCCTGAATAAACGCTTTTATTCGGTTGTTAAACGGAACAAAGGACATAACATAGACACCGCCCCACCGGGTGATGAGGGTGACCAGCGCCATAACAATAATAATAGCCAGAAGCCCTGTTCCCGCAGTATCAATATTCATTTTTCCTCTCTCATGATAATTCCAGCAATGCCCCCGGCAAGTGCCCCGGCGATCACGTGGCTATTTTCTGGCAACCATTTATAGGCCATCAGCGATGCGCCGGCAGCTACGGTCCAGATAATAGGCATCCTCAGGCTTCTTTCACCTTCAAACACCATTGAAAGGAGGAAACACCCCATCACCATATCAAGCCCATAGCTTTTGGGATCCCGGACTACGCTGCCAAAATAGAGCCCTGCCATGGTACCGGTGATCCAAAAAAGCCATAACGCCAGACCGCCGCCAAAGAGTAAACCCAGGCCCGGCCTTCCCCGGCTGAATGCCTGAATGGACATGGCCCAGTTAGCATCGGATACAACCATCATGATCCCATAGCGTTTAGCGGGCGATAAAGAGCGCAACCACGGATACAAGGTGGCTCCCATTAATAAATGCCTGGCATTAATGGCAAAAACGGTGGCTATAAGAGTGAATAAGGGAACCTGATCTGCCCAAAGGTCTAACGCGGCGAATTGCGCATAACCGGCAAAAACCAGCATACTCATCATTGTCGCCGGCAACTGGCCCAGCCCTTTCTGTGATGCGGCAAGACCAAAGGCGGCACCAAAAACAGCGACAAATATTGAAACCGGTATCAGCTGACGAAAACCAGACCATATCAGCGAATGATTCAGTTGGGATAAATTGGGCGCGTTATCCGTTATCTGCGACATCGTGATCTTCCAAAATAGTAAACTGACAGCCACTATGCCTGTGTTGTAAAAACAATAAAAACGCATAATAATGAAGGCTACTATTTGATAATCGAATATCAGGAGCCGGCGTGCATTACCAGGATATCCAGATAGACTGGCTCAAATGTTTTGTCGCGGTAGTGGATGCGGGTTCACTTTCGGCAGCCGCCCCGGAAGTTCATCGCTCACAGTCTGCGGTCAGCATGCAGCTCAAAAAGCTTGAGTCTGCGCTAGGCTGCCAATTGTTGCTACGTGGGCCCCGGCAAAATCAGCTCACCGCAGAAGGACAAAAACTGCTGGGGTATGCCCGCAGGATGCTCGATCTTCATACTGAAACCCAGGCTGCCTTTCATGGTAAGGAGTTAACAGGGCGTATCCGTCTGGGGGTTCCTGATGACTATGCGGCAAAATACCTCACCCCTGCGCTGAAAAAATTTGCGCCTAACTTTGGTTCAGTCGAGATTGAACTGAGTTGCGAGCAGTCAACGTCATTGCTCCCCCGCGTTGAAAGTGGCGATTTGGACCTTGCACTGGTCTCCCGGGAGCATCCCAGTCAGGGGACATTATTATTCTATGAACCCATGGTGTGGGTAGGTTCCCCACAATTTGAGGTCTGGAGGCGCGACCCATTACCCATAGCGGTATACGAAAGTACAAGCCTGGCTAAACGGAGTGCGATAAATGCATTAGCGTTACAGGGAAGGCGATATAAAGTCGTCTACAACAGCTCCAGCCTGTCGGGACAGATTACAGCCGTGGAGAGTGGGCTGGCCGTGGCCGTTCTGACCCAGTGCAGCGTGCCGCCTCATTTGCAGGTTCTTGGCAGTGAGCATTTTTTGGGGCCCCTTGAACCGATGGAAGTCGCACTGTACAGAAGCCGTAACTCTAAAGGTTCTTCTGCTGTCGATAGTTTGTATGACTTACTTCTCAGGACATTACGATCATCTACGGCGCCCTCAGCCCGCCCTTAGCCGCCTGCCATGATGCCTGATTAAGAAACGGGCCTGGCGCAGGATATTTCCCTTTTCCCTGACGGCCCAAAAGATCCTCCTGAGCGCCTTTTTATACTTTCAATCCCCGGACTCGCCTTCGCGTACACTGTTATTGCTCATCACAGCACGCAGGTTTCCCTGCGCCGTCTATCGGTTTATGCCGCGCCGGCAGCAGCCAGGTCGCAAAAACGGTTAATACGGATATCGCTGCCGCCGCCATAAACACCCAATGCATGGAAATTGCCACCTGTTCGGTTAGCAGAGAGAGTCGTTCAGGCGCCATATCGGTACGGCTGACGAGCGACATTAACGCCTGTACCGGGTCCTTTTCCTGCGGTAAACGCAGATGAAGGTTGATGTTCAGCGTGGCGCCCAGAATGGCGGTACCCAACGCTGAGCCAAGAATCCGGGTGAACAGCGTTGAGGCCGTGGCGATGCCGCGCATTTCCGGCGGCGCTTCATTTTGCACGGAGACCAGGAACGTGGTGTTTGTCATTCCCATACCGGCACCGACCAACAAGGCCGCCGCCCTTCCCCACGCTAAACTGTTTCCGGGCTGTTGCAGCAGCAGAATCAGGCTTCCCGCCATCAGTAATAAGCAGCCGAACAACGCGGTGGTGCGATAGGACGTGAGCATCATAACCCGCCCGCTGAGCGTGCTGGCTATTGGCCAGCCAATCGACATCATCGCCAGCGTGACGCCCGCTTCCAGCGGCGTTCGCCCCATCACGCCCTGCACAAACGTGGGAAGAAACGCCGCGATACCCATCATGGCCGCGCCGATGGATAATCCGCCGATATTTCCGGCCACGATAATCCTGCTTTGCCATAACGACAGGGGGAATAACGGCTCCGGCGTTCTTCGCTCCTGACGACGGAGCATCAAGGCGCTGCCCAAGGCCAAAGCCAGTAAAGGAATCACCCACCACCCCAGAATGTCGGATTGCAGCAGCGCCAGCAGCAATGACGCCACCGCGACGCTCAACCATCCTGCCCCGGCAAGATCCAGTGCGTGACTGCGGGATTCGACGTTTTCCGGGAAGTAACGCCACAGCAAAAACATCGCGGCGAACCCAATGGGCACGTTAACCCAAAAGACCAGCGCCCAGTGAAAGTGAGAGACGATAAATGCCCCCATCAACGGGCCAACGATCGCAGACACGCCCCATACGCTGGAGAGATAGCCCTGCATACGCGGGCGTTCCGAGGGCGAATAGACATCGGCGATCAGCGTAAATGCAATCGGCGTAATCGCTCCGCCGCCGATACCCTGCAAAGCCCGGAACAGGATCAGCCACAGCATATCCGGTGCAAATCCGCAGAGTACCGACCCCAGCAGGAAAATCAGGGTGCCGGTGTAAAACATACGCTTGCGTCCGTACAGATCGGTCAGCCGTCCGTAAATCGGAATCGTTATTGCCTGCGTCAGCAGATAAGCGGCGAATACCCATCCCAACAGGGAGAAACCGCCCAGGTCGGCAATAATGGTTGGCATGGCGGTGGAGACGATGGTCACTTCGATGGCCGCCATGAACGTCGCCAGCATACAAGCGAATAAAACCACGCCGCGGCGTGGAGGTGTTTTAATCATTCACCTCTCCCTGATTTCAGATGAGGGTTACCAAACAACCATAAACGTACCATATAATACGCTGCCGACGATAAGGATATTCCATGATATAAATCCTTATGTCGGGAAAATACCTGCTTTCTTTATCGGATATATCGTGAACGGAGATCACGCCAAATTATTTCAGGCGCATCATTGAGGCACTCTTTTATATTACCTTTTGCGGTGACGCATGTATTGAAATTGTACTAACCGGCACCGCATTCTCGGATGAAATGAAAGAGCAGATGCTTTTTCTCTTTATTTGGTGTTTAATGAATCATTGTATCGTAAGCCGCGATCGATGCCTGGGGCATAAACGGAAAATTGCTTTTTTGTGATCGCCAGCGCGTTTGTTTTTACTGCATTTTCTCTCAGATTTACTCTTAATAGGTACAGGCTATTTGAACGATAGGTCTGTCCTGCCAAATAAATTGACTGTTATCAATAAGTCATTATACATTCCCCCGCATGATTAGCCTGCCGTGAAAATGGTTTTTATGCAGATATTTCCCGGAACTTTTTAATATCTGTTTTTTACGCTCTGAAAAGGAGTTTTTTAATGACAAAAATAACGAAACTACTGGGAGCAGTGGTTACAGTGGGAGTCGTGGGGTATCTGGGGCTGGCAGGATATGCATATTATTTTGACCACCAAAGAACGACCATGCCGACGACCAAGCCGGCCTCAGCGCAAGATCTGAAGGTACTGGAAACATTGAGTCAGCACGGATGTGACTATTGTCATACGCCGTCTGCCGGGTTGCCGTTCTATGCAAACCTCCCGATCGCTAAGCAATTGATGGAGTATGACGTCAATCTTGGCTATAAATCTTTTAACCTGACGCCCGTACGTGAAAGCCTGATTAACGGTAAACCGGCGCCGGAAAGCGATCTGGCGAAGATTGAGTGGGTTATGCAGCATGAAACCATGCCGCCTACCCGCTTCAACGCGGTGCACTGGTCAGGCAGTATGAGTAAAGAAGACACTGCAGTGATGCTGAACTGGGTGAAATCCCAGCGTGAAGCATACTACGCGGCGGCGGATGTCAGTGGTGATATGCGCAACGAGCCGATTCAGCCGTTGCCCCGCACCCTGCCCGTTAACGCGGAGAAGGTTGCACTGGGCTTCCGCCTGTATCACGATCCGCGTCTGTCCGGCGACAACAGCATTTCGTGCGCGCATTGCCACCAGTTGGGCGCGGGCGGCGTGGACGGACTTAAGACGTCAGTTGGCGTCGGCGGTCAGGTTGGACCGATCAACGCGCCTACCGTGTTTAACTCCGTGTTCAACGTAGAGCAGTTCTGGGACGGCCGTGCGCCTGACCTGCAGGCACAGGCCGGTGGCCCGCCGCTGAACCCGATTGAAATGGCGTCTAAGTCCTGGGATGAAATCATCGCCAAACTGGATCAGGATCCGGTGCTGAAGCAGGATTTCACCGCCGTTTATCCGCAAGGCTTTACCGGCGACACCATCACGGACGCCATCGCAGAGTTCGAGAAGACGCTGATCACGCCGGACAGCCCGTTCGACCGCTACCTGCGCGGTGAAAAAGAGGCGCTGACGGCGCAACAGGTCCGTGGTTATCAGCTGTTTAAAGACAACAAGTGCGCAACCTGCCACTCCGGTAAAATCATGGGCGGTCGTTCATACGAACCGCTGGGGCTGAAAACGGATTACGAGTTCGGTGAAATTACCGATGCCGATACCGGCCGTTTCAACGTGACCAAGGAAGAGCGTGACCGCCTGCGCCAGAAAGTACCTACCCTGCGTAACGTCGCTCTGACCGCACCGTACTATCACCGTGGCGACGTCGCTACGCTGGACGAAGCCGTTAAGAAGATGCTGAAGTACCAGGTTGGCACCTCGCTGCCGCAGAAAGACGTCGATGATATCGTCGCCTTCCTGAACAGCCTGAACGGTGTTTACACGCCGTACCCGATTAAGCAGTAATCACGGTAGTTTCGTTTTACCCGCTAATTCAGCGCCGCCTCCGGGCGGCGCTTTCTTTTTGTATTTTTGTTTTATGCCACGGAAACAGTAAACTAACGTCATCACCTTTTTCCGGCGCCCGCGCATGACCTCGCCCCGTATAAAACGCGTTATTCATCTCAAAAATTACCGGCTGATGCTGCGCCGGTTGTTGATTGCCATTGTACTCGGCATTGCGGCGGCAACGGTAGTGTGGTTGTTCCATCAGTCGATGATTTTGCTGGAGTGGCTGCTTCTGGATAGCCGGGAAGGCAGCCTGGTGCAGGCCGCCGTGAACCTTCCTCCCTGGCGGCGTTTCCTGACGCCCGCGTTAGGCGGGCTGGTTGCAGGCACTGTGTTGTGGTTATTCCAGAAATATCAGCATCAGCGCCCTGCCGCGCCAACGGACTATATGGAGGCGATTGACGCCGGCGACGGGCGGCTTGATGTGCAGGCCAGCCTGATAAAAAGCCTGGCGTCGTTGATTGTTGTTGCCAGCGGCAGTGCGATCGGCCGGGAAGGCGCAATGGTGCTGCTGGCCGCCCTGTTTGCCTCTGTTTTCGCCCGAATGTTTACGCCGGAGAAAGAGTGGCGGATCTGGGTTGCCTGCGGCGCGGCGGCGGGTATGGCCAGTGCGTATCATGCGCCGTTGGCCGGCAGCTTGTTTATCGCCGAAATCCTGTTCGGCACCCTGATGCTGGCGTCTTTGGGGCCGGTGGTGATCGCCGCCGTCAGCGCCCTGCTGATGACGAACTTGCTGCACGGCGGGCAGTCGCCATTGTATGAAGCCCTGCCGCTGAGCCCGCCGTTTCCAGTGCAGTATCTGCTGATGGCGCTGTTGGGTATTGTCGCCGGTGTTTGCGGGCCGGTTTTCTTAGCGCTGCTGCGGTTCAGCAGCCAGGGGTTCCGTCATTTACGGCTCTCCCCGCCGCTGCAGCTGGCGCTGGGCGGTGCGGTTGTCGGCGCGCTCTCGCTGTTATTTCCCCAGGTATGGGGAAATGGTTACAGCGTGGTGCAATCCCTGATAAGCGCGCCTCCGGCCGCGTTGCTGATTCTGGCTATTTTGATCTGCAAATTGCTGGCTATTCTCGCCAGCAGCGGATCGGGCGCGCCGGGCGGGGTTTTTACTCCAACGCTGTTTATCGGCGCGGCGCTGGGCTCTTTGCTCGGTCAGGTGCTGTCGCAATGGCCGTACCTGGGGGAGCATACCCCGTTGCTGATGGCGCTAACCGGCATGTCTACCCTGTTGGCGGCCACCACGCATGCGCCGATCATGTCTGCGCTGATGGTGTGCGAAATGACGGGAGAATACACGTTGTTGCCGGGGCTGTTGTTATCCTGCGTGCTGGCCACCACCCTGTCGCGCTGGCTGCGCGCAGGATCGGTTTATCAGCAAAGGTAGGCTTATTTCTGCATGAGCGGCGTGATGTCGAGATATTGCGCCAAATCGCGCTGTTCCGGGCGGAACAGATAGGGAATTTCACCCAGCAGGGGCGCCGGGATCTTTTGCCGCAGCGCATCGATTGTTTCTGCGTAATGGGCCAGGCCGGGGTTGATGCGGTTGGCAACCCAACCGAGCAACGGCAGACCGTCGTTGGCAATCGCCTGAGCAGTCAGGATTGCGTGGCTGATACAGCCCAGCTTGATGCCAACCACCAATATCACCGGCAACTGCTCCTGCACCACCCACTCGGAGAAAGGACGCAGGTCGTGCATCAATACGCGCCAGCCGCCCGTTCCTTCCACCACGATATGCGCCGCTTTTTGCTCCAGATGACGCAGACCGCTGCTGATGTGCCCGTAATCTGGTACGCCGCCGGTATGCGCATTGGCAATTTCTTCTTTTAGCGTGATGGGATTAACTTCATCGTAGTTCAACGCCAAAGAGGATGAAGCCTGCAACGTCAACGCATCTTTGTTACGCAAGCCCTGCGGGGTTTCTTCACTGTCAACGGCAATGGGCTTGTACCCCACCGCGGTTTCACCCAGGGCCTGGATAGATTGTAATAATGCACGGGACACCACTGTCTTTCCAACTTCGGTATCTGTGCCGGTAACAAAAACACGTTTAAACATGAAACAAATACTCCGGAATTACTTCCGCGGCCGGAATTAAACGACCGCAAAATAAGGTACTGGCGTTATGAACTTAATCAAAATAATTCTAGGCTATGAGGTAGTCCGGCAGTTTGCGTTAGCTCAATCTTTTGTCTTTAAGGAAGATCATTGATTATCCAGCCCTTTCGGAGTAATCAATAATGGTTAATTAATCAATTAATAAACGCTATGTAAATCAATGGGTAATCAGCCCTGCAATAACTGAACCAATAGCGCACCATTATAAAGCGCATCTTTTACCAATGCGGCGGCGGGCATTGTGCCGTGATTATGAAAATGGGTGGACTCAACGACTAAGTCTTTGCTGTAATCATGCAAAGACTGCTGTTGAATACAGGTCTGAATAGTCGGATGTAAAATATCACAGGACTGATTGAGCGGCGAACCGATAAGGATTTTATCCGGATTGAATAAATTGACCATGATCGCCACAATACGTCCGACGTTATAACCCACGCCGTTAATTATGTCGCGGGCCAGCCGGTCGCCCATGTTTGCCGCCGCGCATAAATTCTCCACCGTCAGCGGCTGATGATGAAGTAAAGACTGGGGAGAAAGCGGGAGGCGCTGCTGCGCCAGCGTCAGAATATTATCCAGGCCCGCAACGGTCTCCAGGCAGCCATGGTTGCCGCAGTAGCAAAGCTTGCCGTACGGATCGACCTGAGTGTGGCCGATCTCCACCACGCTGTGGCGACGGGTATTGAGCAGGTGCCCGTCCGTGATCACCCCTGCGCCTACGTTATGGTCTATCACAATCTGAATAACGTTCTGGCTGTCTTTCGACGCGCCGAACAGCGATTCCGCCATCGTCCACGCGCAGACGTCATGCTGCAAAAACACCGGAAGCCCGGTGTGCTCACTCAGCGCTGGCCCCAGTGGGACATCCCGGACGTCGGCATAGAAAGGCATACGGTGCACGACGCCCGAGGAGGAATGGATGATGCCCGGCATGGTGATCGCGATAGCTGTTAGACGCTCGAGCTTCTGCTGGTGCCGGTTAAAAAACTGGTCAATTTCATAGATGACGCGCTGCAGAAACGGAAGCTCGGACTGCGCCGGCAGATCCACCGTATCTTCAGCCACCACGTTGGTGCTGAGATCGCGCAAGGTGAGCGTAATGGAACCACGCCCGATTCGGGCGCAAAGAAAATGCCAGGCGGCAGTATCCAGAATCAGCCCCACCGCCGGCCGGCCGCGGCTGCCGACTTCCTGGTATTCCGTTTCCTGCACCAAATGGGCTTCCAGCAGTTCACGTACGATTTTAGTGATGCTGGCAGGCGCTAACTGCGCCCGTTTGGAAAGCTCGATGCGCGATATTGGCCCGCATTGATCAATGAGGCGATACACAGCCCCCGCATTTATCTGCTTAATCTGATCAATATGCCCCGGCTGCCCATCCACGATTGCTGAACCCCTGCTATTTTTCGCGCTTCAAAATAAATATTAACGGGTATGGTGAGACTTTTGCGCAACAGCGTCAAGTATTTGATTAGTTATGTGATTTGGCGCACAAATCATTTTGTACGTTGCTTACAGTTACGTAGATTTTTCAGGCAGTAAGCGAACAGAACGTGTACTCCGCTCCCGGATTCCTGTTTGTCAGGAGAGTAACGAAATTAACGCTGCGGCCTGCGGTGAAACAGGACGTTTGCGATGGTGCACCAGCCACACTTCGGTGAAGGCATTTTCTTCATCCAACGAAAGATAACGAACGCCGTCGATCCGCACACGGGCAAACGATGCCGGCAAAATGGAGATCCCCAATCCGGCGGAAACCAATCCGACGATGGTCATGGCCTCCCCGACTTCCTGCGTAATTTCTGGCGTGATATCCGCAGTTTTCAACAAGGCGAGAATTTCGTCGTGCAATGCGGTGCCAACTTCGCGGGCGAAAAAGACGAAGGGTTGACGGGCCAGATCCCGAAACGTCACGCGGGTATTTCCCGCCGCCGCCAGCGGGTGATCCTGAGGAACGATGGCGACCAACGGTTCACGCAGCAGTACACGGTGTTCCAGGGTTTCCGGCAGCGACGTATTGCGCATAATGCCCAGATCGAGCTTTCCGTCCAGCAAAGGATCGATCTGTTGTTTGGTATTGATTTCACGCATCTGCAAATGAACCTGAGGGTAGCTCTGCCGAAACGCGCGCAGGCTATTGGCAATCAGCGTAATAAACGGCGCAGATGACGTGAAACCGATGGTCAGTTCTCCCAGTTCACCGCTGTGCACCCGCGCTGCTCTTTCCGCCGCCAGGTTTAAATACTCGATGATCCGGTAGCACTCTTTCAGAAACAACTCTCCGGCCTGCGTCAGATGAACGCTACGGTTAGTGCGGGCCAATAACCTGGCGCCGACCTCATTTTCCAGCGCCATGATTTGCTGGCTGAGCGGAGGCTGAGAAATGTTCAGGCGCTCAGCCGCCCTGCCAAAGTGACGCTCTTCCGCAACGGCGATAAAATATTTCAGGTGCCTGATTTCAATACGCATTCGCGGCCTTCCCTCATGTTCCGATAACTTGAATGATATCTTTATGATCTTATACGAGCACCTTTAATATATTAGACAATAATATTCCCGCTTCTTATGATAATTTCAGTCACGCCGCTCTCATTTTTTGGCCTGACTCACGATATTTCATGTCCGATTTTCGGTAAGGATGTAGTTGTGGATTCACCTTCGGCTCAACAGCCGTCCCCGGTCATTGTGGCGGAGGAACCCCTTCCAGCCGCCTCTCCGGTGCCGATCAGGCGCTCGCAGTTAAACAAATTACCTTTCATTGAACGTGGCAGCCCGGCATTTATCCGCGTCACGCTGGCGCTTTTTTCCGCCGGATTGGCGACCTTCGCCCTGCTCTATTGCGTTCAGCCGATTCTGCCGGTGTTGTCGCATGACTTCGGGGTCTCTCCGGCTTCCAGCAGCCTTTCGCTTTCAGTTTCTACCGGACTGCTGGCCGTGGGACTCATGTTTACCGGGCCGCTTTCAGACGCCATCGGGCGGAAACCGGTGATGGTCGTGGCGCTTTTGCTGGCCGCCTGTTGTACGCTGATTTGCGCATTTATGAACAGCTGGAACGGTATTCTGCTGATGCGTGCGCTGATTGGGCTTTCTCTGAGCGGCGTGGCCGCCGTTGCCATGACGTACCTCAGTGAAGAAATCCATCCCAGCTTCGTGGCGTTTTCAATGGGGCTGTACATCAGCGGCAACTCAATTGGCGGAATGAGCGGACGCCTGGTCAGCGGTGTCCTGACCGATTTTTTCAGCTGGCGCATTACGCTGGGCGTTATCGGCCTGATCGCACTTGCCGCCGCCTTCATGTTCTGGCGGATTCTGCCGGCCTCGCGCCATTTCCGCGCGATCCCCCTGCGGCCACGCACGCTGTTGATCAACTTCAGGCTGCACTGGCACGACCGCGGTTTGCCGTTGCTGTTTGCCGAAGGTTTCCTGCTGATGGGGAGCTTCGTTACCCTGTTTAACTACATCGGCTACCGCTTGCTGTCTCAACCCTACTTTCTCAGCCAGGCGATCGTAGGTGTGTTGTCTGTTGTTTACCTGACGGGTTCTTACAGCTCACCCAAGGCCGGCTCCTTGACCGGCAAATATGGTCGTGGCCCGGTGCTCAGCGTTTCAATCCTGATTATGCTGTGCGGCTTGCTGATTACCGCGCTTACCCCACTCACGGCAGTTTTCATTGGTATGATGCTGTTTACAACGGGCTTCTTCGCGGCTCACTCCGTTGCCAGCAGTTGGATCGGCCGGCGCGCCCGCCGGGCTAAAGGCCAGGCATCGTCACTCTATCTGTTCTGTTATTATGTGGGTTCCAGCGTAGCCGGTACGCTCGGCGGCGTATTCTGGTACAGATATGGCTGGCCGGGGATCGTGGTATTTCTGGCGTTGATGTTGGTGCTGGCATTATGGCTTGCGCAACGGCTTAAACGGTTGCCGGAAGCGAAGCTTATCTGATTTCTTGGGGCCGCGTGTGCGGCCTTTCTTGAGAATCTGCAAAGTATTGTACTCCCCCTTAAAACATTTGTAGCTGATGAAATAGGGAATAGAGCTCGGAGGTTACAGAGGGTTGTTTTTAAAAAAAGCCAAATGTATGTTGTAACTAAAATAGCCTATAGGGAAAAGAAAATTATCATGAGCAGAGGTGATATAGCGGGAGAAATGAACGCCTGCTTTACCGAACTTGAGCAAGGGCTTGTGCTAATCGATGAACTTTTAAGATCGTTGACGCCCCTGTCAGCCAGCGTCTTTATGCTGCCGGAGACGGAAAAAGGGACCGAACATGATGAAATAACCCACATCAGCGTTATCCCCGTAAGCGGCCCAGACGCGTTTGATGCCGGGCTACACCACTTCCGCCGGTTGTTTCTTCATCACCATGCTCAGCACATCAGCAGTAAAGCCGCCGTACGCCTGCCTGGTGCGCTGTGCTTTTCTGCCACCTCCCGTCAGATACGAGCCGCCCGGAGCGCTATTGGCGAGGTCAATTTACTCAAACAGAAGCTGGAAAAAATCATCACCGTTGACGCAGGCCTGCCGCCGGAGCAACGTTTCGAGTTCGTGCATCGCCATCTTAAAGGCTTACTGACGCTAAGCGCTTACCGCACCATCACGGTATTGCATAACCCCACTACGGTGCGCTTCGGTTGGGCGAACAAAAATATTATAAAGAACCTGACCCGCACGCAGGTCGTGGAGCTACTGCAAAAAAGCCTGAGCGCCGGACGGGCCGTTCCCCCCTACTCTCGCGAGCAATGGGCAGATTTAGTCAGTCGGGAATTAGATGACATCATGCGCCTGCCGGAAGATGTCCGGCTTAAGATAAAGCGCCCGGTAAAAGTTCAGCCGATCGCCAGAGTGTGGTACCAGGAAATTCAAAAGCAGGTACAGCACGCGTGCGCTATGCCGTTGGTCGTGCTCATTGATGAAAACGCACAAACCCCTGTTCCTGTTTTGGGGGATTTGCCGGATTACGATGCCGGGAATATTAATCTGAAGCATCGGCCGAAGGCGCAGAAATTAGAACTGGTTATTCCACGCCTTCATTTATATCGTCAGCATGACTAGAAGGTGACAACGTCACGCCTTCATGCTCCCCACCATTGCTTCCGGGCGCACCCATTCATCAAACTGTTGTTCAGTAAGATAGCCGAGGGACAGCGCTGCCGCTTTCAGCGTCGTCCCTTCCTTATGCGCCTTTTTAGCGATTTCTGCCGCCTTATCATAACCAATATGGGTATTCAGCGCCGTCACCAGCATCAGGGACTCATTCAGCAATTGCCCGATACGCTGGCGGTTCGGCTCAATGCCACGGGCGCAATGTTCATTAAAGCTGTTCATGCCGTCCGTCAGCAAACGGACGGATTGCAGAAAATTGTGGATGATCAAAGGACGGAAAACGTTTAGCTCAAAATTCCCGGATGCGCCGCCGATATTGATCGCCACGTCATTCCCCATTACCTGGGCGCACAACATGGTCATGGCTTCACATTGGGTCGGGTTCACTTTCCCCGGCATAATCGAACTTCCCGGCTCGTTTTCCGGAATCTGCAATTCGCCGATGCCGCAACGCGGCCCGGATGCCAGCCAGCGTACATCATTGGCGATTTTCATTAACGACGCGGCAAGCCCTTTTAATGCACCATGGGCATGAACCAGCGCATCGCACCCCGCCAGCGCCTCGAACTTATTCGGCGCGGTAACAAAAGGAAGCCCGCACAAACCTGCGATTTCTTGTGCAACGCGTTCGGCATATTGCGGATGCGTGTTCAGCCCGGTGCCAACCGCAGTGCCGCCCAACGCCAGCTCATAAAGATGCGGCAGCGCGTTTTCGATATGACGCTGATTATGCGCCAGCATCGCCGCCCACCCCGATATCTCCTGCCCCAGCGTCAGCGGCGTGGCGTCCTGCAAATGCGTCCGCCCGATTTTCACGATGTCGCTGAACGCCAGCGCCTTGTCACTTAACGTTTGATGCAACATCCTCAGCGATGGCAGCAGGTTTTGGACTAATGCCGTCACGGCCGCCACGTGCATCGCCGTCGGGAAGACGTCGTTGGAGCTCTGGCTTTTGTTGACGTCATCGTTGGGATGCACTTTCCGCGCTTCCCCGCGTTCACCGCCCAGCAGCTCGCTGGCCCGGTTTGCCAACACTTCGTTCATATTCATGTTGCTTTGCGTACCGGAGCCGGTTTGCCAGACCGCCAGCGGAAACTCGCCCGGCAGTTTACCGTCGATGACATCCTGGGCCGCCCGGACTATAGCATCGCCTTTCGTTTCATCCAGCAACGTTAACGCCATATTCGCCAGCGCCGCGCCTTTTTTCACCTGCGCCAGCGCAGTAATCAATTCCGCAGGCATCTTTTCGACCGAAATACGGAAATGCTCCAGCGAACGCTGGGTTTGCGCGCCCCACAGACGCGCGTTCGGAACCGAAATTTCGCCCATTGAATCTTTTTCTTTCCGGAACGTTGTCATCAGATTCCTCCGTCAAAAAATCATCGCAGTCGCCATACGCTTGCGTTTTTCCCGGTTTTATTGCGCCAACCGGTTGCACGCCCGGGCGACGATCCTGTTTACTTACGTAGTTATTCACTTTAGCCCGTTAACCATGGATCATACCAAATGCAGAAGATGATTAATGCCATACAAAACTATGCCTGGGGCAGCCACGACGCGCTCAGCAAACTGTATGGCTTCCCGAATCCCGAAGACAAACCGATGGCGGAGCTTTGGATGGGCGCCCATCCGCTGAACAGCTCCCGCGTAGCGGATAAAAACGGTAATCTGCATCCGTTGCGCGATCAGATCGCCGCGGATACGGCGGGAAACCTGGGCGGCAAGGTTGCGAAACGCTTCGGCGAATTGCCGTTTCTGTTCAAAGTATTGTGCGCCGCTCAACCGCTCTCCATTCAGGTTCACCCCAGCAAAAAGTCCGCTGAAGAAGGTTTTGCGCGCGAAGAGGCTGCCGGAATCCCGCTCAGCGCTGCCAACCGTAATTACAAAGATCCCAATCACAAGCCGGAATTGGTTTACGCCCTGACGTCGTTTCGCGCGATGAACGGCTTTCGCCCGCTGGCCGAAATCGCCGTGCTGTTGAAGCCTGTTCAGGATGCGCATCCGGATATCGCCGCTTTCCTGGCGCACCCTGATAAACAACACCTGACCACGCTGTTCGGCAACCTGTTGGTAATGGAAGATGCGCAAAAAGCGCATGCCCTCAACGTGCTGAAAGGCGCCCTGGAGACGCAGCAAGGCGCGGCCTGGGATGCCATTCGCGGTATCGCACGTTTCTATCCCGACGACGGCGGTCTGTTTTCGCCCCTGTTGCTGAACGTCATTACCCTGCAGCCCGGTCAGGGCATGTTCCTGTATGCCGAAACGCCGCATGCTTATCTGGAAGGAGTCGGCCTGGAAATCATGGCGAACTCCGACAACGTACTGCGCGCCGGCCTGACGCCCAAGTACATCGACGTTCCCGAACTGCTGGCTAACGTGGAATTCATCGAAAAACCGGCCAGCAACCTGCTGACCACGCCGCAGATTAACGGCGCGGAAACCCGGTTCCCGATCCCGGTGGACGATTTCGCCTTTGCCGTACACACACTGAACGCCACGCCCCAGACGCTGGCTCAGGAAAGCGCGGCCATCGTTTTCTGTATTGACGGTGAAGCCTCGTTAAGTAAAGGCAATCAGCAACTCACTCTGAAACCGGGTGAATCCTGCTACATTTCCGCCGCCGAATCGCCGGTCAGCGTTCAGGGCAGCGGGCATCTGGCGCGGGTGTTTAACGATCTTTAACGCCCGTCCTCCCGGATTTTGTTTGCTAATACAACGAATTTGACGTCACAATGCTAAAACGCCTGCGGGCGTTTTATTTTTATCTCCGGGACACTGGCTGACATCCCTGCATTGTCCTCTGGCTTAAGGAAGAACGTCTTTATGAAAAAATCAGCGGTTGCGGTAGCTGTCATCGTTGTTCTGGGCGCAGCCTGGACCGGTGCGTCATGGTACACCGGCACCCTCCTGGAAGAACGGATGGCCGGGGAAGTCACCAAGGCCAATGACGCTATCACTCAATATTTCCCCAAAGCCGGCGTAAAACTCAGCTATGAGGATTATCAACGCCATCTGTTTTCTACCGACGTACGCTTTACCTTACAGGCCGATCCGGCATTTAAAGGTGAAAGCGCCCTGAAGCCGGATCAAAAAATTGTTTTGAAAGAGGCCATCGACCATGGCCCGTTCCCGCTCAGCCAGCTTAAGCGGTTTAATCTGATTCCTTCGATGGCCTCCGTGCATACTGAGCTGGAAAATACACCGGCCGTGAAAGCCATTTTCGACGCAACGAAAGGCCAGTCGCCTTTCGACATCAATTCCCGCATCGCTTACAGCGGCGATACGTCTTCCCGGATTGATTTCGTACCGGTCGACTTTGTTAAAGATAAAACCAGCATAAAATTCAGCGGGGCAACCATTGATGCCGATGTAGGCCGCGATCTTTCGGCCATGAAAATGACCATCGCCAGCGATAGCCTGTTTATCAGCGCCCCCAATCAACATGGCGAAACCGAGAACCTGACCTTACAGGGGCTGAGCCTCGACAACGACACCAAACTGGGTAAGTTCGGCCTGAGTACCGGAACGCAAAAAATTCTGGTGAAAAAGCTGAACCTCGGCATCGACGGTCAGGACGGCGTTCAGTTGGAAAACTTCGCGCTGGACGGCATCGTGAACGATGGCAGCGAAAACGACATCAACGGTGCGCTCACCTACACGCTGGATGCGTTTAAAATCAAAGATCAGGATTTCGGCTCCGGTAAAGCTAATATCAAATTCAGCGGCATTGACGGCGCACAGCTGAAGAAATTCAGTGAACAATACAATGCGTTGGTCACCACAATGCTGGCGAAAGGGGAAAATATCGATCCTGATGCCTATCAGGAGCAGGTCATCGCCCTGTTGGGCCAAAACCTGCCTGCCCTGTTGGCCAGTAAGCCAACCATTCAGCTGCAACCGCTGAGCTGGAAAAACAGCCAGGGGGAAAGCACCTTTACGCTGGACATTACGCTGAACGATCCGCAAAAAGGAACACGTCCGGAACTGGGGATGCTGAATGCCATCGGTAAGCTGGACGCCGCGCTGAACCTTTCCGTTCCGATGGCGACACAATGGGTGAAGCAGTCCGGCGAAATGATGGGTTACAGCGGCGAAGATGCCGCTTCACTGGCGCAGGAGAAGGTAGACAGCCTGGCCGCAATGGGCGAAATGTTCAAACTGACGAAGAAACAGGACAACAGCATCATCAGCACCCTGCACTACGCCGATGGCGTGATTGACCTTAACGGGCAGAAAATGTCAGCGGAAGAACTGCTTCAAATGATGATGAGTCAGCCTGAGGGGTTTGAGCAAGCGCCTGACGACGCGGCACCGGAGCAAACGCAGCCATCCATTGCAGTCCCTCCCGCCAACTAAGCGGATCTCACATCCGTTTTCTCATTTAAAAACGCGGGAATGTCCTCTCCCGCGTTTTTTTATACCGATCCCCTGGCGATCAGCTTCGGCGGCAAAATAATGTGCTGCGGCGGTTCGTCAGGCATCTCGATGCGTTGCAGCAGCCGGTTTGCGGCACTGTGACCAATTTCACGCGCGGAACTGCTGATGAAAGTCAGCGGCGGGTTGGTCAGCTCGGCCTCTGGCACATCGCCGAAACCAATTAACGCCACCTGGCGGGTAAAATAGCTTTCGTTGTTGTCTTTACCCACGGTGTAACCGGTGCCTAACACGCCGAAGTAGGCGCCCAGCGCCACGGACGCCTTATGGCAGAGAATAGCGGTAATCTCAGGATTATGGGTCAGTAATTCCTGCGCTGCCTGTGCCGACGCTTGCTGCCGGCAATCACACTCCACCATCCATTCCGGGCGAAACGGCAGTCCATACTGCAATAATGCGGCGCAGAAGCCGCCTAATCGTTCAGCCCGGGTTAACGAGCCGCCTTCTCCGCCCAGGTAGGCAATCTGCCGGTGGCCGTGTTTAATTAAGTGCTCGGTCGCCACTTTGGCCGCCAGAGAGTTATCAGGGCGAATTACGTCGATGTCATCGAACTCGCTGGCGCGTGCGGCACATACCAGCGGCAGCCGCACGTCCCGGGCTTTCTGTTTCACGACGTCATTCAGAAAGCGCCCGCTGCCGATAATCACGCCGTCAACGCCGTAGGCGCTGAGGCTGTCAAAACAACGGTCAAGATTGCGGCCGTTTCTGCCGCATTGGGTCAAAAACAGCACCTTTCCCTGCCCGTCCAGAATTTCACCGATACCGGCCGCCACTTCGGCATAAAACGGCTCGCTGATGTCGCTGACGATCAGCCCGATAACGTTAGAACCACCGCCGCGCAGCATTGCCGCCTGCTGATTACGGATGTAACCAAGCGCCTCAATCGCTTTGTTTACCCTGACGGCCGTTTTTTCTGAAATCCGTCCTTTACCACTCAACACCAGAGAGACCGTCGTCACCGATACACCTGCGTGCTCTGCCACATCCGTAATGGTGATCTTTTTTGAACTCATACTCCACCCGATCGCCATTGGTTATCGTCTTTGCGAATACCCCGGTAAATGATGACGTTACTTTACCTCAGATTCGATAAAACGTTTAACTGAAGATGGCAAAATATGACGCCGATCTATCGAGCTTTTCTGTGATCATCCCCGTATTTTTCTTTGGTAAAACGTTTTATCTTATTTTACCTAAATTATCAGCCCGTGCTTCGGCCCGTGTTATCATCCAGGAGTCGTTATGCCCACCCCTACGAAACAGAAGATCACGCTGTGGGAATTTTTCCAGAGCCTCGGCAAAACCTTTATGCTGCCTGTGGCATTGCTGTCGTTCTGCGGCATAATGCTGGGAATCGGCAGTTCCCTGAGCAGCCGTGACGTTATTACCCTGCTGCCGTTCCTCAACCATACGGCTTTCCAGCTGGTCTTCACCTGGATGAGCAAAATCGGCTCGTTTGCCTTCAGCTTCCTGCCGGTGATGTTCGCCATCGCGATTCCGCTGGGCATGGCGCGTGAAAACAAAGGTGTTGCCGCCTTTGCCGGCTTCGTCGGTTTTGCGGTATTCAACCTGGCGACCAACTTCTACCTGACGACACAAGGCATTCTGCCGACCACCGATCCGGCCATTCTCAAAGCCAACAACATCCAGAGCGTGCTGGGCATTCAGTCCATCGACACCGGGATCCTGGGCGCGGTCATCGTCGGCATCATCGTTTACCTGTTGCATGAGCGTTTTAACACCATTCGTCTGCCGGACGCGCTGGCGTTTTTCGGCGGCACGCGTTTCGTGCCGATCGTAACGACCGTAGTACTGGGGTTGATCGGTCTGCTGGTTCCCCTGATTTGGCCCTGGTTTGCGATGGGCATTAACGGGCTGGGACGCCTGATCAACGGCGCCGGCGCTTTCGGCCCCATGATTTTCGGCTCCGGCGAACGACTGCTGCTGCCGTTTGGCCTGCATCACATCCTGGTCGCCCTGATCCGTTTCACTGAAGCCGGCGGCACGATGGACGTTTGCGGACACAGCGTCAGCGGCGCCCTGACCATCTTCCAGGCGCAACTCTCCTGCCCGACGACCCAGGGCTTTGCAGAAAGCGCCACCCGCTTCCTGTCACAGGGGAAAATGCCGGCGTTCCTGGGCGGCCTGCCCGGCGCGGCCCTGGCGATGTACCACTGCGCGCGTCCTGAGAACCGTCATAAGATCAAGGGTCTGCTGATTTCCGGCGTAGTTGCCTGCGTCGTCGGCGGCACGACGGAACCGATCGAGTTTCTGTTCCTGTTCGTCGCGCCGTTCCTGTACCTGATTCACGCGATTCTGACCGGCCTGGGCTTTACCGTTATGGCGCTGTTGGGCGTTACCATCGGAAATACCGACGGCAATATTATCGACTTCGTTGTATTCGGCATCCTGCACGGCATGCAGACCAAATGGTATCTGGTGCCGGTTGTCGCAGCGGTTTGGTTTGCGGCGTACTACATGATTTTCCGCTTCGCCATCACCCGCTTTAACATCAAAACGCCGGGCCGCGACGTTGACAATGGTGCCGCCTCCGCGGAGAAAACAGCACCGGTACCGAACAGTAAGTCCGGCTATAACGTCCCCGCCATCCTGAGTGCGCTGGGCGGTGCGGAAAACATCGTGTCGCTGGATAACTGCATCACCCGCCTGCGTATGTCGGTGAAAGACATGAGCCTGGTTGATGATGCCCGACTCAAGGCGCTGCGCGCTATTGGCGTCGTGCATCTTAATGAGCACAACCTGCAGGTGGTCATCGGGCCGCAGGTACAATCCGTGAAAGATGAATTAGACTATTTGATCAGTCAGCCCGCATCCTGATCGCTTTCAACGGGGCGTCTGACGCCCCGTTTTCACGTAACAGAACAAGTGAGTGAACCCATGTTTGATTTTTCCACGCCGATCGACCGTCACGGCACCTGGTGCACCCAGTGGGATTACACCGGCGACCGCTTCGGCGTCAGCGATCTGCTGCCGTTTACCATTTCCGATATGGACTTCGCTACCGCCCCCGTCGTTTTGCAGGCGCTGGAAAAACGCCTGGCTCACGGCGTACTCGGGTACAGCCGCTGGCAGCACGAAGATTTTCTCGGTGCGATCCGTCACTGGTACGCCCAGCGCTTTAACTGCGCCATCGATACCGACATGGCGGTTTACGGCCCCTCCGTCATTTACATGGTGGCGCAGTTAATCCGCATCTGGTCACAGCCCGGCGAAGGCATAGTGGTGCACACGCCGGCTTACGACGCATTTTATAAAACGATTCTCGGCAATCAGCGCCAGTTACTGGCCTGCCCGCTCCAGCGCCATAACGGCGACTGGATGTGCGATATGGCTCATCTGGAAGCCCTGCTGGCGCGTCCTTCTACCAAAATTCTGCTGTTGTGCAGCCCGCATAATCCGACGGGGAAAGTCTGGAGCCGGGCCGAGCTGGATACCATGGCCGAACTGTGCGAACGCCATCAGGTGCGGGTAATCAGCGACGAAATCCATATGGATATGACCTGGGGTGATGCCCGCCATACTCCCTGGAGCGAAGCGGGCCGTACTCCCTGGGCATTGCTGACCTCCGCGTCCAAATCCTTCAACATTCCGGCCCTGACCGGCGCCTATGGCTTCATCAGCGACGCCGCTTCCCGCGATGCTTATTTTCTGCAACTGAAAAGCCGTGACGGACTCTCTTCCCCCGCCGTACTGGCCGTTGCCGCGCATATTGCCGCTTATCGTGACGGCCAACCCTGGCTGGATGCGCTGCGGGCTTATCTGAGCGATAACCTACAATATGTTGCCGATACGCTGAACCGTGCGTTTCCGGTACTTAACTGGCAACCGCCGCAGTCAACCTACCTGGCGTGGATTGATCTGCGCCCTCTGAATGTTGACGATCAGGCATTGCAGCAGGTCCTGATTGATGAAGAAAAAGTCGCGATCATGCCGGGCTTCACCTACGGCGAAGAAGGACGCGGATTCTTGCGTCTGAACGTCGGTTGCCCGCGCAGCAAAGTTGAGCTGGGCGTAGAAAAACTCATTTCCGCCCTGAATAAACTGACGATTCACGCGCAATAATTGATATTAACATCACATTTTTCTGCAACAGCATGGATTGTTGCAGAAAAATGTTTTTATAATGATACGCACTCCCTTTTAACGGATGCGCGCCATTATGATGATCGACCCTCACCTTCCCCTCACCGATATTCACCGCCACCTTGACGGCAACATCCGTCCGCATACCATCCTGGAGCTTGGTCGCCAGTTTAACCTTGAGCTACCGGCCGATGAGCTGGAAGCCCTGCGTCCGCACGTTCAGATTACGGAAACCGCGCCGGATCTGGTGAGTTTTCTGCAAAAACTCGATTGGGGCGTTGCCGTTCTCGGTTCGCTGGATGCCTGCCGCCGGGTCGCCTATGAAAATGTGCAGGATCTGCAGCTAGCCGGCATTGATTATGCGGAACTGCGTTTTTCCCCGTATTACATGGCGATGAAACACCAGTTGCCGGTCCAGGGCGTCGTGGAAGCCGTTATCGACGGCGTGCGCGCCGGCGTCCGCGACTTCGCCGTGGAGGCAAAACTTATCGGCATCATGAGCCGTACCTTCGGTACCGATGCCTGCCTGCGCGAACTGGAGGCGTTGCTCGCCTGCCGTGACGGCATCACCGCGCTGGATCTGGCAGGTGATGAACTCGGGTTCCCCGGTTCGCTGTTCCTCGATCACTTCCGCCGCGCCCGTGATGCAGGTTGGCACATTACCGTGCATGCCGGTGAAGCGGCCGGCCCGGAGAGCATCTGGCAGGCGATTAACGAACTGGGCGCGGAGCGCATCGGTCATGGGGTAAACGCCGTCTCAGATGCAAAACTCATGGACTACCTGGCCGAGAAACGCATCGGTATTGAGTCCTGCCTGACCTCAAACATTCAGACCAGTACGGTGGCGTCACTGGAGCATCACCCGCTGGCCCGTTTCCTGCGCCACGGCATTCTGGCATCCATCAATACCGACGATCCGGCAGTTGAAGGCATTGAAATCGGCCATGAATATCAGGTTGCCGCACCGGCCGCGGGATTGAGCGCGCAGGAAATCCGTATCGCTCAGCAAAACGGCCTGACGACGGCGTTTCTCAGTGAAAAAGAAAAACAGGCGCTGCGGGATAAGAAAGCCGCCTAAGCACGGCAATATGGCCGGGATCCGGATACATTCCGGCCATAATCAGCGGAGGCGTCGCTTTCTGGCTGAATGAATAAACCGGAAGATCTCAATGCGCGCCCTCTTCACCCGGTAAGCCACGATAAAAGGCGTGCCGGCAATCACCAGTATTCTTATGTTCTCATCACCCGGTACAACACCAAGCCGCGGCACGTCAGCCAACCGCGCAGTCTGGCGAATTACGGCTTCATCCTGTTCCAGCGCGGCGACAGGGTTGCGCTCCGCAACGTAATCAATAGCCTGTTCGAATGTCCGGGCGGCGCGATTAGATTATTTGATGAAACGACGGGCGTAACGCTGCGCCAATACCGCGCACACCATTAACTGAATTTGATGAAAAATCATCAGCGGTAATACCATCATCCCCACGGCCTGAGCGGAAAACAGCACGTTAGCCATCGGAATTCCGTTAGCCAGGCTTTTCTTGGAGCCGCAGAACACAATCGTGATCTCATCGGCGGTGTCGAATCCAAGCCAGCGCGCGGCGTAAGTATTGATAATCAGCACCACGGTCAGCAAAATCATGGAGAACACGACGATACTGACAAAAGACCACACGTCAATCTGATGCCAGATGCCTTCAATCACCGCTTCGCTGAAGGCGGTGTATACCACCAGCAGGATTGAGGAACGGTCGGTAACGTTAATGAGTTTGCGGTGCCGGTCGACCCAGCCACCGATCAGTGGACGCGACAGATGGCCGATAATGAACGGCACCATCAGTTGCATAATGATGGCCCCGATGGCATGCAGGGTGTCAGTTTCCCCGTCCTGAGTATGCATCAGCAGTCCCACCAGCACCGGCGAAAGAAAAACGCCGAGAATACTGGACGCCGACGCGCTGCAGATTGCCGCCGCTACGTTTCCCCCGGCCATGGACGTAAAGGCAATCGCGGACTGCACCGTCGCCGGCAGCGCGCATAAGTAGAGAAACCCCAAATATAGCGCCGGGCTTAACATTGTCGGCACGGCCGCGTTCAGCGCCAACCCCAGCACCGGAAACAGGGCGAAGGTGCTGAGAAACACGACCAGATGCAGTTTCCAGTGCCCCATTCCGGACAAAATGGCCTCACGGGAGAGCTTGGCGCCGTGCATGAAAAACAGCAGCGCGATTGCCGCGGTGGTTAAGTACTGAAAGAAGGTTTTGTATGCCCCTTCGCACGGGAATACTGAGGCGAGCGCGACGACAACCACCAGGATCAAAAGAAACTTATCAATACGCAACCGCTGCAACCAAGACATGAAAAATCCTTGCCGAAAGAGATTCTTAAAATATTGCCAAAGCCCGGAGTATTATTTAGTGGGCTGCTCCCCAATTCCCGGTTACGGTCGCCCGCCAGGGGCGACACGAAACCCGGTAAACCTTGTGTTATGCATCCACAACCGGCATGACTCTCCCCTGTAAGGCCGACGCCTCCCCCAGTTCCAGTAATTTCATCACCAAAATCGCCTCCCCGGCGGGTACCGGATTTTCACCGTCTCCGTTAATCGCATCGCGGATACCGGCATAGTACGCCGGATAGTTGCCCGGAATCGTCAACACCGTCTGCTCCGCCATAACGTCCTGCTGCACCAGCGTCAGTACGCCGTCGCGCATGTCGTAACCCCAGTCGGCCTGCGGCGGACGCTCGCCGGATTTGAGGCGATCCTCCTGCGGATCCAGCCCGCGCTTGATATAGCTTCCGCGCGTGCCGTGTACCACGAAGCGCGGCGACTCGGCCGCCACCACCATACCGGCATGCAACACCACCCGCTTGTCAGCGTAGAAAAGAACCGTGTGGAAATAGTCCGTCGTCTGTGCCCCCGGCCTCAGTTGCGCCAGATCGGCAAACAGGCTCTGCGGCTTGCCAAACAGCTGCACCGCCTGATCAAGCAAATGCGCGCCCAAATCAAACCAGATGCCGTTTCCTGCCCCGGCACGCTCACGCCAGCGATCGCGGACTTCAGGGCGGAAACGGTCAAAATGCGATTCAAAATACACTACGTCGCCCAGCGCGCCCTCGCTGACCAGGGATTTCACCGTCAGGAAGTCGCCGTCCCAGCGGCGGTTGTGAAATACCGACAGCACGCGTTTCTGCTGGCGGGCCAGCATTTCCAGCTCCCGCGCCTCGTGCAGCGTAATGGTAAAAGGCTTATCCACCACCACATGTTTACCGGCCAGCAGCGCCGCTTTCGCCAGCGGATAATGCGTGGTATTCGGTGTCGGGATCACTATCAGATCGATGCCGGGATCGCTGAACAGTTGCTCCGGTTCCCCCACCACCGTCATTCCCGGCCAGTCGGCAAGCACTTTACCGGCATCGCTGCTCGACACAGCGGCCAACGTCAGCCCCGGCGTGCCGGCAATCAACGGCGCGTGGAAGGTTTTACTGGCATACCCATAACCAATCAGGCCAACCCGGAGACTTTCAGCCATAGCGTTCCTCTCTTCATCATCTGGCAGACATTCTGCACATTATCAATAATTGTTAACGATTTATCCGTTTATTGCATCTTTGATAGCGGTTTTTATCTGGCCGGGCAACTGATTATTAACAGCCACAGCACGCGCAAGACGCTATGGGAAAAGGATGTTCAGGGGAAAAGCGAAGCGGGAGCGCTGAAATACGCTCCCGCCGGGGAAGAAAGCTGATGATCTGCGCTGCGCGCTCATACCCGCAATAAGGTGCTGTGCCCCTCCGTTTGACGCCGTTCTCCGGCGCTCATCAGCGGCTCATTCAGTTCATGGTTCTTGCGCCGGTAGTCGCTGGGGCTGACGCCGACCCGCTTGCGGAACACGCGGGAGAAATAGAGTTGATCGTCATAGCCCACCACCCGGCCGATGGTGGCGATAGGTTCCTGGGTGGTTTGCAGCAGCAGTTTGGCGCGGATCACGCGTTGATCTTCACGCCAGCGCAGAATATTCACCCCAACCTGCTCACGGAACAGATGCGCCAACCTCGACGGCGACAGGCAAACATGACGCGCCACGTCTTCGATACGCATTTCTTCCGCCAGATTATTGGTCAGGAACTGGCAGGCCTCGATGATACGCGCATCCATAATGCGCTCCGGCGCCTGCGGATCTTCCTCCATCGCCCGCAACAGCAGACGCTCCAGCAGATTCATGGCCAGCTCTTCGGCAAAGCGGCGGCCGGACTTATGCGTCTGCTCAATATTGGCGAACAGGCGGTCAAACTCCAGCAACGCATTCTCCGGCAGCACCATGTGCCCTACGCCGTGAACCTGGCTATGCCACTCCAGCCAGTCTGCCCAATAGGCGCGCGGGCGGAAATAAACCCAGCGGTGATACCAGCAGTCGCTCTGCGGCGCACGGCCATAATAGTGTGTGGCTTTGGGCGGAAACAGCAACAGCTCGCCCGGCTTGCAGTAAAACGTCTCCTCACCGTCGAAGACCTTTCCTTCTCCCTTAATCGTCAGGTTAAGGATGTACCCTTTCATGCCGTCCGGACGATCGATAAAAAAATCGAGCGGACCATCCGCGATGATCGGGGTAAGCCCCGCCACCAGATAAGCATTAAAACTGTACCCCGGCAACAAGGGGTTCGGCTGGGCATCCTGCGTCAAGCGTTGATACATCTCGCCTCCCGGCATCACGTTGAAACATCATTTTACCGGGCAGTGCAGCAATTTCGCCCGGTAAAAATGAAAAGTGTGAATGGGATAAAACTCTTTGTTAATTTATGCCTTAGTTTTAGCCATCTGCTTGTAGCGATCGAAAATTACCGCCGCCAGCAGAATCACGCCGCGCACCACGTACTGGGCGAACGGAGAGATGTTCAGCAGGTTCATGGCGTTTTCTACCGTTCCCAGAATCAATACCCCGGCAATCACGTAAGAGATTTTACCAATCCCGCCCTTCAGGGAAACGCCGCCCAGTACGCAGGCGGAGATGACGATCAGCTCATAACCGATGGAGGTCATCGGCTGGCCGCTGGTCATACGTGAAGCCAGGATAATCCCCGCCGCCGCCGAAACCAGCCCGGTCAGGGTAAAGATAATGATCTTGGTGCGTACAACCGGCACCCCGGCCAGCCGCGCCGCTTCCTCGTTGCCGCCGATAGCCAGCGTATTACGGCCAAAGGTAGTTTTATTGAGCAGGAAGCCAAACAGGATAAAGCAGCCGATGGTGATCCAGATGGGCGCAGGAAGCCCCAGCCAGGAAGCATAGCCCAGGGTGAAGAAACTTTCGTCTTCAATCCCCACCGCTTTACCGTCGGAGATGATGTATGCCAGGCCGCGGGCGATCTGCATGGTAGCCAGCGTGGTGATCAGGGCGTTGATTTTCAGCTTGGCGATAACGAAACCGTTAAGCAGTCCGAACCCCGCGCCTAGCAGCAAACCGGCAAAGACGCCGATCCACAGGCTTTCACTGAGGTTGATCACCACCGCCGTGGTCACCCCGGCGCAGGCAATGACCGACGCCACCGAGAGGTCGAAGTCTCCCGACGCCAGGCAGAACAGCATACCGCAGGCCACCATGCCCGACATGGAAATCGCCAGGCCCAGCCCTTTCATGTTGATGAAGGAAGCGAAGTTCGGCACAAATACCGCGCAGCCTAAAAACAGTACGGCGAACACCACCAGCATGCCGTAGCTGTCCCAGATGCGTCCGAAACTCAGACGACTTTTGTTTTTAACCGCCGTTGCCGGCGATGAGCTGATGTTAGACATAAATTCATTCCCCTGTACGGTCAGGCTACCTGGTGTGAAACGGCGGATTCGGTTTGCGCAACGGTGGATTTCGGCATGGCGAGCGCCAGGGCTTCAGCCTCGCTGGCCTCCCCGCGCCGCAGTTCACCGGCAATTTCCCCCTCGCGCATGACGATGACCCGATCGGCCAGCCCCAGCACCTCCGGCAGGTCACTTGAAGCGAAAAGTACAGCAATCCTCTGATGGGCCAACTGATAGATGACGTTATAAATTTCGTGTTTGGCGCCGACATCAATACCGCGCGTCGGCTCATCCAGCAGGATGACGTTCATCTCTTCTGACAGCCAGCGTCCGAGTATCACCTTCTGCTGGTTGCCGCCGGAGAGGTTCATGATGAGCTGTTCCTGGCTCGGCGTTTTAATATTGAGCGCGCCGATTTGCTTGTCGGCGTTCTCCGACTCCCAGCGCGAATTGATCAGGCAACCGGCCGTGAGGGTGTTGCGCCGCGCGCTGATATTGATGTTCTCGCACACCGAGTGAACGGGAATAATGCCGTCGGCCTTGCGATCTTCCGGGCACAGCATCATGCCCTGGCGGATAGCGTCGATAGGGGAACGCACGTTCATGGTTTTGCCGTCGAGCAAAACCTCACCCTGCGTGATGCGGGTGCCGCCGAACAGCGCCTTCATCAGTTCGCTGCGCCCGGCGCCGACCAACCCGAACAAGCCGACCACTTCACCCCGTCTCACCTGGAGGGAAACCGGTTTCTTCACGCCCGGCGCCACCACATTGCGTACGTCGAGACGCACTTCACCGCATTCGCGCGGCTGATAGCCGTAGATATCGCCCAGATCACGTCCCACCATCGCCTGCACCAGCGTGTCGTGGTTAACCTGGCTCATGTCGTCGAACGTGCGCACGTAACGCCCGTCCTTAAAGACCGTAATCGCATCGCTGAGCGCAAATATTTCTTCCATCCGGTGGGAAACATAGAGGATGACGCGCCCTTCGGCGCGCAGTTCGCGAATAACCCGGAACAGCTGTTCGATTTCGCGCGCCGACAGCGAACTGGTCGGTTCATCGAACGCAATGACCTTCGCGTTACGCGCCAGCGCTTTGGCGATTTCCACCATCTGCCACTGGCCGATGGACAAATATTTGAGCGGCGTCTGCGGATCGATGTCCAGTCCCAGATGCTGAAGCTGCAACCCGCTTTCATAGTTCAGCAGCGACTTGTTCACCAAGCCGCGCTTGCTCGGCAGTTGGCCGAGATAAATGTTCTCGGCAACGCTCATCTCCGGCACCAGGTGCAGTTCCTGATAGATGATCGCCACGCCGCTGTTCAGGGCGTCCATCGTGTTTGCGAACTGAACGGTGTTGCCCTTGATTTTGATCTCCCCCGCACTGGGGGTGTAGCTGCCGCTCAGGATCTTGAGCAGCGTTGATTTTCCTGCCCCGTTTTCACCCATCAGGGCATGGATCTGCCCCGCATGACAGCAAAAACTAATGTCATCCAGCGCCTTCACCCCGGGAAATGTTTTACCGATATGACTGAATTCCAGATAGGGTACGTTGGAAGTCATGACCTTCTCCTCACGCCGTAATCCGCATCGAACGATACCGGGCGGCGCCATGCCGCCCGGCAGCCTGTTACATCAAGCCTTTTTTCTGCAATTCAGTTTTGAAGTTGTCGCGCGTAATCAGCACCACATCGGTGACTTCAGTGAATTTCTCCGGCTCAACGCCTTTGGTTACCCACTCCTGAAGCATCTGGATGCTCTTGTAGCCGTGGATATCCGGGCTGGGCAGCAGAGAACCGAAGAAGCCGGTCGCTTTTTCTTTGGAGAGTTCGCTTACCGCGTCCACGCCGTTGATGCCGATACCAATCACGTTTTCAGCCTTAAAGCCCTGGCCTTCCGTAGCGCGTACGCCACCCAGCACGGTGTTATCGTTCATGCCGACGATCAGCCAGTTCTTCACCTTCGGATACTGCACCAGCATGGAGTTGGCGGCGTCAAACGCGCCGGGGATATCGTTAGACTTGGTGGGAACCTGATAGATTTGCGCGGCAGGGAAGCCGGCGGCCTTCAGCGCGTCCATGGAGCCTGTGGTACGGCGGCGGGCGGTGTCCAGTTCGTTGGAGGTGATCGCCATTACGCCGGTTTCTTCGACTTTCCAGTTGCGGTTATGCATCTCTTTCCACAACTCCTGCCCCTGACGCTCGCCGATCTTGGTCGCGGCCATCATCACCAGCGGCACGCTGTCCATCGGTTTGCCCTTGGCGTTGACGAACTGATCGTCAACTGCGATCACCTTCAGGTCATAGCTGCGCGCCTTGGCAACGATAGCCGGCCCCAGTTTCGGGTCCGGCGTACAGATGACGAACCCTTTCGCCCCGCTGGCCGCCAGGCTGTCGATCGCATTCAGGGTTTTTTCCCCGTCAGGAACGGCGATTTTGATGACGTCGAAGCCCAAATCTTTGCCGGCTTTATCGGCGAACTTCCATTCTGTCTGGAACCAGGGTTCTTCCGGCTGTTTCACCAGAAAGCCCAGCTTCAGCTCATCTGCGATAGCGGATTGTGACATAAAGGCAGCCAGCCCAATCGCAGCTAAAGCCTTAGTGAGTTTATGCATATTTGTAATCTCCGGTCTTGTACTTATCGTCATAATGACGTCGGGCGGTAATCGGAATAAAAACCAAATAGCGCGGGACGTGTGAACCTTGAAAGACGTCCGCTGCCAACGTTTTAGCTGCAAATCCGTAACAGAATGCAGATCAAAATCACACAGGAAGATTACAGCTCATTTGTGCATATATTCAGCCAATCACTCCCCATTATGAGTTTTGAAGCCAGTCACAAAACCGGCTGTGAGAGCAGAAAAATACATACTTGCAGCTAACGTTTCCTCACCCGCCGATCCCGCTTTCACTATGTTGTTCAGCAGTGAAATCTATACCCGACGGATTTCAGGCCCGGCCTGAAAGACAAACGGTTCATAGCGACAGGAGAGTGAGGGAATGAGCGTTAACCCTATTGCGATCGGACTTGATTTCGGCAGTGACTCCGTAAGATCGCTGGCGGTAGATTGCGTAACCGGCCAGGAGCTGGATACGCAAGTGGTGTACTACCCCCGCTGGCGGCAGGGCTTATATTGTCAGCCGTCCCATAACCAGTTCCGCCATCATCCGCTGGACTATATTGAATCGCTGGAACAGGCGATCCGCGCCGTCACCGATCGCATGACGCCGGCGCAGCGCGCGGCGGTCACCGGCATCGGCGTCGATTCAACCGGCTCTACCCCCGCCCCGATGGACGGGGACGGCCAGATACTGGCGCTGAAACCTGAATTCGCCGATAACCCCAACGCTATGTTCGTGCTGTGGAAAGATCACACGGCCATCAACGAGGCTGAAGAGATCAACCGGCTGTGCCATGACGGCAGTTTCCCCGACTACACCCGCTATATCGGCGGCGTGTATTCCTCTGAATGGTTTTGGGCCAAGATCCTGCACGTCAGCCGGGAAGATGCCGCGGTGCGCGATGCAGCGGTTTCCTGGATTGAGCTGTGCGACTGGGTGCCCGCCCTGCTTGCCGGCGCCACCCGCCCGCAGGATCTCAGGCGCGGGCGCTGTGCCGCCGGGCATAAGTCGCTGTGGCATCCGGACTGGAACGGCATCGCGCCGCGTGAGTTTTTACAGGCGCTCGATCCCTGCCTGACGGAACGGCTGCAACAGCCGTTGTTCGGCGATACCCACACCGCCGATCTGCCGGTCGGCACGCTCAGCCCGGAGTGGGCGCAGCGGCTGGGGCTGCCTGAAAGCGTGGTGCTCTCCGGCGGTGCATTCGACTGCCATATGGGCGCCGTCGGCGCCGGCGCTCAGCCTTATACGCTGGTGAAAGTCATCGGCACCTCCACCTGCGATATTTTGATCGCCGAGCGCGAGGTGGTCGGCGACCGTACCATCGCCGGGATTTGTGGTCAGGTGGACGGCAGCGTGGTGCCGGGCTACATCGGCCTGGAAGCCGGGCAATCCGCCTTCGGCGACATGTATGCCTGGTTCAGCCGCCTGCTGGCCTGGCCGCTGCGTCAGGCGGCGAAACAATATCCGCAACAGGCGGAAACGTTCGCCGCGCTGGAGCAGCAACTGCTTCCCCAACTGACGCAGGCCTGGGCCGACAATCCGGATCTGGAACATCTGCCGGTGGTGCTGGACTGGTTCAACGGCCGCCGCACCCCGTTCGCCAACCAGCGCCTGAAAGGCGTGATCACCGACCTCAACCTGGGCAGCGACGCCCCGGCGCTGTTCGGCGGTTTTATCGCCGCTACCGCGTTCGGCGCGCGCGCCATCATGGAGTGTTTCGAGCAACAGGGAATTCCGGTTGAGAACGTACTGACGCTGGGCGGCATCGCGCGCAAGTCGCCGGTGATCATGCAGGTGTGCTGCGACGTCATGAACCGCCCATTGCAGATTGTCGCTTCCGATCAATGCTGCGCGCTCGGCGCCGCCATTTTCGCCGCCGTGGCCGCCGGGACGCATCCGGACATCGCCGCCGCCCAGCGCCACATGGCCAGCCGGGTGGAAAGCACTTTGCACCCGGACAGCAACCGCGTCGCCCGTTATCAACAGCTTTATGAACGTTATCAGCAGTGGTGCCGCAGCGCGGAGCCCTGTTACGCCGCCCCGGCCAAAGCCTGAGCTTCCCCGTTACGTTACTGGCCCGCCGCGGCGGGCCGCGATCCCAGGAGTAATTATGGAACTGTTCAATCATTATGAAGTCTGGTTTGTCGTCGGCAGTCAGCATCTGTACGGGGAAAAAACCCTGCAACAGGTCAGGCAGCAGGCGGAACAGGTAGTTGCGCACCTGAACGGCGTCAAACTGCCGGTGAAGCTGGTGATGAAGCCGCTGGCGACCACGCCCGATGAAATCACTGCGCTATGCCGCGACGCCAACTATCAGGACAACTGTATCGGCCTGTTGGTCTGGCTGCACACCTTCTCTCCGGCCAAGATGTGGATTAACGGCCTGAAGCGTCTGGAAAAACCGCTGTTGCAGTTCCATACCCAGTTCAACGCCCACATCCCCTGGGACACCATGGACATGGACTTCATGAACCTGAACCAAACCGCCCACGGCGGCCGTGAGTTCGGCTTCATCGGCGCGCGCATGCGCCAGGAACACAGCGTGGTGGCCGGTCACTGGGAAGATGCCCGCGCGCACGAAGGCATTGCCCGCTGGATGCGCGTGGCGGCCGCCCGTCAGGAAGGCCAGCATCTGAAAGTGGCGCGCTTCGGCGACAACATGCGCGAAGTGGCGGTCACGGAAGGCGATAAGGTCGCCGCGCAGATCCAGTTCGGTTACAGCGTAAACGGTTATGCGCTGGGCGATTTGGTGTCGGTGGTGGATGCCGTCAGCCAGGGGGATATCAACGCCCTGATAGAAGAATATGAAGCCAGCTACATTCTGACCGATGCGGTCAAGGCCGGCGGCAGCAAGCGGGAGAACCTGATCGACGCCGCCCGTATCGAGCTGGGCATTAAGCATTTCCTCGAAAAAGGCGGATTCCGTGCTTTCACCACCACCTTTGAAAACCTTTACGGCCTGAAGCAGTTGCCCGGCCTGGCCGTTCAGCGCCTGATGCAGCAAGGCTACGGCTTCGGCGCGGAAGGCGACTGGAAAACCGCCGCCCTGCTGCGCATCATGAAAGTCATGGCCGGCGGCCTGAAAGGCGGCACGTCGTTTATGGAAGACTACACCTACAACTTCCAGCCGGGTAACGATCTGGTGGTTGGCTCCCATATGCTGGAGGTTTGCCCTTCCATCGCCAAAGAAAGCAAACCGGTGCTGGACGTACAGCATCTGGGCATCGGCGGCAAAGCTGACCCCGCGCGTTTGCTGTTCAGCGCGCCGGCCGGCGCGGCGCTGAACGCCAGCCTGATCGACCTGGGCGACCGTTTCCGCCTGCTGGTCAACACGGTTGACACGATCGATCAGCCCCACGACCTGCCGAAGCTGCCGGTGGCGCGCGCCATCTGGAAAGCGCAGCCTTCGCTGGCGGTTGCCGCGGAAGCCTGGATCATCGCCGGCGGTGCGCACCACACCGTGTTCACCCAGGCGCTGAATACCGAATATCTGCGTCTGTATGCGGAAATGCAGGGCATTGAGTTCCTGTTGATTGATGAGAACACCACGTTGCCGGCGCTGAAGAACGAAATCCGCTGGAACGAAGCTTACTACACGCTGAAACGCTGATCTTCCGGGCCTTCTGCCACCAGAAGGCCCGCTTTTCCCGCTGTCACCATCGGATAATTCTTCCTGAACATACCGGCCGGTTAATCGTTGTGGCATAATGCGCCGCGACGTTATCCCGGGTCTGCGGCCCATGCTTTCCAGTTAAGGATTACGATACGCGATGACCGACAACGCTTCCCCAATGTTACGCCCCATCAGCCAGATTGCCGCCGCTCTGGGCATTGAATCCCGCCACGTGATGCCTTACGGCGAACACGTCGCAAAAATTGACATTGCCGCCCTGCGCCCCGGCGCCGGTAATGGCCGGTTGGTTCTGGTTTCCAGCATTACGCCGACGCCGCTGGGCGAAGGAAAAACCGTCACCACCATCGGCCTGAGTCAGGGTCTCAACCACATCGGGCAGCGAGCCATCGCCTGCATCCGGCAGCCCAGCCTGGGGCCGGTTTTCGGCGTAAAAGGCGGTGCGGCGGGTGGCGGCGCAGCGCAGGTTTTGCCGATGGAGCGCCTGAATCTGCACCTCACCGGCGACATTCACGCCATTTCCGCAGCGCATAATCTTGCCGCCGCGGCGCTTGACGCCCGTTTGTTCCATGAACAACGTCTGGGCGATAAATTCAGCGAACACACCGGTATGGCGCGGCTGGATATCGATCCCGGGCGCGTGGTCTGGAAGCGGGTCGTCGACCATAATGACCGCGCGCTGCGAGAAATAGAAATCGGCGTCGGTGGCGGCAGCAACGGGGTTACGCGTCACGATGGTTTTGAAATCACCGCCGCCTCCGAGCTGATGGCTATTCTGGCGCTGACGAACGACCTGGCCGACATGCGCCAGCGCATTGGTCGCATTATTCTCGCCTATTCGTTACAGGGTCACGCCATTACTGCGGAGGACCTGGAGGTGGCCGGCGCCATGACTGTGCTGATGCGCGACGCCATTCACCCTAACCTGATGCAAACCAGCGAAAATACGCCGGTGCTGATCCATGCCGGCCCCTTCGCCAACATCGCGCACGGCAATTCCTCCGTGCTGGCGGACCGCATGGCGTTGCAGATGGCCGACTACGTGGTGACGGAGGCCGGTTTCGGCTCCGATATGGGCATGGAGAAATTCTTCAGCATCAAATACCGCCAGGCAGGCATTGCGCCGTCCTGCATCGTGCTGGTCGCAACCTTGCGCAGCCTGAAAGCAAACAGCGGCAAATTCAATATGAAGCCGGGGCAATCGCTGCCCGATGAGGTGCGTCACGCCAACCTTCCCCTGCTGGCCGAAGGATGCGCCAATCTGGGCTGGCACATCGCCAACGCCCGCCGCTACGGGCTGCCGGTCGTGGTCGCCATTAACCGCTTCCCGGAAGACAGCGCCGAAGAACTGTCTTACGTACGCGAATTCGCCCTTTCCCGCGGCGCATTCGGCGTGGAAGTCAGCGACGCCTTCGCCTGCGGCGGCAAAGGCACCTCCCGCCTGGCTGAATGCGTTGTCGCCGCCTGCCGCGAAACCGGCGAGGTCACGCTGTTGTATCCCGACACGTTGCCGCTGGCGGAAAAAATTCAGCAACTGGTTCGTCAGGGGTACGGCGCGGAATGCGCGGAACTGAGCGTGCAGGCTCAGGAAACGCTCGACGATTTGGAACGCCGTGGGTTCGGCCATTTACCGCTCTGCATGGCGAAAACGCCGTTGTCGATCAGCGCCGATTCCGCGCTGAAAAACGTGCCGCATGGTTTCGTCATTCCGGTAAGCGCGCTGGAAGTGTGCGCCGGCGCCGGTTTTATCCGCGTCTATGCCGGAAATATCGTTACGATGCCCGGGCTGAGCACACAGCCGGCTTACCGGCACATCGATATTGATAGCGCCGGAAACATCCGAGGATTAAGCTGAGGAATATTTTTGGCTGCGGTCGTTATCTCATTACCCGGCTCCCTGCGGGGAGCCTGATATTAAGGCTGGAAACAGATGTCTAAACCTTCTCTGCTTGGCGGCTGGCTGTTTGCCCCGATGGTGTATTTATTGCTGGTGCTGCTCAGCTCCAGCCTGATGCTGATCATCTACGTCATGACCGTCGTGCTGCCGGAAACCCGTTCACAACTGCTGGCGAACAGCCAGGCGTTTTCCGTTCAGTGGTATATTTCTTTCGTCACCACGGTGTTGATCTGGATGTACACTTTTTGGCTGCTGTTGCTGTATGGCAAGCGTTCCCGCCGTTTTCCGAAGCATTTCATCATCTGGCTGCTGCTGATGCTGCTACTGGCATTGAAAACCTTTGCATTTGCCCCGGTGTCAGACGCCATCGCCCTGCGCAACCTGTTTATTACCCTGCTGGGCGCAGCACTGTTTGTGCCTTATATCAAGCGCTCTGAGCGGGTAAAAAAGACATTTATTGAGCCATAAGCCACATTTCACGCAAAACCGTGCAAAAGGGGTATTTATTCGTTTATCCCCCTTCATGTTATTATTCACGGAAGTGTTGAATTAAGGTTTTCTCATTATCGTGAGCATGGCTTAGGGATGGCATCGAAATAACCCTGCGTTTCATCAGTTGTCGTCCGGCCCATAAGCGCCGATAATACGGCGGTTTTTCTTCTGTTAGGTAACGTAATGACCGATTATCTGCTGTTACTGGTCGGTACCGTTCTGGTCAATAACTTCGTTTTAGTCAAATTTCTCGGCCTGTGCCCGTTTATGGGCGTGTCGAAAAAACTGGAAACGGCCATTGGTATGGGGCTGGCCACCACGTTCGTGTTAACCCTGGCTTCCGTGTGCGCCTGGGCCGTCAACACGTTCATTCTGGTCCCTCTGGCGCTGGAATATCTGCGCACCCTGGCGTTTATTCTGGTTATCGCCGTCGTGGTTCAGTTCACAGAACTGGTGGTGCGGAAAACCAGCCCGGCGCTGTACCGTTTGCTGGGGATCTTCCTGCCGCTGATCACCACCAACTGCGCCGTGCTCGGCGTTGCGCTGCTTAACGTGAATCAGTCGCACAACTTCATGCAGTCCGCCGTCTACGGTTTCAGCGCTGCGGCCGGTTTTTCGCTGGTGATGGTGTTATTCGCCGCCATTCGCGAACGCCTGGCGGTCGCCGACGTTCCCGCGCCGTTCCGCGGTTCATCCATCGCCTTAATTACCGCCGGGCTGATGTCGCTCGCCTTTATGGGCTTTACCGGTCTGGTGAAATTCTGATGAACGCATTATGGACAGCTATTGTCGCCATCAGCGCCATCGCCCTGGTCTCCGGCATTATTCTGGGCTTTGCCGCCCGCCGTTTCGCCGTGGAGGCCGACCCCATCGTGGAACAGGCCGATGCCCTGCTGCCGCAGAGCCAGTGTGGTCAGTGCGGCTACCCCGGCTGCCGCCCCTATGCGGAAGCGGTCTGCAACAACGGGGAAAAAATCAATAAATGCGCCCCCGGCGGCGAGCAGGTGATGCTGAAGCTGGCGGATCTGCTGGCTATCGAGCCGCAACCGATTGACGGCGACGCCGTTTCGGCCGAGCCAGTGCGGCTGATTGCCCTGATCGACGAAGGCAACTGCATCGGCTGCACCAAGTGCATCCAGGCTTGCCCGGTTGACGCCATCATCGGCAGCACCCGCGCGGTGCATACCGTGGTGAGCGATCTCTGCACCGGCTGTAACCTGTGCGTAGCGCCTTGCCCTACCGACTGCATCACCCTGCGCCCCGTCGAACCGACGCCGTCAACCTGGCGCTGGGACCTGAATACGATCCCGGTCCGCACCATTGAGCCAAGCGCGCCTGTTTCCGTTTACATTGCCCCCCGTCAACAGACCGCGCCGCTCAGGGAAGTCGAACAGCATGTTTAAGTTATTCTCCGCATTCAGACGGGAACGGTTATGGGACTTTAACGGCGGCATTCATCCCCCAGAGATGAAGCTGCAATCAAGCCGCGCGCCGTTGCGCCGTCTTGCTTTGCCGCCGGTGATGATGATCCCGCTGCAACAGCATCTCGGACCGGAAGGCGAACTGTTGGTCAGCCCCGGCGATCATGTGCTGAAGGGCCAGCCGCTGACGCGCGGCAGCGGCCGTATGTTGCCGGTTCATGCTTCGACCTCCGGCACCATCACCGCCATTGCGCCCCACGTCGTCGCTCATCCCTCCGGCCTGAGCGAGCTGTGCATCACGCTGACGCCGGACGGCGAAGATTGTTGGTGCGAGCGTCATCCCGTCGCAGATTTCCATGCCCTGACGCCGCCGGAACTGATTGAGATCATCCGTCAGGCAGGCATCGCCGGCCTGGGCGGCGCAGGTTTTCCCACCGCGCCCAAACTGGCCGGCGGACAACAACGGATCACGACCCTGATTATCAACGCGGCGGAGTGCGAACCCTACATTACCGCCGACGATCGCCTGATGCAGGAGCACGCCGCAGAGATTATCACCGGCTGTGAAATCCTGCGTCATATCCTGACGCCGGAACGCACCCTGATCGGCATTGAGGACAACAAGCCCGAAGCCATCGCCGCCCTGCGCCAGGCGCTGAAAGACCATGACGCCATCAGCCTGCGGGTGATACCCACCAAATACCCGTCCGGCGGCGCGAAGCAACTCACCCGTATCCTGACCGGGAAAGAGGTGCCGTTCGGCAAACACTCTGCCTCCATCGGCGTTCTGATGCAGAACGTCGGCACCGTTTTCGCCATTAAACGGGCCGTACTTGACGGCGAGCCGTTGATTGAACGCGTGGTCACCCTGAGCGGCGAACTGATGAAACAACCGGGCAACGTTTGGGCGTTGCTGGGTACGCCGGTCAAGCACCTGTTGCAGGCCGGCGGTTTTGTGGCGGAAGATCGTACTCCCATGGTCATCATGGGCGGGCCGCTGATGGGCTTTACGCTGTCACGGCTGGACGTACCGGTGGTGAAGATCACCAACTGCCTGCTCACGCCGTCCAGGACGGAGTTCAGCGAACCGGAGGAGGAGCAATCCTGTATCCGTTGCGGGAAATGCGCAGACGCCTGCCCGGCGGGACTATTGCCGCAGCAGCTTTACTGGTTCAGCCGCGGGGAAGAACACGAAAAGGCACGCCAGCACCATTTGTTTGACTGTATCGAATGCGGCGCCTGTGCTTACGTTTGCCCCAGCAACATTCCGCTGGTGCAGTATTACCGTAAGGAAAAAGCAGAAATTCGCCTGTTAGATCAGGACTCGGAACGTGCCGCACAGGCAAAAATTCGTTTCGAGGCTAGGCAGGAACGGCTGGAGCGGGAAAAACAGGCCCGGGAATTGCGTCACAAACAGGCGGCAGTCACCGTGGCTGATTCTGATAAAGCGATCGTGCAGGCTGCGCTGGAGCGGGTGCGCAGCCAACGGCAGGCAGGCGATGCGAACGCGTCGCCGGTTATGCAGCCGTTGAACGCGCCGCGTGACGCGATTCATGCCCTGCATTCCGGCCCGGCAAATGATGGCGATTCACGCAAAGCTGCGCTAGCGGCGGCCATTGCCAGGGCTAAAGCGAAAAAACAGGATGCTGCCGATTCCGTGACACCGCCACATACTGCAGACGATCCACGTAAGGCTGCCGTGGCCGCTGCCATCGCCCGCGCGAAGGCAAAGAAAGCGACACAGCAGGAACCGGCTCCGGCGCAAGATCCCGCAGATGATGCTGATCCACGCAAGGCCGCCGTAGCTGCCGCCATCGCCCGTGCTAAGGCGAAGAAAGCAGCGCAGCAAGAGTCCAACCCGGCGCAGGAGCCCGCTGACGATATCGATCCACGCAAGGCCGCCGTAGCTGCCGCCATCGCACGCGCTAAGGCGAAGAAAGCAGCACAACAGGAACCGGCTCCGGTGCAAGAACCAGCTGGCGACGCCGATCCGCGTAAAGCCGCCGTGGCCGCTGCCATCGCCCGCGTGAAAGCGAAAAAAGCGGCCATGTCGTCCACCGAACAAAACGAGGAATAAATGGCCTTTCGTATCGCCAGTTCACCCTTTACCCATAACCGGCAAAGCACGCAGCGCATTATGTTGTGGGTTATTCTGGCCTGCATTCCCGGCGCTGCGGCGCAGGTTCACTTCTTCGGTTATGGCACGCTGATTCAAATCGCGCTGGCGATGATCACCGCCCTGGCGGCTGAAGGCCTGGTCATGCGGCTGCGTCGGAAACCGATTATCGCTACGCTGGGCGACAATTCCGCCCTGCTTACCGCCTTGCTGCTGGGCGTCAGCCTGCCGCCGCTGGCGCCGTGGTGGATGGTGATCCTCGGTACGCTGTTCGCCATCATTATCGCCAAGCAACTGTATGGCGGACTGGGGCAAAACCCCTTCAACCCGGCAATGATCGGTTATGTCGTCCTGCTGATTTCATTCCCGGTGCAAATGACCGCCTGGCTGCCGCCACAAGAACTGATGGCGACGCCGCCCGACTTCACCGATGCGCTGGCGGTTATCTTCAGCGGCCATACCGCGGCCGGCTACGACATGCACCAACTGATGCTGGGCGTCGACGGCGTGAGTCAGGCGACGCCGCTGGATAACCTGAAAACCACGCTGCGCGCCGGCGGCAACGTAGCCGACATATTACGCCAGCCGATTTACCAGGGAGAGTTGGCCGGTCTGGGATGGCAGTGGGTGAACCTTGGCTATCTGCTGGGCGGTCTTTTTCTGCTGCTGCGCCGGATGATCCACTGGCAAATCCCCGTCAGCTTTCTGCTGGCACTGGCGCTGTGCTCCCTGCTCGGCTGGCATTTCGCACCGGAACAAAGCGCGCCGCCGTTGCTTGAACTGTTTTCCGGCGCCACCATGCTGGGCGCATTCTTTATCGCCACTGACCCGGTCACGGCATCGACCACACCGCGCGGGCGTCTGATTTTCGGGGCGCTGATCGGCGCGCTGGTCTGGGTTATCCGTACCTATGGCGGTTACCCGGACGGCGTGGCCTTTGCCGTGCTGCTGGCGAATATCACCGTGCCGCTGATTGACCATTACACCAAGCCGCGCGCTTACGGCCATCGCTGAGGAGGATGAAAATGCTGACCACGATGCGCCGCCACGGTATCACGCTGGCCGTTTTCGCCGCCATGGCGACCGGCCTGACTGCCGTGGTGAATCAACTGACGCAGGGAACCATCGCCAGGCAGGCGGAAATTCAGCAACAAAAGCTGTTTGATCAGGTCATCTCGCCCACGCTCTATAATAATGCGTTGCAGGAAGCCTGTTACCTGGTCACCGATCCCCGCCAGGGAGGCACCGCGCCGCACCGGTTATATCTGGCGCGTAACGGCGATGAGCCGGTTGCCGCCGTGGTAGAAAGCACCGCGCCCGACGGCTATTCCGGCGCCATTCAACTGCTGGTCGCCGCCGATTTTCATGGTAAGGTGCTGGGCGTGCGGGTGCTGGAGCATCACGAAACGCCGGGGCTGGGCGACAAAATTGACATCCGTATTTCTGGTTGGATCGACAGCCTGCGCGATAAAATCGTTCAGGGCGAAAATGACCCCGCCTGGCAGGTAAAGAAAGACGGCGGACAGTTTGACCAGTTCACCGGCGCGACCATCACCCCGCGCGCGGTCGTGAATGAAGTTCGCCGTACAGCGGCGTTTTTGCAGTCCGCCCACGGGCAACTGGACGCCCTGCCGCGCTGCGCAGGAGAAAAATCATGAGTGAAGCCAAGAAGCTGATCGTTGACGGGCTATGGAAAAACAACTCCGCGCTGGTGCAGTTGCTCGGTCTGTGCCCGCTGCTGGCCGTGTCCTCCACCGCCACCAACGCCCTCGGCCTGGGGCTGGCGACCACGCTGGTGCTGGTTTGCACCAACAGCGCCGTTTCCGCCCTGCGCCGCTGGGTGCCGCATGAAATCCGCATCCCGATCTACGTGATGATTATCGCTTCCGTGGTCAGCGCAGTGCAGATGCTGATTAACGCTTACGCGTTCGGGCTGTATGAGTCGCTGGGCATTTTTATTCCGCTCATCGTCACCAACTGCATCGTTATCGGCCGCGCTGAAGCCTACGCTGCGCAAAACCCGGTCGGGCTTTCCGCTCTCGACGGCCTGGCAATGGGGCTGGGCGCCACCGGCGCGCTGTTCGTGCTCGGCGCGCTGCGCGAGATCTGCGCGAACGGCACCCTGTTCGACGGCGCAGATTTGCTGCTCGGTTCCTGGGCGAAGGCGCTGCGCATTGAGATCATCCACGTCGATACGCCATTCCTGCTGGCGATGTTGCCTCCCGGCGCCTTCCTCGGGCTGGGGCTGCTGCTGGCGCTGAAGTATGTCATCGATGAAAAGATGAAGATGCGCAAGGCCAGCAAGGCGTCATCCGCCGGATCAGTGCCAAACGGCGAGACAATTCTCTAATCATGACGGTAAGAACGGAATGAACCAGGAAAAACGCATTCAAATCCTGCAACGACTGCGGGATAACAATCCGAAACCCACGACGGAGCTGAATTACAGCACGCCGTTCGAATTGCTGATTGCCGTCCTGTTGTCGGCACAGGCCACGGACGTCAGCGTTAATAAGGCAACGGCACTGCTCTACCCGGTCGCCAATACGCCGGCGGCCATACTGGCGCTGGGCGTGGACGGCGTTAAGGAGTACATCAAAACCATCGGCCTGTATAACAGCAAGGCGGAAAACGTCATTAAGACCTGCCGTATCCTGCTTGAGCAACATCAGGGCGAGGTGCCGGAAAACCGCGAAGCGCTGGAGGCGTTACCCGGCGTCGGGCGTAAAACCGCTAACGTGGTGCTTAATACCGCATTCGGCTGGCCGACCATCGCCGTCGACACCCACATTTTCCGCGTCTGTAACCGCACCCGCTTCGCGCCGGGGAAAAACGTGGATGAAGTAGAAGCCAGGCTACTGAAAGTCGTTCCGGCGGAATTCCGGCTTGATTGCCACCACTGGCTGATTCTGCACGGGCGTTATACCTGCGTGGCGCGCAAACCGCGCTGTGGCTCCTGCATCATCGAAGATCTGTGTGAATTCAAAGAGAAAGTTTACCCCGAAAATTGATATTTCACGTATGGGTATTCCCTGCGCCGGGGAATATCCAATCATTCAAGACGCTTCTGCTTTCATGATGACTACAAGTATTTTTTACTTATTATTTTGATCCCGATCACATATAAAAGGGCGATATTTTCGATCATGAATTCTTAGACTATTCAAATTTTGGATAATTGTGTTGGTTTGCTATTTTTCATGCAGATACATCTGGCGATTCCGATATTTATGGCAGATATCCCTGATTTTGATTTTTACAGCAGAATATATCACAAAAACGGCGCCGCTCAGCTTCTGTGCAGAACATTCATTCAACTAAAGCAAAAAAACACAATGAATCATTCTGCGTAACATTTGTAACATCAACGAATTATCCTGCGGGGAGTTTGTGTAACAGAATATGTCAAAACTATTGTCACGATGCGGCATATAGTGAACATTAACCGCCGTCATTCCAGCTCATAACTATCAAACAGGATGCTCCCGCATCGCTGGATTCTACTTTTTTTGTCTTGTCCGTAAGGCAGGTTGTGAAAAACTAGAGGTACCTTGTGTCAACTGCAAACAACAACAGTAATGAAAGCATAAGTCTTAACGCTTTCAAACAACCCAAAGCGTTCTATCTCATCTTCTCCATCGAACTGTGGGAACGTTTCGGGTTTTACGGCCTGCAAGGGATTATGGCCGTCTATCTGGTCAAAATGCTGGGATTGAGTGAAGCAGAATCCATCACCCTGTTCTCATCATTCAGTGCGCTGGTTTACGGCTTCGTCGCCATCGGCGGCTGGCTGGGCGATAAAGTCCTCGGCACCAAGCGCGTTATCGTGCTGGGCGCCATCGTACTGGCTATCGGCTATGCGATGGTGGCTTACTCCGGCCACAGCGTTTCCCTGGTTTATATGGGTATGGCAACCATCGCGGTGGGTAACGGCCTGTTCAAAGCCAACCCGTCTTCGCTGCTTTCCACCTGCTACGATAAGAACGACCCGCGTTTGGACGGTGCATTCACCATGTACTATATGTCCATCAACATCGGTTCTTTCTTCTCCATGCTCGCTACGCCCTGGCTCGCGGCTAAATACGGCTGGAGCGTCGCGTTCTCTCTGAGCGTGGTCGGCATGCTGATCACCATCGTGAACTTCATGTTCTGCCGTCGCTGGGTGAAAAATCAGGGTTCCAAGCCGGACTTCGAACCGCTGAACATCGGCAAGTTGCTGGCAACGCTGGTCGCCGTTGTTATCCTGATCGCCATATCCTCCTGGTTGCTGCATAACCAGAACATTGCCCGCTGGGCGCTGCTGTTTATCTCCCTGGGCATTCTGGCGGTTTTCGCTAAGGAAACCTTCGCCCTGCAAGGCGCTGCCCGTCGTAAAATGATCGTCGCGTTCCTGCTGATGATCGAAGCCGTCGTGTTCTTCGTGCTGTACAGCCAGATGCCGACGTCGCTGAACTTCTTCGCCATCCACAACGTTGAACACGCTATCCTGGGTATTGAGTTCGAACCTGAGCAGTATCAGGCGCTGAACCCGTTCTGGATCATGGTTGCCAGCCCGATTCTGGCCGCGCTGTACAATAAGATGGGCGATCGCCTGCCGATGCCGTACAAATTCGCCATCGGTATGGTGCTGTGTTCCGGCGCGTTCCTGGTTCTGCCGTGGGGCGCCAGCTTCGCCAACGAACAGGGCATCGTTTCCGTTAACTGGCTGATCCTGAGCTATGCGTTGCAGAGTATCGGTGAGCTGATGATTTCCGGCCTGGGTCTGGCGATGGTTGCACAACTGGTGCCGCAGCGTCTGATGGGCTTCATCATGGGTGCCTGGTTCCTGACCACCGCCGCCGCCGCCATTATCGCCGGTAAAGTTGCCGCGCTGACCGCCGTACCGTCCGACATCAGCGATGCACACGCTTCCCTGGCCGTTTACAGCCACGTGTTCATGCAGATTGGTATCGCCACCGCGGTTATCGCTGTGTTGATGCTGCTGGCCGCGCCGAAGCTGAACCGTATGACGCAGGACGATGAGCCGGCTGATCAGGCAAAACTTGCCAAAGCGCAGTAAGCCTTCAGTCATCCTTTAAAAAAGCGCCTGCGGGCGCTTTTTTATTATCATTAATTCATTGCCGCCGACGCAGTCCTGCACGTAAAACGTGCGGCATGGAACTGACATTTCTGTGACATCCCAGTAATATGATGATCACATTACGACCCCTGACTCATCCCAGTCACATAAACCGTCTAAGGAGAGTTTGATGAAACTGTTTTATAAACCGGGTGCATGTTCCCTTTCCCCTCACATCACCCTGCGCGAGGCCGGCCTCGATTTCACGGTGGAAAAAGTCGATCTGGCAACCAAGAAGACCGAGCACGGCGAAGATTATCTCAAGATCAACCCGAAAGGACAGGTTCCGGCCCTGCTGCTGGACGACGGCAGCCTGCTGACGGAAGGTGTGGCTATCGTGCAATACCTGGCCGACAAGGTGCCGGATCGTAACCTGATCGCCCCTCCCGGAACGCTGGCGCGTTATCACGCCATCGAATGGCTGAACTATATCGCCACCGAGCTACATAAGGGGTTCGTCCCGTTCTTCACGCCGCAAACGCCGGAAGAGTATAAGGCTATCGCCCGCCAGAAGCTGGAGCGCCAGTTTGCCTACCTTAACGGCGTTCTGAAAGAGCAGCCTTATGTGCTCGGCTCCCGCTTCAGCGTGGCCGATGCTTACCTCTTTACCGTGATAGGATGGGCCAAAGCGCTGCATTTCGATCTGTCCGCCTACCCGGCGTTGACCGATTATATGGCCCGCGTAGCCGCGCGCCCGGCTGTAGACGCAGCGCTGACGGCAGAAGGCCTGAAGTAATAACGGATTTCCGGCATAAAAAAATCCCGGCTCAGAATGACTGAACCGGGATTCTTCTTTTCTGCCTGCGGCGTTACAGCGCGACGGCCTCGAATTTATGCTGCGGGTGCGCAATCCTGTCCTGCGCCGCGACCACCTGCAACTCATATTCTTGCATTTCTTTGGTGGTCAGCATCACCTCATAAACCGCCGCGGTGACGTGCTCCAGCGCCTTGCCCAGCGACTCCCCTTTAAGCAGGTTAACCAACAGCAGGCCGCTGGTCAGATCGCCCACGCCTACCGGCTGACGTTCACCAAAGTCCACCAACGGACGGCTGATGTGCCATGCCTCATCCGCCGTTACCAACACCATCTCAAAACGATCCGGATTGTAACCGGCATAAGCCAGATGTTTCACCAGCACCACGCGCGGCCCGCGGGCGCAGATCTCACGCGCCGCATCGACGGCCTGCTCCACCGACTGAACGGTACGCCCGCTCAGTTGTTCCAGCTCCAGCAGGTTTGGCGCCATCATATCGCTGCATGCGACAGCATCTTTGCAGAAGAATTCCGCAACGCCGGGCGCGACCACGCAGCCTTTGCCCGGATGTCCCATCACCGGATCGCAGAAATACCAGGCGGCAGGATTGGCCTCCTTCACCCGGCGCACGATATCCAGAATATGTCCGCCCTGCTCAGGCGAGCCGATATAGCCGCTCAGCACCGCATCGCAGGTTTTCAGCTTGCCGATGTGCGCAATGCCCTGAACGATATCGGTCAGGTGGTTGGCGGGCATCACACACCCCGTCCAATGCCCGTACTGGGTATGGTTGGAGAACTGAACGGTATTCAGCGGCCAGACGTTAACGCCCATACGGCGCATAGGAAACACAGCGGCGCTGTTACCGGCGTGGCCAAACACCACGTGTGATTGGATGGACAGAATATTCTTCATGGATACGGCCTGCATCACCGCACAAGGCGGCTATCGTCATTAAAGAGTGAGGGGACGCTGACGTCCCCTCGTTGCTTCCCGTTGCCTTATTTCCAGCAAATCAGGCAATAATGTTTTTTACCGCGGCGCAACAGCGTGTAACGCCCGAACAGACGGTCAGCGTCGGTGAAGACGTATTCCGCATCTGACTGCTTTTCACCGTTAATCGTCACCGCGTTAGAGGAAATCATGGTACGAGCCTGCCCGCGTGACGGAACCAGTTCAGCGTTAACCAGCGCCTGCTGCAGATCGGCATCGCGATCCAGTTCGATAACCGGCATACCGTCCTGCGCCAGCTGGGCGAAGTCATTCTCGGTCAGTTCGTTCAGCGCGCCGGAGAACAGGCTCTGCGTAATACGCTGCGCCGCCGCCAGCCCTTCTTCGCCGTGAACCATACGGGTCACTTCTTCCGCCAGCACATACTGGGCGCGCGGCGCTTTGCCGCTGTTCTTGTCTTCTTCTTCCAGCGCGTCGATATCGCTCAGTTCCATGAAGGTGAAGAACTTGAGGAAGCGATAGACGTCCGCATCCGCGGTATTGATCCAGAACTGGTAGAATTTGTACGGACTGGTCTTTTTCGGGTCCAGCCATACCGCGCCGCCTTCCGTTTTACCGAACTTGGTGCCATCCGCTTTGGTGATCAACGGAACGGTCAGCCCCCAGGCCTGCTTCTGGTTCAGGCGGCGGGTCAGATCAATACCGGAGGTGATGTTGCCCCACTGGTCGGAGCCGCCGATTTGCAGCTCAACGCCATGCAGTTTGTTCAGGCTGGCGAAATCATAGCCCTGCAGCAGGTTGTAAGCGAACTCGGTGAAGGAGATGCCCACGTCGTCGCGGTTGAGGCGCTGCTTCACCGCTTCTTTGTTGATCATCTGGTTCACGGAGAAGTGCTTACCGATGTCGCGCAGGAAGGTCAGCACGTTCATATCGCCGAACCAATCGTAGTTGTTGGCCGCGATGGCGCTGTTTTCACCGCAGTCGAAGTCCAGGAACGGTGCGACCTGGCGGCGGATCTTATCAACCCACTCCTGCACGGTTTCTGTCGTATTCAGCTTACGTTCGGCCGCCTTAAAGCTCGGATCGCCGATCAGGCCGGTCGCCCCGCCCACCAACGCCACCGGCTTGTGACCCTGGAGCTGAAAACGCTTCAGGCACAGCAACGGCACCAGATGGCCCAAATGCAAGCTGTCTGCGGTCGGATCGAAGCCGCAATAGAGTGCGATTGGCCCTTGCGCCAGTCGCTCACCCAGCGCTTCCTCATCCGTTACCTGGGCCACGAGGCCCCGCTCTTGCAATTGCTTTATCAGATTGCTGCTTGCCATTAATGACTCCATTTGATTTATGCCAATAGTCGTTGTTGCACCGACGACCTTAAAACGCCGGCGACGGAACGCTATAGAATAAAGGCCAACTCCCCGTTATGCCAGCGTTTACGGCGCCAGACGGTCGATCGTCCAGCCATCTCCGTCGCGCTGGTATAGAAAGCGATCGTGCAGCCGGCTCTCCCGCCCCTGCCAAAACTCAACGGACTCGATTTTTACCCGGAATCCGCCCCAGAAACTGGGCAACGGGATCTCTCCCTGCGAAAACTTTTGTTTCAATTCCAGAAACTTGCTTTCCAGCACGCCGCGGGTCGAAATACGCGAAGACTGGCGCGATACCCAGGCCGCGATCTGGCTGTCTTTCGGCCTGCTGTGGAAATATTTCATCACTTCAAGCATCGACAAGCGCTCCGCCACGCCCAGAACGCTGACCTGCCGCTCCAGCGTGTGCCAGGGGAAATGCAGGCTGACGCGCGGGTTGTGCGCCAGTTGCTGCGCTTTGCGGCTGCCAAGGTTGGTATAGAACACCATGCCCTGCTGGTCGACGTGTTTAAGCAACACGATGCGCTGATAGGGCTGGCCCCGTTCATCCACGGTGGCGACGCACATCGCCGTCGGATCGGCCAGCCGCGCGTCACAGGCTTGCTTCAGCCAGCGCTCGAATAACTCGAGGGGATCGTCCGTCAGGTCGCTGCGGCGCAGTCCGCCATGGGTATACTCCCGGCGTAAATCTTCAAGATGAAGTTCGTGATTGTCGCTCATATCGTAGTCCTGACCCGTGAATTTTGCTGAAGGCTATTCTGCGCCGGGCAACGTGTAATCTCAATTCACCCGTGACGGGGCACAGGCAGACATATGGCGGCCGTAAAAGACTCTGAAACAAGCTAATAATTTGAATTTAAATGAGATTAGTGCGGATGGGTACAGTAATGACAGTTTCGGCGCAGCTATAGGGACAGTGCCAGGAGGAAACGGTTCCGTCCATCTCCTCCTGCATACGGCCTACTTCGCCGGTTGCAGAGTACAATCGTCGACGACGACCTTATCGTTACGTTCGATAAACGCTTTGTTGCCCTTCGACCAGAAGGTGTAGGTTCCGTTGCTGTAGCGCGCACCGGATGCCGAGACGGTCTGCGGCAACGTCAGCGGCGTGCCGTCCATGATAAAACTGACTTCAGATTTGGCTTTATCGAGGGACACCGTCAGCGGCATCGTGCCGCACTGATAAGACAGTTTCTCCGGCGCCTCATTGCCGCCACGCAGCAGATGACACCCTGACAGGGCCAGCACGGCCCCGGCCAATACAACATATTTGATCATTCTGTTTCTCCCATGGTTACCTTTTCTCTGTCATCGGGGTTGGCCGGATAAATCGCGCCCAGGATTGTTTCCCGCGACGCGCCGGTCACCGAAGGCAAATTTCCCGGCAAACCGGATATCGTCCGGTAAGCCAGCCAGGCAAATGCCAGTGCCTCCATATCATCCCCGCTGACACCATAATTATCGGTGACGCACACTTCCGTTCCCGGTAATAACGCGGATAAACGCGCCATAATCAACGGATTCCTGGCGCCGCCGCCGCACACTAACAAGCGCTCGCATCCTCCGGCAAGCAGCACCTGATCGGCGATGCTCACCGCCGTTAACTCCGCCAGCGTGGCCTGCACATCCTCCGCGCGTAGGCCGGGCAGGCGCCGGAGCTGTTGCTCCAGCCAACCGAGGTTAAACAATTCGCGCCCGGTGCTCTTGGGCGCCGGCCGGGCGAAATAACTTTCCGCCAGCATCTGCTGCAACAACGGTTGGCTGACGTTCCCCTGCTTCGCCCAACCGGCGTCCTTGTCATAAGGCTCGCCCTTATTACGCCATACCCAGGCATCGAGCAGCATATTCCCCGGCCCGGTATCAAACCCCCGTACCGGCACGCCCGGCAACAGCAGGGAAAGATTCGCAATACCGCCGATGTTCAGCACCATACGGCGCTCCGTCGGATGCGCCAGCAAGGCATGATGAAACGCCGGCACCAAAGGCGCCCCCTGCCCGCCGTACGCCATGTCGCGGCGGCGAAAATCCCCGACGGTAGTGATTCCGGTCAACGCCGCCACGCGGTTGTTGTCGCCCAATTGCAGGGTAAACGGCTGCGCGCCTTCCGGCTGATGCCATACCGTTTGCCCGTGGCAACCAATGGCGGCGATGTCGCGCGGCATCAGGCCGCATTGCTTCAGCAAACGGCAAATCGCCTCGGCGTACAGGCTCCCCAGGCGCCGATCAAGCTCGCCGACCTGCGCCAGCGTGGTTTGCTGCCCCTGGCACATCGCCAGAACATCACGCTTAACATCGAGAGGCAAAGGATGAGAATAACGCCCCTGTTGGGCGACCATATTCTCATCGATGGCGGCTAACACGACATCAATGCCGTCCAGGCTGGTGCCGGACATAACGCCCACATAACGTCCTGATCTCATTCCCCTTATCCTTCTCATGACGGTCTATCGCAATATAGGAAGTATTCAGTAAAGCTGAAGCAGATTTATCTAATTTTGCATTTTACGTCCAGAGGTTAGCCTAACAAAAGCCGGGAAACATGACTTTGTGCAGCACGGAGTGTGAGTAATCATTTTTACGGTTACACTACCTTATGCGCAGTTACCGGGATAAACTGGCAGGTAATGGCATGTTTCGCTATACCGGATACAGGAAGTAAAATAACTGTTTATTGTTGGTTGACTCAGTTCAGTTTATGCTGCCGGATATTGAGAGGGGAGCACACATCCCGTATCAACGTCCCTGAGTTAACATTATATTAGCCCGCTACACACAGGTACTTTTCGTACCGGTTATGGAGAAGGCTAAAATGGAAGGAGTATTTATGCTTAAGCGTTTAATCATTGTCGCAATTGCCACCGCAACGCTGGCTGGCTGCGCAAACACCAGTACGTTGTCCGGTGATGTTTACGATTCCCGTCAGGCCAAACAGGCCCAGGACGTCTCCTATGGCACCATCGTCAGCATTAAACCGGTTCAGATTCAGGCTGGCAATGATGCGAACGTAATCGGTACCCTGGGCGGCGCGGTCATCGGCGGTCTGTTGGGTAATACCATTGGCGGAGGCACAGGCCGTAGTCTGGCTACCGCTGCTGGCGCAGTCGCCGGTGGTGTAGCGGGCAGCGCTATCGAAGGTGCTGTTAACCGTACCAACGGCATCCAGATGGTTGTTCGTAAAGATGACGGTAAATCCATCGTTGTGGTACAGAAAAACGGTGATAAGCCGTTTAGTCAGGGGCAGCGCGTTATGCTGATCGGTAGCGGTAATAACGTTACGGTTTCACCGAACTGATTCCCTAATTATTTCCGAATTAAAACGCCTCTTTCACGAGGCGTTTTTTTGTTATAAGCCAAATTTTCCGACTTCTTCCTGAGTAAATATCTTAATTTGAGATAAATCGCTGCATTATCAACCTTGGTATTCAGGAATAAAAAAACCGGAAACAAGGTTTCCGGTCTTTTCAATTTCATTTCGTGTGCTGTAAGTCTAGCCAGATGAAAACAAGTTACCAATTATTTGTTTTGCAGATGAATAATGTTCTGTTCCAGGCGGTCTATCAGGCGAATCAAAAGCTCAACTTCTTCTGTGGAAATACCTGCTAAAATTTCCTTTCTGGTCTGGGTTATCACGCTGTCCACTTCGGTAATCGTCGGTGCAGCCTCTTCCGTTAACTTGATGCGTTTGGCACGTCGGTCATTAGCACAGGTGTGGCGCGTTATTAATCCCTTCTCTTCCAGCTGATCCAGCGTCCGCACCAGTGAAGGTTGCTCAATACCAATTGCTTTCGCTAACTGAATCTGAGACTGCTCAGGCGGCAAGCGATTGATGCTGTAAAGCGTTACCCAGTGTGTTTGGGTTAACTCCAGCGGCTTCAGGCGCTGATCGATCAATGCCCGCCAAACGCGAACTAATCGTGCTAAATCTGATCCTAGTGTTGATTCCAATTTTCCCTCCTTATAATTAGCATGCTAATATATTTTACCCAGACTGTTTTGACTATTTCTTTATGTTACAGGAGCATAAAGCTGATCCTGATGAATACATTGTGATCTATAGTTCTTTACAGCTATGCTAACACCCGATCTTTGCAGCAAACAGGAACACTTCGTGGATACGTTATCAACAAACCCCGGCGCTCCACTGCCCGATCTCATTCTCGGCGCTTCGCTGTATTTTCCTCCGATTTTTAAAGCATTCCTTTTAGGACTCGTATTCTGGTTACTAATTCATCGCGCATTACGCGATTGGATATATTCCGGAGATATTTGGCATCCCACCTTGATGGATCTTTCACTCTTCGTCATCTGCGTCAGCGGAGCGCTTTGGTTATTAACCAGTTGGTAAACAAAATGAAGCATAATACTCTCAGATATTTCTCAACGGTTATTGTTTGCGCAGTCGCCATCTGTGCCGGATGGTGGTTGTGGAATTACTATATGCAATCCCCCTGGACCCGCGACGGAAAAATTCGTGCCGAGCTGGTAAATATCACTCCGGAAGTGTCCGGTAAAATCATTGCCGTTAATATCCGTGACAATCAGAAAGTAAACAAAGGCGATGTACTTTTCAGCCTCGACCCAACGCCCTTTCAGATAGCCCTTGATAATGCCCAGGCCACGCTGGCCAAAGCAGAGTCCGATTTAGCCAAGGCCAATCACGAAGCCTCGCGTCGCGGAAACCTGCCGCCTAACGTAATCTCAGCGGAGAATCTCGACGAAGCCCGACTTAATGCTCAGGCGATGAAAGCCTCGTATAAAGTGGCTCAGGCGAACCTGGCTCAGGCTAAATGGAACCTAGAGCATACCAATATCTCTGCGCCCGCAGAAGGATACATTACCAATTTAGCGACCCGCGTCGGGAATTATGCATCCATCGGTGCACCTTTGGTAGCTTTGGTTGATATAAATTCATTTTATGCAATGGGTTATTTCGAAGAAACCAAGCTACGTCACATTCGGGCGGGCAGCAAAGCAGACATCACACTCTATAACGGCAACATTCCGTTGAAAGGCGAAGTCGAAAGCATCGGGCGTGCTATTTATGACCAAAGCGTGGATGCCAGCGACGATATGCTGATGAACGTTAAGCCCAACGTTCCCTGGGTACGACTGGCTCAGCGAATCCCGGTACGCGTTAAACTGACCGACGTTCCCGAAGGCGTGGTCCTGGTTGCCGGCACCACCTGCACCATTTCGGTTCATGACTGAGCGAGCCTGATGTGAACATTCCGTGGTTAGAATGGAAAAACAGCCCCTGGGGAAAAGCGACCGGCGGGCAATGGCGTTACGCGGTGCGCAATGCCACCGCCATGTGTCTGGCATTATGGATTGCTTTCCTGCTGGATCTGGATGAGCCTTACTGGGCATTCACGTCTGCGGCGGTCGTCAGCTTTCCCACGGTTGGCGGCGTTATCAGTAAAAGCATCGGCCGAATACTCGGCAGTCTGCTCGGCGCCGGCGTTTCAATGCTGATTGCCGGTCAGTGCCTCAACGACCCATGGCTGTTTACTTTCTATATTTGTGCCTGGCTGGCACTGTGTACCTACATTTCCAACCATTATCAGAATAACGTTGCCTACGCTTTCGCCCTTGCCGGCTACACGGCAGCCATCATCGCCTTTACCACCATTGACACCACGGACTCAATGGAGATTTTCGACATCGCGCAGGCCAGGGTATGTGAAGTCATCACCGGGCTGCTATGCGGCGCGTTGATGATGATGATTCTGCCCAGTACCTCCGACGGCAACACGCTGCTGGTTTCGCTGCGCCGCATGCACCAGCGCCTGCTGGAACACGCCACTATGCTCTGGCAGCCGGAAACTACGCTGCAGATGCGCACCTCTCATGAGGGCATCATCAGCCAGATCCTGACCATGAACATCCTGAGAATTCAGGCATTCTGGAGCCACCATCACTTCCGTCGCAATAACGCGACGCTGAATTTTCTGCTGCACCGGCAGCTACGGGTTATCAGCGTTATTTCCAGCCTGCGGCGCATGATGCTGAACTGGCAGGATCGGCCGGATAACCTGCAGGATACGTTACAGGCCCTGCTGCTCGAACTGCAGGACCCCGGCACCAACAAGTACCGCCTGGCAAAAATCCTCAGCCAAATTTATCCGGACGACCCGTTCAACTATCGTCAGCGGGCCTTCTGGCTGCGTTTACGTTATTTTTGCTGGCTCTATCTGCAGAGCAGTCGCTGGCTGCAGCGCGTTGAGCAAGCCAGCCCGGTAGAAACGCTGGCGCCGCCCAAAGTCACCGCCCTTGCCCGCCATACCGACAGTACCGAAGCCGCTTATAACGCCCTGCGCACTTTCCTGTGCCTGCTGCTGGGATGCGCTTTCTGGATTACAACCCAATGGAGCAACGGCGCCGGCGCGCTAACGATCACCGCGATCAGTTGTGTCCTTTATTCCTCCGTTGCCACGCCGATCAACACCCTCATGACGTTGTTCAAATCGATGGCGTTGCTGAGCATCGGTTGCTTTGTCCTGAAATTCGGCCTGATGGTGCAGATTGATGATTTCTGGGTTTTCTGCGCCTTTATGTTCCCGATTCTGCTCACCATGCAGCTATTCAAACAACAGCAGCTCAAATACGCTGCGTTGTGGGGACAGATCATCGTTTACATGGGGTCATTTCTGTCCATCACGAATCCGCCGAGCTATGACTACCAGGATTTCATCAATGACAACCTGGCCAAGCTGTGCGGCATCATGCTGGCCGCCCTCGCGTTCCAGATTCTGAGGCCCAGCTCCGATAAGCGCAAAAGCCGCCGGCTTATCCATGCCCTGCGGCGCGACTTTATCGACCAGCTGAGTAAAAAGCCGCAGCTGACGGAAAGCCAGTTCGAGTCGTTGATCTATCACCGGGTCAGCCAACTTAATCAAAGCAAGGATGAGCAATCCCGCGCCTGGGTGCTGCGCTGGGGCGTGGTGCTGCTGAACTGCAGCCACGTGGTTTGGCAGTTACGCGACTGGCAGACGCGCTCCGATCCGCTGGTTGCGGTGCGCGACGTCTGTATTCACTACCTGAAAGGGATTATGACGGAGAAAGGGGTGCAGCATCATTCGCTGGATGCCACGTTGCTGGAACTGCAGCGGATGAGCAATGCGCTGGCCCAGCATCCGGATCGCGCCGCCCGCGATCTGGCGGGGTTAATCTGGCGGTTGTATTGCTCGCTCTCTCAGTTGCAACAGGGCGGGATTACACCGGGAATTATGCCCGCCGGGAAAACCACGCCGGCATAATTCCCGTCGGCCGGCATCAGCCGGCCGGTCCGGTTCAGCCACCGATCACGCCGCACGCCATGCGCGCACCGCCGCCGCCCAGCGGCGCGGGATCGTCGGCATGGTTATCGCCGCCAACGTGAACCATCAGGGAACGGCCTTCAACGTCTTTCAGCGTTTTCAAACGCGGCGCCAACACCGGATACGTCACGTTTCCTTTGTCGTCTGCGTAAACGGCCGGCAGATCGCCGAGATGTCCGTTCGCATCATACGGCCCCGTGTGTTTACCCGTTTTGGCCGGGTCGAAATGACCGCCGGCCGCCAGGGCCGCCACCGGCTTCCCGTCTTTCATCGCCGTATCGCAACTGGGGTTTTCGTGAACGTGAAAGCCGTGTACGCCGGCAGGCAAGCCGCTCAGATGCGGCGTAAACAGCAGACCATAAGGCGTTTCGCTGATCGTTATCGTACCCACGGAGGCGCCGATTCCCTGATCGGTCACCTGATTCAGCGTTACTTCCTGTGTGGCAGCATGCGCGATACCGCAACATAACAAGGCTGTTGCCAAGATCGTCTTCTTCATCACTGTTCTCCAGACGTATTTTCCATGGGCCAATTCCCCCGGCCTTCAATTCCCTGTTCCGTCAAAACAAAGAAGGTTGTTCCGGCTGGTCCTTGACCTCGCTTTTCGCCGCCCGCGACAGGCGTAAGCGGCGCTGATGGCACAGGCGCAGCACTTCCCGCTTTTGCGGGTCACTGAGTTTCATCCAGTTAAAGCGTTCCTCACGGCTGCGCATACAGCCGCGACAATAACCGCGTTCATCCGTTTGGCAAATGCCCCGGCATGGACTGGGAATATCAAAAAACTCAAGTTGTTGCGTCACCTGATAACCTCCCATAGCATGCCTTAAGTGAAACCGTTAAACCGTGCTTAAGCAAGTAAATTCTAACTTTTACCTCTTTCGGGTAGGTGCTGAAAATAATCACGCAGATAACGCAGCGCCTGGCGGTTCTTTTCGGTATGCACTTTTTCCAGCGTCAGCGCATGCAATTTCAACGGATCGGCGCGCCACTCCGGCAGCAGGACGATCAGTTCCCCGCGCCCCAGTTCGCCATCGATTTCATAGAGCGGCTGTAACGACATCCCCACCCCCTCAAGCGTAAATGCCCGCAGAACGTTCATACTGCTGCTGTTCACCGCTCCGGGAGGAATTCGGAAATGAAAACGCCGGCCGCTGCGATGATGCAGCACCGTCGGCTGCGCCGGGCCGGCGGCGGAACCGTTAATCAGCCAGTGGTGCACCGCCAGTTCCTCAGGCGTTTCCGGCACGCCCCAGCGGCTAAGATAACGCGGCGCGGCGCATATCACCATCGGCCAGTCGGCCAGCGGATGTGCGATATAGGACGCATCCTCCAGCGTGCGGTTCACCCTGAGCGCGATATCCACCCGTTCGCCGATGAGATCGACGATCTCATCATCCGCCAGCACGCGCAGCGTCAGCCCCGGATTGGCCTGGAGCAGCGGAAAAAGCGCCCGGGCTAACGGCGTGCCGCCGATACCGACGGTTGATGCAATGCGCAGTTCCCCCACCAGCGTATCGCGCATTTCCGCCAGCCGTTGTTCCGCCTGATGGGCTTCGTTCAGCATGGCCTGACATCCGGGGTAAAACGCCGCTCCCGCCTCCGTCAGCGCCAGCTTGCGGGTTGAACGGTGAAACAACGCCGCGCCCACCGTCCCTTCCAGCGCCCGGATATGCTGGCTCACCGCCGACGCAGAAATCCCCAGGCGCCGGCCCGCCGCGCTGAACGACCCTTCTGTCACAACGATGGCGAATACCGCCATTCGGTTAAGTTTATCCATCGGTGATTTTAAAGTTTTACTTAAAGAAGTAAGTAAAATATGCCACTTATCATATCTATTATTAAGCTATAAAGTCATCTCATGTGAATACAGACCCATTGAGTGAGGAAAAATGAAACTTGTTATTATCGGCGCCACCGGTTTTGTCGGACGCATCGTCGTAGATGAAGCCCTGCAACGCGGTCATCAGGTCACCGCCATCGCCCGCAGCGCCAAAGATCTGCCGCAGACCCGCGGGCTTACCCTGGCGCTCGGCGATGTGAATGATACGGAATGGCTGACGGCGCAATTGCGCGGGCAAGACGCGGTGATCAGCGCCTTTAACCCCGGTTGGTCCGCTCCTGACCTGTACCAGCAGTTCGTGCGGGGAAGCGATGCCATACTCAGCGCCGTCGAAAAATCCGGCGTACGCCGTTTCCTGGTGGTGGGCGGCGCGGGCAGCCTGGAAGTCGCGCCGGGCGTCGAATTAATTGATACGCCGCAGTTCCCTGCCGACATCCGCCCCGGCGCCCAGGGCGCGCGCGAGCTGCGTAATAAACTGCGCGCCGGAAGTTCGCTGGACTGGAGCCTGATTTCACCGGCCGCTATTCTGAAACCGGGCGAGCGGACAGGTAAATTCCGTCTGGGTACGACGCAGTTGCTGATGGACGGCGATGCGCCGGCCAGTATTTCCGTTCAGGATCTTGCCGTCGCGATTTTGAATGAAATTGAACAACCTCAGTTCATTAAACAGCAATTTACCGCGGCCTATTAATCCTCCGGCCCCTGCTCTTTAATCCTCCGACCCCTGCTCTGTGACGTTGTCACAGAGCATTCTCCTTTAAATATCAACGTATTTTTTCACACACAACTTCTGTAACATTTGTGTTGCTTGCATACGCCTTGACTTAGACCAACTGGTCTACTAGCATCATTCCTGACGCGAGATAATCCGAAACTGCGTTGCAATCAGCAACGATGGATGCAGCCTTTGTCTGAGGAATGTGTATGAAAATTGAAAAGCTGTTTACCCCGGTTACCGTTGGCGCGGTTACGTTACCCAACCGCGTTTTTATGGCGCCGCTGACACGCTTACGCAGCATCGAGCCGGGAGACATTCCGACTCCGCTGATGGGGGAATACTATGGCCAGCGGGCCAGCGCCGGCCTGTTGATTACCGAAGCCACCCAGGTTTCTTTCCAGGCCAAAGGCTATGCCGGCGCGCCGGGGCTGCATACGCCCGAACAGTTTGCCGCCTGGAAACACATCGTTGACGGCGTACACCAAAAGGGCGGACACATTGCCGTTCAGCTATGGCACGTCGGCCGAATTTCCCACAACAGCCTGCAACCGAATAATCAGGCTCCGGTTGCGCCCTCAGCGATCGCCGCCGAAAACACCCGCACCACGCTGCGGGATGAGCACGGTAACCCGGTTCGGGTTGACTGCTCCGTTCCGCGCGCGCTGGAAACAGAAGAAATTCCGGGGATCGTCAACGATTTCCGTCATTCCGTCACCCTGGCGCGTGATGCCGGTTTCGACCTGGTCGAACTGCATGCCGCGCATGGTTATTTACTGCATCAATTCATGTCGCCGGCGTCCAACCACCGTACCGATCAATATGGCGGCAGTATTGAAAACCGTACCCGTCTGACGCTGGAAGTGGTCGATGCCGCCGTCGGCGCATGGAGCGCAGGCCGCATTGGCATCCGTATCTCTCCGCTCGGCCCTTTCAACGGCCTGGATAACGGCGAGGATCAGGAAGAGGCCGCACTATATCTGCTGACGGAGCTTAACAAGCGCAATCTGGCCTACGTACACATTTCCGAACCCGACTGGGCCGGCGGCAAACCGTACAGCGATGCCTTCCGTCAGGCGGTGCGCGAACGCTTCCATGGCGTCATCATCGGTGCCGGCGCCTATGACGCGGAAAAAGCGGAAACCTTACTGAACAAAGGGCTGATTGACGCCGTGGCATTCGGCCGCAGCTATATCGCCAACCCTGATCTGGTGGAGCGTCTGAAACAACACGCCCCGCTCAACGAACCGCATTCGGAAACCTTCTACGGCGGCGGCGCCAAAGGCTATACGGATTATCCGGTTCTGTAATTCCCCGCCCCGGCCATCCGGGGCGTTTTTTCTTTCTCATGGATTCACCCGCTGCATACCGGCACGGGAATATGTTATAAAGCCGGGGTGTTTTTACGGCTACTGAGGAAAATATGCGTTTACTTCATACCATGATCCGCGTTGGCGACCTGAAGCGTTCCGTTGACTTCTACACCAACATTCTGGGCATGCGCCTGCTGCGCACCAGCGAAAACGAAGAATATAAGTACTCCCTGGCCTTTGTGGGCTACAGCGACGAAAGCGAAGGTTCCGTTATCGAACTGACCTATAACTGGGGCGTAGACAGCTACGACATGGGCAGCGCCTTCGGCCACATAGCGCTCGGCGTTGATGACGTCGCGGCAGCCTGTGACAAAATCCGCCGGGCCGGCGGCAAAGTGACGCGTGAAGCCGGCCCGGTCAAGGGCGGTTCGACGATTATCGCCTTCGTTGAAGATCCTGATGGCTACAAAATCGAACTGATCGAAAATAAACAAGCCGGCCAGGGATTGGGCAACTGATTTCCTCCGTGACATCGCGGATGCTGCGGCATCCGCACTTTCATCCCGTTCCGCACCTGCATCGCGCGCGAAAATTTGTCATAATAGCCGCTGATTTTTTTCCAACCCAAAAGTGAACATGGCCGACACATCCAATCCCAACACGCTGAGCGCACGTTTTCGCGGCTTTTACCCGGTCGTTATCGACGTAGAAACTGCCGGTTTTGATTCTCACAGCAACGCATTACTTGAAATTGCCGCCGTTACCCTGCGCATGACCGATGAAGGTTGGCTGGTCCCCCACGAAACCGAGCACTTTCACGTCGAGCCGTTTGAAGGCTCCGTATTGTCGCCGGAAGCGCTGGCGTTTAACGGCATCGATCCGAAAAACCCGCTGCGCGGCGCCGTCAGCGAATATGAAGCGTTGCATGCGATTTTTAAAACGGTGCGCAAAGGCGTGAAGGATCAGGGGTGCAACCGGGCTATTGTGGTGGCGCATAATGCTAACTTCGATCACTCATTCCTGATGGCCGCGGCGGAACGCGCCGGGCTGAAACGCAACCCCTTTCATCCCTTCGCCACCTTCGATACCGCCGCCCTGAGCGGGCTGGTACTGGGGCAGACCGTATTGGCGAAAGCCTGCATCACCGCCAATATTCCGTTTGACAGCAGCCAGGCGCACTCCGCGCTGTACGACACCCGTCAAACCGCCCTTCTGTTCTGCGAATTGGTAAACCGCTGGAAGCGCCTCGGCGGCTGGCCGCTTTCCGCCGATCACCATGAATAGACGCGCGTTGCGGTGATACAAACGACAAAGGCGCCCATCGGCGCCTTTGTTATAAGCCATAACGAAATATTATGCCTGATCTTCCTGAGCCGGATATTTAGCCGCCGTCTCTTTAATCAACGCCTGTAATTCACCGCGCTGATACATTTCCAGGATAATATCGCATCCGCCAACCAACTCGCCATCCACCCACAATTGCGGGAACGTCGGCCAATTGGCGTATTTCGGTAATTCGGCGCGAATATCCAGATTCTGCAGAATATCCACGTACGCGAAACGCTCGCCACAGGCGGAAAGCGCCTGCACCGCCTGAGCGGAAAAACCGCAGCTCGGCAGTTTCGGTGAACCTTTCATGTATAACAGAATCGGGTTCTCAGCAATCTGGCGCTGAATTTTTTCAATCGTCGTCATTATATTACTTCCTCTAACCAGTGTTATGCCCGCGACGTGCACGCCGCCATTGTAACGGTTGTCAGGCGTGGAAAAAAACAACATCTTTTAAAGGGGTATCATGCGAAAAACGTCCTCCGGCAAGCAAAATTCCCCGCGTTCTGTTTGACGTTTCACAAAAACGGACTAAATATACCATTAAGATACTTTTTTATCGCCTTCCGGTGATTTTTAGCGCCGTATGTGGATGAAATGCCAGCGAATCGATGCCATGAAACATTTCGTCACAAACGGAACGGAAATGGAATGATTCAAGGCTGTTTTGTTGGGAAAGTTTCATTAATACTGTCGGCACCCTATTTTTTGGCAAGAAGCTTGGAAACTACAAAAATGCGTTTACTGATTACGCTCTTTGTTCTGCTGTTTGCACAGCTTTTTTCTTATTCTGCGAGCGCATCGCCGCAACATAATAAAGCGGTCACCGATCAGCGAAAATCTCATGCAGCCCCCGGTGCTGTCGCGGATAAAAAGAAGCGTAAGCCCGTTAATAGCAAGAAAGAGAAAGTTGTCGCGCATACCAAAGAAAAAAGTAAACGTACCAAAGCCACATCAATTTCAGAGAAATCCCAAACCGCCCGCAACACGGTAAAGAAAAAGAACGCCACCTCGCGCAACGCAATAAAAACCGCCGGCAACCGCAGCAGCAAACATCAGCACGGTAAAAAGGCGTATGGCACCCAGCGTGGCGGGAAAAAATTAAGATCCGCCGCGTTGGCGCAGAATAATTCCGGCCCGATCCACCTCAGCCCGCAGCATAAAAAACGCTATCAACACGCCAAACAAACGGCGATGAATAAGCTGATGGGGCAAATTGGCAAGCCTTATCGCTGGGGGGGAAACTCTCCTCATACCGGCTTCGATTGCAGCGGGCTGGTTTATTATGCCTATCAGGATCTGGTTAACATCAAGATGCCCCGCACCGCCAATGAGATGTATCACCTGCGCGACGCCGCCCCGGTCAAGAAAGGGGAACTGGAACGCGGCGATCTGGTGTTCTTCCGTATCCATAGCCGCGGAGCGGCAGATCACGTCGGCGTCTACCTCGGCGACGGTAAGTTTATTCAGTCTCCGCGTACCGGAGAAGAAATTCGCATCAGTTCGCTGGGCGATGACTACTGGCAAGGCCATTACATCGGCGCCCGCCGGGTAATTACCCCGAAAACAATCCGCTGAATGCCTTTCGGGGAGGCCGCTGCGCCTCCCCGAATGACATTCTTTCCCACCGTACGCCCCCCGCCTTCTGACGCACTATTCGCCAGCCGATAACTAAAAAACCATTTTTGTCCTGTTATTAGACTGAAAACTTGCTAAAATCCCATCCCATAACAACGCGACAACAAGATTTTTTCATATTTAATAAACCCGTTCACCGGCGTTCAACGCTGGTGAAAGTCCGGAAATAAAATACTGATCTGTTTAAACAGATACGAGGAGAAAGCAATGTCATTCGAATTACCCGCATTACCGTACGCCCAGAACGCTCTGGAACCGCACATTTCCGCAGAAACGCTGGAATATCACTACGGTAAACACCACAACACCTATGTGGTAAACCTGAACAACCTGGTTAAAGGTACCGAGTTCGAAGGAAAATCCCTGGAAGAGATCATCAAGACCTCCAGCGGCGGCGTATTCAATAATGCGGCTCAGGTATGGAACCACACCTTCTACTGGAACTGCCTGTCTCCCAACGGCGGCGGCGAGCCGACCGGCGCTGTGGCTGAAGCCATTAACAAAGCCTTCGGTTCTTTCGCTGCGTTTAAAGACGAGCTGACCAAAGCTGCCGTCGGTAACTTCGGTTCCGGCTGGACCTGGCTGGTGAAGAAAGCAGACGGCTCCGTCGCTATCGTGAACACCTCCAACGCAGCTACCCCGCTGACCACCACCGACAAGCCGCTGCTGACCGTGGACGTTTGGGAACACGCTTACTACATCGATTATCGTAATGCCCGTCCGAAATACCTGGAAAACTTCTGGGCGCTGGTCAACTGGGACTTCGTTGCGAAGAACCTGGCCTGATTATTACGCTGAACGGAAAAGCCCGGCAAACCGCCGGGCTTTTTTATGCCTGAAACCAGGAATTAAAGCGCTTTCCACGCATCCTGCCAGCTGAGCCCGGCGCCCGGTTCGTAGTAAACGGAAGAACTGTTGCACCAGCTGCCTTCCGGATAAGGTTTGCACTGGAACAACGCGCCGCCGTGATTGACGATATCGCCCGGATTCCACTGCTGAGTGTTGCTCCAGGCCGGGTAATCCGTGGTTTTTTCATCGGAAGACGCCGGTTTGGCTTTCACATTCAGTGTGTACTTCGTCGAGTCGCTCAACTTACCATCGCTGACCGTCAGGGTAATCACGTACTGCGCAGCCTGATCTTTTTCCGGCGCATTAAACGTAACGACAGACTTGTTCTTGCCGCTGACCGTCTGCCCGTTCGGCGCTTTCCAGGTATAGGTCAGCGCGTCGCCGTTGGCGTCCGAAGAGGCGGCCGCACTCAGTGAAACATGGCTTCCCGCCTCCACCGCACCCACCGGGCCGGCGATATGCGCGACCGGCGCAACGTTGGCTTCCGGGGCCGGAGTGGGTTCTGTATCCGGTGTCGGCGCAGGCGTAGTACCATCCAGGTCGTCAACAATGTTCACGTTGAAAAAGTGCTCAACGCATTTACTGTAATCGCCTTCCTTGAACGCGCTGAACGGCGTCTGGTAGCCCACCAGCTGGCAGGAGTAACTTTGGTTGCCCGGCGTATTTGCTGACCATCCCCAGTCCTGCTCCCAGTAAATAGGCAATGCGCCAGCGCCGTCATTATCGAACGCCTTCATTTTCTTACAGCCCAGCACTTCATCTGCCGGTACCGGAACTTTCAGATAGTTAGCAAACTCTTTGTAATAAGAGATACGGTTCTGGGACTGTTCGTGCTCAGCCTCTCCGCCACACTCAACGCCGCCGTTGATAATCTGCGTAGTAACGCCGAATCCGGTTACCAGGCCATTATCTTTATCGTGGGCATTCGGCTGCCAGGTGCCATCGATCACGTGCAGCATGCTCGGCTTGGGCGGCTGCGGATAAACGAAGAAGAACAGTGCGCTGGCCAGGTTGAGCCAGGTATCCGCCACTTTTTCCGGCTGTTCCAGCAGCGGACGAACGTCGCCGAACATTGCTTCGGAGAATGGGCCGTAGTTGTAGTTATAGGAGAGCTGCTTCGCGCCGCGGCCAAAATAGCTCAGAAAGTCACCGTCTTTGTCTTTGCCGCACGGCCAGGTCTGCCCCTGCCAGGTATCCGGATTACACTCCACGTTATACCCGTTTTTTTGCCCTTCCGCCCAACCCACTTCGCGCACGTATACCAGCGCCTGACGCCATTGCGGAATTGCCTGATGGCTGTCATGCCCGCCGGTTTCCTGGGCAAAGTGCGCGAACATGGTCGCCAGGGACTTACGGCAGATAGCGTCACTGTCACGCCCATCGGTATAGGTGCCGCAGATGGCCGGGAACTTGCCCACCGCTTTCAGGAAGTTGGAGTAGGTATACTCTTTGGCACGCATCGGGAAAAGGTAGTCCCACTCCTGGTTGCCGATAATGCCCTCAACGCGCTTAACGTTTTCCGGGTTTGCCGCACGGCCCGGCTCAATCTGCTCCACGTCTGCGTTATCCAGCGTACGGATTGAATCTTTCACCGCCTGCATTAACGGAAAGCTCGTCAGCTCCTGCTCTTTTTTCTGCAGATCGCTGGCCTTCATCGTATAGGCTTCGCTGCTGCCAAGCAGCGGAGCCGCATGAACGCCAGGCATGTTCAGGATGATCCCCGCCGCAACGGCGCTCAGCACACCGGTTTTATTAAATGTCATTGTTTTCCCCTATTGATTTCGTCTGCCCGACACCACGTCCGGCAGGGAAAAGAAGTCTAACGGGGGCAATACTCACCTTCCGCCACACTGCATCACCGGGGCAATCACAATTTCTCAGCGCCGATAACCGGAGATAAAACGCGGCGCAGAGGCTACTGTTATAAACAACAAAGCCCCGGTTTTAGCCGGGGCTTCATCAACAATAATATCTTACGGGCGGAAACGTTATCCGGATCCCGGTCATTCGTTAAATCAGTTCAGGGCGGAAATCAGGCCCATAACAACAATCAGCGCCAGTATAGCGATGGTAGACATCAGCGAAAATTTCAGATCGGTATCCATTTTTGTTTCTCCCAGATTTATCAACTGCATCAATTTCTTATTTTACTAATACACGCATTAAAAATGTGTGAAATCATTTTTGCATAAAAAAAATTAAAAATCTGCGGTGAATCGGTGGCTTAAATCACATTTTACTCTTTCACTTTTGAATCAGATACGCCAAAATTTACGGTTTACGCTACGTCTCAGCGCGATAACGCCAATTACGCCGCCCGCAACCGGGCGACACCCGCCGTTACCGGGCTTTCCCCCAATATTGCTGCCTTTTCATGTGATATTGCGAAAATCAGACGCAGGCAAACGATTAACATAACGGCTACGTGACATTCACGTAAGTTCAGGAGTCATCTGTTACATGGCAACGATTAAAGATGTGGCCAAGCGCGCGGGCGTATCCACCACGACAGTGTCTCACGTCATCAACAAAACGCGTTTTGTTGCGGAAGAGACGAAAATCGCGGTGTGGGAGGCGATCAAGGAATTGCATTACTCGCCCAGCGCCGTTGCCCGCAGCCTGAAAGTTAACCACACCAAATCTATCGGCCTGCTGGCGACTTCCAGCGAAGCGCCCTATTTCGCCGAGGTGATCGAAGCCGTTGAAAACAGCTGTTACAGCAAAGGATATACGCTGATTTTGTGCAACTCGCACAACAATCTGGAAAAGCAGAAGGCGTACCTGGCCATGCTGGCGCAAAAACGCGTCGACGGATTGCTGGTCATGTGCTCCGAATATCCGGAAACCCTGCTGGAAACCCTGGAAGATTACCGCAATATCCCGATGGTGGTCATGGACTGGGGAAGCCGGCGCAGTGACTTCACCGATGCCATTCAGGACAACGCGGTCGAAGGCGGTTATATGGCCGGCCGTTACCTTATTGAACGCGGCCACCGCGATATCGGCGTGATCTCCGGGCCTTTACTGCGTAACACCGGCGGCGGACGCCTGAACGGATTTATGAAAGCCTTGCAAGAATCAAACATCCGTCCGCGCGACGAATGGATTGTCGAGGGCGACTTCGAGCCGGAGTCCGGTTACAAGGCCATGCATCAGATTCTGTCGCAGAAGCAGCGGCCGACGGCCGTGTTTGTTGGCGGCGACGTCATGGCGATGGGCGCCATTTGCGCCGCAGACGAGATGGGGTTGCGCGTACCGCAGGATGTTTCGGTGATCGGGTATGATAATATCCGCAACGCACGTTACTTCACTCCGGCGCTGACCACTATCCATCAGCCTAAAGAGCGGCTGGGCGCCATGGCGTTCGAGATGCTGCTGGACCGCATCATCAGCAAACGGGAAGACTCTCAGACCATCGAAGTGTACCCCAAGCTGATTGAGCGCCGCTCAGTCGCGGACGGCCCGTTCCTCGACTATCGCCGTTAAGCTGCATGCGGTTTCCGTCCGCGCTCTCGTTTTTCCCCGCGCTGGTCGCCATTATCATCGCGTTGCCCGCCGGGGCGACGCTGTTGATACTCGGCCAGTCTGCGTTTTCCCGTCCGGCCTGGCAGCAGCTATTTTCCTGGCCGGGCCTGACGCACAGCGTTGCCCTTTCCCTGCTCAGCACCCTTGTGGCGACACTGATTGCGCTGATGCTGGCGTTATCGCTGTGCCAGCGCCGGGCGTTTACCGGCCGCTTCAGCACCCTGCTGCTGGGAATGCCCCATATCGCGCTCGCCACCGGCCTGATTCTGCTGTTGGCGCCCTCCGGCTGGCTGCTGCGCCTGTTTTCGCCCTGGCTGAGCGGGTTTGAACAACCGCCGGACTGGCCGTTAATCAACGATCCCTGTGCCATTACGCTGACGTTGCTGCTGATCATGAAAGAGACGCCTTTTCTGTTCCTGATGGCGCGTAATCAGTGTGAACATATTGATACGCTGAGGCAGTTGCAGACGGGTAGCGCGCTGGGCTATCCGCCCACGCAAACCTGGTGGCGCATCGTGGTGCCGCAGTTGCTGCCCGGCCTGCGTCTGCCGGTATTTTGCGTTCTGGCGTTCAGCCTCTCCGCCGCCGACATCGGGATTTTACTGGGTCCGCAACGTCCGCCGACGCTGGCGACGTTGATCTGGCAATGGTCTGTCGATCCCCGGTTAGCTATGCAGGACCTGGCCGGACGTTTGCCCGCAGAGTTATCCGGCGGCCAGCGCGCGCGCATCAGCGTGCTGCGCACCCTGCTTTCCCGCCCACAGGCTCTGGCGCTGGATGAACCGTTTTCCCGTCTGGACAAGCCGTTACGGCGTCACTTTCGTCAATGGGTATTTGAACGCATCACTCAGGCCGGGATCCCGGCCCTGCTGGTCACGCATGACGATGAGGATATTCCGCCGGGCGGCAGCGTCATCCAGCTTACGCCGCACGCGACGGGCTGAGCCACTCCTGGTTCATGGTGCGGGTATCCCCCAGATAGTCCAGCAACCAGCTGATTGCCGGCGAACGGCTGCGATCTTCCCAGGTCACACAGCAGGCGCTGTCGGGAAACGGCTGCGCCAGCGTCAATATTTTCAGCCGGCCGGCAGATATCAACGGTTGCGCAACGTGTACCGGCATCAGGCCCACGCACAGTCCGTTCTCCAGGCACGCCGCCGCGCTATGCCAGTCAGGCACGACCAGGCGGCGCTGGTTGTCCAGCAGCCAGGTATCACGCTTCGGCAGAGTGCGCGAGGTGTCCTCAATGCACAAGGCCGGGTAAGGCCGCACATGATCGTCCGTTAGCGCGCCCTCAATGGCATTCAGCGGGTGATCCGGGCTGACCACGCAGTGCCAGCGCAGAAACCCCATATCGCGGAATGAAAAACGCCCGCCGGCGGGGACGGCACGCGTCGCGCCGATCGCCACGTCAACCCGGCCGTCCACCAGCGCATCCCACACGCCGTTGAACACTTCCGGGTGGATCATCAATTCCATATCGGGAAAATGACGGTAAAAATCCAGCACCAGCCGCCGCGTGCGTTCAGGTTTAACGATGTTGTCCACGGCGACATTAAGCTGCCCCCGCCAGCCGTTAGCCACCTGCTGACACTGCCTGCGGGTCGAATTCATTTTTTTGATAACCTCACGGGCTTCAGTAACAAAAAATGCGCCTGCATCCGTCAGTTCAACATCCCGGTGACGTCGCTCAAACAGAGGCACCGCCAGCCACTGTTCCAGTTGCCGCACCGTATAGCTCACGGCAGACGGCACCCTGTGCAGCTCCTGAGCGGCAGCGCTGAAACTGCCGGTTCGGGCGACGGCATCGACGACCTCCAGCGAGTACTCAGACCACATGTGAACTCCTTCAAATTTTTGCCAACAATATTTTTGATAACAACATGCAAATTTTAGCGTTTCACAATAATTTAGCTACCCCCTAAACTTCACCGGCTACAAATTCATTCTGCAAATAACTATAACGAGTCACATAAATGAGAAGTTCATCAAGTTTCATGTTGTACCTTGCCGGCCTGAGCATGCTGGGATACCTTGCCACGGACATGTATTTGCCGGCCTTCGGCGCTATGCAGCAGGAGTTCGGTTCCTCCGCCGGCATGATCAGCGCCAGCCTGAGTATTTTCCTCGCCGGTTTTGCCTTCACCCAACTTCTGTGGGGGCCGCTTTCCGATCGTATCGGACGTAAACCGGTGCTGCTGGCCGGCCTGGGTATTTTTGCCGTGGGATGTTTGGGTATGCTGTGGGTGCAGGATACATCCACGATGCTGGTATTGCGCTTTATACAGGCCGTAGGGGTCTGTTCCGCCGCCGTCACCTGGCAAGCATTGGTTATCGACCGTTATCGTAAAGGGCTTGCCAACCGGGTATTCGCCACCATTATGCCGCTGGTTGCATTATCGCCCGCGCTGGCGCCGTTGCTTGGCGCCTGGACGCTTAACCATTTCAGCTGGCGCGCGATATTCGCCATCTTGCTGGTTGTGACGCTGGCGCTGCTGATTCCTACGATTTTCCTGAAAGAGAGCGCCTCTGCCGCGCGTGAAGATGTACAAAAGCACGCAGCTCTGGGCTACCTGCAACTGCTGCGTTCTAATATTTTCTCCGGCAACGTGCTGTTGTATGCCGCCTGCTCCGCCGGTTTCTTCGCCTGGCTGACCGGTTCCCCGTTTATTCTCGGCGAACTCGGCTATTCTCCTGCCGACATTGGCCTGAGCTATATTCCGCAAACGCTGGCCTTCCTGCTCGGGGGTTACGGATGCCGGGCGCTGCTGAGCCGGATGGGTGGCGGTCTGCTGCTGCCCTGGCTGCTGGTGATTTATTGCCTGAGCGTACTGAGCCTGTTCGCGATGGCATTATTTATCGCTTCGCCGACGCTGTTGATGCTGCTGGTTCCGTTTTGCGTCATGGCTTTCGCCAACGGCGCCAGTTATCCGATCATTGTCGCCAATGCCCTGACGCCGTTCCCCAACGACAGCGGCAAAGCGGCCGCGCTGCAAAATACAATTCAGCTTGGAATTTGTTTTGTAGCCAGCTTGCTGGTATCGGCGTTCATCAGCGCGCCTTTGTTCGCCACCACGGCCATCATGGCGGGAACCGTGCTTCTGGTTATGCTGGGATACTGGCTGAAAAGTGACGCTGTCACGCAAAAACGAATTAATTCCGCCACTGAACCGGCCTCCGCTCATAACTCTCGTCATTAATCTTTGCGCGGCCCTTCTCCTGAGGGGCCGCAAACCGCACTAATTCCTCATCATCTGCAGGTTGCGCCTCATCTCACCCCTTGAGAATGCCATTTTCGAGGCCTATACTTTGTAAAGATATTACGCAAATAATTTAACGAAATTGTTGCATTACTTTCGCGATGTGTGGAAGGCATCACGTTTCCTTAAGGACAAGTTCCCTGCTGCTCGCACGGGTTTTCTCAATTTTCCTTTTTATCCTCGCCGGGTCAGTTGCCGCGGATTAGCCGCGCGTATTTACATGCCTGCCGTGCGGCCAGCCGACGGCAGTTGTCAGAGAATCAAGGTTATGGAGAGGCTATGAGTTCATCGTGTATAGAAGATTTTAGCGTTCAGGACAGCCATTGGTACCGAATCGCCAGCGAAATGCTTCAATCCGCGGGGATCACCATCAACGGTAACCAGCCTTGCGATATCATTGTAAAAAACCCGCATTTTTTTAAGCGCGTTTTACAGGAAGGTTCGCTCGGCCTGGGAGAAAGCTACATGGACGGCTGGTGGGAGTGTGAACGCCTCGATATATTTTTCCAGAAAGTCGTTCGCTCGGGCCTGGAGAAAAAGCTTCCCCATCATCTGAAAGACATTCTGCGTATCGCCGTCGCGCGCATGACCAATCTGCAATCCCAAAAGCGCGCCTGGATCGTCGGTAAAGAACATTACGACCTGGGCAACGACCTGTTCAGCCAGATGCTGGACCCCTACATGCAATATTCCTGCGCCTACTGGAAAGATGCAACCACGCTGGAAGAAGCTCAGGAAGCCAAGCTGAAGCTCATCAGTGAGAAACTCACCCTCAAGCCAGGAATGCGGGTGCTCGACATTGGTTGCGGCTGGGGCGGGCTGGCAGCGTTTATGGCCCGGAACTACGGCGTGTCGGTGGACGGCGTAACAATTTCCGCCGAGCAGCAGAAGCTGGCCCAGCAGCGCTGCGCCGGACTGGACGTCAACATTTTGTTGCAGGACTATCGCGACCTGCATAACCAGTATGATCGCATCGTCTCGGTTGGCATGTTTGAACACGTCGGGCCGAAAAACTACCAAACCTACTTCGACGTGGTATTACGCAACCTGAAGCCGGATGGCCTGTTCGTGCTGCACACCATCGGCTCCAACAAGACGGATATGAACGTTGATCCCTGGATTAACAAATACATCTTTCCCAACGGCTGCCTGCCTTCCGTCCGGCATATTGCCGATGCCACCGAAGGGCGCTTCGTGATGGAGGACTGGCACAACATCGGCGCGGATTACGATCGCACGCTGATGGCATGGTACGAGCGCTTCACCAAAGCCTGGCCGCAGTTGGAAAAGAACTATTCGCAGCGCTTCTTCCGTATGTTCAGCTATTACCTCAACGCCTGTGCCGGCGCATTCCGGGCGCGTGACATTCAGCTCTGGCAGGTTGTTCTGACGCCGACAGGAATGCCGGGCGGTCTGCGCGTACCGCGCTGAAACGACAAAGGGGCCAAGAGGCCCCTTTATTTTTTATTGCTGCTGCGTTTATTTCAGATACTGACCGGAACGCAGCGCTTCAATACGCTTATCCAACGGCGGGTGCGATAAGAACAGTTCGCTGAAGGATTTATTACGGCCGTTGATACAAAACGCCATCATCCGCCCTTCTTCCTGCGGCTCATAGCTGGTTTTCAGGCGTTGCAGCGCGGCGATCATCTTCTCACGCCCCACCAGTTTGGCTGATCCTGCATCCGCGTGGAACTCGCGGTAACGGGAGAACCACATGGTAATGATGCTGGCCAGAATACCGAACACCAGTTCCAGAACCATAGATACCGCCATGTAGATCAGCGGGTTACCGTTGCTGCTCTCGCCTTCATCACGGTTGCCGGACAGAAAGCCGGCCGCTACCTGAGCAATCAGGCGGGAAATGAAGATAACGAAGGTGTTCACTATCCCCTGCAACAGGGTCATGGTGACCATATCGCCGTTGGCAACGTGGCTGATCTCATGGGCCAGCACGGCTTCCGCTTCGTCACGGCTCATGTTTTGCAGCAGGCCGGTGCTCACTGCGACCAGCGAGGCATCGCGGCGGGCGCCGGTGGCAAAGGCGTTCATGTCCGGCGCATGATAAATCGCGACCTGCGGCATGGCGATCCCCGCCTGCTGCGACTGACGGCGTACGGTTTCCACCAGCCAGCGCTCGGTTTCACTACGGGGTTGCTCGATCACTTCCCCGCCAACGGAACGCAGCGCCATCCACTTCGACATCAGCAGAGAAACAAAAGAACCGCCAAAGCCAAACAGCAACGCCATGATCATTAATCCCTGAACGCTGCTCGACTGAATTCCCGTCAGGCTCAGTACCAGCCCGAAAACCAGCATGACCGCCAGGTTAGTTAACAGGAACAACGCAATACGCATCATATTTTTATTTTTCCTCGTGACTTTAATTCCGTTGCCCGGCATTGATGACACAACGCCGGACAGCTACTGATTTTTGCGCCCCCGCCTGATTCCACGTAATGAGCGCTAATCAGATCGTAGGGGCATTCCCACCAGATTCAAGAGTTATTAACCGTTAACTAACCAAAGAAACATAACTTTACATTCCTGCGCGCTAAAATGACGTTACAGGCCGGAATCACAGATTAAGACGCTTCTTTTCCCATCACCGGGAGTTAATAAAACGCCCGAAAACCAACGCCGTTGTAACAAACGAAAAAAAGGAGCGATTGAATCGCTCCTTTTTCAACACGCAGCAATGATAATTACTGTGCTTTCTGCGGCTGCGCCTTTTCCAGATGCGCCAGATCCAGCGTAATCTTCACCGTCTCATCCAGATAAGGATCGGGGTCCTGATAGTCTTTAGGAATATCATCCAACGACTTGATCGGTTTCTTCCCAGCCTGCTCCAGGCGCGCATTAATGCGTGACAGGCGCGTGGCGTCATCGTCCTTATTCTCTTTCTCACGCTGAGCGTAGTTCAGGGAGACGATGTTTTTCTTATCCTTCAGCGCCTTATAGTGCGCGATATCCTTGGTGATGTACTGGAATTCCGGATCTTTGGCGATACGCTGATTGTGATCTTTAATCAGCTCAGGATCAAAGCGCTGCACGTCGCCTGCCTTACTGTAGCTGGCCGGCTTGATGCTGTCCCACGGTAACGCGTTATCTTCAAAGCTTTCACCGGTATCCGCCGGATCGACGCCGGTCGGCATGATGATGTCCGGCGTAACGCCTTTGCGCTGGGTACTGCCGCCGTTCACCCGGTAGAACTTCTGAATGGTGTACTGAACGGAACCCAGCTCCGGCCACTCCGGACGCAGCATCTGATCGTAAATACGGCTCAGGGAGCGATACTGCTGCACGGTACCTTTACCAAACGTCGGCTCGCCGACAATCAGCGCGCGATCGTAATCCTGCATCGCAGCGGCGAAGATTTCCGACGCGGAAGCGCTGAAGCGGTCAACCAGCACCACCAGCGGCCCCTTGTAGTACACCACGCCGTCACTGTCGGCATCTTCACGCACACGGCCGTTGTTATCACGAACCTGAACCACCGGACCGCTGGGAATAAACAGGCCGGACAGCGTTACCGCCTCCGTCAGCGCCCCGCCGCCATTGCTGCGTAAATCGATAATCACACCGCTGACGTTCTGTTTTTCCAGCTTCTGCAACTGAACCTTAACGTCATCGGTAAGGCCGACATAGAATCCCGGAATATCCAGCACGCCGACCTTTTCTTTACCGACGGTCTTCACGCTCATCTTCACCGCACGGTCTTCCAGGCGGATACGCTCGCGGATCATCGTCACCGTGCGGGTTTTCGTGCCCTTGCCCGCCGGCAGAATTTCCAGACGCACCTTGCTTCCCTTTGGTCCTTTGATCAGCGCCACTACGTCATCAAGACGCCAGCCGATCACGTCCACCATCGGTTTGCCTTGCTGGCCGACGCCGACGATACGATCGCCGACCTTAAGCGCCTTGCTTTTCGCCGCCGGACCGCCGGGAACCATGGAGTTAATCTGGGTGTAATCGTCTTCCGTTTGCTGCAGCACCGCGCCGATCCCTTCCAGGGACAGGCTCATTTCGGTATTGAACTGCTCGGTATTGCGCGGCGAAAGATAATTGGTATGCGGATCGATTTCATGGGCGAAGGCATTGATAAACAGCTGGAAAACGTCTTCACTTTTGGTTTGCGTCAAACGCTTCATGGCGAACTGATAGCGCTTGGTCAAAATCTTCTGTATCTCCGGCCACTCTTTGCCAGTCAACTTCAGGTTCAGCGCGTCGTATTTCACCTTGGCGTACCAAAGTTTATCCAACTCACCTGTGCTGGCTGGCCACGGCGCCTTGCTGCGATCGAGATCGATGGTATCGTTGCCGTCGAAGGTCATCGGCGTCTTCAGCAGCGACAGCGCATACTGATAGCGTTCAAAACGGCGCTTTTGCGCCAGGTTAAACAAGTTGTAGGCCGTGTCCAGTTGACCGCTTTTCAGCTCATCATCCAGGTGATTCTCTTTGTCTTTAAACTGCGCGACGTCAGATGCCAGCAACACGTTATGGTTGTAGTCCAGCATGTTGAGGTAACGCGCGAAAATCTTTTGGGAGAATTCATCATTGAGAGAGAACTGGCGGTAGTGGGAACGCGTAAAACGCGAAGTTACCCTTTCACTGACGGTCGCATGCTGCGGCTCCTGAGACAGTTTGGGTAACTGGCTGACAGAATAAGTATTATTATCAGCCGCAAAGCTGGCACCCGCGAGCAGCATTATCGCTACAGCCGATAACCGGAAAAAATTGTTCATGCCTTGGTTGGCCTCCGTATCAGAACTGCAAATGTTCTGCGCGCACAATCATTGCCAGACCGTTAGGGAGCTGGACGCGAACGCCATCTTTAGTAATTTCCAGGACGGATGCATCCATTGCGCTTTTGCCGGCGTTAACCTTTATGTTCTGACCAACCTGAAGTTGCGTAATGTCAGTTACCGGAACGGCCTGGGTTTTTGCTGTCGCTTGCTGCGGACGCGGCTTACGCTCCTGCTGCGGGCGGCCGGCGTTGCGCGGCTTACGTGCCTCTTGATCCTGAGCGGTGGCGGCGTCGCTGCGGCGCGGAGCAGGTTTGCGGTTCGCCGGGCGCGGACGCCGGGTTTCCGTATTTTCGCCTGCTTCGCGCTTTTTCGCCTGCTGCTCGGCGCGCTGCGCCTGAACGCGGGCTTTGGCCTCCTCAAGCTGCTGACGGGCATGCTCAACATGCTGCTCGTCTAATACACCACAGCTGTTGCCGTCCAAATCGACGCGGTTTGCCCCGACTTTCACGCCGTACAGATAACGCCAGCTGGACGTATACAGACGGAGTGCCGAACGTAACTGAGTTTTGCTCAGCCCGTTTTCATCACCCTGCATCCGCTCGACCAGATCCTGAAAGATGCCGATCTTCAGCGGGCGGGCTTCACCTTCCGCGCTGAAACACTGCGGAAAGCGTTGGGCTAAAAAAGCGATGACTTCTTTACTACTGTTCAACTTAGGTTGATTTTCCATGAAATTTCCTGATTACAACGGGTTTGCCAACCAGCTCTGGCATGAACAGGCGACATTATAATGAGGCTATCGCCAAAAGCCATGCCGGAGGAGCCACAACATTACGTTAAAGACACAAATTTTGTGCTATCGCAATGTTCCAGATGCCGGCAAAGCGCCGCCGTCACGGCCTTAAGCCCCTGTTCATCTTCTTCATCAAATCGTGAATAAACCGTACTGTCGATGTCTAAAACCCCGATGACTTTCCCTCCGACGTTCAGAGGTAAAACGATTTCTGCATTACTGCTCGCATCACAGGCGATATGGCCGGGAAACGCATGCACGTCGGCCACGCGCTGTACGCGGTTTTCAGCGACAGCGGTGCCGCACACGCCTTTCCCCACGGGAATGCGCAGACAGGCGACTTTGCCCTGGAAAGGCCCGAGCACCAGGGTATCGCCGTCCATCAGATAGAAGCCGGCCCAGTTCACGCCCTCCAGTCGTTCAAACAATAACGCGCTGGCGTTGGATAATGTGGCAATGAAGTTGTATTCCCCGCTGCTCAGAGAAGTCAGGTCGCGGGTCAGGTCGGTATAAAAAGCTTGTTTACTCATCGGTGACTCTGTTTGACATATAATCGGAAATCGTCGGCAACGCCCTCTTTTTCCATCGGTTACGGACGGTGGCGCGGACTCCCCATAAAATAAGCATTAAATGCGCCTGTACACAAGGTTATTCCTGCATGGCTTCACAACAATCACCTCAACGTTGTATCTTTGGCAAGCTTTGTTTATACATTTTTATAACAGTTTGTGATGTTGCATCAGGGGTTTCAATGCCATACTTTCCCGCACGCATTGCTCAATGGTCGTACCCGACGTGAAAATCACCGCACTGAAACCGCTTTCGGAGCAGCATTACAAACGCTGCCCGCAATGTGATCTGATTTTTCAGTTACCCGCGCTGGATAAACGTTTCGTCGCCTATTGTCCGCGCTGCCACGCCAAGATATGCAGCGGCTACGACTGGTCGATGATCCGCCTGACCGCCCTCGCCATCGCCGTGCTGTTGCTGATGCCCCTGGCGCTGAGCGAGCCGCTGATCCGCATTCGCCTGCTGGGCACCGTCATCAACGCCAGCCTGTTGCAGGGTGTGTGGCAAATGGCGATTCAGGGCGATCCGTTCACCGCCAGCATGGTGGCGTTTTGCGCCATCGGCGCGCCGCTGATGTTGCCGCTTTCCCTCCTCTATTTACGCCTGGGACACTGGCTCGGCATGAATCTGCGCCCGGTATTGCTGATGCTTAACCGGCTGAAAGAGTGGATCATGCTGGACGTTTATCTGGTCGGCCTGGCTGTGGCCTGCATTAAGGTGCAGGAGTATGCGGATATCAACGTCGGCCCCGGGTTATATGCTTACATCGCCATGATGATCCTGGTGCAGATATTGTTGATTCGCCTGAACATTGAGCAGCTCTGGGAGCGTTACTATCCGGTCGCGCAGCCCGCCGTTGAACCGCGCCGGCTGCAATTGTGCTGCGCCTGCAACTACACCGGCCTGCCGGATCACCGCGGGCGCTGCCCGCGCTGCCACATCACCATGAGCCGCCGCGCGCCGATGAGCCTGCAAAAAACCTGGGCGGCGCTGATCGCGGCCATCGTCTTCCTGTTCCCCGCAAACCTGATGCCGATTTCCATTCTTTACGTAAACGGCGAGCGGATGGAAGACACCATTTTTTCCGGCGTCATTTCCCTGGCGACTTCAGGAAACATGCCCGTCGCCATCATCGTCTTTATCGCCAGTATCCTGGTGCCGTTCACCAAAGTGCTGGCGCTGCTGTTTTTGTTATGCACCATTCATCTGAAAATCGATCTCAGCCTGACCGCCCGCATGCGCATGCTGCGTGTGTTGGGATGGATAGGACGCTGGTCGATGCTCGACTTGTTTGTGATCGCGCTGATGATGTCGCTGGTTAACCGCGAACAGTTACTCTCTTTCACGATGGGGCCTGCCGCCTTCTATTTTGGCGCCGCAGTCTTTTTAACCATCCTCGCCGTAGAATGGCTGGACAGCCGCTTACTTTGGGATGCTCATGCAACAAGAAACACCGAACCTGACTCTGCCGACCAAAGCCGTCCTGCGGCGTAAACGCCGCATCTCGCCGTTTTGGCTGCTGCCGTTTATCGCCCTGTTGATTGTAGGGTGGTTGCTCTATTCCACGTTTGAAGAGCGCGGAGACACTATTACCATCGACTTTCAGTCCGCCGTGGGCATCGTGCCCGGCCGCACGCCCGTGCGCTATCAGGGGGTCGATATCGGCACCGTCCAAAAAATTTCGCTCAGTAAAGATCTGAACAAAATCACCGTCAGCGCCAGTATCAAGAGCGATATGTCGGACGCGTTGCGCAAAGGCACGCAATTCTGGCTGGTCACGCCGAAAGCCTCTCTGGCGGGCGTCTCCGGCCTGGACGCTTTGGTGGGCGGTAACTACATCGGCATGATGCCGGGCGCAGGGAAAGGGAAAGAAACGACCCACTTCGTCGCACTGGATACCCAGCCCAAGTACCGTCTCAATACAGGCGAGCTGCTGATTCACCTGCACGCCCGCGACCTGGGCGCGCTCAGTACCGGCTCGCTGGTCTACTTCCGCAAACTGCCGGTAGGTAAAGTCTACGACTTCAGTATTTCCGACAATCACCAGGGCGTGAACATCGACGTGTTGATCGAAAAACGTTTCGCCAGCCTGGTAAAAGACAACAGCCGCTTCTGGAACGTCTCGGGCTTTAAGGGCAATTTCGGGCTGGGCGGCGCAACGGTGCAGATGGAAAGCCTGGCGGCGCTGGTTAACGGCGCTATCGCCTTCGACTCGCCCCAGGAGGGAAAACCGGCGCGATCCAATCATGACTTTACGCTCTACCCCGACCTGGCCCAAAGCCAGCGCGGCGTGGTCATTTCACTCGATTTACCAAGTGGCGACAGTTTGAGCGAAGGCCGCACGCCGCTGCTGTATCAGGGCGTTCAGGTCGGTACGCTGACCAAGATCGTGCTGGAACGCGGCGGCAAAGTCAGCGGCCAGCTGATTATCGATCCCGGCATCGTGGACCTGATGCGCAGCGGCACACGTATTGAAATGCAAAGCCCCAGGATCAGCCTGAACAATCCCCGGCTCGGCCAGTTGCTTACCGGTAACATACTGGAACTGATACCGGGGGACGGCGATCCGCAAAACCACTTCACCGTGTTGTCCGGCGCCGAATCCCTGCTTCAGCAGCCGGATGCGCTGGTGCTGACGTTAACCGCCGCACAAAGCTACGGCGTTGACAGCGGGCAGCCCGTCAGCCTGAACGGCATTGCTATCGGCGAGATTATCAACCGGACGCTGACGGATAAAGGCGTGACGTTCCGGGCCGCTATCGACGCCCGTTACCGCCACCTGATCCGCGGCAGCAGTAAATTCGTGGTTAACAGCCGGCTCGACGTGAATCTCGGCATTGACGGAATGAAGGTGCTGGGCGCCAGCGCGCAGGAATGGCTGGACGGCGGCATCCGCGTGCTGCCCGGCGGCACGGGCGATGCGCAAACCAGCTATCCGCTCTATAGCAACAGCGAAAATGCCGCACAGGGCATCACCGGCAGCAAACCACCGGTGACACTGTCACTCAGCGCAGACACCCTGCCGGACATTCAGGCCGGCTCCGTGGTGCTTTACCGCAAGTTTCAGGTGGGTGAGATTATTGACGTCCGTCCGCGCGCCGGAGCATTTGACGTGGATGTCTACATTCAGCCGGAGTACCGCAAACTGCTGACCCCGCAAACCATTTTCTGGGCGGAAGGCGGCGCAAAGGTTCAGATCAACGGCAGCGGGCTGACCGTACAGGCTTCGCCGCTCGACCGCGCCATCAAAGGCGCCATCAGCTTTGATAACCTGGCGGGTGTCACGGTTAATAAAGGAGAAAAAAGGACCCTGTATGCATCGGAAAGCTCGGCCCGCGCCGTAGGCAGTCAAATCACACTGCGCACGTACGATGCCACCAAACTTTCCGCCGGCATGCCCATCCGCTATTTGGGCATCGATATCGGCCAGGTGGAGTCCCTCAAACTCTCCGCCTCACGTAATGAGGTGCAGGCCAAAGCGGTACTGTATCCGGAATACGTCGAAGCCTTCGCCCGCCGCGGCACCCGTTTCTCGGTGATCACGCCGGAAATCTCGGCCACCGGCGTCAGCAACCTGGAGACCCTGCTGCAGCCTTATATCAATATTGAGCCCGGCCATGGCCCGGCGATGCGCAGCTTCGAACTGCAGCCCGCCACCATTACCGACTCGCGTTACCTTGGCGGCCTGAACATCATCGTGGATTCGCCGGAGGCGGGTTCGTTACAGATCGGCACGCCTGTTCTGTTCCGGGGCATTGAGGTAGGAACGGTAACCGGGCTGTATCTCGGCAACATGAGCGATCGGGTGCATGTCGCCCTGCGCATCAGTAAGAAGTATCAGCAACTGGTGCGTAATAACAGCGTGTTCTGGCTGGCTTCCGGCTATAACGTCCAGTTCGGGCTGGCGGGCGGCATGGTGAAAACCGGAACCTTCCAGCAGTTTATCCGCGGCGGCATCGCATTCGCCACGCCGCCCACCACCCCGCTGGCTCCGCAGGCCACTGAACGGCAGCACTTCCTGCTGAATGACGACGAGCCGGAAGGATGGCGTGCCTGGGGAACAGCGATCCCCCTGCGTTAACGCCGCCAAACGGCCTCCCAACACGGAGGCCGTTTTTATTTACGCGCCGGCGTTATTTTCATGAAGAATTTCGTACAAACGCCCGGAGCCAATACCTTGCGCAATAATTAATCTGTCGTTGTGTCCATGCTTTGTTCGCATTCATTGAAAAGGAGTTTTTATGGCTACAACGCGTCGCGATCTACTGAAGTTAAGCGGGATTACCGCAGCCTCCCTGCTGCTTACCCCACGAGTCCTGGCCGGCTGGCAGCCTGCGCAGCGTTATCCCGACCCGGCTGTTGTCGCGCTGGACGACAGTTTCCGCCAATACTGCCTGAGCACGGCCAAAGTCGAGCGGATTGCCGGGGGTTGCCGCTGGGCGGAAGGACCGGTTTGGTTCGGCGACAGCCGGATGCTGCTATGGAGCGACATTCCCAACAACGCCATTATGCGCTGGGATGAAATCACCGGGCAGGTCAGCGTTTTCCGTTCTCCCTGCAACTTCGCCAACGGGCATGCCCGCGACCGTCAGGGACGCCTGATAAGTTGTGAGCATGACACCCGCCGGGTGACCCGCACGGAATACGATGGTTCCATTACCGTCCTTGCCGACAGCTATCAGGGCAAGCCGCTCAATTCACCCAATGACGTCATCGTTCATTCTGACGGCACGATCTGGTTTACCGATCCGCCGTTTGGTATCGCGGGATTTTATGAAGGGCATCAGGCGCACCCCGAACTGCCGCAGAACCTTTATCGTTTCAACCCGGAAACCAAGGCGCTGACGGTTGCCGCTGCGGATATCAGCGGGCCGAACGGGCTCTGTTTCTCCCCTGACGAAAAAACGCTGTATCTGGTTGAAGGGCGCGCTAAACCGAACCGATTGATTTTGGCGTTTGACGTGGTAAACGGCGAGCTGCAAAACAAACGCACGCACATTGATTGCGGCGACGGAACGGCAGACGGCATCGCGTGTGATATTCACGGCAACCTCTGGTGCGGCTGGGGCATGGGCAGCGAAACGCTGGACGGCGTTAAGGTATTCAACCCAGCAGGCAAAGCTATCGGCATGATTCATTTGCCGGAACGCTGCGCCAACTTGTGCTTTGGCGGCCAGTCCCGTAACCGGCTGTTTATGGCCTCCAGTACCTCAGTTTATGCGTTGTACGTAAATACCCAGGGCGCGGTCGTGATATAAAGCAGGCAATTTTACTGCGCTGTCGAAAAAACAGAGAAAAACCGGGGGGTTAAAGTTATCCAGGAACGAGATGCCCATAACAGATTACTCTGGTTAACTCTGTACAATCAGGGCCAGAAAGCAAAGTTCTCTCTTTTAAAAAAGGAATTTACACATGGCATTAAAGATAGCGCTGGATATGCAAAAAATTGACCTAATCGCCAGGCACTTCGGTCACCCCTTTGATCGGAATAATGTATCGCAGGATAACAGATACCGTCCGGACAACCCTTCAGACGTCATTGAAATGGTTTATGCCTGGATTGAAGTTGCCCACAAGAATTCGGAGTTCTGGCAGGAATCTGACGTTGAACAGAATATCGGGCATATTCTGAACGTTCTGAACTTCGGTCCCTGGGCCGAAACGTCACCAGATCCCCGCTACTGGGTCAATCTGGTTAACAAAACGAAGGGCGAAGTATTTGAAATTTTGGGAGAGAACTACCGTAAGTCACTCAACCCTTACATGTAAGCGCTAAGGCCGTTCAGACGATGGCCCGTATCCTGACAGGAGCGGGCCATTTCTCTTTACGCTGCCACTCAGGCCATTGATGCCCTGTTTTGTCTGACGTATATCGCATTAGTCAACGTTATGGCTATTTTCCTCTATGAATCATTAGCCGCGTTAAAATATTCTTTCTGGCAAGCCCCCCCTCTCTCTGCTCTATTAAGCATGAAAGCCCCCCTATCCTAATGGCACATTCAGACATAACTTCCTTATTTGTATCCTCACAGAAGCCTGTTTTTTCTATTACTGCCAACTAAGAATCATCTCATTTTGCGCTAATATTTACAGATCAACAGGCACTTTTCCCCCTCCCAATTCCATTTGCATGGACTCTATTCTGATAAACAGGAGAAGTTGCATTTTGGTGCCATCCCACCTTCACTCAAACCAGGCAACGCCCGCTCATCGTTCTCCTGCCTGACTGCACGCATTCCGATAACATCTATGAATGGGTTGCCTGTCAGAAGAAATTGGATAAGGCAAGAGGGGATATAAACATTACAGACTAAAATAAGAAAAAACCCGCAGAAATAAGATGCATGTGAAATGAGTATTTTCTATCATAACCCGAATTTATTTTAACATCAGCACCGGAGTCAGAATAAAATTATAAATACTGATCTTTTACCAAAATAATTGATCAAAAAAATCATCAAAGCAATATATTGAGATAATTCTCATTGCCCTTGATATACATCAATTTCACTTATGGGTATTATGGCAAGAATAGTAGGAAGATAATCATTCCCTGGTGCTGGCCTATTGGCAACCCGCTGTACTAACGGAGTCGGCGGGCATTTTTTTACCGCCTTTATGCGTCATATCACTCCCACGGAGGATTTGCGTGAAAATGACATTGATTGAAGTCATCATTATATGTGGGATTACGATACTATCCTTGATTACCGGCCTGGTTATCGGGCAATTATTTTAGGCGTTTTTTGTTCTTTAGACGACAAAAACTGTGCTAATAGCGCGTTATTTCAGCGCGGATAGGCTAAGCCCGGAAATTCGGGCTTAGCGGACAAGTATCGTTCCGGTAATTGGCGGCAAAGCCCGCCCTGATAAAAATCGGCCATAGATAATACTCACGCACTCTCGATCAAAGTAATTTCTTAACAAGAGGTTACCGCCGAAAAAAACAGCCTCAGGATGTCACCGATTTCTGTTACTCGTCACCGGATATTGTCGTGCTTTTTTCTTTTCCTCTGTTAATTATTTCTTTCAGCAACTACACGCTCACGGGAAAAGAAGCCAGTGACCGGATGCCGTCATTGCTTCAGCAACCCAAATTGCCCTGGCTGCCCAGCCTCTGGTTCAGGCCCCGTACTCCGGGTTCGTCCAACTATTAATGAAGCATACATCGCAAATTTAACCATTGGCTGACACCAAAGGGTCAGTAACGCAACTTTTGAACAACATTCATCATGCCGAGTGTTATATCAAAGAAGCTGGCGCTCTCACTCACCTGTCAGCATAAGCCGTACACACTCTTTCCACGCCCACAAAATACAACCAGCAACGCTCCTTCATTCAAAACGATTATGAAACTCATCATTCAAGGAGAACAAAATGAGCGATTTACTAGCCGGAAAAACGATAGTTATCACAGGGGCCTCAAGTGGTATTGGCAGAGCTATCGCACTGACGGCCGCTAAGCATGGTGCTAAGGCAGTCATTGTTTCAGATATTACCGAAACGCCGCGTGAAGGCGGTGAACCAACAACAAAAGCCATCGCCGCACTCAGTTTAGGCACATTGACCAAATTTCAGCATGCCGACGTATCCAGCCCCGACGACAATGACAAACTGATCGCTGCGGCTGAAGAATTCGGAGGCGTTGATATTATGATGTGTAACGCGGGCATCTCGCTGAGTGCGGATGGCGCCGATGTCAGCGCAGCAGATTTCCAGAGACTGATGGCGATTAACGTAAACGGTACGCTGTTTGGCGCACAGGCTGCCGCAAGACAGATGAAAAAGCTGGGTAAAAAAGGCAGCATTATTCTGATGGCCAGCATGGGTGGCCTGGCAGGAGCCGCGGTAACGCTCGCCTATTCCACCAGCAAAGGCGGCATTGTGCAGATGGCCCGCTCTCTGGCCGATGCATACGGCCCCGACGGCATACGCGTTAACGCGATCGCTCCCGGCTCTATCGACACCGAGTTACTCAGAGCCACCCCAGGGGTCGCTTCCGTAACAGAAGGCTTCCGCCTGCGCACGCCACTGCGCCGCGTTGGTCAGCCTGATGAAATTGCTAACGTCGTGGTTTTTCTTGGCTCTGATCTGGCGAGTTATATTACCGGGGTGATATTACCTGTTGATGGGGGATTGTTGGCGGTTATTTAGTGAGTTGGGGTGAATGCCGGATAGTTGACGGTCATATCATTTTTGGTAAATATTTTCCGTCAGAGAGAAATGCGCTCCCCCCCTCTAACTATTGATTCCGCAAGGAAAGGGCGTTGGCTTTTTTAAATACCACTCTTCACGCTTTCCCATTCAGTTTTAACTAGAAGGTATCAGTTTATTTAACCCACGCTATTTTGCATAAACACGCACCAAGTTAGTAAACAGTAAAGCACGTTGTGTTCGCCGTCGACAGCCAATCTTGCTCAACTACCTGACAGGCAAACAAGATGGTTCCACGTGTTGATTTTGTCGATCGGTTTTGCTCCGCCGCCCGGCGAACGAATGTTTAATGATCCTTATGGTGGGAGTTTTGCGCAGTAGTTACCCGGGCATAAGTCTGAAAACATGACGAAGATATATTTGGATGACCGGACATCCAGCTTTATTAGGCTAAAAGCATAAGATTTTTCATACAGTTATAAAAAGAGCTGAGATGGAGATTCAGGATTTTTTAAAAGTAGCCATTTAACAACTTGATAAATAAGGACAATAAAAAAAGACCTGACACGATTCCTGTATCAGGTCTAGGGAAATGGCTCTTGGGAGAGAGCCGTGCGCTAAAAGTTGGCATTAATGCAGGCTTGGAACGCCTTGCACTTTAAGAATAGACGAGAATGCTTTTTTTGCCAGTTTTGAGCAAATAGAACTCTTTAAGATGATGGTTTTCACGGAAAATTGTTGGATTCGCCAGGCCGTTATCACCGGGATAACCGAGGTACAGCATCTTATCGTCCTCCCGTTTACGGGAGAAACTACAGAAAGTATAGGTGTAATATCTGGAAGATTAAGAAAAACGCTACCCATGATAGGTAGCGTTTTGATAAGGCGACACCGTCTTCTCCCTCGACGGATGACTCAGGCAATATCAGGTTGCTTACTTAACCTGATATTCAACGTCGTCGTTAATCTCGTCGCCCAGCAGGTTTTCATCATCATCCACCGGCGTCTTGAACGCCACAACGCTGGTCGGTTCTTCTTCCTGCTTCAGTTGCTCGGACTGCCCGATAAACACGCCACCACGCTTGATGGAGAAACTGATGCTGCGACGGGTGCCGCGCAGAATGCCGTGTTCGAGGATGTCGATGGATTTCGCCTCGCAGGTTCCCTCTACCGTTCCGTCAATGATGATTTCCGGCGCGCTGAGCTCGCCTTCCACCCGTCCGGCATGCATTACCCGGATCGTTCCTTCTTTGACGTGAACGTTGCCGCGTACGTCGCCGTAGACCTGAATATCGCCATCTACGTCGATATTACCGGTAAATAACGTACTCTTGGCGATAACGGTACAACGGCGGCTATTGTCAGCAGAAGCAAACGGCTTCTTGTCATCATGAGAGATTGCTGATAACGGCATCGCTGCCGGAACGGCCGGTGCAGATTCAGATTCGGTCTGTTTTCTACCAAACATATGAAAAAATCTCGTTCTAATATTAAAAAAATAGAGCATCAGTCCTAACAGGGAGAGCGCCCCGGAAATCAGACAATACAAGTGGCGGTCATTAATGAAAAAAACCAGTGTGACCGCCCAAAACAGCCAGACGCTGCTAAGCAAAATGTTATCAATGAGATAGTGCTTCTTCATGTCACACCACGTCCTTGTTTTCAGAACATTGCCTGCCTGCAACGATGATTAGACAAACAGGGCGGGGATGAAACCACAGGAGCGACTATAGTCGATGAATAGTCACAGTGACAATCAGGGTATTTCTGTAATTGTCCATTCTGCTATCCGGGTAACATATCGAACATTTATGAATGATAAATTTTTTTAATGTTCATCAAACGACTTCTCGATAAAATTTACCCAGCAGATCGACATCAACGCCTTCTGCGCCTCTTTCGGATCCTTCTTTATGCTTTCCTCCATATCCGGCGCCTCGCGGGCCATGTCGAGCACATCACGCAAATACTCTTCCGTCACCTCGTCAAAATCCTCGGCAAGCGGCGGCTTATTGCCGGATGCCATATATTCACGTATGACCTTTAGTCCCGCGGCGACCGCCTCATCTTCACTTTTGTCATCAATGTAGTAGGTTGACAACACACTCCAGTTTGCAGAGCAATTGGTGTTAAGCAACTCCAGCGCATTCCGCCAGGAGGCTTCTTTATCCAATCCTTCGCACCCCGTCAGCCGGTAATCACTGCGTTCTCCCTTCGGAAGGCCGGGATAGAGATAAAAAATGGCCTGGGGATTCGCATAGGCGAACGGAATAAACTCATTCATTTTGCCGTCGGCTTCGATGACCCTGACCTCTCCGCAAACGTATGTGTCCTTCACGGAGTTGGTGACTAACGCGGTGGATTTGAATTCCAGCACCTTGTCGTCCTTCATCGTCGCCTGCATATCCCGCTGGGCTTCCTGAATCGGATTCGCAAACGCCGGGCAGGCAATGACGCAGCTGAGAAGGATCGCGGCAAGATTCTTTTGCATTCCCTGTTTTTGTCCCTTTACTGATAAGTTCCGTTATCGTTCCCGGATAAAATCGATCGTTGCGATCTTGACGCCGTAACCTGTTACCTTTTCCGTTACGGAAATCGCGTCCATCCGCTCTCCCGATGCCGGGAGCTGAGATTTGTCCATGCACAGCGTCACCGTCCGCCCAAGGCTCTTATCGTCAAACCTGATTTCCGCATTACAGCGCCCTGTCCGCCCCAGCGACGGCGCGGGCGTAGTGACCTGGTATGATGTGGTATAAGAGACAGAATCGCCCGGCATGAAATAAATAGCGGCGGCGGGAAGTTGGGTACCCAGCAAGCTGAATACGCAGGTCGCCATGAAAAAATCTTTGAGCATAATCCGGGGAGGACGATCGAAAAGGCGGTAGTGATCCAAACGGAGCCAGTTGTAGATCAAGCCGCCGATGCATCCCATGGTAATGCTGATCAGGGGGAGCGGTACGCCGTCGTAAAGAAATACGCTGGCAGAAAACTGAATACTGGCAAACACCATCAATGCGGCATAAGCCACAACTACGGGAATCGTCACCCGCCGGCTGATGTGCCCCGCTTTAAAACTGCTCCTTATTTGCTGACCCGCCACTTGAGACCCTTATTTCCGTTATTTCCCGTTACTGCTTTACTGCCTCCCTCGCCCTCAGGCTGGCGAGGAGTATACTCTGAAAATCCAAACGATCCCAGCGATCAAAACTTCTTACACCGTTGTCTGCCGGAAACCTATCGGCAGTTTATTGTCAAAGATGATAAAGTTGACATTGTTATGTGATCTAAATCGCATTTTATTGCCATTTCTTTTAGAATGCCCTCACTTCCTATCTCAACGTATTTGTCTCTTTATCACATGGATCTATCTGGTATTCGCCGCACTACGGCCTGGAAGCGGGTTATTGCGCTGGCTCTCGCGGCCTTCATTTTTAATACGACCGAATTTGCTCCTGTTGGCCTGTTGAGTGACATCGCCGCCAGTTTTTCGATGTCTACCGCACAAGTCGGATTAATGCTGACAATTTACGCCTGGACGGTCGCCCTGACCTCCCTTCCCTTCATGCTGATTACCAGTAAAGTGGAAAGACGGCGATTGCTGACCGGTGTTTTTATTCTTTTTATCCTCAGCCATTTGCTCTCTTCCGTCGCGTGGAACTTCTGGATCCTGGTGATCTCGCGCATCGGTATCGCATTGGCGCATGCCGTTTTTTGGTCTATTACCGCTTCGCTGGCAATCCGGGTCGCTCCCGCCGGGAAAAAGGCACAGGCGCTGGGCCTGCTCGCGACCGGCACCTCGCTGGCCATGGTGCTGGGGTTACCGCTGGGTCGCATCGTCGGGCAGTATCTCGGCTGGCGCATGACTTTTCTGGCAATTGCGATCCTCGCGGCGCTTACCCTGGTTTGCCTGCTGCGGTTGCTCCCGCCGCTGCCCAGCCAGCATTCGGGATCCCTGAAAAGCCTTCCGGTTTTATTTCGCCGGCCGGCGCTGCTCGCGCTCTATGTGCTCACCATTATCCTCATTACCGCACACTTTACGGCCTACAGCTATATCGAGCCTTTTGTGGAAGGCGCCAGCGCGCTGGGAAGCCAGGTCGTCACCGTGCTGCTGCTGACCTTCGGCGGCGCAGGTATTCTGGGAAGTATGCTGTTCAGCCGCTACAGCAACCGCTATCCTTCGGCCTTTCCGCTCATTTCCATCACGGTTCTGGTGCTGTGCCTGACGTGTTTACTGCCCGTTTCAGGAAGCATTGCCAGTATCTTGCCTCTCAGCGTCGTTTGGGGAACCGCCATCATGACCATCTCACTGGCGATGCAGGCGAAAGTCCTGACGCTGGCCCCGGATGCTACCGACGTTGCGATGTCCTTATTCTCAGGCATCTACAATATCGGGATCGGCGCCGGCGCCTTGTTGGGCAATCAGGTCATCCTGCACCTGGGGCTGCCAAGCATCGGCTTTGCCGGGGCTACATTAGGCGTTGCCGCCCTGCTGTGGGCGATAGCCATATTTCATCGTTACCGCTCTGCTTTGGGAAGCCCGTCATAAATGCAAAAACCCGCGCCAGCGCGGGTTTTTTTATCATGATTCACCGAACGATTGCGTATTACAGATCCACGTATTTCTCCGCCGCGGCTTTAAACGCATCACGCAAATTGTTATCGACGCCGTTCAGCGTGATGCTGCGCATGTAGGCATCCCAACTGCGGTACATTTCCGTCAGTATCGCCCGCTCATCGGCACGCACCGTTTTTTTCTTAACGCTTTCATACTGAGGCGAGATGATAGCTTCTGAAGCAACCAATATCTCGGCGGAACATTCTTTAATCTTCTCTTTACCCGCCGCATCCGGCGTTTGCGCCATCCACTGCCCGGACACAAAGTTCGCGGATTCGGCCCGTTCACCCAGCCGCTTCATGTTCGTCAACAGGTCGGCTTTACTGGATACCACCGGGTAATCACTGGATTTGGGGATCTCGCAGCTGAAGCGGCTCTCAAACGGCGTTGTATGCGTTGAACCGGCGCATCCGGCCAACAGCACAGAACCCAAACACACCATAATCATTTTTTTCATGCCCGACATCCTGATGCCTATAAAGATGCGCAGATGATAGCAGCCTTATAGACCCCGAAAAACAGATTTAAAGCGCATTTACAGCCAGCGCCGAACGCGTTTTTTATAACGCAGATAAGCGTCGCCGTAACATGCTTCAAGTACCCGCTCTTCCGGCAATATGTTTGTCAGCGTGACCAGGAGAACAAACAACAACGTTGTCACGACAAAAATCCAGCCTGCCAGCAAAATGCCGATCCCGGCCATCAACAGCGCCATCCCGAGGTAGATTGGGTTTCTGCTTAGCCGGAATGGGCCGTCCGTAATCAGATTCTGCGGCGTCATTCGCGGATCGGGTGAAGTATGATGCATACGAAAACTGAACAGGCAGTAACATAGCCACAGCCCCGCAGCCGCAATCACCGCTCCGCCGGAGAATAGGTTCAACGGCGGCCCCCCCGGCGCTGCCGGTAAAAAACGTACGCCCGCCCCAATCATTAGCAGCGCTCCCCAGATAAACGGCGGTAGCCGCATCCAGGATACCGCGTTCATTTTACTGCTCCTGCTCATCCCCGCTTCCTTTTGTCACACGCCATCATGCCGAATAAAAACAAATAAAATCATGCAATTATTAATGCATCCTGGGTGTCAGAAATATTGTTTATTTTTTTCTTGGCAGTTCGTGAATCAGGTCACACCTATCCTGCCGCAATAGCGCTAGTTTGTTAGCATTGTAGGCAAAGAAGGGAGGCAGATGAAGACACTGAAACTACTAAAGACGGTCGTTATCACTGGAACAACATCCACTTCTGTTACGGCCTTCCCGGGGAGAATCTGCACAAACGGCAGATCGGGATAAAAGCCACGAGTTAGTGGCTGTTGAAAGATTTCAAAGGGTCTCACAAGAGACCCTTTTTCATGCCTGCAAGACACAAAAAACCCGGCGCTGCCGGGTTCATTTATGCGGTCAATGCTGTTAATCCGCGCCGTCACGCTTATTGCGTTTTTCCGCGCGTTTCTCCTTCAGCGTTTTTTCCGGCTTTTTCTTGGCTGACTTATCCTTACCTCTACTCATAAACTCCTCGCTTATTTTGTAAGACTCGGGTAGTAAAACCAAATCGTCCTCTTCATTGAGAACAGCATGAGTAATATCAAATTAGCGCCGCAACTTCAAGGCCGTAAATTTTGCCCGGCATTTTCCCGGAGAATACTGACGATAAAAAAGAGGGCTAACGCCCTCTTTTTTATCGTACACGCAATTGCTATCATCACCCGCTATTTTTTATTGCGGGTTTTTATCGTAGTCAGCGCAAGACTGGTAGCCTTTATTCAATACTTTTCCGGTTTCATCGTAGCTGACAAAATAATTTTGCGGAACGTTTTGAGAGCCCGTAATCAAATAGGTGCTGCACGTGCCGCGGGCATTAACCATCGTAATTTCTGTCGCTGGTTTGCCAGCAATGCTGATAACCTGTTGCTTCGTCATCCCGACTTTGACGTCTTTAACCACCGGCTCCGTCACGTAACTGGAAGCGCGATCGTAAGCAGTACAGGCGGCCAGAGACAACGCCATAGCGCCTAAAGCCACGCCCGTAACGACAGATTTAATACACTTCATAGCTCACTCCTTTTCAGCCTTATGTAGCAATAACCTTAGAATAAAAATTCAGATTATTCAAATTTCATTAAACAGGAGTCTGTGATTCACAGAATTGAGAGATTTATCACTCAGGTAAAGCCATTCCTGACAGTACCTTGCCCTTATTAGCACCGGCGATTATGAATCTGTTGGATATTTTTTGCAGAAAGCTGAGGCTTACTAATAAAAATACGCAGGAATATCAGAATATGTGCAGATGTACCGAAAGGCAGGTAAAAATTCGACCCGGGTTTTCATACGCACTCAGGCACACTGACGGGCGGCATTTAACAGCTGCGTGCTTTCATCACCGGCATTCTGCGTCAAATAAATATGAACGCTTGCCTGATTATCGCTGACTAATTGAACCTGCGCCGACGCGGTTTCACCGCGGCCATTTAAATAACTGGTCACCGTATGGGTGTCATTCATGCTGAAGTAACGCGTCGCCGGATTAAGTTCAGACCAGCGTTGGTTCAGACAGTGCGCATACACCCCCGCCGATTTGCTTATTTTAGCATCCATGACCTGATGTTTGTCCTGAGAAACGGTTGTTGTGCTGGAACAGCCGGCAACAGACAGCACTAACAGCGCCATAATGACGTGCTTCATGAAATTCTCCTCTGAGTGGCAGTATAGTAGCGAGTTCAGGTAGGAATTTTTTTACCATTTGTGTGATTTCAATCACGTAATAATTGCAGTTTGAGTTAATAACTCAACAGGAAGATTCTTAATAAACAGGAAGGGAAAACGCTGTAAAGAAAAGACAGGCCATGTACGTAACGCATCACACGGCCTGCTGTAAATACGGCTTAGCGGTAATCTACTGTCACTTTACCCCAGTTGTTGTGTGGCCCGAACCACTCAATATCCACCTGACCGGCATCGGCAGGCAGCATGAAACTGTCATTCTGATACGTCACCTGACGTGCACGACTCACCTGGTGACTCTCTTGTAAGCACGATGATATAAGCTTCCCCTCTTTCATCGTTACTTTGCATGGCCCCTCGACCAGTGCCCCAGTGAAGTGTACGTACCCTCCACCGATGGCCTGACCTGCTGAAAGAGCCGACATTCCAATAATCGCGATAAAAACCGTCCGTTTTGCTTTATTCCACAGCATAAAAATCTCCTTTGCGACAGGACTCTTACAGTATAGGAACTTTCCAAGATTTTTTTTGATCTGGAGTACATAAAAGACTAAAAGATGAATATTTACCAGATTTAAATACCAATAAAACAGGATGAAAAGCAAAAAATTCCATGCAATCTTTAAAAAAAACTTATAGCTTTGTTTTATTTTTCGCCATGGCGCCTGTTCTGTGAACGATGTGACGAAAAGTCATACGCCAGGACACTGAGATTGAAACCGATTATTTCCCTCATAGAAACAGGCTATTTCACCAATACCGACAAGCCATTAGTTTTCCCTTCTGAGGCTCATATACTGTTCCTGACAGCAAATCAATACTGAGAAGGATACGTTATGAACATTAAAAAAATGCCAGGTAAAACGACGACACCAACGCTGATCTACACCCGCAATGATATTCCGGCAGAAATTAAAGAAGCGACGATCATGGTATTAAGTCGCATGGTAACGCAGTTTATTGATTTAGCGTTGATCACTAAACAAGCCCACTGGAATATGAGAGGCGCTAATTTTATTGCCATTCATGAAATGCTTGATGGCTTCCGCAGCACGGTTCTGGAACATCAGGACACCTTCGCCGAACGTATTGTACAGCTGGGCGGCACTGCGTCAGGTACGTTGCAAACAGCTGTTGAACAAACACCGCTGAAGCCCTATCCGCTTGATATTACGTCCGTAAACGATCACCTTGAGGCGCTGGCTGAACGCTACGCTATCGTAGCCAACGATCTGCGGGCTGCGATATCGCCAACGGAAGACGAAGACACCGCGGATATGTTCACCGCAGCGTCACGCGATTTGGATAAATTCTTGTGGTTTATTGAAGCCCATCTGAATTAGTTCACGTTTCATCACGTAAACCATCATTTAAAATAAATAACACGGAGGGTGCCTCTCTCCGTGTTATCTTTTTTCTTTTCCGTCTATTTTATTAGCGCACGAACTCAGATTTTTCTTCCTTCCGCAATCCGTAAGGAAAATGTGATACCCTGAATAGGAATCCATTTATAAGAATAGAAAATGAAGAGTCAAATCCTCTTTTGGACAATCATCGGCAGCGGCGCATGTTTACTCATGAGCGGATTTGTAATGCACTCCCTCTTTGAGGGCGCAACCGGCTCCCTGTTGATTTTATACAAGTTACTGGTCAGTTAGTGGCCGAAACCCAGACGGCTCCGGCCACACGCATGTCAGAAGTGATTTAGCGGCACATTCTGCTGGCAAAGATAGTGATACAACGATTCCACGTCCCGTTTCAGGCATAAGCACGTTCCCTGATTCAGGGTGGCCGCACTCCCGGCAGCCACGCCATAACGCGCCATATCCAATAGATCGGCACCCTGCGCCAAACGCATGACCATCGCGCCAACCATACTGTCACCGGCCCCGACGGTGCTCTGTTTCTTCACCGGCGGCGGGACGACTTGCACCCATTGGTGACGATTCACGGCCAGCGCGCCCTGTGGCCCAAGGGAAACCACGACGTTTTCCACACTGCCCCGTTCCACCAATGCCCTCGCCGCCAGCAGCACCGCATCCGGTTGATCCAATACCTTCCCCGTCAGCGCCGCAAGCTCATTCTGGTTAGGCTTAACCAGCACCAGTCCTCCCTGTTCCAGACCGGCCGCCAACGCATCGCCGGAGCTGTCCAGAATGCAACGCAGCCCCTGACGTTGTGCCTGTTGCAGCAAATCCCGGAGTGAGCCGGTGTCAACGCCCGGCGGCAGGCTGCCGCTGATAACCAACAGGCTGCCGGACGGGATCGCCGCGAGCCGCTCCCCGATCAGCGCCAACTCCGCCGCACTCAGCTTCGCTCCCGGCATCACGAAACGATACTGCTCTCCCGTGGATTCTGTGTGAACGTGGAGGTTCTGACGCGTCCAGTCCTGAGTCGTTACCGCCTCGATATTTACACCCTCCTGAACCAACAGCGCCTGCAAGTGCTCGCCGGTCGCCCCGCCACAGGGAAATATCGCCGTGGCCTGCCCCTCTAAATGGACGATCGCCCGCGCTACGTTAATCCCGCCGCCGCCCGGTTCAAATACGGGTGTTGTACAGCGCAGTTTCCCTTCCGGGTAGATTTTATTGGTGGTCGTGGCGCTATCAAGCGAAGGAGAGAGTGTAACCGTATAAATCTGCGTCATAATGCATCCTCATACCGTGAATATTTTCCTAGGGTAGCATGCCGCACCGGCGTTTTATTGACCTAACCGGGGAACCGGTAGCTGAAGCGGGAGCTTTTTTGTTTGCGCTGGATCCTGTAACAAAAATGACACAGTGTAATGTTATGAGTGTTAGTGCTATATATTGTTCTGCCTGCGGGCAACCGCAGGCAAGCCGTTACCAAAATAACTGATTGATATTCTGTATTATGAGGCCTGCATGAAGCGAATCATTAAAGGCGATACAAATTTCTCTCACCTCGTTGTTGCCCATGCCGCGATCGACCGGCATGAGCGAGCTTACGGATATACCCGCCAGGGTTGGCCCTCTACTTACCACATGAAATACCGGGATAAAATGATTGCGGTCGAAGTTATAACGCGCCGTCAGTCATACGTCGCCACCATTATGGTCGGCGCACGCACGTTGTCTAAACTATGCGGCATGCCGACCGCAGCATAACCACCACTATCAGGGCGCACCGGCATGTGTGCCCTGCATGAAAAATCCCGCGTTACTGACACAGCGCCTGTGCGCGACGCACAAAAGGTTCCGTACTCATTTTCTTTCCCGGCGACGCTTTATCATCGAGCAGGATCGTATCCAGCGGCTGTGCATTCACTTGCCCGCTTTTCGCCTGCTCCAGCGCCAGATCGTTAAGCGGATACTGCGCCAGCGTACCGGCATTGATGACATACAGCGCCCCGTTTTTCGTGCACTGCAACATAACTTCTTCCTTAGTAAACGCCCATTGCCCGCCAAATTGCGCTTTACTGACAGTAATCACGGTCTTGGCCGCCAAAGCGTTACCGGACAGCACCAGCAGCGCGGCCAGCAAGGTAATCTTCTTCATCATAACCTCTTGATATCCCCAATTAGTGCGGAGCTAAAGTAGCAAAGAAACTCACGGTAAACAAAGCTGATAACATCAACATTACCTGTAAAGCGCAGTTACGGGCCAGTAAACGCAGTGCTGCTTCCCGCGCCTTCCGCATCCGGGGAATCAGCCAATAGCGGTTATAAACAGCAATGGCAATGAGCCCGCAAACCAAAAACATCTTCAGCCATAATCCCGTCAGATAGCCCGAACGCCAGACGGGGACTTCCCATACCGACAGTAACCCGCCGTTAAGAATACCGCTCAACACCACCCCGGCAACCGCCAGATGTCCCCAAAAAGAAAAGTGAATCAACGCGGTAACGGCCGCAGCCGAATCACCGGCGGGGTTGCGCAGGTAACGTACGGTGCGCCAGAAAGGATAAAGCCCGCCGGCCCAATAGCCGGCGCACAGCAGGTGCAGTGAATTATTCAGGCGGTGCAGCGTACCGGAAATGCCGGGCGTCGCGGCGGCATGCCCGGTCCAGGCCAACGAGATCAGCAGCGCTGACGCCAGAAAGAACGCCGCACGCTCCCGCCCTTTCCGCTCCGGCAGGCAAAAGAGCAGCAGCGCACTGAAGCACAGTTGGTATCGCCAAACCTGGCCGAAGGACGTCTGCATAACCGCCTGCCAGACAGCGGGCCTGATACTGTCACGCCAGCCATCCCCCATCATGCCGGCCTGCAACACAACCATCATCACCGCAGTCAGCAGCGTTATCACGGCGCTCCAGGTCAGGATCCCGTGCATGGCGTCCCGCATCCGGGCACGGTAAACGGAAGGCGTCAGAAACCCGATGAAGCAGCTAACGCCAAACACCTGCATAAGCGCGGCAAAGTGCAGCCAACGGCACAGGACATACCCGATTGCGATACTCACCAGCCATCCTTACTGCACGCGAAAAGCATAGGCTCCCTGGGTTTTGTGCCCGTCAACGGAAACGACGCGCCATGTCACGCGGTACTCTCCGGAAGACAGCGTTGTCGTTAGCGGTATCACGATATGCGTTTTGTCTTGCGTCGCCACAACCGGGTTACTGGTTGGCACGATTTGCCCCCGGGCATCGTTCAGCACGATCTGGCTGAAATTCATTTCGATACCTTCGGAGAAGGTCAATTGCAGCTGACTCGGCGTAGGCACCGTGCTGTTTTCAACCGGCGCCTGCTCAATAAGGTGAGCATGAGCGCTGGCTTGCTGAACGGGAAGAAGAGCGGAGCAAACAAACAGGGCAGCCATCAGGCTGGAACGATTCGGACGAAAGAGCATAGGTTTCTTCCTTATTGTTATGTGAAACAAGCAGGTGAAGGAAGACAGCGTCCTTTCTGTCTGGGCCTGGCTGGCCCGGCGGAAGCATGAATCCGCGGCGCTATTTTACTCCTGCTCTGACGCTGTGGCTATGAAGGCTTGCGGTGTACCCAAAAGCGGACACCTCCCAGCCCAACTTTAATCAACAGAAAATCAGCGAAATGCAGAAATCCGCACGGGCACGACTTGCATATGGTCAGGATCGGGACTGTAGTTAAGCAGTTACGCAACCATCCCAACCTTAGGTTAAGAGAGGTCATCATGAGCAAAGGTATGGACAGCAAGAAAAACGCCAAGAAGAAGCCGCTGAAAACCCCGGCGGAAAAGCGGGCAGAAAAACGCGCTAAACGCGCACATCCGGACGGTGAATGATATCTGTGCACACGCGCCTCTTCCCTTTGGGGTGAGGCGCAACCTCTTCCTGTATCTGAGCCAATAAACAGAGACTACATCGCCTCTTTTCCTGAATGCTATTGTTTCATTCATAGTCATTACTATTTCGTGCTATCAATCGCGCTCATCAGATGTCCAGGTGATAACAATCAGCCATCATAGCCTTGATTAAATTAAATTTATTCCTATTACAAAACAAATGCCAATTCAGCAAGCAAATCGCACGTTTTGATTAAACAGCACGATAACCAGACGTTTCAAATACGTATTACCCACCTGCGGCATGACATAAGATCAGATATCTTTACCAAACTTTTAATATGCGCAAAGCTCTTCCAAATCCATTCTTTGCAATTAATGCTAAACACACTTTACGCCTCTCAAAGGGATTGTTCTCAGCACGATTTGCACAACGCGTTTCTGCGCAAGATATAGAAGCGGCATATTTTCCCATAAGATACAAATCTTACAAATTGCCGCACAAATAGATAAGTATAGATGAAATTTGTACGTTTCTCCTGCTCCCCCACATGTTCACAGCAAGAAAGAAAAACAATCACAATGCATTGATTTTAAATGATTTTTATATTATTCCAAATAAAAAAAAGCCGGCCCCAATATGGGTCCGGCTTAAGTAAATTGTAAGACACAGTATAAACAAAAATGCAGTAACAATGATGAGATTTAAGTATACACGATGCGAAATCGAATTATGAGCAAATCGTGTGATCTTTACGTTTCATGACCTTTTTATCTTCCGCATTATTATAACCGTGCACAACTATCTCTGGTTGAGATATTCACCCTGACAGGTAAAATATGTCTGTTTCGTAAAGAAAATGCACCCGGAGAAACATTTACATACATTTTATTACCGGGGAAAATAGCTTAATCACACATTTGCACTTTTTATTTTATCCGTAATGTACTTATTATTAGGTTATACTTTGCGGCGTGAACTTGGACAGAAGGAACGCACTTAAGTTCACAACGGGAAGTATAAAATACAAATAAAGCAGTGGCACATATATCAGACCAGCAGGTCTGCAACCAAGAAGGAATATCACGGTGAAACGTAATCTCCTGGCAGTTCTCATCCCGGCTCTGTTAGTAGCTGGTGCAGCAAATGCGGCGGAAATCTACAATAAAGACGGCAACAAGCTGGACCTTTACGGCAAACTCGACGGCCTGCACTACTTCTCAGATAACAACGGAGCCGATGGCGACCAGTCCTACGTTCGCTTTGGCTTCAAAGGTGAAACGCAGATCAATGACCAACTGACCGGTTACGGCCAGTGGGAATATCAGGCAAACCTGAACCACGCAGAAAGCCAAGACAACCAGAACTTCACCCGTGTTGGCTTTGCGGGCCTGAAATTCGGCGACTATGGCTCATTCGACTATGGTCGTAACTACGGCGTTATTTACGATATCGGCGCATGGACTGACGTTCTGCCGGAATTCGGCGGCGATACCTACGGCGCGGATAACTTCCTGTTCCAGCGTGCTAACGGCGTAGCCACCTACCGTAACAACAACTTCTTCGGTCTGGTTGACGGCCTGAACTTTGCCCTGCAATACCAGGGTAAAAACGGCAGCCCGGAAGAAACCAACAACGGTCGTGACGTCCTGGGTCAGAACGGCGACGGCTACGGTATGTCCGTATCCTACGATCTCGGCTGGGGCATCAGCGCAGCTGCAGCGTTCTCCAGCTCCAAACGTACCGACGAGCAGAACCGCAGCACGATCCTGGGCAACGGCGACAGAGCTGAAATCTACACCGGCGGCCTGAAATATGACGCTAACAACGTATACCTGGCTGCTATGTATACCCAGGCATACAACGCCAACCGTTTCGGCAGCTCTAATGCGTCCGTATACGGCTATGCGAACAAATCTCAGAACTTCGAAGTTGTGGCTCAGTACCAGTTCGACTTCGGCCTGCGTCCGTCCGTGGCTTACCTGCAATCCAAAGGTAAAGACATCGAAGGTTACGGCGACCAGGATCTGGTTAAATACGTTGACGTAGGCGCTACCTACTACTTCAACAAAAACATGTCTACCTACGTGGACTACAAAATCAACCTGATCGATGACAACAAATTTACCTATAACGCCGGTATCAACACCGACGACATCGTAGCGTTGGGTCTGGTTTATCAGTTCTGATTCGTCCCGTACGTATATGAAAGCAAAACCCCGGCCGTGGCCGGGGTTTTTATTTTATGACGGCATGCGCGCTTCAGGGTTTCTGTAACCACTTCCCGTTAATCCCGCGCACATACTCTCCCGCCGCCGCGCGATCGATCAATTTCTGCCCCGCCATCTTGGCGACTTCATCGCGGCTGACATGGTTGCTTGTGGCGATCTCCTGATATTTTTCCGCCCTGCCGGCGTTGATCCGCTGAACGAAGTCCAACGTTTCCGGATCCTGTTTCACTGCGGCAATATATCCGCTGAGTGTTTCACCTACCCGCCCCTGCCGCTTGGCGTCATCAAGGGTCAGAGCCAGCACACCATGACTAAACATCAATCCGGCGCACAACCAGGCGCCGCACAGCATCTTCTTCATCGCAGCTCTCCCCATCAGAACAAACCCGACTGGCTCTTCAGCAAGTTCTCCACGTCCTTGTCCACCTTAATATGAATTTCATGTTCAATCTTGACGTTCATATTGATAGTAATCGGTTCCTTCGGCGCCGCCACCTCAATGCGCGGCACGCATCCTCCTAATAAAGGAAGCAGCAGCAACAGGCCAGCTCCCCGGAGTTTATTGTTGCTCATGCCCTTTCCTCGCCGGTAATGAGAGATTTTGCTCCAGCCACTCCTGCAAATTGTCACCAAAACGCAGGCTGCGCCAAAGCTGAAAAACATTCTCTTCATGATGATAATTGAGCACCACTTCCCGGTGCGCGCTTTTTTGCGGATTCATGCCGTGAACCGTTGCGGCCATCGTCAGCATACCAAGGTTATCCAGATTAACCTCCGCCCGTGAACGGCTGATCTCCATGTAACGCAGCCAATCAATCGCCGCGCCGCCGACCATATTATTTTCGGCAATGGCGTCCGCCATTTGCGGGTCCAACCGGAGCGTCAGCAGGCTGGCATTATCAATCCAGCCATCGCGCACCAGCCAGTGCGGATCGTCCAGATAAAGCGGCAATTCGCCGTCGACTTTGCCCGACATGGCGAACTGCTTGGGTTTCAGGGCGGTAAACAACTCGCTGAGATCGACGCCGCGCAGCTTCAGCACCGCAGACATCGGGCGCGGAAAACGCAATGCCTCAAATCCCGCATGGCCACCCAGCATGTCAACGCCCACGTTAGAAAGCACCAGCGGCGCTTTATCACTGTAGGGATAGTAGCCCTGCAAATCCGCGCTGATATTTTGCAGCGGGAACAGGTTGTCCAGCTTACGGATACGCAGGCTGACCGGTTGTTTAACGCCCAATTGCCAGCGCTGATTTTTCATCCGGTAGGACATCAGAAAATCCAGGCCGCTCATCTCACCGTCGGTCAGCCACATACCGGCGTCTTTCACCACCAGGTGCCCGCCGGCTTCAAAGCCCTGCACGCGGGCGGCGGAAAACGCCGCCTGTCCGTAAAAACTCCCGTCGCGCAACTTCATCTTGAGATCGGAAGAAATCAGCGGCTGGAAGACCGTTGCAGACTGTTTAGCCCACCAGGCCTGCCCGCGCAGCCGTTCACCGTCCCAGCGGCCATTCAGGCTAATCGGTCCGATTTTACCAGCCTGCAGATCCCCTTTCAGCAGAAAGGCATCCGGCCCGCGCCCACTCGCCGTCAGGTTAAGCACTGCATGCGGCAGGAAACCGCCGTAGTCAAAGGCAATACGCGGCGTATCAAGCTGAAAACTGCCGCCAAACGCGCTGTTAGCCTGGCTGTCACGTTGCCAGGTCAACGGTTTGGTCAGCGTAAGGCGCGGTTTTTCCACGTTCATCATGCCGTAATGCAAACGGTCAAACCCGGTGGAAAGCTGCGTCAGCCGGACGGTGCTCCCCGACCAGGCGCCACGCCCTCCGACATCCCACCTGGCATTGAGCGGCGGTAAATCGCCGTTACCCCAATATTGCCACTGCCAGATTCCCTGGTCAGGCAGGAATTTCTCTGCCTTGCCGTCCAGATGCAAACGAAAATCGCCCCAATAAGCGTCCTTCAGTTGGACGATTGCCTGAAGCCGGCCGCTCACGCCCTCGTGATTCACCTTTATTCCGGCCAACGGCCAGCGCGCTTCACGCAGCGTCGTCTGATCATCAAGCTTGCCCCAGGCGCGCAGCAACGAGCCGCTTTCCAGCGTCATTTCCGGGTTCAGCAACGGACCACGTAACGTACCGGGAAGCGATGCGGTCACCGAGAGGTTGTCTTTATTCACCTGCCCGGTAATGCGAAACGACAGATCGCTGTCAATCAGCCCGATATTTCCCGGCCCGACGGTGACCACCACGTTCCCCTTACCGTTATGCCCTTTGGTCAGCAGATTGAAACGTGCCTGCAACTGGCTCTGGCTATAGCTTTTATCCCAGTCGCTCAGCGTCAGGCTGACGCCGCCGGCTAACGGCTGCTGCGCATAGGGCCAGCGCCACTGTCCGCCATCAATGGCGATACGGTTTTGCTCAAGTTGCCAGGGCAACTGCGCCAACGGTTCTTTAGCGTCTTGCTCGCTCAGGGTCAGTTCCCCCTGATTCTCCTGCCAGCGGAGGCGCGCGGTCAGCGGCCCGGAAACAAAAGGCGCCTGAAAACGGGCTTCCAACGCGCCGTTGCGCGGCAATGAGGCCAGATCCAACGGGATCTGTACTTCGCCATCAAGAGTTATCGGTTGTTCGGACTGCGGCAGACGCAACGTCAGCGCGTGCAGCGTCAGCCGTTGCTTATCGTCGAGGTGAGCATCCAGGCTGAGTTTTTCGCCGCGATAGCGCAAGTTTTGCCCGGCCTGATCGTTGGTCAGGCTGATTCCCCCGGCATAGGCCTGCCAGGGCGTAACGGAAAGATGATTAATCGCCAGATCGAAGGTTGGCAATGCACGCTGAATCACGTCCAGCGCCAGCGGTGTGCGGGTATCATCACCGGTGGGCAGGTTACGCAGGCAATCGGTGTCGACGTTAACATCATCCGCCACCAGCAGCCAACGCCCTTGCTGATAATTCAGGCGTGCGGAGAAAAGCCCGGCCAGCACGCAGTCTCCCGCCAGATAGCGCGCGCCCGGTAAGCGTAATGCCCCGTCTGACCAGTAAGGGCGCGCATCAAGACGTAACGTGCTGCCTTGCGGCAACCAGTGCTGCGCCACAATTGGCAGCCAACGGGCAATAGTCAGCCACAGCCCTGCCACGAGCAGCAATAGTAACGCCAGCGCCAAGCAAACGCCTTTCAGCCATCGGGTCATAACATGCCTTGCTTTTTGTTAAACCGTCGCAAAATACCATACTTAACGGATAATCTGAACGTATACGGCACAGATCCACCTAAAATCTCAATAACTTAACCGAAGTACGACAGCAACGGACACCGTGGACGGCACAGCCCGGAATCTGCTGAATAATTGTTTTTTAACCGCATTTTTGTTAACTTGATCACAATTTCTTGGTGGGGAAATCCTTATGAAACTCGCGATTTACAGCACTAAACAGTATGACCACAAATATTTGGAAATGGTGAATCAGAAATTTGGTTTCGAGCTGGAGTTTTTTGACTTCCTGCTGAGCACCAAAACCGCCAAAGTCGCGCAAGGATGCGAAGCCGTTTGTATTTTCGTCAATGATGACGGCAGCCGTGAAGTGTTGACCGAGCTGGCGAAACTGGGCGTGAAAATCGTCGCCCTGCGCTGCGCCGGTTTCAATAACGTTGATCTCGACGCCGCAAAAGAGCTGGGCATCGAGGTGGTCCGCGTACCGGCCTACTCGCCGGAAGCCGTCGCCGAACACGCCGTAGGGCTGATGATGTGTCTTAACCGCCGGATCCACCGGGCTTATCAACGTACCCGCGACGCCAACTTCTCCCTTGAGGGGCTGATTGGTTTCAACATGCATAACCGCACCGCCGGGGTAATTGGTACGGGTAAAATCGGCGTCGCGACCATGCGTATCCTCAAAGGATTCGGGATGAAGATTCTGGCGTTCGATCCCTACCCCAGCCAGCAGGCTCTGGAGCTTGGCGCAGAATATGTAGACCTGAAAACGCTGTATCAGCAGTCCGACGTCATCAGCCTGCACTGCCCGTTAACTCCGGAAAACCACCATCTGCTGGACAAAAACGCCTTCGCGCAAATGAAAGACGGTGTGATGATCATCAACACCAGCCGGGGCGGCCTGATCGATTCCAGCGCCGCCATCGAGGCGCTGAAACAGCAAAAAATCGGCGCGTTGGGCATGGACGTGTATGAAAATGAACGCGACCTGTTTTTTGAAGACAAATCCAACGACGTCATTCAGGATGACGTGTTCCGCCGGCTGTCTGCCTGCCATAACGTTCTGTTTACCGGCCATCAGGCGTTCCTGACCGAAGAGGCGCTGATCAGCATTTCCGAGACCACGCTGCAAAACCTGCTATCGCTGTCCCGGGGCGAACACTGCCCTAATTTGTTAACGGCATAAAAAGAAGAGAAAAGGCATGAACCACAAATGGATTGGCCTGGCGCTGGGCGCTTTCGTACTGGCCGGCTGCGCGCGGCATGCGGATACTCCGCAGCAGAGCGATCTGCTGCACCGTCATTTCGTGCTGACTCAGGTCGATGGCAAAGCGTTCAGCGGCGAAGCCATGTCGCCGGACATCGAGTTCGGGGAAAAACTGCACGTTTCAGGCGCAATGTGTAACCGCTTCAGCGGCTGGGGTGAACTGACCGGCGGTAAGCTGAAGGTCAGCAAACTGGTCAGCACGCGCAAAGCCTGCATCGATCCGCAACGCGCGGCGCTGGACGGCATCATCAGCGACGTACTGAGTTCCGGCGCAAACATTTCGCTGGAAAAAGGCGTACTGCAATTGAGTAACGGGCGCCATACTCTGGTCTATCGGCAAAAAGACTGGCTGTAACCTCACGCCTCCGGCAGCCTCACCCGCTGCCGGTTTCCCCTCAGCGGGTGCAGGATCCCTGCATCAGCGCCAGTTCTCCGCACCGTTTGCCGTTGGGAAGCTGACACATGCCAACCGAGCTGCCATCCAGTTGCCGGGAAAACGCCAGCGTACCGCCAGCGCGGGCGCAGTTATCAGAGGCCGGTGAGGCCATCGAAACCACGGTACGCTGATGCACATTGGCGCTGGTCGCCTGCTGTTCGGGTTCGCTGCTGCTGCATGCGGACAAAAAGCCGGCAACCACCACGGCCAATATCGGTGTTAATTTCATTATTGCTTGCTCCCTGAGCCTTTTTGATTCTGTTGTTCCCAGCGCTTGTCATCAGGTGTGCAAAACCTGTCGCGCAGCGGGTTTATAATAACTGCAAAAGTTTTACCCTTTATTGCCGGGTAAGACAACCGAATTACCGAATGAGAGAGCTTATGATCACTGATTTATTGCTGCGTGTCGCCCTTGCGGGATTTCTCGGCGGCCTGATCGGCCTGGAACGCCAGCTCCGCGCCAAAGAGGCAGGGTTACGTACCCATATTCTGGTCGGCATCGGCAGCGCTTTGTTTATGATAGTTTCTAAATACGGTTTTGCCGATATTTTGAACGAAAGTCACGTTGGTCTGGACCCCAGCCGTATCGCCGCCCAGGTCGTCAGCGGCATGGGTTTTCTCGGCGCGGGCACCATCATTATTCAGAAGCAGGTTGTTAAGGGGCTGACTACCGCCGCCGGCCTGTGGGTCACCGCGGCCATCGGCCTGGTGATCGGCAGCGGCCTGTATGAAATCGGCATATACGGCGCGCTGATGACGCTGGTGGTGCTGGAGGTATTCCGCCAGTTGGGAAACCACCTGCTCGGCCACCATCATTCCATGCTGATACGTCTGTTGCCGGAAAGCGTGCCGGGCGTGCTGGTCACGCTGCAAAAGCTGCGGCTGAAGCCTGGCTACCTGTCGGTCGTCCAGCATGAAAACGACAGCGAAGTCTGCGAGATGACGATGGAGCTGACCCTGCGCCCGAAGCAGGAGATCAGCGACGTTTATGCCCAGGTGCAACAAATCAGCGGCGTACGCTTTATCGATATCCGCTAACGCGGGTATCGTTTCCCCCCCCCCTGCTTACCTGCCTGCGCTTTGCCATAAAACTGATAAGACTGCCGATCGCATTTTGTTAGACTTTCGGCATCTGAGAGTGTACCGGACTGTAATCGGACACATCCTGTTTTAGTGAGCAAACAAAGGTACGTTTAATGATCACCACTGACGGTAACAGCGCAGTGGCCTCGGTGGCTTACCGCACCAATGAGGTCATTGCGATCTACCCCATCACGCCAAGTTCCACCATGGCAGAACAAGCGGATTCCTGGTCAGGCGACGGACGCCAAAATATCTGGGGCGATACGCCCCGCGTTGTAGAGATGCAGTCGGAAGGCGGCGCGATCGCCACGGTACACGGTGCCTTGCAAACCGGCGCGCTGGCGACCTCCTTCACCTCCTCACAGGGATTGCTGCTGATGATCCCGAATCTGTACAAAATCGCCGGCGAACTGACGCCATTCGTGCTGCACGTCGCGGCCCGCACGGTCGCCACCCACGCCTTGTCTATTTTCGGCGATCACTCCGACGTCATGGCCGTGCGCCAAACCGGTTGCGCCATGTTATGCGCCGCCAGCGTACAGGAAGCACAGGACTTCGCACTGATTTCCCAGATCGCCACGCTCAACAGCCGCATACCGTTTATTCATTTCTTCGACGGTTTCCGTACGTCGCATGAAATCAATAAAATCGCGCCGCTGTCTGACGATACGCTGAAAGCCCTGCTGCCGCAGACGGCTATCGACGCACATCGCGCACGCGCCCTGACGCCGGATCATCCCGTCATTCGCGGCACATCGGCCAACCCGGATACCTATTTCCAGTCGCGTGAGGCCACTAACCCGTGGTATGACGCCACCTATCAGCACGTTGAAGACGCGATGACGGCATTCGCCGCGCAAACCGGCCGTGCGTATCGCCCGTTTGAGTATTACGGCCACCCGCAGGCGGATCGCGTGGTGATCCTGATGGGATCGGCCATCGGCACCTGCGAGGAAGTCGTCGATACCCTGCTGAGCCGGGGTGAAAAAGTCGGCGTACTGAAAGTCCGCCTGTTCCGCCCCTTCTCCGCCCGGCATTTGCTGGATGTGCTGCCCGCCAGCGCCAAACGCATCGCGGTATTGGATCGTACCAAAGAACCGGGCGCGCAGGCCGAACCGCTTTACCTTGATATCATGACCGCGTTGGCCGAGGCCTGCTCCCGCGGAGAACGCGACAGCATGCCGCGCGTTATCGGCGGACGCTACGGGCTATCATCAAAAGAGTTCGGACCGGACTGCGCGCTGGCCGTGTTTAACGAACTGAAGCAGGAGGCCCCGCGCCCGCGCTTTACCGTCGGCATCTTTGACGACATCACGCATCTCTCGTTGCCGCTGAGCGATGAGTTACTGCCGCAGCGCACCCGGATGGAAGCCCTGTTTTTCGGACTGGGCAGCGACGGCACCGTTTCCGCCACCAAAAACAACATCAAGATCATCGGCAACAGCACGCCTTATTACACCCAGGGCTATTTCGTTTACGACTCCAAAAAAGCAGGCGGGTTAACGGTCTCGCACCTGCGTATCAGCGACAGCCCGATTCACTCCGCCTACCTGATTGGTCAGGCGGACTTCGTCGCCTGCCACCAATGGCAGTTCATCGACAAATACCAGATGGTGGAAAAACTGAAACCCGGCGGCATTTTCCTGCTCAACACGCCGTTCGCCGCCGCTGACGTCTGGCACAATCTGCCGCAGGACGTGCAGGCGTTGCTTCACCAGCGCAAAGCCCGGTTTTACGTCATCAACGCCGCCAAAATCGCGCGCGAATGCAAGCTGGGCGCCCGCATCAACACCGTGATGCAGATGGCCTTCTTCCACCTGAGCAACGTTCTGCCTGGCGTCGATGCGCTGAGCCTGTTGCAGGACGCCATCAGCCGCAGCTACAGCAGCAAAGGAAACGACGTCGTGGAGCGCAACTGGCAGGCGCTGGCCGCCGCGCGCGACGCCCTGACGGAGATTGCGCTGAGTCCGGTTGATGAAACCAGCCCGGTGCGCCCGCCGGTAGTCTCCGACGCCGCCCCGGACTTCGTGAAAACCGTCACGGCAACAATGCTGGCCGGGTTGGGCGACGCCCTGCCTGTTTCCGCCTTCCCGCCGGACGGCACCTGGCCGACCGGCACCACCCGCTGGGAAAAACGCAACATCGCCGAAGAATTTCCCATCTGGGAAGCGCCGTTGTGTACCCAGTGCAACCACTGCGTCGCGGCCTGCCCGCATTCGGCCATCCGCGCCAAAGTCGTTTCCCCGGAAGCGATGGAAGGCGCGCCGGCGTCGCTGGACTCCCTGGACGTCAAGGCGCGCGATATGCGCGGCCAGAAATACGTGCTTCAGGTCGCGCCGGAAGACTGCACCGGCTGCAACCTCTGCGTGGAGGTCTGCCCGGCCAAAGACCGGCAAAATCCGGAGATCAAGGCCATCAACATGAAACCGCGCCTTGAGCATCTGGAAGAGGAAAAAGCAAACTTCGGCTTCTTCCTCGAACTGCCTGAAATCGATCGCAGCAAAATTGAGCGTATCGACATCCGCACCTCTCAATTGATCAGCCCGCTGTTCGAATATTCCGGCGCCTGCTCCGGCTGCGGTGAAACGCCTTACATTAAGCTGCTGACCCAGCTTTACGGCGATCGTTTGCTGATTGCCAACGCTACCGGTTGTTCTTCGATTTACGGCGGAAACCTGCCCACCACGCCCTATACCACCAACGCGGAAGGACGCGGGCCGGCCTGGGCCAACTCATTATTCGAGGACAATGCGGAATTCGGCCTGGGCTTCCGCCTGACGGTGGATCAGCATCGCCAGCGGGTTCTGCGTTTGCTGGACGAACTGCGTCCAGAACTGCCGCAAGATCTGGTGGCGGCGTTGCAAAGCGAAGGTACTGAGGCGGACGTTCGCCGTCAACAGGTTGCCACGCTGCGCGCATTATTGCGTGATAACGCGGCCCCGGCGGCGCGTCAGTTAGAGGCCGATGCCGATTATCTGGTCGATAAGTCTATCTGGTTGATCGGCGGCGATGGCTGGGCCTACGACATCGGCTTCGGCGGCCTTGACCACGTCCTTAGCCTGACGGAAAACGTCAACGTTCTGGTGCTCGACACCCAATGCTATTCCAACACCGGCGGCCAGCAGTCAAAAGCGACGCCCATCGGTGCGGTGACGAAGTTCGGCGAGCACGGCAAACGTAAGGCACGCAAGGATTTGGGCGTCAGCATGATGATGTATGGCCACGTTTACGTCGCGCAGATCTCCCTGGGCGCGCAGCTTAACCAGACAGTGAAAGCGATTCAGGAGGCGGAGGCGTATCCCGGCCCGTCGCTGATCATCGCTTACAGCCCCTGTGAAGAGCACGGATACGACTTGGCCTACAGCCATGAGCAGATGAAGCAACTGACGTCGGCAGGGTTCTGGCCGCTGTATCGCTTCGATCCACGCCGCACAGAAGAAGGGAAACCGGCTCTGGCGCTGGATTCCCGCCCGCCGTCGGCAGACCTGACCGCAACGCTGCTGAACGAGCAACGCTTCCGCCGCCTGAACACCACGGAGCCGGACGTCGCGGAGCTGCTTTACCGTGAAGCCGCGGAAGAGCTGCAAAAACGCTTCGATTTCCTCAGCCAGATGGCGGGGAAAAGCGAAAAAAGCGCCGCCGAGTAATTTTCCTTAGCACGTTTCATACCCGGCGATGGCATTTTCGTGCCATCGCTGTTCATTTCTGTGCACCTGAACAATTCCCCCGCGCCCATTCCCCGATTATCATGTACACATGCATATTGATAATTAAAATTTCGTTTTGATAACAGGGACGATAGCGGGCAGGAGAATTCCTGAGTTGAAATTGACATAACGCATTCCTTTACCGGAACCGTATGTTTTTCAACCTAATTGCTCACCAGGAATGTGATAGATTCCACAACATAACATTTCTTATCGCTCCCTTTACGTTAATTATCCCTGCTTGTGCATGATAAATGCATAACCCGGTGATGATTCTTTCATTTTCTGGACGTTGTGTTGGGTGAGGTCGCTATGAATCGTTTTGTTATCGCCGATGCCAAAAACTGTATCGGTTGCCGTGCATGCGAAGTGGCATGCGTCATGGCTCATAATCACGGCGAACATGTTTTGACGCCGGAGTTGTTCCAGCCACGCATTCACGTAATGAAATACGGCGAACAACGCACCGCTATTTTATGCCGCCATTGCGAAGACGCCCCGTGCGCCACCGTTTGCCCTAACGGCGCGATCGTTCGCAGCGACGACAGCATTCAGGTCATTCAGGAAAAATGCATCGGCTGCAAAACCTGCGTTGTCGCCTGCCCGTTCGGCGCGATGGAAATCGTGACCTACCCTGATCCGCACGCCGGGCGCAACAGCGGCGTCATCGCCAACGCCCATAAGTGCGATCTGTGCGCGGGCGTGGCGGACAGCCCGTCCTGCGTCGCCAGTTGCCCCAGTAATGCCCTGCAGTACATCACCGAACAGAACCTGAATGCCCTGCGGCGTCAACGCCTGCAAACCGCGGCGTTCACCCTCGACGCGGACGAACAGGGGCTTACCGCCGCCCAGCGCGCCGCCCCGGCCCGCACCAGCAAAGTCGCCAAGATGAAAGGCAGCCCGGCGCGCCATGATCCGGTGAAGAAACCGCTGGAAATCCGCAAAGCCCAGTTCGTGGAAATCTATCCGACCTTTACCGCCGGAGAAGCGGGGCAACAGGCGGAGCGCTGCCTGTCATGCGGCACCCACAGCGTCTGCGAGTGGACCTGTCCGCTGCACAACCGGATTCCTCACTGGGTGCGCCTGGTCAAAGAGGATCGGGTAATGGAAGCCGTAGAACTTTCCCACCAGACCAACTGCCTGCCTGAAGTTACCGGCCGCGTTTGCCCGCAGGATCGCCTGTGTGAAGGTTCCTGCACGCTGGGCAAAGAGTTCGGGGCTGTCACCGTTGGCAACATTGAGCGTTATATTACCGACACCGCCTTCCAGCGCGGATGGAAACCCGATCTTTCTTACGTTAAGCCGGTTAATAAACGCGTAGCGATTATCGGCGCCGGCCCGGCCGGGTTAGCCTGCGCCGACATCCTTGCCCGTAACGGCGTGAAAGCCGTGGTCTTTGACCGTCATCCTGAAATCGGCGGTATGCTGACCTTTGGCATCCCCTCTTTCAAGCTGGAAAAATCCATCATGGCGCATCGGCGTGAAATCTTCACGGGGATGGGGATCGAGTTCCATCTGGATACCGAAATCGGCCGTGACATCCCGATGGCACAGTTGATGAGCGACTTTGATGCAGTTTTTGTTGGCGTGGGAACCTACCAGTTCATGAAGGCCGGCATTGAAAATGAAGACGCGCCAGGCGTATATGAGGCGTTACCGTTCCTGATCGCCAACACCAAACATGTGATGGGATTACCGGAAAAAGATGATGAGCCTTACATCAATATGGCCGGTAAAAAGGTCGTCGTGCTGGGCGGCGGCGACACCGCGATGGACTGCGTACGGACATCGGCACGCCACGGCGCGGAAGTCGTCACCTGCGCCTACCGCCGCGATGAAGCCAACATGCCCGGCTCTAAAAAAGAAGTGAAGAACGCGCGTGAAGAAGGCGTACTGTTCGAGTTCAACGTTCAGCCGCTGGGGATTGAAGTTGACGAAAGCGGGAAAGTCAGCGGCATTCGTATGCTGCGCACCGTTATGGGTGAACCCGACGCCGCCGGACGCCGCCGTCCGAAGCCGGTGCCTGGCTCCGAGTTCGTGATGCCGGCTGACGCCGTGGTCATCGCCTTTGGCTTTACGCCACACGCCATGCCCTGGCTGAAAGCGCAAAACGTAGGCTTTGACCGTCAGGGCCGCATCGTCGCCAGCGTGGAAACCCGTGTTCCTTACCAGACCAGCAACCCGAAGATCTTTGCCGGCGGTGATGCCGTACGCGGCGCCGATCTGGTGGTTACCGCGATCGCGGAAGGCCGTCACGCCGCAGAGGGGATCATGCAATATCTGGATGTTGAACCTCAGCGTCCGCGCATTGAGCCGGAAGCAGCCTGAGGACAATGGCAGGTTCATCAAGGGCGGGTTTTCCCGCCTTTTTCTTTTCAGGAATATTTCTTTTAATCAATCCGCAGAACTATCGTGCTGAATTAATATCCTCCGGGTAATATAAAGCCGCGGAATATACGTTAGCGGAGACATGGGTCCGTAACGCCATAAAATATGTCGAGCCACTACATAATGTAACAATAAGGCATGTTCACTCTTTACCACAATCGTCTGCTATTAATAATATGAAACACCCCTTCATGAAATATTCCTGATTACTATAAACATGCACCACCAGCCGCTTTCCCCTCCTCTCAGCAGCAATCAAGTTGAATTATAAATTTCATGTAAATCAATTAGTTAACACAATTTCAATAATGAAGTTATATAAAAAAACCAATAACGCACGCTGATTTCATGCACCATGGTTATACATTTCATGCTGATGCAGAAGAAATAAACGAATACATCTCAGTGATTGCAGAGCAAGGCAAATTACTTAAAATTTATAAGACTATTTACATCATTTATATTGGAGTTTATTCCATGAAAACGCTTATTGCTTCACTGCTGTTTGTTACCGCAGCAACCGGTTCTGCTTTTGCCGCAGATATGCAAATTCCCTGGGCCGACAACAGCGGCGGAACCGAGAGTAACCATGTTGCCGCAGTAGGTCAGGATCTCAATTATCAGCACCAACAGATCACCAAGTCTAAAGTAGAAGGCGTATGGGCTGATGCCTCCGGCAGCATCAGCGCGGACGAACAGGCATTAACCAGCCAAAAACCACCGGTCGTCGCCGACCCTAAACTCATGCCGCATCAGGGATAAAGGCCAATCTATGGCGTTATTCTGTCATCCGGAGCAACGGGCTGCTAAGCGGCCCGCTGTGTTTTTATTTTCAAGGCTGGATGCCTTTCATTCGCTCGGCTAGACTGTCACACCAACTCACCATTGCAGGGACGGCTAAATGGGCTACATCATCGGATTTATTATCGGAAAAATACTGACTTTCCTGATGTTCTGCTTTCTGATCGGCGGTATTCTCAACCTGGTAAAAAAATCCACGCCCCCCAAAACCTTATTACAAGCCGTTCGTTCCCCTTCTGCCTTTATTCCAGCCCTGATACTGACATTGCTTACCCTGGCCGCTTCCTTCACGGCCTCAGAGAACGAAAAACGCGAGGCTGAATTCACCGCATTCCAGCGTGAGTGCGTAAAAAAGGCGATGCAACAAGTTTCCCCGGAAGACGCGGAACGGGGTTGTGCCTGCGTAACGGCGCTATTCCGTGAACGGTATCCTTCCGTACGCGCGCTGGAAACGGCCATAAAGCAGGGCGGTGAAGATATTGAAAATCTGAAAGCGGAAGGCACGGCACGCTGTGCCGTACAAAACTGAAGCTTATTTCACTACCTCCCCAAAACACACTGGAATTCGTCCCCATAATCCGTACCATACACGCCATACTTTTGCATGCCGGCGCCGACCGGTCAGCATAACCTTCCCCTTCTTGCATCGCGAGTCAGTCGGGGCATGAAAACGCGTAAAGGGCATACAAAATCTGCGCAACACGGACCGATAAATTACACAGCGAGCACATACGGACGATAAACGCGAAGCTCGTAGTGCAGAAAACTATGCCTTCCGGTGCCCCATAAAGAATTTGAGTTAAGGTTAAATGAAAGAAAATCAATCCGTTAAGCCTAAAGAACAGTACAATCTCAACAAGCTGCAAAAACGCCTGCGCCGCAACGTGGGCGAAGCCATCGCCGATTTCAATATGATTGAGGACGGCGATCGCATCATGGTTTGTCTGTCCGGCGGCAAAGACAGCTACACCATGCTGGAAATCCTGCGGAACCTACAGCAAAGCGCCCCGGTGAATTTCAGTCTGGTTGCCGTCAACCTTGACCAAAAACAGCCCGGATTCCCGGAGCACGTACTGCCCGCCTATCTCGACAGCATCGGCGTGGAGTACAAGATCGTAGAAGAGAACACCTACGGCATCGTAAAAGAGAAAATTCCCGAAGGGAAAACCACCTGCTCTCTTTGCTCACGCCTGCGCCGCGGCATTTTGTACCGTACGGCAACGGAACTCGGCGCCACGAAAATAGCGCTGGGCCATCATCGTGACGACATTTTACAGACGCTGTTTCTAAACATGTTCTACGGCGGCAAGCTGAAAGGCATGCCGCCCAAGCTGATGAGCGACGACGGCAAACATATCGTTATCCGTCCGCTGGCCTACTGCCGGGAAAAAGACATTGAGCGCTTCGCCGAAGCACGCAGCTTCCCGATCATTCCGTGCAACCTGTGCGGCTCACAGCCGAACCTTCAGCGTCAGGTCATCAAAGAGATGCTGCGCGACTGGGATAAACGCTACCCCGGCCGCATCGAAACCATGTTCAGCGCGGTACAAAACGTGGTGCCTTCACACCTTGCCGATACCCGCTTGTTTGATTTTAAAGGCATCCACCACGGCGCAGAAGTGGTCGACGGCGGCGATCTGGCCTTTGACCGGGAAGAACTGCCCGTTAACCCCGTAGGCTGGCGCGAGGATGATGAAGATATGCCGGATTTGACGCAGGGCGTTCGCCTGGACGTCATTGAAGTGAAGTAAGAATCGCAGACAAAAAAATGCCGGCTTCAGAGCCGGCATGGTACGAATTAAATGTGCTATGCAATAATTCAAAAAATTAGGAAGTAAGACAATATGGAGCGCAACGCCCATCGCTTGACGTTGCATTCACCTGCGAGAAGCAGTTTGCAATACCACTCCCGCGGAATATTTGATATGGCTCAATCTAATCCGCCCTTTCAAATTTGATTAAGAATATTTTTGATATAGCCCAAATAATACCAGGGCGATTTTTACAACCATTTACTCCGTTTTAACCACCAGACAACCCCACCGACCAATACCAGCAGCAATCCGCAAAAAATACTGAAGCCGAATCGCGACGTATTACCCGGAATGCCGCCCAGGTTGACGCCGAACAGCCCCGTCAGGAAGGTCGTCGGCAGGAATAACATCGCCATCAGCGACATGGTATAGGTACGACGGTTCATGGAGTCCGCCATCTGAGTGGCGATTTCATCAGCCAGAATGCCCGTACGGGCAATACTGCCGTCCAGATCATCCAGCCCCCGCCCCAGGCGGTCGGCAATGTCCTGCATACGCCGGCGATCGTCGTCCGTCATCCAGGGCAGTCGCTCGCTTGCCAGGCGTGAAAATACGTCCCGCTGCGGCGACATGTACCGGCGCAGCACGATAAGTTGTTTACGAATCAACGCCAGCTGCCCGCGCTCCGGCACCTGATTGTCCATCAGGTTATCTTCAAGATCGATAATCTTGTCATGCAGGTCTTCAATAAATTCGCTGGTGTGATCGGTCAGCGCATCGGCTATCTGCACCAGCAAGTCTCCGCTGCTGACCGGGCCGGTATGGTTCTGCAGATCGGTCAGCACCTCGTCGATGGCGAACACCTTACGGTGGCGGGTAGAAACGACCAGTTTATCCGTCATAAACAACCGGATGACCACCAGTTGGTCCGGGCGTGAGTCACGGTTAAAGTTGATGCTGCGCAGAATAATCATGGTGCCGTCGCCAAGACGCGTCACGCGCGGACGCATGCTCTCACCGCCCAGACACACACGAACGGCGTCCGGCAATAATGGCGTCCCATTCAGCCAGTTCTGCGTTTCCTGAAATGTATAATCCATATGCAACCAGCACGGCTGCCCGGCCGACGCCTGCGTGTCCGCAGTAATCGGCACGCTGCCGCCTTTACCGTCAAGCTGAATGGCATATACCGCATCCGCCGGCAACTGAATCTCCGCGCCGGAAATGATACTTTGAACCTCCACAGACGACCCCGCAGCTAAAAAATGGTTGATGGATCACAGTTTAGCGCCCATGGATGAGAAATTAAAATTTGAATTACAGAGGGTTACTCCCCGGCATCACACCGGGGAGTAATACGGGTACTCAGCGGGGATCGACAATCATGGTCGTCAGGCGGGAAACGCAGCACAGGCGGTCCTGCTCATCAAAGATATCAATCTGCCACACCTGATTACGGCGTCCGGCATGCAACGCCCGGCACACGCCGCGCACCTGTCCGTCCCGCACAGCCCGCAGGTGATTGGCGTTAATCTCGACGCCGACCACCTGTTGCTGACCTTCCGAGCACAGATAGCCGGCCAGCGACCCCAGGGTTTCCGCCAACACGACGGATGCGCCGCCGTGCAACAAGCCGAAAGGCTGCCGGGTTCGCTGATCGACAGGCATCGTGCCTTCCATTTCATTGTCATCCAGGCGGGTAATGATGATGCCCAGATGCCCCACCATGCAGTCCGCTCCGGTCTGGTTCAGTTGTTCCAGCGTGGCCGCGCGTTTCCAAATCATGACACAATCTCCAGCAGCGCCTGTAACGGATGCCGCAGCCCGTTACCCTCAACACGTTTCACCTGGCTGCGGCAGGAATACCCGGGGGCCAGACAGCGCTGACGCGGCAGGCGCTGCAATGCCTGATGCCACGACAACTCATAGATGCCCAGCGAATTCTCCAGATTCTTGCTTTCATGTCCGTAGGTTCCCGCCATCCCGCAGCAACCGACGCTGACGTTCTCCAGCTTCGCGCCGAAACGGGCAAACAGTTTTTGCCACTGTTGAGAACTGGCTGGCAACGCGGTGCTTTCCGTACAATGCGCAAACAGATACCACGGCTCGCCGCTGATGTTGGCTTCTTCCTCAACCGCGGGGAGCGCTTTTTGCAGCCATTCATGAACCAACTGAACGGTGAAATCCCCACGCCGGTCACCCAGTATTTCACGGTACTCATCGCGGTAACACAGCACCAGCGCCGGATCGACGCCGACCATCGGCATACCGAGGCGCGCAACGCGGTTAAGGAATTCGGCGGTTCTTTGCGCTGTTTTGGCGAAACGCGTCAGGAATCCTTTAATGTGCTGCGCCTTTCCGTTCGGTGAGAACGGCAACAACACCGGCTCAAATCCCAGCTTCTCCACCAGACGAACAAAATCCGCCACGACCTGCGCATCGTAATAGCTGGTAAACGGGTCCTGCACGATCAGCACATGGCGCTGACGGTCTTTTTCCCCCAGCGTCTCAAGCTGTTCCAGCGTTTTTGTGGCGGCACGATGCCCGGCAAGCTGCTGGTTCAGCGTCGGGGATGAAAGCAGCGGCAGGTCCACCATACCAATGTGTTTCCGGCTCAGGTTGCGTACCCAGGGCTGACGCAGGAAGAAGTTAAACACCCGTGGCGCCTTCGCCATCAGCGGCGCATAGCCTTCCACCGCGGCGACCAGGTAATCACTCGCCGGGCGCAGATAACGGGTGTGATACAGCTGAAGGAAACGCGCACGGAAAGCGGGAACGTCTATTTTGATCGGGCACTGTGTAGAACAGGCCTTACAGGCCAGGCATCCCGACATCGACGCCTTAACTTCGTGAGAGAAGTCATACTCACCTTTACGCGCATGCCAGCTGTTGCGCGTTTTCTCTATCAACCCGCGCAGCGTAGACGTTTTCCCCAGGCGCTCTTCCAGCAGCAGCGGATCCGCGCCCTGTTCCGCCAGTAAGCGCAACCACTCCCGCACCAGCGTGGCGCGTCCTTTCGGCGAATGGATGCGATCGCCGGTAATTTTCATTGATGGGCACATCGGGCTGCGGGCATCGAAGTTAAAGCACAGGCCGTTGCCGTTACACTCCATCGCGCCGCGAAACTCCGTGCGCACCGAAAGCGGGATCCGGCGATCGTAGGTGCCGCGTTTCTCCGCATCCACCTGCATCATCGGAGCATCTACGCCCAGCGGCGAACAAATTTTACCGGGGTTGAGGCGGTTTTCGGGATCAAACGCCGCCTTGACGCGGCGCAGCTCGTGATACAGGGTTTCACCGAAAAATTCCGGGCTATATTGCGCGCGGAACCCCTTCCCGTGCTCCCCCCACAGCAAACCGCCGTATTTGGCCGTCAGCGCCACCACCTGGTCGGAAATTTGCTTCATCAGCAGCTCCTGCTGCGGATCGCACATATCCAGCGCCGGCCTGACGTGCAGCACCCCGGCATCAACGTGGCCGAACATGCCGTAGGCCAACTGATGTTCATCCAGCAACGCGCGGAACTCCGTGATGTAATCCGCCAGATGCTGCGGCGGCACGCAGGTATCCTCCACGAAGGGAATCGGCTTCGCCTGCCCTTTGGCGTTCCCCAGCAGCCCCACCGCTTTTTTACGCATTGCGTAGATACGTTCAATGCCGGGCAAATCGCCGCAGACCTGGTAGCCGATCACGCCGCCCCGGCCTTCCGCCATCAGCGCATCAAGGCCCTGGCACAGCCTGTCAAGCCGGCCGTCGATCAGTTCCTCATCATCACCGGCGAACTCGACGATATTCAGCCCCAGCATCTCTTTATCCGGCACATCCAGAATCAGCTCGTTTACCGAGTGCCAGATAATGTCTTCACGCGCCAGGTTCAGCACCTTGGAATCCACGGTTTCCACCGACAACGCCTGGGCATCCACCATAAAAGGCGCATTGCGCAAGGCGGAGTCGAAAGAGTCATATTTCACGTTAACCAGACGGCGCACTTTGGGTAACGGCGTAATGTCCAGCCGGGCTTCGGTAATGAAGGCCAGCGTGCCCTCTGAGCCGGTCAGGATGCGGGTCAGGTCAAAAGTTTGCAGGTCGTCGCTGAAGACATGCCGCAGATCGTACCCGGTCAGAAAACGGTTCAGCGCCGGGAATTTTTCCAGGATCAGCGCGCGGTTGTCACCGCAGCTTTCCAGTACGGTCCGGTAAATATTACCGGCCAGCGTACCTTCCTGCGCCAACTGGCGGGCCAATGCGACCGGCACCGGCGCGGTGTCGAGCAACTCACCGCCCAGCAGCACCGCCCGCAGGCCAAACACGTGGTCGGACGTTTTGCCGTAGACCAGCGAACCTTGCCCGGAAGCATCGGTATTGATCATACCGCCCAGCGTGGCGCGGTTACTGGTGGACAATTCGGGAGAGAAGAAATACCCGTACGGCTTCAGGAACTGATTAAGCTGATCCTTAATCACGCCTGCTTCCACCCGGACCCAGCCCTCTTCCACGTTAATATCCAGGATCCGGTTCATATAACGCGACATATCGACGATGATGCCGCCGTTAAGCGCCTGCCCGTTGGTGCCGGTGCCGCCGCCGCGCGGGGTAAACACCAGCGGCCGGAATTTGTCCTCCGCGGCCACACGCGCCAGCAGCGCCACATCCGCGGTAGAACGCGGAAAAACCACGGCATCCGGCAGATGCTGATAAATACTGTTGTCGGTTGCCATCGTCAGGCGCGTGGCGTAGCGGGTGTCCGTATCACCGGTAAACCCCTGCCCGGCCAATGCCTGTAAATAGTCCAGCACCCGTTGGTCCAGCCCGGGCGCCTGCGCGATTTGAGGGATCATGCCAAGCTGATCCGATCCATGCTTGCTCAAAGGAATACCACCTGTAGTCATTGCGCCGGGCGGCAGGCCCGGTCCAGTCTGTCCGAGATTCCCATTCCCTCTGCGGAGAATTGGGGATGCCCGCCGGAGCGGGTCACTTTTGAAACTACCATAAACCGGCCGTTCTGCCGATGGCGCTGGTGATAAAATTTCTGAATAATTAAAGGCCTTACCCCGCCTGCAGCTACTAATCGGGAGGGCGACGATTCTGATAATTCTCGCCCGGCGCGATTATGGGAAATGCCTTAATGTTTCTTTAAGGTTCACAGGGAATACTGCTCTACAGTCAGCCACTGTACGGAACCCGAACACCATGAGTTATCTGCCGCGCAATCTTGCCGAACTGGGCGCCAGCGTTTTTTGCCTGGTGATTATTACCCTGTTTGCTTACCAATACCTGAACCTTCTCCCCTGATTCAACGCCATGCCCACAGGGCATGGCGTCGCCTGTCTCCTGTTTTTCCCCTGAACCGCTATTCTTTTATCCGGGACTATTTTTCGTCCTGGCTCTAGGGTTTCGCTACGCTTTACGTCATCATACGGCCCAAAGGCCACCCGACAGTTTTGTATTGATGGAAATAAATTCATGAATGAAGGTAATAGTCTGCGCGGTCCGCAACCCAAGGTTGACCTGCCGCGTATCATGTTCGGAACGCTGTTTATCGCGCTGATGATTGTGTCCTGCTTCTGGGTGGTGCGGCCATTTGTCCTGGGATTCGCCTGGGCCAGCATGATCGTCATCGCAACCTGGCCGCTGTTGACGAAATTGCAGGAGATGATGTGGGGCAAACGCTGGCTGTCCGTACTGGTCATGATGTTGTTGCTGATTTTGCTTTTCGTTATTCCTATTTCCCTGGTTATCGTCAGCCTGATCGATAACAGCGCCCCTGTTCTCGCCTGGGCGTCCTCCGCCACAAGCTGGCAACTGCCGGATTTAGCCTGGCTGAACAGCATCCCGCTGGTAGGAAGCAAGCTCTACAGCACCTGGCATTCCCTGATGAACGGCGGCGGCAGCGCCATTATGGCCAAGGTTCAGCCCTATATCGGGCAGGCCGTCACCTGGTTTATCGCCCAGGCCGCCCACGTCGGCAGCTTCATGCTGCACTGTACGCTGATGCTGTTATTCAGCGCCCTGCTTTACAGCCGGGGGGAACACGTGGCGCTGGGCATCCGTCACTTCGCTATCCGTCTCGCCGCCCAACGCGGCGACGCAGCCGTCATTCTGGCAGCGCAGTCCATCCGGGCAGTCGCACTGGGCGTGGTCGTTACCGCGCTGGCGCAGTCCGTACTCGGCGGCATCGGGCTGGCAATTTGCGGCATCAGCGGCGCTACGCTGCTGACCGTGGTGATGTTTATCTGCTGCCTGGCGCAGCTTGGCCCGCTGCTGGTGCTGGTCCCGGCCATTATCTGGCTCTACTGGACCGGCGACACCACCTGGGGCACCGTGCTGCTGGTCTGGAGCTGCGTCGTGGGCACCATGGACGGCGTGCTGCGCCCGGCGTTGATTCGTCTGGGCGCCGATTTGCCGATGATCCTGATCCTGTCCGGCGTCATCGGTGGGTTGCTGGCGTTCGGCATGATCGGCCTGTTTATCGGCCCCGTGGTATTGGCCGTGTCGTATCGCCTGATCTCTGCCTGGATACATGAAGCACCGGAACCGGATAAAGACCCGGAGCAGGTAATTCAGGAACTGGAGAAACTGTAATGTTTTCGGCGGAGGGGTTCTCTCTCCGCCGCTTTTCATTTCTTTCGCCAAATGGCGCGGTTAAAATACAGAAAACCTTATTTTGGTTAATCACTTTCCTTTAATGCGTCAGACACTCAGGCGCACAAACTTAATAACGCCTAAGATCATCCCGAATTAAATAAGTATAAATGAGAAAAACACGTTAATTATAAGGCACGGACCGATGATTAGGATGATTCTTAAAGACTGGATTGGCGTGCTTACCTATTATATCAGCATGTTAGCGAGTCATCTTTCCCCTTATTTTGAGATAAGACTCTACGATACTACTTCCCAACCAAATTGCTGTGTGTAGTCTTTGCCCATCCCCTGAGGTGGGCTTTTTTTTACCTCACGCCAGCCCGATCGCGGCGGCCTTCGTACATATTGCTGCTGTCAATGTCTTTCATGCGGCTGCCGATAACTTATATTTATATCTCTTGATAAATGATAGCTAAATTATATTCATCAGCTTACATAATCCGACTAACGATATTAATAACGGCCGCGTGTGCGGCCGTCAAAATAATAAGAGAAGTCTTAACCAGCATTTGCCAGATTGACCCAGGTTTGCACCACGGTATCCGGATTAAGAGACAAACTGTCAATTCCCTCATCCATTAACCAACGCGCGAAGTCTTCATGATCCGAAGGCCCCTGCCCGCAAATACCCACATACTTCCCTTGCGCCTTCGCCGCCTTAATGGCCATCGACAGTAACGCCTTAACCGCATCGTTACGCTCGTCAAACAGCTCCGACACCAGCCCGGAGTCACGATCCAGCCCCAGCGTCAGCTGAGTCATATCATTAGAACCGATGGAGTAACCGTCGAAATATTGCAGGAACGCATCGGCCAACAGGGCGTTGGAAGGGATCTCGCACATCATGATCACTTTCAGCCCGTTATCCCCGCGCTTCAGCCCCTCTTTTTCCAGTTGCGCCACCACGTCACGCGCCTGATCCACGGTACGCACGAACGGAATCATCACCTCAACGTTGGTCAGCCCCATTTCGTTACGTACCCGCTTCACCGCAGCGCATTCCAGCGAGAAACAGGCAGAGAAATTGTCCGAAATGTAACGACCGGCGCCGCGGAAGCCCAGCATCGGGTTTTCCTCATCCGGCTCGTAGCGCTCACCGCCGACCAGGTTGGCGTATTCGTTGGATTTAAAGTCAGACAGGCGCACAATCACCCGCTTCGGCCAGAATGCCGCCGCCAGGGTCGCGATGCCCTCAGTCAGACGCCCGACGTAAAACTCAACCGGCGAATCATACCCCTGCATCATTTCGCGGATTTCCGCCTGCAACGCCGGCTCTTGCTGATCAAACTCCAGCAGCGCGCGCGGGTGGACGCCAATCATACGGTTAATGATAAATTCCAGACGCGCCAACCCCACCCCTTCATTAGGCAGACGGGCGAAGTCAAAGGCCCGGTCGGGGTTCCCGACGTTCATCATGATCTTCAGCGGCAGCTCAGGCATTTCACTCACTTCGGAGCTTTGTACCGAGAAGTCCAGCAGGTCGTGATAAACGTAGCCGGTATCGCCTTCCGCACAGGAAACCGTCACCTTCTGGCCGTCTTTCAGGCGCTCGGTCGCATCACCGCAGCCAACGACCGCCGGAATACCCAGTTCACGGGCGATGATCGCGGCATGGCAGGTACGGCCGCCGCGGTTGGTGACGATCGCCGACGCTTTTTTCATGATCGGCTCCCAGTCCGGGTCGGTCATGTCGGTCACCAGCACGTCACCGGGCTGAATCAGGTTCATTTCGGCGATATCGTGAATCACCTTCACTTCGCCTGCGCCGATGCGGTGCCCGATAGCACGCCCTTCCACCAGCACTTCGCCGCGCCCGCTCAGCTGATAACGTTCCATCACCTGCTCGTTGGAACGTACGGTTTCCGGCCGCGCCTGCACGATATACAGCTTGCCGGTATGACCGTCTTTGGCCCATTCGATATCCATCGGACGGCCATAATGCTGTTCGATTTGCAGCGCCTGGCGGGCCAGTTGTTCCACCTCATCGTCGGTCAGGCTGAAACGGTTGCGCAGGTCTTCCTGCACATCCTCAATCCGGACCTGTTTGCCATGCTCCTGAGAGTCGGCATACACCATGCGGATCTTCTTCGAGCCCATATTACGCCGCACAATAGCAGGATTGCCTTTTTGCAGCGTCGGCTTGTGTACATAGAACTCGTCCGGGTTTACCGCGCCCTGCACCACCATCTCCCCCAGCCCATAAGCCGAAGTGATGAAGACCACCTGATCAAAGCCGGATTCGGTATCAATGGTGAACATCACGCCGGAGGAAGCCAGATCGGAACGCACCATGCGCTGAATACCGGCAGAAAGCGCAATGCCGCGATGGTCGTATCCCTGATGAACGCGGTAAGAGATCGCACGGTCATTGAACAGCGAAGCAAAGACATGCTTCACCGCCACCATAACCGCATCGATTCCCTGAACGTTAAGGAACGTCTCCTGCTGCCCGGCAAAGGAGGCATCAGGCATGTCTTCCGCCGTGGCGGAAGAACGTACCGCAAAAGAGGCCTGCGCATCACCTTCCGCCAATTGCTGATAGGCATCGCGAATGGCGCGGTCAAGCTGCGGCGTAAACGGCGTATCCACCACCCACTGACGGATTTGCTTACCAGCCTGCGCCAGCGCGGCAACGTCATCAACATCCGTTTTATCCAGTAACGCATAAATTTTCTGGTTAACGCCGCTCTGCTCCAGAAAATCATTGAACGCCTGAGCCGTTGTAGCGAAACCGTTGGGTACAGACACCCCCAGCTCAGACAGGTTGGTTATCATCTCCCCCAGGGAGGCGTTTTTGCCTCCCACCCGATCAACATCGTGCATACCGAGTTGGTTGTACCAAAGCACTTCATGTCTGTCAGGGACGTTAGTTGACATTGAGACAATCCTTTTTACGTTCATTAAAATGGATACGAAAGAAAGCGCGGTTGCTCGTCTGAGAGCGAAATTCAGCCTAACACACCGTGACGAAAGTCATAGAATGGTGAATCGATCCACCAAACGCAGAGAGCGATTTTTTTTGAAAAAATACGCATTTTTTTATTTGTCAGCTGAAATTTTTCAGCTTTAGTGTGTATAGAAGCTGTATCTTGCTGAAATCAAAACAGGCATAGCGAAAAAAATGAAAACGGATTTCGCTGTCACACGGTGTGATAATGAACGCAAGCTGCGGAAAACGTTGCAGAATACACTGTTATGTAACACGAAAGTTGCTATTGTAATCACTCACAGCAGTTAACAGGAGCCGACCGTGGAAAGAAGCGTATTTTACATTTCAGACGGAACCGCCATTACGGCGGAAGTTCTCGGACACGCAGTGCTTTCGCAATTCCCGGTGGACGTCACGTCCTATACTCTGCCGTTCGTGGAAAATGAAACCCGGGCTGAAGCCGTATGCCAGCAAATCAACGAAATCTATGCGCGCACCGGCCAGCGCCCGCTGGTGTTCTATTCCATCGTCGCCCCGCGTATTAAAGAGATCATCCACAGCAGCGAAGGGTTCTGTCAGGACATCGTCCGCGCGCTGGTCGCCCCGCTTCAGGACGAACTGGGTATGGCGCCGGTGCACGTCGCCAACCTGACCCACGGGCTCACCGAACACAACCTGCTCAAGTACGATGCCCGTATCGCCGCCATTGATTACACGCTGGCGCACGACGACGGCATCTCGTTGCGCAATCTCGATCAGGCACAGGTCATTTTGCTGGGCGTTTCACGCTGCGGCAAAACGCCGACCAGCCTGTACCTCGCCATGCAGTTCGGCATCCGGGCGGCGAACTACCCCTTCACCGCCGATGACATGGATAACCTCCAGCTTCCGCCCGCGCTGAAAGCGTTTCAGGGCAAACTGTTCGGTCTGACCATCAACCCGGATCGCCTGGCAGCCATCCGCGAAGGCCGCCGGGAAAACAGCCGCTATGCATCAATCCGCCAATGCCGCCTTGAGCTGGCAGAAGTTGAAGCGCTGTATCGCAAGAACAATATTCGTTACCTGAATACAACCAATCATTCCGTGGAAGAGATCGCCACGAAGATTCTGGATGCGCTCGGCCTGAACCGTCGGATGTATTGATTTCCCGCACCGCCCGTGTAAAAAACGGGCGGTGCGCGCCCCTTTTTGCTTATGATTTGTGCAATGAACTCCCGTACTAGTAAAAAAGTACATCAACCGAACATAAAATAACCAATCGCCTCTATTCATTGCCCTGCAATTCCGTTATCGTGATCGCCATCACTTCCCGGTATTGTTGCCGCAGCGAAGACACGAATTCAGAGAACGTTATGCATAAAACCGATGAACTGCGCACCGCGCGCATCGACAGCCTTGTGACGCCTGCAGAACTGGCGAAACAGCTGCCTCTTGCTCCGGAGGTTGCAGAAAACGTGACACTGTCACGAAAACGCATTGAAAAAATCCTGCACGGCGAAGATCGTCGTCTGCTGGCCATCGTCGGCCCCTGTTCAATCCACGATATCGATGCCGCCCTCGACTACGCGGGCCGCCTCAACGAACTACGCTTACGTTACCAGGACCGCCTGGAAATCGTCATGCGCACCTACTTCGAAAAGCCCCGCACCGTCGTAGGCTGGAAAGGGCTTATCTCCGATCCGGATCTTGACGGCAGTTACCGCGTTAACCACGGCATCCGCATGGCGCGCGATTTGCTGCTGCGGGTGAACCAACACGGATTACCGACCGCCACTGAGTTTCTGGACATGGTGATCGGTCAGTATATTTCCGACCTCATCAGTTGGGGCGCTATCGGCGCGCGCACCACGGAAAGCCAGGTACACCGCGAAATGGCCTCGGCGCTCTCCTGCCCGGTCGGCTTTAAGAACGGCACCGACGGCAATACCCGTATCGCCATCGACGCCATCCGGGCCGCACGCGCCGGGCATATTTTCCTTTCGCCGGACAAACACGGGCAAATGACCGTGTACCAGACCAGCGGCAACCCTTACGGCCATATCATCATGCGCGGCGGTAAAACGCCCAACTATCATGCAGACGACATTGCCGCGGCCTGTGATGCCCTGCGCGAATTCGATTTGCCCGGCCACCTCGTGGTGGATTTCAGCCATGGCAACTGCCAGAAGCTGCACCGCCGCCAGCTCGATGTGGCGGAAAACGTCAGCAATCAAATCCGCGCCGGCTCCGACGCCATTGTCGGCATCATGGCGGAAAGTTTCCTGACCGAAGGAACGCAGAAGATCATACCGGGCCAGCCGCTGACCTATGGTCAGTCCATCACCGACCCCTGCCTGAGCTGGGCCGATACCGAGAAAATGCTGGCGATGCTCGCCGATGCGGTAGACAGCCGCTTCTGATGCAGAATAACCGGAGGAGAAACCTCCGGTTATTTCCCTTATCGCGACCCTATCCTTCTTGTTGCTTTCCCCGCCACCACGGCGGATTCATCCGCGTAATGTGATCGCGTCCGGCTAAATTTCGCTTGCTGCCTGTGAATTGTTTTATGATAATGATTATCAATTCAATAACAATTACCATTCGCACGAGAATTACCGATGGAAAATAACAGCGCCGGGCCATCAGATCGATCATCGCCCGCCCCGGTTTCAAAGGAAGCTAATGATGCCGGCGTCATGCAAATCGACAGCCGTCGTTTACTCGGCAGCAGCGGGAAAATGATCATTCATCACCAGGGTCAGTTGTATCAGTTACGCCAGACCAAATCCGGCAAACTCATCCTGACCAAATAGCGTTCGTCACACATCAGGCCCGTCCTGACATAATTCCAACAAAACCAGCCAGCCACCCAGTCCTGAGACGAGGCAGCCAGCCCCCGATAAAGTTAGACATAGGGAGAGTTGCCTCATGCTTTTCGCTTTACCCGTCCGCTTCGGCCGTTCCGGCCTGAGTCTGGCCATTGCCTGCGCCCTGCCTGCTATCGCACAGGCACAATCATCAGACACCACAGACATTCCCGCCGCCTCATCCGGCGCACAGGAGATCGCCTGGAAACGCAACGCCACTTCCGTACGCGATACAATGACCGTTACCGCCACCGGCAACCAGCGTGATAGTTTCGAAGCGCCCATGATGGTAACCGTGCTGGAAAACGATGGCCCCAACACCATGACGGCGTCCTCTGCGCCGGACATGCTGCGCTATATTCCCGGCATTACCGTCAGCGGCAGTTCGCGCACCAACGGCCAGGATATCCTGATGCGCGGTTATGACCGTCGCGGCGTATTAGTGATGGTGGACGGCATTCGTCAGGGTACGGACACCGGCCACCTGAACGGAACTTTCCTCGATCCGGCGCTCATCAGGCGCGTCGAAGTCGTGCGCGGCCCGTCGGCGTTGCTCTACGGCAGCGGCGCGCTGGGTGGGGTTATCGCCTACCAGACCGTTGACGCGGCCGATCTGTTGATGCCGGGGCAAACCACCGGCTACCGCGTGTTCGCCAACGCCGCCACGATGGACCACAGCCTGGGACTGGGCGCCAGCGCCTACGCGAAAACCGACAATCTCGACGGCCTGCTCTCCTTCGGCACCCGCGACCGCGGCAACCTGCGGCAGAGCAACGGTTTTGACGCGCCTAATGACGAAACCATCAGCAACGTCCTGGCTAAAGGAACCTGGAGCATTGATGAAAATCAGTCGCTGAGCGGCAACCTGCGCTACTACAACAACAGCGCGCGCGAACCGAAAAACCCGCAGCTCCCGGATGCGTCCTCCACCAACGTAATGACCAACCGCTCCACCATTCAGCGTGACGCCCAGGGGAATTATCACCTCAAACCGGCTGATCAGGAGTGGCTGGATCTGAGCGCGGCGCTTTACTATTCCGAAACGGAAATCAACGCCAGCCCGGATGGCTCCGGCTACGAAAAACGCAAGCAGGACACCAAAGGCGCCAAACTGGAAAACCGTACCCGCCTGTTCGCCGATACCTTCGCTTCACACCTGCTGACCTACGGCTCCGAAGTTTACCGCCAGGAGCAGAAACCCGGCGGCGTCACCACCGGCTTCCCGCAGGCGGATATCGACTTCGCCTCCGGCTGGCTACAGGATGAAATCACCCTGCGCGACTTGCCCGTCAGCATCGTGGCGGGCACACGTTACGATAACTACCGCGGCAGCAGCGAAGGCGACGATGACGTCAACGCCGACAAGTGGTCGTCCCGCGCTTCCCTCAGCATTTCGCCCACCGACTGGCTGATGCTGTTCGGTTCCTATGCCCAGGCGTTCCGCGCGCCGACCATGGGGGAAATGTATAACGATTCCCTGCATTTCCAGATGGGCCCCGGCATGGCGAACTACTGGAAGCCCAACCCGGACCTGAAACCGGAAACCAACGAAACGCAGGAATACGGTTTTGGTCTGCGCTTTGACGATGTAATGCTGCATAACGACTCATTGCAGTTCAAATCCAGCTACTTCAGCACCAGGGCCAAGGACTACATCAGCACCAGCGTCACCATGCAGATGGGCTTCGGCCCCGGCGGGCCGTACTGCATCGATTGCAGCACCACGTCCGTTAACATTCCCCGCGCCAAAATCTGGGGCTGGGACGCAGTGATGAGCTACCAGACCGACGGATTTAACTGGAACCTGGCCTACAACCGTACCCGCGCCAAAGACGAACGCAGCGGCGACTGGCTCGGCACCACCAGTCCGGACACGGTAACCAGCCAGCTGGATATTCCCGTCAGCCACAGCGGCTTCTCCATCGGCTGGGTCGCGACCATGGCTGAGCGCAACACCCGTGTCAGCAGCGGCATCACGCCGCAGGCCGGCTACACCGTGAACGATTTTTACGTCAGCTATAAAGGCCAGGAAAGCCTGCGCGGCGTTACCACCACCGTGGTGCTCGGCAACGCGTTCGACAAAGAATACTACTCTTCGCAAGGCGTTATTCAGGATGGCCGCAACGCCAGGTTACTGGTGAGTTATCAGTGGTAACCATGCCGCTCCCCGCCGCAGTTGGGGCGCGTCGGTCATTCTTAAAAAGAATGCCATTTAAAAGTTGTTATCCGGGAAGTCAGTCCGGCCTGAAAAAAACAAACGTTAAAAATCGCATAGGATAAATACATGTCACCTGCACTGTACGAACAATATCTCGACGCCAAAACTCAAAACCCTGCACTTTACGCCCGCGATCTGGCCGCTCTGCTGGGCGTCAGCGAAGCGGAACTGACGCACGCCCGGGTTGGTCATGACGCCCGCCGGCTGAATAACGACACCCGCGCCCTGCTGGGCGCGCTGGAAGCCGTTGGCGAGGTCAAGGCCATTACCCGTAACGAATATGCCGTTCATGAACATCTGGGCCGGTACCAGAATCAGCATTTGGGCGGACACGCCGGGCTGATCCTCAATCCGCGCGAGCTGGATCTGCGGATGTTCCTGAACCAGTGGAGCAGCGCCTTTACCCTTACCGAAAATGGTCGCCACGGCGTGCGTCACAGCATTCAGTTCTTCGACCCGCACGGCGACGCAGTGCATAAAACTTATGCCACCGACCAAACCGACATGGCCGCCTGGCAGGCGCTGATCGACGCGTACCTCAGCGCCGATAACCCGCCGCTGGCGCTCAGCGCGGCACCGGCAAAAAACGGCAGCTCCGGCTATGACAGCGCGGCAATCGACACTCAATGGCGCGCCATGACCGACGTTCACCAATTTTTCCAACTGCTCAGGCAGCATGACGTCAGCCGTCAGCAGGCGTTCCGCGCCGTAGGCGAAGACCTGGCCTGGCAGGTCAGTAACGATGCGCTGAATCTGCTGCTGCAAACTGCGCGCGAAGAGCAAAACGAAATCATGGTGTTCGTCGGCAACCGCGGATGCGTACAGATCTTTACCGGGCAGATCGCCCGCATCGCGCCGCACGCTGACTGGATCAACATCTTTAACCCCCGCTTTACCCTGCATTTGAGGGAAGATCAAATCGCGGAAAGCTGGATTACCCGTAAACCCACCAGCGACGGTTTTGTCACCAGCCTGGAACTGTTTGCCGCGGATGGTACGCAAATCGCCCAGCTGTACGGCCAACGTACCGAGGGTGAGCCGGAGCAAACCGACTGGCGCCGTCAGGTGGAAAACTTGCCCCGTCTGAATGAGGCCGCCGCATGAAACCGTTGCTCCCCATCCTGTATACCGCCCTGTTGTTGTTCAACCAGGGCGCATCAGCCGCCGAACGCATCATCACCATCGGCGGCGACGTAACTGAAATCGCCTGGGCGCTCGGCGCAGGCAAGGAACTGGTCGCCCGCGACACCACCAGCACCCATCCCGCCGGCGTACAAAAGCTGCCCGATGTCGGCTATATGCGCCAGCTCAACGCGGAGGGTATCCTCTCCCTGAAGCCGACTCTGGTGCTGGTCAGCGATCTCGCCCAGCCATCGCTGGTGCTGGAACAGGTCGCTAATGCCGGCGTGCGGGTGGTTAACGTGACCGGAGAGACAACGCTGGACGCCGTACCACGGAAAATCAGCCAGGTTGCCGCCGCGCTGGGGCAAGAATCACAGGGCAACGCGCTGACGACGGATTATCGCCGCCAGATTGACGCCGTTCCCCGGCGCTCCCTGCCGGTAAAAGTGTTGTTCATCCTGAGCCACGGCGGTATGACGCCGATGGCCGCCGGGCAGGATACCGCCGCCGACGCCGTTATCCGCGCGGCTGGCGCGACCAATGCCATGCAGGGATTCAGCCGCTATCGTCCGCTTTCTCAGGAAGGCGTCATCGCCAGCGCACCGGATTTAATTCTGATCACCCTGGACGGCGTAAAAACGCTGGGCGGGCTGGAAAATATCTGGCGGTTACCAGGCATGTCCATGACGCCGGCGGCGAAAAATAAGGCCGTGCTGGCGCTGGATGATATGGCGTTGCTGGGCTTTACCCTGAACACCCCGGATGCCCTGGCGAAGCTGCGCCAGGCGGCGGAGAAGGCCGCACTATGATTGACCGGGTTTCTCCCCGCATCATCCTGCCCCTGCTCGGCGTACTGACGCTGGCGTTAATGCTGGCGTCGGCCAATCTGGGCGCGCTGACGCTGTCGTTTCGTACGCTGTGGCAGGCGCCGCTGAGCGATATGCAGTGGCGGATCTGGCTGGACATCCGCCTGCCGCGGGTGCTGCTGGCCGCGTTGGTCGGCCTGGCGCTGGCCGTTTCCGGCACGGTGATGCAGGGGTTGTTCCGTAATCCGCTGGCTGACCCCACATTGCTGGGGATCAGCAGCGGCGCGTCGCTGTCGGTAGCCATGGTGATCGTTTTGCCGTTGTCGCTGACCCCGGCGCTCGCGCTGTACAGCCACATGCTGGCAGCTTTCGCCGGCAGCCTGGTTATCTCGCTTATCATCTACAACCTGAGCCAGCGCGGTCACGGCGCGTTGGCCCGGCTGTTGCTGGCGGGGATCGCCATCAACGCGCTGTGTTTTGCCGCAGTCGGCGTCTTAAGCTACATCAGCAGCGATCAACAATTGCGCCAGTTTACGCTCTGGAGCATGGGCAGCCTGGGATCGGCGCAATGGGGGCCGCTGCTGGCCGCCGCTTCGTTGATCCTGCCGGCCGCCGCCGTCGCACTGAGCATGGCGCGGCGCCTGAACCTGCTCCAGCTTGGCGATGAAGAAGCGCATTATCTCGGCGTCAACGTCCCGCAAACCAAGCTGCGCCTGCTTTTGCTCAGTGCGGTATTGGTGGGGGCTTCCGTTGCCGTCAGCGGAGTGATCGGCTTTATCGGGCTGGTAATACCGCACCTGATGCGCCTGCGACTGGGCGCCGATCACCGCTGGCTGCTTCCCGGCGCCGCGCTGGGCGGCGCCTGTCTGCTGCTGATGGCGGATACTCTGGCCCGCACGCTGGTTGCTCCGGCGGAAATGCCGGTCGGCCTGCTGACCAGCCTGATCGGCGGCCCTTACTTTTTGTGGCTGATTCTGCGCCAAAAGGAGACGTCCCTTGCCTGATATTTCCGCTCCCGTGCTGGAGGCCAACGACATCGTCTATTCGCCTGGCGGTCGCCCATTAATCAAACAGGTGTCGCTGACGTTACGCAGCGGAGAACTGGTGGCGATTATCGGCCCCAACGGCGCGGGAAAATCTACCCTGATGCGCTTGCTGACCGGCTACCAAACGCCGGACAGCGGCGAATGCCGCTTACTTGGTAAACCGTTGGCGGATTGGGCGCCGGCCCGGCTTGCCAAAGTGCGGGCGGTGATGCGCCAGCACAGCACGCTCGCCTTTCCGTTCAGCGTGCGTGAGGTGGTGACGATGGGACGCTCGCCGCACGGGCCGGGCGCGCAAGCTAACGCGGTCGAGCGGGTTATGGCGCAAACCGGCTGTACGCCGCTGGCGGAGCGGGATTACCGCACGCTCTCCGGCGGTGAACAACAGCGCGTCCAGCTTACCCGGGCGCTGGCGCAGCTATGGCAGCCGGAGCCTGGCCCGCGCTGGCTGTTTCTGGATGAACCCACGTCGGCGCTGGATCTCTATCATCAGCAAAAAACCCTGCGCCTGATGCATGAACTGACCCGGCGCGAACCGCTCAGCGTGTGCTGTATCCTGCACGATCTGAATCTGGCCGCGCTCTATGCCGACCGCATCATCTTATTGCATCAGGGCGAGCTAGTGGCCCGGGGAACGCCGGCTGACGTGCTGAACACCGACACCCTGCGCCACTGGTATCACGCCGATCTCGACGTCCTCCCCCATCCGCAAAGCGGCATCCCGCAGGTGTATCTGCGGCATTAATCGCCTCAGCTGGAGCAGGATACCTCCAGCTGTTTTCCCCACGCCGGCGGCGGCGCATCCAGATCCGCCAGCGCGTCATCATCCTCATAAGGCCGCAGTAACGCCTGATGTAAACGCGCAAGCACGCTGACATCGTCCTGCTCCGCCGCGGCAATCGCATTCTGCGCCAGATAATTGCGCAATACCCGCGCCGGATTCACCGCCTTCATCGCCGCCTGACGTTGCTCATCGCTGACGCCCTCGCGTTGCAGGCGGGTGCGCCATTGTTGATACCAGGCATCAAACGCCGGACGATCGATAAATTCATCGCGTAGCGCCATGGCAGAGCTCTGTTGCTCCACCCGGCTCAGCAGGCGGAACGTGCGGGTGTAATCACACCCTTCCCGCGTCATCAACGTCAGCAAACCGGTAAGCAGATCGTTGTCGTCATCTTCCCTTTGGGTAAATCCCAGTTTGGCGCGCATCCGCTGCCCGAAAGCATCCATCAGCGCCGGCTCGTAAGCCTCCAGCGCCTGTTGCAAACGTTCGGCGCTGAGCAGCCCCGACAATGCCTGGGCCAGACGGTGTAAATTCCAGTACGCTACCGCAGGCTGATTATCAAAGGCATAACGCCCCTGATGATCGGAATGGTTGCAGATCCAGCCGGGCTGGTAATCATCCATAAATCCATACGGACCGTAATCGATCGTTAAACCGAGCAGCGACATATTGTCGGTATTCATCACTCCGTGGGCGAAACCTTCGGTCTGCCAGCGGGCTATCAACCGGGCGGTTCGTTCAACGATATCCCGCAGCCACAAGAAATAGGCATCCGTGTCATTTTCAAGGTGCGGCCAATGGTGACGGATCGCGTAGTCGGCCAGCAAACGCACGTTTTCCGGCTGGTTGCGGTAATAGAAGTGCTCAAAATGCCCGAAACGCAGATGGCTTTCCGCCACCCTCAGCAACATGGCGCCCCGTTCCGGCTGCTCACGGAAAACGGGCTGCCGGCTGGTGACGATGCTCAGCGCGCGCGTGGTGGGAATGCCGAGGGCGTGCATCGCCTCCGACGCCAGGAACTCGCGGATCGCCGAGCGCAGCACCGCCCGCCCGTCGCCCATGCGCGAATACGGCGTCAAACCTGCCCCCTTCAGATGCCAGTCCAGCTTACGGCCATTCGCCAGGCGCTGTTCGCCCAGCAAGATACCACGCCCGTCGCCCAGTTGCCCGGCCCATACACCGAACTGATGCCCGCTGTACACCTGCGCCAGCGGCTTCATTCCTTCAGCCAGTTGCTCACCGCGCAGCACCGCGGCAAGGTCACCGGAAAACCAACGTTCGTCCAGCGCCAGCTCAGCGGCCAGCGGCGCGCTGTAATAAAGCAGGGCGGCGTCCTTCAGGGGCGTCGGTTTCAGCGCGTGAGAAAATCCCGGTAATTCGTCGTGGTAGGTGTTAATAAATTGCGTCATGGCCCCTCCGTTTTCCACAGTTTAGGGCCGTATTGCAGGAATAAACACCGGCTAAGCGCAGGGGTATTGAGGGAAATACCGATTAATGCGATAGCCGGATTGTCAGCGGATCTGCGTCATCAGCCAGTCGTTCAGCGTATTCAGCTCATCACGGGCTTCTGGATGAACGGAAAGCACGCGTTCCAGGACCGCCGCGATGGCCTGCGGGCGGTAGGCAACGCCGCGCAGCGAATCCGCCATCAGCTCCAGCGGCGCCGGGTTCAGCGTGTCGCTGAATACCTGCGCACGGCTGATAACGCCGTGTTCAACGTCAAAATGCAGCTCCACGCCGCCCCAGTTGAAACGTTCGTCCAGCGTATGGGTAAACGCCGGCGCCTGCCCGAAGTTCCACTCCCAACTGCTTTGTTTGCGGAACTGCTCGCTGAAGTTGGGCAGATCCGGCAATTGCTCCGGGGAAACCTCTTCCGCCGTCACCTGTTCGCCGTAGTAAGCGAAGAACGCCTCTTCTATCGCCGCGCAGATTTTTTCGTGCGTAATGTCCGCCGACAGCTCAACCAGATTAGCCACACGTGAGCGCACCGAAGTAATGCCTTTGGCCTGCAATTTTTTAGGATCGGGGTTGAGGTAATTCGCCAGGCGGCTGAGATCGGCGTTCAGCAATAAAGTACCGTGGTGAAAGCCCCGGTCCTTCGTTTCACGGTAAGCAGAGCCCGATATTTTACGCTCACCGTCCGGCGTGGAAACCACCAGATCGTTGCGCCCGGACGCATGGGCATCGATGCCCAGAGAACGCAACGCATCAAGAATGATGCCGGTGGACACAGATTTATCATATTCCGGTTTCCCCGCCATAAAGGTGAAGCAGGTGTTGCCTAAATCGTGAAACACCGCGCCGCCGCCGCTGCTGCGCCGGGCCAGCCGCACGCCGTCATCGTTCATGCGCCCGGTGTTGCACTCTTTCCACGGGTTTTGCGCCCTGCCGATCACCACGGTGTCCGCATTGCGCCACAAAAACAGCACGCGCTGAGTCGGCGCCATCTGACGAAAAATGCACTCTTCTACCGCCAGATTGAACCAGGGGTCAAAAGAGCGGGAAATCAATAAACGCAGGTTATTCATAATTAACGTCCTGTTGTCGCCGTTAAACCCCGCGGGCTTTGCCGCAGGGTTTATTATCATACCGAATTTACGCCGCCGGCGCGTCAGGGAATACAGAGAGAAAGGTAACAGCGCTACAGCCTGCGCGCCTGCCAGTAGGCCCGGTTCCAGTAGACGTTTTCCAGGGATGAGCGTGTAACTCCCCGGCTGGTGGAAGCATGAATAAATTTATTATCCGTGTCATAAATACCGACGTGCAGCCCGTTCTCGCCGCTGCCGGTTTTAAAGAAAACTAAATCGCCCGGCATTAATTCTTTGCGGCTGACTTTGGTGCCCAGTGACGTTTGCTGTACGGTGGTGCGCGGCAACTGCATATCAAAGCGATCGCGGAAGGTGCGGTAGACGAAACCGGAACAGTCAACGCCGCTGCGCTCCAGCCCGCCATAGCGATATGGCGTGCCGTTCCATTGCCGTAACTGATCGTTCAATTGCGCCACGACCGCAATAGAATCAGACAAACGTCCGCTGGGCGGAGGCGCGTGGCTGCTGCAACCACTTAAAATCAGGCTTAATACCACTAATAGAAACCCAATCCGCATCGTTTTTCATCCCCTCATCGTGCGTCAATAAAAGCCTTATTCAGGTAACGCTTTGTTTGTCTATCAGCAAACTCTTTTTACTTATGCAAATTTAGCCGGAATTCTCCGCGGCGTCAGCGGAAATTTCGCAATAACGCTAAAACGAGAGGGATATTTACGTGAATACCAGACAAAAAACGCACAATATAACAAAGCGGAGAAACGCTGACCGTCGTGGTTATTATTTAAAACGACATGGGAAGGTGATTTGGGCGTATTTTAAACATCGCGTTTTTTGCCGCCGCTGATTAACCAAACGCCAAAGAGAATAACGATAACCCCCAGATTTTTATTCCAGCTGACGCTTTCCTGAAACCAGGGTAAAGCAACCGTCGCCAGATAAACCAATACATAGCTCAGGCTTAATAAAGGGTAAGCGCGGTTCAGGGGAATGTCGCGCAACGCCAGCAGCCAGCACACCATAGAACAGGCATACCCTAAAATGCCCAGGCTGACGCCTAACAGCGCAACGGCATGTTGCTGCAGGAAAGTAAGCGAGAAATAGCTCCACGCCACCGCAGGCAGCGCGATCATGCCCAGCTTCATCAACAGTTGCGCTACGCTGGCCAGCAACACGCTGCCCAGCGCCCACAGGTATCCGCGCCACCTCATAATCCGCGACTCATCAGATAAATACCGACCATAATCAGCGCCACTCCGCACCAATGGCGTACGCTGGCCCGTTCGCCGAACCAGAAATGCGCGCTCAGCGTTACCAGCACGAAATTGATGCTCAGCATGGGGTACGCCACGCCCAGCGGCATGCGCTGTAACACCGCCAGCCAAAGCAATATGGCGATGCCCAGCGCGCAGCAAGCCGCGAACAGCCAGCGCAGCGCAGACGGCAAACGGCGCGAAGCCGGGCGGATACGCCAGCACTCCACCGCCTGCTTCTGGCACAACTGCCCCCCGCAGGTTAGCAGGCTGACCATCAACAGCAAAAAGTAGTTCATCACTCCGACTTCTTGTAAAACAGCACCGCATAGCGGTGATCGAGCTTTATCGTGTCGGGTTTGGGAACCGGCATATCGTTCACGTCTTCCTCACGCGCTAGATGGACAATCAACGATACATTACCCTGTCGGCGCGCATTGACCAACCATTCGGAGAAGGCATTTTCCTCAATCCGTTTACCGGCGGCATCCGGATACGACAGGCCGTACTCCAGTTCCCCGCTGCGCTGGTACAAAATGATATCGCTGCGCTTCAGCTCCCAGCCCAATCCGGCGGCCAGACCGACGCTGTCGCTCAGCACATAGCGGCTTTCCTGCAACAGCGGCGCATATTCCCGGATAAACAGCTGCGGATTCTTGCTGTAAACAATCTGCCGCGGGATCGCGCTGCCAATCAATAACGCCACCACCAGCGGGCACAGCGCCGCCAGCGTCCAGCGCTGCGGCCGGCGCAGGCTCAGCGCGCCGAACACGCCCCAGCCGACGAACACCAGCACGCCGGCAACGATTGTCGCCGTTTCCCCCGCCTCATACACCGGATGTTTGCCCACGCCGCTGGCCAGCACCAACACCGCGACAGCCAGCGTGAAGCCGAATATCAGGTTGATCCAGCCGTTAACGCGCGCCACCTTCATCCGCACCGACGCCGGCAACTCCGTCATATAGGCCGCCATCAGCAGGGATAACGGCGCAAAACACGGCAGAATATAGGTAGGCAGTTTCCCTTTGGCGATGCTGAAAAACAGGAACGGCATGAGCAGCCAGCTCATCAGGAAAAACAGCTCGGGCCGACCACGGACATCACGCCACCCTTTACGCAGCGCGCCGGGCAGCAACGCCAGCCAGGGCAATGCGCCGCCGATCAGGATCGGAATGTAAAACCAGAGTGGCGCCTTATGCTGCGCATTCTTCTCGGCAAAACGCTGAATATGCTCCACCCAGAAGAAATAGTTCCAAAAGTCCGGCTCCCGCTGGTAAATCGCCCACGCCCAGGGCGCGCTGAGCAGCGCGGCGGTGAGAATCGCCACGGGGCCGAACAGCAATAAGTCCCGTATCCGTTTTTGATGGATCACCACCGGCAGCACGCTGATCACCGGCACCGCCAGCGCCAGAAACCCTTTGGTCATAAACCCTGCGCCGCAGGCCAGACCCAGCAACGCGTAAGCGCCGACCTTCCCTGCCGCACTGCGGGCCTTCAGCGTCAGGCAAAAGCTGACCATCGCCGCACTCATCCACAGCGTGATCATCGGGTCGAGCACGCTGTAAGTGCCGATGGCGTACACCAGCAGCGACGTAAAGTAGATCAACGAGGCCAGCAACGCGGTACGTCGGTTATTCCACAACAACATCGCCAGCCAGAACACCAGCAACGCACTCAGCGCGGTACAAAACACCGAACCGAAACGCACGGCAAAATTGTTATGCCCGAAGATCATCTGGCTGACGTTGTTGATCCAATAGCCGGCCACCGGCTTCTCAAAATAGCGCAGATCCAGCATGTGCGGGACGACCCAATCCCCGCGTTGCAGCATTTCCCGGCTGATTTCCGCATAGCGGGTTTCATCGGGTTGCCACAATAACCGGCCATTCAGGGGAACGAGATATAACAGGACAAACAGGGGAATAGCGAAATACTTCCACGCCTTCATACAGCCGTTTCTCTTCGCAAAGGTTCCTGACACCCCAGCCAGCCTTCCCGGCCGGGGAATGATGCCCGCACGACATGGCCCAGCGGCAGCGAGGAAAGATTCTCCGGCAGCAGCGAAACCAACGGGCAAAATTCAATTTGTTCTTCGCGCGCGCGCAGCAAAAGGCGCTCAAACATCGCGGCCTTGCTCATGCCCTCCACTTCCGCATGGATGGTATAGACGGGCGTGCCGCCATCCCGGAGGATAGCGTCGAGAATGAAATCATTGAACTGTGCGTCGGTGGTTTGCGTTCCGACCACTTCATCGTAGGTCGGCAGCGTCACCGGAATCTGTACCGTACCGGGTTGACCATCGCTGAGCAACGGCAGAAACGGCGACTGTCCGCGACAGTCGCTGTTATAGCGCAGCCGGTACGCCTGTTTCATGTCGATTACCCGCTGATCGGCGCGCCAGCCCGCCACGGCGGAGCAATCCACCGGGTAGCCCAGTATGCGCGTCATCTCATCCAGCCCCATCTGAAACTGGTTCTTCAGCTGTTCATCAGACCAGCGACCGACGTTCGCCTGCCAGCCGTGATGATCCCAGGCATGCAGCCCGACCTCATGCCCGGCCCGCGCGGCGTGGCGTACGACCAGCTCCAGGTCACGGCCGATGCGCTTTCCCGGCCAGGCGGTGCCGGCCAGCAGAATGTCCCAGCCATAGAGCGACGCGGCCTTCGAGCGCAGCATTTTCCACAAAAAGCGCGGGCGCAGCAGGCGCCATAAATGGCGCCCCATGTTATCCGGCCCGATGCTGAAAAAGAAACTGCCGAGAACATCGTACCGCGCCAGAATTTCCAGTAATTGCGGCACGCCGTCGCGCGTACCGCGATACGTATCGACGTCAATTCTCAGCCCGACGCGTTTCATTCATTATCGCCCGTGAATTCAACGGTGCGCAGGAAATAATCCAGCGTTTCCGCGACGGTTTGCTGCATCGGCACCGTCGGCTCCCAGTTCAGGCACTGCCTGGCGTTGCGGATGCTCGGTTTGCGGTGCTCCACGTCCTGATAACCTTTGCCGTAGTAGCTGCTGCTTTCCACGTCTTTAAAGCCGGCGAACGGTGGGAAACGGTGACGTAGCGGGTGCGCCTCGAAGCAGGTCAGCAGCATTTCGCCCAGCTCACGGATGCTGGCTTCGTTGGTCGGGTTACCGATGTTGATGATCTGACCGTCACACTTGTTGTCACGGTTTTCGATAATGCGGAACAAGGCTTCAATCCCGTCGCTGATGTCGGTAAAGCAGCGCTTTTGCGCGCCGCCGTCCACCAGTTTGATCGGCGAACCTTCCACCAGGTTCAGGATCAACTGGGTAATGGCGCGCGAACTGCCGATGCGCGCGGCGTTCAGGGTGTCCAGGCGCGGCCCCATCCAGTTGAACGGACGGAACAGCGTAAACTTCAGTCCTTCTTTGGCGCCATAGGCCCAGATGACACGGTCGAGCAGTTGTTTGGAAACGGAATAAATCCAGCGCTGTTTGTTGATCGGGCCGACAATCAGGCGCGAATGATCTTCATCGAACTCTTTGTCATCGCACATACCGTACACCTCCGAGGTGGACGGGAAAATGATGCGCTTATTGTATTTCACGCAATCGCGCACGATTTTCAGGTTCTCTTCGAAATCCAGCTCGAATACGCGCAGCGGATTGCGGGTGTATTCGATCGGCGTGGCGATGGCGACCAGCGGCAAGACCACGTCGCATTTCTTGATGTGGTACTCGATCCACTCGTTGTGAATGCTGATATCCCCTTCCACAAAATGGAAGTGCGGGTTATCCAAAAAGCGGCTGATGGCATCGGCGCTGATATCCAGCCCGAAGATTTCATAATTGTCGTCCTTCAGCAAACGCTCGGTCAGATGGTTGCCGATAAAACCGTTCACGCCAAGGATCAGCACGCGGGTGCGGCGCTTAATCGCGCTGGTCGGCTTGCTGCCCAAGCGCGCATCACTGACCATCCCCATTTCGCTTGCCAGCCGGGTGCCCTGAACGTACAGGCCGTTTTCGCTTTGACCGGACAGGATTTCCAGAGCATTTTCGCCGCACGCCACCACCAGCGGCTGGGTGGAAATAACCGTGCCGGGGCGGCGGCCATGCGCCACGCTGACGACCTTGCTCTTCCACACGATGAGCTTGCGTTCGCCCAGGTAGGTAAACGCGCCCGGATACGGTTCCGTTACGGCACGTACCAGGTTATTGATTTCACGGGCGCTCTTTTCCCAGTTGATCAATCCGTCCGCCGCAGTACGGCGACCGAAATAACTGGCTTTGGCCGCATCCTGCGCCTGCAGGCTGACCTGCCCGGACTTGATCAACGGCAGCTGTTGCATCAGCAATGCTTCCGCCGCCGCGCGCACTTTACCATGCAGCGTCAGCGCCGTGTCGTCGTCGCTGATGTCTACCGCCAGTTGCCCGGCGATATCACCGGCGTCGGCGCGGCGGGTCATGCGGTGCAGCGTCACGCCGGTGCGGGTTTCGCCGTTGACCAGCACCCAGTTGACCGGCGCGCGACCGCGGTAAGCCGGCAGCAGGGAGCCGTGCAGGTTGTAAGCGCCCTGCGGCGCTAAATCCAGAATCTGCTGGCACAGCATGTCACGGTAGTAAAATGAGAAAATGACGTCCGGCGCCAATGCACGGATACGTTCGATCCACAAAGGATGGTTGACGTTTTCCGGTGCGAATACCGGCAACTGCATCTCTGCCGCCACCCGCGCGACCGAACCGAAAAAGTGGTTCTCTCCCGGCGCGTCCGTGTGAGTAAATACCGCCTGAATATCGTAGCCTGCTTCCTGCAATGCCTTTAAACCAGTACAACCAATATCATGGTAAGCAAATACGATCGCTTTCATTACTCTTCTTCCTGTTGGGTTGTGGCAGTGCTCTTTTTCTCATCTAAGGCAGAGCCAATAATCTTTTGCACGAAATAGCGCGGGCGGGCGCGGACGTCGTTGTAAATGCGGCCGATATATTCACCGAGCAGTCCCATGCCGATGAACTGCGCGCCAATAAACATGAACAGTACGGCGAATAACGTGAAGACCCCTTCCGCCGCCCACATCGGCCCGAAAATCAAACGCAGGGCGATCAGCAGCACCGCCAGGGCGAAACCGCCCAGCGCAATCACGCTTCCCACCAAACTCAGCAGGCGCAGCGGCGTGGTCGTCAGGCAGGTCACCAGGTCATACATCAGGTTGATCAGCTTGAGGAAGCTGTATTTGGAATCGCCAAATTCACGCTCGGCATGGCGCACTTCAATCTCAACAGTACGACGGGCGAAGGTGTTGGCCAGAATGGGGATAAAGGTACTGCGCTCGTGGCAATGCAGCATGGCTTCGATGATATGGCGGCGATAGGCGCGCAGCATGCAGCCGTAGTCCCCCATGCTCTTGCCCGTGGCGCGTTGGATCATCATATTGATCATCTTCGACGCCGTTTTGCGAAACCAGGAGTCCTGGCGGTTGGCGCGAACCGTACCCACCACGTCATACCCCTGCTCGGCCACTTCCACCAGCCGCGGGATCTCCTCCGGCGGGTTTTGCAGATCGGCGTCCAGGGTAATCACCAAATCGCCGCTGACCTGATTAAAACCGGCCATGATGGCCGAATGCTGACCGTAGTTCCGGTTCAGCAATACCGCGATCACCGGGCTGCCCGGTCGCTGTGCGGCTTCCGTCATGATGGCGGCGGAGTTATCGCTGCTGCCATCGTCTACCAGGATGATCTCGTGGGGCTTATTCAACTGCGCACAGGCGTTGCAGGTGCGCTCAATCAGCACCGGCAGGCTTTCCTGTTCGTTATAGACCGGGATAACAACGGAAACTTTCTTTATTTCATCAACGTGATTCACGCTTAAAACTCCAGAATGTCGGACAAGGCTTCAACCACCCGATCAACATCACTGTCCTTCATATCGGGGAAAAGCGGCAGCGTCATCAGCCGGGCGGAGTTCCATTCCGTGTTCGGCAGGCTGAGCCGGGGATAACGTTCGCGGTAATATTTTTGCGTATGCGCCGCGCGGAAATGCAGACCCGTGCCGATCCCCCGCTCTTTCAGGCGCTCCATCAGCGTATCGCGGTTCATGCCGCAACGCGTTTCATCAACCCGCACCATAAACAGGTGCCAGGCATGAAGGTGAGTATAGTCAGGTACGCTGAGCGGCAGCAGCGGAGCGCCCGCCAGCGCCGCTTGGTAGCGGGCGACCAGCTCCCGACGGCGCGCGTTGATCTGCGGCAGCTTCGCCAGTTGCACCAGGGCGATGGCGGCGTTGATATCCGCCAGATTGTATTTAAAGCCTGGCGTCACCACCTCGGCCTGCGGTTTGCGCCCCTGGATCTGGCGATCGAAAGCGTCAACGCCAAGGCCGTGAAACTTCAGGCTGCGCACGCGGGCGGCAAGCGCATCGTCGTCGGTGGCGATCAGGCCGCCTTCGGCGCAGGTCATGTTCTTAATCGCATGGAAGGAAAAAACAGAGGTGCCGCGTTCGCCGATCCACTCGTCGCCGTAGCGGGTGCCGACCGCATGCGCGGAGTCTTCGATCAGCGCGATGCCGTATTTTGCGGCAATGGCGCGCAGCGCGCTGAGATCTGCCGGCGCACCGGCGTAATGCACCGGAATAATGGCTTTGGTGCGCGGCGTAATCGCCGCTTCGACCTGCTCCGGAATCACCATCAGGGTATCGCGCTCGACGTCCACCATCACCGGTTCCGCCCCCAGCAGGGTAATCATATTGAGCGTAGACACCCAGGTCTGCGACGGCGTAATCACCTCATCGCCCGGTCCGATGCCCAGCGCCATCAACGTGACGTGCATACCACCGGTGGCCGAACTGACCGTAATGGCGTGACGGCAGCCGAAGGTTTGGCAGAATGTCTCTTCAAGTCGCTGATTCTGAGGGCCGGTCGTTATCCAACCGGAACGTAATACGTCGCCCACGGCCGCAATTTCTTCTTCACCAATTGCAGGGCGTGAGAAAGGGAGGAAATCATCCATTCGGTAATCTCGGTCAAATGATACATCACAGGTGGCCGCGTAATTCCGGGCCGATGCTGACTGTCTCAGAATAATTTATACGCGGCAGCTTAATGATGGAAGCTTAATTTAACCTTAAGATAAATAACGGATAAACGATAAGGAAAAACCAGATTAGCACTCTAAATTCATAACGTTAACTTTATAACGCCACACTCATTCAACACTTAAATGAATAATAAACGAAAGTGAAATTGTTCAGGAATTCGCTTGCTATTCAAAGCAGGGTTATTGAATTTTCGCGGTGAATTACTTTATCCATATAATAACCAGCGTTTATCGCCATTTTCTACCTGCGTAAATGACATATTAAATAATCGCGATAAGTTATCCGGCACCATAATATTTTCAGTGGCTCCCTGAGCCATCAGTACCCCGTTTTTCAGCATCCATACCCGCCGGGCATGATGCAACGTATGGTTGATATCGTGCGCGCTGGCGATCACGCTAATCCCGCTGCCCACCAGATATTCAATCAGGCCATCCACCGCCGCCTGTTGCGCGATGTCCAGGCTGGCCATCGGCTCATCCAGCAACAGCAACCGCGCGCGCGCGTTCAGCGCCGGCCAGATCTGAAGACAAACCGCGGCGATGCGTACCCGTTGCCATTCGCCGCCCGAGAGCTGAGACAGCGGACGCCGCAGCTTATCCTCCAGCATCAGCGCATGACACAGAAACCCTATCGCGTCGTCCAACGCTTCCGGCAATGCCGCCGGCGGCTGATGCAGGGAAAGGTACTGAAACACCGGCATTAACGCGCCCGGCATCACCTGCTGCGGCAAATACGCCCGTCGTTGCGCCAGCGCGCCGGCGGTAAACGCCGTCAGCGGGCGCCCTTCCAGCGTGATTTCCCCCTCGCCGGCCATAATACCCGCCAGGCAGGACAACAACGTGCTTTTCCCGGCGCCGTTGGGGCCAATAACATGAATCAACTGCCCGGCCGGAACCTCGGCGCAAAACGACGTCAGCCGCCCGCCGACGGACAATCCGCATACCTTCAGTACCGGCAACGTCATCTACCCGCCCCTCATTTTCTGACGCAGCAGCATCCAGATAAACAACGGTGCCCCCAGCGAGGAGGTCACCACGCCGATGGGCAGTTCGGCGGAAGCCAGCGTCACGCGCGCCAAAACGTCCGCCAGCAGTAAAATCCCAGCCCCGGCCAATGCGCTGGCCGGTAACAACGTGCGGTGATCGGTAAATCCCGCCAGGCGCAGCATATGCGGGATCACCAGCCCCACGAAGCCGATAACGCCCGCCAGCGCCACGCTGACGCCGGCCAGCCAGCCCACTGCGGCCACCAGCAAATTACGCCACAGCACCAGAGGCAGCCCCAACTGACGCGCCGGAATTTCCCCCAGCGCCAGCAAGTTAAGGCGTTTTCCCTGCATAACCAGCCACAACAACACCGGCCACAGCGCCAGGATCAGCCACTTCTGACGCCAGTCCACACCGCTGAATCCGCCCATCAGCCAATACATCAGCTGACGCAAATCCAGGCTGCTGCTGAAATAGACCGCCCACGTCATCACCGCGCCGCAGGCGATACCCAACGCAACGCCAATCAGCAACAGCCGGGCATTGTTTAATAAATAACGGCGGCTGAGCGCCAGCAGCAGGCAGGTCACCGCCAGCGCCCCCAGAATCGCGCAGCCGCTCAGCACCCAAACGGGTAACAAACCGTGCCCGGCCAGCACCGCCAGCACCAGCGCCACGCCAGCGCCGTTGGACACACCAAGCAACCCCGGTTCAGCCAGCGGATTATCAAACTGCGCCTGCATCACCACTCCGGCCACCGCCAGCGCGGCACCGGCCGACATCACGGCCAGCGCGCGCGGTAAACGCAGCTGCCAGATAAACAACTGCGCTTCGTCGCTGCCCCAATACGCGGGCCACAGCCAGCGCTCCCCGGCACACAACGCCACGCCCAGCGCCAGAAGTAAAAACAGCGCCAGCCACGCCAGGCGATGCCGGTCATGACGGCGTTGCCGTTGTTCCAGCGCGCTGAAATTGACCGGCGACTGCGCCGCCGGCACGTTTTTTTCAGCCCGCATCCGCACCGGAATCCAGCGGTTCGATGAAGGTTCCGTCTTTGCTATCCGCTTCATTGAAAAACCAGACGCCATTGGGGTAGTCATCCAGCGCAACCAAATACATAACGCCTTCGCTGAACACCTCTACTTCGAGAACCCGCCCGATGCGGCGCGGGCCGCCATCGGTTTTAACGCTCACCCGATCGTTGACTTTCATTTTCTGACCTTACAACCTCTGACCTGACTACGCCGTATGATAACCGGATACGTTCTTCCGGCTCACCCACGCAGGCCATATAAGCACTCTCCGCCGCACCCGGAAAACGCGGCACAGCAGGATAATGACAAGAAAAAGGCCGCCCGCGGGCAGCCTTTTTTACTCAAGCGATCACTCTTTCGGCGTCGCGTTCTCGACCCGGCTTTTCAGCTTCTGGCCTGGGCGAAAAGTTACCACCCTCCGCGCCGTAATGGGAATGTCTTCCCCTGTTTTCGGGTTACGACCCGGACGTTGGTTTTTATCCCGCAGGTCAAAATTCCCGAAACCGGAAAGCTTAACTTGTTCACCATTTTCTAACGCACGCCGAACTTCTTCAAAGAAGATCTCGACGAGGTCTTTGGCATCACGTTTGCTAAGCCCAAGCTTTTCAAACAGATGTTCAGACATTTCAGCTTTTGTAAGCGCCATAGGTTCAATCCCTCAAGGATGCTTGGAATCGCTGTTTTAATGCCTCTACACATTTGGCGACGGTAGCGGCAATCTCCTCTTCTTCCAGTGTACGGGTGGTTTCTTGCAGCACCAGACTGATAGCGAGGCTCTTACAACCCTCCGCTACACCCTTCCCACGATACACGTCAAATAAGTTTACGCCAACTATCTGATTTACGCCAACTTTCCTGCACTCGGCCAAAATATCTTCTGCCGGCACGTTTTCAGCCACCACAACCGCAATGTCGCGGCGGTTTGCCGGGAAGCGTGAAACCTCGCGCGCCTGCGGCACGGCACGTTTTGCCAACGCCTGCCACTCGACTTCAAACACCACGGTACGGCCGTTCAGATCCAGCTTACGCTCCAGTTCAGGATGAATAACACCAATAAAACCAATGCGTTTATCTTTCAGATAAATCCCAGCACTCTGTCCGGGATGCAGCGCCGGGTTAGCTTCCGCACGGAATTCGATATCTGCGACGCGGCCGGTCAGCTCGATAATCGCTTCCAGATCGCCCTTCATATCGAAGAAATCCACGCCCTGACGCGCCAGATCCCAATGTTCTTCGTAGCGGTTACCGGCCAGCACGCCGGCCAGCATGAGATCCTGACGGATACCCAGATCGGCTGATTCATCAGGGACAAATCGTAACCCGCTTTCGAACAGGCGCACGCGCGATTGCTGACGGTTTTGGTTGTAGACCACCGCCGACAGCAGGCCGCTCCACAGCGACAGGCGCATGGCCGACATTTCCACCGAAATCGGGCTGGGCAGTATCAGCGCCGCTTCCGCCGGATGCAGCAAAGACTGAACCTTGGGATCGACGAAGCTGTAGGTGATGGCTTCCTGATAACCGCGGTCAACCAGCAGCGTTTTCACCCGCTTGAGCGACAGGTTCGCTTCACGGTGTGAGGTCATGATGAGATCGGCCTTAACCGGCACGTCGGGAATATTGTTGTAGCCGTAGATGCGGGCTACTTCTTCCACCAGGTCTTCCTCAATCTCCATGTCGAAACGCCAGCCCGGCGCCAGTGCGGTCCAAACGCCGTTGCTGAACGTGGTCTGGCAACCCAGGCGGGTCAGGATATCGGTAACCTGTGCATCACCGATATGGTGGCCGATCAGGCGATCGAGCTTTTCACGATGCAGGGTGATGGTGGCGCGCTTCGGCAACTCGGCCTCATGGGTAGCATCAATCACCGGGCCAGCCTCACCGCCGCAGATGTCCAGCAGCAGGCGGGTGGCGCGCTCGATGGCCTGACGTTGCAGAGCCGGATCGACGCCGCGCTCATAGCGATGGGAAGCATCGGTATGCAGACCATGACGACGGGCACGCCCTACGATAGCCAGCGGGTTGAAGAAGGCGCTTTCCAGCAGCACGTTTTGCGTCTCGCCGTTTACGCCGGAGTGCTCGCCGCCGAAAATGCCGCCCATAGCCAGCGCTTTTTGATGATCGGCAATCACTAAGGTATCGGACTTCAGCGTGGCTTCGTTGCCGTCCAGCAGCGTCAGCTTTTCGCCCTCTTTCGCCATGCGCACCACGATGCCGCCTTCAAGACGATCGAGGTCGAAGGCGTGCATCGGCTGCCCCAGCTCCAGCAACACGTAGTTAGTCACATCAACCACCGCGTCGATAGAACGGATACCGCAACGGCGCAGTTTCTCTTTCATCCACAGCGGCGTCGGCGCCTTAACATTGATGCCTTTCACTACGCGCCCCAGATAACGCGGGCACGCCTGCGGCGCTTCCACACGGATCGGCAGCGTGTCGCTGATGGTCGCCGGAACGTCATCCATCACCGGTGCGTTGAGCGGCAAACTGTTCAGCACGGAAACGTCGCGCGCGATCCCGCGGATACCCAGGCAATCTGCACGGTTCGGCGTTACGCTGATTTCAATCGTGTTGTCGTCAAGCTTCAGATATTCGCGCACATCAGTGCCGATCGGCGCATCCGCCGGCAGTTCGATAATGCCGCTGTGATCGTCGGAAATACCCAGCTCGGAGAAAGAGCACAGCATGCCTTCCGAAGGCTCGCCGCGCAGCTTCGCCGCCTTGATTTTAAAATCGCCCGGCAGCACCGCGCCAACGGTGGCGCAGGCCACTTTCAGCCCTTTACGGCAGTTGGGCGCGCCGCACACGATGTCCAACAGCGCTTCGCCGCCAACGTTGACCTTGGTGACGCGCAGCTTATCCGCATTGGGATGCTGCCCGCATTCAACCACTTCCCCCACGACCACGCCGTGGAACGCGCCGGCGACCGGCTCCACGCCGTCCACTTCCAGGCCGGCCATGGTAATTTGCTCTGACAGAGCGTCGCTGCTGATGGCAGGGTTAACCCACTCACGCAACCAGAGTTCACTGAATTTCATGTGTTAATCCCGCCTTACTTGAACTGTTTGAGGAACCGTAAATCATTTTCGAAAAATGCGCGTAAATCGGTGACGCCGTAACGCAGCATGGTTAAACGCTCCATACCCATACCGAAAGCAAAGCCGGAGTAAACTTCCGGATCGATGCCAACGTTACGCAGCACGTTCGGATGCACCATGCCGCAGCCCAGCACTTCCAGCCACTTGCCGTTCTTGCCCATGACGTCCACTTCCGCAGAAGGTTCGGTAAACGGGAAATAGGACGGACGGAAACGGATCTGCAGGTCTTCTTCAAAGAAGTTGCGCAGGAAATCGTGCAGGGTGCCCTTCAGGTTGGTGAAGCTGATGTCTTTATCCACAATCAGCCCTTCCATCTGATGGAACATCGGGGTGTGGGTCTGATCGTAGTCGTTACGGTAAACGCGGCCCGGTGCAATGATACGGATGGGCGGCTGCTGCCCTTTCATAGTACGGATCTGAACGCCGGAGGTTTGGGTACGCAGCAGACGGGTAGCATCGAACCAGAAAGTATCGTGATCGGCGCGTGCCGGGTGATGGGCAGGAATGTTCAGGGCATCGAAGTTATGGTAGTCATCTTCAATTTCCGGACCGGTTTCCACCGCGAAGCCCAGCTCGCCGAAGAAGGTTTCAATACGTTCGATGGTACGGGTCACCGGATGCAGGCCGCCGTTCTCCATGCGGCGTCCCGGCAGGGAGACATCGATAGTCTCCTGCGCCAGACGCGCGTTAAGCACCGCGCTTTCCAGATCGTTCTTACGGGCGTTCAGGATGTCCTGAACCTCCTGCTTGGCCTGGTTAATCACGGCACCCGCAGCGGGACGCTCCTCTGCGGGCAAGTCACGCAGTGACGTCATCTGCATCGTCAAGTGGCCTTTTTTACCCAGGTACTCGACGCGCACATTATCCAGCGCGGCAATGTCCTGGGCATTCTCTACGGCTGCCTTTGCCTGGGCAACCAACTCTGCGAGATGTGGCATTGCTTTCCTCTTATTCCAGCCTGTCTGGCCCGGTAGTGTAGTTATCAAATGGAGTAATCACCGTTCAGCATTAGTGTAATGCGTGAACCATTTCCTGCGTAACGCCGGCCGCAGCGGCCCGTGATACGAAAAAAAAAGCCTCCACGAGGGAGGCTTTCAGCGCTACTTTCCGTTTCTTCTCTTACGCGCAAAGCCCCCCTGATATCAGGCGCTAAAGTAAAAAAAGAAACGGAAAATAGCAGCGTTCATGCTTGCGTTACCTTGACTAAGTGAAACGGCAGAGACCTATTGAAAAGCTTAGCGCGGGGAAAGTCAATATAAAATCAATGATTTCCCTGTTGCTCATAGCAAAAGAGGGAGCCAGGCTCCCTCTTTTATCTGACTTACGCCAGAGCAGATTTCGCTTTTTCGACCAGTGCGCTGAACGCAACTTTGTCGAATACCGCGATGTCAGCCAGAATCTTACGGTCGATTTCAATAGAGGCTTTTTTCAGGCCATTAATGAAACGGCTGTAAGAGATACCGTTCTGACGGGCAGCAGCGTTGATACGTGCGATCCACAGCTGACGGAACTGACGCTTACGCTGACGACGGTCACGGTAAGCATACTGTCCTGCTTTGATCACTGCCTGGAAGGCAACACGATATACGCGCGAACGGGCACCGTAGTAACCTTTCGCCTGCTTCAAAATTTTCTTGTGACGTGCACGTGCAATCACACCACGTTTTACGCGAGCCATATGCTCTCTCCTAAAGTCTTATTCTTGATTCAAAAAAGGTTACTTATGCGTACGGCAGGCACGCTACGACCAGGCCCAGATCTCCTTTGGAAACCATGGACTTCGGACGCAGATGACGCTTACGCTTGGTAGATTTTTTGGTCAGAATATGACGCAGGTTCGCATGTTTACGCTTAAAGCCGCCACCGGCGGTCTTTTTGAAGCGCTTGGCCGCGCCACGCACAGTTTTAATCTTAGGCATTTCTTTCTTCCACTTCGCATTGTTAATTACAACGAATCAGTGAGGCGAATAAAAACCACGCCACCGGCGAGAACCGGCGGCGCGGCTGCTATTACTTGATAGCCTTACTGTTTCTTCTTGGGAGCGAGCACCATGATCATCTGACGGCCTTCGATCTTCGATGGGAAGGATTCGACTACTGCCAGTTCACTCAGATCTTCTTTCACGCGGTTAAGCACTTCCATACCGATCTGTTGGTGCGCCATTTCACGACCGCGAAAACGCAGCGTGATTTTGGCTTTATCGCCATCTTCCAGAAAGCGAATCAGGCTGCGGAGTTTTACCTGATAGTCGCCATCATCGGTACCAGGACGGAATTTAATTTCCTTAACCTGGACAACTTTTTGCTTCTTCTTCTGCTCTTTAGTGGCCTTACTCTTCTCATAGAGGAATTTGCCGTAATCCATAATACGACAAACCGGCGGTTCGGCATTCGGACTGATTTCGACTAAGTCGACGCCTGCTTCCTCAGCCTTTTCAAGAGCTTCTCTCAGACTGACAATACCAATCTGCTCGCCGTCAATACCTGTCAGACGAACCTCTTGGGCGCGGATCTCTCCGTTAATACGGTTGGCTCGCGCCGGTTGAACTCGTTTTCCGCCTTTAATACCTTATTCCTCCAATTGGTGAAGACTACGGCTGCGAATCTCGTGCAGCAGCTTTTCGATCACGTCGCTGACGTCCATCGTTCCCAGGTCTTTACCGCGGCGGGTGCGTACGGCCACTTTACCGGACTCCACCTCTTTATCGCCACAAACCAACATGTAGGGAACACGTCGTAAAGTGTGCTCGCGGATTTTAAAGCCAATCTTCTCGTTTCTCAAGTCTGATTTAGCACGAATTCCCGCAGCCTGTAACTTACGGGTCAGTTCGTCCACATAATCAGCCTGCGCATCGGTGATGTTCATAATGACGACCTGCACCGGCGCCAGCCAGGTTGGGAAGAACCCGGCGAACTCCTCGGTCAGGATACCGATAAAGCGCTCCATCGACCCAAGGATAGCACGGTGAATCATTACCGGCGTCATGTGTTCGTTATTTTCGGCCACATAGGACGCGCTCAGGCGGCCCGGCAGCGAGAAATCAAGCTGTACGGTCCCGCACTGCCAGGCGCGATCCAGGCAGTCATACAGGGTAAACTCGATCTTCGGCCCGTAGAAGGCGCCCTCGCCCGGCTGGAAGTCAAACTCAATGCCGTTTTCCTTCAGCGCTTCGGCCAGATCCTCTTCCGCACGGTCCCAGATAGCATCGCTGCCGATGCGTTTTTCCGGACGCGTGGAAAGTTTCACCGCGATTTTCTCAAAGCCGAAGGTGCTGTACAGATCGTACACCATTTTAATACAACTGTTCACTTCCTGACGAATTTGATCTTCGGTACAGAAAATGTGAGCGTCATCCTGCGTAAAGCCACGTACGCGCATCAGGCCATGCAGCGAACCTGACGGCTCGTTACGGTGGCAACTGCCGAACTCGGCCATGCGCAGCGGCAGGTCACGGTATGATTTCAACCCCTGGTTGAAAATCTGCACGTGTCCCGGGCAGTTCATCGGCTTGATGCAGTATTCACGGTTCTCGGAAGACGTGGTGAACATCGCGTCACGGTAGTTTTCCCAGTGACCGGTTTTTTCCCACAGCACGCGGTCCATCATGAACGGACCTTTCACTTCCTGATACTGATACTCTTTGAGCTTCATGCGCACGAACGCTTCCAGCTCGCGGAAAACCGTCCAGCCGTCGTTATGCCAGAACACCATGCCCGGCGCTTCTTCCTGCATATGATACAGGTCGAGCTGCTTGCCGATTTTACGGTGATCGCGCTTGGCGGCTTCTTCCAGACGGCGCAGATGATCGGCGAGCTGCTTTTTGTCCGCCCAGGCCGTACCGTAAATGCGCTGCAGCATCTTGTTGTTGCTGTCGCCGCGCCAGTATGCGCCGGACGTTTTTTGTAATTTGAAGTGATGGCAGAAGCGCATGTTCGGCACGTGCGGGCCGCGGCACATGTCAACGTATTCTTCGTGGTGATACAGCGCCGGATGATCGTCACGGCTGATGTTTTCATCAAGAATCGCCACTTTATAGGGTTCGTCGCGGGCCACGAACGTGTCGCGGGCCTCCTGCCAACTTACCTTCTTCTTGATAACATCGTAATCTTTTTCAGCCAGCGCATGCATACGCTGCTCCAGCTGATCCATTTCTTCCTGGGTCAGGGGATGATCCAAATCGACGTCGTAATAGAAGCCGTTGTCGATAACCGGACCGATGGCCATTTTGGTATCCGGCCACAGCTGCTTGATGGCATGACCCAGCAGGTGCGCGCAGGAGTGACGGAGAATCTCCAGTCCTTCCTGATCCTTGGAAGTAATGATTGAGACGGTGGCGTCGGTTTCGATCGGATCGCAGGCGTCAACCAGCTCCCCGTTCACTCGGCCGGCAATGCATGCCTTGGCCAACCCCGGTCCGATATCGCGGGCGATATCCATAACAGAAACTGAATGAGCAAAATGACGCTGACTTCCATCAGGAAGAGTAATTACCGGCATGTCGTATTCCTTATCTACAGTGGTGACCCACACGACAGATCACATATAGAAAACAATCAATTAGAATTAATTTTCGGTTACGATTCGCATCTGACTAACATTGTCAGGGTGGTTCGTAACGTTCATTTACAGCGGGGTGCCCGCCTTCGGGCAGCTCCGTCGCCCGCGCCCGATCCGCCACCGAACCGGTCATGGGCCGGAGTATCCTACCACCATTTATCCCCGGCGCGTAACCGCGCAGAGCGCATTTCTTTTGCGGTCATTTGCTCCCCGCAGGCCCAACGTCTACTTTTTACTAACCATTGCCTACATGTTCATCGTCGTTTCATTTGCATGCTGGAGCAGCCGTATGGTTATCTCAAACAGTGCCGTTTTGCCGGGCAAATTGCATTGCCTGATCCCGCTTTCCCCTGACAAAGCCAGAGTTCCCTTTCGCCAGATAAATCAAAGCATTGCCGTAACATCTCTGCTGCGAACCACTACCTCCTGGGACGGTACCCGCTATGCGGGCTACCCTGCCGGCCAGCCCGAAATCACGGTACTGAAAATTACCCTTTCTCCCCACAGTCTGCTGCCCTGGCACATTCACCCCGTACCCAGCGCGGTGTATATCCTCGATGGTGAACTGACGGTCGAAAACCACATCAACGGGGAGAAAATTACGCTCAGAAAGGGAAGCGTGATGCCGGACATGGTAAACCGCATTCACCGCGGATTTACCCGCGACCAGCACGCCTCACTGATCGTTTTTTATGCCGGTTCTCCCGGCATGATATTGACCCAACCCGTCTCCTGTCGTTAAGCGCTGCCATATTAAACCTGCCTTTGCGGCAGGTTTAATATGCGTAAATAATTATTTCCGCATCTATACCCCAGCAAATTTCCCACCAGAAATATGTATAATTTTATTTAAATTTAAGTATATTCCTAAGTGGTGAATAATCACGGATGTTGTAGGGAGAAAATAATGACTGTCAGATATCAGGATGGCAGTGACCAACGAAATTTAATTGATCTGCAGATAAAAGAAGCAGAACAAACGCTCGGCGAGATCGTGGTCAGCCTGTTATGTCATGGCGTAACGGTTTCCAATAAAAATATCCTGCAATCACTGATCAACACGCTTGACGTAGAGCCGGATGAGAAGAAAAAAGCACGGCTGCGCGTTGCGCTGCGTATCGTCACCACTGAGCGGGTTTACTGGACTGACTGAATGCCATATCGTCCGGCGCGTATTTATCGCCGCGCGGCGGTTCCGGCAATTTTATATCCGGATAACGACAACACATCGTTATTTATAGCGTGGTGTCTCAACAAGCGTCAGGCGCACAATACGCCTAAAGCCGGATGACAGAGTACCGTAATGTCGCTATTGTCCTAAACTGGCCGGCGGCCCTTCGCTATCGGGCGAAAAAGCTTTATGATTACGATGAATCCATTTTCCTGGGTATTTTTATGTACGCACTGGTTATGGTGATTTGTTATTTAAACAACGGTTGCGAACAGCTCTACCTGGACGGTTTCGACACCGAAGATCAATGCCTGTACGAAATGCGTGTTCAGCGAATTCGCGACGGCGGCTGCCTGCCGATTGATGACATCTTTGATGATTTCTGGATCCCGGCCCGCAGCTACTATGAGTAGCCGTTTTCTGTTTTTCCCTTTCCCGGCTGGCGTTTTCATCAGCAACTTCTATGATGAATAATGGACAAACTGGTCCAACCTGTCATTTCATCCCCGTTAATCCGGCAAACGAGGTTCAGTATGGGAAAATCCACTGTAAGAATCGGAATCTTTGAGGTTGATGATGCCGAGCTGTCCGCAACGCCTGACCGACAGTTACGCACGCATACGCTGAGCATTCCGTGTAAATCCAATCCCGATCTCTGCATGCAGCTCGACGGTTGGGACGAACACACCAGCGTCCCCGCCACGCTGGACGGTAAAGAATTTACCCTGTTCCGTAATCATTATGATCGCCAGAGTGACGCCTGGATCATGCGCGTGGCCTGAACACGTTAACCCGCTGCGGCGGGTTATTCGTTAATGCGCGTCCCTTTCCTGTTGCAGATTTGCTGAAGGTAATACCGGCGCATCCCCGCCTTTTTCGCCGGAGAAAATATAATCCAATATCGCCCGCGTTACCGGCGCGGCGGACACCCCATCTCCACCGCCGTTTTCCATAATGACGGCAATGGCGACGCGCGGCGCTGAATAAGGCGCGAATGCCGTATAGAAAATATGATCACGCAGGCGCACCGGAATCATCCTGGCGTTATAAACCTGATCGTGCTTCAGCCCGAACACCTGTGAGGTGCCTGACTTCGCGGCGATCTCATACGGCGCGGTATGGAAATATTTATATCCGGTCCCGTTCGGATAATTTGCCATGCCGTACATGCCTTTTTTCACGATTCCCCAAAAAGGCGAGGCGGCGGGAGCCACCTGAAAATGCGCCGTCTGGCGATAAGGCAACACCTGCTTGCCCTGTTTTACCGAATATAACAAATGCGGCGTTTTAACCGTGCCATTGTTAATCAGGGTGGTTAATGCCTTCACCATTTGTATCGGCGTTGCCGTCCAATACCCCTGCCCGATGCCAACGGAGATCGTATCGCCCTGATACCAGGCTTTTTTGTGCACCCTTTCTTTCCAGCTTCGATCCGGCAACACGCCTTTCGCCTCTTCAGACAGGTCAATTCCCGACGACTGACCATAGCCGAAGCGGCTCAGCCAGTAATGAATACGATCAATCCCCATCTCATAGGCCACCTGATAGAAAAAGGTATCTGCCGATTCTTCAATGGCTTTGGTCACGTTCAGCAAGCCATGTCCTGTCTTCAGCCAGTCGCGGTAATGGCGCTCAGTACCGGGCAGCGTCCAGGTCGGCCGCCCGAAGAATGTCGTGGCCGGCGTGATCACGCCGACAAACAGCGCGGAAGCCGCCATATAAGGTTTTACCGTGGAGGCCGGCGGATAGATGCCCTGCGTTACGCGGTTAATCAATGGCAGGTTGGGGTCGCTCAACAGCGCCTGATACGCTTTATAAGAGATACCGTTAACAAACGGGTTTGGGTCGTAGCTCGGGCTGGAGACCATCGCCAGAACGCCGCCATCGCGCGGATCCATCACCACGACCGCCGCGCGCTGACCGTGCAGCAGCGTCATGATGTATTGCTGCAAATGAAGATCAAGCGTCAGGTACAGGTTTTTCCCGGCCTGCGGCGGCGTCTCTTTCAGGTAGCGCACTACCTGGCCGTGGCTATCTACTTCCACTTCCTGATAACCGGTTTTGCCATGCAGCGTGGACTCATAATACTTTTCGATCCCCTGCTTGCCGATATCATGGTCGGCCGTATAGTTTTCTGCCTCCCCGGCGTCATTCAATTGTTTGGCATCGCGGTCGTTAATCCTGGAAACGTACCCCACCACGTGCGCCAAAGCCGCGCCGTAAGGGTAGCTGCGCTCCTGATACGTGCTGACGCTGACGCCGGGAAACGCGAACTGATTGACCGCAAAACGGTCAACCTCCACCTCCGTCAGCCCTTCTTTCAGGGGAACGTCGGCAAACCGGCGCGCGCCCTTCAGCGTATTGCGAAAAGCGGCAATGTCATCAGGCGTTAAGTCCACAATGGGCGTCAGTGCGCGCAGCGTCGCGTCCAGGTCGGGCACTTTGCCCGGCACCAACGTAATCTGGTAGAAGGTCTTATTTTCCACCAGCGGAATCCCGTTCCGATCAAAAATAAGCCCTCTGGCGGGCGCTACGGGCAACATTTTTATGTCATTGGCATCAGAGCGCGTTTGGTATTCCTGATGCTCGACCACCTGCAAGTGGTACAGATTAAGCACCAGTACGCCGAACAGCAGAATAACCAGGATCAGCGCAATCAGGGCGCGGCGGATAAATAAAGCAGTCTCGGCCGGGTGGTCACGGATAATTACGTTCAACGGGGTCATGGGTTGCTCTGCGTTGCGGGGAAACGTAAGGCTAATCGCTGCCCCGTTCACATAACACCCGGAGAATGCTAATGAATTGGCATCTTTGTTTCAGAATATGAAATGTCCTATCCCCGTTCAGAAATGTCGATGAGTATGCAAAAAACCAAAAAAGTGCATACTTTTTCCTGCTGAACTGTTTCAGGTCATATTTAGCCGGCACCGGCTCTGGTATAAACTCCGCCAATATCAAGGCCATAATAATAAAAGGTTAACTATGATCCCCTTCAGGAAAATCGCCGGCGCGCTGGCGCTGACTCTTACCATGACGGCGCCGGTATTCGCCGGCGAAGCAACGCATACCCTGAAACTGGCCATCGGCGCCGAGCCGACGGAAGGCTTCGATCCCCTGCTGGGCTGGAGCCACGGAAGTTACCTGCTGCTGCACAGTCCGCTGCTGAAACAAAACGCCGATCTCAGTTGGGAAAACCTGCTGACGGAAAGCGTAACGCCGGACAATGACGGCAAGCGCTGGCATATCACCCTCAAATCCGGCCTGAAATTTTCCGATGGTTCGCCGCTGAGCGCAGAAGACGTTGTTTTTACTTACAATCAGGCGGCAAGCAGCGGCGGCAAGATCGACATGGGCAACTTCTCGTCCGCTAAAGTCACCGGCCCGTTACAACTGGAAATTACCCTGAAAGCGCCGCAGAGTACGTTTGTGAACGTACTCGGGTCACTTGGCATCATCAGCGCCGCTAAATATAACGCCCGCGACTATGCGCAGCACCCCGTCGGTGCCGGCCCTTACCGCCTGGTCAGTTTCCAGCCCGGTCAGCAGTTAATCGTTGAAGCCAACCCCTATTACGCCGGAAAGAAAAATGATTTCGCCCGGCTGATTTTTGTGTTTCTGGACGAAGACAGCGCCTACGCCGCTGCACAAAGCGGTCAGCTCAGCGTAGTGCGGATCCCGCCGGCAATGGCGATCGCGCCGCAAAGCCAGCTTAAGCTCTGGGTTCGCCCCAGCGTAGAAAACCGCGGCATCATGTTCCCGATGGTGCCGGCCGGTAAGCCGGACGCCAACGGGAACCCGGTGGGCAATGATATCACTGCCGACGTCGCCATCCGCCGCGCCATCAACTACGCCGTCAACCGGCAGCAACTGGCGGACGGCCTGATGGAAGGCCACGCAGTCCCCGCCTACAGCGCGGTGCAGGGGCTGCCGTGGGATAACCCGCAGGCTGCATTCAGAGACGGTGACGTGAAACAGGCACAGCACATTCTGGAAGACGCCGGATGGAAAAGCGGCCCTGACGGCATCCGGGTCAAAAACGGTAAAAAGGCGCAGCTGACGCTGTGGTACGCCAGCGGCGACAGCACGCGGCGCGATTTGGCGCAGGCGGTGCGTTCCATGCTCAAGCCTATCGGCATCGACATGACGCTACAGTCCGGCAGTTGGGAAACCGTGGAACGCCATATGCACGCCAACCCCACGCTGTTCGGCTGGGGAAGCCTGGACCCGATGGAGTTGTACCATCATTACAGCAGCAAGGCCGCAGGCGTTGAGTATTACAACCCCGGCTACTACCATAACACGACGGTAGACACGCACCTGCAACAGGCGCTTGATGCGCCGGACTGGCAAAAGGCGCTGCCGTTCTGGCAGCAGGTCCAGTGGGACGGGAAGACCGGCGCTGGCGTACAGGGCGACGCCGCCTGGGCCTGGTTGCTGAATATTCAGCATACCTATCTGACCGACAAGTGCGTCGATCTGGGCAAAAGCGCGCCGGAAATTCACGGCAGCTGGTCATTGCTGAATAACCTGCAGGACTGGAAATGGACCTGTCGCTGATGCGGCGCGCCGGTGCCGGCCTGTTACGCCTGTGCGTTTTACTGCTTCTGGTCGCCGCCGGCACCTTTACCCTGCTCAGTTTCTCGCCGGTAGATCCCATCCGGGCATACATCGGCAATGATTTACTCCACGTTCCGCCGGAACAATATCCGCTGATCGCCGCCCGCTGGGGGTTGGATCAGCCCCTGTGGCTGCGCTTCTGGCACTGGTTCAGTCAGTTGCTGCATGGCGATATGGGCTATTCCATGCTGTATAACGCCCCGGTCGCACAGGTGATCGGCGAGCGTTTCAGCACCTCCTTTATTCTGCTGGCCGGCGCATGGCTGCTTTCCGGCGCGCTGGGCCTGTTGCTCGGCCTGACCGCCGGGCGCTATCTCAACCGCTGGCCGGATCGTTTAATCTGCCGGCTCAGCTACCTGCTCTCATCCCTGCCCACGTTTTGGGTCGGGCTGCTGTTGCTGGCCCTGTTTGCGGTGCACTGGCCGCTGTTCCCCGTCTGCTGCGCCTGGGAGCCGGGCAACAGTGCGGCGGAAGCCGGGCTGGGAGAGCGTATCCATCACATTGTGCTGCCCCTTCTGGCGCTCAGCCTGCTGGGCGTTGGCACAATCGCGCTGCACACCCGCGCCAAAGCGGCCGAAGTGATGGGCAGCGAATTCATCCGCTACGCCCGGACGCAGGGAGAGCGAGGCTGGTCGTTGATTCGGGTCCACGTCCTCAAACATGCGCTGACGCCGGCGTTGTGCCTGCAATTCGCCTCCGTCGGCGAACTGTTGGGCGGTTCGCTGCTGGCGGAAAAAGTGTTTGCCTATCCCGGACTGGGCCAGGCGACCGTCGATGCGGGGCTGCGCGGCGATGTGCCGCTGCTGATGGGCATCGTCCTGTTTTGCACGCTGCTGGTATTTACCGGCAACGGCTGCGCCAACGTGCTACTGCGCCGCATGAACCAGGCTTTGGAGCGTGACTGATGCTGCATAATCCCGCTCCGGCCCTGTGGCGCTTTCTGCTTTCCCTGCTGTTGCTCATTTTGCTCACCGGTTACGGTGTCACGTTGTTACACAGCGATATCGCGCTGGACCTGGGCAGCCGTCTGCAGGCGCCCTCCGCCGCACACTGGTTCGGCACGGATAATCTCGGGCGCGACCTGTGGCAGCGCTGCTTTCAGGGAATGACCAGCAGCCTGCAAATCGGCATCAGCGCCGCCCTGTTCAGCGGCATTATCGCACTGGTATTAAGCGGCGTTTCCCTGCTTCATCCGCGGCTCGACACCCTGGTCCGCCTGCTGATCGATACCCTGCTGGCGTTGCCGCATCTGCTGTTGCTGATTCTGATCTGTTTCACCCTCGGTGGCGGAAAACAGGGCGTGATCATGGCCGTGGCGTTTACCCATTGGCCGCGCCTGACGTTGATCCTGCGCGCCGAAGCGTTACGCGTGCGCACCAGCGACTATGTGATCCTGTCCCAGCGTTTCGGCAACGGCGCCTGGCAGCGCTGGCGGACGCACTATCTTCCCGCTCTGCTCCCCCAATGGCTGACGGGTACCCTGCTCATGTTTCCTCACGCCGTGCTGCACAGCGCGGCGCTCAGTTTCCTCGGCTTCGGCCTGGCGCCGCACGAGGCATCGCTGGGAATATTGCTGGCGGACGCGCTGCGCTATCTGACCACCGGCGGGTGGTGGCTGGCGCTGTTCCCCGGCCTGCTGCTGCTGGTGCTGGTTCTGCTGGTTGACCAAAGCGCCCGTATGTTGCAACGACTCTGGATTAAGGAGGGCTGATGCTGTCGTTTAAACACATCTCCATTGAGCGCGCGCACTACCGCTGGTACGGGAAAAAGCAGTGGCGTCCGCTGCTGCACGATGTGTCTTTCTCGCTGAATCCGGGAGAATTGGTGGCGCTGGTCGGCACCAGCGGCGAAGGGAAAAGCCTGTTGTTGCAGAGTGCGCTGGACCTACTGCCCGACAACCTGCGCCGGCGCGGCGATATCTGCCTTGACGGTGAAACCCTGCCGCCTCAGCAACTGCGCCGCTTACGCGGCACGACCCTGTGCTACGTCCCTCAGGGCGTTGATGCCCTGAATCCGCTGCTTACGGTGCATTCACACCTTAACCGCGCCATGCGCCTTACGAACAGCGGCGGCCAGGGCGTGCTCAGCCAGCAACTTCAGCGGCATCAACTGGCGCTGGACGTTCTGAAACGCTACCCGCGCCAGTTGTCCGGCGGCATGGCGCGACGGGTTCTGGCCTGTTGTGCCACGCTCAGCCCGGCCCGTTACATTCTGGCCGACGAAATCACCGCCTGGCTGGATAAAGAAGCCGCCGCGCAAATGTTGGATCAGCTTTGCCTGCTGCGCCAGCGGGGATGCGGCATTCTGTGGGTGACGCATGATCTGGCCCTGGCCGCCCGTTACGCCGACCGTATACTTTCGCTGCATCAGGGTACGCTGTGCGACAACCTGACCCGCCGACAGTTGACCGAGGGTGGCGGCAGCGAGCAACTGCGCGCCCACTGGCAGGCGCTGCCGGAATACCACACCCTGTTCGCGCCGGAAGGCAGCCCGTCATGCTGACGGTAAACCACCTCACCATCACGCAGGGAGAACGCCAGCTCTGGCGGGACTTCAGCCTGCAACTGCTTCCCGGCGAACGCATCGGCATTGCCGCGCCCAGCGGCTGGGGGAAAACCACCCTGGGCCGGGTACTGGCCGGCTGGCAACCCGCCCTGAGCGGCGACGTTCTGCTGGATGGCAAGGCGCTCCCACTGAATGGCTACTGCCCGGTGCAGCTGGTGCCGCAACATCCCGAACTGACCTTCAACCCTTACCGCACCACGGACCGTTCCCTGAACGACGCCTGGCGTCCGGATGACGCGCAGCTCGAACGCTTCGCCGTGCAGGCGGAATGGCTTAACCGCCGCCCGCACCAGCTCTCCGGCGGGGAACTGGCGCGCATCGCCCTGCTGCGGGCGCTCGATCCCCGTACCCGAGTGCTGATCGCCGATGAAGTCACCGCGCAACTTGACCCGCGTATTCAGCGTTCAATCTGGCAAGAATTATTACTGGAATCACGGCAACGGCCGCTGAGCATGATTATTTTCAGCCATCAGCAGGCTCTGCTGGAACAGGTATGCCACCGGATTATTCGTTTTCCGGCGGAAGGTACGGAGTAAAGAAGAAAAAATGCGCTCCCGCGCAACGGGGAGTCCGGGAAGAGATGACTGTGGTTAACCAGCAAACGGGTTGGAGCTAACCACAGTCAGGACAACGCCTGGCTTACTGCAACATCGCCAGATAAGCGTTATTCACCTTCCACAAATAGCGGGGTGCCTGCGGCGCCGGGTGCTTACGCTGGATGTGCTGGTAGAACTGTTCCGGCGTCAGCGCATTGATTTTGTCGATCGCGACCTTTCTGTTGGGCGAGAACGTCCGCAACATGGCGCCCGCGCCGTTAACGTAGGCCACAATAACCGCATAGCGCATCGTCTGAGGGTTCGAAATGTCTGCCAGTTGATCGCGCAGAATACTCAGATAAGCCGTCCCCAAATCGATATTTACCGCCGGGTCTTTCAGCTCTTCCGTAGTCGGCTCGCCGTAGCGGCCTTTCTGCCGGTAGGCGTCACGCCCCGCGGTGGAAGCCTTAAGCTGCATCAGGCCAACGGCGTTGGACTTGCTGACCGCACGCGGATTACCGCCGGACTCTACCTGGATAATGGCCTTGATTAATGTTTCATCAATCCCGTAATTATTGGATGCAGAACGGATATAGCTGTTATAACCCGTTTCCGGCGGCGTGCCCGCATTCAAATACTCCATGCTGGGCCTGTTCATTATCACTTTTGTTTGCGGCGGGGGCTGCTGCTCTTTCGCACATCCGGCCAAAAGCAATACCGCCAGCATGCAACCGATTTTTATTTTCACCGTTGCGTTACCCTCTTCTTTTGGTCTCCATGTCGGATCGACTGATGTTGCCAGATAAAAAAGGGGTTTGGCTAGTTGATTTTTACGCTCTGTTGCTTATTTCACCCTTTTTTACATATTTCTGGGCTATTCTTAGAAGGTATCTCAACTATTCCGGAGTGCCCCATGAGTCAATCAGGTATTGCCAGTTACGTTGTCATTTTCAATTATCCACCATCTTCGCTGGCAGATATTACCAAACTGAATAATCAATTGATGCTGGAGGGCTTCGCCACGACCATTGCCGACGCGGACGGCATTCCTCACCAACTGGCGCCGGACAGTTACGCCGTCACCAGTTCGCTGAGCCATGCAGACATTGCACGGTTAACCAAGGCCCTGGGCAAAACCGCGCTGGGATTTGAGCCGGAGGTTGAAGTCATTCTGCGCGATGATTATTTTTCCCGCCTGCGGGCGCAGCGCTGATTTTTCACCCGTAATTAATTGCATGAAATTGCGCGTGTAGCTGAAAAAATGGATAAACGGGACAGAATTGGTAAGAATATAGACTCAGTTCACAGAATTAATTCCCGTTTCCCTTTGTCATTATTGTTGCGCATTTTCTATGCTGCCATGACATAAATATGACTAACGAATGACAATGGCGTTCAGCAACGAAAGCGTTACTTGCAGGAAAGCAGGTTTGTATTTGTGATTTCAGACAAAAAGACAATATATGCCACAGACAAATACCCTGCACATCTGTTATGTATATATTCAAGTAAATTATTAGAACGAACATTCGACGTTCAACACATAAACAGCGATAGGTCGCGACAGGTTTAATTTGCCATCCGGCGCGGACCTTCTGAACAGGGTTCATCCAGTATGAACCTGCCGCCGTCAGCGGCGCAGAAGCCGGTTCCGTTCGCCGAGTGATGCTGAGAGTGATAGACAGTTTCGTGCGCAACACGTGGGCCGGAGAGCAGGCCCGGTGTCAATAACTGAGTCAGTCAGGCAACACAAGGGGGATTACCATGTGGCCAGTCGTTAGTCGTCTGTTAAGCGAGCATTTTGACGAAACCTTTACGCTACGCGATAAAACCGAGTTGCCCGGCGGCGAAGTTCATCAGGCCTGGCATATCAGCGACGGCGTGCGTGATGTTTTTGTAAAATGCGACTCACCTGAATTTCTGCAGGATTTCAAAGCCGAAGCCGACCAATTGGAGTTGCTGGCCCGCAGCCAGACCGTGCGGGTGCCTGAAGTTTACGGCGCCGGCAGCGACCGCGATTACAGTTTCCTGTTGCTGGAGTACCTGCCGATACGCCCGCTTGACGCACACAGCGGCTATATTTTTGGTCAGCAACTCGCCCGCCTGCATCAATGGAGCGACCAACCACAGTTCGGCCTGGATTTCGATAACCTGCTCGCCACCTCTCCCCAGCCCAACAGCTGGCGGCGGCGCTGGGCGCAGTTTTTCGCCGAGCAGCGCATCGGCTGGCAGCTGCAGCTGGCCGCTGAGCGGGGCATTTCCTTCGGCAATATTGATGACATCATCGCGGCAGCAGAGCGGCGTTTGCAGGGCCATCAGCCCCAGCCGTCACTGCTGCACGGCGATCTGTGGCCGGCCAATATCGGCCTGAGCGCGCAGGGGCCGGTGATTTTCGATCCGGCCTGCTACTGGGGGGACAGAGAGTGCGATCTGGCGATGCTGCCGCTCTACCCGCTGCTGCCGGCGCAGATCTACGACGGCTACCAGAGCGTCTGGCCGCTACCCGCGTCGTTCATCGAACGTCAGCCGGTTTATCAGCTTTATCATCAGCTTAACCAGTGCAACCTGTTCGCCGGGCCGCATCTGGAAAGCGTCATTCACGCCATTGATAAATTGATGAGTGAGTAATGCGGTGCTTCCCGCCCGGTTTTCCGGGCGGGGGAATGATCAGAGAATCCCCAGCAGACGCAGCGCGAAATACGCGGCAGCGGCAATAATGACGGGCAGAATATACAGCGGGAAAAATTGCAGGAAGATCGTATGATGCGGCAATTGCACCTTCGCCTCCAGCTGTTCACGGCTCATGCCCTGTTCTCCCTTCGCGTTCTCCAGAATCATCTGGTCGTCCAGCCCTTCACGAATGTGACGCACCTGACGGGACATCCGCGCGCCGGAAGCCTGCAGCGCCAGGCCGACGAAGATCAGCCAGTAAATAACGAAAAACGCAATCTTCACCACCGTCCAACCCTGCCCCAGCGTGGGAACCGGCGAGTTGAACCAAAATACGTTCAGGAACGACGTATTAAACTTGATCATGTCGATCATGACATGCAAGAAATCCATCATTACCGCGTTGATGCCCGCCTGTTTCTGGCTCATCTGATACAGAAACTCCAGCACAGAAACAACGGTGGACAACAGGGCGGGAATAAAAATAACCCAACCGGCAATCCGTTTGATAACCGCGATCCATCCTGCGCGCTGATATGTCATTCCTTCCCCTTAACGCCTTTTTTAAGACCTTCGGCCAAAACAGTTTTCGCAGTCTACGTGTCGATACCGCTTCCCGCAATATCCTGATACCCTTTCGTCCACTTCTAAGAAAGTATAAACGCCTTAATTCCTTCCTGAACGAATGCTACATTATGGCCCATCTCACATCGTTGATCGTTATCCAGGAGAACACGTTAATGAGCACCCACGGGCGTACCGCCGCCGCGATTTTCGACATGGACGGGTTGTTGATTGATTCCGAACCTTTGTGGACCCAGGCTGAACACGACGTGTTTTCCGCCCTCGGTCTGGACGTACACGCCGCCAACATCCCCGAAACGCTCGGGCTGCGCATCGATCAGGTCGTCAGGCTCTGGTATCAGCGCTTCCCCTGGCAGGGGCCGGCGCAAGAAGAAGTGGCGCAACGCATCATTGAGCGCGTCATTGAACTGGTGGGCATCACCCGCCCCCTGCTTCCCGGCGTGGAGTCTGCCCTGCAACTCTGCCGCGATCAGGGGCTGAAAATCGGCCTGGCCTCCGCCTCTCCGATGTACATGCTGGAGCACGTGCTGGATATGTTTAACCTGCGCCACTACTTCCAGCAGATCGTTTCTGCGGAGCATCTGCCTTACAGCAAGCCGCATCCGGAAGTGTACCTGCGTGCCGCCGGGCAACTGGAGACGGACCCGCTGGCATGCGTTACCCTTGAGGACTCCTTTAACGGCATGATCGCCACCAAAGCGGCGCGTATGCGTTCCATCGTGGTGCCGGCAGCAGAGTTTGGCAACGATCCGCGCTGGGCGCTGGCTGACGTAAAACTCAGCAGCCTTACCGACCTCCGCCCGGAGCACCTGGGCTAACCCCGCCGCCACACGCTTCCTTACATTATTTCCCCCGCGGGAGAGGTTGTTATCTCCCGCGCTTTTCCTGTATATTTTTCCAGTTATACTGTGACAACGTCACCAGCCGTATTCGCGGCGACAGACACTGACTGAAATTATGGGTTGATCATGACGGCTGAAGGCCACCTGATTTTTTCCGTTGCCTGCGCAATTTTTGCCGGAAAGGCGGAGCTGACGCCAGCCCTGACCAACGGGGATTGGTGGCATATCATCCCCGGCGCGCTGCTCACCTGCCTGCTGCCCGATATCGACCACCCCAGTTCCGTACTGGGCCAGCGGTTGCGCTGGATTTCCGCCCCTATCGCCCGCGCCTTTGGTCACCGGGGGTTCACGCACAGCCTGCTGGCGGTGTTCGGCGGCGTTTTTCTGCTGCAATGCCAGTTGCCGGCCAGTTGGGGCATTCCACCCGACGTTTTGCATGCCATGGCGATTGGCTATCTCAGCCATTTACTGGCGGATGCCCTGACGCCCGCCGGCGTTCCTTTGTTGTGGCCGGTACGCTGGCGTTTTTGCCTGCCGCTGCTGTATAACGATAAAGGAAACTCACCGCTCGAACGGTTATTCTGTCTTGCCCTGGTCGGATATTCCCTGTATTGGGACGGCGTTATGCCCGATATGACCGCGATTTTAAGACGGATAGACCATCTTTTTTAGCCAGCTATAAGTGAAAATGCTGTCTTTATCACCTTTTTGCTGATTTCTTGCCCAAAAAACGTCGGTTAGTTCTATTAAATTTCCTTTAGGTATAAGAGGAAACATTTACGCTGCGGTAACATATAACGAATCAACGCTTATCCCGTCATATTGACGTGGTATACGTGCCTGGCATGACCAAAAAAAATTTAAAAATAACATTGGAGACATTGGGATGAATCTACCGTTGGTAGTCAACATAGTGGTCTTTATCGTGCTGTTGCTGTTACTGGCGCAAACCCGCCATAAGCAGTGGAGCCTGGCAAAGAAAGTCTTGCTGGGCCTGGTGATGGGGGTAGCCTTCGGCCTGGGCCTGCAGCTGGTTTACGGCGCCGACAGCCCGGTGCTGAAAGCTTCCATCAGTTGGTTCAATATCGTTGGCAACGGTTACGTACAGCTGCTGCAAATGATCGTCATGCCGCTGGTGTTCGCCTCCATTCTCAGCGCGGTCGCCAAACTGCATAACGCCTCCTCGCTGGGCAAGATCAGCCTGCTCTCCATCGGCACGCTGCTGTTCACTACCATGATTGCAGCACTGGTCGGTATTCTGGTCACCAATATGTTCGGGCTGACCGCCGAAGGGCTGGTTCAGGGCACTCAGGAGAGCGCCCGCCTGTCGGCCATCGAGAACAACTACATCAGCAAGGTGTCTGACCTCAGCGTACCGCAGTTGGTTCTGTCGTTTATCCCGAAAAATCCGTTCGCCGATTTAACCGGCGCTAACCCGACCTCCATCATCAGCGTGGTGATCTTTGCCGCTCTGCTTGGCATCGCCGCCCTGCAATTGCTGAAAGACGATCAGGTGAAAGGCCAGCGGGTTGTGGCGGCAATCGACACGCTGCAATCCTGGGTCATGAAGCTGGTGCGCCTGATCATGCGTCTGACGCCTTACGGCGTACTGGCGCTGATGACCAAAGTGGTGGCCGGCTCCAACATGCAGGACATCATCAAGCTGGGCAGCTTCGTGGTCGCCTCTTATATCGGCCTGGCTATCATGTTCGTCGTACACGGCCTGTTGCTCTCGCTGACCGGCATCAACCCGTTTAAGTTTTTCCGCAAAGCCTGGCCGGTACTAACGTTTGCCTTCACCAGCCGCTCCAGCGCCGCCAGTATCCCGCTGAACGTGGAAACCCAGACCCGCCGCATCGGCGTGCCGGAATCCATCGCCAGTTTCTCAGCCTCGTTCGGCGCGACTATCGGCCAAAACGGCTGTGCCGGCCTTTACCCCGCCATGCTGGCTGTGATGGTCGCTCCCACCGTCGGTATTAACCCGCTGGACCCGCTCTGGATCGCCACGCTGGTCGGTATCGTCACCGTCAGCTCCGCCGGGGTTGCCGGCGTCGGCGGCGGCGCCACCTTTGCCGCGCTGATCGTGCTGCCCGCCATGGGGCTGCCGGTGACGCTGGTCGCGCTGCTGATTTCCGTCGAGCCGTTGATTGATATGGGACGTACCGCGCTGAACGTCAGTGGATCGATGACGGCAGGCACAGTGACCAGCCAGTTGCTACGCCAAACGGACAAGAACGTGTTTAACAGCGAAGAAGAAGCGGAACTGCTTCACCAGTAACTTGCGCCCGTTCCCCCGCTCACGCAGGCACTAATCCACTGTCGGCGTGGTCGGGGTGAACATCACGGTCAATGTACCGCTGTAATACCCCGCATTCTTATCCTGAACGTTAAAGCGTTTTACGATGAGCTCCAGCGACGCAGGAACGCACAAAACCGGAGTCGGCACGGTGGGCAACCGGACCGGGCGGACATGTTCCCGATCGATATCAGACCTGATGATCAACTGATTATTATGTACATCCAGCATGCCGCCGGTATGCGCATCAAGCATCTTGACGTGATAATCGATCCTGTCGCGCTCCGGCCCGATTTCGCCGCCGACCCGGTAAATGGAAAAGTCACTGTTTGCCCGCCCTTCGTGCGCCTGCAGGCTATCGTGCAAAACAATCTCATACTGCGTGCTGTTGGCGTTATAACCGTCGTACAGGCACATATCCAGCATGGTAATGTCCTGTGCCGTCACCCTGCCCGTTGGGGAGCCTGTCGGGTGCAGTTTCAACGCTATCCGCGGCGTGGCGAAGCTGAATTCCGGAAAGTAAATATCGATATTTGACGGATCGATAACGTTTAAAGTGATATCAGCATTCCAGGCCGTGGTGTTGTTTGGTCCACCAGCCCGCCAGGACGTCATACGTAAAGACGCCGTCCAGAGGCCGCCAACGGGAAGCTTTTTCAATTCGGCCGCCGGGATCCAGATATAAAGGAAGGATTCTGTCGTTGCAGCCCCGCCGCAAGACACCCCTCCTGCCGTGTTCAGGGAGCGTTTGGTTCTGTAACAACCGGGAACATTAATCCAGGCCGGTTGCCGGTATCCCTGCAACGTAAGCACCACTTTCATTCCTGAACGTTTTTCAGTAAAAAGCAGCTTAACCGGCGTATACGTGGAGGCCGATCCTCCTGCTCGCGCCGGGCAGGCGCCGGTATTGGTATTCGTCGTACTGCGGCATACGACGGTATTCCCCGTACCATAATTTCCATCATTCGCGGTTGGCGCCCTCCCCTGGCTCACATTTTGCTACACCCAAATATCCCCGCCCGGACTGGCGCGATTGATCGTGCGCTCCAGTACCCGATTATCCCCGGCCTGCGCCATCTTTAAGGGGATTGCCCAGCTAAACGCCATTAGCATCAACACTGTGATTGTCTTTTTCATTCTACTTTCCCTTACCACCGTATGCGGTTTCCAGCGCATTACGCCGTTTCAGCCCGGCTAACTCACCATCACGCACCGCCTTCGGCAATCCGTCCTCTGCGACGACCAGACACTGCACCTCTCCGACGTAGCGCACCACCGCCCGGCGTTTTTGTACCTTCAGCGGGCACCGGTAATAATGTTGTCCCGAGAGCAAATAAAGCATGCGCGGCTGACCGGTAAGCTGAGCGGTAAATCCTCCGTCCTCCGTCAATATCAACATCCGGCTGTTCAGCCCGATGATCGGATATTTCCGCGCCTGCGGCGGCAATAACAGCCGCCCGATATAACCAAAGCGTTGCTCCGCCGCCACCTGCCGCACCCGCAGTTTGCCCGGCAATAGCATGACATGACTGCTGCCGGCGCCGCTCAGCACCGTCGTCGTTGCGCCCTGTTCCGCCGAGCGGCCGTCGCTGATGTCAATCAGCCCGGACTCATACGGCATCAGCGGGAAAAGCGCGGTTCCGCCCGCAGACATGCTTACCGGGCTGTTGCCGCCAACGCGCGCCTCCAGCGCAACCCCGCTCTGTGCCTCATCCCCGTCGTCTCCCCCGGCCACGTCCACCAGCACTGCCGCAGCCGGCTCGTTAACGCCCGCCCCGCCCCAGTTCAACCCGTGCCGCGAGAGGGCGAACGAGGAACTGTAGGCGCCACTGAGTGCCGAATTGTGCGAATTACTGCGCCTGTCGTAGCTATCTGACAACGTGGCGTTCAGATTGCCGTAGCGGCCGTTGTAGCGACCGCTTAGCGCGGTGTCCACCGTATCGCTGTTGATCCCGCCGGCCTCGACCGACAGCTCCTTATGATCCTTCTCATCCCAATACCAGCTGTGGGAAACCCGGTAAGAGCTCTGAGTATCGGAGCCTTTGCCGTTACGGTAATCCGCACTGAAGCGCGTACTCTGGCTGCGGTTATGCTCATCCGCCTGCGGGTTTTTATTAAAAGAGAGCGAAAGATACATGCCGTTATCACGATGCGCATAGCCGCTGTCATCGCGGCTGAACACGCCGAACGTGCCGCTAATCGTCCACGCCTCGCGGTTCCACGCCCGTGAGGCGCTCAATTGCCAGGTACGCGAGACGGCGTTTCCCGTGGTTTGATTCAGAACGTTGTCCGTAAAGGAGTTCGTACTTTGCCAGGAACGGGTAGCGGCATAATTCTCCGTGCGCAGGAAGCTCAGCACCGTATTCCAGCCGCTGACTGATGTCGTCAGCGAGGCATTCAGGTTTTTGAGGCATCCCAGCTGTGTATAAGCGCCGTTGCCGTTATTGCCGGAATCGCAGCCCGCGTCGCCGCTGGCGTACCGATACAGGCTGAGCGACGGCAAACCTTGCGCCGTCCAGGTCAGTTGCTGACTGTCGCCGTGCCCGCCCTGAGCATCGCGATAGACGTTTACGCTCACATCCGGCCGCCCCGCGGCGCCGAAGTCCGGAGTGACGTCAACGCCGCCCTCCGCCGCCCGAACGCCCCTCGCCAGCGCGCCGCCCGCCGTTAAGGACAGCATGTTAAACAACGGAATCCGCACGCCTGCCTGATAGGCGCTGTTTTCGCCGCTATCATTGTTATCGTCGCTGATCTTCCCGCCCTGAATGAACCAATGCAGGCGCCCGTCGTCCATGCCGCCGGTTTTGGCAAACGATGTGGTATCAACGCGCATGAGCTGATTGCCTTCATAGATGTACAGGTTCAGCGTATAACTGCCGTCGGGAAACTGGGCGGTGTCCAGCGACTGATTACCGGCGGGAAGATAAAAGGAGCCCAGCAATTGGTTATTACGGTAGGCGTCCACCCGGGAGTTTTGCGAAAGCAGCACCGTAACCGGCGTACCCTGGCTGACGCGTTCGTGATTCACGTAACTCAGCGTGCTGCCGGCGCGGATGCCATCGATCGCGCCCAGCGGTAAAAAGCTGAAGCTGAAATTTCCCCCGCGGTTACTGAACAGCGTGCGGTTATCCATCCGCCCGAGTTGCAGGTAATAACGCCGGTCAATGTCATAGCGATAGTAGAGATTACTGATATCCGCGCTGTTATCGCTGGAGTCGTCGCTTTTTGCGGCGGTGAGCGACCAGTCTGCGCCGATATAACTATTCTCTGTAACGCCCAGCGCGTCTGAATTTTGCAGATAGAGGCTGCTGTAATCGGCCTGAGCCAGCATATTCAGGTCTTGCTCATGGATTAACGCGTTTTCCACGTCATTTTTGTCCGCACTCAGATACAGCGATTGCCGGCCGTTAACCGGCATCCAGTCATCGCGTAAAAATAGCGTCACGCGGGACTCTTCGCTGTCATAAATCACCGCCACGTTATCCGTTTTCAGATAACCGCATCCCGTTTGCACGAAAGCATCATGACAGGCCAGAATTTCATTACGATCCAAAGGCGCAGAAAGTGCGTGCAGGATGGCCTCATAGTCGGCGTTGCCCGGCGGTAACGGAAGTTCAAGCGCGGCAATCAACTGGTCAGGATGAGTAAACCTGACCGTTTCCGGGCTGACCGTTGCGTCGAAAGGACCGATTTTCTTCCCCGACAGCACCACTTCCACACGCTCCTCAACCCCTTGCGTTAAGTCCTCGAATTCATCCGGCGCCTTGGCCTGTGAGTTCAGCGAAACTAAAATCAACAGGGCCAGTAAGTTTTTTTTCATCACGCAGCATCCCTCCCTGCTGACCAATTAAGCGCCCGCGCACTCCGGCGCGGGCAGATAAAGTCCCTGTCACCCGCCGGTGGCGGCATCCTGGAACAGATAAATGCTGACTACGCCCTGATAAGAGCCGGCCGGCAGTGCGCCTTTCGTCGTCTGGGAGATCTTCAGCGCCCGTGATACAGAGCCGGTAGTTGCCGCGTCCGCCCCATTCGGAAAGATATCCCCCGTTTTCAGGGCCAGATCTTTCGACGTGGAAAGCACATCACTCCCCCAGGCTACGGAGAGCGGAACAGGGGTGGCATCGGCGCCCGTACTGTTTACCAGCTGCGGCTCAGCAATCAGCTTCATGTGCACGTCGCCATCGCCGGATGACGTCGAGTTCGACCAAATTTTGCTCATGATGCTGACCGGAGACAGACCGCTGCCGGGGACATACTGCATTTCGACTGAGTTCGGCAGCGCAGAACCATCCGCCTGAGTCATGTCAATAGAAGGGTCGACGTTTGCCGTAACGGTAATATCTTTCTGTATCGCTAATGCAGAGCCGGCCGTTGCCAATAAAATTGCAGCAATCACAGGTTTAATCATGTATTTCATTTAAATATCCTTATTTGAGATTTAATACGTTAACTTTTAATGAGTAAATAGAATTCCAGATACTTCTTTCCATCGGGAAGTACCACGTTTTAAATTGCCGTTTATCTTTACGATAAATTATTACAGTGAGAATGTTTGAATATCAGTTTTGTTCTTTATCCAATCCTTATAAGTAATTTCTACTTTTCTAGTTCCGGCCAAAGGCGGCAACGCATAATTACCATCCGGAAACAGGTTGTGATTATCCTTTTTATGCGAACACTGCGCACCGCTTTGTCCTTTGCGGCATAATGCAACATCAATAATTTTTACCCGCTGCGTGCCCTGATTTAATAATTGGGTGTTATCCGCAGAAAGTGAAAGGTGAATAACCGGCTGGCGCGGAGGAACGGAAACCAATACGCCCCATACCAGATTCACCGATACCTCGGAACTGATCGTTTTATCATTCACGACCAGGTTGTCATCCAGTGAAGGAACGCTCAGAAACTTCACCCGGTAAAGGGTCTCTTTCTCCTGAGGCTCCATCGCCACCATGTTGACACGTTTACCGGCGCCGCCGGGAATGGCGAACTTAGGCGGCATGACCACCAGGCCATTACCGCTGCTGTCCTTAACGGCAACTTCTTTTTCCTGCGGCGTAGCCGGGTTTTCAATCCGGAATACGTTCGTTTTTATATATTGAACGTTGCCGGACTTAGATATAACCTTGACGCTTCCTTCCCCACCTGCATTTAATCCCAGCGCCATGGGATATATTGTCATATTTGCGCTGGCGCATAGCGGCAAGGCCAACAAGCTGAATAATAACGTACGGGTTTTATTAAACCTTAATTTCATATAGCACTCCTGATACAAAAATCTCTTGGCGTTATTACTGCGTTCTGATGAAGTAAACTATATCAGTCTTTAAAAATTAAAATACCACCTAAGATCTATCCATATGTGTACAAAAGTGAATTCATAGCCCATAGTATTTGCCGGCAACAAACACATTATTTCCAATTATTCAATTTAGCTTTTTCAGGCTGAAATCATCAGTTCTCCGGCTGAATTCAAGGTATACGACATAAAACAGTTGAATAAATTTATCTTAACTAAACGGTGGATTCAGATATTAAGGCCATATCAGCGCTGCCCTTATGACGAAAAAAAGCCCTGCACATATGGCAGGGCTATTGTCATCAGGAACAACACGACCGCATCACTGCGGATAATTGTGATATCCCATCTGTTCAGAGATATTTTTTGCGGCTTTCTTCAGCATCGCCACGTAGTCGCCTTTTGCCTCTTCCGAGAAACGAATCGTCGGGAAGGAAATACTCAGCCCGGCAATCACCACGCCGAAACGGTCAAACACCGGCACGGCGATGCAGCGCAGCCCTTCTTCCTGCTCTTCGTTATCTTCGCCGAAACCCTGTGCCTTCACCTGGTCCAACGCGGCCAGCAGTTCCGCCGGCGTCATCAGGGTATTCGCGGTGCTGCGGCGGAAATCGATGTGTTCAACGATTTCGGTGACTTCCGCACGGTCACGCCAGGCCAGCAACACCTTGCCGATGGCGGTGGTGTGCAGCGGGTTGCGGCGCCCGATACGGGAATACATGCGCAGGTTGTACATGGAGTCGATTTTGTGGATGTAAACGATGCTGTCTTCATCCAACGCGCCCAGGTGGATAGTTTCCCGCGTCAGGCGGGAAAGCTCGCGCATTTCAATGTCCGCGCTGCGGATCAAATCAACGTTTTGCAGCGCATGCGCGCCCAGTTCAAACAACTTCAGCGTCAGGGAATATTTCTCTGACTCGCTTTCCTGAGAAACGTAACCCAGCGATTTCATGGTCTGCAAGAAACGGTATACCGTACTTTTGGACATCATCACCCGCTGCGATAACTCGGTAATGCCAATTTCACGCTCTTCCGTCAACGCCTGCAAAATGCCGAACACCTTCAGCACCGAGGAGACGGAGTCGGGCTGTTTATCCAGATCTGTGCTCATTCTCGTTGTCTATCCTGATTATTTGTTTTCTAACAAACCAAACCGTTGTTTCAGTATAAGAGGAACATATTACGAAATACAGCACTCATCCACCAGAGAGTGATCGGGGCAAAACATTTCGCAGCGTCCGGTATAATTGCTACACTCCGGCCGCCGCTCATCCCACGCGGTTTAACCAGCAATGCAGGCATCCATGACCGAAAAACTCACCGACGGACTCCCGTTACCGCAGCGCTACGGCGCCATCGCCACCCTGATTCTCGGCCTGATCATCGCCGTGCTGGACGGTACTATCGCCAACGTTGCGCTGCCCACCATTGCCCGCGATCTCGACGCCAGCGCCGCCGCCTCGGTGTGGGTGATTAACGCCTACCAATTGGCGGTCATCGTCGCCCTGCTGCCGCTGGCGTCGTTGGGAGATATTATCGGCTACCGGCGCATCTATCTGACCGGCATCGTGGTATTCAGCCTGACGTCGCTGGCGTGCGCATTGTCAGACTCGCTGTGGACGCTGACGCTGGCGCGCATACTCCAGGGGCTGGGTGCGGCGGCGCTGATGAGCGTCAACATCGCGCTGATGCGTATCGTCTATCCGCAGCGCTACCTCGGTCGCGGTATGGGGCTCAATGCGTTAACCGTCGCCGTCTCCTCCGCGGCCGGCCCTACCGTGACGGCGGGCATTCTTTCCGTGGCGAGCTGGCCGTGGCTGTTCGCCATCAACGTACCGATTGGCATCCTGGTGCTGTTTTTGGGATTACGCTTCCTGCCCGCCAATCCGCCTAAAGATCACGTCCAGCGTTTCGACGGCTGGAGCGCCGTCCTTAATGCGCTGACGTTCGGGCTGCTGATCGCCGCGCTTGGCGGATTCGCCCAGCGTCAGGACGTGCTGCTGACGCTGGCTGAGCTGGCCGGCGCCCTGATTATCGGCGCGATTTTCGTCCGCCGTCAGTTGCATCAGAGCTACCCGCTGCTGCCGGTGGATCTGCTGCGCATCCCGATGTTTTCCCTCTCTATCGGTACCTCGGTGTGTTCGTTCAGCGCGCAGATGCTGGCGTTCGTTTCATTACCGTTTTTTCTGCAGGGTGCATTGGGGAAAAGCGAAGTCGCGACGGGGTTGTTGCTGACGCCCTGGCCGCTGGCGACGATGGTGCTGTCACCCATTGCCGGGCGCTTGATTGAAAAATTCAATACCGGGTTGCTCAGCAGCATCGGCCTGGCGCTGTTCGCCGCCGGATTGCTGTCGCTGGCATTGTTGCCGCAACACCCGTCAGACCCGGACATCATCTGGCGTATGGCGCTGTGCGGCATCGGTTTCGGCCTGTTTCAGTCGCCCAACAACCATGCGATGATCTCATCGACGCCACGCAGCCGCAGCGGCGGCGCCAGCGGCATGCAGGGCACCGCGCGTTTGTTTGGTCAGACGACGGGCGCTGCGCTGGTCGCCCTGATGTTCAACCTGTTCGGTCCGCAGGGCACCCACGCCAGCCTGTTGCTGGGCGCCCTGTTTGCCGCATTGGCGGCTGGCGTCAGCGCCATGCGTATCCGGCGGCTGACGACGGCGGTTCAGTCGTGATGGGAAGCGGGACGATCGCCGGATACCAACGCCGCACCCTCGCGGTTTTGCAGCACGCGCTCTACGGTATCGACGATCGCCTGGGTCTGCGGATCAAGTTCGATATTCACTTTATCGCCCAGGCGACGGCTGCCGAGCGTGGTGCGTTGCAGCGTTTCCGGGATCAGGTGCACGCAGAAACGGCTTTTGGTCACTTCGCCGACGGTCAGGCTGATGCCATCAATGCCGATAAAGCCTTTGTGCAGGATATACTTCATCATATCCGGCGTCGGCAGGCGGAACCAAATCTGACGGTTGTGTTCCGACGTCAGAATCTTCACCACTTCCGCCGTGCTGACGATATGCCCCGACATCAGATGCCCGCCAATTTCGTCGCCGAATTTCGCCGCCCGCTCCAGATTCACCAATCCGCCCGCTTTTACTTCACCCAGATTGGTCAGGCGCAGCGTCTCCTTCATTAAGTCAAAGCTAACCAGATCGCCGTCAATATGCGTGACGGTCAGGCAACACCCGTTGTTCGACACAGAAGCCCCCAACTCCAGCCCCGGCAACAGCTCCGGCGGAAATTTCACCACGTGAGTCCGAAAGTTCGATTTTTCATCAATCGCCACCACGGGAGCCGTGCCCTGAACAATGCCTGTAAACATACATTTCGCCTCTGTGATTATTCGAATTCATTACTCATTGTGCTGCCAGTGTACCGAATATATGGTCAAAACCAAATCTGCTGCTGTTACGTATTATCTTCCGTAGTTTTCGTTCTCATTGTCATAATGAGCGGGTAGAATTACGGGTTCGCTTCTTTTTTTAATCCGCGCGGGTGTCCGTGCGGATTTTTATGCTCTGAATAAATTGAAAGGTGTATGCGTGCAGAAATATCTATCAGAAGCGCGTAGTTTGTTGGCTTTAGCAATTCCCGTCATTCTCGCGCAGTTTTCCCAGACAGCCATGGGCGTCGTCGATACGATCATGGCAGGCTCCGTCAGCGCGACGGACATGGCCGCCGTCGCCGTCGGCACCTCCATCTGGCTGCCGTCGATCCTGCTCGGCCATGGCCTGGTGCTGGCGCTGACGCCGGTTATCGCCCAGCTTAACGGCGCAGGGAAACGGGAAAATATCGCGCATCAGGTACGCCAGGGGTTTTGGCTGGCCGGCGCGGTTTCCGTGCTGATCATCGCGGTGCTGTATAACGCCCGCTCCGTCATCAGCCTGATGCATGACATCGACCCGAAGCTGGAAGATACCGCCGTCGGATTTCTGCATGCCATCATGTGGGGCGGCCCCGGTTACCTCTTTTTCCAGGTTCTGCGTAACCAGTGTGAAGGGTTGTCCAAGACCAAGCCGGGGATGGTTATCGGCTTTATCGGCCTGCTGGTCAACATTCCGGTTAACTACATCTTCATCTACGGGAAATTCGGCGCGCCGGCGCTGGGCGGCGTAGGCTGCGGCGTGGCGACAGCCACCGTGTATTGGGTGATGTTTTTCATCATGCGCGCCTACACCCGCCGCGCGTCGTCGTTCCGCGACATCACCCAGATGCAGCGTTTCGAACCGCCCCGCTGGGAGACCATCCAGCGGCTGATCGGCATCGGCCTGCCGGTCGCCCTGGCGCTGTTCTTTGAAGTCACGCTGTTCGCCGTAGTGGCGCTGCTGGTTTCGCCGCTGGGCGTAGTGGCCGTGGCCGGCCACCAGATCGCGCTGAACTTCAGTTCACTGATGTTCGTTATGCCGCTGTCGCTGGGCGTGGCGGCCACCATCCGGGTCGGCTTCCGTCTGGGGCAAGGCTCCGCGGCCAACGCGCGGGTTTCGGCGCTGACCAGTATTGCCGTCGGCGTAATGATGGCGGTCTGTACCGCCGCGTTCACCATCATTTTCCGTGAGCCTATCGCCCTGCTCTATAACAACAATCCGGAAGTGATCACCATGGCCTCGCATCTGATGCTGCTGGCGGCGTTGTATCAGATTTCAGACTCCATTCAGGTGATCGGCAGCGGCGTGCTGCGCGGCTATAAAGACACCCGTTCGATTTTCTTTATTACCTTTACCGCGTACTGGATCCTGGGCCTGCCGATCGGCTACCTGCTGGCGCTGACCGACTACCTGGTTCCCCATATGGGGCCGAGCGGCTTCTGGTTCGGCTTTATTATCGGCCTGACCTCCGCCGCCGTGATGATGGCATTGCGTATCCGCTGGCTGCAAAAACAGCCGGAGAGCTGGATACTTCAGCGCGCATCACGCTGACCGGCGATGTTTTTTTAGCCGCGAATGTACAGTTACTCGGCAATCGTGTGAAATACGGGGGAAATTTTACGTTTCCCCCTTGCCAGCCGTACCCTATGCCGCTAATATTCGTCCCCGTCGTCAGCTGACGGCAGGTATTCAGATGCGTTCATAGCTCAGTTGGTTAGAGCACCACCTTGACATGGTGGGGGTCGTTGGTTCGAGTCCAATTGAACGCACCATTTCTTCAGTGCGTCCGTAGCTCAGTTGGTTAGAGCACCACCTTGACATGGTGGGGGTCGGTGGTTCGAGTCCACTCGGACGCACCATGCAGCGTTAATCCTTCAGTATTATCTCCCTGAATTTCCCATTATTTTGCCTTGCCGGAATACGGCGTGATTTGCTTTTCAGACAGGAAAGTAATTGCGGGCCGAACGATGCCGGCCCGGCAGGCAACACTCACCGGTTACGCAAATCGAGCGCAACATCGACGATCATATCTTCCTGCCCCCCCACCATGCGGCGTTTGCCCAGTTCGACCAGAATATCCACCGCGTTCAGACCATATCGGGCCGCCGCGGCTTCACAATGACGCAGGAAGCTGGAATAGACGCCGGCATAGCCCAGCGCCAGCGTTTCGCGGTCGACCCGCACCGGGCGGTCCTGCAGCGGCCGCACCAAATCGTCAGCCGCATCCATCAGCGCGTAAAGATCGGTGCCGTGATTCCAGCCCATTTTATCGGCGGCGGCGATAAACACCTCCAGCGGCGCGTTACCGGCACCCGCGCCCATACCGGCCAGGCTGGCGTCAATGCGGTCGCATCCCTCCTCTGCCGCGACAATGGAGTTCGCCACGCCCAGGCTCAGGTTATGATGCGCATGTATGCCGGTCTGTGTTTCCGGTTTCAGCACGGCTTTCAGCGCCCGGAAACGGGCGCGGATATCTTCCATATTCATCGCGCCGCCGGAGTCCACGACGTAGACGCAGGTCGCGCCATACTCTTCCATCAGCTTCGCCTGTTGCGCCAGATTCTCCGGCGTGGTCATGTGGCTCATCATCAGGAAACCGACGGTATCCATGTCCAGTTCCCGCGCATAGGCGATATGCTGTTTCGACACGTCCGCTTCGGTACAATGGGTGGCAACCCTGACGACCCTGGCCCCGGCCCGGTATGCGTTTTTCAGATCGTGGATCGTGCCGATCCCCGGTAATAACAACGTCGCGATGCGCGCATTACGCACCGCATCGGCCGCCGCCTCAATCCATTCCAGATCGGTGTGCGCGCCGAAACCATAGTTGAAGCTGGAACCCTGTAAGCCATCGCCGTGCGCGACTTCAATGGAATCCACGCCGGCGTCATCAAGCGCTTTGGCGATCTGGCGCACGTTTTCCAGGCTGTACTGATGACGAATGGCATGCATGCCATCACGCAACGTCACGTCGGAGATATAGAGTTTTTTACCGTTCATGCTACCGCCCCCGCAGCCTGAGTCAGTGATTGCGCCATTCTTTCGGCGGTCGCCAGCGCTGCCGATGTCATGATATCCAGATTACCGGCGTAGGCCGGCAGATAGTGCGCTGCGCCTTCCACCTCGAGATAAATGGCCGTTTTCAGGCCGGAAAAGCGCCCGATGCCCGGCAGCGTCACCGGTTTGTCGTGCGCAATAACCTCGAACTGCACCTTTTGCTTGAGCCGGTAGCCCGGCACGTAGGCCTGCACCGCCGCGGCCATTTCGTTCACTGAGGCTTCAATTTCCGCCTGGTCAGCGGCATCGCTTAACACATACACCGTGTCGCGCATCATCAGCGGCGGTTCCGCCGGATTCAGGATAATGATCGCCTTCCCTTTTTCCGCACCGCCGACCGCTTCAATGGCTTTGGAGGTCGTTTCGGTGAATTCGTCAATGTTGGCGCGCGTTCCCGGGCCGGCGGACTTACTGGCGATAGAGGCGATGATTTCGGCGTAATGCACCCGCGTCACCCGGGACACCGCCGCCACCATCGGAATGGTCGCCTGGCCGCCGCAGGTCACCATGTTCACGTTGCCGCGATCGAGATTGGCTTCCAGGTTCACCACCGGAACGCAGTACGGCCCGATGGCTGCCGGCGTCAGGTCAATCAGGCGGATGCCCGGCTTGGCGCCCCGCAGCGCCGCGTCATTCTTCACATGGGCGCCCGCGCTGGTGGCGTCGAATACGATGTCGATCCCGGCGAACTCCGGCATACGCAGTAAACCGTCCACGCCTTCATGGGTCGTCGCCACGCCCATACGGCGCGCCCGCGCCAGACCATCAGACGCCGGGTCGATCCCGACCATCACGCTCATTTCCAGGTTACTGGCATTACGCAGAATTTTTATCATCAGATCGGTGCCGATGTTACCGGAGCCGATAATGGCGACTTTTTTCTTACTCATCATTTCATTACCTTCATTCATTTCCGCCGGAAAAAGACACCGCAACCGTACCGACGCCTTCAATCCGGGCTTCAAAACGGTCTCCCGGATTGACGCCTGCCATCGGCCCCAGCGCGCCGGTCAGAATCAAATCCCCGGCGCGCAGCGGCTCGCCCAGGCCGGCCATTTTGCGTGCAAGCCAGACGGCGGCGTTGAACGGATGACCAAGGCATTCGCTGCCCCGCCCGGCGGAAACTTCCTCGCCGTTACGCAACATGCTCATCGCGCAGTCGCGTAAGTCCAAACCGTCCGCACGACGCGCCGGGCCGCCGAGCACGTAAGCGCCGCATGATGCGTTGTCCGCCACGGTGTCCACGAAGCCGATTGACCAGTCGCGGATGCGGCTGCCCACCACCTCCATCGCCGGGAAAACCCATGCCACAGCGTCGCACAGCTCCGCGAAAGTGGTGTCGGCGTGGGGAAGATCGCGTTGCAGCACCAGCGCGATTTCCGCTTCGATGCGCGGCTGCAATACCCGGCCGAAGGGAATGGTTTCATTGTCGCCGTAACACATATCGGCAAACAACGTGCCGAAGTCCGGCTGATCGACCCCCAACTGACGCTGAACCTTCGGATGGGTCAGCCCCACCTTGCGGCCCGAAATCCGGCGCCCGTGTGCTTCGCCGTAACCGACGTTGATGCGCTGAATGGCGTAAGCCGCCTGCGCGTTATCCGCGCCGATAACGTCGCGCAGCGGCGCGATGGCCTGGCCTTCCCGCTCCGCGTCACGCAGGGCGGCCGCCAGTTGTTCGAGATAAAATTCTGTCATACTTACGTCTCCGGTTAGCGGCCCAGGAAATCCAGCACCAGGCGGTTAAAGGCGTCGGCATGCTCCCACTGCGCCCAGTGACCGCAGTCGCGGTACACATGCAGTTCGGAACCGGCGATCCCGGCCAGCAGGCGCAGGCCCGTATCCATCGGCACGAAACGGTCGTTACGGCCCCAGACAATCAGGGTCTGCGCCTTGATTTCCCCTAAACGCGGCGTAAAGTCCGGGAACTGTTTTGGGTTCGCTTCGCCGCTTTTGATGAAGTTATCCAGATGATCCCGGCGTGAAAGCATGTTTTCCAGGCGGGCGGCAAACAATTCCTCCGTCAGGGCGCTGGTGTCATAGACGAAGATGTTCATCATCTTTTTCAGGTTGTCGATGGTCGGCTCGCGGCACACGCCCTGCAACAGCTTGATGCCCTCCGTCGGCATCGGGGTAAACAGGCTCATCCCACCCGTTCCGCCGCCCATCAGTACCAGTTTGCCCACCCGCTCCGGCCAGGTCAGGGTAAACGCCACCGCACTGTGCCCCCCCATTGAGTTGCCCAGCAAATGCACTTTTTCCAGGTCAAGCGCGTCCACCAATCCCTTCAGAATGCGGGCGTTAAGATCGGAGCGGGAACCGGTGTTGATAATAGAATCACTCTTCCCCCAGCCCGGACAGTCAAGCAGGATCACCCGGTATCCGGCCTCCACCAGCGGGTCGATGTTGCGGTTGAAATTGGCCCAGCCGGTCGCCCCCGGCCCGGAACCGTGCAGCATGATGACCGTCTCATCGCCGCTGCCGCAGTCGTTGTAATGAATGTGCAGGGTTTTATCCCCTTCCTGAATATCAATGAAACGACTGGTAGCGGCTTCGCTTTGTTTCTGTTGTGTCATGGCATTACTCCTGCTTAATCAAATCTGCGTGGTCGCGCTAAGGGAACCGAATCCGGCGATCCATTGCGGGATCGGCCGGTAATAACGCCCTTCCGTACGGAAGGCACCACAGGCGGAGAGCGCCGCAAAAGCAGCGACCCAGGTTTTAATTTCGTGCGCGGAACGACCGGCCAGGGCGGAAAGTTCCTCGTTGCTGACGGCATCCAGTTCGGCCACTTTTCCCTGCTCCAGCAGCGTCATAAAGCGGTTATCCCATACCGGGTTAAGCGGATGCAGGCTGTCAGGCTCGGAAACAAACTTACGCGCCGCGTTAATTACCCGCTGCTGACGCAGTTCGCGCTCGTCGGGCGGCAGCGCGCGGCCACTGCCCAACAGCCGATCGCGCATATGCGCGTCTGCATGGACCAGCTCCGGCACCGGCGGCTGATGGGACAACCCGCCCGATCCCAGAATCAGTACGCGCTGATTCAGCGTGCTGAGAAACCTGCCGATCGCCTCGCCCATCAGGCGGGTGCGCTGAAACCCCGGCAGCGGCGGTGCAACGCCATTGATAAACACCGGCAGCACCGGCACCTTATCCAGACCGCCGAGCAAAAACTCCAGCGGCTGCGCGAAGCCGTGATCAACCTGCATACAGTAAGAAACCGCCAGATCGATACCGCTTTTCATCACCTCATGCGCACAGGCCTCCGCCAGCGCAGGCGGCACCGGCAGCACCCCGGCTGCGCTGGAGAAGTCGCCGATGGCATGAGCGCCAACACCCAGGCAAAACGGCGGCATAACGTCATAGAAAAATCCGTTGTAATGATCCGGCGCAAACAGCACCACCAGCTCCGGGTCAAACGCGGCAATACGGTCACGCGCCGCCGCAATCACGCCGTTAACCTCATCGAGCACGTCCTGCGCCGGGTCGACATACCCCACCAGCGGTGTATGTGACAGACAATGTAAATACGTGTTCATATCAGGCCACCTTCTCAACGGAAACGTCCGCGGCATGCGTTTTCAGCGCCATCGTGGCGGACAGCGCCTCCATCGTTTTACCGAGCGTCTGGGGAATGGCGGTCGCCGCGACGAAGCGGTCGGGGCGCAGCACCACGATGGAAGCGGGATAACCGGCAAACCAGGCTTTCAGCCGCCCCTGCGTATCTCCGACGCGCACCACGCCTTCGGCGTTATCCTGCGCGGCATGGATCTGTACTTCCGGCACCACCTGAATAAAGCGGGTGCCTACGCTACGCCAGCGTGCAATTTGTTGTTCGCTCAGCCCCCACAATGGGTTGCTTCCCCAGGCGATCACCGCGAATCCGGCGCCGATCACATCGTCCAGCAACAAGGTTTCAGCCCCCTCCAGAGTGACCTTCGGCTGAATGAACATTTTTCCTACCGGACTGTTTTTGGCGTTTTTATCCGCCACCAGTGCGCCGCTCTGATACTGCGGCATCGGCTTAAAGCGCATTTCAAGGAAGTAGCGTTTGACCGGCGGGAAATAATTCAGCGCCCAGGAGAGCGCATCGCGTACCGTCCCCATCCAGCGCTTCGGCGGCGCCAGCACATGGCCCGCGGTTACGGAGAGGTCGATCATCGCCCTGGCGTGATCGCGACGTTCCTGTTGGTAGGTATCCAGCAACTTGTCCCCGGCTTTGCCGTTGACCACCAGCGCCAGCTTCCAGGCCAGGTTGAACGCGTCGCGCATGCCGCTGTTGTAACCCTGCCCCTGCCAGACCGGCATGATATGGGCCGCATCCCCGGCCAGCAGGATACGGTCAACGCGGAAACGCTCCGCCAGACGGGCGTTATGGGTATACACACGCTGACGAATCAGTTCGATACGATCCGGATCGGGCAGAACTTTGCTTAACAGCTGGCGCATTGCCTGCGGCTCGCTGAGTTGCGCCTCGGTCTCTCCCGGCATGACCATAAATTCAAAGCGCCGCACGCCGTGGGGCAACGCGGCAGAAACGTAGGGACGTACCGGATCGCAACACATATAGATGTGCGGCATGCCGAGCGGGTCGTTGGCGATATCGATGACGATCCACTTGTCGGGCGCCGTTTTGCCTTCGAACGGAATGTTCAGCGTATGGCGCACCTGGCTGGCGCCGCCGTCGCAGGCCACCATCCAGCCGGCGCGCACCGTTTCGCGTTCGCCGTCCGGCCCTTTCAGGTTGAGCATTACCCGATCGTGTTGCTGGCTGAATGCTTCCACCTCGCGGGAAAACAACCAGCGCACGTTGGGAAAACGTTGCAGCCCGGCGAACAGGATTTCATCTACCTGCGGCTGAATAAACGCATTACGCCGCGACCACCCGAATTCGTCGGTCATCGGCTGAATATCCGCGAAGCAGCGCCCTTTCGGCGTCAGAAAACGCATCGCATGCCACGGCGTGGTATGCGGCAGCACTTTTTCAATCAAACCGACGGACTGCACCGTGCGCAGCGCTTCATCATCAATTCCGATAGCCCGCGGGTAATCGATCAGTTTGTCGAGCTTTTCAATCAGCAGAACGTCCACGCCCATCTGGCCCAAATAGTTGGCCATCATCAGGCCGACCGGGCCTGCCCCCAGAATCGCCACCTGCGTGGCATACTGAACGGCGGGCTGGATATCCGGAGTGGTGGTTGTCATAGTCATACCTCACTACTCGTGCGGGGCCGTTCGCCAGACAACGGGCGAAGGCCGTCCCTCTCCTGCGAGCAGGAGAAATTAAGCATCGTTGGTTGCGTCATGCAGGAATGAGAGCGACACCGGGCGCCTGATTACGTTGCACGTATGCATCCGGCTTCACGCATTCAATGTTGCTTTTATGTAAATATTTTGTATGTGAAATCAGTATATTCAGCAGCATTTACGCTACAATTAAAAAACACTTTATGTGCACTATGTGCACCCGGCTGATTTCTATGGGTTTTCAAAATGAATGCGGACTCGCAAACGGACTACAAAACGGTACGCGGACTGACCAGGGGCCTGACACTGCTGAACCTGTTAAACCGCCTCAGCGGCGGCGCCAGCGTCAGCGTGCTCGCGGATCTCAGTGGCCTGCACCGCACTACCGTGCGGCGCCTGCTGGAGACGCTTCAGGGAGAAGGTTACGTACGGCGCAGTACCTCCGACGACAGCTTTCGGCTGACCCTGAAAGTCCGGCAGTTAAGTGAAGGATTTTGTGATGAACATTGGATTTCTGCCCTCGCCGCGCCGCTGTTGGGCGGGTTGCTGCGCGAAGTTTCCTGGCCGACCGATATTTCCACGCCCGACGTGGATGCGATGGTAGTACGGGAAACCACGCATCGTTTCAGCCGCCTGTCGTTTCACCGGGCGATGGTAGGGCGACGCCTGCCCCTGCTTCAGACGGCTTCCGGGCTGACCTGGCTGGCATTCAGCCCGGAGAATGAACGCCGGCAGATTATCGAGCTGCTGGCTTCCCGGCCCGAAGAGGAATATCAGTTAGCCAGGGAACCTCTCAGGCTGGAAGAGATCCTGCAACGGGCCAGGCACAAAGGGTATGGCGAAAACTATCAGCGCTGGGAACGTGAGGAAAAAATCGCCTCCATCGCCGTTCCCGTGCGCAGCGAGCAGCAGGTCATCGGCTGCCTTAATCTGGTTTACATCGCGAAGGCAATGACCATTACGCAAGCCGCAGAGAAGTATCTTCCCGCCCTGCAGCGCGTCGCCGGACAGCTCGAGCAAGGTATAGAAGCACAGCAAATATACGCCGGCCGCTGACCGCAACGGCGTTTTCATCCTAAAATACGCCGCCGCGGCGAAATCCTTTGCAAGTCGGCGGATTCTCCCTCATCATTTGAAACGTGATTTCATTTCTATAGCGCTGATTACCTTGAACGCGTTCGTTTCTCTGCGCCGGGTCGTTACCGATACGCCCTGGTATGCCAATAAAAAGCGTTATCGCGTGCTGTTCTGGCGCGAAATTACGCCGTTGGCCGTGCCGATTTTCATCGAAAATACCTGTGTGCTGCTGATGGGCGTGCTGAGCACCTTCCTGGTCAGTTGGCTGGGTAAAGCGGCGATGGCGGGCGTCGGGCTTGCCGACAGCTTCAATATGGTGATCATGGCTTTTTTCACCGCCATTGACCTCGGCACCACCGTCGTGGTCGCCTTCAGCCTGGGAAAACGTGACCGCAAGCGGGCCAGAGCGGCGGCCCGCCAGTCCCTGGTGCTGATGACGCTATTCGCGATATTACTGACGGCGCTTATCCACCAGTTCGGCGTGCAAATCATCGACTTCGTCGCCGGTGAAGCAACGCCGGAGGTCAAAGCACTGGCGCTGACCTACCTGGAACTGAGCGCCTGGAGCTATCCTGCCGCCGCCATCACCCTGATCGGCAGCGGCGCGTTGCGCGGCGCGGGAAATACCAAAATACCGTTGCTGATTAACGGTGGAATGAACATCCTCAACATCGTGATCAGCAGCGCTCTGATTTACGGCGTATTTTCCTGGCAGGGGCTGGGCGTCGCCGGCGCGGGCCTGGGCCTGACCCTTTCCCGCTATATTGGCGCATTCGCCATCGTGGCGATTCTGGCGACCGGATTTACACCGGCGCTGCGCATCACGCTGAAGAGCTACTTTGCGCCGCTGAAATTCGCCATCCTTGCCGAAGTGCTGGGCATCGGCATTCCCGCCAGCATTGAGTCGGTGCTGTTTAACTGCGGCAAGCTGCTGACCCAGATGTTCGTTGCCGGTATGGGCACTGACGTCATCGCCGGAAACTTTATCGCCTTCTCCGTTGCCGGCCTGATCAACCTGCCGGGCAACGCGCTGGGGTCCGCCTCCACCATCATCACCGGCCGGCGGCTTGGCAAAGGTCAAATCGGTCAGGCGGAAAAACAGCTGCGCCACGTATTCTGGCTTTCCACGCTGGGCCTGACCGCTATTGCCTGGCTGACGGCGCCCCTGGCCGGCGCGATCGCCTCCCTTTATACCTCAGATGCGGATGTCAAAGAGGTCGTCAAAATATTGCTGTGGATGAACGCCGCATTCATGCCCATCTGGGCCGCGTCCTGGGTGTTGCCCTCAGGGCTGAAAGGCGCGCGCGACGCCCGTTTCACCATGTGGGTTTCCATGCTGGGAATGTGGGGCTGCCGCGTTGTTGCCGGTTACGTGCTCGGAATTATGCTCGGCATGGGCGTTATCGGGGTATGGCTTGGCATGTTCCTCGACTGGGCAGTGCGCGGCGCCTTCTTTTATTGGCGGATGATCAGCGGGCGCTGGCTGTGGAAATACCCGCGAAGAAAAAGCGATTCAGTGGCAGCAGAAAGCTGAATATTTTCAGCAAATTTTGTCATTCTCCCCGAAAACAGCCCGCTGCCTCACGGGAGTTCACCGCCGTTTGCCCGAATTTCTCCGGTGTTTTGACCTAATCTCATTGACTATACAGTAAATAGATTGTCTTTCTGGGGAGCAAATACGTATAATGCGAAACGTCATTTCAGTTGAAAGGTTTCAGCACTTGATTTGTCGCAGCGTGATACACATTCCGGCAGCTTTGCCGCACAATTTTGCCCGCCAGCGTGGGCGAAACTTTTCCACCCTCACTTCACTGCTGTCACCTATTCTTACTAAGGCTTCACCCTTTAATCGCACGGCTGCCTTCTGCACAGACAGAACGGTTCACCGGCCCGATTTTCCGGCCGGCGGTACCGCTACCGGCCGGCAACGAATTCAATCCATCACAACTTACTAGTAGAAACTAACGTCATGAAAAAGACCAAAATCGTATGCACCATCGGTCCGAAGACCGAGTCAGAGGAAATGCTGGGCAAACTGTTGAACGCAGGCATGAACGTCATGCGCCTGAACTTCTCTCACGGTGATTATGAAGAACACGGTCAGCGCATCAAAAACCTGCGCGCCATTGTGGAAAAAACCGGTAAGAAAGCCGCTATCCTGCTGGATACCAAAGGCCCGGAAATCCGCACCATGAAACTGGACGGCGGTAAAGATGTTTCCCTGGTTGCCGGCCAGACCTTTACCTTCACGACCGACCAGAGCGTCATCGGCAACGCCGAACGCGTGGCCGTGACCTATCAGGGCTTCGCCGCCGACCTGAAAATCGGCAACACCGTGCTGGTCGACGATGGCCTGATCGGTATGGAAGTCACTCAGGTAACCGAGCGCGAAGTGATCTGTAAAGTGCTGAACAACGGCGATCTGGGCGAAAACAAAGGCGTTAACCTGCCGGGCGTTTCCATTCAGCTCCCTGCCCTGGCGGAAAAAGACAAGCGCGACCTGATTTTCGGCTGCGAGCAAGGCGTGGACTTTATCGCTGCCTCCTTCATCCGTAAGCGTTCCGACGTGCTGGAGATCCGTGAACATCTGAAAGCCCACGGCGGCGAGCAGATTCAGATCATCTCCAAAATCGAAAACCAGGAAGGCCTGAACAACTTCGACGAAATTCTGGAAGCCTCCGACGGCATCATGGTCGCCCGTGGCGACCTGGGCGTGGAAATCCCGGTCGAAGAAGTTATCTTCGCTCAGAAGATGATGATCGAGAAATGTAACCGTGCGCGTAAAGTGGTTATCACCGCCACCCAGATGCTCGACTCCATGATCAAAAACCCGCGTCCGACCCGCGCTGAAGCCGGCGACGTCGCGAACGCCATCCTGGACGGCACCGATGCGGTCATGCTGTCCGGCGAGAGCGCCAAAGGGAAATACCCGCTGGAATCCGTCACCATCATGGCGACCATCTGCGAGCGTACCGATCGCGTGATGACCAGCCGCATCGACGTTCTGCAGGAAAGCCGTAAGCTGCGTATCACCGAAGCCGTGTGCTGCGGCGCGGTAGAAACCGCCGAGAAGCTGGGCGCGCCGTTGATCGTGGTAGCCACTGCCGGCGGTAAATCAGCCAAAGCTATCCGTAAATACTTCCCGGACGCCATGATCCTGGCCCTGACCACCAACCCGGTCACCGCCCGTCAGCTGGTGCTGAGCAAAGGCGTTGTGCCGCAGCTGGTGAAAGAAATCGCGTCAACCGATGATTTCTACCGTCTTGGTAAAGAAGCCGCCGTAGCAAGCGGTCTGGCTCAGAAAGGCGACATCGTCGTGATGGTGTCCGGCGCGCTGGTGCCGAGCGGAACCACCAATACCGCTTCTGTGCACGTACTGTAATAATATCGCCGTACGTTCAAAACGGGCGCCGGTCTTCCGGCGCCTTTTTTTACATTTTCACAGCAAAATAAAGCGATAATCCCACATTGTCTGCCCGGCCAATCATGTCGTCAAATAAGACTTTTCCAATGGAAGTCTCCTGTTTTCGCTCCTTTTTTTAACCAAAGATTAAAACAAGCTGCTTCTTTGAGCGAACGATCAAAATAAAGCACGTTGAGACCAAAAATTTATTCTCTTTAGAAAATGGTTTGTGTAATACTTGTAACGCTACATGGAGATTAACTCAATCTAGAGGGTTTTATAATGAATCGCACTAAACTGGTACTGGGCGCTGTAATTCTGGGTTCTACTCTGCTGGCTGGTTGCTCTAGCAACGCTAAAATCGATCAACTGTCTTCTGACGTTCAGACCCTGAACGCCAAAGTTGACCAGCTGAGCAACGACGTGAACGCAATGCGTTCTGACGTTCAGGCTGCTAAAGACGACGCAGCTCGCGCTAACCAGCGCCTGGACAACCAGACCCGTTCTTACAAGAAGTAATCTTTCTTGATACAGAAAATGGCGCACATTGTGCGCCATTTTTTTTCCTGAAAATTTTCCGTTCTTTTTTCTGCAGCAGACGTAACGCCGTTTCCGGCACTACGTCATATGCCCCGCTCATTTTACGGCTGCTCTGTGCTCTCCTGCAGTTCCGCACGCTCTGACGTCGCCTCGCTGATGGTGGCCCCGGTCGCCTCTTCCAGCAGCGCCTGAACGTTCTGCGGCTCCTGGCCCTGATTAACCAATACCGGCATGCCGGAACGGCGCTTCACGGCGGCATCGAATACGGCTTTGTCCGTCAGCGCATTGCCGGCAAACTTCTGTACGGCCTTGGTCAGCGCGATCGTCATGGTCTGCGGGTCATCGCTCTCTTTTTTCGACAGCGGCTGGTGCACTTCCACATACCGCTTGCCGTCCGGCTCAACGGCGACCTTAATCGGCTCGTTGACGATCTGAACCCGCGTATCCTTCGGTACCGTATTAAACAGCGCCTCAATGTCGTCCGGACGCAGGCGGATACAGCCGGAGCTGACGCGCATGCCGATACCGAAGTCCGCATTCGTACCATGGATCAGATAAACGCCGCCTTGCGCCGCCAGGCGCAGCGCAAACAGCCCCATCGGGTTTTCCGGCCCGGCAGGCACTACTGCCGGCAGCGTGATGCCCTGCTCTTCCAGGTAGTGTTTACGGATGTTGGCCGTCGGCGTCCATGTCGGATCCTTAATTTTGCTGACAACGCTGGTCACCATCGTGGGTGTATTACGTCCCAGCTGACCAATCCCGATCGGATAAACGATGACGGTATTGCTGCCCTTGGGGTAATAGAACAGACGCAGCTCCGCCAGGTTAATCACGATGCCTTCACGCGGCGTGTCCGGCAGCAGCATCTGCGACGGGATCGTCAGCACCGTACCCGGTTTGGGAAGATAAGGGTCAACGCCGGGGTTGGCCTCGAACATCGCCAGTAAACCTATCTGAAAACGCGCTGCCGTCGCCTCCAGCGGTTTGCCGTCGTTAGGAACGGTGTAAGTGGTGTTTTCACCTATCAGACGACTGTTGGCCGGCGGCAGCGGATATTCGACCGCCTGCGCGACAGAGATCCCTGCCAGCCATGCCGAAAGCAACATACTGAACACAGTGAGCGCACGTTTCATGCTTATTCCCCAATTAAAGGTCTTATGATGGATATGATCGTTCAATGCAGTTTGGTTGATTGAAATATAAAGCAGGCATACTAACAGCCGAAATAGTGATATCAAATTATCCGGCAGGATGCCCCCTTGGAAAAAACTGAGTTTTCTCCTATTTTTTCAACCGATTGCCACATTTTTCATTCTGTCAGAATTTACGATACCTTACGTAAAAGCGACAACGGATGCGATCGGTATAATCCGCAACTTCCTTTTCGGATTTGCTTTAATTATCCGTCTCATGAAGCTCCGTCAAGGGAAAACAGGAATTTTCTGAATTCACGAAATAATAGGGTTATTGCATTGTTCACAATATTTCAGATTCGGCTCGGAAGTATTAAGTAAAAACGGCTACCATTGGCAGCCGTTAGTGTATTAACAATTAATGCTTCAGCACTCATATTTCAAAACTAATGCTTCAAAATATACATGCTCTGGCTGTAAGCCACGTCTTCCGGGTTTGAAATGGGGTATCCCTGTACCCATGGTTTGATCAGGCGCCCGTTGGTGTACTGGTAAATCGGCGCAATCGGCGCTTGCTCCGCCAGAATCTGTTCCGCCTTATTATAGTCAGCGTTGAGTTTATTCCCGTCCGTTTCCTGACCCGCCTGCTGCAACAGACGATCGTAGGCCGGATCGCTGAATTTGGCGATATTACCGCTATGGGCGGAAGTCATCAGCGACAGGAAGGTAGAAGCCTCATTGTAATCCCCCACCCAGGATGCGCGCACCACGTCGAATTTGCCGGTGTTACGGCTGTCGATATAGGTTTTCCACTCCTGGTTAACCAGCTTCACCTGCACGCCCAGCGCTTTCTTCCACATCGACGCCACGGCAATCGCGATCTTCTGGTGATTCTCCGAAGAGTTATACAACAGCGTCAGCTTGAGCGGCTTGTTCGGCCCGTATCCCGCTTCTTTCAGCCAGGCTTTGGCCTGCTTGTTGCGCTCAGCCTGGGTCATCTTCTGCATCGCTCCCGGCTCCGGCTCAAACCCCGCCGTTACGTCAGGCGTTAAGCGCCATGCCGGTTTTTCACCGGCGCCCAACACCTTCTGCGCAATCACCTGACGATCGATGGCGTAAGAGAGCGCACGGCGCACGCGCGCGTCGTCCAGCGGCGCTTTGCGGGTATTGAAAGCGTAGTAATAGGTGCCCAACTGATCGGGCGTGTACACCTGCCCCGGAATATCCTTCAGCAGCTTCTGGTACATGTTTTTCGGGAACGATTCGGTGATATCGATATCATCGGCCAGATAGCGCTTGGTCGCCGCCGACTCCTGGTTGATCGGCAGGAAAGTCACCTTCGTCAGCACAGTATGGGCATGATCCCAATAATGGGGATTCGGCTTCAGCTCGATTTTTTCATTCACCACCCGCGCAGACATCATAAATGCGCCGTTACCGACCAGATGCTCTGGCTTGGTCCAGTCATTGCCGTATTGTTCGACGATTTTTTGCGGCACCGGATAGAGGCTGAAATTCGCCAACAGGCTGACGAAATATGGCACCGGTTTACTCAGTTGCACCACCAGGGTATGCGAATCCGGCGCGACGACGCCCAGCTTGGACGGCGGCGCTTTGCCGTCGATGATATCCTGAGCTTTGGCGATGCCCGCCATCTGCGCAAACCAGGCAAAAGGCGACAGCGTTTTAGGGTCAACCAGGCGCTGCCAGCTATAAACGAAGTCATAGGCCGTCACCGGCTCGCCGTTGGACCAGCGCGCATTTTCGCGCAGTTTGAAGACGTAGCGTTTACTGTCGGTCGATTGCCAGCTGGCCGCCACACCGGGCAACGGCTGCCCGTCCGCCCCCTGATTCACCAACCCCTCGAACAGATCGCGCACCACCTGCGCTTCCGGCAACCCGACCACTTTGGCCGGATCCAGCGAGGCCGGCTCATCTTTAATATGACGAACAATTTCCTGTTTATCCGCCAACTGCGTGCCCGGCGGCACTACGGCCGCCTGTACCGACATTACCCCCGAACCGATCAAAGCCGCCAGCGCGGCGAGACGAAAACCTTGCATGTCATCAACATCCTAAATAGAGGTTAAGCGGCACTCCCGTTTTTTTACGGCATCCATGCTGATCCGCATACGCGGCAATGATGGCCGGTGCGGATACCCGAAAAGACGAAGACGAGAGCGTAATGGTCGGAAAATTACGTATATTTTACTCTGGAGGCAAGCAGGATGAAACAATGGCCGGCATTCATTTTGGCAGAAATATTCCGGGCATCATCAAACGATGATGCCCGGAAGTGGCGGCGTCCGTGCCGCAGGCAGACGTCCTTCTTATTTACGCTTATCGGACGGGTCCGCGAACGGCACCGGGTTATTACGGTAAACATTCAGCCGGTTACGTACCCAGTTGCTGGTATCCCCGACGGCGCTGACAACGCCGGTGGTCGCACCGCCGCCCAGCTGAACATGGAAAATCCCCCTTGCCGGGAAATCCATGTACTTAGGCTCAGTCAGATCCCACGTATGGCGGGAGAACAGCTCACGGGTATCATTCCCCATCATGTCCACGAAGGCCGGGCTGAACGCCAGATCGAGCAGCGTGTCATTGATGGCGTCAACGGAGGAACCGATCTCCGCATGTCCCAGAATGTAGCTGCCGCCGCTCCCCCAGTGTTGTTCGTCGAAGGCGGCATCAACCTGATCCATCTTCGTCGCCAGGTGGCTGGCCGGGAACTGCCAGGGCAGTACCGGTTTACGCAGGTAACGGCTGACCGCGGCGCAGAAATCAAACGTGCGTGCCCATTCGTAAGGTGAATAGCAATAGCCATTGGCATAAGAGCGCAGCGTAAAGTCATCCGCCTCATAGCGGTCAATCGCCATGAAATCGGCACCTTTGGCGACATCCTTGGTGCCATCGCGACGTTCAAACGCGGTATCCTCGAAAATCCCCACCAGCAGCGCATACTCGGCGGTTAGCTGCCCAGCCCGCTGCGGCGTGATGGTCATTTTCTTGTTCTTTCCGTCTGCCGGATCGAATACCACTTCATACTCAAAGTCATGGTAAATCCACTGGGAACCCGCCACGCCCCACAGGTTGACCTGCCAGCCAAGCACTACGTCCGGCGCGACGACGCGCGTCAGCCAGTTAACCGCTTTAACATAGCCTTTGAGGGTATTGGTGATGCCCGCCGGAATAGCAATGTCAACGCCGTGATGTTCCAGCGCTTCAGCCAGCGGTTCACGTACCGGAATTGCCAGCGTCGGCGCAAAACCGCTCTTCTGACATTCGCCAAGGTAATCCGGGTTAACGATAAAACCAGCCGGCACCGGATGCTCATCATCTTTCATCGCCTGCGCCATTTGCAGCGCCTGAATGAAGTTGGCAAAGCTGTATTTATGACGTACCGGATCCTTGATGATTTTCTCTACGTCGCCGAGCGACAGGTTACAGGTGTAAGACACCATCATCGGCAGCACCGGCATAGCATCGCCCAGCTTGGCCGACACGTTGCGCGCCATCTGGATCACCTGGTTCGTCGGTTCTTTTTCCGGCGCCAGGAAAACATCCGCATCGCCCATGCCGTCATCGCCGGAGTATTTGAAGATCGACGACACGCGCGCGGCAACAAAATCATCTACGTTGGAAGGTGACATGTTGGCGCAGGCGCCGAAGGAAAGATAATCCGGGAAGCCTTTAACGCGCAGGTCCGCCCCTTCAATAATTTCCAGCGTCAGGCTCGCCGCTGCGCCGCTGACAACCGTCAGGGGGCTGGGAGTCACGTCGGTATAATGCACGATGCTGTCGAGAATGAAGGAGTCCGATTTCACCGCGTAAGTCCCCGGCGCAACGGTAAAGGGCGACACCACGCTGCCGTTTTGTGCCGGAATGGCGTCAATACGGTACTCACGCGCAACGGAGGAAGAAGTATCAACCAAACGCAGGGTCAGCGCTTTACCGGCGACGGCTTTTTCCGCACGCACGTTAACAGTGAGCTTTTGCGCGCCGGAAACACGCTCGTCTTTCTGGCTGACCTGAAGCCCGGTAAAATCAACCTGATGATATTTTCCATCCAGGTTCCCGGCACGGTCACTAAACTGATAATCGGTGTTGTTCAGCTTCAGTCCGGCGACGCTGACGGTAAAGCCCCCTGCCACCGGCAGCCCTTCCAGGCGCTGCGTCTGGCCTGACTGCAGCGTAAAGCTCATCTTCACGACATTATTTTCGGCATAGCGTACCTGCAGGTCTTCACCTGCCAGTTCAGGGATCGCGGACAAATCCAGAGTCACGTCGAGGGTCGTCCCGCGTTTGACGGCGCCGAAAGCAACGTTAAGCGCCGCAGACTCCCCTTTCTTAATCGCCACTTCGCCGCTGCTCAGCGTAGTTGAGGCACACAGCGTGGCGTCCGCGGTTTTCAGGGCATTCGCAGAGACGCTGTAAGTCCCGATGGATAGCGGGAATGAGGAAACCTGTCCGAATTTCGGCGCCAGGCGTTCAATGCTGTCACCGCGCACCAGCACCAGTTCCAGCTCTGTCCCGTCCAGCCCTGCCGGCGCCGCAGCGCAATTCACCACCAGCATACCGGCTACCGCAGGATCTTCATCAGCCGCAGCGGCAAACGTATCAGCGAAATCAGACCACTCCGGCGCCGTATCCGACGATTTATTCAGCCCGATATGTACCTTGCTCACCGCGTCGCCAAGCGGCTGGCCGTCAACCGGCGCAAGCGTAACCTTGATGTCGAATAGACCGCTGCCGACTTCGCTCGACTCCACCGTCTTTTTAAACTCGCGCCAGGGGCTGGATTCAACGTTGATATCCCCCTCTGCGACTTTCCCTGGCCCGGTAAACACCAGCACCATTTTATTATGAACGTCAGCGCTACCGCCGGATTCAGATTTAAAGCCGGTCAGTTCAGCCGTCGGATACCAGGCATTATCATTAATCGATAACGAAAAGGTGAGCTGCATGAGATTTCTCCTGAGAAAAGATTTAAGCAGGTTTAAGCAACGATGCGTTGAGCCGCCTGCAAGTATGATTTGCACCATCAGGGCGCCCGGAGAGAATAATAAGCAGCCTGAACTTCGCTTAAATCATAAGACCTGTTAAATCCTCATTTGGAAAAATGATGTTCATCACCAACACTCGCAGTGAGGTATTTACAATAAATAACAGCAGGTTATAAAGAAGCCAACTTAGCAGCGCGGGTTATTCACCGATGAGGCCATCATGATAAAAATATTTTATCACCCGCCATTGTTAATATATTTTTATGAATTTTCAGCGTTGTTATATTTTTTCTGAATATAATGACGGCGTTTTTAACGCCTGATGCAAGATTTCACCAACCTGACCTCATCCGGCGGAAAAAGAGAACAGATTAGGTATCATCATATTGATTCCGTTAGGCGCTTGAGGATTAATACAGATACGAACAGCGATGAAAGGAAATGAAAAATGACACGCCTTCTCCCGCGTACTGAGCGCGGCTGCTTCAGGCTGGAGCCGGAAACTTACGGCCGTTCGCACTTAGGCGCGCCATTGCTTTTTTTCCCGGCGCAATCGGCCGAGCGCCATGCAGGATTGATTATCGCCGGTACGCACGGTGATGAAACCGCCGCCGTCGTCACCCTGTCCTGCGCCCTGCGCAGCCTGCAACAGCCGCTGCGTCACTCCGTTATTCTGGCGGTGAATCCCGACGGCTGCCAGCTCGGGCTGCGCGCGAATTCACGCGGCGTGGATCTCAACCGTAACTTCCCGGCCGCCAACTGGCAGCCCGGCGCTACCGTTTACCGCTGGAACAGCGCCAGCCCCGAACGCGATGTGCGTCTGTCCACCGGCGGGTACGCCGGTTCCGAACCGGAAACCCAGGCGCTGTGTCATTTGATTCACCGCCTGAAACCGGCATGGGTGGTATCGCTGCATGAACCGCTGGCCTGCGTGGAAGACCCTGCGCACTCTGCGCTGGGCCAGCAGCTCGCCGCCGGTTTCGGTCTGCCGCTGGTTTCTTCCGTTGGTTACGAAACACCGGGTTCTTTCGGCAGTTGGTGCGCCGACATCAACCTGCACTGCATTACGCTGGAGCTGCCGCCTGTTTCTGCGGATGAGGCCAGCGAGAAATACCTGCCCGGCGCGCTGGATTTACTGACTTACGCCTGATCGAGACGAATAATGCCGCAGCCGAAGTCCAGCGCCGGCTGCGCATCGCCGGCCAGCCATGTCGGGCCGTCGAGATCGACGAAACGCGCCGCGGGCGCCAGCGGCAGCGCCGCCCTGATGGCCCGCGACGTGCAGATCATACAGCCCAGCATGATGCCGAATCCCCGCTGCCGCGCGTCCTGCGCCAGGCTCAGCGCTTCCGTCAGCCCGCCGGTTTTATCCAACTTAATGTTAATCATGTCGTAACGCCCGGCTAACGCGGCTAAATCCGCACGGGTATGACAGCTTTCGTCCGCGCATACCGGCAACGGGTGCGTAAAACTCGCCAGCACGGCATCATCACCGGCAGGCAACGGCTGCTCCAGCATCGCCACGCCCAGTTCAGCCAGCAGCACGCAACGCTCCGCCAGCCCATCAGCCTGCCAGGATTCATTGGCGTCAACGATCAGCGTCGCTTCCGGCACCGCGCTGCGTATCGCGATCAGCCTTTCGGCAATCAGCCGGTTATCCAGTTTAACCTTCAGCAACGTCGCGCCGGTCTGATGCAGACGTTTTGCCACCGCCGCCATCCGCTCCGGTTCATCAATGGACACAGTCTGGGCGGTTATCACCTGCGCCGGCGATTCCACGCCGCAACGCTGCCACAATGATGCGCCGCTGCTGCGGCATTCCAGATCCCACAATGCGCAGTCCAGCGCATTGCGCGCCGCACCAGGCGGTAACGCCTGCAACAGCGCTGTGCGACCGAGGCCGTTTTCAATCTGCCCGCGCATATCCGCCAGTTGCGCCAGCACCGACTCAACGCTTTCGCCGTAACGCGCATAGGGCGTACATTCGCCGTAGCCAACCACGCCGTCGTGTTCAATCTCCACAACGACGACCAGCGCTTCCGTCCGGCTGCCGCGCGCAATCACAAACGGCGTGTGTAACGGCCAAACCTCAGAATAACTCCGAATCGTTCTCATCTTCTATTTCCTTACCGTACGGGAACGCCTCTGTACCGGTATTCGCCGGGATTTACGCCCATACCGCAGAATTATTTACGGATACGGCTCTATAAATGTGACTTGTGTTGGAATAAACTCATCAAAGTGTTAACCAACTGTGAAGGAAGAACCAACAATGACTCAGACCGTTCATTTTCAGGGCAACCCCGTGCACGTTGCCGGTAAACTGCCGCAGCCGGGGGAAAAAGCCAAAGCCTTCAAACTGGTGGCCAAAGACCTTTCCGACGTCGCGCTCTCCAGTCTGGCAGGCAAGCGCAAAGTGCTCAACATTTTCCCCAGCATCGACACCGGCGTATGCGCAGCGTCGGTGAGAAAATTCAACCAACTCGCCAGCACGCTGGAGAACACGACCGTCCTGTGCATCTCCGCCGACCTGCCCTTCGCCCAGTCCCGTTTCTGCGGCGCGGAAGGGCTGAATAACGTTATCACGCTTTCAACGCTGCGCGGCGCCGAGTTTAAAAACGACTACGGCGTCGCCATCAGCGACGGTCCGCTGGCCGGGCTTACCGCCCGCGCCGTGGTGGTGATTGATGATAATGACAACGTGATTTACAGCCAACTGGTCAGCGAAATCACCGAAGAGCCGGATTACGACGCCGCACTCGCCGCCCTGAAGTAAGTTTCGCAGGCATAAAAAAACCCCACCGGGCAAGTGGGGTTTTTCATTTGTCTGTATAACGTTGTCTGTATTACCGGTTGTTCCCGGGCATCTATCAGAAGCGATAGCCTGCGCCGAACATGAACACCCACGGGTCGATACGGGTGTTAACGGTCTGGCTGTCCGGACCCGCTTTAAACTTAACGTCAGTTTCGATGTTCATCCACCAAACGGAGGCGTTAAGCATCCAGCGGTCGGTAACCAGATAATCCAGACCTACCTGACCGGCTACACCCCAGGAATCATCCAGACTCAGGTTTGACAGCCCGGCATCTTTCCCGGTGCTGTTAAACTTCTCGTCAAAGAACGTGGTGTAGTTTACGCCGATACCCATATACGGACGCAGTTTGTCTTCTTTACTGCCGAAGTAATACTGCGCCATCAGGGTCGGCGGCAGGTGTCTTACCGTCGCCAGCGTCCCCAGATCGGCACCGGGACCATTTTTCAGCGCGACTTTATGACGGAACGGCGTTGCAGCCAGCAGTTCCACACCGATGTTGTCGGTGATCATATAGCCAAAGGTCAGTCCCAACTGAGTATTGTTATCAACGTCAAAACTACCCAGCCCGCCCAGAACGCTGTCAGACCCTGCGGTCGGACGCACGGTCGCGCTCCCGGCACGCACTAAAATATCACCCGCTTCGTGTGCAGAGGCCAAAGACGGCGCCAATGCGGCGGCGATAAAAAGCGCAACTGTTAATTTTTTCATCATCCCCTTCCTTTTGTGTGGTTTTTTTCATGGGCAATATACCTATTGGGGATTATTTTTGATTTAACCCAGATCACATCTTTTTAATCAATTAATGCCATATGACTCATTTATTATTTTAATTAACAGTTTGTTCTGCATGAAATTGATTCACATCAAATTTTACCGCTAATTAACATAAAACAGGAATTTATTCAAAATAATTTTGACGCATGAAACATTGCCTTATCGTTCCGGATAAAATAATTAAAGGGTCACTATAAATACTGCGGTTACCCTAAATTGCTCAAATAAACACCGGCAGTTTTTATGACAGGATGTTCCCGCGCGGATGTTCAGGTACAATTGTTCGGGTACAATTATCCACCTGAATGATTTTCTGTTTTAACGCCAAGGAGCATTTACATGCCAATTATGGCCAGCACATTGTATCGTGACACCTTCAATTTTTTGCGCAATCAGCTGGTGACTATCCTGTTATTGGCGCTGTTAACGGCGTTCATCACGGTAATCCTGAATCAAACGTTTACTCCCGGCGCGGAGGAGCTGAAAATTCTGACGACCGGCGGTGCGGACCTGGGGAGTGGTATCGGGCTGCAAGAGATGATCCAACGGATGTCGCCGGAACAACAGATGGTGCTGCTGAAGGTTTCCGCCGCCGCCAGCTTCGCTTCGCTGATCGGCAACGTGTTGCTGCTGGGAGGTATGCTGGTGCTGATCCCGATGGCCTCTCAGGGAAATCGCGTCAGCGCGCTGCGCGCCATCGGCTTTTCAGCGCCGTTGCTGCCGCGCCTGCTTCTGCTGATGTTTCTGTGCACCCTGATGGTTCAGTTGGGTATCACGCTGTTTATCGTACCGGGCATTATTTTAGCCGTTGGCCTGGCGCTGGCGCCAATTATGATGGTGAACGATCGGATTGGGGTGTTCAGCGCCATTCGCGCCAGTTTCAAACGTTCTTTCGCCAACGTGCGCCTTATCAGCCCGGCGATCCTGCTCTGGCTGGCCGCCAAGCTGGCGTTGCTGCTGCTGGTGAGCGGTATGACGGCGCTGCATCCGACCGTCGGCACCATCTTGCTGAATACGCTCAGCAATGTGATCTCCGCCATGCTGATTATCTATCTGTTCCGGCTCTACATGCTGGTTAAAGCGTAAAAAAACATGGGGGCCTCAGGCCCCCGCTGCGATACCTTCCGTCTTTATCTCTTCCGCATCCTGCTCCGGTTCATCTTCTTTCGCCCGCTCGCTGCTCTGAATCAGCTTCAGCGCCAAGTAGAGGTCGGAGACGAAAGTCAGCCCCTTCTCCTCCCCGGATTTACGGTTTTCGCCAAACCAGCGCTTCAGCTCCGTTTTACGCCCCGCCAGCACCAGCTTGACGTTACGCAAACGCAAATCGCGCTTCAGTTCTTCAATCATTGCCAGCACGCTGATGTCGGCGTAGGTAAAGCAAGGCACCGCATCAATCACCACCCAATGGGCCTGAAACGGCATGCCGTCCACCAGGTTCAGGATGCGGCGCTTAAAATAGGCGGCGTTGAAGTAGGTCAGCGGCGAGTTAAAGCGGTACATCAGCACGCCCTCCACCGCCCGGACCTGATTGCCGTTACCCAATGAATGAATCATCCCCTCTTCATTGGTGCCCAGCAATTGCTCGGTCGGGCGGAACACGGTGCGGAAAAACTGCATCAGGCCAAGCAGCACCGCCAGCCCGATGCCGGGCATAACGCCGACCAGCAACACGCTGATAAAGGTAAACAACGCCAACCCGTAGGCAGACGGGTTACGTTTACGCAGTTGTACGATGGTTTTGATGTCCAGCAGCGACCAGGACGCATACACCAGAATGATGCCCAGCGACGAAACCGGGATATATTGCAGCGGCGAAGTAAAAAACAGCAGCACCACGCCGATGACCAGCGCGGCGATAATGGAAACCAGCTGGCTCTTGCCGCCGTTGGCGTCATTCACCGCCGTGCGGGAGCTGGTGCCGCTGATGGCAAACCCCAGCGACAGGCCGGAAACGATATTAGCGACGCCCAGCGCACGGAATTCGGTATCGGCGTCGACGTCATAACCATTTCGCGCCCCGAAGCTGCGCGCGGTCAGCATCAGGCTGACAAAGCTGATCAACGCCAGGTTAAACGAGGGAAGCACCAAATCACGCAGCAGGCCGGGCTGGAAGCTCGGCAGTTCCACGACCGGCAAACCGGCGCTGAAGCTGCCGATGGTTTCAATGCCGTGCTGAGACAGATCGAATCCCCACACCAGCAGCATCGCCACCAGCATCGCCAGCAACGGCCCCGGCCAGCCGGGGCGCAGCTTCTTCACGCCGATCAGGATCAGCAGCGTTCCGGCGGACAGCAACAGGGTCGGCCACTCGCTGTTGAGAATATCAAACGGCAAGGCAATGAGCCGTTCGATCAGTTGCGAGGCGCTGGAGTGGAAGCCGAAAATTTTCCCCAATTGAGAAACGATGATGGTGATGGTCAGGCCGTTAAGCAGCCCGGTCAGAATCGGGCGCGACAGCAGGTCTGCCAGCGCGCCGAGCCGGAAACGGCTGGCAATCAGGCACCAGAATCCGGTCATCAGCGTCATCATGATACAGAGCTGCCAGTGCAACACCTCGTTGCCCGCCGCCAGCGGCGTAACCACCGCGGCAATCACCGCGCAGGTCGCGGTGTCCGGCCCGACAATCACCTGCCGGGACGAACCGAAAAGCGCATAGGCAATCATCGGCAGCACGCAGGAGTAAAGCCCCACGATGGCATTTACGCCCGCCAGTTCCGCATAGGCGATCGCCACCGGCAACGCCACCGCCGCAACCGACAACCCCGCGCGCATGTCGCATTTCAGCCACTCTTTCTGATACCCCATCAAGTGACTAAGTCCGGGCATCCATCCCTGAACCCATTTAATTTGCATGCCAGTCCACCCGCTTTAAAAATCTTCCGCCCCGCGAAGTTAGCAGGGCAATGGTTATATCATGCGTGTTCCCCTCCAACTACGCAAGTGAGTAGCAAGCGGTATGCCAGCTTGTAATGTTATGCAAAAAAGCGGGCCGTACGCACCGGGGAGCGACATAATAAGACATACACGGGCGGCACATGTGCGGTACACTCCGCCGCCTTAATCAGGTATAGTTCCGCAGTTATCGTTTTATGGATTGATATATGAAGCAACTCCTGGATTTTCTCCCCCTGATCGTCTTCTTTGCTTGTTACAAGCTTTACGACATTTTTGTCGCCTCCGGCGCGCTGATCGCCGCGACTGCAGTGGCGCTGATCATCACCTGGGTGAAGTACCGTAAAGTGGAAAAGATGACGCTGGTGACGTTTGTCATGGTCGCGATCTTCGGCACGCTGACGCTGGTGTTCCACAACGATCTGTTTATTAAATGGAAAGTAACCATCATCTATGCCCTGTTTGCCCTGGCGCTGCTGGTCAGTCAGGTAATCATGAAGAAACCGCTGATTCAGCGCATGCTCGGCAAGGAAATCAGCCTGCCGGATATGGTCTGGTCCCGCCTCAACATCGCCTGGTCCCTGTTCTTTCTGGCGTGCGGCCTGGTCAATATCTACGTCGCCTTCTGGCTGCCGCAGAACGTATGGGTGAACTTCAAGGTATTCGGACTGACGGCGGCCACGCTGGTCTTTACGCTGCTGAGCGGCGTTTACATCTACCGTCACATGTCGCCGGAGCAGAAAGGGAGCGGCGTTGCAGAAAGCCAGGAACAGCCGCCGGCGAAAAACGACCCTTAAAAATTTACTAACCTGAAAGATTGATACAATTGACATTATGAGCGAGAAACTGCGTTTACCTCAGGGCGAGCTGGTATTGCGGACCCTGGCGATGCCGGCCGACACCAATGCCAACGGAGATATTTTCGGCGGCTGGATCATGTCGCAAATGGATATTGGCGGCGCGATTCAGGCCAAAGAAGTAGCGGAAGGCCGGGTAGTGACGGTCGCCGTTAACGGCATTACGTTCCTGAAACCGGTCGCCGTGGGCGACGTGGTGTGCTGCTACGCACGCTGCATCCAGACCGGCCGCAGCTCTATTACGATTAATATTGAAGTGTGGGTCAAGAAGGTCTCTTCCAACCCCATCGGGCAGCGCTACTGCGTCACCGAAGCCATTTTCACCTATGTCGCCGTGGACGATAATAACAAGCCGCGCAGCCTGCCGCCCGGCAAAGAAAACTTCAGGCTCGGCGCCAAAGACTAAATATAAAAATCCCGGTCAGTGACCGGGATTTTTTTCGCCCTACTCTTCAGCGTCTTCCGTCATCGCCGTATCGCCCGTCTTGCGTGCGCTCAAACCGTATTCGCGCAGTTTATTGGCGATGGCCGTATGAGACACGCCCAGACGTTTCGCCAGCTTGCGGGTGCTGGGATAGTTGCGGTACAGGCGGGTCAGCACCGAGCGCTCAAAGCGCTTGCAGATCTCATCCAGCGAACCGTCGAGCACTTCGTCGCCCATCGTCATTTCGGCTTCAAAGGCCGGCAATACGATATCCTGCGGCCGCAGCTCATAACCTTCCAGCTGCGTCAGCGCCCGGTAGATGGCGTTCTTGAGCTGGCGCACGTTGCCCGGCCAGCCGTACTGGCTGAGAAACGCGTTCAGCTCCGGCGCCAGCTTCGGCCGCGGCAGCCCCTGCTCATCGGCAAAGCGGGAAACAAACAGTTCGGTCAGCGGCATGATGTCCTGCTGACGCTCGCGCAGCGGCGGGATCGTAATGGTCAGCACGTTAAGGCGGTAATAAAGGTCTTCGCGGAACTGCCCCTGTTGCACCAGATCGATCAGGTTCTTCTGCGTGGCGCAGATAACGCGCACGTCCACACGAATCTCATGATCTTCGCCAACGCGCCGGAATGTACCGTCATTGAGGAAACGCAGCAGTTTGGTCTGCATACGCGGCGACATTTCGCCGATTTCGTCAAGCAACACCGAGCCGCCGTTAGCCTGCTCGAAAAAGCCTTTTTTTCCTTCCAGGGCATTGGGATACGCACCGGGAGCGTGGCCGAACAGCTCGCTTTCCGCCACTTCATCCGGCAACGCCGCACAGTTCAGCGCCAGAAACGGCTGTTTGCCGCGCGGGCTGCGCAGATGGCAGGCGTGCGCCAGCAAATCTTTGCCGGTGCCGGTATCGCCCGTGATCAGCAGCGGCGCATCCAGCATCGCCAGTTTGCGCGCCTGATCCAGTACCTGACGCATTTTTGCGCTGACGGCAATCACATGGCCGAACTCGCTGTCATCATTAACGCTCAGGTTCTGCAACTGCCGCCCGATGCGAATGGCCGACTTCAGCACCACGACGGCGCCGACCGGCGCATCGGCAGCCTGCCCTTCGCCCAGGTTAATCGGCGTGATGTCCATCAGGTAGTCCTGCCCGCGGATCACCACCTTCTCCGCATGCGGTTTCACGTCCTCGCTTTCCAGCCAACGCAGGAAGTTGTAGCCGCTTATCAGGTTATTTACCGTTTGATTGCTGATTTTTTCTTCGCTGGTGCCGAACAGCGTCAGTGCGGCCTGGTTGGCCAGTTCCACCTTTCCTTTCATATCGATGGAGAAAACCGGTTCCGGCAGGGATTCCAGCAGGGCGCGCATCGCACGGTGCTCGCGTTCGGAAGGCATATAAGGCACCGTCCGCACGTCCGTTACGCCCTTGATGCGGCGGATCTCCACCATCAGCTGACGGAACGTCTCAAAATCCAGTTCGGTAAAATTCAGATAGATACGACCGATGACGTCAATCTCAATACCGCGCAGGTCAATATTGCGGGTCGCAAGCAGTTCAAGCAGCTCGCGGGTCAGACCGATTCGGTCTTCACAAAACACTTCCAAACGCATCAGTTTCAACCTTACTCAGCAAATGCGGTGTGATTGTCCGTTGCAGATGATACTCTCTCACCTGCGGGGGAAGAAGCCGTCTGTCAGCAAAAGTTGACAGACCTCCATTAATTCGCAATTTTTTTACCTTCGCTCACCCGAGACAAACTGTATGTCATTCAATGATTAGTGTAAACCGCTATTAATGAAAGATATTCCAGACACTTTATCTGTGAATATCACCGTTAACCGAAAGGATATGTACATGCCCCGGACCTCACCCTTCATTCTCCGTCAGGCAACGGAAGCGGACTTTGATGATATTCTGACTTTACAGTCGCTCAACACGCCGGACCACCTGGATGCGTCGGCACGCCAACAGGGATACATCGTTTCCCGCATGGATCACCGCCAGCTGGACGTGATTAACCGGCAACTGGGCATTCTCGTGGCAGTGCATGACGGGGAATTGGCGGGGTTCGTTTGCCTGATGCCGCCAGATACCCGCCCCCGCCCGGCGGTGGTGGACGTCATGCTGGAAGCCGCCAACGGTCAGACGCTGGGACAGGATCACCTCAGTGAATTGCGCACATTTCTTTACGGCCCGGTGTGCATTGCGGCCGCCTTTCGCGGCCGGGGGCTACTGAAGTTGTTGTATAACGCGGTAAAAACGCATCTGCGCGGCGCCTACGACGCCGGGCTGGCGTTTATCGCCGATGATAATCCCCGCTCTCTGGCGGCGCACGTTCAGGGGCTGGGGATGCACGATATTGTCCGCTTCCGCTGCGCGGACAAAATGTATCACCTGGTGGCATTCCGGATTTAGAACAACGATATCCCTGACATACCGGCTTTGCCCCACTTTTATTAAGGACAGATACACTATGATGCAAAGTACTTTTGTCAGCCCGGCGTGGCTGGCCGATCACCTGCATGACGAAGACGTTCACATTCTGGACGCGCGCATGGCGCCTCCCGGACAGGGCGGTACGCGCGATATGGCTGCCGAATATCTTGCCGGACACATCCCCGGCGCGCGTTTTTTCGACATCGAAGCCCTTTCCGATCATGACACCGGCCTTCCCCACATGATGCCGGACGCCGGGTATTTCGCCCGCGCGATGGGCAACCTCGGCATCAGCGACAGGCATCATCTGGTGATCTATGACGACGGCACCCTGTTCTCCGCGCCACGCGCCTGGTGGATGCTGAAGACGTTCGGTGTGGCGCAGGTATCCATTCTCGCCGGCGGATTAGCCGCCTGGAAACTGCAACGCCTGCCGCTGCAGCTGGGTGAAATCTCGCCAGAACCGACGGCGTTCACCGCGCGCCTGAATCCTGCGCGCATCGCCTCCCTCGACGATATGCAGCTGCTGGTACAGGACGGCTCGCGGCAAATCGTCGACGCCCGCGCCGCCGCCCGTTTCAGCGGCAGCGAACCGGAACCGCGTCCCGGCCTGCGGGCAGGACACATTCCCGGCAGCTTTAACGTACCGTGGACCGAACTGACCGACTCTGGCGCCCTCAAGTCTCCCGACGCCCTGCGCGATGTTTTCACCGCGCACGGCGTGGCGCTGGACGAACCGATCACGGTGAGCTGCGGCTCCGGCGTCACCGCCTCTGTGCTGGCGCTGGCATTGCATACGCTGGGCGTTAAAGACGTGAAACTGTATGACGGTTCCTGGAGCGAATGGGGTTCGCGTCAGGATACGATCGTGGAAACCGGCAACCGGTAAAACGTGGTGAGGGGATAGTGCAGAAACCCGGCGGCGCAGTCGTTCGACGCGCCGCCTGGCGCATTACAGCGGCTTTTTCTCGTCCTTTTTGTTCGGCAACGCCCGTTTCAGCTGATCGATCAGCTCCTTACGGAAGTCGCCCAGGCGGGGTTTATCCCCGTCCATCCAGGGCAGCGGGCGGCACAGCTCCATCGCCTTGATCCCCAGCCGCGCGGTCAGCAACCCGGCGCCGATACCCTGCGCCGCACGCGCCGACAGGCGGGCCGTGATATCCTGCGACAGCCAGTCCATCCCCACTTCCCTGACCAGTTCGGAAGCCCCGGCAAACGCGATATTCAGCAACACCAGCCGGAACAGCCGGATGCGGCTGAAATACCCCAGTTCAATGCCGTACAACGTCGCGATCCGGTTAATCAGGCGCAGGTTACGCCAGGCGATAAAGGCCATGTCCACCAGCGCCAGCGGACTGACGGCGATCATCAGCGCAGACTCCGCCGCATAGCGGCTGATTTCCCGCCGGGCCTGCATGTCCAGCACCGGCTGCACCAGCTTGCCGTACAGCGCGACAACCTCACGGTCGTTATGCGTGTCATGCAGCGCCGCCTGAAAACGCTGCACCGCAGGGTGGCTGTTGTCCAGCCCGGCCTGGCGCATCAGCTTTTCACAAAACGCCTTTCCCTGCCCCAGCCCGTGGCTGTGCAGCAAATCACGCGCCACGTCGCGCTCTTCCGCACGCTGGCGCAGGCGATATAACCGCCGCCATTCCGTCACTACGGAACCGACGCCGGCGGCGACAATCAAACCTCCGGCCACGCCGCCGCCCAGCGCGATCCAGTCCTGTTGCGCCCAGGACTGATAAACCCACTGCACGCCCTGCGCCACCACGCTGACGCCGAACAACGCCAGCCCGGCGCCCACCATGCGCCGCCACAGGCTGCGCTTCGGCTTCAGCGCCGCGTTGATGATGCCTTCGGCGCGCCCTTCCTCCTGTTCTTCCTCCAGTTCCGGCGCCGCGGGAAAGAATGTTTCACTGCCGCTGTCGAAAGACTGACCGGCCTTCAGCACCGGTTCCTGAACCGGCTCAAGCGGCTGCGCGAAGTCAATGCGCGGCTTTATCGGTTCGCTCATCGCAATTTATCTCCCAGTAAAAATTCCATCACCGAATCCATCCGAATATGAGGCAGCGGCGTATCCACGCTCATCGCCTGCGGACGGAACTGTTCAAAACGGAAGCCCTGCTGTTGCCAGAACGCCGGGCCGGGCAAACGCGCGGGCACTTCACCGGGGAACACGGTGAGCGGCTCGCCGTCGTCCAGCCGGTGGCCTTTCAGCGCCGGAATTTTTTGCCCGTGATGATCGACGATGCCGCTCTGGGTAGCCTGCACCGAAGCGATGCCGGCGCAGTCCATGCTGATGCCCTCAAACGCCGCATTCTGCCAGGCGTCCTGCACCAGTTGCTGCAACAGCGACACCATATTGGCGTGCTGATCCGCGGTAATGTGATCCGCCTTGGTGGCCGCGAACATCAGCCGGTCAATGCAGGGGGAAAACAACCGCCGGTAAAGCGTACGCTTGCCGTAATGGAAACTCTGCATCAGCTGCGTCAGCGCCAGGCGCATGTCGTTGAAGGCCTGCGGGCCGCTGTTCAGCGGTTGCAGGCAATCAACCAGCACCACCTGGCGATCAAAACGAACGAAATGCTCTTTATAGAAGCCCTTCACCACTTCGCGGCAATAGTAGTTAAAGCGCGAACGCAACATGCCGATGTTGGTGCTCTTATCCGCCTGCGCCAAGCGGGTTTCCCCCAAAGCATCCACATCGGGCCAGGGGAAAAACTGCAGCGCCGGCGCGCCGGCCAGATCGCCGGGCAGCACGAAGCGACCGGGCTGGATAAAGTGCAGCCCTTCCTGCTTACAGCGCGTGAGGTAATCGGTGTAGGCCTGCGCAATCGCGGCTAACTGTTTTTCATCGGCCGGCGCCAGCGGGTCGCACTGCGCACAGAGCGCCAGCCACTCCGCCGCCCAGGTTTTCCTGTCGCCCTGCAACAGCCCGTTCATCTGCCGCGACCAGCTCAGATACTCCTGCTCCAGCATCGGCAGATCCAGCAGCCATTCGCCGGGATAATCCACGATTTCCAGATACAGGGTGGATGTATCCTTGAAATAACGCATCAGGGAATCATCGCTGCGGTAGCGCAGCGCCAGGCGAATTTCGCTGACGCCGCGGGTCGGCGTCGGCCATGCGGGCGGCGTGCCGTACAGTTGCGCCAGCCCTTCATCATAAGTGAAGCGCGCCACGCCGAGATCGCGTTGCGGAATGCGTTTTATGCCCAGCAACCGCTCCTCGCGCACGGCAGAAAACAGCGGCAGGCGTGCGCCGCTGTGAACGTGCAGAAGTTGATTGACCAGCGAGGTGATAAAAGCCGTTTTTCCGCTGCGGCTCAGGCCGGTAACGGCCAGGCGCAAATGACGGTCAATACCGCGATTGACCAGCGAGGTGATTTCGTTTTGTAGCCTTTTCATTCATATCCTTTCGCGACGGGAGGCCGGCATCAGGAAAGTGTAACGATATCCCGGCCTCCGGGCCAGATGCGCCGGTTCAGCGCGCCCCGTTTTGCGCATCACGCGCCCGGTAACGTGCGGCGGCCCGTTGAAAACCGCGCTGCAACAGCGGCTCCAGCCCCCAGACAATCAGCCAGCGCAGAGGGCGATACGTGATAAAACGCAGCGCGCCCGCGGCAATGCCGGCCGGCGCTAAAGTCAGTCCCAGCAGCAGGCCCTGGCGCAGCAAACGCGGCAGGCCGGACTTAGCGAGAGTGATAAACGACACGATATCTTCCTCCGTTAACGACGGCGATATATTACAGATCGCGGAAGCGGCTGCGGACGCCGAAGGCATCGGACGTCACGTAGCGTTCCACGCGGCGCAGGCGCTGCTCACATTCATCCAGCGTTTGCGCCGTCTCGCTCAGGCGGCGTGCGGACGTTACGCCGTCCTCCCCGCTGCGGCCCGTTTCATGGGCGACCGGCAGGAAAATAGCCAGCGCGGCGTACAGCGCCACGGGCAAAACAAACAGTCCGCAAAGCACGGCCAGCAGAGCGATCACCCGCACCAGCGCGGCGGGTACGCCGAGGTAATCCGCAAGGCCGGCGCATACGCCCTTAATCACCCCTTCTTCCGGGATACGGTACAACGTTCTGTTATTCATCGTCAGGTCTCATCCGGCATCGTTGCCATCGCGCCGTTCTGCGTCCGGCGCGGTAAAAATCGGTTGGCGGTTATTCGTTCCCGGCCCGGCTGCGGCAGTAATGCAGCAATTCCTGCCGGGATAACGGCCGTTTATGCGTCTCTCCAGTTCGGGTGTTGCGCATCCAGAATGTCTTCCAGCGCATTAATCCGCTGACGCATACGCTGGGCGTCTTCCGTCAGTCGCAGCAGTTCCTGCCGCTCTTGTACGTTCAACTGTCCGCCATTCTGTCGTTTACCCTGATAGTGCAGCCATAGCCAAACCGGCAAAACAAACAGCACAAAAATGGTCAGGGGAATCGCGAGAAACAAGGCAGCCATAGTTTTTCCTTAAATATATTGCATCGGTGGTCATTGCATCGGGCCGCTCGCCGTGAACGGCCGTGATACAGGCTGACGCTGTTGCCGAATAATTGCAACAGCGTCCGCGCCTTATTCGCTGCGATTCATCTTTTCTTTCAGCGCAGCCAGTTGCTGACTGATTTCATCGTCGGCTTTCAGATCGGCGAACTCTTGATCCAGGTTTTTCTTTTTACCCAAACTCACGCTTTCCGCTTCGGCTTCCATATGGTCGATACGGCGTTCAAACTGCTCGAAACGGGCCATTGCTTCGTCCAGCTTACCGCTGTCGAGCTGACGGCGTACATCGCGTGACGACGCAGCGGCCTGCTGACGCAGCGCCAACGCCTGCTGGCGAGCGCGGGTTTCCGTCAGTTTAACCTCCAGTTCGCTGATTTCACGCTTCATGCGCGCCAGCGTTTCCTCAACGGCGTCCACTTCGTGCTGCAATGAATCAGACAGACCGCTGACACGCTGCTTTTCCACCAGCGCCGCACGGGCCAGATCTTCTTTTCCTTTGCGCAGGGCCAGTTCCGCCTTTTCCTGCCATTCGCTGACCTGCGCCCTGGCCTGCTCAATACGGCGCGTCAGCTGTTTTTTCTCCGCCAGCGCACGCGCGGACGTGGAGCGGACTTCCACCAGCGTGTCTTCCATTTCCTGAATCATCAGGCGCACCAGTTTCTGCGGATCCTCTGCTTTATCCAGCAGCGCGTTGATGTTGGCGTTCACAATGTCGGCGAAACGAGAAAAAATACCCATCTTTAGCTTCCTCTTTTTGAATTGCGGAATCTCATCCTGAAATGACACTCCGCCGGTAGTCATCGTTAGTCCCTTACGTATAATCAATTCCCGTGCCAACTTTTCAAAAACAGCTATTAGATTGATTTTAAAATAATTATAAAAATAGTATGGCGCAACGAAGCATTTCATGGTGTGATTAACTTAACCAAAATATGGTGAATTTCACCAATATCAGGATATTTTTATGACGGACAGCCTTGATAACATCCTGGGCGAAGACAATGCGTTCCTTGAAGTGCTGGAACAAACCTCGCAGCTCGCCAGGCTGAACAAGCCGGTGCTGATTATCGGCGAACGCGGCACCGGCAAAGAGTTGATCGCCCACCGCCTGCACTACCTCTCCGAACGTTGGTCGGGGCCGTTTATTTCCCTTAACTGCGCGGCGTTAAACGACAATTTGCTGGACTCCGAGCTGTTCGGCCACGAAGCCGGCGCCTTTACCGGCGCCCAGAAGCGCCATCTGGGGCGCTTTGAACGGGCAGACGGCGGCACGCTGTTTCTCGATGAACTGGCGACGGCGCCGATGCTGGTACAGGAAAAACTGCTGCGCGTTATCGAATACGGGCAGTTGGAGCGCGTCGGCGGCAGCCAGCCGCTGCGGGTGGACGTGCGCCTGGTGTGCGCCACCAATGCCGACCTGCCCGCGCTGGCGGCGGAGGATAAATTCCGCGCCGACCTGCTTGACCGGCTGGCTTTTGACGTCATTCAGATCCCGCCGCTGCGCGAACGGCGCAGCGATATCATGCTGATGGCGGAGCACTTCGCCATTCAGATGTGCCGGGAACTGGGCCTGCCGCTGTTCCCGGGTTTCAGCGACCGCGCACAGCAAACCCTGCAAGCCTATCCCTGGCCCGGCAATATCCGTGAACTGAAAAACGTGGTGGAGCGTTCGGTTTACCGGCACGGCAACGCCGTAACGCCGCTGGACGCCATCGTGATCAACCCGTTCCGCCGCAGCGATGCGCCGCCGCCGGTCACGCCCCCCGCGGAACAAACCCGTGCGTTGCCGGCCCTGCCCCTGGACCTCAAGGCATGGCTGGCGCAAAGCGAGAAGCAACTGGTGGAGCAGGCCTTGCAGGAAGCACGCTTTAATCAGCGTCGTGCCGCCGTGTTGCTGAATCTGACCTATCATCAACTGCGCGGCATCATGAAAAAACTGGAAATCGGCGGCGACGGGGAATAAAAAAAGCCAGCGGAATCCGCTGGCTGAAATAATACTGGAAGCAATGTGAGCAATGTCGTGCTCTTTGAATCATGACGACGGGTACCGGCGCTGTCCAAAGAACGATTGGATGATAATGGTTATCACTAGCACTTGTAAAGCAGTTTATTGCATCACGTTCTCATTCTCATTAAATAGAACATCAATGCCGGTCATGAAAAATGTTCAATTCCCCCGCAGACGGCAGCAACGCAACGCGGGATCGATTGGGCTAAATGTTAATGTAAGTTACACTACACACTTTGCTTGATAACGTATGAGCCTCCGATGCGTGGTTTAAAAAGCCTGGCGCTGATGCTGGGTTGTTTTATCGCCCCGGTTAACGCGGCGGAACAGTCAGCCCCTCACAGCCCCGGACCGTTGCCGGATATCCGGCAGAGCGGCTTTATTTATTGCGTCAACGGTATCCTGAATACCTTCAATCCGCAGATGGCCAGCAGCGGCCTGGCGGTGGATACCCTGTCCGCCCAACTCTATAACCGCCTGCTGGATGTCGACCCCTATACCTACCGGCTGATCCCCGAACTGGCGCAGAGCTGGGAGGTTCGCGACGGCGGCGCGACGTACATTTTCCACCTGCGGCGCAATGTTTCATTTCAGCGCGCCGACTGGTTTGCCCCTACACGCAAGATGAACGCCGACGACGTGGTCTTCAGCTTCGGACGCGTCTTTGACCCGCAGCATCCCTACCATGAGATCAACGGCGGGCATTATCCCTATTTCGACAGCCTGCGTTTCGACGACGCGGTGGAAAGCGTACGCAAGCTGGACAACTACACCGTAGAAATGCGGCTGAAAACGCCGGATGCGTCATTTCTCTGGCACCTGGCGACCCACTATGCGCCGGTGCTGTCCGCCGAATACGCCGACACACTGAGCAAAAGCGGTAATCAGGAGCAAATCGACCGCCTGCCGATAGGCACCGGCCCCTTTACCCTGAGCGAATATCACACCGGCCAGTTTATCCGCCTGGCGCGCAATGACGCATTCTGGAAAGGAAAACCGCGCATGTCGCAGGTGGTGATCGATCTCGGCGCCGGAGGCACCGGTCGTCTGTCTAAACTGCTGACCGGTGAATGCGACGTACTGGCCTACCCGGCGGCCAGCCAGCTCAGCATCCTGCGCGACGACCCGCGCCTGCGCCTGACGTTGCGACCGGGCATGAACGTCGCCTATCTGGCGTTCAACACCCGCAAGCCCCCGCTGGATAACGTCGACGTACGCCGCGCCATCGCCTATGCCATCAATAACCAGCGCCTGATGCAGTCCATATATTACGGTACCGCGGAAACCGCCGCGTCGCTGCTGCCCCGCGCTTCCTGGGCCTACGACGACGATGCGCGCATCAGCGAATACAACCCGCAAAAATCGCGGGATCTGCTGCGGCAATTGGGCCTGACCAACCTGAGCCTGCAACTGTGGGTGCCCAGCGCCTCGCAGGCTTATAACCCCAGCCCGCTGAAAACCGCGGAGCTGATTCAGGCGGATTTGGCGCAGGTGGGCATCCGCGTCAACATCATTCCCGTGGAGGGGCGTTTCCAGGAGGCGCGGCTGAGCGATCTGAGCCACGATATGACGCTTTCCGGCTGGGCCACCGACAGCAACGATCCCGACAGCTTCTTCCGTCCGCTGCTGAGCTGCGCGGCGATTCAGTCCCAGACTAACCTGGCACACTGGTGCGAACCGGGATTTGATTCCCTGCTGCATAAGGCGCTGTTGTCGCAGCAACTGTCACAACGTATTGAGGACTATCAGGACGCGCAAAAAATCCTGGAAGAACAGCTTCCCATTTTGCCGCTGGCTTCCTCGCTGCGTTTGCAGGCTTACCGCTATGATATTAAGGGACTGGTGCTCAGCCCGTTCGGCAACGCGTCCTTTGCCGGCGTTTATCGCGATGCGGGTGAACAGGACGGCACCAACGATCCCGACGCCGGGCCGAAAACACAACCGCAAACGGAGAGCACGCCATGATCATCTTCACCCTGCGCCGTCTGTTGTTGTTGCTCATCACCCTGTTCTTCCTGACGCTGGTGGGCTTCAGCCTGCTCTATTTCACGCCGCATGCCCCGCTGGAAGGCGTTTCCCTGATGGACGGCTACCTTTTCTTCATTAAGGGCGTACTGTCCGGCGACTTCGGCGTTTCCAGCATCAACGGCCAGCCCATCAGCCAGCAACTGATGCAGGTATTTCCGGCAACCATGGAACTGTGCGTGCTGGCCTTTATCCTGGCGCTGGTGCTGGGGCTGCCGCTTGGGATTATTGCCGGCGTCATGCGCGGTAAATGGCCGGACGGCATCATCAGCACGCTGGCGCTGCTCGGCCTGTCGATGCCGGTCTTTTGGCTGGCGCTGCTGCTGATGCTGTTTTTCTCCCTGCATCTCGGCTGGCTGCCGGTTTCCGGCCGTTATGATCTGCTGTACCCGGTGCAAAATATCACCGGGTTATCGCTGGTCGATACCTGGCTGTCAAAATCGCCTTACCGGGATGAAATGCTCTACAGCGTGCTGCGTCATATGGTGTTGCCTATCGCCACGCTGGCGCTGGTGCCGATGACGGAGGTCATTCGCCTGATGCGCCTGAGCACCGATAACGTGACCAGCCAGAACTACATTAAGGCGGCGGCGACCCGCGGCCTGTCGCGTTTTACCATTATCCGCCGTCACGTGCTGCACAACGCCCTGCCGCCTATCATTCCCAAACTGGGGTTACAGTTCTCCACCATGCTGACGCTGGCGATGATCACCGAAGTGGTGTTCAGTTGGCCGGGGCTGGGGCGCTGGCTGATTAACGCCATCCGCCAGCAGGACTTCGCGGCAATTTCCGCCGGGGTGATGGTGGTCGGCTCACTGGTTTTGATCGTTAACGTGCTTTCCGACATTCTCGGCGCGCTGACCAACCCGCTGAAACATAAGGTATGGTATGCCCTTCGATAACGTATACCGCGAGAAACGCACGCCCAGCCCGTTGCGCTACACGTGGCAGCTGTTTCATGACGACATGCTGGCGATGGTTGGCCTGTACGGCGTTCTGGCGCTGATCGTTCTCTGCCTGATCGGCTCCTGGCTGGCGCCCTACGCGCTTGACCAGCAGTTCCTCGGCTACCAGTTACTGCCGCCTTCCTGGTCGCGCTACGGCAACGTCTCGTTTTTCCTCGGCACCGACGATCTGGGCCGCGACGTGCTCAGCCGCCTGTTGTGCGGGGTTGCGCCGACCTTCGGCTCCGCGCTGGTGATCACCATCGCGGCCAGCCTGTTCGGCGTGCTGCTCGGGGTGATGGCCGGCGTAACCCACGGCCTGCGTTCCGCCATACTGAACCACATTCTGGACACCTTACTCTCCATTCCGACGCTGCTGCTCGCCATCGTGGTGGTGGCGTTTATCGGCCCGCGCCTGGAGCATGCGATGCTGGCCGTATGGCTGGCGCTGCTGCCGCACATGGTGCGCGCCGTCTACAGCGCAGTGCATGACGAGCTGGAAAAAGAGTACGTGGTCGCCGCCCGCCTTGACGGAGCGTCTACACTGTTCGTGCTGCGTGACGCCGTGCTGCCCAACATCGCCGGCGTGCTGGTCGGGGAGTTTACCCGCGGCTTATCCATGGCGATTCTGGACATCGCCGCGCTCGGTTTTCTTGACCTGGGCGCCCAACTGCCCTCGCCGGAATGGGGCGCTATGCTGGGCGACTCCCTCGAACTGGTGTACGTCGCGCCCTGGACCGTTATGCTGCCCGGCGCCGCCATCATGATCAGCGTTCTGTTCGTCAACCTGCTCGGCGACGGCCTGCGGCGCGCCATTGATGCGGGGGTGGAATAATGCCGTTACTTGATATCCGTAATCTGACGATTGAATTTATAACCGCCGACGGCCCGGTAAAAGCGGTTGATCGCGTCAGCTTCACCCTTAATGAAGGGGAAATCCGCGGTTTGGTGGGCGAGTCCGGCTCGGGCAAAAGCCTGATCGCCAAAGCTATCTGCGGCGTCACCAAAGATAACTGGCGCGTCACCGCCGACCGCCTGCGCTTTAACGACATCGACCTGCTGCGCCTTTCGCCGCGCGAGCGCCGACGTTTGGTCGGCCACAACGTTTCGATGATTTTCCAGGAACCGCAGTCCTGCCTTGATCCATCCGAAAGCATTGGCCGTCAGCTGATACAGGCCATTCCCGGCTGGACCTACAAAGGCCGCTGGTGGCAGCGCTTTCACTGGCGCAAACGACGCGCCATCGAATTGCTGCACCGGGTCGGCATCAAGGACCATAAAGACATTATGCGCAGCTTCCCTTATGAACTCACCGAAGGGGAATGCCAGAAGGTGATGATCGCCATCGCCCTGGCTAATCAGCCGCGCCTGCTGATCGCCGACGAACCGACCAACGCGATGGAACCCACCACACAGGCGCAGATTTTCCGCCTGCTGGCGCGCATGAACCAGAATAACAACACCACCATCCTGCTGATCAGCCATGACCTGCAAATGATGAGCAAATGGGCCGACCGCATCAACGTGATGTACTGCGGCCAGACGGTGGAAAGCGCCGCCTGCGGCGACCTGCTGGCAGCGCCGCATCACCCTTACACCCAGGCGCTGATCCGCGCCATGCCGGATTTCGGCAGCGCCCTGCCGCATAAAAGCCGCCTGAACACCCTGCCGGGCGCGATTCCGTCGCTGGAGCACCTGCCGATCGGCTGCCGCCTCGGTCCGCGTTGCCCCTATGCGCAGAAGAAATGCATTGAAACCCCGCAGTTGCGCAGCGTTAAGAACCATGCTTTCGCCTGCCATTTCCCGCTGAACACGGAGGAGACGCCGCAATGACCACCTTTCTGGAGGTGCGTAACCTGCAAAAAACGTTTCGTTACCGCACCGGCTGGTTTCGTCGCCAGCACCTCGATGCGGTGCAGCCGGTCAGCTTTACCCTGCAGGCCGGGCAAACACTGGCGATCATCGGGGAGAACGGCTCCGGTAAGTCGACGCTCGCCAAAATGATCTCCGGCATGACCGAACCGACGGCCGGCGAGATCCTGATTGACGACGTTCCGCTGCGCTTCGGTGATTACCGCTACCGCAGCCAGCGCATCCGCATGATTTTTCAGGACCCGAGCACTTCACTCAACCCGCGCCAGCGCATCGGCCAGATTCTCGACGTCCCGCTGCGCCTCAACACGGATCTGGCCGCGCCGGAACGGGAAGAACGCATCAATCAGACGCTGCGCCAGGTCGGGCTGCGCCCCGATCATGCGTACTATTATCCGCATATGCTGGCCGCCGGTCAGAAGCAGCGCGTCGCGCTGGCGCGGGCGCTGATCCTGCAACCGCAGGTCATCGTCGCCGATGAAGCTCTGGCCTCGCTGGACATGTCCATGCGCTCGCAAATCATCAACCTGATGCTGGAACTGCAGCAAAAACAGCGCATCGCCTATATTTATGTGACCCAGCACCTCGGCATGATGAAACACATCAGCGATCAGGTGATGGTGATGCACAACGGCGAAGTGGTGGAGCGCGGCAGCACCGCCGACGTGCTCGCCGCGCCGTTGCACGAACAAACCAAGCGCCTGATCGCCAGTCACTTCGGCGAAGCCCTTACCGCCGACGCCTGGCGCCGCGACGGCGGCGGATTCTGATACAAACGGCACGGTACTGCTCCGAGCAGCGCATCAAAAGACTTCAACTCAGGGCCGGGCGTGTTAGAATCGCCCGGTTTATTAACGCAGGCCGGTTCTTCGCCCCCGGCGCGGAGCCGCCCCGCAAGAACTAATGTTCCTCAAGAACGGGGTTTATCAACCACGACGTTCCTCACGAACAGTAATAATAAGGATTAATGCTATGGGTTTTCTTACCGGTAAGCGCATTCTGGTCACCGGCGTTGCCAGCAACCGTTCCATCGCCTTCGGTATCGCTCAGGCCATGCACCGCGAAGGCGCCGAGCTCGCTTTCACCTACCAGAACGACAAACTGAAACCGCGCGTGGAAGAGTTCGCCGCCGAGCTGGGTTCCAGCCTGGTGCTGCCGTGCGACGTCGCCGAAGATGCCAGCATCGATGCCCTGTTTGTCGAACTGGCAAAAACCTGGCCGAAATTTGACGGTTTCGTTCACTCCATCGGTTTTGCCCCCGGCGATCAGTTAGACGGCGATTACGTTGACGCGGTAAACCGCGAAGGCTTCAAAATCGCTCATGACATCAGTTCCTACAGCTTCGTAGCAATGGCGAAAGCCTGCCGCGGCATGCTGAATAAGGGTTCCGCCCTGCTGACGCTCTCCTACCTGGGCGCAGAGCGCGCAATCCCCAACTACAACGTGATGGGTCTGGCGAAAGCCTCTCTGGAAGCCAACGTGCGCTACATGGCGAACGCGATGGGTCCGGAAGGCGTGCGCGTCAACGCCGTTTCCGCCGGTCCGATCCGCACCCTTGCGGCTTCCGGCATCAAAAACTTCCGTAAAATGCTGGCGCATTGCGAAGCGGTTACCCCGATTCGCCGTACCGTCACCATCGAAGACGTTGGCAACTCTGCCGCGTTCCTGTGCTCCGATCTGGCAGCCGGGATCTCCGGTGAAGTTCTGCACGTCGATGGCGGCTTCAATATTGCCGCGATGAATGAACTGGAGAGCTAATCCCCGCTCTCATCAATGAGCCGCCGCCCGGCGGCTCATGCTTTCTCCCCCCACTTTTTCGAGACGCTTTCCAACATTCGCTGCAACCCCTTTGTAAATGCTGTTCCCCCCTTCACGGAAAATGGCAACGGCCTCAGGATAGAGACCGCCGCGACGATCGGCAGGTGCCTGTGATCAGGCGTTATTGAGGACTTTTAAAAAATGTTGCGTGTGGCGGGACACTCAGGTAAAGTGCTCCTTGTTCCGCAACGGGGAGCGATTGCGGTGATAAAAAGCTGGCAACATAAAGGGCTGCAACTGTTTTTTGAAACCGGCTGCGTGGCAAAAATCCAGCCGGAACATGCTAAAAAATTGCGTGAACGGCTTTGGGTTATCGACGTTGCCGAGAAAATCGAAGACATCGGTTTTAACGGCTACCGGCTGCATCCGTTAAAGGGTGAACGTGCGGGAATCTGGTCCGTCATGGTAAGCGGCAACTGGCGCTTAACCTTTGAATTCAGGGACGGCAACGCGCATATATTAAACTATGAGGACTATCATTGATGGCTATGCATAACCCCCCCCATCCCGGAGAAATCATCGCCGGGATACTGGAAGAACTGAACATCGGCATCCGCGAGCTGGCCAGAGCGCTGAACATCGCGCCCTCTACCGCGCAGCGTCTGGTTTCCGGGCAGGCGGCCATCTCGCCGGAAATGGCGATCCGTCTGGCGGCGGTTTTGGGCAGCACACCCGAGATGTGGATGCGTTTGCAGACCCGCTACAGCCTGGAAAAGGCCGCGAAAGAAGTGGACGTTTCACAATTAAGAATTCTGCATAATCTCACGACGCTCCCCGGCTGAAACGCAACCGGCCCTTGTGGGCCGGGCATTATTCGTTTCTGCTATGTGATATGGCATAAGATTATTTTATCTCCCGCCCCCCATCGGTAAGGATCTGACGGTATATCGCCATTACCGTAACCTGATGAAACCGAAGGATGTCCATGGAGCGACTTGTATTTCCACACGTAACTTCCTCCACGCCTCCCGTACACGGCAACGATACCGCCGGATTCCGTTACGGCATCTTTTCGTCGCATCCCGCTTCATACGGCCTGCTGCTGCAGGAACGCCAGCCCTTTTTTCACGCTATCGAACGCTGTTACCGGCAATTGCTGGACGACGAACCGCTCCTGAGCCGGGAACGCACGCTGTCACGCTACGACCGTCTCAGCGTCGCCCTGACGGTCGCGCAGGTCACACAGTTACAGCCTCTCTGCTCTTTCTATGCCACCCGGCTCGCACCGCTCGACTACCCGCACAACAGCCGCGAGGGCAATAACCGCCTGACGCAGTTGACCCAACACGCCCGTCTGCTGGCCTGGAATCCCGGCCGCGCCGGGGTGCAGGACATCAGCGCTCTGCGCCAGGCCAAGCTGACGCTGCATGATATTGTGACACTGTCACAGATAGTTGGCTTCGTTAGCCTGCAAGCCCGGATGATCGCCGCCACGGTGGCGCTGGCGCAACACGCCTTTGCACCCGCGCCGGACGATCTTCCCACACCCCAGATTTCACCGCCGGAGCAGGAAAAAACGGCGGTCTGGCGCCCTTTTCTGCCCCTGGCGCCCACGGCGGATTGCCGCCCGCTGCCGGTATGCGGCGCACCTCAGAGCCTGGCATACGCGCTGATGTTGCTGGAGATGCACCAGGCCGACGCGGCGGCGGAAAGCAGGCTGCTGTTCAGCGAGGGCTTCAACTGCAATGACCGGCTGCGCCAACCTTTGCGGGAACTGGCTTTTCTGATCGGCGCCAGAGCTAACCATTGCCCGCACAGCGCGCATCACCACCTGACACGCTACCTGCTGTTAAGCAAGCACCGCGATCAGGCGGAAGCAATATACCGCGATCCGCTCGCGGCCATGGAGCACTGCGCCCGCCGCGACCACGCCATTATTAATGCCACCCTCACGCTGGCCCGCACCCCCGCCCGTTTTTCACCCGAACTCATCACCGCACTCCGCCAGGCAGAATTGAGCGACGCCGAATCCCTTGAGCTGATCGTAGCCGTGGCGACGGCGGCCTGGACGCAACGGTTGCTGGTCTCGCTGGGGGAATAATTTCTCTCTCCGCCGGCAGATTCATGGGATACTTGCCCCTCAGGGCGGATTTGCGTAAAAATGTCTGCCGCTAACGAGGGGCCGCCCCCATCCATTTACGAACCTGCTGGTATCTATGTTTCAAGACAACCCGCTGCTGGCGCAGCTAAAACAGCAACTTCACTCCCAAACCCCACGCGTAGAAGGGGTCGTGAAAGGGACGGACAAGGGCTTCGGCTTCCTGGAAGTCGACGCACAGAAAAGTTACTTTATCCCCCCGCCATATATGAAAAAAGTGATGCACGGCGACCGCGTAACCGCCGCCGTTCACACGGAAAAAGAGCGGGAAGTGGCTGAGCCGGAAGCGCTTATTGAACCGTTTCTGTCGCGCTTCGTCGGCCGGATACAGAAGAAAGACGACCGGCTTTCCGTCATCCCCGACCATCCGTTGCTGAAAGATGCCATCCCCTGCCGCCCGGTAAAAGGGCTGGAACATGATTTCCGCGCCGGCGACTGGGTCGTGGCGCAAATGAGCCGCCACCCGCTGAAAGGCGACCGCACTTTCTTTGCCGACATCACCGAATACATCACCGACGGCCAGGACGATTTCGTCCCCTGGTGGGTCACGCTGGCCCGCCATGCGCTTGAGCGCGACGCCCCGCAGTGGGCCGGCGGCGACATGCACGACGCCGATCTGCCGCGTGAAGATCTGACCAGCCTGCCGTTCGTCACCATCGACAGCGCCAGCACTGAAGATATGGACGATGCCCTGCACGTTACGCGCAACAACGACGGTTCGCTGGCGCTGACCATCGCTATCGCCGATCCTACCGCCTTCGTGGAAGAAGGTTCGGAGCTGGACACCATTGCCCGCGCCCGTGCCTTTACCAACTACCTGCCGGGCTTCAATATCCCGATGCTGCCGCGCGATCTGTCGGATGACCTCTGCTCCCTGCGCCCGCAACAGCGCCGCCCGGTGCTGGCCTGCCGGGTCACTATCCGTCAGGATGGCTCACTGGGCGACGACATCCGCTTCTTTGCCGGGTGGATCGAGTCCCGCGCCAAGCTGGTTTACGATGAAGTTTCCGACTGGCTGGAAAAAACGGGCGCCTGGCAGCCGCAGGACGCCGTGGTTGAAGAGCAAATCACGCTGTTGCACCAGTTGGCAGAGTCGCGCGCCCAGTGGCGTCAGGCGCACGCGCTGGTGTTCCGCGACCGCCCCGATTACCGCTTTATCCTCGGCGAGAAAGGCAACGTGCTGGATATCGTGGCTGAGCCGCGCCGCGTTGCCAACCGCATCGTGGAAGAGGCGATGATTACCGCCAACGTCTGCGCCGCCATCGTGCTGCGCGAGCGCCTCGGGTTCGGCATATATAACGTTCACAGCGGTTTTGATCCGGCGCTGGTAGAACAGGCCGTCAGCATTCTGCAAGCCAATGACGTCGCGGCCAACGCCGAAGCCTTAATGACGCTGCAAGGGTTCTGCGAGCTGCGCCGCCATCTCGATTCCCTGCCCACGACGTACCTGGACAGCCGTATCCGCCGCTTCCAGTCCTTCGCCGAAATCAGCACCGAGCCCGGCCCGCACTTCGGCCTGGGGCTGGAAGCCTATGCCACCTGGACTTCGCCGATTCGTAAATATGGCGATATGGTAAACCACCGCCTGCTGAAAGCGCTGATTGCCGGTCACCCGACCTCACGTCCTTCCGAAGCGCTGACGTTGCAACTGGCGGAGCGCCGCCGTCTGAACCGTATGGCCGAACGCGATGTCGGCGACTGGCTGTATGCCCGTTTCCTGAAGAATAAAGTGGATCCGGCGATCACCTTTAATGCGGAAATCATTGATATTTCACGCGGCGGTATGCGCGTGCGTTTGCTGGAGAACGGCGCGGTAGCCTTTATACCGGCCTCGTTTATTCATGCGGTGCGCGATGAGCTGGTTTCCAGTCAGGAAACCGGCAGCGTTCAGGTGAAGGGAGACGTCGTCTATCGTCTCGGCGATACCCTGCTGGTAACGCTGACGGAAGTTCGTCTGGAAACCCGCAGTATTATTGCCAAACCTGCGGCGTAATAAATTCGGGCAGCCTGCATGACGAAGGCTGCCCGTTTCATGCTTAATCCCACTCAGGCGCAAATTCCGGGCTGACCAAGCGCTCATTGCGATCCAGCGCCGCGATATCCGCCATATCCTGTTCCGTTAAGCGCAGCGACGTCGCTTGCAGGTTCGAAGCCAGGTTTTCCCGTTTGGTGGACGACGGAATCACCGAGTATCCCATCTGCAATGACCATGCCAGCGCCACCTGAGCGGCCGTTACCCCGTGCTGTGCGGCGATACGGCCAATCACCGGATCGCTCATTACTTTGCCATATGCCAGCGGCATATAGGCCGTGACGGGAATGCCGTTGCGACGGGAGAAATCCGCCACCGTACGGTTTTGCAGGAACGGGTGCAGTTCGATTTGCTGGCTGGCGATATTCTCCGCGCCAACGGCATCGATCGCCTGCTGCATCTGAGCCACGGTAAAGTTAGAAATGCCGATGGCCCTGGTCAGCCCCTCTTCCCGCGCCTGAAGCAACGCCTTCATGCTGTCGGCCAGGGAGGGTGTTGTCTGCGGATTAGGCCAGTGAATCAGCGTCAAATCGACCTGATCGACGCGCAGTTTTTGCAGGCTGTCGCGCAGGCTGGTCAACAATTGCTCCGGCGCCAGGTTTTCCAGCCAGATTTTGGTGGTGATGAACAGCTCATCACGCGCCACGCCGCTTTGCGCCAGCGCTTCGCCGACTTCGGCTTCATTGCCGTAAATCTGCGCGGTATCAATGTGGCGGTAGCCCAGCTCCAGCCCCTGGCGCACGGAATCAATCACCACCTGATCTTTCAGACGAAAGGTTCCCAATCCGAGAACCGGCATAGCAATGCTCATTATCTTTTTCCTGTTTTATCATTGAAGCGTTGTTGTTCAGGGAAAGTTTGGGATATCAATCGATTACCTACGTTTTCCCCGCTGTCGGATGACAGGAAGTATGCCCGGCGGATTTATTGACATAAACAGCAATAATTGAAATTATGTTTTGCCTGTTAGTCAAAAATGAAAAAAGCGCGTTGTGATGCCGAGGATTATTGCATTTCAGTCAAGGGTGTTGTGACTCACGTCCTCTTTTCATCCCGGTTATCCCGGTTGATAATCTGCCCCATCGTTTTTTATATCATCACCGGCCGGCGTTGCCCGGACCGACAAGGAGTTATCATGAGCAAAATTCTGCTGCTTAACGGCATGAAAAAATTTGGCCATTCCAATGGTCAGTTGAACACCACGCTGCACGAAGTTGCACGCGATACCCTTTCCGCTATGGGGCATGAGCTGCGTGAAACGACGATCGATCACGGCTACGACATTGAGCAGGAAATTGAGAAATACCTGTGGGCCGACGTGGTTATCTATCAGATGCCCGGTTGGTGGATGGGTGAACCCTGGATCGTGAAAAAATACATCGATGACGTTTTCACCGCCGGTCATGGCCGCCTGTACGCCAACGACGGCCGTACCCGCTCCGACGCCAGCAAAAAATACGGCTCCGGTGGTCTGATTCAGGGCAAAAAACATATGCTTTCCCTGACCTGGAACGCACCGCAGGAAGCCTTTGACGATCCGGCTCAGTTTTTCCACGGTCAGGGCGTTGACGGCCTGTACATGCATTTCCACAAAGCCAACGAGTTCCTGGGAATGACCGCGCTGCCGACTTTCCTGTGCACCGACGTGATTAAGAATCCGGACGTGGAAAACAACATCGCCCGCTACCGCGATCACCTGGCAACCGTTTTTGCCCAACGTTAAGGTGCGGTGATGATTACCGTTATTGCTGAAATTAAAACACATCCGGGGCAGCTCGGCGCATTGGTGACCCGTTTTCAGGCGCTGCAAGCGCAGGTACTGGCGGAAGACGGGTGTTATCAATACACCCCGCTGACCGACAGCGCCAACCCTCTGCCTGACCAAACGCTGGCGCCGGATACGCTTTTCATGCTGGAGCGCTGGGAGTCGCAGGCGCATCTTGAGCGCCACCTGCAAACACCGCACATGGTGAAACACCATCAGGAAACGCAGGGTATCGTCACCAGCGTAGAACTCCGTATTCTGGAAGACCGTTCACCGGGCCGGTAATCACCTGAGGGCAGGACACATCACGCGCCTGCCCCTCCTCGTTTAGCAACTCTCCCGTTTGTTAATCCGCAGTTATTTATTTGTTCCGGACCCTCCGGTGCAAATAAATATGATCGTTCTCTCAAAACCAAAATTCCCCCTGATCAGAGCATTCCATTTCCACCATTGTTACCCGTATCATGATACGGGTAACAACAAAGGATTCCGGTAAGCGGATCTAAACACTGATTAAGTAACACCACAGGGTAGAAACATAATCTGCTGATAAGCAGTATAATTTTAATGAATGAGTCCGAACTGTCGGCGGACTGTTCTTCTGGAGATGACGTATGCCATTAGTGATCGTAGCGATAGGTGTGGCACTGCTACTGCTGCTCATGATCCGTTTTAAACTGAACGGATTTCTCTCTCTGATTCTTGTCGCATTAGTTGTTGGCCTGTTACAGGGCATGCCCGTCGATAAAGTCATCGGCTCTATCAAGGCTGGCGTCGGCGGCACGCTGGGCAGCCTGGCGCTGATCATGGGTTTCGGCGCCATGCTGGGCAAACTGCTGGCTGACTGTGGCGGCGCCCAGCGCATCGCCACCACGCTGATCGATAAATTCGGCGTGAAGCATATTCAATGGGCTATCGTCCTGACCGGCTTCGTGGTCGGTTTCGCCCTGTTCTACGAGGTCGGCTTCGTGCTGTTGCTGCCGCTGGTCTTCACCATCGCAGTTACCGCGCGCATTCCGCTGCTGTATATCGGCGTTCCCATGGCTGCGGCGCTGTCCGTGACGCACGCCCTGTTGCCGCCGCACCCCGGCCCGACGGCTATCGCCATCATCTTCAACGCCGACATGGGCCGTACCCTGCTCTACGGTACGCTGATCGCCATCCCGACCGTTATTCTGGCCGGTCCGGTGTATGCCCGTATGCTGAAGAAAATCGATAAGCCGGTTCCGGCTGGCCTGCACAGCACCAAAACCTTTACCGAAGAAGAAATGCCGAGCTTTGGCATCAGCGTCGCCACCACCCTGGTGCCGGTTATCCTGATGGCTGGCCGTGCGGTTGCCGAAATGACCCTGCCGAAAGGCCATGCGTTCCTGCCCTACGCTGAATTCCTCGGCGACCCGGTAATGGCGACGCTGATCGCGGTCCTGATTGCTATCTTCACCTTCGGCCTGCTGCGCGGTCGCAGCATGGATCAGGTGATGGACACGATCACCGACTCCATCAAAATCATCGCCATGATGCTGTTGATCATCGGCGGCGGCGGCGCCTTCAAACAGATTCTGGTCGACGGCGGCGTTGAGAAATACATCGCTGCGCTGATGGCCGGTTCAGCCGCCTCCCCGATCCTGATGGCCTGGACCATTGCCGCCGCCCTGCGTCTGGCGCTGGGTTCCGCTACCGTCGCAGCGATCACCACCGGCGGCATCGTTACCCCGCTGATCGCCACCACCGGCGTCAGCCCGGAACTGATGGTACTGGCCGTCGGCTCCGGCAGCGTTATCTTCTCTCACGTGAACGATCCGGGCTTCTGGCTGTTTAAAGAGTACTTTAACCTGAGCATCGGCGAGACCATCAAGTCCTGGTCCGTGCTGGAAACCATCATCTCCGTCTGCGGCCTGATCGGTTGTCTGTTACTGGCTAACGTCATCTGATCGCCTTCTAGTGCGCACAAAAAAACCGGGTTCATATGAACCCGGTTTTTTATTGTTTATGTCTTACGAAGAAAAGAAAAAACGCCTTACGGCTTCACCCGCTGCGCCGTCAGTTCCGCGATGCGCATAATCACCGACACCGCCTTCTCCATACCTTCCAGCGTAATGAACTCATGCTTGCCGTGGAAGTTATAGCCGCCGGTGAACAAATTCGGGCAGGGCAAACCGCGGAAAGAAAGCTGCGCGCCGTCGGTGCCGCCGCGAATCGGCCGCATCACCGGCTCAATGTCCAGGTCCAGCATCGCCTGACGCGCCAGTTCGATCACGTGCGGATGCTTTGCTACTTCATCGCGCATGTTGTAGTAGGTATCGTCTAGCGTCACTTCGATGTAGCAATCGCGATGCAGCCCTTTGCCGACCTTTTTGGCGATGTCCAGCATACGTTTCTTGCGCGCCTCGAAGCCGTCACGGCTGAAATCACGGATGATATAGTGCATTTCCGCTTTATCCACCGTACCCTTCATCGAATTCAGGTGGTAAAAGCCTTCATAGCCTTCGGTATGCTCCGGCGTTTCTTCCGGCGGCAGCGCCTGATGAATGCGGTTAGCCAGCGACAGCGCGTTCACCATCACGCCCTTGGCGCTGCCGGGATGCACGTTGTTACCGACGATCTTTATCGTCACCGACGCCGCGTTGAAGTTCTCGCACTCCAGCTCTCCCACGCCGCCGCCATCAACGGTATACGCCCAGTCGGCGCCGAAGGATTCCACGTCGAAATAATGCGCGCCCTTGCCCACTTCTTCGTCCGGCGTGAAGGCGATGCGGATCTCGCCGTGCGGGATCTGCTGGTGCTTCAGGCGCACCATCGCGGTGATAATTTCGGCGATGCCCGCTTTGTCGTCCGCGCCCAGCAAGGTTTTGCCGTCGGTGGTGATCAGCGTTTGCCCGAGCAGCGTATGCAGCACCGGAAACATCACCGGTGAAAGCACTTCGTCGCCGATGCCCAATGCGATATCGCCGCCGCGGTAATTCTCCAGCACCTGCGGATTTACGTTTTTCCCGCTGCTGTCCGGCGCGGTATCGAGATGGGAAATAAACCCGATCACCGGGGTTTTCCAGGTCACGTTGGCGGGAAGCGTCGCCGTCAGGCAACCATGCTCGCTCAGGCTGACCTGCTCCAGCCCCAACTCCGTCAACTCTTTTTGCAGCGCGCGCGCCAGTTTCATCTGGCCGTCAGTACTCGGCACCGAACGCACATTCGGTTTGGACTGGGTATCAACCGCAACGTAGTTGAAAAAGCGATCGAGTAAATTATTCATCGGCGTATCCTCGTTATGCAGCAACTCATTATGCGGAGCGGCCGCCGAGGATATATTGCGTCAGGTCAGTTTTATTTACATTTGCCTGAGCCAGAAAATAACGCGGACGACAAAAAAGCATAAAATACGACTACAACTCAAAACAGGGGTATCCGCTTGGGCGATATGGTACTTTTGCCGGGAAAATCTGCCTTTTGTTGGCCTTGCGGCTTTTCATTCCGGCCTGCACGGTCTATCATGCGCGCTCTAAAATTTCGATTGGCGCCGCCGGTTTAGAGCCCTGGAACATGCCTGGCTCTCCCGCAGTCTTTTTCCGGCGGCGGTTCTATCTGCACACTTAACGGGATAGAGTAGCAAAATAAATGACTGAGACATCCTCTCTGCATTCGGCCGGTTTAATACGGCCTGTCGTTGAACTGAGCAACATCAGCAAAAGTTTTGACGGTAAAAACATCATTTCCGGCCTCGATCTAACCATCAAGCACGGTGAATTTCTGACCATCCTCGGCCCGTCCGGCTGCGGTAAAACTACCGTGCTGCGTCTTATCGCCGGGCTGGAAAGCGCGGACGACGGGCGCGTGGTGCTGGATGGCGAAGACATCACCAACGTCCCGGCCGAACACCGTCACGTTAACACCGTATTTCAGAGCTACGCCCTGTTCCCGCACATGACGGTTTTTGAAAACGTCGCTTTCGGCCTGCGGATGCAAAAAAAGCCGGCCGATGAGATCGCCCCGCGCGTCACCGACGCCCTGCGCATGGTGCAGTTGGAAGAGTTTGCCCAGCGCAAGCCGCACCAGCTTTCCGGCGGCCAGCAGCAGCGCGTGGCTATCGCCCGCGCCGTGGTCAACAAGCCGCACGTACTGTTGCTGGACGAGTCGTTGTCAGCGCTGGACTATAAGCTGCGCAAGCAGATGCAGAACGAACTCAAAGCGTTGCAGCGCAAGCTGGGCATTACCTTCGTTTTCGTCACCCACGATCAGGAAGAAGCGCTGACCATGTCCGACCGCATCGTGGTGATGCGCGAAGGACGCATCGAGCAAGACGGCACGCCGCGTGAAATTTATGAAGAGCCGAAGAACCTGTTTGTCGCTGACTTTATCGGCGAAATCAACATGTTCGACGCTACAGTGTTGCACCGCATCGACGAACAGCGCGTGCGCGCCAACGTGGAAGGCCGCGAGTGCGATATTTACGTCAGCGCCGATCTGACGGTAGCGCCCGGCGAGAAGCTGCACGTATTGCTGCGTCCTGAAGACCTGCGGGTCGAGGAAATCAACGACAACGAGCAGGTGGACGGCCTGATCGGCTACGTACGCGAGCGCAACTATAAAGGCATGACGCTGGACTCCACCGTCGAACTGGAGAACGGCAAAATCGTGATGGTCAGCGAATTCTTTAACGAAGACGATCCCGACTTCGACCACTCGCTGAACCAAAAAATGGCGGTAACCTGGGTTGAAAGCTGGGAGGTGGTGCTGCCTGATGAAAAAAACACGTAAACTTTTTCAGAACATCGTCATCACCACCGTCGTCGCCTGGCTGGTACTGTTCGTCTTTATGCCGAACCTGATGATTATCATCACCAGCTTCCTGACCCGCGACGACGCCAATCTGATTCAGATGGTTTTCACCCTGGATAACTATACCCGGCTGTTCGATCCGCTTTACGCCCAGGTGCTGCTGCACTCCATCAATATGGCGCTGGCGGCGACGTTATGCTGTTTGGTGATCGGGTATCCATTTGCCTTTATTCTGGCGCGGCTGCCCAAACGCATGCAGCCGCTGTTGCTGTTTTTACTGATCGTCCCCTTCTGGACCAATTCCCTGATCCGGATCTACGGGCTGAAAATTTTCCTCAGCACCCGCGGTTATCTCAACGAATTTTTACTCTGGGCCGGCATTATCAACGAGCCGATGCGCATCATGTACACTTCGTCGGCGGTGGTGCTGGGTCTGGTTTACATCCTGCTGCCGTTTATGGTGATGCCGCTTTACTCCAGCATTGAGAAACTCGACAAACCACTGCTGGAGGCCGCGCGCGATTTGGGCGCCAACCGCCTGCAGACCTTCCTGCGCATTGTTATTCCGCTGACCATGCCGGGCATTATCGCCGGCTGCCTGCTGGTGATGCTGCCCGCGATGGGCCTGTTTTACGTCTCCGACCTGCTGGGCGGCGCCAAAAACCTGCTGATCGGCAACGTCATCAAAAGTCAGTTTCTTAACATCCGCGACTGGCCGTTCGGCGCTGCCACCAGCATCTGCCTGACGCTGGTCATGGGGCTGTTGCTGCTGGTGTATTACCGGGTGGGCAAGATGATGAACAAGAAGGTGGAACTGGAATGATCGGACGTTTACTGCGCGGCGGCTTCATGAGCCTGGTTTATGCGTATCTCTATATCCCGATAATCATTTTGATCGCCAACTCGTTCAACAGTTCGCGTTTCGGTATCAACTGGAAAAGCTTCACGCTGGACTGGTACAGCACGCTGGTCAACAACGACAGCCTGCTGCAGGCCGCCGGCCACTCCATCACGATGGCGGTGTGTTCCGCCACATTCGCCACGCTGATCGGCTCGCTGACCGCCGTCGCGCTGTTCCGCTACCGCTTTCGCGGCAAGCCGTTCGTCAGCGGCATGCTGTTCGTGGTGATGATGTCCCCGGACATCGTGATGGCGATCTCGCTGCTGGTGCTGTTTATGCTGCTGGGCGTCTCACTGGGCTTCTGGTCGCTGCTGTTCTCCCATATCACCTTCTGCCTGCCGTTCGTGGTAGTGACGGTCTACTCGCGCCTGAAGGGCTTCGACGTGCGTATGCTCGAAGCCGCCAAAGATCTGGGCGCCGGCGAAGTCACCATTCTGCGTAAAATCCTGCTGCCGCTGGCAATGCCGGCCATCGCCGCCGGCTGGCTGCTGAGCTTCACGCTGTCGATGGATGACGTAGTGGTTTCTTCGTTCGTGACCGGTCCGAGCTATGAAATTTTACCGCTGAAGATTTACTCAATGGTGAAAGTCGGGGTTTCGCCGGAGGTGAATGCGCTGGCGACGATCCTGTTAGTGCTGTCATTGGTATTGGTGCTGACCAGCCAGTTTATTTTGCGCGACAGAACGAAAGGTCAGTAATCACAGGGGGATTACGCTGGATGCTCCGGTTATCAAAGGAGCATTACCTGGTTGTCTGTCCTGCCTGAAAACTCACAAGCCAAATGGCGGAAAAACATATTTTCGCCATTTGCCGACCGCCTGTTACAACAGCATCATGCTGACACTCTTCATCGCCAGCAAAAGAGTGTAATTTCAACCTTAAAATGTACAGACAGCACTGCCCCCCTTCCCACAGTTATCTATTGTGATGCACATCCCAATTTGTCATATAATATCCGTCAGGAATACTTTTCATAAAAACAGAAGCAAGCCGTGAAGGACCGCAGCACAAGTGCTGACGTTAACGGGGCTGGAATGGCGTCTTCAAAACAAATCGGGCTGTTTGCCTGTACGGGTATCGTGGCGGGAAATATGATGGGCAGCGGTATTGCCCTGCTACCCGCCAATCTGGCTAAAATCGGCTCTATCTCTCTTTTCGGTTGGCTTATCACCCTGGTCGGCGCCATGTCGCTGGCGTTCGTTTTCGCCCGGCTGACCACGCGCGATCCGCAGGTGGGCGGCCCTATCGCCTACGCCGGACGCCTGGGGCCGGCCTTCGGGTTTCAAACCGCGGTGCTGTACTACCACGCCAACTGGATCGGCAACCTGGCGGACTGCCTGGCCGGTATCGCCTACCTCTCGGTGTTTTTCCCCATGCTGAACCAGCCGGTGCCCGCAGGCATCGCCAGCATCGTTATCATTTGGATCATGGCGCTGGTTAACATGATGGGCGGGAACTGGGTGAGCCGGCTGACCACCCTGGGGCTGATTCTGGTGTTAATCCCGGTCATCGGTACCGCCGTCGCTGGCTGGCACTGGTTCGATCCCGCCGTTTATCAGGCGAACTGGAATACCTCCGGGCTGGGCGACGGGCGTGCCGTCATGCACAGCATCCTGATTTGCCTGTGGGCGTTCGTCGGCGTGGAGAGCGCGGCCGTCAGTTCCGGGCTGGTAAAAAACCCGCAGCGCACCGTCCCGCTGGCGACCCTGCTTGGCACGCTGCTCGCCGGCATCGTCTACATCATGGCAACCCAGGTGATGAGCGGGATGTTCCCGGCGCAAACCATGGCGCACACCGGCGCGCCGTTTGCCGCCAGCGCTTCAATGATGATCGGCGCCTGGGCCGCGCCGGTGGTGTCGGCCTTCACCGCCTTCGCCTGCCTGGCGGCGCTTGGCTCCTGGATGATGCTGGTCGGTCAGGCCGGCGTACGCGCCGCGCGTGACGGCAACTTCCCCCGCATTTACGGCGAGGTGGACTCCCACGGCGTACCGCGCAAAGGCATCATCCTGTCCGCGCTGAAAATGACCGCCCTGATGGCGCTGATGACCTTCCTGAGCGCCAGCGGTTCCAATACGTCGGACATCTTCGGCGATCTGATCGGCATTGCGGTGCTGCTCACCATGCTGCCGTATTTCTACTCCTGCGTGGCGCTGATCCGCATGGAAGGCGCATCGCTGCGTAACATCGTCAGCGTGTGCGCCGCGGTACTCGGCTGCCTGTTTTGCTTCGTCGCCCTCTCCGGCGCAGACTCCGTCAAGCTGGCCGCCACGTTTATCATCAGCCTGACCATCCTGATGTTTTATGCCCGCAAACAAAGCGAGCATGAAAAAGCCTATGCCCGGCTCGACGCCCGCAATCCACCGGTGAACAACGACTAAAGCATAACAATACGGGCGGAAAACAACATTTCCGCCCCATTTTTATGCAGAAATAAGGCATAAATTCCCCCCTTTTCTTTACCCACCGCCCCGCGGCTCCTATAATGGCCGCCCTGCCGATAAACAGGGTGCTTTACTCACGAACGGAATCTCCGGACACTCCGTCTCTTGTTTCGACCTTCACTATGGGGATACACGCTGAATGAAAAAGTGGTCACCTCTGGTAGCCGCAGGTCTGCTGGCTATGGGCATTAACGCCGCCAGCGCTGCCGATGCGCCGAAAACCGACAGCAACACGCTCTACTTCTACAACTGGACGGAATACGTTCCACCCGGCCTGCTGGAACAGTTCACCAAAGAAACCGGCATCAAGGTGATTTACTCCACCTATGAGTCCAACGAAACCATGTACGCCAAGCTGAAAACCTACAAAGAAGGCGCATATGACCTGGTCGTTCCCTCAACCTATTTCATCGCCAAGATGAGCAAAGAGGGCATGATCCAGAAAATCGACAAGAGTAAGCTGTCCCACTTTAAGGATCTCGATCCCAGCCTGCTGCACAAGCCGTTCGACCCAAATAACGACTACTCCATTCCGTATATCTGGGGCGCTACCGCTATCGGCATCAATTCCGAGGCTATCGATCCGAAAAGCGTCACCAGTTGGGCCGACCTGTGGAAGCCCGAGTACAAAGGCCAGCTGCTGCTGACCGACGACGCGCGCGAAGTGTTCCAGATGGCGCTGCTCAAGCTGGGCCTGTCCGGCAACACCACCGATCCCAAAGAGATCGAAGCCGCCTATCACGAGTTGCAGAAGCTGATGCCCAACGTGCTGGCCTTCAACTCCGACAACCCGGCGAATCCCTTCATGGAAGGTGAAATCAACCTGGGGATGATCTGGAACGGCTCCGCCTTCGTCGCCCGTGAAGCCGGTACGCCCATTGAGGTTATCTGGCCGAAGGAAGGCGGGATATTCTGGATGGACAGCCTGGCAATCCCCGCCAACGCGCGTAACGTAGAAGGCGCGATGAAGTTGATCGACTTCCTGCTGCGTCCTGAAATCGCGGAACAGGTGGCGAGAACCATCGGCTATCCGACGCCGAACCTGGAAGCCAGGAAGCGCCTGCCGCCGGAAATCTCGGGTGATAAGTCCCTCTACCCCGACGCGGAAACCATCGCCAAAGGCGAATGGCAGAACGATGTGGGCAGCGCCAGCGAACTGTACGAAACCTATTATCAGAAGCTGAAAGCCGGCCGCTGAGCCCCGTTCAGAGCATAAAAAAACCGCGGCCTCAGCAACCGCGGTTTTTTATTTGCGCCGCTCTCAAACGACGGTCTTGAATGCCCGTATTTTCTGCAAATGCGGAGAGATATTACGGAACTTGTGGGTCTGTTCGTCATCCCAGATGATTTCATAAAAGGGATGCAAATACTCCGCGCTGCGCCGGCTGTCGAGCACCTCATCATGGCGTGACAACACCACCAGGCAACGATCGCGGTTTTTCTCGCGGAAGTTTTCCACGCACTTGGTGGCGATGTCCGCATACTCTTCGGGGCGATCGATCTTCCCACTCATGTTTTCCTGCGGAAACAGGTTCGGATTAAACATCACCTGACGGATGCCGCACAGGAAACCGATGCGCTCCGCCCAAAACCCGCCCAGACCAACGCCGCAAATCAGCGGGTTTTCATCGCTGCCCAGCTGTATCGCCTTATCCACCTCTTTGAGCAGATGCTTCATATCGTGACGCGGATGCAACGTGCTGTAGCTGAGAAAACGCACGTCCGGATCGATAAACTGCAACTGCATTATCTTCTCGTGATTTCCAGGGCTGGTTGAATCAAATCCATGCAGGTAAATAATCATGTTAACCTCACGCTTACCACAGACGGGCGCCTTCTCCCTGCGCCGTCATCGCCTTAACCATTATGTATGCGCCGCGGATCTCATCATTCCCATCGCGCCGTTTACGCCTGCTGACTCTCCTGCCAACGCTGATGAAGCTGCTCCAGCTCCAGATGCGCTTTTTTCCATCGTTCAGAGGACATCAGCGCCTCACGCGTCAGATTCCCGTTATCATTATGATACAGATGCGTCACCCGCTCTGCGGTGACGAAGGCCAAATTATCCAGTACGTCCGTCGCGCCCCGACGGTTGTTGCACACCAGGATCATGTCGCAACCTGCGTCCAGCGACGCCTGACCGCGCTCGGCATAACTCCCCATGATCGCGGCGCCTTCCATCGAGAGATCGTCGGAGAAAATCACGCCGCCGAATCCCATCTGCCCGCGCAGCACCTGTTGCAACCAGTAGGGGGAACCGCTGGCCGGACGGGCGTCCGCCTGCGGATAGATAACATGGGCCGGCATTATGGCATCCAGCTTCGCCATCAATTGCCTGAAAATAACCATATCATGATTAATGATTTCCGCCAGCGGCCGATTATCAACCGGCGTTTCTTTATGCGAATCCGTGCTCACCGCGCCGTGGCCGGGAAAGTGTTTGCCGGTGGTTTTCATTCCGGCCTGATGCATGCCGTCGATAACGCATTCCGCCATGCGCGCTGCCACGGCGGCCTCTTCATGGAAAGAACGCTCGCCGATGGCGGCGCTGGTATGTCCGAGATCCAGCACCGGCGCGAAGCTGATGTCGATGTCCATCGCCATCATCTCACAGGCCATCAGCCATCCGGCTTCCTTCGCCAAACGCCGCGCCTCCGGTTCGGCATTCAACGCGGCATAGGACTGCGCCGCCGGAAGGCGGGTAAAGCCCTCACGGAAACGCTGCACGCGCCCGCCTTCCTGATCTACCGCCACCACCAGCCGATCGTGCGATGCGGCGCGGATTTGACGCACCAGTTCACGCAACTGCTCCGGATCATGGTAATTGCGGGTAAACAGAATCAGCCCGCCAACCAGCGGGTGTTGCAAAACTTCACGATCTTCCGCGTCCAGTTCATAACCGGCCACGTCCAGCATTACGGGACCCACGCTCACTTTTATCCCTCTTTTATCAGTGCCGGGCAATGCCCGGAAAACAGTCATTCATTATTCAAGCCGTTGCCACACCCGTGCAGCCAGCTCATTGAAATGTGCGTCACGGGTCTGCTGCCAGCGTACCCCGTACCACAGCCACATCAGGTAATCGACCCGCGGCAGCCATTGCAAAACCCGCTGCCGCAGCGCCCGTTCCGCCTGCGCGCTGTGGCGGCAATACGCCGCCGTAAACGCCCGTATTTGTTCGCCGCTCCAGTCATTGCCGCGCGCCAGCGCAGCCAGTTCCAGAGCCGCGTCGCCTCCGCCGGCATACTCCCAGTCAATCAGCCGCCAGCCCGCTTCCGTTGCCACCAGGTTGGCCGGATGAACGTCCATATGCAGCAACACCGGGCGACTCACCCGCGGTTCAGGCAAACGCAACAGGCTCCGGTGACGGCGCAGCATGGCGGGTATTATCCGGCGGCGATCGAGCGCCTGCCAATAAATTTCATACTGCCGGCGCAAATCGACACGCGGCTGCTCCCAGGCATTACGGTGCACCTTCGCCATCAGCGCCGCCAGGCGCTCATGTTCCGGCAGTGCATCGGGCGTCTGCCCCGCCACCCAGTCGCACACCAGCCAGCCGTGCCAGATTCCGTGCACGCCGGGCGCCAATTGCTGCCCGGCCAGCCGGCGCAGAACCCGTAACTCCCGGCGACGGGAAATGCCCAGCAGCCGCTTTTCGGCATTCTCCGGGCGCAGCATAAAAGTGACACTGTCACCATATATTGCCCGCCAGTTCACGCCACTCAGCCCGCTGACCGGTTCAAAACGCCAGTCCGCCGGATCGCGGCCGGGACAACAACGGGCCATAACGGCCCGTAATACAGAAAAAATGTCGCTCAGCACGGCAGCGGGATCAGCGTTTTACCGCCCCTTCGCCGGACCAGATAATCTCGCCGCTCTGCACCAGCATCAGCTGCATCGCCATCTCCGGCGCCTGCACATCGCCGCTCAGCGCGCTGTACAGCACGTACTGGGCATCCACCGCGCGCGCCAGGCCGATTGCCTTACTGCGCGACTCCAGGCTGTCCTCCGCCGACAACCCCAGCGACTGACGCGCCGCGCTCAGTTGCGCCTCCGGCACCAGTGAGAACTTCTGCACCTGACGCAGCGCTTTCTTCAGCGCCGACGTGGCGTTGGCCGTCACCAGGCGACCGTTGGTGTTGTTCTGCACGTTATTGACCAGCAGTACGCTGCCGGCGTTAATCTCCGGCGATTGCAGCATCTGATTCACCAGCGGCGTGACGCTGCCGCTCCAGTTATAGGTCGGCAGCTTCGGCGGTTGCGGCACGGTCGGCGGCGGCTGAACCGGCGGCGGCGTCACGGGCTGTTGCCCGGCGGGCGTCTCCGGCCCTTCAGGGGTCGCCGGGGTGGTGCCCACCGGCTCCTGATTCAGGGTACAGCCGGCCAGCAACAGCGCGGCAAACGACACGAACAGAAACTTTTTCATTGCTCCCTCTCCGCTAGCGGATAATCACAAAATCGACCGGCTGCGCCGGCTTACAAATAAAGATAAAGCCGCACCTGCTGAGCACGATCGTCGCCGCTGCGGGTTTGCAGCACAATTTCCTGCCCCGGCTGAAGCGTCACGCTGCGTGCCTGCTCGTGCGGCAAAATATCCAGCCCCTTGGCGTCATACCAAAGGAAACGGTAATGCAGGGTCAGCGGACGGCTTTCCTGACCGTAGCTCACCCTGGCGCGGGCGGTGGGATACAAACCGCTGCGGGAGACATCAGGCCGGTCGGCAACCACGCCGGCGCTGAGCACCGGGGCGTCCATCACCACGCTCTGATTTTCATTCACGGCGATGCGCTCCGGTTTATGACCCCCGCATCCGGCCAGCATCAGCAGCGGCAATAGCGCCGCCGCCAGCCTGGCTCTTCTGTTGAAAACGCTCATCTCACCGCTCTCCGGACAAATTTCAGCGTGACAGCATCGGTCCCAGCGCCCGTCCGCCCAGCAAATGCATATGAATATGGTAGACCTCTTGTCCGCCGTGACGGTTGCAGTTGATGATCAGGCGATAGCCGTCTTCATCGATACCTTCCTGACGGGCGATTTTCGCCGCCACGGTCAGCATACGGCCCAGCGCAGCCTCATGTTCCGGCTGCACGTCGTTTACGGTGGGAATCAATACGTTGGGGATGATCAGGATATGGCTCGGCGCCTGCGGCGCGATGTCACGAAACGCGGTGACCAGTTCATCCTGATACACGATATCGGAAGGGATTTCACGCCGGATGATTTTGCTGAAAATAGTTTCTTCTGCCATGACATATATCCTTTAATCAAAAAAGAAGTGTGAACGCAGTATGAGTGAGAGCGCGCCTGCCTTTCAAGTCCGGCGCGCAACGAGACGAATAATCGGATGTTTTTCCGGCGACGCGGGCGGAAGGAACCCTTCCGCCACGGTGCGTATTACAGCATTTTGCGGATGACGTAATGCAGGATGCCGTCGTTTTCAAAGTAGGTCAGCTCGTTGCCGGTATCAATGCGGCAACGCGCCGGCACCGTTACCGTCGTGCCGTCGGCGCGGGTGATCGTCACGTCAACGCTCTGCCCCGGCTTCAGGTTTTGCAGCCCGCGGATGTCCAGGGTCTCCTCCCCGGTCAGCGCCAGCGTTTTACGCGTCACGCCCGCCGGGAACTCCAGCGGCAAAATCCCCATGCCGATCAGGTTGGAACGGTGGATACGCTCGAAAGATTCCGCTATCACCACGCGCACGCCCAGCAGGCGCGGGCCTTTGGCCGCCCAGTCACGGCTGGAGCCGGAGCCGTACTCTTTACCGGCAATTACCGCCAGCGGCACGTTCTCTTTCTGGTAACGCATCGACGCATCGTAAATCTCCATTTGCTCGCCGGAAGGAATATGGCGGGTAATGCCCCCTTCCACGCCCGGCACCATCTCGTTGCGGATACGGATGTTGGCGAAGGTGCCGCGCATCATCACCTCATGGTTGCCGCGCCGCGAGCCGTAAGAGTTAAAGTCCGCGCGCGCCACTCCGTGCTCTTGCAGGTAGCGGCCCGCCGGGCTGTCGGCCTTGATGTTGCCCGCCGGGGAAATATGGTCGGTAGTCACCGAGTCCCCCAGCATCGCCAGCACGCGCGCGCCGCGGATGTCCTGCACCGGGTCCGGTTTGGCCTTCATGGCGCTGAAGAACGGCGGATGGCGGATATAGGTAGAATCGTCCTGCCAGGGGTAAGTGGCGGAGCCCTGCACCTGGATCGCCTGCCAGTCGGCGTCGCCGTTGAACACCTCCGCGTACTCTTTGCGGAACATGTCGGTTTTTACCATTTCAACCGCATCAGCAATCTCTTTGCCGCTCGGCCAGATGTCCTTCAGGTATACCGGATTGCCCTGTGGATCGCTTCCCAGCGCGTCGTTTGCCAGATTCACCTTCATGTTGCCAGCCAGCGCATAAGCGACCACCAGCGGCGGTGAAGCCAGCCAGTTGGTTTTCACCAGCGGATGGATGCGTCCTTCGAAGTTACGGTTGCCCGACAGCACCGCGCCAACGGTGATATCGCCGTCTTTAATCGCTTTTTCGATCGGATCGGGCAGCGGCCCGGAGTTGCCGATACAGGTGGTACAACCGTAGCCCACCAGGTTAAAGCCCAGTTGCTCCAGATACGGCATCAGCCCGGCGCTTTTCAGGTAATCGGTCACCACTTTGGAACCCGGCGCCAGCGAGGTTTTCACCCACGGCTTGCGCGCCAGCCCTTTCTCCACCGCCTTTTTCGCCAGCAATCCGGCCGCCATCAGCACGCTGGGGTTGGAGGTGTTGGTGCACGACGTAATGGCGGCGATAACCGCGGCGCCCTGCTCCAGCCGGTGGGAATGGCCGTCCAGGATGAATTCCTGATACGGTTTTTTCTGCCCGCCGCCCAGTTCCAGCTCGGTGGCGGCGCTGAAGGCATCAGGCACCGCCGGCAGCGGTACGCGATCCTGCGGGCGTTTCGGGCCGGCCAGACTGGCCTCCACGCTGCCCATGTCCAGCGACAGCGTGCTGGTAAACACCGGCTCGTCGCCCGGATTGCGCCACATCCCCTGCGCTTTGCTGTAGGCTTCCACCAGCGCGATCTGTTCCTCGCTGCGTCCGCTCAGGCGCATGTAACCCAGCGTCACCTCATCGACCGGGAAAAATCCGCAGGTGGCGCCGAATTCCGGCGACATATTGCCGATGGTGGCGCGATCCGCCAGCGGCAGATCGGCCAGGCCGTCGCCGTAGAACTCCACGAATTTGCCGACCACGCCATGCTTACGCAGCATCTGGGTTACCGTCAGCACCAGGTCGGTGGCGGTAATACCTTCGCGCAGTTTCCCGGTCAGTTTGAAGCCAACTACATCGGGGATCAGCATCGACACCGGCTGGCCCAGCATCGCAGCCTCCGCCTCTATGCCGCCTACGCCCCAGCCCAGCACGCCCAGGCCGTTGATCATGGTGGTGTGGGAGTCGGTGCCCACCAACGTATCGGGGAATGCCACCTGTTTGCCGTTCTGCTCCTCATGCCAGACCGCCTGACCCAGATACTCCAGGTTGACCTGGTGGCAAATGCCGGTTCCCGGCGGCACCACGCGGAAGCGGTTAAACGCTTTTTGCCCCCAGCGCAGGAAAATGTAACGTTCATGGTTGCGCGCCATTTCCAGGCCGACGTTTTCCGCAAAGGCCTGCCCGTTGCCGAAATGGTCGACGGTCACCGAGTGGTCAATCACCAGATCGACCGGCGACAGCGGGTTCACCTGCTCCACCTTTCCGCCCAGTCGTCGTACCGCCTCACGCATCGCCGCCAAATCCACCACCGCCGGCACGCCGGTAAAGTCCTGCATCAGTACGCGCGTCGGGCGGTAGGCAATTTCGCGATCGGCATGACCGGTTTTTACCCAGTCGGCCACAGCCTGAATATCCGCCAACTGTACGCTGTCGCCGTCCTGATAACGCAGCAGGTTCTCCAGCAACACCTTCATCGACTTGGGTAACCGGCTGATATCACCGAGGGTTTTCGCCGCTTCCGCCAGGCTGTAATAGTGGTATTCAGTACCTGATACGGTCAGACTCTTTTGACTCCGGGTTTTCAGCAAATCGGATGACATAGCTCCTCCATTTTCGTTATGACACCGCGTTCGCACCCGGCCACAAAGTGGCAAAAGCCCTGCGAACGCTATGTTTACTATTAAAGATAACACAAACATACGGCAACGTTTTGATAACAATCATAGGTGAGACATATCAAAAAGGGTCTGGCGCGTGACAATAAACCCGGCGAATTATCTGTCCGGGTGATACGGAGAGCAGTAATATCTTGATAGGATATTTCCTGGTTATGCAGCCAATGGAAACAGCCGGAGAGAAAATAACGAAACTCTTCACGCCATCGCCGGAGCAAAAAATAACGGCGGTCAGGCGCTCATAATATTCTGATTTTGTACGTAGCAGGAAAAACAAAACGGCGGGAATTAATCCCGCCGTTTGGCATTATTTATTCACGACTATCAGTTAGTGGCCGGAGCCGGTGCTTTGCCGGCATTGTTAGCGCGATCCTGCCATTGCTTCATGCGCTGCTCATAATTCTGGGCAAACTGTTTTTTCTGCTCCGGAGTCAGGACGTTATACATCTTGTTCTCCATTTTCATGCGATCGAGCATCATATCGTTGCGTGCTTTATTGGTAGACTCAATTTGCGCACGGGCAGCGGCTTCATCAAAGGTGTCGGAAGCAACGAACTTATGCATTTCCTGCATATGGCCCATCCCCATTCCCGGCATCTGATGGTGGCTGTTGCGGAAATCATTGCTGATGGCACGCATCTGCTCTCTCTGCTGCTCGGTCAGGTTCAGCCCGGCGAACATGCCGCCGTGCGGGCCGCCTTTCATCTTGCCGTTGTGGTGCATACCGCGCTTCATGTGATGCTGCATCGGCATGGTCTGCTGCGTGTCGCTCTGCGCCGCCGGTGCCGTAGTGGTGGTTGCGGTATCTGCCGCGTAAGCCGCCGACATGCCCATCGTCAGGGAAGAAGCCAACACTAAAGCCGTTAATTTACGCATATTATAAATCCTCAAGTGGTTTCATTTCGTCGTGAACCAGACAGTTATCTGGGCAACCCGTTTGCGGTTGATGGAAATAATTCTAAAGCGTTTTTATTAAAGTAGTTACGCGCAGAAGTAAATATATGAAAGCAAGAACATCAGTTATTGGCCAATTATGAAGAAAATATGGAGCTTTGGCCCTGAAGAAGAAAAAAAACGGATTGCACCGGGTATTGTGACCTCCCGATTATATCCCTTTTCAAATTTCAACGTCTATAGCGAAAATAATTTCCGGCGATCTCGTTCTATTTATTTCCGCTATTCTCTCTGCGTCATCCCCCACCGCCGGTCAGGCAGACTGCTCGGCAAGCATCGGTCAAAATCACAAAATCAAAACAGCGTTTTATTTTATATTGAATTGTGTGCCGAACAGTCTTATCCTGCTCACACAGCCGCTGAATGGCCTCAGACGACCCAGGCGCGGCGCATACCGGACACTGCCTGAAACATGGCGTTAATAACAGATGAGGTGAACGATGGACGTCCGTCAGAGCATACATAGCGAACATGCCAAACAGCTGGATACCACGCAACTGCGCCGCGAATTTCTGATCGAAAAGATTTTCGAAGCCGACCAATACACCATGGTCTACAGCCACATTGACCGCATTATCGTCGGCGGCGTAATGCCGCTGGCGCAGACCGTCACCATCGGTACGGAAGTCGGAAAACAGCTTGGCGTCAGCTACTTCCTCGAGCGCCGCGAGCTGGGCGTCATCAACATCGGCGGCGCCGGAACCATCACCGTTGACGGCCAGTGCTACGAAATCGGCACGGAAGAGGCGCTGTACGTGGGCAAAGGCGCGCGCGACATAGTATTCGCCAGCGTCAGCGCCGACAAACCCGCCCGCTTCTACTACAACTGCGCCCCGGCGCATACCACCTACCCGACGAAAAAAATCACCCCGGCGGACGCATCGCCGCAGACGCTGGGCGATCCGGCCACCAGCAACCGCCGCACCATCAACAAATATATGGTTCCCGATGTGCTGCAAACCTGCCAGCTTTCCATGGGTCTCACCCGCCTGGAAGAAGGCAACCTGTGGAACACCATGCCCTGCCACACCCATGAGCGGCGCATGGAGGTCTATTTCTACTTCGATATGGATGAAGACACCTGCGTGTTCCACATGATGGGGCAACCGCAGGAAACCCGTCATATCGTGGTTCGCAACGAACAGGCGGTCATCTCGCCGAGCTGGTCGATCCACTCCGGCGTCGGCACCCGCCGCTATACCTTCATTTGGGGCATGGTCGGCGAAAATCAGGTATTCGACGACATGGACCACGTGGCCGCGCAAGACCTGCGTTAACGTTTCCCGCATTATCACGGCCCGCCGCGGCGGGCCTGGTCGTACAGTAAGGTAAGCAATATGATTCTTGACGCATATTCCCTGAAGGGCAAAGTCGCCATCGTCACCGGCTGCAATACCGGGCTGGGTCAGGGTATGGCTATCGGGCTGGCGCAGGCGGGCTGCGACATTATCGGGGTTAACCGCCGTGAACCGGCCGAAACCATCGAACAGGTCAGTGCGCTGGGACGCCGTTTTTTCAGCCTGCATGCCGATCTGGGCGACACTGGCGTAATTGACGATGTGGTGGAACGCGCCGTGGCAGAATTCGGCCACGTTGATATTTTGGTCAACAACGCCGGGATTATCCGCCGGCAGGATGCGTTGGCGTTTACCGAAAAGGACTGGGATGAGGTGATGGATCTGAACATCAAGACGGTGTTCTTTCTCTCTCAGGCCGTGGCGCGCCACTTTATCGCCCGGGGCGCAGGCGGGAAAATCATTAATGTCGCCTCCATGCTCTCTTACCAGGGCGGCGTGCGCGTTCCCTCTTACACCGCATCCAAAAGCGCCGTGATGGGCGTTACGCGCCTGTTGGCGAATGAATGGGCGAAGTACGGCATTAATGTCAACGCGCTGGCGCCCGGTTATATGTCGACCAATAACACCCAACAATTGCGCACTGATGAAGATCGCAGCCAGGAAATACTGGATCGCATTCCCGCCGGGCGCTGGGGATTACCTTCAGACATGATGGGGCCGGTGGTATTTTTGGCTTCAGCGGCGTCTGATTATGTGAATGGGTATACGCTGGCCGTGGATGGGGGGTGGTTAGTACGTTGATAGGTTAGCGGCATGCTGGAAACACCTCTATGTACGTGGAGAAGACACTGCACATTGCGCATCTTGTCAAGCGGTCTGAGAAACACCTCCACGCACGTAGAGAATATCACTTGTAATCGGAGTTACATACTTTCAGGCACAATATTAACCCATTGTTGACCATCATAAATCCATGCACTTTTATGGCAAGCAACCAGCATAAAATGTTCACTGCACGCCATACTTCCCATCAGTGAGGCTGGACTGCCCTGGATGCTAATTGATGTATCTAAACTAATCCCATCCCAACAGAAAAAATCATACTGACCACATCCCCATAATTTATTATCAAACCAGCATAAATCATCAATATTTTCTGCCAGATCTAAATCATGTACTGACTCCCACTGGTTTAAGCGACCCTTCCAAAGTTTACGATTCGCCGCTACATATACAAAATCATCCTTAGCGCAACAGACCGCCGTCAGTTTATCATTAGTTGGAAATCCACATTGCGTCCACAAATCACCATCATAATGCCAAATATCACCTTTGCCACCTACAGCATATATATCTTTACTATTAAATCCATCAATCCCTAAAAAACCGATATCCCGCGCCTTGGGTGAAGCACTGCTTTCTTTCAGGCCATTATCAATTGATATCCAATCATCGGTATTTATTCTTTTAAACACGCCTCTTCGACGCCCTACAGCCCATGCATAGCCATCAATTTTTTTTGATTTACGGATAACGCTTATGTCATCTTTATTAATTTTTTCAACTGGCCAAATTCTTTTTGAACCACCTGTTGGAACAACCGAACCCCCAATCACCTGAAAAACCAAACCTTGCTGCTCAGGTACATCGGTACTTTCTATCACAGCCAAGAATGACTCATTAAAAGTCACTTCGCCATATTCTATTTTCCCATTCCTCTGAGCCAACAATAACATTCGCATTTTTGTATTTTGCTCTTCTGTTATTCCATCTTCCTCTGCGAGCAAATAAATCATTTTCTCATTACGTAGTGCACAGTCCGTAAAGGAATAACCGTCACAATATTTAAGCCATAATTCTTTTGATATCTTAGACCACATGCTTTTCCCTGTTTTTTTAAAAATGACTGAGTAACTGGCCTGCTAAAGCTCAAGAAATCCCGCAACACTGCTACAAATAAACCTCACTAAAAATAACTTACCGGTAGCAATAACACAGACTATCATAAAAGAACGATCATCCATCACTGGTGAAAAAAATGAAATTATTCAAGGCACAACCGCAGGATATCACGAAAATTCTTCCGCTTTATCTCGGTTACAGGGAGTTTTACAACGTTGAAAAGCAGGCGGATAACGCAGAAAAATTCCTCAGGGAGCGGGTCACGCTGGGCGAATCCGTTATTTTTTACGTCGAACTTAACGGTACGCCCGTCGGCTTCACACAGCTCTACCCTCTGTTCTGCTCTCTGGAAATGAAACGAATTTGGCTGCTGTACGATCTCTTTGTCCTCCCTGAAGCCAGAAAAGAGGGCGTCGCTCAGAAGCTGCTTGAAAGAGCGGAGCAATTAGCAAAAGAGACAGACTCCGCATTTATCATGCTAAGCACGGCAACCGACAACGTCAAAGCACAATCCCTTTATGAGAAGAACGGATATGTGCGGGACACGGATTTCTATGTCTATAACAAATTCCTAAAATAGCTCGGTCTGTTACCGAAAGGAGCTATAGCTGAAAGACTTCAGATGGCAGGGAGGGGACACTTCCGGGTTACTCAGAAACTGAATGCTCGGAGGAAGCATGCGTATCCGGCGTATCTACACCCCCTCTCCCCTGGCTACAACCGCTTCTTCCCCAAATTATCCGCACTAAACAGCCACAGCTCCGGCGCCCGGTTCGGCGCAAACCTAACCTCATAACGATCGCGCACCGGCTCCAGCCGCCAGCGCGAATGCTGCTGACGCTTGGGCTTCAGAAAACGCCGCCAACCCAGGCTGCGCTCAGCCTGGCGATCCAACACCCACGCCGCCGACGTCGACAGCGGCAGGCGCACATAGGTATCTTCAACGCTGATATCACAAATACACACAATAACTTCCTGACATTCATACAAATATTGCGGTAATTGTGGCGAGAAAGCGGCGCCTTTCCAATGGCGGGGCAAGAGAGTTTTGATCCAGATCACATCCTGGCCGCTCTGCCCCGTACAATTACCCCATGCACCACATCAGCCATTCCCGCAGGCTGCGCGTTTCCTGCGGAAAACGCTCCAGCACCAGCCGGTAGCGCACCGCGTCTTTGGGATAACCGCGCGCCGACTGCAACAGCAAACGCAACGCGCTGTCCCACACGATGCCCTGTAAATCCCGGTACGGCCACAGCTCCGGCTCGGCGATAAACGGCACCAGGTAGTCAATCCCCAGCTTGACGCTGCGCCCGTCCTGCACTGCGTTCCAACGATCGAACTCTACGTGCTCCGCGTAACGGTTCAGCAGCAGATGCGCCTCCAGGTTGAACAGCGAATAATGAAAAGGCACCGGGCGCTCCAGCTCCATCGTCTGCTTGCCTTCCTGATCAATCTGCGCCGCCATGCGCTGAGTAATGCCCTGGCGGATAATCCGCTCCGCCAGCCCTTTATCGCCGTAAAACAACGCGTTCACGGTGCGCTGGGCGTCGTACCAGGTGCCATGGTTGTTGTGCCACACATACTCCGAATGCCCGACGTCACTGAAGTACATCCAGTGGTTAAAATCCCGGAACCACTGATGCAGCACGATAATATCGTCGGTTTCCAGCACGCCGGTAGCGCCAATCAGCCCTACCGTGTCGATCACCATCCACATCAGGCGCGTATCGATAAGGCCGGTTCCGCGCCCGGAAACAATGCCGGGGATCGCCTGACCGTAGTTCAGATGCGGGTTCATCAGGGTATCCGCATCCAGAAACCAGCAGCGGATCTGCGCCGCCGCCGCACGGGCGTACTTATGCTGCCCGGTGAAGTACCAGGCCAGCCCCAGCGTCAGGCAGCGTTCGCACATGCGCACGATGCGCGCGGTGTCCGTATCATTATTCTGGCTCTGCGGATTGGTGTGCCCGTCGCGCCGGATATAGGGCAGCCCTTTCGGGCGGCGCGGATTGGGCCACCAGTACGTCCCCAGGCTGTAATAATCATGGGGATCGCCGCTGACCGGGCGCAGCTTTTTGTGCACCACGCTCTCCGGCGCGAGATTCAGCAACGCATTCGCGTCGCTGACCAAACGCTCCAGCGCCGGACGCAGCGGCGACGACGCGTTTTGCAGACTCCGTTTCGCCCGCTCAAGCTCGGCAGGGTCCAGCGTATACAACTTCATCTCCGCCTCCCCGCTATCCGCCGCACGCGATGCGTTCACCGCTTGCCGCATCAAATACGTGGATGCCGCTGAGTTTCGGCAGCAGCCAGACGGTTTCCCCTTCACGCACCTCCAGCCGTTGCTTGAATACCGAGGTAAACGCCCCGCCGCCGGTTTCACAGAATAACTGCATGTCCGATCCCGTGTTTTCAATCGCCGTCACCGTCGCCTTCAGCGCGGCGCCCTGCCGGTCGTCGTCAACCACGGTAACCTGCTCAGGGCGAATGGCGTACACCACGTGCTGGCCCGCGCTGACCTCAAGCCCCGCCGGCAGCCCCAACAGCGAACCGTCCGCCAGTTGCAGCTGTGGCGCGCCCTGCCCAAGCCGGATCTCGCCCTTCAGTTGGTTGATCTCCGGCGAACCGATGAAACCAGCCACGAACAAGTTAGCCGGGCGATCGTACAGCTCCAGCGGCGTACCGACCTGCTCAATGCGCCCTTCGCGCAGAACCACGATCATCTGCCCCATGGTCATCGCTTCAATCTGATCATGGGTCACGTACACCGACGTGGTTTTCAGGCGACGGTGCAGCTCGCGGATTTCGCCGCGCACCTGGGTACGCAGCTTGGCGTCCAGGTTCGACAGCGGTTCATCGAACAGAAACACCTGCGGATTACGCACAATAGCCCGTCCCATCGCCACGCGCTGGCGCTGCCCGCCGGACAGATCCTTCGGCAAACGCTCCAGCAGCGCCTCCAGCCCCAACAACTGCGCGGCGCTTTCCACCTTGGCGCTGATTTCCGCCTTCGGCAAACGGGCCATTTTCAGGGCAAAGCCCATATTTTCGCGCACGGTCATCTGCGGATAGAGCGCATAACTCTGAAACACCATCGCAATATCGCGCAGCTTCGGCTCCACCTCGGTCACATCGCGGGCGTTGATCGCCACCTGGCCGGACGTCACCTCCTCCAGCCCGGCGATCATCCGCAGCAGGGTCGATTTACCGCAGCCGCTCGGCCCGACCAGCACGCAAAACTCACCGTCGGGAATTTCCAGCGAAACGTCGCGAATAACGTGGACATCGCCCCAGGATTTACAGACATTCTTCAGTACAACAGAACCCATTTCGTATTCCTCTTATCCCTTAACGGCGCCGGACATAATCCCGCGGTTGAAGTGTTTTTGCAGACCCAGATACACGATGATGCTCGGCAGCATCGCCAGCAGCGTGATGGCGATAAAAATGTTCGGCGTAATGCTTTCGTCGGTGCGCAACGTACCGAGAATGACGGGGATGGTATTCAGGTTGTCCTGATTCACCACGATCATCGGCAACAGGTACTGATCCCAGATCATGATGAAACCGAACGTCACCACGGTGCCCAGCGCAGGCTTGACCAGCGGCAGGATGACGTGGAAAAACACCTGCCACTCATTGGCGCCATCAATGCGCGCAGCCTCTTCCAGCTCTTTGGGAATGGCCGCCATAAATTCGCTGAGCACGAAAATGGAAAACGCCCAGCCGACCAGCGGCAAAATCATGCCGAGGTAGCTGTTGTACAGCGAGGCATCAATTAATGGCAGCCGCCAGTTAATGATCATGTACAGCGGAATGGCGATGACCTCTTCCGGCAGCATCATCGTCGACAGAATCACCAGGCTGACCAGCGACACGCCGACGAATTTTTTACGCGCCAGCGCATAGGCCGCCAGCGCGCTGACGGAAACCTGCAAAATGGTGCCGAAGAACACCACGATGACGGAGTTAAGCAGGTACTGCCACACGCCGATGTCCTGCCAGGCGAAGATAAAGTTGTCCCAGGAAAATTCATGCGGCCAAGCCAGCAGTTCGCCGGGTTTTACCGGCGCGCCGCTGAACGCGGTGGCGACGATGCCCCAGAACGGGCCGACGAATACCACCAGCAGCAACGCATAGATGATCCAGCGGCCTGCGGTATTCCAGTGTTTATTTTTCATGTCCGGCTCCCGGCATCAGTATTTAACGAGACGCTTTTTCAGCGTGAGGTGGCACACCGTCAGCACCACGGTGAACGCGAACAGCAGGAAAGAAACCGCTGATGCGTAGCCGTAATCAAACTGCTCGAAGCCCAGCTTGTAGATATGCGTCATGATCATCTCCGTGGCGTTGGACGGGCCGCCGCCGGTGGTGGCGTACACTTCGGCGAACACGCGGAAACCGCGGATGAACGACAGCATCAGCACTACCGAGAGCGCCGGGATCATGCCGGGCAGCGTGACGTAACGCAGCCGGTTCCACCAGTTGGCACCGTCCACGTTGGCGGCGTCGTACAAATCGCGGCTGATACCGGCCAGACCGGCGATAAAAATCACCATGTTGTACGGTACCGCCTTCCAGATGTGCAGCAGCATAATGACCCACAGCGCCTGATCGGTGCTCGCCAGGAAACCCTGCTCATCGGCGCCGAACCAGCTCAGCACGTGGTTGACCACGCCGTTACTGGTGGGGTTGAACAAAATACGCCACATTTCCGCCACGATGGCCGCGCTGGTGACCGCCGGTAAAAAGATCGCCGTACGGATAAAACGCAGATGGCGGGCCGGGCCTTCCAGCAGCATCGCCAGAAAGAAGGCGATCAGCGCCGCCACAACCATCGTCACCACTACATATAAAAACGTGTTGAATACCGCGGAATGCAGGGCGTCGTCGGCAAACGCACGGGAAAAGTTACTCAGGCCGACCCATTCATCGTCCTGGTTGAAGTTCACCTTGTAGAAGCTCATCACCAGCCCCTGCAACATCGGGATGAACTTAAACCAGGTGAAAATAATCAGCGCCGGCGCAAGGAACAGCCATGGCACCAGGTGCCGCTTCTGACGGGGGGTTAACATCATTCTCATCGCTCGCAAACAGTAGCGCGTCCGCGTGGCGACGCGCCGGAGGTGGAAAACTGCGCCGCGACGGCGGCGCATCAGTGCGGGACGTTACTGCGCCAGAACCTGTTGTTTGGCGTGTTCAGCGTTGACTTTTTCATTCAGGGACTTCAGTTCCGCGGCAATGTCGGACTGGCAGTCGGCCAGAATGCGGTTAAAGCCGTCTGCCGTCACCTGCCGTATGGGCGTCCAGTTCGGCACCTGGGGAACGTAGCGGCCATGCCCGGTATACAGATTGGCGAAGGTGGCCCAGCGTTCATCGTTGTACACGGCTTTGGTGTCGATGTTTTTGTTCACCGCCAGCCGCACCACCGGCATGTTTTTGCTGCCCTTGCCCATGCCGATCTCCTGCCCTTCGGCCGAAATCATGAATTCAATAAACTGACGCGCCGCCTCTTTCTTCTTACTGCCCTTCATCATAAAGACCGTCGTCCCTTCGGCCAGCGTCGCGGCGCTTTGCGGCCCTTTCAGGGCAACGACTTCAAACTTATCTTTGCCGGGATCTTTGTCGAACAGCGCAATGTGATACGGGCCGGTAAAGAACATCCCGCTCTGCCCGGCGCGGAAGGAGGGGATCACGTCCGCCGTCGTGGCGTTGATCGCACCCGGCTGCACCACTTTGTCGCACAGCATGCCGCGCATGAAGTTCAGCGTTTGCGCCGCCGCCGGTTCATCCAGCGACGCCTTGTATTTCCCCTCGCCGGACGGGCGGATAAAGTCCCCGCCGGCCTGCCACAGGAACGGCGCGATAAACCAGCTGGCATAGCCGCGCGTGGTTGAGCCGGGCAGCAGGAAGCCGTAGGTATCGTCTTTACCGTTGCCGTCCGGGTCCTGCGTGGTGAACGCTTTCGCCAGCTTCGCTACGTCGTCCCAGCTTTCCGGCGCCGGCATACCCAACTTTTCCCGCCAGTCCTTACGCACAAACAGCGCGAACGTCTGGGCCGAAGTGGGAACGCCGTAATATTTACCGTCGGTATAACGCGCGCTTTCCCAGGCGGTCGGATACAGATCGCCGCCGCCCTTTATCGCTGCCGGGTCAATCTCCTCAACGATGCCCAACTGCACGAACTGGCCGATGGAAACCGCATCGTTGAAAATCAGGTCCGGCAACGCATTACCCGCTGCGGCCCGCGCCAGGCGCTGCTCGAAGTCGGTGGTGGCGTTGAAGTAATTGATCTTAATCCCGGTCTTTTTCTCAAACGTTTCCGCTTCCCGGTTATAAATGTTTTTAGAGTCGTTACTGGCCCGGATCCATACATCAAGCGTTTCCGCTGCATACGTCACACCGGCACTCAGCCCCAGCGTGGTTAACAGCAATAAAGAGTTTATTTTTATTCCAGACATTATAATTTGCATCCTTTGGTTGGAGTTTTATTAACGCAGCAGGACGAATAGCCATTTTCTTTTATTATCTGGCTGGTGAAATCATTTAATCCAATGGCTGACGTAAAAACAAGCTTCCAAAACAGAAATAGCGTTTCAGAATCAATAAATTTGCTTTGCATCACACCGAAATTGCCAACAAAAAACCCAGTCAAATTAATATTCATATTTTTCAATGAATTAAAAATCGTTCATTTAATGACTTAATTTAAAGAAATTCCTAAAACCACTTCATTTTCGTGAGTCAGCACACATAAAAAACCTCATTTTAATAATTAGGAATTATTTTTGAATCGCATCACAAAAAAAACTTAATCGTTCTTACAAACTCCCCAGCGACCGATTGAAACATTATTTCACCCTTGTTAATAAACTTAACAATAATATTATCGCGCCCCGTATATTTATAATTAACGCCAGCGCCAGACTTATTATTGAATAAACACGTTTATCCGTGATGGAGAGCTTATGCCCCCGATTAAACCGCTGTTATTGTCCTGCGCGTTCGTTTTCCCGCTTATCGCCGGCTATTCCGCCTGTGCGGCAGAGGCCCATCCTCTTATCGTGCGCCTGGACGATCTCGGCTACAGCAAACAAAAAATCGCGCAGAAGGACCCGGTTTTCCTCCAGGCCTATCAGCGCCTGATCGCCGCCGCCGATAAAGCGCTGACCCGTCCGCCCTATTCCGTGATGGATAAAACCCTGGTTGCCGCCAGCGGCGACAAACACGATTATTACAGCTTCCCGCCTTACTGGTGGCCGGACCCGGAGAAAAAGGACGGCTTGCCCTACATCCGCAAAGACGGGCAAACCAACCCGGACGCCAACAGCGACGCCACGGACAAAAAACGCCTGGTCAGTATGAGCGACGATGTCTGGTATCTGGCGCTGGCCTGGCAGCTGACGCAAAAACCAGCCTACGCGGAAAAAGCGCGCGAACAACTGCTGGCCTGGTTCATCGCAGAGCAAACGCGCATGAACCCGAACCTGCAATATGCGCAGGCGATCCCCGGCATCAACGACGGGCGCGGAATCGGCCTGATCGACAGCCGGGCGCTGGTGCGGGCGATTGACGCCGTCGAGCTTCTGCGCCCCGCCGATGTTCTCAGCGAAGCGGAATATCAGCAAATCCGCGCATGGTTCGGCGATTTTTACCGCTGGATGACCACCAGCCAGAACGGTTTTGAAGAAGATAACTGGCATAACAACCACGGCACCTATTTCGACCTGCAGGCCGCCGCGTTCGCCCTGTTCAGCGGGCAAAAGGAAGAAGCGAAAAAGCGCCTGCAAATCACCCAGCTGCGGCGCATCGCCGCGCATTTCGACCGTGAAGGCAGGCAAACCGCGGAGCTGGAACGCACCCGACCCTGGCACTACAGCAATTTCCACCTGGAAGCCTACAACCAGCTGGGCCGCCTCGGTGAACTGGCCGGCGTCGATGTCTGGAACTTCACGCTGGACGAGCACAGCCTGCAAAAAGGTTACCGCTACGTGGCGCAATACATCCATTCCGATGCGGCGTGGCCCTATCCCGATCTGGACGGCAAAACCGTCGATGAAAAGAAAGCGCTGATCAACATGCTCGCCGCCGCTCATGCCTGGCCGGACGACGGCGAATTCCGCCAGAAAGCGGAGTACCTGATCTCCCGCTACCCGGACTCCGTTTCCGTTCTGATCTACCCGCTGAAACAGCAATAACCGCCGAACGAGGGCAAAATCGTCATGAAGCAGTTTACCCCAGCGCAACTCGACGTTATCCGGCAGCGCGTTGCCCGGCAGCCGGAAATCGTAACCTTTCTGGCGCAGGACAACGACGTGGTGCTGAACATGCCGTCTAACGTGCCGGAAACCGGCATCGCCACGTGGAATCTTTACTATTTCTGCCCGGAACACGGCGTGCGCCTGCACTGGGATCGCGCCTCGCCCCGCGCGCACCGCTGCCCGGTCGACGGGCATGTGTTTCGCGGCGAACCGTATGACGGCGCCTGGTGGCGCCAGATGAACGGGCTGAACGCCAAAGCCTGTTATCAACTGGGGCTGCTGTGGCAACTGACCGGGGAAGCCCGCTATCTGGAGAAGGTCACTGACCTGCTGATGCGCTACGCAACCCATTACCCCGGCTATCAGGAACACGGCGGCATTCCCTGCAACGGGCCGGGGAAAATGAACGCCCAGACGCTGTGCGAAGCCAATTGTCTGCTTGATTTCGCCCTCGGCTATGATTTTATCGCCGATGATCTCAGCGATGATGAACGTGATTACATCGCCTCACGCTTACTGAGCGCCGGGGCGCAGTTCCTGATGGCGCACCGCGCGCCGCAGTTGCACAACCATGAGGTAAAAATCGGCAGCGCCATCGGGGTTATCGGGCTGATTCTGGAAGATCCGGCGCTGCTGACGTTCGCGCTCGACGGCAAATACGGGCTGCGCTATCAGCTTGAGCACGGGTTGTTTGCCGAAGGATTATGGTTTGAAGGCTCCGTTCACTACCATTTCTACGCCTTACAGGGCTTTTTATCGTTCGAAAAACTGGCGCGCGACACGCCATGGAGCCTGCTCGCGCACCCCGGCTACCGCAAGATGCTCGATTTTCCGCTGCAACTGCTGTTGCCCGACGGCACCTTTCCCAACATCAACGACTGCATCGCCGGGCAGGAACGCCTGACGCACAGCCATATCTATGAGTTCGCCTGGCAGGTTTACGGCAATGAACGCTATGCGGCGGCGTTACAGCACATTTACCGCGACGCGCCGCGCCGCAATATCGACGCGCTGCTGTACGGCGCCGACACACTGCCAGCGCAGCCGCTCCCACTCGAACCACAGGAACACGTACACGCCCCCGGCAGCGGCCTGACGTTGCTGCGTAATGCGCAAAAAGGCCGGGCGCTGCTGATCAAACACTCGCCTTTCGGCGGCGAACATGACCATTACGACCGCCTGAGCCTGATCCTGTACCATCAGGGAAAGGCCATCCTGCCCGATCTCGGCACCACCGGGTACGGCGCCAAAATGCACTACGCCTACTATAAAAACAGCGCCACCCACAACACGCTGTGCGTAGATCAGCAAAACCAGCCGCCCGCGATTCCCCGGGTACTGCACTGGCGGCAGGGGGATGATTTTTGCTGGCTGGACACACAGGTGGAGTGGCCTGCGCCTGACGCCTGCCCCGACAGCCATGCCCGCATGGAATGGAACGACGAAGCCTACCGTGATATCCGCTTCCGCCGGCGACTGCTGTGGCTGGACGACGCGATTATCGACATCAGTAGCGTGGAAAACCCGCACCAACGCCAGTTGGACTGGACCCTGCATCCGGACGGCAAGGCGCTCGACGCCGACGGCGAACCCGCCGTCTTCGCGCAAAGCGGACCTCTGACGGCGATGCATAACGTCACGGCCACGCCGCTGACGGGCAGCCAGCCGCGCAACTTTTCCGCCGCGCATCACGGCCTGGCGCTGTGGCTGCACGGCGACGCGACGCTGTTTCAGGGCAAAGCGCCGGCCAACCCGGCGGTTCGCGACATCAGCTATCTGATCCTGCGCAGCCATGCGCCGCAGGCGCAGTTTGTCTGCGTCTGGGATTTGGGCGCGCATATGCCGCTGACGCAGATGGAGGTGATTAATGATCGGGAAACGGTAGTTATCCGGCTATGGCGCGGCGAGGTGGAGCAACGTATTGAGATTGCCGCCCAGCCTGAGCTGGTGCCGGTGATTCGCGGGTAATTCGGGAAAGAAATGGAAAAGCCCGCAGGGTTTATCGTGCGGGCTTATATTTCCTGACGTTATATGCGCTGAACCATCTCATTGTCATAGCCTCCGGCGCTCGCTGCCCAGCCAATGATATCCCTGTCGCAGCACTCCTGCGCAAAGATCACCAGCAGCTTTTCTCATTGTCACATCAGCACTCAAAGCTGTCTGAGCATCCGCTTTCCGCTACCGCTTATGGGCCCGCTTCCGGTGAGGAGTAGCAGCGCCTACACACGGCGATAACCATACGTCGGGTTAATCGTCGCCCACGGGCAACAAGGACACATGCGCAATCCATTTTTTGCCCGACTGAACTCCACGGCCTCGTTGAGGATCCCGGCGTCCATCGTTTTCTGGCTGTTCGTACATGCTATGTCGTTTACAGTAACCCGTCTTCTTTGTTTTATCCCCGGAAGTTTGATCAGTCGTCTGTGAATTATTTTTTCTGACGAGGTTAAGCTGGTGATATTCGGCTTGTCGAGGCCGGTTCCGGCTGGGGGCAATTCATCTGTGCTCACTTCAATGCTTCTTTGAGCTGCTTACTTTGACAGAAGATAATTCCCAAGTAACTTTTTACCGTCTACAAATGGCTATTAAAGCAATAGCGTCAGCGACACAGATGCGGTAACGTCCTCAAGAGACGGACTATACCGAACCGACTTGATCTGAGATATCGCATGGACACCGACATCATATCAGCACTGATCGCCATTATCGTCGTTCTGGTTTTAACGATAAAACTATTAATAAATCTGCTAAAGTTCAACGGAAACGTGGGCAAGAAAATAAAACAGTATCTCAGGGATCTCCGCGACCTGCTGTCCGGCCTGGTCTAAGCAGAATCGTTATCCCCTTCCTTTTAGCCCTGACCTAATCAAGAAAAACCCCGCAACGCCAGGCGCCACGGGGTTTCTCAGCACTCCCGGCAACCGCCGGGAGATTCACTGCACAACTACGCAGACGTCACATCAACCACCAGTTCCTCCGCCGTACTGGCCTTGGCCTGATTCTGACGCTCCATCGCGGTCGCCACCACGCTGAGGGTTATCTGACCAGTGAACGCCGGTGGCGGCGTCAACGTCAGACTGTCCCAGCGCCAGACGGTGATGTCCGCCGTCGTTTGCCCCGCCGAGGCCGTGAACTGATAACTGCCGTCGCTCAGCACGCTGCCTGCCGGCAGGTTTTCCACCGTCAGCGTCAGCGTTTCCGAACCGTCAGTATCCACCAGCTCAGCCTGAATTGACGACAACGGGATCGGCGTATCCGCCGGCCCTGCATTGGCTGAATACATCTCCGCCAGCGCAATGTTGTCGATCATCATGCCGCGCCCCTCAACGGCAAACTTCGTCGCCTCCGTCACGATGCGCAGCCGCTGCGTGGTGCCTTTTCCGGTGAACGCCAGCGTCAGCGTTTCCCAGTTCAGTTCCTGATTATTGCTGGTATTGTTGCTGCCGCCGATACGTTCGCCGTCAAGGTAAATGCCGATGCGCGTATACTCCTCCGGGTAGCCGAAGCGCCCGGCGACGTCCATCGTCAGCCGGTACTGAACCCCGGCGCGGGTAACGACATCACGCTCGATGCCCAGCGTTTGCCCCATGGTGCCTGCCGCGTTGTTCAGCTCCAGCCAGTTTTTGCCTTCGCCGCGCGGCACGCCGTACTGCAACTGCCCTTCCTCGCTCACCATCGGCACGTCCGAGCTCCACATTTCGAAGCCGTTCTTACCGCCGCCGAACGGGTCCGGGCTGGTGACCAGTTTCCAGCCTTCCAGCTCGCTGCGTTGGAGCAACGTCGAAGAAATGTTGGTCGGCGGTCCGTAGATCGTCACGCTTTCCCAGCCGGTAAAGAACAGCTCGGTTGCCGTTTGCCCGGCACGGATGCTCAGCAGCGGCGCATCCGCCACCGGGTGCACGCTCAGGCGCGCCGTGGCCGGCTGTGCGTCATATTCGCCGTCGTTCACCGTCCAGGTAAAGCTGTCCTCGCCGCTCCAGAACGCATGCGGAACGTAGGTTACCGAACCGTCACCGTTCAGCGTCAGTTCGCCGTGCTCCGGCTCGCTCAGAATGCTGACGGTCAGCGCATCGCCCTCCACGTCGTCGGCATACGCCAGCAGGTCAATCGTAATGCTGCCGCCTTCGTCCAGCGCCACGTCAACGTCACGGGCCACCGGCGCATCGTTGACCGGCAGCACCGTCACCACAAGTTCGCGTTCCGTGCGCGCCTGGTGTTGATTTTCCCGCTCCGTTGCCGTTGCCGCGACGGTCAGCACGATTTGGCCGTTCATATCCCTGGGCGGCGTCAGCGTCAGGGTGTCGCCCTGCCAGCCGGTGATATCCGCCGTGGTGTTCCCGTCCGACGCGGTGAAGCTGTGCGTACCGTCGCTCAGCACGCTGCCCGGCAGCAGATTTTCCACCGTCAGCGTCAGCGTTTCCGAACCGTCGGTGTCCACCAGTTCGGCCTGGATCGACGACAACGGGATCGGCGTATCTTCCGGGCCGCGGTTGAGCGGGTGCATCTCCGCCAGCGTAATGTTGTCAATCATCATGCCGCGCCCCTCAACGGCAAACTGCGTCGCCTCCGTTACGATACGCAGCCGCTGTGTGGTGCCTTTCCCGGTGAACGCCAGCGTCAGCGTTTCCCAGTTCAGTTCCTGATTATTGCTGGTATTGTTGCTGCCGCCGATACGTTCGCCGTCAAGGTAAATACCGATGCGCGTATACTCTTCCGGATAGCCGAAGCGCCCGGCGACGTCCATCGTCAGCCGGTACGGCATCCCGGCCTGGGTGACGATATCGCGCTCGATGCCCAGCGTTTGCCCCATGGTGCCCGCCGCGTTGTTCAGCTCCAGCCAGTTTTTGCCTTCACCGCGCGACACGCCATACTGCAACTGCCCTTCCTCGCTCACCATAGGTACATCCGAACTCCACATTTCGAAGCCGTTCTTACCGCCGCCGAACGGGTCCGGACTGGTGACCAACTGCCACCCTTCCAGCTCGCTGCGTTGGATCAGCGTCGAAGAAATGTTGGTCGGCGGCCCGTAGATCGTCACGCTTTCCCAGCCGGTCGAGAACACCGCGGTCGGCGTTCTTTCATCGCCGAGGGTCAGCAGCGGCGCATCCGCCACCGGGCGCACAGTCAGGCGCGCCGTGGCCGGCGGTGCATCGTATTCGCCGTCGTTCACCGTCCAGGTGAAGCTGTCCTCGCCGCTCCAGTGCAGATGCGGCGTATAGCGTACCGTTCCGTCGCCGTTCTGCACCAGATCGCCGTATTGCGGCCCGCTCAGAACGCGCGCCGTCAGCGCATCGCCGTCCGGATCGCTGGCATACGCCAGCAGGTTGATCGTCAGGCTGGCGTCCTCATCCAGCGCGGCGGTGATGTCCTTCACCTGCGGGGGCCGGTTCGCGACACTGCCGGTCACCGTCAGCGTTACCGTCGCGATGTTGGACAACGCTATGCCGGCGCTCAGCTGGTAGCGGAAACGATCTTCGCCGAACCAGCCGGTTTCCGGCACATAGGTCAGACGACCGTCCGCTTCCGGCGTCAGCGTGCCGTGACGCGGCGCTTCGACCACCACCACCGTGACGCCGGTATACCCGGCCAGGTCGTCATTCTCCGTCACGTTCAGCGTCACCGAACCATTCTGTTCCAGCGTCGCCGCATCGTTATAGGCCTGCATCGTTTCGCCGAGCACCGTCAACGCCACGGTGGCGACGTTGGATAACGCCCCGCCGTCACGCAGCCGGTAGCTGAAGCCGTCCTCACCGGACCAGCCGGCCTGCGGCGTATAGCTGAAACTGCCGTCCGCCAGGCGTTCCAGCTCGCCATACTGCGGCCAGCTGACCACCTCCGGCAACGCGCCGGGGTGGCTGCCCACATCGTCGTTCTCCATCACGTTCAGCAGCACCCGTTCATCCTTCCTCAGCACGCGGATATCATCGCGCGCCTGCATGGTTTCGCCGAGCACCGTCAGCAGAACCTGCGCCACGTTGGACACCGCATCGCCGTCGCGCAGCCGGTAGCTGAAGCTGTCCGTTCCATACCAGCCGTCGTGCGGCGTATAGGTAAAGCTGCCGTCGGCATGGCGTGTCAGGTCGCCGTGCTCCGGCGAACGAACCACTTCCGGCAGGGCGCCGTCGTGGCCGCCGAGATCGTCGTTGTCCATCACCTTCAGCACCAGCGGCGTATTCCATGCCAGCGTGACCTCGTCGTTGCAGGCGTACCAGCTGGCCTGCGGCTCGTCGCCCAAACGCAGTTGCCCGATCGTAACGTGGCTGTGTACGGCGGCCTCGCCCCGCCCGAAGCCGATCAGATCAAACGACAGGCTCAGCGCCGTTTCCGCCGCGATATCCGCCAGATCGATCACCACGAAGTAGCTGCCATCGGCGTTTCGTCTGCTGGTGACGCAGTCGGACTGCGTCACCAGGCCGTCAGCCTGAAGGTTGAAGATCCCGTTAGCATGCGTCAGGCTAATCACCGGCAGCAGCGACGCGCCGGTCTTCACGTCCACAACCGCCACTTCAAACGCGTCGTCCGGTCCGTCATCCACGTTGTCCAGCACGATATCCGACAGCGTGAAGGAGAGATAACGCTGCTGTTCCCCCAGAACAAACGCCTGACTCAGCCGGCTTTGATGCGTCGCCGACTCCGTCAGGGTGGCTTCGGCGGTGCCGAAGCTCACCGTACCGTGCGTTTGCCAGCCGGTATCGCCCGCAAACCCGGCGTTCACCAACCAGGGGTTCACATTCATCACCGTATTCTCCAGGGCCTTGTTTTCAGGCGCTTCGTTGTTAAGCGGCGCGGGCAGCGCCAGACGCGCCGTCTGCGGCGCCGTCAGCAGGCTTAATGCCGCCTTTTGGCGCGCCAGGAGGGTCGTCACGCGGCGCGAGTTACCGGAGTCACCTTCGCTGATAGTGCCGAGCGTTACCTGATCGACAGACAGATAGGTGGTCTGTTTCCCTGTCAGGTGGAAGCTGAACCGACCGGCATGGCCTTTCAGTTGCTGCGGAACATTGACCGTTATCCGCTTCAGGGAACCGCCGCCCACGGCAACAGAATCGTACGCGACTTCGTCCCAGAACGTGCCCGCCATATTTTCAAACGTCAGCACCAGCCGGGCATCGTCTTCCCATTCGCCCGGTTTATATTCCGGAACAATGTAGGGATATACAGGAATGATTTTCCAGACTTTGATCCCACTGTTGCGCACCTCAAAGGTCATCGTCGACTCATCCGGATGGAAGAACATCCAGTCATGGCGCAGGGCCGGCTCGCCTTTAATCAGGCGATAGGAGTAGTCGAAGAAGTGCTCCTGAAGCATCGTCAGCAGGTTTGGCAGCGACAAGATCGCCTCACCGGCTTTCTTGCCGGCCAGCGAACCCAGCGCCCGCAGCGCATCTTTCGTCATCCCGGAGGGAGAAATCGCGACGGCAAGCACCATGGCCCTCAGCAACTTACCGGCTTCTTTCAGGAATTCACCCGGCTCAATCTTCTTCAGCTCGTCGAACCCTTTGTCCATCAGCTCCTTGACGACGTCCTCAACCACCTTCTCCAGGAAGGCCTGCAGGTCATCCACGGTTTGCTGCGTAAACTTGAAGTCCAGCAGTTGCTTACCGAACATCTTGAAACGCGCCACGCTGAAGCGGGGTATCAGGTTCAGCCCCTGCATTGCCGTTGCAATCCCGCCCTGCACGGACCAGCCGGGAAGCTCGGTCCAGGTTCCGGTCAGCCATTGCAGCGGCAGACGTCCATAGACCGGCGCATAGCTGGCCTGGAAATCGCCGTTGAACACCCGGGGAATATCCGGACCGGTGCCGTACTTATCACGGTTGCTGCCATATTCGGTATTTCCGTACGTCAGCGGGTCCCGCGTGGCGGAGAATCCCGTCGCCGACCATTCCTGCGGCGTCGCACCGCCCAGCACCGACCACGCCCATCCGGTACCGATACCTTCCCATACCGTGAAGTCTTCGATATTACGCAGCCCGCGGTGCTTGTTGGTAAAGGTCTCACCCGCGCTGTACCACGGATTGCCCGGCTCATCGTTGAGGTCGTGTTTGCCGCGGAAGAATTTCTTCATCCAGCGCGGATCGGCGTCCGACTCCAGCTCATCCTTCCAGTTATAGCCCGTACGCCACACGATGTTGCTGAAGCCCCCTACCAGGTTGCTGGTCTGCGTCATGGTCAGGTCGGCCGTGCCCTGATACCAGGTCTGTACCCGGCTGTGCGGCAGCGCCAGACCCAGCCCGATCAGGCTGACCTCGGTATCCGTTTCAAACCAGGCGCGCCCGTCCAGCAGGATATCCACAGCGGCCCCTTCAATGGTGTGACCGTTCGGCGTCAGCGTCGTCCCCTTATTCTCCTTACCCAGACACTGGTAGTAGTTATCGGCAAAACCGATGTTCTTCCACAACACCACATCCGGATCGTAGAAATCCGCATACTTAATGGTGCTGAAGCCCGTCCAGTCGGCCAATGTGGCCAATCCTTTCAGCCCCCGGCTGAGCGCCATCGCCCAGCCGGACACCATCATCGAGAATCCGCCGATGATCGGGACGATAGAAATCAGCGCGCCCACGGCGCTGATCCCTTTGAGGAGCAACGCCAGGGTTTCGAGGGCATCCTTCACCGGCAGATCCAGCGTGCTCTGTTTCTGCTCGTGCGGATCCAGCGTGGTCATGTGAATATTCTGCACCTGCGGGAAAAATGCCCCCAGGCGCTGAATGATTTCGCCGTTGACCGACGTCCCCCGGCTGTGGCCGACAAAATGCAGCGGCGAGTTGAAAATGCCGTGGGTTTCATTCAGCCGCGTCAGGAAAGCAAACGTCGCTTCCGCTGCGGCCTCGGCGAAGCCGGAGTCGTTGATGCCGGACTCGTTGGCCCAGTCGGGGACGATAATCAGCGGCTTACCGTACTGAATCTTCAGGTGGGTATCGGAATCCAGGAATACAAACTTATCATCCTGGCTCCTCCCCGTCGCAACCTTGCGGTTTGCATCCCAGATTTTGATCCTGCCCGTTTCCTTATCCATCCGGACGATGGCGCCACCGTTGTTCATCACGATACGGCTCGCCAGCTCCAGCGACGCAGTATCCGCCGCATACACCGGTTCCGTGCTGAGCGGGGGCTGGAAACCGTGCGTGGAAACGATAACCGCCGGGAATGACTGACCGCTCTTCACCTTCACCGGCGCGACGTCAAAGACCTTGAATCCGCTGTAAATGCTGCCGTATTGGGTCTTCACGATAACGCCCCAGTAGTAGTGCTGCGACGCGGTAAGCCGCGGGCCGCCGCACGCTTCGTAGTTCAGGGTGCATCTGCCGGTGGTCTTATCGTAGGTCAGGCCCGCAGGGAGGTTACTCATCAGGAAATTATTCAGCGCAAAAATACGCTGCGGGTTGACGTCGCCGTCCCATTCTTCCGTGATGTAGTCATTCACCTTATGACGGATATCATCCGTCGCTTCGGGCAGCGCATCTTTCGGCCATAATCCGGCTCCCGGCTGCTGTGCGCTGAGGTAGAACTCCATCTCAACGATTTCCGCGCCCTCCAGCACCCACTCAAAGACGGGGTACGGCTCGGCCTGCGTGTTATCGATGCCGTCGCCGCCGCCGCCGGGCTTCAGCAACTGCAGCGCAGAGCCGGTCTGGATAGCCGCATTCACGCCGAAGACGTCATACTTCGCATCCACGCCGAGCTTATCCACCTTCATCGGCTGCGCCCCTTTGTGCAGCGCCTCCAGATCGCCCGGTTTGTTGCCCTGATTAAAGTTCAGATCCAGCGGCCGGTCCGGGCCGTTCTGCGACTTGGTCACCGCCCGCATCAGGCCGTCAACGCTCCACACCAGAATGTAATGGAAGAACGACGAGGCAGGGCTGCCCGGCGGGTCCTCCTGCCAGACAGTCCCGATCACCTGGGTGCCGTCGCTGGACAGCGTCAGCCTGTCGATGGCGCCGCCGAGAATCGGCGTCGTTGCCCCGACGTAGCGCGGCCCGCCTTTTTTACCGAAGGGATCTTCGACGATGCCGATCTTGCCGCCGGTCTGTTTGCCGACCAGCTCTTCATACACGCCGGCCATAAAGGCTGGGGTGTAATAAACGAAGTTATAGTCAGCCACCAGGCCATACTCTTGTCCGCCATAGTTCAGGTAGACAACACCGTTGGTGCGCTGAATGTTCTGCCAGTAGCGTTGTTTCAGATACCCCGCCGGCGGCGCCATCTCCGCTTCCAGCATCATGGCGGAAGCCGAAAGCGCCTCCGTTCCCGGCTCAATCGTAAAGGCGATCGAACTCAGCCCGCAGTTGTAGGCCAGGGAACTGCCCAGCAGGAACTCGCCGGGTTGTTTACCCGCCACAATGCAGTTCGCCCCTTTCCCTGCGCCCTTGGTCGGGAAGGACACCGTACGCAGCCCCTCCCCGGACAGTTTGCCGGTTTTATCATCGACGAACGTCAGGTCAATGACGTACACGTCCCCCTTCTCCGCGCCGAAGTAGTGCCCCAGGCTGCGGAAGGTACGCGGCGCAGTCACGGCCAGGTAGCGATTGTTGCTGATCGCCAGGCCGAGGTAGCCGTGGGCGGTCGAAGGCAGCCCCTGAATCTGCTGTATGCCGCCGTAGCCCGCTCTGTCCAGATCAACGTTGACGCGCATGAGGCGGTAACCGTGCGATACCGCCGCGGCATAGCGGTTGTCCTCCGCCGCATACAGCCAGCCATCACACAACGCCAGGGAACTGATGTTGGCGTTGCTGCCGTACAGCCGGATGGTGTTCACCACTTCGCAGGTAATTAAATCCAGCACGTAGATTTTGCCGTTGCGCCCCGCAACGTAGGCGATTTCATCGTTCCAGCCCAGAACAACGGGGCTGGTTTTGCTGCCGTTGAGCTGATTGGCCAGCGAAACGCCGAGATCATCCTTAACAATGGATTTCACAAAGCGCAGTTCGGAGACCCCTTCGCCGGCACTGCCGCCGGACGTATGGTGATCGTGGTAGATATTGATGCAGCCGCTGCTGACCACCAGCGTAATGCGTTTCTTCTCCGCACGGCTGGGCGTTACCGGGTTACTTTCCACGCCCTTCGCCTTCTCACGCAGCACGCCGTTGGCGTCTGGCGTAACAGCCACGCGCTCCACGAAAAACTGGTGCTGGGACAGCGCGATACCGCGCGGCAGGGCAATATCTTCGAAGCGGAAGTTCACCGTTTTTTTATCAACCTGCGTGCCTTTGACTTCGGCCAGTTGTTGATACAGCATCCCCTGCCACGGCCGTTCAATCGGTTTCGGCAACAGTCCGGGGTTGCGCGGTCTGATCCACAGCCGGTATTTCGCCTGCGAAACGTTGGAACCGCCCGTTGCCGTATGCCCTGCCAGCGTAAACTGGTTTACATCGTTGGCGCCGATGACCAGCTCGAAGGTGTCTACCCGTGGCGCATCCGGCGGCAGGTCATCCGTGTCCTCTTTCTTCGGCCGGAAAATAACCAGATCATCCTTCTTCTCCATGCTCACATCGTGGCGCACATAAGCGCCGTCATAGCTGATGGTGCGGGTCTGCAACAGCAACGATGACGTCAGCAGCATCCCCAGCATGAAGGGCAGCCCGCCCGCCAGCGCACCGATGGAGAGCGCCATGGTGTGCAGATACAGCAAGTCGGTACTGATCAGCGCTATATCCACCTTCACCTTGCCGGTGTTGGGATCAACTTCACCCTTGGAGGAGAGGCACAGCAGTTCGCCGCCGGCCAGCGTGCCGGGGTACGGCGGGCTGGCGCTGCGCGCCACGCCATCGTCACTGACGTAACCGTTATCGACAATGAACCAGATCTCCTCCGGTTCGCCGTTCTCGCCGATCCCCGTGCCTTTACGCATGAACAGCACTTCCGTGCCCGCCTCAACGCCGGCAACCTTCATCTCCAGTTGCAGCGGCAACAGCGGATCGGCGCCGCCCAGATCGAGCCGCAGCGCGCCCAGCGCATTCAGCTGATCCGGCGCCGGCGGCGCGAGGCTGAGTTCATCTACCGCGCACGGTTCGACAGACACCGTCACGTCGCGGTCAAACGCGCCGGGCGGAATCAGCACCACGTTGCCCCCTGCGTCGCCGAGCGCAGCGCCCTCACCGGCCTGCAGATCCGCCGCGCTGCCGCGCAACGCTTCCACACGCAGCTCAATAATGCGCTGCTGGCCGCCGTGGACGACGTAGACGCGCGCATAACCGGCCGCCTTCGCCGTCAGCAGTCCGTCCGGCGTCACCGACGCTACCGTCGGGTCGGAAACAATGTAACGGGTGCCGGTATCCGCGCCGCTGATGTCCGTCTCGTCCAGCACCGAAGAGACGAGCAGTTGCCGCTCGCTGCGCCCTTCCGCCAACATGACCGCCGCCGGATACACGCCCAGCTCCTCGCCCTGCGCATTGCGCAGCGCCGACAGCCAGATGGGCGCCGCCTCGATCCTCAGCGCGTTCACCGCCACGATGCCGCGCGCCGTGACGCTGAAGAACGTTTCCCCTTCGGCCAGGCCGCGAATGACGTCCTTATCGTCGATATACAGCAGGCGGGTATCGTCCGCGCTCAGGGTGATGTAGTCACCAAACAGCGCCACGCCTTCCTGGTCGGCAAAGTCGCCGGTGACAACCGGCGTCAGCGAGTTGCCCATATCCAGCACCGCCTGGCGTTCGATATGAATGCGCAACAGTTTGGCGTCGCTGACGGTAAACGGCAGTTCGATCGGCGCGCTGACGGCAAAACCGTCATCGGCCAGCAACCGCACGCCGGCCGGGCCGGCATAACCGGCCTCCGGCGTGAAGATCAGCGTCTGACCGTCGCTTGCCAGCACCGCGCTGCCGTGCGTGCCGTCCAGCACGCGCCAGAACACCGGTTCGCCTTCGCGGTCGATCGCCACGTCGTCCAGCCGCACGCGCACGCTGAGGTCAACGTGGGTCAGGATCGGTTCCGTCACCGGCAGCGCCTGCGGCGGCTGGTTCGCCCTGAAGCCGCTATTGGCGTACAGCAACTGACGATCGCGGCTGTCAACAATGCCGTCGCCGTTGAGATCGCCCACGGCGTCCTGCTGACGCAGGCTTTCTTCCCACAGCGCGCTGTCCGCGCCGTCAACGTTGCCGTCCTGATTCAGGTCGCCAACCACCGACAGACGGATTTGCGCCGCACCGCTGCCGCGCAGGGTAATCAACCTGGCGCCCTCCTGCGTCACGCGCAGCAGGTAAGTCGTCACGCCCTGATGCGTCTGCACGGAAAGCGTCTGACATTCCGTTACCGACAGCGTCGCGCCGGCAGGCAACGTTGCCTTCAGCGCCAGCAGCACCGCGCCCTGCCCGCCCGGCGTATGCACCGTGCCGGCAATTTCGCTGGCGCGGATCACGAAGGCCAGCGTCGCCTCCTGCGCCGCGTTCAGCGTGCCCTGCCAAACGTTGCTGCCGTTATCGCCCCAGTCAATCACCGCGCCCAGATTGGCGGTGAAAGGTTCCGACCGGGGCGAACCGTCGGCCTGATAGACCACCGGCATACCCGGCTCACGATCGTTCAGCGGCCGTACGAACAGCAGACGCCCGCCGGCATCGTAACGATAAACCCGCGTTTGAACCGTGCGCTGTGCGTCCGGATAGGTAATCCGGCTGACGCGGCCCGCAGCGTCGCGCTGAATATCGATGCGCGCATCCGCGTTATCGCCGAGCAGCACGATACCGCTTTCAGACACCAGCCAGTCGGTGCCGTCGCTGAACGTAATCCGCTGAATGCTGCCCTGACGATCCAGCGCGTAGCGCGTGCCGTCCGGCGCGGTCAGCGTGTAACTGACCGGCACCCACGGCATCCCGCTGAGCCGGTCGTAAAGCGCATCGCCCAGGCGCGTCAGCGTATCCCGCACGCCGGCCGTATTGCCGCAGGCGTCCAGTTGCCAGCCCCGGTCGGTACTGAATCCGGCACGCCAGATAAACGGCGCGCCTGGCCGGGCGCTGAGCGCTTCCCGCTGCGCATGCAGCACGAAGCCAAGGTGCAGCTCGCCCGCATCCGGGTCAGCCAGGTCGGCCGGGATCACCAGCCACACCTTCGCCCCTGCGCGCCAGGCCGCCGTCGCGCCGGAAGGCAGCGTCGTCCGCTGATCGCCGCTGAGGGTCGTATTCAGCCAGGGAATAACCGCGTTGCCGAAATCGGCACGGCCGTAGCCGGCGGCGTCATCCCATTGGCGGGCCAGCGCCACCTTATGACCGCCCAGATCCACCAGCGCTTCCGTGTGTCTCACCACCCGCAGCGTTTTATCGGCGCTGTCGATGATGATTTCGCCGCCGATCTCGCTGGTACGATCCATCAAGTCCCAGGCGGTGAAGCGCAGCTGATAAATGCCGTTGCGCCACTGCGCCGGATCGAGGCGCGCAAGCTGCATCACCTGATCAAACGCTCTGGCGCCGTACTCCGCCTGCGCCAGCGTATGCCAGCGCCCGCTGCCGCTCAGCGCGATTTGCAGGCGCCAGCCCATCAGCTGACGCGCGTTAATGCGCGCCTTCAGCGCGACCGCCGCGCTCAAGGTCGGCGGCACGCCGTCCGGCGTGAACAGGGCCTGCCAGGCTAACGCCGGCGCCTGATTATCCAGCGGCTCCCGCACCCGGATGCTCTGCTGCGCCGTGTTGCCGAAGCCGTCGCGATCCCGCGCCGTGGCACGCAGCGTGATGATGCCGGCCTCTGTTGGCGTCAGGCGCAGACGTCCCGCGCCATCGACGGTCACGTCCTGCCATTCGCCGTCTTCGCCGTGGCGCAGTTGCACCGTCAGCGACGCCAGCTCGCTCCACGCCTCGGCGCGGACGGTCACCATCACCGCCTGGCCGGGCAGGACCGGCGTTTCCGGCGTTGCGTTGATCAGAATGTCCGGCGCGTTACCCGCTTCCTCCGCCACCACGCGCAGCACGAAGGCCTCACGCGCGACGGCATAGTCGTCGGCGGCGGTCATCGTCACCGTGTGATCGCCGATTTGCCCCGGACCGGGCGTCCAGACCAGCATTTGCCGCGTCTGGTCATATTCCGCGCCTTCCGGCAGATTGAGGAAATCCACCGTCAGCGCCTGCGTTTGCCGCACCCCATCGGGATCGAAAGCGCAGAAGCCTTCTGCGGCGTGAGCGCCCAGCGTAACCGGCAGCTCAAACGAATTCCCCAGCACGCGGGCCGCGTTGCGCACCACGATCCGGGGCGGATAGTTGACGTCATACACCCGCACCGACACCTTGCGGAAGCTTTCCGCCTGGCCGTCCGTGACGCGGAACGTAAAGGTGAAAGCGCGTTCGCTGCCATCGGCGTTATCGACCGTATTGCGCGGCGGCGTCCACTCAAAGTAACCGCTGGCGGCGTCAAAATGGACGTCCGGCGGCGTGTCTTCGTCATACACCAGGCTCAGCTTCAGCGCATCCAGATCGTCATCCACCGCGCGCACGGTAAAGCTCAGGGTTTCCCCTTCGTTCACCAACTGCAGCGGTACGGGAAGAATGCGCGGCGGCTGATTGGTATTGCGCACCGCGATTTCCAGCGTACGGCTGAACGCCGCCACGCCGTCGGAGCACGTCAGCGTCAGGCGCCACAGCCCCGGCGCGCCGGCGTTGCCGTCCTGCGCCGCCAGCATGTCCGGCGTCCAGTGCAGGGTCAGCTGTGAGCCGTCGTCAGACGGCGCCAGCGTCATGCCGCGCGGCAGGTCGGCAGCGCTCCAGGTCAGGACGTCGCCGTCGCGATCGCGGGCATACAGCAGCACATCCAGCGCTTCGCCTTCGGCGGCCGTCAGGGTGATCACGCCCTCCGCGCCCGGATCGCTCAGGGCCGTGCCGTTGGCCTGCGCCCCCAGCAATTCCGGCGCGGCGTTTTCAGTACGCACCACCACGCGCAGCGCCTTGCGCGTTTCGTTCGGTTCCGGTGTTTCCGGCACCGGATACCCGGCATCGGCCGGCGGCAGACCGCTGTCGGTCACCGACAGCACCAGGTCATAGCTGCCGACATCCCCGGCCTGCGGCGTCCAGCTCAGCGTCGCATGGCCGTATTGCACCTCCGGCGTCAGCGTCGCCCCGATGGGCAACCCTTCGCAGTGCCAGGTCAGGGCATCCTGATCGGCATCCAGGGCCAGCAGTTTCACCGTCAGCGGCTCACCGACCACCGCGGCGACCTGCGCAGGCGCAATCAGCACCGGCGCTTCCGTCAGGCTGCGCACCGTCAGCACGAAGCTCTTGCTCTGGCACAGGACCTGATTGCTGTCTCCGTCGCCGTCGTCGCAGGCGGTCACCGTGATGGTGTAATCCCCGCGATGCCCTTCGCCCGGCGTAAAGCGCAGCACGCCGCTGACGCCGCCTTCAGGCGACGGCGGGTTGGCGATGTATTGCGCAAACGACGGCAGGCCGGTGAACGTCAGCTCGATCGGGTTGCCGTCGGCGTCGCTCGCCGCCACCGGAACCTCCAGCACCTCGCCTTTATCGACGAACGCATTGGCGAGATCCGTCAGCTGCGGCGCGCGGTTGGCGTTCTCCACCACAATATCCACCGTCAGATGGCGGGTTTCCGGTATGCCGGTGCCGTCGCCGTCATCCGTCGCGCTGACGGTCACGGTATAGCGTCCGGCCTGGTTGTAGTCCGGCGTCCAGACCAGCTCCAGCGTTTCCTCATCAAACAGTGCGCCGTCCGGTAAACCGCTGACCACGTAGCTGACCGTCGGTGCCGCGATCTCTTCGCCGACCGCCTCCGACTCAGGGTTAATGCGCTGGCGCGGTTCGAAGTACGGGTTGTCGGGATCGAAGGCAAAGACGCTGACGCGCAGCGGCTGCCCCTCCAGCACGTACCAGGTGGACATCGGCGCAAATACGGGGGCGCCGTTGGCATTGGCGACGCTCAGGTGCAACGTGCGCGTTATTTCGGTTCTGTGCACGCGCCCGTCCGGATGCGTCCACAGCGCCTGCAACGTGATGGGGACCGGGTAATCCCCCTGCTGAGAATAGTCCGGCGTCCATTCGAACCAGCCGGTGTCGGCATTCAGCATCGCTCCGCCCGGCAGCCAGGTTGTCACGTACTGTAACGTCACCTGTGCGCCGCCCGGCTGAATCGCATTGCCGGGCACGCTGCCGCCAAGTTGCAGCGTATAGCGCTCGCCTTCGCGCAGTTGCTGGATACCCGGCTCCGTCAGCAGCGGATTGGGGTAGGCCTGCTCAACCCAAAACGCGGTGGGCTGGCTGACCGTGCATTTGCCGTCGCTGGCGATAACCTCCACGCCGTCATAGGTGCCGGCCTGACCGTAGTCCGGCGTCCAGCTCAGCGTACGCGACGCCGCGTCGAACACCGCGCCGGGCGGCAGGTTACGTACCGCCAGAATCAGGTCATCGCCGTCTTCGTCGCTCACCATCAGCGACACGTTCATCGTTTCCCCTTCGCTCACGCGATACAGGGAGGAAATGGCGATCGCCGGCGCATGGTTTCCGCCCTCCACCGTCAGCCGGTAAGTGCGGGACACGCTTGCGCCCCGGCTGTCCTCGACCCGCACCACGATGTCGTTGGTTTCGCTGTCGCGCCCGGTTGGCGTCCAGCTCAGTGTCGCCCGGCCGTAGTAGCCGTCCGGGCCGGTTTCCACCGTGTCCTCCGGCGTCAGCGTCATGCCCGCCGGCGCCTGGATCAACTGCCACCAGAACAGCGTGCCGTCGGCGTCAACCGCCTCGATCTGCGCGCTCCACGGCTCACCGGCCACGGCGTCCGGCAGCACCAGCACTTCCCCTGACTGCGTATCAAGCACGTCCGGCAGGGTCAGCCACGGCAGTTGGTTATCCTGAGGCATGGCATAGATGCCATGGCCCGGATTCGCCTTCGCCAGTTCAGCCAGCCCGTTCTGCGCCGCCTGCGATGCCGGCACCAGCGTGACGGTCACGCCGCTCAGGGTTTCCCCGACGCGCAGCTTCCCGCCCAGTTGGGCGATGGCGTCATCCAGGTGAATCAGCCACAGGCCGTGACGATCGCCATCGCCCGGTACGCCGTTAAAGATTTCACCGCCGAAGTAACGGCCAGGGTCCAGCAACAGCACCATTGGCCCGAACAGGTCGTCCGTGCCGTTGTTGGTGACGCTCACGTCATAGCTGACTTCGCCGGTGGCGCGATCGGCGCGCGTCGCGTCGAACATCAGGTGTAACTGATGGCTCATGTCATTGAGCGCCGTAAAGGCGCTGAGCCAGCCCTGTTCCATCTTCACTTCCAGGTTGCTGCGCAGGCTGGCGTACACCTCAAACTGATAGCGTCCGGCATGCAAACCGCTCAGGCTGAGCCAGGCGGTGCGGTTCTGTGCATCCCAGACCACGCTGTCAGGGTGTTGCCCCGCCGCTTCGCCCACGTCGAGCGCGGTCAGCAGGTAGTTTTCCGGATTCAGCACGCTGCCTTCGTCGTATTCGCTGCCCAGCCACATCGGCTGATCGAACACCACGGCGATGTTTTGCAGCGGCAACGGCACCAGCGCGCCGTCCGCCACGCTGACCGCCAGCACCTTCGGCGGCCGCGCCTGCGCAATCTCATCCACGCGGCCGGTTTGCGCCACCAGGATGCGGCCGTCGCCGGTGGCGATCACCGACTCGCCGCGCGTACCGCCGGTCGCCAGCGTCAGGACGCGGCGGGTTCTCAGCTCAATCATCCACAGCAAGGCCTGATGCGGCACGGCCTCTTTATTGAGGCTGACCGGCCGCTGTTTCAGGTTGCTCGACGCCACCATCACGCCATCCAGCGCGCTGCCGGCTGCGCCAAAGGCGATGCTGTCGATCACGCCGCTGAGCCGGTATTCCAGCTCGGCGCGCCCGGCATAACGGCCGCTCATCGGGAAGCTGACGATGTCCGTCGCCGCGTTGGCCGCGGCGGCGCTGATTTCCGTGCCGCTCCACTTCACACCCCACAGCCGGCCGTCCGGCCCAAAGGCCAGATCGCCGACACGCAGGTTGCTGAAATGCAGCCAGGTTTCCGTTTGCGGATCGAAAATCTCAACCCCGTTGCCGGAGGAGACGTAGATTGCGCCGGTGTCAGGGTGGATCGCCAGCGCATGGGTCAGCGGATTGCCGCCAGGACCGGCGGTGCGCTGAATGATGCCGCCGCCGGCGGTATCAACCATCAGCAGTTCGGCGCCCGTCATCACCCACAGTTGCCCCAGCGCATCGACGGCCATGTCCAGCACCGGGACGTCCAGCGTAAACAGCGGCTTGGTGTTGCGCCCGCCCGCTTTCTCAAAGCGGTATACCGCATTGCGCCGCGCGCCGGCGCTGACCAGAATCGCGCCGTCCGCCAGCTCAATCATCGCCTGCGCGCCAAGGTCGCCGTCACCGGCGCCGAAGCCGTCGGCGAAACCGCGCAGCGTAAAGGGCGCCAGCACCGTTTGCAGGTCGCCCTCCTGACCGGCGGCCACCGTGCCCGGCTGATACTGACTGGCCTGCTCAAACAGCGCGTTGGCCGGGTAGCTGCGATCCGGCGCGGCCTGCGGCATTTCCGCGCTCTGCTCCAGCGACGGCAAGACGCCCAGCGCGTCCAGCGCCTGCTGGCGCGCGCCATCGTCAGGCAGCACCGCCTGCGCCACGCTGACCCGCTCGCGGTTCCCCGCCAGGTCGGTCGCCACGGCCAGGAATTCATAGCGTTTTCCGGCCTCGCCGACGAACTGCGCCTGATTGACGTCGGGCGCCTGCTGGCTCAGCCAGATACGGAAGTCTCCGCCGTTTTCAGCCACGTACAGCGTTACCGAGCGGATGCCGCTGGCGTCGTCTTCCGCCTGCCAGCGGACGTCGAAGAGCGGCTCGCCCTGGCGGTTTTCGCCCAGCGAAGTCACCGCCAGCACGGTTTGCGGCGCCTGGGCGTCCAGACTGACCGCCGTTTCCGCGCTTTCCGCCGGCGGCATGTCGTCGAAGATCACGCGCGCGGAGGCGGTGATTTGCGCACCGGTTTCCGCCGTCGCCGCCGCGACGACGCTGTAGCTGACCATGCCGCCCGCGGTATCCAGCAAGCCCTTGCCGCCGCGCATCACCTCCCCGGTATCCGGGCTGATGGCCTGCAACAGCCAGGTGGCGATACGCGTCTGGATATCAATGCCCGCGCTGACGCGCAGGATAAAGCCCTTGGCGCCGGTGAAATCAAAATCATTCTGGAACGAAGCCCGGCCCGCCGGCACGTGCACGTTGATGTCGCCGACCTTCACATCGCCAAGGCGGAACGCCCGCAGATCCAGATGCTCATCCAGCTGCGTAACGACGCGGATTTCTCCCCGCGGCGTTTCCAGATCGTTGTTGAAGGCGATGGTGTACGGCAGTACGGTATCCGACGGCACGTAACGGTCGCCGTTGTCCGCCGCGATGGCCTGCGGCGGCATGACGCTCACGACCGGGGCCGTGCCGTCGTCCTGGCGGATCTTCTGTTGCAGGTACTGCACCAGGTTCAGGGCCTGCGCGTCCACCGGCTGGAATTTTTGATCCAGGCGGCCGATATGGCGCAGATACTCCAGCTCGGTCACGTTGCCGGCGAAAATGTTGAAGTTGATGAAGTGCGTTTTGCGCGAGAGATTCAGGTTGAACGCCTGCGGATCGGCCAGCGCCGGCACCGGAATCTGCACCGATTCGCCGTCGTCGGTCGCACGCGTTTCTTCATACTCAACCGGCGCAATCGCGCTTTGCGGATCGCCGGTATAGCGCGCGGTGTCGCCGTACCAGCGCTGAACCTGGCTGAAGAAGCCGAGCAAATCTGCCTGGGTGCGGTAGGTCTCCCCGCCTTTCGCCAGCAGGATGCCGCAGCCCAGCGTTGCGTTCAGGCTGACCACCTGCGGCACGTCGCGGATCGGCGGCGCTTCGTCGAGCGGCCGCAGCAGGCCGGCCGCTTCCAGAGCGCCGAGCCAGCCCTGCTGCCACTGTGCCTCGTCCGCCGCCAGCGTCGCCAGCGCCACGGGCGCGTCATCGTCGTCGAGGATCGCCCGGCGCAGCTTGCCGGCATGGGCCAGTTGATCGGCGATAAACTCATCGCGCGTCAACGCCGTCGCGGCGGCCACCACGTTGAAACGGAAGGGGATGGCAATCATCTCCTTCTTGGTGATGTGATCTTCCGGATCGGTGGCGAGGAACTTCTTGGTCAGCCCTTCCGACAGATTGTCCAGATCCTGTACGCCGCCGTCGAGAATGCCGTCCTCGCGCCAGTCAGGGTGCAACTGATACAGCGTGTTGCGCAGTTCCTCGAAGTCGTAGCTGATCCACTCGTTCAGCCCCGGCCAGGTCTTAACGTTAAAGCTCATCCCGACGAAGCCGTTGGCCTGCACGTCGAAGGCGTAGCCCGGCGCCAGGTTGTGACCGGTCAGGTTCTGGGTGCCGTCCAGGCTGGCCCAGGGCACGTCGGGACGCGTCGTGCCGTCCGTCGGCGTCGGCCCGTAGGTTTGGGTATTGCCCGCGTCGTCTAACGTGATGCCTGCGGGAGCGCCGCCCACGTTGCTGCCGAACACCAGGTACGGCAGCGCCAGTCCTTCCAGCACCGTGTCGCTGTAGCCCATTTCGGGCACGCCGAACTCAAAACGGACGTACGGCGTGTCCAGGTTGGTCAGGCTTTGCAGCGAAGCGCTGTATATGTGGTTGGCGCCCGGCGTGACGCTGTAGTCGCCGCCCAGCCCCAGCGTGACGTCAACCTCCATGCCGCGCTCGACCAGATAGCGCTGCGTTTCCACCACGCGGCGGCCGTCCGGGTTCATCACCACCACGTCATACAGCCCGAGCGGGAAGTCGCGCAGGTCGAACACCGCGCGGATATGCGTGGCGTCGAGCACCTGCCAGCGTACCGGCTCCGCCTCGAACACGTTGGGGCGGGAGAGTTTCACCAGCGCCCCGGCGCGGAAGCGCGCGCCGTGAATGTCCAGCGTCACCCAGCGGTGGGTCGCATCGCCCACGCCGCCGCGATCCGGCGTTATCCGCGTTACGGTCAGCGGCAGCAGCTCCGCGCGCAGGGTGACGGGAGCGTCCGGTTCGCCCTGGCGGGAACGCACCAGCACGTAATAATCCCCGGCGCGCGTGGTGGGTATCCACGCTTCCTGATCCGCCGACAGCGGTTCGCTGTAGGAGGCGTCGAACGCCGAAGCGGACGGCGCGTCGCCGAAACGGATGTACAGCTCGTTGTTGCCGCGCGCGGCGGACGCCGCCAGGCTGACGCGCAGGGTTTCGTCCGCCGGCACGGTGATTTTATACAGCCGCTCCTGCCCGGCGCTGAGCGTGGTTTCCAGCGGGTAATCCAGCGGCAGTTCGGGCACCACGATGTGCAGGGTGCCGCCGGAGGTGAAGTAGTTATTGGCTTCGCCCGGCGCAACCGACAGCCCCTCTTCCGTCAGGACGATCGGCCCTTCGTAGACCTCGTTGTAAATATCCGGGCGCACAATGACGCGCCAGTGGCCTTCTTTCATCGGCGGCAGCGCCGCGCTGAGATGCCCCTGGTATTCGCCGCCGCCGGCCAGGTTGCCGACGTGCGCCACCTTGCCCAGCGGAATGTCATCCAGCCCCCACGTGGTATCCGCCGACAGATACAGCGCGTCCGTCCAGCGCCCGTAGGCGGTGTTGATAGAGTCGTTGATCACGGTGAAATCAATGTTTACCGTATCGCCGGTGCTCACCTGCGCCGGCATGACCAGGTCCGTGACCTTCAGATCCGCCGGCGGCGGCAGTTCAATCAGCAACGGCTGCGCCGCCGCCAGGGCGTTGTTCTGTTCGTTGCCGAACTCCCTGACCTTGCCGAACTCGCCGGTGCCGAAGCCGTAGGCCGGATCGGTCACGACAAACACGTACCACGGTCCTTCCACATCGTTGGGAACGTTGACCGTCAGCGTCGCGTCATAGCCTTCTCCCTGTTTCAGGATGCCGCCATGCTGGAGATAGCCCAGATAGCGATCCTTACGGATGTCGAGGAAGCGGTCTTTCGACAGATACACAGCGTCATACCAGGTGGACTGACCGGCCGGCGTGTCCCCGCCGTGGTTGACCACGCGGAATTCCACGCTGAGCGTCTGCCCGGCCAGCACGCGCTCCGGAATGGTCACGCCGGCGACCTGGAGATCCGGCGGCGTTGCCAGCGTAATAGGCAACGGCAGCGTGGCGGTGTTGTTCCCTTCATCCTGGAACTCCGGCACGTTGCCCATCGGCCCGCTGATGAAGCCGATGCCGGTCAGCCCGCTGCGGATGGTGCTCACCACGGAGCCGTACAGATCGCGCCCAAAGGCGGTATCTGTGCGCACGATCAGCGTAAAGTCGCCGCTGATCGACTCCGGCAGCGTGAAGGTCGCCGACATCCGGTAGGAATCGCCCGGCTTCAGATAGTCGTTCAGCGACACGCTCTTGGTTTTGGTCAGAATTTCAATTTCCGAGCCGCGATCCACCAGCGGGTAATCCCCGGCGTCCAGCGCCCCGTCGCGCGATAAATACACGCCGTCCATCCAGTTGCGGGTGCGGGTTGCCCGCGTGCCGCGGTTGCTCACTTCCCAGGTCGCCGTGATGGTTTCGCCGGAAGACGGCGTGGGGTTGGACACTTCCACGTGGTCAATCTGCAAATCCGGCTCGCGGTAATGAATATTGAGCGTCGCGCGCGAACGGTTGTTGTCGTTGCGCTCGCCTTCGTAAACGGTGCCGGCCTCAAGCTCTTCACCCGAGTAATAGCGCAGCGCATCGCGGTTTTTGCCGCTGAACAGTTCCTCTTTGGCGCGTGCGGCGGAGTCTGCTCTGTCAGGCCGCGCGCCGCTGTCGGTCACGATGTAGATGTAATAGAGGCCATCCGCCCCGGCGGGCAGGGTAAACCGTGCGCTGGCCGTATAGCTCTCACCGGCTGCCAGACCGTCGATGTTGGCATGGGGAATCCGCCCCAGTATAGTGACGCGCCCGGCGATGTAGGTGGGATCGGTGCTGATATACACCGTATCAAACCAGTTGCGCGTACCGGCCCAGACGTCCGCCCCGTGGTTGGTCACCGTCCAGGAGATGGTGGTTTCCTCCCCGGAGAAATTATCCGCTTCGGTACGGATGTCCGTTACGCGCAGGTCGGAAGGCTGCGTCCGCACCACGGAGGCAACAGACTGTTCGTTGTTGGTTTCATCCGCCTCACGCACCGTGTTTTTCGCATCGGCACGCACGATCAGATACAGCCCCTGCACCGCCGGCGCCAGTTGCAGCGTTTCGGTAACGGTATAGGACTCTCCGTAGCCCAGGCTGCGCTCCTGTGCCAGATCTGCCAGATGCCAGGTGCGTTTCGCATCGCCCAGGCGCGGCGCATCGCTCAGGATCACCTCGTCAATCCAGGCGCCGTTGAACGGATCGCCGACGTTTTTCACCGTGTAGCTGAAGGTGTAATCGCCGCCGGAGAACTGCTCCGGCGGAGCGACGACGTTACTGACCACCAGATCCGGCGGCACCAGCCCCAGCACCCTGATGGGCCGGGCTTTGTAGTTGTTATTGTCGAACTGATGGGGATCGTCCGGGTTGATGTTGGACGCCAGCGTGTCTTCCAGGATCACGTCATAGCTGTCGCACCAGGCGGTGATGAAATATTCGCCGGAGTAGACGTTGTCCGGGATCGAAACCCGTACGCTGTTGAGATAGTCGTCGCCGACCTCCAGATGGCCGGTGCGCGTCACCGAGCCGAGCAGAATGTCGCCCTTCGCCGCGCCGGGCCGCAGTTTGTCGCGCGCCAGCCAGATGGTGTCTGTCCAGCTGTTGAGTGCGGCAGACTCTCCGCGCGTCGGCGCGCTGCCCAGGTTGCTCACCCGGTAAGAGACTTCGATGGTCGCGCCGTTGATCACCTGATCCGGCGCCACAACATCGCCGAGCACCAGATCGCAGAACGGAATCGGCTCGATGTAGATCGGAATCGCCCGGCTGTTGTTCTTCTCGTTCGGGTATTCATCAACGTCGTTATTGCCGTCGGCCACCACGATAAGATACGCGTCGCCGCGCAGCCGGATCGGAATGTCGATCATCGCGGTTTCATTGGCGTAAGCCTTGCCCGGCTCCAGCGCCGAGAGGTTGCCGAACTGCCCGACCAGCATATCCTCGCTGCCCAGCGTACCATCCAGCGACAGATAGACTTTGTCCGTCCAGCGCCCGTTGGCCGGTACCGACCCCATGTTGCTGATCACGTAGCGGACGCCGACGCGGGTGCCCGCCGTGACCTTATCCGGCGCCTCCATGCCGGTTACGCGCAGATCCGGGCGCGCCGCCAGGCTGAGGGTGGTCAGGTTCGCCGCGATGCCCTCGTTGTTGTCGCGCGCGCTGCCGTGCTCATAGACGGCCTTGTTGGTGTTGGTGACCACGCGCAAGCGGAACAGCCCTTCCCGCTTGGCCGGCAGGCGAACCTGCTCGGTGCGGGTGTAGCGCAGCCCCGGCGCCAGCGGCCGGTCATAGGTGAATTCGCCCAGCAGCAGGGGGGCCTGATTACTGCCCTGGGGCACCAGCCAGACGCTGTCGGTCCACAGCGCGGACGCAGTGACGTCGCCCTGGTTGAGCACTTCCCAGCTGACTTCGACCAGCGCGCCCTCCAGCGCCTCCGCCGGCGCGGTGACGCTTTCGACCGTCAGATCGGCGCAGGGAGAGAGCGTGATGGGCAGCACCAGCGAGGCGGTGTTGTTTTTGGTAAAGATAAACTCGTAAGGCCCGCCCGTGCGGACGTGCAGGTAGTATTCCCCCTCCAGTCCGTCAGGCAGGGTGATTTCCGCGCTTTGGGTATAGCTGTCGCCCACGGCCAACTGCCCCAGATGGGTGCTGTTTTTGTACTGAATGACCGTGCCGCTGCCGTCGGCGTGACGGCTCAGCCACAGCGCGTCGCCCCAGCTCGCGCTGCTGGTGATGCCGATGCCTTTGTTGACGACCTGCCAGCTAACCTGGATCTTGCCGCCGCTGGCGGGGTCGCCGGTGAAGGTGAAACGTTCGACCTGCAAATCGGCATAGGGCTGCGTCATGACGTCAACATCGTGATCGCAGCGCGCTATGTTGTTGCCTTTGGCGTCATGCTCGAACACTTCGTTGTCAATATCGCTCACCACGAACAGCGTGAAGCGGTCGGAGGTGCCCGGCGGCAGCAGGATATCTTCATCGCGCTGATACGACGCCCCCACCGCCAGCCCGCCCTGATGGCGGTATTCGCCGATCACCAGGTTGCCGTAGCTGCCCGGCGTGCCGTCACGCGACAGGATAACCCGGTCGGTCCACCCCATTTCCGGCCCCGCCGCGTTTCCTTCGTTCTTCACCGTCCAGACGACGTTGATGGTGGCCGGATCGGCAATCACCTGCTTGGTCGCGCTGTCGATGCTGACCGCCAGATCGGCGTGTGCCGCCAGGTTAATGGTCAGATCGGCCTGTTTGCGGTTGTTATCACGCTGGCGGTCGTTGACCTGCTGTTTGGCGTCGCACACCAGCAGCAGCTGGTAGTCGCCCTGATAGCTGAGCGGAATGGCCACCTGCGCCTGGGCCTGATAGTCCTCGTTGGCGCGCAGTTCCTCCTTGCGCACCACCTCGGCGACGTTGCGCTGTACGCCGTCTTTGATCAGGTACAGGATGTCGGTCCAGCCGGTGCCGGTGCTGCCGCCCTGATTGCGCACCGTCCAGCTTACGGGCAGCGTTTGGCCGGACTCAATCGTCGCAGGCGCCTGCAACGTGTCCACCACCAGATCCGGGCGGATGACCAGCACTTCCTCCTGCGCCGCGCTCTGGTTGTTGTCTTCGCCGTCGCGCTCGTAAATGGTGTTGTCGTAGTCCGTCACCACCACCCAGCGATAGGTCGCCTCGCCCAGCCAGTACGGCAGGTAGAAGCTGACGCTGCGTTCAGCGCTGGCGCCGGCGTCCAGCATGGTGCCGTTGAGCAGGGTCGCGACCTGATACATCTGGCCGGGAACGCCGGTGTCGGCATACACCGCATCACGCCAGGCGGTTTTCGTCGCCCCCGCGCCGCGGTTATGCGCCGTGTAGGTGACCGTCGCCTGTTCGTTCGGCCGCATAATCAGCGGCCCCTTAACGTCGCTGACCACCAGATCGGGCGTTGACGCCAGCGTCACCGTCATTTTCTGGCTGGCGCGCACGTTATTGGCGGTCGCGCCCTGTTCCGCCACGCTGCGGGCGCTGTCCACGTTGACGATAATGTAAAACTCGCCGTTCAGATCGCGCGGCAGGCGTACCGTCGTCTTGCCGGTGTAGCTCGCGCCCGGCGCCAGATACCCGGCATGGGCGACGCCGCCGGCCAGAATGACATCATCGGCGTTGCCCAGCACCTCGTCGGTTGACAGCACCACCCGGTCGTTCCACAACGCCAGATTGGTGGTGCCGTTGCCGTCGTTGCGCACTTCCCAGGTTATCTGAATGTTTTCGTCGCTCAGCGCCTGCGCCGGGGCGTGGACGGCGATCAGGTTGAGATCGGTATACGGCTGGATGAGCGTGACGGGCTGCGCCGCAGACACGTTGTCCGCGTAGGTGTCCTGCTCGCCGCTCTCCCGGCCGGCGTCGGTTTTCACCGCCAGATAGTAGCTCCCCGCCGCGATGGCGGGCAGGCGCACGGTGATCTCCTTGCGGTACGTTTTGCCTGCTTCAAGCGGTTCGGTACAACGTACGGTGCCCAGCACCACGTCATCCGCATTGCCGATGACGCCGTCCCGGCTGAAGATGATTTGATCGGTCCAGTCATGGATCGTGGACGCCTTGCCCTGGTTGCTGACCTGCCACGACAGCGTAATGTTCTCGCCGGAAACGCCGCTGTCCGGCACCGTGACCTCATCGATGCGCAGATCGGCATACGCGGCCTCGCTGACCACGATGCGGATATCAGCCCGGTTGTTCTCTTCGGCATCTCCGCTGAGGTTGGTTTCAAACAGCACGCCGAAGCCCGCGGCGTTTTGATCGGCGATGACCGAGATATCGATCTCACCGCTGCCCCGCTGCCCCTGCGGCAGGCGGAAAGTGAAGCGGCGCTCGCGGTACTCGCCCGGCAGAATCGCGCCGGCAGCCCGGCCGTCAACGACGGCGGCGGGATCGTAGAGCAGCACCGTATCCATCAGCGTCTCGCCCGACGTCACGTTTTTCACCAGAATGCGATCGTGGAAGCCGGTGCCGGTCGCGCTGGCGCCCAGGTTCCAGTCCTGCCAACTGATTACAACCTCCCCGCCAGCCTGAACCGCAGGCGTTTCCACCGTCAGCTCGCGTACCACCAGATCCGGGCCGACGTCGTAGGTGAGCTCGGCCTGGTTATTGCTTTCGCCGTCGCCATCCGGATTCGCTTCGGCAATCTCATTGCCGTAGTCGGTCACGACACGCACGATGAAATGCCCGGCGGCGGACACTCCCTGCGGCCATCCGCCCGGCAGGGAAAGCAGTCGTTCACGCTTTTCTCCCGCCGCCAGATCGTCCGCCTCCGCCACGATTTCGCTCAGCACGATTTCGTTGGTGGATTTGTTGTAAATTTCCAGCAGTTCACGCCACGGCGCCCTGGCTGCGCTGTTGCCCCGGTTGGCGGTGTGCCAGCGCGCGACGATGTCCTGCCCCGGCTGGAAGTCGCCGTCCGGCTCCAGCGAAAAGTCCTCCACCACCAGATCGGGATAGTTTGACGGTGCGACCGTGATTTCCCGGCGCGCGGCGTTATTCGCCTCCGCCGTCACCTGCGGGTTGTGCTCATGCAGCAGGTTGTCAGCATCGGCAATCACGATGATCTCCACCAGCCCGACGGCCAGCATGCCCTCCGGCAGCGCCAGCACCGTACTGCACACGCGGTGCTCCCCGGCGGCGATGGCGCCGCGCTGTTCGCTGTCATAAGGGACGGAAATCAAGGCGATGCGCTCGCCGTTATGCAGGTTGCGCGCAATGAGGCGATCGTTCCAAATACCTTCCGCAGACTGGTTGCCCCGGTTTTCCACAATCCAACTGACGGTAATCTGCTGGCCGCTGTGGAAACCGGCCGCCGGCTCCAGCGTCACATCGTTGATGACCAGATCCGGTCCGGCGGATACCGCCAGCGGGTCCAGCGTCGTCACGGTTTCACGCGGCACATTGACCATGCTGAAGGCGACGAGGCCGGTCGGCCATTTATTGTCATTCCGGTACTCAAGCACCAGCGTGTAAGTGCCGGACACCGTCAGCGTCTGTGGTTCCTGATCGGTGCCGTTGAACCGAATACGGTAGCGGTAACGTTGCTGTTCCGCATCCCAGTAGCTACCGTAGTCAAACCATCCCATCGACGTGTTGCTGAACAGTGCCTTACCCTGCGGATCAAACAACGACCAGTAGGGAGAGCCCAACGTTCCGGGGCTGGTGTCCCCGATAACTTCCGTCGCCAGCGCATCGGCATAATAGCGTTCCCCAGCTTGTCCGCTGAAGGTGTACATCAGGGCAGAGGTCAGGCCCGGGAAATCAGTGCTGACCGGCGTGTCTTTCGTAATCTTCGTGGCGCTGACATCCGTCAACACACGGAAGGCATACTTCGTTGTCGCCGTGCCCGTATTGGACAACACCAGCTGGTAGTCGCCAGCGGCCAACCAGACCTTGGTATCATAAGCGCTGCCGGTGAAGGCCTGATTAAACAGCGCCTTACCTTCCTGCTCCAGCCGCCAGCGTCCGCCGGTCAGCGTGCCGGTGATGTCGAACACCGCCATCTGCGGCCGATCGAGATGCAGACGCCAGTATGCAGACTCGTTCCCCGCCAGCTCGCGCTCAATCAGCGTATCGGTCGCCAGCAGGTCGCGGCTCGTCATAAACCAGGCGTCAAAGGCAAACTCCTGCGCCTGCCAGACGTCGTTGCGGCCTTCAATCATCAGCAGGTATTCACCGCCCGCCGTCAGGCGTACGAAGCTCTGCGCGTAGGTGGTTTCGGTGTTGAACAGCTCCGTGCCCTGCGCATCGAGCAGACGCCAGTATCCGACGAAACCCGCGCGCATCGTCAGCGCACACGCATCACCTGCCGTGGCCGTGAAACGATAAAAACGCGCACGGTTTCCGGGCTGCAGCGTGCCCTGCGTAACGCCGTTCATATCGAGCGGCTGCGCGGACGCGGCGGTCATCAGGCAGAACTGGTAAGCGAGCGGATAAGTGTAGCCGCTGATGATGCTCAGCAGATAATTCCCCGCGGGCAGCAACTGCATCGGTTCGCTCGCGTAGGAGGTGTACATCGTGCGGTTGAAGATATCCCCTTCCGGGCTTTCCAGCGTCCAGCTGGGGCTGCTGCCCCGGTACTCTTCATTTTCCCTGAAGGCATCGAAAATAATGCGCGCTGGCTGGGTCAGCCGCAGCGGGTAGGCCACCGACTGCGTGTTCGACGCCACGCTGCCGCTGTACACCGTATCCAGCGCCGCCATCACGTTTGCGGCGGTGAACGCGTACGTCACCGGCGTATCCGGCGTCATGCTGTTCAGCAGCAACGCGTAAGGCGCGTTCAGGCGGCTGAGCGCCGCCACGTCCGAGTCGCCGGACATTTCCCCCTGCGCCGTCAGCGTGCCGTCCGCGCCGAACAGGCTCCAGCGCACCGGAGACTGCGCCGGGATCAGCAGACGCAGGTTCTTCGCTTCCGGGGTGTTCAGGCGGTAAAGGTGAGCGGCGTCGCCGGGCGTTAACGTTCCGCTGACCGGCGTGTCCATCGTCAGCGTCCGGGCGGATGCATCGGGCGTCCAGCAGATCGCGTTCAGCTGCGCCTGCGCTTCGCCGCGCGAGGATTGCAGGTCGATCAGCAGCGTATACTCTCCCGCCGGAAGCGACGGGAAAATGCTGCACTCCAGCAGATCGTCCAGGCTGCCGACGATGTCGCCATCGGCGTCATACAGCGTCATCAGGCCATGGTCTTCACTGCTCAGCCCCTGATAAATCCACCACTCCCCGCTTTGCAGCGTGAAACGGTACAGGCAGGCTTCGCCGGACGCCGCTTCCACCGTGAACGACGCGCCAAGCGGCAGCGCCGGCGCGCTGGCAACGTCGGTCAAACGGAAACGGTACTCCGCGGACTGCCCTTCATAGCCGGCGCTGAGCATCAGTTGATAGTCGCCGGCGGGCAGGCTGAGCATCCAGTTGCCGCCGTCGTTGCCATAAAAATTGTCTTGTTCGACGTCATGTCCGTCGCACAGCAGCCGCCACTCCTGCCCTTGCCCCCACTGGCGGAAGTCCAGCAGTACCTGGCGGCTTTCCGTCAGCGTGAAGGTGTAACAGGGGGTATCGCCCAGGTTAATCACGCCGGCCGCCACTTCGCCCAGTTTGATGGCGGTTTCCGTTATCCGCGCGCCCCGCAGGCTGAGCGAGGCGGACGGCGCCGCGATGTCCTGATAATTCAGGGCGATAAAGTAATCTGCGCTTTCCGGGGCCGTAAACTCGCTAAACGCCCCTTCGCCGACCCACGACATCATGCTGCCGTTGCGATCGTAGATAACCCACCCGCTGCCGGCCGAAGCGCGGCTGTAGCAGCGTTCCTCCCGCATCAGGGGCAGCCGGAACAGTGCGCGATCCGCCGGGGCGATCAGTTCTTCGCCCAGCGCGACCACGGGCGCGTCGGCGCCGTTTTCCAGGCAGAGATCCAGCGCGGTTTCTGCGCCGTCGGGGTAGTTTTCTATCGTCAGCGCATAATCGCCCGCCGTCAGACTGCAAACGCGCTCAGCGCGTGAATAGGCGGAGAAATTGCCGGATTCCAGCGCGTTGACGGCGTTCATCAGCCGCCAGGAAAGATAGCCCTCTTCGCGCATCGACCCTGTAACCGCCAGCAGCGTCGCGCGGGTAAGGGTGAAGCGATAGGTTTTTTTCTCGCCCTGCGGCACGGTGACGGAGACGCTTTCTCCCACCGTTAACGCCTCGCCCTCCGGGCGGATGTCCGTGCGCGCGTCCAGATTCAGCGTTAACCGGTAACTGAGCGCCTGTTGCGGCGCGGCATTTTTAATCAGCAGGTAATAACGGCCGCCTTCGGTAAGATTGAACGCGGACAGGGGTTCGCCTCCCTTGCCGTTGACCAGCCAGTAGCCCTGATCGCTGAACAGATACCAGCTATATTCTCCGCCGTTCTCCGTGTCCGGCGTCAGGGTGAAGGTATCGCCCGTCGCAACCGACAGCGGGTGCAGCGCCAGATAAGTTTGCGCCGGTAACGTCTGCGCCAGCGGCGTTGCATACGTGACGACGTCTTTTTGCAGCTGCGACAACAGCGCCAGCTGGAAGTCCACCGCAATGGTGTCTTCTCCGTTCGCGCGCCGCGAAGGCAGTTGGGCGTTCAGCGTCAGCCAATAACGGCCCGCGGGCAGCGTCAGCCATTGCCCCGGCAACTCAAACTCGCCCTCGGCGATCGAGCCCTGTTCGCCGTGCGTCAGGCGCCACGTCACCCCGTAAATCCGCTCTCCGGCGCTGAGTATCGCCTGGCTTTCTTCGTTCAGCGTAAACGCATATTCGGCCTGTTGCCCGCTGCCGATGGGCAGTTCAACCTGCACCCGCTCGCCCGGCGTTAAGGGCAGCGCCTGGCGCTCCGCGTACTGTACCGTGTAGTCCAGCGCCGTGCCGCTTTCCCCCTTCCCGTAGATAATCAGCGTATAGGAGCCCGTGTCCAGGCTTTCCGCCATGGCCGGAGATATGCCGTCGCCGCCGCCGATCCAACGGCTGTCCTGCGCGTACAATCCCCAGTTGAGCGACAGTTCCGGCGTTGCGGCCCGGACGTTCATCTCAATACGTTGCGGCTGGGTAAGCTTCAGGCGGTAGACCGCCGCGTCACGGCCGTCCGCCAGGCGACCGGCGGTTTCTCCGAACGTCAGCAGCGGTGAGGCGGCAATGTCCAACACCCGCGCCCGGAAGGTCCGCGCGTCAGGCAGATCGCTGCGCAACGCCAAAATCATGTCGTCACTGCCGGGACGTTCGTAGCTGACGCCCTGATTCCAGTAGCCGCCCTGCTTACCGCCACCGGCCGGGATCAGGCGCCAGTAAATGCCCGATCCGGCGTCAGGCAGGGTCAACACCAGTTCCCTGGCCGCATGCGGCAGCGGATAATGCAGCTCCTGCGCCGCCGACGTCAGCGTGACGCTGAATGCTTCGCCGGAGACGATTGCCGGTTGCACCGACGGCACGCTCCGTCCCGCCTTCAGCGTGAACGCCAGAGTCTCGTCGCCGGTGTTTTCCACCATCACCAGGTAGTCACCGGCCTGCGGACGCGCCGCCAACCGGATAATGCCGGTCGTCACGGGGTCAACCACCCGCATGGTGCGCGCGTCATAAACCGTGATAACGCCGGCATCCGGCGCCGTCTCCGCCTGAATCACCCACGCTTCTCCGGCGGGAACGCTCAGGCTCGCCACCCACGCCGGTTGCCCTGCGGCAAGTTCCCGGCTGATGGCTTCATCCGGCGACAGGGCTGCCACGCTGCGCAGGTTCAGACGGTAATCGCCGGGGATGATATAGCCACCGGAACCGGCGGCGCTGATCTCCAGGCAATAGCCGCCCGCCGGCAGTTTAAGCGGCGTCTGCGTCTCCAGCCTGCCGTTGGCGACCAGTTCGCCCCATACGTCGCGCAGCCGCCACGCCATGCTGCCGTTCGCCGAACCGACGGGCAGCACATAGCGTTCGCGATCCAGCGAAATATCCCAGTAGTTTTTCACCGCGCCGCTTTCCAGGCGGCCCTGCACCGGCGTGTCCAGTGTCAGCGGCTGGTGTTCACGCCGGACGATCAGCGTACGGCAATACAACTCCAGCGCCGAGGCGGGCGGAGTCGTGGTGTACATGACCAGGTAGTAACGCCCCGGCTCGCCGAGCGGCAGGCTGGCGCATGCCTGGTTCGAAACCGACCACTGCTGGCGCCCCTGCTCGTTCAGCAGGTAGCCGTAGCTGTTGAGATTCTCCTGCCCTTCCGGCCGGGTAAACTGACAGATAAAGTAGTCAGACGCCGTGCCGTCCAGATCGAAAGCCAGCACCTGAACCGTGGTTTGCGGGGAGAAGATCATCCGGTGTTCGCCGCCGGACGCGCTCACCGACGTGCCGTTGACGTCCCACAGGCGGAACGCGACGGCATCCTGCGCCCGTTGCCGGTTGGTATAGACGCGCAGCAGGTAGTCGCCGCGCTCCAGCTGCCCCAGCAAGAATACGCCGTTGAAGGAACCCGAATTCAGACGGGAGCCGTCCGCCTTTTCCAGACGCCAGGACAGTTGCGTATCCATCACCAGGCTCTCAAATATCATGACCGAGGCGTTGTCCAGCCGGAACGTATAATGGTTTTCACGCGACGGCGAAGGGACGGAGCCGGTCACGGTGTCGCTGAGATCGATGCTGACGCGATCCGTGATTTGTTGACTCAGGGCGAAACGCAGCGTGTGTTCTTCATCCGCCTGGCGGTAAGGCGTGAGCGCCAGCAGGTAGTCGCCGGCGGCCAGCGCCGCGGTGCGGGTATAGCCGTCGTCCAGGTAGGAGGACACGACGTTTTGGCCCCCGCGGTCGTAAAACGTCCATTGCAGGAGGTGATTCTTGCCGTCCAGAATGTCAAACGCCAGCGTGGCGCTTTCCGTCAGCGTGACGCGCTGATATACGGACATCGTGCTGCCGGCGGCGAACGTGACGGATGTCGCCTCGCCCATCGTTAATGCCGCCAGCCGCGCTTGTTCAAGCAGCCGGAAGCTGAATTCCCCGGTCCGGTCATCGTTCGCGGCCAGGGTAAATTCATACTCGCCCATCGGCAGATCAAAAAAGCGCGGCGTAACGGTAAGGCTGTTGCCGCTGGCCTCGCTGCCACGCGGCCCGCTCAGGCTCCAGTAAATGCCGGAGCCGCCCTGGCCGTCGATCATCAGGCGCGTTGCCGCCATAAGCGTAAAGCCATAGCGTACGGTTTCCACCGGACGGCTGATGCGTCCGTTTTGGCGCTGGTTTAGCGTCAGCGGCTGCCTGGCCTCGGTTTTCAGCAAGAGCTGGAATTTGATGTCGGTCGATTCCCGCCAGGACACCGGCGAGCAGAGCAGCAGATACTCTCCGCTGATCTCCAGCGCGATATTGGCAACAGTATTATTGTCGTTGCCGGACGAAATCGTGCGGCCGCCGGGATCAAGCAACGACCACTGGCAGACGTTGCCGCTGTTCATGCCTTTAAAGTAATAACGTTCGCCGGCCAGGCCGTTAAAGCGGTAGAGGCGGGTTTCGTCACCGCTCAGAACATCGGTAAACGGCGCATTGAGCGTCAGCACCTGCGCCACATCATGCGTCATCAGGCGGAACTGGTAGGTTGCGTCGGCGTTTGCCGTGTTGCGCACCACCAGCGTATAGCGCCCTGCGGGCAGTTCACGGCCGAAGGCATAGGGGGAAAACGTATTAAAACTGCGCCAGGTGATGGCGACATCATTCCCGCGCATCAGCTTCCAGCGCAGGTTACTGTTGTTTTCCGCATCCGTCCCCAGCGAATCCATAACCAGGATTTGCGGCTGATTCAGCGTAAAGTCGTATTCCGCCTGGATATGATTGGCCGCAAGCGTGCCGCTGTAAGCGTCGTTCAGCGTCAGCGGCTGAGCCGTTAAGCGGCGCAGACGGGCCATACGGAACACGACTTCACTGACCTGCGTGTTGTTCTGATAGCCGTCACACAACAGCGTATAACGCCCTTCGACGGGCAGCACGTAGTTGCTGGCGCTGATCCCGTCGCCGTTGCTGGTGCTGACGACCCGCCCGTAGGGGTCGATCATTATCCAATAGGCGTAACTGTTTTTGTCCTGCCAGTCGAGCAGTACCGTATCCCCGGCGGAGGCCTGGAACTGGTAGCCGCGCATACTGTTGCCGGGCGAGCGTGTCAGGGACATTTGCTGATCCATCAGCAGCTCTGGCAGCGAGGCAAGCTCAATCAGGCAGAACGCATAAGCGCCGTTATCCGACAACGATGAGGAACTGCTGCCTCTGACGGTGAGTGCGTAGTCGCCGGCGGGCAATTTCAGCAGGTTATCGGCGTAGTTATAAAGCTCACTGTAATAGTAGAAACTGCGCCAGCTGATTTCCGTACCGCGCGGCCCTTCCAGCATCCACTGGGCGCTGCTGCTGGTGAGGCCCTGATTATCCATCGCCAGCAGCGTGAACGCATCAAGCGAGAAGCGATATACCTGCGTTTCCGCCGCTCCGGTAAACGCGCCGGAGAGCACGCCATTCAGCGTCAGCGTTTCACCTTCGGGCAGCGCGGCAGGCTCCTCGTGTGACAGGAGATCAAATTGCAGGGTGAAGTCGACCGCTGCGGTGTTATTCCAGCGGCCTTCAATCAGCAGGTAATGTTCGCCCTCAGTGCTCAGCGTGCCCTGCCAGTTTCTGGTGGCGAGGTTGCGCACGCCGAAAACGTCACGTCCATAGCGGTTGATGATGCGCCAGTATGCGGTCCCTCCCGTTACCTGCGGCGACGGCAGCGACAGCTTATCGCCGGCGACGGCATCAAGCCGGTAAACCCGGCTGCCGTTGCCCGGCGCCAGGGTTCCCGTCAGCGGCTCGCCGGGCGTCACCGCGTCCAGCGACGGCGTTAATGTGTGCAGGCAGAAGGCATAGTCCCCGGTTTGCATGCCGTTGCCCCGCACGCTCAGGGTGTAGTCGCCCGCAATCAGGTTCAGGATGCTCAGCGCGGTTTCAGCGTCGCTGCTTTCAAAACGCCGCGCGCTCACCTCCGTGCCGCGTGGGCCGTTCAGCGTCCACAGCATATTGCTGCCGGCCAGCGCGTCAAACGCCAGGCAGACGTCGGCCTTCAGCGTAAACGGATAGGTGATTTCCTGCCCGGCCTGCGTCAGGGTTCCCTGCACGTCCTCGTTCAGCGTCAGAACATCCTGCTGCGCCAGAATGCGGTTGACGGAGAATTGGTAATCGACCGGGGTTGCCGCCTTCGCGATGGACGAGCCGTCAAGCACCAGCCAGTAGCGCCCCGTGGCCGGCACCTGAAAAGCGGTCCGGCCCGTCATCAGCACGCCTTCCGCCACCCGCCAGCCCCGCTCGTCGGTACACCACCAGGAAATGCTGCCCGCCGACAGAGCGATGCCGTTGATGAAAAACGCCTCGTTCGCCTGCGCGTCAAAGGCATAAGCCCGGATACCCGCATCCGGCTGCAACGAGCCGGAGACGGGGGAGTCGGTCTGTACCGTTGCGGCATCGTCCAGCGTCAGCAGGCGGAAGGGGAACTCTCCTTCCCGGCCGTAATCCAGATCGATACACAGTTGATAATCACCGGAAGGCAGCCACAGCCAGCCGTTCGTGAGGGAATAATACTTCGGGTCAAAATTCCCCGTGCGCCCGGCCACCTCCCCTTTCGGACCGGTTAAGTGCCAGTAGAAACTCTGGGAAAACAGCGGGTCGAACAGCACCGTCCGGGGTCGGGGCAAAGTAAACGAGTAATAGGCCCGTTTGTCCGGCTGATCGATGACCGCAATCTGCGGTGTATTGAGGGTTAACGGCGTTACCGAATGTTTAACGGCAAACAGGGTAAAATGATAATCATCCGTCGCCCCACCGTCGCCGGTGCCTTCCAGCAACAGCAGATATTCACCGGAATATTTCACCGTAAAAAGGCTGCTGCTGTCCCGCAGATACGAATAGCTCCGTTCCTGGCGCCCGTAAGGATCGACGATCTTCCAGGTCAGATTATAAGAATTCGAATTCCCGCCGCGGACATAAAAACTATCGCCGGCCTGCGCCGGGAAACGGAAAACGACAGAATGGTTGTTGCGTTCCAGCGTACCTTCCGTCAATGTATTGGGAATAAGATCGGTGGCGGCCTGAGTATCAATAACCCGCAGCGAATAATCACCGACTGCATCCGCTACGCCGTCAATGACAATGGTGTATTTCCCCGGCGCCAGCGTATAAACCGACGCACTGTTTGAGCCGTCCGTATAATCAAACCGTCTTTTGTCAATTTGTTCGGCGGCCGAGGACAGCGTCCAGGTCATATCTCCGCGCCGGGTCAGACTGTCGAACAAAATCCTGCGTGGCTCTTCCACCACAAATTCATAACGGTGGGTTTCCCCCGGTACTGTTAACGCGCTGTTCATTAATAAAACCGCGGCTTCCGGCGCGCCAAACAGCCAGGCTTGCGGCGTTGACTCATCAAATAAATATAATGACGGGAACGTTTCTGCCGATTGATTATCTTTATTATTTGACGCTGAGGATGATTTTATATAACTCTGAGCCTCCGGGTTTCCCGCTGTTTCATTACGCGTTACGTTCTGCGGGTTGTTTCCATTATCCGTTGAATTATCTGACTTTTTCTCTGATGTTTTCTTTGTCATTATATCCAATCCCTTTATGCGGAAGTTAAAAATACAAATGCGATATTCAGCGCAGGTTATGCGAGAGGTGTGTTGTTTTTCATACTCTCACAATGGGCTGATTAGCCCTATAAAACAGCATGAGAAATTTAAAGCATTTTCTATTTAAATCGCAGACGTCACAATTTTAACGGGAATGAATACAGATATTTCCCGGATGAATGAGAGCAGTTTTAAAAGCGCAGTAAATTCGCCGATAGAAAGAGGTGCGCAGTTTAAGCGGTATTACTCAGCCAGCCTGCGGCGTCATCGGGCAAATCGGATTTCTTTCAAAGTCAATATTTTGAGGGGAAGTATTTTAAGGATAATGATATTTAACCGCGTTAACCTGCCTGTTAGTTTAGACAAATAAGACGCAGGGTTTATTTTTTTAACTTTAATCAACGTAACACAGAGAAACTATCTCCTCCGTGATAAGTTTTCATCATAATTGCGAAATAATTATTAATGAATAGCCGGACTGATAAGCTTGACTTTTACGCCACGGCAATTCCAGAAAATATACCGTCGCCTTCTCATTCATGGTTCTTCCTCTATTTCGTTTTTAACTACCGCGCCATTCAGCATTATCCGCGACTGAATCAGCGATATAACATATCTTATGGCCCTGATGACGCCGCTCCGCCGCTTCAGATGTCGCAAAGGCAGGAGAAAACATGGCCGTGTTTAGCCGCCGGTATGCCGGTGAATGCGGGATGATGAATCAGGTTATGGCTACTTCAGCGTTTCAGGCATGTTGTTTTTCAGGATGCGCCAAAAATGCTCCGCACTCTTATTCAGCCGGGTATCCATACGGTAGATATAGGCGCGAATCGGCACCGTCAGCTCCGGCGTGTTCAGGCAAACCAGCCTTTTCTCTTTCAACTCCTCCACCACGGAATAGATGGGCAGCCAGGCGATGCCGTGCCCGTCCAGCGCCATATTTTTCAGCAGTTCGCTCATGGATGACATAAACAGCGTACGCGGTGAAATGGCACCGACCTCCCCCAGCCGGCGATTCACCAGCCTCCCCATGTAGGAAGAACTGGTATAGTTGAGCAACGGCGCCTGTGGCTGGTAGATGTCGAAAAGCGGACGGCCGTCGCTGCCTGCGGCGCAGATCGGGTAAAGCTCTGACTCAAACAGCTTGAGGCAGCAGAACGGCGCCTGCATCAGATCCTCATCGTAAAAAGAGATAATGAAGTCGCTTTTCCCTTCGCGCAGGGTATTGACCACCTGCACCACGTCAATCGCCTCCACATGATAAACAAACTCCCCGCCGTAGTCGGCCAGCGAGTGAACCAGCTTTGGCAGCAGCGTCAATGAAAGGGAGTGAGCGGCGGCGATCTTGATATTGGGAGTCCCGAGCAGGTTCTGGCCGGAAAGTTCGTTCAGGTTACACTCCAGTTGCTGCACCAGGCTGCGCGTCTGGGAGTGAAACAGCTTGCCTTCCTCGGTCAGTTGTAAGGGCGTGGTGCTGCGATCGAACAGTTCGACGCCGATAGCGGACTCCAGCGATTTTATCCGTCTGCTGAAGGCTGGCTGAGAGATGTTGCGCGCTTGCGCAGCGTGGGAAAAGTGGCGGCAGGCTTCAAGCGTCAGAAAGTCATATAGCCATTTCGTCTCTATATTTTTCATCACGCCCCCCGGTGGCGATCGCAGTGTTCGGTAAAATTGGTTAATTAATAAATCGCCGGGAGTGAAACAATATCGCACGCCGATACGGTTAATTATAAGAAATAAGAATTCTTATAATTCCCCCATCCTTCTCATGATTCGTTTCTTGCATGACATCTTCGTTTCCGGCATCAGGCATCGCCAGCGTAACATCCCCTTCCCGGCGTTTGAAACCTCATCACTGCGGACATACTGGCACTAACGCCACAAGACCGCCAGTGCTAATGCCCGGTTTGTGATGCCGGATAATGCAAGTTTTGCATCATGCCATACATACTTGCATTTCTCTTCGCTCAACACTCCTGTTAAAGATAAATAACGATTTACCCGTCATCAAATAAATCACGGCCTTATTTAACGTTTTATTTCGGTTAATCATGTTAATAACAAGTTAGCAATAGTTATTGCACATCAGCGCCGCCGAAATATTTTTATTTATACAAAACCAGCACAGAAAGGGGTATGCATTGTGAAAGGTTTAATCGGCGTATTAGGAGGAATGGGTCCGGCGGCCACCGTGGATCTATTTAATAAATTCGTTACCTACACCGCAGCACGGCACGATCAGGAACATATTCCGCTGATTATTTCCTCTATTCCCGATATCCCGGACAGAACTGACGCCCTGATGAATAACGGCCAGTCTCCGCTGCCGATCATGCAACGTTATTTACACACGCTGGAAGAAGCCGGTGCGGAATGCATCGTTATTCCCTGCAACACCGCGCATTATTGGTTCCGGGAATTAAAAGACGCCTGTCACGTCGATATTCTGAGCATCGTCGAAACCACGATGAAGGAAGCCGAAGCCAGCGGAAAAACAAACGTGGGCCTGCTGGCGACCAATGCCACGCTGCATATGGGACTGTATCAGAAAAGCATTGAAGAACGAGGACTTACCTGTATAAAGCCCGATCCGCAGAGTCAGGATAACGTGATGAAGAGTATTTATGCATTAAAAGCCGGCAATATAACGCAGGCCAAAACCTTAATCCGCGCGCAGGCGGAGGCGCTGTTTTCGCGCGGCGCGGAAATTATCGTACTCGGGTGTACCGAGGTGCCGGTTATTTTGGCGGACGCGGTCAGAGAAACGCCGGATAAATATATCGACTCCACCGGATCATTAGTCCGGGCGGGAATTCGTTGGTATGAGCAACGGGTAGGGAAACACCATCTGCTGGCACAAAAAATAAACTAAGCACGAATCAGAAACTAACAATAACAATTTATTTTCTTCATCGACTTCAGCGACAAGTACATATTGTCAATGGGAGACTGTCATGGTTTGGCTAGAAATTATCGTGGTATTAGGGGCAATATTTTTCGGTATCCGGCTGGGAGGCATCGGTATCGGCCTCTGCGGCGGCCTGGGGCTGGCGATTCTGACGTTGGGATTCGGTCTCCCCATCGGCTCTCCGCCGGTGGACGTCATTCTGATCATCATGACCGTCGTGGTGGCCGCCTCCGCGCTGCAGGCCGCGGGCGGTATGGACTATATGGTACGCACCGCGGGCAACTTCATGCGGCGCAATCCTAAATACATCAACATCATCGCACCCATCATAACCTGGGCGATGACCATCATGGCCGGTACCGGCTTCATCGTTTTCTCCACCCTGCCCGTTATCGCGGAGGTCGCCAAAGAGTCCGGCGTGCGGCCCTCCCGCACGCTGGCCGGTTCCGTCGTGGCGTCCCAGATTGCGATTTCCGGCTCGCCGATCAGCGCAGCAATGGCGGCAATGCTGACCATCATGGAAGGCAACGGCGTCACCTTTATTCAGGTGATGGCGGTCTGCCTGCCGGCTTCGTTCATCGCCGCAATGGTCGCCGCCTTCATCTCCTCCCGTCAGGGATGCGAGTTGCAGGATGACGAAGTTTATCTGGAACGCCTGCAGAAAGGCCTGGTGCGTAAGTACGAGGAGAAGCAAAACACCGACACGCCGCAGGCCAAACTTTCGGTGGCGCTGTTCCTGCTGGCCACCGTGGCTATCGTCATTCTGGCTGCCTTTCCGGCTCTGCGCCCCGGCTTTGACCTCGGGAAACCGATGGGCACGCGCGACATCATTATCATCTGTATGTTGTCCGCCGCCTGCCTGATGGTGGTTCTGTGTAAAACGTCGACCGACTCCGTGGTGCTGGCGCCGACCTTCCGCGCCGGTATGAGTTCGCTCGCCGTTATTCTGGGGATCGTTACGCTGGGCACCACGTTCGTTGACGCGCACATGGCCGAAATCAAGGAAACCGCCGGCGATATACTGCGCACCTACCCCATGCTGCTGGCTCTGGTGTTGTTCTGTACCTGCGCGCTGCTCTATTCACAGGGCGCGACCACGCCGTTGATTATTCCGCTGGCGGTGGCGCTGGGCGTGCCGACCTGGGCAATTCTGGCCTCCTACGTGGCGGTCACCGGGGTATTTGTATTGCCCACTTATCCGACATCGCTGGCGGCGATGGAGTTTGACACCACGGGGACGACGCGGGTGGGTAAATACATACTGAACCACCCATTCATGCTGCCGGGATTGGGCGGCATCATTGCCGGCGTCGCCTTCGGCTTTATGCTGGCGCCGATGGTGGTGTAGCGCCCGCAAGTGAAAAACGGCGGGAAAAGAAAAACCCCGTGATACCAAGTATCACGGGGTTCAAATTTGGCGGAAGGACAGAGATTCGAACTCTGGGAGCTGTTACACTCGGCGGTTTTCAAGACCGCTGCCTTAAACCACTCGGCCATCCTTCCAATGAGGGCAAATATTATCGGGCTACCCTGTCGTTGTCTAGTGCTAATCGCCGGATTTCCGCCATTTGTTTACCAAATAGGCATCATGCGCAACAATTATTCTTTTATGTTGATTAATTAATCGGTTAACGGCGCCTGACGGCAATTTGCCCTCCCGGAGAGGCCTACTTTTTCCCGCAGAACTTCGCATCCAGAGAGTAACGCCCCGCGCCGGTGACGATCAGCAACAACAGTCCGCCGATGATGCTGATATTTTTATAGAAATTAATCTCATTGGCTATCGCGTCCATCCCGGTGAGTTTCCAGTACGGATGACCGATGAACGACGTTGCCAATACATACAGCGCATACAGCGCCGCGAGGGGCCGGGTAAATATCCCCAGGATAATGGCAATACCGAGGAAAAATTCCACCGCCACCGCGATGATGGCGGCAACATACGGCATCGGCGCGCCGTATCCCTGCATAGCGCTGACCGCCATGCTGAAATTGGTCAGCTTCCACCAGCCGAAGATAATGAATAACACCATCAACAGGATGCGACCGAGAAGAATCAGGCCGTCTTTTGTGTTTTCGCTCATTTGGAGAACTCCTTATACCACCTCAAAACGCCCGGATTGCACTACAACACGGGCTCACTAGAGATAAGTATTAGACCGGAAAACCGTTTTTTCTAGTTGACAGCGGCATGAATAATTTCGAACGGTTAAGATCGCGGCAGGAGCAAAAATGACGAAGCCGGGGATCATCGCCGCGATCCCCGGCCCCGGTGTTTTTTCAACGAACTCAGCCAACCTGAGGGCTGGCACATGTATTGCCCGCCACAAAAGGGTCCGGTGAGTTACGCGGCGTAATTCTTCACGATCTCCAGCACGCCGTTAATAATAAACTGCACGCCCATGCACACCAGTAAAAAGCCCATCAGGCGGGAGATCGCCTCAATGCCGCCTTTCCCGACCAGCTTCATAATCGCGCCGGAACTGCGCAGGCAGGCCCACAGGATCAGGCTGACCAAAAAGAAGACCAGCGGCGGCGCAACCAGCAGCACCCACGAAGAAAATTGCGTACCGTGCCCGATGGTCGAGGCGGAGCTGATGATCATCGCGATGGTTCCCGGCCCTGCCGTGCTCGGCATCGCCAGCGGTACAAACGCAATGTTTACATCGTTGCTTTTGCTCAGCTCCTCGGATTTGCTGCTGACCTCCGGCGCGTCGTGCGCTTTGTGCTGGGGAAACAGCATCCGGAAACCGATGAACGCCACAATCAGCCCGCCGGCAATGCGCAGCCCCGGAATGGAGATACCAAACGTATTCATCACTACCTGACCGGCGTAATACGCCACCATCATGATGATGAAGACATAAATCGAGGCCATCATCGACTGGCGGTTACGTTCCTCACGGTTCATATTCCCCGCCAGGCCGAGAAATAGCGCCACCGTCGTCAACGGGTTCGCCAACGGCAGTAAAACAACCAGTCCAAGCCCCAATACCTGAATAAGTTCTAAAATAAGTGGTTCCTCCCCATGCTCTACTTCCTGCGGATCGTTTATCTGGCATTCTGACAGCATAACGCGGCAAAAAGAACCATGATATGCGAATAGATTACTAATTATTGTCGTTTTGCCAGATTTTTATATAGCCGCGAATTATAGTTATATCAATCCATATTTAGGTAGCTTTTGATGCTCAGTCGTCTTGTTCCGCGGAGAGCTTACTTTTTTACTTCTCCATGATATTATGTGACCCGAGTCACACTTCCCTGTTCTACCCCAATCCCTGAAGGAAACCTGATGAGTGCCCTGATCTCCGGTATCGTCTTTGCCCGCTGGGAGCTATTCAGCGCGGTTATGATGTTTTTTTCCAGCTCACTGAATATCACCTGCCGTCGGAAAGAGCGCCCCATCAGCGCATTTCTGTTCGCCTTTCTCGGGCTGTTGATGTCTTGCTGGTTCGCCTTAGGATTGCTGGGCGCCATGCCGACCCTGGAAGGAGTCCGGCATTTTGCCAGCGTTCTGAAAGAAGCCTACGTGACTACCATGAGTCAGATGCCTGCAGAAGTTCCGTTGGTATAACAACGCTTTTTCCGGCAACACGTTCCGCAAAAGTTACAACACGCACCAATTATTTACACTATGCAAATATTCCTCGCTGCCGGATGCCGATAATCCGGCAGCGGCTGTGCTTTAATAAGCCGCGTTTTTGGGTGTTTTCTCTTTTCAGGTTAGGACGTGATGAAACAAACGGCGTTAACCCTACTGTTATTTCTGGCCTTCGACGCGGCGGCGGGTGAAAGCGGCATCGCTTTTCAGCCGCAAAACGTACCGCCGGAAACCGTGCGCTCGCTGCTCGCAGCGTTCGGAAAAGACAAAGGAAGCCTGCTGGAAAAAGAGAAAGCGTCGGAAAATCACCTGTATCTGCCCTTTGAACACGGCCAGCATCAGGGGCTTCCCATTCTGTTCGGCGATCTGAATCACGACGGCAAAGCCGACGCCCTGGTTCCTTTCACCTGGGAAGGGCTGAGCGATATCGGCGGCCCCGGCCGGGACTGGTATAACTACTACGCGATTTATCTTCAGGACAAAAACGGCTGGAAAATGAGCGGTAAAGTGCTGACCAGCACATCCGCGGCGGAAACCCTGCGCACATTCGATCGCATCGAAAACGGCGTAATCTACGGGAAAATCACGCCACGCTCAGCTCAGGGCGCGTCAGGCGCCCCGCGCGAGTGGGTACTGCGCAGCCATCCCGGCAAACGGGATGCTTTAATCCCCCTGCCGGTGCCCGCCCGGCTTGCCGTGCCGCTGGTTCTCGATCTCGACAAAGAGATGCCGCTGACGCCGGACATGCTGGCTATCGTGCTTGGCAAACCCGTTAACATCGGCAACAACTACAACCTGATTGGCGGGGATTGCGCCGCGCATCCCGACTGGAAATACTATCAGTATGAAAACGCGGCTTTTAATGTCGGCCTGAACGGCGTCGGCGTCAGCAACTTCATCGGCATTCCGCACAACCTGACCATGACGCTCGGCGGCATGACCATCACCGGAAAAACGTCCGCGTACGCGCTGATTTCCGCGCTTTCGGCCAGCTACAGCTTCTCTGTCCTGCGTAAAAGCCCGACGGCAGACAGCGATCCGGACCCTGTCAGCAATTATTTTGACGATGCGCGTGACATCTACGCCATGAATATTCCCTATTACATTCAGGGCTATGAAGCATGGGCGAAGCTGGATGACGCCGCAAAGGAAAATGAAGACGATCGCCAGGCAAGCTTCACACGCCAATTTTATTACACCACCGAAATCGACGTTACCCCGCCTTCCGACAATGGCGCCCTGTTGGAGTTTTACTTTATGGGGGAAAAAATGGTTGCTCTTCAGGTGGTTTACAATAATGATGAACCCTGTGACTGAACATATAATGTACATTTCTCACGGCGGTGAATTATGAAGATTATTCCTCTGCTTTTGGCATTCATACTCATCGGCTGCGCCGGTACCGGTATTCATGCCGGCGGCGGTGCGGGCAGCAGCGGTATCGGAATTGGCGTTGGCGTCGGTTCCGGAATCAGCTTCTGATTGCTCCGCTATTTTCTTCGCCGGGGGATATTCCCGCGCGCCCGGCTATTTTGCTGAATGCGCTTTTTCATGAAGTAACAAACGCCCGGCTCCCTCCTCACCATAATTGGCTTTTATTTAATCAATCATGAAACAATTGTGTAGTTTCTGATTTGCTGGAAAAGTCTCATTGTCCATGGTTCCTTCCGCTCCTTATACTCGGCGTCACAGTCATCGTGATTGATGTTTTATTAGCAAAAGGAAGGAATCATGCGTAATACGATACTGGCGCTGGCCGTCGCAGGAATTCTCACCAGCCCTCTGGCATTCGCCGAAAATGAAAAGCCGGGTGATATGCCCCCTCCCGGCGTGGAAAAACATCAGATCGACAAAGATAAAAAAGATCGCCCTGATAATGGGAAACGTCCTCAGCACGAAAATAAGCAGCATAAAGAATACAATAAAGATACCAATAAGGACGTTAAGCGTCCGGACCGTAAACCCGACGGTGAACGCCCGGATCGTAAACCCAATGGCGAGCATCCGGATCGTAAACCTGATGGTGAACGTCCGGATCGTAAACCCGATGGCGAGCGTTCCGATCGCAAAGGCGAAAAGCCGCAGCATAATATGAAGGAAGGAGAACGCCAACACCCGGACGGCAAGCGTCCTTCTCAGGAAGAAAAACGCGCTTAACGGCCTGTTATCAACATCTGCAAAAGGCGCATTCCTGCTTTATGCGGGAGGAAATGCGCCTTTTCACTTTTCCCCGTTTCTTTAATAACACCATCAACACAACTTACCTCAAAAAATCAGAATCCCCTTTTCACAGACCGGATCATTTTCTGCTGTTCCGCGTATTTTCAACGTTATCGTTATTAATAGCAGCGACAGGGTAAAAGGAATAATAACGCGGCGTGTTTTAGCTTCATGCGCTTTATCGAAAATAACGTGCTATTTCCTCCAGACGCGAAAAACCCGCGAAGCGCGGGTTTGGTGTGTAGTGGGAAATAAGAAATATCTTTGATCTAATGAAGCGTACTATCCTGTTGCACACTCATCTCATATGTAATATGAATCAGTTTCTTCACTTCTTCATAATCGCTATCCGTCATTGGGCATCCATCATTCCGTACGAACTCTTTTCCAAGATATCTTTCCGCAAACGCCCTGACCTCTTCCTGGGTTTGGGGGAGCTCTCCTTGCGGGAGAATAACATCACCTTCATCAAATCTGTGGTATCGGAGCAATCTTCTATCCTGAACCTTTATATAGAACTGCTGACCTTCATCATCCGTGATAACGAAACGACCGTTCCCAAGCTCTATTGCTGCAATTTCGCAGAACAAGCGGTCGACGTCATCTATGGCTGAAGTCATAGAGAACCTCTTGTAAGTGGATGCATCGAGACTATAAACCAACGCCGGGAAAGTGCAAAAAATTTTTTTTGTTTTCTGGCGCACGCTTCCCCATGTTCTTTTTCTGAACATGGACAGAATTGTTATTTTCTCATTTGTTATCGTATTACATCTCCGCCCCAACCGATCAAAAAGGTGAACAATAAACCGCAATTATTCAGTTTTTCTTCATCTTTTCTGGTTATATGATAAAAAAACACTACGTAAAGGAGCTAAATTATGTGTAAAACTGAACAGTACTTACATCAACTTTTATCTCTCTATCAAAAAGAAAAAAGGCCTGAAAAAATAAACTCACTATTTTACCTGTCTCCGGAGCAACGCATTCGGATACTCAGGGAAATTATCGCCTGTTTTCCTGAGCAGCCCCGGCGTTGAGCGCATCATACCAGCATTATAGCGGTTTGGTCGGCGATCCGCTCTACGAAATAATAAAACTCAGACGCAACTTAGTTTACCTGCTCTTTTACCTGCGGCAGAAAAAATAGTGCTTCAATTAGTATGGTGGCGTCGTATTGGCGTCAGAGAAATAACAAACTTTAAGATGGGAACGTTTTTCTAAACTTTTCTACAGGGTCGTACTCTGCTATTTGTCATTTATTAATTTGATTTTTTTATTCGTTATTATTTAAATCACGGCGGGCGGACCTGCTGTTCCGGCAATAAAAAAAGCGGGAGCATGACGCTCCCGCTTATCTGACCAATCACAGCATCAATTACATGTGCTTGATGATAGCTTTACCAAACTCTGAACATTTCAGCAGTTTAGCGCCTTCCATCAGACGCTCGAAGTCATAGGTCACGGTCTTGGCGGCGATCGCCCCTTCCATGCCTTTAACAATCAGGTCTGCGGCTTCGGTCCAGCCCATGTGGCGCAGCATCATTTCCGCGGAAAGGATGATTGAGCCGGGGTTAACCTTATCCTGGCCGGCATACTTCGGCGCAGTGCCGTGAGTCGCCTCAAACAGCGCGCAGTCGGAGCCGATGTTGGCGCCCGGCGCAATACCGATACCGCCGACCTGAGCCGCCAGCGCGTCGGAAATGTAGTCGCCGTTCAGGTTCATACAGGCGATAACGTCATACTCCGCAGGACGCAGCAGGATCTGTTGCAGGAAAGCATCGGCGATAACGTCTTTGATGATGATCTCTTTGCCGTTGGCCGGGTTCTTGATCTTCACCCACGGGCCGCCGTCAATCAGCTCGCCGCCGAACTCGTCGCGTGCCAGCTGGTAGCCCCAGTCCTTGAACGCGCCTTCGGTGAACTTCATGATGTTGCCTTTATGCACCAGCGTCACGGATTCGCGATCGTTGGTGATAGCGTATTCAATCGCCGCGCGCACCAGGCGCTTGGTGCCTTCTTCAGAGCACGGCTTGATGCCGATGCCGCAATGTTCCGGGAAGCGGATTTTCTTCACGCCCATCTCATCGCGCAGGAATTTGATCACTTTGTCAGCTTCAGCGCTGTCGGCCTTCCACTCAATACCGGCGTAAATGTCTTCAGAGTTTTCACGGAAGATGACCATGTCGGTCAATTCCGGCTGTTTAACCGGGCTGGGCGTACCCTGGTAGTAACGCACCGGACGCAGGCAGATGTACAGGTCAAGCTGTTGGCGCAGCGCAACGTTCAGGGAACGGATGCCGCCGCCAACCGGCGTGGTCAGCGGGCCTTTAATCGCCACGCGGTAATCGCGGATCAGATCCAGCGTTTCTTCCGGCAGCCAGACGTCTTTGCCATATACTTCAGTGGATTTTTCACCGGTATAGATTTCCATCCAGGAGATTTTGCGATCGCCGTGGTACGCCTTCTCAACCGCCGCGTCCACTACATCGATCATCGCAGGGGTAACGTCTACGCCGATGCCATCGCCTTCAATGAACGGGATTACCGGGTTATTCGGAACAACCAGTTTCCCTTTAGCATCAACCGTAATCTTCTTACCTTCTGCCGGAACAACTACTTTGCTTTCCATTCACCTCTCCTTCAGCGCAATTTCTACTTTGTGCGTATCGGTTAAAACCTGAGCCCGTGGTCATGTCCGGATTTACTTTACCGGACCAGGCAATGTGCGCCTGGATACCCGCGTTTTTCAGCCCGTGACCTTAATCAGGCCACCGGCGAAAAACCCGTGGTTCACTCTACGGTCAATTCATGCTCAACGTGTTAAAACACACGGCTTGTTAAGACAATGTAAGATGCGTGTCAATAATACTTGAATTCTTGCCCGTCGCCAATCGGAATGCGATTTCAGGTATACTGGGATCACATTTTATCCATGTAATTACTATGTCTAAATTCCCTGTTAGAAATCACGGCGTTAACTCTGCCAGGATGCGGGCGAAAGCCAAAGCGCCCCACCCGGCCGCGCCGCGTCGGGTGATCATCTTCAACAAGCCCTACGACGTGCTGCCGCAGTTCACCGATGAAAACGGCCGCGCCACGCTCAGGGATTTTATTCCCGTCAGCGGCGTTTACGCCGCCGGGCGTCTTGACCGCGACAGCGAAGGTCTGCTGGTGCTGACCAACGACGGAAAATTGCAGGCGCGCTTAACGCAGCCGGGCAAACGTACCGGCAAGGTCTATTACGTTCAGGTGGAAGGTATTCCTGACGAAGCCGTCTTGCAGACATTCCGTGACGGCCTCACGCTGAAGGATGGCCCGACGCTGCCGGCCGGCGTGCAGTTGGTGGAGGAACCCGCCTGGCTGTGGCCGCGCAATCCGCCGATCCGCGAACGCAAGGCCATTCCCACAGCCTGGCTGAAGGTGACGCTGTTTGAAGGCCGTAATCGCCAGGTCAGGCGTATGACGGCGCATATCGGTTTTCCCACCCTGCGGCTGATCCGTTATGCCATGGGTGACGTTACGCTGGATAATCTTGCCAGCGGTGAATGGCGGGACATTACCGCCTCATTTTACGCCGGGGAATAATATGAACCGGCCTCCCCAACTTATTCGGGTAAATATATTCCTATGCTAAAACCGCACGTTACCGTTGCCTGCGTGGTGCAGTCACAGGGCAAATTCCTTACCGTTGAGGAAACCATCAACGGCAAAGCAACCTGGAATCAGCCTGCCGGCCATCTGGAAGCCGATGAAACGCTGATTGAGGCCGCCGTGCGTGAGCTGTGGGAAGAAACCGGCATCGACGCGGCGCCGCAGTCGCTGCTCCAGATGTACCAATGGGTTGCGCCCGACGCCACGCCGTTCCTGCGCTTTACGTTCGCCATTGATCTGCCGGACATGCCGCCGACCCAGCCGCACGACAGCGACATCGACCGTTGCCTGTGGCTGAGCGCCGGTGAGATCATCACCTCTGACCGGCTGCGCTCGCCGCTGGTACGGGAAAGCATTTTGCGTTATCAGCGTCCGGAGCGCTATCCGCTGGAGATCCTCAGCGCATTTAACTGGCGCCCGCCTGCCCGCTGACCTCCGGGGGCCGTTCGCCCGTGCGCTGCGTATTGCACTGTGGTAGAATTCGCTCCCTTTAGAAATAAACTTTTTTTCATTCCAGTCAGTGAGACATTCATGTCAGATAACAGCCAGAAAAAAGTGATCGTCGGTATGTCCGGCGGCGTTGATTCTTCCGTATCCGCTTATTTATTGCAGCAACAGGGATATCAGGTTGCTGGTCTGTTCATGAAGAACTGGGAAGAAGACGACAACGAAGAATATTGCTCCGCCGCCACCGATCTGGCCGACGCCCAGGCCGTGTGCGACAGGCTGGGCATTGAACTGCACACGGTGAACTTCGCCGCGGAATACTGGGATAACGTTTTCGAGCACTTCCTCGAAGAATATAAAGCCGGCCGTACGCCCAATCCGGATATTCTGTGCAATAAAGAGATTAAGTTTAAAGCCTTCCTGGAATTCGCCGCTGAAGATCTGGGCGCGGACTTTATCGCCACCGGCCATTACGTGCGCCGTCGCGACACGAACGGTAAAACTGAACTGCTGCGCGGCATCGACGCCAATAAAGATCAGAGCTATTTCCTTTATACCCTGAGCCATGAGCAGGTGGCGCAAAGCCTGTTCCCGGTGGGAGAACTGGAAAAGCCCGAGGTGCGCCGCATCGCAGAGCAGCTTGATTTGGCGACGGCGAAGAAAAAGGACTCCACCGGGATCTGCTTCATCGGCGAACGTAAATTCCGCGATTTTCTCGGCCGTTACCTGCCGGCCCAGCCCGGCAAAATCCTCACCGTGGACGGGGCGGAAATCGGCGAGCATCAGGGGCTGATGTATCACACGCTGGGCCAGCGTAAAGGACTGGGGATCGGCGGCACCAAAGATGGCGATGAAAACCCCTGGTATGTGGTGGATAAAGACGTCGCCAACAACGTACTGGTGGTCGCCCAGGGGCACGATCATCCGCGCCTGTTCTCTGCCGGGCTGATTGCCCAGCAGTTGCACTGGGTGTCCCGCGACGACGTTACCGCGCCGTTCCGCTGCACGGTTAAAACCCGCTATCGCCAGGCTGATATTCCCTGCACTGTCACGCCGCTGGACGCAGAGCGCATTGAAGTGCGCTTTGACGAACCCGTCGCGGCCGTCACGCCCGGCCAGTCCGCCGTGTTTTATCAGGACGAAGTTTGCCTTGGCGGCGGCGTTATCGAACAGCGGCTGACAGTATAATCAAGGTTGCCGGGAAACGGTTTTGCGCCGGTTTCCCGGCCATTTTGTCTTTGTTTCCGTATTAGAACAGAGTCCGGAACTACGCCAGCCATAATCATCCGTACCAATCGACGGGAATATTGATGCTATCGTTGCTGTCTCTCGATACGTTATACGTTAACGCATGTATCACTTATGCCTCATTGTCGGCAGGTTACTATTTTCTTAGCCGCCGCGACACACTCTGCTACCGTTCGGCCCCCTGGCGCCGGGTGCTGTTCGGCCTGATCGCCGGGCTGGTTTCCCTGCATCTGACGGTCAACAAGCTCTACATCACTCAGGAAGCTTATTACAGCTTCGAGTTTGTCCCCATTCTGCTGGTAACGTTTATCGCCGGGTGGTTGCCCGGCGTTCTCGCGTTGTTAATCAACGTCACCTTCACCGGCGGCATCGTACTGGATAACATTGTCCTCAGCCTGATGCTGTTGCCGATGCTGGTAGCCAGGGTGTGGCGATATAACCGGCTGTCGCCGTTTCTGATCGTCATTTCCCTGCTCACCCTGTTCCGCCTGCTGGTGGCCTCCCCCGCCCTGAACGAACGGCAGATGCAGCTCGAAGGTCTGATCTATCAGATTATCTCTTTCCTTTGCCTGCTGATTTGTTATCAGGCGCTCAGCGCAATGCGCCGCCACCTCAGCACCTTCTTCAGCGCGCAGGATTCGGCGCGCCACGATGCCCTGACCCGCCTGCATAACCGCCACGCGCTGAGTAAGCACCTGAGCGAACTGGAGCAGAGCGGCACACCCTGCTGCCTGGTAATGCTTGATATCGATAATTTCAAGCAGCTCAACGACATTCACGGCCACCTGGCCGGCGACAAGGTACTGCGCGAAGTGGCGTTTTTGCTGCGGGAAGCCAACGACGGCGGAGACTTCATCGCGCGTTACGGCGGGGAGGAATTCACCATCGTGCGCAATGATAACCGCATCGCCGACTGCGTCCGCCACTGCGAGTACCTGAGAAAACGCATCGCCGCTCATCCGTTCCGTTTACCGAATGGCAGCACGATCGTTGTTACGCTCTCCTTCGGCATTGCCTACCATTCCGGGCAGGCTCCGATGGTTGCCGCTTTCAGGCGCGCCGACGCGGCGCTTTACCGGGCCAAGGAGCTTGGAAAAAACCGGGTTGTACGCAGTTGAACGCACAACCACGCGATTGGCACTGTGTTTGACCGTGAGTTTATGGCATGATTTGCCCCCGAAACACCTTCCGGTTTTAATGCGGAAGTCAGACAGATTGCACAGAGGAATAGCCGTGGCAAAGAACTACTACGAAATCACGCTGGCGCTGGCCGGGATCTGCCAGTCCGCCCGTTTGGTCCAGCAGCTTGCCCATGAAGGGCAGTGCGACAGTGGCGCTTTGCATACCTCTCTGAGCAGCATCCTGCAAACCAATCCGTCCTCAACGCTGGCCGTATTCGGCGAGCACGAGCGCGTGCTGAAAATGGGGCTGGAAACGCTGCTTAATATGCTCAACGCCAACCGCCAGGGCCCCGGCGCCGAACTGACGCGTTACACCCTGAGCCTGATGGTGCTGGAGCGCAAGCTTTACGCCAACAACGAAGCCTTGCAGACGCTGGCCGACCGCATCGGCGGCATTGAGCGCCAACTGCTGCATTTTGATCTGGCGTCAGAAACCATTCTCAGCGCGCTCGCCGGTATTTACGTTGACGTCATCAGCCCGCTGGGGCCGCGCATTCAGGTCACCGGTTCGCCCGCCATTCTGCAAACCCCGCTGATTCAGGCGAAAGTCCGCGCGGCGCTGCTTGCCGGCATCCGCGCCGGTATTCTGTGGCAACAGGTTGGCGGCGGACGCATGCAGTTGATGTTCTCGCGCAATAAGATCTTTCAGATGGCGCAAAATTTATTAACGCATTGCTGACGCCCGGCGCCGTGATGCATTGTTCCCCGTTTTCTCATTTCCTTTATTCTGGAGTTGCTACCGATGGAATTATCCTCCCTGACCGCCGTCTCCCCGATTGATGGTCGCTACGGCGATAAAGTCAGCGCATTGCGTCCGATTTTCAGCGAATTCGGTCTGCTGAAGTTTCGCGTGCAGGTGGAAGTACGCTGGCTGCAAAAACTGGCGGCATGCGCACAGATTCCCGAAGTTCCTGCATTTGACGCCGACGCAAACGCTTACCTTGATAAAATCGTCGCAGAATTCGGCGAGCAGGACGCGCGGCGCATCAAGGAAATTGAGCGCACCACCAACCATGACGTGAAAGCGGTAGAGTATTTCCTGAAGGAAAAAGTCGCTACCGTACCGGCGCTGCACGCGGTGTCGGAGTTCATCCACTTCGCCTGTACGTCCGAAGACATCAACAACCTGTCCCACGCGCTGATGCTGCATACCGCGCGTGAAGAGGTGATCAAGCCGATGTGGGGCACGCTGCTCACCGCCGTCAGCGAACTGGCGCGCGAATACCGCGACATCCCCCTGCTGTCACGCACCCACGGTCAGCCGGCTTCGCCCTCCACCGTCGGTAAAGAGTTCGCCAACGTGGCATATCGCCTGGAGCGTCAGTTCCATCAGCTCGCCAACATCGACATCATGGGCAAAATCAACGGCGCAGTCGGTAACTACAACGCCCACCTGGCCGCCTACCCGGACATCGACTGGCACGCCTTCAGCGAAGAGTTCGTCACCTCGCTCGGCATCCGCTGGAATCCGTACACCACGCAGATTGAGCCACACGACTACATCGCCGAACTGTTCGACTGCATCGCCCGCTTCAACACCATCCTGATCGACTTTGACCGTGACATCTGGGGCTACATCGCCCTGAATCACTTCAAACAAAAAACCGTGGAAGGTGAAATCGGCTCCTCCACCATGCCGCACAAGGTTAACCCCATCGACTTCGAGAACTCGGAGGGCAACCTGGGGCTGGCGAACGCGGTAATGGGTCACCTGGCGGGCAAACTGCCGGTTTCACGCTGGCAGCGCGACCTGACTGACTCCACCGTGCTGCGCAACCTGGGCGTGGGACTGGGCTATGCACTTATCGCCTATCAGGCCACCCTGAAGGGCATCAGCAAACTGGAAGTCAACCGCCAGCATTTGCTGGACGAGCTGGACGTTAACTGGGAAGTGCTGGCCGAACCGATTCAGACCGTCATGCGCCGTTACGGCATCGAAAAGCCGTACGAGAAGCTGAAAGAGCTGACCCGTGGTAAGCGCGTCGATGCCGCCGGCATGCAGGCGTTTATCGACAGTCTGGCCCTGCCCGAGCACGAAAAAACACGCCTGAAAGCAATGACGCCGGCCAACTATATTGGCGCCGCCGTCACGCTGGTGGATAAACTGAGCTGATCACCGCCATGATAAAGGCCGTCCTGCCGGGCGGCCTTCAGTGAGAAAATAAGATATCCGCACTTATATTTTCACTCCGCGACTATATCAACCCTATGGACGAATGCCCTGTTTACAGACTGTTCTCAGATAAGTAACGCAAATTAAGGCAAAAGAGGTTTTCGCTGAAAAAATATCGGCCATCCGCTGCGCGATTAAAATCTTTACGCTGGTAACTGCGTCTTTTAAATAGCATTTTTACCGTTTTAATATATTAAATTTGTATATTTAATGCTATTACGTTATAAGAATTCCGCGATGTAAATAGTTTTTTTAATACCTTTTTAGACTAGTTTTACTTAAATAGTGCTTTTTAATCGATTTTCGCAATATTTTACTTCAATGCAATTTGTATAGGCTTTACACTACTTATTCATCCTCCGCAATAAATAAACAGAATTTGGACGTTTATAAATATGAGTGCTGAAATCAACGCGCAGCTATTGGAAAAATTGCAGGACGATATCGCAAATACCGGTTCAATGCCGCTCTACCTGCGTTTTAATGAGTCTGTTCGGGAAGCGATTGAACAAGGGCTGGTCAGGCCCGGCGATTTCCTGCCCAGCGAGCGCGCTTTCACCGACGCCCTTGGTATTTCACGTATCACGGTACGCAAGGCGTTAGCATGCTTAGAGCAGGATAACATCATCGATCGGGGCCGCGGATTCGGCACCCAAATCAAACCCTCGCTGCAACCCCCGCTGGCCTACTCGCTGGCCAACATCAAAGGTTTCTCCAGCGAAGCTTCCATGCAGGGCAGAGTGCCTGGCTCAGTATGGCTGAAGCGGGAGAAAGTCACCGTTCCGGATGACATTGCTGAACTGATGGGATTGCCTGCCGGCAGCCAGGTCTACCTGCTGGAGCGTATCCGCACCATCGACCAGACCCCCGTCTCCTTCGCCATTTCTTACATTGCCGAGAACGTCATCGACGATCCGCAGGACATCGACGTTTCGCTGTATGACTACCTGCATAAGCGTCAGGTTCAGTTCGGCAAGCTGAGCAGCCATATCAGCGCCACCCTGGCCGATGCGGAATTAAGAAGCAAACTTTTGCTGAAGGATCCGTGCGCCATTCTGGTTATTCGCCAGACGCTGATGGACAACGCGCAGAACCCGCTGGAGCACAGTATCAGCTACTGCCGCGGCGATATGTACGAGTACACCATGGCTGGCTGATTCCGGGCGCACTGCTGTGCGCCCGCTATTCTCAGTCACCCGGCGGCGAATGCCGTTAGCTGCGCCAGATCCGGTGCGCAGTCGCCGCCGCGGTGCGCCACTACGTAAGCCGAGACGACGCCCGCCAACGTCAGACTGTCACGCGCCGTGAGTCCGCGGGCCAATCCGGCCATCAGCCCCGCACAGTGGCTGTCTCCGGCGCCGATGGTGTCCACCACGTGCGTGGGATAAGCCGCGAGCTGCCCGGCATCATCTTCCGCGCGGAAGTAATAACATCCCCGCTCCCCTTGCCTGACCACCACCAGTTGCCCGGTCCGTTGCCATAACTCCCGGCAGAAGGCGGCAACGTCAGCGCCCATTCCCAGCAACCCGGCCTCCCGTTCATTTAGCGTCAGAATGACGCCGGGGCGAATCAGGCGCTGCAGCAGGGCGTCGGACATCCGGTCCAGACGCGGCCCGAAATCCAGTACCGGCACCACCGCGGCGGGCAGGGCTTCCAGCCACGCAATCAATGCGCCGCCGCCGGGCGCCGCCAGCTGGTAGCCGGAAAAATAGGCTAACCCGGCGGCTGGCGTCAGCGGTTCCAGCCATTCCCGGCGCCAGCGGTTTTCCACGCCGTCCAGGGTGATAAAGGTACGCTCGCCATCGGGTTCGACCAGTGCCAGGCACCAGCCGTTGTCCTCGCCGGCGGCCTGAATGCGGCTGCGTACGCCCAGGCGCGCCATCTCCACCCGCAGGCGATCGGCCCACATCCCTTCCCCCACCGGCAGAAGCGCTTCACAGGCTACGCCCAACCGTTGCAGAGCCAGTACGATGTTCAGCGCGCAGCCGCCCAGGTGCGTGCCCTGATAAGCAACCGGTAAGTCGCCGCCGCGCGGCGGCAACCCGTCCGCCCGCGCGACCAGATCAAACACCGCGGCCCCGACGACGGTCACCGGCAACGCATTATCGCGCTGCTGCCGGAAACGCGACAGCCAACCGCCCGCCTTTCCGCCGTCGCTCATAACGCCTCCCGCCACTGCTGCCGGAAGCGCACGAACGCGCTGCTGTAGCGGGTCATGTCCAGCGGATTCACCCGGTTCAGGGTCGCCATCCACGACTTATCGATCGTATCGACGCCGTTCAGCGCCCCGCAGATAGCGGTCGCCATCGCACCGATGGTGTCCGTATCGCCGCCCAGGTTGGCGCTCAGCAAAGCACAGCGGTTGGGATCGCCGGCGGCCAGTTCCACCATGGCAATCGCCGCCGGTACTGATTCGATGGTGCTGACGCCGGCGCCCACCAGCTGATAAACCCGCTCGGACGCCACTTCGTTGCCCTGGCTGCCGTTCACCACAGACAGCGCCAGCTCAATGCGCGCCGCCAGTGACGCGCTGAACGTCGAAGGCCGGTACTGCTGGGCAAATTCGGCTACCGCGGGCAGCGCCAGCCGGATATGTTGCCAGTCCATCCCCTCGACGGCCTGCGATACCGCCCAGGCGATGACCACGGCGCCGGCCACGGCGATGTCGGACTTATGCGTCGGGCTGGACGCCAGCCAGACCTGCTCAACAAACCGCTCCAGCGGCTGCGGCGGCAGCACGCAGCCCAGCGGCGACACCCGCATCGCCGCACCGTTGGTCACGCCGTTGTTTTCCAGCTCGTCGATGGATTTTCCTGCTTTTTGCGCATTCAGCGCCAGCTTGGAACTGGGGCCGAGAATGTTTTTATTGAAGGCGTCGAAGTTGTCCGCCCAGCGGATAACGTTGCGCGCAATCAACTCCGGCACCACCTTCCCGTCCGCCTCCAGCAGCGCATCGGCCAGCGCCAGCGCCATTGAGGTATCGTCGGTAAACTGGCCGGCGGTAAAGTAACAGGCGGCGCTGTTTTCCGCCGGGCCGTCAAGGAAGTGATCGATCCAGCCGAAATGGCGGCGTACGCGTTCGCGCGGCCACAGTTCCGACGGCATACCCAATGCATCTCCCAACATCTGGCCGTAAAGCGCGCCCAGAATGCGCCGTTCGGTTTCTTTCTGATCCTCCGGACGAACGGGCTGATCGACAACGTTTAAGGTCATAAAAATACTCCGCGACTACGGCGGGTTGTCCCCGCGGAAAAGTGAAATCTGTTCCGGTTACTCATGATGGCACCGATACCGGATCAATCTGCTTGTCTTTCTCCCGGAAGAACAAGATGAACAGCAGCATCACGCCGACCACCATCGCGGCACCGACGCCCCAGACCGTAAACCAGTCAAACGTCATGCCGTCCTTCGGTTGTTCCAGGGTGAAGGCCGTCATGGCCCTTCCGCCCAGCCAGTTGCCGATAAAGCTGCCGAACCCCTGACATATCAGGGTAATCAGGCCCTGCGCGGCGGTACGCATATGGGCCGGCGCTTTTTTGTCCACGTAGATGTAGCCGGTGACGAAATAGAAGTCGTAGCTGACGCCGTGCAGCAAGATGCCGATGAACAGCATGCTGTACATCAGCATGTCCGCCGTTCCGCCGTAGATGAACAGCACATAACGCACCGCCGCGGTGATGAAGCCCAGCAGCAGCACCTTCTTGATTCCGTAACGCTTAAGCAGGAACGGCAGCGCCAGCATGGCGAAAATTTCGGAGACCTGGCCCAGCGTCATCCAGCCGGTGGCGTTGGTCAGCCCCACCTGGGTCAGATAACCGTTGGCGAACTGGTAATAGAACGCCAGCGGCATGCAGAACAGGAAAGAACAGAGCGCGAAGGTGGCGAAAGAGCGGTCGCGCAGCAGGCCGAGCGCATTCAGCCCCAGCAGGTTCTTCACCTGTACGGCGCCAACCGGTTTCGGCGGGGTGTCCGGTAAAAAGAAGCTGTAAACCCCCAGCATGGCGGACGCCAGCGCCGTCACGATCAGCGGCAGGTTGGTGTCGGAAATGTTGTCCATGCCCAGCAGCGGCGGCAGCATAAAGCCGACGATCAGGCCGGAGGCAATCCAGCCCAGCGTGCCCAGCACCCGGATGCGCGGAAAATCTTTTTCCGTATCCGCGATGTTGGCGAAGGCGATGCTGTTGGTCAGCGCCACGGTCGGCATGTAGGTAATGGCGTACACCACCAGCAGCGGGAAGAAGCCGGAGAAGTGTGTTTGCCAGGCCAGCAGCAGCATCAGCACCGCACCGGCCAGATGCAGCCAGCCCAGCACTTTCTGTGCGGCGAAGTAACGGTCGGCGATGACGCCGACCAGCACGGGAGAGAGGATCGCGGCAATGGCGGTACTGCTGTAGGACCAGGCTATCTCGCCGGGCGTAAAGCCTAACTGATTGAGATATTGCCATAAAGGTACGAACCAGGCTCCCCAGATGAACCATTCAACGAACATCATTATGGATAACTTGAGATTATTATTTTTCATTACCAGAGGCTTCCTTGTTATGTAGGGCGACAAAGGTATCCTGTAAATCCGATAATACCTTAATAATACCATTAACCTTTGTCTGAGATCGCCTTCACGAAATGTGTTTATTTTTCACCCTGTCATTCGCACCGGCCGGCCTCCACAGATAATTCCGCACATTTTGTATTACTTAGCAATTTTGTTGCATTATTTTATTTGTAGTATGAATAAATTGTTTTAATTACTTTTCATGCCTGTACTTTTAGACCACACCCGAAAAATGGTCTTTATTCATACCTACATGGACCGCGGCTGAAAAGCCGCCCTCAAAAAGACGGGCAGGGACGTTCCGCTACCACAACCAGGCCGCAGGCCGACGTCATTTAAACACTGAATGTTGATGCAAGGTGATGCCATGTCTAAACCGCAAGATGCGATACCTTCACGAAGGCTTTTTCTGAAAAAATCCCTGACCCTGATCCCTCTGGCCGCCGCGGCCGGTACGGGCGTCGTTTCCCTTTCCCCGCCGGCGCGGGCAGACGACGCAAACCGCGGGCCGGGCATCAGCCTGCACTACGTGCCGGTCTATTTTAACAACGAAGAGTGGGCCTTCCTGCTGGCGGCCTGCGAACGGCTTATCCCCCGCGATGAAAACGGGCCGGGCGCCACGGAGCAAGGCGTGCCGGTCTTCATCGATAAGCAGATGGAAGCGCCTTACGGGCATGGCGGCCTGTGGTATATGCATCCCCCGTTCGTTGAGGCCGTGCCGGAGCTGGGCTATCAGTCCAAGCTAACGCCGCGTGATATTTACCGTTTAGGCATTAGCGCAGTCAATGATTACTGCAATCAAAAGTACCAGAAGCGCTTTGCCGAGCTGGATGCACCAACGCAGGATCAGGTGTTGCATGCGCTGGAAGCCGGCGAACCACAGTTCGAGGCGGTGAAATCCAACGTTTTCTTCGCCCAGTTGCTGCAAAACACCAAAGAGGGCTATCTGGCCGACCCTATTCACGGCGGTAATCAAAGTCTCGCCTCCTGGAAGCTGATCGGTTTTCCCGGCGCCCGCGCCGACTTCACCGACTGGGTGGATCACCCTAACGAGCCTTATCCCCTGGGGCCGGTCAGCATTTCCAGCAAAAGGACGGTATAACCATGACGACAATAAAAAAAGACCCGGTTGACGTGGTCATCGTAGGCTTCGGCTGGACCGGCGCCATTATGGGCATGGAACTCAGTGAAACCGGCATGAGCGTGCTGGCGCTGGAGCGCGGTGAAAAGCGCGACACTTATCCCGACTTCGCCTACCCGCGTATTGCCGACGAGCTGAGCTACGGCATCCGGCTCAAGCTGTTTCAGGACGCCTCCAAAGAAACCGTGACCGTACGCCATACCCCCGGCGACCGCGCGGTGCCTTACCGCCAGTTCGGTTCTTTCCTGCCGGGCAACGGCGTGGGCGGCGCCGGCGTACACTGGAACGGCATGCACTGGCGCGCCCTGCCCACCGATCTGAAGCTGCGTTCCACCCTGATTGAACGCTATGGCGAGAAAGTCATTCCGCAGGGCATGCTGGTGCAGGATTACGGCGTGACCTATGAGGAACTGGAGCCGTTCTTCGATAAATTCGAGAAAGTCTGCGGCACCGCAGGAACCGCAGGCAACCTGAACGGCGAAATCATTGATGGCGGCAACCCGTTCGAAGGGCCGCGCAAAAACGAATACCCAACGCCGGCGCTGAAGCAACTCTATTCCGGCTCCCTGTTCGCCCGGGCGGCCAAATCACTGGGCTACCACCCCTTCCCCGTTCCGGCCTCCAACTGCTCGCAGCCCTACACCAACCCGTATGGCGTGCAGCTCGGGCCATGCAACTACTGCGGCTACTGCGAACGTTTCGGCTGCTTTATGTACTCCAAGGGGTCGCCGCAGTCCACCATTCTGCCGGTACTGCTGCAACGCAAGAATTTCGAACTGCGTACCCAGGCGATGGTAATTAAGGTCAACCTGGATTCCAGCGGCACCAAAGCCACCGGCGTCACCTACGTTGACGCGCAGGGGCGCGAGATCGAACAACCGGCAGGCATGGTAGTGCTCAGCGCCTATCAGTTGCACAACGTGCGTCTGCTGTTGCTGTCCGGCATCGGCAAACCGTACGACCCGGTCAGCGGCGAAGGCGTGGTGGGCAAGAACTACGCTTATCAGATGAACAGCGGCATCTCCCTGTTTTATGACAAAAACACCTACTTCAACCCGTTCATCGGCGCGGGCGCGGCAGGCACGGTTATCGACGATCTGAACGGCGAAAACTTCGATCATTCGGGCCTCGGATTTATCGGCGGCGCCTATGTTTCCGCCGTGCGTACCGGCGGGCGTCCGATTCAGCAAATGGCGCTGCCCAAAGGCACGCCGACCTGGGGCTCCGGCTGGAAACAGGGCATCAAGGATAACTATCTGCACTCGATGAGCATCGGCTCTGAAGGCTCAGTGATGCCCTATCGCGACTGTTATCTCGACCTCGATCCTACCTATAAGGACGCATACGGCCAGCCGCTGCTGCGCATGACGTTCGACTGGAAACCCAACGAGCTGAAGATGACCCGCTACGTCACCGACAAAATGCAGGAGATCGCTAAAGCGATGAACCCGAAGCAGATGTCGGTTTCGGTGATGAACATGGACAGCCACTACGACGTGCGCCCCTATCAGTCTACCCATACCACGGGCGGCGCCATCATGGGCGAAAACCCGGCCGACAGCGTGGTGAACAAGTATCTGCAATGCTGGGACGTGCCCAACGTCTTCGTGCTCGGCGCCAGCGCCTTCCCGCAGAACCTGGCCTACAACCCCACCGGGGTGGTCGGCGCGCTGGCTTACTGGTCGGCCCATGCCATCCGCACCCGCTACCTGCCCAACCCCGGCCCGCTGGTACAGGCATGACAGGGAGAGAACCAAAATGAAAGCAGGAAACACGTTAACCCGAATCGCCGCCCTGTTACTGACCGCGTGCGCCGGCGGCGCGCTGGCCGCGGAGGCCACGCCGTTGCAGCAGCGCATCGCCCATGGTGAATACCTGTCGCGCGTCGGCGACTGCACGGCCTGTCACACCGGCCCCGGCGGGCAACCCTATGCCGGCGGGCTGAAGATGGAAACGCCGGTGGGCGCCATCTACTCCACCAACATCACGCCGGACCGAAAAAACGGCATCGGCAATTACAGCTTCGCTGACTTCTCCGACGCGGTGCGTAAAGGCGTCGCCAAAGACGGACGCCGTCTCTACCCGGCAATGCCTTATCCATCGTTCGTCAAAGTCAGCGATGACGATTTGCAGGATCTGTATCTCTACTTTATGCACGGCGTAAAACCCGCGGCGCAGGAAAACAGGGAGAGCGATATCCCATGGCCGCTCAGCATGCGCTGGCCGTTATTCATGTGGGATCTGGTGTTTCGTCATGACGGCACCTATCAGCCCGATGCGCAGCAAAGCGCTGAATGGAACCGCGGCGCCTACCTGGTTCAGGGGCTGGGACATTGCGGCACCTGCCACACGCCGCGCGGCATCGGTTTCCAGGAACAAGCGCTGGATCAGCAGGACAAGGAATACCTCACCGGCGGCACGCTGGAAGGCTGGCACGCGGCTGACCTGACCGGCAATCCGCTCACCGGGTTGGGCAACTGGAGCGAACGGGACATCACCCGGTTCCTGAAAACCGGGCATACCGAACACAGCGCCGCCTTCGGCTCAATGACCGACGTCATTCAGGACAGCACCCAGCACCTGAACGACGCCGATCTGCGCGCCATCGCCGTTTACCTTAAATCGCTGAAGCCCGCCGGCGACGGCGCGAAGCAGCCTGCGGCCTATGACGCCGGCACGCAGGCGGCGCTGATCAAGGGTGATGTCAGCCGCCCCGGCGCACAGTTGTACCTTGATAACTGCGCCGCCTGCCACCGCACCGACGGCAAAGGCTACGTCAATACTTTCCCGGCGCTGGCGCAAAACCCGGTGTTGCTCAGCGATGACCCCTCTTCACTGATCAGCATCGTGCTCAAGGGAGGCAAAATGCCGGTAACGGCCGGCGCGCCGACCGGGCTGACCATGCCCGACTTCGCCTGGCGTTTAAGCGATGACGACGTGGCGCAGTTGCTCTCCTTCGTGCGCAGCAGTTGGGGAAATCAGGCCTCAGCCGTGAAGCCCGCGCAGGTCAGCGACATCCGGGAAACGATCGCGCCGGAAAAACGCGATAAATAATCAGGCAATTAAGAAGGATGAAGCAGGCATCGCGTTATGCAACCGGGTGGTTTGGCGAGGTTGCAGCGATGCCTGCTTTTTAAGCATGTTTCACGCAGGTAATACGTGTCGGGTTCAGGGTACGCTCTGTTTCGCCAGCGCCAGATACGCGTTAACCGCACCGTTGGTTTCATCTTCACGGCTGATCAACAGCAGGTTAGCCTTCAGCTCCGGGGCGTTCAGCCTGCGGTAAACCAGCCCGGGAACCTTAACCTGCCGCACCGGCGCGGGCACTAACGCCAGCCCCAATCCTGCGGCCGCGGCAGCCAGGACGCTCAAAGTACTGTCGGAGCGCTGCGCCACATACAGCTTGTCCCGCAGTTTCTGGCTGAGCATGACATACAGTTGTTCGTGCGTATCATGCGCGTCGTACAGGATCAGCGGTTCTCCGGAGAGCATGTCTATGGTGATATGCGGATGTTCAGCCAGCGGATGGGTGTCTGAAAGCGCCACCCGCATTTCCCAGTCCCCGATTCGTTGCACGTTGATCCCCGCCGCGACCGTTTTACTGTGATCCGGCGTGTAACCGATATCCTGTTGCCCGGAGAGGATCGCATCCACCTGCTGCTGCGGACTGACTTCCCGGATAATCATTTCAGCATCCGGGTATTGTTTGCGGAAAAGACGCAAGTCATCCGTCAGCTTACCGCTGAATATGGCATTGCCGGCAAACCCTATCCGTACCGTGCCTGTCTCTCCGCGCAGCGCGCGCGCTACGGAATGACGGGCGAACTCGGCCTGCTCCAACGTTCGCTGAGCCTCCGTCTGCAGCAACTTTCCGGCCTCTGTCAGTTCGACGCTCCGGCTGGTGCGGCGAAATAATGCGCCGCCAAGTTCATCTTCCAGGGCCCGAATCTGCATGCTTAGCGCGGGCTGCACGATGTTTAACGCCCTGGCCGCGCGACCAAAATGCTTTTCTTCCGCTACCGCCAGAAAATAACGCAGCTGACGTAAATCCATACCCCTCCCGCAATCAATCATTAAATATGATTGATATGTCACTTTAACCTATTGGAGATTATCGAAGATAAGGGGAATACTCCAGTACCTCTCTTAGTAAAACCTGTTGTGTACCGGAGCGCTAAAAAATGAAAAACATCCCTGAAGATCGTCTGCAAATATCCGACCTGATAAATGGCTGGATCCATCGTGACTTGGGGGAATGGGATGCGCTGCGCGCCCTGTTTCACCCCGGTGGCACCATTGAGGTAACCTGGTTTGAAGGATTATTCAGCGATTTTGTCGATGCCTCGGCGCGCATGGGGGCATCTGACCTCAGAACCAAACATCTCATCGGCAGCCCGGTTGTCACATTCAACGGCGACAAGGCCGTGGTTGAAACCAACGCCATTATTATCGCGGAGAACGTTAAACTGAACCTGGGCTGCAATAGCCATAATCGATTTTACGATCTGGTTGAGAAACGGGATGGCGTCTGGAAACTTTTTCACCGCCAGAGCATTTACGACATGGGAACCTTCACGTTTCCCATGGGATTGACGGAAACCGACACGCGTGATGCTGAAAAGTATCCGAGGGAATATGCCGCGCTTGCCTGCCTGCTGGAAAAAAGCGGTTTCCCTGTTAAACGTCTCTTTGCCACCCGCGGCAGCGAGCTGGAGAGAAAAATGAAAGCCGAAGGCCAGTCCTGGCTGAACGCCTGAACGTCATCATCAACGCGATTAACGGATTCATCACGGTTATTCGCGGTTGGCCGATACAGTCAAAACAACATGTGCAAATCAGCGTTTGCCCAGAAAATAATGGCTTATCGGCTAACCAGGCGTTTATCTCAAAGAGCAATGGTCAGGAGCGCGCTAACCACGCCATCACAAAATATGTTATTTAGGTTTAATGACGGAGATGATGGATTCCGTGATGCCACCAACGATATATCCGCCCACACTGCCAATCTGTGAACCTAAGAAATAGCCAATCGCCGACGTTATGGGTGAAATAATCGGCACGATGGCACCAACCACAAAACCAATCTGAGCACCTGAAACACTGCCATAATAAGTAGCAAGATCCTGCACATAGCCAGCTCCGCTTACCTGTGCGACCTCAACATTAGAAAGCTCTCTCATTATTGAAAATCCTCCTTGTTTCAAAATTCTATAAAATGAGTACGGGCTGATTATTGTTCTGTAACAGCGGGATTACTCTATAATAAGCGCCTTATTCCGGGTACAAAATTCTAATGGGCCAAACTCCGAAATAGCGCCCTCTTTCGGATAATGACAGTGTCAATACGCGATGACCGCCGCAAGGGGCAACACGATGGCACCGAACGTTATTCAGGCATCGCGATATAATTCAGAAAGGTTAAGCTGGCACCTTTTTTTATTATCCCTCTTGATAAAGACATGTGTAGTTTATACAATGCAGCGCATCTTTTATTTTGGTTATTTAATTTTCATTTTATTGACTTTGTTGCCTCATTTTATATGAGGCTTTATTTTTATTTATTACCGGAGAACCTGTCAGGCATCCATAAATACAACGGCAAGCGTACAGAAAACAGCCCCAGAAAAAACGCAGGGCCGTCTTGTAAAAAAATCAGGCGCTGCCCGTATATTCAGGGAAAGTCAGGCTCGTCCTTCAGCGTTTCAATCCGCCGGTAGTTTTCCGTTGCTATACAGAGGTTCTGTTCTGCCTGCCGCAGAGATGTTCCCTGCCGGGTTCCCATCACCCGGTACTTACAGCGCTTATCCCGGTAAAGTTCCCAGGCCTTTTTGTCAGCAATGAAAGCCTCCAGGACACTGTCCCCTTCAACGGCCGGCATTTTTTTAAGCTGGCTTTCCAGCGTATTTGTTACCGCCGTTAACGCCTCACCCGACGTCGTTTTCATCAGCGCCATGCACCTGTGCATTTCGCTGTCGCTTCCTGACTGAAGAATGTCCCGGCAGACATCGTCCTGAGCCCTGTCGTAGGCCTCATCATAAATAGACGCCATACCGGCAATGGGCATGATAAGTGATAACAGCAATAGGCGCGTTTTCATTGATAATTCCCTCTGTCAATGTTCTGAAACGGATGATCGATAATCCATATCACCAACGTTCATGCGTTATAAAGCGTTCCCTACCCAAAAGGAATCTGTGCGATATGTTTTATCTGCCAGGGCGGGACAAATAACGGAATGACCGGATAAACAAAATATTCTGCACACGATGCATCGTAATAACGTTGCCAGCAGGCGCGAAGCTTCCCCCCGCCTGCCTCATGCTAACCACCGTACCTGTCTTCTTTGTACCCTGGCCCTACGTCTTTTTCCCTGCGTTTAATTTCCGTTTATAGTATGCAGAGCATGATTTAACAACGGTTTAATGGTAACCCTGAATACTCAGTCGCGAAAATTTGTGCAAACGCGCGATCGATACCCTGCTGGTCATGTACGCGCCAGCCGGCATGCGCATTACGGCAACATACTTTACAATTACCCAGCCCCGCTTTAGCAGAGGATCACGTTATGAGAATTCTGGTCGTTGAAGATAATGGCTTGTTGCGACACCATCTTTCTGTCCAAATGCGCGAAATGGGACATCAGGTTGACGCGGCGGAAGACGCAAAAGAAGCCGACTTCTTCGTAAAAGAGCAAACGCCGGATATCGCCATCGTCGATCTCGGGTTGCCGGGAGAAGACGGCCTGAGCCTGATTCGCCGCTGGCGCGCCGAACAGATTAAGCTGCCGATCCTGGTGCTGACCGCCCGCGAAAGCTGGCAGGACAAAGTCGCCGTGCTGGAAGCCGGCGCCGACGATTACGTCACCAAACCCTTTCATCTGGAAGAGGTTATCGCCCGTATGCAGGCGCTGATGCGCCGCAACAGCGGGCTGGCGTCGCAGATTATTTCCCTGCCGCCGTTCCAGATCGATCTCTCGCGCCGCGAGTTGTCGGTAAACCAGAACCTGATTAAACTCACCGCTTTCGAATACACCATTATTGAAACCCTGATCCGCAACAACGGCAAAGTTGTCAGCAAAGACTCGCTGATGTTGCAGCTTTACCCCGATGCAGAACTGCGCGAAAGCCATACTATCGACGTGCTGATGGGCAGGCTGCGCAAGAAGCTGCAATGCGAATATCCGCATGAAGTCATCACCACCGTGCGCGGGCAGGGATACCGGTTCGATATCAATTGATGCGACTAAACTTTTGGGCTGGCTGGAAAACCAAACCTTTTTCACTGCGCAGCCGTTTCCTTCTGGCGACGGCCGCGGTGGTGTTCGCCCTGTCGCTGGCCTACGGCGTCGTCGCCGTAGTTGGCTATGCCATCAGCTTCGACAAAACCACCTTCCGCCTGCTGCGCGGGGAAAGTAACCTTTACTTCAGCCTCGCCCACTGGGAAAACAATAAGCTCACCATGACCTCCATTCCCAACGTCGATCTCAACACGCCGACGCTGGTGATGATCTACGACGAGCACGGCAACCTGCTGTGGGCGCAACGGCGCGTGCCGCAGCTGGAAAAACGCATCGACAAGTCCTGGCTGAGCACGCCCGGCTTCTACGAACTGGACGCCGATAAACACTTCAGCAGCTTCGTCCTGGGTGACAACCCCAAGGTGCAGGATCAGCTCAAGGATTACGACGACAACGACCCCGACGCCATGACGCACTCGGTGGCGGTCAACCGTTATCCGGCGACTGCCCGCCTGCCCTCGCTGACCATCGTGGTGGTCGATACCATTCCGCAGGAGCTGCAGAGTTCCGATCTCGTCTGGGGCTGGTTCAGCTACGTGCTGCTGGCAAATATCCTGCTGGTGGTGCCGCTGCTGTGGCTGGCGGCATATTGGAGCCTGCGGCCGATTAAAAATCTGGTTCAGCAAATCGGCGAACTGGAAACCGGCCAGCGCGAAGGATTGGATGAAAATCCGCCCAATGAACTGCGCGGGCTGGTACGCAACCTCAACCTGCTGCTCGGCAACGAACGGCGGCGTTACACCCGTTACCGCACGACCCTGAGCGACCTGACCCACAGCCTGAAAACCCCGCTGGCGGTGCTGCAAACCACGCTGCGCTCGCTGCGTAGCGGCAAGGAGCTGACGATCGAGCAGGCCGAGCCGATTATGCTGGAGCAAATCAGCCGTATTTCCCAGCAGATCGGTTACTACCTGCACCGGGCGAGCGCCGCTTCGGAGCACAACGTGCTGTCCAGGGAGCTGCATTCCGTGCCCGCCCTGCTGGACAGCCTCTGTTCCGCGCTCAATAAGGTGTATCAGCGCAAAGGGATTTCGCTTTCGCTGGATGTCTCGCCGGAACTGCTGTTTGTCGGCGAGAAAAACGATTTTATGGAAGTGTTGGGCAACGTGCTGGATAACGCCTGTAAGTATTGCCTGGAGTTCGTCGAAGTCACCGCCCAGCTAAGCGATCACCAGTTGGTTATCGTCATTGACGACGACGGCCCCGGCATTCCGGAAGGCAAGCGCGAGCTGGTCTTCCAGCGCGGCCAGCGCGCAGACACCCTGCGCCCCGGCCAGGGGCTGGGGCTGTCGTTGGTCGATGAGCTGCTGCAACAGTATGACGGCTCCGTCACCATTTCCGACAGCCAGTTGGGCGGCGCCCGCATGACCATCCGTTTCGGCCGTCAGCAGCTTCAGCCGGATGCCTGAACGGCTATTTTTCCGCCTTTTGCCAGCGCCCGTCACGTATTCTTTTCACCATCCGCTATAATCCGGCTGAACCCCCACATACGGAATGCACAATGGACTATCAACTCGATCTCGACTGGCAGGATTTCCTGCAACGCTACTGGCAAAAGCGTCCGGTGGTGCTGAAAGGCGCCTTTAAGAACTTTGTCGATCCGATCTCGCCGGATGAACTGGCGGGACTGGCAATGGAGAATGAGGTCGATAGCCGGCTGATCAGCCATCATGACGGCCGCTGGCAGGTTACCCACGGGCCATTCGAAAGCTACGACCATCTTGGGGAAAGCGACTGGTCGCTGCTGGTACAGGCCGTCGATCACTGGCACGTTCCGTCCGCCGCGCTGATGCGCCCGTTCCGTCAACTGCCCGACTGGCGCATCGACGATCTGATGATCTCGTTCTCGGTGCCCGGCGGCGGCGTTGGCCCGCATCTCGATCAGTATGATGTTTTTATCATCCAGGGCACCGGCCGCCGCCGCTGGCGCGTGGGCGAAAAAACGCCGCTGAAACAACACTGCCCGCATCCGGACTTGCTCCAGGTCGAGCTGTTCGACGCCATCATCGACGAAGAGCTGCAACCGGGCGACATGCTGTATATTCCGCCGGGATTCCCGCATGAAGGCTACGCGCTGGAAAACGCCCTGAACTACTCCGTCGGCTTCCGCGCCCCCAACGGACGTGAGCTGATCGGCGGTTTCGCCGACTACGTGCTGGCGAACGATCTCGGCGGCCGCCGCTACAGCGATCCCGCGCTTACCCCGCGCGCCCATCCTGCGCAGGTGGAGAGCGATGAGCTGGAGACGCTGCGCGCCATGATGTCGGAGATGTTGCAGGATAAGCAAACGTTCAGTCACTGGTTCGGGGAGTTCATTTCCCAGTCCCGGCACGAGCTGGATCTGGCGCCGCCGGAACCGCCCTATCAGGCCGATGAAATTTATGAACTGCTGCAAAGCGGCGAGATGCTGGAACGCCTGGGCGGGTTACGCGTGCTGCGCATCGGTGAAACGTGCTTCGTTAACGGCGAACGCATCGTTACCGAACATGCCGCCGCGGCGAACGCGCTGGCGCGCGAATATATCGTAAGCGCAGAGATGTTGGGCGATGCGCTGGAAGACCCGGCTTTTCTGGCGACGCTGGCGGCATTGATTAATACCGGATACTGGTACTTCCGGGATTAACGCCGGCCGGAGATGACGTCAGGGCGCGACGGCAAAGCCGCCGCGCCCTGAGATTGATTACAGCGAGTGCTCGGTACGGGCGATGATATCGTCCTGCGTATCCGGCGACAGCGCGGTAAAGAAGGCGGAATAGCCCGCAACCCGCACAACCAGGTCACGATACTGATCCGGGTGCTTTTTGGCCTCAATCAGCGTTTCACGCGAAACGATGTTGTACTGAATATGCCAGCCCTTATGCACCTCAAAGAAGGTACGCAGCAGAATCATCAGCTTCTGCCGGTCGCTGTCATTTTCCAGCGTCGACGGATTCAGCTTCTGATTCAGTAATACCCCGCCCAGAATCGAGCCGGTCGGCAGCTTGCCCACGGAGCTGATGACCGCCGTCGGCCCCAGTTGATCCGTTCCGGAGGCCGGGCTGGCCCCTTCCGCCAACGGCGTTCTGGCTTTACGTCCGTCCGGGGTCGCCATGGTTTGCGCGCCGAACGGCACGTTGGCCGAAATGGAGGAGGTTCCTGCATAGTAGTTGCCGCCGATTGGGCCACGGCCATAGCGCGGGTTATGGTAATTCTTTATCTCGTCGATGTAAGTCTGGTAGGCGCGGGCCAGCAGCTCGTCGACGGTGTCGTCATCGTTACCGTATTTCGGCGCGCCGTTGATCAGACGCTGACGCAGCTGCTCGTTGCTCAGGCCGTCGAAGTCTGCCGCCAGCGCTTCCGCCAGCTGCTGTTGCCCTATCGCGCCCTGATCGAAAACCAGCTTTTTCACCGACGCCAGGCCGTTGCCAAGGTTAGCGATGCCCACCTGCAGGCCGGAAACCCAGTCATACTTCGCCCCGCCCTGTTTAATGCTCTTCGCACGCTCGATACAGTCGTCAACCAGCGCGGAACACAGGATGTCGTGGGCGTTTTCCTCCAGGATGGTATCCACCACGTATTCAATCTCGATTGATTTACGGGTGTAGTAACGTACCTGGGTATCCCAGGCATCCATAACTTCGCTGAAATCACCGAAGTTGCCTTTCGACAGCGCTTTCTCCTGTGGCAGGAAGACCTTACCGCTGGTGGCGTCACGTCCGCCTTCCAGCGCCGCGAGCATCACGCGGGCAAAGTTAATAAAGCTCATGCCCGTACAACGATAGCCCCATTTGCCGCCGACCGCCGTTTCGATGCAGCCGATCGCCGCATACTGGTAGGCGTCCTCCGGCTCGATGCCCAGCTTGATAAATTCAGGAATGACGATTTCATCGTTATTGAACGCAGGCATGCCGAAACCGCACTTGATGACCTGAACGCAGGCTTCCAGGAAATCATCGCTGATGCCGGCGTGGTAACGCACGCTCAGGTTCGGCTGCGTGGAGCGCAGGCGACCGCAGGATTCCAGAATGGCATAGGAGAGCGGGTTTACGGCGTCCACGCCCTTACCGTTCACCAGATTCTGGCCGCCGATGGTGACGTTTTGATACAGCGGGCTGCCGGCGGATGCCTTAGAGTGAGAGCCGGAGCGGATTTTGTTCACTTCCAGCAGCTTCAGCCAGCAGCAGTGCAGCAGCTCGATGGCCTGTTCGCGCTCCAGGGTATGCTCCCACTCGACATCGCGCAGATACCACGTGCACAGGTATTGGTCCATGCGGCCGAAAGAAACGGAATGGCCGTTCGACTCGATTTGCAGAATCAGCTGGATGAAGTAGCACAGTTGAAGCGCCTGCCAGAAGGTTTTCGGCGGTTCGTGGGCGATGACGTCGCAGTTCTCCGCAATCGTCAGCAGCTCAGCCTTGCGGGCGTCGCGGGTTTCCGCTGCCGCCATGGTGCGCGCCAGCGCGGCGTAACGGAGAATATGGTCGCTGGTCGCTTCCAGCACGATTTCAATCGCTTTCAGGAACTGATCGCCGTGCAGATCGTCCAGCACGGTCAGATCGATGCGGGAGCGGCGTTCGGCCACTTTCCCGCGCAGGCCGTCCAGCCCTTTCTCCAGCAGCAGCGGGAAGTTCACCGCCAGATGCGCATCCCCGGAGGTCATGTTGCCTTCCGCTTTAATGATGCCGGTCGCCAGCAGTTCCTTCTGCTCGTTCGTGAACATGCCGTAGCAGCGATCCTGCACCGTCTGGCCGCGCCACCACGGGCAAATTTCATGCAGCACGCGCTTGTTCTCTTCCGACACGGAAAAACCCGCGCCGGGGCGATCGGCCAGATCGTCGATTTCCTTCTCAATCCAGCTGACGGTGTATTCCGGGAAAATCGGCGCAGCACGCACTTCACTGGCCTGGTTGCCGACGATCAGCTCATCGTGCTTAATCCAGATCGTACGCTGCGCCAGATGGTAAGCCAGCGCCAGCGCGCGGCGGACCGGGATCGGCTTGTCCAGGTTCTCCTGGTACATTTTGGTGTAGTGCTGCGCACGCTCGGTGCATACGGGCGGCTTAACGATATGTACCAAGGCATCTTTATGGGCCTTGATACGTTCACTCAGGGTGTCAAGTTTCATGGCTGTCATTCGGTTATCCTCTTAATGTCATTTTCAGCCCGCTCCGCTCTGCGTATGACTGAGCAAAAGTTAGCAATTCAGGGTCATCCAACGGCTTGTCCGGCGCCTGATAAGGCTGATCGAGCAATACGTATTTGTTCATGCCCAATGTGTGGTAAGGCAGGAAATGAATCTCTTCAACGCCCGGCAGGTCTGCCGCGAAATCAATAATGGCTTTCACCGCCGCTTCGTCGGCGTTAAATCCCGGGATCAACGGCACGCGAATAATGATTTTTTTGCCCGCCTGCGCCAGATTGCGCAGGTTTTTCAGCACCCGCTTCGCCGAGCCGTCGGTCCATTGTTTAAATGCCCGTTCATCCACATGTTTCAGATCCGCCAGGAACAAATCGACGTACGGCAGCGAAGGCTCGATATAACGCCACGGAACGTGCAGACAGGTTTCAACGGCGGTATGAATGCCTTCCTCATGGCTCAGGCGAAACAGTTGCTCCGCCAGTTGCGGGCTCATAAACGGTTCGCCGCCGGAAAGCGTGATGCCGCCGCCGCTGCGCGCGTAAAAAGGCTTATCGCGCCGCACCGTCGCCATGATCTCCTCCGCGTTTTTCTCTTCGCCGCACACCGTCAACGCCAGCGTCGGGCAGCACGTTTCCAGCGCACGAATGTGTTCCGGCTGGAGACGGTCACGTAAAATACGCGGGCCGTCCGGCGTTTTTTCAATCACCTCCGGCGCAGCCTGCCGGCAGAGATCGCAGTCAGCCAGGCACAGGCGGGCATCGAATAACACGTCTTTCGCCTGCGCCCGGCTTTCCGGGTTCTGGCACCAGCGGCACCCCAAAGAGCATCCTTTCAGGAAAACGACGGTGCGAATTCCCGGGCCGTCATGCGTGGAGTAACGCTGGATATTGAAGATCATAAGCTTCGCCTCATTTCTATGTACGAAAATTACATTACTTTCGAAAGAAAGTCACATTGATTTCGATCAATAAAAAATGACGATCCGCAGATATACTCAATGAAACATGTAAAGCATCACACTTTCTTCAGGAGCACACGATGGAACTCTATCTTGATACGGCTGATGTCGCTGCGGTTAAACGCCTGGCACGCATCTTTCCCCTGGCCGGCGTCACCACCAACCCAAGCATTGTTGCAAGCGGTAAAAAGCCGGTAGATATACTCCTGCCGGAGCTGAGGGAGGCATTGGGGAGCAAGGGGCGCCTGTTCGCGCAGGTGATGGCGCCGCAGGCGGAGCAAATGGTGGAAGATGCGAAAAAACTGCGGGCAATCATTAGCGATCTGGTCGTCAAAGTCCCGGTCACCGCTGAAGGTCTGGCTGCGATTAAGCTATTGAAAGAAGAAGGCATTCCCACTCTGGGCACCGCGGTGTACGGCGCATCCCAGGGGTTGCTTTCCGCCCTGGCCGGCGCGGATTATGTGGCGCCCTACGTAAACCGCCTGGATGCACAGGGGGGTGACGGGATTCAGACGGTAAACGAGTTACAACAGCTGCTGAAGCTGCATGCGCCGGGCGCAAAAGTGCTGGCGGCCAGTTTCAAAACGCCGCGTCAGGTGCAGGATTGCCTGCTGGCAGGCTGTGAATCCATCACTCTGCCGCCGGACGTCGCTGAGCAACTCATCACAGCTCCCGCCGTGAGCGCCGCCGTAGCAAAGTTTGAGCAGGACTGGCAGAACGCTTTCGGCGTTGCCGGATTATGAAGGGCGTATAACATCCCCTGAATAAACGGCCGCTTCCCCGGAGAAGCGGCCGTTTGGGGGTTTCATTCGAAACTAAAAGCCTGTGCGAAATAACCGGAATATGGCCCCGCCTTCACCCGAAAATCTCTTTCAGCAACCCGTCTACGTATTCCGGCACCACCGCGCTCGCCAGGCCGTAGTGCTTCTCCTGAAACTCGCTCTGTACCTGACTCGGTTCCAGATTCAGTTCGACGGTATGCGCGCCGTGCAGCCCAGCCTCGTGCACGAATCCCGCGGCCGGATAGACGTGGCCGGAGGTTCCGATAGCGATAAAGTAATCCGCCCGCGCCAGCGCCTGATAAATTTCCTCCATCGACACCGGCATCTCGCCGAACCACACCACGTGCGGCCGCAGCGGCGCAGGGAACTGGCAGCAGTGGCAACGGTCGTCCACGCTGAGGTCGCCGGGCCAGGCGAAAACCTGTCCGGAGCGGGTACAGCGCGCCTTAAGCAGTTCGCCGTGCATGTGGATGACGTGCCGGTTGCCGGCGCACTCATGCAGGTTGTCGATATTTTGCGTCACCAGGGCGAAATGGTCGCTGCCCAGGCGCTCTTCCAGCCGCGCCAGCGCCAGATGCGCGGCATTCGGCTGAATCTCCGGACGTTGCAACTGACGCCGGCGCTCGTTGTAGAAAGACTGCACCAGTTCAGGATTGCGGGCATACCCTTCCGGCGTCGCCACATCCTCAACGCGATGTTCCTCCCACAGACCATCCGCCGCGCGAAACGTGCGAATTCCCGACTCTGCGGAAATTCCGGCCCCCGTCAGCACCACCACGAAAGGTTTCTTCATGCATCCTCCTGCTTCTCCGGTTGCGCGGCAGCGTCTGTCGCGGTGAAACAGGCGCGAGCGCAGACGCTGATGACGCAATCGTTTGTTTTTCCTAAACCGACATAAGCGATGACGGGTACGCATAGCCACTCCTCTTCTCGTTCTCGGTTCACCGCGCCGGACGGCGCAAGCGACGGACGTTTAATCAGTCAGATTCAGGAAGGCGGCTCCGCGCACGCCTCCGGCATCACCGTAACGTGCCTGTTCGATACGCGGCGCTTTCGCCACGCTTAACAGATGCCGGGGCAATCGGGCCGCCAGCATGGGATACAACCGGGTAAAGTTCGATAATCCGCCGCCCAGCACCACCAGATGCGGATCGAGCAACGTACATAAATTTCCCAGACAAGTGGCCAGTACGTCAACAAAACGTTCAACGTGTTCACTGGCCGCGGCGGCGCCCGCCTCAAACCGGGCGATGATCGTTTTGGCGTCCAGCGCCTCGCCGTTGAAGTGACGGTACATCCACTCAAAGCCGCGTCCGGAAATGTAATTTTCAATGCAGCCGCGTTGGCCGCAGCCGCAGGGCAAACGCGGTGTGTCAGCGCCGAGGCGATCCAACGCGTCAACCGGCAGGCGCATATGGCCGAACTCGCCGGCGATATGGTTGCGCCCGGTAAAGGTTTTACCGTTAATCACCAGTCCGCCGCCGACGCCGGTGCCCAATATCAGTCCCAGTACGGATGGATAAGGACGAAACGCGTCGTCCCAGGCTTCCGAAAGAGCAAAGCAGTTGGCGTCGTTATCCACCTTCACCGGTCGCCGGATGCGTGCCGACAAATCGCGCGGCAACGGTTTTCCCATCGCCGAGGACACGTTGGCGGTGAATAAGGTGCCGTTTTCTGCATCGGGTAAGCCGGGAATACCAATGCCCACGCTGCCGCGCCCGCCGCAGAAGGCATCCGCCTCGTGCGTCAGCCCGGCCAGCACCGCCAGCAGTTGCTCGTAATCATCACGGGGCGTCGGCACGCGCTTTTGCCAGATCTGTTTGAGATTGCGATCGAAAATCGCCGCCTCAATCTTGCTGCCGCCCATGTCAAAACCGTAATACATTACGCCGCTCTCCGCGCCAAAATGTTACTGCCCGCCGCTTAAAATGCGGGCCGGATCAAGCCGCGCCGCCCGGCGGGCCGGATACCAGCTGGCTAACAGGCTCAGCACCACCGCCGTCGCCAGTACGCTGAGAACGTCCAGCCAGTGCAGCTCGGTCGGCAGGAAATCGATGAAGTAAACATCGCCGGACAGGAAGCGGTGGCCGATCAACGTTTCAATGCCGCGCACCAGCGTGGTCAGTTCCAGCGAGGCAATCACCCCGATGACCACGCCGCAGACGCTGCCCACCAGCCCCGCCAGCAGACCGTACCAGATAAAAATGCTGCGGATCAGGCGATCTTTCGCCCCCAGGGTACGCAGCACGGCAATGTCGCTGCTCTTGTCCTTCACTGCCATCACCAGCGTGGAAACAATGTTGAAACACGCCACGCCGATCACCAGCACCATCGCCAGGTACATGATGGCGCGGATCATCTGGATATCCCGGTACATATAACCGTACTCGCCAATCCAGCTGCTGATATAAACGTATTCTCCCGTCACCCGCCCGGCGTCGCGCACCAGTTGGTTGGCGTTAAACACGTCCTTCACCTTGATGGCGATGCCCGTGACACTGTCACCCATATCCTGATACTGCTGGGCATCCGCCAGCGGCACCAGCGCCAGACCGTGATCGAGTAAACCGCTCAGTTGCAGAATACCGCTGACCTGCAGGCGGATGCGCTTGGGTTCCAGCAGCTTCATCTGCGGATCGCTGTTCGGCGCCAGCACCGTCACCCAGTCGCCGCGCGTTACGTGCAGCGCATCGGCGATGCCTTTGCCCAGGATGATTTGCTGCTCACCGGCGCGAAACTTGCTCCAGGCGTCTCCCTGAACATAGTTGGGCAGGCTGCTGAGACGGCTCTCCTGCTGCGGATCAACGCCTTTCACCTGCACTGCGCGCAGCTGAGCGCCGCTTTCAATCAGGCCGGTAAACGAAACATACGGCGCCGCGGCTTCGATGCCTTTCACCTGTTCCACCCGCTGCAAGACCTGCGGCCAGTTATTGAAAGGCTGATTGACGGGGAAAATTTCGCCGTGCGGCACCACGGAAAGCACGCGGTTCTTCAGTTCGCGCTCGAAACCGTTCATCGCACTGAGGCCGACGATCAACACGGCGACGCCCAACGCAATGCCGACGGTAGAGATCACCGAAATCAGCGAAACCATACCGCCCCGCCGCCGCCCGCGGCTGAAGCGCCGGCCGATAAGAAGGGAAAGGGGAGACAGCGCCATTTATACGGCTCCCATCAGGGTGATCTGCTGCGACAACTGGCCGTCACGCATCTCCAGCTGGCGGCTCAGGCGCTTCGCCAGCGACAAATCGTGCGTCACAACCAGAAATGCCGTTCCCTGACGGACGTTCAGCTCGCCCAGCAGATCAAAAATGCTGTCGGCAGTGCGCTGATCAAGGTTGCCGGTCGGTTCATCCGCCATCACCAGCGCGGGATTGTTCACCAGCGCGCGCGCAATGGCCACGCGCTGCCGTTCGCCGCCCGAAAGCTCTGAAGGCCGGTGATGGCTGCGTTTATCCAGGCCGACCGCCGCCAGCATATCCATCGCTTTTTCTTTCGCCTGCGCCGGTTTTTCGTTGCCGATCAGCAACGGCATCATAACGTTCTCCAGCGCGCTGAAGTCCGGCAGCAAATGGTGAAACTGATAAATAAAGCCCAGCTCGCGGTTACGCAGTTCCGCCTTCTCCGAGGAAGACAGCGTATTCAGGGAGCGGTTGCGAAAAATCACTTCGCCCGACGTCGGCGTGTCCAGGCCGCCCAGCAGATGCAACAGGGTGCTTTTGCCGGAGCCGGAACTGCCGACGATCGCCATCATCTCCCCTTCTTCCATCCCGAACGTCACGTTGCGCAGTACGTCGGTATGCAGTTTCCCTTCCTGATAGGTTTTGCACAGGTCTTTACACTGCAACAGCAGCGCCGGTGAGGAAGGTGCCTGTGAATTACTCATAACGTAACGCCTCTGCGGGATGTACGGCGGCTGCGCGCCAGGATGGATATAAAGTAGAAAGCAGGGCCAGCAGCATCGCCACCACGACAATGATGATCACCTGCGCCGGGTTGATGTCGACCGGCAGCGAACCGCCGGCCAGCATCGCGCCCAGTCCGGGGACAAGCGTATTCAGTTGGCTGGCAAGCAGCACGCCCAGCAAAGCGCCCAACAGCGCGCCGATAATACCGGCGCCGGCGCCCTGCACCATAAACACGGTCATAATCTGACGCCGGGTCAGCCCCTGGGTCTGCAGAATGGCGACTTCGCCCTGCTTCTCCATCACCAGCAGGCCCAGCGAGGTAATAATGTTAAACGCGGCGACGGCGATGATCAGGCTCAGCAACAGTCCCATCATGTTCTTCTCCATCTTGACCGCCTGGAACAGCTCGCCTTTGCGTTCGCGCCAGTCCTTCCACGTCAGGCCCTGCGGCAGCGCCTGCGCCACCAGCTTTTCAACCGCCAGCGGCTGCGTCATGTAAACGCGCCAGCCGCTGATATTCCCGGCGGTATAGCGCATCAGGCGCGAGGCGTCCTGCTGATTGACCAGCATCTGGTAGCCGTCGACCTCGCTTTCAGCGTTGAAGGTGCCGATCACGTTGAATAACCGCTGGCTGGGAATGCGCCCCATCGGCGTGAACTGGCTGGCGCTCGGCACCATCACGCGCAGCTGTTCGCCCGCCTTGATCTGAAGCTGGGCGGCCAGTTTTGAACCCAAAATGACGTTATACTGCCCCTGCTGCAACTGCCGTTGCGCATCGCCGGAGATATACGCGGAAAGCGGATCTTTCTCGTCCGGCTTAATGCCAAGCATTACGCCTATCGCCACGCCGCGCGCGCTTTGCAGCACCACGTCGCCGGTAGTCAGCGGCGCCAGGGAACGCACGCCCTTCAGGTTTTTAAACGTTTCGGCCGGAAACTGCGCGGGGTTGAGGGAGCCCTGCGGTGAAGTGATCACCGCCTGCGGCATTAATCCCAGAATGTTGTTTTCCAGATCGCGCTCAAAGCCGTTCATCACGGAAAGTACCGTGATCAACGCCATCACGCCCAGCGTAATGCCGATGGTGGAAAGCCAGGAAACAAACCGCCCGAAGCGGTCGGAAGCTCGCCCGCGCATGTAACGCAGGCCAATGAATAACGCGACAGGTTGATACATGAAATCCGTTCTGTTGCTGTTGCCAAAGCAAAGTGATCAGGAAGTATAATGCCGAAGGATAATCAAGTAAATGAAACATAAAGTTTTTCCCTGACGAACTTCTGCCGCCCGGATACGCTAATCGCTTGTTTTACTTATCTCTTTCCCTGCCCTGCTTCCCGCCTTCCGTTTAATCAAGATTCATCCTGCTCTGGTTAGACTGGCGTTATGTAATGGCTTTAGGCGAAATGAAGCGTATGACCCGTCGTTTGTTGTTTCTGTGGGTGCTTGGCTACGCCCTGATCTGGACGCTGATCACCGTTTATCTTGACCCTGCTGTTCCCTACGACGCCGTTGAAGCGCTTAACTGGGCGCAGAACGCGCAATGGGGCTCGCCGAAGAATCCCTGGCTGGTCGGCGTGATGATGCGGCCCGCGCTGTGGCTCCCGTCGAACGTTTATTGGTATGCCGCGCACTTTCTGGCGATCGCCGCCGGTATGGCCGGAACCTGGCTGCTTGCCCGCCGGCTCAGCGGCAGCGACCGCCTGGCCTGGCTGGCGTTGCTGACGCTCAACCTGTCGGGACTGATCAACGTCGATATCATCAGCTATAACGACAACTATCTGCTGGTGATGCTGTGGCCGTGGATGATGCTGTTTTATCTGCTGGCAATCACCCGCAACGCACGCTGGTGGCTGGCCTTCGCCGTTACCGCGGGCCTCGCGGCGATGGCGAAATACTCTTCGCTGGCGTTCATCGGCCTTATTTTCCTTTCCACGCTGATTTCGCCGCATATCCGGAGCTGCTACCGCCGCCCCGTGTTTTACGTCGCGCTGTTCATTGCGGCAGCGCTCATCGTTCCCAACCTGTTTTGGCTATGGCAGCATGACTTCGCCGCTTTCCGCTGGGTAGACTCGCAAATTCAGGCCGGCCTGAATCCGGGGTTAATCATCACGCTGTTGTCCGTGTTCTATCCGCTGCTGTTTCTGGGCGGAATGCTGTATGCGGGAGGCGCCCGTCTGCACTGGCCGACGCCGTGGGCACACCGGGCATTGCTTGTCATTTACCTGCTGCCGCTGCTGCTCATCAGCGGCTGGTTCCTGTTGCATGACGGAGGCAGGCTGACGGAGTGGCTGCAACCCTTCTTTATTCTGGCCCCAGCGCTGATGGTTGGCTGCGCCCGCCCGGTACCGGAATGCCTTGCGCGCAGATATGTCGTCGCCCTGTTCGGCGCAGCCCTGGTGGTTGTCGCCGGTTATGCCGCCGTAATGTATGCCAATATCGCCAACGCCGGGCAAAAGATGAGCGGCATTATTCCGTTCAGCCATGAGATGGACCGGCTGTGGCGCGACGCTTACGGTACACCGTTAACCTACGTCGGCGGCGATCACCTGTCGCAGTGGCTGACGTTCTATGTGCCTTCCCATCCGCAGACGCTCACCCGCTGGCGCAACAAAACGCGGCCCAACGTGTATAACGCGCACATCACCTACCCGCAGATAGTTCGCCACGGCGCATTGCTGGTTGGTAAGCACGGCGTCCCCTGCTCGGCAGAGACGTTCGGCACCGTCCGGCGCGACTGGCCCGGCCTGCGCATCGACCACGTCCGTCAGATCGTCTTTCAGGAAGATCCGGCGCATACCGCCCTGCCGCTGTGCATCGCGCTCGTCAAACCTGCGCCGTAATCCGCTACCGGGCCGCCCGGCGCCATTCCCAGGGCGCCACCGCGGATTTTTGCGCCCAAAGCCCGCGTTTCGACGCCCGCGCCTGCGCTTCGGGCGCCAGATAAGCGGGCGTTGCCGCTTTTCCTTTATAGCGATAGGCCCATGCCATGCCGGTGCGTACCTGACAGGCATTGATGTCCCTGCCGTCCAGCATGATCGTTCCCAACAGCCGGCCATACCGGTCGCGCTGTTTCCCGACCACGATAACCTGCTTCCCGCCAACCAGGCGGCTCAGTTGCTGGCGCGAACGCTGGCCGAACGGCTGCTTCTTTTCCGGTGCGTCGATGCCCGCCAGACGTACGCGCGTTTTTACCATTTTGTTCATGGAATCCTTGCTCAGCACATCCACCGTGTCGCCATCCAGTACCTTCACCACCTTGCCGGAAACATCGGCCAAAACCGGTAATACCGGCATAAAAATGATAAGTAAACTTAACAGGCTAAATTTTATACTTCGTTTCACGCCTTCTCCCAGGCTGGCTAACCGTTTGATAGATCATAAGTCCTATTTTTTCATACCTGCTTTTATTGCTAAAGTACTATGATCGGAGATAATACTCCGCGGCACTCATCAGGAACCTGCGGCGGATAACCGGGCAGACCCGTTTTCCCCGCCGGGACCGTTCCCTCCTGATTAATTCATTGGCCGCCGTTCCGCACGATGGCTGAGCAATAAGAGACGCGACATAACCGTTTATGCCTGAACAATACCGCTACACGCTGCCCGCCAAAGCGGGTGATGTCCGCCTGTTGGGTGAACTGACGGGATCCGCCTGCGCGCTGGAGTGCGCCCACATCGCCGAACGCCATGCCGGCCCGGTGATGCTTATCGCCCCGGATATGCAAAACGCCCTGCGTCTGCGCGACGAGGTGCAACAGTTCACCGACCAGATGGTCACCACCCTGCCGGACTGGGAAACGCTGCCCTACGACAGCTTCTCCCCGCATCAGGACATCATCTCCGCCCGCCTGGCCAGCCTGTATCAGTTGCCGACTATGGAACGCGGAATTTTTATCCTGCCCATCAACACCCTGATGCAGAAAGTGTGCCCGCACGAATTTCTGCACGGCCATGCGCTGGTGATGCAAAAAGGGCAGCGCCTGTCGCGCGATAAACTGCGCGCGCAGTTGGAACAGGCGGGTTACCGCAGCGTCGATCAGGTGATGGAGCACGGTGAATTCGCCACCCGCGGCGCCTTGCTGGATCTCTACCCGATGGGCAGCGAAGAGCCTTACCGCATCGATTTCTTTGATGATGAAATCGACAGTCTGCGCCTGTTCGACGTAGACACTCAGCGCACGCTCGGCGAGGTGGAGCACATCAACCTGCTGCCGGCGCACGAGTTCCCTACCGATAAAGCCGCCATTGAGCTGTTCCGCAGCCAGTGGCGCGAACATTTCGACGTCCGGCGCGACGCGGAACACATCTATCAGCAGGTCAGCAAAGCGGTTTGGCCGGCCGGGCTGGAATACTGGCAGCCGCTGTTTTTCAGCCAGCCGCTGCCGGCGCTGTTCAGCTACCTGCCCGCCAATACCCTGATCGTCAACACCGGCGATCCGGAGGGCGCGGCGGAGCGATTCTGGCAGGACGTTAACCAGCGCTTCGAAAGCCGCCGCGTTGACCCCATGCGCCCCTTACTGCCGCCCGAAGCGCTGTGGCTGCGGGTCGATGAACTTTTCGCCGAGCTAAAACGCTGGCCGCGCGTTCAGTTGAAAACCGCGACGCTGGACAAGAAAGCGGCCAACACCAATCTGGATTACCATCCATTGCCGGTGTTGATGGTCGAAGCGCAAAACAAAAATCCGCTGGACCAGCTACGCCGCTTTATCGAACAGTTTGACGGCAGCATTGTCTTTTCCGTAGAAAGCGAAGGCCGACGGGAAACCCTGCTGGAGCTGCTGGCGCGTATCAAAATGCGCCCGACGCTGATTACCCGGCTGGAACAGGCGCAGCCGAAGCAGCAGCACGTCATGCTGGGGGCCAGCGAACACGGCTTTATCAACCCGCGCCTCGGCGTGGCGCTGATCTGCGAAAGCGACCTGCTGGGCGAACGCGTCAGCCGCCGCCGTCAGGACAGCCGCCGCACCATCAATACCGATACCCTGATTCGCAACCTGGCGGAACTGTCGCCGGGCCAGCCGGTGGTACACCTTGAACACGGCGTAGGCCGCTATGGCGGCATGACCACGCTGGAAGCGGGCGGCATTAAAGGGGAATATCTGATCCTGAGCTATGCCGGCGACGCCAAGCTTTACGTGCCGGTGTCCTCACTGCATCTGATCAGCCGTTACTCCGGCGGTGCGGATGAAAGCGCCCCGCTGCATAAGCTGGGCGGCGATGCCTGGGCGCGGGCGCGCCAGAAAGCGGCGGAGAAAGTACGCGACGTGGCGGCGGAGCTGCTCGACATCTATGCCACCCGTGCCGCCAAGCCGGGCTTCGGGTTTAAGCACGACCGCGAGCAATATCAGCTGTTCTGCCAGAGCTTTCCGTTTGAAACCACGGAGGATCAGGACATCGCCATTAACGCCGTGCTGAGCGATATGTGCCAGCCGCTGGCGATGGATCGCCTGGTGTGCGGCGACGTGGGCTTCGGTAAAACGGAAGTGGCGATGCGCGCCGCCTTCCTGAGCGTGATGAACCACAAGCAGGTGGCTGTGCTGGTGCCGACCACGCTGCTGGCCCAGCAGCACTATGACAACTTCCGCGATCGCTTCGCCAACTGGCCGGTACGCATCGAGCTGATTTCCCGTTTCCGCAGCGCCAAAGAACAGCAGCAGGTGATTCAGGAAACGACCGACGGCAAAGTGGATATCCTGATCGGCACCCATAAGCTGCTGCAAAGCGACCTGCGCTGGAAGGACCTCGGCCTGTTGATCATCGACGAAGAGCACCGCTTCGGGGTACGTCAGAAAGAGCGCATCAAGGCTATGCGCGCCAACGTCGACATTCTGACGTTAACCGCCACGCCGATCCCGCGCACCCTGAACATGGCGATGAGCGGCATGCGCGACCTTTCCATCATCGCCACCCCGCCCGCCCGTCGCCTGGCGGTGAAAACCTTCGTGCGCGAATACGACAGCCTGGTGGTGCGCGAGGCCATTCTGCGTGAAATTCTGCGTGGCGGTCAGGTCTATTACCTGTATAACGACGTCGAAAATATCGAGAAGGCGATGCAGCGCCTGGCCGAACTGGTGCCGGAGGCCCGTATCGCCATTGGTCACGGCCAGATGCGCGAACGCGATCTGGAGCGGGTGATGAACGATTTCCATCACCAGCGTTTTAACGTGCTGGTATGCACCACGATCATCGAAACCGGTATCGACATCCCCAGCGCCAATACCATCATCATCGAGCGCGCCGATCACTTCGGGCTGGCCCAGTTGCATCAGTTGCGTGGCCGCGTCGGACGTTCCTATCATCAGGCCTACGCCTACCTGCTCACGCCGCATCCCAAGTCCATGACCAAAGACGCGCAGAAGCGGCTGGAGGCCATCGCTTCGCTGGAAGATCTCGGCGCCGGCTTTGCCCTTGCCACCCACGATCTGGAAATTCGCGGAGCCGGCGAACTGCTGGGCGAAGACCAAAGCGGGCAGATGGAAACCGTCGGCTTCTCGCTGTATATGGAACTGCTGGAAAACGCGGTAAATGCGCTGAAAGAAGGACGCGAACCTTCGCTGGAGGATTTATCCGGTAGCCAGACCGACGTCGAGCTGCGCATGCCCGCGCTGCTGCCGGATGACTTCATCCCGGACGTCAACACCCGCCTGTCGCTCTACAAGCGCATTGCCAGCGCCAGCGATCAGGAGCGTCTCGACGACCTGAAAGCGGAGCTGATCGATCGCTTCGGCAAACTTCCCGATGCCGCGCGCAACCTGTTGTCCTGCGCCGCCCTGCGACTGAAGGCCACGGCGCTGGGCATCAAGCGTATTGAAGGCAATGAAAAAGGCGGGTTTATCGACTTCGGCGACAAGAGCAGCGTAGACCCGGTTTACCTGATCGGCCTGCTGCAAAAGCAGCCAAAGGTCTACAAGCTGGATGGCCCCACCCGGCTTAAATTCATTAAGGATCTGACGCAACGCCCGGCCAGGCTGGCGTTTGTGGAGGAATTGCTCGACGCGTTTATGGAAAACCGGACGGCATAACGGCGATCATCCGCTGCCGGAAGAAACAACGCCCCGCGTCGTGTGACGGCGGGGCGTTGTGCTTTTTAGCTGCTCCGGTTCTGATTCAGCACCAGTTGGCCGCTGCGGTCCACCGGGATCTGCATGCCCGGATCGTGGTCCATACGAACCCGCCCCTGCTGATCGCCGATCTTATAAGTAACGTCATAGCCTAACAGCTTCTGCGACTTATCATAGACCGTTGAACAACGTTGCTGGGTGCTGGTGGTGACATCATTATCCTGCAGGGAGCCCTGAATCTGGTTGCCGGCATAGCCACCGCCCAACGCGCCGACGACGGTAGCGACGTCACGGCCGCGGCCGCCGCCGAACTGATGCCCGACGACCCCGCCGGCGACTGCGCCCAGCAAAGAACCGGCGATGCGGTTTTCATCCTGCACCGGACGACGATGCGTTACCGTCACGTTCCGGCATTGCTGACGCGGCGTTTTCACCGTTTCATGAATCGGCGTGGCGGACAAAACCTGTGCGTATTGCGGTCCGCCGGAAAAGACATCCAGGCTGGCAACGGCAGCCACACCCAGAGCGGCCGCAACGCCGATACCTATACCCGCTAGCATTGACTTATTCACAGGAAACTCCTCCCGAATATAACCACGCAATGCCCGTATGCCTTGCTATGATATTCTGGCGTACGGAATCGCGAAAACTAATAATTTCTTTCGCTGCGGTGTGCGTGTTTCACCGACTGACGTAATTAAGTTTGCACAGGAAATTTCAGTTCGGCAATATTCTGCTTATACTAATCGTGCACAAAAATAGCCTGATTTGCGCTATTTGAGAGGAATCCTAACCCTGAAATCGCTAATTATCCCTATTCATTAGGAATAATCCGCAAATGAAAGGCATCAATCATTTTGCAAGTAACCCTTAAAAAACATAATGATATAAAAAAAGGCCATCATTGCTACACGGTCAGGATTTACTTCAAAAAATAAACTTGCACTATCCCACTGAAAATAAAAGCCGGTTTTAATTAACCGGCTTTTATTGTTGTTTTGTCTCAGATGGATCTGGTCATCAATGTAATTTCAGACGAGGACGAATCACTCTGTTAATTCCACCGACCAGCATCATCAGCCCGGTTTTTATATAGCCGTGCAACGCAATCTGATGCATTCGGTACAGGGAAATATAAACCATACGCGCAATACGTCCTTCTACCATCATAGAACCACGCATCAGGTTCCCCATCAGGCTGCCGACGGTGCTGAACTTCGACAGCGAAACCAGCGAGCCGTGATCTTTATAAACATACGGCTTCATCGCCTGATCGTTCAGCGACGCTATGATATTGGCATAACAGCGTGACGCCATTTGGTGCGCAGCCTGCGCCCGCGGCGGTACAAACCCGCCGCCTTCCTGCGGGCAGGAAGCGCAGTCGCCGATGGCGAAAATGTTCGGATCGCGCGTGGTTTGCAGCGTCGGCTCCACCACCAGTTGGTTGATGCGGTTGGTTTCCAGCCCGCCGATCTCTTTCATGAAATCCGGCGCCTTAATGCCCGCAGCCCAAACCATCAGGTCAGCCTGAATAAACTCGCCGTCTTTGGTATTCAGCCCGTTGGCTTCCGCGCTGGTCACCATGGTCTTGGTCATCACGCGGACCCCCAGGTTGGTCAGTTCCTGATGCGCAGACGCAGAAATGCGCGGCGGCAATGCCGGCAAAATGCGCTCTCCCGCCTCAACCAGCGTAACGTTAAGCACTTCGTTGCTCAGCCCTTTAAACCCGTAGCTGTGCAGCTGTTTCACCGCGTTATGCAGTTCCGCCGACAGCTCAACCCCGGTTGCGCCGCCGCCGACGATGGCGATGTTGATCTTGCTGCCCTGCGCCTTGTTGGCGGAGAATTTCAGGAACAAGTTCAGCATTTCATTATGGAAACGGCGCGCCTGCTGCGGGCTGTCCAGGAAGATGCAGTGATCTTTGACGCCGGGCGTGCCGAAGTCGTTGGATTTGCTGCCCAACGCCATCACCAGCACGTCGTAGTCGATTTCACGCTGCGGAACCAGCAGCTCGCCCTGCTCATCGCGGATTTCCGCCAGCGTTACCCGGCGCGCGTCACGATCCAGGCCCGTCATCGCGCCCAGTTGAAAAGTAAAATGGTGATTACGGGCATGCGCCAGATAACTCAGGGCATCGACGCCGTCATCCAGAGAGCCGGTCGCCACCTCATGCAACAACGGTTTCCACAGGTGGCTGTGGTTTCTGTCAATCAGGATAATGTCCGCTTTCTCTTTACGCCCCAGCTTATGGCCCAGGCTGGTTGCCAGTTCCAGGCCGCCTGCACCGCCGCCGACGATAACAATTTTCTTTTTTTGCGCGCTCAAAGTTTTCACCTCAACAACTATTTGTGAACATAAAGTTAAATAAAGGTAAATTGATAATACCCTCATATTACCCAGGGTCCACGCGGGATATTTGACTTATCTGGTAAAAGAATAACACGAGAGGTCATTTGGTCATACCAAAATTGATGCACATCAATTTTTATCGTTAAAAGCGTGGAAAAACAGCGGCAACGGGCGAACGGAACAGAAAAGAAAAATCGGCCCGCAGGCCGATGGGTGTAACACGGAAGAAAATGCGCTGTTACTTCACGGAGGCGCCGATACTCTCTGCGGCCTGGACGCCCTTCACCCGCTTCGACCACATGGCGGTCAGGATCGGCACCAGAATAGAAGTTACGATCACGGAAGTGGCGACCAGCGACGTCGCGGCAGGCGCCATCGGCTTAAAGGCGGGAACCATTTCGGCAATCAGCACCGGCGTAGCCACCGCCGCGCCGGCCGTGCTGGAGGCCGCCAGCCCGGCAGTACCGTCCCCGCCGCCGATCACTTTATCTGCAATGATCAGCGGAATACCGGTAATGAAAATTACGCCAACCCCAAGCAGTACGCCCAACAGCCCGGTTTGCGCAATCACGCTGAGATCGATGGTGTTGCCCAGGGCAAAGGCAAAAAACGGGATCAGGGTATGAACAGATTTGCTGAAGAACTCCCGCAGTTCGGGGTCCAGGTTGCCCAGAATAAATCCGACCAAAAACGGCAACACGGCGCCGACGAATACGTGTGGTTCGAATGAAGCGATCCCGGCCGTTCCCAGTATCACCATGGTCATCAGCGGACCAGATTCCAGCGACATCAGAACGAACGCGCCGGCCTCTTCCTTGGTGCCGTATTGCTGCATGATAGAGGCATAAAGCCCGCCGTTGGTCATATCCATGGCCGCGACCAGCGCCAGCGTGGACAGACCGGCGAAGAAACCGACCTCAATGCCGTTTTCCGGCATCATCCGGGCCGCAACCGCCGCAACGACCCAGGCCACTGCGATCTTGGTGACCACCAGCGTTCCGGACTTACGCAGCACCGTCCCGGTGGCGCTCAGCTTGATCGATGCCCCCATGCAAAAAAACCACACGGCCAGGATCGGCACCGTTCCGGTAATCAGCCCGTTGGTGAATGAACCAAAATATTTTCCTGCTCCCGGCGTGAAGGTGTGGCACAACGCCCCCAGAAACAGGGGAATCAGCATCATGCCGCCGGGAACTTTATCTATCGCACGTTTTATCTGCATGTTAAACCCCATCTAATTGTTTAAATCTGAAGGTTTTTTCCGGCTCAGCCCACAGCCGGACCCAGGAATTCGTCAATTTGATGAGTGCACAATAGTGATTTCGCTTCTTAATTAAAGTGATCGCGATAACAAAAAGAAACGATGTTTTAATTTTTATGATCCGGTGTTTCTATATAAATCAAGCCACGTTTTACGGATACGCCCCGGCGCACGGGCCGCATCGGTTTTCGTCAGAAGAGGTAAAAAAAAACGGCGCCAGTGCGCCGTCAGTCAGGAGGGAGTTAAAACGGAAAGCGAGCTACTGGCCCAGCGTCAGTGCGCCGAAAGCGGCCTGCCAGTCCTGCTCGAATGTTTCCACTGCGGCCTGCACCGCCGGGACATTGAAGAATTGTTCAGCAACATCAACGGGCAACGTCACCGCCTGGCATCCCGTCAGCAGGCAGTCCAGAACCTGCCGCGGTGTTCTGAAGCTGGTCGCCAGCACTTTTGCGCCCGGCACATGCAGCGCCAGCAGTTGTTGCAGCTCACGTACCACGACAATCCCGTTCCCCCCCTGGGCATCCATCCGGTCAACGTAAGGCGAGACATATTCCGCCCCCGCGGCAGCGGCCAGCAATCCTTGCCCGGCGCCGTAAACCGCCGTTCCCAGCGTGGGAATGTTCATGGTCTTCAGCTTCTTAATCGCTGCCAGCCCTTCGCCGGTCGCCGGTATTTCGATGATGACGCCGGAAATACGCTCGGTCAGCATCATCGCTTCGCTGACGATACGTTCGGCATCATTCGCCAGAACCTGAGTGAACAGTTTCCCCGCGCCGCCCAATGCGTCCCGCAGCGCCGGCAGCACTTCCCACAGCGGCTTCCCCTCTTTGGCAAGCGTGCTGGGATTGGTGGTGACCCCCTGTAACGGCAACACCCTGGCCAGTCGTTTCACGGCACTTACGTCAGCGGTATCAAGATAGAGTTCCATCAGTTTCCCCTCGTTTAACTCGTGGATAGTTTTGTGATTTTCATCACTATCGCTTACCCGGCTTATTAATTAATCCGTTGGCAATGACGTTACATAACAGTGTACCACCGCCCGGACGAGCCGCCCGTTTCTTACCGTGCGACATCACGCAACGCACGACGTTCCGGCTGTTCATATGACGTCTTGTCTCAGGCACTGATATCTGATGCCGCAAATCCGTTACGTACACAGCCGGCGCGCCCATTTTCTTTAGCGCCTTATCTCGCAGCCGCCGGGGTGGTATTATGGCCCGTACCGAACGGACATTAATACAGCATGTAAAACCGGCGCATACGCCGCCGGTTGCCAGGGGACGAATGAATCAACGCCAACAAGCCATTCTGCAACAAGTCAATGACCTGCGGCGCGTCAGCGTAGCCGATCTCTCTTGCGCCAACGGCGTTTCAGAAGTGACTATCCGCCAGGATCTCAACCTGCTGGAAAAGCGTAATTACCTGAAACGCGTTCACGGTTTTGCCGTCGCGCTGGAAAGCGATGATGTTGACGCACGCATGATGATCAATTTCACCCTGAAGCAAAAGCTGGCCGACTACGCGGCTTCGCTGGTCAATGACGGGGAAACCATCTTCATCGAAGGCGGCAGCAGCAATGCCCTGCTCGCCCGCAATCTCGCCGAGCGTAAACGCATCACGCTGATCACCGTCAGCAATTACATCGCGCATCTGCTGAAAGAGACAGAATGCGAAGTGATTCTGCTCGGCGGTTTGTATCAGAAACGCAGTGAAAGCGTGGTCGGGCCGCTGACGCGTCTGTGTATTCAGCAGGTCTACTTCAGCAAGGCGTTTATCGGCATCGACGGCTTTCACCCGGAAACCGGCTTTACCAGCCGGGATATGATGCGGGCCGACGTGGTCAACGCGGTGCTGGCGAAAGGCGTGGAAAACATCGTGCTGACCGACTCCTCCAAGTTCGGCCAGATCCACCCCAACCCGCTGCAGCCCACCGGCGCCATTTCCCGCGTGATCACCGACTTCCGCCTGCAACAGCCGGCGCGGGAGCATCTGGATGCCCTGAACATCCATGTTGATACGGTGCGCGAGTGAGGAGAAGGGAATGAGCGATATCACCTTCAGCCGGGAGCAAACCCAGCGCATGACCGGGAAATTGCAGGATTACCTGCGCCGCGAGCTGGACATCGACATCGGCGATTTCGACGCGGAGTTTCTGCTGGATTTCTTCGCCAAAGAACTGGGCGGCTACTATTACAATCAGGGCATGAGCGATGCGCTGGCGGTCATTGAAGAAAAGATGGAGAGCGTCACCGACGCCCTGACCTGGTTGCAAAAGCCCGTGGATTAATGCGACGGGTGCCGCATTGCGCGCTACGCCGTTGATCGCCGTCTTTTTTTCATTTTCATTATTGCTTTCCTGTACAGCTAACTGTATATATACACAGTATAAGCGTACTGCGGAGGCAATCATGCGCATTGAAGTCACTCTTGATAAACGAAATCCACTTCCCAATGGCGCACTGGAAGCGCTGAGCTCGGAGTTTTCGCGCCGGGTTAACCGGGATTTTCCCGACACGGCGGTACAAATCCGGCTGGCGGGCGGCAACACCCTGACCGTGATGGGCGGGCTAAAAGTGGAAAAAGATCGTATTGAGGAAATTTTGCAGGAAACCTGGGAGAGCGCCGATGACTGGTTTGACGCCGGTTTCCCCGAATGAAAACCGGCGGCGGGATTACCCTCCCCGCCGTGATAATAACGAGTAATCTCCGTTCAGCATATCTTGCTGTTTGGTATGATAATTCTACCCGCCGGGCGTCGCTGCCCGGCTTTTTTGTCAGCTTTCCGCCTTCACTTCACTGCACGGGGTCAGTTTTCCCTGAACCAACAACCACGTCGTTTTGATCACCAGTATGCTCGTCGCCGGAAACAGGCTGACGAAACACCCCGCCAGCAGCAGCCAGATCAGGGTGGCGACGGCAACCAAAACCTCCCCGATTACTGGAGGAGCCGGCCATACCGAAGCCACATAACGCCAGGCAAATCCGGTGCCGATAAGCCCCAGAACCATACCGGAATCCCCCGAAGGAACGTTGATCGCCCGGCGCCCCGGAACTGCTGCTGTTTCTGTCGTTGTTAAAATTACGCAACGCATTATGAGGCTCCCGGTACAACGGATTCGCGCCCTCGGCCTGCCCGCTGGCTCAACAAACGCGGTACGATTTTTCTATTTTTTCCCGTTTGCTGGCACAAATTCCCGGATAGGCTTAACTTTGGGTATATGCCGGCAGGAAAATACAGGGTTGCGCAATAACGAAAGAAATCAAACATCGCTGAATACAAAGGCGTATACTGGAAAAGCTAAGGAGAGCCAAAGTTATATTGATCCTGGTTAGTCGCTCATCACGGTTGCTACGCTCTAGGGGGTCTTATGAACGGAAAGAAAGATGAAGTTATCCAAACTCACCCAGTCGTTGGCTGGGATATCAGTACCGTCGATAACTACGATGCCCTGATGATTCGCCTGCACTACCTTTCTTCACAAAATCAACACCCTCAGGATGCTCAGGTAGACAGGACGTTATGGCTGACAACCGATATCGCCCGTCAGTTAATTGACATTCTTGAGGCGGGCATTGAAAAGATTGAATCTTCTGAGTATCAGGATACCGATTACCTCAGGCATTGATGTTCCTTCTGAAAAACAGCACCGCCGCCCCGGCGGTGTTTTCGTCTGTTATCCCTGAATCATTGATGATAAAAATACGTTAAGGCATATCGCGGTTACCCGGTCTGCTACGGACGGTTGGTGACGAGGCCTGCCGGGCTGCCGCAAATGAGAGGAGAAATCAGGGTGAATTACGATCTGGTGATTATCGGCAGCGGTTCCGTAGGCTCCGCCGCGGGTTATTATGCCGCACAGGCGGGATTGAAAGTGCTGATGCTGGATGCCTATACCCCGCCGCACCGCCACGGCAGCCATCACGGCGACACCCGCATTATCCGGCACGCTTACGGCGAAGGTGAAAAATACGTTCCGCTGCTGATGCGGGCGCAGGCACTGTGGGAGCAACTGGAATCCATGTCCGCCGTACAGCTGCTGCATCGCTGCGGCGTACTGAATGCCGGGCCGGAGGACTCGGTATTCCTGCGCAACGTGCGTACCAGCGCCGAACGCTTCGGGCTGAACGTTCAGCGCTTTGACGCCGCGCAGTTACGGCAGCGTTGGCCGGAGTTTAACGTACCGGACAACTATCTGGGCCTGTTTGAACCCGACGCGGGCTACCTGAAAGCCGAACTGGCGATTTCGCTACTCAATGAGAAAGCAGCGGAAAGCGGCGCGGAACTGCGCTTTAACTGCCCGGTCACCGCCCTGTCTCCCGACGGCGACGGCGTTTTGGTCACTACCGCGCAGGGTAACGTCCGCGCCCGCCGCGCTGCCGTGACGGCGGGAACCTGGGTTACGGCCCTGCTGCCGCAACTGCCCGTCACGCCGGTACGCAAAGTTTTTTCCTGGCATCAGGCCGACGGGCGTTATAGCGAAAATAATCATTTCCCCGCCTTTACCGTTGAAACGCCCGAAGGCGAACACTTTTACGGATTCCCCTCCCACAATATTGAAGGACTGAAGCTGGGTAAACACGATGGCGGCCAGCCAATCAGCAGCCCGGAGCAGCGCCGCCCATTCGGGCATGTCGCCCAGGACGGCAGCGAGGTCTTCAGCTTTCTGCGTCGTTTTTTGCCCGGCATCGGCGTCTGCCTGCACGGCGAAGCATGTACCTACGACCTTTCTCCCGACGAGGATTTCATTATCGATGACTTACCCAATGCGCCGCAGATCAGCATCGTCAGCGGCCTGAGCGGACACGGTTTTAAGTTCGCAACGGTTTTGGGCGAAATTCTGGCATTAAAAGCGCAGGGAAAAACGCCGGCATTTGATATTAGCCCCTTTGCACTGGGCAGGTTCTCTGTCTAAATTTCTCATTTATTTCCGGGGGTTAACCCCCGGATTCGTATAATAACTAAGCTAAATAATTAAAATATTTTATACATTAAGAGCTGGAATGATATCCCCTCGCATCCCCCCCTCCTCCATCCTGGCTGGAACACGCATCACCAGGGGTAAATAAATCTTTAAAATCAGAACATAGCAAAGAGAATAAAGCCTTTTTCTTATTTCATACCCAATAATTTACCATTCCCTTGACATTAAAATTCCCCTAATGAATTTATCATACAACTTTGTCTAAACCGCCATAGAACAGAGCGAAAATGATACAATTTTATGTTGACAGTCTTCTGCTTGGACCTTTTAATATTAGAGAGAAAAATGAATAGAATAATTTAATTATACGTATTATTTTCAAGGACGATGAAATGAACGTATTAGTCATTGATAATTGCTTGTACACACGCTTAGGAATTTCTTGCCTCTTAGCAGAGGATGAGAATTTTAACATTCACCACGTCAATGATATATCTGCGGCGATTGAGAATATTCCCTCGCCCGCCGCCGATGTGGTGCTGGTCAATTTAACGGATTACTGTAAGAAGAATGAGCGCAACGCTATGTTGCTGGACTTTTTCGAGCATTTTTCCGGTAGCCGGATCTTTATTTATCTTAATGCACCTTACCCCGACAGTCAGCGTCCGCTGACGTTAAGTCGTAACGTGTATATACTGAATAAACAATCCATTACTACTTTACTGAAAACATTGCAAATGTTGAGTGAGAAAGCCAATTATCCGCACTCATTAGTGCAATATTATGGTGAATATCCGACGCTGACCGATCGGGAAATATCCATTATGCAATATTGGATGGAAGAGGTTCCCAATCATAAAATTGCACGTAAACTGAATATTTGCAGCCGTACAGTTTATGTACATAAGCAGCATATTACGGAAAAGATGTGTGTGCGTAATCGGTTAGAGTTTTGTTATCTTTACAATGTAATTAAGTATGTAAACTATCAACCGGCCCGAACATTACTTACGGCGAATAGCGATATAATCTGAAAAAGACAGGAATTATCTTTGCAGACGCACATTATCGCTGCTAAACGGCGGAATCTCCGGGTAAATATATTCGGGTGAAATAAGTACCTCGCGCATTATTGCATAATACCTGTCAGGTGTATGGTTCGTATAATACCGGGCAGATGCATGGTTATTACCGCCCTCTTGGTGCAGCCTTTTTACCTGCGGCAGTTGTACTGCCGTGATGTCGATTTTATACTTCAGGCATCCGCGTTTTCAGGCTGCACTCATGTTAAATAAATTGATTCAGATCGTTGTTGATAACGTCCGCAGTCACCTGGTTCTCTATCTCGCGCTGTCCCTGCTCTTACTTGTGCTGGATATCTATTTGTTCTATTTCTGATTCTCGCGGTTTCATTTCTGAACCTCCGGCTCTTTACCGTCACCCAGCAACACCGCGAACCGGTGTCCGACAGGGGTCATCTCCAACAAAATTTTTGCGACGATGGTCAGGGGCACCGACAGCAACATGCCCACCGTCCCCAGCAGCCAGCCCCAAAATATCAGGGACAGGAATACCACCAGGGTAGAAAGCCCCAGCCCCCGGCCCATCACCCTCGGCTCCAGCATATTGCCCAACACCATGTTGATGACCACATACCCTACCGTCACCACCATCGCATCGCTGACCGAGCCGAACAACAGGGTTTGAATAACCGGCGGGATTGCCGCCAGAACCGAGCCAATATTGGGAATGTAGTTCAGCACGAACGCCAGTACGCCCCACATCAGGGCAAAGCGGATGCCGAGAAACGTCAGCATCAGCCAAACGACAACGCCGGTCAACACGCTGATGGCCGTTTTCAGCGCCAGATAATGCGTCACCCCATGCAGCGCCTTATCCACGCTGTCCATCGCGGCGCCGGAACCGGCCAACGCCTGGCGCAGCTTGCCCGGCAGATAAGGAGCTTCCAGCAGCATAAACACGACCGTCATCAACAGCAGAAACAGGCTGCTCATGGCGCCGGAAAGGTGGGTTACCGTCCGGGTCGCCATATTCATCAACACGCCGGGGTCAAAGTAGCCCGCCAGATCCTCCGGCGAGAAACTCAGGTTAATCAAATCCGCCACGGACTGAAGTTCGGCCAGGCGCCTCACCAGCATGCCGCGGTACTGTGGCAGCGTGCGGCTGAAGTCCGTCACTGAAGCGCCCAGCACGCCGAGCAATAACGAAAACAGCAAAATGATCGCCGCCATCATCAGGGTGATAGCCAGCACCCGGGGAATGCGCATCCGCACCAGCGCCCGAACGACAGGATGCAGAATGATGGCGATAAACAGCGCCAGCAAAAACGGCACGACGATATCCGCCGCCGCTTTAATACCGGCAAGAATAATGACCAGCATTCCCGCCATCAGGGCGATACGCAGTCCTTTGGTGGTGAGTCCCGCTCGAGACATGAAGAAACCTTAATGATGATGATCGACGTAATCCACAGGGTTAATCCGTGATTCTACTTGGCGTACCCGGCCTTGCCCAGCAAGCACATTCACTTTATCTATGATTTCTGAACGAATATTACGTTTTTTACCGCCGGACAGCAGAAGAGCAATGGCGGTGACAGCGCGCCTTTCCCTGATGTTAATCGGCTGATTTACCGGCGGGATATGCTAAGCTTCTCCCGCCCGCCATTGGCAAATTCATTTATACTGCGCGTCGACCGTTTTGTACCTTGTTTCCGGAAATCACATGCTGTCGTTTAATCTTGATCGTTCTCATCCGCTGTCGCTGCAAAAACAAATCTATCAGCAGATCCATACCGCTCTGCACAACGGAGAGCTGACGACCGGGGAACGCCTCCCGTCGATCCGGGAACTGGGCGCCAGGCTGCAGGTATCGCGCAATACCATTACCGCGGTTTACGAAAAACTGGTGCAGGAAGGCTTTATCGCCAGCCGACCCGGCGTCGGTTACAACGTGATATTTTCCTCGCACGTCGAAGCCACGCGCAACGGCGCTGCCCAGGCGGAGCTGGCGCATCCGCCGGTGCCGCTGCGCACTCAGGCTCCCGATACCTATATCGACGTCAGTTGCCCGATGTTCTTCAGCCTGGGCAACCCGGATGAATCGGCGTTTCCCTGGCAGCGCTGGCGCAGCTGGAACAATAAGGCCTCGCACAGCAAACACCTGCTGATGACGCGCTACCATCCGCCGGCCGGATTGCTTTCCCTGCGTCAGGAGCTGGTCAAGTACCTGGCCAATGCGCGCGGCATTCATACCGACGCCGGGCACATCATCATCACCAACGGCGTACAGGAAGGGCTGGCGCTGCTGGCGCAGTTGCTGCTGACGCCGCAGGAGCACATGACCATTGAGTCGCCCTGCTATTCCGGCGCCTGGAACCTGTTCAGCATCTGTACCCCGCATCTGCACTCGATTCCGGTGGACGACGAAGGGCTGCGTACCGATCTGCTGCCGGAACAGCGCTGCGCGCTGGCCTACGTCACGCCGTCGCACCAGTACCCCGTCGGCGGCACGCTGCCGCTGGAACGGCGCCATGCGCTGCTGGCGTGGTCCCAGCGCTCCAACGCCTACGTCATCGAAGACGACTACGACACCACTTTCCTGTATGGCAGCCAACCGTTGCCGGCGCTGAAGTCGCTGGAAAACGCCAACAACGTGATCTACCTGAGCAGCTTCTCCAAAACGCTCGGCCCGGGGATGCGCATCGGCTTTATGGTTTGCCCCGACCGGCTGGTGGAGCCGCTGCTGAACCTGAAGGCGCTGTGGAACCACGGCGCCAGCTGGCTGTATCAGCAGTTTCTCGCCGACTTCATGCACGATCAGGGCTATCACCGCCATTTACGCCGTCTGGAGCTGGAATATGCCTCACGCCAGGCCCTGTTGCGTGAGGGGCTGCAGGCGATCTTCCCCGGCTCGTCGCTGCTCGGCACCTCTTCCGGCCTGCATCTGACGCTGAAAACCACGCTGAACGCCCGGCAGGCCGATACCCTGCGCCTGCGCTGCATGCAGCGGGGCGTCCGGTTTGAAACCCTGGACAGCATCTGCAACGGTTCGGAGCGGGCCTACCAGCAACAAAACGCCACGCCGATGCTGCTGTTCGGCTTCAGCGCGCTGCCCGCGGCGCACATCCGTCAGGCGCTGAAAATTATAGCGGAAACCGCCCGGGATATGGGAATCAACTGACGGCAATCCTTCCCGCGGTCAGATACCCTGTACCGGCGCGGAGCCTTCCGTACTTCACAGGATGAACTATGTTACTGAAAACCGTCTATGCCACCGCCCGCGATCGGGTTCGTTTACGCATCATCGGCCGGGTGTTGCTCAACTACGGGTTACAGGATCTGATCCGCGTCCTCGGATTAGGGGCATTGTTCAGGCGTCTCCCCGCCACCCAGGCACAGACCGACAGCCAGCCGCAGCGCCTGCGCCAGGCGCTGGAAGCGTTAGGCCCCACGTTCATCAAGCTGGGGCAAATTCTGGCGACCCGTGCCGACTTGCTGGACGAAAGCTGGACGCGGGAGCTGGAAAAACTGCACAGCGACGTGGCGCAGGTTCCCTGGGAAACCGTACGGCAGCAGCTTATCGCCGCGCTCGGCGACGAGCCGGAAAATGTTTTTCATCACTTTGATCCTGCCCCGCTGGGTTGCGCTTCCATGGCGCAGGTTTACCGCGCACAGTTGCACAGCGGCGAAGAGGTCGTCATCAAAGTGCTTAAACCGGGACAGGAAAAAACCATCGCCGCCGATCTGCGCCTGCTGGCCTGGCTGGCGGAGTTTATCGAACAGCAAAGCCCCGCGCTGGCGCACTTTCGCCCGACCCAGCTCATCCGCCAGCTCACGACCGCGCTGAACCAGGAGCTGGACCTGCGGCATGAAGCCGCCAACACCCAAAAAGTCGGGGAAAATTTCCGTAACCGGCCCGATATCCGCATTCCCCGCATCTGGCCGCAATACAGTTCGCAAACCCTGCTGGTACAAGAGTACCTGCCCGGCACAGCGCCGCGCGATCACCGCCAACTGGCCGACGCCGGGTTCGACGGACCGGAGCTGGCAAGGCGCGGCGCGCTCGGCTTTATGCAGATGGTGTTCACCGATCGCCTTTATCATGCCGATCCCCACGCCGGTAATCTGATGGCGCTGGAAGGCAACCGGGTGGCCTTTATTGACTTCGGTATGGTCGGCCATCTCTCGATCAGCCGCCGCAACCAGCTTTTACTGATGATGCAGGCGCTGAGCCGCCGTGAGACGGAAGGCCTGGTCGGCGTATTGATTAAGTGGAATGAAGACGGGGTCCCTGACGTCTCCACGCTGGAAATGGCCGCACAGGACTTCCTGGGGCGCGTGGGGCCGGGCACGCTGCAACTCGGCCATGCCCTGCTTACTATGCTGACCATCGCCCGCGACTACCGGCTGGCGCTGCCCGCCGATCTGGTGCTGCTGTTCAAGGCGCTGATCACCGCCGACGGCGTGCTGCGCCGCATCGATCCGGCGTTCGACATCATCGGCACGCTCAGCCCGTTCCTGCGCCGCAGCGTTCTGCAACGCCACGGATTAAACGCCTCCCGTCAGCGGGCCGTGCGTTTCGGCAGCGAACTGATTGAGGCGGGCGAAGAACTGCCGCAAACCCTGACGCTGCTGCTGCGCCGCCTGCAACACGGCAAGCTGCATGCCGATCTCGACGTAAAAAACCTGTCTGAACTGGGGCGTTCCCTGGAACGCAGCGCCTCCCTGCTGGCGATCGCCATCGTCACCGCGGCGTTTGCCCTCGGGCTGGCGCCATGGCTGCTGGAGCAGCCCCTGCGGGTGTTCGGCATTCCGGTTTTCCCGCTGATTTGCCTGAGTATCGTAACCGGCGGCATCATTATGCTGCTGTGGCGCCTGCGCCGCTGACTACGCCTCTTTGCCGGGAATGCGCATACGCAGCGGCCGGTGGCGGGACTTGTTGAATATCTTCATTTCCGCTTCCCGCCCGGCGCGGCGCGCTTTCTGTTCATCCGCCGGTAAATCCAGCTCCTGTGCGCATTCCGGGCTGCAACAGCCCTGATATTTTTCCGCGCACGCAGGGCACTGGATAAACAGCAGATGACATCCCGCATTACGGCAGTTGGTATGCGTGTCGCATGAGGCGCCGCACTGATGGCAGTGGGCAAGCACGTCGTCGGTGATCCGTTCGCCCAGCCGTTCGTCAAACACGAAGTTCTTCCCGCTGAAGCGAACCGGCAACCCCAGCTCCCGCGCCCGGCGGGTATACTCAATGATGCCGCCTTCAACGTGATAGACATGAGGAAAGCCGTGATGACGCAGATAGGCGCTGGCTTTTTCGCAGCGGATGCCGCCGGTGCAGTACATCACGATTTTTTTATCGCGTGACGTTTCCAACATCTCCACCGCCATCGGCAACTGTTCGCGGAAGGTATCGGAGGGCACTTCCAGCGCGTTGTCGAAATGGCCGACCTCATACTCATAATGATTGCGCATGTCCACGAACACCGCGCCGGGATCGTCCACCAGCGCATTAACCTCTTCCGCCCGCAAATAGCCGCCGACATCGGACGGGTCGAACGTCGCATCGACAATGCCGTCCGCCACGATGCGATCGCGGACTTTCATCCTCAGCACCCAGAATGATTTGCCGTCATCCTCAAGCGCCACGTTCAGCCGCAGGCCGTCAAATGCGGGATGGGCCTGATACAGCGTGGTGCGAAACTGCTCAAAACGGCTTTGCGGCACGCTGATTTGGGCATTGATGCCTTCCCCGGCAATGTAAATGCGGCCAAAAACCGCCAGCGGGGTAAAGGCAAGATACAGCACATCGCGCAGCGCCTGCGGCTCGTCAATACGGCAATATTTGTAAAAAGAGACTGTGGTGCGCGGCTCGGTTTCCGCCAGCATGCGCGCCTTCAGCGCCTGATTGGATACCCGGTTATGTAACACTGGCATGGTGTTCATACTTCCATCGGTGAGAGTAAAGCGCGATTATCACGGTTCAGCGCCACAGATACCACCCGCAAACCGTAAGGTTAAAATGCGTTGGCGCAGGGTAAAAGGTATGATAAAAGTCACGCGCCGCATGACTTCTTTCCCCCTTTTCACCCGGTCGACATAAGGACCCGAAATGACCGCAATTGTTTATGGCCTGGCCGCCTCTTTCTTTTTTGCGTTTACCTTCATCCTCAACCGTGCGATGGAGCTGGAAGGCGGGAGCTGGATGTGGAGCGCCGCGCTGCGTTTTATTCTGATGGCGCCCATGCTGCTGGCGCTGGTCGCCCTGCGCGGCCAACTGCGTGCTTCACTGTGCCATCTGCGCCGCCACTGGCGCGGCTATCTGGTCTGGAGTACGGTGGGCTTTGGTCTGTTCTACGCGCCGCTGACACTCGCCGCCGCCTACGGTCCGGGATGGCTGATTGCCGGCACCTGGCAAATCACCATCGTCGCCGGCTCCCTGCTGATCCCCTGGCTGACGCCGAAGCAGCAAGGGCGCCGGGCTGCTATTCCCTGGCGCGGATTGCGCTGGTCGCTGCTGATCTTATGCGGCATCGCCCTGCTGCTGTGGCAACAGGCGACGCAAATCAGCCCCTGGCTGGCGTTGGGCTGCCTGCTGCCGGTGCTGCTCGCGGCATTTATGTACCCGCTGGGCAACCGCAAAATGATGCAGATCTGCCATCAGGACATCAATACCCTGCAACGCGTGCTGAACATGACGCTCGCCAGCCTGCCTTTCTGGCTTCTGCTCTCCGCCGTCGCCTGGTGGCGCAGCGGGCCGCCCTCCGTGATGCAACTGGAACAATCCTTCTGGGTCGCCCTGTTTTCCGGCGTGATCGCCACGCTGCTGTTTTTTGCCGCCACCAACCGGGTGCGCCACGATCCGGCGCGGCTGGCCGCGGTTGAGGCCACGCAGTCCGGCGAAGTGTTGTTTGCCGTTCTGGGCGAACGGCTTTGGCTGCATGCGCCATTTCCTTCCCCGCTGGCCTTGATTGGCATCGGGCTTATCATTATCGGCATGATTGCCCACAGCCTGGCGCCGTTCAGCCGTTTTCGCCGGCGGCGGCCACATTCACCTGTGTAATACTAAAGGGTTGTTTCATTTGTAATACATCAGATTCAGGAACATAATTTTAAGGCTAACAATCACATCCAAAAGGGTTCAGCAGGTTATGCCTGCGAGTAACAGGTTATTTCATGTCCACGGGTCCCGAAACCATTGTTGTCTCCTCATCCGTTAACTGGCGGCGTAACCTGTACGTGGTCTGGTTTGGGTGTTTTCTGACCGGCGCCGCCTTCAGTCTGGTTATGCCTTTTCTGCCGCTTTACGTCGAACAACTCGGTATCACCGATCACCAGGCACTCAACCTGTGGTCGGGGCTGGTCTTCAGCATCACTTTCCTGTTTTCCGCGCTGGCGTCGCCCTTTTGGGGCGGGCTTGCCGACCGGCGCGGGCGCAAACTGATGCTGCTGCGCTCCGCGCTGGGCATGGCTATTGTGATGGTTTTGATCGGCATGGCGCAGAACGTCTGGCAATTGCTGTTTCTGCGCGCCCTGCTCGGCTTGCTGGGCGGCTTCGTGCCCAACGCCAACGCCCTGATTGCGACGCAGGTGCCGCGCGGCCGCAGCGGTTGGGCGCTGGGGACGTTATCGACCGGTGCCGTCAGCGGCGCGCTGCTCGGCCCGGTAATTGGTGGTTTGCTGGCAGACCATTACGGCCTGCGCATGGTGTTTTTCATCACCGCCAGCGTGCTGTTTCTGTGCTTCGTGTTAACGCTGTACGCGGTTAAAGAGGATTTCACGCCGGTCCCCAAAAAAGACGTGATGAACGCCCGTCAGGTTTTTGCCTCGCTGCAAAAACCGCGGCTGGTGCTGGGGTTATTTGTGACTACCCTGATAATCCAGGTCGCTACCGGCTCCATCGCGCCCATTCTGACGCTCTACGTACGCGAACTGTCCGGAGCAACGAATAATCTGGCGTTTATCAGCGGCTTCATCGCCTCCGTGCCCGGCGTGGCGGCCCTGATCAGCGCGCCACGCCTCGGCAGACTGGGCGATCGCATCGGGCCGGAACGTATCCTGATCGCCATGCTGATATTTTCCATTCTGGTACTGCTCCCGATGTCGCTGGTACAAAATCCGTGGCAGCTGGCCGTTCTGCGCTTTTTGCTCGGCGCGGCGGACGGCGCGCTGCTCCCCGCCGTACAGGCGCTGTTGCTGTACAACAGCAGCAATCAGGTCGCCGGACGCATTTTCAGCTACAACCAGGCATTCCGCGATATCGGTAACGTCAGCGGCCCACTGCTTGGATCGGTGGTCGCTGCCGGCTGGGGCTTTCGCGCCGTATTCCTCGCGACGGCCATCGTCGTCTCCTGCAACGCCGTCTACTCGTACTGGTTTCTGGCCCGCCGGCGCGTGAAGGCTACGAAGGCCGATTAGCAGCGATATCCGTCGCCTGCTCTGCGCGGCGCGCAAGCTCCGCCTGCAGGTTTTGCAGCGTCCGGGCGACGGACTTTTCCTGGTCTGCATAGAACAAACACCCCTGACGCATTTTCCCCCGCGCAATCCAGTCCGCAAGCAAACTGACGCCCTGCCTGAACTGCGCCAGCTCATGCTCCAGAGCCGCACCGCGCACGATATCCGCATCACGCTGTGCACGGCGCTTTTCATCCTGCAACGACAACAGCCACTCCTCGCTGCTCTGCGCACTGGAGCTGGGAAGACCCTCTGACTTACAGGCACGCTCTGCCGCACGAAACGTTAGAAGGCGATCATGGGTAGTTTGTATTTTTTGCCGCAGTTGGCTCTCGCTGAGCGCGGAGGCGGGATTTGCGGGCGATACCGGCATTTTGGCGCTGCATCCGGCCAGCCCCAGGCTGACAAACAACGGCAGGATCAAACGTGTTTTACGTTTCATTCAAACTCAGGATGCCTTTCCGGCGTCAAGCGCCGCCATATCAATGCCGAAGAACGACTTCATCGCGCCGGCCGTATCCGCATTGCGCAGTTGACGGTAGGCTTCTCCCGCCATCGTGCAGCGATTGCCGTCGCTATCCTGTTGCATAGCGAGGCCCAACGCGGCGCCCGCCATTTCCTGATACAACAAATCCGTCAGCCTGCCGCTTTGCCGCGCGGAGGCGCTTCCGGCCAGGCTTTGGCTGGTCACGCTCATCCACTCAGACAGCTCGCTGCCCTGGCTGCAACGCTGATAGGCTTCGTGATAAAAACCCAGTTTCAGCGCCTGCTGGTAACGCGTTCCCTCTGCGGACAATGGGGATGCAGGCTGCGCCTCATCCGGCGCAGACACCGCAGCAGAGGCATCGGTTTGGGCATTGGCGTACGGAGCAACGCTCACGGCGAGAAGGAAAAACAGGGAGGAGGCTTTCATATACGTTCACTCAATTACTATAACAATCACTTGACAGGTATGATCAACGGCACCGTCCTGGGATCAGGCGTTCTCTCTCCATAAGAAATTGTCCAGCTCATTGATACAACAACAATTATGTTTCGCGCTGTAAGGCGGTCTTTCATAACTTAACCGGGATATCGGTTTGAGATTTTTCTTGGGGTTACGACACGCAAGTACGCCCTGTTCAACAGCCGATGTCAACGCACCCGCGTGCGGAGGCAGGATAAAATGCAGGAAATCGGAGGAAGGTCGACTTTTTCACCACCTTTGTTGCACCTTTCATCACATATCCCTAAAAAACAGCTAACAAAAAGCCAATTAAAATGATAAACAGATGACCGGACACGCCTAAGTGTGATAGTTTCCAAAACCTGCCTTTAAGGCAACAAGTTAGTCTTCTGGCGCCAAACAGCCGTCAATCGTGCAAAAAGCACTATATTACAATGGATTAGACTATCGATTTTTTCTTTAACCATCGCCTGCGGCAGTTCCCCGCGGGCGGCTGATGGGATCACAACATGCAAACCTCTGCCAATGCCTCTAAAGGGCGTACTTTTTTCGGTCATCCTTATCCGCTCGGATCGTTGTTCTTCACTGAAATGTGGGAGCGTTTCTCTTTTTACGGCATTCGTCCGCTGCTGATCCTGTTCATGGCGGCCAGCGTTTTTGAAGGCGGCATGGGCATCCCCCGCGAAGACGCCTCCGCCGTCGTCGGGATTTTTGCCGGGAGTATGTATCTGGCGGCCCTGCCCGGCGGCTGGCTGGCGGACAACTGGCTCGGCCAGCGTCGCGCCGTGTGGTACGGCTCTATTCTGATCGCGCTGGGCCACCTCTCCATCGCGCTTTCCGCCCTGTGGGGAAGCACCCTGTTCTTCTCCGGCCTGGTTCTGATCGTCTGCGGTACCGGGCTGTTTAAAACCTGTATCTCCGTGATGGTCGGCACCCTGTACAAAGACGGCGACGACCGCCGCGACGGCGGATTTTCGCTGTTTTACATGGGGATCAACATCGGTTCGTTCATCGCGCCGCTGATCACCGGCTGGCTGGTCGGCGTACAGGGCTGGCACTGGGGCTTCGGCATCGGCGGGCTGGGGATGCTGGTCGCCCTGCTGATTTTCCGCTTCTTCGCGGTGCCCTCCATGCGCCGCTATGACCGGGAGGTCGGTATGGCCTCCAGCTGGAATAAGCCGGTGGTGGAACGCCGTAACGTCGGTTTTTGGGTTGGTATATGCGCCGTCGTGATTGTCGCCGCTATCCTGCTGATCAGTTCCGGACTCCTGCCGTTCAGCCCGGTACTGGTCGCCAGCACCATGGTGTACGTAATCGCCGTCAGCGTAACGCTGTATTTCGTCTACCTGTTCTTCTTTGCCGGTCTGGATTCCGGGGAGCGCGCCCGCCTGCTGGTGTGCTTTATCCTGCTGGTTTCCGCCGCGTTCTTCTGGTCCGCTTTTGAACAGAAGCCGACGTCGTTCAACCTGTTTGCACATGATTACACCAACCGTCAGTTGGGCGGTTTTGAAATTCCCACCGTTTGGTTCCAGTCGCTGAATGCGCTGTTCATCATCATCCTGGCGCCGGTATTCAGCTGGCTGTGGCCGGCGCTGGGGCGTCGCAATATGCAGCCCGGCAGCATGGTGAAGTTCGTTATCGGCATTCTGTTCGCCGCCGCCGGTTTCGGATTAATGATTCTGGCCGCCCAGCAGGTGCTGAGCACCCAGCAAAGCGTTTCGCCGTTCTGGCTGACCGGCAGCATTTTGCTGCTGACCCTGGGTGAGCTTTGCCTCAGCCCGATCGGCCTGGCGACCATGACGCTGCTGGCGCCGGACCGGATGCGCGGTCAGGTGATGGGCCTGTGGTTCTGCGCCAGCTCGCTGGGCAACCTCGCTGCTGGCTTGATCGGCGGGCACGTTAAGGCCGACCAGCTCGATAACCTGCCTGATCTGTTCGCCCGTTGCAGCATCGCGCTGGTGATTTGCGCCGCGGTACTGGCGCTGTTGATCGTCCCCATGCGCCGGATGATGAAGAACGCCGACGCCACCGTTTAACGGTACAAAAAGTCCGGAGCGCGTCATTTATGCGCTCCGGCACGCCGCACGTTGCCGGTTTATTTATCCCTCCTTGCTCCCGCCATGATAAAATTGCCCTCCGGGCCCGCTTTGATCGCATTTCACCGTTGCCGTCACAGTTTCGGAATCTTTCGCCTGATTTTCCCGGCCGGTGGGCATATGGGCGGTGGGACAGTGTACCGTTCTTGACTTACAATCAGATTTGCCCGCTTACTTTGGTAGTAAACTTCACTTAGTCGTTGTCAGATGTACGCAGAAAGGTAACCCGATGGATGTAATAAAAGAGATCCTGCATGCGCTTTGGGCGCAGGATTTCAGTGTGTTGAATAATCCAAAAATGATATGGGCGATTTACGGGGTACTTTTCACCACGCTGTTACTGGAAAATGGCCTGCTGCCTGCCGCCTTCCTGCCCGGCGACAGCCTGTTACTGCTGGCCGGGGCGTTAATCGCCAAGGGCGTTCTCTCTTTTTTCCCTACGCTGAGCATTCTGGTTATCGCCAGCAGCCTTGGTTGTTGGCTGAGCTATATGCAGGGGCGCTGGCTGGGAGATACCCGGGTGGTTCAGGGGTGGCTGGCCCAGCTTCCGGCCCACTACCATCAGCGTGCCTATCATCTGTTTAACCGTCACGGGCTGATGGCGCTGCTGGCCGGGCGCTTTCTGGCGTTCGTGCGTACCCTGTTGCCGGTTATCGCCGGGTTATCCGGGCTGAAAAACTCCCGCTTCCAGTTTTTTAACTGGCTCAGCGCCCTGCTGTGGGTGTGCGTGGTAATGGGGCTGGGGTTAGCCATCAGCTACATTCCGTTCGTTAAGCGCCACGAAGATGACGTGATGACCGTCCTGATGGTGCTGCCGATGGTGCTGCTGTTCAGCGGCTTGGTCGGCACCATCATCGTCGTTATCCGGCGTAAGCGTCAGGCGTAACCCGCGTTAATCCTGCAACAGCGCCGCCCTGAGCTGCGCATAGCCGGCGCCGAACAGCAGTTCCGCCGGTAGCGGGCCGCCAGCCGTCAGCAGGGTCGGCACGCCGCGCAGGCGATGTTTATCCATCAGCGCCTGCGCCCGGCGCACCTGCTCTTCATACTCGCGCAGCAGCGCCTCGTCCGGCTTGGCCACCTCCTGCGCTTCCTGTGCGAACCCTGCCCGCTCCAGAATGGCGACAACGCCGGCGCTGGTGCCGTTATCCACGCCATCCACGTAGCGCCCGCGCTGCAAAACGTGCAGCACGTCCCATTGATGGTCGGCGTCATGCCGGGCGGCAATCAGCGCCAGCGTAGCGGCAAAAGAGTCAAACCGCGTTGACTGCTCCACCACCTTATCGTGATAGGCGGCGCTGAACGGCTGCCCCGTCAGCGCCTGAATGCGTTGATCGCTGTGCCAGACATGTTCACGCCAGTCCGCCGTTACTGAACGCGCGCCCTCGCGGGCGAACATTCCGGTCGGCATCAGGCTGACGGTTAAGCCAGGCTCCCGGCGCAGTTGTTCTAAGCGCGGCGCGGCGCCGTAGCACCAGCCGCACAGCGGATCGAGCAAATAAATAACGTGGTGTTGAGTCATGAATGTTCCTGAAGTTACCTTACGCTAAAGGAACATTATGGCACGCCGTCCGGCTGCCGGAACGAACGCCCGGTGCGAATCTAGGCTTCCGGTGCGGAGGTGGCGCAGAAACTGAGCTTCTCGTCCTTTTGCGCCGTTCCCTGGAAAATCAGACGGGCATCGGGATCAACCTTACCGCTGGTTAACCACGCTTTGGCAAAACCGTCGGAGCCGAGGGAAACCAGGATCATCGGTCGCCTGGCGGAAAAGCCGCTCTGCATTTTACGTATTTGTTGCGTGATCTCCGGCGTCAGCGTCATGACGGTTTCGTGAGACGTGGCCTGCTGCCCGGATTGCCAGCAAAAAGTAATTACTGAAGGCGCATCGTTGTAGACGTTAATCCGGCGGGAACCGTCCTGGCCGATTTTGGCCGAAGAGAAAACCGAGATAAATTCGTGACGGTCGGTGATGATCTGCATCTTCGTCACCTGCGCCTGCAACATGCCTTCGCGCACGAAGCCCAGCCCCCAGCCTTCCTCTTTTTTACCCGCACAGGCGGACAACAACAAACAGCCCGCCACCAACAAGGCCTTTTTAACATCCATTTATGGTTAACTCCCTGTAATTATCTGATGTGGCGAGAGTTTACCGCAGCCTTTGCGCTGCACCAAGCGGGTTTGCGGGGAACGTGATCGGCGATGAAAAACGGATACGTAAGCTCTTGTTATCATGGCGCATCCTGCAATATCTGATCAAAAATGGGTACAGATTCTGCCAATACGTTCAATGCATACCGTAATGGCCCGAATACGTCGTCATCGTGAGGAAATTCACCATATTCTTGCCAACATTGCGCCAGCAGTTCACCATCCAGATGCAAAGGAAGGAAAAATTTTCCTTTTCCCAGGCTGTTAAAGCCCAGCTTTTCTAATCGTTCGACGTCAGCACTCTTAATACTTTTGGCATACTGATTGAAGCTCTTCCCACCAAAACTATTTCTGTCGAGATCAAATAAAAAGCCGAACTCCCCGGACTCCGTCCCATTACCCGTTAATGTTGCCAGCCAGTAATCTTTCTCTCCAGATTCATGCCAGTGGATCTCAAACCAGGCCCGACTCCCTCCGTCATCGTTCTTCCAGCGATTGGGGGCAATCCAGCATGTGTCGTTTTCCATCGCGACCTTCCCAATCCATTGGTTTTCTTTGATAAACTTCCCGATACAAATGTCAAAACCTTTACTGAGAGCCGGTCCAAGCGTCTGTTCCATGAATACCACCGCCTCATTGAACATTCTCATTTTTGACAGAATAAGCGCACCTGCAGCCCGGGCTTCCGCATTGATTATTGGCATATCTTATTTCCGTATTAAAAGCGACGTATATGTGAGAGAAACCGCAGTACAGACAGCTCCGCAGCACTGCGCGTGGCTGACTGCACCTTTTGCTGACGAAAATGCCTGCGTAATGTTGGTTCAATAAACTCAGCTAACACCTGCCAGGACAGGCAAGAAACTCTATACTCCCCACCGGTCAAAGGCGGCCTGCCATCTGAGGTCAAAAAAATAACCGTCCAGGGTCGCGCCCCCGCCCGGCTTTCAGCCTCCCGGCAATAACGCGCTAATTGGTCGTACTGCTCCGGGGCATCAATTTTTGCTTCGATCAATAAGTAAACGTTTTCAGCATCAATTTCGATGTCTACCCGTTGCGCACTGTCTCCGCCCGGGCTACTTTCGGCCCGCACATGGCAATAGCGGCCAGGGTCCGCAGGAAAGGCCTCCCCCTTACTGGTTTGCACGTTACCCAACAAGGCCATCAGGGCCAGCGCACCAAACCCGTGGCTTCCGCGAGGATTGAGCATCCAGGCCAGAATTGCGGTATTCAGCACCTCTTTACGCCCCAGTTTAATGACCTCCCAGGGATCAAAGAAAGCCGCATTCTGTCTCATCGCGTCTAATGGCTGGCTCAGGCTGTCAAAGAAATGCGCTAATGCCGGGACATCAATTTCAACAGGCTGATTCACCGCTGAGTTCAAAATAAGAGGTTGCGGCCAGTGCTCAAAAAACGCGGCCAGTTGGTGCGAAAGCGATGGTGTTTGTTGAGCCGCACATTTTTCAGGATGCAGCGATCGGGGAGAAGTCGTTGTCTCACGTTTAAGCATGGCAACATCCTTGGCACAAAAAACGATTTTGGTGAGTTATTCATGAGCTTCAGCGCGGGTACAGCATAGCGGAGTGGCGGAGGGAAATGCACGGTCTGGCGCGTTTTATTCGCCGTTTTTACGGGATGGTTTGCAAAACCGGGTTTTAACGTTTTCAGGCATCCCTGCCCTGATGGAAACAGAATCCGTCGATAATCCTGACTAAAAACTCAAAACAGCGTAAAGGCAATCATCCCCACGATGCCGCCCACGGTACCCAGAATGGTTTCCATCACCGTCCAGGTTTTCAGCGTTTGCAGTTCATTTGCGCCGGTAAATTTACCGAACAACCAGAATCCGGCGTCATTGACGTGGCTGAGCACCACGGAGCCGCCGGCAATACAGATCGCCAGCGCGGCAAGCTGCCCGCCGTTAAGGCCCAGCTGCGAGGTTACCGGCAGCACCAGCCCTACCGTCGTCAGGCAGGCTACCGTTGCCGATCCCTGAATCACGCGCACCGCACCGGACAGCACGAAACAAGCCAGCGCAATCGGCAGACCGGCGCCGATCAGCGCATCACCCAGCGCCGGCCCCACGCCGGAATCCACCAGAATCTGTTTGAACACCCCGCCCGCACCGGTCATCAGCAGAATAATCCCCGCAGGCTGGATCGCTGCGGAACATACCGACATGATTTGCTCTTTCGTCATTCCGCGCGGCTTAGCCAGGCCGTAAATCACAATCAGGCAGGCCAGCAGAATCGCGGTAAAGGGGTGGCCGATAAATTGCAGCCAGTCATACAGCGCAGTGCCGGGCGTACACAGGCGTGCGCCGACGGTTTTCATCCCCACCAGCACCAGCGGGCACAGCACCAGAAACAGGCTGAAACCGAAAGACGGCATGTTCGCTTTATCCAGCACCGGCGCATTTTCCTCTTCCGGCATCGGCCAACTGACGTAGCGGCTGATGAAGTTACCGAACAGCGGCCCCGCCAGCAGCATGCCCAGCACGGCAGCCACCAGTCCGATAGCAATCATCCAACCAAAATCCGCGTTCATCTGAGCGGCCAGCAGCATCGGCACCGGTCCCGGCAACAGAAACGCGGCGGCGCTGGCGACGCCGGCAAACAGCGGGATCGCCATTTTCACCACGTTACCGCCGGTGCGACGGGCAACGGCAAACACCACGCCGATCAGCAGCACGATCGCCACATCGAAAAACAGCGGCAGCGCACACACCAGGCCGGCGATGCCCAGCGCATAATGCGCCCGCTTCTCGCCGAAGCTTTTCAGCAGTTGAGTGGCAATCTGATCCAACGCGCCGGTTTCATGCAGAATTTTGCCGAACATCGCCCCCAGGGCAACGACGATGGTCAGAAAGCCGAGCGTTCCGCCCATACCGTCCTGCATTGCCTGGGTGATTTTTTCTAACGGCATGCCGGAAAAAATGCCTGCGCCGATAGACACCAGCATCAGGGCGACAAAGGCGTGCAGGCGGGCTTTCATAACTAAAAACAAAAGAAGGAGGACGGAACCGATAGCGGTTCCGACAAGCGTTAATGTACTCACAAATGTTATTCCTGATGCGCGTGGTGGCTGATGTGTTGCAGGGCGTCGGCAACGACGGCGTCGAGCGGTTGGGTTATGTTAACGGCGAAAACGTCCTGTTCGTCATCACCCGGCGCTTCCAGCGCATCAAACTGGGAAACCAGCATTTCAGGTTTGAAAAAGTGCCCTTTGCGCGCTTGCATCCGCGATGAAATCAGATCGTAGTCGCCGTCCATGTAGATGAACGACAGATGACGGTTGCCGTTGCGCAACATGTCGCGATAGCGTTTTTTCAACGCGGAGCAAACGATCAGCGACACGGAATGGGTTCGCTGCATGGCGAACGCCGCGTCGTTCAGGGCGCGCAGCCAGGGTGCGCGATCGTCGTCATTCAGGGGATGGCCCTGCGACATTTTGAGGATATTACTGCGCGGATGAAGAAAATCACCGTCGAGAAAGCCGCAGGACAGCCGTTGCGCCATCATGCCGGCGACGGCCGACTTACCGCTGCCGGAGACGCCCATTACGACATAGACGCGGTTGGAGGGATGCTCATTGCTCATAGCCAGACTCCCGGCGTTTGTTTTTACGCCAAATGTTATCGGTAACTTGTTATCGGTAACATTGTCAATTCCGAATCAAAAGGGTGCAATGCGGTTAAGTTGATAAAATTTTTATGTGTGATCGATGTCTCGTTTTTATGGCATTCATCAACGGTTTTGACGGCAAAATGTCACAAGGCAGTAACAATCAGGCAGGAGAAACTGTCATTCGTGATGGCCGCCTTTTTCTCTGTCATCCAGGATGCAGGCGGCCGTCCGGCGAGTTATTGACCGTAATAGGCATTCGCCCCATGTTTACGCAGATAATGCTTGTCCAGCAGCGTTTGCTGCATTCTCGGCAGGTCCGGCGTCAACTGGCGCGAGAAAATGCCCATATAGGCGACCTCCTCCAGCACCACCGCATTATGCACCGCGTCAGCGGCATCTTTTCCCCACGCGAACGGACCATGGGAATGAACCAGCACCGCCGGCATCTGATTGGCATCAATGCCACGGCGGCTGAACGTTTCGGCGATCACAACGCCGGTCTGCCATTCATAATCCTGCCGGATTTCCTCTTCCGTCATCAGGCGGGTGCAGGGAATATCTCCATAATAATAATCCGCATGCGTGGTGCCCCAGGCCGGAATATCCAGGCCAGCCTGCGCCCAGATGGTCGCGTGCCGGGAATGCGTGTGTACGATGCCGCCGATATCACCGAACGTCTGATACAGTACGCGGTGCGTTTCGGTGTCTGAAGAGGGTTTACGCCTGCCCTCGACGATCTGCCCGTCTTCAATGGCCACGACCACCATATCTTCCGCCGTCATTCCCTGATATTCCACACCGGAAGGTTTAATCACCATCAGGCCGCGCGCGCGATCGATACCGCTTACGTTGCCCCAGGTAAATGTCACCAGCCCGTGACGCGGCAGCGCCAGATTGGCCTCCAGCACCTGCTGTTTCAGTTCGTCAAGCATCGTCGGTTCTCCCCCGTAGACAGATGGCAATATTGTCCTGAAGGCGTTTCTTCGGCGGTATGGGAAATCCTGCTGCAAAGGGCGGGGAAATTGGCTGAGTTCGGCGTTAAGCAACGTAAATCACACGATTCATCAACAAATCCAACAAAAATTAAGAATATTTACCTGTTGGGTATTTTGTAATTAAATATACTGTTCAACCAGTAGGTAAGACGATATCACAGCATATAATGCTAAAAAAACGATCTATTAGTTTCCCCGGTAACTAATGCGTTGTTATCCGGAATGATTCAAACCGCTATACTTAATAAGTAGCAGGAATGTATCTCCGGACAGTAACAAACCAGGAGTAAAAATATGAATACGACAATGAAGAAAATTTCCGCCGCCGTGTTGGCGGTAACGCTGGTTGCTTCTCTGAGCGCCTGCTCGAACTGGTCGAAACGCGATCGCAATACGGCCATCGGCGCGGGTGTTGGTGCGGTTGGTGGTGCGGTGTTAACCGACGGCAGCGCATTAGGTACCCTGGGCGGCGCCGCTGTCGGGGGCGTCATTGGTCATCAGGTCGGGAAATAATCCTCCTGCCGGAACGGAATGGGGCAATGCGCCCCATTCCCCGCACGGCCTCATCCCCCGGCCAGCTTCACCTTAAAGCCTTTCTGTTCCAGCAGCTGTTTCAGCAAATCTCGCTTATCACCCTGAATTTCAATTGTGCCGTCTTTTACCGCACCGCCGCAGCCGCACTTCTTTTTCAGCTCTGCGGCCAGCTTCGCAGTCTCTTCATCCGTCAGATCCAGACCGCTGATCAGGCACACGCCCTTACCTTTACGGCCGCTGGTCTGACGCTGAATACGTACGATGCCGTCCCCTTTGGGACGTGCGACCGGTGTTTTTTCTTCAGGGATGCGTCCGGTTTCCGTTGAGTAAACCAGGCGGTTATTGTCGTCCATCGCACTTTTCCGTTCGTTGGTTATGCCAGTGAATTCAGTATATCCCGCAGCGTGGCCGTCGGGTTTTGCGACTGCGTGATGGGGCGCCCGATGACCATATAGTCAACACCCGCCTGCACGGCCTGACGCGGCGTCATAATACGACGCTGATCGCCGGCAGCGCTGCCTTCCGGGCGGATCCCCGGCGTTACCAGGCGAAACGCCGGCCCGCAGGCAGACTTAATGCGCACGGCTTCCTGGGCGGAACACACCACGCCGTCCAGCCCGCAGTTGTGCGTCAGGCGCGCCAGGCGTTCAGCATAGTCCGCCGGCGCCTGCATGATGCCGATACCTTCCAGATCCGCCTTTTCCATGCTGGTTAACACCGTCACGGCAATCAGCAACGGCGCATCTTTACCGTAAGACATCAGCGCTTCGCGCGCCGCGTTCATCATTCTTTCGCCGCCGCTGGCATGAACGTTAACCATCCACACCCCCAGCTCCGCCGCCGCCGCGACGGCGCGTGCCGCTGTATTGGGAATATCGTGGAACTTCAGGTCAAGAAACACCTCGAAACCGCGATCGTGCAGCGCACGCACGAACTCCGGCCCGAACAGGGTGAACATCTCCTTCCCTACCTTCAGACGGCAGTCCTGCGGGCTTATGCTGTCGGCGAACGCCAGCGCGGCGTTTTTATCGGCATAATCAAGGGCGACTAAAATCGGGGAAGCGGAAACGGGAGAGTGTGACGTTGCGTTGCTCATGGCAATCCTCTGAAATCATCTGAAGGCGGTATGTTTCAGGGAGGGCATTGTACACAGACCGGAGGGCCGTGCCTAGGCCGTATGTTACTGCCCGTCAAGGCCGCGAATGGGCTTGATGCTTGACCATGCCCGGCACGACGGGCAGTGCCAGTAAAGCGTATGGCTGGTAAAACCGCATTTCAGGCAGCGATAGCGCGGCTTGGTGCGAATTTGCTCGCCGACCATATCACGCAGCAACAGCAGGCTTTCTTTGGCGCGGCCATCTTCTGCCTCGGCCATGTGGTAGTCCATCAGGCGATAGAAAACCCGCATGGTCGGATGGCGCTGCAGCTGGCGGCTGATGTAGGTTTGCGCTACGTCGCGCCCCTCTTTCTCCTCCAGCACTTCCGCCAGCATCAGCTCGGCGCTGGCGCCGCCGTTTTCGTCCACGCAGCGGCGCAGAAAGGTCTGCCATTCATCGCGTTGCCCCAGCTTCTGATAGCAGTCCTGCAGCATCGGCAATACTTCGCTGAGCAGCTCTTTGTCCTGATCCAGCACCTGCGTCAACGCAGACACCGCCTGCGCATACTCTTCCTGAGCGATAAAAATACGTCCCATCATAATGGAAACGCGCGCGCAATCTTTGTCTGCCGCCGCAGCCTTCTTCAACAGACCTTTGGCGCGATCCAAGTCGTCGCTGCTCATCGCCTGCAGGGCCAGTTCGCAATAAAAATGCGCAATCTCCATGCGCTGCTTTTCTTTACCCAGCTTGACCAGTTTTTCCGCATCGTCGATGGCTTTCTGCCAGTCGCTGGTTGCCTGATGAATAATAAGCAGCTGTTGCAGGGCGGTAACTTTGAAATCCTGCTCATCCACCAGCTGGCTGAACATCTCTTCCGCCCGGTCATACAGGCCGGCGGCCATGAAATCGCGCCCCAGTTGCTGAACGGCCAGCAGACGTTGATCAAAAGTCAGGGAAGCGCTTTCCAGCAGCGCCTGGTGAATGCGGATAGCCCGGTCAACCTCGCCGCGGGAGCGGAACAGGTTGCCCAGGGTCAGGTGTGCTTCGACGGTGTTGCTGTCTTCTTTCAGCATGTCCAGGAACAGGTCAACCGCCTTATCCTGCTGGTTAGACAGCAGGAAGTTGACCCCCGTGACGTACTCACGGGAAAGCCGGCTGGCCTCCTGTTGCTTATCCTGCTGAGCGCTTCTGCGTCCCATGTACCAGCCGTAGGCGGCTGCGATGGGAAGGAGCAGAAACAGCAGTTCTAGCATTACGTTATTCCTTCGTCGCTACGGACGTAGAGGTGGAAGCCGCAACGGGCGTGGCGTCTTTCGCCGGGGGTTCGATCTGTTGTTCCAGGCGGCGTACTTTGCGCTCGGCACGCGCCAGCCCCAGACGCACGCGCACGTAGAACAGCCCGCAGATGATCCAGCCTAAAATGAAGCCGGCGCCGAACAGCGTCGCAAGCAACGTGGACAGGCGGAATTCGCCGCGTGCGACCAAATAATTAAACGCCACAACCTGATCGTTATGCGCTCCCAGCGTGACTGAAACCACGAAAATGGCCAGTACAATGAAAAAAATCAGCAGATATTTCACGTTTCTTCCTGTAACAAGACGTTAGCCGGATAAATCATGCCCGAAAAGTTCAGCCTAACATTGACCGGCACTACAGGCAAAGCCCGGGTGGTGTTTAAAGACGACGCTCTATTGTGCCTGAAAACCATATCTTTTCATTATAATCTCGTCGTCGGTAAGCGATCACCGGTGTCAGCGCAAAAAAGTGGGATTTAGCCCATTTCTCCGCCTTTTAGCCGCCCGGCCAGATAAGTGGCGGGAATGACAATCACGGCGCTGATTAACGTCGAAACCATCAGATCCATCGGCCAGTGCATGCCCAGCAGCATCCGGCTGCCCATCACCGCAATGGCCCAGAGCGTAATGACCGTCACCGTCAGATAACGGCGGCGCGGCCACAAAATACCGATTGCCAGCAACGCCCAGCTTGCGGCGAACATCGTATGCCCGGAGGGGAAAGCATAACCGGTTTCAAACGCCCAGTGCGCACGCAGCCATGCCGGCACGGCAGACTCCTGCGCCAGTTGTTCCGTCACCAGAGCGCTGCGCTGCTTGCGTTTCAGCTCATAAAAGAAATCCGGCGAGATATGATGCCGCTCTTCCAGCCAGAGCACGTAAGGCCGGGGTTCTTTAACACTGCTTTTGATCAGTGACTTGACGCCCTGCCCGGCAAAAATGGCGGCGTTCAGGATTACGAACAACATCACGCCGGACCTGAACCGCAAACGCAGGCACACGATAAACCAGCCGGTCAGCAGCAGGCTGGTAATCGCCCCCCAGGGAGACGTGACGGTTTCAGTAACGGCGAACAACGCCCTGAGCGCCCCTTCATTGAAGCCGGGCAGCCACTGCCAGCCGGATACCCAGACCGCCGCCGGCATCACCAGCAGTAATAATGTTCCCCAGCATACGCGGCGGATTATCTGCGACATCAATTATTCCTTTTTAATGGTTGAATATTCAGTGTAACAACTCCATGTAAACAAAGACTATCCCTGCGTGTTTAATGGCGGGATTTATAGACAGCGACGCATACGATAAACAGAACCGTGCTAAACGTTCTGGAATCCGCCAAGTTGTGGCAAAATTGACGCCCTGAACGAATAATTAACGATGAGCAGATCGCCCATCATCCGCGTTTTGCATTAACCTGCATCGGTAAAACGCGCAGCCGCCCGCCGGGCGGCATCAAAGATGTGGTTGTGGAGACTAACATGCAGTTAAAACGTGTGGCAGACGCCAAACTGCCGACCCCGTGGGGCGACTTCGTCATGGTCGGTTTTGAAGAGCTGGCGACCGGTCACGATCACCTCGCGCTGGTATTCGGCGACATTTCCGGCAGCGAGCCGGTGCTCGCCCGCGTTCATTCCGAGTGCCTGACGGGGGATGCGCTGTTCAGCCTGCGTTGTGACTGTGGTTTTCAACTGGAAGCCGCGCTTGAGCACATCGCCGAAGAGGGGCGCGGCATTTTGTTGTACCACCGTCAGGAAGGCCGCAACATCGGCCTGCTGAACAAGATTCGCGCCTATGCGTTGCAGGATCAGGGCGCGGATACCGTCGAAGCCAACCATCAGCTGGGCTTTGCCGCCGATGAGCGTGACTTCACCCTGTGCGCCGATATGTTCAAGCTGCTGGATGTCAGCGCTGTGCGCCTGCTGACCAACAACCCGAAGAAGGTCGAAATTCTGTCTGCCGCCGGCATCAACATCGTAGAACGCGTGCCGCTGATCGTCGGGCGTAATCCGAAGAACGAACGTTATCTTGCGACCAAAGCCGCCAAGATGGGTCACCTGCTCGACTGAGGGTTCCCCGGTTCGGTTCACCAAAACACAAAAGGGAGGCTTACGCCTCCCTTTGCTATTGCAGCCCAATCACTCAGTGATTACGGATGTATTCATCCATATCCGTCTTCAGGTTATCCGACTTGGTGCCGAAAATCGCCTGAACGCCGGAGCCGGCAATCACCACGCCCGCAGCGCCAAGCTTCTTCAGCCCGGCCTGATCGACTCTGGCGACATCCGCGACGCTGACGCGCAGGCGCGTAATGCAGGCATCCAGGTTGGTGATGTTCTCTTTGCCGCCGAACGCAGCCACCAGCGCGGCGGACATTTCATCGCCGCCCTGAGACGCGTGTGCAGACGCGCTTTCTTCACGCCCCGGCGTTTTCAGGTCCAGTTTGGCGATCAGCACGCGGAAGATGGTGTAGTACACCAGGCCGTAAATAATCCCGACGATGGGGAACAGCCAGATTTTGCTGCTGTTGCCGCTCAGCACGATAAAATCGATCAAACCGTGCGAGAAGCTGGTGCCGTCGCGCATCCCCAGCAAAATACAGATCGGGAACGCCAGCCCTGCCAGAATGGCATGAATCACATACAGGATCGGCGCCACGAACATGAAGGAAAACTCAATCGGTTCGGTGATCCCGGTCAGGAACGAGGTCAGCGCGGCGGAAATCATGATCCCGCCGACTTTGGCGCGGTTTTCAGGCTTGGCCGAATGCCAGATGGCAATCGCCGCCGCCGGCAACCCGTACATTTTGAACAGGAAACCGCCGGAGAGTTTGCCCGCCGTCGGATCGCCCGCCATGTAACGCGGAATGTCGCCGTGGAACACCTGACCGGCCGCATTGGTGAATTCGCCGATCTGCATCTGGAACGGCACGTTCCAGATATGGTGCAGGCCGAACGGCACCAGTGAACGCTCCACCACGCCGTAAATCCCGAATGCCACCATCGGATTCTGGTAGGCCGCCCACTGGGAGAAATCCTGAATCACGCGCCCAATCGGCGGCCAGATAAAGGACAGAACCACGCCCAGAATAATGGCCGCCAGCCCGGAAATAATCGGCACGAAACGCTTGCCGGCAAAAAAGCCCAGATACTCAGGCAGCTTGATGCGATAGAAGCGGTTAAACATGTACGCCGCGATGGCACCGGCGATGATCCCGCCGAGCACGCCGGTATCGGCCAGATGTTTCTCCGTAATTTCCGCCGCCGGCATATGCAGCACCAGCGGGGCGACCACGGCCATCGTCTTCACCATAATGCCGTACGCCACCACCGAGGCCAGCGCGGAAACGCCGTCGTTATTGGTGAAACCCAGCGCGACGCCGATGGCGAAAATCAGCGGCATGTTGGCAAACACCGAACCGCCCGCCTCGGCCATCACATGAGAGACGACGGCAGGCAGCCAGGTAAAGTTAGCGGAACCGACGCCAAGCAGGATACCGGCGATCGGCAGCACGGACACCGGCAGCATCAGCGATTTACCCACCTTTTGCAGGTTTGCAAATGCGTTTTTAAACATAGTTACGAGTGCTCCTGAGTAAAACGAATTGCTTTATCATGACGCGCCGGTAATTCCGGCGCGTAACGAAGGACTATGCCTTCTTTATTTTTTATGCAGGGTAAAATAAATACCTCTGAGAGTCTTTGACGGCTATCGCATCGCATTAAAAAACGCCCAATAAACCGTCACTTCCGTCATTTCCTAATCAGCGTTCAGGAAAAGCGTCTCAGAAGATACTCGCTTCAATGATTAATTACGAGCAATAAAATATTGTCGTCGCACGTACCGATAAGTACTCACATTCCGGGCAGGGAGATATTGAACAGGCGGGAAAAGTTCTCGCTGGTTTGTTGCGCCAAACGCGCGGTATCGACGCCTTTCAGCACGGCCAGATATTCCGCAACGTCCCGCACGTAAGCCGGCTGATTTTCCTTCCCCCGGTGCGGCACCGGCGCCAGGTAAGGGGCATCGGTTTCGATCAGCATTCTGTCAAGCGGCACGAAGCGTGCGGCTTCACGCAGCGCGTCGGCGTTACGGAACGTCACGATGCCGGAGAACGAGATATAAAAGCCCAGATCCAGCAGCGCCCCGGCGGTTTCCCGATCTTCGGTGAAGCAATGCAGCACACCGCCGCACTCGTCCGCTTTCTCCTCACGCAGGATCGCCAGCGTATCCGCCCGCGCGTCGCGGGTATGGACAATCACCGGCTTTTTAAGCTCGCGGCCAATGCGCACGTGTTCACGGAACGAGGACTGCTGCAGCGGAATATTGTCCTGCTGATAGAAGTAGTCCAGCCCCGTTTCCCCCAGCGCGACGACGCCCGGCTCGGCGGCAAACGCGCGCAGCTGCGCGTAGTCGTACCCTCCATCCAGGTTCAGCGGGTGCACGCCGCAGGTGTACGCCACGTTATCGCGATCGCCGATCTGCGCACGCATGGCCCGGTATCCGGGCAACGTGGTTGACACGGCCAGCACGAAGCCAACATCGCGCTGCGCGGCTTTATCCAGTACATCGTCCACGCCCGTATGCAGGCTTTCATAATCCAGACCGTCGAGGTGGCAATGGGAATCAACTAAAAACATGATGGGTCATCCAGAAAGAAAAACTCAGGCAGAAGGCGCGCGGTCGGCCTCTTGCCAGCGGCAAAGCTGTTCGGTCAGCATCAGTTCCCGGTTCAGCGCGACAATGGTCAGCAACTGGTGACGACAGTGAATCCACTGTCCGAGCTGTTGCTGAAGTGTAGTTGGTGACAGGCGGGACGCAAGCTGCTGCACCAGCGGCAGCTGGTCCTGATTGACCACGGCCTGCCCCGCGTGCTGCTGCACCTTCACCGCGTCCAGCAGCAGCGAACACAGCCAGCTCAGCCGCTGGTCGGCATTGTCATGATTCAGGACGGGCAGCAAACTCAGCCACTGTTGCCCGGGCAACGCGCGCTCCAGCGCCGTGCATAACGCCTGGCGATGATTCCATACGTCGGGCGCCATCAGGGCCAGTGCCGCTACCGGCGCGCCGCCGCTCAGGCGTAAGGCCGTCGTCGCCGTCAGCGCATCCGCGCTTTGCTGACTTTGCATCCAGCGCAGGCTGTTCGCTTCGTCCGGCGGGGAAAGGTAGAGATACAGGCAGCGACTGCGCAGCGTCGCCAGCAGGTTGGCCGGTTCGCGCGTTCCCAACAGGAAATAAGTGTCCGACGGCGGCTCCTCCAGGGTTTTCAGCAATGCGTTGGCCGCCGCTTCGGTCAGCGCCTCCGCCAGGGGCAGCCATACCACCTTGGCGCCGCCCTGCTGGGCGTGGTTATACAGGTGCCCGATAACCTGCCGGACCGGCTCGATACCCAGAGCGTTTTTACCGCTTTCCGGCTGTAACAGATGCCAGTCCGGGTGATTGCCGGCAATCATCAACCGGCAACCGTGGCATTCGCCGCAGCTTTTATCGCCGTCCGGATGCTGGCACAGCAGCCAGCGGCCAACGGCATAGGCCAGCGAATCATCCCCGCAGCCGGGCAAGGCATGCAGCAACAGCGCATGATGCCCGCGTCCGGCGCGATATTGCCCGATGAGCTGGCGATACGGCGCGTTCAGCCAGGGATACCAGTTCACGCCGTGGCTCCCTGCTGCGCCAGCCAGGTGCCCAGCGCCAGCCGGATAGCATTCGAGACCTCGTCCAGCGGGCGGGATGCATCAATGGTAACAATGGATTCATCCTGTGCCGCCAGCTCCAGGTAACGTGCGCGGGTGCGTTCAAAGAACGCCAGCGACTCCTGCTCGATCCGATCCAGCGCACCGCGCGTTCTGGCACGCTCCAGCCCCAGCCTGGGCGGCAGATCCAGATACAGCGTCAGGTCCGGGTAGAAATCACCCAGAATGGTGTTACGCAGCGAACGCATCAGCGTAGCGTCGATGCCGCGTCCCCCTCCCTGATAAGCCTGAGAAGAGAGATCGTGACGATCGCCGACCACCCACGCCCCGCGGGCCAGCGCCGGCTTGATAACATTTTCTACCAGTTGGATACGGGCTGCGTACAGCATCAGCACTTCGGCCTTGTCGGTCAGCTTCTCACCTTCGACGCCCTGCTTAATCAGCTCGCGCAGCTTCTCCGCCAGCACGGTGCCGCCCGGCTCGCGTGTGAAGACGATGTCGTCGATACCGTGCCGGCGCAGTTCATCCACCACCGTATCTCTGGCCGTGGTTTTTCCCGCCCCTTCCAGACCTTCGATGACGATGAATTTACTTTTCATTCTTTTTGGCCCTCATCACCTTCAAATAATCACGTACCGACTGATTATGGGATTGCAGGTTAGTATTAAATACGTGGCCGCCCTTTCCGTCAGCCACAAAATAGAGATACGGCGTTTTATCCGGGTGCGCCGCCGCTTTCAGCGACGCCTTGCCGGGCATGGCGATAGGCGTCGGCGGCAGGCCGGAAATAACGTAAGTATTGTAGGCCGTGGGCTGCTCCAGATTTTTACGGGTCAGGTTACCGTTGTAATCATCGCCCAATCCGTAGATAACCGTCGGATCGGTTTGCAGGCGCATACCGATGCGCAGGCGGTTAACGAACACCGAGGCCACCTTGCCGCGTTCTTCGCCGACGCCGGTCTCTTTTTCAATGATCGAGGCCATGGTAACCAACTCTTCCACCGTCTTGTATGGCAACGTTTTATCACGCCCTTCCCACAGCGGATCGACCTGCTGCTTCATTAGCTGGTACGCGCGTTTAACCAGGGAAAGATCCGCCGCGCCGGCGGTGTAGTGATAGGTATCGGGATAAAGCCACCCTTCCAGCGAAGGAATGTCTTTGGCGCCGACGGCGTCCATCACTTCCTGCGGCGTTTTTCCCTTCAGCGTGTGTTTCAGATACGGCGCCGCCTTCAGCGTCTGTATCCAGTCCTGCAAACGCGAACCCTCCACAAAACGCACGCTGAACTGCGCCTCTTTGCCACTGTTGAGCAGTTGCAGCATCTCCAGCACGGTCATGCCTTTAGTCAGGCGGTAGGTGCCGGCCTTAAAGCGGGTCAGATCCGGGCGCAGTTGCAGCAGCCAGGGGAAATAACGGCCGCCGGCGATCAGTTTATCGCGTACCAGCAACGCCTCCAGTCCGGCCCGGCCGGTACCGGCAGGCAGTTTGAACAGGGTATCCTGATCGATACGCAGCGGCGTGTGTGCGAAGGTTTGTACTTTCTGATATCCCTGATAAAGCACGCCCAGCACAACCAGGACGAGCACGATAAATCCGATAAATAATTTCTTTTTCATTCAGCCGCCGATCCGCGTCTTGCTTATTTTTGTCAGGCCGCCGGCGTCAGACAACGGGGCAATAAAAACTCCGTCAGTCGCCGGGAGGCGTAAACCGTTTCATTCAGCGCCGTCACCGGTAAAACCGGCATCAGCGAATTACATATCAACACTTCGTCCGCACGGATCAGCGCCCCGGCGGGTTCGGTTACTTCATGCAGCGTATATTCACTCCCTTCCAGCAGGGTGAAAATACGCCGGCGCATCAATCCGGCCACGCCGGAACCGTTCAGGCATGGGGTAAAAACCTGATTTCCCTTGCGCCAGAATAAGTTAGCCGCACAGCATTCCACCAGCATACCGTTGCTGTCAAGCACCGCGGCGTCATCGAAACCGCTTTGATCGATATGCGCCTTAATCAGCACCTGCTCCAACCGGTTCAGATGTTTGATGCCCGCCAGCTGCGGCGAGATTCCCAGATGTACCGGGCTGATCGTTAAACGAATGCCCTCTTCCCTCTGCCGCGCATAGTGTACAGGAAAAGGCGCGGTGGAGACGAGGCGACGCGGTGAGTGGCAACCGGCGATCGAATAGCCGCGCCCGCCGCTGCCCCGGGTGACGATCGCTTTGACTACGCCTTCCCCGATAAATTGGGCCGCATGACGCATCTCCCGTTCCAGCAGAACGAAATCCGCATTGGCTATCGCCAGACGCCGGCATCCTTCCGCCATGCGCGCGAGATGCGCAGCAAGGTTATCCACCTCACCCGCCGCGGCCCTGGCCGTGGTGAAGCAACCGTCGCCGTAGTGCAGCGCACGATCGTCCGCCGGGATGCTTTCCGCTTCGGCTCCGTTGATCCAATACATCACTTTCCCCGTCTTGAGCATGATGTGACGAAATATTCCGGCCGGTCTGTCGCCGGTAAAAATAAAAAAACGCCGGTCACCCCAAAAGTCACCGGCGTTTTCAGTTAGCGCGTTTCAGCTAACCGCAGAACGGTACATCAGATCTTACGGAATACGATAGAACCGTTGGTTCCGCCGAAGCCGAAGGAGTTGCACAGGACATACTCCATATTCTTCATCTGACGGGCCTCATGCGGCACAAAGTCGAGATCGCAGCCTTCGTCCGGATTATCCAGGTTAATCGTCGGCGGTACGGCCTGGTCGCGCAGCGACAGGATCGTGAAAATCGACTCAATTGCGCCGGCAGCGCCCAGCAGGTGCCCGGTCATGGACTTAGTGGAACTGACCAGCACTTTGCCCGCATCCGCGCCGTACACGCTTTTCACCGCCTGCGCTTCCGCTTTGTCGCCCGCCGGGGTAGAGGTACCGTGGGCATTGATATAACCGACATCAGCAGGCTGAATACCGGCGTCATGCAGCGCATTCACCATCGCCAGCGCCGCTCCGGCGCCGTCTTCCGGCGGCGATGTCATGTGATACGCATCGCTGCTCATACCAAAACCGACGATCTCGGCGTAAATTTTCGCACCACGCTTTTTAGCGTGTTCGTACTCTTCCAGCACGATGATGCCTGCGCCGTCGCCCAGCACGAAGCCGTCGCGGTCGCGGTCCCACGGACGGCTGGCCGCCTGCGGATTCTCATTACGTGTGGACAGCGCGCGCGCGGCGCCGAAGCCGCCTACGCCCAGGGGAGTACTGGCCTTCTCCGCTCCGCCCGCCAACATGACGTCAGCGTCGTTATAAGCGATGATGCGGGCGGCATGACCAATGTTGTGCACGCCGGAAGTACAGGCGGTCGCAATGGAAATACTCGGGCCACGCAGGCCGAACATGATGGAAAGGTGCCCCGCCACCATGTTAACAATGGTTGAAGGCACGAAGAACGGGCTGATCTTACGCGGACCGCCGTTAACCATAGCGGTATGGTTTTCTTCGATCAGGCCAAGACCGCCGATGCCGGAGCCGATAGCGGCGCCGATACGCGGAGCGTTTTCTTCGGTTACTTCAATACCGGAATCTTTGAATGCTTGTATGCCAGCAGCAATTCCGTACTGAATGAAGGCGTCCATCTTACGGGCATCTTTGCGCGAGATGTACTCTTCACTGTTAAAATCCTTTACTAAGCCAGCAAATTTCGTTGCATAGGCGCTAGTATCGAAATGGTCGATCAGGCTGATGCCGCTCTGACCGGCAAGAATAGCATTCCAGGTGGAATCTACAGTATTGCCGACAGGAGACAACATGCCCAGTCCGGTCACAACAACTCGACGCTTAGACACGTTTGTCCTCCAGGGAGGGGGTTGAGAAGCTTCACAGGAACAGGAAAAGCGTAGGCGGTCGAATGACCGCCTGGATATGTCCGATTACTTGTTAGCGGCTTCGATGTAGTCGATAGCTGCCTGAACAGTGGTGATCTTCTCTGCTTCCTCGTCCGGAATCTCAGTGTCAAACTCTTCTTCCAGAGCCATAACCAGTTCAACGGTGTCAAGAGAATCAGCACCCAGGTCATCCACAAAAGAAGCGCTGTTCACGACTTCGTCTTCTTTTACGCCCAGCTGTTCAACAATGATTTTCTTAACGCGTTCTTCGATAGTGCTCATACTCTTAAATTTCCTATCAAAACTCGCTTGCGCGATGGTTTTCGTAGTGTATTGAAAGTTGAAAAAGATGCAACTAAATCCCGGCTGGTCAAACCACGATTTTGCGCTATTTTGCGGTGTTTACCCCAATAAACGCAAATAGTTTTCGTGATTTTTAGATCATATACATGCCGCCATTGACATGCAACGTCTCACCCGTGATATAGCCAGCCTCATCAGAGGCCAAAAACGCAACAGCGCTGGCGATTTCTTTAGCCTCGCCCAACCGCGCCGCTGGAATCTCTGCCAGAATACCGGCGCGCTGCTCTTCCGTTAATGCACGCGTCATGTCCGTCTCAATAAAGCCGGGAGCCACAACGTTTACGGTAATACCGCGGGAAGCCACTTCCCGCGCCAACGACTTGCTAAAACCGATAAGGCCGGCTTTAGCTGCCGCATAGTTAGCCTGCCCGGCGTTACCCATGGTACCGACAACGGACCCAATCGTGATGATACGCCCGAAGCGTTTCTTCATCATAGCGCGCATTACGGCTTTTGACAGGCGGAATACCGAAGTCAGGTTGGTGTCCAGGATATCCTGCCACTCGTCGTCCTTCATGCGCATCAACAGGTTATCACGCGTAATGCCGGCATTATTTACCAAAATATCAATTTCGCCGAATTCCGCACGAATTGCCGTTAATACAGCATCAACGGACGCCGCATCGGTCACATTCAGCGTCATCCCCTTGCCGGAGGCGCCCAGGTAATCGCTGATTTCCGCCGCGCCCTTGTCGCTGGTCGCGGTGCCGATAACTTTAGCGCCGCGCGCGGCCAGAGTTTCCGCAATTGCCCGCCCGATACCGCGGCTTGCGCCGGTCACCAGCGCGATTTTTCCTTCAAAACTCATCGTTTTCCTCTTTTTATTGTTCAAGCGCCGCCGACAGGGAAGCCGTGTCGTTAATGGCTTCCGCCGTCAGGGTGTCAACAATACGCTTGGTCAGGCCGGTCAGTACTTTGCCCGGTCCCACTTCAAGCAAATGCTCAATGCCTTGCGCCGCCATGGATTCCACGGTTTCAGTCCAGCGCACCGGGCTGTACAGCTGGCGCACCAGCGCGTCGCGCATGGCGTCAGGCGACGTTTCCACCTTAACGTCAACGTTATTGATAACCGGGAAAGCCGGCGCGCTGAACGTCACGTTCTGCAACGCCACCGCCAGCTTCTCGGCGGCAGGCTTCATCAGCGCGCAGTGTGACGGCACGCTGACCGGCAACGGCAGCGCACGCTTGGCGCCCGCGGCCTTACATGCCGCTCCGGCGCGTTCCACCGCTTCTTTGTTGCCGGCGATAACCACCTGCCCCGGCGAGTTAAAGTTCACCGGAGAAACCACCTGCCCCTGCGCGGACTCTTCGCACGCTTTGGCGATGGCATCGTTATCCAGGCCGATGATGGCATACATGGCGCCGGTGCCTGCGGGCACGGCTTCCTGCATCAGTTTGCCGCGCAGTTCAACCAGGCTGACAGCCTGTTTGAAGTCCAGTACGCCGGCGCATACCAGCGCGGAGTACTCGCCCAGGCTGTGCCCGGCCATCAGCGCCGGCGCTTTGCCGTTCTGCTGCTGCCAGACGCGGAAAATAGCGACGGATGCCGCCAGCAACGCCGGCTGCGTCTGCCAGGTTTTATTCAGTTCTTCGGCGGGGCCGTTTTGCACCAGGTGCCACAGGTCATAACCCAGCGCCTCAGACGCTTCGGCAAACGTACTTTCCACCACCGGGTATTGCGCCGCCAAATCGGCAAGCATACCTACGCCCTGAGACCCCTGCCCCGGAAATACCATTGCGAATTTAGACATTATTTTTTCCTGTCCCCTTGCATGCTGCAGGCCACGCCGGCCTGAAGCCTCCGGGTATAAGCCCAATGTTGAACGTTAAAACCGTTGAACGTTAAAAACGAACCAATGCCGAACCCCAGGTGAACCCGCCACCGAAGGCTTCCAGCAAAATCAGTTGCCCGCGCTGAATTCGTCCGTCGCGCACCGCTTCGTCCAGCGCCGAAGGCACGGAGGCGGCCGACGTGTTGCCGTGGCGATCCAGCGTGACGACCACGCTGTCCATGCTCATGTTCAGTTTTTTCGCCGTCGCGGCGATGATGCGCAGGTTGGCCTGGTGCGGAACCAGCCAGTCCAGATCCTCGCGGCTCAGGTTGTTGGCTTCCAGCGTTTCATCAACGATGTGCGCCAGCTCGGTTACCGCCACCCGGAACACTTCGTTGCCCGCCATGGTCAGGTAAGCCGTTTTATCACTGTGGCGCTCCTGGACAGGCAGCGTCAGCAACGTGCCGTAGTGGCCGTCGGCATGAATGTGCGTAGAGAGGATGCCCGGCTCCTCGGAGGCGCCCAGCACCACCGCGCCGGCACCGTCGCCGAACAAAATCACCGTACCGCGATCCTCGGGATCAAGCGTACGGCTCAGGGTATCGGAACCAATCACCAACGCATAGCGCACGGCGCCATTTTTGACGTATTGATCGGCTACGCTCAGCGCATAGGTAAAGCCGGCACAGGCAGCGGCAACGTCGAATGCCCCGCAGCCTTTGATGCCCAGCATCTGCTGTACCTGGCACGCGGCGCTGGGGAACGCAAAGGTCGCAGACGTCGTCGCGACGACGATCAGCCCGATGTCATCCTTACTGACGCCAGCCATCTCCAGCGCCAGCTTCGCCGCCTCATACGCCATGGTGGAGACGTCTTCATCCGCGCCAGCAAGGCGGCGCTCCCGGATACCGGTCCGGGTAACAATCCACTCATCCGACGTTTCCACCATCTTTTCCAAATCAGCATTGGTGCGCACTTGTTCGGGTAAATAACTTCCCGTACCGAGAATTCGTGTATACATCATGTAAGCTCAGTCACTCTTGAATAATACCCGGCGCTTCTCCGGCGGCACGATCGCCACGGGCCGACAGCCCCGGGTACACGGTTTCAAGGCGCGCGGCGATTCGCTTGGGAACCTGCCGCTGCACCGCCTGCACAGCCTGCTCAATGGCGACAGCAAACGCTTTCTGATTTGCAGCGCCGTGACTCTTGATCACGGTGCCGCGCAATCCTATCAGACACGCGCCATTATACTGGTCGGGGTTCAGGTGGCCGAATCGTTTGGCCATCCGCTTTTGTATCACGCGCCCCAGCCATCTAAGCCACCAGGCCCGCTTGTTCTTTTCACCCGATGGTTTCAGGAGCGACAAAAACATACGCGCCACTCCTTCCATTGTTTTTAAGGTAACATTACCCACGAAGCCGTCACAAACCAGTACATCCGTCTTTCCCGTCAGCAGGTCATTGCCTTCGAGATAGCCGATGTAATTAATTTCCGGCGTGCTTTTCAGCACTGCGGCGGCTTCGCGGATCATGTCCAGCCCTTTGGTCTCTTCCTCGCCGATATTCAGCAACGCGACGCGCGGAGAGTCAATTTTCAGCACCTCTTCCGCCATCACCGCGCCCATTACGGCGAACTGCACCAGCATAGCGCCGCTGCTTTCCACGTTCGCGCCCAGATCCAGCACCACCGTTTTGCCGCGCTGCTGATTCGGCAATACCGTCATCAGCGCCGGGCGCTCAATGCCGTCCAGCGGCTTAAGCATCAGCTTCGACAATCCCATCAGCGCGCCGGTGTTGCCCGCGCTGACCAACGCCTGCGCCTGCCCCTCTTTCACCTGCTCCAGCGCAACGCGCATAGATGTGCCCCGGCTGGCCCGGATCGCGAGTGAAGGTTTGGCATCGTTGGGGATCACTGACTCCGCCGGAATCACCTGCAATCGTTGCAGAAGCGGGGGGTCTGCTTTGTTCAGGAACGGCGTTATCGCATCGGGTTGTCCGACAAGCTGAAGGTGCAAATTGGGATCAGAGGCCAGTGCCTGCAAACTTGCAGGCACTGTGACGCAGGGACCGAAGTCCCCGCCCATGGCATCTAACGCTATGGTTAGACGAGTCAAGGTATCGCCTTGATAATACTGTTCAGGTATTACTTGTTGATAACCTTGCGACCGCGGTAGTAACCATCCGCAGTGACATGGTGACGCAGGTGAGTTTCACCGGAAACCTTGTCAACAGAGACGGTTGCAGTGGTCAGCGCATCGTGAGAACGACGCATGCCACGGCATGAGCGGGTTTTTTTGTTCTGTTGTACGGCCATTGACCTTACTCCTTGATTACTTACGCTTTAAACTGGCTAATACGGCAAACGGGTTCGGTTTCTCCGCCTCGGGAGGCAGTTTGCCGAACACCATGTCCGCTTCGGACACTTCACAGTGTTCAGATTCATGCACCGGAACGACGGGCAGAGTAATGATAATCTCATCTTCTACCATCGCCAGCAGATCGATTTCGCCAAACTCGTTGACTTCAATCGGCTCATACTCTTCCGGTAATGCTTCAGCCTGCTCGTCATTGACGATCGGACTAAAACAATACGTTGTATGGATATGCTGTTGGAACGGTTGATTACAGCGCTCACAGCGTAACGTTACCGTTACGTCCGACTGCCCGGTGATCACCGCCAACCGCTGGTTATCGATGTTAAACGATAATTCAACGGCGACATCACTGTCCACACTGACCACAGATTCAGCAACGCGCGTCACTTGTTCAGGCGTGTAGATACCAACGTAATCCAAACGTTTCTGAGCCGTGCGAACTGGATCAAGGGTCAAGGGTAATTTTACCTTTTGCATAGGGCGCGCATATTAACTTTGTAACGACAGAGAGTCAAAAGGAAAAGGCGCATTCGCGCACCTTTCCGCCAATATTCGCTTCCTGAGCGGCGGACAGTTTAAAATGACTGCTTCAATTACGCCATGGTTTCCGGAAAAAATATGTCACCACTTGTTTTAGCTTCAACCTCGCCGTTCCGCCGCGCCCTGCTGGAGAAGCTGGCCCTGTCCTTCGAATGCGCCGCGCCGCAGGCCGATGAAACGCCGCTGCCGGGCGAAAGCGCCCACCTGCTGGTGCAGCGCCTGGCGTATGACAAAGCGCGCTCGCTGGCGGCGCAGTACCCCGCACACCTGATTATCGGCTCCGATCAGGTGTGTGTCCTTAACGGCAATATCACGGGCAAGCCCCACACGGAAGAAAACGCGCACGCCCAGCTGCGCGCGGCCAGCGGCCAACGCATCACCTTTTATACCGGCCTGTGCGTGCTGAACAGCCAAACGCAGCAAACGGAAACGGTTTGCGAACCGTTTCACGTTCACTTTCGGTCATTAAGCGAAGAGGAAATCCGTGCTTACGTCGCGCTGGAACAGCCGCTGAACTGCGCCGGCAGCTTCAAAAGCGAAGGCGCCGGCATTCTGCTGTTTGAAAAACTGGAAGGAAACGACCCCAACGCCCTGGTCGGGCTGCCGCTTATCGCCCTGAACGCGCTTTTGCTGCGCCACGGCATGAATGCATTACTGCACGCCGGAAAATAAAAGCGCGTAAGGCTCTGGGCGGATAAACGCCGGAGCCTGCATCAGGCCTTATACTTGTCCCGCAACACGCTCAGGCAGCGGCGCAGGGTGTTATCCATCGGCGCCTCAATTCGCATCGTTTCGCCGCTGGCAGGGTGTTCAAACCTCAGCGCCGCCGCGTGCAGAAATAACCGGTTCAAGCCGGTTTCCGTCAGTTGTCCGTCAAATTCCCGGTCGCCGTAACGGTCGTCGAAGGCGATCGGATGCCCCGCATGCTGAGCGTGAACACGGATCTGGTGAGTTCTGCCGGTCACAGGGCTGGCTTTCACCAGCGTGGCGAACGCGAAACGCTCTTCCACCTTAAACCGGGTTTCCGACGGCTTGCCTTCGGCGTTAACGCGCACGATCCGCTCCCCGCTCTGCAACACGTTTTTCAGCAACGGCGCCTGCACTGCCTTAACGTGCGACTGCCAGTGCCCGCGCACCAGCGCCAGATAATCTTTCTGCATTCCCTTCAGGCGCAGTTGCTCATGCAGGGAACGCAGCGCGGAGCGTTTCTTGGCCACCAGCAGCACGCCGGAGGTTTCGCGGTCAAGCCGGTGCACCAGCTCAAGGAAGCGCGCCTCAGGGCGCAGGGCGCGCAGCCCTTCGATCACCCCGAAGCTCAGGCCGCTGCCGCCGTGCACCGCCGTTCCCGACGGCTTATTCAGCACCAGCAGCACTTCATCTTCATAAAGAATGCAGTCATCAAGCGCGGCAACTTTATCCAGGCGCGCGGAAACCGGCGCTTCATCGCGCTCGGCCACGCGCACCGGCGGAACCCGCACCTCGTCGCCGGCCTGCAACTTATATTCCGGTTTAATGCGTTTTTTATTAACCCGCACTTCCCCTTTACGCACGATGCGGTAAATCATGCTTTTCGGCACGCCTTTGAGCCGGGTGCGCAAAAAGTTATCGATGCGCTGCCCCGCCTCGTCATCGGCAATCGTGACTAACTGAACTGTGACATTATTCGTATTCATGGGCGCGATTCTAAAGAGGCTGACTTTAGCGCGCCACCTCTTTTTTATCAGTGAAAAAACATTAACCTTCCGCGGGCGGAACATTAATTTCTTAAGTTACGGGACGCTGTGACATTTCATTATGTTGCGCCAGATCACCGTTTCCCGCCTGCCGGGCTTTACTCCATAAGAAGAATCTTCCGTCCGGGAAGAAAAGTCACCTTGCTATCTGCTACTCTGAGGTGGAATAATGCGGTGACTTCCGCGTTCATTTTTGTGTCATCTTCCCGTGAAGATGAATAAAACGCCGGAAATTGTGTGTTTGCAAGATGTCACAAAGCGCAGCAATGGCGTAAGACGCGATGTGAAATCAAGCAATTAGCGGGCTGCGGGTAGCAGTCTGGCCGGTAATATGGGATCGGGAGTGCCGCCTTTTTTCGCGACAATATCCTGATAAAGAGCGCTGCTTTTCACAAAGAAACGCGGGCTCACCGAAATAATGCGCCCCTATGCAGGCGACAACCGTGAGGTTGACGACTTTGCGATAAGACTCGGGGCCGTCGGTTTTCCCTCCCGCCCAGAACGTTATTCTGCCCGCAGCTTAGTGACCAATGAAAAAATAACGAGTAAGTTTAAGATGAAAAGAATGTTGATTAACGCAACTCAGCAAGAAGAGTTGCGTGTGGCCCTGGTGGACGGCCAGCGTCTGTATGACCTGGATATCGAAAGCCCCGGCCACGAGCAGAAAAAAGCCAACATCTACAAAGGTAAGATCACCCGTGTTGAACCCAGTCTCGAAGCAGCCTTCGTCGATTACGGCGCTGAAAGACACGGTTTCCTCCCCCTGAAAGAAATCGCCCGTGAGTATTTTCCCGCAAATTACTCTTCCCACGGACGCCCCAATATTAAAGACGTGCTGCGCGAAGGACAGGAAGTCATCGTTCAGGTAGATAAAGAAGAACGCGGCAACAAAGGCGCTGCGTTAACCACCTTTATCAGCCTGGCAGGCAGCTATCTGGTGCTGATGCCCAACAACCCGCGTGCCGGCGGTATCTCCCGCCGCATCGAAGGCGACGACCGCACCGAACTGAAAGAAGCGCTTTCCTCCCTGCAGGTTCCGGACGGCATGGGCCTTATCGTCCGCACCGCCGGCGTAGGCAAATCCGCCGACGCGCTGCAATGGGACCTCTCGTTCCGCCTGAGGCACTGGGAAGCGATCAAGAAAGCCGCAGAAGGCCGTTCCGCGCCGTTCCTGATTCACCAGGAAAGCAACGTGATCGTCCGCGCCTTCCGCGATTATCTGCGCCCGGACATCGGCGAAATCCTGATCGATAACCCGAAAATCCTCGATCTGGCGAAAGAGCACATCGCCGCGCTGGGTCGCCCGGATTTCAGCAGCAAAATCAAACTGTACACCGGTGAAATTCCGCTGTTCAGCCACTATCAGATCGAATCGCAGATCGAGTCCGCCTTCCAGCGTGAAGTGCGTCTGCCGTCCGGCGGTTCTATCGTTATCGACACCACCGAGGCGCTGACCGCCATCGATATCAACTCCGCCCGCGCTACCCGCGGCGGCGACATCGAAGAAACGGCGTTCAACACCAACCTGGAAGCCGCAGACGAAATCGCCCGCCAGCTGCGCCTGCGTGACCTGGGCGGCCTGATCGTCATCGACTTTATCGACATGACGCCGGTGCGCCACCAGCGCGAGGTGGAAAACCGCCTGCGCGACGCCGTGCGCCAGGACCGCGCCCGTATTCAGATCGGTCGTATTTCCCGCTTCGGCCTGCTGGAGATGTCGCGTCAGCGCCTCAGCCCGTCGCTGGGCGAGTCCAGCCACCACGTTTGTCCGCGCTGTAACGGCACGGGCACCGTTCGTGACAACGAATCCCTGTCGCTCTCCATTCTGCGTCTGATTGAAGAAGAAGCGCTGAAAGAGAACACCAGCGAAGTTCATGCCATTGTTCCGGTGCCGGTCGCCTCTTACCTGCTTAACGAGAAGCGCGACTCCGTCGGCGCCATCGAGAAGCGTCAGAGCGGCGTTAAAGTCATCGTCGTGCCTAACGACCAGATGCAGACCCCGCACTACTCCGTGGTGCGCGTACGTAAAGGCGAAGGCACCAATATCCTGAGCTATATGCTGCCGCAGTTGCATGAAGCGGAGAATCAGGCATCGGAAGATGATGCGCCGCTGGAGCGCAAGCGTCCTGAACAGCCTGCGCTGGCGACGTTCAGTTTGCAGGTTGAAGCGCCGCCGGTAACGGAAGCGCCGGAGCCGGTCGCCGTTGAGGCCAAAGCGCCCAGAAGCAAGCCGGCAGCGAAAACGCCTGCGCCTGCTGCTGCACAGCCGGGCCTGTTAAGCCGCTTCTTCGGCGCGCTGAAGAACATGTTCTCCGGCGATGATGACGCCGCGGTTCAAAGCGAAAAAACCGAAGAAAGCAGCAACGCCGGTGAATCACGCCGCCAGAATCAGGACCGTCGCAACAACCGCCGTCAGGGCAACCGCAAGGAGCGCGGCGAGCGCAACGGCGGTGAACGCGGCAACCGTGATGATTCCCGTCGCAATAATAAGCGTCAGGCAGCAGAAACCGCACCGGCTCAGGAAGAAGTGAAAGCATCTTCTTCCCGCGATACGGCTCCCCGTGACGAACAGCAGCAACAGCGCCGTGAGCAGCGTAACGAGCGCCAGCGCCGTCGTCAGGAGGAAAAACGTCAGGCCCAGCAGGAAGTGAAAGTCCTGGAGAGCGCCGCAGAAGAAACCGACGACAGCAGTGCGGAAGAAACGCAGCAGGTCACTCCGCGCCGCCAACGCCGTCAGTTGACGCAGAAAGTACGCATCACCAGCGAAGCAGCATCTGCCGAAACCGCAGCGCTGCCCGCTCTGACTGCGCCGGCGCCGGTTCCCGCCGTTGTTGCGGACGCACCGGTCGCCGCTCTGCCGGTTGCAGTGGCTCAGGAAAGCGCCGACAACGCGGAGAACGGTGAAGATAACCGTGAAAACCGCAACAGCGAAAACGGCATGCCGCGTCGTTCACGCCGCTCACCGCGTCATCTGCGGGTAAGTGGTCAGCGTCGCCGCCGTTACCGTGACGAGCGCTATCCGTCCAGATCGCCGATGCCGCTGGCGCTGGCTGTCGCCTCTCCGGAAATGGCTTCCGGCAAGGTATGGGTGCGTTACCCTGTCGCTCAAACGGAAAATCAGGCAGAGCAGCAGGATGCCGTTACCTCCGTGATGCCGGTGGCAGAAGCCGCCCCGATCGCACAGCCGGTTGTTGAAACCATCGCTGAGCAGGTAAACGCGCCGGTTGAAGCCGTTGTTGAAACACCGGTGCAACCGTTCGTCTCCGGCGACAACACCTCCGCTGACGCGGCGCCGGCAAACGAAACCGTTGCAGAGCAACCTGACGTTGAAGCAGCACCGGAAACGGAACACCCGTCATTCACGCACCAGGACGATGTCCCGGCACCGCAGGAAGACGCCGTTGTTGCGAAAGGAGATGCTGCAGCAGAGGATGCTGTGGAAGACGCTGTTGTTCCGGAAACAGAAGCTCCGGAAACAGAAGCTCAGGAAACAGAAACGCAGGAAACGGTGAATCAGGAGGCGGAAGCTCAGGAGAAGACCCCTGTTGCGCAAGCACCTGCCCAGGAGCCTGTGGTTCCGGAAGCGGTAACCGAAGCAGTAGCTCAGCCTGTTGCTGACGTTCCGGCTGTCGTTGAAGCGCAAGAAGTACGCCCGGCAATCATTGCGGACGTCCGGCCGGCAACGACCGTACCCGCAGGTGAAAGCATCGTCGCCACGCAGCGTAATAACACGCACGCTTCCGCACCGATGACCAAAGCACCGGCGCCGGATTACGTTCCTCAGCCCGCCGTGACCAGCACCTGGCAGCGCCCGGAATTCGATTTCCATGGCAAAGGCGGTGCAGGCGGTCACGCCGCGTCCAATCAGGCCACGGCACCGGCTACCAAGCCTCCGGCGGTATAAAACCGCAGGCTGACGAGTTAGCCCTGACCCACAAAAAACCCGCTTAACAGGCGGGTTTTTTTATTCCAATACTGATGCGGGGGCGGCGTAATTTGTTAAAACGATTAACGCCAATGCGGCGTAAAATTCATATTATAATAATACAATAGATACAAACGTCGTTATTTTATTCGAAAAAGAAGTTTTATATCAGGCGACATTCAAAAACCAGCTTTAACATCTAGTATTATTCCTATAAATCGCTATCATGCCTGCACAGTCTCCGGCTGCATGATGCAATGAGCATGACGGAAATCCTCAGCTCCCGGAGACTGGCATTTCTCCCGTTAATCAGGCAATCTGGTCCAACTTCCTGATCTCCAGCAGTTCCAGCTTACCGTCAACATCCTGAACGAATCTGCGGAAGTGTGCCGTTTGATCATGGTATTTCAGCGCCTCATCCGACGCCCATATTTCAAAGAACACATAGGTGCCCGGATGCTCCCTGTCTTCGTGCAGGTCATAGCGGATATTCCCCGTCTCTTCCCGGCTCGGCTCCACGACGCGTTCCACCGCGGCGCGAATGTCTGCGCTGAACTCAGGTTTGGCGGTTAACATGGCAACAACGCGAACTTCACTCATATACACTCCCCTTCATTATTTAGGGCAACGCGGCCCGATCCATTGTAGAAAACCCTTGTTTTAGAGTACGCCATAATCCCGGCTGATGGGAATTTGTTCTTCAGCGGTAACAAAGGGATGCATCCGGCACGGTTTCCGCTTATCCTTACTCCCCGCCACAAATTCCCTCTTTTACGTCACCGTCAGCCGGAGTTTAGCCATGACCGTCATGCATCATTCATTAAAAATTCACCGTCCCGATGACTGGCACCTGCATCTGCGCGATGATCACATGCTGAAAACGGTACTGCCCTATACCAGCCGTCACTTCGGGCGCGCGATTGTGATGCCTAACCTGGTGCCGCCGGTGACCAGCGTGGATCAGGCCCGGGCCTACCGTCAGCGTATTCTGGACGCCCTGCCCGGCGGTCACGACTTTACGCCGCTGATGACCTGCTACCTTACCGATCATCTGGCCGCCGACGAACTGGTACGTGGCCATCAGGAAGGCGTGTTCACCGCCGCCAAGCTTTATCCCGCAAACGCGACGACCAACTCCAGCCACGGCGTGACCTCCGTGCCGGGCATTTATCCGCTGCTTGAGCAAATGCAGAAAATCGGCATGCCGCTGCTGGTTCACGGCGAAGTCACGCACGCCGACGTAGATATCTTCGATCGCGAAGCCCGCTTCATCGAACAGGTGATGATGCCGCTGCGCCGCCAATTTCCTGAACTGAAGGTGGTATTCGAACACATCACCACCCGTGAAGCGGCGCAGTTCGTCAGCGAAGGCGACCATTTCCTTGCAGCGACAATCACGCCGCAGCACCTGATGTTTAACCGTAACCACATGCTGGTCGGCGGCATACGTCCGCACCTGTATTGCCTGCCGATCCTGAAGCGCAGCGTGCATCAGGAAGCGCTGCGTAAGGTTATCGCCAGCGGCAACCCGCGCTTTTTCCTGGGCACCGACTCCGCGCCGCACGTACGTGGCCGCAAAGAGTCATCCTGCGGCTGTGCCGGCGTATTCAACGCACCCAGCGCCCTGCAGGCGTATGCCACGGTATTCGAACAGGAAGGCGCGTTGCAGCATCTGGAAGCCTTCTGCTCGCTGAACGGCCCGGCATTCTACGGCCTGCCGGTCAACCCGGATTTCATCGAACTGATCCGCGAAGAAGAGACGATCGAAGCAAGCATCAACGCCGGCGACGACATGCTGATCCCCTTCCTCGCCGGTGAAACCGTCACCTGGCGCATCAAAGACTAAACAACATCACCGCCCCTGCGGGGGCGGCTTCCTCAATGGCAACGGACAAGCAAAATGCCGGAGAAAACGCTGCTCGAACTCAGGAACATCGGCTTTATCGCCGATGACCGCAAAATTCTCGACGATGTATCCCTCACGCTGAACCGCGGCGAACTGTGCATTATCACCGGCCCTTCCGGCTGCGGAAAAAGTACGCTGTTGAAAATCGCCGCCACGCTGCTGGAGCCGACCTCCGGCACGGTGATCCTGAGCGGCGCGGAAAGCCGGACGCTGAAGCCGGAAGAGTACCGGAAACGGGTTTCCTACTGCTTTCAGACCCCGCTGCTGTTCGGCAGCACGGTGATGGACAACCTGGCTTTTCCCTATCTCATCCGCGGGCAGCGCGCCGACGAGGAAAAAATCCGGCAGGGCCTGCTGCGCCTTCATCTGGATGCCGGCATCGTGTACAAAACCATCGATGAACTTTCCGGCGGGGAGAAACAACGCGTCGCCCTGCTGCGTAACCTGCAATACCTGCCGGAGGTGCTGCTGCTTGATGAAGTCACCAGCGCCCTCGACGATGACAATAAGCAGATCGTTCATCAATTGATCGACGAGCTTGTTCAGGAACACCAACTGGGCGTGTTGTGGATTTCCCATAACAGTGATGAAATTCATTCGGCCAGTCATGTCTTTCACATGCAACCTGTCGCCGCGGAGGCCGCACATGAGTGATCTCAATATCACCGACCAGTCCCTGCTGATGGCGCTGGCATTGGTGGTCATCGCCCTGCTGATCAGCGGCAAGGAAAAACTGGGGCTGGAGAAGGACATTCTCTGGAGCATTACCCGCGCCATTATCCAGCTCATCATCGTCGGCTATGTGCTGAAGTACATTTTCAACGTCGACCATGCCGTTCTGACGCTGCTGATGGTGCTGTTCATCTGCGTCAACGCCGCCTGGAACGCCAAAAAGCGCAGCAAGAATCTGGACAATGCTTTCGTTATTTCCCTGATTGCCATCGTAACGGGCACCGGGCTGACGCTGGCCGTGTTGATCTTCAGCGGCTCGATTGAGTTTACGCCGATGCAGGTTATCCCGATCTCCGGCATGATCGCCGGCAACGCCATGGTTGCCGTCGGGCTGTGCTACAACAACCTGCGCCAGCGTTTCGCCGACGAACGGCAGAAGGTGCAGGAAATGCTGAGCCTCGGCGCCACGCCGAAGCAATCTTCCGGCGCGATAATCCGCAACAGCATCCGCGCGGCGCTGATTCCGACGGTAGACTCCGCTAAAACGGTGGGATTAGTCAGTTTACCGGGTATGATGTCCGGGCTGATCTTTGCCGGTATCGATCCGGTGAAGGCCATCCGTTACCAGATTATGGTCACGTTTATGCTGCTCTCGACGGCCAGCCTGTCGACCATTATTGCCGGCTATCTGGCGTATGCCCGGTTTTACTCAAGCAGGGCGCAATTGTTGGTGAAGTAAGCGCGTTCTGCACACACTTTTTGGTTAACAAGGATCCGTTATGTCAAAGTTTCTCACTGCCCTGTTGGCTTCAGCGTTACTGTTGTCCGGTTGCGATGAGGCCCCAACGGCCGCCGCCGGCAATATGGCGGCCAAGCCGGATACCCTCTCGGTGCAAAGCGATGCGGATATCCGTACCGATCTGGCCGTGCTGAACCCGGTGATCAATACCGCGAACAGCAGCGCCGTCGGCGTCAGGGATGAACTGGTTAAACTCGGCAGAAACGGTGATAAAGCCGCCATAAATGCCGTGATGACCAAGTCTAAAGCGATGTTTGAATCAGCTAACGCGTCGTTGTCCGCTTTAGCGCTTAAAAGCAGTGAAGTTCAGCAGCTTCGTCTTGATATTTATCAGGGGAATATGTTGGCTATCAAACTTCACGAACTGTATCTGAAGCCGGATGCATCGGCAGAGGATAAAAAAGAGATGGCGCTGCTGCAGAGGCAGTCACTGGTATTACAAGAGCAGACCGGGGATAAACTGGACGCGCTGAACGCAAAGTACAAAAAATAAGTTTCGTATTCTTGCTGTCAACGGCGGAGACCTTACGGTATCCGCCGTTATACTTTCCGCGAATTACTTCGCACACCCTGCGCAGCGGGTTTCCTGAATCACTTTGAAGAAGTCATTCCCTTTATCATCCACCAGGATGAACGCCGGGAAATCTTCGACTTCGATTTTCCAGATCGCTTCCATTCCCAGCTCCGGATATTCGATGCAGGTCAGGCTCTTGATGCTTTGCTGCGCCAGCACCGCCGCCGGGCCGCCGATACTGCCCAGATAGAAGCCGCCGTGTTTCTTACAGGCATCGGTCACCTGCTGGCTGCGGTTGCCCTTTGCCAGCATGATCATGCTGCCGCCGTTTGCCTGGAACTGATCCACGTAGGAATCCATACGCCCGGCCGTAGTCGGCCCCAGCGAACCGGAGGCATACCCTTCCGGCGTTTTAGCCGGGCCGGCGTAATAGATCGGGTGATCTTTGATGTACTGCGGCAGCGGTTCACCGCGATCAAGACGTTCCTGAAGCTTGGCGTGCGCAATGTCGCGCCCTACGATGATGGTCCCGGTCAGCGACAGACGGGTAGAGACCGGATACTGCGAAAGCTGCTGCAGAATCTCTTTCATCGGGCGGTTCAGGTTCACCTGCACCACTTCGCCTTCGCCGGCCTGACGCAGATGCTCAGGGATATATTTCCCCGGATTATGCTCCAGTTTTTCCAGCCAGATGCCTTCGCGGTTGATTTTACCCTTGATGTTACGGTCGGCCGAGCAGGAAACGCCCATGCCTACCGGGCATGATGCGCCGTGACGCGGCAAACGCACCACGCGGATATCGTGCGCGAAATATTTCCCGCCGAACTGAGCGCCCAGCCCCAGCTCCTGCGCTTCTTTCAGCAACTCCTGCTCCAGCGCCACGTCGCGGAACGCCTGACCGTGCTCGTTACCTTCGGTCGGCAGCCCGTCATAATATTTGGTTGACGCCAGTTTTACCGTTTTCAGCGTACTTTCCGCCGACGTCCCGCCAATCACGAACGCAATATGGTAAGGAGGACAGGCCGCGGTGCCCAATGTACGCATCTTCTCCACCAGGAAGTTTTTCAGCTTACCCGGCGTCAGCAGCGCCTTGGTTTCCTGATACAGGTAGGTTTTGTTGGCCGAACCGCCGCCTTTGGCGATGCACAGGAACTTATATTCTTCGCCGTCAACGCTGTAGAGGTCGATCTGCGCCGGCAGGTTGGTGCCAGTGTTGACCTCTTTATACATGTCCAGCGCGGCATTCTGTGAATAACGCAGGTTGTCTTCAATATAGGTGTTATAAACGCCGCGGGACAGCGCCTCTTCATCGCCGCCGCCGGTCCATACGCGCTGACCTTTTTTCCCGACGATGATCGCCGTACCGGTATCCTGACAAGTGGGCAGCACGCCCTTGGCAGAAATCTCGGAGTTACGCAGGAACTGCAACGCAACGTATTTGTCGTTCTCACTGGCCTCTGGATCATCCAGAATCGCCGCGACCTGCTGCTGATGCGCCGGACGCAGCATAAATGACGCATCATGAAACGCCTGCTGCGCCAGCAGGGTCAATCCCTCCGGCGCCACCTTCAGGATCTCTTGTCCTTCGAAGTCGGCGACGGAGACATGCTCGCGGCTCAGCAAATAATATTCGGTATCGTCTTTTTTCTGCGGAAAGGGATCTTGGTAATGGAATGGTTTATTTGACATTTTTCTCTCACTTGCAACTTTAGGCCGTGTCCTGCCTTGCTTCGGGTTCACACTCACACGGCACATCAATGTGCCGGCTCGCTGCGTCAAGAAAACTTCCCCACCTTACGTGTTTTTTATTCCGTGGTTATTGCGCTAAGTCCAAATATTTATAACCAGAATCCCGGAATTTCGCGGTCAGGTATTTCCTTTTGTTATGGTGAGAACTGAGGGTACAGACTCATAACATGTTTATTATCGCGCAATTAACACATTGATTACAATCATCCCCGTTTTTAGCCCGCTGACGGCGGCATTTATGTATAAAATTTGTCCTGCCAGCGGCACATGAATGCGTGGTTACAGAAGCGCACTTCAGGAAAGGAGAATCAGGGAAGGAAACAGCGAATCCGCGGCGATCGTCCAGCAAGCACAATCGCCAGGTGAACCGGCATTCCCGGCTCACCTGACAATAGGTCAGTTGACGGTGGGCGTTGTCGGAGAAAACATGACGGTTAGCGTACCGGAGTAATAGCCGGCTACTTTTTCATTCACGTTAAACTTCGTTACGCTAAACTCCAGCGGCGTAGGAACGCACAGCACATAGGTTGATATTGACGGCAGGCGCACCGGGCGAATCAGCCCCTGATTGATTCGTGTCCAGATCATATCGCCGCCATTAATCACATCTCTCATCGCACCAGAGTCCGGATCACGAATCCGCAGGTGGTAATCAATTCTGGCGTTAGCTTCGGTGCTCCCTGTCCCATTGAGGTAAATAGAGAAATCACCGTTAGGTCTCCCAACGTGAGGGCGTCCCGGCGGATCGTAAATCTGAACGTAGTATTGCGTACTGTTTGCGTTATAACCATCGTACAGGCACATTTCCAGGGTGGTGATGTCTTCCGCATACGCACCAACAAAATCATTTGGCGCTCCACGCGGATGCAGATCCAGTGCAATCCTTGGGGTAGCGAAGCTGAAGTCCGGAAAGTAAATATCAATTTTTGACGGATCGATAACGTTTAAGGTGATATCAGCATTCCAGGCCGTGGTGTTGTTTGGTCCACCAGCCCGCCAGGATGTCATACGCAAAGACGCCGTCCAAAGACCGCCGACGGGAAGCTTTTTCAATTCGGCCGCCGGGATCCAGATATAAAGGAAGGATTCTGCCGTTGCAGCCCCGATACACGACGCCCCTCCTGCCATGTTTAAGGAACGTTTGGTCCTTCCACAACCGGAAACATTAACCCAGGCCGGTTGCCGGTATCCCTGCAACGTAAGCACCACTTTCATTCCTGAACGTTTTTCAGTAAAAAGCAACTTAACCGGCGTATACGTGGAATCCAGTCCTCCTGCTCGCGCCGGGCAGGCGCCGGTATTGGCATTCGTCGTACTGCGGCATACGACGGTATTTGCCGTACCATAATTTGCATCATTCGAGGTTGGCGCCCTCCCCTGGCTCACATTTTGCCACACCCAGATATCCCCGCCCGGACTGGCGCGATTGATCGTGCGCTCCAGAACCCGGTTATCCCCGGCCTGCGCCGTCATCAATGGAATCGCCCAACCAAACACGAGCAGTATCAGTGCTGTGATTATTTTTCCCATTTTATTCATCCTTACCACTATATGCGGTTTCCATCGCATTACGCCGTTTCAGCTTAACCAGCTCTTTCTCTCGTACCACCTGCGGCAGCCGCTCCTCCGTAATCGGCTGACAGGTCACTTCGCCCACATAGCGCACCACCGCACGGCGCTTTTTCACCGTCAGCGGGCACTGGAAGTATTGGCTTCCCGCCGCCAGATAAAGGTTGTCTGCCCGTCCGGGAAGCTGCGCCGTGAAACCACCGTCCTCCGCCAGCAGCAACATGCGGCTGTTTAACCCGATCACCGGACGCGTACGCGCCCCCGCCGGCAATAACAGGCGGCCTACGTAACCATAACGCTGTTCCGCCGCCACCGTTTTCACCCGAACCTTACCGGGTAATAGCATCACGCTGCTGTTACCCGCTCCGGTAAGTACCGCCGTGGTTGCGCCCTGGCTCACTAAGCGGCTGTCGCTGATATCAATACGGCCGGGTTCATAGGCCATTAGCGGGAATAACGCTGAGCTGCCCGCGCCGAGCGTTACCGTTCTGCTGCCGCTGATACGCGCATCCAGTACGGCTGCGCTTTTCTGCTCATCATCGCCGGCGTCTTCGACGTTAACCAGCACCGCCGCCGACGGCTCGCTTCCTCCAGCGCCGCCCCAGCTAACGCCATGGCGCGACACGGCGAACGACGAGCTATAAGCGCCGCTGAATGCTGAATTATGCGAGTTGTCGCGATTATCATAACTGTCGGACAAGGTAGCGCTGAGGTTGCCGTAGCGCCCCTCATACCGCCCGTTCAGTACGGCATCCAGCGTATCGGAATTTATCCCTCCGGCTTCCACTGACAGCTCCTTATGATCTTTTTCATCCCAATACCAGCTGTGGGAAGCCCGGTAAGCGGTCTGAGAGTCCGTATTTTTGCTGTCACGATAATCCACGCTCAGACGTGAACTCTGGCTGCGGTAGCCCGAATCCTGCCTGGGTGTCAGATAAAAAGAGAGCGACAGATAAAGCCCGTTATCCCGGCCGTCGTAACCGCCGTCATCGCGGGTGAAGGCGCCGAACGTGCCGTTTACCAGCCACGCCCCTGCGTTCCAGGCCCGCGAGGCGCTTAGCTGCCAGGTTCGGGACACGGCATTGTCCGTGGTTTGATTCAGCACATTGTTGGCAAAGGTATTCGAACTCTGCCAGGTACTGATGTTGGTATGATTCTCCGTGCGGATAAAACTCAGCGTCGAGTTCCAGCCATAAAATACGGCCGACAGAGAAGCGTTCATGTTTTCATAGCATCCCAGCTGCGTATAGCTGCTGGTATCACTGCTGTTGCCGACGTCGCATTGTTCGCCATTTGATGAGTAGCGATACAGGCTGAGCGACGGCAATCCGGGCGCCGACCACTGAAGCTGCTGGCTGTCTCCCCGGCCGCCATCGTCATTATGATAAACATTGACGGTTAAGTCCGGACTGCCGGCCTTGCCGAAGTCGGGCATGATTTCAACGCCCCCCTCTACAGAGCGGACGTCGTCGGCAATCGCCCCGCCTGCCGTCAGCGACAAACTCCTGAAAAGCGGCACCCGCACGCCTGCCTGGTATGCATTGCCGTCGCCGCCGTGGTCATCGTTGTCACTGATTTTTCCGCCCTGCAAAAACCAATGCATGCGTCCGTCATCCATTCCCCCGCTTTTGGTAAATGCGGCCGTTTCCACCCGCGCCAGCTGATTGCTTTCGTAAATATTCAGGCTGATGGTATAGCTGCCGTCGGGGAATTGTGTCGTGTCCAACATCTGATTACCGGCGGGTAAATAGAACGTCCCCAGCAACTGATTGTTACGATAGGCATCCACGCGGGAGTTGCGCGAGAGCAGAACCATAACCGGCGAGCCCTGACTGGCCCGATCGCGATTCACATAGCTTAAGGTACTGCCCACGCGCGCGCCGTCAATTGCGCCCAGCGGCAGAAAGCTGAAGCTGAAATTTCCGCCCCGCGTGCTGAACAGCGTGCGGTTGTCCATACGACCGAGTTGCAGGTAGTAACGCCGGTCAAGATCGTAGCGATAGTAGAGATTACTGATATCAGTGCTGTTATCGCTGTTATCATCATTCTTTGTAGCCGCCAGCGACCAGTCTGCGCCGATATAACTATTCTCTGTAATCCCCAGCGCATCCGAGCTTTGCAGAAATAAACTGCTGTAATCTTCCTGGGTCAGTACGTTCAGGTCCTGCTGATGAATCAGGGCATTTTCTACATCGTTTTTATCCGCCTGCAGGTAAAGCGCGCTTTGCCCGCTGACCGGCATCCAGTCCCCGCGCAAAAACAGCGTCACGCTGGCCTCTTCACCGTCATAGATCGCCGCCACGTTATCGGTTTTCAGGTAACCGCATCCCGCAGAAGCGAAGGAGACGCTGCCGCAGGCCTTCTCGCCATTACGCGCCAGCGGTGCCGAAAGCGCTTTCAGGATAGCCTGGTAATCCGCGCTGTTCTGTACCACGGGGAGTTCCAACGCGGTTAATACCGCCGAAGGGTCGGCAAACGTAACGGTATCCAGGTTAACCGTTGCATCAAACAGGCCAATATTCTTCCCGGCCAGTACGACTTCAACGCGTTCTTCAACGCCTTGCGTTAACGCTTCAAACCCCTTTGGCACCCGCGCCTGGGCATCAAGAGATGCCAAAATAAGTAAAGCCAGTAACTTTCTTTTCATGATGAGCGTAATCGTCCCTGTGTAGCAAAATGCCCGCACCAATCAGTGCGGGCAGAAAAGAGGATTTATCAGCCGCCAGTTGCCGCGCTCTGGCTCAGATAAATGCTGACAACGCCCTGATAAGAACCGGTGGTCAGCGCACCTTTCGTCGTTTGGGAAATCGTCAGCTCACGGGCAACGGAACCGGTCGTCAGCGCATCCGCGCCGTTCGGGAAAATATCCGTCACAGCCAAAGCCTGGTTGGTGGTGGTCAGCGCCAGCGTGCCCCATGCAACGCTCAGCGGAACCGTAATCGCCGAACCATTTGAGTTCGCCCCGGTGGTGTTTACCAACTGTGCGGGGCTAACCAGCCTCATCTGTACCGCGCCACCCGTAGGCGCATTTGACCAAATCTTGCTCATAATGCTCACCGGAGACAGGCCTGTGCCAGGGATGTACTGCATCTCCACCGACTTAGGCAACGCGCTGCCGTCGCTCTGCGTCATATCCAATGCGGCGTCGATATTTGCCGTTACGGTAATATCTTTTTGCACTGCTAATGCAGAACCCGCCATAGACAACAGAAAAGCAGCAACAACAGGTTTAACCATATATTTCATTGAAAATATCCTTATTAGTTTAAATTTAAATACGTTCTTTCAAAAAGAACACGTTATCGGGCATCTGCTTTATCAGCAAACGCCAGAAATCAGGTCACGTAGCTCAGTACATCGTTATACAATTAAATAATCATTATTCAGCGCAATGATATTTAATTAATGGAGAATACCTGTGAATCATTTTTGTTTTTGATCCAGTCTTTGTACGTAATTTCAATTTTCTCAAAACCCTTCAATGAGGGCAGCTTATATGTGCTATCCGGGAATAAGTTCCGGTTTTCATTTGTGCGTGAACACGCCTCCCCACGCTGGCCTTTACGGCACAAACTGATACCGGTGATTTTTACCCGCTGGGTTCCTTTATTTAGCAGCAACGTTTTATCCGGAGAAAGCGTAAGCTGAATAACCGGCTGCCGTGGCGGAACGGAAACTAACACCCCCCAGATCAGATTCACGGAAAGCTCAGTAGAGATGCCTTTACTCTTCTCTTCATTTACCGTGTCCTCCAGTGCGGGGACGCTCTCAAACATCACCCGGTACAACACTTCTTTCTCCTGCGGATCCATCGCGACCATGCGCGCCCGCTTGCTGGCGCCACCGGGAATGGCAAACATCGGCGGCATCACCACCAATTCATCGCCGCTTCCTCCGCTGACTTCCACCTCTTTTTCCTGTGGCGTCGCTGGGTCGGTAATTCGCAGAACTTTTGTTCTGACATACTGAACCTCAGGGGATTTAGATATCACCCTGACGCTTCCCTCTCCGTTTGCATCCAGGCCCACGGCCATTGGATAAACCGTCATATTCGCACTGGCGCACAGCGGCACAGAGAGCAGACAAAAGAATAATGTCCGTATCTTTTTTATAAGCACAATCATTAATGAACACCTTATCAAATAGCGGAATACGTATTTTGAGGCACCATGACAAAGGGAATAACAATGATTTATTTATCGGCAACTTGAATATTATATATTTAAGCCCATATAAATTCGCATGATGAGTTCCCTCTCAAATTAACAAATAGCAATATAGCCAGGTGTTACGCTTCGAAACGAATAGTAATTCGGGAGAAACAAAAGGTAAATAACAATATCTTTATTATTAAGTAATCTCGTTATTAATATATAGATAAAATCGATCTTTATTACATCACCCATACACTTAACTATTTCTTAATTCACACTTAAATTTCATTATTAAAAATAGCGGAAAAAAACAGAAAACGCGCCCGGATGGCGCGCGAAACCGGCATGAAAAAGCCGGCGGAGAGATCGAAAAGGCCCGGATAAACCGGGCCTTGTCTTTATAGATTTGCTACCTGAATGAAAGCGCTTAGTCTTTCTTCTCCAGCAGCGTGCGGTAAATGAACCCGCCGATAACGCCGCCGATAATCGGCATAACCCAGAACACCCACAGTTGCTGCAACGCCCAGCCGCCCTGGAAAATGGCTACCGCGGTGCTGCGCGCCGGGTTTACGGAGGTGTTGGTTACCGGAATGCTGATCAGGTGAATCAGGGTCAGCGCCAGACCAATCGCGATCGGTGCGAAACCGGCCGGAGCGCGTTTGTCCGTGGCGCCGTGGATAATGATCAGGAAGAACGCCGTCAGCACGACTTCAGCAATGATTGCCGCCTGGAAGGAGAAGCCTCCCGGTGAATGCTCGCCGTAACCGTTGGAAGCGAAACCGCTGGCCGCCGCGTCAAAACCGCTCTTGCCGCTGGCAATCAGGTACAGTACACCAGCTGCGGCGATACCGCCGATAACCTGCGCAATGATATAAGGAACAACTTCTTTAGCGCCGAAGCGACCGCCGGCCCACAGGCCCAGCGTTACCGCCGGGTTAAAGTGCCCGCCGGAAATATGGCCGACGGCATAAGCCATGGTCAGCACCGTCAAACCGAACGCCAGCGCAACGCCTGCGAAGCCGATACCCAGTTCAGGGAATCCTGCTGCCAGCACCGCACTACCGCAACCGCCAAACACCAACCAAAACGTACCAAAAAACTCAGCCGCTAATTTTTTAGACATCATAACCTCTGCGAAAAAACTTCTGTACGACCGGGCGTGTTAATTAATAACCATTCCAATACATCCCGGACTCTTTTATCCCTTAGAAAAATGGAAAAACTGTAGGGTTTATTCCACCAGAACAATCAATGTTACGTTATTCGCATATACCTCTCTCTGGTTGCAAACAACCACGTTTGCCTCCTCCCTGAGGAAGAACAACAAAACTCCCCCGTCCTTGCGGCGGTTATGCATTTTGTCTCCTCCGCTCCATTTTGTATAGCCTATTTTCCTGAAACAGGCTAATTAACTCAACAAAAATAATATCAGACTTTTCCAGAGCCCATGCAAAACCAACTTCCGTTGCATTGATTATAGGAAAAAAGCCCATGCGGGAAATGAAAAACCCTTTTATATATGCGAGTTTTCTTAAAAAGGAAGGATGTTTTAAGCAATGTCTGAAAAATTAGCGGAGCTTGGGAATATGCGGACTGGATATATCAACCACACGGCAGATCCCCATGAAGATCTCATAACGCTCGCAGAGTTTATCCATGGAAAAAACCAGTACATAACAAAAGGTTAAAACACTAAACAGGGCTAATAGTATAGCTAAAACCTTCATCATGGGCCATACGCTGGATATAATATAATCAGAGAAAACTAGTGTAGAACCACATACCTAAACTTGTCATATACGAAACGTCTTTTTACCGCAAAAAAACATGCGTTTTTTCCTCCTGCCGCATGAACCTAACAAGAAACGCCCCTCCCGTTGCCTGCCGTGACAGTCATCATCAGCGTTCCGGGTCACCGTTTTGTAACGTACGGATAAAATATAACCAGCTGCATGAATATCTTTCTTGCCGGAGCATTTCATTAACAGAAACAGGGGCTATACAGGCAGGTTATAAAATAACGGCGATAAGTGTATATCTCTATATTATGGCAGGATAAACGGAATTTGCTTAAATGAACGAACAGGCCGGGGAAAACGCGAAATACCCCCCGCCGCAGACGGAGGGTATTTATTATTACACCGTTCTGTACTCGGCTTCCGCCGCGACAAAACGTGACTGAATGGCTTTTGACGGCTCTCTGCCCATCAGGCTGACAACCACGATCGCCAGCGTAGCGAAAATAAAGCCGGGAATGATTTCATACAGGCTGAACCACGCGTATTGCTTCCAGACGATAACGGTCACCGCGCCGACGAGCATGCCGGCCAGCGCGCCGTTGCGCGTCATACGCGACCACATCACCGACATCAGCACCACCGGGCCGAACGCCGCGCCGAATCCCGCCCAGGCATAACTCACCAGCCCCAGCACCCGGTTTTCCGGATTCGCCGCCATGGCGATGGCGATCAGCGCCACCAGCAGCACCATAGCGCGACCTACCCACACCAGCTCACGCTGGGAAGCATTCTTGCGCAAAAACGCCTTATACAAATCTTCGGTAATCGCACTGGAACAGACCAATAACTGGCAGCTCAGGGTACTCATCACCGCCGCCAAAATCGCCGAAAGCAGAATGCCGGCAATCCAGGGGTTAAACAGCAGCATAGAGAGTTCGATAAAGACCCGCTCGCCGTTTTCTTTCACGTTGCCGGCCACATCAGGGTTATTGGCAAAGTAGGCAATCCCGAAGAAACCGACCGCCACCGCGCCGGCCAGGCACAAAATCATCCAGGTCATACTGATGCGGCGTGCGCTGCGGATGGTGTGATGGGAATCCGCGGCCATAAAGCGGGCCAGAATGTGCGGTTGCCCGAAATACCCCAGCCCCCATCCCATCAGGGAAATAATGGCGATAAGGTTCAGGCCCTTGAACATGTCCAGGTTCGCCGGATTCTGCATCGCCACCGTCATCATGGTGGTATCGATGCCGCCCAGCGCCAGAATCACCACCACCGGCGTCAGGATCAGGGCAAAAATCATCAGGCTGGCCTGTACGGTGTCGGTCCAGCTGACCGCCAGGAACCCGCCGATAAAGGTATAGATGATGGTCGCCGCCGCCCCGGCCCACAGCGCGCTTTCATAACTCATGCCGAAGGTGCTTTCGAACAGGCGGGCGCCGGCGACGATGCCGGAGGCGCAATAAATGGTGAAAAACAGCAGAATCACCAGCGCGGAAATCACCCGGAGCAATTTGCTTTTATCTTCGAAACGGCTGGTGAAATAATCCGGCAGCGTCAGCGCATTATCATTGGCCTCGGTATGTACGCGCAGGCGTCCGGCCACCAGCTTCCAGTTCAGGTAAGCCCCGGCGATCAGACCAATGGCGATCCAGCTTTCGGAGATCCCGGAAAGAAACACGGCGCCGGGCAACCCCATCAGCAGCCAGCCGCTCATATCGGACGCCCCGGCGGACAGCGCGGTCACCACGCTCCCCAGGCTGCGTCCACCCAATATGTAATCATCAAAGTTGTTAGTCGCCCGGTAGGCCACTAACCCGATAACAATCATGCCCAGTATGTAGACCACAAAGGTCACCACCATCGGCGTACTCATCATGCAGGTGTCTCCTGTATTTTTTATTCATCGCCGCCGTTACGCCGGCGCGATGCGGGAGTTGGCCGTGCCGGAACGAGGGCACGGCGTCATCCGTCCTGTCTGTAAAGGGAAATCCAAACCCCGGCATCTTATGAAGACTTAAAACGATCCCACAAGATATTTAACCAATAAGTTACACAAAGTTTACCTTACGTCACACTTCGCCGTTGCGCAGGTTGCAACAACATTCAGCAAAAATACAGCATAAACCATGATTATCACCATAATTAATAAGTAATTTCATGCCGGCACGGCGCAACCGGGGCACAGCATGTCAGATCACAGACCAAATTGAAACCTGCGCCATTTCACAGAATCAGACATAACTTTGGTTAACAAGGTTGCACAAAGTTGCAACATTGCAATCGCTCAGGATATCCTCGAAATCTACATTCTATTTACATATGGAGCAGGATGGCATGGGAACGACCACCATGGGCGTAAAACTTGACGAAACAACGCGGGAACGCCTGAAAGCCGCCGCACAGAAAATTGACCGCACCCCGCACTGGGTGATCAAGCAGGCCATATTCACTTATCTGGAGCACCTGGAGAGCGGGCAAAGCCTGCCCGAGCTGCCGCATACCCAGCAAGAATCCGCGCCGGAAGAAGAAACCGCCGTGCCGGCCGAACAGCCGCATCAGCCGTTCCTGGAGTTCGCCGAGCAAATTCTGCCCCAGTCCGTAACCCGCGCCGCCATCACTGCCGCCTATCGTCGCCCGGAAACGGAAGCGGTGTCGATGCTGTTGGAACAGGCGCGCATGGCGCCCGACGCGGCAAAATCCACGCACGCCCTGGCCTATTCGTTGGCGGAAAAGCTCAGAAATCAAAAGAGCGCCAACGGCCGTGCGGGTATGGTACAAGGGCTGTTGCAAGAGTTCTCTCTTTCTTCGCAGGAAGGCGTCGCCCTGATGTGCCTGGCGGAAGCCCTGCTGCGCATTCCGGACAAAGCCACGCGCGATGCCCTGATCCGCGACAAAATCAGCACCGGCAACTGGCATTCGCACCTGGGGCGCAGCCCGTCCCTGTTCGTCAACGCCGCCACCTGGGGGCTGCTGCTTACCGGGCGTCTGGTATCGACCCATAATGAATCCAGGCTCTCCGGCTCCCTGAACCGCATTATCGGCAAGAGCGGCGAACCCCTGATCCGCAAAGGGGTAGACATGGCGATGCGCCTGATGGGCGAACAGTTCGTCACCGGGGAAACTATCGCCGAAGCGCTGGCCAACGCCCGCAAGCTGGAAGACAAAGGCTTCCGCTACTCTTACGACATGCTTGGCGAGGCCGCGCTGACGGACGCCGACGCCCAGCGCTATATGGTGTCCTATCAGCAGGCAATCCACGCTATCGGGAAAGCGTCCAACGGGCGCGGTATCTATGAAGGGCCGGGCATCTCCATCAAGCTGTCCGCCCTGCACCCGCGTTACAGCCGCGCCCAGTACGATCGCATGATGGAAGAGCTGTACCCGCGTTTACTGACGCTGGTGTTGCTGGCGCGCAGCTATGACGTCGGCATCAACATCGACGCCGAAGAGGCGGATCGCCTGGAGATTTCCCTCGACCTGCTGGAGCGGCTGTGTTTCGAACCGGAGCTGGCCGGCTGGAACGGCATCGGCTTTGTGATCCAGGCTTACCTGAAGCGCTGCCCGCTGGTGATCGACGCGGTCATCGATCTGGCGCAGCGCAGCCGTCGCCGCCTGATGATCCGCCTGGTGAAAGGCGCCTACTGGGACAGCGAAATCAAACGCGCCCAGGTTGACGGGCTGGAAGGCTACCCGGTTTACACCCGCAAGGTCTACACCGACGTCTCCTACCTGGCCTGCGCACGCAAGCTGCTCTCGGCGCCCAACGCCATTTATCCGCAGTTCGCGACCCATAACGCCCATACGCTGGCGGCTATCTATCATCTCGCCGGGCAGAACTACTACCCCGGCCAGTATGAGTTCCAGTGCCTGCACGGCATGGGCGAACCGCTTTACGAACAGGTAGTCGGCAAAATCGCGGACGGCAAACTCAACCGCCCCTGCCGCATTTACGCCCCGGTCGGCACGCACGAAACCCTGCTGGCCTACCTGGTCCGCCGCCTGCTGGAAAACGGCGCCAACACCTCCTTCGTTAACCGCATCGCCGACGACACCCTGCCGCTGGATGAGCTGGTCGCCGATCCCGTCATCGCCGTTGAGGCGCTGGCGGCCAAAGAAGGGCATGTCGGCCTGCCCCATCCGCGCATTCCCCTGCCGTGCGACCTGTACGGCGACGTGAGGCGCAATTCCGCCGGTCTGGATCTCAGCAACGAACAACGTCTGGCTTCGCTGTCCAGCGCCCTGCTGAACGGCGCGGCACAACCCTGGAGCTGCTCACCGATACTGGCGACGCCCACTGCGGAGCACGGCGAAGCGCGCCCGGTCGTCAACCCGGCGGAAGCGCGTGATATCGTGGGGTACGTGACCGACGCCAACGACGCTGACGTCGAGGGCGCGCTGGAAGCCGCGGTCAACGCCGCGCCGATCTGGTTCGCAACACCGCCGGAAGAACGCGCCGCCATCCTCGAACACGCCGCCGAACTGATGGAAAAGCGACTGCAACCCCTGCTCGGCATCCTGATCCGTGAAGCAGGCAAAACCTTCAGCAACGCCATCGCCGAAGTGCGCGAAGCGGTGGATTTCCTGCATTACTATGCGCAGCAGGTGCGCCAGGACTTCGCCAACGACACCCACCGCCCGCTCGGCCCCGTGGTATGCATCAGCCCCTGGAACTTCCCGCTGGCTATTTTCACCGGGCAAATCGCCGCTGCGCTGGCCGCAGGCAACAGCGTATTGGCTAAACCGGCTGAACAAACGCCGCTGATCGCCGCCCAGGCGGTAGGCATTCTGCTGGAGGCCGGCATTCCCGCCGGCGTACTGCAACTGCTGCCCGGACGCGGGGAAACCGTCGGCGCGCGCCTGGTGGGCGACGCACGGGTACGCGGCGTAATGTTTACCGGCTCCACCGAGGTCGCCGGCCTGCTGCAGCGCAACATCGCCGGCCGGCTCGATCCGCAGGGCCGCACCACGCCGCTGATTGCCGAAACCGGCGGTCTGAATGCCATGATCGTAGACTCCTCCGCGCTGACCGAACAGGTGGTGACGGACGTGGTCGCCTCCGCCTTCGACAGCGCCGGCCAGCGCTGCTCTGCGCTGCGGGTGCTGTGCATTCAGGAGGACGTCGCCGATCATACGCTGGAGATGCTGCGCGGCGCGATGGCGGAATGCCGGATGGGTAACCCGGAGCGCCTGAGCACCGACATCGGCCCGGTCATCGACGCCGAGGCCAAGGCCAACATCGAACAGCATATTCAGGCCATGCGCGCCAAGGGCCGCAAGGTGTTCCAGGCCGCCTTCCCGGATGCGCGCGACGAACAGGAGTGGCAGGGCGGCACCTTCGTGCAACCCACGCTGATTGAGCTGAACAGCTTCGATGAGCTGAAAAAGGAGATCTTCGGCCCGGTGCTGCACGTGGTGCGTTATGCCCGTCAGGAACTGGACGATTTGCTCAACCAGATCAACGCCGCAGGCTATGGTCTGACATTAGGCATTCACACCCGCATTGATGAAACCATCGCGCGCATTACCGAAACGGCCGAGGTGGGCAACCAGTACGTTAACCGCAATATGGTCGGCGCCGTGGTCGGCGTGCAGCCTTTCGGCGGCGAGGGGTTATCCGGCACCGGCCCGAAAGCCGGCGGCCCGCTCTATCTCTACCGTCTGCTGGCCCATCGTCCCGACGACGCCGTGCTGCGTACCCTCGCCCGTCACGACCGGCTCACGCCTGCCGATGCCTCCCTGCGCCCGACGCTGCTGAGCGCACATCAGGCGTTACAGAGCTGGGCGGAGAAAGAGAACCGCACGGAGCTGGCGCAGCATTGCCGCCGCTATGGCGAACTGGCGCAGAGCGGCACGCTGCGTCTGCTGCCCGGCCCGACCGGCGAGCGCAACACGTACCTGCTGCTGCCGCGTCAGGCGGTGCTGTGCCTGGCCGACGACGACGGCGATGCGCTGATGCAACTGGCCGCAGTACTTGCCGTCGGCAGCCGCGTTGTGTGGGAAAAAGAGGAACGACGCAAAGCGTTGTATCAAACGTTGCCTGCGCAGGTTCAGAAACATATCGACTGGACGGAAAACTGGAGCGACGCCCAGACGGCATTTGACGCAGTGATCCACCACGGCGACTCCGATCAACTGCGGACGGTATGCGAAACCGTCGCACAACGACCGGGCGCCATTGTTTCCGTGCAGGGCTTCCCGCACGGCGACGACGGTATTCTGCTGGAGCGTTTGCTGATAGAACGTTCGCTGAGCGTAAACACCGCAGCGGCGGGCGGTAATGCCAGCCTGATGACGATCGGATAACGCCCGGAAATTTGTCATTACACCGTTAAGCCTTCCGCCATAATATGGCGGAAGGCTTTTTACCGGGCGATAAACCTGTAATGTCTCTATTTCAGCCTTTTTTTAAAATATATCCTTTCTCTTCCGTTGGTTAACTCTGTATGTCTACAGAAGAGGATGGCATTTTGACTGTTATTGATATATTTAACACCAGCAATAAATAATAAAATTAAGAAAAAGACTATCCCGGATATTTTAATAACAGAAAAACTTTGTCGCTATTTTATATAAAGTCTGATGTTTCCGCGCATGCTATCAGGTCATGAAAAAGGAGAACAGCCGGCATTTATCTGGCCGGCTGTTCCTCAATCGAATATCCGTAATTACTTCCCCTCACCGCCCAGGAACTTTTCTAAAAACTGTTTTGTCCTTGCCTGTTGCGGCGCTGAGAACAAGGCCTTAGCCTCACCCTCTTCAATAATCCTGCCGCCGTCCATAAAAATCGCCCGGTTCGCCACGTCGCGTGCGAAGCTCATCTCATGGGTGACAATCACCATCGTGCGGTTTTCATCGGCCAACGCGCGGATGGTGTTCAGCACTTCCCCCACCAGCTCAGGGTCCAGCGCCGAGGTCGGCTCGTCAAACAGAATCACTTCCGGCTGCATTGCCAGCGCCCTGGCTATCGCCACCCGCTGCTGCTGCCCGCCGGACAAACGCTTCGGGTAGGCATCCTCACGGTCGCTTAACCCGACCTTCGCCAACAGCTCTCTGGCCCGCGCCACGGCGGTGTCGCGCGCTTCGCCTTTCACCACCACCGGCCCTTCAATGATGTTTTCCAGTACCGTACGGTGCGGGAACAAGTTGAAGCTCTGGAATACAAAGCCGACTTCCTGCCGCAGTTTGCGCACCTGCCCTTTTTGCCCGCTCAGCGGTTTGCTGCCGTCGATCACTACATCGCCAACCCGGATCGTTCCCCCTTCCGGTTCTTCCAGCAAGTTAATGCAGCGCAACAGCGTCGTCTTGCCCGATCCGCTCGGACCGATAATCGCGACCACCTCTCCCTTTTGCACGGTAAGATCGACGCCATGCAACACGGTCTGGTTATTGAAGGTCTTAACGAGACCTTTCACATCAATAGTAATCACATCACGCTCCTGAGTTCACATCGGGTCGCATGCAGGGTACATCAATCCCTGCGGCGACCGCTACCCCGCCGCGGGGGCGTAACGTCAGGATTAGCAGAAAACATTATTGATTATTGTCCTCACTATTTTTATCCCCGTGGATATTTAGGAATTTCTGTAGTGAGTTTTCGTACGAAGGTGAATTTGAGATATATCCTAATCAGAATTGAGCACTAAGAGTACTCTTAGGAAACCTAGTCAAAATGATTTCATTTTTACAATAAAAAACATGAAGTTAAAACACATCAGCAATGCTAATGTCTCATGAGGATTGTAAACAAATAGCGAAAAAACATAAAGAATAGGATGAGAATACCTAAGAAGCATCCAATTGACTCTCCCTAATGACTCAGTGATATTGAGCGCCAATTGCAGGTAGGCACAAGATCCAGAGCAGGAGCGCTATATGAACGTAAAATCCGAAGTAAAATTTTGGCTTCAGCAACAACACACGGATAATCCCGACACGTATTTTACGACTGCCGAAATTGCCCTGCCCTGTAACCTGAGCGTTTATCAGGCCCGTTATTACTTATTAGGGCTGGCCAGCGAAGGATGCGTGGAGAAAAAAGAATTCGGTAAAGGTAAACCGATTCTCTGGCGTCTGACGCCGGCCGGATAATGCTTAGTTAATTCCGCTCCATTCCGCCAGCGTTTTTACACGCCAGATATTGATCATACTTTCGTAAGGCAATTAAGTAGTTATTGTATGAAGCGCCCTGCATTTTATTTACGATGCGCCACTGGTGCTCGCTGCCGCAAAATTTTTCATCAGGGAACTCTTCGCTGTCACCCAGCATATCGTCAAGGCGCCGTAAACGTACGACATATTCCCTGATGGTGCTGTGGCTCATTTCAGTTTGCTCCAGCAGATATTGCTTGAAATCCTGAATATCAAAATGCGTGGGCTGACAATGACAATACACGTCGCTGCAAAAACGGCACAATGCCATTAATTCCGGTTCGATCCGTTGCCACACTGTGTCATCAATATATTGCTTCATATCAGCCAGACTATCACGGCTAAGGATCCTGTTGCGAAATACCAAAGAAATTCGCTCCAGCGCCTTTCCACAATGGGCGCAATGGGTTTGGCTGTGTTTGTAATCTTTAAGGTAACGGCTCAGCGGCCGTTTCTTCATCATACGGGCTGACATAAATGACTCCCCCTTTTTAATTCTGGGACTCAGAGCGATTGGCTTTTCAGACGCAAACGTAAACGCTTTATTGCCTGACTGTGCAGCTGGCTAACGCGGGACTCGCCCACATCCAATACCGCACCGATCTCCTTGAGGTTCAGCTCTTCCTGGTAATAGAGGGTCAGTACCAGTTTTTCACGCTCCGGCAACGCTTCAATCGCCGCCATAACGCGTTGACGCAAATCTCCCTCCAGCAACTGCGCCAGCGGGTCTTCTTCCGGTAACCCCGGTTCCACGCTGTCGCCGTATTCCTCATGCCATTCGTCGTAGGAAAATAGATGACTGCTGTTGGTGTCCGCCAGAATGTGACGATACTCCTGAACGGATATATTCAATTCCAGTGCGATTTCGGTTTCCGTCGGCGGGCGACTGTAACGCTGTTCCGCACGGTGCATCGCCTTGGCAACTTCGCGTGCGTTGCGCCTGACGCTGCGCGGCGCCCAGTCGCGGTTGCGTAATTCATCCAGCATCGCACCGCGGATCCGTTGTACGGCATACGTGGTAAACGCCGTCCCCTGCAAAGCGTCGAAATGCTCCACGGCCTGTAACAGCCCAATTCCTCCTGCTTGCAATAAATCGTCCAGCTCTACGCTGGCGGGCAGACGCACCTGCAACCGTAACGCCTCATGTCGCACCAGCGGCACGTAACGCTGCCACAGGGAGTGTTTATCAATGATGCCTTCTGCGGTATACAAATCATTCACGTTAGACAGAACCCGGGTAGAGAAATGCACTGGCATTATCGCCACCACTCGTGGGGTTAATGTCGCGAACAATCGGTAAAAAAGCCGCTTATTCAAGCCTTGGAAATTACTCACATGATTTACAAGGTGTTATAAGCCTTATTCCGCCTAAGAATCCTCTCCCCATCCGGGTATTCCGGCTTTTCAGGAACCGAAGTTATCAACTCACCTTAACAGCAGCGGCAAAGGCCACTTTAAAATAAGTGCTATTTTTGCCTTCATCCTGCAAATAACCCCGCGTGAACGCGGGGTTTGGACGCATAAAGTAAATTAAATACTTAACGCAGCAGAGACAGAACGTTCTGCGGCACCTGGTTAGCCTGGGCCAGAACGGAAGTACCTGCCTGTTGCAGGATGTTGGCACGGCTCATGTTGGACACTTCGGTCGCGTAGTCCGCATCCTGAATACGTGAACGGGAAGACGTCAGATTGTTCACCGTGCTGTTCAGGTTGTTGATTACGGAGTCGAAACGGTTCTGTACCGCCCCCAGAGTACCGAGCAGGCTGTCAACCTGAGACAGCGCGCTGTCCAGTACGGCCAGCGGGCTATCGGTTTTCTGGCCTTCTGAAAGCTGGGCGCCTTTGCTTACTTTACCTGCAGCATCAATTGTTGCTTTGAAGTAAACGTCGTTATTGCTGGCATCTTTACCCACGATGACATGGCTCTCAACACCTTTGGCATCGGTATAGGTACGTACACCTTCACCTGCACCCAAACCGCTCACATCCAGGGTTGTGCTGCCCGTTGTGACTTGTCCGACATCCGTCAAGCCACCAGCCGGCGGGGTTGTAATCTGAGTCGTCGCGTTTGATGAATCATAGGTAAACTCACCGGTTGTCGCATTCAATGACCCCGAGTACCATTCACTGGCACCCGTCTGAACATAGTATTTATTAGTATTATCAACATAAACCTTGCCATCAACTGATGGTTTCGGCGTAGCATTAGCATCAGTGAAAGTAGGATTGCCTTTAACCGCAATAGAGGTTAAATCAGTGGTACCCACCTTCGAAGTATCAATCCCATCGGTCACCGCGAACTTATCCAGCCCCAGTGAAGCGGCATCCAGTTTCTGCAGGTCGATATCGATGGTTTCATTGTCGTTAGCGCCCACCTGAATGGTCAGCTTCTGATCGCTGCTCAAGACTTTCACACCGTTGAAATCGGTCTGTTCAGAGATACGGTTGATTTCCGCCAGACGCTGATTGATTTCATCCTGAATGGACTGCAGGTCGCTGCTGGAGTTAGAACCGTTCGCGGCCTGTACGCTCAGACGACGGATATTTTGCAGGTTATCTTTGACTTCGTTCAGTGCGCCTTCCGTGGTCTGCGCCAGTGAAATACCATCGTTGGCGTTACGGGAGGCCTGGGTCAGACCATTGATGTTCGCGGTAAAGCGGTTAGAAATCGCCTGACCGGCCGCATCGTCTTTTGCGCTGTTAATGCGCAGACCAGAAGAGAGACGCTCAATTGCCGTACCCAGCGCTGACTGGGATCTGTTCAGGTTATTTTGCGCCATCAGCGACAGGCTGTTGGTATTAATAACTTGTGCCATAATTGCTTTCCTTTACTTAATGTCAGTTGCGATATGTAGGACACGGCATTAATCACCGTCCACCAAAGGTATCGGCGCCCCCCCGACATTCTTTAGGCTTGAATCACATTTTTTTTGTGCGTGGACAATCCGCCAAATAACGCCCTTTTTTTAGTCTCCCGCCCGCCATTGCCTTTTTTATTTTTTCGTAAACTTTTGCGTAACCGGGCCGATAACCTCGCTGTGTTCTATCGCAATGACATGTATTTGTCGTAAGCAGCGACTTATCGTAAGCAACCAAAGGAAAACCGCCATGGCTTCGATTACATCTCTGGGGATTGGCTCCGGTCTCGATTTAAACTCTTTGCTGGATAAACTGACTAAAGCGGAGCAAGGGCGGCTAACACCCTACGTCAATCAGCAGAGCAGCTATAAGGCCCAGCTAACCGCGTTCGGTACGCTAAAAAGCGCGTTGAGTAAGTTTGACGATCTCAGTGCAGCGCTGGCCAAGAATGATTTCTTCAGCGCCACCACCATAAACAGTGACAGTAAGGCGTTTAGCGCCTCATCCAGCGCGTCAGCGCAACCAGGCAACTATACAATCCTGGTGGAACAACTGGCGCAGGCGCAAACCCTGATGACGCAAGGGAATATCAGCAGCCAGTCGGAACAGCTCGGCACCGCCGGCGCCAGCGGCCGCACCCTGACCCTCACCACCGAAGGCAATCCGCCGAAAACCACCGAGATCCCGCTGAGTGATGACCAAACCTCGCTGCTGGAATTGCGCGACGCGATTAACGGCGCGAAAGCAGGCGTTACGGCCAGCATCATTCACGTAAAAGACGACGAATACCAACTCTCTATTTCGTCTTCCCAAACCGGCGAAGACAACACCATTTCACTGTCCGTTAAGAACGATGACAAACTGAACAGCCTTCTGAACTATGACTCCGCCAGTGGCAGCGGCGCCATGAAAGAAACCGCGGCGGCGCAGAACGCCAAAATTCAGATGAACGGCCTGGACATCGAACGCAGCAGCAACACCATTACCGACGCGCCTCAGGGTGTCACCATTACCCTCAAGGCTAAAAGCAAAGAGCCGGAAACGATGACCATCGGTGTTGATACCGCAGGCATCGTGGACAAAATTAAGTCCTGGGTTGACAGCTACAACTCGCTGCAGGACACCTTCAGTTCGCTCACCAAATACACCCCGGTAAAAAGCGGTGAAGCGCAGTCCACCAAAAACGGCGCGCTGCTGGGCGACAGCACCCTGCGCGGCATCCAGTCCACCATTGAAAGCACGCTCAACGCGGCACAGGGCAACCCGGACCTGAAGGGGCTCGAAAGCCTGGGCATCAGCACCGATCTCAAAACCGGAAAACTCTCTCTGGATACCGAGAAGCTGACCAAGGCCCTGACCGACAAGCCGGAGCAGGTCAGAAACTTCTTTGCCGGCGATACCAAAGAAACCGGGATGGCGACCCAGCTCCACACCCAGATTCAGGATTACATCAAGAAAGACGGCGTGATTGATACCTCCACGGAGAGCATCAACCTCAACCTGACGCGCCTCGACTCGCAGATCACCAGCCTGAACAGTAGCATTGCCTCAACGATCGCGCGTTACCAGAAACAGTTTGTTCAGTTGGATACCATGATGTCGAAGCTCAATAACACCAGTGCCTACCTGAGCCAGCAGTTCACCGCAATGAGCAAGCAGTAAATGACGAAACCGTTAACCATGAGAGCAATCGGCAACGATGTATAACCAAACAGGCAGTCAGGCCTATGCCAAAATCGGCCTGGAGAGCGGCGTGATGAGCGCCTCTCCCCATCAGTTGATCATGATGCTGTTTGACGGGGCGAAAAGCGCCCTTACCCGTGCCCGCCTCCATATGGAGGCGGGGCAAACAGTGCTGAAAGGGCAAAACATTTCGCGCGCCATCAATATTATTGATAACGGGCTGAAGGCAGGACTTGATAAAGAGAAAGGCGGGGAATTGGCACAAAACCTGTCCGATTTATATGACTATATGGTGCAACGTCTGTTGCACGTTAATTTACATAATGATGCCGATGAACTGCGCCACGTGGCCGGACTGCTGGATAATATTGCCGACGCCTGGCGCCAAATCGGCCCTCACCCTCAACCTACTGATCAGGATCCGCGCTAATGGACCGTCTCCAGCCTCTGCTACTTGAATACCAGCAGCTATTACATATCAGCGAACGAATGTTGAAGCTCGCCCGCCTTTCCCTATGGGAAGAGTTGATTGAGCTGGAGGTCGATTATCTGTGCTGCGTCGAAAAAACCACGCACCTGCCCCTTTCGCAGGACAACACGTCAGCCACACTTCAGGAGGCCCTGCGGCAGCTTATCGGCCAGATTCTGGAGAATGAACGTGAGGTCAAACACCTGCTGCAATCCCGCATGGATGAGCTGAAATCGCTGATCGGCAGCTCAGCGCGCCAGCAGGCCATCAACAGCGCTTACGGCCCCTTCGCCGATCATACCCTGTCACCCGGCGAGAATTTTTAACCTCCCCTTAATGATAATAATATGCCCTGTCTCCTTCCGGAAAAGTCTGGAAGGAATGGGCTTATCACCATCATACGCATACACTAAAAGAATAATTACCTGTATTTAAATAATCCATATTTATCACCAGAAACACTATTTCATTATTAATCGTTTCGCCTCTTGAACGTCGCAAAAAGAGACACTAAGGTAATGGATATTTTCCGGCGATGAATACACAGATTCCTGTTACGGAAAATTATTTATGCGTTACTCCTGAGCGATCGCAGGATTCTGCTATACCTAGTTTGCTGACTCTCTTTTACAGTGGAAAAGTACACTATGATAACTTCGCGAGTTTTAAAATCCGTTTTATTGGTAGGCGCCGTGGTACTGGGGGGCTGTACCTCACACGTGACCAAACCCGATCAATATTCAGGCTTTCTGGGCGATTATTCCGGGCTGAGCCAGGCTACTTCACCAAGCGGAAAACCGGTGCTGCGTTGGGTCGATCCGTCATTCAAGCCCAGCGCTTACACTAAGCTGGTCTGGAATCCCATCACCTATTACCCGCGCCCCAATCCCGATACACAGGTAACCCAACAGGTGCTCGACAGCGTGCTGGACTATACCAACAGCCATCTGAAAACCGCCGCCGGGCAGCGGTTGCAACTGGTAAGCCGTCCGGAAGCGGGTACGCTGATTTTCCGCGGCGCCATCACGCAGGTAAACACCGAAGCGGAAGGTTTGCAGTTCTATGAAGTGCTGCCGGTAACTCTGGTGGTCGCCGGGGCAGAAAGCGCATCCGGGCATCGCACGATGAACACCAATCTCTATTTTGAAGGCGAGCTGATCGACGCCGCCACCGGTAAGCCGGTGCTTAAAGTCGTGAGAAAAGGCGCAGGTAAAGATATCTCCAACTCAACGCAAAAAGTCACGTTTAACGATCTGAAACCCGTGGTCGATAACCTGGCTACCGACATCACCGAGTACCATTAATCCTCACTCCCCAGTGCGGCCCGGGCGGGCCGCACACAAAAAAACCCGCACTATGGGTGCGGGAAGTCAAAATATCTGTAAGCAATGCGAACAACGGCGGCAGGATTGAGCAATTGAGGATCACCACCGTTATAAATAAAAATATATAGCGATAGCTGTGTGATAGCAACCCCCTCTTCCGGGGTATTTTCACCACGTATGAAAAAATCAGGCCGCATAAGCGGCCTGATACTCAGACAGGAACAAAAACGAACCGGCGAAAGTTACCTGACAACCAGCACCGACGTCTTGGCATGGCGCACGATGGCCGCCGCATTCGACCCCAGCAGATAGGTTTTAACACTGGGGCGTCGCGAACCGATGATGATTAAATCGGCTCCCAGCTCATCCGCCAAAGACAACGCTTCATCACGCGGTACGCCGAAACTGACGCTGTAAGAAAGTTTATCCGCAGGCATGTCGATCGTTTTAATCAGCGCTTCCAGCTTTTCCTCTGCTTTCACCACCGCCTGATTTTCAAACTCCTTAATGCCAAAGGAATAGGCCGTCATAAACGCGGAAGCATCCGGCAGAACGTGGAACAGATGCATTTTCGCCCCACTCAGCTTCGCCAGTTTTATCGCGTGGGAAAGCGCGTTTTCAGTCAATTCCGTTTCTTCAATGTCTACCGGCACCAGAATCATAGAATACATAGACCATCCCTCCCGATTTACTTTCGTATTCACAGATTATCTTTAAGTAAATACGCTTCAAACCGTTTTATACCACTTTTGTGAAGCGCGGCATCGGCAATGTTGCGCCGTCTCCCTGCCGCTGATAAAGGTACGCGATACGTTACGCCATAATCATGACGGAGCGCCGCTCCGACTGCTTGTTCAGGTCCCAAACGTCATAAATTTCATCAAAAGGATGCGTCTCCACCTCGACGGAAATCCGTCCTTCCGCCGCCAGCCGCAGAATGTCGGCAATGATGCGCTTCAGCTCAGGCCCCGGCGGGAAGTTGCCGGTTCCGCTGCCGAGAATATGGACATCCGCGCTGCGCAACAGGGCCGCAGGCAACGTAATCGCCGGCCCCCCCATCGACCCCACGTTGACCAGACGGATACCGCGCGCGCCAACATCGCTGTATGAAGCCAAATCATGATTGCCCAGCACGTCGATCAGCGCCTCGGTCGCTTCCCCCCAGATATAATCCACGATAACGTCATAGCCGTGGCTGCCCGCCGCCGCGGCGAATGCCTGGCTCAGTTCTTCACGCGGCAAGGTCAGGTTAACCGTAGCGTCGGCGTTCAGTTTGTCCAGCACCGCCTGTTTACGGCCTGCTGCGACAATGCGCCCCGCACCGGCAATACGCGCCGCCTCGATCGCCAGTTTTCCCGACGTCCCCGTCGCGCCGATAATCAGCACGGTTTCGCCCGCCTGCATATCTGCGCGCCAGAACAGCGGCAACCACGCCGCCAGCGCGGGGTTAATCAACGCTGCCGCCATGGCGTCATCCAACTCGGCGGGCACCGGCACCGTAAGCGATGCCACCGTACTCTGCGCCATTGCGCCATAGGGCTGGCGGAAAGAGGCAAAGTAAACCCGGCTGCCGTCCTCCAGGTAGCCCACGCCGTCAGTGCCCGGCACAACAGGCAGAGTTTTCGGGCTGGAATAGTGACGCCCGGCCACGATAGCGCGATCAAGCTGCTTTATACCCGCTGCCGCAACCCGCACCTTCACCTCATTCTCCAGCGGAACTGGCTCGTCAAACTCGCCGATAACCGGCATTTCGCCCAATCGCTCCACAATTGCTGCTTTCATTTCTGCACTCCTTCTTCGTTCGCCATTTGCGTTAATGAAGCATAGTGTCAAACAATCGCGGTGAGCTGCTTTCCAAATGGAGCTTTTGGAGTTTTGGAGTTTTGGGGTTTTGGGGTTTTGGGGTTTTGGGGTTTTGGGGTTTTGGGGTTTTGGGGAAATAGTAATCAAAGATACTATGATCAGGGTAAGCTATAATGCGAAATTTCTGAGCAGGAAATCAACGTCAGTTAATAAAATCACACTAACTTAAATCACAAATAATTGATGTTATTAATTTACGTATATTAGCCTGAATCGCATACACGCATATTCTCACACAAATTCCCTTTATATTACAGCACAATAGGCGCCACCCAATAAATGTGATGCAGATCACAAAATCAATAATATTAAGTTTAATTTAACAATTGCATATCATAGTTTAATACCACATATGTCTTGCACCACCTCATTCAATTTAATGAGCCTTATCGCGGAGAATAGTCATAAAAACATCATTTTACAGACATAATAATTAACTAAGCAATAAATTGGAACATTGAAGTTCACCACTATTACTCTTTCAATTTAACGATAATAGGCGACATGAACAGTTAATCCCTCATTTTTATTATACTTTAGTAAAAAGTATTATTAATAGTCTGAACGCCCCCTCTGCAGGGCAATGAAAAATAATGGCAGACACGAAATAGCCGGAAAGTACAAAATGTCAAACGCAGCGAGCCACGGCCTCTTTAGTAAGAGGCGTGACGCTCACAGGAACGTATGTTACGCACAGGAGGCGACATGATACTTCTCACATCGAAAAAGGTTATCGAGGTTTTTATCAGCATGGATGACATTATCTCTTTAGCCAACAAAACCAACTTAATGCCAAATATCGATAACATAAAAGTATTTCTTCAAACTCGCGAAGGAGAAAAGGAAGTCGAACGGATGGAAGGAATTAAAGTATACCTGGACTGTCACGTTAAAATCACTCCGGAGACGGAAGAAAAAAATGTTGACTAAATAATTTTTTATTTCAGCACTTCAACTTTGCTTTATGGAAATGACTCTTTAATGAATAGACAAACAAACGCGATATACTCATAAATAATTATGGGTACCCCCCTAAATATTCCAGGGGAGTACACGCGTATTCACTTGCTAATCAGGCCTGAACGACCTGCCCATGCTCATCCAAATAGTAATCGACACCGGCTTCGATACCATTTTCGCCGGCATAAACGACGGTAATACGCTTACGGTTGCCGTCATGCCAGGCAATCGCCGCGGCGCCATTCTCTCCCAGGACGAAAAACGGGCTCTGTGCCGCAAACAGGACGGAGTCGCTCCCCAGATAAACCTGGCTGTTCGCCCCTGCGACAAACGCTACGTTATCCGTCGTATCCATGGCATTAATCGTACTTTGATCGCCGGTCGCAACCAGCATCGAGGCTTTAACGTTTTCAGAAGCATTAATTCTGGACGAATAACCCGAGGTAAACGCATGGCATGCGGAAATATCCCGCATACCTTCGGCCGGCTGCGTGATGTAATCAAGATTCACTTCTGACTCATCGCCCAACGCACTCGCACGTACGCCATTCCCTGCATAAATGGACGAACCATAACCCGTAACGGAAATCCATCCGCCATCCGGCGTCGGATAAAACTCGCCGTCTCCCCCGGCCATTTCCTCCGGCGAAATAACTACGTCGCCATAAACGCTTCCCTGATAACCGCTGTGCACCACGTTTATCGGTGATGACTTGCACACCACGCGCCCATGAGGCACGGAAATAGCCACTCCCTCCGACTGCCCACCAATCAACATTGCCCCTTCGATTAAACCACTAACATTTGCCATTTATGACCTCCTGATAACTCTGAAGCGAATCAATCGCCAAAACCAAAATACTGTATATACATACAGATTATCATCACCATCACGGATGGCATAGGTTTGGAGGCATACTTTTTTTATTTTTAAATTTTATTTAATATCAATGAGATACAAAAACCCGGAGGGCATGGGTACTCAGAGGCAAGCAGGGGACGGAGAACGACATTATTGCCGCTCTGGCATGTACAGCGTTTTTATCGGGTTCCGGGGAATGTCCTGATATTAATGACCTGAAGGCAAAGAATTCTGAAGCTTTCGCGTTAAAGGGGGATATAAGAGTCGCCATGAATGGCATTGGAGACAAAGACCCACGCCCGGATACTATCGAAGGCGCCCTCAACAAGCCGACACACTGAAGCCCCGTATTATGGGCTTTTTATCTAGTCATGGTGCAGATCTTACAGCCATATCAATACGCTAATAAATCTACACGGGCATATTCATCACTTCCTGATACGCCGCCACCAGCTTATTTCTTACCTGAATCCCCATCTGCAATGCCACACCGGCTTTTTGCAGATCAACCATCACGTCATTCAGCGCCACGCCGGGAACACCCAGCTCAAAGTTTTGCGCCTGCACACGTGCGCTATTCTGCATATCACTGATCCGTCCGATGGCCGATCTCAGCTCGGCAGCAAAGCTTCCTGCAGCGCCGGTGTTGGCGTTATCCTGCACGCTGCCCGTCCGGCCGGCCATCTGCGCCGTCGCCTGCAGCTGTTGCAGCACGCTTTCTATCCCCTTGATCGACATCTCTCCTCACCTCATTACGCAACATAACCAATATGGGAACACACGCTAACATACTAAGAAAGTTCCAAAGCGAGTAATTAACCCCAAAAACCACGTTTTATTCAGGTATCGAATTCTCCGCCATCGCCAATAATTACCTCGCGCCTTTGCCGGGCCGGTTCCGGACGGCGCGTATCAGGTATCGTGCACATCAGTTATCCGGGAGTGAGCTTTGCTTATCAACACTTTTGTCTGTCCGCCCCGTTCCCCCGCCCGTATCGATGACAGGATGACGGCATGAACGTTTCAACCAATGGCGCGACGACCGCCCCGATCCCCAATGACAATTCGATCACCGCGTTGCTGACCCGCTTGCGCACCAGCCCCCGTGTTTTACTGCTGGCCGCGGGCGCGTTCGCCATCGCCGTTATCGCCGTTTTATCCCTCTGGGCGCGCACGCCGGACTACCGCGTACTCTACAGCAACATCAGCGATCAAGATGGCGGCGCCATCGTAGCCCAGCTGACCCAGATGAATATCCCCTATCGCTTCAACGAGGGCGGCTCCGCCTTGCTCATCCCGGCGGACAAGGTTCATGAAACCCGCCTGCGCCTGGCTCAGGCAGGCTTGCCGAAGGGCGGCAGCGTTGGCTTCGAACTGCTGGATAAGGAAAAGTTCGGCATCAGCCAGTTCAGCGAACAAATCAATTACCAGCGCGCTCTGGAAGGCGAGCTGGCGCGTACCATCGAGACGCTCGGCCCGGTGCAAAGCGCCCGGGTTCATCTGGCGCTGCCCAAGCCATCGCTGTTTGTCCGTGAACAAAAGCAGCCTTCCGCCTCGGTTACGCTGACCCTGCACGCCGGCCGCGCGCTGGACGACGGCCAGATCAGCGCCATCGTTTATATGGTGTCCGGCAGCGTCACCGGTCTGCCTGCGGGCAACGTGACGGTCGTCGATCAAAACGGCCGCCTGCTCACCCAGCCCGACAGCAACGGGCGCGACCTCAACACGTCGCAGCTCAAGTTCACCAGCGAGCTGGAAAGCCGCTATCAGCGCCGCATCGAAACCATTCTGGCGCCGGTAGTCGGCAGCGGCAACGTTCACGCTCAGGTCACCGCGCAGGTCGACTACGCCAGCCGCGAGCAAACGGACGAAGAATACCGGCCGAATCAGGAAGCCGGCAAAGCCGCTATCCGCAGCCAGCAGTTGAGCGAAAGCGACCAGTCTGGCGGTTTGCAGAGCGGCGGCATCCCTGGCGCGCTCAGCAATCAGCCTGCGCCGCCGCCGACCGGCAATATTGACGCTCCGGCCAACCGCAATCAGGCACAGAACAATGGCCAGAACAACGCTCAGGGCAATAACGCCAATCAGCGCACCGCCACCACGGGCACCCAGAGCGCCAATCAGCGCCCGGAAAACAGCCGCCGCGATTCCACCACCAACTACGAAGTTGACCGTACCATCCGCCACACCAGGCAAAACAGCGGCGGCATCGAACGGCTCTCCGTCGCCGTCGTGGTGAACTACGTTACCGACGCCGAGGGGAAACAGGTTCCGCTCAGCGATGCGCAAATGGAGCAGATTAATAAACTGGTGCGCGAAGCCATGGGCTTCTCCACCGCCCGCGGCGACAGCCTCAACGTGATTAACGCGCCCTTCACCGAGCGTGAAGAAAGCAGCAGCGAGCTCCCGTTCTGGCAGAAAGCCGCGTTCTTCGACCTGCTGATCAACGCCGGGCGTTACCTGCTGGTCTTGCTGATCGCCTGGCTGCTGTGGCGCAAACTGGTACGTCCGCTGTGGCAAAAACAGATTGTCCTGCAAAGCACCCGTCGTCAGGAGTCTGCGCCGATCGTCGCACCGCCGCCGCCGCCCCGGCCCAGCAATGAAGAACTGGCGAACCGTAAGAAATCACAACTGCGCGCCAACGCCCAGGCACGCACCCAGCAGGTCCGCGAGCTGGCCGAGCAGGACCCGCGCGTAGTCGCCCTGGTAATCCGCCGATGGATGAGTAACGAACAATGAGCCTGAATTATCTGGAAAAAAGCGCCGCGCTGTTAATGACGCTGGGGGAAGACCAGGCGGCCGACGTCTTTCGTCATCTGTCCACCCGCGAAGTCCAGCAGCTGAGCGGCACCATGGCCGGCATGCACCAGGTCTCCCATCAGCAACTGGAAGAAGTGCTGAAAGAGTTTCAGGAGGAAGCGGAACAGTATGCGGCGCTCAGCATCAACTCCAACGACTATCTGCGTACGGTGCTGGTGAAAGCGCTGGGCGAAGAGCGTGCCGCCAGCCTGCTGGAAGACATCCTTGAGTCGCGGGAAACCGCCAGCGGCATCGAAACGCTCAACTTTATGGAGCCGCAGTCGGCCGCGGAAATCATCCGCGAAGAGCATCCGCAGATCATCGCCACCATCCTGGTGCACCTCAAACGCGCCCAGGCGGCGGACATCCTGGCCCTGTTCGAAGAACGCCTGCGCAACGATGTGGTGCTGCGTATCGCCACCTTCGGCGGTGTGCAGCCCACCGCCCTGCAGGAACTGACCGAAGTGCTCAACAACCTGCTGGACGGCCAGAACCTGAAGCGCAGCAAAATGGGCGGCATCCGCACCGCGGCGGAAATCATCAACCTGATGAAAACGCAGCAGGAAGAATCGGTTATCGAAGCCATGCGCACCTACGACGGCGAGCTGGCGCAGAAAATCATCGACGAAATGTTCCTGTTCGAAAACCTGGTGGACGTCGACGACCGCAGCATCCAGCGCATCCTGCAGGAAGTGGAATCCGAAACCCTGCTCATCGCCCTCAAAGGCGCGGATCAGCCATTGCGCGAGAAATTCATGCACAACATGTCGCAGCGCGCCGCGGAAATTCTGCGCGACGACCTGGCCACCCGTGGCCCGGTACGCATGTCGATGGTCGAAGCGGAACAGAAAAATATTCTGCTGATCGTTCGCCGGTTGGCGGAGAGCGGCGAAATCGTCATCAGCGGCGGCGAGGATACCTATGTCTGAGTCCGGTGCGAAAAAACGCCGTTCCCCCACGCTTCCGGACGGCTGGCAACCCTGGCAATTGCCCGACTTCGCGGCTCCCGCCCTGCCGGTCATCGCGGAGGCGGAAGAAGTGTTGTCCAGCCTTACCGCGCAGCCGCCCAACGACGACAATGCGGAACTGGAGCGCCTGCGCCAGGAAGCCCGCCTGCAGGGGTTGCAGAGCGGGCAGCAACAGGGACATCAGCAGGGTTACGACGCCGGTTTTCAGCAGGGGCTGGAAGAAGGCCGCGAGCGCGGCCGGCAGCAGTTTCTGGAAGAACAGCAACCGTTGCTGGATCAATGGCTCAGCCTGACACGGGAGTTTCAGATCTCCCTGCAGGGGCTGGACCACGTCATCGCCGCGCGTCTGATGCAGCTGGCGCTCAGCGCCGCACGCCAAATCATCGGCCAGTCGCCGGTCTGCGACGCCAGCACCATCATGCGCCAGATCCAGACCATGATTCAGCAGGAGCCGTTGTTCAGCGGCAACCTGCAACTGCGCGTCAACCCGCAGGATCTGACGGTCATTCAGGCGCAGATCGGCCCTCAGCTGGAACAACAGGGCTGGCGCCTGCTGGCCGACCCGCTGCTGCATCGCGGCGGCTGCAAAATCAGCGCCGAAGAAGGCGACCTGGACGCCAGCCTGGCAACCCGCTGGCAGGAGCTGTGTAAGCTCGCCGCCCCGGAGATGCCGACATGACGCAACGCCTGAATAACTGGCTCAGCCAACTGACGACATTTGAGAAAAGCCTGTCGCAGGTTCCCGAATCGCGCCGCTACGGACGCCTGGTGCGGGCCACCGGCCTGGTGCTGGAGGCCACCGGCCTGCAACTGCCGCTCGGCACCACCTGTCACATCGAACGTTGGTACGAGGGCCGGATTCAGGAAGTCGAGGCGGAGGTGGTCGGGTTTAACGGTCAACTGCTGTTTCTGATGCCGTTGGAAGAGATGGACGGCATCGTGTCCGGCGCGCGCGTTTATGCGCCCGGCGAATACCAGAGCGGAAAGCAGCTACCGCTCGGTTCAACCCTGCTGGGCCGGGTTCTCGATGGCAGCGGCCGGGCGCTGGACGGCCTGCCCGCGCCGGACAGCGAACTGCGCGGCAGCCTGACCAGCACCCCGTTTAACCCGCTGCAACGCACGCCCATCACCAACGTGCTGGACGTCGGCGTACGCGCGATCAACGCGCTGCTGACCGTCGGCCGCGGTCAGCGTATGGGCCTGTTTGCCGGCTCCGGCGTCGGGAAAAGCGTCCTGCTTGGCATGATGGCGCGCTACACCCGGGCCGATGTGATCGTGGTGGGCCTTATCGGCGAGCGCGGGCGCGAAGTCAAAGACTTCATCGAAAATATTCTGGGCGCGGAAGGGCTACGCCGGGCCGTGGTCATTGCCGCCCCGGCCGACGTTTCCCCGCTGCTGCGCATGCAGGGCGCCGCCTATGCCACCCGCATCGCTGAAGATTTCCGCGACCGGGGGCAGCACGTTTTGCTGATCATGGACTCCCTGACCCGCTACGCCATGGCCCAGCGCGAAATCGCCCTCGCCATCGGCGAACCGCCCGCCACCAAAGGCTACCCGCCTTCGGTGTTCGCCAAGCTGCCGGCGCTGGTTGAGCGGGCCGGCAACGGCACGCCCGGCGGCGGTTCAGTCACCGCGTTTTATACCGTCCTGACCGAGGGCGACGATCAGCAGGACCCCATTGCCGACGCCGCCCGCGCCATTCTCGACGGGCACATTGTGCTGTCACGGCGGCTGGCGGAAGCCGGGCACTACCCGGCCATTGATATCGAAGCGTCCATCAGTCGCGCCATGACCGCACTCATTGACGAAACACATTACGCACGGGTGCGAAACTTTAAACAGTTGCTGTCCAGTTACCAGCGCAACCGCGACCTGATCAGCGTCGGCGCCTACGCCAGCGGCAGCGATCCGCTGCTCGATCAGGCCATCGTGCTGTACCCGATGCTGGAAGCTTTTTTGCAGCAAGGCATTTTTGAACAAAGTCATTATGACGACGCCTGCGCCCGGTTAGCGGAGCTGCTGCCGGAGCCCGGCGAATGAGCGACCAGAGGGAGGTAAACCATGTCTTCATCACTGTTAACGCTTAAAGCCCTGGCGCAAAAAGCGGTTGAGCAGGCCGTGGTGTCGCTGGGGCGCACCCGCCGTTCACGCCAGCAGGTGGAACAACAGCTCAATGCCCTGCTGGCCTATCAGGACGAATACCGCAACCGCCTCTACCGCGACATGAGCAGCGGCATCAATGCGGCGAGCTGGCACAACTATCAACAGTTCATTCAGGCGCTGGAGCAGGCCATCATGGAATACCGGCGTCAGCTTCAGCAATGGGACGGCAGGCTGAATCAGGCCACGCGTCTCTGGCAGGAAAAACAGCAGCGTCTGAATGCGTTCAGCACGCTGAACGAACGCGCCGAACAGGCGCTAATGTTGCAGCAAAACAAACAAGAGCAGAAACGTACGGATGAGTTCGCTCAACATGCCGCCATGAGGAGAACCAAACTATGAATCCCATCGTTCCCCTGCTTTCCGGCAACGCGCATCCTGCGCCACGCGGCTCGTCTGCGGCACAGGATGCGGATGCCGCCGCTTCACCGTTCAACGGTTTACTGACGCCGTTGATGGCAAAAGCGGGCAAAGCGGGATCGCACCATGCATTGTTCCCTCAACCCGCCGGGGCTTCTTTCCCGGATAAAGAGGGATTGCGCACCATCGCGGACAATCTTTCCCGGCTTTCTCCGGAAGACGAACAGGCGCATCTTGCCTTATTACCCGACACCGGCGTTGCGCAGGACGCGGCGTTACCCTTCCCCGCCCGGCCTTTCGTCAGCGAAGAAAAGCTCCCGCATGACCCAAGCGCCGCCAAAGAGGATGACGAAGACGCGTCGCTGTCTGGCCTGCCGACAGATCTGATCGCCCTGCTGGCGTCGCTGCGCGATATGCCGCCGCCGGTAACCGTGGCCGCGCCCGGAGCGGAAAACGCAGCGCCGGAGCGGCCGGACGCGCTGGTGCGCCATCCCGCCTTTGCGGCGCCGGACAAGCTGATCCCCGTCGCCCCCCGCTCCGGTGACGCGCCCGTAACCGACACGCCGGACGCCACCGCCGCGACGCCCCGCACGCCGGCAATGCCTACCGTGGCCGACGCCGCACCGGTAACGCCCGCACGCACGCCGGCGACGGAGCTACCTGCCGCCGCCCCGCACGCGGAGCAGCCCGTCGCCTCATCCCTCCAGGCGCCATTGCAGCACGCGGCGCCGTCCCAGCATGCCGCTGAAGCCTCCGCCCCGCCGTTGCTCAATGCCCGGTTGGGATCGCCGGAGTGGCAGCAGGCGCTGAGCCAGCAAATTCTGCTGTTCAACCGCAATGGCCAGCATCAGGCGGAACTGCGCCTCAACCCGCGCGAGCTGGGCGCAGTGCAAATCAGCCTGAACGTCAGCGATAACCAGGCGCAGTTGCATCTGGTTTCCGCGCACAGCCAGGTTCGCGCCGCGCTGGAAAGCGCGCTGCCGCAGCTGCGCACCGCGCTGGCGGAAAGCGGCATTCAGCTCGGCCACAGCAGCGTCGGCGGCGATGCCCAGCCCCAGTGGGGGCAGAACGACAACGGCGGCAGGCACGCGCCGGCATTCGCCGCCCGTGACGCCGCCGAAACGGGAGACGCCTTCACGGAGCAACCGATCGCCGTCGTGAACGTATCCCGTCATGACGGTCAGGTGGATATCGCCGTCTGATCGCGGTAACGGCGGGGAAAACGTTATCTGCCAAGATAACCCCGTTTTCCCCGTCTATTCATCCCATTAATCCCCCCGCGTGCGCAGGATAATGTTCTTAACCTCTTTTCCGGACGCCGTGGCGTTATGCAATCAACAGGAATCGGCCTGACGTATGTCTGAAAAATCACCCGGCAAACGCCGCAGTCTTTTATCCCGCGGAATATTGCTTATTATCATCCTCGTTTTCGTCCTCGCCGGCCTCTATGGCGGCTGGCAGTTCTATGAACAGCGCCACAACCTTGAGGTGGCCCAGAAAGAAGCGGACCCGGCACCGCCCGTTCCCGTCTTCATGCCGCTGGATACCTTCACCGTCAACCTGCTGGATGATGAAAACAGCCTGGAACGGGTGTTGTACATCGGCATTACGTTGCGCCTGCCCGATGAAGAAAGCCGCCGCCATATGAACGAATACCTGCCGGAAGTGCGCAGCCGCCTGCTGATGCTGTTTTCACGCCAGCATGCGGCAGCCCTGGCGGGCGAGGGAGGCAAGCAGCAGTTAATCAAGGACATCAAGACCGTGCTGGCGCCGCCGTTAGTGCCGGGACGTCCCAATCAGATCGTCACCGACGTTCTGTTCACCGCGTTCATCCTACGGTAAGCGCCATGTCCGATAATATTCTGTCCCAGGCCGAAATTGACGCCCTGCTCAACGGCGACAATGACGGCGATGGCAGCGAGAATCCGGAAGCCGATAAATCCGGCGAAGTCCGGGCTTATGATCCCACTACCCAACGCCGGGTCGTGCGCGAGCGTTTGCAGGCGCTGGAAATCATCAACGAGCGTTTTGCCCGTCAGTTCCGCATGGGGTTGTTTAACCTGCTGCGCCGCAGCCCGGACATCACGGTCGGCGCGGTAAAAATTCAGCCCTATCATGATTTCGCCCGCAACCTGCCGGTGCCGACCAACCTCAACCTGGTTCACCTCAAGCCGTTGCGCGGCACGGCGCTGATCGTATTTTCCCCCAGCCTGGTATTTATGGTGGTGGACAACCTGTTCGGCGGCGACGGCCGTTTTCCCACCCGCGTAGAGGGGCGCGAGTTCACCCATACCGAACAGCGCGTCATCACCCGCATGCTGCGCCTGGCGCTGGAAGCCTACGGCGAGGCCTGGGGCGCCATCTATAAGCTGAGCGTGGAATACGTGCGTTCGGAAATGCAGGTGAAGTTCGCCAATATCACCACTTCACCGAATGACATCGTGGTCACCACGCCGTTTATCGTGGAGATCGGCGCGCTGGTCGGCGAGTTCACCATCTGCATTCCGTTTTCGATGGTCGAGCCGCTGCGCGAGCTGCTGGTCAATCCGCCGCTGGAGAATTCACGTCAGGAAGATCAGAACTGGCGGGAAACGCTGACCAAACAGTTGCAGCACTCCGAGCTGGAGCTGGTGACCAACTTTACCGAAATCCCGCTGCGCCTTTCCGACGTTCTGAAACTGCACCGCGGCGACGTACTGCCCATCGAAAAGCCGGAGCAGTTGATCGCCAACGTGGACGGCGTCCCCGTCCTGACCTGCCAGTACGGCAGCCTGAATGGCCAGTATGCGCTGCGCGTGGAACATTTGATTAACCCTATTTTACATGCTCTGAGTAAGGAACAGCCCGATGAGTGACACCAAGAAACCGTCAGCAGACTCTCACGACGACGCCGACGCCCTGTGGGCTGAGGCAATGAGCGAACAGTTGGTTTCAGAAACCGACAACGGCGGGGAGATATTCAAGAATCTGGACACGCCGGAGTCAGCCGCCGCCGCGGCTCAGGACATCGACCTGATTCTCGACATCCCGGTCAAGCTCACCGTCGAGCTGGGCCGTACCAAGATGACGATCAAAGAGCTGCTGCGCCTGTCGCAGGGATCGGTCGTTGCCCTCGACGGCCTGGCCGGCGAGCCGCTGGACATCCTGATTAACGGCTACCTGATCGCACAGGGTGAAGTGGTGGTGGTGGCGGATAAATTCGGTATCCGCATCACCGACATCATTACGCCGACCGAACGTATGCGCCGGTTGAGCCGCTGATGAAAGGCACCGCCACCGTCGTCCAGAGCGGCGAAACGCCCCTGCCCGCCGGCAGCGTTCTGACGCAGGTCAGCAGCGTGCTGGCCGGCATTGTGTTGCTGATTCTGGTGATCGCCTGGCTGGCGCGCCGTGTCGGCCTGACGCCGAAAACCCGGAGTTCGTTGCTTAACGTGCGCGCCAGTTGTTCGCTCGGCGCGCGCGAGCGCATCGTGGTGGTGGAAGTGGATCAGCGTTACCTGGTGCTGGGCGTCACCAGTCAGACCATCACGCACCTGCACACCTTTACGCCGGAGGCGCTGCCGCAAACGCAGGAAGAGACGGAGCGCCCGGATTTCCCGCAGGCGCTGAAGCGCGTGCTGGCGCAGAAATTCGGCGTACGCGGGGAGAAAGCCTGATGCATCGCCTGCTTCCCCGTTTACCGGTGCCGTCATCGTTATTATCACCGTTGTTATTATCACTGTTGCTGCTGTTACCGTTCAGCGCGCTGGCGCAGTTGCCGGGCCTGATCAGTCAGCCGCTGGCCGGCGGCGGGCAGAGCTGGTCGCTGCCGGTACAAACCCTGGTGCTGCTCACCTCGCTGACGTTCCTGCCGGCCCTGTTGCTGATGATGACCAGCTTTACCCGCATCATCATCGTACTGGGGCTGCTGCGCAACGCGCTGGGAACGCCGACCGCGCCGCCGAACCAGGTGATACTCGGCCTGGCGCTGTTCATCACTTTTTTCGTGATGTCGCCGGTGTTCGACAAAATTTACCAGGACGCTTACCTGCCGTTCAGTGAGGAAAAAATTGAAATGGACGTCGCACTGACGCGCGGCGCGCAGCCGCTGCGGGAATTTATGCTGCGGCAAACGCGGGAAACCGATCTGGCGCTGTACGCCCGGCTGGCGAACCTGCCGCAGATGGAAGGCCCGGAGGCGGTGCCGATGCGGGTGTTGTTGCCGGCGTACGTCACCAGCGAGCTGAAAACCGCGTTTCAGATCGGGTTTACGGTGTTTATTCCGTTTCTGATTATCGACCTGGTCGTCGCGAGCGTGCTGATGGCGCTGGGGATGATGATGGTGCCGCCGGCGACGATTTCGCTGCCGTTTAAGCTGATGCTCTTCGTGCTGGTGGACGGCTGGCAGCTGTTGCTGGGTTCACTGGCGCAAAGTTTTTACGGCTGAGGGACGCCTTCCGGCGGCCGGTAAGTTGATGCATCGCGACCAAGAACCACGAGCTAAGGATCTCAATAATGACGCCCGAATCCATTATGTCCCTCGCCTACCAGGCCATGAAGGTCGGCCTGGCGCTGGCGGCGCCGCTGCTGCTTTCCGCGCTGATCAGCGGCCTGGTCATCAGCCTGCTGCAGGCCGCCACCCAGATTAACGAGATGACGCTCTCCTTTATCCCCAAAATCCTCGCCGTCATCACGACGCTGGTGATCGCCGGGCCGTGGATGCTGAACCTGATGGTGGACTATATCCGTACCCTGTTTTCCAGCCTGCCTAACCTGATAGGTTAGCGCCGGCCGTGGTCACCCTCGATACCGCCCAGTGGAGCGCCTGGATCGGGCAGCTTTTTTGGCCGTTCATCCGCCTGCTCGCCCTGTTCGCCAGCGCGCCGCTGTTCGGCGAAAAGGCCATTCCCGCCCGCGCCAAAGTCGGTATCGCGCTGACCGCCACCCTGTTGCTGGCTCCGGCCCTGCCGCCGGTAGACGTTCCCCCCGTCTCCGGCGCAGGGCTGTGGCTGGCTGTTCAGCAACTGATCATCGGCGTGGCGCTCGGGCTGACCATGCAGTTCGCCTTCGCCGCCGTACGCTTGTCCGGGGAGATCATCGGGCTGCAGATGGGTCTTTCCTTCGCCGTCTTTTTCGATCCCGGCGGCGGCCCCAATATGCCGATACTCTCCCGCCTGTTTAACCTGCTCGCCCTGCTGCTGTTTCTCAGCTTCGACGGCCACCTGTGGCTGATCTCCCTGCTGGCCGACAGCTTTCATACCCTGCCCATCAGCGATCGTCCGCTCAACGGCGACGGGTTTTTACGCCTGGCGCAAAGCGGCGGCCTGATCTTCATTAACGGCCTGATGCTGGCCCTGCCGCTGATTACCCTGCTGCTGACGCTGAGCGCCGCCCTCGCGCTGCTCAACCGCGTCACGCCGCAGCTCTCCATCTTCGTTGTCGGTTTCCCCTTAACGCTCACCGTCGGCATCCTGACCATCGGCATGATGATGCCGATGCTGGCGCCGTTCTGCGAGCATCTGTTCAGTGAAATTTTTGAGCGGCTGGCTGGTGTGATAAGCGGGATGGCGTAGCGGGAAGCGTTGACGGGAAAGGGGATTCAGGAATGCGGAAGCGGGAGATACCACTTCCGCACGGGCTATCAGCGGATTACCTGAAACAGCGACATGCCCTGCATATCGTTAAACGCTTTGTAAGCCGCCTGCAAAGAAACCTGACGCAGGCTGTAATCGGAAATGGCCTGATACCAGTCCACATCCTGCGTATCGCTGATGCGGGTCTTATAGGTGATCTCTCTTTCACTGCCGATGGTATCCAGGGTATCCAGCTCCTTCAGGTTGGTGCCTAATTCCGCGCGCACTTGCGACACGTTATCGATTGAGTTACGCAAACAGCGGTTGGCGGCATCCACGTCGGCCTGCAACGCGTCTTTCGTCGCCTGATCCGCCCCGGCAATCGGGGTGTTCAGCGCGTCGATCGCCTTATCCAGCGCGGCGAAAATGTCCTTCTGCACCGAGCCGTCCGGCTCTTTCACCGGACTGCTGGTGGCGCTGTTGAACACACTGTCGCCGGTATGCCCCACCGTCATGGTGCGTGAGGCATCCACCTGCTGCTCCAGCGGCAGTCCGCCGCCGCCGTAGCTGACCGTGCCGTCGGCCGCCTTGGTGTACGGTGCTTTTTCCGTATTGTAACCGGCGAAGATATAGCGGCCGTTGCCGTCGGCGCTGTTCGCCAGGTTCAGCAACTGATCGCGCAGGCCTTCCAGTTGGGTCGCCAGCGAGGCGCGATCCGCATCGCTTTTGGTGCCGTTGCCGCCGTCGACCAATACCGGTTTGATCTTTTGCAGCGTAGAGGTGACCTGTTGCAACACGCTTTCTTCAATAGAAATGCTTTGCCGGGCATAGCCGCGCGCCATCGTGTATTGGTCGTTCTGGGACTGCGCCTGCTTCAGGCTGACCAGTTGGGTGGCCGCCAGCGGATCGTCGGAAGGATTGATCACCCGTTTACCGCTGGCAAGCTGCATGCCGATGCGCTGCCAGTCCGACTGCGCGTCAAGTACGCTGCTCATATTTTGCTGATATATCATGCTGGTGCTGAGTCGCATGACGGATACTCCTTAACTAATACGGTTAACGGATAGCCAACAACGAATCAAAAAGCGTTGATGCCACCTGAATGACCTGTGCATTGGCCTGATAATACTGCTGGAAACGGATCAGGTTGCCGTACTCTTCGTCCAGGTTCACGCCGGAAACCGACTGCTGCTCTACCGTCAGCTGGTTCACCACGTTCCCCTGTGCGATGGCGTCAACCTTGGCGCCGGCGGTCTGGTTGCCCACGGTGCCGACCAGCGAGGCGTAAGCGCTGCTGAAGGTCGCTTTACCGCCGACTAACTGTTTTTTTTGCAGATCCAGCATTTTTTGCGCGTTACGGTTATCGCTTTCGCCGGTCTGGTTGCTGCCGTCATCAAGCCCGGCCGCCAGTTTGCCGCCGTCGCTGATGGCGACGCCGAATCCGCTGATCGCATTGGAGGTGGTTTTCAGGGTAAAGCTGTCGTTGGCCTGCGCCGGACCGTTGCCGACCTCCACCGTCAGCCCGTCAAAGTTCAGCTTGCCCTGCGCATCCGGCGCAACGCTGAACTTGCTGTTGTCCGACAACCGGGTCACCTGCCAGTTGGTGCCGTCGAAGTCCATGCGGTAATCGGTCGCTTTGGTTTGGGAAACGTCGCTATAGACGGCGCTCACCGCCGCGTCGCTGGGGTTGTTCGCGTTAGCGATACTGCGCGGGCTGCCGATGGTAAACAGCGGCTCCCCCTGATTGCCGTAAAGATCCACCCCTTCCGCCTGCACGCGGTTAAACGCGTCGCTCATGCTCAGGGCGATTTGTCCCAGCTGGTTGCGCGACTCCGTCAATACGCCGCTGCGGAATTTAAACGCGCCGCTCAGGGAACCGCTGGTGATGCGGCCTTCGGGCAGTTCCGACACCGCGCCGGCGCCGCCATTGTAGGCAATCGTGGTGCGGCTCGGATCGACAGAGGACGGTACGGCCAACACGCTATAGCTGGTGGAACCCTGCACCAGCGACAGCCCTCCGGCAAAGGAAACGTTGATAGCGCCGTCGCCCTGCTGCGTTACCTCGACGCCGACAATCTGATTCAGCTTGTTGATCATGTCGTCGCGCAGGTCGAGCAGATCGTTAGGCGGATTGCCGCCGTTAGCGCCGGTCAGACGGGTGATTTTGTCATTCAGGCTGGCAATCTGTTTGCTGTAGTTATTGATTTGATCCACGCTGCCGCTGACGGTCTGGTTGATGTCGCTTTCCAGGTTTCTCAGGTATTCATCGGTGGTGCGGAACTGGTTTACCAGCCCTTCGGCTTTCGCCAGCACGGTCTGGCGCGCGGAAGCGTCGGCGGCGTTGCTGACGAAGTTTTGCAGATTGCTGAAGAAGTCTTCCATGTTGGCGGAAATGCTGGTGGTGCTGTCCGCCAGCAGATCGTCGATCCGGCTGACCTGCTGGTAATACGAGACGGTGGCATTGTAGGTGCTCTGCCCCTGACGCAATTGCGACACAATGAAGGCGTTATACTCGCGGTTAATACCGCTGACGTTCACGCCGTTGCCGATATACCCGGCCGACGTATTGGTGCCGCCGTTCTGGGCAAAGCTGACCGTCTGGCGATTGTAGCCGCTGGTGTAAACGTTGCTCAGGTTATTACTGGTTACGCTCAACGCCACCTGCGCGGCGCTGAGGCCGCTCATTGCGCTATTGATTAAACCGGACATGCGGGTTCCTCGCGTTAAACTGTACTTTTTGAATTCATATCACCCAGAATTATCGGCACCGGCGCGCTAATCTTGAGCAAAAATCAGGTCAAAACAGATCTTTTAAATCAGTGGTGTAAGCGCTGACCACCTGCTCCCCTACGCCGCGGATCTGGTTCATGATGCGTACCAGTTTCTCGGCATAGTTGGGGTCGGTGGCGTACCCCGCTTTTTGCAGCGCGTGCGCCGCCTGCTCCGGCGAACCGGCGTTGCTGACCTGCGCATAACGCGGGTTGCGGGTCAGGAGCTGTACGTAATCACGGATGGCGGACAGGTAGGAGTCATACACGCGGAATTTGGCTTTGGTTTTGTACGCCACGCCGTTGCTGTATTCGGTGGTGGTGATTTCGGTGGTTGGGCCATTCCAGCGGCTGCCCGCCTTGATGCCGAACAGATTGTGGCTGCGCATGCCGCCGGCGGCGGGAATTTCCCGTTCGCCCCAGCCGGACTCCAGCGCCGCCTGCGCCATAATCAGCTGGTGGGGAATGCCGCTCTGCCGGCCGGCGATTTGCGCCGGTACGCTCAGGCGCGCAATAAAATCGCCGTTACCCGGTTGCGGCGGTATCGAAAGCCGCTGCGGACGCGGCACCGCGCGGCGCAGCACTTGCTCCAGCGCCTGGGTTGGCAGGCTCTGCATCATCTCGCCGTCCAGCGCCATCGGCACGGTGCCGACGCTTTCCGGCAGGCGGGTGCCGGCGCCGGAGAGCTGTTTCACCAGCATATCCGCAATGCCCAGCCCCTTGCCCGACATCGCCTGCGCGATCTGCTGATCGTACAGCGAGGTATACAGGCGGGTCTGATCGCTGCTGAGTATGCCGTCCTGCGGCAGCGCTGCGCGCATACTTTTCAGCATCATCTGCACGAACAGCCCCTCCATTTGCTGCGCCACCTGACGCAGCGACTGCCCGTCGCCCTTCGCGCTCTGACGCTTCAGCGCCGCCAGTGAAGCGGCATCGTAGGCGGCGCTGTTCATCATGGCGTAATCCGGAGAAAACTGCATATCGTTCATCAGATAATTTCCAGTTTGGCGCGCAGGCAGCCCGCGCTCTGCATCGCCTGCAGGATCGACATCAAATCGTTGGGCGTCGCGCCCAGCGCGTTCAGCGCGCGCACCACGCTGTTGAGGTTGGCGCCGGAGCGTATTTGCTGCAGCGAACCGCCCTGCTGCTGTACCGACACCTGGGTGTTCGGCGTCACCACGGTTTGCCCGCCGCCGAACGGCGTGTTGGGCTGACTGACCACGTTCTGGCGGTCAACCACCACCGAGAGGCTGCCCTGCGCCACGGCGCAGGAGTCCAGCTCCACGTTGCGGTTCATCACCACCGAACCGGTGCGGGAATTGATGATCACTTTGGCGTCGAAGGTGCCGACGCGAACTTCGATATTCTGGATACCGGCCAGAAAACGAACCTGCGAGCTGTTGCCCCGCGGCACCATCACCTGCACCGTGCGGGCGTCAAGCGGGGCCGCCGCGCCCATGCCGTGTACATTATTAATGGCGTCGCTGATGCGCTGCGCCAGGGTGAAGTCTTCATTATTAAGTTGCAGGTTGATGATATTTTCATTGCCGAACCCGGACTGGATTTCGCGCTCGATGGTGGCGCCGCCGCTGATGCGCCCCCCCGCCAGCTGATTTACCTGCACGCTGCTGCCTCCGGCAGACGCTCCCGCCCCGCCGACCAGCACGTTACCCTGCGCCAGCGCGTAAACCTGGTTATCGACGCCTTTGAGCGGCGTCATCAGCAATGTACCGCCGCGCAGGCTTTTGGCGTTCCCCATGGAGGAAACCACCACGTCAATCTGCTGCCCGGCGCGTGCGAACGGCGGCAGCGTCGCGGTTACCATCACCGCCGCCACGTTTTTGAGCTGCATGTTGGTGCCGGGCGGCACCGTGATCCCCAGTTGGGAGAGCATGTTGTTCAGGCTCTGGGTGGTGAACGGCGTCTGCATGGTCTGGTCGCCGGAGCCGTCCAGCCCCACCACCAGCCCATAGCCGATCAGCGCGTTATTGCGCACGCCCTGCACCGTCACCAAATCGCGGATGCGTTCCGCCGACGCCGGGAAAATAACCAGCGCCGCCAGCAGTGAAAGCATAATAATTCTCAGACTCATGCCGCGCCTCATCAGAATGGTGACAGGTTAAGGAAGAAACGTTGCAGCCAACCCATGGTCTGCGCTTCATTGATGTAGCCTTTGCCGACGTATTCCATACGGGCGTCCGCCACCTGGGTGGATATCACGGAGTTGCTGCCGCTGATGGTGCGCGGGTTTACCACGCCGGAGAAACGGATGAATTCCGTGCCCTGGTTGATGGCGATCTGTTTTTCGCCCACCACGTGCAGGTTGCCGTTCGCCAGCACCTGATCCACGGTGACCGTAATGGTGCCGCTGAAGGTGTTATTGGCGTTGGCGCCCCCCTTGCCGGCGAAGTCGTTGCTGCCCGACGCCTCCATGTCCGCCCGCGCGTTGCCGAATAATCCTTCCAGATAGCGCGGGACGGTGGTAAAGCCGAACGCACTGCTGCCGTTGCGGCTGGCGTTGGCCGACGAGTTCTTACTGGCGCTGACGTTTTCCTGCAGGACGATGGTCAGGGTGTCACCGATGTTACGCGGCCGGCGATCTTCGAACAACGGCTGATAGCCGTAGTTTACCGGAGCCACCGTCTGATAAATGGAGCCGTTGGCCAACGGCACGGAGGCTGGCAGGGGTGAAGCCGTCGTGGCGCCCGTGACCACCTGATCGTGTGGAATATAGGCGCAGCCCCCGCACAACAGGGAGGCCGCGACCAACGATGCTGCGGCGCGCGGGCCGCAGATCCTGTTAACCATAGTTTGCCGCCGTTACAACTGGGTCAGGCGCTGCAACATCTGATCGGATGTCGTCACAGCCTTGCTGTTAATTTCATAGGCGCGCTGGACCTGAATCATATTGACCAGTTCCTCCGCCACGTTCACGTTAGAGGTTTCCACGTAGCCCTGATACAGCAGGCCGGCGCCGTTCTGGCCCGGCGTGCTTTCCGTCGGCGCGCCGGAGCTTTCGGTTTCCTGATAGAGGTTCTCGCCCACGCTGTCCAGGCCGCTGTCGTTGATGAACGTCGTCAGGGTGAGCTGCCCGACCTGCGTCGTGGCCGTCTGCCCCTGCTGGTTCACGCTGACGATGCCGTCACGGCCGATGGTCAGCTTGGTGGCATTGGCCGGAATGGTGATGGCGGGCATCACCTGAAACCCGCTGGCGGTCACCAGTTGGCCGTTCTGATCAATCTGGAACGAACCGTCGCGGGTGTAAGCCTGAGAGCCATCCGGCAGCAAAACCTGAAAGAAGCCCTGGCCCTTGATGGCGACATCCTTACTGTTGTCGGTCTGCGACAGGTTGCCCTGGCTGTGCAGCCGCTCCGTCGCCACCGGACGCACGCCGGTGCCCAGTTGCAGGCCGGAGGGCAACGTGGTTTGCTCCGAGGACTGCGCCCCCGGCTGACGCAACGTTTGATACAGTAAATCCTCGAATACCGCACGCTGGCGCTTAAAGCCGTTGGTGCTGACATTCGCCAGGTTGTTGGAAATCACGTCCATGTTGGTTTGCTGGGCATCCAGCCCGGTTTTGGCAATCCAGAGCGATCGGATCATGGTGATTCCTTAGCTATATTCGAAGCCACGTCTAACGCCGCACTTCCGGCGTCGTACGGTTGGCCCCGGCGTATTAACTCAGCGACAGCAGTGAATTGGCGCGCTGTTCGTTCTCATTCACGCTGCTGATGACTTTCATTTGCATTTCGAAACGGCGGGCGTTGGCGATCATATCGACCATGGTTTCCACCGGTTTGACGTTACTGCCTTCCAGTACGCCGGGCATCACCCTGGCCTCCGGATCGGCGTTCAGCACCGCGCCGCGCTGCTGCTGTGCCTGCTCGGTCAGACGAAACAGGCCGTCTTCACCGTGCTCCAGCTCCTCCGGCGCGGCGGTGACCAGCTTCAGCCGTCCGACCTGCGTCGTGGTATTGGGCAAATCCCCCGCGCCCAGCGCGGTGATGGTGCCGTCCGCGGCGATGGTCAGCTCCGCGCGCTCCGGCACCATGATCGGTCCGTTGTCGCCGATCACCGGCAGGCCCTGGGACAGCAACTGGCCGGTATTGTCAATTTGCAGGCTGCCGTTGCGGGTATACCCTTCCGTGCCGTCCGCACGGCGCACCGCCAGCCAGCCCTGCTCCTGCAATGCCACGTCCAGCGGACGTTCGGTGTAATTGAGCGAGCCGAGGCTGAAATCGTGCGCAGGCGTCGAGGCGGTAACCAGCGTGCGGGTTTGCAGGGTTTCCCCTTCAACCGGCACGGCGCGCAGCGCGGCCAACTGTGCGCGAAAGCCGGGCGTCGTGGCGTTGGCCAGGTTGTTGGCGGTGACCGCCTGCCGCTCCAGCGTTTGGCTGGCAGCGCCCATCGCGGTGTAGATAGCGTGATCCATAAGCTTCTTTTGACCTCAAAATCAGCGCAGGCTGACCAGGGTTTGCAGGATTTGGTCCTGCGTCTTGATGGTCTGCGCGTTAGACTGATAGTTACGCTGCGCCACGATCATATTCACCAGTTCCTGGCTCAGATCGACGTTGGACGCTTCCACCGCGCCGCTGGTCAGCGAACCCAGCCCGCTGGCGCCCGCCACGCCCACAATCGGCTGCCCGGAGGTGGCCGTTGACTGCCAAACGTTGTCGCCCATCGACTCCAGCCCGTTCGGGTTGGCGAAGTTCGCCATGACGATCTGACCAAGCAACTGGGTCTGCTGGTTGGAGTAAGTGCCGACAATGGTGCCGTCGTCGTTGATCTGGTAGCCGATCATCTGGCCGGCCTGGTAGCCGTCCTGATTCTGGGAGACCACGCCGTCTTTACCGGTGTTCTGCTGCATGGAGCCGATGAAGGAGAGATCGAACGTCTGCGCCGGCGCTCCTTTCGAGGCCACCATGTCCAGCGTGATCGGCGTGTTGCCGTTGGTCAGGCGACCGTTTTGGTCGAAGATCAGGTTGCCGGCCGGGGTATAGCTTCCCGGCGTTGAGGTGTCGGCGCTGTCTATGCTGTACACCTGCCAGGTGGTTTCGTTGGTGACCGGATCGGTCGGCCCCTTCACGAAATAGAGGTTCATGTTATGAACGTTACCCAGGCTGTCGTAGGTCGTGATGGAGTTCGCATAGGTATAGGACTCTACGTCGGTCGGGGAGAAGGGCGAGTTCTTCGGCGGCTCATGGGATGAGTTCAGGTTCACCACCATGCTGCCGGCGACGCTGGCTTTGGCCGGCAACAACGTGGTGGGGATCTGGATCGGCATCGGCGTCGCGCCCTGCTGGATCGCAGGCGGCGTACCGGCAACCGGATAGCCGGTCAGTTGCAGGCCCTGGGCGTTAACCAGATAGTTGTTGGCGTCTTTGAGAAACTGGCCGTTACGGGTGTAGAAAATGCCACCCTCGCTGTCCTGCATACGGAAGAAGCCGTTGCCGCTGATTGCTACGTCCAGCCCGCGGTTGGTGGTTGTGGTGATGCCGTCGTTAAAGTTCTGCTGAACGCTGGCGACCTTAACCCCCATCCCCGTCTTGGAGCCGGCGAACATGTCGGCAAAGGCGACGGTGCCGGACTTAAACCCGACGGTTTGTGAGTTCGCAATATTGTTGCCGATAACGTCGAGACTGCTGGCAGCGGCGCTCAGGCCGCTGACTGCTTGAGAGAAACCCATAAAGCACTCCTGATTAGAGGACGAAAACCATGTTGATTCCGTTAGGAGCTAACCGTAGCCCCAGTAATACGAATACGCGCCATTCCTCTGCATACTCCCTCCCTCGCCCGTTATACGGGTGTTTTTCTTGCTATGATTTCATAAGCCACTGCTTTTCTTGAAAAAATTACGCCATAAATTAAAGAATCTGCCTGACTTCATCGAGGGTGACCGTACCCGCCGTACCCAGTTCCAGCATTGGCGTCTTGCCGTTTTTCGTCACCCCGAACACCATGCCGAACGTCAGCGGCTGCGCCACCACCGGCACGCCCTCGTTAGTGGCGTTGATCGTGAAGGTATAAGCCCCGTCCGGCGCCCCCTCCCCGCTTTCCGCCTTGCCGTCCCAGGTAAAGCTGTGCACCCCGGCCGGCACGCTGCCGAGATCGATTTTCTTCACGGCATTACCGCTGGCATCCTGAATTGTGACGATGACGCTTTCCGCCCCGCCATCCAGTTCCAGCCCGAACGGCGTTGTCGTTATAGCGCCGCCCTCCCCATCGCTGACCTGCAGCGTCGCCTCAGGCGGCGTTTCACGCCCCAGCAGAATAGTGCTGCCCGGAATCATGACGCCGCGCCCGATCAGCGAGCTGGCCTGCAATGACTGGCTGTGATCGATTTGGCCTGAAATCGCGCCCAGCGTAGTATTCAGCTTTTCAATGCCGCTGACCGTACTGATCTGCGCCAACTGGCTGGTTAACTGGCTGTTGTCCAGCGGATTGGTCGGGTCCTGGTTTCTCAGCTGCGCCACCAGCAGCGTCAGGAAGCTGTTTTGCAGGTCCTGACTGTTCTGTGCGCCTAAATCATTACCCGCCGCCGTTTTATTAACCGGTAAGCTGTTGTTAACCGGATCGTTGAGGGAAACGGAAACGCCCATAGCTGTTTTCTCCTTGTTGACTGAGCCGCGTTATTGACCCAGGGACAGGGTTTTCAACATCAGCGATTTGGTCGTGTTGAGCACTTCAACGTTGGCCTGGTAGCTGCGCGAAGCGGCGATGGTGTTGACCATTTCGCCCACGCTGTCGACGTTCGGCATACGCACGTAGCCGCGCCCGTCGGCCAGAGGATTGCCGGGCTGATATACCAGACGCTCCGGCGACGGGTCTTCCGTAATCTGCGCCACGCGCACGCCGCCGGTTTCCTGCCCCGGCGCGCTGTGGACGCGGAACACCACCTGTTTGGCGCGGTAAGGCTCGCCGTCCGGCCCGGTCACGCTGTCGGCGTTGGCCATGTTACTGGCGCTGACGTTCATACGCTGAGACTGCGCAGAAAGCGCGGAACCGGAAATATCAAAAATAGAAAGCAAAGACATGACCGTTTATCCTTGTTGCAGTACCGACATCATGCTTTTTATCTGGCCGCTGATGACGGTGAGATCGGTTTGGTAACGCAGGCTGTTATCGGCGAACTGGGTACGTTCGCGATCCATATCGACGCTGTTGCCGTCCAGCGCCGGTTGGTCCGGTACGCGGAACAGCAAATCCAGCGAGGGTGGACGGAAGTCCTGGGCCGGAATATGATTGCGGGCGGTCATCGACAGCGCGACGCCGCTGCCGGAAGGCCGCCCCTGCGTCAACGCTTTGTTGAGCTGGGCGGCGAAGTCAAAGTCCCTCGACTGGTAACCCGGCGTATCCGCATTGGCGATGTTGCTCGCCAGAATTTCCTGGCGTTGCGCGCGCAGGTTAAGCGCTTCCTTCTGAAAGCGCAGCGTACTCTCCAGTTTGTCGAGCATAGCTCCCCCATTAAGCCGTAACGCGCGTGGCGGACACGTTTCATACCGGCCATTAAGAATTTCCTGAGCACAAAGAATAGTGGTATCGGTAGCGAGACTATCGACGGAACAAAGGGAAAATGGGGGGCTATTTATCGCCTTTATACTTTTGGCGCGCGGGTAAACTTGTCAGCCTATCGATCCGACGGGGAGCCAGGGCAGATGAGAAGATTAGGGTTCAGCGTAGCCGTGGCGCTGTGGCTGCTGACGGGAACCACTCAGGCGGCTACGCCGCTGGAAGACGCCCTGACGCGCTATTTTCAGCAGCAGCAGGAAACGTCGCGCAAGGTCAGCGTTTCCGTCCTGTCTTCGCCGGAGCGCCTGCCGGCCTGCGAGGCGCCGGTATTCTCCCAACCGTCCGTCAGCCGCCGCTGGGGTAAGCTCAGCGTGGCGGCGCAGTGCCCGCAGAAAAAAAGCTATTTGCAGGTTGAAGTGCGTGTTACCGGCGCGTATCCGGTCGCCAAACGCCCTATCAGCCGCGGGCAGGCGCTGCACGCCACCGACTTCCGTCTGCGCACCGGCCGTCTCGACCAACTTCCCGCCACCACGTTGCTTAACCCGGACGCACTCAACGACGCCGTCGCCCTGCGCCCCCTTGTTCCCGGTCAGGCTGTGACCGCTTCCATGATTCGCCGGAGCTGGAAAGTCAAAGCCGGGCAAACGGTGCAGGTGCTGGCCGACGGCGAAGGGTTCAATGTCAGCAGCGAAGGCAAGGCGCTGAATAACGCGGCTGTTACCGAAACGGTACGGGTGCGGATGCCCTCAGGCCAGGTGGTCAGCGGAAAGGTCGACACACGGGGAGGCGTTAACCTGTTGTTTTGACGCTATAAAAAAAACCGCTTTTTTTGCTAAAGTAATTCCGCTGCGTGCCGATAGTAGAAATAGCAAAGATTAAAAAAACGCGATGACGATAGTTCGCCGCCTGCGGCCTCCTGTTGTCACGCCTGATGACATTTAATCCGGAGCCTGCGGCATACGGAATCGGGTAAAGGACTCACCTGCGCCGTATGCAATTATTCTAAAAAATACAATTTGCTGATAAAGGACACTTGCATGAGCATCGAACGTACATCCCCCCTGCCGCCGATCAACCCGATCCAGAGCCGGGAAAACGCGGAAATCGCCGCGCCCAAGAGCCGTAACGCCTCGCTGCCGCCGAATACGGACGCGGCGCAGGTCACGTTAAGCGACGCCCAGTCACGCCTGATGCGTTCTGGTCCGCAGGACATCAATCAGAAACGGGTAGACGAGGTGAAAGCGGCGATCGAAAGAGGTGAACTGGAGGTGGACACCGGCAAAATTGCCGATGCCCTGCTGCGTGATACCTATGATTTTTTGAACGGCGGTAAGTAATTTTCATGCCAGGATTATCCGACACGCTGGAACAAATTCACACCACGCTGGGTACGCTCGGCGAGGTGCTGACGCAAGAACAGGAACAACTGTGCGCGGGCCGCATCGATGCGGTGCGCCTGCAATCATGCACCCAGCGTAAAGAAACGCTGCTCGCCACCCTGCGGCACCTGGACACCCGGCGGCGCGGCGACAGTGAGATTCCCCCGCCTTATGAAGATCACCCTGCGCTTTCCGCCCGCTGGCAGGCCATCCGCGAGCTGACTCAGCGCCTGCAACACATGAATCAACATAACGGCCGCCTGCTGGAACAGCACCTGCAAAGAAATCAGGAGATGCTTGGCACGCTGCGCGGCCGCCACGGCCCCTCGCTGTACGGCCCCGACGGGCAGGCGCACCCCGGCCCGATGCCGGGCAAAAAACTGGGCGTCTGAACCTTTACAGCGGCTCGGTGAGAAAATCGCGGATGCCGGGATCGTCAATCCGGCCGCTGACCCCGGAACCGCGAATCAGCGCCAGCAGCGTTGATTTATCCGGCCTGAACGTCCCCAAAAACGCCACCCCTTCACGATGGTGAATCAGCAGCACCGGCAGGGTTTCCAGATCCACTTCGGTAACCATGTCAAAGTGCTCGTCAATATCCAGCCAGACAAAACACCCCGTATGCGAATTTTCCCTGGCCGCTTCCTCAAACACGGCCCGCCACTCTTCACAGTTATTGCACCAGGCGGCGCACATGCAGACAATAAGCGGCAGCCCGTGGTTGAGTGCGGCAACGATGGCCGGCTGATCTTTTTCCGGGTAATACAGCATGATCGCGCTCCTTATTATCCGTAAACCGTAGTGCGATCCAGGTCGCCCAGCGTAACCAGATGCCAGCGGGCACAAAGCACCTCCAGCATTGATGCATCCGCATCGGCGAGGATGCGGCGGCAGGCTTCGGCAACAACCGGCATGCCGAGCAATACCCGTTTCCCTTCCGGGCGCCAGGTTGAGACGTAGCGCGCCACGGCGTCGGGGTCCGGCGTGGACAGTTCCCCGGTCAGTTGCGTCAGGTGCGCGCTGATGTCGTCCGCCTCGTCTTCGTCGCTCTCTTCCGCCTCATCGTGATTAAAGATCAGATAGCTGTCATCATCGATATCCAGCCCGGTGATCAGGCTGACGGCCCACCAGCTCAGGGGAGCCAGCGCTTCCTGACGCATCAGGTCAAGAAGCCGGGGCACGGACTGCGGATCGCCGTGGTGAGCGAGAAAAAGGATTTTCAGGTAGTCGGGCAGCACGTTCAGCGCGTCGTTAACTTGCGCTCCGGCTGCCGGCGCGATATGCCCCGCCAGCCGTACCAGGAATTCGATCAGGTGCTGCCAGGCCGGTTCGTCCATGTCCTCCGGCTGCGGCGTATTCAGGCAGGCATGCAACACGCCCATCACCAGGGGGAACAGCGTGCGGGTGTCGGTTTTGGCGGCGAACAGCGCCAAAACGGCGGCGCGCCGCACCAGAAAAGATTCATCCTTGCAGGCATGATAAAGATAGGAATTCCACGGCGGCAGCGGAACCTCAGCCAGATAACGGCAAGCCATCGCCCGGATCAGGGCGTAATCGCTGTCGAACCAGGCATGCAGCAATTCATCGTTCAGCGGCAACCGCCCGGCGGCGTACAGGCCGGCGGCCACCGCCTGCCACAGCGGCTGGGGTGAATTCAGCCATATTTCCAGGCGCTCGCCATAGGCGGTGGCCGGTAGCTGACTCAGGGCGGAAATCACGCCCGGCGCGGCGACGCCTGCCGGCATTGCTTCCAACTGCGGGATTAAGGCGGCGATGCGTTTATCATCACCGGAGCCGTATGCCAGCCAGGCCGCGACAAAGGCTTCCCCTTCCGTCTGCCAGGTTTCCAGATTTTCCAGCGCCTCCGCCCATCCGGCGTCTTCTCCGTAGCGCAGGCCGTCGAGGTGCGCGCTCAGCAGGCGGTGAAAGTAGGCCAGCTTTTCCTGATCGACGGAGTGCGAAAAGGTGCTGTGCTCCGTCAGGTACCAGTAAAAGGCCGCATCTGACGCGTGCTGGCGAAGAAGCGGGGGAATGACGAGAGGAATGGTCATAAAAGGCATCCTTGTCTTGATCAATCTTTGCCTGAAAAATATGATTTTGACCGCTATTTTAAAGGCTGAATCTGTTTTTTGCTGTCGATGGGTTCACTAAAACCCGCTAGTTAAAACGGGGAATGATATTGTGCCAATGTTCGCCGTCATAAGTCCAGGCTTCATAGGCTCCGGCGACTAAAAGCATATCATCAGATGAATCAATATTTCCCCCTAAAGATATTCTCTTGCCTTGATAAAAAATATCATGATGCAAATGCTTTCCGTCCCAAAACAGCAGGCGATAATCATAGGCCAGCCAGAGTTTATTATCGAACCAACGGAGCGTGTTCATTTTCTCGGGTTGTTCGAATGTGCATATTTGTTCCCAGTGGTGATTTTTTCCTTTCCAGAGGGCGTTTCTGGCACCGATATAGACATTACCGTCCTGGGCGCAGCAGACGGTGTAAAGGAAATCATTTGCTGGGAAGTTACAGTTACTCCATTGTTCACCATCGTATTTCCAGACATCCCCTTTCCCGCCTGCAGCATAAATATCTTTCGCGGAAAATCCGTCAATATCCTGAAACCCACAGTTTTTATCTTTCGCTTCTCCCATCGGCCCTATTGGGGGGTAAAAACCGTTTCTGACGTTTTCCCATTTACCCACAGCTGCACGCTTATAAAGAAGCCTCCGGCTGCAGGCCGCCCAGGTATCTCCGGCAATACAACGCAGTTTTTCACAAACCGGAAGGCCGCCTTCATTCAAGGTTTCATAAGGCCAGCGCGGCTTCCCGCCCCCTAATGGCAGCACTGTTCCGTCAATGTCATTTGACAGCATGAGCAACTGGTTGTTTTGTTTTCGGTCAATACCAAGAACCGGCATATCAAAATCATCTAATTCGACAAAACCTAATTTTAAATGCGTGCTTTCGCTATTCAGCACACCTATCAGGCGGGTGGTAATTTCTCTATCATTTAGAGATACAGCATCATCGCTGCTGATGTCTTTTCTTGCTAAGAAGTAAAGGCTGTCTTTATCTTTTATTATACACCCGGTAAATGTATATCCGGAGCACACACCGTTAATGTAGTCTTTCTTGGGTAGTTTTCCGAACATCAGACCTCCATGGCGAATTTAATTAAACTCAGGAATAATGTTATGCCAGTCTTTCCCATCGTAGGTCCATGCGGAATAAGAACATGCGACCAGTAACATGTCGTCAGAGGCGTCAATGGCACCGCTTAGTGGTAATTTTTTACCATTATGGGTAATGTCATTATGTAATTTCTGTCCGTCCCACATAATCAATTTATAGTCGTATGCCAGCCAGAGTTTTTCGTCGAACCAACGCAGGTCGTTCATTGCCCCCGGATGTTTAAAGGTGCAAACAAGCTCCCATTGATCGTCCTTACCTTTCCAGAGTGCTTTTCTGGCGCCAACATAGACATACCCGTCTTTAGCGCAGCACACGGTATACAGATTATCGTCGGTTGGGAAAGCGCACTGACGCCATGTTTTGCCGTCGTACTTCCAGATATCCCCTTTTCCTCCTGCGGCATAAACGTCTTTTTCTGAAAAGCCATCGATATCATTGAAGCCACAGTCCGGATTATTCATTTCGCCATAAGGCTCTATGCCCGTCCCAAAGCCATTGCTGATTCTTTTCCACACTCCCATATTTGTTCTTTTATATACCAACCGTCTGTTGCCGGCGACCCAACTGTAGCCATCAATGCACCGAATTCTTTTACATCCGGGTAAAGAACCTTCTTGTAACGACTCATAAGGCCACGTTTTTTGTCCGCCGCCGATTGGTAATACCGTTCCGTCGTTGTCATTAGCTATCACAATGACCTGATTTTTGGGAACAACGGAAATGCCCAGAACAGGATGGTTGAAATCATCAACACCGAGCCCGCCCAACCGCAAAAACTCACCATCTCCTTCCGCTGCAGCAATAACCCGGCCAGGAATCTCGTAGTCATGCAGTGAAGAAGCCTCATCAGAAGTCAGGTCCTTTCTTGCAAGAAAATAAACCCTATTTGGATCGTTGATAACAGCAGCAAGGAGGATCTGTCCACTACAGACCTCTTTAACCTGTTCTGACCTCGCCGTTTTCCTAATCATGATCGATAGCAATGCTCCCCGACAGCTTAATTAAACTTAGGAATAATGTTATGCCAATCTTTTCCATCGTAGGTCCATGCGGAATAAGAGCATGCAACCAGTAACATGTCGTCAGAGGCATCAATGGCACCGCCGAGTGATATCTTTTCCCCATTATGGATAATGTCATTATGCAGTTTCTGCCCATCCCACATAATTAATTTATAGTCATATGCCAGCCAAAGTTTATCGGCAAACCAACGTAAATCATTCATTTCACTCTGGCGTTCAAATATACAAACCTGTTCCCATTGGTTATCTTTACCTTTCCAGAGTGCTTTTCTGGCGCCAACATAGACATAGCCATCTTTTGTACAGCACACGGTATACAGATTATCGTTAGTTGGGAAACCGCATTGATTCCATGTTTTTCCGTCATACTTCCAGATATCCCCTTTACCCCCTACGGCATAAACTTCTTTTTCTGAAAAGCCATCAATGTCATTGAAACCATAACTGAACGCATCTTTTTTGCTCAGATCCAAGCCTTCAGTAACGTTTTCCCACTTACCAATATCCACCCGTTTATAGACTTTACGATTTATACCTACTGCCCATGTATAGCCATCAATAGGACGGAGTCGTTTGCATTGCGGATAACCATTCTTTTGCAGTATTTCAAATGGCCAAAACTCTTTGCCGCCACCCATCGGTAAAATTGAACCGTCGCGATCGCTTGCCGCAAGCAAACCCTGGTTTACCGGCTTTTGTGAGATACCAATTATCGGTTGCGCGAATTTTTTTATTTCATTGGCCGCGATCAGTAAATCATCTTCATCTGGGTTTTCTTCCAGTACAATGATTCTTGTGGGGATTTTATGATCCTCGAGATCTGAGGCATCTTCTTCGCTCATATCTGCGCGAGCGAGGATGTAGGCGAGATCGTTGTAGCGAATGGCACAGTCCAGGAATATCTGCCCTTTGCACATATTCGATATATTCGCATTATCCAGAATCTTCTTCACCCCACCCTCGCAAAAATGAAAAAATATTGTTCACATCTATCTTTAGATGCATGTAATGCTTACCAGATTATTCAGTTAAAATTAGGAATAATATTGTACCAATCCTTTCCATCATAAGTCCAAGTTTCATATGATCGGGTAACAAACAGCATATTTTCAGATGAGTCAATATTACCACCTAAAGATATTTTTTTATCTTTATAAATAATATCGCTGTGCAAGTCACTCCCATCCCAATAAAGTAAACGATAGTCATAGGCGAGCCATAATTTATTATCAAACCACCTAAGATCATTCATTTCCTCTGGCTTTTCAAATTCACATATTCTCTCCCAGTGATGTTCCTTCCCACGCCAAAGTCCATTTCTGGCACCAACATACACATTACCATCTTTAGCACAACAAACTGTACATAAATAGTCATTGGTTGGAAATCCGCATTGGCTCCAGGAATCTCCATCAAATCGCCATATATCGCCTTTTCCTCCTACTGCGTATATTTCTTTTTCAGAAAATCCATCAATATCTTTGAAACCACAATCTTTATTCTTCGTCTCACCAAGAGGACTCATGCTTGCATCAAAACCTTTCCTTACATTAACCCACTGGCCAATATCTGTTCGTTTAAAAACAAGCCGTCTGCTACAAGCAGCCCAAGTATAACCGTCAATACAGCGTAAACGCCGGCACATTGGCATACCCTTTTTAAGCAGTGTTTCAAATGGCCAAGTGTCCTTCCCTCCACCTATAGGTAAAATACTGCCATGGTTATCATTAGCCAGTAATAAAGCTTGAGCAATAGGTTTTAATGAAATACCGATTTGAGGGAGCTCAAAGTTATTAATATCTACAGCGCCAACTTGTAATTCGTTACAATCCTGTCGTTCATGTAGTAAAATAACTCGTGTTGGTATTTCATAGTCATTACCCTCCGCAGCCTCATCTTCAGTAAGATCTTTTCTTGCTAAAAGGTATACAATATCATCAGTTCTGATTGCACAGCCAACAAAAATATGCCCCTGGCATACATCTTCAATATTTGATTGTGATATAATCTTTTTCATATTTTCTCTTCTTTAAATTAAATACTCATAGATGTCTGGTTTGCCCTTTGCTGGACTTTCTGAGCAACAATTTTAATGATGTCTGATTTTTCATTTTGCGTAAACTCGTTTGCCGTATTACCGACAGGCCCCATCTCGTTCTTACACTCTTTATAATAACTTTTCAGTTGTTCTTGTATACAAGATTTTGAACATCCAGAGTTAGAAGAAAACGTATCAATGACCGATTGAGCGCCAACATCAATTGCCTCATCCATACTCAGCGTTATTAAATCCAGATCTTTTCCTGTAGCCAGCATTTTATCAACTACAGCCTCTCTCATTCGACTACCGAACGCCTCATGCATTTCTTTATGAGATCCGCGGCTATGAGTAGTCCCCTCTACGCATATACAAGGAGCACTTCCATAGCCATATTTCTTACATTCGGCAGTTTTTGCCATAGCATGGGGCACTACATGATGACCTGTTTGACCATTACAGCATCCTTTAGAATGTCCATTTTTTGATTTATCCCCATTAGCTTTAGTTTTAGTAACCAATTCACATTTCTTGGCTGACAAGCAATCATTCTCTTTTGCACTTCTTGTTTGTGCATTAGCAAAATCATCAAGGCTCGTAAATGCCTCTCTATCCAAGTTAACACTTTCAAGTGCCGTACTTAAAACAGTCAATGGGTCATTTTCATTACCTTTACTATTTTCAGCAGAAGTCGTTACCGGTTTTATCTGCAGTAGCCCATCACTACAATGCTGATCTGTCCAGTCCTGCCCTTTCTCAACGCCTTCAGCACATTTCGTATTTATCTTATTTCTTTCATGTTTACACGGATCACCATCAGATCCAGCCACAATCGCTTTAGACAAAAAAGGAAACGTCGCCGTATTCCCTGGCTTGGAGCCATGGTTATGTGTCATCAGGTCGATATTACGGCATACCCCTTTTCCCTCGACCTTTACATTCATCGACCATTGGTTGTAATACGTTTTCCCTTTAATCTTTCGCGTCAACAATCCCTTCTGTAACGCAGGCGTTGCCGGTTCATCCCCCGTACTCGTAGAAAAATAAGAGCGATCGGTCAGGGCGATCGGCGAACGTTTGATACGAACCGTGGACGAGCCTTTTGCCAGCGAGGAAGGCGATGCCGAGTTGGGATAAGTCACCAACAAGGGTCCAGCCGGTGGCGTAGGCGGAGTCCAGCAAGGATCGGGAAAAGCAACGGATGTTTTACCACTGGAAGCTTTACAGCTAATTTCATCGCCATTGGCATATACATGGGTACTCATAATCATCCCTCTTAATATTCTACGGTCAGCACCACCCGATACCCCGAATCCGCACTAAAATGCACCAACCCACTGCGCCCCGGCGCGTCCTTCCCTGTCATTAACTCGGACAGATAAGCCAAAATCAGCGGCCCTACCGCCGCACCGGTTTCGCCCAGGCTGCTGGCCGGCGTCAGGTTGGGGAAGTCGGCGACGGGCTCGTCGAAGCAGCGGGTCAGCGCCAGCGAGATCTCCTTGAAATAGTAAGCCTCGCCGCTGATGTCGCCGATGTGAAACTGGTAACCGCTCAGCGCTTTACCGCTCTGTGCCTGTGCCATACGAATCGCGGCCGTCATGCCTTCCGCGCGGTGGACCTTTTCGTCCTGGAGCCAATGCGCCTCTTCCTGCGCAATGCCGACGCCGGTGATCCGCACGCCCCGTTCTCCGGGCCGGACGGCAGTCACCACCACCGCGCCCGCGCCTTCGCCGGGGATAAATCCGTGGTTATCGCCGCTCAGCAAGCGGTCGTCGTTCAGGTAATAGTTCAGGGTTTCCGGTTGAAAATAGCTGTCTACGCCGACGATCAGGGCATATTCCGACTGTTTATTGGCGAACAGCGCCCTGGCATAGGTCAGCGCGGACCCCAGCGCGGATTTACCGTGCGGGAAAACCCGCGAGGTGCGGTGGAATGAATGGGAAATACCGTTGACCGTCTGCTTCGCCCACAGGGCATTAATTCCCGGCCGGTTTTGCTCCGGCAGCAGCAGAATCAGCGTCATCGCCTGCGGCGGTATGCCGGGCAAGCGTTGCAGGCACTCCTGCGTCACCCGCTCAAACATCCAGGTGTAGCGCTCCGGTCCCCACAAGGGGTTTTGATACAGCTGCGCGCCGATCACCGGTTTTCCGCCGGCGCCGACAAAATCCGTCTCGTGAAAATGGTCGATCTCCGCCCGAATCGCCGCGCTGGCGGCCGGAGCTGAGTAGCCCACGGAACAGCACATGCCCCCGGCGATAATGCGGAGCTGCGGCATCTGAATCATACGTCACGCTCCCGCGTCTTTCCGTCGCTGCAACTGCCGCATCCCGCCAGCCCCATCGTTTTCTTGGCCCACCACTCTTTACACACCGGGCCGATGGAAATGGTGTCGAACTCTTTCAGCTTGCGCTTAATCGGCAAAGTTACCCGCCAGACCACCGAAAAACGGCCTTCATCCGGCTCAAAATAGAGGGTGTCCACCACCACGTCGGGCTTGATGACCTGATAATCAACCGTCAGCACCTGCACCGGCATGTTGTCCAGACGCGGCAGCCGGAAACGCACTGCGGGGCGGCCCGGCATCATATGCTGCAACATCACCTCTTCACCGCCGCGCGGGAAATCAATTTGCTGATCTTCCGGCACCGACTGGTGGTAGCGGATATCAAAATCGCGCGGCAGCAGGGGGAAATCATTCCGGCGCCAGTTATCGTCGTAGGTTCCGGCGTAACGCCGCCGCTGCGGATGGTTGCGCGGCAAAGCGGAAAATGCGACCGGGCGCACGCCGTCATCCGGCTTACGCACCTCGTCGCCCGGCACCAGCAGGCTGGGCAGCGGCAAACCGGCCACCAGATTAGCCGGCGCTTTGCTGGCATAACCAGTGCCGACGCCATTATCCATATACATTTCTATTTGCGTCTGCCCGTCATGCTGCCAAAAATGCATGCCGCCAAAGGCGTTGCCGTAGTGCAACGGCATGGAGGTGAAAGGTTGCATCTCGCTGGCCTGCCAGCCCAGCACGGCCGGAAGCCAGTTGCGGCTCCCGCATACCCGCAGTTGTTTCGCCATCGAACCAACCTTCGCCGCCACGGTCAGCGCTTTCACCGGGCGGCCATCCGGCGCGTGGGCGCTGGCGTTAAAGACCACGTCGCACTTCTGCTTGCGCAGGCAAAAATCATGTTCCGCCAGCGGCGCGGTGGTGCCCGGATCGCCGACGTAGCTGTCGGCGGTCAGCAAAGGCTGCGCGGGGATCTGCGGGCGCGGCTTTTTATCGTTGGCGGGAATGCGGTACGTCGCCTTGATCGCCAGCACCAGGTGCTCGCGGCCTTCGTTGTCCAGGGCTACGTTGATGTCCGCGACGGTATGCTTCGCGGCGTTGACTATTTCCATATCACCGGCGCTCCTTAGTTAACCTGCACGGACCCCGCACGTATGCGCTGTGTCGCTCTGGCCTGGCTGTCGATATACAGCCCGCGGATATGAATGACGCCGTCCGCGCGCAGCACGATGCGTGAAGCCCCGCACTGCAGCACCAGCTCCTGCTGCGCGTCGATCTTGACCCGCTCACGTTCGCCGTCGCGGATCACCGTCACGGCCGGCTCAGGCAGCGCGGCGCTCGCCGTTTGTTCCGCACCGGCATACAACAGGCCCATGATCAGCGGCTTGTTGCCGTCGCCGTCAATAAACTGCACGGCGCAGGTTTTCCCTGTCTCATTCTCAGTGATCGCACACACGGAAACGGCACTCATTTCATCCGGTTTCAGGGCCGGAACCACGACCCGTAATCCGCCGGGGCCGGCGCTGACGATTCTGCCCAGCATGATATGCGGCAACAGCGAACCCTGACCGCCCGCGTTCACCGGATGGTGCAGCAGCGACTCCAGCGCCGACGCCGGGCATTCTTCCCCGGCGGCAGGCAGCGGAACATCCTGTCGTACTTCCTTCATCGCGTCAGTTCTCCAGCACTTTTTTGCCTTTCAGCACAATATTGCCGCCGGCTTTAAAGCCTTGTTCACCGTCGGTTTTCATGTTGAATTTCTTGCCGTTGATGCTGATATTGCCGTTTTTGTCGAGCTTGATGTGCGACTTGCCGCAGATCAGCTCGATGGTTTTTCCGGCCATGATCTTGATGTTGCCGTCGGCATCCACCGAATAGTTAACGCCGGTTTTGGTGTTGAAGTTCTTCGCGACCGTGGTCGATTTATCCTTCGCCACGCTCTGTTTATAGCTGTTGCCGACCAGCACCGTTTTGCTCAGGCCGATCTCCTCCGCCTGCGCCAGACCAACGCTGGTGTTCATCGCGCCGGCAACGGAAATCTGGTACGCGGCGCCGATGGTCAGCGCTTTGGCCGCGCCGATGCTCTCTGCTTTGGCGATAGCGACGGTTTCCACCTGGTTGGAAAGCACCGTCAGCGTGTCGTTGCCCGACACCGTTTTGCTGCGGCTGCCGCCGATGGTGACGGTTTCATCGCTGCCGACGCTCTCCGTGCGGGTGCCGCCGATGGAAATCTCTTCCGTACCGTCCACCGTTTCGGCGCGGTTGGAGTGGATCGTGATGGTTTCGTTGCCGTCCACCTCTTCCGTCCGGTTCTGATGCACGGTCACGCTTTCGTTGCCGTCCACTTCCTCGGTACGGTGACGCTTGATAAAGCTGCTTTCATCCTGGCCGATGGTTTTGGTGCGGTTCACGCCGACGTCCAGGGTTTCATTCTTCTCGATGTCGGTATCCATATTGCGCTCGGCATGGATCCAGACCTGCTCTTCGCCCATCTTGTCTTCAAAACGCAGGGCGTTGGCGGTGTCTTTATGGCCGGTTTTGCTGCGGCTGTAGAACCCCATCTGGGTGGCGTTGCCCGGCAAATCCCAGGGCGGCATGTTGGCTTCGTTATACACGCGGCCGATGATGATGGGACGATCCGGATCGCCGTTGATGAAGTCCACCACCACTTCGTCGTTCAGACGCGGGATCTGCACCGCGCCGAACCCCTGCCCGGCCCAGCTGCTGGCGACGCGCACCCAGCAGGAGCTGGTGTCATCGCCCTTGGCGTAGCGGTCCCAGTGGAACTTCACTTTGACGCGGCCGTATTTGTCGGTCCAGATGGTTTCGCCTTCAGGACAAACAACGCGCGCCGTCTGCGGCCCCTGGGTTTTCGGCCATTTGGTCACGCGCGGGCTGCGCCACACCACGTCGGACGGCACCACGGTGAAGTCGGTACGTTGCCCGCGCACGGTATCCGGGCCGCTGGCGTAGGCGTTATCCCACAGGTTGTAGTGACTGCGCACGATCAGGTATTCGCGGTTGTCGGCGTCCCTCGGCGCTTTGAACAGCGTCAGCGTTTTGCCCGGCGTCATCATGCTGGAGGTGGCGGACGCCTTCATTTTTTCATGCTGCGCCGCGCTTTCCTGCTGGCGCACCGTCGCGTAGGACTGCGCATGGGAACGATCGATAAAGCGTCCGGGCCATTCAAACTGCTCGGCGCGCTCCGGCGAGTAGGAGTCCGGGTTGGATTTGGTTTCCAGCAGGGAGGCATAAGGCTTGTGAAAATCGTAGTCGTCCACGCTGAGGTAGTTCGGCGTGACGGAATCATAAACCTGCCATTCATCCACGCAGACGTCATCGATCAGCGACGAAGCGGCGGTGCCGCGGAAGGGAACGGCCGCCAGCGCGATCGGGTTGTGCGCCTCCGGCGCATCCGCCAGCACCAGCGTATGGCCGTCTTCACTGTGTTCGAAATAATAATAGATCCCTTCGTGCTCCATCAGGCGGCTGATAAAATCGAAGGCGCTCTCATTATACTGAACGCAGTAGCCCCACTGGCGATAGCTGTTACGCAACTGGTTATCAAAGCGAATATTATAATCACCGAGCACCTGCAAAATAATATCTGCCGCGGTTTTATCCTGAAAAATACGGAAGTCTCTCGTCTTGCTCAGATACCATAACCGGGGCCACACTTCCGCCTGATAAATATAATAGCGCGATGATTCCGGCTCTTTTCCTTTCAAAGCCAGCGACATAATATCGCCATTCAGCCAGTGATCGGGCAAATTATACTGTTTTATCTGTAAACCCAGCGGTTTACCCAGTAATGACTTCAAATCAATCTGCCCGTCTTTGCTGACTAACTCAACGGTATAGTGGAAAAGCGTGGAAAGTTCCTCTTTTCCCTGCATAGAGCGAAATAACAGCTTATCCGCCAACGGGGTATGTGCAACGACCATTCGGTCCATGATGTCTGATCCTGTGTCGTATTCGGGGATAACGGCATGATTTTCATGGCTGAAAATCAGTTTCGTCCGCAAGATGGTGATTATTTATCTTTGTGATACTTGGTATTATATTGAATAACGTCGTGATGAAAAGAAGTTCTCACGAGAAATGATATATTTGTGTGATCGCTAATGGATGAATAATTTAAGCCGCTTGCTTTCAGCGTAATCAGGAGAATTCTTAACGGGGTTTTATTGCCTGATACTTATTAGATAAGTATGATCTTTCGAAATATATTCAGATAAGATATACGATTATCAATATGCGATATTTAAATTAATAAAACACCCTTTATATAGACGTTAATATCAGCAACGGATGCAATATCTTTCATTCATACCTGGCCCGTTCGTCACTGATAATTGACGATGACCTGATTCGAGGTGACGCGTAACGGCGGATAAAGCACGCCCTTTCCTTCGACATGATAAACAAAGCGCAGCGGCGCGCCGGCGGGCGCGCCGGACAATGCGTTGCTACGCCCATGCGCCGAGCCCAGCCATATGCAACGCTGCGGCGTGCACAATTTTACCCTGAGCCCGTCCGGCGACGGATTCAGCAACTGAAAACGCCAGACGACCTCACGAATGCTTGCCTGCGCGGGAACCGCGCCCGACGGTGCGAGCGGCGGAGAAGAGGCCGCCACGCCGCGCCAGCTGATCCCCGGGCCGGTATCATCCGCCGACCAGCTGCCGCTGGCGGCATACGCGCCGCCGCTCAGCAGCATCAGCACCAGGCCATGGCACAGCCTCATTCCGCCGCCCCGATGGTCGACGTCATGCGGATCTGCCGGTTATCGCTGATTTCCATATTGGACAGCACCACCATCTGCGGCAGGCTGCGTTGCAGGAAGCGCGACAATAAGGGGCGCAGCGCATGGTTCACCAGCAATACCGGCGGCGCACCAAGCAGTTCCTGGCGTTGCAGCGCTTCACGCGCCTGCTCCAGCAGGCGATCCGCCAGCCCCGGTTCCAGGCCGCCGCCGCCCTGCAATGCCTGCAGCAGCAGGCGTTCCAGCGCCGTGTCCAGCCCGATAACCTGAATCTCGCCGTCGCCGGGGAACCATTGCTGGGTAATGGCGCGCCCCAGTGCCACGCGCACCGCGGCGGTCAGTTCATACGGATCGGGCTGCGCGGCGGCATGCTCCGCCAGCGTTTCCAGAATGGTGCGCATATCACGGATAGACACCCTTTCACCCAGCAGGTTTTGCAGCACCTTATGCAGCGTGGTCAGGGTCAGTACGCCCGGGATCAGATCCTCCGTCAGCTTGGGCATCTCTTTGCTGACCCTGTCCAGCAGTTGCTGCGCTTCCTGACGACCGAACAATTCACTGGCGTGCAGCCCGATCAGGTGATTGAGGTGCGTCGCCACGACCGTCGCAGCCTCTACCACGGTGAACCCCTGAATCTGCGCCTGCTCGCGCAGTGCGCCGTCAATCCAGACCGCGGGCAGGCCAAAGGCAGGATCCGTGGTCGGGTCGCCGCTGAGTTCTCCGGCGGCGTTGCCCGGATTGATCGCCAGCCAGCGGCCGGGATGCGCTTCGCCGTGCCCCATTTCGATGCCTTTCAGCAGGATGCGGTAGCCGGAAGGCGTCATCTCCAGGTTGTCACGGATATGCACCACCGGCGGCAGGAAGCCCATCGACTGGGCAAATTTTTTGCGAATACTGCGGATGCGCCCCAACAGCTCGCCGTTTTGCTGGAAATCGACCAAAGGAATCAGGCGATAGCCGACCTCCAGCCCCAGCGGATCTTCCAGCTGAACGTCTTCCCAACTGGCCTCAACCGCGGCGGGCGTATCCATGACGGGAACGGCGGCCACCGCCTCTTCCCGGACGCCTTCACGCTTGCGCACCCACCACGCCAGCCCCAGCAGCGCGCCGGTGAACAACAGAAACACCAGGTTGGGCATCCCCGGCACCAGCCCCAGCAGGCCGAGCACCGAGGCGCTGAGCAACATCACGCGCGGATTGGAGAACAGCTGCGTCATCATCTGTTCGCCGACGTCCTGATTGGTGCTGACGCGGGTAACGATGACGCCGGCGGCGGTGGAAATCACCAGCGCGGGGATCTGCGCCACCAGGCCGTCGCCGATGGTCAACAGGGTGTAGGTTTCCGCTGCGTCCCCCACCGGCATGTTGTGCTGAATCACCCCAATCAGCAGTCCGCCAATCACGTTAAGCGCCATGATCAGCAGGCCGGCTATGGCGTCGCCGCGCACGAACTTACTGGCGCCGTCCATTGAACCGTAAAAATCCGCCTCCTGGGTCACTTCCGCGCGGCGTTTCTTCGCTTCGTCTTCGCCAATCAGGCCGGCGTTGAGATCGGCGTCGATCGCCATCTGCTTGCCCGGCATGCCGTCCAGCACGAAACGCGCGCCAACTTCGGCAATACGCCCCGCCCCCTTGGTGATAACCATAAAGTTGATCACCACCAGAATAATGAACACCAGGATCCCGATGGCGAAGTTGCCGCCCACCAGGAAATGGCCGAATGCTTCAATCACCCGCCCGGCCGCCGCGCTCCCCGTGTGGCCCTCCATCAGCACCACGCGCGTGGAAGCCACGTTGAGCGACAGGCGCAGCAGCGTCGAGAACAGCAGCACTGTCGGGAAAGCGGCGAACTCCAGCGTGCGCTGGGTAAACATCGCCACCAGCAGCACCATGATGGACAACGCAATGTTGAAGGTGAACAGCAGATCCAGGATGAACGGCGGCAGCGGCAGCACCATCATCGAGAGGATCATCAGGATCAGGATGGGGCCGGCCAGTATTTGCCACTGCGTACTTTTCATGGCGCCCGGCAGGCGAAGGAGTGTGGCCAGGTTAGGCATCTGGGGTTGTGTCTCCGGCAAAGTCCAGTGCTTCCGGCACCGGCAGGTTTTCAGGTTTCTTCGGCGCCTGGCCGCCTTCGAGCCGCCAGCGTTTCAGTTGATAGACCCAGGCCAGCACTTCCGCCACCGCGGCGTACAGCGTGGAGGGTATTTGCTGGCCGATCTCGGCGTGGCGGTAGAGCGCCCGCGCCAGCGGCGGCGCTTCGAGCTGCGGGATGCGGTGTTCATTGCCGACTTCCCGGATACGCAGGGCGATCTCGCCCGCGCCTTTCGCCAGCACGTTGGGCGCGCTCATCCGCCCTTCCTGATAGCGCAACGCGACCGCATAGTGCGTCGGGTTGGTGATGATGACATCGGCCTTCGGCACGTCGCTCATCATGCGCCGCCGCGCCGCCGCGCGCTGTTGCTGACGGATGCGGCTTTTAACGTGGGGATCGCCTTCCTGCTCTTTAAACTCTTCCTTAAGTTCCTGCTTGGTCATGCGCAGTTTTTTCAGGTTGCTCCAGATCTGATAAAACACGTCGAACGCCACCATCGGCACCAGCCCCAGCACGATCAGCAGCGCACATTGCCCTATCAGGCCGAGGGCTTCGCGCAATGCGACCAGCGGCGGCATGGTCATCAGCGTGAAGAACTGCGGCCAGTAGTGCCACAGAAAACCGCCGACGATGCCGCCGACCATACCGGCCTTCAGCACCGCTTTAAGCAGTTCCGCCAGCGCCTGTACGGAGAACATGCGTTTGAATCCGCTGATCGGATTAAGCTTTTTCAGGTCAAAACTGATGGACTGTGGGCTGAACAGGAAACCGCCGATCAACATCGGCGAAATCCAGCCCACCAGCGCCAGCCCGAACACAACAGGAAACAGGGCGATGGCCGCCTGCTGCAATAACGTTCCCAACTGGCGCAGCATCTGCTTGTCGTTGCTGATCATCAGAGGGTCGAACTCCATTCCCTGCGCCACCATGCTGCCCAGTTGTTGCGCCAGCGTTCCTCCGCCCAGCAATAGCAAGGCCGTCCCGACGGCCAGCATCAGGATAGATGTTAATTCACGCGAACGCGGAACCTGTCCCTTCTCGCGGGCCTTTTCCACCCGGTGGGGTGTGGGGGCCTCTGTTTTCTCCAGATCGCTATCTTCAGCCACGGGGATGATCGGGTAATGGGTAAGTGGAAGTAGCATGGCAGAGAATGCGGGTAACGATGGCGGGAACAGAGGGGGGAAATGCGGGCTGATTCAGGCATTGGGCGGGCCGCCGCGCAGGAATCTCCGCTGCGGAAAGCCGGTTTGTGGTACAATCGTTCAGTTCGTCACCACGGGGAAACTATGAAATTAACCACCTATACCGACTTCGGTCTGCGCGCCCTGATGTTTCTGGCGCTGTTGCCGCCGGGGCAGCGTTCCAACGTCGCCGATATCTCCACCTATTATGATATTTCGCGTAATCATATGGTGAAAGTGGTCGGCCAGCTTGCTTCGCTGGGATACGTGCGCGCCATCCGAGGAAAGAACGGCGGCATTGAGCTGGCACGCGCGCCGCAGGAGGTTAACGTCGGTAAGGTTATCCGCGAGCTGGAGAACAATCTTGACGGCATCGATTGCAGCGCGCCTTACTGCAAGCTGATCCACGTCTGCCGTTTGCAGCGGGCGCTGAAAGCGGGCATGGAGGCATTTCTCACGGCAATGGAAGACTACACGCTGGCGGATCTGGTGGAAAACCGCGAAGAGTTAATCACCGTACTGAAGCTGGGTGAGTAGCCCCGGTACGGCAACTCACGCAGTTCCCAATCCTGTTTCCCCCCCACCAAACGTTGTTCTTTACCAGAATAGCCATGCTTGCCGCCTTAAACATGCATTTCAAAATCAATGTATAAGCCATATAATAAGCATTTAATATGCAACTTACTGTATACGGGCAACGTTAAAAATAAGCGGTGGGTGCAGACCGTCAGGCGTCGTGTTTATGGCGCTGTTTGAACAATTTCACGCCAATTAACAGCAGAAGCAGGCAGATTGCCAGAATCAGAAAAGCGATGCGGCGCTGATGTTGATCGGCAAACAGGCGATGCAGCAGTTCAGTGGCGCCGTAGCCCAGCGTGACGATGCAAAATGCCCACACCACCGCGCCAATCAGGTTGAGCAGAATAAATTTGCCCGGACGCACGCCGGCGGAGCCGATGACGATGGGGCCGATGGTACGAAAACCATAGGCGAAGCGCATACCGAGGATCAGCAACGTTTCATGCGCATGGACCTTTTGCCGGAACTGTGCGATACGCGCCTGTTGGCGCCGGAAGCGTTGCAGAATGCGCGAGCCGAAACGGCGGCCGATAAAATACAGCCCCATATCACCGATACAGGCGCCGGCCATCGTTAACAGCAGCACCAGCGGATAAGACAGGATATGCTTATGCGCCGCGGCGCCCGCCAGAAACGCGATGGTTTCACCTTCCAGAATACTGCCCACGACCACCGCAATATAACCGTAATCGGCGATCCACTGACCGGCTTCCGTCATCGTTGACCCCTCTTTATTTCGCAACACCGGTCATGATAGCGGTAAAGACGCCACACCGACAGAATTCTCCGACTTCAGCTATCATTATTCACACTCATTAACCGTGATGCACATCTGCTAACTTCGTAAAAATGCGTAAAAAATTATTTTGATAATTGCTTTTTTGATAGGATAAACATACTTTTTTCGACCTATCGATTGTCTTTTACGATTGATCGCCTGCTTATAAAATTATTCGCAGATAAAAAGGAGAGCCCCACCATGAAGTCTCACACCGAAGCGTGCCAAGGCAAGACCCGGCATACGGAATACACGCTGGCCTTGCCCATCATCGCTTTAGTTATCCTGGCGCTTTGGGGAAACGTCACCAACTTTGCGGCAATTGCGGGGATTAACATCCTGGCGCTGGTCGCCATCCTGAGCAGCGCCTTCAGCGTTGTGCGTCACGCAGACGTACTGGCCCACCGCCTGGGCGAGCCATACGGTTCGCTGATCCTCAGCCTTTCCGTCGTGATTTTGGAAGTCAGCCTGATTTCCGCACTGATGGCAACCGGCGACGCCGCGCCCGCGCTGATGCGCGACACGCTGTACTCCATCATTATGATCGTCACCGGCGGCCTGGTTGGTTTTGCCCTGCTGCTGGGCGGCCGCAAGTTCGCCACGCAGTTCGTTAATCTTGCCGGTATCAAGCAGTATCTGATTACCCTGATCCCGCTGGCCATTATCGTGCTGGTGTTCCCGTTCAGCCTGCCGGGCGGAAACTTCACCATCGCTCAGGCGCTGGTCGTTGCCGCGATTTCCGCGGCTATGTACGGCGTATTCCTGCTGATTCAGACGAAAACGCATCAGAGCCTGTTTGTTTACGAACATGAAGATGACGGCGACGACCCGAACGATCCTCACCACGGTAAACCGTCGGCGCACAGCAGCGCCTGGCATACAATTTGGTTGATCGTACACCTGATCGCCGTTATCGCCGTCACCAAGCTGAACGCCAACCCGCTGGAAAGCCTGCTCACGACGCTGAACGCGCCGGCGCAGTTTACCGGTTTCCTGGTTGCGCTGCTTATTTTGTCACCGGAAGGGCTGGGCGCGATGAAGGCCGTGCTGGCGAATCAGGTACAACGCGCCATGAACCTGTTCTTCGGCTCGGTATTGGCCACGATTTCCCTGACGGTACCCGCGGTAACGCTTATCGCTACCCTGACAGGGCAAACGCTGGTTTTCGCCCTGGACACGCCACAGATGGTCGTGATGCTGGCTTCCCTGATGCTTTGCCAGGTTTCTTTCAGTACCGGAAGAACCAACGTGCTCAATGGCGCAGCGCATCTGGCATTGTTCGTCGCCTATCTGATGACGATTATGCTCTGACGCTGACGAAACAGGATAAAGCACGGTACGGTTACGTGCTTTATTCCTATTCGCCATCCTTACCAATTTAGTTCCTCATAGCCCAGAAACAGCGGTATTTCACTGGCATGACGCCTCTTTCACATAAGCGTAATCAAACTCTCTCATGTCGTTAAGATTTTTCTATCACCCACTCATAAGTTAATTCCTAAACCAGGATAAAACCGACCTCCACGATATATCGCATTTTTTATCAAACGTAAGATTATCATTCGAAACCGCATCGCAACTATATGATTTTTATTGTTATTTTTCTCTATGGCGCTTTTTAAAATATTAGTAATATTTTTTGCGACAAGTCAGAATAAAACACCAGCATTTGGTAATTTTTTATATCTTTTTAGACTTAAACCCCAAGAGCATCACTTCTGTAAGAAAAATCTAATGAATTTCAGCATTAACCGCCCTCCCCCTTGAATGTAAGATTAATCCAATATAAGATGATTCTCATTGAAATCTAACGGATATTTTTTGCACATAGGGAAATGCCTACCATGATAATAGTCGGCTTTATTTGTACTATTTATACTGCAGCCACTCCCTAATTCAGTAGTCTGATCCATACCTATTTAGTTATTGTCTCCTGGTATGCTGGGGGGCCACGCTATACACAGGGAAATAAGATAAACGGAGGTTGATCGGGAAAATATTCATTGTTGCTGTTATTCAGGTTTCAAATAAGCAAACCATGAATCATTTTACAGTTTTAAAAGATATCGCCAAATATTTCTGAGCTGTCAGTGGCCTGCCGCTGCAGAAATATAGCAGGATTGCACATTTACTCAATATGGATTAATCAGGAAAATACAAATGAAAAAGATTCTTTTAGCAACGCTGGTCTGCCTGCCCATCACCGGTTTTGCCGCCAGTGAAAATACCATTCAATTCCAGGGCGAAGTTACCGATCAAACGTGTTCCGTTGCTATTAACGGCATGGAAGCTAACCCGACTATTCTGCTGCCGACCGTTCCGGCCAGCGCACTGGACGCATCAGCCAAGGTTGCCGGTCTGACCCCGTTCACCATCTCCCTGACCGGTTGCACCGCATCCGCCACGGGTGACCAGAACGTAGACACCGTATTCGTTGCCAACAACCTGACCGCTGATGGCCGTATCGGCAACACCGGTGACGCAGAGAACGTTACGCTGCAACTGGTTGATCCGGCGGCTCCGACTACCGCTCTGGACGTAACCGGCACCACCGGGGCTCCGGGCCTGGTCATCAAGAAAGACGCTGAAACCGCTTCCTATGACTTCGGCGTTCAATACTACGCTGAAGGCGCCGCCAAAGCCGGTAGCGTGCTGGGCAGCGTACAATACGCTGTATCTTACAAGTAATTGTGAGCGCCGGTGTCCTTTCGGGGGCACCGCTTCTTTCAGAGCAGACTTTTAATAATCATTAATAATAGACATCTCTCTTAATTAAGCAGCTATTTTTGCGACGCCTCCTTATTATTTGCACCGGGTTATTACAATGAAAAAAATCATTACTTTCGCCTTTATTGCTGCACTGCCGGCCTTTGTAAATGCCAGCGCCGTCCTGGAAAACACCCGTATCATTTATGCCGGTAATAAAGACGGAAAAACGGTAAAAATATCCAATAACGATCCGACGCCTTATATCGTTCAGGTCTGGACGGACAGCGGCAACGTTAATGCTAAACCTACCGATCCCAATGCGCCCTTCGTCGTGCTGCCGCCCAGCTTTAAAATGTCACCGAACAGCGTACAAACGGTCAAAATGATCTACAGCGGTTCAGCACCGGCTCAGGACCGGGAGTCCGTGTTTTATTTCAATATGGTGCAGGTTCCGCCGGTCAAGCAGAACCAAAACGCCATGGCATTAATCCTGAAAAACCGGGTGAAAATCTTCTACCGCCCTGCCGGGCTTCCCGCTCCGAGCAAAAGCGTGCTGGAGAACGGCCTGAGTTTTCACGCCGATGCGCGCGGCGTCAGCATCAATAATCAATCGCCTTATTTCGTTTCCGTGGCCAGCGCAAAAATGACCTGTTCCGGCAGCCAAACATCGCTTGCTGCCGACATGATTGCGCCCAAAAGCAATAACGTCCACTGGAAAGGTAAAACAGCCGGTCGGGCAGGATGCGCGATCGAGTACACGTATATAAACGACTACGGCGGACAGGTAACGGCCAGCGCGAAAGTACAATAATTTTCCCAACCTGATTTTGGGTCGTCTGATAAAGGACTTTTCAGGCATCATGTTGAATAAATTCCTCACATATGAATACCTTTTCGCGCTGCTGTTGCTAACCTCCGCCAGCGCCGCCGCAGCGGAAACCGCTGTGCCTGAAACGACCGAGGTTCAGGACGGTGAATTCTATTTCGACCAGAATATGCTGGTCGGCGGCGGTAATGTAGAAAACCTCAACCTGCTGAAGTCCACTGCTAATGTCGCCCCCGGCGAGTATCAGGTAGACATTTACCTGAACGGGGAGTTTGTCTCCAACCGTATCGTGGAATTCAAAGCGGATGCCCGTCAAAACGGACTCTCCCCCTGCCTGGATAAACAATACCTGGCCGACGCCGGCGTCCTGACCAGCGAAATCAGCAATATCCCCTCCTGCTCGTTACCCGATCTGGTAACAGGGGCCACCACGGATTTCAAAGAGAACGAGCTGCGCCTCAACCTGTTTGTTCCCCAGGCCAAAATGCGCCGTACCCCGCGGGGCGCCGTGCCGGCATCAAGCCTGGATGCGGGTAACAGCATGCTGTTCCTCAACTACGACGCCAACTATTACCGCAGCCGGTCCAGCGGACAAACCTCAGATTCCGGCTACGTCGGCCTGAACAGCGGCTTCAACCTCGGGCTGTGGCAGTTGCGCCAGCAGTCCAACTTCACCAGCTATCAAGGCAGCGGTTCACGCACCAACAAGTTTAAGTCACTGAATACTTATCTGCAGCGCCCGCTGCTGGGCCTGCAAAGCCAGATGACCCTGGGCGATGTTTACACCTCGGGCAGCCAGTTCGGCAGTCTGGGGATGCGCGGCGCGAAGCTGGCGTCTGACGATCGCATGCTGCCGGATTCCCAGCGCGGCTACGCGCCGACGATCCGCGGCATCGCCAACACCAACGCCAAAGTGGTGGTCAAGCAGTCAGGCAACGTGATCTACCAGACCAGCGTGCCGCCGGGTGATTTCGCCATTGACGATCTCTACCCCACCAACTATCAGGGGGACCTGGATGTTGAGATCCAGGAAGCAGACGGACGCATCAGCTCGTTCACCGTGCCGTTCAGCGCGGTGCCGGAATCAGTGCGTCCCGGCCAGTTCAAATATGACCTGGCCCTGGGCCGGGTGCGCAACATCAGCAACAGCAATGATTTCGTCGCGGATATCGTCGGGCGTTTTGGTATTTCCAATAACCTGACGCTGTCCACCGGCGTGCGCGGCGCAGAAGGATACCGCGCAGCCCTGCTGGGCACCGTGTTCACCAACACCACCGGCGCTTACGGTGTGAACGCCATCTACTCCAATGCCGAGGTGCCGGATAAAGGCACGCAGAACGGCTGGCGTTTCTCGCTGAACTACAGCAAAACCTTTACGCCAACCAACACCAACATCGCCCTGGCCGCCTTCCGTTATTCTACCAAGGGCTTTTACGATCTGAGCGACGTACTGGGCCTGCGCGCCGCGCAGTCTAAGGGCAGTAACTGGGTTTCCAGCTCTTATCAGCAAAAAAATCAGTTCACCGCCACCGTCAGTCAGTCGCTGGATCAATACGGCCATATCTACTTTTCCGGCTCCACCAGCAACTATCGCGGCGGGCGCAGCAACGACACACAGCTGCAGACCGGCTATAACTTCTCGTTGAACAACGTGTCTTACAGCCTGTCTTATTCGCGTCAGAAAACCGGGCGGACCTACTACGGTACCCAAAACGACGCCAACACGGCGCAAAGCTACAACGGCAGTACGGAAAACGTCATCATGTTTTCCTTTTCCATGCCACTCGGCGGTTCGAACTCGTGGTCAACGTCTTACAGCCGCCAATCCGGCAACAGCAAAGGCTATCAGCTTCAGTCCAGCCTCAGCGGCTCTGCGGGGGCGGAAAACTCACTCAGCTACGGCATCACCGCCGCCTATGACGATCAGCAATACAGCAGCGGCGAAGGCAGCCTCAGCGGCTCGCTGCAAAAGCGCTTCGCCAATGTCACGATGGGCGCCACGGCGGCCACCGGCCGTAACTACACCCAGGGCGGCCTGAGCGCGCGCGGCGCGGCGGTCCTGCACGGCGGCGGCCTTTCGCTGGGGCCATACCTCAGCGACTCCTTCGCCCTGGTCGAAGCCAAAGGCGCGGAAGGCGCTGTGATCAAGAACGCACAGGGCGCGCGTATCGGCAGCAACGGTTATGCGCTGATGCCGTCGCTGACGCCCTACCGCTTCAACGAAGTCGTGCTGGACCCGCAGGGTATCAGCAACAACAACATTGAGCTGGAGAGTCAGTCCAGCCGCATCGCCCCTTACGCCGGCGCGATGGTGAAAGTAAAAGTGAAAACGACGGAGGGTTATCCGTTACTGCTCAGTTTCGATCAGAACCTGTATCCGCTGGCGCTGGGCGAAGACGTTTACGACGACGCAGGAAACAGCGTGGGAATGGTCTCTCAGGGCGGAATGATTTATGCCAGGGCTAAAGGACTTAAAGGCGTGTTGTATACCCGCGGCGCAGTGGTACGCTGTGCATTGCCCTACGAGGTTAGCGATAAAACGGCAGGCCAGCCGCTTTATCGCGCTACCACCGTATGCAAAAGGGGGTAAGTAATGTCACCGATTTCCCGCCGGGTGCTGCCGATGCTGGCGCCGAGCGCACGTTCTTATATGGGCGGCGCGCTGGCGGAATGCTACCGCGTCAGTTACACCGTGCGCTGCCGGCGGTAGTCAATATCAACAGCCTGGCCTTCCAGCCCGAAGGGACCATTATCGCCAGCGGCAGTAACGCATTCACTGAAACGATGGTTACGGTACCGGGCCTGACATTGCCACCGGCGCAGAAATTCAAATCAGCGACAAGAATGTAAAGGTGCTTAACCTGCTGAGCGCGGACTCCGTTTCCACCGTTAACGGGTTTACGTATTACACTAAAACCTGACCGCCGCCCTGAAAAAATTGCCGGGTAAAGAGATGACCACCGGGAAAATCAAGGCTGCGGCACAGGTCATTATTCAGGTTCAATGATGCTGTATCGGCATAGCGATCAGGACGGTGAAGAACCGTTGATGCAATGCCAGTAATGATATGTTCAGAGGGAAATATGTATTACAACCACCGACGGATTTCACTCAAGCACACAATGACCTTATTGGTTATTGGGGCAGCGTCTTATGCAAGCAGCGCGGCAGCGCAGTGCTACCGGGTCAGCTACACCTCGCTCCCTGCATCAACAGCCAATAACTACGTTGAGCCGGGCAAAGGCACCTTCGGCACCTGGGGCGGTGCAGCTGACAGCGCAGGCGGAAGCGGCGGCCTGCCGTTGGTGATCAACATTAACAGCCTGGCCTTTCAGCCCTCGGGAACCGTAATCGCCAGCGGCAGTTCATCATTTTACGAATTGGGAGACGTCACCTTTACCCCGGAACAAGTTCTGTTCCGCTGTACTGCCGATGAAGCCGCCAAGGGGTTGTATGAGTATTACGCCACCAACGGCGATTCAACCTACGCCGGCATGCATGACGACGGCGCCACCGAGGGCATTCCCGAAACCTACCGTACCCGTTATCAGGGGATGGGGATTCGTATCACAAACACGAACACCGGGGAATATTTCTCGCGCTATTGGAAGGCCCGCGAGCTGACCAATCTGGATAAGGATTCTCAGGGCTGGATCCTGGTTAAGGCTAAAAACTTCAGCGGCGTCCGCACCGAACTGATCCGGCTTAACAACAGTAGCGGGCTCACATCCTCCGGTCAGTATGACTGGTCCCAGCCCGCAGCCTATATCGCCTTTAAAGGGGGTACCCGCAGCACCAACCTTGAAGTTGGCGCAGATTCGGCGACGAAGTATAACGGCTGGCATGATTACTGGCCCGGCGCGATCAGCCTCCATAAACGTATTACCATCCGCCGCAGCGCGACCTGCCTGGTGTCGAACGTGACGCCCAACGTAACGTTTCCCATTATTTCGGTCGCCGAGCTGAATCAGAACGTCACCCGCCAGGCGCCAATCCAGATTCAGTTTTTCTGTCAGACCGGCGCACCGGCTAACAGTGGTCTCACCGCCTTCGTCAGCGGCACGGCGGCCAGCCAGACCGCCATGGGGATTCTGGTGAATACGGAAAACGCTATATCTGCCTTTGCGGAAGGGTTTGGCACCCCCAATGGCGGCGTAAACTACCTGCTTTCCGACGGTTATGATACCGACCCGAATATCGCTACCGGTGTGGGGATCCGCATCAGCGACAAAAACTCAAAGGCGCTGACCCTGCTGACCGCATTAGGGGGCTACGGGACAGGTGAAACTGCCGGCTGGTATCCGGTACTTGATGCGACCGAACAGGGGTCGACCCTGAATGGCATCACCTTCTACACTAAAAATTTAACGGCTACGCTGATGAAATTACCGGGTAAAACCGTTACTACCGGGAAAATCAAAGCCACGGCCCAGGTCGTTATTCAGGTTCAGTGACGCAAACAAGACAGGTTGATGATGATAAAGTCTGCGATTATTCAGGGTTTACTGTGCTTTTTCCTGCTGGCATCGGGAATGGCGCAGGCCAACGTCCAGTTCGACGCCTCACGCGTCGTATTCGATGACGCGAATCGTGAGCAAAGCTTTCTGTTATCCAACCGGAATGACTATCCGGTCGTGGTACAGGCCTGGGTTGACGACGGCGCGCTTAACAGCAACGCCGGGTTTAAAGGTTCGCCGGTTATCACCTACCCCAGCATCTTCAAAATGGATGCGCACACTAACCGCAGCATCCGCCTGATTAACAGCGCTATCGGGCAAAAAAACGCCGGCACCGAACGGCTGTATTGGCTCAACGTACAGATCTTATCGCCGAAAACCGGTAAAGAGCTGAACACCGGGAAGCCTGAGCTGAATGTCTCGCTGTTGCTGAAGTTTAAGCTGTTTTACCGCCCGCACGCCCTGAAGGGGCCATCTTCGGAGGCGCTGAAGTCGATGCGCTTCAGCCGCGTCGGCAGTACCCAGGATCGGCTGCGCATCAGCAATCCGTCACCGTATTACGTGACGTTCAACCGCCTGAGCGACGGTGATACGCCGGTTTTGCGGGATCTGATGTTGCCGCCGGGCGGCAGTCAGGAACTTCCCCTGCTCGCGCCGTTACCCGCCTCTGCATCTGGCCTGAATTACGCGGTAGTCGACGACAGCGGCCTGATTACGCAGGGCAGCGTTTCACTGACAAAGTAAGTGTCATAAATATGTCCCGGAATTGCAGCATAGCGGCGTTAAGCTTGCCGTTGCCGGGAAAAAGCAGAGTCGCCCGCGGGCGACTCCTGAAGACGCGCTGACGAACGTCAGTAATAAGCATGCAGGGCGCGCTGGCACAGTGCCGAACGCACGCAATCCCCGGCTTCAAAACGAATAATGGCGACCATTTCATCCTCACAAAAGCGTTGCAGCGCGTCCGTGAGGCCCGATTTTACGCCGGTCGGCAGGTCACACTGGGTTATATCCCCGTTGACCACCACCGTGACGTTTTCCCCCAGCCGGGTGAGGAACATTTTCATCTGGCTGGCGGTAACATTTTGTGCTTCATCCAGAATAACAAACGCGTTTTCGAACGTCCGCCCGCGCATGTAGGCAAACGGGGCGATTTCCACCTTCCCGATTTCCGGGCGCAGGCAGTATTGCAGGAACGAGGCGCCCAGCCGGCGCTTCAGTACGTCATACACCGGACGGAAGTACGGCGCGAACTTCTCCGTCACATCGCCGGGTAAAAAGCCGAGGTCTTCATCGGCCTGTAACACCGGCCGCGTGACGATAATCCTGTCGACCTCTTTATGAATCAGCGCCTCCGCCGCCCTGGCCGTGCTGATAAAGGTTTTGCCGCATCCGGCTTCGCCGGTGGCAAAGATTAACTGCTTGGTTTCTAATGCCGACAAATATCTGGCCTGTGCTTCCGTTCTGGCTTCCAGCGGCGCGTTATCCCGCTTTTCACGCGCCATGCCGATGGCTTCCACGCCGCTCATTTGCACCAGAGAAGTCACCTGCTCTTCCTCACGCAAACGTTGATGGCGGTTTTCGCGTTTAATCACACGTTTAGCCTCACGACGCGCTCTGATGACAGCTTTCTGTTTTCCCATAGTGTGGCACCTTACAGTTTGGTTGCGTTCATCGTTTCATTGCCGGTCTATCCGCTGAGTTCACATGTCGGAAATCCCCCTCTGTTTACGCCTGAGACGTTAGGTTTAATGACCGACGGCGCGACGCACGCCGCCCGCGGCCGGAACCGGTAGAGCAAACTGATATCGGGATAAAGTGAGTGAAAGAGTGAAATGTGCCGTGAAGAAGATACGCAGCGCCGGGATGCGCCACAAAAAGCCGGGAGAAGAAATTGATGTTTACATCGCAGCAGCCCAACTAAGGACTTTTTCATCCGCGCTCCTCATAAACTGCGCAGGAATCAATACTCTCCTGCGTTTGATGGGGAAACTACCGCTTGATGATGTCAGTATAATGACAATTTAGCGCGGCGCGCGAGGTTTTTGAGAAAAAAATGTTACCCGGAAGAAAGTTTTAGAAAATTAAGCGGTAGCGGGCATCCGAAATGCCCGCCCGCGCTCAGGCAAACATGCCCTGCCCGAGATAATGTTCGCCGTCGGGTACGCCGGGAAGCGCGAAAAAATAGCCGCCGCCGAACGGTTTTACGTACTCTTCCAGCGCTTCGCCGTTAAGGCGTTTTTGCACGGTCAGAAAGCCTTTCTCCAGATCGTGCTGATAGCACACAAACAGCAACCCCATGTCCAGTTGACCGGAGGCGGTGACGCCCTGTGAATAGCTGTAGCCCCGGCGCAGCATCAGGCTGGACTGCGTTTGCGGCGTACGCGGATTCGCCAGGCGGATGTGCGCGTCGAGCGGAATGATTTTGCCGTCCGGATCGCGCGCATAGTCCGGGACGTCATGTTCCCGGGTCATGCCGAGCGGCGCGCCGCTGGCTTTGTTGCGCCCGAAAATGTTTTCCTGTTCGTGCAGCGGCGTGCGATCCCAGAACTCCACGCGAAAACGAATCAGACGCACCGCCTGGTAGCTTCCGCCGTGCGTCCACGCCGGTTCATCCTGCCCGGCGCCGACCCAGACGACGCCTGCCATCAGGTCATCGTCGCCGGTGTCGGGGTTGGCCGTACCGTCTTTGAACCCCAGCAGGTTGATTGGCGTCTCTTCGCCTGCGCTTTGCGCCGCATGGGCGGAGATAAAACCGTCGCGCCGCCAGCGCACGCTGAGCAGGTCCGGCGTGTGTTTAATCACGTCACGCAGGGCATGAATCACGCTGTCGCCGCTGTTGCTGCATATCTGCAACAGCAGATCGCCGTGGCACTGCGCCGCGTCCAGCGCATCGTTGGGAAAGCGGGTCATGCGTTGCAAACGACGCGGTTTCTGCGCCGCCAGGCCGTAACGTTCGTCAAACAGGGAATCGCCGACGGAAACCGTCATCGTCAGGTTATCCGGATAGATCTCCGGCCCCATAATGCCCGAATCCGGCGGCGGCAGTTTGTCGTCGGCCTGCTCTGCCGGCCCGCCGCCGGTGAGAAACGCGATGCGCGCCGTCAGCAGACGGAACAGACGTTGCAGCTCCGCGCGATCGGTCGCCAGTACGTCAAACGCCACCAGCATCATCGATGCCTGTTGCGGCGTCAGGATACCGGCCTGATGACGGCCGTAAAACGGCTGTTTCTGCCGGCGTGCGCCCTGCCCCCCGGGCGCCGTCGCCAGCGGCCGGGTTCCCACGTCTGCCCCGGTGGCGTTACCCAGCGCCAGCGCGCCGCCCAGCACCCCGGCGCCCATCAGCAGACGGCGGCGGGAAGGCTGCATCTTTGCCTCTGCTTTCCGCAGCCCGGCTTTCTCCAGCAGCGTATGAAACGGGCAGGCATTTCTGTTCATCATGTCCGCCTCAGTCCAGCCCCAGCACGCCGCGCAGTTGGGATAAATCCTCCGCCAGCGCGGTAATCGGCCCCTTCATCGCATTGCGATCGGCATCGCTCAATTTGTCATACGGCTCAAACCCCGTTTTGGTGCGGTATTTCGCCAGTACGCCGTCCACTTTTTTGAAGTTGACGTCAATCTTGCCCAGCAGGGCCGGATTGGCTTTTTCCAGCAGCGGACGCAGCAGATCGACGATCTTCTGTGCGCCGTCAACGTTGGCCTGAAAGTCCCACAGGTCGGTGCGACTGTAGCGATCTTCCTCGCCGCTGATTTTGCTGGCTGCGACTTCTTCAATCAAACCCGCCGCGCCGCCCACCACTTTACTGGGCGGGAAGGTCAGCATGCCGATACGTTTTTGCAGATCCAGAACATCGTTCATCAGGCCGTCGGCCATTTTGTCCATGCCTGCCGTGCTCTTATCACCGAACAGGGCTTTTTCCAGGCGGTGGAATCCGGTGAAATGCGGATCCTGCGCTTTCTGTTCAAAGTCATCTTCGCGCGCGTCGATACGCGCGTCGAGATCGGAAAACAGCTCCGCGATAGGCTCAATGCGCTCATAGTGGCGACGGGCCGGCGCGTAAAGATTTTGCGCCTGCGCCAGTTCCCCCTTCTTCACCGCCGTGGTGAAGGCGCGGGTTTGTTCAACCAGCTGGCTGACTTCCTGTATGACGTATACCTTATAGTCGGCAATCGGCCCCACCAGCGACAGCGCATCCGGCTTGGCGGACTTCGTCTCCCCCGCCGCCGTCACGATAATTTTGCCTTTCGGGTTACTGAGCAGGCCGCAGGTCATGTCATATTCACCCGGCTCCAGCGTCGCCGTCATTTTCTGCGTGAAGCCCGGCGCAATGTTTTCCCGCTCTTCCACCACCATCACGCCTTTGAGGATCTCCCACTCCAGCCCTTTCTGGCTGTCATTGTGGATGGTGAAGCGGGTTTTCCCCGCCGTCAGGTTCAGCGTCATCGGGTCGCACTGTTTATCATTCACGCTGATTTTAACCTGAGGAAGATCGTCCGCGGCGACGGCGGAGAACGGCAACGCAAAAAATGCCGGCGCAGCAAACAGCGCCAGATACAGCGCCTTACGGCGCAGGATCGGTTGAGACATAAAACGACTCCCTGAGAAACGGATAATGAGGTTATTGTTCAGCTTTGCCCGCCAGCGCCCGCTCGCGGGACGGCAGGAAAAAGAAAATCAGCGCCGGGATCAGATACAGGAAATAGACCAGGACTTCGCTGACGCTCGGCGTTTCCTGATAGCCCAGCAGCCCCTCCAACAGAGTGCCGGCCAGGGAATGCGTAGACAGTACGCCGCTCAGATCGAACGCCACGCTCTGCAGCTGATTCCACAGCCCCGCTTCATGAAACGCCCGGATCGCCCCGGCCGCCAGCCCGGCCGCGACGAACAAAATGAACAGGCTGGTCCACTTGAAAAACTGCGCCAGATGCAGCTTCACGCCGCCCCAGTAAATCAGCATGCCCACCGCGCAAGCGCACAGCAGGCCGGCGATGGCGCCGATCGGCGCGGCGATGCCGACATCCTGCTGAAACGCCGCCAGCAGGAAAAATACTGACTCCAGCCCTTCGCGCGCCACGGCGAGAAACACCATAAACACCAGCGCCCAGCCCTGACGGTGCCCGGCGTTTAATGCCTGATCGATCGCCCCTTCCAGATGCGCCTTCACCGAGCGGGAAACCCGCCGCATCCAAAACACCATGTAGGTCAGAATGCATACCGCCGCGACGGCGACCACGCCTTCAAACAGTTCCTGCTGTTTTTGCGGGAATTCGCCGGTGGTTTCATTGATGAAGATCCCCAGCCCCAGGCACAGCAACGCCGCCGCAATCACGCCGACCCACACTGCGCCAAGCCATTGTGAACGCTGGGTACGCTTCAGATAACCGGCAATCAGGCTGACGATTAATGCGGCTTCCAGCCCTTCGCGGAACATAATCAGAAACGGTACGAACATAGATCTCCCCGGCGGAGTTACCGCCAGCGCAAAAGCCGAAAAAGAATGATATCGATTATCATTACGGTAAGTAAAAACTCAAGCGGGAAGATAAAATATTTAATGATAAAAATGTGGCAAGTTGTTACGGCAGATAATAAACGTAATAACCTGCTCAGAATTCCGGCGGGAAATTCGTTACGGAATAACAACGGGGGTAATTATATTTTTCCGCCGTCAATAACCCTGTTATTTTTACGCCTATTGATTCTTCCTTGTCTTAATGCAGCCTTAAGCTTCCCTGTCTAAGATTCCCTTCCGAAGGCCCAGCCTTATCAGCGCCCACACCGCATGCCAGGCGGGAATGCGCGTAAAAAATCATATATTCAGGAGCTACGTTTTTGCGTATCGTTACACCGAAAGCCAGTTTTTTAACGCTGACCATTTTGCTCGCGCTTTATTTCACGTTGATCCCCAACCTGCCGATATTACTGCATTTCCAGCGCATTCTGAGCGCGTTAGGCGAATATAAACTGGGGTTCGTCATCTCTATCCCGGTATTACTGCTGGCCGCCCTGAACTTTGTTTTTACGCCGTTTAGTTTTAAGGTGATATTTAAACCGTTCTTCTGCCTCATTTTGGTCGTCAGCGCGTTTGCCAGCTATGCCATGCTGAAATATCAGGTTATTTTCGATAAAGGCATGATTGAAAACATTCTGGAAACCAACAGCGCGGAAGCCGATTCTTACCTGAACCTTTCCGTCATACTGTGGATCGTTTTCACCGGCGTTCTTCCCGCGCTGCTGCTGATACGCACCCGTGTCACTTACGGTCATAACGTTTTGATGCGGCTGGGCATGCGGCTGCTTTCCATGCTGATTTCCCTGCTGGTCATCGCGCTGATCGCCGCGCTGTATTATCAGGATTATGCGTCGGTCGGCCGCAATAACCGGACGCTGAACCTGGAAATCGTGCCGACCAACTATCTCTACAGCACGGTTCAGTACGTACACAAAACCTATTTCACGCAGAAAATGCCGTTCAGGAAAATCGGCGATGACGCCGCGCTGGTACAAAAAGCCGGGCAGAAACCTACCCTGATGGTGATCGTGCTGGGCGAAACCGCCCGCGCCCAGAATCAGTCGCTCGGCGGCTATGAACGCCCGACCAACGCCTTTACCGCCAAAGAAAATAATCTGGTCTATTTTGCCAACGTCAGCTCCTGCGGCACGGCCACCGCCATTTCGGTGCCCTGCATGTTTTCCGACATGTCTCGTACCCAGTTCGACAATAATAAAGCGCACAACAGCGAGGGGTTGCTGGACGTGCTGCAAAAGGCCGGCATTTCCGCCTTCTGGAAAGACAATGACGAAGGCTGCAAAGGCGCCTGCGACCGCATTCCCCATGAGCTGGTACCGACCGACAGCGACAAAACCCTATGCAACGGCAGCGTCTGCTATGACCAGGTGCTGCTGAATAACCTCGACGACAAAATTCCCGCCGACGGTAAAAACAAGATCATCGTACTGCACCTGATCGGCAGCCACGGGCCGACCTACTACAAACGCTATCCGCCAGAGTTCCGCACCTTTACCCCGGACTGCCCGCGCAGCGACATTGAGAACTGTAGCCAGGCGCAGTTGGTCAACACCTATGACAATACCATCCGCTATACGGACTACGTCGTCTCACAGGCGATTCAAAAGCTGAAAGAGTACGAGAAGGACTACAACACCGCGCTGTATTATGTTTCCGATCACGGGGAGTCGCTGGGGGAGAAAGGGCTTTATCTGCACGGTACGCCGTATAAATTCGCCCCGGAGGAGCAAACCCACGTCCCGATGGAAATATGGATGTCACAGGGCTACATGCAGGCTAACGGGGTAAATCTGGACTGCCTGAAGCAACAGGGCAAAACGCAGGCGTTTTCGCACGACAACCTGTTCCATACCGTGCTGGCGATGATGAACGTTAAAACGAAAGAGTACGATCCGTCGCTGGATGCGCTGGCCGCCTGCCGCAAACCTTAACCATCTGTCAGACTCCGGGCCGGCATCATACCGGCCCGGAGTCTATAACGCTCAGCGGGACAGGATGCTGACCGTTCCCGCTTTTCCGTCCACCTTCACCCGCATGCCGTTGGTTAACAGATCCATCACGCCGCGCACGCTCATCACCGCCGGCAGTTGCAGCTCCCGCGCCGTCACCGCGCCGTGGGACAAGGGGCCGCCGCTTTCGGTGATCACGCCGCTGGCGCGGTAGAACAATGAAGTCCACGCCGGGTTGGTGGTTCGCGCCACCAGAATCGCGCCTTTGGGGAACGCGGCAAACTCCTCCGGCCCATGGACCAGGAAGACTTCCCCTTCCACCGTTCCCGGACTGCCTGCCATGCCCTGCATCACGTCGCCCGGCGGCATTTCCGGCACCGCGTCATCCTCGCCAAGGTTCCAGGCGGGACTGCGCTGCTTCGCCACCTGCCAGGCCGCCTTATTGGCGCTGATCTGCGCGCTCAGCCCGTCAAAGCGGTTTTGCGCCACGGCGGCGTCCAGATCGGCGAAAGAGGAGAAATAGAGATCGTCCGCCGCCGCGAGCACCCCGCTTTTCACCAAGCGTTCGCCGATTTCCCTCACGCCGCGGCGGAACGGCAGCGTCAGGCGCGTGGTCTGATAATGTTCCAGATCGTCCAGGTAGGTATAAACGCGCGCCAGCCGGATCACTTCCTCAACAAAATAGCGCAGGTCTTCCGGTACGCCGCTCAGGTAAGCGTGCTGCGCCGCAGAGGCCGACAGCTTGCCGTCAAGCGCCTTCGCCGCCAGATCTTCATCCGGCAGTTCCGCCAGCATCTTCAGTTGGTCCAGCACCACGTGCGGCACTTCCAGCCAGGTGGGATAGTAGGCGTCAAAATCCAGCTCCCGGTGGCCGTGACGTTGCAAAAAACGATCGAAGTCGGCCTGAAATGCGGGGTAATCAGCCAGCCGCCCGGCCAGCGTCAGCGACGGCGTTTGCTCAAAGCCCCTCAGCAGCGCGGGTTCCTGGCGAATCTGGCGCGAAAGCGCCCACAGTTCGGCGTTAACCTGCCCGGTTTTGGTGTCGGATACCGAGAGCAGCAGGTCAAACACCGATTTTGCCTCTGCAGGCGGCATCGACATCTGAAGGATCTGGTACAGCACTGCATACAGGGTACGCTGCGTCAGGGAAATCGCGATATTCGGCAGGAAGTAGCGGGTGCCGGCGTCACGCACGCGCAGCAGATAATCCCAGCACTGCGCCATCGTGTAGCCGCCAAGCGCTTCGCGCATCAGGGCACCGATCTCCAGCAGGTAGGTGTCCAGATCGCGCATCCAGCGCACCGGCAACTCCTGCACCCAGGCATAGCGTTGCGCCAGCTGCGGCAGCGCTTCCCGCAGGTGTTCCAGCGAACTGATGCCGCCCGGCATCCGCCCGGCGTACAGCTCTACCGCATTCTGGTTGCCGTACACGTAGCATTCCTTCACGGCAAACCATTTGCCGCCGAAGTGCGGCAGGTCCATCAGCGAGAAGGAGTAGTTAAGCGATTTATGAAACCCCTCTTCCACCAGATCCCAGGTCAGCGGCGTTACCGCGTTGGGAAAACGTTCGGCGGACTCATCACGCGTCCAGCGTTCGGGGATAAACGTCACCGGGCGGGATTGCAGCAGGTAAAGCGACGGGCCGGAAAACGCCCATTCGATATCCTGCGGAAAACCAAAGAATGCCTGGGCCTGGTGCGCAATACGCGCCACCGCCAAACACTGCTCATCGCTGAGCGAACTTTGTAACTGGCGGGACTCCGGCAGCGGCACATCGCGCACGCCCCGGCTGTCTTTCAGCAGGATGGCGGATTTGCGCCCGATGTTGCGTTCCACCACGTCCAGTTGCGGCATGGCGACGCGGTATTCGTCCACCTCGCGTTCGCCGCCAACCACGCTTTCGCCCAGCCCGAAGCAGGCGTTAATCAGTACCCGCCCGAGATCGCCGCGCACCGGGTCAATGGAGAACGCCACCCCGGCGGCGTCGTTTTCCGTCATTTCCACCATCTGCTGGATCACCACCGCCATCGCGGCGTCGAGGTGCGGAAGGTGCAGGCGCGCACGGTAACGCATGGCGTGTTCATGCCACAGCGAGGCGTAACATTCGCGGATGGCGTCGAGGATCGCCTCCGTGCCACGCACGTTCAGCAGCGTATCATGCTGGCCGGCAAACGCCGCGCCGGGTAAGTCCTCAAACGTGGCGGACGAACGGACAGCCACGTTCCACGCGAGTGCGTCCAGGGCTTCCAGCCGCCGGGCAACGGCGGCGGCAAGAGAGTCCGGCAGGAGCGATTGACGAATAAGTTGCTGAACCTCCCAGCTGGCCGCGGTAACGTCATCATTTTGCAACAATGCCCGGATGCGCGGCCTGAGCGGCGCCAGAAAGTCCCGGTAGGCCTGCGCGGTAACGATTAAGCCGGGCGGAACGGGCAGGCCGCCCGCCGTCAAGCGCGCCAGATTGGCGCCTTTTCCGCCGCTCAAGGCCAGTTCGTTGGCATGAGGATCGTTAAACGTCAGGATCGGGTCGGAATCTGTCAGCATTATTTCATCCTTATCGGGTTCTTACGGCTGGCAAAGCCGCTGCTGCGCAGCCATCCCAGTACCAGCACGGCAAGCAGAGCGCCGGCGAGCAGATCGATACCATAGTGATAACGCAGATACAGCGTCGCCAGAATGACGCCCGCCACCAGCGGCGACAACAGCAGCGCGCTGCCGTAATGGCGTTGCATCACCAGATAACCCAGCACGAACAGGCTGATCCCGCAGTGCAGGCTGGGGAAAACGTCCATCCCCGTTCCGCCGCGCGCCACCAGCCCGGTCATTAACCCCGTCATCCAGCCGCCTTGCGGCGGATAAGGGAAGACCTCCGGGAAGGCCGCGTAAGGTCCGGCCGCAGGCACCAGCAGGTAGCCGATAAAGCCGAACAAATACATCAGCATCAGGCCGTAGAAAAAGCCCCGCCCAGCGGGATCGTAACGACGAAACGCATACACCACCACCGGGATCAGGATGATGAAATAGAAAGAGAAATAGCACAGGCTCATTAATTCGCTCAGCCAGACACGCTCCCAGCCCAGCAGCAATTCGGGAACGCCCACACCGAACAGACCGCGGTCCATCGCCAATAGGTTGGCATCGGCCGAGCGCGGCATCGCCAACTGAATCGCCTTAAACAGCGGAAACACCAGCCAGCTGACGGCAAACTGCAACACACCGGTCCAGTTGCGCCAGCGCAGTGATGAAGAGCGCATCGCGCGCAGCAGCATCAGCCAGACGACCGTGCCGGCCACGATGGGCGCGATAAACTGTGCGTCGTTAATTTTCCATGTTGAATAGATCCCCAGCCCGATAATCAGGGCTATCAGGGTAAAATAGATCCAATAGCTTGGGCGGTTCTGATACGCCGAACCGAGAAAGCTACTGTTTTTCATTACCAGACTCATACTCCTCCTTCTCCCCACACTGCGCGCTGGCGCCACCCTAAATACGCGGCGCAGTACCACAACCACAGCCAGGGATAAATCACGCCGGCCACCGCCAGGCAAGGCTGCCACAGCATCGCTGCGGCAAAACCCCCTGCCAGGCGGAAAAAAGTCACCGTATTGCGTCCGTCAGCCCGCCTGCCGGCCAGCCATGCACACAATAAAACCGGAAAAAGCGTTGAGACGAACGGCAACTGCCACGCCCAGGCCCACGCTTTTTTTATCGTTCCCATCGTTTCCGGTACGTCTGTGACAGGAACGGCGCAGCGTTCAACCCGTTTAAACGCCGCCGCATACGACTCGCCGCGCCGGCGGCATTGCCGGGCGTAACGCTGAACGTTCGCCAGCGTTTCTTCATCGGCACAGTTCACTGACACACGGTCCAGCGCTTCACGCACACATTCTGTAATTTCCGCTTCCCAGGCATCCTGCGTTTTCTCCGCGCGGTCCGGCAGCGCCAGCGGCGCACCAATCATCAGTTCAACGCGCGACCCGAAAACATCGGGCGCCTGATAAAAGCTGCCGACGGGAATTACCCGCAGGGCATACCCTTCCTGCAACAGCCGCCGGATTATCTTAACCGCTCCCGGTTGATAAGGCTGAGGCGCGGGTCCCCATTCGCTGGTTCCTTCCGGGAAAATGATCAGATCGCCGCCCTGTTTCAGATGAGCGATGCCATGCAGCGCCGGATTTCCCGTCTGTGCCCGGCTGAAGCCGTAGCGCTGGCGATCTTTGTCGCGCACCACCGGTATGCCGGTAAACAGCAGGCGCAGGAAGCGCGAACGTAACAACTGCACGGCGGCAAGAAACTGCGCACGCGGCGACACCCGGCTGAACATCCAGCCGTCGGTCGCACCGTTGCGGTGACTGGTAAGAAAGAGTGTAGGAATGCCGTCGTCCGGCGCACAAACGCGCTGACCCCGTTCATCCACGAGGCCAATTGATGAATAATAGAAACCAGTCAGCGCGCGGGCAATGAAGCGATACCAATGCGGCAACGCCTTGCCCGGCGTAAACCGCAGGTAAGAAGGGATTGGGTTTTCCATAACGCGCGTTAGTCGTGACGTTCCTTGTTAAACGGTAACAAAACTACCGAACAATAAAGGGTTAGGCCGGGGATTACAATCGGGGGACGTTGTTTTTGTGGCTCAGGTGAAAAGCGCGGGTATTAATTTGGGCCAAATACCTTTTCCCAGTCATAGTCTGCGGATGCCTCCAGTGAATTGGGCCACCCGGCACACCAGGGCGGAACGCCGGGATTTTCGACCCGGTCCAGGCTCGGGGTGTAGGGTTTGAGATCAATAACCGGGCTTGCCTGGTCAGCGTCGATATAGTCGATCCAAACCCGGCCTGAATGCGGGTCAATATGTAATATCCGGGCCACCGTCAGCGCCAGAGGGTTGGGCCTTTGAGGCGAACGGGTCGCAAAAACCCCCATCATCTCCCCCGCATCGCGGTAAGGCACGGAAGAAACCCGTGTACGGCGCAATTGCGCCGTGTCACTGCGGTCAAACCACCACAGAATATTGATGTGGCTAAACCCCTCCAGCCCTTTTAACGCCGGTATATACATTTTCTCCAGAATGACACAGGTTTCGTCCCCGACAATTTCGACGGTTCCAATCGGCGTGATATTTAACGTTTTCATTGACATCTCCTTGGGTAGAAAAAGATGCCACCGGTGACATTAAGGAAGCCTAGAGAAACTTTATGGATACTACAACATCAAATAACAATATTTATTCGCCAGCGCAGAGGGCCTTGCTGTCCGTATTAGCAGATGAAGAAAGGCATTCTACATTGATATAAATCCGGAAAATAATAATACATTGCGTGTCAAACAAGAAAGCCTCTCCCTCAGGGAGAAATTGCACAGAGTAATATCCCCACCCGTAACACTAACATCCTAGCAGCAATAGAATAACCTTTAGAAACAAAGGGTATTCCTTTCTTTATCCGCCGCATCCCATTAGTCAAATAAATTTATCTTAACTATAATCTCACTAAATCAATAAAGAGATACGTCCAAAGGATGGCGTTCGCCGTTATCCCATGACGGATAAATATAAGTAAATCACTCAATGGCGAGAGCCATTTATTACAATGGAAGGTGTTAATCTATGAAAAAATCGTTTATCTATACCTCACTGACTGCGGCTTTAGCTTTCGCGGCAGCAACCAATTCGATGGCTGGAACCCTCAACTTTCACGGCACAATAACGCATCCGGGATGTAACGTCTCTGCCGACAGTCAGGATCTTCAGATTGAGATGGGTTATATATCCGGCGCTGTTTTCAACGGCTCAATCGGCCAACTCACCGGCGCCAAAAACTTTACCATTCATCTTGTGGACTGCCCTGTGAGCAGCACACAGGCCGTATTAACGTTCGAAGGGCAAACAGTGACAAACTCTGATGAAATTTTAGCGTTGACTGACACAAGCTCGGCGTCTGGCCTGGGTATTCAACTCACTAACAGCCAGGGTCAGATTATTAAACTCAATCAGCCTACAGAGCCGCAAGTTATTACTGCCGGTGAAAATCAGTTAAATTATGTGGCTCGTTTTATTACGACATCAAATACGGTAAAAAGTGGTGAAGCCTATGCAAACGCCGTGTTCACAGTAAACTATTATTAATGATAAATGGCGGTTGGCGTAAAAATGTCAGCCGCCATTTTGATGGTGCCCGATAAAAGCTTCAGTAAATATTATTGATAATTGCACGTTATTGTATCGTAAAGTGCCTGCCATAACCGCTCAACGTAATTCCCCCATAACGCATAAACCGGCTGATAAATCCCCTGAGCTTTGGACCTTTCTTCAGCCAGCGCTGTGGCGTCTTTCGTTATGGGAGATTGCCGCTATGCCCGGTATCGCCCCATCCGGGCTGCGTTTTCTCAACGTGATCGACTATTGCGCGCAGTTTTAGAGCAGGCTGCTGAATCAAACTTTGCAGCTCAAAAAATCAAATAACTGCATTATAATTAGTATACTTTACCGTTTAAGCCGTACATGAGATAACGTGTTTTTAGCTACATTTATATTTTTTATTTAAATGTGAAGGTTGGGATTCGCAAAAAGAAAAATATGGAGGTAAGTATGGGACAACTTATGGATGGCATTGAAGAGGCAATGAGAAATCAGGCTGATTTCATGGCGTCTACATACGTGTCCATGAAAGTCCTCGGAAAAGAAGTCAGTATTGATCCCTTTTTGAAAAGTGTTCCTGATGAGTTAAAAGATTATTTTCTCGAAAGAACTGAATACTACCATGACCTCTACAAGCCTATAAAATAATTGACTGATAATTAGCATCGTTCAATTTTCTCAGCTCACGTTTAAACAGGTAATTTTGTTCCGTAGCTTTTAGCCATTCGTCTGGCTCTCAGATCGTAGATTCCACAAACACGGTTGAAACCGGCTCCCCGTACCGGTGCCTTATCATTTCGGATGCAGATATACATTTCACCCGGGATTTTTTGCAAGAATTTCAGGCCCGCATAAAACAGGCCAGACAGGCGGATGCCTGTTATGCTAAGGGGCAGGCACAGATTCAGATACGAGGAATAAAGAGGGCTCGCCGCCGAATGGCGGCCTTATAAGAAAAAGAACCGATATATGGCTACTCAAAGACGCCATTGATAACTGAAGCAATAATAGCTGTGCTCAGTGCCACTAAAACCAAATCATCCCCAACAATACGCCATTCATATCCTGGATATGATGGCAACAGCCCCAGCAAGGATGCGGGTACCGCCTTTTTCGCAATACCCGGAGGCAACGGTTTACCTCTGACTAAATTCTTAGCGATGCCTGGAGGCAAAGATTGATAACCGGTTAACCCATAGTTGAGCGCAAGCGGTCGTACTCTGTCATATGTAACATTCACCGACACCAACGAATCACGTGAAGACCGGTCATTCTTATTCTTGGCCTTATTTTGACCATTACCAACGCCTTTATTTCCGTGATTATTGTTGCTGTGACCATTGCCGTTTCCGTAGCCATTGCCGTTACCAGGATTAGCTATCGCATAGCTTGACAAAAACACAAGAGATGACAGTAACGTTAACAAAACAGGCACTGACTTTTTCTTGGACATGTTGCACCACCTATCTGAAGATGTTCGCGTCATATTTAGCCACGGGATACTGAGTAAGCCATAAGGATTAATCTTAAAGAATATACTTAAAATAGCACAATGTGAGTGTCATCCTTACAAAGTCAGCCCTGCGCTGGATAGAAAGCTTTAATACTATTGTCGGTTGCACGCAGCACTATGCGTCGTTTTTTCCCAATGGATTTTCTCACATTTTCTCAACGTGATATCCATCGCGGACAAGTGGTAGGATAAGTGTTTGAATTATGGCGGAAAGAGGGGGATTTGAACCCCCGGTGGAGTTGCCCCCACTCCGGTTTTCGAGACCGGTCTTATTATCTGTTGTTTCATACAGTTAACTAAAATAGCGAGAAAATTGATTAATATTCACACACTGAAAACTCATAGAGTTAGCCCATCGTTGAATATCATTTTCTCATGATTTTTTGCTGCATGCCTGACGCTCAAAACAACTAAACTAACGAATTGCGCACTGTCATGGGGTGTCAGGGGTCGGAGGTTCAAATCCTCTCGGGCCGACAAAAATTCCCGAAGAAAACCAGCCTGTTATGGCTGGTTTTTTCTTTTGTAAAGAAACGTCATGGTAAAACCCTGACAGCGCGCTAACGATCCGCGGACTATTTCTGCGTCTCCTGTGGTTCGGCTTCCTCAGCCGGCGGCGCGTCATTTCCCGCCGGTTGCGGCTCTACCTGTTCCACTGACTGTACCGCATCACCATCACCTGCAGGCAGTGTTTCTACCGGCTCGGGTTCGCCTTCGTGTGCCGTGGTGCCATCCTCGTCACCAGTAAGTAATGTCTCTACCGGCTCCGGAATCGGCTCAGGTTCAGGCTGCGGCGGCATTTCGAGGCGCAGATCCACCCAGCGGCCGGCGGGAATGTCCATCGGGTCGCCGGCCACAACCATCGCGGTATCCAGGTCAAGCTTGCGCTTGCTCACCGTGACAGTGATCGTCCCGTCTTCCGCCGTTTCCGTCTCAACGAAGCAGAGGCGGTTTCCGTTCTGGTCCTGCGGCACTTCAAACGTCCAGCCCTCAACTGCCAGGCCAAGCGAACCGGATACAATGTAAACTCCTTTCCGTTTGCGTTTCGCTACCACCCCGGCGGCTTCATCATTAACAGCGCCGACGCCGGTTGATAATGTGAAACCGTCGAGATAGTCATCACTCATTGCGTGCGGATCATTGCTTAGGCGCACGATAGGGCTGGCTTTCTTAATAAACCCGTTTGAATCGACCGTTGTGTTCTTATCGTCCCAAACTTTACGCCATGCCCCTACAGTCCCATCCTCTTTCGTCCTAAAATACAACCCGAAACTCCCACGGGAAGCAATCTGGAAACCATATGGAATATCCTGATAGTGAGCAATATTCAATCCCATAAAAACAGAACCTGATGGAGAATTAATGCTGCTACAGATAAATGTGTTTTTGTTGTCAGTAAATGCCTTATCCCAATCAGAGCCTATAGAATATCCGCCTATTCCGTAATCTCCTGTTTTAATTAGTGGTACACCCCTAGAATAGATATCACGATTTATATCTACCCGATCAGCTCTCAAAATTAAATATGTGTTATGGGTGTATGATTGTAGGGTGACGTCGCTATTTAATGATGAACCACGACCCAAATACCAATCATTAGTTTCAGTTCCAGCTTCAGGATCGATATCTTTCCCAAGTATATAATAAGCGCTTCCTTTGGTAGGAGCTATTAGTGTAATAGCGTTTTCTTTTTTTGACACATCCAGCGCTCCATTTACAACGACTTTTTTCGTGGTGATTCTTTCACTCAAGCCAAGGTTCTGAATAGCTGCAGACTTATCTGTCAGGTCAGATAAATTAAGGGTTTTATCAGCCATATTATCCTTTACTGCTTTGATAGAGGCTGCGTCTGATTTTGCTGATGCCGATGCGGCTTGCGCCTCATTCCGAAGCTGTTCAAGCTTTAAAATGTCTGCCGGCGTCAACTCCTCTTCCCCCATCGGATTGAGAAAGTCGTTCAGGGTTCCCGGAATTGAATCGCTCAGCACCTTAATTTTACCAACACGCTCCGGCGGGCCGCCCTGCTCAATGGTGATAACGCTGTACTCGCCAGGCTCTACAGTCAGTTTATATTTTCCCGCGGCGTCCGTTACCGTTTCAGAATATGCACGTACAATAACGGATACTGATGTATCTACTGCGACCAACATAATGGTACAATTTGCGCGAATATTTCCAACGGGGCCAATAAGGGTACCGCTCAGAATAATAGAAGGCATTCTATTCTCTCCAATAAATTTTAAGGATATTATTTCTAACAGATGAGGGAATTAAAACCCGATTACTGATGAGGCTCTATAAATGAATAACACGCCTTCGAATCTCATTCTTCCACCATCATTGCGATTCGGGAACTCTATAGTTACTGCTCCGGTTTGTTCATACGTAGATGCAGGAATTGTCAACATAAAATTATTAACTGTCATATTTTCCGCGCCAGAGTTACCAGTGTCATACGTCCAAAGGATCGTATCATTCCAGCGAATCGTCATATTTTGACGCCATGTAGTATAAAATACAGACGCACCAAGAAATAGCAGCGACCGCTGAAAAGGCGCGCCTTTTAGCGTACATATTTTGTAGCGAACCCCTGGTGATGTATTAACGGAGCCCCATGCCCATTTACCTGCCACAGATGACGAGAATATATCGCCATAAATATATTCAGCATATAGGCGTTTAACGGTGCAACTTTCATTTATCGTGACATTATTCAATGTCCCGCTGGTTGCTGTAATTCCTCCTCTTACAGTGGCATTCTGAAAATCAGCAGTACCGTTTTTGTTTATACGCCAACCGACACCGGCACCGTAGCTCGTTGACTGGATATAATCGCCAATTTTCGCATTGGTGATCGTCCCGTCTTTAATGAACGCGGAGTTCATAAACACCTGACCGTTGTCGATAGCGAACGGTGTTGATACCGCCGTCCCGGTCCCGTCTACGGTGTTCAGGACCGCAAAGCGGTTTGCCACCACCAGGACCTGCGTCTGCATTCCGCTCGGCGTGTTCTCCACCCCGGCGCCGATGCCAGCCATATATTGTTTACCGTTCGCGTTTTTAGCGACTTTTACTGACCACATATCCTCCAGCTTACTGGCGTCCTCTATGGGTTTCAGCAGTTCCTGCCCCAACTGCGTCTGGGTGATCTCTCCGGTGAGATAGCTCAGAACATCATTAGCATCACTACTGGCTGCACCGCGTACCCATCCGGTCCAGTCGCTCTGATTCCCTGTACGGTCTACCAGGCACGCTCGATAAAAATAGCCAACGCCGGCCGCCATACCGGGCTGTAGGTACTCGCGCTGCGGATAGGGCACATCCGTCAGCAGTACTGCGCCGGTACCGTCGTTTTGGTGACTGTACTGGACCACCGTTTTCAGCGTATCCTCTGCCCCTGATGAGAAGCCCCACGTTAGACGAACGCCGAACACAACATTACTGGACGCCGCAAAGCCGACCGGGACTGGTGGCCTCCCCTCTTTTCCTTTCAATTCCACTTCGACAGAGGTCGCCCACAGTGACGCAATATCGCTGGCGTTCACCGCCCGCACCCGTACCAGATAGCGGCCGGAATAGATGCCGGAAACCTCGAAACCCTGCGCCGAGGTGCGCGGCACGCTTACCCAGTTGCCGCTGTCCTTGCGCCACTCGGCTTCATAGGCGATCGCGCTTTCCACCGCATCCCAGCTCACGCGCATGATGGTAATGGCTATATTCTGGCTGATGGTGGAATAACTGCCGATCCCGATGTTCTTCGGCCCCGGCTGAATGGTTGGCGGCATAATGGAGATCGGGCGCTCCTCCAGCCGGGCACCGGTATCAATCCGCGCGTATTTGTCCGGGTCGTGCGCGACGGCGGTGATCTCGTAGCTGTTATCCCCGTTATCCCGAATGGAAACCACGCGGAACAGTTGCAGCATCAGATCATCCGCATCCACCGCCCATACGGCCTCCGCCTGCGGTGTTTCGCTGTATGCCGTTGTTACCGTCACCATGTGACCGTTCACCGCCTGTACCGTCCGCGCCTGCGTGGTACCGCTCGGCAGGTTGACCTGCAGGCGGTCGCCGGCCTGCGCGCGAGGCTCACGGTCCAACGTAATTTTTCGCCCATCAACGGCGCTGATCCGCCCTCCGATCGATGCGTTTGCATGCCGGTAATCCGCCACGGCAATCAGGCGTCCAGGCATAGGAATGGCACCATCTAACCCAACAGAAAACGAAACCGTGTTGTCGCTGCTGTTGCTGAGCAGTGTCCAGCGTCCGCGCCGGTTGGCCTCGCTCTGTCGTGTGCAGCCAATGGCGGCGATCTGCGTCTGGTTGATGCCGTAGCGCCGCACCAGACGCTGCTCGGATACCATTTCAACCGTATCAGAATAATGGTTTCCGGGATCTGACCACGATACCGCCGCCGTGGTGTAGCGCGTTTTCTCGCTGGATGAGGAGTAGGTAAACTGGCCGTTGACCACGTTGGCGCGGGTAAACGTGTAGCGCACGTCTTCCGGCATATCGCAGACCGTAACGATCTGCTCGCCACCCCAGTACGTCATCCCCCTGAACACGGCCGCCAGATCGGTCAGCACCGTCCAGGCGTCTTCCTGTGACTGGATATACACATCACAGAGGAAACGTGGCTCAGTGCCGCTGCCCCCCTTGCCATCGGGGACCAACTGATCGCAGTATTGCGCAATCCGGTAGAGTTCCGTCTCGTCAATCTGCACTGACTCCAGGCGATCGCCGAGTCCATAGCGCTCACTCAGCAGCAGATCATAGAAAACCCAGGCCGGGTTATTGCTATGCGCCCATTTAAATCCGCCCGTCCAGGTTCCGGTGTAGGTACGCCGAACCGGATCGTAGTTGTCCGGTACGCGAATGATCGCCATATCGGGAATGCAGGAGATCTGCGGGATGCTCTGGAACTGCTTGGCATTAAACTCAGCGTAGAGCAGCGCGGTGCCCGGATAGCGCAGTTTGGCATCGATGATTTCGCTGATCGCCTCAATATTCATGGTGTCGGCGATGCGGTTGCTGTTGGCATTCTCCGTCAAACGTCGCACCCGGATCTGCCAGCCCGTGGATGCCTTTGGCAGGTTCACCCGGTGGCTGCGCTCATAGAGTGATGTCGTTTTGTCATCGATCGCCGCTTTCAGCATTTCGACATAGGCGCCGCCGTCGGTCGCTACGTCGATTGCGTACTCGATGCGATACCCGACCGTATCGCCATTGTTTTTCTGTTGTTGCAGCGCCGGCCAGCCGAAGCGAATGCGCACCGCAGACAACTGCGTGTTGACGACCGCCCGTACCCACGGCGCGCTGCTTTTCAGCTCGGTATTAACGGCGATTTCATTCTCAACGCTGGGAATGCCCTGGATGTATTCCTGCGCCTGTGTGCCGGGACGAAACTCCCAACGCGCATCAGGAAAGTTGATCGTGCCGTCGGCGTTGCCGTAGGGCGTGCCATCGAACAGAACGCGCGTATTGTCCAGATTTCCCGCCCATTCGCCCTCACCCAACGCGATCAGAATTTTGGCCGTGGCCACCGACTGAACGCTGTCCGGCGCCTCGGTTGGGGTGTGGCTGCTACCGCCGCCACCCTTATTGCCTGTGATTATCGTCATTGCCATATTACGCCCATAAAAAAGACCGCTCACGGCGGCCGGATAGAAACCTGTTGGCGGTTACTGTTGGTCTTCGGCGTAAATTCCCGCGCTGATGATGGCGCCTCCGATTTCTCGCCGACCGTAACCAATCGCCACGGGGTTCCCCTGTGCGGTGGAGTTCACCGGGCCGCCGAAGGCATAGGAGGGTTTGTTATCCGGGTCCTGGCGCATTCGTAAGCCAGAGGTTTGAGGGGATAGCATCTGAATGACGCCGCCTAGCGCGATAGAGGCACCTGCCATTGCTAACGCGCCTCCCCATAATCCTGTAGCACCAAACGCACCAACCAAGCTACCGCCACTAAAAAACGCAGCGGCGGCAATCAAGCCAACGCCGAGTATTGTCTGGAATAGCCCGCCTCGCTTGCTGCCGATAACGACCGGTACCAGATGGATATCCTCGCAGCCTTTTGTCATTTCCAATTCAGCCTCGGCAATATTGCGCTTACGCTCATTGCCGACAAATACCGCAAACGTCAGCCCGCGCTGATGCGCTTCCAGCAGATAAGACTCGAAGCCATCCAGCAGGTTTTTTGCCGCCGAGATCATTTTTGGGACGTGGTGCGCCCTGTAGTGAAACTCCCGACCAAAACGAGCAATCAGCGGACCGTGGAAAACCATTCGCCGCAACGGAACATCTATAAAAGACATAACAACTCCTCATGCCTCACAATTTTCATCGTTCGCTCCGCCCAGTATCCGCCATACGGTACGCGGGCACTCAGTTGACCATAGAGGTGATGCAACAGCATGTTGCCCTCCAGCAGCACGCCGGCATGATTCCATTTGTCGGCCTGAACCTGCATGATGACCAGATCGCCGGGCTGCGGCGGTCCGCTGAATTCACGGAACCCGCACTCGTACCAGCAATCCCGATAGAAATTCTCCTGGTAGTCCTTCTCCCACCAACAATAATTCACCCGGTAGTCGTGCAACTCGATGCCGTGTTCCTGCCGAAAATACGACATCACCAGCCCCCAGCAGTCATAAACGCCTAACACAAACGGCCGCCCCAGCAGCGGCAACTCACCGCGCGGCAGGATAGTGCGGAAGTCGCCCTCCGGCCAGCTTACAATGTGCCAAGGGAGTTCGGTCATGTCGCACTGCGCGCGGTCCTGCTCGCTGGGCTGCGTTGTGGCGTCGGGGTGGCTATGGACGATCCCAACAATGATGCCCTGTTCCGCCGCCGCTTTGTAATCTGCCGGGTCAAGCTGAAACTGCTCCGCCGGCACCGTAGCGAGATTGCCGCAGGGAACATAGCGGGTCACTCGCCCCTTTTGCACCAGCAGCCCGCAACTCTCGCGCGGATACTCTGCGGCGGCGTGAGCCTTGATAGCCTCAATCAGTTTTTGGCGCATCGTTACCTCCGGATCAGCGCGCTGCCGGGGAAGCCGCCAAACGGCAGCGGATTATCCTCCCCGAAGCGCTTTTTGCAGTCGGACAGCAGACCTCCACAGACGTCCAGCGACGGGTCGTCTACCGGGTTTCCGTCCTCGTCAAAGTAGCGCGTGCCGGCGTAGTCGCAGCCCTTTCCGGTCCGGTACCACCCCCTGGAACACCAGGTGCATTGCGAATGGATCTGGCGCGTCGGGATCACCCGGCCACGCAGATCGACGAGGCTGGACAGTTCGAACTCTATCGCCGTGTCCGTTTCGGTTGAACGGCGATCGATGTACCACAATTGCTGACTTTCCTGTTCCGGATCTGCCGTCAGGTTCCCACCGGGAAAGTTACGCGCATCGAGATAGTGTTCGAACGTCCGGTGGATGATCACCCGTGCCTGCACCATGTCATCAAAGCGGATGCACAGCGCGGAGATCAGCCCGTTCTGGTTGGCTACCGTCAGTTTCGGCGCCGCTGCCTGTCCATCTGTGGACATCTCTATGTCGGAGATCTGCACCGGCCAGGGGCCGTACTCCTGCCCCTGCCACCAGATCGACTTCGCCGGTAGTTTCGATTCATCACCGCCAGCCGCTTTCAGTTCCTCCTCGGTATAGGGCAGTGTGTGGCTGTGAAAGCGCAGGATATCGGCGCCGAACGCCGAACCGTCAACCTCAATCAACTCGACGCGGTTTCCCGGCTCCAGCTTCTGACTGTCATTGGTTATCATGGATGGAATGCCTCGATAAATGTCGCGTGCAGCGTATGCTTCCCGGCGCCCAGGGAAGTTAACGACCAGGTTTCGCAGCGATAAAGCCCGAGCGCGCCCAGCGGCGGTTGCCATACAAACGACTTCCAGCCCTGATGCCGCTCCAGAAACGCAGCGATCGGCGTTACCAACGTTTCACCGCCGGTAAACTCTACTTCCTGCTGCCGACTGCGCGGGTTCGGGCCGTCGCCGGAAACCTGCGCATAGCCGTCACCGAATTGGGTTTTACGCACCCGGTAAGACACGTCACCCGACGTATTGACGCGGGGACACCATGTGAAAGTTTCGATCATTAACTCCCCCTAATCGCGCGGGTAATCGCGCCACCTGGCCGCAGGTCGCGATCGCGCAGTTTGGCGTATTCCTGCTGAATGAACTGACCGATATTCCGGCCAAAATTCTCATAGCCGGGTGCGGACTGTACGGAGTTATTACCATCGCCGGTGATGTTGACGATGACCTGTGGTGCCGTATTCACAGGAATGGAGGAGATACTGTTGCTGACGGCCCGGTAGTTTGCTGCCGGCTGTGTCAGCGGCATTGGCGTTACTGCGTCGGCAAGGGCGCCGGAGACATCGCCTTTCATCATACGGTAGAGATTTGCCGCCCCGAAACGGGCTGTGGACTCTTTATCAAAGACAAACTCACCGCGGTGAACGATACCGGCCGGTTCATATTTTCCGCCGTCACCGGTATAACCGCCGCTATCAAACAGCTTGCCAATCCATTCACCGACCCCCTTAACCCAGCCGATTTCACTACCTGAGAAAAATCCCCCCAAGGACTTCAGCCCGTTAACCAACGCCGCATTGAACATAATTTTCTGGATCGACTTAAGCACATCGACAGCCCAATCCTTCCAACTGACCTTGTTACCAGCCAGAGCATCACCAATATTCTTGACTAACCCTTTCATGGCATTTTGCGTCACCGCGGCTGCCTGTGACGAATAATTCGATATATCGCCTATCCATTTACGCATCCCCTCTTCCACGCCGGTCAGCCAGTCTGTTGCCGGTTTATCGCCAGACTCCTGAGACTTTATTTCAGCGGGTTTGGTCCGTTGATTTAGCGGAGGAAATTGTTCTTTCTGCTTCTCAATCAGTCGGATACGCTGGCTAACCACCATCAGACCACGCTGTGCCGAAGTTAAATCATCAGTATCTGCACTTGCCAATCTCAGACTGACAGACAACGCGCTGTAGCCATCGGCCATTTTGATCAGCTCGTCGGCCACTGATACGGCGCTGAAAGCGCCATCCAGAGACCGCACGGCCTGATGGGTTGAAACCATCTGCGACAACAGGGCGGCCATCGCGCGCTGATTTTCCCACGTCGAGGCAGCGGCCTGCTCGTTACCGGTCTGGACGACCTGATAATAATCGCTGCTTAGCTGGGTCACTTTGACCACTTCGTTTTGTAGCGATGGCAGCCCTGCTGACATCTGAATAATCAAATCACGTAAAGATTCCATAGCTCCTCACCTATTGCGCCAGCATGTTAAACAGCGCCTCAAATTGGCCCTCACCCTCATCAACGGCGGCCGTCTGTTCTTCATCGCCTGTTTCACCGAATTTCGGCATGAATTCATCCACCGAGGCTTCCGCTCCCTGTGCGTTAAACACCGCCGCCGTGATCTGCGCGGCATGCATATCACCGCGCCAGTCTCCCAGCGGGGAACGGCGGTCATAGGCAAGCCACATTTGCAGCTCACTGGCGGTCAATGTCTTATTTAACTCGTTGAGCGTCTTACCCAGCCGAAGGGCCAGCGTCATCAGGAAGAATGTGAGAGGGGAGTCTACTTTTTTTGCGCATCGTCAAACGTTAGCGCCAGATCAATGGCGCGACGCAGCAAGCGAGAGTGAACGGGACCGATGTGAGGCGCCAGTGTCTCAGCATCCTCCTCACTGAAAATCGCCACGCCCTTTTCATCCAAAAGGACATCAACCAGCATCAGCGCATCGGCCAGACGAGATAGCCGATCCTGCTCCGGAGCATCCGGCTCCATCGGCTCGTCTTCACCGGATTCCGCTGGCCGCAGTTTGGCGACGAGCTCATTAAACCGTGTCCACGTCGCACCCGACGGCTCGCGCAGAATGAAGGTTTTGCCGCCCCACTCCGGCACCGTTACTGAGGTATGCCGAAAGCCGGCCAGCGGCGCCATGATCATGGCTTTGAGGTTTGCACTCTTTTTCATTTGGCCCCCGGCATGATTTTGACCGGCTTACCTTTCACCCGCAGACTGTAGGTGCCGGTAACCAGTGAGTTGGTGGCCGCAGACCAGTTATCCTGACGGACCGAGGCCAGGAAAGCGAAGCCAGCGCCGCTGGGGAAAACCACCTTAACCGCGCGCAGCGTACCGTCTTCATAAGCCTGGCTCAGCGACTTCTGGCCATCGTCGTAGGCGCTAAAGTTGCGGGTCAGGGAGAGCTCGGCCGCCGCCGGCAGTCCATCCTCCATCTCTTGTTCTTCCGAGCAGAGCGTGGTCGTTTCGATATCCGTTTTCTGCCCGCTGGTGTAACTAATTTCTTTAATGGAACACGAGGTCGGGAACCACTTTACGGTTGTCGGGTTCGCTTCGGTTGCCGGACCATCAGAAACAAAAATCTGTGAACCCTGAGTTTTTTCAAATTTACTGGCCATAACTTCTCCTAACATAAAAAAACCGGCGGATGCCGGGATGATGGGGGTGAAAAAAACGTTACATGCGATAGGTAATGACACTGCGGAGATCGGCCGAGCGCCAGGTCGTAGCCTCATCATCGTGCAGATAGTCGTATCCCTGGGGATTATTAGTGATCGTTAAGGTATTCAGCTCAACCGAATCACGGACCGCCGGAGAGAGATATTGCTCAATCCAGCAATCCAGGTCCGTATCAGAACAATCGGATTGCAGAAATACCTCAGCATGCAATACGGCTTGCCATCCATATTCACCGATCGTACCAGCCTCCGCCGTACATTCAGCGTCAGACAAATATATCGCAATCGCCGGCAAATCCTGGGTGCTCAAGAATTCCGGACGACCATCGTAGAAGCGGGTCGCCTCCGGTGACGCTGACTTAATGGCGTCCATTACCGCCTGGCGGATCTCAATATGCTTTTTCATCGTTTAGGTACAGGCCTCCGTTGGTTACGTCGTACAGCTGATAACGCATTCTTCTATAAGCAATCAGTTTGCAGCCTTCGGCTTGTTTGATCAGGGATAAGCCGGTTTCACTGATTTTCATCACATTTATCCCTCCTGAGGCGGCTTAAAAACCGCTTTTCAATAATTCGAATCGCCTCGGCGCCGGACCAACCGGCCAGACCCGCGACACCACCGGCAATTTCCGCCTCCCAATTGGAGTAACTCGCCGCCAGTAACACCAGCGCGCCGGCAAAAATAGAAATGCAAATTTTTAGTAGAAAAAACGACAGACGGAATCTTTCACCGTTTAGAATTCTCCACGCGTAGTTGGCTAACGTGCCGAGCAGCGTCATCGCTACGACGATCACACTGCCAATCATGCTGAATGAATCAGGTTCTTTGATAGGCATTTTCGTATTTCACCCCTCAAGGGTGCCGTGTACAGGAATAGCCCGCCCACCCTGGCCATCAGGGACAATGAGTTCTGGTAAGTGATTGGCACTTGATGAGCGGACTAAAACAAAAAAGGCTCGCGGGTATATTGCGAGCCTCATCAAATTCTTATAGTTAATACACCGAGACATAACCTCGTAATGCAGTCAGACCTGAGCCGTAATGTTTTCTGACTTACTTTTTTTGGTGCGATACATTGCAACACCAGGCAGGCAGTAAGACCCGCTCCCTACCTCCTCTTTTACCCCGACCGCCGCCATATCGATAGCTTTACACGTCGTGCGGCTCATCCCTGACAAGGTTTGAGCAATTTTATTCTCAAGCGACTTTCCTGCGACGGCTTGCTCCCGCACTTTGCGACGGCGTTCTAGCCTGCGCATCTTGCATAGCTTCTTCGCGTTCATGTTTTCCTCTTGGTTGGCTTTGGGATGGGGTCGCGTATCTGATCACCGCAATCACTCCATTCTAAAGACAACAAAGTTGGTGGACACCTTTCGGCATTCCTGTCTGATTGTTAAAGAGCGGTGAGCGTTGCCTCTCGATGCCAACAGTATAAAACTATAGTTGTTTTTTCATCAACAACCAAGGTTGTTATTTTAATGATAAAAGTTCGATGTGGTTGTAATTAAAGCGAATTTAATCGTGTTGCGGGCTAATTATCATGCGAGGTTGGCTTGAACCTGTTTCTGTCACTCGGGAGAAGAATTCGCTTCTGCCGCACAGCACATATAGGCTGAGCGGCAGAAAAAAGAAAGCCCCACAACAAGCGGGGCTTAGCGACCTAAATTTTGCCGATAGAATTACCAGGCCATAACTGACCAGTTAATCACGCGGCCAATAATTTTCACCGTCGCCGTATCAGCTTCTTCATCGGGATACTCATCCCTGTTGTAGCTACGAATACTCAGACGATGACCGGGAAGACGGTAAAGTAGCTTTATCCTGAACAGGTCGTCTTGTTCAATGGCGTAAATACCTCCGTCAGTAACTCTCGTATGCCCCATATCTACCGTAACGGTTGATCTGTTGGGAATCACTGGCGCCATGCTATCACCATGCACGTCGAAGCTGATTACGTTTGCCGGCTCCGCCCCATACTTACGCAGCGTTGAACGAGAAAATCTTAGCTTGTATCCGTTGTTATCAACGTTATTCATACATCCGTGTCCGGCAGCAAGCTCGATACTCTTGTAATAGGGAATTTCGACCTCATCATCGCCTACCGGGGTGGATCGATCCCAAGTCTCTACCCCCCTCCCTTGTGGAGAAATATTGGATTCAAGGCCTGAACGCATCGGTTCCTCGCCGTCGGACAGCCACTCCGGCCTTACATTTAAGCACTTCGCTATGTCAATCAACCGCGTTGAATTACTGGCTTTACCCACCTCGATTTTTTGAATAGCCGCCTGAGTTACGCCCACACGTTCACCCAGCTGTTTTTGTGAGAAACCAGCCAGATTCCGTGCGAACTTTAATCTTTCTGCAAGGGTCGTTTTCATGGTTGTAAATTTACAACTCTAGTTGTTTTCGGGCAAGCAAATATTGAATGTAGTCCCTCCGATTTTTAGGCTGTGTCCTTTAATTGTATAGCCGTTGATAAAAGAGCCTGATGCAGCCCAGTTTCACCATCGTCAGATAATTTCTCGCCGTTTTGTCGTTTGATTTTCGGGGAATGACTGCTTTTATACCTTTGTTTTTCAGTTCGTTGCGTAACTCATGCCCGGAATACGCTTTATCGGCCAGTACCGCATGGCCACGGCGTTTTGACCGCCGCCAATAAGCTCAATCGACCTCTTGACTGTACATTTCACGATCTGAAGGCGAAAGGAATCTCTGACAACGAAGGCAGTGGGCGTGACAAGCAGCTATTTAGTGGACACAAAACAGAAAGCCAGATTTTGGTATATGACAGGAAGGTAAAAGTCAGCCCTGCGCCGGATAGAAAGCTTTAATATTATTGTCGGTTGCACGCGGCGCTATGCGTCGTTTTTTCCCAGTGGATTTTCTCACATTTTCTCAACGTGATATCCATCGCGGACAAGTGGTAGGATAAGTGTTTGAATTATGGCGGAGAGAGGGGGATTTGAACCCCCGGTGGAGTTGCCCCCACTCCGGTTTTCGAGACCGGTCCGTTCAGCCACTCCGGCATCTCTCCGTGGCGTGAGTGATATAATGCGCCAGTTATGCGCGATCTTGTAGTCAAAAAAGATCTGAACCGTTTAACTGACTATTTCATGAGCAACCCGATGATTAAATGGCCCTGGAGTTCGGCGACAAACGAGACGAGTACCCATTATCCCTGGCAGGAGGCCCTGGCAATTCCTTTGCTGTCGGTCTTATCCGGGGAGGAAACAGAACGTCTGAAAACGCTTGCCGCCCGAATTCTGGAGCAAAAGCAGTTCGTGCCCGTTCAGGGGCTGGAGTTTACGCCCGCGATGGAGGCCCGTTTGGCCTGCCTGTTCGCCCTGCCGGTGCTGGAACTGGGCATCGAGTGGCTGGATGGTTTCCACGAGGTGCTGATTTACCCGGAGCCCTTCATCTACGATGAGCCCTGGCAGGACGACATGGGACTGGTGCATTCATCGCCGGAGGTGCAGTCCGGGCAAAGCCTGGCGCAGGGGCCTATCGTGCTTAACTGGCTCGATATCCGCGACTCCTTCGACTTTTCCGGCTACAACCTGGTGATCCACGAAACCGCCCATAAGCTGGACATGCGTTACTCCGGCGTTGCGACCGGCGTACCGCTCATCAACCTGCGCGATATTCCGCAGTGGGAGCACGACCTGCATGCGGTCATTGAGGCGATTCAGGAAGAGATCGACGTCCTCGGTGAAGAAGGCACCAGCCTCGATGCCTATGCCGCCAGCGATCCGGCTGAGTGTTTCGCCGTGCTCTCCGAATACTTTTTCAGCGCGCCTGAACTGCTGGCGGAGCGTTTTCCCCTGATGTATCAGCACCTGGTGAAGTTTTATCGTCAGGATACGCTGGCACGCGTTACCCCCCTGCCGCCGCATTAATGGTGCCGGTTTGCGCGCATAGTACACCGCGGTGTATGAATTACAGGCAATCGCATTTTTCTGGCGGAAAAGGCGTTGACACTCCACGGTACGGCAGATATTATGCGCCCCACACGATTCCTCTGTAGTTCAGTCGGTAGAACGGCGGACTGTTAATCCGTATGTCACTGGTTCGAGTCCAGTCAGAGGAGCCAAATTTTGAGAAGCCCGCCTTGTTCGGGCTTTTTGCTTTCCGATAACCGTATTTCCCGCTGTAATCCCCGTTGGTTCCTCACCGCCATTTGCCACAGCGGCAGCCATTTCCCTGCTATCAAACCAAAAGCTGCAATTTCCCGTTGCTTTAGTGAATCATTTGTAAAAAGATGCCTCTTCTGTTCTTTATGCCTCATGACATACTAAGGTTCTGACCCAGCCAGAACCGGTAAGGAGAATCAATGAGTAATGATCTGCATCGTGGCCTGACACCTGCCCAGGCGCTGGATAAGCTGGAAGAACTTTATGAAAACGCGGTTGCCGCCCTGCGTGCGGCGATTGCGGAATACACGCTCAACGGCACGCTGCCGGACGTAGACGCCCGCAGCGATGGGTTATTCGTGTACCCGGAATTGCGCGTAAGCTGGGGCGGCACGCCCCGCAGCCCGAAAAATACCCGCGCTTATGCCCGCTTTACCCATCCGGGTTGCTATACCACGACGGTAACGCGCCCCGCGCTGTTCCGGGACTACCTGAACGAGCAGCTTACCCTGCTGCACGACGACTATGGCGTACAGATTGAGGTCGGCCCATCGCAGCATGAGATTCCCTATCCGTATGTGATTGACGGGCTGAACCTGGATCGCACCATGAGCGCCGGGCTGACGAGCCACTTCCCGACCACCGAGCTGGCGCAAATCGGCGATGAAACCGCCGATGGCCTGTTCCACCCAACCGAAGCCTGGCCGCTCTCCCATTTTGATGCCCGTCGCGTGGACTTTTCGCTGGCGCGCCTGCGTCATTACACCGGTACGCCAGTGGAGCATTTTCAGCCCTTTGTGCTGTTCACCAACTACACCCGCTATGTGGATGAGTTTGTGCGCTGGGGCTGCCAGCAGATTCTTGATCCGGACAGCCCGTACGTGGCGCTTTCCTGTGCCGGCGACATCTGGGTGACCGCCGAAACGGAAGCGCCGGAAGAAACCATTTCCGACCTGGCCTGGAAAAAGCACCAAATGCCCGCCTGGCACCTGATCGACAAAGAGGGCCGCGGTATCACCCTGATTAACATCGGCGTCGGTCCCTCCAACGCCAAAACCATCTGCGATCACCTCGCGGTGCTGCGCCCGGATGCCTGGCTGATGATCGGCCATTGCGGCGGCCTGCGTGAAAGCCAGCAAATCGGCGACTACGTGCTGGCTCACGCCTACCTGCGCGACGACCACGTTCTGGATGCGGTACTGCCGCCGGATATCCCGATCCCCAGCATTGCCGAGGTGCAGCGCGCCTTGTATGACGCAACCAAGCTGGTCAGTGGCATGCCTGGCGTCGAGGTGAAGCAGCGGCTGCGCACCGGTACGGTGGTGACCACCGACGACCGCAACTGGGAGCTGCGTTACTCCGCCTCTGCGCTGCGTTTCAATCTCAGCCGCGCGGTGGCGATTGATATGGAGAGCGCGACGATTGCCGCTCAGGGCTATCGCTTCCGCGTTCCCTACGGCACGCTGCTGTGTGTTTCGGACAAGCCGCTGCACGGTGAGATTAAGCTTCCTGGTCAGGCGAACCGCTTTTATGAAGGCGCAATTTCCGAACATCTGCAAATAGGGATTTGCGCCATTGATCTGCTGCGCGCCGAGGGGGACAAACTGCATTCACGGAAACTGCGTACGTTCAATGAGCCACCATTCCGCTGATTGAACCGGCCCGGCCCCGGAACCGCGATCCGCTGCGTTCCGGGGCAACATCACCGGGGAATATGGCTCACTGCGCCACCTTACCTGCCTGTTTTGTCTAATTATTCGGCATCCAATTCATCTTTCTGAAAACAGCCTTTGACAACCCTCTCCCCCCTCGTTAATATGCGCCCCGTTCACACGATTCCTCTGTAGTTCAGTCGGTAGAACGGCGGACTGTTAATCCGTATGTCACTGGTTCGAGTCCAGTCAGAGGAGCCAAATTTTGAGAAGCCCGCCTTGTGCGG
>NZ_QRAP01000001.1:0-171069 GCF_003363015.1 Enterobacillus tribolii | reverse complement strand
CCCCTCTGTAGTTCAGTCGGTAGAACGGCGGACTGTTAATCCGTATGTCACTGGTTCGAGTCCAGTCAGAGGAGCCAAATTTTGAGAAGCCCGCCTTGTGCGGGCTTTTCGCTTTTCTGTATATCAATAATCCCCGCGCCTTACTTAATCACCAGCACATTCACCGGCGCGCCGCAGCCATCCACAATCTTCAATGGCGCGGCCGTATAGAGGAAATCCCACTGCCCGTCGTTGTGGCAATCCTCCGCAAGTTTTTCAAAGTTACACAGTTCATTGAAGCTGATGCCCAGGTTACGCAGCAGAGCGCCATGCAGCGGAATGCCCACCCCCACCGCGGGATCGTACTGTGTCTCATTAGAGATGGTGTCGGTGCACAATGCGGCGATTTCCATGTCGGAAAACCACTGCACCAGTTCCGGGCTGTAAGTCAGGCCCGGTTCGACAAAATCGCGGAAAAATTCCTCCGCCGGTTGGCGAAAGCGCAGTTGCAGAAAGCCAATTCGCAGGCACAGGATGTCACGCTTACGCAGCTCAACGCCCTGACGCTGTGCGGCGCCAAGGATATCGTCCAGGTGCAAGAGGTCGCCCTTTTCCAACGCGAACTTGCCTTTCCAGGCAGCCATGTCCAGCAATACGCCGCGCCCGGCGATGCCTTTCTCCGCGATAGGGAGAATCGAGCCGCGCCGCATTCCGCCGATGCTGTCGCCGGCCGGATAGCCGTTGTACATCTGATCGTCAAACCAGACGTGACCAATGGCATCGTATTGGGTCGAGCCCTGAAGGAACATGTCGATCTTGTCGTCGGAGAATTCCGCACCGCCCGCAAACGGCATCGCAGTGCCGGATTGGTAGTGGCTTTTGTCCTGGGTGTTGTAGCGGCGCGGTTGAGCGCGTCCCGGCCAGATTGGATCGCCCTCCGGGCTGCCAATCCGCTCGCCGCAGGTAATCACTTTGCCGCTGCGGATACAGGCGACGCCGGCCAGAACCTCCGCATTGCCCAGAAAGTTAAGCGCGCCAACCTCATCATCATCGCCCCAACGTCCCCAGTTACGGGGAGACGCCGCCAACAACGCGGCCATGCCAGACAAAGGGGACTTCGCGTGTTGCTGACACATGCATGAATCTCCTGAAAATAAGGGACAGATTCATTCAGCGTAGCGTTTTCTGCTAAATTGGCGAGAAAACCATCGGCATGGATTAATACATCCGGGAAAGCCCGGCTTGTGCGGGCTAACGCTATTCCGTCACTTCGCCTTCAGCGGCATATAGACGTCAAGCGCATCCTCCGGTTGCCAGCCGGTACGATACAACTCAATGCAGGCCTTTTTCTCGTCGAACGTATATTCATCCTGACTTTCCGGCCATCCACCATAGACATACATATAAACGTCCGCCAACTCATTCAGCGATGGCGCCGTGCATTTTGCATATTTGCCTGCCGGAATATCGATTCGCTCCATGCCCTCCGGCAGCGGAGACAGCGGCTCCCACTCAACGACGGCCCAATAGTAAAACTCTTCCTCATTAATCATCACGGAAACACCATAGCTTTCCCGGTTTCCTAACAGTTCACCGATGCGCGGCCCGAAATGCTGCCACAGCGCCGGGCAATCCTGATGCGAGTTTTTCATTGAGGTACGGACTTTCATACCGACTAACTGTTTGGATGGATAATCTGCTACGGTAACGTGATAGTTGCTCATCGTCGGCTCTCCATGTGACAAAGGGGGATTTATATGTATCCTAAATGATATATCCGGGAGCACTTATCTGAATTTCCTGCTTTTTGAGCAAGCATCATACTTTTTTCCTTCCCTGCATCCCGTTACCGGATTTACGGTAACAAATTTACTTTATGCAAGGTTACCCGCCTCAGATTTCCCTGGTGACTAAAAAAGTTGTTATAGGCGCTAATTTGCTAAAAAAATCAGCGGATTGATGTTTTGATAAGCAACCGATTCAATAATCAGATTTTGCTCTTTACAAGCCTGAGGCGCCCCGCTAATATTCGCCTCGTTCCAACGATTCCTCTGTAGTTCAGTCGGTAGAACGGCGGACTGTTAATCCGTATGTCACTGGTTCGAGTCCAGTCAGAGGAGCCAAATTTTAGTTTCGGGACATCCCAGCGAGTCCGGAGACGTTTAAAAAACAAGAAATTATCTTTACCCGGTTAGCCTGCGAAGGTCTACCGGGTTTATTGACATCCATAGTTTTTGGGGGATTACTCGGGAGCCTCACGGTTCGTTGAGAAAATAGAACCCCCACCTATGGCATTAACCGATACCGCTATCCGCAAGATCAAACCCACCGAGAAATCCTTCAAGATTACCGACAGTTCCGGACCCTACCTGCTGATCAAAACCCGGCCCTGCCCCTTGACGGAGTTTGTCCGATTGAATCGGGCGGGTATTGGGGAAATAACTGAACAGCAGCAGGCCGCACTGTTCAACCAAATCTACCCAGACTATGAAAGGCGCGCCGAAACTGTATACAACACACTGACGGCAAATATTCAAAATCGTACTGAGTGGGCATCACTGAATCCAGCTATCAGGGATATTGTGGTTGATATTATTTATAATGGCTTCCGGGGGCTTTCGACCATGCCGGCGGCGGCTGAAAATAATGTTGATAACTTCATAAACTATATTCAAAACAATGAAGAACTGAACCGAGGCGGGCAACGTGAGCGCTCCAGGCGCCGCGTGGAGTATTTGAACTCGAACAGGAACGGAAGATAACTAAATGAGAAAGATTCTTGCATTCGTTTTATTAGGGAATGCCTCGCTGGCTCTTGCTGCACCTGATGATATTCCAACAGTGAACTATCTGGAAAAGCTTCAGCCCACGGTGTGTGAGGGGATATCTTTGGAATATTGGGGGGCAAGTGAGTGCCTTAATAAGATGGTTGGGGACTCCGAGCAGCAGCTGAAGGTGCGGCTGATTGAAATCCGGAAAACCCTGGATGACTACGGCAGCAATTACAGGGCAGCTTTTGATGCTGAGCAAGCGTCTTGGGAGAAATACAAGAAAGACCACTGTGCCTACAAAGTCACGGAAATGGAACGGCAAGCATACTCAGATACATTAAGTTCGTGCCTGGCTACTGAGAACTATAGACGGCTCGATACTATCAGACATGAACCGTCTTTCCCTTGATGAATGGCCCCATAATGTGGGGCTTTTTAGTGGCAGCGAAAACAAGCCATGCGCAGATATGCGCAAATGAAAAGCCATTTTACATCATAACGTTATGTGACCTTATCCAAAAAACCCCAGCCAAACGAAAGCTGGCCCCCACCAGCCGGTTTATCCCTTTAATCGCCGCATACCAGCCACGCCTCATCCAGCGCAACAAAGCTCGTCATCAATTTCACTGCCGCAGCATAGAATCCCGTTTCATCACGCTCTGCACAGCAGTCACTGAACAGCGGTAGCCAGCTCATCAGATGTGCATGTACGAAGTGGTGCTGTGTTTCCCGGTCAGCGTTGTCCTCAATCAGCCGGGCCATCAGCGCCAACTGAATTGCCACATGGTCGGCTTCCTCATTGTTGCCTGGCGCCTGCTGACGCTGCGCCAGCAGGCGTCGCATATCCTGGCGCGCTCTGGCGGGCGAGGTATGCGGATAGTGCCCCTCATAAGGTGAGACGCCAGACGGCGGCCCGATCAGAAAAAGCGTGGCGTAATCCGCCGCCAGCTCCTGTTGACGCGCCTTACGGGCCAAAACGTACTCGCGACGGCGTTCAAACGTGGCGACGTTTTCAGGCAAACCGGGGAGCGCCGCCAGCGATGCCATCCACTGGCCGTGTTCCCGGTGACACAATGTCTGCAGTTGCTTATCGGTCAGCTCCCGGTAAAGCAACTGCGAGAACCACTGATACACCACAGCACGCTTATGTGACAAAGCGTCAGGCCGCATTATCCGCCTCCGCTTTCACTTCATGCGGGCCGCCAAACCCGGTAACGGCAGGCAACTCTCCCCGGTAACGTTCAACCTCCACCAGAACGCTGTGGGCTGATGGCCCCTGCGCCAGTTGCGATGTTCCGATATCCGCGCTCAAAACGTTAGGATCGCCATAGGTACACAGCGTTCCCGCTTTGCCCCCGTCTTTCGGGGAGTACCATGCGCCCTCATGAATTCGAATCACTCCCGGCGCATAGTCTGCGCTGATGACAACGCCCGCAAGGATCTGCCCGCGGGAATTGAATACCCGGGCGACATCCCCCGCTTTCAATCCACGCGCATCGGCATCTTTCTGACTCATATACAACGGCTCACGCTCAGCGACGGCATAGGTCTTGCGCCAGGCTTCACTGGAGCAAATTTGCGAGTGGAGGCGTTTATCCGGATGACATGACTGCAAATGCAGCGGATATTTCTGCGTCTTATCGTCCGTTTTTCTTAGCTCAAACGGTTCCATCCACACCGGATGTCCGGGGCAATCCTCATAGTTAAACCCCGCTATCGTTTTACTGTAAATTTCAATCAGCCCCGAAGGGGTCCCCAGCGGATTTAAATCAGGCTCCTCCCGGAAATCGCCGTGACGAACCCAGGGCTCGCCCGCCGGAAACTCAATGTACCCATCGCCATTCCAGAATGTGTCAAAGTCCGGCATGGCGACGCCATTCATTGCCCCCTGCTTCGCCCCCTCTTCATAAATTGCCCGGATCCACTGCATTTCATTGCGGCCTTCGCGGTACGCTTCCTCACGGCCAAAACGTTTACAAAGCCCGGCGAATACCTCGAAATCGTGACGCGCTTCAAATTGCGGAGGAACGATCTGACGAATCGCCATCAGCCCTTTATTGGAGTGTGTCCCAAACTGCTCTATATCATTGCGCTCGAAGCGGGTTGTGACCGGCAAGACAATATCCGCGAAGCGACAGGAGGCCGTCCACTGATGATCGAGGACAACAACCGTCTCCAGCTTCTTCCAGGCTTCAATCATCCGATTACGGTCTTGCTGGGCATGAAACGGATTCGCCGCGCTGAAAATCGCCATTTTGATATCCGGGAAGGTCAGCGTTTCCCCGTTAAAGGCAAGCTTTTTGCCCGGCGACAGCAGGCAGTCCACCATGCGGGAAACGGGGATATGCGCCGAAGCGCCGCGGAAATCCGCCGCATGGACAGGAGGCGGCGGGTTATTAATGCTGCCCAGCCCCGACAATACCGGTCCTTTAGACGTCACCGTACCGCCACCGTTATAGTGCCAGCCAAATCCTACGCCGCCGCCTGGCAGCCCGATCTGCCCAATCATGCTGGCCAGCACGACCAGCATCCAGGGGTACTGCTCACCGTGATGCATACGCTGTACGCACCAACCGCCCATAATCTGCGTGCGCCCTTTCACCAGCAAACGGGCAAACCCGCGGATCTGGTCAGCGCTCAAACCGCAAATCTCCGCCGCCCATTCGGCATTTTTCGGTTGCTTGTCCTTGTCGCCCAGCAGGTAAGGTAAAAATGCATCAAAACCGACGGTATAATCCCTGAGGAACGCCGTATCACAGAGCTTCTCTTCGTAAAGCGTATGAGCCAGCCCCAGCAGCAATGCCACGTCTGTCTGCGGGTGTAACGCCAACTGTTCGCCGTTGAGGTAGTTTTGTGTTTTACTGCGCACCGGATCGACGCTGATAATGCGTATTTTGCCCGCAGCGGCCTTCTCTTTTATCTGCTGCCAGTAACCGAAAGGCACGTGATCGGGAATGAGAAACTCAATCTGTAAGTTTTTAATCGGATCACAGCCCCACAGGACGATCGTATCCGTATGTTCTATCACCAGCGGTAACGATGTTTGCTGTTCATAGACTTCCAGCGAGCCGATCACGTGCGGCAACACAACCTGAGCCGCAGCCGCGGAATAATCGCCGACGGTTGTGACATAACTGCCGTGCAGCCCCAACCCTCTGTCCATTGCGCCGCCCGCTTTGTGATACTTGCCCACCATTTGCCAGTCGGCAAGACCCGTAAAGACGCCGGATGAACCATGCGTTTTCTGTACCCGCTCCAGCTCGGCATAAACGAGATCTAATGCCTGATCCCAACTGACACGCACAAAGCGGTTATCTCCCCGCTGGCTGCGGTCTGATTTTTCCCGCTTGCGCAACCAGTCGAGACGCACCATCGGATAGCGGGCGCGTGAAGGGTTATAGACGATTTCCCGTACGGCCTGCAGCATATCGCACGGGTATTTATCATGCCTGAAGGGACGGGTATCAACCCACTCACCGTTCACCACTTTCGCTTCAAACGCGCCAAAGTGAGAGCCGGACTGGACCCAACGTTCCGTACTTTCACCCGCAGCCCACACTTTCGGGATGAGAGGTCCGGGAGAAAGCATGCTGACGGTTCCCATCGCCATCATGCCGGTAACAAACCGTCGCCTGGAAAGGTTAATCTGCTGCTTATCCTTCATATTTCCTCACTTATTATTTTCTGTTTGCGGCACATCGCTGGCATGGGTCTGGAGGTACTTAAGCAAAATGCGTTCTTCTTCGTTGCTTAAGCGGTAGTAGGTCGACATCGCCTTCAGTCCGGCGATCCAACCATTTGCGCTATAACGGGTTGTCGCAGGCACACCGTGGCAGGCGCTGCAGGTGCTTTGCAGCATCTGCCCCGCGTATTGCCAGACAGGCCTGATGTCGCTGATAAAGCCGTCGCCGCGACTCCAGACCGGCACGCTTATCTGCTGCCACTCCTGGTGTGAATCCGGATCGACCTGAGTTTTCAGCACTTTTACCCCCTGCATCAGGGATTCATCCAGAACGGCGGAAAACACGCGTTTGCCGGGATACTGCGTAATGACCCGCCCACGCCCGGCACTCTCACGCCAGCCCACAATCTCCACCCGCACGTTATCTCCCTCCCGGCTCAGAACACGAACCTCCGTCGCCGGCATCAGCATGGCCCGGCCTTTAGCCCCGTCCGGCCCGGCATAAATCGATTTTTCCGTCAGCGTAAAGAGCGTTTTACCCACGACCGGCGGCGCGCTTTGCCTCACCAGTCTTTTGAATTCATCGCGAAAACCACTGCTCATATCGGGCATGCGATGCGCAATGCCTTTGTGACAATCAATGCAGTTGCTGTTTTTAGCCGCGGCCGCCGTCATCTGCGCCGCCGCATTGGGAGACTGCCTGGCATGATCCATCGCCTCATAGCGATGGCAGGATTTACACGTCGCCGATGCGCTGTCGCTCATGCGCTTCCATTCGCGCTGCGCCAGTTCGGCCCGTTTTTCTGCAAACTTTTCGGGGGTATCAATCGAAGGTGAAATAAACGTGCGGTACAGATCGTTAAGCGCCTGGGTTTTACGTACCAACATTGGAATGGCGCCGGGCGGAATGTGGCAATCACGGCACTCGGCGCGAACACCGGAGGCGTTTTTAAAATGGATACTTTGCTGGTATTCTTTTCCTGCGGTATTCATGGAATGACATGACAAACAAAATTCCGTGCTGCTGGTATAATGAACGCCCTGCCATGCGCCCAGAATGACTATAGCCGTAATTACCCCGCCGGCGACCGCCCACCATAATGCATGCCGTTTAATTAACGCCATTTTTTACTGTCCCATCCAATGCTAATCAACGCACATTAACCGATGCGTCTGAGTCACAATAGAGACACGCCTTTCGATTAATAGATACACCGGTTATCTATTGCGGGGAGTCAACGCCGGGGCATCCGACGTCCGGTATATTCGGTGAAAACAACGAATGAAAGGATAATGTTGATGGGAACGCTTCTCCTGAATAAACAGAGTGAAATACCCTTATACATTCAGATATTTCAACATTATTACCAGGCAATAGCGGAAGGCGATCTTCTTTGCGGCGATAAACTGCCGTCCATCCGCCAGCTTGCCCATCAGTTGCGGACAGCGCGGATTACCGTCGTCATGGCATATGAAAAACTTACCACCGGCGGATATATTAAAAGCCGCCCCGGCATAGGCTATGAGGTCATTTTCACCCGGCAGATAAAGCCTGTTGCCCGGCCTTTACTGCCAACCGAAGGGCCGGAGCCGCTCCGGGTCAGCCCGGCTGAACGCCCCGCGGATGTCTGGCGCGAGGCCGGCACAGAATATTACTGTTTGCTTGGCGTTCCCGACCCCCACGCTTTTCCCTGGTCAAGCTGGCGCAGATGGAATAATTCATCTTCCGTACTCAAAGAGCAATTAATAACGCGCTATCACTCGCCTTGCGGATTATTATCATTACGCAAAGAGCTGGCCCGCTATCTTCATTTCTCACGCGGGATCAATACTCCTGCGGAAAATATCATTATTACTAATGGCATTCAGGAAGGACTATCTTTATTAGGGCAACTATTTATATTGCACCGACAACATGCCTGTCAGCAAAAATGTCATATTGTTACGGAATCTCCCTGTTATTCCGGCGCATGGCATCTTTTTAATTATTATGGCGCGCAAATAACCGCCGTTGCGGTTGATAACCAGGGGCTGCGCGTTGATGACCTACCGGAAATGCCGGTTCAGCTCTGTTATGTTACTGCCGCCCATCAGTATCCGATGGGCAGTACGCTGTCGCTTGAGCGCCGTGAAGTTTTGTTGCAATGGGCGCAACGCGCCGGCTCTTATATTATTGAAGATGATTACGACGCCGTTTTTAACTACGCCGATAACCCCCTGCCTGCGCTTAAAGCCATGGACAGCCAGGACCGCGTTATTTATATGGGGACATTTTCCAAAAGCCTCGGTCCGGGGGCACGACTGGGTTACCTGATCTGCCCTGATGCGCTGCTGAGCGCCGTGCAAAACCTGAAAGCGCTCAGTAACAACGGCAGCCTGTGGCTATTGCAGCAGTTCCTTGCCGAACTGATGCAAAAGCAGCTTTTTTACGCTCATATCAGTAAGCTGACCTGCGAGTATGAGGCCCGCCAGCGGTTATTAGCGCAAGGCCTGGCTGCCATTTTCCCGGACAGTGAAATCTGGGGAACATCCGCCGGGCTACACCTGACGTTGCTCATGCCGCATTCTCACTCGGTCGTTGCGCAGTTTCGTCAGCGTTGCCTGCAGGCGGGGGTACGGTTTGACACGATGGCGGAACTGGCAAACGGTTCGGAAACCGCATGGAAAGCCGCCTTCAGCCGTTCAGCCCTGTTTTTTGGCTTCGGCGCCTTAAACATCTCTCAGTTGAAAACCGTACTCAACGTCATGCGCAAAACATGGGCGGAAATGCGCCATGCCGCGGTTTAAACACATCAGGCCGCAGCCGGTATTATGGCTGCCCTGCGGGCAAATTACCTGACAGATTCCATGTTGCCGGTATCGGCTGCAGCCGTCGCATATTTTCAGTTCGTCCAACCGGCTCATGATGTCATCCGGGCAAGAAGTTAATCAGGTCAGGAATCAGCAACGCGGCTTTGGGGGCTCAGGCCGAGCACTTCTGCGGTGGAGCGGTAGCCGATCCCCATGCGGTCGATACCCATGTCAATCAGTTGCAGGAAATGTTCGCGGGTACGGATGCAGCCGGAGCCTTTGACCTTACAGCGCCCTTGCGCCGCCGTCATCATTACGGCAATGATTTCAGGCGTTGCGCCCTTGCTCTCTGCGCCGGTAAAAAAGCCGGTTGAGGTCTTAACGAAGTCAACTCCGGCGCGGCAGGCATATTCCGTTGCCTGAGCAACCTGCTCCGTCGTCAGCGCATCGGTTTCAAAAATAACTTTAACCAACGAACCATAACGATGGGCAACATTGACCACCGCCCTGATATCCTGTTCAAACGCATCCCACAGGCCGCTGCGGATAAAGCCGTAGTTGGCGACGATATCCAGATCGTCTACATCGCCCTGGCTACAGATGATTTCTGCCTGCGCAACCTTAGACGCGGTTGACGACGTGCCAAAAGGGAAATCACACACCACGCAAATACCGGTGCCCGTTTCCTTGCACATCTCACGCGCAACGTCCAGATAGGCCGGGTTAATGCATACGGTTTTACATTGGTAATCAATCCCTTCCTGAATGTATTTACGTACCTCCTGTAACGTGAACCCCGGTTTCAGTACAGATTGATCGATGTATTGACCGAGCTCAGCGGGAGTCATTTCAGCGGCTTTTTTATTCGGTTTCATCATGTAATTCCTTTGACTTGTTAATTGTTATATTTGTATGATACATAATATGCAATGAAACGTGAGTCATCAGGGTTGATCCAGATCAGACGTTTTGCGCGATTGATACAGGAAATGAGTAACAATGCGGGTACGTCATTCAGCGTATAAATACGCGCTGAGGTGTTGCTGAAGTGAGTAACAACAAGAAAGGGCCTGGATGGCCCTAACGTTTTAACTGACGGGAAAAATCAATGCGCGATTTGAACTGATTGGTATTAAACAGATCGATCTTAAAGCTGCATTTATCCGCACGGGTCACGGAAGTTGTGTATTCAAAAACAAAACCGCTTTCGAGGAAGGAAACACGTTCTATCTGATACCCTGCCATGACTTTTTCAGGGCACTGTAAATGGTGAGCCGCCGACTTATTAATGATAATGGCATCAATACGTTCCGTGGCATGGGTGATATTCAGGCCGAACTGGTTTTTCAGCACATCGTACAACGACCTGACTTCAAAGTCGTACTGTTCTATGCCCTGGCAAAGGTTATAGGGGATCGCCGTGGTTTCAAGGAGTAAAGCCGTGTCATCGCCATAGCGCACGCGTTTAAGCAGAAATATTTTCCGTTGCCCTTCAGGGAGGTTCAGCTTTTGGGCCGCCATCTCATCCGCTTCAACAACGGCAGCCTGCAGCACCACCGAATGGGGTTTAATTCCCTGCTCGCGCATGCTGTCGGAAAAATTATACAGCGAGTTCAGCTTGCGGTTGATTTTCTTATCTGCGACAAACGAGCCTTTGCCCCGCTGGCGTACGATCAGTCCTTCTTCCAGAAGCTCATTCATGGCTAACCGGACGGTAGTTCTGCTGATTTTCAGAATGTCGCATAGCTCATTTTCAGTCACTATTTTGTCATTCACGTTGAATACGCCGAGCCGGACCTGATGCCGGATAAAGGAGGCCAGTTGAGAGTACATCGAAATACCGGTGTCATCATTAAAACGGAAGTTCTCTTTGATGTAGCGTCCTGTGTCCATAAGCGTCTTGTCAGATGAAAATACATATATGTATCATACAATACCTGACTCAGGCAGGAAACCGGGGCTACAGCGCTGAGAGGTTTGCAGGAGCAATAAAGGTGTATACATACAGCGGCGAAACTTGCCAAGACGGTTCTATCAATGATCAATGACGGATGACGCCGATGACTAAGATGAAAAGAACGCTTTATATCAGCGACCTGGACGGAACGCTGCTTAACAGCAAAGGCAAGATCTCGCCCTATTCCCTCGATGCGATTAATCGTTTCTCAGAGTCAGGGGTGTTGTTTACCTGCGCAACCGGCAGAACGTTAAGCTCCGTAAAAATGCTGCTTGGCGAAGCCAGGTTTACTTGCCCGGCCGTGTTGAGCGACGGGTTGTTAACGTTTGATATGATGAAAAATGAGGTGGTTAATGTTGTATCCCTGTCCAGGGATCTCATCATTCACGTTTCGGCGATTCTTGAAAATACCGATCAGGACGGCTTCCTCTACTGCATCAAAGGCAATGAATACGCGCTGTTCTATACCGCGGCGCGAAACGCACTGAGTCGGCGCTTTATTGAAAGAAAGAGGCCGTTTTTAAAGGATAATATCTTCAGGATTGATCATTTTTCGTGCCTGCCCGAAGGTTATCTTCCGCTTTACTATGTCCTGTACGATGAGGATGCCCGGCTAAAACAGTTACAGCAAACCATCAGCACGCTTCAGGGAGCACACTGCCTGTTGAACCGGGATGTTTATCATGACCGGGAGGACATTTACTTCATGAATATCCTCAGCGATACAACGTCCAAGCACTCGGCGATTAACACGCTCAGAGCCTGCCTCGATGTGGACGAAGTGGTTGCCTTCGGCGATAACTACAATGATTTGTCCATGCTGAAGCATGCCGATCGGAGCTATGTCCCCGAGCACGGCATCCGGGAAGCCAAACAGATTGCGACACAGGTCATTCCGTCCTGCGATCTGGATTCGGTCGTCAGATTCATCGAAGCGGATTCGGGCCGATAACGCGGCGTGGAGGGGGCTGAGACAGGATATACAAAACACGGCGGGCGCACATATCGCGTCCGCCGGTGTAACAATACTGCCTGAGAAGGGATTATTTGGCGGAGCTGTTGCTCTCGCCCATCGCTTTCAGCTTTTTGGACAGCTCGCGACGTTCCTTGGAGAGGTCGGCGTTCTTGATGATGTAATCATCCACGCGGTCCTCATAGTTGCCGCGCATGTCCGCAATAATGGCCTGAATGTCTTCAATGCTCATACCCGGCTTGATGTACTCACTCAGGTTGTCCAGCAGCAACACGCGCTTCTGGTTGTCACGGATTTTCTTCTCGTTATCCGTAATCTCACGTTGCAGTTTATTCTTCCGGCGGAACATACGCACAAACTCCAATACGTTCTGGAAAGTCGGCTTATTCACATTTTCCATATTGATACCTTTGCTGAAGTAAAAGATCCTGGATGTCGCTTCCCTTATCTTACCCAGTTTATCTGGCTGACAACATGACAAAAACGAGCTGAATCGTGAATAAGCGTGAGGATTCGCTGATAAATTGTGCAATTAGCGGCGCTACAGGCAAAAAAAATCCGGGCACGCATCACGTACCCGGAATTGTAGACCAAAAACAGGATTAGTCTTCCAGCCACTCGGTGTGGAACACGCCGTCCTTGTCAGTGCGCTTGTAGGTATGCGCGCCGAAGTAGTCACGCTGCGCCTGGATCAGGTTCGCCGGCAGCACCGCGGAGCGGTAGCTGTCGTAATAGGAGATCGCAGCCGAGAACGTCGGGGTCGGGATGCCGTTCTGTACGGCGTAGCTCACCACGTCACGCAGCGCCTGCTGGTAGTCGTCGGCAATCTTCTTGAAGTATGGCGCCAGCAGCAGGTTGGCGATATTCGCGTTTTCTGCATAAGCGTCGGTGATTTTTTGCAGGAACTGCGCGCGAATGATGCAACCGGCGCGGAAGATGCGCGCGATTTCACCGTACTGCAGATCCCAGTTGTACTCGTCAGAAGCGGACTTAAGCTGCTGGAAGCCCTGCGCATAAGAAACGATTTTGCCCAGGTACAGCGCGCGGCGGACTTTCTCGATGAACTCGGCTTTGTCGCCGCTGAAGGTTTTCACCTGCGGTCCGGTCAGCACTTTAGAAGCGGCAACGCGCTGATCTTTCAGTGAAGAAAGGTAGCGGGCGAAAACGGACTCGGTGATCAGCGTCAGCGGAATGCCGAGATCCAGCGAGCTTTGGCTGGTCCACTTGCCGGTGCCTTTGTTGGCGGCTTCGTCCAGAATGACGTCGACCAGATACTTACCGGCCTCATCTTTCTTCTTAAAGATGTCGGCGGTGATTTCAATCAGGTAGCTGCTCAGTTCGCCCTTGTTCCACTCGCCGAAGGTGCTGGCCAGCTCGTCGTTGCTCAGGTTCAGGGAGTGCTTCAGCAGAGAGTACGCTTCGGCAATCAGCTGCATATCGCCGTATTCAATGCCGTTATGCACCATCTTGACGTAATGGCCGGCGCCGTCCGGACCGATGTAGGTCACGCAGGCTTCGCCGTCTTCAGCCACAGCGGCGATTTTCTTCAGGATCGGCGCAACCAGCTCATAGGCGTGCTTCTGACCGCCAGGCATGATGGAAGGCCCTTTCAGCGCGCCCTCTTCGCCGCCGGAAACGCCGGTGCCGATAAAGTTAAAGCCTTCGGCAGAAAGTTCACGGTTGCGGCGGATGGTGTCCTGGAAGAAGGTGTTACCGCCGTCGATCAGGATATCGCCCTTCTCCAGATACGGCTTCAGGGATTCAATGGTCTTGTCCGTACCCTCACCCGCCTTCACCATCAGCAGGATGCGGCGCGGTTTCTCCAGCGACTCAACAAATTCCTGCACAGAGTAGTAAGGCACCAGTTTCTTGCCGGGATTCTCGGCAACCACTTCGTCGGTTTTGTCTTTGGAACGGTTAAAGATGGAAACGGTGTAACCGCGGCTTTCAATGTTCAGCGCCAGGTTGCGCCCCATCACAGCCATACCGACAACGCCGATCTGTTGTTTGGACATTAGAAACTCCTGTCTGAGGGATGATACATGCGGGCATTGAGTCGCCCACAGGACATGTGTGGCGACTATGTTAACTCAGCTTTACGGGAAGTGGATAGCGATTGATGCGATAGGCGGGAAGGAGAGGAATGTATTGCCTATTTTCAAGACAATAGCAGAAAGGCCCGCGAGCGGGCCTTATCTCATAACTGATATGAATCAGTCGCTGCCGAACAGGTCGCGGGTATAGACCTTGTCGATTACGTCGTCCAGCTCCGGCGACATGCGGTTAGAGACGATGACGTCAGAGACCTTTTTGAACTCTTCCAGGTCGCGCATTACCCGTGAATGGAAGAACTCATCCTCTTTCATCACCGGCTCATATATCACGACTTTGACACCCTTCGCCTTGATGCGCTTCATGATACCCTGAATGGAGGACGCACGGAAGTTGTCGGAACCGCTCTTCATGATCAGGCGGTACACGCCGACCACCTTCGGATTGCGGCTGAGGATGGAGTCCGCGATGAAATCTTTACGCGTGCGGTTGGTTTCAACGATGGCGGAAATCAGGTTATTCGGCACCGACTGGTAGTTCGCCAGCAGTTGCTTGGTGTCTTTGGGCAGGCAATAACCGCCGTAGCCGAATGACGGGTTGTTGTAATGATTGCCGATGCGCGGATCCAGGCAGACGCCGTCGATGATTTGACGCGTGTTCAGACCCAGCGCCTCAGCGTAGCTGTCCAGTTCGTTGAAATAGGCCACGCGCATCGCCAGGTAGGTGTTGGCGAACAGCTTGATGGCTTCGGCTTCGGTGGAGTCGGTGAACAGCACCGGGATGTCTTTTTTGATGGCGCCTTCGACCAGCAGGTCAGCAAAGACTTTGGCGCGCTCGGAGCGCTCGCCGATAACGATGCGGGAGGGGTGCAGGTTGTCGTACAACGCTCTGCCCTCGCGCAGGAACTCCGGTGAGAAGATGATGTTTTCGGAGCCGTATTTTTCCTTCACCTGCTGGGTGAAGCCAACCGGGATCGTGGACTTGATGACCATCACCGCGTTGGGGTTGATGGCGATGACGTCCTTAATGACTGATTCAACGGATGAGGTGTTGAAGTAGTTGGTTTTGGGATCGTAGTCGGTCGGGGTGGCGATGATGACGTAGTCGGCGCCGAGGTAGGCTTCTTGTTTGTTGGTGGTGGCTCGGAAGTTCAGTTGCTTGTTTTGCAGATAATCTTCAATTTCGGGATCGGAGATAGGAGAAACTTTCTTGTTCAGAAGATCAACTTTGTCCTGGATGATATCCAGTGCGACAACTTCATGATGTTGAGAAATCAAGATTCCGTTAGAAAGGCCGACATAGCCGGTTCCGCTAATTGCGATTTTCATAGTTTGCCTTTTTTAGGGGAAAGAACCAAATATTTTACTCATATAATAGTTAATTATACATGGTTATTTCAGCTTTTCATCCTATCTACAACATTGTTAGATAGTCCAAGAGAATGCTCAATAACTTCTCACTATGTGAGATTTTTTACTTTAAATCATCTAGTCGCATTTAACCTGAACTAATTCCATTTTGTCATTACTACATTTTTCACTATCCCCCTAGATACCATCCTTATAACACCATCAATATAATGACTTGATAGAACTTTCGTTATAATCAATGAAAATGCAATTACCACCAATAAAAACACAGCATCTCCATATCCAGAAAATAACTTATTAAGCATTTGCTGACCGCCTAGTTCTATTAGAAATGAATGAAGTAAATAAACTGACATACATCCAATCCCTATATCTGAAAGCAATGTCTTTTTATTCGGAATGATCATAATAAGGGTATAAACACAAATCGCACTTATAAAATAAAAAAATATCGATATTAATATATTACCATTCGAAATCTCAAAAAAATAGCTGCCAAAAAGAATATATTTATCGGCATGTAGATATAGAAACATTATTGACACCAAAATAACCGAAAAAATAAAAAACAAAGAGGATATTTTATATTTCGGAGTCCAATTCCTACCTAATTTATATCCTATTAAAAAAAATGGCAAAAAATGTATCGTCCGATGGAAACTAAAAATGCTGATATCACGAACAGAAAAATGTACTAACAATGCCATTATGACGGAAATTGTTATACATACATTCAGGTTAAATCGACATTTCTCGATAAAAAAAACTATTATATACCACCAAACAAGACTTACTAGAAACCATAATGTCCAGTATGGAAATAGCATTAATTTACCTACACCATAAAACAATGACATAGGGATTGTATGAAATAACTGGAATAAAATAAAAATCACAGCAACATTAATAATTTTATCAACAATATTCTTTGTAGAAAAAGTCATCCCAGCCAATAAAATAAAAGCGGGCATGTGAAAGGAGTAAATTACTGATAGTAATACTTTCCCAACACTACTATCCCACGTTAATGTTCTTTCTAATAGATGCCCAAATACAACAAAAAAGATAAGCAACCCTTTAGCATTATCTATAAAATAATTACGCCCCATAATGTTCATCTCATATTTATAAATAATAAAAGAGTTAAAATCAATCCATATTGACGCCAATAACTAGTGATTAGAACACATAATCAACACAAGCCTATCTACATTATATACATAATTATAATACTAGATTTAATAGAAAGTGAAACATGCGTACATGTTATAATACCATGCACGCAATTATAAAAACCAGAAATAGCCGTAAATACATAAGATATAAAACATTACTACATATACAGGATCACAGACTATAATGTTTTCTGTTTTTTAAGCAACCACTCCCTAAAAAATTTCCCTTGCACTGGGTGAGATACTCCTCCAGCTACAAATGCTTCAGCGTAACCTAATTTTTCACCACAATCATATGCAGTACCGACAAGATGATAAACTTCTACTGGCAAATGTTGCAATAATGTAGATATTGCATCAGAAAGTTGGATACGCTCCCAGGCCCCAAATCCTGTTGCAGCTAAAATAGGCCAAATTGATGCAGAAAGCATATAACGACCAACAGCTGAGAGATTAGAGCGATAAACCTTTGCATCATCGGGTTTTTCAATAATCGAAATCATTCGTGCTGTTTGTCCAGCCTTCAGATTTTCAACATCACAATTAACGACAGAATATTCGGAAAGATCTTCAATATTTTTAGGTTGTACCAAAACCTGACTACGACCATTCTCTCTAAAACGTTGAATCATCGCAGCCAGGTTCTGACTTCGAGAATCGTATGTTGAACTATCAAGTAAAATATCTGGCAACAAGACTACAAAAGGATTATCTCCAACTAGCGATTTTGCACATAAAATAGCGTGGCCTAGCCCCAATTGTTTATGCTGTCGAACACTCGTAATTGTTATGTTACGGGGACAAATAGATTGAATTTCTTCTAAAAGCTGTCTCTTAACTCTAGCCTCAAGTAGAGCCTCTAATTCATATGAAGTATCAAAATGGTTCTCAATAGTATTTTTAGATGAATTAGTAACCAAAATAATTTCTTTTATACCAGCATGAACACACTCATCAACTATTAATTGAATTAGCGGTTTATCTACTATTGGAAGCATTTCTTTAGGAATCGCCTTTGTAGCAGGTAACATTTTCATCCCTAACCCTGCCACAGGGATAATGGCTTTTAAATTGCTCATATATAAATCATTCCTGCCGTAATATATCTAATATCTCACGGGTTTTATCCTCCATTAATTTTCTATCTCCTTTTGTTTCTACATTTAAGCGGACTACAGGCTCTGTATTGGAAGTTCTCAAATTAAATCGCCATTTAGAAAATTCCAAACTAATTCCATCAGTAAAATCTTTTACTAAAGCATCTTCCTCATACATTTTAAGAATTTTACTAATAGACCGTGAAGGTTCAGTTAAATGACAATTAATCTCCCCTGACGAAGGATATGCGGCAATTCGATCATTCACCAATACACTCAACTTCTGCCTTTTTATGCTTAGTAACTCAGTGACAAGTAACCACGGAATCATACCACTATCGCAATAGAAGAAATCTCTAAAATAATGATGAGCACTCATCTCACCACCATATACAGCATCTTCTTGTCTCATTCTTTCCTTAATAAAGGCATGACCAGTCTTTGACTGTATAGCAACACCACCTGTATTCGAGACGATATCAACAGTATTCCAACAAAGCCTAGGGTCATGAATTATTTTAGAACCAGGATTTTTCTGTAAAAAAGATTCAGCAAGAAGCCCAACAATATAGTAACCCTCAATGAAATTACCATGCTCATCAAATAAAAAGCAACGGTCGAAATCTCCATCAAAGGCAATCCCCATATCGGCCTTATGCTCAATAACTGCATGTTGAGTATCAGAACGACATTCTGGTAACAGTGGGTTAGGAATCCCGTTGGGAAAGCTACCATCAGGGTTATTGTGGATCTTTATCAGTTCAATAGGAATATTTAATATCTTGAAACGACGCTCAATTTCATCAATAACATGACCAGCTGCACCATTACCACTATTAATAACCAACTTCAAAGGAGAAAGTCTAGGCAAAGAAATATAAGAGAGCAAATGATCCACATAAGGCTCTATTATAGATACCTCCTCATATTTCCCACGCAAATCTTCACAAGCAATAGGAGCGAAATTATTTTCCTCAGCAAGTCTCTGAATATCTCTTAATCCAGAGTCGCCACTGATTGGCTTGGAAGACTCCCGAACAAGTTTCATTCCATTGTAATTTATTGGGTTATGACTAGCAGTAACTTCAATACCACCATCACACATAAGATATGATGTAGCAAAATAAATTTCTTCAGTACCCGATAACCCTATATCTAATATATCAACACCAGCGTCGCGTAAACCATTACTTAAAGCTATCTTTAGTGCTTTGCTAGTAAGACGAACATCTCCTCCTACAACAACTTTTTCCGGTCTTATATACTCCCCAAAAGCTCTACCAATTCGATAAGCAATATCTTCATTTAGCTCTTCTCCCAATTTTCCACGGATATCATAAGCTTTAAAACAGGTTAATTTAGTCATTACTATCTTCCATAACGATCATTTAAGCGAATAACGTCATCATCTTGAATGTAAGACCCAGTTTGGATCTCGATCATTTCAAGCATAATTCTCCCTGGATTTTCTATTGTATGTGGGATACCAACGTCAATATTGATAGCATGATTTGTTGTTAAAAGTTTCTCCTCTCCACCAACAATCACACGAGCAGTACCAGACAGAACTATCCAATGCTCACTTCTATTATAATGAACTTGCATTGACATTCCCTCTCCAGGGCGAATGTGAAGTTTCTTAACGGAATAGCCATTACCATCTGATAACGCAGAAATTGTCCCCCAAGGTCTAAAAAGCGTCTTATGTGTTTTAAACTCACGCCTTTCATTGATCTTTAGTGTATTTACAATATCTTTCACTCGTTGTACATTGCTTTGCTCAGCAACAAGAACAGCATCTTCTGTTTGCACAATAACTAAATTCTCAACACCAATTGTTGTAACCAAAGCATTACTTGAAAAAATATAGTTATTGTTTGAATTTAAAGTAATTACATCACCATGGCGGACATTGTTATGTTCATCTTTATCTTGAATATCCCATAAAGATGACCAAGAACCAACATCGCTCCAACCAACACTCATAGGGATGACTAGACCATTTTTTGTTTTTTCCATAACAGCATAGTCAATAGATTCTGCAGGACAATGTAGAAACTCATCACAGCCAACGCGCAAAAAGTCAGAATCATTATTTGACGTTTCATATGCTTTTAAACAACAATCGTATATATCAGGCCGGTATTCTTTAAGCTCGTTTAAATAAGAAGATGCTTGAAATAAAAACATGCCACTGTTCCAATAGTAGCCGCCTTCATTCAAATAACACTCTGCACTTATTCGATTTGGTTTTTCAATAAAGCGCTCAATTTCAAAAACATTATCTCCTTTCGCCATTCCAGATTTAATGTATCCGTATCCAGTTTCAGGAGAATCGGGAACGATACCAAAAGTAACAAGATGTTTATCTGCAGCATATTTGGTACCCATCATGACAGCATCAAGAAAAATGTCTTCTTTGAGAATTACATGGTCTGCTGCCAAAACCAACATCAAAGGATCGTTACCATTACTAGTTTTCAGGCAATGGAGCGCGGCTAAAGCAACAGCAGGAGCTGTATTGCGTCCTGATGGTTCTAAAATAATATTTTGCTCTAATTTGTTCTTTTTTCTTAACTGCTCAGCCACAATAAATCGATGAGACTCATTGCATATAACAATTGGATTACTAATAGACTCAGAATGTAGTCTGTCTAGTGTATTTTCTAACATACTAGACCCAGAACCATCAATAGATAAAAACTGCTTTGGAAATGAGTCTCTTGATAAAGGCCACAAACGACTACCAGACCCACCGGCCATAATCACTGGTATAATATTCATTTTGTTCACTTTACTTAACGATTAACATATCAATTTTACTAAGGAACGGAGTTAAACTGGAAGACCAAGACTGATTGTTTTCTACAAATTTACGACCATTTTTAGATAGTGTATTAAATAACTCACTACTATCATTTAGCTTTATTATGCTATTCACATACTCGTCTGGAGTATCCACTACTATAAAATCTACTCCAGGTCGAGCTGGTATTCCTTCAGCCCCTACAGACGAGACAATAGCAGGAATACCTAAGGCCATATACTCCAGAACTTTATTCTGAACCCCAGCTCCTAATCTGACAGAACATATCCCTGCTAATGCTGGTTGGGCATGAGATGAAACACAGTCTACCTCCCCAGTAGCATATACACCCTTATAAGAATTGAATTTTAGTTTCATTGACTCAGAAATTCTTCCGATGATTTTAAATCGAAAGTCACCATGTTGCTCAAGTTTGGGCAATACATGATCAATAAACCATTGGGCCGCATCAATATTTTGAACAGACAGCATATTACCAATAAAGACTAAATCTTTAGATGGTACATTGGATACGGGAAATCTATCAAATTCAACACCATTGGATGCAATAACAACATTAGAGGGAGTATTATTCTCAAACAAATAATCACTATCTACTTGTGAAATCAGGCATACTACATCAAATTTTTTAGGCATCATTTTTTCATATTCATGAAGTTTTTTATACTCTAAGCTATATATATGATCAAGTAATCCCTTGTTTGACTTTAATTTTACTCGAGAGTAATTTAATGATATAGCATCAGTCATATCGATTATTTTTATTCCATCAAAATCTGGAATGCTATCACTTGTCCGGACTAGATGACAAAAGACCGCATCATAGTCGTTTATCATACGTCTTATTTTATTTTTATAATCAGATGATGAATAATAAGCTAATTGCATTGGTTTCTTAGAAAATGAAATTAGAGATAGTATAACATTCAGATAAGATTTCCACTTTGGCAAGTAAACAGTCTCAACGTGACTAAAGACCCTATCATTGTTATCAACACAATTTTTCTTACTGTCGCTTAAACTCAATAAATGTAGCTCATAATGTTCTGAGAGCGCTTTACACATTTGATATATACGAAGGCGATCACCACCAATAACAGGAAATGGAAATCTGGATGTTAATACAAGAATTTTCTTCAAAATAACGCCCTCTCAATCTTTCCCTGGTTCTAGCATAAACGACCAAAAATTTTCAATATCTTTTCTTACTTTCAACTCTTGAAAATCTAATGCCCTTTTAAATCCTTTATCCACCATTCTAACTTTTAGCTTCTCATCTAAATAAAATAGCTGCGATATAGCCTCGGCAATCGAAGGCATATCATAAGGATTGAAACTAATTCCGCAGTCTGCTGCAATTTCAGGTAGTGATGTAACATTACTAAATGCAACTGGCGTTCGCGACGCTAATGCTTCAATTAAAGGAATACCGAATCCTTCAAAAAGAGAGGCAAAAATAAATCCATAAGAATTCACATATAAACTTTTGAGTTCATTAGTTGAGATATAACCTAAAAACTCAACATAGCTATCTATCCCTAGTAACTTGCAATGCTGTAAATATTTGTGATGGTATTCACTTTTTACACCAGCAATCGTCAACTTAAGACCATGTATATTATATTTTGATAAAGCCAATGCAAAGGCATCCAGCAGTGTTGTCAAGTTTTTACTTGGAGCTTCACCTGCAACGGTAAATAGATATTTATCTGATACGGTATCTTTTGGCAGAGTTTGATACCAATGCTCAGGAAGTGAATTGGGTATCACTGTTATCTTACTTTCATTTAATCCATACTCTTTAATAAGCTCAGACTTTGTAAATTGGGATACAGTTACTATATAATCTGCATTTTTTATATTTATACCAAGAAAAAACTTACGATACAAGCGCCCAAGGTTTTGGTACATTGATGCTGAATATGGTAATTCCTTTTTGCTTTTTAAAAAAATCAAATCATGAATTATTGATATTCTTTTCCCTTCTACTTTTCTAAAAGCTCCTGTATTATACGGATAAATCATATATTCGACTTTATTTTTCTTAACAGCACAAGGGATTGATAGTTGCTCCCATAGTAAAAACATTTTTTTAGATAATTTTTGATATTTATTATTTACTATTTTTAGTTTCGATGAATTATCAGGAATAAAAACAGAACACTTATCCGCTAGAGGTTCAATGAGTTGCCATGCAAAACTTCCCATTCCCCTATAATCATCAATCATCCAATAACCATCAATTCCAACTTGAATATTACTTTCCATAATTAAAAAACCCTTGCCATCTTGAAGAGAAAACCCCATATGCTAGTCCAAGTTTTCTTTTATTGCATGTGATAGCAGCAATAGCAATCTTAGCTAATGGTGCAACAAGCATTAGCCTCATAAAAAACGCTAGGTAAATTAATGATATGCTAGCATGCTTTTTCACAAAAGCACCAACACCAGTATTATAGTAACACGTTCTATCTAATGAAATTTGGCTATCTTTATCAGGATGAAATATGAGCAAATCAGACACAACCATGCAAATTACATTTGTATTTTTTGATGATATTTGCCTAAATATAAAATCAGTTTCCTCAGTAGAACCAAATTTACTTCCAACACCTAACTCTTCATCGAAATAGCACTCAGTGCTATCTACTCTTTCTTTTTTCAAGAAAATAGTGTATGAAATTAAATTACCAAACATGTTTAGCATGTTAATAGATTTTATATTTTCACACACATGTTGATCACTAAATGATAGCTCGCTAATAGATTGACCACTAATTATGCCAACAGTGTTATTGCTCTTAAAATATGTAACAACCTTTTCTAAAGCATCTGCTGGATATATACAATCGTCATCAGGAAATGCAACAATATCTCCTGTTACTTCCTTCAATCCAAAATTCCTTGATTTAGACAATCCTTTAAACTGAACTCGATGATATTTTAGCGAACTTAGTTTATCGGTATATCTATTACAGATTTCCTCAATTTTTGAGTGACTATTTTGGTCTACAACTATTAGCTCATAGTTAACATATGACTGTTCGCATAATGAGCGAATAAATAACTCAACTTCTTCAAGTCTCCCCAAGGTACACATAATAAGCGATATTTTCATTATACTTTTCCACTAATAAATTTTGCCGTTGAGGAGTATTTAATTATGTGATAAAAAATGACTAATATAATAAAATACATAATATAGCTAAGCATATCAGAAATGATTGTACTTCCGATTTTCCCTAAAGAAAAACATAGTACAGGCAACATTGATAATAAATAGAAGAATGATCTTCTTATTGAGCTTCTTGTCGAATACATTTTTAGCAAAAGATATCCATTAAGCAGTCCCAGTAACAAGCTACCTAAAATGACGCCCAATGTACCAAAATTTAAATATAAATGAGCAGCCCCTGGCGAAACAATTTCAAACATATAGTCAGGATTATTATAATAATACCTGGCAACAAACATTCCTGTTGTTTCAGCACTTCCTTCGTATAAGCCTAGCTTACCTAGAGTGCCAGACATTTCATTCATAATTGTTGTTCCCCAATATAAGCCATGCCTAGGAACTATATCCTCATAAATTATTTGTAGGCCATCAATATGAGCAAAACGAAATACTATGTAAGAAGTAAAACTACCAAATTGTTCTCCGACCAAAATATGTATTAAAACAGCAACCCAAATAGCAACAAATACAAGAAGCAACTTATAATTTATCTCGATTTTTACATGATTAATTTTAACAAAAATTATGAAAACAATCATAAAGGTCATTGCTAACCCTTTATGGCCAACCAAAGCGACAAAAATAAGACATAATGTTATATAAAAATATAATCTAAATTTTCTTTGCTCAAGCAGAATAAAAGACAGCAATAGCAATGGAAGCATATATTTGATAAAACGAAGGAAAATGCCATGTTGCTCGCCAAAAGCAATTTTGGCCAAGTCAGGATTAGAACTTAATAGTGGCGTACCATATATCAAATAGAATAGAGATATTCCGGTCAGCATGGATAAAAAAAGAAATGAGATTGTTTTCTTTTCTAAGAATCGATAATATCCATTGTAGCTATCAAAAGAGCCATTAATTCTTTTTGTTTTTATTTGAAAAGCAAATACACAAAATCCAATTAAAAATGACATAATACTTAATGATAAAGATATAGCTATCGTATTATTATCTTTTTCAATTCCATAATATATGGAATTAAGATATACAGGGAGCCACCAAATTAATATAAATATACTTTGATTTATATAAGTCCCTGTTGATCTTTTATATATCAATACTAAAGCAAATATAAAAAACAGCATAAATATATATAGCATAATTATTTCCCGATTATCTTCTCTACTGCTAGCATTAATCGCCTACAACTATCGCCATCTTGATATTTATAAAATCTGTTTAATACGAAGCTTATTTCTGGCAAATTATAATATGTTTCAAAATTTTTAATTAACTCAGGCCAGTTCTTTGACAATGCATAAGGAAATAACTCTTCGATAGAAAAATATAGCTGTCGATCATTGCTTAAATATGATTCTAAACCAAAGGGAGCAATAATTGTTTTAATACCGACCGATATTGCATCAAAATATATACTGGAAAAGTCAGTTATTACATACTGGTATTGATTTAAAATCTCATATATATCTGGATAACTAACAACTTGAATTCGCTCAGTTTTATTTATTTTTTGTAAAAAATCGTTGGGTAATCTATTTGCTGGATGCAGTTGAATCTCTAGATAATAGTCTTTTCCTCTTAGCCATACATCTATATCATCAATTACAAATCCATATTCTACCAGGATATTACATTCACTATCATATTCGCCTCGATATGTTGGAGCATAAAAGATTTTAGCTTTCTTATTTTGATTGCTATTTCTTGTTTTTATCAAATGGTCCAACTTAGGATACCCAAGCGATAAAATATCTTGTTCTTCTTTTTTAAATGCTCCACACAGAATTTTCGATATTTCATCTGAAGGAGATAGTATATAAGTTTTTTTCTCTACAAACTTTTTCAATGGGCTATAGAAATATTGTCTTAACAATTTCTCCAATGCATTTTTATTATCTTTTAGCCCCATCGTAGATATTCCTACCCCCGAGGAAATACAATCAAACCCAATTTTTTTCATTGGGGTACCATGCCAAAGATTAAATACAATTGTTTTATTATTTAACGCTACTCCTAGTAAATCCTGTTTAGGTGAACAAGAACAAAAAACAGCGGAAGCTCGTAGATGCATTATGATAGATTTAATGCTATTACCATATAATACTGGAAGTCCTTCTAACCGCATTTCATTATAAAGTAGCCTATCTCTTGTATACCAGTAAATGGTTTTCTGTTCTTGACTATCAAGCACATATTTATAGAAATATTTAGGGTTATCAGAGAATTTCCTTCCAAACCATGAACCTGCTATATATAAATTTTTATTAACAGGCACAAAATATGATATGCATGTCAAAATTATTGATACTATATAATACACTATACCTGTCTCCTCATGCCTCTATAGAATCCTATGCACCGAATTGTGGCCACAAGCAGTTCACAAGCAACCACAGAATATGCTATTGTTTTACCTATGACAGTCATTCCAGAATAATATATCGAACATAAAACTATTATTTGGAACAATCCAGCAATGATAACACTATTATTGGCAATCTTCGATAATCCGATAGGAACTAAAGCAGGATACCCCATTAAACTTCCCAATGTATTTATTACAATTGCTATCATAAAAACAGAAAGAATATTACTCGCCGCAATAAACTCTTTGCCATATATTAGCTCCAGAATATCCGCCCCCCAAAAAACACCAAATAATGCTCCTAATACAGCAACAAGTAGGGCTACAAATATAACCTTATAAAATAATTTATAATTTTTTGTCCGTACCATATAAGGATAAATCGCCTGATTTATAGGCCAAAATACTTGCTGTCCCGCTTTGTAAAGCTGCTCAGCTGCATTATAGTATGCAACCTGTATTGGCGTTGAACAATAACCCAACATTATTAGGCAAAGAGACGAATATAAAGCCGCAGAAGCTCGGGAGAGAAAAAAAGTAGTTGATATTTTAAAAGTACATTTAACATCCTCAAATGCCACATAAACAATCTTTATATTGTATTTTTTCTTAGCCAAGAGCAATAATATTAAAAGAGATAAAATAGCTTGAATAATATATATATAGCCAAAAACATTCAAATCATCAACGGACTTTACAAAAAAATAAATAAGAATTAAGGATATTAGTTTAGTGGTGATAATTACACGACTATAATAATATAATTGCTCCATTCCAATAAAAAGCCATACGGGTATAAAACCATTAGCAATTATCACAAATGAAAAAAGCAAAAAGTAATGAGAATACCCTTTGTAATTTGAGTTAGTATAAATAATAGCGAAAAATATTAAGAGAGTAATAATAAGTAGAAAAAACTTGATTATTATACTTTCAGTAAAGATTCTTGATATTTTATATGTGGAGTTTTCCCCTGATGCAATTCTCTGTGGTAAATATAAATTAAGGCCATAATCAGTAATTATATTTGCCAACAACATCAAAGACAAAGAATATGCTATAACACCAAATATCTCTACTCCTAAAACTCTTGTCAGATACGGAAATTGCAGAAGAGGAACTACATATACACACAATTGAACAATTGTTAGTGAAACAACATTTTTCTTTAATGACGACATATTATTTTCACTGTGCCAAACCAACTTTATGATAGGCGTTGAGGATATTTTAATACTTAAACTCACCTTCAATATTCAGCAACATTAGTAATTATGTCATCTTTACAATTTCAATAATCTCTGTCGTCGAAATCGATGGTGTCCTAGGTAGATATATAACTTCACAAGCAGGCTTAACCCAATCAAAACGGCCAGCCCAATCATCCCCCATAACTAACACATCTGCATTATATTTTTTAATATAATCGAGTTTTAACTCCAAAGATTCCTCAACAAAAACCTCATTAACAAATTTTAATGAGGATATAATTTTCATCCGATCGCTTTGATTGTATATTGGATAACGTTTCTTTTTGCTAAAATTTAAAGCGTCAGAAGATACCCCAACTATCAGATACTCACCAAGCTCAGCAGCTCTCTCCAATATATTTATATGCCCAACATGAAACACATCAAAAGTTCCAAATGTTATTACTTTTTTCATAATTCCCTATCCATTAAAAAAACAACACACGCTACCGCCCTTGGCTCCCCAGCTACCAATGCACTGCCACATCCATGTTTTGCCTGCAGGGGATTACTTTTCTCTATCCATCCACCACAAATTTTCTAAAAAAACAATCAGCTAACTGCCAGTCCGATGAGTTTTTCAGATAAAAATGTCTATATAATACACATATACCTTAGTACTAACAGGTCACCGATTCTCATACTATTGGCATCAGGAAACAAGTGGAATAACCCGATAATGCGCCTGAATCGGTGGTTTCTGTGACATAGTCAGAATATACTCATATTTGTAACATTACGGAAAATATGCCAGGTTCATTTATTAGCATTTCTACAGCATTTGCCTGACGCCCTAATCTTTTTTGGCATATTTCGGAAAGCAATAATCGCTATACTAAACATTATCTGATTTTGTGCAATACTTGAATTTTCCACACGTTACGCTCATCATTTCCATGCGGGTTTCTCCGCGCAAATCAAGGGTAAAATGTAGCCTATGGAATGGATCGTTGATCCAACAATCTGGGTCGGACTGGCTACGCTGGTCGTGCTCGAAATCGTCCTCGGTATCGATAATCTCGTCTTCATCGCCATCCTGGCAGAGAAACTGCCCCGTCAGCAGCGCGACAGAGCGCGTGTCACCGGCCTGTTGCTGGCGCTCGTTATGCGTCTCATTCTGCTGGCGTCAATCTCCTGGCTGGTTACGTTAACCAAACCGCTGGTCACGCTTTACGGGCACCCTTTCAGCGCCCGTGATCTGATTATGCTAATGGGCGGGCTATTCCTGCTCTTTAAAGCCACGGTAGAACTTAACGAGCGTCTGGAAGGCAAAGACCACGAGAATAAAGAGCAGCGTAAAGGCGCGCGTTTCTGGCCCGTGGTTGCGCAAATCGTCGTACTCGACGCCATATTCTCTCTCGACTCCGTCATCACCGCCGTCGGCATGGTGGATCACCTGGCCGTCATGATGGCCGCCGTCTGTATCGCCATCGGGCTGATGCTGTTGGCCAGCAAACCGCTCACGCAGTTCGTCAACGCCCACCCGACCATCGTCATTCTCTGCCTCAGCTTCTTGCTGATGATTGGCTTCAGCCTGATCGCGGAAGGGTTCGGCTACCCGATCCCCAAAGGCTATCTGTATGCCGCAATCGGGTTCTCGGTCATGATTGAGTTCCTCAACCAGCTGGCGCAGTTTAACCGGCGGCGTTTTCTCACCGCGTCGCGTCCGCTGCGTGAACGCACCGCCGAAGCCGTATTGCGTCTGCTCAGCGGTAAGCATGAAGAAGCCGCGATGGATCACGACACCTCCGGACTGGTTTCTGATAACACCGCAGAAGAAGCCGTGTTCAACCCTCAGGAACGTATGATGATCGAACGGGTGCTGGGCATGGCGCAGCGTACCGTCAGCAGCATCATGACCTCACGGCATGATATCGAACAGTTGGACCTGAGCGAACCCGCGGAAAAAATCGACCTTCTGCTGCAAAAGAATCTGCATACCCGCATCGTGGTAACCGACAATAATGAAACCGACGAACCGCTCGGCGTCATTCACGTTATCGATCTGCTGCGTCAGCAGTTGCATAAAACGCCGCTTGATCTTAAAGCCCTGGTAAAGCAACCGCTCATCTTCCCGGAAGGATTATCGCTGTTGATGGCGCTGGAACAGTTTCGTCAGGCCCAAACGCATTTTGCCTTCGTGGTCGATGAGTTTGGTTCCGTAGAAGGCGTCGTCACACTGACGGACGTGATGGAAACCATCGCCGGGAATTTACCGGTCGCCGGTGAAGAACTGGACCCGCGCCACGATATTCAGCAAAACGACGACGGCAGTTGGATCGTCAACGGCTATATGCCGCTGGAAGACCTGGTGCTCTATTTACCGCTGAAGCTGGATGAAAAGCGGGAGTATCACACGCTGGCCGGATTGTTGATGGAAGAATTGCAAAGAATTCCGCGTGAAGGGGAGCATATCCGCATCGGCGATTATGTGTTTGAGCCACTGGAAATAAACAGTCACCGGATACAGAAAATAAAGATTACGCCGTTACAGGCGCCTGAAGATGATTATGAGGTGTAATTTTTAGTATCGGATAAAGAGAGGCGGTCTTAAAAGACCGCCTCTCCTGCTTTCTTATCTGTGCAACGGAACCAGAATCTCCGTTGCCACAATAACCACAACCAGTCCTACTAATACCGGAACTGACGTTCTCTTCACCACTTCAAACGGCGAAATCTTCGCCATACCAGCAACGGCCACGACCACGCCGGAAACCGGAGAAAGCGTACGGCCCAGGTTAGAGGCCTGAAGCATCGGAATCGTCAGGTACGCCGGGTTAATCCCCATCTGACCGGAAAGCTTGGGAATCAGCTCCACGAAGGCGTAGAACGGCGCGTTGCCGGAGCCCGTAGTCATCGCCGCCAGCATGGTGATAATTACCAGTACCATCATCATCACCAGGCCGCCGGTGCCGAAGGATTGCGCCAGGTCAATCAGGCCGCTGATAAAGCCGACCGTACTCAGCCCCTGCGCAAAAACACCCGCGGCCACCAACAGCATGACCACGCTGGCAAAGGCATCCGCCATCCCGCGATAGGCAACTTCCAGGCCGCTGAACACTTTCTGGGCGTCAAAGCAGCGAATAAACTCAATGATCGCGGCCAGCAGCATGCAGATAACCAGCACGGTAATGATGTGCAGTTCCGGCCCCCACTTACCGTCAAACACCAGCACCCCGAGAATCGGCGTAAACGGCAGAATCGCATAGTAAGCCGGCGCAGTGGTGGTGATTTCGCTAACATCCAGCATCTCGTGGGAAACGTTTTCTTTCTTGTCCAGATAGCGCTGCCAGAAGAAGTGCGCCACGGCCATACAAATAATCGCCGCGATGGAGATCGGCAACGTCGTTTTGAACGCGAAGTCAATCAGCGGCATTTCAGAAGCCTTCGCCGCCAGCACCACGTCGCCGGAGGTCGGCGCCAGAATAATCGCCGCCGGGGAAGCACAGATTGCCGCCGCCGCGCCGCGGCTGATGCCGACGTTAACCATCACCGGGAACAGCGTCGCCATCAGCAACACACCCAGGCCGGTCGCGGAGGACACCGCCAGCGACATCAGGCAGGCAACGAAATAGGCCGCAATCATCAACAGGTAGGGCGAGTTAATGTATTGCAGCGGGCGCGAGGCCAGTTTTACCACCATGTCGTTAGCGCCGATGTGGGTCATATAAGCAGCAAACCCGCACAGCACCATAATCATCATGCCCAGATCGCCGCCGCGGCTCATCAGCAGAACTTTGACGTATTCTACGATGTCCGTCGCGCTCCAGCCGGTAGGCTTGGCGCTGCCGGGCAGCAGTGAATGCCCCATAATTGCGCTGATGATCAGCAGCAGCAGCCCCCCCACCATCAGTACACCGGTAGCAGAATAGCCCTTAATAATGTAGCGACCGACGCCGGCAGCAACCACTATCCCTATAATTAGCTCAATCATATAATCCTCTGTGGTAACCATGCATTCCATCCTGCCTAACGCAGGAATTATGGCATTTCATCACACCATTACTTTCTTCCGGCACAGAAAATGCCATTAAACGAAACAACCGCACTCTGCCGAAATGGGGAAGGTTTTTTACTGATTTTGGTCAACGAATGGCGGAGTTTACGCTCCGGAGAACGAGATTGTGAGTTATGCGGGAACCGGCGGAAGCACGTTGTCATTCAAATAATTACTTAACTCAAATAAAAAGACCGGCCCTGAAGAAAGGCCGGTCCCAAATAATGCATATCAATCACAACCGATTAAGTAATTGCTCCAGCTTTTTCTTTCCTTTATCTTCCGGTTGCTTATTCAGCCAATTATTAATCGCGTCCTTCGCCCGCTGCTGCAACTGATCTTTCAGAATGTCATCGACACGCAACGTATAGTTCAGGTTATCCCAGGGGCCGTAAACCCGCAGCGGAATCACCGACTGCTGCAACGCCTTCACCACCTCCGTTTTGCCGTTCCAGCCCTGCAACACCCGCACGCGCAGGTTCATGTCACAGGTTTGCCGGTTCAGATCGGCATTGCCGGTGCCGCCGACCGTCAGTAAATCGGAGTCGCCATAAAGCTGGGTGATCTTCAGCGCGCCGTTTTTAAGCACCGTATCCGCCTTCAGGGTACGGATACGCGTGTAAGTGTCGTAATTATCCGCCCCATGCACATCTTTCTGGCTGCGCTCAACAGCCTGCTGAATCAATTGCTGAATGTTCAGGCCGTGCACTTTCATTTCATTCATCGCCACGTGCGCGCTGCCGCTCCAGTGGCGGGTAAAGTCGCTGCCGCCCAGGCCGCTGCCGTTGAAATTACCGCTCAGCGAAAGAATGCCCTCCAGAATCTGCGGCGCTTCCAGCGCGCGCATTACCGGCGCGACGGCAACGTGCTCAACCCGCGGCGTAATGCGGATTTTCGCCGCACCGGGTCCGGTCGCGTCGATGTCGCCGGTCAGCGCGAAAGTACCGCCGGAAACCTTACCGTTCAGAGTGCTAATCCGCGCCTTACCGCGCTGGTTATCGGCCTCCAGCGCAACGCCGCTCACTTCCAGGCCGTGATAGATGACTTTATCCGCCTGCAAATGCAGGCTCGCGATGAAATCACGCAAGTAAGCCATATCATCCGGCGGCGCTTCCGCGACTGGCTGCGACGTTACCGGCATCGGCACCGAAGGCGTATGCTGCGCCGCCGCTTTGCCCTGCCCTGGTTGCCAGCCGTTGAGGCTGTCAAGGTTCAGCACCGGCGATTTCAGGTCTGCGCTAAACTGCGGAACCGCTTCGCCCAGCACCGCACGCAGTTGCCCGGTCAGCTGGCTCTCATTGGCGCTGAACTGCAACTGGGTCAGATCGATCTGCTGGTTCTGAGACTGAAGCTCCAACGCCAGGCTCCCCTGCCCCTTCACGCCATTCCCCGGAACGCCGGCGCCGGTCAGTTGGTAATCAAAATTCGTTACCGTCGCACGGTACACGCGCGGGGAATCGCTCAGATCCGCCGTTCCCGACAGGCTGAAGGCTAAATCACGCTGATTACGGTTGATACGGCTGGAGAATTCCAGCGTCGCCTGACGTTTTTCATCCTGATCGACGGACAGATTAATATCGCGCATATTGATCTGATCGTCCGGCCCGCGTTGCCAGATCAGCAGGCTGTCCTGTACGCGCACCTTATTGATGTTCAGTTTCCACGGGACGTCTGCTACCGGTTCCTGCACGTCGCCCGGCGCTTCCGGCGTGCCCTGCTGACGCTGCACCGGATCGCTGCCCGGCGTCAGGCGGATAACCGCGCCTTTCAGCATCACCTGCTTCACGGAAAGCTGATGCGAAAACAGCGGCCACAGCCGCACGTCAAGACGCATATTGTCCGCCGAAATCACCGGCGCCTGCGCACCGGGCGCCGTCAGCGACATACGTCCGGCCAGAATGCTCAGCTGCGGCCAGACGTGCCAGCGTAAATCGCCGTCCAGCGTAAGCTGATAGCCCGTGCGCTGCTGAACCTGCTGGGTCATATAGCTGCGGAAGTCATTCGGGTTTATCAGCACCACCAGCGCCGTCATCCCCGCCGCCAGCACCACCAGTAAAATAACCAGCGTTGTCAGAAATCGTCTCATGCCATCCTCATATCAAACAGCATAACGTGTGGCCCGTCAGTCTTTGTCTATCCGGCTGGCGACCGCGCCCTGTTGATCTTTATATTTCGCATCTTCACGGCGATTGTAGGGCCGCGCCGCCGGGCCGGAAAGCGGCTCAAAGCTCAGCGCGCCGATCAGCATGCCGGGGCGCAACGCCAGCGGCAGCTTACCGGAATTATAAAACTCCAGCACAATTTTGCCCTGCCAGCCCGGATCAATGCGGTGCGCCGTCACGTGGACCATCAGCCCCAGGCGCGCCAGCGAAGAACGCCCGTCCAGCCAGCCCACCAGATCATCGGGCAGCTTCACCGACTCATAGGTCACCGCCAGCGCCAGTTCGCCGGGATGCAGAAAGAAAGCGTCTGGCTCGGCGATGATGATTTCATCGCTCATCACCCGCTCCAGCGCCGCCGTGACTTCGTCTTTGGGGCCGCTGAGGTCAATATAAGGCGCGGTATGATCGCGGAATACGCGGAATTTATTCCCCAGGCGAACGTCCACCGTCGCGCCGCTGATACGCTCAACCGGAGGGCGCGGTGAAATTTCCAGTTTGCCGGAATCCAGCCAGGCTTCTATGTCGCGATCGCACAGTCTCATTCTCATATTCTCCGTAAACAACATCAGCCACTCCGTATCCTGCGTGCTCCGGGCCGGGCCCGAACCCCGCGGATATCCACCTCCGGGTCGGTTCTCATACTACCTGAACATGGTTATTTCCCGAAATAATTCAGGAAGATTGTCCAGAATACCTGTGAATAAATAAAAAAGACGGGAGAATCCGGCGCTTTTGCCCCGTCACCCGTCATTAATCTGACGCAATCACTCAAAAAACTGACTGATCTTCGCTTTCAGAATATCAATGGCGATACGGTTCTTCCCGCCGCGCGGCACGATAATGTCGGCGTATTGTTTGGAAGGCTCGATAAATTGCAGGAACATCGGGCGCACGGTTTTCTGGTATTGCTCAATCACCGAGTCCAGGGAACGGCCGCGTTCGTTCACGTCGCGGCGGATACGGCGCATCAGGCAGATGTCCAGCGGCGTATCAACGAAGATAGAAAAATTCATCTCCGTGCGCAGGCGGGAGTCGGTCAGCAGCAGGATGCCTTCCAGAATGATGACCTTTTTCGGCTCCAGATGGATGGTCTCCTGCTTGCGCGTATGCTCAACGTAGCTGTACTGCGGCAGCTCAATGGCCTTACCGCCTTTCAGCATCTGAATATGCTGGAACAGCAGGTTATGGTCCATGGCGTTGGGATGGTCATAGTTGGTTTTAACCCGCTCTTCCATGGTCAGGTCGCTTTGGTCTTTATAGTAACAATCTTCCGGAATGACACCGATATGCGCCTCGCCCACCTGATCGCGCAGTTCACGATACAGGGTGCTGGCAATCAAACTTTTACCTGAGGCGGATGCGCCCGTAATGCCGATAATGACGCATTGGTGGGGGTTGTCAGTCATAGTGCGTAAGACCTGATTATAGAAATTGGACGGGAATAACGGCGCAATTATAGGGAGTTAACCGGCCTGATGCCAGCGCTTCCGGGGGGAGAAATACGGGCGCCGCAGCAGCGCCCGCAAAACAAATTAAACCGCGCGGAAGGCGATCTCGCCGGGAATGGTTTTCCCCTGCCAGTACAGACGTGCCGCCACGTCGGCCGCCAGCTGACGGTAGATGGCGGTGAATTCGCTGTCCGGGCGGCTGACGACGGTCGGCTCGCCGCGATCCAGATCTTCACGCAGGCTGATGTGCAGCGGCAGCTGGGCCAGCAGGCGGGTCTGGTATTTTTCCGCCAGTTTCTGCGCGCCACCGGTGCCGAAAATCGGCTCGTGGAATCCGCAGTTGCTGCAAATATGAATGCTCATATTTTCCACCACGCCCACCACCGGTACGTGTACCTTTTCAAACATGGTGATGCCTTTCATGGCGTCCAGCAGCGCGATGTCCTGCGGCGTAGTGACCACCAGCGCGCCGGTCACCGGAATATTTTGCGCCAGCGTCAGCTGAATGTCGCCGGTGCCGGGCGGCATGTCGAGCACCAGGTAGTCCAGATCCGGCCACAGGGTGTCCTGCAACAGTTGCAGCAGCGCTTTGCTGGCCATCGGCCCGCGCCACACCATGGCGTTGTCGTCGGTTACCAGGTAGCCGATGGAGTTGCTCGCCAGGCCGTGCGCCGCAATCGGCGCCATGTGCTCGCCGTCCGGCGAAGTCGGACGTTCCTGCTCCGTACCGAGCATCATGGGGACAGAGGGGCCGTAGATGTCCGCATCCAGAATACCAACCTTCGCCCCTTCGGCCGCCAGCGCCAGCGCCAGGTTCACCGCGGTGCTCGATTTCCCCACCCCGCCCTTGCCGGAACTGACGGCGATAATGTTCTTCACGCCCTTAACGCCCGCCTGGTCGTTGGCGCGCTTCAGCGTAGCGATCTGGCAGTTCAGCTTCCATTCAACCGCTTTCGCTCCCGTATCCCGCAGCAGTTGCGCCTCCGTCGCCGCTTTCAGGGCATCAAGCCCCGACCGCCAGGCGAACGGCATCGTCAGTTCCACATGCAGCACATTGTCGAGCAGCGCGCAGTGGTGCAGCGCCTTCAGCGTACTCAGGGGATTATCCAGCGTCGGATGGGTGAAGGTATCAAGAATCTCCGCCACCTGCGCCCGCAGGGCTTCAGGGGAAGCGTTTTCATGGGATTTGTTGCTCATCCCGGCTCCTTTCTTTTTTTCGTTATTGACACGTTAAGCATACCAGAACTCAAAAGCCGTCGCGCCGTCCGGCGTAAAAGAATCGGTTTGGCAGCGGCGCGCGCAATCGGGTAACATCCGTTAACCGTTCCATGTTAAATGAGAAAATAAATCCACTATGACTTCAGACACCTCCGCAGCAGGCGCTAGAAAAATCCTGGTAACGTGTGCACTTCCGTACGCCAACGGCTCAATCCATCTCGGTCATATGCTCGAGCATATTCAGGCGGATGTGTGGGTCCGCTACCAGCGAATGCGCGGCAACGAGGTGCATTTCATCTGCGCGGATGACGCCCACGGCACCCCGATCATGCTGAAAGCCCAGCAGATGGGCGTGGCGCCGGAGCAGATGATTGCCGAAGTCAGCCTGGAACACCAGAAAGACTTCGCTGATTTCAACATCAGCTTCGACAACTATCACTCTACGCACAGCGAAGAGAGCCGCGAGCTGTCCGAGCTGATTTACGACCGCCTGAAAGAGAACGGTTTTATCAAAAACCGCACCATCTCTCAGCTGTACGACCCGGAAAAAGGCATGTTCCTGCCTGACCGTTTCGTAAAGGGCACCTGCCCGCGCTGTAAATCCCCGGACCAGTACGGCGATAACTGCGAAGTCTGCGGCGCTACGTACAGCCCGACCGAGCTGATCAACCCGAAATCCGTGGTTTCCGGCGCGACGCCGATCATGCGCGAATCGGAGCACTTCTTCTTCGATCTGCCGTCATTCTCCGGAATGCTGCAGGCGTGGACCCGTTCCGGCGCATTGCAGGAGCAGGTCGCCAACAAGATGCAGGAGTGGTTCGACGCCGGTCTGCAACAGTGGGACATCACCCGCGACGCCCCCTATTTCGGTTTCGAAATCCCCAACGCGCCGGGCAAATATTTCTACGTCTGGCTCGACGCCCCCATCGGCTACATGAGTTCTTTCCAGAACCTGTGCGCCAAACGTCCGGGCCTGAGCTTCGACGAATACTGGCAGAAAGACTCAACCGCCGAGCTGTATCATTTCATCGGCAAGGACATCGTCTACTTCCACAGCCTGTTCTGGCCGGCCATGCTGGAAGGCAGCCAGTTCCGCAAACCGAGCAACATTTACGTTCACGGCTATGTAACGGTGAACGGCGCCAAAATGTCCAAATCGCGCGGCACCTTCATCCAGGCGCGTAACTACCTGGATCACCTGGACGCCGACTGCCTGCGCTACTACTACTCCGCCAAGCTGTCGTCGCGCATTGATGACATCGACCTGAACCTCGAAGACTTCGTTCAGCGCGTCAACGCCGACATCGTGAACAAAGTGGTTAACCTGGCGTCGCGTAACGCCGGCTTTATCAACAAACGTTTCGGCGGCAAGCTGGCCGACACGCTGGCCGATCCGGCGCTGTACCAGACCTTTACCGATGCCGCGCAGGAAATCGCGCAGGCTTACGAGCAGCGTGAATTCGGCAAGGCGATCCGTGAAATCATGGCGCTGGCCGATCTGGCTAACCGTTACGTTGACGAACAGGCGCCGTGGGTCGTGGCGAAAGAAGAAGGCCGCGACGCCGATCTTCAGGCTATCTGCTCAATGGGCATTAACCTGTTCCGCGTGCTGATGACCTACCTGAAGCCGGTATTGCCGTCGCTGACCGAACGCAGCGAAGCGTTCCTTAACACCACGCTGACCTGGGACGGCATCCAACAGCCGCTGCTCGGCCACGGCATCAGCGCCTTTAAAGCGCTGTTTAACCGCATCGAGATGGCGACGGTGGAAACCATGGTTGAAAAAGGCAAGCAGGCGATGGCCGCTGCGAGCGCCAAACCGGTCAGCGGCCCGCTGGCGGACGACCCGATTCAGGATGTCATCAGCTTTGACGACTTCGCCAAGGTGGACATGCGTATTGCGCTGATCAAGAGTGCGGAATTCGTCGAAGGCTCAGACAAGTTGCTGAAACTGCAACTCGACCTCGGCGGCGAAACCCGTCAGGTATTCTCCGGCATTCGCTCCGCCTATCCGGACCCGAAAGCGCTGGAAGGCCGCCTGACGGTGATGGTCGCTAACCTGGCGCCGCGTAAAATGCGCTTCGGCATGTCGGAAGGCATGGTGATGGCCGCCGGCCCGGGCGGGAAAGACATTTTCCTGCTCAGCCCGGACAGCGGCGCTCAGCCGGGCATGCAGGTGAAATAAAACGCACATCCCCCGCTTCATGCGGGGGATTTTTTATCCGTCGTTTGCGCTAACTCAGCGTTTCCTTACCGGTTTCACGCAGGTGCGGCATCGCCAGCAATGAAACCAGCGTCGCCAGAATCAGGTAGCCCGACGGCGCCAGCAGCGATCCGGTAAGCTCAATCGACTGCGACGCGAAATACTGCGCAAAGCCGCCGAAAATCGCCACGCCCAGGCTGTACACCACCGCAAACCCCACCGCGCGGATCCGCTTCGGAAACAGCTCGGAAATCACCAGCATCGTCGGCACCGACCCCAGCGTCGTCAGGCTGATCATCACCAGCACCACGGCCATCAGCAGATACGGATGCGGGAAATTGACCAACAGCCAGAAGGCCGGGAACGCCAGCACCAAAATAGCAATGCGTGACCAGAGGATCAGCGGCAAACGCCCGATGCGGTCACACCAGTGCCCCACCAGCAACGCGCCGCCGAAGGTCACCAGCCCGGCGATCAGCATGGCGGCATAAGCATAAGGCTGCGCCATGTTCAGGTATTTCACGCCGTATGTGCCGAGGTAGTACATCGAAATATAGGTCGCCACGGTGGAACCGACCGTCAGCAGCACACCGGTGGCAACCACGCGCCCGTGCCCGCGCAGGGAGTGCGACTGCGCCGCCTTCTGCGCTTTTGCCGGAGATGACGCCGGATGTTCGTTCTCCAGGCTGATGCGCAGCCAGCACCCCAGCGGCGCCAGCGCCACGCCGATAAAGAACGGCACGCGCCATCCCCAGTCAGACATCACGTCCGGATCGCCGCTGACAACCGGCAACAGCGCGCTCAGTGAAAGCGCCGTCACCCCGCCGAGAATGGTGGCGATCCCCTGCGTGGCCAGCGCCCAGCTGGAGTAAAAGCCGCGCCGGTTAGCCGGCGCCGATTCCACCAGCATTGACGCCCCGACTTCACCGCCCGCCGCCAGCCCCTGAATCAGGCGCGCCGCCACCAGCGTAATGGTTCCCCAATAACCGGCCGTGGCGTAGGTGGGCGCGAAACCGATCATTGCGGTTCCGAGGCTCATCAATGAGATGGTAAGAATCATCGCCGGCTTACGGCCGTGGCGATCGGCATAAGCGCCGATTAAAATACCGCCCAGCGGACGCATAAAGAAACTCACGCCAAATGTGGCGAACGCCAGCAGTAATCCCAGATGTGGATCGCTGGACGGCGGGAAGAACAATACGCCGATATAGATAACGAAAAAGTTATAAATACCGAAATCAAAAAATTCGAGCGCATTTCCGAACGATGCGGCAAAAATAACTTTCTTGCCGCTCTGGCGCTTTACCGGCGCTATTTCTCCGGCCATCGTAAGCTCTGCTTTAGACATATTTTCTCTCTGAATAAGGCCGGAATGAGGATATTTCCTGATACGGCTTATCAATTTCTGCGTTATTTAAGATAAGATTCAACCAGCGCACACCAATATTCACTGCCCGGCGCCAGACATTCATCATTAAAGTCATAACCGGGGTTATGCACCATGCAGCTTCCTTCCCCGTCTCCGTTGCCGATAATCAGGTAACATCCCTGCGGATGCGCATCGAGCATAAAGGCAAAGTCCTCGCTTCCCATCAGCGGCTGCGCGCCATAGTGCGCCCGCTCTGTGCCAAACTGGCGGCTGGCGACGTCACAGGCAAACCGGGTCATCGCTTCGTCATTCATCAGCACCGGCGTGCCGTTGACATGCACCACCCTGGCGCTGGCGCCGAAGCTTTCCGCCTGTGCCTGCGCCACTTCCGGGATACGTTTAAGCAGAACATCGCGCGCATCGCGGCTCAGCGCCCGCACGCTCAGCTTCATTTCCGCGATGTCCGGAATCACGTTGGGCGCCTCCCCGGCGCGGATGCTGCCAACGGTGATCACCGCTGCGTCCAGCGGGTTAATATTGCGCGACACGATGCTTTGCAACGCCACGGTGATATGGGAGGCCACCAGCACCGGGTCAACCGCCAGATGCGGGATCGCCCCGTGGCCGCCGCGCCCGTTGACCTCAATGGTGAATTGATCCATCGACGCCATAAACGCGCCGTGGCGGAAGAAAAAATGCCCGGTCGGCATGCCCGGCATGTTGTGCATGGCGAAAATGGCGTCACAGGGGAATTGCTCAAACAGCCCTTGCTCAACCATCACCGCGCCGCCGTTAAGCATCTCTTCCGCCGGCTGAAAAATCAGGTGTACGGTGCCGTTGAAGTTACGGGTTTGCGCCAGATAACGCGCTGCGCCCAGCAGCATCGTGGTATGGCCGTCATGACCACAGGCATGCATACGATGAGGAATGGCGCTTTGCCAGGGTTTGCCGTTATTTTCCTGAATCGGCAAGGCGTCCATGTCGGCACGCAGCCCGATGCGCCGGTTGCCGTTTCCCGCCCGCAGCGTTCCGACCACGCCAGTTCCGGCTAATCCGCAGTGAACCTCGTAGCCCCACTCCGTCAGTTTTTGCACCACTAAATCGCGGGTTCGCTGCTCTTCAAAACCCAATTCAGGATGGCGATGAATATCGTGACGAATGGCTTCCAACTGGGGTAAATACGTCGCAATCGTTTCTTTTATCATAATTATGTCCTTGTGGTTTTCTTCTCGCTCCGGCAATACCTGTATCAAAGCCGAACACAAGGATATAACATATTTAATACAACCAAACCCAGCCCTTATATCGCCGGCACGGAATTAAGCCCGAATATGTTCAGCCGCCACAGTTCAGCATTATAATTATCCGCGTGATTTTTATTTGGCAGTGAGTTTAATAGCAGACAATCAAAAAATACGGAATTATTTACCGGCCTGTGTGCGTTACGAACCAAACTAATAAAACACATTCCCGCCTTAGGATTATTCAGCGCTAATTATTCCCCGAGAATTTATTCACCATAAAGATATATCCCCCCTTTATCCCTTCTGTTTGTCTGGTTTAATACCAAAAAATCATCAAATGATACTCATTATCATTTACATTCATTTTCATTTCATTACAATGGCCCCCGTTGTAAGTGCAGACCTGGCTTACCGGGCCGGAGCGCTCACCTCACCTGCATGACGTCGTTACAACACTTAAGTGACTACAACACATTGAATTCCATCACTATCAATACCAATGGGAACGGGAATGTTCAATTACATCGCACGACAATACGTCGTACTCCACAAGAAAAAAACGACCCTCGCACTCATCCTTTCCGCCTCGCTTCCGTCTGCGTTCAGCCAGGCAGAAGAACAAAATACCATGGTGGTTACAGCCTCCGGTTTTCAGCAGAAAATCGAAGACTCGCCGGCCACTATCTCCGTCGTAACACGTAAGCAACTGGAGGAAAAAGCCTACCGGGATATTACCGACGCGCTGAAAGACGTCCCCGGCGTCGTGATTACCGGCGGCGGCAGTAAGAGCGACATCAGCATCCGCGGCATGGGGTCCAAATACACGCTGATCCTGGTCGACGGCAAGCGGGTTGATACCCGTGGCACCCGCCCCAACAGCGACAACTCAGGAATCGAGCAAGGCTGGTTGCCGCCGCTGGAAACGATCGAACGCATTGAAGTCGTACGCGGCCCCATGTCGTCGCTTTACGGCTCCGACGCCATGGGCGGCGTTATCAACGTCATCACGCGCAAAACGGGCAACAGCCAACCCTGGCAGGGATCGCTGCACGGCGACGCGACGTTCCAGGAGAACAGCAACTCCGGCGATCTGTTCCAGACCAACGCCTACGCCTCCGGCCCGCTTATCGAAGGCTTGCTCGGGCTGCGGCTCAGCGGCGTACTGTCGCGCCGGGCGGAAGATCAGATCGTCGGCGGTTATGCCAAGCAGGAAATCAAGAACGGCAGCGCCGTTTTCAGCCTGACGCCCGATGAAAGCAATGAGCTGGAGTTTGAAGCCGGCCGTTCGTTGCAGGATCGTGACACCACGCCGGGCAAATCAACGGAGCAAAGCAGTCAGCCAAGCAACAGCCGTTACGAACGGACCAACTACGCCATTACCCACAGCGGAAATTATGGCTTTGGCTCCAGCACCAGCTACATCCAGCGGGAAGAGAATAAAAACCCTGGCCGCAGCATGCAGATGAATAACACCATCGCCAACACCCAAACCCAGTTTGAATTCAGTGACCATCACCTGAGCGTAGGCGGTCAGTATCGCTATGAAGATCTGAAGGACAGCGGCAACCAGCTGGCAGGCAGCAACACCGATAACCTGACGCGCTGGAGCTGGGCGTTGTTTGCCGAAGACGAATGGTCCCTCACCAATGACGTCGCTCTGACGGGCGGCGTCCGGATGGATCGCGACGAAAACTTCGGCACTCACTGGACGCCGCGCCTGTACGCCGTATGGCATCCGGCGGAACAATGGACGCTGAAAGGCGGCGTCTCCACCGGTTACCGCTCGCCGGATCTGCGCCAGACCGCCGCCAATTGGGGCCAGGCCACCGGCGGCGGACGGAGCAACGGCATGATCGTCGGCAACCCGGACCTGAAGCCGGAAAAAAGCGTCAGTGAAGAGATCGGCGTCATGTGGGACAGCGGTAGCGGCATCACCGCCGGGCTGACGCTGTTCAATACTGATTTTAAAGACAAAATCACCGAGGTCAGACGCTGCAGCAGCGCCAGCGACCCGGCATGTACCCTGAACGGCGAAACGTACGACTTCATCAGCGATCGCATCAACGTCGACAAAGCCAACATGCGTGGCGTGGAAACCAACGTCGGCTGGGATATCACCAAAGACTGGTCGCTGACGGCCAACTATACCTACACCGAGTCCGAACAAAAGAGCGGCCCGCTGAGCGGGCAGCCGCTTAACCAGATGCCCAAACATATGGTAAATACCACGCTGGACTGGAAAGCCACCCAGGACGTCTCCCTGTGGTCGCGGCTGAACTTCCGCGGGCGCACCTCGGACTACCTGAGCCGCACCAGTATGGCAACGGGTACGCCGTCCTATACTTTTGTGGATGTCGGCGCGGTCTACCAGGCCAATAAACGGCTGGATATTACCGCGGGGGTTTATAACGTGTTTGATAAGCAGGTTAAGAACGACGTCTATGGAACAGTGCTGGACGGAAGGCGCTACACGGTAGGGATGACGTACAACTTCTGAGAAATACGGGAAGCGGCCGGCGCAGCGCCGCTTCCCTGTTGTAAACCGGCCTTACTGAAGCGTAAATTTGCCGTTTTTCACCCGTTGCGAGTCCAGCCCGATAAAGACGTTGAACTCACCCGGCTCAACCACCTGCTGCATGCCGGCATTCCAGAACGTCAGCTGACCGGCATCAATCGGGAAGCTGATCGTCTTATGCTCGCCCGCTTTCAGCATCACCTTCTCAAACCCTTTCAGTTCCTTGACCGGACGGCTGATGCTGGCGGTCACGTCCTGAATGTACATCTGCACCACCGTGGCGCCGTCGCGTTTTCCGGTGTTAGTGACGTCAACGCTGGCGGTGATTTTGCCGTCGCGCGCTAACGTGCCGGACGACAGTTTGACGTCGGAAACGCTGAACGTGGTGTAACTCAGCCCGTAACCGAAGGGATACAGCGGCCCGTTGGCGGCATCAAAGTAGTGCGAGGTGTATTTGCCCGGATTTTCCCAGGTGTAGGGACGTCCCGTATTCAGGTGATTGAAATAAATCGGGATCTGCCCAACCGAACGCGGAAACGACATCGGCAGCTTGCCGGACGGATTAGCGTCGCCGAACAGCACGTCGGCGATCGCGTTGCCGCCTTCGGTGCCGCTGAACCAGGTTTCCAGCATGGCATCCGCCTGCTGATCTTCCTGCACCAGCGCCAGCGGGCGGCCGTTCATCAGCACCAGCACCAGCGGCTTGCCGGTGGCCTTCAGCGCCTGAAGCAAATCGCGCTGACTCTGCGGCAGGGTGATGTCCGCGCGACTGGACGCTTCATGCGCCATCCCCTGTGCTTCGCCCACCACGGCAACCACCACATCGGCCTTACGCGCCGTCGCCACCGCTTCATCAATCATGGCCTGTGGCGAACGCGGATCGGTAATGACGGCTTTTTCATATTCGTTGAGGAAATCGATGATGCCCTTATCGTTGCTGACGTTAGCGCCTTTGGCATAAAGCAGGGTCGCCTTGCCTTCCAGCGCGCTGCGCATCCCCTCCAGCACCGTCACCGACTGCTGCGCCACGCCGGCGGCAGACCAGCTGCCCATAATGTCGCGTTTGCTGTCGGCCAACGGCCCGATAAGTGCAATTGTCCCCTGCTTTTTCAGCGGCAGCAGGTCCAGCCGGTTTTTCAGCAGAACCATACTTTGACGCGCTACCTCACGCGCATCCGCGCGGTGCAGGCGGCTTTCGGCATTGGTATCCTGCGGATCTGAACCGGCCGGACCGAGATGGCTGTAGGCATCGCGGAACAGCCCCATGTCATACTTCACGTTCAGCACGTGGCGGCAGGCATCGTCAATTTCCTGCTCGCTGAGCTTGCCGCTCTTCACCAACTGCGGCAGATACTGCATGAAGTATTCGTCGTTCATGCTCATATTGACGCCCGACTCCAGCGCAATGCGCACCGCGTCCTGCGGATCGGCGGCTACGCCGTGTTTCATCAGCTCTTTGATGGCGCCGTGATCGCTGATGGTAATGCCCTTAAAGCCCCATTGATCACGCAATACATCTTTCAGCAACCAACGGTCCGCCGTAGCGGGCGTGCCGTTGAGCGAATTGAGCGCTACCATCACGCCGCCGCTGCCCGCGTCCAGCGCGGCTTTAAACGGCGGAAGATAATCCTGGAACAAACGCTGCGGGCTCATATCCACGGTGTTGTAATCGCGCCCGCCCTCCACTGCGCCATAGGCGGCGAAATGCTTGACGCTGGTCATCAGCGCATGGCGCGCGGCCGGATCGTCGCCCTGCAAGGCCTTGACCAGCACCCGCCCCATTTCGGCGGTCAGGTACGTATCTTCGCCAAACCCTTCGGACACCCGGCCCCAGCGCGGGTCGCGGCTGACGTCCACCATCGGCGCCCAGGTCATGTTCAGGCCGTCTTCGCTGGCCTCGAAGGCGGAAACCTTGCCAACGCGGGCCAGCACGTTCCGATCCCAACTGGCGGCCAGCCCCAGCGGAATGGGGAACACGGTGCGCTGACCATGCACCACGTCGTAGGCGAAGAACAACGGTATTTTCAGCCGGCTGAGCTGCATCACCTGATCCTGCATCGCCCGGATGTCCGGCCGGGTAACGGTGTTGAAAATCGCCCCCACCTGACCGTGCTTAATCATCTCGCGGATCACTTCTTTCGGGGTTTCTGTTCCCACGGTAATCAGGCGCAGCTGACCAACCTTCTCCTCCAGCGTCATCTTTTGCAGCAAGTCGCTCACGTAAGCATCCCGCGCCTGCGTATCGGTCTTGACCACCGCCGGCGCCGTTTCCTGCACGGCAAATGCCGGATTCAGGGCTAACGTTACCGCGAGGCTGACCGCGCTCAGCCACTTTGTTGCGCCATGCTTTTTCATTATGTTTTCTCCGGGGAAACTTCCGCCCAATGCCGGGCGGCCTGAAATCGTCAGCACAGTTTGCCATAAGGCGATTGGCTGACAACCGGAAAAAAGAAAAAACGGGGAGGAATAGAAACCCGGCGGCAGTCCGCCGGGTAATAATAACGAAAAGGAATAATCAGGCCGGGGACGAAATCAGCGCATAGAGATTTTGGTCATGGTAGACCCCGTTAATGTATTCCGCGCTTTTCAATACACCTTCATGTTGAAAGCCTGCGCGCTTCGCCACTGCATTACTGTCCTGATTGGTGGTAATACATTTAATAACGAAGCGGCGGATCATACCGCTTTGCGCATAACGCTCCGTCAGACATTTCAGCGCACAGGAAATAATGCCTTTCTTCTGCATATCACGATCAAGCCAGTAGCCGACGGTCGCCGTCTTATTCAGCAGATCGATTTCATTGAATGACAATACCCCAACAGGCTCACCGCCATACAGGATAATATAGGTTTTACCCCTGTCTTCCCGATAAGCGAGATAACTGTCGGCCAAAAAGCTCATCGTATCCGCCGGGCAGAGTACGGCGGAAGGCCACGACATATATTGGCTCAGATACGCCCGGTTCCTGTCGATAACGTCATACAATGCCTCCGCATATTGCTGATAAGGCAGGCTGAGGCTGATTTTCTCGGAAACTGTAAGTTGTGTATGATCACTCACCATTCCTGTTCTCCGCGCAGGCAAATATATCGTGATGACACGCCCGGATGTCAGTTCAATACACGTAACGCAATGCGTGCCAGTCAAAAATTTATATTATTTGTTATAGGATAAACAAATATCAAAAAATACGGACGATTACTATGCCTATACAGAATTTACTACAAAAATAAGGGATATTCTTTATCAGGAATGAACGGCCCTCACATTATTAATACGATCGGATTTTCTCTCATAGACAACCTTAATACGAAAAGCCCCGGCTTATCCCGGGGCTTTTCATTCGTTTGTACACTCTGCAGACCGGTTACATGACCGGTTCAACCAGGCCGTCAATCACCACCTGCGGTGTACCGCGTGAGCAGCGCTCGATTCGCCCGCGTACGCCGTAAACCCGCGCCAGGCTATCGGGCGTAATAACCGCTTCGGGCGCGCCGTCGGCGATCAGCGAGCCGTTTTCCAGCATCAGAACGTGATCGCCGTGCCGCAGGGCGATGTTGATGTCATGCACCACCACCACGGTCACGATATTACGGCGGCGCGTTTCCCGGCGCACCAGATCCATCACATGAAACTGGTAGTTCAGGTCAAGCGCGCTGAGCGGTTCATCCAGCAACAATAAAGAGGGGTGCCGCACCAGCGACTGCGCCAGCCCGACCAACTGTTTCTGACCACCGGAGAGCTGATCCAGGTAGCTGAGCGCCAGGTGCGAAATGCCCAGTTGCTCCAGCAGATGCATCACCTCGTTCTCATCACCGTGAGCATGATACCGGCTTCCCGAGGCGCGCTGCGCCACGATGATGGACTCCAGCACGTGCAGATGCACCCCGGCCGGCAATGACTGCGGCAGGTACACCACCTGGCTGGCGCGTTGGGCGAACGGCAGACGCATCAGATCCTCGCCGTCGAGCAACAACTGCCCGGAGGCCTTATTCAGCCCGGCCAGCGAACGCAGCAACGTAGACTTACCGCAGCCGTTCGGCCCCAGCAGCACGGTGATTTTGCCGCGCGGCAGCATCGGCACGGAAAGGTTCTCGATAACCGGACGTTTGGGATAACCGGCGTCGAAATGTTTAATCTCCAGCCCCTGGCTCATACATTCCCCCTGTGGCGCAAAATAATGCTCAGGAAGAACGGCACGCCGACCAGCGAAGTGACGATCCCGACGGGAATGATCACGCCCGGAATCAGGTTTTTCGACGCGACGGAGGCCAGAGACAACACCAGTGCGCCGGTCAGCGCGCTGGCCGGCAGATAAAAGCGGTGATCCTCGCCAAACATCAGGCGCGCGATATGCGGCGCCACCAGCCCGATAAAGGCGATAGGCCCGACGAACGCCACTGCCAGCGCCGACAGAATACTGATGCGCAACAACGTACCCAGCCGCAGGCGGCGCACGTCAATGCCGAAGCTGACCGCACGGTCCTCCCCCAGACGCATCGCCGTCAGTTTCCAGGCGCTTTTCATCGAAACCGGCAGCAATACGGCAAACACCGCCAGCAGAATACCTAACTTCTCCCAGGAGGCGCGCGCCAGGCTGCCCATGGTCCAGAAAACCAGCCCTTGCAGGGTGTCTTCCGTCGCGATGAACTGCATCATAGAAACCAGCGCGTTAAAGGTGAACACCAGCGCGATGCCGAACAGCACCACCCCGGACGTCGCGACCCGCGTCCAGCGCGTGACCACGTCCAGCATCATCGCGGCCAGCAGGGCGAAGATGAACGCGTTGGCGGAGATAAACCACTGATCGGGTACGCCCGGAATACCAATTCCCAAAACGATAGCCAGCGCGGCGCCGAACGCCGCAGCGTTAGACACCCCCAGCGTAAACGGGCTGGCGAGCGGGTTGTTCAGGATAGTTTGCATCTCGGCCCCGGCCAGCCCCAGCGACAGGCCGACCACGATCGCCATCAGCGCATAAGGTAGGCGGATGTCCCAGACGATGACGCGCGTTCCGGCGTCGGCCAGTTCGGGCCGCCACAGCGTGTCCCATAATACAGAAAGCGAGAGACCGGACGGCCCCATCGTGAAGTCCAGCAGCAACGACGCCAGAATGGCGGCGACCAGCCCTGCCATCATCAGCAGACGCTGCCGGATAATACGCTGGTAATTCCCCCGTACGCCCGCGGCGTCGTAACGACCGGCGGAATTCAGCGGTTCGGTGGTCAAATTCATACTTTACCCGTTACGCGTCCCGCTGGCGGCGGCTGGCGGGACGAAGAGTGACGATTACTTAGCTTGTGCATCAACCCAATAGGTGCCGCTGGGTTCGATAGCCAGGAACTGACTGTACAGTTTATTCATTGTTTGCTGAGGATCCAAAGAGGCGAATTTCTCCGGATAGAACCATTTGGCGAAGGCCTGTACCGCCAGCACGTTATACGGGGAGTTGTAGTAGTTATGCCAGATGGCGTGCGTATTGCCGTTCTTCACCGCGCTCAGGCTGCTGATGCCTTTGCGCTGGGTGACGACGTTCAGGCTGTCACGCGCCTGCTGCTCCGTCACCAGTGCGCCCAGCTTCACGCCGCCGTCTTTGGCTTCCGGCGCCTTACCGCCGCTGGCGATGTACACCTGCGGATCGGCGGCCAGCACCTTCTCCAAGTTTACCGTGCCCAACGTGCCGGGCAGCAGCCCTTTCGCGATATTTTTACCGCCGGCCATGTCAATGAAGTCGCCCATGTTGCCGTTGCCCGCAGTGCCGCAACAGTCTTCGCTGCTGGCCGCGCGCAGTTCGATAAATACGCTGGTTTTCTGATCTTCCGGGATTTTATCCGCGATTTCCGTCACCAGACGGACATTTTCCTGATAAAAATTGGCGTAGTCTTCCGCCTGTTTTTCACGGTGCAGCACTTTCCCCAGCAGCTTCATGCTGGGCAGGGTGTTTTTCAGCGGATGGTTACGGAAGTCAACAAAAACGACCGGCACGCCCGCGCTTTCAAGCTGGCTCACCAGTTCGCTGTTGCGCCCCGGCCCGTGCCCGGACAAGCCGAAAATCGCGATGTCCGGATTCAGCGTCAGCACTTTTTCCGGGCTGATGCTGTCGGCCGTGGTATTGCCGATGAGCGGAATTTTATCGACTTCGGGGAATTTCGCCTGATAGCGGGAATAGGTTTGCGGGTCGAGCTTGCGCAGATCGCCCTGCCAGCCGACGATGCGATCGAACGGTTTCTGCCCTTCCAGCAGGGAAACCGCGAAGAACAAGCGCCCCTCACCCAACAAAATGCGATCGACCTTGGCCGGTACTTCTACACTGCGGCCGGCGATATCGGTTACCGTCTCAGCCCAGGCGCCCGCGCTCATCGTGAGCGTTGCGGCCGTAAGTAATGTGAGCCCCCAGCGGCGCACTTTCTTATTTGAGGATTGATTCACCTTAATATCCCTTCGTCATCCATTGTTATGGTGTGCAAAGAGTAAAGCAAATGATAATCCTTATCAATGCCATTATTAAGAATGCGTGGCGAATATCACTTGTGTTTGAACGGGATATACAACGGTATCCGTGCCGGAAAAAGCAAAGGGCGCCGTATATGGCGCCCTTTCGCTGCAGTTATCTGCGCTTAGTCGGTATGGGTTTTGGGAAACTCCATTTCCGCATAGCGCACAAAACGCGTACCTTTGGTGAGCTTGTAGCCGAACCAGATAATCAGGAACAGCGGCAGGCCGATGTAGGTTGCCGTTGCGCCGTACCAGTCAATGCGATCCTGCAGGAACGCCTCGTAGTTCTGCCCCAGCGTGATAATCAGGCACAGAATAAAGGCAAAAATCGGCCCGAGCGGGAAGAAGCTCGACTGGTAAGGCAGGTCATTCAGATCCAGCCCCGCTTTCACGTAGCCGCGGCGGAAGCGGTAATGGCTGATGGCAATGCCCAGCCAGGCGATAAAGCCCGTCATGCCGGAGGTGTTCAGCAGCCACAGATACACTTCCTGATTACCGAACATCGAGCTCAGGAAACACAGCGCGGCGATCACCGTAGTGGCATACAGCGCGTTACGCGGCACGCCGCCTTTGGACAGCTTCGCGAAAATACGCGGCGCCTTGCCCTCGCAGGCCAGGGTATACAGCATGCGGGTTGAGGCATACATACCGGAGTTACCGGCCGACAGCACCGCCGTCAGAATAACGGCGTTCATCACCGCCGCCGCAGACAGCAGGCCGGCGTGTTCAAACACCAGGGTGAACGGGCTGACGGAGATATCTTTTACGTCATTGCGCAGCAGGTTGGGATCGGTATACGGAATCAGCATGCTGATAACAAAGATGGCAAACACGTAAAACAGCAGGATACGCCAGAACACCTGACGCACCGCCATCGGAATGTTTTTACCCGGATCTTTGGATTCGCCCGCCGCGATGCCGATCAGTTCGGTTCCCTGGAACGAGAAGCCGACGATCATCGCGACGCCGATCATCGCCGCGAATCCGCCGGCGAACGGCGCCTCCCCGACGGTCCAGTTATGGAAACCGGCACCCTCTCCGCCTTTCATAATGCCGATGATCATCAGGATACCCACGGCGATAAAGATAATGATCGTCGTGACCTTAATCAGCGAGAACCAATACTCCGCTTCACCGAAGCCCTTCACCGAAATGTAGTTCAGCAGGAACATCAGGCCAAGGAACAGGGCGCTCCAGATCCAGCCCGGCGTATCCGGGAACCAATAGCCCATAACCAGCTGGGCGGCCACCAGGTCAACGGCGATGGTCACCGCCCAGTTGTACCAGTAGTTCCAGCCCAGCGCAAAGCCGAAGCCTTCTTCTACATAGCGCGAGCCGTAGGTGGAAAACGAGCCGGAAACCGGCATGAACGCCGCCAGTTCGCCCAGGCTGGTCATCAGAAAGTAGACCATCAGGCCGATTAGCATATAAGAAAGCAACGCGCCGCCGGGGCCGGCCTGCGAGATCGTCGCTCCCGACGCCACGAACAGCCCGGTACCGATAGAACCACCGATGGCAATCATCGACAGATGGCGCGCTTTCAGTTCCCTGCGCAGTGAAGTACCGCGCCCTGATTCGGCGCTGGTGGAATTAGTCTGAGCCATTATTAACCTATTGATTCTTTGCTCTTACAAAATAAGCGCGGATTGTAACAAATCCTGCACCATCATGAAGCATCTATCCGGTGATATAAGAGAGCTTCATGATGGCTGAGTGATTATTAGTTTCAGGCACACTTCCCCCGCTCCGGGGAGACGGAAAGTTCAGTGTAAGTGTAGCGGGGATCCGGCATCCTGCCGGATATCAGCGGCAATAGCTCAGAAAACGCGACAGCGCCTGCGAAATATGCTTCTGGCGGTGATGGATAAGGTACAGGGTGCGCATCAGCGGCGGCAGCGGCGTTACCACTTCACGCAGTATGCCGGCCTCTATCTGTTCCTCGACCACCCGGCGCGACAGGCAGCTGATGCCAATGCCGTAGCGCACCGCATGTTTGATGGCTTCGGAGTTGCCAAGCTCCATGATCAGGTTAAAGTGCGGCAGATGGGAAAACAGCAGGTGCTCCAGCACTTCCCGCGTTCCCGACCCTTTCTCACGCAGGATCCAGGGCGCCGCGGCCAGCGCTTCTAACGTGACCGGCGCCTGTAAAACCGGATGGTCCGGCGCGGCGAACACGATCAGCTCATCCTGCATCCAGGACTGCGTCAGCAGCTCAGGCATATAGCACGGCCCTTCAATCAGCCCCAGATCCACCCGGAAGTCCGCGACGGCGGCAATTACGTCGGCGCTGTTGCCGACGTTCAGGTCCAGCGGCATCTCCGGAAAGTCGCGGCGGTAAGCGGCGATCATGCGCGGCAGAATATAGTTGCCGATGGTGGTGCTGGCGGCGATGCGCAACGCCCCGGCGCCGTCGTGAAACAACTGCTCGATCTCACCCGCCTGTTCCAGCAGCGCCATGGCGCGCGGATACAGCAGCCGCCCGTGCTCATTGACCACCAACCGCTTACCGACCCGGTCAAACAGCTTCACCGCCAGCTGATTCTCCAGATCGGACAATGCCGCGCTGACCGCCGATTGTGAAAGCGCCAGCGTAGCTGACGCCTGCGTGGTGGAGCCGCTTTTCAGCACTTCGGTAAAGACTTCGAGTTGGCGCAGCGTGATATGCATGGCGATCGTCCGGATTCAGGCGTTATGGCGGGAAATTATAGGAAGTCCGGGGGGCGCTGACCAGCCTCCCGTAAAATGATGCCCGCCGGCGGCGGGCATCGGGCGTTATCTGACGACCAGTACGGACGTGGTGGCATGACGCACCACGCGCGAGGCGTTCGACCCCAGTAAATAGGTCGACATACTGGGGCGGCGCGAACCGACGACGATCAGGTCTGCCCGGCAGGTTTCCGCCTCTTTGAGGATTTCATCGTAAATCGTTCCCCAGAGCACCACGTACGAGGTTTTCTCCGCCGGTACATCCAGCGCCGCCGTCAGTTCCGCCAGTTGGGCCTCGACCTGATGGGTCACCTCATCCTTCATCTGGAAAATCTGTTGGGGGCGCTCTCCCATGAAAAAAGGAGGAACGGCCGTTTTAACGCTGACCACCCGGATCGCAGCGCCCGTGAGTTTTGCCAGATATTCAGCCTGCTTCAGCGCCGTTTCCGTCAGCTGAGGCTCTTCCGTATCTACCGGGACGAGAATCACTTTGTATCCGTTTTCCATCGTTCATTCTCCTTCGTCATGTAGAGAGAGGTTCACTATAAGATTAATACATTGTTTTAGTATGGATTATTTGTTTAAGACATGATCTGTGGCAATTAAGCGCCGGTTTGGTCAAAAAGGTCGTATGCGTTCGCGGCAGGGGTATTTTCTCTCACTTACCACTTATAGCGATTAATTATAAATATATAATCAATTTCTCTTTTATAGCGCGAGTCGTTAACGTATCCGCATGTTTTCAATACGTTCATTTACGACATCGTGGTACACACCTATGCAAACAATTGCGACTTCACAACCCGAACGCACTTCAGGCTTGCCGCTCGCCCTGCTGCCGGGACTGCTCCTGACCGGCGTGATTACCGCCGTCGCCATGTGGGCCGGCGCCATTCCTCAGGTAGAAGCGCTGGGCTTTGGCGCGCTGACGCTGGCTATCGTGTTCGGCATTTTGGTCGGCAACACGCTTTATCCGCGTTTGGCGGTCGCCTGCAACCCCGGCGTTAACCTGGCTAAACAGAAACTGCTGCGCCTGGGGATCATTCTCTACGGCTTCAGGTTGACGTTTCAGCAAATCGCGGACGTCGGCGTCAGCGGGATCGTGATTGACATGCTGACGCTGTCCTCCACGTTTCTGCTGGCGCTGTGGCTCGGCCGCAAGGTATTCGGGCTGGATGGGCAGACCGTGATGCTGATCGGCGCCGGCAGCAGCATCTGCGGCGCGGCGGCGGTGATGGCGACCGAGCCGGTAGTGCGGGCCGATGCCAGCAAAGTCGCGGTGGCGGTTTCCACCGTGGTGGTTTTCGGCACCCTCGCCATCTTTCTCTACCCCTGGCTGTATCAGCTAAACCTGCATCACCACTGGGTCACGCTTTCGGATCAGGGTTTCGGCGTTTATATCGGTTCTACCGTGCATGAAGTGGCGCAGGTCGTTGCCGCCGGCCGGGCAATCAGCGACGACGCCGGAAACGCGGCGGTGATCGCCAAGATGCTGCGCGTAATGATGCTGGCTCCGTTCCTGCTGATTTTGTCCGGCTTCCTGAGCCGCCGCGCACCGGCAGGCGCAGAGAAACAAAAATCACCGATTACCATTCCCTGGTTTGCGCTGATTTTCATTCTGGTCGCCGGCTTTAACTCCTTCAGCCTGTTGCCGGAAAGCGTCGTTCATCAATTGATCACGCTGGACACCGTTCTGCTGGCAATGGCCATGGCCGCGCTGGGGCTGACGACCCATATCAGCGCCGTACGGCAAGCGGGCCTGAAGCCTATCGTGCTGGCGGCATTGTTGTTCGTCTGGCTGATCGCCGGCGGCGGGTTGATCAATCATTTAATCAGCGCATGGCTGTAACGCCGGCGCGGTAATGAAAAAGCACGAACGCATTTTAAATGTCATAATGAGGGGCGATCACAGAGGAGAATGATAATGAAATATGTCGGAGCCCACGTCAGCGCCTCCGGAGGCGTTGACCAGGCGGTAATCCGGGCGCATGAGCTGAACGCCACCGCCTTTGCTCTGTTCACCAAGAACCAGCGTCAGTGGAAAGCCGCGCCGTTAACCGCCGACGTAACCGATAAGTTTAAGCGGGCATGCCAGGAATACGGCTACGGCCCGCAGCAGATCCTTCCCCATGACAGCTACCTGATTAACCTGGGCCACCCGGTCCCGGACGCGCTGGAAAAATCCCGCGAGGCGTTTATTGACGAAATGGAGCGCTGCGGGGAGCTGGGGCTGACGCTGCTGAACTTTCATCCCGGCAGCCATCTGATGCAAATAGAGGAAGAGCGCTGTTTAGCCCTGATCGCTGAATCCATTAATATCGCGCTCGACAAAACGCAGGGCGTCACGGCGGTTATCGAAAATACCGCCGGTCAGGGCAGCAACCTGGGTTTTCGTTTTGAGCACCTGGCGGCGATCATCGACGGCGTGGAGGATAAATCCCGCGTCGGCGTCTGCATCGACACCTGCCACGCCTTCGCCGCCGGTTACGACCTGCGCACGGAAGAAGAATGCGCCAAAACCTTCGCCGACTTTGAGCGCACCGTCGGTTTCAGCTACCTGCGCGGCATGCACCTCAACGACGCCAAAAGCGCCTTCAACAGCCACGTTGACCGCCACCACAGCCTGGGTGAAGGCAACATCGGCAAAACTGCGTTCAGCTGGATTATGCGCGACCCGCGCTTCGACGGCATTCCGCTGATTCTGGAGACCGTGAATCCGGATATCTGGGCCGAAGAGATCGCCTGGCTGAAGTCGCAGGAGCGGGCGGAAGAAGCAGCCTGACGCTGAGATAAAGAAAAAACCGGCAATACGCCGGTTTTTTTATTGAGTAAGTTACGCCCCGCATCCCTGATGAACCGGTTACGGGGCGCCTGCTTTATATTACGCAGCGTTACCTTGTTCTGCCGGCGCCGCGCCTTTCTCACTCCGCTTCAGCACGGCATACATTCCACCCGCCACAACGGTGCCGATCACGATCGCCAGCAGGTAATGCAGCACCGGCGTAATCGCACCGGGGATCAACAGCACGAACAACCCGCCGTGCGGCGCCATCAGCTTCGCTCCGAAGTACATCGACAGCGCGCCGGTCAGCGCCCCACCAATAATGCAGCTGGGCAGCACGCGCAACGGGTCGCGCGCGGCGAACGGAATCGCACCTTCGGAGATGAAGCACAGGCCCAGTACCAGCGCGGCCTTGCCCCCTTCCCGTTCACTCTGCTCGAACTTGCTGCGCGCCAGCAGCGTCGCCAGCCCCATCGCCAGCGGCGGAACCATCCCCGCAGCCATCACCGCCGCCATCGGCGCGTAAACCTGCGTACTCAGCAACGCCACGCCGAAAGAGTAAGCCGCTTTGTTCACCGGCCCGCCCATGTCGGTACACATCATGCCGCCGAGGATCGCCCCGAGGATAACCGCGTTGGCCGTGCCCATCGCCTGCAGCCAGTGCGTCAGCATTTCCATGATTTTCGCAACCGGCGTGCCCACCACGTAAATCATGATCAGGCCTGTCACCAGGCTGGCGAGCAGCGGGATAATCAGAATCGGCTTCAGCGATTCCATGCTTTGCGGCAGAGGAAACTTATTGCTGATAAATTTCGCGACATAGCCGGCCAGGAAACCGGCGATGATACCGCCGAGGAACCCCGCGCCGGTGCTGACCGCCAGCATCCCGCCGATCAGGCCAGGCGTCAGGCCGGGACGGTCAGCGATCGAGAAGGCGATATACCCCGCCAGCACCGGCACCATCAGCGCAAACGCGCTGCCGCCGCCGATAGTCATCAGCGCCGCCGCCAGCGTGCCTTCCTGTTTGAATGCTTCGATACCGAACACGAACGACAGCGCAATGCACAGGCCGCCCGCCACCACCATCGGCAGCATGTAGGAAACACCGGTCAGCAGGTGGCGATAGGCGCCCGCGCTTTCTTTCTTCTTCGCCGCGCCCGCGCCAGGCTTGGCCTGTGCCTGGGGCTGATACACTTCAGCTTCCGTCAGCGCCTTATCCAGTTCCTGCGCGGTTTTCTTCAGCGCCAGGCCGGTAGAGGTACGGTACATCGCCTTACCGGCGAATTTATTGAGATCGACTTCAATGTCCGCAGCCACGACAACCAGGTCCGCAGCGGCAACTTCTTCCGGCGTAATCGCGTTGCCAGCGCCAACCGAGCCACGGGTTTCTACCTTCACCCACCAGCCGCGTTTGCGCGCTTCGGCCTCAATGGCCTCCGCCGCCATAAACGTATGCGCCACGCCGGTCGGGCAGGCAGTGATCGCCACCACCCGCAGCGGGCCTTGCTCCCCCGCGGAGGAAAGCTGCGCCGGAGCCTGATAAGGCGTCGCATCTTCCCGGGCGCGGCTCAGGAAAAGTTCCGGCGCGCGAATGGCATCGTCAATGCTGCCGCGGAACAAACGCTTGCCGTTCAGTTCAGCATTATCAGGATCGACAGCGCCGGCCACCACGATCAGTTCAGCCTGCTGTACGGAATCCACCAGCTCCATCTGTTGTCCGGAAGCCGCGGCCTCCAGCATACGCCGGGCCAGGAAGCTGCGTGCCTGCCCCGTCGCGCCTTCTGTAATCAGTAGGGTTTTCATAGAACCGTCCTGTCTCAGTTAAAAGGTTTCAAATCAACGCGCGCCATCATGGAAGCCAGTTGAGTTCGATCGGTGATGCCCACGTTGCTCTGGCTGACGGCCAGCGCGGCTACCGCCGTCGCCAGGCGCAGGGTATGTTCGCTGGATTCGCGCATCATCAGGCCGTAAATCAGGCCGCCGACCATGGAATCCCCGGCGCCGACCGTACTGACCACGTCACAGGCCGGCGGCTTCGCCAGCCAGGCGCCCGATGCATTGACCCACAGCGCGCCCTCCGCGCCGAGTGAGATCACAACGTGCGCGATGCCCTGATCGCGCAGCGCGTGCGCTGCGCCGACCACGTCTTCCAGCGTCGGCAATTCGCGTCCGGCCCAGATCTCCAGCTCGCGGCGGTTCGGCTTCACCAGCCAGGGCGCGGCTTTCAGGCCCGCCACCAGCGCTTCGCGGCTGCTGTCGAAAATAATGCACGGGCACTGGGTACGCAGACGGCGCATCCAATCGGTAAAATCATCCGGATTCAGCCCGGCGGGCAGGCTGCCGCTGACGCATACCATGTCGAACTGGCCCAGCCAGCTCAGGGAATCGTTAACAAAACGCTCCCAGTCCTGACGGGTAACGTCAAAACCGGAGAAGTTGAAATCGGTAACCGCGCCGTCTTTCTCCGTCAGCTTGACGTTAATGCGCGTACGGCCGTTCACCACCTGAAAACGGTTGGCGATACCCAGCTCGCTGAACAGTTGCTGAAATCCCTCCTGGTTCTCTTTACCCAGAAAGCCGCCGACGGTGACGTCGATGCCCAGGTCCTTCAGCACCTTTGCAACGTTAATCCCTTTCCCCGCCGCGTGAAGACCCGCGGTCTGCACGCGGTTAACCTCTCCGCGCTCGATTTCAGCGCAGTACCCCACCAGGTCGTAAGCCGGGTTCAGTGTGATTGTTGCAACTCTTCTGCTCATGCTACCCCCTCGCCCAGACCTTCACTGATGGCCTGGCCAATTGTTTCTAATGCCTGTTTCGCATCACTGCCCTGAGCGGTAAACCGCAGGCGGTGACCTTTCTTAATCCCCAGCGCCACCACCTTCATCAGGCTGCGGCCGTTCGCGGGAACGCCGGTGCCGTCGAGGTTGGTGATGGTTATCTGGCTTTCAAACTGTTTAATCGTATTGACCAGAACGGTGCCGGGGCGGGCATGCAGCCCGTGCTCGTTACGCAGCACAAACTCCGCGCTCAGCACGCCGTCGTCCGCATCATCCGCGGCCGTTTCGCTGGTCAGCAGCGCCACGATCGCCGCGGCGTCCTGCGCCTTCAGCAAACGTTCAGCTTGCTGGTGCTGAAGCAAGTTACCGAGGTGCCCCAACAAGCCTTCCGGCTGTTCATCCGCCATAGCAACCGTCAGCAGCAGGCCGACCGGCTCCCCGTGGTACAAAAACGGCGTCTGCGGACGCGCCACTGCGGCGGCGCTGGCCTGATTGCCCAATGCGCTGTCGCTCAGCCAGATCCCCTGCCCCAGATTAAGCGGCTCGCGGGAAATCACGTCGCTGACGAACTCCGCATTAACTGCGCCGAACTGCTGTAAACGCCCGGCGTTCAGCGCCTGTAGCGTGACCAGATCGGCAGCGGGAACGTTCAGGGAAATCATGGTGGCGTCAAAGCGGAATTCTGCCACCAGACGCTCGCCCATCAGCAGGCTGCGCAGTTCTTCCGCCGACGTGGTATTCGCCATCAGGCCTGCGACGCTGTCATCGCCCAGCACGCGGGTCAGCTGACGCAGCAGCGCCAGATGCTCGTCCGAACGCGCCGCAATACCGATCACCACGTAAGCTTTTTGCCCGTCGCCCCACTCAATTCCCTGGGGGAACTGAAATACCTGTACCCCGGTGTTCAGCACCTGGTCGCGGGTTTCGGTCGTGCCGTGAGGAATGGCGATGCCGTTCCCCAGATAGGTGGACGTTTGCAGCTCCCGGTTCAGCATCCCCTGCACATACCCTTCGCCGACATAGCCAGCCTGAGTCAGCGCCGCGGCAACCTGCCGGATTGCATCGTCTTTATCCCCGGCGTTCGCCGCCAGATGGATATCCTGTAAGGAAAGATGAAACATATGTTCTCCTTGCCCAGTGAAATTGAATCGTTTCAGCTCAATGGGGAAAAATTGACGCTGTTTCGGGGAAAGACAAGATCCGCAACAGCGCTGAATCGTTTCGTGAGTTTGGTCTTCGTCTTTAAAATAAGCAAGGGGTACGGAAAAGCTGATAGCATTTTTTTGAGCGTCAGCACACTTTTCCTGCATACGCCCGTCCGTCATAATAGTGTTTACCATTATTTTGCTGAAGTTTGCTGACGGAGTTAATCATGCCAATTATGGTTGGTGTCGGAGTCATCATCGTTAACGATAAAAACCAAATCCTGATGGGAAAACGCTGCGGCGGCTATGCCCCCTATTGGTCCATTCCCGGCGGGCGCGTTGAAGAGGGAGAAACCTTTGAGCAAACCGCCGTACGCGAGACGGAAGAAGAAACCGGCCTGATCGTAAAAAATCCGCGCACGATCGGCGTGGTGAATAACCTGAAAACCTGGCTCAGCGAAGGCATTCACTCGATTTCACTGATCGTAGTAGCAGATTATGCCGGCGGCGAACCCCAGCGCCGCGAACCGGAAAAGTGCGAAGGCTGGGGTTGGTATTCCCCGCATGACATGCCCACGCCAACTTTTGAAGGCTGCCTGGAGGGCGTCGGGCTATGGCTCAACGGCCGCTTCTATCAGCCAAACTGAGTTTTCCACCCTCTCTTTTCTTCACACAACCTGCGGCTTTTGCACCAATTACGTGCAGAAGTCACCGCACCCCGTTAAAAAGTTAGATTCAGTTGGCATTTATGAAACACAAATGTTAACCAACGATTGTTTACCCGGTGTTTTTGGCTTAAACCTAAGAGGATGCACCACAAAAACCAATAAGCACCATTATTGGGCACCAAAATGGTGCATCAGGCCAGACAAATGTGGCCCTGCATCCAGACATTCAGTCTAATCCCTTGAATTTACTAAGAGGAGTAAACTGGCACGATTTTTTCATTCAGGATAAGGGTAGTTAATTACGGGTAGTAAAAACAGGTCATACACAGAAGGAAATTCTGCTCATGAAATCTATTTTAAAAGCATCCATTGCAGCACTGACTCTGGCGCTTTCCCTGAGCGCACAGGCGGCTGACAAACCGCTGATTGTGGCAACGGATACGGCGTTTGTTCCTTTCGAATTTAAGCAGGGTGATAAGTATGTCGGGTTTGACATCGATCTGTGGGATGCCATCGCCAAAGAGCTGAAGCTCGACTATACCCTGAAACCAATGGATTTCAGCGGCATCATCCCCGCTCTGCAAACCAAAAACATTGACCTGGCGCTGGCCGGCATCACCATCACCGACGAGCGTAAGAAAGCCATCGAGTTTTCCGACGGTTATTACAAAAGCGGTTTGCTGGTCATGGTGAAATCCAACAACGACGAAATCAAAGACGTTAAAGACCTTAACGGTAAAGTGCTGGCGGTGAAAAGCGGCACCGGCTCCGTAGACTATGCCAAGGCCAACATCAAAACCAAGGACCTGCGTCAGTTCCCCAATATCGATAACGCCTACATGGAATTGGGCACCGGCCGCGCCGACGCCGTGCTGCACGACACGCCCAACATCCTGTACTTCATCAAAACCGCCGGCAACGGTCAGTTCAAAGCCGTAGGGGATTCCCTCGAAGCACAGCAATACGGCGTCGCCTTCCCGAAAGGCAGCGACGAACTGCGTGAAAAAGTTAACGGCGCGCTGAAAACCCTGCGTGACAACGGCACCTATGCCGAAATTTATAAGAAGTGGTTCGGTACTGAACCCAAATAATCAACGCCAGTGCGCTTTTCATCCCGGCCGTGGCGTTTGCCGCGCCGGGATATTTATTTTCATTAAGTTTCCAGGAGATATTCCATGCAGTTTGAATGGAGCGCCGTTTGGTCCGCCCTCCCCATTCTGCTCGAAGGCGCCAAACTGACCCTGTGGATTTCCATCCTCGGGTTATGCGGCGGCCTGATTATCGGTGTGATTGCCGGCCTGGCCCGCGCAATCGGCGACTGGTTCAGCAGCCACGTCGCGCTGGTTTTCATCGAGTTAATCCGCGGCACGCCGATCGTCGTGCAGGTCATGTTCATCTACTTCGCGCTGCCGTTGATGGTTCCGGTGCGTATCGAACCGGTCACTGCCGCGGTAGTGACCATCATGATCAACTCCGGCGCCTACATCGCCGAAATCACCCGCGGCGCGGTGCAGTCAATTCACAGCGGTTTTCGCGAGGCCGGTCTGGCCCTTGGTCTGTCGCGCCGCGAAACCCTGCGCTACGTGATCATGCCGCTGGCCCTGCGCCGCATGCTGCCGCCGCTGGGCAACCAGTGGATTATCAGCATTAAAGATACCTCGCTGTTCATCGTTATCGGCGTGGCCGAGCTGACCCGCCAGGGGCAGGAGATCATCGCCGGTAACTTCCGCGCCATGGAAACCTGGACCGCGGTCGCCGTCGTGTATCTGGTCATCACCCAGGCGTTGAGCTTCGTGATGCGTCGCCTTGAGAAAAGAATGAAAATATTATGATTGAATTCAAACACGTTGATAAAAACTTCGGTCAGACGGAAGTCCTGCACGACATCAACCTGAAGATCAATCAGGGCGAGGTCGTGGTGATTATCGGGCCGTCCGGCTCCGGCAAATCCACGCTGTTACGCTGCATCAACAAGCTGGAAGAGATTACCCGCGGTGAGTTAATCGTCGATGGCCTGATGGTCAACGACCCGAAAGTGGACGAACGCCTGATCCGCCAGGAAGCCGGTATGGTGTTCCAGCAGTTTTACCTGTTCCCACACCTGACGGCGCTGGAAAACGTGATGTTCGGGCCGATCCGCGTACGCCACATGAGCAAGGCCGAGGCGGAAAAGCGCGCCCGGGCGCTGCTGGAGAAGGTCGGGCTTTCCGAACGCGCGCATCATTATCCGTCCGAACTTTCCGGCGGTCAGCAGCAGCGCGTGGCGATCGCCCGCGCCCTGGCGGTGAAACCGAAAATGATGCTGTTTGACGAGCCGACGTCCGCGCTCGACCCGGAACTGCGCCACGAAGTGCTGAAGGTCATGCAGGATCTGGCCGAAGAAGGCATGACGATGGTGATCGTCACGCACGAAATCGGCTTTGCGCAGAAGGTGGCGTCACGCCTGATTTTCGTTGATAAAGGACGGATTGCCGAGGACGGCGAGCCGGATGCGCTGATCACGGCGCCGCCGAGCGAACGGTTGAGGGAGTTCCTGCAACACGTTTCGTAATTGCCGCCCGCAGCCCCTTCACCGGGGCTGCGGCTTACCCGTTCTTATTTACGCTTTTCCGCCGGTAAAAACGTCCAGGCGATGAAGCGGCTGACTTTCTGGCCCTGCGCCATTTCCACCGTTTTGACTTCCCGCGCACCGACGTCCCTTAACGCCTGATAGAGCGGTTTCAGGTTTTCTTTACGCGACACCAGGCTGGTGAACCAGTTGACCTGGCTGGCGAATTCCGCGCTCTCTTTGATCATCCGGGTGATGAAGCCCGTCTCACCGCCTTCACACCATAACTCCCCGGCGGTGCCGCCGAAGTTCAGCGCCGGCTTATCCTCCAAACCGAGATTGCGGCGCTTACGCTGCGCGCCTTCGCCAGCCTGTTGCTCAGAGGCATGAAACGGCGGGTTGCACAGTGTCGCGGTGTAGCGTTCGCCTTTTTTGATCACGCCGCGGAAAATGTGCAGCGGATCTGGCTGGGTACGCAGGCGGATCGCGGTCGACAGCCCCGGATTGGCGCTGACGATCGCCGCCGCGGCTTTGACCGAGGCCGGATCGGTTTCCGTACCGGTAAAACGCCAACCGTATTCCGCCTGACCGATCAGCGGGTAAATGCAGCTCGCGCCCGTACCGATATCAAGTACGCTGACCTGCGGCCCGCGGGGAATAACGTTCTGGCCGTCGGCGGCCAACAAATCCGCCAGGTAATGAATATAATCCGCACGCCCCGGAACCGGCGGACATAACGCGCCCGGCGGTATCTGCCAGTGCGCCACGTTATAATGCTGGCTCAGCAAAGCCCGGTTAAGGCAAATTACCGCCCGGGGATCGGCGAAATCCACGCTCAAATCGCCCCATTCATTGCGCCGCACGAATTCGTTCAGTTCGGGCAACGCCGCGCACAACGCCGGAAAATCGTACCGCCCGCGATGGCGGCTGCGCGGGTGTAAATTATTTTTTACCGCCGGAGAAGCTCCGCCGGAAGATAAGGGCTTTTTCATAGTCATATCACACAAATTACAATAAAATTTCTGGCTGCTGTTCCGATATCCCCCAGTATACCCGCATCAGATTCGCCCCGCAGCGGAACTGAACAGGAGGCTTCGCGCTAACTGGCTGATTTAGGCTATAGTTGATTCAATTTCATCCGCCAAAACGTTCAACCGGATACCCACAATACAATTAATGAGAAAACCTGTATTTTTCATCCGAAATGTCTTACTTTCTGGCGCCTGAATATGTCATACGCCAATACAGCACCGACCGGGGCAATAATATAATGGGATTACAGGCAACGCTTTATAATAAAACAGCGCCTTCGCGTTTTCGTATTTTGCTCCCTACCCTGGTTGCCCTGCTTGTCACCTGCCTGTTTTTCTTCGTGGTCGGACATTCCCTGTACAACTACCGCAAAGTCCAGCAGCGGGACGTCGCGCGCAGCGACGTCGCTTACGCCGCCAGGTTTGCCGACGACATGCAAAAGCGCATAGAAAACCTGCTGCCGCTGTCGCGCCTGCCCTGCAAGGACGTTTACGACAATCTCTCCAGTTCGGCGGCGTTTGCCCCCGGTGTGCGGACATATCTGCTGGTTCGGCACGGCGTCGCCTACTGCTCCTCCGCCACGCGCACGATGTTTATTCCGGTCAAGCATATTTATCCGGAACTGAATTTGAGTCAGCCGTCGGATATCCGTTTACAGCAAGGTACGCCGATTATCCACGACAAACCCGTCCTGGCAGCCTGGATGGCGTCCGGGCCGGGAGCCGACACCGGCGTCATCATGACCCTGGATATCGACCCTGCGCCGTATATGCTGTTTTTCGCCCGCGAGCGCACCGCCTCCGGGCTGGCCCTGATTGTACAGGACAGAGCCATCAGCACCTTCGCCCCCGGCATCATCAAAGCATCGGCATTACCCAACAACCCGTCGGTTTCGCTCTCCGATCCCGAACGCAACCGCTTTTCTTTCCGGCTCTATGGACGTCCGCTGAGCAGCGGCGACATCAGCTGGCTGACCTCGCTGACCGCGCTGTTTTTCGCCCTGGCCTGGATGACCACCTATTACATCCTCTCCCAGCGCACCAGGGCCGACCGCGACATTCTGCGCGGCATCAAAAACCGTGAGTTTTTCCTGGTTTACCAACCGGTTATTCATGCTGATGACATGAGCATCGGCGGCATCGAAATCCTGATCCGCTGGAAGCACCCCCGCCTGGGGCTGATCCCGCCGGACCAGTTCATTCCTTACTGCGAAGCGCAGGGGCTTATCATCCCTCTCACCCGCTACATTCTGGCGCAGGTCGCGCGCGAAGCGCATCAGCTGACGTCGCTGCTGTCGGCCGACGTCAAGCTCGGCATCAATATCGCGCCGTCGCAGCTCACCGATCCCGACTTTCGCGGCGACGTCCTGGAATTTCTCTCTCAACTGCCGCCCGCGCACTTTCAGGCGGTGTTTGAAATCACCGAACGCAGCATGGTGCAACACGGCGATGCGGAGGAGATTTTCGACTGGCTGCACCAGCAAAACGTCGCCATTTCCATTGACGACTTCGGCACCGGGCACAGCGCGCTCATCTACCTGGAGCGCTACAAAATCGATTATCTGAAAATCGACCGGGGCTTCATTCACTCCATCGGCATGGACACCGTAACCGCGCCGGTACTGGACGCCGTGCTTTCGCTGGCGGAAAAACTTCAGCTCCGCGTAGTCGCGGAGGGCGTAGAGAACGAAGAGCAGGCGGAATACCTGCGTAAACGCGGCGTACACTATTTTCAGGGGTTTCTCTATTGCCGGCCGATTCCCCTGGCGCAACTGCAGGATTTCATACGTCACTGGCAGCGCCCCGCCGTGTAAATCGGATAAAAGAAAGGCAAAAAAACGTCACTTAATAAACTTTTATCCCGCAAAAGCCATTATATTGATATTATTGGTATATCCGCAGGAGTGCGGTGACGGGAGGCGTTTGGCCGGTCTTACCTTTCCGCAGGAAGCAAATGGTTCATGTGGGAACAACGCGGTGTGACGGCATCACCCTTTGTCTGTTTTCTGAGCGGGAGCTTATTGGTCTATGTATGCGCGCGTGTTGATCGCACTGTTTTTTTCGTTGCTGAGCCTGAACGTCCGGGCGGATACCATCAATGAGAGCTATGCCCTGTCCATCCTCGGCGAGCCTAAATACACCAGCGACTTTACGCACTTCGATTACGTAAACCCCGCCGCGCCCAAAGGCGGCGACATCACGCTTGCCGCCATCGGCACCTACGACAGCTTCAACCGTTACTCGATGCGCGGTAACCCGGCCGCCCGCAGCGGCGAAATGTACGATACCCTGTTTGCCTCCTCTGCCGATGAAATCGGCAGCTATTATCCGCTGATCGGCGAGTCCGTGCGTTACGACAGCCAGTATCGCTGGGCCGAAGTCAACCTGAACGCCAATGCCCGTTTTCAGGACAATACCCCGATCACCGCAAAAGACGTCGAGTTCAGTTTTAATAAATTCACGACCGAAGGGGTTCCCCAGTTCCGCAGCTTTTATCGCGGCGTAAAGGTGAAGGCCATTTCCCGCCTGACGGTCCGCTTCGAGCTTCCCGAACCGGACAAAGAGATGATGCTCAGCCTGATCGGCGGCCTGAAGATCATGCCCGCCAGTTACTGGCAGCACCACAAACTTTCCGATCCGCTGAGCACCCCGCCGCTGGGCAGCGGCCCGTACCGGGTTTCCGACTATCGTCTGGGGCAATACGTGACCTATGCGCGGGTGCGTGATTATTGGGCGGCAAACCTGCCGGTCAACCGCGGGCGCTTTAACTTCGACACCATCCGCTACGATTACTATCAGGACGACAAAGTCTCGCTGGAAGCCTTTAAGGCCGGCGCTTACGACTTCCGTATTGAAACGTCGCCGAAAAACTGGGCGACGCAGTATAAAGGCGGCAACTTTGCGCGCAAATACATCGTTACCCAGGATGACATCAACCAGGCAGCGCAGGACACCCGTTGGCTGGCCTTCAACATCAAACGCCCTATCTTCGCCGACCGGCGGGTGCGCGAAGCCATCACCCTGGCGTTTGATTTCAACTGGATGAACAAAGCGCTGTATTACGGTGCTTATCAGCGCACCGACAGCTACTTCCAGAATACCCCGTACGCCGCACGCAGCTACCCCGATGCGGCAGAACTGGGCTGGCTGGCGCCGCTGAAGGATAAAATTCCGGCGGAGACGCTCAGCCAAATCTATCAGCCGCCGCAGACCGACGGCAGCGGCAACGATCGGGAAAACCTGCTTAAAGCGGCCAGGCTGCTGGAAGAAGCCGGCTGGGAAGTGAAGGATCAGCGCCTGGTCAATAAGCAGACCGGCAAGCCGTTCGTTTTCGAACTTTTGCTGCTCTCCGGCAGTAATTTCCAGTACGTTCAGCCATTCCAGCACAATCTGGCGCGGCTGGGCATTACCATGGAAATCCGCCAGATCGACACGTCGCAGTACCTCAACCGCATGCGTAAGCGGGACTACGACATGATGCCGACGGTTTATCAGGGCATGAACTATCCGGAAACCTCGCTGAAAATCCTGTGGGACTCCCACTACCTGGATTCGTCGTGGAACGCACCCGGCGTGCAGGACCCCGCCGTTGATACGCTGGTGGCCGAAATCATCGCCAATCAGGGCAAACCTGATGCCCTGCGTGCGCTCGGACGGGCGTTGGACCGGGTGCTGACCTGGAACTACTACATGCTGCCGATGTGGTATTCCAATCACGACCGTCTGGCCTACTGGGATAAGTTCTCCATGCCCGCACTGCGCCCGACTTACAGCCTGGGCTTCGATACCTGGTGGTACGACGTGAACCGCGCGTCGCGCCTGCCTGAACAACGGCGTTGAAACTAAGGAGAATCCGTGACTGCCTACCTGATACGCCGTTTACTGCTGATTATTCCCACGCTGTGGGCAATTATTACCATTAACTTTTTTATCGTCCAAATCGCTCCCGGCGGGCCGGTCGATCAGGCCATCGCCGCCATCGAATTCGGTCGCGGCAGCGGGCTTAACGCGGGCGGCGGAGCTGAGTATTCCAGCGCGGCCTCCGCCGGTTTGGGTTCCGCGAACCTCGGCGACGGCCAGTACCGTGGCTCGCGCGGGCTTGACCCGGAAGTGATTGCCGAGATCAAACACCGTTTCGGCTTTGATAAACCGCTGCACGAGCGCTATTTCACCATGCTGTGGAACTACATCCGCTTCGATTTCGGCGACAGCCTGTTCCGCGGCGGTTCGGTAATGTCGCTGATCACAAGCAGCATGCCGGTTTCCATTTCCCTCGGCCTGTGGAGCACGCTGATTATTTACCTGGTGTCGATTCCGCTGGGCATCCGCAAGGCGGTGTATAACGGCAGCGCATTTGACACCTGGAGCAGTACGCTGATTATCATCGGCTACGCCATTCCTGCGTTTCTTTTCGCCATGGTGCTGATCGTGTTGTTTGCCGGCGGCAGCTACTGGGATCTCTTTCCGTTGCGCGGGCTGGTGTCCAGCAACTTCGATACCCTGCCCTGGTATCAGAAAGTGACCGATTACCTGTGGCATATCACGCTGCCGGTACTCGCAACGGTGATCGGCGGCTTCGCCACGCTGACCATGCTGACCAAAAACTCATTTCTCGACGAAGTGCGTAAGCAGTACGTCACCACCGCCCGCGCCAAAGGGCTGGATGATAAAAAAATCCTTTACCGCCACGTATTCCGCAACGCGATGCTACTGGTGATCGCCGGTTTCCCGGCCACGTTCATCAGCATGTTTTTTACCGGCTCGCTGCTGATTGAGGTCATCTTCTCCCTTAACGGCCTCGGCCTGTTGGGGTACGACGCCACGTTGCAACGCGATTACCCGGTAATGTTCGGCACGTTGTACATTTTCACGCTGATCGGCCTGTTGCTGAACATCGTCAGCGATATCACCTACACCCTCGTCGATCCCCGTATTGATTTCGAGGCGCGCAACTGATGAGACTCAATGCTATCAATCAGGCCCGCTGGGAAAGATTCAAGGCCAACCGCCGCGGTTACTGGTCACTGAAGTTATTCGTCGTTATTTTTATCCTCAGCTTGGCGGCGGAGCTCATCGCCAATGACAAGCCGCTGCTGGTCAGTTACCAAAATCAGCTGTACACGCCGTTTCTGGTGAACTACAGCGAAACCACCTTCGGCGGCGAGTTCCGCACCGCGGCGGATTATCAGGACCCGGTGCTGCTGAAAAATATCGAAGACAACGGCTGGGCCATCTGGGCGCCGGTTCGCTACAGCTATAACAGCATCAATTTCACTACCGACGTTCCTTTCCCCGCGCCCCCCTCCTTCCAGCACTGGCTGGGAACGGACGAAAACGGCAGCGACGTGCTTGCCCAGGTGCTGTACGGCCTGCGCATCTCCATCCTGTTCGGGCTGATGCTGACGCTTCTTGCCAGCATCATCGGTATTACCGTGGGCGCCACGCAGGGATATTACGGCGGCAAGGTCGACCTGATCGGCCAGCGCATTATTGAAGTGTGGTCGGGCATGCCGACGCTGTTTTTGATTATCCTGCTTTCCAGCGTGGTACAGCCCAACTTCTGGTGGCTGCTGGCGATTACCGTGACGTTCGGCTGGATGAGCCTGGTCGGCGTGGTGCGCGCTGAGTTCCTGCGTACGCGTAACTTCGACTATATCCGCGCAGCGCGGGCGATGGGCGTGCGCGACGGCACCATTATGCGCCGCCATATGCTGCCCAATGCGATGGTCGCGACGCTGACCTTCCTGCCGTTTATTCTGTGCGGTTCTATCACCACCCTGACGTCGCTGGACTTCCTCGGCTTCGGCCTGCCGATCGGTTCGCCTTCGCTGGGCAGCCTGCTGTTGCAGGGGAAAAATAACCTCCAGGCGCCCTGGCTGGGGATTACCGCCTTTCTCGTGCTGGCTTCCCTGCTGTCGCTGCTGATTTTCATCGGCGAAGCGGTACGCGACGCCTTCGACCCGTCAAAGGTATATTGATATGACGACGCCATTACTTTCCATCCGGGATCTCAGTATCGCCTTCCGCCGCGGCGAAGAGGTGCGTCAGGTCGTCGACGGGCTGTCGTTATCCGTAGCCGAAGGAGAAACCCTGGCGCTGGTGGGGGAGTCCGGCTCAGGCAAAAGCGTCACCGCGCTTTCCGTGCTGCGCCTGCTGCCCTCTCCGCCGGTAGTGTACCCTCAGGGCGAGATCCTGTTTGCCGGTAAATCCCTGCTGGATGCGCCGGAAAGCGCGCTGCGTAAAGTGCGTGGTAACGACATCGCCATGATTTTTCAGGAGCCGATGGTTTCCCTGAACCCGCTGCACACTATCGAAAAACAGCTGGCGGAAGTGCTGTCTTTGCATCGCGGCATGCGCAGCGAGCAGGCGCGCGGGGAAATCATCAGTTGTCTGGACCGCGTGGGCATCCGCAATGCCAAAAACCGCCTGCGCGACTACCCGCACCAGCTGTCCGGCGGAGAGCGCCAGCGCGTGATGATCGCCATGGCGTTGCTGACTCATCCGCGCCTGCTGATTGCCGATGAGCCGACCACCGCTCTGGACGTCTCCGTACAGGCCCAAATCCTGACGCTGCTGAAAGAGCTGCGCCAGGAGCTGAACATGGCGATGCTGTTTATCACCCACAACCTGAATATCGTGCGTCGTCTGGCAGACAATGTCGCCGTGATGCGGCAGGGCAAACGGGTTGAATACGCCCCCTGCGCAACCTTGTTCAGCACGCCGCAGCATGAATACACCCAGGCGCTGCTTAACGCAGAGCCGCATGGCCAGCCTGCCCCGTTGCCCCAGCCCGAGCAGGATCTGTTAAAGGTCAGGGAGCTCAACGTCAGCTTTGCGGTAAAAAAAGGCCTGCTACGCCGTACCACCGGCTACAACACCATTGTGAATAACGTCAGCTTTACCCTGCGCCGCGGGGAAAGCCTGGGGCTGGTCGGAGAGTCGGGTTCCGGCAAGAGCACCACCGGGCTGGCGCTGCTGCGCCTGCTGCCCTCGCAGGGTGAGATTTGGTTTGACGGCCAGCCCCTGCATCAGTTCAACAACAAGCAGCTGCTACCGTTTCGCAGCCGCATTCAGGTGGTATTCCAGGACCCGTTTTCCGCACTGAATCCGCGCCTTAACGTAGAGCAGATCATTGCCGAAGGGTTGCTGGTGCATCAAAAGCTGACGCCGCAGGCGCGTGAAGAGCGGGTTATTGCGGCCATGCAGGAAGTCGGCCTTGATCCGGAAAACCGCTCGCGTTATCCGTCCGAATTCTCCGGCGGGCAACGGCAACGCATCGCCATCGCGCGGGCGCTGATTTTGCAGCCTCAGTTGCTGATACTGGATGAGCCTACATCGTCATTGGACCGCTCAGTGCAGGCACAGATTCTGACCTTGCTGAAAACGCTTCAGCAACGTCATCAGTTGGCTTATCTGTTCATCAGTCACGATTTGCAGGTGGTGCGATCCCTGTGTCATCAGGTGATCGTACTGAAAGGCGGAAATGTCATCGAACAAGGAGAGTGTGAGCGTATTTTTTCCGCGCCCGCGCAGGATTACACCCGCCAGTTGCTGTCGTTTGCAGATTAAGCAGACACCCGGTTTGATCGCCGGGCGTCAGAAAGGATAGTGTGCGGCTACGGGTTCTGCGATGGCGACGCCAACGTTTTTCAGGCGGCACATCACGGCGCTTTCATCCCTGAGATGCACAAAAAGGCAAGGCTCCCCTTCATACTCAACAATAAAGCAGTCTATCTGCATCTCAAGCAGCGACTGCTCCAGATAGCGCATGATCTGACGCGCCACCGCGCCCTCATGGCTAAGCAACTTAAGGCCTATCAGATTATTGTCGGTGTCCGCGGTCGTTACCGCTGTGACGGGTTCAACCTTGACGCCGGTAAAACCCGATGACCAACGATAACTTTGTGGCAATCGGTGGACGATCGAAAGTTGGAAACTGTTCACTTTTTTACCCTAGCTGAAAATATAAAACAATTTTTTCACAAAAAACTCACATCGTAAATAAGATAACGCACAAAACTCCCTTTATAGGGGGCATTTTTTCTTATTTCGTTATTAATTATCTTTCCCGCTTACCGGATTTTCCCCCGCTGAAGCGTCATCACTCCCCTGCTCCACCGGGTGCTTGTTCTCTATTGTGTCCGCGGAATCATTGTTCTTGCGGGGTATATGTATACCTTTCTTCCGTTTATCTCAACCATTTTTGTTTCATTTTAATTACGCGAGCATATTTTTAATTTCACATAGTACAAACATACATTGTTTTTGACTTACCACTTAAGGGTTAACTGCCATTGAAAAATCAATAAATTCAAAATGATAAGAACCATTTATTAAGCGCATCGCCGCCAGTTTCGGATATTTCTTCATATGGCACAAATAATGCACAATTTACTGCCAACGTCTGAGCATCTTTTGCCAAGTATATTGATAATTTTATTGTCTAATTCTGAGTAATTCTCCAGATAAATGAATGAGTCTTACTCAGGTAAAGAATATCGTTGCGATATAGCAGGCAGGATAAAGAAAGTAATAAGTATCTTATTATTGAGGTTGTATGGCGCGTTATTTAGACCGGTAATGCGGACAAGCCTTAACGCTGTGATGACGTGTCCGCACCGGTGAATAATAAATAACAATTCCCTAACAAACAATCAGATAACGGAGAGCCTGATTGCAGGAACGCGTGTGGCGGCGATCACGCCGCCTGCGTTTTGCGCTTCACTCCCCGGCTGGCATACAGGAACAACAGCATCGCGACGATGATGCACAGCGCCATGGAGCAAATCATCGGCCAGGCGCTGCGGGCCGGGGCCAGCGCCAACAGGGAGCCGACCGCCGAACCCAGGCTGAAGCGCAGCGTTCCCGCCAGCGAAGACGCCGTTCCCGCCATATGCGGAAAATCATCGAGAATCACCGCCATCGCATTGGATGAGATCATCGCGATACACCCTACGTAGGCGGCCACGCCAATCACCAGCGCCCAGAACCCCAGCCCCATCAATGCGGAGAGTACCAGCCAGATCCCCATCACCAGTTGCACCATCAGCCCGAAACGCATCATGCGGGTTGCGCCGAAGCGCCTGACGTTACGGCTGTTAATCAGGGTCATCAGGAACAGGAAGACGATATTCAGTGCAAAGTAATAACCGAAATGCTGCGGCGACACGCCGTTGAGATCGATGTAGACGAACGGGCCGGCGCTGAGGAATGAAAACATGCCGGCAAACGAAAAACCGCTGGCCAGCATATAGCACAGCACCCGCTTATGGCGAAACAGCGAAGCAAAATTTCCGGCCGTGTTGCGCAGCCGGAACGGCTGACGTTTCTCTTTCGGCAGGGTTTCGCGGATGTTGACGGCCACCAGGATCGTACCCAGCAGCGCGGCGGCGGCCATGGTCCAGAAAATCGCATGCCAGCTGAACCAAACAAGCAGCGCGCCGCCCAGTATCGGCGCCAGCAAAGGCGCGATGGTCATGACCAGCACCACGAAAGACATCATGCGCGAGAACTCGTCCTTGGTGAACATATCGCGCATCAGGGCATTAATCACCACGCTGGCGGCCGCAGCGGCGAGCCCGTGCAGCAGACGCATCCAAATCAGTTGATCAATGCTTTGCGACAGCGCGCAGGCGGCGCCGGCCAGCGCGAACGCCAGCGTGCCGTACATGATGATCGGCTTACGCCCCAGGCTGTCCGCCATCGGGCCGTATATCAACTGACCAAAGGCGAAACCCAGCGTGTAGCTGGTCAGCGTCATCTGAACCTGACCGCCCGGCACGCCGAACTGTTCGGCAATGACGGGCATACCGGGCAGATACATATCTATCGCCAGCGGCATCAGCATGGAAAGCAGGCCGAGGATGAAAATCAGCCCCAGATGGGAAGTACGGGATTGTTGCACGCGCACTTACCCCTTGTTGCCGGGAACGGCGATGCTGGCGATTTCCTCCGCCGTCAACGGGCGGTATTCACCCGGCTCAAGCGTTTCGTCCAACACGATTGCGCCGATTCGCTCCCGGTGCAGCGCGGTAACACGGTTTTCCACCGCGGCAAACATCCGTTTGACCTGATGATAGCGCCCTTCGCTGATGGTCAGGCGAACGTTATGTTCGTCAATCACCTCCAACTGTGCGGGCTTGGTCAGGCTTTTCTCGCCGTGCAGTTGCACGCCGTCGGTAAAGCGTTGCGCCGTATCCGCCGCCAGCGGGTGTTCCAGCGTCACCCGGTAAGTTTTCTCGCAGTGATGCTTGGGGGACGTAATGCGGTGCGACCACTGCCCGTCGTCGGTCAGCAACACCAGCCCGGTGGTATCGATGTCCAGCCGCCCTGCCGCATGCAGTTTTTCCGCCAACGGCTCGTCGATGAAATAGAGAATAGTCGGATGGTCCGGATCGTCGGTAGAACAGACATAACCTTCGGGCTTGTTCAGCATGAAATAGCGCGGACCGTTGATTTGCTCCAGCACGTTGCCGTCGTAAGCCACCTGATGTTCCGGCAGCACTTTAAACGCCCCGCTTTTTACCACCTCGTCGTCCACCGTCACGCGCTGAGCGCGTAATTCGCGCGCCACCAGCGAACGGCTGATCCCTAACTGTTGGGATAAAAACTTATCAAGTCGCATGAAACCTGCTTATTTCCGGTGTAAAGAATAGAGTTAAAAATGGGAAGCCCATTGAAACAAAGCCGCCTAGTATAACGATGCTCTGCGATCAAGCGTAGTCAAATTGCCATCGGCCGGCCGTTGCTTCATGCTATGGGGTGAAATAAGCAGGATACCGGGCAACATTATGGGATTTACTTTACGTCCTTATCAACGCGAAGCCGTAGACGCGACCATCAACTACTTTCGTCATCACCGTGAGCCGGCCGTCATCGTGCTGCCTACCGGCGCGGGGAAAAGCCTGGTCATCGCGGAACTGGCGCGCCTGGCGCGCGGGCGGGTGCTGGTTCTGGCGCACGTGAAGGAGCTGGTTGCGCAAAATCACGCCAAATACCGCGCTTACGGCCTGGAGGCCGATATTTTTTCTGCGGGTCTGCAACAGAAAGAGAGCGAGGGAAAAGTGGTATTCGGCAGTGTGCAGTCGGTGGCGCGCAATCTGGATCGTTTCGGCGACGGCTTTTCGTTGCTGATCGTGGATGAATGCCACCGTATCGGCGACGGTGACGACGGTCAGTATCAGCAGATTTTACAGCACCTGCGCGCGCGGAATCCGAACCTGCGTTTGCTGGGGCTGACCGCTACGCCCTACCGGCTGGGAAAAGGCTGGATCTATCAGTTCCATTACCACGGCATCGTACGCGGCGACGCCAACACGCTGTTCCGCGACTGTATTTATGAGCTTCCCCTGCGCTATATGATCAAAAACGGTTTTCTGGTGCCGCCGGAACGCCTCGACATGCCGGTGGTGCAGTATGACTTCAGCCGCCTGGAGCCGGGCAGCAACGGGCTTTTCCGCGAGGTGGATCTCAACCGCGAGCTGAAACAGCAGCAACGCATTACGCCGCATATCGTCAGCCAGATTGAAGAGTACGCACGCGATCGCCAGGGCGTCATGATTTTCGCTGCCACGGTAGAGCACGCCAGAGAGATCCTCAGCCTGCTGCCCGCCGGACGCGCCGCACTGGTCAGCGCCGATACCCCGGGAAAAGAGCGCGACGCGATCATTACCGCTTTCAAGGCCCGGCAGTTGCACTACCTGGTTAACGTCGCCGTGCTGACCACCGGCTTTGACGCTCCGCATGTCGACCTGATCGCCATTCTGCGCCCGACGGAGTCCGTCAGCCTGTATCAGCAAATCGTCGGCCGCGGCCTACGCCTCTCGCCGGACAAAACGGACTGCCTGATTCTGGACTATGCCGGCAACCCGCACGATCTCTACACCCCGGAAGTCGGCAACAGTAAACCGCACGGCGACAGCCAGCCGGTACAGGTTTTCTGCCCCGGCTGCGGCTTCGCCAACACGTTCTGGGGGAAATGCGACGAAAACGGCAACGTCATCGAGCATTATGGCCGCCGCTGTCAGGGCTGGCTGGAAGACGACGACGGCGCGCGCGAACAGTGCGATTACCGCTTCCGCTTCAAAAACTGCCCGCAGTGCGGCGCGGAAAACGACATCGCTGCGCGCCGCTGCCATCAGTGCGACGCCATACTGGTCGACCCCGACGACATGCTGAAAGAGGCGCTGAAGCTGAAGGATGCCCTGGTGCTGCGCTGCGCGGGCATGCGCCTGCGTCACGGGCAGGACGATAAAGGGGAATGGCTGGGCATCACCTACTACGACGAGGACGGCGCCGACGCCGGCGAACGTTTCCGCCTGCGCACCCCGGCCCAGCTCACCGCGTTTCGCCAACTGTTTCTGCGTCCGCACCTGCGTGCGCCCGGTACGGAGCTGGTTTGGCGCAACGCCGCGGACATCGTGGCCCAGCAGGACAAGCTGCGCCACCCCGATTTTGTGGTGGCGCGCCGCCGCGGGCAGTTCTGGCAAATCCGCGAAAAGATCTTCGATTATCAGGGCCGCTACCGCAAAGCCAACGAGCTGCGCGGCTAAGAACAACACGGATTTATTTGCCGTTGGCGCCGTATTCCGTTAGAATGCCGCCCGCTTTTATTCATAAAAGCAGAATCGTCTGCCTGTTGCTGGGTCGCCTGTAACAGGCTTAATTTTTCTGAAAAAGAGACAGATTAATGTTTACTCTTAATGCAACTGTACGTACTGAGCAGGGTAAGGGTGCGAGCCGCCGCCTGCGTTCCGCCAGCAAATTCCCGGCCATCGTTTACGGTGGTAAAGAAGAGCCGGTTTCCATCGTTCTGGATCACGACAGCACCTGGAACATGCAGGCTAAAGAAGGCTTCTACGGCGAAGTTATCGCGCTGGTTATCGATGGTAAAGAAACCAAAGTCAAAGTTCAGGCTGTTCAGCGTCACCCGTTCAAGCCGAAACTGACTCACATCGACTTCGTACGCGCTTAATCGCTTACGTCGATGGAACGAAAAAACGCCGCGATTTCGCGGCGTTTTTTTATGCTTCACGTTTAGCTGCCGCTTTTGGTGTAGCGTTGCAGCTGATCGCGCAGGTTGGGCGGCGTGCCCTTGATGGTCAGGGTATCGGTCGCCGGGTCCCAGAAAATACGTTCTCCCAGCAGCAACGCGTCGAAGTTGAGCGTCAGGCCGCCGCCACTGCCCGCCAGCTTGGTCAACTGACGCAGCGTACCGCGATCTGCCGGGAAGCTTTCCGCCAGATCGTACCCCTGCTCGGCGGTGAACTCGCGGAAGTTTTTCTCACCGACGGCGGGTAACTCTTCGGCCAGCGCGTCCAGCTCGATTTCTTCCCCGGCCTGCAGTTGCCCGTTGCAGTAGGTGTAAACCTGTTGCCGGTAGGACTGGCGCTCGTTCTTGTCCAGCTGAGCTTCGGCGCAGTAATCATCCACAGCCTGCAACAGCCCGCGATTTTGCACCTTGGCGTTAAGCCCCTCGCTGGCCGCCAGGAAATCCATAAAGAAATCGGAGACCTTACGCCCAACCCGGCCTTTCAGGAAGGTCAGGTAACGCTGCGACTCCGGGTTGGTTTCCCATTCGGTGAGATCGATACGCGCGACGATGTCGGCATGCATGATATCCAGATAATGCGTACTGCTGATATCCAGTTGTTCGTTGACGCGCATGCTGTTGCAGCTGTTGAGTACCGCGATCAGCAGATACTCCACCGCCAGGTAGCGATACTGGCAAAACAGCACGATGCCGCCGTCTGCGAAGGGGTACTTCGCCAGCTCATCACGCAGCCGGCCGGTAGCGGCGCGGCTGAACGCCAGGAAGTCTTCATCTCCGCGGCGGCAGGCCCGCAACGCGTCCGCCAGTTCGCTGCCTTCGTCGAAGGTGCCGTAGGCCTTATTTTTGGCGCTGTAAACACGATGCAGTTCCGCCATCATTTCGTCGACGGTGCTGTTATTGGTCAGCAGTGAATCGCGCAATATTACGTCCAGTTGTTGCTCATCACGCTTGATCAACTGGTGCAGGGCAATCTGGTCGATATCCAGGCTCATGCTAAAAATTCTCCCCTTTTTACGGCCCGCTGGCAGATTATGACGGCGTATTCAAACACCCTTGCGCCCTCATCGCAAGCGGCTTCCCACCCGGGAATGAATGCAAATGATAATAGATGTATAAAAGAGCGGAAAAAACTGACTTCATACGTTAAAATAGGCGACTTTGTCAGTCCACAAAGTAAGAATTTATGCCACAATCATCCCGTTACAGCGACGAGCAGGTAGAACAGCTGCTTACCAAACTGGTTCAGGTTCTGGAACACGATCAGACGCCCACCGATCTTTCATTGATGGTGCTGGGTAATATGGTGACTAATCTGATCAACACCAGCATTGCGCCTGCTCAACGTCATGCAATTGCCCGCTCGTTTGCGGAAGCTCTGCAGGCTTCCATTCGGGAAGACAGAGCCCACTAATTTTCAGCCCGGACTAACAGACAGAATTTATGGTGAACAACCCTCAGCGCTATCGTGACAAAGTATCCCAGATGGTGAGTTGGGGTCACTGGTTCGCCCTGTTTAACATTCTGCTGGGGTTAGTGCTGGGCAGCCGCTATCTGTTCGTCGCCGACTGGCCCGCATCGCTCGCGGGGCGGATATACGCTATCGTCAGTTGGCTTGGGCATTTCAGTTTTATCGGCTTCTCCGCCTATATCCTGATCATTTTCCCGCTGACGTTCATCGTGGTTTCCCAGCGTCTGCTGCGTTTCATTTCCGCCATACTGGCCACCGCCGGGCTGACGCTGCTGCTGGTCGACAGTGAAGTATTTACCCGCTTCCACCTGCACCTGAATCCGGTGGTTTGGGAGCTGGTCATTAACCCGGACCAGGGCGAGCTTTCACGCGACTGGCAGTTGATGTTTATCAGCGTGCCGGTGATCTTTCTGATTGAGATGCTGTTCGGCACCTGGAGCTGGCAAAAACTGCGCAGCCTGAACCGGCAGAAGTTCGGTAAACCACTGGCTGGGGTGTTCATCTCCGCGTTCGTCGCATCGCATTTGATTTATATCTGGGCCGACGCCAATTTTTACCGTCAGATCACCATGCAGCGCGCCAACCTGCCGCTCTCCTATCCCATGACGGCACGGCGTTTCCTGGAAAAACACGGGCTGCTTAACGCGCAGGAATACCAGCAGCGGCTGATTCAGCAGGGTAATCCGGAGGCGGTTACGGTGGAGTATCCGCTCAGCAGCCTGAGTTACCATGACAATGGCGCAGGCTACAACCTGCTGTTGGTGGTGGTCGACGGCCTGCGTGCCGACGATCTGAAAAAAGATATGCCTTCGCTGGCCGGTTTCGCCGACGAGAATCTGGACTTCACCAATCACTACAGTTCGGGTAACCGTACTGACAGCGGTCTGTTTGGGCTGTTTTACGGCATTTCGCCCACCTACCTGGACGGCGTGCTGGCCGGGCGGAAATCCTCCGCGCTGATCACCGCTTTGACGCGGCAGAATTATCAGTTTGGCCTGTTCTCATCCGGCGGGTTCAGCGCCCCGCTCTACCGCCAGGCGCTGCTGAGCGATTTCACCCTGCCTGCGGCGGCGAAACAGAGCGACGCTAATACCGTGAGCCAATGGCAGCGCTGGCTGACTATGCGTTCGGCCAATTCCCCCTGGTTCGCTTACGTGAATCTGGACGGCAGCAGCATGACGATGGCGAACGGCGAACAGCCCGATCGCTTCATTACCCGCTATCAACAAAGCGCGGGCGATGTCGACCGGCAAATCGCCACGATGCTGGACACGCTTGAATCCCGTGATGCGCTGAAGAATACCGTGGTCGTGATTACCGCCAGCCACGGCGTTGAATTCAATGACAGCGGCAAAGGCGACTGGGGCAACGGCACCAACTACAGCCGCTATCAGTTGCAGGTGCCGCTGGTCATTCACTGGCCCGGCACGCCGGCGCAGTCCATCAGTCGCCTGACCAGCCATGAAGACGTTATGGCGACGCTGATGCAGCGCCTGCTGCACGTTGATACCCGTGCCGGAGATTACACTCAGGGTGAAGATTTGTTCCGGATACAGCGGCGCAATAACTGGCTGGCGCTGGGCGACAATAACCAGCTGGTGATTGTTACGCCGGAGCAGACCATCATTTTGAACCAGAACGGCCACTACCGCACGTATGACGGCGACAATGAAGAAATACGCGGCGAGAAGCCCCAGCTGGCGCTGCTGCTGCAGGTTCTGACTGAAGTAAAACGCTTTATTGCCAATTAGCGATTCAACGGCGTGAACGTTGTTCCGTCGGATCGTTTAAAACTAAAGCAGTCGTGATATCAGGGGGTTGCAAATCACCACGGAACCGGTAGTATACACCCACTGTTTCGGCACGTAGCGCAGCCTGGTAGCGCACTGTCATGGGGTGTCAGGGGTCGGAGGTTCAAATCCTCTCGTGCCGACCAAAATTCCCAAAGAAAACCAGCCTGTTACGGCTGGTTTTTTCTTTTCTGCCATTTGCTCATGGTAAAACCCTGACAGCTCGCTAACGATTTGCGGGCTATTTCTGTGCTTCCTGCAGATCGGTTTCACCGTCAGGCAGCGTGTCATTTTCTGCCGGTTGCGACTCAACGGGTTCCAGTCCCCCTTCAAATACCACTGCTTTGCCTGCCGAGCAGGATGTAATCATCTCCCGGAGAAGCCGCCCGTCACTTATCTTGACTTTTATTTGAGCGTGAATATATTTGTATTTCGCTGGGGCATCTTATATTGCAGAGTGTGTATGTTGAGGGTTGAACAACTCGCGATGCCCCAGCATTTCCAATAAACCCCGGCTCTGGGCTTGAGCAGGTTATAATTTTTAGAGGAGGGTTAAACGCCCGTAAATATATATAAATTCCCGATCACATCAGAAAAACTCGCATTAATAGCATGATCTTCATCACCGATAATAAATTTGAACTTACTGCCATGAATTACATCTGAGAACAACGAGTCAGATTCAGCATTTTTTACAATGTGAATACTCGTTTCTGTTTTTGCATAGATGCCATCACCTACTGTATTAGATGTAACTATTCCTCTTAAAATAGTTTCAGGATATCCATAAACAACCATATTCATTTATCAACCTCCTGTTGGTAAAAGGCTTAACATAAAAAACTCATCAGAACATATCCCATGAACGGGATGGGTTACCTATAAAGTAAGAAAGGAAATCGCTCATGCAACATCAGTCCGTCCATGACTCTGATTGCGTCACCAACACACGTTCTTCAGCAGCCAGAGGCATCTGTCAAATTTAGTCTCTATATTGGGATAGAAAGCGCATGAGATCGCTTCCTTGTACTGATGCTGTTGACTCACCTCATTCTCGCTCTGGTTGCATGCTTACCGATTAAACACCTGGCTTACAAATTCAAAAAGATACCCCCTAAACCACAGGGGGTTATAAATATAAGGGAAAGCGTATAGGTATGGCTTTCATATTATTTATACAGGAACGTTCCTTCCAGTTGGAATGCAATTATTAGGAAAAACGAACAGGCATTACTCTGCATCACCCGGACTACCCCATCCCAACAGAAGACCCGGAAAGCGGATTCATGACAACAAAAACGGCTGAGTTTCCTCAGCCGTTTTGCATTTCAGCCCCTTAATGATGGAGCTGGGAGAGAATGGCTCGGCACTGATTATCATTGTCCTCGGAGGGCGAAATCAGCGCCAGCAGAGCCGCTGCCGGAGTCACCAGAGTTGCCAGGGCTGCCGCCACGGCACCGCGTACAATCAGTGGGCCGGGTTTCACGCCATAGTCGGGATGTTTAAACGTCCCGCGAACATAGAGCGGCGAACGCAGGGTGATAATACGGATCCCCTTGCTCTCCGGCGAGATAGTTAAGTCCATGATCTCCTGGGCCAGGCTGAGATTTCCGGTAACGTTGATAATGGCATTGTCGGTATCTACCGCAAAAATGTTCGGCCGGACCAAACCATTGGTCAACGTGAGGCTCGCTGCCGCACAGTTGATGTGCACCTCCTCATCGCCAAAAATGGTGCCGACAATAAAGTTACCCACATTAAGGCCCAAAATCTCCATCAGGTTACGGCTGACCAGGCCATCGTTCATCAGTAGCTTAAGCTGACCATTACTGCTGCCCAACAAGGCGGCGACGGAGTTACCCGTGCCACGGATTTCGGCATCCCCGTTAAGCTCACCGAGCGTCTTGCGCATCGATTCGATGTCAGGCATCAGTTGCCTGAGCTGCAGCCGGCGCGCCCGGACATCCATATTGCCCCGTAATGGCCGCGCCTGGCCTGCCAGATGAATATTGCCATCGATGGTTCCCCCCGCCATGCCAAAGCGCAGCGGTTGCAGGCGCAGGTCGCCATTGTTGAGGATCACATGCGTATCAAGGTTGCTGAGCGGCAGTGTCGCGCTGTGCTCAATACGGCCGCCTTTAAAGCGAACGTCAGCATCCATCACATTCCACTTGTCGGTTTCAAAGCGGTCATAGGGTAAGACTTTATTGGCTGGCTGAATGGTGCGCTCGCCCCGGCGTTGTTCGGCCTGGCGGGTCTTCTGCGCCCCCTTCCCGGAATCCACCCCAATCAGCGGCCCCAGGTCGGCCAAGCGCAGTTGCTTCGATTCCATCACCCCGGTGAGTTTGGGACGCGGTTTACCCATTAGGTAGGTCAGAGAGCCATGAATGTCACTGTCGCCGATACGGCCATTGAAGTTGTTATAACGGAACTCGGAGCCTTTATCAGCATCAATTTTGGCGAGCAGGTGACCATCGGTTTCAAATGGTGGCGTATCGGGCAGCAACACACCGGTAAGTGGGTAGAGGTCGCCCAAGGTGTCACCGGCAAAACGCAGCCGCAAATCGACTCCACCCATCTTCATGGGGTCACTCACTACGCCTTCAAACGCGACCCGGATATTGCCGGAACGAACATCCGCCTGCACCGGGAACGGCGTGTCATTACGCAAGGCCAGCATGCCGCCGATTTTTCCGCGCCCGGTTATCTCCTGCTCTTTGTAGCGCCCATGCACGGTTAAGCCAAAAATGTAACTGCCGGCATCTTTGACCTTACCCTTGGCATCCCCCGTTACCTGGTTAAAGGGCAGCGCCTTACCCAGAGGGTCCACCAGGATCTCCATTTGCGCGTTGGTCACGCTATCATTGATAGCCACTCGCCCCTGGTCGAACAAAATATTGTCCAGCCGGAAGCGCCACGGGGAGGGTTGATTGGCCGTTTTACTGCCGTCATCACCCAGATCAAAAGTCCAGTTGTTAGTCTTCCCGGAAATCCGGATCAAGCGGGCGTCCGGCTTCTCCAGCTTAATCCACGGCAGGTAGATAGTTTTGGTTAACAGCGCAAGGGGAGCCAGAGTGGCGTCCACTCGTTGCAGATGGATCATGGTAATATCAGGAATGGTTGGCGGATTGCCGAGCAAAATATCCTCGGCATGGACGTGCGGCCAGGGAACCCAGCTCCGCCAGCCGACTTCCTCTTTATTGCGCTCCCACTGCACCCCAAGGTCACCGCGGATTGCAAATTGGCGATGCAGCGCCTCAGAAACTTTTTGGTTGATGGTCGGCTTTAGCCGGTTCCAGTCAAAGGTAGCAATAAAAATGATGGCGGCAGTCAATAATGCTACCAGGACTGCCCCTACCCAGCTAAAAGCCTTTGCCGTGCGCGTCATAATCCCTCCTTTTCTGGGTCACCCGCTTTAAAGATAGCTGAAGACCAGGGTTTCGCCGCGCGCAGCGGTCAGTTTGGCGGGCCAGATTGGTATAGCCAACAGCAGGTTAGGATGAGGTCGCGGGCAGGCAGCGTGTCATTTTCTGTCGGTTGCGGTTCTACCGTGTCCATTTTTCGCCATCATTACGGTTAAGGCCGTTCATATAGCCTCCGATGGTCCGGCTGAAAATCAGATTCTCAATCAGCAAAAGGCCGCCCGGAGGCGGCCTTAGTGCGTCAATGAATACCGTCTGGAGCAGAGTTGCTTGTTAATAATCAAGCGCTCTGTTTTCTAATTAAACGTTTAATTATAAACAATGGTAAAACTCGCGGTACCGTCAGCAGGCCCCGCCGTCACATTGTCAGAAAGCGCAATGTATTGAACGCCGAAATCGAAAACATTACGGCCAGCCTGCAACGTTTTCGCGGCAGATGCCTGATGAAGCGGAATAACGGTGCTTGGATTCCCGGATGAATAAGCCTCAAGAAATTGAATCCCGACACCGGTAGCAGTACCGAAAGGCCCCTCTGAGAGAGCCAAAACAGAGTTGTCCTCCGGCGCGGGTGTTCCGTCAAATTTCACGTGTGCGTTAGTCCCAATCAACGACTCAGGGCAATCCGTTAACTCTATAGAGAATCGGGTCGGAGCCGCAATAGTTCCTTTTCCTCTGTTAACCGCGGCGCGAGCCACAAACCCGATAACCACTCGCAAAGGGTTATTCATATTATTTGTGACAGTACATGCGTTCTCAATAATTTCGCCAGTATAATTAACCAGACCATCGCTGGCTAACACATTGGCTGAAACTGAATACATCACCAGGCAAAAAATACTTTTTTTTACATACGGCATCATCATCATCAAAATTTCCCTTCCTTGTTATTATACTTGAGCATTACTAAATCAGTTAATTCTCACTCACAGAGGATTAAGAAAACAATAGCATTTTTTCTGATACGTTCCGTTTAATGACATATTGCATGTTAATAAGTCTTTTTTAATAAAGTCTGCCATGCTTCAGATTGTGAGTCCGTTAGCTCCCAGCCGACTGGCGGTCTAACACCCTGAGAATTTATGCATTTCCAGTCTCTCTGTTGTTTGAGCTATTTAAAGCATGAATAATCCACTTTAAAATATCGCACACAGAAATACTGGTCAGCTGATCCATCACCTCGCTGATTCTATCCGTTACGCTGCGCGTTACCATATGCCACGAAAATAGAAGTATTGAGACATTCTTTTGACTTTATGATTTATTTTTCCATCCCTACTATTTTCGAATCACAATTTTAACCACACTTCACAACACATTCATTTCATTTCTCTTTTTCAGGAAATCAGGAATAAATACCCAGCCTCAAACATATAGCTTAAAACACTATCCTTATATTACGATGAAAGCATAACAACGGATTCATCATCGAATAAAAAACTGCAACTCAATATTATTCTCTTCAGAACCAGCACCAAACCAATTGTGATAAACCTCCCTGCTTTCGCCAGTAACCGGAATTCGATTTCCCTTCAGATAACGCACAACAGGTGCATATCCCCGGGTAAACAAGCTTCTCAAATTCCCCGTATAGCAAGATGAAATACACGTTCCCCCAGGCAATATCCCCGACTTCACCTCCCCGCTGTCGTTTATTCCCTCAGAAACGGGTAAGCAGAACCTCATAGTGAACAGAGTTTTACCATCATGCGGCAAATTATTGGCAACAAAAATCCAGGGGCCGGTAACCGAAATATCCTGCCGGCGCAATTCAGTTTCTATCAGCTTACCGCACACCATACTGAGGATTTTGATATCAGGGATTGTCAGCACCCGCTCAACATAAGCGACCGTAAGAGGTTCAATCAATTTCCTTTCCATGCTTACCTACCCTGATATCTGATTGACGAAAATACGCCCCTGAGATTTCCCCCAATAGTAGATCGTGCCGATAACAGAACACAATCATCCAAACATTCCCCACTCGCAGTCCCAAAAGCCGTTGCTCACCAACGCCACAAGCCTTATCCGGCGAAAAAGAGCGGTATGCGGCCGAGAATCGGACTAATCTGTTTCGATTGATGCGGAGAAATGCGTATTATCCGTTTACAGCGGGAGAGGACATCAGCGGTCCGGCTTTATTGGTGTTTTCTCCCCGCTGTGACTGTGATCAGTTTCTTGCATACGGGCTGATTACGGTCCTTCAGCTGATGCCTGACCTCCTTCCCCCTGTTATACTCCGACGATAATTCAACCATTTCAGACAGGATCGGCCTCTGCTTTATGGAATCATCAACCCGCTCGCTTACTTCATCCGGTGTTACGCGCAGCTATCTGTTGTTCTTCTTGTTGCTGATCCTGGCTAACCTGCTGTATGGCTACAACTACGTCAATTCGTATCTCAGCAACCGTCAGGAGATGCTTTCCGGCGTAGCGACCCGGTTACAGGAGCGGATTGAGGAGTACCGTTACGTTACGTACCAAATTTACGAAAACCTGACCGACGACGGAGTCGCTGCCCCACAGTCGCCGGTTGCGGAAACGCGGTTACGCCCCGATACCTACCTGCTCGATAAGCCCCGGAACAAAACCGACACCGTCATTTTCGGTCTCCACGAGCCCGGCACCAGCAACCTGGCCCTGCGAATCTCCGACTATCTTGATCTGCTGTGGGGGCCATCGACACAAACTTATTCGCTCTATTATCTGAACGGGCAGGACAACAGCCTGATCATGGTATCCACCCTGTCGATGAGGGATTTGTCTGCGCATAATAAAGAGAGTTATTTAAGCAACGCAGTGGATACCCGTAAAACCGAAATGCTGCAACAATCCAACGCCCTGGACGAGCGGGAGGGGTTTTCCGACTTCCGCAAATCGCGCTACCTGAATGCCTACTACTTCACGCTGCGGACAACCTTTAATAATCCGGGCCATCTGGCGACCATCATCGCCTTTGACCTGCCGACGGGAGACATCTTTCCGGCCAATCTGCCCGCGCATCGCTTCCAGTTGGTCAGCCGTCAGGACAGACTTTTTGAACAGAACGCCAGTGACGAACGTTACGAAAGCTACAGCGAAGCCAAGTGGCCGTGGCTGACAATCAATGCGCCGCTCAATAATTCCCCGCTGAAGGTTCAGTTCAACATTCCGATGATGACGCTGATCCTGGATATCACGCGCAATAACTTCTGGCTGCTGCTGGTCAACCTGGTGCTGCTGATCGCCTCGCTTTCCAGCTTCTATTTCATCCGCCACCAATATATCCGCCCCGGTAAACGCATGGCCGTTCAACTGGCGTCTTTGCAGCAGATGAACCATGAAATTGTAACGCACCTTCCCATGGGGCTGCTGATTTACAGGTTCGACAATAATACGGTCACCACCAGCAACAAAGCCGCCGACCACCTGTTGCCGCACCTCAGCCTGACCAAAATCGCCAGCATTGCCGATGAGCATCAGGGGCAGGTTCAGGTCACCGTAAATAATGAAGTGTATGAAATCCATATGGTGCGCAGCCGCCAGTACCCGACATCGGCCTTATTTCTGATTCGCGATCTCAATAAAGAGATGATGGTCAGCAAAAAATTGCAGCAGGCGCAGCGGGAGTACGAAAAAAATCTGCTGGCGCGGAAAATCATGACCGATAACCTGAGCCTGGAGCTGAATTCGCCCCTCTCCAGCCTGCAAGAGCTGGCCGATAAGCTGAAAAACGGCGCTGAGAGTACAGATACCGCTGACGCAATCTGGAATGAAGCGTATTATGCGCGGCGCATTATTGATGAAATCATCCTGCTCACAAAGCTGGAGAATCACGACTGGGCGCCGGAGCCGGAAGCGTTCCGTCTTGATACGCAATTAGCCAGCGCAGTTAAAGAAATTCTGCCCGGCATTCGCCGTAAAGGTCTGAGCATTCTGGTGCATAACGACCAGGACCCGGAACTTTGCCTTAATGGCGACGTCAAAACGCTGAATATGATTTTGTCGATGCTATTGCACTACGCCGTCACTACGACCGCATACGGGAAACTTACCCTGCGGATATCGCGCAGCACCACGGAGCAGGAGCATTTCCTGTTCGAGCTGGGCGACACCGGCAGCGGCGTACCGGCGGAGGAAATTGCGGGGCTGGACTACCCATGGCAGATCCAGCCTCAGCGCGACCGTTTTTCCCGCGGCTCGGGGCTAACGTATTACTTATGCAATCAACTGTGTAAAAGGCTGGGAGGACAACTGGAAGTTCACAGCAAACCGGATATCGGCACCCGTTATCTCTTCAGCGCCGCTTTTCAGATTTTGGCTCGTGACGAAGAGGAACATGAAAAGCTGCTCGACGGCACCACGGCTTACCTGCAAATTACGTCCGACGAAATCCGGACGCTGGTAACCCACAAGCTGTCGGCATTCGGCGCTTCGGCGGTCATCGCCGGGGAACGCGACGCCGACACGCAATACGATATCCGGCTGACCGATGACCCCAATTGTGCAGGCGATGACACGCTGTTACTGATTTCCGACACCGACGGTTATGAAGAGTACGCACCGAACCGCATCCGGGCGAACTTTAACCTGACGGAGTCACTGATTGACGCCATCTTGCTCTTGCTCGAACGCAAAATGGCGACGGAAAACGGCACCAATGAAAGTGAACTTACGGAAAAGGACGGTTTATTTCCGGACGATAGTCCATTTACCTCAGAAGATTACTACTCTTTGTTCGTCGAGACAGTACCCGAGGATGTACAGAAACTGTATACTGAGGCGGAAAATCGTGATTTTTCTGCACTTTCGCTGACCGCTCACCGCCTGAAAGGCGTTTTTGCCATGTTGGAAATTTCCGCCGGTAAAGTTCTTTGTGAACAACTGGAACAGGCAATACGCGAGAGCAACACAGATGTTATAGATACTTTAATCAGGCAGATTGATTACTTTGTCAGTAGACTGCTTCAACTAGGTAGCCAACAATATGAATAACCTGAACGTAATTATCGCTGACGACCACCCGATTGTCCTGTTCGGCATCCGTAAATCGCTGGAACAGATCGAATGGGTTAACGTCGTGGGCGAGTTTGAAGACTCAACATCGTTAATAAATAATCTTTCCAAACTCGATGCCAACGTGTTGATCACCGATCTTTCCATGCCGGGTGACAAATATGGCGATGGCATCACGCTGATCAAATACATCAAGCGCCATTTCCCTCACCTGTCGATTATTGTCCTGACGATGAACAATAACCCGGCTATTCTCAGCGCGGTGCTGGAGCTGGACATCGAAGGCATCGTTCTGAAGCAGGGCGCGCCGACTGACCTGCCCAAGGCTTTGGCCGCACTGCAAAAAGGGAAAAAATTCACCCCGGAAAGCGTTTCCAAACTACTGGAAAAAATCAGCGCCAGCGGCTACGGCGACAAACGTCTGTCACCGAAAGAAAGCGAAGTATTGCGTCTGTTTGCTGAAGGGTTCCTGGTGACTGAAATCGCCAAGAAGCTGAACCGCAGCATTAAAACCATCAGCAGCCAGAAAAAGTCCGCCATGCTGAAGCTCGGCGTAGACAACGACATCGCTCTGCTGAACTACCTTTCGTCCGTGAACGTCATGCAGATCGACAAAGACGAATAACTGCATTTATGCGTTATCACACCCGGCGCCGGAAAGGCGCCCGGGTGTCAGTCCTTTTCTTCCGCCGCGCGGGCCTTGTCGGCACGTGTCTTTTCCGCATAATACTTCAGCGACTGACGCAGTATGTCCAGCGTTACCGGCTTGGATAAACAGCTGTCCATACCGGCCTGAATACAGCGTTCCCGCTCCTCCGCCATGGCATTGGCGGTCACGCCGATAACCGGCGCCACCCTTCCCTGTTCGCGCAAACGCATCGTCAGCTGGTAGCCGTCCATGTTGGGCATATTCACATCCGTCAACACGATATCAATTTCATGCTTGGACAGAACACCCAGCGCATCCAGGCCGTCGCTGGCGGTTATCGAGTCATAGCCCAGCGACGCCAGCTGATCCGCCAGCAAACGACGGTTAATCGGGTGGTCATCGACGATCAGAATGCTGATGTCGCTGTTATCCTGCACCGCGGCCTCCACGCGCGCGGCTTCCGCCTGCTCCGGCACCGTCACGGCGTCATTGGAGCATATACGACACAGCGTGGCATACAACTCAAGCGGCGCTGCCGTACTCAGAACCCAAGCGTTTTCGCCCTCTTTCTGCACGTGTCCCAGGTAGGTGGTGGATAAATGAATCAGCGCGCGCGCCTTCTCCTGCTGTTCGGCCTCATAGTCCGTAATCACGATCGCGTTGTCAGGGCAGGCGTGCCCGGAGCGGTACAGATGAACGATCATGCCGGCCCTGTCAAGCCAGGACTGCAAATCCCCTTCCAGCATCGCATTATGTATATCCAGGCATACCGACTGCCCCTGCAGCGCCGGCGGCGCAGGATCGGCGGCAATCGCCTGATAAAGCGGAATACGGACGGTGAAGATGCTGCCCAATCCCGGTTCGGAATCTACGGCGATATCACCGTCCATCAGGCTGATCAGCTTTTCACAAATCGCCAGCCCCAGTCCGGTTCCCTGGAAATGGCGCTGCACGCCGGTTCCCACCTGGAAGAACGGGTCGAACAACCGGGTAACGTCCTTGGACGGGATCCCCACGCCGGTATCCCTGACGCGGAACTCCAGATAATCTCCGCGCACCCGCACCTGCAAAATGATGCAGCCGGTGTCGGTAAACTTGATGGCGTTATTCAGGATGTTCGACAGCACCTGCTGCACGCGCATGACGTCACCGGACAGCGAGCGCGGCACGTCAGGCTCAATAAAGCAATACAACGCCAGCCGCTTGCGCACCACCAGCGGCAGATAGTTTCCGACGATATGCGGAATCACCTCGCGCGGCACGAACGTGCCCGGCTCAATCTTCAGCTGCTCGGACTCAATTTTAGAGAAGTCGAGAATGTCGCTGATGATTTTCAGCAACAGACCGGAAGAGTTACTCATCGCCCCCAGCAAACGCTGGGTCTCCTCCGGCAGGGATTTGGTTTGCAGCAGATCGAGGTTACCGATGATGCCGTACAGCGGCGTACGCAGCTCATGGCTTACCGTCGCCAGGAACATTGACTTCGACTGGCTGGCCTGTTCCGCCGCTGCCGCCATCTCCTGCAATGACTCTTCCATTTTCGCGCGCGCACTGATGTCCACCATGACGCAAATCGCCACGTCTTCGTTGCGGTAACGGGAATGCACGAAGCTGATTTGCAGGTTCTCATTGCGGCGGGTCGTGACATCAACGACGCTGGTGGACTGCTCGCGGATAATTTGGGTAAGACGCTGGCGATCCTCGGCGGTAAACAGAGTGATATAGTCATGCGCCAGCTCGTTACTGAGGATATTGCTGCCGTCGCTGATGCGCAGAATACAGATGCCGACCGGCGCGGAAGCCACGATCTTATGATTAAACTGCTCATTTTCCTCAAGCCGCAGCGCATTGTTTTCCGCCGGCTGGAAAATTTTCCGCTCAAACAGCCAGGTGAGAATAAACAACACCAGCGCGCTCAGCAGGTTAAACACCACCGCCTTAATCAACAGCAGGTTAAAGTGTTCCAGCAGCGCACGCGTCGGCACCGAATAAACGATGCTCATCCCGGAAGGGGATAATTTTTTCTTCAGCAACAACGTGTCGTAGCTGCTGTTATAGCCGAAATAGCTGTCTTCGGTCGGTAAATGGGCGATCAGTGACGATTCGCGGTTATTTTCAGAAAAACGCAGGATCACTTCATTGTCGGCGTTCAGCAAAACCACGCTTATCGGCAGGGAAAATGACTGGGTGAAATCCTCCAGCCGCAGAGTCTGTTCCGTCCCCAGCAGCGCTTCAAACTTGTTGGCGACGTATACCGGCGTCACCACATACAAATCGCCGACGTCGCCCTGCCGGCCCGGCACCACCCAAAACAGCGAGTTATCTTTTTGTTCGCCGCTGCCGCGCTGGTATTTCAGGATCTGCCGGTGCAGATCGCGGAACGCGTTTTTGGCGTCCAGCGGCATGTCGCGCTCACGGATGCCGAAATCTGCCAGGCACAGGCTCTCGCCGCCGATAAAGAAAATACGGTTCAAATCGTAAGCGGCGACGAAGTTATCTTTCCAATAATTGATGAAGCTGCTCAACACTCCCAGGGATTCACGGTAGTCGCCGTTCAGACGCTGGCAGTCCGATTCCGGAAACAACGGCGTCAGTTCAGGTATGGCCACGGTGGGAGTGAAGACGCGGTTTGCCGCATCCATGCCGTTTGCCGCCCAGTTCAGGCGGTTTTCAGCGATATAGCGGATATCGCGCATGGTATCGGTGGCATGGCGGATATAGCCCTGAGCCTGATCGAAGCTCAGGTTAAAGTCCTGACGCAGTCCGGACTCTTTTTCATGGAAGACATTCAGGATGTAAAACGCGGTGGACAATGCCCCCAGGATCCAAAGCATCAGCGCCAGCGTCCTGAAGAGGTAGCGGGAGATGCGCAGGGTTGTGCGGAATGAGGTTAAGTATTTCAAGTCTTTTCCAGAAAGATTTGTCCTGCCCATCCCCCGCCAGTCCCTGCGTCCATGCAGGGCGTACTGGCCTGAGCCGTTTACCGACGGGGCGGAGGCCGGCGTTTTTCAGCGGCGGCCTCGCTTACGGAAAGGAATTATTCTTCCCCGCCGTCATCTCCTGAGTCAGCAACATCGCCGGACTCCGGGAGATTTTCCCCCTCTTCGCCATCCATATCGGACTCATCGTCGTCTTCCGGCTCCGCAACGCGTTGCAGGCCAACCACGTGTTCCTCTTCCGCCGTGCGGATCAGGGTAACACCCTGGGTGTTACGGCCCACCACGCTGACTTCGGAAACGCGGGTGCGCACCAGGGTGCCGGCATCGGTGATCATCATGATCTGGTCGCATTCATCGACCTGCACCGCGCCGACCACGTTGCCGTTACGCTCGCTGACCTTGATGGAGATAACGCCCTGCGTCGCACGCGACTTGGTCGGGTATTCCGTTACGGCAGTACGTTTGCCGTAGCCGTTTTCCGTCACCGTCAGGATGTCGCCATCGCCGCGCGGGATGATCAAAGACACCACGCGATCGCTTTCCTGCAGGTTGATGCCGCGCACGCCGGTCGCAGTACGTCCCATAGAACGCACCTGACCTTCCGGGAAACGCACCACTTTACCTTCGGCGGAGAACAGCATCACTTCGTTGCTGCCGTCGGTCAGATCGACGCCGATCAGCTCATCGCCCTCGTTCAGGTTGATAGCGATAATCCCGGCGCTGCGCGGACGGCTGAACTCAGTCAGCCCGGTTTTCTTCACCGTGCCGCTGGAGGTCGCCATAAAGATGTGACGTCCTTCCTCATACTCGCGCACCGGCAGGATCGCCGTGATACGCTCGTTTTCTTCCAGCGGAAGCAGGTTGACGATCGGGCGGCCACGCGCTCCGCGGCTGGCTTCCGGCAGTTGATAGACTTTCATCCAGTAGAGGCGGCCACGGCTGGAGAAGCACAGAATGGTGTCGTGGGTATTCGCCACCAGCAGACGTTCGATGAAGTCTTCTTCTTTAATACGCGCGGCGGATTTACCTTTACCGCCACGGCGCTGCGCTTCGTAATCACTCAGCGGCTGATACTTCACGTAGCCCTGATGCGACAGCGTCACGACCACGTCTTCCTGAGTAATCAGGTCTTCGATATTGATATCGGCGCTGTTGGCGGTGATTTCGGTGCGGCGCGCATCGCCGAACTGCTCGCGGATAGCAACCAGCTCTTCGCGGATCACTTCCATCAGCCGCTCCGGGCTTTCCAGGATGAAAATCAGCGCGGCGATCTGTTCCAGCAGCTCTTTATATTCGTCCAGCAGTTTTTCATGCTCAAGGCCGGTCAGTTTCTGCAGACGCAGATCCAGGATCGCCTGAGCCTGCTGCTCGGTCAGATAGTAATGACCGTCGCGGATACCGAACTCCGGTTCCAGCCATTCCGGACGCGCGGCGTTGTCTCCGGCGCGTTCCAGCATGGCGGCGACGCTGCCCAGCTCCCAGCCGCGGGCAACCAGTTGCGCCTTGGCTTCGCCCGGCGTCGGCGCACGGCGGATGAGCTCGATAATCGGATCGATATTCGACAGCGCAATCGCCAGGCCTTCCAAAATATGGGCGCGTTCGCGGGCTTTACGCAGTTCGAAAATAGTACGGCGGGTCACGACTTCGCGACGGTGGCGAACGAACGCTTCCAGGCAATCTTTCAGCGTCAGCAGCTTCGGCTGGCCCTGATGCAGCGCCACCATGTTGATGCCGAAGGAGGTCTGCAGCTGGGTCTGGGAGTAGAGGTTGTTCAGCACCACCTCACCCACCGCGTCGCGTTTGATTTCAATCACGATACGCATGCCGTCTTTGTCGGACTCATCACGCAGGGCGCTGATGCCCTCGATGCGTTTGTCCTTGACCAGCTCGGCGATTTTTTCAATCAGGCGCGCTTTGTTCACCTGATACGGAATTTCGTGAACGATGATGGTTTCACGCCCGTTTTTGGCGTCGACTTCCACTTCGGCTCTGGCGCGGATGTACACTTTGCCGCGCCCGGTGCGGTAAGCTTCTTCGATACCGCGGCGGCCGTTGATGATGGCCGCGGTCGGAAAGTCCGGGCCGGGAATGTGTTCCATCAGCCCTTCGACGGAGATGTTCTCGTCGTCGATATAGGCCAGGCAACCATTGATCACTTCAGTCAGGTTATGGGGCGGAATGTTGGTCGCCATCCCCACCGCGATGCCGGAAGAACCGTTCACCAGCAGGTTGGGAACTTTGGTCGGCAGCACGTCAGGAATCTGCTCCGTGCCATCGTAGTTCGGCACGAAATCGACGGTTTCTTTTTCCAGATCCGCCAGCAGTTCGTGGGCGATTTTCGACATACGCACTTCGGTATAACGCATCGCCGCGGCGGAGTCGCCGTCGATGGAACCGAAGTTGCCCTGCCCGTCCACCAGCATGTAACGCAGTGAAAAAGGCTGGGCCAGACGGACAATCGTGTCATAAACCGCGCTGTCGCCGTGCGGGTGATACTTACCGATCACATCCCCGACCACACGCGCCGACTTTTTATAGGGTTTGTTCCAGTCATTACCCAGTACGTTCATCGCGAACAAGACGCGACGGTGAACCGGTTTCAGTCCATCACGGACATCCGGCAATGCGCGTCCGACGATAACGGACATGGCATAATCCAGATACGAGCTTTTCAGCTCTTCCTCGATGTTAACCGGTGTGATTTCTCTGGCAAGGTCGCTCATGGAGCTGCTATCCCTCTACTGATGATTTACTGCCCACTGCCCATAGCGGCAAAGTCGTAAACTATACCACAAAGCCAGCTGCGCGGGTAAATAACCTGCTGTTGTCGTGTATAAAAAACGACGTAAGAATGATAAATCCGCCTTGCGGTTTCACGGGCGTGCAACGGAAGGGCATTACGCCCTTTTGGCCGTTACGGCCGGATATCGCGTTATTGATCTGCGCGCCCCGCCAGAACATGTATAATCCCGGCATCGTCCAATAAGGAGTGAACATTCCCCATGAGCGCAGAATCCCTTACCCGCATCCCCAACGTCGATCAGCAGGAAATCGCCAAGTTTGAAGCGATGGCTTCACGCTGGTGGGATCCGGAGGGCGAGTTCAGGCCCCTGCACCGCATCAACCCCCTGCGCCTGGCTTATATCCAGCAGCACGCCGGCGGAGTGTTCGGTAAAAAGGTGCTGGACGTCGGCTGCGGCGGCGGAATTCTGGCGGAAAGCATGGCGCGGGAAGGCGCGCAGGTCACCGGGCTGGACATGGGGAGCGAACCGCTGCAGGTCGCCCGGCTGCATGCGCTGGAAAGCGGCGTATCCGTCACCTACGTTCAGGAAACCGTGGAACAGCATGCGCTGGCGCACGCGGGAAGCTACGACGTCGTCACCTGCATGGAAATGCTGGAACACGTTCCTGACCCGTCCTCAGTGGTGCGGGCCTGCGCCCAACTGGTTAAACCCGGCGGCCACGTTTTCTTCTCCACCATCAACCGCAACAGTAAGGCCTGGCTGATGCTGATCGTCGGCGCAGAGTACGTGGCGAAGATGGTGCCGAAGGGAACGCACGACATCAAAAAGTTCATCCGCCCCGCGGAGCTGCTTGGTTGGGTGGACACCACCGAACTGCGCGAACGCCATATGATCGGCCTGCATTATAACCCGCTGACCGACCGCTTTAAGCTCGGGCCTAACGTCGACGTTAACTATATGGTGTACACCCAGCGCGACGCCGGTGAATAATCTTCTTTGTGCATAATAACGGCGGCACGCTACGTCCTGCGCACGGGCATGCCGCTTTAACAATTCCGGCAAAATGTTGATTTTTTCGGCACAGATCGGATTTTTCATCTCAAGCGTGCATTTCCTGCATCTTTGTCCGTGATCAAAAGCGCAATTTGCATTAATGAGTAAGAAACCGGCAGTCGATCAATTTATTTATTTTTTCAGTGTTGTCTTATCCCAAAGCCATCCCCTCCTCTCACTCCAGTGATGACGGTGGATAGCGCGCCGTCTTAACATTTCACCCCCAAGTTATCCACAACTGCCTCCCTTTTTGTTCACTTGCAAAGTCCGGCTAACAACACTATCTTGTTATCACATTGTCACCCACACCCTATATGTTGTGTTTTACCCATCCTCCTCAACACTATTTGCAAAGAACATGCAACAATAATTTGCATGTTTTTTACATGGATGGGGCAAGCCAACGGGATCAAACGGACAGGTATTCGTACTATGAACCAAAGTCTGCTCGTCACGAAACGCGACGGCCGTAAAGAACGCATCAATCTTGATAAAATCCACCGTGTCCTCGACTGGGCCGCCGAAGGCTTACATAATGTCTCGGTTTCTCAGGTGGAACTGCGTTCCCATATTCAGTTTTATGATGGCATCCGTACCGCGGACATCCATGAAACCATTATAAAAGCCGCCGCTGACCTGATCTCTCGTGAATCGCCGGACTACCAGTACCTGGCCGCCCGCCTGGCCATCTTCCACCTGCGTAAGAAAGCCTACGATCAGTTTGAACCGCCCAAATTGTACGATCACGTTTCCAGACTGGTGGAAATGGGCAAGTACGACCGGCATCTGCTGGAAGACTACACGGAAGAAGAGTTCGCACAGATGGACGGATTTATCGACCACTGGCGCGACATGAATTTCTCCTATGCGGCGGTTAAGCAACTGGAAGGCAAATACCTGGTGCAGAACCGCGTCACCGGCGAAATCTACGAAAGCGCCCAGTTCTTGTATATCCTGGTCGCCGCCTGCCTGTTCTCCGGCTATCCGCGCGAAACCCGTCTCGACTACGTGAAGCGCTTCTATGATGCGGTCTCCACCTTTAAGATTTCGCTGCCGACGCCGATCATGTCCGGCGTGCGCACCCCGACCCGCCAGTTCAGCTCCTGCGTGCTGATCGAGTGCGGCGACAGCCTGGACTCTATCAACGCCACCTCCAGCGCCATCGTGAAATACGTTTCCCAGCGCGCCGGCATCGGCATCAACGCCGGACGTATCCGTGCGCTGGGCAGCCCGATCCGCGGCGGCGAGGCGTTCCATACCGGCTGTATTCCGTTCTACAAACATTTCCAGACCGCGGTGAAATCCTGCTCTCAGGGCGGCGTACGCGGCGGCGCAGCCACCCTGTTCTACCCGATGTGGCATCTGGAAGTGGAAAGCCTGCTGGTGCTGAAAAACAACCGCGGCGTGGAAGGCAACCGCGTGCGTCACATGGACTACGGCGTGCAGATCAACCGCCTGATGTATCAGCGCCTGATCAAAGGGGGCGACATCACCCTGTTCAGCCCGTCCGACGTTCCGGGGCTGTATGATGCGTTTTTCAACGATCAGGACGAGTTTGAACGCCTGTATGTGAAATACGAAGCCGAACCGTCCATCCGCAAACAAAGCGTGAAGGCGGTAGACCTGTTCTCGCTGATGATGCAGGAGCGCGCCTCCACCGGCCGTATCTACATTCAGAACGTCGATCACTGCAACACCCACAGCCCGTTCGATCCCGTCATCGCGCCGGTGCGCCAGTCCAACCTGTGCCTGGAAGTGGCGCTGCCCACCAAGCCGCTGGAAGACGTTAACGACGAAAGCGGTGAAATCGCGCTGTGTACGCTGTCTGCGTTTAACCTGGGCGCCATCGAGAGCCTGGACGACCTGGAAGAGCTGGCAACGCTGGCGGTCCGCGCCCTGGATGCGCTGCTCGACTATCAGGACTACCCGATCCCGGCGGCCCGTCGCGGCGCAATGGGACGTCGTACCCTCGGCATCGGCGTGATCAATTTCGCCTACTATCTGGCGAAAAACGGCGTGCGCTACTCCGACGGCAGCGCCAACGGCCTGACCCACAGAACGTTTGAAGCCATTCAGTATTATTTGCTCAAGGCCTCCAACGAACTGGCCAAAGAGCAAGGCGCCTGCCCGTGGTTCAGCGAAACCACTTACGCGCAGGGCATCATGCCGATCGATACCTACAAAAAAGATCTCGACACCATTTGCGACGAACCGCTGCATATGGACTGGGACGGCCTGCGCGCCGCCATCAAACAGCACGGCCTGCGCAACTCAACGCTTTCCGCCCTGATGCCGTCTGAAACCTCGTCGCAGATTTCCAACGCCACCAACGGCATTGAACCGCCGCGCGGTTACGTCAGCATCAAAGCGTCGAAGGACGGCATCCTGCGTCAGGTCGTGCCGGAATATGAGCGCCTGCATGATGCTTACGAACTGCTGTGGGACATGCCGGGCAACGATGGCTACCTGCACCTGGTCGGCCTGATGCAGAAGTTCGTCGATCAGGCGATCTCTGCCAATACCAACTACGACCCGGCACGTTTCCCGTCAGGAAAAGTACCGATGAAGCAGTTGCTGAAAGATTTGCTGACGGCTTACAAATTCGGTCTGAAAACCCTTTATTACCAAAACACCCGCGATGGCGCAGAAGACGCACAAGACGATCTGCAACCCGGCCAGCAGGATGATGGCTGCGAAAGCGGCGCTTGTAAGATTTAACCATGCGTGACCGCCGCGTCCGGCTCCGGGCGCGGCGGCGGTGAGGACTCTATGGCTTATACGACATTTTCCCAGACTAAAAACGACCAACTGCTTGAACCCATGTTTTTCGGCCAGCCGGTTAACGTGGCGCGTTACGATCAACAGAAATATGAAATCTTTGAAAAACTGATCGAAAAACAGCTCTCTTTCTTCTGGCGTCCGGAAGAAGTGGACGTGTCACGCGACCGCATCGACTTTCAGGGGCTGCCGGAGCATGAGAAGCACATCTTCCTCAGCAACCTGAAATACCAGACCCTGCTGGACTCCATTCAGGGCCGCAGCCCCAACGTGGCGCTGCTGCCGATCATCTCGATTCCGGAGCTGGAAACCTGGGTGGAAACCTGGGCGTTTTCCGAAACCATCCACTCCCGCTCCTACACCCATATCATCCGTAATATCGTCAACGATCCGGCGCTGGTGTTCGACGATATCGTCACCAACGAGGAAATCCTCAAGCGGGCGAAAGGCATTTCGGGTTATTACGACGACCTGATCGAATATACCGGCTATTACCATCTGCTGGGCGAAGGCAGCCATCAGGTAAACGGCAAAACCATTACCGTCAGCCTGCGCGATCTGAAGAAAAAGCTTTATCTGTGCCTGATGAGCGTCAACGTGCTGGAAGCCATCCGTTTCTACGTCAGCTTCGCCTGTTCGTTCGCCTTTGCTGAGCGTGAGCTGATGGAAGGGAACGCCAAAATTATCCGCCTGATCGCCCGCGACGAAGCCCTGCACCTGACCGGCACCCAGCATATGCTGAACCTGATGCGCTCCGGGCAGGACGACCCGGAAATGGCGGAAATCGCCGCCGAGTGCGAGCAACAATGCTATGACCTGTTCGTACTGGCCGCGCAGCAGGAGAAAGAGTGGGCGGACTACCTGTTCCGTGACGGTTCGATGATCGGGCTGAATAAAGACATTCTGTGTCAGTACGTTGAGTACATCACTAACATCCGCATGCAGGCGGTGGGGTTGACGCTGCCGTTTGAAACCCGCTCCAACCCGATTCCGTGGATCAACGCCTGGCTGGTGTCGGACAACGTACAGGTGGCGCCGCAGGAAGTTGAGGTCAGTTCCTATCTGATTGGTCAGATTGACGCTGAGGTCAGCGCTGACGATCTGAGTGATTTTCAGCTCTGATTGCTATGAACAGGCCGATTGTGACGTTGCGCGCCTCCGGGGCGCAGCTGGAATATCCGGACGGGAAGCCTACCCTGCTTGAAGCCCTGGAGTTGCACCGGGTGCCGGTGGAATATCAGTGCCGTTCCGGGTATTGCGGGGCGTGTCGTTGCCGGTTGCTGAAGGGGCGCGTGGCGTATCGGCAGCAGCCGTTGGCGTGTGTGAATGAAGGGGAGATTTTGCCTTGCTGTTGTGAGGTGATGGGGGATGTGGAGATAGAGATTTAGATCCTGGGGGGGATCTGGTAGGGGAGTGGGTTCCGTACGCCGGTGGCTCCGGTGTGTTATGTCGCCCCGCTGCGGGCGTCCGGGCAGAGGGCGGTAGCGACCGCCCTCTGCACTCCCGCGCTTTGGGTGCGGGCCGCATTCCCCGCCGGCTGCGCCGGTTCCCTCCTTCACCCATCGGGTCTTGACGCACCGGCACGGGAAGGAGTCCCTCCCCCCGCGCCTCTCGCCGCATCCCTGCGGCTCGTGCTGACCCGATGGCCTCGTCGGCGGGGAATGAGGCCGGAGGCTATGGGGTGGGGAGATTCTTTTTTCTGGTATGTGATTTGGATTGAGCGCTTTTGGGGCGGTTGATTTGGGGTTGATCTGAATGGGGGGTGGGTTCCGTACGCCGGTGGCTCCGGTGTGTTATGTCGCCCCGCTGCGGGCGTCCGGGCAGAGGGCGGTGGCGACCGCCCTCTGCACTCCCGCGCTTTGGGTGCGGGCCGCATTCCCCGCCGGCTGCGCCGGTTCCCTCCTTCGTCCATCGGGTCTTGACGCACCGGCACGGGAAGGAGTCCCTCCCCCCGTGCCTCTCGCCGCATCCCTGCGGCTCGTGCTGACCCGATGGCCTCGTCGGCGGGGAATGAGGCCGGAGGCTATGGGGAGGGGAGATTCTTTTTTTCTGGTATGTGATTTGGATTGAGCGCTTTTGGGGCGGTTGATTTGGGGGTGATCTGGATGGGGGGGGTCCGTACGCCGGTGGCTCCGGTGTGTTATGTCGCCCCGCTGCGGGCGTCCGGGCAAAGGGCGGTGGCGACCGCCCTCTGCACTCCCGCGCTTTGGGTGCGGGCCGCATTCCCCGCCGGCTACGCCGGTTCCCTCCTTCACCCATCGGGTCTTGACGCACCAGCACGGGAAGGAATCCCTCCCCCCGAGCCTCTCGCCGCATCCCTGCGGCTCGTGCTGACCCGATGGCCTCGTCGGCAGGGAATGAGGCCGGAGGCTATGGTATATGTGGTTTTATTATTGCGATGTACTTCTGTTTGGTTTGCCGCCGCTTCTTCTGCGCGGGGCGCCATCTCTTCTTTGTCCGCCTTCTTTGCGTTGGCCGCCTTCACGGGCCGGTTGGCCTTCGCGTTTCGGGGCGTTGCTGCGGCGTTGTCCGTTGTCTCTTCCGCCGCCGTTGCCACCGCGGCCCTGACGGCCGTTTTGGATCGGTTCGGCTTTGATCGTCGGATCAGGGTCGTAGCCCGGCAGGGCAATGCGCGGAATTTCACGTTTCAGTAAGCGTTCGATGTCGCGCAGCAGTTTGTGTTCGTCAACGCAGACCAGCGACAGTGCTTCGCCGGTCGCTTCCGCACGGCCGGTACGCCCGATGCGGTGGACGTAGTCTTCAGGAACGTTGGGCAGTTCGTAGTTGACGACGTGCGGCAGTTGGTCGATATCCAGACCACGCGCCGCAATGTCCGTCGCCACCAGTACGCGGATGCTGCCGGACTTGAAGTCCGCCAGCGCCCGGGTTCGCGCGCCCTGGCTTTTGTTGCCGTGGATCGCCGCCGCCGTGATGCCGTCTTTGTTCAACTGTTCCGCCAGATGGTTGGCGCCGTGCTTGGTGCGGGTAAAAACCAGCACCTGTTGCCAGTTGCCGCTGCCGATAATGTGGGACAGCAGTTCGCGTTTGCGCTTCTTATCAACGAAGTGCACTTTCTGATCGACCAGCTCAGAGGCCGTGTTACGCGGCGCGACCTCCACCGATGCCGGGTTGTTCAGCAGTTTACCGGCCAACGCTTTGATTTCGTCAGAGAAAGTGGCGGAAAACAGCAGGTTCTGGCGTTTGGGCGGCAGTTTGGACAATACGCGGCGGATGTCGTGGATAAAGCCCATGTCCAGCATGCGGTCCGCTTCGTCCAGTACCAGAATTTCAATCTTGGACAAATCCACCGCGTTCTGGTGTTCCAGATCGAGCAGACGACCCGGCGTAGCGATCAAAATGTCTACGCCGCCGCGCAGTTTCATCATCTGCGGGTTAATGCTCACGCCGCCAAACACCACCAGCGAACGCATACGCAGATATTTACTGTAATCACGTACGTTTTCACCGATCTGCGCCGCCAGTTCGCGCGTCGGCGTCAGGATCAGCGCCCGCACCGGGCGGCGCCCTTCCCGCGATTGGCGCGGGTTGCTGTTCAGCAGTTGTAACAGCGGCAGCGTAAATCCGGCGGTTTTGCCAGTGCCGGTCTGGGCGCTGGCCATCAGGTCACGGCCTTCCAGCACCACGGGAATCGCCTGACGCTGGATCGGCGTAGGCTCACGATAGCCCTGCTCTTCCACAGCGCGTAACAGTTCGGCACTCAGACCGAGAGAATCAAAAGACATAGAATATTCAAACTCCTGCGCCGCCGTTGCCTGTTGTTTTCAGGCGCAGTTTCCGGGCGGGCAATCAGACGAGGCAAAGATAGGACAATCACCACGAGGATAAGCACAAACTGCAAGTGCGATAATTAGGGATGAAGTGTACCAGAACCTTCCCCTATTGCGCACCCTTAATAAAATTCCCGCCTCAGCGCGCCAAAACGGCGCACAAATATGCCCTTTACATCTTTTTCATCGTATCCTAAAGTTAATCAATCATATGATTAACTTTAGGGGCTGTCATGAATACGGAATCTACTCCCCCACCAACCCAGCGGGGTGAGCAGGCGCGGCAAAACCTGCTGCACGCCGCGCTCATCCTGTTTGGTGAAAAAGGCGTGGAAGGCGCCACCACGCGGGATATCGCCACCAAAGCCGGGCAGAACATCGCCGCCATCACTTACTATTTCGGTTCAAAAGAAGGGCTGTATCTGGCCGTCGCGCAATGGATCGCGGATACCATTTCCGCCAACTTCATCCCTTTCCGGGAGGAGTGTACGCGCCTTCTGGCAGAGGAATCGCCCGATGCCGAGCGCTGTTTGAACTGTATCCGGAAAGGGCTGGATTCACTGCTTCGCGTTCTGATGCACCCCGAATCGCTCAGTCTGAGTAAAATCATGTCGCGCGAACAGCTGGCCCCTACCGCGGCCTATCAGCTTGTTCACCAGAGCGTCATCGCGCCGTTGCACGGGCTGATGACGCAGTTGCTCGCCATCTATACAGGAATGTCGCCCGACGACCCCAGGGCCGTGCTGCATACCCATGCCTGCCTGGGCAACGTACTCGCCTTCCTGATTGCGCGTGAAACCATCCGTATTCAGGCCGGCTGGGAAAGTATCGGCGAAGAACAGGTCAACATCATTTCCGCCGTATTGCACGAACGTAACGACATTCTGATGAAAAATCTGCGGGAGCATTACTATTCCGGCGCCCCCTCTTCTTCATGCGGAGAACACCATGAATAAAAAGGCATTGGGCGGCGTGCTCGCCCTGTTATTGGTCGCCGGGCTTGGCGGCGGCGCGTATTACTATCAGACGCAGCAGGAACAAACGCTGAAGCTCTACGGCAACGTGGATATCCGCACGGTAAATCTCGGGTTCCGCGTCGGCGGACGTCTGGCGTCGCTCAATGTTGATGAAGGCGACGCCATCAAGCCCGGGATGCTGCTCGGAAAACTGGATGACGCGCCCTACCTCAATGCCCTGAATGAGGCCAACGCCAATGTGCTGGCGGCCAAAGCCCAGCTCGACCTGCTGGAAGCGGGCTACCGCGACGAGGAAATCGCTCAGGCGCGCGCCGCCGTGGATCAAATGCAGGCGGCTTACAGCTACTCAGAGAGTTTCTTAAAACGCCAGCAGGGGTTGTGGGCCAACCGCGCAGTTTCCGCCAACGATCTGGAGAATGCCCGGACGGCACGCAATCAGGCGCAGGCCAATCTCCAGGCTGCGAAAGACAAACTGGCGCAGTACCGCAACGGGAATCGTCCGCAAGAAATTGAACAGGCTAAAGCCAGCCTGGCGCAGGCACAGGCCGCCGCTGCGCAGGCAGCGCTGAACCTGAAAGATGCCGAGCTGTATGCCCCTTCCGCCGGCACCATTCTGACGCGCGCCGTTGAACCGGGCACCATGTTGTCTGCCGGCGGCACGGTGTTCAGCGTATCGCTGACCCGTCCGGTCTGGATCCGCGCCTACGTCAGCGAAACCGAGCTGAACCGGACCGTCCCCGGCACGCAGGTCGAGGTATACACCGACGGCAGGCCGGACAAGCCTTACCACGGCAAAATCGGCTTTGTGTCCCCCACGGCGGAATTCACGCCGAAAAGCGTCGAAACGCCGGAGTTACGCACCGATCTGGTATATCGCCTGCGCATTATCGTCACCGATCCCGACGACAGCCTGCGTCAGGGAATGCCGGTCACGCTGCGCTTTTCCGATGCCGGGCAACACTGAGGACGTGCGGCATGAGCGGAGCGCATGAAATCATTCTCGACGGCGTGGTAAAAAGCTTTCCCGGCATGCAGCGGCCTGCGGTCGCCAGCCTGAGCACCCGTATTCAGAGCGGCGCGGTGATGGGGCTGGTCGGCCCGGACGGCGCGGGAAAGACCACGCTGCTGCGTATGCTGGCCGGGCTGCTGAAGCCGACCGACGGCAGCCTGCGCGTCGTCGGGCTTGATCCGGTCAGTCAGGATCGCGAACTGCATGCCATTCTCGGCTATATGCCGCAGAAATTCGGCCTGTACGAAGATCTGACGGTGATGGAAAACCTGACGCTGTATGCCGACCTGCGCGGGGTGACCGGCACGGTACGCCAGCAAACCTTCGAGCGGCTGCTGACGTTTACCGATCTGACCCGCTTCACCGAACGGCTGGCCGGCAAACTTTCCGGCGGCATGAAGCAGAAATTGGGGCTGGCCTGTACCCTGGTCGGGCAACCTCAGGTGTTGTTGCTCGATGAGCCGGGCGTCGGGGTCGATCCCATCTCGCGCCGCGAGCTGTGGCGCATGGTGCATGAACTGGCGGATGAAGGCATGCTGATCCTGTGGAGCACCTCCTATCTGGATGAAGCGGAGCAATGCCGCGAAGTCTTGCTGATGAACGAGGGAGAACTGCTGTACAGCGGCGCGCCGCAGACGCTGACGCAACACATGGCGGGACGTTCGGTGCTGATCCGCGCCACCCGCGGCGGCAACCGTAAGCTGCTGCAACGCGCCATTTGCCGGCCGGAAGTGAGCGACGGCGTCATTCAGGGTAAATACCTGCGTCTGATCCTGAAGCAGGACGCCGACCGTCATACCCTGCTCGATGCGCTTGAACAGCCGGGTGCCGGGTTTACCGATGCCCAGCCCCGCTTCGAGGATGCCTTTATCGACTTACTCGGCGGCGGGCCGGATCACGAATCCGAACTGGCGAAAATCATGCCGCAAGTACCTGCGAATCCGGAAGAAACCGTCATTGAAGCGCGCCGGCTGACGAAAAAATTCGGCGACTTCGCCGCCACCGATCACGTTGATTTTCAGGTAAAACGGGGCGAAATTTTCGGCCTGCTCGGCCCGAACGGCGCAGGAAAGTCCACTACGTTTAAAATGATGTGCGGCCTGCTGGTGCCGAGCGACGGCAACGCGCTGGTGCTGGGCATGGACCTGAAAACCGACTCCGGCCGCGCGCGCCAGCACCTCGGCTACATGGCGCAGAAGTTCTCCCTGTACGGCAACCTGACCGTGCTGCAAAACCTGAAGTTTTTCTCTGGCGTCTACGGGCTGAAAGGCCAAAAGCAGCGTGACAAAATCGATGACATGGTTGCCGCTTTCAACTTTTCGCCGATCCTTAATCAGGCGCCCGACGCGCTGCCGCTCGGCTTTAAGCAGCGTCTGGCGCTGGCCTGCGCGCTGATGCATGAGCCGGATATCCTGTTTCTCGACGAACCGACCTCCGGTGTCGATCCATTAACACGGCGTGAATTCTGGCTGCATATCAACGGGATGGTGGATAAAGGCGTTACGGTCATGGTGACCACCCACTTTATGGATGAAGCCGAGTATTGCGACCGTATCGGCCTGGTCTACCGGGGAAAAATCATCGCCGCCGGTTCGCCGGATTCCCTGAAGCAGAGCATCGCCAGCCCGGAAAATCCCAACCCGACGATGGAGCAGGCGTTTATCGAACTGGTACAGGATTATGACAAACGGGAGGAAGCCTCATGAGTACGCCGGATACAAGCGTCGGTTTCTCCTGGCGCCGGCTGCGGGCATTGTGCCGTAAGGAAACCGCGCAGATTTTGCGTGACCCGAGCAGCGGCCTGATTGCCTTCATCATCCCCCTGATGCTGCTGTTTATCTTTGGCTACGGCATAAACCTGGACTCCAGCCAGCTGCGCGTCGGTATTCTGATGGAACAGCAGAGCGAAGAAGCGCGCGATCTGGCGCAGGCGTTTATCGGCTCGCCTTATATCGATGCAACCGTCAGCGACGATCGCCAGGCGCTGATTAGCCGGCTTCAGGCAGGAAAAATTCGCGGCCTGATCGTAATTCCGGTTAACTTTTCCCAGCAGATGGCGCGACCGCTGGAACAGGCGCCGATACAGGTAATTACCGACGGCAGCGAACCGAATACCGCCAACTTCGTACAGGGCTATGCGCAGGGAGTGTGGCAGATCTGGATGCAGCAACGCGCGTCCGATCAGGGCGGGGATTTCAGGCCGCTGATCGACGTTCAGTTGCGTTACTGGTTCAACCCGGCCGCCATCAGCCAGCACTTCATCATCCCCGGCGCGATAACCATCATCATGACGGTCATCGGCGCGATCCTGACCTCGCTGGTGATTGCCCGCGAATGGGAACGCGGCACCATGGAAGCGCTGCTTTCCACCCAGGTGACCCGCACCGAACTGCTGCTCTCCAAGCTGATCCCGTATTACTTCCTCGGCATGGCCGCCATGCTGCTGTGCATGGTGGTGTCGGTGTTCGTCATGGGCGTGCCTTATCGTGGTTCGCCGCTGATTTTATTCGCCATTTCCAGCCTGTTTCTGGCCAGCACCCTGGGCATGGGGCTGTTGATCTCCACCCTCACCCGTAACCAGTTCAACGCGGCGATGGTGGCCCTCAACGCCGCGTTTCTGCCCGCCGTCATGCTGTCAGGCTTCATTTTCGAAATTGACAGCATGCCTGCCGTGGTGCGGGCGGTGACCTACATCATCCCGGCGCGCTACTTCGTCAGCACGCTGCAAACGCTGTTTCTGGCCGGCAACATCAGCAGCGTGCTGTTGATTAACCTGATGTTTTTGATCGCCTCGGCCGTGCTGTTTATCGGCCTGACGGCCTGGAAAACCAGCCGCAGGCTGGACTGAACGGGAGCGCAACGTGTTTCATCGCTTACTGACGCTGATTATCAAAGAGCTGCAATCTCTGCTGCGTGACCCGCAGACCCGGGTGATTTTGGTGGCGCCGGTCCTGTTCCAGGTGCTGCTGTTCCCTTTCGCCGCCACGCTGGAGGTCACCAACGCCACCATTGCGGTTTACAGCGAAGATAACGGCCCCGCCTCGGTGGAACTGACCCAGCGTTTCGCCCGCGCCAAAGCGTTCTCGCACGTGTTGCAGTTACGCAGCCCGCAGGAGGTTCAGCCGACTATCGATAATCAGCGGGCATTGCTGCTGATCCGTTTTCCCGCCAATTTCTCGCGTGATTTACTCAACGGGCAAAGCGCGCCGCTGCAAATCATCCTTGACGGACGTAACTCCAACAGCGCCCAGATTGCCGCCAACTACGTGCAGGAAATCGTGCGTGATTATCAGCAGGAGCTGGTGCGCGGGCAGCCGCAGCCCAATAACAGCCAGTTGGTGATCCGCAACTGGTACAACCCCAATCTGGACTATAAGTGGTTCGTGGTGCCCTCGCTGATCGCCATGATCACCACCATCGGCGTGCTGATTGTCACGTCGCTTTCCGTGGCGCGCGAGCGCGAACAGGGAACGCTGGAGCAGTTGCTGGTTTCGCCGCTGAATACCGGGCAAATTTTTATCGGCAAAGCGGTGCCGGCGATGATCGTAGCCACGTTTCAGGCCACCATTGTGCTGCTGATCGGCATTTTCGGTTATCAGATCCCGTTCGCCGGCTCCCTGCCGCTGTTTTATTTCGCCATGCTGATCTACGGTCTGTCGCTGGTCGGGTTCGGGTTGTTGATCTCTTCCCTGTGCGCCACGCAGCAGCAGGCATTTATCGGGGCATTTGTCTTTATGATGCCGGCGATCCTGCTCTCCGGCTATGTTTCCCCGGTGGAAAACATGCCGGTGTGGCTACAGCACCTGACCTGGATTAACCCGATCCGGCACTTTACGGACATCACCAAAGAGCTATACCTGAAGGATGTCAGCTTCGCGATCGTCTGGCGCAGCCTATGGCCGTTGCTGGCCATTACGCTCTCAACGGGCAGCCTGGCCTACGCCATGTTCCGGCGCAAAATCGCCTGATAGGAAACTGGCCCACCGCCCGCTATGATAGCCGGCATTAATGCTCATTTATCAGGATATCCACCGTGATAAAATCAACATCCGCCCTGACCTTCGGGCTTTTTATCGCCGGCTTGCCGGCCTTTGCCGCCGACATGCCCGCGCCGCCGGATGACGTCGTCAACCAAACCATCCGCCCGCTGATGCAGGAATACGCGATTCCCGGTATGGCGGTCGCCATCAGCCGCGACGGAAAGCATTACTTTTACAGCTTTGGCCTGGCGTCGAAAGAGGATGCGATACCGGTCACCCAAAAAACGCTGTTTGAACTGGGTTCCGTCAGCAAAACGTTCGCGGCTACGCTGGCGGCCTATGCGCAGGCAACCGGCGTGTTTTCCCTGAATGACAAAGCCAGCCGTTTTTTCCCGCCGTTGGCCGGCAGCAGCTTTGACAACATCAGCCTGCTGAACCTGGGAACTTACACGGCTGGCGGATTGCCGCTCCAGATCCCCGATGACGTCGATAATCAGGAGAAGCTGAATGACTACTACCGCAACTGGCAGCCCGCCTATGCGCCCGGCGCTTACCGCCAATATTCCAACGCCAGCCTCGGCCTGTTCGGGTTTCTGACCGCAAAAGCCATGGGTTGGTCTTACGAAGCGCTGGTGGAGAAGCACGTGTTGCTTCCGTTCAGCATGCGCCACACCTACTTCAGCGTGGCGCCGAAAGACATGCAGAATTATGCCTGGGGTTATTCGAAGCAGGATAAACCCATCCGCGTGAGCCCCGGCATGCTTGATGCCGAAGCCTATGGCCTGAAATCAAGCGCAGAGGATATGATTCGCTACGTAGACGCCAATATGAATCCCGCCGGCTTCGGTGAAGCAATGCAGAAAGCGGTACAGACAACGCAGACCGGCTACTTTAGCGTTGGAGAGATGACGCAGGGCCTCGGCTGGGAACTTTACCGCTACCCGGTTACGCTGGAGTCGCTGCTGGCGGGGAACTCTGCCCAGGTAGCGTATCAGGCGAATAAAGCAACGGCGCTGACGCCGCCGCAGGAAAACCGTTTCGTCAACAAAACCGGTTCAACCAACGGCTTCGGCGCCTATGTCGCTTTCATTCCCGGCAAGCAGACCGGCATCGTGCTGCTGGCGAATAAAAACTATCCCAACGACGCGCGCATTAAAGCCGCCTACCGGATATTGAGCGCGCTGGAATAATTCTTCGCGCCCTGACGTAACGGGCCGGCATTACGCCGGCCCGTTTTTTTATCTGCGGTTGCCAAAAATTCTCAGCAGCATCAGGAACAGGTTGATAAAGTCCAGATACAGCGTCAGCGCACCAACGATAGAGTATTTACGGAAACTATCGCGATCGTTCGCATCCAGGTTCTCCCCCATGTTCTTCAGCTTCTGGGTATCGTACGCCGTCAGGCCAACGAAGATGATCACGCCGGCATAGGTGATAACCCACATCAGCGCCGGGCTTTTCAGCCACAGATTAACCAGCGAAGCCAGAATCAGGCCAATCAGCGCCATAAACAGCATGGAACCGATGCCGCTCAGATCGCGCTTGGTGGTGTAACCGTACAAACTCATCGCCCCGAACATCCCCGCCGTGACCACGAAGGTGCTGGCAATGGAGGAGTAAGTGTAAACGATGAAAATGCTGGACAGCGTCAGTCCGGTCAGCGCCGAGTAGAGCATGAACAACCCGGTGGCAACGCCGCCGCTCAGCTTGTGCACCATTCCCGAAATAACGAAGACCAGGCCGAGCTGAACGATGATCAACCCGAAGAACGTAATATTGCTGGAAAAGATGAATTGCAAAATTGCCGGCGTATGCGCCGCATACCAGGCGACAAACGCCGTCAGAATCAGACCGCAGGCCATCCAGCCGTAAACCTGAGCCATATATGCCTGAATTCCGCTGTTGGCGCGCTCGACGATAGAGCCGCCCTGACGAGGGAATCGATCCATGATGTTTACCTTTATGAGTGAAAATAAAACGTATTTGGCCGGCCATCCGTACAGAAACCGGGCCGCCATACCGTAAAGCCTATCACAAACCGCCGTATCCGCATCATCGTGCGCCACAAGAATTGTTACCACAAACAAAAAAGCCGCGGTTTTTACCGCGGCCCGTCAGGCACAGGCAAGTCTATTTTTTCCAGCGCACAACCGTCTGCGCCACGCGCTCCCCGAAGTGGCGGGCGGTTTCCAGATCGCCCGGCAGCGGCGCCTCTTCCGGCGACGCATCGGAAGGAGAAACGGTCATTAATCCGGAAAAGCCGGCGATATAGTTCAGATCGTTGCGGGTCGCCGCTTTGGTGTTGGACGGCAGCAGCCCCACGCCGACCCAGATCCCGCCGTGCTGCTGGGAAAGGTGGAACAGATAATCCAGCGTACCCAGCTTATCCCCGTTCATACTGGCGGAGTTGGTGAAACCGGCGAACACTTTGTCTTTCCAGGCCTGGCCGAACCAGGGCTTGGAGGAAGCATCGGCAAACTTTTTGAACTGCCATGAAGGCCCGCCCATGTACGTTGGACTACCGAAAACGATACCGTCAGCCGCCTGCAATTTTTCCCAGGCCTGCTCCGGCAGGTTGCCTTCGCTGTCGATAGCCAGTAACTCAGCGTTAACGCCGGCCACGTTCTTGATGCCTTCCACCACGGCAGCGGCAGCTTTCGCGGTATGCCCATATCCACTATGAAAAACAACGGCAATGGTTGTCATGTATAGCGCTCCTTTCGGGGGGTTAATAAAGACAATCTGATATATATACGCCGCGGAGGTTCCGGAGTCCAGAAGTGACGAAAGCATACGCTGGTCTGGCCGTACGCTTGCGGCAGGCGTCCGGTTAACCAGCAAGAACGCGGATCGGGAAACCCGCGCTTTTCATAAGCAGAATTAAGGCGTTACCAGCGTCCGGCAGCCTGTTTGTCGCTGTCGCGGGCATCAACCCAACGGTCGCCCTGCTCCGTAGCTTCACGCTTCCAGAACGGCGCGCGGGTCTTCAGGTAATCCATGATGAACTGCGCCGCGTCAAAGGCTGTCGCACGGTGAGCGCCGGTTACGCCGACAAACACGATTTCGTCGCCGGGGAACAGCTCCCCGATGCGGTGAATGACGCTGACCCTTTGCAGCGGCCAACGCTCCCGGGCCTGTTCAACGATTTCGGCCAACGCCTTTTCCGTCATGCCCGGATAGTGCTCCAGCGTCAGGGCGCTGACGCCGTCGCCGAGGTTATGGTTGCGCACTTTGCCGGTAAACGTAACGACCGCGCCGTCATCATCGCACGCCGCCAGCCACTGATATTCCTGGCCGACGTCGAAATTGTCATGCCCAACGCGGATGCGCGTTTGCTGTTCCATCATCAGCCTCCGGTAACCGGCGGGAAAAAGGCGACCTCATCGCCGTCACGCAGCGGATGGCTAAACTCCGCCAGCGACTGATTCACCGCCGCCAGCAGCTTACCCGGCTCCAGCGCCAGCGCCCATTTCTCTCCGCGCCCGGCCAGGGCGGCCCGCAGCGTTTCCACATCGGCGCAGGCTTCGCACTCCAGCGCGTCGGTTCCCACCAACTCGCGCACCTGGGCGAAAAACAGTACCTTAATCATGATTCCACCTTAAAGTCGCCGGATTTTCCCCCGCTTTTCGCCAGCAGGCGCACCGGGCCGATTACCATGTCCTTTTGCACGGCTTTGCACATATCGTAAATCGTCAGCGCGGCCACCGACGCGGCCGTCAGCGCTTCCATCTCCACGCCGGTTTTACCGGTCAGGCGACAGCACGACTCAATGCGCACCCGGTTGTTTTCCGGCTGGGCTTCAAGCTGTACTTCTACATTGCTCAACAGCAGCGGATGGCACAGTGGGATCAGCTCCCAGGTACGTTTCGCCGCCTGAATGCCGGCAATACGCGCGGTGGCGAAAACGTCGCCCTTGTGGTGTTTACCGTCGATAATCATCGCCAGCGTCTCAGGGCGCATTTCGACATAAGCTTCGGCACGGGCCTCACGTACGGTTTCCGCCTTGGCGGAAACATCCACCATATGCGCTTCCCCGGCCGCATTAATATGGGTCAGTTTAGTCATCGTTTTTATTCGTGAAAAAGCATCGTAAATAAGGTTAAGCGGCTGAACGCTTCATCAGCCGCCGATAAATGACAGATTTTGCGTAATACCGCTGTCGCCCTGATGCAGGAAGTGGGTTTCCCGCTTACCGCGCAGGCCGCCCTGAATACGCATCTGCAAATCATCCAGTTGGCCGTCGTCCGCCAGCAGATCGCGCAGCGGAATACCGCTCTCGCCGAACAGGCAGAGATGCAGGTTGCCGATGGCGGAAACGCGCAGGCGGTTGCAGGATGCGCAGAAGTCTTTCTCGTAAGGCATGATCAGCCCCACTTCGCCCAGATAATCCGGATGGCTGAACACCTGAGCCGGACCGTCGCTGCGCGCGCGCGCCTGAAGTTGCCAGCCCTGACGCAACAACTGCTCGCGGATAACTTCACCGGAAACATGGTGACGCTGGAACAGCCCGCCGCCCTCGCCCGTTTGCATCAGTTCGATGAAACGCATCTGAATCGGACGGTGTTTGATCCAGTTGAGGAAGCTGTTCAGGCTGGTGTCGTTAACCCCGCGCATCAGCACCGTGTTGACTTTGATTTTCTCAAAGCCGGCCTCAAAGGCGGCATCGATTCCCGCCATCACCTGAGTGAACTTGTCTTCGCCGGTAATAGCGTAAAATTGGCGGGCGTCGAGGCTGTCGACGCTGACGTTAATGGCGGTCAGTCCGGCGTCGCGCCAGGCGGCGACGTCACGGGCCAGGCGGTAGCCGTTGGTCGTGACGGCCAGCGTGCGGATTTCCGGATTCTCACGCACGGCGGCGATAATATCGGTAAAATCCCGGCGCAGCGTAGGTTCGCCGCCGGTCAGGCGCACTTTTTCCGTGCCCAGCGAGGCAAACGCCCGGCTGATCCGGCGGATTTCATCCAGGGAAAGGAAACTCTTATTGCCCAGCGCGCCCGGCTTGTAGCCGTCAGGCAGGCAATAGGTGCAACGAAAGTTGCATACGTCTGTGATCGAGAGGCGCAGGTAATAAAACTTGCGCGCAAATGCGTCTATAAGCTGGGGCACCGTAAACACCTTTCCAATATCGGGAGATGCGGGCATTTCTGCCATACACCCTGGTGGCTTTTGCCACGGCTCTGGCGCCATATTTCACCGTATCGGGAAACTTAGGCAGCAGAGCTAGGAGTTTGGGTTTTGCTCAGTCTGGCTGATAAAACCGGTTCTATTTTCACCGCTTCCGTTCGGCAACAACCCAAAAGGAATAAGGAAACGTACAGAGTGTAGCGTCATTTCCTGTACTGCGGCAAATTCAAAGCGCTATATATTATTCTATATAACCCTTTTATCTCAATAAGTTACGCGAACAAGATTAGCAGAATGGAACGCGTGGTACTTGATTTATATCACGCAATATTACGCTGATTTCGCTTTTTTCCGCCTAATCCGGTAATTTATCGGGCGAATGGATTATTTATGAAGGTTTTCTATGCGCAACCGCACGTTAGCCGATCTGGACTGTGTTGTCGCCCTTGGCGGCGGACACGGTCTGGGGCGTGTAATGTCATCCCTTGCCTCGTTAGGCTCCCGCCTCACCGGCATCGTCACCACCACCGACAACGGCGGCTCCACCGGACGGATCCGCCGCTCGGAAGGCGGCATTGCCTGGGGAGATATGCGCAACTGTCTGAATCAGTTGATTACCGAACCCAGCATCGCTTCCGCCATGTTTGAATACCGTTTCAACGGCAACGGCGAACTGGCGGGCCACAACCTGGGCAATCTGATGCTCAAGGCGCTGGACCACCTGAGCGTCAGGCCGCTGGAGGCGATCAACCTGATCCGCGGCCTGCTGAAGGTAAATGCGTTTCTTATCCCGATGTCAGAGCAGCCGGTCGATTTAAGCGCCGTGGACTGTGACGGCAACCTGGTCTACGGGGAAGTCAACGTTGACCAACTGACCCAAATGCCGCAGCAACTGGCGCTGGACCCGCCGGTGCGCGCCACGCGGGAAGCGCTGGAAGCGATAGAAAGAGCAGACCTGATCCTGATCGGCCCCGGCAGTTTCCTCACCAGCCTGATGCCGCTGCTGTTGCTTGACGATCTCACCCAGGCCCTGCGCCGCAGCCGGGCGTATAAGGTTTACATCGGCAATCTGGGCAAAGAACTCAGCCCGGCCGCCGCCGGGCTGCCGCTGCCCGCGAAACTGGAGATGATGGAGAATATCATCGGCGAACGTTGTATTGATGCCGTGATCGTCAGTCCGCAGGTCAATGTAGAGGATGTGGCAGACCGGATTATCATTCGTGAGCCGCTGGAAGCCAGCGACATCCCCTATCGCCACGATCGGGAATTGCTGCGTCAGGCCATCGCCCATGCATTGCAGGCGTTAGGAAACCACGCACCCGAACTCAGAACTGCATAAATACCGGGTAGATTGTTCCCGTTTTTCCAATCCGGCGGCGACAGTCGCCAGATAACTATTGTACAGCATGAGACTATCCCGAAGCTTCCTGGCCCTTAGTGCGGTAACTTACCGAAAGATAAGGTGACTTAAACTGTACAAAGTGCAGTAAAGAAGCCAAAATATACGGATAATTAAACGCACCTGCGGCACGCCAAAACCGGAGCCGTATAAGGGTGCGGAGCTAATATCGTTTATCTGTGTCGGAGTAGGTATGCTAAGGATATTTGACCTGAACTATCGCACCTTGTCGAAAAGTAGTTCAGAGGAATTTTTTACCTTACGGAAGGAAACCTTCAAAGATCGTCTGAATTGGGCGGTTAATTGTACAGACGGCATGGAATTCGACGAATACGATAATTCGCACGCAAACTATTTGTTCGGGGTTAAAGACGATACGATGATTTGTAGCGTCAGATTTATCGAAATGAAATACCCGAATATGATTGTTAATACTTTTCATCCTTATTTTAAAAAAATTGATCTTCCCCAAGGAAATTTCATCGAATCAAGCCGTTTTTTTGTTGACAAAACCAGAGCAAAAAGCTTGCTGGGCGCACGTTTTCCGATCAGCTATATCCTGTTTTTATCGATGATAAATTACGCGCGGGAACATAATTACGAAGGGATATTCACACTGGTCAGCCACCCGATGCTGATGATTCTCAAACGCTCCGGTTGGCGTATATCCGTTATCGAAACCGGGCTTTCAGAAAAGTCGGAAAAGATCTATATCCTTCTGCTCCCTATCGATCAGGAAAGTCAAAATGCGCTGATCGACAAAATCCTTTCCGGCCACAGTTTTGGCGCTGACGCCATGAAAACGTGGCCACTGGAGCTTAATGTGGGGTCCATCCTGCAGCCAAAGTGATTCGTTACATCACCGGTTTTATCAGCTGAAGTTCTACGCCAAGCCGTATCGCATGCTTGGCATTCAGCACACCGAGCTTCTTAACGACATTGCCGATATGGAATTTTATTGTCGTCGTTTTTACGCCCAGCATGACGGCAATTTCCTGGTATGTTTTCCCCATACTTGCCCAATACAGGATCTCATTTTCCCTTTTCGAGAAGATGAGTTTATCCACCAGATGCTTCGCATCTGATGTTTGCATAACCTCTTCCTGGTAGGCGACGTATTTCTCGTGGATGCTAACCAACAGCATCAATATTTTCTCTTTATTGGCTTCAATGATATCTTCAATCTCAGTGATTCTTTCCTGATCGATCATAAAAGACAGCATCGCCAGCTGACTGTTGTAGTCATGAAGAACGAAGGTATACCCGTTAATGATATTATACTTCTTGGAATAGCTGAAAATCTTCGAGAGATTAATACTTGAGTTGATGGTGATATTTTCATCCCAGGAAAAGGGCGAAAGTCGTTTCAGTGCAGTAATCACCACAGGATCGATATGTTGGTAGTTATTCTCTCTATAAATACTCACCCACTCATCCGGGTAATTAGAGATAATGGTCATTTGCGATGGATTCTTCTTATTCAGGACCATATAAGAATACGTAAACTCACCAAATCGCTTTAACTTCGATTCGATAAAGTTTTTTATCGCGCCGTTCGCAACATTATTATCACTCATAGATAAAACCCACTCTAAAGCAAACTATGTTTATCACAAAAGTACCCAGCTACAATACCATCTTTTCCTGAAGCCGTGTGGTTTTAAAAATAAAGAGAAAACATCACCAGCTTCAGGTAACGATAGTCAGTTCAGTCTAGCAAATACTGGCATGAATAGTGAAACACTTTAATCACCAGTATGAGGGGCAAATTTAACGTGAAAATTACACATTGATACATAAGTAGATACATTTTCCGCCGTTTGGCGCATATCAGTCCCCAATCAGCAGCATCTTACAAATCACCGGCAACGCTATTTTCCTGCCGGGATTGCCTGGCCCAATAATGCAATACGACATCATTATTATGAAACACTACAAATTATCAGGATAATACATCACTCATAAAGTAAAATAATTTTGAGGAATCATATTCGGGAAATAAATCCTTTATTTTTAACCGGATACAAGAAAGCATTCAGAATGTTAGCGTTATTGGTATCAACGCCGTGATCCCGGCGTTAATTGATATTAAGGAACAAACAGAGAAAGAAACATACATATAATTGATGTTTCCCTCTCTGGTTAACTTACAGAGTCACTTCCGCCTGCAACCATTCATAACTGCCATAGGGCGACCAACCATTGCCCCAGCGTCGTAGCATATCCAGCGCCAGCATCGCCGTCACTTCCTGACGCACCTTCTCGCTATGATGTGCGGCCCGGTAATGCATGGTTTGGCCGAATGTTCCTTCCGGGGTGTGCAGCGCCACGCTGATGAAACTGTCCTGCAACTCGCCGACCGCCAGCGCTAACGGCGCCTGGGCATGCGTCGCCAACGTGCGCGCACGCGCCGCCACGTCCTTCAGCGTACTGCGCCCTTTGTGCACCGGCAATTCCCCCGCCGCCAGAGGCGCCTGAACGGCCCGCAGTTGCCAATTGAGCAAGCCAGCGGTGAATTGTTCGCTCAGCGCCAGCGTCATCTCCCTCTGCATTAGGATTTTTCTGATTTTTGCCGGCAACCCAGCCGTTCCCTCGAAAATACAGTTTTCACCGGCAACCGCTTTGATGTGATCCCAAACCGGCAGCATCGCCGGACGCAAGGTTTCCGGCCCGGTCAGCTTCAGTTCAATGATCGGCATAGAGGAACGATAGCCCAGCGCAACGCCTTCCGGCAGCGGCAGGCTGTCCAATTGCTGCGCCAGCCCGCTTTCCGTTCTCCCGAAGGTTGTCAGCCGCAGGCACAACGGCGGTTCCGGCAGCGTGAAGCGCTGACGCAAACGCGGCAAAATTTGCTGCTCCACCATCACCTTAAATTCAGAAGGGACGCCGGGCGTAAAAAAGATCCAGCAACGGTTCAGCTTAATGGCGAAACCGCAGGCGGTGCCGACCGGATTATCCACCAGCTCCGCGCTGGCGGGGATCTGCGCCTGCTTGCGGTTACTTTCGGACATCTCACGTCCGCGCTGGGCGAAATAGGCCTGCATACGCGCAATCCACTCCGGATGCTCGACCAGCGGCTCGCCTAACGCGTCCGCCGCGGCCTGAGCGCTGAGATCGTCGCTGGTCGGCCCCAGGCCGCCGTTGACGATGAGCACGTCGGCATATTCACTGCGCTGCTGCAGCGTCGTCACCAGGTCTTCCAGCGCATCTCCTACCGTCGCACGGCTACGCATCGGAATTCCTTGCCGGAACAGAAAATCCGCCAGCCAGGCGGCGTTGGTGTCCACGATTTGGCCATGCAACACCTCATCGCCGGTACATAACATTTCAAGACGCAACATACGTCTTTCTCCTGAATCAGTATTTACAGAACATCGGTTCACTTTAGAAAGTCGGCATTCGCAACACAATCATTTATTACGCAATGCCGAACCCGCGCCAAGTCGTAAATTTATATTTACATCTGGTGTAACGCTGATTTGACGAATTTATCGATTTCTCATACGCTGCCGCACAACAGAGTATATTGCGATTGACGTCATTCAGAGGACAACGTGAAGAACAGGACACTGGGAAGTATTTTCATCGTCGCCGGCACCACCATCGGCGCGGGTATGTTGGCGATGCCGCTGGCCGCCGCCGGCGTAGGCTTCGGAATAACGCTGGGCATGTTAATCGCGATGTGGCTTCTGATGTGCTACACCGCGCTGTTACTGGTTGAAGTTTATCAGCACCACAGCGCCAATACCGGCCTGGGCACGCTGGCAAAACATTACCTGGGAAAACCGGGACAATGGCTGACCAGCCTGAGCATGCTGTTCCTGATGTATGCGCTGACCGCCGCTTATGTCAGCGGCGCGGGAGAATTATTGGCGGCCAGCCTCAGCCAGTGGCTGGACATCGTGGTCACACCGGCGACGGGCGTTCTGCTGTTCACCGTGATCGCCGGCGGCATCGTGTGCGTCGGCACCCATTCCGTCGATCTGTTTAACCGGGCGCTGTTCAGCGCCAAGATCGTTCTGCTGGTGGTGATGCTGGTGCTGATGATGCCGCACGTACATCAGGCTAACCTGATCAGCATGCCGCTGGAGAAAGGCCTGGCGTTGTCGGCCATTCCGGTGCTGTTCACCTCGTTCGGCTTTCATGGCAGCATTCCCAGCATCGTCAATTACATGGGCGGAGACCCGCGCAAGCTGCGCCGGATATTTATCATCGGCAGCGCCATACCGCTGATTGCCTATATTTTCTGGCAGTTAGCTACCCTCGGCGCAATCAATACCTCCACCTTCGTCGGGATACTGGCGGCAGAGTCCGGCCTGAACGGGCTGTTGCAGGCAGTACGCGAAGTGGTTGCCACGCCGCACGTTGAACTGGCGGTGCACCTGTTTGCCGATCTGGCGCTGGCGACTTCGTTCCTGGGCGTATCGCTGGGCTTATTCGATTATCTGGCCGACATGTTCAAACGCCGGGACAACGCTTCCGGACGCCTGCAAACCGGGCTGCTGACCTTTCTGCCGCCGCTGACGTTCGCTCTCTTTTACCCGCAGGGCTTTGTCATCGCGCTCGGGTACGCCGCCGTGGCGCTGGCCGTTCTGGCCTTGCTCATTCCCGCCCTGCTGGTAAGAAAGACCCGGGCCCTGCACAGCGCGCAAAACTGGCGGGTGCGCGGCGGCATGCCGGCGCTGACGCTGGTCATGCTGTGCGGCGTGGCGGTCATCGTCGTACAGTTCGCCATGACCTTCGGCTTACTGCCCAAAGCCGCATAATACCTGCCCCGTACGCCAGCGTACGGGGCCATTTCCCCGGTATCAGAAACCAACGCCGACGCCGAAGTACGGGCCGTCGGCCAGCACGTTATCACGGCTGCCGTCTTTACCTTCCATTTCCATATAGCGATAGCCCACGTCCACGCTCACCGGGCGCATAATAGTCCAGCGCAGCCCGCCGCTTGCTTCCCGGTAGCTGTTTACGCCACTGGAAAGTGAATCCGGCGCATAGTATCCGCTGCCGTAGAGCGAAAAACCATGCGACAGCGGCAACTGTAAACCGCCGCCCACGGCGGCGGCATAACCTTCATCGCCCTGATCCGGGTTCAGATACAGCGCCTTTCCGCCAACGGAAGCCATAAACGGCCCCAAAGGCACGTTAAGCCCCAATCCTAACCCGGCGACATCGCCGTCATTATCGCTGTGCGCCCAGCTCAGGGTGGAATACAACCCGCTGCTGCCGGTGCCGAATCCGGCTTCCACGTTGGTGTAGTGTTCGCCCGCCTGCCCGCTGATTTCTACCGCGCCCGCCTGTGCCGTCAAAAACAACGCGGCGCACGCACAACCGCACAACAATTTGTTCATTCATATTTCCTTTAGTTTAGATACGATTATCTTCAATTTTGGACAACAGAATTTTAGACCAGGAATGACGGCATAAAAGGCATAGTTTGCTAAAAATTTCACTGAAAATTCACTGAATTGTAAGTAATGATAAACCACTATATTGATAATAAGTTTTAACGATGGAGTTAATAACCCTGCTCTATTTGCGTGAAATCATAAACAGGTTTACTACTATTGATTAGATTAGTTCCTCAGCTATCGTTTCATAATGGTAACCAAAGGGACGTACGACGTAAGACAGGAGTAGTTCGTTGACTCATCATCCCTCATTTTGCGGGCTGCGGCGTTGCCGGCCGCACCCCGAAAAACGCAGGGATTCATCACTGTGAAGGAGCAAGCAATGAGCAAGAAAGGGTTAACTACGGGTGCCGGTGCACCGGTCGTTGATAATAACAACGTCATCACCGCCGGCCCGCGCGGACCTATGTTGCTGCAGGACGTTTGGTTTCTGGAAAAATTGGCGCACTTTGACCGCGAGGTCATCCCCGAGCGCCGTATGCACGCCAAAGGTTCCGGCGCTTACGGTACATTTACGGTCACCCACGACATTACCAAATACACCCGGGCTAAAATCTTCTCCGAAATCGGCAAGCAAACTCCGCTGTTCGTTCGTTTCTCCACCGTAGCGGGTGAGCGCGGCGCCGCCGACGCCGAACGTGACATCCGTGGCTTCGCCATCAAGTTTTATACCGAGGAAGGAAACTGGGACATGGTCGGCAACGACACCCCGGTTTTCTACCTGCGCGACCCGCTGAAATTCCCCGACCTGAACCACGTGGTAAAACGCTGCCCGCACACCAACCTGCGCAGCCCGACCTATAAGTGGGACTTTTTTTCGCAGTTGCCGGAATCCTTCCACCAGTTGACGATCGACTTCAGCGACCGCGGCCTGCCTAAGTCTTACCGCCACATGCATGGTTTCGGCAGCCACACCTTCAGCTTTATCAACGCCAACAACGAGCGCTACTGGGTGAAATTCCACTTCCGCTGCCAGCAGGGCATCCAAAACCTGATGGACGACGAAGCGGAACAGCTGATCGGTAAAGATCGCGAAAGTTCACAGCGCGACCTGTACGAAGCCATTGAGCGCAAAGATTACCCGCGCTGGCTGCTTCAGGTTCAGATCATGCCGGAAAAAGAGGCATCAACCGTGCCGTACAACCCGTTCGATCTGACCAAGGTCTGGCCTCACAAAGACTACCCGCTGATCGATGTCGGCTATTTTGAGCTGAACCGTAATCCGGACAACTACTTCTCCGAAGTTGAGCAGGTTGCGATGAACCCGGGCAACGTCGTCCCCGGCATCAGCTTCTCGCCGGACAAGATGTTGCAGGGGCGTTTGTTCTCCTACGGGGACGCGCACCGTTACCGTCTGGGCGTCAACCATCATCAGATCCCGGTTAACGCGCCGAAATGCCCGTTCCACAACTACCACCGCGACGGCGCCATGCGCGTTGACGGCAACAGCGGCAACGGCGCGACCTACGAGCCGAATAGCTTCGGGGTATTCCAGGAGCAGCCGGACTTCAGCGAACCGCCGTTAAGCATTGAGGGCGCGGCCGATCACTGGAATCACCGTGAAGACGACGATTACTACACGCAGCCGCGCGCGCTGTACAACCTGCTGAGCGACGCAGAGCATCAGCGCATGTACCAGCGTATCGCCGGTGAACTGAGCCAGGTTCCGGAAGAAATCCGCCAGCGCGCGCTGGGGCATTTCGAGAAGATCCACCCGGAATACGCGGCAGGGATCGTCAAAGCCCTTCAGGCAATGTAATCCTCCGCAACATCCGTTAATGAAGGGGCCGCAATGCGGCCTCTTTTTTCTTCTTTTGCGTAAAATGCTGAACATTCCCGGCCAAGCCATTCACTATTAATTCCTGTTTTATCTTGCATACTAATGACTCCGCTATTTCCCGGATAAGGACTCATCATGCATAAACGCTACCTCGACTGTAATGCTTCCGAACTCGCCGCCATCGGCAAAGCCGACCTGCTCGACGCCATCCGCGCCAGCGAAGGCAGGCTTATCGTCAGTGAAACCATCGGCACCGTACAACCTATGCTGATGACGATTACCAACGCAGAACTGGCTGCCAGCCAGGGCGCGGACCTGATACTGCTGAACGTATTTGATGCGAACAACCCGGTGGTCAACGGCCTCCCTGCCGGCACGCCGCCGGATCAGGCGATCGCTGAGTTAAAAAGACTGACCGGACGGGTTATCGGTGTGAATCTGGAACCGGTGGAGCCTGGCTACCGGGGCGATCATGAAGAAGAAGTATGGCGCATGGTGCCGGGCCGCCTGGCGACGCCGGAGAATGCCGCTCGCCTGGCGGAAATGGGCGCGGGCTTCATCCTGCTGACCGGCAACCCGGGCAACGGCATCAGCAACCGGGAAATCACCCACAGCCTGCGCGCCATTCATCAGGCAGTGGGCGACCGCCTGGTCCTGATTGCCGGTAAAATGCACGCGGCGGGCATCCTGAGCGAAGCGGCGGAAAACATCATCACCCGCGACGACATCAACGAATTCGCCGCCAATGGCGCAGACATCATTTTATTACCGGCGCCGGGAACCGTACCGGGCATCAGCACGGAATACGTCCGGGAACTGGTAACGCACGCCCACTCACTGGGCGTAATGACGCTGACCGCCATAGGAACATCGCAGGAAGGCGCCGACACGGAAACCATCCGCCAAATCGCCCTGATGAGCAAAATGACCGGCACCGACCTCCACCACCTGGGAGACGCAGGATACATCGGCGTCGCACTACCGGAAAATATCTTTACCTACGGACTGGCGATTCGGGGAAGAAGACACACCTATGCAAGAATGGCGAGATCGGTAAGAAGATAAAACTAAGGCCCAGAGCAACGAAAGAAGCCATCCCCAAAGCCTATGGCCTCATCTCCCGCCGACGAGCACGCCAGGCCAGCACGAGCCGCAGGGATGCGGCGAGAGGACGGTAACGAGGCAGGGACTGCCGATTACCGTCCGGTGCGTCGGGCCTGGCGCGCGCAGGAGGGCACCGGCGAAGCCGGCGGGGGATGCCGGCCCGCACCCGGGGCGCGGGAGTGCAGAGGGTGGCCGCCCAGCCACCCTTTGCCCGGCCGCCCGCAGCAGAACCCCATGCAGCTCAAAAGCCACCGGCGGCCGGAACCTACTCCCCTCTCAGAGATCAATCTTCACACTCCCCCTTAACCCACTCCCTCACCAACCGTCTGGAAACCTTAATCCCCCCGCCCTTCAACACCTCCGGCAACACAAACCACCTCACCGGCATCTGAAACCGCGCCACGCGCCCACTCAGCCACCCGGCCAGTTCCCCAACCTCAACATCCCCTTCCACAACCGCCACCGGCCGCTGCCCGAATTCCTCATCCGCCACCGGTACCACAAAAACCTGCGTCACCTGCGGATGCTGCATCAGCACGCGCTCAATATCTTCCGGCTGAATCCCTTCTCCTCCGCTGAAGAACAGATTATCCATCCGGCCAACGATACGAAGTTCTCCGGCCTCCATCACGCCGCGGTCCCGGGTCGCAAACCACCCGTCAGAGTCAGAAATCGGAATCAAATGCCCGTCACGCCAGTAACCCGACGCCATATTCTCGCCGCGCAGAAAAATTTCACCGTTAACCAGCTTCATCTCCCTGCCCGGCAGCGGCAACCCCACCCCCGGCAGCGCATCGGCGCGCTTCGCACACACGGTTGATGCCATCTCCGTCAGCCCGTAGCCGCACCAGCAGCGGATGCCCCGCGCTTCGGCCTGCTCAACCAGATCAACCGGAATCATCGCGCCGCCCAGCAATACCGCTTTCAGCGACAGCGCATCGCCACTGTGCCCCAGCAAACGCCAAAGCTGCGTCGGCACCAGCGAAGCATGGGTGCATCCCCGTAATGCCTCATCCAGCGGATGCATATCCCGCAGCGCCAAAACGCCGCCCGCCAGCAACCAACGCCAGATAATACCCTGGCCGGAAACGTGAAACAGCGGCAGGGAAAGCAGCCAGGTATCTTCTGCGGTGAAGGTCATCATCGCCAGCACGCCGCGCGCGCTGCTCAGGTGAGCATGGAAGCTGTGGGCCGCGGCCTTCGGCATGCCGCTGGAGCCGGAAGTCAGCGTCAGCGTCGCCAGTCGCTCGGCGCGCCATTCCGGTAATTCCGCCGCCCCGTCAGCCTGCGCAGAAAGCAACGTCAGAGGCACCGGCCAGGCATACCCCACTTCGGTGCAATAACCGTGTGTTACATTCAGGTCCGGCAACAATTCAGTGAGCAGGGAAGCGGGCAACTGCGGATTCAGCGGCAATACCCTGGCGCCGCATTGCAGCACCGCCAGATAGGTCAACAGCACATCGGTGCTGTTTTTACCACGCACGGCCACGGTATCGCTGGGCCGTACTCCCTGAAAAGCGAACCCCGCCGCCCGGCGGGTAATTTCATCACTCAGCGCGCGCCAGCTCACGGCACGCGCGCCGTCCAGCAAGGCCGTGCGCTCAGGGGCCTGTTCCGCCCATGCGCGCCACGGCCAGTTCATCAACTGCGCCATATCACGTCCAGAGAATCAACGTCCGCAACGGGCAGCGTGCTGTCCGGCCAACGGCGCAGCAACTGAGACTGCATCAAAGACAACGTATCCAACCCCGGCACCGTCTGCGGCGTAAGCCAGGCGGCGATGCGGGCTAATTGGGTCAGCGCCAGGCTGGACTCAATGGAGGAACTGATCACCGCGTCCAATCCGGCCCGGTGAGCCTGTTCGATCAGGTCACGACAGCGTTGCAGGCTGCCGGTCAGCGTCGGCTTAATAACGATCGCCGCCACACCCTCCTCCGCTTCAACGCGGAAATCCGTCTCCCGCACGCTTTCGTCCCAGGCGATGGCAATGCCGGTAGCCCTGGCGAAATCCCGTGATTCGTCGCGGGTTTTGCATGGCTCCTCCAGAAACGCAATGCGATCGCGCCAAGCCGCGTTTACGTATTTGGCGAAGCCGTCCGCTTTAACCCGCGTCCAGCTGCGGTTGGCGTCAAGGCGCAGCTTCAGATCCGGCATGGCCTCCAGCAACAAATTCACCACCATGCCGTCACGCACCGCTTCATACAGGCCGACCTTCATCTTGGCGACTTTTTCACCGGGCAGCGCCTGCAAAACCGCAAACAGTTCGTCCGGATCGCCGGTACACAGCGGCGCCTTGCGGTAATCCGCCGTTTCCGGCAGCGTCCCCGCCAGTTCCGCCAACGCACAGCTCACGCCGAACGCCACCGACGGCAGCGCATTGTCCTGCAGCGTCTCACCGGCGGCCCAGCGCCGGGCGTCGTCCAGCAATGCCTGCTGCGCCTCGTCCAGCGTTTCAGGGCTGAACTCCGGCAACGGGGCGATTTCGCCCCATCCTTCACGCCCGTCGTCATTCAGCCGGAGCAGCAACCCATCGCGGGTTTTCAGCCGCTGGTTGCGCAGAATGACGCCCGCCTCCATCGGCAGGCTGTAACGATAGATACTTACCTGACGCATTACGGGTTACGCTTGAATTTAGAGAAGTCCGGCTGACGTTTTTCATTAAAGGCGTTGCGGCCTTCCTGACCTTCGTCAGTCATGTAGAACAGCATGGTGGCGTTGCCGGCCAGTTCCTGCAAGCCAGCCTGTCCGTCACAGTCGGCGTTCAGCGCCGCCTTCAGGCAACGCAGCGCCATCGGGCTGTTGCGCAGCATTTCGCGACACCAGCGTACGGTTTCTTTTTCCAGATCCGCCAACGGCACCACGGTATTCACCAGGCCCATGTCCAGCGCCTGCTGCGCATCGTACTGACGGCACAGGAACCAGATTTCACGCGCTTTCTTCTGGCCGACGATACGAGCCATATAAGACGCGCCCCAGCCGCCGTCAAAAGAACCGACTTTCGGCCCCGTCTGGCCGAAAATGGCGTTGTCCGCGGCGATGGTCAGATCGCACATCATATGCAGTACGTGGCCGCCGCCGATGGAGTACCCGGCTACCGCCGCCACAACCGGCTTCGGACAAGTACGGATCTGACGCTGAAAATCCAGCACATTCAGGTGATGCACACCGCTGTCGTCCTGATAGCCGCCGTAATCGCCGCGCACCTTCTGGTCGCCGCCGGAGCAGAACGCCTTGTCGCCGGCGCCGGTCAGCACGATCACGCCGATACCGTCGTCATAGCGTGCATCCGCCAGCGCCTGAATCATCTCTTTCACCGTCAGGGGACGAAATGCATTACGCACCTGCGGACGGTTAATGGTGATCCGGGCAATGCCGTCGGTCGATTTATGATAAAGGATATCCTCAAAATCGCCGCTGCAGTCATGCCATTCAACCGGGGCATACAGCTCTTGTTCACTCGGATAAAGCATAGTCAGATTCCTGTGGTGTTTAATCAGAGAGGAACGCGCCCGTCGAACGCGCTCAGAGTAGATAAAAAAGTGTGTAATTGTGCCGCAAACGCCGCCGGATTGGTACGATGGGCGTTATGGCCGGCGCCGGGGATCTCACGCAGCGGGAAGCGATAATCGCCGGCCAACTGGCGGAATTTCGCGTCCTGTTCACCGCAGAAATAGACAAACGGCAGCGCGCTGTCCTGCAACGCCGGCACCAGAAAAGGCTGATTCCCCAGCGACGTCACCATCAGCATTCTCGCCAGCGCCACGCCGTCATTCTCCGCACGCAGCGCCATCAGCGACTGCCGTTCATGATCGCTCAAATCGGCAAACAGCGACTGCTGATACCAGTCCTGCAACACCGTCGTCAGCGGTCCGCGGCTGAAACGTTTAGCCCAGGCCGCATCCTGCTCAAGCCGTGCGTGGCGATCGGCCTCTTCGCTCAGCCCCGGATTGCCGCCTTCAATCACCAGCCCCGCCAGCCCTGCCGGCTGCGGGGAGGAACAGGCGTGAAACATCGCAATACGCCCGCCCAGCGAATAGCCGATCAGGCAATAGCATTCAATTTCGTAATGCGCCAGCGTCGCCCGCAGCAACGCATCAACGTGGGAAAAACTCTCCGCGTTAATCGCCGCGGAGCGCCCGTGCCCCGGCAAATCCGCCAGCAGGTGCGCGCAACCGGGAAAGCGCCCGGCCAGGCCACGCCACTCTTCGCGGCTGCCAAGAAAACCGTGCAGCCACACCAGACAAGGCGCAGGCAGGCCATCCTGCGCAGGAATAAACTCCGCATGCAGCATCACAGGGTATTTACCTTTTTCAGCAACGTTTGCAGCGTTTCGGCGCCCTCGGCGGGCGGCACCTGCAGCTCGATCAGGGTCGTGCCGGTACGCCCCCAGGCCTGTGCCACGCTCTGTTCCAGCTCGTCCCAGCTTTGCGGGCAGGCATAACCGAGGCTGAACATCGCCGCCGCATGGCGGAACTCCACGTTTTGCGGCATCAGGTAGAAACGTTCACGCTCCGCCGCCGGTGTGGGCAGCATAGAGAAAATCGCCCCGCCGTTGTTGTTCACCACGATCAGCACCGTCGGCGCTGAAACGTGGCGCAGCAGCGCCAGGGCATTCAAATCATAGAGTGCGGAGAGATCGCCGACGATCGCCAGCGTCGGTTTCGCCGTGGCGCGCTGAACGCCCGCCAGGGTGGAAATCAATCCATCGATACCGCTGGCCCCGCGATTACTATAGACCGGATACCCGGCCGGCAGTTGCGCGAAAGCGTCGATCAAGCGCACGATCAGGCTGTTGCCGACGAACAGTTGGCCGTTATCCGGCAGCAATACCGGAAGACGCTGCGCCGCCTGCGCTTCGCCAAAACGTGACGCGAGATAGGTCTGCGTACACTGACGCGTACGCGCCGCCAGCTCCGTCAGCTCTGGCGCCCAACCGGCGCGCGGCTGGGCGGGATGCGTCTCCAGCCAGTCCGCAACGCGGGCAACCAGCCGGCGCCCGGCGTGATGCGCCGGATCGCGCCGCCCGTCAAGCGGATCGATCAGCCAGTATTCCTGCGGCGCACAGGCGGCCTGCCACTGTAACAGGCGTTTCCCCGTCAGGCTGTTGCCGAATTGCACCACAATCTGCGCCTGAGCCAGCGTGTCGCGCGCGTCGTCGCGCGCCAGCCAGAGATCAGCGCAGGACAGCGGCTGACCGGTCTGGGAGAGTACGTCGCCGAGCAGCGGCCAGCCAAGTTCCTGCGCCCAGCGCGCCACCCGTACGCCCTCTTCCGCCGTCATACGCCCGGCAACTACCACGCCGCGCTTCTGACGCCAGAGAAACCAATCGGGTTGCTTCATCACCGGCACGGTATTGCGCGGCGTTTCGCGCAGCCACGGCGCGCCTGACTGCCACCAGTCGCCCAGCGCCTGCGACCAGGGGTCGTCCCCGCCCTCATCGTCGCCGTACAACGGTTCGGCAAACGGGCAGTTAACGTGCAGCGCACCGTAATCAAGCCCGGCCATCGCGCTGTCGATGGCGGAAACCAGCCAACGGGCGGGAATGTCGGGGGTCGGGCGCGGCAGGTCCAGCGTCTGACGCGCGTGGGAAGCGAAAATGCCCTGTTGGCGGATTGCCTGATTCGCCCCGCAATCGATAAGCTCCGGCGGACGATCGGCCGTCAGCAACACCAGACGTTCTCCGGTCAGCCCGGCCTCGATCATCGCGGGATACAGGTTGGCGACCGCGGTGCCGGACGTCACGATCACGGCCACCGGCTCGCCTGACGCTTTCGCCAGCCCCAGCGCCAGATGCCCCAGCCCACGCTCGTCGAAATGGGTATGACAAATAAACTGCGCGTTAGCGGCCGCCGCCAGCGTCAGCGGCGTAGAACGGGAACCCGGTGCAATGCAAACATGGCGTACCCCGTGCCGGGTCAATGCTTCCAGCAAAACAGCCGCCCAGCGGCGATTAAAAACACTCGTTGCCATGACACGCTCAATGAATGAAGGTTATTTATCACTTGGTTAAACGGGCGCAATGGCCCGACTTTGAGCTTAGACCATTTACGGAAATGCATTCCGCTCATGAGAAATAAGCCGGCGTCCTGCGTGGGATAATTCCCCCGCAAAATCATAACGTCACCTAATGGATTGTTTTTGAAAAGAAATTATCTTACGCAGACGGGTAATATGTTACACCACCCACCGGATGACTACAATGCAGGGGGTGCGGCCATTCACCCTGGCGTTATCCGCAATCATATTTGGCCGTGCGGACGGAAAAACTACCCGGCGTCGTTATCCAGCAGCGTCCGCAGCCCGGCGGCTTTGCTCTCAATCTCCAGCCACTCTTCCTGCGGATCGGACCCCGCCACGATGCCCGCGCCGGCATACAGATGAATCTGACGCTCCTGAATCAGCGCCGATCGCAGGGCAACGCAAAACTCGGCCCGGTGCAGCGACAGATACCCCGCCGTTCCCGCATACCAACCACGTTCAAACGGTTCTTCATCACGGATAAAGCGCCGCGCCGGTTCGCGCGGCAAACCAGCCACCGCCGCCGTGGGTTGCAGGCGCAACAGGCAGTCGGCGTCATCTTCCTGCAACAGCGTCGCGTGAATAGGCCGGCGCAGATGCTGAACCTTGCGCAAGCGAACGATTTCCGCCGGCATAACGTCCAGCGTCTCCGCGCCGCCCTGCAAACGCTGGCAAATATCGTCCACCACCAGCAGGTTTTCATGCTGGTTTTTGCCGTCGTTCATCAACCAGCGGGCATTCTCCTGCGCCTGTGCGTCGTTCTCGCCGCTCCCCACGGTGCCGGCAAGCGCTTCGGTTTCCAGCGTCAGATGATGGCGGCGATACAGCCGCTCCGGCGATGACCCCAGGAAAGCCTGCTCCGGCGCCAGCGCCAGCATGAAATGGTAGCAACGGTGGTTGACCTGGCGGCTGGCGGCCAGAAACTGCGCCGCATTCAGCGGAGCATCCAGCGTCAGGGTCGTACGGCGCGCCAGCACCACCTTTTCAAAGGCTTTACGGGCGATAGCGTCCAGCGCCTGCCGCAGCAGATCGCACCACGCCTCTTTTTCCGGCTGATGATGCACGTCAGTGACGTTGGCGCGTAACACCGGCAGCGGCTGCGCTGCGCACAGAGATTCCAGCGCGGCCAGCGCCAGCGGAAGATCGTCGCGCAGCGAGGTATCGCTGCAAAGATAAACCACCAGTTCTGCGTTCCCGGCATGGCGAATCAGCGCAATGCGCGGCACGAACAGCAGGCTGTCGAGCGTGCCGAACGCTTCCAGCGTCATCTGATCAAACGCATTCAGCCCCCAGATACGCAGCTCAGGCTCATTGTGCTCACGGATAAAATCCCGCGCCTGGCGGCTGTCGCGAAATGTGCGCACGCTGCCGCACACCGCGGCCTCTTCCGAACCGTCACGCTGACGCCAGTAAAACTGCGGGTACAGCGGCTGTGCGGCCAGCCAGTCGAGCAATAACGCACCGTCCCGCAATGAACAGGGAACGGACACCCGCACCAGCCCCGGCTTGTCCGCCGCAGCCTGGTGTAGTAGCGGGATCGCACGCGCTATCAGGACGGGAATTTGCACCACAACAGCCACCTCTGAAAACACCCGTTCTGTCTGACGCCTTCGCGCTACACGCAGCGGCAACCGACAAAGGAACGGGTTCATGAATAATGAAGTGGGAAATTATACGGTGTAATAGGCAGAAGGAAAGTCACCGCCGGTGTAATTGCGAAGGAAGAACTACCGGCGGATTAAAAAAGAAGCGGTTGCCTGTAATTACCGACTATCGGTCTGCGTCTGAGCGGCGGGCGTTCCTTTACGCGCGGCCAGCCACAGGCCGCCGTTTTTCATCGCGTAGCCGAATACCAGCCCCGTCAGCAGCGATGCCAGCACCAGTACCCACTGTCCGTCGCCGGCAAACGTGGCGCAGGCGCCGATAAAGGTGCCGGGAACGAAGGAAAGCCAGCGCTGCCGGGCCTGAATGCACATCAGGAAAGCCACCACGCCGGTCAGAAAATAACCGGCAAAGGTCCAGTGCGGCTGCAACGCGCCGCCATGGATGATGACCTCGGCCCAAAATACCCCACTGCACAAGGTGCACAGCGATATCACGAAGCCACGGATGCCGCCTTCCGGACAGGCGAAATAAGCGGTGCATCCCATAAAACCAGCCCAGCTCAACAGGCCGAGCGTTATTGCCACCCATCCCCAGATTCCGGAGAGGATGCCGGTTGTCAGCGCAATAGCGACTAATACGTTCATAACGCAGGTTTCTCCGCATTCAAAACGCGCAGTTTAACGACATCCACAACAATAATAGTGATAAAAATCACATAACAGCGCAATAATGATGCAAAAATCACATTTAGCTGGGATTTTTTTCACAAAAAAAGCCTGCCACGGTAATCCGCTGACAGAATCCGGAAACAGAAAAGAAAATGCCGCAGGAGAGTGGCCACCCTGCGGCACGGGCAAAATCAGACTTAACGGCGGTGTGCGCCGCGTTGCCTGAAAGCAAAATAAAGGAATCCCACCACCGCGACGACCGGCACGCCGTACAGCAGGCTGGTTGCGCCGAAATAGATTCTTTCGACGGTATAGGTGTGAGATGAGATAACGGTGATGATAATGCTGAGGAAAATAAAACCGGCAACGCTCATTGCGGCACCGAGCAGACCGGCCATCCAGAATGCCCTTACGGACCGCTGTTCACCGGTATGTGCATGAAAAGAAAACCCTTCATCCTGTCTGGTAGAAGCCATCGCAGAAAATCCTTTTTCTTCGCCTGAAAAAAACCATTACGGTAATACCGTAAACGCCAAAGGCATTATACGCCAATCGCGATTAATCCTAAACAGGGTGAAATTCTTTTTTTTCCGTTTCTGACACGAATAATAGAAATTTAACGCATGACATATTCATGGTAATTATTGCCACATAGGAATGTATCTATCATCAATCAAAACAGGCCAGATTTATCCGGGTTATAATAACTAAAAAACCCGCCGTCGGCATATTACCAAACGGCGGGTTATAAGAAAGGCGGAATGAATTACGGTTTACGGCACGGCGGCGGCGCGTAGCGCCCGCTGTTGCTGGCCGGGAACGCCTGAGGCTGGCAGTCCGGTAACTCTTCCGGTGCGATGGTAAACACCGCCGCGCCAATCACGCCGACGTTATTTACATCGCCGGCCGCGGAATTCGCCGCATAAGCCTCATCCGGCTTCGCAAAACGGAAGGCCGCAACGGCGGAATCGCTCTTGCGGAAGCCTTCAATCAACAACGTCGTGCGCGGGCGCACCAGATAACCGCGCCGCTCCAGCGAGCCGGGCTGCCCGGTCAGTACGTCCAGGCCATCGACCGTAGCAACGATTTCATAGGTTACGCTGTTGCTGCGGTTGTAGAACGCCAACTGATAACGTTCCCCTTCACGCGCATACATTTTATAACCGCCGTCACTGTTGGTCATGATTTTCATATTATTGCCGCGCTCGTCCTGCACACGCATCTCAATATCCGCCAACGGCACGACGGCAAACGTGCTGGCGCCGGAAGGCAGTTTGCCGCCGCTGTAGTAAATCGCGGCGATACGGGTGGGTGAGCTGCTCAGCCGGCTGGCTTCAACGTCCACGACACGGGAATCAATGCTCTCCCCCCACTCCGTGCCCAAACGCTGCTCGGACGTCGGCGCAGACATCTCTGCCGCATCGGCGGCGGCACTGTTTTGGTGGCGCATCGTACTGCACCCCGCCAGCAACAGAATAAGGCTGCTGACCAGAAGTACGCGGCGTTTGAAGGAAGAAATCATAAAGCCTCCTGCCATAAGAAGATCCGTAAACAACAAAGAACACGATATAACCGCGTTTGAGGAATTTTATCAATAACAGTTATCTGAAATTGCCCTTCTCCCGGCGGAAGAAGGGCGATTTCAGGAAAAAGGAAGGGGTTATTGTCCGCGCAAACGGCTGAAAAGCTCGCGGCGGGAAACCGGCGGCCTGCTGCCCGCCTGATCCACCGGCAGAGAAAACAGCATCGTCAGACAGTCGTCCACCAACGCCATCCCCTGCTCCGCACTCAGGGCGGTATCCAGCGGAGACATCAGCGAACAGGAAAGCAGTTGCCCGACCTCCGGCAATTCGCCGATGATAAACGTCATGTCGCCGCGCGGCATCTTCAGCGCCAAACGCTCGCCGACCTCCCGCACCGGCCAGCACTGATCCGGCCCCGGTAACACCACCACGCTCAGCATCCACGGTGTCAGCACGCAGCCGACCCACTGCCCTTCAAACAGCTTCAGCGCCGCATGTACCGGCATTGAAGGATGAAAAAAGGGCAACTCCCGCATCTTTTCGTCGGCAATCGACTGATAAACCGCAATCAGCTGCGTGGAAGGGTCGGTACTGAACCCGGTAATTTCCTCCGGCGCACACTCAGCCATGGCTCACCTCTTTATGCCCGACCTGGCAACCCAGCTGGCGCATCAGGTTGATGATATGCCCCATTGCAACCGGCACCGCGGCCGACACAACCGGCGTCAGCCCGACGTGCGGTTCCAGCGACAGCGGCTCCACGCCGATCAGCGTCAGCCGCGCCGGCGATTCACCGGTCAGGCGTAACGCCGACAGCACGTCGCTCAGCCCGAGCTGGTGCGGCGAAATTTTACGGCTGAACAAGGCCGGAACTTCATCGTCTTCCAGCGTAATGACCGTGCCGGGCGAGTTACCGCTCAACACGGCGTCGGCGACGATGATATGGTCACGGTTGGCCATGTCATCCATCAGTTCCATGCCGGCAGTGCCGCCGTCCAGCAGGGTTACCCCTGCCGGAAAGCGGTAATCCTGTTGCAGGCGCTCGACAATGCGCACGCCCACCGCCTCGTCACTCAACAGCAGATTGCCGATGCCCAGGATCAATATATTCATCACAATACCTTAACCCGGGTGACTTCACCGCCCTTCGTGTCCACCACGTGCACGGCGCACGACATGCAGGGGTCGAAGGAGTGAACGGTACGCACCACTTCCAGCGGCTTATGGACGTCCGCCACCGGCGTACCCACCAACGACAGCTCATACGGGCCAGGCTCGTCGTTGAAGTTACGCGGACCGGAGTTCCAGGTGGTCGGCACCACAGCCTGATAGTTGCCGATTTTGCCGTCCCTGATGACGATCCAGTGCGACAGCATGCCGCGCGGCGCCTCCAGGAAACCAACACCGCGGACTTCTTTATCCTGCGGGATATTCGGCTTGATATAGGCAACCTGGTCGCCCTTGCCGATGTTGTCGATCAGCGCCTGCCACTGCTGCGCCAGCGTATCCTGCATCACGCAGGAGCGTACAGTGCGGCCAACAATGCGTCCCAGGGTGGAATGCAGTTGCTCTACCTGAATTTCCTGCCCGGTCAGCGCCTTGAATACGCCGTTCAGCTCGCTCAGGTGCTTCAGGGTGCCGGGATGCTTCTCTGCGATCTTACACATCAGGTCAGCCAACGGCCCGACTTCCACCACCTTGCCGTAGAACGTCGGTGATTTCACCCAGGAATATTTACCGTCGTCCTGCCAGCCGGTGTAGTTGGGATCGGTCTTACCTTCCCAGGGTTTGAGCGGTGCGTCGTCATGATACCAGGCATGCTTGTTACTCTCAGCGATGCCGTCGATCAGCCACTTGTCGTCATGACTCTTAATCGGGCGATAGGTGGAGAGATCGCCATTCTCAATGTAGCCGCCATTCAGCAGGAAGCTGCCGTTCTTGCCGTCGGTCGGCAGTTCTGGCACGCACAGGTAGTTTTTCGATGTCTGCCCCAGCGAGAGCCACTCAGGGTAGAAAGCGGCAATAACTGCCGTATCGACTTTGTAGACCTGCTCCACGAAGTCGCCCAGACGATCGATGAACATCTTGATATACATCAGACGTTCCAGGTTCAGCACGCTCGGCGCATCCAGGTTGATCGGGTTGGCGACGCCGCCCACGGCCAGGTTCTGGATATGCGGCGACTTACCGCCCAGCACGGCTTCAATACGCGTGGCGTCGCGCTGGCACTCCAGCGCCTGCAAATAGTGCGCCACAGCGATCAGGTTAACTTCCGGCGGCAGCTTCATTGCCGAGTGTCCCCAGTAGCCGTTGGCAAAAATGCCCAACTGCCCGCTGGCAACCAGATCGCGGATCTTCTGCTGCACCTTGGCAAATTCCGCTTCGCTGTTAAGCGACCAGGTGGAAACGCCTTTCAGCATCGCCTCGCACTTCGCCGGATCGGCGTTCAGCGCGGAGGTGATGTCCACCCAGTCCAGCGCCGAGAGCTGATAGAAATGAACGATGTGGTCGTGAAGGGTATGCGCCGCCACGATCAGGTTACGGATATATTGCGCGTTCACCGGCACTTCCGCGCCGATCGCACTTTCCACCGCACGTACCGAAGCGATAGCGTGCGTCGTGGTACATACGCCGCAGATACGCTGGAGAATCATCCATGCGTCACGCGGATCGTACCCCTTAACAATCTCCTCCATCCCGCGCCACATGGTGCCGGAAGCCCACGCTTTGGTGACTTTACCGTCTTCGATTTCACAGTCGATACGCAGGTGGCCCTCAATACGGGTGATGGGGTCAATAGTGATTCTTTGGCTCATACTTTAGCTTTCCCTTGGGCCTGGTGATCTTGATGAACACGTTGCAATGAAGGTAATACCGGCAGCAGTTTAATCAGCAAAATGTACGCTGCCACTTCGATAGCGACGAAGCCAATCGTAATTAATAGTTCTTCCGCTGTCGGGAAATAGTGGTAACCGTTGCCCGGATCGAAGGCAATCAGTGAATAGTTAAGACGCCACAGCGCCGAACCCAGCATCATGCATATCGCCGCCAGGTACAGGCCGCGCGAGTCATTACGCAGGCGGTTGATGAAGATAATCAGCAACGGCAGCGCCAGCAGCGCCGTCTCGCACCAGAACGACAGCGCGTAACGATCGCCGGCGAACAGATATCCTGTCTTACCGCGCCAGATCAGCTCGCCGAAGCGCAACACCAGGAAAATCACCAGGAAAACGCCGGTAAGGCGGATTAACTTGGTAAACAGCGAGCGCTCGTCCGGCCCTTTGCCCCTCAGTCCGGTCTGAACCAACGATCCCTCAAACACGACGACCGAGAAGCCCATGATGAAGGCGGTCAGCACCGACTGCAGCGGCAACAGCTCATAGCTTTGCCACAGCGGATGCACCTTGTAACCGGCCGCGATCATCAGCGAGCCCATAGAGGACTGGTGCATGGTCGGCAGCAGCGCCCCCAGGGCGATGATGAAGAACATCACCTTGTTCAGGCGCTTGAGCGAAACCTTCCAGCCGAAACGCTCCATCAGCGCCGGCGCAAACTCCAGCGCCATCACGCCGATGTAGATCGTCATACACACCGCCGTTTCGAACAGCACCGAGTTGGTGTTGAAGAAGCCGGGAATGTAGAAGTACGGCAGGTTCCAGTAACGGCCGACGTCGATGGTGATGGACAGGCCGCCCAGCGAATAGCCGAACAGGCTGGCCAGCAACGCCGGGCGCACCAGCGGATGATATTCGCCGCGGTTAAAGACGTACACCGCCCAGGCCAGCGCCCAGCCGCCGCAGGCGAAACCGGTGCCGACCAGCAGGTCGAAGGCGATCCAGATACCCCACGGATAGCCGCCGTTCAGGTCGGAAACGGAGCCGAGTCCGAAAATAAGACGTTTGACGATGAAAAAGACGCACAGGAAAATGAACGGCGCCAGGATCATCACCGGCAATGTGGCCAAACGGCCGCCCAGCGGACTGGTCTTGTGATGATCACTCATGGTCGTCACCTCCGTCGTGGTGATCTTTGGTATTGCGGCGTACGGCAACAGACAGCCCGGCCAGCACCACCAGCGGCAGGATCATGCCCTTGTAGAGGGTATGCTGCACGTATTCGGAACGCGCGCCGGTCGACAGTTCAGCCAGCTCCGGCATGCCCAGCTTCTCCATCGGAACGCCGGCCAGCACCATCACCTGCGTTCCGCCGCCCTCTTTCTCGCCGTAAATGTGCGGCTGATAGTTCGGCACTTTGTGCAGGTAAGGATCGTTCTTGTGCAGCGTCTGGCGCGGATAGGCGTACTCACTGCCCGCCTTCGCCGCCAGGCGTTTCTTCGCTTCCGCCAGCAGTTCTTCACGCGTACCGTAAATTACCGCGCCGGTCGGGCACACTTCCACGCAGCCCGGCAACAGGCCTTTGTCCAGGCGCTCCAGTCCTTCCTGGTTGCACAACTGGCACTTATGGATGGCGCCGAACGGGTTGTCGTAGTCGTATTTGGGGATGTCGTACGGACAACCCACCATGCAATAACGACAGCCGGTGCAGACGCTCGGGTCGTAATGCACGATGCCGGTTTTGGGGTTTTTGGTCAGCGCCTGCACCGGGCAAACGGAGACGCAGTTGGGATCAACGCAATGCATACACTGCTTTTTAATGTAGGCATAACCGTTTTCCACCTGATCTTTGTTAACGCCGCTGCCGTCGCTCCACACCTGAATAATGTTATTGGTGAACGGCGTCAGCTTGTCGTTATTCGACCAGGTTTGCTCCCCTTTCGGGTTAATTTCGTTTTTATTCAGCCGCTGGCACTCCGCCACGCAGGCCTGACAGCCGACGCACAGCGTAGAGTCATACAACATACCCAGCGAGCCGGGGATTGGCGGCCGGTTCTCCGCCGCGGCGCGGGCTGTGCCCGTGCTGCCAGCCGTCAGCGCGCCGACGGAGGCAAACTTAAGGAAATTTCGTCTGTTCACGGTTTACTCCTCCCGTGAATCGTGCTGCCCGGGATTCTGCTGCTTTTGCTGACGCCCCAGTTCCCGCACTGCCATCAGGCTCACACCCACCAACGCCCCCAGGGCGCCGCCGATCAGGCCGGTTGCCGTCGGCGAAATGGCGCCGCCTTCCTTGTTTTCCACCGCAGGTTTGTCAACGCGGGGCGTCGGGTTTTCCACGTTAGCCAGCTGGAAAATGCCTTTGGTAAAGCCGATGCCTTTCTCGTTGCAGCCATAGCAGGGATGACCGATGCCTACCGGCCAGATACCGCCGCCGACGTCGCAGAACTCCAGGGTGGAACAGTTACCGTAGGTTTCCGGCCCCTTACAGCCCAGATGGTACAAACACCATCCCTGACGGTGTCCCTCGTCGCCGAACTCTTTGGCGAAACGGCCGGCGTCGAAGTGCGGACGGCGCTCGCAGTTTTCGTGAATCAGGCGTTCGTAGGCGAACAGCGGACGATTCAGCTTATCCATCGCCGGCGCTTTGCCGTAGGTGATGAAGTAAGCGACCGTCGCCAGGAAGTTATGCGGGTTGGGCGGACAGCCCGGGATATTGATGACCGGCTTGCCGAGGGCTTCTTCCAGGCTGACGGCCCCGGTGGGGTTAACGCCGGCCGCGGCTACGCCGCCCCATGCGGCACAGGAACCGATAGCGATCACCGCCGCGGCATCAGCCGCCGCTTTACGGATGTGATCGACGATAGGCTCGCCCGCCACCATGCAATAAATACCGTTGTCTTTCAGCGGGATGGACCCGTCGACAACCAGAACATATTTGCCCTTGTATTTCTCAATGGCGTTGTGTTTATTTTCCTCCGCCTGCTCGCCGAACGCAGCAGACAATACCTCATGATATTCCAGGGAAATGGTATTCAGGATCAGGTTGTCAATGGTCGGGTGAGTTGCACGTAATAATGACTCCGTACAACCGGTGCATTCCTGCGCCCCGATCCAAATAACAGGCGGCCGCTGCTTGCTGGTGATGGCTTGCGCCATCTCCGCTGCGGCCGATTGACTTAATCCCAGTGTTGCAGCCAAACCTGCACAAAGCTTCATAAAATCACGGCGGTTAATTCCGTGACTGGATAAGAAACGGTCCTCTTCCATTCTGTCTCTTCCTGTTGGTTAACACTTATTTTTCTAATTCGGAATATCGCCGGGCCGTACTCCCCTTTCAGAGTTATAAGAGAAAACTGGCAGGGAGTAGCCTGAATGGCTCGGATCTTAAAGAGGCGTGCCAGGTATTGGTTGATCTTTATCAACTTGATAAGACTTATAAGGCGGGGAAAGCCAAATCTGTGAATAAAACCGATTCAGCCTGCTTTTAATCGCACAAAAAGCATACTTATTTAGGGTTAAATTTTGCGCGATATAAATAGTTTCTGGAATTATCTGCGTAAGTAAAAACTTTTACTTACTTTATTAATTGCGAGTTATTCTTATTTGGAAAATAATATATCCGACAAAACAGGTTAATTCCCTTAAGAAATATTTAAGAAATAGAATATATTAATAATCACAACGATGTTATTTTTATAAAGGAAATTCATCATGCAACGCTTCGCGCGCTCCCAGATTTATTTGCACTGGCTCACCCTGCTCCTGATCGCCATTGCCTATGCCGCCATTGAGCTGCGGGATGCATTCTCTGAAGACGGCCCGGTACACGATTTCAGTAAAACCCTGCATTTCAATGCCGGTATTCTGGTGTGGATCCTCATGGCCGTAAGGCTGTACCTGAAGCACCGCTATGCCGATCCGGCTATCGTTCCCCCGCCTCCGCCCTGGCAGATGGCGTTAGCAAAACTGATGCACATGGCGCTTTATGCCACATTCATTGCCCTGCCGGTACTGGGCGTATTGACCCAGCTCTACGGCGGGAAGAATTGGGTGTTTATGGGCATCGACGTGAGCGGGTTTACCCCTGCCGACCGCGGGCTGGCAAGGACGATAAAATCGGTGCATGAAACCTGGGCTAACGTGGGCTACTTTTTGATTGCCGGGCATGCAAGCGCGGCGATTTGGCACCATTACGTACAGCGCGATAATACGCTGAAAAGAATGATGCCGGGGGATTAAAAGCACCGATGTCTTATCCCGGAATACACGGAGGCCGCCAGTCAGGCGGCCTCTTGTGCGATCGGGTTGAATTACAGGACGTAACGGTCCGTTTTCTCTCCGTTGATGAATAACGTACGCGTTTCCTGCTGCGGCAGCACCACGCTGAGTGCTTTCCAGGCAGGCTGATAGTCGCCTTCACGGGTGAAACGGATATCAATGCGCTCGTTAGTGCAACTGATTTCCCAATGCAGCCACAACGCGTGGCCCTGCTTCCAGGCATGGCTTTCGCCGTCATCGTCAAACAGCATGCCTTTGTCCGCGCCGGTCCCCTGATGCGGGTAAAGGAGCAACTCGCGGTTGTCGTCCTGCGCCGCATCGACATGACGCAGACGGTTTGATACCGGCAGCGCAGCGCCGGCGCGCACCAGCAGCGGCAAGCGCTCCAGCGGGGCATCCAGCGTGATGGTCTGACCGCCGCAGAACCATTGGCCGCTGTGGAAATCGTACCAGCCGCCCGCGTTATCCGGCAGATAAACCTGGCGCTCACGGGCACCCGGCTCCACCACGCTGGCAACCAGCACATCACGCCCCAGCAGGAAGTCATCGGTTTCCGCCAGTGTACGGGCATCGTGTTCATGATCGAGGAAGGTCGGGCGCAGCATCGGCTCATCGTCGGCGCACGCCTGCCACAGCAGCGTGTAGAAATAAGGCAGCAGCCGGTAACGCAGCTTAATGGCTTCACGAATGGCCGGCGTGACCGCCGGATACATCCAGGGCTCGTTGACGGTGTGATCGTCATTCCAGGAATGGATGGTAAAACGCGGATGCATCACCCCGTTTTGTACCCAACGCACGAACAGTTCGGCATCCGGCTTATCGCCGGAGAAGCCGCCGACGTCATGGCCGACGTTATACAGCCCTGACAGACTCATCCCCAGCCCCATGCGGGTGTTGTAACGCAGCGTCTGCCAGTTGGTGCGGTTGTCGCCGCTCCAGGTTTGTACGTAGCGCTGCATGCCGGCGCAGCCGGAGCGCGAAATCAGGTACGGTCGCTGTTGCGGCGCAAAGCGCTGCTGCGCCTCCATCGACGCGCGCATCATCAGCAGCGGCATCACCGGGCGGATATGCTTGATCGCGATTTCCTGCCCAAAGCCCTGACAGCGCGCCTCGCCGTCCCACACTTCGAATTCATTGTTGTCGTTCCAGGTTGAACCGATCCCCATCTCCAGCAACTGGCTGGTTACGTTATCCTGCCACCACTTCACCGTCGCCGGGTTGGTGAAATCGAGGTGAGACCCTTCGTCATCCCAGAAACTGGAGCGTTCCGGCGCGTCATGCTCGGAATCGCGAATAAACAGCCCCTGCGCAGCAACCTCCTGATATTTAGGATGATCCTGCAACAGGCATGGTTTGATATTGGCCGCCAGCTTCATACCCGCATCGAGGAAAGCCTGCGACATCACCTTAGGCTGTGGCACTTTGTCGTAGTTCCAGTTGAATACGTAGCGCTTATTGTTGATAGAGGTATACCCGGATGAAAGCTGAAACGAATCACACGGGATATCATGCTGCCGGCACAGCTCGATAAACTTCATCAGTTGATTCTGGGCATCCGGCGCATCGGTATAGTGCATGGTGGAGCCGCTGTACCCCAGGCTCCATTTCGGGCCGAAGAAGGTTTTGCCGGTCAGGCGCACGAAGGCTTTGGTGACATCCAGTACCGACGGCCCGAGGAACAGGTAGTAATCCAGATCGCCCGCCTGCGCTTCATAACGGCGGTAGGCCAGATGGTAGTTATCGATTTCATTGCCCAGATCCAGCCAGCAACTGCTCAGGTTATCGTAAAACAGCCCGAAGCTGGCCCGCTCCCCGCGCGTAATGGTGAACGGAATGTGCTTGTACAGCGGATCGGTCGAGGCCGCGTTATACCCCATCGCATCCAGGTTGCGCATCTCAAAGCGACGCCCGGTGCGGTTCAGATCGCCCGCCTTCTCACCCAGCCCGTAATAGTTTTCTTCTTTATGACGACGCTGATAATGCGCGACTCCGTCGCCGTGCGTGTTCAGCAGATAGGCGCTGGTCGGGCGGTCAGAGGCCAGCGCCTGCCACTCGCCTGCCTCGTCACGGAATTCCCACGCCAGCCACAGCGGGCGGTGAACCGTTACCCGCAGCCGGTCGGTGGAGATCGTCAACCCATGCTCATGCTGATCCAGTTTGAACGCAGGCAGGCTGAACCCTTCGCTGCTTTCACGCGCCCGCCCTTCCCACGGAACATCCTGCTCTGGCGCAATGCTCCATGTCCGCCCCAAAGCCAGCTCGCCGTTACGCTTAATCAAAACGCGGAATAGCGCCGGTTCCAGCACGTAGATGCGAAACAGATGACGGTCATCAACTTTAAGTTCAACGTGATCGCTACCCTGATGATGCAACACCCAATTCTTTAACGTTTTCATAAAAAGCTCTATATGCAGGTCGTCAATGCCCGCGGCGGAGAAAAACGCGCCGCCGCGGAACCGGAAGATTTACGCCGTTTTCGCGGCAGAACGGCGATCCGCCAGGAACATCACCAGGAATATCGCCCCGATAAGGTCGAAGAAGCCCATAGCGACAAACAGCGGGTTAAAGCCGATGCGGTCGGCCATCACGCCGATGATCAAGGAGAAGATGAAGCTGGCGATCCAGGCGCTGGAGCCGCGCATGCCGTTTACCGTCGCCATCTGGTTTTTCTCGAAAGACTCCACCACCAGCGCGCTGAGCATGCAGGAGATCACCTGATGCCCGAAGCCGCCGATCGAGATCAAGATGATGACCATGTACGGGTTTTTCGTCAGCGCGACCAGCGCCAGGGAAAGCATCAGGAAAGCCCCGGTGACCGAACTGGCGATCACTGAGTTCACGCGGGTGCAGCCGAACAGGCGGACGTAGACGCGGGTCAGATAGCCGCTGGCGACGCTGCCCAGGTCGGCGGCGAGGAACGGCAGCCAGGCAAACATGGCGATTTGCTTCAGATCCATGCCCAGCTCTTTGGCGAGATAGAGCGGCACCCAGAAGTTCAGCACCGCCCAGGCCGGCTCCGCCATAAAGGCCGGAATCGCGATACCGTAGAAGCGTTTGTTCTTGCATACGATGCGCAGCGATTTGAAGAACGGAAGCTTCGGCGGCTCCGGCTCATTATCCTGCTTGATCAGCGCCAGTTCTTCGCGGGTCAGGTTGGGGTGTTTCTCCGGAGAATGGTACAACGCCCACCACAGTACAACCCAGATCATCGCCAGGGCGCCGGCGAACAGGAACGCGCCCTGCCAGCCAAAATTGACGTGGGCGATAACGATGATCGGCGGCGCCAGCATCGCGCCGATGGAGAACCCGACGCCAGCCCAACCGGCGGCAATGGGACGCTCTTTTTTAGGGAACCATTCACCCAGGGTTTTGGCGTTAGCCGGCGTGGCTGCTGCTTCGGCGGCCCCCATGAAAAAGCGCAGAATAGCCAGTTGCAGCCAGGTGCCGACCCCCGCGTGCATCAGGCATACCACCGCCCAAATGCTGGCGCAAATCAGGAAGCCGAGCTTCAGGCCAATCACGTCGATCAGCCAACCGCACAACGGCTGAAAAATGGTGTATGCGAGCTGAAACGCGCCCACGATCCAGGAATATTGTTCCGTCGTCATGCCCAGCGAATCTTTCAGCTCCGGCGCCAGAATACCCAGTGAGTTACGGGTGATGTAGTTAACCGTAACGCCCAGCAGGAATAACCCCAGCATCCACCAGCGTAAATTCTTTATCTTCCATTTGCCTTTGACGGTATCGGAGGATTGGTTCATATCGAGACTCATTATTCTCTCCACAGAGTAAGGCGCTCACGGCAAGGTGGTCCGACAGCTTGCGCAGCAACTCCCTGTATTCCGGTTTACCAGAGAAATACGCGACTATCCGTATTCATTCCAATGATTTTAAACCAATTACCTACCACAACCATTTACTACCAAAAAACATAACGGCCTATAATTGGTTTACCAATTCAGCCTAATCGAGTTAAAAACGTGGCGGAATGCAATTTTTTGCAAATAATTTCATGAGATGATGAAGAAATAGACACCTCATACTGATACCCTGCATAAAACAAGGTTATTTTTGGCGTGAAAAAATTTTCATTTTCAACTTTGAAAGAGATCACAAAATGGGCGGAAAGTTAAAAATAGGCGAGATCGCCCGTCAGACAGGGCTTTCAATCAGCACGGTATCGCGCGTTCTGGCCGGGAAGTCGAATACCAGTGATCGGGCCAAACGGCAGGTGATGGCCTGCGCCCGCAGCCAGGGAATACTGAGCGATATGTCGGCCGGTCGCCTGTTGCTGAACAGCATTACGGTGTTCGCGCCGTCGCGGGCCTTTGACGTACGTACCGACGTCTTTTATTACAAGGTTCTTCAGGGCATCAGCCAGGCGCTGGAGCCTCACGAAGTCCGCCTGCGCTACTGCGGGCTGGAAGAGTTCGACAACGACGTCACCCTGTTTCTGGAGAAAATGACCGATCCGTCAACGGAAGCCGCCATGATCGTCGGCATTGACGATCCCCACATTCACGCGCTGGCGGCCGACATCGACAAACCCTGCATTCTGATTAACTGCCGCGATCGCAGCATGAAACTGCCCGGCGTCTCCCCCGACCATCAGCTCATCGGTGAGTTTTCCGCGCATTATTTGTTCGGGCAGGGCCATAAGGACATCCTTTCACTGCTGTGCCTGCGCCGTTACACCATGGAACTGCGGCTGGACGGCATACGCAGTGCTTTTCAGCAACATAACCAACGTTTTGACGAAGAGCATCACCTGCTGACCACGCAGGGGTTCGGTGCGGCCGAGAGCGAAGAAGCGCTCACCCATTGGCTGGAACAGCACCCGACCCCGGAGCGGCCCAGCGTTATCCTTGCCGGTGGGGACTACATGGCCGTCGGCGCCGTCAATGCGCTGCAAAAAGCCGGTTTACGCGTGCCTCATGATATTTCCGTCATGAGCATGGACGGCTTTAACCTGGCCGCCATCCACGACATTCCCCTGACGTCGGTACACGTTCCGCGCGATGAACTGGGCGAGGAAGCGGTTCGCCTGCTGCAACAGCGGCTGATGCGGCCTGACATGCTCCCCGGCAACCTGTTACTGCACGGTAAGCTGGTGGTCAGAGACTCCGTACGCCGCCTCGGCGCCCGTAAAACGTCATTGCCGGAGAAAAGCTTTGGGCTGTATGACTGACAACTCAGCACAATTGGCCTGACAACTTATCGGGCCTGGCATTTTTCGCTCTCTTGCACATACTCAGAGTGACGGTAAAAAATACGGAGATGACGCCATGTCCGGGTTGCTGCCCGTTTCAATGATGCTGATGCTGAGCGCGACGGTGTCATCACTGAGCTGGTGGGCCGGCATCCATAACCCCTGGGTGACGCTGTGCGAATTTATCGTGTGCTATTTCATCAGCGACGTCACCTACCGCATATTTTCATAACGCCCGGCGCTGAAAAGCCCGGCGCATCTCGCAAAAACCACCGGCCAATCGCGTTATCCTGAATAATTCACTTTTTAAACGAAAACAATCACGACATAACACAATGGAATGGTTCAGAAAGGCAGTTGAGCAAGGGGTTTTCAGCATCAGCGGCATCGCGCTGGGAGAATTCGATTTAGAGCAACCACCCGGCGATCCCGGCCTGTATGGCCCGGAGAGCCTGGTCTGGCAGGTTCACGGGGATTTCACCACCATGCTGTGCGGCGGTATCAGTTCCCTGCTGTTGCAGATGCTCCATCCTCTGGCGCTGGCCGGCGTGTGGGATCACTCACGCTTTCGCGAAGATATGCTGGGCCGCCTGCGCCGCACCAGCCAGTTTATTGCGGTCACGACGTTCGGCAACACCGCCGATGCAAACTACCTGATAGAAAAGGTCAAACGCATTCATAGCGCCGTCACCGGCCATGATGCCCGCGGTGCGCCCTATGCCGCCAGCGATCCTACCCTGCTGACCTGGGTACATGTTTCCGAGGTCAGCCAGTTTCTGGCCGCCTACCTGCGTTACCGTAATCCGGACTTCAGCGAAACGGAACAGGACGAATATTATCGCCAGGCCGCACGCGTAGCCACGGCGCTGGGAGCGACGGATGTCCCCTGCTCCGTACGCGAGGTGAAGGAGTATCTGGCGCAAATCCAACCGGAGCTGCGTTTCGACGAAAGAACGCGCGAAGTCGCCGGCATATTACTGCACGCCAGTCCACCACGCCGCGCCGCCTGGCCGGTTGCCCGGACGCTGATGTACGCCGGCGTCGATCTGTTGCCGCCGTGGGCGCAAAAAATGGGGAATTTGACCCTCTCTCCCTGGCAGCGGGTATCTGCACAGACCGGGGTACGTCTTACCGGCACGCTGTTACGTTGGGCGGTGCGCAATAATGCTTATCACCGCGCCTGCCGGCGGGTAGGGAAAACGGTATAACGGGCATAGCATAGCAATCTCAGCAATAATTACGTTTATTGCTGAGATTATTCCTCTTATCCATTATATTTATTTATGTTGCCTGTTCTCTGTCCCGATAATTATCCGCGTATTAATACCCGTATGAAAATCGGGATCATTCCCGGTTTTTTTTCTGAATTGTTGCTTTACTTGCACTGCAAAGCTTGAAGTGTATTGGTGATATCTTTAATATCAAACGCAGCCGGGTGGGTATCTATCCTTGTATATCTATTCTGGTTAGTCCCTTTAGGGAAGGACCGCTCTCTGAAGGGACGTTTTCGTAACAATCTGCGTTAACTCACTATTTTCTATCATGATACTCATCCCTCTTCCAACAACGCCCTGAGATAAAAAATAGTGTCTGCCTGACGATAAATACGTTGACTTTGTCGTCAGGCAGTAAAATTCTGTAAATCAGATAATGTCACATACGTTTACCTGCACAAAGAAAAATCCTATAAATAATCGCCGTGTTCTATTGCAGAACGGGATTTTGCTGATCTTTCATAAATAACGGTATTTCCACACCGGTTAAAAATTCTTAACCGGTGTAAGAGTACCAGGACGTCTACCAGATTTCCCGGAAACGCCGGGCATTACTGGCGGTATACAACACCGTATGCTGAATATTTCTGTGTCCGAGATAGTCCTGAATCAGGCGGGTATCCATTCCTTTATCCGCCAGGGCAAACCCGCAGGCATGGCGCAGCATATGCGGATGCGCTTCCACTTCCAGCCCCGCACGGATGCTGCAATCACGGATCAGTGCATAAATGCGCTGCCGGGACAGACGATTGCCTTTGCGCGAAAGAAACAGCCAGTCGCTGTCGGCCCCGCGATAGCTCTTGCGCGTCTCCAGCCAGGTGCTGAGCGCCGAGCGTTCGTTAGCATAAAGAGGGTGAATGGTGGAGAAGCCGTTTTTAAGACGATGGATGTAGATATTGCCGCCATTCAAATCAATGTCAGCCAGTTTCCAGCTATTGATTTCACTTACCCGACATCCATGTATGAAACACATCCAAATCAGACAACAATCTCTTTCAGGGTCAGTGCCATAGCGTGCGGCCAACAACAAACGTTTCACTTCCGACAAGGTGAGATGTTTACGGCTGCTCATGCTGTCCTCATATCCGGATAAAAATTTACATGAATCGATCCTTAATATCGTTCGTAATGCCGGATGATAAATCACTGAGGGCATTAACCTCCGCCATCCCTGGAGTATAGAAACCAAGAAAACAATAAGACCATAATATAACCAAGGATTACATATACGGTCATTCCATCAATAATCAGACTATTCCTGTTGATGGTAGCATAATGCCATAACAAATCCAGATGAAGACAAAAATATCTTTAATTAATCAATAAATTACATATTTCACAAACTATCAGCCGCTTTCCCAAAATGCCTCAATACATGCTTAAAAAAAGGATAACACATAAACCGTAGCATATTAGGACGATCTTTATCTTATACTTCTGCGAGAAAGCACTTTACGCCAAAGGTTCTTTATTTTCTTATTTCCATTTCTTTTTAATAAGTAACCGTCGCATTAAGACGCGCGGCCGGAAGACGAAGTATAAATAACAGTGATGAGCCTGGGGCAGAAAAAGAAAAACCGCTTATCCCCAGAAGAGGATAAGCGGCAGTTCTCAGGAAAGCAGAGGGTGTTTTACTCTTCCCGTTTTTGCACTTCCCGCCACACTTTCAGCGCCAGCAGCACCAGCCCACCCGCGCCCAGAATCAGTACGGCCCACAGGATGCCCTTTTGCCACATCCCGGCCTGCTCCACAGCGCTGGTTGCATGCAAACGCGCTTCGCCGCCCAACTCCTGCACAGACTGAAGCCCGGCATCGGGCAATGAATCAACGGACAGCGATTGGTGTAATTCCTCCGGAATCAATGCCTGTATATCAATGGCCTGCTCCCCGGCAGCTTTATTGCCCCATGCCAGCAGAAACGGCGCACTGCCCTGCGCGTTGAAAACCAGCGAACGGACGTCGCGCTCGCCGCTGACCTGCGGCAGGTTCTCATTCCACTGCTGATTCACGCCTTTCAGGCGCACGCCCTGCACCAGCTGCCCGTGCAACGCGATCGGGGCGGAATGGCGTCCGTTCAGGCGATACACCACCTGTTTGCTGAGCGGACGCCAACTCTCCGTGGCGCTGCTGCGGTATTCAATTTCCAGCGGCAGTACCGTATTGTTCTGCGCGGGCACCACGACCAACTGATTCAGCGGCTGGGGAGAAGACCAGACATATTCGGCCTCGCCGGCAGAAACCGATTTAGACTGCGAAGCCAGCGTAATACGGCGCGGCTCGGCATCCTTCAACTCAACAACGCCCTGCGCGGCACGAATATCCAGCGCGGCAGGCGCAGAGTCGTCCCTGAATGTCAGCATGAAATAGCGGGCATTCGGCCGGTATCCGCGATCGCGCAGATCGATCTTATCCAGCAGCAGGCGATCCGCGCCGGACGTCAAATCCATCAGCGGCGCATCGCTGACCAGGGTGTTCCAGCGCTTAAGATCGCTGCTGTAAAGCACGCTGACCCGCGCCTGCCAGTTTTCCGGCAGACGCGTCCACTCCAGTTTCAACGCATTCAGGGCCGGATACCCGCCTTCCACCTCCTCCACTTCCAGCAGGAAGTTGCGCCCGACGCTTTGCTCCTCCTCCACCGGCAGCGTAACCTCAATACCGCTCGCAGATTTAAGCGAAACGACCGGACGGTTACGTTCCTCGCTTTTGTGTCCGCGCATCGGGAAGAGGCGCAAAGGGTAAGACGTGTTGCTTTCTACGGTCGCCACGGCAGAAAACAGGGCAAAAGGCACCGTCATGCCCTGACTGTTGAAGACCCGGACGTCACGCATATCCGGCCAGGCCGTTTGGGTATAAACCTCACGGGGCAGATCCACACGGAAAAAAGGCGAGGTGCTGTCCGTGGTTAACGGTATGCCATAGGCAAAATCACTCGGCGCATCGACCGTTTCCGCCCAGGCCGCGGCGCTCAGGCACAGCACGCCCGACAACAGCCAGTTATTCAGCTTTATTCTCATTTTTTCCCTCATCTGCCACGACAACATCCTCTTCCCGCCCCGCTTTGGGTGGCAAGGGGGAGAAGTAACCGATAATCAAGACCAGAACCGCAACGCCGATAAACGCGACCGCACGCGCCAGGCCGCCGCCGCGCGCGCTGTCGACCAGCATCAGTTTAACAATCACGATACCCAACAACGCCGCGCCGCTAAACCATCCCTGACGGCTGCGGTGACGGGTCGACCACAGCATAACCACCAACGCCGCCAGCATCCACAGCAGGGCAAACGTCGTCTGCACCAGCCGCGACGGCCACAGCGCGTATACGCGCCAGCTGATGTCGGCATAATAAGACAAGGCGCGCAATATCATGCCATTACCCCACCAGAACAGCATCGCCGCGACAAACAGCGGCAGTGCGCGCGTCAGCCAGGGTTCAGCCTCCGCATAGGTCCGGCGCAGGAAACGGCCCCAGAAAATCAGCGCCAGCAGAACGAACATCGCGCCCTCTTCCAGCGGGTTGATCAACGGCAGATAGCGCCAGTCGATCATCACGCCGTCGTGCAGGTTTCCCATCACCAAAAACAGCAGGGCGAACGGCGCCAGCGGCGCAAGCCCCAGCGCGCCGTACAGCCGCGGATGCGCGGCAAACGGCCAGATCCCGCGTTTCAGCGCCCAGAGGGTCAGCAGCATCGTCAGCGCGATGAACATCATCAGCGCGGCGATACGCCATTCGTCCATTCCCCACGGCAGCCAGCGAACCTGCCACCACACTTCCGAGCCAATGCCGAGCAACAGCATCCAGAACAGGGACAAATGCAGCCCCCTCTCCAGCGCGGGCGGTTTCGGCGTTTCTTCTTCCCGCTTAAGCAGCCAGTACGCCACGGCCAGCACCGGCAACCAAATCAGGTTAAACCAACCCGCGGCATGCAGCGAATCATTTACCCCAAGCTGATACATCAGAACGGCCAGCATAGCCGGCCACAACAGCCACTGCGCCAGCCCCAGTTCGGGCCAGCTCAGGCGACGGCTGACCAGGTGCCAGGCCAGTGCGGAAAGCGCAACCAGCCCCAGCAGCGGGAACAGGAAGCTTTCGATATCAATAATGTCTAAATCCAGCGCGCCGGCCAGCGCCAGCAGCCAGAACACAATGCCGCCGCCCAGCAGCCCCCGGCTGACGGCATCATTGGTACCGCGCCATAGCCAGGATGCGGCCAGCCACGTCAGGGACAAGATGCCGAAGATCAGGGCGAAGGTGAGTGACGACATGCCGCTGTTGGCACAGGCTGTCAATGCAGAGCCTAACGCCAGCACCAGCAGTCCGGTGCCGCTGTAACTTACGCGCATTTGCCGCTGCGTGTGCCCCAGCCACAGAATACCCAGCCCTTCCAGCGCCCAGGCCATGGAGGTCCACTCTGCGGAAAGCGCCAGCGGAATCGCCAGCGTGGTAAACGCGCCGCCTAACGCCAACCCGGAGATGGCAAGCTGACGCCCCAGCGCCGGATAACGCCGCAGCCCCGCCCAGGCCAGCAACAGATAAGCCAGCCCGAAGCCCAGGGCGGAAAATGCCGGGCCGAACGTCCAGTGGCGGGTAATGGCATACTGCATGCCAAAACCAACCAGCGGCGGCCCGAACAGCAGCACGCCGTCAATCACCTTTTCACCGGCAACGTGATAGCGCAGCGACAGCGCCAGGCACAGCACGCCGAAAATCACGACGTTGGCGATCAGGAATAACTGACAGGAGAGATAGTCTTCCGGCTGGTAGCCGTTCATGCCCCACAGCCCGGCAACGCCGAAGGTGAAAGCAAAACCCAGTAAATTCAGCGGGCGCCAGGGCTGCCACACCGTGATAGCCAGAATCCCGAGCGATAACAGAAGATAGTAAGAAAACAGCGCGACATGGTTACCGCTTCCGGTAGACAGCAGCAGCGGAGAGAGGTAGCCGCCGATGCTCGCCAGCATCGCCAAGCTCAGCGCCCGTTGCAATACGGCCAGCCCCACGCTGGCCGCGCAGATAACCAGCATCAGGCCGAACGCCAGCAAGTGCGGCAGCAGTTCATACAGCTTGAACGCGCCGAACACCGTGATATACAACGCGCCGACCGCGCCGCCCTGCAATATCAGGGCGTATACCGGTTGTTTGAGACGCAGCCGCCAGCCCAATACGAGCAAGACCATGCTCGCCAATGCCGCGCCGGTCAGGCGCAGCTCTATCGGCAGCATATCGCGCTCGACCGTATATTTGAGCAGGTAAGCCAATCCGAAGAACAGCAGCAGTACGCCCAGCTTCGCCAGCGGGTTTCCCTTCATAAACCAGGCCAGCAAGCCGGAAAGCAGGCCGGAGAACATATCCGGCTGGTCGTCGGGCGGCGGCGGAACCGGTTTTGACTTCGGCTGCGGTTCAGAATCCCACGGCGAGGCGGAGGCCGGCGGCGCTGTCCCGGCAGCAGCCGGAGAGGGTTCACCCGTCTTCGGCGTTTTATCAAGCGCTACGCCGGCCGGCGGCGCAGCGGCGGCAGGCACCAACACCGGCGCTGGCGGCGTTTCCGCCTTCACAAGCCGGGGCGCAGCGGCGGGCTGAGGCGCAACTGCCGGCTGCGGAACCGGAACCTGTTGCCGTTCGTCAAACTGCCGCTGAAGCGTCTCTACCTTTTGGCGCAAGCGCTCCAGCTCTTCCTGGTTACGCCTGCCCCGCCCCAGCGAGATCAGCACCATAATCGGCATTATCAGCAGGCTGAACACGATAACCAGCCCGGCGAGAAACAGAAGTCCCTCCATGACACCTTCCTGTATCCAAAGTGATTATCACAGTCTTACACGAAACGGCGCCTCCCGGTAAAGGTTTGATGAGCGTTTTCGTAATACCTCACAAACCAAACATCAAAACGGGTTATGGATCGCCATTCCTGCCTGTTTTAACTGACAAAATACTCGACGCAGTGCGCCTCATCCCGCTGCGGCACCTCCAGCTTCCTTAACATCCGGTCCATCACCGCGTCCGGCACCGCATATTCCCGCTGCTGATTCTGCGCACGCCACTGAGCATAGGGGACCTCCAGATAGACAATCCTCACCGTCGCATGATAATCCGTGAACAGCTGAATCAGCTGCGCGCGCAGTTGCCGGGTGAGATTCGTCGCGTTCCAGACAAACGGTTCGCCCCGGCGCAGCAGCACGCGCGCCTGCTCCTTCGCCTGTTGCACCACCCAACCATTGGCATTGCTGTCTTTCGGATCGATGCGGTGCCGGCGGCGGATGTCGTCCAGGCTGACTACCGCCATCCCCTGGCAATGCTGCGCCACGTAGCGATCTTTCCCCATGCCGGGCAACGCCGAGAGCAGCGTCACCCCGCTGCCGGGAACGGGCCATGGCTCGTACTCCGGCGGGCTTTCCGGGTGCGTCAGGTAGTGATAGCGGGCGGCGGCGCTGGTAAACGCGCGGGCCTGCCCCCAGCACATCTGTTCCTGACAAAACAGTCCGAACAGCTCAAGCCGCTCCAGCAGCCCGGCCTGGTCTTCGCACTGCCGTCCGCGCAGGTCAGCCTCCGCTAAAATTGCCAGCAGGCGCAGATCAACGCGCAGCGCGGCGGCCAAAACCTGGCGCTCCGGCGACGGGCGCTCCAGCAGCCACATCGGCAGACCGTGTAACCGCACCAGCGCAGCCACCTGCTCGCGGATATGAAACGGCGTGGGAATATCACGGTAAAGCAGCCGGCGGGCCGTGAGCTCGCCCATACGCGCATGCCCCGGCGAGGTGATATTCCCCGCGTCGTCGGTCTGCGTCGTACTGCGTTTTTCCACGTCGTGCAACAACGCCGCTGCCCAGACAATCTCCCGTTGCTCTTCCGTCAACGCCTGAACGCCAGGCAGTTTCGCCAGTTCCTCCAGCACCATACGGGTATGCGTCGCCACGTCGCCCTCCGCGTGGTGCCGCCGATCCTGGGGGACGTGGCGCATATCGGCCACCCACGGGAAGCGGGTTTCGAGGGCGTTCCACGCTTTATCCGTCGTCAGTTGCCAGCTCATCGCCCGTCCTCCCCGTAAGGAAACTCCCAGGCCATACGCGCCCGGCGCCAGTTGCGTTTCCAGTGCTGTGTTGTTTTAACGTGATTCTTGCGCACGTATTTGAAAACATGACGGGCAAAATCCGATACCGGAAACTCGCCGGCCGCACGCGAAACGATACCCTCCATGGTGCAGGGCTGGCCGGTGTGCACGTCCCAGGGATCAAACGCACCGCGGCTTTCCACCCGGGCCAGAAAATCCCGCCGCCATTGCGCTTCATCAACCGGCGCCGGCAACGCGGGCAGTTCCGGGACGCAGGGAAAATCATACAGCGCCGCGCAAACCTTCACTTCTTCCCAGCTCAGCCACATATCTTTGCAGCGTACCGCGAAAATAAAAAAATCCTGCTCCAATGCGCGGTATTCAATGGAATGAACGGCATACAGGTTCTCGCCGAATAATTCCAGGTCGCCGAGATCGTTTTTAATTAACGCCCAACGTTGCCGTATTTTTGCCGTCCAGGCGGACTGCGTCGGCGCGGCATGAGAGCGGGCAAATACGCCGTAGCGGTTCAGGCAGTTATTTTCACCGTCCAGCTTTTCAGTATGAATTAACCGTTCAACAGACTGAATATCCCGCCAGTAATCCGCATTGATCCGATCATCGCTGGTGGTGCCGGGGGAGAACGGATAATGGTAGGTTCTTCCATATTTTTGTGACGCGTTCATTTTAATATCCGTTTAAAAACAAATAATTATATTTTTATCGCTTTGTTGCGGAATAATGGGGTCACACAGGCAACGCCAACGTATCTGCAAATCAAAGCCAATGTTAGGGGTTAAGGATGAATAACGATCTTCCGCACAGCGAAAGCATGAGGGTTTGAGGTGGATAATACGCCGCACGTCAATGTGCGCAGCAACCCGGTGAAAGTGAGAAATAGCGTGGAATAAATAGCGGTAATGACCGCTACGGGGCGGCTGAATAATAATTCAGGCAGGGAAGAATGACAAGCGTGACGATAAATCAGCCGGACGGCGGAGTAATAACGCAGCTCCGCCGCCGGAACAGGGCGTAATTACGCCCACTCAACCAATCCGAAGTTCAGGTAAAATACCTCCGGATTATCCGCATCCATCACCCGGAAATGAATACAGTTCTCGCTCCACTTCCACATTTGCGTGATGATCGTCGCACCGGGGTAAAGTGGCTTGGTGATACGGGTTTTAAAGCGTGTCAGGCGCTCCGGCTGGCCGGGGAACAGCGTGGCGATGATATGGCGGCAGGCGACGCCGGCGGTGCTGACGGCATGCAGGATCGGCTTCTGATAGCCGTACTTCTGCGCATACTCCCAGTCGATGTGCTGCGGGTGATAATCGCCGGAAAGGCGATAAATCAGCGCCTGATTCAGCGGCACCCGCTCCGTAACGCTGAAGTCCGGTTCCCGCTCCGGGATTTCAACAACGTCCTTCGGCGCTTTGGGGCCGCCGAAGCCGCCGTCGAACAATGCGCAGTCCCAGCTTTCGTTGGTAAACAGCTTAGTCCCGGTTTCATCGAAGGTTTCACCGATATGCTGGGCCAGACATCCCCGCCCTTCCCCCCGATCGTACAGCGCATTCAGCAGTACGTGCGTGCTCAGTTTGCCGGAAAGCCGGGTCATCGGCTGGTGGAATTTCAGGTCGAACCCCCAGTGCAGGGAACCACCCCAGTCAAAGCCATAGTCAATGGTTTTGGTCACCTCGCTGTCGACAATCGGCATCGCCGCAAACATCGGCAGAATTTTGAGGTCTTTTTCATACACGTATTCCAGATCGGTGATACCGTCCTGCCCCGCGCCGCATCCCAGAGCGAACAGAATCAGGTCGCGGAAAGTGTATTCCCGCACAAACGGTCCGTAAGTCTTTCCCTGCATATCCAGTTTTAACGCCATGATGGTCACCTTGAATCGAGAAAATAGCTTTCCGGTCAATGCCGGACCCTACGATGAATGTTGCTCCATATCGCGCGCCTTACTCTTCGCACAGCACAGGCCGCGCCTTCAGTTGTTTTTTGCACACCTTGCCGGTACAGGTTCGCGGCAGTTCCCTGACGAATTCGATGTAAGAAGGCACCTTGAATTTCGCCAGGCCGGCAGCGCAGTAATCCAGAATCTCCGCTTCGCTCAGCGTTACGCCGTCGCGCACGATGATGTAGGCTTTTACCGCTTCATCGCGGATCGGGTCCGGCACGCCGATCACCGCCGCTTCCGCCACGCCGGGATGGCTTTCCAGCAGGGTTTCCACTTCGCTGCTGGCGATATTTTCGCCGGAGCGTTTAATGACGTTCACCGCCCGATCGACGAAGTAAAACAGCCCGCGCTCGTCCACGTAGCCCTTGTCGCCGGTACGCATCCAGCCGTCCGGGGTGAGCGTGGCCTGCGTGGCCTGCGGGTCGTTGTAGTATTCGCGGAACAGCGTCCGCCCCGGAACGCCGCGGACGTAAATTTCCCCGACCTGATGCGGCCCCAGCGCGTTGCCTTCCCGGTCGGCGATTTTGGCTTCATAGCCCAGACCCGGCCGGCCGATAGACGGGTAATGCCGTTCGTCGCCGGGGCAATCCCCGATCAGGCCGACCAGCGTTTCCGACAGCCCGTAAGAATTGAACAACGTGACGTTGAAACGTTGCTCGAAGCGCGCCTTCTCCGCCAGGCTGATATTGAGATAGAACCCCATGTCGCGCAGACAATGGTTTTTCTCCCACGCCGCCACCGGCTGCAACAGCAGGGTACGCAGGATCAGCGGCATGCTGTGCGTCAGGGTGGCGCGGTGCAGGCATACCTGCCGCCAGAAGTTACGCGCGCTGTATTTCTCCAGCAGAATCAGCGTCGCGCCCATCATGAACACCGGCATGGCGGCGCTGCACTGAAAGTCCACGTGGAAGGCGGGCATTGAGGACAAATAGCGTTCATTCCGGGTGATGCCGACCTGCCAGGCGGTGAAACGCCCGGCATGCAGCAGATTGCAGTGCGTAATCACCACGCCTTTGGGCCGCGACGTCGTGCCCGAGGTAAACAGGATTTCGGCAACGTCGTCGCTGCCCAACGGCTCGCACCGTACCAGGCGATCCGGCTGGTGCTGATGCAGCGTCTCGAAGGCCAGGACATCCGGCGGTAACGTTTCCCCGCCCCTGACCAGCAGGATATGACGCAACGTATGGCGCACCGTCCGGTATAACGGCAGAAACGCCGCTTCGGCCACCACGGCCGTCACGCCGCATTTTTCCGTCAGATACTCGCACTCGCCGGCGGTGTATTGCGTATTGACGGGAACGGCAATCGCGCCGATACAGGCCAACCCGTACCAGCACATGACGAACTCCGGACTGTTGGCGATCTGCACCGCCACCCGATCGCCTTTACCGATGCCGAGGCTGAGAAACAGGTTTGCCGCCCGGTTGATGTCCGCTCCGAGCCGAGCATAGCTGTATTCACGGGTATTCCCCGCACAGTCTTCATAAACCAGCGCGGTTTTGTCCCCATAGCGCGCGGCGCGTTCATCCCACATGTCACGCAGCGTCGTGTCGCCGATAGTATCCATAACGTCTCACCCGTGGTTATTCACTGATCCTGATGATACCTTTTTCACGCATCATATTGATTTCCTGTGGTGAATAGCCGAGATCGCTCAGGATATCGGCGGTATCCTTGCCGCGGGCGGGCATCGCGCGCCAGACTTTGCCGGGGTGACGGCTGAATTTCGGCATCACGTTCGGTCCTTTGAGCGTTTTCCCGCTTTCCGCCTGCCATTCAATGAAGTTTTCCCGCGCCAGATACTGCGGATGATTTTCCAGCTCCGGAATGGTCATCACCTTGCCGGCGGCAATAGTGAATTTCGCCAGTACGCTTTCCGCTTCGGCAATGGTTTTTGCGGCGAAGAAAGCATCAAGCTTCGCCTCCAGCTCTTCCGCCGCCGGGCTGTCAGCGCGGATGCCGGGAATGCCTTCCGGGTAATCCGGCGTGCCAAGCAGATGCCCCATCCCCAGTTCCTCAAGCATGCTTTTCACCTGCTTGCCGCCCACCAGCTCAATGCCGATAAAGCCATCGCTGCAGCGGTATACGCCGCACCCGACCTGCGTGGGGTCTTTGCCCTTGGTGGAGCGCGGGTAAAGCGTGCCGCCGTTGAAGTAGTCCATCATGTAGTACTGGCCGATGCGCAGCATGACCTCATACATCGCCACGTCGATGCTTTCTCCCTCGCCGGTTTTCTGCACCCGGTATAACGCGGCCAGCGAGGCGCTGAGTACGGTAAACGCCGCCAGATAGTCGGCGGTATAGGGAAAGGCGGGGATCGGCTGATCGCGATCGCCGTTCTGAATCAGGTAACCGCTGAACGCCTGGGCGATCAGGTCGTAGGACGGCAGGTTGATGTACTCGTCCACCCCGTACTGGCCGTAGCCGGAGACATGCACGATCACCAATGACTTATTGCGCTGCCACAGCAGTTCGTCGGTAATACCGCGCCGGGCGAAGGCCGGCCCTTTGCTGGATTCAATCAGGATATCGGTGGTTTCCATCAGCTTCAGAAACGCTTCCCGGCCTTCATCGGCGAAGATATTCATCGACAGGCTGTGCTGGTTGCGACGGTCCAGCTCGCAATAGTTCTTCTGCACCCGCAGCGTGTCGTCGTAGGCGACGTTTTCAATCCAGATCACCTCTGCGCCCCACTCCGCCATCATCTGCGGGCCGAACGGCCCGGCGACCTCAATGCCGGAAAACACCACCCGCACGCCTTCCAGAATACCGAACGACGGGGTATGTAATTTTTTGGACATAACACTGTTCCCCAGGGTTAAAGCCGCCGTTGATCGGCGGCGCTCATACATATCAGCGGTACTGTTTCAGCACCGAACGTCCCAGCGTCAGGATCTGCATCTCATCGGTGCCGCCGGAGACGCGATCGACGCGCAGGTCGCGCCAGAAGCGGGTAACACGGTGTTCACCGGCGATACCGATGCCGCCCAGCACCTGCATGGCGTCGTCCACCACTTCAAAGGCGGCGTGGGCGCAGTAGTATTTACACATCGCCGAATCGCCGGAGGTCATGCCGCCGTTGTCGCCCTTCCAGGCCGCTTCGTACAGCATGTTGCGCATGTTGGTCAGCTTGATCTGCATATGGGCGAATTTTTCCTGGATCAGCTGATAACGCCCGATAGCCTCGCCGAACTGCACGCGCTGATTGGCATATTTAGCCGCGTCTTCAAACGCGCAGTAGGCCGTGCCGTAGTTGGTCAGCGCCACCAGGAAGCGTTCGTGATCGAACTCTTCTTTCACCCGGTTGAAACCGTTGCCTTCCCGGCCGAACATGTCCTTCTCTTCCAGCTCAACGTTGTCGAACAGGATTTCGCAGCAGCTGTCCATGCGCAGGCCCAGCTTCTCCAGCTTGTTGACCCGGATGCCAGGCTTGCTCATATCCACGAACCACTCGGAAAAGACGGGTTTCTCCGACGATGCATCCCGCGCCATCACCACCAGATAAGGCGTGCGCGCGCTGCTGGTGATGAAGCATTTGCTGCCGTTGAGATAAACCTTGCCGTTACGCCGCGTGTAGTTGGTTTGCAGGCTGCCGACGTCCGACCCGGCGCCCGGTTCGGTAATGGCGGAGTTCCACATTTGCTCGCCGGTGCCGCGGAAGGCCATGATCTTGTCGATCTGTTCCGGCGACCCTTCACGCAGCACGGTGTTGAAGCCGCCCGGCAACTGATACAGCACGTAGGTCGGCGCGCCCAGGCGTCCCAGTATTTCCCATACCGCGGTGACCGTTACCAGCCCGGCCTCAAAGCCGCCGTGTTCTTCGGGAATCAGCAGGCTGTCGATGCCCATATCCGCCAGTTCCTTCACGAAGCGCAGCGGGTATTCGCTGTCGCGGTCACAGTCGGCAAAATAGCTTTCCCAGTTTTCCCGCTCCATCAAATCGCGGATGCCAGCAACAAACAGTTCCTGTTCATCGGTCAGCTTAAAATCCATAGTCAGAACCCCTTGTCAGTGTAAAAGTCAGTATTTCCAGTGCGTGGATTTGGCATCCTTGAGGAAGGAGACCGTTATCATGATGTTGACGAAAAACAGCGGGCATCCGCCGGCGATAATCGCGGTCTGAATCGGCTTCAGGCCGCCCAGCGCCAGCAGGATGATGCCAATCACCCCCACCAGCACCGACCACCCGACCCGCACCCATACCGGCGGTTCCTCATAGCCGCTGGCTTCCTTGCAGGTCGACATCGCCAGCGTGTAGGAACAGGCGTTAATCAGCGTTACCGTGGCGATAAAGCACAGGATGAAAAATGCCCACATGGTCACGGTGCTCAGCGGCAGCGCCGCCCAGGTTTCGATAATGGCGCGGGGAACGCCGTGCTCCTTGATGAGCTGCGGAATATCAATGATGTTTTTATTGATCAGGGTGATGGTGTTACTGCCCAGAATGGTCCACAGCAGCCAGGTTGACGCAGTAAGCCCGCCGACCATGCCGAGGCACAGCTGACGCACGGTTCTGCCCTTGGAGATTCGCGCCAGGAAGATACACATCTGGATGCCGTAGACGATCCACCACGCCCAGTAAAAGACCGTCCAGTCCTGCGGGAAGCCGCTCTTACCGATGGCGTCGGTGTAAAACAGCATGCGGCCGACGTTCATCAGCAACATCCCCACCGAGTCGGTGAAATAGTTCACCGTAAAGCTGGCGCCGCCGATGATCAGCACCCATGCCAACACCATCAGGCTGAGGTAGTTCCGCACGTCGCTGGCGATCTTGACGCCTTTCTGCAAACCAAACGCCACGCATATCGCGTTAACGACGATCCAGCAGGAAATGATGATGGCATCCAGCTCCAGGGTATGGGGCACGCCGAACAGATACTGAATACATTCCGTCACCAGCGGCGTGGCCAGCCCGAGGCTGGTGCCCATCGCCAGGATCAGCGCGACCAGGTAAAGGTTGTCGATGATGATGCCGATGATGCCTTTACTGCGCTTTTCTCCCAGCAGCGGCACCAGCGTCCCGCTCGGCCGGATAACGTTGATTTTGCGTACGAACAGGAAATAACCGAACGCCACCGCGAGGAAGCTGTACGTCGCCCAGGGCAGCGGCCCCCAGTGGAACAGGCTGTATGCCAGCCCCAGCTCCTTCGCGCCGGTAGAGAACGGCTCCAGGCCGAAAGGCGGCGTGGAAATGTAGTAATAAATCTCGATGGAGCCCCAGAACAGCACCGCCGCAGAGGTGCAGGAGGCAAACATCATGAAAATCCAGCTCAGCGTACTGAATTCCGGATCTTCATCGCCCAGCTTTCTGTTGGCGAACGGCCCGAGGATCAGCCAGAACCATCCGCCCAGCATCACGACCATGTACCACTCAAACGCCCAGCCCCAGTCGTGGGTGATATAGCTGAACACCGCATTAATGACCTTATTCGACGCATCGAGATCCCTTATGGTCAAATAAGAGAGTAAAGCGACGATAATCAATGACGGAAAAAAGACCTTGGGTTCAATGCCAATCTTCCGTGCTTTGCCTGTATCATTATTCATCTGCTGGCTTCCCGTTTCTTATCGGAACGCATTACTGTTTCTGATTGCCGCAGCACGTCCGGCAACGGAAAACAGAAATACCTGTCCGGACACGCCGGACCGAAATATTGAAAACCCGGTGAGCTGATATTATTCGGCGCAATAACCGGTGATGAGGACATGCCATCATTAGCACGCCTGATTTTACCCGCGTATCCTTGACGCTATATAAAGCGAATCCTTTTCCAGTTCCTCCCGTCAGCAATGTCGGCGTGTGAATTATAATGAGTTTGCCACAGGCAATAATCCGTGATCCCGGTCAATTTATATATTCCGGCAAAAATACCCCGGCAGCAGAACGGTGATTACCTCTTTCTGGTTATCATAAAAAATTAAAATAAAAACAATAAATTAAAACAAATAAGCAGAATAAAAAATCCACGGCGCGGCATTCTCACTACCGGTTTTATCATTCAATATTGGTGATCCAAGTATTACTTTCTATTCCTCTTTCCATGGTACTTGTATTGTCATTCTTCACCGGCCTTGCGACAAAAATGAAGAATAGCGCCGCGTTCATAATATTCAGAACGCGGTTACCGATGAACCGGAAATATTATTTTTATGTTACACATCGGTATTTTTTTGTCACATCAGATTTTCTGAGCGGACTGACGTTAATCCAGACTCGCATTTGATATTTACCCTTCTCGCCGATTGGGATAAAAATTGGAGATATGATGAAGATTCTCGCATGTTATAAATTAATTCCTGAGGAACAGGATATCATCGTCAATAATGATGGCAGCCTGAATTTCACCAAGGCTGAACCTAAAATCAGTCAGTTTGATCTTAATGCCATCGAGGCGGCGGTCGGCATTCAATCGGTATGCAATGACGCACAAATTATTGCCCTGAGCGCGGGCGGCAAAACGCTGGAAAACCCCAAGGCCCGTAAAGACGTCCTGTCACGCGGCCCGGGCAGCCTGACGCAGGTCATCGACGAAACGCTGCATGACGCGCTTCCCCACCGCACCGCGCGCGTGCTGGCCGCCGCCGCCGGTAAGCTGGGTTTCGATGTGATCGTCTGCGGCGACGGCTCCGGCGATCTTTATGCCCAGCAGGTCGGCCTGCTGCTGGGAGAATACCTGGGCATCCCGGCCATCAACGGCGTCAGCAAAATCCTTTCCGTCACGCCGGACACGCTGACCGTGGAACGCACGCTGGAGGATGAAGTCGAGGTTCTGGCGATCCCGCTGCCTGCGGCAATCTGCGTGTCCACCGACATTAACGACCCGCCGATCCCCTCGATGAAGGCGATTTTATCCGCGGCCAAGAAACCGGTCACCGTATGGAACTGCGCCGACCTCGGCCTTGACGGCATCGAAACGCTGAGCGAACCCGTTTCCGTCGCCGCGCCGAAGCAGAAAGAACGTCTGAACATCATCATCGAAGGTGACGGTGATGAGCAAATCGCCGCATTTGCCGACCATTTACGCAAAATTCTCAACTAATCCGGGGGAAGTCATGAATAAGTTTGCCAACGTATGGGTTTTCAGCGACAACGCCGCCCGCTTTGCGGAGCTGATCGGCGGCGCCCGGGAATTAGGTGAAAAGGTTCAGGTATTCGTAACGCAGGAACAGAAGGAAACCGTGCTTGCTCTGGGCGCTGACGCGATATACACGCTGAGCGGCGGCAGCGGGCTGACCGAAGACTACGCCGACACGCTGGCGCACTGCATCGCACAGGGCGGTGGACATTCGCTGGTGTTGCTGCCCGCCACCCGCCGCGGCAAAGCGATGGCGGCTCGCCTGGGCGCACGCCTCAATGCCGGGGTATGTAATGACGTTTCCGTACTGCGGGCGGATCAGTCCGGCGCGCTTGCGACCCATATGGTTTACGGCGGGCTGGCGCTGGGCGAAGAGCGGCTGGTTTCTCCCGTCGCCATCGTCACGCTGGGCAGCGGCACGTTTGCGCCGGCGGCACCGGTCGGCGGCGGTGAAGAGATTTCCCCGGAATTTATCGCCCCGCGTAACCCCATTACCTGCCTTGAGCGGCGGGCAAAACAGGGCAGCAACGTTGACCTCGGTAAAGCGAAGCGGGTAGTCAGCGTCGGGCGCGGTATCGGTAATCAGGAAAATATCGCCCTGGCCGGGCAATTGAGCGCCGCCATCGGCGCAGAGCTCGGCTGTTCGCGCCCGGTGGCGGAAAATGAGAAATGGATGGAGCGGGAACGCTACGTCGGTATCTCCGGCATCATGATCAAGCCGGAGCTGTATCTGGCGTTGGGGATCTCCGGTCAGATTCAGCATATGGTCGGCGCCAATGGCGCGCAAATCATCGCCGCGGTCAACCGGGACAAGAACGCCCCGATTTTCCAGCATGCGGACTACGGCATCGTCGGCGATCTGTTCAAAATCGTCCCGGTATTGGTCCGTGAACTGAATAAGTAGCGCTCATAAGTAGCGATCCCTGTCTACGCCGGCGGCGGAGTCCGCCGGCAGCCACCTCAACGCGGAGCGGCAGATTATGTCAGAAGAAGTGTTTGACGCCATTATCGTCGGCGGCGGGCTCGCCGGCGCGACGGCGGCGCTGGTGCTGGCCCGTGCGGGAGCCGATGTGCTGGTCATTGAACGCGGCAACGCCGCCGGGGCGAAGAACGTCACCGGCGGCCGGATGTACGCACACAGTCTGGAAAGAATTATCCCCGGCTTCGCCGGTGAAGCCCCGGTAGAACGGCTGATTACCCGCGAGAAGGTCTCTTTTCTCACCGAAACCAGCGCAGTCACCCTGGACTACCAGGCACCGGCCGGCGCGCCGGCGCAGGTTTCCTATTCAGTGCTGCGCGCGAAGTTCGACGCCTGGCTGATGGCGCAGGCAGAATCGGCCGGCGCACAGTGCATTGCGGGTATCCGCGTAGATAAGTTAGTCACCCGCGACGGCAAGGTCACCGGCGTGGAGGCGGACGGCGACGTGCTGGAAGCCAACGTAGTGATCCTGGCTGACGGCGTTAATTCCCTGCTGGGCGAATCGCTGGGCATGGTGAAACGGATAAAACCGGAATCAGTGGCGGTCGGCGTTAAAGAGGTCATCAGCCTGCCAAAGGGCGTGCTGGAGGACCGTTTCAATCTGGAAAACAGGCAGGGCGTCGCCTGGCTGCTCGCCGGTTCGCCTTCTGACGGGCTGATGGGCGGCGGCTTTCTTTACACCAACGAAGACAGCCTGTCCCTCGGCCTGGTCTGCGGGTTGCACCACATCGGCGAGGCGGGTAAATCCGTACCGCAGATGCTGGAGGACTTTAAACGTCATCCGGCGGTACGTCCGTTAATCGCCGGCGGCAAAATGGAAGAATATGCCGCGCACGTGGTGCCGGAAGTCGGTATCAATATGCTGCCGGAAATCATCGGCGACGGCGTGCTGATTGCCGGTGATGCCGCCGGGATGTGCATGAACCTGGGGTTCACCATCCGCGGCATGGATATGGCGATCGCCTCCGGCGAGGCGGCGGCCCGGGCGGTGCTCGACGCCAAAGAAAAAAGCGACTTCAGCCGCAGCGCGCTGGCGGGCTACCGTACCCGCCTGGAAGAAAATGCATTGCTGCACGATCTGAAAACGTACCGTAAGCTGCCGGCGTTTCTGGAGAATCCGCGCCTGTTCCGCCAATATCCGCAAATGGCGGCCGACCTCATGGCAGACATGTTTACCATCGACGGCCAACCGGCGCAGCCGATGCGCAAGAAGATCCTCCGGCACGCCAAAGCCATTGGTTATCTCAATCTGATTAAAGATGGCATCAAGGGAGTGGGAGCGATATGAGTGAATCCGTTAACGTAGACGTCAAACTTGGCGTGAACAAATACCATGTGGATGAAGGCCATCCGCACATCATTATCCGGGAGCATCCCGACATGCAGGCCTACCGGACGCTGACTCTCGCCTGCCCTGCCGGCCTGTACAAGCTACAGGATGACGGCTCGGTGCGCTTCGACTACGCCGGCTGCCTGGAGTGCGGCACCTGCCGTATCCTGTGCGGCGAAACCCTGTTGGACAAATGGGAATATCCGCGCGGTACCTTCGGCGTGGAATATCGTTACGGTTAAATGATATCCCGGCGGGCAAGACGCCCGCCTGCATTTCCCGCCCATTCACCGATCGGCAGCGGTATAAAAACTATGGAACAGCCCAAAAATTTTGACGACATTAATTTTACGTCCATACACCGGAAAATCCTGTTATGGGGCAGCGGCGGCCCTTTTCTCGACGGATACGTGCTGGTTATCATCGGCATTGCCCTGGAGCAGCTGACGCCCGCCCTGAAGCTTGACGCGCAGTGGGCCGGGCTGGTAGGCGCCGCCACCCTGGCGGGGCTATTCATCGGCACGGCCCTGTTCGGTTACATCGCGGACCTGTTCGGCCGCCGGCTGATGTTTCTCATCGACATCATCGCCATCGCGGTGATTTCCGCCGCCACCATGTTTATCTCTTCGCCGCTGGAGCTGGTGCTGATGCGGTTTCTTATCGGCATCGTGATCGGCGCCGACTACCCTATCGCCACGTCGATGATCGCGGAATTCTCACCGACCCGTCACCGGGCTTTCTCAATGGGATTCATCGCCGCCATGTGGTACGTCGGCGCGACCGCGGCGGATATCGTCGGTTACCTGCTGTATGACGTGGAGAACGGCTGGCGCTGGATGCTGGGCAGCGCGATCGTTCCCTGCATCATGATCCTGCTGGGGCGTTTTCACCTGCCGGAATCACCGCGCTGGCTGGTGCGTAAAGGGCGGCTTGAAGAGTGCAAAAAAATGATGCGCGAACTGTTCGGCACTGAACTCACCTTCGGTTTTGAGGAGCCGGAACCGACGCGCTACCGTAAAATCTTTGAAAAACGTCACCTGAAGATGATCGTTTTCATCGGCATCATCTGGTCGTGTCAGGTGATCCCGATGTTCGCCATTTACACCTTCGGGCCGCAGATTATCGGGCTGCTCGGGCTGGAGGGCGGGCGCGAGTCCGTGCTGGGGAATATCGTCATCAGCCTGTTTTTCCTCATTGGCTGCATTCCCGCCATGTACTGGCTGAACTCCATCGGACGCCGCCCGTTGTTGATCGGGAGTTTCGCGGTAATGACCGCGGCGCTGGCCCTGCTGGGGCTTGTTCCGGAGCCGGGCATCTGGATGGTGGTTGTGGCGTTCGCGGTCTATGCCTTCTTTTCCGGCGGGCCGGGGATTCTGCAATGGCTGTACCCCAATGAACTGTTTCCCACCGACATCCGCGCCTCCGCCGTCGGCGCCGCCATGTCCCTCAGCCGTATCGGGACCGTTCTCTCTACCTATGCCCTGCCGATTTTCATCGTGAATTACGGCATTGCGCCCACCATGCTGGCCGGCGCGGGGATCTCGCTGCTTGGCCTGCTGGTTTCTGTCGCGATGGCGCCGGAAACCCGCGGCATGTCGCTCGAAGAAACCAGCAAGCTGGAAAGTTGTTAATCACCGGCCCGCATTCCGTGGCGGGCCTTAACCTCTTCAATAGCCTTCATCACCGCCAGCAGGCAGTCATCGCGGTAACGTTCGGTTTGCGCGATGCTGCGGGCGCCCAGTTGTTGCTCAGTCCCTTTTGCTACCGCATCGATCAGGCGCTCCGTCAGTTCAGGCGCAGGCAGGTAGGTCCAGGGCAGTTTCAGCGCCGGGCCGAACTGGTGCATGAAATGGCGCATCCCCGCCTCGCCGCCGGCCAGCGTATAGGTGAGAAAAGTTCCCATGAACGACCAGCGCAACCCGGCGCCGAAGCGGATGGCGTCATCAATCTCGCCGGTAGTCGCGACGCCGTCGTTAACCAGGTGCAGCGCCTCACGCCACAGCGCTTCCAGCAGGCGATCGGCGATAAACCCCGGCACTTCCCGGCGCACGTGCAGCGGGCGCATTCCCAGCGCGGTGTATATTTCCGTCGCCGCGCTAATCGCCTCCGGCGCGGTGTTACGCCCGCCGACGATCTCAACCAGCGGCAGCAGATAAACCGGGTTGAACGGATGGCCGACCACGCAGCGCTGCGGATTCAGGCTCTGATCGTAAAATTCGGACGGCAGCAGTCCGGAAGTACTGGAGGCAATAATGACGTCCGGACGCGCGGCATAGCTGATATCCCGGTGCAGCTCGCGTTTGAGATCCAGCCGCTCCAGCGTGCTTTCCTGAATAAAGTCCGCCTCAGCCACGCACGCCGCCACCGTGCCGGTGAAATGCAGGTTTGACAGCGCACTGCGCGCCGCCAGACCGTGACTCTCCAGCGTTTCCCAGGCCAGATCCAGACGCCGGCGCAGGTTACTTTCCGTTTCAGCCGTACGCGCCCACGCCACCACGTTCTTTCCCCCGGCCAGCGCCCGGGCCACCCATCCGCTGCCGATCACGCCGTTTCCCAGCGAGGCGACGGTCTCTACGTGAGTTATCCAACCCATGTCATATCTCTCCAATGTCAAAGTGATTCATATCAAACGAAGGTCCGAAAAAAGGCGGCGCCGTCGGCAATCGCCTGCCCGGCGGCTTTCATCATGCGTGAATAATGCAGAAAAGCATGTAATGTGCCGGGATATACCCGGTATTCACAGTGAATGTTTTTTTCCTGCAGTACCGTGGCAAGCGTTTCGCTGTCGTCGCGCAAAGGATCGAATTCGCAGGCGGCGATAAAACAGGCCGGCATGGCGTGGGCCAGGTCGTTGTTAAAAATGCAGTAATGGGGGGAGTGCATATCCGATTCCCGCGCCAGATACATCTGCTGGTAATAGCGCAGATCGACCTGCGTCAGGCCGTCCCATTCACCGCCGTACCAGCGGCGGGTACGTGAATCCTGCAAACCGTAGAGGCCGTAATACAACAGCAGCGCACGTATACCGGAAATGTCTTCCCCGTGATCCCGCATCCACAGACAGGCGCTCAACGCCAGCAAGGCGCCGGCGGAGTCGCCTGCATAACCGCAGCAGGTCAGATCCAGTTGATATTGCGTGCTGTGCTGGCGGAAAAAACGGGAAACGGCAGCGATCTCCTTAATGGCGCGCGGAAAACGCGCCTCCGGCGCCAGCGTGTAGTCCACGCCGATCACAACACAGCCGCTCTCCTGCGCCAGCAGACGCATAATGCGGTCATGGGTATCCAGATTACCGACGACAAACCCGCCGCCGTGCAGATAGAACAGGCATCCGTTGCTGATGCGCTGCTGCGGGCAGAAAAGCCGGGTGCGTACAACGCCCTCCTCGTACGGGACGTCAACGTCGGTGATGCGTTCCATCTGCGGCCCGCCTTCATTCCAGAAGCGACGCTCCTGCTGATAATGGAGACGCGCTTCCGGCAGGGACATCTCACCGGAGGACGCCGCGTGTTCCCTTTGGTAGCGCAGAACGTCGATCATCTCCGGTGAAAGCTGACCAAGAAAATCAAGCTTGTTGTTTTCATTCATAAAAATCCCCTTTCCTACGATCTTCGGGGATTCTATAGCGCAGACCAACGCAAACCGTGACGCTTTCTATGATATTGAAAGTTCTTAATCCCATTCCTGTTTACGGAATTGTTTGAATAAAGATCCACAGCGCTTCTTTTGTCATTAAAAAAATAACGAAGAGCCATCTTTATCTGCGCAAAAATATCTCAATGCGCTTATTTCATGACACGAAAACAACATTAAATTTACTAAAAAGTCACATTAATTATCGACTTAACCCATATAAAAAGTGCGTGATTTTGTCGGGTTCTGCGTATATGTTGGAGGGCAGTAATATTTCAAAAACTATTCCATCGCATACGGTTAGCGCCGGAAAATGATTTTCCGCCGCCGGGATAACCCTGAAAAGTTTCACATCAATTCCCAATCGTCCCCGGTTTTAATAAGTTTAATAGGTGTGGATATGAGTAGAAATTTTGATCGTGAGCCACTTTATCTTTGCGTCGCCCGCTGGGTCATGCAACAGAAAACATGGGTATGCGCCCAGTCTATTGCCGAGCAGTTCGGCCTGCCGCTCAGTAAGGCCGTTAACACCGTGTCTTATATTCTCGCTGAGGTGAACGAGATAACCTGCTCCACCAAAACCGTTCCCAACCAGCTGGCAGGTCGCGGCTGCCAATGTCAGCGCCTGCTGCGCGTTGAACACATTGATGATTCTATCGAAGCCCGGCTTCTGAACGCCGTGAATATAGAGAGTATTCCGACTTCCCTGAGCGACAGAATAACGACCGCCATTCCCCCCGGTAAGCTCAACCGCGAAGAAAAATGGCAGTGGCTGCTGTCTAAATCCGTCAGAAAATAACCCCGTACGCGGCGGACGCCGTTCGCCGCCTCCGCACAATCTGTGATATTCCTTGCGAAGAAGACAGGCAGAACATGGTTTTCGCTTCAGCCAGTGCTAATACTTAAGGTACGCCAACGGTACGCGCATTGATGATAGCCGGGGCATTTGTTATCGTGCTGTTAATCTTTATGTGAGGTTAAGCGATGAAAACCCCTGACATCCCTGCCGATGAAGAGTATCGACTCAAGGAACTTCGTGCGCTGAATATTTTGAATACCCCGGCTGAAGAGCGTTTCGACCGCCTGACCCGGCTGGCGAAGCGCCTGTTTGGCGTACCGATTTCCATCGTCAGTCTGATTGAAACCGACTGGCAATGGTTCAAGGCCTGTGATGGTTTTTCCTCACATACCGCGCCGCGCGACACCTCATTTTGTGGTCATGCCATCCTGGAAGATGACATGCTGATCGTAGAAAACGCGCTGCACGACGAGCGCTTCTTCGATAACCCGTTGGTTACCGGCGAGCCAAACATCCGCTTCTATGCCGGTTGCCCGCTGCGTTCTCCGGGCGGCGCCAAGGTGGGGACGCTGTGCATCGTTGACGATAAACCACGCGCCTTCGTCGCCGATGATGCCGCCACCCTGCGCGATCTGGCGTCGATGGCAGAGTCTGAACTGGCGGCGTTCCAGGCAGCAACGTCTGATGAACTGACGCAGATATCCAACCGGCGCGGCTTTACTTTTCTTGCCCAGTTGGTGCTCAACGACTGCGCGCTCCACGGTTATGACGCCAGCCTGGTGTTTATCGACCTGGACAAGTTTAAATGCATCAATGATACGCTGGGCCACCGGGAAGGCGATCGCGCGTTGCAGGATGTGGCGGACGGAATGAAAGTCATCTTTCGCGGCTCCGACCTGTTTGGCCGCCTGGGGGGCGATGAGTTTGTGGCGTTGTTCAGCAAAATGCGCCCGCAGGGAGCCGAGGAGAAACTGCGGCAGCTCACTGCCCACCTGACGCAGCAAACGAACGATTTACAGCGGCGCTATACGCTGAATCTCTCTTATGGCATTACGGCGTTTGATCCTGCGGCGCCGCTTTCCCTGGAGCAATTATTAGCCAAGGGAGATGAAACGATGTATCAGATGAAACAAGAGAAAAAACGGTAAGGATAAGTGGTCCGCCCGGCGGGCGGACTTAATGTTTCATTCTGTCCTGTTGACTGAACGTACCGCGGCAGACATGCTTGTATAATTCGTTAAAAATTAGCGCCAATTCAGGAAGGTATTTTACGGGGCCGACACGGAATAGCCCCGGCATTGAATTAACCACAACGAATCAGCTTACAACACGAAGCCAATCCGGTAATAGACTGACACCCGGTCCGGCTCCAGCCGGTCCGGATAAGCCAGCGGCCAACCGACCGTCAGCTGACTCGAGAAATGCTTCCCGTTGCTCGTCAGCCCCACGGCGCCTCCCCACAGCGTTCCTGACGCATACGGCTCCTGTTTGTCATGACGCAGATAGCCACCGTCAATGGCTGCCACTACGCCCACCGCGCCTATTACCGGCATCCTGAATAATGTCCAGTCTACTTC